>NZ_CP109364.1:0-4800000 GCF_045208415.1 Kitasatospora sp. NBC_01560 | reverse complement strand
CACGATCACCTTCGTGCCTGGACTACTTCAGACCAGTGCGTACGCTTCCGCTGTATTTGCGCAGGCGTATCCGCCGCTACCGCGACACGAGGTTGACCTCAGGGTGGCCTTCCGCATCCAGCGGCAGCGCGTTGTGCGTTCGGGTGCAACGCCGTACGTGGCGTTCATCCATGAGGCTGCGCTGCGGATTCAGTTCAACGGGCCACACGTTCGCTCCGCGCAACTCGACGCGCTCATCGAGGACTCCGAAGCTCCTGGGATCTCGATTCGAGTATTGCCCTTTGACATGGCGGGCTTGCCGAGTCCCATCGAGAATTTCACGTATGCCGCCGGTCCGATTCCTGACCTCGACACGGTCCAGACGGACACAGGCTTCGGCTGTCAGCTACTCGATGCGCCCGCTCACGTGGCAAGGTTCCGGGCCATCCTCGGCCAGATGGAGGAGACCTCCCTCTCCGAAGAGGACTCCCGAGACCTCATCCGATCTGTGAAGAAGGAAATGGATACTAAGCATGGCTAGCCCTGCCTGGCAGAAGTCCAGCTGCTCCGGAGCGCACGACGACTGCGTTGAGGTCCGATCCGTTGACGGCTTGGTCGAGCTCCGTGAGTCCGACGATGGCGAGGTCATCGTCCGCACCACCCCGCTGAGGTTCGCCCATCTCCTCCAGGGCATCAAGGCCGGCGAGTTCGACCGGTTCGGCTCCGATTGCGGCTGAATCGTTCCGGCGGCGGCCCGGAGTGGGAAGTCGGACCCGCCGACTTCCCGCTCCGGAGCACCGGATCCGACGTACCGGCCTCGGGTGGGGACAACCCCCCTCTTCACCCGGGCGGCAGCAGGATGGGCGGCCGGTACGGCGGCCCGGCAATCTGAGAAAGGAGCAGAGCAGCACAGGAACAGGAACGGGAGCAGTCGGTGAAGGCACGTGCGGGGGCGGCAGCACTGGTGGCGGGGATCTGCGCGGTGGCGCTGTCGGGAGTCCTCCCGGCGGCCGCGGCGGAGCGGGCGCCGGCCGCACCGCCCGCAGGCCTCAGGGCGGCCGTCGAGCAGACGGTCGCGGACGGATTCCCCGGTGTCGTAGCGTACGCCAGGAACGGGGACCGGGAGTCACGGTTGGCGGCCGGGTTCGCGGACACGGCGACCGGCGAGCGGGCCCGGCCGGACCAGCGGTTCCGGATCGCCAGCAACACCAAGTCCTTCGTGTCGACGGTCCTCCTGCAACTGGAGGGCGAGGGCCGGCTCTCGCTCGACGACAGCGTGGAGAAGTGGCTGCCGGGCGTGGTGCAGGGGAACGGCAACGACGGCAGCGCCGTCACCGTCCGCCAACTGCTCAACCACACCTCGCGGATCTACGACCCCACCGAGGAACCGGAGTTCTTCGCCCCCTACCTGGAGCGCCACGACTGGGGCTACGTCTACACCCCGCGGGAGGTGGTCGCCCGCGCCGTCCGGCACGCGCCGGTGCCCGGCAGCGGCGTCGCGTACTCCAACACCAACTACCTCCTCGCCGGTCTGGTCATCGAGGCGGTCACCCACCGCAGCGCGTCCTCCGAGATCCACCGGCGGATCGTCGCCCCGCTCGGTCTGAAGGACACCACCTTCCCGTTGACCGACCCGGACATCCACGGCCCGCACCTGCACGGCTACGACCTCGCGGGACGCGACATGACCCGGTTCAGCCCGTCGTACGACTGGACCGCCGGCGCCATGATCTCAACCGTCGACGACCTGGCCCGCTTCCACCGGGCCCTGTTCGCCGGCAAGCTGCTGCGCCCCGCCCAGCAGCGCGAACTCCTGACCACGGTGCCATCGGAGAGCTCGGAGGACACGGAGGCCGGGCCGGCGTACGGGCTCGGCGTGCAGAGCGGGGAGGTGACCTGCGGATCGGGACCGGACGCCAGGAAGGTCAGTGTCTGGGAGACCGACGGCAGCGGGCCCGGCTTCATGAGCATGTCCCTCACCACCGCCGACGGCGCGCGGCAGCTGGTCGTGGCCGTCAACGTTTATGACCTCGGTGCGGAGCTGAAGAAGGAGATGCCCATCCCGCGCCCGGTGGGACTGCCGAAGGCGCAGACGGCAGCCCTGTGCGACTGAGCCCTTCCTCCTCGGCCGGGGGTGCGGCCGGACCGGGGTGACGGGAGTGGGAAGTCGGTCCGGCCGACTTCCCACTCCACCGCCCCGGCTCAGTCCTGCGGGTGGGCCAGCCGACCGAGCAGGGTGACTGCCTCCGCCACGGGGACCGGCCGGAAGAACTGCGCGTCGGCCTGCTCGACGGCGGCGATGGCGCGCGGGGCCAGTTCGGCGCCGGCGTCGGTGACGCGCAGCCGCTTGGCGCGGGTGTCGGCCGGGTCGGTCTCCCGCTCGACGAGGCCCTTGGCCTCCAGGGTGCGCAGCACCTGGGAGGTCATCTTGACGTCGGTGCCGGCCTGGCGGGCGACGGTCAGCTGGTTGGGGTGCTCGCCCTGTCCGTTGAGCCACCAGGTGCAGGCGAGCAGGACGAACTGCACGTGGGTGAGGTCGAGCGGGGCGAGGGCGGTGGCGATCTCGCGCTGCCACCGGAGGGTGGCGTGCCAGAGCAGGAACCCGGGGCTCTCGCCGGGGCTGAGGGCCATCAGCGTTGCGCCAGCCCGACCAGTGCGGCCATGGTGTCGGGCCAGTCGGCGGTGATGCCGGGGCCGATCTGCGGCCCGGCCTCGTCGGCGCCGGTGCCGGTGATCTCCATCCGGTACACCACCCGGACGCGGCCGTCGCCGATCCGGTCGATCCGGTGGGTGGTGCGCAGCAGCAGCCCACCGAAGCGGGCCTCGTCGACGAAGCGCTCGCCCTCGACGGCCTCGGCGATCCGCAGCAGCACCGGCTCCTCCCCTGGCGGCGTCATCGTGATCAGGCTGCCCGCGGCGAACGGGCCGTCGATCGCGATCTTCTCGATCTCGGCGTTCCAGCTGCCCCAGCCCTCGACGTCGGCCCAGAGCCGCCAGATCGCCGCGGGGGTGGCGGCGGTCTCGATGCTGTGCTCGTACTCCCACATGGGGGCCTCCTCCGTCAGATGATGTGTCCATAGACTATCTGCGCGACGACTATCTGTCGAGCCCCGTGCGGGCCGTGCGGGGGAGGGCCCCACGAGCCCCGCCCCCGCCCGCCGGGGCCGGGCCGGGGCAGGCTGCCGGATGGCTGGGGACGGCTGGGAGTCTGCTGGGAGTTCGGCCAACGGCTGACCAGGCGGGAGCCAAGGCCGCCGCGCGAATCGGGCGGGCCGTGCCGGAATGCCCGGATTCGGACGGTCAGCCTTCTCCCAGCCTGTGCCCAGGAGTCCGCAAGAGCGCCCGGCGAAGCTGTCCGGCATGAAGGTGCTCCCGCGACGGCGTGGTGCCGTCCTCGTCAATTCCGCGCTCGGCGTGGCCCTGGTGGGCGCCGCTGCTCTGGCGTACACCACGTTGGACAGCGGTACCGAGAAGACGACCGGCAAGGTTCAGGTCCGGACCGCGACCGTGACCAAGGGAACGGTCCTGGCCACTGTGTCCGGAACCGGCACCCTGGCCTCGCCCACGGACGCCGCCCAGGACTTCACCACCGGCGGTAGGCTCACCGCCGTCAAGGTGGCGGTCGGCGACGCCGTCACCAAGGGGCAGGTGCTGGCCACCGTCGACACCACAGCGGCCCGCCAGCAGGTGGACGCCGCGCAGTCCGCGCTGACCACCGCCAACGCCAATCTCACCAAGGCGCAGGCGGGGGTCACCACGACGACCACCCAGCAGATCCCCGGTACCGCGCAGTCCTCCGGCGGCTCGGGTTCGGGCTCCGGCAGCGGCGGCTCGGGCTCCGGTGGGGGCTCCGGCTCCGGTGGTGGGGACCGCGGAGCGGGCGTGAGCAGCACGCCCGCTCCGCAGACCACCACGATCACCACCACCAAGGTGGACGACGCGGCGGTCGCCCAGGCCCAGCAGCAGGTCTCCACCGCGCAGACCAACCTGGCCAACGCCCAGGCGGCGCTGGCCGGTACGACGCTCACCGCCACGGTGGACGGCACGGTGGCCTCGGTCGCCAACAAGGTCGGCGACACCGTCGGCGGCGGCTCGGGCACCTCCTCGGGCACCTCGGGCTCCACCAAGTCCACCGGTACCACGACCGGTTCGGGCACACCGAGCGGTTTCATCGTGCTGACCAACCCGACCGGGATGCAGGTCACCGCCAACTTCTCCGAGCTGGACTCGCTCAAGCTGAAGAAGGGCGAGGCGGCCACCGTCACGCTGAACGCGCAGTCCGACACCAAGCTCAACGCCACCGTCCTGTCGGTCAGTTCGCTGCCCGCGAGCAGCGGCGGCACCGGCGGTGCGGCGGCCGTCCAGTACGCGGCGACGCTGCAGATCGCCGGCGACACCAGCAAGCTGCGCACCGGCCTGAGCGCGACCGTCTCGGTGGTCACCGGCGAGGCCGACAACGCGCTCTCGCTGCCGACGGCCGCCCTGGCGGGCACCGGCGCCAGCCGGACGGCCACCGTGGTGCACGAGGGCGGTGCCACCGAGCGGGTCGCCGTCGAAGTGGGCGTCGAGGGTGACACCACCGTGCAGGTGGTGTCGGGCCTGAAGGAGGGCGACCAGGTCGAGCTGGCCACCACCAGCGGCACCAACGGCTTCCCGAACGGCTCCTTCCCGGGGGCCGGCGGCGGCCAGGGCGGGCGCAACGGCGGGGGCACAGGCGCAGGCGCGGGCGTGGCCGGCGTCGGAGCCGGAGCCGGTGCCGGAACGGGCGGCGGCACCGGCCGCGGCGGTAACCGCTGATGGCACGTCAGACGCTCCCGCAGCCGAGGGAGTCCGCACCGCCGTCGGTCATCCAGATCCGCAGCCTCACCAAGTCCTACGGCCACGGTGACGCCACCGTGCACGCCCTGCGCGGCCCGTCGGACGAGGTCACGGGGGAGCCGCTGGGCGTCACCCTGGACATCGACGAGGGCGACTTCGTGGCGGTGATGGGCAGTTCGGGCTCCGGCAAGTCCACCCTGATGAACATCCTCGGCTGCCTGGACGTGCCGACCGCCGGCCGCTACCTGCTGGACGGCGTCGACGTCGGGCACCTGGACGAGGGCCAGCTGTCCCTCGTCCGGAACCGCAAGATCGGCTTCATCTTCCAGTCCTTCAACCTCGTCCCCCGCACCACCGCGCTCGCCCAGGTCGAGCTGCCGCTCGCCTACGCGGGCGTGCGGGCCGCCGAGCGGCGCCGCCGGGCGCTGGCCGCGCTCTCGCTGGTCGGCCTGGCGGAACGCTCCGGGCACCGGCCCAACGAGCTCTCCGGCGGCCAGCAGCAGCGCGTTGCGGTGGCCCGGGCGCTGGTCACCGCCCCCGCGATGCTGCTCGCCGACGAACCCACCGGCAACCTGGACAGCCGCTCCACCGAGGAGGTGCTGGCGATCATCGACGGCCTCAACGCGACCGGCCGCACGGTGGTGCTGATCACCCACGAGGACGAGGTCGCGCTGCACGCCAAGCGGGTGATCCGGCTGGTCGACGGCGCGATCATCAGCGACGTCCGGCAGGCTCCGGTGGACGGGCCGCCGCCCGCCCTGCGCACGGCGGGGGTGCTCGCGTGATCCTCTGGCAGATGCTCCGCTTCGCCGTCGGCGGCCTGGCCGCCAACAAGGTCCGCTCCGCCCTCACCATGCTCGGCGTGCTGATCGGCGTGGCCTCGGTGATCCTGCTGCTCGCGGTCGGCAACGGCTCCTCGGTGGCGGTCAAGGAGTCGATCACCTCGCTCGGCACCAACTCGCTGACGGTCAGCTCGGGTTCGTCCTTCGGTGGGGCGCGCACCGCCTCCGCCGCGAAGAAGCTCACGGTGGCCGACGCCAAGGCGCTGGCGAGCGACCGGGACAGCACCGCGATCAAGTCCGTCGCCCCGGTGGTCACCACCACCGGCACCGCGCTGTACGGGGACATCTCGTACACGCCCGGCTCGATCGTCGGCACCTACCCCGCGTACTTCGAGACCGCCAACCAGAAGATCGGCCACGGCGAGTACTTCTCCAACGACGACGTGCTGGGCTCCCGCAAGGTCGCCGTGCTCGGTGCCACCACCGCCAAGCAGCTGTTCGCCACCGCCGACCCGGTCGGCAAGCAGATCACCGTCGGCGGCACCCCGCTCACCGTGGTCGGTGTGCTCCAGGCCAAGGGCGGCACCGGCTTCACCGACCCGGACGACGTGGTGATCGCCCCGCTGCCGACCGTGCAGAACGCCTTCACCGGCTTCGGTTCGGTCAACCAGATCATGGTGCAGGCCACCTCGGCCGAGTCCACCACCGCCGCCCAGGCGGAGATCACCCGGGTGCTGCTCGGCACCCATGCGATCGCCGACCCGAGCAAGGCGGACTTCCGGATCAGCAACCAGGCCTCGCTGCTCACCGCCCGCGAGTCCACCACGAAGACCTTCACGGTGCTGCTCGGCGCGGTGGCCGCGATCTCGCTGCTCGTCGGCGGGATCGGCATCACCAACATCATGCTGGTCACCGTCACCGAGCGGACCAGGGAGATCGGCATCCGCAAGGCGCTCGGCGCGCCGCGCGGGGTGATCCTCGGGCAGTTCCTCACCGAGTCCACCCTGCTGTCGGTGATCGGCGCCGGGCTCGGCGTGCTGGCCGGGATCGCCGGCTCGCACTTCAGCATCGTCGGCATCAAGCCGGTGGTCATCCCCGAGTCGGTGCTCGGCGCGTTCGGCATCGCCGTCGCGATCGGCCTGTTCTTCGGCAGCTACCCCGCCAACCGGGCCGCCTCGCTGCGCCCGATCGACGCCCTCCGCCACGAGTAGGACGAGAATCCATGAGCAACGAGATCGAGCCGGTCACCGGGACCGAGCCGCGCACGCCCGCCGAGCAGGTCGTCCTGCTCTCCACCCCGCCGGACGCCCGGGACGTCACCGCGGAGCTGACCGCGCCGCCGCGCCGCAAGCTGCCCTGGCCGACCCTCGTGCTGGCCGGCGCGGTGATCGCCACGGCGGCGTTCGCGGGCGGCGTCTGGTACCAGCAGGGGCAGGGGACGAGCGGGTCCGGCAAGACGGTGGCCTCGGGCGGCCAGCAGCCCAGGCCGGCCGGCACCGCCGGGGCCGGCGGCCAGAACGGCACGCGCCGCAACGGGCAGGGCGGCGGGCAGGCCGGCGGGCAGGGGGGTGGCCAGGGCGGCTTCACCCGGGGCACCGTGAAGGCCGTCGACGGCACCACCGTCTACCTCACCGACGCCAACGGCAACACCGTCAAGGTGACCACCGGCGATGCCACCAAGGTGCAGCTCAACAAGGAGGGCAAGGTCGCCGACCTGCAGCCCGGCCAGAGCGTCACCGTGGTCGGCACCCCGGACGCCAACGGCGGCTACTCCGCCACCCAGCTCGTCGAGGGCGCCGCCGGCTTCGGGGCCGGCGGCTTCGGCGGGGGGAACGGCGGAGGCAACGGTGGGGGCAACCGAGGCACGTCCGGCGGCTGACCCCGCAGTCTCCGGACGCCCGCGCGGCCCGGTCGGAACCTCCTCCGGCGACCGGGCCGCGCGAACCTTTCCCGGTGCGGGGCGATCCGTACGCACACCACCCAGCCAGGCTCGAAGGGTTCGTTCGCCCAAGTCCGCCCGATAAGGTGTTAATCCAACATTCATCGATGGCGCATAGCCTCCCCGGGCTAGCCTCGAACTGAACACCATCGTCCGACCAGGAGGCGGAAACCCGTGCAAGGCACCGTGTCCACACCAGCATCCTCCGCGGTCAACGGCGGCCCGGGGGAGGCGTTCCTCCTCGTCGTCGACGACGAACCCAACATCCGCGAGCTGCTCTCCGCCTCACTGCGCTTCTCCGGCTTCCGGGTCGCCTCCGCCGCCAGCGGTACCGAGGCCCTCGCCCTGATCGCCGTCGAACGCCCCGACCTGGTCGTCCTCGACGTGATGCTCCCCGACCTGGACGGCTTCACCGTCGTCGAGCGGCTGCGCGAGCAGACCAGCCGCGGCCAGATCGCCGGACCCGCCCACGGCCACCCCGGCGACCACCTGCCGGTGCTCTTCCTCACCGCGAAGGACGGCGTCGGCGACAAGGTCCAGGGCCTCGCCGCGGGCGCCGACGACTACGTCACCAAGCCGTTCAGCCTGGAGGAGCTGATCGCCCGGATCCGGGCCATCCTGCGCCGGGCCGGCGGCCCCGCCGAGGACGGCCGGCTCGTCGTCGCCGACCTCACCCTCGACCCGGTCGCCCACGAGGTCACCCGCGGTGGCATCCCGGTCGCGCTCTCCCCCACCGAGTTCAAGCTGCTGCACTACCTGATGGCCAACGTCGGCCGGGTGGTCTCCAAGGCGCAGATCCTCGACCACGTCTGGGCGTACGACTTCGGCGGGGACCTCTCCATCGTCGAGTCCTACATCTCCTACCTGCGACGCAAGCTCGACTCCGGCCCGGCGCACGGCCCCAAGCTGATCCACACCGTCCGCGGCATCGGCTACGCCCTGCGCCGCCCGCCGCAGAACTGACGGACGGCCCCGAATGCTCACCCGGCTGTCGCTGCGCGCACGGCTGCTCGTCCTGGCACTCGCCCTGGTCACCACCGGGCTCGCGGTCAGCGACACCGTCGTGCTCGGCACCGTCCGGGTGCAACTGGTGGAACGGCTCGACGACCAGCTCCAGCGCTTCGCCGAACCGCTCTCGCACCGCGTCCCCGGCCGGACCACCTGGCCCGACGCCAAGCAGCAGCCCTCGATGGCCGGCAAACGCGGCGCCCCCAACTACCTGGCCGCACTGCCCAGCCAGTACCTCGTCCAGTACCTGTCGGCCGACGGCAGGGTGCAGCAGGTGGTCCGCCAGCCGGTCTCCGAGAACGACCCGGCGCCGCAGCTGGCCGGCCTCGACCCCGCCGCCACCGCCGCCGACACCCCCTTCGACCTGCCCGACCAGCGCGGGCAGCGCAGCTGGCGGGCGCTCGTCCTGCCGCTCCAGCGGCCGGCCGCCCCGAGCAGCCTGTTCGCCGCCCCGGCACCGACCCCCTCGTACCTGATGGTCGCCGTCTCGCGCGAGGACATCGACATCACCGTCGGGCGGCTGCGCACCTCCTTCCTGGCGATCGGCGGCGCCGTCCTGCTGCTGATCGCGGCGCTCGGCTTCTTCGCCGTCCGGGCCGGCCTCCGGCCGCTGCGCCGGATCGAGGAGGGCGCCGAGCTGATCGCCTCCGGCGAGCTCTCGCACCGGATGCCGGTGCTGCCGGCCCGCACCGAGGTCGGCCGGCTCTCCATCGCGCTGAACGGCATGCTCACCCAGATCGAGGCCGCGTTCGCCGCCCGCGCCGAATCGGAGGCGCGGATGCGGCGGTTCGTCGCCGACGCCTCGCACGAGCTGCGCACCCCGCTGGCCGGCATCCGCGGCTTCGCCGAGCTGTACCGGATGGGCGCGCTGCCCACCGAGGCGGACGTCACCCGGACGATGGCCCGGATCGAGAACGAGGCCGTCCGGATGGGCGCCCTGGTCGAGGACCTGCTGGTGCTGGCCCGGATGGACGAGGAGCGCCCGCTCGACCTCGCCCCGATGGACCTGCGCACCCTCGCCGCGGACGCCCTGCACGACCTCACCGCCCTCGACCCGTCCCGCCCGGTCGCGCTGACCGGCCCGGCCGGTGCCGGCGCGCCCGGCCCCGCGCCCGTCCTCGGCGACGAGGCCCGGCTGCGGCAGGTGGTCACCAACCTGGTCGGCAACGCCGTCAAGCACACCCCGCCCGGCACCCCGGTGCGGATCGGCGTCGGCCGTGACGTGGGCGGCCTCTGCCTGCTGGAGGTCGCCGACTCCGGCCCCGGGCTCACCGCCGAGCAGGCCGCCCTGGTCTTCCACCGCTTCTACCGCGTCGACGCCTCCCGAAGCCGCCACGACGGCGGCGGCGCCGGGCTCGGCCTCGCCATCGCGACCGCCCTCACCCACGCCCACGGCGGCACCCTCACCCTGCACACCGCGCCGGGCACCGGCGCGACCTTCCGGGTGGAGCTGCCCCACCAGCGCTGAGCGGCCGCGGGTGCCCTTCGTCGCCGGTGTGCGCGTGGGCGCGCGTGCCCGGAGTACCCGGCGGACCGCCTCGGTGGCGGAACATCAGGAAGCCTCGTGGGGCGTTTCGTTGCCGGAAGTCGGCATGGAGCGTTCGGAATGCGTATGCATATGATCAGCCCGCTGAGCGGTAACCACCGCCCTGACAACGGCTTTTGCAGTATTCCGACCCGAGAGGGGTCATCGTGAACTTCCGCCGTACTCTGGTTTCGGCCGCCCTCGTCGCCGCCGTGATCTCGCCCGCCGCGGTGTTCTCCGCGGCACCCGCCTTCGCGGAATCGGCTCCGGCGGCCCAGACCCGGCAGGACGGCGCCTCGATCGCCGCGCTGGAGAAGGCGGCCGCCGACGCCGCCAAGGCGTACGACGCGGCCGTCGCCGCCGAGGCCGTGGAACAGGCCCGCTGCGAAGCCTTCATGAACGACTCGCAGCCCTACCTGGGCACCTACGAGACCGCCAAGGCCGCCGCCGAGAAGGCGGCCGGCGTCAAGGCCGCCGCCGACAAGGAGCTCGCCGCCGCCACCGCGGCCACCGCGAAGCTCGACGACCCGGCGCTGACGGACGACGAGCGGGTGGCCATCCTCACCCGCCTGCACAAGGCCACCGAGGCCGCCAAGGCCGCCGACGCCGCCGCCACCACCGCGGCGAACGCCAAGACCGCCGCGCGCGGCGCCCTCGACGACGCCCGGGTCGACGTGGCCCGCAAGCTCGGCACCGCGCAGACGGCCGTCAAGACCACGGCCGCCGCCAAGGCCGCCGCCGACCGCGCCCTCGCCGAGGCCCGGGCCGCCGCCGCGCAGCAGCCCGCCGCGGGCACCGACCCGGCCCCCGCGGTCGAGCAGCCCCCGGCCGCCGTCACGCCCGCCGTGCCCGCCACCTCCGTCACGCCGGTCACCGGCACCACGGCCGGGGGCACGGTCGCCAAGGTGTCGACCACGTCCGGCACGTCCGGCACGGCGAAGACCGGCACCGGGAGCGGCACCTCGACCACGAGCGCGGTCAGCGGGTCGACCACCGAGCTCGCCGAGACCGGCTCGAACCCGGCCACCCCGTACCTCGCGCTGAGCGCCGGCATTGCCGTCAGCCTGGGTGCCGCGGCGCTCTACGTCTCCCGCCGCAAGGCCGGTCAGTCGGCCTGACCACCCCCACCGCCGGTTCGCGCCCGTTCGGGAGGCGGCCGCGAACCCGACCCCGCAGGGGAGGCCGGACCACCGGCCTCCCCTGCGGCGTTCCCGCCCGGAGCCGGTCAAACCACCCGATCAGGTGACGCCAGGGCGTTCGTCCCCCCGGCGACCCGGTCGTGTGCGACCGTACGGCTGCGGCTTGGTGCGGACGGCACCGGCCGACCACACTGGACGGGAAAGAGGTGTCTCAATGACCGCGCTCGTAGCCGAGGAGACCGTCGTGGACCTGGACCAGGCGCTGTGGCAGGTGTGGAAGGCGATGGACGTCCCTGAGGGCTTCAGGGCGGAGATCATTGAGGGAGCCATCGAGATGTCGCCCACCGGCGGGCACCGTCATTTCAGCGTCAACCGGAAGCTCAGCCGAGCGCTCTACGGCTATCTGGGAGGGAGCGGGTACGGGCCCGCCCAGGACGGCAATGTGATCGCCGGGCTCAAGGTGCTGATCCCGGACGTCTTCGTGGCTCCGGACGACGCCGACGAGATCGAGCACCCCGACGGCCTCGGCGTGCTCGCCTCCGGTGTCGCCCTGGTGGTCGAGACCGTCTCCCCCGGCAGCGAGGCCCGCCGCCGCGACCTCGTCCTCAAGCACCGCGCCTACGCGACGGCCGGCATCCCGGTCTACGTGATCATCGACGACTTCGACGACGGCGGCGCCGTCACCGTGCTCACCGGCCCGGACGCGGCGCGCGGCGCGTACGCCTCGTCGGTCCGGACGCCGTACGGGGAGGAGGCGGTGATCCCGGAGGGGCCGGCGAAGGGGTTCGCGATCGGTCCCGCGGTCACCGGGGAGCGGCGGGGCTGACCCCCTCCGTCAGCAGGCCCTGGGCCAGCAGCCCGGCCTGGAAGCGGGAGGTGGCGCCGAGGGCGGTCATCAGCTCGGCGACGCGGCGGCGGTAGGTGCGCACGGAGAGGCCGAGCAGGCGGGCCCCGGCCTCGTCGGTGTGGCCGGCGGCGAGGGCGCGCAGGATGTGCCGGGCCTGCTCGGTGAGCGGCGGCGGGGCGGTGCAGTCGGCGAGGTCGGTGGCCGTCTCCCAGGTGGCGCGGAACAGCGAGCGCACGCCGTCGACCACCTCGGGCGTCTGCACCACGGTGTACGTGCGGACGCCGCGCACCGGGGCGCCGGCCAGGATCGCGGTGCGGCGGTCGATGATGATCGCCTCGCGGGCGAGCGGCCCCTCGCAGATCCGGACCTCGATGCCGGAGGCGGCGATCCGCAGCAGCCGCCGGTGCGAGTCGGGGTCGGCGACGGCGCGCCGGGTGTAGAGCTTGCGCATGGTGAGGCCGGGCACGACGTGCGGCCGCTTGCCCTCGCGGAAGGCCGTGTTGACGCCGGGGGAGAAGGTGACCAGGTCGGAGGCGGCCACCAGGAACTCCTCGCGGGAGTCGACGAAGAGGTGGCCGGCCCGCTGGACGAGCTCCTGTTCGCCGTGCAGGGTGATGATCCGGTCGGTACTCATGGCAGCAACTTGCCAGATCGGGCGGGGCGGGTGCGAGCAGGATCGAGGGTTTCGGTATGACGATCACACCTGATGCCACCGCGGCCGGCTCCCTCACGCTCGGCGGTGACCTGCGACTGCGCCGGATGGGCTTCGGCGCGATGAAGCTGCCGATGCGGGACTGGCAGGGCCCGGCCTGCGATCCCGAGCAGAGCCGCGCCGTCCTGCGCCGGGCGGTCGAGCTCGGCGTCGACCACATCGACACCGCCTGGTTCTACTTCTTCCGCGACGTCTCGGCCAACGGCCTGATCCGGGAGGCCCTGCACCCGTACCGGGACGACCTGGTGATCGCCACCAAGATCGGCCCCGGGCGGTACCCCGACGGCCGCTGGATGGACCCGGCCGACCGGGCCGGGCTGCGCGAGGCCGTCCACCGCAACCTGCGCGAGCTGGGCGTGGACCGGCTCGACCTGGTCTACCTGCGGCGGATGCCCAGTCAGTCGTCGATCGCCGAACCCTTCGGGGCGCTGGCCGAGATGCAGGCGGAGGGGCTGATCCGCCACCTCGGCGTCAGCAACGTCAACGCGGCGCAGCTCGCCGAGGCGGAGGCGATCGCGCCGGTGGTGGCCGTGCAGAACAAGTTCAGCGTGCTGGACACCGAGCACGGCGACGGGGTGCTGGCGCACTGCGAGGCGAAGGGCATCGGCTTCGTCCCCTTCTACCCGCTCGGCGGCACGGGGGTGCCCGACCACCCGGCGCTGCGGCGGGTCGCGGAGCGGCACGGCGCCACCCGGGCCCAGGTGATGGTGGCCTGGCTGCTGGCCGTCTCACCGGCGATCCTGGCGATCCCGGGCACCTCCTCGCCCGCGCACCTGGAGGAGAACGTGGCGGCCGCCTCGCTGCGGCTGGAGCCGGAGGACCTGAACGAGCTGGCCCGGCTCGCCGGGGCTCGATGACCCGGCAATCCGGTCCCCCGGCAGCCCTGTAAGGAAATCCGACTTAATTCCGCGGGTGTTTCGCCGACCAACCCGGGGGAAGGCCGCCGCCGACGGTGAATTCGCTGATGTACGGGGGCCTTTGCATGTCGGTGCCGCTGCCCTGGACGGGCGCTTCCTTCCGGCGCGATCTCAGCGAATGGCGGATCGCGCTGGTCGCCTGGCGGCTGCTGGTGCTCCAGGCCTCCCACCCGGTGGTCTCGGCGGGGATGACGGAGCACTCCACCTACCGCGGCCACCCCTGGCGGCGGGTCGAGCACACCATGGACAGTGGCCGGCAGCTCTTCCAGGCCGACGAGGAGGCGCTCCGGCGCGAAGTCCGCCGACTCGACCGCGCCCACCGGCGGATCGTCGGCACCACCCCGGACGGCCGGCCGTACGACGCCCACGACCCGGCCACCCGGGCCTGGGTGCTCCTCACCCTCTTCGAGTCCGTCGTCGCGATGCGGGAGTTGGGCGGGGATCCGTACACCGCGGGGGAGCTGGAGGCGGCGTACCGGGAGTTCACCGCCGTCGTCGCGGCGTTCCGGCTGCCGGAGGGCACCCTGCCCCGCACGGCGGCCGAACTCCCCGGCTACTTCCGGAGGATGGCGCGCGAACAGCTGGAGTTCACCGACCAGGCGCGCCACCTGCTGTACGAGATGCTGCACGAGGCGCCCTGCCCGCGGCGGCTGCAGTGGCTCGGGCCGGTCGGCTGGCGGCTGCTGCGGGCGATGGCGGCCCGGGTGGTCACCGCCCTCACCGTCGCCGACCTCCCGGCCGTCTGCCGCGAGCGGTTCGGTCTCGTCCGCACCCGCCGCGCGGCCCTGCTCTCCCTGCTGCTGCACCGCGGCGGCCGGGCGCTGATGACCCGGCTGCCCGACGGCCGCCGTTACCGGTACCCGAGGCCGGGCGTCCCGGCCCAGCGGCGCCGTCCGCCCCGGCGGGACACCCGGCCGCTCCGGCTGGACCGGTTCTTCGACCAGGTGCTCGACCAGACCGGCGACGGTCGGCTCACCGTCCACGACCTCCGGGCCATGGCGCACAACGTCTGCTGGCAGCTGGAGCTGACCGACGAGGCCGACGGCCGGGTGCGCGCCGCCTTCGAGGCCTGGTGGGAGCAGCTCCGCTCGACCATGGACACCGACGGCGACGGCTGCGTCGACCGGGCCGAGTTCGTGGCCGCGACCCTGGCGGGCTGCGACCGGGGGCCGGAGTACCTCGAACGCGGCCTGCTGCCCGCGCTGCGGGCCGTCTTCGCCGCCGCCGACACCGACGGCGACGGCTGCCTCGACGCCGACGAGTACCGGGCGGTGTTCGGCGGGCCGCGCGTGCACCCCGCCGAACTCTCGCACGGGTTCCGCCAGTTGGACGTGGACGGGGACGGCAGCATCACCGAGGCGGAGTTCCTGCGCGGCTTCACCGAGTACTTCACCGCCCGCGGGCCCTCGACGGCCGGCACCCACCTGCTGGGCCGCCCGTAGCGGGCGGGCGCGCCGTTTGCGGTTCCCCGCGTCCCGCCCGCCGCCCCCCGCCGCCCCGCCGCTATGCCGCCCCGCCGCCCCGCCGCTATGCCGAGGCGCGGAGGGCGGCGACGGTGTCGGAGACCAGGGCGCGGGCGGCCTCGACGGTGGCGGCCAGCTCCTCGCGGGTGCCGCCCGGTGCCGCGAGCAGGCCGCGGGCGCGCGGCCCGAAGCCGGTAGGTGCGGCGGGCAGGCCGGCCGCGATGTCGAAGGCGCCCTTCTCGTTGAGGCACCAGCGGCGGGCGTCGGCGTGCAGGGCCTGGACCAGGATGCCGACAGCGCGGGAGAGGCAGAGCGCGACGTACAGCGTGTCGTCCCGGGCCGCGCCCTTGGCAGCTCCGGCGAGCAGGAACTCGGCCTCCCAGGTGCTCGCCGTCAGGGCGGCCCGCAGCGGCTCGGGGTACTCGGCCACCTCGGTCCGAAGTGACGCGAGTTCGCCGGCGGGATCTGCCAGGATCCGGCCGAGGGCCAGCTCACCGGGGTAGCAGGGCGACCAGAAGCCGAGCGGGTGCCCGGCCTGGATGCCCACCTCGTAGCGGCCGGCCCGGCAGTCCGCCCAGACCCGGCCGACCCGGTCGAGGTCGCGCAGGATCCAGTCCACTGCCGCGCCGTCCACCTCCAGCCAGGCCCCGCCGTCCACCCAGGGCCCCCAGGAGCCGGGGCCGGCCACCTCGACGCCGGGGCCGGCGAGCTCCCGCAGCGCGTCGAGGTCCGGCGTGCCGCGGTAGTAGACGCCGAGGTCCCAGTCCGACTCCGGCCGGTGCTCGCCGCGGGCCCGGCTGCCGCCGAGGGCCACGCCGACGACGCCCGGCACTGCGGCCAGCCGCCCGGCCATCGACTCGACGGCCGCCTGCATCCCCTGATTCGTCCGCATGGAGAACGAGTCTGGCACGGAGCGGAATTGGCCCTGACGGCGGAGCCGCCGGGGTTTAGGATCGGGGGCACGGCATCGCGTGTCGGTCACCGTCCGGGTGAGGCATGGAGGTAGCCCGTGAGTGCCTTACGGAGGCATTCGAATCATGGCAGTCCAGTTCAATCACACGATCGTCCACGCCCGGGACAACCGGGAGTCCGCCGAGTTCCTGGCGGGAGTCCTCGGCCTTGAGGTCGGCACACCGTGGGGGCCGTTCGTCCCGGTGGCCGTCGACAACGGCGTCACCCTCGACTTCGTGAGCATCCCGGCGGAGTCCGTCGTCCCGCAGCACTACGCGTTCCTCGTTTCGGACGAGGAGTTCGACGCGGCCTTCGCCCGGATCGGGGCGGCCGGCATCGCCTACTACGCCGACCCGCAGCTGAAGCTGCCCGGCGAGATCAACCACCACCACGGCGGCCGGGGTCTGTACTTCATGGATCCGGTCGGCCACGGCCTGGAGATCATCACCCGCCCGTACGGCAGCCACTAGGCACCTGGGGTCCCCGGGTACCCGAGGTGATCGGGTGCCCGGGGGGCCGAGGCCGGCGCCCACCAGGACGGTCCGGACGATCCGGCGCCTGTCAAGCGCCGGATCGTCCAAGATCATCTCGGCAGCTGCCCGCTCGTTCGTTGTGGCGCCCCCGGGCCGCTCCGCAGACTGTGCGCACAGCATCGCCGATCAATCCCACCCCGCCTGCAAATCACTCGTAAGGATGATGGATACTGGCCCTTGTGAACGTGTTCACGTTCACAAGCGGACAAGCTTGCGTAGTTAAGCAGCGGCCTGCGGCTATAGATGACGTTTGTGAAGTTTGTCCGAAACATGACCTCCCAGAGGTCGGTTGGAGAGAGGGCGACGTGGAACTGGCAATCGCTCACGAGACCATCGCGCGATGGCAATTCGGCATCACCACCGTCTACCACTTCCTCTTCGTCCCGCTCACCATCAGCCTCGCCGCGATCGTGGCCGGGCTGGAGACCGCCTGGGTGCGGACGGACAAGGAGAAGTACTTCCACGCCACGAAGTTCTGGGGAAAGCTCTTCCTGATCAACATCGCGATGGGCGTGGTCACCGGCATCGTTCAGGAGTTCCAGTTCGGCATGAACTGGTCGGACTACTCCCGGTTCGTCGGCGACGTGTTCGGTGCCCCGCTCGCGATGGAGGCGCTGATCGCCTTCTTCTTCGAGTCCACCTTCATCGGGCTCTGGATCTTCGGCTGGGACAAGCTGCCGAGGAAGCTGCACTGCGCCTGCATCTGGATGGTCGCGCTCGGCACCGTGCTCTCCGCCTACTTCATCCTGGCCGCCAACTCGTGGATGCAGCACCCCGTCGGCTACACCGTCGACCCGGTCACCGGCAAGGCGCAGCTCACCGACATCGCCCGGGTGCTGTTCCAGGACACCACCGTCACCGTCGTCCTGCACACCCTGACCGCGGCCTTCCTGACCGGCGCCGCCTTCATGGTCGGCATCGCCTCCTTCCACCTCTGGAAGGCCAAGCGCCGGCCCGCGGCGGCCGACCCCAAGCGGATCGCCGTGATGCGGACCTCGCTGCGGCTCGGCCTCGTCCTCGCCGTGGTCTTCGGCCTCGGCACCGCGCTCAGCGGTGACTCGCTCGCCAAGGTGATGTTCCGCCAGCAGCCCATGAAGATGGCCGCCGCCGAGGCCCTCTGGGACTCCCAGGCACCGGCGCCGTTCTCGGTCTTCGCGGTCGGCGACGTCAGCAAGGGCCACAACTCGGTGGAGCTGGAGATCCCGGGGATACTCTCCTTCCTCGCCAACAGCGACTTCAGCTCCTCCGTCCCCGGCATCAACGACACCGCCGACGCCGAGGCCGCCAAGTACGGCGGCGACCCGAAGGACTACATCCCGAGCATCTTCGTCACCTACTGGGGCTTCCGCCTCATGATCGGTTTCGGGATGACCTCCTTCGTGGCCGGTGTGATCGGGCTCTGGACCACCCGGAGAAAGTTCCTCCTGGCACCGGAGTTCCGCACCGGGGACACCGAAGTGCCGCGGCTGATGCTCACCCCGCGGCGCGAGATGGGCGCCTTCCTGACCAAGTGGAGCTGGCGGATCGGCATCCTCACCATGGGGTTCCCGCTGATCGCCAACAGCTTCGGCTGGATCTTCACCGAGATGGGCCGCCAGCCCTGGGCCGTCTTCGGGCTGATGACCACCGCGAGCGCCGTCTCGCCGAACGTCGGCATCGGCACCCAGATCGGTGCGCTGACCACCTTCACCCTGCTGTACGCCGTCCTCGCCGTCATCGAGGTCCGGCTGCTGGTCAAGTACGCGAAGGCCGGACCGGTCACCTCCGAGCAGCCGCCCGCCGAGGACCCGACGCTGCGCGGACCGTCCTCGGGCGAGGACGCCGACAAGCCGCTCGCCTTCGCCTACTGACGGCGGACGGCAGCCCGTGACCGCCACCGGGGACCACCGAGGACCACTGAGGATCGATAGGACCGATTGACCATGGAACTCCACGACGTCTGGTTCGTCCTGATCGCCGTTCTCTGGATCGGCTACTTCTTCCTCGAAGGATTCGACTTCGGCATCGGCATCCTGACCAAGCCGCTGGCCCGCAACACCGCCGAGCGGCGCGTCCTGAT
The DNA here is from genome assembly GCF_045208415.1 of Kitasatospora sp. NBC_01560. NCBI lineage: Bacteria > Bacillati > Actinomycetota > Actinomycetes > Kitasatosporales > Streptomycetaceae > Kitasatospora > Kitasatospora sp. NBC_01560. The sequence continues at coordinate 4,781,328 of NZ_CP109364.1, read as the reverse complement.
CAACACCATCGGCCCGGTCTGGGACGGCAACGAGGTCTGGCTGCTGACCGCCGGCGGCGCCACCTTCGCGGCCTTCCCGGACTGGTACGCGACGCTCTTCAGCGGCTTCTACATCCCGCTGCTGATGATCCTGGTCTGCCTGATCGTCCGCGGCGTCGCCTTCGAGTACCGGGCCAAGCGGTCCGAGGAGCGCTGGCAGCGGAACTGGGAGGAGGCCATCTTCTGGACCTCGCTGCTCCCGGCCTTCCTCTGGGGCGTGGCCTTCGCCAACATCGTCCGCGGCGTCGACATCGACGCGCAGAAGAACTACGTCGGCACCTTCTGGGACCTGCTCAACCCGTACGCCGTGCTCGGGGGCCTGGTGACGCTGAGCCTCTTCACCTTCCACGGCGCGCTGTTCGCCGCGCTCAAGACGGTCGGTGACATCCGGGACCGGGCCCGCGCCGCGGCCCTGCGGCTCGGCCTGGTGACGGCGGTGCTTGCGGCGGCCTTCCTGATCTGGACCCAGGCCGACAGCGGCAACGGCTGGAGCCTGGCCGCCCTGGTGATCGCGGTGCTGGCCCTCGTCGGCGCGCTGGTCGCCAACGGGCTGGGCCGCGAGGGCTGGGCGTTCGTCCTCTCCGGGGCGACCGTCGTGGCCGCGGTCGCGATGCTCTTCCTCTCGCTCTTCCCGGACGTGATGCCCTCCACGCTGAACCCCGCCTGGAGCCTGACCGTCGAGAACGCGGCCTCCTCGCCCTACACGCTGAAGCTGATGACGATCGTGGCCGCCGTCTTCACCCCGCTCGTGCTGCTCTACCAGGGCTGGACGTACTGGGTGTTCCGCAAGCGGATCGGCGTCCAGCACATCCCCGGGCACGACCCGGCCGCCGCGCTCGACCAGGCCTGACGCGATGAAGCCGGTCGACCCCCGACTCCTCGGGTACGCCCGCACCACCCGCGCCTTCCTCGCCGGATCGGTGGCCCTCGGCACGGCCGGGGCCCTCCTGGTGGTCGCCCAGGCGAGCCTGATCGCCGAGATCGTGGTGCGCGGCTTCCAGCAGCGCGCCACGGCCGGCGAGCTGACCACCCCGTTGCTGCTGCTGGCACTGACGGCGGTCGGCCGCGGGCTGGTCGGCTGGCTCACCGAACTGACCGCGCACCGGTCCGTCGCCCGGGTGAAGGCCACCCTGCGGCGCCGGCTGCTCGACCACGCCACCGCGCTCGGCCCGGCCTACCTGGCGGGCCGGCGCACCGGCGAGCTCACCACCCTCGCCACCCGCGGCATCGACGCGCTCGACGACTACTTCGCCCGCTACCTGCCGCAGCTGGCGCTCGCGGTGGCCGTCCCGGTGATCGTGCTGCTGCGGATCGGCGGCGCCGACCTCGTCTCGGCCGCGATCATCGCCGGGACGCTGCCGCTGATCCCGCTCTTCATGGTGCTGATCGGCCTGGCCACCCAGAGCCGGATGGACCGCCAGTGGACCACCCTGGCCCGGCTCTCGCACCACTTCCTGGACGTCGTCGCCGGGCTGCCGACCCTCAAGGTGTTCAACCGGGCCCGCGCCCAGGCGGCCGGCATCGCCCGGATCACCGCCGACTACCGCCGCGCCACCCTGCGCACCCTGCGGATCGCCTTCATCTCCTCGTTCGCCCTGGAGCTGCTCTCCACCCTCTCGGTGGCACTGGTCGCGGTCTCCGTCGGCTTCCGGCTGGTGGACGGCACGCTCGACCTGGAGACCGGGCTGCTGGTGCTCGTCCTCGCCCCCGAGGTGTACTTCCCGATCCGCCAGGTCGGCGCGCTCTACCACTCCAGCGTGGAGGGCCTGACCGCGGCCGACGAACTCTTCCGGGTGCTGGAGACCCCGCTGCCGAGGACCGGCACCACCACCGCACCCGACCTGCGCGGCGCCACCGTCGAGGCCACCGGCCTGACCGTGGTGCACCCCGGCCGGCCGGCGCCCGCACTGGACGGCGCCGCACTGACGCTCCACCCGGGCGGCACCACCGCGCTGACCGGCCCGAGCGGTGCCGGCAAATCCACCCTGCTCGCCGTCCTGCTCGGCCTCACCGCGCCGGACGCCGGGAGCGTCCGGATCACCGCCGCCGACGGCCGGACGTACGACCTCGCCGAGCTGGAGCCGGCGAGCTGGCGGCGGCAGATCGCCTGGGTGCCGCAGCAGCCGCACCTCTTCGCCGGCACCGTCGCCGACAACCTGCGGCTCCACCGGCCGGACGCGGACGACGCGCAGCTGCGGACGGCCCTGGCGGCCGCGCACGCGCTCGACTTCGTCCGCGGCCTGCCGCAGGGCCTGGCCACCGTGCTGGGGGAGGACGGCGCCGGGCTGTCGGCCGGCCAGCGGCAGCGGCTGGCACTCGCCCGGGTGCTGCTCGCCGACGACCGCCCGCTGGTGCTGCTGGACGAACCGACCGCCCACCTGGACGGCGAGTCCGAACAGGCCGTGCTCGCCGCCGTCCGGGAGCTGGCCGCCGACCCGGCGCGCACCGTGCTGCTGGTCGCGCACCGGCCGGCGCTGCTCGCGGTGGCCGACCGGAACGTCCGGCTGCCCGGCCCGGCACTGCCGGCCGCCGCCCGCCCGCCGGTCCGCGCGCCGCACAGCGGCCGGCCCGTCCCGGTCACCGCGGCCGAGGAGGAGGCGCCCGGGGCGGAGCCGGTGCGGCCCCGGCTCGCGCTCTCCGTCCTGCTCGGCGCCCTCGCCCTCGGCTGCGCCGTCGGCCTGATGGCCACCTCCGGGTACCTGATCTCCCGCGCCTCCGAGATGCCGCCCGTCCTCTACCTGATGATGGCCGTCACCTCCGTCCGGGCCTTCGGCATCGGCCGCAGCGTCTTCCGGTACGCCGAGCGGCTCGTCTCGCACGACGCGGTGCTGCGCACCCTGGGCACACTGCGGGCTGCCGTCTACCGCCGGCTGACCGTGCTCGCCCCGGCCGGGCTGCCCGCCTTCCGGCGCGGGGACCTGCTCTCCCGGCTGGTCGCCGACGTCGACGCCGTCCAGGACCACTACCTGCGCTGGCGGCTGCCGGCCGCCGTCGCCGCCGTGGTGTCGGTGGCCGCCACCGCCGCGACGGCCGCCTTCCTGCCGGCCGCCGGCCTGGTGCTCGGCCTCGGGCTGCTGCTGGCCGGGGCCGTGGTGCCGGCACTGTCGGCGCGCTGGTCGGCCGGCGCCGAGCAGCGGCAGGCCCCGGCCCGCGGCCGGCTGGCCACCGCCGTGGTCGACACCCTCACCGGGACGGCCGAGCTGACCGTCGCCGGCGCACTGCCCGGCCGGCTGGCCGCCGTCCGCTCGGCCGACGCCGCCCTGACCGGGCTGGCCGCCCGCTCCGCCGCCACCACGGCCCTCGGCACCGGGCTGATCACGCTGCTCACCGGGCTGACCGTGGCCGCCGCCGCGGCGGTCGGCCTCCGGGGCGTCCAGGACGGCGCGCTGGCGCCGGTCTGCCTGGCGGTGGTGGTGCTCACCCCGCTCGCCGCCTTCGAGGCCGTCACCGGCATGCCGCTCGCCGTCCAGGCCCGCCGGCGCAGCCGGGCCGCCGAGCAGCGGCTCGCCGAGGTGCTGGACGCGCCGCCGCCGGTCGCCGAGCCGGCCCGCCCGGCGGCGCTGCCCGGGCAGCCGCTGCCGATCGCCGTCCGCGGCCTGACCGTCCGCCACCCGGGACGGGGCACGGACGCGCTGGCCGGGGTCGACCTCGACCTCGCCCCCGGCCGGCGGATCGCCGTCGTCGGCCCGTCGGGCTCCGGCAAGACCACGCTCGCCCAGGCGCTGCTGCGCTTCCTCGACCCGGCCGCGGGCAGTATCACCTTCGCCGCCGGCCGTCCACAGGCTGTGGACAGCCGCGAGCTGGCCGGGGAGGACGTCCGCCGGGTGATCGGGCTCTGCGCGCAGGACGCCCACGTCTTCGACAGCACCCTGCGGGAGAACCTCCGGCTCGCCCGCCCGGCCGCCGGCGAGGAGGAGCTGCGCGCGGCCCTCGCCGCCGCCCGGCTGCTGGACTGGACGGAGACCCTCCCGGACGGCCTGGACACGATGGTCGGCGAGCACGGCGCCCGGCTCTCCGGCGGCCAGCGCCGGCGGCTCGCCCTCGCCAGGGCGCTGCTGGCGGACTTCCCGGTGCTCGTCCTGGACGAGCCGGCCGAGCACCTCGACCTGCCCACCGCCGACGCCCTCACCGCCGACCTGCTGGCCGCCACGGCGGGCCGGACCACCGTGCTGATCACCCACCGGCTGGCCGGCCTGGACGCCACCACGGTGGACGAGGTGATCGTCCTGGACGGCGGGCGGGTGGCCGAGCGCGGCAGCTGGGCCGAGCTGGCCGACCGGCCCGGCGGGCGGCTGTGGGCGATGCGCGAGCGCGAGCGGGAGGTGGGCGGGCCGGTCGGGGCGGGCCGGCCGCTGGAGCCGGCGGGGCGCTGAGCCGGTGGGGCGCTGAGCCGGTGGGGCGCTGAGCAGGTGGGGCGTCGGCTCCGGCGGCGTGCCGAGCCCGTCGGCCCATCCCGACCACCTGCCCCGACCACCTGCCCCGATCGGCCGCCCCGATCGGCCGAGCCCGGCGGCGTTCCGGGCCCGCGCCGACCACCGGCAGAAAAGCGTACAAACTACGCTCGTCCCATGGACCCGACGCCAGACCTGCCCGCCGCCGCCACCCCCGGCCCGGCACCGGACCCGACACCCCACCGGGTGCCCGAGATCTCCTCGCTCGGGCTGGACACGCTGGTCACCGAAGTGGCCGAACGGCTCCAGTCGGCGGCCGCCGTCACCGACCGGATGCAGCGGCTGCTGGAGGCCGTGGTGTCGGTCGGCGCCGGCCTCGACCTGCACGCCACGCTGCACCGGATCGCCACCGGCGCCGCCGAACTCGTCGACGCCCGGTACGCCGCGCTCGGGGTGATCGCGCCCGGCCGGCACGGCCTGGCCGACTTCATCCACGTCGGGATCGACGACGCCACCGCCGCCGCGATCGGCGAGCTGCCGGCCGGCCGCGGCATCCTCGGCGCGCTGATCGACCGGCCGGAGCCGCTGCGCCTGTCCGACCTCTCCAGCGACCCGCGCTCCTCGGGCTTCCCGTCGCACCACCCCCAGATGCGGACCTTCCTCGGCGAGCCGATCCGGATCCGCGAGGAGGTGTTCGGCAACCTCTACCTCACCGAGAAGAAGGGCGGCGGCGCCTTCACCCCCGAGGACGAGCAGGTGGTGCACGCGCTCGCCGCGGCGGCCGGCGTCGCGATCGAGAACTCCCGGCTGTACGAGGAGGGCCGGCGCCGCGAGCGCTGGATCGCCGGCGCCGCCGCCGTCACCACCGCGCTGCTCTCCACCGACGAGGCGGAGGTCGCGCTGACCGTCGCGGCCGAGCAGGTGCGGGAGCTGGCCGACGCCGCGCTCGGCATGATCCTGCTGCCGACCTCCGGCGGGGAGGACGAGGGCCAGATGCGGGTGGCCCACGCCTCCGGTGAGGCCGCCGAGTTCGTCCGCGGCGAGCTGCTCCCGCCGGACAGCTTCGCGGCCCGGCTGCTGAAGGGCGAGAGCGTCTACCTGGACGACATGTCCAGCGACCCGACGGTGGTGATCCGGCTGGCCCGCAGCTTCGGCCCGTCGATGGCCGTGCCGATGGTCGCCGCGGGCCGGGTGCTCGGCGGTCTCTGCGTCTGGCGCTCGCGCGGCGCGACGCCGTTCACCGACACCGAGAAGCAGCTCGCCGAGACCTTCGCCTCGCAGGCCGCGCTGGCCCTGCGGCTCGCCGAGGGCCAGCGGGACCAGCAGCGGCTGGCCGTCTTCCAGGACCGCGACCGGATCGCCCGCGACCTCCACGACCTGGTGATCCAGCGGCTGTTCGCCACCGGGATGATGCTGGAGAGCGCCGCCCGGCGGGCCGTCGTCCCCGAGGTGAAGGTCGGCATCGGCAAGGCGGTGGACGAGCTGGACGCCACCATCCAGGAGGTCCGCACCACCATCTACGCCCTCCAGCACGACAACGAGGGCGATGCGCCGGACACCCTGCGGACGAGGGTCCTGCGGGAGGGCAGCCAGGCCGCGGCGGCCCTCGGCTTCAAGCCCTCGGTGACCTTCACCGGCCCGGTGGAGAGCCTGGTCGGTGAGAAGACCGGCCGTCAACTGCTCGCCGCACTGCGGGAGATGCTCTCTAACACGGCCCGGCACGCGCGGGCCTCGCGGGTCGGCGTGGAGGTCGACGCGACGGTGCACCTGGACGACGAGGGCCGCCCGGTCAGCGGGGACCCGGAGTCGCTGGACCGCGCGGGCCGGCCGGGGGTGCTGCTGACCGTCACCGACGACGGCGTGGGCATCCCGCCGAACGGGCGGCGCAGCGGCCTGCGCAACCTCGCCCGGCGGGCCGAGGCCCTCGGCGGCGATGCCTGGCACGAGCCGGGGCCGTACGGGAAGGGGACGATGGTGCGCTGGACGGCCCGGCTCTGAGCCGCCGACAGCCGGTGCGGGGCCGACGTGGAGCGGGTGCGGGGTGTCGTGCGCGGGCGCGCGGGGCCCCGCGCAGGTCACGGGTCGTCCGTGGCACGTTCTCGAACGGCCTGTGATGGAGACGGGGGCGCAGGGGGCGCTTGGTGTGCAGTCGGTGAAAGTTTAACGAGGGAGAACTTCGCGGCCAACGGAGCAAGTTGTGCATTTCCTGCCCTTCCGGCGCGCTTGTGTGCACACATAGCTTTACTCCCGTCTCGGAGGGGTACCGGACTGGGGGAGCAGTGGACGCGTCGGGCCGCGGTCACACCGCAGCAGGGTCAAGTCGAGGGGGATTCCGGGCCGAACGGGCGCCGGACGGCCGGTACCGGTGGCAGCTCAAGGCGCCGAACGGCCGCGTCGTGGCGATCACCCCGGCCGCGTACCGGACGGCCGTCGAGGCCGAGCTCGGCTTCGACGGTTTACGGGCCGGAGCCGACGCCCTCGTCGCCCGGATCACGCACGTCCGGGACGGCATCGGCTGGGTCTGGGTCGTCCCCGGCTCCCGCACCGTCCCCGAGGTCCGCTCCAGCCGCGCGTACGAGCGGTACGCGACCTGCCAGAACGCCTTCCGAAGATTCGTGGTCCTGCTGGCGAAGCAGCCGGCGCTCGAACTCCCCGAGCGCACCGCGGCGTCGAGAGCCTCCGATGCCGCCCGCTGAACGCCGCGGACCACGCCTGCTGATCGTCCCCACCGCCGACCGCTGTCTCGGCTGGGCCCTGCGCGCGGCCAACGGCCGGCCGCTCGGCGTCGGCGTCCGGACGTACCGGGGCGAGGACGAACTCGCCGAAGCGGTCAGAGAACTGATCATCGAACGGGCCGCGCTGCGGTGCACCCTCGGTCAGTCCGAGGCCCGGCTCTGGGTCTGGACCGCCCACCTGCCCGTCCGCAGCACCCGCCCCGGCGCGGTCGAGGCCGGCCCGGTGGCCCGCAGCGCCCGCGGCTACCTCCGGCGCGACCAGTGCCAGGCCGGGGTCGACGGCTTCCTGACCGGGCTCCAGTGGATCGGCCAGGAGCTGCGCAGAACGGGCGCCCGCCGGCCCTGGTAGAGCCGCCCGGGCCCGCCCTGTACCGCCCTGTACCGCCCGGGCCCGCCCTGTACCGCCCGTACCGCCCGCGCCGCCCGTACCGCCCGTACCGCCTGCGCCCCCGTGCCGCCGCGCCCTTCCGCCTGCCTCGCGCACTCTCGCGCACTCTCGCGGGCTCCTCGCGGGCTCTCCGCCGGTGCTCCGCCGTCGCCCCGTCGGCAGGAGCCCCGCCCCCTCCCCGGTGAAGCGCAGGTTTCCGGCAACACCCCGGGCCACCACCTGGAGAAGAACGTCACCGGCCTCCGACCTGCGGCTTTCCCACCCGCCACGCCCGTCCTGACCAGTCACTAAACCTGTCCGAACCGATGAGTCGACAATCGCCGGACGCCACCGGCGTCCCTTCCGGCGGTACCACCGCGCCCGACAGGATCAGCTCTGCCGGAGCGGCCGCCGCGGACGCGGTCAGCCGGCCCCGGAACCCCAACCAGGGTCCGGGTACAGCGATGCACGTCTCTCCCACCGGAGGAACAGGACCATGCGCAAGACCGCTGCCAAGCTGCTCGCCGTTGCCGCCATCGCCACCTCGGTCGCCACCGTCGCCGCCGGCACCGCCGTCGCCGACCCGGGCGTCACCCCGGCCGCCCAGGACATCGTGAGCGTCGGCTCCGACACCACCCAGGCCGTGTCGACCCAGTTCTCGACCGACTACAACGCCTACCTGACCGGCCTCGGCAACACCACGTCGCCGCGCTACTACAGCTGGGACGCCACGGGCTCCGCCAGCATCACCCCGAAGTCGGGCGCCTCCTCGATCACCCGCCCGAACGGCTCCGGCGCCGGCATCACCGAGCTGAACACCGCGGGCTCCAAGGTCGACGTGGCCCGCTCCTCGCGTGCCCCGAAGGCCACCGACCCGGCCTCGGACATCTTCGTCGCCTTCGCCAAGGACGCGGTCACCTGGTCCGCCAAGTCCGGTGGCCACGCCCCGGCGAGCCTGACCGCCGCCCAGCTCAAGGGCATCTACGACTGCACCATCACCAACTGGACGCAGATCAGCGCCACGCTGCCGAGCGCCACGATCAAGCCCTGGCTGCCGCAGGCCAGCTCCGGCACCCGGTCCTTCTTCCTGACCGCGATCGGCAACCCGACCGTCGGCACCTGTGTCCAGGACGGCCCGGAGGAGAACGAGGGCGTCGACACCCGCCTCAACGGTGACGACATCGTCTTCCCGTACTCGGTCGCCTCGTACCTGAGCCAGACCGTCGGTGGCCACAGCACCCCCACCTCGGCCCCGGGCAACCTGACCCTGCGCAACGTCGGCACCCTGGTGCCGGTCAACACCACCACCAACACCATCAACGCCCCGTTCGCCGCCTCGGCCTTCGGTCGCGTGGTCTACAACGTCGTCCGTGACACCGAGTGGGCCGCCACCGACGCCCACGGCACCGCGCTGCGCGCGATCTTCGGCCCCTCCGGCTGGATCTGCACCAACACCACCGCCACCAACGACATCAAGAGCTACGGCTTCCTGCCGCTCCCGGCCGCCGCCTGCGGCAGCACCACCCACAGCTGATCACCCACTGATCACGCTCGTACCACCCGGCGGCCACGGGCTTCGGCCCGTGGCCGCCGGCCACACCCGCACCGCGACACCCGCCCGCCCCGCCCCTCCCTTCGCATCCGCAGGAGCCGGACACATGCGCAGGACCGCTGGAACAGCCCTGCTCGCCGCCGCCGCCCTCGCCGCCACCGCCCTGGCCGGCCCGGCCGCCGCCGATCCGCCCGTGCTGCCCGGGCCCGACGACATCGTCGGGGTGGGGGCGCAGACCACCGGCCCGCTGTTCGGCCAGTTCTCGACGGACTACAACGCCTTCCTGGCGGGCGGCGGCAACACCACCTCGCCGCGGCTGTACAGCTTCGACTCGACCGGCTCCCCGACGATCACCCCGAGGGCGGGCGCGGCGGCGATCCCCCGCCCGGCGGGCGTCGGCGACGGCCTGGTGCAGCTCAACGCGGTGCCCAGTGCGGTCGACTTCGTCCGGGTGGACCGGCCGCGGCAGGCGTCCGACCCGGCCTCCGACACCTTCGTCGCGCTGGCCAAGGACGCCGTCACCTGGGCGGCGAAGTCCGGCGGCAACGCCCCGGCCAACCTCACCACGGTGCAGCTCAGGGCCATCTACCAGTGCACCGTCACCAACTGGGCCCAGCTCGGCACCGGGCTGCCGAACGCCACCGTCAAGCCGTACCTGCCGCAGGCCGCCTCCGGTGTGCGGACGCTCTTCCTGGGCGCGATCGGCGTCACGACCCCCGGTGCCTGCGTGACCACCGGGCCGGCCGACAACCAGGGCGTCGACCCGGTGCTGAACGACCCGAACGTGCTCATCCCCTACTCGGTCGGCCACTACCTCGGCCAGACCGTGTACGGCCACAGCACCCCGGTGGACGCGGCCGGCGTCCTGACCGTGCGCGCCGTCGACGGCATCGCCCCGGTCAACGCCACGGCCGGCACGATCAACGCGCCGCTCGCCGCGAGTGCCTACGGCCGGCTGCTCTGGGACGTCGTGCGCCAGAGCGACTGGGCGGGCACCGGGGCGAAGGGCATCGCGCTGCGGGCGATCTTCGGCCCCTCGGGCTGGATCTGCACCAGCACCACCGCGGCCAACGACGTCAGGAATTACGGCTTCCTCCGGCTCCCCGGCGCCGCCTGCGGCTCGACGGCCTGACCCGGGCGCGCACCCCAACGACTTCGGCCTCCTCCCCCGCCGGGCAGTGCGGGGGAGGGCGCTGTCGGGGCGGTCCGACCGACCGCTCGCACCACGCACAACCTCTCACCTCTCCCAAGGAGTTCAGCATGACGCGTACCCGCGCCCGCCTTGCCGCCACCGGTGCAGCCGTCGTTCTCGCCGTGACCGGTATGAGCGGTGCGGCCGCCGCCGACGCCGCCCCGGCGGCCCCGACCGGCAGCGTGGTGGTGCACGAGAGCACCACCTTCCTGAAGGACTCGGCCCTGAACGGTCTGGTGGTCATCCCGCTGCCGACCGCCACCCCGTCCTACGACCCCGCCTCGGGTTTCTCCACCTCGTTCCCGGTCACCGGCGGTGACGTCAACCTGCAGGGCTACTACGGCAACGTCCAGCTCGGCGGCAGCCTGCTGTTCGTCAACCTGTTCACCGGCAAGAGCGCCGTCTTCAAGCAGCTCGCGTTCAGCGCGGACAGCTGGGCGATCACCGGTGTCCCGGTGGGCGGCACCGCTCCGGTGGCGCTGCTCGACCCGGCCGGCACGACCGACATCACCCGGTCCGGTGCCACCCAGACGGTCACCGCCGCGGACCTCCGGGTGGACGCCGAGGGCGCGCAGTTCGTCGACACCAAGCTGAACACCTCGTTCTTCAAGGGCGGCCAGTCGGTCGGCAACTTCTCGCTGACCTTCACCGCCGGCAGCTGACACCTGCCGACTGCCCGGCACTGCGGCGGGTCCGTGCGACGGCACGGGCTCGCCGTTCGTTGCGGAGTTCCCAACTCCGCTACAGAGTCGTCACGTTGGGGTCTCGTACATCGGTACGACCGGATCCGGCCATGTACGGCTGGCCGAATGGATGCGAACCGGAACCGCCGGCCCGCTCGCCGCCTGATCCACTCTCGCGCCGCGTCACGGCGGTGCGCGTTCGCACGGAGGTGCCCGTCATGAGACTCCGACTACTACCCGATGCGAGACGCGGGAGGTGGCGCCGGAGGTTGCCGGCGGTCGCTCTCGTCTGGTCGGTGGTGGTGGCGCTCGGCGTGGCCCCCATCGGCCTCGGCGCGTTGCCGCAGGCCGAGGCGGCGCAGTCCTCCGCCGTGACGAAGCCCGGCCCCAAGGTGTGGGACCCGAACACCTGGGAGGAGGGCGCCGAGGGCAGCGTGACGGTCGCCCAGACCAAGGACCTCTCCAACCAGGTGCTCCAGGTCTCCTGGAGCGGGTTCACCCCGACGGTCGACACCTCGGGCACCCCGCTGACCGTCGTCACCAAGGGGTCGAAGCAGGCGCTCTACGCCGTCCGGGTCTACCAGTGCCGCGGCGTCGATCCCAAGATCACCGACTGCTACGGCAGCAAGCTCTACAACGCCGACGCCGCCGCGGGGTTCAACCAGAAGGCCCCGGCCGAGGGCACCACGACACCGGACTTCCCCTCCAACATGGCGATCGCGCCGACCGGCGCCGACGGCTCGGGGGCGACCAGCATCGAGGTGTGGACGGCCACCCAGAGCCCCTCGCTCGGCTGTGACGCGACCCACCCGTGCTCCCTGGTGATCGAGCCCAACTACGGCGGCGACACCCAGGATCCGTACAAGGCGCGGAACGGCGCCGTGGACTGCACCGACCACCTCAGCGACATCGACGGGTTCTTCAACACCGCGAGCGACGGCGGGCTGGAGGCCTACGGAGCTGAGTGGGAGGGCAACCGGAACGCCGGCTTCCAGATCGGTGAGCAGTGCGCCTGGGACAAGCGGACCGTCGTCCCGCTGTCCTTCTCGGCGACCGCCGCCGACTGCGACAGCCGGGCCGCGGAGTTCAAGGCGGCCGGCCTGGAGATGGCCAACCGGGCCGTCCAGCAGTGGCGTTCCGGCCTCTGCCTGGCGGAGTCCCCACTCGCCTTCCAGTACTCCTCCTCCGGCGGCGAGCCGCAGGCCCGGGCGGCGTTCCTGGGCGGCTCCTCCGGCGTCGACGTCGCGCTGACCGCACGCCCCGACACCGCGACGCCGGCCCGGCCGTACGTCTACGCGCCGCTGGCGAGCACCGCGATCTCGGTGGTGTTCCTCGTCGACGACCCGGACACCGGGCGCGAGCTGCGCGACATGAAGCTGACCCCCCGGCTGCTGGCCAAGCTGCTCACCCAGTCGTACGCGCCGCCGGGCAGCCCGGTCGCGTCGGTGAACGGCAACCCCAGCTGCATCTTCGCGGACCCGGACTTCCTGCAGTTCAACCGGTTCCCGGCGGGCAGCTCCTCGAAGTGGCCCGCGGCCTGTGCGCCGGCGACCTTCGAGCCGACCATCGTCGGCGGCACCACCGACCTGATCTACCAGCTGACCTCGTGGATCGCCTCGGACCCGGAGGCCGTCCGGTTCCTGGACGGCGAGGAGGACCCGTGGGGGATGCAGGTCAACACCTTCTACCGGCGCGGCGCCTACTCCGGCTTCCCGGTGGACGCCATCCAGCCGCAGGACTTCACCGGTCCGACGGACGCCAGCGAGGCGGCCAAGCACGCCCGGCAGTTCGAGTGGAACCCCGTCCTCGGCGGTCTCACCCAAGTCCTGCGCACCATCCAGGAGAACCGGTCCACCTGCCAGCTCTGGATGGCCGACCCGGCCACCGGCAACCACCTGAAGTGCGACCCGATGGCGCGCGGTGACCGCAAGCTGTTCGCCATCATGGACAGCGCCCAGGCCAAGGCCTTCTCGCTGCCCGAGGCGGCCCTGCGCAACCCGGCGGGCAGCTTCGTCACGCCGAGCACCAACGGCCTCCAGGCGGCGGTGGCCGACATGCCGACCGACCCCGCCACCGGCACCCAGCTGCTGCCCTACGGCACGGCCGACACGGCCTTCTCCCGTGACACCCAGGCCTACCCGCTGACCACCGTCCAGTACGCGATGGTGCCGACCGGCGGGGTGGCGACGGGCACGGCGGCCGCGATCACGCGCTTCCTCACCACCGTCGCGGGCAGCGGCCAGGTGTACGGCATCGAGCCGGGCAAGCTCGCGCCGGGCTTCCTCAGCCTCACCGGGGCCCAGCGGCAGCAGACGCTCGACGCGGCCAAGCACGTCGAGAGCCAGGACGCCAAGTGGCCGGGCAACCAGGTGGCCCCGCCGGCGCCGCCCGCCACCGACGGGGGCGGGACGACCACGACCGGGGGCTCCGGGACGGAGACCGGATCGGGCACGGCCGGCGGCGGCGTGACCGCCCCGGTCACCGACGGGACGGCCGGTGGCGGCACCGACGGCGGTTCGTCCGCCGCCGGCGGTACCGGCACCACCTCCTCCGGCACCACCGGCGGCACCGGCCTCGGCACGGAGAGCGGCCTCGGCACCTCCTCCGGCGGCGCGGCCGCCGCCGCGGGCGGGGCGGCGGCACCGGCCGCGGCCAAGCCCGCCGCCACGCCGAGCGGCTCCTCCGGACCGCTCGCCGCCGCCCCGGTGGCGGCCGGCACGCCCGCGGCCGACCGGGCCGGCACCGCGCGGCTGCTGCTGCCGGTCGCGGTGATCGCGGGGCTGGTGCTGCTGGTCGGCGGCCCGGCGGCGCTCTTCCTCGGCGGGACCCCCGCCGGCGAGCGGGCCGTGTCCGCGGTGTCCCGGGGCTGGGCGCGGGTGCGCCGCCGGCCCTGACCCCGCAGCGGCAGTGACACGACTCGGCGGGGCCGCCGTTCCGGCCCCGCCGAGTTCTCCTCCCCGGGCAGCACCGCCCGGGCCTCCCTGTACCGAGTACTTCCGTACCGAGCGCGCCGGAGAGCAGACCATGACAGCCGCCGCCGAGCCCGCGGCACCGTACGCCGGGGCTCCACGTCCACCAGAATCCGATGTCCCCCGCGTCATCACCGCCCCAGCGACCCCGGGAGACCGGGTGTTCCGCGGGGCGCTGCGGGCGGCCGGGCTCTCCGTCTTCGCGATCATGGGGCTGATCGCGTTCTTCCTGATCCTGCGCGGGACGACCGCGCTGCGGGAGGTCGGCTGGTCCTTCCTCACCGAGCAGAAGTGGCAGACCCAGGCGCACAACTTCGGCATCGCCGCGGTGCTGCCGAACGGCCTGCTGATCGCCGTGATCGCGCTGGTCATCGCCGTCCCGGTGGCGCTCGGCACGGCGGTCTTCATCTCCGAGTACGCGCCGGTGCGGCTGCGGGCCGCGCTGGTCTCCCTGGTCGACCTGATGGCGGCGATCCCCAGCATCGTCTACGGACTCTGGGGGCTGTTCTTCCTCCAGCCGCGGATCATCGGCTTCGTCCGCTGGATGGCCAACCACCTCGGCGACGCGATCCCGTTCCTCAAGGTGCGCACCGGCGACATCGGCACCTCGTACACCTCCTCCACCTTCATCGCCGGCGTGGTCGTCTCGCTGATGATCATCCCGATCGTCGCCTCGCTCAGCCGCGAGGTCTTCTCGCAGGCCCCGCAGGGCGAGCGGGAGGGCGCCTTCGCCCTGGGCTCCACCCGCTGGGGGATGATCCGCACCGTCGTGCTGCCCTTCGGCCGCGGCGGTGTGATCGGCGCGGTGATGCTCGGCTTCGGGCGGGCGATGGGCGAGACCATCGCCGTCGCGCTGATCATCTCGCCGAACTTCAAGGCGATCACGCACGTGCTGGAGAACGGCGCCAACTCGATCTCGGCGCTGATCGCGCTGCGGTTCGGCGAGTCGGACGAGCTCTCGCTCTCCGCGCTGATGGCGGCCGGGCTGGTGCTCTTCGCACTCACCCTGCTGGTCAACCTGGCGGCCGGCTTCGTGATCAACCGGTCCCGCTCCGGCGCGTCGACGGCGGACTGACCGTGGCCGACCGCTCCGACCACCGCCCGCTGCCGCTCCGCCGTGAAGGGACGCCCCGATGACCACCCTCGACCTGCCGCCGGCCCCGGCCGCCGGACCGGCCGCCGAGCCCGCCGGCGCCCCTTCCGGCGCCCCCGCCGGCCCGCCCCGCCCCGAGAAGCGGGTGAAGCTCGGCGGCGTCACCGCCGAGGACGTGCTGACCGTGGTCGGCGCGCTGACCGGCTCGCTGGCCCTGGACTGGCTGCTCTACGAGCGGATCCTGCCGTTCAGCGGCGCGCTCGGCTTCCTGCTCTGCTGGGACCTCCTCTTCCTCGCCGGCTACTACACCATCGGCCGGCTCCAGTGGGGCCCGCTGATGGTCCGCGAACGCCTGGTCTCGCTGCTCGCCTGGAGCTCCGGGGCGCTGGTGGTCGCCATGATCGGCGACCAGATCGGCTACGTGCTGGTGCGCGGCCAGGAGGCGGCCAAGCACCTCAACTTCTTCACCGAGTCGATGGACCACACCGCCGCGCTCTCCCCGATCACCTCGGGCGGCGCCCTCAACGCCATCGTCGGCTCGCTCGAACAGCTCGGCCTGGCCACGCTGTTCGCCGTGCCGCTGGGGATCGCGGCGGCCGTCTTCATGTCCGAGGTCGGCGGCCGGCTGGCACGGCCGGTCCGGACCCTCGTCGAGGCGATGACCGCCCTGCCGTCGATCGTCGCCGGGCTCTTCATCCTCGGCGTCGTGATCATCACCTTCGGCTTCGAGAAGAGCGGCTTCGCCGCCTCGCTGGCGCTCACCGTGATGATGATGCCGATCGTCACCCGGGCCGCCGAGGTGGTGATCCGGCTCGTCCCGGGCACCCTGCGCGAGGCGTCGTACGCGCTCGGCGGCAGCCAGTGGCGGACGGTGTGGAACGTCGTGCTGCCCACCGCCCGGCCCGGCCTGGTCACCGCCGTGGTGCTCGGCATGGCGCGCGGCGTCGGGGAGACCTCCCCGGTGCTGCTGACCTCGGGATTCACCTCGCAGTTCAATGGCAACCCGTTCAGCGGGCACCAGGTCTCGCTGCCGCTGTACATCTGGAACTACGTCAAGCAGCCCTACCCCGAGATGATCGCGCGCGCCTTCGCGGCGGCGCTGACCCTGATGATCATCGTGCTGGTCCTCTTCGTCACCGCGCGGGTCGTCGGCGGCCGCCGGCCCGGTCAGCTGACGCGCCGGCAGAAGCGCCGGATCGAGCGCGGCGCCCGCCGGGCCGAGGCCGCCGCCACCGGCGCCGGGCGCCCCACCGGGCGGGCGGTGCCCGTCCCCGCGGCCGCGAGCCTGGCCGTGCCCGTCGCCCGACCGGCCGGGGGCCACTCATGACCGACCCAACCACCCTCCGTACCAGAGGAGTCCCCATGTCGTGGGAGGCCGCAAGCCGCCCCGTGGCACGCACGCTCGCCGTGCTGCTGTCCCTGATGCTCGCCGCGGCCTCCCTGCTGCTGGGGCAGAGCCTGCCCGCGCACGCGGCCACCGCGCTCAACGCCGACGGGTCGAGCTGGGCCGGCCCGGCCATCGACCAGTGGCGCCAGGACGTCGCCCCGCAGGGCATCCAGATCAACTTCAACCCGATCGGTTCGGCCGCCGGCCGCAACCAGTGGAGCATCGGCCAGGACGACTTCACCGCCTCCGACGTGCCGTTCCGCTCGCAGACCGACACCGGCCTCGGCCAGGCCGGCCAGGCCGGCGGCGGCGGCAAGGCGGAGAACCCCCGGTACGGCTTCTCCTACGTGCCGATCACCGCCGGCGGGACGACCTTCATGTACAACCTGGTCGTCGCCGGCAAGCAGGTCCGCGACCTGCGGCTCTCCCCGCAGACCGTCGTCGACATCTTCACCAACAAGATCACGAACTGGAACGACCCGAAGATCACCGCGGACTACGGCAAGCAGCTGCCGAGCCTGCCGATCACCCCGGTGGTCCGCTCCGACGGCTCCGGTGCGACCGCCCAGTTCACCCGCTGGATGAGCCACACCCACAAGGCGCAGTGGGACGAGTACTGCAAGGGCGTCAACGGCGTCCCCTGCGGCGACTACACCGAGTTCTTCCCGCCGTCCGGCCGGATGACCGCCCAGAACGGCTCCGACGTCGTCGCCGGCTACATCAAGGCGCCGTCCGGCCTCGGCACCATCGGCTACGACGAGTACGCCTTCGCCAAGCGCAGCAACTGGCCGGTCGTCAAGGTGCTCAACCCGGCGGGCTACTACACGCTGCCGACCGCGTCCAACGTGGCCGTCGCCCTCACCGCGGCCAGGATCCGGGGCGTCGACGACAGCACCGCCGCCGACGACCCGGACTACCTGCAGCAGAACCTCGACGGCGTCTACTCGATGAACGACCCGCGCTCCTACCCGCTCTCCAGCTACAGCTACCTGATCGTGCCGCGGGCCGGCGCCGCACTGCCGCCGCCGCCGCGCTTCTCCAACGACAAGGGCAGCGCGCTCAGCCGCTTCCTCGCCTACGTGCTCTGCGAGGGCCAGGGCGAGGCGGACGGCCTCGGCTACTCCCCGATCCCGCGCAACCTCGTCCGCGGCGGTCTGCTGCAGACCCAGCACATCCCCGGCAACGCCAGCCCCGTCGACCCCAACACCCTGGCCAACTGCGCCAACCCGACGTTCAACAGCGCCGGTGAGCTGACCGTCCTGAAGGACGCCCCGCAGCCCAGCCCGTGCGACGCCAAGGGCGCACCGCTCGACTGCACCGTGCAGAACGGCCAGGCGGTGAAGAGCGGTTCCGGCTCCTCCTCAACCGGCGGGACCGCCACGGGCGGCTCCGCCGCCGGCGGCGCGGCCGCCACCGGCAGCACCGGGAAGACCGGCACCACCAAGACGCCCGGCGCGACCGGCACCGGCTCCGGAACCGGTACGGGACCCGGCACGGCCGGCGGCACCGGCACCGGCGGTGGGGCCGGTGGTACCGGTGACGCGGCCGGCCAGCCCGCGGCCGGTGACCCGGCCGCCGGCACGGGCGCCGACGGCGACCCGGCCGCCGAGGACGTCGTCGACCCGCAGACCGGCCAGGTGGTCGCCCGCGGCCGCAGCGCCGCCGGCGAGGTCGCGGCCAACGTGGTCGCCGTCGACGGCCGGCCCGACGACTGGCTGCTGACCACGCTCACCGCACTCGAACTGCTCGCGATCGTCGTCGTCCCGCCGCTGCTCGGCCGGCGCCTGCTGCGCCGCCGCAACGCCGCCCGGGGCCGGTCGTGACCGCCCCCGCGCTGGAGAAGCCGGCGGTCAGCGCCCGGCCGGCCGTGGAGCCCGCCCCCGGCCCGGTCGCTGCCCCGGCCCCGCCGCCGGCCGGCCCGCGGGCCGGGACCACCACGCCCGCGCGGCGGCGTTTCCTCCAGGGCGCGTGGGCGGTCAGCCTGCTGGCGGCGCTGATCACGGGCTTCGTCGGCTACCTCTTCACGCTCTCGCACATCCAGGAGCGGCACTACCAGTCCACCGCCCACAAGACCTTCCGGGACCAGCTGGCCCGGGCGGTCGCCCCGACCGGGGCGGCGGCCGACGGCGCCCCGGTCGCGCTGCTCGACATCCCCGCGATCGGCCTGCACCAGGCGGTCGTGGTGGAGGGCACCACCGGCCGGGACCTCATGCGCGGCCCCGGCCACCGCCGGGACACCGCGCTGCCCGGGCAGACCGGGGTGGCCGTGGTCTTCGGGCGCGGGGCGAGCTTCGGCGCGCCGTTCGCCGAGCTGTCCCGGCTCCGGGTCGGCGACAAGATCGAGGCGACCACCGGGCAGGGCCGGTTCACCTACACCGTCAACGTGTACGGCGACGGCGACCACCCGATCAGCGACCCGGCCCGCAACCGCCTGGTGCTGGTCACCGGGGACTCCTCCTGGATCCCCGGCTCCACCGTGCTGATCGGCGCCCGGCTGGACGGCGACCCCGAGGTCAACCCGGGCGGCCGGCCCGCCACCGTCCCCTACGACAAGGCGCTCGCCGCCGACAAGGGCGCCCTGGCCACGCTGCAGCTGTGGATGCTCGGACTGCTGGGGGCCGTCGTGGCCGGCACCGTGCTGGCCCGGATCTGGCACCGCTCGGCCGCCTACCTGAGCCTCGCCCCGGTGGTCGGCGCGCTGCTCTGGGCGGTCTACGAGAACGCCGCCGCCCTGCTGCCCAACCTCTACTGAAGCGCGCCCGGAGGACCGTACCGATGACGGATGTACCGATGACCGACGCACCGCCCCTCGACCCGGCCGACCCGTACGCCCCGTACGACCCGGCCGCCCCGTACGACCCGGCGGGCAGTGCGGCCGAGACCACGCTGACCCTGCCGCCGGTCCCCGCGGCCGGCCCGGACGGCGGGCCGCTGGCCGGGCTGGAGACCCGCGACGTCTCCGCCTGGTTCGGCTCGCACAAGGTGCTGGAGCGGGTCTCGCTCGCGATGCCCGCCGGGGAGGTGACCGCGCTGATCGGCCCGTCCGGCTGCGGCAAGTCCACCTACCTGCGGATCCTCAACCGGATGCACGAGATGGTCCGCGGCGCCGCGCTGGCCGGTGAGGTCCTGCTGGACGGGGACGACGTGTACCGGCCCGGCCGGCGGCCCGCCGAGGTGCGGCGCCGGATCGGCATGGTGTTCCAGCGGCCGAACCCGTTCCCGGCCATGTCGATCCAGGACAACGTCGCCAGCGGGCTCAAGCTGGCCGGCATCAAGGTGTCCAGGGACGAGCGCGAACACCTGGTGGAGAGCAGCCTGCGCCGGGCCGGACTCTGGGACGAGGTCGCCACCCGGCTGCACACCCCGGGCGGCTCGCTCTCCGGCGGTCAGCAGCAACGCCTGTGCATCGCCCGGTCGTTGGCCGTCACACCGGACATCCTGCTGATGGACGAGCCGTGCTCGGCGCTCGACCCGACCTCCACCCGGCGGGTCGAGGAGACCATCGCCGAGCTGCGCGGCCGGCTCACCATCGTGATCGTCACCCACAACATGCAGCAGGCCCAGCGGGTCTCGCAGTCCTGCGCGTTCTTCCTGGCCACCCACGACACCCCGGGCCGGATCGTCGAGGCCGGTCCGACCGAGCAGCTGTTCGGCAATCCGCGTGACCAGCGGACCTCGGACTACGTCAACGGCCGCTTCGGGTAGCCGCCCCGGCCCGTCCTGCCCCGCCGCCCCGCCCGCCCGGCCCGGAGTCGACCCGTCGGCTCCGGGCCGGCGGCCGTTCCCGGCGGTCCGCCGTCGTCCCCGCGGCTCGGCGGCTCGGCGGCCCGGCGGCTCAGCACCTCAGAGGCTCAGCGGCCGAGGAGCCGCTCCAGCACCGCCGCGACGCCGTCCTGCTCGTTGCTCACGGTGTGCAGCGGCACCGCCGCCAGCACCTCCGGGTGCGCGTTGGCGACGGCGTACGCGGTGCCGGCCCAGGCCAGCATCTCCAGGTCGTTCGGCATGTCGCCGAAGGCCACCACCTCGCTCCGGTCGATCCCGTGCCCGGCGCACCAGCGGGCCAGCGTGCTGGCCTTGGTGACGCCGGGCGCGCTGATCTCCAGCAGCGGTATCGGCGCGGAGCGGGTGATCTCGGCCAGGTGGCCGGCCGCCTCCCGGGCCGCGGAGAGCAGCTTGTCCGGGTCGAGGTCCGGGTGCTTGGCCAGCAGCTTGAACAGCCCCTGCACCGGACCGCCGGTGCCCAGCAGCTCCTCCGCCGGGCCGATCGGATGGTTCTCGTCCTGGCCCCACATCCGCACCTCGTACCCGGGCTCGCGGGCGAACCCGGCCGGGTACTCGAAGGCGAACGCGGTGCCCGGCAGCTTCGCCCGCAGCGCCGCCACGACCCGCAGCGCGTCCGCCGCGTCGAGCGGGAACGACTCCAGCAGCTCGCCGCGCCGCACGTCGACCACCGCGCCGCCGTTGGAGCAGATCGCCACGCCGTGACCGCCGATGTGCGCACTGACCTGCTGCATCCAGCGCGGCGGCCGGCCCGTCACGAACACCACCTGGACGCCGGCCGCCTCCGCCGCCGCCAGCGCGGCCGCGGTGCGCGCGGTCACGGTGCCGCCGGAGCAGAGCAGCGTGCCGTCCAGGTCGGTGGCGATCAGGCGGGGGGCGGTGCGGGGTGTGGTCACCGGTCCATCTTCGCTCACCGCCGCCGGGAGGTCACCGCCGCGGCGGTGACCTCCCGGGCGCTGCCCGGGCCCGCTCCTAGCCGGCCCGGAGGGTCAGGCCGACGGTGTGCAGCTGCCCGCCGGTCAGGAACTGCAGGAACAGCCGCCAGTCCCCGCTCGCCGGCAGTTCGGCGTGGAACGCCAGGGTCGGGCCGCCGGTGCTGCCCGCCTCGGCCGCGGCCTCCGGGTGGAGGTGCGCGAAGGCCTGGTCACCGGCGTGGAAGGCGGTCAGGTGGGCGAAGGTCTCCAGGTACGGCTGGAGGTCGGTGACCGGCCTGCCGTCCTTGCTCACGGTCACCTTCAGCTCGCCCGCCCGCCCGGCGACCGGGGTGCCCTCGACCGCGACGGTGTAGCCGTCCACCGTCGCGGTGCCGCTCGCGGCCGGCAGTTCGGCGGCGGCGGACGCGCCCTCCCCGGGGACGTCCACCGTCCGGCTGAGCACCAGACCGGTGCCCCGGCCGGCCCCGCTGTCCGGGACGAACGAGGCGTAGACCCGCCAGGTGCCGGCGGTCGGCGCGGCCAGCGGCGCCGTCCAGGTGCCGTCGGCGGCCATCTCGGGGTGCAGGTGCTGGAAGCCGGTCAGGTCGGAGCGGACGGCGTAGAAGTGCATCCGCTTGGTCTGGTCGGTGCGGAACGCCGTGACCGGCCGGCCGTCCGGCCCGGTGATGGCGAACCGGTACTCGGCGGGCGCGCCGGCCGCGAGCGTCGTGACCTCGGAGCTGAGCCGGTAGCCGTTCCGCTCGGCGCCCGGGGCACCGGTGGCGGCGCCGGCGGGTACCCCGGGCGCGGAGGTGCTGGTGGTGGCGTCGGCGGTCGCGGCGTCGGCGCCGGGCATCCGGTGGCCCTGGTGGCCGCCGCCCGCCGCGGTGGTGCCGGCCGATCCGGCCGCCGGGCTCGCGCCGTGGTCCATCCCGCTCATGCCGCCCGACGCGGCGGAGCCGCAGGCGGCCAGGGCGACGGAGAGCACGGCGGCCCCGGCGGCCCGGGCGAGGGCGCGGTTGCGGGTGGGGGTGAGGGCGCGGGGGTGGGGAGTACGGAACATCTCGTGGGTTCTCTTCCGGTGCGTTCGGACAGGACGCGGCGCGCCCGGGCCTCCGGCGGGAGGCCCGGCGCGGGTCCGGTCAGGTCCGTGCGACGCACACCAGCAGCAACAGCTGCCGCCCGGCCTGCGGCGGTGCCCGCGGACCGTCGGCCGACCGCCGGTGCGGACCGGCGGGGGCGGCGGGCAGGACGGCGGCCGGGGTGGCGGCGGCCGGTCCGGGAGCGGGCAGCGCGGCGCCGTCCCGGTCGCGGTTCGACACGCAGGAGGCGGCCGGCCGGCCGGCGTCCCGCGCGGACCCGGGCCCGGCCAGGGCGGGCGCCGCGGCGGGGCCGTCGTGGTGCCCGTGGGCGCCGGCCGAGGCGCCCGGAGCGGTGGTGGCGGCCGGCGCGGCGGTCGCGGCCGGTTCGTGGCAGCCGGCCGCCGAGGTGGGCGAGCCGTGCATCAGGAACAGCCCGGCCAGCAGCGCGCAGAGCGTCAGCAGCCGGGCGCCCGCCCGCCCGCCGCTCTGCCGTCCGCCCGCCGTCATGGGGCAGACAATACCCCCGGCCCGTATATCACCGGCGTAAGTTTCGGCCCCGGAGCCGAGATTTCCGGCCGATTCACCCCGGCCCGGGGTGTCCCTCCCGGTGCGGCCGGGCATGACCGTCCCAGGCCACCCCGTCGGCAGGAAGAGCCATGCCACCTCGCCACCTCGAAGACGAGTGCTCACCGACCACCCCGCCGGACCTCCCGCGGCCGCCGGACACCCGGCGCGATCCCGTCCTGATCGGCGACATCCTCCTCGACGCCCTCGCCGAGATCGCCCGCCACCACGCCGCCCCGCCCGCCCCCTTCCCCGCCCAGCGCACCCGCCCGCACCCGTAGGCCGGCCGCGCGCCGGGGGCGGGTCGGAAGCGCCGGTGGAGCGAGGGGCGGACGGCCCCGCGGGGGGTGGGCCCCGGACGGTTCAGACAGCGATGACCCGGACGCGGCTGCCGCAGAGCTTCACCATGTCATCGACGTCGGAGGTGAGCACGGCCACCGGGCCCGGCTGTCTGAGTGCCACTTCGGCGACGGTCGCATCGATCGCGTGCTTGTGTCCGTGCAGGCCGGCCTGGATCAGGAGCTTCGCCGAGGCGCGCGCCGCCTGCTCCGTCACGGGCTCGATCCTGACCTGCGAGAGCGCCCAGTTCAGCCGCGGCGTGTTCACCCGGGCATGCACGACCTCCACGATGGTGTTGGCGCAGACCACCAGGTCGGCCGCCATCGAGTGGAAGGACCGGATCATCGCGAGCGTCCCACGGTCGTGCGAGAACCAGGCGGACAGTCCCTGGGAGTCCAGGACGACCGTTTCGATCCGGTCGCTCACGCGGCGTTCGCCGAGCGGTCCTGGGCGGTCGAGCCGAAGATCCTGGCGTTCGCCGCCGCCAGTTCCTCCTCGGTGAACGCCCCGTGCTCCTCCTCGTAGCGACGCAGTTCCTCACCGAGCAGCTGGTGCCGGATCTGGCGGCTCACGGCCTCGGCGACGTACCCCGAGACGTTGTCGGTGAGCTTCTTCAGCTCGGCCACCTGCTCGCTGGGGAGAGTGACCGTGATGCGGGTCGTGGCTGACATACGAGAAGCATACTGCGATATGCGCCGCCTCGGCAGGCTTCCCGCGTCATGGCGCCGGCAGCGGCGCCGAGCACGGTGATCCTCCCCGTTCGCCGACGACCCGCACGGTGGCCCCGCAGGCTGCCGTGAGCGCTTCTTCGATGTCCGGGGCCGGCTCCGCCCGGCGGAGCGGGCGGAGCCGGGCTGCCGGTCAGGCGGAAAGGCGCTTGAGTGCTGCGGTGGCGAGGCCTTCGACGGAGCCCGGGGTGCCGGTGAGCTCGACGACGGCGACCCTGGAGCCGCTGCGCAGGACGGCGACCCCGCCGCCGGCCACGCCGTCGCCGCTGTAGGACGGGTACCAGCGGGCGGTGCCGCCGGTGACGGTCAGGGTGTGGGCCGCGCCGTAGCGCCAGTGGCCGGCGGGCTCGTCCTGGCAGTCCTCGACGAGCGCGACGAGCTGCTTCTCCCAGGTGGCGGCGAGGGTCCCGGTGGGGGCGCTCGCGGCCGACTCGGTCAGCAGGCCGGCGGTGTCGAAGGTCCAGGTCACGGACGCGTACGCGGTGGCCGTGCCCTTCGTCAGGTCGCGCATCGTCTCCTCGCCGGAGCACGCGGACAGCCCCTGGCGTCCGGTCAGCGCAACGGTCGCGCCGACCGGGTTCAGGCCCTGCTGGGCGTAGTCCTCGCTCTGGACGAGGCGGGCGGAGCCGAGCCCGGGTGCGGCGGCGGCGGCCGCAGTCGGGTGGCCGGTGGGGGCGGACTGGGAGGCGGCCGGCGTGGGCCGCGCGGTGTTGCGCGCGGCGCCGTCGGCGGTGGCCGACTGGGTGCCGACGACGCTGGCCGTGATCAGTGCGGCGGCGAGGCAGGCCGCGGCGGCGACCCGGTTGCGGCGAACGGACTTCTGCTGGACGGCCTGGTTCTCGGTCATCTGGTCCCCCTGGTGGTCGGGACGCCTGCTGCGTCCTCGTACAACCGGGGAGATGCCGCCGGAGAAGGGAAAGTTGGAGCCCTGACCGGCTGTTTCACAGCTGTGACAGAGCGGTCCTGACGACGCGGTCCATCGCGGCCGTCCCCAGGCAGGCGTCGACCTCCAGCACCCCGTAGTGGGTGCCGCTGCGGAGCACGGCGATGCCGCCGCAGGGCTCCTTGCCCTCGGGCGCCGTACCGGTGGTGTTGAGGGACCCCTGGTAGGTGCCCATCCAGCTCGCGGTGACGTCCGGGCCGAGCCGCACCGTCGTGGTCCTTCCGTAGACCCAGTGCCCCGGCGTCGACTCCTGGCAGGGCACCTCCTCCAGGAGCAGGCGCTCGCTGAAGTTCTGTGCCCGGGAAGGGCTCTGGGCCTCGGCGGCGACCTCGCGGGCGACCTGGTCGGCGTGGTCGACGGCCCGCGTGGGGTCGTCCGCGGTGCGGGTGCCGGTGGTCAGTCCGCGGAAGTGGGCACCGGGGCCGCCCAGGGTCTGGGTGAGGGTCTTCTCACCGGAGCAGGCCGCGTTGGCGTAGACCCCGTCGCCGTACCGGTCGGTGACGTGGATCTGCTTGCTGCCGACGTCCGGGCCGAACGCCGCGGGTGCCAGAAGGTTCGCGGTCGTCAACGGCCCGGTCGCACCGGTCGCACCGGTCGACGAGGCGGAGGCGGATCCGGAGGCCGAGGACTCGGGCGTCGGGGCGGACGCGCCGGGCGCCGCGAGCGCGGACCCGCCCTGAGTTGCCCCGCCGGCCGCGGCACCCGACCGCGCTGCCGGGTGCGCGGTGGCGCCGGGGGGCGCGGGCAGGACGAACCGGCCGGTCGCCAGCCCCAGCGCGGCGGCAGCCACCAGGGCGGCGACGGCGGACCGGGGCCGGACGACGACGCGGTCGCCGCCCGCCGCGGGACCGCCGTTCACAGACCGGTGACCAGGCGCTCGCGCATGAAGCGGCGGGCCTGGTGGATACGGTCCTTGACCGTGCCCAACGGGGCGTTCAGCTCCTCGGCCACCTGCACGTAGGTCAGGTCGCCCAGGTCGCGCAGCACGAAGGACTCCACCAGGGTGGGGTGCTGCTGCTCCAGCGCGGCCAGTGCCTCCATCAGGTCGAGTCTGGTCCCGGCGATGACGCTGGTGGTCCGCGGGTCGACGGACTCGGGGAGGTCGGCGTGGCTGTCCTCGGCGCGCCGGCGCATCGAGCGGTAGGTGGACCGGGCGGCGTTCGAGGCGATCACCGTCACCCAGCCCAGGAAGGAGCCGTGGCCGCCGTACTCGCCCAGGTGCGTGCTGATGGACAGCAGCGCGTCCTGCGCGGCCTCCTCCGCGTCGGCGTGGTGGGGCAGGAAGCGCGAGCAGCGGCGCAGCACCACCGGCCGCAGCTTGGCCAGCAGGTACTCCGTCGACCCCGGGTCCCCCGCCCGGGCAGCTGCCACGAGCCGTTCCAGCTCGCCGTCCTCGAACACCCGGATCCCCCCGTTTCGTCCCGCCCGGCACCGCACGCGTCGAACGGGAGTTCCGCACTCCCCCCGACTCCGGCAGAATGCTGCCACATGCGCAAGCTCGGCCGTTACCTCCTCATGGACCGGCTCGGAGCCGGCTCCTTCGCGACGGTCTGGAAGGCCTACGATCCGGAGCTCGACACCGAGGTCGCGGTGAAGGTGCTGGCCGAGAACTGGGCCGCCAACGCCGATGTGCGCGAGCGGTTCCTGGCGGAGGCGAGGCTGCTGCGCCGGATCGCCAGCCCGCGGGTGGTCCGGGTGCACGACGTCGGGGTGCAGGAGGACCGGCCCTACTTCGTGATGGACTACGTACGCGGCGGCACCCTGGCGGACCGGGTCGGGCAGTGCGACCCGCAGGAGGCGCTGCGGCTGGCCGCGGAGGCGGGCTACGCCGTCCAGGTCCTGCACGAGGCGGGCGTGGTGCACCGCGACGTCAAGCCGTCCAACCTGCTGCTCGCCGCGGGCCCCGCACCCGCCGCGGTGCTGGTGGCGGACCTGGGCAGCGCCAAGCAACTGGCCGACGCGTCCGGGCTGACGGTGACCACGGGCACGCCCGCGTACATGGCACCGGAACAGGCCTTCCAGACCGGCGGGTTCGACGGGAGGGCCGACGTGTACGCGTTGGCCGTCGTGGCCTACGAGCTGCTGACCGGGCAGAAGCCGTTCGGCCCGGGCGGCCGCGCCACCGCGATGATGACCGACCTGCCGACCGCCCCGACGCTGCCGGCGCTCCCGGCCGGAGCGGAGCTCCCGCCGAACGTCGCCCTGCTGCTACGGACCGCGATGTCCGTCGAGCCGGCGGACCGACCGCCGACCGCCGAGGCCTTCGCGGACGCGTTGCTGGCCCCGGCCCCGCAGTCCCGGCCCCCGGAGCCCGTCCCGGAGGGCCCCGGGTGGCTGACCCCGCGCGCGGTCTGTCTGGCGTCGGGCGCGGTGTTCACGGCGGCGGCCCTGCTGAGCTGGCTGCTGCGTTGAATCCGACCGGGGCGCAGCCCGAACTGCGGAAACGCGTCCCAGGGCCGGAGCGAGCGGGTCGAGTGGGTCAGATCGGCTCGACCGCGATGCGGCGGTGACACAGGCGGCGCAGGGCGTCGACATCGCTGGTCACCACGGTCACGTCGCCGTGTTCCGCGTGCGCGGTGGCTGCGAGCATCGCGTCGATGGCGTACTTGTGGCCGTGATGTTCCGCCGGTTCACCCTGATGCCACTACCCCTGTGAGTCGGTGGGCCAGAACTTGGGCGGGGCGCTGGCAGGATCGACGATCCGCAAGCGGCTCTGCTGGGACGGGTCGACCGCATTCAGCGAGATCAGGCGCTGGCTGTCCGCCTGGTCGAGTTCGGCCAAGGCATGGGGCAGGCCGGCGCACACAGTGGCGATAGCTGCACCGAGACCCACCAACCCGCCGTGCTTGTGATTCTGGCGGTACTCGATGCGATGCAGGCTCGACTCTGCGATGGCGACTACTTCGAGCGGGCGGCTCAGTTGCTTCGTGTCATTCGTGACAACGATCTGAAAGCCGTCCGCTGCCGCACGCGCATAGAGGTCGACGTCCCTGGTTCCCGCCCAGCCGCTGAGTTCGGCTACGTGCTCGACGACGTGGTGCTTCAGAAGGAGCCGCACGATCCGCGCCATGGGAAGCGGCACATTCTCGTCGAGCAGCAGCTTCAAGACGCCGCCTGCCGGATTTCCGCATCCTCGTAACTGTCGACATAGTCGGCGAAGTCCGCAGCGTCGCGTGCTGCCTCTGCTGTGACGCCCGGGTAGTAGTCGCCGATCTGCTCAGGTGGCACGCCGTCCCGTAGGAGAGCGGCGACCTCTGTCGCCGGGATGCGTGTCCCTTCGACGACGGGCTCGCCGCCTCGCACGGCAGGGTCGATAGACACGTGCGGCCGGGGTTCAAGGAGGTCCGGGATGCGTCGACCCCCACGATAGAAGGGTGCGAGCACGTCCACCATGTCGTGGATGACGACATTGCCCTTGCTCCGCACGAGGTCCACTGCGTGGTCGGGGTCTGCCAGGTAGATCGTGTCACCGCCCGCGACCAGCCGGTAGGCCGAGAGGTGTTCCCGTTCGTCGAGGCCCTCGCGTAGCGTGCTCAGTGCCCGCCTGATCTTCTGGAGAGACGCCTCCTCGCGAAGACGGACACAGGCTCGGAGAGCGACCACGTCGCGAAAGGAGTAGAGGATCGGACGGGACGCCGAGATCTCCGGCACCAGGACAGCGCCGCGCTCGCCGGTGGCCCGCCGCCAGTGCGACAGCTGCCGCAGAGTTGCACCGGACAACGCGGCAGCCAGTTTGGGCTCGTACGACATGCGGCACCTCCTCGGCTCCAGACGACGATCCGACGCTACTTCATCGTCCCGTACGGGCATCAGGCTCGCCAGCATTTCACCCGGATGAGGCCGCCGAGACGCGCCGCGCCCTCGTGAGCTTTCGCCGTCGGTTGCCGGCCGTGAGCTCGCTCAGTCGCTCGCCGATCACGGATACGCCCGGTCGGGGCTCCTGCGCGTAGTACCAGGGCTTGCGCCGGCGCAGCAGTTCCTCACCGTGCTCGGCCCAGGTGAATCCGGGCTTCCGCAGCAGCTTCCGGAACACCGCGTCGACCGTCTCCGGGTAGGCGGCGGCCAGGCGGCGGATCGGCAGCGGCGCGATCGACTCCTCGCGCAGGTATGCGCGCAGCGCGTCCTGGTAATGCCTGCGGCCGGCGAGGGTCGGGTCTGCGAAGAGATCCCGCAGCATCCCGTAGTCAGCGTAGAAGTTGAGTCCGTCGACCTCGTCGTAGATGACGCCGATGGTGTCCGAGTCCGCGAGGGCCTGCGGCAGTTCGAAGGCCGGGAAGGCCAGGCCGGGCAGCTGCCTGCCCCGGGCCCGGTCGGGCCGCTCGGCGGCGGCGGCCTCCTGCCGGTGCCGGTAGTAGGCGTTGAGCCGGTCCTCGGCTTCGGCAGGGTGGAGGACCAGTTCGTCGCTGCCGCAAAACTGGATGAACGCGGCCCGGTCCTCCCGCATCGACTCCCATCCCTGCACGATCTTCTCGGGGTTGCGGAAGACCAGTTCAGGGTGGTTGGTGGCCAGCTGGAGTGCTGCCCGGGCGATCTCGCCGGCGCTGGATTTCGGGTAGGACGACATCGCACCTGAGATCAGCCACGCCCCCTCGGCCGAGTGGACGGGCACCAGGCAGGCGAGGAGAAATCCTCCGGCGGACACTCCGCGAAAGGCCGCCCGCCCGACGTTCGAGTACGTTCGGTACTCCAGGTCGTCGACCAGGTTCAGCAGGACGACGGCGTCCCCGTCCTTGCGCTGGATCTCGAAGATGCCTTCGATGGGGGCACGCCAGCCGAGCAGCATCGCCCGATCGGCTTCGGTCAGGTCCCGCCGCCCGGCGACGAACCGGTCCACCACGGTCGAACCGTCCGGCAAGCGGTACCGCAGGATGAAATGGTCGGTGATCCGGATTGCCTCACCCTCATCCAGCAGCCGCTCAGGGCCCGCGCCCTCCAGCAGGAGGGGAGTCAACCACCGGTCGAAGCGCGCGCTCCGCGCGAAGGCGACGAGTTCGCCCTTCAGCTCGGAACATCGCTCGATCAGGCCTCGCAACGACGCCTCGTCCTCGCTCCGTACAGCAGCAGTCATGCGAGCCCTCTCGGTCTTGAAGGTGCCGACGCTCACTGCGCCCAGTAGTAGCGATATGCCTCGACCCACTCCGCTCCGGCCGGAGCCGGGTCCGGCAGTGGAAGGTCCAGCAGCCCGATCGTCTGCCGGAATCCGTCACGGGTGCACAGGGCGACGATCCTTCCGTCCTGCGACAGGTCGACGCCGCCCACGGTCACTTCGACGCCCAGCACCAAAGTGCCGAAGGGCACCGCAAGGTTCTCCTCGACGGCGGTGAACAGAGCCGACACCTGCTCGTGCTCGTCGTAGGTGTCGACCGTCGCCTCATCGACCAACGCGGCCAGTTCTCGCCTGCTCAACGTGCCCATGGCGCCACGCTAGCCGAACTGACCGTGCCGTCTCACGGGCGGTTCGAAGCACCGCCGATTTGCGCGCGTATCGTCGCTGCATGCGCTTGAGTACCGTTATCCTCCCCATCCACCGGTGGAGCGAGGGGCAGAAGATCTGGCGGCGGGCCGAGGACCTCGGGTTCCACGCCGCGTACACCTACGACCACCTCTCCTGGCGTTCCTTCCGGGAGGAGCCCTGGTTCGGGGCCGTCCCGACCCTGACGGCCGCCGCGACCGCCACCGAGCGGCTCCGCCTCGGCACCCTGGTCACCTCGCCGAACTTCCGGCACCCGGTGACGCTGGCGAAGGAGCTGGTCACGCTGGACGATGTGTCCGGTGGGCGGGTGACCGTCGGGATCGGGGCCGGGGGGACGGGCTTCGACGCGACGGCGATGGGCCAGGAGGCGTGGTCGCCGAAGGAGCGGGCGGACCGGTTCGGCGAGTTCCTGCCGCTGCTGGACGAGCTGCTGCGCAAGGACGCCACGACGCGCGAGGGCACGTACTACGCGGCGGTCGAGGCGCGGAACATCCCCGGCTGCGTGCAGACGCCGCGGGTGCCGTTCTACGTCGCCGCGACCGGGCCGCGCGGGCTCCGGCTGGCGGCCGAGTACGGGCAGGGCTGGGTGACGTACGGGGACGCGAAGGGGCCGGCCGACGTCCCGGTCGCGGAGGCGCCCGGTGTCATCGCCCGGCAGATCGAGAAGCTCACGGCGGCCTGCGAGGCGACCGGCCGGGACGTGGCGACGCTGGAGAAGGTGCTGCTGCAGGGCTCGACGGCGGAGAAGCCGCTGGAGTCGGTCGGGGCGTTCGTCGACTGGGCGGGCACCTACCGGGCGTTGGGGATCACCGAGCTGGTGGTCCACTGGCCGGTGCCGGACTCCATCTTCGCCAACGACCTCGCGGTCTTCGAGCGGATCGCCACCGAAGGGCTGGCCCAGCTGGACGGCTGAGCCGGGGCCGGGAGCGGGCTCCGCGGCAGGGCGCGTGACGGGGTGACAGGGGCGGGTCGGCGAGCGGGCCGGCCCGCCCATTGCGGTTCGATCACGGCATGTCCGATTGATGGATCATTGGGCGGAGTGCGGTGATTGATTTTGTTGGCACGGATGTGGACCGGCTCTCATAATTCCCGGTGAGACGCGTGACGGTCGGCCCGGAGAGCCACGGGGGGTGGCCTGCGAGGGGCCTGCGCGCGACATTCCACATTCCCCGGGGGAGTCTCTTGTCCGCGCCCGAAAACGTGCCGCCTGCCGCCGATCCGGCCCAGGAGGCGTCGTCCGGAACCGCTGCCGTACCCACTGACGCACCGGCACCCGTTCCCGTGTCCGTTCCCGCCGAAGCGCCCGCCGACACGCCCGCTGACGCACCCGTTCCCGCTGACGGACCCGTTCCCGCTGACGCACCCGCGTCCGCCGAAGCGCCCGTACCCGTCGAGGGTGCCGCGCCCGGGCGGAAGAAGCTGCCGCGTGCGCTCGGCGTCGCCCTGGCCACCGCCGGCCTGCTCGCCGTGACGGCGACCAGTGCCGCCGTCACGGTGGCGGTCGGCAGGCCGGACGCCCGGCCGGCCGTGGCCGCCGCCCTGCCGAGCGCGGGCCCGACGGTGAGCGCGAGTCCGACGGCCTCGCCCTCGCCCACGCCCACCGCCACGCCCACCCCGGTGGCCCCGGTGGCCCCCGTGCCCAAGCCGGTCAGCACCGTCAAGGGCACCGTCAGCGGCGCCAAGCACGACGGTGACCTGCGCTTCTTCCTGCTCCCGATCCCCGACGGCGGCGAGTCCTACGGACCGTCCGACGGCATGACGATGACCGACTCCGAGGTGTCCGAGCTCTTCGGCAACCAGGACGGCATCATGCGGATCCTGCGCTCGTACGGGTACAAGGACGCCGCGACCCGGATGTACCGCACGGCCGACGGCAAGGCCGAGGTGACGGTGACCCTGCTGCACTTCGGATCGGGCGGGCAGGCGGGCGACTTCGCGAAGAACTACACGATGAAGCTGGACCCGATCGACATCGACGGGGACCCGAACGCCCACGGCTACGTGCACCAGCCCAAGCAGCAGGCCTACACCGGTTCGATGACCGGGATCTCCAGCCAGGGCGACGTGCAGTACACGGTCGACGTCGACGTGAAGGGCAGCCCGGACAAGGCACTGCTGAGCGAGCTGATGAAGCGCCAGCGCGAGTGGCTGTCCTCCGGCGGCTGAGCCCCGCCACCGCCCCGTCCGACGTCACCCTTCCTTTCCCTGGAGACACTCCGTGACCACCGAACCCGTGGAGCCGTCGCCCGCCGACGCGCCTCCGCCGGCCGCACCCGACGTGCCGGCCGCACCCGACGTGCCGGCCGCACCCGACGTGCCGGCCGCACCCGACGTGCCGGCCGCGCCCGCCGTACCCGACGCTGCCGCCCATCCGCTGGCCTACCCGCCCGCCTACCCGGCGGCCGGTCCGCAGCTGCCCGTCCGCCGTCCGAGCCGTCCGCGGCCGGTGCTGCTGCTGGTGTCCGGCCTGGTGCTCGGCACCGTGCTCGGCGGCGCCGTCGGCTACGCGATCCAGGCCCGCCGCCCGCCGACGCCGCTGCCGCCGATCCAGGTGGCGCTGCCGTCCTACCCCGCGTGGTCGGTGGACCCGACCGCCGCCGCCGCGGCGGCGCCGAAGCCGCTCGCCATCGACGGCGACCTGCGCAAGCTGCTGATGGCCGCCCCTGCCGGCAGCTCCGCCTGGGACGACTACGCGGACAAGCCGAGCTGGATCAGCGTCGGCGAACTCGCCGAGCACAAGGGCAACTCGGCCTCGCTGTTCAAGGCGCTGAACTACCAGGAGTTCCGGCGGGCCGCCGAGATCAACTGGAAGAAGGACGACGTGAAGGTCCGCGTCACCCTGATCCAGTACTCGCCCGACCGTGCCGCCGAGGCCAAGTCCCGGGCGAACGGCTACGACCTCAAGCCGTTCGCCGAGGACGGCAACGGCGGCGTCAAGGTCTTCGACAGCCCCGAGTACTGGGCCGAGACCACCGAGAAGTACTACTACGGCTCCGCGGTCGCGCAGCGCGGCACGGTGGTGATGCAGGTCGAGGTCTTCGGCACGAAGAAGGTGGACCCCGAGTTCGTGAAGGGCATGGCCAAGCAGCAGTGGGAGCGGCTGGTATGAGCGACAGCACCGTGAGCGGGGCCCAGGCCCCCGAGCCGACGCCCGGCGTCGCGCCCACCCCGCCGGTCGCGGAGCCCGCGCTCCCGGCCCGGGCCCCCGGGCACCCGTCCTCCCCCGGGCACCCCGGGCACCCCGCGTACGCCGAGCACCCCGCGTACCCCGGCTACCCCGCGCCGCCGGTGCCGCCGGCGAGCGCGAAGCCGTCCCGTCGTCTGCTGCGCGCCGGCGGTGCGACGGTGGCGGCCGCCCTGGTCGGGGTGGTGATCGGTGTCGGCATCATCAAGACCCAGTACGACGAGCCCGCGGCGGTCGCCGTCGCGGCACCGACGAGCGCGCCCGCGCCCGCGTCGACCGCCACCGCCACGCCGTTCGGCGCCAAGTCCAACGGCAACCACTTCGGTTCGCTGCGCGACCTGCTGCTGCCCGTCCCGGCCGACTACCGGCTCGGCCCCGACGAGGGCGCCTACGGCAACGACGCCGAGCTGAGCGCCGATCAGCTCTCGGCGGAGCTGGACGACGACCTCCAGCAGATCCCCAAGGAGAAGCGCGACACGCTGCGCCAGTACTGGGAGGGCCTGCACGTCAAGGCCACCGGCGTGCGCACCTACAAGAACCGGGCGGACGACCTGGTCGTCAGCATGAAGCTGCGCCAGTTCAACCAGCAGGAGGTGCAGAAGCTGAACGAGTACACGGCCGTCTTCACGGGCGACACCGGTCTCTTCCGCATCGGCCCCTCGATCCCGAACCACCCCGAGGCGCACTGCTACCTGATGCCGGCGCCGCCGTCCGCGCCGATCGACTACCTGGAGTGCTCGGCCGCCGAGGGCGACCTCCTGGTCGTCATGGCCGCCGAGGGCGTGGCCCCGCTGCCCAAGGACAAGATCGTCGCCCTCTTCACCCAGCAGCTCGACCGCCTCGCCACCCCGGGAGCGTCCGCATGACCGAGAACGCCACCCCGAACGACGACGCGGCCGCCCCCGTCGCGCCGCCCGCGGCCCCGCCCGTCGCGCCGCCCCCGCCCGTCGGGCCCGCGGACGCGCCCGCCGCACCCGCACCCGCGGACCCGTACGCGCCGCCGCCCCCTGGCGCCGCCGGGCCGTCGGCGCCGTACCCGCAGCCGGTGCCCGAGCCGTTGAGCCCCGAGGAGCTCGCGGCCCGCCGCACCCGCCGGCGCCGGGCGGCGGTGCGCTGGAGCGCGGCCGTCCTGGTCTGCGCGCTGGCGGGTACGGGCGCCGCGGTGGCCGTCACCACGCCGGAGCGCACCGACATCCCGGGCCTGGCCACCGAGCGGGACGGCCGTTACACCTTCCCCGCGCTGGCCCTGCCGCCGCTGCCCTCCGGCAAGGCCGTACCGCGGGAGAGCAAGAGCCGCCACGCCGCGGACCTGCGGTACCTGCTGCTGCCCGCCCCCAAGGAGGCGGGCGGCTCGCTGGCGCCGATGGTGTTCCCGACCCCGTCCGGGGCCCCGTCCGGCGCGGCGTCCGGGAGCCCGACGGCCTCGTCCGGCGCGTCCGGCAGCCCCGCCGCGAGCCCGTCCGGTGCGGCGTCCGCCACCTCGTCGGCGGCTCCGTCCGCGAGCCCGTCGGCCGGCGCGGACTGGGTGCCCTGCGACGCGGTCGCGGGCGAGCAGAAGGACCCGGCGGTGCTGCGCGCCCTGCTGCTGAAGAACGCCTGCCGGGCCGCGGCCCTCCGGGAGTGGACGGCGGCGGACGGCACCCGGACGCAGATCCGGCTGCTCTCCTTCGGCTCCTCCAGCGAGGCCTGGGACGTCTTCGCCGAGCTGCGCTCCAACGCCGACCTGAAGGACCACCCCGGTCTCCTGACCGCCTCCAGCGGCGACTGGGACTCCGTCTCGGGTGTGGACCTCTCCGTCCGCGAGTCGCCGGACGCCAGGCCGAACGCCGGTCCGACCGGCCGGGTGGCGTTCCTGGGGGCGGGTGACCTCGTCGGCGTCGTCACGATGAGCAACCCCAAGGGCGTCACGACGGCGGCGTTCCGTCAGGTCGTCACCCTCCAGTCCGACCTGCTGGTCTGAGCCGGCGCCCGGGCCCGGGCCGGCCGCGTCACCGAGGACGCGGCCGGCGCCCGGGCCCGGCCCGTTCAGCCCGTGGGCGGCGCTCCGGCCCCGGCGGCGCACGCGAGGGCCCCGGGCCCGGCGGCGGCCCGGGCGAAGGTGTCGGCCAGTGCCGTCATCCGGGCCGCGCCCGGGGTGTCGTTGCTGCCGGTGAGCCGGACGGTGACCGTGTAGGGCTCGGTCCGGCCGGCGGTGGCGCAGCCGAAGCGGGCGGTTCCGACGGTGCCGCCGGGGGCCGGGGCGTCGGTGCCCGGGCCGAGGGCCGCGACGGTCAGCACCCGGTGGCCCGCGCCGTACACCACGCAGAGCAGCACGGGGCCCTGCTTCTCGTCCGCCGGCCGGTACTGGGTGTCCACCCGCACGCGCCCGGTGGCGCCGAGCAGGCCGGCGAAGCCCGGGTCGGCGAGCGCGCCGCGGCACTCGCCGTTCGCGAGCGAGACGGCCGGCGGACGGTGCTCCGTGGCGTCGAGGTGGTGGTGCCAGCCGAGCAGGCCGCCGCCGAGCAGGACGACCACGCCGGCCGCGCCCGCGGCGGTCAGGGCGGAGCGGTTCATCCGCAGGTCTCCTTCAGCTCTCCGGCCAGCGCGTCCCGGGCGATCTGCTCCAGGTCGGGCTGCCCGGTGCGGGCCGCCTCACCCGCCGTGACCTCCAGCACCAGGTGGCCGACGGGGGCACCGGGGCAGTATTCGGCGACGCCGGCGCCGTCGGCCCAGGAGGCGGACAGGCTGCCCGCCCCGAAGCTGTGCGCGCCCGGGTGCGTCGCCGCGTCGTCGGAGAGCGCCACCGGGCCGTCGCGCCGCACGGCGGAGACGGTCAGTGCGGTGCGCCCGTCCACCCGGACAGTGCAGCGCCGGGCCCCGGAGCCGGAGCCGCCGTACCCGTTGGCCTCCCGGTCCTCGACGTCCTGTGCGCCCGGCGGCAGCAGCCGGCCGAGCGGGGTGCCGTCGCGGGTCGGCAGGCCGCAGAGCGTGGCGGCCCGGCCGGGCTCCTCGGCCGGCCGGTGGGCCTGCCGGTCGAGGTACCCCACGACTCCGGTGGCCGTCACGGCCAGCGCGAGCCCGGCCGTCAGCAGCAGGCCGCGCGACGGCCGGGCCCGGCTCACGCGCCGGTGCCGGACGGCGCCGGGGCGGAGGCCGCGGCGAGCGCCGGGGCCCCGCTCGGCCAGGCGACCGGGGCGGTGCAGCCGAGCGGGCCGGTGGCGGCCCGCCGGGCACTGTCGGTGGCGAGCCTGGCCCAGGCCTCCGGCGTCCAGGAGGCCGGGGGCGTCTGCGGGGTCCCCCCGGTGGCCGCGAACGGGGCGGCCTGCACGGTGAAGTACAGCGGCTTGCCGGACTTCCCGTACGTGCCGTCGCAGCGGAACGTCAGCCGGGCTCCCCAGCGGGTGACCGCGCTGCGGTCGCCGAAGCCGAGCGAGTACACCGGCTCGCCGGCCGGCGGGGCCGGGGCCTGGAGGCCGCCGCCCGGCGTCTCGCTGCCGGTCAGCCGGACGTCGACGCCGAGGCCCTGCTTGGCCTCGGCCGTGCAGGCCAGCAGTTGCAGCCCGGGCTGCTGGGCCGCGTCGAGCTGCTTGTCGAGCTTGTAGGCGGGTGCGGCCGCGGCGTCCATCAGCGCGCCGGCGTGGTCGGTGCGGACCACCCCGTCGCAGGCCGTGTTCCCGTCGGCGGCCCGGCCCGGGCCGTCACTGCCGCACCCGGCGAGGCCGAGGGTGGCGGCCAGTGCCAGCCCGGCCACCGCGGACCGGCGTGCTGTTCCCGTCATCGCGAGCCTCATCAGCCCTTCCCGTTGGAGCTCTGGTCGCTGTTGGAGCCGTCGGTGTAGCCGTTGAGGGCCGCGTCGCCGGCGCCGTCGGCGAGCCGCTTGAGGTCGTCGGCGCTGAGCTTGGTGCCGTAGCCGGCGTCGAGGACGGCCTGGCTGCCGCTGACCGCGGCCGACTTCCGGCCGTCGTCGACCTTCTCGCGGCCCTCCTGGTTGCCCTCTTCGGTGGTGTCGCGTTCGTTGGCCTTGACCACGCTGTCGGCGATCTCCTCGACGATGAAGTTGGCGGCCTCGCCCGCGATCGGCACCTTCTCGGTGACGGCGCCGATGGTGGTGGTGAAGGCCGTCGAGGCATAGCCGACGTTCTTCTCCAGCGCCTCGTTGTACTCCTTGTCGGAGGTCGCGTGACCGGAGTGGACCTCTTGGATCCGGGCCTCGTTGAGGATGCCGCCGACGACGCCGCCGGCCCGGGTGTTGGAGTTGACGTCGGCCTGCAGGCGGGCGAAGTCGGTCTGCCCGCTGTCGAGTTCGCCGCGGACCAGGGCGGTGGTGTACGCCTGGTTGGCGTTGACCACCGCGCCGTAGGCGTCCGGGTCCCGGCCGAGCGCGTCCAGCAGCCCGTGCACGGAGGAGCCCTTGAGGCCGGCGGGGGCGCCGTTCACCGGCAGGTCGTCCTTGTGCGGCGAGAGCGAGCGCTGGACGTCGCCGATGTAGTCCGCGCTCATGTGCCCGAGGCTGTCCCGCAGCGGCGCGAACTTCGCGTCCTCGCCCTTGATGTCGTCGAGGACGCCGCCGTTGCCGTGGGTGCCGAAGGTCTCCACGACCTTGTTCATCACGGCGGCCTGCTCGGCGGTGTGCTTGACCGGGGCGCCGGGCTCGGCGTCGTAGGGCCGGCCGGTGGTGGCCGCCTCCAGCGCGTGCCCGAGCGCGTCCGGGCCGCTCTTCATGCCGGCCTGGCGCAGCTCGTTCTTCTGCGAGACGGTGTCCGGCGTGTACTCCTTGTCGTGCGTGAAGTAGTTGAGGTAGTCGCCCGACTTGACCTTGCCGCCCGGGTTGACGGTGCCGTCGGTGTTGTACGCGGTCGGCGGGTCGTTGAAGAACTTGGTGGCGGCCGCCGGGCTGTGGCCGAGCGCCTCCAGGATCGCGGTGGTCGGCTCGAAGCCGGAGCCGCCGTCCGCACCGAGCAGGTTGTAGCCGCGCCGGTCGCTGCGCGGGGGGATGCCGACCGGGGCGGGCCAGTACTTCTCGTCGCTGTCGAGCTGGGTGATGTGCTCGGCGATCGGGTTGAGGAAGTGCGGGTCGTAGTCGCCGGTGCGCAGGATGCCGGAGAGCACCTGGTAGCCGTAGGGCGCGTAGTCCATGCCGCCCTGCCGGTAGGGCTTGTCCCACATCGTCTCGGAGCCGGCCTTGCGCAGGTCGGCGGCCCACTGGTCGGACAGGTGGGGCTCGTTGGTGGTGCGGGTGGCGGTGGCCAGGTTGAGGCCGAGGTTCTTCTGCAGCTCCTGGTACTGCTTCCACCGGGCGTCGCTGGCGCCGTTGAACTGCGACTCGTCGCCGACCATGTTGTTCCAGGCCTGCAGCGTCCCCTTGGGGCCGAGGTCCTGGTAGAACCTGGTGGAGAACTTCGGGTCGTTCTGGTTGGCGGACAGCAGCGAGTTGAGTTCGAGGAGTTCGGCGTCGCTGAGCTTGCTGCCCTTGCCGGCGAGCTGGGCCGCGCGGATGCCGTCGGCGTCCGGGCCGGCGCCGATCGCCTTGGCGTTGAAGGACTTCAGGTTGTCGGTGGCGGTGTCGGAGCGCAGGGCCCAGGCGGCCCGCTCGTCGGCGGCGGTGGCCTCCTCGACGGCGGAGTCGATCGCCTTCCGGGCCACCTCGGCCTTGGTGTGGTACTCGTCGTTGTAGGCCCGGCTGGCCTCCGGGTCGTGCCGGGTGGCGTTGTCGGCCGGCGGCCAGCTGACGGTGCCGTCGTCGGTGACGGTCAGTCCGGCGCCCTTGGCGTCGGCGACGGCCTTGTCCAGCTTGGCCTTGGCGGCCTGGAAGTCGTTGCCGGCGTCCTTGAAGACCGCGGCGATGGCGGTGGCCTGGGTGACGGCGGCGGTGATCTGCTCGTTGACGCGCTGGATCTTGGGCCGGGCCTGGTCGGCCGAGGGGCCGCTCCAGTTGGCGGAGTTGACCTTCGCCACCACCGTGCTGTCCCAGTCCTGGTCCATGGCGTGGAGCTTCTTGACCACGTCGTCCCAGGCGGTGGCGGCCTCGCCGAGGGTGTCCAGCTTCGCGGTGCTCAGTTCGTGGAAGTCGACCATCTGTCCGTCCCCCTCAGGCGGTCATGCTGTGCTTGACGGCGGCGTCGTTGGTCCGGTACCCCGTGGCGGTGTCCCGCAGCGCCTGGGTGATCTCGCCGACCGTGGCGTTGAGCGCGGCGATCTGCTGGTCCCAGGTGGACGAGGTCTGCGCGGCGGCCTTGCCGGTGCTCCAGTTGGCCAGCGAGGTGGACACCTTGGCCGTCTCGTCGTCGGCGGCCCGGCCGTCGCCGTTCAGCCGGCCGTGGATCTGGTCGGACGAGTTGGCGGCGGCGTCCAGCGCGTCCGGGTCGACGTCGACCGTCCCGCCGCCGCCACCGGGTGCGGCGGCCGAGTTGAGCCGGGTGCGGGCGGCCTCCTGGTGCTGCGCCTTTGCCGTCAGATTGCCCTCGGCGTCGTACGCCCAGGGATTCATCATTCGGTCAAAGTCGGTCGCGCGATCCGTCATTGTGTTCACTTCCGTCCCGGTCGGGCAGGTGAGCCCGAACGCCCCCGTCAAGATTGCGACAAGAGTACAAGCGAAGATCGCCGGTGCCGACCCTTAGGGGACAGAAGGGGAAACGTCATACCGCAGCAGCAGGAAGGCTCGTCATTCCAGCTCATGGTCTGCACAGCCTGGGCACACTACGTTGAGAAACGTGTCCACTGTCATCAAGACGGACGGCCTCACCAAGAGGTTCCCCCGGGTCACCGCCCTCGATCAGCTCACCGTAGAGGTTGAGCCCGGGGTGGTCGGCCTGGTGGGGGCGAACGGCGCCGGCAAGTCCACACTCATCAAGATCCTGCTCGGGCTGGCCCCCGCGACGTCGGGCACGGGCCGGGTCCTCGGGCTGGACATCGCCACCCAGGGCTCGCAGATCCGCGAGCAGGTCGGCTACATGCCGGAGCACGACTGCCTGCCGCCGGACGTCTCGGCGACCGAGTTCGTGGTGCACATGGCGCGGATGGCCGGGCTGCCGGCCGCGGCCGCCCGGGAACGGACGGCCGACACGCTCCGGCACGTCGGCCTGTACGAGGAGCGGTACCGGCCGATGGGCGGGTACTCGACCGGCATGAAGCAGCGGGTGAAGCTGGCCCAGGCGCTGGTGCACGACCCGAAGCTGGTGCTGCTGGACGAGCCGACCAACGGACTGGACCCGGTCGGCCGGGACGACATGCTGGCGCTGATCCGCCGCGTGCACACCGACTTCGGCATCTCGGTGCTGGTCACCACCCACCTGCTCGGCGAGCTGGAACGGACCTGCGACCACCTGGTGGTGATCGACGGCGGCCGCCTGCTGCGCTCCTCGTCCACCGCCTCCTTCACCGGCGCGACGGCCACCCTGGCCGTCGAGGTGACGGACCACCCGGACGACCACGGCCTGGACACGGGCGCCGCCGTGCGCGAGCGGCTGACGGCCGCCGGGCTCGCGGTGGAGGCGGACGGGCCGCGGATCCTGCTGGTCCGGCTGGCGGACGACGGGACGTACGACGCCATCCGGGACGCCGTCGCCGGGCTCGGCCTCGGGCTGGTCCGGCTGGAACAGCGCCGCCACCGGGTCGCCGAGCTGTTCACCGACGGCGCCGACGCCGCGGCCACCACGGAGCGCACGGCCGGCACGGCCGGCACGGAGCGCACGGAGAACGGGGGAGGTACCGCAGATGTCACTGCCTCCTGAGACCAGGCCGGCCGACACCGGCGTCATCCACGACATCGGCTACCGCGGCTACACCGGCCCGCGGCTGGGCCGCGGCTACGCGACCCGCGCGCTGTTCACCCAGAGCCTGCGCGCCGCGTACGGGCTCGGCCGCTCGGGCAAGTCCAAGGTGCTGCCGATGCTGGTGCTCGGCGCGGTCGTCGCCCCCGCCGCGATCATCGTGGCGGTCGCCCTCGCCACGCACCGCGCGGAGCTGCCGGTCGACTACCCGGAGTACCTGAGCGTGGTCGGGCTGGTCGTCTCGATCTTCCTGGCCTCGCAGGCGCCGGTGCTGTTCTCCCGCGACCTGCGCCACCACACCGTCCCGCTCTACTTCTCCCGCCCGATCACCCGGGCCGACTACGTCCGGGCCAAGTTCGCCGCGATGGCCACCGCCCAGCTGCTGCTGATGACGGCCCCGCTGCTCGTCCTCTACGCCGGCGCGCTGCTCGGCGGGATGAGCTTCGGGCACGAGACCGCGCACCTGCTCTACGGCCTGGTCGCCGCGGTGCTGTACGCCGTGGTGCCGACCTCGGTGGCGGTGGTGATCGCCGCGGCCACGCCGCGCCGGGGCTTCGGGGTGGCCGCGATCATGGGCTACCTCGCGGTCAGTACCGCGGTGGTCGGCATCGTGGTGGGCATCAGCCAGGGCGTCTCGGCCACCGTGCCGGACTCCGCCCAGTGGATCGCGCTGCTCTCGCCCGACGGGCTGGTGGAGAGCCTGACCAACCAGCTGTTCGACCTCGGCAGCGGCCCCGGCCGGATGCACGCGCCGGGCGTCCTCGGCGTGGTCGTCTTCACCGGCACCGCCGCCGCGACGGTGGCCGGCGCGTACGCCCTGCTGCTGCGCCGCTACCGCAGCATCTGACCCACCGCAGCAGCCGGCCGCCGAGTGCCGGCAGTCATTCCGACAACCGCAGGATCCGAGAGGGCGTCATGGCCACCATCAGCATCGACAAGGTCTCGCGTTGGTTCGGCAACGTGGTCGCCGTCAACGACGTCAGCATGGCGATCGGCCCCGGCATCACCGGGCTGCTCGGGCCCAACGGCGCGGGGAAGTCCACCCTCATCCACATGATGAGCGGCTTCCTCGCCCCCTCCACCGGGGCGGTCACCCTGGACGGCGTGCCGATCTGGCGCAACCAGCAGGTGTACCGGCAGATCGGCCTGGTCCCCGAGCGCGAGTCGATGTACGACTACCTGACCGGCTGGGAGTTCGTGCTCGCCAACGCCGAACTGCACGGCCTCGCCGACCCGGGCGCCGCCGCCCGGCGGGCCCTGACCCTGGTCGAGATGGAGTACGCCCAGGAACGGAAGACCGGCACCTACTCGAAGGGCATGAAGCAGCGGGTCAAGATGGCGTCCGCCCTGGTCCACGACCCGTCCGTGCTGCTGCTCGACGAACCGTTCAACGGCATGGACCCGCGCCAGCGGCTCCAGCTGATGGACCTGCTGCGGCGGTTCGGCGCCGACGGCCGGACGGTGCTCTTCTCCTCGCACATCCTGGAGGAGGTCGAGCAGCTGGCCCGGCACATCGAGGTGGTGGTGGCCGGGCGGCACGCCGCCTCCGGGGACTTCCGGAAGATCCGCCGGCTGATGACCGACCGCCCGCACCGGTACCTGGTCCGCTCCAGCGACGACCGCCGGCTGGCGGCGGCGCTGATCGCCGACCCGTCCACGGCCGGCATCGAGCTGGACTGGCACGAGAAGGCCCTGCGCATCCAGGCGGTCGACTTCCGGGGCTTCACCACCCTGCTGCCGAAGGTCGCGCAGCAGGCCGGCATCCGGCTCTACACCGTCGCCCCGGCGGACGAGTCGCTGGAGAGCGTCTTCTCCTACCTCGTCTCCGCCTGACCGCCTCCACCGGACCTCAGGAAGGCCGACCACACCATGAACCCGACCGTCGCCAGGCTGACGCTGCGCGGCCTGCTGGGCCGCCGCCGCGGCGTCCTGCTGCTGGTGGTCCCCGCCCTGCTGCTGCTCGTCTCGGCGATCGCCAGCGGCTCCAGCGGGGACAAGCACGACCTCGCCGTCAAGATCCTCGGCCAGCTGGGCCTGGGCACGCTGCTGCCCATCCTCGGCCTGGTCGTCGGCACCGGTGCCATCGCCACCGAGATCGACGACGGCTCGATCGTCTACCTGCTCGCCAAGCCGCTGCCCCGCTGGAAGATCATCACCACCAAGCTGGCCGTCGCGGTCGGCACCACGTGGGTGTTCGCGGCGGTGCCGACCCTGCTCGCCGGCCTGCTGCTGTACGGCACCGCGGACGGGCTGGCGGTGGGCTACACCGTCGCGGCGCTGGTCGCCGGGGCCGCGTACAGCGCGCTGTTCCTGCTGCTCGGCGTCGTCACCCGGCACGCCGTGGTGGCCGGGCTGGCGTACGCGCTGGTCTGG
Source organism: Kitasatospora sp. NBC_01560 (assembly GCF_045208415.1). Classification (NCBI taxonomy): domain Bacteria; kingdom Bacillati; phylum Actinomycetota; class Actinomycetes; order Kitasatosporales; family Streptomycetaceae; genus Kitasatospora; species Kitasatospora sp. NBC_01560. Next base: position 4,737,792 of record NZ_CP109364.1, on the reverse strand, counting down.
GAGTCACTGATCGGCAACTTCGTCGGCGGCGCCCGGACGCTGAGCATCCAGCAGTGGGGCCTGTCGGTGGCCGGGGCGGTCGCCGAGGACGGCGTGATCCCCACGTACGTCGGGCTGGGCGTGGCCGTGTCGCTGCTGCTGGTGCTCACCGTGGCGGCCACGCTGCTGGCCTCGGTGCGGCTGGCCGGGCTGACCCTGGCGGCCGAGGAGTGACCGGCCGGGTGTGACGGGCTCTACGGGCGCCACGTGACAAGCGGGACGTGGTGACGGGCGGGGCGGGGCGGGTGCCCCGCCCCGCCCGTGGCGGTCAGAGCGTGCGGTTGCGCCCCGCGCCCCAGCCGGCCACGCCGACCACCCCGGCCAGCGCCAGCATCAGCGCCAGCGGCGTGGTCCAGTCGCCGGTCAGCTGGTGCAGCGCCCCGGCGCCGACCGGGCCGGCCGCCGCCACCAGGTAGCCGATCGCCTGCGACATGCCGCCCAGCTGGGCGGCGCCCGCGGCGCTGTCGGTCCGCAGCACGATGAAGGCGAGGCCGAGGCCGAGCGAACCGCCCTGGGCGACGCCCAGGATGGTGGCCGCCACCCAGGCACCGGGCACCGGGGCGATCAGCAGGACGGCGATGCCGAGCGCGTTGAGCGCGGCCATCACCACGGCCAGCGCGCGCTGGCTGGTCATCCGGCCGGCCAGCAGCGGCACCAGGAAGGCCCCGGCCACCTGGATCAGGTTGGAGAAGGCGAAGACCAGGCCGGCCTCGCCGCGGTCCATCCCGTGGTCGGCCAGGATGGTCGGCATCCAGGCCACCAGGGTGTAGACCAGCAGCGACGAGATGCCCATGAAGAGGCTGATCTGCCAGGCCATCGGCGTGCGCCAGAGGCCCTGGATCGGCCGGCCGGCGTGCTGCCGGACGGCCGGCGCCGCCGCCACCGCGGCCCGCTCCTGCCGCGAGCGCAGCACCTGCGGCAGCCAGGCCACCGCGGCGACGAGCGCCAGCAGCGACCAGGCGCCCAGCGAGGCCTGCCAGCCGCCGCCCAGGGCGTGCTCCAGCGGCACCGACAGGCCGGCCGCCAGCGTCGCGCCGACCAGCATGGTGGTCGAGTACACGCCGGTCATGGCCGCGGCCCGGCCGGGGAACTCGCGCTTCACCAGGCCCGGCATCGAGACGTTCAGCACCGCGATCGCCACGCCGATCACCACGCAGCCCCCGTACAGCGCCGCCACCGAGGGCAGCACCCGCAGCAGGACGCCCGCGCCGAGCACCAGCACCGCGCCCAGCACCACCCGCTCGGTGCCGAACCTCCTGGTCAGCCGGGGGGTGAGCGGGGCGCCGACGCCCTGGAAGAGCACCGGCACGGTGGTGATCAGACCGCTCGCGGTGGCGGAGAGGCCGAAGCTCTGCTGGATCTCGCCGACCATCGGCGAGATGGCCGCCAGGCAGGCGCGCATGTTGAGGGCGACCAGCAGGATGCCGGTCAGCAGCAGGGCGGGGTGGGCCGGCCGGCTGGGGAGGGGGAGCGGGGAGGTGGTGACAACCGGCTGCTGGGCACGGGTGACTGCCATGGGGCGTGCTGCTCTTTCGTGAACGGGGGGAGGCGGACGGCGGAAGGGGCTCGGGGCCGCTTACTTCCGGGCCGCGATGGCGGCGAGGAGCTGCTCGACGGCCGCGGTGGGCTCGGCGAGCAGCGCCCGACACGCTGCTTCGGCGCGCTCCGGGTCACCGCTCTCGATCGCGTCCACGAGCGCCTCGTGGGTGGCCACGACCACCTCGGGCATCTCGTGGTCGCCGAAGGCCGTCCGCATCGACTCGCGCACCGAGGCGCCGAAGTACCGGTACACCTCGGCCAGGGCCGGGTTGTGCGCGGCCTCGACCACGGCGGTGTGGAACTCCAGGTCGTGCTCGACGGTCGCCTCGCGGCCGGCCCGCTCGGGGTGCGCCGCGATCACCTCGGCCTCGCGGGCCAGCGCGGCCCGCATCCGGACGATGTCCTCGGGGGTGTGCCGCAGGGCGGCGAGCCGGGCCCCCTCGGCCTCCAGCGCGGCCCGGACCTCCAGCACGTCGCGCACGCCGGAGCGCTGCACGCCGCGCAGGACGGAGGCGGGGTCGCTGGTGCTGCGGACGAAGGTGCCCTCGCCCTGCCGGGAGACGAGCATGCCGGCGTGCACCAGCACCCGGATCGCCTCGCGCACGGTGTTCCGGCCGACCCGGAGCCGCTCGGCGAGCTCGTGCTCGGTGGGGATCCGCGAGCCGACCGGCCAGGCACCCGCCGCGAGCTGCTCGCGCAGCTGGTCGATGGTGGTGTCGACCAGGGAGCGCCGGCCGGCGGCCTGCAGGGTGTCCGGGCTGTGGCCGGGCACAGTCATGGCGGGCTCCCCCTCGGTCGCGCGGGCCGGTCGGCGGGGTGCCGTCCCGGTCGTCGTCGGTCATCCTACAACTGCTTGCCCGGTCATCCTACAACCCCCTCGTGAACAGGCAGGGAACCGTCGGGGCCGCCCTGGCGTTCCTTCCGACGACTTCGGTCCACCCCTATCTGAGGAGAGCGCCCGCATGGTGTTCAAGAAGCTGCTCGGTGCCCTGGGCGTCGGCGGTCCCGGCGTCGACACCGTCCTGACCACGCCGGTGGTGCAGCCCGGCGGCACCCTGCACGGGACGGTCGAGCTGACCGGGGGGACGGTCGAGGCCGACATCCGGGGGATCACGCTGACGCTCGTCGCCAAGGTCGAGATCGAGCACGAGGAGGGCGAGAGCACCGGGCTGTACCCGTTCGCGAAGTACGCCGTCACCGCCCCGCTGGTGCTGGCGCCGGGCGAGAACCGCTCCGTCCCGTTCGCCGTCCAGGTCCCCTGGGAGACGCCGGTGACGACCGTCGCCGGGCAGCGCCTGCACGGGATGCAGCTCGGGGTGCGGACGGAGGTGGACATCGCCGGCGCGCTCGACAAGGGCGACTCCGACCCGCTGGAGGTCGAGCCGCTGCCGGTGCAGCGCCGGATCCTGGACACCCTGCTCCAGCTCGGCTTCCACTTCCGCTCGGCGGACCTGGAGGCCGGGCACATCCGCGGCACCGGGCAGAGCCTGCCGTTCTACCAGGAGATCGAGTTCGCCGCGGCGCCGCAGTACGCGCACGCCTGCAACTCGCTGGAGGTCAGCTTCGTGACCACCCCGCACCGGGTCGAGGTGGTGCTGGAGGCGGACAAGCGCGGCGGCCTCTTCGGCCACGGCGGCGGCGACGTGATCCGCACCCACGTGGTCGAGCACGACCAGGCGGGCCAGGACCTCACCGGCCTGGTCGACGGCTGGATCCGCGCGGCGCTCTGAGCCGCGCCCCGCGCCCCGGCCGGCCCTCGCGGGGCCGGCCGGGGCGGCTCAGCCGTACGAGACGTTGCTGCAGATGTCGTCGTCCGCCGAGCGGGCGTCGTTGACCACGTCGGGGGGCAGCGGCGGCGGCACGCTCGGGCTGCCGGCGCCGGGGGCGGTGGCGTTGGCGCCCGCGTAGTCCTTGCCGAGGACGAGGCTGATCCCGGCCGCCGAGGTGGGGGTCAGGGTGGCGCCGGGGAACAGCGCCGCGACCTTCTCCGCGTTGGCCTTCTGCCCGCTGCCGTACTCGACGGTGGTGGTCGCCTTGGTGGTGTTCTTGGCGGTGGAGACGCCGGTGACGGTGACCTTGGCGGCCTTCAGCGTCTCGGCGGCCTTGGCGGCCAGCCCGGAGGCGGTGGTGCCGTTGTAGACCGCGACCTTGACCGGGGTGTCCACGGCGACCGGCGAGGGCGGCGCGGCCGGGGTGGTCTCGGGCGCGGCGGCCGGCGTCTGCGGCGCGTCCTCCTGCTTGCCGGTGGCGTCCTGGCCGTCGATGGTCCGGTCGGCCAGCAGCGTCTTCCAGAGGTTGTCGACGGCCGGGTGGACGAGGTCGATCCGGGGGCCGTTGTAACGCCACGGCGTGGTGAGGAACTTGACGTCGTGCAGGTCGATGCTCTTCATCGAGAGCGCGAAGTCCATCAGCTTCTTGGCCGAGTCCAGGCCGGGGTCGACCGTCATCGACTTGGTGGCCGCGTCGGCCAGCGGCAGCAGCGTCGTCGGGCTGAGGCCGGTGCCCTTGACCTTGGCCATCATCGAGGCGAGGAAGGCCTGCTGGCGCTTCATCCGGCCGACGTCCGAGTCGTCGCCGATGCCGTGCCGGAGCCGGACGTAGTCCAGCGCCTTCTGGCCGGAGACCTTCTGCTTGCCCTTGGGCAGGACGATCTTGCCCTTCTTGCCCAGGTTGGGGTTGATGTTCCCCTCGTAGATGTCGTTCGGCAGGCAGACGTCGACCCCGCCGACGGCCTCGGTCATCGCCGCGAAGCCCTCGAAGTTCACCTCGATGGTGTGGTCGATCCGGATGCCGGTGAGCTTCTCCACGGTGTTCTGCGTGCAGGCCGGGTTGCCGGTGTCGCTGTTGCCCACCGAGAAGGCCGAGTTGAACATCTGGGCCTGCTGCTCCGGCTTCCACGTCCCGTTCGGCAGCTTGCACCGGGGGATGGTGACCAGGGCGTCGCGCGGGATGGAGATGCCCACGGCGTGCTTGTGGTCGGCGTAGACGTGCAACAGGATCGTGGTGTCGGAACGGGCGCCCACCTCGTCGCCGCCGCCGAGGTCGCTGTTGTTGCCGGCGCGCGAGTCCGAGCCGATCAGCAGGACGTTGACCGGCTTGTTGCCGTTGGCGTCGGCGACCGCCTCCGGCGGGCGGTCGGTGGAGATCGCGTCCGGGTCGAAGGACTTGATGTTGCCGTTGAGCTTGTAGTAGATCGCGCCGCCGGTGCCGGCCAGCACCACCAGGACGCCGGCCACCGACCAGGCGAGGATCTTCTTGACGTTCTTCTTGGGCTTGCGGCTGTTGCGGGCCGCCGCCCGGCCGCCCGCAGGGGTGCCCTCGGCCTGGCCGCCGTCGGACTTGCCGCGGCCGCCGCCCTTGCTCTGCCCGCCGCCCCTGCTCGGGGCGCCACCCTTGCCCTGCCCGCCACCCTTGCCCTGGGCGGCCCGCCGGGCCTCGGCCCGGCCACCGGGCCGGGGCGCGGGGACCCTCCCGCCCGCGTCGGCCGGGCGCTCGGTGCGGACACCGCCGCGTGGGGCGCCGTCGCCGTGCGAACCGCTGCCGCGCGAACCGCCCGCGGCGCGCCGTCGCCCGTCCGCCCCCGACGTGCTCTCGTCCCACTGGCCTGACATGCGCGTACCTCTCAGCGGCGGAAGCAGCAATCCTGTGACGGGTCCGGGGGTACGGCCCGGGTCCGCCGGGAGCACCGCACAGAAGCACCGCACCAGGAGACGCGGAGCTTCAGCGGAGCATACAAACTCTTTCCCGGACGGTCAGCATCCGGGTGCCGCCGGAACGACCGGAGGGCGGGTGCGGGGTCCGGCCGGGGAGCGGCCGGCCGTTCACCGGGCCGGGTAGAGCCGCTCCAGGACGGCGGCGACGCCGTCCTCGTCGTTGCTGACGGTGACCTCGTCGGCGACCGCCAGGAGCTCCTGGTGCGCGTTGGCCATCGCGACGCCGTACGCGGCCCAGCCGAACATCGGGACGTCGTTGGGCATGTCCCCGAAGGCGATGGTGTCGGCGGCCTTCACGCCCAGCCGGCGGGCGGCGACGGCCAGGCCGGTGGCCTTGGAGAGGCCGAGCGGCAGCAGTTCGACGATGCCGGGGCCGGCCATGACGACGCCGACCAGGTCACCGGCCACGCGCCGGGCGGCCTCGGCGAGGGCGTCGTCGGTCAGCCCGCGGTGCTGGATGTAGAGCTTGCTGACCGGGGCGCCGAGCAGTTCGTCGGCGGCGACCCGGACCACCGGCAGGTCGGAGCCGATCAGCAGCTCGTACCCGGGGCCGGCCAGCACGTCGCCGTCCAGGCCGTCCTGGCTGGCGGCGACGGCCAACGGGCCGGTCTCCGCCTCGATCTTGGCGACCGCCAGGGCGGCCAGCCGGCGGTCGAGGGTGAGCGAGGTGAGCAGCTTGTGCGCGCCCGCGTCGTAGACCTGGGCGCCCTGACCGCAGACCGCTATCCCCCGGTAGCCGATCTCGTCGAAGACCGGCCGGGCCCAGGCGGCCGAGCGGCCGGTGACGATGATGTGGAGCGCCCCGGCGCCGGTGGCCGCGGCCAGGGCGGCGCGGGTGCGGGCGGAGACGGTCTCCTCGCCGGTCAGCAGGGTGCCGTCGAGATCGGTGGCGACCAGCCGGAAGGGCAGGCCGCCACCGTCGGCGGGGGAGACGGGGCTGGGGCTGATGCTGCTCATGGGCCGTGCGTCTCCCGGGAGTTGCTTTCGGGGTGGTGGAGCGGGTGCTACTCGACGGGGGCGAGGACGGTGCGCCCGCCGAGGAAGGGCCGGAGCGCCTCCGGCACGACGACCGAGCCGTCGGCCTGCTGGTGGTTCTCCAGGATCGCCACGATGGTGCGCGGGACGGCGACCAGGGTGCCGTTCAGCGTGGCCAGCGGGCGGACCTTGCCCTCCTCGCGCATCCGGATGGAGAGCCGGCGGGACTGGTACTCGGTGGTGTTCGAGGTCGAGGTGACCTCGCGGTACTTGCCCTGGGTCGGGATCCACGCCTCGATGTCGAACTTGCGCGCGGCCGAGGAGCCGAGGTCGCCGGAGGCGACGTCGATCACCCGGTACGGCAGCTCCAGGGCGTTCAGGAAGTCCTTCTCCCACTGGAGCAGACGGCGGTGCTCGTTCTCGGCGTCCTCGGGCGTGGTGTAGACGAACATCTCCACCTTCTCGAACTGGTGGACGCGGATGATCCCGCGGGTGTCCTTGCCGTAGGTGCCGGCCTCGCGGCGGAAGCAGGACGAGTAGCCGGCGTACCGCAGCGGCAGCTTCTCGGCGTCGATGATCTCGTCCATGTGGTACGCCGCGAGCGGGACCTCGCTGGTGCCGACGAGGTAGCGCTCCTCCTCTTCGAGGAAGTAGACGTTCTCGGCGGCCTGGCCGAGGAAGCCGGTGCCGTCCATGGCGGCCGGGCGGACCAGGGCCGGGGTGATCATCGGGATGAAGCCGGCCGCGGTGGCCTGTGCGATCGCCATGTTGACCAGGGCGAGCTCCAGCAGCGCACCGGGACCGGTCAGGTAGTAGGACCGCGCGCCGGCGACCTTGGCGCCGCGCTCGGTGTCGATCGCGCCGAGGATCTGCCCCAGCTCGACGTGGTCGCGGGGCTCGAAGCCCTCGGCGGCGAAGTCGCGCGGGGTGCCGATCTCCTCCAGGGTGACGAAGTCCTCCTCGCCGCCGACCGGGGCGGCCGGGTCGATGAGGTTCGCCAGCGACCGGAGCAGGCGCTCGGCCTCCTCCTTGGCCACGCCCTGTTCGGCGTCGGCGGCCTTGACCTCGGCGGCCAGGTCCTTGGTGCGCAGGAGCAGGGCGGCCTTCTCGTCGCCCTGGGCCTTGGCGACCTGCTTGCCGAGCGTCTTCTGCTCGTTGCGCAGCTCGTCGAAGCGACTGCCCGAGGACCGGCGCCGTTCGTCGGCGGAGAGGAGGGCGTCGACCAGGTCGACGTCCTCGCCACGGACGCGCTGCGAGGCGCGCACTCGGTCAGGGTCCTCACGAAGCAGGCGAAGGTCAATCACGGGCCCAAGCCTACCGGGCGGGGGCCCGTCCACCGGTACCGGTTTTCCCCTGGGGATAACTCGGCCCGGCCTGTGGATAACTCCGGCCGGGGATATCGCCGCGGCCGGTTGTCCACAGGCCGGCCCGGCGGGCTGTGGACGGCCGGGCTGTCGGGGTGGACGGGGAACAGAACCAGGGAATTGAGGTTTCAAACCTCATTTGACCTTCCCGGGTGAGGGAATTGAAGCACTCGGACAGGTGATTTGCTGGCACACGGGTGACTCTGGTCCGATTAGTCATCTCTGCGACGCTAACCGACGATCCGACCGAAACCCGCAGTGGCTATACCGGTTTGTCGACTCGTCCCCAGGCCTGTGGATAACTTCGGCCTGTGGACAGTGGATGCCCCTGTGGACAGCCGGTTCCGGCGGCGGGGGGCCTGTGGACGACGGGGAGGGTCACCCGCCCCGCCGTCCGGGCATGGTCGAAAACGGTCGGAAAAGGTCAGGAAGACAAAAGCCGTCGCGGGGATGTCGCCCCGGTCGTCAGATGTCGCCGCGGCCGTCGAGGCAGCGGGAGAGCCAGTCGGCCGCCTCGCTGAAATCGGCGTCCGAGGTGCCCGGCCGCTGGTGCCGGGAGGCCTGCTGGTCGGCCCGCGGATAGGACCCGAGGAAACGCACCTGCGGGCAGATCCGCCGCAGACCCATCAGCGCCTCGCTCACCCGGCGGTCGGTGAGGTGCCCCTCGCAGTCGATGAGGAAGCAGTAGCTGCCGAGCCCCTCGCCGGTCGGCCGGGACTCGATCCGCATCAGGTTCACCCCGCGCACCGCGAACTCCTGGAGCAGCTCCAGCAGCGCACCCGGGTGGTCGTCCGGCAGCCAGACCACCATCGAGGTCTTGTCCGCGCCGGTCGGCGAGGAGACCCGCCCGGGCCGGCCGACCAGGATGAACCGGGTCGTCGCGGTGGCCGCGTCGGCGATGTCCTTGACCAGCGGGTCCAGGCCGTAGATCGGCGCCGCGAACTCGCCCGCGAACGCGCCGTCGAAACGCCCCTCGGCGACCAGCCGGGCGCCGTCGGCGTTGGAGGCGGAGGACTCCCACCGCGCCTGCGGCAGGTTGGCGGCCAGCCAGCGGCGCACCTGCGGCTGGGCCACCGGGTGGCTGGTGACCGTCTCGATGCCGGCCAGCTCCGTGCCGGGCCGGACCAGCAGCGCGAAGGAGATCGGCAGCAGCACCTCACGGTAGATCATCAGCGGTGTGCCGGAGGCGAGTTCGTCGTTGGTCGCGGTGACGGCGCCCTCGACCGAGTTCTCGACCGGCACGAACGCGCCGCTGGCCTCACCGGCGCGCACCGCGTCCAGCACCAGCGGCACCGAGGCCAGCGGGACCAGCTCGCGGGTCGCCGCCTCGGGCAGGGTGCGCAGCGCGGCCTCGGTGAAGGTGCCCGCCGGGCCGAGGTAGGTGTAGCGGGTCGCCGACATGCCGCGCCTCCAAGCGAAAGGGGTACCGGGCCCAGGAGTTGTCAGAGAGCCCCCGGCCACCTTAACCACTCCGCCCCGCACCCCGGACCGCCCTTCCGGCCCGTGGGCAGCGCCCCGCCCGGCAGGGCCGCACCCGGCCGGAACGGGCGGCCGGTCCGACCTCGTTCCCGACCGTTCCCGACCGCTTCCGACCGTTCCCGGCCGGTGCGGGGTGCAAGGGTGCAGGGTGCAGGCCGGTGCGGGGTGCCGGCCGGCCGGGGCCGCCTCAGTCCAGCAGCGTCTGCCCCACGTACCCGCCGTCCGGTGCGCCCGGCGGGACGGCGTACAGGCCGCTCGCCTCGTGCCGCAGGAAGCGGGAGAGGCCGTCGCCGCGGGAGAGCTTGCGCTGGACGGGAGTGAAGCCCGTGCGCGGGTCGGACTGGAAGGCGAGGAAGAGCAGCCCGGCGTCCGGGGAGCCGTCGGCCAGCAGGCCGTCGTGGTACGAGAAGCCGCGCCGCAGCATCGCCGCCCCGCCGTTGGCGGCCGGTGCCGCGACCCGGACGTGGGCGTCGGCCGGGATCGCCAGGGTGCCGTCCGGGCCCTGCGCGGCGAGGTCCACCGGGGTGTTCTCGGCGGCGCCGGCCGGTGCGGAGAGCGGGGCGCCGTCGGCCTTCCGGCGCCCGATCACCCGCTCCTGGCGGTCCTGCGGCAGCGCCTCCCAGCTGTCCAGCAGCATCCGGATCCGCCGGAACACCAGGTAGGAGCCGCCGGCCAGCCAGTCGGGCTGTCCGCCCCCGGCGGCGCAGAACACCTTGCCGGCGAAGCCGTCCTCGCCCGGCCGGGGGTTGTTGGTGCCGTCGATCTGGCCCATCAGGTTGCGGCCGGTCACCGGGTGCGCGGTCGCGCCGGGGGTGCGGGCGAAGCCGGCCGCCTGCCAGCGCAGCGCCGCGGTGCCGGCCGCCTGGCGCTGGAGCACCCGCAGGGCGTGCACGGCGACCAGCGCGTCGTCGGCGCCGATCTGGACGAACAGGTCGCCGTCGCCGCGGGCCGGGTCGAGGGCGTCGGCGGGGAAGGCGGGCAGCGGCTCCAGCGCGGCCGGCCGGCGGTCGGCCAGCCCGGCCTTGTCGAACAGGGTGGCTCCGAAGCCGAAGGTGAGGGAGAGCGAGCACGGGCCGGCGTCCAGCGCGACCTGGTTCTCGAACTCCTCGGCCGGCTCGCCGGCGGTCAGCCGGGCGGCCGTCCGGGACCAGCGCTGCAGCAGCGACCGCAGTGCGTCCCGGCCGGCCCCGCCGGCCAGGTCGAAGGCGGCCAGCTGGACGCGGGCCTGCTGCGGGTCGAGGATGCCGGCCTGGTGTTCCCCGTGGAACGGCAGCCGGGCCGCGCCGAGGGTGCCGCCCGCGGCGGTGGCCGTCCCGGCGGCCGGAGCCCGGTCCAGCGCGACCGCCCCCGCCACCCCGGCGCCGGCGCCGACCACCAGCCCGGCGCCGGCCGTGCCCAGCAGGGCCCGCCGGGTGACGCCGCCGCGCGGGCGGCCGGCCGCGGCCTCCGGCTGCCCGGCGGGTGCGGTGCTCGTGGTGCGGTCCATCGCGGTCACCCGATCTTCAGCGGCTTGATCTCGGTGCTCTGGTCGATGTCCGAGGAGCGCACCTGCACCGAGACCACCCAGTTGCCGGCCAGCGGCAGCTGGGCCGTGCCGCTCCAGCGGCCGGGGCCGTCGGAGGTCAGCGTGACCGGCAGCGGGCCGAGGTCGCGGTCCGGCAGGGTGAAGGCGAGCTCCACCTCGGGCACCTCGACCGGCTTGCCGTCCGTGCCGTCCAGCGCGAGGTGCACCTCGTTGGGGCCGGTCCGGGCCGGGTTGAGGGTGACCGTCGCGGTGCCCTTGGCGTTCGGGGTGCGGCCCTTGGTGTCGTACGGGAGCTTCAGCTCCATGTTCTGGCCGGGCACGGTCTGCGGGGCGGGCGCTCCCGGGGCGGGTGCGGCGGCGGCGCCGTTGGCCCCCGTCCCGGCCGCGATCTCGCCGGCCACCCGGCCGGGCGGGGAGTTGGTGAGCATCGTGGTGACCACTAGGACGGCCACCGCGACCAGCGCCTCGACCAGGACGGAGCGGCGCAGCCCGGCCCGGGTCGGGGTGAGCGTGCGGTCCCGGCCGGCGCTCTCCCGGGCGGCCTGCTGGCGGGCCAGCTGGGCCTGCCGGACGGGGTCGTCGGAGCGGGCGGCGACGGCGACCGGCTCCGGCAGCTCGGCCGGGGCGACGGCGTCGGCCTCCTCCGGGGCGGCCCGCAGCCGGGTCAGCCAGGCGCGGGAGATCCAGGCGACGCCGAGCATCGCGACCACGCAGCCGGTCTTCAGCAGCAGCAGCCGCCCGTACTCGGTGCCGGTCAGGGCGCCCCAGCTGCCGAGGCCGCGCCAGGACTGGTAGACGCCGGTGACGGTGAGCACCGCGACCGCGCCGAAGGCGACCTTGGAGAAGCGCTCGGCGACGGCCGCGCCGATCCCGTGCCGCAGGCCGACCAGCATGGCCGCCAGGCCGCCCAGCCAGAACGCCATCGCGATCAGGTGGAGCATGCCGAGCGGCAGCGCCAGCCAGACCTGGATGCCCACCGAGGCGTGGTCGGCGCCGACCCACGTCGCCGAGAGGGCGACGGCCAGCACGAGTCCGGCCACCCCCAGGCCGAGCCGGGCCTCGCGCTCCGGCCGCTCGGCGGCGCGCCGCTCCAGCCGGCGCAGCTCCGCCTCCTCGGCGTCGGAGCCGTCCTCGGCGCCGGTGTCCGCACCCGTACCCGAACCCGCACCGGCCGGGGCGGGCCGGGCCGGCTGCCCGAGCTGCCCGACCAGCAGCGACAGGAACACCCCGCTCGCCGCGAGCAGCAGCAGCCGGGCCGCCAGCGCGGTGCCGATCCGCTCGTCCAGCGTGGCGCGCACCAGCGACAGGTCGAAGGCCTGCCCGAGGCCGGAGCCCCGCTCGTACGGGCCGCGCAGCATCAGCACCGCGACGGTGGACACCAGCAGCGCCACCCACCCGCTCATCAGCAGCCGCTGCACCGCGCGCTGCGCCGCCCCGGCCGGCCAGCAGAGCAGCACGAACGCGGCCGCGCCGGCCAGCAGCGCGAACGCCCCGTACGCGACCGTCCGCCCGGTGCCGTAGAGGGCGGCGACCACGGGGTCGGCCTCGGCGCCGTTCAGCGCGGTGGCCGAGACGGAGGTGTCCGAGGGGGCACCGATGGAGAAGGTGAACGCCCCGCCGATGGGGTGCGAGTCCTCCGAGACGGCCCGCCAGGCCACCGTGTAGGTGCCGCCCGCGAGGCCGCTGTTCAGCCCGACCCGGGCGGTGTTGTCCTTGCCGTCGGCGTGGGCCGGGTTGCCGGCGTCGACCGCCTTGCCGGCCGGGTCGAGCACCCGCACCGAGTCGCCGGAGAGCGACACCGACTCGCTGAAGGTCAGCGTGATGCTCTGCGGCGCGGTGGCGACGACCGAGTTCTGAGCCGGGTCGGTGGACTGCAGCGTGGCGTGCGCGGCGGCCGGTCCGGCGCCGGCGAGCATCAGCGCGAGGACGGCGCCGAGGACGCCGAGCAGTCCGGCGATTCTGCGGTGGATGGCCTTCGGCATCTCGCGGTCCCTCAACTCTGGCCGGGGCGGTAGGTGAGCTCCTTGACCGGCACCTTGACCGAGATGGTGCCGGTCCGGGCGAAGGTCAGGTCGAGTTCGAGTTCCTCGCCGAGGGCGGGGGCCTTCTGCCATCCCATGATCATGAGGTGGGTGCCGCCGCGGGCGAGCTGCAACGCGCCGTGCGCCGGGACGTCGAGCCGCTCGACCTGCTCCATGGTGGAGGCGGTGGAGCGGTGCATGGTGACCGAGCCGGCGCCCGGGCTGGAGACCTTGACCAGCTGGTCGGGGCCGCCGTCGTTGCGCACGGTCAGGTAGCCGGCCGCCATCCCGCCCGCCGGGGGCAGCGGGATGTAGGAGTCGGCGACGCTCAGCCGGGCCGGACCGTCGGCGGCGCCGTCCTGGCCGCCCGCGCCGCAGGCGGCCAGGATGGCGCCGCCGCCCAGTGCCGTCGCCAGCGCCGCTCCCGCCAGTGCGGTGCGGCGGAAGCCGAGGGCGCCGGTGCTCCTCATGCCGGCACTCCCTTGGCGAGCAGCGGCAGGTCGTGCTCGTACGTCTTCTCCTCGGTGCCGCTGAGGTAGAGGACGTGCGCCTTGTCGTCGGAGGGCAGGAAGGCCAGCACCTGGGCGCCGTGCGTGGAGGTGACCGTGCCGTCGGAGTTGACCACCGGGTCCTCGATCAGGATGCCGAGCGACTTGGCCGCCGTCTTCACCTTGGCGAGGTCACCGGTGAGGCCTATGAAGTCGGTGCCCATCGAGTCCAGCCAGCTGCGCAGCACCTGCGGGGTGTCGCGCTGCGGGTCGGTGGAGACGAAGACGACGTTGACCTTCTGCCGCTCCTCGGCGGAGAGCTTCTTCATCGCCACGCCGATGTCGCCCATGGTGGTGGGGCAGACGTCCGGGCAGCTGGTGTAGCCGAAGAAGAGCAGGGTGCTCCTGCCGCTGGTCTGCTGCCGCAGGTCGTACGGGCGGCCGGCGGTGTCGGTCAGCTGGAGGTCGGGCTTCTCGAAGTTCTTGCCGAGCACGGTGCCTTCGTACGGCGAGTCGGAGGTCTGCCGGGTGACCTTGGCGGGGCCGGTGCCGCCCCCGTCGGAGCCGCAGGCGGTCAGGGTCAGGGCCGCGGCGAGGGCGACGGCGGCGGCACCGGCCAGACGGGCGGTGCGGGGGGAGCGGGCCATGGGGGTTCCGATCGTGCGCGGTGGATCACCGGCGGGGCCGCCCCCGGGCCGGGGTGCGGCGCGGGGGGCGGCCCCGCCGGTGGCGGGTCAGGAGGCCGAGCTGCGGCGGCGCAGGCCGAGGATGCCGAACGCGGTGCCGATCACGCCGACCACGATGCCGACCACGCCGAGCACGCGGGCGGTGGAGTCGCTGGACTTCGTGTCGGCGGCGGCCTCGCTCTTGGCGCCGCTGTCGTGGCCGTGGCCGTCGGCGGCCGGGGCGGCGGAGGCGGAGGCGGTGACGCCGTGGCCGTCGTCCGAGGTGGCCTTGGTCAGGGTGAGTACGGGGGCGGGCTTGGCCGGCTCGGGCTGGCCGTCCTTGGCCTCGTCGATCCAGCGGACGACGTCGCCGTTGTCGTAGCTCTGCAGCGCCTTGAAGGTCAGCTTCTCGGTGTCGGTCGGCAGCGGGCCGAGCGAGAGGCGGAACTCCTGGAACTGGCCGGGGGCGATCTTGGTGCCCGCGTCCGCGGTCCAGGTGATCTTGGAGACGGCCTCGTTGACGTCGTTGCCGTGCACCTTGATCGGCTTGTCGAGCTTGGCCTTCTCGACGGTGGCGGTCCAGCCCGGCAGCGGGAGCGTCCGGACCGAGGCCAGCGGGTGGTCCATCGGCAGGTTGACCTCCAGCTTCACGGTGGAGGCGGTGTCGTTCTCGTTCGGCACCCGGAAGTCGACGGCGGTGTAGCCGCCCTGCGGGGCGCTGCCCGGGTTCACGGTGACGTGCGCGAAGGCCGGGCCGGCCAGCACCACGACGGTGGTGGCGGCGGTGAGGGCGACGGCGGCGAGGCGACGGGCGGGAAGGGAACGCATGGTGTTCGGGTCTCCGTTCGGAGGCTCGGCGCAGGCCCGCTCCCGGGCACGGTGGTCCGTGCCCCGGCGGGGCCGCGCGGCGTGGGGACGAGGGTGAGCCGCGGCCTCGCGGGAGTGCGGGGCGGCTCGGCGGTCGCGTGGACCCGGGCCCGGTACGTGTGGGGGTACCGGGAGCGGGGTCAGTACGCGAGGGCCCCGGCCGGCGGTCCCCGCCGCACCACGCTGTGCCGCAGCAGGGCTCCGCCCGGCAGCGGGCTCTCCCCGCCGCGCGCGCCGAACCGGCGGGCCGGTCCGGGCGTCCCGAGCAGACCGCGCAGCAGGGCGGCGGCCAGCGCCAGCACCGTCCGCAGCGGCGTGGCCCAGCGCTCCCGGGCGGCCGAGGCGGTGATCCGCAGCAGCCGCCAGAGCGCGGCCTCGCCGCGCCGCAGCCACCAGCCGGCCACCAGGGCGGCGGCGAGGTGGCCCGCGAGCATCGACGCCGTCATGCCGAACAGGCCGTCCTGCCACCAGGGCGCGACGGCGAAGGCCTTCGGGTCCAGCCCCGCACTGGAGACCAGTTGCTCGGCGGACGGGTTGCCGGGCAGCCCGGCCAGGGTGCCGGGGCGGGCCTCGTTGCAGATCAGCCGGCCGGCCACCTGCGGCAGGGTCAGCGGACCGGAGCCGCCGGCGCCGCCGTGGTGCATGCCGGCCATCGCGCCGGCCGCCGTGGCGGCGTGGCCGCCGAAGGCGTGGAAGAGGCAGTGCAGGCCGAGCTGGCCCGCGCCGAGCGCACCGGCGATGGCGCCGAGCGAGCGCTCGCGCCCGCCGAAGGCCACGGCGAGCACCAGGACGGCCCCGAAGCCGGTCGCGAGTGCTGCCGGGGCCACGTTCCCGCCGCCGGCCAGGGCGTGCCCGGCGGCCGCGATCAGCGTGCAGACCAGGGCGAACGGCACGGCCCGCGCAAGCCGCAGGTCCCAGGCGGCGGCCCCCACCGGCGCGTCCGGTGCGGGGGCGCCCGGGTGCGGGGCGGCGGCGTGGGCAGTCATGGCGGGGCCCATCATCTCATCGCTCACGGGCCCGGCACGGGCAGGGTGGGAAATCCCTACGAGTACCCCGTTCGGCCCGGCGTGCGGCCCCCGGTGTGCGCCGCTCGGCACACACCACGGCCCCAGTCCATCCGCCGAACGGGCGGTGGCGGGCCCCCGGCACGGTTCACCGCGGGATCGCCCGGAGATACCTCGTTATATGTGGAGCCGCAGCCAGGAGGGACCTCCCGTGGACATCTGGTGGACTCTGCACCTCAAGCGCGACCCGGCCAGCGTTCCGTTGGCCCGGCGCATCCTGCTCGGCGCGATGGCGACGGCGGGCGTCGACCCGCAGGTCGCCCACGACCTCGGCGTCGCGCTCAGCGAGGCGTGCGCCAACGCCGTCGAGCACGGCGCCTGCGGCCGGCCGGACGACGGCTTCCAGGTCACCGCGGCGATCAGCGGCGACCTGCTGCGGATCGAGGTGACCGACTCCGGGCCCGGGCTCGGCACCGCCCCCGCCGCTGCGGCGCCCGCCGCTCCGGCGCCCGGGCCGTTCCCGCTGCGCCGCCCGGCCGCCCCGGCGGCCCGCCCGGCGGCCGCGGGCGGCCCCGTACCGGCCGGCCGGGCACCCCGCCGCAGCCGGCGCGGCCGGGCCAGCGTGCCCGGCCCCGTCCTCACCGCGCACCGGCCCCGGCGCGAGGGGCGCCCCTACGACACCCACGTGCTGCCGCCCTGCCGCCCGGCCGCGGTGCCGCCGGTGCTGCGCCCGGTCGATCCGGACGCCCTCCCCGACCTCACGGCCGAGTCCGGCCGCGGTCTCTTCCTCATCCACGCCCTGACCGACCACGTCCAGCTCCGCAACCATCCGCTGCGCGGCGCGATCGTCAGCTTCGACAAGATCCTCACCTGGCAGGACGGCGCCCTGCTGCGCGCGTCCTGAGCCCGGGCGGGCCCCGCGGGCGGGCTCAGCCGGTGCCGGACGGCGCCGCGGCGGGGGAGGCGGACGGACAGGGCACCGGCCGCTGGACGTCGGTGACCTTCCACCGGCCGTCGACCTGCCGCATCGTCATGACGGCGAGCTGCTCCGGGCGCCGGCCGACCTGGTCGGTCTCCCGGCCGGTGGCGGCGTCGGTGATGCGCCAGGAGTCGAGGTCCACGCAGTCGTAGACCTGGTAGAGCTCGCCCCTGACCTGCATGCCGAGCAGCCGGTGCCGGACGTCGCCCTGCATCCGC
The DNA here is from genome assembly GCF_045208415.1 of Kitasatospora sp. NBC_01560. Classification (NCBI taxonomy): domain Bacteria; kingdom Bacillati; phylum Actinomycetota; class Actinomycetes; order Kitasatosporales; family Streptomycetaceae; genus Kitasatospora; species Kitasatospora sp. NBC_01560. The sequence goes on along the minus strand of NZ_CP109364.1, from coordinate 4,720,916 downwards.
TGCCCGTCCTGCCGGAGCTGCTGCAGCGAGGCGCGCAGGATCGACAGGTTCGGCTCGTCGGCGTGCCCCTCCAGGCCGGGGGCCTGCGGGTCGGCGGCCCGGAAGACGCGCACGTAGTCGTCCCAGTAGGAGAGGTAGGGCTGCCGGACGTCGTCGGTGAGCGCGATCAGCGGCTCGCCGTGCGGGCCGGTGGCGGTGGCGCCGTCCGGGGCGGCCGCGGAGTCGCCGGCGCAGCCCGCGGCGGCCAGCAGGGCGGCGGCCGCCAGGGCGGCGAGCAGGCCGCGGGTGCCGCGGCCCGCTCGGGCGGCGCCACTCACTGGCCGCGCTCCCGCAGGACCGCCGCCGCCTTGTCGAGTTGGGCCTGGACCCCGGCGCGGTAGGCCTTGAGCTCGCCGTCGTGCTGGTCGATCAGCTGCTTCTGGATGGCCGTCCGGACGCCGAGGGCGATCCCGGACAGGTTGGTCTGCTTGGTGCAGGCGACGTCGGCCTTGGCGGTCTCGATCTCCCGCGGCGTCACGGTCGTCCCCCAGGCCTCGTTGGCGAGGCTCTCCGGGTCGCTGTAGACGTAGCCCTTCTGCTTCATGCAGGCGGCCCACTCGGTGACGGCGGCGGCGACCCGGTTGTCGGACTTGGTCCGGCTGTCGGCCTGGCCGGTCAGCTCGCCGTAGATGTCGCCGGCGGTCGCCCTGTCGCTCTTCAGCTTCTGCTCGGCCTCGCCGGTGCAGCCGCCGGGCGGGATGTTGCCGCCGGCCGGTTCGCCGCCGGTGGTCGACTTCAGGCCGGACAGCGCGCTGAACTCGGCCGGGTTCATCGGCCCGGTGTTGGGCTTCTCCCGGCCCACGGTGCTCGGCTGGTGGAAGCCGTAGGTGGCCGCCTGGGCCTCGTCGAGGAAGCCGTAGGCGGTCGGGACGTCCTCCTTGGGCACCTTGGGCAGGTCGCCGGCGGCCGGCGTCCAGCTGGTGAAGCCGAGCCGCTTCATGCAGTCCTGGGTCAGCAGGCCCTGGGCCTTGGACAGGGCGGTCAGCTCCTGCGGGGAGGCCGCGTAGGCGCGCAGCGGGAGCTGCTGGGTCTCGGTCAGCGAGGTCGGGGTGGGGGTCGCGGTCACGGCCGGTGCGGGTGCCGGCGCGCCGCCGGCTCCGGTGCCGGTGCCGGTGCCGGCGGTGCCCGCGGAGGAGCAGCCGGTGAGCAGCGCGAGCCCGGCGGCGCAGAGGACCAGGGCGTGACGACGGTTGAACCTCAAGGCTGTCCCTCGGTGGTGTGATGGGCCGGGCGGCGGGGCCGGAGCCGGTGGTCGGCGGTCCGGGCCGGATATCCTCGGGCCGCGGCCCTCTTCGCCCCATTACCGGTGGGGCGAAGAGGGCCGCGACGGACGGGGTGGATCAGCAGACGGTCGTCTGACCGGTGTAGGCGCCGGCGATGTAGGACTCGTACGTGTAGCCCCAGACGCCGGTGGCCCGGTCGGTGTTGCTGTCCCAGACGTCGTTGCCGGTGCCGACGGACGAACCGTGCACCCAGCACCAGGAGTTGGTGCCGTGACCCGGGTAGCCGACGCCGTTGATGGCGGAGTTGGTCCACTGGGTCTGCCGGATGTTCGCGGCCGTGTTGTAGTCGCTGACGTACAGCGCGCTGGCGCTGCCGGCGCTGAGGGCGAGCGCGGCCGTGGCGGCGACCGCCACCGAGGCCACCCGTCCCGCACGGGACTTGAGCATGCTGGATCCCATCTCTCGACTGTGGAGCGGAAGTTGTAGCTACCCGAAGGGGCGTTGCCATCACAACATCAGCCCCGGAGGGGCGCCAGTGTCCTCAGGTACAGTCCTCCAGCCGGCAGAGCAGGGCGGCCTGGGCGAGCTGGATCCGCGAGCCGACGCCCAGCTGTTCGAAGAGGGCGGCGGTGTGCGCCTTCACGGTCCGTTCCTCGATCTGCAGCAGTGCGGCGATCTCCTGGTTGGAGAAGTCCTTGCCGATCAGGTCCAGCACCTCGGCCCGGCGCCGGCTCAGACCCTTGGTGCGGTCCGCCGCGATCCGGAGCCGGTCGAGGTGATCATGCGTCAATTCACTGAGCTGGTGCATCCGTTCCCCCGGTACGTCCGATGAATGCAGACTACGAAGCGCACGCACCGCTCAGTGTTGGCCCGGGGATTGGCCCAGTCAACTCCGATACCGGAGGCGGGACGGAGCCGGATCCGCCGCGCCCGGGGGCGTGCCCGGCGGGCCGGGCGCTCTACCCTGGCGCGATGGGCGCGGTGGGTGAGTGGGATCTCCGGCGGCTGCGGGTGCTCCGGGCGGTCGACGAGTGCGGCACGGTGACGGCGGCGGCCGAGCGGCTCCGGCTCTCGCCGTCGGCGGTCTCGCAGCAGGTGTCGGCGCTGGCCAGGCAGCTCGGCGCGCCGATGCTGGAGCCGTACGGCCGGCGGGTGCGGCTGACCAGCGCGGCCCGGTTGGTGCTGCGCCACGCGGAGCTGGTGTTCGGGCAGCTGGAGCGGGCCGAGGCGGAGCTCGCCGGCTACCTGCACGGCGAGGCGGGCGAGGTGCGGGTGGGCGCGTTCGCCACCGCGATCGGCGGGCTGCTCGTGCCGGCGGTCACCCGGCTGCGGGAGGCCGCACCGGGGCTGGTGGTGCGGGTGGTGGAGGCGGAGGCGGAGGCGGCGTACGGGCTGCTGGCCGCGGGCGACGTCGACCTGGCGCTGTCGCTCGCCGTGCAGCCGGCCGGCGGCGACCCGCGGTTCGTCCGGTCGGTGCTGCTCAGCGACCCGCTGGACGTGGCGCTGCCGCCGGACCACCCGCGGGCCGGTGTGCCGGGGCTGCGGCTGGCGGACCTCGCCGACGAGCCGTGGATCTACGGCGCCGCCGGGCCGTGGCAGGAGATCACCCTGGCGGCCTGTGCCGACGCGGGCTTCGTCCCCGAGCGGGCGCACACCGCGGCGGACTGGACGGCGATCCTGGCGATGGTCGCCGCCGGCCTCGGGGTGGCGCTGGTGCCCCGGCTGGCCTCGGCGGGGCGCGGCGGCGGGGCGGTGGTCCGGGCGCTGCCCGCCGATCTGCCGACCCGCCGGGTGGTCGCGGCCGTCCGGGCCGGGACGGAGCGGACGCCGCCGGTGCGCCGGGTGCTGGCCGCGTTGGCCGAGGTCGCGGCAACCGTTCAGTCGGACTGAACGTTTTGCTCAGTTCTTTGTGATGGACCTGATGTGTTCGGCAGGGCCATCGTGGACGCATGGCCACCGACGACACCCCCAGGACCCTGCCCGACGCCGCCGCGCTGCCCTACGCGGGCGGCAACCCCTACGCCGACTACCGCTCCGGCGAGTTCGCCTTCACCGCGCTGACCGACCTGGCCGACCGCCGGCTCGGCGGCGCGGTGATCGCCGCCAACGACGAACTCTTCGCCGAGCGGGAGAACCTCCTGCTGCCCGAGCCCGCCGAGTTCCGCCCGCACACCTTCGGCAACAAGGGCCAGATCATGGACGGTTGGGAGACCCGCCGGCGCCGCGGCACCGGCACCGACCGTCCGCACCCCGCCGCGGACGACCGCGACTGGGCGCTGATCCGGCTGGGCGTGCCGGGGGTCGTGCACGGCGTGGTCGTGGACACCGCGCACTTCCGCGGCAACCACCCGCAGCAGATCGGCCTCGAAGGCGCCGAGCTCCCCGGCACCCCGGGCCCCGGGGAACTGCTCGCCGACTCCACCGTCTGGCACCCGCTGGTGCCCCGCTCGCCGGTGCGCGGCCACGCCGCCAATGGCTTCGCCGTCGAGAGCGGCCGCCGCTTCACCCACCTGCGGCTCAGCCAGTACCCCGACGGCGGCATCGCCCGGCTGCGGGTGCACGGCGAGGCCCGCCCGGACGCCGTCTGGCTGGCCGCACTCGGCACCTTCGACCTCGCCGCGCTGGAGAACGGCGGCGCCGTCGAGGACGCCTCGGACCGCTTCTTCTCGCCCCCGGCCAACCTCGCGCTGCCCGGCCGGTCCCGGGCCATGGGCGACGGCTGGGAGAACCGCCGGCGCCGCGACGACGGCCACGACTGGGTCCGGCTCCGGCTGGCCGGGCGCGGCGCGATCCGCGCCGTGGAGATCGACACCGGCTACTACGTCGGCAACGCGGCCGGCTGGGCCGCGCTGTACGGGCGGGACGAGCAGGCCGCGGACCCGCAGGAGTGGTTCGAGCTGCTGCCGCGGACGGCACTCCAGCCCGACGCCGTGCACCGCCTGGTGCTGGACACGCCCCGGCCGGCCACCCACGTCCGGCTGGACGTCTTCCCGGACGGCGGCATCGCCCGGCTGCGGCTGCACGGCAGCCCGGCCTGACCGCGGAGCCCCCGCGGGCCCCACGCCTCCCCCGGTTGCCGGGGCCGGGCGGCCGCCGGACGATGGGGAGATGATGCACCAGATGCGCGCCGAGTACGGCGACGGCGGCCCGGCCGCCGGGGTGAGGCTCTGGCACATGGTCCGCGGCTCCGAGGCCGTCGCCATGTGCGGCCGGGACCTGGACGCGGACGCGCCGCTGCGCGATGCGGCGGAGTGGGGCAAGACCCGCGAACTCTGCTGCCACACCTGTGGCGCCTACTACCTGCGCGAGACGCCGTACCTGGCCACCGAACACCCGTGAACCGGGGCTACCGTGGCGGGAATGGAGCATCCGGACGTCCGGCCGCGGTCGCTCGTCCGTGAGGCGGCCGGGCTGCGGACCGGCCCCGCCGGCCCGCCCGCCCGCGCCGTCCTGGCCGCCCGCGTCGACCGCCTCTGCGCCCGGATCGAGCAGGTCGACCCGCTGGTGCACGCCTTCGTGCCCGAGCCGGGCCGGCCCGCCCGCCTGCACGCCGAGGCCCGCGCGCTGGCCGGCCGCCACCCCGACCCGGCGGCCGCCCCGCCGCTGTACGGGGTGCCGGTCGGCGTCAAGGACGTCGTCCACGTCGACGGCCTGCCCACCCACGCCGGCTCGGCGCTGCCCCCGGGCGTGCTGGCCGGCCCGCAGGCCGCCGTGGTGGACCGGCTGCGGGCCGCGGGCGCGCTGGTGGCCGGCAAGACGGTCACCGCGGAGTTCGCCGGCAGCGCCCCCGGGCCGACCCGGAACCCGCACCACCCCGCCCACACCCCCGGCGGCTCCAGCAGCGGTTCGGCGGCGGCCGTCGCGGTCGGGCTGGTGCCGCTGGCGATCGGCACCCAGACGGTCGGCTCGGTGGTCCGCCCCGCCGCGTACTGCGGGGTGGTCGGCTACCGGCCGACGTTCGGGCGGATCCCGGTGACCGGGGTGATCCCGAACGTGCCGAGCTACGACACCGTGGGCCTGTTCACCACCGACCTCGCCGGTGCGGCGCTCGCGGCGCCACTGCTGTGCGACGACTGGCGGCCCGCGCCGGCCGGCCCGCCGCCCGTCCTCGGCGTCCCCGCCGGCCGCTACCTGGAGCAGGCCGGGCCGCTCGCGCGGCAGGCCTTCGAGGAGCAGCTGGAGCGGTTCGCCGCAGCCGGGCTGACGGTGCGCCGGATCGACCTGCTGCCCGACATCGACGTGCTGACCCGGCAGTCCCGCACGATCAACCGCTTCGAACTGGCCCGCACGCACGCCGACTGGTTCGCCCGGTTCGGCGGCCTCTACCGGCCGGAGACGGTGGCCGGCATCCGGCAGGGCCGGGCGGTGGCCCCGGAGGACCACGCGGCGGCGCTGCACGCCCGCGAGCACCTGCGCGAACGCGTCGCCGGGGAGGTCGAGCGGGCCGGGATCGACCTGCTGCTGGCCCCCTCCGCGACCGGGCCGGCCCCGTACGGCCTGGCCGGCACGGGGGACGCCACGATGTCGCTGCCCTGGAGCCACCTCGGGCTGCCCGCGCTCAGCCTGCCGGCCGGGGTGACCGCGGACGGTCTGCCGCTGGGCCTCCAGGTGGTCGGCGCGGCCGGGGCCGACGAGCTGCTGCTGGCTCAGGCTGCCCTGCTGGAAGGCGTGTTGGGCGAGCCGTAGCGGCCGACGGGGGTTAACCCCCGCCCTGATCGGCCGGGCGGCCGCACTGCGTCCGGGTGCCCGTCCGCGAAAGCCTGTGGGCATGACGAAACCGCCCGGTGCCCGCCGCTCCGCCCGCCCCGCCCACCGCCGGGGAGCGTGGCTCTGATGCTGCTCTCCTACGCCCTGCAGAGCCTGCGCACCCGCCGGGCGAGCTTCGCCGGCGCCTTCGTCGCCCTGTTCTTCGCCGCCCTGACCGTCACCGCCTGCGGCACCCTGCTGGAGACCGGCCTGCGCGGCGGGATCCGCACCGAGCGGTACGCGGGGACTTCCCTCGTGGTGGCCGCCGACCAGCAGGTGCACCGGACGGTCGTCACGGACAAGGGCAACGGGAAGACCAAGACCAAGGAGAAGGCCAAGCCGCTCGCCGAGCGGGCCTGGCTGCCGGCCGGGCTGGCCGACCGGATCGCGGCGGTACCGGGCGTCCGCGCCGTCGTGCCCGAACTCACCTTCCCCGCGCAGCCGGTGGCCGCCGACCGGCTCCCCGGGTACGGGCACTCCTGGGCCTCCGCCGCGCTGACCCCGTTCACCCTGGCCGAGGGCCGCGCCCCGGGCGCCGCCGACGAGCTGGTGGTCGACGCGGGCCTGGCCGCGCGGGCCGGGCTGCACGTCGGCGACCGGCTCACCGTCCGCTCCACGCAGACGCCGGCCGGCTACCGGATCTCCGGCATCGCCGCCGCCCGGGGCACCGGACTCACCGAGCAGAGCGCGCTGTTCTTCCACCCGGACGAGGCCGCCCGGCTGGCCGCCCGGCCCGGGCTGGTCTCCGCGATCGCCGTGCTGCCCGCGCCCGGCACCGACCCGGCGAAGCTCGCCGGCGCGCTCGCCCCGGTGCTGGCCGCTGACCACGCCGTCGTCCACCGGGGCGCCGACCGCGGGCAGGCGGAGTTCCCGGAGGCCGCCGGTGCCCGGGTGAAGCTGGTCAGCATGGGCGCCGCGATCGGCGGCACCGCCCTGCTGGTGGCCGTCCTGGTGGTCAGCGGGACGTTCGCCCTGACGATCCAGCAGCGGGCCCGGGAGATCGCCCTGCTGCGCGCCGTGGCGGCGACGCCCCGGCAGGTGCGCAAGCTGCTCGGCGGCGAGGCGCTGCTGCTCGGCCTGGCCGCCGGCCTGCTGGGTTCGGTGGCCGGGCTGCCGGCCGGCCGGTGGCTGTACGACGGCTTCGTCGACCTCGGCGCGGTTCCGGACACCCTGCACCACACCCTGAGCGTCTTCCCGATGGCCGCCGCGGTGCTCGCGACCCTGCTGGCCGGCTGGGCCGCCGCGCGGATCTCGGCCCGCCGGGCCTCCCGGATCCGGCCCGGCCGGGCGCTCTCCGAGGCCGCCGTCGAGCCGCCCGGCACCGGCTGGGGCCGGGCCCTGGCGGGCGTGCTGACCCTGGCCGGCGGCATCGTCCTGGTCGCGGTGCTCGCCGTGCTGGACACCGAGAAGGCCGCCACGCCCGTCACCTTCGCCGCCGTGGTGGTGCTCTCCGTCGCCGTCTCGCTGCTCGGCCCGGTGCTGGCCCGGGCGGCCACCGCCGTCCTCGGCGGGCTGCTGCGGCTCTCCCCGGTGACCGGCCACCTGGCCGCCGCCAACCTGCGGGCCGAGTCGCGCCGGGTCGGGGCGGCGGCCGCTCCGCTGTCCCTGCTCACCGCGATGGTCTGCACCGTGCTGTTCACCCAGTCAACCCTCGGCGGCGCGGCCGCCCGGCAGGCCGAGGACGGCGTCCGGGCCCCGTGGACGCTGGCCGCTAGCGCACCCGGCGTGCCCGGTGCGGCGGCGCAGGCCGCCCGGGCGGTGCCCGGCGTCACCGCGGTGACCGAGGTGCTCCGCAGCTCCGTCCGGATCGACCTGGAGAAGTACACCGTCCAGGGCGTCACGCCCGAGGGCCTGACGGCCACCTGGGACCCGGAGGTGACGGCGGGCACGCTGGACGGCTTCGGCACCGGGGACGTCGCGGTCAGCGGGACGGCGGCGGGCGCGCTCGGGGTGCACCCCGGCTCCACCGTGCGGCTGGTGCTCGGCGACGGCACTCCCGCCACCCTGACCGTCCGGGCGGTGTACGCCCGCGGCCTCGGCTTCGGGGACGTCACGGTCGCGCACGCCGTGCTCGCCGGGCACGTCGACAACCCGCTCGCCGCCGCCGTCCTGGTGGCCGCCGACCCGCGGGTCACCCGGGAGCAGCTGACCGCGGCGGTCGCCGGCTTCCCCGGGGTGCGGCTGCTCGACCGGGCGCAGGCCGGCGGCATCGCGGCCGAGGCCCGGCAGAACGGTGCCGAGGCCAACTACCTCGGGATGGGCCTGGTGCTCGGCTTCACCGCCATCTCGGTGGTGAACACCCTGGCGATGGCCACCGCCGACCGCCGGCGCGAGTTCGCCCTGCTGCGGCTGGCCGGCACCACCCGCCGGCAGGTCCTGCGGATGCTGCGGCTGGAGTCGGCCGCCGTGGTGGTGACCGGCGTCGCGGCCGGCACGGCGGTCGCGGTCGCGGTGCTCACCGCCTTCAGCCTGGGCATGACCGGCACGGCCGGGGTGGCCTGGGGCTGGACCGGCTACGCCGGGGTGCTGGCGGTGGCCACGGCGCTGGCGCTGGGTGCCACGGCCCTGCCGGCCCGGGCGGCGCTGCGGGCGTCCGCCCTGGGGGTGCCGGGCAAGTGAGCCCGCCGCCGGACCCCGCCGCCGCATCCCGTTGTCGCACCCGCCCGTCGGCGGGGGCCCGCCGGGGTGCGGCGGCGGCTATACCCTTGCGGGACGCAGGCGCAGCGGGTGTCCCCGACGGTGGGCCGCCCGGCGGCGCTCCGCCCGACGGGGTCCCCCGTCCCGAGCGACAGCCGAGGTGGATGGACGGTGGCCGGTTCTGCCACGACAGGGCGCCCCGACGGCCGGGTGCAGCGCGGTGAGGAGACCCGCCGTGCGGTGCTCCGGCGCGCGGTCGCGATCGCCTCGGTCGAGGGGCTGGAGGCGCTGTCGATCGGCCGGCTGGCGAACGACCTCGGGCTGAGCAAGAGCGGGGTGTTCGCCGGGTTCGGCTCCAAGGAGGAGCTGCAGCTGGCCACCGTCCGGGCGGCCCGCCGGATCTTCTACGACGCCGTGATCGCCCCGGTCGAGGGCACCGCCCCCGGTCTGGCCCGGGTCCGGCGGCTGTGCGAGAGCTGGCTCGCCTACTCGCGGGCCCGGGTCTTCCCCGGCGGCTGCTTCTTCTTCGGGGTCACCGCCGAGTTCGACGCCCGGCCGGGCCCGCTCCGGGACGCCCTGGCGGACTGCGCGCGGGAGTGGAGCGACCTCCTGCTGGCCCCGGTGGCGGAGGCCGCGGCGGCGGGCGGGCTGCGGCCCGGCGCCGACCCGGACGACCTCGTGTTCACCCTGGTCGCGGTGCTGGAGACGGCCAACTCGCAGGCCGTGCTCTTCGACGAGGAGGCCCCGTACGAGCGGGCGGCGCGGGCGGTGCTGCGCCTGCTGCGGGCGGACGCGGCCGACCCGCAGGCTCCCGAGCTGCTCTGAGCCCTCCCGGGTGCGTCCCGGGGGGCGCTTCTCATGCCCATAACACTGCACGAACGATCGTGCTAATATCTCCTCGAGTTCGGCCCGCACCAGGCACACCCGTCAGCACCGACAGGGAGACCCCGATGGACCCGGCCGTCGCACTGATCCGCACCACCCTCAACACCACCTCGCTGATCGCACCCGGCCCGGCCGGCCGGGCGGCGTTCGAACTGTTCCGCCACCCCGTCCGGCGCGGCCGGGTGCGCACCCGCGAACGCGAGGTCCACGAACAGGCCACCACCGAGCGGCTGGACGTCGGAGGCCGGCAGGTGGTGGTCTACCAGTGGGGCGACGGCGCCCGGCCCGTCCTGCTGCTGCACGGCTGGCAGTCCCGGGCCTCCCGGTTCGCCGCCTTCGTGCCCCGGCTGCGGGCGCTCGGCCTGAGCCCGGTCGCGTTCGACGCCCCCGGGCACGGCGAGTCCGGCGGCCGCAGAGCCACCGTGCTCGACCTCCGCGAGATCTCCGCCCGGCTCCAGGAGCGCTACGGCGACTTCGAGGCGGTGGTCGCGCACTCGCTCGGCGTCAACGCCGCCTTCCTGGCCCTGCGCGGCGGCCTGCGGGCCGGCCGGCTGGTCGCCGTCGCCGGGGTCAGCGAATTCTCCTACCTGCCCGCCGCCTTCTGCGCCGAACTCGGCCTGAACGCCGTACTGGAGCGCGAAGTGGGGCGGCACATGGAGCAGCGGATGTTCCCCGGCGTCGCGGACGTCCCGGAGTACTTCGACGCCGCCCGCCGCCCCGAGGAGATCGGCCTGCCGATCCTGGTGGTGCACGACGAGGGGGACGACATGGTCGGCATCGACCACGCCCGCCGGCTCAAGGCCGCGTACGGGGACCGGCTCGACCTGGTCGTCACGCAGGGCCTCGGCCACCGCAGGATCCTCGTCGAACCCGCCGTGGTCGACCGCGCCGTCGCCTTCCTGGCGGACGGCCGGGAAGCGGCGGGCCTGGGTGTCGTCGGCCCGGGGGCCGCCGCGCAGGGCATCGCCGGACAGGAGACCGTCGGACCGGAGCCCGCCGGACAGGAGACCGTCGGACAGGAGGTCGGCGCGGCATGAACCTCGTCGAACTGCACACCCGGGCCGTGGAGTTGGCAGACGGGGTGATCGGCACCGTCCAGCCGGAACAGCTGGTGCTGCCGACGCCCTGCGCCGGCTGGGACCTCCGCCGGCTGCTGGAGCACGTGGTCGGTCAGCACCGGGGCTTCGCCGCGGCCGCCCGCGGCGCCGGCCCCGACCTGGAGCTCTGGCGCGACGTTCCGGTGGACGGCGACCCGGCGGGCGCGTTCCGGCGCTCGGCGGAGCAGCTGACCGCGGCCTTCGCCGAGGCGGCGGCCAAGGACGCCGAGCTGCCGCTCCGGCTGCCGGAGATCCGCGACGGCGGGCCGTTCCCGCTGAGCGAGGCGGTCGGCTTCCACCTGCTGGACACCCTGGTGCACGCCTGGGACGTCGAGGCCGCCCTCGGCGCGCCGCCGGAGCTGGCCCGGGCGGTGGACGGCGAGGAGCGGCTCGCGGCCGCCCTGCTCGCGGTCGCCGAGCGGGTGCCGGCCGCACCGGCCGACCGGGCGCCGGGCAGGGCCTTCCGCGCGCGGCTGGAGCAGCCCGGTGGTGCCGGACCGTTCGACCGCGCGCTGGCGCTGCTCGGCCGCGACCCGGCCTGGGCGCCGCCCGCCCGCTGAGGGCGGGCACCCCACGGGCCCCCCACGCGGATCCCGGGCACCCACTGCGGTTCCCGGGCTCCCGGGCGCCGGGGCCCGGCGGTGGTCGTGGGGGCTCAGCGGCCGTCGCGCTGCTCGTCGGGGAAGCGCGGTCCGCCGATCAGGAAGAGCAGTGCGGCGGTCGGGAATCCGATGGAGGCGGCCAGTAGCACGATGAACTGCCAGAACATCCGTCGCTCCTCGTCGGTCCGGGGCGGCCCGTCAGCCCCGGAGGCCGGAACCCCTCGAAGGAGATCCCAAACCCGGCAGGCCCTGATTGGCCGAATTGTCCACTCGCTATCCGACGGTATGGCCGAATCTCCCCCGCTGCCACCGGACGGACCCGCGAGCCGCGTGCGCGGGTCTGGGCCTGCGCCCCGACCGGCGGCCACACTGTCGGGATGCAGGTACAGCTCGCAGGGGAAGCACGGCGGCCGGGCCGCGAGAGCGAGGACTTCGCGGCGGCCTCGCCGGAGGCACTCGTCCTCCTCGACGGCTCCAGCTCACCGACCGGCCTGGAGTCGGGGTGCCGGCACGGCACCCCGTGGTACGTACGGCGGTTGGGGGTGCACCTGCTGGCCCGGCTGACCGACCGCGCGGACCGCTCGATCGGCGAGTGCCTGGCCGACGCCATCGTGGAGACCGCCGCGCTGCACGGCGGCCGCTGCGACCTCGCCCACCCCAACACCCCGGCCGCCATGGTGGTCGCCGCCCGGCGGCACGGCGCCTCGCTGGAGTACCTGGTGCTCGGCGACTCGCTGCTGGTGCTCCAGTTCAAGGACGGGCCGCCGAAGGTGATCGGCGACAACCAGCGCTTCCCCGGCGGGGAGGAGCTGCGCCGGCAGGTCTGGTCGACGGTGCCCGGCTCGGCCGAGCGCGCCGCGCTGCACATGGAGTACGCGCTGGCCGTCCGGGCCGCCCGGAACAGCGGGGCCGGTCCGTGGATCGCCGCCGCCAGCCCGAAGGCGGCCCGGCACGCCGAGACGGGCTTCGTCCGTCTGGAGCAGCTGCACGCGCTGGCCGCGCTCACCGACGGGGCCTCGCGCTACACCGAGCGGTTCGGCCTCGGTGGCTGGGCCGACGCGTTGCGGCTGCTCGCCGAGGCCGGGCCGGGGGAGCTGATCGCCCAGGTGCGGGCGGTCGAGCGGGCCGACGCCGACTGCGAGCGCTGGCCCCGGGGCAAGGTGCACGACGACGCCTCGGCCCTCTTCGCGTTGCTGTGAGCCGGTCGCGGCTGCGTCGCGCCCCGGTCGCGCCCCGGGCGGTGCGGTGGCCCGGGCAGTGGCGGGGCCGGGCGGGCCGGGGGCCGCGCCGGTGGTGCCGGGCGGCGGGCGGTGGTCCGCTCAGGCGGCCGGCGCGGTGACGAGGCCCGAACGCTCGGCGAGGACGCCGGCCTGGAAGCGGCTGTCCGCGCCCAGGCTGTCCATGACCTCGGCGATGTGCCGGCGGCAGGTGCGGACGGACATGCCCAGGCGTCGGGCGGCCTGCTCGTCGGTGCTGCCCTCGGCGAGCATCCGGGCGATGGAGCTCTTGATCGCCGCGCCGGCCTCGCCGTAGCCCGCGACCACGCTGCGGGTGTCCTCCTGGCCGAACGGCAGGGCCCGGCTCCAGCACTGCTCCAGTGAGCGGTAGAGGTAGTCGACGAGGGCGGGCTCGCGCACCATGACGGCGCCGCTGGGCGCGCCGATCCCCGTCCGGGGGATGAACGCCACCTCGCGGTCCACGATGACGACCCGGTCGACGATCTCGTTGTCGGTGCGCAACTCGCAGCCGGAAGCGGTGAGTTGACTGGCGTAGTGCTGCATGGACGGGTTGACGCGGACGGTGTGCTGGTACAGCGACCGCATCCGTACGCCGCGGTCGAGCAGTTCGAGGTTGCGGGCGAGCGCGTCCGCCATGCCCTCCGTCGAGCCGATGCCCGGGTGGGCGCTGAACACCTCGGTGCGGCAGTTCCCGGCCAGCTCCTGGAACATGGCGCGGACGTCGTCGGGGTTCTCCATCACGTCGATCGCCTCGGCGCTGCTGCGCTCGCGTCTCATCTCGTAGTAGAAGGGCACCAGCCCGAGCAGCTCGGTCCGCACCTGGGCGGCCTGCTGCTGGCGGGCCTGCAACGCGGCGTTGATGGGGCCGATCAGCTCGGCGGCGGCGAGCTCGGGGTTGGTGGCGATCAGTGCCGGGGAGCCGTCGGGGGCGGGGCGCAGCAGGTGGAGTGCGGAGAGGGCGTCGGTCGCCGCCTCCAGTTGGCCGGGGGTCAGGCCGAGCTCCTCGGCGGCCCGTTCGTCCAGCCGTCCGTGCCGGACGGCCCAGGTGAACACCCTTGCCGCCGTCTCGTCGAGGCGGCCTGAAAGTGACGGCAGGATGTCCGGACTGCCCATGATTGCCCCCGTTTGATCATAGTGATTTCGCTGCGCTGCAACTTTATGACAGGGGTGCGAGGTGGAGCTTCCCCCAACCGGCGGGCCACTGTGGAGCTGCACCGGAAAGCAGGTGCGGCTCCCGGCCGGAAGCGGCGGGGGCCTGATGGAACGTACGACGCCGTGACCCGGCGATCGACACACGGGGGAAAACACCATGCGCAAGCGCCTTGCTTCCTGTTTCGTCCTGACCGCTCTCGCCACCGCGGTCATGGCCGGCCCGGCCTCCGCCGCGACCACCGCCGCCAGAACCACCGGGCCCGCCGCCGCCAAGCCCGCCGCGGCAACGGCCACCGCCGGTACCGCGCAGGCGGCCGACGCGGACGCCGACCCGCTGCACCTCGTCCCCAAGCCCGTCGCGCACAAGCCGGGCAAGGACGGCGGCCACGGCGACCTCCGCTGGGAGTGACCGCGGGAGCCCCGCCGGAGCCCGGCCCGGCCGCGCCCCACCCGACCTGATCCACCTGATCCACCTGATCCGCCTGATCCGCCTGATCCGACCCGCGATCGAGGACCCATGTCTGCCGCACCTCCTCCGCTGCCGCCCCGCGGCGTGCGATCCCGCCCCGGCGTGCACTACGCGCCGGTCAGCAAGGGCGTGTACGTCTCCGCCGCCAGGGGAGCGTTCCTGCTGGCCGGCCCGGCGAGCCTGTTCCAGCTGGTCGACCGGCTGACCCCGCTGCTGGACCGCGGCGCCACCGAGGACGAACTGGTGGCGGCGGCCGGCGCCGAGAAGACCCGAGGCGTCGTGCGCTGGCTGGCCGCCCAGCTCCTCGACCGCGAGCTGCTGTTCGACCTCGACCGGCTGGACACCGCGGAGCCCGGGCCGGCCGAGCGCGCCGCGTACGGCGACTCGCTGGCCTACCTGGAGGCCCGCGGCGACGACCCGTACACCGCCTTCCGGCGGGTGCGGGAGGGCCGGGCGGCCGTCCTCGGCCGGGGGCCCGCCGCCGAGTCGGCGGCCCGCGGCCTGGCCGCGGCCGGCTTCGGCAGCGTCGTCCTGGCCGGTGCGGACGGCAGCGCCCCGGACCGCTCCGAGCTGCTGCTGCTCGACCCGGAGCTCGACCGCGTCGTGGTCCCCGGCTCCGCCGCCGAGGCCGCCGGACTGCTGTCCGGCGCCTGCGTGGCGGTGGTCGTGGACGCCGCGCCGTCCGGCGACGCGGCCGCCGAGCTCGCGCCCGGCGCCGCGGTCGTCCCGGTGACCACGGCGGACGCCTCGCGGGCCGGCGGTCCGCAGGTCGTCGGCCCCCTGCGGACGGCGGGCGAGGCGCCCGGTCTGCACGGGAGGCTGGTCGAGCGCGCGGTGATCCGGCAGGGCGACGTGGCCCGGACGGTCCCGTCGCCCACCGGCGCGATCATGGCCGGCGCACTCGCCGCCCACCGGGCCTTCCACCACGTGGGCCTCGGCACGCCGGAGAGCTCCGTCTCGGTGGTGCACGGCCCGGCACTGGAGACCGACGAGGCCGTGCTGGCCGGGACGGGCCAGGCCGAGTGGAGCGGCATCCGCACCCTGGGCGACACCGACCCCTCGGGGCTCGGGCCGGTCGTGACCGAGGAGGTGCTCACCGCTTCGCTGCCGCTGTTCGCACCCTGGACCGGCCCGTTCCGGTGGATCGCCCCCGACGACCTGCCGCAGCTCCCGTCCGCCCTGGCCGTCCTCGACGGCCTCACCCCCGACTTCGGCGAACCGCTCGTCCGCCGTGGCATCGACCACGGCTCCGCCGCCGTCCAGGCGGTCCTCGCCGGGCTGCGCGTGCTGGCCGCCGTGCCGTACCCGCCCGGGATCCGCGTCCTGGAGCGCTCGGTGCCGGCCGCCGGGACGACCGAGGCGCGCTGGCTGCTGGACGGCGTCCTGCGGATCCTGGTGCGCGCCGCCGCGGCGCCGGCCACCGTCCTGGGCTGGGACGACATCACCGACCACGACACCCTGCGGTTCTGGCGCACCCTGGAGGAGTACGAGGACCAGCCGGTCGCGCTCACGCTCGGCCGCCCCGCCGGACTCGCCGGCCCCTGGTGCACCGTCACCGTGACGGACGCCCGCACCGGCGCGGTGCTGGGCTCCGCCTGGGGCGACGGCACCGACCGGGCCGCCGGCCTGGCGCTGGCCGCGGCCCACGCCGCCCGCCGGGCCGGGCAGGCCGGCCACCCCGGCACCGTCGATCCCGAGCCCGGGACCGAACTGATCGACCTGATGACCGCGCCGGAGCTGACGGCGCTGGCCGGGGACGTCGAGGCGTACTGCCACGCGCACGGGGTGCGTCCGCTCGGGGTCCGCGTCCTCGCCGACCCGCTGGCCGGGGAGCAGAAGCTGTGCTGGGGGCCGGTATGGCTGGCCTGACGATCACCGAACCGTCCACCCCCTGGGCGGAGTTCGCCGAGCTGCACGGTGCCCGGCTCGGCCTTCGCGAGGGCTGGGACACCGACGCGGAGCGCACCGCCTGGACGGCGGCCCGCGAGGCCGGGGAGCCGTTGCTCTCCGTCCGGGTCTTCCCGGACGAGGTGCAGATCGGCCCGCTGTGGGACCCTGCCACGCCCGCGCCCTCCTGCGCGGGCTGCGCCGAGGCGCGCGAGCGGCTCGCCGCACCGATGGCCGGCGGCCACCCGATCGCCCGCGAGTGGCGTGCCCGGCGCTCCGGCACCGGTGCGTCACCGCTGCTCCCGGCCCTGGCCCGGGCCGCGCTGGCCGCCGGAATCCCTCTGGCGCCGGGCGAGTTGCTCTCCGTCCGCCCGGGCGGGCTGCGTCGGCACCGGATCTCCCGGTACCACGCCTGCCCGGTCTGCGGGGACGCCGGCATGCCGCACGACCGCACCACCGCGGCCGTCCGGACCCCGGATCCGCTGGTGCTCGCCGACCGCCCCTCGCCGCAGCCGCTGCCGCTGCGCGAGCGGCCCGGCCTGCCGATGCCCGCCGACGAGCTGCACCGGCGGACCGTCGACGCCCGCTTCGGCCCCTTCGTCGGGGTCCAGCGGGAGACCCAGGCCCCGTTCGCGATGAGCAACGCCGTGATGCCGGGCGGACCGGTCGGCTCGGGGCACGGCCGCGGCGCCACGTACCGGGAGAGCGACCCCGTCGCCATCCTGGAGATGTACGAGCGGATCGGCGGGTTCCCGTACGGGACGGGCCGGGTCGTCAGAGACCTCGCCCACCGGGGCATCGGCCTGCCGGCCCTGGACCCGGCCACCCTGGGCGGGCACACCGCGCGCCAGCTCGCCCACCCCTACTGCCGGGTGTTGCCGTACGCACCGGACACCCCGGTGGACTGGGTCTGGGGCCACCGCATCCCGACCGGCGAGCCGGTACTGGTGCCCGCCGAGATCGGCTTCTACCAGTACAAGCTGGAGCGGGAGGGTGACCGGAAGATCCACTTCCTGGAGTCCTCCAGCGGCTGCGCCCTCGGCGCGAGCCTGGAGGAGGCGGCGCTGCACGCCCTCTTCGAGGTCACCGAGCGGGACGCGTTCCTGCTCGCCTGGCACCGCCGGCGCCCGCTGCCGGCCATCGACCCCGCGTCGGTGCGCCGGGAGCGCAGCCGGGAGCTGATCGGCCTGATCCGCTCGCGCGGCTACGACGTGCACCTGCTGGCGGCGAGCCAGGACGTGCCGCTGCCCTCGGTCTGGGTGCTGGCCGTCCACCGGGACGGGCTGTTCCCCGCCAGCTACTCCGCGGCCGGTACCCACCCGGACCCGGAGGCGGCGGTCGAGGCCGGCCTCTGGGAACTGGCCCAACTGGTCCACGAGCGAGTGCCGTTCGACCCGGCGGCGGTGGAGCGGATGATCGCCGACCCGTTCGAGGTGCGCGTCCTCGACGACCACTACCAGCTCTACAAGCGGCCCGAGCTGCTGCCCCGCGTCACCGAGGTGCTGGGCGGGCCGGTCGTGCGCTTGGACGAGGCCTTCCCCGGCTGGCCGGATGCCCTGCGGCCGGCGCCCGGCGCGCGGCCCGACGTACGGGCCTCGCTGGAGACGGTGCTCGGCCTGTACGCCGACGCCGGACTGGACACCGCGATCGTCGTCGACCAGTCCACCCGGGACCACCGCGACCTTGGGCTGGCCGCCGCCAAGGTGATCGTCCCCGGCACGCTGCCGATGACCTTCGGCCACGCCAACCAGCGGCTGCTCGGCCTCACCAGGCTGACCGACGGCCTCCTGGTCGACGGCCGTCCGGTCACCGACGACGACCTCCCGCTCGACCCCCACCCGTTCCCGTGAGAGGAGGACCGATGAGCCTGACACTCGAACGCGGCGCCCCGCCCGGCACCGCCGGACCACGGCGCGGCACCGAACCGCGGCGCCCCGACGCCCCGCACGGCCCCGACACCGCACACGGCCCGCACGGCCCCGACGCCGCGCACGGCCCCGACGAGCTGCGGGAACTGCGCCGCTTCGCCTTCGAACAGGGCGCCGGCAAGGCCTTCGTCGCCCCGGGCCCGCAGATCGACCCCTCGATCGGCACCACCAGCGGGCAGCTGCCCGCGACGGTCCGCCCCGACGCCGGCCGTCCGCTCGCCCTCGGCACCTCCCGGCTGCTGCGCCGCACCCCCTTCCCCACCGGCCCGCGGCCGGAGGACGGGCCGGCGGCCGGCGAGGAGACCCTGGACCACCTGTTGGTCACCGCGTTCGGCCTGCAGCGCCGGGAGCCGTCCAACTCCTTCAACGACCACCGCGTCGTGCCGTCGGTCCGCAGCAAGTTCCCGGTCCGCGCCTACCTGCTCCAGGACGGCGCCACCCGCTACCTGGACGTCCAGCGCCACGCGCTCCTGGACGTCGAGGGCGCCCCCGCCGCCGGTGGCGAGCACGGCACCACCGTGGTGCTGGCCGGGCGGCACACCGACCTGCCGCCGCAGTACGCGCTGCTGCGCGGCCCGCTGGTGGACCTCGAAATCGGTCACAACCTGCGCAGCCTCCACCTCGCGGCCCAGCTGTTCGGGGTCCGGGCGGAGCTGGAGCTGCCGACCCCCGACCCCGAGGGCCTGGCCGAGCGGATCGGCATCCGGCCCGCCGAGGGCTGGGCCTACCCGGTCGCCGTCCGGCTGGACGGCGCGGCCCCGCGCTGGCGCCCCGGCACCGACCGGCCGGCGCCCACCGGCGACCAGGCCCTGGACCGGGTGCTGCGGATCGACCGGCTGACCCGGCCGTCCGGCGCGCCCACCCCGGCGGCCGCGGCCACCGGCACCGGGCCTTACCCGATCGGCGGCAACGGCCTGAGCTGGGGCGAGGTGCTCTGGAACCGCACGGCCGGGCGCACGCCCGAGGGGATCGGCGGCTTCTCCGGCGTCCGGGCGCCCCAGCCGTACGCGGCCGTCGCCGACGCCGTGGCGCTGGCCTGTGCGCCGCCGCCGTCCCCGCTGCTCGCCGCCGTCGCCCGGCACGTCCGGCTCACCCTCTGCGTCCAGGACGTCGAGGGGCTGCCGGACGGCATCCACCGGGTCGCCGACAACGGGCTCACCGGGCACCTCGCCCGGCCCGGCGTGCACGCCGCGCTGGACTCCCAGTTCGGGTACCCGCTGAGCGGCGGCAACGACTGCCCGGTGCGGCACGCGACCTTCGTCTGGACCTTCACCGCCGACCTGCGCCCGCTGCTCGCCGAGTTCGGGCCCGGTGCGTGGAAGCTGCTGCAGTACGCGTGCGGCTGGTCCGCCCACGGCCTGGTGCTCGCCGCCGCGGCGTACGGCATGTACGCCCGGCCGGCGCGGGCCTTCGACGAGGTGCGGATCGCCCGCACGCTGGAGCTGGACCGCGACCAGACCGCCGTCTTCCAGGTGGTCTGCGGCACCGGCCGGTTCCGCGAGCCGATGCTGGACCTGCGGTCATGACCGGCGCCCTGGACGGCAGACCCCGCTGGAGCTGCTGGCACCTCCACCTCGACTCCGCCGCCCCGGCGCTGGTCGACACCGTCCTGCTGGACGTGGTCGAGCCGGTGGTGCGCGAGCTGCGGGCCGACGGCGCGATCACCGGCTGGTTCTTCATCCGGTACTGGCAGCACGGGCCGCACCTGCGGCTGCGGCTCGCCGGGCTCGACGGCGCCGCCGAGCCCGGCGTCACGGCGGCGCTCGCCGAACGGCTGGCCCCGGTCAACGCGGGCGTCCCGGACGGCGAACGGATGAGCACCGAGCAGTACCACCGGAGCACCGGTCCGATCGCCCGGGCCGGCGAGGGCGGCGCGGACGGCTTCGAGGCGCTGCCGCTCGCCGCGCTGCGGCCGGGCGGGGTGCACCGCGAGCCGTACACCCCGGAGACGGACCGCTACGGCGGGCCGGCCCTGCTGGGGCTCAGCGAGTCGCTGTTCGGCGACAGCAGCGAGCTGGTGGCGGCCGTCCTGCGGGCCCGCCCGAACTGGAACGGCCGGGTCTCCTTCGCCCTGCTCGCCATCGCGGGGGCGGTCCGCGCGGCGGACCCGGACGAGGTCTCCCAGGAGCGGTTCCTGCGCGGACTGCGCGCCTCCTGGCTGACCTGGGCCGGGCGGGCCGAGCACCCGGGCATGAACCCGCTCGCCGCCCGCGAGGCGTCGCTGCGCTCCGCGGGCCTGCTCGCCGCACGCTTCCCGGGTGGGCCGGGCGCTCTGCCCGGGGCCGGCCGGGCCGCCGACCGGTGGGCGGAGCGGCTGGGCGGCGCCATGGACGTCTGGCGGGACGCCGCCCGGGCCGGGACGCTGAGCTCCGGCCCGCCGGAGATCCTCGCCTCGCACCTGCACATGACGCTCAACCGGCTGGGCTTCGGCCCCGAGCAGGAGGTCTTCCTGCTCAGCGTGCTGATCGAGCTCTGGGCGGGCCGCCGGACGGCGGCCGCGGCGTGACCGCGGCCGCGACCGTCACCGTCACCGTCACCGGCCCGGCGACCGTGCCGCCGAGCGGGTACGAGCGCGCCTGCGCCGGCCTGCTGCCGGAGCTCGCCGCCCGGGTCGGGCCGCCACTGGCGGAGGGCCGCTGGTTCGCCCTGGAGCGGACGACGGGCCGGTACGGCCGGGTCGAACTCCCGCTCGGCGGCCGGACGTACCGTGCCCACGCCTTCGCCGAGGCCTTCGCGGCCGCCCTCGGCACGCCGGCCGGACCGCCCGACGGGTCGTTCTGGTGCGTGCTCGCCGGCGGGCCGCGGACCGACCGGGCGGTGCTGCGCGGGCTGCGCGGCGGGCTGGCGGACGCCGCGGCGGCCCACGGCTTCGCGGTGCACTGGCCGCAGGTGCACGACCAGGAACTGCTCGACATGGCCGCCCAGTTGGACGGCCTGGACACCGGCGTCCTGCTGGTCGCCGAACTGTCCGACCGGGCGCCCGCGTAGCTGCCGGGAGCCCCCGGCCACCGGGCGCCGGCCGCCGCCGGCCACCGGCCACCGGCCGAGCGAACCACCGGCCGGGCGAAGCGCCGGCGGCCGGACCGGCCGCCACCGGTGCGGCCCTCCCCCCTGGGATCCGCTGATCCCCCCCACAGACCTCCCCCGTCAGGGGTGAGTGCCGGCCCGTTCGGGCCGGCCCCCCCGCCGGCGTCCGCCGAGCGGAGTCCGGACCGCGGCCCGAACGGGCCCGCGCCCGGAGCGAACCGACGAGATCCCTTGGAGATCCACAGATGAGCGAGTCCGTGAACACCCCGCAGGCCGAGCAGGTCGAGGTCCCGGCGGTCGACGTCGAGGAGCTGTCGGTGCTGGAGGTCGGCGACGCCGCCGCCCTGCCGGAGATGGGCGCCTCCAGCGGCGGCACCCTGTGCTGCTCCTCCTCCTCGTCCACCTGCTGCTGCTGATCAACCGTCAATAAACCACCCGAGAAAAGGAGTTCCATCATGAGCGAGTCCGTGAACACCCCGCAGGCCGAGCAGGTCGAGGCCCCGGCGGTCGACGTCGAGGAGCTGTCGGTGCTGGAGGTCGGCGACGCCGCCGCCCTGCCGGAGATGGGCGCGTCCAGCGGCGGCTTCGCCTGCTGCTCGTCCTCCTCCTCCACCTGCTGCTGCTGACCGAGCGGCACGCACACCGGCGCGCGACCGCGACCGCGGAGCGGCGCGCCAGGCATCGTCCCGCGGGTGTTCCGGACCACCGGGCACCCGCGGGGCCCCGCGCCACCCGGGCCACTTCGGGCCACTTCGGGCCCCACCCCCACACCCCCCACCCCGTCACCGAACCCTCGCGAGGAGCCATGACCGAGCACCACCGGGCCGCACGCACCGACTGGCCGGCCGATCCCACCGAGCTGGAGATCGAGGAGCTGTCCGTGCTGGAGCTCGGCGACGCGATCGCCCTGCCCGAGATGGGCGCCTCCAACTGGGGCGGCTGGTTCTGCTGCTCCTCGTCGTCCTCCGCCACCTGCTGCTGCTGACGCCGGAGCAGCCGCCGTGCCGAACCCGACGCCCGTCAAGGAGATCCGCATGACCACCGTCACCGACCCGCTGGTGATCCGGATCCACGGCCGCCCCGGACAGCCCCGGGCCTACGTCGCCGACGTCCTGGGCCCGCTCGCCACCGGACTGCGCCGCGACCACCGGCTGCGCGCCGTCCACCTGCGCCGCGGCTGGCGCGGCGGGCCGCACTACGAGGTCGTCGTGCGGCCCGAGAACGGCCGCCCGCTGGACGTCACCGGCTGGTCCGCCCGGACCACGGCCGCCGTGGCCGGTACCGAGCTCGACGGCCCCACCGAGGCGGACTACCGCAGCCAGGCCCGCCGGCTGGAGCGCTGGGAGCAGACCGGCCGGTCCGCGCCGCCGCTCCGCGCCCCCGGCACCGTGCTGATCGGCTCCGACACGGCCGGCGCCGACTGGCTGCCCGAACTGCGCGAGGCCCGCACCGCCGTCCAGGGCGCCCTGCTCGACCCGCTGCTCGCCGCTCTGCGCGAGCACCGCGACGAGGAGGCGCTGCTCGCCCACCTCGCCGAGGTGATGGCCACCCTGGCCGGCACCCACCCCGGCCGGCTGCCCTTCGGCACCATGTCCTTCCGCTCGCACGCCGAGGCCTTCCTCGCCTCCCCGCTCGCCGGGCAGGACCACCGCCCCGACTTCCGGCGCCGCTTCGCGCAGGACGCCGACCGCCTCACCGCCCTGGCGCGCCGCCACCTCACCGACGGGCCGGGGCCGGAGACCGCGGGCTGGCACGCCGCTTTCCGCTACGGCTGGGGCTACCTCGACTCGCTGGTCCGCTCCGGCCGGCTCGGCAACAGCTACCTGGACGGCTTCGCGCCCGCCGCGCCCGACGGCAGCACCCGGCCGCCGACCCGCTTCCACGCGCTGACCGAGCAGTACGGGATCACCACCGACCCCGACGACTCCTTCGCCTCCTACCGCAGCCTCCTCAACTTCTTCTACGAGCTGCTGCCGCTGCTGGACGTCACCCCGCTGCACCGCTACTACCTCTGCTTCGCCCTCGCCGAGGCCACCGACCTGGCTCTGGGCGAGACCTGGGAGGAGCGCATCCGCCGCGCCGCGCCCGCCCCGATCGCCGCCACCGCACCCGCCACCACCGCACCCGCACCCGCCGCCACCACGACCACCACCACGGAGTGAACCCATGGACTTCGGAATCTCGCTGCTCCCCGATGCCGGGCCGGACACCAAGTCGCCGACCGCCTACTTCGACGACGTCCTCGCGCTGGCCCGGATCGCCGACGAAGCCGGGATGAGCCACGTCAAGATGACGGAGCACTACCTGCACCCGTACGGCGGCTACTGTCCCAGCCCGCTCGGCTTCCTGGCCGCCGTCGCCGCGCAGACCAGCACCATCCGGCTGATGACCGGCTGCGTCCTGCCGGCCTTCCACCACCCGGTGAAGCTGGCCTCGTACGCGGCGATGGTGGACGCGATCAGCCACGGCCGGGTGGACATCGGCTTCGCCCGCGCCTACCTGCCGTACGAGTTCGAGACCTTCGGCGTCGACATGGACAGCAGCCGGGAGCGCTTCGAGGCGACCATCAAGGCCGTGCTGCGCCTGTGGACCGAGGAGAACGTCACCGAGGACACCCCGTTCTTCTCCTACCGGGACGCCACCGTCCTGCCGCGGCCCACCCAGACCCCGCACCCGCCCGTCTGGGCCGCCGCGGTGCGTTCGGCGGAGAGCTTCACCCGGATCGGCGAGCTCGGCCTCGGGCTGCTGATCACCCCCTCGCTGACCCCGCTGGAGGCCGTCCGCGAGCAGGTCGCGCTCTACCGCGACGCGTTCGAGCGCACCCACGGCGACAGCGGGCAGCAGCCCCGGGTGGCCGCCAGCCTGCCGGTGTTCACCGCCGAGACCGACGCGGAGGCCCGGCGCCTCGGCGACCCGCTGCTCGCCGAGTACCTGCGGGTCTGGGGCGGGGCCACCTCGTCCTGGAACAACGCCACCTCCAAGGCCTACCCCGGTTACGACCAGGTCGGGAAGTACGTCGGGATGATCACGCCCGAGCGGCTGCGCACCGAGGGCGGCGCGATCGTCGGCTCCGCGGCGACCGTGGCCGAGAAGCTCGCCGCGTTCCAGGACGTCGTGCAGGCCGACCACATCCTGCTCCAGGCCGACTTCGGGGCGATGCCCGGCGACGTCGCGGAGCGCAGCCTGCAGCTCTTCCTGGAGGACGTCCGCCCGAAGTTCCTGACGGCCTGACCGGCCGCCCGGCCGCCCACCGGCCGTCCCCGGCGGACAGCACCGCCGCACCGCCGTACCGCACCGCACCGCCCGGCCGCCCGGAGCGGGGAACACGAGGAGATGAGATGAGCCACGACGCACCCGCGATCGTGCTGAAGGGCCTTCGGGTCAGCTACGGCGACCACCGGGCCGTCGACGGGGTCGACCTGGAGATCCCGCGCGGCGAGGTGTTCGCGCTGCTCGGCCCGAACGGCGCCGGGAAGACCACCACCGTCGAGGTGCTGGAGGGCCTGCGCCCCCGCTCCGGCGGCGAGGTGCTGGTGCTGGGCCAGGACCCGGCCCGCGCCGACCGCCGCTGGCGGTCCCGGATCGGTGTCGTCCTGCAGACCGCGCAGGACCAGCCGGACGCCCGGGTGCGGGAGATGCTCGCCCAGTTCGCGTCGTACTACCCGGCCCCCCGCGACGTCGACGAGGTGCTGGAGGTCGTCGGCCTCACCGAGAAGAAGGACGCGGCCCTGCGCGACCTCTCCGGCGGCCAGCGCCGCCGGATGGACGTCGCCCTGGGCATCGTCGGCCGCCCCGAACTGCTCTTCCTGGACGAGCCGACCACCGGCTTCGACCCGGAGGCACGCCGCCAGTTCTGGCAGTTGATCCGCGACCTCGCCGCCGACGGCACCACCATCCTGCTGACCACGCACTACCTCGACGAGGCCGAGCAGCTCGCCGACCGCATCGGCGTGCTGGCCGACGGCCGGCTGGTGGAGGTCGACACGCCGGAACGCTTCGGCGGCCGCGCCGAGGCCGGCACCGTCGTCACCTGGCAGGGCCCGAACGGCCGCGAGCGCCGCGAGACCACCAACCCCGCGCAGCTGATCGAGGAGCTGTCACGGGAGTTCGCCGGAGCCGTCCCCGACCTGCAGGTGCACCGCCCGAGCCTGGAGGAGACCTACCTCGCCATGATCGGAGAAGCCCGATGACCATCGCCGCCCCCGCCCCCGTCACCCCTGCCGCCCCCCGCGCGACCGCGACCGCGACCGCGGCCGCCGGGCCCGCGCCGCTCCCGTCCCCCGTCCGCCTGGGCCTGGCCCGCGGCCTGTTCGAGGTGCGGCTGCTGATCCGCAACCGCGAGGCCGTGCTCTTCAGCATCCTGATGCCGATCATGCTGCTGGTGATCTTCGCCAGCCTCTTCGACCAGGTCGTGCCCGGGACGGGCATCAAGATGCGCGAGGTCACCGTGGCGGGCATGATCGGCTCGACGATCATGTCCTCCGCCCTCGGCACCATGGGCATCGGCATCGCGGTCGACCGCCACGAGGGCACCCTGCGCCGGCTCGCCGGGACGCCGTTCCCGCTGGTGTCGTACTTCATCGGCAAGGTCGTGCTGATCCTGGCCCAGGCCGTCGTGCAGGTCGCCGTCATCCTGGCCCTGGGCGTCGCGATGTTCGGCTTCCAGCTGCCGAGGGACGCCGCGCACTGGTTCACCTTCCTCTGGGTCTTCCTGCTCGGCACCGTCTCCACCGCGCTGATCGGCATCACCATCGGCTCCCTGGCCCGGTCCGCCCGCAACGCGCCCGCGCTGGTCAACTTCCCCTACATCGGCCTCCAGTTCATCTCCGGAGTGTTCTGGGTGATCACCGCCCTGCCCAAGCCGGTGCAGATCGTCGCCTCGCTCTTCCCGCTCAAGTGGATGACCCAGGGGATCCGCTCCGCCTTCCTGCCCGAGTCCTTCGCCACCGCCGAGCCCGCCGGGGCCTGGGAGCACGGGCGGATCGCGCTGGTCCTCACCGCCTGGCTGATCGGCGGCCTGGCGCTGTGCTGGGTCACCTTCCGCCGCAACGCCCGCCGCTTCTGAGCCGCGGCGGCCCCCGAGCCGCACCCGGCGTCCCGGCCCCACCACTGGTCCCCCAGAGAGGACGGCCATGAACCACCCCGCCCACCCCGCCGATCCGCCCCGCGCGGACGGCGGCATCGCCGACACCGTCCAGCTCCGGGTCAACCCGCTGCCCGCCCACCGGCTCTCCACCGAGGGCCTGCGCAGGTCACTCGCCCACCTCGCGCTGATCAAGCAGCAGCGGGACTCCTGGCAGCCGCTGGCCTGCGACGAGCTCTACGCCCTCGCCGGCACCGTCGAGGACCAGGAGCACCGGCGAGGGGTGGTCGCGCTGCGCCGGGCGATCTTCAACGGCCGCGACCCGGGTGCGGCTCCGGACGGACTCCCGGAGGCGACCAGCGCCTGGCTCGCACTCCACCGGGAGCACACCGCCGTCGCGGACCGGATCCGCGCACGGTACGGCGAGGCCATCGAGCTGGAACGGCGCAACCTCGCCGGCCTGCTCGACAGCCCCACCTTCGGCAAGGCCGTGTCACTGCTCGCCCCGACCGTGCACGACACGGCCGTCCGGTACAGCGCCGCCGGCGGTGCCACCGACCGCAGGCTGCGCAAGTCCGAGCGCGGACTGATCCAGTACGTCACCCGGGCGCTGCTGCGGACCAGCCCGCTCTCCCAGTTCACCGCCGTCGGCCTGGCCCACTGGGACGACGACGGCCCGGAGCTCGACGAGGTCGCCTTCGACGGCGCCACCGCGCGGGCCTTCGCCGAGATCGACCGCTCCGTGCTCACCCACGTGCTCGGCGGCCTGCCGGTCACCGGCGGCCCGGCCGGCTGGGTCACCGTCTCGCCGACCCTCCGTGCCGAGGCCGACCGGGTCTACTTCCCCCGCATGGACGGCAACCGGGTGCGGATGCTCTCCGCCCCGCTCACCCGCCACCTGCGGCTGCTGCTCGCCATGGCCGGGATGGGCCCGTACCACGTCGACCATCTCGCGGAGGACCTCGCCGCCAGGACCGGCGGCAGCCGGGAGGCCGGCGCCGACTACGTCGCCAAGGTCGTCGCCGCCGGCATGCTCACCACCGTTCCCGGCCCGGACGAGCAGAACCGCACCGGTCTGCGCGCCCTCGGCCGCCGCCTGTTGGACGACCACCCGGCGGCCGGCGTGCTGCTGGAGGAGCTCGCCGACGTGATCGAAGGAATCGAGACGGCACCCGCGGGCCGGCGGGCCGGCCTGGTCGGCCGGCTGCCGCACCTGGAGGAGCGACTGCTGGAGGTCAGCGGGCGGCCGGCCCGGCTGCACGTCAACGAGGACCTCGTCTTCCCGCCCACCGCCCCGAGCCCCGCCGGCTATGCCGGGGCCCTCGGCGACCTCGCCCACGTGCTGGAGTTCCAGTCCGCCTACGACCGCTTCCACGAAGTCCGGGCCATGCTCACCGCCGCCTTCGTCGAGCGCTTCGGCGCCGGCGCCTCGGTCGGCCTGATCGAGCACGCCCAGGACCTGGTCAACGAGGTCTACCGGCGCGAGGACCAGCTGCGCACCGTCGGCCCGGACGGTCTCGGCCCCGACGACGGCAGCCTGCAGCAGCTCCACCGCCTGCGCCGCCGCGCCGTCGGCGCCCTGGTCCGCGAGGTGCACGCCGGCCGCCACCGGGACGAGGTGATCTGGGACGCCGGCTACCTCGCCGAGCTCACCGCCGGGCTGCCCGACCGCTTCCGGGCCGTCCCGCTCTCGTACGGCGTGCTCATCCAGCCCGCGGCGGAGCTGCTCGTCGTCAACGACGCCTACGCGGGCCACGCCTCGCTGAACTCCCGCTTCCTGCACGCCGCCGGCCGCACCGGCGGCCCCGCCGTCGACCGGCTCGCCGAGCGCCTGCTCGGCCTGTACGGCGCCGACGGCGCCCGGGTGCTGGAGGACCGCGGCCTGTACCGCACCAACATCAACCTGCACCCCCAGGTGCTCCCCGACACCGTCACCCCGCGCGAGTGGGCCGGCCTGACGCTGCGCCACGACCCGTCGGCGGACCGCCTGGAGCTGCTCGACCGCGACGGCCGACCGGTCCGGGTGCTCCCGCTCGGCTCGCAGTACAGCGAGATGTACCCCTTCCCGCTGCGGCTCGCCTACTGGCTGGTCGGCTCCGGCCGGCTGGTGCTCGACCTCCAGGAGAAGGCCCGGGAGGGGCTCGCCGAGCGCGACCGCGGCAGCGTCCTCGGACTGCCGCGGCTGCGGGCCGGCGAGGTCCTGCTCCACCGCCGCCGCTGGTTCCTGGCCGAGGGGGAGCTCCCGCAGCCCGAACCGGCCGAGGAGGAGGTCTCCTACCTGCTGCGCCTCACCGAGTGGCGGGCCGGGCACCGGGTGCCCGACGAGGTCTTCGTCAAGACCTCGCTCTTCCAGCAGGACCCGTCCGACTACGTCGGCAGCGCCTCCGAGTGGCGTTCCTTCATCGACCAGCGCCGGCGCGGCAAGCCGCAGTACGTCGACTTCTCCAGCGCCCTGATGGCGCGGGTGCTGCCCAAGCTCCTGGAACGGCGCGGCGGCGGCTACCTGGAGGAGGCCCTGCCGAGACTCGGGGAGAGCCCCCACACCTTCGAGTGGATCGTGGAGTTCGACCGCCCGTCCGGCGGCCGCTTCAGCGCCCTCCGCAGAGACGCCGTCCGCGCCGGTCTGGTCGGCGTCTGAGTCGTCCGGCATCCGAGCCGTCCGGCGTCCGGCGTTCGCCACCGGACGCCGGGCCACCACCGACCAGGGGCCACCACCGACCAGGGGCGCCGACGACCGAGGGGCGGCCGGTGCAGCAGGAACCTGCTGCACCGGCCGCCCCTCGCGGCACCGCCTCAGGACGTGGGGATCGTCCCGAGCCGGCCGGCCTGGAAGTCCTCCATGGCCTGCTGGAGCTCGCGGTGGCTGTTCATGACGAACGGGCCGTAGTGGGCGACGGGCTCGCGGATCGGCAGTCCGCCGAGCAGGACGACCTCGAAGTTGGCGTCGCGGCTGTCCTGGGCGTCGTCCGCCCGGATGGTGAGGGAGTCGCCCTCGCCGAAGACGACGGACTGGCCCCGGTGGAACGGGCGCCGCTCGGTGCCGGCCGAGCCGCTGCCGGCCAGGCCGTACGCCAGGCCGTTGAAGTCGGCCCGCCAGGGCAGGGTGACCTCGGCGCCGGGGTTCACGGACACGTGGATCATGGTGATGGGCGTGTGCGTGGCGCCGGGGCCCTGGTGGCCCGCGATGTCACCGGCGATGAGGCGGACGAGCGCGCCGCCGTCCGAGGAGGCCAGGAGCTTGACGCTGCTGCCGCGGATGTCCTGGTACTTCGGCGCGATCATCTTGTCCGCGGCGGGCAGGTTCACCCACAGCTGGAGGCCGTGGAACAGGCCGCCGGACTTGACCAGCGACTCCGGCGGGGTCTCGATGTGCAGCAGGCCGGAGCCGGCCGTCATCCACTGGGTGTCGCCGTCGGTGATGACGCCGCCGCCACCGTGCGAGTCCTGGTGCACGAAGGTGCCGTCGATGATGTAGGTGACCGTCTCGAAGCCGCGGTGCGGGTGCCAAGGGGTCCCCTTCGGCTCCCCGGCCGCGTAGTCCACCTCGCCCATCTGGTCCATCATGATGAACGGGTCCAGGTACTTCTGGTTGATCTTGGCGAAGGCGCGACGGACCGGGAAGCCCTCACCCTCGAAGCCTTCCGGGGCGGTCGAGACGGCGAGCACCGGGCGCGGCCTGGCGCCTTCGGCGGGAGCTGCGACGCGCGGCAGAACGAGCGGGTTTTCGACGGTCACGGCGGGCATGTCGGCCTCCTTCGGGGGTTTCCTCTGGCCTACGTCCACGAGATTAGTTCAATCCTCAACAAGAAGCAAGTTGAATTTTGAACCATATGGGGACGGCCTGGCCGCGAGCCCTCTCCCAGGATGGGTCGGCCGCGAGGCGCCCGCCACCGGGGGCGTCCGGCCGGCGCCTCCCGCTAGCCGTACATCCGGCGCATGGTGAAGTCGACCATCTGCTCGACCGCCTTGGCGTCGAACACCATCCGGTGCTCGCCCTCCATGTCCAGCGCGAAGCCGTAGCCGGTCGGCAGCAGGTCGAGGATCTCGGCGCCGGTCACCGTGAAGTGCTTGGAGTCCTTGCCGGCGTACCGGCGCAGCTCCTTCAGGGAGCTGAACATGGGGATCACCGGGGTCGGCGTGTTGTGCAGCGCCAGGAAGCCGGGGCGCTCGCCGCGCGGGCAGTGCACCTTCGACGTGATGAAGATGGCCTGGAAGTCCTCCACCGCCATCGAGCCGGTGGTGAAGGCCCGGACGGCGTCGGCCAGCGAGGGCGGCGACGGCTCCGGGTAGAGGGACTGCTGCTGCGACGCCTGCGGCTGCTCGCCGTACGGGCCGGGGCCGGGCATGCCGTTCATGCCCGGCTGCGGTCCCGCCTGCTGCTGGTAGGGATCGCCCGGGTATGCGTTCTGGTCATAGCCGTACACACGGACAGGCTATCGGGAGCGCAGCCGCCTGTGCGGGCGACGATCCTGACAAGGAGTGGCCGTCCCGGCTTGTGGGACGTGACCACGTTCATAGCGGATTCACCGCCAGGGGCTTGAAACAAGTTACCGCTGGGTAGCATCATGATGCGTACTGGTGGGTACGGGGCGCCCGATCGCGGCGGTCTCCCGGAAGCGACGAACCGGAGAAAACGGCCATGGGTCACTACAAGTCCAACCTGCGGGACGTGGAGTTCAACCTCTTCGAGGTGTTCGGCCGCGAGCAGGTCTACGGCACCGGACCGTTCGCGGACATGGACGTCGAGACCGCGAAGAACATTCTGAGCGAGATCGCGCGCCTTGCCGAGAACGACCTCGCCGCGTCGTTCACCGACACCGACCGCAACCCCCCGGTCTTCGACCCGGAGACCAACACCGCCCCGATCCCGGCCTCGTTCAAGAAGAGCTACCAGACCTTCATGGACGCCGAGTGGTGGCGCCTGGGCATCCCGGAGTCGATCGGCGGCCAGGTCACCCCGTCCTCGCTGGTCTGGGCCTTCGCCGAGCAGATCCTCGGCTCGAACCCGGCGATCTGGATGTACTCCTCCGGCCCGGCCTTCGCCGGCGTCATCGCCGAGGAGGGCACCCCGGAGCAGCTGGAGGTCGCCAAGCGGATGACCGACCGCCTCTGGGGCGCCACCATGGTGCTGACCGAGCCCGACGCGGGCTCCGACGTCGGCGCCGGCCGCACCAAGGCGATCAAGCAGGAGGACGGCTCCTGGCACATTGAGGGTGTGAAGCGCTTCATCACCTCGGGCGAGCACGACATGTCCGAGAACATCATCCACCTGGTGCTGGCCCGCCCCGAGGGCGGCAAGCCGGGCACCAAGGGCCTCGGCCTCTACATCGTGCCGAAGTACGACTTCGACTGGGAGACCGGCGAGCTGGGCGAGCGCAACGGCGCCTACGCCACCAACGTCGAGCACAAGATGGGCCTCAAGGCCTCGAACACCTGCGAGATGACCTTCGGTGCCAAGCACCCGGCCAAGGGCTGGCTGCTCGGCGAGAAGGTCGACGGCATCCGCCAGATGTTCAAGATCATCGAGTTCGCCCGGATGATGGTCGGCACGAAGGCCATCGCCACCCTCTCCACCGGCTACCTGAACGCCCTGGAGTACGCCAAGGAGCGCGTGCAGGGTGCGGACATCTCGCAGTTCCTGGACAAGACCGCCCCGCGCGTCACCATCACCCACCACCCGGACGTGCGCCGCTCGCTGCTGACCCAGAAGGCCTACGCCGAGGGCATGCGCGCGCTGGTGCTGTTCACCGCCTCCACCCAGGACGACGTGCTGGCCGCCCGCCTGCGCGGCGAGACCGACGAGGCCGCCGAGCGCCTGAACGACCTGCTGCTGCCGATCGTCAAGGGCTACGGCTCCGAGAAGTCCTACGAGCAGCTCGCCCAGTCCCTGCAGACCTTCGGTGGCTCCGGCTACCTGCAGGAGTACCCGATCGAGCAGTACATCCGCGACGCCAAGATCGACACCCTGTACGAGGGCACCACGGCGATCCAGGGCCAGGACTTCTTCTTCCGCAAGATCGTCAAGGACGGCGGCCAGGCGCTCACCGCCGTCTCCGAGCAGATCCAGAAGTTCCTCGCCACCGCCGAGGGCGGCGACGCCCTGGCCGCCGAGCGCGAGCTGCTCGCCAAGGCCGCCGGCGACCTGGAGGCCATCGTCGGCAAGCTCCTGGCCGACCTCTCCTCGGTCGAGCAGGACGTCAAGAACATGTACAAGGTGGGCCTCAACACCACCCGCCTGCTGATGGTCTCCGGCGACGTCGTGGTCGGCTGGCTGCTGCTGCGCCAGGCCGTGGTCGCCCTCGCCAAGCTGGAGGCCGGCGCCTCGGAGAAGGACGTCGCCTTCTACCGCGGCAAGGTCGCGGCGGCCCGCTTCTTCGCGAAGAACATCCTGCCGACCACCACCACCCAGCGCCTGATCGCCGAGGGCATCGACAACGAGATCATGGAGCTGGCGGAGGAGGCGTTCTAGTCGCCCCGCCCACCCCGTTGACCGCCTGACCCCACCCTCACGCCGAAGGGCCCGGTTTCCGACCGGGCCCTTCGGCGTACCCGCGTCCGGGCCGCGGCGCCTGCCCGGGCCCGCGCTGCCCGGGCCCGCCCCGGGCCTCCGGCCGGGGCCGCCGACGGAGGCGGGATGACCGTCCGCGACCGGGCGGAACCGGTGGGTACGGGGGTCGTCGTGGCGTCAGTTCACGTTTCTGTCCGCGTTCTGCATCCGTTGGGATGTTCCGACTGCCCTGTCCGTGTACGGGCATATGCTCAAGGTGCGAAGCCGACTCCCATCCGGCCTCAGCCCTCCCTCGACTCAGGAGCAGCATGTCGACCGCCGCCCGCCCGGCCTTCTTCGACCGGACGCACACCGATGACCTGATCGCCTTCCTCGGTACCTCACCGTCGCCCTACCACGCGGTCGCCAGCGCCGCGGAGCGGCTGGAGAAGGCGGGCTTCCGGCAGGTCGCCGAGACGGACGCCTGGGACGCGGTGGCCGGTGGTCGCTACCTCATCCGCGGCGGCGCACTGATCGCCTGGTACGTGCCCGAGGGCGCCGGGCCGGAGACGCCGTTCCGGGTGGTCGGCACCCACACCGACTCGCCGAACCTCCGGGTCAAGCCGCTGCCGGACACCGGCACGGCCGGCTGGCGGCAGGTCGCGGTGGAGATCTACGGCGGCGTCCCGCTGAACACCTGGCTGGACCGGGACCTCGGCCTCTCCGGCCGGCTCGCGCTGCGCGACGGCAGCCGGCGGCTGGTGCAGCTGGACGAGCCGCTGCTGCGCGTGCCGCAGCTGGCCATCCACCTGGACCGCCAGGTCAACGAGGGGATGAAGCTCGACAAGCAGCGCCACCTCACGCCGATCTGGGGCCTGGGCCCGGTCGACGAGGGCTCGCTGATCGCCTACGTCGCGGAGCGGGCCGGGGTCGACCCCTCCGACGTGGCCGGCTGGGACCTCATGACCCACGACGTGCAGCCCGCCTCCTACCTCGGCCGTGACCGCGAACTGCTGGCCGGCCCGCGGCTGGACAACCTGCTCTCGGTGCACGCCGCCACCGCCGCCCTGGCCGCGGTGGCCACCGCCGCCGCCACCGACGGCGCCGCACTGCCGTACATCCCGGTGCTGGCCGCCTTCGACCACGAGGAGACCGGCAGCGAGTCGGACACCGGCGCGCAGAGCCCGCTGCTCGGCAACGTGCTGGAGCGCACCGTGCACGTCCGCGGCGGCAGCTCCGAGGACCGCGCCCGGGCACTGGCGGGCACCGTCTGCCTCTCCTCGGACATGGGCCACGCCGTCCACCCGAACTACAGCGAGCGGCACGAGCCCGGGCACCAGCCGATGCCCAACGGCGGGCCGATCCTCAAGGTCAACGTCAACAACCGGTACGCCACCGACGGCGTCGGCCGGGCCGTGTTCGCCGCGGCCTGCGAGAAGGCCGGCGTGCCGTGGCAGACCTTCGTCTCCAACAACGCCATGCCCTGCGGGACGACGATCGGCCCGATCACCGCGGCCCGGCTCGGCATCGCCACGGTGGACTGCGGCATCGCCGCGCTCTCCATGCACTCGGCGCGCGAGCTGTGCGGGGCGGACGACCCGTACCTGCTGGCGAGCGCGATCAAGGCCTTCCTGGAGGGCTGAGCGGCACGCGGGAGGGGCCCGGCGGAGGAGTGCTCCGCCGGGCCCCTCCCGCGTGCCTCGCGGGCGTTACTCCATGCCGGCCAGCACCAGCGGCAGCCGGCGGGCGCCGTCGGCGGTCAGCGTCACCGGGACGCCCCAGTCCTGCTGGTGCACGTGGCAGGCCGGGTACTCGATCTCCGGGTCGTCGTCGCAGGACGCGGCCATCGCCGAGACGTGCAGCACGCCCTCGGTCAGCTCGTCGGAGAGCACCAGCTCGCGGGAGAGCGCGGAGTCCGCGCCCGCACCGGAGACCAGCAGCTCCGGCGGGGTCGAGCTGACCAGCAGCCGGGTGGACGGGCCGTAGCGCTCGTCCAGCTTCTGGCCGGCCGGCGCCTGGAAGACCACGTCCAGCCGGAGCACGCCCGGCGCGACCTCGGTCGCGGCCCGCCGGGTGCGGTGCGCGACCGACTCCACCCGGACGGCCTCCTCGGGCAGCCGCAGCCTGGTCAGCCGGTGCCGGGCCGACTCGACCACCACGATGTCGCCGTCCACCAGAACGGCCCCGGACGGCTCGCGCAGGTCGGTGGCCAGCGTGCTGACCTCGCCGCTCGCCGGGTCGAAGCGGCGCAGCGCGTGGTTGTAGGTGTCGCTGACGGCCACCGAGCCGTCGGGCAGCACGGTGACGCCGAGCGGGTGCTGGAGCAGCGCCTGGCCGGCCGCGCCGTCCCGGTGCCCGAAGTCGAACAGGCCCGTGCCGACGGCGGATTGCACCTCCCCGGTTCCACGTGAAACCCAGCGCAGCGCCGAGGTCTCCGCGTCGGCCACCCAGAGCTTCTCGCCGTCCGCCGAGACGGCCAGGCCGGACGGCTGGGCGAACCAGGCCTCGGCGGCCGGTCCGTCGACCAGGCCCTCGTTGGTGGTGCCCGCCGCGACGCCCACGGTGCCGGCCGCCGGGTCGTAGGCCCAGAGCTGGTGGACGCCGGCCATCGCGATCCACACCTTGTCGTCGAACCAGGCGACGTCCCACGGCGAGGAGAGGTCCACCTCGCGGGCCGGGCCGTCGGTGGCGGAGCCCTGCCACCACTGCCGGCCGGTGCCGGCCAGCGTGGTGACGCTGCCGTCCGCCAGCCGGACGCCGCGCAGGGCGTGGTTCACGGTGTCGGCGACGATCACGTCCACGCCCAGGGCGTCCCGGACCGGGCCCTCGGGCAGCAGCGCCAGCCCCTGCGGCTCGCTGAACCGCGGGGCGGTGCCGTCCACCAGCCCGCGCACCCCGTCGCCGATCCGGCGGACCACCGTCTCGGCGTCCTCGGCCAGCTCGACCAGCGAGTGGTGGCCGGAGTCGGCGACGAGGAAGTGCCCGTCCGGCAGCCGGACGGCCTTGCCGGGGAACTTGAGGTCGCCCGCGGTGGGCTCCGGCGCCACGTACGGCCCGTCGCCGCGCCGCAGCGTGCCTTTGGCGGCGTGCTCCGCCTCCAGCTCCTCCACCAGCCGGGCGATGGCGTGCGCGTGGCCCTCGCCGGCGTGCTGGGCGACCACGTAGCCCTCCGGGTCGATCACCACCAGCGTCGGCCAGGCCCGCACCGCGTACTGCTTCCAGGTGGCGAGCGCCGGGTCGTCCAGCACCGGGTGGTGCACCTCGTACCGGGCCACGGCGTCCACCACGGCCCGGTGGTCGGCCTCGTGCACGAACTTGGGGGAGTGCACGCCCACGATCACCACGGTGTCGCGGTGCTTCTCCTCCAACTCGCGCAGCTCGTCCAGGACGTGCAGGCAGTTGATGCAGCAGAAGGTCCAGAAGTCCAGGATGGTGATCTTGCCGCGGAAGTCGGCGAGCGCCAGCTCCTTGCCGCCGGTGTTCAGCCAACCGCCTGCCCCGACCAGCTCGGGGGCGCGTACACGTGCACGAGATGCCATAACCCCATCAAACCGCACGGGCCCCGTCCGCATTCCGGGCACCCGTCCCCGCCCGGCCCGCGGGGTGCGAACGGCCGCCGCCCCCGGCTGCCCGGTGGGGGCGGACGGGGGCGGCGGCCGTGGTGGCGGGAGGCCCGCGGCGCTACTGGGGGCGGCCGGTGAGGACCGGGTCGGTGCGGGGGTCGGCCTTCGGCCCGGTGCCCGTGTCGGTGCCCGTGTCGGTGCCCGTGCCGGTGCCCGTGCCGGTCCCGGCGGCGGCGTCCGGGCCCCGGCGGGTGGCGCGGGCGTCGAACCAGGTGATCAGGCGGCGGCCGACGTCGATCATCGGGGTCTCCACGCGGCGGTGCAGCGCGTCGGCCGCGAAGAGCGCGACCACGCAGGCGGCGGCGGCGAACTTCGGAGTCTGCCCGGGGATCCACGGCGCCAGGGTGGCGGTGACGGGCACGGCCGCGGCCTGGAGCAGGTAGAGGCCGTAGGAGCGCTCGCCGATGAACACCAGGGGTCGCTGCGAGAGGATCCAGCGGCCCGGGCCGGGGCTCAGCAGGGTGGGCAGCAGGATCGCGACGCCGATGCCGTAGAGGAAGACGGTGGGCTGCTCGTCGCCGAAGTAGGCGGTGAGGTCCGGGATGTGCTGGTGCAGGACGACGAAGCCGGCCGCGACGACCACGCCGACCACCGGGTGGGTGAGCGGGCTGAGCAGGGCGAACCCGCGTCGGTGGTGCAGCACGATGGCGAGCAGGGCGCCGGTGAGCAGCACCGAGTAGTGGATGCCCATCCCCTTCCAGGTGTCGTTGTACCGGATCAGGACGAGCCCGATGGCGACGACGGCGAGGGGGACGCGGAGCTTGCTGGAGATCAGGCTGACCAGGATCAGCGCGAGCGGCCAGACCAGGTAGAACTTCTGCTCGATGCCGATGGTCCAGGTGTGCAGGTACGGGGTGTCGCCCGCCAGGTGGTACTCGTTCATGAAGCCGAGGTAGTGCGGCAGGTGGTCCATCAGGACGTTCCAGCTGTACCCCGACTTGTAGACGGCGACCATGGTGATCAGCAGTCCGACGTAGTACAGCGGCACGATCCGGAAGATCCGCCGGATGTAGAAGTTCCGCAGCGAGATCCGCCCGGTCCGGTCCTTCTCACGGAGCATCAGGGTCGTGATGAGGAAGCCGGAGAGGACGAAGAAGGTGTGCACCCCGATCCAGCCGGAGAGGAACTTCGACTGCGGGCCGCCGTAGTGGAAGAAGACCACGATCACGGCGGCGATCGCGCGCAGGCCGTCCAGTGCGTCGAACCTCCTCATGGCGAGGAATTCGGCGTGGGTCAGTCTGCGCATGGCGAGTCTCCGGGCGGGCTGCGAGGTCGTCGGGGCACCGGTGGGGCGCCCTCGGATCGGGGCACCGACATCATGACCGACCTTGCCTGTTCTTGACCATCCGGTGGCTGACTGTGATGGTTCCGTGTGGTCGGGCGGGGCGTGGCGGGAAGCGGGCGTGGCCGGGCGTGGGCGGGAGTCGGGCCGGGGGTGGCCGGGGAGTCGGGCCGGGGTCCGGGCCCGGCGGGGTCAGCTGCGCTCCGGCGGTTCGGGCTGCTCCGTCAGCACCAGCCGCCAGCGGACCTCACCGTCCTGCCGTTCGTCGGTGGGCGCGAGGCCGAGGGAGCGGGCGACGGCGGCGGAGGCCGGGTGGTCGGGGTGGATGTGGGCGAGCACGGTGGTGGTGCCGGCCGCCCGGAGGTGGCCGAGAACGGCGCGGGCGGCCTCGGCGGCCAGCCCGCGGCCCTGCCACGGGGTGCCGACGACCCAGGCCAGCTCGGCGGTGTCCGGGCCGACGGTGGCCTGGACGTAACCGGCCAGGCGCCCGTCGGCGCGCAGCCGCAGGGCCCAGTTGCCCCAGGCCACGGCGGGGTCGGGGGAGCCGGCGGCCAGCCGGGCGTACCGGGCCCGCAGCGCGTCGGCGGTGTCCGGCGCGCCGCCGGTGAAGGCGTGCAGGGCCGGATCGGCGAGCACGGCGGCCATCTCGTCGGCGTGTCCGGGGCCGAGCGGGACGAGGTCGAGCCGGTCGGTACGGAGCATGGCGGCTGTCACAGGGGGCATGCGGGTATTGAACGCCGGTGCGTGGCGTTGCCGCCCGCCGGGTGACGGATCGGGTCGAATGGCGGGCGGGGGCAGTCGATGAGGAGGAGGCACGGTGCGGTACCTGGTGCGGGAGAAGCTGTTCGCGATCGGTGACGACTACTGGATCGAGGACGACCGCGGCGAGAAGGCGTTCCTGGTGGACGGCAAGGTGCTGAGGCTGCGGGACACCTTCGAGCTGAAGGACGCGAACGGCCGGGTGGTCGCGGTGGTGAAGGAGAAGGCGTTCACCGTCCGGGACGCGATGCGGATCGAGAACGCCGACGGCGACACGGTGGCGACGGTGCGGGAGAAGCTGTTCACGCCGTTCCGCGACAAGTACCTCGTCGAGCTGGCCGGTGGCGGCGAGCTGAAGATCCACGGGGACCTCATCGACAAGGACTACCGGATCGAGAACGGCCACGGCGACGAGCTCGCCCGGATCTCCCGCAAGTGGTTCCGGATCCGCGACACCTACGGCGTGGAGATCGCCGACGGGGCCGACACCGGGTTGCTGCTCGCGGTGGCGGCCTGCGTCGACCATCTGACCGAGGAGGACTGACCGCCCCGGCGCCCCGGACCGGCGGCCCGGACCCTCCCCGGCTGCACGATGTCCCCGCCCGGGCCGCGCGGCCATGGGATATGTTTTGCCGATCCTTGACCGCTGGACCCGGGGGGACACCACTGTGAACGACATCCTGCACGGCCTCGGCGTGGCCGCCGCCTTCGGTGGCGTCGGCGTGGTGCTGCTGCTCCTCGGGGTCGGCCTGGTGGACGTGCTGACGCCCGGCAGGCTCGGCCACCAGATCTGGGTCGAGCGCAACCGCAACGCCGCCGTCCTGCTCAGCTCGGCGCTGCTCGGCATCGGCGGCATCGTCTTCACCGCGATCCTCTACACCTACGAGGAGTTCGGGAAGGGCCTGCTCTCCACGGCCTGCTTCGGCCTGCTCGGGCTGGTGCTGATGGCCGTCGCGTTCTGGCTGGTGGACCTCGTCACGCCGGGCCGGCTCGGCTCGATCCTGGTCGACCCCGAGCCGCACCCGGCGGTCTGGGTCTCGGCCAGCTGCAACCTCGCGGTGGCCGCGATCGTGGCGGCCGCGATCGCCTGAGCCGGCCTCGGCCGGTCTCGGCCGGTCTCAGCCCTGCCCGGGGTGCGGCTGCACGCCGGGGACGTGCTCGCGACCCCAGGCCCCCAGCGGGGCCAGCGCCGCGTTGAGCCGCACCCCGGCCGGCGTCAGCGAGTACTCGACCCGCGGCGGCACCTCGTCG
This sequence comes from Kitasatospora sp. NBC_01560, assembly GCF_045208415.1. Lineage (NCBI taxonomy): Bacteria > Bacillati > Actinomycetota > Actinomycetes > Kitasatosporales > Streptomycetaceae > Kitasatospora > Kitasatospora sp. NBC_01560. Next base: position 4,681,501 of record NZ_CP109364.1, on the reverse strand, counting down.
TACGAGGCGCGGTGCACGATGCCGTCCGCCTCCAGTTCGCGGAGGTGGGCGGCGAGCACCTTCTCGGTGATCCCCGGCACCTGGCGGCGCAGCTCGCCGAACCGGCAGCTCGGGCGCTCGTCCAGCGCCCACAGGATCAGCACCTTCCACTTGCCGCCGATCACGTCCATCGCGGCGTCGATCCCGCAGATGTACGCGCCCGGCCTCGGCACCGTCGCCATGCCCCACCCCTCCCACCTGCTCGCTCACCCCAGGGTAACCACTCACTTCGAAGTGCGTACTTGAGCACCTGCGGGGCCGGCGGCGAGCCTGGTCGGCATGGAACAGAACGTGGCACGACACCTGGCGAGCACTCTGCCGAACACTCTGCCGAACACCCTGGCAAGCACCCTGGAACGGAGTGCCGCCGCCCCGGCCCCGCACGCCTCCGCCGCCCCGGCCCCGGCCCCCGCCCCGGCCCCCGTCACCCTGCTGGGCCTCGGCGCGATGGGGACGGCGCTCGCCCGCAGCTGGCTCGCCGCCGGCCATCCGCTGACCGTCTGGAACCGCACCCCGGCCCGGGCCGAACCGCTGGCCGCCGAGGGCGCCGCCGTCGCCGCCACCGTTGCCGAGGCGGTCGGGGCCGGCCGGCTGGTGGTCGTCTGCCTGCTCGACGACGCCTCCGTCGAGGCGGCGCTGGAGGGGGTCGACCTGACCGGCAAGGACCTGGTCAACGTGGTCACCGGCACGCCCGGCCAGGCCCGTGCCCGTGCCGAGTGGGCCCGTGGCCGCGGCGCCCGCTACCTGGACGGCGGGATCATGGCCGTCCCGCCGATGATCGGCGTCCCGGCGGCCGGTCCGTACGTCTTCTACAGCGGCTCGCGCGAACTCTTCGACGAGCACCGCGCCACTCTCGCCGTCCCGGCCGGCACCACGTGGGTGGGCACGGACCCGGGCTTCGCCGCGCTGTACGACGTGGCCCTGCTGAGTGCGATGTACGGCATGTTCGCCGGCGTCGCGCATGCCTTCGCGCTGATCGGCAAGGAGTCCGTGGCGCCGGCCGAACTGGCTCCGCTGCTGGCCTCCTGGATCACCGCGATGTCCGGCTCGGTGGCGACGACCGCCGCGCAGCTGGAGAGCGGCGACTACACCCGGGGGGTGGTCTCCAACCTCGCGATGCAGGTCGCGGGGACGCCGACCTTCCTGCGCACCGCCGAGGAGCAGGGCATCAGTGCCGAGCTGCTCTCGCCCTACTTCGCGTTGATGGCGCGCCGGTTGGCGGAGGGCGCCGGCGAGGAGGATCTCACCGGCGTGGTGGACCTGCTGCGGCGGTAGGCGGCCGGGTGGCCCCGCCGTCCGTGCCGGCCCCGCCGTTCGTTCCGGCGTGTCGCGGGAACGCCCTGCCGGGGAGCGGGGTTGACCGTACGTCAGTTCCACGGCGTCGAAATGGGGAAGCATGAAGCTGGGTGTCGCACCGCACCGCCTCTGGCCGCGGTCGGTGGCCGATCTCGACGGGGTGCTGGAGGCCGCGCGGACGGCGGAACGCCTCGGGTTCGACCACGTCATCGCCGGCAGCCACGTGCTCGCCACCGAGGTCGGGCTGTCGCACGACCCGCTGGTGCTGCTCTCCGCCGTCGCGGGCGCCACCTCGCGGATCCGGATCGCGACCAGTGTGCTGATCCTGCCGCTCCACAATCCCGTGCTCCTGGCCCACCAGGCCGCGACGCTGGACCGTCTCTCCGGCGGCCGGTTCAGCCTGGGCGTCGGCACCGGCTGGGACGCCGGGGAGTTCGCGGCGGTCGGCGTCCCGTTCCCCGGGCGCGGCCGGCTGGTGGACGAACAGCTCGTGGTGATAGGGGAGTTGTGGCGGGGGGAGGGCGCCGTCCGGCTCGGGGTGCCGCCGCTGCGCCCGTCCGGACCGCCGGTCTGGGTGGGCGGCCAGGGTGACGCGGCACTGCGCCGGGCGCTCCGGTTCGGTGACGCCTGGCACGGCTCGGGGGTCGACCCGGCCGGCCTGGCCGCCGTCCGGGGCCGGCTGGCCGACCTCGGTGAGGAGACCGGCCGCGACCCGGCCACCCTGGAGCTGACCGCCGGCGCCTTCCTCGTGCCGCCCGGCCACACGCCGCCCGCCGGTGCCCCCGGTACTCCGCTCGGCGGCCCGGCGGCGTCGGCGGAGAGCATCCGGCACGCGCTCGGCGAGCTGGGCGAGGCGGGCCTGAGCTCCTGCTCGCTCTGGTTCCCGGTCGCTGCGGAGGCCCTCCCCGATGCCCTCGCCTGGACGGCGGAGGAGCTCCTGCCGGGGGCCTGAGCCCCGCCCAGAGAGCCCAGTTGCCCCGCTGACCCTTTACGCCGCCGCCCGGTCGCCGGCCGGGCGGCGCCGCAGCGCCGGGTCGGCCAGGGCCCGCGGCTGCCAGACGCCGTCCGGGCGGTAGAGGTCGGTGCCCGGCGGGACGATCGCGTCGATGCGGTCCAGGGTGGCGTCGTCCAGGACGAGGTCGGCGCCCTTGAGCGCGGCCGCCAGCTGCTCCCCGGTGCGCGGACCGATGATCACCGAGGTGACGGCGGGGTGAGCCGGCGGGAAGGCGAGCGCCAGCTCGGGCAGGGTGCGGCCGAGGTCGTCGGCGAGCGCGGTGAGCTTCTCGACGGCGTCCAGCTTGGCCGCGGTTCCCGGCAGAGCCGGGTCGAAGCGGGCCGGGGTGAGCGCGGCCCGACCGGTGCTCAGGTCGATCGGGCGGCCCTTGCGGTAGCGGCCGGTGAGGAAGCCGGAGGCGAGCGGGCTCCACGTCAGCGCGCCCATGCCGAGCCGCTGCACCACCGGCAGCACCTCGCGCTCGATGCCCCGGGCGAGCAGCGAGTACGGCGGCTGCTCGGTGCGCAGGCGCGGCAGGCCGCGCCGTTCGGCGACGTGGTGGGCCTCGACGAGCTGCTCGGCGGGGAAGGCCGAGCAGCCGAAGGCGCGGATCTTGCCGGCCCGGACGAGGTCGCCGAGGACGGCGAGGGTCTCCTCGATGTCGGTGGTGTGGTCGGGCCGGTGGACTTGGTAGAGGTCGATCCGGTCGGTGCGCAGCCGTCGCAGGCTCTCCTCGACCTCGTGGACGATCCAGCGCCGCGAGTTGCCGCCCCGGTTGCGGCCTTCGCCCATCGGGAAGTGCACCTTGGTGGCGAGCACGACGTCGTCGCGGTTGCCGCGGCTCTGCAGTGCCTTGCCGACGATCTCCTCGGACTCGCCGGCCGAGTACATGTCCGCGGTGTCGACGAAGTTGATGCCCTGGTCGAGGGCGGTGTGGATGATCCGGGCACAGTCGTCGTGGTCGGGGTTGCCGACCGCGCCGAACATCATGGTGCCGAGGCAGTAGGTGCTCACCTCGATGCCGGTGCCGCCGAGGACGCGGTAGCGCATGGGTCAGGTCCCCCTGGTGTGTGGGTGGTTGGTGCACGGGGTGGCCGGCGGCCCCGGTCGGGGCGCGGCGCCGGGGCGGGCCCGGGGGCACCGACGCTAGGCCCTGGAGTGCACTCCAGGGCAAGGGGCATTCCGTCGACGCGGCCCGGCCGCACCCGTCGGGCCCGTGCCGGTCCGCATCCCTCCGGCGGGGGAGGAGGTCCTCCCGGCGGCGGAGGTCCGGGGCGGCGGCCGTCGCGAGCCTGGACGTATGACAACCACGGGCGGGCCGGCGGCGGGGCCGGTGACGGTGCGGGCGGCGGGCCGGGCAGGCAGCAGGGCGGGGGGCCGGGCGGGGCGTCGGGGCGGGCCCGGGTGGACCGGGAACGGCACGGGGGTGGCCGCCTGGGGAGTGGCGTACGCGGGCTTCGGGGTGCTCTGCGCGGCCGCCGGCACGGCGCTGCCCGGCGGCGGGTGGACGGGGTGGGCGGTCGCGGCGGGCGGCGTGGCCGCGACCCTCGCCGGCGTCTCGGTCCGCGGCCGGGTGCGGGCGGCGCGGGAGGTGGGACCAGTACTGCGGTCGGTGCTCCGGGTGCTCTGCGGGCTGGCCGGAGCGGCGGCGTTCAGCCTGCTGATGGACGTCATCACGCTGATCTTCGACCAGGCCGTGGACAGCGGGCCGGGGGCCGCCCTGCGGGCGCTCTCCGCACTGGGCGCCCTGCTGCTGGCGGCCACCGCGCGTACCGGCCGGGCGTCCGACCGTCCGGCCGGGCCACGTGCGCCCTCCGCGCCGTCGGCGGCCTCCGGACCGGTGCAACTGGCGGCCCTGGCCGGGACCGTGGCGTTCGTGCCGTACGTCGTGATGAAACTGACCTGGGCGTTCGGTGGCACCTTCGCCGGCCTGAGCGGGGCCGGGATGCGGGCGGTCGCCGAGCGCAACGGCACCTCCGGGCTCTGGCTCGCGCTGGAGTCCTGGGGGGTGGACGCGACCGCGCTGCTGGCGGCGCTCGGCGTGTTCCTGCTCTGGGGCCTGGTCCGCCCGTGGGGTCAGGTGTTCCCGCGCTGGACGCTGCTGCTGAGCGGTCACCGCGTCCCCCGCTGGCTGCCGCTCGCCCCCGCGCTGCTCGGCGCCGCCACGCTCGCTCCGTACGGGATCGTCGGCCTCGGGTACGCGGCGCTCGCCACGACGGGCGTGCTGACCGTGCCGCGCGGGGACTTCCCGACCGAGGCGGACGTGCTGCTGGTCGCCTGGATCGGCCTCGGCGCCTTCGCCGTCCACGGGGTGGCCCTGGCCGTCGCCACCCGCTCGTACTGGCGCCGGACGCGGTGAGCAGGCGCGGTGACCGGCGGCGCGGCCGGAGCCCGGGAGCAGACTCGTTTGCGGTTCCGGCAACAACGCTTGCCGCGTCGGGGGGTGCCGCCGCAGCCTGGCGGTGGAGGTGGCCGCCATGAGCGGGACGCAGAACCCGGAGGCAGCCGCACCTCGAACCGTCGATGCACCTCGAACCGCCGCCGCCGCCGGGTGAACCCCCACCGCCGCCGCACGTGGAACCGCCACCGGCCGACCCCGGTACCGCAGGGTGACTCCGGTACCGATCCGAAGGAGTACGCCATGCACGCCGAGCCGCAGGACCACGCCCACACCCCCGCACACCAGCACGCCCCCCGGAGCGACGGCCCCCAGGAGGGTCACCAGGGCCACGCCCACCAGAACCACGGCGGGCACGACCACCACGGCGAGCCGGACTGGTCGGCGCTCGCCGTCCTCCTGGAGCGCGAGGGCGAACTGAACAGCCCGGCCTTCACGCAGGCCGCGCAGTGGCTGCGGGAACTGCAGAACAATGCCGCCGTCGGCCGGGTGCTGGACGTGGGCAGCGGGCCGGGCGTCGTCGCGGGTGTGCTGGCCGAGGCCTTCCCGGCGGCCGAGGTGGTCGCCGTCGACGGGTCGCCCGCCCTGCTGGAGCGGGCCCGGACCCGCTCGGCAGGCCGCCTCTCCACCCAACAGGCCGACCTGCCCGCCGAGTTCGACCGCCTCGGCACGGCCGGCCTGATCTGGTCCTCCAACGCCGTGCACCATCTCGGCGACCAGCAGGCCGCGTTGACGGCGCTGGCCGGCGCGCTGCGCCCGGGCGGACTGCTCGCGGTCTCCGAACGGGGGCTGCCGCTGCGGTTCCTCCCGCGCGACATCGGTCTGGGCCGCCCGGGCCTCCAGGCCCGGCTGGACGCCGCCCACGAGGACGCCTTCGCCGCGATGCGCGCCCAACTGCCGGGCGCCGTGGACGAGGTGGAGGACTGGCCGGCCATGCTGGCCGCCGCCGGGCTCGCCCCCGCCGGTTCGCGGACCTTCCTCGCCGAGTGGCCGGCCCCGCTCGGCCTCCCGGGCCGCGAGCACCTGCACACCCAGCTGTCCCGGCGGCGGGACCAGCTCGGCGAGCTGCTGGACGCGGCCGACCGGGAGGCCCTCGACGCCCTGCTCGACCGCGAGGCGCCCACCGGCATCCTCGCCCGCCCGGATGCCTTCTACCTGACCGCGATCACCGTCCACACCGCGCGCAAGGCCGGCTGACCGGGGCCTGCGCCGGTGCCCCCCGGTGGCCGCCTCCGGTGCGACCCTCGCCGACCGGCCGCGCGGCCCGGAGGTGGGTCAGCCCGCCGGGTCGGGTTTGCGGTGCCGCCCGGTGCCCTTGCGCAGCAGGGGCACCGGGGCGTCGGACTGCGGAAGGGCCGCGGCCGTCCCGGCCCGGGCGATCAGCAGGTGGGCCTGCGCGTAGTTCTCCGCCACGCCGACCGGCTGCCACGCGAAGCCGTCCCATTCGACCACCAGTCGCGGGGCGTCCCGGAACACGTGCGCCCCGCGGCGCGGGCCGGGGGCCAGGGTGATCGCATCGCGCGTCCCGGTGGCGCGGCGCCGGCCCGCCCGCCGCGCGTACCAGTCGGACAGGGGTTCGTCCTCGGCGCTCACCGCCACCTCCCTCACGTCGGCCGGGCCAGTCTTGCCGACGGAGGGTGGGCGGGGCGAGTCCACGATCGGGTGAAACGGACGGACCGTCAGAGACCGGAGGCCAACTTCAGGGTGACGGCACCGGCGATGATCGAGGCGAAGGAGAGCAGCTTGGGGAGCGTGATCCGCTCCTTGTAGATCAGGGCGCCGAAGGCGACGGTGCCGATCGAGCCGAGCCCGGTCCAGATGGTGTAGCCGACGCTGACGTCCAGCGTTCTGAGGGCGAGGCTGAGCGTGAAGATGCCGCCCGCGGCCGCCACCAGGGTGAGGACGGACGGCCAGAGCCGGGTGAAGCCGTGGGTGGCGTTGGTGCCGAGGGCGAAGGCGATCTCGAAGACCACGGCGATCGCGAGGAAGAACCAGGCCATGGGGGGTGTGCTCCTTCGGTGGTCGGGGTGCGGGGTGCGGGGTCGGGGTGTACGGGCGGGAGCGCGGACGTGGGGCAGGGGGCGGGGTCAGCCGCCGGCCGGCTGCTCGGAGCCGCCGAGCCTGTCGGCGAGCTTCAGTCCCAGGACCCCGCCGATGATCAGGACGAAGGCCGCCGCCTTCCCGAGGTTCATCGACTCGTGGAAGATCACCGAGCCGAGAACGACGGTGCCGACCGAGCCGATGCCGGTCCACACCGTGTAGCCCACGCCGACGTCGAGGGTCTTCAGGGCGAGGCTGAGGAAGAAGATCCCGCCGGCCGCGGCCGCGGCGGTGAGCAGCGACGGGCCCAGCACGGTGAAGCCGTGGGTCGCGTTGGTGGCGAGGGCGAAGACGACCTCGAAGACGGAGGCGACGAGCAGGTAGATCCAGGCCATGGGAACCCCCCGGGTTCATGGAGCGGCAGTGGTTGCATGTATGTGCAAATTGATGTCGACTGGGCAAGAGCATGCATGTACAAGTAACCTGTGTCAACCCGCCCAGCCCGTCCAGGAGCAGCCCATGGCCACGGAACCCAGCCCCACCAGCGGCGCTTCGGATGCCCGGACCCCGGAGGCGCCACCGTCCGACGCCCGGATGTGGAGCCGGCTCAACGCCCTGCACGCCCACGTCGAGAACCGGCTCGCCACCGCCCTCCAGCGCCGGCACGGCCTCGGGCTCTCCGAGTACCGCGCCCTCGGCTTCCTCACCGAAGCGCCCAAGGGCGAGCTGCGCATGCAGGACCTCGCCGCCGGTCTCGGGCTCAACCAGAGCTCGGTCACCCGTCTGGTCGCCCGGCTGAACGCCGCGGACTTCACGTACCGGGACTCCTGCCCCGACGACAAGCGCGGCGTCTACACCGTCATCACCGCCGCCGGCCGCGCCCGTCACCAGGAGGCCCGCAGTACCTACGAGGAGACCCTCACGACGGCCCTGGACGAGGAGGCCGCCGCCGTTCCCGACCTCGCCCCGCTGCTCGACACGGCCCGCCGCTCCCTCGGCCGACCCGCGGGCGCCGCCTGAGCCCCGCCGTCCGGCGGTACCGTCGCCCCATGGCAGCCCCGATCCCCGCCCCGATCCCCGCCTCCGCCCCCGTCGCCGCGGCCGTCGTGGTCACCACCACGCACGACGACGAGACCAAGGCCCGCGCCCTCGCCGACTCGGCCGTCCGCGTCCGGCTGGCCGCCTGCGCCCAGATCTCCGCGATCCACTCCGTCTACTGGTGGGACGGTGAGGTCCGGCAGGGCGCCGAGTGGCGCGTCGACCTCAAGACCCGGGCCGAACTCGCCGACCGGCTCACCGCCTTCGTCACCGAGCAGCACGACTACGACACCCCCGAGGTGATCGTCGTCCCGGTGCTCGCCGCCGCCCCCGGCTACCTGGCCTGGCTGGCCACCGAGACCACCGCCTGAAGGCTGCGGCCCCGGCGCGGAGCGGCTCCCGGGGAAGCCGCAGGGGCGCCCCGTCGCCGACCGCGACGGGGCGCCCCTGCACGGACAGCCGCCGCTCCCTCCGGAAGGGCGGCCGTCCGGTTGCCCGGTGCCGGGTTGCCCGGTGCCCGCTACTCGCCGCCGCCGAAGCGGTCGGTCCAGGCGGCGAGGTCCTCGTCGGTGATCTTCGCGAAGAGCACCGGCGGGACGGTGAAGGCCGTGCCGGCCGGCACGAAGTCCAGCGCGCGGGCCTCCTCCGGGCTCACCCACGCCTGCGTCCGCGCGGGCGCGTCGGCGGGCAGCGCGAACGCCTCGCGCATCGCCGCGGCCGCGGCCGGGATGAACGGCTCGGAGACCACCGCGTACAGGTGGATCAGGTTCATCGCCGTGCGCAGGGTCAGCGCGGCCGCCTCCGGGTCGGTCTTCACCTGGAGCCACGGCGCCTTCTCGTCCAGGTAGGCGTTGCCCGCGCTCCACAGCGTGCGCAGGGCCTGCGCCGCCTTGCGGAAGTTCAGCGCCTCCAGCTGGGCCTCGTACTCGGCCAGCAGCTCGGCGATCTGCGCACCCAGCCGCTCCTCCGCCTCGCCCGCCGCGTGCCCGGCCGGGACGTCGTCGCCGAACCGCTTGCGGCTGAAGGAGAGCACCCGGTTGACGAAGTTGCCGAGGGTGTCGGCGAGGTCCTTGTTGACGACCGAGGCGAAGAGGTCCCAGGTGAAGCTGGAGTCGTCCGACTCGGGGGCGTGTGCCATCAGGAAGTAGCGCCAGTAGTCGGCCGGCAGCAGCTCCAGCGCGACGTCGGTGAAGATGCCCCGCTTCTGGCTGGTGGAGAACTTGCCGCCGTAGTACGTCAGCCAGTTGAAGGCCTTGACGTAGTCGACCTTCTTCCAGGGCTTGTGCGAACCGATGATGGTCGCCGGGAACATCACCGTGTGGAACGGGACGTTGTCCTTGGCCATGAACTCCGTGTAGCGGACGGTCTCGTCGGCCTCGTACCACCAGGACTTCCAGTCCCGGAGCTCGCCGGCCGGGGCCGCGTCCGCCCACTCCTTCGTGGCGCCGATGTACTCGATCGGCGCGTCGAACCAGACGTAGAAGACCTTGCCCGCCGCTGCCAGCTCCGGCCAGACGTCGGCCGGCACCGGCACGCCCCACTCCAGGTCACGCGTGATCGCGCGGTCCTGCAGGCCCTCGGTCAGCCACTTGCGGGCGATCGAGGAGGCGAGCACCGGCCACTCGTCGCCGTGCGCGTCGACCCACTGCTCGACCTGGTCGGTCAGCTTCGACTGGAGCAGGAAGAGGTGCTTGGTCTCGCGCACCTCCAGGTCCGCGCTGCCGCTGATCGCCGAGCGCGGCTCCAGCAGGTCCGTCGGGTCCAGCACCCGGGTGCAGTTCTCGCACTGGTCGCCGCGCGCCTTGTCGTAGCCGCAGTGCGGGCAGGTGCCGACGATGTACCGGTCCGGCAGGAACCGCCCGTCCGTGACGGAGTACACCTGGCGGATCGCCCGCTCCTCGATGAACCCGTTGGCGTGCAGCTCCCGCGCGATCTCCTGGGTGATCTCCCGGTTCTGCGGCGAGGAGCTGCGCCCGAAGTGGTCGAACGACAGCCGGAAGCCGTCGTACACGGCGCGCTGCTGCCCGTGCGCCTGCGCACAGAACTCCGCCACCGGCAGCCCCGCCTCCTGCGCGGCCAGCTCGGCCGGAGTGCCGTGCTCGTCGGTCGCGCAGATGTACAGCACGTCGTGCCCGCGCTGCCGCAGATAGCGGGAGTAGACGTCCGCCGGGAGCATCGACCCGACCATGTTGCCCAGGTGCTTGATCCCGTTGATGTACGGAAGGGCGCTGGTGATCAGGTGCCGAGCCATCCTCGGATGCTCCAATTTCTCCCGCACGCACCCCTACCCCGGAGTGCCGTGACAGGCGCAGGGTCTGGGGCCGCAACGGAAGCCCGGCACGGATTGCCGGCTCCCGGGCTGCCACACAGAGCGAAGTTCCACTGTGGGCCACCCAATCGTAGCGAAACCGGAGGCCCTGCCCTGCGCCCGTTTCACGAGCCGGACAGCCGGTGGACCTGGACGACGGCGTGCCGCCCGGTCGTCCGCCAGTCCGTCCCGGTGCCGTTCAGCCGCGCGGTGGTCGCCGCGTCGAGCCCGACGATCACATCGGACTTGAGCGTGCGCAGCGCCGCGACGCAGGAGGGGAAGTGCCCGGCGGCCCCGGCGAACGACGTGGTCGGCGGCCAGTACCGGTCGCCGACCAGGCGGCGGTAGTTGAGATCGCCCTTGACGATCGTGAGCGCCGCGCCGGCGAACTCCGCCCGGAGCCCGGCCGGCAGGTCGTGGAACGGCAGCGGCGCGCAGAAGAACGGATCGGTGCGGACGACGAGCGTGCCGTCGTTCATCGCCCGTCGCAGGCGCCCGCCCACGGCCGCGGCCCGCAGGTGGTCGACGGCCGCCAGGACGTCGGTCATGGTCGCGTCCGACACGAAGTACGGCTGGGGCTTCACGTACAGCGCCACCTCTCCCGCCAGTCCGCGGGTCAGCAGGTGGTCGATCAGGGCGAGGTCCGGCAGCAGCTCCCGCCCGGCGTTGTCCGCGACGACGCAGACCAGGCCGCCCGCCGTCCGCTCCAGCTCCGCCCAGAGCGCGGGCCCGTCGTCGACCAGCAGCGCGTCGGCGTCGGCCCCCTCCGCCGCCCGGCCCGCCCCGCCCGCCGTGATCCGGAACCCGAGGTCGGCCCGGTTTCCCCACAGCGAGGCGGCGAGCAGCGCCTCCGGCGGGCCGTCACCCCCACCCGCCGGCGCCGTCGCCAGTTCGGCCGCCTTGAACGGCCCGAACGGGTCGATGCCCTGCCACGCGCCGGGGCGGAAGTAGCCCGTGGCCTCCAGCAGCCGCCGGTAGAAGTAGCTCTCCGCCCACAGGAACGGCGCCTCCCCCCAGGGCCGCCCCCAGAGGTTCTGACCCCACGCCAGCCATGCGGCGTGGTCGTGCGCGTCCTCGTCCAGCGGCTCCAGCACGCCGCCGGTGCTCTCCGCCAGCAGCCGCTCCAGCGCGGCCCGCTCACCGGGCCCGTACGGCAGCGCGGCCAGCACCCGCCGGATCAGCTCCGGGTGCCGCTCGTGGAACACCGCCCGCGCGAACGACCCGGGCACGTCACTGCGGATCACGGCTGCGTCCGTCGGCACGGGGCGCTCGATTCTCTGGTCATCGGTCGGGCCCTGTCATTCTCCCCGCCGCACTCACCGCCGACGGTGACCCGACACCCTCGCGCAGGAAGTCGGCCGGTCAGACTTCCTGCGCGGCGGGGCTACGGGCTTCCCGGCTCCGCGTTGTCCTTCTCGGTCAAGTGCGGTGCTGCCAGTATTCGGTGTACGGCGCGGCGTGCCGCCACGAGAGGTCCCGGTAGGCCCGGTACCGCGGGAGCGATTCCGGACCCAGCAGCTCGGCGCCCAGGAACTCGTCATCGCTGCTGTAGTGCATCCTGTAGACGCGGGAGTCGTCGAACAGCCAGAAGTCGTGGTCGGGCAGGCCGTCGATCTGCTTGTCCGCGAGATCGAGAATTCGGATGTCCTCGCCGGCCCGGACGTTTCCGACGTAGCCCCAGCCGAGTTCGAACCGGAGATAGTCGGTCAGCGGGGACCGGAGGATGTGGACCCGCTGCAGTACCTTCCCGGTCCCGGTCATGGACCGAACCCATGGACTGTCCGCCCAGGCGTCCGGCATCTTCGCACCCGCAAGGAAGCCTTTGAGCTCCTTGCGTTCGTCTTCGACGTCGTAGCGGTCCTTCGTCTCCATCTTGAAGGCGGAGGAGTGAAAGTTCTGGAAGAGCTGGTCAAAGGCGTCATCGCTGAGCAGCACGGAAGAAGCCCTCCAATAGTTCGGCCATGACCTCCATGGCCGTCTCGTTCTCCGGGAGGCTCAGGTGAGCCAGCCGTTCGTGAACCAGATCTCCGGGAGCCGCCCGTAGGCCTCGTGGTGTGGATCGTCCGGGAGAACATCGTCGGCGCGGCCTCCCTCTCAGTCTTGCTGTACTCAACCAACTTGGTCTGTGCCGTGCCCTTGAGCACCTGCCGGCGGGCCGGGAAGGAGCCTCGTGCGGCTTCGGCGTGTCGATGACGCCCGCGCCCATAGGCTCGGCACCGGGTGTGCCGAAGGGAGAGCGCTGGTGTATCAGGTGCGTGAGGCAACGGTCGCTGATGCCGATCCGATCGCCGCCGTGGTTCGAGCCCGGTCCGCGTGGCTGTCCGTGCGAGGACTGGGCCAGTGCGCCGACATGGCCGAGGAGTACGGCTCCCAGGCCGGCAACCCCTCGTTCCCGGTCTGGGTGCTGGAGCACGAAACCGAGGGCATCGTCGGCTGCACATCGCACTACGGCAACGAAGCCCTGCCCGAGTGGGCGTTCACCGGCGAGGAGAGGAACGAACCGTCCCTCTTCCTTGCGACCACCTTCACCGTGCCGAACCCTCATCGGCTCGGTCGGCTGATCGCTTGGTGGTCCCTGGACCGGGCTGCCGCGCGGGGCCTCACCTGGGTCCGGCGCGGCACCGGGCAGGAACAGCTCTCCCGCTACTACCAGGAGGCGCAGGGCTGGGAGCTGCTGCGGGTCGCGGAGCGCCGCGGGGCGAAGGTGTTCTTTCTCCAGCGGGAAGCCCGGCCCGTGCCGGAGCCGGCCGGCCTGATGGCAGGGCACAGGCTGTAGCGGGAGGCCGGAGAGTCCGCAGCAGCCGTCCTGCTGCGGGCTCTCCGCGCTCTCAGCGACAGGTGAGGGCGGAGTCGGCCAGGAGTGCGAACACCACCTCGTGGTCCCCCGTGACCGGGGAATGGGCTTCCAGATGGGATCAGTTATCGCTGCGCAGGAAGTCGGCCGGTCCGACTTCCTGCGCAGCGGCTGAGGGCTTGCAGCGGGGCTAAGGGCTTTCAGCGGGTCCACGAGGTCGAGGTGCCGTCCGGCGGGTGGAGGCCTGCCCAGAACGAGAGGCCGTGGTGGTCCAGGGCCCGGCTGCTGGTCTCCGTCGTACGTTCACCTCAGAGGGATCGGACGTGTTGTACCCGGTCACGGACGAAACGATCGAACTTCGTAACGCTCGAATCCGCCCTCCGCCCCGATGTGGGTGAACCCGGCCTTGGCCAGCACGAGGCCGGAAGCCGGGTTGTCCGGGTGGTGCTTGGCCCGCCCGATTGGCAGGCGCAGAACGTCGAAGGCCAGGGCCAGAACACGCCCGGCCGCCTCGGTGGCGTAGCCCTGGCCCCAGGCGTTCGGTCGCAGGATGTAGCTCAGCGTGCCAGCACCCTGGACTATGCCCAGCTTGGCAACTCCCACCAGGCCGCCGGCCGCTTCAAGGCCGACGGTGAAATGCGTTCGAGGTGACTGGCCGGAATTCAGTACGGCCCGGCTGACGTAAGTCTTGGCTTCATCCTCACTCATCGGATTCCGGGCCAGATACCTGACTGACTCGGGACTGTAGATCTGCTGGAGAGCCTGCTCATCCCCGGCCCGCAGCTCCCGCAGCCGGATCACGTGATCACCGCGGCCAAGGTGTCACCTAGCTCGGCGGCGGTCGGCCGATCAGCCGGCCCGGAGAGCAGCACGGGGCGAAGCACGTCCTGAAGCTCCGGCCACGGCGTCGCCAGGGAGAGAGGTAGGCGCCCCGTCGCGATGGAGTCGCGCAGCCCCTCGGGTCCGACCTTCTCCCGGTCGATTCCGGCTGCCTGATAGTCGAGCGGCCAGGCGCCGGTCGAGCAGGTCCAGAGAACTCCCGACAGGGCGTAGACCTCCGCGGCCGGTGACGTCCTGACCGGCTGCGATCCGGCGGAGACCCAGGCGGCCAGCTCCGGTGCCATCAGGTGCACCATGGCGCCCTGGAAGGAGGTCCAGGGCGTTGTCCCCTCCTGCCATGACCAGGCGAAGTCGATCAGCTTCGCCCCGCTCTCGGTGTGGATGCCGTGCGACGGCTGCAGATCGCCGTGCACCCAGCCGGCGGCATGGAGACCGGCGACCGCGCGACACAGATCGACTGCTCCGGTCAGCGCGATCGGGCGGCCGGCAGCTCCCTCTCGGGCGGCTCGGAAGACCTCCCAGGTGGATCGCCCAGCCAGCCACGGGGTGACGAACCAGACGGCCTCACCAGCCCGGCATGCCGTGACCGTGTAGCCGGAAAGCTGATCCAGAACCGACGCCTCTCGCGCTGTCACCTCAGCGGCCTCCCCTCTCCCGAACTTGATGGCGACAGTGGCCATGGGGCCGGTGGCCTTCCAGACCGCAGAGCCGCGTCGGTCGGTGATCTCTTTCAGCTCGACCGGCCCGCAAACACCTTCCGCGGCCGTCACGGCTTCCGGGGGACAGGAAGCGAACTCGCCCATGCTCGTACTGCCTTCCAGTCACAGGGGATGTGCTCGAACACGTCCCGCCCATCGTCTTCAGCAGCGGCCAGTGCCGCAGCGAGATTCGGCGTGTCTTTCAGGAACCTCGGGTCTCGGTGGCGGACGGATGCCCGCACCGGAAGGAACGAGAAGGGGGCCGGCGGAATGCTCCGGTCGAAGTGGTACCACTCCTGGACGCCCCCGGCGAACGTGCCGAACATCCCGCCCATGAGGGCGCTCGATTCTCTGATCGTCGGCACCGCCATTCTCCCGCCCGCCACCGTTGCTGATCCGCCACCGCTGCGCAGGAAGTCGGCCGGCCCGACTTCCTGCGCAGCGCGGCTCCGGACATTCAGCGGGCCCACCACATCGATGTCCCGTCCGGCGCCATGTGCCCGATTCGCTGACCGCCCGCCGACACCTCCATGGAGAGCCACTCGCGGCGCGGGCGGTGGTGGTGCTGCCAGGCGGTGTGGGCGGCCTCGACGGCCCGCCAGAGATCCTGCGGCCCGGCCGTGGTCACCGTGGACGGCCGGCCGGGGTGGTCCCGCACCTCGGCGGCCGAGCCGTCCGCCGGGTCGAGGAGCACGGTGCCGCGCCGGACGACGGTCGGCGGCAGGTGGAGGCCTGCCCAGAACGAGAAGCCGTGGTCGTCCAGGGCCCGGGCGCCGATGTCCGTCGCTCGGGCCCTGCCTTCGACACGGCCGGGTCGGACCAGTGGCCTTGCCCCGTCCGACCGCAGGGGCATGAAGGCGGCCGGTCGGGCGAGGAACCGCCCGACCGCACGGCCGTCGGGCAGTTTGGTCAGGCAGACCACCGCCCCGCTCCCGAGGGTGCCGTCGATCGGGGCGACCAGGAGCCCACCGGGCGCGCACTGGTCGAGCCAGGCCTGCGGGATGCGCCGCACCGAGCAGGTCGCGATGATCCGGTCGAAGGGGGCCCTGTCCGGGTACCCGGCCGCGCCGTCCGCCCGGAGGACGGCCGGTGCGAACCCCGCCCCGCGCAGCCGCTCGCGGGCGGCTGCGGCCAGGCGTTCGGTGCGGTCCACCGTGGTGACGCTGCGGTCGCCCGCCAGGTGGCAGAGCAGGGCGGCGTTGTACCCGGTGCCCGTACCGATCTCCAACACCCGGTCGCCGGCGCGGACATCGAGCGCGTCCAGCATGTCGGCCATCAGACCGGGCAGCGTGGACGAGGACGTGGCCACCCCGTGCACCCCGTCGTCCGGCGCGTCCTCGGCGTGCACACCGTCCACCTCGGTGACCAGGACCCGGTCCGTGTACACGGCTTCCAGCCAGGCGTCGTCCGTGCCCCGCCAAGGCCGGTACAACTCGCGTTCGTGCCGGTAGAACACCGGCACGAACGGATACCGCGGCACGTTGAGGAACGCCTCGACCACCCGGGAGGAGAGCAGTGCGCAATGTCGCTCGACCTCCTCGGCCAGCCTGACGCGGGCCGCGACGAGTCGCTGGTCCTCGCCGATCATGCGGTGACCCCTTCCAGGTGATCGCACACTGCGGCGGTGATGGGCAGCCCGGTCGCCTGCTCGACGAACCCGTACTGCCCGTTGGGATTGACCTCAAGGAATGTCCACTCGCCCGACGGTGTGACAACGAAGTCGAACGCGCCGTACGGCAGCCCGAGTCGGTCGAGCACGCGGTGAACTCCGGCGGTCACGTCTGCTGGTGGGCTGCACACGCGATAGGTCAGGTTGTCGTAGTCACTGCGCCAGTCCGTCCTGGCCGCTACCGAGGTGGCGTGAATTTCGGCGGCGAAGATCCGTCTGCCCACTGCGGTCAGCCGGACCTCGTACGCCTTGGGTACCCACTCCTGAAACAGATGAGCCGTGGTGGCGATGGAGGGGTGGCCGATGTCGCCGGGCCGGAGCAGAGTCGCGTAGACCGCCATCGACTGCCCGTCGACCGTCCCCCGGATCGGAGTGAACGGTTTGTAGACCACGGGACCGCAGATCCGGTCGGCGAACTCCCTCGCTTCCTGGGGTCGGTTGGTGATCAGTGTCCGCGGCACCCGCAGACCGCATTCGGCGGCCACCCGGAGCTGAAGTGGCTTGTACTCGGCGTCCGCAGCCCGGCCCGGCGGCGGCAGCCACCGGGCCGGAAGCGCCGAGAGGATGCCGCCGAAGCCGCGCCGGGCCTCGGCGACTGCCACCGCGCGGGCCTCCGGCGGCATGGACGCCGGGAACTCGCAGGGTGTGGGCCGGCGGTAGTAGACCGCGCGGACGGTGGCCAGGTCGAGCGAGCGGTGGTTCGTGGCGAGCGTGCCGTGCCAGCCGTTCCCGTCGAGGCCGGCGGCCAGCGCCAGCCTCGACGGGAACCAGGCCGTGTCGGCCCGGAAGACCGGCACCGCACGTCGGTTGAGTTCCTCGACCACGAGGTCGGCGGTCGGATCGAACGCTCCGGTGAGGACGAGGACGGTACCGGAATCCGCCATGTCAGTCGTTGCTGCTTCCGGGGTCGTCCGGCGCGTCCATCTGACCGCTGGGCTGCGTCGGGCCGAAGGTCTTGGGCGGCGTGCTGGTCATGTAGACACCGGGTGGCAGACCCTCGTAGGTGCAGGTCTGCGAGTCCTCGTCGTACACGAGCCCGGACGGCAGGATGCCACCCGCACCGGTGACCGGGACGAGGAACCGGAACGCGAAGGGATCTCCGGGTCCGAGCCGGTCGTCCAGCGCGGGCAGCGGAGTGGCTCCGGCCGTGCTCAGCGGCAGGCGCGACTCAGGTCGGTCGAAGATGTGGCCGCCCTGGGGGCGACGGTTCAAGGGTGCGATGGACATGAATTTCCCCTTTCCAGGTCTCGTTGTTCAACAGCCGGCGCGACAACTACCCGCGCGCGGCCTGCCGGTCGAAAAAGCCACCGGGCGCGTCGTCCGGTGGAATGAGGTCGGAGACGCGGACAACCCGTACCCGCCCACCCCTCAACGGCCGGATGTAGACGCTGAACTGGCAGATCTCCATCACCTGGACGGCGGCCCCGGTCCCGCGCTCGTACACCCGCTGCCCGACCCTGGGCACCCACGCCTCAGCCACAGCCGATCCTGTCACTGAGTCGGCGAACGAATCGATCGGACGGAATTTTCCGTTGTGGCCGAGTCGGCTGAAGGGTAGATGTACGGCGGCCACCCGCCTTCCTCACGAACCAGTTCGATGAGAGAACCAGCCGTTGGGTCCAGCTGAGACGGGCCGTTCTGGATCTTGCGAAGCGCTGCCGCCCAGTTACGCCGACTGTGCGGTATCGCCGGTTCGGGCTGTGAAAGTCTCGTGACTTCGGCCATGTCGTGGCTCCCCGTGACGGTGGCTCCTCCGGACGAGAACCAAGGTAGGTCGCAAAGCCCGAGTCGGTCCATGGATTTCCAGTTCTGGAAAGAATCTGTCTCGGGATCCGTGGGAGGAGGTTGCGCGCCAGCCATTTGCTATCCCTGCAGATACTCATCTCGAATCTGCTCGATCAGCACCCGCATCAAATCTCCGGCAGCGGCCATCTCTGCGAATCTGTCGAACTTTTCCAGATAGGAGGAGACATCCCGGGGGTCAGTGACGACGAGTTCGGCGTGGACTGTCTCCACCGTCACTACCCGGTCGTCTCGGATCACGAACGAGTGCCCTGGCGCCTCCACCTGCTCTGCCGCAAGCGGAACGACCCGAATATCGACGTTGGGCAACCGGGAAACCGAGATGATTCTGTCGAGCTGCCCGTACATCATGGCAGCCGGAAGTATGCGCCAGCGAAGAACTGGCTCGGTGATGACAAAGCTCAGAGTCTTGGCGGAATCATAGAGGACTCCTTGCCTCTCGATACGAGCACCGACCGTACGGCTGAGAGATTCCTCTCCCAGGTTCTTTCTGGCCAGAACAGAACGGACGTATTCCGGCGTCTGCAGCAGGCCGGGAACCAATGACGGCTGGAAGAGCTTCAGTGTGGTCATGGACTGATCGAGTGCCATGATCTGTTGTTGCTTCCTGTGATAGCCGAGGCGTCGGTACTCGCGCCACGCCACGGCTTCCGTCGCTGCTGCCCGGGCTGCCGCCAGATACTCCGTCTTGACCTCGTCCGAGACGCCTATGGCGGTGAGGATGCGATCGACGTCCACGACCGTCGGCGCCACCCGCCCGTTCTCGATCTTGCTCAGCTTGCTCGCAGACATGACCGCGCTGCGGGCGACGGCCTTGGCCTCCTTGCCTGATGCCTGCCGCAGTGCCCGCAGTGCCGTTCCCAGGTTGGTTCTGTTCACTCGCTGTACTTCGCCCACCATTCGGCGAACGGCTCCGCGTGCGCCAGCGCGGCGTCCCGGTAGGCGACGAATTCGCGCACGTGCTCGACGGCCAGGAAGTCGGTGCCGAGGTACTTTCCCTGATCGTCGTAGCTCATGGCGCCGACGGTCCGGTTGTCGAACATCCAGAAATCCGGCGCATCCGGGACCGGGTTCTCCCGGTCGGTCGCATCAAGGATGAAGAACTCCTCGCCGGCTTCAACGTTACGCCGATAGCCCCACCCGAGTTCGAATCGGAGGTACGGTGTGAGCGGACGGGAGAGGATGTGGACCCGGTACATGCGCTTGCCCGCATCGGTGGCATTGCGCACGGTGTCCAGCCATGCCGCCGACTTGAACGACTCGGGTTGGGGCTCGCCGGCGAGAAAGGCTTCGTAAGCTTCGATTCCACCGGACTGGCTGTAGTCGTCGAGGGTCTCCAGTCTGAACGCCTCCGTCTCAAACTCATCGAACCACTGGGAAAGCGTCCTAGATGAGGTTGTCACGGATGGCCTTTCGGATGAGTTCGGCCGGGATCTCCACGACCGTCTCGTGCCCGGGAAGATCTAGACCGTGGTTCGCCGGAGTCTCTCCCTGGACGAGAATGGTCCCTCGGTCGGTGGCGTACAACGTCGGACATTCCCCGTCCTCGCATGAGCTGACGAGCTTTCGGACCAGCACGGTGCCCCCTTTGCAAGGTTCCGGTGTCAGCGCCGATCTTTCCGGTTCATCAGAGTGGGGCGCAAGGGGGCGGAGTTTCCACTACTGGAAACCGGTGCGACGCCTGAGCGAACAGGTAGGCCCGGTACGAGCTTGCGTTCGTTTGCCCCGGTGGCCCCTTGCGGATCGCAAGGGGCCACCGGGGTAGGGCCTCAGGCGACGAAGTGGTCGAACTCGCCGGCCTTCACGCCGAGGAGGAAGGCCTCCCACTTGGCCGGGGTGGTGCGGACGACGATGTCGTTGGTGTCGGGGTCGCGGATCTCCACCATGCCGTCGGCGGTGCGGACTTCGAGGCACTCGTCGGATGCGCCGTCGGGGGAGGACTTCTGCCAGTCGTTCATGCTCGGGAGCCTCTTCGGGTCGGTGTACTTGGCTCGGCGGCCCTCGCGTGTCGTGAGGGCCGCCGGAACGATTCCGCTAGCCGGCACCGAAGTGGTCGAACTCGCCGCGCTTGACGCCTTCGAGCCAGAGGGCGAACTTGAGGGGAGTGGTGACGACGACGGCGCCGGGGGCGTCGGACTCGCGGATTTCGATGAGGCCGCCGGCGGTGCGGACCTCGATGCACTGGTTGCTGTTCCCGCTCATCGATGACTTCTGCCAGTTGCTCATGCCTTGCTAGCCCTTCAAGTCCTTCATTATGAGGTGGATGAAGTCGCGGGAGTCCTCCGGGCTGAGCGCAGTGGTCTCGGATTCCGCAACGATGGCACGGTAGGAGTCCAGCTCGGCTTCTGCGTGGATGAACTGCGGGCTCTGCAAGAGGTCGATCTGCACGGTGTCCAGTTCGGGGACGTGGCCGTGCGCGTAGAACAGGTCCTCGCCGGAGCCGGGGTAGGTGTCGACGCTGAACGGGATCGCGCGCAGGGTGATCCATGGGCGGTCGGCATCGTCGAGCAGGCTGGCGAGTTGGTCGCGGAGGACGGCGGGCCCGCCGAACTGCATTCTCAGGGCGGCTTCGTGGATGAAGGCGACGAGAGGTTTCCGGCCGTCGCCAAGGATCTGTTGGCGCTGGATGCGGAAGGCCGTCCGCGCGTCGGCGTCGTGCCGGGGGAGTGGCGGGCGGAGCCTGGCGAATACCGCGGATGCGTAGCGGCCGGTCTGGAGCAGGCCGGGAATCGACACGGTGTTCAGCACGAGCATGGATTCCGCGTGGTGTTCCAGTTCGGCGATGTCGAGCATGCCGTTCGGGATCCGGCCGCGGAAACTGTGCCACCAGTGCCTGCCGCGATCGTGCGTCATGAGGGTGAGCGCCTCGACGAGTCCCGCGTTGGTGCACTTGCAGCTGACTGCCCACGAGTTGAGTCGGTCGGCGCTGATTCCCGACTTCCCGTTCTCCATCTGGGAGATCTTGGGGACGTCCGTCCCCAGGGCTGCCGCGATCGCCTTGGGGGTCATGCCCGCGTGCTCACGCATCTTGCGCAGTTCGAGGCCGAGTCGCTGCTGGCGCACGGTCGGCGACAGGCGGGGTGGCATGCGTCTCTCCTCGGTCGGTGCTTCCGGTGCAGTCTGCCGCCCCGTCGGCAGCCGGTCTACCCACAGGGATGCCCGGCCGATGAGGGTAGCTCGATGGGGTGAATAGCTACTGGCTCAGTAGCAAATCTCGCCCCTTGGGTCCTAGCGTCTGTCCCAGAAGGTCTGACGATCCACCAGAAAAGCCCGAAGTGCACCCCGGTTGGGTGAGTGCAGGCTGCCGACGCCTGCGCTCGTCCCATCGTCGGCGGGGGCAAGCCACGGGCGGACGGCCCTCGATGGACACCCTCCCTCCAACTGGACTGGAGACAGTCGATGTTGCTCCCTCTCCTGCGCCCGCTCGAATCGGACCCGGTCCGCGAGTTCCGGCTCGACCTCTTCCCGCCGGCTGTCCCGGAGATCGTCGGTGCCCTGCGCCGACTGCTCCGG
The DNA here is from genome assembly GCF_045208415.1 of Kitasatospora sp. NBC_01560. NCBI lineage: Bacteria > Bacillati > Actinomycetota > Actinomycetes > Kitasatosporales > Streptomycetaceae > Kitasatospora > Kitasatospora sp. NBC_01560. The sequence continues at coordinate 4,660,071 of NZ_CP109364.1, read as the reverse complement.
GACACCCTCCGCACCCTCGGCCTGGACGCCGACGCCCCCTGCCTGATCCTCTCCGAGTTGGTCACCAACGCCCTGCTGCACGGCGACGGTCCGCCGACCGTCGTGCTCGAACTCCGGTGCGGGAGGCTCTACATCGCCGTCTCGGACGCCTCGTGCGCCCCTGTCGTCCGCCCCGCCCCGGACGGTGCTCGAACGAGTGGGCGGGGGCTTGACCTCGTGGACGCGCTTGCCGATGAATGGGGTATGGAATTCATCGGCTCGTACGGCAAGGCGGTCTGGGCGGTTGCGACGGTCGGTGGCTGATGAGCGTCGTGCTGCTGACGGGCCTCTTCGTCTCCGTGGTGTTCGTCGGCATCGTCGCGCAGATCACCGCGAGTCGTCGCCCGCGCGAACACTGCCCGGCCGGCCGGGAGCCCGGCCGCGCTCCCACCGGGCCCGAGAACTAGGCCGGGCCCGAGAAGTAGCCCGGGCCCGAGAAGTAGGCCGGGCCCGAGAAGTAGGCCGGGCCCGAGAAGTAGGCCGGGCCCGAGAAGTAGGCCGGGCCCGAGAAGTAGGCCGGGCCCGAGAAGTAGGCCGGGCCCGACGGCCGCGCCGTTAGCCGGCGGCCAGCCGCGCGGTGAGCCGCTCGCGGGCGGCCGGCCATTCGTCCTTCAGCATCGAGAAGTACGCGGTGTCCCGCCACACCCCGTTGGCCCGGAGCTTCTCGCGCCGGTGGATGCCCTCGTACTGGGCGCCGAGCCGCAGGATCGCGTTGCGCGAGCGGTCGTTGAGCGCGTCCGTCTTCCAGAACACCCGGCCCATGCCCAGCTCCTCGAAGGCGTGGACGAGCAGCAGCCGCTTGGCCTCGGTGTTGATCGCCGTCCGCCAGACCGACCGGGCGTACCAGGTGCCGCCGATCTCGACGTACTCGTCCTCCGGGTTGATGGCGTAGTACCCGGTGATGCCGACGGCCCGGCCGGTGGCGAGGTCGATCACGGCGAACTTCACGGCGTTGCCCGCCGCCGCCTCGGCGATCCGGTGGTCGAGGAGCACACCGAGCTCCTCCTCCGTCGTCGGCGGGAGGGACGGGACCCAGCGCCAGACCTCCGGGTCCGGCCCGACGGCGGCCCACAGGTCGGGGAGGTGGTGCCGGCCCAGCGGCTCCAGGCGGACGTGTCGGCCGGTCAGGGTCACGGGGGTGGGCGGCTTCGCAGTCATGCGCCCGAACGTAGCGCGACTCTGCACTAGACGCAATCAACTATTGCACTAGTGCAGAATCGAAAGGACAGGAAGAAGGCCCTGCGGGACGCAACGTCCCGCAGGGCCTCTCGGCTGCGGAGGGTCAGCCGCGGACGGATCAGACGAAGGAGTTGATCTGGATCGTCTCGTACCGGCCCGGGCCGACGCCGATCGCGGAGATCGGCGCGCCCGACATCTCCTCCAGCGCCTTCACGTAGGCCTGCGCGTTCTTCGGCAGGTCGGCGAAGGTCTGGGCCTTGCTGAGGTCCTCGGTCCAGCCCGGCAGCGTCTCGTAGATCGGCTTGGCGTGGTGGAAGTCGGACTGGTTGTACGGGAGCTCCTCGACGCGCTTGCCGTCGATCTCGTACGCGACGCAGACCGGGATCTGCTCCCAGCCGGTCAGCACGTCCAGCTTGGTGAGGAAGAAGTCGGTGAGGCCGTTGACCCGGGTCGCGTAGCGCGCGATCACCGCGTCGAACCAGCCGCAGCGGCGGTCACGGCCGGTGGTGACACCGCGCTCGCCGCCGATCCGGCGCAGGGCCTCGCCGTCGGCGTCCAGCAGCTCGGTCGGGAACGGGCCCGAGCCGACGCGGGTGGTGTACGCCTTGAGGATGCCGATGACGCGGTCGATCTTGGTCGGGCCGATGCCGGCGCCGGTGCAGGCGCCGCCCGCGGTCGGGTTCGACGACGTCACGAAGGGGTACGTGCCGTGGTCGACGTCCAGCAGGGTGCCCTGGCCGCCCTCCAGCAGGACGACCTTGTTGGCCTTCAGCGCCTCGTCCAGGACGAGGGTGGTGTCGGCCAGGAACGGCTTGATCTTGTCCGCGTAGCCGAGGTACTCCTCCAGCACCAGCTCGGCCGGGATGGCGCGGCGGTTGTAGAGCTTCACCAGCAGCTGGTTCTTGTCGTGCAGCGCGGCTTCGATCTTCTGCTGCAGGATCGACTCGTCGAAGAGGTCCTGCACGCGGATGCCGACGCGGTTGATCTTGTCCGCGTAGGTCGGGCCGATGCCGCGGCCGGTGGTGCCGATCCGGCGCTTGCCGAGGAAGCGCTCGGTGACCTTGTCCAGGGTGCGGTGGTACGGCGTGATCAGGTGGGCGTTGCCCGAGATCAGCAGCTTGGAGGTGTCGATGCCGCGCTCGTTCAGGCCGCTGAGCTCGGAGAGCAGCACGCCCGGGTCGATGACGACGCCGTTGCCGATCACCGGCGTCACATTCGGGCTGAGGATGCCGGAAGGGAGCAGGTGCAGGGCATACTTCTGGTCGCCGATGACCACCGTGTGACCGGCGTTGTTGCCGCCCTGGTAGCGGACGACATAGTCGACGGAGCCACCGAGGAGGTCGGTCGCCTTCCCCTTGCCCTCGTCCCCCCACTGAGCGCCAACGAGCACGAGTGCCGGCACAGGCGTACACCCCTTCCGGTTGGGGCATCCTGCGTAGGCCGCAGTCTGCCCCGAGATAGACGAAGCCCCTGGCGCAATAGCGCAAGGGGCTCTTGCACCGAGAGATTACCTGAGGAAGGACCGGTCGTGTCGTCCCTGTCCACGCCCGCAACCGGCGGCCCCGAGCCGCTCCTGCTGCTCCTCGACCCGGCGGCCCGGCAGACCGACGGCGAGTCGGTGCGGATCGCGAAGGACGTCCTCTGCGGAGGGGCGGACGTCAAGGTGGCGTATCCGGAGAGTCCGTCCGAGCTCGATCGGGTGCTTTCGCACCGGGGCCGGCGGCGACCGGTGGTGATCGGTTCCGATCTCGCACTCCAGCGGGTGCTCCAGGCCCTGTACCGGCAGCGTGAGCTGGGCGCGGACCCGGTGGGCATGGTCCCGGTGGGCCGGCCGGACGAGCTGCTGGCGGCCCGTGCGCTGGGCGTTCCGGTGGAGCCGGTGCCGGCCGCCCGGGCGGTGCTCTCCGGGGTGGCGCGCAAGCTGGACCTGCTGGTGGACGACGGTGGCGGGGTGGCGCTCGGCGGGGTGCGGATCTCCGGCAGCGGCGCCCGCCGGGTGGTGGGCCGGACGAGTGGCTGGCGTTCGCTATGGGCGAAACTGGCTGCGGCCGAGCAGGGGACCGTACTCGGGTCCGACGCCGCCCCGGGCGTCGGTGCGGGGCGGGCCGAGCACAGCGCGCGGCTGCGGGTCGAGGCGGACGGGAAGCTCCTCGCCGACGTCCACCGCCCGGTCCGGGTGGTCCAGGTGACGCTGCCGGCGGGCGAGACGCCCGGCGGGGCGGCCGGCGACGGCGTGATGGAGATCGTGGTGCGCGCCCCCGGCACCCTGGTGCGCGCCCGCGCTGTGAGCGTCTCGGTGGCCGGGCGGGGGTTCGGCTACGAGGCGGACGGCCACCCCGTGGGCCCGGTCCGGGCCCGCACCTGGACGGTCCATCCGGCCGCCTGGAGCCTGCTGCTGCCCGTCGGCCACCCCTGAACGGAGGCCGGGTGAGCAGGCTCACGTTCCCCGCCGTTCACCGCCGCGTCGTCCGTGCACGAAACGCCCCAACAGGCGCGAACCGCAAGGCCGGGCGCCCCTCGGCCGAATTCCGGCAGCCCTAAATCCGTCTCGGGTAAGGGGTTTTGTCTACGCGCGTTGCCAACCGATCGCCCAACAATCACCGCCTCCCCGGTTCCGGAAGCCTGTGCCAACTGCCCTAGACTCGAAGGCGTGCCACGTGGTGACGGAAGACTCAACCACGATCTTCTTCCCGGTGAGAAAGGCCCCCAGGACGCTTGCGGCGTCTTCGGTGTCTGGGCTCCCGGCGAGGAGGTCGCCAAGCTCACGTTCTTCGGCCTTTACGCCCTGCAGCACCGCGGTCAGGAATCCGCGGGCATCGCAGTGAGCAACGGCTCCCAGATTCTCGTCTTCAAGGACATGGGGCTCGTGTCCCAGGTCTTCGACGAGGCCTCCCTGGGGTCCTTGCACGGGCATATCGCCGTCGGACACGCCCGCTACTCGACCACCGGTTCCTCGGTCTGGGAGAACGCCCAGCCGACGTTCCGGGCTACCGTTCACGGTTCGCTGGCCCTCGGGCACAACGGCAACCTCGTGAACACCGCCGAACTGGCGGCCATGGTCGCCGAACTCCCCGGTGAGGAGCACGTCTCCCGCTCGGGCCGGTCCGCCGCGACCAACGACACCGACCTGGTGACGGCCCTGCTCGCGGGCCACCCGGACCTCTCCATCGAGGAGACGGCCAAGCTCGTCCTGCCCAAGGTCAAGGGCGCGTTCTCGCTGGTCTTCATGGACGAGCACACGCTCTACGCCGCGCGCGACCCGCAGGGCATCCGCCCGCTGGTGCTCGGGCGGCTGGAGCGCGGCTGGGTGGTCGCCTCCGAGACGGCGGCGCTGGACATCTGCGGCGCCTCCTTCATCCGCGAGGTCGAGCCCGGCGAGCTCATCGCCATCGACGAGAACGGCATGCGGACCTCCCGCTTCGCCGAGGCCAAGCCCAAGGGCTGCGTCTTCGAGTACGTCTACCTGGCCCGGCCCGACACCAGCATCGCCGGCCGCAACGTGCACCTCTCCCGCGTGGAGATGGGCCGCAGGCTGGCCGCCGAGGCGCCCGCCGACGCCGACCTGGTGATAGCGACTCCGGAGTCCGGTACCCCGGCCGCCATCGGCTACGCCGAGGCCAGCGGCATCCCGTACGGCTCCGGCCTGGTGAAGAACGCCTACGTGGGCCGCACCTTCATCCAGCCCAGCCAGACCATCCGCCAGCTGGGCATCCGACTCAAGCTCAACCCGCTGCGCGAGGTCATCCAGGGCAAGCGCCTGGTGGTCGTGGACGACTCGATCGTCCGCGGCAACACCCAGCGCGCGCTGGTGAAGATGCTGCGCGAAGCCGGCGCCGCCGAGGTCCACATCCGGATCTCCTCGCCGCCGGTGAAGTGGCCCTGCTTCTTCGGCATCGACTTCGCCACCCGTGCGGAGCTGATCGCCAACGGCATGACCATCGAGGAGATCGGCCGCACCCTCGGCGCCGACTCCCTCTCCTACATCTCGATCGACGGCATGATCGAGGCCACGAAGCAGCCGAAGGACCGGCTCTGCCGGGCCTGCTTCGACGGGGAGTACCCGATGGAGCTGCCCGACCCGGCGCTGCTCGGCAAGCTCCTGCTGGAGGCCGAGATCAAGGGCAGCCAGCAGCCGCCCGCGGTCCGCGGCAAGCCGACCAGCGGCAGCGACGTGGACGGCGTCCAGTCCCTGCTCGGCGGAGCGGGCGCGGCCGACGCCCTGCGCCGCCCGTAACGACCTGATGGTGGGGTCCCGGAACCCGGGGCCCCACCGCTGTTCCGACCCCCACTGACCCGAGAGGGCCGCACCGCAGTGACCACGAACCAGAACGGCGCCACCTACGCCGCCGCCGGCGTCGACATCGAGGCGGGCGACCGCGCCGTCGAGCTGATGAAGCAGTGGGTGAAGAAGGCCAACCGCCCCGAGGTGGTCGGCGGCCTCGGCGGCTTCGCCGGGCTCTTCGACGCGTCCGCCTTCAAGCGCTACGAGCGGCCCCTGCTGGCCTCGGCCACCGACGGCGTGGGCACCAAGGTCGCCATCGCCGCCGCCATGGACAAGCACGACACGATCGGCCACGACCTGGTCGGCATGGTCGTCGACGACCTGGTGGTGTGCGGCGCCGAGCCGCTCTTCATGACCGACTACATCTGCGTCGGCAAGGTCGTGCCGGAGCGGGTCGCCGCGATCGTCAAGGGCATCGCGGAGGGCTGCGCCCTGGCCGGCTGCGCCCTGGTCGGCGGCGAGACCGCCGAGCACCCGGGCCTGCTCGGGCCGGACGAGTACGACGTCGCGGGCGCCGGCACCGGCGTGGTCGAGGCCGACGCGCTGCTCGGCGCGGAGCGTGTCCGCGCGGGCGACGTGGTGATCGCGATGGCCGCCTCCGGCCTGCACTCCAACGGATACTCGCTGGTCCGCCACGTCCTGCTGAACGAGGCCGGCTGGAAGCTCGACCGCAAGGTCGAGGAGTTCGGCCGCACGCTCGGCGAGGAGCTGCTGGAGCCGACCCGGATCTACTCGCTGGACTGCCTGGCCCTCACCCGGGCCACCGAGGTACACGCCTTCTCGCACGTCACCGGTGGCGGCCTGGCGGCCAACCTGGCCCGGGTGATCCCGGCCGGCCTGCACGCCCGCCTGGACCGCGGCACCTGGACCCCGCTGCCGGTCTTCCGGACCGTCGCCGAGGTCGGCAACGTGGCGACCCTGGAGATCGAGAAGACGCTCAACATGGGCGTCGGCATGGTCGCGGTCGTCCCGCCGCACTCGGTGGACGCCGTGCTGGCCATCCTGGAGGACCGCGGCGTCGAGGCCTGGCTGCTCGGCGACATCGTGGAGCGGGCCGACGAGCACGACGGCGGCGCGGCGCTCTACAACGCCTACGAGGGCTTCACCGCGGGCTGATCCCACCCCGCCGGACCGGGCCGAGCCCGGAGCACCACGAGAAGGGCCTCCCCGGCAGCTGCCGGGGAGGCCCTTCTCGGTGGACGGGGTGCGGCGCGGGGTGCCGGGAGGCACGCGGCCGTGCCGCGGACCGCGGGGGAACGCCGAGAACCGGCCCGGGCGCTCAGGGCGCCGGAGCCGGTTCTGCCAGACTGGGACTACGCGCGACGGCGGGCCTGGGAGGGCCCGGTACCCGATTCGGCGTCGTCGTCCTCGTCGTCGTCGGCGTAGCGAGCCGCGTACTCCGCGTAGGGGTCGTCGTCCTCTTCTTCCTCGATCGGCTCAGGCTCGATCGAGGCGGTGGAGGGCGATACGCCCAGCTCGCTGGACAGACGGTTGGCGTCGAACCCGCCGCTGTTGTACTTCAGCTCGCGGGCGACCTTCGTCTGCTTGGCCTTGGCCCGGCCGCGCCCCATGGGTCGACCCCCTCAACGATGGGGCTCACGGCCCCGAGTCTGACACGTGTTCATGAACAAGAGCGGCCTGCCCGAATGGGGAGAACCGTCCCTTGGAGCATTAACGGTACCTGTTTCTGCCGCTGGACGGTACGTCGTCGGTGTGACGTGGCGCGCACCGACCGCACCCAAGACCAGGTCTTCCCAGGTCACGGGGCATTTTGCGGCAGTTTGCACGCTGTCCGGAGGTATCTCGGGTCCGTCGTTCCCGGATCGATTATCCCCCTTAGGGGGGCGTTGGATCACCCGATCGGGCGCAGAAGTGAGAATCCGGTTCCACATCGTGATGCGCGGGAGGCGGCGGACACCGCCTCCCGCGCATCACCGGCCGCGGGGCGCCGGGATCAGGCGCGGCGGGCGCCGGGCAGCAGCACCGAGCGGAGCGCGCTGATCTCGCGCATCCGCTTCTCGGCCAGGCGGTCGGCGGCGACGGCCGGCGGGACACCGTCGGTGGTGGCCCGGGTGAAGATCTCCAGCGTGGTGTCGAAGATCCGGGTGGCCTTGTTCTTGGCCCGCTCGAAGTTGAAGCCCTCGATCTCGTCGGCGACCTGGATCACGCCGCCGGAGTTCACCAGGTAGTCCGGCGCGTAGAGGATCCCGCGGTCGGCGAGGTCCTTCTCGACGCCCGGGTGGGCCAGCTGGTTGTTGGCCGCGCCGCAGACCACGGAGGTGCCGAAGCCGCCGAGCGCGGCCACCGAGTCGTCGGTCAGCGCGCCGCCGAGGGCGCAGGGGGCGTAGACGTCCAGCTTGGCCTGGAGCAGCGCGGCGGTGTCGGCGACCACCTCGACCTCCGGGTGGGCGGCCCGGACGCGGTTGACGGCGGCCTCGGAGACGTCGGTGATGACGACGGTGGCGCCGTCCGCGACCAGGTGGCCGACCAGGTAGTGGCCCACCTTGCCGACGCCGGAGACGCCGACGCGCTTGCCGCGCAGGGTCGGCTGGCCCCAGCGGGCCTGGGCGCTGGCACGCATGCCCTGGAAGACGCCGAAGGCGGTCAGGATGGACGAGTCGCCGGCGCCGCCGTTCTCGGGCGAGCGGCCGGTGACGAACCCGGTCTCGCGGGCGACGACGTCCATGTCCTGCACGTAGGTGCCGACGTCACAGGCGGTGATGTAGCGGCCGCGCAGGGACTCGACGAAGCGGCCGTAGGCCCGGAGCATCGCCTCGTTCTTGTCCTTGTTCGGGTCGCCGATGATGACGGCCTTGCCGCCGCCGAGGTCGAGCCCGGCCAGCGCGTTCTTGTAGGACATGCCGCGGGAGAGGTTGAGCGCGTCCTCCAGCGCCGCCTCCTCGGAGGCGTACGGGAAGAAGCGGGTGCCGCCGAGGGCCGGGCCGAGGGCGGTGGAGTGGATGGCGATGATCGCCTTCAGGCCGGAGCTGCGGTCGTGGCAGAGGACGACCTGCTCGTGGCCGTCGCCGGGGGCGCCGTCCTGTTCGGTACGGAAGATCCTGCCGAGCACGCCGGGTGCGGGGTGCGTGGCGGATGCGGTCTGTACGTCGGTCACTGTGGTGACTCCAGTATCGAAGGCCCGCTGCTGTGGTGCGGGCGCCTAAGGCGAAGCGTAGTCGCGGGGCCGCCGGGGATCAGCCCTCTTGCCCGAGCTTGGGCCGGTTGTCCGGGTGCTGAGACGGGGCGTGCGGAGTGCGTCCCCGAACGGCTCCCGGGGCGAAGCCCTGCCGGGGGAGGGCGGCGCGTGCGACGATGCAGCACGTGACCGTCGTACGCACCTCGGTACTGCCGCCCTACGCCGCCCACCTGCGGGTGTACGAGCCGCTGGCCGCCTACCCGGAGCCCGACCGGGCGCGGTGGCAGGCCTACGCGGCCGAGCGCGGTCCGGACGCGGCCGAGGCCGGGCAGCCGGTGGCCGCCGCGGTGCTGGAGGAGCAGCGGGCGGCCCTGGCCGAGCTGGTCGGCCGGACCCCGCGGGCGCTGCCCGAGCGGGAGAGCGAGCGGGCCTTCGTGCGCTCGCTGGACGGCGTGCTGTACGTCTGCCCGTGGGCGACCAGGCTGCGCAGCTGGCAGGCGCTGGAGGAGCTGCGGGCGGGGGCGCCGGTGGCGCTGGTGGACACCGCGCTGCCGCCCGCGGCCCGGGCGGCCGCCGAGTCCGACCGGGAGCGCTGGCGGGCCGAGCACCCGGACGCCCGGCCGTGGATCCTGACCAGCCGGTGGGAGGTGCCGGTGCGCTGGTTCCTGCCGTTCGGGGACGAGGACCGCTGCTTCGTGCCGGCCGGGGAGGCCTCCGCCGCGGCGGAGCCGGTGGAGCGGGAAGAAGGGGACAAGGCGGCGCTGTTCTACCTGACGCCGATGGCGCAGGCGCGCCGGCGGGTGGCCCGGGCGTACCGGGCGCTGCGCGAGGCGGTACCGGAGGGGGAGCTGGTGCGGGGGGCGGAGCAGGTCGGGCGGTGGCTGGAGGAGTTCCATCCGCGGTCGCTGGTGGAGCTGGACTACGGGGGCCTGGTGCATCTGCTGGGGCCGGAGCGGCTGCTGGCGGACCGTTCGGCGGGGGAGCTGGAGGACGGGCTGCGCGCGCTGCGGGCGGGGGACGCGGTGGAGGCGGTGCGGGCCTACGAGGAGCTGACCGGCCGCTGGCGGTCGGTGCAGGCGCTGCGCTACGCGAACTGACCGGCCCCGGGGCCGGCGGGCCCGCCCTGAGGCGGCGTCACGGCCGGCCGGGCCGGGTGTCGGTGGTACTTGTAAGACTGGAAGGGTCCTAGGGCCTGATCGGCATGACCAAGGTCCTGGTTCGGGTCAATACCTGGCGAACGTGACACTACTCACCGTTGACGCGAACTCACCCCTATGTGCAAAAATGGGACAACCAGCCCAACTTCACGCGAGCGTGCCCACTTTTGGGTGGTTCTGGAGTCGATGCGTGCTTTGCGCGGAAACGGCAGGTCTGGGGCCCTCGTAACCTGATGTCACTATAAGGTGACTGCCCGTTATGGGGTGGTCCATCGCCATCCGTCGGCCTTGAACCCGTGAGGGGTCAATTTTGGCGGTTTGGTCGATGGGGCTGGACGGATGGTGTAGTTGTAGACACCAGGACAAGCCGTTCGTCCTATAACCGACTCGGCCCGTCTATGCCATTTCGGGCATCGCGGGCCAAGGTGCAGAATTTGAAGGATAGAACCGCCCTGGTTCGGTTCTCCCGAGGAGGCCGCTCATGACCGCTCGTACCCCTGATGCTGAACCCCTGCTGACGCCGGCAGAGGTCGCCACCATGTTCCGCGTGGACCCCAAGACGGTTACCCGTTGGGCCAAGGCTGGCAAGCTCACGTCCATTCGCACGCTCGGCGGGCACCGCCGTTACCGCGAGGCGGAGGTGCGCGCTCTGCTGGCCGGTATTCCCGCCCAGCGCACTGAGGCCTGATAGGCCGAAGGCTCTTTCAAAGGGGCCGCTTACCGGACTCCGCCGGGTCCGGTAAGCGGCCCCTTTGCATGCCCGCGGACCGGGGCGGCCGTGAAGGCGGCGAGGAAGCCGGTCGGCCGGAATGTTGAACTCCGCATAACGATTTGAGAGTCCTGGGGTGGGGGGGATTTACTGTGAATAGCTGTGCAATTTTACATATTAAATTAGTGGCTGTCGGGGAGGGTCGGGGGTCGGCCCGTCTCGGGAAAAGCCAAGTGACGACGGTCACACGGACGGTTACTTGTGGTCTAGACCTAGTCCGGGGTATGGGGACGCCCGGAGAAACGGCGAGAGGCCCGGAACCAGACGGTTCCGGGCCTCTCGGCTACGGCGATCCTGACGGGACTTGAACCCGCGACCTCCACCTTGACAGGGTGGCGAGCTAACCAACTGCTCCACAGGACCAGAGTTTTTCGATCCGTTCGCTTTGCTTTCCTGCGCTGCGAACAAGACAGATCGTATCCCATGGTGGGCCCCCAGGTCGAACCGGCTCCCGAGGGCCCGCCCGGCCCGCCGGCAGCGTCCGCCGGCGGGCCCGGAGGGCGGGCCGCCAATGGCTCAGAGCGTGGCCCGGGCGGCCTCCATCGCCTTCGTGATCCGCTTCTCCGAGACCGGCGTCGGAGTGCCGAGCGACTGCGCGAAGAAACTGACCCGCAGCTCCTCGATCATCCAGCGGATCGCCAGGACCTCCTTGGAGGGCTCCTGCCCGGCCGGAACGGCCGCCAGCAGCTCCCCGTACTCCTGCTGCACCTGCTGGACCTTCAGCAGCTGCTGGGCGTCCCGCTGGGGGTGGTTCGGCAGCGCCTCCAGCCGGCGGTCCACCGCCAGCAGGTAGCGCTTGAGGTCCGGCAGCCGCTGCCAGCCGGTCTCGGTGACGAAGCCCGGGTGCACCAGCGAGGCCAGGTGCAGCCGGATGTCGTTCACCGCCGTCAGCAGCACCGGGCTGCTCACCGACTTCAGCCTGTTCGACGCCTTGTGGAAGGCGATCAGTGCCGTCGCCGCCTTCAGCGTGGTGTCCGCCGAGAGGTCGTACACGTCGGCCCGGACCTTGTCGTGCAGCTTGCCGAAGGCCGCCTCGTCCCAGGCCGGGCCGCCGGCCAGGGTCATCAGCCGGTCGGTGGCACAGGCCACCACGTCCTCGAAGAGCGCCGTCACCGAGCCGTGCGGGTTGTACGAGAGCGCGAGCTTGGCCTGGTTGCCCAGCCGGCCCTGGATCGACTTGGCGGGCGAGGTGGTGGTCAGCATCAGCAGCCGCCGGGTGCCCTCCCACATCGACCTGGCCTGCGCCTGCGGGGTGTCGAACAGCTTGATGCCGACGGCGTCCCGCTCGTCCACCAACGCCGGGTAGGCGCGCAGCGAGTGGCCGCGGGAACGCTGCTCGAAGGTGCGCTGGAGGACCGGCAGGGAGGCCGGCCAGGCGGTCAGGCCCGACTGCTCGATGCCCTGCCCGGAGGCGGCCGAGGAGAGCGTCTCCTTCAGCTTGGGCTTCAGCTTGAGCCGGAGGTCCTCCAGGTCCTTGGACTCGGCGAGGTTCTTGCGGCCGTCCACCACCCGGAAGGTCACCTTGAGGTGGTCCGGCACCCGCTCGTCGTCCCAGGCCTCCGGCGGGACGGTGACCGCCGTCAGCCGCTTGAGGACGTGCTCCAGGGTCGGCAGCAGTGGTTCCTGGCGGTCCTTCACCTGGCGCAGCGCCGCCCGGGCGAAGTCGGGCGCGGGCACGAAGTTGCGCCGGACCGCCTTCGGGAGGGACTTGATCCAGGCGGTCACCAGCTCCTCGCGCAGGCCCGGGATCTGCCAGTCGAAGCCCTCCGCGGTGACCTGGTTGAGCACCGGCAGCGGGATGTGGACGGTGACGCCGTCCGCGTCGCTGCCGGGCTCGAACTGGTACGTCAGCTTGAAGCGGAGCTTGCCCTGCTGCCAGTGGTCCGGGTAGTCGGCCTCGGTGACGCCGTCGGCGGAGTCGTTGATCAGCATCGACTTCTCGAAGCTGAGCAGGTCCGGCTGGTCGTGCCGGGCCTTCTTCCACCAGGAGTCGAAGTGCCGGGTGGAGACGACGTCGTCCGGCAGCCGGCCGTCGTAGAACTCGAACAGCGTCTGGTCGTCGACCAGGATGTCCCGGCGGCGGGCCCGGTTCTCCAGCTCCTCGACCTCGCTCAGCAGCCGGCGGTTCTCGGCGAAGAACTGGTGGTGGGTCTCCCAGTCGCCCTCGACCAGCGCGTTGCGGATGAACAGCTCGCGGCAGAGCTCCTGGTCGATCCGCCCGTAGTTGACCTTGCGCTGGGCGACGACCGGCATCCCGTAGAGGGTCACCTTCTCGTACGCCAGCACCGCGCCGGCCTTCTTCTCCCAGTGCGGCTCGCTGTAACTGCGCTTGATCAGGTGGCCGGCCAGCGGCTCCACCCACTCCGGCTCGATCTTCGCGTTGATCCGCGCCCAGAGCCGGGACGTCTCCACCAGCTCGGCGGACATCACCCAGCGCGGCGGCTTCTTGAACAGGCCGGAGCCCGGGAAGACCGCGAACCGGGCACCGCGGGCGCCGCCGTACTCGCGCTTCTCCACGTCGTACAGGCCGATGTGCGAGAGCAGGCCGGCCAGCAGCGACTGGTGGATCCGGTCCGCGTCCGGCTCCGCGTCCGGATGCGGCTCCTCGATGGTCACGCCGAGCTGCTTGGCGACCGTCCGGAGCTGCGAGTAGATGTCCTGCCACTCCCGTATCCGCAGGTAGTTGAGGAACTCGCTCTTGCACATCCGGCGGAAGGCCGAGGAGGACAGCTCCTTCTGCTGCTCCCGCACGTAGCGCCACATGGCCAGATAGGAGAGGAAGTCGGACGTCTCCGACTGGAAGCGGCGGTGGCGCTCGTCGGCGGCCTGGCGCTTCTCGGCGGGGCGCTCGCGCGGGTCCTGGATGGAGAGCGCGGCGGCGATCACCATGACGTCGCGGACACAGCCGTTCCGGTCCGCCTCCAGCACCATCCGGGCCATCCGCGGGTCCACCGGGAGCTGGGCCAGTTTGCGGCCGAGCGGGGTGAGGCGCTTGCGGACGTCCTTCTCCTCCGGGTCCAGCGCGCCGAGCTCGTGCAGCAGGTGCACGCCGTCCTTGATGTTCCGCGAGTCCGGCGGGTCCAGGAACGGGAAGGCGGCGATGTCGCCGAGGCCGGCGGCGGTCATCTGGAGGATGACCGAGGCCAGGTTGGTGCGCAGGATCTCGGCGTCCGTGAACTCCGGGCGGGAGAGGAAGTCCTCCTCCGAGTACAGCCGGATGCAGATGCCGTCCGAGGTGCGGCCGCAGCGGCCCTTGCGCTGGTTGGCGCTGGCCTGGCTGATCGCCTCGATCGGCAGCCGCTGCACCTTGGTGCGGTGGCTGTAGCGGGAGATCCGGGCGGTGCCCGGGTCGATCACGTACTTGATGCCCGGGACGGTGAGCGACGTCTCGGCGACGTTGGTGGCCAGCACGATCCGGCGGGAGCCGGAGCGCTGGAAGACCTTGTGCTGCTCGGCGGAGCTCAGCCGGGCGTAGAGCGGGAGGACTTCGGTGAACTTCAGCTTCAGCTTGTTGAGCGCGTCGGCGGTGTCGCGGATCTCGCGCTCGCCGGAGAGGAAGACCAGGATGTCGCCCGGGCCCTCGGCCTGCAGCTCCTCGGCCGCCTCGCAGATCGCCTGGATCTGGTCGCGGTCCCGGTCGGCGTCGGAGGCGTCGTCCTCGGCGTCCGCGTCGTCCACGACCGGGCGGTAGCGGACCTCGACCGGGTACGTCCGGCCGGACACCTCGATGATCGGGGCGTCGCCGAAGTGCTTGGCGAAGCGCTCCGGGTCGATGGTCGCCGAGGTGATGACGACCTTGAGGTCCGGGCGGCGGGGCAGCAGCTGCTTGACGTACCCGAGGATGAAGTCGATGTTGAGGCTGCGCTCGTGCGCCTCGTCGATGATCAGGGTGTCGTACTGGCGCAGCTCGCGGTCGGTCTGGATCTCCGCGAGCAGGATGCCGTCGGTCATCAGCTTCACCAGGGTGTCCTGGCCCACCTGGTCGGTGAACCGGACCTTCCAACCGACCGCCTCGCCCAACGGCGTCCGCAGCTCCTCCGCGACGCGCTCCGCCACCGTCCGGGCGGCGATCCGGCGGGGCTGGGTGTGGCCGACCAGACCGCGGACACCGCGGCCCAGCTCCAGACAGATCTTCGGGATCTGGGTCGTCTTGCCGGAGCCGGTCTCGCCCGCCACGATCACCACCTGGTGGTCGCGGATCGCGGCGAGGATGTCGTCCTTCTTCTGGCTGACCGGCAGCTCGGCGGGATAGGTGATCTCCGGCACCGCCGCGCGGCGCTGCGCGACCAGCAATTCGGCACGGTCGATGTCGGTGGCGATCTCGGTGGCGACCTTCTGGCGGGCCTCCGGCTTGCGGACCTTGCGGGCCCCCTCCAACCGGCGTCCGATCCGCACCTCGTCGCGCAGGGTCAGCTCGGGGAGACGGGCGGCCAGCTCGCCGATGCTCGGTCCCTCGGCGGGGGCGTCGGCGGACTGGACTGCGGGAGAACTCACGGCGGGCATCCCTCTAGGTTCGCAAGGAGATGCGGCGGTGCGCACCTCGGTTTTCGAGCCCCTCCAGTGTCACAGCCGTCGCCGGGGAAGCGCGAACCCCGTCCGGGACGGCGCGGGGCCGGCCCACCGGGCGGTGGGCGGTGGGCGGTGGGCGACCGGCCCGGTCAGCGCTCCAGGGCGTCCCGGTCGGGGCCGGGCAGCCAGTCCCGGGTCGGGTCGTACTCCAGCCAGCGGCTGCGCCGGGCCCGCGCACCGAACGCCCGCAGCAGCGGCTCCAGCTGCGGGTGCGGCTGCTCGGCGCCGCCGTCACCGGTGCGCCAGAGCAGTGACCAGGCGTAGAGCGGCGTCGGGCCGGCCAGCGGGACGGTCCGCACGCCCGGGCGCCCGGGGGCGGCGGGCAGCTCCGGGAGGGGGCAGTCGGCGGGGAGGAGGGAGAAGCACGTCGGATCGGTGCGCACGCGTTCCACGAAGTGCTCCAGGCCCAGATTGGTCGAGCCCGTCCGCGCGGCGACGCCGAACCGGTCGGCGAACCTGGTCAGGAAGTCCAGCCGGTCCACCGCGGCCGGGTAGCGCAGCACGCTGCCCCGCAGCTCGGTGGGCCGCAGCACGTCCCGCCCGGCCAGCGGGTGGTCGGTGCTCAGCAGCGCGTCCACCGGCTCCAACCGCACCAGCCGGTGGGCCAGACCGGCGTCCCGGCCGTCCGGCAGCGGGTGCACCCGGCCGAACCCGGCGTCCGCCGCGCCGCGCAGCAGCGCCGCAGCCACCGAGGGCAGGTCCCGCCCCGGGGCCGGCTCCACCTCCAGCCCCGGCACCCCCTCGACGGCCTGCGCGACCGTCCGCATCGGCGCGTACAGGTGACCCCAGACGTCCATCCGCAGCGGGCGCCGGGTGCAGGCCACCGCCGCCACCGCGTGGTCGGCGTGGACGAGCAGCTGCCGGGCCGGCTCCAGGAACCGCCGCCCCGCCCCGGTCAGCCCGACGCCGCGCGCGTCGCGCTCCAGCAGCCGGGCGCCGAGCGCGGCCTCCAGCCGGGCCACCCGCTTCGACAGTGCCTGCTGACTGATCGCCAGCCGTGCGGCGGCGCGCCCGAAGTGCAGCTCCTCGGCGGCCACCGCGAAGGCCCGGACCTGGGCGAGATCGAGATCCATGACCGCCCAGCGTACGGACGGGAAGGGCCGGGGCAAGGCCTCCCGCCTGCGGCGGGGACCGGCACGGGGGTGGGCGCCGAAAATTCTTCGAACTCACCTGCAACCTCCCGGGGTGCCGCACGTCTTTGGGGACGAGAGGCACGGAAGGGGGCCACCTTCCGGAGGCGGGGGGATCCGCCGCCGCCCGTGGCAGCGAGTGCACGGGCCGCCTCGGCCGCTCCATCACCCAATCCGCACCCGGCTCCGCCGAGCCTGTCCTCGGCGTGCCCGGAACCGCACTCCCCAGGGGGAACCATGTCCAGCACCGCCGGCATCCGTCGTTCGCGTCGTACCGCTGCCGCCACCGCCGCGATCGGCGTCGCGGCACTCTGCGGCTCGCTCGCACTCCCGGCCCAGGCCGCCTTCGCCGACGCCGTCAGGAGCGCTGAGCTGGGCGTCCGGTCGCCGGCGGTGATCGGTGGGGCCGGGCAGCCGGTCGCGTTCACCGAGACGCTCACCAACTCCGGCACCGAGGCGACGACGTACTCGCTCGTCCTGGGGACCACGAGCGGGATCGGCACCCCGCCGGACTCGATCACGATCGACTACGAGGACGTCGCGGACAACACCTGGAAGTCGGTGCCGCTGGAGTACAGCGCCGGGCCCGACGACGTCAGCTACCAGGGCATGGTGCACGACATCACCGTCCCGGCCGGCGGGACGGTCACGCTGAACCTGCGCATCGGCGCGCCCATGGGCCTGCCCCACCAGGGCGCGACCAACGGTGGCTTCCGCGCCATCTCGCTGCGCTCCGCCGTGACCGTGCCGGGGTCCTGGGTGAAGCTGGCCGAGCAGGTCGGCACGATCGAGGTGGAGTCCGCCCGGACCTCGCTCGGCTACGTGCCCGCCACGGCGGTCGCGGGCGGGGCGCCGATCGAGTTCGACGCGGTGCTCGCCAACCCGACGCCGTCCGGCTACGTCAACCTCGGCAACGTGCTCCTCACCGACCCGCACGCCACCGTGCAGGTCCGTACGGCGGACGGGACGTGGAGCACGCTCACGAAGGTGTCGGACGGCTCCTCGTACGGGCCGGTCGGCGTCTACCTGCAGGGCCGCAACTCGTCCCTCGGAGCCGGGAAGACCCTGGTGACCCGGGTGCGCGTGGCGTACGACGGGACCACGCCGGTGGGGGCGACCGCGATCAACCCGTGCCTCTTCGTCAACGAGGGCGCCATGCCGTTCCGGGGGACCACCTACTGCGGCGAGGGGGCCGAGGTCGAGATCGTCGCACCGGCCCAGGAGCCGACGGTGCCCGTCGCACCCGCCGTGCCCGTCGCGCCCGCCGTCGACACCCCCGCCAAGGCCGCCGCCCCTGCCAAGGCGCCCGCCAAGGCTCCGGCCAAGCCCCGGGCTGCCGTCGAGGCGCCGGCCGGCTTGGCCCAGGCGCCGGCCCAGCCGGCCGCCGCCGCTCCGGTCGCTGCCGCGGCCGCCGGCCCGCAGGTCGCCGCCCCGGCTGCTCCGGCTGCTCCGGTCACTCGGGCCGCTCCGGTCGCGGAGGAACTCGCCACCACCGGTGCCGGCTCCCACCTGGCCCCGACCGTCGCCGCCGCGGTCCTCGCCACCCTCGGCGCCGGCGCGGTCCTCCTCGCCCGCCGCCTGCGCCGCCGCTTCTGAGACGTCACCCCGCCCGCGCCCGCGCCCGCGCCCGCGCCTGCGTGCGCGGGCATGCAGAAGGCCCCGGAGAGTGAACTCTCCGGGGCCTTCACAGTACGGTGGCCAGGGCCGGGGTCGAACCGGCGACCTTCCGCTTTTCAGGCGGACGCTCGTACCAACTGAGCTACCTGGCCGTACTGCACCGCCTCTTGCGAGACGAGCGATCCCGACGGGACTTGAACCCGCGACCTCCACCTTGACAGGGTGGCGAGCTAACCAACTGCTCCACGGGACCTTGTGTGGCTCGAAGCCACTAGGTCTTGCGGCACTGCACTGTACTACGGGTACTACGGTACTGCGTGCCCCCAACGGGATTCGAACCCGTGCTACCGCCTTGAAAGGGCGGCGTCCTGGGCCACTAGACGATGAGGGCTTGCGGCCTGTCCCGCCGTTTCCGGCGTTCGGGGACGTCGAGAAGCATATGGGATCGCGAGCCGAACGCCAAAACGGGTTTCCGCCGGTCGGGCGGGGCGGCCCGCACGGGGGTCAGGACCAGCCGAGCTCGTCGAGTTCGTGGTCGTCGAAACCGAAGTGGTGGGCGACCTCGTGGATCACCGTGGTGCGGACTTCGTCGACCACCTGCTCGCGGGTGTCGCAGTGCCGCAGGGTCGGGCCCAGGTAGACGATGATCCGGTCGGGCAGGACTCCGGCGTACCACTCGCCGCGCTCGGTGAGCGGGGTGCCCTCGTAGAGGCCGAGGAGGTCGGGGTCGGAGGGGTCGGGTTCGTCCTCGACGAACACCGCGACGTTGTCCATCATGGCCGCGAGCTGCGGGGGAATCCGGTCGAGGGCGTCACTGACCAGCATCTCGAAGTCTTCCCGGGTCATCTCCACCGGATCATTGTCGGGTCTGGCGTGACGGTGTGCCAGGCGGTCGGCGCCGGTGTTTCATGGGCCCATGACGACGTCGGACGGCGCGGTGGACAACGCGGCGCGGCAGGGGCCGCCGCCGCCCGGCCCGGTGCGGCCGCCGGTGCTGCGCGGGCAGGGGCCGGCCGTGGCGGTGGTGGCGCTGGGCGGGGCGGTCGGCGCCTCGGCCCGGTACGCGGCCGGACTGCTCTGGCCGGACGGGCCGGCGGACTTCCCCTGGACCACGCTGACGGTGAACCTGCTGGGCTGCGCCGTGATCGGGGTGTTCCTGGTGGTGATCACCGAGGGGAGGCCGGCGCATCCGCTGCTGCGGCCGTTCTTCGGGACGGGCGTGCTGGGCGGGTTCACCACGTTCTCCACGTACGCGGTGGACGTGCGGCGCCTGCTGGAGGGGGGCCGGCCCGGCCCGGCGGTGGCCTACCTGGGGCTGACGCTGCTGGGGGCGCTGGCCGCGGTCTGGGCGGCGGCCGGGTTGACGCGCCGTCTGGTGCTGCGCGGCGGAAGGGGGCGGCGATGACGGGGCTGAGCGGGCCGGCGCTGCGGCTGACCGTGCTGGTCGGCGAGAACGACCGCGGGCACCACCGCCCGCTGTACAGCGAGATCGTGCACCGGGCGCGGGCCGCCGGGCTGGCCGGGGCGAGCGTGTTTCGGGGGATCGAGGGGTTCGGCGCCTCCTCGCTGGTGCACACGGCGCGGCTGCTCTCCCTGAGCGAGGACCTGCCGGTGGCGGTGGTGATCGTGGACACCGAGGAGCGGGTGCGGGCCTTCCTGCCGGAGCTGGACGGGCTGGTGACGGAAGGCCTGGTGGTGCTCGACCCGTGCGAGGTGGTCCGGTACGTCGGGCGGGGCCGGGGCGGGGCCGGGGCGGCGCCGCAGCCCGGGCCCGGGGCGGGAGCGGGGGAGTGAACTGGCTGCTGGTGGTGGTCGGCGCGGTGGTCGGTGCGCCGCTGCGTTACCTGACCGACCGCGCGGTGCAGTCCCGGCACGACTCGGTCTTCCCGTGGGGCACGTTCGCGGTGAACGCGGTGGGCTGCCTGGTGCTGGGGCTGGTGACCGGGGCGGTGGCGGCGGGGGCGGCCTCCCCGCACGTCCAACTGCTGCTCGGGACGGGGCTCTGCGGGGCGCTGACCACGTACTCGACCTTCTCGTACGAGACGCTGCGGCTGGTCGAGGGCGGGGCCGGCCGGTACGCGCTGGCCAATGCGGCGGGCAGCGTCGCGGTGGGGCTGGCGGCGGTCTACGCGGGGGCGGGGCTGGCCTCGGCGCTCTGGGGCTGAACGGGCGTTGCGGGGCCGCCGGGGCTGCCGGGGACAGGGCTCCGCACGGCTCCGCACGGCTCGGTGGGGCCGGCGGGCGCCGGGGGCTTCCTGCGCGCAGACCGTGTCCCGCGCCCCGGGGCGCGCGTTGGGCACCGGAAGTGGCCGGGCGCGGTGCGCGGCCGGTGGGCGGCCCGGGTGGGGCGGCGGAAGAGGGAGCACGGTGGCGACGATGCGTGCGGTGTGTTCGGTGCGCGAGGTGGCCGAGTCGGCCGAGTCGGCCGAGGTGGGCGCCCGGGAGGGCCGCCCCGCGGTGGTGCGGGTGGTGGTGGCCCGGCAGGCCCGGCCCCGGGCGGTGACCGTGCGCAACGGCGTGGTGCGGGCGGCGGCCGCCCTGGCCGTGGCCGGGCTGGGCCTGACCGGCTGCATGTCGGTGGGACCGGCGGCGGTCGAGAAGCACGGCGCGGTGCCGGTCGGGCAGACCGGGACGCCGGGCCGGACCGGGGCCGGCTCGCCCGGGGCGAGCAGCGGCGCGCACCAGGGCGGTGCGTCCGGGCGGTCGGAGCACGCCGGGGGCGTGCAGGTGGGCAGCACGCCGGGGGTGGGCCAGAGCCCGGCCCCGGGTGGGGCGGCCCCCGGCGCGAACGGCACGGCCGACGGCGCGGGGGAGATGCCGAACGCGGTGCCCGGGGAGGCCGCGCCCGGCGCGAACGGGCCTGCCGGGGGCGTGAGCGCCGGTGCCGGACCTCAGCCCGGTGGCCCGACTGCCGGCGGGGCGACCGGTGGTGCCAGCGGCGGCCCCGGGGGCGGCGCCGGGGCGACGGGCGGGACCGGCGGCGGCCCGGCCACCAGCCCGGCGGCGAGCCCCACCGGGCGGCCCTCGGCCACCCCCGAACCGGGCCACACCACGGCGGCCCCGACGGCCCCGCCGACCCAGGAGCCGTCCGCCGGGAGTTCCGGATCTTCGGCCCCGAGCCCGGGGACGGGCCCGCACTAGCGGTCTGGCCAGCGCATTTGCCTCCGATCCCCAGGTTCGCCTATGGTGGTAGATCGTTCGTTTGATTCATTTGATTGGCGCCCTATTCCCATCTGGCGCCCTTGGCGCGTACCGGCGATCCGTGGCTGACCGCATAGAGGCGGTTGTGAAACAGAACCCGGACTTTGGCGCGTGCCACTTCCGGAAGGTTTTGCATGTCTCTCGTTGACGACGCCCGCTTCGCCATGCCCGCGAGCGAGTCCGCCGCCGATGTCACCACCCCCGACGCCGAGCTGATCGACGTCACCGCCGACGCCACCGAGGCCGTCGAGTTCACCGCGGACGCCGACTCCGCCACCGACGAGGTCACCGACGAGGTCGAGGAGTCCGCCGAGGACGCCGAGCCGACCATCACCTTCGGCGACCTGGGCCTGCACGACGACGTCGTGCGTGCCCTCGCCAAGCGCGGCGTCACCACCCCGTTCCCGATCCAGGCCGCGACCATCCCGGACGCCCTGGCCGGCAAGGACGTGCTGGGCCGCGGCCGCACCGGCTCCGGCAAGACCCTCAGCTTCGGCCTGCCGCTGCTGACCCGCCTGGCCGACGGCGAGCGCACCAAGCCCAAGCACCCGCGCGGCCTGATCCTCGTCCCGACCCGCGAGCTGGCCATGCAGGTGGCCGACGCCCTGGAGCCCTTCGGCTCGGTGCTCGGCCTCAAGCTGAAGGTCGTCTGCGGCGGCACCTCGATGTCGAACCAGATCTACGCGCTGGAGCGCGGTGTCGACGTCCTCGTCGCCACCCCCGGCCGTCTGCGTGACCTGCTGAACCGCGGCAGCGCCAAGCTGGGCGACGTCAAGACCGTCGTGCTCGACGAGGCCGACCAGATGGCCGACATGGGCTTCCTGCCCGAGGTCACCGAGATCCTCGACCAGGTGCCGGCCGGCGGCCAGCGCCTGCTGTTCTCCGCCACCCTGGAGAACGAGATCGACACCCTGGTCAAGCGCTACCTGAAGAACCCGGTCACCCACGAGGTCGACCCGTCGGCCGGTGCGGTCACCACCATGACCCACCACATCCTCGTGGTGAAGCCCAAGGACAAGGCGCCGATCACCAACGCGATCGCCGCCCGCAAGGGCCGCACGATCATCTTCGTCCGCACCCAGATGGGCGCCGACCGCGTCGCCGAGCAGCTCATCGAGGCCGGTGTGAAGGCCGACGCGCTGCACGGCGGCATGACCCAGGGCGCCCGTACCCGCGTCCTCGGTGACTTCAAGGACGGCTACGTCAACGTCGTCGTCGCGACCGACGTCGCCGCCCGCGGCATCCACGTCGACGGCATCGACCTCGTCCTGAACGTGGACCCGGCCGGTGACCACAAGGACTACCTGCACCGCTCCGGCCGCACCGCCCGCGCCGGCCGCTCCGGCGCCGTCGTCACCCTGGTGCTGCCGCACCAGCGCCGCGGTGTGTTCCGCCTGATGGAGGACGCGGGCGTCGACGCCTCGCGCCACATCCTCGACCACGCCTTCGACGCCGAGGTCGCCAAGATCACCGGCGCCCGTTCGCTGATCGAGGTCCAGGCCGAGAGCGCGGCCGGCATCGCCGGTGCCGCCGAGCGCGAGCTCGCCGACATGACCCGCCAGCTGGAGCGCGCGCAGCGCCGCACCACCGAGCTGCGCGAGGAGGCCGACCGCCTGGCCGCCCGGGCCGCCCGCGAGCGTGCCGAGCTGGGCATCGAGGACGAGGCGCCGGCCGCCGAGGCCGACTCCGCCGAGGCCGTCGAGGCGCCCGCCGAGACCGTCGCGCCGGTGGCCGAGGAGCGCGCTCCGGCGTACCGCGAGGCGCGTACCGAGCGCCCCGCGTCCAACCGTGACCGTGACGACCGTGGTGGCCGTTCCTTCGGTGACCGTGACAACCGCGGTGGCGGCTTCAACCGTGACCGTGACGACCGCGGCGCCCGCTCGGGCGGCGGCTTCAACCGTGACGACCGTGGTGGCCGTTCCTTCGGTGACCGTGACAACCGTGGCGGCGGCTTCAACCGTGACCGTGACGACCGCGGTGGCCGTTCCTTCGGTGACCGTGACAACCGCGGTGGCGGCTTCAACCGTGACCGTGACGACCGCGGCGCCCGTTCGGGTGGCGGTTTCAACCGTGACGACCGTGGTGGCCGTTCCTTCGGTGACCGTGACAACCGTGGCGGCGGCTTCAACCGTGACCGTGACGACCGTGGTGGCCGTTCCTTCGGTGACCGTGACAACCGCGGTGGCGGCTTCAACCGTGACCGTGACGACCGCGGCGCCCGTTCCTTCGGCGACCGTCCGGCCCGTTCCTTCGGTGACCGTCCGGCGTTCGGCCGGGACCGCGACGAGCGTGGCGGCAGCGCCGGCAGCAGCCGTCCGTTCTCCCGCCGGGACGACCACCGCTCCGGTGGCCGCCCGCAGGCCTCCGGCGGCTTCAACCGTGACCGTGACGACCGCGGCGGCCGCTCCGGTGGCTTCAACTCGGGCTCGGCCGGTTCCGCCGGCTCGGGCGGCTTCAACCGCGACGACCGCAAGCCGCGCTGGAAGAACTGACGCCGCGCAGCGCGTAACGCGTAGCACGTCCTGACCTTCGGGCCCGCTCCACTTCGGTGGGGCGGGCCCGTCGGCGTTCCCGGGGCCCGGGGCGTCCGGGGCCCGGGGCGTCCGTCGGGCGGGGCCCCGGACGGGGTGCGGCGCTGTTGTTCTTCTGGTGAGAATAACCTGTGGCGCGCGGGCGGCCCCGTCCCGTACGGTCGCGGACATGAGCAGCAGACTGCATCACGTGGCGGCAGTGAACGAGGAGATCGTCGGGCGGGGGAGCTACCGGGCCGCCGGGGGCGAGCTCGTCCGGGTGGCGGAGGAGCTGGCCGCGGCCAGGGCGGGGACGGTGTCGTACACGCCGGAGGCGCTGGACGCGCTGCTCCGGTCCGGGGCGCCCGGGCCGGGGGCGGGGGCGGTCGAGGTGACGGCCGAGGGCAGCATCCAGGCCGCCCGGCGGCTGGTCGGGTCCGGGGCCGGGCGGGTGGGCGTGCTCAACTTCGCCTCCGCGCGGAACCCGGGCGGCGGCTACCTGCGGGGCGCCCGCGCCCAGGAGGAGGACCTCTGCCGCAGCGCGCTGCTCTACACCTGCCTGCTGGAGGCGCCGGACTACTACGAGGCGCACCGCGCCTCCACCGACCTGCGGTACAGCCACCGGGTGATCGTCTCGCCCGACGTGCCGGTGGTCCGGGGCGCGGACGGCGCCCTGCTGGCGCAGCCGTACCCGGTGACCTTCCTGACCTCACCGGCACCCAACGCGGGCCAGCTGGAGCTGCGTTCGGCCGGGACGGACGTCCGCGGCGTGCTCGCCGGGCGGGCCGTCCGGGTGCTCGCGGCGGCGGCCCGGCACGAGCTGTCCACGCTGGTGCTCGGGGCCTGGGGCTGTGGGGTGTTCCGCAACGACCCGGCGCAGGTGGCCGAGGCCTTCGCGACGGCCCTGGAGCAGTACGGCGCGGCCTTCGAACGCGTGGTGTTCGCGGTCTGGGACCGCACGCCCGTCTCGGCCAACCGGGCCGCCTTCGAGGCACGGTTCGGCGCGGCCGCCGGGTGACGGACGGCCGCGCCGGTGCGGCCGGGTGAGGCGGCGTCGGGCCCGCTGTGGAGGGCGGGCGTGCGTCGTCAGTGCTCGCGTCGTCAGTGCTTGCGCGCGGTCAGGGCGGTCGCGGCGGTCGAAGCGGCGGCGACCACCCCGGTGACGGCGAGCACGGACGGCCAGGCGCCGATCTTCTTCGCCAGCGGGTGCGAGCCGCCGAACGCCACCACGTACAGCCCGGTCAGCGCGGCCGCGGTGGCCGCCCCCGAGCGCCGGTGCCACTGCGCGGCGGCGCCGGCCCCGGCCACGGCCAGCACTGCGCCGCCCAGTTCACGCCGGCCGGTCCACCGGGCGACGCCGTAACCGCCGACCAGGCCGCTCGCGGCGGTGAGGGCGGCCGGCGCCGCGGCCCGGAGCACGTTCGGGATCCTCGCCATGGTCGACTCCACTCCTTGCAGACATCTCGGACTCCGTGGACCACCCGACCATAACCCGCCCGCGGCACGGCCCGGCCGCCGGACCGGAAGCCCCGCCCGGGCCCCCGGCCGCCCCGCCCGGGCCCCCGGCCGCCCCGCCCCGGGCCCCCGGGGGCCACCCGAGCTAGTGGAACGCCTGCTCGAACGGGTGCGCCGGAGCCGTCCGGGAGATCAGCCCGGCCGCCTCGGCCGGGGTCAGCACCCGCTCCAGCCGGAGGTCGCCGGGGACCTGCTGGATGAACCGGCCGGCCGACCAGCTCCGCTCGTACGGCTGCGGCTCCAGCACCAGGGTGCGGACGCCGTCCACCACCGGGATGTCGTCGGGAGTGCCCTCGTTCCAGATCCACGAGCCGTCCGGGGCGAGCAGGTTGAACGTGCCCAGCGCGGTGACCCGGCGCCGACCGTCCACCTCGGCGGTCCGGCTGAGGGCGACCGCCTCCGGGTCGGGGCGGGTGCCCGGCAGGTGCCCGCCCCCGATCAGCAGCTCGGCCAGCAGCGTGTGCAGCTGGAAGTTGTCGGTCAGGCCGTCCATCCGGACGAGGTAGCCGGTGCCGCTCGGGCGGTCCAGCACCAGCAGCGGCTCGTCGTCCAGGGTCCGCATCAGGTGGAGCAGGCCCTTGAGGTCGTGCGGCCCGTCGCCGTACCGCTCGACCAGCTCGGCCAGTACGGCCGTGACCCCGCCGGCCCGGGCCGAGCCGCGGACGGCGGCGTGCGTGTACACCGCGAACGAGGCCATCTGCCACAGGTGCAGCGTCCACCAGCCGATCACCGCCCGGTGGGCGGGCCAGGCGTCCGGGTCCCCCGGATCGGCGATCCGCGCGTGCGCCTCTCCCGGGCTGTCGGCGTCCGGGTCCGGGAGCTCGCCGCCGCCGGTCTCCGCCCAGCGGCCGATCAGCAGCAGCGCGCCGGTGAGCGCCTCCCGCAGGCCGGCCAGCACCTGGTCGGCGCAGGCCACCGGATCGGCACCGCGCTCCACGCAGGCGCCCACCATCATGGCCAGGTGGGCCCGTTCGAACGGCGGGGCGGCCGGCAGCAGCGCGGCGAGCCGCGGGCCCGCCGCCGCCGACTCGCGGCTGTCGGCTGGTCCGAGCAGCCCTCCCGCCAGGCGGAACGCGGCTTCGAAGCGCTCCGTGTCGGCGCTCTCGTGCGCCGTCTCCAGCGCGGTGATCACGTCGTCGAGGGTCGGCTGCTGACGGCCGGACGGATCCGCGGACCCGTCGTGCGGGGGAATTCGGTCGGACACCATTCGCCGCAGCATAGGCGCCCGCCCTGACGGGGCGTCGGCCCGGGTGGGGTCCGGGGCGGGGCCGGGCGGCGCGGGGTGGGACCGGAGCGGTGCAGAGACGGGAAGAACAGATGTCCGAGTGCCGAAAACGCCCGCGCGGACCGGGTGGTGTGCCGCATACTCGCGCGGTGACCGTGCCCAGAACCCTGTCGGCCCCCTTCGCGGCCGAGGCGGAACCCGCCCTGCGGGTGGCCCCGCTCGAACTCTTCCTCGACCTCGTCTTCGTCTTCACCATCACCCAGTTGACCGGAAGTCTGGTCCACCACCTCACCGCCGGCGGGCTCGCCCAGGTGGTGGTGATGCTGGCGGTGATCTGGTGGATGTACGACGCCTTCATCTGGCTGACCAACGCGATGCCGCCCCGCACCCACGGCCGCCGCGGTCTGCTGCTGCTCGCCATGGCCGGCTTCCTGGTGATCTCGCTGTCCGTCCCGCACGCCTTCGAGGGCAGCGGCGTCGCCTTCGGCTGGGCGTACCTGCTGGTCGTGGCCGTGCACACCGGCATGTTCGCGGCCTCCGGCGTGGCGCTCGGCGCCGTCCTGCGGATGGGCGGGCTCAACCTGCTGAACACCGGCCTGGTGGTGACCGGCGGCTACCTCACCGGCACCGCCCAACTGGCCTTCTGGACGGCCGCCTTCGCCCTGCAGATCGCGATACCCCGGCTCGTCGACCTGCCGCAGTTCCAGCTCCGCGCCGACCACTTCGTCGAGCGGCACGGACTGGTCGTGATCATCGCGTTCGGCGAGTCCGTGATCGCCATCGGCGTCGGCGCCGGCACCAACGAGCTCGATGCCGCCCTGGTCGCGGTGGCCCTGCTCAGCCTCGCCGTCTGCGTCGGCCTCTGGTGGGCGTACTTCGGCCGCGACGACGACGCCCGCGCCGAGCACCACATGGCCGCGCTCCCCTCGGACGAGCGCAACCGGCTCGCGGTCAGCGTCTACAACCTCGGCCACTACGGGCTGCTGCTCGGCGTCCTGCTCTTCGCCGCCGGCGTGAAGTCCGCCGTGGCGCACCCGGACGCGCCGATCACCCTCGGCCAGGCGGCCGCGCTGGCCGGCGGCGTCGCGCTCTTCCTCGCCGTCAACACCGCCGTCCGCCGCACCTTCGGGCTCGCCCCCCAACTGCCCCGGCTGGTCGCGGCGGCCCTGCTGGTGGCGGCCGTCCCGCTGGGCACCGGCGTCTCCGCGCTGGCCGAGGTGGCCGCGGTGGCGGGCGTGCTCGCGGCGGCCTTCTGGTTCGAGGCCGCGCAGGGCGGGAAGGCGGCCCCGGCCGGGGAGCCCGGCACGCCGGCCGAGCCCGCGGAGCCGGCCGAGACCGCGCGGGCCGCCGGGGTACCGGGGCGTGTCGGTACCCGGTGAGAGACTCGGCCCGTGACTGATCACGTGATCACGGACGGCCGCTACCGGGTGCGCAACGTCGGCAGCGGACTGCTGCTGGAGGTCGCCGACGGCAGCCGCCGCAGCGGGGCGAAGGTCCGGCTGGGAGCCGAGGACGGCTCCGACGCCCAGCTCTGGCACCTCCACGCCGTCCACCCCGGCGGGGCGCTGTACCACTTCGAGAACGTCGGCAGCGGCAAGCGCCTGGACGTCACCGGCGCCTCCCCGGAGGACGGCGTACCGATCCAGCAGTGGTCCGCCAACGCCTTCGGCGCCCAGGAGTGGCTCCTCGAACACCACCTCGACGCCCCCGGCACCTACACCCTCACCAGCTTCATCAGCGGCAAGCCACTGACCGCCACCACCCCGGGCGCCCCCGTCGAACAGCGCGAGGACGAGGACACCCCCGCCCAGTGGTGGTACTTGGAGCGGCAGGACTGAGGCCCAGGACTGAGGCCGGCGGGCCGGGGCGGACGGGCGGGGGCGTCGTTCGGTCAGGCGGAGAGGTTGGTGCGCAGGGCGTCGAGGTCGGCGTCGGTGGTGCCGTGGGTGCGCAGGTAGTCGGTGACGGAGCCGTGGTGGGTGCGGATCCAGTCGAGGGACGAGGCGAGCAGCGGGGTGGAGATGGGCCGGGAGACGCGCTCGGTGCCGGTCTCGTCCACGTAGGGCGTGGGGCCGTCGAGGAGGCCCAGCCCGGCGTTGGAGAGCAGGAAGTCGGCGGTGATGTCGGCCTCGGAGGCGCCCAGCAGGGACTGCACGACGGCGATGGTCAGACCGGTGCGGTCCTTGCCGACCGCGCAGTGGACGACGGCCGGGACGCCGCCCGGGGCGCCGAGCCGGCGGATCGCGGCGACCAGGGACGGGCCGGCGGTCGCGGCCATGAAGGGGTAGAGCGTCTCCTGGCTCTCGGGCCAGGGGTGTTCGACGTCCTCGCGGTCGGCGGGCAGGGTGGGGAGGTTGAGCGTCTCGTGGCCGAGCCCGTGCCGCAGGTCGGGCCAGACCTCCAGCTCGAAGGGGCTGCGCAGGTCGATCACGACGCGCAGGCCGAGGTCCTTCAGGCGCTGGGCACCCTCCGGCTTGAGGGTGTGGAAGGACCCGGAGCGGTACAGCACGCCCTTGCGCAGGGAGCCGACGCCACCGGCGTCACGGAAGTTGCGCACACCGGGGATGTCGAGGAAGGCGGACGGCAGGTCGGGTTCGCGGTCCGGCAGGTCGTCGGTCATGGGCTCCACCGTACGGACTGAGGGTCTGCCGGGGGAAGGAAACGGACCGCGCGGTTCTGCGGCCGGCCGTCCGCACGGG
Source organism: Kitasatospora sp. NBC_01560 (assembly GCF_045208415.1). Lineage (NCBI taxonomy): Bacteria > Bacillati > Actinomycetota > Actinomycetes > Kitasatosporales > Streptomycetaceae > Kitasatospora > Kitasatospora sp. NBC_01560. The sequence goes on along the minus strand of NZ_CP109364.1, from coordinate 4,631,043 downwards.
CGCCGTGCCCGCCGTGCTCGGCGCCCGCCGGTCAGCCCGTCCGTCAGCCCTCCCCGCTCAGCGCCCGCCGGCGACGTCGAGGAACCCGCCGGTCATGTACGAGGAGGCCGGGGAGATCAGGAAGAGGATCGCCTCCGCCACCTCCTCCGGCTGCCCGCCGCGCCGCATCGGCAGGTCGGGGGCGACCCGGTCGACCCGTCCGGGTTCCCCGCCGAGCGCGTGGATGTCGGTGTGGATCAGGCCGGGCCGCACGGCGTTGACCCGGATGCCCTCGGCGGCGACCTCCAGGGCCAGCCCGCGGGTCATCGAGTCGACGGCGCCCTTGGCGGCCGCGTAGTCGACGTACTCGTTCGGCGAGCCGAGCCGGGAGGCGGCGGAGGAGACGTTGACGATGGTGCCGCCCGCCCCGCCGTGCCGGGTGGACATCCGGCGGACGGCCTGCGCGGCGCAGAGGAAGGCGGAGGTGATGTTGGAGGCCCAGATCCGGTTCAGCCGGTCCTCGTCGATCTCCTCCAGCCGGCTCTGCTTCTCCAGCGTCCCGGCGTTGTTCACCAGGGCGGTGAGCGGGCCGAGTTCGGCGTCCACGGTGGCGAACAGCCGCTCGACCTCGGCGCTGCGGGTGACGTCCGCCCGGACGGCCAGCGCGGTGCCGCCCGCGGCCCGGATCGCCTCGACCACGGCGGTGGCCGCCGCCTCGTCGGCCCGGTAGTTGACGCAGACCCGGTGGCCGCGCCGGGCGGCGAGCAGGGCCGTGGCGGCGCCGATGCCCCGGCCGGCGCCGGTGATGAGGACGACTTCGTTGCCGGCCGCGGAAGTTGAGTCGGTCATGGCCCGAACGATACCGCCCCGCCCGGGCCCGCCGGGGCCGGAATTCGCTCGCCCGGCACGGCCCGCGCACGGCACACTCCTCTGACCGCGCCGGGGCGACGCACCCGGACCGGACGAAGGAGAACCATGGACCCCGACCCCGACCCCGACCCCGCCCTCACCCGGGGCACCGTGCTGCTCTCGGGCGTCGTCGGCTCGACCGCGTACGGCTTCGCCCACGCGGGCTCCGACATCGATCGGCTCGGCCTCTTCGCCGCCCCGACCGAGGACTTCCACGGCCTGCACCGGCCGGCCGAATCGCACGTCACCACCGGCCCGGACGTGACCCTGCACGAGGCCGCCAAGTGGTGCCGGCTCGCCCTCACCTGCAACCCGACCGCATCCGAACTGGTCTGGCTGCCGGGGGAGCTGTACGAGACCCGCAGCCCGCTGGGCGAGGAGCTGATCGCCATCCGGGCGTCGTTCCTGAGCGCGAAGGCCGTCCGCAACTCCTATCTCGGCTATGCCGACCAGCAGTTCCGCAAGCTCCGGGCCCGGGATCCCGCCGACCCCGCCACCCACCGGCGGGCCGCCAAGTACGCCCGGCACCTCGTCCGCCTGACCGAGCAGGGGATCCGGCTCCACGAGACCGGCGAGAACGTCGTCCGACTCGTCGGCTCCGCCCCCGAACGCGTCCGGGAGCTGGGCGAACGCATCGCCGACCACCCCGCCGCCGCGGAGGCGCTGCTCGCGGCGGCCGCCGAGCGCTTCGCGCGCCCCGGGGCCCTGCCCGCCGCCCCCGATCCGCGCCCCGCCGAGGCCTGGCTCCGCCGCGTCCGCGCCGCCCACTTCACCCCGCCCGCCCCGTGAGCACCGCCCGGCCCGCCGGTACCGCCCGCCCGGCCGGGCGCCCCGGCAGTCGGGCGCCCGGCGCGCCCCGCAATCCACTGGCGGAGCCCTGGGCCCCACCGGGTAGGATCCTCGGTGGCCGACCCCGCACGGGACGGCCGAGGGCCGCTAGCTCAATTGGCAGAGCTGCGGACTTTTAATCCGTAGGTTCAGGGTTCGAGCCCCTGGCGGCCCACACGATCAGATGCTTCCCGACCTGGGCGTCCTCCGAGCTGGAGGGCGCCCTTCGTCATGATCGGGGCCGGTGCGGGGCGCGGGTGGGGGTCGGCGGTTCGTCGCGCCGGGCCGGGAATCCGCTGCGCTCCGGCACCGGGCCGTCGGTCGTTCGTGCCTGCCCCATTGCCTTCTGTCGGGTGGGCGACCTTCTCCGTGCGCCCGCGGTCGGCGCGGTCGGCGCGCCCTGCAACTCGGCGCGGCCGGCGCGCCGTGCAACTCGGCTGCCGCGAAACGCGGCTGACGCACGCCCCACCGGGGTCGAGGTCCTTCGGGCGGGTGGCGGGCCCTCGCCCCGACGCGGCCCGACGCACCACCCGCCACTCGGTCCGCCACTGCATCGGAAGCGGAGGGGAAAGGCGCCGATGCTTCCGGCCCGCTTCCGACCGGGCCCGTTCAACTCGCCGGGCCGCCCGGGGCGTCGGCGGTGGGACGGGCGGGTCGGAGTGTGGCCGGTGCGGGCGTGGCGGTGAGGTGGCTCAGGTAGCTGTGCGCCGGGGGGAGGGTCTCCAGGAGGGTGCGCTGGTGGCGCTTGATCCGGGTGAAGGCGTCCTCCGCGGTGCGGACGGCGTGGGGGTGGTGGGCGAGCGACGGGGGCGGCGCGGCGGTGTGCGGCGTGAGGGCGGTCAGCAGGGCGCGCAGCGGGAGTTCGTCGGGGGCGGGGGTGAGCCCGGTGCTGTGGGCGCGGAGTACGGAGCGCAGGCGGGCGGGGAGCCGGGAGTGGTCGTCGCGGCCGGCCGGCGAGGTGAAGTGGCGGATCCGGGCGAGGTCCAGGGCGTGCTCGTGGTGGGCGGCGGCGGCGGTGTTGAAGCGGGCGGCGGGGGCGTCGGGGGAGGTCCGGGAGGGGAGGTCCCGGAGCAGCCGGTCCAGCAGGTCGAGGGTGGCGGCGTGGTCCTCGGCCAGGGGGTCGGCGGTGCCGGCGGCGGCGCCGAGCGCCAGGCAGTTGCCGACCCAGCTGCGGCGCAGACGGCCCGGGGCGGCGGCGGTGCGGGTGACGTCGGCCCCGGGGCGGCCGACGGCGTCGAGGAGGGCGCGGGCGGCCTGTTCGGGGCTGGTCCGGGTGCTCGCGTAGCCGAGGGCGGCGGCGCAGCGGCCGGGGAGCGGACGCCGCCAGAGCCGGCCCTCGGGCAGTGCGGTCACCGTGGCGTAGGGCTCGATGCCGAGGCGGGCCGTGTCGTGCGGCAGGACGACGGAGACGGTGCGGTCGGCGGGGGCGTGGCCGGCGGCCGGGACGAACGGCTCGTGCAGGACGCCGGTCAGCAGCAGGGCCGCCGGGCCGGTGCAGTCCAGGAACAGGTCGGCCCGCTCGCGGCCGCGGGTGGTCTGCAGGGCGGTGATCCGGCCGGTCCCGTCGCGGTCGGCGCCCAGCACGGCGGCGGTGCGCAGCCGGACGCCGCAGCCCTGGACCGCCGTCCGGCGCAGGAAGCGCGTCAGCAGGACGGCGTCCGCGTGCCAGCCGTACGGGAACGCGGCCCGGCCGTCGAACCAGCGCGGTGACCGGCGCGCGTCCAGCAGCGGCGGGGTGACGAAGCAGGCGTGGTCGACCGGTTCGGTGGTGCGGCCGGCGCGGCGGCGCAGGTGCCAGAAGTCGGTGAGCGGGAAGCCCTCGCAGCTGGGGGGTGCGGCGGGACCGGGCAGGTAGACCGGGCCCGGCCGCCAGCCGGTGTACTTCGTCGCCGCGTCGAAGGACGCCGAGCAGGCCCGCATCCAGGTGCTCTCCGGGGTGCCCAGGCGGTCGAAGAAGTCGTGCCGGAAGGCCGGCGACAGGGCGGTGACCCGCTCGGCGGGGGGAGCGGGGGTTTCCACGACCGTGACGCGGACCGTGCCCCGGAGGGCCGAGGCCAGCCGGGCCGCGGCGATCCAGGCGGTGAGGGTGCCGCCCACGATCAGGATGCGGCCGAGGGGGGTGGGCAGTTCGGCGTCGGTGGTCATGACGGGAGGCTGCCGCAGGGGGATACGGCGCAGCTGCACCGGTTCTGTACCGGCGGCGCAAGAAGCGGAGGAGAGCGAGTACAGCGGGTGCTCCCACTCTGGTGGTGCGGGGCCCGGCACCGGGCCCGGAAGAGGCCCGCCAGCACAGGAGGAAACCATGTACGAGGAAGTCCGCGTGGAACACCCGCTGGACATTCTGAGCCGGATCGAACGCAGTGCGGCCGGTGACCAGGAGCTGCTGCTGAATGGCAACGGGACGGCCTGGACGGACCTGCTGGCCGACTACGTCGACGCGTTGAGCGGACTGGCCGTGCCGGGGACGGCCGAGAACGGGTACATCGCCACGTACGGCCTGGACGAGGGGCACGCCGGCGGCTGCGGATGAGCCGGTGGCGGGCGCCGGGGCGGACCCGGCGGCGGCACGGCGGCGGCCCGGTGCGGAGGCGGGCCGCCGCCGGGCGGTGCCCGGGGGCCGGGCACGGAGCAGCGGTGAAGGGCCGCGGTGAACGGCGTGCGACCGGTCAGCCCACGGCCACCGCGCGGCGGGCCAGCAGGCCGACCAGCGGCAGCAGCCGGTACTGCGGGAACGCCCCGGCCGCGGGGCACGGTTCGAGCAGCCGGGCATCGGCCAGCCGGTCCAGCAGGTCGTCCGCGTCGGGCAGCGGCAGGTCGAGCAGGGCGGCCGCGTCCGGTGCGGTGAGGACGGCGAGCGCGGCGTCGGCCAGTACGGCGAGCGCGGCCGCCGCGGGGGCGTCCAGCGCGTCCAGGGCGGGGCGCAGCGCCGCGGCGAGGTCGAGGCTGCCGAAGCGCAGTTCGGCCAGCCGGCGGTCCTCGGTGGCGAGCCGGTCGGCCAGCCGGGCCGGCGCCCAGTGAGGGCGGTCGGCGAGCCGGGTGGCGGCGATCCGCAGGGCGAGCGGCAGCCGGTCGCAGTGCTCGGCGATGCGGGCCGCCGACTCCGGGTCGGCGGCCAGGCGCCCGGCGCCGGCGATCCGGGCGAGCAGTCGCGCCGCCTCCGTGGGGGAGAGCGGGCCGAGCCGGACCAGCAGCGCGCCTTCGAGGGCGGCCGGGGCCGGGCGGACGCCGGTGACCAGGGTGCGGGTGGCACCGCCGCCGGGGAGCAGCGGGCGGACCTGGGTGTCGTCGTCGGCGTTGTCCAGGACGACCAGCAGGCGGCGGCCGGCCAGCAGGGTGCGGTACAGCTGGGCGCGTTCCTCCAGGCCGGCGGGGAGGCGGCCGGGGGCGGCGCCGAGGGCGCGCAGGAACCAGCCCAGGACCTCGCCGGGGTCGCGCGGGGCGCCGTCCGGGGTGCGCAGGTCGGCGTAGAGCTGGCCGTCGGGGAAGGCGGGGCGGGCCTGTTCGGCGGCGGTCAGGGCGAGCGCGGACTTCCCGGTGCCGGGGGCGCCGGTAAGGGTGACGTCGCGGTCCTCGGACAGGGCGGTGAGGACCAGCCGGGTCTGCTGCTCGCGGCCGGTGAAGTCGCGCGGGGCGGCGGGCAGCAGGGCGGGGCGCGGCGTCGGCAGCGGGGCGGGCCGCGGGTCGGTGGCGGTGTCGCTGCCGACGGCGGTGGCGGCGGTGGCGGCCGTGGCGCCGGGGGTCGCCCGGACCCGCTCCGCGGCGGCCGGTCCGGGCAGCGTGCCGGTGAGGATCTCCGCGTGCAGGGCGCGCAGTTCGGGACCGGGGTCGATGCCGAGCTCCTCGGCGAGGAGCCGCCGCCCGTCCTCGTACCGGGCGAGCGCGTCGGCCTGCCGGCCGGACCGGAACAGCGCGGTCATCAGCTGGCCGCGCGCGTGCTCCCGGGCCGGGTGGCCGGTGACGTGCCGGGTGAGCGCGGGGAGGAGGTCGTCATGGCGGCCGAGGGCGAGGGCGGCCTCGGCGTGCTGCTCGACGGCGGTCAGCCGGGCCTCGGTGAGCCGCGGGCCCTCGGCGTCGGCGAGCTGCTCGGTGACGTCCCCCAGGGCCGGGCCGTGCCAGAGCGCCAGCGCGTCGGCGAGCCGGCGTTCGGCCCCGGCGTAGTGCCCGGCGAGCAGGTCGGCGCGGCCGGCGGCGGCGAGTGCGCCGAAGCGGTCCCAGTCCAGGGTGGCGCCGGAGAGGTCCATCCGGTAGCCGGCGCCGTGGCGGCTCAGGCCGTGCGCGGGGCCGAGCCGGGTGCGCAGCCGTGACACGTAGGTGTAGAGCTGGTTGGTGCTGGTGGCCGGCGGCTCCCAGCCCCAGAGCAGGGTGGTCAGCCGCTCGTCGGTGACCACCCTGCCCCGGGCGAGCAGGAGCGTGGCGAGCACGGTGCGCTGCTTGGCGCCGTCGAGGTCGACCGGGCGGCCGTCGACCTCGGCCGACACCGGTCCGAGGATCTTGAAGTCCATGCCGGCCCCCAGCCGTCTCCGCAGCCCGCGACCACCCGCGGGCGAACTGCGCGAAACGCTATTGACCTGCGATTGTTTCCCGCTGTCGGATCGATTTCGAGAGATCGAAAGGACTTTGAAAGCGGCCCAAAACGCGGTCTCCCTAGCGTTTGTGACGTACCGCAGGGCAGCCGGCCGGGCGGACAGCAGAGGTCCTGGGGGCCACCGTGAACAGCGTCCTTCTCTCCGCCCGCAAGTCCGCCCGCTCCGTCGTCGTCGCCCCGGTGGCGAAGCTCGCGGTGGCCGCCACGCTCACGCTCGCGGCGGCCGGTGCGGTGGTCGCGGGCCAGGGGGCCGTACTCGCGGACCGGGCCCCGGCCGGCGCGGTCACGGCGGCGTCGGCGGTGCCGGCGGCCTCGGGCGTGCTGCTGATGGACGACCCGTGGACCTGAGACGGCCGGCCCGGCGGGCTGCTGTCAGGGCTGGACGAGCTCGAACAGCCGTGCCGAGTCGGCCGGTCCGCCGTCCGCGATCACCTCCAGGAGCTGGTCCACCCGCTCCCGCCACGCCCGGGCGCCGACCTCCGCGAACAGCTCCGCCGCGCGGCTGAACGCCACCGCCGCGCCGCTGCGGTCCGCGTGCAGCACCTGGACGCAGCCGAGCACGGCCGCCGCCCGGGCCTGGAGGAAGGCGTCCTGCACCGCCTCGGCGGCCTCGATCGCGCTGCGCAGCACCGGCTCGGCCTCCCTGCTCAGGCCCTGGCACCAGAGGGCCTCGCCGAGGGCCCGCAGCACGTGCGTCTCGCCCCGGCGGTCGTTGCTCGCGAGCACCAGTTCCAGGGCCCGCCGGCAGGCCTCCTCGGCGCGGACGCCGTCCCCGCTGCGGATCAGCGCCTCGGCCAGCCGGACGGTGCTCTGCGCCTCGCCCCGGACGGTGCCGAGCCCCCGGCTCCGGGCCACCGCCTCCGAGGACAGCACCAGGCTCGCCTGCGCGTCCCCGCGCTCCAGCTCGATCTGCGCCAGCAGGCCCAGCACATGGGCCTCGGCGTAGCGGTCGCCGACCTCGCGGAAGATCTCCAGCGAGCGGCGTCCGGTCTCCACGGCCCGGTCCAGGTCGCCGTGCTGGCGTTCGCACAGCGCCAGATTGCGCAGGACCAGGGCGCGGCCCTGGTCCTGGCCCAGCTCCTCGAACAGGCGCAGGGCCAGGCCGAGCCGCTCGTGGGCTCGCTCGTGCTCGTACTGGACGATCTCCAGGGTGCCCAGTGAGTGCAGCATCGCGGCCTCGCCGAGCCGGTCCCCGGACTGCCGGGCGGCGGCCAGGGACGCTTCGGCGCCCTCGCGCCAGTCCTCCAGGTAGTTGCGGTTCTGGTAGATCGTCACGGCGGTCATCACCAAGTCCCAGGCGTACTCGGAGGCGTCCTCGCGGGCGGCCTGCTGGACCAGGCCGCCGATCGCGGTGCGCTCGGCCTCGAACCACTCCATCGGGTCCTCCAACAGGGTCTCGGTGAGGTGGCCGGGCAGCGGGTGCGGCGCGGCCGTCCCGGGGACGACGGTGTAGTCGCCGCCGTAGAGGCGGCGGTGGGCCTCCCGGGCCAGCCCCAGCCACACCCCGTAGGCGCGCCGCAGTGCCACCCTCAGAGCCCCTTCTCCGTCCTCGGCAAGCGCGCACTCGCGAGCGAAGAGGCGGAGGAGGTCCTGGATCCGGTAGCGGACATGGCCGGTGCTGGCGCTGAGCGGTTCGAGCAGCTGGGCGTCGACGAGCTGCTCGATCAGGTCCTCCGCGTCGACCGGGTCGATGTCGAGCAGGGCGGCGCCGGCCCAGGCGGAGAACTCGGTGACGTTGAGCGAGCCGAGCAGGCGGAACATCCGGGCGGTGTCGGCGGGCAGGTCGCGGTAGCTCAGCCGGAAGCCGGCCCGGACGCCGCGGGCGTCGGGGCTGAGCTCGTCCAGCCGGCGGTGCTGGCCGTCCAGCCGGGAGACCAGGGTGCGGACGGTCCAGTGCGGCTTGGCGGCGAGCCGGGCGGCCGCGATCCGCAGCGCGAGCGGGAGGCGGTCGCAGAGTTCGCTGAGCCGGGCCGCGCCGACCGGGTCGGCGGCGACGCGGTCGCCGCCGGCGACCCGGGAGAGCAGCGCGATGGCCTCGTCCTGGCCGAGCGAGGCCAGGTGCAGCGGGACGAGCGCGTAGTCGCCGGCGAGCCGGCTGCTCATGCTGTCCCGGCTGGTGACCAGGACGCAGCAGCCGGAGCTGCCCGGCAGCAGCGGGCGGATCTGCTCGAAGGACCGGGCGTTGTCGAGCACGATCAGGACCCGCCGGTCGTACAGCACGCTGCGGAACAGCGCGGTGCGTTCGGCCCGGTCGGCGGGGACCTGCGGGCCGGGCACGCCGAGCGCGCGCAGGAACCGGTCCAGCACGGCGGCGGGCCGGCGGGGCTCCTCCTCCTCGTCGTAGCCGCGCAGGTCGGCGAAGAGCTGGCCGTCGGGGAAGCGGGCGGCCACCTGGTGGGACCAGTGCACGGCGAGGGCGGTCTTGCCGACGCCGCCGGTGCCGATGATCGAGCCCACCGGCAGCGAGGTGCCGCCCTGGTGGTCCAGCAGCCGGTCCAGGGCGGCGAGTTCCTGGTGCCGCCCGGTGAACGCGGCGGGCACCGGCGGCAGGTGGGCGGGCACGGTGAGGGCCGGCGCGGCGGTCGGCGCGACCGGCAGGCTCAGCCTGGGGGCGTCGTTGAGAATGTCCTCGTGCAGCTCCTGGACGGCGGGCCCGGGGTCGATGCCGAGTTCGTCGGCGAGCAGCCGGGCGCCGTCCCGGTAGGCCTCCAGGGCCTCGGCCCGCCGGCCGGAGCGGTAGTGCGCCAGCATCAGCTGGGCGAGTGCCTGTTCGCGCAGCGGGTGCTCGCGGACGAACCCGGTCAGCTCGCCGATGAGTTCGCCGTGCTGGCCGGCCTCCAGGCGCAGTGCGGTGAGCTGCTCGTAGACGTCGAGGCGCAGCTCGGTCAGCCGGGCGGCCTCGGCCTCGACGCGTTCGGCGGGGATGCCGTCGAGGGCGGGGCCGCGCCACATGGCGAGGGCGTCCTCGAAGTGGGCCCGGGCCTCCTCGCCCCGGCCGCGCCGGGCGGCCTCCCGGCCCTCGGCGGCCCGTTCCTCGAACTCGACCGCGTCGATGCGGTGCTCGCCGGTGTGGAGCAGGTAGCCGGGGTGGCTGGTGACGATCAGGTCGTCGATGCCGATGGCGGTCTTGAGGGTCTTGCGCAGGCCGGAGACGCAGATGGCGATCTGGTTGCGGGCGGTGGCGGGCGGGTTGCCCTGCCAGACGGCGTCGGCGAGGGTGTCGACGGAGACGACCCGGCCGGGTGCCAGCAGCAGCATCGACATGACGGTGCGCTGGCGGGCGCCCTGGAGGGCGATCGGCCGGCCGTCGGCGCTGATGTCCAGCGGCCCCAGGACGCGGAACACCACCTGAAGCACGGCTGTCCTCCCTTGCTCGGCCGCGCCCGTCTCCGGAATGGCCATGAACTCCTCACCCTGGGCGGCGCCCGAGCGGGCCCGCAACGAGGACGGCAGCAACCTGCCAGCGGGGATCAGGGCGGCGAGGCCCAGGACGCGGGCGGCGCGATGTCGCTGCGCCCCCAGCGGGCGGGCCGCGGGTCGGCGGGTGCGGCGGCGGGGCGGGCCGGGGCAGTGGCGAGGGTGCTCAGCAGTGCGGCGATCGCGGCGATCTCCTCGGGGCCGGGGTTGCCGCCGATCACCCGGAACAGGGTCGGTGCGAGCGGGCCGGCCAGTGCACCGGGGCCGGCCAGTGCGCCGGGGCCGGGCACGGCCGGGGTCGCCGTGGTGGGTGCGGTGGAGGGGACGGGCATGAGGGGCACTCCTTCCGGGCCGGGCGCGGCCCTGCCGGCGGGTCAGACCGGCGGGTTGCCGTGCTTGCGGGCCGGGGCGGCGGCGTTCTTGGTGCGGAGCGCGCCGAGGGCGTGGATCAGGGTGGCGCGGGTCTCGGCGGGGTCGATCACGTCGTCCACCAGGCCGCGTTCGGCCGCGTAGTAGGGGTGCATCAGCTCGGCCCGGTACTCCTTGACCAGCTGCTGCCTGGTCGCCACCGGATCCTCGGCCTCGGCGATCTGCCGCCGGAACACCACGTTGGCGGCGCCCTCGGCGCCCATGACGGCGATCTCGTTGGACGGCCAGGCGTAGCTGAGGTCGGCGCCGATGGACTGCGAGTCCATCACGATGTACGCGCCGCCGTAGGCCTTGCGCAGGATCAGCGAGACCCGTGGCACGGTGGCGTTGCAGTAGGCGTAGAGCAGCTTCGCGCCGTGCCGGATGATGCCGCCGTGCTCCTGGTCGACGCCGGGCAGGAAGCCGGGGACGTCGACCAGGGTGACCAGCGGGACGGAGAAGGCGTCGCAGAGCTGGACGAACCGCGCGGCCTTCTCCGAGGAGTGGATGTCGAGGACGCCGGCCAGCGACTGCGGCTGGCTGGCGACGATGCCGGTGACCTGGCCGCCGAGCCGGGCGAAGGTGGTGACGACGCTGGTGGCCCAGCGCTCGTGGACCTCCATGTGGTCGCCGTCGTCGACGATCTCCTCGATCACCTTGCGCATGTCGTAGGGCCGGTTGCCGTCCAGCGGCACGAGGTCGAGCAGCGCGTCGTTGCGGCGCTCGACCGGGTCCCGGACGACGAGGGCGGGCGGCAGCTCGCGGTTGTTCTGCGGCAGCAGGGACAGCAGGTAGCGGACCTCCGCGAGGCAGGTCTCCTCGTCGTCGTAGGCGAAGTGGGCGACCCCGCTGGTCTGCGCGTGGACGTCGGCGCCGCCGAGGCCGTTCTGGGTGATCCTCTCGCCGGTGACGGCCTGGACGACGTCCGGGCCGGTGATGAACATCTGCGAGGTCTCGCGGACCATGAAGATGAAGTCGGTGAGCGCGGGGGAGTAGGCGGCGCCGCCGGCGCAGGGGCCGAGCATCACGGAGATCTGCGGGATGACGCCGGACGCTTGGGTGTTGCGGCGGAAGATGCCGCCGTAGCCGGCGAGGGCGGTGACGCCTTCCTGGATCCGGGCGCCGGCGCCGTCGTTGAGCGAGACGAGCGGGGCGCCGGCCGCGATGGCCATGTCCATGATTTTGTGGATCTTCTGGGCGTGGGCCTCGCCGAGGGCGCCGCCGAAGATCCGGAAGTCGTGGGCGTAGGTGAAGACGGTGCGGCCGTGCACGGTGCCCCAGCCGACGACGACGCCGTCGGTGTGGGGCTTCTTCGCCTCCAGGCCGAAGCCGGTGGCGCGGTGCCGGCGCAGGGGCTCGACCTCGTGGAAGGAGCCCTCGTCGAGGAGCAGCGCGATCCGCTCGCGGGCGGTCAGCTTGCCCTTGGCGTGCTGGGCCTCGGTGGCCTTCTCGCTCGGGCCGCGGTGGACGTCCTGGCGGATCCGGGTGAGTTCTTCGACCCGTGCGGCCATGGTCATGGGGGCTCCTGGCGGGTTCGGCCGGCTCAGCCGGCGCGGAGGGCGACGTGGTCGCAGAGGGCAAACAGCGCGCGGCGGGCCGGCCGGTCGGGCAGCGCGTCCAGGGCGGCGCGGGCGCGGTCGAGGCGGCGGTGCATGACGGCCTCGGTCTCGGTGAGGACGCCGGAGCGCTCGAAGAGCGCCAGGGCCCGGGCGGCGTCGGCGGCCGGGACGGCGCCGCCGGCGAGCAGGGCGCGCAGTTCGGCGTCGGCCGGGTCGGCGCTCTCCCGGGCGAGCAGGACGGGCAGGCTGCGGACGCCGGCCAGGAGGTCCCGGCCGCGTTCCTTGCCGGTGTCGGCGGCGGGCGCGCGCAGGTCCAGCAGGTCGTCGGCGACCTGGAAGGCGATGCCGAGCTGCTCGCCGTACTCGGTGAGCGCGGCCGTGTCGCCCGCCGGGGTGCCGGCCTGGACGGCGCCGATGCCCAGCGACATCGCGAGCAGCGCGGCGGTCTTGCCCGCCGCCACCCGGAAGTAGTGGGTGACCGGGTCCACCCCGGGGCCGGGGCCGGTGAGTTCGTGCAGTTGGCCGGCCACCAGGCGGCCCGCCGCCCGGGCGTTGAGCTGCACGGCGGCGGCGCCCAGGCCGGCGGCCAGCTGGGCGGCCCGGGCGAGCAGCCAGTCCCCGCCGAGGACGGCGGCGCGCTCGCCCCAGCGGGCGTGCACGCTGGGCCGGCCGCGCCGGGTGTCGGCGCCGTCCATGATGTCGTCGTGGCAGAGCGAGGCCAGGTGGACGAGCTCCGCGACGGCGGCGGCCTGGCCGATGCCCGGCGCCCCCGGGTCGCCGAACTCGGCGCCGAGCAGGACGAGCAGCGGGCGCAGCCGTTTGCCGCCCGCCTCGGCGAGGTGTCCGCCGAGGGCCGCGATCCGCGGGTGGAGGGCGTCGTCCGCGCCGGGCCGCAGCCACTGCTCGGCCCCGGCCAGCGCCTCGCGCATCCGGGCCCCGAAGGCGGGGTCGGAAGGCAGCAGGCGGTCCAGCAGGAGCTGGTCCGGCAGCAGCGCGGAGGGGAGCCCCGGCGCACCGGAAATGCCGGTGTCGTCCATGTGTCCGGCCTTCATGCGGAAACCCCCTCTGCGGCCCGGCCGCCCCGGAATCCGGTTGTCCGTTCGCGTCCGTTCGTGCCTGTTCGAGCTTTCGACAGCTTCGGCCGGGGACGGACCGCCGATCAACGGCGCTGACATGAAAGTGCCACTAGAACGCGACCGGTCGATTCCGCCAGGGAAATGTCAGCTTCCTGCCAAGATTTCCGCGGCCCGGCCGCCCGGGAAAGGCCGCCGTTTACGCTCCCTGGCGAAACTCACCAGGAAAGCAGGGGATCATGCGCAACCGAATCGCACGCGCCGCCGTGCTCGCCGCCGGCGTGCTGGCACTGACCGCCGCGCCGGCCTTCGCCGCCGGCTCCGAGGGCGGGACCGCGGACGGCGCGGCGCGCTCCTGCGGCGAGCTCCGGCTCTCCGTGGCCCTGCCCGTGCCACCGGCCGGCGGTGCCGTCCACCAGCAGGTCACCGTCGGGGCGGACTGCCGGCCCGTGCTCGGCGAGGCCGTGCTCGTCCCGGCCGCGGGCGGCCCGGCGGCGAAGGCGGCGGCCGGGCCGGCCGCCGCCACCACGACCCGCCAGGTGAAGAGCTGGAACGAGATGTTCGACTGCTGCAACATCCGGATGTCCGGCCTGTACACCACCTCGTCCTGGAGCAGCGACGGCGCCCGCGTCACCACCGCGAGCACCGACGCCACCCAGCAGTGGAACCGCGAGCCGTGGAACGCCGGCTGGTCGCTGAAGTCCGCGACGAAGAACAGCGACTGCACCGCCGACTGCGCCGTCTCGCACACCGAGGCGCACGCCGAATTCGGCTACCGGGGCATCTTCGACGCCACCGGCGCGTGGTACGCCAACACCCACCACACGTACGTCGACCTCGCCGCGGACGGCACCGCCACCTGCCGGTTCGACGTGGAACTGCGCCACAGCTTCATCGGCTGGAACTGGCAGCACGGCTGCCAGTGACCGACCGGCCGGGCCCGCGCGGGCACCCCCCGCGGCGGGCCCGGCGCCGGCCGCGGCGGGCCACCGGGAAATGCCGGGCGATTCCTGGCAATGCCGTTGTCAGGATGGTGACAGGGGCCGTCGTGGCGCACTGCGCATTCGCCCCGGGAATTCACCCCGGGAACGGCCCGGCGGCCGGCTCCGGACGACCGGTGCGAACAGCCGTCCGGAAGCGGCCGAATCATGGCAGCAAGCTGACATCGGGCCCGGAAAGACACAGGTCAGATCCCTAGCATGGAGAGTCGGCCATGCACCTGACGATCAGATGGGCACTGTCCTATGACAACCGAGACCAGCCGTTCATTGGCCCCCGGAACGGTCGCGGACACACCCCCACCACCGTCGTGGGCGGTCTGGCTGGCCCACGCGGTGCCGCTGGCCGCCCTTCCGTCGACGCTCTGGCGGCTCGCCATGACCGTGGGCGTGCCGGTCGGGTACAGCGAGGCCGTCCTGCGCAGTGACTACGGCCTGCCGGGGACGGGCTACCTCGTCCTGCCGGCGATCTCGCTGCTCCAGGAGGGCGCGGCGCTGCTGACGCTCGGCCTGGTCCGCGACTGGGGCCTCGTGGTGCCCCGGTGGGTCCCGCTGATCGGCGGCCGTGCCGTCCGGACCGGGGCGGCGGTGACGGCCGCGCTGCTCGGGGCCGCCGTCATGACCGTGGTGACGATCAGCCAGGCCCTCCTCTGGGACCGCGTGGACAACGGCACCCTGCAAGGCACCCACCGCGCCGTGATGGGCTGGATGTACCTGCCGCTGCTGCTCTGGGGGCCGCTGCTCACCGTGGTGGCGCTGAACTACGCCGTGCGCCGGCGCCGGCGGGCATGAACGCCCGGAGCGCACGGGCCGCGGCGGATCCCGCCCGGGCGGGATCCCGCACCGCCCGGCACGGCGCGGCGGTGCGCGGATGAACGCCGCCGTCCTCGTCCTGCTGGCGGCGCTCTCGCTGACCGTCTTCGTCACCGGCCTCGCCTCGGGCGCGCGCCGGCTGCTCGGCGTCCGGCTCGGCAAGGGCCGGGCCGTCGCCACCGGCCTGGTCGGGCTCGCCGCGGCGACCCTGGTCAGCGTCCCGCTGCGGAACGTGCAGCCCGTCGCCCTGCTGACCCTGGAGATCGGGGTCGCCCTGGTCACCGCGATGCTCTTCCTGGCGGCCACCGACGTGCTGGTGCCGTCCGGCACGATGCGCGGGCTGGTGCGGCTGCCGGGCTCGCTGCGCCGCCAGCTCGCCCGCACCCGCCGCTACGGGCGGCTCAGCCGGATAGTCGTCCGGCACGGCCTGGGCCGGTTCCTCGGCGGCCGGACGCGGCGCGGCCCGAACGCGGCCGCCGAACGGACCGTGCTGGCCGCCTCGCTGCGGCTCGCGCTGGAGGAGGCCGGGGTCACCTTCGTCAAGCTCGGCCAGGTGATGTCCACCCGGTACGACCTGCTGCCGCCGGAGTTCACCGCCGAGCTGAGCCTGCTCCAGGACCAGGCCTCGCCGGAGCCGTGGGACGCCGTCGAACAGGTGCTGTGCGAGGAGCTGGGCGCCCCGCCGGGCGAGGTGTTCGCCGAGTTCGACCGGAAGCCGTTCGCGGCCGGCTCGATCGCCCAGGTGCACCGGGCCCGGCTGCCCGGCGGCGAGCAGGTCGCCGTCAAGGTGCAGCGCCCGGGCGCCCGCGAGATCGTCGTGGACGACCTGGACATCCTCTACCGCTTCGCCGAACGGCTCGAACGGCACACCGACTGGGGCCGCAGCGTCGGCGCCGTCACGCTGGCCCAGGGCTTCGCGGTCTCGGTGCAGGAGGAGCTGGACTTCCGGATCGAGGCCCGCAACACGCTCTCGGTGGCCGCCGCGATCGCGGCCGCCGGCGGGGACGCGGTGATCCGGGTCCCCGAGGTGCACGAGGACCTCACCGGCAAGCGGGTGCTGATCACCGAGTGGATGTCCGGCATACCGCTGCACAGTGCGCCGAAGGTGCTGGACGAGCGCGGGCTGGACCGGCACGCGCTGGCCACGGCGATGCTGGAGTGCCTGCTCGGGCAGATCATGACCAGCGGCGTCTTCCACGCCGACCCGCACCCGGGCAACCTGCTGCTGCTCGACGACGGCACGCTCGGCATGCTCGACTTCGGCTCGGTGGGCCGGATCGACCGCTCGCTGCGGGCCACCCTGCGCGGCCTGCTGCTGGCCCTGCACCGCGGCGACCCCGGCGGCCTGAGCGACGCGCTGCTGGAGCTGGTGGACCACCCCGAGCACATCGACGAGCGGCAGCTGGAGCGGGCGGTCGGCCGGTTCCTCGCCCGGCACTTCGCGCCCGGCATCAAGCCGGACCGGGAGATGTTCGCCGACCTGTTCGCCATCGTGGCCCGGCACGGGCTCAACGTGCCGCCGGAGATCGCCGCCGTCTTCCGCGCCCTGGCCACCATGGAGGGTTCGCTGGACCGCCTGGTGCCCGGCTTCGACATCGTCAGCGAGGCCCGGTCGTTCGCCGTCACCCAGCACCTGCGCAAGCTCAGGCCGGAGGTGCTGGGCCGGACGGTGGCCGAGGAACTGCTCGGGCTCGTCCCGATGCTGCGCCGGCTGCCGCGCCGGGTCGAACGGATCGGCGCCGCCGTGGAGGGCGGCCGGCTCACCGTCGGCGTCCGGATGTTCGCGGACCCGGAGGACCGGCGGTTCCTGCGCTCCCTGGTGCACGAGATCCTGCTCGCCTTCCTGGGCGGGGTGATCGGCCTGGTCGGCGTCCAGCTGCTGCGCACCGACGGCGGCCCGATGCTCAGCCGGGGCCTCGGGCTGTTCGAGCTCTTCGGCTACAACCTGCTGGTGATCAGCTCGGTGCTGGTCCTGCGGGTGCTCTTCCTGATGGTCGGGCCCGGGCACAGACGCTGACCGCTCACGGCCGGGGCCCCGCCTCCCGCACTCCGGGAGGCGGGGCCCCGGCCGTTCCCCGGCGGCGGCGGTGCCGGCGCCGGGGCGGCGGTTCAGCGCTTGGCGGCCGCCCGCTGGTAGGCGCGGCCGGCGAGCGGGACCACGACCACCAGCAGGGTGCCCAGCACGATGACGGCGGCGAGCACGGGGTGCTCGGACGGGAAGGCGCCGCTGGAGTCGCCGCGCTCGTTGCCGAAGAGGTCCCGGGCGGCGGAGACGACGGCGCTGACCGGGTTCCACTCCACCACCACGCGCATCCAGCCGGGCAGGCCCTGCGGCGGGACGAACGCGTTGGACAGGAAGGCGAGCGGCATCATCACCACGCCGACCAGGGCGCTGACCGCCTCCGGGCTGCGCAGCGAGAGCCCGACCAGCGCGCCCACCCAGGACATCACGAAGCCCATCAGCAGCAGCAGGCCGAAGCCGGCCAGGGTGCTGAGCACGCCGTTGTGCGCCCGCCAGCCGATCAGGTAGCCGACCAGGGCCATCACCGCCGAGGTCCAGGAGACCAGGACGAGGTCGGCGGCGGTGCGGCCGAGCAGGACGGAGGAGCGGGAGATCGGCAGCGCGCGGAAGCGGTCCACCAGGCCGTTGTTGAGGTCCTCGACCACGCCGACCGCGGTGGTCGTGAGGTTGGCCAGCATCACCTGGGCGAAGATGCCCGCCATGATGTATTCCTTGTAGCCGCCCTGGCCGGGCACCTGCATCGCGCTGCCGAACAGGTAGCCGAAGACCAGGACGAAGGCCACCGGCATGACGGTGATGCCGAGGAGCTGTTCCGGCATCCGCCGGATGTGCCGCATCTGGCGGCCGGCGAGGGCGAACGTGTCGCTGAGCACCTCGGTCATGCTGCCTGCATCTCCTTGGACTGGTCGGGGGCGGTGGCGGGCGCGGAGCCCTGCTGCCCGGTGAGGGCGAGGAAGACGTCGTCCAGCGAGGAGCGGCGGACGGCGAAGTCCTGCGGTTCGATGCCGAGCCGCTCCAGCCCGAGGGCGGCGGCCGCGATGGTGGAGACGCCGCCGTCCAGCGGGACGGACACGGTGGCGGCCTCGTGGTCGACGACCGGTTCGCCGGCGGCGAGGCCGGCCAGCACCCGGGTGGCGGCTGCGAGGTCGGCGGGGGTGGCCACCGAGACCTCCAGGCGCTCGCCGCCGACCTTGCGCTTGAGCTCGTCCGGGGTGCCGTCGGCGATGACCAGGCCCTTGTCGATGACGGCGATCCGGTCCGCGAGCTGGTCCGCCTCCTCCAGGTACTGGGTGGTGAGCAGGACGGTCACGCCGTTGCCCACCTGCTCCTTGATCATCTCCCAGAGGGCGAGCCGGCTGGTGAGGTCCAGGCCCGTGGTCGGCTCGTCCAGGAAGAGCACCGGCGGGGCGGCGACCAGGCTGGCGGCGAGGTCGAGGCGCCGGCGCATACCGCCGGAGTACGTCTTCGCCATCCGGCCTGCCGCGTCCACCAGGCCGAACTTCTCCAGGAGTTCGTCGGCCCGGGCCTTCGCGCCGCGCCGGCCGAGCCGCAGCAGCCGGCCGATCAGCTGGAGGTTCTCGCGGCCGGTGAGCCGCTCGTCCACGGCCGCGTACTGGCCGGTGAGCCCGACGTTGGCGCGGATGCTGCGGGCCTGGGTGGCCAGGTCGAAGCCGGCCACCGTGGCCCGCCCCTCGTCCGGCTCCAGCAGGGTGGTGAGGATGCGTACGGTGGTGGTCTTGCCGGCGCCGTTGGGGCCGAGCACGCCCAGGATGGTGCCGGCCGGCACCTCCAGGTCGATGCCGTTCAGCGCCTGGTGGTCGCCGTAGCGCTTGCGGAGGCCCTCCGCCGAGATTGCCGTTTCCATGACGGCCACTCCTTTGCTTGCGGTGGTGATCAGTGGGCGGAGGCGGGGAGTCCGGAGAGCCGGGCGAGGAGGACCCGCCCGATCTCGGCCGCCGGGTCCGGCTGGAGCAGGTGCCCGTGGTGGGCGTGCACCGGGTGGGTGACGACGGTGCCGGTCAGGTACGGCTGCCAGGCGGCCACCGAGGCCTCGGCCCTGGCGGCCGGGTCGTCGGTGCCGACGGTCGAGACGAACAGCAGGAGGTCGCCGTCGTAGCGGCGCGGCCGGTAGGCGCCGCTCAGTACGTGGTTGTTGATGCCGACCTTCACGAAGGCGGCGATGTGCCGCTCCTCCAGGCTGCCGAGCGCGCTGTCGCGGGCCCGGATCAGCTCCATCGCCCGCTGGTGGTCGAGCGGTTGGGAGCGCAGCTCGGCCAGGTCGTGGCCGACGAAGTCGAGCAGGGTCTCCAGGACGTCCCGCTCGGTGGGGACGGTGTACCCCTCCTCCTCGGTCCACGACTCGTCGTACGGGGTCTGGTCGAGGTTGGCGAGCAGGGCGACCCGTTCGCCGGCCTCGGTCAGCCGGACGGCGATCTCGTGCGCGACCAGACCGCCGAACGACCACCCGGCCAGGTGGTACGGCCCGGTGGGCTGGACGGACCGGATCTGCTCGACGTAGTCGGCCGCCATCTCCTCGACGCTGCCGGCGATCCGGGAGTCCTCGCCGTCCAGGCCGCGGGCCTGGAGCCCGTACACCGGGAACTCGGCGCCGATGTGCTTCAGCAGCGACGAGTACGGCCAGCTCAGGCCGCCGGCGCCGTGGACGCAGAACAGCGGGGGCCGGTCGCCGCCGGTGCGCAGCGGGAGCAGCACCTCGAATCCGTCGCCGTCCTGCCCGGTGCCGAGCTTCTCGCTGAGCCGGGCGACGGTCGGGGTCTCGAAGACGCTCCGGTTGCTGAGCTTGACCCCGAGCACCGAGCGGATCCGGCTGACGAGCTGGATGGAGGTGATGCTGTCGCCGCCGAGCTCGAAGAAGCTGTCGTCGATGCCCACCCGCTCCACCTTGAGCACCTCGGCGAACAGGCCGCAGAGGATCTCCTCCTGCGTGCTGCGCGGACCGCGCCGGCCGGCGGCGGACTCCTGCGCGGGTGCGGGGAGTTGCTTGCGGTCCAGCTTGCCGTTGACGCTGAGCGGGAGGGCGTCCAGGGCGACGAACGCCGACGGCACCATGTAGTCGGGCAGCGCGGTGGCCAGGTGGGCCCGCAGGGCCTCCGGGTCGAGGGTGGTGCCGGGGGCCGGGACGACGTAGGCGACGAGGCGCTTGATGCCGGGCTGGTCCTCGCGGACGACGACGACGGATCGCTCCGCACCCGGGTACCGGGTCAGAAGGGTCTCGATCTCGCCGAGTTCGATGCGGAAGCCGCGGATTTTGACTTGGTCGTCGGCGCGGCCTTGGTAGTGGAGTTGGCCGTCGGGTGTGCGGCGGGCGAGGTCGCCGGTGCGGTACATGCGGGTGCCGGCGGGGCCGTGGGGTGAGGCTACGAAGCGTTCGGCGGTGAGGTCGGGGCGTCGGTGGTAGCCGCGGGCGAGGCCGGGGCCGGTGAGGTAGAGCTCGCCGGTGGTGCCGGGGGGGACGGGTCGGAGTGTGGTGTCGAGGATGTGGGTGTGGGTGTTGGGGATGGGGGTGCCGATGGTGGGGGTGCCGGTTCCGGGGGTGAGGGGGGTGCTGATGGTGGCGGCGACGGTGGATTCGGTGGGGCCGTAGGCGTTGACGAGGTGGTGGTGGGTGGCCCAGTGGTCGACGAGTTCGGCGGGGGTGGTGTCGCCGCCGACGATGAGGGTGTGGAGGTGGGGGTAGGGGCGGTGGGGGACGCTGGCGAGGGCGGCGGGGGGGATGAGGGCGTGGGTGATGCGGTGGGTGGTGAGGGTGTCGGCGAGGGGTTCGCCGGCGAGGGGTCCGGGTGGGGGGACGACGAGGGTGGCGCCGGCGGTGAAGGTGAGGACGAGTTCGAGGACGGAGGCGTCGAAGCTGGGGGAGGCGAATTGGAGGATGCGGCTGTGGGGGGTGGGGGTGAAGCGTTGGAGTTCGGCGGTGGCGAGGGCGGCGATGCCGGTGTGGGTGACGATGACGCCTTTGGGGCGGCCGGTGGAGCCTGAGGTGTAGATGATGTAGGCGGGGTTGGCGGGGTCGGGGGTGCTGGTGGGCCGGGTGGTGGGTTCGTTTTCGTAGGTGGGGAGTTGGCGTAGGACGAGGGTGGGGTTGGCGTCCTGGAGCATGTAGGTGATGCGGTCTGTCGGGTAGTCGGGGTCGATGGGGAGGTAGGCGGCGCCGGTTTTGAGGACGGCGAGTTGGGCGATGACGATGTCGGTGGAGCGGGGGAGGAGCAGGGCGACGGTGTGTTCGGGGCCGATGTCGTGCTGGGTGTGGAGGTGGTGGGCGAGTTGGTTGGCGTGTGTTTCGAGTTGGGCGTAGGTGAGGGTGTGGTTGCCGTTGGTGAGGGCGGGTGCGTGGGGGGTGGTGTCGGCGGCTCGTTCGAAGAGGCCGTGGAGGGTGGTGGGTTCGAGGTGGTGGTGTTCGCCGGTCCAGGTGGTGAGTTGGGTGTGTTCCTGGTGGGTGAGGATGTCGATGTCGCCGATGGGGGTGTCGGGGTGGTCGGCGATGGTGGTGAGGACGGTGAGGAGGCGTTCGGCGAGGGTGTGGGCGGTGGTGCGGTCGAAGAGGTCGACGGCGTACTCGATGCTTCCTTCCAGCCCCGCCACCGACTCCGCCAGCTGAATGGTCAGATCGAACTTGGCCGTGTCGAGGGCGAGTTCGTACGGACCGGGGCGGAGCCCGGCCAGGTCGAGGGTGGCCTCGCCGGTGTTCTGGAAGGCCAGCATGACCTGGAACAACGGGTGCCGGGCCATTGACCGCTCGGGGTTGAGGATCTCCACCAGGCGCTCGAACGGCACGTCCTGGTTCGCGTAGGCCGCGAGGTCCGCCTCCCTCGCCCGGCCCAGCAGTTCGCGGAAGCTCGGGTTCCCGGAGGCGTCGGTGCGCAGCACCAGGGTGTTGACGAAGAAGCCGACCAGGTCGTCCAGCGCCTCGTCGGTGCGGCCCGCGACGACGGTGCCGAGCGGGATGTCCTCCCCGGCGCCGAGCCGGTGCAGCAGGGTGGCCACGGCGGCCTGGGCCACCATGAACAGGCTGCTGCCGGTGGTCCGGGCCAGGGCGAGCAGGCGCTCGTGGGTGTCGGCCGGCACGTTGAAGGCGACGGTGTCGCCGCGGTGGCTCGTCCGGGCCGGGCGGGGCCGGTCGGTGGGCAGTGCCAGCTCCTCGGGCAGGCCGGCCAGCGCGGTGCGCCAGTGCTCGACCTGGCGGTTCAGCTCGCCGGCCGGGTCGTCCTCGGCTCCGAGCACCTCGGCCTGCCAGAGCGTGTAGTCCGCGTACTGGACCGGCAGCGGGGTGAACTCCGGTGCGGCGCCGCCCAGTCGGGCCGCGTACGCGGTGGAGAGGTCGCGGGCCAGCGGCGCCATCGACCAGCCGTCGGTCGCGATGTGGTGCACCACCACCAGCAGCACGTGCTCCTCCTCGGCCACCGGGAAGAGGGCGGCCCGCACCGGCAGGTCGGTGGCCAGGTCGAAGCCGCGGGCGGCCTCGGCGGCCACGGCCGCGGCGCTGTACGGGGTGACCGTCAGCTCCGGGCGGGCCGGCCCCCCGGGCGGCAGGATCAGCTGCCCGGGGCGGCCGTCCGTGTCCGGGAACACCGTGCGCAGGCTCTCGTGCCGGTCGGTGACGTCGCCGAACGCGGCCGCCAGCGCCGCCCGGTCGAGCGGGCCGGTGAGCCGGACCGCCAGCGGGAGGTTGTAGGTGGCGGCCGGGCCCTCGAAGCGGTCGAGGAACCAGAGCCGGCGCTGCGCGGGGGAGAGCGGGACGGCGTCGGGCCGCGGCCGGACGGTGAGCGCCGGCCGGCTGCTCGCGGCCCCGCCGAGGTGTTCGGCCAGTCCGGCGGGCGTCGGCGCCTCGAACAGGGCGCGGACCGGCAGTTCGGCGCCGAGCCGGGTGCGGACCCGGCCGGTCACCCGGACGGCCAGCAGCGAGTGCCCGCCGAGGTCGAAGAAGCTGTCGTCGGCGCAGACGCCGTCGAGGCCGAGGACTTCGGCGAAGATCTCGCAGAGCGCCTTCTCCTGCGCGGTGCGCGGAGCGCGGCCGGCCGGGCCGGTGCGCGGCGCGGGGGCGGGCAGCGCCTTCTGGTCGAGCTTGCCGTTCACCGTGCGGGGCAGCCGCTCCAGGGCGACGAACGCGGCCGGGACCATGTAGTCCGGCAGCCGCTCGCCGAGGCTGCGGCGCAGCTCCTCGGCGGAGGGCACCGCCCGGCCGGCGGCCGGGACGGCGTAGGCGACGAGTTCGCGGATGCCGGGGCGGTCCTCGCGGACCACGACGACGCCGGCGGCGATGTCGGGGTGCGCCTCCAGCACCGTCGTCACCTCGCCGAGCTCGATCCGGAAGCCGCGGACCTTCACCTGGTCGTCGGCGCGCCCGAGGCAGTCGATCCGGCCGTCCCGCGTCCACCGGGCGAGGTCGCCGGTGCGGTACATCCGGCTGCCGGCCGGGCCGTACGGGTCGGCGGTGAAGCGTTCGGCGGTGAGGCCGGGGCGGCCGAGGTAGCCGCGGGCCAGGCCGGCGCCGGCGAGGTAGAGCTCGCCCGCGACGCCCGGGGCGACCGGGCGGAGCGCGGCGTCCAGGACGTAGGCCCGGTAGTTGTCCAGCGGGCGCCCGACCAGCACCCGGCCGGCGTCGGTGATCCGCTGGCCGAGCGCGTCCACGGTGGTCTCGGTGGGCCCGTACAGGTTGTACGTCACCAGGCCCTCCACGGCCGCGAGTTCGGCGCGCAGGGTCTCGCCGAGCGCCTCGCCGCCGAGGCTCACCACCAGCGGGCGGGCGGCCTCGTCGGTGGTCAGGCCGAGCTCGTGCAGCTGCTGGAAGTGGCCGGGGGTGGTGTCGAAGTGGTCGATCCCGCCGACCGAGCGGGCGTAGGCGGCGAGCAGGGCCGGATCCTGCCGGGCCTCGTCGCCGATCAGGTGCAGCTCGTGGCCGGCCAGCATCCAGAGCAGCGGGTCGATCGCCGCGTCGAAGGAGAACGAGGCGGCCAGCGCGGCCTTGAGCCGGCGGCCCCCGGCGGCGGCGATCTCCCGGGCGTAGAGGCGGCCGAAGTGGTCGTGGAACAGGTTGACGACGCTGCGGTGCTGCACGGTGACGCCCTTGGGGCGGCCGGTGGAGCCGGAGGTGTAGATGACGTACGCGGCGTTGTCGGGGCGGGGGGCGCCGCCGCGCTCCTGCGCGGTGAGGTTCTCGCCGGACCACGCCTGGTCGTGCGAGAGCTCCCACACCTCGCCGAGGTCGGCGAGTTCGGCCACCGGCCGGGCGTCCTCGGTCATGTGGGCGATCCGGTCGGCCGGGTACGCGTTGTCGATCGGCAGGTAGACCGCGCCCGCCTTCATCACGGCGAGCAGCGCCACGATGTGCTCGGCGGAGCGCGGCAGCCGGACGGCGACGGTCTGCTCCGGGCGGACGCCGTCGGCGATCAGCCGGCGGGCCAGCCGGTTGGCCCAGGCGTTGAGCGCCCCGTAGCCGAGCCGGACGTCCCCGAAGACCAGGGCGGTGGCGTCGGGGGTGCGGGCGGCCTGGCTCTCGAACAGGGCGGGCAGGGTGCCGGTGGGGTGCTCGCGCGCGGTGTCGTTCCACTCGACGAGCACCCGGTGGCGCTCCTCGGCGGTGAGCACGTCCACGGTGGACAGCGCCCGGTCCGGGCCGGCCACCAGCTCGCCGACCAGCCGGACGAAGCGGTCGGCGAGCTCCTGGGCGGTGGCGCGGTCGAACAGGTCGGTGGCGAACTCGATGCCGCCCTCGATGCCGTCCGGCGCGCCGTCCGCGGTGAAGCGCTCGGCGAGCACGACGGCCAGGTCGAAGTTGGACCGCCGCAGGCCGACGGGCTGGGCGCCGGTCCGCACCCCCGGCAGGTCGAGCACGGCCTCCGCGTTGTTCTGGAAGGAGAGCATCACCTGGAACAGCGGGTGCCGGGCCAGCGAGCGGCCGGGGTTGAGCAGTTCGACCAGCTGCTCGAAGGGGACGTCCTGGTGGGCGTAGGCGGCGAGGTCGGCCTCCCGGACCCGGTCGAGCAGCTCGCGGAAGGTCGGGTCGCCGGAGACGTCGGTGCGCAGCACCAGGGTGTTGACGAAGAACCCGACGAGGTCGTCCAGCGCCTGGTCGGTGCGGCCGGCCACCGGGGTGCCGACGGGGATGTCCTCGCCGGCGCCGAGCCGGTGCAGCAGCGCGGCGAGCGCGGCCTGCGCGGCCATGAAGACGCTGGCCCGCCCGCCGCGGGCCAGGTCGGCCAGGGCCCGGTGGGTGGCGGCGGGGACGGTGAGGGAGACGGTGTCGCCGCGGTAGCTCAGCTCCGGCGGGCGCGGCCGGTCGGCCGGCAGGGTGAGCTCCTCGGGCAGGCCGGCGAGGGTGGTGCGCCAGAACTCGGTCTGCCGGGCGAGCTCGCCGCCCTTGTCCGCCGTTCCGTCGCCGAGGACGTCCTGGCGCCAGAGCGTGTAGTCGGCGTACTGGACGGGCAGCGGCTGCCAGCCGGGCGCGGTGCCCTCGCGGCGGGCGCGGTAGGCGGTCGAGAGGTCGCGGGCCAGCGGCGCCATCGACCAGCCGTCGGCGGCGATGTGGTGGATCACCAGCAGCAGCACGTACTCGGTGCCCCTGAGCGCGAACAGGCGGGCCCGCAGCGGGATCTCACCGGTCAGGTCGAAGTCCCGGGCGGCGGTGGCGGCCAGTGCCCGGGGCAGCTCCTCCTCGGTCACGCCGATCACCGGGACGGCCGGGACGGCGTCCGCCGGGTCCAGCACGTGCTGGCGGGGCCGGCCGTCGGTGTCCGGGAAGACCGTCCGCAGGCTCTCGTGCTGGGCGACGACGTCGGCGAGGGCCGCGCGCAGTGCCGGGACGTGCAGCTCGCCGGAGATCCGGATCGCCATCGGCAGGTTGTAGTTGCCGCCGGCGTCCTCGAAGCGGCCGAGGAACCAGAGCCGGCGCTGCGCGGGGGAGAGCGGCACCTCGGCGGGCCGGCGGCGGGCGGTGAGCGCCTTCCGGGCCCGTCCGGCGGAGCCGACCCGCTCGGCGAGGGCCACCGCGGTGGGCGCCTCGAACAGGGCGCGGACGGGCAGTTCGGCGCCGAGCTCGGAGCGGATCCGGCTGATCAGCCGGGTGGCGAGCAGCGAGTGGCCGCCGAGGTCGAAGAAGCTGTCGTCGGCGAAGACCTGCTCCAGCCCGAGGGTCTCGGCGAACAGGGCGCACAGGGCGCTCTCGCGGGCGGTGCGCGGGGCCAGGCCGGTGCCGGATCCCGCCGGGGCGGGCAGGGCGCGCCGGTCCAGCTTCCGGTTGGGGGTGAGCGGCAGTTCGGCCAGCGGGACGAAGGCGGACGGCACCATGTAGTCCGGCAGCAGGCCGCCGAGGTGGGTGCGCAGGGCGTCGGCGGCGGGGACGGTGCAGCCCTCGGCCGGGACGAGGTAGGCGGCGAGGGTCCGGAGCCCGGGCCGGTCCTCGCGGGCCAGGACGGCGGCCCGGGCGATCGCCGGGTGGCCGGTGAGCGCGGCCTCGATCTCGCCGAGCTCGATCCGGAAGCCGCGGATCTTGACCTGGTGGTCGGCCCGGCCGAGGTAGTCGAGTTCGCCGTCGGGCGTCCAGCGGACCACGTCGCCGGTGCGGTACATCCGGCTGCCGGCGGGGCCGTACGGGTCGGCCACGAAGCGTTCGGCGGTCAGGCCGGGGCGGCCGAGGTAGCCGCGGGCCAGGGCGGCGCCGGCGAGGTACAGCTCGCCGGGGGCGCCGGGCCGGACGGGGCGCAGCGCGCTGTCCAGCACGTAGCCGCGGGTGTTGCGGATGGGCCGGCCGATGGTGGGCCGGTCGGGCCAGGCGTCCACGTCGGCGGGGAGGGTGGCGGCGGTGACGACGTGGGTCTCGGTCGGGCCGTAGTGGTTGTGCAGGGTGCGGCCGGTGCCGTGGTGGAAGTCGCGGATCCGCTTGCTCAGCACCAGGGCCTCGCCCGCCTGCGCGAGGTGGCGCAGGGCCGGCAGCTCCAGGCCCTGGCCGACGGCCTCCTCGCAGAGCGCGTCGAGGACGAGGTTGGGCGCGTACACCTCGTCGATCCGGTGCTCGTCGAGCCAGCGGACGAAGGCGGCCGGGTCGCGGCGGGTGGCCTCGTCGGGGACGACCAGGGTGCGGCCGCTCAGGGTGCTGGAGAGGATCTCCTGGGCGGAGACGTCGAAGCTGATGGCGGTGAACTGGGCGGTGCGCACCCCGGCCCCGCCCGGCAGCTCGGCCTCGTGCCAGCCGATCAGGTTGGCGAGCGGGGCGCCGGGCATGACGACGCCCTTGGGCCGCCCGGTGGAGCCCGAGGTGTAGATGACGTAGGCGGGCGAGAGCGGGGAGAGCGGCGCGGTGCGGTCGGCGTCGGTCACCTCGCCGGCGGGCCGGTCGGCGAGTGCGGCGGCCGTGGCCGGGTCGTCCAGCAGCAGGAGCAGCGGGGCGGCCCCGGGGGCGGCGGCCTCGATCACCGGCCGGGTCGCGGCGTCGGTGAGGACGAGGGCGGGCGCGGCGTCGCCGAGCATGTGGGCGATCCGGTCGGCCGGGTAGCCGGCGTCGACCGGCAGGTAGGCGGCGCCGGACTTCAGCACGGCCCACAGGGCGACCACCAGCCCGACCGAGCGCGGCAGGGCCAGCGCGACGATCCGCTCGGGGCCGGCGCCCCGGGCGACGAGCAGCCGGGCCAGCCGGTTGGCGGCGGCGTCGAGCTCGCGGTAGGTCAGGCTCTCCCCGGCGTACTCGACGGCGACGGCGTCGGGGAACCGGTCGGCGGTCTGCCGGAACAGGGTGGGGAGCGGGAGCAGGGCGCCCTCGTGCGCGGTGTCGTT
Source organism: Kitasatospora sp. NBC_01560 (assembly GCF_045208415.1). Taxonomy (NCBI): domain Bacteria; kingdom Bacillati; phylum Actinomycetota; class Actinomycetes; order Kitasatosporales; family Streptomycetaceae; genus Kitasatospora; species Kitasatospora sp. NBC_01560. The sequence continues at coordinate 4,603,669 of NZ_CP109364.1, read as the reverse complement.
CCAGCGGCCGAGGACGAGGGCGCGGTCCTCGGCGGTGAGCAGCTCCAGCCGGCCGACCGGGGTCTCCCCGGCGCCGGGCAGTGCGGTGAGCAGCCGCAGCACGTCGGCGCCGACGGCCTCGGCGGCGGCCCGGTCCAGCACGTCCGGGCGGTGGCTCAGTTCCAGGGCGAGCACGTCGCCGACGTGGGCCAGCAGGCTGAGCGGGTAGTGGGTGCCCTCGTGGCTGTGGCCGTCCACGACGCCGAGGCCGCCGGCGGAGCGGCGCAGGCCCTCGGTGTCCACCGGGTAGTTCTCGAAGACCAGCAGGGTGTCGAAGAGTTCGCCGCCACCCGGGGCCAGCCGCTGGACGTCGCCCAGGCCGAGGTACTGGTGGTCCATCAGGGCGGCCTGCTGGTCCTGGAGCCGCTCCAGCAGGGCACGGACCGGCTCGGCCGGGTCGAGGGTGACCCGGACCGGCAGGGTGTTGATGAACAGGCCGATCATGGACTCGACGCCGGGCAGCTGCGGCGGGCGGCCGGAGACGGTGCCGCCGAAGACCACGTCGTCCCGGCCGGTGAGCCGGCCGAGGGTGATCGCCCAGGCGGCCTGCACCACGGTGTTGACGGTCACCCCGAGCCGGCGGGCCCAGCCGGTCAGGGCGGCCGTCGCGGCGGCGGGCAGCTCGACCCGGGTGGACACCGGGGCGAGCGGTTCCCGGGAGGGGTCGGGGGCGGCGAGCAGGGTCGGCTCCTCCAGCCCGTCCAGGACCTGCCGCCAGGCCGCCTCGCCGGCCTCCCGGTCCTGCCCGGCCACCCAGGCCAGGTAGTCGCGGTACGGGGTGACGGCGGGCAGGGCGTTCTCGTCGGAGCCGCGCCGCAGCAGCCCGTACAGCTCGAACAGCTCCCCGATCAGCAGGGCCCGGGACCAGCCGTCGATCAGGATGTGGTGCGCCGTGATCAGGAACCGGTGCCGGTCGTCGTCGCCGGAGAGCAGGGTGAAGCGGATCAGCGGCGGCCGGGTGAGGTCGAAGCGGCGGCCGCGGTCCTCGGCGGCGATCTCCCCGGCGGCCCGCTCCCACGCGGCGGCCGGCCGGCCGCCGAGGTCCACCACGGTGAAGTCGGGGGCCACCTCGAACGGGATCAGCTGGACCGGCTCGCCGTTCTTGCGGTGCCGGAACCCGGCCCGCAGCCCGGCGTGCCGGCGCAGCAGCGCGGCGCAGGCGCCCCGCAGCGCGTCGACGTCGAGCCCGCCGCCCGCGATGTCGAGGGCGAGCTGCATGGTGTAGACGTCGGGGCCCCGGGTGTCGTACTGCGCGTGGAACAGCAGGCCCTGCTGGAGCGGAGAGAGCGGGAGGATGCTCTCGATCCGCGGCTTCGCCTCGGTCATGTCTCTTGTCTCCACTCAGAACTCGAAGTCTTCTTCGAACGCGTCGATCTCGTCCTGGTCGAGATCCAGCAGGGGCGCGGGATCCTTCGCGACGGGGGGCGGCGGCACGGCCCGGACGGCGGTGGCCGAGGGGTGCGCGGCGTGGGCGACGAGCGCGCGCAGGGCGGTGAACCAGGCCTCGGCGAGGCCGCGGACCTCGTCCTCGGTGAACAGGCCGTCCGGCCAGCTCCAGGAGGCGACCAGGTGCGGGCCGTCCGGGCGTTCCTGGGCCAGCGAGTTCAGCTCCAGCGCGTGCCCGGCGGGCATCGCGGCGTCGCTGCCGCCCAGGCCGCCGTCGCCGTTGTCCTCGGCGCCGTCGGAGCCGAAGCGGCCGAGGTAGTTGAAGCCGATCTGCGGGGCGGGCAGTGCGGCGAGGGTGCCCGCCGTCTCCGGGTTGAGGTGGCGCAGCAGCCCGTACCCGGCGCCGTTGTCGGGCAGGGCGGCCAGCCGGCCGGCCACCCGGGCCAGTGCGGTGCCGACGGCGGGCCCGCCGGCCTGGATCTCCGGCCAGTCGGCGGCGGTGACGCCGGGGTCCAGCCGGAGCGGGAACATGCTGGTGAACCAGCCGACCGTCCGGGAGACGTCGGCGTCCGGGAGGACGCCGGTGAGCAGCTCCTCGCGGCCGTGGCCCTCCAGGTCGAGCAGGACGCCGGACCGGCGCTCCCGGCCGCGGCCGTCGTCCCAGACGGTGACGGCGAGCGCGAAGGCGGTGAGCAGCACCTCGTTGATGCCGGTGCCGAGGGTGCTGGGCACCGTGGTCAGCAGCGGCCCGGTGACGTCCGCGGGCAGGGTCAGGGCGAGCTGGCGGGCGGTGGCGCCGACGTCCCGGCCCGGGTCCAGTGCCCGGGTACCGAGCGGAACCTCCCGGTGGCCGGCCAGCATGCCCGTCCAGACCGGCAGTTCGGCGACCCGTTCGGGGGTGAGGGCGGCCCGGGCCAGGGCGCGGGCCCAGGCGCGGAACGACGTCCAGACCGGTTCCAGGACGGGCGGGCGGCCGGCGGCCACCGCCTCGTGGGCGGCCAGCAGGTCCGGCATCAGGATCCGCCAGGAGACGCCGTCCATGACGAGGTGGTGCACGATCAGCAGCAGCCTCCCGGGGGCGTCCGGCCCGGCGTCGAACCAGAGCGCCTGGACCATGAGTCCGGCGTCCGGGTCGAGCCGGTCCTGTGCGGCGCGGCCCTCGGTGTCCACCCGGGCGGCCGTGGCGGCGGCGGTCAGGCCCGTCACGTCGGTCCGGTGGAGCACGTCGGCGGCGCGCAGGGTGCCCTTCGGCGGGACGTCCAGCGTCCAGCCGGCGGGGGTGCGGACCAGCCGGGCGCGCAGGGCGTCGTGGTGGTCAAGGACGGCCTGGAGCACGGCGTGCAGCACGTCCTCGGTGAGGCCGCCGGGGACGGGGACCAGCACGGACTGGTTGAACCCGTCGATCCGGCCGCCCAGTTCGCGCAGCCACCGGACGATCGGGGTGGCCGGCAGGGCGCCGACGGCCGGGTCCGCGCCGTCCGGGTCGGCGGCGAGCGCGAGTTCGGCGGGGGACTCGGGCAGGGCGGCGGCCAGGGCGGCCACCGTCTTGTGGGCGAACACCTCGCGCGGGGTCAGCAGCAGCCCGGCCAGGCGGGCCCGGCCGACCAGCTGGACGGAGGTGATGCTGTCGCCGCCGAGGGTGAAGAAGCTGTCGTCGGCGCCGACCGCGGGGAGCCCGAGGACTTCGGCGAAGAGCGCGGCGAGGAGCTTCTCGCGGTCGGTGGCGGGGGCCCGGCCGACCGGGCGGTCGGCGAAGTCGGGCGCCGGCAGGGCCTTGCGGTCGAGCTTCCCGTTGGTGTTCAGCGGCAGGGCGTCCAGGACGAGGACGGCGGCCGGGACCATGTAGTCGGGCAGGGCGGCGGCCGCGTGCTCGCGCAGGGCGGCCGGGTCCGGGGTGCGGCCCTCGGCGGGGACGGCGTAGCCGGCCAGGATCCGGACGCCGGGGCGGTCCTCGCGGACGACCACGGCGGCCCGGGCGACGTCCGGGTGGCCGGCGAGCACGGCCTCGATCTCGCCGAGCTCGATCCGGAAGCCGCGGACCTTCACCTGGAAGTCGGTCCGCCCGAGGTAGTCGATGGTGCCGTCGGGCGCCCAGGCGGCGAGGTCGCCGGTGCGGTACATCCGGCTGCCGGCCGGGCCGTACGGGTCGGCGGTGAAGCGCTCGGCGGTGAGGCCGGGGCGGCCCAGGTAGCCGCGGGCCAGGCCGGCGCCGGCGAGGTAGAGCTCGCCGGGCACCCCGGCCTCCACCGGGCGGAGGGCCGAATCCAGCACGTAGGCGCGGGTGTTGAGCATCGGCCGGCCGATGGACGGGGCGGCCGCGGCGCCGTCGAGCACCGCCGTGGTGGACCAGATGGTGGTCTCGGTCGGTCCGTAGACGTTGAGCACGGACCGGCCGGCGGCCGCCATCGCCGCGGCCAGCGCGGCCGGGACGGCCTCGCCGCCGACCAGCATCCGCAGGCCCCGCAGGGCGTCGGGCACCTGCGTGGTCAGGCTCTGCCAGAGCGACGGAGTGGCCTGCAGGACGGTGCCGTCGTGCTTGGCGACGAGCGCGGCGAGCGCCTCGGGGTCGAGGACGTCCTCCTTGCCCGCGAGGACGACGGCGGCGCCGGCGAGCAGCGGCAGGTAGAGCTCCAGGGCGGCGATGTCGAAGGAGACGGTGGTGACGGCGACCAGCCGGTCGGTGCCGTCCATCGGGACGCGCACCGCCATGTCGGTCAGGAAGTTGTCCAGCGCCGCGCGCGGGACGACCACACCCTTGGGCCGGCCGGTCGAGCCGGAGGTGTAGATCGCGTAGGCGGGCGTGCGGTCCCCGGGCGGGGCCGGGACCGGGGCCGGGGCCGGGCCGGTGGCGAGCGCGGCCGCGGTGGCCGGGTCGTCCAGCAGCAGGGCCGGGGTGCCGGGCAGCGCCCGGGCGGTGGCGCGGGTGGTGAGCAGCAGGGCGGGTGCCGCGTCCGCGAGGACGTACGCCAGCCGCTCGGCGGGGTGCTCGGGATCGAGCGGGACGTAGCCGGCCCCGGACTTCAGCACGGCCAGCAGGGCGACCGGCAGGTCGGCGGTGCGCGGCAGCGCGACGGCGACGTACCGTTCGGGCCGGGCGCCGCGTTCGGCCAGCAGGCGGGCCAGCCGGTCGGAGCGGCGGTCGAGTTCGGCGTAGCTGAGCCGGTCGTCGCCGCTGATCACGGCGGTGGCGTCCGGGGTCGCCGCGACCTGGCGGGCGAACCGCGCGGTCAGCGACTCCAGGCCCGGGTCGGCCTCGGCCTGGCCGGCCCACTCGCCGAGGATCCGCCGCTCGGTGGCGGCGTCGCCCAGCCGCAGCCGGCCGACCGGCTGCCCGGCCCGGGCGGCGGCCCCGGCCAGCAGCCGGACGAAGGCCGCGGCCAGCGCGTCCACCCGGTCCTGGCCGAGCAGGTCGGGCCGGTGCGCGAGGTCCAGGCCGAGGGCGCGGCCCAGGCTGACGGTCAGGCTGAGCGGGTAGTGCGTGGACTCGTGGTTGTCGCCGCCCACGATGCCCAGCCCGCCGGCGGCCGTGCGCAGCCCGTCGGCGTCGAGCGGGTAGTTCTCGAACACCACCAGGGTGTCGAAGAGTTCGCCGAGCCCGGCGATCCGCTGGAGGTCGGCCAGCGGGAGGTACTGGTGGTCCATCAGGCCGGCCTGCTGGTCCTGGAGGCGTTCCAGCAGGGCGCCGAAGGTCTCCGCCGGGTCGAGGGTGACCCGGACCGGCAGGGTGTTGATGAACAGGCCGACCATCGTCTCGACGCCCGGGACCTGCGGCGGGCGGCCGGAGACGGTGCCGCCGAAGACCACGTCGTCCCGGCCGGTGAGCCGGCCGATCACGAGGGCCCAGGCGGCCTGCACCACGGTGTTGACGGTGAGTCCGTGCTCGCGGGCCCAGCGGGCCAGCGCGGCGGTCTCCGCCTCCGGCAGCTCCAGCCGGGTGCGGACGGGCAGCACCGGGGCGCGGGAGGCGTCGGGGGCGGCGAGCAGGGTCGGCTCCTCCAGCCCGTCCAGCACCTGCCGCCAGGCCGCCTCGCCGGCCTCCCGGTCCTGGCCGGCGATCCAGCCCAGGTACTCGCGGTACGGGGTGACCCGCGGCAGCGCGGAGCCGTCGCCGGCCGTGGCGTAGAGGGAGAAGAGCTCGCCGAGGAGGACAGGCATCGACCAGCCGTCCAGCAGCAGGTGGTGGTGGCTGATCACCAGCCGGTACCGGTCGGCCGCGGTGCCGATCAGGGTGAACCGCATCAGCGGGGGCCGGTCGAGGTCGAACCGCGTGGTCCGGTCCTCGGCGACCAGCCGGTCGGCCGCCGCGGCCCGCTCGGCGGCGGGCAGGTGGGTGAGGTCCTCCTCCCGGAACGGCAGGTCGACGCGGGCCGGGATCACCTGGAGCGGCGTCGCCAGGCCGTCGTGGCGGAACGCGGCGCGCAGGTTGGCGTGCCGGGCGAGCAGGGTGTGCAGGGCGGTGCGCAGCGCGGTGGTGTTCACCGGTCCTTCGATGTCGAGGGCGAGTTGGACGGTGTAGACGTCCTGGCCGTCGGTGTCGTAGGTGGCGTGGAAGTGCAGGCCCTGCTGGAGCGGGGAGAGCGGGAGCAGGTCGGTGAGGGGGCCGTGGTCGGCCTCCAGGGCGTCGATCTGCTGCTGGGTGACCTCGACGAGCGGGCGGACGTCGGACGGGGTCAGCCCGCCGTCGGTGGTCGCCGCGAGGGCGCGCAGGCTCGCGAACCACGCCTCGGCCAGGGCGCGGACCTCGTCCTCGGTGAACAGGCCGTCGGGCCAGGACCAGTCGGCCGTCAGCCGGGGGCCGTCGGCGTGGCCGAGGGCGGCGGCGTTCAGCTCGATCGCGTGCGCCAGCGGCATCGCCGGGTCGCGCCCGTCGCCGAGGTCGGCGTCGGTGCGCAGCGCCCAGTCGGCGCCGCTGGTGTCGTCGCCGGTGCTGGCGTCGAAGCGGCCGAGGTAGTTGAAGCCGATCTGCGGGCGGGGGAGTGCGGCGAGGGTGGCGGCGGTGTCGGGGTGGTGGCGGAGCAGGCCGTAGCCGATGCCGTTGTCGGGCAGGGCGTGCAGCTGTTCCTTGACGGCCTTCAGGGCCCGGCCGGGGTCGCCGTCGGCGCCCGGGTCCAGGAGCACCGGGAACATGCTGGTGAACCAGCCGGCGGTGCGGGAGGTGTCGGCGCCCTCGACCACGGACTCGCGGCCGTGGCCCTCCAGGTCCACCAGGACCTGCGTCGAGCCGTTGGCCCGCCAGGCGTTGACGGCCAGGGCGAAGCCGGTGAGCAGCACGTCGTTGACGGTGGCCCGGTGGCGCGCGGCCGTGTCGGTCAGCAGGGCGGTGGTGACGTCGGCCGGCAGGGTCAGCGCCAGGTGCCGGACGGTGGCCGCGGTGTGCACGGCCGGGTCGAGCGGCTCGCTGCCGAGCTGCTCGTCGTCGGTGGCCGACTGGGCCTGCCAGAGGGGGAGTTCGGTGGTGCGGTCGAGGGTGGTGAGGTGTTGGGCCCAGTGGCGGAAGGAGGTGGGGACGGGTTCGAGGGGGGTGGCGTCGTGGGCGTGGGCGAGGTCGGGGAGGAGGGTGCGCCAGGTGACGCCGTCGACGACGAGGTGGTGGGCGGTGAGGAGGAGGCGGTGGTGGTTCCGGAACCAGACGGCTTGGAGCATGGTGCCGTGGTCGGGGTCGAGGCGTTGTGCGGCGGCGCGGGCTTCGTCGGGGAGGGTGGTGAGGTCGTTGGTGGTGGTGCGGAGGAGGTCGGTGGCGCGCAGGGTGCCGGGGGTGGGGATGTGGAGGTTCCAGGTGTCCTGGCCGCGGACGAGGTGGGCGCGCAGGGTGTGGTGGTGGTCGAGGAGGGTTTGCAGGGCGGTGGTGAGGCGTTCGGGGGTGGTGTCGGTGGGGGTCTGGACGAGCATCGACTGGTTGAAGCCGTCGATGGGGCCGCCGAGTTCGCGGAGCCAGCCGATGATGGGGGTTTCGGGGACGAGGCCGTAGGCGGTTTCGGGGGCTTCGGTGGGGGTGGTGGTGGCGGTGGTGGCGACGGTGGCGAGAGCCTGTGGGGTGCGGTGCTGGAAGACCTCGCGGGCGGTGAGGAGGAGTCCGGCCTTGCGGGCGCGGCTGACGAGTTGGATGGAGACGATGCTGTCGCCGCCGAGTTCGAAGAAGCTGTCGTCGGGGGAGACGGTGTCGATGCCGAGGAGGTCGCGGTAGATGCCGCAGAGGATCTCTTCGGTGGGGTTGGCGGGCGGGCGGCCGGTGCCGGTGCCGTTGTACTCGGGAGCGGGGAGTTGCTTGCGGTCGAGCTTGCCGTTGGCGGTGAGCGGGAGGGCGTCCAGGGCGACGAACGCCGACGGCACCATGTACTCGGGCAGCGCCGCCGCGAGGTGCGCACGCAGCACCGCCTCGTCCAGCACCCCGCCGCGCGGCACGACGTACCCGACCAGGCGCTTGATGCCGGGCCGGTCCTCGCGGACGACCACGGCGGACCGCTCCGCGCCCTCGTACCGGGCGAGCACGGTCTCGATCTCGCCGAGCTCGATCCGGAAGCCGCGGATCTTCACCTGGTCGTCGGCACGGCCCAGGTAGTCGATCTGCCCGGCCCTGGTCCAGCGGACCACGTCGCCGGTGCGGTACATCCGGCTGCCGGCCGGGCCGAACGGGTCGGCCACGAAGCGCTCGGCGGTGAGGTCGGCCCGGCCGAGGTAGCCGCGGGCCAGGCCGGCGCCCGCGAGGTGGAGCTCGCCCGCGACGCCCGGCGGGACGGGGCGCAGCGCCGCGTCCAGCACGTAGGCGCGGGCGTTGCCGACCGGGCGGCCGACCAGCGGGCGGTCGGTGTCGGTGGTGCTCGTGGTGAGGCTGTCGACGGTGGCCTCGGTGGGCCCGTACAGGTTGTAGCCGGTGACGCCCGGGGTGCGGGCGAGCTCCTGCCACAGGGCCTGGCCGACCGCCTCGCCGCCGAGCGCGAGGATCCGTGGCCGGGCCGAGGCGTCCCGGACGAGGCCGTGCTCGACCAGCTGCTCGGCGTAGGACGGCGTGAGCTCGAGGAAGTCGACGCCGTGCGTGCGGACGTACCCGATCAGGGCGGCCGGCTCGCGGCGGGTGTCGTCGTCCACGAGGTGCAGCTCGTGGCCGGCGACCATCCACAGCAGCGGGTCGAGCGAGGCGTCGAAGGAGACGGCGGCGGTCAGCGCGGCGCGCAGCGGCCGGCCGGCGGCCGCGATCTCGGCCGCGTACAGCTCGCCGAAGTGGTGGTGGAAGAGGTTGCCGAGGCCCGCGTGCGGGACGACGACGCCCTTCGGCCGCCCGGTCGAGCCGGAGGTGTGGATCACGTACGCCGGGTGCCCGGGAGCCAGCGGGGCCGTCCGGTCGGCGTCGGTCGGTGCGGTGGCGGGGAGTTCGTCCAGCCGGTGGGCGACCGCCGGGGACTCCAGGTCGATCCGCAGGCCGCCGCGCTCGGCGGGCAGCGCGTCGCGGGCCCCGGCCCCGGTGATGACGGCGGCGGTGCCGGCGTCCTGGAGCAGCCGGGCGATCCGGTCGGCCGGGTGCGCCGGGTCCACCGGGAGGTAGGCGGCGCCGGCCTTCGTCACCGCCAGCAGCGCCACCACGAGGTCGGCGGTGCGCGGCAGGGCGACGGCCACGAACTGCTCGGGGCCGATGCCCAGGCCGATGAGCAGCCGGGCCAGCCGGTTCGCCCGGGCGTCCAGGTCGGCGAAGCCGATCCGCTCGGCCCCGGCCACCAGGGCGGTGGCGTCGGGGGTGCGGGCGGCCTGCGCCTCGAACAGGGCCGGCAGGGTGGTGGCGGGCACCGGGCGGGCGGTGTCGTTCCACGTGGTGAGCACCGTGCGGCGCTCGGCGGCGGTCAGCACGTCCAGTTCGGACAGCGGGCGGTCCGGTGCGCCGACCAGGGCGGCCACGGCGCGGGCGAACCGGTCCGCGAGCGAGGCCGCCGTCTCCCGGTCGAACAGGTCGGTCGCGTACTCGATCCGGCCGGCCAGCCCGGCGGGCGTGCCGTCGGCGGCGAACTCCTCGGCGAGCTGGAAGGACAGGTCGAACTTGGCGCCGTCCACCTCGGCCGGGTGCGCCTCGACGGCGAGGCCGGGCAGGTCGAGGGCGGCGACCGCGTTGTTCTGGAAGGAGAGCATCACCTGGAACAGCGGGTGACGGGCCAGTGAACGCTCCGGGTTGAGCAGCTCGACGAGCCGCTCGAACGGCACGTCCTGGTGGGCGTACGCGGCGAGGTCGGTCTCCCGGACCCGGCCCACCAGCTCGCGGAAGGTCGGGTCGCCGGACAGGTCGGTGCGCAGCACCAGGGTGTTGACGAAGCAGCCCACCAGGTGGTCGAGCGCCTCGTCGGTGCGGCCCGCGACGGGCGAGCCGATCGGGATGTCCTCGCCGGCGCCGAGCCGGCCGAGCAGGGTGGCCAGCGCGGCCTGGACGACCATGAACACGCTGGCGTTGGCCTCCCGGGCCAGTGCGGCCAGCGGTGCGTGCGCCTCGGCCGGCAGCCGCAGCGGCACGGTGCTGCCGCGGAAGCTGAGCTCGGCGGGGCGCGGCCGGTCGGCGGGCAGGGCCAGCTCCTCGGGCAGCCGCGCCAGGGTCTGCTGCCAGTAGCCGGCCTGCCGGGCGAGCTCGCCCGCGCCGTCCTGCTCGTCGCCGAGGACGTCGGCCTGCCAGAGCGTGTAGTCCGCGTACTGGACCGGTAGCGGGGTGAACTCCGGTGCCGCGCCGCCCAGTCGGGCGGTGTAGCCGGTGGCGAGGTCGGCGGCCAGCGGGGCCATCGACCAGCCGTCGCCGGCGATGTGGTGCAGCACCAGGAGCAGCACGTGGGTGCGCTCGTCCACGGTGAACAGGTGGGCGCGCAGCGGGATCTCGGTGGCCAGGTCGAAGTCGAGGGCGGCGGCCGCGGCCACCGCCCCGGCGGTGTACGGGGCGACCGTCAGCTCCGGCCGGGCGGAGCCCGCGGCGAGCACCCGCTGCCGGGGGTGGCCGTCGGTGTCGGGGAAGACGGTGCGCAGGCTCTCGTGCCGGTCGGTCAGGTCGCCGAGCGCGGCCCGCAGCGCCGCCGGGTCGAGCGGGCCGGTGAGCCGGACGGCGAGCGGCAGGTTGTAGGTGCCGGTGCGCTGCTCGAAGCGGTTGAGGAACCAGAGCCGGCGCTGCGCCGCGGAGAGCGGGACGGACTCCGGACGGAGCCGGGCCACCAGCGGGCGGCGGGCCCGGGCCGCGGCGCCGATCCGCTCGGCCAGCCCGGCCACCGTCGGCGTCTCGAACAGGGCGCGGACCGGGAGCTCGGCACCGAACAGGGTGCGGATCCGGCTGACCACCCGGGTGGCGAGCAGCGAGTGGCCGCCGAGGTCGAAGAAGCCGTCGTCGACGGAGACCCGGGCGACGCCGAGCACCTCGGCGAAGAGCGCGGTGAGCTGCTCCTCCTGCGCCGTGCGCGGCTCCCGTCCGGCGCCGGCCGCCGCCCCGAAGTCGGGGGCGGGCAGGGCGCGGCGGTCCAGCTTGCCGTTGGGGTTGAGCGGCAGCGCCGCCAGGGTGACGAAGGCGGCCGGGACCATGTACTCGGGCAGGGCGGCGGCCACGTGGGCGCGCAGCACGGCCGGGTCGGCGGGCTCGCCGGCCGGCACCGCGTAGGCGACGATCCGCTGGTCGCCGGGGGTGTCCTCGCGGACCAGCACGGCGACCCGGGCGACGGCGGGGTGCTTGGCGAGCACGGCCTCGATCTCGCCGAGCTCGATCCGGAAGCCGCGGACCTTCACCTGGAAGTCGGTGCGGCCCAGGTACGCGATCTCCCCTTCGGCGTTCCAGCGGACGAGGTCGCCGGTGCGGTACATCCGGCTGCCGGCCGGGCCGTACGGGTCGGCCACGAAGCGCTCGGCGGTCAGCGCCGGGCGGTGGAGGTAGCCGCGGGCCAGGCCCTCGCCGGCGAGGTAGAGCTCGCCGGGCACGCCGGGCGGCACCGGTCGCAGCCGCTCGTCCAGGACGAGGGCCCGGGTGTTCCGCCGGGGCCGGCCGATCGGCGGGGTGCGCCCGGCGGAGTCGTCGCCGTCGTACCAGGCGGTGGCGTAGACGGTGGCCTCGGTCGGACCGTAGATGTTGGCGAGCGCGGCTCCGGGCACGGCGGCCCGGATCGCGTCGGCGGTGTGGGCGGAGAGGCCCTCGCCGGCGAGCACCACGAGGTCGGCGCCGAACCGCGGGGCACCGGCCTGGCCGAGGGTGTGGGCCAGCGCCGAGGGCACCGCGCTGACCAGGCCGAACTGCCGGCCCTCGGGCATGTCGAGCAGGGCCAGCACGTCGCGGACGAGTTCGATCCGGCCGCCGGAGAGCAGCGGGCCGAAGAGTTCGAAGACCGAGACGTCGAAGTTGAGCGAGGTCGCGGCGAGCACGTCGGCGAGCCGCTCGGCGCCGATGTCGGAGGCCGCCCAGGCGGCGAGGTCGACCACGTTGCGGTGCGGGACGACGACGCCCTTGGGCAGGCCGGTGGAGCCGGAGGTGTAGATCACGTACGCGGGGTGGCGCACGTCCAGCGGGCGGAGGCGATCGGTGTCCGTCAGGTCGGTGCCGGGGAGGGCCGCGAGCCGCTCCCGGACGGCGGGGTCGTCGAGCAGCAGGGTGCGGACGCCGGCCGGCAGGACCGCGGCCGCCTCGCCGGTGCTGAGCACCAGGGCGGGCGCGGCGTCGCCGAGCATGTGGGCGATCCGGTCGGCCGGGTAGCCGGGGTCGACGGGCAGGTAGGCGGCCCCGGACTTGAGCACGGCCAGCAGGGCGACGATCAGGTCGGCGGTGCGCGGCAGGGTGAGCGCGACGAAGTGCTCCGGTCCGGCTCCCTCGGCGACCAGCAGGCGGGCCAGCCGGTTGGCGCGGGCGTTGAGCTCGCCGTAGGAGAGTTCGGTGCCGGCGTGCAGCACGGCCGGGGCGTGCGGGGTCCGGGCGGCCTGCGCCTCGAAGAGGTCCGGCACGGTGGCCGCGGCGATCTCGTGCCGGGTGTCGTTCCAGCCGTCCAGGACCAGGCCGCGCTCGGCCGGGGTGAGCAGGTCCACGGCGGTGACCGGCCGGTCGGGGTCGGCGGTGACGGCGTCGAGCAGCCGGGCCAGCCGCTCGCCGAAGCGCTCGGCGGTGCTGCGGTCGAAGAGGTCGGCGGAGTACTCCAGCACCCCGGTCAGGCCGGCCGGGCGGGGTGCGCCCGCCGGGTCGTCCGCGGTGAAGGTCTCCTCCAGGGAGAACAGCAGGTCGAACTTGGCGGCGCCGAGCCGGACGGGCAGGGCGGTGGCCCGCAGCCCGTCGAGGTCGAGCACGGCCCCGGCGTTGTTCTGGAAGGCGATCATGACCTGGAAGAGCGGGTGCCGGGCCAGCGAACGCGCCGGGTTGAGCACCTCGACCAGCCGCTCGAAGGGCACGTCCTGGTGGGCGTACGCGGCGAGGTCGGTCTCCCGGACCCTGGCAAGCAGCTCGGCGAAGGTCGGGTCGCCGGACAGGTCGGTGCGCAGCACCAGGGTGTTGACGAAGAAGCCGACCAGGTCGTCGAGGGCTTCGTCGGTCCGGCCCGCGATGACGCTGCCGAGCGGGATGTCCTCGCCGGCGCCGAGCCGGTTCAGCAGGGTGGCCACGGCGGCCTGGACCACCATGAAGACACTGGCGTTGTGGTCCCGGGCCACGGCGGCGATCCGCGCGTGCACCTCGGCCGGCAGGGCCAGCGGGACGGAGCCGCCCCGGTAGCTGACGTCCGCCGGGCGGGGCCGGTCGGCGGGCAGGGCCAGCTCCTCGGGCAGGCCGGCCAGCGCGGTGCGCCAGTGCTCGATCTGCCGGGCCAGCGGGGCGGCCGGGTCGGCCTCGTCGCCGAGGACCTCGGCCTGCCAGAGGGTGTAGTCCGCGTACTGGACCGGCAGCGGCTCCCAGGCGGGGGCGCCGCCCGCCCGGCGGGCGTCGTAGGCGGTGCCGAGGTCGCGGGCGAAGGGCGCCAGGGACCAGCCGTCGCCGGCGATGTGGTGCAGCACGACCAGCAGCACGTGCTCGGTGGCGGAGAGCCGGAACAGCCGGGCCCGCAGCGGCGGCCGGGTGGTGAGGTCGAAGCCCTCGGCCACCGCGGCGGCCAGTTCGGCGTCGAGCGCCGCCCCGCCGTCGGCCGGTTCGGTGACCGGCAGGGCGGGGGCGGCCGCCGCGGCGGACAGCACGCGTTGGCGCGGCCGGCCGTCGACGTCGGGGAAGACCGTGCGCAGGCTCTCGTGCCGGGCGGTGACGTCGCCGAGCGCGGCGTGCAGGGCCGCCACGTCGAGTGCGCCGTCCAGCCGCAGCGCGAGCGGCAGGTTGTACGAGGAGCCGGCGTCCTCGAAGCGGTTGAGGAACCAGAGCCGGCGCTGCGCGGGGGAGAGCGGCACCTCCTCCGGCCGCGGGCGGGCGGTGAGCGCGGCCCGGGCCTGCCCGGCCGCCGACACCCGCTCGGCGAGTGTGGCGACGGTCGGGGCCTCGAACAGCGCACGGACCGCCAGCTCCACGCCGAACACCGGGCGGATCCGGCTGACCAGGCGGGTGGCGAGCAGCGAGTGCCCGCCGAGGTCGAAGAAGCTGTCGTCGACGGAGACCGCGGGCAGGCCCAGGACGTCCGCGAACAGCCCGGCCAGGATCTCCTCCTGCGGGGTGCGCGGGGCCCGGCCGCCGGCCGCCCCGAAGTCGGGGGCCGGCAGGGCGCGCCGGTCCACCTTGCCGTTGCCGGTCAGCGGCAGTGCGGCCAGCAGGACGTGCGCGGCGGGCACCATGAAGCCGGGCAGGCCCTCGGCGGCGTGCGCGCGCAACTCGGCCGGGGACGGTGCGGCCCCGGGCGCGGGCACGACGTAGGCGACGATCCGCTGGTCGCCCGGGTTGTCCTCGCGGACCACGGCGGAGACCTGGGCGACGGCGGGGTGCGTGGCGAGCACGGCCTCGATCTCGCCGAGCTCGATCCGGAAGCCGCGGACCTTCACCTGGTCGTCGGTGCGGCCCAGGTAGTCGAGCGCGCCGTCGGCGTTCCAGCGGACGAGGTCGCCGGTGCGGTACATCCGGGCGCCGGCCGGGCCGTACGGGTCGGCGGTGAAGCGCTCGGCGGTCAGAGCGGGGCGGCCCAGGTAGCCGCGGGCCACGCCGTCGCCGGCGATGTAGAGCTCGCCGGCTACGCCCTGCGGGACGGGGCGCAGGGCCGCGTCCAGCACGTACACCCGCATGCCGTCGAGCGGGCGGCCGATCGGCACGGCCGCCGGGATCTCGGCGACGGAGCCGATCCGGTGGGTGGTGGCGAAGGTGGTGGTCTCGGTCGGGCCGTAGCCGTCGACCACGGTCAGGCCCGGGCAGGCCTCCAGGACGCGGCGGACGGCGGCGGCGGGGACGACGTCGCCGCCGGTCCACACCTGGCTGACCCGGGCCAGGCTGGCGGGCCCGTCCTCGGCGATCAGCCGGAACAGCCCGGCCGTCAGCCACAGCGCGGTGACGCCGTGCCGGGTGACGGTCTCGCGCAGCCGGACGGCGTCGAGGTCCCCGGCGGGCGCGACGACCACCTGGCCGCCGCCGAGCAGCGGCACCCAGAGCTCGTAGGTGGAGGCGTCGAAGGCGGTCGGCGAGTGCAGCAGCACCCGCTCGTGGCCGGACTCGAAGCGGCGGTCCTCGGCGAGCGCGACGATGTCGCGGTGGGTGACGCCGACGCCCTTGGGCAGGCCGGTCGAGCCGGAGGTGAACATCACGTAGGCCAGCTGGTCCGGTGCCACCACCACGTCCGGGGCGTGGGCGGGCCCGTCGGCCAGGGCGGGGGCGGCCTCGATCACGGTCAGCCCGGGGGCACCGGTACCGGCACCGTCGTCGAGCCGGGCGGCGACGTCGCCCGCCGCGTCGGCGACCAGGACGGTGGCGCCGGTCTCGGCCAGGATGTGCCGCATCCGGGACGCCGGGAACCGCGGGTCGAGCGGAACGTACGCGGCACCGGCCTTGAGCACCCCGAGCACGGCCGCGACCAGCTCGGGCGAGCGCTCCATCAGCAGCGCGACCCGGTCCTCGGCGCGCACGCCGGCGGCGAGCAGCCGGTGGGCGAGCCGGTTGGCGCGGGCGTCCAGCTCGCCGTAGGAGAGGGTGCCGCTGTCGGAGACGACCGCCTCGGCGGCCGGTGCCCAGCCGGCCAGGTCGGCGAAGAGCCGGGTGACCACCGGTTCGGCGCTCTGCGCGGCGCGCGCGGTGTCGTTGAAGGCTCCGACGAGCCGCTCCCGCTCCTCGGTGCCGAGCAGCGGGATCCGGCCGACGGGGGCGGCCAGGAGCTCCGGGGCCCCGGCGAGCACCCCGGTCAGCCGGTCCATCAGCGCCTGCGCCGCGGCCGTGTCGAAGAGGTCCGGGCGGTGGTCCAGCCGCAGCTGGAGGCGCTCGCCGGGGACGCCGGTGAGGATCAGCGGGTAGTGGGTGGCGTCGTGGCCCTCCAGGCCGGTGACGCGCAGGCCGGCGCCGATCTCCAGCACGTCGGCGTCGAGCGGGTAGTTCTCGAACACCACCAGGGTGTCGAAGAGTTCGCCGAGCCCGGCGGCCTGCTGGAGGTCGGTGAGGCCGAGGTACTGGTGGTCCATCAGGCCGGCCTGCTGGTCCTGGAGGCGTTCCAGCAGGGCGCCGAGGGGCTCCGCCGGGTCGAGGACGACGCGGACCGGCAGGGTGTTGATGAACAGGCCGACCATCGTCTCGATGCCGGGGACCTGCGGCGGGCGGCCGGAGACGGTGCCGCCGAAGACCACGTCCGTCCGGCCGGTGAGCTGGCCGACGACCAGCGCCCAGGCGGCCTGGAGCAGGGTGTTCAGGGTGGTGCCCGTGGTCCGGCCGAGACCGGTGAGCCGCGCGGTGAGGTCGGCCGTCAGCTCGGCGGTGACCCGGTCGGGCGCGCTCGGGCCGCCGTCGCCGCCCGCGGGCGCGACCAGGGTGGGCTCGGCCAGCCCGTCGAGCAGCCGCCGCCAGGCCGCCTCGGCGACGGCGCGGTCCTGGCCGGCCAGCCAGGTCAGGTAGTCGCGGTGCGGGGTGACCCGGGGGAGGACGCCGCCGGCGCCCGCGTACAGCGTGAACAGCTCCTTCACCAGGACGGGCATGGACCAGCCGTCCAGCAGCAGGTGGTGGTTGGTGACGACCAGCCGGTGCTGCTGCTCGCCGGTGCGGAGCAGCGCGAAGCGCATCAGCGGTGCCCGCGCCGGGTCGAAGCGGTCGGCGCGGTCCGCCGCCATCCAGGCGGGGACGGCCGCGGCGGGGTCGCCGGAGAGGTCCGCCTCCTGCCAGGGCACCTCGACCCGGGCCGGGATCACCTGGAGCGGGGTGTCCAGGCCGCCGTCGTGGCGGAACGCCGCCCGCAGCGCCCCGTGCCGGGCGAGCAGGCCCTCGGCGGCGGTGCGCAGCGCGGCCGCGTCCAGCGGTCCTTCGATGTCGAGGGCGAGTTGGACGGTGTAGACGTCCTGGCCGTCGGTGTCGTAGGTGGCGTGGAAGTACAGGCCCTGCTGGAGCGGGGAGAGCGGGAGCAGGTCGGTGAGGCGGCCGTGGTCGGCCTCCAGGGCGTCGATCTGCTGCTGGGTGACCTCGACGAGCGGGCGCAGGTCGGACGGGGTCAGCCCGCCGGCCCCGGGGGAGGCGGTGTGGGCGACCAGGGCGCGCAGGCGGGCGAACCAGCCCTCGGCGAGGGCGCGGACCTCGTCCTCGGTGAACAGCGCGGCCGGCCAGGACCAGTCGGCCGTCAGCCGGGGGCCGTCGGGGTGCTCGACCGTGACGGCGTTGAGGTCGATCGCGTGGGTCAGCCGCATGCCCGGCTCCCGGCCGTCGCCGAGGTCGGCGTCGGACCGCAGGGCCCAGTCGGTGGCGTCGTCGCCGGTGGTGGCGTCGAAGCGGCCGAGGTAGTTGAAGCCGATCTGCGGGCGGGGGAGTGCGGCGAGGGTGGCGGCGGTGTCGGGGTGGTGGCGGAGCAGGCCGTAGCCGATGCCGTTGTCGGGCAGGGCGTGCAGCTGTTCCTTGACGGCCTTCAGGGCGAGGCCGGGGTCGCTGCCGCTGCCGGCGTCGAGGCGGACCGGGAACATGCTGGTGAACCAGCCGGCGGTGCGGGAGGTGTCGGCGCCCTCGACCACGGACTCGCGGCCGTGGCCCTCCAGGTCCACCAGGACGTCGGTGCCGGTGCCTTCGCGCCAGGCGGCGACGGCGAGCGCGAAACCGGTGAGCAGCACGTCGTTGGCGGTGGCCCGGTAGGCGGCGGCGGCCTCGGTCAGCAGCGGGCCCGTCACCTCGGCGGGCAGGGTGAGCGACAGGTGCCGGACGGTACCGGCGGTGTCGGTCTCCGGGTCGAGCGGCCGGGCGCCGACCAGTGGGTCGGGCCCCGTCAGCTGGGCCTGCCAGAGGGGGAGTTCGGTGGTGCGGTCGAGGGTGGTGAGGTGTTGGGCCCAGTGGCGGAAGGAGGTGGGGACGGGTTCGAGGGGGGTGGCGTCGTGGGCGTGGGCGAGGTCGGGGAGGAGGGTGCGCCAGGTGACGCCGTCGACGACGAGGTGGTGGGCGGTGAGGAGGAGGCGGTGGTGGTTCCGGAACCAGACGGCTTGGAGCATGGTGCCGTGGTCGGGGTCGAGGCGTTGTTGGGCGGCGCGGGCTTCGTCGGGGAGGGTGGTGAGGTCGTTGGTGGTGGTGCGGAGGAGGTCGGTGGCGCGCAGGGTGCCGGGGGTGGGGATGTGGAGGTTCCAGGTGTGCGGGCTGCGGACGAGGCGGGCGCGCAGGGTGTGGTGGTGGTCGAGGAGGGTTTGCAGGGCGGTGGTGAGGCGTTCGGGGGTGGTGTCGGTGGGGGTCTGGACGAGCATGGACTGGTTGAAGCCGTCGATGGGGCCGCCGAGTTCGCGGAGCCAGCCGATGATGGGGGTTTCGGGGACGAGGCCGTAGGCGGTTTCGGGGGCTTCGGTGGGGGTTTCGGTGGCGGTGGTGGCGATGGTGGCGAGGGCTTCGGGGGTGCGGTGCTGGAAGACCTCGCGGGCGGTGAGGAGGAGTCCGGCCTTGCGGGCGCGGCTGACGAGTTGGATGGAGACGATGCTGTCGCCGCCGAGTTCGAAGAAGCTGTCCTCGGGGGAGACGGTGTCGATGCCGAGGAGGTCGCGGTAGATGCCGCAGAGGATCTCTTCGGTGGGGTTGGCCGGCGGGCGGCCGGTGCCGGTGCCTGAGTGCTGGGGTGCGGGGAGTTGCTTGCGGTCGAGCTTGCCGTTGGCGGTGAGCGGGAGGGCGTCCAGGGCGACGAACGCCGACGGCACCATGTAGTCGGGGAGGGTGGCACCGATGTGGGCGCGCAGGGCGTCCGGGTCGAGCGGGTGGCCTGCCGAGGGGACGACGTAGGCGACGAGCCGCTTGGTGCCCGGCTGGTCCTGACGGACGATCACGGATCCGTGGGCGACGGCGGGGTGGGTGCCGAGTACGGTCTCGATCTCGCCGAGTTCGATGCGGAAGCCGCGGATTTTGACTTGGTCGTCGGCGCGGCCTTGGTAGTGGAGTTGGCCGTCGGGTGTGCGGCGGGCGAGGTCGCCGGTGCGGTACATGCGGGTGCCGGCGGGGCCGTGGGGTGAGGCTACGAAGCGTTCGGCGGTGAGGTCGGGGCGTCGGTGGTAGCCGCGGGCGAGGCCGGGGCCGGTGAGGTAGAGCTCGCCGGTGGTGCCGGGGGGGACGGGTCGGAGTGTGGTGTCGAGGATGTGGGTGTGGGTGTTGGGGATGGGGGTGCCGATGGTGGGGGTGCCGGTTCCGGGGGTGAGGGGGGTGCTGATGGTGGCGGCGACGGTGGATTCGGTGGGGCCGTAGGCGTTGACGAGGTGGTGGTGGGTGGCCCAGTGGTCGACGAGTTCGGCGGGGGTGGTGTCGCCGCCGACGATGAGGGTGTGGAGGTGGGGGTAGGGGCGGTGGGGGACGCTGGCGAGGGCGGCGGGGGGGATGAGGGCGTGGGTGATGCGGTGGGTGGTGAGGGTGTCGGCGAGGGGTTCGCCGGCGAGGGGTCCGGGTGGGGGGACGACGAGGGTGGCGCCGGCGGTGAAGGTGAGGACGAGTTCGAGGACGGAGGCGTCGAAGCTGGGGGAGGCGAATTGGAGGATGCGGCTGTGGGGGGTGGGGGTGAAGCGTTGGAGTTCGGCGGTGGCGAGGGCGGCGATGCCGGTGTGGGTGACGATGACGCCTTTGGGGCGGCCGGTGGAGCCTGAGGTGTAGATGATGTAGGCGGGGTTGGCGGGGTCGGGGGTGCTGGTGGGCCGGGTGGTGGGTTCGTTTTCGTAGGTGGGGAGTTGGCGTAGGACGAGGGTGGGGTTGGCGTCCTGGAGCATGTAGGTGATGCGGTCTGTCGGGTAGTCGGGGTCGATGGGGAGGTAGGCGGCGCCGGTTTTGAGGACGGCGAGTTGGGCGATGACGATGTCGGTGGAGCGGGGGAGGAGCAGGGCGACGGTGTGTTCGGGGCCGATGTCGTGCTGGGTGTGGAGGTGGTGGGCGAGTTGGTTGGCGTGTGTTTCGAGTTGGGCGTAGGTGAGGGTGTGGTTGCCGTTGGTGAGGGCGGGTGCGTGGGGGGTGGTGTCGGCGGCTCGTTCGAAGAGGCCGTGGAGGGTGGTGGGTTCGAGGTGGTGGTGTTCGCCGGTCCAGGTGGTGAGTTGGGTGTGTTCCTGGTGGGTGAGGATGTCGATGTCGCCGATGGGGGTGTCGGGGTGGTCGGCGATGGTGGTGAGGACGGTGAGGAGGCGTTCGGCGAGGGTGTGGGCGGTGGTGCGGTCGAAGAGGTCGACGGCGTACTCGATGCTTCCTTCCAGCCCCGCCACCGACTCCGCCAGCGTGAACGAGAGGTCGAACTTCGCGGTGTCCAGCCGGACCGGCTGCGGGCTCACCTCGACGCCGGGCAGCGCCAGTCGGTCGGAGGGGATGTTCTGGAGCTGGAACGACACCTGGAAGAGCGGGTGCCGGGCCGTCGACCGCTCCGGGCTCAGCGCCTCCACCAGGCGCTCGAACGGCACGTCCTGGTGGGCGTAGGCGGCGAGCGCCGTCTCCCGGACCCGGCCCAGCAGTTCGCGGAAGCTCGGCCGCCCCGACAGGTCGGTGCGCAGCACCAGGGTGTTGATGAAGAAGCCGACCAGGTCGTCCAGCGCCTCGTCGGTGCGGCCGGCCACCGGTGAGCCGACGGGGATGTCCTCCCCGGCGCCGAGCCGGTGCAGCAGCGTCGCCAGTGCGGCCTGGACGACCATGAACAGGCTGCTGCCGGTGGTCCGGGCCAGCTCCTCCAGCCGGGCGTGCAGCTCGGCGGGGACGGTGAACGGGACGGTGTCGCCGCGGTGGCTCATCCGGGCCGGGCGGGGCCGGTCGGTGGGCAGTGCCAGCTCCTCGGGCAGGCCGGCCAGCGCGGTGCGCCAGTGCTCGACCTGGCGGTTCAGCTCGCCCGCCGGGTCGTCCTCGTCGCCGAGCACCTCGGCCTGCCAGAGCGTGTAGTCCGCGTACTGGACCGGCAGCGGGGTGAACTCCGGCGCCGCGCCGCCCAGTCGGGCCGCGTACGCGGTGGAGAGATCGCGGGCCAGCGGAGCCATCGACCAGCCGTCGGCGGCGATGTGGTGCACCACCACCAGCAGCACGTGCTCGTCCTCGGCCAGGCTGAGCAGGTGGGCGCGGACGGGTACCGCGGTGGCGAGTGCGAAGCCCTCCGCGGCCGCCTCGGCGAGCGCCGCGTCCAGGGTGTCGGCGGTGACGGCGGTGCGGAGCAGCCGGGGCCGGGCGGCCGGGTCGGCGGGGGCCAGGACGAGCTGCTCGGGGTGGCCGTCGGTGTCGGGGAACAGCGTGCGCAGGGCCTCGTGCCGGTCGGTGAGGTCGCCGAGCGCCTCGGCCAGAGCCCCGGCGTCGACCCGGCCGCGCAGCCGCAGCGAGAGGCCGAGGTTGTAGGTGCCGTTGCCGTCGGGGCCGTCGAAGTGGCTGAGGAACCAGAGCCGGCGCTGGGCGTGGGAGAGCGGGATGCGGGCGGGCCGGCTCTGCGGCCGCAGGGCCGCCCGGGCGCCGGCGGCGCCGTCCAGGGCGGTGGCGAGCGCGGTGACGGTGGGGGCCTCGAAGAGGGCGCGGACGGTCAGCTCGGCGCCGGCCTCGGTGCGGATCCGGCTGACCAGGCGGGTGGCGAGCAGTGAGTGCCCACCGAGGTCGAAGAAGCTGTCGTCGGCGGAGACGGCGTCGAGGCCGAGGACCTCCGCGAACAGGCCGGCCAGCAGCAGTTCCCGCCGTCCGCGCGGGGCCCGGCCGGTGCCCGCCGCGCCCGCGAAGTCGGGGGCGGGCAGGGCGCGCCGGTCGAGCTTGCCGTGGGTGGTGACCGGCAGCGCGTCCAGCACCAGGACGGCGGCCGGGACCATGTAGTCGGGCAGGGCGGCGGCCACGTGCGTCCGCAGCTCGGCCGGGTCGGCCGCGCCGTCGGCGGCCGGGACGACGTAGCCGACCAGCCGCTTGTCCCCGGGGCGGTCCTCGCGGGCCAGGACGGCCGCCTGCGCCACCGAGGGGTGGCCGAGCAGCGCGGCCTCGACCTCGCCGAGCTCGATCCGGAAGCCGCGGATCTTGACCTGGTCGTCGATCCGGCCGAGGTAGTCGAGTGCGCCGTCGGCCGTCCAGCGGGCGAGGTCCCCGGTGCGGTACATCCGGGTGCCGGCCGGGCCGTAGGGGGAGGCGGTGAAGCGCTCGGCGGTCAGGCCGGGGCGGCCCAGGTAGCCCTGGGCGAGGCCGGCGCCGGTGAGGTAGAGCTCGCCGGGCACGCCGGGCGGCACCGGGCGCAGCCGCTCGTCCAGGACGAGGACGCGGGTGTTGGTGATCGGGCGGCCGATGGTGGGCGCGCCGGCGCCCGGGACGAGCGGGTCGGACATGGTGGCGCAGACGGTCGACTCGGTCGGGCCGTACGCGTTGACCATCCGGCGGCCGTCGGCCCAGCGGTCCACCAGCTCGGCCGAGCAGGCCTCGCCCGCGGTCACCAGGGTCATGTCGGTGGGCAGCGTCGCCCCGCCCATCGCCGCCAGCACGACCGGCGGCAGCGTGGCGTGGGTGACCCGCTGCTCGGCCAGCAGGGTGGCGAGCGGCTCGCCGGCGGCCAGCCGCTCGGCGGGCGCCAGGACCAGCGCCGAGCCGTTGATCAGGGTGGTCAGGATCTCCCACATCGAGGCGTCGAAGCTGGGCGAGGAGAACTGCAGCACCCGGTGCCCGGCGCCGCTGCCGAACCACGTCCGGTGGGCGGCGGCCATGCTGGCGGCGCCGGTGTGGGTGACCACGACGCCCTTGGGGCGGCCGGTGGAGCCGGAGGTGTAGATGACGTACGCGGGGTCCTGGAGGGTGAGCGGCACGGCGGCGAGCGGCTCGGCGGGCAGCTCGGCGGTGTCCAGCAGCAGCCGGGGGGTGCCGTCGGCGGGCAGCGCGGCCTGGCGCGCGGTGCTGGTGACGACCAGGCAGGGGCGGGCGTCGCCGAGGATGTACGCGATCCGGTCGGCCGGGTAGTCCGGGTCGACCGGCAGGTAGGCGGCGCCGGCCTTCATCGCGGCCAGCAGGGTGACCACGGTGTCCACACCGCGGCCGAGGGCGACCGCGACGGTGCGGCCGCGGCCGGCGCCGTGCGCGGCGAGCAGCGCGGCCAGCCGGCCGGCCCGCTCGTCCAGCTCGCGGTAGCCGAGCACGGTGGCCTCGTGCACCAGGGCCGGGGCGTCCGGGGCGCCGGCGGCCCGGGCGGCGAACAGCGCGGGCACGGTGGCGGCCGGCACGTCGGCGGCGGTGTCGTTCCAGGTGTCGAGGATGCGGGTGCGCTCGTCGTCGCCCAGCAGGTCGACGGTGCCGATCCGGGTGGCGGGGTCGGCGGTGACCGCCTCGACGAGCCGCCGGAACCGCTCGCCCAGGCCCGTCACGGTGCCCTCGTCGAAGAGGTCGCGGGCGAACTCGAAGCTCGCCGCGAGGCCGGCCGGGCGGCCGTCGCCGTCGAAGCGCTCGCCGAGCCGCAGCGACAGGTCGAACTTGGCGGTGTCGGTCTCCGTCCGGCGGATCGCCACGTCCAGGCCGGGCAGCTCCAGCAGCGGCGCCGCGTTGTCGTCCAGCGCCAGGGTGACCTGGGCGAGCGGGTGGCGGGCCAGCGAGCGGACCGGGTTGAGGACCTCCACCAGGCGCTCGAACGGCACGTCCTGGTTGCCGTACGCGGTCAGGTCGAACTCGCGCACCCGGTCGACCAGTTCGCGGAAGGTCGGGTCGCCGGAGACGTCGGTGCGCAGCACCAGGGTGTTGACGAAGAAGCCGACCAGGTCGTTCAGCGCCTCGTCGGTGCGGCCGGCGATGACGGTGCCGACGGGGATGTCGTCGCCGGCGCCGAGCCGGTGCAGCAGCGCGGCGAGTGCGGCCTGCGCGACCATGAAGACGCTGGCGCCGGACTCCCGGGCCAGGGCGAGCAGCTGCCGGTGGGTGCCGGCGGTGAGCTCGAAGGCGACCTTGCCGCCGCGGTGGCCGGCCACCGGCGGGCGCGGGCGGTCGGCGGGCAGGGTGAGCTCCTCGGGCAGCGCCGCCAGGGCGTCCCGCCAGTGCGCGATCTGCCGGGCGAGCGGGCTCTCCCCGTCCCGCTCGTCGCCGAGCAGCTCCTGCTGCCAGAGCGTGTAGTCGGCGTACTGGACCGGCAGCGGGGTGAACCGCGGGGCCTCGCCGCGCAGCCGGGCGGCGTAGGCGAGGCTGAGGTCGCGGGTGAACGGGGCGACCGACCAGCCGTCCCCGGCGATGTGGTGGACCAGCAGCAGCAGTACGTGCCGCTCCGGGGCGAGCGTGAACAGGTGGGCCCGGACCGGGACTTCGGCGGCGAGGTCGAAGCCGCGGGTGGCGGCCGCGGCCAGCAGGCCGTCCAGCGCGCCCTCGTCGGCGACCTCGGTGACCTCCAGCACGGGGCGGGCGGCGGCCGGCTCCAGGACGTGCTGGTACGGGGCGCCGTCCAGCTCGGGGAAGACGGTCCGCAGGCTCTCGTGCCGGGCGGCGACGTCGGCGAGCGCGGTGCGCAGCGCGTCCGCGTCCGGGCGGCCGGTGAGCTCGACGGTGAGACCGTCGTTGTACGCGGCCTTTCCGCTGTCGTGCTCCATCTGGTTGAGGAACCAGAGCCGGTTCTGCGCGGCGGAGAGCGGCAGCCGGCCGGGGCGCGGGCGGGCGGTGAGGGCCGGCCGGGCGGCCGGGGCGGCGGGGGCGGCCGCGGCGGTGTCGCCGGTCAGGCCGAGGGCCTCGGCGAGGGTGGCGACGGTGGCGTTCTCGAAGACGGTGCGCAGGGTGAGCTCGGCGCCGAGCTCCTTGCGGATGCGGCCGACCAGCCGGGTGACCTGGAGCGAACTGCCGCCGAGCAGGAAGAAGTTGTCGTCGATCGAGCCGACCTGTTCGTCCAGCACCTCGGTGAACAGCCGGCAGAGGCCCTCCTCGGCGGCCGACCGCGGGGCGCGGGCGGCGGCGGGAAGGGCGGCGGCGGGAAGGGCTGCGGGCGCGGGCCCGGCATCGGCCTCGACGGCCCGGGCGCGCCGCGGCGGCGCGGTGAGGTCCGCGGCGACGGCGTCCACCCGGTCGGTGAGCGCGGCGCTGCCCAGCCGGTGCAGGAACGAGAGGAAGGTCCGCTGGTAGGCGCCCAGCTCCTCGCCGTCGTACAGGTCGGGGTTGGCGTCGAAGTCGATCTGCAGGCCGGCGCCGGTGCCCCGGTCCCAGACGATGAAGGAGATGTCGTCGGCGGGGCCGATGGAGAGGGTGTGCGGGCGCGCGGCGTGCCCGCCGAACCGCAGGTCGTAGTCGAACATCATGATGTTGACGTGCGGGCCGACCAGCCGGCGGTCCTCGGCGAGCATCCCGAGGTCGCGGCGCAGGTCCTCGAACTGGTAGCGCTGGTGCTTCATCGCGGCCCGCATCTCGGCGGAGACCAGGGCCAGCAGCTCCCCGACGGTGCCGGCCGGGTCGACGGCGATGCGCAGCGGCAGCACGTTGGCGACCATGCCGGGCACGCTGCGGGCGTTCTTGCCGAGCCGGGTGGTGACCGGCAGGCCGAGCACCACCTCGGGGGAGCCGGTGAGCCGGCCGAGCCACAGGGCGATGGCGGCGATCAGCGCGGGCGGCCAGGCGACCCCGGCGTCGCCGGCGAGGGAGCGCAGCCGGTCGGCCTCGGAGGTCGCGAGGTGGGCGGTGCGGCGGACGAGCTCCCGGGCCAGCCGCGGCTGTTCGCCGGAGAGGCTGACCGGCTCGGGGCAGTCCCGGAGCCGCGCCGTCCAGTAGTCCCGGTCCGCGGCGAAGCGCTCGGAGTCGCGGTACTCCGCCTTCTCCGCCAGCAGCCGGCCGAGCGGGGCGAACGGGCTCGCCGGGACGGGTGCGCCGGCCGCGAGCGCCGAGTAGACGGCGGCGGTCCGCCGGGCGATCAGGTTGACGGTGAAGCCGTCCACCAGCAGGTGGTGGTAGCGGTAGAGCCAGAGGTGGCGGCCCTCGGCGACCTTGAACAGCGCGAAGAGGAAGAGCCGGTCCTGTTGCGGGTCGAGCGGGCGGGCGAAGTCCTCGGCCATCCAGGCGCGGGCCGCCGCCCAGGGGTCGGGGGTGCCGGTGACGTCCACCACGTGCAGCGACCAGTCGAGTTCGGCGGCCGGCACGATCCGGGCGGCCGGGCCGCTCTCGGTCTCGGTGAACCGCAGGCGCAGCGTCTCGGCCTCACCGACGACCCGGCGCAGCGCGGCCTCGAACAGCTCCGCGTCCACCGGTCCGCCGATTTCCAGGAATTCGCCGGTGTTGAAGATCGTGTTCTGCGGATTCAACTGCTGCGCGTACCAGACACCCGACTGGGCGGCGGTCAGCGGCAGCAGTACTCCCTGGAGGTCGGACACGCCACTCACCCTCAATAGCTCGACAAGGAACAACGGACCAGGGCCCATGTCTAACAGCGGCCCGGAAGAGCGGACAATGCCGCTTGCAGAAAGCTGCCACGCCTTGGTGGCAGTACTGCCGCGTGCTAGCGTCGCGGCATGGACGAGAACTCGACGAAGGCGTCGCCGGAAGGCCTGCTGATCGACCGTTACATGCCGGAATGGCATTTCCGGGAACACCACTGGGTGAAGGTCTCGGAGCCCCCCGCGACGGTGCTGGCGGCGGCCCGCGAGCTGACCTGGCGGGAGGCTCCGGTGGCCCGCGCACTGCTCGCGTTCACCCGGAACAAGCTGCGGGCCGACGGCCTCGTGCTGGACGACTTCGCCATGGGCGGAGACACCGTACTGGAGCTCTCAGAAGGGGAGTTGGTGTACGGCGGGATCGGCTCGCAGGCCGGCCCGGTGCGCCCGGACCGGCCGATGGCGGAGGTGTTCACGGACTACGCCGAGCCGGGCTGCACCAAGGTCGTCTTCACCCTGCACTGCGCCGACGGAATTCTTTCCACGGAGACCAGGATCCTGGCCACGGACGAGTCGACCCGGCGCAGCTTCGGGCGGTACTGGAAGGTCATCCGCATTCCCAGCGGAATGATCCGTATCGCCCTGCTGGCGGCGCTCAAGCGCCGGGTCGACATTCCGTCCTGATCGGCTTTCCGGTCAGCCCCGGGCGTCCCGGACGAGTTCGATGAACCGGCCTGCCGAGGAGTTCCGGTAGAAATCCTGGGTGGTCACCTTCGGCAGGCCCTGGTTGCGCATTTCGCGGAGCACCCGGATGACCAGCAGAGAATTCCCGCCGAGCTCGAAGAAATTGTCCTGCACCGTCACCTCGGCGTTCAGTGCGTGGCTCCACAGCTTGAGGATCCGGTCGGTCAGCGGGTCGCCCCGGCCGGCCGGCTCCGCGCCGTCGGGGTGCTCCCCGGCCCGGCCGGCCGGCGCCGCGGTCGCGGTCGCGGCCGGGGCCGGCAAGGCGGCGGTGTCCACCTTGCCGTTGATGGTCAGCGGGATCGCGGGCACCGCGGTGACCGAGCTCGGCACCATGTAGGAAGGCAGCACCCCGCGGGCGTGCGCCAGCACGTCGGCCGGGCCGGCCGCGCCGCGCAGCGTGACGTAGGCGTCGATCCGTGCGGTGGCCGGGTCGCCGGGGGTGTCGTGGTTGAGCACGGTGGCCGCGCCCGCCACGTCGGGGTGGCCGAGCAGCACGTTGCGGATCTCGTCCAGCTCGATCCGGTGGCCGCGGACCTTGACCTGGCTGTCCAGCCGGCCGAGGTGGTCCAGGGCGCCGTCCGGGCGCAGCCGCCCGCGGTCGCCGCTGCGGTAGATCCGGCCGCCGCCGTAGGGGTCGGTGACGAACCGCTCGGCGGTCAGCCCGGGCTGCCCCAGGTAGCGGTCGGCCACCCCGGCGCCGCCCACCCAGATCTCGCCCGGGACGCCGGCCGGCAGCAGCCGCCCCCGGGGGTCGCGCACCGACAGGCTCCAGCCGGGCAGCGCCCGGCCGACCTTGCGGCCGGTGGCGAGGACGTCGGCGGGGGTCACGGTGTGCGCGGTGACGTGCACGGTGGTCTCGGTGATGCCGAACATGTTCACCAGCCGGCAGGCGGCCGGCGAGTGCCGGGCGAACCAGGGCGCGAGCATCCGGACGTCGAGCGGCTCGCCGCCGAAGACCACCAGCCGGACGGCCAGCGCGTCGGCCGGGGCCTGCCGGTCGGTCTCCACCAGCTGGCCGAAGGCGGACGGCGTCTGGCTGAGGACGGTCACGCCCTCGCGGACCAGCAGGGCGTGGAACAGCTCCGGGTCCCGGGTGGTCCAGTGGTCCACCACGACCACCCGGCCGCCGGTGAGCAGGCAGCCCCAGATCTCCCAGACCGAGAAGTCGAAGGCGCTGGAGTGGAACAGCGTCCACACGTCGTCCGGGCCGAGCCGGAAGCCGTCGCGGGTGGCCTCGACCAGCGCGGCGACGTTGCGGTGCGGGACGACGACGCCCTTGGGGCGGCCGGTGGAGCCGGAGGTGTAGATGACGTAGGCGGGCGCCGAGCCGTCCTCGGCCCGGGGCTCCCCGGCCGGGGCGTCGCCGGCCAGGGCGCGCAGCTCGGCCGGGGTGACCACCCGGACGCCGTCGAGGTCCGTGGGCAGGCCCCCGCCGGTGCCGATGACCACGGCGGCGCCCGCGTTGCCCACCGTGTAGCGGATCCGGTCCCCGGGGTGGCGCAGGTCCATCGGCACGTAGGCGCAGCCGGCCTTGAGCACGCCGAGCAGGCTGATCACGAGGTCCGCGTCGCGCTCCAGGGCGACCCCGACCATCGCGCCGGGGGCCACCCCGAGGGCACGCAGCCCGGCGGCGGTCCGCTCGGCGAGCGCGTCGAGGCCGGCGTAGCTGAGGTCGGCGCCCCCCGCGGTCAGCGCGACGGCGTCCGGCCGGGCCCGGGCGATCTCGGCGAAGAGCCCGTCGACGGTCCGGGCGGCGCGCTCGGCGCTGCCGGCCGCCGGGGTGGTGCCGAGGGCGAGCAGGTGCGCCGTCTCGGCGGGGTCGAGCAGCGCGACCTGCTCCAGCGGCAGCGCCGGTCCGGCGGCCAGCTGCGCGGCGACGTGGGCGACGTGGGCGGCGAACCGCTCGGCGACGACCGGCGCCAGCTCGGCGGGGTGGTACCGGAGCAGGCCGGCCGCGGTGCCGTCGGCCTGCCGGGTGAAGTGCAGGACGCCGGGCAGCGCGGGGGCCAGCCGGGGCAGCCGCCACTGGCCCGGCCGGGCGTCCTCGACCAGGACGCCGATCCCGCCGAGGTCGAGCAGCCCGCCCGGGTGCGCGGGGCGGCCGGCCAGGAAGCCGGCCGCGTCCTGCGCCTCGTCCACGGCCTCGCCGGTGCCGTACCGGGCGAGCACCAGGGCGACGGCGCCGGTGAGCAGGGCGGGGTCACCGGGCAGGCCGGGCGGCAGCGGCACCGGGAGCTCGGCGGTGCGGCCGGCCGCGGCGGGGTCGCCGAGGCCCCACTCCGGGGCATTGCGGCGGGCGGCGGGCGGCTCCGGCGCGACCCGGCGCACGTCCAGCGGGTCGCCGTCCAGGGCGAGTTCGTGCCGGGCCACCAGGACGAGGTCGGCGGCCCCGTCGGTGTAGCGGAGCAGGACGGCGCGCAGCGGCAGGCCGGCGGCGCGCAGCGGGCGGCCGGCCTCCCGCCGGGCCCGGGCGGCGGCCTGCGGGTGGCCGGCGGGCAGCGGGAGGTGCTCCTCCCAGAGCGGGAGGCCGGCGAGGTCCGCGCGGGCCCGTCCGGCGCTGGTGCGCAGCCGCTGCCGCAGCTCCTCGGCATCGACAGGGCCCGGCATCCGGACCACCAGGCTGTGGCACGACGCGGCCTGACTTCTCGACATGGTCGGACTCCTGACGTACGTGAGAGCGTGGGGCGGCCGGGTCAGCGGGCGCTGAAGCCGCCGTCGACGGTGAGCGTGGTCCCGGTGACCTGGCGGGAGTCGTCGCCGGCGAGCCAGAGCGCGGCGCCGGCGATGTCCTGCGGTTCGATGAGCGCGTTCATCGGCTGGGACTGGACGAAGATCTCCTCGTGCTCCTCGACGGCGACGTCGAGCGAGCGGGCGATCTCGGCGAGCATCCGGCCCTCGTGCAGCGGGTCGTCCCGGACCGAGCCGGGGCAGAGGGCGTTGACCCGGACCCGGAACGGCGCGTAGTCGAGGGCGGCGGCCTTGGTCAGGCCGATCAGGCCGTGCTTGGCGGCGACGTAGCCGGCGAAGTGCCGGTAGCCGACCAGGCCGGCGGTGGAGGCGACGTTGATGATGCTGCCGGAGCGCTGCTCGACCATGGCCGGGGCGAGCGCCTTCGTCATCCGCCAGGCGCCGGTGAGGTCGATGCCGACCATCAGCTCCCACTCGTCCTCGGCGATCTCGTGGACGGCCTTGCCGGAGGGCGCGGCGATGCCGGCGTTGTTGAGCAGCACGTCCACGGTGCCGAAGCGCTCCAGCGCCTGGTCGGCGGCGGCGGCCACGGCGGCCGGGTCGCGGACGTCGGCCGCCACCGTGTGCACCGCGACCCCGTGCGCCCGGCAGAGTCCGGCGGTGTGCTCCAGCTGCCCCCGGGAGCCCAGCGGGTACGGCACGCCGTCGAGGTCGCCGGCCACGTCCACCAGCACCAGGTCGGCGCCCTCGGCGGCGAACCGGACGGCGCACGAGCGGCCGAGGCCGCGGGCCGCGCCGGTCACCACGGCGGTCCGGCCCGCGAGCCGGCCGCCCGCGCCGCCCGTACCACCCGGGCCGCCCGGGTTGCCGGCGTTCACGAGGGCCGGCCCGCGGGGGCGGCGAGCGCGGCGGCGACGGCCTCGATCACCGGCAGCGGCGAGTCCGCGAGGTACATGTGCCCGCCGGCCGGCTCCACCAGGCGGAACGCGCCGGTGGTGGCCTGCCGCCACTGCCCGGCCTCGTCGCGGGTCACCAGGGTGTCCCCGGTGGCGCGCAGCGAGGTGACCGGGGTGTGCAGCGGCTCGTCGGAGCCGGGCCGGTAGTTCTCGTGCATCTCCACGTCGGCGCGCAGGATCGGCAGCAGCAGTTCGCGCATGTCCGGATCGGCGAGGGCGTCGTGCTGGTAGCCGGCGAACTCCTGCACCCGGGCGAGGAAGGCGTCGTCGTCCAGGCCGGTGGCGCGGCTGCCGCGGCCGGTCCACGGACCGGGCGAGCCGCTGACGAACAGGTGGGTGAGGCGGCTGTCCGGCTGCTGTTCCAGCACCCGGGCGAGCTCGAAGGCCAGGACGGCGCCCAGGCTGTGCCCGAACAGCGCGACCGGGCCGTCCCCGGCCAGCTCGGCGACCCGCGGGGCGAGCGCGGCGGCCGCGGTGGCGGCGTCGGTGAACGGCTCGTCGAGGAAGAGCTCCTCGCGGCCGGGGAGTTGGAGCGGGACTATGCGCGGTGCGGGGGCGGGGAGGTTCTTCCAGGCCCGGTAGAAACCGGCACCGCCCCCCGCGAACGGGAGGCACACCAGGGAGTGGGTCATCAGCGGCATCGCTTTCTGGGAAGCTGCGTGGTTGCCACGCTGTCATCGGCGCCCGAGCACGGGCAACGGGCGTTGCAGATTGCTGCCAACGCCCGTTGCCCGCCCGCCCGGTGGGGAGTGTCAGGCGACCGCGTCCATGGCGTCGGCCAGGGACTTGGGCCGCATGTCGGTCCAGTTCTCGGTGATGTAGTCGAGGCAGGCCTGCCGGCCGTCCTCGCCGAACGCGGTCGTCCAGCCGGCCGGGATCTCGGCGAAGGCGGGCCAGAGCGAGTGCTGGTTCTCCTCGTTGACGAGGACCAGGTAGCGGATGTCGTCGCTCTCGAACGGGTTGCTGGCCATGAGGGGCCCTTCCTGGGCTTGAGGGGTACGGGTGGTCCTGGCGGTGCGGTCCCGGGGCGCCCCGGGCGGCGCAGGTGCCGGCCGGCGCAGGTGCCGGCGCGGGTGCTGGCGCGGTGACGGTGCGAACGGGCCGCTAGCGGGTGGCGCGGATCCGCTCGACGAAGTCCGGCAGGCGGTCCACCCCCCAGTACTTGTCGAAGCCGCAGATGAAGAACGGGACGCCGAACACCCCGTCGCGGTGCAGCGAGTTGAGCGCCGTCATGCCCAGTTCGCGGATCCCGGCGTCCTGGTACGCCCCGGCGAGCGTCTCCGGGTCGAGCCCGATGGTCGCGCCGATCTTGCGCATCGTGTCCGGCGCCGAGATGTCCTCGCCGCGCTCCCACCGCGCGCGGTACGTCTCGGCGATGAACTCCCGCCCCGCACCGAGCCGGTGGGCCGCCAGGTAGGCCAGGTGGGAGACCTCCCAGCGGGGGGCCGGGTCCACCGGCCAGACCATCGCGAGGTCCCGGGCCCGGGACAGCCGGCGGACGTCCTGGAGGATGTAGAGGTGCTTCTCCTTCGACATCGGGACGTACGGGAGGGTGATGTTGCTGCGCTCCAGCTCGTCCAGGGCGGGTTCGTCCGGCTCCCAGAAGGGCAGCCAGTCGATTCGCTCGGCCACGTCCGGGTGGTGGTCCACCAAGTCCCGGTAGGCCATCCACGAGTAGGGGCTGCGGAACGAGAAGTACCAGCGCGGTGCGCGTCGTGCCATCGCCGCCTCAGCTTTCGTACGGGTGGTGTGGAAGGCCCCCGACGACTGCGAAGGCCGCTGCGCGGAGCCGGTGGCCCGGCTAGATGGTGATGCCGCCGTCGATCTGCAGGACGGCGCCGGTGATGTACGCGCCCTTGTCCGAGACCAGGTAGGCGACGAGGTCGGCGACCTCCTCCGCGGTGCCCATCCGGCGCAGCGGGATCGAGGAGAGCGCGTCCTTGCGGGCCTTGTCGTTCATCGCGGCGACCATGTCGGTCTCGATGAACCCGGGGGCGACCGCGTTGACCCGGATGCCGGCCCGGCCGGTCTCCTTGGCCAGGGCGCGGGTGAAGCCGATGATCCCGGCCTTGGACGCCGAGTAGTTGGTCTGCGTGCCGTGGCCGTAGACCCCGGCGACCGAGGAGATGTTGACCACGGCGCCGCCACGGCGCTTCATCATGCCGAACACCACCGCCCGGCAGACGTGGTAGACGCCGTCCAGGTTGGTGTCGATGACCTCGCGCCACTGCTCGTCCTCCATCAGGACGAGCGGGTTGTCGCGGGTGATGCCGGCCGCGGTCACGGCCGCGGAGACCGGGCCGAGCAGCTCCTCGGTGGCCTCGATCCAGGCCCGGACGGCGGCGCCGTCGGCGACGTCGACCCGGGTGCCGACGATCCGGACGCCGTGCTCCTGGCCGGTCTTCTCCAGGGTGCGGGCCGCGGCGTCGTCCGAGCGGTAGCAGAACGCGACGTCGAAGCCGTCCCGGGCCAGGGCCCGGACGGTGGCCCGGCCGATGCCGCGCGAGCCGCCGGTGACCAGCGCCACCCGCGGGGTGGTGTCCCCCATGTGATCTCTCCTCAGACGGTGGCCGGGCGCAGCGCCTCGGCCGGGCGGAAGGCCATCACGATCCGGCCGACCGTCATCACGGTCTCGCCGGCCGACCGGGTCTCCCCCTCGAACAGCAGGGTGTCGTCGACCTTGCGGTCCAGCCGGACGCGGTGCTCCAGCACCTCGCCGGGCAGCACCGGGCGGTGGAACTCGACGTCGGTCATACCGCCGAACAGCATCACCCGGCCGGTGAGCACGTCCGGGTTGGGCTCGTCCCAGGTGGCCAGGACGCCGGCCGACTGGCACCAGGACTCCACCAGCAGCGAGCGCGGGTAGCCGAAGTCCTCCTCCGCGCTGTCCGGCCCGAGCCGCTCGTACCAGGGCTCGTTGCAGGTGACCGCCTTGAGGGCGGTCAGCCGCTCGCCGGGTTCGAGGTGGACCACGCGGTCCACCAGCAGCATCGGGAAGCGGTGCGGCAGCCGGGCCCGGATCTCCCGCTGGCCGATCACGACGCCACCGCCGCGGCCGGGCCGGGCAGGTCGTAGCGGAGCCGGACGCTGGCGGCCGGGCCGCGGTCGGTGGTCAGCCGGGCCCGGCACTGCCAGGAGCCGGCCGGGGTCGGCCGCCATTCCATGGCGAGGTCGACGACGTCGCCGGGGAAGACCGGCCCGGTGAACCGGGTGGACTCCACGGCGGCCAGCTCGCCGCCCGCGGCGGCGGCCGGCAGGGTGGCCAGGGCGCCCTGGTGGGTGCATTCGACGAGGCAGACGCCCGGGAAGATCGGGAACCCCGGGTAGTGGCCGGGCAGCACGGTCTCGGTGTCGGCGACGCGGAAGCGCGCCGCGGTGCGCAGCTCGCTCCCGGCCGGCAGCACCTCGACCGTGCCGCTGAGCGGTCCGGCGGCGGGCATCAGGCCGCCGCCGCCGTGGCGAGCCGGGCGAGCAGCACGTCGTGGGCGTTCTGCAGCGTGGTGATCCGCTTGAGGTCCGACTCCGGCAGCTTGACGCCGTAGGTCTTCTCCAGCACGACCACCACCTCCAGCGCCATCAGCGAGTCGACCTCCAGGTCGTCCACGAAGCGCGCGTCGTCGGTGACCTCGGCGGTGTCGACGTCCAGCACCTGCGCCACCACGGCGCGGAGTTCTTCCTTGTCCAGCACGGTTGTTCTGCCTTTCGGTGAAGTCGGGGCCCGGGGTGACCGGGGGAGCGGGGGAGCCGGGGGCCGGTGGGCCGGGGGCTCAGCGCAGGCCGAGCAGGGCGCAGCCGACGGTGCCGGTGCGGTCCACGGAGGTGATCACGCCGATCCGGCCGGCCGCCTCGGCGGGCCGGTCGGCGGCGTACGACAGCAGCGCGGTGGTCTGGAAGGCGGCCGCGGCCGCCCCGGTGTCGCCGATCAGCCCGGTCAGCGTCAGGTCGGCGTAGCCGGTCCCGAGCACCTCCAGGACGGCCTCGGCCTCGGCCCGGCCCTCGGGGCCGGGAGCGCCGGAGCGGGCGACGGCGGCCACCCGGCCGGGGTCGACGCCGGCCCGGTCCAGGGCGGCCCGCAGCGCGGCGGCGAGCGCCGGGCCGGTGCCGCCGCCGAGGACGACCCGCAGCTCCACGGCGAGGACTTCGGCCAGCACCGGCTGGTCCGGGTCCTCGGGGGCGTGGGGTTCGACGAGCAGCATGGCGCAGCCCTCGCCGAGCGCGGGGGCGTCCCCGCCGCCCGGTTCGCCGCCGTGGTGCTCCAGCCAGGCGCGGGCCGGGCTGAACTCCTCCGCGGCGCCGCACAGCACGGTCCGGGCCCGGCCCGAACCGAGCAGCCGGCGCGAGTAGTTGAGCGCGTGCAGGCCGGCCGTGCGGCCGCCGGCGATGGTCGCGTTGGGGCCCTTGAGCTGGTACCAGATGGCGCTCTGGCCGGCCGCGCAGTTCATCACCGTGTTGGGGAAGCGCGCCGGGTCGACGAAGAACGGCTGCTCGCCGGTGAGCGAGTCGCGGGTGAAGTCCATCATCGACTGGGCGCTGCCCGTGGTGGTGCCGAGCGCGAACGCGGCGCCCTCACCGGTGCCGACGGCGCGGTTGCGCGGGCCGTCGTCCAGCAGCGCGCCCACGGCGGTGACGGCGAGTCCGGTGACCCGGTCCATCGAGCGGGTGCCCTTCTTGCCGAGCACCTCGCGGATCGAGAAGCCGGGGACGACGTGGCCGATCCCTTCGGGAGTGGTGCCGTGCTCGGCACCCAGCTCGGTGACGGTGCCGCGGCGTTCGCGCAGGCCATCGGCGAAGGCGGCCCGGCCGATGCCGTACGGCGACACGGCCGACCAGGCGGTGATCACCGGGCGCCCGGCGCCCGTGGTGAGGGTGGTCATGACCGTCACCTTGTCCTTCCGGTTCGGGGTTGGCGGTTCGTGGCTGTGGCGGTTGGTGCCGGTGCTGCTGGGGCGGTGGTGCTGAACGGTGCTGCCGGTCCGGGCCGGCGGCGGTCCCGGCCGTCGTGGCCGTCGTGGTGGTCGTGGCGGTCGTGCGGACGGGGTCAGAGGAAGACGACCGCCCGGTACTCGACCCAGCGCGCGGCGGTGGCCCTGGGTGCCACGCGTTCGACACCACCGACGACCGGCGGCGCCGGGCCGTCCGTGGTCGGGCCGTCCGTGGTCGGGCCGTCCGTGGTCGGGCCGGGCTCCTCCACCAGGACCCGCACCCCCGCGTCGAGCAGGGCGCGCAGCCCCGGGCGGGGGCCGGTGGCGGTGTCCAGGGCGTACGCGGCGGCGGCGCCGCGCAGCAGGACGTCGAGCCCGCCGAGCCGGTGGTGCAGCCCGGTGTCCAGGTGCAGCTCCCGGAGGAACCGCCGGTCGAGTGCGTCGTGGTCGCCGCGCTCCGCGACGGCCAGGGTCCGGCCGTTCATCGGGCCACCCCCAGGACCAGGGTCCGGTCGGCGGCCGCGACGTTGTCCGGGTACCCGCCGGGCGGGCGGAGCACCACCTGCGGGAGGTGGTCCAGCGCGCCGCGTTCGTTGCTGCAGCCCCGGCAGCCGTACCAGTACAACCGGTCCGGGTAGGCCGTCAGCAGCTCCTCGGCCAGGGCCACCGGGTCCGGGCCGGCCGGGTCGCGGGGCGCGTCCGGGCCGGGCGGGCGCCGGGTGAGCAGCGTCGCGCAGCCGCAGGTCCACACCTGCACGGTGGCGCCGCGCTCCAGGAGCGCCGCGGTCAGCCGCAGGGCGGTGACGACCTGGTCCGATGCGTGGGGGGCGCCCATCAGGGTGACGAGCACGTCCGTGTGCGGGATCTGCCTGGCCACGTCAGTGCCACACCACCCGGACGGCCGGATCGAGGATCCAGCCCGCCACCACGTCCATGCCGACCACCCGGAGCTCCGGCCGCAGGGCGGCCGTGTCCAGGCCGTGCTGGGCCAGCGAGAAGCTGTCCGCAGCGAGCACCCCGCCCTGCGCCTGGAACCGGTCCAGGTCGCTGTCGCTGCCCGGGACGGCGAGCACCACCCCGTCCTGGACCAGGAACAGCAGCGCCGACTGCCCGGTGAGCACCTGGGTCACCGCGTCGCGCCGGAAGCCCGCGTCCGGTACGACGCGGCCCTGGCTCTCGATCAGCAGCAGACGCGGTGAGGCGCCCTCCCACGTGTCGTTCACGCCGCCGGCGCCCCGTTGATCGCGTCGAGGACGTGCTGGTCGAAGCTGACCAGGCTCCAGTCGCGGCGGTTGCCGATCACCGCGTAGCCGTGCACGATCCGGCCGGTGGCGGTCTTGACCAGCTTGCCGTCGCGCAGCACGTAGAAGTCCATCCGCGAGGTGTAGGTGAAGTCCTTGAAGACCTCCTCGACGGTGTAGACCGTGTAGAGGTCCTCCTCCATCAGCGCCTCGTCGAGGATGCGGATGTCGGAGCGCGGCACGACCGGGATCCACTTGCGGTCGTCCAGCAGGGTCTTGATGGAGATGCCGCGGTCGGCGACGAAGCGGTCCTTGCCCTCCTCCATCAGCCGCAGGTAGCCGGACATCTGGATGCGCTCGGTGAAGTGGCAGTACGGGTACGGGATGTTCCACTTCCAGGCGTACGCGTTCGACCCCGCGGTCAGCGAGGCGAGGATCTCCTCCTCGGCGGGCGCGGCGGTGCCGGGCTCGCGCTCCAGGTCGTCGCCCAGCTTGGCGACGGCGAAGCGGGCGAGCTGCTCCGGTACGGTGCCGGCCGCCTCCAGGTAGGTGTCGATCCGCAGCGAGACCCGGACCTTGGAGGTGACGGCCTTGAGGGTCTCGCCGCCCCGCTCGACCCGGACGGTGACCTTGAAGCCGATCGTCCCGTCCTCGTCCTTGGTCCACGGCACGACCTCGGCCTCGGCCAGGTCGTCCATGTGGAAGGCGTGCAGGATGCGGGTGTCGATGGTGACGAGGTCCAGGCCGAGGCCGTGCTCCTCGTAGAGCGCGCGGGCCGGCAGGGCGCTCTGCCGGAAGTGGTCCAGTACGGCTTCCTCGACCAGGTAGTTGACGTGCTTGAACCCGATCCAGGTGCAGATGTTGGAGCCTTCGTAGCGGGGCCGGACCTGGGTGGTGGTGGACGTGGTCAGCAGCGCCTTGACGGCGGTGTCCGTGACGAGGGTCATCGCTGGAGCTCCAGGGCTTCGGGGAGGGCCCGCCCGCGCGGCGCGGGGAGGCCCGGGGTGGTGTGGACGAAGTCGCTCACCGCGGCGGCGAAGCGCTGCGCCGCGTCGAGCATCGGGAAGTGCCCGCTGCCGGGCAGGACCAGGCACCGCGCGTCGGGCAGGGCCGCGGCGAGCGCGACCGCCTCCCCGGGGCGGGCGGCGAAGTCGGTCCCGCCGGCCAGGACCAGGGTGGGCAGGGTGATCCGGTCGGTCGCCAGGGCGGGCGTGCGCAGGTACAGGTCGAAGAACCGGAACCAGCCGTACGGCCCGACCCGGTCGCGGACCCGCTCGCCCATGGCCCGGCGCAGGTCGGCCGGGATCCGGTCGCCGGAGTGCGCCCGGATCCCCTCCTCCATGATCAGGTGGAAGTCGTTCAGGTAGTAGCTGATGGTGTCCCAGTCGAACTCGTCGGCCCGGCGCCGGTAGAACGGGGAGACCAGCACGAGGGCGCGGATCCCGCCCCGTCCCGGCGCGTCGCCGTCCGCCCCGGGCCCGGCGAGCAGGTCGAGCAGGACGTTGGCCGCCATCGAGTGGGCGACCACCACCTCGGGGCCGCCGGGTACCGCCGCCAGTGCCTCGGCGAGCGGGGCCCGCAGGCCGTCGTCACCGAAGCCCGCGCCGAACCCGTCGGCCACGGTCTCGGTGCGCCAGGGCAGCCGGGCCGTCCACAGCTGGAAGTCCGCCGGCAGTGCCGGGAGGACGGCGTCCCAGACCGTGTCGTTGGCGGCCAGGCCGTGCAGCAGCAGGACGCGCGGTCCGCTGCCCGCGGTGCGCCGTTCGACCGCGACCGGGCGCAGGTCGGGGCCCGGGTCCGGCCGGGCGCTCCGCTCCGCGTCCGGTCCGGCCGTGCCGGTCATGCGGCTTCGGGGGCGAGCAGCAGCAGGTCGGCGCGGGCATCGTCGTCCGCACTGCCGGTGACGGCCTGGACGGGGCCGGGCTCGCCGGCGTCGAAGAAGCCGACGGCGGCGGCGACCTGGAGCAGGCCGGCCGCGCCGGAGGCCCGGCCGAGGTGGGCCGGCAGCTCCCAGCGACGGCCGCGGGCGGCGGTCTCGCCGGCCCCGCGGCGGTACCCGCCGAGGACGGCCCGGACCGTCGCGGCGCGGGCGCCGGCCGCCGCCCGCGACTCCAGGACGAGGGCCGCCCCGCCGTCCACCGTGCGCTCGCCACCGAGCAGCCGGCGCACCACGTCGTTGTCCGGCTCGACGCCGAGCACGAGCACCCGCTCGACCCGGCCGGCGCCGATCAGGGTGGCCGCCCAGTGGACGGCGTCCAGGCCCGAGGTCTCGCCGTTGCAGAGCATCAGGTTGGGCCCGCGCAGTCCGTAGCGGATCGCCGCCGAGGAGGCGACGACGTTGCTGGAGGCGTTCGGCAGGTCCATCGGCGAGGTGGCCGTGACGGTCTCCTCGCGCAGGGTGTCCAGCGCCCGGGCGACGGTGTCGAGGTTGCCGAAGTTGGAGCTGGCGACCACCCCGACGCTGGTGGCCGGCACGGTGATGCCCGCCTTCTCGTCGGCGCCGAGCAGGCCGGCGTCGCGCAGGGCGGCGGCGGTCAGCGCGTAACCGAGCTGGGTGGCCCGGTCCTTGTAGCGCAGGCCCTTGCGGCCGACGTGGGCGGCCGGCTCGACCGGCTCCCCGCCGGGGGCGGGGCCGTCGGCCAGGGCCCGGACGGTGTCGGTGCCGGGGAGCAGTACGGCGGCGCCGGTGACCACCACGGCGGTGTCGGTCGTCATGCGCCCACCTCGCTGCACTCGGCGGGGGCCTGGGCCCGCGCGCGCCGTTCGAGCGTTCGCTCGCTCATCAGGTCCCCTCCACAATTGCCACGGCGTTGATCCCGCCGAATCCGAAGGCGTTGAGCTGCGCCACCCGCAGCGTGGGGTCGGTGGCGGCCCGCCCGGTGACGAAGCGGAACGCCGCGGCCTCCTCGACCGGCTCGTCCAGGCCCACGGTCGGCGGCACCCGGCCCTCGTTGAGGGCCTGGAGGCCGACGATCAGGTTGATCAGGCCGGACGCGCCGGAGGTGTGCCCGGTCATCGACTTGACCGCGGTCATCAGCGGCGCCGCGGCGTCGTCGCCGAGCACGGCGGCGAGCGCGGTGGCCTCCGCCTCGTCGTTGAGGAGGGTGCCGGTGCCGTGCAGCATCACCAGGTCCACGTCGGACGGCTTGACGCCGGCCAGGCCGTGGGCGGCCCGCATGGCCTCGGCGATGCCCTCCGGGGACGGTGCGGTGACGTGGTACGCGTCGCAGTTGACGGCGACCCCGCGCAGCCGGCCGTGCACCCGCGGAGCACCCTCCTCGGTGCGGCGCAGCACGACGGCGGCGGCGCCGTCACCCATCAGGACGCCGGTGCGGTTGCGGTCGAACGGCCGGACCTGGTCCGGCGGCGTCGGGTGGACGCGCTCCAGCAGTCCGTACATCGACTCGGTCAGCACGTCCACGCCGGCCACGATGACGGTGTCCGGGGCGTCCTCGCCCTCCTGGTCGAGCAGGTCGCTGCCGAGCGCGAGCGCGTACAGCGAGGCCGAGCAGGCGTTGGAGAAGGTGTGCGTGACATCGGCGTTGAACCGCTCCCGCAGACCGGTGCCGAAGTGCAGCCCCGAGTCGGCGAACGGCGAGCCGTCGCGCCACCACAGCTCCAGCGAGCGCAGTTCGCGCAGGCCGGTGCCGACCAGGATCGGGATGCCGGAGAGGTCCTCGCCGAGGCCGGCGTCGGCCGCCGCCTGGGCGATCGCCTCGTGCAGCAGCCGGCCGGCCCGGCCGGCCACGTCCTGGCCGGCCACCGGGCGGTCGTCCACCTCGTACGCGTACTGCGCGCGGAACCTGGTGCGGTCGAAGCCCCGCAGCTCCGCGCGGCCGCTGACGCCCGCGCAGAGGTTCTCGAAGAGCTCACCGACCCCGGAGCCGGTGGCGGCGACGGCACCCATCCCGATGATCGGATGGATCGTCATGACGCCTCCTTGATTGCGTCGTACCGGCCGAGCAGGACCGCGGCGTTGTTGCCCCCGAAGGCGAGACCGTTGTTCTGGACGATCCGGAGGTCGGCCTCGACGGCCTGGTTGGGCACGCAGTCGACGTCGCACTCGGGGTCGGTGGTGACGTGGTTGATGGTGGGCGGGATGAAGCGGTTCTGGATGGCCAGGGCGCAGCCGATCGCGCCGAGCGCGCTGGCCGCCCCCATGCTGTGTCCGAGCATCGACTTCATCGAGATGGTGCGCGGCGGGCTGTCGCCGAAGACCTGGCGGATGGCACCCGCCTCGGTGATGTCGTTGGCCTTGGTGCCGGTGCCGTGCGCCGAGATGAGGTCCACCTCGTGCGGCTTCACGCCGGCGTTGTCCAGGGCCAGCCGCATCAGTTCGGCGACGCTGTCCCGGTCGGGCGCCACCTGGTGGTGGGCGTCGCAGTTGAGCCCGTAGCCGAGCACCTCGGCGTAGATGGTGGCGCCGCGTTCCAGTGCGGAGTCCAGCCGCTCCAGGACGAGCACGCCCGCGCCCTCACCGGTGAGGATGCCCTTGCGGTCGACGTCGAAGGGCTGGCAGCGGTCGGGGGCGATGGTCCCCAGCCGGTAGAAGCCGGTGAAGGTCTTGCGGCACATCGCGTCCGCGCCGCCGCAGAAGGCGAACTCCGCCTCACCGGAGCTGACGGCGTCGAAGCCGTAGCCGATGGCGTAGTTGCCCGCCGAGCAGGCGGTCGGGATGGTCAGTGCCTCCACGTCGGTCAGGCCCAGTTCCTGGGCGATGGCGACCGACAGCCGTCCGGCCGGCACCCGCCGGGCGGCCGTCGGGTCGAACGCGCCTGTTCCTTCGGCGAGTTCGCGCTCGACCAGCTGGTCGAGGTCGTAGCTCTCGCCGTCGGTCGTCCCGATGGAGATCAGCCCGCGCCGGTCGCGCAGCTGCGCCGGGTCGAGGCCCGAGTCCTCCAGTGCCATCCGGGCCGCCGCGGTCGAGAACTGCGCGGCCCGGCCGAGCTGTTCGACGTCCAGCGTGCTGATCCAGTCCCGGGGGTCGAAGCCCGTGATCTCGCATCCGTTCGCGTGGGCGAAGCCCTCGGTGTCGAACAGCGAGATGGGCCGGGCACCGCTGCGGCCCTCCCGGAGTCCCTGGAGGAACTCCTGGACGCCGAGCCCGATGCTGGACACCACTCCGAGTCCGGTGAGAACCACCCGGTGCCGCCCCGGCCCGGTCGGGCCGGGGCTGCGCTCTGCCGCCGTCATGGCAACCTCTCCATCCGTCGCAGGGTCGTCCGGCCTACCAGCCGGCCGGCTCCGACACGACCTCGTAGACGCCCTTGAGGTTGACCATGCGCGGCAGCTCGCTCTGGTTGATCACCACGCCGAACTTCTTCTCCAGCGCGGCCAGGATCTCGATCGCGCGGAGCGAATCGGCG
The DNA here is from genome assembly GCF_045208415.1 of Kitasatospora sp. NBC_01560. Lineage (NCBI taxonomy): Bacteria > Bacillati > Actinomycetota > Actinomycetes > Kitasatosporales > Streptomycetaceae > Kitasatospora > Kitasatospora sp. NBC_01560. The sequence continues at coordinate 4,561,526 of NZ_CP109364.1, read as the reverse complement.
TCGTGGTCCTCCTTGAAAAGGCTGACCTCGGTGACCTCGTCCTCCTCGATCTCCAGAATGTCGCAGACAATGTCCTTGATGGTTTCGAGGCGCTCGTCGCGGGTGGCGGTGGTCATGTTTCTCCCCTTTTCAGGATCGGCCCCGCCGGAATGTCCGTGCGGGATTGCCGTGGAATGCGCGGCGGGTGGCGCGCATTGGAATTCTGCGGTGCCGTGTTCGGCACTCACAACGGCGGCTGCAACAACCTGCCACCGGTGCCCGGGAATGCCGGCCGGGACGCCGCCCGGGCCAGCCGGGACCGGATGTCGGAGGTCAGGGCGGTGTGCTGGTCGACCAGGTAGAAGTGGCCGCCGGGCAGTACCTGCAGCTCGAAGCCGAGCGGCGCGGTCCGCGCCCAGCCGGCGACGTCGTCGGGGGTGATGTCCGGGTCGGCGTCGCCGACGTAGCCGACGACCGGGCAGGGCAGCGGCACGCCGGGGCGCGCGGTGTAGCGGGTGACCGCCCGGAAGTCGGCGCGCAGGGCGGGCAGGACGAGCTCGCGCAGGTCCTCGTCGGCGAGCAGCGCCGCGTCGGTGCCGCCGAGCTTGCGGACCTCGGCCAGCAGCTCCTCGTCGTCGGCGAAGTCCGTGGGCCGCGGGCCGAGCAGGTGCGGGGGCTTGCGGCCGGAGACCATCAGCAGGGCCGGTGCGGCGTGGTACCGCCCGGCCAGGCGGAGCGCGATCTCGTAGCCGAGGGAGGCGCCCATGCTGTGGCCGAAGACGGCCAGCGGGGTGTCCAGGTACGGGGTCAGTTCCGCGGCGATCGCGTCGGCGAGGTCCTCCAGGGCGGTCCACGGGTCCTCCGCGATCCGCTCCTGGCGGCCGGGGTAGCGCACCGCCAGGACTTCGACGTCCTCGCCGAAGGCGTGGCCCCAGGTGTGGAAGAAGCCGGCCGAGCCGCCGGCGTGCGGCAGGCAGAGCAGCCGCAGCCGGGGGGTGCTGCCGGTGGCGTAGCGGCGCAGCCAGATGCTCTCGGTGCCGAGCGCCATGGCGTGGTCCTCCTTCTCGGTGGTGGGCGCGGGCGCCGGTCAGTCCAGCGCCGCCGGGCTGTCCAGGGACACCACCCCGGTGTCCGGGGCGATCCGGCGGATCAGCCCGGCCAGGGTGCGTCCCGGGCCGATCTCGACCAGCCGGCGGCAGCCGAGCGGGCCGGTGAGGGTGTGCACGGCCGGCTCCCAGAGCACCGGCGAGGTGAGCTGGCGGGTGGCGAGGTCGGGCCAGTCGCAGTCGCCGCGGTACACCCCGGCGTCGGCGTTGGCGACGACCGGCAGGTGGACGGGGGCGAAGGCGGTGTTCTTCAGCGCGGTGCGCAGCTCGTCCGCGGCCGGCGCCATGTACGGGCTGTGGAAGGCCCCGCCGACCTGCAGCCGGATCATCTTGGCGCCGATCGACGGTGCCTCGGCGCCGATCCGCCCGATGCCCTCGACGGAGCCGGAGACCACGGTCTGGCCGGGCGCGTTGACGTTGGCGACCCAGACCTCGGCGCCGTCGGCGCGGAGCCGCTCGGTGAGCCCGGTGACCTCCTCCAGCGGGGCCGCGACCAGGACGCCCATGGTGCCGGGGCGCTGTTCGGCGGCGGCCCGCATGGCCCGGCCGCGGGCGGCGACCAGGGCGGCCGCGTCGGGCAGGGCGAGCGCACCGGCGGCGGTCAGCGCGACGTACTCGCCGAGGCTGTGGCCGGCCACGGCGGCCACCGGGCCGCCGAGCGCCCCGCGGCGGACCGCCTCGGTGTACGCGACCACGGCCACCGTGAAGACGGCCAGTTGGGCCAGGTCGGTGCGCCGCAGCTGTTCGTCGGGCGTTTCGAGGAGCAGCTCCCGGACGTTCTCGCCGGCGGCCTCGGAGATTTCCCCGACGAGTTCCCAGGACGGGGTGTCCTGCCAGGGAACGCCCATTCCCGCCTTCTGGGTCCCCTGTCCGGGGAACACCAGGCCAATCGGTTCCTGCGTCATGGACCCGCCTTCCGCGCCGAATTCACCGGAGGAGCGGGGATCCGCCGCCGGGGTTTTCCCGGCGGGCGGATCCCCGCGCCGGCGGCCGACGACTCGGGGGAGGTCGCGGGACGCCGGGAAGGGCATTCCGGCGTCCCGTGGGCCCGGAATCCCTTTCCTGCGGCCCATACAACTGCGGGCTTCCGCCGGGCGGCAACACGCCTTTCAGGAAGCTGCCAACGGCCCGTCCCGGGGCGGTCCGGACGGCTGCTACGGCTTGCCCGGCGGCCCCTCGGTGCCGGCCGGCGGGGTGGTCCGGGCCGGGCGCAGCAGGCCGAGCTCGGCGGCCCGGACGCCCGCCTGGAACCGCGAGTGGGCGCCGAGCAGGGCCATGATCTCCGCGACGTGCCGGCGGTAGGTGCGCACCGAGACGGTCAGTTCGCGGGCGGCCACCTCGTCCGTGACGCCGGCCCGCAGCGCGCCGAGGATCTGCTGGGCGAGTGCGGCCCGGTCCCGGTCCCCGAAGACGATCCGCTCGCCGGCCGGGACGGCGTTGCGCCACACGCTCTCGAAGAGCGAGCCGAGGGTGTGCAGCACCTCCGGCTTGTGGATCACCGAGGCCCGTACCCCGCTCGCCGACTCGGCCACCACCAGGGCGGTGGTGCCGTCGACCAGCAGGGCCTGCAGCGGCGGGACCCTGGCCACCCGGATCGCCACCGGTCTTTCCAGGGCGAGCTGTTCCCGCACGAAGTCCTCGTCGACCATGGCCGGATTGGTCAGCAGCCGGACGGCGGACGTCTCGGCGGCGGCATAGATCAGTTTTCGTTCGGCGTCCGCGCCGCGGTCGGGCAGTTCGCCGGCCCCGGGCATCCGGGCGTGCACGATGTCGATGCTGCGGACCGCGTTGCGGATCATGGTGGCGGCCGTGTGCAGCACCGGTCCGTAGCCGCCGTCCACGGTGGAGATCTGTTGGGCGCGGGTGCTGTGGTCCCGGTGGATGGCCACCGTGGATTCGATCAGCGCCCGTACTTCGAGGAGAGCCCGTTCCAGCTCGTCCTCGGCTTTGATGGACACGTCCTGCTCACCGTCCCCCGTTGGTGGTCTCGCTGCTCCGCGGCCGGCCGCAGGGGTGGGCCGCGGTCTTCCCCCGGAGGTGGCCGGGGGTGGTGCCGGCCCGCGGATCCGTCGCCGTACCGGCCGCAGGCCGGGGCGGCGCCCGTCGGGGGCACACCTGGTCGGGGCGCGGTCAGTCGTCGCCGGGTCGCATGGCCGTCCTCCTCCGTCGTGGGGTGCGCGAGTGCCGCCGCACTGCCGGTGCGGCGGCCCGATCCGTTCCTGTGCGCCGGTGCGGCTACTCGAAGAGCAGTCCCAGCTCGACGGCGCGGACCCCGGCCTGGAACCGGGAGGTGGCGCCGAGTTCGCGCATGATCTCCGCGACGTGCCGCCGGTAGGTCCGCAGCGACATGTTGAGGTCGCGGGCGGCGGCGTCGTCGGTGTAGCCGTTGCGCAGCCGTTCCAGGATGCGGCGGGTGAGGTCGCCGAGCAGCCGGGGGCTGAGGGCCAGGTGCTCGTCGATCTTGCGGCCGCCGGACCAGGCGCCGGCGAAGAGCAGTTCCAGGGCGCGCACCGCGGCCCGGTCGTTCACCAGGGTGGCCTGTCCCTTGGCGTCGCCGGCGCCGGCCCGGACGAGTGCGGCGCTCCCGTCGGCGATCACGATGTCGCGCAACTGGGCCTCGGAGACCCGGATCTCGAACCGGGAGCCGGGGGCCTGCGCGAGCGCGGCGAGCTCGCCGTCGGCGACCTCGGGGACGCACAGCAGCCGGACGACCGGGCCGGGGGCGAGGTCGGTCAGGGCCTTGCGGGCGATCAGCGAGTAGATGTCGTCACCGGTGATCGCGACGCAGACGGAGTGCCGGGCGCGGAAGACCAGGTGCTCGACGGCCTCGCCGAGCACGGCGACGTCGGTGTGCGGGGCGGCGGTGCCCGGGGCGGGCCGGCGCCGGTGCAGGGAGACGGTGGACTCGATCAGTGCCCGGGCCTCCAGCAGCGTCTTCTCGACGTGCGCGGCGTGTTCCGCGGGCGTGCTGTCCCCCGTTCCGGGCCCGTTCGGCGGGCCGGCCGAGGCGCTGGTCACGCTGTCCCCCTTAGCGCGGTGATCTTCTGCGGCAGCAGCAGATTCTTTCTTCAACTGTTCAATCCAGAACATGTAAAGGTGACACATGCTCAGATCACCTTGACTGACAGTAGTTCTCTTGTTCGAAGCCCGTCAACCTTTACCGGAACATTGAGGTCGGCGCAGGTCATTGCAGGTCAGGGCGGGTTGCGGCCGAGCAGGAGGCGGATCGGAGCCGATCGGCGGGCGACGCCGCACGGCTCGCCTATACCAACCGGAGATATTCCTGCCACCGAAGCGGCGGATCTCCGGCCGGTCTGACACGAAGCTGCATCCACCCCCGAAATGCAAAAGGCCGGATTCCGGTTTTATCACGAGTCGTGGTGATGTTCTCACGGCCCGTGGCGGCGGTGACCCCTTCCGGCCAACCAGGAAGGACCCCGGCGGGTCGGGCCTGCTTCGACCCTACGGTAAGCCGTGTGACCACAAGCCGCACGAGGACCGACCGGCCCACCGGCCCGCTCTTCTCACCCGCCACCGCCGCGACGGCGCGGTGGCGGGCGGTGTCTCCCTCGGTACTCCGTCCCCAGCTGCCCTGACGCGTCACGCTCGCGGACTCCCGCACGAGTCCGGTGCCTCGCCCTGTTTCGGCGCGCCCTCGGCCTGGCCCGGCGCGCCGGCCCGAGATCAGGAGACAGACGCCGTGAACCCCGCCACCAACCTCACCGACCTACTGCTCACGGCCGCCGGGCGGCACCCCGACACCGGCCTGGCCTACGGCCGCGGCGACGCCGACGCCGGGCTCGCCGGGCAGAGCTACCCGGAGCTGCTGCTCGCCGCCCGCCGGATCCTGACCGGCCTGCGCGCCCGCGGCCTGCGCCCCGGTGACCGTGTGCTGCTGATCCTGGACCGCCCCGGGGACTTCCTGCCGGCCTTCTGGGGAGCCGTGCTCGGGGGCTTCGTCCCCTGCCCGCTGGCCGCCCCGGCCGCCGACCCGGACCGCTGGGCCGACCGACTGGCCCACGTCGGCGCCCTGCTGGACGGCCCGCTGGTGGTGACCACGGAGGCCGTCGCGGCCGTCCTCCCGCCGGGCGGCGGCCTGTCGGCAGCGGTGCCGGCGGAGCTGGACGGCGAACCGGCGGCGGAGCTGCACCGGGCGGCGCCGCAGGACACCGCGATCCTGATGCTGACCTCCGGGTCGACGAGCAACTCCAAGGCCGTGATGCTCAGTCACGCCAATCTGCTGGCCTCGATGGCCGCCAAGAACGGCCACCACCGGCTGGGCCCGGCGGACGTCACCCTGAACTGGGTGGCCTTCGACCACGTCGCGGCGCTGCTGGAGTGCCACCTGCTGCCGCTGTCCACCGGCAGCCGCCAGCTGCACGTCGAGCCCCCGGTCGTGCTCGGCGACCCGCCGGAGTTCCTGCGGCTGCTCTCCCGGCACGGCGTGACCATGACGTTCGCGCCCAACTTCCTGCTGGGGCTGGTCACTGCGGGCCTCGACCGGGTGGTGGCGGCCGGCGAGCGGTTCGACCTCGGCCGGGTCCGGCAGATCATCAGCGGCGGAGAGGCCGTGGTGGTCGGTACCGGAGAAACGTTTCTGGAGCTCCTGGCGCCGCACGGACTGGCCCCGGACACGCTCTGGCCCGCGTTCGGAATGACCGAGACCTGCGCCGGCAGCGTCTACTCGCGCGGTGGCTTCCCGCAGACCGACCGCGGCGCCGAGTTCGCCAACCTCGGCACCCCGGTGGCCGGCCTGGAGCTCCGGATCGCCGACGACGCCGACCGGCCGCTGCCCGCGGGCGAGGTCGGCGAGCTCCAGCTCCGGGGCCCGGTCGTCACCCGCGGCTACTACCGCGACCCACGGGCCACCGCCGACGCCTTCACCGCCGACGGCTGGTTCCGCAGCGGAGACCTCGGCCGGCTCGACCACGGCCGGCTCACCCTGGTCGGCCGCAGCAAGGACAGCGTCATCGTGAACGGCGTCAACCACTTCAGCCACGACATCGAGGCCGCCCTCGAACCGCTCGACGGCGTCGCCCGCTCCTACGTCGCCGCCTTCCCCACCCGGCCGGCCGGCAGCGACACCGAGCAGCTGGTGATCGCCTTCCACCACGACCTGCCGGAGGGGGACGAGCGCGCCCTCCACCGCGTGCTCACCGCGATCCGCGCCACCGTGGTGACGCACTGGGGGTTCCGGCCCGCCCTGGTGCTGCCGCTGCCCGCCGAGGCGTTCCCCCGCACCAGCCTCGGCAAGATCCAGCGCGCGCTGATGCGCCGGCGCCTGGAGACCGGCGGCTACGAGCAGTGGCAGCGCTCCACGGCCGAGCTGACCCTGCGCATGCTGGGCGGCCACACCCCGCCCGAGGGTCCGGTCGAGCAGGCCCTCGCGGAGATCTACGGCGAGCTCTTCGACTGCGACCCGGCCGCGATCAGCGCCACCGCCGGCTTCTTCGACCTCGGCGGCACCTCGCTGGACATCCTGCGGCTGCGCGCCCGGGTGGCCGAGCGCCTCGGGGTCACCGGTCCGGAGGTCGTCACCCTGCTGACCGCGCCGACCGTCCGGGCGCTCGCCGCCCGGCTCGCCGAACCGGCCGGGCCGCGCCCGTACGACCCGCTGGTGACGATGCAGCGCGGCGGCACCGGGACCCCGCTGTTCTGCGTCCACCCCGGCGTCGGCGAGGTGCTCGTCTTCGTCAACCTCGCCCGCTACTTCACCGGCGACCGCCCGTTCCACGCGCTGCGGGCCCGCGGCTTCAACGACGGCGAGAAGCCCTTCGTCACCTTCGAGGAGATGGTCGACACCTACGTCGCGGCGATCCGCGCCGAGCAGCCGCAGGGCCCGTACGCGGTGGCGGGCTACTCCTACGGCGCCGCGGTCGCCTTCGAGATCGCGAAGGCGCTGGAGGCGCAGGGCGAGCGGGTCGACTTCGTCGGCAGCTTCAACCTGCCGCCGCACATCAAGTACCGGATGGACGAGCTGGACTTCCCGGAGACCGCCGCCAACCTGGCGCACTTCCTGGAACTGATCGACCGGGAGCAGGTGCGCACCTTCCCGGACACCGTCCGGCACCTGGGCCGGGAGGAGCAGACCGAGCGGCTGCTCGCCCTCGCCGCGCCGCGCCGCCTCGCCGAACTCGACCTGGACGCGGATCGGTTCGGCACCTGGGCGGACGTCGCCGACACCCTGACCGACCTGGGCCGGACGTACACGCCGAGCGGCGACGTGCGCAGCGTCACGGTCTTCCACGCCGTCCCGCTGCGCGGCACCCGGCAGGAGTGGCTCGACAACGAGCTGCGCCGCTGGGACGAGCACAGCCGGGAGGAGAACCGGTACCTGGAGGTGCCGGGCGAGCACTACACGCTGATGGGCCCCCGCCACGTGGCCGCCTTCCAGGCGGTCCTGCGGCGGGAGCTGGACCGCGCGCTGGCCGACGCCGACGCCCTCGCGGTCCGACGGGCGGAGAACCGATGACGACGGGGGACAGCGGTATGCGGGGCAGGAAGATACTGATCACCGGCGGCACCGGGCAGGTCGCCCGGCCGGTCGCCGAGGCACTGGCCGAGCGGAACGAGGTCTGGTGCATCGGCCGGTTCGGCACACCGGGCGTCGAGCGGGAGCTCGCCGCCCGCGGCATCACCACCCGGCAGTGGGACATGGCGGACGGCGCCGACCTCGCCGGCGCGGGGCTGCCGACGGACTTCACCCACGTCCTCCACTCCGCCGTGCACCGGGGCGAGGACGGCGACTTCAACGCCGCCGCCGAGATCAACGCGGTGGCCGCCGGCCGGCTGATGACGCACTGCCGCACCGCCGAGGCGTTCCTCCACGTCTCCACCGGCGCCCTCTACAAGCGGCAGACCCTGGAGCACGCCTACACCGAGGACGACCCGGTGGACGGCTCCGCCGAGTGGCTGCCCGCCTACCCGGCGGGCAAGCTCGCCGCCGAGGGCGCCGTCCGCGCCTTCGCCCGCGTGCTCGGCCTCCCCACCACCATCGCGCGGCTGAACATCGCCTACGGGCCGGGCAGTTACGGCGGCGTGCCGATGCTCTACTTCAGGGAGATGCTGGCCGGCCGGCCGATCGCCGTCCCGCTGGAGGGCCAGAACTGGTTCTCCCCCCTGCACACCGACGACCTGGTGGCGCAGGTGCCGCCGCTCTGGGCCGCCGCCTCGGTGCCGGCCACGGTGGTCAACTGGGGCGGCGACCAGTCGGTCGGGATCACCGACTGCATCCGCCACCTGGAGGAGCTGACCGGGGTCACCGCCCACCTCGTGCCGAGCGAGGTCACCCGGGAGACCTACCGGTTCGACCCGGCGCTGCGCCGCCGGCTGACCGGCCCGTGCACGGTGGACTGGCGGGACGGGATCGAGCGGACCCTGCGGGAACTGCACCCGCAGCACATCGGCGACGCCCGGCGCGCCGCGGCGAAGGGCTGAGGAGCGTCATGACCGACATCAGCGACCGTACGGCCGTCCCCGCGTCCCCCGCCTCCCCGGCGGCCCCGGCCGGCCCCGACGCCCGCAACCGGGCCGTGATCGAGCGCGCCTACCGGGCCTTCCGGGAGCGCGACGTGCCGGCCCTGCTGGACACCCTCGACCCGCGGGTGGAGTGGGTGCACCCGGACGGCATGGCCGCGTACGGTCTCGGCGGCACCAAGCACGGCCACGCCGGGGTACGGGAGTTCCTCTCCCGGGTGCCCGCGGTGCTCGGCGGCATGCGGCTCGAACCGCAGGAGTTCGTGGCGGCCGGGGACCGCGTGGTGGTCTTCGGTGTCCGGCAGGTCACCTCGGTGCGCGGGACGACCGGCACACTGCCGTTCATCCACTCCTGGACCCTGCGGGACGGGGTGGCGGTCCGGATGGAGGACATCTTCGACACGGTGCTCTTCTGCCGGGTGATCGAGAGCTGACCGGGCCGTCGGGGCGGGGCCGCCGCGGCCCCCGCCCCGACGCCGCCCGCGGGCCCTCGGCGGCGCCGGCGCAGCCCCTAGCGGTCCCGGCGGGCCACGAAGTCGCAGATCTCGTCGAGCACCGACCGCGCCGGGCCGGCGGGGAGGTCCGCGAGCGCGGCCCGGGCCAGGCCCAGCCGGTCGTGCATCATCGCGCGGGCGTCGGTCATCGCGTCCGAGGACCGCAGCAGGGAGAGCAGGCGGCGGTGCTGACGGGCCGTCGCGGGCCGGCCGGAGGTCAGCAGCTCGCGCAGCTTGCGGGCCTTCGGCCGCTGGTCGGCCAGGGCGAGCAGGACGGGCAGGCTCGGCACGCCCGCCGCGAGGTCCTTGCCCTGCTCCTTGCCGGAGACCGACGAGTCCGAGGTGACATCGAGCAGGTCGTCGGAGATCTGGAAGGCGAGTCCGAGATGCTCCCCGTAGGTGCCGAGGGCCCGGACGAGTGCGTCGGGGGCGGCCGCCTGGACGGCGCCGATCCGCAGCGAGACGGAGATCAGCGAGGCCGACTTGCCGGATATGACGGCGAAGTAGTGGGCCAGCGCGTCCTCGTGGAAGGCGTCTGGGGCCGGTCCGGCGAGCTCCCGCAGCTGCCCCTCGACCAGTCGCTCGGTGACCCGGGTGTGCAGGAGCAGGCTCTCCCGCTCCAGCCCGGCCGCGATCGCGCCGCCCTTGGCGAGGAGCCAGTTGCCGGCCAGGACGGCGGTCCGGTTTCCGTGCACGGCGTTGATGCTGGGGGCGCCGCGCCGGGTGCCGGCCTGGTCCATCACGTCGTCGTGGCAGAGCGAGGCGGCGTGGACCAGCTCGACCAGCATCGCGGCGTCGACCACTCCGGCCCGGCCGGGTTCGCCGAACTCGGCGCCGAGCAGCACCATCAGGGGGCGCAGCCGCTTGCCGCCGCTCATCACCACCCGGTCGGCCAGTGCGGCCGTGAACGGGTGCCGGGCCTGGGCGACGCACGCACGCAGCCGGTCCTCGGTCGCCGCCATGCCCTGCCGCAGCCGGGACTCCAGCTCCGGATCGCACTGCGCCATTCCGGCGAGCGAGCCCCGGTCGTGGGTGGTCCTCGTCAGCACGGCCATGGTCGTCCCCCCGTTTCCGGCCCGGGCGCGACCTCCGGCCCGGTCCCTCAGCAATCTACGTGACGTCCGCGGCGGTGCGGGCGGGGGGTGGTGGGTGGCCGCACGGATGCCCGGGGAGCGGTCCGCCGGGGTGCCCCGCGGGCCGGTCCCGGGCCGGTCCTGGGCCGGTCCCGATGGCGGGCGAGGCCGATAGGACAAATATGACTGGCTTGTATGCTCCGAGAGAGCCTTCTGTGACCGCAGGGGCTCCGGAGGGGAAACGGGGGCAGTCCCGGGGGGCGTTCGTCGGTCATTGCGACGGTCGTACGTGCAACCCGGCGGCGGTTTCGGCCGTCTCTCTGTGTGCAGTGCGCCCGGGTGTACGGGTGCCGCGTCCGCCGGTGAAAGGTACACGGATGTCAGGTCAGTGGGGCGAGGGCCCGGCTCGTGGCGACGACGCGCCCGGTGGGCTCACGACCGGGGGCAGTGACGCCGGGGTGCCGCAGCCGCGCGCGGGCGGCCGGGCCGAGGCACGCCGCGCGGCCCAGGGCAAGGGCGCGCCGGGGAAGAACACCCAGGGCAGAGGGGCACCGGGCACGGGCGCACCGGGCAACGGAGCACCGGGCCGAGGGGCACCCGGCCGGGGTGGACCGGGCCGGGGCGCCGGGCCGGCGGCCGAGGCCTCCGCGGCCGGCGGGCGGGCCGCGGCCCGCAACAGCCGCAAGCCCAAGAAGAACGTGAAGAAGATCGTCGCCTGGTCGGCGGCCGGCGTGCTGGTGCTGATAGCCGGCGCGGGCGGCGCGATCTACCTCAAGCTCAACGGCAACATCAAGTCCTTCGACGCCGACGCCATCGCCACCGACCGCCCGCCGGAGGCCCAGGCGGACGCGGACGGCAACAAGCCGGTCAACGTCCTGCTGATCGGCTCGGACAGCCGCGGCAAGGACAACTCCGACCTCGGCGGCGGCGAGGACGGCGGTGCCCGCTCGGACACCACGATCCTGCTGCACGTCTACGCGGACCACAAGCACGCCGTCGGGATCTCCATCCCGCGCAACGCCAAGGTGACCATCCCGCCCTGCAAGCTGCCGAACGGCAAGTGGACCAAGGGCGCCACCAGCGACCTCTTCAACGCCGCGTTCTCGACCGGCGGCAGTGACGACGGCAACCCGGCCTGCACCCAGAACACCGTCGAGAAGCTCACCGGCATCCGGGTCGACCACACCATCGTGGTGGACTTCCAGGGCTTCTCCGCGATGACCAAGGCCGTCAACGGCGTGGACATCTGCCTGCCGAAGCCGATCTACGACAACGACATCAACCCCAAGCTCACCAAGCGGGGCAACCTCGTCCTGCCGCAGGGCAAGCAGAAGGTCGAGGGGCAGAAGGCGCTGGACTACGTCCGGCTGCGCCACGGCCTGGGCGACGGCTCCGACATCGGCCGGATGAAGCGTCAGCAGGCCTTCCTCGGTTCGCTCGCCTCCAACATCAAGGGCCAGGGCCTCAATCCGACCACGCTGCTGCCGCTGGCCGACGCCGCCACCAAGTCGATGGTCGTCGACCCCGGCCTCGGGAGCGCCGACAAACTGCTCTCCTTCGGCCTCTCGCTGAAGAACATCGACATGCACGACCTCAAGTTCGTGACCGTTCCCTGGCGCTACCGCACCCAGGACATGGACCTCGACATCGTCGAGAGCGACGCCAAGAAGCTCTGGGACACCATCAAGGCCGACCGGACCATCGACGGCCAGAACGCCACCGGCGAGCAGACGGCCGCGCCGGGCTCCCCCGCCGCCACCCCCGCGCCGGCCGACCCGACCTCGCCCCCGGCCGCACCGGCGGACGCGGGCAACTCCGCCGTCAAGGTGTCCGTCTACAACGGCACCACGAGCACCGGGGCGGACGGCAGGGCGAGCGAGCTGCTCAAGGCGGCCAAGTTCACCGCGACCAAGGCCGGTACGGCGGCCGGCACCAAGTACGCGACCACCATGGTCGAGTACGGCTCCGGCCAGAAGGCGAACGCCGAGAAGGTGGCCGCACTGTTCCCGGGGGCGAAGGTCGAGGCGGGATCCTCGGCGGGCGTCATCGTGATCGTCGGCAAGGACTTCGTGGCCGCCAACGGCGGCGCGGCCCCGTCGACCGCGGCGGGCGCCCCGGCGGCCGCCGCGGCACCCGCCCCGCTGCCCACCAGCGTCACCAACGACGCCCGCTCGGCGGACGACGACATCTGCGCCAACACCAGCTACGGCAGCGGCGGGTAACGCACGGTAGCCGTACCGGCGCCCGGGTGTGCCGCGCCCGGGCGCGGTGCCGTGGCCGGCACCCGGGCCGAACCGCCGGTCCGGTTGAAGGAGCGCGCCCGGAGCGGCAAGCAGCAGCCGTACTTCGTGAAGCCGCCGCGGCACGCCCCGTGACCGCCGCCGCGCCGGTGCCCCGGCCGTCGCCCAGCAGGGCGCCGTCCGGTGGCGGGAACGCGGTGGCCCGGCGATGGTGGGCCGTGTACCGCCGTTCGGCTGCCCGCCCGCCGGCGCCCGCGAGCCCGCGGGCCCGCCCGCCCGGGCCGCCCGGGCCCGCCCGGCCGGGGCGGAGGACCATCGCTCATGGAGGCCCAGGAATGCCCGAAGTCACCGCTCCGTACAAGCCCGGCACGCCGTGCTGGGTCGACCTGATGACGAGCGACCAGCAGGCCGCACTCGACTTCTACCGCGACCTCTTCGGCTGGCAGGGCGAGATCGGCCCGCCCGAGTTCGGCGGCTACGCCATGTGTCTGCTGAACGGCCGGCCGGTCGCCGGGATCATGGCCCGAACGGCCCCCGAGGGCCAGCCCGAGCCGCCGGTGTCCTGGACGACCTACCTCGCCTCGGACGACGTGGAGGCCACCGGCAGCGCCATCGCCGACGCCGGCGGCGCGATCCTCTACCCGGCGATGGACGTCGGCACGGTCGGCCGGATGCTGGTCGCCGCGGACCCGACCGGGGCGGTGTTCGGCGTCTGGCAGAAGGTCGACTTCATCGGCGCCGGCATCGTCAACGAGCCCGGCGCGCTGGTCTGGAACGAGCTCAACACCGGCGACACCGACGCGGCCGGGTCGTTCTACCACCGGGCCGTCGGCCTGCGCCCGGCGACCATCCAGGGCATGGACGGCTACTTCTCGCTCAACGTGGGCGACCGCACGGTGGGCGGCATGCAGCCCGTCCCCGAGTACCTGGCGGCCGGGACGCCCGCGCACTGGATGACGTACTTCTCGGTCGACGACACCGACTCCACGGTGGACGCCCTCGTCCGGGCCGGCGGCTCGGTGGTCCAGCCGCCGTTCGACATGCAGTCCGGCCGGATGGCGGTCGTCCAGGACCCGCAGGGCGCCGTCTTCGCGGTGATCGCCTCGCCCGACTCGCCCTGACGGCCCGCGGCGGAGGCCACCGGCCCCCCGGCGGCGAGCCGCCCGTTCCCGCGACGCGCCGCCGGGAATGGGCGGCTTCCCCGGTTTTGGGGGTAAGACTTCACCCATGCTGGGGCTTTCGGACGACATCCGCGCTTTCCTCTTCGACCTCGACGGGGTGCTCACCCAGACCGCCAAGGTGCACGCCGCGGCCTGGAAGGACACCTTCGACGCCTTCCTGCGCGCCGAAGCGGCCCGCACCGGTGGGCCGTTCGTCCCCTTCGACGCCGTCACCGACTACGACACCTTCGTCGACGGCCGCCCGAGACTCGACGGCACCCGGGCGTTCCTGCGCAGCCGCGACATCGAGCTGTCCGAGGGCGGCGACGCCGACCCGCCCGGCGCCCGCACCGTGCACGGGATCAGCCTGGCCAAGAACGACACCGTGCTGCGGATGATCCGCGAGCAGGGCGTCCAGCCGTACGAGGGCTCGGTCGCGTACGTGCACCGGCTGCGCGCGCTCGGGCTGCCCAGCGCGGTGGTCTCGTCGAGCGCCAACTGCCGGGACGTGCTGCGCGCCGCCGGGATCGAGGAGCTGTTCGACGTGATCGTCGACGGGGTGGTGGCCAAGCGGGAGAGCCTCCCGGGCAAGCCCGCGCCCGACACCTACCTGGCCGCCGCCCGCGCCCTGGGCGTCGAGCCCGCGCACGCCGCCGTGTTCGAGGACGCCCTCGCCGGGGTCGCCTCCGGCCGGGCCGGCGGCTTCGGCGCGGTGGTCGGCGTGGACCGCACCGGGCAGGCCGCCGAACTGCGCCGCGACGGCGCCACCGTGGTCGTCACCGACCTCGCCGAGCTGCTCGAAGGGGGCGCGGCATGACCGGCCTGGACAACTTCAACGTCGACCCCTGGCAGATCGTCGAGCACGGCCTGGACCTGGAGTCGATGGCCCGTGCCGAGTCCGTCTTCGCGCTCTCCAACGGCCACATCGGGCTGCGCGCCAACCTCGACGAGGGCGAGCCGCACGGCCTGCCCGGCACCTACCTGAACGGCGTCTTCGAGCTGCGCCCGCTGCCCTACGGCGAGGGCGGCTACGGCTACCCGGAGTCCAGCCAGAGCGTCATCAACGTGACCAACGGCAAGATCATCCGGCTGCTGGTGGACGACGAGCCCTTCGATCTCCGGTACGGCGAACTGCTCGGCCACCGCCGGTGGCTGGACTTCCGGGACGGGCTGCTGCGGCGCGAGGCGGAGTGGACCTCCCCGGCCGGGCGGACCATCAAGGTGCACTCGACCCGGCTGGTCTCGCTCACCCAGCGGGCCATCGCCGCCGTGGAGTACACCGTGGAGGCGGTGGACGCGCCGGTCCGGATCGTCCTGCAGTCGGAGCTGGTCGCCAACGAGCAGCTGCCCGGCGGCCCCGACGGCGATCCGCGGGCGGCCGCGGTGCTGGAGGCGCCGCTGATCGCCGAGGTCAACCACGCCGGCGGCAGCAAGGCCGTGCTGGTGCACCGCACCCGGTACAGCGGCATCCGGGTCGCCGCCGGGATGGACCACGTCATCGAGGGACCGGACCGGCTGGACACCGTCGCCGAGTCGGAGGCCGACCACTGCCGGATCAGCGTCACCACCCTGCTCCGGCCGGGCGAGCGGCTGCGGCTGGTGAAGTTCATGTCCTACGGCTGGTCGGCGACCCGCTCGCTGCCCGCCGTCCGGGACCAGGTGGAGGCCGCGCTGACCGCCGCCCGGTACACCGGCTGGGACGGCCTGGTGGCCGAACAGGCGGAGTTCCTCAAGGAGTTCTGGGAGACCAGCGACGTCGAGATCGAGGGTGACGTCGAACTCCAGCAGGCCGTCCGGTTCGCCGTCTTCCACGTGCTCCAGGCGGGCGCCCGGAGCGAGGAGCGGGCCATCCCCGCCAAGGGGCTGACCGGCCCGGGCTACGACGGCCACAGCTTCTGGGACACCGAGACCTTCGTCCTGCCGGTGCTCACCTACTGCCTGCCGGCCGCCGTCAACCAGGCGCTGCGCTGGCGCTACACCACGCTGCCGATGGCCCGTGAACGGGCGGCCCAGCTGGGCCTCGCCGGGGCGGTGTTCCCCTGGCGGACGATCCGCGGCGAGGAGTGCTCCGGCTACTGGCCGGCCGGCACCGCGGCGTTCCACATCGGCGCCGACATCGCCGCCGCCGTCGCCCGCTACGTCCGGGCCACCGGGGACGTCGAGTTCGAGCGCGAGTACGGCCTGGCGCTGCTGGTCGAGACCGCCCGGATGTGGCGTTCGCTCGGCCACCACGACGCCGCCGGCAAGTTCCGCATCGAGGGCGTCACCGGGCCGGACGAGTACAGCGCCGTCGCCGACAACAACGTCTTCACCAACCTGATGGCGCAGAGCAACCTGCGCGCCGCCGCCGAGGCCGCCACCCGGCACCCGCGCGAGGCCGACGCGATCGGCGTCGACACCGAGGAGATGGCCGCCTGGCGGGACGCCGCCGCGGCGATGTTCGTCCCGTACGACGAGAACCTCGGCGTCCATCCGCAGGCCGACGGCTTCACCGACCACCAGGTCTGGGACTTCGAGCACACCCCGGCGGAGAACTACCCGCTGCTGCTCCACTACCCGTACTTCGACCTGTATCGGAAGCAGGTGGTCAAGCAGGCCGACCTGGTGCTCGCCATGCAGGTCCGCGGGGACGCCTTCACCGACGAGCAGAAGGCCCGGAACTTCGCCTACTACGAGCGGCTGACCGTCCGCGACTCCTCGCTCTCCGCCTGCACCCAGGCGGTGATCGCCGCCGAGGTCGGACAGCTGGACCTCGCGTACGACTACACCGCCGAAGCCGCCCTGATGGACCTGCACGACCTCGGCGGCAACACCCGCGACGGCCTGCACATGGCCTCGCTCGCCGGCGCCTGCATCGCCCTGGTGGCCGGCTTCGGCGGGCTCCGCGACCACAGCGAGACGCTCTCCTTCCGGCCCCGGCTGCCGGCCGGGCTGATGAAGCTCGGCTTCTCGCTGATGGTCCGCGGCCAGCTGCTCGGCGTGCAGATCACCCACGGGGGCACGACGTACACGCTGCGCCGCGGCGAGGTGATCCACCTGCGGCACGACGGCGAGGCGGTCCAGGTGAAGGCCGGTACCCCGGTCACCCTGCCGACGACCGTCCCGCCCGCCCAGGAGCGGTGCAGCCAGCCCCCCGGCCGCGAACCCGCCCGCCGCCAGCCCCAGGCGGGCGTCGCCGGGGGCAAGGTCGGCACCGGTCCGGAGCACCTCGCGGCGGAGTAGCCGGCCCGGCGGGCCGGTCGAGCGGCGGCGGGGCGCGGGCCCGGCCGCCGCTCACCCGTTCGGGCCCGGCCCGGCTGCGGGCCGGGCCCGGACGGCGGAGGCTGCGGGTGACCCGTGGCCGCCGGCGGCCGGCGGCCGGTGAAGGAGAGCCCCCGTGGTGAGCGTGGCCGAGCAGATGGTGGAGGTGCTCCGGCAGGCCGGGGTGGAGCGGGTGTACGGGGTGGTCGGCGACAGCCTGAACCCGGTGGTGGACGCGATCCGCCGGGCCGAGGGGATCAGCTGGGTGCACGTCCGCAACGAGGAGGCCGGCGCCTTCGCGGCTGCCGCCGAGGCCGAGCTCAGCGGCCGCCTCGCGGTCTGCGCCGGCTCCTGCGGCCCCGGCAACACGCACCTGATCCAGGGCCTCTACGACGCCCAGCGCAGCGGTCTGCCGGTGCTCGCGCTGGCCTCGCACATCCCGTCCGGGCAGATCGGCACCGGGTTCTTCCAGGAGACCCACCCCGAGCGGGTGTTCACCGACTGCAGCAGCTGGTGCGAGATGCTCTCGTCCCCCGCCCAGCTGCCGCGCCTGCTGCGGATCGCGATCCAGCACGCCCTGGGCGCCCACGGCGTCTCCGTCCTCGCCTTCCCGGGGGACGTCGCCGCGCTGCCCGCCGCCGGGCCGACCGGCAACAGCGGCTTCCTCACCGAGCAGGCCGTCGCGGCCCCGCCGTGGTCCCAGGTGCAGGCCCTGGCCCGGGCCCTGAACGAGGCCCGCCGGGTGGCCCTGTTCTGCGGCGCGGGGGTGCGCGGGGCGCACGCGGAGGTCAGGGAGGTCGCGCAGGCCCTGCACGCGCCGGTCGGACACTCCCTGCGCGGCAAGGAGTGGATCCAGTACGACAACCCGTACGACGTGGGGATGAGCGGCCTGCTCGGCTACGGTGCCTGCCACGAGGCGCTGCACTCGGCCGACCTGGTGCTGCTGCTCGGCACGGACTTCCCCTACGACTCCTTCCTGCCGCAGGCCCGGACGATCCAGGTGGACCACGACGCCACCCGGCTCGGCCGCCGCACGCCGCTCGAACTCGCCGTCCACGGCGATGTCTCCGCCACCCTGCGCGCCGTCCTCCCGCTGCTGGAGCCGAAGGCCGACCGGGCCTTCCTGGACGACATGCTGGGCAAGCACTACCGCGCGCTGGAGGGCGTGGTCGGCGCCTACACCAAGGACATCGGCAAGCACCTGCCGATCCACCCCGAGTACGTCGCCTCGGTGCTGGACGAGGTGGCCGCGGACGACGCCGTGTTCACCGTGGACACCGGGATGAACAACGTCTGGGCCGCCCGCTACCTCCAGCCGAACGGCCGCCGCCGGGTGATCGGCTCCTTCCTGCACGGCTCGATGGCCAACGCGCTGCCGCACGCGATCGGCGCCCAGCTGGCCTGCCCCGGCCGGCAGGTGGTCGCGATGGCCGGCGACGGCGGGCTGTCGATGCTGCTCGGCGAACTGCTCACGGTGGCGAAGCACCGGCTGCCGGTGAAGACGGTGGTGTTCAACAACGGCGCGCTCGGCATGATCAAGCTGGAGATGCTCGTCTCCGGCTACCCGGAGTCGGAGATCGACAACGGGGACGTCGACTACGCCGGGATCGCCCGGGCGATGGGAATCCCGGCCAAGCGGGTCACCGATCCGGAGCGGGTGCGCGAGGTGCTGGCGGAGGCGCTGGAGCGCCCAGGGCCCGCGCTGGTGGACGTGGTCACCGACCCCAACGCGCTCGCCGTTCCGCCGCACATCACCGCCGCCCAGGTGAAGGGCTTCGCGCTGGCGGCCGGGCGGACGGTGCTCTCCGGCGGGGTCGGGCGCATGATCGACCTGGCCCGGAGCAACCTGCGGAACATCCCCCGGCCGTAGCCGCCCGGCACCGGAGCTGCCCCGCGCCGTAGCCGCCCGCGCCGCAGGTGTCCGACGGCGTTTGCCTCTGAGGCAAATTTCTTGCCCGTGCGGCACGCAGGGTGTCCACTGGGCACATGAGCACCAGCCCGTCCGGCCCCGCCGGCGCCGCATCCGGCGAACAGCTCGACGACCACGAGGTCGCCGGTCTCGCCACCCGGCTGCGCGAACACCGGCTCGGCAGCCGCCTCACCCTGGAGGTCGCCGCCGCGCGGGTCGGCCTCTCCCCAGCCTATCTGTCCCGGCTGGAGACCGGCCGCCGGCAGCCCTCGCTGCCCGTCCTGCTCGGCCTCGCCCGTGCGTACGGCACCTCCGTCTCGGGCCTCCTCGGCGAGGCCATGGTCGAGCCGGACCCGGTGGTGCGCGGCGGCGTGATCGAACCGGGCCGCGCGGGCGGCTGGGGCTACCGCCGGGCCGGTGCGCCCGGCCGCGCGATGCAGGCGCTGCGCGTGCACGTCCCCCCGGGCGTGCAGGACACGGTGGTCCGGGTGCACCCCGGGGAGGAGTGGCTCTACGTCCTCCAGGGCCGGCTGCGGCTGACCCTCGGCGACCGGACCCACCTCCTCGCGGAGGGCGACTCCGCGCACTTCGACTCGCTCACCCCGCACTGCATCGCCGCCGACTCGGCGGACGGCGTCGAGCTGCTCTTCGTCCACACCCTGCTGCAGAGCCCCGGAGGCGAACTCTGCCTCGGTGGCGGGCCCGCTGCACCCCACTGACCCACGTCAGAACTCCCGGAGGAGATCTCCCATGGCTGATCCCACCACCACCACTGCCACTGCCACCACCACTGCCACTGCCACCGCCACCGCCACCGCCACTGCCACGGCCGTCGGGGCCGGCACGGCGGCCGCCCCCGCGGTGAGCCCCAAGGACGCCCCGAAGACCATCGACGCCGGCAAGTGGGCCAACCGCCGGGTCGGCATCCGACTGGTGATCTACACCGTCGCGACGCACGCCTTCGCCGGCTTCCTCCTGCTGCTCTTCGAGCTGGGCAACCGCAACAAGTAGCCGCCGGCCCGTTCGACCCGGTCCGCCCCCTCCGGCCCCCGGCCCCCGGCCTAGGCCCGCCGCAGGAGCTCGCCGAGCGCCTCCAGGGCGGCCGGGAAGGTGCGGTCGGGCGGGGTGCCGTAGCCGACCACCAGGGCCGGCGGGGCGTCCGGGGCGAGACCCGGGTCCGCGAGGTGCCAGCCGAGGCCGCTGACGACCAGCCCGACGGCGTCGGCGCGGGCCACCAGCTCGGCCTCCGACGCCGCGCCGGGCGGCAGTTGCAGGACGGCGTGCAGGCCGGCGGCGATGCCCGTCACCTCGACGTGCGGGGCCCGGGCGGCGAGTTCCGCGACCAGCCGGTCGCGGCGGCGCCGGTAGTGCAGCCGGCAGCGGCGGACGTGCCGGTCGTAGGTGCCGGAGGTGATCATCTCGGCGAGGGTGAGCTGGTCGAGGACGGGCGACATGCCGTCCGCCAGCTGCTTCAGCCGGGCGACCGGCTCGACCAGGGCGTCCGGCAGCGCCAACCAGGCCAGCCGCAGGCCGGGGGCGAGGCTCTTCGCGGCGGTGCCCGCGTACACCACCCGCTCGGGGTCGAGCGCCTGCATCGCGCCCAGCGGCTGCCGGTCGTAGCGGAACTCGCCGTCGTAGTCGTCCTCGATCACGTACCCGTCGTGCTCGCGCGCCCAGCCGACGGCGGCGGCCCGGCGCTCGGCGGCCAGCGCCGCGCCGGTCGGGTACTGGTGGGCCGGGGTGAGCAGGACGGCCGCTGACCGGGCGTCCAGCCGGTCCGTTCGGGCACCGGAGCAGTCCACCGGCAGCGCGAGGGTGGCCAGCCCGGTGGCCCGGACGGTGTCGCGCTGCGGCGGCAGCCCGTACCCCTCGACGGCCAGGGCCCGGCCGCCCCGCTCGCGCAGTGCGGTGCCGAGCAGGGCGAGCCCCTGGGTGAACCCGGCGCAGACCAGCAGGTGTTCGGGGTCGGTCCGGACACCGCGGACCCGGGCCAGGTAGGCGGTCAGCGCCTCCCGCAGCTCGATCCGGCCCAGCGGGCTGCCGTAGTCGAACGCCTCGTGCGGCGCGGTGGCGAGTGCCCGGCGTGCGGCGGACAACCAGGCGCTGCGCGGGAACAACGAGACGTCCGGGCGGCCGGGCATCAGGTCCAGCCGGCCGTGCCGCCGGCCGCCCGGCGGGGCGGCGGACCGCCGGCCGGGGTGCGGCGCCGTCCGCTCGGCCACCGTGGTGCCCGAGCCCTGCCGGGAGGTGAGCCAGCCCTCGGCGGTGAGCTGCCCGTAGGCCTCGACCACGGTGTTCCGGGCGATGCCGAGGTCCTCGCCGAGGGCCCGGGAGGACGGCAGCCGGGTGCCGGGGGCCAGCCGTCCGTCCTGCACCGCCTCCCGCAGCGCGTCCTCCAGGGCCGCCCGCAGGCCCGTCCCGGCGGCCCGCCGGCCGGTGAGGTCGAGGTGGAGGTCGCCGCCGAAGGTCGTCCAGGAGCCGGCCGGGGCGGCGCGGCCGGTGGTCCGGCCGGCCGGCCGCGGAGTGGCCCGGGAGGCGGGCGGGGACGTCGGCGGGGAAGTCGGCGGGGAAGTGCGCGGGGAGGCGGGCCGGGAGGTCGTCATGGGCGGTGGGACCGTTCCGTACGGGGCGTCGGGCCGCCCGGGCTTCGTCCGTACCGCGATTATCGCCGCTCTCCCGCGGACGGCCCGTCCCCGCTCCCCTGCGCCGGACCGGTGCGGCCCGGCGGGGTGGTGAAATCGGCGCCTCGGTGAGGGAGTTCACGAGGCGGCGGAGGCAGCCCCGGCCGGTTCCCGAGGTGTCCGGAGACGGTGGCCGTCGGCGTCCCCGGCGCCGGGCACGACCTGCCCCTCGAACGCCCCGGCGAACCGGCCCGGCCGGTCGGCGGCCGCGTTCCGTAGGCTGCGCCCATGACCGAACGGACGGGCGCCCGCGAGCTCTACGAGGCGCTGCTCCGCCACGAGGGCGGGACGGCGTACCGGGACGTGGTGGTGCCCTGGCTCGACCGGGCCGCGGCCGGCCACCGCTCCCGGCTGGCCCGCGCGGCCGGGTACCGGCCCTGGTGGCGGGAGGAGGACGGCAGGGCCCTGCTTGAGGAGCTCTACGCCCTGAGCCGGGTCGCCGATCTGCTGCTGCTGGCCTTCCAGCCGCCCGCGGACGGGCCGGAGGCCCCCGGGCCGCCGCTGCCCGGGATCCCGGAGCAGCAGTACGTCGGCCTGTTCGCCGCGCTGGGCATGGACGCGTTCGGGGGCGGCGCCTTCGACCCGTTCCTGCACGAGATCGTCGAGGTCGAGCAGGCGGCCGACCCGGACGCCCCGATCGAGGTCACCGACGTGCTCTGGCCCGGCCTGATGCTGGGCGAGCTGCTGTTCGTCCGGGCCGGCGTCCGGGTGCGGGCCGGCAGGGCGCGGGCCCGGCGCGGCGTCGCCGACCGTTCGCCGCTGTACTGGACCTTCCGGCGCCGCCACCGGCCGACGGTCGACCTCTCGCACGGCTGGGGCGGCAACTCGCAGTGGCGCACCGATCTGCGCCTGGACTACCGGACCGCGGCGGGCGACCGTCTCAACGTGGCCGGGACGGGCGCCGTCGACGGCAGGCCGGACCTCCACCCGGACCACCCGCAGAATCTCGGCCCGGACGAGCGCCTGCTGACCCCGGCGGAGCGGCGCGACCTGCTGCGCCACCGGTGCCTGCTGCGCGCCCCCGAGGCGGCCGGGGCGGCCGGGGCGGCCGGGGCGTTCGCGGCGGAGCGGCCTGACTGGTCGGGCGACCTGATGCCGTTCGACTGGCGGTTGCCCGCCGCGGAGGAGTGAGGCGGCGGCGCCGGGGGCGTGACGACCCGGTGCGCCCGGTGCGCCCGGTGCGCCCGGTGCGTTACGTGCGTTCCGTGCGCTTGCGGGCCAGTGCGAGGCCCTCCGGCGGCAGCGCGTCGGCGACCAGCAGCCGCGGCAGGAGGTCCGGTTCGAGGGTCAGCGCACGGAAGGCGAGCGCGACCGTCACGTCGTGGCCGGGCCGGTGCACGATCGCGACCGGGTCGCCGGCCCGGATCCGGCCCGGCTCGATCACGCGCAGGTAGGCGCCGGGCAGCGCGGCCCGGGTGAACCGCTTGATCCAGCCGTCCTGCTGCAACCACCCCTGGAACGTCCCGCACGGGATGCGCGGGCAGGACACCTCCAGGACGACGTCCGGACCGATCCGCCAGCGCTCGCCGATCAGCGCGCCGTTGACGTCCAGGCCGAGGGTCGTGAGGTTCTCGCCGAACACGCCGTCGGCGAGGGGCCGGTCCAGCTCGGCCGCCCAGGTGTCCAGGTCCTCGCGGGCGTAGGCGTAGACGGCCTGGTCCGGGCCGCCGTGGTGCTTCACGTCGTGGACGCGGTCGCCGGCGAGGCCGACCTCCCCGGTGCCCTTGGGGCCGGGCGCGGCGACGGCGACCGGTCCGGTGACCGGCCGCTTGTCGATCCCGGTCGTCCCGACGCCCTTCCACGGGTTGGGGCGGGGCCTGCCGACGTTGGCGGAGAGCAGCTTCATACGCGCGACGGTACGGGGGGCCGGCCTCCGGCGGCGACCCGTTTCCGTCCTCGGAGGCCACGGCTGGAGGCCGCCGTCCGGCGTCTGCCTTCCGGCGCTCGCGGGCGGTGCCAGGCAGTAGTGGAGACTGCTTCCGAAAGTAGCCAGTAGTAGCGGCTAGACACTGGAGCTGTCGGCGTGTCAGGATCGGTCCTGTCGCCGGACGGCAGGTCCGGCGGGCCGATCAGGGGAGGAACTCATGTCGCAGGACGCCCAGCCACAGTTCGTGATGGTGCCGGTGCCGGCCGAGCAGGTCACCAAGGTCTATGCCTTTCTGACGGAGCTCGCGGCGGTCGGGGCCGCTTCTCCCGTCGTCTCCCCGGCTCCGACCGGGGAGGCGACCCTCGGGGAGGACGGAAAGCTCCCGGTCGTCGAGTGGACGGTCGAGGACTTCCGCCGGCTGATGATCGAGCCGCTGGGCTCCGTGCAGGTGGTCGCCCGCGTGCTGGACGTGCTGGCCGAGCAGCCCGACACCAAGGTCGGCTACACGGCGCTGGCCAGCCACCTGGGCATGGAGAAGAAGAACCTGCAGGGCAATTTGGCCGCCTTCACGCGCGCCGTGCACCGGCACTACGGCCGCCGGAACTGGCCGATGACGTGGGTGGAGGCGCTCACCGACGAGCCGGGCCCGAAGGTCGAATTCTTCTACACGATGAGTGCGGCGGTGGCGAAGCGCTGGCTGAAGGCCCGCGAGGAGCACTGAGGATCCCGCCGGGCGCCGAGCCCCCGGCGCCCGGTCCGAGCCGAGTACCGGCCCTTACTGTCGGCGTCTAGACGACGCGCCGCCATCCGTCGGCAGGCGGACCGGCCGGACCGGCCGGACCGGACTGGCCGGCCACCGGCGCCGGGCCGAAGTCGTACCGGACTCCGGCAGGGCCGAAGGCGAGCAGGGAGACCGAGGACGAGCCCCAGATCCGTCCGTCCCCGAACTCGCGCCGCTGGATCAGGGCGGCCGGGTCGTCCAGGGCCAGGCCGTCGCCGGAGACGATCGGCAGCCAGGCACCCCACGCCTCGGCCGTCCTGCCCGTCCTGCCCGTCCCGCCCAGCGGCGCCGGGCGGGCGGCACCCTCGAAGCGGGCCCGGAAGTGCGCGGCCCGGGCGGCCATCAGCGAGCGGACCAGCTCCGAGGTGGTGCGGTCCGCCGCCATCCCCTCCAGCCCGTCGTTGAGCACGATGCTCAGGCCGGAGGGGAGTTCGTGCTCCGCCGCCCGGCTGCCGCCCCAGCTCAGTACCCGGGCGCCGGCCGGCCCGGCGAGGACGAGGTGGAACGGGTCGTAGCGTTCCAGGTCGAGGTGCGCGATGCCGCCGTCCCGGACGGCGGTCAGCGGGAGTTCGCCGCGCGAGAGCCGGGCCCCGGCCGGCGCCATGGTGCCGAAGCCGTTGAGCAGGCAGGCCGCCGCCGGCGCCCTTCCGGGGCCGCCCGGCTCCACCGCGAGCCACGTCCCGCCCGCCGCGAGGTCGAGCCCGCCGAGGACGGACTGCTGCGCGGGCCAGTGGTGGTCCGGCGGGGACCACCGCCGGCCGGCGTACTCGTCCCGGACGGAGAGCAGCAGGACGGGCACCGCCGAGGAGGGTTCGATGCTGACGAACGCCGTACACACGCCTGGTCCCCCTGACCTCGCGGATCGGGCGGCCGCACACCGCCCTGCCGCCGATCCTCGCACGCGCGTTCGCGTTCCGGGGGCCCCGGCCCCTCTCGCTGCCGCCCCCCGCCGTGCCACACTCGGCCGGGCCGCCGGGCCGGGCCGGTCGGCGCCCGAAGTGGCCCAGGATTCCGCGCCCCGAATGTGCCGGGGCGGCAGGCCACTCCCGGCCTAGGGTGGCCGTATGACGACGAACGACAGCGCCACCGTGCCCGCCCCCGCCCAGCGGATCTCCCTCCCCGATCTCGCCCCCGACTTCTACAAGGCCATGTCCGCGCTGGAGCGGGCCTCGCGGAAGGGCGTCGACCCGGTCCTCGCCGAGCTGGTCAAGGTGCACGCCTCGATGCTCAACGGCTGCGCCTTCTGCATCGACATGCACTCCACCGACGCGGTGAAGAACGGCGAGGGGCACCACCGGCTGCTCTCCCTCCCGGCCTGGCGCGAGACGCCGTGGTTCACCGCGAAGGAGCGGGCCGCGCTGGCACTGACCGAGTCGATCACGCTGCTCACCCAGGGCCACGTGCCGGACGCGGTCTACGAGGAGGCGGCGGCGCAGTTCGAGGAGGCCGAGCTGGCGCAGCTGATCACGCTGATCATCACCATCAACGCCTGGAACCGGGTCGGCGTGACCTCCCGGCTCAGCCCGGCCGCCAAGTAGGGTCGCCGCCATGACGTCCACTCAGCAGGAGAAGGCCCGGGCCCTTCGCGAACTCCACCGCCCCGGCGAGCCGTTGGTGCTCGCCAACGTCTGGGACGCGGCGGGCGCCCGGCTGGTCGCGGCGGCGGGGGCCCGCGCGGTCGCGACGGCAAGTGCGAGCGTCTCGTGGACGCTCGGCAGCGCGGACGGGGAGGCCGCCGACCGCGACGAGGTGCTCGCCCAGACCGCGCTGGTCGTCCGCTCGGTCGGGCTGCCGGTGACGGCGGACCTGGAGAGCGGCTTCGGGGCCACCGCCGCCGAGGTCGGCGCGACGGTGGAGGCGCTGCTCGCCACCGGCGCGGTCGGGGTCAACCTGGAGGACGCGGGCCGGCCGGCCGCCGAGGCGGCGGAGCGGATCGCCGCGGCCCGGGCGGCGGCGTCCGCGGCCGGCGTCGACCTCTTCGTCAACGGCCGCACCGACGTCTTCCTGCACGGGATCGGCGACCCGGCCGGGCGCCTGGACGACGCCGTCGCCCGGCTGCGGGCGTACGTCGAGGCCGGCGCGGACGGTGTGTTCGTGCCGGGCGTGGCCGACCCGGAGACGATCGCGGCGCTGGTCGCGGCCGTCCCGGCACCGCTGAACGTGCTGGCGGGCCCGGGCTCGCCGTCGGTACCGGAGCTGGCGAAGCTGGGCGTGGCCCGGGTCAGCCTCGGGCCCGGGCTGGCCAAGGCGGCGTACGCGGCGGTGCGGCGGGCCGCGGAGGAGGTGTACGGCGCGGGCACGTACGGCGCGCTCGACGGCGGGCTCACCTACCAGGAGCTCAACGCCCTCGGAGCGGGCCGAGCCGGCTGACCGGCCCCGCCCGAACCCGGCCCCCGGCGGCGCGGGCCGACGGCCCCCCCCGGCGGGACGGGCCCCGACGACGGGGCGGCGGCCCGGACGCACACGGGGGCGTCCGGACCGCCGCCGGCGGTCGGTGGGCGGGCCCGTCCGCGGGGGCGGCGGGCCCCCTCGTCAGTTCAGGACCTGCCCGCTGATCCCCGGGTGCTTCATCTGGTTCGAGCCGACGGCCTCCACCTGCTGGGCGGCGTGGCCGACCAGCGGCAGCTTGCCCGCCTCGCGCAGCGCGAGATCGGTGGGGGAGAGGTTGAGGCCACTGGAGAGGCCGTCGAGGGCGTCCGGCTGGGAGGCGACCGAGGTGGCGGCGGACGCGGCGGGCGCGGCCAGGGCGAGGCCCGCCATGGTGAGGGCGGCCAGGGTGGCGATTTTCTTCATGGAACGCCAAACGACCGGGCCGCCCTCAGGTCACACCGATCCGGTCAGACGTTCACCCGCAGCGTCCGCACGCTGTTGCTGACGAACGACCCGATCGGCTCGGGCGCCGGCCCGTCCGCCGCCAGGGCCAGGCCGGGGAAGCGCGTGAACAGGTGGCGCAGCGCCGTCTCGGCCTCCATCCGGGCGAGCCCGGAGCCGAGGCAGAAGTGCGGGCCGTGGCCGAGCGAGAGGTGCCGGTTCGGCTGCCGGGTGATGTCGAAGCGGTCGGCGTCCTCGTAGTGGCCGGCGTCCCGCCCGGCGGCCGCGTAGGAGGCGATCAACGCCTCGCCGCGCCGGATGACGACGTCCCCGACCGCGATGTCCTCGGTCGCGTACCGCAGCGGGAACTGCCCGACCGGCGAGTCGTACCGGAGCGTCTCCTCGACCACCGCCGACCACGGCGCCCCGCCGTCCAGGACGAGCCGGAGCTGGTCGGGGTGGGCGAGCAGGGCGCGGACGGCGTTGGTGATCAGGTTGAGCGTGGTCTCGTGACCGGCCACCAGCATCAGCAGCAGGGTGCCGACCAGCTCCGCCTCGCTGAGCCGGTCGTCGGACTCGCGGGCGGCGATCAGGTCGGTGGTGAGGTCGTCGCCGGGCTCCTCGCGCTTGGCCGCGACCACCGAGGCGAGCAGCGCCTGCAGGCCCTTCTGGGCGGCGACGGCGGCCGCGGGGGTGGCAGAGCTGGAGACCAGGGTGTCGGAGAGCTCGTGCAGTTCGTCCTGCTGCTTCGGCGGCAGGCCGAGCAGCTCCCCGATGACCTGCATCGGCAGCGGGTAGGCGAAGTGCTCGCGCAGGTCGAACTCGCCCTCCAGCCGGGCGACGTCGTCCAGCAGGGCGGTGGCCCGGGCCTCGATCGCGGGCTGGAGCTCGGCGATCCGGCGGGGGGTGAAGGCCTGGGTGACGAGGCCGCGCAGCCGCCGGTGGTCGGCGCCGTCGGCGGTGACCATGCCGGGCACGGTGACGAAGTTCAGCAGCGGCCAGCCCTCGGGCAGCCCGCCCTCGGTGAAGGTGGTCCACAGCTGCGGGTTCTTGCCGACCCGCGGGTCGGCGAGCAGCTCCTGGAGGGTGTCGTGGTGGGTTATCGCCCAGACCACCACCCCGCCAGGGAGCTCCACCAGGACCGCCGGGCCTGCGGCGCGGAGCCGGGCGTTCTCGCCGTGCTGGTCGCGTCCGAAGGGGTCGAGCCGGACGGGCTCGGGTCGGGACTGTTCGGGTCCACGGGCGGCGGTGTCCATGCGGGCCTCTCGGGGGCTGGCGGGCGGGGCGGGGTGAAGGCGCTGTAGAGCACCGGCAGGCTGACCAGGGCCCGTGACCAGGGTGACGGGCGCCAGGTCAACTCGCTCGGTGGTACCGCGAGTTGAAGATCGGGAAGGCGGTGGAGCAGGGTCTCGACGGCGGTCTCGACGATGATCCGGGCGGGGTGCTGGGCCGGGCAGACGTGCTGGCCGGCACCCCAGGCCAGGTGGGCCCGGTTGCCGCCGAGGGTGCCGTGCGCGGCGGACGCGGTGCCCTGGGCGGCCGGGTCGGCGTTGGCCGCGGCCAGGCCGAGGACGAGCATGTCACCGGTGCTGATGTACTGGCCGCCGAGGACGGTGTCGCCGGTGGCCCACCGACCGGGGAAGTTCTGCGTCGGCGGATCGCGCCAGAGCACCTCCTCCAGCGCGTCGGACACGGTGAGCCGGCCGCCGGTGAGGGTGGCCCGGAAGCGGCGGTCGGTGAGCAGCAGCCGCAGGGTGTTGCCGGTCCAGTTGATGGTGGTCTCGTTGCCCGCGACCATCATCACCACCAGGTGGTGCACCGCCTCCAGGTCGGTGAGCGCGGCCGGGTGGGCCAGCAGCCAGGAGGTGAGGTCGGCGCCGGGGGTCTCGCGGCGGCGCCGGACGAGGTCGACCAGGATCGCCTGGAACTCGGCGTTGGCCCGGACCGATTTCGCACTGCTGTCGACGAAGTGGCTGATCAGCTCGACCAGGTGCGGGCCCGCCCCGGCGGGCAGGCCGAGCAGCTGGGTGAAGACCAGCAGCGGGAGCTGCCGCGCGTACTGGGCGATCAGGTCGGCGGTGCCGTCCGGGCCCCAGCTGTCGATCAGCGCGTCGGCGGCGGCCTCGGTGGTCTCGCGCAGCTGGCGGTGGTCGATCTGGGCCAGGGTGTCGGAGACGGCGGCGCGCAGCCGCTGGTGCTCCGCGCCGTCCAGGTTGAGCAGGGTCGGCCGCCAGGAGGTCATCGGCAGCAGCCGGGAGTCGGCGGCGAGCCGCCCCTCGGCGGGCACCCGCCAGCGGCGCGAGTCCTTGGAGAACAGGGCCTCGTTGCGGGTGAGTTCGAGCAGCTCGGGGTAGCCGAGGACGAGCCAGGCCTCGACTCCGGGCTCCAGCTCGATCGGTGCCACCGGGCCGTACTGCGCGCGCAGCCGGGCGTAGAGCCCGTGCGGGTCGTCGGCCATGGCGGCGCCGTACAGCGGCGCGAGCGGCACGCCGACCGGCAGGCCGCCGCCCGCCCCGGGCCCGCCCGCGGCACCGCCGGCGTGCGCCGGGCAGCCGGGCGGCGGTGCCATCGGGGGGACGGCCGTACCGGGCTCGGGGGTCGTCATCGTTGCAGCTCCAGGACGGCGGTGGCGTGCAGGTGGCCGACGAAGTCGATCAGCAGGTCGTACGCGGCACGCCGGTCCCGCGCGTCGCAGAACAGGATCGGCACGTCGGGCAGCAGGTCGAGGGCGGAGCGCAGCTCGTCCTCGGGGTAACTCGGCGTGTCGGGAAAGGTGTTGACGGCCACGGCGAAGGGGATCTGCTGCTCCTCCAGCCGGCCGAGCACGTCGAAGCTCTCGTCCGGGCGGCGCAGGTCGACCATGGCGATGGCGCCGAGCGCCCCGCGCGACAGGTCGTCCCAGAGCGGCCAGAACCGCTGCTGGCCGGGGGTGCCGAAGAGGTACAGGGCGAGCCGGGGGTTGAGCGTGATCCGGCCGAAGTCGAGGGCGACGGTGGTGGTGGTCTTGTCGCCGCGGCCGGTGAGGTCGTCGACGGCGCTGCTGGCGGCCGTCATGGTCTCCTCGGTGCGCAGCGGCGTGATCTCGCTGAGTGAGCCGACCAGCGTGGTCTTGCCGACCCCGAAGGGGCCGGTGACCAGGATCTTCACCGCACCCTGCACGGAGGCCGGCAGGTACTGCGGTGTGCCGGGAGCCCCGGCGGCGGTCGCGCGGGCTTCAGCGGAGTTGGCGGAGGCCAACGAGCACCTCTTCCAGGAGGGTTGTGGGCAGGCGTTCGGCCTGCGGGACGGGCGGGAGGACCTGGACGGCGCCGAGGTCCCAGAGGTCGCCGACCAGGACCTTGACGATGCCGAACGGCAGGCCGAGGTAGGCCGCCACCTCGGCGATCGACAGCAGGCTGCGGCAGAGGTCCAGGATCCGTTGGTGCTCGCGGTTGAGCAGCGCGTCCTCGGGCAGCTCGGGCCGGTCGGGTAACGCGCTGACCAGGCTCTCGACGGCGAGCTCGGTGCGGGTGGGCCGGCTGCGGCCGCCGGTGATCACATAGGGCCGGACCGGTCCGCTCACCGCTGCCCCCCCGCCGCGTGATCGACGCGTGGCTGGCTGGTGAGGTGGCTGCCGATCCGTTCGACCAGGACCTGCATCTGGTAGGCGACCAGGCCGGCGTCGACGGCTTCGCCGGTCACCACGGCCAGGTGCGCGCCGGCCCCGGCGGCGACGATGAAGAGGTAGCCGCCGCCGTACTCGATGATGATCTGGCGGGTCGCGCTGCCGTGGCCGCCGAAGCCCTGGGCGACGCCGCGGGCCAGCGACTGCAGGCCCGAGCAGGCGGCGGCGAGCCGTTCGGCGTCCTCGCGCACGATGCCCGCGCTGCGGCCGATCTCCAGCCCGTCGTTGGACACGACGACGGCGTGCCGGACCTCGGGGACGGAGACGATGTCGGCGAGCAGCCAGCCGAGATCAGGGGTGGTGGTCATGGAACTCTCCGGAGCGCTGGGGAAGCTGGGGGGAAGAGGGGTGGGAAGGTGCGGGGTGGGCCTGGGTCCGGGCGGCCGAACGGCCGCTGGCCGTCCCGGCCTGGAACATCGCCATGAACGCCTGGGCGTCCTGCGCCGAGCGGTACGGCGGGGCCGTGGCCGGCGGGGGAGCGGCCGGCTCGCTGCGGCGGTGGGCGCGGTCGCGCCGGTGGCTCCGGCGGGGCAGCGGGGGCGGTACGGCGGGGCCGGCCGTGGGGGGTCGGTCGGTCGGCGGGGTGTCCAGCAGGGGGTGCCCGGTGGCCGGGAGGTGGCCGGCGGCCGGGGGGTTCCCGGCCGGGTGCAGCGGGGCTGCGGCCCGGTGCGGGCCGACGGTGAACGCCGGGTCGTTCGGGCCGAGGCCCGGGACGGTCGGCGGGAGCGGTTCGGTGAGCAGCGCGTTCGGCAGCAGCACCACGACCCGCACGCCGCCGTACGGGGAGGGGGCGGAGCTGAGGGTGACCCGGAAGCCGTACTGCTCGGCGAGCCGGCCGACCGCGGCGAGGCCCAGCTGCGGGACTTCGCCGAGGCGGGAGACCTCCAGCGCGGACCCGCCGGCGAGGGCGGAGGCGGCCTTGGCGATCGCGTGCTCGGGCATGCCGACGCCGCCGTCGTCGATCTCGACGACGGCGCCGTTGTGCACCGGCATCAGGGTGACGAACACCTGGGTGCTGGGCGGGGAGTAGCGGGTGGCGTTGTCCAGCAGCTCGGCGACGGCGTGGATCAGCGCCTCGGCGGCGGCCCCGACCACGGCGGTCTCGATCCGGCTGCGGACCACCACCCGCTGGAAGGGCAGGATGCGCGACTGGGCGCCGCGGACCACGTCCTCCAGCGAGACCGGTTCGGGCCAGTGCCGCCCGGCCCGGGCGCCGCACAGGACGGCCAGGGTCTGGGCGAGCCTGGCCTGTTGGGCGGCGGCGTGGTCGGCCTTGAGCAGGCCCTCCAGCAGTGCCGGGTCGTCGTGGGTGCGTTCCATCTCGTCCAGCAGGGCCTGCTGGTCGTGCGCCATGACGAGGATCCGGCGGGCCACGCTGAGGAAGGCCCGCTGGGTGGAGGCGTTGAGCTCCTGCTCCTGCTGGACGGCGGCGAGTTCGGTGCCGCGCCGGGCCAGTTCGGCGGTCAGCTGTTCCTGGAGGCGGGCGAGTTCGCGCTGCTGCCGGTTGTTGCGGCGGCGCTGGGTGGCGGAGACCGCGCGGTAGCGGGCGGCGGCCACGAGGGCGAGGGCGGCGAGAACGCCGGTTGCCGTTGCGCACCACTGAGTCATCGTCACGCGGCGAATTCTAGGGTGATGATCCTACGAAGGTGTGAACGGATCTCGCCACGTGACCAGATCTCGTCAATATCCCGTCAATACGGCGGCAATCAGACGTCCTTCGGGCCCGACCGGCCCTTGCGGCAACAGTCGCGGAGCGGTAAGTACGCCGCAGGCCACGACGGGTGCCGCGCCGCCCGGCCCGCCCGGCCCGCACCTCCCGCACCTCCCGCACCTCCCGCACCGCCCGCCCCGCCCGGCTACGCCGCCTGCGCCGCCGCCGTCCGGTGCAACAGCAGCAGCGCCACGTCGTCCGGGCGGGAGCGGCGCTCGGTCACGTTGAGGGTGAGCAGGTCGGCCAGCCGCTCCAGGGCCGGCGCCGGGCCGATCCGGCCCGGGCCGGTCTGCCGGGCCCAGAGCTCCAGCCCGCCGAGCATCCGCTGCACCGACTCGTCGTAGTCCTCCTCGCGGTCCTCCACCAGACCGTCCGTGTAGACGAGGAGCGTCTCGCCGGCCTCCAGCTGCCCGACCGACAGCGGGTACGGCGCCCCCGGGTCCACCCCCAGCGGCGGGCCGCCCGGCAGCTCCAGCTCGACCGCCTTGGCGTCGGTGGTGATCCGGACCGGCGCGGGGTGCCCGGCGCGGGCGGCCCGCAGGGTGCCGTCGGCCGGGTCCAGCGTGAGGTAGAGGCAGGTGGCGAAGAGGTCGGTGTCCAGCCCGGAGAGCAGCCGCCCGGTCCGGGCCAGGGTGGCCGCCGGGTCGTGCCCGTCGGTGGCGTACGCCCGCAGGGCGCTGCGCAGCTGGCCCATGACGGCGGTGGCCTCGGCGTTGTGGCCCTGGACGTCGCCGATCACCAGGCCGATCCGCCCGTCCGGCAGCCGGAGCAGGTCGTACCAGTCGCCGCCGATCTGCATGCCCTCGGTGCTGGGCAGGTAGCGGGCGGCGCTGGCGATCCCCGGCAGCCGGGGCAGCGTGCGCGGCAGCATGGCGCGCTGCAGCTCGGTGGCCCGGTGGTGGTGGGTGTCGTAGAGGCGGGCGCGTTCCAGGGACTGTGCGAGGACGCCGGCGAAGGCCGAGTACAGCGTGCGGTCCTCGCGGCCGAAGGACCGCTCGGTGGCGAAGGTGATCAGGCAGGAGCCGACCTGCCGGCCGGAGGCGACCAGCGGCAGCACCGCCCAGGCGGCCGGGGTGAGCGGCCCGGTCGGCCGGGCGTCGCCGCCGTCCGGGGCCCGGCCGGCCCGCCCAGCCCGGCCGGGTTCGCTGAACAGCGGGGCCGAACGCGCCAGCGCGTGCTGCATGACGCCCTCGGAGAGGTCGGCCAGCCGGGTCAGCTCGGTGCGCCGCGGGCCGCCGTAGACGGTGTGCGAGACGGGCAGCAGCCGGCCCTCGTCCACCAGGTCGAGCACGATGCTGGCGGCGCCGAACGCGGGGCGGGCGATGTCGGTGACGGCGGTGGTGACGTCCCGGACGGTGATCGCGCGGGACAGCGCCCGGGTGAGTGCCAGCAGCAGCGCCGAGCGGGCCCCGGCCGCCGGGGAGTCGGCCGGCCCGTCGGCGGGCGGGCGTTCGCCCGGGGCGCGGACGCGGTCCCGGTCGGCCAGCAGCCCGGCGATCCGGACCGGCCGCCGGTGCACGTCCAGCATCACCTCGCCGGTCTCCTCGACCCGCACCGCGCCGCCGCTGCGACGCGGCACCCGGTAGGTGATCCGGTACGGGCCGCCGGTGGCGAGCGCCTCGGCGAGCGCGGCCTGGACGTCCGGCAGGTCCTCGGGGTGGACGAGCCGGTCCAGGTCGGGTGCGGTGGCCGGCGCGCCCGCGGCCGGCGGCGGCCGGTCCACCACCCGGTAGGCCTGGGCGTCCCAGTAGGTCTCGCCGGTGACGAGGTCGCGTTCGAAGGCGCCGTGCCCGGCGGAGCGGACGGCGAGCGAGAGCATCGGGTGGGCCAGGCCGGCGGCCGGGTCGGCGGCCTGGCCGGCCTCGCCGGCGGTGCCGGGCCCGGGGCGGACGCCGTGCGGCACCCGGGCGCCGGCGTTCACGTGGTCGAGCAGGTGGGAGAGCCGGTGGGCGCAGGCGTCGCCGAGGGTCTCCAGGACGTCGAGGTCACGCCGCGGGACGGTGCCCCGGTGCGCGAGGGCGAGGGCCAGCACGCCGATCGGCTGCTCGTCGACGATCATCGGCAGGGTGATGATCGCGACCATGCCGGTGCCCATCCCGGCGTTCCGGTTGGGGTAGTCGACGCTGGTGCGCTCGGGGCTGAGCAGGTAGGGCCGCCGCAGTCGGAGCGCCATCGCGGCGGGCAGTTCGCTCGCCGGGTCGACCACGCCGTAGCGCTCGTGGGCCCAGTCGGGCAGGCCGTGCGAGGCGGTGAGCCGGAGCATTCCGGCCTGGTCCAGCAGGTAGAGCGCGGAGCCCTCGCCGGTGATCCAGTGCGGGCCCTCGGCGAGGACGGTGCCGAGGAGCTCGGCGGCGCTGGTGCAGGCGAGCAATAAGCGGACGCACCGCATGGCACTGCGCGCGGTGGGGCTGCTCCGCGGCGTCCGGCTCTCGTCCTCGGAGGGGGGAAGCCACGGCGAGGTCAGGTCCATGGGATCCCCGGCCTTTCCGGTGCCTGGTGCGGGTGGCGCCTGATCGGACACTCAATTCTTCATACCTTATTTCTCAGGCCGGTGAACGGTGACCCAGCCGGTGCACCGGGACCGGCGTCGGGCGGCTCGCGGCCGCCCTGCCGCCCGGCGGGGCGAGAGCGCCCGCGGGTCGAGTAGAATCTCCTCTCGGTGCGGGCCTATAGCTCAGACGGTTAGAGCGCTTCCCTGATAAGGAAGAGGCCACAGGTTCAAGTCCTGTTAGGCCCACCGCGTCGCAGGGCCCGGAGCGATCCCGCTCCGGGCCCTGCTGTTTCCCGCCCGGCTGCTTCCCGGGCCGGTGCTTCCCCGCTCCGGCCCGCTGCCGGGGTCAGCGCCCCGGCCAGTGCCGGAGGCCGCCGGTGAGCATGCCGATCAGCCGGTCCTGGGTGTCGCCGAGGTCCTCCGCGAGCTGGAAGGCGCCGCCGGTGGAGAGCGAGGCGAAGCCGTGCGCCACCGAGCGGACGGCACGGGCGGCGTGGACGGCCTCCGACCCGTCGAGGCCGTACTCGCGCAGCACCGCGATGATCACGCCGACCAGCCGTGCGGCCGCCCGGGTCAGGTCGTCGTCCGGCTGCGGGGCCTGCGGGAGCGCGCTGTAGCGGTGCGGGTACTCGGTGGCGTACGCGTGGTAGGCGCGCAGGAGGGCGGCGACGGCGTCGTCCCCGCCGCGGCCGAGGGCGGCTTCGGCGAGCCGGTCGGCCAACTCCTCGGTGACCCGGACGGCGATCAGCCGGCGCAGTTCGGCGAGGCCGCCGCTGACGTGCTTGTAGAGCGAGGGCGTGGCCACTCCGGCCCGCGCGGCGACGGCGGCCAGGGTGAGGGCCTCGGGGCCCTGCTCGTCGATGAGGGTGAGGGCGTGTCCGACGACCTGGGCCGGGGTGAGTCCTACGCGGGGCATGGGGGCGGTCTCCCTGGAGGCGGGGCGG
The DNA here is from genome assembly GCF_045208415.1 of Kitasatospora sp. NBC_01560. Lineage (NCBI taxonomy): Bacteria > Bacillati > Actinomycetota > Actinomycetes > Kitasatosporales > Streptomycetaceae > Kitasatospora > Kitasatospora sp. NBC_01560. Next base: position 4,525,899 of record NZ_CP109364.1, on the reverse strand, counting down.
GGGCGGGGGCGAGGGGCGAGGCGCGGGGCCGGTGCGGCCGGCGGTGGTGCTCAGGCCAGTTCGGCGAGGAAGGGCAGCAGCGCGTCGGCGGTGGCCTGCGGGTGGTCGGCCATCGGGTAGTGGCCCGCGCCCTCGATCATCACCTTGCGGGCGCGCAGCGCGGCGGCCTGCCGGTCGGCGACCAGCTCGGGCCGGGGGAAGTCGGGGTCCTTGCTGCCCATCAGGACCAGCGCCGGGCAGGTCACGGCGGCGGTCCAGCCCTCGGGGGCGGACTCCCCGCGGACGTAGCCGCGGGTCGCGGCCTTGCGGCCGGGGGTGCGCAGTGCGGCGACCAGCCCGTCCACGTAGGCGTCGAAGTCGGCCGGCTTGGGGCCGGGGTAGGCCATCTTCCGGTGGTAGAGGCCCCAGAAGGCGGGGGAGTGCACCAGCAGCACGCCCATCGCGGCGAACATCGCGCGCTGCAGGGCGTTCGGCGGCAGGTTCTCGACGAAGGCGTCGAGCAGGACGATCCCGGCGACCCGCCCGGGTGCGTCCCCGGCGAGCTTGACGACGGTGGCGCCGGTGTAGGAGTTGCCGGCCAGGACGGCCCGCTCGATGCCGAGGTGGTCGAGCAGGGCGAGGACGTCGGTGGCGATCGCGGCCGGGGAGTAGTCGTCCCAGGCGATCGAGGACTCGCCGAAGCCGCGCAGGTCCATGGTGATCACCCGGCGGCCGGCGGCGGTCAGCAGCGGGCGGAGGTGCCGGTAGGCGGTCCGGCTGTCCAGCATTCCGGGGAGCAGGACGACGGGGGCGCCGTCGCCCTGCTCGGTGTCGTCGTAGGCGATCCGGCCGCCGGTGACGTCGAGGTACTGGGTGGTGGGGGCGGTGGTGCCGGACATGGGGGCCTCCTGGGTCCGCCGGAACTCGGGCTATCGGCGGGTGCTGCCGATAGCCATAAAGCTAAGGCTAATAGCCTTAGCTGTCAAGCTATCGGTGCTGTGGCCCCGGCGGCCGTCAGACCCCCTCCACCTTGAACGGGTCGTGCTCGGCCAGCAGCTTCTCCAGCCGGGCCTGGTCCACCCGGGTGACGATCTCGTTGGTCTCCTGCCTGTCGCGGACCACCTTGGCCAGGGTGAACGAGGAGGTGACGGTGTACAGCAGGCCGATCCCGAGGAAGGCCCTGGTCCAGCCGCCCACCGGGAGGTAGGCGATGCCGATCGCGAGGGCGCCGGCGGAGAGGGCGAAGGAGAGCACGGCCTGGATGTAGTACGCGGCCGTGGTGCGGGACTGCATCGGAGCGTTCATGGCGCCAGGATGGCCGCGCCGGCCGGGGTCGCACATGAGTAGAAGTACTCAGATGGGGGGCCGTTCGTTGACGTACTGTCACGTTCGGTAGTGTCAGTTGTTGCGAACCGCCCCAAAACGCCCATCCGGTCGCGTAAGGTCCGGGCTGTATCCGGGTGTCCCGAACGGATGGCTTGGAATCAGGGGCTCCTAGGATTAACGTTTGATAACGCAGCGCGGTCCGCAACGCCGTACCCAGACGGCACCGTGCGCCGTCGCCTAATCCCGCCGGCCGGCCTCCGGGCAGGCCAGGGAGCCGGGGAACCACGTTCCTTGGGGTGAATCGGCCGGGCCCAGGCCCAGCCGTAGGAGACCTTCCTGCTCCGAACCCGTCAGCTAACCCGGTAGGCGCGAAGGAAGGAAAGGAGCGCGCCTCCGTGGCGTCGTCGCACTCTCCGGCACATCTGCCCGGCTCCTCCGCCGGCACCCAGCTGCTCGACCACCCGTGGCCGCCCGCACACCCGGGCGAGTACGGCGGACCCGACGAGGCCGCCCCGCCGGCCGCCGAGACCAACCGGCACCGGATGCCGCGTCAGACCCGCGGGACGGCGCCGCTGCTCGGCGTCACCGCCGTCGCCGCCACCCTGGGCGCCACCGGCTTCGCCTCCGCGACCCCGGCCGCCGCCCCCGCCGTCGAGGCCCCGGACGAGACCCCGGTCGCGCTCTCCGCCGACCCCGGCCTCGCGCTCGCCGCCCGGATCCAGCAGCAGGCCGACAGCCAGCGCACCGCCGCCGAGGAGGGCGCCCGCGTCCAGGCCGCCAAGGAGGCCGAGGCCAAGCGCGCCGCCCAGCAGCAGGAGGCCGAGAAGGCCGCCCAGGAGGCTGAGAAGGCCAAGCTCGCCGCCATCAACCTCCCGGTGCGCGACTACAACCTCTCCGCCCACTACGGCCAGAGCGCCTCGTACTGGGCCCACCTGCACACCGGCCTGGACTTCGCCGCCGACACCGGCACCCCGGTGTACGCGGTCGGCCAGGGCACCGTCACCTCGGCCGGCTGGGCCGGCTCCTACGGCTACCGGATCGTCGAGACGCTGCCCGACGGCACCGAGATCTGGTACTGCCACCTCTCCTCGATCATCAAGGGCTCCGGCAAGGTCGTCCCCGGCCAGCAGCTCGGCAAGGTCGGCGCCACCGGCAACGTCACCGGCCCGCACCTGCACCTGGAGGTCCGCCCCGGCGGCGGCGCCCCGGTCGACCCGGAGACCTGGTTCGAGCAGCGCGGCATCACCCCCTGACCACGCCGCAGGTGCCCCCCGGCCGCCGCGGCGGCCGGGGGGCACCTGCGCGTCTACTCCGCGGGCAGCCCGGCCCACAGCTCCTCGGGCAGGTCCTCCCACTGCTCCTCGGACGGATCCTCCGGCAGGCCCGCCAGGTACGCGTCGATCTCCTCCTGGCCCGGCTCCGGCGCCAGGTCGGGGAACTCCGCCACCAGCAACCGCGGCAGCCCCGGCACCGTCCACTCCCCGAACAGCTCCACTGCCGCCCGGGCCGCCGCCTCCTCGAACGCCCCGAAGTCCCCCGCCAGCTCGTCCGGCATCGGCCGGCCCAGCGCCGTCAGCTCCGCCAGATTGCGGTAGCTGCGCCGCATCAGCCCCTGCTCCAGCAGCCGCCGGGCCCCGTCGGTGGCCATCCCGACCGAGATCATCCAGCCCTCGCCCCAGCCCCTGTCGTCCGGCTCGTCGAGCAGCCCGGCCGCCGCCGGAGCCCCGTACGCGGCCCGCCGGTCCTCCTCGGGCAGCTCCCGGAACGCCGCCAGCCACTCCCGCACCGCCGCCTCGTCGGTGACGTCCACGCCGTCCGCGCGCAGCAGCAGGGTGTACAGCCGGGGCCAGGTCACCAGGTCGGCCCGGCGGAGCAGCCCGGCGGCCACCTCGCCCTGCCACTCGGCCTCGGCGTGCAGCCGCTCCTGCCGCTTGGCGTTCAGCCGCTTCGCCGCCCGCTGGTGGTCGATCAGCAGCCGCACCGCCTCGCCGTACGCCGCCGGGTCCTGCTCCGGCGCGGGCTGGACGTACAGGTGGAGCCGCTCGTACAGCAGGTGCTCCACGGCGTTCGAGGTCAGTTCCGGCCAGCCGTCGTGCATCCTGCCCTCGCCCAGCTCCAGCAGCGCCAGCACCGCCCGCACCGCGGCGTCGGCCACCGGCGCGCGGCCCCCGGCCTCCGCCCAGGCGAGCAGTTCGGCGGCCTTGGTGCGCGGGGCGAGCCGCAGGTCTTCTTCTTCCATGTCACGTACGGTAACCGGAAAGCCCGGGTAGGGTCGGCAGGCATGGTCCCCGTCCGCCTCACCGGCCCCCGCCTGGCCATCCGCGAGTTCCACCTGACGCCGGCGGACACCGACGCGCTGCACGCCGTCTTCGGCGATCCGGAGGCCACCCGGTACCTGCCGTTCGAACCGCACGACCGGGAGGAGTGCGCGGACCAGATCGAGCAGTACCTGGAGGAGGCGCTCCGGGACGAACGGACGGTCTACCGGCTCGCCGTCACCCGGCTCGCCGACGCGGACGACCCGGCGGACGCCACCCCGATCGGCAGCGCCGCCCTCACCCTCGGCAGCCACCGCTCCGCCCTGCTCGGCTACGCGCTGCGGCCCGACACCTGGGGCCGCGGCTACGCGGGCGAGATCACCGGGCTGCTCTGCGACTTCGCGTTCGGGCAGCTCGGCGTGCACCGCTTGGCCGCCCGGGTGGACGTGGCGAACGCGGCCTCCACCCGGGTGCTCACCCGGGCCGGCTTCGCGCTGGAGGGCCGGGTGCGGCACGAGGTGTACCTGCGCGGGGCGTGGCACGACTCCTTCCAGTACGCACTGCTCGCCGACGAGTGGCCGGGCACCGGCCGGGCCGCCGGAGCGGGGGGTTAACCCCACCCCCCGTTCGCCGGGGAGCCGGATGTCCGCCGGGCGGCGGCTTTGACAGGGTTGGCACATCAGCCCGACCGCACCACAGAGACCGAGGACCGAGGCCGGCCATGAGCACCAGCCAGAGCACGCTGCCCAGCGAGTACGACCGCCACGACGGTGCCCTTCGTACCCAGGAGCCGCCGTACGCCTGGCGGGCGCCGTTCTCCTCCTACTTCTACCGGGAGCTGGGCTTCGCGCTCACCGGGCTGCCGGTCGCCCTCGCGGGCTTCGCCCTCGCCGTCACCCTGTTCTGCCTCGGCCTGGGCACCTTCCTCACGGTGCTGGGCCTGCCGGTGCTGGCGGGCCTGACCGCCGCGTCCCGCGGTTTCGGCCGGCTGGAGCGGGCGCGGGCCGCCGGCATGCTGGCACTGGAGGTGCCCGGCCCGGCGCCGGTCCGGGTGGTGCGGCCCGGGGCCTGGGGCCGGTGCACCGCCCGGCTGGCGGACGCGGCGGGCTGGAAGGCCGTGCTGTACCAGGTGGTGATGTTCCCCTGGGCGGTGCTCAGCTTCTCGGTCTCGCTGGTCTTCCTGCTGATCGGCTGGACGCTCGCGCTCTACCCGGTCTACCACTGGGTGTACCCGACGTACGTCGGGTGGCCGGGCCTCCAGCTGTTCGACTTCTACGACAGCCACGGCGTCGAGCACGTCTACTTCATCCAGTCGCCGCTGCAGATCGCCGGGGTGTCGTTGCTCGGGCTGCTGTTCGTCTTCCTCACCCCGCAGCTGGTCCGCGGCCTGACCAACGTCAACCGGCTCGCCGTCCGGGGCCTGCTCGGCCGCTGACCCGACCCGGCCCCACCGGCCCCATCCGACCCGGCCCCACCCGATCCGACCCCACCCCACCCGGTCCCACCGGCCCCGCCCGCACCCGGACGCCCCGGATGCGCGCGGGGCCGGCCCGTGTTCCGATGGCCGGGTGACCGACCGCACCAGCCGCACCGACCCCGGCGCCGCCGGGGTCCTGGTCACCTCCCGCCCGCTCGACGAGTACTGCGGGTTCTTCGGCCTGACCCGCGCCCAGCTCGCCGCCCTCCCCGGGCCGCTGCTCGACTGCCCCGGCGGCGCGGCCGGCCTGGCCGCCGAGGCCCGCGAACTGGGCTGCCGGGTGATCGCCACCGACCCGGCGTACGCCCGGCCCACCGCCGAGACCACCGCCCGGGCGCTGGCCGCCCGTGCGTCGATGGCCGCCGCGATGGCCGCCCGCCCCCACCTCTACCCCGCGCCGCGGCACCGCCCGGACGACCGCTACCTGCGCAGCTGGGACCGGGCCCGCCGGCTGTTCGCCGCCGACACCGCGGCCCACCCGCAGCAGTACGTGGCCGCCGCGCTGCCCCGGCTGCCGTTCGCCGACGGGACTTTCGCGCTCACCCTCAGCGGGTACCTGATCTTCGCCTACCCCGAACTGTTCGGCCCCGACCGGCAGCTGGCCGCGCTGACCGAACTGGTCCGGGTCACCGCCCCGGACGGCGAGGTGCGCGTCCACCCGCTGAACGACGGCGCCGGCCGGCGCTGCTCCCACCTCGACGCGCTGCGGCACGCCCTCGGCGAGCGCCGGATCGCCAGCGAGATCCGCCGGCTGCCGGCCGTCGGGGCCGACCGCCCCCGGCGCGTCCTCGTGCTGCGCGCGGCCGACCACCGCCGCCGGGCCGCCGCCGAACGCGCCGGCCGCCCCCCGGCCTAGGCCTGCTGTTCCTGCTGTTCCTGATGTCCCTGCTGGGCCGGCTGTTCCGGTCGGGCCTGCTGCGGCGCGCCGGCCGGGCCGGTCTGCTGCGGCAGGACGACCTGCGGAGGGAGGACCGGCACCTCCAGCCGGGACAGTATCTTCTCCGCCAGCCAGCTCCGGTCCGAGCCGTAGGGGATGCCGTCCGGGGCCATCAGCCGGCCGGCCACCGCCTCGCGCAGCCGCTGCGCCTCGGCGGCCGGCAGCCGGGAGAGCAGCCCGCGGGCGGCCAGCAGCGCGTGGTACTGCTCGAAGCCCGAGCGCGGCCGCTCGATCGCCTCCAGCACGCTCGCGAGGTCGGCGAGCGCCGGGTCGCCCTGCATCAGGGCCAGCGCCTGGATCCGGCGCCCCTCGGAGCCGTCCGCGAAGAGCGCGCGGACCTGCTCCGCGGTGAGCGCCGAGCGCCGCGCCGTCGAGCGGACCTCGGCCACCACGCTCTCCGGTCCGGACGCGGTGCTCGGGGGCAGCTGGCCGGCCAGCTCGTCGGCCCGTTCCGCGCTGCCGCCCAGCAGGCCCAGGTGCTGCATCGCCCGCACCCGCAGGTCGTCCGCACCCACCTTGTCGCCCTTGCGGTCGCGGTCCTGGCCGGCGAGGAAGAGGTCCAGGGCCCGGTCCGCGTCGGAGAGCACCTGGGGGAGGGCCAGCCTGGTCACCAGCCAGCCGGCCAGGAAGCCGGACACCAGGAAGTAGAGGACGAGCGCTGCCGCGAACGGCACCGTGCCCTCCTCGCCGCCCAGCGCCGGCGCCAGCGCGGAGCCCAGCTGGTGCAGCCGCTCGCCCAGCGAGCCGAGCTGGGTCAGCCCCACGCCCAGCAGCACCTTGGTCAGCCAGTCCGACACCTGTTCCAGATTGGTGTTCGGCGCGTACGAGCCGTGCGCGTCGCCGTCCGGGCCGGTACCGCGCACCCGCGGCACCCCGAACAGGAACCCCAGCGCGCCGCCCAGCACGACCGAGGCCGCGGCCACCACCAGGCCGCCGCCGAGCGCCTGCCAGACGTGCGCGCGGCCGAGCGAGAACAGCAGTAGCCCGAGCACCCCCACCCCGGGCAGTGCCAGGGCCGCTCCGCGCTGCACCGCGCGTACGGCCGCACCGCCCCCGCCCCGCCGGGTCGTCCTCGCCATCGCGTACCCCCTGTGCCCGTACCGCTCCGCTCCGGATCCGGGCCGACTCTAGCGCCGGAAGCGGCCGCCCGGAACGCCCGCCGGGGCCGTCGGCCGGGCCGGGGGCGGCCACCCGGGGGCCGGGCGTGGGCCGTGGGTCGTGGGGAGGGGGAAGGGCCCGGTGAAGGCCCCGGACATGCAGACAGCCCGTGGGCTGCTCCTCCGCGCCGGCCCTGTGAGGGGCCTGCGCCGAGGCACCGGGGATGTTCCGGTGAGCCCACGGGCCGGGTGACTGCTTGGGATTTCGCCTGCCGGAGGCCTAGGACCTCCCCCTACGCAGGCAGGGGCGGCTCTAGCGAGCAGCCACCTCACACATCCTGACGGTACTCAACCAGGATCACCTCCTTTCAGTGTGCCGCCACTGTAGGCAGCCCCCCGGAAGGAGGGCAACGGATTATTCGCGGCCCGGTGACCGGCCCTTCCGGGCTGCGGCGCGACGACGGGCGCGCCAGGGAACGTGCGGGAACGTCCGGGAACGCGGAAGGCCCGGAGGACGAATCCTCCGGGCCTTCCGGCTACTGAGTAGCGGGGACAGGATTTGAACCTGCGACCTCTGGGTTATGAGCCCAGCGAGCTACCGAGCTGCTCCACCCCGCGTCGGTGAACACCACACTACGGGGAAGTCGCCCGGATGGGAAATCGCTTCCTCAGCCACCCGGCCCGGGCGGTCCCGGCGGGCGGGCCCGGGGCCGGTCGCGGGGCCGGACGGTCCGGGCCCTGGCCCAGGCGGCGAAGCAGAGCAGCGCACCGAAGCAGGGGACCATCAGCACCGCGTAGACCAGCAGGAAGCCGTGCGTGCCGAGGTCGGCGGCGGCGTTCCAGGTGCCGTGCAGTGCCATCGCGAGCAGCAGCCCGGCCGGCGCGGCCAGCCGGGCCAGCCAGCGGCGGCCGGTGGTCAGCGTGACGGCCAGGCCCAGCCCGGTGAGGGCGGTGAACAGCGGGTGGGCGAACGGCGAGAGCAGGCCGCGCAGGACGAAGGTCTGCACCGTGCTGTCGAAGTCCCGCAGGCTGGGCGACTCGCCCAGGCCGATGCTGTCCAGCCGCTGCTGCTGGTCGTCGGTGAACGCGCGGCCCAGGTAGAGCGCGTTCTCGGTGAAGGCGAAGCCGCAGGCGGTGATCCCGCCGAGCACCACCCCGGCGGCCAGCGTGCGGGGGCGGGCCCGGGCGCGCGGCCGGTCGTGGGTGAGCGGATAGGGGCGCAGGTACGGCAGCGGGCGCAGGTAGGGGCGCAGCCGGCCGCGGGCGTGCGGCAGGGCGGGCCGCCGGTCGTACGGGCGGGGCTGCCGGGGGCCGGGGAGCCGGTGCAGGACGGTCGCGCAGGGGCGGTCGGCACGGCCGCCGGGACATCGGAGCCGTTGGCCGAGCGGGAGCAGCAGGATCAGCAGCGCGGCGCCCTTGGCGCTCTCCTCGATCACCGGGGTGACGAGGTCGGCGCCCAGCATCTCGCCCAGGCTGCCCTGGTGGGAGGTCAGGTAGCTGCTGGTCCAGCCGTTGGCGAGGATCGCGGCGGTGGTCGCCGCGAAGGCGCCCCAGCCGAGGCAGAAGACGGTGTGCCGCAGCGGCACCCGGGCGGTCTGGTTGAGCCAGGCGAGGCCGCCGAGTACGAACGGCAGCGGGATCAGCGCCAGGCCGAGGCCGACCAGCAGCCCCGTGGTGCCGGTCTGGCGGTGCACCAGGTGCAGGATCAGCACGCCGCAGCCGGCCAGCGTCAGGACGGCGGTCGCGGTGACGGAGGAGAGCGCGACCCGGCGGACGGGGCGCGGCAGCCGGGGCGGGCCGGCCGCGAACGGCGGTGCGGCGGGCGGTGCGGCGGGCCGCCGGGGCACGGTCCGACCGGCCCGGCGCCCCCGGGGCCCCGGGACGGTGCGGGTGCCGGCGGTGCGCGTGGGCATCTCTCGGGCGTCGGCGGCGGCCCGGACGGTGGTCCGGTACCCGCCGCCGGACGGGCTGCTCACCCGGCACAGGGTAGGCCACGGCACCGGCCCGCCGGGAGGAGTCGGGAGCAATCCCCTCGTCCGGGGGCGGGCCGGTCCGGGCGGGCCCGGTGCGGTGCGGTCGCCGGGTCGAACACCCGGCGGTGGTTCAGCGGCGGCGGAACAGCAGGTCGTGCACCACGTGGCCCTTGGCGAGGCCGGCCCGTTCGAACTTGGTGACCGGCCGCCAGTCCGGCCGCGGCGCGTAACCGGGGATGCTGCCGTCCGGGTGGTCGGCGGGCTCCAGCCAGCCGGTGCCGTCGCCCTCGGGGTGGAGGTTCTCCAGCTCCGCGGAGGCCGAGAGCACCTCCAGCATCTGCTCGGCGTACGGCTCCCAGTCGGTGGCGCAGTGCACCAGGGCGCCGGCGGCGAGCCGGGGCAGCACGAGGTCCAGGAAGGACGGCTGGACCAGCCGGCGCTTGTGGTGCTTGGGCTTGGGCCACGGGTCGGCGAAGTAGACCCGCAGGCCGGCCAGCGAGGCGTCGGGGAGCATGTCGCGCAGCAGGATCACCGCGTCGCCGGCGGCGAGCCGGACGTTCGGCGAGCCGGCGCGCTCCAGCATCCCGAGCAGGTTGCCGTGGCCGGGGGTGTGGACGTCGGCGGCGAGGATGCCCGCGGCCGGATCGGCGGCGGCCATCGCGGCGGTGGTCTCGCCCATGCCGAAGCCGATCTCCAGGGTGACGGGGAGGCCGCCGAAGAGCTCCTGCAGGTCGAGCGGGCTGCCGTCGATCGGTATGCCGTACCGCTCCCAGCCCCGGTCCAGCGCGCCCGCCTGGGCGTTGGTCATCCGGCCCCGGCGCGGCTGGAAGCTGCGGATGCGCCGCTCGCTGTGCTGGGCCTCGGTGGCCCGGTGCGGGTACATCGGCGCGGGGTAGCCGGCCGGCGCGGCGGAGAGCCGGGCGGAGGGCGATTGCTGGGGGATCGGGGCGGTGGCAGTCACAATCACCCGATTCTACGGGGCCCGGCGGAACCGGCCGAGGGCCTGTGACACACCCCGCACCCGCGCCCGTACCTCGCACCCGCACCCCGGGCGTCCCCGCGCCGGGCCGCCCCGCGGCAGCCGGCCGTCCGCCCGGCCGTCGGCCCGGTCAGCCGCCCGCCGCCAGGGCGGCCAGCGCCCGGCGGGCCACCTCGCGGCCGATCGGCAGCGAGGCGGTGGCGGCCGGCGAGGGCGCGTTGAGCACGTGCACCAGCCGCCGGGTGGAGCGGGCGTCGTCCGGGTCGAAGCCGGCGAAGGCGAAGTCGTCCACCAGGGTGCCGTCGCGGGTGACGGCCTGGGCGCGGACCCCGGCCGCGGCCGGCACCAGGTCCTCGGCGGTGACGGCGGGCAGCAGGCGCCGGACGGCGCTGGTGAACGCCCGCTTGGACAACGAGCGGCGCAGCTCGCCCGCCTCGTACCGCCAGTGCCGGCGGGCGATCCGCCAGGTGCCGGGGAAGGCGATCGTCCCCGCCAGGTCGCGCGGGCTGGCGGTGCGCCAGTCGTAGCCCTCGCGGGCCAGCGCGGGCACCGCGTTCGGGCCGACGTGCACGTCGCCGTGGATGCCCCGGGTGAGGTGCACGCCGAGGAAGGGGAACGCCGGGTCGGGCACGGGGTAGACCAGGCCGCGCACCAAGCCTCGGCGTTCCGCGGCGAGTTCGTAGTACTCGCCGCGGAACGGCACGATCCGCAGGCCCGGGTCGTCGCCGGCCAGCCGGGCGATCCGGTCGCTGTGCAGGCCGGCGCAGTTCACCAGGACCTGGCAGCGCAGTTCGCCGCCCGAGGTCTGCGCCGTCACCCCGTCGGGGCGCCGGGCCACCGCGCGCAGCTCGGTGCCGGTCCGCAGCTCCGCGCCGGCCTCGCGGGCCAGCTGCGCGTAGCGGGCCGCCACGGCCGGGTAGTCGCAGATGCCGGTGGTGCCGACGTGCAGCCCGGCGATGCCGCCGACCTGCGGTTCGTGCTCCGCGATGCCGGACCGGTCCAGCTCGGTGACCGGGATGCCGTTCTCCCGGCCGCGCTCGGCGAGCGCCCGCAGCCGGGGCAGTTCGGCCCGGTCGGTGGCCACGATGAGCTTGCCGGTCACCTCGTACGGGAGGCCGTGGGCGCGGCAGAACTCCACCAGTTCGGCGGCGCCCGCGACGGCGTACCGGGCCTTGAGCGAGCCCGGCCGGTAGTAGACGCCGCTGTGGACGACCCCGCTGTTGCGGCCGGTCTGGTGCGCGGCGAGACCGGCCTCCTTCTCCAGCACCGCGAGCCGCAGTCCGGGCCGCTGCCGGGTCAGCGCGTAGGCCGTGGAGAGCCCGACGATCCCGCCGCCCACCACCAGTACGTCGACGTCGTAAGCCACCGTTCGGTCCCCTCGGTTCGTCCGGCCCCCGCCCGCCCGCCGATGCTGCCACGGCGGGCGGTGCCGGTCGAGTGGGCGCCGGCCCGGCGGACGGGCCGGGTCAGCTCCAGAGCTGGGCCTTCAGCAGCAGGTGCCCGTGGAGCAGGGCCAGGTCGGCCTGGGTGAGATCGCCCTGCCGGACGGCCAGGTAGAAGGTGTTCAGCGGCGGGATCTCGGGCTCGATCAGCGGGACGACCTCGCCGGAGGCCAGCTCCTCCACGCAGAGGTAGGTGGGGAGCACGGAGATGCCGGCCGAGGACTTGACGGCCGCGAGCGCGCCGCGCAGGTCGGGGACGACCACGGCCGGCGCCATCGTCGGGGGTGAGTCGAAGACCGTGCGCCAGTAGCGGCGGATGATCGGGAGCGACTCGGCGTAGCTGATCAGGGCGAGCTTGGCGAGGACGGACGGGCCCTCGGCCTCCAGCTGCGCCCGCGGGATCCGCTCGGCCAGCTCGGCCGAGGCCAGCAGGACGAACTCCTCGTCGACCAGCGGGGTCGCCGCGATGCCGCGGCTGCGCGGCCGGACGGTGGAGAGCACGAGGTCCAGCTCGCCCTGGTCGAGCTTGGCGAGCAGGTCGTCGGCGAGGCCGAAGGAGAAGCGGAACTGCGCGCCGTCCGCGATCAGGTCGCTGATCGCCGGGATCACGCGGGTGGTCATCAGCTCGACCGGTCCGCCGACGTAGATGGGCCGGCTGGCCGGCGCGTCGGCGAAGTTGCGGTCCACGACGCCGCCCAGTGCGTCGATCGGTCCCTGGACCTCGCGGATCAGGCCCTCGGCCGCGGCCGTGGGCTGCGCACCGTGCGGAAACCGCTCGAAGAGCGCCCGGCCCAGTTCCTTTTCCAGATTGCGTACCTGGTGGGTGACCGCCGGCTGGGACAGGCCGAGTTTCTGCGCCGCTTTGGTGAATGAACCAAGCCGATAAACGGTGACAAATGTGCGCAGCCAGTTGAGCTGAACCGCCAAGATGATCCCCCCCAGGTTTCTTGATCCTGCTCATTGTGCCAGGGGATCGGGGCACCGAAGGTCAATTCCCTCCCCCGGAACGGCGCGGGGGAGGGAACGCCCGGATCAGCGGGCCGCGAGCGCCGCGACGGCGAGCTCCGCGACCTTGGCGGCGGAGGCCGGGTTCTGCCCGGTCACCAGGCGCTGGTCGGAGACGGCGTGCTCGGCGAAGTTGGCGGTCTTGGTGATCTTGGCGCCGCGGTCGGCGAGGGTGCTCTCCAGCAGGAACGGGACGACGCCGGTGAGGCCGACGGCCGCCTCCTCCTCGTCGGTGAAGGACGAGACCTGCTTGCCGTCGACGAGGTAGGAGCCGTCGCTCAGCTTCAGGTTCACCAGGCCGGCCGGGCCGTGGCAGACGGCCGCGACGACGCCGCCGGCCTCGTAGATCTCGGCGGCCAGGGTGGCGAGTTCGGTCGCGTCCGGGAAGTCCCACATGGTGCCGTGGCCGCCCGCGTAGTAGAGGACGTCGTAGTCGGCGGCCTTGAGGTCGGCGGCGACCGGGGTGGTGGCGAGCGCCCGGGCGGTGGCGGTGTCGCCGAGGAAGGCGGCGACCACGGTGTCGTCCGGGTTGATGCCGTCCTGCGGGGCGGCGCCGCCCTTGACCGACACGTACTCGATCTCGTAGCCGGCCTCGCGGAACACGGCGGCCGGGTGCGCGACCTCGGGGACGTAGAAGCCGGTCTTGCGGCCGGTGCCACCCAGCTCGTTGTGGCTCGTCAGGGCGAACAGGACCTTCTTGGCCATGATGACTCCTCCGGGAAAGACAGATATCGAGAGCCGGCCATGTGCGAGTGGTGCGCCGGCGAAGAGCTGGGCGACCGGGCAGTTCGGTGCGCCGTGGCTCGGTACGGCAATGAATCTAGAATCCCGCGCGGAGTGCTTCAAATAGTTAATTTCATGGCCTGCATAGGCAACCGTATGAGCCCGGCACGGGGGGCGTCCGGACACTGTTGAAGGTCGAAGGACTGGGATAGGGTGGGCAACCGAATTCTCCCGTCACGTGGTCAGTATGTGCAGAGAAAGTGAGGCAACGGTGCCCACCCCACTGCCCAAGGGGCTCATCGTCCTGAGCAGCGTCGAGCGGCTGCCGAACGGGCGGCCTGCCGGATTCTGGCTGCCCGAGGCGGCCTACCCCTGGCGCGCGCTGCTGGCCGCCGACTGGGATTTCGAATTCGTGAGCACCCGTGCGGGCCGCCCGCCGGTGGGCGGGGTGGACCGCTCGGACCCGCCGCAGCGCATGTTCCTGGAGGACGCCGTGGTGCGCGAGCGCCTGGAGCGCACCACCACGCCCGACCGGCTGCGGCCGCAGGACTACGGCATCGTGTTCATCGCCGGCGGGCACGGTTCGATCTTCGATCTGCCCGAAGACGCTGCCCTGAAGGGCTTCCTTTCCGCCTACGCCGCCGGTCCGGGGCCGGTCGCGGCGATCTGCCACGGGGTGGCCGCGCTGCTCGGTGTCGAACTGCCCGACGGGCAGCCCTTCCTGTCCGGCCGCCGGGTCACCGCCTTCACCCGGGAGGAGGAGCGGGCCGTCGGCCTGGACCAGCACGTGCCGTACTTCCTCGACGAGGCGCTCACCGCGGCCGGCGCCCGGTACGAGGCCGGGGATCCGTTCCGCAGCCACGTGGTGGTGGACGGGCAGCTGGTCACCGGCCAGAACCCGGCGTCCGCCGCGGACCTCGCGGCGGCCGGCATGCTGCTGGCGTCCGGCCGGCCGCTGCCCGAGCACTGGCTGCGGCGCCCCGCCGCCGTGGCCGGAATGAAATAGCTGGCCTTATCGCACGAATAGCAGAAGCTATTTGCACGATCCTTCCGCGGGGCGTTTCAATGAGTTCAGACAATGTCCGACCAACTTCGCGAGGAGTGCTCGATGTCTGTTCTCATTGTGGCCAACTGGACCGTCCGGGCGGGTGCCGAGGAAGAAATAGCGGAGCTGCTTCCGGTGCTCGCCGAGGCGAGCCTCGCGGAGCCGGGATGTCTCGGCTACCGGCCACTGCGTTCGGTCGCGAACCCCGCTGAGTTCCTGCTGGTCGAGGAGTACGCGGACGAGGCCGCCGTCGCCTCGCACCAGAAGTCGGAGCACTACCGCACGCTGGTGGTGGAGCGGGCGGTACCGCTGCTGACCAACCGCGTGCTGAGCGGGTACGCGGCGGTCTGATCCGGGCGGGCGACGGCGACGGGGGGCCGTCAGTCCGCGAGCAGGGCGGCGACGGACCGGCCGAGGCCGGCACCGGACTGCGGGTTCTGGCCGGTGACCAGACGCCCGCTCACCACGACGTGCGGCTGCCGGTCGGGCGCACAGCTGTAGACGGCGCCCCGCTCCTCCAGCGCGGTCTGCAGGGCGAACGGCACCACGGTGTCCAGCCCGCGGGAGGCCTCGGACTCGTCGGAGAACGCCGTCAGCCGGTGGCCGGCCACCAGGTGGCTGCCGTCGGCGAGCCGGACGTCCACCAGGGCGGCGGGTCCGTGGCAGATCGCGGAGACCACGCCGCCGTTCTCGTACACCGTCCGGGCGATCGACCCGATGGCCGGGTGGTCCCGGAAGTCCCACATGGTGCCGTGCCCGCCGACGAAGTAGACGGCGTCGTAGGCCTTCGCGTCCACGTCCTCGGGGCGGCCGGCGCCGGCGATCAGCGCGCCGCCGTCCGCGGCGGCCAGGAAGTCGCGGTGCGTGGCGTCCGCCGGGTCGTGGCCGATCATCGGCGGCATGCCGCCGCGGACCGAGACGAAGTCGACGGTGTGACCGGCCTCGCGCAGGATCTGCCAGGGCTCGACCGTCTCGCCGAGGTGGAAGCCGGTCGGCTCGCCGGAGTCGCCGAGCTCGCCGTGGCTGGTCAGGACGAACAGGACCTTCTTGCCGCTCGGCGGGGTCGTCGAGGCCGTCGGGGCGGGCGGGGTCGACGGCTTCAGCGGGGTCGGCGGGTTCATACGGGCTCCAGGGTCGTGGATGGTCCGGGGATCGGGGGCGGGGCGGGCGGCGCGGGCCGCGTCGGTGGTGCCGGCCGGGCCCGGTCTCACGGCCGCCGCCAGCTCCGGCCGTCCCGGGCGAGCAGCTCGTCCGCCTCGGCCGGGCCCCAGCTGCCGGCCGGGTACCGGGCGGGCCGGCCGTGGTTCTCCCAGTACGCCTCGACCGGGTCGAGGATCTGCCAGGAGAGCTCGACCTCCTCGTGGCGCGGGAACAGGTTGGCGTCGCCGAGCAGGACGTCGAGGATCAGCCGCTCGTACGCCTCCGGGCTGGACTCGGTGAAGGACGCGCCGTACGCGAAGTCCATCGTGACGTCCCGGACCTCGAAGGAGCTGCCGGGCACCTTGGAGCCGAACCGCAGGGTCGCGCCCTCGTCCGGCTGGACGCGGACGACCAGGGCGTTCTGCCCGAGCTCGGTGGTCGCCCCGGCGTCGAAGGGCAGGTACGGGGCACGCTGGAAGACCACCGCGATCTCGGTGACCCGGCGGGCCAGCCGCTTGCCGGCGCGCAGGTAGAACGGCACGCCCGCCCAGCGGCGGTTGTCGATGCCCAGCTTGAGCGCGGCATAGGTGTCGGTCCTGGAGCCGGGGGCGATGCCGTCCTCGTCCAGGTAGCCGACGGCCGGTGCGTCGCCCTGCCGGCCGGCCGTGTACTGGCCGCGGACGGTGTCCCGGCCGAAGTCCTCGGGCAGCCGGACGGAGGCCAGCACCTTGGCCTTCTCGGCGGCGAGCGCCTCGGCGTCGAAGGAGGCGGGCTCCTCCATGGCGGTGAGCGCCAGCAGTTGGAGCAGGTGGTTCTGGACGACGTCGCGGGCGGCGCCGATGCCGTCGTAGTAGCCGGCCCGGTTGCCGATGCCGATGTCCTCGGCCATGGTGATCTGCACATGGTCGACGTAGGTGCGGTTCCAGAGCGGCTCGAACAGCGTGTTGGCGAAGCGCAGCGCCAGGATGTTCTGGACGGTCTCCTTGCCGAGGTAGTGGTCGATCCGGAAGACCTCCCCGGGCGGGAAGACCTCCTGCAGGATCCGGTTCAGCTCGCGGGCGGAGGAGAGGTCGCGGCCGAAGGGCTTCTCGACCACCGCCCGCCGCCAGGAGCCGGGCGCCGGCGTGGCCAGGCCGTGCTGGCCGAGCTGGAGGACCACCTTGGGGAAGTACCTGGGCGGTACGGAGAGGTAGAAGGCGAAGTTGCCCCCGGTGCCCCGGGTGCTCGCCGCCGCGACCTCCTCGGCCAGCCGCCGGTAGGAGTTCTCGTCCTCGAAGTCCCCCTCCACGAACCGTATGCACCCGGCCAGTTGCTGCCAGACGTGCTCGCGGAAGGGAGTGCGGGCGTTGGCGCGGACGGCGTCGCGCACCTGCTGGGCGAAGTCGTCGCCGGGCGACTGGCGGTGGGCGAACCCGATCAGGGCGAAGCCCGGCGGGAGCAGGCCTCGGTTGGCGAGGTCGTAGACGGCCGGAAGCAGCTTCCGGCGGGACAGGTCCCCGGTGATGCCGAAGATGACCAGGCCCGACGGCCCCGCGATGCGCGGGAGCCGCCGGTCCTCGAAGCCGTGCACCGGCCCTGCCCAGACTGCCGTGGGTGACATCGTGTACGGCTCCTGCCATGTGGTCAGCGGGCGAGTTTGAGACTGATGACGTTCGGGTCGGACTGCGTGAAGTAGGCGGCGCTGGTGACCGTCACCCGGTCGTCCTGGACGGCGACGGCGGTGGGGTTGGAGAGCCCGTTCGCGGCGCTGAGCACCGTCGAGACGGCGTTGCCCGAGCGGCCCGGGCGGACCTTCAGGAGGCGGTTGCCCTTGATGTCGGTGACCAGCAGCTCGTCGCCGCGGCCGGTGAACGCGAAGTCGTCGACCGCGCCCAGCCCGGTGGCGACCGTCTCGGCCCGGCCCGCGGCACCGCGCCGGCCCACCGGGATCCGCAGCAGGGAGCCGGTGTCCAGGTTGGAGACCCAGACGTCGCCGTCGTGCAGGCGCAGGCCGTTCGCCCCCAGGAAGCCGGCCGACGGTGCGAGGGCGTCCGAGCGGTACCACGCCGTCGCCTCGCCGCCCTTGAGCGGGGCGCGCCAGACGGTGGAGCCCACGGAGTCGGCCACGTAGAGCCAGCCGCCCCGCTCGTCCACGGCGAGGCCGTTGAGCAGCGCGGTGGCCGGCAGCGCGACGATGCGCTGCGGCTTGCGGCCGGGCGCGATCCGCCAGATGCCGGTGGCGTCGGCGGTGCCGGTGCTGAGCGCGACGTACAGCGAGCCGTCGCGGGTCCGGTCGATGCCGGCCGCGAACGCCTTGCTGTGCAGCACGGGGGTGTCGCCGTTGGCCGGCGTCGGCAGCTGGGCGATCACCCGCACCTCGCCGCGACGGGTGAGCTCGGCGACCTGGCCGGTCAGCGCGAAGGTGAGCACCGGCGTGCCGTCGGGGCGCAGCACGAAGTTCTCCGGCTGCTGGCCGGCGGCGAGGCCGAGGTGGGTCACCGAGGTCCGGGCCGGCTGCGGGGAGTTGGCCAGCGCCTGGGGCGCGAGGGCGGCGCTGACGGCCAGTGCGGCGGTGAGCGAGAGGGCGAGCCGATGACGGGTGAGCATGGTAGTCAACCTCTTCTGTGGCAAGGGGAGTCGGCGAACGGGGGCGGTACGGGGAGTCGGTGGTGCGGGGAGTCGGCGGGCGGGGGCTGCCGAACGAGCGGCCGCACGGCGCGGGGCGAGGGGGGAGGCGCCCGGAGCGGGTCAGCCGGCGTTGGTCCGGCGCCCGGTGGAGTACACCGAGGCGGCCGCCAGCAGCAGGGCGGCGCAGAGCACGGTCAGCATCGTCCGGTAGCCGGTGTGCGCGGCGGCGATCTCGCCCACCGACGCGCCGACGAACAGGACGAAGGTGTTGAAGGAGACCGCGGCCCCGCCGGACTGCGGCGCGATCCGGTGCAGCAGCCCGACCAGGGCGGGGACGACCAGGCTGATCCCCGCGACGTACACCACCGTGCCGAGGACGAGCAGCGGCAGCGGTTCGGCCTGCGCGAGGGCGAGCCCGGTGGCGGCGGTCAGGAAGCCGGCCACGCCCAGGCGGCTCGGCCCCTGGCCACCGGCCAGCCGGTTGACCAGGGGGGAGGCGGCCAGGCCGATCGCGCCGAGGGCCTGGACGGCGAGGATCCCGGAGGTGCCGAAGCCGCGGTCGTCCGTCAGGTGCTGGTTGAGCACCGCGTACAGGGCGACGAAGCTGCCGAACACGGTGAGCGCCGCGGCGAACACCGCGAGGGCGGCCGGGTCGCGCAGCAGTCGCCCGGCCGCGCGGAGCACGCCGGGCAGGGTGGCGGCCGGGTTGGGCCGCGGTGGTGCGAGCAGGCGCCACAGGCCGAGCGCACCCAGGGCGTAGACGATCGCGGCCGGCCAGAACGCGGCGCGCCAGGAGGCGTGGTCCACGACGGCCTGGCCGAAGACCTGCCCGACGAGGCCGGAGCCGAGCAGCCCGGTCGTCACGAAGGACAGCATCACGGGCCGGCGGGCCGCCGGGGCGTTCTCCGCGACGTAGGCGAGGGCCACCGGTGCGAAGGTGGACGCGGCCAGCCCCTGGAGCACCCGGAGGGCGAGCAGCCAGCCGAAGTCCGGTGCCAGCGAGACGGCGGCGGTGGTGGCGGCCGTCGCGAGCGCGCCGAGCACCAGCACGGGCCGGCGTCCGAACCGGTCGGAGAGCGGGCCGAACAGCAGGAAGCCCACCGCGTAGGCGAAGGAGAAGGCGCTGCCGGTCCAGGCGGCGGCCGCGGTGCCGGTGCCGAAGTCCTGCCGGACGGACTCGGCGACCGGGATGGCGAGGTAGAGCTGGGCCGGGACGGTCGCGGCCAGGAGCACCAGCAGCGCCAGCTGGCGGGGCAACGGGGTGGACGGCCGCGCTGCCCGGGGCCGGCGGGGGTTCTCCGCGCCGTCGGCCTGGGCCGGCAGCTGCTCTGCCGTGGTCATGGGGTCGCCCTCCGGATCTCTGGGACCGGTGGATCTCCGGGGCCGGGGATCTCCGGGTTCGGTGATGACGTGTCGGTGGTGACGTGTCGGTGCCGAGCGGGTCGGCCGGCCGGCCGCGGGGCGCGGCCGGCCGACGGGGAACCTGCGTGGTGGGGCGGTCCGGGGCCGTCGGGGGCGCCGGTCCCGGACCGCCCCACCACGCGTCCTGGGGTGGCGGGTCAGACCGCCACAGGGGCGAGCTGCGCCAGGTCCGCGATCTGCAGCGGTACCAGGGCGAGGCGTTCGGCCTCGGCCCGGTGCTCGGGCGTCTGGTAGCCCCACTGGGCCCAGCGCGACCGGGCTCCGGTCTCGGCGACCCGCAGCGCGTTGGTCAGGTTGTCGTCGACGAAGGTGACGTCCGTCAGCGGGACGCCCCAGCGTGCGGAGACCTCCTGGACCACCTCGGCCTTGCGGCCGCACTCGCCGAACACCTCGGCCACCGTGTCGTCCAGGCCGTGCCGGCCCAGGATGGCGTGCACGGAGTCGGCGTCCTTCGCGGTGACGATGACGACGGATCCGCTGTAGCGGCGGAGGAGCTCGGGGATGCCCGGGTACAGGGTGTGCAGGTCCAGCCAGAACTCGCCCTCCTGCGTGCGCAGCCAGTCCCGGGCGGCCGTGGCCGCTTCGGTGAACCGGCGCACGTAGTCGGGGGAGAGCGCCTCGAAGAGCCGGTCGTAGTCGGCCTGCGAGGCGATGTTGGCGGCCTCCGGCAGGTGGGCCACCACGAAGTGGTCCAGCAGCCGGGAGTAGTCGCGCACCTTGCGGAACCGCTCGACGAAGTCCGCCGGGAGGCGGCGCAGCTGCTCCGGACCGGTGACGGTGCGGTCGTGGTGGTTGACGCCGAGCCAGGTGACCAGGGCGCACTCCTCCAGGGCGTCGCAGATCACCCCGTCGAAGTCGAGCGCCAGCAGTTCGGCGGGGCGGCCCATCAGACGGCCTGCTTCTCGGCGGCGAGCTTCTCGGCGGTCTCGAAGACGGCCCGCATGAAGGTGCCCATGTAGCCGTAGTAGGAGCAGGTGATGATGTTGCCGTCGACGATGACGTCGCTGTCCACCACGTCGGCGCCGGCGTTGATGACGTCGTCGCGCAGACCGATGTAGGCACAGGCCTTGCGGCCGCGCAGGACGCCCGCGCTGACCATGATCCAGGGGCCGTGGCAGAGGCCGGCGACGACCTTGCCGGCCTTGTCCATGCCGGCGACGAAGTCCAGGACGTTGCGGTCCTGGCGGACCCGGTCCGGCGCCTCGTGGCCGCCGGTGAGGATCACGACGTCGTACTGGTCGACGGAGAGGTCCTCGAAGGAGATGAGCGGGCGGGCGGTCTTGTCCATGGGCAGCGGAATGCCGTACTTGCCGGTGACCGCGGCGGCGTTCTTCGTCGCCACGTCGACGTTCCAGCCCTCCTCCATGAGGCGGTAGTACGTGAAGACGACGTCGTGGTCCTGGAAGCCGGGGCCGGTGATGATGACAGCGTTGCGGGACATTTCTTTTTCTCCTGTTTCGATGTGGACGGCCGGGTGGATTCCTGCTGCCAGGTCAGAAATTCTTGCTGATGGAGAGGTACTGCTGGTCGGTCTTCGGCCGGCGGTTGTCCTCGGGGTGCCCGGTGAGGATTTCGACGTCACTGGTGACGACGCCCGCGATGTGCAGCGGAATGTAGAAGATGTCCTCGGCGCGGGGGCGGTAGAAGATGTCCATACCGGTGCGGAGCTCGAAGCGGAAACGCCGGTCCGGGGTCTGCGCGCGCATCCGGGTGTTCGGGTAAGCGGGGACCTTCCGCATCGGGTGCTGGGGCTCCTCCAGCGAGCTGGTCTCGTACGCGGTGCCGGCGCGGTTGTAGTCGTCCTGCAGGCGGACCAGGTCGAACTTGTTGCGCGGCACCTCGACCTCGATGAGTTCGAGCGGCTCGTCGCCGGTGCTGCGGGTGCCGTGGAACGCGCCCGGGGCGATGCGCAGGATCGTTCCCTCGCTGACCGGGACGTCCTCGCGGTTCAGGCCGGTGGTGACGCCGGTGCCGCCGAGGCAGAGCAGGTAGGTCAGCTTCCGGGGGTGTACGTGCACGGAGGTGCTGTGCCGGCCGTCGATGTGGAGCGACCAGAGGTCGAAGTAGTCGTCGACGAAGGCGCGGTACTCGTAGCCCCAGGGCTTCGGGATGACCTCGTCGAGGTGGGCGTCGTCGTCGAAGTCCTCGTTGAAGGCGCGGGCGCCCTCCCGGATGAGCTTTTCCAGCTTCACGATGTCCGCGCGGCCGGCCTCCAGCCGGATCGGCTCGAATACGGCCGGTGCGGCGAGGCCCGAATCCGGGCGCGCGAATTCCTGGACAGTTGTCATAATTCCCCCCCTGTGGAATACAACTGGTCTGTGGCAGCCTCGGGCGGTCACTCGGACCGCGGCGCCGGGCAACACTTAACCAGCCGCACAAACCCGGTCTCAAATAAGAAGACCTTGCGGGGGCATAAGAACTTGAGCCGGGAATCGCGGGGCCGGGATGTTTGGGGCGCCGCGGAACGGGTTCGGGGGATTTGTCGCGCTGGGGCGCACTGGGGCGCACTTGAGGGGCAACGCACCATGCTATGGCATGGACATGATTGTGTCAGCACCGCGATGACGTGGGCGTCTCCGGGCCCGCATCCGCGCGGGTGCGCACACGCCGACGGCCGGGCCCGCCGGGCCCGGCCGTCCGCGGGGTGCCCGGGGGCGGAGCTACGCCGGGGCGACCAGGATCGAGCGGGCCCGCTCGGTCAGTTCCCGGACCCGGCGCTCGCCCTGGAAGGGCTCCAGGCGGCGGAGCATCTCCACCACGTACTCGCGGCTGCGCTGGGAGGAGATCCGCCCGGCCACCTCGACCGCCCGCTCGCCGGCCGCGACCGCCGCGTCCAGGTTGCCCGCCTCGGCCTCGGCCATGGCGGAGACCACCAGGCGCAGCCCGTGCGAGCGGACGAAGCCCTCGGTCGGCCGGGCCAGCGCCTCCCGGGTGAACTGCCGGACCTTGGAGGGCACTCCGAGGTCGCGGAAGCACTCGGCGGCGTCGGCGGCCAGCCGGTCGTAGGCGTAGAAGTCGATCCAGGCCGGGTCGGGATCCCCGGCGCGCGCCCGTTCGAGCGCGTTCTCGGCGGCGCCGAGCGCCGTTGCGCACGCCGCCGCGTTGCGCGCCTTGGCCTGGGCCCGCGCCTCGACCAGGTGGAAGAAGCTCATGGTGCGGGCGGTGGCCAGCCCGCGGTTGCGCTCCAGCGCGGCCTGGGCGAGGTCGACCGCCTCCTCCGCGAAGCCCCGGTAGCCGGCCTGCAGGCTCATCGAGGCCAGCACGTAGCCGCCGAGCGGCACGTCGGCGGCGGCCCGGGCGAGCCGCAGGGCCTGGATGTAGTAGCGCTGGGCGGCCTCGTGCTGGCCGGTGTCGAAGGCCATCCACCCGGCCAGCCTGGTGAGTTCGGCCGTCGCCCCGAACAGCGCCCGGCCGACCGCGTCGCTGTACGAGGCGAGCAGCAGCGGCGCCGCCTCGACCCGCAGGCACTCCGGCACCATCGAGGAACGCCAGTCCCCGCCACCGTACTTGGAGTCCCACCGGCGGGCCTCCTGGGCCGCCTCGCGGAGCTTGGCGGCGTCCGAGTGGCCCACCCGGTACGAGCCCGGCTCGGCAGGCGTCCGGGCCACCTCGCGGGCCACCGAGCCGTCCGCCGGGGTGATCAGCCAGCGGGAGACCGGAGTCGCGTAGGCGGCGACCGAGAAGGTGCCGGCCAGGCTGTCGCTCCAGCGGCCGCCGCCGGGGCCGCGGCGCAGGTCGAGGTCGACCCGCCACAGGTCGGTGGCCGAGCGGACCGCCTCGGACACCTCGCGCGGGAAGGCCAGGCCGAGTTCGGGCGCCGGGTCGGTGTCGCCGAGGCCGATCTCCTCCAGCGGCACCGGCCGTCCGAGCTTGCCGCCGATCGCGGTGGCGATCAGGTGCGGGACGGGGCCCTGCGGGACCATGCCCTTGCTGACCCAGCGGGCCACCGAGGTCTTGTCGTAGCGCAGCGTCAGCCCGCGCTGGGCGCCGAGGTCGTTGACCCTGCGGGCCAGGCCGGCGTTGCTGATCTGGGCGAGGGTCAGGAGCGTGCCGAGCCGTTCGTTCGGTCCGCGTGGGCTGACGGTCATGGTGGCGGCGGCACCTCCTGCGGCCTTGTGCGCGGGGCCCGGGCGGCACCGGGCCGTAGCTGCTGTACCTAGAGTAGTCGGACGCGTTCCGAGGGTTAAGAGGCCGCATTCCGGATGGCGGGATCGCGCACCCGGTGCGGGCGGGCCGGTCACCCGGCGGGCGGTCCGGCGGAGTTGGCCGGACCGCCCGGAACCGGCCGCGCGGGGGCGGTCCGGCCGCGCGCCGGAGCGTTGTGCTCCGGTCCTGTGTCGATGTGCGCCCGGCCGTGCCCCCTGGCCCGACCGGCCGGTCGGCGATTCGCTGGTGGTCGTGGGTCGGCCTGCCGTCGAGGACCCGGCGGGCCGGGGGATGCCGCCGTCTCAATCCCCGCGGACGGTGGCGGAGTCCGGGAGGGCATGCGGATGCCCTCCCGGGCCGAACGACGCCTTTCGGCCATGTAGCGATGGCCATGACAAGGCGGACGTCCGGGCGGTCCGGGCCGGGGAGGGGAAGGCCCGGCCCGCCCGGCCGCGGAGCCGCCGGGAGCCGCCCCCGAACGGACCGGAAACACCAACTCCGGTCACGGGAGCGCCGACCGGTGGCACGATGTCTCCTGACGGCGCGCCGGAATCGAGGTGGGCGGCCGCCGCGGCGCGCCACGGGCCGGCCGGGGCTGCCCCGGTGACGGACGCGCCGTACGGCGGCAGGTCCTCGTCCGGTGGAGGCGCGATGCGGTGGCTGACGGGCTGGAGCACGGGCACACCCCGGGCGGGCGCCCCGGCGCACGAAGCGCCCGGCGTGGTGGTGCCGATCGCCGCGCGCCCCCTCTGGCAGGGGCCCAACCCGCTCTGGGCGGTCGGCGACTGGCGCCCCGAGGAGATCCGGCTCGCCGTCCTGCGCCCCGGCACCCCCGCCACGGTCACCACCGGCCCCGCGGAGCCCGACCCCGTCGAGGACACCCCCGCCACCACCCGGCTCGCCGTGCTCGGCCACTGCGGCGCCTCCGACGCCGAGCTGGCCGCCGGCCTGGCCGCCGCCCGCGGCGGCGCCGTCCGCCACCTGACCGCCTGGCCCGGCAGCTACACCGTCGTCCTGCGCACCGGCACCCGGTCCACCGTGCTGCTCACCGACCTGGCCGGCGCCCGGCCCGTCTTCCACACCCCCTGGGCCGGCGGCACCGCGTACGCCACCGCCGCCCTCCCGCTCGCCGACCTGGTCGGCGCCCCCCTCGACACCGGCCACCTGGCCGCCCGGCTCGCCTGCCCGGAATCCCCCGAGGCGCTCGGCACCGGCACCCCGTACCTCGGGGTGCAGCAGGTGCCGCCCGGCCACGCGCTGGCCATCCGCGGCGGCCGCCCGTACCTCTCGGCGTACGACGAACCCGCCACCGCGGCGCAGCAGCGCGGCGAGGCGCCGGCCGTCCGCGAACTCACCCGAGCCCTGCTGGAGTCGGTCCGCTCCCGGGTCCGCACCCCCGGGCCCGGCACCGGGGGCGGCGGCGAGCGGCCCCGGCTGGGCGTCGACCTCTCGTACGGGACGGCCTCCGCCACCGTCGCCCTGCTCGCCGCCGCGGTGCCGCTCGGCCCGGCGCCGGGCCCGGGCGGCACCGCCCGGGCGACCCCGGAGGCCGCGGGAGCGGCGGCCAGGACCGGTGCGGTGAAGGGCTCCTGGGCCCGGCCGGCGGGCCGCGCCCGCCCCGCCCCCGAACAACTGGCCGCCGTCACCCTCGACGAGACCGGGACGCCGGCCGCCACCGTGCTCGCCCCCGACCTCCCCCGGCTGCGGCACACCGTGCTCGCCCCCGGCCCCGACACCCTCCCGTACGCGGACCTGCGGGCCGATCCGCAGGCCGGCCGGCTCACCGACGAGCCGGGCCCCGAACTCGTCGCCGCCGCCCGCGCCGAGGCCCGCTTCGACGCCGGCGGCACCGACCACCTCACCGGTTACGGCGCCCGCCAGGTGCTGGACGGGCACCCCGCCCGGCTGGCCGACCTGGTCCGGGCCGGCCGCCCGCGCGAACTGCTCTCCCCGGTCGCGGCCCTGGCCGGTGCCGACCGGGCCACCGCCGGCGTGCTGGCCGGCGCGCTGCGCACCCCGCTCACGGTGATCCGGGCCGCCCACCGGTTCTCCCGGATCCGCTACGCCGACGCGCTCGACGACGCCGCCGTGCGACTGACGCTGCGGCACGGGCCGGACGGCGGCGGTACGGCCGGGGCGCGGTCGGCGGACGACCTGGCCTGGTGCGTGCCCGGTCCGGCGGCGCGCTGGCTCTCCGACGAGGCGCTCTCCGCGGTCGCCCTGCGGTTGCGGCTGGCGGCGCGCGAGCCGGCGCCCGCGGAACCACCGGGCGCGCGCCGGGCCCGCTACGCCCTCCACCGGCACGCGCGCGGGTTCCGCACCCTGGTGCACGCCGCCGAACAGCCGGGGCAGCGGCTGCACGCGCCGTTCCTGGACAACCAGGTGGTCCGTGCCGCCCGCCTGCTCCCGGACGACGTCCGGCTCCAGCCCGGGGCCCGGCCCGCCCTGCTGCACGCCGTCCTGACCGGCGCCGGCCGCACCGACCTGCCGCCCGACTGGGGCCGCGGCCCGCGCCCCGATCGCACGGCCCCCGCCCGGGCCGGCCTGCGGCGCGCCGCCGACGGGCTCGCCGAACTGTTCGACGCCCCGCTGCTGGCCGAGGCGGGCCTGATCGACCTCGCCGCCGTCCGGGCCGGGCTGGCCCGCTCCGCCGATCCGGGCGCCGACCTGCCGCCCGGTGACCTCGCGGGCCTCGCCGAACTCGTCTCCGCCGAGCTCTGGCTCCGCCGCGTCCGGGCCCGCCGGCACGGCGCCTGCTGGACCGGCCTGCCCGTCGCCGAACGCCCCGCGCTGGCCCCGGCCCGCTTCGCCTGAGCACGGCGCGCCCCGGCCGGAGGGCGCCGCGGGTGGCGCGTGGGGCGGTGGCGGACGCGCCGTGCGGCGCGGCTGGCCCGCCCGGACGGGCCGGGCGGGCGATTATGGCCCGAGCCTTCGTCCGCCCCGTCCCGGACGCCCGAGTCCCGGATGCGCCGTCCGTTCCTGCCTGCCCCTGCCTGTTCCTGTGCCTGCCTGTCCCTGCCCCTGCCCCTGCCTGTGCCAGCCCGTGCCCGTGCCCGTCCTGCCCGTGCCCGTCCGTCCCCCTACCCGTCCGCTTCCCGTGGAGGCCGTGGTGACCAGCGCCAGTCCGGATCCGTCCGTCCCCGTCGTCCTGTCGGTGCTCGGCCGGCCGCCGACGGGCCGTGCGCCCGGGGTGTTGGCGGCCTGCGACGGTTCGGACGGCTCGCTCTGGGCGCTGGACCGGGCGATGACCGAGGCGGAGCGGTTCGGCCTGCCGCTGTACGTGCTCGCGGTGGTGAACCCGGCGCCGGCCGGCTACCCGCCGGGGATGGCCGAGCTGGTGCAGGAGAGCGTCGAGACGCTGGTCGAGAGCATGGCCGACGGCCTGCGCCGGGCGGTGGAGGCGGTGCAGCAGGCCCGGCCCCGGACGTACCGGGGGGAGCTGTCGCTGCACGTGGTGCTCGGGAACGTGATCGAGGTGCTGCTGGCGGCCTCGACCCGGCAGCACACCCTGGTGCTGGGCACCCGGGGCAACGGCGGGTTCGCCCGGCTGCTGCTGGGCTCGGTGAGCTCGGCCGCCGTCCACCACGCGGCCTGCCCGGTGCTGGTCGTCCCCGCGCCCGCGGGCCCCTGACCCCGGGGCGGGGCCGCCGGCGCCGGGAATGTCCCGAGATGGTTCACCGTTCATCCATCTCGGAAGACATCCTCCCCACCCCCTGGAGAACCCGCGTCATGAAGGTCGAGATCTACTCCGACATCGCCTGCCCCTGGTGCTACATCGGCAAGCGCCGCTTCGAGGAGGCGCTCGACGGCTTCGCGGGCAAGGAGGACGTCGAGGTGGTCTACCGGCCGTACCAGCTGGTGCCGGACGCGCCGGCCACGGCGAGCCCGCACCGCGCCTGGCTGGCCGAGCGCTACGGCCCGCAGTCCGTCGCGATGGACGCCCGGGTGGCCGAGCTGGGCCGCGCCGAGGGCATCACGTACGACTTCGACGCGGCGCTGCACGCCAACACCTTCCTCGGCCACCGGCTGCTCCACCTCGCCGAGGCCGAGTACGGCGCCGCCGTCCAGGGCCGGCTGAAGGAGGCGCTGCTCAAGGCGCACTTCACCGACGGTGTGGACGTCGGCGACCGCGCCGCGCTGACCGGGGTGGCCGTCGCGGCCGGCCTGGACGGCGACCGGGTGGCGGCCTACCTGGCCGGGGACGAGGGGGTGGCCGAGGTCCGCGCCCAGCTGGCCGAGGCGCGTGAGCTGGGCATCACCGCCGTGCCGACCTTCGTCTTCGAGGGCAAGTGGGCCGTCCAGGGCGGCCAGGAGGCCGAGACCTTCCGCAAGGTGCTGGAGCAGGTCGCCGAGGAGACCGGCGGGCGCCGCCCGGCGCCGGTGCAGGTCGCCCCGGCCGGCGAGGCCTGCGCGGACGGCTCCTGCGCGGTCTGAGTCGCCGGCCGGACCACGTCCGGCCCACCTGACGCGCCGTGACGGCCGGCCCGCGGGCCGGCCGTCGTGCGGCCCGCTCCACCGCGTCGGGCGCCGGGCCGCGTCAGTCGCAGCGGAAGCGGGCCGCGGCCCAGTCGGCGGCGTTCAGCGCCGACCAGACGCCGTGCGCGGGCGTGACCACCAGCCGGATCGCCTTCTGCCCCTTGAGCGGGACGTGCACCGGCACCGCGTCGTCCCCGGTGGCCAGCACCGGTGACCTCCACAGGGTGGTGCCGTCGCCGCCCTGGACGGAGAAGACCACCCCGCCCGGCGAGGCGGTGATGTCGTCCACCCCGGCCAGTCCGTCGAAGGACGTGCAGCTGCGGTTGAGGTCGATCACGGTGGCCGCGGGCGCGTGCACGGTGATGCCGTGCGCGTGCCGGGTACCGCCGATCGAGACGCCGGCGCGCTGCCAGAACCAGTCGCTGCCCTTCTGCCGGATGCTCGGCCCGGGCGGCGGCACCCGGTTGTTGCCCGGCTTCACCACCGGGAGGTCGTCGGCCCAGAAGTCGGTCGGGGCCGGTGGGGTGGGCGTCGGCACCGGTACCGGCGGGCGCGTCGGGGTGGGCACCACGGGCACCTCGGGCACCTCCGGCACGGGCACCGGCGGCACGGTCGGCGTCGGCACCACCGGGACGGGGGGCAGCGGCTTCGGCATGACGACCGGCGTCGGGGTGGGCGTCGGCGTGGGCCTGGGGGCCGGCGGACGGCTGGTCGGCGCGGGCGGCGGTACGGCCTTGGGCGCCGGGCTCGGCGGCGGGGCGGAGGGGCTCGGCCGGGGTGGCGGCGGCGCGGCCGACGGCGTCGGCGCGGGGCTGCTCGGGGCCGGGCTCGGCGGGGCCGGTGCGACGGGCGGCGGCGCGGGCAGGGCGGGCGCGGAGACCGGGGGAGCGGCCTGCGGGGGCGCCGGCTCGGGCCCGCCGGTCAGCGCGTACGCGGCAACGGCGGCCGCGGCCACGGCGACGGCGGCGGCGATCCCGGCCTTGGCCGCGGCGCCCAGGCCCTCACCGGCCAGTGCACCGGCGCTACCGCCCCCGGACCCGGCCGCGCCACCGGCGGCTCCGGCGGCCGTCCCGGCGGCGGCGCCGCCCGAGGTGGCCGCGGAGGTGGCCGCCACCGTTCCCGCGGCCGCACCTCCGACCGCCGCCGCCCCGCCCACGGCGGCCGCGGCGGCGCTGAAGCCGCCGACCCCGACCCAGATCAGCACGCCACCGGGCAGCAGCGCCCGCAGGCCGTGGTTGATCTCGGACAGCTCAAGGCAGGCGGCCGTGCACCGGTCGCACTCCTTCAGGTGCCGACCGACCTCCGCCGAAGCCCGCTTGCGCAGCGAGCCGCGCGCGTACGCACCGAGCCGGTTGGCGTACGCCTCGCAGTCCCGGTCCTGGCTGCCCGACACGTGGGCCTGCAGGAAGCCGGCCGCCAGCCGGTCGCGTGCCCGGTGGGCCTGGACGGCAGTGGCGTTGGCGGTCTTGCCGAGCATCACCGCGACGGTCTTGGGGGACTCCCGTTCGACCTCGGTGTGCCAGAGCACCACCCGGTCGTCCTCGGGCAGTTCGGCGTAGGCCTGCATCACCATGCGCTGGTCGGCGAGTGCCATCGCCCAGGCGTCGGCTCCCGGATCGGCCAGGTCGAGGTCGACGGTGGCGGCCGAGGTCTGCGCGAACACGCTGAAGTCGTCGACGAGTTGTTCGCGCCGCTCGCTGCGGGTCCAGGCGGCGGCGACGTTGCGCACCGCGGTCAGCAGGTAGGCGCGGACGGCGAACTCCGGGCCCTTGCCGGCCCGCAGCGCCTGCAGCGTGCGGGCGAACACCTCGCCGGCCAGGTCCTCGGCGGTGAAGCTGTCCCGGCAGCAGGTGCGCGCGTAGCGGCGCACCGAGTCGGCGTGCCGGCGGTAGATCTCCTCGTACGCGGAGTCGTCCCCGGCCCGCACCCGGGCGGTCAACTCGGCGTCGGAGGGCGGGCGCTCGCCGTCCACCGGGTCGGCGGGGGCGGGCACGGTCGGCCGGGCGGGGATGCCGTCGCCGACGAAGGCCTCGGGTGCCACCCCGCCCCGGCCGGCCGTGGCCTGGCCGGGGACGCGGGTGGAGGGGAGCGCGGCGGCGGAGGCGGAGAGCGATTCGCGGCTGGGCATGCCCGCCTGGTCCGGGACCTGGCCCGAGTGGCCGGGGCGCCCGTCCGGTCCGGAGCGGGCCTGCGGACCGGGGTGTCCGTCCGGTCCGGAACGCCCGTGCGGACCGGCGTGTCCCACCGGCCCGCCCTGCCCGGACCCGGCACCGGCCGGGTACCCCGGCGTGCGGCCGGCCGGGCCGGCACCCGGCTCCTCAGCCGCGCGCTCCGGGCCGGCGTCCGGCCCGCGCTCGGGCCCGCCCGTGCCGGAGCGGCCGAAGCCGAGGCCGTAGCCGTAGTCGTTCTGTTCCTCGGCGCTCACAACGGACCCCAGATTCCACGACAGCTCCCGCAGTGTGGCAGGGCGTGCGGGAGTGCGTGGGCGCACGGGTCTCCGCTGTACGGCGCCGAGTACGCGCGAACGGCGCGCATCGGGACATTGGCTCCAACCACGGGCAAAGGATGGCATAGCGCAGAGTTGGGCGGTAGCCGGACCGCCGGGGCCCACTCTTCCGTGGGGCCGTCGCGGATGTGTTCGGCCCGGGCCCGCCGCCGGACGCGGGCGGGCCCGTACAGGGCGCATGCCCGGGTCGCGCACGCCGGGGCGAACCCCAACTCATGCGCCCGGGGCGGACGGAGAGCGCCCGGCCCGTCCGGGATCAGCGCGCCCGCAGCCCGTCCAGCAGGATCTGCAGCAGGCGGTCGCCCGGTCCCGCGGGCTGCTGACCGTCCGTCGGCCCACCGTCCCCGCCGGGGAACTGACCCACGGCCGCGGCGGCCGCCGACGCGTGCACCGGTTCGACAACCGCACCGCGTGCGGCGTGCACCGGCACCGAGGCGGTCAGCACCAGCACCACGTCCGCCACCGTCACCCCTGGCCGCAGCTCGCCGGCCGCACCCGCGCGCGCCACCAGCGCGGCCAGCAGCTGCAACAGCAGCCGCGGGTCCGCGTCGGCCGCCACGGGCTCGTCGCCGGCCTGCGGCGCCCCGCCGGCACGCACCCCGGCGACCCGTGGCTCGAACCGGCCCCCGGGGAACGTGCCCGCACCGGCCGGATCGCCGGCCCGCTGCCCGGGCACCCGGCCCAGCTCCTCCGCGTACCGGAACGCCTCCGGCGGCAGCAGCCGCCCGGCCCCGGTGGACACCGCCCGCGCCAGGTACCCGGCCAGCGACTCCCAGGCGCCGTCGCCGCCGTACAGCGACTCCCGCGCCTGTGTGGTCAGCCAGGCCACCTCCTCGGCGGCGATCCGCTGGACCAGCACCTCCTTGCTCGGGAAGCGCCGGTACACGGTGCCGACCCCGACCCCGGCCCGGCGCGCGACCTCCTCCATCGGCGCGCCGTAGCCGAACTCGCCGAACACCTCACGGGCCGCCCGCAGCACGCTCTCCAGATTGCGCCGGGCGTCCACCCGCAGCCGCGCCCCGGGCGCCGGACCGCCACCGCCCTGCGGCGGCTCGGCCCGGTAGGGGACTCCTGCGTACGCCACTCCGGCCTGCGCCGGCTGGTCCGCGGGGCCGCGTTGCTCCGGCACCACACCCTGGACGGTCCGCGGTGCGTTCCGCCCCAACAGTCGCTCCTGCTCCATCATCCCAACTCTCCCCCGCAGGCGTCCGCTCCCGGACCCTGTCGTCGCCCGCCCCTGCACCCCCCGGTGCAGCCACGTCTGCCGGAAATGATCCGATGACCCATCGCCTGTGCCGGTTGTGCCGCTGGTTGTGCCGCTGGTCCTGCCCGGGTGATGCCCGGCCTCGGACGCCGGACCGCACAGGCAGGACCGCACACGCAGGAAGCCCACGCGCCAGGGCCCCCGTCCGGGACTACCCTTCCCCGGATCACGGTGCCCCAGTCGGGCTCTCCCGCCAACGCTGGAACTGGCCGTAATGGCAGCTCCACGGTGCGTCGCCGCCGATTGACATGGCGATGGCGCTCCGCCGCACAATCCGACCATAGTTCACCGTCGTTCGAAGCCGAAAGTGCGTCAGAAACTCACCCCGGCAGCACATCCCGTCCCGGAAGTCCACTCCCGTCCCGTCCACCTCGGCACGGACTGTGGACAAGAGGCCCTCCGGCGGTCCTTCATTGAGGCGTGGTGGGGGGTACCCCGGCCGACGGCCGGTGGAAGGTCACTTCGGCAGGAGGTGCGCTATCAGGATCCTGATCGTCGGGGGCGGCTGCGCCGGGATGTCCGCCGCGCTGCATCTCCAGCGCGGACTGCGCGAGCGGCTGCGCCGCGGCGACGCGGAGATCACGGTGGTCGAACCGCAGTCCTACTTGACGTACCACCCGCTGCTCGCCGAGGTCGCGGCCGGCTCGATCGACCCCCGCCACGTGGTCGTCCCGCTGCGCCGCGCGCTGCCGGACTGCCGGGTGCTCACCGCGCGGGTCACCCGGATCGAGCACGCGGGCCGCCGGGTCTGGGCCGACGCCGCCGGGCACGGCGAACCGCCTGCCCCCGTCGAGCTCGACTACGACGTCCTGGTGGTGGCCCCGGGCTCGGTGTCCCGGACGGCGGCCGTTCCCGGCCTGGCCGAACACGGCCTCGGCTTCTCCACCGTCGGCGAGGCGGTGAGCCTGCGCAACCACGTCCTGGAACAGCTCGACCTGGCCTCCGCCACCCGGGACCCGGCCCTGCGTCAGGCCGCGCTCACCTTCGTCTTCGTCGGGGCGGGGTACGCCGGCGTCGGCGCGCTGGCCGAGCTGGAGGACATGGCCCGCTCCGCGGTCCGCGGCTACCACAACATCAGCCCCGAGGACCTGCGCTGGGTGCTGGTCGAGGCCACCGGGCGGATCCTCGCCGAGGAGTCCCCCGACCTGGCCGCGCACACCCTGGCCCAGCTCCGCGAGCGCAGCGTCGACGTCCGGCTGGACACCACGCTGGAGTCGGCCGTCGGGCGGGTCGTGGCCCTCTCCGACGGCAGCCGTTTCGCCGCCCGCACCCTGGTCTGGACGGCCGGCGTCCGCCCGTCCCCGCTGCTGCGCGACACCGACCTGCCGCTGGACACCGCGGGCCGGATCCGCTGTCTGGCCACCCTGCAGGTGCTCGGCCCGGACGGCCGCGCGCTGCCCGGGGTCTGGGCCGCGGGGGACGGCGCCGCCGTGCCCGACCCGCACGCCGACGGGGCGCCCTGCGCGCCCAACGCCCAGCACGCCTTCGCCCAGGCCGAACTGCTCGCCGCCAACGTCGTGGTCGCCCTGGACGGCGGCCCCAGGGCGGCGGGCATCGCGGAGTACCGGCCGGAGCCGGCGGCCTGCTCCACCTCGCTCGGCCCGGGCCGAGCCGTCGCGCACACCCGCCGGGGCGGGCGGCTGACCGGCCGGCGCGCCTGGTGGCTGCACCGGGCCCGGCACCTGCGCCGGCTGCCGAGCGGCGACCGCCGGGTGCGGGTGCTGGTGGACTGGCTGCTGGGCGGGGTGTTCTCCCGGGAGGAGGTCTCGCTGGGGGCGGTGGAGCACCCGCGTTCGGAGTTCGAGGCCGGGTTCGGCCCGGCCCCGGGCCCGCACCCGGACCCCGGCCCGGCGTCGGGCGGGCCGTTCGGCACGGGCTCCGGCCGGGGCATCGCCGACGACCGGCCGACCTGACGGACGGAGCCGCCGGCGCCCCGCGGTGACTGACACGACGGCCGCGCCTGAGCGCGCGACTTCCGGAATCGGGCCTTCGCCTGACAGGATCTGCCCAACCAAGTCATTACCCCATGTGTCAGTGCGCACACAAAAAGTGATGATATGCCTGGAAACCGAGGAAGCGGCCGTCGTTTGAACCTCATGCGCTGGAGCGCCCGGCTCACCGGAGTCCCTTGGCGTGCCGCCCCGCCGAACGGCGTCGGCACCGACCAGGGCGCGCCGTCCGGCGACGTCGTGGTCCCCAGCCCACGCGACCCCACCAGCCTCGTCAGCCCGACCGAAGTGCTCGACCCGCAGCGGCCCCAGGACCTGCGCGAGGTGCTCAACCGCATCCCCGCCCCGGTCGCCGTCACCTACGGCCCGCTGCACCAGCTCGGCTACGCCAACCGCGCCTACCGCGAACTCTTCGGCGACCGCCCGGCCGGCCTGCCCGCCTGCGACGCCCTGCCGGAGCTCGGCACCATGGGCGTCCTGCCCCTGATGGACCAGGTGATCCGCGGCGGCCGCCCCCGCAGCGTCAAGGCCCGCTGCATCCTCGGCCTCACCGGCAACCGCTACTACAACGTCTCCTGCGTCCCGCTCAGCCGCCACGAGCACCGCACCGAACCGGGCGACACCGAGGAACCCAAGGAGGGCCCACCGGCCGGCGTGCTCATCTACGCCGCCGAGGTCACCGACCAGGTCCTCGCCGCAGCCCGCCTCCGCGAGTCCGAACGCCGCCAGCGCGAAGCGGCCGTCACCCTCCAGCGCAGCCTGCTGCCGCAGAAACTCGACCAGCCCGCCGACCTCCGGGTCGCCGCCACCTACCAGCCCGGCGGCGCGGAGGCCGCGGTCGGCGGCGACTGGTACGACGTGATCGCCATCGACGGCGGCCGCACCGCCCTCGTCATCGGTGACGTCATGGGCCGTGGCCTGCGCGCCGCCGCCGTCATGGGACAGCTGCGCACCGCCGTCCGCGCCTACGCCCGCCTCGACCTGCCCCCGCACGAGGTGATGCGCCTGCTCGACGGCCTCGCCATGGAGATCGACGCCAACCAGATCGCCACCTGCACCTACGCCGTCTGGGACCCGCAGCGCCGCACCCTCACCTACGCCTCCGCCGGCCACCTCCCGATCCTGCTGCGCTGCCCCGACGGCACCGTCCTGCGGAGCGAGGAACAGAACGGCCCTCCCCTGGGCACCGGCGGGGGCGTCCACCTCTCGCATACCCTGCGGCTGCTCCCCGGCACCACCGGCGTCCTCTATACCGACGGCCTGGTCGAGCGCCGGGACGAGGACATCGACCAGGGGCTCGACCTGCTGGCCCGCACCCTCGCCGGCGCGGTCGGCGCGCCCGAGGTCATCTGCGCACGACTGCTGCGGGCGATGGGTGTGACCGCCGAGCACGACGACGACGTCGCCGTGCTCGCCTTCCAGCTGCCGGCCGAGGAGGCCCGCCCGGAACCGGAACCACCTGCGGAATCAGGCGCGGAATCGGGCGCCGACCCGGAGCAGGGGGCGGGCCCGGCGGCCGGTGCGGACGCGTTGCCGGGCGCAGAGCCTGGGCCGGTTGAGGAGTCCGGATCCGAGGCGAACCCAGGGGTTGACTCGACCTCGCCAGAGGTCTAGTGTTCTCCGAGTTGCCTGACAGGGAGCACCGGACACGCATCGGCGCGGACGGTCCCGGGGCGGCCAATCCCTAGAAACACCACTTCCCGGTTCGGGCTGGGTCGCGTTCTGCCTTTTCGGCGTCGCGGCTCGGGCCTTGTTCGGTATGCGTGCTTTTAAATGGGTTGCGGTCGGATTCGCCTTGCGGGGCGGGGATCGGCTAGAGTTTGAAACGTCGGACGGGGCGTCAAGCCGCAGAAGACAGTAGCGAGTTGGATGAACGAAGCGCCGGAAACGGCACGGAAAACATCTGATAAGCTGGAAACACGAAAGAACGAAGCGCCCAGAGGGCCGGTGTGAAAGCCGCCTGAAGGAAGTGTCCGTTCCTTGAGAACTCAACAGCGTGCCAAAAGTCAACGCCAGATATGTTGACATCCCCGGCCTCGATCGTTTGATCGGGGTTGGAGATTCCTTTTGAAGTAAAACACTAGCGAGGACGCAGTGCGCGGGGCCGCCCTATTCCGGTGGTTGCCGTGCCGCTCGACGCGAGTGCAGCTCGACTGCTTTTCATTAAGCACTGTCGAGAAGACATTCACGGAGAGTTTGATCCTGGCTCAGGACGAACGCTGGCGGCGTGCTTAACACATGCAAGTCGAACGGTGAAGCCCTTCGGGGTGGATCAGTGGCGAACGGGTGAGTAACACGTGGGCAATCTGCCCTGCACTCTGGGACAAGCCCTGGAAACGGGGTCTAATACCGGATATGACCACGGTCCGCATGGACTGTGGTGTAAAGCTCCGGCGGTGCAGGATGAGCCCGCGGCCTATCAGCTTGTTGGTGGGGTAATGGCCTACCAAGGCGACGACGGGTAGCCGGCCTGAGAGGGCGACCGGCCACACTGGGACTGAGACACGGCCCAGACTCCTACGGGAGGCAGCAGTGGGGAATATTGCACAATGGGCGAAAGCCTGATGCAGCGACGCCGCGTGAGGGATGACGGCCTTCGGGTTGTAAACCTCTTTCAGCAGGGAAGAAGCGCAAGTGACGGTACCTGCAGAAGAAGCACCGGCTAACTACGTGCCAGCAGCCGCGGTAATACGTAGGGTGCGAGCGTTGTCCGGAATTATTGGGCGTAAAGAGCTCGTAGGCGGCCTGTCGCGTCGGATGTGAAAGCCCGGGGCTTAACCCCGGGTCTGCATTCGATACGGGCAGGCTAGAGTGTGGTAGGGGAGATCGGAATTCCTGGTGTAGCGGTGAAATGCGCAGATATCAGGAGGAACACCGGTGGCGAAGGCGGATCTCTGGGCCATTACTGACGCTGAGGAGCGAAAGCGTGGGGAGCGAACAGGATTAGATACCCTGGTAGTCCACGCCGTAAACGTTGGGAACTAGGTGTTGGCGACATTCCACGTCGTCGGTGCCGCAGCTAACGCATTAAGTTCCCCGCCTGGGGAGTACGGCCGCAAGGCTAAAACTCAAAGGAATTGACGGGGGCCCGCACAAGCAGCGGAGCATGTGGCTTAATTCGACGCAACGCGAAGAACCTTACCAAGGCTTGACATATGCCGGAAACGGCCAGAGATGGTCGCCCCCTTGTGGTCGGTATACAGGTGGTGCATGGTTGTCGTCAGCTCGTGTCGTGAGATGTTGGGTTAAGTCCCGCAACGAGCGCAACCCTTGTTCTGTGTTGCCAGCATGCCTTTCGGGGTGATGGGGACTCACAGGAGACTGCCGGGGTCAACTCGGAGGAAGGTGGGGACGACGTCAAATCATCATGCCCCTTATGTCTTGGGCTGCACACGTGCTACAATGGTCGGTACAAAGGGCTGCGATGCCGCGAGGCGGAGCGAATCCCAAAAAGCCGGCCTCAGTTCGGATTGGGGTCTGCAACTCGACCCCATGAAGTTGGAGTTGCTAGTAATCGCAGATCAGCATGCTGCGGTGAATACGTTCCCGGGCCTTGTACACACCGCCCGTCACGTCACGAAAGTCGGTAACACCCGAAGCCGGTGGCCTAACCCGTAAGGGGAGGAGCCGTCGAAGGTGGGACCAGCGATTGGGACGAAGTCGTAACAAGGTAGCCGTACCGGAAGGTGCGGCTGGATCACCTCCTTTCTAAGGAGCACATGGCCGCTTGCAGGCGAATGTTCTGCACGGTCGCTCATGGGTGGAACGTTGACTATTCGGCACAGGAAGAGATCGGTTCACAAGTACTGCCTTCGGGCGTGGAACGTGGGTTCGGGATTGACTGTGTCGGGCACGTTGTTGGGTCCTGAGGGAACGGCCGTATGGTCGTTGCTTCAGAGATGCCGGTCTCATGCGAGGCGGTCTTCGGATCGTTGAGTGTGGGTGACTGGTCGTTGTTTGAGAACTGCACAGTGGACGCGAGCATCTGTGGCCAAGTTTTTAAGGGCGCACGGTGGATGCCTTGGCACCAGGAACCGATGAAGGACGTGGGAGGCCACGATAGTCCCCGGGGAGCCGTCAACCAGGCTTTGATCCGGGGGTTTCCGAATGGGGAAACCCGGCAGTCGTCATGGGCTGTCACCCATACCTGAACACATAGGGTATGTGGAGGGAACGCGGGGAAGTGAAACATCTCAGTACCCGCAGGAAGAGAAAACAACCGTGATTCCGGGAGTAGTGGCGAGCGAAACCGGATGAGGCTAAACCATCAGCGTGTGAGACCCGGCAGGGGTTGCGCTGGTGGGGTCGTGGGATTTTTCTTGATCGGTCTGCCGGCCGGTCGACGAGTCAGAAACCGTATGGGTAGTCGAAGGACATGCGAAAGGTCCGGCGTAGAGGGTAAGACCCCCGTAGACGAAATCTGTACGGCTCGTTTGAGAAACTCCCAAGTAGCACGGGGCCCGAGAAATCCCGTGTGAATCTGGCGGGACCACCCGCTAAGCCTAAATATTCCCTGGTGACCGATAGCGGATAGTACCGTGAGGGAATGGTGAAAAGTACCGCGGGAGCGGAGTGAAATAGTACCTGAAACCGTGTGCCTACAAGCCGTGGGAGCGTCGGACATGCAGCTTGCTGTGTGTCTCGTGACTGCGTGCCTTTTGAAGAATGAGCCTGCGAGTTTGCGGTGTGTAGCGAGGTTAACCCGTGTGGGGTAGCCGTAGCGAAAGCGAGTCCGAATAGGGCGTTTCAGTTGCATGCCCAAGACCCGAAGCGGAGTGATCTAGCCATGGGCAGGTTGAAGCGGAGGTA
Source organism: Kitasatospora sp. NBC_01560 (assembly GCF_045208415.1). NCBI lineage: Bacteria > Bacillati > Actinomycetota > Actinomycetes > Kitasatosporales > Streptomycetaceae > Kitasatospora > Kitasatospora sp. NBC_01560. The sequence continues at coordinate 4,487,339 of NZ_CP109364.1, read as the reverse complement.
AGACTTCGTGGAGGACCGAACCCACCAGGGTTGAAAACCTGGGGGATGACCTGTGGTTAGGGGTGAAAGGCCAATCAAACTCCGTGATAGCTGGTTCTCCCCGAAATGCATTTAGGTGCAGCGTCACGTGTTTCTTGCCGGAGGTAGAGCACTGGATAGGCGATGGGCCTCACCGGGTTACTGACCTTAGCCAAACTCCGAATGCCGGTAAGTGAGAGCGTGGCAGTGAGACTGTGGGGGATAAGCTCCATGGTCGAGAGGGAAACAGCCCAGAACACCGACTAAGGTCCCTAAGCGTGTGCTAAGTGGGAAAGGATGTGGAGTCGCAGAGACAACCAGGAGGTTGGCTTAGAAGCAGCCACCCTTGAAAGAGTGCGTAATAGCTCACTGGTCAAGTGATTCCGCGCCGACAATGTAGCGGGGCTCAAGCACATCACCGAAGTCGTGTCATTGCAGCATATAGGGCCAACGCCTGCTGTGATGGGTAGGGGAGCGTCGTGTGCCGGGTGAAGCGGCGGTGGAAACCAGTCGTGGACGGTACACGAGTGAGAATGCAGGCATGAGTAGCGATACAAGAGTGAGAAACTCTTGCGCCGATTGACCAAGGGTTCCTGGGTCAAGCTGATCTGCCCAGGGTAAGTCGGGACCTAAGGCGAGGCCGACAGGCGTAGTCGATGGACAACGGGTTGATATTCCCGTACCCGCTTTGAAGCGCCAACGCTGAACCAGGTGATGCTAAGGCCGTGAAGCCGGCCCGGAGTCTTCGGACAAAGGGACGTGGTGGAGCCGCCGGACCAAGTCTGTATTAGGTGAGCGATGGGGTGACGCAGGAAGGTAGTCCAGCCCGGGCGGTGGTTGTCCCGGGGTAAGGGTGTAGGGCGTTGTGTAGGCAAATCCGCACAACAATAGCCTGAGACCTGATGCCGAGCCGATTGTGGTGAAGTGGATGATCCTATGCTGTCGAGAAAAGCCTCTAGCGAGTTTCATGGCGGCCCGTACCCCAAACCGACTCAGGTGGTCAGGTAGAGAATACCGAGGCGTTCGGGTGAACTATGGTTAAGGAACTCGGCAAAATGCCCCCGTAACTTCGGGAGAAGGGGGGCCATTCCTGGTGACGAGTCTTGCACTCCGAGCTGGGGGTGGCCGCAGAGACCAGCGAGAAGCGACTGTTTACTAAAAACACAGGTCCGTGCGAAGCCGTAAGGCGATGTATACGGACTGACGCCTGCCCGGTGCTGGAACGTTAAGGGGACCGGTTAGCTCTGATTCGTCGGGGCGAAGCTGAGAACTTAAGCGCCAGTAAACGGCGGTGGTAACTATAACCATCCTAAGGTAGCGAAATTCCTTGTCGGGTAAGTTCCGACCTGCACGAATGGCGTAACGACTTCTCGACTGTCTCAACCATAGGCCCGGTGAAATTGCATTACGAGTAAAGATGCTCGTTTCGCGCAGCAGGACGGAAAGACCCCGGGACCTTTACTATAGCTTGATATTGGTGTTCGGTTCGGCTTGTGTAGGATAGGTGGGAGACTTTGAAGCAGCAACGCCAGTTGTTGTGGAGTCGTCGTTGAAATACCACTCTGGTCGTGCTGGATGTCTAACCTGGGTCCGTGATCCGGATCAGGGACAGTGTCTGGTGGGTAGTTTAACTGGGGCGGTTGCCTCCTAAAGAGTAACGGAGGCGCCCAAAGGTTCCCTCAGCCTGGTTGGCAATCAGGTGTTGAGTGTAAGTGCACAAGGGAGCTTGACTGTGAGACTGACGGGTCGAGCAGGGACGAAAGTCGGGACTAGTGATCCGGCGGTGGCTTGTGGAAGCGCCGTCGCTCAACGGATAAAAGGTACCCCGGGGATAACAGGCTGATCTTCCCCAAGAGTCCATATCGACGGGATGGTTTGGCACCTCGATGTCGGCTCGTCGCATCCTGGGGCTGGAGTAGGTCCCAAGGGTTGGGCTGTTCGCCCATTAAAGCGGTACGCGAGCTGGGTTTAGAACGTCGTGAGACAGTTCGGTCCCTATCCGCTGTGCGCGTAGGAGTGTTGAGAAGGGCTGTCCCTAGTACGAGAGGACCGGGACGGACGAACCTCTGGTGTGCCAGTTGTCCTGCCAAGGGCATGGCTGGTTGGCTACGTTCGGGAGGGATAACCGCTGAAAGCATCTAAGCGGGAAGCCTGCTTCGAGATGAGCACTCCCACCTCCTTGAGAGGGTAAGGCTCCCAGTAGACGACTGGGTTGATAGGCCGGATATGGAAGCCCTGTAAGGGGTGGAGTTGACCGGTACTAATAGGCCGAGGGCTTGTCCTCAGTTGCTCGCGTCCACTGTGTTGTTCTGAAACAACGACCCCCATGCCAGGTCACGGTATGGGTGCGGTTGACAGTTTCATAGTGTTTCGGTGGTCATAGCGTGAGGGAAACGCCCGGTTACATTCCGAACCCGGAAGCTAAGCCTCACAGCGCCGATGGTACTGCAGGGGGGACCCTGTGGGAGAGTAGGACGCCGCCGAACAATCATTCCAGAAAGACCCCCTCCGGATTCCGGAGGGGGTCTTTCTGCGTTTACGGGGCTATTCGCCTCCGCTGCACGCCGTCGATGTGGGAGGACGGGCGCGCAGCGCACGCACTGTCAGCTTTTCCCGGCCTCCGTAGCGAGGAAGTCCCGTACCGCGGACTCGATCCGCTCGCGCAGGTGCTGGTCCGGAGGCTGCTCGTCCAGCAGGACGATCTCCTGCGCGAGATCGGCGAGGGGTTGCAGCGCGTCGGGGTAGCCGAGTTCGGCGGCAGCCGCCTCATGGATGAGCGTGGCTCCCTCCACGGGATCGAGGCGGCGCGCCACGATCAGGCCGGCCCACCATCGCGCCGCGGTCCAGCGTGCCTCGGCAAGATCCTCCGCGGTCAGGGGCAGCAGACCCAGCTCGTCCAGCACGAGGGCGAACAGCTCGCGGGCCTGGGAGTACTCACCGCGCGCCAGCCCGGCGAGCAGGGCCAGCGAGGGCGCCTCGACATCGGCCATCAGGGCGTCGAGGCCCAACTGGACCAGCTCGGCGTCCGACGGGCGTTGCCAGGGCGCCATGGTCAGACTTACGGCATCCATGCGGATCAGGCTGATCGCCACTACTGCGTCCATGTGTTGCCCCACCCCTCGGTTGACTTGCCGTCAGGCAATTCCTACCACCGTGCGCCGGCAGCCGATCGGCGGGCGGCCGGGCGCGCCTGCGCAGCAGTGATTCCGAGCGCCGGCCCGTGCCGGCCCGTGCCGGCCCGCGAGCTCCCGGCGGCTTGCCGGAAGCCGCTCCCGGTGTCGGCCGTGCTCCGTACAGTGGACGGAGCATTCTGCAGACGTCACGGGGGAGCGCAGACGTATGACGCAGACCGAGCAGCCCTATCCGGTCTCGGAACTCCTGGCCGCCGTTCGGGCGGAGATCCGCGCGGAGCGGCGCAATGACGCCAAGGACGCGGAGAAGGCGGAGCTTACGGAGGGGCGGACCGTCTCGGCTGCGGAGGGAAGGTACGAGTACCTCTTCGGGTGCCGCCGGTGGCCGGGCGCGTTCGACGGCAGCCCCGTCCTGGTGCGGGCCTCCCACACGCGCGGTCCGTGGATCCCGGGTGAGGCCTCCCCGCTCCCGGACGGGAAGGTGCGGCTCGTCGTTGCCGAGAGCCTCGGCAACGGGGCGCGCAACGTCCAGGCCCGCAAGGACGATTCGGCCGGGTTGGCGGTTCTGGCCGAGCGCCTGGAGGCGGCGGGCTCGACGGAGGGGAACGTCCGGGTCGAGAGCGCCGGGTGGATCGTTGGGCAGGGAACGCCGGAGGTCGGGCACGCACCGGATCCGGAGCGGTGGGTGGCCGGTTGGCACGGGCTGAAGCTCAATCCGCGCCAACGGACCGCGGTCGTCCAGGCGTTGGCGAGCGAGGCGACGTTCCTCTGGGGCCCGCCCGGGACGGGGAAGACCGATGTCGTCGGCCACATCGTCGAGGGCAACTTCCGCCAGGGCCACAACGTCCTGTTCCTCGCGCCGACCAAGGTCGCCGTCGACCAGGCGCTGGAGCGGATCTGCGATCTGCTGAACGCCGAACCGGCCTTCGGGGAGGGCATCGTCCAGCGGGCCGGTGACATCGAACTGCCGTCACTGCGCGAGCGCTACGGCGAGTACGTCGACACCGGCCGGATCGCGGCGCGGGTCTCGGCGCAGCTGGCCGAGGCGGCGCGGGTGGCGCGGGAGGGACTGGAACGGGCCCGCGCCGGCGTCGCCCTGCACGACGAGGCCCTGGAGCTGCAGGAGCGGCTCACCGCCGACCGGGAGGCCCACAAGGAGGCCGGTACCACGGCCGCGGCCGCGGAGCGGGACGCACTGCGGGCGGAGGCGGGGGCCGCCCGCCTGCGGCTGGACATCGGTGAGGCGGCGGAGCCCAAGGGCTTCCGTGCCGCACGGAAGGAGAGCCGGCTCGCGGCGATGCGGGAGGAGCTCGCCCTGGCCACCGCGGCGGCGGAGTCCGCGCGGTACGTCGAGGCGGCGGCCCGGACGCAGGCCGAGCACCTGGCGGCCCGGATCAGCGGGACGAGCGGGCGCCTCGCGGGTGTCCGGCCCCGGCTGGTGGGCCTGCCGGAGCGGGCGGGCCTGGCCCGCGAGGCGGAGTCCCTGCTCCGGCAGGTCCAGGACGTGGACCGGCAGTTGAGCCGGATCCAGCAGACCGTGCGCTCCCGGTGTCGGGTGATGGGGGCCACCGTCGCCAAGGCCGTGCAGTCGCGGAAGCTGCTCGACCGGGTGGACGTGGTCGTCATCGACGAGGCCGGCATGGTGGACCTGCCGTCGGCCTGGCTGGCCGCCGGCCTGGCGGGCAAGCGGATCGTCGTGGCGGGCGACTTCCGGCAACTGCCGGCGGTCACCAAGGGCGACGGCGACCGCCGGGCCTCGGAGGAGGAGCGCGTCCACTCCCGGTACTGGGCGGCCCGGGACGCCTTCCACGCGGCCGGGCTGGTCACCGAAGCCGGCTCCGTCCGCCAGGACGCGCGCCTCGTGGCGCTGGACACCCAGTACCGCATGCGTGCGCCGATCTGCGGTCTCGTCAACGCGGTGGCCTACCCCGATGCCCCGCTCGCGACGGGCCGTGCGGACGGCAGCCGGATCCCGCCCAACCCGCTGGTCGACGTCCCGGTGATCCTGATCGACACCTCGAAGCAGCGGATACCCGGGCCCGACTACCGGGCCAACACCGTGAACGAGGCGGTCGTGCACGAACTCGTGCGCGGTCTGCAGTACGAAGGGGTGCTTCCCGGCCGCAGATGGGGGAGCGGCGAGCTCGGGGCCGGCGGCCGCGCGACGGACCGGCTGGCCGTCATCGCGCCCTACCGCGCGCAGGTCAAGGCCCTGAAGGGGAGTCTGACGTACCGGTTCGGGGAGGAGTACGAGGGCCTGGTCGACACCATCCACCGGTTCCAGGGCAGCCAGCGCCCGATCGTCGTCTTCGACACCGCCGTCGGCGCGGGCAAGGACCCGGGCATCTTCTACGCCGGGACCGGGCTGTCCTCGCAGACCTGCCGGCTGCTGAACGTCGCCCTCAGCAGGGCGCAGGACCATCTGATCGTCGTCGCCGACGTCGAGCACCTGCGCCGGCACCTCGCCCCCCACAGCGAGGCGCGGGTCATGCTCGACCACCTGGAGCGCCACGCCCAGGTGATCTCGGCGGACCAGCTGATCCCGACGCGCGAGGCGGCGCAGCTGTCCGTCCTCTCCGAGGAGGAACTGGCCCGGCCGGCTTTCTTCCCCGCCGACGAGGTCCAGAAGGCCGTGGAGTGGGACATCGCGCGGGCCCGGACGAGCATCGAGGTCCACTGCGCGTTCCTCGACCCGCAGCCGGTCCAGCGGTGGTCGGACCTGCTCGGGGCACGTGTGGCGGACGGCGTACGGGTCGTCGTTCACACCCGGGCCCCCGGGGAGCAGCGGGAGGCGGCCGGGGCTGCCCGGCACCAGAAGCAGATCGACGTGCTCAGGGCGGCCGGCTGCGAGGTGGTGTTCCGCGACCGGATGCACGAGAAGGTGCTGATCCTCGACAGTGCCGTGCTCTGGCACGGCTCCCTCAACCTGCTGGCGAGCACCGGACCGACCGATCTGATGATGCGCTTCACCGACCCCGCGTCCTGCGAACGGGTCAGCAGGGTCATCCAGCGGGCCCGGAAGGAGCGCGCGGCCTGGAACCCGAGGACCGCCGGCGCGGCCGGCCCCGCCGCTGTCACGGCGGCACCCGGCACCCCGTCCCCGACCGGGTCCACGCCCGCGACCTCGCCTGCGACCCCTGACGCGGGCGGAAGCCGGAAGCCCCGCCCCGGCGAGGTCGTCGACGGGCGGCTCTACCTGGACGTGCCGTTCGGGGAGAAGGACGAGGCGAAGGCAGAGCTCAAGGCCCGCTGGGACGGTCGGAACCGCCTCTGGTACGTCGACGCCGGCCGTGTCACGAGGGAGGCCGCCGCCCGGTGGCTGCCGTGACAGCCGCCGGGCGAACCCGTGAAGCCGGCCGCGCGACAGGTACGCCTGATACCGGTGGAGGCCGGCGCCGGTTGCGCCGGCACGGGGTGAGGGGAGCCGACGCCGGCTGCCGGTCCGCTCGGCCGGAGGCGGTGGAGCTCGGTCCGGTGGTCGATTTTGCTTCCTGCCCGGATGGGCGTAGTGTTGACTGGTCGCTCGGCAGGGAGCACCGGACACGCATCGGCGCGGACGGTCCCGGGGCGGCCAATCTCTGGAAACACCACTTCCCGGTTCGGGCTGGGTCGCGTTCTGCCTTTTCGGCGTCGCGGCTCGGGCCTTGTTCGGTATGCGTGCGTTTAAATGGGTTGCGGTCGGATTCGCCTTTCGGGGCGGGGATCGGCTAGAGTTTGAAACGTCGGACGGGGCGTCAAGCCGCAGAAGACAGCAGCGAGTTGGATGAAGGAAGCGCCGGAAACGGCACGGAAAACGTCTGATAAGCTGGAAACACGAAAGAACGAAGCGCCCGGAGGGCCGGTGTGAAAGCCGCCTGAAGGAAGTGTCCGTTCCTTGAGAACTCAACAGCGTGCCAAAAGTCAACGCCAGATATGTTGACATCCCCGGCCTCGATCGTTTGATCGGGGTTGGAGATTCCTTTTGAAGTAAAACACTAGCGAGGACGCAGTGCGCGGGGCCGCCCTATTCCGGTGGTTGCCGTGCCGCTCGACGCGAGTGCAGCTCGACCGCTTTTCATTAAGCACTGTCGAGAAGACATTCACGGAGAGTTTGATCCTGGCTCAGGACGAACGCTGGCGGCGTGCTTAACACATGCAAGTCGAACGGTGAAGCCCTTCGGGGTGGATCAGTGGCGAACGGGTGAGTAACACGTGGGCAATCTGCCCTGCACTCTGGGACAAGCCCTGGAAACGGGGTCTAATACCGGATATGACCACGGTCCGCATGGACTGTGGTGTAAAGCTCCGGCGGTGCAGGATGAGCCCGCGGCCTATCAGCTTGTTGGTGGGGTAATGGCCTACCAAGGCGACGACGGGTAGCCGGCCTGAGAGGGCGACCGGCCACACTGGGACTGAGACACGGCCCAGACTCCTACGGGAGGCAGCAGTGGGGAATATTGCACAATGGGCGAAAGCCTGATGCAGCGACGCCGCGTGAGGGATGACGGCCTTCGGGTTGTAAACCTCTTTCAGCAGGGAAGAAGCGCAAGTGACGGTACCTGCAGAAGAAGCACCGGCTAACTACGTGCCAGCAGCCGCGGTAATACGTAGGGTGCGAGCGTTGTCCGGAATTATTGGGCGTAAAGAGCTCGTAGGCGGCCTGTCGCGTCGGATGTGAAAGCCCGGGGCTTAACCCCGGGTCTGCATTCGATACGGGCAGGCTAGAGTGTGGTAGGGGAGATCGGAATTCCTGGTGTAGCGGTGAAATGCGCAGATATCAGGAGGAACACCGGTGGCGAAGGCGGATCTCTGGGCCATTACTGACGCTGAGGAGCGAAAGCGTGGGGAGCGAACAGGATTAGATACCCTGGTAGTCCACGCCGTAAACGTTGGGAACTAGGTGTTGGCGACATTCCACGTCGTCGGTGCCGCAGCTAACGCATTAAGTTCCCCGCCTGGGGAGTACGGCCGCAAGGCTAAAACTCAAAGGAATTGACGGGGGCCCGCACAAGCAGCGGAGCATGTGGCTTAATTCGACGCAACGCGAAGAACCTTACCAAGGCTTGACATATGCCGGAAACGGCCAGAGATGGTCGCCCCCTTGTGGTCGGTATACAGGTGGTGCATGGTTGTCGTCAGCTCGTGTCGTGAGATGTTGGGTTAAGTCCCGCAACGAGCGCAACCCTTGTTCTGTGTTGCCAGCATGCCTTTCGGGGTGATGGGGACTCACAGGAGACTGCCGGGGTCAACTCGGAGGAAGGTGGGGACGACGTCAAATCATCATGCCCCTTATGTCTTGGGCTGCACACGTGCTACAATGGTCGGTACAAAGGGCTGCGATGCCGCGAGGCGGAGCGAATCCCAAAAGCCGGCCTCAGTTCGGATTGGGGTCTGCAACTCGACCCCATGAAGTTGGAGTTGCTAGTAATCGCAGATCAGCATGCTGCGGTGAATACGTTCCCGGGCCTTGTACACACCGCCCGTCACGTCACGAAAGTCGGTAACACCCGAAGCCGGTGGCCTAACCCGTAAGGGGAGGAGCCGTCGAAGGTGGGACCAGCGATTGGGACGAAGTCGTAACAAGGTAGCCGTACCGGAAGGTGCGGCTGGATCACCTCCTTTCTAAGGAGCACATGGCCGCTTGCAGGCGAATGTTCTGCACGGTCGCTCATGGGTGGAACGTTGACTATTCGGCACACTGGGTTGGCATCCGTTAGTACTGCTTCGGCGTGGAAGACGGATTGTTGATCGGGTGTGTCGGGCACGTTGTTGGGTCCTGAGGGAACGGCCGTATGGTCGTTGCTTCAGTGATGCCGGTCTCACTTGAGGCAGCCCGTTCGGGGTTGTTGATGGTGGGTGACTGGTCGTTGTTTGAGAACTGCACAGTGGACGCGAGCATCTGTGGCCAAGTTTTTAAGGGCGCACGGTGGATGCCTTGGCACCAGGAACCGATGAAGGACGTGGGAGGCCACGATAGTCCCCGGGGAGCCGTCAACCAGGCTTTGATCCGGGGGTTTCCGAATGGGGAAACCCGGCAGTCGTCATGGGCTGTCACCCATACCTGAACACATAGGGTATGTGGAGGGAACGCGGGGAAGTGAAACATCTCAGTACCCGCAGGAAGAGAAAACAACCGTGATTCCGGGAGTAGTGGCGAGCGAAACCGGATGAGGCTAAACCATCAGCGTGTGAGACCCGGCAGGGGTTGCGCTGGTGGGGTCGTGGGATTTTTCTTGATCGGTCTGCCGGCCGGTCGACGAGTCAGAAACCGTATGGGTAGTCGAAGGACATGCGAAAGGTCCGGCGTAGAGGGTAAGACCCCCGTAGACGAAATCTGTACGGCTCGTTTGAAGAACTCCCAAGTAGCACGGGGCCCGAGAAATCCCGTGTGAATCTGGCGGGACCACCCGCTAAGCCTAAATATTCCCTGGTGACCGATAGCGGATAGTACCGTGAGGGAATGGTGAAAAGTACCGCGGGAGCGGAGTGAAATAGTACCTGAAACCGTGTGCCTACAAGCCGTGGGAGCGTCGGACATGCAGCTTGCTGTGTGTCTCGTGACTGCGTGCCTTTTGAAGAATGAGCCTGCGAGTTTGCGGTGTGTAGCGAGGTTAACCCGTGTGGGGTAGCCGTAGCGAAAGCGAGTCCGAATAGGGCGTTTCAGTTGCATGCCCAAGACCCGAAGCGGAGTGATCTAGCCATGGGCAGGTTGAAGCGGAGGTAAGACTTCGTGGAGGACCGAACCCACCAGGGTTGAAAACCTGGGGGATGACCTGTGGTTAGGGGTGAAAGGCCAATCAAACTCCGTGATAGCTGGTTCTCCCCGAAATGCATTTAGGTGCAGCGTCACGTGTTTCTTGCCGGAGGTAGAGCACTGGATAGGCGATGGGCCTCACCGGGTTACTGACCTTAGCCAAACTCCGAATGCCGGTAAGTGAGAGCGTGGCAGTGAGACTGTGGGGGATAAGCTCCATGGTCGAGAGGGAAACAGCCCAGAACACCGACTAAGGTCCCTAAGCGTGTGCTAAGTGGGAAAGGATGTGGAGTCGCAGAGACAACCAGGAGGTTGGCTTAGAAGCAGCCACCCTTGAAAGAGTGCGTAATAGCTCACTGGTCAAGTGATTCCGCGCCGACAATGTAGCGGGGCTCAAGCACATCACCGAAGTCGTGTCATTGCAGCATATAGGGCCAACGCCTGCTGTGATGGGTAGGGGAGCGTCGTGTGCCGGGTGAAGCGGCGGTGGAAACCAGTCGTGGACGGTACACGAGTGAGAATGCAGGCATGAGTAGCGATACAAGAGTGAGAAACTCTTGCGCCGATTGACCAAGGGTTCCTGGGTCAAGCTGATCTGCCCAGGGTAAGTCGGGACCTAAGGCGAGGCCGACAGGCGTAGTCGATGGACAACGGGTTGATATTCCCGTACCCGCTTTGAAGCGCCAACGCTGAACCAGGTGATGCTAAGGCCGTGAAGCCGGCCCGGAGTCTTCGGACAAAGGGACGTGGTGGAGCCGCCGGACCAAGTCTGTATTAGGTGAGCGATGGGGTGACGCAGGAAGGTAGTCCAGCCCGGGCGGTGGTTGTCCCGGGGTAAGGGTGTAGGCCGAGTGATAGGCAAATCCGTCACTCATTGAGGCTGAGACCTGATGCCGAGCCGATTGTGGTGAAGTGGATGATCCTATGCTGTCGAGAAAAGCCTCTAGCGAGTTTCATGGCGGCCCGTACCCCAAACCGACTCAGGTGGTCAGGTAGAGAATACCGAGGCGTTCGGGTGAACTATGGTTAAGGAACTCGGCAAAATGCCCCCGTAACTTCGGGAGAAGGGGGGCCATTCCTGGTGACGAGTCTTGCACTCCGAGCTGGGGGTGGCCGCAGAGACCAGCGAGAAGCGACTGTTTACTAAAAACACAGGTCCGTGCGAAGCCGTAAGGCGATGTATACGGACTGACGCCTGCCCGGTGCTGGAACGTTAAGGGGACCGGTTAGCTCTGATTCGTCGGGGCGAAGCTGAGAACTTAAGCGCCAGTAAACGGCGGTGGTAACTATAACCATCCTAAGGTAGCGAAATTCCTTGTCGGGTAAGTTCCGACCTGCACGAATGGCGTAACGACTTCTCGACTGTCTCAACCATAGGCCCGGTGAAATTGCATTACGAGTAAAGATGCTCGTTTCGCGCAGCAGGACGGAAAGACCCCGGGACCTTTACTATAGCTTGATATTGGTGTTCGGTTCGGCTTGTGTAGGATAGGTGGGAGACTTTGAAGCAGCAACGCCAGTTGTTGTGGAGTCGTCGTTGAAATACCACTCTGGTCGTGCTGGATGTCTAACCTGGGTCCGTGATCCGGATCAGGGACAGTGTCTGGTGGGTAGTTTAACTGGGGCGGTTGCCTCCTAAAGAGTAACGGAGGCGCCCAAAGGTTCCCTCAGCCTGGTTGGCAATCAGGTGTTGAGTGTAAGTGCACAAGGGAGCTTGACTGTGAGACTGACGGGTCGAGCAGGGACGAAAGTCGGGACTAGTGATCCGGCGGTGGCTTGTGGAAGCGCCGTCGCTCAACGGATAAAAGGTACCCCGGGGATAACAGGCTGATCTTCCCCAAGAGTCCATATCGACGGGATGGTTTGGCACCTCGATGTCGGCTCGTCGCATCCTGGGGCTGGAGTAGGTCCCAAGGGTTGGGCTGTTCGCCCATTAAAGCGGTACGCGAGCTGGGTTTAGAACGTCGTGAGACAGTTCGGTCCCTATCCGCTGTGCGCGTAGGAGTGTTGAGAAGGGCTGTCCCTAGTACGAGAGGACCGGGACGGACGAACCTCTGGTGTGCCAGTTGTCCTGCCAAGGGCATGGCTGGTTGGCTACGTTCGGGAGGGATAACCGCTGAAAGCATCTAAGCGGGAAGCCTGCTTCGAGATGAGCACTCCCACCTCCTTGAGAGGGTAAGGCTCCCAGTAGACGACTGGGTTGATAGGCCGGATATGGAAGCCCTGTAAGGGGTGGAGTTGACCGGTACTAATAGGCCGAGGGCTTGTCCTCAGTTGCTCGCGTCCACTGTGTTGTTCTGAAACAACGACCCCCATGACATGGCCTGTCGTGGGTGCGGTGACAAGTTTCATAGTGTTTCGGTGGTCATAGCGTGAGGGAAACGCCCGGTTACATTCCGAACCCGGAAGCTAAGCCTCACAGCGCCGATGGTACTGCAGGGGGGACCCTGTGGGAGAGTAGGACGCCGCCGAACAATCATTCACAAAGAACCCCTGATCCCTAGCGGATCAGGGGTTCTTTGCGTTTCCCTGCGTTTCCGGTTGACGTATCGTCAGTGCATGGACGATCACCAGGAGCGGTTCTACAAGGGCACGCCGGCGGCCGGCGACGGAGCGGTTCTCGCCCACGAGGTGCTGCGGCCGGAGCAGCGTGACGGCGCGCTGCGGGTCCTCGCCGAGGCGCAGGACGCCGACGGCCGGGCAGCCGTGTCCGAGCAGGGGCGGATCCGTCTGCGGTCCGCCGGGACCGCCCGCCCGGGCGTCGTCCACCTCGTCCAGAGCCAGGACCAGGGGCAGAACCCGGAGCGGCACCAGGACCAGGCCCAGGACACGATTGTCGGGTACGGCCAGCTGGAGGTGCCGGAGGCCGGCACCGCGAACCCGTCCGCCGAGCTGGTGGTCGCCCCGTCCGCCCGCGGGCGTGGCCACGGCCGGCCGCTGGTGGACGCCGTGCTCGCCGAGGCACACCGCGCCGGCCGGGACCACGTCGACTTCTGGGTGCACGGCGGTCACCCGGCCGCCCGCCATCTGGCGGACGCGTACGGTGCCGAGCTCGTCCGCGAGCTGCGGCAGATGCGCCGGAGCGGGCCGCAGACCGAGGAGGCCGCCCTGCCGGACGGCGTCGAGCTGAGGACCTTCCGCCCGGGCGAGGACGACGCCGCGTGGCTGCGGCTGAACGCGCTCGCCTTCGCCCACCACCCGGAGCAGGGTGCCTGGACGGAGCAGGACCTCGCCGACCGGATGGCCGAGCCGTGGTTCGACCCGGCGGGGTTCTTCCTCGCCACCCGTGCGGGCGAGGTGGTGGGCTTCCACTGGACCAAGGTGCACCCGGCGACGGCCACCGAGCCGGCGCTCGGCGAGGTGTACGTGGTCGGGGTGGACCCTGCGGAGCAGGGCAACGGTCTGGGCCGGGCACTCACCGCGGCCGGCCTGCGGCACCTGACCGGTGGTGGCCCGGGCGAGCGCGGGCTGGACACCGTTTTGCTGTACGTCGATGCCGACAATCCGGCCGCTGTGCGGGTATATGAACGATTGGGGTTCACCGTCCACGAGGTGGACCTGATGTACCGCGCCGGGTACCGCGGTGGCCGGGACGTCCGGTGAGACCGGACAGGGCATAGCGGAGAGCGGGCTGCGGGGCAACGGCCGGGGCGTTCCCGGCCCGGCCCCGACCGACTCAGCTTTCCTCCTGGCCATGCGGTGTTTACCGTGGATTCAATTGCTGCCGCGAAGATCACAGGATGAAGTCCGTAGTGTCTCGCTCGTGCAGCGTCGGCCGACACCCGACGGCCGGTGCTGTACAGACCGTGCCGGGCGGGTGGGCGCTGGTGCTGGGCGAGGACGACGGCCCGCAGAGCCTGTCGCGTCCGGACGCCGTCCTGCTGGAGGAGCTGGAGCCCATGAGCATCCCCCGCCCCGTCTCTGCCCCGCTGTCCCCGCCGGCCCGGATGTCCAGTGCGCTGGGGATACCGCCGGAGTTGCCGGCCGCGGACGAGCAGGAGCTCGACGAGCTGCCGCAGGGCCGCTTCCTGGACCGCGAACGCAGTTGGCTCGCGTTCAACGAGCGCGTCCTCGAACTGGCCGAGGACCCGGCGATCCCGCTGCTGGAGCGGACCAAGTTCCTGGCGATCTTCGCGAGCAACCTGGACGAGTTCTTCATGGTCCGGGTGGCGGGCCTGAAGCGCCGGATCGCCACCGGAGTGGCCCAGCGCAGCGCGAGCGGCCTGCAGCCGCGCGAGGTGCTGGACCTGATCTGGACCCGCTCGCGCGAGCTGATGGCGCGGCACGCCGCCGCCTGCCAGCAGGAGGTCCTGCCGGATCTCGCCGCCGAGGGGATCGAGCTGGTCCGCTGGCCGGAGCTGGCCGAGAAGGAGCAGGCCCGGCTGCACACGCTCTTCCGGCAGAAGATCTTCCCCGTCCTGACGCCGCTGGCGGTGGACCCGGCGCACCCGTTCCCGTACATATCGGGGCTCTCCCTCAACCTCGCCGTCGTCGTGCGCAACCCCGTGTCGGGGCACAAGCACTTCGCCCGGGTGAAGGTGCCGCAGTCCCTCGCCCGCTTCCTGGAGGCGTCGCCGCAGCGGTACGTGCCGCTGGAGGACGTGATGGGGGCGCACCTGGAGGAGCTCTTCCCGGGGATGGAGGTGCTGGCGCACCACGCCTTCCGGGTGACCCGGAACGAGGACCTCGAGGTCGAGGAGGACGACACCGAGAACATCCTCAAGGCCCTGGAGAAGGAGCTGATGCGGCGGCGCTTCGGCCCGCCGGTGCGGCTGGAGGTCGAGGAGTCGATCGACCCGTACATCCTGGACCTGCTGGTGCGGGAGCTGAACATCACCGAGGCGGAGGTCTTCCCGCTGCCCGGTCCGCTCGACCTCACCGGTCTGTTCGGCATCGCCGACCTGGACCGGCCGGAGCTGAAGTACCCGAAGTTCGTGGCGGGCACCGCCCGCGGGCTGACCGACGTCGAGTCGGCCTCGCAGCCGGACATCTTCGCCGCGATGCGCGAGCGGGACGTGCTGCTGCACCACCCGTACGACAGCTTCTCCACCTCGGTGCAGGCCTTCCTGGAGCAGGCCGGCGGCGACCCGGACGTGCTGGCGATCAAGCAGACGCTGTACCGCACCTCCGGCGACTCGCCGATCGTGGACGCGCTGATCGACGCGGCGGAGTCCGGCAAGCAGGTGCTCGTCCTGGTCGAGATCAAGGCGCGCTTCGACGAGCAGGCCAACATCAAGTGGGCCCGCAAGCTGGAGGAGGCCGGCTGCCACGTCGTCTACGGCCTGGTCGGGCTGAAGACGCACTGCAAGCTGTCGCTGGTGGTCCGCCAGGAGGGCGACACCCTGCGCCGCTACTCGCACGTGGGCACCGGCAACTACCACCCGAAGACGGCCCGGCTGTACGAGGACATCGGTCTGCTGACCTCCGACCCGCAGGTCGGGGCGGACCTCTCGGACCTCTTCAACCGGCTCTCCGGCTACTCGCGCCGTGAGTCCTACCGCCGCCTGCTGACCGCGCCGCGCGGCCTGCGGGACGGGCTGATCTCGCGGATCCACAACGAGATCGCCCACCACCGCGCGGGCCGTCCGGCGTACGTGAAGATCAAGGTCAACTCGATCGTCGACGAGGCCGTGATCGACGCGCTGTACCGGGCGTCCCAGGCCGGGGTGCCGGTGGACGTCTGGGTGCGCGGGATCTGCGCGATCCGGCCGGGGGTGCCGGGGCTGAGCGAGAACATCCGGGTGCGGAGCATCCTCGGGCGCTTCCTGGAGCACTCGCGGATCTTCGTGTTCGGCAACAACGGCGATCCGGAGGTGTGGATCGGCAGCGCCGACATGATGCACCGCAACCTGGACCGCCGGATCGAGGCGCTGCTGCGGATCACCGACCCGGCCCACCGCGCGGAGCTGTCCGGGCTGATCGACCTCGGCGTGTCCGACGAGACCGAGTCCTGGCACCTCGGGGCGGACGGGGCGTGGGCCCGGCACGCGCAGGACTCCGAAGGCAAGCCGCTGCGGCACGTCCAGGACCTGCTGATCGACTCGCGCCAGCGCCGCCGGGCCGCCGCCGCCCGCTGACCGCGTGCCGCCGCCACGGCGCACGGTCCCGATCGACCGACCTGAACCACCGGGGAGACCCCGGCGTGAGCCGCCGAGGCTGACGCCGGGCCCCGGGCGGTCCACGGTCGCGAGCCACTGATGCAGCCGCTGAGCGGTCGGGGACCCGCAGCGGTCGGCCACCAGCCCCGGGGGACGGCCCCGGGGGAAACGGGGATCTACCAAGTCATGACCGATGCGCCGATGACGGCCCAGGCGGCCTCCACCACGACCGCCGGGGACATCCTCTCCAGCCATCTCACCGCCCAGGCCGGCGCGTTCCTGCGCGCGCTGCCGTTGGCGGTGGGCGAGGTCGGCGCCAGACCGGGGGCGGTCGCGGTCCCGTCCGCCGGGACGGCCGACCTGCTGCGGGCGGTGCGGCGGGTCGGCGGACTGCTGCACACCTTCGGCGCGACGTTCGAACAGGGCTGGGCGCAGGAGTCGCGCACCGAGCTGCGCTGGCTGCTCAACCTGCTGGCGCTGGAGCCCGGGTACGTCCGCCGGTCGGCCCGGCTGCTGGGTGCGCTGGACTCGCTGAGCGGCAGCGAGCCGAACGGCCCGGGGATGCTGGCCGGTCACGCCGGGGCGCCGAAGGCGCGGGCGCTGCTCGACCGCCAGCTGACCCTGGCCCGGACCAGGGCGCACACGACGGTGCTGCAGGAGCTGCGCTCGGCCCGGCTGCACGCGCTGGCGGACCGGATGACCCTGCTGGTCGGCGAGGCCCCGCTGCTGGACACGGCGCAGGGCCGGGCGGCCACGGTGCTGCTGCCGCAGGCCGCGGCGGCATTCACCGCGCTGGCCGCGGGCGCCCAGCAGCTGCCCCTGCACCGGGCCGCCACCCCCTACGGCGGCGACGGCCTGCGCAGGCTCGGCGCGGTGCCCGCGCCCGCCGTCGGCCAGGACGTGCCGCCGGCCCGGGGCGCGGTGGACGCGGACGCGGCGCTGGCGGCGGACGACGCCCCGTGGCACCGGGTGCGGATCCTGGTGAAGCGGGCCCGGTACGCGCTGGAGGTGTGCGGCGGGCCGGCCGCCGAGCTGGACGAACTGGACGGCGTGCTGGGCCGGCACCAGGAGGCGGCGGACGCGGCCGTCACCGCGGCGACCGCGGCGCGGACGCCGAGGATCACACCCGCGACGGCGTACGTGCTCGGCGTGGTGCATGCTGATCAGCGACTGGAGGTGGAGGCGGCGAGGTACGCCTTCGGCCGCCGGTGGCCCGAACTCCCGCCGGGCCTGGACACCTGGCTGGAGATCCCCCCGGCGGAGGGCTGGGGGCAGACCCCCGCACCCCGGACGGCATGAGTTGCGCAACCGCCTGAGCACCGAGCAGGCCAACGGTCCCGTCACGAGCGGTGGCGGTGGTGCCGCGCGCTCCGCGGTCGTCCTGGCGGCGGGCGCGGTGCTCTGGCTGCCGGGCCGGCCGAAGAAGAGCGGCCGGCTGGGGCGGCCGCGGCTCGCGGTGATCCACCGGCCCAAGTACGACGACTGGAGCCTGCCGAAGGGCAAGCTCGACCCGGGCGAGGGCGTGGTCGAGGCGGCGCTGCGCGAGGTGCGGGAGGAGACGGGGTACGCCTGCGTGTTCGGGGCGGAGCTGCCGGCCCAGCACTACCTGGCGCAGGGGCGGCCGAAGGAGGTCCGGTACTGGGCGGCGGTGCCGTCGGCCGGGGCGTTCCGGCCGAGCCGTGAGGTGGACCGGCTGGAGTGGCTGCCGGCCGGCAAGGCCCGGGCCCGGCTGACCCACCAGCGCGACCGGCTGCTGGTGGACGCGCTGCTGGAGCTCCTGGGAGCCCGGCCGGTCCGGTAGCGCGTGCGTTCCGCGTGGCTCGCCCGCGTGGAGGAACGGTGGAAGTGATCTCCCCGCGCCCTTGCCGTGACGCAACCGTTACTACCTGGCGTAGTTTCCTGCCATCCGTTCGAGGTTCACTCTCCGTTCACTTCCGACCGGCTGACGTGTCACTTACCCGGCCTAACTTCGGGGTTACCGGAGGGCCGAACGGGCCCCGGACCACAGCAAAACCCGCGCTCCGCCGTCCCGTACGGCCCGCGCGCCGGGCAATGCCACAGAAAGGGACACCCCTGTGAAGCTCCAGCGGAACGGCCGCTCCAAGGCCCTCGCCATCGGTGCCATGGCGCTCGTCAGCTCGCTGTCGCTCGCCGCCTGCGGTTCGGACGAGAACAACAACACCACTGCGGGCAGCTCCTCCAGCGGCTCCGCCGCGGCTGCGATCAACTGTGGCAGCAAGCCCGCCGCCCTGCTGTCCGCGGGCTCCACCGCGCAGGGCACCGCGATCGACGTCCTGAAGACCAACTTCGGCGCGGCCTGCAAGGACTCCTCCGTCAACTACGGCGGCGGCGGTTCGGGCGCGGGTGTCCAGCAGTTCAACCAGGGCAAGATCCAGTTCGCGGGCTCCGACTCGGCGCTCAAGCCGGCCGAGGTCGAGGACAGCAAGAAGGTCTGCACCGGCGGCCAGGGCATCAACCTGCCGCTCGTCGCGGGCCTGGTCTCGATCGTCTACAACGTGGACGGCGTCGACAACCTCGTCCTGGACGGCCCGACCATCGCGAAGATCTTCGACTCGCAGATCCTCAAGTGGAACGACCCGGCGATCGCCGCCCTGAACCCGGGCGCCAAGCTGCCGGACGCCGACATCCAGGCCGTCCACCGCACGGACGACTCGGGCACCACCGAGAACCTGACCAAGTACTTCGCCAAGGTCTCGGGCGGCGCCTGGACCTACGCGCCGGCCAAGGCGTGGGCGGGCAAGGGCGGCCAGGGCGCCAACGGCTCCGCCGGTGTCGCGGCCCAGGTGAAGCAGGTCAAGAACTCGATCAGCTACGCCGAGCTGTCGTACGCCCAGACCAACAACCTGAAGAGCGCCGCGATCAGCACCGGCGCCTCCAAGCCGGTCGAGGCCACCGCCGCCAACGCCGCCACCACCTTCGCCAAGGCGAAGATCGCCGGCACCGGCAGCGACCTGGCGCTGACCCTCGACTACGCGACCAAGGACGAGGGCTCCTACCCGCTCGTCCTGGTCACCTACGAGATCGTCTGCGACAAGGGCAACAAGGCCGAGACCCTCGACTCCCTGAAGGCCTTCCTCTCGTACGGCATCAGCGACGCCGGCCAGAAGGCGATCGGCGAGAAGGGCTACGTGCCGCTCCCCAAGGAGCTGACCGACAAGGTCAACGCCGTCATCCCGACGCTGGCCTGATCCCGTAGCACCCCCGGTAGGGGGCGGCCCCGTGAACGAGGGGGGCCGGGGCCGCCCCCTACCGGGAAGCACGTCCGAAGAAGCACGTCCGGGGCACCGCCGCCAGGGTGCCGCCCCCTCGGGGCAGCACCACCAGACCGGAGTAGACCAATGACTTCATCCTCCCCTGCCGCCCCGCGAGGCAGGGAACGCCGCAAGCGTGACAGCCGGCTCGGCGACAAGATCTTCATGAATGCCGCCCGCGGCTCGGGCATCCTGCTGCTGGTGGTCATGGCCGCCATCGCAGGGTTCCTGACCTGGCGGTCCGGCATCGCCCTCGGCAAGAACGAGGGCAACTTCCTCACCACCTTCGAGTGGACGCCGGACGCCCCGAAGCCGGTCTTCGGCATCGCCGTCCTCGCGTTCGGCACCATCGTCAGCGCGATCATCGCGATGGCGATCGCCGTACCGGTGGCCATCGGGATCGCGCTGTTCATCTCGCACTACGCGCCGCGCCGGATCGCCCAGCCGTTCGCCTACCTGGTGGACCTGCTGGCGGCCGTGCCCAGCATCATCTACGGCCTCTGGGGCGCGCTCTTCCTGGTGCCCCACCTGTACGGGCTGACCAGCTGGATGGACGAGTACCTCGGCTGGACGTACGTCTTCGACCAGTCCCGGACCGGCACCGTGCCGCGCACGCTGTTCACCGTCGGCATCCTGCTGGCCATCATGATCCTGCCGATCATCACGGCGGTCAGCCGTGAGGTCTTCCGGCAGGCCCCGCGGATGCACGAGGAGGCGGCGCTCGCGCTCGGCGCGACCCGCTGGGAGATGATCCGCACCGCGGTGCTGCCGTTCGGCCGCCCGGGCATCATCTCGGCCTCGATGCTCGGCCTCGGCCGCGCACTCGGTGAGACCATCGCGGTCGCGGTGGTGCTCTCCTCGAACAACGTCCTCTCGCTGCACCTGCTGGACCCGGGCGGCGGCACCTTCGCGCAGAACATCGCGCTGAAGTTCAACGAGGCCCAGCCCTTCGGCCGGGACGCGCTGATGGCCTCCGGCCTCGTCCTGTTCGTGATCACCCTGCTGGTGAACGGTGCCGCGCGGCTGATCGTCGCCCGCCGCAAGGAGTACTCGGGGGCCAACGCATGAGCGCCGCTACGACAACGGTTCCCGCGGACGCCCGTCCGACCGGCCGCCCGCTGACCGCGAACCGGCTGCCCAAGTGGGCCCCGGCCGCCATCGCCGCCGGCTCGATCGCCCTCGGCTGCGCGATCGGCGCGCTCGGCGGCCTGGAGAGCCACCTGCAGTGGGGCCTGATCTCCGCGCTGCTGTTCCTGGTGATCAGCTACGGGCTCGCGGCCCGGGTCGAGGGCCGCCGCCAGGCCAAGGACCGGTTCGCCACCTCGGTGGTCTGGGTCGCCTTCATCCTGGCCGTGATCCCGCTCGTCGCGCTGACGGTCTACACCGTCCAGCAGGGCGCGGGCGTGGTGGACGGCTACTTCCTCTCGCACTCGATGAAGGGCGTCCTCCAGGCGGGCCCCGGCGGTGGTATCTACCACGCGCTGATCGGCACCCTGGAGCAGGTCCTGCTGGCCACCGCGATCGCCGCGCCGATCGGTCTGCTGACCGCCGTCTACCTGGTCGAGTACGGCCGCGGCCGGCTCGCCAAGGCGGTCACCTTCTTTGTCGACGTCATGACGGGCGTCCCGTCGATCGTCGCCGGCCTGTTCATCCTCTCCCTGTGGAACATCGCCCTCGGCTTCAACTACTCCGGCTTCTCGGGCGCCCTCGCACTGGCGATCCTGATGATGCCGGTCGTGGTCCGCTCGACCGAGGAGATGCTGAAGCTGGTCCCGAACGAGCTGCGCGAGGCCTCGTACGCGCTCGGTGTGCCGAAGTGGAAGACCATCCTGCGGATCGTCCTCCCCACCGCGATCGGCGGCATCACCACCGGTCTGATGCTGGCGGTCGCCCGCATCACGGGTGAGACCGCCCCGGTGCTGATGCTGGTGTTCGGTGCCGATTACATCAACAGCAACCCGTTCGACGGGCCGCAGCAGTCGCTGCCGATGTACATCTGGCAGCAGTACGCCGTGGTGAACAACGACTACGGCTACGCCCGTGCCTGGGGTGCCGCGCTGGTGCTGATCGCCTTCGTGATGGGGCTCAACCTCATCGCCCGGGGCATCGCACGCTGGCGCTCGCCCAAGGGCGGACACTGAGCCTCCGACTGACGTACGACACAGCATTCATCAGCGGCCCCCGGCCGCGGGCGAGAGAAGACGAAAGATCATGGCCAAGCGCATCGACGTCAGCGGACTGTCCGCCTTCTACGGCACCACCAAGGCCATCGAGGACATCTCGATGAGCATCGAGCCCCGCTCGGTGACGGCCTTCATCGGCCCCTCCGGGTGCGGCAAGTCCACCTTCCTGCGCACCCTCAACCGGATGCACGAAGTGATCCCCGGCGCCCGCGTCGAGGGCAAGGTGCTCCTGGACGACGAGAACCTCTACGGCTCCTCGGTCGACCCGGTGGCCGTCCGCCGCTCGGTCGGCATGGTCTTCCAGCGCCCGAACCCGTTCCCGACCATGTCGATCTACGACAACGTGGTCGCCGGGCTGAAGCTCGCGGGTGTCCGCAAGAAGTCCGTCCTGGACGGCGTGGTGGAGAAGTCCCTCAAGGGCGCCAACCTCTGGAAGGAGGTCAAGGACCGGCTGAACAAGCCCGGTGCCGGCCTCTCCGGTGGCCAGCAGCAGCGCCTCTGCATCGCCCGCGCCATCGCGGTCGAGCCGCAGGTCCTGCTGATGGACGAGCCCTGCTCGGCCCTGGACCCGATCTCCACCCTGGCCATCGAGGACCTGATCGGCGAGCTGAAGTCCCAGTTCACCATCGTCATCGTGACCCACAACATGCAGCAGGCGGCCCGCGTCAGCGACCGCACCGCCTTCTTCAACCTGGCCGGGGTCGGCCAGCCGGGCAAGCTGGTCGAGCTGGACGACACCCAGCGGATCTTCTCCAACCCGTCCGTACAGGCGACCGAGGACTACATCTCCGGCCGCTTCGGCTGAGGAGTTACCCCGTCACCCGGTCGAGAGGCGCGTCGGCACCGGTCCGGCGGCGCCCGGCGTCGGGTGACGGGGCCACCGACTGCTTCGCGGTGCTGCATGGCGGTGCCGCCGCGGAGTATGAAAAAGGGCCCGCCCCCGAGATGTGGGGGCGGGCCCTGTTCTGTTCTGTTCGGTTCGGCCGGTCCGGCCGGTTCTGTTCGCTTCGGCCGGACCCGAGCAGGTCCGGCCGGGGCCGTGCGGGCCTCAGCCCCAGAACAGGTGGACCACCCAGTACACCAGCGCCGCGACGAGGGCCGCGGCCGGCATCGTGATGAACCAGCCGAGCACGATGTTCTTCGCGACGCCCCAGCGGACGGCGCGGATCCGCTTGGTGGCGCCCACGCCCATGATCGCCGAGGTGATCACGTGGGTGGTGGAGATCGGCGCCTTGAAGACGAACGACGTGATGTACATGACGGTCGAGGCGGTGGCCTCGGCCGCGAAGCCCTGCGGCGGGTCCAGCTCGATGATCTTGCGGCCGAGGGTCCGCATGATCCGCCAGCCACCCGCGTAGGTGCCCAGCGAGAGCATCGTGGCGCAGGAGATCTTCACCCAGACCGGGATGGCGTCGCCGCTCTGGTGGCCGGAGATGGTGAGGGCCATCACCACGATGCCCATGGTCTTCTGGGCGTCCTGCAGGCCGTGCGCGAGGGCCATGGCGGCGGCCGAGGCGGTCTGGGCGACCCGGAAGTTGCGCTTGGCGCGGTGCGGGTTGGCCCGTCGGAAGATCCAGAGGATCGCCAGCATCACGAGGAAGCCGCCGACCAGGCCGACGATCGGCGAGACGATCATCGGAATGACGATCTTGTCCAGGACGCCGCTCCAGATCACCTCGGTGCCACCGGCCAGCGCCGCGCCCACCATGCCGCCGAACAGCGCGTGCGAGGAGGAGGACGGCAGGCCGAAGTACCAGGTGACCAGGTTCCAGGTGATCGCTCCGACCAGTGCGGCGAACAGGATCACCATGCCCTGGCTGCCGGTCGGGGTCGCGATGATGCCGCTGGACACGGTGTGCGCCACGCCGCTGCCGAGGAAGGCGCCGGCCAGGTTCATCACGGCGGCCATCGCGAGCGCGGCCCGCGGCGTCAGCGCCCGGGTGGAGACCGAGGTGGCGATGGCGTTCGCCGAGTCGTGGAAGCCGTTGGTGTACGTGAAGAAGAACGCCACCCCGAGGACGGCGATGAGTGCAGCCATGTCCACGAGGGTCAGGACTCCTTGACGGCGATGGTCTCCACCGTGTTGGCGACGTGCTCGAACGCGTCGGCCGCCTCCTCAAGGACGTCCACGACCTGCTTCAGCTTGAGCACCTCGATGGCGTCGTACTGGCCGGAGAAGAGGTGGGCGAGCAGCTTGCGGTGGATCTGGTCGGCCTGGTTCTCCAGCCGGTTGACCTCGATCCAGTACTCGGTGAGGTTGGACATGCTGCGCAGGTTCGGCATCGCCTCGGCGGTGAGCTCGGCGGCGCGCGCCAGCACCTCGATCTGCTGCTCGATCCCCTTGGGCAGGGTCTGGATGTCGTAGAGGACGACCAGGTCGACGGCCTCCTCCATGAAGTCCATGATGTCGTCCAGCGACGACGCGAGGTTGTAGATGTCCTCGCGGTCGAAGGGCGTGATGAAGGAGGAGTTCAGCTGGTGGAACACCGCATGGGTGGTGTCGTCACCCGCGTGTTCGGCGGCGCGCATGCGCTCGACGATCTCCGCGCGGGCCGACACGTCTGAACCCAGCAGTTCCAGCAGGAGCTTCGATCCGACGACCAGGTTCTCCGCGGCGGCGGAGAACATGTCGTAGAAGCTCGTCTCCTTCGGGGTCAGGCTAAAACGCACGGAAATCTCCGATGTGCGGGGTAGGGACTGAACGATGCTAGGTGCAACCAAGCGCAATTGCGCAAACGGGGTGCCGCGGGAGGAACGGGAACCTCCCCTTCCGATTGGCTGCTGCAGCAGTGGACCCGGCCCGCACACCCATGTGCGGACGTGAGCCCCCAGTCTGACGGAACCTCGCTCGGATTGCCCCCGTCGTGCGCGCGGGAGACCACGGTGTCTGCCTGGACGGGGTACTTCTCCGGGGCCCGCGGCGGCGCCGTCCGGCAACCGGCCCGCACCGGACGCGGGACCTCGCCGGGCCGGTGCGGGGCGGGGCACGGGGCCGGGAAGTGCGGCGGAGGAACACCACGACCGGCCCCGGTGTTGGACACTGGAGGCCGACGCAGCCACCCAGGCACCCAGACGAAGGCGGGCCGATGACCACGACGGAAGCGCGCACCGAGCCGGACGACGCACCCGGGACCGGGCCCGACGGCGCCCAGGCAGTGCCGGCCGCCGCCGGCCATCACGACCACGCCGCGCACGGGCCGCACGGGTACAGCGCGCAGAAGGACGCCCACCTCAAGCGGCTCCGCCGGATCGAGGGCCAGATCCGCGGCCTCCAGCGGATGGTCGACGAGGACGTCTACTGCATCGACGTGCTGACCCAGGTCTCGGCCGGCACCAAGGCCCTGCAGTCCTTCGCGCTGTCGCTGCTGGAGGAGCACCTGCGGCACTGCGTCGCCGCGGCCGCCGAGGAGGGCGGCACCGAGCTGGACGCCAAGGTCGCGGAGGCCACCGCCGCGATCGGGCGGCTGCTCCGCAGCTGACGCCCCCCGGCCGTGCGGCCGGTTCGGTCCGAGGGGGCCGGGCCTCGGCATCGCAGGGGTGGACGGCGGGCTTCGCGGGCCCGGGCGGTCGGGCCGGTCGCCCGGCACTGTCGGACACTCCGGTCCGTCGGACACCCCGGTCCGTCAGACGCGCCCCGGTCCGCCCGCCGTCCCGTCGGCGGGCGCACCGCCGTCGGGCCGGTCCAGCAGCACCTCGTCGATCCGCTCGGTCGGCAACCGGTCGCCGGTAGTGGCCGTGGCGGCGATCATCAGCTCACCGGCCAGGTCGATCTCGTCGAGGGCCGCGTCGTCGTGGCCGCCGCTGCGGTCGCCCGTGGACGACACCACCTGCACCACCCCTTCAGTGCCTCGCCAGCCCGGGCGGCAGCCACCCGACGTCCAGCCTAGGCACTTCGGGGCCCGTCCACATGGCACGGACGGGCCATCTCGAAGCCGCCGAAACGGGTGGGCCCGGTCGCCCGGGTGGTCCACCGGTGCCGGCGGCGCCCCTCCGACCGGTTACTTCGGGCTCTCCGTGGGCTTCATCGCGTAGATGTCGGCAGCGGCCGGTTCGACCGCCTCGACCGGCTTGCCGAAGTCGGCCAGCGCCGTGGTCGAGGTCACCTTCACCTGGTCCTTCGCCTCCTTGGAGCCGGCCACCCCGGCGAAGGTGAACACCTCGACCACCTTGTGCAGCCGGCCCTGCTCGTCCAGCCAGGCGTCGTACGGGACGTCCTTGACCGTGAAGGTCTGCGCGGCCATCCGCAGACCGTCCCCGCCCCGGCCGCCGGTGGCCTCGGCGGCCTTGGTCAGGTCGAGGGTCCCGCGGTAGTGCTTCAGCGGCACCCCGCCGACCGTCTCGGTGCCGACCAGCTCCGCCTTCTGGGCCCCGCGCAGCGCTCCGGTGGCGGAAGCCGGGTCGGTGGCGCCGCTGCTGACCAGGTTGCCGTCCGGGAGCTGGCGCACGTCCAGCTTGACCCACTTGCCCTCGGGGACCTTCGCGCCGCTGTTCTGCAGGTAGACGGTGCCCGGCAGGACCACCTCGACGATCTTCCCGGTGGTCGCCGCGCCCGGCGGCACCGTGACCTCCAGCCGCCCGATCCGCTTCACGTAGTCGTAGCCGCCGGTGCCGGTGAAGACGGCCTTCTTGTCGGCGGACTCGGTGACCAGCTCGGTGGTGGTGTGCGCGGAGCCCGTCCGGCCCGTGATGTCCGCGGAGTTGCGGACCGCCGTCACCGGGTCCGCGGCGAGCTGGTCGGGTGCACCCGACCTCCCGTCCGCCGCATCGGCGCCCGCGCCCGCGGCACCGCCCGAGCAGCCGGTCAGCCCGGCCAGGGCGGCGGCGAGGGCGACGGCCCCGGCCGCGGAACGCAGCTGTGGCAGCGCGCGGCGGGACCGCCGGCCGCTGCGCTGCTCGTCGGTCATCTTCATCCTCGCGACAACCCCCTCGGGCCCGACTGCCCCACCGACCACCACGCACCGGGTGGGCAGAGCTCTTGCCGGGCAAACGAGTTGGGAATCGAGGGGTTACGCGGCACCCGGCGCGCACCGGGCGTCGCGCGCCGGGTGCCCGGCGCGTTACGGTGAAGCCCGTGCACAGTGAGCTGCCGGCTGCCCCCGGCACCACCCCGATGCCCGAGCACCGCGTCGAGATCAGCGAGCGCGGTTCCTTCTGCTTCGCGATCTGCAGCTGCGGTTGGTTCTCACCGGCCCGACGCTCCCGCGACCTGACCAGACGCGAGGCCGCCGACCACCTGGCCGCGACCGACGACCGGACCTAGTGCGACGGGACCCAGCGCGACAGGACCTAGCGCTAGGGGCCCCAGCGCGAGGGAGCGACACCCGGGACGGGCGGGACGGACGGCGGGCGTGCGGCCCGGTCGGCGCTCAGGCCGCGAGATCGGACTCCGGCGGCTGTTCGTCCGCCCGGACGGCGCCGCGGCCCCCACCACGCCGCCGGCCCCCGCGTGGGCCGCTCTGCGGTGCCCGGATCAGCGGGGCGACGGCCGTGCGGCTCAGCGCGTGGCAGAGCGGGACGAGCACGGCCATCGCGATCGGTGCCAGCAGCAGGACGACCGCGGTGGCGAGCGCGAAGCCGCCGATCACGTCCGTGGGGTAGTGGACGCCCATGTACATCCGGCAGAAGCCCTGCAGCAGGGCGAGCCCGCCGGCGATCCAGCCGAGCCGCCGGTTCACCAGGAACAGCGCCACCGCGATGCCCATCGACATGGTCGAGTGGTCGCTGACGAAGGAGTGCGTGCCGGCCTTGCCCTCGACCAGCACGTCCAGCCCGGGGTGGTCGACGAACGGGCGGGGGCGGTTCACGATGGCGGCGATCGGCAGGTTGGCCAGTTCGGCGACGGCGACCGAGAGCGGTGCCCAGAGCAGGCCGGCGACGGCGACCGGGGCGTCCGGACGGCGTCTCGCCTGCAGCCAGCCGGCCAGGCCCAGCAGGGCCAGGCCGATCAGGATGCCGTACTCGCCGATCCAGGACACCAGGTGGTCCAGCCACTCCGGGGAACGCTTGGCCAGGCCGTTGACGGCGTAGAGCAGGCCGAGATCGGGGTTGGTCGTGTCGGCAAGCGGCGTCGACACGCCGCACCTCCTTCTGGTCTGGAGCACCTGTTCGTGCCGCCCTGGTGCCCGCCCGGCCCCTCCCGCCCGGACCGGTCCGGAGGGATGACGCGCCACCATCGGACACAACGTCATAACCGAGGCACAGCGTTCCACGGAAACACGCGGTTATGGAAACTTGACTCAGCGTCCACACCGCACTCACACCTGGCGGCGCGGGGCGGCCGGGCGGGACGGGCCGGCGTCGGGACGGCGTCGTGGTCGTCGGGTCGGGTGCGGCAGGTGGGTCAGGTCCGGCGAGTGGGCCCCGGGCCGGTCGGGGCGGGGCCGGCCGCGACGGCGGCCCGGGACGCCGGGGCGGCGGGCGCAGCGGCGGCGGGGGCGGGGCCGGCCGGTGCGGCGGGGGCGGGTGATTCGGGCGCGGGCTCGCCCGGGCGGCTCGGCGCGGTGATGCTGCCGTCCGCGTTGCGCCCCGGCAGCGCCTGGGCGCCGTCCGAGGTGACCCGGGTGGCGCCGATGTACTCCTTGGTGTCGATCTTGTCGTAGCGGATCACCGCGCCCGTGTGCGGCGCGTCGATCATGTAGCCGCCGCCGACGTAGATGCCGACGTGGTGAATGCTGCGCGGGTCCGTCAGGTCGGTCGCCCAGAACACCAGGTCCCCCGGCCGCAGCTGGTCCCGCGAGGGGTGCGGTCCGGCGTACCACTGGTCGTTGGCCACCCGGGGGAGCGTGATGCCCACGCTCTCGTACGCGGCCCGGGTGAGCCCGGAACAGTCGAACCGCCCGTTCTGCGAGGGCAGGCCCTCGCCGCCCCACAGGTACGCGGTGCCGAGCTTGGTCTGCGCGTAGTAGATCGCGCCGGACGACTGCTGGGAGACCTCAACCGGCGCCGTCGGCGCGGTGAAGCTGCGCGCCATCGCCTGGATGTTCTTCACGTAGCCCTGGGTCTCCTTGTACGGAGGCACCCCGTTGTACTTGGTCACCGCGTACGGGCCGGCGTTGTAGGCGGCCAGCAGGTTGGCCTGGCGGTCGCCCGGCACCTTCGCGACGTCCTGGGCGAGCGCACAGTCGAACGTGGCCGCGGAGGCGATCGCGTCCAGAGGGTCCCAGACGTCCTTCTTGCCGTCATTGTTGCCGTCCGTGCCGTATGTTCCCCACGTCGCCGGCATGAACTGCGCCATTCCCTGCGCACCCACGCCGGACTTGGCCCGCGGGTCGAAACCGCTTTCCTGGTACAGCTGCGCCGCGAGCATCGGCGGGGAGATCTCCGGGCAGAGTGCGCCCCACTGCTGGATCGGCCCCTGGTACGCCGCCGGAACAGTGCCCGGGGAGAGCGTGAGAGAGGCCCGATTGGCCGACTGCTGCGGCGTACCGCTCGCCGCATACGTCGCCACCGTGACCAGACAGACGAAGCCCACCGCCACAACTCCCGCAGAGGCGGCGGCCGTACCGGCCTTCCGGAGTACCATCAGCACCATCCCGACGAATCGTCAGTCGAAGTGTCCCGGAAGGCGTTGCTCACCGCAATCATCAGAGATACAAAGAGTGAGCGCTATCCTTCGTACGGTGGACATCCTCGCGTACGTGTCCCATGCCTCACGACCAATCCGCGAGAAGCAGCCAAGTCGACATCAGATCTGGCCAAGAATAGGTACCGGCCCTTCGCGCGGACGGGGTCGGGGCTCTTGAATTTGCCTGATCGGGCGGTGAGATGGAAATGAACCTGAGCAGCGTGGACAGCATCGCGATCGGCCACCTGGCCGAAGACCCTCCTAAGAAGCCGAATATCGACACCATCATCGGTGGGATCGCCCCCGACTGGGGGCCGTTCGCGAGCCTCGGGTCGGAGGCCCGGGTGATGGTGGAGGTCGTCATGGCCGTGGCGATCCTGGCCTGCCTCGGCCTCGCCGTCTGGGGCGCGGCCAAGCAGCGCATCGGTGCGACCGCGATGCGCGACAGCTTCGGCGCCGAACAGGGCAAGGGGCTGATCATCGCCGGTCTGACCGGCGTGTTCATCATTGGATCACTCGGCACTCTGTTCACCATTGTGTACGGCATGGCCATCTGACGATCGGACAGTCCGGACGAGCACGGGCGGTCCGACCGTCCGACGGTCCGGCCGTCGGGATCCACCGGAGTCCCCGCCGGGAGCCAGTCCACCCATCACCCCGCCCTCCAGACCCGCCACGGGCGGAGGGGCCCCGGAGCCGCCCCGGCTCCCCGCACCAGGAGGGCCGCCGTGCCGTTGTCCGACGACCAGCCGCACACTCGTACGCGGCTGCCGGTCGGCGAACAGCCCTCCTCCCAGCCGAGCGTCCGTCAGTCCCGGCCGATGCGAACGCTGCTGACCGTCCTGGCGGTCGTCACCCTGCTCGTCGTCGCGATCTCGATCGCCAACCGCGGCAAGGCCGACCCCGGCAGCAGCACCGGCCGCTCCGCCGACGCCGCCGCGTCCACCGCGGCCTCCGGCGCCGGGCCGGCCCCCAGCGGCGACCAGCCCGTCGGTACCACCAGCAACGGCATCGCGAGCGGCTACCCGCACACCGACCAGGGCGCACAGTCGGCCGCCGCCAACTACGCCGTGGCGATCGGCTCCGCGGACATGTTCCGCACCGACAGCCGCCACACCATCGTCGCCACCATCACCGACCCGTCCGCCACCGCCGCCCTCCAGACCCGGCTGGACCAGGGCTTCGGCGGCGACACCGCGGCCCGCTACGGTCTCGACGCCCAGGGCCGCGCGCCCAAGGGCCTCACCTTCGTCAGCCGGACCGTCCCGGTCGGCACCAAGTCGACGGGCTACAGCGACAGCGACGCCAGGGTGGAGGTCTGGTGCACCGGCCTCACCGGCCTCGCCGGGGAACGCTCCGTCCAGCCCGTCACCGAGAACTGGTACACCCTCACCCTGACCCTCCGCTGGACCGGCGCCGACTGGAAGCTCGCCGACTACGCAAGCCGGCAGGGCCCGGCCCCCATGCCGGGTGACCAACAGGCCGCCACCGCCGAGGAGATCACCGGCGCCGTCCAGCAATTCGGGGGTTTCCGTTATGCGCGTTGAGCACACACAGCGATCGCGCGGAGCAGCTGTCCGTGCCGTGCACCCTGCCGTTCGCCGTGTCGGCACCCTGGCGGGTGCGATGACGGCGGTGCAGCTGGCTGCGCTGCTGACGGCACAGCGGGTCTTCGCGGAGCCGTCACCGACTCCGTCCGCGAGTCCGACCTGTCAGAAGGTCGACCTCCCCATTCCCGGTAGTGACGCCGCTTGTGCCCCCGGCGGCGCAGTTGTCATCCCCGGCACCGGGGCGGTCGGCAGTGTCACCGACCCGCTCGGGTCGCTCGCCAAGGGGTGTGCGCAGGCGGCGGCGTGGGTGGTGCGGAGTCTGTCGGGGGCGATCGACGGGACGACGCAGGTGGACTTCACCAACGCGTCGTTCCTGCAGCAGTACGCGGTGGTGTTCGCCGCGTCGACGATCATCACGCTGGTGCTGTGGCTGCTGGCGGTGACGAAGCGGGCGGTGCGCGGGGCGACGCTGACGACGGCGATCTCGGAGGCGATCGGCTTCCTCTGGCTGACCGTGGTGGCGTCGGCGTTCACGCCGTTGATCCTGTACACCGTGGTGAGCGCGACGGACGGGCTGACCAAGGCGATCGCGGTGGGGACGAAGTCGGACACCGGGACGTACCTGGGCGGGTTCGCGGACACGTTGGAGAAGGGCAACATGGGCGGCGGCCCGCTGATCCTGATCATCGTGTCGCTGGTGGCCGTGCTGGCGGCGGCGGTGCTCTGGGTGGAGCTGCTGATCCGGGCGGCGATGCTGTACGTGGGAGCGCTGCTGGGGACGGCGGTGTACGCGGGGCTGGTGGACAAGCAGCTGTGGAAGCACGTGCGCCGCTGGGCGGGGGTGATGCTGGCGGTGGACCTGGCGAAGCCGATCATCGTGATCATCCTCGGGCTGGCCGGTGCGGTGGCGACCGGTGCCGGGGCCGGTGAGGACTTCGCCCGGGTGCTGTCGGGGCTGGCGATCCTGTTCCTGTCGATCTTCGCGAGTGCGTCCGTCTACCGCTTCGTGCCGGGCTTCGGCGACGAGATCATGAGCATGCGCAATGCCCGGGCGAACGCGGTGTCGGCCGGGTCGGCGATGATCAACGGGACGGCGAACCTGGTGAAGCAGGGCATCAGCACCCACGGTGACCGCGGCGGGCAGGGGGCCGGCGGCGGCGGGGGTGCGGGTGGCGGTTCGGTCGCACCGGGCATCGCCGCCCACGCCGCGCGCACGCCGGCGCCGCCGCAGCAGGCCTCGGCGCCGCCCTCGGGGCCGATGCGTGACGTTCCGATCCGCGACAGCAATCCAGCGAAGGGAGGGTGACGGGTAAGTGAGCAGCGAACCGCTCGGCCAGTACGGTGCCCAGTACGCCCAGCCGTACGTGCACCAGCGCCGCACCTACCTGATCGGCAAGGCCCGCCCGAACGCGCCGATCGGCCGCAACCGGGAGTCCGGCGAGATCGTCCTGATCATCTTCGGGGCGTTCCTCGGCATGCTCTGGGGCCTGATGATGCCGATCCTGCCGCTGCGCATCGCGGGCCTGGTGGGCCTGCCGTTGCTGGCCATCGCGGCGGTCTACGTGCCCTACCGGCGTCGCACGTTCTACAAGTGGGTGGAGATCAACCGCACCTACCGCCGGACGGTCCGCAGTGGCCGGGCGGTGTGGAAGTCGGACGCGATGGACGCGGGGACCAGGCTGGACGGCCGGGAGGTCGAGGTCGGTCCGCCGCCCGGTGTCGGGCGGCTGCGCTGGCTGGCGGCGCCGTTCGGGCCGGACGAGGTCGGGGTGCTGATGCACCTGGAGCGGCGTACGGTGACGGCGGCGATCGAGATCGAGGGCCCGGGCGTCGGGCTGCGCGACTCGGAGGACCAGGAGGCGCTTGTCGACCGGTTCGGCACGCTGCTGAAGCACGTCGCCAACGGCGACGGCTTCGTGACCCGGCTGCAGATCCTGGCCCGGACGCTGCCGGCCGACCCGGACGCGCACGCCAAGGACGTGGAGCGGCGCGGCGACCACGACGCGCCGCGCTGGCTGCAGGAGTCGTACGACCAGCTGCAGTCGATGGTGTCGACCTCCTCCGAGCAGCACCGGGCGTACCTGGTGGCCTGCATGCACTACACCCGTGACCTGGCTGCCGAGGCGCACGCGATGGGCCGGACGGCGACCGGACGGCGGGCCCGGGACGACGAGGGCCTGGCGGCGGTGATGGCCCGTGAGCTGACGGACATCTGCGCGCGGCTGGCGGAGGCGGACATCCGGGTGCGCCAGCCGCTCGGGCAGGCCCGGCTCTCCTCGCTGCTGCACTCGATGTACGACCCGGACCACCCGATCGACCACATCCAGGCGATGTCCCGGCGCAACGCCTGGCCGGCCGAGCTGGACGCGACCAACCCGCAGTACCTGGAGGCGAAGACCCGCGAGTCGGCGACCCGCGCGCCGTGGTGCCACGCCACCGCCTGGATCAAGGAGTGGCCGCTGACCCCGGTGGGCGTCAACTTCCTGGCTCCGCTGCTGGTGCACACCCCGGACGTGATCCGGACGGTCGCGGTGACGATGGACCTGGAGCCCACCGACGTCGCGATCGAGCGGATGCTCACCGAGAAGACCAACGACGAGGCGGAGGCCAGCCGGGCCGCCAAGATGAACCGCACCGTCGACCCGCGCGACCTGGCCCACACCGGCCGGGTCGACCAGCGCGGTGACGACCTGGCCTCCGGCGCGGCCGGGGTGAACCTGGTCGGTTACATCACCGTCTCCTCGCGCAACCCGGAGGCGCTGGCCCGGGACAAGCGGACCATCCGCGCCTCGGCCGGCAAGAGCTACCTCAAGCTGGAGTGGTGCGACCGCGAGCACCACCGGGCGTTCGTCAACACCCTGCCGTTCGCCACCGGCATCCGCCGCTGATCCACCTGGAGGCCCTGCATGGCGATCGGCAACCTCTCCGACGCGTTCACCAGCCTGATGTTCGGCAAGGTGGAGACCACCCGACTGCCGGTGCGCACCTCCACTGGTCAGGCGCAGGCGGTCTACCTGCCGACCGCGGCCCCGGGGCTGGGCGACTCCGGCGTGATCATCGGCCGCGAGGTGTACAGCGGCAAGGGGTACGTCTACGACCCCTTCCAGCTGTACGGGCAGCAGCTGCCGGCCCCGCACTGGCTGGTGCTGGGCGAGTCCGGCAACGGCAAGTCGGCGCTGGAGAAGACGTACGTGCTGCGCCAGTTGCGGTTCCGGGACCGCCAGGTGGTGGTGCTGGACGCGCAGGGCGAGGACGGCGTCGGCGAGTGGAACCTGATCGCCAACGCGCTCGGCATAAAGTCGATCCGGCTCGACCCGATGGCGGCCCGGGACGGCGGGGTGAAGCTCAACCCGCTGGATCCGGCGATCACCCAGACCGGCCAGCTGTCGCTGCTGCGCACCATCGTCGAGGTGGCGATGGGGCGCGGCCTGGAGGAGCGGGCCGGGTTCGCGCTGAAGGCGGCGCACGCCCACGTCGTCGCCTCGGTGACCGACCGGCAGCCGGTGCTGGACGACATCATCGACACCCTGCGCAGCCCCGAGCTGGCCTCGGTGGAGTCGCTGGGCGTGGCGGTGGACGAGGTGCAGTCCTGGGGTCTGGACGTGGCGCTGGTGCTGGACCGGCTGGTCGACGGTGACCTGCGGGGCATGTTCGACGGTCCGACCAGTGACGGCATCGACCTGGACGCGCCGCTGATCGTCTTCGACCTGTCGCACATCGACCGCAACTCGATCGCGATGCCGATCCTGATGGCGATCGTCGGTGTCTGGCTGGAGCACACCTGGATCAGGCCGGACCGGAAGAAGCGGATCTTCCTGGTCGAGGAGGCCTGGCACATCATCAACAGCCCGTTCGTGGCGCAGCTGTTCCAGCGGCTGCTGAAGTTCGGGCGCCGGCTCGGGCTCTCCTTCGTGGCGGTCGTCCACCACCTCTCGGACGTGATGGACGGCGCGGCGGCCAAGGAGGCGTCGGCGATCCTGAAGATGGCCTCCACCCGGACGATCTACATGCAGAAGGCCGAGGAGGCCAGGTCGACCGGCCGGGTGCTGGGCCTGCCGCGCTGGGCGGTGGAGATCATCCCCACACTTTCGCCGGGCATCGCGGTCTGGGACGTCAACGGCAACGTCCAGGTGGTGAAGCACATCATCACCGAGGCCGAGCGGCCACTGGTCTACACCGACCGCGCGATGACCGAGGACGCCGTGGCCGAGCGGGTGCGCGCGGAGCGGCAGTTGGCGTCCGAGCCGGGCGTCTGACCGGTCGGCCCGGGGCGCCGGGAGGCCCTCGGCGGCGGGCTCCGGGCCTGGTGGTCCGGGGTGTCGGCATGGGCGCGCGGGGCCTGATGTGCGGCGACGATTCGTCAGTAGGTAACCCTGTCGTTACGTTCAGGGTCCTGACAGCTACGCGCGTTGACTCTAGGCTGCACTCGCGCAGAACATCGTCGCCCGCCCGGAACTGACCACAGCTGGGCGCTCTCTCAAAGGTGCAGGGGACCCCTCATGCTC
The DNA here is from genome assembly GCF_045208415.1 of Kitasatospora sp. NBC_01560. NCBI lineage: Bacteria > Bacillati > Actinomycetota > Actinomycetes > Kitasatosporales > Streptomycetaceae > Kitasatospora > Kitasatospora sp. NBC_01560. Next base: position 4,452,285 of record NZ_CP109364.1, on the reverse strand, counting down.
ACTGCCAGATCCCGACGTACGGTGCTGGCCGCCGTCGCCGCGGCCGGCCTGATCGGCACGGTGGCCATGCCGACGGCCGCCCAGGCCGCGGACGCCAAGCGTCAGAAGACCGTCAACCTCCAGCTGCTGGCGATCAATGATCTGCACGGCAACCTGGAGCCCCCGGCCGGTTCCTCCGGCACCATCCGCGAGGTCGACCCGGCGACCGGCCAGGTGGTCTCCACCCCGGCGGGCGGCATCGAGTACCTGGCCACCGCGCTGCGGCAGGCCCGGATCCCGGCCGACGACTCGATCACCGTCGCCGCCGGTGACATCGTCGGCGCCTCCCCGCTGACCTCGGCGCTCTTCCACGACGAGCCGACCATCGAGGCGATGGACAAGCTCGGCCTGGACGTCACGGCGGTCGGCAACCACGAGTTCGACGAGGGTGCCAAGGAGCTCGTCCGCCTCCAGGAGGGCGGCTGCCACCCGGTGGACGGCTGCTACGAGGAGGGGCGCACGTTCAAGGGCGCCAACTTCAACTACCTGGCCGCCAACGTCACCAACGAGAAGACCGGCAAGCCGATCCTGGCCCCGTACTGGGTGACCAAGTCGCAGGGCGTGAAGGTCGGCTTCATCGGCGTCACCCTGGAGGGCACGCCGAACATCGTGACCGCCGAGGGCGTCAAGGGCCTGAAGTTCGGCAACGAGGTCACCACGATCAACAAGTACGCCGCCGAGCTGAAGAAGCAGGGCGTCAACTCGATCGTCGCGCTGATCCACGAGGGCGGCTTCCCGGCGAGCAGCACCTACAACTACGACTGCGGCGCCGCCGGCCAGGGCATCTCGGGCCCGATCGTCGACATCGCCAAGAAGCTGGACCCGGCGATCGGCGCCATCGTCACCGGCCACACCCACAACGCGTACGCCTGCACCATCCCCGACCCGCAGGGCGTGCCGCGCTCGGTGACCAGCGCCGCCTCCTTCGGCCGGCTCTACACCGAGATCGACCTGCAGCTCGACAAGAGCACGGGCAGCATCGTCCGCCCGACGGTCAAGGCCGAGAACCACGTCGTGCGCCGGACGGTCGCGAAGGCCCCGGACATGACGGCGCTGATCGACCGCTACTCCAAGCTGGCCGCGCCGATCGCCAACCGTCCGCTGGGCTACATCGCCTCGGACATCAACGGCCGTGGCAACAACGACCTGGAGAAGCCGCTCGGTGACGTGATCGCCGACGCGCAGCTGGAGGGCCTGGCCCCCGCCGACAAGGGCGGCGCGCAGATCGCGTTCATGAACCCCGGCGGCATCCGCTCCGACCTGGTCTACAAGGCGAGCGGCGCCGAGGGCGACGGCGTGGTGACCTACGGCGAGGCGTTCACCGTCCAGCCGTTCACCAACATGATGCAGGTCAAGACGCTGACCGGTGCGCAGCTGGTCCAGCTGCTCCAGCAGCAGGTCGGCGGTGTCAACGCGGCCGCGCCGAAGGTCCTCCAGTCGTCCAAGGGCCTGACCTACACCCTGGACATGCGCAAGGCCGGTGCCGACCGGCTGCTGGCGGACTCCGTCCGCCTCAACGGTGCGCCGATCGATCCGGCCGGCAAGTACCGGGTCGCGGCCAACGAGTTCCTGGCCGGTGGCGGCGACGGCTTCCCGGCCTTCGCGGCCGGCACCGACAAGCTGGTCGGCGCCTCGGACCTGGACGTCTTCGCGGCCTACCTCGGCGCCCACAGCACGGCGGCCGCGCCGTTGCAGGCCCCGGCGCAGGACCGCATCAAGGTCCTCGGCCCGGGCAGCGACATCGACTGACCGTGTGCCGGACATGAGACGGGCGGGGCGCTGTCGGGGCGCCCCGCCCGTTCGGCTTTCCCGGGCTCTCCCGGCCCGGCCGGCCAGGGGCTACGCGGACGCGGTGGGTGGACCGCCCGGCAGCCGGACGGTGGCCAGCGTGCCCGGCCCGCCGTCCGGGGCGGGGCCGAGCGCCACCTCGCCGCCGGCATCCCGGACGCTCTGCGCCACGATCGACAACCCGAGCCCCGAGCCGGGGAGCTGGCGCGAGGACGGCGAGCGCCAGAACCGGTCGAAGACGTACGGCAGCTCGTCGGCCGGGATGCCCGGCCCGTGGTCGCGGACGGTCAGCACGCCCTCCTGGAGCCGGACCTCGACCGTCCCGCCGGGTGGGCTGTACTTCACCGCGTTGTCCAGCAGGTTGATCACCGCCCGCTCCAGGGAGGCGGCGTCGCCCTGGACGGACCACGGTTCGACCGCCGTTTCGAAGACCAGCCCCGGCCCGCGCAACTTCGCCCGCTCGACAGCACGTTCGGCGATCTCGTGCAGGGCGACGACGGCCGTGCTGCGGACCTGCTTGGGCGAGTCCGGGCGGGAGAGCTGGAGCAGGTCGCCGATCAGGAGGGTGAGTTCCTGCATCTGCGCCTTCATGTTGCCCAGCAGCTTGGTCCTGGTCGCGGGTGGCAGCGGGCGCCCGGTGTCGTCACTGCGGATCATCAGGTCGACGTTGGTGCGCAGTGAGGTCAGCGGCGTCCGGAGCTCGTGCCCGGCGTCGGCGATCAGACGGGTCTGGCGGTCGCGCGAGTTGGCGAGCGCGGTGGACATGGAGTTGAACGAGGCGGAGAGCCGGGCGATCTCGTCGCTGCCGTGCACCGGGATGGTGCTGCCGACCTCCTCGGTCCGGGCGATGTGCTCGACCACGTCGGTGAGTTGGTCGACGGGCTTGAGCGCGGAGCGGGCGACGAGCCGGCCGGCTATCCCGGCGAGGATGATGCCGCCGAGGGCGACGCCGCCGAGGATGAACGCGAGCTTCTGCAGGGACTCCTCGACCGGCTGGGTCGGGGTGGCCACCATGACCAGTACCGGCGGCAGATTGGGGACGCTGTTGGGGTACCAGGCCACCCGGACCATTGCGGGCGTGCCGTCCGTGTAGTGCCCGCTCCGGATGATCGGCTGCCTGGGGTTCAGGTTGAACACCTGGACATCACCGGGCTGGATCGAGATCGCACGCTTCGCGCCGGGCGGCAGGCAGACGACGGACAGGTCGGCCGACACGTTCTGGGTGTCCCGCAACGGCGAGGTGAATTCGTCCCCGGCGTGACTGGCCCGCTGGCCTGCCTGGGCCACGGCGAGAGCCGCCTGCGGGGTGGCCGCGCAAGGAGAGTTGGCCCCTCTCGGCGATGGCTGCGGCTCGGCGCTGCGCAGGTCGTTGCGCACCTGGCCGTACAACTGCTTCTCCACGACGAACCAGCACGCCAGCGCCGAGAGCGCGATGGCCACCGCGACCGCCGCCGCCGTCAGGAAGGTGAGCCGGCTGCGCAGCGAGCGGGCGCGGTACCAGCCGAGGAGCCGGTTGCGGCGCGGGACGTGCGGCGGTACCAGCGGCGGCGGCGGGAAGGTGTGGGTCACGCCGGGGTGCCGACGGCCGGGCGGAGGGCGTAGCCGACGCCGCGTACGGTCTGGATGAGCCGGGGCATGCCGCCCTGCTCGGTCTTGCGGCGCAGGTACATCACGTAGACGTCCAGGGAGTTGGAGGAGGGCTCGAAGTCGAAGCCCCAGACCGCCTTGAGGATCTGCTCGCGGGTGAGGACCTGCCGGGGGTGCGAGAGGAACATCTCCAGCAGCATGAACTCGGTGCGGGTCAGTTCGACCGGCTTGGCGGCGCGGGTGACCTCGCGGGTGGCGGTGTTCATCCGCAGGTCGGCGAAGGCGAGCACCTCGGTGTCGTCCTCGACGGCCGCGGCGCGGGCGGCGGCCTCGCCGGCGAGGGCGTTGCGCCGGAGCAGGGCGCGGACCCGGGCGAGGAGTTCGTCGAGTTCGAAGGGCTTGGCGAGGTAGTCGTCGGCGCCGACGTCGAGGCCGGTGACGCGGTCGCCGACGGCGTCGCGGGCGGTGAGCATCAGGACCGGGACGGTGTCGCCGCGGGAGCGCATCCGCCGGACGGCGGTGAGGCCGTCCATCCGGGGCATCATGATGTCGAGCAGGACGAGGTCGGGCTTGTCGCGTTCGACGGACTCCAGCGCCTCGTAGCCGTCGGTGGCGGTGGTGACCTCGTAGCCCTCGAAGGCGAGGCTGCTCTCCAGGGCGTCCCGGAGGGCGGGTTCGTCGTCGACCACGAGGAGCCGGGCGGACGGCTGTCCGGGGTCGGCGGAGGTGCGGTCGTCGGCGGACGCGGTCATGGGCGGTTGCCCTTTCTCGGTGGTCGGAGGGCCTGCTCGGAGTAATTGTCCGGCTAGATGCTCTGGCCGGCCTGCAGCTTCGGCAGCACCTGCTTGATGTCGTTGATCGGGATGGCGAAGCCGAGGCCGACGCTGCCGGCGCTGCTGCTGTCGGCGGTGGAGTTGGAGCCGCTCGCCGAGTACATGGCCGAGTTGATGCCGATGACCTGCCCGTTGGCGTTGATCAGCGGGCCGCCGGAGTTGCCGGGGTTGAGTGCGGCGTCGGTCTGGAAGGCCTTGTAGGTCGTGGTCTCGCCGCTGTTCTGCGGGGTGTTGCCGCGCAGGCCGGGGAGGTTGGGGAAGCCGAAGCCGCCGTTGCCGCTGGTGGCGCCCTCGTCGACCTGGACGCTGACCTCGCGGTTCTCGGCGCTGATGATGCCGGAGGTGACGGTGCCGGTGAGGCCCTCCGGGTTGCCGATGGCGACGACCGGGTCGCCGACCCCGACGCCGGCGGAGTCGCCGAGGGTGGCGGGGGTGAGGTCCTTGCCGCCGGTCGCGGTGATCACGGCGACGTCCAGGGCCTTGTCGGTGCCGGTGACGGTGGCCTTGGCGGTGGAGCCGTCCTTGAAGGTGACGGTGACCTGGCCGCCGGCGGCCGCGCCGGAGACGACGTGGTAGTTGGTGAGGATCTGGCCCTCCTTGGTGAGGACCACACCGGTGCCGGTGGAGGTGCCGTTGGCGGCCTTCACGGTGATCTGGACGACGCTCGGCGAGACGGCGGAGGCGATGGCGGCCACGTCGGCGCTGCCGTCGGAGCGGGCGGAGACGGGGCTGGCGATCGTCGTGGTGCGGCTGCCGGAGCCGTGCTGCTCGGCGGCGACCACGCCGCCGGTCACGCCGCCGAGTACGGCGGCGACCGCGGCGACGGCGGTGACCAGGGCGATCCGGCCGCGGAGGAAGCCGCGCCGGGCGGGGCCGCCGTGGGGGGCCGGGCCGTCGGCCCCGGGAGATGCGGGCGGCGCCGGCGGCATCGGGGGCGCGGCCGGCGGCGGGGGCGGGGTGCCGACGGGGGGTGTCCCGGCGGCCGCGTGGCCGGGGTGTCCGGTGGTGCTGCTGCTGAGGACGGTGCCGGGGACGACCTGGCCGTCGCCGGCGTGCGGGTACGCCTGGGGGTACCCGCCGCCGGTGCTCTCCGGGGCGCCGTGGCTGCTCTGCGCGCCGTACGCGTACGGGTCCGGCGTGCTGGACGGGTACCGGCCGTCGTACTGCCCGTACTGCCCGTACTGCCCGCTCTGCCCGTACTGTCCGCTCTGGCCGAGGTGCTCGCTGCCGTGCTGCTGATCGCTCATGCCGACCAACGTCCGCCCGCCGGATGAGAATCCGGTGAGAGTGGGATCAGAAGGCTCCGAGAAGCCCGTTGACTTCTCATAAAGCCTGGTCAGGCCGGGGACGGCGCCTCGGTCGGCCGGCAGCCGCAGGAACGGCGGATGACCAGGCGCGACGGGAATTTCCGGACGCGTTCGGTGTCCGATCCGGGCACCATCAGCGAGTCGTCGAGCACCAGGTCGACGGCGGCCCGGGCCATCGCGTCGCGGTCGGAGGCGACGGTGGTCAGCGGCGGGTCGGCGAGGGCGGCCTCGGGCACGTCGTCGAAGCCGGCCACGGCGAGGTCCTCCGGCACCCGGAGGCCGACCTCCCGGGCGGCCCGCAGCACGCCGATCGCCTGGTCGTCGGTGGAGCAGAAGATCGCCGGGGGCCGCTGCTCCGAGCGCAGCACGCCGAGCGCCACCTCGTAGGCCCCGTAGCGGTGGAAGGGCGCGTCGATCAGGTGGGGTTCGGTGGGCAGGCCGTGCGCGTCCATCGCGCGCTGCCAGCCCTCGACGTGGTCGATGACGGGGTCGCCGGGGGCGGGGGACTCGACGGGGCCGCCGAAGCAGGCCACGTACGGGTGCCCGTGCTCCTCCAGCAGGTGGCGGACGACGGCCTCGGCGCCGCCCACGTCGTCGGTGACCACCGCGACGTCGTCGATCGCCTCGGGGCGGCGGTGCAGCAGCACCACCTTGGCGCCCTCCATCGCGGCGAACTCCTCGGCGGCGCGCTGCGAGGGGCCCTGGCTGACCAGGATCAGACCGGAGACCCGCATGCCGAGGAACGCGCGGACGTAGTGCACCTCGCGGTCGTCCACGTAGTCGGAGTTGCCGATCAGCACCAGCTTGCCGCGCTCGGAGGCGGCGCGTTCCACGGCGTGCGCCATCTCCGCGAAGAACGGCTGGCGGGCGTCGGGGACGACCATGCCGATCAGGTTGGTGCGGCGGGAGGCCATCGCCTGCGCGACGCTGTTCGGCCGGTAGCCGAGCTGCTCGATCGCCGCGAGCACCTTCTCCTTGGTGGCGGGCGCGACCGGGCGCGGCCCGTTGTTGATGACGTAGCTGACGACCGCGGTCGAGGTCCCAGCCAGTCGGGCTACATCGTCGCGCGTCACTTTGGCCACGGGGGGAGTCTACGCGGGTGGCGTCCGCCGGGGCAGTGCCAGCTCGACGGGTGGGCGGAATCCCCTGGACAGCCCCGGGCGAATGCGGACAGGCCGGGCGGGTGGTGCCCGCCCGGCCGGCGGTCAGGCCTCCAGCGGGGCCGAGGTGCGCTGGGCGAGGTCCGGCCGTTCGCCCTTGTCCGGCTTCTCCGGGACGACGAAGCGGTAGCCGACGTTGCGGACGGTGCCGATCAGCTGCTCGTTCTCGACCCCGAGCTTGGCGCGCAGCCGGCGGACGTGGACGTCGACCGTCCGGGTGCCGCCGAAGTAGTCGTAGCCCCAGACCTCCTGCAGCAGCTGCGCCCGGGTGAAGACCCGGCCGGGGTGCTGGGCGAGGTACTTGAGCAGCTCGAACTCCTTGAAGGTGAGGTCGAGCACCCGGCCCTTGAGCTTGGCGGAGTAGGTGGCCTCGTCGACCGAGAGGTCGCCGTTGCGGATCTCCATCGGGCTGTCGTCGGGGGTCGCCTGGAGCCGGCCGAGCGCGAGCCGCAGCCGGGCCTCGACCTCGGCGGGGCCGGAGGTGTCCAGCAGGACGTCGTCGATGCCCCACTCGGCGGTGACGGCGGCGAGGCCGCCCTCGGTGACCACCAGGATCAGCGGGCAGCCGATGCCGGTGGAGCGGAGCAGCTGGCAGAGGCTGCGGATCTGCGGCAGGTCGCGCCTGCCGTCGACCAGGATGACGTCGGCGCTGGGGGTGTCGACCAGGGCGGAGCCCTCGGCCGGAGCCACCCGGACGTTGTGCAGCAGCAGGCCGAGGGCGGGCAGCACCTCCGCTGAGGGCTGCAGTGCGTTGGTGAGGAGGAGCAGAGAACTCATACCCGGTTAGTCCCCTTTCCGGGTCGTCGCGGTCGCGTTACGGCTGCCGCCACAGCCGGATGGCGCTCGTGCTGAGGTGGGGGTGAGGCCGGACGCCGGGTGCCGACCGGAGGACTCGCCGGCGTGCACGGCGCAACGGTTCGCGCGCCGGAGGTCCCGCAACCCCTGAAGCACCGTTTCTGCCCTGCTCATCCCGCGAACCTTCCGGTCTGTCCCGTGCCGGGCGGCGGCCCGGCGCCGGGTCTCCGAACACCCCGACCGGGCCCGGGCACGTCGTTGTGCCGCGAATGGCGGGGCGGCCCCTGCGGCGCGCCGGGGGTGGACCGACGAATCGCAAGGACGTCCGTATTGGCGTCCTGAAAGCACAAAAGGACCCGGGGGCGACTCTGCCCGGATCCCTCAGGGGTCGAGAATAGCCGACCGGCTCCCGTACCGGGAGGGCTCGAAAGCGGCGGTTCGGCCATTTCGGGTGCACCGGGGGTGAGACCGGCCACAGCTTCGCCGTGCCGCCGGCACCCTCCGGGCCAGGGCGATTGCCGGTCGCGGCGGCGGACACGCCATCATGGAGCGCACATCGGCGGTGCTGTGCGCGTACACCTTTCGGGTGAAGCGTGGGCGCCCCGGAGGCGACCCGACCGGGGTACCGGGCCCGGGCGAGGACGACGAGAAGGGGTTGCCATGGGTGCGACCACGGAGCCGGCGGGCGCCGCTCGGGTGAGCGGGACGATCCGCTACTGGGCGGCGGCGAAGTCGGAGGCCGGGCTGGCCGAGGAGCCGTACGAGGCGGCGACCCTGGCGGAGGCACTGGCCGCGGCCAGGCAGCGGCACGCCGACCGGCCCAAGCTCGTCCGGCTGCTCGGGCACTGCTCCTACCTGGTGGACGGCTCGCCGGTCGGCGGGCGTGACCACGCGACCGTGGCGCTCACCGAGGGCGGCTCGGTCGAGGTGCTCCCGCCGTTCGCGGGAGGGTGAGCGGCGTGACGGATCCGAACCACGTGAACGCCGGCCCGGACGGCCGGCCGCAGCACCCGTACCCGCACCCGCAGGCACAGCCCGGGCACCCACAGGCCGCGCCGGGCCCGTACGGGCCGTCCGGGTCGGGGCCGTACGGCCCCGGCGCCCAGCAGGGGCCCCCGGCGCAGCCCTACGAGCAGCGGCAGCCCTACGGACAGCAGCCGCAGCACGGGCAACAGCCCTACGAACAGCAGCCGCTGTACGGGCAGCAGCCGCAGCCCGGACAGCCGCCGTACGGGCAGCAGCCCGGGTACGGCCGGCAGGCCCCGTACGGGCAGCCGTCCTACCCGCAGCCGCCCGTGGACGACGCCGCCACGGCACTGCTGCCGCCCGTCCCGCCGATGGACGACGCGGCCACCGCGTTGCTCCCGCCGGTGGTCGTGTCGGGCGCGATGCCCACCGCGGCCCCCGTGCCCGGCCCGGCACCCGCCGGCCCTGCCGGACCCGCCGGACCCGCCGCACCTCCCGCGCCGGCCCGGCACGCGGGCCGTCCCGCGGCGCAGGCACCCGTCCAGGACTTCGACCCGCCGACCATGACGCTCAAGCGCCCCGTCCCGCCCCGGCCCGGCGTTCCCGCGCAGTCCGCACCGTCGGCCGCCTCCGCGGCCCCGGCCGCGCCGCGGACCGGCTCGCCGATCATCGACCCGGGCCTGCAGCCCGCCCTGATCACCGCCGGTGCCGCGGCCCTGCTGGCCGGCGGCGCGGCGCTCGGGCAGGTCGCGCTGGCCCTGGTCGTCGTGCTGCTCCAGGGGCTGACGGCGGCCGGCTGGTTCCGCCTCAACGGCATGTGGCCGGCCCGCCAGGGCATCGCGCTGGCCGCGCTGGCCGGGTTCACCGCCGACGCGGCGGTGCTGCTGGCCGACTCGGACGGTGGCGCGGCGGCCGTGGTGGGCACGCTCGGCGGCTTCTTCCTGCTGGTCCTGGTGCTCCAGACGTTCCGGCCCTCGGACCCGAAGGAGCGGTTCTACGCGCTGACGGTGCTCGGCTCGGCGACGGTGGTGACGGTGCTCTGCACCGCGCTGCTGCTGGCCGACTGGGTGCCGGCGGCGGTCGGCGCGGTCGCGCTGGCCACCGTGCTGGCCGCCGCGCCGCTGCCCGGCCCCAAGCTGCTGGGCCCGGTGCTCGGCCTGGCCGCGGCTGTGGTGTTCGGCCTGGTGGTGGGTGCGCCGCTCGCGCTGGGCGCACTTGCTGGCCTCGGTGCGCTGGTCGGCCGGCGGGTCGCCGGGTACGACTTCCCGTCCCGCTTCGTGCACATGACGGCAGGCGTGGCGCTGCCGCTGGCCGTGGCCTCGCCGCTGATCTGGATCGCCACCCGCCTGCTGGCGGGCTGACCTCCGGCGCACCCCTGCGACGCCCCGTCCCGGAACCAAGCTCCGGGGCGGGGCGTCGTACCGTCGTGCGGGTGGCCGCCCCGCGACGGGGACGGGCGACCGCCACGACGAGTGACGAGCGACGGGCAGTACGGTCGGCAGTGAGCCAGTGCGAAGAGCAGCCGGTACGAAGAGCAGGACGACAGCGGACGACGACGGGGGAGAGCGATGCGGGGTTGGCTGAAGGCGACCATCGGGCTGACGGTGCTCGGGGGTCTGCTGCTGGGCGCCGACCGCATCGCCGTCGGGGTGGCCGAGGACGAGGCGGCCGACCAGATGGTCAAGTCCGGCCGGATGAGCCAGCGGCCCGACGTGACCATCGAGGGCTTCCCGTTCCTCACCCAGGTGCTGTCGATGAAGCTGGACGACGTCCGGATCACGGCGGACGGGCTGACCGTCGGCGACGGGACGCACCAGGTGGCGCTGCACTCCTTCAAGGCCAGGCTGGCCGGCGTCGCGGTGAGCGACAGCATGACCAGCGCCACCGTGGACAGCGGCACCGGCACCGGCCTGATCTCCTACGCGGACCTCGCCCAGCTGCTGCCGCCGGCCTCGCAGATGGTGCCCGCCGCGGCCAAGCTCCCGGTGGGTTCCGGCACCAGGCTGAGCCTCTCCTACGGGGGCCCGGGCAAGATCAAGGCCGCACTGGGCCAGGTCCCGATCGGTGAGGGCACGGTGCACAGCCAGGGCAACACCGTCACCGCGGACGGCTTCAAGCTCAACGGCATGGCCGCGATGCTGGCGGGGCTGACCAACCAGCAGGTCGAGCCGGTGAGCTTCACCCTCTCGGCGCTGCCGGCCGGGCTCAAGCTGGCCTCGGTGTCCCCGCAGGAGGAGGGCCTCCAGCTGACCTTCGACGGCAACCACGTCAAGGTCATCGGCTGACCGCAGGGCCCGGCCGCGCCGCCCGCAGGCCCCGACCCGCGCACGCGCACCCTCCGGCCCCCGCGCCTCCGCGCCCTTCTGCCCCACCGTTCCGCCCCGTTCCGTTCCGCTCCGCGAGACGCGCTGTCCAGCGCCGACCGCGGAGCGGTGTCGTTCCCCCGTCCGCACGGGGTGCCGCACGGGCCGTGGCCGGTTCCCACCGCCCATGAAATGGTCAAATCTCATCATGCGAATCATTTGGTCTCACCATTCGATACGCTGATGACAGCGGGCGGCCGATGTCCCTAGCATCGACCGCATGAAGCGACAGACGGACCTCACGAAGCGGCGGGCGGTAGACCTGTGCCGCGTGGCCGCCTGTCTGTGTCGAATGCGCTAAATCGGCGCCTTGGCAGGGCAGTTGCAGCCCGCCGCCGATTCTCCCGGTGACCTGGCCCGGCTTTTCGGGCCGACTGTCCCCGCTGCCCCTCGCAGACCACCGCCCGATCGTGCCGCACACCTCTCCTCGTCCCATTATTCGGACAGGAATTCGGACCGGCCGTCGCCGGGCGACCCGCAGAACCCCGTAGCAGCAGCACCTTCCGCAAACCGCCCCCGGATGGAGAACATCACCATGAGCCGCAGCGACGTCCTGGTCGACGCCGACTGGGTCCAGGCCCGACTGGACGACCCGAAGGTCGTCATCGTCGAGGTCGACGAGGACACCACCGCGTACGAGAAGAACCACATCCGCAACGCCGTCCGGATCGACTGGAAGACGGACCTCCAGGACCCGGTCCGCCGCGACTTCATCGACCAGGCCGGCTTCGAGGCGCTGCTCAGCGCCAAGGGCATCGCCAACGACGACACCGTCGTTCTCTACGGTGGCAACAACAACTGGTTCGCCTCGTACGCCTACTGGTACTTCAAGCTGTACGGCCACGGCGACGTCCGGCTGCTCGACGGCGGCCGCAAGAAGTGGGAGCTCGACTCCCGTGACCTCGTCGCCGAGGTGCCGGCCCGCGCCGCGACCGAGTACAAGGCGCAGGCCGCCGACTCCTCGATCCGCGCCTTCCGCGACGACGTGGTCGCCGCCATCGGCAACCTGAACCTGGTCGACGTGCGGTCGCCCGACGAGTTCTCCGGCAAGCTGCTCGCCCCGGCCCACCTCCCGCAGGAGCAGTCGCAGCGTCCCGGCCACGTGCCGAGCGCCCGCAACATTCCGTGGGCCAAGAACGCCAACGACGACGGCACCTTCAAGAGCGACGACGCGCTGAAGGCCCTGTACGAGGCCGAGGGCATCGACCTGGCGAAGGACACCATCGCCTACTGCCGCATCGGCGAGCGCTCCGCGCTCACCTGGTTCGTGCTGCACGAGCTGCTCGGCCAGGAGAACGTCAAGAACTACGACGGCTCGTGGACCGAGTACGGCAGCCTCGTCGGCGTGCCGATCGAGCTCGGCAACTGAGCCACCGGCTCGACCCGTAAGGCAGAAGGAGACAAGACATGTGCGGTGCGAAGGCCGGCGGCCCGGACCTGGCAGGAGTTGACGTGGCTAACGAGACGATCATCCAGGGTTCCGTGACCCGAGACGGCGAGCCGGTCAACGGCTACGTCCGGCTGCTCGACGAGGGCGGCGAGTTCACGGCCGAGGTGCCCACCTCGGCGACCGGCCAGTTCCGGTTCTTCGCCCGCCCGGGCAAGTGGACCCTGCGGGCGCTCGTCCCGGGCCAGACCGTGGACCGCCAGGTGGTCGCCTCCCAGGGCAACCTGACCGAGGTCGCGATCGCGGTCTGACCGACCCGACCCCTGGGACCGACCCCGAGGACCGGCCCCGGAGAGTGATCTCCGGAGTGCCGTCCCCGGGGACCACCCGGTCCCCCACCCGAGGGCCCCTGCCGCGCAGGGGCCCTCGGGCATACCGTGGAACGGTGCAGTCGAGCCGGCGCCGCCGCTACTACTTCGTCATGATGGCCGTCTGCCTCGGGCTGTTCGTGCTGGCCTGGGGCGTGGTCCGGTTCTGGTCGGTCCCGGCCGCGATCGGCATGTGCCTGTTCGCGATGGTCATCCCCCCGGCCGCCGCGGTCTTCGCCAACAAGCGGGACCCGGAGGACGACTGGTGGAACGACCCGCGCTGGGACGACCCGAAGTGGGACGACCCCCGCCACGACCGGGACCGCCCCGACCGGGAGGGCCGCCGCCCGGGGGACCGTCCGGGGGATCAGTAGACGAGTGCCTGCACGCCGTCGGCCATGATCTCGCTGACGAAGACCTGCGCACCCGCGATCCGGACGCCCTCGACGGTGTCCTTCTGCTCGATCCCGCGCCGCGCCGCGCACTGGGTGCAGAGCGTGACGGTGCCGGCCGCCAGGATCGACTCCAGCAGGTCCGGCAGCGGCGCCGCGTGCGGCAGCTCGAACTCCGCCGCGCGGCCCGGGAGGGCGAACCAGGACGACTCCCCGGTGAGCCAGAGCGAGACCTCGACCCCGCTGGCGACGGCGACCGCCGCCACGGTGAAGGCCTGCGAGCAGCGCTCCGGCGCGTCGGCGCCGGCGGTGACCTTGATGACGAGCTTCTTCGACGACATGACGTCACCCTAGATCCCGGCGAAATCCCGACGTGGTGGGGCTCACCGAGACCCGTCGGCACCCGGCGGATAGAGTGACCGCAGCAAAATCCACCACACTGTCGCCGCCCTGGGAGCCCCCCGTGTCCGGTCTGGAAATCTTCTTCGACGGTCTGCTGGCCCTCATGGCCGTGCTGATCACCTGGTTCGCCATCTTCTCGGTGATGAAGCTGTACCAGGGCCAGCGCTGACCCGGCTGCCGTACGGTTGAAGCAGCCCCACACCGACGACAGCGACCAGGAACATGATCGAGATCCCTTCTGACCTCCACAGGGACGTCGTCCCGCTGGCCTTCCTCCTCGGCACCTGGGAGGGCGCGGGCGTCTACGCCCCGCTGCCCCACGAGGAGGGCCCCGGCACGGAGAAGTGCAACTTCGGCCAGGAGATCGTGATCCGGCACGACGGCCGGCCCTTCCTGGAGTTCCGCTCCCGTACCTGGGTGCTGGACAACGAGGGCGAGAAGGTGCGCCCGCTGGAGAACGAGCACGCGTTCTGGCGCATCACCAGCAACCACGACGGCACCAGCGGTGCCCGCGGGATCGAGATCTCCTCCCTCCGTGACGACGGCACCGTGGAGATCTGGTACGGCGAGCTGGCCGACGGCAAGCCGCAGATCGACGTCGCCACCGACGCGGTGGCCCGGATCGAGGGCTCGGCGCCCTACTCCGGCGGCAAGCGGCTGTACGGCTTCGTCAACGACGAGCTGCTCTGGGTGGGCGAGAAGTCCGCGCCGGAGGTGCCGCTGCGCCCGTACATGTCGGCGCAGCTGAAGAAGGTCCTCAGCCCGGCCCAGCTGATCAAGGACATCAACGACCTGCCGGACGACGGCATCGCCTTCTTCCGCTGAGCACGTTCCTGCACGAGGTGGGGACCGGCCACGGGCCGGTCCCTACACTTGTCCCAGGACCCCGACCTTGGTAGGGACAGAACTCGTGGCGGACACCGGTACCACCGACTGGCAGCTCTCCGGCGACTGGAAGGCCGACCTGCGCGAGCGCGGGTACCGGCTGACGCCGCAGCGCCAACTCGTCTTGGAGGCGGTCGACGTGCTCGGTCACGCGACCCCGGACGACATCCTCGGGCACGTGCGGCAGACTGCCAGCGGCGTCAACATCTCCACCGTCTACCGGACCCTGGAGCTGCTGGAGGAGCTCGGCCTGGTGTCCCACGCGCACCTCGGACACGGCGCCCCGACGTACCACCTGGCCGGCCGCCATCACCACCTGCACCTGGTCTGCCGGGACTGCGAGAAGGTCACCGAGACGGGTACCGAGATCGCCCGGCCGCTGATCGAGAGCCTGCGCGAGCAGCACGGCTTCGACACCGACCTCAAGCATTTCGCCATCTTCGGCCGCTGCGCCGACTGCACCGCCAAGCGCGCGGAGGGGCAGTCGTAAGCTGGCCGGTATGAAGAGCCCGCTGCTTGCGCTGCCCGGTGCCGTCCCCGCCGAGGGAACCGACGAGGGCGTGGCCGCCCACTACGGCGACATCTTCCGCGAGCAGCGGAACCTCGCCCGGGGCACGGGCTTCGTGGACCTCTCGCACCGCGGCGTGGTGACCGTCACCGGCGACGACCGGCTGGCCTGGCTGCACCTGCTGCTCACGCAGCACGTCAGCGGGCTGCCGGCGCAGCAGGCCACCGAGGCGCTGGTGCTCTCCCCGAACGGGCACGTCGAGCACGCGCTCTACCTGGTCGACGACGGCAGCACCACCTGGGCGCACGTCGAGCCGGGCACCCAGCAGGCGCTGATCGGCTACCTGGAGAGCATGAAGTTCTTCTACCGGGTGGAGGTCACCGACGCGACCGCCGACTACGCGGTGGTGCACCTGCCGGCCGGCTCCACCGCCTCCGCGGACGGTGCGGCGGCGCTGCGCGAGCTGTCCCACGGGCGGGACCTCTTCCTGCCGCGGGCCGAGCTGGCGACGCTGACCGCGGGGTACGGCCCGGCGGCCGGGATCTGGGCGTACGAGGCGCTGCGGATCGAGGGGCACCGGCCGCGGCTCGGCTTCGAGACCGACCACCGGACCATCCCGCACGAGGTGGACTGGCTGGAGAGCGCCGTCCACCTGCAGAAGGGCTGCTACCGCGGGCAGGAGACGGTTGCCCGGGTGCACAACCTGGGCCGCCCGCCGCGCCGCCTGGTCTTCCTGCACCTGGACGGCACGGAGGAGACGCTGCCCCCGCACGGGACGGAGGTGCGGCTCGCCTCGGACCCGGGCGGCCGGGCGCTGGGCACCGTCACGTCCTCGGCCCGCCACCACGAGCTGGGGCCGATCGCGCTCGCCGTGGTCAAGCGGAACGTCCCGGTGGACGCGGTGCTGCTGGCCGGCACGGTGCCGGGGACGCAGGACGTAATCGTCCCCCAGTAGGCGTCCCCCATTGGGCGTCTGCCGGCGGGCCCGCGCCGCAGGCCCGCGCCGGAGGGGCCGGGCGTGCCCGGCCCCGGCTCAGATCTCCACGAGCACGGTGAACGGGCCGTCGTTCACCAGGGCCACCTGCATGTCCGCGCCGAACCGGCCGGTCTCGACCTTGGCGCCGAGCGCGCGCAGCTGGGCGACCACCTCGTCGACCAGCGGCTCGGCGACCGGGCCGGGCGCGGCGGCGTTCCAGGTGGGGCGGCGGCCCTTGCGGGCGTCGCCGTAGAGGGTGAACTGGCTGATCACCAGCAGCGGTGCGGCCAGGTCGGAGCAGGACTGCTCGATGCCGTCCTCGTCGGCCGGCAGCAGCCGCAGCGTCCAGAGCTTGCGGGCCAGTTGGGCGGCCTTGGCGGGGGTGTCCTCGTGCGTGACGCCGACCAGGACGCAGAGCCCGGGCCCCTCGATCGCGCCGACGGTCTCGCCGGCCACCGTCACCCGGGCCTCGGTCACTCGCTGCACCACTGCTCGCATGCGGCCATTGTGCCGGAGCGGCCTGCCGCGCCCGCGCGCACCCTGCGCCGGCCGGCCTGCCCGTCCACGAGCACTGCCCGTCCACGAGCACTGCCCGTCCACGAGCACTGCCCGTCCGCGAGCGCTGCCAGGGCGCGCACGGGCCTGGCGCAAGCCGGGTAGCGTGCGCCTGCGCTCCGGCGGGCGCCGCTCCTGCTGCGGAAAGCCCTGGTCATATCAGCCACCCCCGTTCGCCAGGGGGCCGTTCGAGTGCACGGGCGGTGTACCGGCAGTGGGCGGGGTGGCACGCTGGGGAACCGTACGAGGGGTCCGGGGCGCCAGAGGTCCGCCGCGCCGGGCCCGGTTCGGTCGGGTGGACGAGCCGATGGAACAGGCGTTCTGGTGGTGTCGCCCCGGAGGGTGGCGCTGCCCGGGGGCGGGAACCTTCGGGGGGTGCCCGGGCGTGCCCCGGACGGGTAGGCGCGGCTGGTGCGGCGCGACGGCCCGCCCGCGGGGACGGGCCGGACCGGCGGCAGGCGACGGGGTGCCGCGAGCGGGCGGGATCGGACGACGGCAGGTGGTTGGTTGATGGACGCGAGCAGCGCGGCACAGGACCGGTCCGGGTGGGTGCCCGAGGGGACGGAGCCGGTGGTGGACCTCTCGCCCCCGGGCCTGCGGCCGGGTGGTGCCCCCGGTCCGCCGGCGGGGGAGGAGGCGGAGCCCGTTCTGGAGCGGCTGGGGCTGGATCAGCTGCGGGCGCTGCGCCGGGAGACCCTGGAGCAGGAGGCCGACCTCTCGTACCTGCGGCGGCTGCTGCAGGGGCGGATGGACATCCTCCGGGCCGAACTGGACCGCCGGCCGGGCACCGCGCTCCGGACCGCGGCGGGGGGTGACGGGCCGCCGGGCGGCGCCCTGCTGGACCGGCTGCCGGCCATCCTGACCGACGCGCCGTCCACCGTGCGGCGCTCCGCCCGGCACATGACGCTGGGGCCGCCGCGCGGCCTCCAGTCGCAGCTGGAGGCGGACGCGCTGATGGGCGACGTCCAGCTGGCGGACCTCGCCGCGCACCCGGAGAAGGAGCTGCTGGCGGCCGTCGACCGGCTCCGGGCGCACGAGCGCGAGGTCTCCGGCCGGCGGCAGCGGCTGCTGCGGACGGCGGACGGCTGCAGCGCCGAGATCACCCGCAGGTACCGTGATGGGGAAGCGCGGGTCGAGGACCTGCTCGCGGGCGGCCCGCTCTGACCGGGTGAGGCGTCCGGGGGCGGGTGCACGGCCCGGCTCGCCCCCGGCCCACCCTCGCCCCGGAAGGCTTCCGCCATGTCCGAATCCGCCGTCCTGCCCGTCCTCGCCGAGGTCATACGCTCGGGCTTCACCGAGGGCCGGCACCACGGGTCGCTGGTCCTGCTCGCCGCCGACGGCTCGGTGGAGTTCGCGCTGGGTGCCCCCGACGCGCCGGTCTTCCCGCGGTCCTGCGCCAAGCCGTTCCAGGCGGTGGCCACGCTGCGGGCGGGCCTGGCGATCGAGGGTGAGCTGCTGGCGCTGGCGGCTTCCAGTCACTCCGCAGAATCGTTTCACCTCGACGGCGTGCGGCGGATCCTGGCCGGCGCCGGGCTGGACGAGTCCGCCCTGCGGACCCCGGCCGACCTCCCGCTGGACGAGACCGAGGCCGAGCTGGTCCTGGCCTCCGGCGGCGGGCGCGCGCCGATCCTGATGGACTGCTCCGGCAAGCACGCCGGGTGGCTGGCCGCCTGCGTGGCGAACGGCTGGCCGGTCGAGAGCTACCTCGACCCGGCGCACCCCGTCCAGCTGCTGGCCCGCGAGGCCCTGGAGGAGGCCACCGGCGAGCCGGCGGCGCACGCCGGGGTGGACGGCTGCGGCGCACCGCTGCTGGCCGTCGGCCTGACCGGCCTGGCCCGCGGCTACCGCGCCCTGCTGCTGGCCGGGGAGGGCACCCCGCAGCGCCGGGTGGCCGACGCGATGCGCGCCCACCCCGAGTACGTGGCCGGTACCCGCCGGGCCGACACCTGGCTGATGCGGGCGGTGCCGGGCGCGCTGTCCAAGATGGGGGCCGAGGCGGTGCAGGTGGTCGCGCTGCCGGACGGCCGGGCGCTCGCCTTCAAGATCGACGACGGCGCCGAGCGGGCCCGTGGGCCGGTCCTCGCGGCGGCGCTGCGCCGGCTCGGGGTGGAGCCGGCCGACGGCACCATCGAGCGGATCGGCGCCGCGCCGCTGCTCGGCGGGGGCGTGCCGGTGGGCGAGGTCCGGGCGGCCTTCTGAGGGCCTCCCGGCGGCCCCGCGAGGGCTCTTCGGCGGCCCCGCGGCGGCCCGGTGACGGTTCTTCCGCGGGCTCCCGGCAGGTCCTCCCGCCGGCCGCCGCCGGAGTGCGGAGCGCCCGGCCCCGGTGCACGGTGGACCGGGGGCCGTCGCACAGCTGAGGGAGTCCGCCATGAGTGAGCACGTCTACCGGGTGACCGAGATCGTCGGGTCCTCGACCGAGTCCGTCGACGCGGCCGTCCGCAACGGGGTGGAGCGGGCGTCCCGGACGCTGCGCAACCTCGACTGGTTCGAGGTGACGCAGGTCCGGGGCCACCTCGCGGACGGCCGGATCCAGCACTACCAGGTGGGTCTGAAGGTCGGTTTCCGGCTCGACGACGAGGGCTGACCGCCCGGCCCGCGCCGCCCGCCTAGCGGCCCGGCGGACCGGGCCGGCGGGCGCGCTCCGGCAGCACCAGCGGGACGCCGGTGCGCGGGTGCGTGAGGACTTCGACCGGGTGGCCGTAGACCTCGCTGAGCAGGGGCGCGCGCAGCACCTCGGACACCGTCCCCTCCTCGACGGTGGCGCCGCCGGCGAGCAGCACCACCCGGTCCGCGTAGGCCGCCGCCAGCGAGAGGTCGTGCAGGACCACGACCACGGCGTCCCCGGCGGCGGCCCGCGCCCGGGCCACCCGCAGCACCAGCTCCTGGTGGCGCAGGTCGAGGGCGGCGGTCGGCTCGTCCAGGAGCAGCAGCGGGGCCCGCTGGGCGAGCACCCGGGCCAGGGCCACCCGGGCCCGCTCGCCGCCGGACAGCGCCGTGAACGGGCGGTCCGCGAAGGCGGCGGACTCGGTGGCGGCCATCGCCTCGGCGACCACCGCCTCGTCCTCGGCGGCGGCCGTGGTGCCGGCCCAGGGGGCGCGGCCCATCCGGACCACCTCGCCGGCCGGGAACGGGAACGACAGCGCGGCGGACTGCGGCAGGAGCGCCCGGTGCCGGGCGAGTTCGGCGGTGCTGTGGTCGGCCGGTGGCCGGCCGTGCAGCCGGACGTCCCCGGCGGTCGGCCGGAGGTCGCCGGCCAGCACGGAGAGCAGGGTGGACTTCCCCGCGCCGTTCGGGCCGAGCAGCGCGACGACCTCGCCCGCCGTCACCCGGACGGCCGCACCGGTCAGCAGTTCGCGCCCGCCGATCGTCAGCCGCACGCCCTCGGCGGTCAGCACCTCGGTACCGGGCCGGGGCCGCTCGGGCACGGTCCGAGTGGCGCGGAGCCTCATGCCCAGCCTCCCTGCTTGGTCCTGGTCCGGTGCAGCAGCCAGAAGAAGAACGGGCTGCCGATCAGCGCGGTGAGCACACCGAGCGGCAGTTCGGCGGGCGCGGCCAGGGTGCGGGCGGCGAGGTCGCCGGCGACCAGGACGAGCGCGCCGCCGAGGGCGGAGGCCGGCAGCAGGAAGCGGTGGCCCGGGCCGGCGGCCATCCGCAGCAGGTGCGGGACGATCAGGCCGACGAACCCGATGATGCCGCTGACCGCGACGGCGGCCGCGGTCAGCAGCGCGACGACGGTGATCAGCACCAGCCGCATCCGCTCGACGTCCACCCCGAGGTGGCGGGCCGGGCGTTCGCCGAGCGCCAGGAGGTCCAGCTTGCGCGCGTACAGCGGGGCGACGGCGAGCCCCACGGCGGCGAACGGCAGCACCGCGAGCACCTTGCCCCAGGTGGCCTGGGAGAGCGAGCCGAGCTGCCAGAACGTGACCTGGCTGATCGCGGCCGAGTCGGCGGTGAACAGGAAGATGCCGATCACCGCGCCGCAGAAGGCGTTCACCGCGACGCCGGTGAGGATCAGCGTGACCACCTCGGTGCGGCCGCCGGAGCGGGACATCGCGTACACCCCGAAGACCGTCAGCAGCCCGGTGACGAAGGCGAAGACGGTCACCGTCCAGCTGCCGAGCGCGTCCAGGCCGAGCACGATGCAGCCGACCGCGCCGACGGCGCCGCCCGAGGAGACGCCGATCACGGCGGGCTCGGCCAGCGGGTTGCCGAACACGCCCTGCATCAGGGCGCCCGCGCAGCCGAGCGAGCCGCCGACCAGCAGGGCCAGCACCACCCGGGGGAGGCGGACGTTCCAGAGCACCGACTCGGGGACGCGGTCCAGGGCGTGCCCGCCGAGGCCGAGCCGGTGCCCGAGCGAGGCGAGGGTGTCGCCGAGCGGGATGCGGTAGGCGCCGATGCCGGCCGCGAGCAGGGTGCAGAGCAGCAGGCCGGCGACGAGCCCGGCCACGATCACGGCGGTGCGCCGCGGGCCCGGCAGCGGGACGGTCCTCTTCCGTACGGCGGTGCTCACTCGGCGCCCGCCGGGTAGAGCTGGCCGGCGATCTCGCGGAGCACCTGCGGGGTGCGCGGGCCGTAGCCGAGCAACTGCCCGTCCTCGATCGAGACGATCCGGCGGTCCAGGCCGGCCGGGGTCTGGGCGACGCCGGGCAGCTTGAGCAGGCCGTCGACGCCGCCGACCGACTCCAGGCCCTTGCTCATCACCAGGATGGCGTCGGGGGCCGCCTTGACCAGGGCCTCGCTGGTGAGCGGGGTGAAGTCGCCGGTGAGCCCGGCGGACTTGCCGGCGTCCTCGCCGCCGACGGCCTCGATCAGCGAGGTGGCGCCGGAGGCCGGGCCGCCGAGCAGGAAGACGGAGGCGCCGCCGCGCAGGTAGAGGAAGGCGACCTTGGGGTGGCGCTCGGAGGTGGGCAGTGCGGCCCTCGCCTCGGTGATCCGCTGCTCGGTGCGCGCCTTCAGCTGCCGTCCGGCGTCCGGGACGCCCAGGGCGGCGGCGACGGTGTCGATCCGGGGACCGACGTCGGCGAGCTGCTTGGCGTCGTCCAGGACGATCAGCGGGACGCCGGCCGCGCGGATCTGGCTGATCGCCTCGGCCGGGCCGGTCGAGCGGTCGGCGAGGACGACGGTCGGGTGCAGCGAGAGCACGCCCTCGGCGGAGACGTCGTGGGCCTGGGTGATCACCGGCAGGGCGGCGGCCTGCTGGAAGGTCGTGGAGACGTCGCGGGCGACCACCGCGGGGCCGAGGCCGAGGCTGAACACGATCTCGGCGAGGCTGCCGTTGAGCGGGACGATCCGGTCGGCGCTGGTGACCGTCACCTGGCGGCCGTCGGCGGAGGCGGCGGTGGCCGGGAGCTGCGGGGCGGGCTTGCCGGGCAGCGGTTCGACCGTGTCCGGGGCCTTGGCGGAGGCGGCGCCGGCGGCTGTGCCGGTGGCGGCCGAGCCCGGTCCGCAGGCGGTCGCCGCGAGCAGCAGGCCGAGGGCGAGCAGCAACTGGAGGGGCCCGCGGGCCGCCCGGGTTCGGATCGTGCTGCTGCTCAACGTGCGCCCCTTCAGTGGGAGTTGTCCCGGCCGACGCCCGTTGGGCCGGGGTGGTCGGCGGGACTCTTGACTCATATATTAGGTTAGCCTTACCTGAATTTCGCAAGGGGGTCGGCGCTGCGCCGTGCCCTCGTCCCGCCGTGTCCCCCTGCCGTGCCGAGGAGTGATCCGCCGTGCCCCTGCCCAGACGGCTCCGCCGCCTGGCCGCCACCCTGGTGGCCGCCCTTGCCGCCCTCCTGACGGTGGCGCTGCTGCCCGTCCAGGCGGCGGCGGTGGAGGGCAGGGTCTCCGGCGGGCGGCTGGACTGGGGGATCAAGCAGTCCTTCCTGACGTACGTCACCGGCCCGATCGCCAAGGGCAGTTGGGGGCTGACCGGCGGCGCCGCCACGGTCGCCGGGAGCACCTTCCGGTTCCACTCGGCGAACGGCACGTACGACCCGGCGACGGGTGCGCTGAGCGCGGCCTTCTCCGGCGGCCTCCGGTTCACCGGGCACCAGGAGAACGGCGTCAACGCCCTCGACCTGAGCATCGGCCGGCTCACCTTCCGGGCCTCCGCGGGCGGTGGCGCCGGGCTCTACGCGGACGTCAGCAGCAAGTCCAGGGAGACCGGCCAGGTCAGCAGCGTGAGCCAGGCCAAGCTCGCCGACCTCTCGCTGGCCGGGGTCGACCTGCGCGGCGCCGCCGGCACCCTGGCCCTCAGTACGGTGCCCGCGACGCTGACGGACGCGGGTGCGAAGGCCTTCGGCAACTTCTACACCGCCGGGACGGCACTGGACCCGGTCAGCCTCTCGGTCAACCTGCCGGCCGCGCCGCCGGCCTCCGCGACCCCGTCGGCGACGGCCGCCGCGCCGTCGGCCGTGCCGGCCGCGGAGCCCACCGAACGGCCCGCCGCGACACCGGAGCAGCCCTCGGCCACCACGCCGCCGGCCGCACCCCCGGCCCCGGCCCGGACCGAGTTCGCCAACGGCGCGCTCGACTGGGGCGTCCGGCGGACCTTCCGCGACTACGTCACCGGCGCCATCGCCAAGGGGCGTTGGGAGCTCGGCGGCGGTGCGGCGGACGGCGGCGCGTTCTTCCGCTGGACCCCGGCCAAGGGCGGGTACGACCCGGCGGTCGGTGACCTCACCGCCTCCTTCGCCGGCAGCGTCCGCTTCACCGGGATGCCGGGCGGTGACGGCTTCGGGCTCGACCTCACCCTCGCCAACCCCGCCGTCACGGTGGCCGGCGGCCGGGGCCGGCTGGTCGCGGACGTCTCCGGCCGCACGCCGGACGGCGGTTCGCAGCAGGCGGCCGGCGTCGAGCTGGCCGCCTTCGAAGCGGCCGGCCTGAAGCCCGAGGGCGGCCTGCTGAAGGCCACCGAGCTCCCGCTCACGCTCACCGAGGCGGGCGCCAAGGCCTTCGGCAACCTCTACCCGGCGGGCACCGTGATGGACCCGCTGAGCTTCGCCGTCGCCCTCGACCCGGCCGCCGTGCTGCCCCCGCTGCCCGACATCGGCAGCGCCCCGCCGGCCACACCGGGCCCGGGCGGCGGTGCGATGCCCTCCGCCGCACCCGTTGCCGCGTCCCCCGCGGACGGCTTCCCGACCGCGGCGGTGGCCGGCGCCCTGCTGGTGGCCGCCCTCGCGGTGGCCGGCGGCCTGTTCGCCCGGCACCGGCGCCGCTCCGCCCCCGCGGACCGGGCCGCCGTCCCACCCGATGCGTCCGCCGGGGACACCCCCGCCGACCCGGCCTGACGCCCTCCCTTCTCCCGCTCACCGATCGGAGTTCCACCATGTCCCGCAGCACCGTCGTGCCCGCACGCCGCCGCAACCGCACCAGGCTGGCCGCCCTCGCCGCCGCCACCACGGGCCTCGGTCTGACCGCCCTCGGCGCCCCCGCGCTCGCCTTCGGCGCAGGCGGCCCCGGCAGCGTCACGTACGACACCGGCGCGCTGGACTGGGGGGTCAAGGCCAGCTTCCGCAGCTACGTCACCGGCCCGATCGGCCAGGGCGGTGTGGAGCCGAGCGGCGGCGCCACCACCAACGCGGACGGCAGCTTCCACTTCGGTCTGGCGAGCGCCACGTACGACCTCACCACGCACTCGCTCACCTCGGCCTTCACCGGTGGCGTCCGCTTCACCGCCCACCACGGCGCGCTGGACGTCGGGCTGAGCGACCTGAAGATCTCCACCTCCGGGACGACCGGCACGCTGACCGCCGACACCGCCTCCAAGGAGTCGGTGGGCGCGGCCGAGGTCACCCGCCGGGACGACGTGCCGCTGGTGACGTTCACCGTCGCGCGGGACACCACCAACGGCGTCCCGGCGGCGGCCAAGCTCACCGAGCAGGGCGCCAAGGCGTTCGCGGGCTTCTACCAGGCGGGCGCCGACATGGACCCGCTGGCGCTGCTGCTGAAGCAGAGCCCGGCCACGCCGTCGCCGACCGCCACCGCCTCCCCGTCGGCGACGCAGTCCCCGACCGCCACCGCCTCCCCGTCCGCTTCGTCCTCGCCCTCGGCGACCGGCTCGCCGTCCGCGACGCAGTCGCCGACCGGCACCGGCTCCCCGTCGGCCTCGTCCTCGCCCTCGGCGACGGGGACCCCCTCGGCGACCGGTACCCCGTCCGCCACCGCCGCGCCGAGCGGCAACGGCGAACTCGCCGTCGTGAACGCCACCCTGGACTGGTCGGTCAAGGAGAGCTTCCGCAGGTACCTGGCGAGCCCGACGGCCAACGGCAAGGTGGAGTTCGGCGGCGGCGCCGCGGGCTACCGCTTCGGCGGCGGCAGTGGCAGCTACAACACCACGACGCACGCCGTGTCGGCCGGCTTCAACGGCTCGGTGCGCTTCCTCGGCCACCCGAAGGACGGCGGCTACGAGCTGGACACCACGCTCGCCAAGTTCGGCCTGAAGATCGACAAGGACGGCGCGTACCTGACCGCCGACGTCAACGCGAAGGCCCGGGACGGGAAGGGCGACACCGCGCTCTCCGGCGTCCGGATCGCCAAGCTGGACCTCTCCCGGGCGAGCTTCGCCCCGGTCGACGGCGTGGTGACGCTCTCCGGCGTCCCGGCCACCCTGACCACCGAGGGCGTGCCCGCGTTCGGCAGCTACCCGGCGGGCGAGGCGCTCGACCCGGTCTCCGTCTCGCTGGCCTTCGACAAGGGCGCCCAGCTGCCGTCCGGCCCGGCGGGCGGCACCGGTACCGGCACCGGTACCAACATCAACACCGGCGCGGGCTCCGGCTCCGGCGCCGCGCGCACGGGTGGCGGCGCCTCGCTGACCACCGGCGGCGGCGCGACGCTGGCCTCCACCGGCGCGGACACCCCGGTGGTGCCGCTGCTGGCCACTGCCGCCGGCCTGCTGCTGCTCGGCGGCAGCGCGACGGTGCTGGTCCGCCGGCGGAGCGCGCAGGCCTGACCCGGCGCCACGACGCACACCGGGCCCCGGCGGGCAGCCACCCGCCGGGGCCCGGTGTTCCGGCCTGCCCGGCCGCGAAAGAGCACCCCGCCGCGCACGAACATCCCCACGCACGAACGCCCCGCCGCGTACGACGGCACCCACGCACGAACGCCCCGGGCAGGAACGTTCCTGCCCGGGGTGTGCGGCGTCGCGGCCGGGGCCTAGGCGCTGAGCGGGTACCGCGCGTCCAGGTCGTGGAAGATCGCGCCGTTGAGCACGAAGGCCCGCTTGCACTCCTCGACGACCCGGCGGCGCTCGATGTCGTCCAGTGCGAGCCCGGCGGCGTCCAGCTTGGCCCGGTAGTCACGCTTGAAGGCGGCCGGGTTGTCGACCTCCTCGAACACGTAGAACCGCACGCCGTCGCCCTTGCGCTCGAAGCCCCAGGTCTTCTCGGCGATGCCGCGGATGATCTGACCGCCCGACAGGTCGCCGAGGTAGCGGGTGTAGTGGTGCGCGACGTACCCGGCCGGCCACTCGGCCGCCAGCTCCTCCACTCGTGCCACGTACGCGGCGGTGGCGGGCAGCGGCGCCAGGCCCTCGCGCCAGCCGGGCCCGCGCAGGTGCTCCAGGTCGCGCTCGATGGCGGCGGTGCGCAGCAGGGCCCGGTCGATGAACGGCCCGGCCACCGGGTGCTCCGCCAGCGCGGCGGCCCGGCCCTCCAGGGCGCGGTAGACGTACCAGAGCTGGCCCGTGAGGTCGGCGTAGGCGTCGATCCCGAGCCGCCCTCCCAGCAGGTGGCTCATGAACGACGACTGCTCCGCCGCCTCGTGTTCCTCGCTGCTGGCGGTGCGGAGCACGGTGGAGAAGGGGACGGACTGCTCGGGCGTGGGCATGCGGCCTCCAGTGATCGGCATCGGCCCCGACTATTGTGGTTAGCCTAACCTAAGTAGTCGTCATGCCGACAGGGTGTCGGTAAAACGGCCCCCGGGAACGCCGAAGGCCGGGGTCGCGGACAACTCCGCGAACCCCGGCCTCCGACTGCCTCGACCTACCTCGAACTGCCCTGGGAGAACGAGATCGGTACGAGGACTCAGTGACCGCCCTGGTCCGCCAGTCGCTTGATCGACGCGGTGACCTCGGCCTCGGCCTCGGCGCGGCCGACCCAGTTGGCGCCCTCGACGGACTTGCCGGGCTCCAGGTCCTTGTAGACCTCGAAGAAGTGCTGGATCTCCAGACGGTCGAACTCCGACACGTGGTGGATGTCCTGCAGGTGCTCCCAGCGCGGGTCCGTCGCCGGGACGCAGAGCAGCTTGTCGTCGCCGCCGGCCTCGTCCGTCATCTTGAACATGCCGATGACGCGGCACTTGATCAGGCAACCGGGGAAGGTCGGCTCCTCCAGGATGACCAGCGCGTCCAGCGGGTCACCGTCGTCCGCGAGGGTGCCCTCGACGTAGCCGTAGTCGGCCGGGTAACGGGTCGAGGTGAACAGCATCCGGTCAAGGCGAAGCCGGCCGGTCTCGTGGTCGACCTCGTACTTGTTGCGCGAGCCCTTCGGGATCTCGATAAGGACGTCGAACTCCAACGGTTCCTCCAAGGTAGGGACTGACAGAATCCAAGTGTCTCCTACGGGAGTGAGTGCTCAGGAAAGGGGCCGGTCGGTGGGCGCAGGGGTCGGGGCGGGGCACCGCCGCAGGGGGACGACGGCGGGACTGTTCGGGGCGGCACTACTGGTCGCCGGCACCGTCCTGGCCTCGGGCGCCGGGGCGCACGCACAGCCCTCGCCCCCGCCCGGGGGGCACAGCTCCAGCGGCCACGGCGAGGACGACGACCGGGACGGCAGACGCGGCGGCAACGGCAACGGTGGTCACGGCAACGACAACGGCGGCGCCGGCGGCAACGGCCGGGGCAAGGGCCGCACCGGTGCCACCGGGACGCCCCGCCCGGCCGGCACCGGGCCGGTCGCGGCCGCCGCCACCACCGGTGCCACCGCCCCCGGCAGCACCGGCACCACCGCCTCCGGCACCCCGGCCGGCCCCGCCACGGGCACCCCGGCCCCGCCGGCCGGGGCCCGCCCGGCCCCCGCCGCCGGGGCGGTGCTCGCCGCCGCCGAAGCGGGCCCGAGCGCCGGTCTGCCCACCACCCAGGGCCTCCAGCAGGCGCTGGCCGCCGCGCTCGGCGACCGGAACCTGGGCACCGTCAGCTTCGCCGTCGCGGACGCCGCCGGTGGCCAACTCCTCTACGGTTCCGGGGAGAACACCCCGGCCACGCCCGCCTCCACCACCAAGCTGGCGACCTCGGTCGCGGCGCTCTCGCTGATCCCCGGCGACGCCCGGCTGACCACCCGGGTCGTCAAGGGTGCGAACCCGGGTGAGATCACCCTCGTGGGTGGCGGTGACCCGACCCTCACCGCGCTGCCCGCCGACCAGGTGCAGATCGCCGGCCTGCCCGCCGACGCCGACACCGCCCCCGCCTCGCTGGACGCGCTGGCCCGGCAGACCGCCACCGCGCTGAAGGCTGCCGGCACCACCACGGTGAAGCTCGACTACGACCTCTCGCTGTACTCCGGCAACCCGCAGCACAAGAACCACGACGCGGCCAACATCGCGCTGGTCACCCCGCTGATGGTGGACGAGGGCAAGGTCGACCCGAAGAGCCGCGAGGACGCGCCGCCCCGGGTCGCCGACCCGGCGGGAGCGGCCGCCGACGCCTTCGCGGCCCTGCTGAAGACCCAGGGCGTCACCGTCGACGGCCGCGCCCGGCCGTCCGCCGCGCCGGCCGCCGTCGGCGCCGCGGTGCTCGGCCGGGTGGACTCGCCCACCGTCGCCCGGCTGGTCGAACGGCTTCTGACCACCTCCGACAACACCCTCGCCGAGGCGATGGCCCGTCAGGTCGCCGTCGCCGCGCACCAGCCGGCCGGCTTCGAGGGCGCCGCGGCCGCCGTCGTCCAGGAACTGGCCCGGCTCGGCGTGCCGATGACCGGGGTGGTGCTCAATGACGGCAGCGGACTCCACCCGGGCAACGCGATCCCGCCGGCCGTCCTGGTCCGGCTGCTCGCGCTGGCCGCCTCGGAGCAGCACCCGACGCTGCGTCCGGTGCTCACCGGCCTCCCGGTCGCCGGTTTCAGCGGCACCCTCGGCAAGCGCTTCGGCAGCGGCTCCGGCGCGGACGGCGCGGCGGGGCTGGTGCGCGCCAAGACCGGCACCATCTCCGGCGTCAACACCCTGGCCGGCACGGTGGTGGACGCCGAGGGCCGGCTGCTGGTCTTCGCCGTGATGACCAGGACGCCCGCTCCCGCCGACACCGCCCGGGCGGCGATGGACCGCATCGTCGCCCGTCTCGCCGCCTGCGGCTGCCACTGACGGCGCCTCCGCCGCCCCCGGGCTCGCGGCCCGCCGGATCGGCCCGGGGCGGTGCCGCCACGGGGCCGCCCGGCCCGTCCGGGACGCAGGCGGTCGGTACGGGTGGCTCCCCCCGGTGGGCCGGAGCACGTACGGTGAGGGCATGACGAGCGCGAGCGGCGGTGCTGACATGGTCGACTGGAATCTCGCGGTCGCAACCGCGACCAGGCTGGTGCGGCCGGGGCCGGAAGTGAGCCGGGCCGAGGCGGCCGCCGTGGTGGCCGAACTGCGCAGGCACGCGCTGGAGGCCGAGGAGCACGTCCGGGCGTTCACCGGCATGCGCTCCAGCAGTCTCGCCGACGCCGTCGCGACCCCGGTGCTGGTCGTGGACCGCCCCGGCTGGGTGCGGGCCAACGTGGCGGGCTTCCGCACGATCGTCCAGCCGCTGGTGGAGAAGCTCCAGGCCCGGCGGTCGACCGGGCCGGCCGCCGGCGTGTTCGGCACGGTGGGGGAGAAGGCGACCGGGATCGAGGTCGGTGCCCTGCTGGCCTTCCTCTCCACCAAGGTGCTCGGGCAGTACGAGACCTTCGCCCCGGCCGAGCCCTCGCTGGAGGCGCCGGACAGCCCGGCCGCCCTGTTCGACAAGCCCCGGCTGGGCCCGGACGGCCCCGGCCCGGGCCGGCTGCTGCTGGTGGCGCCGAACATCGTCCACGTCGAGCGGGAGCTGGACGTCGACCCGGCCGACTTCCGGCTCTGGGTCTGCCTGCACGAGGAGACCCACCGCACCCAGTTCACCGCGGTGCCCTGGCTGCGCGACCACATCCAGTCCGAGGTGCAGTCCTTCCTCACCGAGACGGACGTCGACCCGGGCGCGCTGCTGGACCGGCTGCGGGACGCGGCGGGCACGCTCGGCGGCGGCCTGCCGGGCCTGGGCGGCCGCGGCGAGGCGGGCCAGGGGTCCACCGGCCTGATGGAGATCGTCCAGTCGCCCGCCCAGCGCGAGATCCTGGGCCGGCTGACGGCCGTGATGTCGCTGCTGGAGGGCCACGCGGACGTGGTGATGGACGGCGTCGGCCCGGCGGTGGTGCCGAGCGTGGCGGAGATCCGGGAGAAGTTCCAGCAGCGCCGGGACCGCGGCGCCAACCGGCTGGACCTCGTGCTGCGCCGGCTGCTCGGCATGGACGCCAAGCTCCGCCAGTACCAGGACGGCGCGGTCTTCGTGCGCGGTGTGGTGGAGCAGGTCGGCATGGAGGGGTTCAACCGGGTCTGGACGTCGCCGAACACCCTGCCGACCAAGGAGGAGATCCACGACCCGGCCGCCTGGGTCGCCCGGGTCGCGCGCTGAGCGGTCGCGGCCGGTCAAACCCGTTCGTACGAGTGGTCCAGTCGTGCAGATGGCGGGTGAAGATACGTTTCTCCATTCACCCGAACGTGGGACGGTGGTCGTACCGGTGGCGCGGGTGGCGTAGCGGGTGCCTCCTTTCTGCCACCATCTGTGAGCGCCCGGTAACACGGTGCTCACCATCGCGCGGTCCCCGCCGCGCCCTCCGCCGCCCTGTCCCCTCCGCCAAGGAGCCGTCCGCCGTGGGCCCACACCCCGCTGTCGCCGCGATACGCCTGGCCGTACGCCGCACGCTCACCGACCTCGCCGCCGAGGCCGGCACCACCTTCACCGCGCCCGTGCGCGAGCCCCGCGAGCGCCCGAGCGGGGCACCGCTGGTCGGCGCCGCCGTCGGGACGACCCTGATCGGCAACGCCCACCGCCACCCCTCCGGGCTGCCCCGCACCCCCGCCGCGCCCGGCTCGCCGCTGGTCCTGGTCGCCGTCAGCGGTGGCGCGGACTCCATGGCGCTGGCCATCGCGGCCGCCTTCGAGGCCCCCAAGATCGGCCTGCGGGTCGGCGCGGTCACGGTCGACCACGGCCTCCAGGACGGTTCCGCGGCCCGGGCCGCCCAGGTCGCCGAGCGGCTCGGCTCGCTCGGCCTCGACCCGGTCGAGGCCGTCCCCGTCCGGGTGGGCCGCGCGGGCGGCCCCGAGGCCGCCGCCCGGGACGCCCGCTACGCCGCCCTGGACGAGGCCGCCGAGCGCCTCGGTGCCGTCGCCGTCCTGCTCGGCCACACCCGCGACGACCAGGCCGAGACGGTGCTGCTGGGCCTGGCCCGCGGCTCCGGCGCCCGCTCGCTGGCCGGGATGCCGGCCCAGAAGGGCCGCTACCGCCGCCCGCTGCTGGAGCTGGACCGGGCCGCCACCCGGCAGGCCTGCTCCGCCCAGGCGATCCCGGTCTGGGACGACCCGCACAACTGCGATCCCGCCTTCACCCGCTCCCGGGTCCGCCACGAGGTGCTGCCGGTGCTGGAGAAGCACCTCGGCGGCGGCGTGGTCGAGGCGCTGGCCCGCACCGCCCGGCTCTTCCGGGACGACGCCGACGCCCTGGACCAGTGGGCCGCGCTGGCCGAGCGGGACCTCCGCACGGGCGAGGGCGCCCTGGACGTCGCGAAACTGGCCGAGCTGCCGCCCGCGGTGCGCCGCCGGGTGCTGCGCCGGGCCGCGCTGCGGGCGGGCTGCCCGGCCGGCGACCTCTTCGCGCGCCATCTCGAAACGATCGACCTGCTGGTCACCGGATGGCGCGGTCAGGGGCCGCTGCACCTACCCGGGGGCGTCGAAGCCACCCGCAGGTGTGGCACGCTGGTCTTTCGGCGGCAGGGCGACTGACGGGCAGGCATGACCCGGGGTGCCAGGGCGCCGGCCATCCATACCCCGAACGTTTGAGGACGTATCCCCGGTGGACCAGAACGACATGGGCGCTGACCTCGCGAAGGTGCTCATCAGCAAGGACGAGATCGACGCCAAGCTCCTGGAGCTGGCCGAGCGCATCGACCGGGACTACGCAGGCAAGGACCTGCTGATCGTCGGCGTCCTCAAGGGGGCCGTGATGGTCATGGCGGACCTCGCCCGGGCCCTGCACTCGCAGGTGACCATGGACTGGATGGCCGTCTCGTCCTACGGGATGGGCACCAAGTCCTCCGGCGTCGTCCGGATCCTCAAGGACCTCGACACCGACATCGCCGGCCGGGACGTCCTGATCGTCGAGGACATCATCGACTCCGGCCTGACGCTGTCCTGGCTGCTGGGCAACCTGGGCTCGCGCGGTCCGGCCTCGCTGGAGGTCTGCACCCTGCTGCGCAAGCCGGACGCGGCCAAGGTCGAGATCGACGTCAAGTACGTCGGTTTCGACATTCCCAACGAGTTCGTGGTCGGCTATGGCCTCGACTACGCGGAGAAGCTGCGTAATCTCCCCTTCATCGGCACTCTCGCGCCGCACGTCTACGGCGGCTGAGAGACACCGGGCCCCGTTCGGGCTACGGGCGGGAACAGTACGCCGTTCCCGCCCGTTGGAGCGGGGGAAATAACACGTCGTGTCGCCAGCGCTCCCGCCACCGGTGGGTGCGACTGCGGTACGGTCCAATAAAACCGCTCTTCACATGAGCACAGACCCGGATGCGCCGGCGGCCGAACGGCCCGCGGCGCCGTTGAGTGGCAGGAGGGACGGGGCGGCAACGCCCCGCATGGATGGACGTCAAGCGATACTTCCGTGCGCCGATCATGTGGATCGTGCTGGCCGTCCTCGCCGTCATCGTGCTGATGCAGGTCGTTTCTGACTCGAACGGCTACAAGACGGTGGACACCGGGCAGGTCGTCGCAGCGATCGATGCCAAGCAGGTCAAGTCGGCGCAGATCACCACCGGTGACTCGAACACGATCAAGATCCAGCTGAAGGACGGCGCCAAGCTGTCCGACGCCGGCACGGGCAAGCCCCCGTCCGGCAGCAAGTTCCAGGCCTCGTACATCGGCGACCAGGGTGTCGCGCTCGCCGACAAGCTGCAGGCGCAGATCAACGACAACGACCAGAGCACGCTCTCCGACGGCTACACCGTCAGCCCGGAGAAGCAGAGCACCTTCGTCAGCCTCCTGCTGTCGATGCTGCCCATCGTGATCATCGTGCTGGTCTTCCTCTTCCTGATGAACCAGATGCAGGGCGGCGGCTCGCGCGTCATGCAGTTCGGCAAGTCGAAGGCCAAGCTGCTCACCAAGGACACCCCGAAGACGACCTTCTCGGACGTCGCCGGGGCGGACGAGGCGGTCGAGGAGCTCCACGAGATCAAGGAGTTCCTGCAGGAGCCGGCCAAGTTCCAGGCCGTCGGCGCCAAGATCCCCAAGGGCGTGCTGCTGTACGGCCCGCCCGGGACCGGCAAGACCCTGCTGGCGCGTGCCGTCGCGGGCGAGGCCGGGGTGCCGTTCTACTCGATCTCCGGCTCGGACTTCGTCGAGATGTTCGTGGGTGTCGGCGCCAGCCGCGTCCGCGACCTCTTCGAGCAGGCCAAGGCGAACGCCCCGGCGATCGTCTTCGTCGACGAGATCGACGCCGTCGGCCGGCACCGCGGTGCGGGCCTCGGCGGCGGCCACGACGAGCGCGAGCAGACTCTCAACCAGCTGCTGGTCGAGATGGACGGCTTCGACGTCAAGGGCGGCGTGATCCTGATCGCCGCGACCAACCGCCCCGACATCCTGGACCCGGCGCTGCTGCGCCCGGGCCGCTTCGACCGGCAGATCGCGGTCGAGCGTCCCGACCTCCAGGGCCGTCTGGACATCCTCAAGGTGCACCAGAAGGGCAAGCCGGTCGCGCCGGACGTCGACCTCTCGGCCGTCGCCAAGCGCACCCCCGGCTTCACCGGTGCGGACCTGGCGAACGTCCTCAACGAGGCCGCTCTGCTGACCGCCCGCTCGGACAAGAAGCTGGTCGACAACGTCACGCTGGACGAGGCGATCGACCGCGTCGTGGCCGGACCGCAGAAGCGGACCCGGATCATGTCCGAGAAGGAGAAGAAGATCACCGCGTACCACGAGGGCGGCCACGCCCTGGTGGCGGCGGCGTGCCCCAACAGCGATCCGGTGCACAAGATCACGATCCTGTCCCGCGGGCGGGCGCTCGGCTACACCATGGTGCTGCCGGAGGAGGACAAGTACTCCACCACCCGCAACGAGATGCTCGACCAGCTGGCCTACATGCTGGGCGGGCGCGCGGCGGAGGAGCTGGTCTTCCACGACCCGACCACCGGCGCCTCGAACGACATCGAGAAGGCCACCGCCACCGCGCGGGCCATGGTCACCCAGTACGGCATGACCGAGCGCCTCGGCGCGATCAAGTTCGGCTCGGACAACGCGGAGCCGTTCCTCGGTCGTGAGATGGGCCACCAGCGCGACTACTCGGAAGAGGTCGCCGGGCTGGTCGACGAAGAGGTCAAGAAGCTCATCGAGAACGCGCACAACGAGGCCTGGGAGATCCTGGTCGAGAACCGCGACGTGCTCGACAACCTGGTCCTGGAGCTCCTGGAGAAGGAGACCCTCAACAAGGAGCAGATCGCCGAGATCTTCTCGACCATCGTCAAGCGCCCGGCCCGGCCGGCCTGGACGGGCTCGTCCCGCCGGACGCCGTCCACCCGCCCGCCGGTCCAGTCGCCCAAGGAGCTGGCGCTCACCAACGGCGCCGCCGCCACCGAGGCCGCCCCGGTCGACGTGGTGAAGCTCCCGCCGCTGCCGGTGGAGCCCCCCGCGGAGGGCTGATCCGGCTCCCGCACAGGACGGAATGGATGCCGCGTCACCAGGGTTTGTACCCTGGAGGCGCGGCATCCGTGCTGTTCAGCCAAGTCGTCCCCTAGTAAGCGAGGCCCGCATGATCGACCCGGTGACGCTCGACGGTCCGTCCACCGTCGGGACCTTCGACCAGAAGCGGGCCGAGAACGCCATCCGCGAGCTGCTGCTCGCCGTCGGCGAGGACCCGGACCGCGAGGGGCTGCTGGAGACGCCGGCCCGTGTGGCCCGGGCGTACAAGGAGATATTCGCGGGCCTGTGGCAGGAGCCCGAGGAGGTCCTCACCACCACCTTCGACCTCGGCCACGACGAGATGGTGCTGGTCAAGGACATCGAGCTGACCTCGGTCTGCGAGCACCACCTGGTGCCGTTCCGGGGCGTCGCGCACGTCGGGTACATCCCGTCGCCCAGCGGCAAGATCACCGGCCTGTCCAAGCTGGCCCGGCTGGTCGACGTCTACGCCCGCCGCCCGCAGGTGCAGGAGCGGCTCACCAGCCAGGTCGCGGACGCGCTGATGCGGATCCTCGAACCCCGCGGGGCGATCGTGGTCGTCGAGTGCGAGCACATGTGCATGTCGATGCGCGGCATCCGCAAGCCCGGTGCCAAGACCATCACCTCGTGCGTGCGCGGCCAGCTCCGGGACCCGGCCACCCGGGCCGAGGCGATGAGCCTCATCATCGGGCGGTAGGGCCTCCGGGCGGCTGCGGCCGGGCCCCGGCGGGCGTCAGAACACCTCACGTTCGGCGTGCGGCGGGGCCGGGGTGCCCAGCGCGTTGCGGCGCTCGGGCATCCGCAGCCGCACCATCCGCCGCCAGCCGAACGCTAGGTCGTACAGGTAGAGCGCGTGGACGCCCGCGGTGACCACGGCCAGCTGCCAGCGCGGCCACCGGAGGATCCGCGCCATCCGCGCGGTCACGGCGAGCCCGACGTCCCGATGGGTGCGGATCTCGCCGCGGGCGCTGGTCTCCAGGGTGTGCCGGATGAACGGCCCGTGGCCCTCGGCGGCGAGCCGGAGCAGCTCCTCGTGGCAGTAGGCGAGGTGGTTGTCCTCGTCGGCGGAGATCATCCGCATCGCCCGGCCCAGGTCGGGGTTGTCGCCGTAGACCTTGACCAGCTGGCGCATCTGCTCGGCCGCGCGCTGCTCGGTGACCCGGCTGTGCACCAGGTAGGTGATGATCTCGCGCTCGGCCAGCGGGACGTCGCTGTTCAGCCGCTCGTGCGAGAGCCCGACTCCCTGGCGCTCCAGCAGCATGCAGTAGTCGGCCTCGGCGGGGACGGCCACCTTGGGCAGGCCGCGCTTGTTGAGCAGCTGGGTGAAGATCCGGCCGTGCTTGCGTTCGTCGGCACCGTGCCGGGCGATCTTCGGGGCGAGGACGGGGTCCCGGGTGAGCGTGGTGATCCGCTCGTTCTCCCAGCCGCCCTGGTCCTCGCCGCCGGCGGCGATGCTGCAGAACAGCTGGTACGCCTCGTCGTTGCGGTAGATCTCGTCGAAGAGCGATCGGGTACTGAGCATGGGGCCTCCTGCCCGGAACCGGGACACCACCGGCCGATCGGCCGGGCGGTCGCGATACGTTCCCCCCGGGCGCCCGCCCGACCGCCCGACCGGCCGGTAGTCACCCGCCCGGCGGTGCCACCGGCCCGGCCGGGCGGTCAGGTCCAGGCGAGCCGGGCGCTCATCCACTCCAGGGCGGCCGGCAGCTCGCGCACCCAGCTGTCGAAGTTGTGGCCGCCGTCGTCCAGGTACAGCGACTCGACCTTGAACTGCGGGTTGGCCGCCGCGACCTGCTGGGCCAGCTCGACGAACTTCACCGTCTCCGGGTAGTCGGTCTCCTTGCGGGTGCTGATGACCAGCAGCGAGAGGTTCGGCGCCGGGAGGTTCTGCAGCCGCCAGGCGAGGTCGCTCTGGTCGGCCAGCGCCTTGTCGCCGCCGAAGAGGCTGCCGCCGGTGAACTGGTCCTCGGCCACCTTGAAGTCGCCGTGCATGCCCGTGCCGCTGCCGAAGACCTCGGGGAAGCGCATCGCCAGCCGCATCGCGCAGCTGCCGCCGGTGGAGAAGCCGAGCACGCCCCAGGAGGACGCCGAGCGGCTGACCCGGTACGTCTCGCGCAGCGCCTCGGGCACGTCCTTGGCGAACCAGGACTCGGTCCGCGGGCCGCCGGGGACGTCCACGCACTCGGTGTCGCGCGGCGGGGCGACGGTCGGCCGGGCCATCACGATGATCGCGGGCGCCATCTTCCCGGCCTTGCGCAGCTCCCACGCGGCCTGCGGGACGGGCAGGTCCTTCACCAGGTGCAGGGTGGTGCCGGGGAACCCGGAGATGGTGAGCAGCACCGGGAAGCGCACCGTGGCGAGCTTCGGGTCGAAGTACTCCGGCGGCAGGTAGACGAACAGCTGGTCGGAGAGGCCGGTCTCCCTGCCGGTGATCCGGACCGACTCCACCTTCCCGACCTCCTCCGGCGGACCCTTCGGCAGGTCCGTGACGCCCTCCAGGCCGCCCTCGTCGGTGGGCTGGACGAGCGCGTCGGAGACCGGGGTGCCGTGGTGGTTCTCGCTGCCGGCGAGCGCCAGCCGGGCGCCGCCCGGTTCGAGCAGGTCGTCCCAAGAGGTGTAGAAGCCGAAGGAGTTGTTGACGGAGAGGGCGAGCACCGCCAGCACCGAGATCTGGGTGACCGTCAGCAGGGCGACCCTGCCCAGGACCGGCAGCGGGCGCTGGCGGGCCAGCCGGGGCCAGAGCCAGAGCGTGGCGAGCAGCGCCGCCGCGCCGAGTGCGAGGAGTGAGTTCACCAGCGCGTCGCTGGTCAGTTCCATGCCGTCGGCCTTCCGCTGGGACGCTGTCGGAGCAGGCTTCATCGTCGGGCGGTCCGTCAGCCCGGGCCATCGCGGCTAGGCTGTCCGGGCACCGGGGGCGGGCCGCGCGGCCGGGGGTGAACCGACGCAACCGGCGCCCTAGAATGCGGCGTCCAACGTACGTACCGCGTATGCGGGGGTTCGTCGCGCCACGCGGCGCGGAGCCCCGGCTCCCACCCCTCGGCTCAACCGCAGCGCACGCCGACCACCCGGTTTACCTTCCGTTTCCGGATGTTTGGTATGCGCATTGCCTGATGAAGGAAAAGGCATGAAGGTCCATCACAAGTCCTCCCCCGGAGTGACAGGACTGCGCTCCGCAGCCTCTACGCTGAGCTTCCATGAGCGTTCCCGTGTCCGTTGAGCCGAGCCCCGAGCAGCCGCCCCGCCGCCGCGGCCTGCAGACGCTTCGTACCCAAGCGGCCGCTGTCCCGAGGGCCTGGCTCCCCGGCGCGGTCGGCTACGCCTGTCTGCTGATCGGCCTGGTCGACATCGCCAGCGCGGTGTTCCCCAAGCTCCGGCACACCAAGGTGCACGACCTCACCGGGCAGCTGCCCGGCGGCACCACCACGCTGGCCGCGGCCGGCACCCTGATGGTCGGCCTGCTGCTGGTGCTGCTCGCCCACGCCCTGCGGCGGCGCAAGCGGCGCGCCTGGCGGGCGGTCTGCGTCCTGCTGCCGGTCGGCGCGGCGCTGCACATCCTGCGCTGGCACCAGATCGGCCCGGCGGTCGTCTCGCTGGTCCTGTTCGCGGTGATGCTGGTGCACCGGCGCGAGTTCTACGCCAAGGCCGACCCGCGCACCCGCTGGCGTGCGGTGGTCAACCTGGTCGTGATGGGCACCATCAGCACGCTGCTCGGTCTGCTGATCGTCTCCGCCCGGGCCAAGTACGAGATCGGCGAGCCCGGCCTGATCCACCGGATCGAGCACGTCGGCTACGGCCTGTTCGGCTTCGAGGGCCCGGTCGGCTACACCTCGGACCGGGTCTCCGACCTCGTCGCCTACCTGCTCGGCGCGATGGGCCTGATCACCGCCTTCACCACCGCGTACCTGGCGCTGCGCCCGGAGAAGCCCAAGCCCGAGCTGACCGCCGAGGACGAGGAGAAGGTCCGCCTGCTGCTCGACCGGCACGGCGAGCGCGACTCTCTGGGCTACTTCGCGCTGCGCCGGGACAAGAGCGTGCTGTTCTCGCCCTCCGGCAAGGCGGCGATCTCCTACCGGGTGGTCTCCGGCGTGATGCTCGCCTCCGGCGACCCGGTCGGCGACGTCGAGGCCTGGCCGGGCGCGATCAAGGTCTTCATGGCCGAGGCGCGCGAGCATGCCTGGGTGCCGGCGGTGATGGGCTGCAGCGAGGTCGGCGGTGAGGTCTGGACCCGCGAGGCGGGGCTGGACGCGCTGGAGCTGGGCGACGAGGCGATCGTCGACACGAGCACCTTCTCGCTCTCCGGCCGCGCGATGCGCAACGTCCGGCAGATGGTCAAGCGGATCGAGCGCAACGGCTACTCCTGCCAGGTGCGCAAGGTCGCGGACCTCGACCCGGAGGAGAAGTACCGGATCGCCGACGCCGCCGCCCGCTGGCGCGGCACCGACACCGAGCGCGGCTTCTCGATGGCGCTGGGCCGCTTCGGCGACCCGGGTGACGACGCCTGTGTCGTGGTCACCGCCCACAAGGACCCGGAGGAGGGCGAGGAGGGCGACGACCTGAAGGCCGTGCTGCACTTCGTCCCGTGGGGGCCGGACGGCATCTCGCTGGAGCTGATGCGCCGCGACCGCGCCGCCGACCCGGGCCTGAACGAGCTGCTGATCGTGGCCGCGCTGCAGGCCGTGCCGGCGATGGGCATCCGCCGGGTCTCGCTCAACTTCGCGATGTTCCGCTCGGCGCTGGCGCGCGGTGAGCGGATCGGCGCCGGCCCGGTGCTCCGCGCCTGGCGCGGGCTGCTGGTCTTCCTCTCGCGGTGGTTCCAGATCGAGTCGCTGTACAAGTTCAACGCGAAGTTCCAGCCGGAGTGGGAGCCCCGGTTCCTGGTCTTCCCGAACACCCGCGACCTGCCCCGGATCGGCTTCGCCGCGATGCAGGCGGAGGCCTTCATCACGCTCGGGATGCCGCGCTTCGGCCGTAAGCCGCAGCGTGCCGGACTGATGCCGGCCCCGCGCCCGGAGGTCACCGAGGCCGCCTGAGCCTCGCCGCCCACCGGGGCCCCCTTCCACCCGTCGACGGGCGGAAGGGGGCCCCGCCGCGTACGCCGGGAGGGGGTCCGGTTCGATAATGGGGCTTATGAGCGATTCGCTGTCCTTCTCGCTGCCGGCCGGACTGCCGCGGCTCGACCGCTGCGCCGTGATGGGCGTGGTCAACGTGACCCCCGACTCCTTCTCGGACGGCGGGATGTGGCACGACCCCGCCCGTGCCATCGCGCACGGCCTCGCCCTCCGGGCCCGGGGCGCGGACCTCGTCGACGTCGGTGGCGAGTCCACCCGGCCCGGTTCGGCGCGGGTCCCCGAGGAGGAGGAGCTCGGCCGGGTCCTCCCGGTGGTCCGCGAGCTGGCCGACGCCGGCCTGGTGGTCTCCGTCGACACCATGCGGGCCGGCGTCGCCGAGCAGGCGGTGGCGGCCGGCGCCCGGATGATCAACGACGTCTCGGGCGGCCTGGCCGACCCGGCGATGGCCCGGGTGGTGGCCGAGACCGGCGCCCCGTTCGTGGTGATGCACTGGCGCGGCCAGTCCGTGGACATGGACCGGCTGGCGGTCTACCGCGACGTGGTCACCGACGTGGTCGGCGAGCTGACCGCCCGGGTGGACGCGCTGCTGGCGGCCGGGGTCAAGGAGGAGCAACTGATCCTGGACCCGGGGCTCGGCTTCGCCAAGACCCCCGAGCACAACTGGGCGCTGCTCGGCCGGCTCGACGCGCTCACCGCGCTGGGCCGTCCCGTCCTGGTGGCCGCATCGCGCAAGCGGTTCCTGGGTACGCTGCTCGCCGACCCGGAAACCGGGGAACTGCGCCCGGCCAGGGAACGCGACGACGCGACCGCCGCGGTGTCGGTCCTGTCGGCCCGGGCCGGTGCCTGGGCGGTGCGGGTGCACGACGTGGCCGGCACGGCGGATGCCGTCCGGGTGGTCGCGGCCTGGCAGCGCGCGGCCCGGTTGGGCCCCTCCTGCCCGACGGCGGGCAAGGAGGGCAGGTGAAACGGGAGGGTCTGTGGCAGGTGACGGCAGGGTGAGTGGCGAGACCGCGGGTCAGCGGGCCGGGGAGTCGGACCGGGAGGCCGTGCTGGAGGCCAACCGCGCGTTCTACGAGGCGCTGGAGAACGGCGATCTGGAAGCGGTCGAGGAGGCCTGGCTCGGGGCGGCGGAGGCCGATGACAAGGGCGGCGTGGTGTGTGTCCACCCCGGCTGGCCGGTGCTGCGCGGGCGGGCCCAGGTCACGCGCTCGTACATGTTGATCATGGCGAACACGGAGTACATCCAGTTCATCCTGACCGACGTCGAGGCCGAGGTGCACGGCGATGTGGCTCTTGTCACGTGCACCGAGAACATCCTTTCCGGCGGCGAGGCCGAGGAGGAGGGGGAGCTCGGACCACTGGTCGGCGGAAAGGTCGTCTCCAGCAATCTCTTCCGGCGTACCCCGGCCGGGTGGAAGCTCTGGTCGCACCACGGGTCACCCGTGCTGACCAGCGGTGACGACGAGGACGAGGACTGATCCCGGGACCGTCGGGAAATCCGTGCCCGACGGTCGCCCGGGAATTTCCGGCCGGTCACCGAACGTTCACGTCAATCGCCATTCCGGCGCGCGTGGCGACCGTTCGTGCCGGGTAGGACGGTCAGGCGTTGTCCGCGCTCGCAGGTAGATTCGAAGCGGAGTGGCGGGCGCGACGCCCGCCTCCGCCCTGCCCGCCCACCCCCGTCCGGGGCAGGGCCCGTCCGACTGGAGCAGTGATTCGTTTGCTGGACCGCGTCACCCTGCGGGGCCTGCGTGCCCGGGGCCACCACGGCGTCTTCGAGCGCGAGCGCGTCGAGGGCCAGACCTTCGTGGTGGACCTCGTGCTCTACCTGGACACCCGCCCCGCCGCGTCCGGCGACGACCTGACCCGTACGGCGCACTACGGCATCGTGGCCGAGGAGGTCACCGCGATCATCGCCGGGGAGCCCGTCGACCTGATCGAGACCCTCGCCCAGCGGATCGCCGACCAGTGCCTGAAGCACGACGCGGTGCAGGAGGTCGAGGTCACCGTGCACAAGCCGGACGCCCCGATCACCGTGCCGTTCGACGACGTGACCGTGACCATCCACCGGGGCCGCGCGTGACCTGCGCCGCGCGCCCCGTTCCAGCCGCCGAGCCTTTTCAGCCGTAGAGGAAATCCGATGAGCGAGCACCGCGAGCGAATCCCCGCCGGGCGGAACGAGGTGGGCGCATGAGCACCACCGACCCGACCGCCGCGCCGACCACGTTCGACCTGGAGGAGCGGGTGGACTCGGCCGACTCCACGCTGCACAGCCAGCGCTGCGCCGTGATCGCCCTCGGCTCCAACCTGGGCAACCGCCTGGACACCCTCCAGGGGGCCGTCGACGCCCTCGCCGACACCCCCGGGCTCCGGATCAAGGCCGTCTCCGCCGTCTACGAGACGGAGGCCGTCGGCGGCCCCGAGGAGCAGCCGAACTACTACAACGCCGTGGTCGTCCTGCGCACCTCGCTGCCCCCGCGCGACCTGCTGGAGCGCGGCAACGCGATCGAGGACGCCTTCGGCCGGGCCCGCACCGTCCGCTGGGGCCCGCGCACCCTGGACGTCGACATCCTCGCCTACGAGGGCGTCACCAGCGACGACCCGCAGCTGCTGCTGCCGCACCCGCGCTCCCACGAGCGGGCCTTCGTGCTCGCCCCCTGGCTGGACGCCCAGCCGGAGGCCGAGGTGCCCGGCCACGGCCGGGTCGCCACGCTGCTGCAGGACCTCGGCGGAGCGGACGCGCAGGGCGTCCGGCGCCGCGAGGACATCCGGCTGACGCTCCCGGAGTAGCCGGGCGGCCGGGCCGGGTGGCCGACGCGCCGCCGCGGCCGGGGAACTCGGGCGCGGGCCCGGCCGTACGAGTAGATGTCCGCCCCACGTGCACCGGTGCCCTCCGGGCCGGGCCCGGTACGGTGGCCGAGCGCCGCCGTCCCCCGAGCCCGGGGCGGCCGCCCGACTCTGGTACCCCGGAAGGACCATGTCCGAGTGAAGCTGCTCCGCCTCCGCCTGCTGGTCGGCATCATCGCCGTGACGACGGCGCTGTCCTGGGCCGGTGCCAAGCTCTGGGCCTCCCTGGACACCCTGCCGGCGGTGCCCGGCGCGGCGCCGGTGGTGCTGGCCGCGGTGGCGGTGATCCTGCTCGCCACGGCGATCTCGCTGCGCTCCCGGCTGAAGGCGGCGCGCGAGCGGCAGCCCGGGGCCAAGGGGGTCGACCCGCTCGGCGCGGCCCGCGCGGTGGTGCTGGGGCAGGCCAGCGCGCTGGTCGCGGCGGTGGTCACCGGCATCTACGCGGGCGCGGGGATCTACCTGCTGGGCGAGCTGGACGTGTCGGCCCGCCAGGACCAGGCCGTCACGGCCGGCTTCGCCGTCCTGGCCGGGGCCGCGGTGATCGCGGCGGCGCTCTGGCTGCAGCACGTCTGCAAGCTCCCGGAGGACCACGACGACCCGAGCGGGCCCGCCCCCACCCACCGCTGAGCAGGCGGGCCGGTGCGCGGCCGCCGGTGATCTTGGGTGAACGACCGGGTACGTGCGGTAAAGGTTGTGCAGTGTCAAGGGCCAAAGCCGACCCTGGGCTGACAGGGCCCCAATTCGCACGCTAGTTTCTTGGCATGTCTCGCGGACGCCATCGCCATTCCTCCGTCCTCGGCCGGGTCTTTCCCCCCACTGCCGCCGGTGTGCTCATCGTCGCCGCGGTGGCTGCGCTGCTCTTCAGTCAGGACACCATCCTGGTGCGCTCGGTGGGCGTGGCCGCGGTGCTCGCGGCGCTCGGCGTCGCGGTGCTGCTGCGCCAGCGCGACCGCGCCGCCCGGGCCGCGGCCGAGGTCTCCGTCGCCCAGCGGCTGCGGGCCGAGGAGCGCTTCGAGGAGCAGCTCGCCGAGGCCGAGTACGCCGCCGAGGTCGCCGAGGAGCGGGCCACCCGGTTCGGGCGGCGGCTGACGGCGGAGAAGTCGCGGCTGGCGAAGGCCGAGACGGAGATCGCCCGGCTGCTGCGCGAGCGGGCCGTCTCGGTCGCCGAGCAGGCGCTCAAGGAGGCCGAGGCCACGCAGCGCGCGCTGGCCGCGAGCCGCCCCAGGTACCCGGCCAGCCCGGCGGCGTTCGTCCGCGCCGCGGCCGTGCTGCGGCAGCTGGAGCGGCGGGCGGCCGTGCAGCAGGAGCAGCGGGAGCGGGCGGCCGCCGGTGCGGAGGTGGCGCTGCGGGCCCGTACGGTGCCGGCGGCGGTCCCCTCGCCCGCGCCGGTGCGCTCCGCCCCGAAGGTGTCCGGTGTGCCGGCCCCGGTGGCCCCCTCCGTTCCGGCTCCGGCGGTCTCCACGCCTGCTGCCCCGGCCCCTGCTGCCTCCGGCCCGGTGACCTCCGCCGCCGTGCCCGCCACCCCGGCGGTCCCCGGCCCTGCGGCGGCTCCGGCCGGCCCGGCGGCGCCCGCGGCTCCGGTGCGGCCGGTGCTGACCGCGACGGTGGGGCAGCTCGGCGGTGCCCAGGCGGCTCCGGTGCGGCCGGCCGAGCGTCAGCGGCCCCGCCCGGTGCAGGCCGGATCGGCGCGTGGGCAGGGCTTCAGCTTCTTCGGCCGCGGTACCGGTGCGGCCGCCCGCCCCGCGGCTCCGGCGCCGGCCGTGGGCAGCGTCGCGGAGCTGGGCGAGCGCACGGACCTCGCCGACGTGGTGGGGGACGAGGCGGTGGCCGCGCAGGCCGAGGCCGAGGCCCGGACCGAGGGCCGCCCGGCGGGCGAGCCGTCGGCCGTGACCGGGTCGGAGCCGGCCGCGGCGGTCCAGGCGCCGCCGAAGGTCGTCGACCTGACGCCGGACGACGAGACCGAACTGCTCCAGCTCCCGGAGCTGCGCGCCACGCGCTGAATCCGCGACGCGGCCCTCATCGGCGCGGGAAGTCGGCCCGGCCGACTTCCCGCGCCGAGCCGTTTTCCGCGGGGTTGCCACGGCCACGGCCCGGGGGTGCCGGCGGCGCCGGGAACGGCGCGGCGCCCGGCCCCCGCCGAGCGGGGACCGGGCGCCGCGGTGGCGTCAGAGCTGGACGCCGAAGTCCTGGGCGATGCCCGCGAGGCCGGAGGCGTAGCCCTGGCCGACGGCGCGGAACTTCCACTCGGCACCGTTGCGGTAGAGCTCGCCGAAGATCATGG
This sequence comes from Kitasatospora sp. NBC_01560, assembly GCF_045208415.1. Lineage (NCBI taxonomy): Bacteria > Bacillati > Actinomycetota > Actinomycetes > Kitasatosporales > Streptomycetaceae > Kitasatospora > Kitasatospora sp. NBC_01560. The sequence goes on along the minus strand of NZ_CP109364.1, from coordinate 4,407,885 downwards.
CGGTCTCGGTGGCCGCGTCCTCGGAGAGGTCGTAGCGGGCGATCTCGGCGCCGCCGGCCGCGTTGATGACGCGGATGTAGGCGTTGCGGACCTGGCCGAAGTTCTGCGACCGGGCCACGGCGTCGTAGATCGAGACCGGGAAGGTGATCTTGACGGCCTCGGCCGGCAGGCCGGCCAGGTTGACGTTGATCGCCTCGTCGTCGCCGGCGCCCTCGCCGGTGCGGTTGTCACCGGTGTGGACGACGGTGCTGTCCGGGGTGCTGGTGTTGTTGAAGAAGACGAAGTGGCTGTTGGACAGCACCTTGCCGTCCGCGTTCAGCACGATCGCGCTGGCGTCGAGGTCGAACTCGGCGCCGGTCGTGGTGCGGACGTCCCAGCCGAGACCGACGGTGACCGCGGACAGACCGGGGGCCTCCTTGGTCAGCGAGACGTTGCCACCCTTGGAGAGGCTCACTGGCATGGTGTTTGCTGTCCCTTCGTTGCTTTTGCCCGGGATAACGCGAGAGCACCCGGGCTTGGTTCCGAGCTCCGCCGCCCATTCTTTTGGCTGCCGCCGTGTTCGGGCAACGGCCGGACCGGAGCCCGGTCAGATTCTCCGGAACCGGCCCTGGAGCGACCAGACGGTCGGATTGTCGGCGAGATCGGGGTGCATGTCGAAGAGGTCGGCCAGAGTGTCCTGGAGAAAGTCCCGGGCCTCGCGCCGCAGGTCGCTGTGGCGGACCACGGCGGGCTCCTCGTCGGGCAGCCAGGTGGCGCCGATCTCGACCCAGTTGAACCGGCGGGCGAACCGCAGCAGCTCGGTGTTCTGGGTGAAGTCGAGGTCCGCGGTCTGCACCCGGGCGGCGCGGCTGCCGTCGGGGTCGCGGTCCAGCTGCTCGGCGATGTCGCAGAGCGCCCAGGCGAAGTCGAGCACCGGCACCCATCCCCAGGCTGTGGACAGTTCCGCGCCGTCGCTGTCGAGGAAGACGTCGCCGCAGAAGAGGTCGTACCGCAGCGCGTGCACGGAGGCGGTGCGGTAGTCGGTCTGCGGGGGGTCGGGGAAACGGTTGGACAGGGAGTAGCCGAGCTCGATCACGTAGGCCATTGTCCTGGTAAAACCGGGTGACCGGGACGGGCCGGAGGCGGGATGATGGAGGTATGCCCGAGCCCATCCGCGTACGGGGATCGGTGGTCGTCCCCGACGCCGAGCTCGTCTGGCGCTTCTCGCGTTCCTCCGGCCCCGGTGGCCAGCACGTCAACACCTCCGACACCCAGGTCGAGCTGCGCTTCGACCTGGCCGCCTCCGCGGCGCTGCCCGAGGTGTGGAAGGAGCGCGCCCTGGAGCGGCTGGCCGGCCGCCTGGTGGACGGGCGGATCCTGGTGGTACGGGCCTCGGAGCACCGCTCGCAGTGGCGCAACCGCGAGGTCGCGGCGGCCCGGCTGGCGTCGTTGCTGGGGGAGGCCACCGCGCCGCCGCCGAAGGCCCGGCGGGCCACCAGGCCGAGCCGGGGCATGGTCGAGCGCCGGCTGACGAACAAGCGGCACCGTGCCGAGCTGAAGCAGGGCCGGCGCGCGCCGAAGGGCGAGTGACCGGCCGGGCTCAGCCGAGCTGCCGGTAGCCGCCGCGGAAGTAGAGCAGCGGCCGGCCGCCCGGGTGGGGCACCTTGGCCTCCAGTACGCGGCCGAGCAGCAGGGTGTGGTCGCCGGCGGCTATCCGCTGCTCGGTGCGGCACTCGACGGTGGCGAGCGCGCCGTCGACGAGCGGCGCGTCGCTGAACGGGCCGCGGTGGTGCGGCGCCTCGGCGAAGAGCAGCCGGTCGCTGAGCCGGCCCTTCATGGCGAACCGCGAGCCGAGCGCCTTCTGCTCCTCGGAGAGCAGCGCGACCGCCCAGGTCTGCGCGCGGGTGAGCACCTCGTCCATCCGGGAGTCCGCGCGGACGGAGACCAGCACCAGGGGCGGCTCCAGCGAGACGGAGAGGAAGGACGTGGCGGTCATGCCGACGTCCTCGCCGTCGTCCGGGTCGCGGACGGTCACCAGACTCACTCCGGAGGCGAGCTGGGAGAGTGCCGCCCGGAACTCGTCGGGCGTTGCTTGGGAGGCAGCCTCGGGCTGCGGGGGCGAGTACACGTACCGCACGGTAGTCGGCGTCGGCGCGCATGGGCATCGGGCCGTGGTCTTAGGACCAACGCCGCAGAGGTTACGGCGGGCGGCCCCGCTCACCCCCAGGAGTGAAGGCAGGGGGCCTGCCGGCCGCTCGGTCGCTTCAGTGCGCGGGCATTGCGGCCGACCACCAGAAATGTTCCGATAAAGCCTTGTGTCCAGTTATGGGACGGATGAGCTGATTAAGGGCGCATAAGTGTCGTGTGATTTAAGTCACAAGTGGTGGCCTATTGCTGACCGAGCGTGCCGAACGCTGTGCTCCCTGTGATTCAGTTCTTCTGGCAATCGGACGATAACCATTCAAGAACTATCCGAAGCAGCCGGGGAGCCCCCGCATGGAAGCCGAGTCGGAGCCGTACGTCCGTCTCGCGACCCTCCGCACCTTGCACCGGGTCGTGGCGGACCTCAACGCTGCCCGCAGCCTGGCAGGCACGCTCCAGGCCGTGGTCGAGGGTGCGGTGCACGGGCTCGGCTTCGACGCCGCCGCGGTCAGCCTGGTCCGGCCGGACGGGGACCTCGTGGTGGCGGCCGTCTGGGAGCTGGAGGAGAGCGCCATGGGCGGCCCCTCCGTGCTGCTCGGCCAGGTCGGGTCGAGGGAGTCATGGGACCGGCTGCTCGGCGTCAGCGACCACTGGGGCACCCTGCGCTTCCTCCCCTACGACCGCGGCTGGGCCGTGGGCAGTGACATCCCGCGCTGGATCGGCGACGGCGCGATGCCCGTCTACGCCAACGACTGGCACCCGGCCGACGGCCTGCTCGCCCCGATGTACAGCGCCGGCGGCGACCTGCTCGGCGTCCTGTCGGTGGACCGGCCGCGCAGCGGCAAGCGGCCCGGCGCCTGGACCAGGGAGGCGCTGGAGATGTTCTCGCTGCAGGCCTCCATCGCGATCGGCAACGCCCGGCTGCGGGCCGAGATGCAACGCGCGCTGGCCCGCCTGGAGAAGGAACAGCAGGCGCTGCGGGCCAGCGAGGAGAGCTTCCGCCAGGCCTTCGAGTACGCGCCCAGCGGGATGGCCATCACCGAACTGCACGGCGCCGGGCGCGGCCAGCTGACCAGAGTCAACGACGCGCTCTGTCGCCTGCTCGGCCGCCCCCGCGCGGTGCTGCGCCAGCAGAGCTTCGCCGACCTCGTCCACCCCGACGACCGGGCCCTGCTGGAGCGCACCAGCGCCGAGAGCGGCCGGGCCGAACTACGGCTGTCCCGGCGGGACGGCGGCTACCAGTGGGTCTGCCTGCGCAACTCGATCGTCGCCGACGCCGCCGAGGGCCCGAGCTTCCTGCTCACCCACGTCGAGGACATCGAGGACCGGAAGCGGCACGAGCTCCAGCTCGCCCACCGGGCCAGCCACGACGCGCTCACCGGCCTGCCGAACAGCGCCGAGCTGAAGGCCCGGCTGGGGCGGCGGCTCTGCAGCGAACCGCAGACCGTCGGCGCCGTCGGAGCCGCTGCCGGGCTCGGCGAGGGCGCCCACCAGCAGGCGTACGCGGGTTACCCGGCCGACTCCTACAGCGCGCACGCCGCCTACGAGGGCCTGGACGGGACGGACCCGCTCTCCGGCCCGGTGCACCACTACGGCGCGGCCGAGGGCTACGCGCTGCCGACCGCGGCCCCGGGCGGGCCGGTCGGCTTCGGCGAGCACGTGCACGCGGTCGTCCCGGCCGACCTCGGTGGGGCCGGTGACGCCTGGGCCGGACCGTTCCGCTCGGGGGGCGGCCCGACCGGATCGGAGAAGGGCCTCGCGGTGATCTTCTGCGACCTCGACGGCTTCAAGTCGATCAACGACCGGTTCGGCCACAACGCGGGCGACGCCGTCCTGGTCGAGGTGGCCCGCCGGCTCAGCCAGGCCGTCCGGGACGGCGACACGGTGGCCCGGCTCGGCGGTGACGAGTTCGTGGTGCTGGCCGACGGCATCGGCCGCGAGGAGGCCAAGGACCTCGCCCACCGGCTGCGCAACGCGATCATCCCGCCGATGCGGATCGACGGCCGCGCGATGCGGGTCGGGGTCAGCCTGGGCGTCGGGTGGGCGGGCTGCGGGATGAGCATCGAGGAGGTGCTGCACACCGCGGACGAGCGGATGTACGACGAGAAGCGGGCCCGGGGCGGTTCGGTGCGCGGTGCGCGGGGCGAGCGGTCGCACCGTCGGGCGGGCTGACGTCCGCATTCCGGACCGAAGCTACCGGTGGGTTGTCAAGGGGTCTTTCCGTGCCGTCGGGAACGACAGGTAGGGTTCCGGGGTACGAGCGACCACTGGCGCCGGCGGCAGGGCAGCCCGGCGACGCGAACGCGATGGGGGAGTTGACCACCGTGACGACCGCCGGCAGCAACGGAGTGCCCGAGAGCCCGGAGGGCGGTGCCCCGCAGGACGACGACCCCTTCGGTTACCTCTACCGCCCGGCAGAGGGCAGCGCCGCGCAGTCGGCCGAGCCGCAGCAGGGCGTGCCCCGTACGTCGTACAACCGCCCGATGGAGGTCGGCCGCGCCCAGTACGGGCAGCAGTCGTACCCGCCCCGCCAGCAGCAGCCCCACCCGGCCCAGCAGCCGGGTTACCCGCAGCCGGGCCAGCCCGCGCAGCCGTACGGGCAGCAGCCCGAGTACGGCGGCGCGCCCACCCAGCAGACCCGGTACGCGGAGCACTCCCGGCCGCAGCCGGGGGAGGAGCGGTCCGGCAGCGGGCGGAGCAAGGGTGCGGTGATCGGTGCCGTGGCGGTGGTCGCGGCCATCGCGATCGGCGCCGGGATAGCGCTTTCCACCGGGGACCCGGGCGACGGCAAGGACGCCAAGGGCGGTGGCCGGACGGCCGCCCCGCCCGTTCCGGGCACCGGCACCGGCAGTGCGTCGGCCACGGGTGCGGCCTCGCCGTCGGCGAGCGCCTCCGGCGCCGGTGCGCTCGGCCCGGTCGACGCCGGGCAGCTGCAGGCGCAGAACGCGCCGTCCGGGAACACCGTCAAGGGGGCCAAGTCCGCGGACGGAAGCTACCTGACGCTCCAGGCGGGCGGCTCGGTCAGCTGGACCGGCGACGTGGCCGCGGCCGGCACGTACAAGTTCACCGTGCACTTCAACAACGCGGCGGGCGACGTGAAGGCGGCGGCGACCGTGAACGGCAAGGACTGGCCGAGCGGGCTGGCCTTCAAGAACTACTCGCCGGGCAAGGACCCGGCGGCCTCCTGGTACACCACCTACATCACCCCGACCCTGCAGGCGGGGTCGAACACGATCATGATCGCGGGCCCGGCCGGTGGGTCCGTCCTGATCGACCAGGTGGTCGTGGAGGCCGCCTGAGCCGCGCCCGACGCACAGCGGCCGCCCGTTCCCCGTGGGGAGCGGGCGGCCGCTCGTCGTTCCTGGCCGGGCGGTCCGTCAGGGCGCCGGGACGGTGGCGAAGCGCTCGCCGCCGGTGATCCACTCGCCGCGGCGCATCACGGCCACCAGGTCGTGGGTCGCGGAGTCGACGACGACGAGGTCGGCGAGCTTTCCGGCCTCCAGCGAGCCGACCGTGCCGTCGAGGCCGAGCAGCCGGGCCGGCACCGCGCAGAGCGACTCGACGGCCTGCGTCAGGGACAGGCCGTTGACGGTGACCGAGCGCTTGAACGCCACGTCCAGGGTGAGCGTGGAGCCGGCGATCGCACCGCCCTCGACCAGACGGGCCACGCCGTTCTCGACCTCGACCTGGAGCGGGCCGAGCGGGTAGAGGCCGTCGCCCATGCCGGCCGCGCCCATCGCGTCGGTGATCAGGGCGACCCGCGAGGCGCCCGCGGTGCCGTAGGCGAGGTCCAGCACCGAGGGGTGCAGGTGCACGCCGTCGTTGATCAGCTCGACGGTGACCCGCTCGTCCTCCAGCAGCGCCACGATCGGGCCCGGCGCGCGGTGGGCGATGCCGGGCATCGCGTTGAACAGGTGGGTCGCGACGCTCGCCCCCGCCTCGATCGCCTCCAGCGTCTTCGCGTAGTCGGAGTCGGTGTGGCCGACCGCGGCGATCACCCCGAGCTCGGCGAGCATCCGCACCGACTCCAGGCCGCCGGGCAGCTCCGGCGCGAGGGTGACCATCTTCGCGTGGCCGCGCGCCGCGTCGACCAGCTTGCGCACCAGCGCCGGGTCCGGGTCGCGCAGCAGGTCCGGCCGGTGCGCGCCGCACCGGTTGTGGGAGATGAACGGGCCCTCGAAGTGGATGCCGGCCAGCACGCCGTCCTCGACCAGCTCGGACAGCACGTGGGCCTGCCGGGCCACCTCGTCGATCTCACCGGTCACCGTCGAGGCGACGGTGGTGGTGGTGCCGTGCTCCAGGTGGGTCCGGGCGGCGCGCAGCGCCTCCTCGGCGATCCCGGACGCGTACGAGGCACCGCCGCCGCCGTGCACGTGCAGGTCCACGAAACCGGGCAGCACGGTGTACCCGGCCAGGTCGAGATCACCCGCACCGGCCGCACCACCACCATCCGCACCATCCGCACCGGCCGCACCATCCGCACCGGCCGCACCGGCCTTACCGGCCGCGGCGTCGGTGACGCCCGTGACGGCGGCGATCCGGGTGCCGTCGACCACCAGCCGGCCGTTCTCCACCACCCCGCCCGGCAGCACGAGCCGGGCCCCGGCCAGGACAGTGCCCCGCGGCAGCGCCGCTGATTCGATACGCGCGGCAGTCACGCGGTCACCTCCATGGAGAGCAGATCCCAGGCGAGCAGGCCTGCGCCCAGGGATGCGGCGGTGTCTTTGAGCATGGCGGGTACGACCTCGGGGGGCATCTGGAAGGTCAACCGCTCGCTCACGGCCGCGCGCAGGGGAGTGAAGAGGGTGTCGCCGGCCTCGGCCAGGCCGCCGCCGACGATCACCGTGGACGGGTCGAGCAGGCTCTGGGCGAGCACGATCCCGTCGGCCAGGGCGTCCACCGCGTGCTGCCAGACCGCGACCGCGCGGGGGTCCCCGGCGTCCACCGCGACGGCGCAGGATGCCGCGTCGGCGTCGGGGTCCCCGCTGGCCGCGGCCCAGGCCCGGGAGACGGCGGAGGCGGAGGCGAGGGTCTCCAGGCAGCCCCGGGCGCCGCAGCCGCACTGCGGGCCGCCCGGCCGGACCACGACGTGGCCGATCTCGCCGCCGTAGCCGTGGGCGCCGGCCTCGATCCGGCCGCCGATGCCGATGGCACCGGCGATGCCGGTGCCCAGCGCGACGAACAGGAAGCGGTCGACACCGCGGCCCGCGCCGAGGCGGCCCTCGGCGAGGCCGCCCGAGCGCACGTCGTGGCCGAGGGCCACCGGCATCGCGGCGCCGCCCGGGCCGGCCAGGCGTTCGCCCAGCAGCTCGCGCATCGGCAGGTCCCGCCAGCCGAGGTTGGCGGAGAAGACCGCGATGCCGTTCTTCTCGTCGATCGTCCCCGGGACGGCGACGCCCGCCGCCAGCGGGGCGACGCCGAAGCGGCTGCGGCCCTCGTCCGCCAGATCGGCGGCGAAGTCGAGGATGGCGGCGACGACGGCGTCCGTGCCGTGCTCCCGCCCGGTCGGTCGGCGTGCTTCGAACAGCACGGAGCCGTCCTGGGCGAGCAGCGCGGCCTTCATGCCGGTGCCGCCTACATCGAGTGCGATGACGTGCTTCACGGAGGACAGTTTCCCTTGGCTGGGTCGGAGAGGTCTAGTCCAGTTGTCGGATTGGTCTGGTCCAAAGTAAGTGAGCTTTGTCGCAGAACCAGGGGCTCTGCGGCGCTTTGCGCTCGCCGCGGCGGGCTTCGGTCGGCGCGGTTCCCGGGCCGGACCGGCCGGGGTGCGGGCCGGCCGCGCCCCGATCCATTGCGCATCGTGCAACGACCTCCGCACTTCGATAACTACCCGCCGGGTACGGCCCGGAGGTCTGGACCACTGTGCAGGCAGTTTGGCAGTGTGGCGCTCCCCCTGCCGGATTCCACCCGGTCCGGTCCTCTTTCTCCCCCACCCTCGTGAAGGCGGTACCCGCGTTGAACAGGCGCGCCCAGGCCCCCACCCGGCTGCTCGGCACCGCGCTGGCCGGAGCACTCCTGCTCACCGGCTGCGGCGGCCAGGGCGACGGCACGGTCACCCTCAAGCTGGTCGCGGCCGACTACGGCGAGGACGCGGCGACCAGCTCGAAGCTGTACTGGGACGACGTCGCCCACCGGTTCGAGGCCGACAACCCGGGCGTCAGGGTCGACGTCGAGGTGGTGAGCTGGACCGACATCGGCAAGCGGGTGAGCGACCTCGTCGGCAGCGGCAAGTCGCCCGACCTGGTGCAGACCGGCGGGTTCGCCGACCAGGTGGCCGCCGACCGGCTCTACCCCGCCGCGGACGTGCTCTCGCTGGACACCCAGGCCAACATGATGGAGTCGTTCTCGCACGCCGGCCAGGTGCTCGGCACCCAGTACGGGATCCCGTTCGTCTCCTCGTCGCGGGTGCTCTTCTACAACAAGGCGATCTTCCAGAAGGCCGGGATCGACAAGCCGCCGGCCACCTGGAACGAGCTGAAGGCGGCCGCCGAGAAGATCAAGGCCAAGGTGCCCGGGGTGATCCCGTACGGGCTTCCGCTCGGGCCCGAGGAGGCGCCGGCCGAGTCCATGCTCTGGACGCTCAGCGGCGGCGGCAGCCTCTCCGACGACGTCGGCAACTACACCATCGACAGCGCGCAGAACCAGGCGACCTTCGGCTGGCTGCGGACCAACCTGGTGGACACCAAGCTGACGTACCCGGAGCCGGGGAAGATGAACCGGACGCCGGTGTACACCGACTTCGCCGCGGGCAACGTCGCGATGCTGAACGGGCACCCGACGCTGCTGCGGATGGCCACCAAGGCGAAGGTCGAGTTCGGGACGGCGCCGATCCCCAGGAAGGACGGCCTGGCGAAGACCGGCAGCCTCGGGGTGGCCGACTGGATGATGGCCTTCAAGGCCAACGGGCACCGCAACGAGATCCGCAAGTTCCTGAGCTTCGCGTACGCGAAGGACAACCAGCTCAAGTTCGACGAGACGTACAACCTGCTGCCGGTCACCCAGGACGCCTTCAACGAGGTGGCCAAGGACGGGAAGCACGAGGACCTGAAGCAGTTCACCGCCGGGCTGACCAACGCCAGCTTCTACCCGTTCGGGGATCCGGCCTGGGTTGAGGTCAGCAACCAGATCAAGGCCGGGATCGGCGGCGCGGCGACCGGGGACGCCAAGCAGGTGCTGGAGGGGCTCCAGGAGAAGGCGGTGAAGGAGGCGGCCCGGGTCCGGAAGTGAACCCGGGCCCGCCCCCGGGACGGGTCAGAGGCTGATCGCGTAGGCCTTGCGCAGGGTCTCGTGGACGGTCCAGGTGGTGCGGTCCCCGGCGCGCAGGACGGCGCAGTCGCCCGGGCCGACGTGCAGGGTCGGGCCGCCCTCGATCTCGATGGTGGCCCGGCCGCTCAGCACCACGAACAGCTCGTCGGCCTCGACGTCGGTGACCACGCCCGGGGTGATCTGCCAGATGCCGCGCAGCTGGCGGCCGTCGGGGGACTCCGAGAGCACCCGCCCGGAGACCTCGGGGGTGCCGGAGACGATCTGGGCCGGGTCGAGCGGGTCGGGTTCGAGCTCGGCGGTCGGGATGTGCAGGACGAAGCTTTCGGTCATGCCACCGACGCTAGCCAGCCGGGCCGCGGTTTGCCGGGCGCACAGTGTGTCGGGTGCACGGGGGAGAATGACACTCCGTAGTGGTGCCGGGCGGAGGCGAGTGGCGCGTGGGTGAGCTCAGTGAGCGGGACGTGGCGGTGCTGGAGCTCGAAGGGCGGCAGTGGCGGACGGCCGGCGCCAAGGAGCGGGCCGTCCGGGAGGAGCTCGGGCTCTCCGGCACCCGGTACTACCAGCTGCTGAACGCGCTGCTGGACCGGCCGGAGGCGCTGGCCCACGCCCCGGTGCTGGTGAACCGCCTGCGGCGGGTGCGCGCCGCCCGGCGCGCGGCCCGGTAGGCGGCGGCGCGGTAGGTGGCGGTGCTCCGGGTGGCGGCGTGCTGGGCGGCGGCGCGGTACGGGCTTCCGCCGGACGCGGCTGGGTAGGTTCGGGGCATGGGTCTTCAGGGGATTGCGACACCGACGACGGACGCCGGCCGCGCGGGGCTGGAGGCGGTCCTCGCCTCGCCGCGGGACGCGGTGGTGGCGCTGGATTTCGACGGCACGCTGGCGCCGATCGTGGCCGATCCGAGCCGGGCCCGGGCGCACCCCGGCGTGGTCGGGGCGTTGCGGCGGCTGGCGCCCCGGGTGGGCGCGATCGTGGTCGTGACGGGCCGGCCGGCCGGGCTGGCGGTCGAGTACGGCGGGTTCGCCGGGGTCGACGGGCTGGTGGTGCTGGGCCACTACGGCGCGGAGCGCTGGGAGTCGGGTGCGGTCACGGCGCCGCCGGTGCACCCGGGGGTCGCCGGGGCGCGGGCCGGGGTGGACGCGGTGCTGGCGGCCGCCGGAGCCCCGGAGGGCACCTGGGTCGAGGACAAGGGGCGGTCGCTGGCGGTGCACACCCGCCGGGCCGGGCGGCCGGAGGAGGCCTTCGAGTTGCTGCGGGCGCCGGTGGAGGCGCTGGCCGCCGGGCACGGGCTGGTGGTGGAGCCGGGCCGGCTGGTGCTGGAGCTGCGGCCGCCGGGCGTGGACAAGGGCGCGGCGCTGACCGGGTTCCTGCGGGAGCGGGGCGCCCGGTCGGTGCTGTACGCCGGGGACGACCTGGGGGACGTCGCGGCCTTCGCGGCCGTGGAGCGGCTGCGGGGGGAGGGCGTGGCCGGGCTGCTGGTCTGCAGCGGTGCGGTGGGCGACGCGCCGGTGAAGGAGCTCGCCGACCGGGCCGACCTGGTGGTCGAGGGCCCGGCCGGCGTGGTGGGGCTGCTGGACGCGCTGGGCGCGGAGCTCAGCCGAGCGCGTTGAGCTGGTCGAGGAACCACTGCTGGGGCGGCAGCGCGGTGGCCGCGGCGGCGAGCCGCTTCGTCCGGTCGGCGCGCTCGTCGGCGGGCATGGTGAGCGCGGCGTGCAGGGCGTCGGCGGTGGCGATCACGTCGTAGGGGTTGACCGTGAGCGCGTCGTCGGCGAGCTCGGCGAACGCGCCGGCCTCGCGGGACAGGACGAGGGCGCAGCCGTGGTCGGAGACCACCGGCACCTCCTTGGCGACCAGGTTCATGCCGTCCCGGATCGGGTTGACCAGGGCGACGTCGGCCAGCCGGTAGGCGGCGAGCGAGCGCGGGAAGTCGTCGTCGACGTGCAGGATCAGCGGCTGCCAGCCGGGGGTGGCGAACTCCTCGTTGATCTCGGCGGCGAGCCGCTCGACCTGCTCGGTGTAGGCGCGGTACTCGGCGAGGTCGGTCCGGGACGGGTACGCGAAGGCGATGTGGACGACGCGGTCCCGCCATTCGGGGCGGGTGCGCAGCAGGTGCCGGTAGGCCTGGAAGCCGCGGACGATGTTCTTGCTCAGCTCGGTGCGGTCGACCCGGACGACGGTGCGCCGGCCGCCGACGGCCTCGCGGAGCGTGGCGAGGCGCTCGTCGACGTCCGGCCGGTGGGCGCGCTCGCGCAGGAAGTCGGCGTCGGCGCCGAGCGCGTGCACGCCGAGGCGGGTGGTCCGGCCGGCCAGGGTGACGGTGAGCGCGGTGCGGTCGACGGTGGCGCCGAGCAGCTGCTCGCAGCAGTCGGCGAAGGACAGCGCCCAGCGACGGGTGAGGAAGCCGGCCCGGTCGGCGCCGAGGATGCCGGTGAGGACGGCCTCGGCGACGTCGTCGGGCAGCAGCCGGAAGTACTCGGGCGGGGCCCAGGGGGTGTGCGAGAAGTGGCCGATCCGCAGGTCGGGCCGGGCCGCGCGGAGCAGCGCCGGGGTCAGCGACAGGTGGTAGTCCTGGACCAGCACGGCCGCGCCGGGGGCGGCCTCGGCGGCGAGCGCGTCGGCGAAGGCGGCGTTGTACTCCGTGTAGGCCTGCCACTCGGTGCGGAAGCCGGCGTCGAAGGCGGGCGCGGTGGGGGTGGCGTAGAGCAGGTGGTGGACGAACCAGAGGGTGGAGTTGGCCACGCCGTTGTACGCGCGGGCGAAGGTCTCCGGGTCGATGTCCAGCATCCGGACGGCCTGTCCGCCGACGTCGTGGCCGGCCCGGTCGAGGCGCCCGTCCGGCGCCTCCCGGGCGGCCCGGCGGTCGGCGTCGCCGAGGGCCGCGCAGACCCACACGGCGTCGGGGTCGTCGATGGCGGAGAGCCCGGAGACCAGGCCTCCGCCGCCGCGGCGGAGGGTCAGTGTGCCGTCGTCCGCCGCGCTGAACGACACCGGTCCGCGGTTGGAGGCCACCAGGACGGTGGCGGCGCCGGTCTGACTCGAACGCTCGGTCGTGTGATCGCCCATGGTTGGTACGTTGCCGTGGGTCCGGGGTCGCAAACCCGTCACCGGGGGAGGTGACGGGTCACATACTCGGGAACGGTGTGCATCGGCGGCCGTTCCAGCGCGCCGACCGGGTGGGTGTGGGCGGTGAATGCCCCGGTCTCCGGGTCGCGGGTGTACTGGGTGAGCAGCGGGTGCACCAGATCGGCGGAGGCCTTGAGCCGGTGGGAGCGGTCGAGCCGTTCGAGTGCCGTGCGGTAGATGGTGGCGGCCATCCGGCCGAGGGCCTGGCCGTCCTGGTGGCGGTGGTGCCGGACCCCGACGTCGACCTGGGCGAGGGCGTCCAGCCCGGCCGTCTCCAGGGCGTCGACCAGCAGCCCGAGCTCGACGCCGTAGCCGGTCGGGAACGGGAGCCGTTCGAGCAGGGAGCGGCGGGCCGCGTACTCACCGCCGAGCGGCTGGACGAAACCGGCGAGTTCCGGCCAGTGCAGGTTGAGCAGCGGGCGGGCGACCAGCTCGGTGACCCGGCCGCCGCCGGACGGGACGACGGTGCCGTCCCCCGCCGGGCCGCCCGTGGACACCTCCAGCGGCCGGTCGTACATGGCCTTGACCAGCTGGATGTCCGGTTCGGTGAGCAGCGGGCCGATGATGCCGGACACGAAGGCGGGGTCGAACTCGCGCAGGTCGGCATCGACGAAGCAGACGATCTCGCCGCGGGTGACGAGCAACGAGCGCCAGAGCACCTCGCCCTTGCCGGGGGCCGCGGGCAGCCGGGGCAGGATCTCGTCGCGGCGCACCACCCGGGCGCCGGCCGCGGCGGCCGCGGCGGCGGTGCCGTCGCTGGAGCCGGAGTCGACCACGACCAGTTCGTCGACCAGCGGCAGGCGCTCCATCAGCTCCCGGCGGACGGTGCGGACGATGTCGCCGACGGTGGCCTCCTCGTCCAGGGCGGGCAGCACGACGCTGACGGTGCCGGCCCGGCCGGCGGCCCGCTTGGCGTCCAGGAGGGTGCGCACCGGACGGTCGGCCGCGCTCCACGAACGGCGGCGCAGCCAGGACGCCACCGGTGGGAGGAGCTCGGGGGTCGGGTCGGCGGGCACGGGTCTCTCCTCGGCGGATCGGGTGGGACGGACCATCTCGCGTGGCGGACGGTCCCGTTCAGGGTTGACGCCTTCGGATACAGTCTTCGTACAGCGGCCGGACCTTCGCACGCCGGGGTCACCGCTGAGCAGGACCACAACTTCACAGAGCTCATCCAGAGGGACTGAGGGAACGGCCCGTTGACGTCCCGGCAACCTTCTCGCACGGCAGGCGTTCTCATGCCCCGGCGGGACAGGTGCCAATTCCGGCCTGTGGCGCGCCCGCGTCACGGGGAAGATGAGGAGAGAGGCCTCCGCCATCATGGCTATCGACACCGTTGCACCCGCATCCGTTGACCTCGGCCCCGCCGCCGCGCTGTCCTGTCGCGAGTGCGGCACCCGGTTCCCGCTCGGCCCCAGCTTCGCCTGCGTGGAGTGCTTCGGGCCGCTGGAGATCTCCTACGAGTTCGGCAGCGAGTCCGCCGAGGAGCTGCGCAAGCGGATCGAGGCCGGTCCCGCCTCCATCTGGCGCTACGCGCCGCTGCTGCCGGTGCCGGCCGACGTCGCCTCGAAGCCCAACCTGAACCCCGGCTGGACCCCGCTGGTCAAGGCGGACAACCTGGGCCGCGAACTCGGCTTCACCGCCCAGCTGCACATCAAGGACGACTCGGGCAACCCGACGCACTCGTTCAAGGACCGCGTGGTGGCCTGTGCCATCGAGGCCGCGCGGGCGTTCGGCTTCACCACGCTGTCCTGCTCGTCGACCGGCAACCTGGCCGGCGCGGTGGGGGCGGCGGCGGCCCGGGCCGGCTTCAAGTCCTGCGTCTTCATCCCGCACGACCTGGAGCAGGGCAAGGTCGTGATGGCCGGCGTCTACGGCGGCGAGCTGGTCGGCATCGAGGGCAACTACGACGACGTGAACCGCTTCTGCTCGGAGCTCATCGGCGACCCGGCCGGCGAGGGCTGGGGCTTCGTCAACGTCAACCTGCGCCCCTACTACGGCGAGGGCTCCAAGACGCTGGCGTACGAGATCTGCGAGCAGCTGGGCTGGCGCCTGCCGGAGCAGATCGTGATCCCGATCGCCTCGGGCTCGCAGCTGACGAAGATCGACAAGGGGCTGCAGGAGCTGATCCGGCTCGGTCTGGTCGAGGACCGCCCGTACAGGATCTTCGGCGCCCAGGCCGAGGGCTGCTCGCCGGTGTCGGCGGCGTTCAAGGCCGGCCGCGACGTCATCCGGCCGGTCAAGCCGGACACCATCGCCAAGTCGCTGGCGATCGGCAACCCGGCCGACGGCCCGTACGTGCTGGACATCGCCCGCCGCACCGGTGGCGCCGTCGAGGACGTGACGGACGCCGAGGTGGTGGACGCGATCAAGCTGCTGGCCCGGACGGAGGGCATCTTCGCCGAGACCGCGGGCGGGGTCACCGTCGGGGTGCTCAGGAAGCTGGTCGAGACCGGTCAGCTGGACCCGTCCAAGGAGACCGTCGCGATCAACACCGGCGACGGCCTGAAGACGCTGGACGCCGTCTCCGACGCCGGGATGACCGCCGTCATCCGCCCGACGCTGGCCTCGTTCCGCGACGCGGGCCTCGCGTCCGACTGAGCACCGCCGCCACCCCCGCACCGCCGCCACCCCCGCCGCAAGGAGAAGCCCCCATGAGCGCCAACGTCCGCATCCCGACCATCCTGCGCACCTACACCGGCGGCGCCGCCGAGGTGGCCGCCGAGGGCGCCACCCTGGGCGACGTCATCGCCGACCTGGAGAAGAACCACGCCGGGATCGCCGCCCGGATCCTGGACGACGCCGGCAAGCTGCGCCGTTTCGTCAACGTCTACGTGAACGACGACGACGTGCGTTTCGCGGAGGGCCTGGCGACCGAGATCAAGGACGGCGCGAGCGTTTCGATCATTCCGGCGGTGGCCGGCGGCTGCTGAGCCGCCCGGGAGAACTCCCGCCCGCCGCACCGGCCGCCCGCGGGCACGGAAATTCGATTTCCGTGCCCGCGGGCGGCCGCTCGCATTCCGGCGGGAATATTCACCGGTCCGGGCGGAGTAGAGTGGGGTCCGGCCGGGAATAGGCTCCCCCCTTCTCTCGCCCCGGCACTCGGATCCTTCTGCGCCCCGTACGGCCGGTGTCTGTCCGGCCGATGAGACCGGCGCCCGGTCCGCCGACGTGAAACATGTCAGGCAGATGTCAGAATTCTCGCGGGGATTTGGGTAATTCGTCCGCTATGTCCGGCGGGAATTGCGGAGTTCCTCACCATTTCACCCGTGCTGTCCCTCGGTGCCCCGGGGGAATTCCCGGTGGAGGACCCTGTTGCAGAGGGCGTCGGTCCGGATACATTCAGCCGCGGTCGACGCAATCGCCCCCTCATCGGACGACTCCGGTGCTCTCGGCGGGGATTGTGGCGTGCACGGCTGCGCCCAGGGGGGGTTCCCCGGGCCGGCCTCAACCAGACCCGGGCCCGCGACCTGCGGGCGCGTGAAGGGCCAGCACAGCACTAGGGGAGTTCGGAATGGCTCAGGGCACCGTCAAGTGGTTCAACGCGGAGAAGGGCTACGGCTTCATCGCGGTCGACGGTGGTGCGGACGTCTTCGTCCACTACAGCGCGATCCAGATGGACGGCTACCGCACCCTTGAGGAGGGCCAGCGGGTCGAGTTCGAGATCTCTCAGGGGCAGAAGGGCCCGCAGGCGGACATGGTCCGCGCGGCGGTCTGACCTTTCCGGCACCCAGGAGTTCGGCTCGGCCCATCGGCTGGTGCACCTCTTGCTTGGCGAGGGGCCCGTGCGACACGCGTCGTGCGGGCCCCTCGTCGTGTCCGCGGCGGCTCGCGGGTCGCCCCTCGGGCTTGCACTCGCCCACCGAGAGTGCTAATCATTGGCGTTAGCACTCACAGCGTGAGAGTGACAGCGGACCGGGTCGGTGAGGCCCCCGGGAGCGGTAGGGGAAAGGACCCCCGCACACCAGGGCCGTCCGTCGCGGGCACCCCTTGGTCCGAGCAGTCGACCGTGTCCCGGAGGACCACTTCTGATGGCCAAGATCATCGCCTTTGATGAGGAAGCTCGCCGCGGCCTTGAGCGTGGCATGAACCAGCTCGCCGACGCGGTGAAGGTCACGCTCGGCCCCAAGGGCCGCAACGTCGTGCTGGAGAAGAAGTGGGGCGCCCCCACGATCACCAACGACGGTGTCTCCATCGCCAAGGAGATCGAGCTCGAGGACCCGTACGAGAAGATCGGTGCGGAGCTCGTCAAGGAGGTCGCCAAGAAGACGGACGACGTCGCGGGTGACGGCACCACCACCGCCACCGTGCTCGCCCAGGCTCTCGTCCGCGAGGGTCTGCGCAACGTCGCCGCCGGCGCCAACCCGATGGCCCTGAAGCGCGGTATCGAGAAGGCCGTCAAGGCCGTCTCGGACGAGCTGCTGGCCCAGGCCAAGGACGTGGAGACCAAGGAGCAGATCGCCTCCACCGCCTCCATCTCGGCCGCCGACACCCAGATCGGCGAGCTCATCGCCGAGGCCATGGACAAGGTCGGCAAGGAAGGCGTCATCACCGTCGAGGAGAGCAACACCTTCGGTCTGGAGCTTGAGCTCACCGAGGGCATGCGCTTCGACAAGGGCTACATCTCCGCCTACTTCGCCACCGACCTGGAGCGGATGGAGGCGACGTTCGAGGACCCGTACATCCTCATCGCCAACTCCAAGATCGGCTCGGTCAAGGACCTGCTCCCGCTGCTGGAGAAGGTCATGCAGAGCGGCAAGCCGCTCGTCATCATCGCCGAGGACGTCGAGGGCGAGGCCCTGTCGACCCTGGTCGTGAACAAGATCCGCGGCACCTTCAAGTCCGTCGCCGTCAAGGCCCCGGGCTTCGGCGACCGCCGCAAGGCCATGCTCGGCGACATCGCCATCCTCACCGGTGGCACCGTGATCTCCGAGGAGGTCGGCCTCAAGCTGGAGAACGCCGGCATCGACCTGCTGGGCACCGCCCGCAAGGTGGTCATCACCAAGGACGAGACCACCATCGTCGACGGTGGCGGCGACAGCGACCAGGTCGCCGGCCGGGTCAACCAGATCCGTGCCGAGATCGAGAACAGCGACTCGGACTACGACCGCGAGAAGCTCCAGGAGCGCCTCGCCAAGCTGGCCGGCGGCGTGGCCGTCATCAAGGCCGGCGCGGCCACCGAGGTGGAGCTCAAGGAGCGCAAGCACCGCATCGAGGACGCCGTCCGCAACGCCAAGGCCGCTGTCGAGGAGGGCATCGTCGCCGGTGGCGGCGTCGCCCTGCTGCAGGCCTCGGTCGCGTTCGACAAGCTGGAGCTCGAGGGCGACGAGGCCACCGGCGCCAACATCGTCAAGGTCGCGCTGGAGGCCCCGATCAAGCAGATCGCGACCAACGCCGGCCTGGAGGGTGGCGTCGTGGTGGAGAAGGTGCGCAACCTCCCCGCCGGTCACGGCCTGAACGCCGCCACCAACGAGTACGTCGACCTGGTCGCCGCGGGCATCATCGACCCGGCCAAGGTCACCCGCTCCGCGCTGCAGAACGCCGCCTCCATCGCGGCGCTCTTCCTCACCACCGAGGCCGTCATCGCCGACAAGCCGGAGAAGGCCGCCGCGGCCGCCGGCGGCGGCATGCCGGGCGGTGACATGGACTTCTGATCCTGACGGATCGGGCAGTCTTCGTCCGCACGGGCGGTTCCCCTCGGGGAGCCGCCCGTGCGGCGTTGTCCGGGCGGGATTGGGGAGAATGGACGGATGGCTTCCGCTGATGACATCGAAACCGCCCTGCACAACGCCCGGGCACTGATCCTGGCCGACCTGACCGCGAAGGACGTCGCGGACGCCGCCGTGGTGTCGCTGGTCGAGGCGGCCGTGACGCACCGCCGCTGGTGGCTGGAGCAGTGGCCGGACGGCACCGAGTACGTGCTCGGGCTGGTCGCCCAGGACGTCCAGGACGCGCTGCTGGAGGAGTACGGCCGCTGGCCGCTCTGCACCTCCTGCGCGGCGGACGGCGATCCGCACGCGCTCGGCGTCGAGCCCGAGCTCGGACCGGACCCGCACTGGGTCTGCGGCAAGGAGGGCGCGGTCGTCGCTCCGGTCGGCCGGCTCGCGTGATCCTGGTCGACCCGCCGGACTGGCCCGGCCACGGCCGCTTCTGGTCGCACCTGGTCAGCGACGTCTCCTACGAGGAGCTGCACGCGTTCGCCGAACGGCTGGGCGTGCCCGCCCGGGCCTTCGAGCGCGACCACTACGACCTGCCCGCCCACCGGTACGCCGACGCCGTGGCGCTGGGCGCCCGGCCGGTGAGCAGCCGGGACGTGGTGGCCCGGCTGACCGCGGCCGGGCTCCGGCGGCGGAAGGTCAGCCTTCGAGTGCCGTGAGTTCGGCGGCCAGGTTGGCCCGGGCGGGGGCGTCGAAGCGCTCGCGGGCCGCCGGGGTGCGGTAGAGCGCGGGGAGGGCGAGCAGCTGCCGCAGGATCGCGGCGCGTCCGGACCGGAAGTCCGGCTCGGGGACGAAGGCGTACTCCTCCCGCACGGCGGCCGCGTACGCGGCGTACGCCCGGGGGTCGCCACCGAGCACGGCCAGGTCGGCGTCGCAGAGCACGGCGCCGTCGCGGTCGCCGGGCTCGGGGTGGTGGGTGACGGTGAGCCGGACGAGCCGGGCGACCTCGGCGGTCCGCGGGCCGGGCAGGCCGGCCTCGGTGAGCGCCCGGACGGCGAGGGCGGCGCTGCGTTCCTCGTTCTCGGAGCGGTCCGGCCGGTAGACGGCGTCGTGGAACCAGGCGGCCAGCCGGACGGTGTCCGGCGCGTCCGCGTGCCCGTCGAGCGCGTCCAGGTGGCCGAGTACCGCCCGCAGGTGGTCGGTGGTGTGGTAGCGGCGCTGCGGCTCGGCCCAGCGGCGCAGCAGGTCGCGTCCGTAGGGCTCGGGGTCGGCGGTCGCGCCGCACCGGCGGAGCAGGGCGGTCCAGTCGGCGAGCAGGTCGGCGTGCGGATCGGCGGGGGCGTCGGGATCGGCGGGCGTGTTCGGCATGGGCTCATTCTGGCCGTTGCGGTCCACCGGTCGGCGGGTTCCACTGGACCGCATATGCAGATTGACGATATATGTAGTCCCATGACAGAACGTGCCATGCAGGAGCCGACCCTGCTTCTGCTCACTGCACTGGCCGACGCGCCCAGACACGGCTACGCGCTGATCCAGGAGATCGACGCGATCTCCGACGGCCGGGTCCGGATGCGCACCGGCACGCTGTACGGCGCTCTCGACCGGCTGCTCCAGCAGGGCCTGATCGAGGTCGCCGCCGAGGAGATCGTCGACGGCCGGGCCCGGCGCAGCTACGCGCTGACCGATGCCGGGCGCGATGCACTGACCACCGAGGCGGAGCGCCTGCGCGCCGTGGCCTCCGAGGCCGAGCGCCGGCTCTCCAAGGTGCGCTCGGTGCTGCGGGGGCGGTCGACGACGGACGGAAGGACGACGGGGGGAGATTTCGCATGACCACACCGCTGATGACCCGACCGACGACGGTCGCACCGACGGTCGCCCTGCGGGCGGCGCTGCAGTTCTACCCGGCCCGCTACCGCCGGGAGCGCGGCGAGGAGCTGGCCGCGGTGTTCGCCGACACCACGGCCGAGGCCGGCCGGCCGGCCGTTGCCCGGGAGGCCGTCGACCTCGCGCTCTACGGCCTGCGGGTGCGGCTCGGCCTGACCTCGGCCTCGGTCGGCGGGCAGGTGCTGGCGCTGGCCGCGCCGATGATCGCCGGGGCCGTGGTGGGCGCCGCCCTGATGCCCTGGGTGACCGACGCCGACGCCGTCACCTGGCGGCTGACCTGGGACCGGTCGGTCGTGGCGTACGCGGGGCTCTTCGTCCTGCCGGTGGCGGCGCTGCTGCTCGTGGTGGCGGCCCTGCTGGGGCGCTGGAGGGCCGCGCGGGTCACCGCGCTGCTGGCGGCGCTGCCCGGGCTGACCGGGCTGGCGCAGGCCGTCCGGCCCGGGGGCGTCGACTGGTGGTGGGCGGGGTACGTGGGTGCGTCCGCCATGCCGTTCGCGCTGGCCGCGCTGCTGCTGGCCGCCGCACCGGGGGAGCTGCTGCCCCGGCCGACCTGGCGGACCGCCGGTCTGGTGCTGGCCTCGGTGGCGGGGGGCGGACTGCTGGCGGCGGTCCAGCGCTGGGACGACACGCTCTTCCCGGTGGATGTCCAGTGGTTCGTGCTGCTGCTGCTCGCCCCGCTGCTGCTGACCTTCACCGCCCTGCGCGGACGGGTGGCACCGGCCGCGGTGGGGGTGGCGGTGCTGACGCTGACGGCGGCGGCCGGCCTGTTCAACATCTGGCGCGAAGCGGGCGGGGTCTCGCGGCTGCTGCCGGTGACGGCGCCGGTGGTGCTGGTGCTGCTGCTGGCCGCGGCGGTGCTGCGCCGGTCCGGTGCCGGCAGGGGTTCCGAGGTGCGCGGCAGCGCGGCCCGCAACGGCTGACCGGAACGGCCGCCGGGGCTCGCCGGGGACTTCCGGATGTGGCAGGCTGTCTCATATGTCTAGACCAATTTTCGAAGTCATCGCGCTGACGCCCCAGGACGCCCAGGCCGCCGAGTCGGGCGGCGCCGACCGGCTCGAACTGGTCACGGACATGGCCGCCGACGGGCTCACCCCGTCGGTCGCGGACTTCGCCCGCATCCGCGCCGCGGTGAGCCTCCCGCTGCGCGTCATGCTGCGCCTCCGGGACGGCTTCGCGCCCGGCGACCTGGACGAACTGCAGGCCCGCGCCGCCGAGTTGCGGGCCGAGGGGGCCGACGAGTTCGTCTTCGGCTTCCTGGACGCCGAGGGCGGCGTGGACCTCGCCGCCACCGTGGCCGTCGCCGGGGCGGTGGCGGGCAGCCGCTGGACCTTCCACCGGGCGATCGACCACAGCGCCGACCGGGCCGCCGTGCGCGCGGCCGTCGGGGCGCTGCCCGGCCTGGACACCTTCCTCACCTCCGGCGCGGCCGGCGGCGTGGACGCCGGCCGGGACGTGCTCTCGGCCGAGCTGGCCAGGGCCGGGGAGCCCGGCTACGGCCAGCGGATCCTGATCGGCGGCGGCCTGCGGGCCGAGCACCTGCCGGGGCTGCGGGCGGCCGGCTTCGACGCCTTCCACGTGGGCGGCGCCGTGCGGGCCGACGGCTGGCAGTCGCCGGTGGACGCGGCCAAGGTCGCCGAGTGGCGGGCCCTGATCGACGGTTGAGCGTGGAAGCGCCGACAGCCGGGCGGTCGGGAACGGCCGCCCGGCTGCGCGAGGGGACCGGCACGCGCCGGTCCCCTCGCGCGTGCGCGGGCGTCAGGCCAACTGCTCCGGCAGCGGCTCCGCGTGCAGCACGGCCAGCCCGGACACCGCACGGGTGAGCGCCACGTACAGCCGGCGCAGGCCGGTCCGCCCGTCCGGCTCCCCGGCGACCACCGCGGCCGGCTCGTCCAGCACCACGTAGTCGTACTCCAGGCCCTTGGCCAGCGAGGCCGGCACCAGGGTCAGCCGGGCCTCGGCGCTGGTCTCGGCCCCGGGGGAGAGGTACGGCAGCCCGGCCGCGGTCAGCGCCGAGGCGAGCAGCGGGATCCGGGCGTCGGCGGCGATCAGGCCGGTCGATCCCTCGTGCCCCAGCGCCCGGTGACAGGCCTCGACCACGGCCTTGTCGCGCTCCTCGGCGCCCACCCGGGTGATCGTCAGCGAGCCGGGCGCCGCACGGACGGATGTCGCCGGGGCGAGCCCGGGCGCGATCGAGGGCAGCAGCCGGGAGGCGTAGGCGATCACCTCCTCGGGGACGCGGAAGCCCTTCGTCAGCTCCTCGACGTGGGCGGTCGGCTTGCCCAGGTGGTGCAGGGCGTCCGGCCAGCTCGCGGTGGCCCACGGGGTGGTGCCCTGGGCGAGGTCGCCGAGGACGGTCGCCGAGCCGGTGGTGCAGCGGCGGCCGACCGCCCGGTACTGCATCGGCGAGAGGTCCTGTGCCTCGTCCAGCACCACGTGGCCGAGCGAGGCCGTGCGCTGCACGAGGTCGGTCGTCTCGTCGACCAGGACGGCGTCGGCCGGCGTCCAGCGGGCGGTCTTCACCGAGCGGCCGGGCTTGGGCAGGAGCACCGCCCGCTGCTCCTCCGGGGTGAGGACGCCGTCCGCGCAGGCGGCCAGGAACTCCGGCTCGGAGAGCAGCCGCAGCACCAGCTTGGCCGGGTCGACCGCCGGCCAGCACGCCTTGACCGTCGCCTTGACCGCGGGGTTGCGGGCCACCGCGTCCTGCACCCGGTCGTCCGGCGCCTCGCCGCCCTGCTCCATCTTCAGCAGCACGGCGTGTGCGATCCGCTGCGGCAGGGCGTCCCGGGCCGCGCCGTAGCGGATGTCGCGGCTCTTCAGCTCCTCGATGATCTCCGTCAGCTCGTTCACGGGGACGCGCCAGCGCCGGGAGCCGCGGACCACCACGCAGGGCTCGGCGGGCAGCGCGATGCCGGCCCGGACGGCCCGGCGCAGCACCTCGGCCATCCGGGCGTCGCCCTTGAGCCGGGCCGCCTCCGCGGTGTCCTCGGCGCGGACCTCGACGTGCGCGACCAGCTGCTGCACGGTGGCCTGCGCGACCTCCAGCTCGCCCAGGGCGGGCAGCACCTGCTCGATGTAGGAGAGGAAGGCGTTGTTCGGGCCGATCACCAGCGTGCCGGTGCGGGCCAGCCGCTCGCGGTGCGCGTACAGCAGGTACGCGACGCGGTGCAGGCCGACCGCGGTCTTCCCGGTGCCGGGGGCGCCCTGGACGCAGACCGTGCCGGTGATGTCGGCGCGGACGATCTCGTCCTGCTCGGGCTGGATGGTGGCGACGATGTCGCGCATCGGGCCGACGCGGGGCTTCTCGATCTCGGCCGCGAGCAGCGCGGAGGTGGTCTCCGACTCGGCCGCGTCGGTCAGGTGCTCGTCCTCGTAGGCGGTCAGCTCGCCGCCGGTGTAGCCGAAGCGGCGGCGGCGTTCGACGTCCATCGGCGCCGTCCGGCTGGCGCGGTAGAACGGCTGGGAGACCGGCGCGCGCCAGTCGATCACCATCGGGTCGCCGTCGGCGTCGTGGACGTGCCGGCGGCCGATGTAGAAGTTCTCCCCGCCGGAGCCCTCGGAGAGCTCCTCGCTGATCGCGTGCAGGTAGTCCAGCCGGCCGAAGAAGAGCGGGGTGTGCGAGAGGTCGGCCAGGGCGGCGATCCGGGCCTCGATCTGGTTCCGCAGGATGACGGCGGTCACCCAGCTGCCGGTGACGTCGCGGATGTCCAGCGACTGGACGTCCTCGCGCATGGCGCGCAGCGCGGTGCGGGAGGCGGCCAGGTGGTCGCGTTCGCGCTGGAGGGGGTCGGTGGTGGGGGTGGCGGGCACAGCGAACCTTCCCGGCTGCCCCGGATGCGGGCGCAGCGGATCGTTGGAGCTCACGGTGGGTACAGCCGACCGGTTGCCGAACGGCCGGCACCTCCCCCGGCTGCCCGCGCGACTTCAGCGGGTACCACGGTGCGGGAGGGGACAGACGGACGATCCTAGACCCCGCGGCCTCAGGGTTCCACCCCCGTGACCCGGAGGGCACCCGGGGCCTTCGTACACCTGGAGGACGACCTCCGTCCCGTCGGGTACGGCCTTTGGGGTGATGGTGTCCGGGGCGTGCGGAACCTACCGTGGAAGACATGAGCACCGTACCCGTCACGGCGCCCCGGGCAGCGGCCACGGCCCCCCGGGTGCCGAACCAGAAGTCCACCCCCGCCGGCCCGGCCGGCGCCACCGCGGCGACCGGCCCGGACCGCCGCCGCAGCCCCCTCAAATCCGCCGTCCGCAACGTCGGCATCGCCCTGGACACCGCCGCGCGCGTGGTCTTCCTCGGGCGCGACGGCGTCAGGTACTGACCGCTACAGCTACTGACCGCTGCGGCTGCCGGCCGCTACAGCACGTCGTCCGCGTCGATGATGCGGTAGGCGTAGCCCTGCTCGGCCAGGAAGCGCTGCCGGTGGGCGGCGAAGTCCTGGTCCACGGTGTCGCGGGCCACCACCGAGTAGAAGTGGGCCGAGTGGCCGTCCGCCTTCGGGCGCAGGACGCGGCCGAGGCGCTGGGCCTCCTCCTGGCGGGAGCCGAACGTCCCGGAGACCTGGATGGCGACGGTCGCCTCCGGCAGGTCGATGGAGAAGTTGGCGACCTTGGAGACCACCAGGACGCTGATCTCCTTGGTGCGGAAGGCCTCGAAGAGCTTCTCGCGCTGGGCGTTGCTGGTCTCGCCCTTGATCACCGGCGCGTTCAGCACCTCGCCGAGCTCGTCGAGCTGGTCGATGTACTGGCCGATGATCAGGGTCTGGTCCTTCTCGTGCTTCCTGACCAGTGCCTCCACCACCCGCCGCTTGGTCGCGGTGGTGGCGCAGAAGCGGTACCGCTCCTCCGGCTCGGCGGTCGCGTAGGCGAGCCGCTCGGAGTCGGTGAGGGTCACCCGGACCTCGCAGCAGTCGGCGGGCGCGATGTAGCCCTGCGCCTCGATCTCCTTCCACGGGGCGTCGAAGCGCTTGGGCCCGATCAGTGAGAAGACGTCGCCCTCGCGGCCGTCCTCGCGGACCAGGGTCGCGGTCAGGCCCAGCCGGCGGCGGGCCTGGAGGTCGGCGGTGAACTTGAAGACCGGCGCGGGCAGCAGGTGCACCTCGTCGTAGACCACCAGGCCCCAGTTCCGGGCGTCGAACAGCTCCAGGTGGGCGTAGACGCCCTTCCGCTTGGTCGTCATCACCTGGTACGTGGCGATGGTGACCGGGCGGATCTCCTTCCTCGTCCCGCTGTACTCGCCGATCTCGTCCTCGGTCAGCGTGGTCCGCTTGACCAGCTCGTGCTTCCACTGCCGGGCCGAGACGGTGTTGGTGACCAGGATCAGCGTGGTCGACTTGGCCTCCGCCATGGCGGCGGCGCCGACCAGCGTCTTGCCGGCGCCGCAGGGCAGCACGACGACGCCGGAGCCGCCGTGCCAGAAGCCCTCGACGGCCTGCGCCTGGTAGGGGCGCAGCTGCCAGCCGTTCTGGTCCAGCTCGATCGGGTGCGCCTCGCCGTCCACGTAGCCGGCGAAGTCCTCGGCCGGCCAGCCGAGCTTGAGCAGCACCTGCTTGATCTGGCCGCGCTCGGAGGGGTGCACGACGACGCTGTCCGGGTCCACCCGGGCCCCGACCAGCGGGGCGACCTTCTTGGAGCGCAGCACCTCCTCCAGCACCGGGCGGTCGGTGGTGCTGAGCACCAGGCCGTGGGTGGGGTGCTTGGTGAGCCGCAGCCGCCCGTAGCGCGCCATGGTGTCGGCCACGTCGACCAGCAGGGCGTGCGGGACGGGGTAGCGCGAGTACGTCACCAGGGCGTCGACGACCTGCTCGGCGTCGTGCCCGGCGGCGCGCGCGTTCCACAGGCCGAGCGGGGTCACCCGGTAGGTGTGCACGTGCTCGGGCGCGCGCTCCAGTTCGGCGAACGGGGCGATGGCGCGGCGGCACTCGCCGGCCCTGGGGTGGTCGATCTCCAGGAGAAGAGTTTTGTCGCTCTGGACGATGAGCGGTCCGTCGTTCACGCGGGGAAGCCCTCCACTGGCTGACAGGTCTGTCGGGTCGCAGACCCTCCAGTGTCGCGCATTCCGCGGCGGGGCCGGGAGGCCGGACGGGGGGCTACTTCCACTCGTGGACGGTGACCGTGCCGGAGCCGCTGCCGTCGGTGTCGAACTCGAAGAGGCCGACCACGTCGTTGAGCCCGGCGAAGGACTCGGACTGGCTCTCGAAGTAGATCGCCCCGCGCCAGGCCATCGCGCCGCCCGGGCCGGTGAAACGGCCGATCCCGCTGCCGTGCCAGCTGTAGCTCTCGCCGCGTTCGCTCATCCCGATGCCCTGGCCCTCGCCGAACATCGTGCCGTCGGCGCGCATCTGGGACTCGTAGCTGGCGAACTCCCGGACGCCCACACCGAGCACCTCGCCGGTTGCCTCGAACGAGACCTCGACCACGGGGTGCACACCGTCCGTGGTGGCCAGCACCCGCCGGCCGGTGTCCTTGGTGGTCTGGGTCGCTATCCGGTTACCGAGCATGACGTCTCCTTGCCGCGTTCCTGCCGGATCCCCTCTTCCGGACTACGCCGGTCCCCGGGGCCCGTCAACCGGGGGCCGGTGACCGCCGCGGCCGCTGCTCGTTGAGCACGGCATGAACAAGTCGAAGCGCGTCCTCACCGCTCTCGCCCTCGTCGGTACGGCGTTCGCCGCGACCGCCTCCTCCGCCGGTTCCGCCCAGGCCCTCGCGGGAGTCGGCGAGGGTCCGGGCGGGCTGCTGGCCTCCCCCGCCTTCCTGCTCGCCGACGTCACCGGCGCGGGCAACCTGCCGGTCGGCCAGGGCCAGATCGGCACGCTGGCGGACCAGGCCGTGAAGGAGAAGATGAAGGAGTCCCAGGGCCGCTGAGGCCCGGGACGCTCGCTGCCGCGGCCGCCCGGCGGCCGGCGGCGGGCTACTCGTCCAGTTCGGCCACACCGGTGATCCGGTGCAGGGCGAAGGTGCGGAGCTCGTCCGCGTGGTGGTCGAAGGCGGTGACGAAGCCGCCCTCGACCTTGACCGGGTCGATGATCCGCTGGCTGGCGAGCCCCTCGGCGTTGAGGTAGCCGATCCACATCCGCTCGCCGAGCAGGACGGCGGTCTGCAGCGCGGCCAGCGTCTCGGCCGCCGGGGTGCGCGGCAGGTGGCGCGGGTCCGGGGTGGGCTCGCGGCGGACGGCGGTGGCCGCGCGGTCGCCGGCCCGGATGGCCTTGATGGCGGCGGCGAGCAGGGTGTCGTCGGGCGTGGGCGGGCCGTCGGGGACGGGGACGGGCGCCGCGCGCGGCGGGGTGCGGTGGCTGTCCGGCCGGGTGATCAGGACGTCGCCCTCGGCGGACTCGGCCGCCGGCGCGTAGCCCATGGTGCGCAGCGCGGCGAGCAGGACGTCGGGCGCGGCCTGGGCGGCGAGGACGGTCGGGGCGAGCAGCCGCAGCCGCAGGTCGGCGGAGCGGCGGTCCGCCAGCACCTCGCCGAGCAGCGCCGGGTCGTCGCAGCGCAGGTACGAGGAGGCACCGCCGACCCGCAGGATCCCGTGCCGGCGGGCGACGTCGTCGATCAGGTAGGCGAGCGGCTGCGGGACGGGGGTGCGCGAGTGCTGTTCGAGGAAGGACTGCAGGTCGGCGGCGGTCCGGCCGGCATCCAGGGCGCGGCGGACCGACTCGGGGGTGAACCGGTAGACGGTGGCGCCGCCCTTGGACTCGATGTCGGCGCAGAGCGCGAGCGCCTGGGCCAGCGGAGTCAGCAGCGGGCCGGGCGCGACCGCGGTGAGGTCCGGCTGCAGGATGACGTGGTCGAGCGGCTGCGGCAGCAGTGGGGCCAGCACCTCGGCCGGGTCGGCCTCGGCGGTGAGCAGCGCCCGGGCGGGGGCGGCGAGCGCGCCGCGGCCGGTGATCCCGAGGAGCTCGGCCTCGGCGAGGGCCCAGGTGACGAGGTCGTCCCGGAGGTCGCGGCTCTGCCCGGCCCGGTCCTGACCGGTGACCGGTCCGCCGCGCAGCGGGCGCTGCCAGCGCAGGGCGGGGAGCAGTTCGTCGGCGGTGGCGGCGCTGCCGGGCGGCAGTTCGGCGAGCAGCGCCAGGGCGGCGCGGCGGACGGACGGGGCGAGCGTGCGGTCCAGCTCGGGGCCGAGGGCGGCGCGTGCCTTGCCCTTGCCGTCCGGGCTGCCGGCGAGGGCGGGGACGCGGGTGGCGGCGAGCCAGCTCTCGGCCAGCACCGCCCAGCGGTCGGCGGTGTCCTGCTGGAGCCAGCCGTCGTACGCCGGGGTGGGAGCCCAGCGTTCGTCGGCCTCGCCGTCGGGGGCGAGCAGGCCTGCGGTGTGGGCGAGTTCGAGCCAGAAGGCGGTCTGCTGCTCGGTGACTTCCAGGGCCTGCGCGGTGCGTTTGAGGTCGCGGACGCCGAGGCCGCCGGCGCGCAGGGTGGGCGGCGGGTTGAGGCCCCAGAGGTCGAGCACCTCCTCGACGGTCCGGACGGCGGTGTGGGCCTGCCCGGCGGCGGCCCGGTCCGCCACCTGGGGGTCGCGCGGGGCGGTGGCCGGGGCGGGTTCGGGCTGGACGGGTTCGACCTCGCGGTGGCTGCGGCCGCCGCGCAGGTGCAGGGCGAGTTCGCGGGGCAGGACGACGCTGCCGGGGCTGCTGGGCAGCAGCAGGCCGCGGGCGAGCAGCCACTCGACCGGGCTCTGCGCGTCCTCGGCGGTGACCGGGCGGGTGGCGTCCGGGACGGTGCCGGTGGGCGGCCCCCAGACCAGCCGGTCCAGCAGACGCAGCGCCGGCTCGGGGGCGGTGGCCAGCAGGGCGTCGCAGCGGGCCCGGTCGGTGAGCAGCGCGGTGAGCGCGGCGACGGCGGTGACCGGGTCCGGGGTGGCGGGCTGCCCGGCGGAGGTGAGCAGTTGCTGGAGGCGGGCCGGGGACATGCCGGCGGTGGCGTCGGAGAGCGTCGGGCCGAGGCCGGTCCGGCCGGGGTTGGCGGCGGTCGGCGCGAGCGCCTCGCGGGCGGCGATGACCAGGCGCAGCGCGTTGTCCGGCCCCCAGAGCAGCGCGCGGTCCCGCAGGGTGGCGAGCGCGCGGGGGAGGGCGGCGGTGACGGCGGCCCGGTCGGCGGTGCTCAGCGGGGTGGCGCCGGGGTGCGGCTTGACCTTGGCCGGGCCGGTGAGGAGCGTCCGCACGGCGGCCGGGGTGGCCCCGTCCGGGGCGGCCGCCAGCGCCTCGGCGACCTGCAGGGTGAAGCGGTCCAGCCGCTCCAGGGCGCGCAGCGCGGAGGCGCGGGAGGAGAGCCGGGCGGAGAGCTGGGTGAGGTCGCCGGGGACGGGGTTGAGCAGGTCGGGCCGGGACCGCAGCAGGGTGGCGAGGTCGTCGTCCGCACGGCCGCGGAGCTCCTCGGCGAGGGTGCGCGGGCCGGCGGACGCCTTGCCGGAGCGTTGGGGGCCCTGCTGTGTGGTCATTCGACCTAGGTTAGTCGGGAGCAACGGCGGTGGGGACCGGTCGGCGTGGCCCCGGTTCCGGTGGGTACCGTCTGACCGGCGGGGACGGGTACGGGCGAGGCGGGGTGGCGGGCGATGGCGGACGGCGAGTGGTGGCGCAGGCGGGGGCCGTGGAGCGGGACGCCGGAGGGCGCGGACGCCCCGGGGCCCGCCGGTGGCGCGGCGCCGGGAGGGGGCGCCGGGCCGGCGGACGAGGACAGCGTCTATGCGGCGGGTGCGCCCGCGGTGCCGCCGCGGCCCCGGCGGCCGCCCGCCGAGCCGCCGGCCGCCGGCCCGCCGTCGAGGTCGCGGCGCCTGCCGGCGGCCGGGGACGACGCCGGCTCGCCCTGGGTGTCGCAGCCGATCGCGGACGCGGATGCCGATCCGGACGCCGTCCCGCCACCGTTCATGGCCGTCAACGCCGGTGACTGGTCCCTGGTGTCGCTCGACTTCTCGGACGGGCCGGGCCCGGCGGCCGGTCCGGTCCCCGGGCAGCGGGCGGCCGCGGAGGGTGCCCCGGGGCAGGCCCGGCCCGCCGCGGGGGACGGCGCCGGGGACGCGTCCGGGGGCGCGCCGAAGGACGGCGCGAAGGACGGCGCGAAGGGCGACGCGAAGAGTGCTTCGAAGGGCGGCGCGAAGGGCCGGTCGAAGCGGCGCGGACGGGGGAGGTCCGCGCCCCCGCCGGAGGCGGCCGGGGCCGACCCTGCCGCCGGGGCCGCCGCGAAGCCGTCCCTGGCGGCCGGCCGCCGCCCGTCCCCGCTGTTGCTGCTGGCCGCGGTCACGTTGGTCGGCGGCGCCGCCACCAGCCAGGTCGTGGTGATGCTGGTGGGCTGGGCGCTCGGTTACATGTCCCGCCAACTGACCGATCTCACCAGGAAGTTCGCCATCCTCGGGATTCCGCTGATGACGATCAGCGGGACGAGCCTCTGGTTCTGGGGCCGGGCCCAGGGCCGGTGGGGCGGGGGCCTCCAGCCCGGTCAGCCGGCCGGACAGATCGCCTGGTCGGCCGCCCCCGGCGTGCTGCGGCTGGCCGCCCTGCTGTCGGCGCTGTTCCTGCTGGCCGTGGCGCTGAAGCGGCGCTCCCGGCCCGAGGGCTGAGCGGCGCGGCCGCCCGCTCACCGGGGCCGGCCGGTGTTGGCGCCGGTGACGGTGGTGCGGTGCGCCCGCCCGCCGCCGGTCAGTTGTCGGTGAGGGCGACCCGGCGGCGGAAGGTCTCGGGGGCGCCGAGGTGCCGGACGATCCAGGCCGCGACGGTGGCCCTGGTCGCGGTGCCGGCGCCGGGCAGCGGGCGGTCGTAGGACACGCGGGGGTCGGGGGAGGGCGGGCCGTCCCGCAGCATCGGCGCCCGGACGACCGTCCAGATGGTGTCCGATTCGGTCAGCACCTCCTCCATCCGCGCCAGGTCGTGGTGGATCTCCCGGTAGAGCCGGTCCACCACCAGCCGGGTCACCACCCGTTGGGCGAACGGGAGGTGGCCGCTCTCCAGGCCCGCGGAGGACATCGCCACCAGGTGCGGCGACCCGCCCGAGCCGGTGGCGGCGGACACCAGCTCCCGTGCGCCGTCCGAGAAGACGGTGGTGGCCGACCGCCCGGTCGTGCCGAGCGTCGAGACGACGGCGTCCTGGCCGGTCAGCGGTTCGCGCAGGGAGCCGGGCCGGTGGACGTCGGCCTGTGCGGTGAGCGGGGTGCCGTGGGTGAACTCCGGCAGCCGGGCGGGTGTGCGGGCGACCGCGGTGACGGTGTGACCGGCGGCCAGGGCGAGATCGACGACCAGGCGGCCGGTGCGGCCGGCGGCGCCGACGACGGCGAGCTTCATCAGGTCCTCCTTGCGGGTGGGCGTCCGTGCGGGCGCTTGCCGATTCATTCAGACAGGCTGTATGACTGAATCTAGTGAACCACACAGCCAAGCTCAAGGGAGTGTTCAGTCATGGGAGTTCGTTACTCCGATCTGGCCGGCAAGGTCGTCGTGATCACCGGGGGCAGCCGCGGCATCGGTGCGGAGACCGCCCGGTCGTTCGCCCGGCAGGGGGCGTCGGTCGCCGTCCTCGGCCGGGACGCCGCGGCCCTCGACGCCGTCGCGGGTGAGCTGCGGGCCGACGGCGCGAAGGCACTCGGCACCGTCGCCGACTGCACCGATGCGGCGGCGCTGGCCCGGGCCGCCGCCCTGATCGGCGAGGAGCTCGGCCCGGTCGACGTGCTCGCGGCGTTCGCCGGCGGGGACGGCTACCCCGTGCCGACCGTCCGTGAGACCGAGGAGCACTGGCGTTCCGTGCTGGATGCCAACCTCACGGCCACCTTCCTCACCGTCGGGGCCTTCCTGCCGGGCCTGGTCGAGCGCGGCACCGGCTCCGTGATCACCATGGCGTCCACCGCCGGCCGGCTGCCGAGCGGCTCCTCCGCCGCCTACGCCGCCGCCAAGGCGGGCGTGCTGATGTACTCCCGCCACCTCGCGCTGGAGCTGGCCGGCCAGGGAGTGCGGGTCAACGCGATCGCGCCGGGCGCCGTCCGGACCGAGCGGACGGCGGCGGTCATGCCGGCCGCGGTGCAGGCGTCCGTCGCCGCGGCCCACCCGCTCGGCCGGCTCGGCGAACCGGCGGACATCGCGGCGGCCACGCTCTTCCTGGCCTCCGTCGAGTCGTCCTGGATCACCGGGCAGACCCTGGACGTCAGCGGTGGGCGGGTCATCGTCTGATCCGCCGGGGGAGGCGGGCCGGGGCCGGTGCGGCGGCCGGGCGGCGGGGGCCGGGCGCGGCCTGTGGGGGCGGGCGGGGATCGGCGATACTGCCTGTTCACGGAAGTCCCGCCCGCCCGCCCCGGCGGCGGGCCGAGCGAGTGGAGGCGAGCGCGATGACCCCCCGGGCCTACCGGATGGGACAGCGGCAGGCGGACGTGGACGGGACGCGTGCGCGGATCGTCGACGCCGCGCGGGCGCAGCTGACGGGGACGGGCGCGCTGTCGCTGGACGCGGTGGCCAAGCGGGCGGACGTCGCCCGGGCCACCGTGTACTACCAGTTCGGCTCGAAGACGGGCCTGCTGGAGGCGGTCTGCGACGCGCTCGCCGACCAGGGCGGGATGGCCCGGCTCGCCGAGGCCTTCGCCCTCCCCGAGCCCTGGGCGGCGGTGGACCGCTTCGTCGAGGTGATCGGCGGGTTCTGGGCGGTGGACCGCGTCTGCACCCGCCGGCTGCGCGCGCTGGCGGCCCTGGACGAGGAGGTCGGCCGGGTGATCGGTGAGCGCGACGCCCGGCGGCGCGCGGGCGCCGAGGTCCTGGCGGGCCGGCTCGACGGGGCGCCGCCGGACGCGGCGGCCCTGCTGTTCGTCCTCACCGGCTTCGAGACCTTCGACGCGCTGGCGGGAGAGACGGCCGGCGGGCCGGACGGGGACCTCCGGGTGGCGCTCCCGGTGGTGACCCGGCTGGTGCGGGGCGCCCTCGGCGGGCCCGCGGTCTGAGCCGTACCCCGGGCGGCGGCCGACGCGGTGGCTGCCGCGGCCGTCGCCCGGGCCCTGGCAGCCGGCCGGGCGGGACCGTGGTCACCGCCGCACGCCGCCCGCCCGATCGGGGGTCTGCCGCCGGGGCGCCCGGTGCGGCCGTGTGGCGTGGATCACGGCAACGCCGCGGTGCGGCCGGACAGGCAGGGGATGTGGAGAATTCGATACGCGCCCGGGTACGCGCCGGGGACGCGGTGGCTTTCGGGCAGATCTTCGAGGACCACGCCGGCGCGGTCCACCGGCACGCCCTCCGGATGACCGCGGAGTGGGCCGTCGCCGAGGACGTGGTCTCGCTGACCTTCCTGGAGGCCTGGCGGCTGCGCGCCCGCGTGGAGCCCGAAGGGGAGAGCCTGCGGCCGTGGCTGCTGGGCATCGCCACCAACGTCATCCGGAACACCCGCCGGGCCGCCCGCCGCCACCAGAAGGTGCTCGCCGGGCTGCCGCCGCACGAGGCGGTGCCCGACTTCGCCGCCGAGCTGGCCGGCCGCCTCGCCGACGCCGAGCAGCTCGCCGCCGCGAAGGCCGCGCTGGAGCGGCTGCGCCCGGCCGACCGGGAGGTGTTCGCGCTGTGCGTCTGGGAGGGCCTGGACCACGCGGCCGTCGCCGAGGCGCTGGGCAAGCCGGTCGGGACGATCCGCTCCCGGCTCTCGCGCGCCCGCAGCCGGCTGCGCGAGCTCACCGCGAAGGAGCTCGCGGCCAAGCGGTCCGTGGCTCAGGTGCAACGGGGGGTCGCGGTCGGACAGGTAACAGGTGGCCGCGTACCGGCGGCCCGGTCGACCAAGGAGACGATCCGATGAACGCCACTCCCGGGCCCCGGTCCCAGCAGACCGAGCGGGAGGAACTGGCCCGGCTGTTGCCGGCCGCGGCCGATCGGGAGCTCTCCCCGCACCGCCACCTCCTGCTGAAGGAACTCCTGATGGACACCGTGACCGAGAAGTCCCGGCACACTGCCAAGCGCCGCAACCTGGCCCTGCGCGTGGCGCTCCCGGTGGGACTGGCCGCCGCCCTGGTGGGCGTCGTCCTCGCCGGCGGCGGCTCCGACCGCCCCGTCCCGGGCGCCGCCGCCGTGCCCGGCGGCACCACCCCGGCCAGCCCGGACGCGGCCGTGAGCCCGGCCCCGGGCGCCGTCGCCAACGTGGCCTACACCCTGGAGAGCGGCGGCGACGACGTCGTCACGCTCACCATCCTCGACCGGGACAAGCCCGTCGATGTGCCCCGGCTCCAGGCCGACCTGGACCGGCTCGGCGTCCGCAGCCGCGTCTACGCCGGCGAGCCCGGCTGCACGGCCCCGGATCCGAGCACGCCCGCCTACCCGGAGGCGGAGATGATCAAGGCGAACAACGGGAGCGGAGCGGACCGCCTGGCGTTCTTCGGCTGGGACATCGACAACGGCCTCCAGAAGTCCGTCCTCACCGTCCGGCCGCACAGCATCCCGGCCGACCGGACGCTCTTCATCCACCTTCCGCTCGCCAAGGTCGCCCCGGCCAGCGGCTTCCGCTCGCTCTCCGCGGGCCTGATGGTCGGCAAGGCCCCCGCCTGCATGCCCGCCGAGGACCCGTCCAACCCGCTCGCGAGCCTCCTGCCGACCC
The DNA here is from genome assembly GCF_045208415.1 of Kitasatospora sp. NBC_01560. Taxonomy (NCBI): domain Bacteria; kingdom Bacillati; phylum Actinomycetota; class Actinomycetes; order Kitasatosporales; family Streptomycetaceae; genus Kitasatospora; species Kitasatospora sp. NBC_01560. The sequence continues at coordinate 4,373,320 of NZ_CP109364.1, read as the reverse complement.
AGCCCCCCGGTCACTGACCCGCCGTCACCGTCGCCCGGCCCGGCCGGCGGCCACCGATCGGTGGCCGCCGGTGCCCGATCCCCGGAACCCGTTCCTCCGCCCCGGGGACAGGGCCCGGGCCCATGGCTAGGCTGGGGTGATGAGCCAGCCGCCCACCACCCCGGGAGTCCGGGGCCCGCACACCGGGGCCCGCCCGTCGGCCGTCGTCCCCGGGCGCCGGCCCGCCGCCCCCGGCCGCCCGCCCGCCGGGCCGGCCGCATGCTGAGCATCGGGTCCGTCGTCCTCGGCGTCGAGGACGTCCGGCGCGCGGTCGCGTTCTGGACGGCGGCGCTCGGCTACGTCCCGCGCGACGCGGTCGACGACCGCTGGACGGTCCTGGTGCCGGCCGCCGGCCCGGGCGTGCAGCTCGCGCTCGGCCGCAGCCGGATCCCCGTCCAGGAGCAGCCGCGCGTCCACCTCGACCTCTACGCGGCCGACGCCGCCGAGCAGGCCGCCGAGATCACCCGGCTGCTCGCCCTCGGCGCCCGGCACGTCGACTGGGACAGCTACCCCGTGGACCCGGACTTCGTCGTCCTCGCCGACCCCAACACCTCTAACTCCTACTTCTGCGCCCGCGCAGAAGACCTGAAAGAGCCCCGCCCGGAATGGTCCGGACGGGGCTTCGACATCTAGCCGATCAGTGCGCGCAGGTAGGGCTCACAGGGGTTGCAACCCCATACGGTCCATCCGGGCCCCGTGGCGTGCTCCACGTAGCCGACGGGGGACACAGGGCCGGTCTTGGTGCACCGGGGGCAGACACCGATCTTCTCTCGCTTCTCTGTCTGGTCAGTCTCGGCCATCACACACCCGCCCCGGTGAGCACGTGCCCCGCGTCGGTGGCGTCGTCCAACCAGTGAACCGGGTTCGGCAGCCCCAGGCGGGCCGCGAAGACGAAGATCTCTTCTTCCCCGCAGTACGGGCGGACAAGCCGGTTCGCCTCTCCTTCGAGGGGCAGGCGCCAGTCAACGAGGTGCTTGGGGAGCGTCCAAAACCGTGACTCGCCCGGCAACGGCGCGGGGGTCTGTACGGCAGGTTCAGCAGGGGGCTTGGGCTGGAACGCGGGGCCCGCGCTGACGGGCAGGTGCAGCGCTATCAAGCCAGCCAGCAGGATGCCGGCCCAGGCGAAGAACACCCAAGGGATAAAGTTGGTCATGTCGGAGCCCTTTCGCGGCTTCGTCCATCCCCCGGGACGGTTGCAGCCGTCGCCGGGGCTTTCTGTTGTTGAGTCTCTGACGATATCTCAACTCCTCTAAGTCTCCTACCCTCCTACCCTCCTACCCTCCTACCCTCCTACCCTCCTACTGTCCTAAGTGGAGCGAATTGCGGCAGCTCTCTACGCTGCTGGCATGCCCGACTCTGCCCAGCGCCCGAAGCGCGTACCGCCGTACCGGCTCGTTGCCGTCGAACTTGCGGCTGAGATTCGCGCGGGCGGGTATGACGACGGGACGCCCTTCCCGTCCGAGTCCGCGCTGAGCCGCCGCTTCGATGTGGCGCCCATGACCGTTCGACGGGCGCTCGAAGTCCTTCGCGAGGAAGACGGGCTGATCACCACGCGGTGGGGCAAGGGGTCCGCCGTTGTCCCTCCTGACCAACGACCGGCCCCAGGGACAGCAGGGCCCCGCCCAGGCGAACCCGGACGGGGCCTGTAACTGGGCTAGGTCTTGCCCGCCGGGTCGTCGCTCGCCGGGTTCTCCAAGATCTCTGCGATCGTGACGGGCGGGAACACGCAGAGGTCGATTGCCCGAACAAGGTCCGCCTGGAGGGCCGTCGCCGGGGCCACCATCGCCAAGGGGCACGTCCACATGGCGTCATCACGTTCGGGCTCCCGCAGGAACACGTGTTGCCACCGGCTGCCATTCACGATTGCAAGCCGCCCGTCACCTCTGGTGTCGATCACTACCGACCCCGGGGCGGGGCCCACATGGTTCGTGTTGGGTCGGTTACGCATCCCTTTCACTTCCGCCTTGACCTTCCGGCGGGCGGCCCCCCGAACCTGACTTACCAACGCGCAAGCTCCCCTCCTGGTGGTGTGGTGGGTGGCTCCGTCCGTCCCGCCGGGGGTGTCGCACGACGGACGGAGCCCTTCCCCTGCCGGTCACTCCAGCCCCGGACCGGCAAGGGGGTCATCCGGCGGACACTGTCACGTGACGTGCCGGACGTTGGTACCCGTCCCGAACGCGTTCCCCATGACTGCTTCGCGCCCGGGACGGGGGTCTTGTGGGTGTTACTCAGGCGGTGCAGCAGCCTGTTCGATCCGCCGAAGCTCCTCGAACTCGTCCGTGACGAGCAGCACGAGCGGTACATCGTCGGCGATGAACAGGTTCCGGCGGACCGCGTCGGCAACGGCGGTTTCGAAGTGCTCTTCTACGTCGGCCGCCGACACGAACGGGATGTGCAACGCCCCCTCGATCTCCAGCTCGTAGCCGACGGCGGGGACGACTTCCACGCGGACCTCACGCGGACGTGGCTTGGGCTTCCGTCCGCAGACCTGAACGGACGTCTCCTCGGGGTGCCGCGTGGCGTAGTCCGGCGGCAGCAGGAAGCCGAACCGGCCACAGCAGCAGCGCCATTCGGGGATGTCGTCCGTCTCTGCTCCGGTCAGTTCGACCGGGTTGCCGCACGGGCAGGTGGGGGAACCGCCGATCACGTCCGCGCCTTTCTGAGGGGTGCCGTTGCGCCTTCCATGAGTGCTGGCCGCGCATCACAGCGCCGGTCGCGGGGGCGCCCCGTTCGGGTCCGCCGGCTCAAGGTCGACACCCCGCTTCAGGGGCTCGATCCGGTCCGGGGCGGTGGTCCACTCGCACCCACCGCCGGGCGGCCGCAGGTGGACCAGTCCGCCGTACGTACCCATGTACTCGCCGATGCGGTCGGCTCGTTGGTCGCGCACGTGTTCGTTCTGCTTCGGGGTGTAGATGGTGCCCACCGCCGCCGCCTTCCGTCGTCGCTGTGCGGTATCCAGCCAACGACACCGGGTAGGCAGAGGGGTATACCTGACGGCACGACAGATCTACTGTCCTGAATGGGATGCGAGACAGGGTTCCCTGTCCTGAATGGCGGGCGGCATGGCGGGACGACCGGCGGCAAGACGAACACTCACCCCCGAGGCATGGGCATGGCTGCTTCAGAACCTGCGGCTCCGTGCCGGTTACAGTTCTGGCGCCGCGCTGTCACGAGCGCTCAACCTCGACGACAGCTACGTCCGGAAGTTCGAGTCCCTGGAGAGACAGCCGCCGAGGGACTTCGCCGAACGTTGCGACGTCCTACTTGATACTGGCGGGCAGCTCGTTGCCGCCTGGGATGACGTCGATTGGACAACCGCGCCCGACCACCCGGACTGGTTCAAGTTCTTTGCCGGACTTGAAGCACGGGCAACCCAGGTGCGCGAGTACAGCACCGACCGAGTGTCCGGCCTTCTTCAGACACCGGCCTACACCCGAGCGCTGTTCAGGTTCGCCAAGCCGCTCGACAGCGAAGAAGCTATTGACCGTGGGGTGGCTGCACGAATCCGCCGTCAAGCCCGCTTCCTCACCCCCACTGGCCCCTTCCTGGTGGTCGTCTTGGACGAAGCTGTGATTCGCCAACGCGTGGGCGGTCGGATCGTCATGCACGAGCAGCTGCGCCACCTGATCAACGTCCCCCGGTGCTACCCCAACGTGGTCATCCAAGTAGCACCGTTCGAGTTGGGAGAGAAGACCGGAGCGACCGGCGGCTTCACACTGCTTGAGCTGCCAGAGAGCGAGCGATGGGCGTACTCGGAGAGCATGAGCCGGGGCCATGCCGTCAACGATCCGCCCACCATAGAGCGGCACATCCGGGCCTATGATCGGCTTCGGGCAGAGGCCCTGTCCGCCCAGGACTCCGTCCGGTTCATTACGAGCGCCATGAGGGAGCTAGTCAACGTGACACCAATAAGCCCCATCGCCGTCAACTGGCGTCCCCCGCGCGAGTGGAAGACGGCTTCGTACTCCCAGGGCGACGGAGGGCAGTGCATTGAAGTCGCCACCAACGTCGGTCAGGCCGAACAGGTCGTCCCCGTGCGGGACAGCAAGGACCGGGGCGGGCCGGAGCTGGGTTTCTCCCCCGCCGCATGGTCCGCGTTCCTTCAGGGCGTCGCCGCTGGGGAGTTCGGCACCGTCTGAACTGCCCCCCGAACGCAAAAAGGACCCCAGGGGATGGCCCTGGGGTCCTTCGCTTTGTTGCTCGCTGGCACCGGCGTTCGAGGGGCTTCGTCGCTCCTGCTGTCACCTTGACCACCTGCTAGCGGGTGCTTCGACCCCCTTGAAGGGTGCCTTTCTCCGGGCCTCTCAGCACGGCTTCGCCTACGCGGCAACGCAGTTGATCGCTGGGGGCGCACGGGTTCGGACCCACACCCAGGGCGCGTGTTTCGAGCTGCAACCGGGATCGCTGAGCGGCAAGCCTGCGAACTTTTGAAGCACCCCGCCCGCCGCCTCACCGAAGCTCCCGCCTCAGAGGCAGATGATCACTGTGTCCGACTTCGGAGTCCGACCCCGGTGAATCCTCGCGCCTTCCAGGACGGGCAAGCCGTCGGTCCGGCCCGTGTCACGCCAACACCCTCGGCACGACGCGTGGACGTTGCGGTGCTCTCGCCTGCCGCCGCTGCGGATCGGCGTCGTCCACGCCAGTACGAGACCAGCCACCGGGCCTGTGTGGTCGCACCGCTCACAGCGCATCGGCACCTGCCTGAGCCCAATCTCGGCCAGGCGAGAGGCTATCTCCGTCAGCAGTGGCTCACGATGTGGTGGCCGGCCACGCCACCGGTACAGGTTGGCGAGACAGGACGCCCCCTTCCTCAGCACCCCCATGTCCAGGACACCTCCCTACCCCTGCTCGCCGTCATCACTGCTGTGCCCGCGCCCGTGCCTGCTGCTGGCGGTCGCGGAGCCGCTGGGCTTGATCGTCTGAGAGCTGTTGTGCTGCCACCGTGACGCGCTTGCTCGGCTCGGCTCGAAGGCGGGCAAGCTCCTCCGCGTGCTGCTGCTCCTGGGCGGCAAGCATCTCGGGAGAGTTCAGGTACGGCTCCGACTGGTCAGCGAGCACCCGAAGGTCCGGGACCTTGCTCGGAAGCGTGGCGCTCACGATCTGCACCGACGTGGCTTCCTGCACCCATACGCCAGCCACGCGGGCCAGTGCGCGGAACAGCGCGTGGTCCTGGGTGAATGCCTCCGGCGCGGTTCGTGACACCGTGATGGAGATATCGCTGTGCAGTCCGACGAAGATCCGCGAACTGTCCGCAACAACAGCCGTGTTGGCGGGTAGGTACTGCGAGACGACCGGGGTCAGCCCGTAGATTCCCTCCGTCCACTGGGCGGCAGGGATCTCCGCCCGAAGCGCCTCGGCGGCCACCGGATCAACCCACAGAACGGTGCCCTCGGCGCCGGAGCCTTCCATGCGCTTGAGAGCGGCGTTGATCTCGGCAACGGACGGAGCAGTGTTCTTGGTAACTCCCTGAGCCAGAAGGCCAGTTACCCGCCTTGGGTCGTTCGGGTCGGCCGGTGCGGCGCCGTTGAACAGCCCCTTGTCGAGCCCACGCGCCATGGCGAGCGCAAGAGACTGGTTGATACCTGCGACGAGATCCGGACGGGCATCCTGAAGGACTTCGGACGAAGCCTTCTCCAGCGCGCCGAACTTGGTCGCCCAGCACGTCCGGGAGGGCAGATCGGTACTCGTCTCCGGGATCGGGGTGTTGGCATCCACATACCCGCCGTCAACGGTCTTGATCGCCGGGAGCATCATCGAAGGCTCGTGCATGGTCAGCTTGTTCGACGCCGGGATGTTCGCCAGGAACCGAGACTTCGGCCCGATCATGTTGACCCACAGCGCTGCCGGTTCCGTGGCGGTCCACTGAGACCCGTTCGGGATGGTGCGCCGGTTCACTGGGAGAAAGCCGTCTGCGGTTCGGATAGGTGCGTCGGTCATACGGAACTCGCTCTCCAGCGGATAGGCGGCACCCAGAGAACGGGCGCTCGTGGTCGTCGTCGGGTAGGCCGGACTGGTAACCGGGCCAAGCTCATAGACGGTCATCGACGTGATCACCCGGACCGGAAGACCGGTCTCGGGGTCGTCATCGCTGGCACGTTCCTGTCCACCCGGATTGACTCGGAAAGTGAACGAGCTGCCGATCACGTCGCCCCGCCGGATCAATTCGGCGACGTCCTGGCCGGCCTGCGTGTTCGGGATATCAATCTCGTAGCGAACCCCCGACGGATCTGTTGTAAGACGGAGTGTCCCTGAGCTACGCCTGCCAAGGACGTGGTCCACGTTGTGGTTGAACGTGGCGAGGACATCGCTCCGGTCCGTTGCCGGATTCCACGCGGTCGATGAGATCCGCTCCCGAAACCCTCCGAGGTCGTGGCTCAACTCGTCGAACCGAATGGCATACCCGCTGATTGTGTTGACGCCCCCGGAGCTTCGGAGCGAGACGCCGAACGGTACTGCCCTCTTCTGGACGCCCGTATCGGGTGTCAGCGCAGGTGACATGGGAACCCCCTTCCAGTGCTGGCGTTTGTACGTGACCTAGAGCGCAAGGACTTCCCGCCACCTACTACCGTCAGTAGGTGATCGCGAATGAGGGCTTTGTCGTTAGCTCCCCACCTTCCGGCGCAGTCGATATGCCTTCTGCTTGTGGGCAGTTGAGCAGTAGCGCCGGGGCCGGCCGTCCCCCATCCATCCGGCGTTGTCCTCGCATCCGTCGAGCCCACAGACGGCTTCCCAGCGGGCTTCATCAGCGGCTTCACGCTCTGCCCTGGCGCAGTCGCTGCACATCTTCTGATGCTGGTTCACCGGATTGAACGCGTCTCCGCAGCGCGGGCAGTCGAGCCCGTAAAGATGTTCCCTCGTGCGCTTGGCTGCCCGCTTGAGCGCCTGGCGGCAGGCAGGCGAGCAGACCCTCTCTTGCCGTCCGGTCAGCGAGCGCCCGCAGTGCTCACAGTCGCTGCGACGATGCCCGCTCTCCCACGTGTAGTACCCCATGGGCCCCGCTCCCTTCGGTCGTTACGGAATTGCCGATGGCGTGTCCCAAGATCTCTGTTTTTCTATAGGTTTTCTTATGTCATTTGGGGAAATAGGGACACAGCACTAGAGATAAGTAACAACTGTCTCGGAACCCTTGAGAGCGCAGAGACTTCCCAGCGCTGGCGAGGCAGACTTGCCTTCGCGTACCACGCTGGAAGGCCCTAGGCAGCCATCTGAGGGCATAGGAAAGCCCCGGCAGGCTCAGGGCCATGCCGGGGCTGAATGGGGCGTCAGGCGGCCATGAGGGCCACCGGTCGGATCTTGCTGCGGGGCGCCGGGAGGTCCCCACGGACGTCGGACTCCAACTGTCGCGAGATCGCGTCAAGCTCTTCCACGATCGGGTCCAGCTCATCGGACATGCTGAAGTCGACGCGTCGGACATCCAGCCTTCGCCACCCGCCCCGAGTGCCCCGGCGAACGTTCAGCCGGACTTCGGCGGCCACCAGCATTGCGCGGCGCTCGGCCGTGTCGGCGGAACCCCATTCATCCGCGTAGGTGCGCCCTGTCTCCGTGACGATCGTCTGCGGCTCGGTCTTCTCTCGGGACTCCAACTCGACTATGCGGGTGTCGAGTGCGTCATGCCGCTTCTTCCACTCCTCGGCGGCGTGCTTGGACTTCTGTTGCCCTTGGAGCTTGAGGTGAGCGGCGAACTCGGCTGCGGTCGCCTTCAGTTCGGGCTCGGGGTCGTAGCCGGGAATCGTGACCGTGGTCCTGGTCTGGATTGCGCCGGTGAGGCGCAGGAATTCGGAGGCGACGAACTCGTCCACCCAGTCGGCCCGGATGTATGAGGGCGCGGCGCACTTGACTCCCCGGGCGTGGTGCCCGCAGCCGTAGCTGGGGTGATTCCTGGTCGTGTTCTGTGGATTCAGGTACATCCGGCCGCTGCACCCGATGCAGTGGACTATGCCGAGGAGAAGCGCGTTGGTGTCCGTGCGCTGCACACACCATCCCTTGACCCGCCCGTCCAGGACGGCGCCGATCTGGTCGAATTCCTCGCGGGTGAGAATCGGCGTCTCGGTCTGCATGACCGGGTTTCCCCGATCGTCGCGAACCGGGTTGCCCTTGTGCATCTTCCAGCCGAGCAGCGCCTCATTGCGCAGCATCCGGGTGAGGACCGCAGGCGTCCACTTGAACGTTTCCTGGACGACATGGGCTCCCTTGGCGCCGCCGGTCTTCCCGCCCCTCTCCCGACCCATCTTGGCTGCCCAGTAGTCGCGCGGACTCAGGATCCCATCAGCGTTGAGTCCGGCCGCAATTGCGGACAGGGACTTGCCTTCCAGCAGCTCACGAACGATGCGCTCGATGACCGCCACGGCGTCCGGGTCGGGCACCAAGGTCCAGCCCTTGCCCCCGAACTCCTCGGGCATGGGAGCGGGCATGTAGCCGTACGTGGGACGCCCGCCACCGCGCCAGCGAAGGGGCATGGCGCGCAGTGCGGCTTGGGCGCCGCTCACGCGGTCGCTGATGCTCTGCGCTTCGAACTGTGCGGCGAACGCCAACATGAAGAGCTGGAGTTCGGACATGGGGTCCATGGCGTTGCGGAAGTCGAAGACCTGCCGACCCCCGCCGAGCCCCTCGGCGAAGATGAGTACCTTCCGGTGCTCGCGTGCCCAGTTGGCGAGCGCGTACATGTCCTGCATGGACCGAATCGCGCGGTCGAACCGCCACCAGACAAGGGCGTCGTACGTGCTGGGATCGTTCAGCCAGCCGGCCAGTTGCGGGCGCTCCCACGGCGACGTCTTCGACGCGCTGACGTCAAGGTCGACCGCCTCTCGAAGGGCGTCGGCCTGGCCGAAGTCGACGTGCAGTTCACCGGCTACGTGGTCGCACGCGTCGCGTTGCCGTTCCGGGCTGGTGGTCTCGTCAGTCAGTACCGAGAGCCGGACGCACCGGACACCCCGAAGGGTCTCGGTGAACACCGTCCCGGCCAGAAGGTTGGTGTCATGGTTCATGCTCTCCGTGGAGCGCACCGACTTCCCACGACCCGCAGACGTGCTCCTGACCAGCGTTGCCGTACCCATGCCGCTGCTACTCCAGAACTACTAGTCCAGAGTGCTGGGAGATCCCGACGGCAACCGCTTCTGCGTCATCGACACCACCCACGGCCGGGCCGCGTGAGCTGCGGCCGGGCCCGCCGACCCGCCGGTGGGGTGCCGTCGGCCGCGCCGTCAGTCGCGTTGCCGGACACGGCTCTCGACGCCGCTGCGGACCTGCCGGCTGAGCACGCCGGCCGCGGCGGCCAGGAAGACGAAGTTGTAGACGATCTGCAGGATCACCACCAGCCGGGGGGCCTGGCCGGAGGCGGTGATGTCGCCGTAGCCGACGGTCGCCATGGTGACGATGGTGAAGTAGAGCGAATCCAGCCGGGTGTTCAGGCCGATGAACTCGTCGGGCTGGGCGCCGAGGACGTAGTAGGTCGCGGCGAAGACGGTCAGTGCGAGGCAGATCAGGAAGACCAGCCAGACCCCCGGGTGGTGGCCGGTGCCGCGCAGGATGTCGATGATCCGGGCCAGCAGCAGCGCGCTGAGGCCGGTCAGCGCGGCCGCGAAGACCAGCCAGCTGACCACCGGCCGGTGCTCGCCGAAGTAGCGCAGCGGCAGGGTGAAGTACGCGACCATCAGCAGCGTGAACGAGGCCAGCAGGGAGAGCCAGGCTCGTGCGTCGACCTGGGGCCGCGGTGCCGGCTGCGTCGGTTCGCTGCACATGGCGCCCAGCTTCCAGGAGCGGGCGGCCCGCCGCCCGTCGGGTGCGCCGACCGGGGGACGCCGGCCCGCCGCCGGCCGGCGCACCCGGCGGCGGGCTCCCGCTCAGGCCGGTGAGCCGCTCCCGTGCCCGGCCGCCGCACCCGGCCCGCCCGGCTCGTCCAGTAGCTCCAGGACCGCCAGGACCGCCAGCAGCACCAGTGCCATGCAGAGCGTGACCAGCACCGTCGGGTAGCTCCAGAGCACGAACGCCAGCACCGCGCCCACCACTGCCGCCCAGGCGAGCCAGCCCTTCCAGCGGTGCACGAAGCGGCCGACGGCGCCGAGCCGCAGGCCCGCCCCCTCGGCACTGTTCCGCACCGCGCCGAGCCCGGCCCGCCAGGTGCCCCGGACGGCGCCGGCCCGCCGCCCGCTGCCGCTGATCCAGGCGCCCAGCGCGACCAGCAGGCCGAGCGCGATCACCACCCGGACGGCCGACCGGAGGTACCGGATCAGGGTGTCGTACACCGCCTGGGCGGCCGCCTGGTCCACCCCGGCCGGGAGCTTGTCCAGGTAGATCGCCCGGAAGGCGGAGAGTCCGATGCCCAGCAGCAGTGCGCCGCCGGCCATGCCCAGGGCGACGGTGACGGCGGCCCGGCGCCGTCGGACGGCCAGCAGGACGCCGGCGACGGCGCAGGCCACGGTCAGCACGGGCAGCCAGAAGCCGACCAGTTGGAGCAGCCGGAAGCCGGTGCGGACCTTGGGGACGGCGTCGGACTGGACGAGCGTGTACTCGGTGTGGATCTCGGGGATCTTCGAGGCGATCGAGAGCCCGTTGTCCACCAGACGGGTCTTCACCCGGTCGATCAGCGGCGCGAGGTCGAGCACCACGGTGTCGTTCTTGATCTCCAGGGCGCCGCCGCCGCTCCCGGTCAGCATCTTGTCGATGGCCGCGTGGGCGTTCCGGTTGACCTCCGTCCAGATGGTGGCGAAGGTGTCGCTGTCCACCACCCGTTCGACCTGCCCGTGCACGAAGCCGGTGAGCCCGCTGGTCAGGGCCTGGCTGATGGGGCCGATCAGGGTGTTCAGCCGGGGCCGGTCGTCGGGTGCGACGGAGTCCAGCAGCGACTCGACCGGGATCTGCTTCATGATCTCGTCGGTCACCCGGTTGGTGACGGCGGCCCGGACGGCCGGGTCCCGGGCGAGCGGCGCCATCGTGGCGACGTACCGGTCGGTGTCGGTGATCTGCGACTTGGTCCAGACGGCGACCACGCTCAGCGGCGTCAGCACGCAGGCCACCAGCACCAGCAGGACGGCGAAGGCCGAGCGGACGCGGTGGCGCTGCGCGGGGCGTTCCCTCAGCTGGGCCGCCAGCCGCGCCTCGTGGGCCTCGACGGCGGCGAGGCGGGCATGCAGCTCGGCGAGCTGGTCCGTGGGCCGGTCCGCGTCCGCCGGCCGGTCCGCGGGCCGGCCGGCCGGCGGCTTCGGGGGCTCGCCGGCGTCGTCGTCGTCGGGCGGCTCGCCGGGCTGATCATGGGTCGGCATGCCTCAACTCCGTTTCCTCCGGTCGGTGCAAACCAGGAGACAACGGATCAAAGGGGACGGCCAGTCGGGCGCCGTACGCGACGAAGCCCCCGCCGGTACCGGCGGGGGCTTCGTCAAAAGCGTGCGGGACTCAGGCCGAGGTGGTCGGCCGGGGAGCCTCGGTGGCCTTGGTCACATGGGTCGGCGTGACCGCCGGGCGCGCCTGCTCGGCGGCCGGCTGCTCCGGGGCCGCGGTGCTCTGCGCGGTGCCCTGGGCGGCCGCGTCGGCCGGGGCGTCGTCCTCGCGCAGCGCCTTCGTCTCCGCCTTCAGGATGCGCATCGACTTGCCGAGGCCACGGGCCATCTCCGGCAGCTTCTTGGATCCGAACAGCAGGACAACGACAGCCAGCACCACCAGGAGGTGCCATGGCTCAAGACCGTTCCGCAGCATCCCTGGCCACCGGTCCCTTCTCTTCTAGAGTCACAGGAGGGCAAAGCGCCCGACCTGGCCAGTATGCCTGGCCGCGAAGGCGAACGTATACACCGGCCGGGAAACGCTGGTCAAAAAGCAGATGTTGCCCGGCACCAATTCGGGTGCGCCGCCCGGTGGTCGTCCGGGAGACTGCCGCGATGAGCACCGCCACATCCCGGACCTCGCAGGAGCGCGCGCTGCGGCACGTCGCGGACCGGTCCGCCGGGCCGCCGCTCGACCCGGCCCTGCGCGTCACCCTCAACTTCCACCCCGACCGGTCCGCCGGCGGCCGGCCGATCCTGGTGGCGCTCGCCGAGGACGGCGTCTACCGCTCCCAGTTCGTCACGGGGACGAGCAACGGCGGCCTCACCGCCCACCCCGGCGGCGACCGGTGGCGCTGGGAGAGCCGCATCTTCGGCGGCGCGTACGACGCGGCCCCGGCCGCGGAACGCCCGGTCTACGGTGCGCTCGACTTCCGCCGCAGGCCGCTCGGTGCGGCGCCGCGGTTCGGCTCCGCGCACTTCCGGCTGACCGGGCAGACCCTCGCCCGGGCCTCCTTCTGCTACCCCGACAGCTTCCTGGAGCCCGCGGACTTCGGCGTCGCCGACCGGATGGGCCTCGTCGCGCTCGCCGAGGCCGACTCCGCGGACCTGCTGGACGACTACATCGAGACCCAGGTGCACGGTGAGGTCCGGCTCGACCGGGACGTCGAGGCACTCGTCCTCGACCCGAGCCACCGCGGCACCGCCGTCGAGGAGCAGGCCCGGCGGCTGCCCTGCCCGGTCGAGTGGCACCCCGGGGTGCGGCTCTCCGCCGAGGAGCTCCGCCGTCACCCGGACTACCGCGGCCCGGAGTTCGTCGCCCTCGGTCTCGCCGTCGCCGAGGACGGCCACCTCGACCCGCGGATCATCGGTGACGCCGTCCGTTCCGGCCGGTACGACCCGCAGGACCTCAAGAAGGTCTGGCACTGCCTCGCCCGCTTCGGCTCGCCGGCGTGACGGCGGCCCGCCCGTCCGGCCCGTTCCGGCGGGCCAGCAGGTAGCCGCGGCGGGTCTCGGCCTCCTCGGGCAGCGGCGCCCGCTCCAGGCGGGCCCGCACGGTGAAGCCGGCGTCCGCCAGCAGGCCGGCGACGGCCTCGGGCTGCAGGAAGTGGAAGTCCACGTCCACCCGGTGGCCCCACCACTCGTCGAGCCGGCGGACCTCCGTGCCGAGGTGGAAGGAGACCAGCAGGGTGCCGGCGGGGCGCAGCACCCGGTGCAGCTCGGCGAAGGCGGGCGCCAGCTCGGCGGGGGCGAGGTGGATGACCGAGTAGAGCGCGACGGCGGCGGCGAACTCCCCGTCCGCCGCGGGCAGCGCCAGCAGGTCGCCCTCGCGGAACTCCGCGCCGGGGTGCTCCTGCCGGGCGATCGCCACCATGGCCGGGGAGAGGTCGATCCCGACCACCCTCGCCCCGCGCTCCGCCAGCCACCCCGCGATGTGGCCCGGCCCGCACCCGACGTCCGCCACCGGCCCGCCGGCGGCCGACTCCAGTACGGCCCCGAGCAGCGCCCGGTCCATCGCCTTGTGCGCCAGCTCACCCCCGATCCGGTCGCGGTACTCCGCCGCGACGCTGTCGTAACTCGTCCGGACCCGCTCGTGGTCGGCATGCTGCGCCATGCCCGCAGCCTGGCAGGCCGCCCGCTCCCGCGCAGCCGATCCGCGCGGCCGGGCGTCGAGGCGCTCCAGGGTCACGGGGCACGGTGGCGGTTGCGGGTGGGGAACCGCCGGGCCGTGGACCGCCGGGCCGTGGCTCCCGGAGACGGGCGAGAGTCCCCGACCCGGCCCGGGTCGGGGACTCCTGATGACGCGCAGTGCCGGATCGGGCGGGAGGTCAGGCCGCTGCTGCCTCGGCGACGGGCTCGGCGGGCTCGGCCGGGCGGGCCGGGAGGTGGGACATCAGGCGGTGGGCGAGCAGGGCCGCGCCGAGTGCGAGGACCAGGCCGACGACCGCGGCGACGTGCAGGCCGTCGGTGAAGGCGACGCGGGCGGTGTCGAGCAGTTCGCCGCCGGCCCGGCCGGGCATCCGGGCGGCGACGGTGATCGCGCCGGCGAGGGTGTCCTGGGCGGTGCGGGCGGCCTCGCCGTCCAGACCGGCCGGGAGCGCGCCGTCGAGGCGGGAGCGGTAGACCGCGGCGCCGGCCGCGCCGAGCAGGGCGATCCCGAGCGAGCTGCCGAGCTCGACGGCGGTCTCGGAGGTGGCCGAGGCGGCGCCGGCCCGCTCGACCGGGGCGGCCGAGACGACCATCTCGGCGGTGAGGGTCATGGTGCCGACGGTGCCGGCCGCCAGGACGCCGGCGGCGGTGAGGATGAGGGCGAGCGGGGAGTCCGCGCCGACCAGCGTCATCATCGCGAAGCCGGCCGCGCCGGTCAGGAAGCCGCCGGCCATCAGGGCCGCGGGCCGGACCTTGCCGGCGAGCGCCGAGCTCACGCCGACCGCGGCGCCCACGCCGACGCTGGGGACGAGCGACCAGAGCGAGGCGGTGAGCGGGCTCATGCCCTTGACCAGTTGCAGGTACTGCGAGGTGAAGAGGGTGAAGCCCATCATCGCGAACATCGCGACCGCGTTGACGGTGATGGCCCCGCTGAAGGCGCGGATCCGGAACAGGCCGAGGTCGAGCAGCGGGGCGGCGGCGGTGCGCTGGCGCAGGACGAAGCCGGCGGCGAACAGCAGGCCGACCGGGACGGCCAGCGCCGGGAGCAGGCTCCAGCCCTCGACGGCGAGCGTCTTCACGCCGTAGACCAGCGGCAGGACGGCGGCCAGCGAGAGGGCGGCGCCGGGCAGGTCGAAGCGGCCGCGCTGCGGGGAGCGGTACTCGGGCAGCAGGACGGGGGCGGCGATCAGCAGCAGGGCCATCACCGGAACGGCGATCAGGAAGGCCGAGCCCCACCAGAAGTGGTCGAGCAGCAGGCCGCCGGCGACCGGTCCGAGGGTGGCACCGGCGGTGAGGACGCCGCCCCAGGCGCTGAGGGCGATCTGGCGCTGCTTGGCGTCGTGGAACATGTTGCGGATCAGCGCGAGCGTGGAGGGCATCACGGTGGCCCCGGCGGCGCCGAGCACGGCGCGGGCGGCGATCAGCTGTCCGGCGCCGTCGGCGTAGGCGGCCAGCAGCGAGGCGCCGATGAAGCCGGCGGCGCCGATCATCAGCAGCCGGCGGCGGCCGATCCGGTCCCCGAGCGAGCCCATCGTGATCAGCAGCCCGGCCAGCAGGAACGAGTACATGTCCATGATCCACAGCTGCTCGGTGCCGCTCGGCGCCAGCGTGGTGGAGATGTACGGGACGGCGAAGAAGAGCACGCCCATGTCCATGGTGAGGACGAGGGTCGGAAGCAGGAGGACGGCGAGGCCGATCCATTCGCGACGGCCTGCGCGGCCGGTGGTTGCGGTCATGGGGATGACAGTACGACCGTGTCAGACGCTTGTCTAGTACTAGCGTCTAAATCATGTGTGCGAGACGTACGTGCAAGACATCTGTCCGGATGTTCCGTAGCATCGGAGCCATGGGAAACCGCGAAGACTTGATGGCGGGCGCCAAGCGCTGCCTGTACGAGAAGGGCTACGGGCGCACCACCGCCCGGGACATCGCCACCGCCTCCGGCGTCAGCCTGGCCGCCATCGGCTACCACTACGGCTCCAAGGACGCGCTGCTCAACGCGGCGCTGATCGAGGCCACCGCGGAGTGGGGTGCGGCGCTGGCCGCGGTGGTGACGGGCGCGAGTGCGCTGTCGGACGACCCGGAGGAGCGCTTCGTCGCGGTCTGGGACGGCGTGCGGGAGACCTTCGTCGAACACCGGGGGCTCTGGGCCGCCCAGTTCGAGGCGATCGTGCAGATCGAGCACGCGCCCGACCTGGAGCGGGCGCTCGCCGGCGTGCAGAAGGACGGCCGGCTCGGGCTCGCCGCGCTGTTCCAGGGCCTCCCCGAGGTGCCGGACACCGAGGAGGAGCTGGCCCGGGGGACGTTCTACCAGGCGATGCTGGCGGGAATGGCGCTCCAGTGGATGGCCGCCCCCGACCAGGCGCCGACCGGGCGGGACTTCCTGCACGGGCTGCGGCTGGTCAGCGGCGCGGTGCTGAAGCCGGCCGCGGCGTAGCGGCTCCGCCGGGCGGGTGACGGGCGGGTGACGGTGCGGGCCGTCCGGGCCTCACCCGGTGACCGCCGTCAGCAGGACCACCGAGTCCACGTGGGCCAGCAGCCCGTGCCGCTCCGGCGGGACGGGCTGCAGCTCGCCCGCCGACAGCTCCTGGAGCCGGCCCGCGACGGTCAGCGAGACCCGGCCGCGCAGCACCTGGAGCGAGGCGGCCGTCGGGGCGTTGTGCTCGTCCAGCGCGGTGCCCGCCGTCAGGGCGATCACGGTCTGCCGCAACAGGCCGTCGTGCAGGACGAGGTGGGCGCTGCGTCCGTGCGGGCTCTCGGCGGCCCTGGCCGCGTGCTCCACGGCGAGCTGTTCGAGATCGACCATCGCGCGTCCTCCTGAACCTGCCTGGTGCCTGCGGCTCGCCGCCCGGTCGGGCTGGGGCCGGGTGGCGGCCCCCGGGCCCAGCGTCGCGGACGCGGTCGGCTCCCGCACCCCGGGCCGCCACCGTCCCGCCCGCGGGTGCGCTCGGGGTGCGGGAGCCGCCGACTGCCCCGATGGTGGAGGCATGGCGACCAATCAGAGCTTTTTCAACGGGTTTCAGGTCAACCGCACGCTCCTGGCCGGCGGCGCGGTGTTCACGGGCGTCGGCGCGCTGCTCGGGGCGACCGGTGCGGTGATGGTGTGTGTGGCGCTGGCCACCGCGGGCCGGCAGTGGGTGCGGGGCATGGACACCCCGCCGACCGCCATGGCCCAGCGGGCCCTGAGCGGGGCGAAGGCGGCGTCGGCGGCGGGCTGGGACGCCTGGCGGGCCGAGCAGGTCTCGCCCAACTGACCGGACCGCCCGACGGACCGGGTGACAGCGGGCCGCCATGGGGGTGCGGCCCGCTGTCCGTCGCGTTCCCGCCGCCGTCCGCCGTCCGCCGTCCGGGGCCGCGAGCAGCGCCCTCGGCGGGCCGGTTCCGTGCGGGGGCGCGGTCCCCTACAGGCCCATCGACTTGGCGATGATGCTGCGCATGACCTCGCTGGTGCCGCCGTAGATCCGGAACACCCGGTTGTCGGTGTAGAGGCGGGCGATCGGGTACTCCAGGATGTAGCCGTAGCCGCCGTGCAGCTGCAGGCACTTGTCGATCACGCCGGAGGCCGACTCGGTGCAGAACAGCTTCGCCGCCGCCGCGTCCGCGACCGTCAGCCCGCCCTGCTGGTAGAGCTCCAGCGCGCGGTCGACCATCGACTGCTGCGCCACCACCTGGGCCTCGCAGTCGGCCAGGGTGAACTTGGTGTTCTGGAACTCCGCCACCGCCTTGCCGAAGACCTTCCGGTCCTTGACGTACTGCACGGCGAAGCGGACGGCCGCCGCCGAGGCCGCGTACGCGCCGACCGCGATGGCCAGCCGCTCCTGCACCAGGTTGTGGGTCAGGTAGGAGAAGGCCCGGCCCTCCTCGCCGAGCAGGTTCTCCACCGGCACCAGGACGTCGCTGAACGCCAGCTCCGCGGTGTCCGAGGTGCGCAGGCCGATCTTCTGCAGCTTGCGGCCGACGGTGTAGCCCTCGGAGGCGGTGTCCACGCAGAGGATGGAGAGGCCGGCCCGGCGGTTGTCCGGGTCGTACGGGGCGGTCCGGCAGATCACCAGGACGAGGTCGGCGAGCACGCCGCCGGTGATGAAGGTCTTGGCGCCGTTGAGGACGTAGTGGGTGCCGTCCTCGGAGAGCCGGGCGGTGGTCGTGATCCCGGCGAGGTCGGAACCGGCTCCGGGCTCGGTCATCGCGATCGCGGTCATGATGTCGCCGGAGACGAAGCCGGGCAGCCAGCGCTGCTTCTGCTCCTCGTCCGCGTACTCCAGCAGGTAGGGCAGCACCAGCCCGGTGTGGACGCCGGAGGAGCCGAAGCTGACGCCCGCGCGGGCGGTCTCCTCGGCGATGACCGCCTGGTACTTGAAGCCGCTCTCGCCGGCACCGCCGTACTCCTCCGGGACCTCGATGCCGTAGATGCCGAGTTCGCCGAGCTTGCGGTAGAAGTCGCGCGGCGGGTGGCCGTCGGCCTCCCAGCTCTCGTAGACGGGGACGACCTCGTTGGCGATGAAGTCCCGGATGGTCTCCCGGAAGGCCTCGTGGTCCTCGGTGAACACGGTGCGGCGCACGGTGGCGCTCCCTTCGGTGGGGCCGAGTGATCGCTCCACAAGTTAATCCCGGGTAGCTTCCACTGTCCAGGGTCGGCGGACCGGTGCCCGTGCCGTGGTCGGGCCCGGTACGCCCGGCTCCCGGGGCGGTCAAGTGAATCCTTGCTAGCCTACGGTCGGCATGGTCGGTGAGCCCGGGGCGAGGAGTGGCGGCATGGTGGTGCGGCGGCCGCCGGCGTCGTCCCGGCAGGCGCAGATCCTGGCGGTGGCGGCCGAGCGCTTCCATCGCAGCGGGTACCACCAGGTGTCGATGACCGAGGTCGCCGCCGGGGTCGGGATCACCGCGCCGGCCCTCTACCGGCACTTCCGGGGCAAGCCGGAACTGCTCGACCGGACCGTCCGGCCGGGGCTGGACGAGCTGGCGGACGGGCTGCGCGCGGCCGGCTCCACGGCGGCCGTCGGCAGCGTGCTGGCCGCCGTCGCGGTCGGGCACCGGCCGCTCGGCACGCTGGTGCAGCGCGATGCCCGGCTGCTGCCGCCGGCCCGGCGGGCCGCGCTCCGCCGCGAACTGCGGGCGGACGCCGCGCTGATGACCGCCCGGCTCCGCGCCGAGCGGCCCGGACTCGACCGGCGGGACGCCGAGTTGCTCTGCTGGTCGGCGCTCTCGGCCTGTGCGGGCCTGTCCTACCAGTCGGCCGCTCCGCAGCCGCGCCGGGCCGAACGGCTGCTGCGCGACCTGGTGGCGGCGGTGCTCGCGGTGTCGCTGGACGGCACCGCGGCCGACCCCCGGCCGGTGGTGCCGGCCGTCGTGCTGCCGCAGCCGCGGCGCGAGGAGCTGCTCGCGGCGGCCGTCCGGCTGTTCCACCGGCGCGGGTTCGACAACGTCAGTACCGACCAGCTCGGTGCGGCGGTCGGCATCTCGGGGCCGAGCGTGTACCGGCACTTCGACAGCAAGCAGCAGCTGCTGGCCGCCTCGCTGGTGCGCAGCCGGGAGCGGCTCTGGCACGAGGTGGCGGGAGCGATCGCGGGCGCGGTGGGGCCGGGCGCGGCGCTGGAGGCCGGACTGGCCGCGTACGTCGACTTCGCCCGGGGCAACGCGGACTACCTGGGCGCGATGCTGAGCGAGACGGAGCGGTTGGCCGCGCCGGACCGGCGGGCCGCCGTGGACTTCCGGCGGGACTTCCTGCGGACCTGGGTCGACCTGCTCCGCCGGGTGCGTCCGGAGTACGACGCGGCGGAGGCCCGGATCCGGGTACACGCGCTGTTCGCGCTGGTCAACGACGGGGTGCGGAACCGTCCGGCCGGCGACCGGGCCGACCTCGGCGACTGCCTGCGGCGGCTCGGCCGGGCCGTCCTCGGCGTGCCCGGGCGGCCGTGAGCCGGTAGGCCCGGGGCGCGGGTGGGCGGACGCGAGTGGGTGCCCGCCCCGGCGGTGGGGACGGGCACCCGTTCACGGACCCGGGCGCGAGGGGCAGTCGCGCCCCGGACGCTCCTGGCGGCGGCGCACCCGGCGGTGCGCCGGGCGGTGTGCCTAGTAGAGGACGTGCGGGTAGTACACCTGGGCGTCGAAGTTGCCGTTGCCCTGCAGCGCACCGATGTTGCCGCCGTTGCCGGTGACGGCGAGGCCGTTGTTCTGGTTGGCGGCACCGGAGCCGGTGGCCGTCTGCTGGGTGTTGACCACGTTGCCGACGACGTTGCCGATGACGTTGTTGGAGCCGGTGTTGCTCACGACGCTGCTGTTGGAGTGGTGGTCGGCACCGGCGCCGTTGTCGGCGTGCGCGGTGGCGGCACCGACACCGACGAGGAGGAAGGCCCCGAGGGCGGTGACGGCGGCGGCTGCGCGAATACGGGACACGCTGGTCTCCCTGAAGGGTGGAGTGCGAAAGTGGCGCCTTCCGGGGTGGCCGCCCCGGGAGCGCCGTTGCCTGACGTCGCACGACCAGCATTCACCAGCGTCGTGGACGAACTCCACCAAACGGGTGGCAATTCGCCCGATGGTGTCATCGGCGTTGTCCGGGGGGATCGCCGGCGGGCTCGCCGGGGGCGCGGATTCCGCGGTCAAAATCCTTCGGGAGCAGGTAAGTTGGCCCCTCCGAACAGGCCGTTCCGGGGCCGGTCGGGCAAAGCCGGGCGGTCAACACGGTGTTGACCGGACCCCTGCTGTCAGAAAGAAATGGTCGCCGGATAGTCGCACTGGCACACTGAGGACCCATGTCTGAAGGTCTCCCGCCCGACCCCGGGCCCGCCGAGGATCTGCGTACGACCGAGGTCGATCTCGGCGGACTGGTGAACGTCCTCGCCACCCACCTCTACTCGACCCCTCTGGTCGCCCTGCGCGAACTCGTCCAGAACGCCCACGACTCGCACACCAGGCGGCTGTTGGAGGATCCCGACGGTGACCACCGGCCGCTCGTCCGGGTCCGGGCCGACGCCGCGCGGCGCGGCATCGCCATCGAGGACACCGGCGCCGGCCTGACCGAGCCGGAGATCCACGCGTACCTCGCCACCGTCGGCACCGGCTACACCCGGATGCTGCGCGAACTGACCGGCAACCAGGAGTTGATCGGCGCCTTCGGCCTCGGCTTCCTGTCCGCCTTCTCGGTCGCCGACGAGGTCACCGTCACCACCACCTCGCACCGCGAACCGCTGCTCGGCCACCGCTACCGCAGCTTCGGCGGCGAGCAGTACAGCGTGGAGCCGGCCGCCCCGCGGCCCGGCGGCGGCACGGTCGTCGAGCTCTCGCTGAAGGCCGAACACGCCCACCTCGCCGACGAGTCGGCGCTGCGCGAGGTGCTCCGCCGGTACTGCGTGCTGCTGCCCGTCCCGGTCTTCGTCGGCGACGACGAGCAGCCCGTCAACGCCGTCACCGTCCCCTGGCGCGGTCCCGTCGACGGGGACCAGTACGCCGCCCGGATGCGGTTCGCCGGCGCCTTCGGCCGCCGCTTCGAGCCGCTCACCGCCTTCCCCCTCCACCCCGTCGACGGCGGCAGCGACGCGGCCGGCCTGCTCTGGGTGCAGGACGGCGGCAGCTACGGCAGCAGCGACAACCGCGACCTCGCCGTCTACCTGCGCGGCATGCTGCTCGCCGAGGACGCCCGCGACCTGCTGCCCAGCTGGGCCGGGTTCATCGGCGGGGTGGTCGAGTCCAGCCGGCTCACCCCCACCGCCAGCCGCGAGGACCTCCAGCGCGACGACCACTACCGCGCCCTCCATCAGGCGCTCACCGACGCCGTCGTGGACGGCCTCTACGAGACCGCCCGGCTCCGGCCGGCCGTCTGGCGCCGCATCCTGGCCCGGCACGGCCAGGAGCTGCTCGGCGCCGCGCTCTGCGACGACCGGCTGTTCACCCTGCTCGCCGACGACGTCCCGGTGCCCACCTCGCAGGGTGACCGGACCGCCGGCGCCCTGCGGGCGGCCGGCTCCGGCGCGGTGCACGTCGCGCTCGGCGCGGGCGGCGGCTTCGAGGAGATGCTCTACCGGGCGATGCAGGTGCCGATCGCGCGCGGCGACCGCTACGCCGTACTGCCGTTCCTGCGCCGCTACGCGCAGCTGCGCGGCTGCCGGATCGTCGAGCTGGGCAGCGAGAGCGGCAACCGTGAGCTGTTCCGCGACCCGGAGCGCCCGCTGCCCGCGGGCGAGGCCGCCTGGCTGGCGGCCGCCCTGACCGACCCGGGCGAGCAGCTCGTCCCGGCCCGGTTCGACCCGGCCGGCCTGCCGCTCGTCCTCGTCCCGGACCGGGAGGCCGAGCTCAAGGCCCGGATCGAGGACGACCAGGCGGACGCCCGGATCCCGTCCGCCGCACTGCGGCTGGCCCGGGCGTTCACCGCCCGCACCGGCGGCGAGGTGAAGGCCCGGCTCTACCTCAACCTGGCCTGTCCGGCCGTGCAGGACCTGCTCACCGCCTACCGCGCCGGGCACACCGGCAGCGCCACCGCCGCCGGGCTGCTCCGCTCGCTCAAGGTGATCATGGCGGCGGCCTCGGCCGACGCCTCCGGGGGCGACCTCACCGGCGCCCTGGCCGGCATCGGCACCGCGGTCTCCGCGCTGACCGCCGCCGTCCCGGTCGGCCTGCCCGCCGTCCCGGACAGCCCCGACGGGCTCGACGGCCCGGACGGCCCTGGCCCCGCCGGCGGCCCGGGCGGCGCCGGTGTCCGGGGCTGAGGCGATGACCCGGGCCGCCGCCCCGGACGGGCTGTCAGCGGCCCCGGCCACACTGTCGACCAGTACAGCGCACCACCCGCAGGGAGAGACGGAAGCGGTATGAGCACCGACATCTGGGCCTGGGTGCACGACACCCACCAGCAACTGGCCGAGGCCGGCCACCAGCGGTTGGCCGATGCCATCTACGAGCTGCCCGGCCACGCCAACGAGGGGCGCAACGCCCAGCTCGACGCCGTCTACCCGGAGGCGGTCGCCGCCGCCCGGGCACTCGGCCTGCCCTGGGTCGAGGTCTACCTGCGGCACTGGCGGATGCAGAACCTGCTGAACAAGCGCCACCAGGGCGAGCAGGCCCTCCCCGAGGCGGTCGACCTGCTGGAGTTCGCGCACCGCGAGGAGACCGCGGGCTGTCCGCAGTCGGTCTGTGTGGTGCAGGACTTCGCGATCTGCCACGCCCGCGTCGACGGCCCCGGCTACGTGCCCGAGCGGCTCGCCGTCCTGAGCGAGACGCTGGAGCGGATCGAGCCGGGCCGCGCCTGCTTCGACTGCCTCTCGCGCGAGTACTCCGACGCCCTGGAGGACGACGGCCGCCCGGCCGAGGCGCTCGGCCACCTGGACACCGCCGCCGCCCGGATCCAGGGCGCCGGCCAGCGGCTCTCGCTGCACTTCCACCACTCCCGGGCCGGCACCCTGCACCTGCTCGGCCGGCACGAGGAGGTGCTCACCCTGCTCGACACCGCCGAGCAGTCCGAGCGCACCCGGGGTCGCGAGATCGACGAGAGCGACGAGCGCTGGGGCGCTCTGCTGCGGGCCCGCGCGCTCGCCTCGCTCGGCCGTACCGACGAGGCGCTGGCCCTGCTGCCGGAGCGCGCGGACGCCGAGCTCCACGCCGACCTGCGGGCGGCCTGGACGGGCACCGTCGAGCTGCTCGTCGCCGCCGGCGCCCTGGAGAACGACGCCGAGCTGGGCGCCGCCGTGGCCGGCTGGGTCGGCTACCTCGACGGCACCGGTTCGCACCGCCCCTGCGTGGAGCTGCTGCTGATGGCCGGCCGGCTCGCGCTGGCCCGCGGCGCCCGGACGGTCGCCCTCGCCCTGGCCGCCACCGGTGAGCGCAAGCTCGCCCGGCTGCGCCGCACCGAGGGCGTCGCCGAGCGGGTGGCGGAGCTGCGCGCCGCCGCCGAGGCCCTGCCCGTCCCGGAGCTGCCCGTGCCGCCGGCCGCCCTGCTCGGGCACCTCGCCACGGCGGGCGTGCCCGCCGAGACCGGCGCCGACCTGCTCTCCGCCGCGCTGGAGCAGTACCGCGGCGAGCCGGCCGGCGCCACCGACCTGACCGTGCAGCTGGCCGCGGCGCTGGGCGGCCTCGGCCACGCCCGGGCCGCCGCCGACCTGCTCTGGCAGCGGCTGGACGCCGACCCGGTCAACGAGGACCTGATCGGCATGCTCGGCGTGGCCCTGGTCGAGTCGGGCGACGGCGACGGGGTGCGCCGGCTCGCCGACCGGCTGGCGGCGACCAGCCCGGCCGACGGCCACTGGGTCCGGGCCCGCTGGGCCGCCGCCGAGGGCCGCTGGGCCGAGGTGGTGGAGCACTGCGAGGCGATCCTGGCCGGGCACCCGGACCGGATCAACACCCGCCGGGTCGCCGCCGCCGCGGCCACCGAGCTGGGCGACCACGCCGCCGCGCAGCGGTACTTCCAGGACCTCCTGACGCACGCGCTGCCCGCCGAGGGCACGCCGGAGGAGGAGCTGCACCGCACCGTCCAGCAGCCCGACCTCTGGCACCTGGTCACCGCGGCCACCGCCAACCGGGACTGGGCGGTGGTCCGCTCCACCGGCGCGCTGATCGGCATCGAGTTCGACGAGCCCGAGGGGCCGGTCGACGAGGAGTGGCAGCTGGTCACCGTCCGGGCCACCCGGACCAACGGCGCCACCGCCGACCTCCCGGCCGTCCGGACCGGACCGGCCACCGCCCGCATCCTGCCGGTGCTCGGCGAGGACGTGACGCTCAACCACGGCGACGTGGTCGTCTTCGCCCCGGCCCTGCTGACCGAGCCGCCGGCCGAGGACGCCCCGGAGGAGGAGCGGCGGAGCTGGCGCCCGGTGTTCGAGCTGCTCACGCTGCTCGACCCGGCGGGCTACACCACCTACTGGATCGACGGCGGCTGGCCCGGCGACGAGGCCTGGGCCGCGCTGCGCGAGCGGCTGGGCGAGGCCGGTTACGCGGTCTGGGCCTACAGCGGGGACCAGTACGGCATCACCGACCCGGCCGACGAGGACGCCACGCTGCCCGGCATCTACGCCGCCCTGGGGGTGCCGCCGACGGCCCACGCGGCCGACGCCGACGCGCTGCTGCACCGGCTGACGGGCGGCTGGCCGCACCCGCTGGCCTGGCTCGACCTCGCCAGGGCGGCCGGCGCGGACACCGCCCGGCACGAGGGGGTCATCGAGCGGTACGGGCTGTAGCCCCGCTCGCCGCCCCGCCCCGCCCCGGAGCTTGGTTCCGGGCCGGGGCGGGGCTCCTTCTTTAGGTCTTCTTGGCACATGCTTTACTGTTTCATTGCCAAGAGTCGACCTCCAGGAGTGTCTGCCCCGTGACCAGCCTCGCCCTCGGCCCGTCCTGGCTCGATCCGACCCAGCTGATCTCCACGTTCGGGCCGATCGGCATCCTGGCCATCGTCTTCGCCGAGTCCGGCCTGCTGATCGGCTTCTTCCTCCCCGGGGACTCCCTGCTCTTCACCGCCGGCCTGCTGGTGGCCGACGGCACCTACCTGCACCTGCCGCTCTGGCTGCTCTGCGTGCTGATCGTGGTCGCCGCGGTGGCCGGGGACCAGGTCGGCTACCTCTTCGGCCGCAAGGTCGGACCGGGCCTGTTCCGCCGGCCCGACTCCCGGCTGTTCAAGCAGGAGAACGTGGAGAAGGCGGCCGCCTTCTTCGACCGGCACGGGCCCAAGGCGATCGTGCTGGCCCGCTTCGTGCCGGTCGTGCGGACCTTCACCCCGATCGTCGCCGGAGTCAGCGGGATGAACTACCGCACCTTCGTCGTCTTCAACGTCATCGGCGGGGTGCTCTGGGGTGCCGGCGTCACCGTGCTCGGCTACTTCCTCGGTCAGATCCCGTTCGTCCGGGAGAACATCGAGGCGATCCTGATCGGCATCGTGCTGCTCTCGGTCGTCCCGGTCGCGCTCGAACTGCTGCGCGCCCGCCGGACCGCCGCGGCGGCCCGGCGCGCCGGGTAGGCGCGGCCACCGGGTCGGCCGGGCGCGGCCACCGCGCCGGGTAGGCACCCGCGCGCCCCGCGGTCCGCCGCGACGTACATGTGCGTCCGGCAGTTCGATCAGGCAAGGTGTAACCGGAGATCGAACGGCGGCCCGGGTGCCCGGCGCCACCAGGGGCGGCAAGGAGTGGAAGTGCCTAAGCGGGGCCGACCGGGCGCAGGCAGGCGGGCCAGGGGCGGCAAGGGGGCCCGGCAGGCGCGGCCGGAGGCACGGCCGCAGCCGCTCCACCCCTCCGACGCGCCACCCACCGAGGGCCTGCTCGGCCACCCCGCCCCGGCCGTCGAGCCGGCCACGGTGATCCCGCTCGTCCCGCCGGTCCTGGAGACCAAGGGCCTGCTGGCCCCGGAGCCGGCCGAGCAGCCCGCCGAGGGGCCCGCCGACCGGGCGGCGGGCGAGCCGGCCGAGGAGCCCGCCCCCGTCCGCCGCCGGCGCCCGGGCCCCGAGGACACCCTCACCCCCGAGGAGTGGCAGGCGGCCGGCTACACCCCGCCGACCGGCATCGCCGTCCCCACCCTGCAGCCCGGCGCCCCCGGCGAGGCGCCCTGGCCGGACCGGATGCGCACCCTGCTGCGCACCCCGATGTCCGAGCGTCCCGCCTTCGAGCGGACCGCCCGCGAACTGCACCCCTCCGCCGCCCGCAACGTGCCGCGCATCCTCGACCTGACGCTCCGGATCGGCGAGCTGCTGCTGGCCAGCGGCGAGGCCGCCGAGGACGTCGAGGCGGCCATGCTCGGCATCGCGCACGCCTACCGGCTGGACCGCTGCGAGCCGCAGGTCACCTTCACCCTGATCGGCATCTCGCACCAGCCCTCGCTGGTCGAGCCGCCGGTCACCGCGGACCGGGTGGTGCGCCGCCGCACCTCCGACTACACCCGGCTGAACGCGGTGTACGAGCTGGTCGCCGACATCACCGCGGAGAGGGTCTCCGTCAACGACGCGTACCGCCGTCTCGCCCGGATCCGCCGCAACCGGCACCCGTACCCGGCCTGGGTGCTCGCGCTGAACACCGGGCTGCTGGCCGGGGCGGCGACCTTCCTGGTCGGCGGGCGGGCCGACGACAAGGCCTGGCTGGTCTTCGCCAGCGCCTTCGTCGCGGCCGTCCTCGGCGACCGGATGGCCTCGCTGATCGCCCGTCGCGGACTGCCGGAGTTCTACCAGTTCGTGCTGGCCGCGATGCCGGCGGCGGCCTCCGGCATCATCCTCTCCTTCAACGACTGGGGCCTGCGCGGTTCGGTGGTGATCACCGGTGGGCTCTTCGCGCTGCTGCCCGGGCGCGCCCTGGTCGCCGCCGTCCAGGACGGTCTGACCGGCTTCTACATCACCGCCGCCGCCCGGCTGCTCGAAGTGATCTACCTGGTGGCGGGCATCGTCATCGGCGTGATGCTGATCCTCTACCTCGGGGTCGGCTTCGAGGCGAAGCTCAGGCCGGACGAGAGCCTGGTCGGGGTGAACTACCCGCCGGTCCAGATGATCGCCGCGCTGGTCCTGACGCTGGCCTTCGCGATGCTGCTGCAGACCGACCGCCGCTCGCTCGCCCTGGTCACGCTGAACAGCGGCATCGGCTGGTCCGGCTACGGCGTGCTGGTCTACAACGCGGGGATCTCGCCGATCGTGGCCACCGGCGTCGCGGCCGGCCTGGTCGGCCTGTTCGGCCAGCTGATGGCGCGTTACCGGTCCGGCTCGGCACTGCCGTACGTGACCGCCGCGATCGGCCCGCTGATGCCCGGGTCGGCGCTCTACCTCGGGATGCTCTCCTTCGCCCAGGGCCACTCCGCGGGCGGTCTGGTGCAGATCACCCGGGCCGCCGCGATCGCGCTGGCGCTGGCGATCGGCGTGAACCTCGGCGGTGAGATCGCCCGGCTCTTCATGAAGCTGCCCGCCGGGGCCGAGCTGCTGTCGCCGCAGCCGGTGGTGCCGCGCCGGGCGGCCAAGCGCACCCGGGGCTTCTGACCGGCCGTCGGCCCGCAGGCCGGCCGCCCCGGACCGCCGTCGGGCGGCACGTCGGCCGTCCGGGGGGTGTCCGCGGGCCGGCCCCGGGCCGGCCGGGGCCGGAGGCCGCTCCGCAGTCGTTGGACCGCTGTTGGCCCCCGGGCCATGTCGCGGCAGGCAGTACGCAGGACCAGGAACGAAGGTAATACCTATGACCACACTGCTGGACGGCTACCGCGAGCACATCGTCGCGGCGCACAAGCAACCGCTGTTCCTGCTGCTGGTCGGCTTCATCACGTCCTTCGTCTTCATCCGGTTCAGCGTGCGGATGATCAGGGCCCAGGTGCGCTGGTGGCCCGGCAACGTCACCCCGGGCGGGCTGCACATCCACCACATGGTGTTCGGCCTGTTCTTCCTGCTGGTCGGCGGGATCGGGGTGTTCGCGACCTACGGCGGCCACCCCTGGATCGACGTCTTCGGGCTGGTCTTCGGCATCGGCTGCGGGCTGGTGCTGGACGAGTTCGCGCTGATCCTGCACCTGGACGACGTCTACTGGGGCGAGCAGGGCCGCAAGTCGGTGGACGCGGTGATCTTCGGCATCCTCTTCACCGGCCTGCTCCTGATCGGGTACGTGCCGCTCGGCGCGGAGCCCACCGGGGAGACCCGCTGGGGCCTGGTCACGATCATCTCGGCGAACGCGCTGGCCATGGTGGTCACCCTGCTCAAGGGCAAGATGTGGACCGGTCTGCTCGGGATCATGGTGCCGGGCATCTCCTGGGTCGGGGCGATCCGGCTGGCCCGGCCGAGCAGCCCGTGGGCGCGCTGGCGCTACGCGACACGCCCACGCCGCCGGGCGCGTGCGCTCCGGCGCGAGCGCCGGCTGCACCGGCGTGCGGACATCGCCCGTACCTGGCTTTTCGACCTGATCGCCGGCGCCCCGGACAAGGTGCCCGCCAACCACCCCGCCGCCCACCGGGTCGCCGAGCGGATGGCGGCCCGGGCCTCCGCCCACCTCGACGCGCACGCCGCCCGGGCGCTGGCCCGGCGGTCCGCCCGGCTCGCCGACCGCCGCTCGGCGACCGCGGTGGCGGGTGCCGCCGCCGGCGGCGCGGCCCACGAGCCCGGCACCCGGCACGGCGCCCAGCAGCGCCGGCGGTCCGTCCGGGCAGGCCGCAGCCGCACCTACGTGGTGCGTCCGACGGGCCTGGAGCGCCGGCCCGACCGCCACCCACGCCTGCGGCCGCACACCCGCAGGATCCACCGGTAGTTCGTATGCCCTGTCCACCTGACTGCAGGTGACGCCCGGTCGGATCATCCGACGGGTCACCCGGTCGGCGGTGCGGGCTTGGGGCGTGGAAGCCGCCCGGCTTGAGAACATGGCGATGCGTAAACGATCTGTCACGTGATGGTCCGTTCTGCCGGTCCTGCCCGATCCCGGTCGCCCCGGGCCGCCCCGGCCACCCCGGGGGGGCCAGGCACCCCGGCGGACCAGGCGGCACCGGCGGACCCGTCCGCGACCCTGAGAAGGGATGTCTCGTGGTGCGCAGGCTTCTGCCGACCCTCCTGTTGTCCCTCACCGCGCTGCTCGGGCTGCTGCCCGCCGCCGCGGCCGCCCCGATGGACCCCGACCCGGCCGCCGGCGCCGGGCAGGCCGACGAGGCCCACCCCTCCGCCGAGGACGTCGACCGGGCCCGGGCCGAGGCCGACCGCCGGGCCGCCTCGGTGAGCGCCATCGAGGCCGGACTGACCGCGGCCAGGGCCGAACTCGACCGGGCCGGCCGGGCCGCCGAGCAGGCCGTCGAGCTCTACAACGGAGCCCAGCTCGCGCTCACCCGGGCCCGCGCCGAGGAGTCCGCCGCGATCGGCCGGGCGGCCTCCGCCGAGACCGAGCGGGCCGCGGCCGCCGAGGACGCGGCCGCGCTGGCCGCCGAAACGTACCGCCAGGGCACCAGCGCCGAACTCTCCGCCATCAACGCCCTGCTCGGCGCCCGCGGGCCGCGCGAGGCCGGCGACCGGGCGGCGGTGGTCGGCGTGGCCAGCGACCGCACCCGGCAGATCCTCGACGCCGCCACCTCCACGGCCGCCGCCGCGACCCGCGCCTCGGCCGGCGCACGCGCCGCGACCGGGGCCGCCGAGAGGGCCGCCGCCGAGGTCGGCGCCGCCCGGGAGCGGGCCGAGCAGCGGGTGGCCGCCCAGCAGAACCAGGTGCTCGCCACCGGCCTGCGCCGCGAACAGCTCCTCACCGACCTCGCCGCCGCCCGCCGCACCACCGTCGAGCTGGAGCGGCAGCGCCGCGAGGCCCTGGAGGCGATCGCCGCCCGGGAGGCGGAGGAGGCAGCGCGGGCCGCCGCGGAGCAGGCCGAGGCGGAACGCGCGGCGGCGGAACGGGCCGCTGCCGAGGCCGCCGCCGAAGCGGCCCGGGCCGAGGCCGCGAACGCCGCGAATCCGGCAAAGGGCGCCGGTCCTGCCGTCGGCCCTGCGGCCGGCCCGCCTCCGGCCGCCCGGCCGTGGTCCGCGGAGGGCGCGGCCGCCGCCGTCGCCTACGCCCGCTCCAAGATCGGGCTGCCGTACGTCTGGGGCGGCGAGGGCCCCGGCGGCTACGACTGCTCGGGGCTGACCATGATGGCCTGGCGTCAGGGCGGCCGGCAGCTCAACCACTTCGCCGCCGACCAGTACGCCCTGAGCAGCCCGATCGGTTACCGCGACCTCCGCCCCGGGGACCTCGTCTTCTGGACGGACACCGGCCGTGCCGCCGACATCCACCACGTCGGCCTCTACATCGGCAACGACCAGATGATCGAGGCCCCCCGCGTCGGCATGCCGGTCAAGCAGGCCAGCCTCTGGATCATGGGCACCCCGGACTTCTACGCCCGCCCGTAGGCTGCGTGGTCGTGGTCGCCGTCGCGGCTGTGCCCGTGGCCGCGGCTGCTCCGGGCCGACTGCTCGCGCGGGCCCGCGCGGGCCCGCGCACCGGTGCCGACCGGCGGCGGATAAATGGGATGCCGTCACCGGAGGCCCGCCGTACCGTGGGCGGATGGGCAACGATGTGCGCGGCGGGACTCGTGATCCGGGGAGCGGCCGGCCGGACGAGGGCACCGGCGGGGTCGTGATCCGGGCAATCACCGAGGACGAGGTCGAGGGCTGGGACCGCGCCCTCGCCCTGGGATTCCTGCGCTCGCACGCGGAGAGCGCGGTCGACTTCCGTCGGCAGCAGTGGCAGCCCGGCCGGATGGTCGCGGCCCTGGACGCCGAGCGTTTCGTCGCCACCTTCCGCAGCTACGACGTCGAGCTGACCGTCCCGGGCGGGGCGGTGGTCCCCGCGGACGCGATCACCGCCGTCACGGTGTCGGCCACCCACCGCCGGCGCGGTCTGCTGACCCGGATGATGACGGCGGACCTCGCCGCCGCCCGGGAGCGCGGCTCCGCCGTGGCCGTCCTGATCGCTGCCGAGTACAACATCTACGGCCGGTTCGGCTTCGGCCCGGCCACCCGGTGCCACGGCTGGAACGTCGACCTGCTGCGCGCCCGCGGCCTGCGGCCGGGCCTGCCCACGGTGCCCGGCGGGCGGGTCGACTTCCTCACCATGGCGGAGCTGCGCAAGGTCGGGGCCGAGCTGCACGACCGCTGGCGGCTCACCCAGCCCGGTGCGCTGGCCCGCGACGAGATGTGGTGGAAGCGCCACACCGGCGAGGTGCAGGTGCCGGGCTTCGAGTGGAAGGAGCCGTTCGCGGCCGTCCACCGGGACGCCGGGGGCAACGCCACCGGCCTGGCCGTCTACCGGGTCGACGAGACCTGGGACGGCAGCTACCCCAACTGCAACCTGACCTTGGTCGACTTCCTGGCCCTGGACCGCGGCACCGCCGCCGAGTTGTGGCGGTTCCTGTTCAACGTCGACTGGGTGCGCAGGATCGTGATCGAGAACATCGGCCCGGACGACCCGCTGCCGATGCTGCTGAACGACCCGCGGGCCGCCACCCCGTACGTGGACAACGCCGACTTCATGTGGCTGCGGGTGCTCGACGTGGCGGCGGCGTTCGACGCGCGGACGTACGGCGCACCCGGCCGGACGGTGCTGGAGGTGACGGACCGCGACGGTCACGCGGCCGGGCGGTGGGCCGTCGAGGCCGCCGCGGACGGCACCGGTCGGTGCACCCGCACCGACGACGCGGCCGACCTCGCGCTGAACGCCTCGGCGCTCGGCTCGCTCTACCTCGGCGGCGAGACCGTCCCGCGGCTGGTGGCGGCCGGCCTGGTCACCGAGCTGCGCCCGGGGGCCGCGGCCGCCGCCGATCTGCTGCTGCGCACGCCGCTCACCTCCTGGAACCCGGACGGCTTCTGAGCCCCGGTCATGCCGTTCCGGCCCCCGGTGCGCCCGAGCGCGCCGGGGGCCGGGCGCTACTTCACCGCCGTCTTGCCGATGGTGGGCAGGATGAAGTCCTGGATGAGGCCCTTGGCGTCCCGGACGATGGGCCGGAAGACGCGGTAGCGGGAGAGGTTGATCACCCGCGCCGCCATCGGCGTGGAGCGCCGGACGAACTCCCTGGTCCGCTCCGTATCCGGGGTCCGGTCGAACACCCAGTAGAGCACCACGATCATGAGGTGCAGCCACAGCACGTCGGGCAGCAGCTCGACCAGCTCGGTGTCCAGCTTAGGCGCCAGGTCGGAGCCCTCCAGCACCTCGCGGAAGAGCTCGACGGCGGTGGCCCGGGCCGGGTGCGACTCGTTCGAGAACGGGCTCAGCGAGCTCGTCGGATCGGCGGCGGTCCGGAAGAACTGTGCCGCGAACTCGTGGTACGGCGCGGCGGTGTCGAGCCACGAGGTGAGGGCGATCTCCAGCCGCTCGGAGAACTCCCGGGTGTGGGCCATGCGGGCCCGGGCGTCCGCGGCGTGGTCGTACGTCATCCGGTCGTAGAACCCCTGGATCAGGAATTCCTTGGCCGAGAAGTAGTAGTAGGCGTTGCCGACCGAGACGCCCGCCTCGGTGGCGATGGCGCGCATGGTCGTCTTCTCGTAGCCGCGCTCCTGGAACAGGCGCATGGCCGTCTCCAGGATCAGCGCGCGGGTCTGCTCGCTCTTGTCCGTCTTCGGCTGGGCGCGGCCGCCGCGCACCTCCGCGGGGGGTGCCACCGGGGTCGACGGCGACCCGGTCGCACCCGTGGTGCTGTCCGTGCCGCTCGTGCCGTCGGGTCCGTTCGTCGCTGCCAGGTCGTCCACGCTCCCGAGCCTAGCCGGACCGGGGAGCCCGGCCGCTGCGGCCGACGCCGGGCGGACGGGGTGGGGCCGGCGGGACGGTTCAGCTCCAGCCGGTGTCGTCGCGTGCGGGACCGGATGCCCCCTCCGCATCCGGTACCGACGCGCCGCCCCTCTGCATTTCGAACGTGTTCAAAAGCATGGGCATGACTCTAGACGGTGGGGTTGAACATGTTCAACCCAATCTCTGTGGGAGGCTCGTCACATGAACGCCACCATTCGGCGCGGAAGCGCGCAGGACGCCGAGGCCGTTGCCGGCCTGCACAGCATCAGCTGGCGCACCGCCTACACCGGCATCGTCCCGGAGCAGGCGCTCGGTGACGGCCTGGAGGCCGAACGGCGCGAGCTCTGGACGCTGCGGCTGTCCGTCGACTACGGCGAGCCGGCCAACACCCCCGAGCTGCTGGTCGCCGAACAGGGCGGCAGCACCGTCGGGTTCGCCTACCTGGTGCCGCAGCAGGACGGCCGGGTGCTGCTCGACAACCTGCACGTCCGGCCCGGCCGGACCGGCGGCGGCATCGGCCGCGCCCTGCTCGACGCGGCCCGTGCGCACGTCACGCGGGCGCACCCGGGCGCCGACCTCTACCTGGAGGTGCTGCGCGACAACACCCGGGCGGTCGCCTTCTACGAGCGTGCGGGCGGCCGTCGGACGGCCGAGCAGGAGGGGGTCTTCCCCGGCGGGTACCTGCTGCCCGAGTACGAGTACACCTGGCCGGCCGCCCCGGCCGCCGGGCCTCAGTCGACGTCGTAGACCGTCACCGGCACTCTGCGGTCCGACAGCCGGGCCGTCACCAGCGGTTCGACCGCCGTCCAGCGCCCGCCGGCCAGCCCGCAGCCGATCCGCGGCATGTGGACGGAGGCACCGAGGTCGAGGGCGTGTCCCGCCAGCGTCGCCAGGGCGGTGTCGATCGCCGGGTACCGCACCGGCACGCCCGTCGAACGGCCCGTCCTCATGCCGCGCTGGCCGACCATGTTGGCCACCCAGACCTGCCGCTCCACCTGCACCAGCTGCACGGCGCCCAGGCCGAAGTCGTTCGTTGCGCGCTCCCGGTGCCAGCGCCGGTACGCCGCCTCCGGCTCCGGCCAGCGCCGTGACACGGCCAGGACGAAGCCCTTGCCCCAGCCCCCGAGGTCGTTGCAGACGTGGGCGATCACCTTCGGGCCCTTCGCCTGTGGTGCGGTGGCATCGCCACGGAGGTACTCGACCGTTGCCATGCCCGGAGGCTAGCGCCCGGCACCGACAGGCCGCTCGGATTTTCCGGCGGCCGAGGAGGAGGCCCCTGCCGCCGGGGTGCCTGGGGCGCCCGGGGTTTCCTCGACGCCCGGGGTTTCCTCGACGCCCGAGGTGCCGAGGAGTCGCAGGTGCCGGCGGCCGGTGAGGGCGGTCAGCAGGGCGACCCCGGCGGCGCCGGCCGGCAACCAGTAGCCGGTGCCGGGCGGGGCGTGCTCGGCGACCACGCCGGCCACCGAGGCGCCCGCCGAGATGCCGGTCACGATCCCGGACACCGCGAGCGCCATGCCCTCGTTCAACTGCCTGCGTGGCAGCAGCTCCTGGACCAGCATCATGCCGGTGACCATGGTCGGCGCGGTGCCCGTCCCGGCCGTGAACAGGGCGAGGCCGAGCAGCCAGAGCCCGGCCCCGCCGGTGCCGGCGGCCAGCGGCAGGAGCAGCAGGACGGTCATCGCCGTCACACCGAGCAGGAAGCGCACGCCCGGTGCCCGGCGCGGCCGGAGCAGCCCGAAGACGAGCCCCGCCGCACCGGAGCCGGCCGCGACCAGCGCCAGCAGCCCGCCCGCCGCCGGCCGCTGCCCGAGCGCGTCGGCGTACGCCACGGTGGTCAGCTCCGTCGAGCCGAAGACCACGCCGGTGGCGAGGAAGGTCAGCAGCAGGACCCGCAGGCCGGGCACCCGCAGCGGTGAGCCGTGCCGGTCCTCCGGCGCGCGCTCCGCCGGCGGAGGTTCGGTCCGCCGCTGGGCGGCGAAGAGCAGGGCGCCGGTGGTGCCGAGCGCCCCGGCGGCGACCATGCCGGCCTCCGGGGCGACGGTGGTGCAGAGCACCATCGCGAGCACCGGCCCGGCCATGAAGCAGAGCTCGTCCAGCGCCTGTTCGAAGGAGTTGGCGAGGTGCCGGGCGGCCGGGTCGTCCCGGTACAGGTGCGCCCAGCGGGACCGCGCCATGCCGCCGAGGTTCGGTATCGCCGCGCAGGCCGCCCAGCAGGCGTAGAGCGTCCAGTCGGGTGCGCCGTAGCGGACGCAGAGCAGCAGGCCGCCGAACGGGACGACGGTGTACAGCGTGGCCGGGACGGTGACCCGGGCCTGTCCGTACCGGTCCACCAGCCGGCCGATCAGCGGCATGCCGATCGCCCCGGCGACCAGGCCGGCTGCCGAGACGGTGCCGGCCAGCGCGTACGAGCCGCGTCGTTCGGCGATCAGCACCACCAGCGAGACGCCGGTCATCGACATGGTGAGGCGGCCGAGCAGCCCGGCGAGGGTGAAGGCGACGGTGCCGGGCCGGGCGAAGAGCCGCCGGTAGGGCGCGAGCATGGGACTCCGCGGAGGTGGGGGAGGGGTTCGGGGGGGACGCCCCAGCCTCACGCAGTCGTCCGGCGGCGGTCCAACACCTGTTTCGCCGTACTGACATCATTGTGTTGTTAATCTGCCGTCATGCCCTCCGACCTGCACCCCCGGCTGCTCCGTGGCTTCGTCGTGGTCGCCGATGCCCTGCACTTCGGCCGGGCCGCCGACCGCCTGCACGTCGCGCAGCAGGCCCTCAGCCGGGACGTCCGTTCCCTGGAGCGCCTGCTCGGCGACGCCCTCTTCACCCGGACCACCCGCAGCGTCGAACTCACCCCGGCGGGGCGGCGGTTGCTGCCGAAGGCGCGGCAACTGCTGGCCCTGCACGACGAGATCCTGACGGCCGCCGAGCAGCGGCCACTGCTGCTGGACGTCAACAGCAACGTCAGCGGCCCCGACCTGACCGCCGAGCGGCTGCTCGAACCGGCCCGCGCGGCCTGGCCGGAGGGCGAGATCCTGGCCCGCTTCCTCGGCGGTCTCGCCGCGGCGGCCGAGGAGTTGATCGCCCACCGGCTGGATGCCTCGCTCGGCCGCTTCGCCGGTCTGGACGGTCGCGTCAGGGCCCAACTCGCCCAGGTGCCGGTGCGGTTGGAGCGGGTGTCGGTGATGATGGCGGCCGCCCACCCGCTGGCCGGAAGGCCGGCGCTGCGGCTCGCCGAGCTGGCCGGGCACCCCGTCGACATCTGCGCCGGCAACCCCGCCACCACCGAGTGGGCCGACCTCGGCGCCCGGTTGCTGCGCGAGCACGGACTGACGCCGGCCGCGCCGTACGTCCCGCCGGTCGGGGTGGACGAGACCGCCCGCTACCTCACCCGGCACGGCGATCCGATGCTGACCACCACGAGCGGGCCGCTGATCCCCGGTGTGGTGAACGTGCCGCTGGTCGACCCGGTGCCGCTCAGTCTGGTCAGCCTGGTGCACCGGCCGGGGCTGCGGCACCCCGGGCTCACCGCACTGTTGGCGGCCTCCGCCGAACTCGGCGCGCGGGAGGGCTGGTTGAGGCGCCCGGCGGACAGCTGGCTGCCGGCGGGCGATGCGGCGCTGCTGGCGGCGTAACGGGGGCCGGGCGGTGGGCTGCCGGGCCGAGGTGGGCGCCGGTCCGGGTGCCGGCGGGGCGGGGGCGGGGGCGGGGACGACCTCGCCCCTGCCGTTCGGGGGTCGGCAGGGGCGGGGCGTGTGCGGGGCGGTCGCGGTGGCGACCGCCGTGACGGTGGTCGGTGCGGCAGCCGTGGCCGGCCGGTTCAGGCTGCCTTGACGGCGGAGATGTCGAAGCTGAGCTTGACCTTCTCGCCGATCAGCACGCCGCCGGTCTCCAGCGCCGCGTTGTAGGTGAGGCCCCAGTCGGTGCGGTCCAGCACGGCCGAGCCCTCGAAGCCGACCCGCTCGGCGCCGTACGCGTCGGTGGCGCTGCCGGTGTAGTCGAGGTCCAGCACGATCGGGCGGGTGGTGTCCTTGATGGTGAGCTCGCCGGTCATCCGGTAGGAGTCGCCGCGCAGGCGCTCGGCGGAGGTGCTGCGGAAGCGGATCTCCGGGTAGGTCTCGGCGGCGAAGAAGTCGCCGGTGCGCAGGTGCTCGTCGCGCTGGGCCTGGTTGGTGTCGATGCTCGCGACCTTGATCACCAGATCGGCGCGGGAGTTGCCCGGGGTGCCGCCGTCCAGGTGCAGCTTGCCGTCGTACTCGGTGAAGCGGCCCTTGACGTTGGTGACCATGGCGTGGCGCACCGAGAACCCGACCTCGCTGTGGGTGGTGTCGACGGCCCAGTCGCCGGTGAGGTGCTCCAGACCCGGACCGGCCGGGGCCTCGGCGACGGCGACGGCGGTGCCGGTGGCGCCGGCGGCAGTGGTGGCGGTGCTGGCGGTCTTGGTGCGGTTGAAAAGGCCCATGGCTCCTCCTCGGGTCCGAAGCCATTTGTTTAGGCTTCAACTTGTTGGCTCCACTGTAGGACGGTTTCGTTCAAAGTTCAACCACAATGGGGGGAGTGGTCCGCGAGGCCACCCGAACGGGGGAACGGACGTCCGCGCGGTAGCGTCGGCAGCGGTCCGGCCGTGCGGTGGCTTGACCCTCGACCCGGTCGAGG
The DNA here is from genome assembly GCF_045208415.1 of Kitasatospora sp. NBC_01560. Classification (NCBI taxonomy): domain Bacteria; kingdom Bacillati; phylum Actinomycetota; class Actinomycetes; order Kitasatosporales; family Streptomycetaceae; genus Kitasatospora; species Kitasatospora sp. NBC_01560. The sequence goes on along the minus strand of NZ_CP109364.1, from coordinate 4,336,083 downwards.
CCCCAGAGTCCCAGGCATGGAGAGCGACCTGCACAGCATCGGCGAACTGGCCCGCGACAGCGGCCTCGGCGTCAGTGCGCTGCGCTTCTACGACGGCGCCGACGTCCTCACCCCCGCCTGGGTCGACCCGCAGACCGGCTACCGCTGGTACGCGCCCGGCCAGCTCGCCGATGCCCGGCTGCTCTGCCGGCTGCGCCGGGTGGGCCTGCCGCTGGCCGGCATCCGGGCCGTGCTCGGCGCAGCCCCCGGCTCCGGCGCCGCCCACGGGGTGGTCGACGCGCACCTGCGGCGGCTGGAGGACGGCCTCGCCGATGCCCGCCGGGAGCTCTCCCTCATCCGCACGCTGATCGATCAGAGGGAGAACCCCGTGACCACAGCCCCCGCCACGCACGGCTTCACCGTCCCCGCCCGCGAGTTGGCCGCCGCGCTGGACGCGGTCCGCTTCGCGGTCGGCAGCGACCCCGAGGCGCCCGTGCTGTCCGGCGTGCTGTTCGACCTGGACGGCGGGGTGCTGCGACTGGTCGCCACCGACCGGTACCGGATGGCGCTGGCCGAACTGCCGGTGCCGTCGGCCGCCGGAGGCTCCGCGCCGTCGGTCGCGGTGATCGTCCCGACCGCGCTGGCCGACGGCGTCCGGGCGCTCCTCGGCGCGGGCGCCGAGGAGGCGGAACTGACGCTGGGCGCGGGCCGGTTCGGCGTCGCGACGGGTGGCCACCGGATCGCGGGGGCCACGCTCGACCACGACTACCCCGACTACCGCTCGCTGGTCCGGCTCGACCCGGTCCACCGGGTCGGACTGGCCGCGGCGGAGCTGCGCGGCGCGGTCGAGTCCGGGGCCACCCGCACCCTTCCGTCCGGCCCGCACGGCGCGGCCTGCGAGGTCACCGTGCTCGCACTGGACGGGGACGGGCGGCTCACCGTCGTCGCGGACGACGACGCCGCCGAGCCGGCCTCCGGGGGAGTCCGGGTGGCGGTCAACCGCGACTTCCTGCTGGACGCGCTGCCGGCCGGCGGGCCCGAGCAGCTCGTCCTCGAAGTCGGCGGCCCGATCGCGCCGCTGGCGATCCGGACTCCCGGGCGCGACGGCACCTTCTCGCTCCTGATGCCGATCCGCGTCCCCGAGCGCGGCTGAGCGGGCCACCGCGCCGCCCGGCGGGCCGTTCCGGTGGGGCCCGCCGGGAGGACCGGCTCGGGTCGGGCCTGCCGGGAAGGCCGGCTCGGGTGATTCGACAGTGCCGGTGAAGTCCGCCCGTCACTAGCCTCGGCCGGATGGGGACTGCCGAGACCTTCGAATCGGCCTGGGTGGCGCTCGCGCCCGCCGCCCGCCGTTGCCTGGAACTGGCCCACCGCTCCTGGTGCGACGGCGGCCTCCCGGTGGGCGCCGTGCTCACCGACGCCGGCGGCGCGATCGTGGCCGAGGGCCGCAATCGCGCCTACGATCCGCCGGGCGGGGCGGACCTCCTCCAGGGCACTCCGCTCGCCCATGCCGAGCTGAACGCGCTCGCCGCTGCCCGCACCGGGTGGGACCTCGCCGTCCACACCCTGTGGAGCAGCCACGAACCGTGCGGCATGTGCGCCGCCGCCGCCTCCGGATCGGCTTGGGGCCTGGACGGGCTGTGGGCTGTCGTCCCGGTCAATCCGACGGGTGAGTGCCTCTGGCGGCCTCGCGTTCACCGATGAAGTCGTCGAGAAGCTGGAACAGGACCTTGATCGCGTGTTTCTCGTCCTCGGACGGTAGGTCCGAGATGTCGTCCCAGCCGTCCGGGAGTGCGAGGTGCAGGACCTGGCCCGGCCAGGCGTGGTTGCAGTCGCGGCCCCGGCGGGCGACGAGCCACTCGTGCCGGCCGGTGAGAAGGCCGGGGCCGCCATGTCGGGTGGCGTGCTCCGAGTAGCCGGTCAGGAAGGCAGTCAGCTGGTGGAAGGAGCCGCAGCCGACGAACAGGGGGCGTCGGCCGATGCAGGCGAAGTACTCGCGCTCGTCCATCTCCGAGAGCTGCTTCATGTCCCCATGGTCCTCTGATGGGTGATCTTGATCGTTCGGCGGGCGAGCAGGGGGCTTCCCGGTCGCCGGCCGGCAACGCTGCACAGCCCGGCCGACCAGCCTGCGAAGTTGACCGTCCACCGTGCAAGGGCACACCCGCCGCGTTTGCTGCTGTTAGCACCTTGCTTGCTTTTGCAAGCGCGGTGATGCAGGGTGGCCGCATGGCCTCACTGAATGTCGGTTCGCTGGGCGAGTACATCCGCGAGCAACGGCGGAATGCGCAGTACTCGCTGCGGCAGCTGGCGGAGGCCGCCGGCGTGTCCAACCCCTACCTCAGCCAGATCGAGCGAGGGTTGCGCAAGCCGAGCGCGGAGATCCTCCAGCAGATCGCGAAGGCGCTGCGGATCTCGGCGGAGACGCTGTACGTCCAGGCCGGGATCCTGGAGGAGCGGCGGGGTGAGGGCCTGGAACTGAGGGCTTCGATCCTGGCCGATCCACTGATCAACGAGCAGCAGAAGCAGGCGCTGCTCGCGGTCTACGACGCCTTCCTCAAGGAGAACGCCACCCACGGGGACACGGACGTGGCGCCCGACGACTTCGCGGCCGGCGGTCCCAGCACCGCCGGCCCGGCAACCTAGACCACGGGAGGACCGGCCATGCCGATCACGGACGAGATCAAGAAGACCCTGAGCGACCCGACCCCGCTGTACGCCCTCGCCGGCGCGGGCGACCTCGCGTACGAGAAGCTGCGCGAGGTGCCCGGCAAGGTCGAGGCGCTGGCCGCGGACCGCAAGGGCGCGCAGGAGAAGGCCACCGCCACGCTCCAGGAGGCGCAGAGCCGGCTGGTGGACGCGCAGGCGAAGGTCGCGGGCACGGTGACCACCCTGCCCACCGACCTGAAGGTGCTCCAGGAGAAGGCACAGAGCTTCGCGCTCCAGCAGGTCGGCCGTGCGGTCGAGCTGGCGGTCAAGGCGAAGGAGGCCTACGACGAGCTGGCCGAGCGCGGCAAGGGCGTGGTCGACCGGGGCGGCCGTCCCGACGAGGCCGCTCCGGCCGCGGTGAAGCCGGCGGACGCCGGGTCGGCGGAGCCCGAGCCCGCCGTCGGTGCGGCCGAGGCCGAGCCGGTGGACGCCGAGCTGGTGGAGGACGACGCGTCCACGGCCGGGCCCACCGTGAAGAAGACGCCGCGGGCCCGGAAGAGCACCGGCCCGTCCGCCGAATAGCCCGACAGCCGGATGGCCGGACAGCCCGACAGCCGAACAGCCGGATGCCGGCCGGGCTGCCGGCCCGTGCCGCCGCCCGGTTGGCGCCGGGCCGTCCGGGGCACATCTGCTGACCACGGAACGTTGACAGTTCGGCGGGCGGACCACCGTGCCACGATGGGCGACGGCCGGGACGCCGGTGCAGAGACGCAGAGGAGACCGGAATGGGCCAGATCCTTGGCTTGCACTACCTGAACCCGTTCTGGTGGGCGGGAGTCGCCATCCTGGGCTTCAAGCTGTTCGCCCTGATCGACGCGGCCACCCGCCGGGAGGACGCGTACCGGGCGGCGGACAAGAAGACCAAGGGGTTCTGGCTGGCCGTCCTGGGGGTGGCCTTCGGGCTCGACCTGCTCTTCGGGGTGGACCCGCTGTACAGCTTCCTGACCCTGGCGGGCCTGGTCGCCGCGATCGTCTACATGGTCGACGTGCGTCCGGCGATCAAGGCGCTGACCAATCGGGGCGGCGGCGGCGACCGGCGCAACGCGGGCCCGTACGGCCCCTGGTAGACCGGGCCCGGCCGGAGCGGCAGCGACCCGGCACCGACGAAGCCCTGACGAAGCCTGACGAAGCAACTGGCGAAGCAGCTGACGACGTAGAGCCCCGGCGCGCGGGAGGACCAGCGCGCCGGGGCTCTACGTGTGCTCAGCCCAGGATCAGCTGCACCGGGTTGCGCTCCAGCAGCAGGACGGCGACGTCGTCGGTCAGCGCACCGCCGTTCAGCTCCTCGACCTCGGCGATCGCGCTGTCCACCAGGCGGCCCTTGGTCAGCCCGGCGGACTGGTGGTCACCGATGAGGTCCGCGAGCCCGTCCTGGCCGAGGCGGCGCGAGCCGGCCCCGACCCGGCCCTCGATCAGCCCGTCGGTGTAGAGCAGCAGCCGCCAGCCCGGCTGGAGTTCGAGCCGGTGCGGGGGCCAGACGGCCTGGCCGTCGTCGCAGGGCAGCAGGCCGAGTGCGGGGCCGGCGAGGTCGGCCGGAAGCATCGTCGGCTTCCGGCCGGCCCCGAGCAGCAGGGGCGCGGGGTGGCCTGCGAGGTAGAGCCGGGCCTGTTCGACGGGGGCGGGCGCCGTGCGCGCGGCGGGTGCGGCGGGTGCGTCGCCGGTGGCCGCGCCGGGCTCGATGACCAGCATGCAGAGCGTCGCGAAGATCTCGTCGCTGCGGCGTTCGTGCTCCAGGACGTGCTGGAGGGTGGTCAGCAGGGCCTCGCCGGTGAGGCCGGCGAAGACCAGGGTGCGCCACGCTATCCGGAGCGCCACGCCGAGGGCGGCCTCGTCCGGTCCGTGGCCGCAGACGTCGCCGATCACCACGTGGACGGTGCCGTCGTCGGTGCGGACGGCGTCGTAGAAGTCGCCGCCGAGCAGGGCGCGGCGGCGGCCGGGGCGGTACCGGCGGGTGAAGGAGAGCCCGGCGCCGTCCAGCAGCGGGGTGGGCAGCAGGTGACGCTGGAGCCGGGCGTTCTCCTGGCCGCGCAGCTCGGCCTCGACGAGCCGGCGCTGGGACTCGTCCGCCCGTTTTCGTTCGACCGCGTAGCGCAGGGCACGGGCGAGCAGCGGGCCGTCCGTCTCGTGCTTGATCAGGAAGTCCTGGGCGCCGGCGGCCACCGCGGCGGCGCCCAGCTCGGCGCCGGCGGCGTCGGTGAGCACCACGACGGCGGTGTGCGGGGCACGGCGGAGCAGCTCGTGCAGGCCCTCCAGGCCGTCCGAGGCGTCCGAGGGGTGGGGCAGGTCGGCGGGCGCGGCGAGGTCGAGCAGGACGCAGCTGAAGTCGTTGCCGCGCGGGCGGCCGCGCCGGGAGGAGGTCTGCGCCAGCAGTTCGGCGGCCTGCTCCAGCCCGCGGGCCCAGTGGATCTCGATCGGCGCGCCGCTGTCGGCCACCGCGTCCTTGAGCAACTGGGCGTCGGAGGCGTCGTCCTCGATCACCAGCAGTCTGAGCGCACCGGCCGGGGCTGCGGCCGCAGCGGTTCCGGCGGCGCCGGCCTTCGACCGGGGGTGGGGTATCGCGGGAGGCGCCGTGACGGGGCCGGACGCTCGGGCGGAGCGGTCGCGGGCACGGCCGGGACGGGCACCGTCGAGGGTGCCCGACAGGTCGGCGGCACCAGGTGCCCGCCCGTCTCCCGTTGCGGGCATCGGCTGATCCTTCCTCTCCCCGAGTGCGTAACGGTCGGCGTCCGCCCGCAGTGCCCGCCTGGCATCCTGCATCGGGGACGAACTTCTCGCGACCATAACGTGCTCTCCGGGGAACTCTCTGGCCGACCGGCGCGGTTGTGGTGGGTGCCACGCCGGTGGCGGTGCGGTGGAACGGGGACGGAGCCTGCGGCGGGCCCGTGCCGACGGGCGCCGGCGCGGGCCGGAAAGGACGGTCGTCATGACGACACGGATCACCCTGGTCGAGGGTGACATCACGGAACAGCAGGTGGACGCGGTGGTGAACGCCGCCAATTCTTCGCTGCTGGGTGGTGGCGGTGTGGACGGTGCGATCCACCGCAGGGGCGGGCCGCAGATTCTGGAGGAGTGCCGCAGGCTCAGGGCCTCGCACTTGGGCCGGGGTCTTTCCGTCGGGCGGGCGGTGGCGACCACGGCGGGTCGGCTGCCGGCCCGCTGGGTGGTGCACACGGTGGGGCCGGTCTACGTGGAGGAGCAGTACGAGGAGCGGGCGGAGCAGTTGGCCTCCTGCTACCGCGAGTCGCTCCGGCTGGCGGCGGAGCTGGGCGCGCGGACGGTGGCCTTTCCGGCGGTGTCGGCCGGAGTCTACGGGTGGCCGCTGGCGGACGCGGCCCGGATCGCGCTCGGCACCGTCGTGGCCGGGGCGACGGAGCCGGAGCTCGCAGAGGTGCGGTTCGTCCTGTTCGGCGCGGACGCCTACCGGACGTTCGAACAGGTGTGGCGGGCGATGGGGCCGGAGGGGTCGGAGGAGTAGGGGTGCCGGGGGTGGAGGAGCAGCAGGAGCAGCAGCAGCAGCAGGAGGAGCAGAAGGGGCAGCGGGAGCAGGAGGTGGGCGGGCGGGCAGGAGTGCCGTCCGGACGCCCCCATGGTGGCGCGCGGGGGCGTCAACACGCCAGAGATATTCGATAACTCGTTCGAGTGAATCCCCGGGCTCGTTCACCTGCCCAGCCACCGCTGCCCGGCGACCTCTGCTCACCGCGCCGCCCGGCGCCGGCCGGCGGCGCCGCGCCGGGGCACCCGCGCCGGGGATGTGCCGCCCGGCGCCGCTACCCCGCGGACGCCTGCGGGGCCAGCGCCGACCAGGGCACCGTGACCTCCCCCTGCCGCCACCGCCCCCGGGCGTCCACCAGCGGCCAGCTGCCCGCCAGTGCCGTGCAGGCGGCCACCCAGCGCTGCCGGGCGCCGAACGCCCCGTAGGGCGCCGCCGCCGCCCAGGCCCGGTCGAAGTCCGCCAGGAACGCGTGCACCGGCCGGCCCGGCACGTTGTGGTGGATCAGTGCCTTGGGCAGCCGCTCGGCCAGGTCGGACGGCTGTTCGAGCCCGCCGAGCCGGGCCGCGAAGGTCACCGTCCGCGGTCCCTCCGGTCCGAGCGCGACCCACACGTGCCGGCGCCCGATCTCGTCGCAGGTCCCCTCGACCAGCAGCCCGTCCGGAGCCAGCCGGGCGCAGAGCCGCTCCCAGACCCCGGCCACCGCCGCCTCGTCGTACTGCCGCAGCACGTTGGCGGCCCGGATCAGCTGGGCCGGCGCACCGCCGTCGAGCGGCACCTCGAAACCGCCGCGGCGGAAGGTGAGCACCGGCGGCACGGCGTACGGCAGCGCCGCCGCGACCCGCTCCGGCTCGATCTCGATCCCCACCACCCGGACGTCCGGCCGGACCGTCCGCAGCCGGCCGGACAGCTCGACCGCCGTCCACGGCGCCGCGCCGTACCCGAGGTCGACGGCCACCGGCGGCCGGTCGGCGGAGCGCAGCACCGGGCCGAGCGCGTGGGCGATCCAGCGGTCCATCCGCCGCAGCCGGTTGGTGTTCGTGGTGCCGCGCGTCACCGTTCCCACCGGCCGCGCGGCCCGCCCGCGGGCAGGCGTGGTCACGGGGTGGAAGGAGGAGGCGGCCATGCCCAGAAGCGTACGCGGCCGCCCCCGGGCGCCGGCCCGCCCGCCCGTCCGCCGTCGCGCGCTCCGCCCCGCTCCGGCGTGCCCGCCGAAGCGCGTCCCCGGCCGTCCGCCGTCGTGGGCCATCTCGTCGGCCCGGACGGGAATGCCGATCGGCGGCCGCGTGGTTGGCACACTGGTGGTGATGTGCGCCCGGACGGGGCAGCGGGTCGGCGCGCCGCGACGCGGTGCCGGAACGCGGCGTGGGCGGCGGTGCACACACCGGACAGCAGGCGGCAGGCAGGCTGCCGAGACGGGCAGTACAGAGGAGGCTTCAGCCAGGTGATCCAGCACCCCGTCCGTTCGGTACGCCGTGCCCAGCCGGCCGCGCCCACGCGCGGCAGGCTCCAGTCGCTGGTCACGGGAGGCCGGCGCCGCCCGCGCCGGATAGCCATGCTCAGCGTCCACACCTCCCCGCTGCACCAGCCCGGCACCGGTGACGCCGGCGGTATGAACGTGTACATCGTGGAGCTGGCCAAGCGGCTCGCCGCGCTGGACATCGAGGTCGAGGTCTTCACCCGGGCGATCTGCTCGGACGACGCGCCCACCGTCGAGCTGGCCCCGGGCGTCCTGGTGCGGCACGTCACCGCCGGCCCGTACGAGGGGCTGGTCAAGGAGGACCTGCCGGCCCAGCTCTGCGCGTTCACCCACGGGGTGCTGCGCACCGAGGCCGGCCACCGCCCCGGCCACTACGACCTCGTGCACTCGCACTACTGGCTCTCCGGGCAGGTCGGCTGGCTGGCCGCCCAGCGCTGGGGCGTGCCGCTGGTGCACACCATGCACACCATGGCGAAGGTCAAGAACGCCGCGCTGGCCGAGGGCGACACCCCCGAGCCGGCCGCCCGGGTGATCGGCGAGACGCAGGTGGTCGAGGCCGCCGACCGGCTGATCGCCAACACCACCGAGGAGGCGGCCGAGCTGGCCCTGCACTACGCGGCCCGCCCGGACCAGCTGGCCGTCGTCCACCCCGGCGTCAACCTGGAGGTGTTCCGCCCGGCCGGCCGGGACTCCCGCGCCGCCGCCCGGGCCCGGCTCGGCCTGCCGCAGGACGCCGCGGTGCTGCTGTTCGCCGGCCGGATACAGCCGCTGAAGGCGCCGGACGTGCTGCTCCGCGCCGTCGCCGCGCTGCTGGAGCGGCAGCCGCAGCTGCGCGAGCGGCTGGTGGTGCCGGTGGTCGGCGGTCCGTCCGGCACCGGGCTGGCCAGGCCGGAGAGCCTGCACAAGCTCGCCGCCCAGCTCGGCATCTCCGACGTGGTCCGGTTCCACCCGCCGGTCGGGCAGGCCCTGCTCGCCGACTGGTACCGCGCGGCGACGGCGCTGGTGATGCCGTCCTACAGCGAGTCCTTCGGGCTGGTCGCCCTGGAGGCGCAGGCCTGCGGCACGCCGGTGGTGGCGGCCGCGGTCGGCGGCCTGCCGGTCGCCGTCCGGGACGGCGAGACCGGCACCCTCGTGCGCGGTCACGACCCGCAGGCCTGGTCCTACGCGCTGGAGCCCTACGTCACCGATCCCGGGGTGCTCGCCCGGCAGGGGGTGGCGGCGGCCCGGCACGCCGCCGCGTTCGGCTGGGACACCGCGGCGGCGACCACGGCCGAGGTGTACGCCGGCAGCCTGGCCCGCCCGGCCGGCCGCCGCACCGGCTCGCGCCTCCGCCTGGCCTGACCACCGGGGCCGCGGGGTCCGGGCCGCGTCCCGTCGCTGTCTCCGGCCGTGCCGGGCGGCCCGCGGCGCCGGGCCGCTCCGGCCGGGCGCCGCGGGCCGTTGCAGCGTGGCGCCGGTACCGCCGAGTAACGTCACCCCCATGGCAATCCGCACCAAGGACGAGGCCCTGACCCTCCTTCGCGCCGCCCTGGACGACGCCGGGGTGGCCTGGGAGCCGGCCACCACCGACCCGTACACGCTGGTGGCGACCCTCCCGGGCACCCGCAAGCTGAGTACCACCTGCGCGCTCCGGGTCGGCGACCACACCCTGTCGGTGAACGCGTTCGTGATCCGCCGCCCGGACGAGAACCACGAGGGCGTCTACCGCTGGCTGCTGGAGCGCAACACCCGGCTGTACGGCGTCGCCTACGCGATCGACGCGCTCGGCGACGTCTACCTGGCCGGCCGGCTGCCACTGGCGGCGCTCACCCCGGACGCCGTCGACCGGCTGCTCGGGACGGTGCTGGACAACGCCGACGAGCCGTTCAACACCCTGCTGGAGCTGGGTTTCGCCTCCGCCATCCGGCGCGAGTGGGAGTGGCGGACCAAGCGCGGGGAGTCCACCCGGAACCTGGCCGCCTTCGCCCACCTCGCCGGCCCGGGCAGCACCGGCACGGGCCCCGGCACCGGACCGGCCGCCGGGGCGGCATCGGACGGGCCCACCGCCGGATAGCGGTCGGACGGCGGCCGGGTCAGGAGCCCGCGGGGGCGGGTTCGGCCCCGGCGTCCGCCCTTCCGTCGGCCGGCCGCGTGCCGCTGTTGCTGCCGGTCCCGACGCCGGTCCCGATGCCGACACCCGTCCCGACGCCGGCTCCGGTCCCGACGGTCTTGACGCCGGTGGCTGCCGTCCGCCGCCCGAGGACCACGTACCCGGCCGCCGCGATCGTGCCGCAGACGGCGCAGGCGCCCCACATCACCGCGCTGCCGGCCCGTTCCAGCAGCACACCGCCGGCCGCCGGCCCGAGGAACGCGGCGAGTGACCAGGAGAGCGAGTAGACGCCCTGGTAGCGGCCGCGGGCGTGGGTCGGCGACAGCTCGGCGACCAGGCCCATCATGGTCGGCGCGTTCAGGATCTCGCCGATCGTCCAGACCCCCACCGTGAAGGCGTAGAACCACGCGGACGACCCGGCGAGCGCGGTCAGCCCGTACCCCCAGCCGATGAACAGCGCGCTCGCGACCAGCAGGGCGGTCCGGTTGCGGCCCTCCATCCACCGGGTGAGCGGGATCTGCAGCAGCACGATCAGCAGCCCGTTGAGGCCGATCACCAGCCCGTACTGGGTGGAGGTGATCCCGGCCCGGCCCATGTCCACGGAGAGCGTCGTGCTGCCCTGCTGGGCGACCAGGGCGAGCAGCAGGTTGAGACCCACGACCGCCATGAAGCGGGCGTCCCGGAACACCGTGCCGAGGTTCGCCGCGGGCGCGCCGTCGGCCTGCGCGGCCGGGGCCTGCGGCCGGGTCTCGGGGATCCGGACGAAGATCACCAGCGCGCAGACCAGGGTGGAGAGGGCGTCCAGCAGGAAGAGCGTGAGGTAGCCCTGGGTGGCGATCAGGCCCGCCGCGGCCGCTGCGAGGCCGAAGCCGATGTTGATCGCCCAGTAGTTCAACGAGTAGGCCCGGACCCGGTCCTCGGCGGGCACGATGTCCGCGATGATCGCCGAGGTGGCCGGCCGCGTCGCGTTGTTGCAGAGGCCGACCAGGAAAGCGACCGCGGCGATCGCCACCTGTCCGTCGGTGAAGCCGAGCACGGCGGTGAACAGCGCGGTGCCGAGCTGCGCGGCGACCAGCGTGGGCCGCCGTCCGATCCGGTCGGCCAGCACGCCGCCCACCACGGCGGCGATCGCCGAACCGAGGCCGAACAGCGAGGCGACCAGGCCCGCGTACGAGGGGGAGTAGCCGCGGTCCGCGGTCAGGTAGAGCGCGAGGAAGGTGACGACGAAGCCGCCCAGCCGGTTGATCAGCGTCGATGTCCAGAGCCACCAGAACTGCCGCGGGAGGCCGCCGAGCGCCTCTCGCGCGGCCGTCCGGAATCGGTCTGAGGCGGGCAGATCGGGCATGTCGGGGCTCCCGGGCAGCAGGATTTCCGCTGAGCGGTGCGGGCCGGCCCGGACAGCGGTTCGGTAAGTGTCGTAAGCGCAGGGCGCACATTACACTTGGGGGAGAGGTCCCGGCCAGGGGTTTTCGGGGCTCCACTAAGCTGGGGGCCATGGCTGACACGACGTACCGACTCATCCTCCTCCGCCACGGCGAGAGCCAGTGGAACCAGAAGAACCTGTTCACCGGTTGGGTCGACGTCGACCTCAACGAGAAGGGCGAGAAGGAGGCCGCGCGCGGTGGCGAGCTCCTCGCCGCCGAGGGCTACTTCCCCGACGTGGTCCACACCTCGCTGCTGCGCCGCGCGATCCGCACCTCGCAGATCGCCCTGGACAAGGCCGACCGCCACTGGATCCCGGTCAGCCGCAGCTGGCGCCTGAACGAGCGCCACTACGGCGCCCTCCAGGGCAAGGACAAGGCCCAGACCCTGGCGGAGTTCGGCGAGGACCAGTTCCAGCTCTGGCGCCGCTCGTACGACACCCCGCCGCCGGTGCTGGCCGACGACGCCGAGTACTCGCAGGCCGGTGACGCCCGCTACGCGGACATCCCGAGCGAGCTGCGCCCGCGCACCGAGTGCCTGAAGGACGTCGTCGAGCGGATGCTCCCGTACTGGTACGACGCCATCGTCCCGGACCTCGCCGCCGGCAAGACCGTCCTGGTCACCGCGCACGGCAACAGCCTGCGCGCGCTGGTCAAGCACCTCGACGGCATCTCCGACGAGGCCATCGCCGGCCTCAACATCCCGACCGGCATCCCGCTGGTCTACGAGCTGGACGCCGACTTCAAGCCGGTCGCCAAGGGCGGCCGCTACCTCGACGCGGACGCCGCGGCAGCCGCCATCGAGGCGGTCAAGAACCAGGGCAAGAAGTAGCCCCGACGGCTTCCGGGTGCACCCGGGCCCCACTCCCCGTGCTGCGGGGGGTGGGGCCTTCGTCATTCAACTCCGTTGTGCGGCAGGGGGGTTCGGGGTCGCCAGGGTGGTTCAGACCATTGACGGCCGTGGTGGCGGCTCCTACCGTGTGAGCACCGACCTGGCGCAGACATGCCGGCGATCGTCGCGGATCGCCCGGCAGTCGCACCCCCATGCGCGCACGCCTGCGTCCGGCGCACTCTCCATCCACCCCCACGGAGGAGCACCATGCGCAAACGTCATCTCGCCGGAGCGGTGGTGGCCGCGCTCGCGGTACCGCTCACCCTCGTGCTGCCGGCGCAGTCGCACGGCTACATCTCGACCCCGCCCAGCCGGGCCGCGCTCTGCGCGGCCGGGGCGGTGACCGGCTGCGGTGCGATCCAGTGGGAGCCGCAGAGCGTCGAGGGCCCGAAGGGCTTCCCGGCCCGAGGGCCGGCCGACGGGGCCATCTGCGCCGGCGGTAACAGCCGGTTCGCCGAACTGGACGACCCGCGCGGCGGCGCCTGGCCCACCACCGCGGTGTCGGCTGGGCAGCGGCTCACCTTCACCTGGAAGTTCACCGCCCGGCACGCCACCACGAGCTTCAAGTACTACCTGACCAAGGCCGGCTACGACGCGATTCAGAAGGTCACCCGGGCCAACCTGGAGACGGCGCCCTTCCTGACCGTCCCGTACAACGGCACCCAGGTGCCGAGCACGCTCAGCCACACGGCGACGCTCCCGGGCGGCCGCACCGGCCATCAGGTGGTCGTCGCGGTCTGGGAGATCGCCGACACCGGCAACGCCTTCTACTCCTGCACCGACGTCCGCTTCTGACCGGTGCGCGGAATCGGCACGCGGAATCGGTACGTCCGGCCGTACCGGGGTGCACGACCGTCTCCCACGGCGGCCGTGCACCACGGAGTTCCGTCGGGCGCCGGGCGTCAGTGCCCGCAGCAGCCGCCCGTGGCGCCGCCGCACTGGCACGGGGCGCCGGACTGGCAGCCGCAGCCGCAGCCCGGGCCGCAGCCACAGCCGGCCGCAAGGACGGACAGCAGCTTCGGGGCGGGCGGCTCGACGGTGTCGCGTGCCGGTTCCGGTCGAGTCGGGGTTGCCTTCATCGCGCTGGACCCTCCTTGTGACGGGCACACTTCGGTGCCTACGGCATCGAGTGAAACCGCCGATCGGAGGGAGCGTCAACGGGCGCGCAGTGGTGGGGCGTCCGGTCGGCCGTGCGCCCGCACCACCCCGGCCCGAGGTTTACTCACCCCTGGGGGTGAGTACCCCCGCGCGGGGTGCAGGCAGGCGGGTCGGCACGCCCCGCCGACAGAACACGCCCCGCCGACAGGACGTGCCCCGCCGGCAGGGCGTGCCGGCCGAGTCACTCGCCCACGGCGCCCGCGGCCTCGCTGGCGGCCACGAACTCGTCCACGTGCTCACCCGTCACCAGGTAGACGACGCGCTTGGCCACCGAGACGGCGTGGTCGGCGAAGCGCTCGTAGTAGCGGCCGACCAGGGTGACGTCCACGGCGGTCTCGATGCCGTGGTGCCAGCGGTCGTCGATCAGGTGCGCGAACAGCTCGCGGTGCAGGGCGTCGATCGCGTCGTCGTCCTGCTCCAGTTCGAGCGCCTTGTCGACGTCCTTGGTGGCGATCACCAGGCCCGCCTTGGCCACCAGCCGCTGGGCGAGCTGGCCCAGCTCCAGGACGGTCGCGTGCAGGTCGCTCGGGACGGCGGACTCGGGGTAGCGCAGCCGCGCCACCTTGGCCACGTGCCGGGCGAGGTCGCCGCAGCGCTCCAGGTCGGCGCTCATCCGCAGCGAGGTGACGACGATCCGCAGGTCGGTGGCGACCGGCTGCTGGCGGGCGAGCAGGTCGATCGCCCGGTTCTCCAGGTCGTGGTGCAGGTCGTTGATCTTGCCGTCGGCGGCGATCACGCTCTCCGCCAGCGCCAGGTCCGCGTCGAGGAGCGCGGTGGTGGCCCGGCCCAGTGCCGAGCCGGCCAGCCGGGCCATCTCGACCAGGCTGTCGCCGATCGAGTCGAGTTCCTCGTGGTACGCGTCGCGCATGCTCTCTCCTCAGTAGCTGTGTCGGTGGCGGTGCCGACCGGTCGTCCCGTACGACCGCTGGTACGGCGTTCGGGTGACCGCTGCTGGTGGCGCGATCGTACGCGCGCACCGGGGACGGCGGACGGGTGTTCGATCCGCCACCCACTCCCACACGGGCTGCGTGGCCAACTTTCGGCCGTCCGGGCGACCACGCACGGCCGGTGCGGTGAACCGGCAGCCACGTGAAGGTGAATTCTCGGCAACGCGCGGCCGATCCCTTGATCCGACCCTGGAGGAGCGACCCCGCTGTGCGCTTAGGCTGGCGGCATGGACGTGAACGTGGCCGCCGCCGCTGCCTGCGCCATAGCCGGGCTCGGCGTCGGCCTCACGGCCTCCATCGCCTTCCGTTGGAGCGAGCGCGAACAGGCAAGGGGCAGGTACGGCGGCACCAACGGCAGGACCCGCCAGCAGGCGCTCGGCGCCCCCACCCAGGAACCCCCGCTGCCCCCGGGGGTCGACACCGTACTCTCCGTGCTCCGCTCCTGCGCGATCGTGCTGGGCGAGGGGGACGAGGTGGTCAAGGCCAGCTCCGCCGCCTACGCGATGGGCCTGGTGCGCGGCGGTGCGGTCGCCGTCGACCCGCTGCTCGCGCTGGCCCGCGGCACCCGCCGGGACGGCGAGATCCGCCAGGTCGAGCTGGAGCTGCCCCGCCCGGGTGCGGCGCGCGCCGCCGAGCCGCTCGCGGTCTCGGTGCGGGTCGCCCCGCTGGGCTCCCGGCTGGTCCTCGTCCTGGTCGAGGACCAGACCGAGCGACGCCGGGTCGAGGCCGTCCGCCGCGACTTCGTCGCGAACGTCAGCCACGAGCTCAAGACCCCGGTCGGCGCGCTCTCCCTGCTCTCGGAGGCGGTCGCCGACGCGTCCGACGACCCGGAGGCGGTGCAGCGCTTCGCCGGCCGGATGCAGATCGAGGCGACCAGGCTGGCCAGCCTGGTCCAGGAGATCATCGACCTCTCCCGGGTCCAGGACGACCGGCTGATGGTCGACCCGGAGCCGGTCGCGGTGGACGAGCTGATCGCCGAGGCGATCGACCGCTGCCGCCAGCAGGCCGCCGCCAAGCAGATCCTGATCGCGGCCGGTGGCATCGCCGGCCTCTACCTGCACGGCAACCGCGGCCAGCTGGCCGCCGCGCTGGGCAACCTGGTGGAGAACGCGGTCAACTACAGCCCGCCGCGGACGAGGGTCGCGATCGCCACCCGGCGGATCTCCAGTGCCGCGGCCCTCGGCGAGGCGGACGGCGAGCTGATCGAGATCTCCGTCACCGACCAGGGCATCGGTATTTCCGAGAAGGACCGCGAGCGGGTCTTCGAACGCTTCTACCGCGTCGACCCGGCCCGCTCCCGGCAGACCGGCGGCACCGGCCTCGGCCTCTCCATCGTCAAGCACGTGGCCGCCTCGCACGGCGGCACCGTCTCGGTGTGGAGCGTCGAGGGCCAGGGTTCCACCTTCACCGTGCGCCTGCCCGCCGGGCAGGCCCCCGAGGATCACACGCTCCCCGCCGGGGAGTTCGCACCACCCCTGTCAGACACAACCCCCCAGCTTGCCCCGGAGGCCTGATCGTGACCCGAGTACTGGTGGTCGAGGACGAGGAGTCGTTCAGCGACGCCCTGTCGTACATGCTCCGCAAGGAGGGCTTCGAGGTGGCCATCGCCGCCACCGGCCCCGACGCGCTGGAGCAGTTCGAGCGGAACGGCGCCGACCTCGTCCTGCTCGACCTGATGCTGCCGGGCCTGCCCGGTACCGAGGTCTGCCGCCAGCTGCGGGTGCGCTCCAACGTCCCGGTGATCATGGTCACGGCCAAGGACAGCGAGATCGACAAGGTCGTCGGTCTGGAAATAGGTGCGGACGACTACGTCACCAAGCCGTACTCCACCCGTGAGCTGGTGGCCCGGATCCGTGCGGTGCTGCGCCGCCGCGGCGAGGCCGAGGGCCCGGGCGAGGGCGGCGGTCCGGGCGCGCTGGAGGCGGGCCCGGTCCGGATGGACGTGGACCGGCACGTGGTGACGGTGGACGGCGCCAAGGTCGACCTGCCGCTGAAGGAGTTCGACCTGCTGGAGATGCTGCTCCGCAACGCGGGCCGGGTGCTCACCCGGATGCAGCTGATCGACCGGGTCTGGGGCGCGGACTACGTCGGCGACACCAAGACCCTGGACGTCCACGTCAAGCGTCTGCGGGCGAAGATCGAGCCGGACCCGGGCGCGCCGCGCTACCTGGTCACGGTCCGTGGCCTGGGCTACAAGTTCGAGCCGTAAACCCCGGCGGGCCCGGCGGCGGCTCCGCCGGGCCCCACCCGGTGCGGTGCGCCGAATCACCGCGGGCTCCGCGCAGCGCTGCGCGACGCCGCGCCGAAGGCCCCCTCCGACAGTCGGAGGGGGCCTTCGGCGTCGTGCTGCAGGCGCGGGCGCGGGTCAGTGCGTCCCGGCCGCCGGCGATGCGGTGCCGGCCGCGGTGGCCGCACCGGACGGCGTGGCTGCACCGCTGGTGGCGGCGGTGCCCGGGGTGGCCGCACCGGTGGTGGGCGCGCCGCTGGTGGGCGCGCCGGCCCCGGCGGTGGCGGACGCCGAGCCGGCGGCCTTGGACGGGACGGCGACCGGGCTGGCCGTCGGGCCCCAGCCCTTGTACAGGCCCTTGTTCGGGCTGACCGCGGCCTCGGTCGCGGCCTTCTCGCCGCTCCGGAAGGCGAACGCGGTGGGCACGTAACCGCCGACGTTGACGCTGGTGGAGGCGACCCGCGCGGACGGGTTGCCCTCGCCGCCGATCAGCACCGAGCCACCGGCCGGGATGACGATGACGCTCAGCGGGGCGCCCTTGTCGTCGGCGAAGGCCGCGGCGTCGGTGCCCACGTTGATGGACTGGAGCTCCGCCGGAACCGTCCCGGAGTTGCTGATGTTCACCGTCACGTTGGCCGGGCCGGTGTGCTCCCCGGAGGACTCGTCCCCGGTGACGACGACGATGTTGTTCAGCAGCAGGTCGGTGCCTGCGGTCGCCTGGGCGTTGTCGGGCCTGATCTCCAGGGTGTCCGGTGTGTTGCCGGCCGCGCAGGACGACAGCGAGGCAATGGCGAGGGCGGCGATGGCGGCGATGCTGCCGACTCGAATACTGCGGCTCACGGCGGCGGCTTCTCCTAGGTCACGTGGCGGTTGGTCAGGTCTCAGATTATCGACCTCGCTTATGCGCTCCTCACGGGGAGGTCCCCGTGTCGCCGCCGGATCGGTGAGGGGGCGCCCGTACGGCGGCACATCGCCGTGTTCAGATCAACTTTCGACCAAGATCGGATCACGATCGGGAAACGGCCCGATAAACGGTGAAAACCCAAGATCCAATCACGGTTTCGGGAGTGTTGCCGCAGGTTTCGGTAGGTGCCGGAACGGCCTCCGACCTGCGGGAAGCCCCCGCCGAACGCCGGTCGCAGCACGTCATAGGGGTGGTTGTCAAGCCCCGAGACCGGCCCTGACCTGCGAAAACGCCCTTCGGGTGCGCCGAAAAGCGTGTTATTCTGGAAAGCCACGGAAGGGGTCCTGTCACATGACGTTCAAGGTTGGCGACACGGTGGTCTACCCCCATCACGGGGCCGCGCTGATCGAGGCCATCGAAATTCGCCAGATCAAAGGTGTGGACAAGACCTACCTGGTGCTCAAGGTGCAGCAGGGAGACCTGACGCTCCGCGTGCCCGCCGAGAACGCGGAGTTCGTCGGCGTGCGCGATGTGGTCGGCCAGGAGGGTCTGGACCGGGTCTTCGAGGTGCTTCGCGCACCGTACACCGAAGAGCCCACCAACTGGTCCCGTCGCTACAAGGCGAACCTGGAGAAGCTCGCCTCGGGTGACGTTATCAAGGTCGCCGAGGTTGTGCGCGATCTCTGGCGTCGCGAGCGCGAGCGCGGCCTCTCGGCCGGCGAGAAGCGCATGCTCGCCAAGGCTCGCCAGATCCTCGTCAGCGAGCTCGCGCTGGCGGAGAACACCAACGAGGACAAGGCGGAGACGCTGCTCGACGAGGTGCTTGCCTCGTAGCGCGGCCGGGCTCGCGCCCATCGCTCACAGCGCCCGGTGCCGGTGCGCCGCTTCCTGGACGAACCGTCCGGGAGTGGGGCCGTGGCACTTCGGGCGCTGAGGCGTGTCCGGACGCCGCCTCCGCCCGGGTCGGGCGGTGCGCACGGCCGGTGCCGCATGACCGTTTCTGCGAATGCTGCCTGGCGAGTACTGCGGTGCTGCTTCCGCCCAGCGGGCGGGTCGTGCCGTTCCACGGGTGGTTCCGGTGCTGCGGTGCGTGCTGCGCGAGTGCGGGACCGTGGTGCTTTCGGAAGGGGTCCGTACGCTCGTCGTGCACGCGGCCGTCGCGCACGCCATGGCCATACCCACTTCGCCGAAGGAGTGAAACCTGAACGCCACAGCAGCAGTTGCAGCAGCAGTGGTGCCCGCCGCCGGACGCGGTGAGCGGCTGGGGCCCGGAGCCCCCAAGGCCCTGCGTGACCTGGGCGGAGTGCCGCTCCTGGTGCACGCCGTCCGGGCGCTCGCCCGCAGCCGGGCGGTCGGCCTGGTCGTGGTCGCGGCGCCCGCCGACGGCGTGGCCGAGGTGGTCGGCCTGCTCGACAGCCACGGCCTGGACGGCAAGGACGTCCGGGTGGTGGCCGGCGGGGCGACCCGCCAGGAGTCGGTCCGGCTCGGCCTCGCCGCCATCCCGGCGGAGGTCGAGGTCGTGCTGGTGCACGACGCCGCCCGGCCGCTCGTCCCGGTGGAGGTGGTGGACGCGGTCGCGGCCGCCGTCCGGGCCGGGGCCGAGGCCGTGGTGCCCGCCGTCCCGCTGGCCGACACCGTCAAGCGGGTCGAGCCGAACCCGGGCGGCCCCGAGCCGGTGCTCGACACGCCCGACCGGGCCACCCTGCGGGCGGTCCAGACGCCGCAGGGGTTCCGCCGCGACACGCTGGCCGCGGTGCACGCCAGGGCGCTGACCGAGGAGACCGGGGGCGCGCTGCCGCCGGTCACCGACGACGCCGGCCTGGTGGAGCGCTTCGGCGGCCGGGTGGTGGTGGTGCCCGGCCACGAGGAGGCGTTCAAGGTGACCCGTCCGCTGGACCTCGTGCTCGCCGAGGCCGTACTCGCCCGCCGGAGGGCCTCCGATGGCTTCTGACCCCGTGGACCTCACCGACGCCGAAGTCGACGCCGAAGCCGAAGCCGACGCCGAAGCCGACGCCGCTGCCGGCGTCACCGCTGCAGCCACCGACCCGCGTCCGCGCGACGTCCCCGTGCTGCCCCGGGTGGGGATCGGCACCGACGTGCACGCCTTCGAGGCGGGCCGCCCGCTCCGGGTGGCCGGCCTGGACTGGCCGGGTGCCGAGTACGGCCTGGCCGGGCACTCGGACGCCGACGTGGCCGCGCACGCCTCCTGCGACGCGCTGTTCTCGGCCGCCGGGATCGGTGACCTGGGCGCGCACTTCGGGACCGACCGGCCCGAGTGGGCCGGTGCGTCCGGGGTCACGCTGCTCAAGGAGGCGGCCCGGCTGGTGCGCGAGGCCGGTTTCGAGATCGGCAACGTCGCGGTCCAGGTGATCGGCGTCCGGCCGAAGATCGGCAAGCGCCGGGACGAGGCGCAGGCCGCACTCTCGGCCGCCGTCGGCGCGCCGGTCTCGGTCTCCGGCACCACCACCGACGGCCTCGGCCTGACGGGGCGGGCCGAGGGTCTGGCGGCGATCGCCACCGCGCTGGTGTACGAGCGGCGTTGACGCCCGGGCGGGGCTCGCCGGGCGTCCGGCCCGGGCCCCACGGCGCCGACGGGTGGCGGGCCGGTGGCTTCCGGGAGCGGGAGCGCCGGTCCGCCACGGGTCTTTCCGGCCTTTTCCGTTCCGGGGCCGGCCTTTTCCGTTCCGGGGCCGGCCTTTTCCGTTCCGGGGCCGGGCTTCTCCGTTCCGGGGCCGGGCTTCTCCGTTCCGGGGCCGGGCTTCTCCGATCCGGTGCCGGCCTCG
The DNA here is from genome assembly GCF_045208415.1 of Kitasatospora sp. NBC_01560. Taxonomy (NCBI): domain Bacteria; kingdom Bacillati; phylum Actinomycetota; class Actinomycetes; order Kitasatosporales; family Streptomycetaceae; genus Kitasatospora; species Kitasatospora sp. NBC_01560. Next base: position 4,316,010 of record NZ_CP109364.1, on the reverse strand, counting down.
TCCGCTCCGGCCCGGGCCGGACGCCCGGCGGGGTGGGCCAATCTCGGGAATACCGCTGCGGTGACGAGTGTTCAGGACGCCTGACGGGGGGTCGGGTCGATACCGTTCGTCGCGGGCCCGAGAGGCCCCGGCCCGGCTGCCGGGCCGGCTCACCGACGCTGCTCGACGAGAAGAGGTCCTCGATGGCCGTACAGCTCTCCGACCAGGCCCAGGCGCTGATCGACGGCAAGAGCTTCGCCGTGGTCTCCACCATCCAGCCCGACGGGAGCCCGCAGTCCTCCGTGGTCTGGGTGAAGCGGGACGGCGACGACATCCTGTTCTCCACCGTCGAGGGCCGCCGCAAGCACCTCAACCTGGCGAAGGACCCGAGGATCTCCCTGGTGGTCAATCCGCCGGAGAGCCCGTACTCCTACCTGGAGGTGCGCGGTGCGGTCACCCTCACCCGCGAGGGCGGGCGTGAGCTGATCGACGAGCTGGCGAAGAAGTACCGCGGCGAGGACGTCTACCGCTTCGACGGCCCGGACGACGTGCGCGTGGTCGTCCGGATCACCCCGCGCAAGGTGGTCGGCAACCTCTGAGCGGACCGCCCGGCGGGTCTCGACGGAGGGGGTGCCTCCGCTGAGTCACAGTGGAGAAACGGCGCAGCCGCGGTATTGACATTCGGGAATGTCGCGGGGCACCCCCTCATGCCCACTACGCTTGACGCTGTGAGCATTCGCCTGTACGACACCAGCACCCGCCAGGTACGCGACTTCGTCCCGCTTGTACCGGGTTGTGTCTCGATCTACCTGTGCGGCGCTACCGTCCAGTCGGCGCCACATATCGGGCACATCCGGTCCGGGCTCAACTTCGACATCATGCAGCGGTGGTTCGCCTACCGCGGCTACGAGGTGACCTTCGCCCGGAACGTCACCGACATCGACGACAAGGTCATCGCCAAGGAGCGTGAGTTCGGCACGCCGTGGTGGCAGATCGCCTACGCCAACGAGCGCGCCTTCAACGACGGCTACGCGGCGCTCGGCTGCCTCCCGCCGACCGTCGAGCCGCGGGCCACCGGGCACATCCCCGAGATGATCGAGATGATGCAGGCACTCATCGCCAAGGGGCACGCCTACGCGGTGGACGGGAACGTCTACTTCGACGTGAAGTCCTACCCCGGCTACCTGGAGCTCTCCAACCAGAAGCTGGAGAACCTCCGCCAGCCCGAGGGCGAGGGCGAGACCGGCAAGCGCGACCAGCGCGACTTCGCGATGTGGAAGTCGGTCAAGCCGGGCGAGCCGAGCTGGGAGACCCCCTGGGGGCCCGGCCGTCCGGGCTGGCACCTGGAGTGCTCCGCGATGGCGCACAAGTACCTCGGCCGGGCCTTCGACGTCCACGGCGGCGGGATCGACCTGATCTTCCCGCACCACGAGAACGAGATCGCCCAGTCCAAGGCGTACGGCGACGACTTCGCCAACTTCTGGGTGCACAACGCCTGGGTCACCATGAGCGGCGAGAAGATGAGCAAGTCGCTCGGCAACTCGGTGCTGGTCTCCGAGATGGTCGCGCGCTGGCGCCCGATCGTGCTCCGTTACTACCTGGGCGCCCCGCACTACCGCTCGACCATCGAGTACAGCGAGGAGTCGCTGCGCGAGGCCGAGGCCGGCTTCGGCCGGATCGAGGGCTTCGTCCAGCGCGTGGTCGAGCGCTGCGGCCCGGTCGAGGCGGCGCCCGAGGTGCCGCCGGCCTTCGCCGAGGCGATGGACGACGACCTGGGCGTGCCGCAGGCGCTGGCCATCGTGCACACCGCCGTCCGCCAGGGCAACAGTGCCCTGACCGCGGACGACAAGGAGAACGCGGTGGCGCGTCTGGCCGAGGTCCGTGCGATGCTCGGAGTGCTGGGCCTCGACCCGCTCGACCCGCACTGGGCCGGGGCGGAGCGCGGCGAGGACCTGCACGGCGTGGTCGACTCGCTGGTCCGGCTGGTCCTGGACCAGCGGCAGGCGGCCCGGGCCCGCAAGGACTTCGCCACCGCGGACGCCATCCGTGACCAGCTCGGCCTCGCCGGGCTGGCCATCGAGGACACCCCGTCCGGCCCGCGCTGGACGATCAACAACCAGTAACCCCATCCGACGATCGGGGTGAGGGTGGGCCGTACCGGACCGGTGCGGCCCTCCCGCATGACGTAGCGCATGCCGTCGGCCGCCACCGGGCACACCGGTGCGGCCGGGGCATGCCGGACAGACAGGAAGTACAGCCATGGCCGGCAACAGTGCACGCAGGAACCGTCGCAACCCCGGATCGAAGAAGGGCGCGTCTGTCGGTACCGGCGGCCACAGCCGGAAGGCGCTCCAGGGCAAGGGTCCGACCCCGCCCGGTGCGGAGCGCAAGGGGCACCCGAAGCAGCGCGCGGCCAACGCCGCCGTCAAGCGCGAGCGGGACGCCAAGGCCCGGGCCGGCATGCGCCGCGCCGGCGGCGGCGGGCGCGGCGGGCGCGGTGGCGCCGGCGCGGCCGAGCTGGTCTTCGGCCGCAACTCGGTCGTCGAGGCCCTGCAGGGCGGCGTGCCGGCCACCGCGCTGTACGTCATGCAGTTCATCGACACCGACGACCGGGTCCGCGACGCCTTCCAGGCCGCCAACGACCGGGGCCTGCCGCTGATGGAGGCCCCGCGCGCGCAGCTGGACCAGATGACCGGGAACATGAACCACCAGGGCCTGGTGCTCCAGGTGCCGCCGTACGAGTACGCGCACCCGGAGGACCTGCTGGCCGAGGCCGCGGACGCCGGCCAGGACGCGCTGATCATGGCGCTGGACGGCGTCACCGACTCGCGCAACCTGGGTGCCGTGGTCCGCTCCGCCGCCGCCTTCGGCGCGCACGGCGTGGTCATCCCCGAGCGCCGGGCGGCCGGCATGACCGCCGGTGCCTGGAAGACCTCCTCGGGTGCCGCGGCCCGGCTGCCCGTCGCCCGCGCCACCAACATGACCCGCGCGCTGGAGGCCTACCAGAAGGCCGGCCTGACGGTGGTCGGCCTGGCCGCCGACGGCGAGGCCGAGGTCGGTGACCTGGAGGCGCTGGCCGGCCCGGTGGTGATCGTCGCGGGCAGCGAGGGCAAGGGCCTGTCCCGGCTGGTCTCGGAGACCTGTGACATCCGGGTGCGGATCCCGATGCCGGGTGACACCGAGTCGCTGAACGCCGGCGTCGCCGCGGGCATCGTGATGTACGAGGCCGCCCGTCTGCGCGCCAAGGTCGGCTGACACCGGGGGCACCCTGTCGGCGGCCGGCCGGCAGCGGTCGGCCGGTGGTCGGCAGCGGTGGACCACCGATGGGCAGTAGGCACACCCGGGCGGCGCGGCGCAGGCGGAGTTCGGTTTTCTCCGCAGCCCGCCCGCAATCCGGGGGAAAGCGATCGGGCCCGACCGGGCCCGATCGCTTTTCTCATGATCACTTCAAGTCGGTGCCGGACATCCACCCGGGAGAGTGTCCTAACCGGGTGTCACCCGGTTAGACGGGTGTGGACACCAGAACACCTCGGCGCCCCCTCCTGGGCGGCGGCAGCACCGGGATAGACGCGGGCCCCGGCCTCAACACCGTCAAGGTGCCGTCCGACCCCGCGCGCCTCAGCAGCACCCAGGCGAGCTTCCGGCTCCGGCTCGGCACCCCGGTGGCGCCGCTGATCGAGGCTCCGGCCGGACTGCTGTCCACCGGCGCCGCGTTCGGCGACCCCTACGCCACCCAGGGCCTGATCCGTCGTCCGCTGGTCACCCCGCAGGTCGTCGTGCCCGTCTCCGCCGTGCCGGCCCTGGCCGGGGCCGGCGGCGCGGGAGCGCCGCGCCGCAAGGGCCGGGTCACCGCCGTCACCTGGACCGGCCAGGCACCCCCCGGGGACCTCGCGGCCACCCGGCTGCTGGAGGCCGTCCGGCTCACCGGCGTGCCCGCGCCGGCCGGGGTCGGCGGGCGCGGCCCCGGATCCGCGGCGGACGCGGACACCCAGGTCATCCCCTCCTACACGGGGGCCCGGACCGTCCCGCGCCAGCCGCGCGAGGGCGGCGGGACCGCCACCGAGGCCGGCCTCGGACCGGTCGGCGCGCCGCAGGGGTGGACACCCAGCGGCGAGCTGCCCGAGGTCTCCGCCACGACGGCCGAGGGCAAGCAGCCCTGGTACCCCGGCCGCCGGGTCGACCTCGGGCTGGTGCTGCTGCCGCTGCGGGCCGTCCTGGGCTCGCTCTCCGTCTACGCCGGGTTCAGCAAGCTCTGCGACCCGGTGTACTTCGACGGCGGTGAGCGCGGCTCGATGATGCGGTGGCTCTCCTCGCTGCACCCCTGGAAGGTCGCCGAACCGCTCCTCACCTTCGCCATGGCGCACCCGGTGGGCGCGGGTCTGGTGGTGTCGTTCACCGAGATCGTGGTCGGCGTGCTGACCGTCCTCGGCCTCTGGCAGCGGCTCGCGGCCGGGGCCGCGATGCTGCTCTCCGCCGCGCTGCTGTTCACCGTCAGCTGGCGGGCCGTACCGGTCTACGACACACCCGACCTGATCTTCCTGGCGGCCTGGAGCCCGTTGCTGATCGCCGGAGCACCGTTCGGCTCGCTGGACGGGCGGCTCAACCTGGAGGCCTGGCGCCGGTACGGCTCCGACGCGCCGGCGGCGCTCCGCCGCCGGGTGCTGCGCCGGGGTTCGGTCGTCACCGCGGTGGTGGTCGGCCTGACCCTGCTGCTCGGGTCGATGCTGGGCGCGGCGGTCCGCACCGGCGGCCGCCCGCACCCCGCGCCGTCCCGGCCGGCCACCGACTACGGCACGCCGGTCTGGCCGAGCGGCGGGCCCTCCGCGGCCCCCGGCGGGCAGGGCTCGTCCACCTCGCCCTCGCCCGCTCCGTCCCGTCCCGCCTCGCCGGCGGCGAGCTCCTCCGCCCCGCCGGCCGCACCCTCGGCCCCGGCCTCGCCGAAGGCCGCGACGGCCACTCCGAGCGGCAAGGCGCGGTCGACGAAGCCGGAGAGCGGCGCGAGCCCGGCACCGGCCGCACCCTCGGCCGCCGCGCCGCCGGCCGGATCGTCCCCCGCGCAGCGCAGTACGCCGGCGCCGGGCGGTTCGGGGACGGCGCCCCGGCCGAGCCAGAGCAGCTCCGGCTCGGGGCTGCTGGGCGGGGTGCTGGGCAGCGGGCCGCTGGCCGAGCTGTCCGGCGGCGGTGCGCGCAGCTCCCGTCCGGGGTCGCCGACGTCGACCTGACGGGCCGTCGGATCCCTCGGGGGAACGACATCGGCCGGGTGCTCCGTGGGGGAGCACCCGGCCGATGTCGTGTCCGGCCGTGCCCGGCGGTGTCCGGCCGCCGGCCGCGGGGAGCCCTGCGGGCCCTGGTCGGGTCCTGGGAGGGCCTGCGCGGGCCTGGGAGGGCCTGGGCGGGCCGCCCAGGGGCGTCCCGGGCTTCGGGGTGGGGCAAGGGGGGCCGCTACGGCGTGCGGCCGGCCCCGGCGGCGAGCTCCTTGGCAGCCTCGGTGAGGTCCTTGGCGGTGTCGATGGCCCGCCAGTAGACGCCCTGCGGCAGCTGGTAGCCGGCCAGCCGCTTGCCGCGCGCCAGCTGCGGGAAGGTGGTCCGCTCGTGGTCGCCGACGTCCGGCAGCAGCTCGGCGAAGTCCGGGCTGAACACGTACAGGCCGGCGTTGATGAGGAACGGCGAGGGCGGGGCCTCGATGAAGTCCAGCACGTTCCCGAACTGGTCGGTCTCCACCGCGCCCCACGGGATCCGCGGCCGGGCCAGCGCGAGCGTCGCGAGGGCGCCCCGCTCGTGGTGGAAGGCGGCCATGTCGCGCAGGCTGAACCTGGTCCAGATGTCGCCGTTGGTGGCGTACCAGGGTTCGTCGGGCCGGGGCAGCGCCTTGGCGGCGTACTTCAGCCCGCCGCCGCGCCCGAGCGGCTCGGCCTCGACCACGGTGCGGACCCGCAACGGCAGGTCGGCCCGGTCCAGCCACTCCTCCAGGACGTCGGCCAGGTGCCCGCAGGAGATCACCACGTCGGTGACCCCCTCGGCGGCGAGCCAGGCCAGCTGGTGCCCGAGGATCGGCGTGCCCGTTCCCGGGATCTCGACCAGCGGCTTCGGCCGGTCGTCCGTGTAGGGCCGCAGCCGGGAGCCCTGGCCGCCGGCCAGGATGACGGCCTGCGAGACGACGGTCTGCTGGGGCGCGGGGGGCTGCGGCGCCGGCGGGGGCGTGGGGTCAGCGGTCATGCCAGCACAATAGGCGCGCGCCCGGGCGGGGGCGGTGAGGCTGCCGCTGTTGTGCTGTCGGCCCGCTCGTGGGTGTCGGCCGGCCCGTGGGCGTCGGCCGGTTCCGCGCCGCGGCTGTCGGTCAGCCGGCGGTGCCCGAGGCGAACGAGCCGTCGCACACCGGGCGGGCGTAGGAGCGCGCCCGCTGGACGTCGCCCTGGTACTTGCGCACCGCCGCCTTGCCCAGCTCGGTGGCGAGCGAGGAGCAGTACGGCGTCAGCGCGGGCTGCTCGCGCATCGAGCGCTCCAGCAGGTCCAGCGCGGTGCCCGGGTTGTGGGCGCGCAGCTCGTCCAGCACGGCGACCCGCAGCGCGTCCTGCGGGGCGAGGCCGTCCGGCGCCTTGCCGACGGAGGCCCGTCCGATGCCGGCGCCGTCCCCGCTGGACGCCGCCACCACCTGCTGGTCCAGGCTGGTCGGGGGTGCCCACGGGACCCTCGTCACGGCGAGGGTGCCGGTGGTCACCAGGACCACGGGGAGGGTCAGGGCGATCGTCTGGCCGATGCGGCGAACAAGCTGCTTCACGCTCAGGAGAGTAGCGCTGGGTGCGGCCCGGATCGCCCTCCGTTACACCATCGAGTGACACCGTGTCCGGTTTCGTCCCTTCACGGTGTTGACAGCGGCACCGGCGGAGGGTGCGCGGGCCCGGTCCGCTGGCGGTCCGCAACGACGGAACCCCGCCGGACCGGGCGTGGTCCGACGGGGCTCCGTGCCGCACCGCTCCGGCCCGGGCGCTCGGCCCGGCCGGTGCGGTACCGCGGGGCTCAGCCGCTCAGGCGGGCGCCACTGCTGGTGGAGAACACGTGGGTCTCGTTGGCGATCGGCACGACGTGGATCGTCTCGCCGCGGGCCGGGATCTGACGGCCGTGCACCCGGACGACCAGGTCCTTGTCCTCGCCGCCGAGCTTGGTGGTGCCGTAGACGAAGCCGTCGGAGCCGAGCTCCTCGACCACGTTGACCGTCACGGCGACGCCCTCGATGCCGCCGCTCGGGACGATCTCGAAGTGCTCCGGACGGACGCCGACGGTCACCGACTTGTCGGTGCCGGCGCCGGACAGGTCCTCGCGGGAGATGTTGACGACCGAGCCGCCGAACTTCACGCCGCCGTCCACCAGCGGGACGTCGATCAGGTTCATCGCGGGCGAGCCGATGAAGCCGGCCACGAAGAGGTTGGCGGGCCGGTCGTACATGTTGCGCGGGGTGTCGACCTGCTGCAGCACGCCGCCCTTGAGCACCGCGACGCGGTCGCCCATGGTGAGCGCCTCGGTCTGGTCGTGGGTGACGTACACCGTGGTGATGCCGAGGCGGCGCTGCAGGCCGGCGATCTGGGTGCGGGTCGAGACGCGGAGCTTGGCGTCCAGGTTCGACAGCGGCTCGTCCATCAGGAAGACCTGCGGCTCGCGGACGATCGCGCGGCCCATCGCGACACGCTGGCGCTGACCGCCGGAGAGCGCCTTCGGCTTGCGGTCGAGGTACTCGGTGAGGTCGAGGATCTTCGCGGCCTCTTCGACCTTGGTGCGGATCTCGCTCTTGTTGACGCCCGCGATCTTGAGCGCGAAGCCCATGTTCTCGGCGACGGTCATGTGCGGGTACAGCGCGTAGTTCTGGAACACCATGGCGATGTCCCGGTCCTTCGGCGGCAGGTGCGTGACGTCACGGTCGCCGATGCGGATGGCACCGCCGTCGACGTCCTCCAGGCCGGCCAGCATGCGGAGGCTGGTCGACTTGCCACAACCCGAGGGGCCGACCAGGACGAGGAACTCACCGTCCGCGATCTCCAGGTCCAGGCCGTCGACCGAGGGCTTGTCGGCCCCGGGGTAGACACGGGTCGCCTTGTCGTACGTCACAGAAGCCATGGCTGTGCTCTCCTTCACCGGCAGGAACGTGCCGGACGATCCGAGTAAAGGTGGATGTCGTGCGCCGGCCCGCCGGTAGTGGTCTGAACCACCGGGCGAACCAACTCCAGGCGACGCTACCTGCGCCTACGCCGCTTGTCAGCCCCGGTCCACCTGAATTTCGGCATCGGTTCCATCACGCCCGCCCCCTCCGTCCCGCGCTCTCCCAACCCCCGGATATGCCACCACCGCCCCACCCCCGCCCGGTAGACTGCCCCCGGTGCCGCCGTGACCACGTCGCGGACGGTCACCATGCCTCCTTAGCTCAGTTGGCCAGAGCACCGCTCTTGTAAAGCGAAGGTCGTCGGTTCGAATCCGACAGGGGGCTCCGCTTCCGTCGCAGGTCAGGGGCCTGCGGATAGGTGAATTGGTCTAGACAAAACCCCCTCCAGGGTCTCCTGGAGGGGGTTTTGGCGTCCGGTGGGGACAAGGTGGGGACGCGCTGTCAGGCGGCCTCCTCCGTGGGGACAGACCGGGGGATGCGTCCGCTCGCGGAGCCCGTCGGCGGGGCAGCTTCGGCGGTGCCTGCTGGCCGCTCGTCGGCCGGAGCGGCGCCCCGCACGACCGCCACGATGGACGCGGCCACCTTCGGGATCAGCGTGCCGGCATTGGGCGCCAGGGTCCGCAGCATCTCCATCACGGAGTCGAGGACCTCGTCGCCAGATGCTTCGGGGAGACCTGTCGTGCTTGCGCGGGGAACGATGGAGAGGGGGGCCTCGGCGTTGGCGCGGTCGAACTGCGGCATGAGGGCGGTGTAGGTGTTGGCGGTGAGGTTGTACGAGGCGTGGCCCAGCAGGGCCTGGATCGCCTTCATGGCGAGCCCGGCCGCCAGCGACAGCGACGCCGCCAGCGCCCGCAGGTCCTTGAGGTTGATCGGCAGCAGGTCGTGCTTCTCGACGAGGCGGTCGAAGATCTGCGAGACGGTGTCCGGGTGGTAGGGCGTGCCGTCCTCCTGTGTGAAGACCTTCCCGGAGTTCGTCCACGCCTTCACGTCGTTCTTCTCCCATTCCTCCCGCTCCGCCTGCTGGCGTTGCCTCCAGGCGAGCAGCAGCCGCCATGTCTCGGAGTCGAGGGTGATGGTGCGGTCGCCGCTCTCGCTCTTGGGGGTGTCCTCCCAGACCTCGACCGAGTCCGTGACGAGTTGCTCGATGATGTTGACGGTGCCGTGCACGTCGAGGTCTGTTTCGGCCCAGCCGAGCCCGAGTGCTTCCCCGCGGCGGGGCCCCCGGAACGCCATGAGGTGGAAGAACGGGTAGAGGCGGTGTCCGGTGACCAGGTCGAGGAAGTGGCCGGCCTGCTCGGGCGTCCAGACCATGACCGGGCCGGGTATCTTGCCGGTCTCCCGGTACGCCTTCTCCCGGGCTGGGGTCCAGACGAGAGGCTTGGGCCGGACGTACTTCGGGAGGACGATGCCGACGGTGAGGTTCTCGGCGATCAGGCCCTCGACCATCGCCGCCTTGCACGCTCCGCTCAGGGTGTTTTTCAGCTTCAACTGCGTCCCTGGCCCAGTGATGTGACGTGGCTTCGCGCGGGCAGCCTTCAGCGCCGCCTGCGCGGCCTTCCAGCTGGCTCGCAGGGCAGGGTCCTTCCGGGGCCCGCCGACCTTCCACGCTGCGTGCGCCGCGCGCTCCGCCACCAGGGCGGCGTCTGCGTCGTCCTGGTTCTTCTGATGCACGACGTTCTGTTCGGCAATGCCGCGGAACATCGCCTTGATGTGGACGATGCTCAGGTCTCGCATCTTGACCTTGCCGAAGGCGGGAATGTAGACCCGCTCGATGTAGTCCCCGTAGTCGTTGTGGGTGGACCGTTTCAGGTCGGTGCGCTCGGCGTGGTAGCGACGCAGGAATTCCTCGGCGGTCTCGTCGGAGAGCACGTCCACGCCGTCGTGGGCGAGCAGCCACAGCTTGGTGGCCTCCTCCTCGGCCTTGGTCTTCGACTCGAAGCCGCCCTTGCGGGGGCGCCGGCGTTTCCCGTCGAGCCCCGGCGGCAGTTCGACGTAGTAGTACCAGGATCCGTGGTCCCGCTTCCGAAGTTCCGGGCAGTTGTCGCCGAGCGCGCGGAGCTTGGGCTGCCCGTCGGCGGCGAACTCCGGGTTGCCCGCGTCATCGATCACCGCGCCCTTGCAGCCGCACCGGCGATAGGTGGTGCCCTTGAAGACCGGCTTGCGCTTGGCCACTTGCTTCCCCTGCGCTGTTGATCGTGATGCTTCTGCCTGCCGGGATCACCGGTGAAGCGTGATCCCGTTTCTTGCTCACGGTTGATCACTAGGTTGCGCGGGTTGTAAGACAGCTCTGTATGCTGCAAGGACGCTGGCGTGGGGGAGACAACGGCGGATTGAGATGACCGAGAGCGGCGCGAAGCGTGTCCAGTCGAGGGACACCGCGCAGGGCATGAGCGAGGCCGAGCTGCTGGCGTTGCCGACAGCGGTAAGCGTTCAGGTCGCTGCGCGCGCGTTGAACATCGGGGTGAACAAGGCCTACGAGCTGATCAAGGCCGACGAGTTCCCCGTTCGGCTGCTGACCCTGGGGCAGACCATCAAGGTGCCGACGGCCGAGTTGCGCACCTACCTCGGAGTTGAGATGAGCGTGACAGTTGCGCGCGAAATCGCTTCCTGATGTGTCACGATCTGACTCGACAGGTAACGACTTGCCTTGCAGCCGTGTAACCTAATTTGGCTGGCAGGGTGCGCGCCGGGTTCGGCGATGGGCCTGAAAGGACAATCAACATGCCGAGGCTGTTTGGGTTCGCTGACGCGGCGCGAAAGCGGTTGAACGACGCCGAGGCGGCGGTGTTGGCGAACGCCGCCAGCCGCCGCCTCGCCGACCAACCATGGCCGCAGATCGCCGACTGGGTATTCGCCGAGGGCCACCGGTCCACGATGGGCGGCCGGATGCGACCCGCAACCCTGGCGGAGATCCTGGCGAACCCGGCGATCGCCGGCCTGGCCCGAGACGAGAACGGCGAGCTTGTCGACGTCGGCGAGCCGAGGGCGATCTCACGCGAGACCTTCGAACAGCTGGAGCAGCACAACCAGGCTAAGCGCCCGGCCAGCAGGACCGAAGACCGCGAGTACCTGCTGACCGGCGAGGACGCGGTCAAGTTCGTGTGCGGGCTGTGCGGGACGCCGATCAGCTCGGCCCCGTCCAACAGCGGCACGAGAGGCTACCGCTGCGCACCGAGCACACGGCAGCACCCGGGCGGCTGCGGCAAGGTCAGACTCTCCGCCGACCTGGGGGAGCCCTACATCGTCCAACACGTCCTCGCCGAGCTTGCGAAGCCCGAGGTCCAGGCGGTCATCGAGCAGGTCCGGGACACCCTGCTCGCCGAACGCCCGTCGATCGAGCAGCGCCTGGCCGAGAACCGGTCCGCTCGCCGAACCCTGGAATCCCGGTACGGCAAGTCCCCCGTCCTGCGCGAAGCCGCGGACGACACCGTGCCAGCGACCGTCGAAGCGGCCCGCCGCGAGCTCGTGAACCGCCTCCACGAGGCGCAGCGCGACCTCGACCGGCTGATCGAGGAGGACGCCGAGCGCCTGCGCTTCCTCAATCAGCTGGAGTTCCTGCCCAGAGCCGAGGTGCCTGACCTCATCCGATGGTGGCAGCACGCGCCCATGCGGTCCAGGCGCGCGATCATCGGGGCGATGCTCGCCCGTATCGCCATCTACCCCGCCGGCCGGGGCTCGCGCACCGTCGACGGTGACAGGGTCGCTCTCGACTGGCGTGTGTGGGACGAGCCCGCCGCCCCGCGCACCTAACCGCCCCGGAACGGCTTCGTACTACCGGTGGACCGCAGCTCGGCGACTGCCCGCCAGCGTGATGCACAGGCCGGCGGCGACGAGGAGGACGCCGATGCCAGCGAGCGGCGAGGAGATCGCCTGTTCCGTCTCCAGGTTCCATGGGTGGGACAGCTGGTAGGCGATCAGGTAGCCGCCCTTGCTGATGGTGTAGGCGACGCTGGCAGCGCCGCCGAGCCCGACCAGGGCCAGGCCCACGCCGGCCATCCGGCGGCCCCGCCACGAGTGCACGGCCATGCCGGCCGACAGCACGGCGATCTCCAGGCTGGCGACTGCGGTGAACGCCAGGTAGGTCAGCAGGTAGGCGGCGATGTGCGGCTCGCCCGCGTTGTCGGTCGTGAACTCCAGGCCCTGGTTGTTCGTCGCCAAGAACTGCAGGGTCAGGGCGGCGATCACGCAGGTCACGAGGGCGATCCGGGCCCAGACACCGCTGGAGATGTAGGGCCGCTCGTACATCCAGTCCACGATCATGATCTGGAGGCACGCGCAGAAGGTGATCGCGCAGAGGTGGGCAATGAGTTTCGCACCGGCCAGGACGCCGATGCTCTCGTTGATGATGTCCGCGACGGCGGGCACGGCGCTCAGCGAGCCGAGGGAGCAGACCCCCAGAGCAACAACGCGCGCCCACCGCGCCACCTGGTAGGTGGGTTCGCTGCGGCGCCTGTAGGCATACCGGATGCAGAGCGCGGCCCCGAGCGCGGTGGCCGTTGCACAGACACCGAAGATCAGCCCGTCCACGGAGTCATATTCCTTCCAAGTCGTCGGCGGCCCGCTGGGCAGCCTCGGCGAACGACAGTCGATGCCGGGGACGGCCCCAGCGTGGTTGATCGACTCCGGCAGGCGGCACCGGGACCTTGGGCACGGACGCCGGGAGCCCCCGCTCCTTGCGAATGTGCTTTACCGCCTCCACGATTCGAGCCATGTCCTCTACCCCGAGGCCGTCCATGTGCCTCACGGCTTCGCAGGCTGCCTCATGCTCGTGGAGGACGCGCAGAGCTGTCAGGTCGTTCCACCCGGGGAGGAGAAACGCTGCCGGCGCATCGAGCGCGCGCGCCAGTGCGGTGAGCGTAGCCGACGTCGGGTTCGCGTTCCGGCCGTTTATCAGGTCGTTTGTCTGGGTGTGCGAGATTGCCGGGCGCAGGTGGCCTGGCTCGGTCGACCAGTTCGAGACGTCGCGGGCGCTGGGGATGTGACCGTCAGGTGAACGGCGAAGGCGCAGCAGCAGTAACAGCTTGCCGGCCAGGGTCGGTTCGGCCGCGGCGTCCTGATCCAGCGCCATCGTCTTCCCCGTCCCCCCATCGTGCGTGCACGCGCCTGCTCCCCAGTGCCAGCCCCGCCTGCCGACGTGTGGTCACTTTATGCGATTAACTTGACACTTCTTTCACGTCCCCGCAAGATCCTCAAGGTGGGGAGGCGTGGCGCCGCTGGGTGGGTCGCTGCGCGCCGAGGGATGCCGGCGCCCAGCCACAGGCGGTCGGCTCGTTGGGGAGGGTGATCTCTGGTGGTGGAGCTGGACGCCGAGCGGATACGGGAACTTGCGAGGGAGCGGCCCAATGTGCTGACCGGCGGCGGTGGGGACGCGTGGTCGGCAGCGCGCAACGTCATTGATGCCCTGGTGGTGACGCCCCCGGGGTCTCAGCGTCAGGTGGGAGAACCGAACTAAGTCCACCTGTCGGTGAAGATAGGTGACACGACTGAATCGAGCGTGCTAGCTTCCAAGTGTCGACCCCGCCGCGTCTCGCAGGCGGGGGCGGCCGGCAGTGCCGCGCCATCAGCTCTCCTCGCAGGCGGTCGACCCCCCGCGCCCCGCCTGCGAGGAGCCCACCGCGCCAACGCGGGTCGGCTGATGGCGCGGCACCGTCGACCCCAGGCCCGCCCCCGGATCGATCGAGGGCGGGCCTTCTCATTCGTAGACGCATGAGGGGTCACATGGTTGCCCATTCAACTGACATTGACGACCCGGATTTCTACGCGCGCCTGCTGCGGGAGCGGTACGGCCCGCTCGCCCGACTCCTCGCCGAGGCGTACCCCGCAGCCCTGCGCCCCGCCCCGGCTCTGCGCCCCGGGCCAACGGCGGTCGAGGTGGACCCCGACGCGGAGGAGCACCGCGCGGTGCTGGAAGCGGCACTGCGAGCGCGATGCCGGGCCGCAGTCGCCGGACGTCGCCACCCGCCGGCCCCGAAGCCGCCGGAGGCCTGGAGTCGGGCGTGCCCTTCGTGCCGCCGGGTCGTCGTGGGCGGGGGCGCCGCCTACCGGTGCCACCGCGAGGGCGATGAATGCGAAATGAGCCCTGAATTCAAATAAGGTAATTCCCGAATTCCCTTTCCATTTCTTATTGCATTAGAGGTGAATGCGACTAAGATATAAGTATCAAGTTGAAAGCCACCGGCAATGCCGGGGCGGAGAGAGGGAGCAGGAAATGTTCAAGCAGATCGAAATCGACCAGATCATGGCGAACCCGGAGCAGCCCCGTAAGTTCTTCGACGAGGCGAAGCACGAGGAGCTGGTCGCATCGATCAAGCAGGTCGGCGTTCTCCAGCCGGTCGCCGTCCGTCCGGTCGAGGGCAAGGACGTTCCCTACCTGCTCATCATGGGCGAGCGGCGCTGGCGGGCTGCCAAGGACGCCGGCCTGGCCGACATCCCGGCCAGGGTCATCGAGGACATGAACGACATCGAGGCCTATATCCTCTCGATCACCGAAAATGTGGTCAGGGCCGACATGACGATCCTGGAGGAGGCCGGCGCCTACGCTGACCTCGCCGCGCTCGGTTGGGACGCCGCGAAGATCGGCGCGCAGTTCGGCAAGACCGAGACCCACATCAAGTGGCGGCTCGGCCTTCTCACCCTGCGCCCCGAGGTCGCCGCCATGGTCGAGAAGGGGGAGATCAAGCCGAACCTGGCCTGGCACATCGCCCAGCTGTCCCCGCAGCACCAGATCATTGCCGCCAACCGCTACGTCCGCGGCGACTTCGACAGCGAGATCGAGGCCGCGAACTTCGCCCAGGGCCTCAAGATGGCGGAGCAGCAGACCTCGCTGATCACCGAGGAGGGCCCCTCGCTTGACGAGCAGGACAAGCGGAAGAAGGAGAAGGCGAAGGCGGCCGACAAGCTCTCCAAGGTGGAGGCGATCATGCCGCTCCTGGACGAGCTGACCAAGCACAAGCCGGAGGAGCTGGCCAAGATCCTCGGCGGCGACCTCGCCCGGTACGTGCGCGAGATCGACAAGCTCGCCAACCGGGTGACCATGGCCCGCCGCGTCCTGCGGCAGGCCAACGGCATCCACGAGGCCGCGGTGACCGTCGCCCAGACCAACGCCGCGAAGAAGACGGCGGCCTCGGCGGCCAAGCCGGAGCCGGCGAAGGCGGAGCCCAAGCCCGCCGCCCCGCGCGCCCGCAAGGCGACTGCGGCGCCGAAGCCCAAGCCGGAAGCGAAGGCGGCCGAGCCGGCCAAGGCGTGACGGCCGGGGGGTGGGCGGCTCGCGGTCGCCCACCCCCCTGGCCCCCTTCGGGGAAGGCGGGAGAAGATCCTCCACCGAATCCCCGACGGATAGGAAATGGGAGTCCGTCGCCTCGGCGGCGGGCTCCCCGTCTCTGTCGAAAGGAAGTCCCCAGAATGAACCCGGCGATCACGCTGTTCACCTCCAGGTTCCAGCAGTTCCGGCCCGAACAGGGCGTGCCGGTGCGCATCACGCGCGGCGCCCCGCGGTTCCGGCTGCCCTACCAGCTCCTCCACACCGTGGCGGAGCTGGCGCCGGGCGCGGCCTACTTCACCAGGCCCCAGCCGGAGTTCACGGCCGCCTACCGGGCGGACCTGGCGGTGCTCGGCGCGCACCGCATCGCCGAGCGGCTGGGCGCCATCGCCGAACGGGAAGGGGAGCAGCGCCTGGTGCTCCTCTGCTTCGAAGACCTCGCCAAGCCGGACGAGTGGTGCCACCGGCGGATCTTCGCGGAATGGTGGCTGGAGGTCACCGGCGACCAGGTTCGCGAGCTCGGCCCGGTGGCCGGCCCCAGCCCGTACGAGCAGGGCACTTTCCTGTGAGCGGCCGGCCGAGTTGGCTGGACTTCGGGCCCGAGGACTACGGCTACGAGGTGCCGCCCGTGCAAGACGTCCTTCTGGCGGGTGAGGGCACCGATGCCGTCGGCACCGATCCTCTTTTCGGCGTCGACGGCGACAAAGAGATAGGTTGCACGATTCAAATCTAAAATGATCGAAGTGTGCTAGGTTCCAACACAGCGCCCGGCCCGGACCCCACCCCCGGACCGGGCGCTTCCACGTTCACCCCCGGGAGGACCGCATGTTCCAGGGCACGATCCCCGGCCCGATGCGCTCGATCGTGCGCGAGACCGCCCGGCAGTGGCCCGCCGGCCCGGTCTACGTCCCGTGCTGCGGGAACTTCACCATCGAACGGTCCATCGCCGACTTGGGCTTCGCCCTCCACTCCTCCGACGTCTCCATCTACACCACCGCCATCGGACGGTGGCTCACCAGCCAGCCCGTCGGCATCCGACTCCGCGACGAGTCCAGGGAACAACTCGGCTGGCTCGAAGAGTCGTTGGACGACGGCGTCGGCACAGTCGCCACCCTCATGCTCGGCACCCGCTTCCTCGCCTCCGTCGACCGGGACGGCCTGTGGCACCAGCGGGTCGTCCGCTCCTACCGGGAGCAGTGGCAGGCCATGCACACCGAGACCACCGAGAAGCTGGGCCGCACCGACCTCCAACTCTCCTCCTACCAGGCCGAAGACGTCCGGTCCTGGCTCCAGGCGGTCCCCAGCGACGCCCCGGTGTGCAGCTTCCCTCCCTTCTACGGCGGCGGCTACGAGAAGCTCTACGAGCCCCTGAACACCCACTTCGACTGGGACGCCCCCGAGTACGCGCCCCTCTCGGACGACGACGTGGTCAGCGTGCTCGGCGCGATCACCGACCGGCCCTACTGGCTCACCGCCTCCAACCATGACGTCGAAGAGCTGCGCCCCCACCTGCGCGGCGTCATCAAGGCCACCCCGAGGGCCGCGCCGTTCTACGTCTACGCCTCCAAGGCCCCGACCCGGATCGTCGCCCCCCGCCAGCCCATCGACCCGGTCACCGTGCCCCGGCTGCGCCGCGGTGAGGAGATCAACGGGCCGCTCACCCTCTCCCTCCTCAAGCCCGGCCAGTTCAACGCGCTGCGCTCCCGCTACCTCAACCCGAGGATCGCGCCCGGCGCCGCGAACCTCGCCGTCGCCGTGAAGGCGGCCGGCCGGATCATCGGCGTGTTCGCGATGTCCCCCAGCACCTACACCCCCGACGAGGTGTACCTGCTGTCCGACTTCGCCGTGGCGCCCACCGACTACCCCCGACTGTCCAAGCTGATCGTCCTCGCCGCGACCAGCGCCGAGGCGCAGCTCCTCTGCCAGCGGGCCTTCTCCCGCCGCGTCCGGGCCGTGAGCACCACCGCGTTCAGCAACAACCCGGTGTCCATGAAGTACCGCGGGCTGCTGCGCCTCACCAAGCGCAGCCCGGCGACCGACGACGCCTGGAAGTTCCAGCTCCAGTACCAGGGCGCGATGGGCGAACACGACCTCGCCACCGCGTACGCCACCTGGACCACGAGGTGGGGCACCCCCACCCCCAACACCCCGGAGAACACGCCATGACGATCCTGCCCGGCCAGACCTACGTCGCCTGCCACCCGCTCGACGAAGGCCGCCGCATCCGGATCGAGTCGCACATCCCCGGCCACGCCACCGCCCACATCGTGGACGCCGACACCGGCAAGCGGCCCCGCTGGATCCGAACCAGCGTCCTCCACCCCACCTCCACCACCCGGACCGGCCGCCCGCGCCGCACCGGCTACGCCCTGGAGAACCCCCAGTGACCGAGCAGCAGCTTGCCCGCCCCGTCTACGTCGAAGGCGACCCGAGGGACCTGACGCTCCTCGACGTCAACGCGCGGTTCATGCCCCACGAGCAGTTCCGGCAGCTGGTCGAGAACATCAAGCGGGACGGCTGCCTCACCTCCACCCCCCTCGTCTGGAACGACGCCGGCCACCGGATCGTCCTGTCCGGGAACCACCGCGTCGCGGCCAGCATCGAGGCGGACCTGCGGCGCATCGGCTGGCTGGAGATCACCGAGCCGCTGCCCCGGCAGCGGCAGATCGCCCTCCAGCTCTCCCACAACGCCATCGTCGGCCAGGACGACCCGGCGATCCTCAAGGAGCTGTACGACGAGCTCGAAGCCGTCGAGTGGCGGCAGTACAGCGGCCTCGACGACAAGGCGCTCGACCTGCTGGAGAAGGTCGACGTCACCGGTCTCGGCGAAGCGAACCTCGACTTCGCGTCCGTGCAGATCATGTTCCTGCCCGACGAGCTGGAGCGCGCCGAAGCAGCCTTCGACGCCGCCCGGTCCACGGCGAGCGCCGACCAGCGGTGGCTGGCCGGCCTCACCCAGTACGAGCCGACGCTGGACGCCCTGGAGACCGCCCGCGCCGCCTACAAGATCGGCAACTCCGCCACCGCGCTCGGCGTGATCCTCGCCGTGTTCGAACGCCACCTGGGGGAGCTGGCCGACGGCTGGTTCGACGCCGCCACCGGCGAGCCGACCCGAGGCGGTACGGCCCCCGTCGAAAGCGTCCTCGGCACCCGCGAGCTTCCGGTCGAGACGGCGGCCGCGCTGCGCCGCGCCATCGACCGCCTGATCGCGGACGGCAGCGTTCCCGAGGCCGAACCGTGGAGGGCCCTCGACGTCCTGGCCGCCGACCCGCGCCCGGCCGACACCCAGTAGACCGACCCGGAGGTGAGCGGTGGCCGCGATCACGGCTGAGCCCTGGGAGCGGCAAGACGAAGAGCCCGTCAAGGCCTACGAGGCGTTCAAGACCTACCGCGACCAGGGACCTTCGCGCAGTATCACGAAGGTTGCACAAGAGTTGGACAAGTCCAGGGTCCTGGTCGGCCGCTGGTCGGCTTCGTACGCCTGGGTCCTGCGGGCCTCCGCCTGGGACCGGGAGCAGGACCGGCTGTTCCTCGCGGAGCAGCGCCAGGCCCGCCGCGACCTCGCCCGCCGGCACGCCCGGCTCGCCCAGGCGTTCCTGTCCAAGGCCGTCGCCCGCCTCCAGACCCTCGACCCGCGTGAGCTGTCGCCCGGCGATCTGCTGCGCTACTTCCAGGTCGCCGCCGACATTGAGCGCCGCGCCATCGGCGAGGAACCCGCCGCTCTCCCGGAGCAGCCGGACACCGACGCACTGGATGCCGCAGAGCTCACCGACGAGGAACGCCGAGCCCGCATGGACCAGCTGCGCCGCGAGCTCGAACGACGCATCGCCGCCGAGGAGGACAGCTCGTGACCCGCCGCCGGAAGCCGGTCGCCCGCTCCAGCGGCTGGGCCCGTCGTCGCGGCGTGGAAGCCCTCACCAACCCGGCCGTGATGAGCCTCCGACAGCTCCAGGCGGAGGTCGCCGCCCTGGCCCGAGCCGATGACGAGTCCCGGCGCCGCTGGGCGTGCGGCCGGCCGGACTGCGACGGCCTCCCGCACCCGGGCTGGCTCCACAACCACGCCCGCGCGTCCCAGCATGTGCCGGCGTGGGCGTGGACGGTGTGGATGCTGCTCACCGGCCGAGGCTGGGGCAAGACCCGCACCGCGGCCGAGGCGGTCAGGGAGTGGGCGAAGACGCCCGGGTTGCAGATCGCGGTGATCGCCAAGAACGCCACGCTCGTCCGGGACATCTGCTTCGACTCCCCGAAGTCCGGGCTGCTGGCGATCATCCCGCCGGAGGACATCGCGAAGTACAACTCCAGCCTCGGCGAGACCACGATCCGGCTGCGCAACGGCACCGTGATCCGGGGCTTCGGCGCCGAGACGCCGGACAACCTGCGCGGCTGGGCGTTCGACAAAGTCTGGTGCGACGAGTACGCCGCCTGGTCGCGGAACACCGCGCAGGAGGTCTACGACATGGCGTGGTTCTGCCTGCGCGAGGCGGACTCCCCGCAGATGCTGATCTCCACCACGCCGAAGCCGCTGCCGCACGTCAAGCGGCTGGTTGAGCGAGGCCGCCGCCAGGAGCAGAAGCACCGCGAAGGCGGCGACCAGCCGCGCGTGGTCCTCACCCGGGGCCACATGAGCGAGAACGACGCCAACCTGTCGTCCGCCGCCCGGGAGGAACTGGAAGAGGAGTACGCGGGCACCCGGCAAGGCCGGCAGGAGCTGTCCGGCGAGCTGTTGGAAGACGTCGAAGGCGCCCTGTGGAAGGGTTGGATGTTCGAGGTCGAGGGCTTCCGCCTCCACGCCGAGAACCTGCCCGAGCTCGACCGGCTTGTCGTCTCGATCGACCCGGCGACGAAGAGCCACGAGAACGCGGACCAGACCGCGTTCACCGTCGCCGGCCGAGGCATCCCCAACGTCTCGACGTACGGCGACAGCCGACCGCACGCCTACCTGCTGCACGCCGAGCAGGGGCGCCACACCCCGACGGCGTCGATGCGACGAGCGGCCGAGCTGTACCACCAGCACAAGGCGGACTGCGTCGTCATCGAGGCGAACAACGGCGGCGACTACCTGCCGGCGCTGCTGATGGAGGTCGACTCGACCGTGAACTGGCGGATCGTGCACGCGACTCGCGGCAAGCGCGCCCGGTCGGCGCCGGTGGCCCAGGTGTACGAGCAGGCGCGGGCGCACCACGTCGGACCGGTCCGGCTCTTCGCGGAGCTGGAGGAGCAGCAGACCACCTTCGTGGGCCTCGGGGAGACGGAGGACTCGCCCGATCTGCTGGACTCGTCGGTCTGGGCCGTGTGGGACCTCCTCCTCGATCCGAGCATGCCGCCACCGCGGAAGGCCGACGACCAGCGGCTGTCCGGGCGCCGGTAGGTTGAGTGCTCAGTAGGACTACAGAGACGTCTTCCGAACCTCGACGGCCTCGCCGCGACGCAGGATGAAGGCCGGGTCGGTGTCAGCGGGGTAGCCCCCCAGCGGGCGAAGGCGGAGTCCAGTATCCGTGATCGTTTTGACTACCTGGATCGTGAGCGCGTCTCCGAGGCGGTTGCTTGCGTTCACGACTCCAGGGACGGCGACGGTTACGAACCGGCCTGCGTTCTCAACGTTGACGTATGTTGCCAGCTTGCCGAAGAAGGGGTCGGCCATGTTCAACGCCTCCGCGACTTCTTGGGTGGCCAGTTCGGCTTTGAGCATCTCCAGGACGATCGGTCGGCTGAATGCGCTCCGAGCCCGCCGCGCGATCTCGTTGGCGCTGGTGCCATTGAGGAAGTCCTTCGCCATGGCTCGGGCGACGTCCCGGTTGGCCTGCGCCAGCCTCCTCAGCGCGACGGTGGTCCTGTCTGGCACGTTGGGTCCTCCTTCAAGGCTCTCCAAAGGAGCTCGCTGATAAAGATTTTGATCGGTCGACTGATCAATGAGTTGACCAGCGGAGTGTCATTGACCTGGGAGAATGCTTTAGTGCATTAGGCGGCGCCATCGCCATCGTATGCACTAAGTTTGCAAGTTCCCCACGCATCTTCGGGCTTGTCGCTAACGTAGTGGGCGTATCCATCGCGGTCGTTTGATCGAGAGTGGATCGGGGCGACCCGCGAGGGGCCGCCCCGTGCCCGCTGGGTAGGCGGAGGCCGAGGTCACCAGTGGTAGTGGGCCGCGATGGTTGCCAGGGCAGCTGCGAACTGCGCCAGGCGGACCAGGTGCACGAACCCCTGGTTGCCTCGGTCGGACCACGGTGGCGTTCGCAACTTCCTGACCATGGCAGTCATGATCGCCTTGAACTTGGCCATGCTTATCACCCCCTCTCGTCCTCGTGAATGCGCCAACGGGAGAGTGAAGTGACAGGCCGTCACCGCAGTCGCGAGGCTAGGGAGATTTGCGGTCTCGCGTTGCGAGTTTGATGAATCCTGTGAATAACCGATATCCGCTGTGGGATCCTGCGCTGTCGCACGCCCCCGTCGGCCTTGCCCAGCGACCGGAAGCCGGCCGCTGGTAGCGTCCGGTCATGAAGCTGAGGGGGCGGTTCGTAGCCGCGGCGGTGGCAGGGGTGTTGGCTGTCGGCGGTGGCGCAGCGTGGCTGATCTGGCCGGAGAGTGAACCGGCGGCGGCCGTGCCGGAGCCAGGTACGCCGGAGTGGGACCGCTGGCAGCAGGAGTCCACGGCGGCTGGCCGCCTTGCTCAGCTGGCCATCGTTCAGCGGGGCGAGGTCCGGTCTCGGGAGCTGTGCGCAGCGGAGTGGGCGAAGTTGCGCCCGGACCAGCAGGGCGCGTTGGACCGGAACGCCTTCGAGGCGGGCTGCGTCTTCCAGGCGCTGCAGCCGTAGCCGTCGATCGGTCG
This sequence comes from Kitasatospora sp. NBC_01560, assembly GCF_045208415.1. Lineage (NCBI taxonomy): Bacteria > Bacillati > Actinomycetota > Actinomycetes > Kitasatosporales > Streptomycetaceae > Kitasatospora > Kitasatospora sp. NBC_01560. The sequence goes on along the minus strand of NZ_CP109364.1, from coordinate 4,293,795 downwards.
GCGGCCGGTAGTCTGGCAGCGGCGTGGGGCCGACTGCCTGGAGTGCACTGTGGGCCTGCGCTCGATCTTGATCGACGGCTGGAGCTGGCTGAACTACAAGGCGCCGATGAACACCCGGCGCCCGGGAAGCGGGGTGTTCCCGGAGCTAGCCGCTACGTGGCTGCCCGAGGAAGACCTTCGGCGGTTGGCCGCGTACAAGCTGCTCGCCGCCTACGACTCGAACCAGGCCGGCCAGCTTGCGGCGGCCACAGGGGACGACGCCGCGCTGGAGCGCCGTGAACTCGGCGACGCGTCGAAGCTCGTGGAGGTCGCGCTCGGCTACCTCCTCGGCAGCGAGCAGCACGTCGTTGTGGTCGGTGCCGAGCATGCCGACGATGAGAATCCGCCCGAAGGCGCAGTCGAGGCGGCGGCTGCACAGGGCCGGCTCCGGCAGTGGGCCGAGGACGAACTGCTGCCTCTGCGGATGCAGCAGACGGAGCGCACCGCCGTCCTCAGTGGCGACGGCGTCTACGTGCTCGCCTGGGATGCGGCCAAGGCGCGTCCCACTGTGCGGAGTTACGACCCGGGCTTCTACTTCCCGGAATGGCCGGACGAGCCGGACACCGAGTTCCCGAACCGGGTCCACCTGGCGTGGGAGATCCCGGAGAACCCGGCGCGGGGAGTGAAGGCGAAGGTCCGCCGGATCACGTGGGAGATCGGGGGCATCGAGCCTGCCGGGGAGGAGGACGGTTCGGCGCTCCGGGCGGCGCTCGGCGACGAGCTCGACGCCGGACGCCCGGCCCGGCGGTACCCGTGGGAGCCGGAGCGGCTGTCCGAGGTGACGTGCTACCTGACCGATGCGGAGTGGCAACTCGACGACCTCCGCCGAGGCGAGACGGTCTACAACCTGCCGATCGGGAAGGCGCGCTACCGGACGAGGCCGGACGGCGTGGTGCTCGACCGGCTGGATCTGCGGATCGACTTCATCCCGGTGATCCACTTGAGCAACACGATCCCGCACTCAGGAGACCAGTGGGGACAGTCCATCCTCGCCAAGGTGCTCCAGGGGCTGGACGAGCTGGCGGCCACGGACTCCGACGGCTCGTCCGCGAGCGCGGTGACCGGCACGCCGATCATCGGCCTCGCTGGTGCGCAGTTGCCGCGCGACCGCGCCACTGGGCAGCCCATTCCGGTGGAGGTGCGCGCCGGCGCCGTGTGGCAGCTCGGCGAGAGCGGCCGAATGGACGCCCTCGACACTTCCCCGCAGCTGGCCGAGTTGCGGGCCCGCAGCGATCATCTGATGGACCGGATCGCCTCTGCGTCGCGGATCACGGCCGCCGGCCTCGGCACGCTCGACCCGTCGAGTGTCCCGTCGGGCTACACCCTTCAACTGGCGCTCGGCCCGCTCGATTCGCTCGTCTCCTCGATGCGTCTGGCCCGCGCGCACAAGTACCGGTTGTTGATGAAGATGACGCAGCGCCTCTTCCAGGCGGGCCAGGCCGACGGCTGGCCAGCGGGGGAGACGTTGTCGGCGCGGATCGTCTGGGGGCCCCACACGCCGACGGACCGGGCGGGCGTCCTCGACGAGGTGGTCAAGGGGTACACCAACGGGGTGCTCTCGCTGGAGACGGCCGTGCGGATGCTGATGGACGCCGGGTACCCCGTCGAGGACGCGTCGGAGGAGGTCGGGCGGATCCAGGCCCGGGCGTTCGAGGCGGCTGCCCGGCTCGCTGACGCCACCGGCGACAACACTGCGGTGCGTCACTTCCTCGGGCTCGGTGAGGTGTCGGTCGAGATCCCGAGGGTGCCGCGGCCGGGCGACTCGGGGAGGTGAACGTAGAAGGTCGGGCGGGGCGGCCAGTCGGGTGCCGACGGTAGCCTGATGAGAGGTCAGGGCAGTCAGGAGGAACTGTGGTGCGGCAGCGAGTTCGGACGGTTCAAATCCGGACCTTCCAGGATCCGTCGGACCCGGCGCAGTTGTTGGCCACGGCGGAGTGGTCGGACGGCGAGGCGCTGGGGGAGGTAGGGCGTATGCCGATGCCGACGGAGATGAGCTGGCCGGTCGTCTACGGGCTGCTCCGGCAGCTGATCGCTGAGGTTGAGCAGCAGTACCCCGGAGTCGAGGTCTTTGCACGGGTGCTCGGCCCCGACGCCGAGTGGCCGGCACTCCCGCCGTTCAGGGACGGGCACAAGACGGTCCCGCCGGAGATGCGCGCGGCGGTGCTCGCGGCCTGCGAGAACCGCTGCGTGATCACGGATTGCCTTGTGGACGACCCGGACATGCTCGACTACGGGCACATTGTCGATCAGGCACCAATCCGGGCTGCGGTTCCGCAGCAGTGGACGAAGCGGGCTGACTGGTCGGAGGCGGAGTTCAATAACCTGGGCAACGCTGTCGTGCTGTGCTGCAATCACAACCAGAAGCAGCGCCGCAAGCCGGGGAGCATCACGACGGAGCAGCTCTACGAAGCCCGGGACCGTGCATGGGCGCGCCCGGAGTCGAAGGGCATCCTGGTGGAGTACCTCCGGAAGGTACTTCGGGGCCTGCGGAGCGGCCGGAGCACGGACATGAACAGCGTGGGGTTCGCCGTCGCGATGCTCCAGCGGTACCACCCGGAGACGGAGCCCTTCACTGTGCCGCATCGGGAGTTGCCGATCGAAACCCACGTCGATCCTCGTTCCGGGTCCATCGACGAGGTGCCGGTCGGGCCCGCCAGCGACTGAGTCAGATGCTCATGGTTGCGGTTGACGAGGTGTGACTACACTGATCAACGGCGCGGGGGCGCTGCTCCGGAGGAATCCGTATGACTGCCCCCGCTCACCAGCCCGGCACCGAGCCGTCGACTCCTCCGCAGCCGCCGACCGTGGACCCCGGCAGCTCCGTCATCACGCAGGACACCCTGTCGCGTCTCCTGGCTAGGGAGAAGAGCCAGGGGGAACGGTCCGCCATCAAGAAGCTGGCCGGCGACCTCGGCTTCGCCGACGTGCCGGCGCTGACCGCATGGGTCGAGTCCCAGCGCACGGCGCAGCAGGCCGCGCTGTCCGAGGTCGAGCGTCGGGAGCAGGCGGCGGAGCAGCGGGAGCGGGCGGCGGAGCAGCGGGAGCAGGCGGCGTTCGAGCGGCTGCGCGCGGCCGAGCGGCACACCGCGCTGGCCCGGCTCGGCGCGGTCGGGGACAACCTCTCGGATGCTGCACGGCTTCTCGACGTCGCGGACGATGCGGACCAGCAGGCCGTTGCCGACGCCGCGGAGGCGCTGAAGGCGCGGCGCCCGGAGCTCTTCGGCCCCGCTGCTCCGGTCGCTCCTCCGCCGGCGCCGAGCGGTTCCCCGGCGGGCGGGCCGCCGCAGCGGGGCCAGGCCCCGGCGGGCGTGAACGCCGGACTGGCGATGGCCCGGCGACGCGGCCACGTCCAGCCGCCCGCCTGAGCCGCTGCCCCAGCAGCAAACCGGCTTCCGGGACCACGCCCCTCCTCGTGGACGGCGCCACCACTCGGTGAGTGCGAGACACCGCTCTCAAGCGTTCCCGAAGGAGGGGTCCCGCTTGACCATCCAGCCGATCACGTCGAGCACGACGCTGACCGCCGACAAGCCCTGGCTCGTCGGCCTGCACGGTACCGACTCGACCGAGACCGTGACGCTCGACATCACCAAGTTCACCGCCAACGTCCACTACCAGGCGTCAACGGACACCCGGCAGCCCTACAGCCGGGTCCTGTCCGGCGTGCCGGTCGGCCGGATCACCGCCAGCGGGCTGTACGGCGTCTTCGACCCGACGGCTGCCGATGGCCGCCAGGTCCTCGCCGGCGTCGTGAACGCCGAGGCGCTCTTCGCCCCGACCGCCACGCGAGTTCCGGTGTCTCTGCTGTGGCACGGCGTCGTGCGCGCCGCTCGGGTGCCTGGAGGCATCGACCCGACCAAGGTGACGCCGACCAGCACCGGCGCCCAGATCCGCTTCGTCTGAGAGGAGAGACCCATGACGATCCAGGACCTCGTGAAGGACATCACGGTCAACGACCTGACCACCTTCGCACGCGCGATCCAGACCCCCGAGGACTACTTCCTGACCAGGTCTGTCTTCGCCGAGACCCACGTCAACGAGGTGATGTGGCGGATCAAGTCCACGAGCCGCCGGCGGAACGCCGCGAAGTACCGGGCGTTCTCCGCGAGCGTGCCGTTCGCGACCCGCAAGGTCGCGCAGACCGTCACGCAGGGCATGTTCCCGCCCCTCGGGGAGAAGCTGCTCGTGGACGAGCAGGAGATCATCCTCCAGGAGCAGGCGCGCGGCGCCGACCAGGAACGGCTGATCGAGAACATGTACGACGACGTGGAGCAGCACGTCGGCTCGATCAAGGACCGGCTGGAGCTCGCGGCCGGCGATCTCCTGGTGGACGGCCGGTTCACCATCAACGAGAACGGGATGGTGACCGAGGCGGACTTCCAGGTGCCGGCCGCGAACCTGCCGGTGGCTCCCAAGCCCTGGTCCGATCCGACGTCGGACCCGCTGGCCGACGAGCGGCGCTGGATCGAGCTGCTGCGTTCCACCGGCAGGCCGCTCCCGGAGATGGTCCTCACGTCCTTCAAGGCGCAGTCCTACTTCGCGGCCAACGCTGCGTACCGAGCCGCGTACTACGGGTCGGTCGTGGGCTCCACCACGCCGACCGCTGAGCTGAGCCCGCCGGAGGTCGCGTCCGTGCGTGCCCGGTACGGCCTGCCGCCGATCGTCACCTACGACGTGCAGATCGACGTGGACGACGTCGCCACCCGGGTCCTGCCGGAGAACCGCTGGATTCTCCTGCCCCCGAACCGCGAGCGGTTCGGGCAGACCCAGTACGGCACGACCGCGCAGGCACTCGCGCTGTCCCGGGGCTCGAACCCGCAGATCGTTCGGGAGGACGCCCCGGGCATCGTGATCACCCGAGGCGCCCAGGACGATCCGGTCCAGATCTGGACCGCCGGCCACGCTGTTGCGATGCCGGTGTTCTACTCCCCGGACGCCTACGTGTGCGCGACGGTGCTGTGATGGGCGGCCGTCGCCTTGCCGCCGCGGTGCACATCGAGCACCCGGTGAGCCACGAACGCCTAGTTCTGGAACCGGGGACGGAACCGGAGGCGGAGGTGGCCGTGCTGATCACCAACCCCGCTGCGTGGGAGGGCGGGGAGCTGCCCACGTTCGAGGAGGAGAGCGGCATGGAGTCGGAAGGCCCGGAGGGGCCGGCCACCGTGCCGGTGCCCGAGCCCGAGCCCGAGCCCGAGCCCGAGCTGGAGCCCGAGGTGGCCGGCCGTTCTCGGAAGCGCAGTACCGCCGTCTGACCGCCGACCGGCGCCCGCCCCGCGGGCGCCGGTTCTTCTTCCTGGAGCTCAACGTGGACAGTAGCGCCCTGGCGTGGCTGCTTGCCCAACTCGGCCCGAGCACCGATCAGGCAGACCTGGCGGCCCGGTACGTCCGCCTCAGGTCCGCTCGCGCAGTCGCCTTGGAGGTTCTGGCAGAGCGCCGGGCCCAGCTGCTCGCCGACCCGCTGCGCCTCACCGTCGACGGCGTGGTCACCATGGACAACACGGGAAACCTCACGGGCCTGGAGCGCCACATCACCGCCGTCCAGCACGGCCAGGCCCCCGACGATGCTCCCGCCGACGCTGCCTCCTTCCTCGCCACCGCGCCGCTTCGGCCCGCGAACCGTAGGCGGTGACCTCGTGGCCTACCCGTGGCCCCCGCTCGTACCTGGGGACGCCGACGAGGTCGCCCGGCGCGTCGCGGCCGTCCTGGAGGAGACGTGGCAGCGGCTCGCCGACCGGCAAGCCGCAGTTCTCCAGGCTTTCGCCGAGAACTGGCGAGCCCCGTACGTGATCGCCACGCTGGCCGAGTTCCAGGCGGCGATCGCCGACTTCCACAGGTCTGTGGACAGCGAAGCGCAGGCGTTCGTCCAGCGGCAGCTGCCGTACCTGTACGAGCAGGGCGCAGCGGTGGCGGGAGGCCGGTTCACCTGGACGCTGCTCCATCGCGACGCGATCCAGTCCCTGGCGGCGGACAGCTACGGCGACTTCCTGAGGCGCTCGCAAGAAGCTGGCCGGATGGCCGAGCAGTTCTACCGTGCGGCCCGCGTTGCCGCTCGGCGCGAACTTCCACAGCTCGCGGCCGGCAACGTCACCGCCCGCCAGGCGGCACGCGCCTTGGCCGACCAGCTCACCGCCGACCACCAGCTCAGCTACGTGGTCTACCGCGACGGAGCGCGCGTGCCGGTGAGATCCTGGGCCGAAGCGGCGACGCTCGCGAAGTCCGGGGTCGCGTACAACGCCGGCACGCTGAACCGCGCCCGCGAAGTCGGGGTGCAGGTGGTCGAGGTTTTCGACGGAGCCGACTGCGGCTGGACGTCGCACCAGGACGTCGACAAGGCCGCCCGGACGCTCCGATCTGTGGACGAAGCGGCGGAGCACCCGATCTCACATCCGCGCTGCAGTCGTTCCTTCGGCCCGCGCCCCGATGTCCGCCCTGACGCGCTGGTGTAGGAGCCCGTCGTCCGCCGGGGGACCATGAGTCATTTGACGATTCGGGCGGTCTCGCCGAAATTGTTACTTGGGCCGCACGCGTTCAATGTCGTGTCCAGGTGGTATGCAAGAGGATGGGTGGACCCCGGCGGCTCTTTCGCCAGGGTCCACCCATCCGTCCGTCCTACGGCTGGACCGGGAACTCGCCAGCCTTGACGGCGTCGAGGAAGTCCTGGAAGGCCGAGGCCGTGAACTCCAGGACCGGGCCGCGCCGGTGCTGCTTGGTGTCGCGCACCGGGATGGTCCCGAGCGGGGTCACTCCGACCTCGACGCAGTTGCCGTTCTCGCTGCTGCTGTAGCTGGACTTGGCCCAGCCGTAGCCCCCCTGGTCGAGGGTCGTGCCGTCGTGCATGGTCATCCTCTCGGTTGTCCCCAACTCGCACCTTTGGTCAGGGTTTCCTGCAAGTATGACCGCGACGCTTGGGGGTCGAGGGCCTGGGACATCAGCAGCTCGAACTGGCGGCTGTGACGAGCCAGCTTCGCCGGTTGGTCCTTGAATGTCAGGTCCTGCTCGACGTAGGCCACGCCGTCGCCCGGCAGGTCGCTGAACTGGTAGACGGCGAACGGTCCGGTGGTTCCCACGTGGTAGCCGGAGCTGTCCGTGAGGACCTGGAGCGTGATGTTGTCCAGCGCGCACACCTCGATCAGGTGCTCGACCTGGGCGCGCATCAGGGCGGCGTCGCCGATGAGCATCCGCAGTGCGGCCTCGCCGAGAATGCACCACGCCTTCGGCGGGTTCTCTCCGAACAGGACCTGCTTGCGCAGTTCGGCACGCTCAAGAGCTATGTCGAGCGGAAGTGGAGTGTCCTCCTTCCACCGGAAACGGGCGCTGGCGATGACCGCCTCGGTGTAGGCCGCGGTCTGCAACAGGCCGGGGATGATGTTCGGCTCCCAGTTCTTGATGAGCCTGGAAAGCCTCTCGGCCTCGACGAGGGCGCCGAACGATGGGTGAACGTCGAGCGCCGACCACCAGCCGTGCTCCTTGCTCTCCCGGGCCATCGCCCTGAGCGAGTCGGCAGTGGCCTGGTCGAGGTTGAATTCCGCGACCCACGAATTGACGTCGTGGACCTTGATGATGTTCCGGCCGGTCTCCAGTCGACGGACGATCGCGGCCGACAGGCCAAGGGCATCCCCGAGCTGTTCACGGGAGAGCTTGTGCCGTTCGCGGATCCGGCGGAGTCGACCGCCGAGGAGGTGCCGGAGGAACGGCACGCCGGCGGGGCGTTCGTCCTGCTCTTCAGTCATGGCCTCTTCGTCCATGTCACACCCCTATCAGCTTTCACTGAGCCTCCGTCAAGTCTGGGGCCTCGGGCGGCGACCGTCAGCAGTCTATGACCGTCAATTGACGGTGGCGACACCTGTTGCATTTTTGTCCTGGGTGCGAGACTGTAGCAGCGCACTCACCGTTCGTGGCATGAGTCACACTCCCGGTGATGTGTTGCTCTTGCCGCGCCCTGCCCCACGCCGGGCGCTCTGTTAGCACCGCGCCAGCCCACCTGGGCCGCTGCCGGATTCCACCCCCCAGCCGAACCCCGCTCGTACGGCCTGTGAGGATCTGCCATGCACCGCGTCTTACAGATCAAGACCCCGCTGAGAACCGCTGCGGCGGGCGCCCTCCGTAACCTGATCCGCGATCGGGTGAGGGTGCTGGACGGCGTCGCCCTCGACGACGACCGGGCCTACGCGTTGCTCGTCGCCTCGTCGGAGGTCGTCACCAACGCACTGAAGTTCGGCCGTGAACACGCGGACGAAAAGACCGACTTGCTCGTCGACGGCGACATCGACACCCGGCGGCGCCGGCTGCGGATCACCGTCACGGACCCGCGCCGGACGGTGCCCGAGATGGGCAGTCGCGCCGAGGACCTGGACGCGACGGGCGGCCGCGGAATCACCGTCGTCGCAGGCTATGTGGATGACGTCGGGTGGTACCAGCGCCTTGACGCCGATGGCTGGCCTGTCGGCTGGTGCGTGTGGTTCGAACTCGATGTGGAACTGCTGGGGACCTTCGGCCGAGCCACCGCCGTGACGGCGGAAGTGCAGCCGGAGCCCTTCATGCCTCCCGTGAGGCACCCGAAGGTTGTTGCTCTCGCCCATCGGATGGCCAGGCTGCACGTCACGATCCGGCGGGGCCGGTCGCGCGCCGCCGCGTAGCTGGCGCCCGCGTCTGGCTCATGTGCTGGGTCTGTTGATCGACTCCCGCCTGGCCTCCGGCGCTGCCCGTCGGCAGGCCAGGCGGGTCCATGCCGTTCTGTCGGGGCAGTCACGGCCCGAATCCCCGCCGGTGGGCCGTGCAGCGGGGCCAGCCAGCGATGGTCGGCCCCGGCGCCCGCGCCGCCTTCGCCGGATCCCGCAATCCGGTGAAGGCGGCTGCCCGGCCGTCCCAGCATCCACCCCCGGGGGGATGGCCGGGCAACTTCAGCTGAGAACAAGGACGTTGGAAGGAAAGTGGTCGTCATGAGTGCCTGGGCCGCGCCGTATCTGCCGGGCAGGTACTGGCTCGCGGGCGTGAGCAGCAACCCGCAGACGATCGCCGACGAGTGGCGGGGCACCGGTCTCGCGAAGGTGCAGCTGTCCTGCCGCTTCGACGCGATCCAGGTGGCCGGAGCCGCCCGGACCAGCGCGGTGGTCGCGGAACTGCACACCAGCGGGGTGCCGCTCGGACCGGTGCTGTACGACCACGGCGAACAGGTCAGTTTCTGGCTGGTGCCGGTGCGGCCGGGCCTGACCTGGCAGATGAACGACACGGCGCTGCTCATCGAACCTGCCGACGATGGCGAGCCGCCCTCGCTGCTGATGCCGCCGCCGGGCCCACGGCGAATGGGACAGCGGCAGTGGCTGGTTTCCCCCGACGGCAGCGGCAGGCTCACCCGCCACGAGGACCTGGCCGTCGCCCTGCGCAGGGTGCGTCGTGGTCACCCGAATCCCGTGGCCGGCTGACGGACCAGCCTGTGAACCTCCCGCCGCCGACCGCTGCACGGTCGCGTGGCCGGCGGCGGGACACCACCGGGGCCGGCCATCGAGCCACCGATCCCCTTCCCCTCACTGACCCTGGGAGAGCACCAACGATGACCGACGGTCCGTGCTTCGAGGTCCTTCGGCTGTGGGCCGGACCGAAGTTGCGAGGCGTCCCGTTCGCGGACGGTGTGCCGCTTCTGCCCCTGGACGATGCGCTCGACCGCATCGCGGCCGAACTGCCGCGCCTGGGCGGTCCGTGCCCGGGAGACCCGTCGGTGGAACGGCTGGTGGAGGTCATGGAGAACACCGCGCGCCGGCTGCGCCGTACGGACGGCAACGGACCGCGCCCGGTGCTGCTGGCCGTACTGGCCGGCAAGCTTGAGGAAGCCGACCACGCACTGGGGCGCGGTCAACACCGCGCGGCGCTCGACCTCGTGCGCCGGGTGTGCGTGATGATCGTGTGCCTGGACGAGATCGCCACCCACACCGCAGGGGTGGCCGACTGCGCCCCAGGCGGCGGTCGCCCCTGGGAGTCCTTGGGGTGATCAGCAACTCGATCGACGGAGGCACCGTACTCGGGGCGGCCGTGCAGGCCCACACCATCCACGGCGGCGTCACCCTGCACACTCCGCCTCCGCCTCCGCCTCCGGTGCCGCGCCAACTCCCGCGCCGGCGGCCCTTGGTCGACCGCCACGACCACACCGCCGCCCTCGCCAAGATCCTGGGCCGTGACGACCCGATCCCGGTCCTGCTGACCGGTCCGGCGGGCATCGGCAAAACCACCCTCGCTCTGCACGCCCTCCACGAACGCGGCCATCCGCCCGGCGGGCAGCTCTTCGCGGACCTGGGCGCCCACACCACCGCCAGCCCCGCGCATCCTGGTGACGTCACCGCCCGCTGGCTGCGAGCCCTGGGCATCACCCAGCCGCCCACCGACCCGGAGGAAGCCGCCGCTCTGCTGCGCACGCTCACCGCCTCCCGGCCGGTGGCGGTTCTGCTGGACAACGCGGCCGACGACGACCAGGTGCGGGCGCTGCTGCCCGCCGACGGGTCGCTCGTCGTCATCACCTCCCGCCGTCCGCTGGCCGGCCTGCTCGCCGACGGCGCCCTTCACCAAGCCCTCGGCCCGCTACCACCGGATGCCGCCCACCAGCTCCTCGCGGACACCGCCGGAGCAGCGGGTGCCACGTCCGACCTCGCGACCCTCGCCGACGCCTGCCGCGGTGTGCCGCTCGCGCTCGCCCTGACCGGCGCCCACCTTGCTGCCGGGCATCCCCTCACCCTCCGGACCACACCGGCCGCACCGTTGGAGACCATCGTGACCGCAGCCCTCGCCCAGACCTACCAGGCCCTTGCCCCGGAGACCAGCCGCGTCTACCGGGCCCTCGGGGCGTTGCCGCTGCCCGGCGCCCGGATCGACGGCGGCATGGCGGGCGCGGCCGCTGGCGTCGACCCGTCGGCCACCATCGGCCACCTGGCCTCCCTCACGGAGGCCGGGCTGATCCGCCCGTCCGACGACGGCGAGCACTACGCCTTCACCACCGCAGGCGGGCGCCGCCACGCCGCCGCCCTGGGCCGCCAGGTGGAGGGCGTCGACCAGGTCGGCACGATCCGTCGCCGCGCCCTGGACTGGCTGCTGGCCGAATCCCACGCGGCCTCCCGCTCCCTGCACCCCTTCCGCCGAGCCGTCGAGCCGCACCTGCGCCACCCGCCGGCCCATCGAGCTGCCCTTGCCGACAAGCAGGCGGCGCTGGCCTGGTTCTCGCGATGCGACTCCTACTTGCGCACTGCGTTGGAGACAGCCGACGCCCACGGGCTCGACGACGTCACCGCGCACCTTGCCCAAGCCTGGTGGCCCTGGCTGCTGCGCCAGCGCCCGTATGCGTTGTGGCTGTGGACGTACGAGATCGCAATCCCCGCCGCTCAGCGCGTCGTACAGGCCGCACCCAGCCCCGGCGACCGATTCGTGCTGCGTGAGCTCTTCGGTGCCCGCGCCACCGTGCGACGCTCCACGGGCGACTACGGCGGCGCCATCGAGGACTGTGGCGCAGCCTTCGCGCTCGCCGACGAGGACGAGGACGCAGTCGGCCTGGCGCAACACCTGCACGGCCTTGGCGTCGCGACCCACGATTCCGGCGACCCGGGAATCGCGCACGGCTACCTGACCGAGGCGTTGAACCGGCGCTCCCGGCTGGACAACGTTCGTGACACCGGCGTCACCAGGGTGGCCCTCGCAGTCTCCGTTCATGCGCTCGGCGATGATGACACCGCGCTCGGCCACCTGCGCGACGCCTACCAGGAACTGAGCGCCGCCGGTGACGGCCTGAACGCTGGCAGGGCCCGTGCGTGGGAGGGCCGCATCCTCGCCCTTCGGGGATCGTTCGGTCCCGCCGACACCGCGCTCGGCCAGGCGATGAACCACTTCGTCACCGAGAAGGCCCACCTGTGGCAGGGGCGAGTGCTGCTGTGGTCAGCCGAACTCGCCGGCGCACAGGGCCAGCTGGAGCAGGCCGCCGAGCTGCTGCGCTTCTCCCGTCGGATGTACGGGGGAAGCCCGTCCGATCTGAGTCACGTCGTCGACGTCGCCGAGCGGCTCGGAGTCACGCTCTGACCCCAGCAGTTCAGCCGGCGAAGACGCCGCCGACCCCCAACCACGAATTCGCCATCCACCCGTGTCAGAAGGTGCATGTTGACCCCCGCAGAAAGCTGTACTGCCGTCGTCACGACCGCTTGGCGTCAAGGCCTCGATCCGCGAGAAGCCGTTCTCCTCCAGGAGGGCCCGCACCATACCTGGCGCCTGCCCAAGAGCGGTGCCGTCGCGAAGGTCTGGCGTCCGGGTACCGAGTCCGCGACGGCCTTCCGCGACGCGCGGATCGCGTTGTGGTTGCGGCGCAACGGCATCCTGGCCCCGCGGGCGGTCGGCAACTCGGCTTTCCCGGCCCCGTACTCCGGAGGCCGCTACTACCTCCACGTGACGTACACCGAGGACCTCGGCGACCGTCGGCCGAGCATGGCCGTCCTCGCTGACGTCATGAGGCGACTGCACCGCCTGGACGTGCCGCTCCGTCTGGGCCTTCCGAGGTTCGACCCGGTGACGAGGCTGGCCCGCCGCGTCATGGAGCTGCCGCCGAACACGCTGTCCCACGACCAGGAGGTCCACGTGCGGGGACTGCTGGCCGACGCCCGTGTGGCCTGGCGGTCCGTGCCCTGGCCCGACCCCAGCGTGATCCACGGCGACCCCGGGTTCACGAACTGCCTCTTGACCCAGCGCGGCCCCGCGTTGATCGACTTCGAGCTGACGGAGGTCGGACCCGCGCTGTGGGACCAGGCCGTGTTCGCCTGGAGGCGCGATGCCTTCGGCATGCCCGGCAGCGAGTTCGAGGAGTTCGTCGCCGGCTACGGTGCCGACGTCACCGAGCACGACGACGGCCGCACCTACCGCATACTCACGCCGATCTTCGCGATCAGCGCGTGGCTGTACTTGGCGGAGGCTGCTCGCTCCGAGCCCGAGCTCCAGTCCGAGGCCGATCGGCGGCTCGCCACCGTGCTCACCCTGCCGGCTTTCCCGTGGGGCTGGGAGTCCGCGACCGACGTCAAGGCGGCTGCACGATGACCACCGAACCCTTGGCGGCCGTGGGCGATCTCGCCTGGACCCTGGTGACCCGTACCGGGCTCCCCGTGCTCTTGCTGGCCGACCTCGCGGACCGGCCGACCCTGACCGCCGAAACCGGCGGCGACCCGCGGTGCTACGTCTCCACCACCGCGCTGTACGAGGGAGGCTGGCGCACGGAGGTGCACGCTCCAGGCGGCCCGAACCCGGCCCAGCTCGTGCGTGCCGCCTTGCCCGGTGGATCGAAGCTCACCACCGCCTATTTGGCCACCCCCTGGGAGATGGCGAACGCGGTGGAGCTGGGGCACAACGGTCTGCTCGCCCGCGCCGCTGTCTGGCGTGAGTGGACCCTCCTCCAGCTCACCGAAGCGGGCGGGCGCCGGCTCCCGGCCCTGCGGCTGATCGGGGTCGACTCGCTGCCCACCGGCCGCCCCGGGCGCCCTGCCGACCCGGCCCCCGGCCGAGAGGTTGATCACGAAGGCCGACGTCCGGCTTCGTAGCGGAGTGCACCGCCTGCCGACTGATTTCGACCGGTACGCCAGCGTGGCTCGAGGGGGCCGTCCCGCATGTGGCGGCCCCCTCCGGCTTCGCCCTGCACAGCCGGGTCGTCGTCTGCTGTCCGCGCCGGTCAGGTGCAGCATGCTGGACGGCCCGAACTGCTCCCGCTATGTCAGGCGGCCCGGGCGGCGTTCACATCCGACAGGAGTTCCTCGACGCCGTTCACGGCCAGGTGGCCGCGCAGCCTGTCGCTGATCTGGGCGACTTGGTCGATGCACCTCGTCGCGCCGATCTGTCGTGCTGTCCCGAGCGCGCTGGACAGCACAGCTGCGGCTTCCTCTACCTGGCCTTCGTGTACCAGGGCTTCGGCCCGGTAGGTCTGGAAGATGGCGTACGTCTTCGAGCGCGGCTTGGTGAGCAGAGACAGGCCGCGGTCGATGCGTTTCATGCCCGGTGCCTGCTCGCCGAGGTCGATCAGGCACCGGCCGCCGTCGATCTCGACGTCCGCTTCGCTCATCCACGCTGCCCAGTTCGGAGGCTCCCCGACGCTGGTGCGGGCGAGTTCGGTTTCGGACTTGGCCAGGTGGTGCCGGCTGGAAGCGGCTTCGCCGAGGGCTGCGTGGGCCCGGGCCTTGCGCAGGTGCAGGAGGGAGCGCACCGTCGCGTGCAGGGGCCGGGCGAGCGCACCTTCGAGCAGGCGCACGGATTCCCCGGCGTTGTCGGTCCAGAGCCCCTGGTAGGCGAAGTCGGCGATGACGCTGCTGATCATGTCGCGGTCACCGGCAGCCTTGGCGTGGGCGAGTGCCTGGTTCCACAGAGCGCCGGCCTGCTCCTGCTGCCCGATGTCGAAGCGAGTCCAGCCGCATGTCTGCGCCAGCTGTGCGGCGAGCTGGTTCAGCCTCACGCCGGTACGGGTGTCGTAGCGGGCGTTCTGCAGCAGACCGGTGACGGTGGCGAGGCTGGAGTCGAGCAGCGGAACCACGTGCTGACGTTCGACGGTCGGCATGGTGGTCAGAGGCAGTACAGCGGTCTGCAGGTATTGCACGGTCTCAGTGCCGACCAGCGCGGGGCGTCCGGTGGCGGAGGCCGGAGTGGCAGCTAGCGCCGGCAGGGCGGCGGCCATCCCGGTGACAATGAAGTTCCGTCGGTTGAGTGACACGCTCGCCTCTTCCGCATCGGGGTCGGGCAGCCAGGTCGGCCATGGGTGCGTCACCAACATAGCCTCGGGGACGTCGAACGCATCCGCCAGCAGGATCTGGGACTCCCAATTGGGTCGCTTCTTGTCCAATTCCCAGTCAGATATGAGCTGTCGAGTGGTTCCTGACCTCCGATCATGTCGGATGGCTGCTTCTCTCATCCGGCTCGCCAGGTCCGCACCGCTCCAGCTGTACATCTCTCGGGCCGCCCGCAGGCGTTCCCCTCCTGGATCAGCCATCCGACCATGAGAGCACTTCACCGAACGACATCACAACCAGTAGACCGTATGACAGCAGAGTGACACCAAACGTCTTTTCGATGAGGGAAGTTGACGGCAATCTCGTTCTCAGCCGGCCACCGAGCCGGACACGGCAATCCCCTGGAGGCAGAGATGGACATCGTGATCGAGAACGCTGTCGAGTACGTCGCCCCGGCCCTGGACGAGCTGGGCACCGTCGTCGAGGTCACCCTCGGCTCGGCCAGCTTCAACCAGGCCGACGACACCCAGTACTTCCAGTAACACCTGCGGCGGGGGCCCGCACCTGCCGCGCGCTATGCGGCGGGTGCGGGCCCCCGCTCGTTTCATACCCACCAAGCCGAGGGAGGGCACGGCATGGCCGTGATGCGCTACGTGACGGGGGCCTTCGACACCGGGCAACAGGACCCCGCGCAGGTTGGCTGGAAGCCGCGCGGCAGCCTCCAGCTCCCCGTTACCCGTGCACTGGGGGCGGTGTGGGCGGTGGGCTACGAGGGGTGGGAGACCTCCGCCGATACCGCCCCGGACGGTCGGGTCGAGCTGGTGACCGCCGGCTGCTGCCTGGCCACCGACGCCGAGCGCAGCGAGGCCCTGGAGCAGGCCGCTGCCGGCCGCTGGCACCGCGCGGCCTGCCTGCCCGGCAGCTACCTGACCGTGGTCCGCGACGGTGAGCGGGTCCACATCGCCGGCGACCGGGCCGCCACGGTGGTGGTGCACTGGGTGCTGGACGGCGGCACCGTGCTGTGGTCCACCTCGGCGCTCGCGCTGGCGGCCTACCGGCAGGCCGAACCGGACTTCGCGCGGCTGCTGGCCGCATTCACCGTCCGCGGCGCCGACCTGCTCGGCGAGCACTCCTGCTTCACCGGTGTGCACCGGGTGCCGCCAGGCCGGGCGCTCGTCCTGGAGCCCGGCCGGGCGCCGCGCACCGAGCCGCTGCCCGCCCCGGGGCCGCTGGACTTCCCCGCCGGCGCCGGGCTTCTGGAGGAGCGCCTGACTGCGGCGGTCGAGCGCCGTGCCGCGCTGCCCGGCCGGCTGACGGCCGACCTGTCGGGAGGGATCGACTCCTCGACCTTGACGGCGCTGGCCGCGCAGTTCACCGACCTGCTCGCCGTCACCTACACCGACCGGCACATGCAGGACGAGGACGACGGCGTGTACGCCCGCCGACTCGCCGCCGAATACCCCTCGATCACCCACCGGATCGTCCACGGCGACACCGCGCGGGTCCGCCAGTTCGACGGCCTGGCCGGACCGCTGCCGGTCACCGACAGCCCGTCGCTGACGCTGGGCCTGCTGGCCGTCAAGGGCGCCCAGCTCGCCCCGGTCCGCGCCTGGGAGAGCGGCACGCACCTGACCGGCCGCGGCGGGGACGACGTTCTGGACGCCGTCCCCGCCTCCCTGCTCGATCTCTACCGCACCGGCCACCGCGTCGAGGCCGGCCGCCGCCTCGCCGACTTCGCCCGAGACCGCCGCTGCTCCCTCGCCCCTGTGCTGCGCCAGGCCCGCACCACGCTGCGCACCCCGTACGGCCGGGCGCTCGACCAACTCGCCACGACGATCGCCGGTCGGGAACCGCTGGACCGCAGTCAGCTCCTGGCGCCGTGGGAGTCGCTGTCCTGGTGCGGCACACTGCCGGCCGCCGGGTGGCTGACCCGCGAGGGCCGCGCCCAGGTCGCCGGACTGCTCACCGTGCCCACCGGCACCAGCCCGACCCCGGCGCAGCTGCACGAGCGGCTGTTCCTGGAGCGGATGGGCGAGGAGCACGCCACCTACGACCAGATCGCCCGCCAGCTGTGGCAGGTGCCCATCCACGCCCCCTTCCTCGACACCCTGGTGGTGGATGCCTGCCACGGCGTGCCCGGCTGGCAGCGGCGCATCCCGCGCGACTTCAAGCCGCTCGCGCGGGCCGCGTTCACCGGCCGCGTCCCCGGCTACCTGCTGGGACGCCGCACCAAGACCGCGATGACCCGCACGGTGGCCACCGGGATGCGCGCCAACGCCCCGGTCATTCGTGCGCTGGTGGGCACCTCGCTGCTGGCCGGGGCCGGGCTGATCGACCCGCGCCAGGCTCGCACCGCGTTGGAGGCCGCGCTGCGCGGGGAGCCGGCCGCGCTGGCTTGCCTGCACTACCTCATCGCCACAGAGCTGTGGCTCGCCACCGTCCCGACTTCCCGCGACACCTGGTGGGAGCCGAACGAGGAGTACGAGGAGATCACGTCATGGTGACACCGGCCGGCGCGGTCCACGCCTGCACCAGCGCCTGGGGCGTCGCGCTGATGGACACCCGCCGCGGCGCCGGCCGTTGGCGCTTCCTCGATCCGATCGGCGCCGAGCTGTGGCGGGCCGTCACCGATGGGGTGCCAGCCGAGCAGGCTATCGACCAGCTCACCGACCACTGGCAGCGGCGCGGCGCGGACCCCGAGCAGGTGCGGGCCGACCTCTCGGCAGTGCTGGCAGCCCTCGGGCAGGCGGACCTCCTCGGCCCGGCGCAGCGCCCCACCGAGGCGGGCGACGCCGTGCCGACGGTGCACTTCGCTTCCCCGACCCGCACCGGTGCGGGCCTGCGCCTGGCCGCGCCGCTCGCGCTGGCGGCCGCGCTGGTGCTGCTGCGTCTGCCGATCCGCTACAGCGTCGCCGCCGCCCGGTGTGCCTCCGCACTGCCCGCCCGGCCGGCCACCGTCGCCCAGGCGCAGGCCGCGCACCACGCGGTGCGTCGGGCGGCCCGCTGGTGGCCGGGCCGGGTGGCCTGTCTGGAGGAGTCGCTGGCTGCGTTCCTGACCGGGGCGCTCACCGGCCGCCGGGTGCGCTGGGTCCTCGGCGCCACCGGCTTGCCTCGCGGTGCCCACGCCTGGACCGAAGCGCATGGCGAGATCATCGGCCAGGACCCGGCCGACCGCGTCTGGCGCTACCTGCCGGTCCTCCAAGTCGGTCCGGCGACCTGAGGAGGATTCGCCACCCCAGAGACCCGTTACACCCGTTCGGGTGAATCGTTGGCCTCGGCGTGACGACAACTCAGCAGCCCTCGGCCGCCGCTGGCCACCGGCGTTCCCTGTTCCGTGCCCGCCGCCCCGATCCCGCCGACGGGGTGCTCCCGCAGTACACCGTCAGCGCCGAGCGGCACGACAGCGCCGGCTCCGACACCTTCGCCACCGTCCTGCGGCGCCTGCCCCACCTGTGCGCCATCGTGATCCGGCTCGCCTGGCAGGCCGACCGCCGCGCGGTCAAGGTGCTGGCTGCCCTGCTGGTCCTCGGCGGGATCCTCACCGCCACCACCCTCTACGCCACCCGCGGTGCCCTCGGCCCGCTGTTCACCAGCGGCGCGCTGGACGAGCGGCTGCGCAACGCGGCCCCGGCCCTCGCACTGATCGCCGTTGTCGGCATCACCCGCTCAGTGGCCGCCGCAGGCACCACCGCCGTCACCGCCCGGATTGGGCCGCGCGTCGACGGCTTGGCCGAGGTGCAATATCTGGACGCGGCGACCCGCGTCCCGCTGGCCAGCTACGACGACCCGCAGTGGTGCAACCACTCCGAGGCCGCCAACCGCGCCAGCAAGGACACCCGGCTGATGGTCGACTCGATCGCCGCCACCGCCACCGGCCTGCTCGGGCTGCTGGCCGCCGTCGGGATCCTCGCCGCCCTCCACCCGCTGCTCGTCCCGCTGCTGCTCCTCGCGGTCCTGCCGCGCGGCGCAGCCGCGATCCGGGCCGCCCGCGCCGAGCACCTGGCCGAGCGGCACACGCTGGCCGACCGGCGCCTGCGGCACACGCTGATGTACCACACCGCCGGGCGGCCGACCGCGCTGGACGTGCGCGCCAGCACTATGCGCCCGTGGCTGCTGCGCGAGTTCTCCACCCTCGTGGACCGGCTGGACCAGCACGCCCGCCGCGTCGGCACCACCACCGCCCGCTACCAGCTCGCCGGGGACGCGCTCGCCGGCGGCGCGATGCTCCTGGTGTACGGGGCGCTGCTGTGGCTGGTCGTCGAAGGGCAGGTCCCGCTCGCGGCCGCCGGGACGGCGGTGGTGGCCGTCCAGACCAGTCGCGTGCTGCTGGCCAATCTCGTCACCGGTCTCAACACCACCTACAAGGTCGGCCTGTACGTGGGCGACTGGGAGAGCTTCATCGCCGACGCCGAGCATCGGGGGCGCCCCTTGCTGGAGCCGGTCGACGTCCCGGCGAACCCGCGCGTGATTCGCGCCGAAGGCGTGACCTTCTCCTACAACGGTGCCGCCAACCCGGCGCTGCGCAACGTCAACGTGACGGTCCGCCAGGGCGAGGTGCTGGCGGTCGTCGGCACCAACGGCTCCGGGAAGTCCACGCTCGCCAAGATCCTGGTCGGTCTCTACCACCCTGCTGAGGGCACTGTGACCTGGGACGGTGTCGATCTGGCCGCCGCGCCGCCCGAGCAGATCTGGGACCGGCTGGCGATCCTGCCGCAGGACATCGCACGGTGGCAGACCGATGCCCGGCAGAACATCACGCTCGGTGCCGACCACACCGACGACGTGATCATGGCCGCCGCGGCGCAGGCCGGCGCGGACGACGTTCTCGCCGGCCTGCCGGACGGTCTGGACACCAACCTGGCCCCGTCGTTCTGGGGCGGCCGGGACCTGTCCGGCGGCCAGTGGCAGCGGCTGGCCGCCGCGCGCGCGTTCCTGCGCGCCGACGCCCCGGTGCTGGTCTGCGACGAGCCGACCTCAGCCCTCGACCCGATCGCCGAGGAGGCGATGTACGAGCGGATCCGGCGCCTGGCCCGAGGCCGAACCGTCATCCTGATCACTCACCGGCTCGGCTCCACCCGCTCGGCCGACCGGATCATCGTTATGGACAGGGGCACCGTCGCCGAGGAAGGAACGCACGAGTCGCTGATCGCGGCCGACGGCGGCTACGCGGCGATGTGGCGCACCCAAGCACAGACGTACGGCAACCGCTGATCTGCGCTGCCCTTGTAGCGAAGCGGGGGTGTCTGCCAGCCGCTCTAGGGTCGATTCATGAGCACACCGCCGCCCCCGGGCCTTCTCCCAGCCGGCCTGCCCGCGCGCGTCGAACGCCTGATTCTGCAGGACGAGGTGGTGCGGATCAGTGAGCCTGGCCCCCAGGTTCTCGATCCCGCCACCGGCCAGTACGTGCCCGGTGCGGACGTCGTGCGCTACGAGGGCCCTGGCCTTCATCGCGCGTCCGACGGCCCGGGGGTGGTGGTTCGACCGGAGGGCCTGCCGTACGTGAGGGTCGGCGACGGGCGCTACCTGCTGCTCACGCCCCTGAGCGCGCCGGTGGCGGTTGAGGGCAACCGCGTCACCGTCGTGAAGAGCCGGGACCCTGCGGCGGTCGGCCGCACGTTCCGGGTCCTCGACCCGGGCGAGACCGGCGCCATGTCGGTGGTGCGGACGACGTGGATGCAGATCGAGTAGACGCCCGAGACGACGCCCGGACACCGGGCCCCGAAGCCCGGCGTCGCCCCTCCCGGATCGCCGAAGGTGCGCTGACCTGCTGTCTTGCCCACCTCCTAGGGTCGGAGCATGGACCACACCAGCACGAGCCGCGTTCGAATCCGCCCGGAGGGCGTGGTCGCCCGAATCGAGGTCGACGGCGTCGACGTCAGCCGCGACGTCCGGGCCTACAGCCTCCAGCAGCAGGCCGGCGAGCTGCCCGAGCTCGCGCTCCTGATCGCGCCGCACCGCATCGACGACTGGGAGGGTGCCGCGAGGGTCGTGATCGGCGAGGAACCCGATCCGGGTCCGGCGGCTGCCGCCTTCCTCGCGGCTCTGGACGCGGGCGAGCTGGAGCGCGCGGTCCTGAACCGCCACGACCTGATGACGGGGGGCGAGCACGAGTTCACTGCGGCGCTCCTGATTCAGCTCACCGAGTGGGCGTTCGGGAAGCGGAACGCGAGCGAGGTGACGGACTGATGGTGCCGCCGCTCAACCCGCACCCGAACGCCCACCCGAGCGCCGGCGCGTACAGCAACGGTGCGCAGATCGCGGCCGAGCTGGATGCCCGAGCCCTGGCCCTGCTGCCGAGGGCGACGGCCGTGGTCCGCCATCACGCCATGCTGCTGGAGACGGCGATCAAGGCGAACGCCTCGGGCCGTCCAGGTCCGAACGCTCCGACCGGCGACTACCGCCGCTCCTGGACGCACGAGGTGCAGCAGACGGCGGCCGGGGTGGAGGCGGTGGTGGGCACCAACAAGCCGCAGGGCCGCAGGTTGGAGTTCGGCTTCGTCGGCCGGGACATCCTCGGCCGGGTGTTCAACCAGCGGCCGTACCCGCACGTCGGCCCGGCGGTCGAGCGCATCCGGCCGGCCTTCCTGGCAGCGATGGGCGACCTCGCGGACGGTGCCCAGTGAGCGGATCCCGCAGCCAGTTCGTCGCGGACCTCCACGAGGCGGTGGCCGGGGTCCTGCGCGTGCACGGCGCCGGGCTGCTCTCGCGCGCGGTGCTGCTGGTTGAGGTCTTCGACGAAGCCACCGGCGAGATCGGCCTGTTCGTGGAGACGTCGCCGTCGGACATGTCCGCCTGGGACCGGGAGGGCATGGTGCGCTACGCGGCGCTGGACCTCGCCGGAGCGATCACCGCTTCCCGGGTCGCCGACGTGCAGCAGGACGAGGAGGAGTAGTGGCTGTCGCCGGGCGGGTGGTGTCGCTCGCCGTCCAGGCCGCGCTGGTGACCGGGACCGGGCGCAGCTGCGGGTACGGAGTCGTACCCGCCGCGGGTGCGCTGCCGACCGGGGCGGCGTTCCCTTACTGCGTGCTCTACCCGCTCGGCGGCACGAGCGACGGGCCCCCCTTCGGAGACGCTGACGCGGACGCGAGGCTGCTGTACCAGGTGACCAGCATCGGCCAGAGCGCGGAGCAGGCCGAGTGGATGGGCGACAAGGTGCGATCGACGCTGCTCGGGAGGGCCGGCGCGGGCGCCTTCGCCGTGCCGATCACTGCTGTCGGCCACATAGTGATCGGCCGGTCCCTCGACAACGCGGAAGGGGTCACCGCCGAGGCAGGTGTATACAGTTACGTGGAACGGTTCGTGCTGCACGTCACCACACCAGGCAGCTGACCGGCATCACCTCACCGTGGAGACCTGCACGGACGCCCGACCGACGGTACGGGCTGACTCCCACACCACCCTTTGCTGGGTGGCTGGTTGGGGCAGGTCTCCGGTGCCCGGGGCTGTCCCCGGAAGGCGAGAGTCGTGTCCTCCACGCAGCAGCGGTTCATGCGCCGCGGAACCACCCGGATTCTGTTCCTGAAGGCCATCGCGGCCCCCACCAACATCCCGATCCGCGCGGAGCTGAGCGGCGCGGGCGCCACCGACCTGTCGAAGATCGTGAGTGACGTCGAAGGCTGGGCGTTGGAGAACTCGCCGATCGAGACGCCCGATCTCGGGAACGCGTTCGTGTCGACCATCCCGGGCGAGGACAAGCCAGCGACCTCCAGCCTGACGTTCTACGAGGACTTGGAGAGCGAGGTCGTGGAGACCCTGCTCGCCAAGGGGATCACCGGCTTTGTCGTGATCCAGAGGAAGGGCGACGTGCCGACGTCGCGGTCCATGGACATCTTCCCGGTGCGCGTGGCCTCCCGTGCGGCCAGCTATTCGACGGGAACGGAGCCGGCGAAGTTCAGGGTCGTGTTCGCGATCACCGACGTGCCGACCCTGGACGCGGCGATCCCGGCCGCCGGTGGCGCGTGATGGCGGGCCAGCAGCAGCCTCCCGTCGACGCGGTGGCGAAGGATCCGCACTGGGCACGGAAGATGGAGCGGCTGCGCGCGCGCCGACTCGCGGAGCGCCCCGTGGTGTTCTGCGACGACGACGACGCGAAGGCCCGGGTCACGGCCGCGACGATCGAGCTGGTGACCGCCCGTGCTGCCGCCCGGACGGCAGCGGACGACCAGCAGGTTCCGGACGACGACCGGGACCGGTGGGTCGAGGAGCACGCCCTGGTGGTCATCGCGAAGTCGGCCCTTGCCGCGGCCACGGCCGCACTTGAGGTCGTGACGATCAGCCTCGTGTTCCGTGCTTTGCCGAGGCCGGCGTGGGCGGCGCTGCTCGAAGCGCACGCTCCGTCCGAGGAGCAGGCCGGGCTGGGGATGGAGTACGACGTCGACAGCTTCCCTGCCGCACTCGTGGCCGCCTGCCACGTCGAGCGGGACGAACACGGCGTCGAGGTGGACGGCATGAGCGTGGAGGACGCGCAGAGTCTCCTGGACGAGTGGTCCGAGGCTGATGCCCGGTTGCTGTTCACCGCCGCCCTCACCGTGAACCAGACGCTCCGGGGCGACCTGGGAAAAGGCTGAGGACGGACCGGCGACTGCGGCTGGAGCTGGAGCTGTGCGCGTCGTACGGCATTCCGCACAGCCAGTTCCTCGGCGTCGGCCACGGCCGGTGGACGTCCTTGGACCGGGAGAAGGCTTTGGCCTACCTGGAGTTGAGCCGGGCCGTCTGCGACGGGTGCGGCACGCGGGCCGATGAGTGGGACGAGCAGCACGGCGACCGGTTCGCCTACGTCGCTGAGACGTACCGCTGCCCGGGGTGCGAGCTGATCGCGATGGAGCAGGACCAGGTCCCCGAGGGACCGGACGGACGCGGGGTCAAGATCGGGCTTCGGCCCAGACAGGGATGATCGGTCGTGGGCGGCGCCTACAACCTCTACGTGGCGCTCCAGGCGTCGCTCGGTGGCCTGGTCACCGGGCTTCGAGGTGGAGCGCAGGAGCTCCGCGCCTTCGACGGCCAGCTGAGCGGCACCCGTGCTGCCCTGGAGCGGGTCGAGGCTGCGGCGCAGGCACTCGGCCGGGCCCAGGTCGCCGCCGCAGCGGAGGCCACCCGTGCGCAGACGGTGGTCCGCGAGTCCGTCGAGCGGTCGGCGGCGGCCCAGAACGCCGCTGCGGTTGCCGCCGAGCGGGCCGGCCGCGCGCAAGCGGTCGCCGCCCAGAGTGCGGCGCGCGCCCAGGCGGAGCAGACGGCGGCGGTCGAGGCGACGGCCCGGGCCTCACGGGCGCAGGAGATCGCGCAGACGATGGCCGCTCGCGCGCAGGCGACGACCGGAGCCGGCGCAGCGGCGGCACAGAACACGGCAGCTGCGGCTACGGCGGCCGCGACCCGGGCCCTGGAAGCGCAGACCGTTCAGGCGGCCCGTGCCGCTGCCGCGCAGGAGGCGGCGGGCCG
This sequence comes from Kitasatospora sp. NBC_01560, assembly GCF_045208415.1. Classification (NCBI taxonomy): domain Bacteria; kingdom Bacillati; phylum Actinomycetota; class Actinomycetes; order Kitasatosporales; family Streptomycetaceae; genus Kitasatospora; species Kitasatospora sp. NBC_01560. Next base: position 4,269,601 of record NZ_CP109364.1, on the reverse strand, counting down.
TGCGGCTGTCGTTGCCCAGAGGTTCAGCGCCGCCGCGGCCGAGGCCGAGACGGCCGCCGCTGCCGCAGTTGCCAGCCGGGCAGCGGCCGAGGAAGCGGCAGCGCGGCGTACGGCGGCGTCGCTGGCGGCTGTCGGCCGGGCCGAGGCGGAGGTCGCGGCGGCCGGCGCGGCTGCGGCCAGCGCGCGCGCCGAACGGCTGGCGAAGGGGGCTCTGCTTCTCACCGCGATCCTGGCGGCGGGCAGCGGAGCGGCGATCGAGCTCGAACGGCACATGGCGAATGTGCTGACGATCTCGCAGCAGATCGACAGCAGTAACGTTTCTGCCTTTACCGACCAGATCGTCAGGCTCTCCACCCGCCTGCCGCAGACCGCTTCTCAGCTCGCCGAGGGCCTGTACCAGGTGGTGAGTACCGGGTACGACGGGGCTCAGGCCATGTCGATCCTGGAGGTCGCCGCCACCGGCGCGTCCGCGGGCATGACGACGACAGAGGTGGCTGCCCGGGCGCTGCTCGGTGTGATGAAGGCCTACGGCCTGCCGGTGTCGAAGGCGTCGGACGTCATGGACGTCATGTTCAAAACGGTGGACCTGGGCGTGATCTCCTTTGAGGAGCTGGCCCAGCAGCTCGGTGATGTGGTGCCGATGGCGGCGGCGGCCGACGTTGAGTTCGACGACCTCAGCTCGGCACTCGCCGCGATCACCCTGGCGGGCATCCCGGCTGCTGAGTCCGCGACGGCGCTGAACATGCTCATGACCAGAATGATGAAGCCCACGAATGAGCTGCGGGACGCCATTCGCGGACTCGGGTACGAGACGACAGCAAACGCCATCCAGCAGGACGGTCTGTTCGTCGTTCTCAACCGCCTCAACGGCGTCACCAAGGGCAACGCCGAGGCGATCACCGTCATGTTCAAGGACATCCGGGCCGTACGGGCGTTCCTCGCTCTGGCGGCGGCCGATGGAGAGAACTACGCACAAACGTACTCGGCCATCTCGAACGAGGTCGAGCGGGCCGGGGCAACCCAGCGTGCCTACGCCATCCAGACCCAGACCGTCTCCGGGCAGTGGGCCCTTTTCCGCAACGAGTCGGTCGCGCTCGGGATGGACCTGTCGCAGGCCCTCCTGCCGACCCTGCAAGCTCTGGGCAGCATCCTGCACGTGGTGGTCGGGTCGGTCAACGACCTGCCGGGGCCCGTGAAGGCTCTCGCCGAGGTCCTCATCGGCCTGTCCGCCGCCGGTCTCCTCGCACGGGCCGCCTTCCTCAAGGCGGCCCCGGCCGTCACGGCCTTCCGCATCGCATTGGCCGAAGCCCGAGCGGGCGGCGCGGTCTTCCCCGCCGTGCTCCGCGGCGCCGGCCTCGCCGTCGGTGGTCTCACCGCCCTCCTGGCGGTGGGCATCGGCGTGTACGCGGCTTACAGCGCCAGCAAGCAGAAGGCGAAGGATGCGACGGAGGAACTGGTCGCCGCCCTCAAGGCGGAACGCTCCGAGGGCGAGAAGGGCAGCGGCATCCGGCGGCTGGCCGAGCAGCTGACGAAGGGCGACGACGCGGCGAAGCTCAAGCGCGCCGGGCTCGACCTCGCGGAGGCCGTCGATGCCGTGGCGTCCGGCGGCGCGAAGCTGGAGGCGCTGAAGAAGCAGCTCGAACAGAGCGAGACGGCCCTGTCGAAGGACATCCTCGATCGCAAGGCCGGGGGCAACGAGGCGGGCAAGTACGACACCGCGAAGAAGGTCCTGACCGAGAAGCGGAAGGTCTGGGAGGACGCCGTCCAGAAGGAGGCCGAGCTGGCCGAGACGATGAACATCGTCAACAGCAAGATCAGCAAGGCGGTCCAGGGCAACGCGAAGGCGTGGTCACTGGAGGACATGGCCCCGCTCGACAAGAACGGCGTGCCCACCTACACCGACCAGATGAAGGCGCTCGCAAAGGCTGTCGGTGAGGTGGTCGAGCCGACGGAGGCGTGGAAGGCCGCGCAGGAGCGGGCAGGGGCGGCCGCGAAGTTGAGCGGCCAGCAGATCGACCTCACCAAGGCGTCCGTCAGCGACTACACCACCGCGCTCGGCAAGCAGGTGAAGACGTACCAGGAGTTCCAGGGCGACCTGGACGAGCTCGCGCGCCGCGGCTACGGTCCGCTCGCCGACCACCTGCGGGGACTCGGCGATGCCTCCGCCGGCATGACCCACTCCCTGGTGGAGAACCTGAGGGCCGGGAAGCAGGGCGCCGCCGACCAGCTGACCGGCCTCGTGCAGGTGACGAAGGCGAAGCTGGACGACTACATGGCGGAGTTGCGCCGCCAGCTGGAGGCGCAACGCAGCTTCCAGGCGAACCTGTCCGAGCTGGCTCTGTCCGGGTACGGCGACCTCACCAGCCACTTCGCCGAACTCGGTGTCAGCGCGGCGCCCATGCTCGACGAGCTGGTGAAGCAGCTCAAGGAGGGGAAGACCAAGGTCGCCGATGAGCTCCAGGCGATCCTGGTGGAGGACGCCGCCCGGTCGCAGGCCACGTTCCAGTCCGGTCTGGAGCAGCTGCCGGCCATCGCCGCGCGCTACGGCCAGGACGTCGCGCGCGCCTGGGCGAAGGCCTCGGAGACCAACGACGTCGTCGCATTCGGCAAGGTCATGCAGACCATGGCAGTGCAGGACATGACGAAGGCGGTGAAGGACGCCACGGCGGCGGGCGCCGAGCAGATGACGATCGGCCTCGACCTCGTCACCAAGATCGCGCAGCTCAAGGGCACCGACGCGGCCGGAGCGTTCGCCAACGCGCTGCTGGCCGGCGACATTGACCGGGCCATGAACAGCTTGAAGGCCACCTGGGGAGCCAACCAGCCGATCTCCCCGCCCGACCTGACCGCCGTCGTCGGCGCGTTCAAGAGCGCAGGCCAGCAGGCGAACGGCGAGTGGACGAGCATGCTGGACCTGATCGCCCAGGTCTCCAAGACCAAGGGGACCGCCGCCGCCCAGGCGCTGACGCAGGCGCTGATGAGCGGCGACATGACCAAGGTCCAGGCGGCCCTCGACTCGATCGGGGCGTCGGTGCGCGCCATCCCGGGCTCCAAGACGATCAGCATCGACGTCAACAAGCCGGCGAGCGTCAACATCCCGGTGAAGTTCAGCTACGACGGCTACAACAGCGACGGCAGCCCGCACATCCCCGGCATGGGCCGGTGGGCGAACGGCGGAGTCGTCGACTACTTCGCGAACGGGGCGCTGCGCCCCGCGAGCGGGGAGCGGCACATCGCGCACATCGCTCCGGCGGGGTCGTGGAGGGTCTTCGGCGAGCCGGAGACCGGCGGGGAGGCGTACCTGCCGCTCAGCCCCGCCAAGCGGGAACGCTCGAAGCTCATCCTGAACGAGGTCGCGGGGCGCTTCGGGGCCACCGTGCTGTACGGCGCTGGGCGACTGAGCCCCGGCGGCTACGGGGGCGACACCGCCTGGAGCGGCCGGTCGTCCGGGCCGACGGCGGTCAAACTCGTTCCGGCCCGTCCGGAGACCACGAACGTCGTCGTGCGCGACAACGCCTCGGGACCGCTGGTCGGTTCGATATCGGTCACCGTCACCGGCGGCAGCAACCTCAGTGGTGAGCAGGTCGCCGAAGCCGTGATGCGCAAGGTCCGCCACCTCCAGAGGGGAGGGCGTGTCTGATGACCGGAGACACCGGGCACCTGGCCGACTGGCAGATCGACCTCGGCGGCATCCTGATCGGACGCGGCACCAACGTGCCCCTGCGGGACATCGAGGGCCTCGGCACGCCGGACCGGCGCTCCGGGGACCGGCCCATCCCCGGCGAGGACGGCAACTACCCCGGGAAGGACACCTACGCGCCGCGCGTCCTGCGGATCTCGGCCGGCATCCGCACGCCCGGCGATCCTGCGGCGGCGCTCGACCAGTTCGCCGCGCTGGAGCAGGCCGCCGACACCGAGGTGCGTCTCACCCCGGGCGCCGTGGACGTGCTGCGCATCCGCAGGCCCGGCGGGCCGGTGCGCCGCCTCTACGGAAGGCTGGCCGGCGTCGAGGCGGTCAGCCTCGCCGACGCCCCGTTCGGCTGGATCCCCATCCAGATCAGCTTCCTGGGCCTCGACCCGGCCTGGTGCGCGGACACCCTCTCGGGGCTCAACCTGCCGCTGGACATCTCCAACCAGGACAAGCAGGGCTTCACCGCACCGTTGCGCGCGCCGATCACGACCGGTACCGCCGACCCGGCTTCCCGGCCCGGGTGGGCTCTCAACTCGGGCAACCGGCCGGCGTGGCCGACGGTTCGCATCGTTGGCCCGGTGGTCAACCCGCGGGTGTGGATCGCCGGACTTCCGGACGCCGTCCTGGCCTTCTCGGTCGTCCTCGGCGACGGCGAGTCGCTCGACGTCGAGACGCGCCCCGGGACCCGCACTGTGATGCGCAACGGTCAGGGTTCCGCAGCGGGAACCCTTGTCCGGCCCTCCCGACTGGACCGGTTCTTCGTCCCGCCCGGCCGCTCCGAGGTCCGGTGGAGCGCGCAGGACGCCACCGGGACCTCCCGCCTGGTGCTCACGTGGCGTGACGCCGCCTCCTCCATCTGAACCCGCCTCCCACACGGAAGAAGCCCACGATGCTGATCCAGCCGCCCTTGATGGTCACCGGTGGCACGCACCCCGCCCGCGCGCTGCGCATGATGATCAGGGACCTGTCCCGCGGTTCCCAGGGGGTCACTGAGGGAGGCGACCTGCGGGTCCGCTCCACTGCCACCCCCGGTCCCGGGGTGCGGGTCGGCAACGGCTCCGCGATCGTGCGGGGCTGGACGTGGGGCCAGGGCTCCTACACGCAGTACAACAGCGGCGACCAGGTGGTGCCGATCGCCCCGACCGGCGGGACGGGCCGGACCGACCTGCTGTGCCTACGGGTTGAGGATCCCGAGTACGAGGGTTCGCGCAACCCAGCCTCCGAGGATATCGGGTACTTCCACGTCCTCCCGGGCGTGTCCGCCAACGCCTCGTCGCCGCCGCCGGGGATGACCGCGATCGCGCTGGCCCGGATCACCCAGCCGCCGAACTGCGCCACCATCACCGGCGCGATGATCACCGACCTGCGCCAGGTCGCCAACCCGCGCAGGGAACGCCGCGTTCGCACCATCGGGGGGTTCGGCTACTCGTCGATCCCCGAGGGGGCGACGTGGCAGGACTGGCCGGCGTCCGTCGGCGCGCAGGTCGGCATCGACATCCCCGACTGGGCCACGGAGGCAGACGTCGTCACCGCCCTCCACGGCCTGCGGGTGAGCGCCTCGGTCAACGTGGCCTTCCGGAACGTGCTCGGCGGAGGCCCGGGCAACGACGCCTACCTGGACACCGACGCGATGACGTTCATGTCCCGGGCGGACATCACCATCGTGGACCACTACCCGTTCCGCCCTGAGCAGCGCGGCACCACCCAGACTCTCGCGGTACAGAGCATCCGGCTCGACCCGGACGGCAACGTCGACGTCAACGGCTCAACGAGCATGCACGTGGACGTCGACTTCGTGGAGGGCACGTTCTGATGCCCGCCGCTGCCTACCGCTACTTCACGACGGACGCGCTCACCGGGGAGATCCTGGCCCACGACCTTCCGCTCTCCGGAGTCGAGTTCGGGCCCGAGCTCAACGGGCCGGGCGCGATGCGCGGGCTGCTCGCCCCGCGGTACGCCCACCTCGGACCGTCCCAGGCCGAGGCCGGCACGGTGCTGCTGTGGGCCGAGCGGGACCAGCGCCTTTCGTGGGGCGGCCTGATCTGGCGCGCGAAGCCGGAGGGCGACGAACTTCCCCTGGAGGCAGCCGGGTTCAGTTCCTACCCGGGCAGCCGACACGACCTGCACGGCAACCTCAACGGCCGCGGGCCCTACGCGGGTGTCGACCCGTGCCGCATCATCGCTGACACCTGGGCCTACCTCCAGGAGCAGCCGGACGGTGACCTCGGAGTGAGCGTCGACCTGCCGCCGGACGGTTGCCCGGCGCGGCTGGGCGACGCCGAGCACCCCTACGCCATCAAGGAGTGGGAGACGACGCCGTTGTCAGGACCGATCCGGGACGCGACCGCGCTGGAAAACGGCCCGGAGTGGACGGAGACCGTCGCCTGGGTCGGCCAGCGGCCCGACCGGCGTATCACCGTGGCCTGGCCGCGTCTGGGGACCCGCCGTGAGGACCTCCTGTTCGCCTCCGGCATCAACATCGCCAGGACCACGCCGATCACCAGCAGCGCCGACGACTACGCGCAGGTGATTCTCGCTCTCGGGGCCGGCGAGGGCTCCGCGCGGGTGCGCAGCGTCGACGCGGTCCGCAACGGTCGGCTGCGTCTGGAGCACGTCCTCGACCGGCCCTCCGTCACCGACCCCACGACTCTCGCCCAGCTGGCTCGCGCGGAGCGGGCCAGCCGCCAACAGATCAGCCAGGTCGACGAGATCACCGTCGTCGACCACCCGGCCGCGCCCATCGGCTCCTGGGCCGTCGGCGACGACGTGCAGGTGTCCGTCCACGACCAGTGGACCTCCTTCGACGGTTGGTGCCGTGTCGTTGGCTGGACTCTGCGCCCGGCCGAGGGGGACCGACCCGAGACCGCGACCCTGCGCCTCACCCGCGCCTACACCACAGGAGCCTGACCATGCCCAACGCCCTGGACGAACTCGCCGCCCGCATCGCGGCGCTGGAAGAGGCCGCGCGCGAGCAGCGCCGATCCTCCACCCTGGCCTACAGCTCCATCGACGACGGCGCGCTCACCGTCACCTCCGCGGGGAAGTTGCGTGCGGTGATCGGACAGCAGCCGGACGGTACGACCGGCGTGAACCTCGTCAACGGGCCCGTGCCGGCCATCCCGTCCAAGCCGACCGCAGCACCGACCCTCGGCGGCGTCCGCGTCACCTGGGACGGCAAGTTCGCCGACGGCTCGCCCGGCCCGATGGACCTGGTCCGGGTCGAGGTCCACGCCGCCCGGGCGCCGGGCACCGGGCCCTCGCCCGCCACCTTGATCACGACCATCGACACTCCGCAGGGCGGCACCGTCACCGTCCCGGCCAACGCCCCGGTGTGGGTCGCCCTTGTGGCGCGCACCACCTCAGGTCGGGCCTCGGCGCCGTCGGCGACTGCGACCGCCGGGCCCGCCGTGGTTGTCGCCCAGGAAGTCATGGCGGGCATTATCGGCGACCTCCAGCTCGCCGCCGGCTCGGTGACCGCCGCGAAGGTTGCCGCCGGGGCCATCGACGACCGCGCCATCGCCGAAGCCGCCGTGACCGCCGCCAAGATCGGCTTGGCCGCCGTCACCGCGGGGAAGATCGCGCAGAACGCAGTCACGGCCGGCGCTGTTGCGGCGGATGCCATCACCGCGCGAGAGATCGTTGCCGGTGCGATCACTGCGGCGGAACTCGCCGCCGGAGCGGTGACCACCGCGAGCCTGGCGGCCGGGTCCGTCACGGCCTCGCAGATCGCCGCCAACTCCGTCACCGCCTCGAAGCTGGCCGCGAACGCCGTCACGGCTTCCTCCATCGCGGCGGACGCCGTGGCCGCCGGCGCCATCGCCGCCGCGTCGGTCACTGGCCGAGAGATTCGCGCCCAGTCCATCACCACGGACAAGCTCGCCGTGAACTCGGTCACGGCCTCGCAGATCGCCGCCGGAGCCGTCACCGCCGCCGCGCTGACCGCCGACGCGATCGACGGCCGGACGATCCGGGGCGTCACCATCACGGGCGGCACCGTGACCGGCGGGACTGTCCAGACCGGTGCGTCCGGCGCCCGGGTCGTGATCCTGCCGGACATCAGCTGGCTTCCCAACGTGAAGATGCCTGCGATCCAGCTCTCCACCGGTCTCGGTACCGAGACCCAGCCGGCGATGCTCCGGGCCGACCCCCTCGCCGGCCGCCTGCTGATGAGCAGCCCCGAGTTCTCCGACGGCGGATGGGCCTACGTGGACCTCAACTCCGCGACCGCACCGGATGAACAGGGCCACATCGAGATGGGCGTAGGCAGCCCCCGGGGCCCACGGATCTGGATCGGCGGCGACAAGCGCGATGTCCAGATCCGGGTGTACTCGGCGGAGGGGGCTCAGCTCGCCTACTTCCTCACCGATCAGGGCCTCGAAGTCCAGGAGGACGACCTCGTACGGGGATGGCGGCCTGTGACCTTCGCCAACGGATGCACTCAGCTGGAGAGTTGGCGAACGGTCGGCTACCGGATGCGGCCGGACGGCCGGGTGGCTCTCCGCGGAATCGTGGCCGTGCCGGACGGGATGGCCGACGGTCTGATCGGAACCATCGACACGGCGCAGCACCGTCCCCGGGAGGGAGAAGTGTTCGCGGCCGCCACAGCCGCCGACGTGGGGGCCAAGATCTACATCCAGCCGAGCGGGGCGATCGAGGTCTGGGGCGGGAGCGGCCCGATCGGCGGATGGCTCTCTTTCGGGAACATCGAGTGGTCGGTCGACTGACCGTCTGCCGACCGTGCCATAGGATGATCGGCGGCGCGGGGGCGTCACCATGTTGGAGCATGCCGTGAGTGTTCCGCCGGCCGCAGAGCCCACGCTGTGGGAACTCCAACGCGCGTTGACGCAACTCCGTGAGGATCAGCGCGACGGAATCGCGGGGCTCCGGGATGACCTGAGGGCCGACCTCCAGGTGCTGGTGACCCGGATCGACCAAGCCGTTACCAAGGACGTCTACGCGGCGGACCAGCGTGCCCTGAACCAGCGGGTCGAAGTCACCGAGCGGGATCTTCGGGCGGAGGCGAGGGCGCGCGAGGAGACAGAGGCGCGGGCGGTCGCGACCAGGCGCTGGCTGGTCGGTGCCTTCGTCGCACCGGTCGTCGTCGCGATCATCGAGTTCTACCTGCTGTCCAAGGGCGGCGGCCCGTAGGGCACCGTGGCGTCGGCAACTCGGCCGGCGCCGACAGCAGCACAAGTCACCTGGTGCGCGGGGGAGAAGCGGACCATGACATGGCAACACCCCTCAGTGCGCAGCAGTTTCTCGACTCGCTGCGCGCCGAAGGCGTCACCGTCACCGAGGTCGGTGCCTGGCGCAACCACAACCGTGATCACAAGGGCGCGTGGGGCCCGGTCCACGGCGTGATGATCCACCACACGGCCACCCGGGGCACCGACGCGTCGGTGCAGATCTGCCGGGATGGCTACACGAGCCTGCCCGGTCCGCTCTGCCACGGCGTGATCTCGCAGGACGGCGGAGTCCACCTGGTGGGCTACGGCCGGTGCAACCACGCCGGGCTCGGCGACGGCACCGTGCTCAAGGCGGTGATCGCCGAGGGCCCGCTGCCTCCGGACCGCGTCGCGGACACCGACGGCAACGCCAGGTTCTACGGCTTCGAGTGCGTCAACGACGGGCACAACGAGCCGTGGCCGGAGGTCCAGGTCGAGGCCATGGTCCGGGCCGCCGCGGCGATCTGCCGGGCGCACGGCTGGAGCGCACGATCCGTCATCGCCCACCGCGAGTGGCAGCCGGGCAAGCCCGACCCGGCCGGCATCGACATGGACCAGTTCCGGGCCCGCGTCGCGGCCGTTCTGGGAGGCGGCCCGAAGCCGGCCCCCACGGCGCCTCCGTTCCCGGGCCGGGGCGCCTTCGGGCCCGGGCAGGTGAACGACTCGGTGCTCGCCCTCGGTGAGCAGCTGGTCCGCCGTGGCTTCGGCGGCGCCTACAGGGTCGGGCCGTCCCGCGACTGGGGCGAGGCCGACCGCCGGAACGTGGAGGCCTTCCAGAGGTCCCAGGGCTGGTCCGGTGCCGACGCGGACGGCCTCCCCGGGCCCGAGACCTGGAAGCGCCTGTGGTCCTGACGGCATTCACCACGAAGGAGGCAACACCGTGAACGTGTACCTGTCGCTGGTGCGAACCGGCGTGCCCGCGCTGGTGGGCTGGCTCGTGGCGCTCGCCGGCCGCTACGGTCTCGACCTTGACCCGGGCGCCGTGGCCGACGTCCTCGCCCCGGTCGCGGGCTTCCTGTACTACGCGCTCTTCCGCTTCGCGGAGGAACGCATCAGCCCGAAGTTCGGCTGGCTCCTCGGGTATGCCCGCCCCCCGCAGTACGAAGCGGGGAAGGCGACGCTGCCCGGCGTCCACTGAGATGGCGTGAAAGTGTGAGGCCCCCGTCCCTGCACAGGATGGGGGCCTCACGGGCCTCTTGGAAGACCGGTGATCACGATAGCAGCGGGTGCTCGGCTGTCAGACGCCTAAAGTGGTCCTCTCGGCAGGAGACTCGGAGGGCAACGGTGGTGGGACGCGGCAAGCCGTACCTGGTGGGAACCCAGGAGTTCGCGGCGCTGTACGGCGTGAAGGAGCAGATGCCCCGCCAGTGGGTGCACCGCGGCTCGCTCGCCCCGGAGACGGCGGTCGTGGTCTCGGGCCAGATGTACTGGCCGCTCGGGTTCGCCGTCGAGTTCGGCAAGACCGGGCGGGGGAAGACGCTCGACGAGGAGGTCCTGGTCCGACTGGAGCGGGAGCAGGGCCCGGGCTGGATGCCGGCGGCGCGGGAGGAGTTGCCGCCGATCCTCGGCCAGCAGGAGATCGTGGAACTCTTCCACCTGCCGTCGCAGCCGACGTTGGTCGCAGCGATCGAGAGCGGCCGGTTCGCCGCGCCGGACTGGCGTCTGGGTGGGTCCGGTGGGCTGTGGCTGCTGGACACCGTCCTCGGCGCCGTCGCCGAGCTGCAGGAGAAGGCGCGGACACTGCCGTGGGAGCCGGACCCCGAGGTGGTGACGGCCCTGCGCGAGGGCCGGTACGCCGGCCCCGGAGCCGTAGTCCTCCCTCGGGGGCGGGCCGCGAATAAATAGGGACATTAGTGTACTTAGAGGCCATTTGCGACTAAGATATAAGTACCCCACAAGGGGGATTTGCATCTGAGTCGAGAGGAATGCCCGAATGGCGCACTTTCAGATCGAAGGCAACGAAGCGGTCCTGAGGCTGGACCGCTGGGAGCTCGCAGCCGTCGGCGACGCGGTCCAGGTGGCCACCGAGGACCCCCGGAAGGGCGAGTTCGTCCACCGGCTGTCGGAGTGCCTGGACGTCGCCGCCCGCGCGCTCCCGCTGGAGCCCTGCACCTGCGGCACCGTGCACCACCCGGACGATGCCTGTGAGTGATTGGGATTGATCTTCGCGCACTCCACCCCCAAGATAGGTTGCACGACTGATGTCGATGACAACCTAGGGGGTGGGGTATGCGCGTCGACCAGGACGAGATCCCCGGGCTGTGGATCGTGGAGATCCAGCAGCCCGAGGACCTGTCCGACGCCTCGATCCAGCAGAAGTTCGAAAGCTTCCACGAGCTCAACCCGTGGGTGCTCGACGCCCTTGAGCAGCTGACGACTGACTGCGTGAGCGGGGGCTTCGGCAACGTCGGCATCGGGATGCTGTTCGAAATCCTGCGATGGCGCTACGGGCTGCACACCCGTGGCGACGTCTTCCGCCTCAACAACAACTTCCGCTCCAGGTACGCGCGTTTGCTCATCGAGCGCCACCCGGAGTGGGCCTCCGTGTTCGAAGTCCGTGCCCTGCGCGCGGCCTGAACCACACCTCTTGGAGACCACCGTGAGCGCACCAGCGCCCAACGCGCCGGCACCGTCCGGCCCGAAGCTCAAGACACGACGTCCCACCGGCATCGTCCCGTGGCCGCTGATCCTCATCGAAGGTGAGGAAAAGGCGGGCAAGACCTACTCGGCCGCCGAGTTCAGCGGGTCCGACAAGATCGGCCAGATGTACTGGATCGACCTCGATGAGGGCTCGGCCGACGAGTACGCCGCCATCCCGGGCAGCCACTACCTGATCATCGAGCACGACGGCACCTACCGGGACATCCTGGAGCAGATAGAAGCCGTTCACGCCGAGGCCCGCCGCGCGGCTCTGGCCGGGGAGCCGCCGGTCGTCCTGACCATCGACAGCGGCTCCGCGCTGTGGCGGATGCTCACCAACTGGACCCACGAACGGGCCCGGCGCACGAAGAAGAACAAGGCCTTGTTGGAGGCGGACCCCGACGCGGCGATCGACATCAGCATGAACCTGTGGAACGACAGCGTCGAACGCTGGGCCCGGGTCATGTGGCTGCTGCGTACCTTGCCCGGAATCAGCATCATCCTCGCCCGCGGGAAGCAGATCAGTGCCGTGGACGACAACGGCACCCCGATAAAGAACAAGACCGAGTGGAGGGTTCAGGCCCAGAAAGACCTTGGCTTCGACTCCACGGTCTGGGTCCGTCTGCGCCGAGACGAGGACCCGCAGATCATCGCGGCCCGCTCACTGCGCCTGCGGGTCGAGAGGAAGAAGCCGCGCCAGTTGCGCGAGTTCTCCATCGAGACGTTGGTCTTCGACATGCTCGGCTGCTCCCAGGACTCCCAGCCGAGGGTGCTGCCCGCGCTCGCCGGCGACCGCGTTCAGCCGTGGCTGGAACGGATCGCCACCGTCACCAAGCGCGATGAGCTGGCCGGCATGTGGAAGTACGTCGGCGGAGGCGACGTCGGGCTGTCGCGCCACGAGGTGCTGACGGTGCGGGCGGAGATCGAGCGCCGCGCGGCCGAGATCGACAACCCGCAGGAGGAGATGCCCGGGCTGCCGGGCAGCGACGCGGAGAAGCTGCGCGCGGCGGCCGAGCGCAAGGCCGCCGCCGGGGCCGGGGCCTCTGCGGAGGTGGGCGCGTGAGCACCAGGCCGATCAGTGAGGATCGCCTCGCGTCGATCCGGTCCATGGACCTGGCCGTGCTGTTCCCCCAGTCCGGGGCGTGGGACACGGAGACGGCGTCGGTGGTCGCCGGTCTCGTCCCGGACCTGGAGCTTGTCCTGCGTGAGCTCCTGGACGAGATCGACGCGCTGGACGACGAGCTGCTGGAGGTCGACGCCGAGAACGACCGGCTCACCAGGACCCTCAAGCGGCTGCGCCGGAAGACCGCCGAGGCCGGCGTGCGCGTACGCCCGGCCTCCGGCGGCCGGTGGAAGGTGATCTGGCGTGAGGACGGCAAGCGCCGGTCCCGGATGATGGGCGACCGCCGGCGCGAGGCGGAGGCCTTCGCCGAGTACGTGCGGAGCCGTCTGGGGGCCACGCGATGACCGCCCTGACGGCTACCCGCGACGGTGTAGCTCCCGGTGCCCCGTCCATCTGGACGGCCGCGCACAACGCCGACCGGCGCCGCCCCCGGTCCCGACAGACCGAACTCGGCGCCTCCGACACCGTCTGCTCCCGCCGTGCGGCGTACATCGTCACCGGCGCCGCGCGCACCGACGTCCATGAGGGCAGGGCCGCGATCCTCGGCACTTACCTCCACGCCGGCATGCTGGAGGACGCGCGCAAGGAGTTCGGCTGGCAGGTCGAACGGACGGTCGTGGGCGACGGCGTACGAGGCCACGTCGATGCCGTCCAGCTGGACCAGGCCACGGCGGCCCGGCTGCCGAAGGCGATGCGCCCCCTGGTCCCGGCGGACGTCGTCACCGTGGAGGACGTGAAGACGAAGTCCCTGCGCAAGTGGGACTACGTGCTGCGGTACGGGGCGACCAAGGCCGAACTGCGGCAGGTCTACCTCTATGCCGCGATTCTGCGCAAGCACGGCTTCGCGGATCTGCGAGGCCAGAAGGCGCTGGCCCGGCTCGGCCCGATCGACGTCCAGCGCATCCGCTTCCGGTTCGTGTGCCGTGACAACGGTGCAGAGCACGTCCAGGAGTTCGCCTTCGACGAGCTGGAGGCGAGCGCGGCGCTGTTCTGGGTCGACCGCGTACTCGAGGTCGAGGACCCCGAGGAGCTGCCGCGCGACCACGACGGGCCCGGGTTGGCAGCGGTGTGCGACTACTGCCCCTGGCTCACGGCGTGCTGGGGGCAGGCCGGCCCGGGTATCCCGGTCCAGACGCTGCTGGTCAAGGACGACGACGACCGGGCGCAGGCTCTGGCCGACTACGTCCGTGGGCATGAGCAGGAGACCGCAGGCAAGGCGGTGAAGAAGCTGGCTCGCGCCAAGATCGACCAGACCAAGGCCGGCACCTACGGGCCCAACTCCCTGTCCTGGAGCGGCGGGAATCCGGTCAAGCGCCCCGACGAGCAAGCCATGGTCGACCTGTACGAGGACGCCGGCGTGCTGGTGCCGATGGCGCCGGACGTGAACGCCATGGTCGCCTTCCTCAAGGGGGAGGGCATCGCCGTCCCGATGAGGGACACCGGCGCGAAGACCGCCAGGTCCATCAACGTCAGTCCGGCCCGTACCTGATCCCAGTGCACCGCCCCGGGGTCTGTGCGCGGGCCCCGGGGCTGCTCTGGCCACCCGAGGGGACCTGTGAGCATCCACCTGTTTGTCGTTGCCGGATACCTGGAGAAGGAGGTGGTGGGCGGGAGCACCCACAAGCTGGTGCTCCAGAAACTCGCCGACTCGGCGGACGACCAGACCCGCCTCTCGGCGCCCGGTCTCACCCGCCTGATCGAGTGGTCCATGGTGGAGAAGCCGACGGTGCTGACGATCATCACCGATCTGATCGGCCGTGGCCTCGTCGAGCGGGTGACGGTCGGCCGGTCGGGGCAGCGCGCCGTGTACCGGGTCTTCCCCGAAGGGGTGCCCCCGATTCCGAGCACGGAGGAGTTGGAGGCCCGCCGTACGAGGAGGGAGAGCGCCCCGAAGAACCCTCGGCTGGCGCGGAAGCCCGAGTCGAAGAAGAAGCCGGACGCCCCCGCTCGGACGCGCGCCGACGTCCAGGCGCGGGCGCAGAGTCCGCACGCGTCGGCCCCCGCGCCCGACCCGGAGGCCGCAGGGTCACCGATCGGCAACCTCAAGGCCGGCGGTTCTCGGCGCCGGAAGGGTCGAGCGCCGGGGTTGCCGGAGGGAAACCCTGATGGGGCCGGGTTGCCGATCGGGAACCCTGACACCGGGGAGCCGGGGGTTTCCCATCGGCAACCCCCGGGGTTTCCGCCGGGTGACCCCGGGGGTTTCCCCACGGAAACCCCTGTTCTTCCTGTTCCTTCCTCTTCCCTTCCTTTCCCCCCTACCCCCGCAGCTGGCGCCGCAGGGGAGTCCGCTGCGCAACCTCGCCGAGGGCAAGCCTCGGGGTGCCCGAAGCACACCCAACCGGCGGCGAACTGCCGGGGCTGTGGAACGAGCCCCCGGGCGCAGCGCGAGGCGCAGCGCAAGGCGCTGGCCGATGCCGACAGGCGCAACGACGAGGACTGGCTCCGGGCGTTCACCGAGGAGCAGCGCGAGCGGCGGCAGCGGATCGACTCCGAACCGGTCGCCGTGGCGGAGGCGTTCCAGGCGGCAAGGGACATCGCCCGGGCGGCCCGTACCCGCGCGAAACCTTGATCCAAAACCATTGACCCAGGTAGGTATGCGACTAAGATATAAGTAACGGATTCAATGGAATCCCAATCGATCGGAGGGTCGAGTGAGCACCATTCAGATTCCCCGCCGCTACCTGGTGGAGATCGCAGCCGTCAACCACAACTGCGGCGAACGCTTTCAGGAGACTGTCTCCGAGGGGCCGCTGTCGCTGCCCGAGGCGGCCGCCGAGCTCACCCGCACTGCGTATGAACTGGCCGCTCCCGCCGAAGGCGCGGTCTCCCTGGAGGTGCGCGACGGCCTGCCTGTCGCCACCTGCTCGCTCTATGACGGAGACATCGTCTTCGAGATCTCGCTGCGACTGACCTTCGGTCCGGCCGTGATCGTGCTCCTGTCACTCTAGAGATAGGTGGCACGACTCAAGTGGGGCCTTCCTGGCGATGGCAGCATCGCCGGGAAGGTCCCCTGAAGCCCGCTATCCAGACGAATCAGTTTCGTGCCTCGTCCCTAGAAATAGGTGGCACGACTTGACTGGTCTGGCCTCTTGGAGACCTGATGTCGTACAACCCGAAACTCGCACCCCGGCCCGACCACTACCGAGTGCACGACGCGCTCTGGCAGTCCCTGTACGCCAACTACGCCCACCTGATCACCCCGCTGCGCCAGAACGGCTGGGTGACCGACGTGGAGCTGTCCGAGGGCGCCTACTTCATCCGCGCCACCCTCGGCGACGGCACCGAGCTGCACATCGGTACCGCCGAGGGCCTGCCCCACGACCCGCGTGAGGTGAGGGGCTGGCTGATCAGCCGCCAGCCCGAGGGCACGAACGGGCCGGCCACCGTGCTCTACAACTCGACCGCCGACGGCGCGCACCGCAGCAACGGTGGCGAGGTCGACCCGGTGCTCGCCCGGATCGAGCGGCTGCGCTCCGCCCTCCGGCCCAGTCGCACCTACCAGGTGCTCAGCACGATCTACACCCCGTTCGGCTCGCAGACGGACGCGCACCCATGCGCGAACGCCACCGAGGCGGGCGAGGTGTTCGAGGCCCACAGCCAGAAGCTCACGGCCGAGCTGTGGACGCGCCTCTACGCGCCGGCCTGGCCGTCGGTCGAGGGCCCGGAGCCCCAGCCCGCCCTCCGCCTGTCCGTCTGGGCCCTCGGCCCCGACATCTCCGTCCTGCGGATCACCGCCGTCTGACCCCCCGGCGCCGGGCCGCCCGGCGGCCCGGCGCCCCTCTTGGAGACCCAATGAACCTCGCACCCTGGCCCCCCGGCCGCTCCTCCGACCCCACCTGGTGGCTCGTCCACGAGAAGTACAAGCACCTGATCACGCCGCTGCGCGCTCGTGGCTTCGTGGTGGACATCAAGAACGCCGCCAAGAAGAACCGGCGCATCGTCGCCGCCCTCCCCGACGGCAGCCGACTGACCATCACCACCGAGACCGGCCTCCCGCTCCTCCCCGAGAACGTCCTGAACTGGATCGTCCAACACGAGCCGAAGGGCGAGCGGGCGAGCGTCCTCGTCTACGACTCGACCCCGAGCGGGCCCGCCGCACCGGCCAGCACCATCGTGTCCCCGCTGCTGGTCGCGACGGACCAGTACCTGGCCCGAGCCGGCATCGTCGAACCGCAGTGCGACGCGCACCCTGTTGCGGTCCTCTCCAACGAGCGCGAGGGCAACGCGTTCGACGGGGCGGCGCTCATCGGCCGGTACCCCGACCAGACCAAAGCCGCAGCGTCCTACGAGTTCTACCTCGACGACCTCCGGCGAGCTGGGTTCCACAAGCTGTGGAGCCACCCGTGCCCGGACTGGCCCCGCAGCCTGTGGAACCGCGGCATAACGCTCCTCCACGCCTGGGTCGACCTGGCCGAACTCCACCCGGACGCGTACCCGGCGAACCGGGAGGCCCCGTGATCCCCCTCGGCCTGCTCGCCGCCGGCCTCCTGGCGCTCGGCCTGCTCACCGCCACCGCGATCGAACAACTCGCCTGGGAACGCCGCAGCGCATCGCGCCGCACCGCGCCCCGCAGCGCCCACCGTCGCACCTCCCGCTGATGCACCGCCCGGCCCGCCCCTCGGCGGGCCGGGCCTACCCGGAGACCTCTCATGGACGACATCAAGCAGTCCGACGGCGACGCCGTCGCTCACACCCCTAGCCACCGGCACCCCGCCCTGCGCAGCCTGCCCAGCGACATCTTCTGGGCCGTGCCCGAACTCGGCCCCAATTGGTCGACGGCCGGACTGCGCGCGCGGCGGCGCGCGCTGCCCGCACCGCTGACCCGCGCCATGGCCTACGCCCAGCAGTCGCTCGCCCGCGCGATCGGCCGTGACCGCCGGAGCGACGGGAAGCCGGCCGCCTGCCCCTGCCTGTTCGAGCACCCGGCCACCCGGGCGGCCGTCGACGAGCTGACCGCCCGCGCCGAGGCCGCCCGCCGGTCCGGCGAGGAGCACGGACAGCAGATGCGCCTGCTCCTTCTCGCCCGCGCCGCGAACTGCCCGTCCCTGCGCTGACCCACTGCTGGCTCGCCCGCCCGGGCGGGCGAGCCAGCCCATGCCTCTTGGAACCCCATGTCTCTCACCTTCACCGACCTGTTCTGCGGGGCCGGCGGGAGCAGTACCGGCCTCGTCGAGGCCGGCTTCTCGCTCGTCCTGGCCATCAACCACTGGCGCACCGCGCTGGAAACCCACGCGGCGAACCACCGCCTCGCCGATCACCTGCTCGCCGACACCAGCGGCCTCGACATGCGGCGCCTGCCGAAGACCGACGTGCTCTGGGCGAGCCCCATCTGCACCGAGATATCGCCCGCCGGCGGGCGCCGCCGCATACCCGAAGGGCAGCTCTTCCTCCTGGAGGACGGCCCCGTCGACGCGGAAGCGTTCGTCCGGACCAGGGTCACCGCCACCGATGTCATCCGCGCGGCGGAGGTCCACCGCTACTCGGCCATCGTGGTCGAGAACGTCACCGAATTCGCCACCGACTGGCCGTTGTTCAGGTGGTGGCTGGACGGCATGACCCTGCTCGGCTACAACCACCAGATCGTCTCGGCCAGTTCGGCGCACCTCGGAGGGCCCGGCAACCTTCCCGCGCCGCAGTGGCGCGACAGGCTGTACATCGTCTTCACCCGCAAGGGCGTCCGCCTGCCGGATCTCACGGTCAGCCCGCGGGCGCACTGCTTCGGGTGCGGGACCGACGTGGACGCCGTCCAGACCTGGCGCAACGGCCGCACGATCGGCAAGTACCGCTCCCAGTACGACTTCCGCTGCCCGAACACCACATGCCGGCGCGCGATCGTCGAACCGTATGTGCGCCCGGCGGCCGACGTCATCGACTGGTCCAACCTCGGCGGGCGGATCGGGGACCGGTCCAGGCCGCTCGCCGCGAAGACCATCGAACGCATCCGCCGGGGACTGGAGCTGTTCCCGGACCGGGCCTCGGTGCTCACCCTCAACCACGGCGGCCACGACGGCCGGGCCACAGCCGCAGGGGAGATGCCGCTGCCCGTGCGCTGCGCCAAGCAGGGGGAAGGCCTGCTCGTGCCGGTGGGCGGCACCTGGGCGGACAGCCCCGAGAGCACGGCCGAGCCGATGCGCACCCGCATGACGCGCGAGACCGAGGCGCTGGTGACCGTGCCGCCCTTCGTCGTGGACATGCGGCGCAACGGCACGGCGCGGTCCCTGGACGAGCCGCTGTCCACGATCGCCACCGCCCGCCACCACGGCCTGACCGTGCCCGGCGCGACCCGGCGGATCGCTCAGGACCGGGCCCGCAACACCCTGGTCATCCCGTACCGCCGCGCTGCGGTGAAGACGGCGGCCGAGCCGGTGCACACCCTCTCCACCCGCGACTCCGCCGGCCTCGCCTCGCTCGCCGAGGCGGTCGAGGACTGCCACTTCCGCATGCTCCAGCCCGAGGAACAGCTGGGGGCGCAGCGGTTCCCCGGCGAGTACATCGTCAAGGGCACCAAGGGGGAGCGGACCAAGCAGGCCGGGAACGCGGTGTCGGTCAACGCCGCCTCGTTCCTCGGCAGCCGCCTGATGGAGGTCCTGAGCTGACCTCCGTGACCGCCGCCGGAACGAGCTGGACGGACCGCGCACCGTGCCGGGGGGACCTGCGATTCGCCCCCGCCGACGGGCCGGCCGCCAGCCGCTTCGCCATGCTCGCCGACGCGTTCGAGCTCCTGGCCCTGTGCCGGGACTGCCCGGTCCGCGCCGAGTGCATCGCCCGCGTCGCGCCGAGCCAGAGCGGCTTCGACGGGGTGTGCGGCGGTCACCTCTGGCTCGACGGGCGGGCGATCGCCTCCGCGTACGGAGTCGGTCCCACGCCCGAGGAGCCCCCGCTCCAGGCTGCCTGCGGCACCCCGGCCGGAGCCCGCGCGCACTCCCGGCGTGGTGAACGGGCCTGCTCGGCGTGCCGCCAGGCGCAGCGCGACTACCAGCGCGAACGCCGCCGCCGCAAGGCGCAGAAAGCGGCGGAATTTACGGCAACTGAAATGTCGAATTAATTATTGAATTCCCCTTCGCCAGCTATTGAATAGGCGGCTATTGCGACTAAGATATAAGTATGGAATTCGGGAAGAGCCCGAACCGGAGAAAGGAAGCGGAAATGGCCTGCCCGTGCGAATGCAACCGAGGCGGATTCTGCGGCGGCTGCGGCCACGCCGGCTGCGGCGGACGTCGCCCCCGCCCCAAGCGCCGTTGACCGGCGGGCGCCCCGGCGAACGCCGGGGCGCCACCCCACCCCACCCAGCCCCTCCGCCCCGGCCCAACGGCCGGGGCGGACCTGTAAGCGAAGGACGAACACCATGAACACCCGCCCCAGCGCGGTCGAAAGACTGGCCGACCAGCTCAACCTGCCCGCCGAAGTCGTAGGACTCGGCTACCGGACGATCCGCGAAGCCCTCAAGGCCCACCGGAACAAGTACCACCCCAGCCTCAGCTCCGAGGCGTACGTGCGGATGGCGTTCGCCGACGGATACGCCGTCAGCCTGATCGCCGCCGCCTCCTTCCGGCTCCTCCGCCGGGAGGCCGACGCCGAACTCGTGGAAGCCGTCTACGGGGCCGCGCACCCCAGTGCGCCGCACCCCGCGCCGACCGCAGGGTGCGCCCCGGGGGACGCAGGCCACCCCCGGGTCCGGGCGGCCGTCGCGATCCTCATCGCCGCAGGCCTGCCCCCGATCGACTCCCCGCGCGGGAGCGGCTTCCAGGTCCTCCCCGCGGATGCCGAACTTCCCGGATGGGTGTTCATCGCCCCCGACCGCGACGCCCCGAGGCGCCCCGGCTTCGCAGGCGGAGCCGGCGGCTACGAGAACGTCCTGCGCCTCGCCGGCTGGCTCACCCGCGCCGACACCGGGACGGACCTCCTCGGAGCATGCCCGCCCGAACACGTCCAAGCCGCACTGGCCGCCCGTGACAAGGACGAACACCACCCCGCGTGATCCACCGCACCACCGCCTCGGAGGCCGGGGGCTGCCCGCGCGCAGCCCCCGGCGCCCGAGAGATAGGTGGCACGACTCAAGGCACCAGAAAGGATGAACATGGCCCTCTTGCCCGGCGCCGCCCCGCTCGTCGTACCCCGCCCCCTGCCCGCCTGGGTCCAGGCGGCACAGCAGGCCGCCGCTGAACCCCCCAAGCCCAAGACCCGCACCGGCCAGCACCGGCGCGCACCCTTCGCCAGCCACCGCGAGATCGCCAACCGCCTCGCGGAGGACGTCACCGACGCCTGGTTCAGGGCGCGAGGCGGCTCCCAGCACGCCGTACCCATCGGCGTCGTCGCCGCGCTCGCCCTGGTCGCCCCGGTCGATGAGGGCGGACCCGACCTCGGAGACCAGATCCTCGCGCTCAGCCCCGACGAACTCACGGCGATGCTGCGCGAGATCTGGGGCATCCGCTGGTGGCAGGAGCCCTTCCTGATCGAGCGCGCCCGCCCGCTCCACGACTGGCTCAACGAGGAAGAGCCCGACGCCGATCTCGCCTACGCGGCCCACAAGGTCGCCCACGCCGCGATCAAGAGCGGACTGCTCGACGTCACCGGCCACAAGGACCCCGGCCGCCGCTCGGACACCGACGTCCTCTCACGCCTCATCATGGACATGCGAAGCAAGGCCAAGCGCCTCGCGGACGGTGAGTTCCACACACCCGACCCGGTGTGCGACCTCCTGGCCAGCGTGCTCCTCGGCGGCACCCCGGTCGCTCCCGGCATGAGCCTCCACGACCCGGCCGCCGGCAGCGGCGGCATGCTCCGAGCCGCAGCCAACCACATCCGCGACCGTGGACAGAACCCGGCGGACCTCCATTGGTACGCCAACGACATCGACGAACTGGCCGTCGCCTGCTGCGCGGTCAACTCCATGGTCTGGGGACTCGGGCCCAACGTCGTCGTCGCCAAGGCCGACTCGCTCGCCGAGCCCGACTGGCCCACCCGGGCCCGTGCCGAGCGCGCCGCGATCATCGCCCACCGCAACCGCGTCTTCCAGCAGGCCGCCACCGAAGCCGCGCACCGCAAGGCGCTGCGCCTCCTCACCAACCTCACCCAACCCCAAGAAGAGGCCGCATGACCACGCCCGAACCGCCCGACGCCTACGCCAGGCAACTCGCCGCCGAACTGGCCGGCTGGGCCATCGACACCTCGATCCCCGGAACACCCGGCGCCATCTACCTCACCCACCCCGACGGCCACCGCCTCGGCCTGCGCCTCCAGCCGCACGGCCACGGCATTCAGACCTGGATCACCGCAGGACCGCTGCCCGAACTGCCGGCCGCCACCACGCCGTCCGAAGCCGCCAAGGCCCAGACCGCCCTGGACGCGCGCCTGCAGCCCGGCCGTACCTGGCACGCCGTCCTCAACCTCAGCACCAGCACGAACCCCTACAAGGCCCTGCTCACCCTCGCCACCAAGCACCTGATCCGCGCGCTCACCGTCAAGCCCAAGCACGCCGCCACCGCCCCCAAGTGGCGCGAGAAGCAGCCGCTTCCCCGAGCGCGACTGACCCGCCTGCCCAAGCCCACCACCCGAAAGGACAACACCACGTGACCAGCCCCATGACCCCGCAACTCCGTGGACCAGACGACCTCGCCGAGTACATCCCCTACGAACTCGGATACCAGCCCGAGAACAGCATCGTCCTCGCTGGAATCGCCACCGACGGCCGCATGCAAGGCATCATCAGGGTGTCCCTCCCCGACTTCAGCGAAGTCGAGCACGCCGCAACCGCAGCTCTGGCGGCGATCACGGAGGTCTACGCCGGCCACCGCGTCAAGCTGTCCGACCTCGTGATCGCGATCTACCGAGACACGGACGCGAACGCCGATCGACCGACCGTCGTTGACGCCCTTGCGCCCATCGCCAAG
The DNA here is from genome assembly GCF_045208415.1 of Kitasatospora sp. NBC_01560. Lineage (NCBI taxonomy): Bacteria > Bacillati > Actinomycetota > Actinomycetes > Kitasatosporales > Streptomycetaceae > Kitasatospora > Kitasatospora sp. NBC_01560. Next base: position 4,247,032 of record NZ_CP109364.1, on the reverse strand, counting down.
TTCCTGATCGAAGCCGCCAAGGAAGCCTCAATCGAGGTCCTGGAAGCCATGTTCGTGGTCGACGGCATGTGGAGCTCGTACGACTGCACCAAGCCGGCCTGCTGCCCGCCGGAAGGACGTCCGGTGCGCGGCATGGACAACCCTGGGCCGGTCGGCACCGCGATGATCGTCGCAGGCCGCACCGTTGCCTCCAGCCGTTCCGTCCTCGAAGCGAAGATCCGCCCGGCCGCCGACGCCGACACCGAAAGCTTCAACGCGGCGCTGAGCGCCGCCGCCGCCAACCCCCTCCCCGAGAGGGCACGGTACGACCTCCTGCGCGCATGCCTCGCCGGTGCCGCATCCGGGGACAGCCCCAGCGACGAACAGGCGGCCCAGCTCCTCATCGCCTTGGAAGACGGGGAGTTCCGAGACCTGGCGATGACGTACTGCGAAGCCGCCGAACGCCCTGCCGCCAGCCATCTGTGGCAAGGCCTCGCCGCACGAACCGGCGCGCGACGCCGATACCTCGCCGCCATCCCCCTGACCCTCTTGAGCTGGAACTGCTGGCTTGACAAGTCCACCACCATGGCGGTGGTCGCCCTGCGCGAGGCGCAGGCCGTGAGGCCGGGGTACCGGCTGGCCCAACTGCTGGACAAGCTGTTCATCACCGAGGGCAACCTGGCGGGGACGCTGGACGAGCTGCGGAGGGTTCGGGCGGAGTACGAGCTTGAGCAGATGGTGGATGGTCCTGGCCAAGCGAACAGCTGATCTAGGATGATCGAAGACCTTGACCCGCAGTAGCGGTCACCAACGGCTCCGCCCCCGAGCACCGGGGGCGGAGCCGTTTTGCTCCGGAACGGTGAAGCCCTGGTCCCGGGTTCGTACTCCGAAGCTGACCTGTGGGGGAGTGCCGCAGAGGTTGGCCAGTGTCTCCAGACGCGTCCCCATGGGGACGTGGTGGGGACACAAGGATCGTGAAGCCCCGTGATAGGCAGTGGTCCGAGGAGTAGTCACATGCCTGCTGACCTGCGACGGAGGGGAAGAGCGGGGACATCGGAGGATGAACCGTGAGACCTTCGGAGGCTCTTGTAAAGCGGGGGTCGTCGGTTCGAACCCGACAGGGGGCTCAGCCTCCGGTCCAGGTCAACGGGCCGGAAAACACAGAACGCCCCGGGCCACTACTGGCCCGGGGCGTTCTGACATCTCCGGGTGACAACGACCCTTCCCGCGGCGGCCGTTCAGGGCTCCGCCAGCACTGCCCGACCGGCTGCCTGCGGCGGGGTCAGTGGTGTGCCGGGCGGAGGCGGGCGAGGGTCAGGCCGGGGTGGTGGGTGGTGAAGAGTTCGGCGGCGCGGCGGTAGGAGAGGCGGGCGCGGCCGGTGTGGGGGCAGCGGTCGGCGGCCGGGGTGGTGGCGGGGGCTCGGCGGTCGGTGAGGAAGAGCGGGCCGGTGGTGCGGCCCGCGAGGAGGAGCGGGAGCAGGCGGGCGGTGCCGGCCCGCCAGTGGACCGGCGGGGCCGAGGGGTGGGTGCGGCGGCCCGGGAGGTCGAGGTCGTCGGTGTCGAGGGCCAGGGCGGTCTCGATGGTGGCGCCGCTCTCGTGGAGCAGGTGCCAGAGCGCCTGTTCGCGCAGCGGTGCGCGGCGGGTGAGGACGGTGTGCAGCTCGTCGGGGGTCAGCGGGGTGGTACCGCCGGTTTCGGGGAGGGGGAGCGGGCGGAGCCCGGCGGTGGGGTCGGTGCGGATCCAGCCCTGGGTGCGCCACCAGGCGATGGCGGCGCGCAGGGTGGAGAGTTCGCGGTTGAGCGTGCGCGGGTCGGTGACGGCGGTGCGGTGGGTGACGGCGGACCGGAGGCGGGTGGCGGCGTCGGGGTGGTCCAGCAGGGCGAGTGGGAGGACGGGCGGCCGGGCGCGGCGGCGTTCGGGGCCGGCGGGGGCGGGGCGGTCGGCCAGTGCCCAGGCCCAGGTGTCGAGGGCGATCCGGTAGATCCGCCGGGAGGCGGTGCCGAGCGCGGCGGCGGTCAGGTAGCGGTCGACGGCGACGGCGTACTCGACCGGTGGGCGGGTGGTCATCGAGGTCTCGCCTTCCCGCAGTAAATGAGCCTCTCAAGCTTTCTCGAACAGGTGAAGGGTAGCGCTTCCGATCGCAGTAAACAGCAGGTGGAAGCCGTTAGTTGGGGGTATTTACTGCGGCTGTCGAGAGATCGGAAAGAATTGATGGCTCAAGGCTCAAGTTTTCGCCGAAAAGCCTTGAGCGGGGCTTCGGGGCGAGGGCAGACTTGCGGCCCATGGCAGTGGAAACGGAACGGATTCCGGCCCGCCGGCAGCGGCTGGGCAATCGGCTCGCCGTGTTGCGCGAGCGTGATGTCAGGTGGTTCTTCCTCGGGTACGCGACGTCCTTGCTCGGTTCCTCGATGGCGCCGGTGGCGGTCGCCTTCGCGGTGCTCGGTGCCGGCGGCGGCGGAAGCGGGCTCGGCTGGGTGATGGCGGCCCGGATCCTGCCGATCGTGCTGGTCATGGCGGCCGGCGGGGTGGCCGCCGACCGGCTCGGCAGCAGGCGGGTGATGCTGGTCGCGGACGTGCTCCGCTGCGGGGTGCAGGGGCTGTTCGCGGTGGCCCTGGCGACCGGGCACGCGTCGGTCGGGGTGATGGTGGTGCTGGTCGCGCTCTGGGGGTTCGGCGAAGGCGTCTTCCTCCCCGCGCTGGGGGCCCTGGTGCCGGCGCTGGTGCGGGACCGGGCCCGCCTGGCGGACGCCAACACCCTGCTGGGGCTGGCGCGTTCGGTGGCCACGGTGGCCGGTCCGGCGGCTGCGGGGGTGCTGGTGGCGGTGTCCGGTCCGGCGGCGGTGCTGCTGGTCGACGCGGTCACGTACGGGGTCGGCGCGCTGGCGCTGGTCCGGCTCCGGGTGGCCGCACCGGCGGAGCCGGGGGCGGGGGGCTCGCTCCTGACGGATCTGCGCGAGGGGTGGTCGGAGTTCCGGTCGCGGCCCTGGCTCTGGATCACCACGCTGCAGATGGGGTTCTTCAACCTGCTGGTCTGGGCGCCGTTCCTGGTGCTCGGACCACTGACCGCGCAGCGCTCCCTCGGGGGTGCGCGCGGCTGGGGCCTGGTGATGGGGGTGTACGGGGCCGGCGCGGTGCTGGGCGGCCTGCTGATGCTGGGCCGCCGGCCGGCCCGGCCGCTCGCGGTGGCGACCGTGGCGACCTTCGGCTGGGCGCTGCCCTCGGCGGCGCTCGCGGTGGGTGCGCCGCTGCCCTGGACGGCGGCCGCGGCGCTGGTGGCGGGGGTCGGGTCGGCGGTCTGCGGCGCGCTCTACGCGGCCACCATGCAGGCCTGGGTGCCGGCCGAGGTCCTGGCCCGGGTCACCGCGTTCGGCGGGCTGGGGGCGTTCGTGCTCGGGCCGGCCGGTCTGGCGGCGGCCGGCCCACTGGCGGACCGGGTGGGTACGGCGACCGTGCTCGGCTTCGGCGCACTGTGGCAACTCGCCGCCGGGGCAGTGGTGTTGGCCGTCCCGGCGGTGGGCCGACGGCGCTGGGAGCAGCTGCCGGGGCCGGCCCGGGGCGGTGCGGCCGCTGCGGACCGCGTCCGGCCGGACCACCCCGGTGACCGGGCGCCCCGGTGACCGCCGCCGCGGGTGCCGGGCCGTTGCCCCGCCGCGGGCGCACGGTGGCCGGGGCGGTCGTACGGTGGAGGGAGTGCGGGGGCGAACGGAGGAGGTTGGCCATGCCCGGTTCTTCAACCATCAGCCATCACGACGCGGCGGTCGCCCTGGACCACGCGGACGCCAAGCGGCTCGCCACGGTGCTGGAGGAGCTCGCCTATCTGCTGGAGATCCCCGGACCGAACCGGATCAACGACGCCCAGCTCGGCGCCCTCTGCGAGGGGCGGGCACCGGACCGCGCGGAGCTGTCGCGCTGGTCGCGGGGGCTCGCCGCGGAGCTGAAGGGGCGGCGCTGACCGAGGCGTGCGGGAGCGGCCGGAGTCGTACGATGGCGCGCGGGGCGGGTGGTCCTCGCGCGCCTTCCGGGCGCCGGCTCGGCCGGCGGCCGGCCCGGAGGAGGAGGGTGGGGACCCGCAGATGCCGCAGTCCGGACCGCAGTCCGCAAGCAAGCCCGTCCCGATGTCCTGGCTGACGGTGGAGACGCCGCTGCCGAGCGGGCCGATGCACATCGCGGTGACACCGCTGGGCGTGGCGGCCGCGGGGTACCTCGGTCAGGCGGGCGGCGAGCTGCCGCAGTGCACGGACGAGTCGAGGATCACCGCCGTGAACGGCCGGATCGGTGACTACCTGGCCGGGCGGAGCCGCGAGTTGGGACTTCCGATCGACTGGAGCCTGAGCGCCGGGCCGCACCGCGCGGTGCTGCAGACGCTGCTGCGCGACGTGCCGTTCGGGCGGACCATCACGTACGGCGAGCTGGCCTCCCGCAGTGGCGTGTTCGAGGGTGTGACGGAGCCCGGGCTGGCGGCCCGGACGGTCGGGCAGATGATGGCCGCCAATCCCGTCGCGCTGCTGGTGCCGTGCCACCGGGTGGTGGCGGCGGACGGGATCGGCGGCTTCGGCGGCGGCCGGGTCGGGATCGACGTGAAGCGCTGGCTGCTCACCCTGGAGGGCGTACTGGAGCCGACCCTGGACTGGACCGGCCCGCTCTGACCGGGTGGCCGACCGGCCCCCCGTCCGTCCTGACCGGCCCGCCCGGCCGGGCCTGCCCCGACCGCCCGGCCGGGCCTGCCCCGACCCGCTCCGACCGCCCCGGCCCGTCCCGACCGCCCCGGGGCTCAGTGCACGAGCTCGCCCGGGGCGAAGCCCCGGGCGAACTGCGCCTGGCGCGGCAGTACCGGCTGGACGCCGGAGACCAGCGTGTACGCGATCCCGGCCAGCTCCCCGGCCCGGTCCGTGTCGGGCCGCTCGCCGAGCGCCAACTGCACCGCGTTCCAAGGCAGGTTGAGGCCGCACAGCCGCAGCTGGTGGAGGCCGCCGGAGGGTCGGGTGTTCACGTCGATGACCACCGGCTCGCCGGCCAGGTGGCGGAACTGCACGTTGGACAGGTAGGCCATCCCGGTGGACTCGACCACCCGCCGTGCGGGCTCCAGGTACGCCGGTGCGGTGGTGAAGCTGCGGCGGCGGCGGTGCTTGCTGCGGCCGACGGCGGCGAGCAGGGTGCCGTCGCGGTCGGCGAGGCAGTCCACCGAGATCTCGGGGCCCTCCAGGTAGGGCATCACGAGCAGGTCGACCGGTTCGTCCGTCCCGCCCGCCGCCGCGGCGGCCGCGGCGGCCTCCAGGGCGGTGGCCACCTGGTCGACCTGGACCGTGCTGTCCCAGCCGGCCAGCCGGTGCAGGCCGAAGGGTTCGCGGGTGAGTACCCGGAAGCCCTCGCCGCCGGCGCCGGAGACGGGCTTGAGGCAGGCGGTGAGCCCGGCGGCCTCGATCCGGTCGACGGCGGAGTGCAGGTCGGCGGCGGTGCGGACCTGCCACCAGGGCGGGGTGGGCAGGCCGGCCGCGGCGATCGCCGCGTAGCCGTCCGCCTTGCTGTCGAAGGCGGCTATCGCAGTGGCGGGCGGGCAGATCAGCGCGGTGCCGATGGCCTCGAACTCCTGGTGGTGCAGGGATATCGCGAGCTGGTTGAGCCGGGGAAGGAAGACGTCGATGGCGTGCCGGGCGCAGAAGTCGAGGGCGTAGGCGACGTAGGCGTCGGGGGTGAGGCCGCCGGGTTCCAGGGCGGCGTGGTCGGCGGCGGCGAGCACGGGGGAGTCCGGGTCGACGTGGGTGGCGTGGATCTCCACCGGCCGCGGGGCATCGCGCAGCTGTTCGATGAAGAAGATGTTCTCGGCGTAGGTGCGGTTGAGCCAGACACGTACGGGGGCGCTCATGACGGCCTCCCAGGGCAGGGGTGAACGAGGGGGAGGGCATCCGGTGCGGCCGCACTCGCCTACTGGCCCCGTGGCCCTTTGAGGTGGCACCTTAGCGGCCCCTTGCGCGAGCGTGAACGCGGGGTGGGTGCGGGGCGGCCGGCGTGCGGGCGGCCGTCCGCGGGCCCGGCCGGGGCCCGCGCGCGGTCCCGTCCCGGTCCGGTCGGGATCCGGCCGGCGCTCGACCGGGATCCGGCCGGGGCCCGACGGGCGGGGGAGTTTTCGGGGGCGGCATTCTCAAGAATTCGAACAATGATCGAATGATTATCGATCAAATGATCTAGTCATCCTCTTTGTTCGGTTATCCCGACCACTCGAAAGAGTGATTGTGGAGCCCCCTGAATGGCCTCATCATGAGTGTTGCAAGGCGACACCTCATCGGGTATGCGAAGGGCTTCGTATGTCGACCGAAACCAACGTCGGTATTCCTGCACCGGGCGGCGAGCCGCTGTCCCGGCAGCAGCAGAGTCTCGACACGGCCGGTGCGCGGAATCTCGCGACCACCACCAAGTCCGCGCCGCAGATGCAGGGCATCAGCCCGCGCTGGCTGCTCAGGATGCTTCCGTGGGTCCAGGTGTCCGGTGGTACCTACCGGGTCAACCGGCGCCTGCGCTACTCGGTCGGCCGTGGGCGGGTGAGCTTCGCGCAGACCGGCTCCGAGGTGCGGATCGTCCCGCCGTCGCTGCGCGAGGTGCCGGTGCTGCGCGGATTCCCGGACGACGCCGTCCTGGAGGAGCTGGCCGGTCGCTTCGTCCAACGCGAGTTCTCCGCCGGTGAGGTGCTGGTCGCGGCCGGGGCGCCGATCGACGAGGTCTTCATCATCGCGCACGGCAAGCTCGACCGGTTGGGAACGGGAAAGTACGGGGAGCCGACGGTGGTCGGCACCCTGGCCGACGGCGACCACCTCGGCGACGAGGCGCTCCAGCAGGAGGAGGGCGCCTGGCCGTACACGGTGAAGGCCGCCACCGCCGGTACGGTGCTGACGCTCTCCTGGGCCGCGTTCCAGGAGCTCGCGGACCGCTCCGACGCACTCCAGCTGCAGATCATGGAGTACCTGGAGGGCTTCCAGCAGGCACAGAACAAGCACGGTGAGGCGGCGATCGACCTCTCCGCCGGCCACCGGGGCGAGTTCGAACTGCCCGGTGCCTTCGTGGACTACGAGCTGAAGCCGCGCGAGTACGAGCTGAGCGTCGCGCAGACGGTGCTCAAGGTGCACAGCCGGGTCGCCGACCTCTACAACCAGCCGATGAACCAGACCGAGCACCAGCTCCGGCTGACCATCGAGGCGCTGCGCGAGCGCCAGGAGGACGAGCTGGTCAACAACCCGGAGTTCGGGCTGCTGCGGAACGCCGCCTACGACCAGCGGATCCAGACCCATTCGGGCCCGCCCACCCCGGACGACATGGACGAGCTGCTGAGCCGGCGGCGCTCCACCAAGATGTTCCTCGCCCACCCCCGGACGATCGCCGCCCTCGGGCGGGAGTGCAGCCGTCGCGGCCTCTACCCGGACACCGTCGAGGTGCAGGGCAAGCAGGTCTTCGGCTGGCGCGGGGTGCCGGTGTTCCCGTGCAACAAGATCCCGATCGTCGGCGGTCACACCAGCTCGATCCTCGCGCTGCGCACCGGGGAGGAGAACCAGGGCGTCATCGGGCTGCACCAGACCGGAATTCCCGATGAATACCAGCCGAGCCTTTCGGTCCGGTTCATGGGAATCAGCGAGAAGGCCATCATTTCCTACCTGGTGAGCGCCTACTACTCCGCCGCCATTCTGGTGCCCGACGCGGTCGGCGTCCTGGAGAACGTCGACATCGCGCACCACCACGACTGACCGGGGCCGATCCGGCTCGCGCCGCCCGGCCGGGGCCCACCCGGCCGGGCGGCGCCCATCGCCACATCAGGGGGGAAAACCCATGGGAATCTTCACGCTGGAACGGGACCACCGTGAGGGGCACGAGGCGGAGGACGTCCTCGCTCGCGCCCGCGGTCTGGTGGACCCGGTGCTGCGCGCCGCCGTCGACTCGCTGCCCGGCTCGATGCGCAAGGTGGCCGGCTACCACTTCGGCTGGTGGGAGGCGGACGGCACACCGGTCGCCGCACCCTCCGGCAAGGCCATCAGGCCGGCACTCGTCCTGGCCGCCGGCCAGGCCCTCGGCGGCGGCCCGGCCCCGGCCACCGCGGCGGCGGCCGCCGTCGAGCTGGTGCACAACTTCACCCTGCTCCACGACGACGTCATCGACCGCGACGAGACCAGGCGCCACCGCCCGACCGCCTGGCGGGTGTTCGGCACCACCGAGGCGATCCTCGCGGGGGACGCCATGCACTCGCTGGCGCTGCGGCTGCTCGCCGAGGACACCCACCCGGCCGCCCAGGGCGCCGTCCGGCGGCTGACCGACTGCGTGGTCGAGCTCTGCGAGGGGCAGCAGATCGACTGCGCCTTCGAGCAGCGCAGTGACGTTTCGCTCGCCGAGTGCCTGGCGATGGCGGAGGCCAAGACGGGCGCACTGCTCGGCGCCGCCTGCGCGATCGGCGCGCGGTACGCGGGCGCCTCGGAGGAGGCGGCGCAGGCGATGGACGGCTTCGGCCGCGAGATCGGCCTGGCGTTCCAGCTGATCGACGACCTGATCGGGATCTGGGGCGATCCGGCGGTCACCGGCAAGCCGGTCGGGGCGGACCTGGTCGCGCGGAAGAAGTCGCTGCCGGTGGTGGCGGCGCTCGGTTCGGGGACGGCCGAGGGGAGCGTCCTGGCCGAGCTGTACGCGCTGGAACGCCCGCTCAGCCCGGCGGAGTTGATCCGCTGTGCGGCCGCCGTCGACGGGGCGGGCGGGCGCAGCTGGGCCCAGGGGGAGTCCTGCGAGCGGATGGCCGCGGCGCTCGGCCAGCTGGCCACGGCGGTGCCCGAGCCGTCCGCCGCCGACGAACTGCTCGCCCTCGCCGAGTTGGTCACCCGCCGCACCCACTGACGGCGGGGCCGGCGTACGGGACGTCGGCCGGTCCGACGTCCCGCTCCGGCGCCTGTACCGACCCGGCAGGCAACGGTCGGGCGGCTGTCAGGCTCCGTCCGCCGTTCCGCGTGCCGACAACGCCGCGAGGATCCGCCGCTCCTTCTCCGGGGCGATCCCCTGCCGGTGTTCGGCCCCCTTGCGGCCCTTGCGGCCGTCGGCGTCGGTGTCCTCCGCGGGCCCGCGCTCCCCGAGCCAGGCCCAGGTGTCCCGGGCGGTCTCGGCGAACGGTCGGCAGTGCAGGCCGGCTGCCTGCGCCCGGGAGGTGTCGGCGAGCCAGACGGCCGACATCTCCGGTGCGTCGGGCGACCAGAGCGGGAGCTCCAGCCATGGCAGGACGCTGTCCGGGCCCTCGGCGAGCAGCGCGCCGTCCCCGGCCCAGACCAGCTCGGCGGGCGCGCTGCCGTCGGCCGGTGCGCCGACCACCTCGCGGCAGGTGGCGAGGAACTCCCCGAAGGTGACGTTCCCGGGCGGGGCGGTGGTGAGGTAGCGACCGGTGTGTCCGGCGGTCAGCAGGTCGAGGCCGAAGGCGGCGAAGTCGCGAACGTCGATCAGCTGCATGGCCCGGTCCGGGTCGCCGGGCGCCAGCACCGGCCCGCCGCGGGCCATCCGCTCCAGCCACCAGGGCAGCCGGCCCCCGTTCTCGTACGGGCCGATCAGCAGCCCGCTGTTGAGCACGAGCGTCCGCCCGGCACCGAAGTGCTCCAGCACCGCGCGCTCGCAGCCCGCCTTCAGCGCATTGCCGGCGGGCTGCCCGGGCGGGGTGTCGGCCGGGCAGGGGTGCAGCGGGGAGCCCTCGTCCACCACCTCGGCCGGCCAGCCGGCGAAGGCGTGCACCGAGGAGACGAAGGTGTAGTGGTCGGCGTGCCCGTGCAGCAGGCGGGCGGAGATCGCGGCCTGGGCGGGCTGCTGGGCCGAGGTGTCCACGACGGCGTCCCAGTGCCGGCCATCGGCGAGGCGGGCCAGGTCGTCGGCCGAGTCGCGGTCGCCCCGGACGGTCTCGACACCCGGCAGGTCACCGTGCGACCGGCCGCGGTTGAAGGTGGTCACCTCGTGGCCCCGGTCGAGGGCTTCGGAGGCGAAGGCGCGTCCGAGGAAGGACGAACCGCCGAGCAGGAGGATCTTCATACCGATCAGAGTGCCCAATCGGCTGCTCCGCGTGCGCACGTTCGCTCTCGGCGGAGGGTCCGGGAGCGCCGGTGCGGCCCGGTGGCCGCCTGCGGGAGCCTGCCCGCGACGGTGCTGCGGTCCCGGAGCGATCCCCGCCCGGCCGAGGTGCTGATCCCCCGGGGGCCGCATAGCATCCCGGTGTACCGATATGTCCGACCTGCGGGCATCCGTTCCGGCGGGCCGCGCTCGACGGGACCTGCTCCGACGGTGACGCCCCGGCGACGGGCGACGTCCACCGGCGGTGACGCCCCGGCAGGACGGCGTTCCGGCGGCACGGCGTTCCGGCAGGACGGCGTTCCGACGCGCAGGCAAGCTCCGGCACTGGGGAGAGCGACAGCATGGTCAACCCGGCACTCGTGGACCCGGCCACCATCCGTGCGACCGCCGCCGAGGCCTGGGTCCGCGGCTATCCGATCCTTCAGAACTACCGCACCATGTACGCGCAGGCGGTGGACGACGCCGACCCGAAGTACGTCGGCGGCTTCGGTGTCTTCCGGCACTACTCACAGCCGTTCACCCCGGCCAACACCGACGTCGTCACCCCCAACAACGACACGCCCTACTCCTGGGCCTGGCTCGACCTGCGGGCCGAGCCCTGGGTGCTCTCCGTCCCCGCCGAGGAGCGCTACTACGTCCTGCCGCTGCACGAACTCGACACCGTGTACGCCGGGTTCGTCGGCGCCCGGGCCACCGGCCCGGAGCCGGGCGACCACCTGGTGGCCGGGCCCGGCTGGCAGGGGGAGGTGCCGCCGGGCATCAGGAGCGTCGTCCGCACCGCGACCCGGCTGATCGGCATCGTCGGCCGCACCTACCTCGCCGACCCCTCACCCGAGGCGGTCGAGGAACTGCAGGGGATCCAGCAGCAGTACCGGCTGCGCCCGCTGCACGAGTACGCCGGCACCCCGGCGCCCCGGCCGGTCCCGTACCCGGTCTGGCCGGTCTGGCGCGAGGAGGTGATGGACACCGTCGAGTACTTCAGCTTCCTCGACTTCCTGCTCGGCTTCTTCCCGGTGCTCCCCGCCGAGGCGGACCTGCGCGGCCGGCTGACCGACCTCGGCATCGACGGGCGCGGCGAGTTCGAGCCGGCCACGCTGCCGCTCGCGGTCCGCGCCGAGATCGAGCGCGGCATCGCCGACGGCCGGGCCGAGCTGGAGCGTGAGGCCGCCCGCACCACCGGCTCGTCCGGGCTCTTCGGCACCCGCGAGCAGCTCGGCACCGCGTACCTGCGGCAGGCCGTCGGCGCGAAGATGGGCCTGTACGGGCTGCCGGCGGAGGAGGCCTGGTACGCCGGCTGGCTCGCCGACAGCGCGGGCAACCGGCCGCCGGACGCGAGCGACCACGACTACGTGCTGCGCTTCGAGCCGGACCGGCTGCCGCCCGCGCGGTTCTTCTGGTCGGCCACCATGTACACGCTCCCGGACCGCCAGCTGGTCGACAACCCCCTGGACCGCTACTCGATCGGCGACCGCACCCCGGGGCTGGTCCGCGACCGGGACGGCGGCCTGACCCTCTACGTCCAGCACAAGCGGCCCGCCGACGCCCAGCACTCGGCCAACTGGCTGCCCGCGCCGGACGGCCCGTTCACCGTGGTCATCCGGCTCTACGGCCCGGACGCGTCGGCCCTCGACGGCCGCTGGACGCTCCCACCGCTCACCCCGCGCTGACCCGGCCCGCCGTACCCCTGCCGGCCTCGCCGCACCCCGCGCCGGCCCTCGCCGCACCCCCGCCACAGCCCCGCCACAGCCCCCCGCCGGGACCCGGGAAGGACGACTCCGATGACCCAGCCCGAGCTGGAGGCGCTGGCCGCGGACGCCTACGTCTACGGCTATCCGCTGGTCTCCGGTCTCACCATGGTCGAGTGCTTCACCGGGGGCGGCACGGGTGTCCTGCCGGCGGCTCCGTTCAACCGGATCAGCCACGCCACCCGGCTGGCGGGCCCGGAGGACCCGTTCGCCGCCGTCAACATCGACACCGTTTACTCGATCGCGCAGCTCGACCTCTCCGAGGGGCCGCAGGTGCTGCACGTGCCGGACACCGCAGGCGCGTACTACGTCCTGCAGTTCGTCGACGCGTGGACCGACAACTTCGCCTACGTCGGCCGGCGGGCCGGCGGCACCGCGGCGCAGACGTGGCTGATCGTTCCGCCGGAGTGGCACGGCAGCGCCGCCGGCCACGAGCACGTGATCGTCGCGCCGACCGTCGTGGCCACCGTCGTCGGCCGCTTCGCCTGCACCGGGCCGGACGACCTGCCGCGAGTCCGGGCCCTCCAGGACGGGCTGAGGCTGGAGCCGCTGGAGCCGGGCGGGCCGGCCGCCGGGCTGCCCGAGCCGGACCCGGAGGTGCCCGAGCGGCTGGCGTTCTTCGAACGGCTCCGGGTCTGGATGGCGGCCTTCCCGCCCGCCGCGGCGGACGTCGACTACCAGTACCGGTTCGCCCCGCTGGGCCTGCTGGACGCCGGCCCGTCGCCGTACCGGGCCGCCGCACCCGAGTGGACACTCGCGCTGCTCAAGGGCCTGGCGGCCGGTCGCGAACGGGTCGAGGACGCCGTCCGGCCGCCGGAGGACCACCCGCCCGGCGCGTGGCACTCCACGCTGCACCTGTTCGACTACAACGTCGACTTCCTCGGCCCCGGCACGCTCGACGACCCCGAGTGGCGCATCCCCGACCGCCGGGCCGCGTACCTCAGCCGGGCCGCCGCCGCCCGGTCCGGGCTCTGGGGCAGCCACGCGTACGAGGCGGTGCACGCGACCACCCACGACGACGCCGACGGCCGCCCGCTGAGCGGCGCCCACTGCTACACGCTGCGCTTCGACCGGCCGCCGCCGGCCGGGGCGTTCTGGTCCGTCACCCTGTACGGCCTGCCGGACCAGCGCCTGGTGGCGAACCCGATCGCCCGCCACTCGATCGGCGACCGGACCCCCGGCCTGCGGTACGCCGCGGACGGCTCGCTGACGCTCCGGCTCCAGCACGAACGGCCGGCCGATCCGGAGGGGGCGGCGAACTGGCTGCCCACCCCGGAGGGCGGGTTCCGCCCGATCATCCGGCTCTACCAGCCGACGCCGGAGGCCCTGGACGGCAGTTACCGGGTGCCGCCGATCCGGCGGGTCTGAGCCGCCCGCCCCGGGCCGGGGCCTCCTGCGGGCGGGTCCGGAGGAGGGGCTCGGGGGCGAGCGGCTCAGGACGGCGCCCGAGGGACCCCCGGAACAGCTCAGTGCGGCGATGCGGCCCCGGTACCGGCCGGGGCGGAGGCGCCCCCCGAGGCCGGTGACGACGAGGGCGGGGCGGTGGCCGGCGCGCTCGGGGACGGCGAGCCGGACGGGTGCGGTGCGGCCGTACCGGTGGGGGAGGACGGCGGTGCGGACGGCCCGGCCGTCGGGCCCGGCCCGGTCGGTGCGGCGGTCGCTCCGCCGGACGGCGTGCCGCCCGGTGCGGGTGTCCCCGGTCCGGTCGGCCCGGCCGTCGGGCCTGCCGTCGGCCCCGCGGTCGGAGGCGCCGTCGGAGGCGCTGTCGGGTCCGCCGTCGGATCGGCCGGGGCCGAGGTGGAGCCGCCCCGGTGGTGCGGGCCGCCGTCCAGGGTGACCACGGCCTGGGAGGGCGGCAGCGCGATCCGCGCGGTCCAGTGCGTGGCCGGGGCGAGGTCCTCGTCGACGGTGACGATCACGGTGATCCGCTGGCCGGGGGCGAGCGTCCCGGCGTCCCGGCTGAGCCGGAGCCAGCCCGCATCCACCTCGGCATGCCAGCGGATCTCGGTGGTGCCGGAGTTGGTGAGGGTGAGCACCGTCCGGCTGCCGTACTCGCCGGCCTCGACGGTCAGCAGGCCGGCCGGTGCGGGCGCCGTCCCGGGGCCGGCGGCGGGCGCCGGTGCGGCGACCAGGGTCGGGCTGCCCAGCGGGGTCGCACCGTGTGCGGGCACCGGCACGGCCGGGCCCTGGAGCGCGGGGCCACCCGGGACCCCCCGAAGCAACGTTTCTGCACTCACGGGGCCGGCCCCGGCCAACTCCAGGCCCGCCACCAGCGGGACCGCCCCGACGGCGCCCACGGCCCCGCCGACCTGCCCGGCCCGCCCCTCCTGCCCGGGCCCGACCGCCCCGGTGCCGTCCGGCCGGAGCCCGGCCCGCCGGTCGTCCTCCACCCGGACGGAGGAGACGGCCGCCGCCGCACCGGCCCCGCCGCCGCCCCGGTGACCGGCCCAGAGCGCGACCACCGGGGCGGCCAGCACCGCGGCCAGCACCCCGGTGGTCACCACCCGACGGCGCACCGCGAGCGCCCGGCCCGCGTCCGGCGCGCGGTGGCGCGGGAACCCGCCCTGGTCGAACCGCAGGCCCGGCTCGACCACCGGCGCCGGGAGCGCCGACCGCCGTCCGGGCAGAGGGCCGGCCGTACCCGGCAGGAACAGCACCCCGCTCGCCGTCGCGGTCCCGCCGTCCGGTCCGGCCCGGTCGGCCACGGCCACCGGCCCGGCCGGTGCCGCCGGTGCCGCGAGCACCGGCAGGCCCGAGAGGCCCGCCGTCCCCTCCGTCACCTCGCCGGCCACCCGCTCGGCCGTGCCCCGGCAGGTCGGGCAGTCCACCACGTGCTGCACCAGCTCCCGGCGCAGCGCCGGGCCGAGCACCCAGTCCCGCCAGCTCTCGGCCCCGGCCCCGCCGAGCCGGTCCAGCTCGGGGCAGCTGCCGACGCCGAGCACCAGCAGTGCCGCCCTCGTCCGGCCGACCTCGGCCTCGGCCGAGGTGAGCAGTGCGCGGGCGGTGTCGAACGGGACGCCCAGGACGGCCGCCACCTCGATCGGGCTGAGCCGGTGGCGGACGGACAGCTCCAGCGCCTCGCGCTGCTCGGGATCGGTGCCGGCCGCCTCCGGCCAGGCCAGTGAGGACAGCTCGCGCCGCCGCCGGGCCGCCTCCGCGGCCGGGAGCGCGGCCGTGCCGGGCGCCCCGGCCGCGTGCCGACCCGGCCCCCCGGCCGCGTGGCGGTCCGGCCCTTCCGCTGCGTGCCGACCCGGTCCCGCCACGGAGAGGCCCGGCCGTTCGGCCCCGGAGACCGGGGCGCCGCCGGATCCGGCCCCCTCGCCCAGCCGTCGCAGGCAGCAGTACCGGGCGAGCGAGTACAGCCAGGGCCGCACCAGCCCGGGCTCCGCCAGCCGCGCGCCGTGCCGCAGGGCCAGCTCGCGCACCTCGCACAGGGCGGCGGCGGCCGCGTCGTGCTCGCACAGCACCGAGAGGCAGTAGGTGAACAGGCCGTCCACCTGCCGCTCGTACGCCGCGAGCACGGGGTCGCGCGGCCCTTCAGTACGCGTTGTCACCCGTCCGACGGTAGAGAGCCGGAGCCCGCCACCCCGGCCATTCCCTGCTGTTGTACTTCTTTCGGGTAACAACATCGCCCGTTCGTGGACCTTGTGCGAGCCCCGTACCGCCGCCCGAGCCCCCGCACCGCGCCCCGCGCCGCCGTCCGCGCCCTCGCGCGAGCCCCGTCCGCGGCCCGTTGTCGGAGCCAGGCGCTACGGTGACCGCATGGCTGCCCGTACCAAGACCACCGCCAAGCCGCGCCCGGCCTACCGCTGCACCGAGTGCGGCAACCAGCTGCCGAAGTGGGTCGGCCGCTGCCCGGAGTGCAACGCCTGGGGGACGGTCGAGGAGTACGGCGCGGTGCCGGTCCGGACGACGGCCGCCGGCCCGGTCAGCGCGCCCGCCCGCCCGATCGCCCAGGTGGACGGCCAGGTGGCGACGGCCCGCTCCACCGGCGTGCCCGAGCTGGACCGGGTGCTCGGTGGCGGCCTCGTCCCCGGCGCCGTGGTGCTGCTGGCCGGCGAGCCCGGCGTGGGCAAGTCCACCCTGCTGCTGGACGTCGCGGCGAAGGCGGCGAGCGCGCAGCACCGCACGCTCTACGTCACGGGCGAGGAGTCGGCCGGCCAGGTCCGGCTGCGCGCGGACCGGATCAACGCCCTCTCCGACCACCTCTACCTGGCCGCCGAGTCCGATCTCGGCGCCGTCCTCGGGCACATCGAGACGGTCGGCCCCGGCCTGCTGATCCTGGACTCGGTGCAGACCATCGCCTCCGCCGAGCTGGACGGCGCCCCCGGCGGCCCGGCCCAGGTCCGTGAGGTGGCGGGCGCGCTGATCCGGGCGTCCAAGGACCGCGGCATGGCCACCCTGCTGGTCGGCCACGTCACCAAGGACGGCCAGATCGCCGGCCCCCGCCTGCTGGAGCACCTGGTGGACGTCGTGCTGAGCTTCGAGGGGGACCGGCACGCCCGGCTACGGCTGATCCGCGGCGTGAAGAACCGGTACGGGGCCACCGACGAGGTGGGCTGCTTCGAGCTGCACGACGAGGGCATCGCCGGTCTGGCCGACCCGTCGGGCCTCTTCCTGACCAGGCGTGACAAGCCCGTGCCCGGTACCTGCCTGACCGTCACCCTGGAGGGCAAGCGGCCGCTGGTCGCGGAGGTGCAGGCGCTGATGGTGGACTCGCAGATCCCGTCCCCGCGCCGGACCACCTCGGGCCTGGAGTCGCCCCGGATCGCGATGATCCTGGCCGTGGTGGAGCGCCACGGCGGGGTCAAGCTCGGCAAGCAGGACATCTACACCGCGACGGTCGGCGGGGTGAAGCTGAGCGAGCCGTCGGCCGACCTCGCGATCGCGCTCGCGGTGGCCAGTTCCTCCTCCGACACCCCGCTCCCGAGCAACCTGGTGGCGATCGGCGAGGTCGGCCTGGCGGGCGAGGTCCGGCGGGTGACGGGCGTGCAGCGGCGGCTGGCCGAGGCCCACCGGCTGGGCTTCACCCACGCCCTCGTCCCGCCGGACCCGGGCAAGGTCCCGCCCGGCATGAAGGTGGTCGAGGTGGCCGACATCGGCGAGGCGCTGCGGGCGATCCCGGGCCGCCGCCGGGCCGCTGCCAAGCCGCGTGGTGAGGCACCGTCGGCGCCGCCCACCCCGCGCCGGGCCGCCGCCGCACCGCCCGTCACGGCCTACCCGGAGGAGCTGATGGAGGGGTGGGAGCCGGTCGACTCCGACGAACTGCGCTGACCCAAGCCCTGCCGAAGCCGCACGCAGTTAGACTTTCCCCTGTCTATTGGCGAAAAGGCAGTACTAAGCGACAGAGCGACAGACCGTAGGCCGGCGCACGGCGCGAGGCGCGCGGTACGGGGTCGACCGGAGGAGTCACGTGGCAGCCAGCGACCGGGCGGACAAGTCCTCCCGCGAGGAGGCCCTGCTGCGGGCCTCCCTCACCGCCATCGCGCCCGGAACGGGGCTGCGTGACGGCCTGGAACGGGTGCTGCGGGCCAACACCGGTGGGCTGATCGTGCTCGGCTTCGACAAGACGGTCGAGTCGATCTGCACGGGTGGCTTCGTCCTGGACGTCGAGTTCACCGCGACCAGGCTGCGCGAGCTGTGCAAGCTCGACGGCGCCGTGGTGCTGGACAAGGACATCACCAAGATCGTCCGGGCCGGGGTGCACCTGATGCCGGACTCCACCATCCCCACCGACGAGACCGGTACCCGGCACCGCACCGCGGAGCGGGTCAACCGGCAGACCGGGTTCCCGGTGGTCGCGGTCTCGCACTCGATGCGGCTGATCGCGATGTACGTCAACGGCACCCGCCGGGTGCTGGAGGACTCCACCACCGTGCTGTCCCGGGCCAACCAGGCGCTGGCCACCCTGGAGCGCTACAAGCTCCGGCTGGACGAGGTGGCCGGCACGCTCTCCGCCCTGGAGATCGAGGACCTGGTGACGGTCCGGGACGTCACCGCCGTCGCCCAGCGGCTGGAGATGGTCCGGCTGATCGCGACCGAGATCGCCGGCTACGTGCTGGAGCTCGGCATCGACGGCCGGCTGCTCTCGCTCCAGCTGGACGAGCTGATCGCCGGAGTGGAGCCGGAGCGCGAGCTGGTCGCCCGGGACTACTTCCCGGAGCGGGCCGCCAAGAAGGGCCGGACGGTCACCGAGGTGCTGGCCGACCTGGAGGCGCTCACCCACGCCGAGCTGCTCGACCTGCAGACGGTGGCCAAGGCGCTCGGCTACTCGGGCACGCCGGAGTCGCTGGACTCGGCGGTCTCGCCGCGCGGCTACCGGCTGCTGGCCAAGATCCCGCGGCTGCCTAACACGGTGATAGAGCGGCTGGTCGAGCACTTCGGCGGGCTGCAGAAGCTGCTGGCGGCCAGCATCGACGATCTGCAGACGGTCGAGGGCGTCGGCGAGACCCGGGCCCGTTCGGTCCGCGAGGGCCTGTCCCGCCTTGCCGAATCGTCCATCCTGGAGCGCTACGTCTGACGGCGGCCACGTCCGGCGGTGCCGGGCGACCGGCCCGCGAACGGGCACCTGCACGGCCCCTGGGGAGCACACCCCGGGGGCCGTCCCCGTGCGGGCGCTCCCCGGCGGTCACCGGGTGACGCGCAGTCCGTCCTCGTCGGTGTGCGGGGCGGGATCCGTGCGGTCGCGGCCCGGGGCGACGTGCCGAAGCCCCGGCGCGGGGCCGGGGCTTCGGGGCGGATTCCCGGGGCGGGGTGGTTCCCGGGGCAAGCTGGTTCTCGGGCGGCGCGGGGCTCCCGGGCGGGGCTCCCGGGCGGGCCGGAGCGGTGGCCCGTCAGTTCTCCAGGCGGATCGAGGACCGCGCCGACACCTGGCCGCCGGAGAGACCGGTGAGGTCGGCGACCACCAGGTAGGTGCCGGCCGGCGCGGCCGCCTGGTCGGCGGTGGCGCACTGCTGCCTGCTCCGGCTGCGGTCCCAGGTGAACGTCTCGGTCAGGCCGCCGTTCGCCGGGATCTGCACCCAGCTGCTGCCGCGGTCGGACGGGCAGTCGCCGGAGGACCAGATCCGCTCGCCGTTGCTGGCCGTCACGGTGATCGCGGAGGCGGTCCGGCCGAGGTCGACCCGGCAGTTGGCGCCGGCCGAGTTGTGGACGGTCAGGGCCAGCTTCGGCCGGTCCTTCGGCTGGTAGGAGTTCTGGGCACTGGCCAGCTCCAGCGTCACCTGCGAGGAGGCGCAGACGGGCAGCGCCATCACGTCGGCGGTGTTCACCGCGGGGGTCCCGCCGCCGCCGGCCGCGCCGCCCGAACCGCCGCCGGCCGCCGCACCGGCCGCACTGCCGCCGGCCGCCGCACCTGCCGCGCCGCCGCCCGCCGCGCCGCCCGTGGCGGGGGCCGGGTTGGGCGCACCGCCCGTGCCGCCGGTGCTGAGGCTGACGTCGCCGCCGCCGGAGCCCGAGACCGCGCCGCCGCCGGGGTTGGCGCCGCCCGTCCCTCCGCTGCCGGGGCGCGAGTTGTTCGCGGGGCCGCTCGGGGACGCGCCGGGTGTGATCGCCTGGGCGGGGCCCTGGGACTGGGTCGGCACCGCCTGGGCGGCCTTGCCGCCCGATCCGTCGTCACCACCGCCCTGATCGGACATCAGCCAGACGATCAGGGCGACGACCGCGGCGACGGCGACGAGCATGACGAGGCGCCGTCGCCAGTAGATCGAGGCCGGCAGCGGTCCCACGGGTTGACGCAGAGAGGGCACGCCCAAACTCTACGAGACACTGTGTGCCTGTTGACTCACCAACACCGCACAGTCGCCCCTTCCTTCACATGATCCGCCATTTGCGCCGTTCGGGCGAGCCTGTTCGGGGGTTTTCCGTGGCCTTCCGGAACCACTGACTCCGCTTCGGTCGGCGTGCCGGTCGTGGGAGGATCGAAGGGCCATGGCTGCCATCACCACCACCCCCGCCCCCCGTCCCGTCACCGCTGCGCTGCCGCTGCCACTGCCGGCGCTGCACTCGACCGTCCTCGGCTGGTACGAGGCCCACGCGCGGGAGCTGCCCTGGCGGACCCCCGAGGCCTCGCCCTGGGCGGTCATGGTGAGCGAGTTCATGCTCCAGCAGACCCCGGTCAAGCGGGTGCTCCCGGTCTGGACGGCCTGGCTGGAGCGCTGGCCGACGCCGGCGGCGCTCGCCGCCGAGGCGCCCGGCGAGGCCGTCCGGATGTGGGGCCGGCTCGGCTACCCGCGTCGGGCACTGCGCCTGCACGGGGCCGCGGTGGCGATCACCGAGGAGCACGGCGGTGACGTTCCGGACGACCACGCGACGCTGCTCTCGCTGCCCGGCGTGGGCGAGTACACGGCGGCCGCGGTGGCCTCGTTCGCGTTCGCCCAGCGCCACGTGGTGCTGGACACCAACGTCCGCCGGGTATTCGCCCGCGCGGTGACGGGGGTGGAGTACCCGGCGCAGGCCACCACGGCCGCCGAGCGGCGGACCGCCACCGCGCTGCTGCCCGAGGACCGGGAGACGGCGGCGACCTGGGCGGTCGCCGTGATGGAGCTGGGCGCCCTGGTCTGCACGGCGCGCGGCCCGGAGTGCGGCGGCTGCCCGCTGTTCACCGCCTGCGCCTGGCAGCGGGCCGGCTGCCCGCCGTACGAGGGCCCGGCCCGGCGCGGCCAGACGTACGAGGGGACGGACCGGCAGGTCCGCGGGAAGCTCCTGGCGGTGCTGCGGGCCGAGCACGGCACGGTCGAGCAGGCCCGGCTGGACGCCGTCTGGCCGGACGACGTGCAGCGGGCCCGGGCGCTGGACGGCCTGGTGGCCGACGGCCTGGTGGAGCCGGCCGGGCCGGGCCTCTACCGGCTGCCGCAGTAACCCTGCCGCAGTAACCCCGGGGCCTTACCGGGGTCCGGCGGCCCGCAGCACAGCAGCCCGGCCGGGAACGGCGGAGTCCCCCCTCCCGGGGCCGGGAGGGGGGACTTCGCCGAGCGGGTCGCGAGGTCAGATCGCGACGGCCTCGACGCTGGACTCGGCACCCTTGCCGCCGTCCTCGGCCGGCGCACCGGCGCCGCGCAGCGGGACCTCGCGCATGAAGACCGCGGCGGCGACCGCGACCACGGCGACGGCCGCGCCCCAGAGGAAGACGGTGTGCATGCCGTTGGCCACCGCGTGGTGGTAGGCGTCCTGGACCGGGGCGGGCAGCGCCTTGAGCGCGGCCGGGCTCAGCTGGCTCGGGTCGCCCTTGCCGCCGCCGTTGGCGGCCGCGTCGCCGAGCCGCTCCTTCATGGTCGCGCTCACCCGGTTGTTGAACAGCGCGCCGAAGAGCGCGACACCGAAGGAGCCGCCGATGGTGCGGAACAGGGTGGCCGTGGAGCTGGCCACGCCCATGTCCTTGAGCTCGACGCTGTTCTGCGCGACCAGCATGGTGATCTGCATCAGGAAGCCCATGCCGGCGCCGAGCACGACCATCCAGCAGGCCGAGGTGAAGCTGCTGGTCCCGGTGCCCATGGTGGAGAGCAGCACCATGCCGGCGGTCATCACGATCGTGCCGATGATCGGGTAGATCCGGTACTTGCCGGTCTTGGTGACCGCCTGGCCGACGACCAGGGAGACGACCAGCATGCCGAACATCATCGGCATCAGCAGCAGGCCCGAGTTGGTCGCCGAGGCGCCCTGCACGGTCTGCTGGTAGAGCGGCAGGAAGACGGTGGCGCCGAACATCACGAAGCCGACGACGAAGCCGATCAGCGAGACCAGGGTGAAGTTGAGGTTCTTGAACAGGTCGAGCGGGAGCATCGGCTCCTGCACCCGCTGCTCGACGTAGCAGAACGCGATCAGGGTGGCGGCGGCCAGCGCGCCCAGGCCCAGGATCTGCTTGGAGCCCCAGGCGTACTCCTGCCCGCCCCAGGTGGTGATCAGGGTGAGCGAGGTGATGCCGGTGGTGAGCAGCAGCGCGCCGAGGTAGTCGATGCGGGCCTTGTTGCGGACCTTCGGCAGCTTCAGGGTGACGACGACGACGGCCAGCGCGACCACGCCGAGCGGCAGGTTGATGTAGAAGGTCCAGTGCCAGCTCAGGTGGTCGGTGATGAAGCCGCCGGCCAGCGGGCCGCCGATGGTGGCGAGCGCCATCACCGCGGCGAACATGCCCTGGTACTTGCCGCGGTCGCGCGGCGGGACGAGCGCGCCCATGATCGACATCACGCCGACCATCAGACCGCCGGCGCCGAGGCCCTGGAGGGCGCGGAAGCCGATCAGCTCGTTCATGTTCTGCGACAGGCCGGACAGCGCGGAGCCGACCAGGAAGATCACGATGGAGGTGAGGAAGACGCCCTTGCGGCCGTAGAGGTCGCCGAGCTTGCCCCAGATCGGGGTGGAGGCGGCGGTGGCCAGGGTGTAGGCGGTGACCACCCAGGACAGGTGCTCCGCACCGCCGAGGTCGCCGACGATGGTCGGCATCGCGGTGCCGACGATGAGGTTGTCGAGCATGGCCAGCAGCATGGTGACGACCAGGCCGGTCATGACCAGGCGGATCTCACGGGGGGAGCGCGGCTGCTCCTCCTCCTCGACCGTCTTCTTCTCCGGTGCCGGGTTGGCGGCCTTCGGTTGTGACATGGGTGGTGTCTCCCGGACAGGATCGGACGACCGTCGGGCCTTCGCGGCTCACTTACTTGTCGCCCGGCTAGTTTGTTGACCGTCGGCACGGTAGGTTGTGCACTAGCCGGTCGTCAAGCCAGTTTCTCGGCCGGCGGCCTGGGCAGGGAGAATGGGCCCGGGGGGCGGGCGCCGGGAGGTGCCCGGCGAACGAGCAGCAGTCCACCGACCCAGTCAATGAGGCAGGCCATGGGTACTCCGCACAGCCCTCGCAGTGACACCCGGGCCCGCATCATCGCGGTCGCACTGGAGCTCTTCTCCGAGCAGGGGTACGAGCAGACCGCGCTGCGCGAGATCGCCGACCGGCTGGGCGTCACCAAGGCCGCGCTCTACTACCACTTCAAGACCAAGGACGACATCGTCCACGGCATCGTGCAGGGCATGGCCGCACCCATCGACGACATCATCGCCTGGGGCCGCGAGCAGCCCTGGACGCCGGAGGTCCGGGACGAGCTGATCCGCCGGTTCGCGGCGGGC
Organism: Kitasatospora sp. NBC_01560; assembly: GCF_045208415.1. NCBI lineage: Bacteria > Bacillati > Actinomycetota > Actinomycetes > Kitasatosporales > Streptomycetaceae > Kitasatospora > Kitasatospora sp. NBC_01560. Next base: position 4,224,130 of record NZ_CP109364.1, on the reverse strand, counting down.
GGGTCGGAGCGGGCGCCGCTGCTGCGCTTCTTCCACGAGAACCAGCCCGCGCTGCGCGACTCGCCGGCCGGGCTGGAGTTCAAGGAGCGGGTGATCGCGATCATCCGGCTGGTGCACGGCCCGGACGCCACCTTCGAGGACCGGCTGCGCGCCACCATGGCGCTGTTCACCATCAACTCGGCGATGTTCATCCTCAAGCAGGACGCCGCCGAGTGCGCGGGGCCCGAGCACGTCGGGGGCGGTCCGGCGACGGCCGGCAGCCCGGAGGAGGCGATGGCGGCGGCGCAGCTGGTCGCGTTGGAGATCGGCGGGCTGATCGACCACTCGGCGGCGCGGGTCTGAGCCGCGGCGGACGGCCGGCGTACGCCACGAGGGCCGGGGGCGGCCGGACACCCGGCCGCCCCCGGCCCTCGCCGTGTGCGCGCGCTCAGAACCCGGTGACGCCGTGCCCGGAGAGGTACGCGATCGGGTTGACCACCTTGCCGTAGTGGTTGCTGGAGCGGATCTCGAAGTGCAGGTGCGGGCCGGTCGAGTTGCCGGTGTTCCCGGAGCGGCCGATCTGCTCGGCCGCGGACACCCGGTCGCCCGCCGAGACCGAGATCGAGGACATGTGCGCGTACTGCGCGTACCGGCCGTCGGCGAGCCGCAGCACGACCTCCTTGCCGTACGCGCCGTCCCAGCCGGCCGACACCACGGTGGCGTTGCCGACCGCGAGCAGCGGGGTCCCGGGGTTGACCGCGAAGTCCACGCCGGTGTGGTACCCGGCCGCGTACTCGGGGTTGGCCACGCCGTACGGGTTGCTGGTCGGCGCGCCCGGGACGGGGGCGGACCACTCGGGCGCCGGAGCGGGGGCGGGGGCCGGGGCCGGGGCCGGGGCGGGCTCGGGTGCGGGCGCGGCGGCAGGCGCCTGGTCCGCGGAGGGGGCCGGCGGGGCGGGCGGCTCGGGCGCCTGGAGGTTGGCGGCGACCGCCACGGACTCCTGCGCCGACCCCTGTTCGTGCGCCAGCTTGTACGCACTCGGGCCCGCCACCTGGACGAGGGCCGGGGTGGGCGCCGTGCCCTGCGGGACGGTGAACGCCGAGCTGCCCGGGGTGGTGGGTATGACCGTCCGGGCGGAGGCACTGCCGGGGGCGGCGACCAGCAGGGCGCCGGACAGTATCACCACGCTGGCGCCGACCGCGGTGGCGGTGCGGTGCCGGTCGGCCCGGAGCGGGCCGCCGGGCAGGGTGTGCCGCGGCGCGGTGAGCGCGCGCAGCGGTGCGGCGTGGGTGCGGACGGCCTGGCCGAGCCGGGGCTGCCAGGCCGCCGCCTGGGTTGCCGCGCGGGCGGCGAGGCGGCGGAGGGCCGGCCCCATGGGCGGGACGGAAGACATCGGGAAGCTCAACCTCACGGACGTACGGGGGCGGCACAACGAGCCCGTTCGGGCGTGCTGAGCGGGGGACCACTCAGGTGTAACCGTCACCGAGCCGACTCCCAAAAGGTGTGACGTACTACGGCGTGTAGTCAGCGTGGCGCCGGAGATTCAAGCTGACGGAGTAACGATCATGTGATCGGATCGTCCGTTCACGGCCCGCGGCCCGGGCGGCACCGTCCGGGTGGCCTACTACCGCCGCTCGTACTGCCGCCGGCCGCTGTGACCAGAGCCACCCGGCCCCGGGGTTTCGGGGCGGTGCGGGGCACATCGGCCGGGCCCGGTCCACCCCGCTGACCGGACGCCCGCACTGCGGGACCATCGACACATGTATCCCAACAGGAGCGAATCCACCGAAGGCGGCCACGGCCCGGGCCTTCAGGAGCGCCGCTTCGCCGCCCGGCGCGGCTGTGAGCGGCTGCTCTCCGGCTCCCGGCCGCGGAGCCTGCGCGAGCAGCTGGCCGCGCTGGCCGAGGACGCCGAGCACGTGTACGACCTGGACCGGCAGCCCGACATGTACGGCGACGGCGTGGTCCGCGCCCTGGAGCAGAGGGTCGCGGCCCTGCTCGGCACCGAGGACGCGGCGTTCTTCCCGACCGGCACCATGGCGCAGCAGGTCGCGCTGCGGATCCACGCCGAGGCAGCGGGCCTGCGGACGGTCGCGACGCACCCGCTCGGCCACACCGAGCGGCACGAGCGGCACGCGCTGACCGTGCTGAGCGGCCTGCGCAGCGTCTGGCCCACCGAGGCGCCGCGGCTGCCCACGGTGGCCGAGCTGGACGCCTTCGACGAGCCGTACGCCGCCATGATCCTGGAGCTGCCGCTGCGCGAGGCCGGCTTCGTGCTGCCGTCCTGGGGCGAGCTGGTGGCCGTGTCCGAGGCGGTCCGGGGGCGGCACGGCGCCGCGCTGCACCTGGACGGGGCCCGGCTCTGGGAGTCCGCCGTCCGGCTCGGACGGTCGCTGCCGGAGATCACCGCGCTGGCCGACTCGGTCTACGTCTCCTTCTACAAGACGCTCGGCGGGATCAGCGGCGCGGCACTGGCCGGTGACGCGGGCTTCGTCCGGACCGCCGGGGCCTGGCGGCACCGCTACGGCGGCCAGCTCTTCCAGCAGTGGCCGGCGGCGCTGGCCGCCCTGGCCGGGCTGGACCGGGAGCTGCCGCGGCTGGGCGGGTACGTGGCGCACGCCCGGACGGTCGCGGCGGCGCTCGCCGAGGCGTTCGCGGTCGTCCCGGGGGCGAGGGTCCACCCGGATCCGCCGCACACCCACCAGTTCCAGCTCTGGCTGCCGATCGCCGCGGAGGACCTGGAGACGGCGGGGCTGCGGCTGGCCGAGCAGGAGGGGACGGCGCTGTTCGGGGCCTGGCGCGGGTCGGGCCTGCCGGGCCTGTCGATGACGGAGGTCACGGTGGCGGCCGATGCGCTGGAGTGGACCGAGAAGGACGTCGCCGCGGCGGTGGAGGGCTTCCTCGCGGCGCTGCCCGGCAAGCCGTTCTGAACGGACGTCCGGCCCGCCCCCGCAGTTGCGGGGACGGGCCGGACGGATGAATCAGTGCCACTCGGTCAGCGGCTGATCGTCACTGCTCGGTCCGATCAGTTGTCGACCGGGCGGACCCGGATCCAGGTCTCCAGGTAGTTCGAGGACTCGTTCTCGACCTCGATGCTGGTGCCCGTCTTCGGGACGATGACGCTGCTGTACGGGTTGTCCTTCGACCAGTACGACTTCAGGTCGCTGAACTCGTCGACGCCCTTGGCCTTCGGGACGACCGTCTCGACGCCGTTCTTGTGCAGGGTCAGCGCGTCGGTCTTGCGCGAGCCGAAGGTCGAGTCGTAGCCCTGGATGCGCGGGCGCATCAGGGTGCCGTCGGCCCACTTGGTGGGCGTCGGGTGCGAGTCGATCGGGAGGATCAGGCCCTGGCCCGGGTGGTTGGTGACGTTGTTGTCGCTCTGCGACTCGTCCCACAGCCAGATCAGCAGACCGGCCTGGTAGGGGTAGTGCTCCACCCAGTTCGGCTTGGCAGCGCCGGAGCCGAAGTTGTACGGGCCGGTCTTGAGGGTCCGGTCGTACGAGACGTACTGGCGGTTCTCGGCGATGTAGTACTGGGCGTACTCGTTCGCGAACTTGCCGGAGATCCGGGAGAAGCCCTTGGCGGCCCAGCCGTTGTCACCGTTCTCGGCGCCGTCGGTGAAGACGGTGGTGCCGTCGGTGCTGATGGCGATGTCGTCCAGGGCCAGGCCCTTGAGGTGCAGACCGCCGTCGGTGGTGTAGTGGAAGCGGACCTTGACGGCCTTGCCGGCGTAGGCGTCCAGCGGGAAGGACAGGTCGCCCCACTTGCCGCCCGAGTTACCGGTCAGACCGGCCTTGTCGGCGGCGTTCTTCGGGATGGCCACACCGTTGTAGGTGCCGTCGAGGGCGGTCCAGTTGGCGCCGCCGTCGGTGGAGACCTCGGCGTAGCCGTAGTCGAAGTCCTGCTCGATGTCGTACCAGGCCTTGGCGGTCAGCGCGCCCTTGGCCTTGCCGGTCAGGTCGACGTCACGGGTCAGCGAGACGTTCAGGTCGTCCGCGCTGCCGCTCCACCACTCGTTGGCACCCGCGAACGGGGTGTTGATCTCGGTGGTGACGGTCTTCTTCGGCAGGTCGACGACCAGCGCCTGCGGCAGCGCGCTGTTGTACTCGACCGGGCCGATGTGGTGGGTCGACTCGGTGCCGGCCTTGGCCTTGTCGAACTTCAGCCAGCCGAGCTTGAGCTTGCTCCAGGCGTCGAGGTCGTTCGGCATGTCGCCGATCGAGTTCTTGCCCTCGCCGAGCCACGAGCCGGAGGACATCAGCGACCAGAAGCCGACCGAGTTGTCGATCCCGCTGCCCGAGGTGTCGTACAGGTCCGGCAGACCGAGGTCGTGGCCGTACTCGTGGGCGAAGACACCGAGGCCGCCGTTCTCGGGCTGCATGGTGTAGTCGCCGATCCAGATGCCGGTGCCGCCGACGGGGGTGCCGCCGAGCAGGTTGCCGGACGGACCGGTGGAACCGGCCTGGGTGCCGTAGACGTACGAGCGGTGGGCCCACAGCGCGTTGTCGCCCTGCTTGCCGCCGCCCGCCGACTGGTCCTCACCGGCGTGCACGATCTGGAAGTGGTCGATGTAACCGTCCGGCTCGTTGAAGTTGCCGTTGTGGTTGTAGTCGTACCGGTCCCACTGGTCGTACTGCGCGATGGTGGCCTTGATCTGAGCGTCCGTCTGGCCCTTGGCCTTCTGGTCGGCGACCCAGGCGTTGATGCCGTCGCGGATCAGGTCCTGCGCGTTGTTGCAGACGTGCTGGCCGCAGTAGTCCGAGCCGTAACGGGCCTCGTTCCACGGCACCTTGACCCAGTCGGTGACCTGACCGTCGACGGTGTAGCGGCCCGAGGACTGCTTCTCGTAGAAGGTCTTCAGCGAGTCCTGCGTCTTGCTGAAGTACAGGTCCTGGTAGTGCTGCTGGTTGTAGTCGGCCTGCCAGAGCGTCGAGTTGTTCGTCGCCGCGTCGGGCTTCTCGATCTGGTTGTGCGTCGGGCCCGGGTCACCGCCGAACTTGATCTTGCCGTCCGGCGTCTTCGTGGTGTTGTCCACCTGGTCGCTGAAGTCGACCAGGATGGTGAAGATCTTGTCCGTGCGCTCACGGGCCAGCTCGACGTACTTGTCCTTGCCGAGCTTGATGCTGGAGCCACCGCCGTGCTGCTCGATCTTGGCGGTGCCGGCGAGCAGCTGCTCGGTGGCGGCCTTCTGCTCGGCCTCGACCTTCTCGGTCAGCGGGCCCGGCAGGTTGTGTTCAGTGCTGACCTGAACGGCGTCGGCCGGGTCGCGCGGGACCGGGGCGGAATCGGCGGCAACGGCCGTCCCCGGGAGCAGACCCGCGCCGAGCGCGGCTATGACCGCGGCGGCTGAAACGCCCGCAGCGGCTTTCCTGGTCATCTTCAACGTTGTGACGTCCTCCCCAAACCGGTCCGGCTCTTGGCCTTCCGGTAAACCAATGAAAGACAGGTGGACGACATTTGACCGAAGCGTGGACGGAAAAGATAGACCTTGACCGTGACATGGCTACACCGCTATGCTCCGCGACTCGCTATCAGCTGACAGTCGGTCAACAGCATTGGCATTAAAGACGACCGTTGATTCGATCGCGGGCGCACCACCCCCCGACTGGGCCTCCCACCTGCGGCATCGTGGGCCGGATCACAGGTTTTGCGACGCCACGTAAAACGGTCTGAGCCCCCGACGCGAACGCCGGGGGCTCAGACCGTGTGCTGTTGTCTGTTAAATGTTGCTACTTCGTCAGGTCCGGACCGGGCGAGGCAACGGCGGCCGGAGTGTCCGCGACCGCGGACTTCTCCTCGCCGCGGAAGGTGAACTTGGCTTCCTTGCCCTCACCCTCGACCCCGACGACCACGATGTGGCCGGCCCGCAGCTCGCCGAAGAGGATCTTCTCGGAGAGGTGGTCCTCGATCTCGCGCTGGATGGTCCGGCGCAGCGGACGGGCACCCAGGAGCGGGTCGTAGCCGCGCTTGGCGAGCAGCTTCTTGGCCTCGATGCTGAGCTCCAGGCCCATGTCGCGGTCCTTGAGGCGGCCGTCCACCTTGTCGATCATGAGGTCGACGATCTGGATGATGTCTTCCTCGGACAGCTGGTGGAAGACCACGATGTCGTCGACGCGGTTCAGGAACTCGGGGCGGAAGTGCTGCTTGAGCTCCTCGCCGACCTTCGCCTTCATCCGCTCGTACCCGGTGGTGCTGTCGCCCTGGGCCGCGAAGCCCAGGTTGAAGCCCTTGGAGATGTCCCGGGTGCCGAGGTTGGTCGTCATGATGATGACGGTGTTCTTGAAGTCGACCACGCGGCCCTGGGAGTCGGTCAGGCGACCGTCCTCCAGGATCTGCAGCAGCGAGTTGAAGATGTCCGGGTGGGCCTTCTCGACCTCGTCGAAGAGCACGACGGAGAACGGCTTGCGGCGCACCTTCTCGGTGAGCTGGCCGCCCTCCTCGTAGCCCACGTAGCCGGGGGGCGAACCGAAGAGCCGCGAGACGGTGTGCTTCTCGGAGAACTCCGACATGTCGAGCGAGATCAGCGCGTCCTCGTCGCCGAAGAGGAACTCGGCGAGGGTCTTGGAGAGCTCGGTCTTACCGACGCCGGACGGGCCGGCGAAGATGAACGAGCCGCCGGGGCGCTTCGGGTCCTTGAGGCCCGCACGGGTGCGCCGGATGGCCTGGGAGAGCGCCTTGATGGCGTCCTTCTGGCCGATGACGCGCTTGTGCAGCTCGTCCTCCATGCGCAGCAGCCGGGAGGACTCCTCCTCGGTGAGCTTGAAGACCGGGATGCCGGTGGCGGTGGCCAGGACCTCGGCGATGAGCTCCTCGTCCACCTCCGCGACGACGTCCATGTCGCCGGCCTTCCACTCCTTCTCCCGCTTGGCCTTGGCCTGCAGGAGCTGCTTCTCGTCGTCGCGCAGGGACGCGGCCTTCTCGAAGTCCTGCGCGTCGATCGCGCTCTCCTTCTCGCGGCGCACGTCGGCGATCTTCTCGTCGAACTCGCGCAGGTCCGGCGGCGCGGTCATCCGGCGGATGCGCATCCGGGAGCCGGCCTCGTCGATCAGGTCGATGGCCTTGTCCGGCAGGAAGCGGTCCGAGATGTACCGGTCGGCCAGGGTGGCGGCGGCGACCAGGGCGGCGTCCGTGATCGAGACCCGGTGGTGGGCCTCGTAGCGGTCGCGCAGGCCCTTGAGGATCTCGATGGTGTGCGGCAGCGACGGCTCCGCGACCTGGATCGGCTGGAAGCGGCGCTCCAGCGCGGCGTCCTTCTCCAGGTGCTTGCGGTACTCGTCCAGCGTGGTGGCACCGATGGTCTGCAGCTCGCCACGGGCCAGCATCGGCTTGAGGATGCTCGCGGCGTCGATGGCGCCCTCGGCGGCGCCCGCGCCGACCAGGGTGTGCAGCTCGTCGATGAACAGGATGATGTCGCCGCGGGTGCGGATCTCCTTGAGCACCTTCTTCAGGCGCTCCTCGAAGTCACCGCGGTAGCGCGAGCCGGCCACCAGGGCGCCCAGGTCCAGCGTGTAGAGCTGCTTGTCCTTGAGCGTCTCCGGGACCTCGCCCTTGACGATGGCCTGCGCGAGGCCCTCGACCACGGCGGTCTTGCCGACACCCGGCTCACCGATCAGCACCGGGTTGTTCTTGGTGCGGCGGGACAGCACCTGCATGACCCGCTCGATCTCCTTCTCGCGCCCGATCACCGGGTCGAGCTTGGCCTCGCGGGCGGCCTGGGTGAGGTTGCGGCCGAACTGGTCCAGGACCAGCGAGGTCGACGGGGTGCCCTCGGCGGGGCCGCCGGCCGTGGCCGACTCCTTGCCGCCGCTGGTCTGGTAACCGGAGAGCAGCTGGATGACCTGCTGGCGCACCCGGTTGAGGTCGGCACCCAGCTTCACCAGGACCTGGGCGGCGACGCCCTCGCCCTCGCGGATGAGGCCGAGCAGGATGTGCTCGGTGCCGATGTAGTTGTGGCCGAGCTGCAGGGCCTCGCGGAGCGACAGCTCCAGGACCTTCTTGGCCCGGGGGGTGAAGGGAATGTGACCGGACGGGGCCTGCTGGCCCTGGCCGATGATCTCCTCGACCTGCTGGCGAACGGCCTCAAGAGAAATCCCGAGGCTCTCCAGGGCCTTAGCGGCGACACCCTCACCCTCGTGGATCAGACCCAGGAGGATGTGCTCGGTGCCGATGTAGTTGTGGTTGAGCATCCGGGCTTCTTCCTGAGCCAGGACGACAACCCGCCGCGCGCGGTCGGTGAACCTCTCGAACATCGTTTATCGCTCCTCAGAGCGGTCGGGCAGTTCGGGGTCGGTCCCCGCCCTGTCCTTCCGCATGCTAGTCCCGCTCAGCGGCGCGGCCCACGGATTCACTCCCCGGTACGGGAGCGACATGCTGCGCGACCAGCCGACACCAATCCCAACCTGATGCTGGGAGACGGTGTTCCCACAGGTGGGCCGGATGCACCGGATACCGCTACGCCATCGGCGAACAACGCCGGGCTCGACGGATCCGGACGGCCCCCGGCCGGTCGCACGTACTGCCCCGGTCGGGACCGAGACCCCGACCTCCTGCATTCATACCCGGTATCGGGGCGGTTCTCGCGCAGTTTCCGCGGTGGCGGTGTTCGCCTGGCGAGAAGTCGGCCGGCGTGACGGCGGTTCAGCTGCGGCCGCTGCGGGCGCAGCGTCCGGTAGGCCGTCCCGGTGGTGCCGGCGTTACCGCTCCGCCCCTACAGCGTTGCACAGCCTGTGATTGTTCCGCCGTCCCGGCCGGCGCCCCGCCGGGTGCCCGGAAGGGCATTCCCGCCGCGGCCCGCGGCCGGTGCCGCCGGCGTGCCCCGCCCCCCGGCGGCCGGAGGGTGCGCCGCGGGGCGCGGAGAAGGTTCCTCCGCGCCCCGCGCGTGTGCCAGGAGGCCCGTCGGCCCGCGCCGGGGCCCCGCACCCGCTCCGGCGCTCCGGTCGTGCCGGGATCAGGCCACGTTGGCCTTGTCGTAGGCCTCGCGGACGATGCTGGGCACCCGTCCGCGGTCGTTGACGTCCAGGCCCTGCTCCTTGGCCCACGCGCGGATCTTGGCGGTGTCCGGAGCGCTGCCGGACGGGCGCGGAGCCGTGCCGCGGCCCGGGCGGCGGGGGCCGGCGAGCCGGCCGCTCTGCTTGCGACCCTTCTCCACGTACGGCGCCAGCAGACCGCGCAGCTTGTCCGCGTTGGCGCTCTTCAGGTCGATCTCGTAGGCAACGCCGTCGAGCGCGAACGTCACCGTCTCGTCCGCCGAACCACCGTCGAGATCGTCTTCAAGAATGACCTGCACCCTCTGTGCCACGGGCTTCCCTTTCCGCTAAACGACCCATTGCCTAAGGAAAGGAAAGCGCCTTTCTGCGGAAAACACAAACCCCTACGGGGGTCGGGAGCCGCTCACAGGTGCAGCAGCATGCGCGAGTTGCCCAGCGTGTTGGGCTTCACCCGCTCCAGGTCGAGGAACTCGGCGACACCTTCATCGTACGAGCGGAGAAGTTCTTCATAGACATCCGTAGCGATCGCCGCCGGGTCTGTCGTACCATCATCGGTTTCCTGGACCTCGCCGATCTCGACGAAACCGTGTTTCGCGAAGAAGGGCACCTCGAACGTCAAGCAGAAAATCCGACGGACGCCCAGCCAGCGCGCGGTCTCCAGCAGCTTCTCCAGCAGGAGGCGGCCGACGCCGTGACCACGGCAGGACGGGTCGACGGCGAGCGTACGAACCTCCGCGAGGTCCTCCCACATGACGTGCAGCGCGCCGCACGCCACCACCGACCCGTTGTCGTCGCGTTCCGCGACCCAGAACTCCTGGACGGATTCGAACAGGGTGACGGTGGGCTTGTCGAGCAGAATGCCGCTGCGCGAGTAGGCGTCGATGAGCCGGCGAACGGCCCGGACGTCCGTGGTCCGCGCCCGGCGGATGGTGACCTCCATGGCGGGACGTTATCGTGCCGGACCCGCCGCGGTCTCCCCGGTATCCGGGCCGGATTCCGGTGGCGCCGGATCGGCCGGGAAGAGAGCGGCCACCCGCAACGCGTCCCGCAGCGCCTCGCGTTGCTCGGGGGACATCAGGCCGAAGAAGTGCACCAGCGCCGCCGCGGGATTGTCACTGGTGGCCCATGCGTCGTTCATCAGGGCCGCGGTGTACGCCTCGCGGGACGAGACCGGTTCATATCGATAGGCCCGTCCGGCACGCTCCCGGCGCAGCCAGCCCTTTCGGTGCAGCTTGTCCAGGACGGTCATCACCGTGGTGTACGCGATTTCGCGTTCCGACTGCAGATCCAGCAGAACCTCGCGAACCGTCACCGGTCGGTTCCACTGCCACACCCGGGTCATGATGGCGTTCTCAAGTTCGCCGAGTTGCCGGACCATAGTGCGGCCAGGATAGGGAGTGAAAGGGGCAAATCTTGTGAAGTGCCACCAAACCGGCGCGCCGCCACCCCCGGGAATCGGGAATGGCGGCGCACCGGTGCAGGAGCGGCCGACGGGTCAGTCGGCCAGGTCCTCCTTGGACTTCTGGGCCCCGCCCTGGCTGCGGATGATGGCCCGCACCAGGAAGCCGAAGCCGATCGCCATGACCAGCGGCGGGACGATCGCGCTGACGTAGTCCATCAGGTCACTCCTCCTCGGTCTTCTCCGCCGCGGTGGCGGCGGACGCCTTGGGCTCCGGCTTGACCAGCGGGAAGAGCACGGTCTCCCGGATGTTCTTGCCGGTGAGCAGCATGATCAGGCGGTCCACCCCGAGGCCGAGGCCGCCGGTGGGCGGCATCGCGTACTCCAGGGCCCGCAGGAAGTCCTCGTCCACCTGCATCGCCTCGACGTCGCCGCCGGCCGCGAGCAGGGACTGCGCGGTCAGCCGGGCGCGCTGCTCGACCGGGTCGACCAGCTCGGAGTAGGCGGTGCCGATCTCGGTGCCGAAGATCACCAGGTCCCACTTCTCGGCCACGCCCGCGATCGAGCGGTGCTGCCGGGTGAGCGGCGAGACCTCGGTCGGGTAGTCCTTGATGAAGGTCGGCCGGACGGCGTTCTCCTCCAGCAGGCGCTCGACCATCTCCAGCACGATCTGGCCGTGGCCCCAGTCCTTCTCGAACGGGATGCCGTGCTCGGTGGCCAGCCGGCGCAGCTCGTCGACGCCGGTCTCCGGGGTGACGTCGGTGCCCAGGTGCTTCGAGATGCCCGGGTAGACGCCGACCTCCTCCCACGGCTCGGCCAGGTCGATCTCGTGCTCGACGCCGTGCGGGTCCAGGCCCTTGATCACCGTGGTGCCCAGGGCGTCCCGGGCGGCGTTGACGATGGTGGCCCGGATCAGCTCGGCCTGGGTGTCGTAGTCGCCGTAGGCCTCGTACGACTCCAGCGAGGTGAACTCCGGGTTGTGGGTGGAGTCCGCGCCCTCGTTGCGGAAGTTGCGGTTGATCTCGAAGACCTTCTCCGCGCCGCCGACCACCAGCCGCTTGAGGTACAGCTCGGGGGCGATCCGCATGAAGAGGTCGATGTCGTACGCGTTGATGTGCGTCTTGAACGGGCGGGCGTTGGCGCCGCCGTGCACCGGCTGCAGCATCGGGGTCTCGACCTCGATGTAGCCGCGCTCCTCGTAGGTGCGGCGGATCGAGCGGACCACCTTGGAGCGCAGGTGCAGGATCTCGCGGGCCTCGGGGTTGACGATCAGGTCGACGTACCGCTGGCGGACCCGGGCCTCCGGGTCGGTCAGGCCCTTGTGCTTGTCCGGCAGCGGGCGCAGGCACTTGGCGGTGAGGGCCCAGCTGTCCACCATCACCGACAGCTCGCCGCGGCGGGAGGTGATCACCTCGCCCTCGACGCCGACCTGGTCGCCGAGGTCGATGTCGGCCTTCCAGGCCGCCAGCCGCTCCTCGCCCAGCTTGTCCAGGGAAAGCATCACCTGGAGGTCGCCGCTGCCGTCGCGCAGGGTGGCGAAGCAGAGCTTGCCGCCGGTCCGGGACAGGATGACCCGGCCGGTGATGCCGGCCCGCTCCCCGGTCGCGGTGTCCGGAGCGAGGTCCGGGTGCTTGGCACGGAGGTCCGCGATGGTGCTGGTCCGGGGGAAGCCGACCGGGTACGGGTCGACGCCGGCCGCCCGGAGCCGGTCCAGCTTCTCGCGCCGGACGCGCATCTGCTCGGGAAGGTCGTCGGTCGCGGGGAGGGGGCTCTGATCGCTCACCCCACCAGGGTAGCCAGCCCCCGGCCGGTGCTCCGCCACGGGATGTCCGCGGCGCACGCCGAAGGGGGGAGACCGCGGGTGCGGTCTCCCCCTTCCGGTCGCGGGCGCGGTCAGCCGGTGCCGGTCGCCAGCTCCAGTTCCTCCGGGGCGGCGGGGGCGGCCGGGCGGGCCGGCGGCTTGGGGCGGCGGCCGAAGAGCTCGGCCGGGGTGGGCATCCGGTGCGGCCGCGGCGGGGTCTGGGGAACGGCGGGCTTCTCGGCGCCGGCGTCGGTGCTGCTCATCGGGATCCGTCCTCCAACAGGGGTGGGGAGACTGCTCGGGGGTGCGGCGGGGCTCGGTACGGCGACGAGGTGGCGCAGGCCGGTGGTGAGGGCGAGCCGTTCCCGGACGGCGGCCTCGGCGAGGGCGTGGCAGCGGCCGGCCAGCCGGGATCGGCGGGAGCGTTCGCCCTGGCCGCAGGGTTGGCGGGTCAGCCCGCGCAGCGCGGTGAGGTCCTCGGGCCCGGGGAGGTAGCCGTCGGTGACGGCCTCCTCCAGGCGTTCCAGGTAGCCGCCGGCGCTGCCGGGCAGGGCCGCCCGGTAGCGGCCCAGATCGGCCAGCAGGAAGGCGCGCAGCCGGCCGCCCTCCTGGACGGCCTCGTCGATCGCCTCGGTCAGGCGAAGGGCGTCCTGGACGTCCTCGGCCCACAGGTCGGCGCCGGCGCCGGCGAACGGCAGCCGGTCGTGGCTCTGGAGGTGGACGGGGACGGCGGGGTGCAGGGCTTGGGCGAGGGCGCGGCGCAGCACGCGGACTTCGTCGGCGCTGAAGGCCATGCCGCCGCGCGATCCGTGTGGCGTAGGCATGGGTTGACACTACGTGAGGAATATCCGATTTGTCGGTAACGTCGCGCCGACGTCCCGCGTTCGGCCCGCCGACTGCCCCGCTGACTGGCCCGCCGGATGCAGTGTTGCCTGCCCGGTGGGATCCGGCGTGGGGAGGGCGGCCCGGTACCTGCCGGGCCGCCCTCCCGGCGGCTCAGCGCCGCAGCGCCTCCGCGGGCTGGATCCGGGCCGCGCGCCACGCCGGGTAGACGCCGGCCAGCAGGCCGGTGGCCAGGCCGATCACCGGGGCGGCGGCCACCGTCGCCGGGTTCACCACCGGGGTCCAGTCGCGGGCCAGCGCCACGCCGAGCACCGTGAGCACCCCCAGTGAGGTGCCGATCAGGCCGCCGACCAGGCCCAGCGAGGCCGATTCGGAGAGGAACTGGCCGGTGATGTGCCGCCCCCTGGCGCCCAGCGCCCGGCGCAGGCCGATCTCGCCGGTCCGCTCCAGGACGGCCACCAGGGTGGTGTTGGCGATCCCGACCGCGCCGATCACCAGGCAGATCCCGGCGAGCAGCAGGAAGAGCTGGTTGAGGTCGGAGGTGACGTTGGAGCGCAGGGTGCGCGGGTCCGGCGGGGGCACCGGCTTGAAGTTCTCCGGGTGGGCCGGGTCCAGGGCGAGCGGCGCCTCGGCGGCGACCTGCTGGGCCGCGCCGATCCGGGTGGCGACGATCATCTTCGCCCGGTCCTGCCGGGGCGGGCCCCAGAGCTTCTCGGCGGCTCCGCGCGGGACGGTGACGGAGAGCAGCAGGTCGGCCTTGCGCCGGACGTCCCCGACGATGCCGATCACGGTGAACGGCTTGCCGTCCAGGAAGACCGCCGGCTGGGTGTCCAACGTGGTGATGCCCAGCCGGGAGGCCATCGCGGAGCCGATCACGGCGACCTGCTGGCCGGTGGTGTCGTGCCAGGAGTCGAAGGCCCGGCCCTGGATCAGCTGCGGCCCGGCCGCGGCGAGGGCACCGGCCGAGGCGGCCACCACCGCCACCTGGTCGCCGCCGGACTGCCGGCCGACCGGGGCGGCCCGGACGCTGCCGGTGGCCTGCTGCACCGGCCAGTAGACGCCGGCCGCCTCGACCCCGTTCAGGCGCTGGATCCGGGCGTCGGCGTCGGCGGGGAAGGAGAGCCCGGTCAGCTCCGGGCGCGGGCCGCCGGTGTCCTCGACGCTCACCTCGGTCGCGGTCAGCACGCTGAAGCGGGAGTCGATCTGGGAGGAGGTGGTGGCGGTCAGCCCGAGGATGGCCACGAAGGTGCCCACCCCCAGGACGGTGCCCAGACCGGTCAGCGCCGAGCGGGCGGGCCGCTGGAGCACCCCGGCCAGGGCTTCGGAGAGCAGGTCGCGCAGCGGCAGCCGGGACGGCTCGACCACGCGGGTGCGGCGGCGCAGCCTCATACCGCGGCCACCTCCCGCAGCACGCCGTCGCGGATCGCCACCGTGCGCCGGCCGCGGTCGGCCACCTGCGGGTCGTGGGTGATCAGCAGGATGGTCAGGCCCTGGGCGTGCAGGTCGTCGAGCAGCGCGAGGATGGACTCGGCGGTGGCGGTGTCCAGGTTGCCGGTCGGCTCGTCGCAGAGCAGCAGCGAGGGCTCCCCGACGAGGGCCCGGGCGATCGCGACCCGCTGCCGCTCGCCGCCGGAGAGCCGGGTCGGCACGGCGTCCAGCCGGTGGCCGAGGCCCACCTGGACGAGGGCCGCGCGGGCCCGTTCGCGGCGCCGGGCCGCGCCCCGGCGGCCGTGGGCGGCCGTGTACAGCATGGCGAGGGCGACGTTCTCGGCCGCCGAGCGGTGCGGCAGCAGGTGGAAGGACTGGAAGACGAAGCCGATCCGCCGCCCGCGCAGGGCGGTGCGGTCGCCGTCCGGGAGCCCGCCGGTGTCGATGCCGTCCAGCAGGTACCGGCCGGTGGTCGGGGTGTCCAGCAGGCCGGCGAGGTTGAGGAAGGTGGACTTGCCGGAGCCGGACGGGCCGATCACCGTGACGTACTCGCCCGGGTCGACGGACAGGTCGCAGGGCTTGAGCGCGGTGACCGGGGGCGGCCCGGGGTAGGTCAGGCCGACCTGGCGGAACTCGATGACGGGGGTGCTCACCGGGCGCCCGCCTGGGTGGAGGCGTCCTTCACGCCGACGATCACCTGGTCGCCGGTCCGCAGCGCGCCCTCGGTCAGCGGCCGCACCTCCGCGCTGCCGCCGCCGACCGTGCCCGGGGTCACCTCGACCCGGCGGCGCCGGCCGTTCTCGTACACCGTCACCACGGTCTTGCCGTCCGCCGTCGCGGAGACCGCCGACAGCGGGACGACCAGCACCGGGCCGGCCGAGGAGGCGGCCTGGACGGTGAGCCGGACGTCCTGGCCGGCCAGCTTCGGGTCGAGCGGCGCGTCCGGCTGGACCACCAGCTGGTAGCCGGCCGGGTTGCCGCCGGCCTGGCCGGTCCCGCCGCCCTGCTGGCCGGTGCCGCCCTGGGCGCTGCCGGCGGTGCCGGCCTGCTGGCCGTCACCGGGGGTGTCCGCGACGGCCGACACCTTGGCGGCGGCCTTCGTCCCGGCCACCTCGGAGAGGATCTCCACCTGCTGGCCCGGGTGGACCAGGCCCTTGTCGGAGACGGTCAGGGTGCCCTTGACCACCAGCGCCCCGGCCGAGACGGTCAGCACCTTGCCGCTGACCTCGCCGCCGATCCGCCCGGTGACGGCGTCCACCCGGGCCGGGAAGCCGGAGAGGAAGAGCAGCTCGCCGGCGGGGACCATCGGGCCCACGGCGGCCTTGACGTCGGTGGCCTTCTTCCGGAGCTTGGCGAGGTCCTCGCCGGCCCGGGTGACCAGCTTCTGGGCGGTGTCGACGGCGGTGCGGGCGGCGTCCACCGGGCTCTCCCCGGCCCCGGCTCCGGCCGCGGCTCCGGCCCCGCTGCCTGCACCCGCGCCTGCACCCGCGCCGCCCGCCGTGCTGCCGGCGGACCCGGCGGCCTGCGGGGTGGCCGAGGCGGCGGCCTGGGCGCTCTGCTGGGCCCGCTGCGCGGCCTGCGCGTCGTCGTAGCGCTTCTGGGCGGCCTTCAGCGCGTCCTTGGCGTCAGCCAGGGCCCGTTCGCCGCCGGTCACCGCGTCCTGGGCCGCCGACACCTGGGCGTCGCCGTCCGGGGAGGCGGGCAGCGGGTCGTAGCCGCGGGCCGCGTAGAACGCCTTCACCGCGGCCTTGGTGGCCGTCCCGTAGGTGCCCTCGGTGTCGCCGTCGGAGCCGAAGCCGAGCCCCTTCAGGGCCTGCTGGAGCTGCCGGACGTCCTGCCCGGTGGCTCCCGGCTTGAGGTCCCGGTACACCGGGAGGTCGCCCTTGAGCGCGAACACCGGCCGTCCGGCCACCTCCAGCACCGACTGCCCGGACTGCACCTGGTCGCCGACCTTCACCGGCAGCTTGGTCACCACGGGCTTGGCCCCGCCCGCGCCGCCGCCGGCCGGCGCGACGTCCACCGACTGGCCGGCGGTGACCTGCCCGCGGATCACCACCGAGTCGGTCAGCACCCGGTTCTCCACCGGGGCGGTCAGGACGTCGGCCGGCGGTGGCTTGCTCTCCGCGGCGGCCTGCGCGGGGGACTTGATCACCAGCGACGCGGCCAGTCCGCCGCCGGAGAGGACCACCGCGGACGCCACCACGACCAGCAGCAGCCGCCTGCGCCGGCGCAGTCCACGCTGCCCGGACCCGTCGTCCGGCGGTTCGGCCCCGCCGGCCAGGTCGCCCTCGGCCGTCACGTCCGGTCCTTCGTACTCGGCCACGCCCCACCCTCGATCCGGCCGCCCGGGCCCTCAGCTGTCGATTGGGTCAACCAGGCTTGTATACAACATTATTGATGAACAATCAGATACGTCTCAGCCCTGGCTCAGGGCCTGGGCGGCGAGCTTCATCCGGTTCTCGACGTCCTGCGCGACCGCGCGCATGGCCTCGGCGTTCCGCTCGATCAGCGCCGTCTCGTACGCGGACTCGACGGTGAACCAGATGCCGACCACGTTCTGCTCCGCCTTGCAGTTCGCGTCGGCGGTCGCGGTCGCCCGGGCCTTGTCCGAAGCGGCGCCGATCCGCTGCCACTGAGGGTCGTCGGTGGCCGCCATCGGGGTCGGGTAGTCGTAGCCCCGGGCCTTCATGCAGGTGGACCAGGCGGCGAAGGCGGCGAGCAGCCGCGGGTCGGCCTGCGACTGCTTCCAGCCGGAGTCCTTGATGTCCGAGGCGAGCTGGGCGTCACCGCCGTTGCCGTTGGCCTCCGTCGCGCCGAGCTTGCCGTTCGCCTCCCCGACGCAGCCGCCCGGCGGCACCGGCTGGCCGTTCACGTCCTGGCCGCCCGGTGCGGTGCGGCCCGGGGCGACCCCGCCGTCCGGGCTCCCGGTGAGGGCCAGCAGTTCGGCGGCCGGCAGCGGCGGCTGCGAGGGCTTCACCCCCGCTTGGAATCCCTTGACCGTGTAGCCGTACTGGGCGGCGTCGGCCGGGTCGGTGACGAAGTACCGCCACTGGGTCAGGCTGGTCGGCCGCGTCCCCGGCCGGTCCGGCGGCGGTGCGGCCGCGTAGGCGAAGCCGAAGCGGGTCATGCACCTGGTCACCAGCGCGTTCCGGGCCTCCGTGAGCCGCTTCTGCTGCACCTCGGTGAGCAGGTAGGCCTCGATCGGCAGTGCCTTGTCGTCCGCCCCGGCGAGCGTCGGGACGGCGGAGACCGACGGCGGCGTCACCTTGAGGCCCTCGCCCGACGGCGCGGCGGCCGGGGTGGCGGCCGAGGTGCAGGCGGCGGTCAGGAGCAGCAGGACGCCCCCGGCGAGCAGCGGCTTCCGGGCGGGGCGGGGATCGGTGGTGGCCATCTGGTGGGCGCTCTCCGTGGCTCGTCGGGCGGTCGAGGGGGCGCGGGCCCGTGGACGGTGGCCGTCGGGGCCCGCGCCGGTCGAGCGGCGGGGCTAGCCCACGTACTGCCAGGTGCCGGCGGCGTTGTCGTTCTGGACCACGGTCAGGTCCCGGAAGCCGTAGGGGCGGATCGACTCGTGGTTGCCCCACGGGGTGTCCCCGCTGCGCTCCCAGATGGTGATCTGCCAGTGCGGGTCGCCGTTGGCGACGGAGGCGGCGTGGTTCTTGACCTCCAGGCCGGCGCCGTTGCTGCCGTAGGGACCGGCGCTGAAGTACGACCCGGCGTAGTTGTTGACGGGCCCGGCGTGCGCGAACTGCGCGCCCAGTCCGTGGCCGGACGAGTTGTAGAACAGGCAGGCGTTGGTGTACGAGCAGCTGCCGGTGGTGGCCGAGGCCGCCGGGGCGGTCGCCACGGCGAGGCCGAGGCCGGTGGTGACCGCGGCGGCGACGGTCGCGATGCGCTTGATGTTCACGATGGATCCTTCGAACGGCCCGCCCCTGGAGGGGGAGGGGTGCGAAGGAGAGAAGCGTGGACTTCCCCCCATTGGAAGCGCCGGACGGCCGAAGCGGTGGCTCCGCCCGCCCGTGTGGCTCCGAACCTAAGGCACCGTGCGGCTCAACACCATTGGTCGCAGGTACAGTTGGACATCCGGTGGAAGAGCGCGACGAGTGCCAGCCGGAGCCGCGAGTCGACGCCCAGGCGTTCCATCAGCGCGGCCACATGGGCCTTGACGGTGCGTTCGGTGATGCCGAGCCGGTCGGCGACCTCCCGGTTGGAGAGGTCCAGGACGAGCAGCCGCAGGACCTCCTCCTGCCGGTCGCTGAGCTCCGCGATCCTGGCCGCGGGCCTGCGGAGTTCGTCCAGAGCAGGGTCGACGACTGTGCCGGATCCGTTCATGTACCCCCCAGTACGTGATGGCCCCCCGGCCGTGGGCCCGGTCGTGCAGGGGCCACGGGCGCGAAACTAGCACAGCGCGGCCGCGGATGGTGCGGGCCGGAAGCGACCTTCTGTCACGCCGACCGAACCGTGGGTGATTGTCCCGTTCGTACCCGGCGGGCCCGCCCCGCCCGGCGCCCGCCGAGTGCCAGGAGCCGCTTCCCGGTACGGAGTTCGGCACCGCGTTCGGCACCGCGTTCGGCACCGTTTCCGGTGTCGGGGCCGGGGCCGGGGCCGGCCCCGGCCCGGGGAGCGGTGCCCGTGGCACCCGCCGCCGGGGGAACCCGCGGAACGCCTGTAACGTCCCCGGCCGCCGGCGGGTCATCCAGGTGTAGGCGACAACGAGGCAGGGGAGCCCGGCAGATGGCACGAGAAGGTCAGTTTCGGACGGCGGGGGGCCGGGACGAGGACTTCCGGGCCTTCGCGGCGGCCCGCACCCCGCACCTGTACCGCACCGCCTGCCTGCTCGCCGGCGGCGACACCCACCTGGCGGAGGACCTCGTCCAGGAGGCGCTCGGGCGGATCTACGCCCAGTGGCACCGCACCTCCTGGTTCACCCCGCGCGCCCGGATCGACAACCCGGCCGGGTACGCGCACACCGTGCTGGTGCGTGCCTTCCTCTCGCACCGCAGCCGGCGCAGCAGCGGCGAGCGGCCCGTCGACACCGTCCCGGACGCCGCCGTCCGGGAGGGCGATCCGGCGCTGCGGCTCACCCTGGTCGACGCACTGGCCCGGCTCGCGCCGCGCGACCGGGCGGTGCTCGTCCTGCGCTACTGGGAGGACCGCAGCGTGGCGGAGACCGCCGAGACCCTGCGCAGCAGCCCGGGCGCCGTCCGGACGCAGACCGTCCGGGCGCTCGGCCGGATCCGCGGCGTCCTCGGCGACAGCCTCGGTGAACTCGCCGACCGCTGAGCCGGCCCCGCCCCGACCCGCCCGCACACCCGAACGACCCGACCCGACCCGACCCGAAACGGTGGTTCAGCATGTCCGCAGACCGGGACCTTCCCGACAGCCAGTACGAGCAGGACTTCTCCGCGGCACTCTCCCGCGCGGGGGAGGCCTTCCACACCGAGACCCTCCCGCTGGTCGACAGCGGCTGGTCCTACGGCCGCCGGCTGCGCCGCCGCCGGCGGGCGTCCGCCCTGGCCGGCGCCGCCGCGCTGGCGCTCATCGGCGTCGGCGGGGTGGCCGTCGCCGACCTGTCCGGTGGCGGAGGCGGCGGTCTCGGCCCGGCCGCCGGCTCCGCCGCACCGGTCTCCGGGCAGGAGTTCCTCGGCATGCTGACCGGCCTGCTGCCGGCCGGCCACGTCGTCGAGGTCGGCGAGGCCCGGGGGACGGAGAGCGACACCCCGCAGCTGCGGCTGACGTACGACGACGGGAACGGCGCGGTGCAGTACCTGTTCTGGATCACCCGCGCCGTGCCCGGCCTGGACGCCGACTGCGCGACCGCGACCGCGCCCGACGTCTGTGCCGAGTCCACCACGGCGAACGGGTCACGCGTCAGGACGTACCAGGCCGGGACGCGGTCCGGCGAGCCGGCCGGCTCGAAGACCTGGTCCGCCTCGCTGCACTCGAAGAACGGCTACCACCTGATGCTCCAGGAGTGGAACCGCGAGCCGCTGGAGAAGGGGGCGCCCGTCACCAGGACCGATCCGCCGCTGACCGTCGACCGGATGACCGAGGTCGTGTCGGACAAGCGCTGGGACCGGGTGTTCGCCGCGATCCCGGCGACGGGGACGGCCGGGAAGGCGGCCACCTTCCCGGCGCCGGGGGGCGGGGCCACCACGCTGCTGCCCTCCGACGTCGCCGCCTTGCTCGCCGAGGAGGCGGCGAAGGCGGGCGGGACGGTGGTCCTGCCCGTCCCGGCGACGCCGGGACCGGACCGGGTGCCGGACCCGGGGGCGACGACTCTCCTGCCCGTTCCGGCGACGCCGGTGCCGCCGGGCGCCGGCACCGCGCCGGCGGGGCCGGTCTCCCCGTCCGCCGGCCACTGAGGCCGGACGGCCCGGGGCCGACCGCGGCCGCGCGCACCGGTCCGGAGAGGCCGGGGCCGGAGAGGCCGGGCCCGGTCGCTGAGGCGCGGCCTCAGCTCGGGCGGTTGCGCTCGTACACCAGCCGCAGGCCGATCAGCGTCAGCCACGGCTCGTGCACGTCGATGGTGCCGGCCTCGCCGAGGACCAGCGGGGCCAGCCCGCCGGTGGCGATGACCTGGACGTCGTCCGGGTCCTTGGCGAGCTCCCGGGCCATCCGGTCGACCAGGCCGTCGACCTGGCCGGCGAAGCCGTAGAGGATGCCCGACTGCATGCCCTCGACGGTGTTCTTGCCGATCACGTTGCGCGGCCGGGCCAGCTCGATCTTGCGCAGCTGGGCGCCGCGCGCACCGAGCGCCTCCACCGAGATCTCGATGCCGGGAGCGATCGCCCCGCCGACGTAGTCGCCGCGGGCGTTGATCGCGTCGAAGGTGGTGGCGGTGCCGAAGTCGACCACGATGCACGGGCCGCCGTACAAGTGGTTGGCGGCCAGCGCGTTGACGATGCGGTCGGCGCCGACCTCCTTGGGGTGGTCCATCAGCACGTGCACGCCCGTCTTCACCCCGGGCTCCACGATCACCGCGGGGACGTCGCCGTAGTAACGGCGGGTCACCTCGCGGAACTCGTGGAGCACCGAGGGGACGGACGAGCAGATCGCCAGGCCCTCCACCGCGGCCTCCTTGACCGCGGTGTGCGAGCCCATCAGCCCCTGCAGGAGGACCGCCAGCTCGTCGGCCGTGCGGCGCGGATCGGTCGAGATCCGCCAGTGCTCGGCCACTTCCTCGCCGTCGAACAGGCCGAGTGTGGTCTGGGTGTTGCCGACGTCGATGGTGAGCAGCATGGGTGCCTTCTGCGTGAGGGGTGATCAGGTGATCAGGCGCGCAGGTCCAGGCCGATGTCCAGGATCGGCGAGGAGTGCGTGAGCGCGCCCACGGCCAGGTAGTCGACACCAGTCTGGGCGACCTCGCGCGCGGTGGCCAGGGTCAGTCCGCCGGAAGCCTCCAACCGGGCACGGCCGGCCACCAGCTCGACGGCCTCCTTGAGCTGCGCGACGGTGAAGTTGTCCAGCAGGATGAGGTCGGCGCCGGCCTCCAGCACCGGGGCGATCTGCTCCAGGGTGTCCACCTCGACCTCGACCGGCAGCTCGGGGTAGGCGGCCTTGACGGCCCGGAACGCCTCGGCGACGCCGCCGGCCGCGATCACGTGGTTGTCCTTGACCAGGGCCGCGTCGGAGAGCGCCATCCGGTGGTTGGCGCCGCCGCCGCAGCGGACCGCGAACTTCTGCAGCGCGCGCAGGCCCGGGGTGGTCTTGCGGGTGTCGCGGACCACCGCGCCGGTGCCCTCCAGGGCGTCCGACCAGGCGCGGGTGGCGGTGGCGATGCCGGACAGGTGGCAGAGCAGGTTGAGCGCGCTGCGCTCGGCGGTGAGCAGGTCGCGGGTGCGGCTGCGGACCGAGAGCAGCACCTGGCCGGCCTCGACCAGGTCGCCGTCCTGGACATGCCGCTCGACCTCGAACTCCTCCTCGCAGACCAGCGAGACGACGGCCTCGGCGATCCGCAGGCCGGCCACCACGCCCGCCTCACGGGCAGTGAAGTCGGCGGTGGCGACGGCGTCGGCCGGCACGGTGGCGACGGAGGTGACGTCCTCGCCGCCGGCGAGGTCCTCGGCCAGCGCCAGGGTGGCGATGTCCTCGACCTCGACCGGGTCCAGGCCGGCCTCCTCCAGCAGCTCGGCGAGCTGCGGGTCCAGGCCGGTCTCGTAGCCCTCGCCGTCCCCGCAGGCGCAGCCGTCGCCGCAGCCGCCCAGGTCGGCCAGGGGAAGGTCCTCGTGGGAGTGGGTCATGGTTCTACTGCTCCTCAGGGGTGCTGACAAGGTCGCCGGAGGCGGTGAGGGTGGTGATGAGGTGGCGCTGCCAGACGGCGTCGTCCCGCTCGGGGAAGTCCTCGCGCCAGTGGCAGCCGCGGGTTTCGGCGCGCTGCGCGGCGGCCTCCACCAGGGCGGTGGCGACCAGCAGCAGGTTGGCGGCCTCCCAGGTCTCCACCCGGGGGTCGGCCGGCTTCTCCTCGGCGACGTGCGCGTACGCCTGCTCGGCGAGCAGGGCGAGCCCGGCGGCGGCGCCGGTCATCGACGCGGCCGAACGCAGGACCCCGGCCCCGCGCGACATCAGCCGCTGGATCTCGGCGCGCGCCTCCGGCGCCGGCAGCGGCACCGGGTGGGCGGCCCGGGCGGCCGCGACGTCCACCGACCGCTCGGGCAGCTCGTCCGCGCGGTGCCGGCCGGTCAGGTCGGCGGCGATCCGCTCGGCGAAGACCAGGCCCTCCAGCAGCGAGTTGGACGCCAGCCGGTTGGCGCCGTGCACCCCGGTGCAGGCCACCTCGCCGCAGGCGTACAGCCCGGGGACGGTGGTGCGGCCGGACAGGTCGGTGCGGATGCCGCCGGAGGCGTAGTGCGCGGCCGGGGCGACCGGGATCGGCTCGGTGACCGGGTCGATGCCGTGCGCACGGCAGGAGGCGAGGATGGTCGGGAACCGCTGCTCCCACATCTCGGCGCCGAAGTGCCGACCGTCCAGGTACATGTGATCGGTGCCGTGCAGCTGCATCTGCCGGGTGATCGCCTTGGCGACGATGTCGCGCGGGGCGAGCTCGGCCAGCTCGTGCTGCCCGACCATGAAGCGGACGCCGTCCGCGTCGACCAGGTGCGCGCCCTCGCCGCGGACGGCCTCGGAGACCAGCGGCTGCTGGCCCGCGGCCTCCGCGCCGAGCCAGAGCACCGTCGGGTGGAACTGGACGAACTCCAGGTCGGTGACCTCGGCGCCGGCCCGCAGGGCGAGCGCCACACCGTCGCCGGTGGAGACCGGCGGGTTGGTGGTGGCCGAGAAGACCTGGCCCATGCCGCCGGTGGCGAGCACCACGGCGCGGGCCCGGATCGCCCCGACGCCGTCCCGCTGGCCCTCGCCCATCACGTGCAGGGTGAGGCCGGCGGCGTGTCCGGCGGCGTCGGTGAGCAGGTCGAGGACGAGGGCGTGCTCGATCAGCTCCAGGCCGGGGTCGCTGCGGACGGCGGTGACCAGCGCGCGCGATATCTCGGCGCCGGTGGCGTCCCCGCCCGCGTGCGCGATCCGGCGCCGGTGGTGGCCGCCCTCGCGGGTGAGCAGGATCTTGCCGTCCTCGCCGCGGTCGAAGGCCGCGCCGGTGGCGATCAGGTGGCGGACGGCCTCCGGGCCCTCGGTGACGAGGGTGCGCACCGCCGCCTCGTCGCAGATCCCGGCGCCGGCCACCAGGGTGTCGTGCAGGTGCTGCTCGGGGGTGTCGCCCTCGCCCAGGGCGGCCGCGATGCCGCCCTGCGCCCAGCGGGTGGAGCCGTCGTCGAGCATCGCCTTGGTGACCACCACGGCGCGCAGGCCGGCCTTGCGGACGTTGAGGGCGACGGTGAGACCGGCCACGCCGGAGCCGACCACCACGACGTCGGTGGTGGCCGTCCAGCCGGGGGCGGGTGCGGTGAGGCGGTGCGTGACGGGCATGACGTTCAGTTGCTCCTTCGGCGCGCGGCGGTCGTGGCCGCGTCGTTGCCGTCACCGTACGCTTCGTCGCCGCGGAGCAGCCCGGTGCCCTCCCCGGCCTCGGCCGGGTCGCCGCCCATGCCGGTGATCCGGTTGTCGGCGTCGACGAAGACGACCTTGGGCTCGTAGCCCTTGGCCTCGGCGGTGTCCATCTGCCCGTAGGCGATGAGTATGACGAGGTCGCCGGGGTGGACCAGACGGGCGGCGGCGCCGTTGATGCCGATCACGCCGGTGCCGCGCGGGCCGGCGATGGTGTAGGTCTCCAGCCGGGCACCGTTGTTGATGTCGACGATGTGGACGAGCTCGCCGGGGAGCAGGTCGGCGGCGTCCAGCAGGTCCTCGTCCACCGTGACGGAGCCGACGTAGTGGAGGTCGGCCTGGGTCACGGTGGCCCGGTGGATCTTGGACTTGAGCATGGTGCGGAGCATGGGGTCACGCCTCCTGTGAGTGCATGCCTGAAAAAGGGGGACTGCTACCGGTTACCGAACGATTCTGCGCCCGGTGCCCGTCCGGCCCGGGGCAGAATCCGCGCTTGGTGCACGTCCTCCGCCTGGCGGCAGATTCTGTGCCTGCTGTCCTCTGCCTGGCGGCAGATTCTGTGCTTGTTGTCCTCTGCCTGGCGGCAGATTCTGTGCCTGCTGTCCTCTGCCTAGCGGCAGATTCTGTGCCTGCTGTCCTCTGCCTAGCGGCAGATGACGTGGACGTTGTCGATCAGGCGGGTCGTCCCCACCTTCGCGGCCACGGCCAGCACCGCCCCGCCCTGGAAGTCGTCCGCGACCTCGGTGAAGTCGTGCGGGTCGATCAGGGCGAGGTAGTCGAGGGCGACACCCTCGGCGCCGTCGAGGGCGGCCGCGGCCGCCTCGCGGACGGCCTTCGGGCCCTGGGCGGCGACGTCGCGGCCGGCGAACAGGGCCTTGGAGAGGGCGAGCGCGTGCGCCCGGTCCTCCGCCGAGAGGTAGCGGTTGCGGGAGGACAGCGCGAGGCCGTCCTCCTCGCGGACGGTGGGCACGCCGATGATCTCGACGTCGAAGTCCAGGTCGGCGACCATCCGCTGGATGACGGCCAGCTGCTGGGCGTCCTTCTCGCCGAAGAGGGCGAAGTCCGGGTCGGTGATGTGCAGCAGCTTGGCGACCACCGTCAGCACGCCGTCGAAGTGACCGGGCCGGGTCGTGCCCTCGAAGCGGTCGCCCATCGGGCCGGCCGTCAGGCGCACCTGCGGCTCGCCGTTCGGGTAGACCTCGTCGACGGACGGTGCGAAGACCACGTCGGCGCCGTTCTCCTCGGCCAGCCGGACGTCCGCGTCGAGGTCGCGGGGGTAGCGTTCCAGGTCCTCGTCG
Source organism: Kitasatospora sp. NBC_01560 (assembly GCF_045208415.1). Taxonomy (NCBI): domain Bacteria; kingdom Bacillati; phylum Actinomycetota; class Actinomycetes; order Kitasatosporales; family Streptomycetaceae; genus Kitasatospora; species Kitasatospora sp. NBC_01560. The sequence continues at coordinate 4,198,399 of NZ_CP109364.1, read as the reverse complement.
GCGCCGAACTGCAGCGGGTTGACGAAGACGGTGACGGCGACCCGGCCGTCCCGGCCGACCTGCTTGCGGGCGGCCCGGACCAGTGCGGCGTGGCCCTCGTGCAGCGCGCCCATCGTCATCACGACCGCGTTGTCGACCGGCTGTTCGTCCGGCCAGAAGGCCGCCTCGAAGTCGCCGACGGTGTGGGTCACGACGGCCCGGTGGACCTTCGGGGCCCGCTGGACCTTGCCCGGCTGCTTGCCGCGTGCCATCAGTCAGTTCTCCTCGTTCAGTACGTCCAGCAGCGCCGCCGCCGACGCTTCGTCGATCGTCCCGTTGGCGAGTGCCCGCTGGGCGGTGGCCCGGGCCATCGCCCGGTAGGCGGCCGGGATGTCCGGGGACACCGTACTGAGCTGCGCCAGGTGGCGCCGCACGGTGCCCGCGTCGCCCCGGGCGACCGGGCCGGTGAGGGCCGCGTCGCCGGAGCGCAGGCTGTTGTCCAGGGCGGCGCCGAGCAGCGGGCCGAGCAGCCGGCCGGGCTCGGCGACCCCGGCGGTGCGCAGCAGCTCCAGCGCCTGCGCGACCAGGGTGACGAGGTGGTTCGCGCCGTGGGCGAGGGCCGTGTGGTAGAGCGGGCGGACGTGCTCCGGCACCCATTCGGGCTCGCCGCCCATCTCGACCACCAGCGCCTCGGCGACCGGCCGCAGCTCCTCGGGCGCCGTCACCCCGAACGGGCAGCCGGCCAGCCGGGCCAGGTCGACCGAGGTGCCGGTGAAGGTCATCGCGGGGTGCAGTGCCAGCGGCAGCGCCCCGGCCCGGGTGGCGGGCTCCAGGACGGCGACGCCGTGCGCGCCGGAGGTGTGCACGACCAGCTGGCCGGGGCGGACGGCGCCGGTCGCGGCGAGGCCGGCGACCAGGTCGGCCAGCGCGTCGTCGGGCACGGTGAGCAGGACGAGGTCGGCGGCGGCGAGCACCTGCGGCGGGGTGACGACCCGCACGCCCGGCAGCAGCGCCTCGGCGCGGCGGCGGGAGGTGGCGGAGACCCCGGAGGCGGCGACCACCTTGTGCCCGGCGAGCTGGAGGGCGGCGCCGAGCGCGGGGCCGACCCGGCCGGTGCCGACCACGCCCACGGCGAGCCGGGCCGGGCGGTTGCCGGGATCCGCGGGGTCGCCGAAGCCGTCGGCGAGCGGGGTGAGGTCGGCGCCGTCGGACGTACTCACGCGCCCACCCCCCACCGCTCGGCAGGGGCATTCGCCATTGCGCACCTCTCGACGGTGAGCTCGCTCCGCTCGCTCACGGCTCGGCCCTGGTCCTCACTCTCCGTTCCGGTCCCGTGTCGGGTACCGGACGTACCGGGCCATTCTACGGCCGGGCGGGGGCGGCCCGCCGACGCGAGGTCAGTCCGTGGCCCCGGCCCGGATCAGCCCCGCCTCGTAGGCCAGTACGACGGCCTGGACGCGGTCGCGCAGGCCGAGCTTGGCCAGGATCCGGCCGACGTGCGTCTTCACGGTGGCCTCGGAGAGCACCAGCCGGGCGGCGATCTCGCCGTTCGACAGGCCCTGCGCGACGAGCAGGAAGACCTCGCGCTCGCGCTCGGTGAGCGGGGCGAGGGTGTCCGGGCCGGCGGCGCTCGCCGGGGTGGGCAGCACCTCGGCGAAACGGTCGATCATGCGGCGGGTGGTGGTCGGGGCGACCACCGCGTCCCCGCCGTGCACGGCGCGGATCGCGGCCACCAGCTCGGTGGGCGGCACGTCCTTGAGCAGGAAGCCGCTGGCGCCGGCCTTGAGCGCGGCGAAGGCGTACTCGTCGAGGTCGAAGGTGGTGAGGATGAGCACGTGCGGGGCGTCCGGCAGCGGGCTGCCGTCCTCGGCGAGGCAGATCCGGCGGGTGGCCTGCACGCCGTCCAGCCGGGGCATCCGGACGTCCATCAGGATCACGTCCACCGAGGTGTGCCTGAGCCGCTCCAGGGCCTGGGCGCCGTCACCGGCCTCGGCGACGATCTCGATGTCGCCCTGCGACTGCAGGATCATCCGGAAGCCGGTGCGGAGCAGCTCCTGGTCGTCGACGAGCATCACGCGGATGGTCAAGGTGGCTCCTGGGGGGTTCGTGGGCGGCGACGCGGTGGGGTGGGGTCAGTGTGCTGCCTTGAGCGGCAGGACGGCGCGGATCCGGAAGCCCCCGCCGGGGCGCGGCCCCACGTCCAGGCTGCCGCTGACCATGCCGACCCGCTCGCGCATGCCGATCAGCCCGTGGCCCTGGCCGTCGGTGCCGCCGCCGGTCAGCTGCTCGTCGGTGGAGCCGCGGCCGTCGTCCTCGATCAGGACGGCCAGCTCGCGCTCGCCGAAGTCGACCGCGACCCGGGCGTGGACGTCGGGGCCGCCGTGCTTGCGGACGTTGGTCAGGGCTTCCTGGACGATCCGGTAGACCGTGAGCTCGACGCCGCGCGGCAGTTCGCGCGGGTCGCCGGAGGTGGCGAAGTCCACCTGGAGGCCGGCCGTGCGGACCTGCTCCAGCAGCTCGGGCAGCTCCTCCACGCCCGGCTGCGGCACGTACTCCTCGGCGGTGCCGGCGGTGCGCAGCACGCCCAGCAGCCGGCGCATCTCGACCAGCGCCTGGCGCCCGGTGGAGGCGATCGTGCCGAGCGCCTCCTTGGCCTGCTGCGGCGAGTTGTCCAGGACGTACGCGGCGCCGTCGGCCTGGACGATCATGACCGAGACGTTGTGCGCGACCACGTCGTGCAGCTCGCGGGCGATCCGTGCCCGCTCGGCGGCGACCGCCACCTTGGCCTGGGCGTCCCGCTCGCGCTCCAGCCGGGCGGCCCGGTCCTCCAGCTCGACCAGGTACGCGCGGCGCACCCGGGTGAGCCGGCCCCAGGCCCAGCAGAGGATGAAGGGGCTGGTCATCAGCCCCATGATCAGGAGCATCTCGCCGATGCCGTAGGGGTGGAACGTGGTGGTCTGGGTCTCGCGGTGGTACTCGCTCTTGAGCAGCCCCTGCTCCCAGAAGACCAGCGGCCCGGCGGCCAGGCCGGCGGCGAGCGCCAGCCGGGAGATCCAGCGCGAGCCGAAGGCGGCGCCGGTGTAGGCGAAGACCAGGTAGGCGATGCTGGCGGCGCCCGGGTCGACGTTCAGCGCGATCTGGGTGACACCGATCACCGCGGCGGCGGCCACCGTGAGGTCGGGCCGGCGCCGCCGGAAGACCATCAGCAGCGGCAGGACGATCGCGATGGCGAGCTGGACGCCCGCGCGCCACCCCTCCTCGCCCGCGTCGCTGGGCAGCACCCCGAAGAACAGCACGATCGCCGCCCAGGCGGAGTCGACCACCATGGGGTGACGGCGGAGCCAGGCGTTGAGTCGATGCACGTTTCAAGCCTAGGCAGTCGCGGGGTGTGCCCAGGTCCGCCGGGAGGGCGATCCGTCCTACTCCCTAGGTCGGAGAAGCCCGGACTCCGGTTGGGAGGGCCGCCCCCGGTCCCGGTAGCGTCCCGGGGCATGAGCTGGATGCGCTGGCGGCCCGCCATGGAACAGGCCCTGTACGCCCCGGACGGCGGCTTCTACCGCAGGCCGGAGGGCCCGGCCGGGCACTTCCGGACCTCCGTGCACGCCTCCCCGCTGTTCGCCCGGGCGGTGGCCCGGCTGCTGCTGGAGGTGGACGAGGCCCTCGGCCGTCCGGAGGAGCTGGCCTTCGTGGACGTCGGGGCCGGCCGCGGCGAGCTGCTGGCCGGGGTGCTGGGCGAGCTGCCGGGCGCGGTGCGGGCCCGGGTGCGGCCGTACGGGGTGGAGGTCGCGGCCCGGCCGGGCGGACTGCCGTCCACAGCCCTGTGGACGGACGAGGTGCCGCGCGGCGTCACGGGGCTGCTGTTCGCCAACGAGTGGCTGGACAACGTGCCGCTGGACTTCGCCGAGGTGGACGAGGACGGGGCGCTGCGCTACGTCGAGGTGGACGTGGCGACCGGCGAGGAGCGGGCCGGGGAGCCGGTGACGGAGACCGACGCCGCCTGGGCCGCCCGCTGGTGGCCGGCCGGTGGCCCCGGCGACCGTGCGGACCTCGGCGCCCCCCGGGACGCGGCCTGGGCCTCGGCGGTCGGCGCGCTGGAGCGGGGCCTGGCGGTCGCGGTGGACTACGGGCACACCCGGGCGACCCGCCCGCCCTTCAGCACCCTGACCGGGTTCCGGGCGGGCCGCGAGGTGGCGCCGGTGCCGGACGGCTCCTGCGACCTCACCGCCCACGTGGCGATGGACGCCGTCGCGGTGCCCGGTCTCCACAGCCTGTGGACAACCCAGCGCGAGGCGCTGCGGGCGCTCGGCGTCGCCGGGGCCCGCCCGCCGCTGGCCCTGGCCTCCACCGACCCGGCCGGCTACCTGCGGGCGCTCGGCGGCGCCGGGGAGGCCGCCGAGCTGACCGACCGGTCGGGGCTGGGCGCCTTCCACTGGCTGGCGCAGAGCGTCCGTATGCCGGTACCAGCGAGCCTGGGAGGCCTGGGAGGCCTGCCGGGATGGCAGACTCTGGGGTCATGAGGGAGACCACGGTCGGCATCGGGGCGGGAGCCGAGAACTTCACGGGCGGGGCGGGCAGCACCGACATGGTGCTCAACATCGGCCCGCAGCACCCCGCGACGCACGGCGTGCTGCGCCTGAAGCTGGCGCTGGACGGCGAGCGGATCGTCACCGCCGAGCCGGTGATCGGGTACATGCACCGCGGCGCGGAGAAGCTCTTCGAGGCCCGGGACTACCGGCAGATCATCATGCTGGCGAACCGGCACGACTGGCTCTCCGCCTTCGCCAACGAGCTGGGCGTGGTGCTGGGCGTCGAGCGGATGCTCGGCATGGAGGTGCCCGAGCGCGCGGTCTGGATCCGCACTCTGCTGGCCGAGCTGAACCGGGTGCTCAACCACCTGATGTTCCTCGGCTCCTACCCGCTGGAGCTGGGCGGGATCACCCCGATCTTCCACGCCTTCACCGGCCGCGAGGACCTCCAGCACGTGCTGGAGGAGGCCTCCGGCGGCCGGATGCACTACATGTTCAACCGGGTCGGCGGCCTCAAGGAGGACCTGCCGGCCGGCTGGCTCGGCCGGGTCCGCGCGGCGGTCGCCGTCGTCCGCTCCCAGCTGCCGGTCTTCGAGGAGCTCGTCCTCGGCAACGAGATCTTCCGCGCCCGCACCGCCGGCGTCGGCGTGCTCACCCGGGCGCAGGCCGAGGCGTACGGGGTCAGCGGACCGATCGCGCGCGCCAGCGGGCTCGACCTCGACCTGCGCCGCGACGAGCCGTACCTGGCGTACGGCTCGGACGAGCTGCGCGCGGTGCTGACGGTGGTCACCCGCGAGGAGGGCGACTGCCTGGCCCGGTTCGAGTGCCTGCTGGAGCAGACCGTCAACGCGCTGGACCTCGCCGACGCCTGCCTGGACAAGCTGGCCACGCTGGCGCCCGGCCCGGTGAACCTGCGGCTGCCCAAGGTGCTCAAGGCGCCCGAGGGCAGCACCTACGCCTGGACCGAGAACCCGCTCGGCGTGAACGGCTACTACCTGGTGTCGCGCGGCGACAAGACGCCGTGGCGGCTCAAGCTCCGCTCGGCGTCCTTCAACAACATCCAGGCGCTGACCGAACTGCTCCCCGGCACCCTCGTCGCCGACATGGTGGCGATCCTGGGCTCGATGTTCTTCGTCGTCGGGGACATCGACAAGTAGCCGGCCGGCCCCCGGAGCGGCCGGCCGGGAGCGGCTACTTCCGGGCCTTCTTCGGCGGGTCGGCCGGGTGCGGGGCCAGCTTGCGGTCGCCCTTGGTGGCGATCCGCTGCTCGCACAGCCCGGCCAGCACCTCGTACGCGGCCCGGCCCATCAGCTCGGTGAGCTCGGGGCGGTAGCTGACGTACACCGGGTCGGGGCCCTGGTGGGCCTCCGGGCTGCCGGTGCACCACCAGTGCAGGTCGTGGCCGCCCGGGCCCCAGCCGCGGCGGTCGTACTCGCCGATGGTGACCTGGAGGTAGCGGGTGTCGTCCGGGCGGTCGATCCAGTCGTAGGTGCGGCGCACCGGGAGCTGCCAGCAGACGTCCGGCTTGGTCTCCAGCGGCTCCCGGCCCTCCTTGAGGGCGAGCGCGTGCAGTGCGCAGCCGGCGCCGCCCGCGAAGCCGGGGCTGTTCACGAAGATGCAGGCGCCGTTGACCCGGCGGGTCTGCCGGTCGCCGTCCTCGTCCAGCATGGTGATGCCGCCGTCGGCCCTGATCCGGCCCTTGGCGTCGGTGCCGTGCGCGAAGTTCTCCCAGAGCTCGGGCGTCAGCCGGGTCGCGTGGTCCGCCACCCGCTTCTCGTCGTCCTCGTCCGAGTAGTGCGCGCCGAGCGTGCAGCAGCCGTCGGACTCGCCGCGGCCCTCGCGGATGCCGTGGCAGCCCTGGCCGAAGATGCACCCCCAGCGGGAGGTGAGCCAGGTGAGGTCGCAGCGGAAGACCTGCTCCTCGTCGTCGGGGTCGGCGAACTCGGCCCAGGCACGTGCGAAGTCGAGCGGGACCTCGGGACGCAGGGTGGGCATGGCGAGGTCGACCGCGGTGGTGCCGGTCTTGGACTTCTTCTTGGACGTGTCTGCTGCTGCCACCCGGCAAGGGTAGAGCCTCGGCGACGGTGCGAACCGCCCGTGGCTTGGGCATTTACGGCGATTTCACCGGGCGGTGGCGTGCGTGCGGCCCGCGCGGACGGGTCCGTGGCGTCGTGAAGGCAGAGTGAAGAGGTCCCCGGCGCGCTGCGGACGGCCCCGGGAGCACCCCTAGGATGGCGGCCGGTCCGCTACGGGGAGGTACGGGGATGGCCAGCGGCAGCAGCACCGGCGGGGCAGGGAACGGCAATTTCGTCATCAAGCCGTGGGAACTGCACGGCGAGGGCCGGGAGTTCGAAAAGATCTCGGCGGACTTCGGGAAGGCCGTCGGCACCCTGGAGCAGGCCCTCACCGCGCTCGGCAGCCCGTGGGGGCTGGACAAGCCGGGCAGCGGCTTCGCCGCCGTCTACCAGGAAGCGCACGGCGGGCTGCTCGGCGGCCTGCGGGGGCTCGCCGGGCAGCTCGGCCAGGTCGGCTCCGGACTGCACACCATGGCCGAGCGGACGGCGGACGCCGACACCTCGGCCGCCGCGGGCTTCGGCGGCCGGCCCGCGGGGCCGGGCGGCCCGGTGCGGCCGGGTGCAACCCCGGTGGCCGGGACGGCCGTCCCCAAGGACATGTCGGCCTGACGCCCGGCCCGGTCGTGCCGCCCGGTGGCGGGCCCGGCCGGGGCCCCGTGGCCCGGTGCCGGCCGCCTGCCTCCGGTCGGACGGGGTGGGGCGGCACCCCGGTGCCCGGGCCGGAGTCGCACGTCGAGAGTCCGCCGTCGAAAGTCCGCACGTCGAAAGTCCGCACGTCGAAAGTCCGCACGTCGAAAGTCCGCACGTCGAAAGTCCGCACGTCGAAAGTCCGCACGTCGAAGGGGGAATCGCGTGTCCCGGAAACTGCCCGAGGAGCTCGCACCGGTACTGGCCAGGACCGGCCACCAGTGGCCGCAGGCCGACGAGGACGGGCTGCGCAGGGCAGCCGGGCTCTGGCGCGAGTTCGGCGTCGAGGCCGAGCGCCTCGGCAAGCGCGGCGGGGACTCCGCCAAGCGCGTCGCGGGGGACAACTCCGGCCGTGCGGTGGACGCCTTCGAGGCGTACTGGCAGGGGTTCAGCGGGAGCGGCCGCGGGCACCTGGACGACGCCCACTCCGCCACCGGCCTGATCGCGGGGGCCTTCGACAAGGCGGCCAGGGCCGCCGACAGCTGCAAGGCCGACATCGTCGCCACCCTCACCGAACTGGCCGCCGAGCTGAAGCAGGCGCAGGAGCAGGCGGCGAAGGCCAAGGCCGCCGCCGCGGACCTCGCCGCCACCACCCGCAGCGGGGACGCCGCCCCCGGCGGGGTCTTCGGCGGGCTGCGGCAGGGCGTCAACGCCGTGGCGGCCGGGGTGCAGAACGCCGCCACCGCGCAGGTCGCCGAGGCGGTCGAGGCGGTCGCCGTCGAGACGGCCAAGCTGAAGATCGGCGGCCTGCTGGACGAGCTCGGCCGCGCCATGAAGGACGGCCTCGGCGGCACGCTCAAGGAGCCCGCCGTCCTCGCCCTGCTGCGGCTCGGGCCGGGCGGCGGCACCCCCGGCGTCCGCCCCGCCTGGCTCACCAGCGGCCCCGGCGGCACCTTCGACGCCGTGGCCGCCGGGCTGCCCGCGGCGCTCGGCGAACCGGGCGTGCTGGGCGCGGGCGGGGCCGGCCTGGCGGTGGTGGTCGGCACCGACGGCAAGCCGCTGGTCGGCGAGGACGGCAAGCCGGTGGTCGGCGTGCCCGGGCTCGCCGTCAAGCTGGACGAGGCCGGCAAGCCGGTGCTGGACGAGCAGGGCAACCCGGTGATCGTCCGGGCCGACGGCACGCCGGTCGCCGATCGGAGCGGGCTGCTCGTCGTCCGGGGCGCCGACGGCCGGCCGGTGGTCGGCGTGGAGGAGCTGACCGTCAAGGTCGACGAGCACGGGCAGCCGCTGCTCGGCAAGGACGGCCGGCCGGTGCTGACCGACAAGGACGGCAAGGAAGTCCCGGCGGCGCTCGCCGACCTCGCGGCGGGCGGCGGCCGGAACGGCCACGGGCTGGACGGCAGGCCGGGCGGGCCGCTCGCGGCCGGGCCGGGCGCCGTGCTGCCCGGTACGCCCGGCGGGCCGGTGGCACCCGGGGCGGGGGTGCCGGGGGTCGGGCCGGACGGCGTGGTGATCATGGCCGGTGCGGACGGCGACGGCCCGGGCGGCGGCAACGCCAACGGCACCGGCGGCAACGGGCACGGCCGCGGCGCTCCCGGCGCGGCGGACGGCCCCGGCGGCCCGGGCGGCCAGGGCCCGGACGCCTCCGCCGGCGGCGGCCCCGGGCCGGTGCGCACCGGCCCGGTGAACGGCGGCGGCGACTGGTCGCCGCCCGCCCACCCGGAGGCCCCGGGCCGGCCGGCGGCAGCGGCGGCCACCGGTGGTGGCGGCGGTGGTGGTGGCGGTGGTGCCCCGGCCGGGCGGCCCGGCCCGGCGGACGGGGACTACCCCCTGGCCCCGGCCACGCACCCCGGCGGCGGCGCCCCGGTCACCGTGCGGACGGACTCGGTGCTCGCCCCGCCCGCCCCCTCGGCGCCCGCCCCCGCCGCCACCCCGCACTACCAGCCGGGGCCGGACGTGCCCACGGGCACCGGCCCGTCCTACGGCACCGCCTACGGCGGGACGTTCACCCTCCCGCCCGCCGGCGGACCGGTCCCGGCGGGCCCGGTCGGCCCCGGGCCGCTCGCCGCCGGCCCGGTCGGCCACGCCGCCCCCGCCTACGGCGCCCCCGCCGCCGCCGGGCACGGCCCGGCGCCGTTCGGCAGCGGCATCGGTGCGGGCACGCCGGCCACCGGTGCGCCCGGGGTGCCCGGTGCGCCAGGGGTGCCCGGAGTGCCCGGCGTCATGGGTACGCCCGGCGGCACCGGGACCGGCTCCGGCACCGGCTCCGGCACCGCGGCGCCCGGGGCGCACACCCCGACCGAGGCCAGGCCGGGCGCGGGCCAGGCCGGCCAGCGCCAGGCCACCGGGGCCCCGCACCCCGTCACCGCCCCCGGACCGCTGCTCGTCCCGCCCACCCCGGGGGCCCCGGCCGCCGGCCCCGCCCGCCCCGAGTTCCACCCGGCCGACCAGCGGCGCCGACCCGACGGCTCCCCGGCCGAGGACGGGACCGGGCTCGCCTGGGCCGCCGTACCGGTGGCCACCGCCCACGCGACGGCCCTCCACCTCGCGCTGCGCGGGGCGTTCGGCAGCGCGCCCGAGGAGCAGCTGCTCCGGCTGCGGACCATCGCCGACAGCCGCCCGTACGGCCTGCCCGGCGGCCTCGCCCCGGTCGACCCCGAACACCAGCGCGAGATCGAACGCCGTGCGCCCCAGGACGCCGACGGCCTCCCGCTGCGCCACCCCGACCCGGCGGCCGGCGGCTGGGCCGAGGTCGTCAACGACGGCGGCCACCGCGGGCCGGGGCGGGCCAACAACAGCCTGGAGATCGCGCTCTCCGCGGTCGACACCTTCACCGGCCGCCCGACCTGCGCCGCCCCGCGGATCCCCACCGAGGGCGACGCGGGCGAACGCGGCGGCCGCGACCGCGCCGAGCGCGAACTCGGCGCGCCGTTCCGCGACCTCGGCGACGGCGGGACGGCCTTCGGCCGGCTGGCCGGCGAACTGCGGCGGGCCGGCCACGGCTCGCAGGCCGTGCTGCTCACGCTGGACGGCTTCGGCCGCCCGCACGCCTGGAACGCCGTCAACCACCGGGACGCCGTGACCTACCTCGACCACCAGGTCGGCCGGCAGGGCGCCGCCCCGTTGCACGAGGCCGCCCACGGGCTCTGGGCCATCGCGCTCGATCCCGACGGCCGCCCGCTCGACCTCACCGCCCGCCGCCCCGAGTTCGCCACGGGCCCCGCCGCGTGACGCCCGGTCCGGGCGCCCGCCGGGGGGCCGGCGGCCGGCGCGTGCGATCCTGGCGGCCGGCCGGTGGGGGACCGGGCAGTGGGCCGGTGCCGGGGTGCCCGTCGGCCGGTTCGTCCGTTCGTGCTCGTGCCGATGCAAGGAGCTCCACCCCGTGACCACCCGCGCAGCGGCGATCGAGGCCGCCCACCGCTGGATCAACGGTGACCTGCCGCGGGCCTCGGCCGACGGCTCGACCGGGAGCCGGCGGGTGCACTCGCACGAGTTCGAGCTCGGCTGGGTGGTCTGGGCGGAGCCGCCGCCGGTGCAGGTCGACCCGCTGACCGGCGAACGGCGCGCGCCCGAGGAGGTCGGCGCGGCCTGCGCGGTGGTCGACCGGGAGACCGGCCGGTTCACCGTCTGGCCGTCGGTGCCGGTGGGCGAGGTCGTCCTGCTGTACCGGGACTTCCTCGGCGCGGGCGCCCACGACCCGACCCGCCCGCCGGCCACCGGCCGCGGCACCCGGGCCGAGCTGACCTACCGGGACGACCGCGGCGAGGTGTGCGCACTGGCCGTGCGCTCGGCGCCGGGCCTGCCGCATCCGGCGCTGCGTGCCTGGTGGTGGCTGCGCGAGCAGGGCGTGCAGGCGAAGGACGTGCTGACCGTCCGCACCGACCTGCGGCTGAGCGCGCTGCCCGGCGGCTACTGGGCGTACGCGCTGGCGGCCGAACTGCCGGACACCGCCGTGGGATTCGACCTGCCGTACGGGCCGCGCTTCGACCACCGCGCGGCCGCCGTGCGGGCCCTGCCCGCCGAGCCGGGCGGACCGGTCCGCAACCGGGTGCCGTTCCCGCGCGGCACACCGCCGCTGCCGGCCGAGCCCGACCGCGAGCTGGCGGCCCGGCTGGTGGAACGCTTCGGGGCCGGCGGCGTCCAGCGTTTCGACCCGGCGGACGCCGCCCGGGCGGACCTGCCCGAGCCGACCGCGCGCGTGCTGCTCACGGTCGGCGTGCCGGTGGCCGTCGAGGGCTTCTTCGCCGTGCACCACCCCCGGCCGGACGCGATCGCGGACGGCAGCCGGCCGGGCGCGGTGCTGCCGCCGCTGGCCGGGTACCTGGCCGAGGCGGGCCGCGGCACCCGGGTGGCCGAGCGCGAGCGTCTCGCGCTGGCCCCGCAGCTGCTGCTCGGCACCGACGGCTGGGCGCTGATCACCGTGGACACCGCCTGCGGCGCCGTCCGGGCGGTCGACCCGGACTACGCGACCGCCCGGCACTGCAACGACGGGCCGGCGGCGTTCGTCCGCTGCCTGGCGCTCTTCGCCGAGCGCCTGCCCGGTCTGCGCGGGGCCGACCCGACGGCCGCCGGTGCCGCCGTCGACGCCCTGCAGCGGGGCCTGGCGGCGATCGACCCGACCGTCTTCGACGATCCGGAGAACTGGTGGGCCGTCATCGTCGAGCAGCTCTGGGACGGCCTGCTGTGAGCCGCCGCGCCGCGGTGCGGCCTGCCGCGGACGCGCGCCCGCGGCGGGGATGTCCGGGTGACCTGCGGTGCGCCGCGGCGGGGACGCGCCGGGAGACGGGCGCAGGCTGAGGGAATCGACCGTACTGTCGGGTTGTCAGATCATTCTGAGGACCCGTGGTGACGGCACCCCTCCCGGACCGCCCGCGCCTCCCCGCCCACGACCGCCGCCCGACCCCGAGCAGGCCGCGCCCGCCGCGGCGCCCGCACCAGAGCTGGAGCCCCCACCGCCGTGACCGCCTCGCCCCGTGCCGCCCGTGCGGCCGTGCTCACCGCCCTCGCGGTGCTGGCCGCGGGCTGCGCCGCCACCCCCGGACTGCGCGCCGGACCGGCCGCCGCCGCCCCGCAGATCTGCGCGGGGCCGGTGGTGATCGGCCACCGGGGCTCCCCGCTCGGCGCGCCCGAGAACACCATGGCCTCCTTCGAGCAGGCCCTCGCCCAGGGCGCCGACTGGCTGGAGACCGACGTCCAGACCACCCGGGACGGCGTCCCGGTGCTCATGCACGACGCCACGGTGGACCGCACCACCGACGGCAAGGGCGCCGTCGCCGATCTCACCGCCGAGCAGCTCGCCGGCCTGCGGGTGACGATCGGCCCCGGCGCGCCCGAACCGGTGCCGACCCTGGAGCAGCTGCTGAAGCGGCTCTCCGGCACCGGCGTCACGCTGCTGATGGAGCTCAAGTGGCAGCGCGCCGAGGACGTCGCCCGGATCGCCCGGGCGGCGGCCGGCAGCGGTGCCCGGGTGTTCCTGTACTCGTTCTCCGCCGACCACCTGCGCCAGGCCCACGCCGCCGCGCCCGCCCTGCCGGTGGTGCTGATCCAGGGCGGCTCCTTCGCCGAGGACCCCGGTGACCTGCCGCTGCACGGCATCGCCCTGGAGGCCACGCTCGCCACCGCGTCCCGGATTGCCGCCGAGCGCAGGGCCGGCCACGAGGTCTACGTCTGGACGCTGGACGACGAGGAGTCCTGGCAGCTGATGACCGAACGGGACGCCGACGGCCTGATCACCGACACCCCGGGCCGGGCCCGCCGTTGGGCCGACGCCAACTGCCGCACCGACCGGTCGGCCGTCCCGCACGGCGCCCGCGTGCACTGACCGGCGCCCCGGCCCCGCGGGGCCGGTCCGGACCCCCGGCCCGGACCAGCACGCATACCGCCGGGAGGGGTCTGTCGGAGGGTCGGATCGCGTAGCGTGGAGAGCTATGCGACTCGGTGTGCTCGACGTAGGTTCCAACACGGTCCACTTCCTCGTGGTGGACGCCCACCCCGGGGCCGCCCCGCTGCCCGCCTACTCCCACAAGGCCGAGCTGCGGCTGGCCGAACTCCTCGACGACCGGGGCGCGATAAGCGGACCCGGGGTGGACAAGCTGATCGGCATGGTGGCCTCCTCGCTGCGGGTCGCCGAGGACAAGGGCGTCGTCGACATCCTGCCGTTCGCCACCTCCGCCGTCCGGGAGGCCGCCAACGGCGAGGAGGTGCTCCGCCGGGTCGCCGCGGAGACCGGCGTCGAGCTGCGGGTGCTCTCCGGACAGGACGAGGCGCGGCTCACCTTCCTGGCCGTCCGGCGCTGGTTCGGCTGGTCCTCCGGCCGGCTGCTCAACCTCGACATCGGCGGCGGCTCGCTGGAGATCGCCTGCGGCCTGGACGAGCAGCCCGACGTGGCCTGCTCGCTGCCGCTCGGAGCCGGGCGGCTCACCGCCCGCTGGCTGCCCGGGGACGTCGCCGACCCGGAGGACCTGCGCGTCCTCAGACGCCACATCCGGGCCGAGCTGGCCACCGTCGTCGGCGAGGTGGCCCGGCTCGGGGCCACCGACCACGCCGTCGCCACCTCCAAGACCTTCAAGCAGCTCGCCCGGATGACCGGCGCCGCCCCCGCCGACGCCGGCCCGTACGCGGACCGCCGGCTCACCCGCAGCGGCCTCTCCGCCTGGCTGCCCCGGCTCTCCGCGATGACCGTCGCCGAACGGGCGCAGATCCCCGGCGTCTCCGAGGGCCGCGCCAAGCAGCTGCTGGCCGGCGCGCTGGTCGCCGACGCCGCGATGGACCTGCTCGGCCTGGACGAGCTCGACGTCTGCCCCTGGGCGCTGCGCGAGGGCATCATCCTGCGCCGCCTGGACACCATGGACGGGCCGGTCGACCGCCGCCGCCCGGCCCTCACCACCTGAGGCCGCTCCCCGTTCGGGGCGCGGTCCGCTTACGCTGTCTCCCGTGGTGCAACCAGCGGGCGAGGACGGGACGCAGGAGGGCCGCGCGCCCGGGGACGGGCAGTCGCGGCCGGACGCACCGCGCCGCACGCGCCCACCCGGCGAGGAGGCCCCGGCCCCCGCGGGGGCGGGCCGCGCCCGCCCGCTCGGCAAGGCCGTGCAGGGCGTCCGGGCGGCCAGGGCGGCGACCGCGGCGAAGACCGCGGCGGCCCGGAAGGCCACCGGCGGTGCCGCGAAGAAGCCCGCCCGGCAGCCCGCCCGGGGCGCCTCCCCGGAGACCGCCCGGAAGGCCGGCCGGAAGGCGGCGTCGAAGGCCGCCCCGAACCCGCCCGCACCGAAGACCGCACCGAAGACCGCGCAGAAGGCCGGACCCAAGGCCGGACCCAAGGCCGCCCGGCGGACCGCGCCGCAGCCCGCGCGGGGCACCCCGGAGCAGCCGGCCGCCGAGGCCCCCGCCACCAGGGCCCCCCGCACCACCCGGACGGCACGGGCCGCCGGTGCCGCCAAGGCCGCCGTCCAGTCGGTCAAGTCCGTCAAGGCCGCCCGGCAGGCCGCCGGCCGCGCCCCGCTGCTGCGCACCACCGACCGCCTGGTGCTGCCCCCGCATCCGACCCTGCACATCCCCGACACCAAGGTCGCGCTCTCCACCGCCTCGGTCTACCCGGCCGGCACCGCCGTCGGTTTCGAACTGGCCGCCAGGCTCGGCTACGACGGCGTGGAGGTGATGGTCTGGAACGACCCGGTCAGCCAGGACATCGAGGCGCTGCGCCGGCTCTCCGACGCCCACGGCATGCCGATCCTGGCCGTGCACGCGCCGTGCCTGCTGATCACCCAGCGGGTCTGGACCACCGACCCGTGGACCAAGCTGGTCCGGGCCCGGGCCGCGGCCGAGAAGCTCGGCGCGAGCGCCGTCGTCGTCCACCCGCCGTTCCGCTGGCAGCGGCAGTACGCGCGCGAGTTCGTCGAGGGCATCGACCGGATGGCGGGCGAGACCGACGTCCGCTTCGCCGTCGAGAACATGTACCCGTGGCGCTACCGCGACCGCGAGATGCTCGCGTACGCCCCCGGCTGGGACGTCACCGAGGAGGAGTACCGGCACTTCACCATCGACCTCTCGCACGCCGCCACCTCCCGGATCGACGCGCTCGGCATGGTCGAGCGGATGGGCGACCGGCTCGCCCACATCCACCTGGCCGACGGCAGCGGCTCCGGCAAGGACGAGCACCTCATCCCCGGCCGCGGCAAGCAGCCCTGTGCGGAGCTGCTGGAGCACCTCGCGCGGACCGGGTTCGACGGGCACGTGGTGCTGGAGGTCAACACCCGGCGCTCCGTCTCGCCCGCCGAACGCGAGGCCGATCTCGCCGAGGCGCTCGCCTTCACCCGCTTGCACCTGGCCACTCCCGCGCGCCTAAGGTGAGTACGAACTGCCGTGCGGAGGGGGAGCCATGACGGAGAGTCCGGACTACCGGGAGGCGGCCGTCTCGTTCGGCGCGGTCGCCGCCGAGTACGAGCAGGGACGCCCCGGCTACCCCGACGCCCTGTTCGACGAGCTGGAGCGGCTGGCCGGGCGGAGCCTCAAGGGCGCCCGGGTGCTGGACGTCGGCGCCGGTACCGGCATCGCCACCCGACTGCTGGCCGCCCGCGGCGCCGAGGTGGTGGCCGTCGAGCCGAGCCCCGGCATGGGCGCGCAGTTCCTGGCCTCCTCGCCGGGGATCCCCCTGGTCCGCGGCACCGGTGACGAACTGCCCTTCCACGACCGCAGCGCCGACCTCGTCACCTACGCCCAGGCCTTCCACTGGACCCACCCCGAGCGCGCGATCCCGGAGGCGGTCCGGGTGCTCCGGCCCGGCGGCGCCGTCGCCACCTGGTGGAACGTGAAGGACGAGACCGTCCCGTGGGTCCGCGCCCTCGGCGAGCGGATGGCCGCCGCGCTGCCCGGCCGCTACCACGGCTACGGCCGGATCGACCGGCACACCGGCCACTTCGCCCCGGCCGGCCTGGAGGTCTCCTCCGCCCTGCTGCGCTGGGAGCGCGAGATCACCGTCGACCTGCTGATCAAGGACCTCACCTCCCGCTCCTACCTGGCCTCCCTCGATCCCGGTCCGCGGGCGGCCCTGCTCGCCGACGAGCGGGCCGCCCTGCTCGCGGAGTTCCCCGACGGCCGGCTGACCGAGCCCTACGTCCTGAGCCTCACGGTGGCCCGCACCCCGGCCTGACCGGCACCGCGCGGGCCCGGCCGCCACGGCCTGACCGCATCGCGGACGCGGTGTCCGCCGGGCGGACCGCGGGCGTAGTCTCGATAGACACAGCGGCCGCCGCACCCTCCCGTCCGGCGGCGCCGCCAGCAGCCTCCGAAGGAGTGGAGCACAGTGCCCGAGCTGAAGTCCCGTACGGTCACCCACGGTCGCAACATGGCAGGCGCCCGGGCGCTTCTCCGGGCCGCCGGTGTAGCCCGGGAGGACTTCGGCAAGCCGATCATCGCGGTCGCCAACTCCTTCACCGAGTTCGTCCCCGGCCACACCCACCTGCAGCCGGTCGGCCGGATCGTCTCCGAGGCGATCAAGCAGGCGGGCGGCATCCCGCGCGAGTTCAACACCATCGCGGTCGACGACGGCATCGCGATGGGCCACAGCGGCATGCTCTACTCGCTGCCCTCGCGGGACCTGATCGCCGACTCCGTGGAGTACATGGTCAACGCGCACTGCGCCGACGCCCTGATCTGCATCTCCAACTGCGACAAGATCACCCCCGGCATGCTGATGGCCGCGCTGCGCCTCAACATCCCGACGGTCTTCGTCTCCGGCGGCCCGATGGAGGCCGGCAAGGCCACCCTGGTCGACGGCACCGTGCGCAAGCTCGACCTGGTCGACGCGATCTCCCAGGCGGTGAACGAGAACGTCTCCGACGAGGACATCGCGATCATCGAGGAGAACGCCTGTCCGACCTGCGGATCGTGCTCCGGCATGTTCACCGCCAACTCGATGAACTGCCTCACCGAGGCGATCGGCCTCTCGCTGCCCGGCAACGGCTCGGTGCTCGCCACCCACACCGCCCGCAAGGCGCTGTACGAGCGGGCCGGCCACAACGTCGTCGAGATCGCCAACCGGCACTACGGCCAGGACGACTACTCCGTCCTGCCGCGCTCCATCGCCACCCGGGCCGCCTTCGAGAACGCGATGGCGCTCGACATCGCCATGGGCGGCTCCACCAACACCATCCTGCACCTGCTCGCCGCCGCCCAGGAGGCCGAGCTCGACTTCGACATGCGGGCCATCGACGCCATCTCCCGCAAGGTGCCCTGCCTCTCCAAGGTCGCGCCCAACGGCTCGTACTACATGGAGGACGTGCACCGGGCCGGCGGCATCCCCGCCATCCTCGGCGAGCTGTACCGCGGCGGGCTGCTCAACGAGGACGTGCACACCGTGCACTCCGACTCGATCGCCGAGTGGCTGAAGACCTGGGACGTCCGCGGCGGCTCGCCGTCCGCCGAGGCCGTCGAGCTGTGGCACGCGGCCCCCGGCTGCGTCCGCTCCGCCGAGGCGTTCTCGCAGTCCGAGCGCTGGGACACCCTGGACACCGACGCCGCCAAGGGCTGCATCCGCAGCGTCGAGCACGCCTACTCGGTCGAGGGCGGCCTCGCCGTGCTGTACGGCAACCTCGCCGAGGACGGCTGCATCGTGAAGACCGCCGGTGTGGACGAGTCGATCTGGACCTTCAGCGGCCCGGCCGTCGTGGTGGAGTCCCAGGACGACGCCGTCGACGCGATCCTCACCAAGCGGGTCAAGGAGGGCGACGTCGTCGTCATCCGCTACGAGGGCCCCCGGGGCGGCCCCGGCATGCAGGAGATGCTCTACCCGACCTCGTTCCTCAAGGGCCGCGGCCTCGGCAAGGCCTGCGCCCTGGTCACCGACGGCCGGTTCTCCGGCGGCACCTCGGGCCTCTCGATCGGCCACGCCTCCCCGGAGGCCGCGTCCGGCGGCACCATCGCGCTGGTCGAGGACGGCGACATCATCGCCATCGACATCCCGGGCCGGACGATCTCGCTGGAGGTCTCCTTCGAGGAGCTGCACGAGCGCCGGCTGAAGCTGGAGGCCGAGGGCGGCTACCGGCCGAAGAACCGCGAGCGCCAGGTCAGCCAGGCGCTGCGCGCGTACGCCGCGATGACCACCTCCGCGGACAAGGGCGCCGTGCGCGACGTCAGCAAGCTCGGCTGACCCGGGGACCACAGTGGTGGAGGAGCCGTCCCGCCTGGCGGGACGGCTCCTCCGCGTTGTCCCGGCACCGGGTGATAATCGGCCGTGTGACCGACCACCCCGCCCCCGCCCCCGCCCCCGAGCCCGCCGGTGCCCCCGAGCCGGAGCCGATCCGCTGGTTCGGCACCAGCTGGGTCGCCCGCGGCGGCGACTACTGGACGCGCCGGATCCTCGTGCCGATCGGCGCCCTGATCGCGACCGCCGCCGGAGCCTTCCTCGTCCGGCTCGCCGTCGACGGCGTGCGGCTCTCCGACAACGGCGGCTTCGTCAACGGCCTGCTGCTCGCCGCCATCGCGATCTGCTCCTGCCTCTCCGGCCTGCGCAACTGGAAGCTGCTCACCGAGGGCCGGGACGAGCTGACCGGCTGGATGGCCGAGGACAAGTCGCTCGGCGTGGTCTGGATCGTCGGCGGGGTCGGCGCGCTGTTCGCCTACTTCCTCCGCAGCCTCACCGAGGCCCCCGGCGAGGCCGTCAAGCGTGCCGGGTACGAGCGGGCGGCGGCGGCGTACGGCCGCCGCCGGGCCGTCCGCAGCGGCCGGCCCGACACCAGGGCGCCGGGCCGGGGCAGGCGCAAGCGCTGAGCGCGGTCAGTTGCGGCTGATCGTGCCGCACTCCTGGTTGCCGTCCGTGAGGTCCTTGGTGCGGTCGTACGGGTCGGTGGCCGGGCCGGTCGGCTGCGGCTCCGCCGGCGCCCCGGGCAGGCGCGTCGCGAACTGGTCGAACTGCGGGTGGTAGAAGCCGTCGCTGCTCGCGCAGGCCGAGTTGCCGACGTCCGACTGGGACTTGCCGAAGACCAGCTTCTTCGGGCTGACCCGGTAGCGCGCCGGGTCGTAGAACCGGAAGGTGTCCACGCGCCGCACGATGGTGCGGGTGGTCCAGGTGTCACCCGCGACGTCCGCGGCCGGCACCGTCCAGCCCACCGGCCTGGGACCGCCGCCGTCACCGGCCGGCGGCGGCGTGGCCGTCGGCCGGGGCGTGGCCGGCTGCGGCGTGGCCGCCCGCTTGCCGGCCTCCGGGCCCGGCCGCAGCGCGTACACGTACGTGAAGTCGGTGTGCACCAGCACGCCCTTGTCGCCGTCGCCCTCGACGGTGATCAGGCCCTGCATCCTGACGGTGTCGGAGACCGGGATCGCGTCGCGCGGGTCGAACCGGCTGAACCAGGCCGTCGGGTCGTTCTCCGTGGACGGCTTGGTGAGGGCGGCCCGGGCGTTGTCCTGCTCCTCGCGGTCCAGCAGGGCCAGCGCCGCCTCGGGCGTACCGCCGGCGACCGCCTTCGGGTCGAGGTTGGCGGCCGCCAGGTACTCCTTCACCAGCTTGACCTGCGCCGCCACCTGCTCGGCGGTGAACACCCCGATGGCGCCGGCGGGCGCGGTCAGGTCGAAGGCGTCCATCGTGGTCGGCCAGCCCTCGGCGGGGGAGCCGGCCCACGGGTGGTCGACGGTCGGCTGCTGCGGGTCGACCCGCGGCGGCGCGGTGGTCGGCCGGGCGGTCTCCGGGGCCACCGTCGGCACCGGGGCGGTCGCGGCGGCCGGTCCGCCGGAGTCGCTGCCGAAGTGCGTCGAGTACCAGGACTTCAGGCTGCCCACGTTCAGGGCCGCGAGCAGTACCGCGACGGTCAGCGCCACGTACAGCGGCGCGCGCCACTCCAGCCGCCGCCGGCGGCGCGGGCGCGGGTTGCCCCAGGGGTCGAGCTCGACCGGCTTCGGCGTGCGGCCGAACCGTTTCGGCGGGCCGTCGTTCACCGAGCGGCGGCCGCCCGGGTCGACCGGCGGGGTGTGCTTCCACTGGGCGGCGAGCATCCGGGTGCGGCCCGCCTGTTCCTTGACGGCGGCGCCCCTGACGAACTCCTCGTCCAGGACGAGCTCGTCGAACGGGTCCTTCCCGCCCGTACCGGACGGGTCCACCCCGTCCGGGTCCCGGCCCTCGGCGGGGCGCGGTTCTGGATCTTCGGCTATCGGCATCGCGCCAGTATGCCGACGGGGTGTGACGAATCCCTGATCGGGGGCACACCTTGTGGTGAACTCGTGTGCGGTGTGCGGCGATCACCCCTTTTGTCCGGTCCCGGACGGGCCGTCACGGCCCGGCTCCGGACGGGCCGTCACCCCTTGCGGCGGGCCTGCTTCACCGAGCCGACCACGCCCGCGACCGCCAGCAGGATGCCGGCGGGCAGCAGCGAGAGGAAGAACGCGCCGAACAGGCCCGCGTCACCGAGGACCGTCTGCGCCAGCATGTTCAGCACCAGCAGCGCGCCGGCCGCCGGCAGCGCCGACTGCCACGGGTGCTCGGCGGCCCACCGGCGCAGCCGCCGGTCGCCGGTGTCCCGCCGCAGCGAGCCGCCCACCGTGCCGACCAGGAAGAAGAAGAACAGCGCCCAGCCGGCCGGGCCGGCCAGCATGCTCAGCGACCAGTCCTCGACGACCGCATCGATCGCCAGGGACGTCGCCCCCACCACCGCACCGACCCCCGCGGCCGTCCGCCACGGGCCCGTCGTCGCGGCGGCGACGGCGGCTTGCCGGTTCTCACGTCGGGACATCTCTCCGTGTGCCATGCCTCCACGGTGCGCCTCCGGAACAGCCCCGGGCCATAGGGGAGAACCCCGAGTTTCTCCCTAGGGAGGCGGGCCGGCGGCCGGCCGGTTCCCGCAGGGTGGACGCTGCCGCTGCGGGCGGCCGGGCGGTGCGAGGATGGCGGCAGGAACGGACGCGAGGAGCGGGCATGGGCAGCGCAGCGGCACACGGACAGAAGATCGCCTTCCTCGGCACCGGCAAGATCGGGGAGGCCCTGCTCTCCGGCCTGCTGCGGGCCGGGAAGGACCCGGCGGACGTCCTGGTGACCCCCCGCCGGCCGGAGCGGGCGACGGAGCTGGCCGCCGCGTACGGCGTCACCGTGGTCGGCAACGGCGAGGCCGCCAAGCTCGCCGACACCCTGATCCTGGCGGTGAAGCCGCAGGACATGGGCACCCTGCTGGACGAGCTGGCGCCGCACGTCGGCCCGGACCGGCTGGTGATCTCGGCGGCGGCCGGCATCCCCACCGCCTGGTTCGAGGCCCGGCTGGCGCCCGGCACCCCGGTGGTCCGGGTGATGCCCAACACGCCCGTCCTGGTGGACGAGGGGATGAGCGTGATCTCCGGCGGCTCGCACGCCACCGAGGCGCACCTGGAGCGCGCCGAGGAGATCTTCCGCTCGGTCGGCAAGGCGCTGCGGCTGCCGGAGTCCCAGCAGGACGCGGCCACCGCGCTGTCCGGCTCCGGCCCGGCGTACTTCTACTTCCTGGTCGAGGCGATGACCGACGCGGGCATCCTGCTCGGCCTGCCCCGGCACGTGGCGCACGACCTGATCGTGCAGTCGGCGATCGGCGCCTCGGTCATGCTGCGGGACTCCGGCGAGCACCCGGTGAAGCTCCGGGAGGCGGTCACCTCGCCGGCCGGCACCACCATCGCGGCCATCCGCGAGCTGGAGAACCACGGGGTCCGGGCCGCGCTGCTCGGCGCCCTGGAGGCGGCCCGGGACCGCTCCCGCGAGCTGGCCTCCGGCGGCAAGTAGCCGCCGGGAGGCCGCCCAGTAGGCTCGAACGCATGGCCTACGACTTGGTGATCTTCGACAACGACGGTGTCCTGGTGGACAGCGAGCCGCTCTCCAACCGGCTGCTGGCCGAGTACCTGACCGAACTCGGCTACCCGACCACGATCGAGGACTCCTACCGGGACTTCATGGGCACCGCCGCGCACCGGGTGCACGACGTGATCGCCGAGCGGTACGACGGCGCGCAGCTGCCGGACGGCTTCGACGAGCTGTTCCACGCCCGGGTGTTCGCCGGGTTCGGCACCGAGCTCAGCGCCGTCGCGGGTGCGGAGGCGCTGCTGGCGGAGCTCCGGCGGCGCTCCGTGCCGTACTGCCTGGCCTCCTCGGCGCACCACCGGTGGATCCGGACCGCGCTGGACGTCACCGGCCTGCGCGGCCACCACCCCGAGGAGCGGATCTTCAGCGCCCAGGACGTCGGCGTCGGCAAGCCCGCGCCGGACCTCTTCCTGCACGCCGCCCGCACCCTCGGGGTCGACCCGGCCCGCTGCCTGGTGCTGGAGGACAGCGTCAACGGGGTGCTCGCGGCCCGGGCGGCCGGCATGGACGTCTACGGCTACACCGCCCTCACCGACCCGGCGAAACTGACCGCCGCCGGCGCCACCGGCCTGATCGCCGACCTCGCCGAGGTGCCCGCCCTGCTCGAACTGCCGTAGCGCACCCCCTCCCCAAAAGCCGCGCGGACCCCTACGCTCTCGCCAACATCGGCGTACCGGCCAGTAGCGAGGTGTCAGTGACGACCACGAGTACCGTGATCCCGCCCCGGCTCCGGGCGGGCCGGGCCGCGCTGGCCGCGAGCTTCCTGCTCCAGGGCGTCACCTTCGCGCTGCTGGTCACCTGCATCCCCGAGATCCAGGACCGGTACGGGCTGAGCGACGCGCTGCTGCCGGTTTTCCTGGCGGCGGTGCCGGTACTGGCCGGGGTGGGGTCGATCACCTCCGAGCAGCTGGTGCGTCGGGCGGGCGCGCGGGCCGTGCTGCGGGTCGTCCAGCCCGCCGTCTGCCTGAGCCTGGCGGCCGTCGGCCTCGGTCGCACGCTCTGGCAACTCGCTCTCGCACTGGGGGTGTTCGGCCTGCTGGTCGGTGCGCTGGACGCCAGTATGAACATGCTCGGCGTCGGCCTGCAGCACCGCTACGGGCGCTCGATCATGATCGGCTTCCATGCCGCGTTCAGCCTCGGCGGGATCATCGGCGCGGCGGTGGCGGGCCTCGGCTCGCACGACGACCTGGGCCTGCCCGTGCTGTTCGGCACGGCCGCCGCGGTGGTCGCCCCGCTCGCCCTGCTGGCCGGCGCCCGGTTCGCCGGGCCCGCCGAGCTCGGCGACGCCGTCCGGCAGGCCGCCGAGGCCGCCGCCCGGTCCGTCCCGTGGCGGCCGCTGCTGCCGCTCTGCCTGGCGATGGCCTTCGCCTACATCGCCGACGCCTCGGTCTCCAACTACAGCGTCAAGTACCTCACCGACGGCCTGGGCAGCCCCGAGGACGTCGCCAAGCTCTCCTACCTCGGTTACATGGTGGCGATGCTGCTCGGCCGGGCGGTCGGCGACCGCGCCGTGCAGCACTGGGGGGCCGTCCCGGTGGTCCGCGGCGGCGCCGCGCTGGCCGCGCTGGGCTTCGCGGTCGCGGCCGCGGCGCCCGGGCCCTGGGCCGGGATCGCCGGCTTCACCGTGCTCGGTTTCGGGATCTGCGCGATCATCCCGCAGGTCTTCGCGGCCGGCGGGCGGCTCCTCCCCGCCGACTCGGACGCCGCGGTGGCCCGGCTCAACCTCTTCAACTACGTGGGTTTCCTGATCGGCTCGCCGCTGGTCGGGGCGATCGCGGCCGGCAGCTCGTACCGCTGGGCGCTGCTCGCCCCGATGCTGCTGGTGCTGGCCGTCCTGCCGCTCGCCACCCGCTTCGCCCCGGCCGCCGCGCCCCTGCCGGCCCCGGCACCGGCCTGACGCCGGCCTGACACCGGCCTGACACCGCTGTGAGGCGGCGCGGGGCTCAGCGGAGCTCGTCCAGCGACTCCTGCATCAGCGCCCGGGCCCGGGTGAACCAGTCGGCGAGGACGGCGACCTCGTCCGGCGTGTAGTCGGCGAACAGTGCGCCGAGCCGTTCGTAGAAGGGCCCGTAGACCGTCAGGATGCGCTCCTGGGCGGTCTGCGCCATCACCACCCGGACCCGGCGGCGGTCGGCGGGGTCGGCCTCGCGGTGGGCGTATCCGGCCTTCTCCAGCCGGTTGAGCACGCCCGTCACCGCGCCGGTGGTCAGGTGCGCCCGTTCGGCGAGGTCGCCGGCCGCCAGCGGCTCCCCGGTCTGCGCCGCCTCGATGACGAAGCCGAGGCAGGTCAGGTCGGTGACGTTGAGCCCGAGTCGCGCGGCGATGTCCTGCTGTCCGAACTGGGCGAGCGCGATCATCCGGTCCATCGCGTACTGCGCCTGTTCGGCCGTCGCCTGCCGGCGCGGCTTGCCCTCCACGGGGAATCTCCTTAGCATCTAAGTTACTTAGCTCGCGAGATAAAACGTCTGCTCGGGCCGCCCCGTCCTGCGGTCCGGCCGATCGCGACCCCATCACACCAAAAGAGGAGACATGGGCGCACACGACCAGCACGACATGGGCCACACCGTCGCCGGCTGGGCGGGCGCCGCCGTCGCCGTCGCCGGCAGCGCCGCCACCGGACTCGCCCTGGTGGCCGGCTCGGTGCCCGGGCTCTGGCTCGGCGCGGTGGTCACCGCCCTCGGCGCACCCACCGCCTGGCTGCTCCACCTCGCCGGCCGGGGCAAGCCCACCGGACCGCGCCCGCCCGGTCGGCGGCACTGGCGCACCCGCGACACCGCCGCCCGGCACGGCCACCCCGGCTGCCTCGGCTGCCGGCTCGCGGGCCGCACGGGGGCCGCGCCCGCCCGGGCCGCCGCGGCCCCCGCCGCCGGGCCCCGGCCGGCCCGCCGCCCCGCCGGCCGGTAGGCCCCGGCCGGCCGGCGCGGCGCGTTGCCCGGGCCTGCCCCTGGCGGCCGTCGGGCCGCCGCGACGCACTACCGTGGAGGCCATGCCCGAAGCCGAGCGTGACACCCCCTGCGGCCTGCACCTCTACTGGGACGAGGCGGTCACCGCCTACGACTTCGGTCCCGGCCACCCGATGGATCCGGACCGGCTGGCGCTCACCATGCGCCTGGTGGAGTCGCTCGGGCTGGACGCCGGCCCCGGGGTGACCGTCCGCTCCGCGCCGCCGGCCGGGGACTCCACGCTCCGACTGGTGCACACCCGGGAGTACGTCGAGGCGGTCAAGCACGCCGCCGCCCACCCCGACGAGCAGGACCGGCGGCACGGGCTCGGCACCGACGACAACTGGGCGTTCCCCGCCCTGCACTCCGCCTCCGCCCTGATCGCCGGGCAGTCGGTGGCCGCCGCCGAGGCGGTCTGGCGCGGCGAGACCCCGCACGCCGTGAACTTCGCCGGCGGCCTGCACCACGCCATGCCCGGCAAGGCGTCCGGCTTCTGCATCTACAACGACCCGGCGCTCGCCATCGCCCGGCTGCTCGAACTCGGCGCGGAGCGGGTCGCCTACGTCGACGTGGACGTCCACCACGGCGACGGCGTCCAGCAGGCGTTCTGGGACGACCCCCGGGTGCTCACGGTCTCCCTGCACGAGCACCCCGCCACGCTCTTCCCGCAGACCGGCTGGGCCACCGAGACCGGCGGCCCGGCGGCGCCCGGCTCGGCCGCCAACCTGCCGCTGCCGGCCGGTACCGGCGACGCCGGCTGGCTGCGCGCCTTCCACGCCCTGGTGCCCGAGCTGCTGGCCGCCTTCCGCCCGCAGGTCCTGGTCACCCAGCACGGCGCGGACACCCACCTGGAGGACCCGCTCGCCCACCTCGCCGTCACCGTGGACGCGCAGCGGCTGATCGCCGAGGAGTTGCACGCGCTGGCCCACGAGCACGCCGGGGGCCGCTGGATCGCCCTCGGCGGGGGCGGGTACGCCGTCGTGGACGTCGTCCCGCGGACGTGGACCCACCTGGTCGCCACCGCCGCCGGCCGGCCGGTCGACCCGGCCACCGAGACCCCGGAGGTCTGGCGGGCCGAGGTCTACCGGCGCACCCGCCGCCCGGCCCCGCAGCGGATGACCGACGGCGCCCGGCCGTCCTGGCGGGACTTCGACGCGGGATACGATCCCGCCGACCGGCTCGACCAGGCGATCCTGGCCGCCCGCCGCGCCGTCCTGCCGCACCACGGACTGCTGCCCTGACCAGCGGTCCACCGGGCGCCCGGTGGACCGCGCCCGGCCGGTGCCCGAACCGCGGCCCCCGGTTGTGAAGGGGCAGGGCGGTGCGCACGCCCCCTAGTGCAGACCGCCGAGCGACTACGTAATGCAACGGTCCTATCTCTCACCGTACGACAACCCGGCTTCTCCCTCTTCCCACTGGTACCACCCATAACTACTCTGGGGATACACGTGTGCCGGTGGAGTCACCGGAGGGGAAGCCGGTGCCTTGCACACGGGTAAGGGTCGGGTGATGGTCATGAGTTCCGGCGAACGCCCCCTGCAGGAAGTCGTCTTCCTGACCGTGGCCGAAGTGGCTGCGGTCATGCGGGTGTCGAAGATGACGGTGTACCGGCTGGTGCACAGCGGAGAACTGCCGGCCATCCGGGTCGGGCGGTCCTTCCGGGTGCCCCAGCAGGCGGTGCACGAGTACCTGAAGGAGTCCTACGTGCGGCTCGAAAGCGCGTAGGACAGGCAGCGGGCCGGGGTCCACAGCCGGTGGGCCCCGGGCTCGTTCGCCGCAGATTTCCCCCGAGTTTCCCGGTCGGCGGGTGCACGATTACAGCCCTGGGCAAGTGGACGGTAGGCTAGGCCCTCCGTCAGTCGTATGGACTCCGTCTCTCACGGACGGAAGTCTCAGTGAGCGAGGGTTGTTCCGTGGGCTCTGTCATCAAGAAGCGTCGCAAGCGTATGGCCAAGAAGAAGCACCGCAAGCTTCTGAAGCGCACCCGCGTGCAGCGTCGCAACAAGAAGTAAGCGCCCCGGCCGCGCAATGCGCGCCCGGCGCTTCCTCCGCCCGTCCAGGCCCTCGTGGTCTGGGCGGGCGGTGTCGTTTCACGGCCCGTGGCGGCGGCGCGGTACGGTGCACGCAGGTCGCCGAGGCCGAGGAATGGGGTGCAGCACCGTGGGGCAGGTCGTGCTCGTCACCGGTGTGGCCCGCCGGCTCGGGGCCCGTTTCGCCGCCGAACTCCGCCGCCGGCCCGGGGTCGACCTGGTCGTCGGCGTGGACGTGCTGCCGCCCCGGCAACCCGTCGAGGAGCCGGACGGCCCGGCCGCCCCCTACCGCTTCCACCAGCTCGACCTGCGCCGTCCGGCGGTGGCCCGGGTGATCGCCGAGCACGGCGTCGACACCGTCGTCCACCTGGCCGTCAGCGCCACCGGCCTGGGCTCCACCAACCGCTCGGCGGTCAAGGAGTCCAACGTCATCGGCACCATGCAGCTGCTCGGCGCCTGCCAGAAGGCACCCGGGGTGCGCCGGCTGGTGGTGAAGTCGACCACCGGCGTCTACGGGTCGGCGCCGCGCGACCCGGCGGTGTTCACCGAGCGGACCCAGCCGAAGAACCTGCCCGGCGGCGGCTTCGCCAAGGACGCGGTGGAGGTCGAGGGTTACGTCCGGGGCTTCGCCCGGCGCCGCCCGGACGTCGCGGTGACGGTCCTGCGGTTCGCCAACATCGTCGGCCCCGGCGCGGACACCCCGCTCAGCGCGTACTTCGCCCTGCCGGTGCTGCCCACCGTGCTCGGGTACGACCCGCGGCTGCAGTTCGTCCACGAGGACGACGCGCTCGCCGTGCTCTCCCTGGCCTCCGGCGAGCCCGGGCCCGGCGCCGTCAACACCGGCACCTTCAACGTCGCGGGGGAGGGCGTCCTGCTGCTCTCCCAGTGCGCCCGCCGGCTGGGCCGGCCGACGCTGCCGCTGCTGCTGCCGGCGATCGGCTGGATGGCCGGGCTGGCGCGGCAGACCAGGATGGTCGACTTCTCCCCCGAGCAGCTGCGGCTGCTCACCCACGGCCGGGTGGTGGACACCGCCCGGCTGCGCGAGACCTTCGGCTACCGGCCGGCGTACACCACCCCGGAGGCGTTCGCGGACTTCGCCGCCGCGCAGTCCGCCGGCCTGCTGCCGCCGGCCCGGCTGGCCGCCGTCACGGACGGCCTGGCCGCGCTGCTCGGGCGCGACCACGGCCCGGCCGGCCCGGCCCCGGGCCCGCCCGCCGACCCGGCCGCCGGCCCGCGCTCCGGTCCGACCCGCCCGCCGACCCGACCCAGGAGCTGAACCCGCGATGAATGCCGCAGCCGAGAACGCGCCGGGCGAGGCCAAGGTCATCCCGATCGAGTCCGCACCCAGCTGGAGCGAGCCCGACCGCCCCGCCGGGCTGGCCGACCAGCTCGCCGACGCCGTCGGCGGGGCGCTGGCCGGGCGGCTCGGCCCGGCCGCCACCCGGCTGTTCGGCAAGGGCTGGGAGGGCCGGGCCGCGGAGGGCCTCGCCTTCCTGCGCCGCCGGCTCACCGGCGACTACGAGGTGGACGAGTTCGGCTTCGACCAGGAGCTGACCGACCAGGTGCTGCTCTCGCTGCTGCGCCCGCTCGCCGAGAAGTACTTCCGGGTCGAGGTGCGCGGCATCGAGAACATCCCGGCCGAGGGCGGCGCGCTGATCGTCGCCAACCACTCCGGGACGATCCCGCTGGACGCCCTGATGACCCAGGTCGCCATCCACGACCACCACCCGAGCCGGCGCCATCTGCGGATGCTCGCCGCCGACCTGGTCTTCGTCCTGCCCGGCGTCAACGAGCTGGCCCGCAAGGCCGGCCACACGCTGGCCTGCAACGAGGACGCCCAGGGGCTGCTGGAGCGCGGCGAGCTGGTGGGGGTCTGGCCGGAGGGCTTCAAGGGCATCGGCAAGCCGTTCTCCGAGCGCTACAAGCTGCAGCGGTTCGGGCGCGGCGGCTTCGTCTCCTCGGCGCTGCGGGCGCAGGTGCCGATCGTGCCCTGCTCGATCGTCGGGGCCGAGGAGACCTACCCGATGATCGGCAACTTCCGGACGCTGGCCCGGCTGCTGGGCCTGCCGTACGTGCCGATCACGCCGACCTTCCCCTGGCTGGGGCCGCTCGGGGCGATCCCGCTGCCGACCAAGTGGACCATCCAGTTCGGCGAGCCGATCAACACCGACCGGTTCCCGGTGGAGGCCGCGGACGACCCGATGCTGGTCTTCGACCTGGCCGACGAGGTGCGGGAGACCGTCCAGCACACCCTCTACACGCTGCTGGTGCAGCGGCGGTCGGTGTTCTTCTGATTCCGGCTCCCCCTGAGGTTCCGGGGGCTCCCGGGGCCCCGGGGTTTCGGGGTTTCGGGGTTTCGGGGACTGTCGGGGCTTCGGGGCGGCACTGAGGGGCCCGGCGCTGCTGCCGGGCCCCTCGTCCGTCCTCACCCCGACCGGGCCTCCCCGGTCAGCCGCCGAGGATCCGCAGCCCGGGCAGCAGCCCGGGGATCAGCGGGGGTACGTCGACACCCTGCTGCTGGGCGCCGTCGGCGGCGGTGCTGGGCGCGCCGGACGGCTGCGGGGCCGCCCGGTCGGGCACCGGGTCGGGGCTGGGCGAGGGCTTCGCCCCGGTCAGCCCGCTGGTGAGGTTGTCGACCAGGCCGCTCACCGCGCCCGCGGCGTTGCTGGGCGCGCTGCTCGGGGCGCCGGCGCCGCTGCCGCCGCTACCGGGCGTGCTCGCCCCGGCGGACGGGGCCCGCTCGGTGCTGCCGGGCCTGCTGCCGCCGGCGCTGCCCGCACCGCTGTTCTGGGCCGGTCCGGCGCCCGGTGCGGCGTTGCCGCCGACGGCCGGGGTGCCGGCCGGGGAGCCGCCGTTCGCCGCGGAGCCCGCGCCGCCGCCCGCCCCGGTGCCGGCCGTGCCGCTGCCCTTGGCGGGCGGCTGGGCCAGGCGCAGGGGCGCGACGTCCTCGCTTATGTCGTCGAAGAGCTGGTCGACGAGATGCGCCTGCGGGATCAGCTGGACGGGGAGCTGGCTCTGCAGCTCGCTCCAGCGGCCGTCCTCGTCCTGGGCGAAGCCGGCCAGGGTGCGCATCGGGTCGAGCGAGCCGTTGGTGCGGTACACCGAGCGCAGCAGGTCGCGGCCCTTGAGGGCGTCCGCGTGCATGTCGTCCAGCGCCTTGCGGACCTGGTCGACGGTGCCCGGGCTGAGCGAGCCGGCCGCGTCCGTCCGGCCGACCAGGCTCGTGGCCTCGTGGAGCCGGGTGGCCGCGTTGCCGAGCAGCAGTTCGCCGCGCTCGCTGTCGGAGTCCGCGAAGTCCAGCCGGAGCCCTTCGAGCCCGCGCTTCATGCCGTAGAGCGTGTCCCCGGGCAGGGCACCGGCGCTGGCCGCGGCCACCCCGGTGAAGCTCCCGACGGCCAGCCCGGCGACCAGTCCGCCGATCGCGAACCGGCGGCTCCAGCGTCCGCGCGGGGCCACCCGCAGTGCCCGGTGCCGACGCTGGCGGGGCACCACGGCGCCCTGGCCGCCGGCGAAGGCCTGCTCGAACGCGGCCATCAGCTGGGCGCGTTGGACGCTTCGGACCTCCGGGTCCAGCGCCGGTCCGGGCAGCGAGCCGAGTGCACCGGCCATGCCGACCAGCTCGGCCATGGCGGCCGAACCGGCTCCGGTGGCAGCGGTGTTGGCCGATCCGGCCGCGGCGGGGCCGCGTTGCTCTGCCTGGTGGGCCTCCAGCGCCTCGGCGAAGGCCTTCGCCCGCCGGTGCTCCAGCACGTTTGCCGTCACGGGCCACACCTCCCTTCGTCGTTGTCGACACCCCGGCCTGCCGGACGGTTGCCTCGGCGGGCCAAAGCCACTCCATCGGGTGAGAGGTCGCAATTCGACTTGACCGTACGCCTGGTGGGGGCTTGCACGCTGGCCAACGAGTGGTGCGGGCGGTCGGTTACGCACGGCTGATCATCGGACCGACCGTTCACCCGGACGTGTCGGGCCGCCGCCGTCGGTGACGGCCCCCCGGTTATCTCCCCGGGACAGTCTCCGGCGCCGTCGCCGGTGGTGGTCCCCGATGCGGTCGCGCTCACCGCGCGTCGGGGGGCAGCAGGCGGGCGAGGGTCCGCACCGCGCGGTACTGGAGGGTCTTGATGGCGCCCTCGTTCTTGCCCATGATCCGCGCCGTCTCGGCCACCGAGAGGCCCTGCAGGAAGCGGAGCGTGACGCACTCCTGCTGCTGCGGGTTGAGCCGGCGCACCGCGTCCAGCAGGGCGGCGTTGGAGAGCGACTCCAGCACCGACTCCTCGGGGCTGCGCTCGCACTCGTTGGAGTCGAGCATCTCGCCGGTGGTGACCTCCAGCCGGAACCGGCTGGACTTGAAGTGGTCGGCCACCAGGTTGCGGGCGATGGTCACCAGCCAGGCGCCGAAGTCCCGGCCCTGCCAGGTGAAGGTGCCGATCCGGCGCAGCGCGCGCAGGAAGGTCTCGCTGGTGAGGTCCTCGGCGGTGGCCCGGCTGCCCACCCGGTAGTAGATGTAGCGGTAGACGGTGTCCGCGTAGTGGTCGTAGAGGCGGCCGAAGGCCTCGCTCTCGCCGGCCTGGGCCCGCTCGACCAGCTCCATGATCGGGTTGTGCTCGGTCTCGAAGCCGGGGCTCGGGGCCGTCCTGGCCCGGCTGCGGCTGCTGCCGGTGGCGCCGGTGCGGCTGCGCGAGCCGGTGCCGGCCGAGGAGCCGGCGGCGGTGGTGCGCAGGGCCGGGCCGGGGGGGTGCGGCTGGCCGTGGCCGAACGGGACTCCGGCGGGCACCAGTTGGGGGGAGACGGTGAGCTGGCTGCGGAGCAGGGTGCGCAGCAGCTCCAGGCCGGTGGAGATCTGCCGGGTGGAGGCCGGCCGGCCGCGGAGGCTGGTGCGGGAGCGCAGGGGCGCGGGCGACGGGCGGGAGGGTGCAGGCGCGTCGTTCCGGACGGGTGGGTACACGGGACTCCCAGAGGCAGAACTGTGGACGGATCACCTCCGCCTGCGCGGAGAGCACGCCCGCGCCGCCCGGTCGGGAGGTGCGCGTGGGTGACGTGCATCCAGGAGAGAATAACGCTTTGTGCAATGACAGCTACACCGTGTGGTCGAAGTGGTCGTTTGGGATCCGCATGACGCGGCATTCTGGCCGACACTGACCGAAGATGTCATCGTTCATCCGGCTCAACGTGATCGAACAGGCGCACAGGGTGACCAATTCGGCGGTCGGGCGGGCGGTTTCCCAGCCATTGGCCTCGGTAACCCCCGACTTTCCCGGTCTGGCGAACGATCAGAACCAGTCGCCGGCTGACAGGTTCGGTCGTCGGGCTTCGAGGAGCCTCCGCCACGCGGCAGTTAGCCCGTACGGGGGGCTTGGTCGGCATGCGGATTGACGCGTGGTCACCCCCGGAGAGGGCCTCCCGGCCGTCCGGACCGTCCGGCGCGCGGGTGCGCCCCGCGCCGGAGCGCCGGGGGTTCGAAAAGGGTTCGGCCGGGGTTCGCCGAACGGCCGGCCGGCGGTCGGCCGGCGTTCAGGCGCGCTGCCGGCGGTGCAGCGCGACCGCGGCCGCCGCCGCCCCCGCGGCGACACCCAGGGCGGCCGCCGCCGGCAGGCCCACCCGGGCCGCCTTGCGACCGGTCCGGAAGTCCCGCACCCGCCAGCCCTGGGCCCGGGCGTGCCGGCGCAGCGCGCCGTCCGGGTTCACCACGTACGGGTGGCCGACCAGGGAGAGCATCGGGATGTCGTTGGCCGAGTCGCTGTACGCGGCGCAGCGGTCCAGGTCGAGCCGTTCGCGGCGGGCCAGCGAGCGGACGGCGGCCGCCTTGGCGGGCCCGTGCAGCAGCTCGCCGACCAGCCGGCCGGTGTAGAGGCCGCCCCGGGCCTCGGCGACGGTGCCGAGCGCGCCGGTCATGCCGAGCCGGCGGGCGATCACCCGGGCCACCTCCAGCGGGGCGGCGGTGACCAGCCAGACCCGCTGCCCGGCCTCCAGGTGCATCTGGACCAGGGCGCGGGTGCCCGGCCAGATCTTGTCGGCGACGACCTCCTCGAAGACCTCCTCGCAGATGGCCTCCAGGTCGGCGGTGCGCTTGCCGGCGACCAGGCCGAGCGCGGTGTGCTGGGCGTCGGCCATGTGGTCCGGGTCCTCGGTGCCGGCCAGCCGGAACCAGGCCTGCTGCCACGCGAACCGGGCGATGTCGCGGCGGGTGAGGAAGCCGCGGCGGTAGAGGCCGACCCCGAGGTAGAAGACCGCGGCGCCGCGCAGGATGGTGTTGTCGCAGTCGAAGAAGGCGGCGGCGTGCGGGTCGTCCCGTTCGGGGGTGTGGTTCCCGGCGGGGGCCCTGGGGGTCTTCGCGGGCTTCCCGGCCGGCTCCGCCGTCCGGGCCGCCTCGGCCGTTCCGGCCGTCCGGGCCGGCTCCCGGTCGGTGGCCGGGCCGGTCCGCAGGGCTGCCTCCGCGGCCGCGGCCGCGGCCTCGCCGGCCTGGACGGTCCGCTCGGTGGTGGGACGCCTTGCCTGGGTGAGCCTTCGGAGCACGGCCATGCCACCGAGCATAGCCAGCCGGGCCGGGAGGGGCCGTGACGACGGCGTGCCCGGGTGGTGAACAGCGGGCTCCGCCCGGCCGCGCCGCCGGGTGGGGGTGGCCGGGCGCCCGCGGGGCGGGCGCACAATGGCCGGGTGAGCCCTCTGCTGCGACGTGACAAGAGCCCGAGCCCGAAGCCGTCCGACCGGACGGTGACCCTGATCGGCAAGCCGGGCTGCCACCTGTGCGACGACGCCCGGGAGGTGATCCTCCGGGTGACCGGCGAGCTGGGCGCGGCCTTCGAGGAGCGCGACATCACCCAGGACGAGGCGCTGTACCGGACGTACGCGGAGCAGATCCCGGTCACCCTGGTCGACGGCCGGCAGCACGACTTCTGGCGGGTGGACGAGCGACGGCTGCGCGCCGCCCTGGGGGCCTGAGCCGCCGGGGGCCGTCCGGTCGTCCGGACACGGACGGCCCGCACCCCGCCGACCGGCGGGGGCGGTTCGCCGAATCGTTGTGAAGAAATCCGGGATCGGCCGGGGGCGCCCGTCGGTGGTCGGCTTACGATCGAACTCGTTTGCGCCCGTGGGGGGCTGAGCACACGAGGAGTGCGCCATGCTTCCCGGTCCGACCCCAGGGCCGCCCCCCGCCCCCGTGGGCGCCGGGGGCTTCGCCGTGGTGGACGTGGAGGCGACCGGCCGCAGCCCGTGGCGGCACCGGGTGGTCGAGGTGGCCGTGGTGCTGCTGGACGCGGCGCTGCGCCCGGAGGCGGAGTTCTGCACCCTGCTGGACCCGCTGGGGCCGGTCGGTCCGACCCATGTGCACCGGATAGCCCAGGCGGACGTCGAGGGCGCCCCCCGGTTCCGGGAGATCGCGCCGCGGCTGCTGGAGCTGCTGGCCGGCCGGGTGCTCGTCGGCCACCACGTGACCTGCGACCACGCCTTCCTGGATCGGGAGTTCGCCCGGATCGGAGTGCTGCTGCCGCCCGTCCCGCTGCTCTGCACGATGCGGCTGGCCCGTGCGCACCTGCCGCAGGCCCGCGGCTACGGCCTGGTGGCCTGCGCGGAGGCGGCCGGGCTGGGCGGGTTCCCGGCGCACACGGCGCTGGGCGACGCCCGGGCCACCGCCGAGCTGCTGCGGCACTGCGTGGGGGCGCCGTCCTGCCCGCCGGACGACTGGGTGGTGCCGCTGCGCGAGGCGGCGCGGGTGCCGTGGCCGCGGCTGGGCCGGCCGCGGTCCGGGCCGGCGGGCGAGCTCGTCCCGTGGCTGCGCCGCGAGCCGCTCGCGGAGCCGCCGGCGGAGCTGCTCGCGGGCCCGCCCGGGCCGTCGGGCGGGCCGCCGGGGGAGCCGCCGCCGCCGTTGCCGTACGGCCTGCGGACACCCGGCGCACAGCCCCCGGCGGTGGTCCCGAAACAGTCCGGTGCTATGGGGTCCAGGGCGTGATGCGCATCACTGTGCGGGGACAAATCGGACACCATCTTTGTGCACACGTTCACAAACGCATAGCCTGGCTGCCAAAGCCCAGCTTCACCCACAGGAGCACCGTGGCAATCGGCCGATCACCACAGAGCAGTTCGCAGACGCCCGACCAGGGCGCCGCGCGCCGACCCTCGCGTGCCCGGGGTATCCCGGAGGCGACCGTCGCCCGTCTTCCCCTCTACCTGCGGGCCCTCACCGCGCTCTCCGAGCGCTCGGTGCCGACGGTGTCCTCGGAGGAACTGGCGGCGGCCGCGGGCGTGAACTCCGCGAAGCTCCGCAAGGACTTCTCCTACCTCGGCTCGTACGGCACCCGCGGTGTCGGCTACGACGTCGAGTACCTCGTCTACCAGATCTCCCGCGAGCTGGGCCTCACCCAGGACTGGCCGGTCGTCATCGTCGGCATCGGGAACCTCGGCCACGCCCTGGCCAACTACGGGGGCTTCGCCTCCCGCGGGTTCCGGGTCGCCGCCCTGCTGGACGCCGACCCCTCCGTGGTCGGCAGCAGCGCGGCCGGCCTGCCGGTGCGCCACATGGACGAACTGGAGTCCATCGTGGAGAGCCAGCACGTCTCGATCGGTGTCATCACCACCCCGCCCGGCGCGGCCCAGCAGGTCTGCGACCGGCTGGTCGAGGCCGGCGTGACCAGCATCCTCAACTTCGCCCCGACCGTGCTGACCGTCCCGGACGGCGTGGACGTGCGCAAGGTGGACCTCTCCATCGAGCTGCAGATCCTGGCCTTCCACGAGCAGCGCAAGGCCGGCGACGAGCCGGACCGCACCGAGTCGGTGCTCGACCGCGCCCCCGGCCCGGTCCGCGCCGCCGCGGCCAAGCTGCGCCGGGCCGCCGGCGGCACCGGCAAGGCCCGTCCGGCCACCGAGCCGGCCGCCAAGGACGCCGAGGCCCCCGCCAAGACCCCGCAGGCCAAGACCGGCGAGGGCGAGCTCTCCGCGGTGATGCCGGCGTGAGCACGTGGAACGGACGCACCGCCGGGATCCGCGCCCGGCGCGCGGCCGCCGCCGGGCACGGCGAGGTGGGCGCATGAGTACCGGGATCCGTGGCACCAGGGGGCGGGCATGAGTCTTCTTGTCGTAGGGCTGAGCCACCGCACCGCCCCGGTCGGCGTGCTGGAGCGCGCCGCCCTGACCGGTGACGTCCCGACCCGGCTGCTGCACGACGCGGCGGCCACCGCGACCGTCGCCGAGGCCGCGCTGCTCAACACCTGCAACCGGATCGAGCTGTACGCGGACGTGGACAAGTTCCACGCCGGCGTCGCCGAGCTGTCGCTGCTGCTGGCCCACCACAGCGGGGTGGACCTGGAGGAGCTGACCTCGCACCTCTACGTCCACTACGAGGACCGCGCCGTCCACCACCTCTTCTCGGTGGCCTGCGGCCTGGACTCGATGGTGGTCGGCGAGGGCCAGATCCTCGGCCAGCTGCGCGACGCGCTGGCCAAGGCCCAGGACGAGCACACCGCCGGCCGCGGGCTGAACGAGCTGTTCCAGCAGGCCCTGCGGGTCGGCAAGCGCGCGCACAGCGAGACCGGCATCGACAAGGCCGGGCAGTCGCTGGTCACCTTCGGCCTGGAGCAGGTCGCGGCCGGTGCGGGCGCGATCGCCGGCAAGCGGGCCCTGGTGGTCGGCGCGGGCTCGATGAGCTCGCTGGCCGCCGCGACGCTGGTCCGCTCCGGCGTCACCGACCTGCTGATCGCCAACCGGACGCCCGAGCGGGCCGAGCGGCTGGTCGAGATCCTCGGCACCGGGGCGGCCCGGACGGTCGAGCTGGCCAAGGTGCCCGAGGCGCTGGCCGACGTCGACCTGGTGATCTCCTGCACCGGCGCGGCCGGTGTGGTGATCCGCGCCGAGGACGTCGCCGCCGCCGTGGCGAGCCGCGCGGGGGCGACCCCGCTGGCCTTCCTCGACCTCGCCATGCCGCGCGACGTCGACCACGCCGTGCACGAGCTGCCCGGCGCGCTCCTGGTCGACCTGGAGAGCCTCTCGCACGCCCACGCCGCCAGCCCCGGCGCGGGCGACGTGGACGCCGTCTCCGGCATCGTCGCCGACGAGGTGACCGCCTTCGGCGCCGCCCAGCGGGCCGCCCGGATCGCCCCCACCGTGGTCGCGCTGCGGGCGATGGCCTCCGAGGTGGTCGCCGCCGAGCTGGGCCGCCTGGACTCCCGGCTGCCCGGCCTGGACGAGCGCTCCCGCGCCGAGATCAGCCAGACCGTCCGCCGCGTCGTCGACAAGCTGCTGCACGCCCCCACCGTGCGGGTGAAGCAGCTGGCCGCGGAGCCCGGCGGCGCGTCCTACGCGGACGCGCTGCGCGAGCTGTTCGACCTCGACCCGGCGGCCGTGCACGCCGTCTCGGGTACCCCGATCGGCGCCCAGCCCTCCGGCGGGGGCGTCAGATGAACCGTCAGCCATCCCACGAGTACCACCGGGACGATCACCTCATGAATGGTCAACCGCTCACCGACCAGGCCCCGGCCGCCACCGCACCCCTGCGGCTCGGCACCCGGCGCAGCGCGCTCGCCATGGCCCAGTCGGGCATGGTCGCCCGCGAGGTGACCCGGCTCACCGGGCGCCCCGTCGAGCTGGTCGAGATCACCACCTACGGCGACACCTCCCGGGAGGCGCTGGCACAGATCGGCGGCACCGGCGTGTTCGTCTCCGCGCTGCGGGACGCCCTGCTGGAGGGCCGGATCGACTTCGCCGTGCACTCGCTCAAGGACCTGCCCACCGCCGAGCCCGCGGGCCTGGTGCTGGCCGCGGTGCCCGAGCGCGAGGACGCCCGGGACGCCCTGGTCGCGCAGGAGGGCCTGGCCCTGCAGGAGCTGGTCGAGAAGCTGGCCGGCGCCGGCCGCACGGCCCGGATCGGCACCGGCTCGCCGCGCCGGACGGCCCAGCTGAACGCCTGGGCCCGGGCCCGCGGCGAGCAGCTGGAGACGGTCGCGATCCGCGGCAACGTGGACACCCGGATCGGCTTCGTCGCCTCCGGCGAGCTGGACGCGGTGGTGCTGGCCACCGCCGGCCTGAACCGGCTCGGCCGCGGTGGCGAGATCACCGAGCGCCTCGACCCGGAGCTGATGCTCCCGGCCCCCGGCCAGGGTGCGCTCGCCATCGAGTGCACCGCCGCCGACACCGGCCTGACCGCCGCCCTGTCGGCGCTCGACCACCTCCCCACCAGGGTCGCGGTGGCCGCCGAGCGCGCCCTGCTGGCCACCCTGGAGGCCGGCTGCTCCGCACCGGTCGCCGCGCTGGCCACCTGGGGCCACGAGTACGAACTGCAGCTGGAGGGCGTGGTCGGCACCGTCGACGGCGCCACCGTGCTGAAGATGTCCGCCAACGGTCCGATCGTCCTCGACGAGACCGCCGAGCAGCAGGCGACGGCCCTCGGCCGCGCCCTCGCCGCCCGGCTGCTCGACGCGGACGCGGCCGCCCTGATGGGGGAGCGAGCCCGATGAGCCCCACCGCCGCCACCGAGACGCCGTTCCCGGCCGACAGCCCGTTCGCGGGCGGGCCGGCCGCCGCCGGACGGTGCACCTTCCTGGGCGCGGGCCCCGGGGACCCGGGTCTGCTGACCCTGCGCGCGGTCGAGGTGCTGGCCTCGGCCGACATCCTGGTCGCCGACCCGCTGACCGCCGCCGCCGTGCGCAGCCACTGTCCGGCCGGCGTGCAGGTGCACGCCCCCGCCGCCGAGGGCACCGACTTCGACCTGGCCAAGCTGGTCGCCGAGGCGGTCCGCTCCGGCAAGCACGTGGTCCGCACCGTCGACGGCGACCCGGGCCTGGACGGCTGCGCCGCCGAGGAGATGCTCAGCTGCGCCGGCGACGGGATCCCGTTCGAGGTGATCCCGGGCGTCGCCCAGTCGGTCGGCGTACCGGCCTACGCGGGCGTGCCGCTGCGCGGCACCGCCGGCACCGACGTCCGGTTCGTGGACGGCGCCGCGCTGCTCGCGGGCAGCCCGGTGGACCTGGGCGCGCCGGAGACCACCCTGGTGGTCCGCACCACGCTGGGCCAGCTGCCGGCCACC
Source organism: Kitasatospora sp. NBC_01560 (assembly GCF_045208415.1). Classification (NCBI taxonomy): domain Bacteria; kingdom Bacillati; phylum Actinomycetota; class Actinomycetes; order Kitasatosporales; family Streptomycetaceae; genus Kitasatospora; species Kitasatospora sp. NBC_01560. The sequence continues at coordinate 4,159,413 of NZ_CP109364.1, read as the reverse complement.
GCCAACGCGCTGGTCTCCAACGGCCGCAAGCCGGAGTCCGCGCTCAGCGCGACGCTCTCCGGCACCACGACCCGCCAGCGCACCTTCACCGCGACCCTGGCCACCATCGCGGCCGACCTGAAGGCGGCCCGGGTGCTGCCCTCGCCGGTCTCGGCCCCGGTGGACCCGGCGACCTCGGTGATAGCCGTGGTGGGCGAGCAGGTCGCCCACCGCGCCTCGCACTCCTGGTTCGAGACCAAGCCGCTGTTCGGCTGGAACGTGCTGGTGCCGCGCACCAAGGAGCAGGCCACCGGCCTGTCCGAGCAGCTCCGCTCGTACGGCGCGGTGCCGCAGGAGGTGCCGACCATCGCGGTCGAGCCGCCGCGCACGCCGCAGCAGATGGAGCGGGCGATCAAGGGCCTGGTCACCGGCCGCTACGAGTGGATCGCCTTCACCTCGGTGAACGCGGTGCGCGCCGTCCGCGAGAAGTTCGAGGAGTACGGCCTGGACGCCCGGGCGTTCGCCGGCATCAAGGTCGCGGCGGTCGGCGAGACCACCGCGCAGGCGCTGGTGGACTTCGGTGTGAAGCCGGACCTCGTGCCGTCCGGCGAGCAGTCCGCGGCCGGCCTGCTGGAGGACTGGCCGCCGTACGACCCGGTGTTCGACCCGATCGACCGGGTGCTGCTGCCGCGCGCCGACATCGCCACCGAGACCCTGGTGGCCGGCCTGGTCGAGCTGGGCTGGGAGGTCGACGACGTGACGGCGTACCGGACGGTGCGCGCCTCGCCGCCGCCGGCCGAGACCCGTGAGGCGATCAAGGGCGGCGGCTTCGACGCGGTGCTCTTCACCTCCTCCTCGACCGTGCGGAACCTGGTCGGCATCGCGGGCAAGCCGCACAACGTGACGGTCATCGCCTGCATCGGCCCGGCCACCGCGAAGACCGCCGAGGAGCACGGCCTGCGGGTCGACGTGATGGCCCCGGCCCCGTCGGCCGCGGCGCTGGCGCAGGCCCTGGCAGACTTCGGGGCCAAGCGCCGCGACACCGCGACCGCGGCGGGCGAGCCGGTCTACCGGCCCAGCGAGCGCCGGCCGGGTTCGCGCCGCAAGGCCCGCTGAGCACCTTCCCGGACCGGGGGCGGCCGCACCGCCGCCCCCGGCACTGCACAACCGTTCGGAGAGAGAAGCCGTGACCGCTGAATTCCCGTTCGTCCGACCCCGCCGGCTTCGCACCACCCCGGCGATGCGCCGGCTGGTCGCGGAGACCCGGCTGCACCCGGCGGAGCTGATCCTGCCGCTCTTCGTCCGCGAGGGTGTCGACGCGCCGGTGCCGGTCACGTCGATGCCGGGCGTCGTCCAGCACACCCGCGACACCCTGCGCAAGGCCGCGGTCGAGGCCGCCGAGGCGGGTCTGGGCGGCCTCATGCTGTTCGGCGTGCCGGCCGTGCAGGACGCGACCGGCAGCGAGGGCACCAACCCGGACGGCATCCTGCAGCAGGCGATCCGGGACGTGGTCTCCGAGGTCGGCGACTCCCTGGTGGTCATGTCCGACCTCTGCCTGGACGAGTACACCGACCACGGCCACTGCGGCGTGCTGGCCGCCGACGGCAGCGTGGACAACGACGCGACGCTGGAGCGGTACGCGGAGATGGCCCGGGTGCAGGCGGACGCCGGCGTCCACCTGGTCGGCCCGTCCGGGATGATGGACGGCCAGATCGGGGTGGTCCGCCGGGCCCTGGACGAGGCCGGGCACCAGGACGTGGGCATCCTCGCCTACACCGCCAAGTACGCCTCGGCGTTCTTCGGCCCGTTCCGGGAGGCGGTCGGCTCCTCGCTCAAGGGCGACCGCAAGAGCTACCAGCAGGACCCGGCGAACGCCCGGGAGGCGCTGCGCGAGCTGGAGCAGGACCTCGCCGAGGGCGCCGACCTGGTGATGGTGAAGCCGGCCATGGCCTACCTGGACATCCTGCGGCAGGTGGCCGACGCCTCGCCGGTGCCGGTCGCGGCCTACCAGGTCTCCGGCGAGTACGCGATGGTCGAGGCCGCCGCGGCGAACGGCTGGATCGACCGGGAGCGGATGATCCTGGAGACGCTGACCTCGATCCGCCGGGCCGGCGCCGGGCAGATCCTGACGTACTGGGCGCTCGAAGCCGCGGCGATGGTGAAGTAGCCCCGCCGGTTCCGCACGCACGGCGAAGGCCGGGCCCCTCCCGTGGCGGAGGGGCCCGGCCTTCGCCGTGTCGCCCGGGCGTCAGCCGACGTGGGCGAAGCCCTCCTCGCCGCCGAGCGCGTCGGTGGAGGTGGCGGCGCCCCAGCCGTGGGCACCGGAGTGGATGTGCGAGGTGTGGGCCAGGCCCCACCACTCGCCGGCCGCGAACACCGGGTGGGCCGAGGCGACGAACTCGCCGCCGCCGGCCAGGCCGACGTGCGCGAACGCCGGGGTGGCGACACCCGCGAGCGCGAGCGCGCCGAAGGCGGTCAGTGCGGCCTTGCCCAGCTTGTTCTTCATGGATCTGCCCTCTCGTTCGGAGCGCCCGTTCGGGGCGCCCTGCCACTGATCACGTGAACACACGGTGCCGTCCGTCCCGGCGCCCCACGCGCCGCGCCGACGGCCTGTCACCCGGCCGGCCCGCGCCCGAACGAGCCCGCCCGGCCGGGCAGTTGATCCCACCGAAGCCCGGAGGGCCCGGGGAGACGTCCCCGGGCCCTCCGTCCGCGCCATGCCCCTGGATCAGCCGATCAGGTGCGAGACACCCGCGTCGCCCGAGGACTGGGTGTTCTGGCCGACGTTGCAGATCTGCTTCGGGGTGCTGTTGAGGACCGGAACCTCGACCGGAACCGCGACGCCGACGACGGCGACCGCGATGTTGTGCACCTCGGGCAGGCAGATGTTGGCGTTGTCCAGGGTGTGGAAGTTCGGGCTGCCGTTGCCGTGGGTGCCGGTCTGGTTGGTGCCGCCGTTGCCCTGGGCGGAGACGGCCGAGCCGTCCGAGTCGGCGATGGCGGAGGCCGAGCCGGCGGACATCGCGATGGCGGCGGCGGCCAGGCCGGCGGCGGCGAGGGTCTTCTTGATCATTTCTGGTTTTCCTCTCGGGAGGTGAATCGGGGAGCGATTCGAAGGGTGGTTCGGGGAGGTGATGCAGCTGGGGAGCAGGTCAGCCGATCAGGTGGGAGACGCCGGAGTCGCCCTTGCTCTGGGTGCCCTGGCCCTGGGTGCAGTACTGCTTGCCACCGCTGTTGGCGATCGGGACCTCGACCGGGACGGCCACACCGAGCACGCCGACGGCGATGTTGTGGATCTCGGGGAGGCAGACGTTCGCGTTGTCCAGGAAGTGGAAGTTCGGGCTGTTGTCGCCGACGGTGCCGGTGAAGTTGGTACCGCCGTTGCCCTGGAGGGACGCGGCGGAGCCGTCCGAGTCCGCGATGGCCGAGGCCGGCGCCGCGGCGGCGGCCAGTGCGGCGACGGCCAGGCCGGCGGCGGCGAAGGACTTCTGGATCATGGGGAGATCCCTCTCTGAAAAGCTTTTGGTTTCCGTGCGTACAACGCGTACAACGCTCAGACCCGGTCTGCGGTCACTGACATGGAGATCAAAGAATGACGGCACGGAAGGTTACGGGGATTTTTGAAAAGAGTCCGGGAGGCGCGACCCGGGACGGTTTCCGGTCGGATTATTAGGCCGAACCGGTTAACCGCCGCAATCCGGGCTCCAGGTGTCTCGTTGAGACAGAGTGCTTTCCGGCTGCGCCCGCGCAGCCGCTCCCCCAGATCCCTGTACGGACAGCAGAACGGTGAAAAGCATGAAGTTCTCCAAGCGGGCCGGTGCGATGCTCCTGGCGGTCGGTGCGGGCATGCTCGCCTCCCCGGGGGCGGCGTCCGCCGCCGCCGTCGGTGCCGACCAGGTCGGGGCGCTGGAGGACAGGCTGGCCACCCAGCAGGTCCCGGTCGACGTGCCGCTCGCCCCGCTGGACAGCCGGATCTCCGGCGGCATCCCGACCTCCCTGGTGATGCCGCCGGTGCCCGGCCGGACCACCGGCAACGAGCTCCTCCCGGACCGGCTCGTCCCGGCGCTCGGCACCGGCAAGGTCGGCCCGACCGCCAAGGCCGAGCTGCCGCTGCCGCTGGTCGACCGGGGTGCGGACCTCGGTGAGCTGCTGCTGGAGGCGCCGGCCGCACCGCTGCACGCCGACACCCCCGGGATCGGCCTCGGCAAGCCGCTCGCGCTGGCCCAGGACGGCACCGGGCAGCTGGCCGACGGCGCGCTCAAGGTGGACGAGGTCGACCCGCGGCTGATCACCGGGGCGGTCCAGGCCGTCCCGGGGGCCAAGGCCACCCTCGGCAACGAGGACGAGCGGATCTCGGTCACCGACTCGGTGGGCGACCTGGCGGCGACCACCACCGCGACCACCACCGGTGTGGTGCAGCAGACCGGCCTGGCCGGCCTCGCCCAGCTCTGAGCTGCGCCCCGGGCCTCCGGGCGGCCATGAGCCGCCCGGAGGCCCGGGGTGACCGGGCGGCCCTGAGCGACGCCCTGGGCCCGACGCGCGGGGCCCGACGCGCGCGAGTCCGGTACCCCGTCCGCCCGGACGGGGTACCGGACTCGCGCATGCCCGGGGCTCAGCCGGGCAGGGCGCCGAGCAGCTGGCCGACCACCGGCAGGTCCCGCGGACCGCCGCCCGCGCTCAGCGGGCCGGTCAGCGTGCCGGTGGAGACCGGCGCCAGGCCGGAGTTGTCCGGCTGGACGGTGGCGCCGTTGTTCAGCACGTCGGCGGAGGAGTTGGCCCACGGGTCCAGGCGCAGGTCCTTGACCGGCGCGACGCCGTACCCGAGGCCGGTGGTCGTGCCGCCGAGCGCCTGGGCGAGGTCGGTCCTGGCCAGCGACGCGCCGCCCTCGGCGGGTGCGGCGTGCGCCGTACCGGCACCGGCGCCGAGCAGCATCGCGGCGCCCAGGGCGGCGGCGAGGCCGGCCCCGCTCTTCATCGAAACCATGCGTAATCACCCTTCGGGGGATCGGGGCCCCGGGCGGCTGGACTGCGCCCGGGTATGCCGAACTGCCCCCCGGCCGGCTGGTCGGGGGGCAGTTCGGCCGGAACGCGTGCCGATCGGGATCAGCAGTCGTCCGCGTCGTGCTGCGGGTGCGCTTCCACGTTGGCGCAGCTGTTGCCGAACGCCGGGTTGAGGGCGCCGATCACGTCGATGGAGTTGCCGCACAGGTTGACCGGGATGTGCACCGGGACCTGGATCTGGTTGCCCGAGGCGACGCCGGGGGAGCCGGCGGCGACGCCCTCGGCGCCGGAGCTGGCGGAGGCGGCACCGGCCGCGCCCAGCACCAGGCCGGCAGCGGCGGCGGAAAGGACGGCGGCCTTCTTCACGTTCTGCATGGGGGTTGATCTCCTCGATCACACACGGGTTGAGCGGGCCGCACCCCGCTGTGGGCGGGGTGCGGCACGGACTCGGTGAAGCAGCTGTCGCCGGTGCGGCGACCGCCGGTTCAGCCGATGTTGGCGCAGTGGTTGCCGAACGCCGGGTTCAGGATGCTGACAACGCCGATGGAGTTGCCGCAGACGTTGACCGGGATGTGCACCGGGATCTGGATCTGGTTGCCGGAGAGCACACCGGGGGAGCCGGCGGCGACGCCCTCGGCGCCGGAGCTGGCGAACGCGCCGCCGGCCGCACCGACGACCAGGCCGGCGGCGGCGAGGGACAGGACGGCGGCCTTCTTGAGGTTACGCATGGGGTTCTTCCTCCGTTTTCTGCCCGACCGTAAAGGGGAAATAGTCGGGAGCCGGGCGAAGGGAAATCATCGCCCGCTGGCTTCTGGGAATGCCGTGATTGTCACTCTGGCGGCGCAAGTGGCGCGTGTCGCCCGTGGCTTGGGCGACGGACGGCGACCGCGTCCGCGCGTGTCGCGAACAATTCCCGCACGGCCGGGAACAATTCGCGCAGACACGCGACCAGGAGTATTTCCGGACGGGATCGGACCGGCGGCGGATCTCCCGGAGTCGATGGGCCGTCCGCCGGAGCGGGCGGGCGGCGTTCGGAGCTCGGTCAGGCGTTCGCGCAGTTGTTGCCGAACGCCGGGTTCAGCAGGCCGACCGGGTCGACGGTGTTGCCGCACAGGTTCACCGGGACGTGCACCGGGATCTCGATCCCGTTGCCCGAGACCACGCCGGGCGAGCCGGCCGCGACACCCTCGGCGGACGCGCCGTGAAGGTGGTGGGCGGAGGCGGCGCCGGCGCCGGCGGCCAGCATGGCGGCGGTGGCCGCCGTGCCGAGGACGCCGTGGGCGAGCTTGCGCATGTGCGGTACTCGATTCGTCTGGAGGGCCTGGGTGGAGCGTGTTCCGCCAGGGAGAACGAGGAAGGGCCCGCGGGGAAACGGTCGGGCCCGGTGATCACCCGAATGCCTGGCGGCGGTCCCGTTGGGCCACTCGGGTGACAAAGGGCGTGCTGTCGCAACCGGGTCGGGCGGGTGTCGTTCTAGATGTCGCACTCCCCGTGCATCTCTGTCGATCAATGCAGGAGGCTCCTATGAGCATCAAGAAGACGGCCGCCGTCGGTGCCGCCGTGGTAGGCATCGTGGCGGCCGGTGCCGGCACCGCGATGGCCAGCTCGGGCGCCGAGGGTGTCGCCGCGGGTTCCCCCGGCGTCATCTCCGGCAACCAGGTCCAGGTGCCGGTGCACGTCCCGGTCAACCTGTGCGGCAACACCATCAACGTGATCGGTCTGCTGAACCCGGCGTTCGGCAACCACTGCGTCAACGCGGGCTGATCTGCGCCCGGTTCGGCCGGCGCGAGCCGCCGTTCCGCGCTTCCCTCCTGGGGCGCGGGGCGGCGGCTCTCCCCTTTTCCGGGTGCCGGTTCCCGGTGCTGTCCGAAGCCTTGTTGCGTTACTTGTCAGTACTTAGAATATGAGACCTGCTCACCTTTCTTTGCTCCGAGCCGCCCGGCACCCCTCGGCCGGACGGTCCCCCCTTCGCAAGGAGTCGCGTGTGATCAGGTCACGTTCGTCAGGTGCGCGGCGGGCGGGGCCCGCTGCTCGCCGCTCCCCGTACGGTGCGCTGCTCGCGGCGGGCGCCCTCGTCGCCACCCTCGGCCTGGCCGGTGCCCCCGCCGCCCTCGCCGACACCGGAGCGGCCGCCGCGGCCGGCGCCGCCCGTCCGGCCGCGATCGTCGCCCTCGGCGACAGCGCCATCTCCGGGGAGGGCGCCGGCACCGACACCGGTGACGGCTACTTCCCCGAGACCGACAGCCCCACCAACTACTGCCACCGGCACCCCAAGTCGGAGATCTTCGTCACCGGCATCCCCGACGTCACCCCCGTCGACCTGGCCTGCTCCGGCGCCCAGACCGGCGACCTGGTCAGCGACCCGGAGCCGGCGAAGATCACCGGGCCGGGCAGCGGCGACTTCGGCGAGCGCAAGCAGGACGTCCAGCTCGCCGAGACGGCCGCGAAGTACGACGTCAGGATGGTCGTCGTCACCATCGGGGCCAACGACGACTTCGACTTCAGCGGGATCATGATGCACTGCCTCGGGCAGTACTTCCCCGTCCCCAAGGACCAGGGCTGCCGCGACACCATCGGCAGCACCGAGATCGCCCAGCGGGCCGAGCGGGTCCGGCCGAAGGTGGTCGCCGCGCTGCAGAACATCCGCCGGACCATGCGGCAGGCCGGCTACCAGGACTCGGCGTACCAGCTGGTCTTCCAGTCGTACTTCAACCCGATCACCCCGGACATCCGCCGCAACGACTACCTCGGCAAGATCGCGGACGGCTGCCCGGCCTTCCCCGAGGACCTCGCCTGGGGGCACAACCTGGTGGTGCCGCTCTTCAGCGACATGCTGCGCGGCGCGGCCTCGCAGGTGCCCGGTGTCCGGTATCTGGACCAGCGGCGGGTCGCCTTCGGCCACGAGGTCTGCGCCGAGTGGACCAGCTCCCCGTACGAGTACACCAACGGGGACGTCATCAACCTCGCCGAGTGGGTGCGCAACGGCTGCGACTCGCAGATCGGCATCCCCGGCCTCTGCATGAACATGGTCCGGCAGTCGTACCACCTGCGGGTGGCCGGCTACCGGGGCGAGGGCGGCTGCCTCGGCCAGTTCTACGCCCGGCCCGACCAGCAGCAGGCCTACTGCACCCTCGACCAGAAGAACACCACGTCCATCCAGCCGCTCACCCCCGGCCGACCGTTCGCCGACGCGCCCGAGGACGGCGCCTGGTACCAGCTCGCCAACTCCGCCGACGGCAAGGTGCTCGACCTCTCCGGCGGCGGCACCTACGGCGACTCCACCAACGGCCGGGCCGCCCTCACCTACACCGTGACCGGTGGGCTCAACCAGTCCTTCGTCCTGGAGGCCGGGCCGGGCGGCAGCTACGAGCTCGACTTCAGCGGCAACCGGGGCATGTGCCTGGACGCCAACGCCGGCTCGACCGCCCCCGGTACCAGGCTCCAGCAGTGGGGCTGCAACGGCGGCGGCAACCAGCACTGGGTCTTCGAGCCGGCGGGGAACGGCCTCTACAAGCTGGCCGACTCGCAGGACCGGTCCAAGGTCGCCACGGCGGGCGGCAGCACCGACGCCAAGGGCAACCGGCTCGTCGAGCTCGCCGCCGACACCGGTGCCGCCAACCAGCTCTGGCAGCTCACCAAGCTCGGCATCGTCTACCTGCACGGCTGACCGGCCCGACGCCCCGGCAACCCGACGACCCGGCGACCCGGCAACCCGCCGGGCCGTCGGCGGGGCGGTGCCGCCCGGGTGTCGGCGAGGAAGTCTAAGGCATCGTCAGATCTGCTCGCGGGCCGACACGTTGATGGAATTCCTGAGGGTCCGCGAGGTGCATAATCCATCGCGTGATCGCCACTCTGGAGGACGCCGCCCGGCTGTTCCGCCCCGCCGCGCACCTCGGGATCGTCTCCCGGCCGCTCTACCTGCTGCCCCTGCTCCGTACCGGCGCCCTGGCCGCCATGCTCTCCAGCGAGGCGGCGGACGCCGGCTGGGCCGCACGGTTCGGCGTGGAGCTGCACTCGCTGGAGGAGCACACGCTCAGCCGCGACGGCGGCCCCGGCGGACCGGGCCTGGACGGCGTGACCGCCCGGCTGCCCGCCCTGGTCGGCCACCGCTGGCGTGGCCGCGAGCTGCGGCTGGCCGGCTACGGCAACCAGCGCGAGCACTGGACGGCCGCCGTGGAGTCCACCGGTGCCCGGCTGCTGGTACCGCCGGCCGTCGCCCGCTCCGAGGTGCTGGTCGACAAGACCGCGATGCGGGAGTGGTTCGACCACCTCGGCGTGCCGACCCCGGCCAGCACGGTGGTCTCCGGACGGCCGGACCACCGCGTGCTCGGCCGCCGGTTCGGCGCGGTCTACGTGGCCCAGACCCCGCGCGGTTCCGGCGGCAACGGCACCCACCTGGTCCGCGACGCCGCGGAGGCGGCCGCGCTGCCCGCGCACGAGCGCTGGCTGGTCAGCGAGTACGTCGGGGACACCGCGCTCAACGTGCACGGCTTCGTCGGGCCGGACGGCCTGCCGCAGGTGCTGAACCCGTCGCTGCAGCTGATCGGCGTCGAGGGCACCGGCTGCCGGTTCGGCCAGTACGCCGGCTGCGACTTCGAGGCGCCGGAGCGGCTCTCCCCGCCCGCCCTGCGCCGCTGCCTGGAGGCGACCGAGCGGATCGGCTGGGGCCTCGCCGGCCTCGGCTACCGGGGCCTGTTCGGTGCGGACTTCGTCCTGCGCGGCGACCAGGCCTTCGCCCTGGAGATCAACTGCCGTGTGCAGGGCTCCAGCTGGCTGCTCGGCGAGATCGAGCTGGAGCGCGCGGACGGGCGGCTGCCGTCCCTGCTGCGGCACGTGCTCGGGCGGCACGGCGTCCCCACCCTGGGCAAGCCCGGCCCCGACCCCGCCCAGGGCGTCCAGCTGACCGTCCGGCACACCGGTGCGGCGGTCCGGGCCGAGCGGGCGCCGCAGGCCGGGGCGTACGCGCTGCGCGACGGCGCGCTGGTCCGCCGGGGCGACGCGGCGGGCCTGCTGGAGTGCGGCCCCGACGAGACCGTGCTGGTCAACCTGCCCCCGGCCGGCGCCCTGCTGCACCCCGGGGCCGTCCTCGCCCGCCTGGTGACCCGCCGCTCCCTGACGGCCCCGGACGGCCGCACCCTCACCGCCCACGGCCGGGCCCTGGTCGACGCCCTGCACCGGTTGCACTCCTTCGCGGACCCGGTACGGAAGGTTGACGCGGGCGCCCGAACCCCTGTGCCGTAGGCTCGCCCGGCGGCGGGGCTTTTCGTGGCCGCGCCGATCACGAGCGGGGGCGGGGAGTCCAGAGCTGATGAGCACGGCATCGAGCACATCGAGTACCGAGCCGACGAGTGCGGGCCCGTCCGGCGCCGGTGACCGGCCCGAGGAGGCCGGCCGGGGGAGCCGGTTCGCCGCCGCGGTGGACCGCTTCGCGCCCGCGCTCGGCGCTTACGCGGTGGTCAAGGCGACCGGCCTGACCGTCTTCATGCTCCTGCTCTCGCACACCGAGGACTTCCTCCGCAAGGACGTCGGCCGCGGCGGCGGCGCCCAGCCCTGGGACGTGCTCGGTACCTGGGACGGCATCTGGTACCAGCGGATCGCCGAGAACGGCTACGACCCGCAGCTGATCCCGCTGCACGGCTACCCGCTCGCCACCTACTACGAGAACTCGGCCGCCTTCTTCCCCCTCTACCCGTGGCTGATGCGGCTGGTCGGGGCGATCACCGGTCTCGGCCCGTACGGCTCCGGGATCGCCGTCTCGGTGATCGCCTCGTTCGTCGCGGCGGCCGGGATCTTCGCCGTCGCCGAGCGGCTCGGCGGGTTCCGGGCGGGCGTGATCGCGGCGGTCGTCTGGGGCCTCTTCCCCGGCTCCGGGGTGGAGTGGGCGGTCTACTCGGACTCGCTCTTCGTCGCGATCTCCGCCTGGGCCTGCTACTGCGTGATGACGCACCGCTGGGTGGCGGCCGGGGTGCTGGCCCTGGCGGCGGGCCTCAACCGGCCCACCGCCGCCGCACTGATCGCGGCCGTCTCGATCACCGCGCTGGTGGCCCTCGTCCGGCGCACCGACGGCATCGCCCGCCCGCTGACCGCGATGCTGATCACCCCGTGGGGCCTGCTCTGGTACGTCGCCTGGGTCGGCTACCGGATGGGCGACTGGGGTGGCTACTTCAAGCTCCAGCGCGGCGCCTGGAACCGCTACTTCGACTGGGGCGCCTCCACCTCCCGGACCTTCCTGGACGTGATCACCGGGCACTGGGACTTCTGGCAGTCCAACCCGGTGCCCGACCTCATCGCGGTGGCGCTGCTGATCGTCCTGCCCGGCCTGCTGGTGCTGCTGCTGCGCACCCGGCCGCCGCTGGTGCTGGTGGTCTTCACCGTGCTGACCGTGTTCACCGCCCTGAGCAGCAACCAGATCTTCGGCAACATCTCGCGCTACCTGCTGCCCGCCTTCCCGCTCTGCATCGGCCTGGCCGTCGCACTGCGCCGGGTGCGGCTGCCCGGCCTGGTCGGCCTGCTCGCCCTGCCGACGGTGGCGGCCGGCTGGTACGCGGGCTACGCGCTGTTCGAGCTGGGCATCCCGTAACCCCGGAGCCGGGCATCCCGTAACCCCGGCGGGGCCGGGTGGTTCCTCACGGGATCATCCGGCGGCAGACGGCATTGCTACGCTCGGACGTATGACGACGAGCCCGCCCGTGCGCCAGATCCGCGACATCTCCGGCCTGCTGGACCACGCCAGTCACGTGCTGGCGACCAGGATGTCGGCCGCCTTCACCGAGCTCGGGATCACCCCGCGCGCGTACTGCGTGCTCTTCCACGCGCTGGAGGCCGAACGCACCCAGATCCAGCTGGCCGAGCTGGCGGACCTCGACAAGACCACCATGGTCGTCACCGTCGACGAGCTGGAGAAGGCCGGCCTCGCCGAGCGCCGTCCGTCCGCCACCGACCGCCGGGCCCGGATCATCTCGGTCACGGAGGCGGGGGAGCGGGCCGTCGAACAGGGCACCGCGATCGCCGACCGGGTCCACCGCGAGGTGCTGGACTCGCTGCCGGACGGTGAGCGGACGGCCTTCGTCGCGGCCCTCACGCGGCTGGTGAACGGGCCGCTGGCGGAGCCGGTGGAGAGTGACCGGACGGTCCGCCGGGCCCGCCGCTCCCGAAGCTGAGGCAAGAACGGGACGTTCCCGAGAAAGATAGTCCCGAACAAAACCATCTGCTAATGTCGTACCCGGTACTCGACGAACCGGGAGAGCCCGACATGACCACGCACGCCCCGACCGCCCCCGCCCCGCACCGGGTCGCACCGGCCGCATCCGCCCGCTCGCGGGCCCTGGCCCTCGCGGTGCTCTGCGCCGGGATGCTGATGATCGTCCTGGACGGCTCCATCGTCACCGTGGCGCTGCCGGCCATCCAGGCCGACCTCGGCTTCACCCCCGCCGGTCTGACCTGGACGGTCAACGCCTACCTGATCGCCTTCGCCGGTCTGCTCCTGCTGGCCGGCCGGCTCGGTGACCTGGTGGGCCGCCGGAAGGTCTTCGTCGCCGGGCTCGCGCTCTTCACCGCCGCCTCGCTGCTCTGCGCGGCGGCCCCCGGGCAGGAGGTGCTGATCGCCGCCCGCTTCCTGCAGGGCGTCGGCGGCGCGATGGCCTCCGCGGTCAGCCTCGGCATGATCGTCACGCTCTTCCCCGAACCGCGTGAGCGCGGCCGGGCGATCGGCGCCTTCAGCTTCGTCGGCGCGGCCGGCGCCTCGATCGGCCAGGTGCTCGGCGGCGTGCTCACCGAGGCCCTCGACTGGCACTGGATCTTCCTGATCAACCTGCCGCTCGGCCTCGCCGCCGCCGTGCTCGCCGTCCGGGTGCTCGCGCCGGACCGCGGCCCCGGCCTGCGGGCCGGCGCCGACGCCCTCGGGGCCGTCCTGATCACCGCCGCCCTGATGCTCGGCATCTACACCATCGTCGGCACCGGCGAGCACGGCTGGGCGTCCACCCGCACCCTCGGCCTCGGCGCGCTCTCCGGGCTGCTGCTCGCCGCCTTCCTGCTCCGCCAGGCCCGGGCCGCCCACCCGCTGCTGCCGCTGCGGATGTTCCGCTCCCGCAACGTCTCCGGTGCCAACGCGGTGCAGGTCCTGACGATCTCCGGGATGTTCGGCTTCCAGATCCTCGTCGCCCTCTACCTGCAGAACGTGCTCGGCTACGGCGCCGCCGCCACCGGCCTCGCGATGCTCCCGGCCGCGGTCGCCATCGGCGCCGTCTCGCTGCTGCTCTCCGCCCGGCTGAACGCCCGGTTCGGCGAGCGCAACGTCCTGCTGGCCGGGCTGGCCCTGCTGGTGGCCGCGCTCGGGCTGCTCGCCCGGCTGCCGGTCGAGGCCGACTACGTCGCCCACCTGCTGCCGACCATGCTGCTGATCGGCGGTGGCGGGCTGGTGCTCTCCGGCCTGACCGGTCTGGGCATGTCCGGGGCGGGTGAGGCCGACGCGGGCACCGCCTCCGGCCTCTTCAACACCACCCAGCAGGTCGGTGCCGCGCTCGGGGTCGCCGTCCTCACCACCCTGGCCGGCTCCCGCACCGCCGCCCTGACCGCCGCCGGCCACTCCGGCGCCGATGCCCTCACCGGCGGGTTCCGCCTCGCCTTCGCGGTCGCGGCCGGCCTGCTGGCGCTGGCCCTGGTGCTCGCCGCCGTCGTCCTGAAGCCCGCCGCGCGGCCCGCCGCCGACCGGCCCGCGACGCCGGTGATCTGACGGACACTGACCTGACGGACACTGACCTGACGGCCGATCGGAAGACGGGCCGGTCACCGGGGGAGACCCCCGGTGACCGGCCTTTTCTGTTCGGTGACCGCCGGGACCGCGCCGGATTTATGTCTGATTTACAGCATTCACCCGGTTGGTCGCGTTTATTCAACAGCTTTGTTTACAGTGATGCTTGACCGCCGCCGGACAGGCTTGGCATGCTGGCAATGACGCCGTAACCGATCATGCGTTCTCCTGGTGCGAGGAGATCAATCGGATACGTGTCATATTCCGAGACGGGGGGTCGGGTGGGCTTGAGTCGGCCCCGACCGGTGCGACAGTGCGGGCGCCGGTGGGCCGGAACGCCCGTCTCACGGTTCGAGAATTCATCAGTCCTGGTCAGAGGGCAGTTCTAGACGTCCCGCAAGGGGATCGCTGCAACCGCAAATGGTGTGCCCCTCACATTCCTCAGTGGTGCATTGGGTCCGCAAATCAGTGCGGAGGGCGCTGCCTGCCTGCCCGCGTGCCTCGCGCATATTCCGTGGACCGGAGAATAGGAGGGGTGTGTCAAGTGCAAGGAAATTTGATCGCACAAAAAGCAATATCGGTTGCATATGTGCCCGAGCGCGAATCCTCGGGCCGCACCGCTGACCTGTGGGCCCGGGTGGCCCTCCCGGCGGCCTCGCCCGTACCGCCCGCCGAGCCCGTCGTGGCCCCCGGCTTACGTCTGGCGCTGTCCCTGCTGGAGGAGGGCGCGCTGACCAGTGGCGCCGGCCGCTCCAGCGGCTCGTCCGCGGCGCGCGCGGTGCCCTCGGCCGGAGCCGTCTACCCGTACGAGTTCGCCGTCCTCGCCCTGGAGAACGGTGTGCCGGCGGCCTTCAAGGTCGACGCCGACCGCCGCGCCTGCACCCGGCTGGCCGCCGGGGAGGTCGTCGCCGAGGCGCTGCGGGCCACCGGACTGGCCGTCCCCGAGGACGGCGGGGCGGTGGTGATCACCCTGACCCGCCCCTGGCTGTCGATGCGCAAGTACGGCGACCGCGGGTACCTGTACACCCAGCTCGACGCGGGTCACGCCGCCGGGAACCTCGCCCTGGCCGCGGCCGGTCGTGGCGCCACGGGGGCGCTGCGACTGCGCTTCGCCCGCGAGCCGCTCTCCGGGCTGCTGCAGGCGGGCGAGAACTGCCGGGAGATCCACTCGGCGGCCCTGGTGCCGGCCGGCGCGGCCGACGACTCGTGGACCCGCTGGACGGTGCACGACGGCACCGACCGGGAGCAGACCGGGCCCACCTGGCGGTCCTGGCTGGAGAGCACCTGCTGGGACTCCCTCGCCGGGTGGCCCGAGCACTCCGGCGCCCCGGCCCCCGGGGCGGCGCCCGCGCCGCTCGCGCAGATCCGGACCGACCACCGGCTCCCCGGCGAGGAGGCCGGACTGGGCGACGCGTCGGACTGGCCGAAGCTGATCGGGACGCGCGTCTCCAGCAAGGCGTTCACCGGCGAACCCGTCTCCGCCGCCGCCGTCTGGCGGGCGGTTTCGGCCCTCGCCACACCGCTGGGGACCGACCTCCCGGACGCCTCGCCGCTGTCCGCCACCCTCGTCCTGCGGTCCACCACGGACCCGGAGCAGGACGCGGTGTACCGGCTGGGCACCGGCGAGCGGCAGCCGGGACGGCTGCCGACCACCGACGAGGTGGCCCGGGCCTGCATGCAGCAGCGTGCCCTCGCCGGGGCCGCCGCCGTCCTGCTGCTGCACGTCCCGCGGACGTCGCTCGCCGGGCCCGGCGCGGCCGAGGACGCCGAGAACCTGCGCGAACTCGCCTTCCGCTGCGGCGCCCTGGGGCAGTTGCTCTACCTGGGCGCGAACCGCGCGGAGGTCGGCGTGACCGGCATCGGCGGCTTCGACACACCGCTCTGGCGCACGCTGGCGGGGCTGCCGGAGGACGACGAGATCCTCTACGCCCTGCTGCTCGGCAGCCCGGACGACTCGGGCATCAAGTTCGACCGGCTTGCCACCGCGCACGCCCAGAACGAGCGGTGAGCCCGTTGACCACCGTCCTTCCCGACGTCTTCACCGCCGTCCTCGCCCGCCACGGCGGGCGGGTGGCGGTCACCGACGCCGACGGCTCGATCGACTACGCCGGGCTGGCCGGCCGGGCGCGTGCCGCGGCGGACCGGCTCGCCGCCCACGGTGTGCCCGGCGAGCGGCTGCGGGTCGGCCTGTACGCCACCAACTCGGTGGACTACGTGGTCGGTTACCTGGCGACGCTGTTCGCCGGCGCGGTGCCCTTCCTGGCCGACTCGGCCTTCGGCCCGTTCGAGCTCTCCCGGATCGCCGAGGACTGCGGGCTGGACCTGCTGATCCACGCCCCGGGTGCCGACGTCCGCAGCCTGGTGGACGAAGGCCTGCCGGACGAGGGCGAGTTCGGCGCCCTGACGGTGAGCCGGGTGCGCCGCTACGACGCGCCGCGACCGCAGCTGCTGGGCGACACCGAGGTGTGCCGGTTCACGTCCGGCTCCACCGGCCGGCCCAACTGCATCGAGTTCTCCGGCGCGGCCGTCTCCGCAGCCGCCGCCAACTGGGCCGAGGGCACCGGCCTCTCGGCCGACGACCGGATCGCCTGCTTCGCCGCGCTCTCCAACGGCCTGGCGTTCAACACCTCCCTGCTGGCGGCGTTCCTGCCGGGCGCCTCGCTGCACCTGGCCCACGGACTGCCCACCGCCTCCCGCGTGGTGCGGCTGCTGGAGAGCACCGCCGCCACCCGGCTGGTGGCCTTCCCGGCGCTGTACGAGTCGATCGTGCGGCGCGCCCCGACGGAGGGCTTCGCCGCCGTCCGCACGGCGATCTCCTCCGGAGCCCCGCTGCGCGAGAGCGTCCGTGAGGAGTTCACCCGCCTCACCGGCGTGCCGATCAACAACTACTACGGGGTGGCCGAGGCCGGTCCGCTCACCTACGCCGCGGACGGCGCCGGCGGCGGACTCGGCGCCCCGCTGCCCGGCGTCCACCTGCTCACCGAGGAGCGGGGCATCCGGGTCAGGAGCGAGTCGATGGGCTCGCGCTACCTCAACGCCCCCGGCGTCTTCGAGGAGCGCGTCGACGACGAGGGCTACTACCACACCGGCGACCAGGGCCACCTGACCGACAACACGCTCCACCTCACCGGCCGTACGAGCCGGCTGGTCAACGTGGGCGGCCGCAAGATCGACCCGATCGAGATTGCCGAGGTGCTGCGCGCGGCCCCGGGCGTGCTGGACGCGGTCGCCTTCGAGGCCGACAACCAGCACGGCGAACCGACCCTGGCGGCCGTCGTCGCCGTCGAGGACGGGGTGAGCGCGCAGTCGGTGCGGGCGCACTGCACGGCCACGCTCCCCTCGTTCAAGGTGCCCGGGATCCTCCGCCTGGTGGACCGGATACCGGCGAACTCGATCGGCAAGCCGTCCGTCGAACGCCTGCGCCGCCTGCTCGGCGAATCCCAGAGCAACTGAACCTCCCTTCCAGACACAGGACTTCCCCATGGACAGCAGCTCGCTCCGCACCAAGATCCTCGACCTCGCCATCGCGGCCGGGGACGGCAGCATCTCAGCCAACGAACTCGCCGGCGCCAACTACTCGCTCCGCGACGTCGGTTACTCCTCGCTCTCGTACATGCGCCTGATCGACAGCATCGAGAACGAGGTCGGGGTCTACCTCGACCCGGAGGCCCCGATCGAGCACTACGAGACCATCGACTCCGTCACCGCCCTGGTGGTCGCCAGCGGCGTCGGCGCCGATGCCTGACAGCGCCACGGGCGACGGCCGCACGATCGGGATCGTCGGCCTCGGGCGGCTCGGCACGGCCCTGCAAGGGGCCTGCCGGGCCGAGGGCACGAGGGTGACGCTGACCGCCTCCCGCCGCGGCGGCTGGCAGGCCGACGCGGTGCCCGGGGTGCTGGTCGACGCCAGCGCCCCCGAGGCGCACCCCGACGTCCTCGACTACTGCGCCACCCGCAGGGTCCCGCTCGTCGCCTGCGTCTCCAACCTCACGGACACCCAGTGGAAGGCGCTGGAGGAGCTGGCCGAGGTGGTGCCGGTGGTCCGGGCCACCAACCTCTCCTTCGCCCACTACCTGCAGCTGCGGATCGCCGAGCTCACCGCGGCGCTCACCGCGGGACGGTTCGGCGCGACCACCACCGTCCGGGAGCGGCACCCGCTCGGCAAGGCGCACCGGCCGAGCGCCACCGCGCTGGCGCTGGCGGACACCTGGGCCGCGGCGAGCGGCCACGCGGTGGCCGACATCGCCGACGAGCGGGCCGGGCTCGCCGTCAGCGAGCACGAGGTGACCCACACCTGGGACGGCGAGGCCCTGCACGTGCGCCACCACGTCGCCAGCTGGACGGTGCCGGCCCGGGGCGCACTGGCCGCCGCCGACTGGGCCCGCACCGCGCCGCCCGGCCTGGTGACCATGCGCACCGTCTACGACGACCTGACCGCGAGGAGCACGACATGACCACCGCCGCCGCGCAGCCGCTGAGCCCGGCCGAACGCCGTATCGTCCAGCAGGTCGCCGTCGGTGCCCGGATGCTCTCGCTCGACGGGCACGACGACTTCAACCAGGGCCAGATCTCCGCCCGCATCCCCGGCCGGGACGAGTTCTTCATCAAGGGGGCGCTGGTCGGCTTCGACGAGGCCGCCCCGGCGGACGTGGTCCGCTGCTCCGTCGACCACACCCTGCCCGCGCCGCCGCTCGCGCCGCCGGAGCTGCCGCTGCACCAGGCCATCTACCGGGCCCGCCCGGACGTCAACGGCATCGTGCACAGCCACGCCCCGTACACCCTGCTGTTCGGCGCCACCGACCTGCCGATGCGCCCGATCTCCCACGACGGCTCGTACTTCCGCGACCGCATCGGCCTTTTCACGGAGACCAGCAACACCGTCCTGGACATCGCCACCGGCGACCACATCGCCAAGGACCTCGCCGATCACCCGGCCGTCCTGCTGCGCAACCACGGCGGCGTGATCGTCGGCAAGAGCGTGCGGCACGCCGCCGTCTTCGCGCAGGTCCTGGAGCGGGCCTGCCGGCTCCAGCTGATCGCCGAGGGCACCGGCGTGCCGTACACCTGGTCCACCGACCAGGACGTGGCCGCCAAGCAGGACTTCATCTACGCCGACCTCTCCGTCCGCTCGTACTGGGACTACGCCGTCCGCCGGGTCGCCCGGCAGTGGCCCGAGACCGCCGAGTGGGAGCGCGGCTGACCGCTCCACCCGCACGGTCTCCGCAGGTGGAGGATCCGTCGCCACGGAGCGGGCCCGCGCGCCCGTGCGGGCCTGCGGCCGCCTGCTCCGCCCCCCCCAACAACCGAGACCCACGGAGGTCGTTCGATGAAGGTTCAGCGCATCCTGCCCACCGAGGAGGCGGCCGATCTGCTCGGCCTGGTCCGGGAGATCGCGGCCGGTGAACTCGCGCCCCGCGTGGCCGAGTTCGAGGCCGCCCACGAGTTCCCCCGGGAGATCGTGCGGACTCTCGGCAAGGCCGGGCTGCTGAGCCTGCCGTACCCGGAGGAGTACGGCGGCGGCGGGCAGCCGTACGAGGTCTACCTCCAGGCGCTGGAGGAGATCGCCTACCACTGGTTCGGGGTGGCCGAGGCGGTCAACGTGCACAACCTGGCCTGCTTCGGCACGGCCACCTACGGCACCCCGGCCCAGCGCGAGGAGCTGCTGCCCGGCATGCTGGGCGGCGAACTCCTCGGCGCCTACTGCCTGTCGGAGGCGGAGGCCGGCTCCGACGCGGCCGCGCTGACCACCCGGGCGGTGCGCGAGGACGGCGACTACCGCATCACGGGCACCAAGGCCTGGGTCACCCACGCCGGCCACGCGGACTTCTACAACGTGTTCAGCCGCACCGGCGGCCCGGGGGCGCGCGGGCTGTCCTGCCTGGTGGTGCCCGGTGGCACGCCGGGCATGGTGGTGCACGAGCCGGAGCGGAAGCTGGGCGTCTGGTCCAACCCCACGGCCCAGGTGGGCTTCGAGGACGTCCGGGTGCCGGCCGGTCGGCTGATCGGCCGGGAGGGCAAGGGCTTCCTGATCGCGATGGGCGCGCTGGACTGCGGCCGGCTGGGCATCGCGGCGTGCGCCGTCGGCATCGCCCAGGCCGCCGCCGACTACGCGGTGCGCTACGCGAAGGAACGCCGCCAGTTCGGGCAGCGGATCATCTCGTTCCAGGGCGTGGGCTTCCTGCTGGCCGACATGGCCACCCAGATCGCGGCGGCCCGGGCGCTGACCCTGGCGGCCGCCCGGCTGAAGGACGCCGGGCTGCCCTACTCGCTGGAGGCGGCGAAGGCCAAGCTCTTCGCCACCGACGTGGCGATGAAGGTGACCACCGACGCGGTGCAGGTGCTCGGCGGCGCCGGTTACGTCGCCGACCACCCGGTGGAGCGGTGGATGCGCGAGGCCAAGCTGCTGCAGATCGTCGAGGGCACCAACCAGATCCAACGCATGGTCATCTCGCAGGGCCTCGACTAGCCCCGTGCGTTCGGCCCGATGTCAGGCCTCGGACGAGGCAACCCAAGGGAAGGTTTGGAAGACGATGACCACGGTCGAGGAGCGGACCATCAGGCTGGACTCCGCGAGGGCCGGGACGGGCCCGGCCACCTGGGGGCAGCGGGCGATCTGGGGTGTCGTCACCCGGCTCGGCGACGACGCCCCCCGTTACAACCTCCGGCTCGACCTGCCCGTCTCGCCGCCCCGGCCCGCCGACCGCGTGCTCGCGGACCTCACGGAGCTGCTCCGGATGCACGACAGCCTGCACACCCGGCTGCTGCCGGTGGGCGAGGACGGTCTGGAGCAGGTCGTGGACGGCAGCGGCGAACTCGCGGTGGAGGTCCGGACGTGCGCCGCGGCCGAGGCTCCGGCGGTCGGCGAGGCCCTGATGGAGGAGCTGGCCGGACGCTCCTTCGACCACGCGCGGGAGTGGCCGTTCCGGGTCGGTCTGGTGGAGTGCGAGGGGCTCGTCCACCGGCTGGTGCTGGCGGCCTCGCACACCGCGATGGACCTCTGGGGCGAGGGGCGGATGCTCCGGGACCTCGCGCTGATCGAGTCGGGGGAGTCCGTCGAGTCCCTGCTGGCGGCGCGCCCGGCCCTCCAGCCGCTGGAGGCCGCGGCGGTGCAGGCCTCGCCGCTCGGCCGCCGCCGGGACGAGGCGGCCCGCCGCTACTGGTGCGAGCGGCTGGCCGCCGGCCCCCGGAAGATCTTCCTGAACCCGGCGGCGCCGGAGCTCGCGGCCGATCCGGGCCGGATGTTCCCCAACGCCCTGCTGCGCTCGCCCGCGCTGGCGGTGGCCGTCGGGCCGGTGGCGGCGGCGCTGGGGGTGAGCGACGCCGCGGTGCTGCTGGGCGCGGCCTCCCACCAGCTGGCCCGGATGTCCGGCAGCAGTGACGTGCTCTTCCAGGTGGTCGTGGGCAACCGCTTCCAGCCGGCCGCCGCCGAGTCGGTCAGCACGATGGCCCAGGAGGCCGTGTTCCTGCTGACGGACGCCGACCAGGACTTCGGGGACGCGGTACGGCGTACCCGGTCGGTCGCGTTCGCCGCGTTCCGTCATGCGGGGTACGACAAGTGGGCGCTGGAGCGGGAGGTGGCGGGGCTGGTCGGGCGCGGTGAGGCGGCCGACCACTCGTACTGGTGGAACGACACCCGGGATCCGGCGAGCGGCCCGTTCGACACCGTGGAGCGGCCGCAGGCCACGCCGGGCGAGCTGGCCGGCCGGACGGAGTTCAGCTGGCCGACGGAGTTCCTGCCCCGGGTGAACGTGTCGGTGGCGGTGGACGTGCTGACGGCCCCCGGCGCCCTCGAACTCGCCATGACCGCCGACCCGGCCGTCCTCTCGCGCGACGGCATGGAGGAGTTCCTGCGCGGCGTCGAGCAGCTGGTCGTGGCCGCGGCGACAGCACTGGGGGAGGCGTGACCACCCGCTACGCGGGCATCGCCTGGACGGGCACCGGCTACCGCGTCGAGGTCGTCGACGCGGTGGGCCGGCGGGTGGTGGAGCCGGGCAGCTGGGACGCCGGCCGGGTCGCCGAACTCATCACCCGGCTGCGGGAACTGGCCGACGGCGGGGCGCTGGCCGTGGTCGTCGACAGCACCAACGGCCTGCTCGACGGCCCGATGACCGCCGCCGGCCTGGACGTCTACCGCGCCGACCCGTGGCAGCTGCCGCCCCGGCCGCGGTTCGGGTCCGTCCCCGCCGCGCTGCTGGCCGAGCAGGCCCGCAGCGCGCCGGGCACGCTGGCCCGGGTGACCGCCGAGGGCGGCAGCCTGACCGGCCGCGCCGAGGAGTTCCACGAGGGCGTGCGCGCCAGCGAGCCCGTCCGGGCCGCGCTCACCGCGGCCGGGCGCTACTTCGAACACGGCCGGCGCGACACCCCTCGCGTCGCGCTGACCTTCGACGACGGGCCCGACCCGGTCCACACCCGGCAGGTGCTGGAGATCCTGGACCGCTACGACGCGCGGGCCACGTTCTTCTGCGTCGGCCACCATGTGGCGGCCCTGCCCGACGAAGTCCGCCGGATCGCCGCGGCCGGCCACGAACTCGGCAACCACTCCTGGTCCCACCCCTTCCTCCCCGACCTGACGGCCGGACAGCTGCGCGAGCAGCTCGACCGCACGGCCGAGGCGGTCGCCCGGGTGACCGGCGAGACCCCGACCCGCTTCCGGCCCCCCTACGGCGCCCTCAGCCCCGAAGTCCCGGCCGCCCTGGAGGGGCATCCGGCCACGCTGACGCTGTGGGACGTGGACTCCCGGGACTGGTCGAGGCCCGGGCCCGGGCAGATCACCGCGACCGTGCTGGAGGCCACCGGGCCGGGCTCGGTGGTCCTCATGCACGAGGGCGCCGGTGACCGCGGGCAGACCGTCCAGGCCCTCCCGTCGATCATCGAGGGCCTGCTCGAACGCGGCCTGGAGCTGGTCACGGTGGGCGAGCTCGCCGAGCCGGCCGTCCACGCCGGGGTCGGCGGATCCGGCGGGCGGCCGCCCGCCGGATCCGCCGACCCCGGCGGGCGGCACTGACCCCGGCCCCGGACCGGCGCGCCGGGCGCCCGCGCCTCCCGGCACCGACGGCGAGCAGCCACTCGACCGATGAAGACCCCGATCCACGGCTGGAGTACCGAAGAATCATGACTGACCGTTTGGCAGACGAGACTGCGGTGGAGGCGTCACCGCAGCACCAGGACCGGCCCGCCGAGGAGCCGCCCGCCGCGGGACCGTTCCCGGGTGAGCCGGCGATCTGGTCCCGCAACTTCCGGTACTACTTCACCGCGCGCAGCGCCGGTCTGCTGAGCTGGGCGATGCTGCCGGTGGCGGTGTCGGCCGGTCTGCTGGCGGGCGGTTACGGGCTGGACACCGCCGGGTACGCGATGGCGTTCCTGG
Organism: Kitasatospora sp. NBC_01560; assembly: GCF_045208415.1. Classification (NCBI taxonomy): domain Bacteria; kingdom Bacillati; phylum Actinomycetota; class Actinomycetes; order Kitasatosporales; family Streptomycetaceae; genus Kitasatospora; species Kitasatospora sp. NBC_01560. The sequence continues at coordinate 4,136,320 of NZ_CP109364.1, read as the reverse complement.
TCGCGCCGTTCGCGGGCCTGGTGCTGTTCGGCGGCGTCCTGGCCGACCGGTTCACCGCCCGCCGCATGATGATCGTCGCGGACCTGGCGAACCTGACGGCGCACCTGCTGCTCGCCCTGCTGTTCCTCAACGGCATCGACCATCTCTGGCAGCTCTACGGCCTGCTGGTGGTGGCCGGCGTCGCCAACGCGATGTTCCAGCCGGGTGCTTCGTCCACCGTCCCCCTCGTCTCCCGTGACGTCCAGGGGGCCAACGGCGTGCTGCGGACGTCGGAGGCGATCACCGGTCTCGGTGGCCCGGCGCTGGCGGGTGTGCTGGTCGGCTTCGGTTCGACCGGCTGGGTCATGGTCATCTCCGCGGTCGCCTACGGCACCAGCGCGTTCTGCCTCTTCACGCTCCGCCTCGGCAGGATTCCCGCCCCGCCCGCCGGTGAGAGCCTGTGGCGCAACCTGGTCGTGGGCTGGTACGAGTTCCGCTCCCGCAGCTGGCTCTGGGGCGTCATCCTGATCTGGATGTTCTACGCGATCCTCTCCTGGGGGCCGCAGCTGTCCGTCGCCGCCGGTGTGATCGTGCCCCGGCACGGTGCGAGCGCCTTCGGCCTCGTCAACGCCGCCCTGGGCGCGGGCACCGTCGCCGGCGGTCTCCTCGCGATCCGCTACAAGCCCCGCCGCCCCCTCGCCGCCGGGGCCGTCGCCATGATGGCCTACCCGCTCTACCCGCTCGGCATCGTCCTCGACTGGCCGGTCTGGCTCCTCGCCGCCGCCCAGGTCGCCGTCGGCATCGGCATCGGCGTCTGGGGCGTCATGTGGGCCACCAGCGTCCAGACCCAGGTCCCCGGCGAGGTCCTCAACCGCGTCCACGCCTACGAGGTCGCCGGCTCCGTCGGCATGTACCCCATCGGCAGCGCCCTCGCCGGCCCCGCCGTCCACGCCTTCGGCACCGACAAGGTCCTCCTCGTCGGCGTCGCCGTCGCCTTCCTCACCGCCACCGCCCTCCTCCTCACCCGCCCCATCCGCACCCTCGGCCGCGCCCCCGAACGCACCTGAACCCCACCGGGTACGCCACGGCGCGCCGGACCGCCCCGCCGAACAGCAGCGGGGCGGTCCGGCGCGCCGTGGTTGACAGGGCCTCAGCGGCCCCAGGGCCCCCAGGGGCCGCAGGTCAGGGCCAGACCAGGCAGTACAGCTGGTGGCCGGCGTCGTGGAGGCGGTTGGCGAAGTCCTGCCACTCGTGCAGCATGCTGTAGATCACGAAGGCGTCGCGCGGGCCACGGCGGTCGGGCACGGTGGACCAGATGAAGGCGGCGGCGCCGAGCTCGGTCTCGTCGGCCTTGCGCAGCGGCTCGACGACGTTCTGCGGGAGCTGCACGACGGCGTAGTCCGGGTGCAGGACCACCAGCTCCAGCGGCGGCACCTGGTGCAGCGGCACGCCCTGGATGCCGGTGAGGACCATGGCGCTCATGGTCTCCGGTTTGATCTTGGTGGAGAGGTGCCCGTTGGGCGAGCCGCTCGTCTCCATCAGGTCGCCGAGCCGGCCGAGCGAGCCGAGCTCACCCGCGTCCAGGCCCAGCCCGCCGGGGCCGAGCGCGGTGGGGACTCTCGCCGCGGTGGCACGGTCGGGCGCGCCGAAGTACTTGTAGGTCACCCCCACGCGTCCCTCACCCCGCCTCTCACCGCCGCGACCGCCGCGACCCGTACCCGCTCCCGTACCCCCGCGTGCGGTCTCGGCGGGCCTGCGGGAGCCACCCGCGGCCTCGTCGTGGCCGTCCTGCGCCTCGGACACTCGGACCATCCTCACCGGAATTCGCCGGAATCGACAGACCCCCGCACTCCCGGCGTCCCACCGGGAGTGCTCCTTACTCGTCATGCGCCGCCGTACCCAGCTGGGGCACGCGGCAGTCCTCTTCACACCCCTGCACACCCGGGCGTCTGCACGCGCCGGGTGGAAAGCCTGAGTACACAGTCTGACTGGTCCGGTAGGCGGAGGCAGTCAGAGCCCCGTTGTACGGATAACCGTACAGACTTCCTCACCCGGATCATCGTTCCAGATGATGAGGTCCGACATGCAGAGGTGAAGGACACGATTTGAGACCATGTCTCCCGTGAGCTACCCCTACGAAGCACCTCAGTCCCAGTCGCTCTTCGACCGCGCCTCGGTCGTCACGCCCGGCGGCGTCAACTCCCCGGTGCGCGCCTTCCGCGCGGTGGGCGGCACGCCGCGCTTCATGGTGTCCGGCACCGGCCCCTACCTCACCGACGCCGACGGCCGCGAGTACGTCGACCTGGTGTGCTCGTGGGGCCCGATGATCCTCGGCCACGCGCACCCGGCCGTGCTCGACGCCGTCCGGGACGCGGTCTCCCGCGGCACCTCCTTCGGCACGCCCGGCCTGGGCGAGGTCGAGCTCGCCGAGGAGATCGTCGCCCGGGTCGCCCCGGTCGAGCAGGTCCGCCTGGTCTCCTCCGGCACCGAGGCGACGATGTCCGCGATCCGGCTGGCCCGCGGCTTCACCGGCCGGGCGAAGGTCGTCAAGTTCGCCGGTTGCTACCACGGTCACGTGGACGCGCTGCTGGCCGCCGCCGGTTCCGGCGTGGCGACCTTCGGCCTGCCGGACACGCCGGGCGTCACCGGCGCCCAGGCCGGCGACACCATCGTGCTGCCGTACAACGACCTGGCCGCCGTCGAGCAGGCCTTCCGGGCGCACGCCGGCGAGATCGCCTGCGTGATCACCGAGGCCTCGCCCGGCAACATGGGCGTCGTCCCGCCGCTGCCCGGCTTCAACGGCGGCCTGGCCCGGCTCTGCCGGGAGAACGGCGCCCTGTTCATCTCCGACGAGGTGATGACCGGCTTCCGCGTCTCGAAGGCCGGCTGGTACGGCCTGGAGGCCGCGCACGAGGGCTGGGCGCCGGACCTGCTGACCTTCGGCAAGGTGATGGGCGGCGGCTTCCCCGCGGCGGCCTTCGGCGGCCGCGCCGACGTGATGGCCCACCTGGCCCCGGCCGGCCCGGTGTACCAGGCCGGCACCCTCTCCGGGAACCCGGTCGCCACGGCGGCCGGCCTGGCCCAGCTGCGCGGCTGCACCGACGAGGTGTACGCGACGGTCGACCGGGTGGCCGCCGAGATCGCCGGCCTGGTCTCCGCCGCGCTGGCGAAGGAGGGCGTGACGCACCGGCTGCAGACCGCCGGGAACATGTTCTCGGTGTTCTTCACCGACGCCGTCGTCACCGACTACGACGTGGCGAAGACCCAGGAGGCGTACCGTTTCAACGCCTTCTTCCACTCGATGCTCAGCCAGGGCGTCTACCTGCCGCCGTCCGCCTTCGAGTCCTGGTTCGTCTCGGCGTCCCACGACGAGCGGGCGGTCGAGCGGATCGCCGCCGCCCTGCCGGCCGCCGCCCGTGCGGCCGCCGAGGCCACGGCCTAGACCCTACGAAGCTCCAGGAGAACCGAGAAGTGAGCGCCAAGGACATCACCGTCGTCCACCTGATGCGACACGGTGAGGTGCACAACCCCGAGGGCATTCTGTACGGCCGCCTGCCCGGCTACCGGCTCTCCGAGCTCGGCCGGCAGATGGCCGACCGGGTGGCCGAGGACCTCGCCGACCGGGACATCACCCACGTGGTGGCGTCGCCGCTGGAGCGGGCGCAGGAGACGGCCGAGCCGGTCGCCAAGTCGCACGGCCTCGGCCTCGCGACGGACGAGCGGCTGATCGAGGCCGACAACATCTTCCAGGGCAAGACCTTCGGGGTCGGCGACGGCTCCCTGCGGAACCCGGGCTACTGGAAGTACCTGACCAACCCGTTCAAGCCCTCCTGGGGCGAGCCGTACATCGAGCAGGCGGTGCGGATGATGGGCGCGCTCGCCGCGGCCCGGGACGCCGCGCGCGGGCACGAGGCGGTCTGCGTCAGCCACCAGCTGCCGATCTGGATCGTCCGCTCCTTCGTGGAGCGCCGCCGGCTCTGGCACGACCCGCGCAACCGGCAGTGCTCGCTGGCCTCGCTGACCAGCTTCACCTACGAGGGCGACCGGATCGTCTCGGTCGGCTACCGCGAGCCGGCCCGTGACCTGCTGCCGGCGCACCTGGTCGGCAAGGGCGGCAGGAGCAAGCCGGTGGGCAAGAGCTTCGGCGCCTGAGACCGTGCTCCGGGCGGCCCGCGGCGGTGGGCCGCGCTGCCCGGTGCGACGTGGTGTAAAGCCGATCTAAATATGGGCTTCGTCACGTCGCGAAGGGCCGGGCGGTTCGGTCGAGCCGCAGGTCAGAGGGGGTCCGACACGGAATGTCGGACCCCCCCGAACCTGGTCGCAGGAGCATGCGAAACTTTTCACATGTCTGGCACGACGCGCCCCCGTCCCCGTCTCGCCGCAGCGGCCGCCGCCACCGCTGCCGCCGCCGCGCTCGCTCTCTCCGGGTGCTCCTCGTCCGGCTCGTCCGGCAGCGCCGACGGGCAGGTCGGTTTCGTCACGGCCAAGGGCACCAACATCTCCCGGGCCGAGGTGGGCCACCGCCAGGACGCGCCGGACATCGCCGGCAACACCCTGGAGGGCACCCCGGTCAAGCTCTCGGACTACCGGGGCAAGGTCGTCGTCCTCAACGTCTGGGGCTCCTGGTGCGGGCCGTGCCGGAGTGAGGCGGACGACCTCCAGCGGATCTGGGACAAGTACAAGGACCAGGGCGTCCAGTTCCTCGGTATCAACACCCGGGACCAGGAGATCAAGAACGCCGTCCGCTTCGAGCAGGAGAAGGGTGTCACCTACCCGAGCCTGTACGACCCGGCCGGCACCGAGCTGCTGAAGTTCCCCAAGGGCAGCCTCAACTCGCAGTCCATCCCGACCACCATCGTGGTGGACCGGGACGGCAAGCTCGCCGCCCGGGCCGTGGGCGGCCAGGTCGACGACGCCCTGGAGTCGATGCTGCAGCCGGTGCTGGCGGAGCCCAAGCCGTGAGCGCGGCGGTTCTCCTCGCCGACAACATCGGGACCATCCAGAGCGGGGCGCTGCTGGTCGCGGCGCCGATCGCGCTGGTGGCGGGCCTGGTCTCGTTCTTCTCGCCGTGCGTGCTGCCGCTCGTCCCCGGCTACCTCTCCTACGTGACGGGCTTCTCCGCCGCCGACCTCGCGGACGCCCGCGGTACCCGGCGCGGCCGGATGCTGCTCGGGGCGGTGCTGTTCATCCTGGGCTTCACCGCCGTCTTCGTCTCCGGCGGGGCGCTGTTCGGCCAGTTCGGCGACACGCTCCGGGAGCACCAGCAGGTCATCAGCAAGGTCCTCGGCGTGGTCACCGTCGTCATGGGGCTGGCCTTCATGGGGTTCGTGCCCGGCCTGAGCATGCGCGAGGTGCGCTCGCACCGCCGCCCGGTGATCGGCCTGCTCGGCGCGCCGCTGCTCGGCGTGGTCTTCGGGGTCGGGTGGACGCCGTGCATGGGGCCGACCCTGGGCGCCGTCACGAACCTGGCGCTCAACCAGGCCGACGCCCAGCGCGGCGCCCTGCTGATGTTCTTCTACTGCATGGGCCTGGGCGTACCGTTCATCGTGGCCGCGGTGGCCTTCCGCCGGGCGCTGGGCGCCTTCGGCTGGGTGAAGCGGCACTACCCGCTCGTCATGCGGATCGGCGGCGGCATGCTCGTCGCGGTCGGTCTCCTGCTCGTCACCGGGGTCTGGGACTCGATGGTGAACGACCTGCAGAACCAGTTCGCCGACTTCCAGATCGGAATCTGACCCGTGAGCAAGACCACGACCGATACCGAGCTGCCTCCGGCGGCCGAGGCCGAGGCCGCGGCCGAGCGGCTGACCTCCGCGCCGGTCGAGTCGGACGGCCCCACCGGCATAGGGATGTTCGGCTGGCTGCGCTGGATGTGGCGCCAGCTGACGTCGATGCGGGTCGCGCTGATCCTGCTCTTCCTGCTGTCGCTGGCGGCGATCCCCGGTTCGCTGATCCCGCAGAACGGCCAGAACCAGTTCAAGGTCGAGACCTGGAAGACGCAGCACACCACGGTCGCGCCGATCTACGAGAAGTTCCAGCTGTTCGACGTCTACAGCTCGGTCTGGTTCTCGGCGATCTACATCCTGCTGTTCGTCTCGCTGGCCGGCTGCATCGTCCCGCGCACCTGGCAGTTCGTCGGCGTGCTGCGGGCCCGGCCGCCGGCCGCCCCGCGCAACCTGACCCGGATGCCGGTCTACGCGGCCTGGCGCACCGACGCGGACGCGGAGACGGTCAACGCCGCCGCGCACCGGCTGCTGCGCCGGCGCCGGTTCCGCGCCAACCTGGCGGGCGGCTCGGTGGCCGCCGAGAAGGGCTACCTGCGCGAGGTCGGCAACCTGGTCTTCCACCTGTCGCTGTTCGCGCTGCTCGGCGGCTTCGCCTGGGCGAGCCTGGCCAGCGGCACCGGCGGCAAGCTGATGGTGGGCGGCGAGGGTTACTCCAACACCATCACGCAGCTCGACGACTTCACCGGCTCGCGGTTCTACGGCACCGAGGACCTCGACCCGTTCTACCTGAAGCTGGACAGCTTCAAGTCCAGCTTCCAGACCAAGGGCGACCAGATCGGCGCCGCCCGCGAGTTCACGGCGAACGTCCAGTACTACGCGGGCAACGACGCCTCCAGGCTGACCAAGGGCACGATCGAGGTCAACCACCCGCTGGAGATCGGCAGCAGCAAGGTCTACCTGATCGGCCACGGCTACGCCCCGGTGGTCACCGTGAAGAACGCCGCCGGCGAGACGGTCTACACCGGCGCGACCCCCTTCCTGCCCCAGGACGCCAACCTGACCTCCACCGGCGTCGTGAAGGTCTCGGACTACGGCGACAAGGACGGCAAGAAGACCCAGCTGGGCTTCTCCGGCTTCTTCCTGCCGACCGCCCCGCTCAGCTTCGAGGGCACCGGCCCGATCTCGCTGTTCCCGGGCGACGCCGCCCCGGAGCTGGTGCTGAACGCCTTCGCGGGCGACCTCGGCACCGACTCCGGCCTGCCGCAGAACGTCTACCAGCTGAACCAGAAGAACCTGACCCAGCTCCAGCAGGACGGCCAGCCGGCCAAGGCCCGGCTGAAGCCGGGCCAGGTCTGGGACCTGCCGGACGGCTACGGCACGGTCACCTTCGAGGGCTACAAGCAGTGGGCGAGCTTCAACATCTCGCACCGCCCGGGCAACGAGATCGCCCTGGCCGGCGGCGTGCTGGCGATCCTGGGCCTGATCGGCTCGCTGTTCGTCCAGCGCCGCCGGATCTGGGTCCGCGCGGTGGCACTGCCCGGCGGCGGCACCCTGGTCGAGCTGGCCGGGCTGGCCCGCAGCGAGTCGGCGAAGATCGCCGAGGAGCTGGCCGAGCTGGCGGTGGACCTCCAGGACGACGCGCCGGCGACGGACGACCCGGTGGACCCGGACGGTCCGGCCGGCCAGGTGGACCCTGACGGCCCGGCCGACGGCACCGCCACGAAGAGCGCGAACGACGGCACCGCCACGGCGAGCGCCGCCGACGGCGACGCCGACCACCCCGGGGCGGCCGGTGCGGCCGACGCCCCGGAAGCACCCTCAGACCCCGCAGTCCCTGCCGACCAGAACTCCAAGGAGTAGACGGTGCATCTCGCCTCGGCGGTCGACCCCCACCTGGCCGACCTCTCCAACAAGCTGATCTATTCGGCCATGGCCGTCTACACGATCGCCATGCTCGCCCACATGTTCGAATGGACCTTCGGCAGCAAGGGCGCCGTCGCCGTGCGCTCCACCGAGCAGGCGGGCAGCCTGGGCGAGACGGTCGCCGCGACGACCGGGACGAAGGCCACGAAGAAGGTCACCGTCACGGTGGCCTCGGCCGGCGGCGGCACCACCACGCTCACCCGCACCGCCCTGGCGGGCGAGGGCGCGACGGTCGTCACCAGCGGCCGCGGCGAGGACGAGACGGACGGCCCGGGCGCCGCCGGCACCAGCGAGCGGGCCGACCTGGCCGGCCGGATCGCGGTCTCGCTCACCGTCCTGGGCGCCACGCTGCACGTGGGCGGCGTGGTCACCCGCGGCCTCTCGGTGTCCCGCTGGCCGTGGGGCAACATGTACGAGTTCTCCTGCGCCTTCGCGCTGGCCATGACGGTCGCCTACCTCGGGCTGCTGGCCTCGAAGCGGCAGGTCCGCTGGCTCGGCCTGCCGGTCACGCTGGCCGTCGTGCTCACCCTCGGCATCGCCACCCAGGTGCTGTACACCGACTCCGAGCAGCTCGTCCCGGCACTGCACTCGTACTGGCTGGCGATCCACGTCTCCACCGCGATCGTCTGCGGCGGCGCCTTCTACGCGGCGTTCATCGCGACCCTGCTGTACCTGGGCAAGGACTCCTTCGACCGGCGGGTGGAGGCGGGCCTGACCACCGGCCCGCTCGGCACCTCGGCGTCGATCTGGCAGCGGCTGCCCGCCGCTTCGACGCTGGACAAGCTGTCGTACCGGATCAACGCGCTGGTCTTCCCGCTCTGGACCTTCACCATCATCGCGGGCGCGATCTGGGCCGAGGCGGCCTGGGGCAAGTACTGGGAGTGGGACCCGAAGGAGACCTGGTCCTTCATCACCTGGGTCGCCTACGCCTGCTACCTGCACGCCCGCGCCACCGCCGGCTGGAAGGGCCGCAAGGCCGCGTACCTGGCCCTGGCGGCGTTCGCCTGCTGGCTGTTCAACTACTACGGCGTGAACATCTTCGTCACCGGAAAGCACTCCTACGCGGGGATCTGACCGGAGGAAAGCACCCACCGGCCCGGCGCTCCGTCAGACAGGAAGCCGGGCCGAGGTGTGACAGGGGTAGTTCGTGCCGGCCCACCCGGGCCGGCACGGGGAGGAACGAGGAGGAAATCGCGCAATGGAGTGCGACGAGGTCATGCTGACCGTCCGAATCACCGCCGCCGAGCGCATGCTGCTCCGCCGGCTCGCTCAGGGGCACCGCAGCGACGTGTCCGAGGTCGTCGCGGACGGCCTTCTGGACATCATCCCCACGTTCAGCTCGCCGGCGGACGCCTACCGGCTGCTGGGCGCCCTCACGGCCCCCGCGCCGTGCGCGCTGACGGTCTGGCTGCCGACCCCGCTGGCCGACCTGCTGGTCCCGGGCGCGGCCCGGATCGCCCAGGTCACGCAGGTGCGGATCGGGTCGGCCAGCGCGATGCTGGGGGCCGCGCTGCGGCTCTGGCTGGCCCAGGACCCGGTCCGGCTGGCCGCCAACCTGAGCGTGATGCACGCGGGCCGGCCGGCCGCGCTGGTCGCGGCCTGACCGGCCGGTGCCGGGCGGACGGCACCGCGGCGGGTCAGCTGGCGAGCGGCAGGCTCTCGTCCCCGTGCGGGCCGCGGCCCGCACCGCGGTCCGGGCCGCCCGGGCGGCCGTCCCGGGTCTCCCGCCGGCCCGGGGCGCCCCCGGCCGGGACGGTGAGCAGCCGGCACTCGGCGGCCGTCCGGCCGTCCTGCACCAGCAGCACCCGGACCGGGACCGGGCCGTCCCCGGCGTCGGGCCCGTGGACACCGTCGCCGCTCCGCGCGCCGTCGTCCCCCCGGCCGGCCGCGCCGCCGTCGGTCTCGCGGACGGCCCGCACGAGGCAGGGCCGGTCCAGCTCGATGAAGCCGTGGAACGAGGAGACCAGCTCGACCGGCAGCACGGGTTCGGGGTGCCGCAGCTGCTGGGCGGCCTGCCGGGCGGCCTCCAGCACCAGCAGGCCGGGCACGTGGTCGGCCGCCCGGTCGAACAGCACCGGGTGACCGGTGCCGGCCTGCAACAGCCAGCTCCCCGGCACCGGCGAGGGCCCGAGGACGAGACCGTCGGGCCGGTCGCGGTCGGCCTGCGCGGGAACGGCCTGCCGGGCGGGGCCCGGCGCGGGGGCGGGGTGCGCGGGGGTGCTCTGTGGGGCGCTCTGCGGGTTGCCCTGCGGGGGGACGGTGGCGGCGCCGCCGGGGCGGCCGGGCGCGGCACCCCGCCGCGCGGACCCGCGCAGCCGCGCGTACGCGGCCGGGGTGAGCACCCGCAGCTGTCCGCCGGCACGGCCGACCGGCCGGCCGTCCCGCCGGATCTCGGCGTGCACCCGCAGCGAGGCCAGCCGGCCGTGCCGCATCCGGACGTCCTGGCAGCCGACCTCCAGCATCAGCGAGGCGGGCGCGGCGGTGACGGCGAGGCCGTCCATGCCGTCCGGGCCGAGCGTGTAGCTGAGCTCGTCGAGCGCGAATTCGTGGTCGCGCGGCACTCCGAAGCCGACGTGGCCGATCAGCAGCCCGGCCTGCCGGACGGTCTCCGCGAGCAGCAGCGGGTCGTGGTGCCGGGCGCCGGGCGGGCGGTGGAAGTCGTGCGGCCGCGGCCACTGCGCGCCGACCAGGAAGTCGTACGGCCCGGTGGCCTGCCAGCCGGTGATCAGTACCTCGGAGACGGCGGCGCGGTGCACCAGCTGCCGGGAGACCGTCCGGTCGTGGAAGTCGTATCCGGAGCCTGGGTGGGGATAAGGACCGTCGTCGGGTGCTGCGATCCATGGCATGACGGGCCCCACTCCCGGGTGTCGGTCGACCGGCTGCGCAGGCGGCCACGGAAAAACATACAGACCACCCGGTTTGCCGTCGGCGGGCGGGGTCACCGCTGCCGACAACTTGGCGTGACCACGTTACCCGGGCCCTGGTCTGCGACGACGCCCGACGGACCGAGGCCCGACCTTGGGCGGGGGTCGGTCCCCGCTGGACGGCGGGGGCCACCCAGGGGCTAGATTAGATACCAACCATGCGGTTTCGGGTGGGTCGTCCCGCATGCGAGGCGTCGCACCCACCGACGGCGGCGCCCTGACAGCAGCCGGGCGAGCCGGGATCTCGTCGAGGCCGAGGCCGGAGGGGCCCAGTGGTCAAGCAGGAACGCGCGGGGCGGACCAGGCAGGCCGTGCTGCTCGCGGCGGCGGACACGTTCGCGGACGCGGGGTTCGAGTCGGCCAGCCTGGTCGACATCAGCCGCCGGGCGGGGGTCAGCAAGGGCGCGCTCTACTTCCACTTCGTCTCCAAGCAGGCGCTCGCCGACGGCGTCCGGGCGGCGGCCGCCCGCGAGATCGGCTCGGCCGCGCTGCGCGCCCGGCGGGCCGCCGGTCCCGCTCTCCAGGGCCTGATCGACTTCTCGCACGAGCTGGCCAGGCTGCTCCGCGAGGACGTCGTCGTCCGGGCCGGTGTCCAGCTCGGCCGGGGGGCCCGGGGCGGCGCCGCGGCCGCCTGGCAGAGCCTGACCGCCGTCTTCCGGCGGCTGCTGGACCGGGCCGCCGCCGCGGGGGAGCTGCACCCGGGGCTGGACCGCCGGCAGGCCGCCGAACTCCTCACCACCCTGGCGGCCGGGCTGGTGCTGCTCGCCCCCGAGGACGCGCACCGGCTCCGGCCGGAGGCGGTGCGCACGCTCTGGGCGACCGCACTGCCCGCGCTGGTCCCGCTGGACCGCTGCGCCGCCTACCGCGCCTGAACCCGGCCGGGGCCGGGGCCGGGGTCAGGCCGGCCGCTCGGCCACGCTGAGCCGGGCCAGCGCGTGCGGCTGGACGAGGCCGGGCAGCAGCAGCGTCCAGAAGTCGGCCATCCGCCGGAGCAGGTCGCGGCGTTCGGTCAGTACCTGCGAGTTGAGCTGGATCCCGGTCACCGCACCGGTGATCACCCCGGCCGCGGCCGCCACGTCCAGGCCCGGGTGCAGGTCGCCGGCCGCGCGGGCCCGCTCCAGCAGCTCGCGCGCGGCGTCCGACCAGCCCTGGTAGGCGGCGATCTGGGGCTGGGTGAAGCTGCCGTGCTCGATGGTCAGCCGGATGCTGCCGCGCACCAGCGGGTCGTCCAGCAGCGCGTGCGAGAAGGCGTAGCCGAGGTCGATCAGGGTCTGCACCGGGCTGTCGGAGGTCGGCTGCCAGGTGGCGAGCCAGGCGCCCTGGCCCTCGATCACGGCCAGCGCCAGCTCCTCCTTGGAGTGGAAGTGGAAGTACAGCGCGCCCTTGGTGACGCCGGCCCGCTCCAGGATCTCCGCCATGGTGGCGGCCGCGTAGCCGCGTTCGTCGAACACCTCGGCCGCAGCGAGGAGTACCGCCTGGCGGGTTGCCAGCGCCCGGGCCTGCTTGGCCATCGCAGCCTCCCTGGATAGTTCTCGTGCTCGGCAGCGGCCGATCCTATGGGGGCCGACGGTGCGGGGGGCGCATACCGTCCAGTAGGTATTCTACCGAGCCGCCCGTGCCCGGCCCGGCCCCCGGCGGGGTCCGGGTCGTCCGCGGGCGCCGTCGGCCGGGGCCGGGCACGCCGGTGGCCGGCCACCCGGAGGGGTGACCGGCCATTGGTCGGGCGTTGCGGGGCCGTCAGGCGGCCTGCTGCCAGCTCACCGGCGAGAAGTACGCCGGGCGGCGCTCCAGGCGGTGCCAGTTGGCGATCGGCTCGACGGGCGCGGCGGCGGCCGCGGCCTGCTGGGCGGCCGCGGCGCGGGCCATCAGCACGGCGGTGAGGGCGGCGAGCTCCTCGTCGGAGAGCGAGCCGCGGACGATGCGGACAAGGGGTTCGGCTGAAGCGGTCATGGTGTGGTTTTCTCCCCCGGCACGTTTCTGGTGAATGGTCAGCAGAACTGCGGTGCTACATGGGCGGGTTGCCGTGCTTGCGGCTCGGCAGGTCGGCGTGCTTGGTACGCAGCATGGCCAGCGAGGAGGCCAGGACCTGGCGGGTCTCGGCGGGGTCGATGACGTCGTCCACGAGGCCGCGCTCGGCCGCGTAGTACGGGTGCATCAGCTCGCTCTTGTACTCCTTGATCTTCTGCGCCCGCATCGCCTCGGGGTCCTCGGCGCCGTTGATGTCGCGGCGGAAGATCACGTTGGCGGCGCCCTCGGCGCCCATGACGGCGATCTCGTTGGTCGGCCAGGCGAACGAGAGGTCCGCGCCGATCGAGCGGGAGTCCATCACGATGTACGCGCCGCCGTAGGCCTTGCGCAGGATGAGCTGGATGCGCGGCACGGTGGCGTTGCAGTAGGCGTAGAGCAGCTTGGCGCCGTGCCGGATGATGCCGTCGTGCTCCTGGTCGACGCCGGGCAGGAAGCCGGGGACGTCGAGCATGGTGACCAGCGGGATGTTGAAGGCGTCGCACATCTGGACGAAGCGCGCGGCCTTCTCGCTCGCGTTGATGTCGAGGACGCCGGCCAGCGACTGCGGCTGGTTGGCGATGATGCCGGTGACGTGGCCGTCGATCCGGGCCAGTACGCAGAGCACGTTGGTGGCCCAGCGCTCGTGGACCTCCAGGTACTCGCCGTGGTCGACGATCTCCTCGATCACCTTGCGCATGTCGTACGGCCGGTTGCCGTCGGCGGGCACGAGGTCGAGCAGTGCGTCGTTGCGGCGGTCGACCGGGTCGTCGTTGACGGCCGGCGGCGGCATCTCACGGTTGTTCTGCGGCAGCAGCGAGAGGAGGTAGCGGACCTCCTCGATGCAGGACTGCTCGTCGTCGTACGCGAAGTGCGAGACGCCGGAGACCGAGGAGTGGACGTCGGCGCCGCCGAGGCCGTTCTGGGTGATCTTCTCGCCGGTGACGGCCTGGACGACGTCCGGGCCGGTGATGAACATCTGCGAGGTCTCGCGGACCATGAAGATGAAGTCGGTGAGCGCGGGGGAGTAGGCGGCGCCGCCGGCGCAGGGGCCGAGCATCACGGAGATCTGCGGGATGACGCCGGAGGCGCGGGTGTTGCGCTGGAAGATGCCGCCGTAGCCGGCGAGGGCGGTGACGCCTTCCTGGATCCGGGCGCCGGCGCCGTCGTTGAGCGAGACGAGCGGGGCGCCGGCCGCGATGGCCATGTCCATGATCTTGTGGATCTTCTGGGCGTGGGCCTCGCCGAGGGCGCCGCCGAAGATCCGGAAGTCGTGGGCGTAGGTGAAGACGGTGCGGCCGTGCACGGTGCCCCAGCCGACGACGACGCCGTCGGTGTGGGGCTTCTTCGCCTCCAGGCCGAAGCCGGTGGCGCGGTGCCGGCGCAGGGGCTCGACCTCGTGGAAGGAGCCCTCGTCGAGGAGCAGCGCGATCCGCTCGCGGGCGGTCAGCTTGCCCTTGGCGTGCTGGGCCTCGGTGGCCTTCTCGCTCGGGCCGCGGCGGACCTGCTCGCGCAGTTCGTGCAGCTCGGCGACCCGCCCGTGGGCGTCGGCCGGGATCTCGGGGATCTCGTCGCCGACCGGCGCCTCGTGCACAACCGTCATCTCGAACCACTCCAAGGGTGAGGGAACTGTCCGACAGCCAACGTCTGCATTGCCCCCGGCTGCGAATCACTTCTTCACTTATGACTGTACGAGGGGCTGCACGCTGGTTTCGGCGTCGATTCCGTACAAGGTCGCGTCCGTTTAGATGTCAGGGCTGCACAGAAACCGGCCCTGACTGCCATGTGCACAACGTGTCCGTTCGATTACCCGGGGCTGTCCGCCCGGTGGCGTCCGGATGATCTGGACATGAGGAAACCCGCAGGTCAGGGTGGGCGCCAGAGCTTGCCGGGCGACCGGCCCAAGGCGCGCCTCAGGCCGGCTTGAGCGGGGTGTGCCGAGCGGGCCGGAGCGGGTTCGGGGGCTGCTCAGTCGTAGGGATACGCCAAAAATGCCGCAGCCCACCCGGAGCCTCCCGGGTGGGCTGTTCGAGGGAGCCGGGTCAGCTCCGGCGGCCGTCGTCCGGCTCGTCGCCGCCGCGCAGCTCCTCCTCGCGGCGGCGCAGATCGGCCTCCCACTGCTTGAGCATGTCCTCGTGCTGCTTGTTGTCCTTCTTCAACGACGCCAGGAACTCCGGGTCGTCGTCCGGTGCGAGCGGCCGGCCGCCGCGCGGGTGCTCGTGGCCGGAGAGGCCGCCCGCGCCCCCCGCCGGACCGGTCCGCACGCCACCCCGCCGCTTGCCCGCCACCAGCCAGGCGATCGAGCCGACCAGCGGGAAGAGCAGCACGATGATCACCCAGACCACCTTGGGCAGGTGCTTCACCTCGTCCTCGGGCGTGGTCAGGCAGTCGATGAACGCCCACACCCAGAGGGCGAGCGGAAGGACGAAGGTCAGGATCCTCAGCACGGCGGCGATCTCCCCCGGCGACGGCGGTGGTGGCGGACGTCCCCGGACCGGCGGGCGGCTTCCCGGGGGCCCTTGACCGGGCCAGGCTATCGGGTGGCGGATACTGACTGGCATGGCATACGACGATCTCCGCTCCTTCCTGCGGGCCCTGGACCGTGAGGGTGACCTCAAGCGCATCAAGGCCGAGGTGGATCCCCACCTGGAGATCGGCGAGATCGTCGACCGGGTGCAGAAGGCCAAGGGCCCGGCGCTGCTGTTCGAGAACGTCAAGGGCTCGTCGATGCCGCTGGCGATGAACGTCTTCGGCACCGAGCGCCGGCTCGCCAAGTCCCTCGGCCTCAAGGGGCCGGACGACATCTCCGAGAAGATCGCCGGGCTGCTGAAGCCGGAGCTGCCGCACGGCTTCACCGGCTTCCGGGACGCCTTCGGCAAGCTGGCCTCGATGGCGCACGTGCCGCCGAAGAAGGTGAAGCCGGGCGAGGCCCCGGTGCAGGAGGTCGTGCTCACCGGTGACGACGTCAACCTGGACGAGCTGCCCGCCCTCTTCACCTGGCCGCTGGACGGCGGCGCCTTCTTCAACCTGGGCCTGACCCACACCAAGGACCCGGACTCCGGCGTCCGCAACCTGGGCCTCTACCGGCTCCAGCGGCACGACCGGCGCACCATCGGCATGCACTGGCAGATCCACAAGGACAGCCGCAACCACTACGCCGTCGCGGCGAAGCGCGGGGAGCGGCTGCCGGTCGCGATCGCCTTCGGCTGCCCGCCGGCCGTCACCTACGCGGCCACCGCGCCGCTGCCGGGGGACATCGACGAGTACCTGTTCGCCGGCTTCGTGGCGGGGGAGCGGGTGAAGATGGTCGACTGCAAGACCGTTCCGCTGCAGGTCCCGGCCGACGCCGAGGTGGTGCTCGAAGGCTGGCTGGAGCCCGGCGAGATGCTGCCCGAGGGTCCGTTCGGCGACCACACCGGGTTCTACACCCCGCAGGAGCCGTTCCCGGCGCTGACGATCGACTGCGTGACGATGCGTCGCCGCCCGATCCTGCAGTCCATCGTGGTCGGCCGTCCGCCGACGGAGGACGGCCCGCTGGGCAAGTTCACCGAGCGCTTCTTCCTGCCACTGTTGAAGATCATCATCCCGGACATCGTCGACTACGACCTGCCCGAGGCCGGCGGCTTCCACAACTGCGTGATCGTCTCGATCGACAAGAAGTACCCCAAGCACGCCCAGAAGACCATGCACGCCATCTGGGGCGCCCACATGATGTCGCTGACCAAGCTGATCATCGTGGTGGACGCCGACTGCGACGTGCACGACTACCGGGAAGTGGCCTGGCGTGCCTTCGGCAACGTCGACTACAGCCGCGACCTGACCGTGGTCGAGGGCCCGGTCGACCACCTCGACCACGCCTCCTACCAGCAGTTCTGGGGTGGCAAGGCGGGCATCGACGCGACCCGCAAGCTGCCCGAGGAGGGCTACACCCGGGACGGCGGCTGGCCGGAGATGGTCAGCTCGGACCCGGCCACGGCCGCGCTGGTGGACCTGCGCTGGAAGGAGTACGGGCTCTGATGAGTACGGCCGCCGCACTGCCGGACGTCCCGCCGGGCAAGGTCAGGGCCTTCCTCCGGCTGGTGATGATCGAACACTCGGTCTTCGCCCTGCCCTTCGCCTACATCGCCGCGCTGACGGCGATGTTCCTCGCCGACGAGCGGGTGCACTGGGGCGAGCTGTTCGTCGTCACCGTCTGCATGGTCGGCCTGCGCACCTTCGCGATGGCCGCCAACCGGATCATCGACCGCGAGATCGACGCCCGGAACCCGCGCACCGCCGGGCGTGAACTCGTCACCGGCGCGGTGTCGGTGCGGACGGCGTACATCGGCTCGGCGGTCGCGCTGGTGGTCTTCCTCGGCGCCGCCGCCCTGCTGAACCCGCTCTGCCTGGCCCTGGCGCCGGTCGCGGTGGTGCCGATGGTGGTCTACCCGTACGGCAAGCGGTTCACCGACTTCCCGCAGGCGATCCTCGGCCTGGCCCAGGCGATGGGCCCGGTCGGCGCGTGGCTGGCGGTCACCGGTACGTGGTCCTGGGACGCGGTCGTGCTCGGCGCGGCGGTCGGCATCTGGATCGGCGGCTTCGACCTGATCTACGCCTGCCAGGACGTCGCCTCCGACCGGGTGGGCGGCGTGCGTTCGGTGCCGGCCCGGTTCGGCATCCCGGCGGCGGTGTGGGGCGCGCGCGTCTGCCACCTGCTGACCACGCTGCTGCTCGGCTGGTACGCGGTGCTGACCGGCGCCGGGCCGGCGTTCTGGGTCGGCCTCGCCGTGGTGGCGGGCGCCTTCGTCTACGAGCACACCATCGTGAAGCCGTCCGACCTGTCGAGGCTGAACCGGGCGTTCTTCCAGACGAACGGCTTCGTCGGGATCTCGCTGTTCTTCTTCGCGCTGGTCGACCTCGTCGTGCGCGGCCTCGGGATCTGAGGCCGCGCCCGCGGGGGTGTGGCGGCGTCAGGCGGCGTCCTCGTCCAGGGTGTGCTTGACCAGGGCGTTGGCGTGGCCGTGGCCGATGCCGTGCTCGGCCTTGAGCCAGGCGACGAGCTCCATGTGCTTGGTGAGCGGGGAGGAGCGGATCAGCTCCTTCCAGTGCGCGACCGGCAGGCCGTGCTTCTTCTCGATCGAGGGGAAGTAGCTGGCGGGGCCCTTGGCGGCGTCGGTCATGGTGGTGGTCTCCGGTCGGTTCGGCGGGACCCGCGCCGCGGGCGGGCGCCGCGGGCGGGTGTGTCGGACAGTCGGACAGTAGGACTGCCGGCGGGGGTGGAACTCATCGGCGTCCGGGTGTGATCCCGGTCACGCCGCCCGGAGGGCTCCGGGCGGCAGCCCTGGCATCGGACGGGTGACCGGGACCGGCGCCGACTTCCGCGCCGACCGGATCGGCAGCGCCCTGCGGGCCGCCGTCGGCGCCGAGCTCGACGCCCTGCGCCGCTATTCCCCCGGCCCGCCCGCGTCACTCCATCCCGTGAACCTTGCGGCGAAGCCAACCGCCCCGGGGCGGGCCGTGGTTACGCTGCGCCCATGGACATCGTGATCCCGCTCTTCGACCGCTTCGAGCCGCTCGACGCGATCGGGCCGTACGAGATCCTCGGGCACGTCCCGGGCGCCCGGGTGCGCTTCGTGGCGCCCGAGCCGGGGCGGGTCACCGACGTGCTGGGCGCGCTCGCGGTCGACGTTCCCACCCGGTACTCGGAGGTCGACTCCTGCGACGTGCTGGTCGTGCCCGGCGGCGGCGGGACGCGACCGCTGGTCGCCGACCCGGACTTCCTCGACTGGATCCGCGCCGTGCACGGGACCACCCGGTTCACCACCTCGGTCTGCACCGGCTCGCTGGTGCTCGGCGCGGCCGGGCTGCTCAAGGGCCTGGCCGCGACCACCCACTGGGCCGCGGTCGCCGACCTGGAGGCCTACGGCGCCACCTACACCGCGGAGCGGGTCGTCCGGCACGAGCGGATCATCACCTCGGCCGGCGTCTCCTCCGGCATCGACATGGCCCTGCGGCTCGCCGCGCTGCTCACCGACGACCTCACCGCCCGGGCCATCCAGCTCTGCACCGAGTACGACCCCCAACCGCCCTTCGACACCGGCTCGGTGGCCAAGGCGCCGGCCGCCGTCCTGGAGCGGGCCCACCGGCTCGGCCGGTGAGCCGCACTGCCGCGGAGCGTCCGGTGCGCTAGTCGGCGGACTCGGCGCTGATGTAGTCCCGGTACTCCGCGGCCGTGAGCAGGCCGTTCAGCGCGGACTGGTCGGCGATCGTGACCTCGATCATCCAGCCGTCCTCGTAGGGATCGTCGTTGACCCGCTCGGGCTCGTCGTTCAGGTCCTCGTTCACGGTCGCGATCGTGCCGCTGAGCGGCATGTAGAGCTCGCTCACCGACTTCACCGACTCGACGCTGCCGAACGGCTCGCTGCCTTCGAGCCTGTCGCCCTTCTTGGGGAGTTCGACGAAGACGATGTCCCCGAGCTGCCGCTGCGCGTGATCGGTGATCCCGACGCGGACCACGCTCTTGCCGGTGGACCGTACCCACTCGTGGTCCTTGGTGTACTTCAGGTCGTCCGGGGTGTTCGCCATGGAGGTCTCCGTCGAGTCGTCGCTCCGTGCACTGACGGGCCGTCAGCATCGAGGGAGAGCCTGCCGCAGATCCGTTCCCGCAGGCCGGACCATCACCCGGACGAGTGAGTCTGTGGCCGCCGGCCCGCCCGGCGCGCCCGCGGCCGCCCCCGTGATCGGCCGGCGTTCTCCCGGGCGGCCGGCCCGGCGCGCCCGCGGCCGCCCCCGTGATCGTCCGGCGTTCTCCCGGGCGGCCGGCCCGGTGTCCGGCGGCCGCGGGCCGGGCGGCCCGGGAGAGGAGAATGGCCGGAACGACTCCGGGAGGCTCTTCGTGATCGGCAAGCTGCAGTGCATCGTCCTCGACTGCCCCGACCCGGCGGCGCTCGCCCGGTTCTACGCGGCGCTGCTCGGCGGTGAGGTGGACCGGCCGGACCGCCGCTGGTCGCTGGGCGCCACGTGGTCCACCCTGCACACCGGCGACGGCCGGGTGCTCTGCTTCCAGGGGGTCGAGCAGTACCGCCCGCCGCAGTGGCCCGATCCGGCCCACCCGCAGCAGATGCACCTGGACATCGACGTGGCGGACGTCGATGCCGCCGAGCGCGCGGTGCTCGCCCTGGGTGCCACCCGGCTGAGCGACGCCGGCGGCTGGCGGGTCTACGCGGACCCGGCCGGCCACCCGTTCTGCCTGGTCGGTGGCTGAGCGGGCACGGCGGCCGGCTGCTACGGGAGGGCGAACGGCCTTCCCCGGTCAGTGCAGTGACAGGACGTCACCGATGCTGAGCCGGCCCGGCCTGGCCACCTCGGCGAGGGCGTCCAGCCGGGTGTCGTGCGCGTAGGCGATGGCCTTCAGGATCTCGGGGGCGTGCGGCAGCCCGGGCTGGGCGGCGGTGGCCATCACGCAGCGCTCGCTGGACCGGGCGAAGGCCAGCCGGGCGCCGGACCGGTCGCCGCTGCGGCCCTCCCGCCCGAACCAGGTGTCCTCGACGAACGCCGGCGTGCCGGGCGGCGTCCGCAGCAGGATGTTGGGGCGGAACCGGCGTTCGTCCACCACGGCGTCCGGTACGGCCTCGCGGACCCAGTCGAGGGTGGCGGTGGTGAGCACGCTGACCGGCAGCTGGTCGAAGTGCGAGACGGCGTCCTCGCGGGCGAGCGCGACGTCGGGGCGCTGGAGGTAGGCGCGCAGGAACGCGGTCGGGTCGGCGACCGGGCGGCCGAGCGGGTCGAACAGCTCGGGGCCGTCGATCCGGTGGCCGAGCCGGGAGGAGAGGCGGAGCAAGCCGTCCATCCGGCGGAACCGCCGGGTGTTCTTTCCGGAGCCGAGCTTGCCGGCGGCGTCGCGGACGGCGTACAGCCGGTCGCCGGCCAGGCCGCGCACGTCCACCTCGACGGAGCCGAGCCGCTCGCCGCCGGTGGACTTCACGGGGTAGCGCCAGAGCTGCTCGATCACTCCGATGATCTCTGCCATGGCGGGAAAGCGTAGCGGCGCGCGCGGGGGATGGTCTAGACCAAGTCCCGCTGCTGTCAGCCCAACCGGGCCACCGCCCGTACCGGCGCGCCGTCGGCGGCGACCAGGCGCAGCGGGAACAGCGACACCTCCACCGGCCGGCCGGCCCGCTGGGCGTCGAGCACCGCCCGCAGGTCGGTCAGGTTCTCGGCGATCACGCCGCCGCCGGGCGCACCGAGCAGCACCCGGTGTGCGGCCAGGGTGGGCTCCGCGGCCACCGGCTGGTCGTGCTCGTCGGTGAGGTCGGCCAGCAGCGCTGCCACCGCCGGGTCGCCCGGGCCCGGATCGGGGGTGGGGTCGACGCTCAGCGCGTCCACCCCGACCGTCCGCACCCCGGCGGCGACGATCGCCTCCGCCGCGCCGGGTGTCAGGCTCGGGTGCGCGAGGTAGGCGTCGGTGCCCCAGTGCCGTGCCCAGCCGGTGGCCAGCAGCAGCACCGTCCCCTCGGCGGCCCGCTCCAGGGCGGGGGCGAGCAGCTCCGCGGTCACCTCCGCGCGCGGCTCCAGGCCGCGCAGGTCGGCGACCACCGCCGGTCCGGTGAACCGCTCCAGCGGCAGCCCGTCCAGGGTGGGCCAGGTGACGTCCACGTGGTACGGCGCGTCCACGTGGGTGCCGGACTGCGAGCCGAGGTGCAGGGCCAGCACGTTCACCCCGGCCGTGGCGGTGGTGAGCGCGGGCTCCAGGACGACGGCCGGATCGCCGGGGTAGACCGGCATCGCGGTGGTCACCTGGTGGGTGAGGTCGACGAGAGTCGCTGCCATGCCGCCCATCCTCCCAGGGCCCGCGCCGGACGGGACCGGCGCGGGCGGACAACCGCCACCGCAACCGTCACCGCGACTGCCACCGCAACCGCCGCCGGCGCCCCCGACCTGCCCGGACACCCTCGGAGCCGTGCGTGACCGCGGAGCCGTATAGAAAGGGAGCCATGGGAACAGACAAGCGTCAGCCGTGGGTGGTCGGGGTCTCGGGCGCGTCCGGTACGCCGTACGCCGCTTCGGTGATCCGGGCGCTGCTCGCCGCCGGGGAGCCGGTGGACCTGGTGGTCAGCCGCGCCGCCCGGCTCACCATCCTGGACGAGACCGGAATCGCCTTCCGGGACGCGCACTGGCGCACCGACCTCGCCACCTGGCTGGCCGCCGACGACGTCGGGTTCGACCCCGGCCGGCTGGCGGACGTCCGCTACTGGGCGGCGGGGGACTTCGCGGCCGGCCCGTCCAGCGGCTCCTACCCGGCCAAGGGCATGCTGGTGGTGCCGGCCACCACCGGTGCGGTGGCCGGGATCGCGCTCGGCCTGAGCAAGGACCTCCTCCAGCGGGTGGCCAGCGTGACCCTGAAGGAGCGCCGCCCGCTGGTGGTCTGCGTCCGTGAGGCGCCGCTCAACGGGGTGACGCTGAAGCACCTGGTCGAGCTGGACGCCCAGGGCGCCGTCGTGCTCCCTGCGTCGCCCGGTTTCTACGCCGGCGGATCCACCGTCCGTGAGCTGGTCGACTTCGTGGCCGGACGGGTCCTGGACGCGGTCGGCGTACCGCACGCGCTCTACCGGCGCTGGGAGGGTGAGTTGGGCGCGGCGGCGCGCCACAGCGCGCCGCCGGAGTGAGGGGGAGTGGGGAGCCCGGGGGCGGGAGAGTATGTTCTCTGCGATATCCGGGTTGTCCCGCGCATGGCGCCTTTGAATCCGGATAATGATCTGTGGGTCTGGTGAGGTTCGGAAGGACGCGGACGGTATATGGACACGGTGGACAGACAGCTCATCCAGGCGCTCCGGGAGAACGGCCGTGCCTCCTACGCCGAGCTGGGCCGGTTGGTGGGCCTCTCCGGCCCGAGCGTCACGGACCGGATCAACCGCCTGGAGCAGGCCGGTGTGATCACCGGTTACCGCGCGACGGTCAATCCGGCCTCGCTCGGCTTCGGCGTCACGGCGCTGATCGGCCTCCAGCTCACCGACGCGGCCGACCACGAGGACGTCGCGTTCCGGCTGAAGGACCTCAACGAGGTCGAGGACTGCTGGTTCATCGCCGGTGACGACTCGTACATGCTCAAGGTCCGGGTGCCGGACGTGGAGGGCCTGGAGTCGGCGGTCAAGCGGATCTCCGGGACGAAGGGCGTGGCCCGGACCCGCACGACCGTCGTACTCTCCACGAAGTGGGAGAACCGGGTCAGCGAACTCCCCCTGGTCGAAGGAGAGTAGTCCGATGGCACTGGTCGGTCTGGAGGAGCTGCGCGCGGCCCGGCAGCGGATCGCCGGGGTCGCGGTACGGACCCCGCTGGTCCCCGCCCCCTGGGCGGCCGACGGTGAGCGCCGGCTCTGGCTCAAGCCGGAGAACCTCCAGCCGACCGGTGCCTTCAAGACCCGCGGCGCCTACAACCGGCTCGCGGCGCTCACCGGGCCGGAGCGCGCCCGCGGCGTGGTCGCCCAGTCGAGCGGCAACCACGCGCAGGCGGTGGCCTACGCGGCCGGGCTGCTCGGCATCAAGGCCGTGATCGTGATGCCGGACACCTCGCCCGCGGTCAAGGTCGACGCCACCCGCGCGTTCGGCGCCGAGGTGCTGCTGGTCGGCCCGGAGGAGCGCGACACCGTGCCCGGCGAGCTCGCCGAGCGGCACGGCTACGTCTGGGTGCCGCCGTACGACGACCCGTTCGTCATCGCGGGCCAGGGCACGGTCGGTCTGGAGATCGCCGAGGACGCCCCGGCCGGGCTGGACACCGTGCTGGTGCCGGTCAGCGGCGGCGGCCTGATCTCCGGGACGGCGGCCGCACTCAAGCTCACCCGTCCGGGTGTGCGGGTGATCGGCGTCGAACCCGAGCTGGCCGCCGACGCGCAGGCCAGCCTGCGGGCCGGCGAGCGGGTGGCCTGGCCGGTCGCGGACACCTACCGGACCGTCGCGGACGGGCTGCGCACGCCCTCGGTCGGCGTGCTGCCCTTCGAGCACATCACCGCCTACGTGGACGACATCGTCACCGTCGGCGAGGACGAGATCCGCGCCACGGTGGCCCTGTTGGCCCGCCGCGGCCGGCTGGTCGCCGAGCCCTCCGGCGCCGTCGCCCCGGCCGCGTACTTCCACCGGAAGGCGGAGCTGGGCGGCCAGGCGGTGGCGGCCGTGGTCAGCGGCGGCAACATCGAGCCCGCGCTGCTCGCCGAGCTGCTCGCGCACTGACCGCGCGTCCGGGGGCGGGCCGAGGCCAGGTCCGCGGGGTGCATAGGCGTACGCTCGTTCCGGCAAGGAATCGAAGTCGGAGGAGGCGGGGCACCGCATGGACGCAGGGCTCAAGCGCGAGCTGGAGGCGAAGGTCTACGCGGGTGAGCGGCTGACCCGCGAGGACGGGATCGCGCTCTACGAGAGCGACGACCTGGCCTGGCTGGGCGGGCTGGCCCACCACGTGCGGACGCAGAAGAACGGCGACGTCGTCCACTTCAACGTCAACCGCCACCTCAACATGACCAACGTGTGCAGCGCCTCCTGCGCGTACTGCTCGTTCCAGCGCAAGCCGGGCGAGAAGGACGCGTACACGATGCGCATCGAGGAGGCCGTCCGGCTGGCCAAGGCGATGGAGGTGGACTCCCTCACCGAGCTGCACATCGTGAACGGCCTGCACCCGACCCTGCCGTGGCGCTACTACCCGCGCTCGCTGCGGGAGCTGAAGGCGGCCCTGCCGAACGTCTCGCTGAAGGCCTTCACCGCCACCGAGATCCACTGGTTCGAGAAGATCAGCGGCCTGCCCGCCGACGAGATCCTGGACGAGCTGATCGACGCCGGCCTGGAGTCGCTGACCGGCGGCGGCGCGGAGATCTTCGACTGGGAGGTCCGCCAGCACATCGTCGACCACGACACCCACTGGGAGGACTGGTCCCGGATCCACCGGCTCGCCCACAGCAAGGGCCTCAAGACGCCGTCCACGATGCTGTACGGCCACATCGAGGAGCCCCGCCACCGGGTGGACCACGTGCTGCGGCTGCGCGAGCTGCAGGACGAGACCGGCGGTTTCCAGGTCTTCATCCCGCTGCGCTACCAGCACGACTTCCACGACTCCAAGGACGGCGTCGTGCGCAACAGGCTGATGGCGCGCACCGAGATGGCCACCGGCGCCGAGGCGCTGAAGACCTTCGCCGTCTCCCGGCTGCTCTTCGACAACGTCCCGCACGTCAAGGTCTTCTGGGTGATGCACGGCGTCACCACCGCCCAGCTGGCGCTCAGCCACGGCGCGGACGACATGGACGGCTCGGTGGTCGAGTACAAGATCACCCACGACGCGGACAACTTCGGTACCCCGAACAAGCTCGGCCGGGACGACCTGCTCGGCCTGATCCGCGACGCCGGCTTCCGCCCGGTGGAGCGCAACACCCGCTACGAGATCATCCGCGAGTACGACGGCCCGGACCTGACGCGCCGCGAGACCCCGCAGGCGATGCGTCTCTGACCCGGCGCCCGACCAGGGATTCTGCTGCGCCCCCCGGGCCGTCACCGGCCCGGGGGGCGTCGTCGTCCCGCCGGGGCGGCGTGGCCTTCACGGCTCCCGCACAGACTCCGGGTTTCCCAACGGGCCCTCCGTTTGGCAGGATCGGCCGCATGTCCGGTTCCCATCGCGCCACCGCGTACCCGCCGCACGAGCCGATGCACGAACCGGCTCACCGGCCGGGGGACGCGGTGCCGCAGCAGTCCTACGGGGTCTACGAGCAGCCCTCGTACACCGAGCAGCCCTCGTACACCGAGTACACCGAGTACGCCGAGTACACCGAGTACGGTGCGCCGGAGGCCTACGGGGCCGGCGGCGGCCGGGGGGCGTACGGGTACCCGCAGCAGTACGGTCAGCAGGCCTACCAGGGCCAGCAGGACCAGCAGGGCCAGGGCCACGAGACCCAGGACTACCGGACCCAGGGCTACGGGACGCAGGCCCGGCCGGACCGGGCCCACCCCGCCGCGGACGGCTACGACGCCTACGACCGGCCCTTCCAGGCGTACCCCGCGGCCGGCCCCGCCGAGCCCGTGCGGTCGTACGAGCCGGAGCCCGGGCCGCTGTACGCCGACGAGCTCGTCCCCGGGCCGGTGCCCCTGGCCCCGGTGACGGTGGCGGCCTCCACGGCCCCGGCCGGCGGCCGGGCGGCCGCGCGCGGCCACCGCCGCAAGGCCAAGCAGAAGAAGTACACCGGCAAGGCCGTGACGGCGGGCACCGCGCTGCTGCTGGCGGCCGCCGCCGGCTGGTACACCGTCGGCCAGGACGCCGCCAAGCCGGGCGTGACCGCCGCCGACGGCCCGGGCCCGGACGGCCTCGCCACCCCGGACCGGCCCTCCCCGGCCGCCGGTGCCCCGGCCCCCGCCACCGCCCAGGCCGCCGGGGACCGGCACACCGAGGCGCCCGCCGCCGACCGCAGCCAGGCCCGCCCGGACGGCTCGGTCGTCGCGATACCCGGCCTCGGCGCCGCCTTCACGGCCCGGATACCTGCCGAGACCAACCAGGTGGTGCTCGCCTCCGGCCAGGACAAGGACGCCAACCGGACGGCCGTCACGCTCTGGACCAGGACCGCCGAGGGCCGCTGGCTGGCCGGCGAGACCTGGCAGGGCCACAACGCCAACAAGGGCTGGACCACCGACCACAACGAGGGCGACCTGCGCAGCCCGATCGGCGTCTTCTCGCTGACCGACGCCGGCGGTCGCAAGGCCGACCCCGGCAGCAAGCTCCCGTACGACAAGGACGCCGACTTCGTGGTCTCCGGCAAGGGCTTCGCGGGCGAGCCGCTGGCCGGCTCCTTCGACTACGTCGTCGCGATCAACTACAACCGGGTCGCCGGCAACTCCCCGCTCGACCCGCGCCGCCCCAACGGCTCGACCAAGGGCGGCGGGATCTGGATCCACGTCGACCACGGCGGCCCGACGCACGGCTGCGTCTCCGTCCCCGAGGACAAGATGGCCGAGCTGATCCGGGCTCTCGACCCGGCCGCCCACCCGGTGATCGTGATGGGCGACGCGGCCTCGCTGGCGGCCTGAAACCCTGCGCGATCCGGCCGGGCCCGCTGGTCACGACCCAGTCGCCGCAACGCCCCTTGTCGGCCTCCTACAGGTTCCGGGGTCGGATCCTGTAGCCGGTCGCGCCCGGCTGACCAGTGGGTAACCCGGTTGAGTGGCTGTATGAGCGGTTCGCGCATTGTGGCACTCGGCCACTACCAGCCCCCGAAGGTCCTCACCAACGACGACCTGGCGGTGCTGGTCGACACCGACGACGAGTGGATCCGCAGCCGGGTGGGGATCCGGACCAGGCACATCGCCGAGGGCGAGACCCTGGTCGACCTCGCCACCGAGGCCGCCCAGAAGGCGCTGGCCAAGAGCGGTCGCACCGCCGCCGACGTCGACCTCGTCGTGGTCGCGACCTGCACCGCGGTCGAGCGCAGCCCGAACACGGCCGCCGCCGTCGCCGCACGGCTCGGCATCCGGTCGCCGGCCGCCTACGACATCAACACGGTCTGCTCGGGCTTCTCGTACGCGCTGGCCACCGCGGACCACGCGATCCGGGCCGGAGCGGCCCGCACCGCCCTGGTGATCGGCGCCGAGCGGATGTCGGACACCATCGACTGGACCGACCGCAGCACCTGCGTGATCTTCGGCGACGGTGCCGGCGCCGCGGTGGTGGAGGCGCAGGAGGACGGCGCCGAGCCCGGCATCGGCCCGGTGGTCTGGGGTTCGGAGCCGGAGAAGAACGACGCCGTGGTGATCACGGGCTGGGATCCGGTGATCAGCCAGCAGGGCCAGTCGGTGTTCCGCTGGGCCACCACCCAGATCGCCCCGCTGGCCCGGCAGACCTGCGAGAAGGCCGGGATCGAGCCCTCGGAGCTGAAGGGCTTCGTGCCGCACCAGGCGAACCTGCGGATCATCGACGCGATCGCGGCCAAGCTGGGCGCGCCCGACGCGGTGGTCGCCCGGGACGTGGTCGAGTCGGGCAACACCTCGGCCGCCTCGATCCCGCTGGCCTTCTCCAAGCTGGTCGAGCGCGGCGAGCTGTCGCCCGGCGACCCGGTGCTGCTGTTCGGCTTCGGCGGCGGCCTGGCGTACGCGGGGCAGGTCGTCCGCTGCCCCTGAGCGGCTTTCCGGCCCCCCGGTGCACTGCTGGGGCCTCCCGGGGCCCGGAGCGGCCCCGCGGGCCGCTGCGGGGGCCCTGAAACGCACGTGCCGGTGGGCGGACACCCTTGCGGGGGTGTCCGCCCACCGGCATGTCTGGCGCGCTGCGGACCGCCGGCGGACCTCCCCCGAGGACACGGCCGCCGTCCGTCGTTCCCCGGACAGGAGGCCGGGGCTGCGCGCGGAGCGGATGGGTGGGTAGGCGGATCGGTCTACTTGGGCGGCTTCTTGCCGGTGACACCCAGGTACACCAGGGGAGCGAGGTTGGGCTTGAGGTCCTTGACCTTGACGCCCCAGGAGGTGAAGGCCTTCTGGTGCTCGGCCGCCGAGGCGAGCAGCGAGACCAGTGCGCCGGCGACGGCGGCCGGGTCGAGCGACTTGTCGGCCTGCCCCTTCGCCTGGAGTTCCTTGACGGCATCCGTGAGCGGCTTGGCGACCGCGTTGAGGACCGTCATGCGGATCTTGAAGAACCGCTTGTCCCCTTCGGCGGCACCGAGCGTGACCACTCGGAGAATGGCGTCGTTCTTGCGCCAGAAGGCGAGGAATCCGTCGACCAGTTCTTCCGAAGTGGCCGTGCCGGACTTCCCTGCCCAGGACTTTCCGGCCACCAGCTCTTTGAGGGCGTCGGAGTCCTTGGCCATTTCCTCGGCGATTTCGAGGACAGCGCCCTCGACATCCGGGAAGTACTGGTAGAAGGTCGCGGGGGAGGTACCCGCCATACGGGCGACGTCGATGACCTTGACGTCCCGATAGGGCGACGTGCTGAGCATCTCGCGAAGGCAGTCGAGCAGCTTCTGCCGCGTCTCCTGTCCGCGTCGCCCGGCGACGCGACCGTCGACGGTGCGAACTTGTCCTGTCATGCCGTCAGCTTACCGTGGCTCGATCTTGGCGCGATTCGGTGATGTGACAATTACTCCGCCCGGGGGTTGGTATAGGGCTGTCAACCACTTCGGACGAATAATTTCCGGCGTTCTCGGCCCCCTGTTGTAGCCCCCCCGTGTGCTTATGACCCCACAGCGTGACGACCCCTCCGCTGAGGGGTGGTCGGGTGACAGAGCGTGACGATCGACGGAATCCTCAATTCCGCTCCGGGCGGAGTCCGGGCGGAGTCCGGCGAGCCCGGGAGCACCCGCCGCCGGAGCGGACGTCAGAATCCGGCCGTTCCGGCGCCACTGACCTGACGCTGGCCGCCCGCCGCCCGGTGGCGGGCCGTCGGCGCAGCGGTGGACGGTCGGTGGCCGCCGGGGGCGGCCCGGGCTCCCGGCCGATGGCGCACGGACGGTAGTCCCGTGGTCCGTTCCGGGCGGGGGAGGTTGGAGATGGGCCGGGCGGCATTGGAGAATCGGGTCCGGCACCCCGTGGCGGGTGTGCGGGATACGGGGAGGTGGCAGCGGAGTGGACCAGCTGACGGCGCACGATCCGAGGCGGATCGGGCCCTTCGAGGTGCTCGGGCGACTCGGCGCGGGCGGGATGGGCCTGGTCTACCTGGCGCGCTCCGCGTCCGGCCGGCGAGTGGCCATCAAGACCGTCCGGGGGGAACTGGCCGAGGACGAGCTGTTCCGGGTCCGCTTCGCCCGGGAGATCGAGGCGGCCAAGACGGTCGGCGGCTTCTACACCGCGGCGGTGGTGGACGCCGACGCCGACGCCCGGGTGCCCTGGCTGGCCACCGCGTACGTCCCGGCGCCCTCCCTGGAGGACCTGGTCACCGACTGCGGGCCGCTGCCGGTGGGGGCCGTGCGCTGGCTGGTGGCCGGCATCGCCGAGGCGCTGCAGTCGATCCACGCCGCCGGGCTCGTCCACCGCGACCTCAAGCCCTCCAACGTGCTGGTGGTCGAGGACGGCCCGCGGGTGATCGACTTCGGCATCGCCGCCGGCGTCTCCAGCACCCGGCTCACCATGACCAACGTGGCGGTCGGCACCCCCGCGTACATGTCGCCGGAGCAGGCCCGGGACAGCCGCAGCGTCTCCGGCGCCAGCGACGTCTTCTCGCTCGGCTCGCTGCTGGTCTTCTGTGCCACCGGGCACCCGCCGTACCGCGGCGCCAACCCGGTCGAGACCGTCTTCCAGCTGCTGCGCGACCAGCCCGACCTCTCCGGCCTGCCGGCCGAGCTGGTCGACCTGGTCCGCGCCTGCATGCGGCCCTCCCCCGAGCACCGGCCGTCCCCGGCCCAGATCCAGGCCGAGCTGGCCCCGCACCTGTTCTCCCGGGACGACGCCTCCGGTGAGGCGGGGGACTGGCTGCCGCCCAACGCGCTGGAGCTGATCGAGCGCAAGCGCGGCCGCCGCCAGCCGCCCACCCCGCAGCCCCAGCCGGTGCCCCCGCAGCCCCAGCCGCAGCCGGTGCAGCACCAGCAGCCGCCGGTGCCCCCGCAGCGGCCCGGCCAGGCCGACCCGCGGACCCGCCACCCGGCCGGCCACCACAACCCGCCCGGCACCGGACCGGTGCACGCCGCGCCGGCACCCCTCGCGCCGGACACCGAGGCCGCCACCGAGAAGATCGCCGCCCCCCGCCGGCACCGCGCCCCCGTCGCCGGGGAGAACGCCGCCGAGGTGCGGCTGCCCGGTGCCTCGGTGCGGATAGGCCCCGGACCGCGCGCCGAACAGGCCGGGCCGGGCACCGCGCCCGCCGAGACCGACTGGGTCCGCCGGGCCACCCCGCCGCCGGTGCGGGCCGTCCGCTGGCGCCCCTGGCGGTTCCGGATGTCCAACGACGTCTGGGGCACCCCGGTGGTCGCCGACGGCACGCTCTTCGTCTCCAGCTTCGAGGTGCACGCCCTCGACATCGCCTCCGGCCAGCGCCGCTACAAGACCCGGGACGTCGCCTGGGCGCTCGCCGTCGACGCCGGCCGGGTGCACGCGGCCGACGGCCCGCATCTCTACACGGTGGACGTCGCGGACGGCACCGAGCGCTGGCGGCAGTCCCTGGACGGCTGGGTCTACTCGCTGGACGCCGCCGACGGCGTGCTCTGCTGCGGCGTCCGGGGCGGCGGGGTGCAGCTTCGCTCGGCGGCCGGCGGCGCCGAACTGTGGCGCGCCGACGACGCCCAGCAGGACTACGAGAACCCGCAGTCCGGTCCGGCCCTGGTGGGCGGCGCCGCGTACTACTACGGCGGCGGGCGGCTGCGCTGCGTGGACCCGCGCGGTGCGGGCCTGCGCTGGTCCTTCCCGGTCGGCGAGGACGTGCCGTCCCGCCCGGTCGAGCGGGCCGGGGTGCTGTACGTGACGGCCGGCACCCGGGTGTTCGCGCTGGACGCGGCCAGCGGCGTCGAGCGCTGGCGCTTCGACGCCCCGGTGGTGCTCTTCACCCCGCCCGCGCTGGACGCGGACACGGTGTACGTCGCCGACTACCTCGGCACGGTGTACGCGCTGGACGCGGCCACCGGCCGGGACCGGTGGCGCGGTGCGACCGGCGCCCGCCAGGGCGCCGAGCCGGTGGTGGTCGGGGAGGGCATGGTGCTGGTCGGCAGCGGCGAGGTGCTGTACGCCTTCGAGGCGGCCACCGGCCGGGAGCGCTGGCGGTACACGGCGCGGGGCGAGATCGTCGGCTCCCCGGCGGTCGCCGACGGCCTGGTCCACCTCGGCAGCCGGGACCACTCGCTGCACACCCTGGACCTGGCCAGCGGTCAGCTGCGCTGGGAGCTCGGCACCAAGGGTGAGCTCACCGGCTCGCCGGTGGCGGTCGGCGGGAAGGTCTTCGTCGGCAGCAAGGACCGCTGCGTCTACGCGCTGGACGCCTTCTACGGGACGGCGGTGCCGTCGCACTAGCCGTGCGGCTGTGCGGCCGTACCGGGGGCCCGTGGGGCCCGGACCGCACGCGGTCCGGGCCGCTGTGCCCTAGGACTTGCGGGCCTCCGGGTGGCGGGCGCACCAGCCGTCCCAGGCCGAGGCCACCATCTCCTCGACCCCGTACCGGGCGGTCCAGCCCAGCTCGCGCCGGATCAGCTCGGCGGAGGCGACCACCCGGGCCGGGTCGCCGGCCCGGCGCGGGGTGACCTCGCCGGTGGTGTCGTAGCCGGTGACCTTGCC
Source organism: Kitasatospora sp. NBC_01560 (assembly GCF_045208415.1). NCBI lineage: Bacteria > Bacillati > Actinomycetota > Actinomycetes > Kitasatosporales > Streptomycetaceae > Kitasatospora > Kitasatospora sp. NBC_01560. The sequence continues at coordinate 4,104,588 of NZ_CP109364.1, read as the reverse complement.
GATCACGTCCAGCATCTCCCGGACGCTGACGCCCTCGCCGCGGCCGATGTTGAGGACCAGGGACGTCCCGCCGGGCGGGTCGGCGGCCAGCCGACGGGCGGCCGCCACGTGGGCGGAGGCGATGTCGGCGACGTGGATGAAGTCGCGCACGCAGGTGCCGTCCGGGGTGGGGTAGTCGGCCCCGAAGATGCGCGGGGCCCGCCCGGCGGTGATCCGCTCGAAGACCATCGGGACGAGGTTGAACACGCCGTCGTCGGCCAGTTCGGGCGAGGCCGAGCCGGCCACGTTGAAGTAGCGCAGCGAGACGGTCGAGAGGCCGTACGCCCGGCCGGCCGCCGCGACCAGCCATTCGCCCGCCAGCTTGGTCTCGCCGTAGGGGTTCATCGGCACGCACGGGGCGGACTCGCTGACCAGCTCGACGTCGGGCATGCCGTAGACGGCCGCGGACGACGAGAGCAGGAAGCGCTTCACCCCGGCCTCGGTGGCGGCCTCCAGCACGGTCTGCAGGCCGGTCAGGTTCTCCCGGTAGTAGTGGAAGGGGCGCTCGACCGACTCGCCGACCTGCTTCTTCGCGGCGAAGTGCAGCACGCCGTGGACGCCGTGGGTGCGCAGCGCCGCGTCCAGCGCGGGGCGGTCCAGGGTGGAGCCCTCGATCAGCGCGACCTCGGACGGCAGCCGGGTGCGGTCGCCGGTGCTGAGGTCGTCCAGCACCGCCACCCGCTCGCCGGCCGCGACGAGCTGGTGCGCCACGTGCCGCCCGATGTAGCCCGCGCCGCCGGTGAGCAACCAAGTCATGCCCCGCATCCTAGGGGGTGCCGGCATCGTCGCCGGGGACCCGGCGGGGCGCTGCCGGCCCCGCCCGGGGCGTGTCCGGCGACTCGTCGCGGCACCGGGCGAGTCGGGGCGGCGATTCGGACATAACGGTGAAATGCTGACAAAGATCTCTGTCTGGTGAGGGAATCGGAGGCAGCCAAGGTGAACCGCAAGAAGGAGCCCACCCGCCCGCTCCCGGCCGGGCCGCGCCCCACCGGTCCCAAGGCGTTCGGAGGCCGGTTCGCCGTTCCCGGGACGGTCGCCGCGCTGACCGCACTCGCGCTGGCCGGGTGCAGCAGCGGCTCGTCCTCGTCCTCGTCGACCTCGGCCTCGACCACCACGGGCGCCTCCGGATCCGCCCAGCCGGCCGGGGGCAACCAGCTCCAGATCGACTACCAGCGGGTCATCGCCGACGTGCTGCCGTCGGTGGTGCAGATCACCACGGCGAGCGGTCTCGGCTCCGGGATCGTCTACGACAACAAGGGCGACATCGTCACCAACGCCCACGTGGTCGGCACCGCCACCACCTTCACCGTCACCCTGGCCAACAGCACCAAGCCGCTGGACGCCACGCTCGTCGCCAGTTACCCGGACTCCGACCTCGCGGTGATCAGGCTGAGCAGCCCGCCGGGCGGCCTCAAGCCGGCCGCCTTCGCGGACTCCGCCAAGGTCGAGCTCGGCCAGATCACGCTGGCCATGGGCAGTCCGTTGGGCCTCTCCAGCAGCGTCACCCAGGGCATCGTCTCGGCCACCGGCCGGACCGTCTCGGAGCCCAACAGCGAGGGCTCGCCCGGGGCCACCATCGGCAACATGGTGCAGACCTCGGCCGCGATCAACCCGGGCAACAGCGGCGGCGCGCTGGTCAACCTGAACAGCCAGGTGATCGGCATCAACACGCTGGCCGCCACCGAACCCGAGGCCAACGGCGCGGCCGCGCCGGGCATCGGCTTCGCCATCCCGGCGTCCACCGTCACCAGCATCGCGAACCAGCTGATCAAGGACGGGAAGGTCACCAACTCCGGGCGGGCCGCGCTCGGCATCACCGCCCGGACGTACTTCGACCAGGACTTCCGCCCGGCCGGCGCCGTGGTGGTCGCGGTCGCCTCGGGCGGCGCGGCCGACGCCGCGGGCATCCAGGCCGGCGACGTGATCACCAAGGTCGGGGACACCCCGGTCGACTCGCTGAACTCGCTCACCACCGCACTGGCCTCGCTCACTCCGGGCAGCAGAACGACCGTCACCTTCACCCGGGACGGGCAGAGCAAGACGGCCGACGTCACCCTCGGCACCCTGGCCACGCCCTAGGGCGGGCCGGGGGTTGGGCTCCGTACGCCGACAGCCCGCACACCGCGCAAGGGTTCGCGGGCGGCCGGCGTACGGCAACGGGCCGGGACGTCGTCGACTGCCTCGACGACGTCCCGGCCCCTCGGCGTCCGGGCCGGCGGCGTTCCGTGTCCGGCGGCCGCCCCGGCGGTGGTCGCGGGTCAGCGGCGGGCGGCGCGGGTGTGCCAGGGGAGCTCGACGGTGACGGTGGTCGGCCCGCCGTGCGGGCTCTCCACCAGGAAGACGCCGTCGACCGCCCGGATCCGCTCCGCCAGCCCGCCGAGGCCGCTGCCCGGGTACGGCGCCGCGCCGCCCTTGCCGTCGTCCTGGACGAGCAGCATCAGCTGGTCCCCGGCCCGCCAGGCGTCGACCGTGGCCGAGCGGGCGCCGGAGTGCTTGGAGACGTTGGTCAGCAGCTCGCTCACGGTGAAGTAGGCGATTCCCTCGACCGCGGAGTCCGGGCGTTCCACCGTGCCGTCCGCACCCTTCAGCTCGACGTTCACCTTGACCCCGCCGGGCACCGTGCAGCGGGCGGCCACCGCGGAGAGCGCCGCGTCCAGGCCGCGGTCGGTGAGCACCGCCGGGTGGATCCCGCGGGCGAGGTCACGCAGCTCCTGGAGGGCGAGCTTCACCTCGCCGTGCGCGTTGTCGACCATCCTGGCGGCGGCCTGCACGTCCTCCGGCGTCTCGGTCTCCCGCAGCCGCTCCTTGGCCAGGCCGAGGTCCATCGCCAGCGCCACCAGCCGGGCCTGGGCCCCGTCGTGCAGGTCGCGCTCGATCCGGCGCAGGTCGGCGGCCGCGGTGTCGACCACGGTGCCGCGGTCGTCCTCCAGCTCGCGCACCCGCTCGGACAGGGCGCCCTGGTGCAGCAGGGTCTCGACCAGCATCCGGTCGATCGCCGCCTCGAAGCGGACCACCCAGGGCAGGGCCGGCCAGCCGATGATCACGCAGATCAGCGTCACCGCGAAGCTCAGCAGGCCCCAGGGCAGCAGCAGCACGTTGTAGAGGGCCGAGCGCCAGCTCAGCGCATCGGTGAGGTGCGCGATCGCGAAGCCCGTGACGCCCGGCCGGGGCCGCTGGACCGGCTCGGGCTCGCTCACCGCGGAGCCGTGCACCCACCGGGCCCGGCGGCGGGCGACGGCGCCCAGCCCGCGGCAGCCGGCCAGTCCGGCGGCCAGCAGCGGCAGGCCGATCACCGTGACGGAGAGGGCGAGGCCGACCGAGAGCATCACGACGGTGAAGACGAACCCCGCGATGCCGAGCGGCAGGTTGAGCATCAGCTGGCCGGCCTGCCGCCACATCCGCGCGCCGTACAGGGGAGCGCGTTCCGTCTGCGCGCCCTGCTCCTCGGTGGCGTCCGCCGCGCGGCGGTGCAGAGACTTCATCTGGATCTACCGTTCCTGTCGGTCGAGCTGGTGATCCCCAGCTTCCCCGGAAAGGGGCCGCCAGGGCCATGGGGGTGATACGTCCTCCCGGCCGGGGGTTATCCCCACCCCCGGAACGGGACCGTCCGGCCGCGGGGAGCCGGAGCGGCGTCCGCGAGGTGTCCACCGGTCGTCTTGCGGATCGGGCGGGGTACGGCGCTGCGCGGCGGTGCACTTAGACTCACGCATTGGCGAAGGTTATGACCGTGTAAAGAAACGTCGTAGAACTGCCCCGACGGGCGGTTTCCACGGCCGATGTGGAGGCGAGTGGCATGGAGGGGCAGCCGGCAGCTGCCGTTGCTGCCGACCCGGCGGTCGGTAGCGGCTACTTCGACGCGTATGCCGCGATGGGCCTGCTCGCCGTGGTCGGCGTGCTCTTCGTCGCCGTGGCGTTCACCGCCAACCGGCTCCTGCGGCCGGTGGTGTACTCGCCGGAGAAACTCCTCGCCTACGAGTGCGGCGTGGACCCGGTGGGGGAGGACTGGGCGCACACCCAGGTCCGCTATTACGTCTACGCCTTTCTGTACGTGATCTTCGCGGTCGACGCGATCTACCTGTTCCCGTGGGCGACCGTCTTCGCCTCCGCCGGATACGGCGCCGGGACGCTGATCGAGATGTTCGTCTTCATCGGCTTCCTCGCGGTCGGGCTGCTCTACGCCTGGAGGAAGGGCGTGCTGGAATGGACGTGACGCACAACCACGCGCACGCGCACGGTGCCGCCGGAGGCCCGGTCCCGCTGGGACTGCCGGACCCGGCACGCCCCGGTGCGGCCGTCGAGCGGCGCGGCCTCGGCCCGCTGGCCCGGCTCGCGCCGGACCCGGTCAAGGTGGTCCTCAACTGGGGACGCCGCTACAGCCTCTGGTGCTTCAACTTCGGCCTGGCCTGCTGCGCGATCGAGTTCATCGCCGCCTCCATGGCCAAGCACGACTTCATCCGCATGGGTGTCATCCCGTTCGCGCCGGGCCCCCGGCAGGCCGATCTGATGATCGTTTCGGGGACGGTCACCGACAAGATGGCCCCCGCCGTGAAGCGCCTCTACGAGCAGATGCCCGAGCCGAAGTACGTCATCTCCTTCGGCGCCTGCTCCAACTCGGGAGGCCCCTACTGGGACTCCTACTCCGTCACCAAGGGCGTGGACCAGATCATCCCCGTCGACGTCTACGTGCCCGGCTGCCCGCCGCGGCCCGAGGCGCTGCTCCAGGGCATCCTCAAGCTCCAGGAGAAGATCGCCGCCGAGTCGCTGCCCGAGCGGTACGCCGCGCCGGACGCCGCGCTGCGCCGCCCGCTGGTGGCGGGGCCCGCGACCGAGAGCCCGACCGAGCGCCCCGCCGCGTCCGAAGGAGGCGTCTCGTGAGCACGGCCGAGCAGTACGCGGCGTCGGTCGGCGAGTGGGCCACCGGCGCCGAGGCGTACGGGCTGATCACCGTCGACGTGCCCGCCGAGCACTGGATCGAGGCGCTCACCGCGGCCCGGGACACGCTGGGGCTGGGCTTCTTCGACTGGCTGAGCGCCGTCGACGAGCTGGCCGACGGTTTTTCCGTGGTCGCCCACCTGGCCTCCGTCGACGCCCCGGGCGTGCGCCACCTGGCGCTGCGCACCCGGGTGCCGCGCGACGCGGCCGCCCTGCCGACCGCCGTCGCGGTCTACGCCGGTGCCGCCTGGCACGAGCGCGAGACGCACGAGATGTTCGGCATCGACTTCCCCGGCCACCCCTACCTCGCCACCCTGCTGCTGCCGGACGGCTTCGAGGGGCACCCGCTGCGCAAGGAGTTCGTGCTCGCGGCCCGGGTCGCCAAGGCCTGGCCGGGCGCCAAGGAGCCGGGCGAGTCCGACCACGGCGACGGGCCGGCGCGGCGCAAGATGCAGCCGCCCGGCGTGCCCGACCCGAACGAGTGGGGGCCGCTCAAGGGCACCCTGCCGCCCGTCGCCGAGCGGCCCGCGCGCGGTGCCCGGGCGGCGGGCGCGGCGGCGCGTACGCCGCGGGCCGCCGCGGGTGCGGCGGGTGCCGGTGCGGCGCCGGCCGAGGGCGGGCCCGCGGTGCGGGCCGACCGGCCGCGCCGCACCAGGACGGTCGGCGACGGCTCGGTGAGCCAGGCCGACGAGGCGGCGCAGGCCGCCGGGCCGGCGGAGGGTGCGGCGGAGACCGCCGCCCCGCCGGTGCGCGTCGACCGGCCGCGCCGGACCAGGTCGGTCTCCGAGGGCTCCGCGAGCCAGGCAGCCGCCGAGGGCGCCCCCGAGGCAGCCGCCGAGGGTGCTCCCGGGGCACCTGCCGAGGCGAAGCCGGAGCGGCCGGCCCGGACGCAGTCCGCGGACGCGCCCTGGCACCACGCCGTGCCCGCGCACGACGAGCCGCAGGGTGACCGGCCGCACGGTGCCGAGCCGAAGAGTGCCGAGCCCGAGGGTGCCGAGCCCGGGGACGGGACGTCCCGGGGCGGGCGGAACGAGAACCCGGCCGAGCCGGCCGACCAGGACGGGGACAGCGCGTGAACCTGCTCGACACGTTGCTGCGCTGCGTCGCCACCCTCGTCGTCTTCCTCACCCTCCCGCTGGTCATCGGCCAGACCGAGCACAAGGTGATGGCGCACATGCAGGGCCGGCTCGGCCCGATGTACGCCGGAGGCTTCCACGGCTGGGCGCAGCTCGTCGCCGACGGCGTGAAGTTCGCGCAGAAGGAGGACATCGTCCCGGCCGACGCCGACCGGCGGATCTTCCAGCTGGCGCCCGCCGTCTCGCTGCTGCCGTACCTGTTCGTGCTGCTCGCTGTCCCGGTCGGCCCGGACGGCTTCGTCGGCCAGGCCGTGGACGCGGGGCTCTTCTTCGTGCTCGCCGTGATGGGCGTCGGCGTGATCGGCAAGCTGATGGCCGGCTGGGCCTCGGCGAACAAGTTCTCGCTGCTCGGCGGTCTGCGGACGGCCGCCCAGCTGATGTCCTACGAGCTGCCGATGGTGCTCGCCGCCGCCTCCGTGGCGATGGCGGCCGGGACGCTCTCGCTGCCCGGGATCGTGGACGCCTGGCAGTGGTACTGGATCCCGTGGCAGATCATCGGCGCGTTCGTGTTCTTCACGGCCGGCCTGGCCGAACTTCAGCGCCCGCCGTTCGACATGCCGGTGGCCGACTCGGAGATCATCTTCGGCGCGTACACCGAGTACACCGGCCTGCGCTTCGCGCTCTTCCTGCTCTCCGAGTACGTGGGCATCCTGGTCGTCTCCGCACTGACCGCGGTGCTCTTCCTGGGCGGCTGGCACGGCCCGCTGCCGGACCAGCTCGGCTGGCTCTGGACGATCCTGAAGACCTTCGCGCTGGCCTTCGTGGTGATCTGGCTGCGGGTCACCTACCCGCGACTGCGCGAGGACCAGCTGATGAAGTTCGCGTGGATCGTGCTGATCCCGCTCGCCCTCGTCCAGCTCGCCCTCACCGGCATCATCAAGGTGGCGATCTCATGACCACGCGGTGGGGACACCCCCGGCCGGAGGCCGTGGGAGAGACCAGCACTGACAGGCGCGCACGGGCGGACGCCCCTGCCGAGCAGAGCGAGGCGGGCGCATGAGCTTCCCCGGCGCCGGCCTGGCCAAGGGCCTGGCCGTCACCCTCCGGACGATGACGAGGAAGAGCGTCACCGCGCAGTACCCCGAGGTCCAGCCCGTGCTGCCGCCGCGTTCGCGCGGCGTGATCGCCCTGCTGGAGGAGAACTGCACGGTCTGCATGCTCTGCGCCCGTGAGTGCCCGGACTGGTGCATCTACATCGACTCCCACAAGGAGACGCTGCCCGCCGCCGACCCGAACGCGCGCGCCCGCACCCGCAACGTGCTGGACCGGTTCGCGATCGACTTCTCGCTCTGCATGTACTGCGGGATCTGCATCGAGGTGTGCCCGTTCGACGCGCTGTTCTGGTCGCCGGAGTTCGAGTATGCGGAGACCGACATCCTGGAGCTGACCCACGAGCGGGACAAGCTCCGCGAGTGGATGTGGACCGTCCCCGCGCCGCCGGCGCTGGACCCGGCGGCCGAGGAGCCCAAGGAGATCGCCACCGCCCGCAAGGCGGCGGACAAGCTGGTGGCCGCCGCGGTCAAGGCCGCCGAGGCTGCGGAGGCCGCCGAGGCTGCTGGAACGGAGGGTGACGCGGAATGAGTGCCACCCTGCTCGCCGCGACCGGGTCGCTGGACCCGGCCGCGCGCTCCTTCCTCTCCCCGACCGGGGTCGAGATCGTCTTCCTGCTGGTCGGCATCGCCGTGCTCGGCTCCGCCGTCGTGGCCGTCACCACCAAGCAGCTGGTGCACGCCGCGCTCTGGCTGGTGGCCGCGCTCGGCGGGCTCGCCGTGGAGTTCCTGCTGCTCACGGCCGAGTTCATCGCCTGGGTGCAGGTGCTGATCTACCTCGGCTCGGTGGTCGTCCTGGTGCTGTTCGGGCTGATGCTCACCCGGGCGCCGATCGGGCGCTCGCCGGACGCCGACTCGGGCAACCGCTGGGTCGCCCTGGTGGTCGCGCTGGCCTCGGGCGGCACGCTGGTCACGCTCGTCGTGGACGCCTTCCGGACGTCCTGGATCGACCTCGGCGCGGGCGGCGGCTCGGCGGCGGTGACCGGCGCCAGCCTGTTCCGCACCTGGGTGCTGCCCTTCGAGGCGCTCTCGGTGCTGCTGCTGGCCGCACTGGTCGGCGCGATCGTGCTCTCGCGCGGGAACGCCCGGCGGGTGCCGGCGCCTCGGGCCGGGCGGATCCGGGCCGGCCGGCCGGTGGGCTCGAACGGGACGGTCGCCGCGACGGTGCCCAGGCCCGCGGCCCCCGCCCCGGCGGCGGAGTCGCCGGTCCCGTCGGTCCCGTCGGATGCGCCGGCCTCGCCGACCCCGCCGGTCCTGCCGACCTCGCCGGTCCCGCCGGAGGAGAGCTGATGCATCTCGCCTACCCCGCCGTGCTCGCCGCGCTGCTGTTCAGCGTCGGCGTCTACGGCGTGCTCGCCCGGCGCAACGTCGTCCTGGTGCTGATGTCCGTCGAGCTGATGCTCAACGCCGTCAACCTCAACCTCGTCGCCTTCGACGCCTGGCTGCGGGACTCCCTGCACGCCGGGCAGGCGCTCACCCTGTTCACCATCACCATCGCCGCCGCCGAGATCGGTCTCGGGCTCGCCATCGTGCTGCTGCTGTTCCGGGCCCGTGGCACCGCGGACGTCGACCGGGTCACTGCGCTCGGCGACCCGTCCGAGTCCGCGGCCGAGGAGACACCGGCCGGAGCCGAGGCGCTGAAGGGCCAGGCCGTCGCATGAACCTCGCCCTGCCCGCCCTCGTCCCCGCGCTGCCCGCGCTCGGGGCCGCCGCCACCCTGGCCACCGGCAAGAAGGTGCCCGGTCTGGCCCGGCCGCTGGCGATCGTGCCGGTCGCCGTGTCGGCCGTGCTGGCCCTGGTCGTCGCGCTCCAGCTGGGGACCGGCCAGGTGCTGGACGCCGGCACCCGGCTCACCCCGACCGGTGGCCCGGACATCACGCTCGGCTTCTACCTGGACGGCTACTCCTCGCTGATCTCCGTCCTGGTCGGCCTGGTCGCCACCTGCGTGCAGGTGTACTCGACCGCCTACCTGAAGGACGACCCGCGCTACCCGTCGTACGCGGCGCTGGTCTCGCTCTTCACGGCCGCGATGTTCCTGGTCGTCTACTCGGGCGACCTCATCGTGCTGCTGGTCGGCTGGGAGGTGATGGGCATCTGCTCGTACTTCCTGATCGGCCACCACTGGGAGACGGCCGACGCCCGCTCGGCCTCGCTGAAGGCCTTCCTGGTCACCAAGCTCGGCGACGTGCCGTTCCTGTTCGGCATCTTCCTGCTCGGCGCCGACGCCGGCAGCTTCCGGATCCCGGACGTGCTGGCCGCCGCCACCGACGGGCGGCTCGGCCACCCGACGCTGATCGCGCTGCTGCTGCTCGCCGGCGTGGCCGGCAAGAGCGCGCAGTTCCCGCTGCACACCTGGCTCCCGGACGCGATGGCCGGCCCGACGCCGGTCTCCGCGCTGATCCACGCCGCCACCATGGTCGCGGCCGGCATCTACCTGGTCGCCCGGCTGCTGCCGGTCTTCCTGCTCTCCGGTGCGGCGCTGGTGGTGCTGGCGGTGATGGCCGCCGTGACGATGATCGGTTCGGCGCTCTGCGCGCTCGCCCAGGACGACCTGAAGCGGGTGCTCGCCTACTCGACCGTCGGCCAGCTCGGCTACATGGCCGGGGCGCTGGCCAGCGGCGACCGCGAGGCCTCCGTCTTCCACCTGGTCAGCCACGGCGCGTTCAAGGCGCTGCTCTTCCTCGCGGCCGGTGTCGTGATCCACGCCGCGCACACCAACTCGATCTCCGAGATGTCCCGGATGCCGGGGCTGCGCCATCGCGTGCCGGACGCCTACTGGACGATGGGCATCGGCCTGGTGGCCCTGATCGGGCTGCCGCCGCTCTCCGGGTTCTTCAGCAAGGAGGCGGTGCTGACCGCCGCCGAGCACGCCGCCAACGGCGACGCGCTGACCAACGGCGTGGGCCCGGCCTCGGCCGTCCCGCAGGCGGCCGGGTGGATCGTGCTGATCTCGGCGGCGCTCACCGCGCTGCTGACGGCGGCGTACGCGACCCGGCTCTTCCTGGTGGCCTTCCACAGCCCGGCCGCAGCCGCTTCGGCGGCACCCGGCCCGACCCCGGCCGCCGCGGATCCCGCCGCGCACGAGGCGGACGCGCCGTACTCGCCCGAGGTGGACGAGGCCGACCCGGCCACGGCCGAGCCGCCCGCGATGCGCTGGCCGCTCTGGGTGCTGGCCGTCCCGACCATGGCCTTCGGCGTGGCCGGACTGCGCTCGGGCTGGCTGCCCGCCCTGCTGGACGGCGGCTCGCTGCGGCCCTCGGCCGTGACCGCCGTGACCGGCACCGGCCTCGCCGTGGCCGGCGTGCTGCTCGCCTACGGCGCCTGGCGCTCCGCCACGGCGCGGCTCGGGGCCGGCCGGCCCGCCCCCGCAGCGGCCGGCCGGGTGCCCGAGCAGGCCGGGGCACCGGCTGCCGAGGTGATCGTCGCCGACCCCGGACGCACCCTGCTCGGCCCGCTGTTCGGCCCGGCCCGGCACGGCTTCGGCGTCGACCGGCTGTACAGCGCGCTGTTCGTCCGCCCGGTGGCCGCCGCCGCGCAGTTGGTCCGCTTCCTCGACCGCGAGGTCGTGGAGACGTACGTGCGCGGCAGCGGGGCCGGCGCGAACCTGCTCGGGCGGGCCGTCCGGCTCGCCCAGACCGGCAACGTGCAGACCTACCTCAGCGCGCTGCTCGCCGGCGTCGTCCTGCTGGCCGTCCTGGTGGCGGTGTAGCGGATGCCGTACGTCCCTCTCCCGACCCGGCCGAACCTCCCGACCCGGTCGGCCCGCCCGGCCCTTCCGACCGCCGCAGCCCGTAGGAGCCCCCGATGAACGCGGTCCTCATCGCCCTCCTGGCGCTGCCGCTGGCCGGGGCCGCCGTCACCCTGGCGCCGGTGTTCGGCCCGGACGCGGCCGCCGCCGACCGGCGCGCGCTGCGGCTGAACAGCGTCGTCACCGGTGTCGTGCTGGTGCTGACCGCCGTCCTGGCGGCCGGCTTCGACCACGACGAGCCCGCCAGGATGCAGGCCACCACCGACGTGTCCTGGATCCCGGCGATCGGCGTCCGGTTCCACCTCGGCGTGGACGGCATCTCGCTCCCGCTGATCGTGCTGACCGCGCTGCTCACCTTCCTCTGCGCGCTGTACTCGGAGAAGCGGCTGCCCGCGGGCGCGGAGGTGCCGTCGGCCCGGGCGTTCGTGGGCCTGTTCCTCCTCCTCGAAGTCGGCATGCTCGCCACCTTCGCGGTGCTGGACCTGCTGCTCTTCTTCCTGGCCTTCGAGATCGTGCTGATCCCGATGTATTTCCTGATCGCTCGCTGGGGGAGCGGGGCGAAGGCGCCGGCCGCCAACCGGTTCATCCTCTACACGCTGCTCGGTTCGGCCGTGATGCTGCTCGGCTTCCTGCTGGTCGGCAGCAAGGCGGGCACCTTCGACATGCAGGCCCTGGCCGCCGCGCACGGCAACGGCCTGAGCCACACCACCCAGGTGGTCGCCGGGCTGGCGATCATGGTCGGGCTCGCCGTCAAGGCCCCGGCCTGGCCGCTGCACAGCTGGCTCCCGGACGCGCACACGGCCGCCCCGACGGTCGGCTCCGTGCTGCTCGCGGGCGTGCTGCTGAAGATGGGCACGTACGGTCTGGTTCGCGTCCTCCTCCCGGTCGTCCCCGACGGCACCGCGACGCTCGCCCCCTACCTGGGCGCGTTCGCCGCGGTCGGCATCGTCTACGGCTCGCTGGCCTGTCTCGCGCTGGCCCGCCCGGGGGCGAAGGGCGACCTCAAGCGCCTGATCGCCTACTCCTCCGTCGGCCACATGGGCTTCGTGCTGCTCGGCATCGCCTCCCTCACCCAGGTGGGCGTCAACGGCGCGCTGTTCGCCAACATCGCGCACGGTCTGATCACCGGTCTGCTCTTCTTCGTGGTGGGCGCGCTCAAGGACCGCTACGGCACCGCGGACCTCGACACCGTGGCCGGCGCCACCGGCGGAGCCCTGTACGGCCGGGCGCCGCGGATCGGCGCGCTGCTCGCCTTCGCCGCCGTCGCCAGCCTGGGGCTGCCGGGGCTGGCCGGCTTCTGGGGCGAACTGCTCGCGATGTTCGGCGCGTTCGACCCGGCCGAGGGGCTCTCGCGCCCCGCGTTCGTCACCTACATGGTCATGGCCGGCCTCGGCACCCTCCTCACCGCCGCGTACCTGCTGGTCGTGGTCAGGCGGGTCTGCATGGGCGACCCGAAGCAGCCGGCCCCCGTGGCCGAGCTCGCCGACCTGCGCCCGTACGAGGCCGTCAGCTGGACGCCGCTGGCCGCCCTCACCCTGCTGGCCGGGCTCTGGCCGGCGCTCCTGCTCGGTCTCTCCGACCCCGCCGTCAAGCACCTCCTCGGGGGTGGCTGAGCATGCTCGGACCCCAGCTCGCCGCACTCGGACCTCACTCCACGGGGCAGCCCACTGTGACCTCCCTCGCCGTAGCCGACCCGGGCAGCCTCATCCAGTCCGTGGACTGGGTGGCGATCGCGCCCCCGCTGATCGCCGCCGTGGCAGCCCTCGCCGTACTGGTCACCGACCTCTTCCTGCCCGAGCGCCACAAGAGGTGGCTCGGCCGGCTCACCGTCGCCGGGCTCGCCCTCGCGCTCGCCGCCCTCCTTCCGCTCACCGGGGGGTCACCCCGGGCGACCTTCTGTGCGCAGAACGTAGCAGCGGCCACTGACAGCGCACTGCCCGGCGGCTCCGCCGCGGCGGGCTGCTCGTACGTCGCCGACCACTTCGCGCTGGTCTTCCAGCTGCTCGCGCTGGGCGGCGCGCTGATCGCCGCACTGCTCTCGGTGCACACCGTCGACGGCAGCGCGTCCGACGGCGCGTCCGGCGACGGCCCCGGCGCGGGGCTGCCGCGCGGTGAGTACTGGTTCCTGCTGCTGTCCAGCGCCACCGGCGCCGCCCTGCTGCCCGCCTCCCGCGACCTCGCCACCCTGGTGATCGCGCTGGAGGTGGCCTCGCTGCCGGCCTTCGCGCTGGTGGCCCTGCGCCGGGACGGCCGGGGCGCCGAGGCCGCGCTGAAGTTCTTCCTCTCCTCCGTCACCGCGACCGCCGTGATGCTGCTCGGCGTCGGCTTCGTCTACGCCGCGAGCGGCAGCCTGCACCTGGGCGCCGTCGCCGACGGCCTGGCGCACGCCCCTGCGCAGCTGAAGCCGCTGGCCGAGGCCGGTGCGGTGCTCACCCTGGTCGGCTTCGCCTTCAAGGTCGCCGCCGTCCCGTTCCACTTCTGGGTGCCCGACACCTACGTCGGTGCCCCGCTGCCGGTGGCCGGCTACCTCTCGGTGGTCGGCAAGGCGGCGGGCCTGTCCGGCCTGGCGCTGGTCACCACGATCGCCTTCCGCCCGTACGCGCACACCTGGGGCCTCGTGCTCGCGGTGCTGGCCGCCCTCACCATGACGGCCGGCAACGTCGGCGCGCTGCGGCAGCGCTTCGACACCCGGTACAGCGCGGTGCGGCTGCTCGCGTGGTCCTCCGTCGGCCAGGCCGGTTACCTGCTCGTCCCGCTCGCCGCCGCCGGGTACGCGCCGGACGGGACCGACGCGCTCGGCGCGACCGCCGCCTACGCGCTGATCTACGGCGTGGTGAACCTGGGCGCCTTCGGCGTGGTCGCCGCGGTCGGCCGGACGGCCGGGACGAGCGTCGACGACTTCCGCGGCCTGTTCGCCCGGCGCCGCTGGACGGCCCTGGCGCTCGCCTTCTTCCTGCTCTGCCTGGCGGGGCTGCCGCCCGGCGTGATCGGCCTGTTCGGCAAGGTGGTGGTGTTCCGCGCCGCGGTCGACGCCGGGCTCGGCTGGCTGGCGGTGATCATGGCGGTCAACGTGGTCGTCGCGCTGTACTACTACCTGCTCTGGACGGCACGCCTGTTCGCCCCGGCCGACGCGGCGGCGCCGGCCGCCGCCGACTCCGGGCGCCGGCTGCCGGTGTCGCTGGCGGCCACCCTGGGCCTCACGGCCGGTGCCGCCGTGGTGCTCTCGGTGGCCCCGGAGCTGGTCCTCCAGGTGGTCGGCGGCACCCTGTTCTGAGGCCGCCGTACGGTGGCTGCCGGGCGCGCCGCCGGAACGGCCGCCGCACGGGGGCGGGGCACGGGCCGCGGACGTGTGCGGCGGTGGCCGCCGGGCCGCCCCGGCGGCAAGCGGGTGTCGCGCTGGTCACAAGGGAACAAGGCCGACGGCCTCGCCCGTTGAGCGTGCAGAGGGACGAGGCAGAGAGGGCTTCCCCACCGCACCATTGGAGGGCCTGCCGTGCACCGCCGGCACAACGGACTGAGGACCGCAGCACTGCTCGGCGGCCTCTCGGCGCTGATCCTCGTGATCGGCAGCTTCTTCGGCCGCACCGGCTTCGTGATCGCCCTGCTGGTCGCGCTCGGCACCAACGCCTACGCGTACTGGAACAGCGACCGGCTCGCCCTGCGCGCGATGCGGGCCCGGCCGGTCAGCGAGATCGAGGCCCCGCGCCTGTACCGGATCGTCCGCGAGCTCTCCACCTCCGCCCGGCAGCCGATGCCCCGCCTCTACCTCTCGCCGACCCCGGCGCCGAACGCCTTCGCGACCGGCCGCAACCCGCGCAACGCGGCGGTCTGCTGTACCGACGGCATCCTGCAGCTGCTGGACGAGCGCGAGCTGCGGGGCGTGCTCGGGCACGAGCTGAGCCACGTCTACAACCGGGACATCCTGATCTCCTCGGTCGCCGGGGCGCTCGCCTCGGTGGTGATGTTCCTGGTGAACTTCGCCTGGCTGGTGCCGTTCGGCCGCAGCGAGGACGACGACGGGCCGGGGCTGTTCGGGATGCTCGCGATCATGATCCTCGGGCCGCTGGCGGCCTCGCTGATCCAGCTGGCCGTCAGCCGCTCCCGCGAGTACCAGGCCGACGCCGACGGGGCCCGGATGACCGGCGACCCGCTCGCCCTGGCGAGCGCCCTGCGGAAGCTGGAGACCGGGACGCGGCAGCTGCCGCTGCCGCCGGAGCCGCAGCTCCAGACGGCCAGTCACATGATGATCGCCAGCCCGTTCCGGCCGGGCGAGGCCGGGGCGAAGCTCTTCTCCACCCACCCGCCGATGGCGGAGCGGATCGCCCGGCTGGAGCAGATGGCGGGCTACCGGGGCTGAGGCTCCCGCGCCCGCCCGGGGGGAGCGGCCCACGCCCGGCGGCCCCGGCCCGGCGGTCACCCCCGTGTCGCCCCCACCACCTCCTCGTACGCCCGGCGGAGCCGGTGGACGCCCTCGGCGGCCTGCGCCGGGCCGTTGGCGGCGGCGTAGCTCAGCCGCAGGTGCGGGGCCGGCGGTTCGGCCGGGTAGTAGGGCCGGCCGGGAGTGATCAGGACGCCGGCGCGCAGGGCGGCGGCGGTGAGTGCGGTGTCGTCGGTGCCGTCGGGCAGCCGCAGCCACAGGTGGTAGCCGCCCGGCCGGTACGCGCCGAGCAGGCCGGGCAGCTCGCGGCGGAGCGCGGCCACGGTGGCGGTGCGGCGGTCCCGGAGCTCGGCGCCGAGGGTGCGCAGGTGGCGGGCCCAGCCGGGATCGGCCACCAGCTCCAGGGTGGCCTCCTGGAGCGGCCGCGGCACGAAGAAGCTGTCCACCACCTGGGTGGCCCGCAGCCGTTGCAGGGCCGGGCCGCGGGCGGTGAGCGCGCCGATCCGCAGGTTGGGCGAGGCGGCCTTGGTCAGCGAGCGCAGGTGCACCACGACGCCGTCCGGGTCGTCGGCGGCGAGCGGCCGGGGCAGCGCGGGGGCGTCGGTGTGCACGAGCCGGCGGGCGAAGTCGTCCTCGACGACGAACGCGCCGGCCGTGCGGGCGATCCGCAGCACCTCGGTGCGGCGTTCGGGGGAGAGCACCGCGCCGGTCGGGTTCTGGAACAGCGGCTGGCAGACGAAGAGCCGGGCCCGGGTGGCGTCGAAGGCGGCGGCGAGCTGGTCGGTCCGCACCCCGTCCTCGTCCACCGGGACGGGGACCACCCGCAGGCCGGCCGCGCGGGCGACCGCGAGGATGCCGGGGTAGGTCGGCGACTCCACCAGGACCGGGGCGCCCGGGGCGGCCAACGAGCGCAGCGCGATGGTGAGCGCGCTCTGCCCGCCGGCCGTGATCAGGACGTCGCCGGCGCCGAGCGGACCGTTGTTGCCGCCGATGTCGCGGGCGAACCAGCCGCGCAGCTCGGTCAGCCCGTCGACCGGGGGCCGGTCCCAGGCCCCGGGCCGCCGGCCGGCCCGGGCCAGTGCGGCGGCGAGCAGCCGCTCCGGCAGCAGTGCGGCGTGCGGGTAGCCGCCGTTGAGGTCGATCACGTCCGGCGGCGGCACGTTCAGGGTGGCGAACAGCGGCTGGGCGCCGTCGAGGCGGAGGCCGCCGTCGGCGCTCAGGGCGACCTCCTGCCAGGAGAGGTCGCCCGGCCGGGCGGGCGGCGGGGCGGCGGGCGGCGGTCCGGAGGTGCCGGCGAAGGCGGCTGCCCGGAAGACCCCGGCACCCGGCCGGGAGACCACCAGGCCCTCGGCGGCCAGTACGGCGATGGCCCGGGAGACCGTCACCGGGCTGACCTGGTGGCGCTCGACCAGGGCCCGGCTCGACGGCAGCTTCCGCCCCTCGGGGTAGCGCTCCACCTCGCTCCGGAGTATTCCCGCGAGATCGCCCACGCTGCTACGCTCGTTCATGACAGCACAAGATAGCGCTACCCGGCCCGCGGCGATAGCACCGCGAGCGGTGACCGCCCCGGCGCCGAGCACCGCACCCGCCGCGACTGCTGCACCCGCCGCGCCGGCCGCGACTGCCGCGCCCGCCGGCTCGGGTTTCGGCTCCGGCACGCTGCTGGCCGCGCTCGGCGTCCTCTCGTTCTCCTTCAGCTTCCCGGCCACCGCCTGGGCCCTGACCGGCTTCGGCCCCTGGACGTCGACCGGGCTGCGCGGCGCGCTGGCCGGGCTGCTCGCCGCCGGCTGCCTGGCGGCGGCCCGCGTCCCCGTCCCCGCGCGGCGGCACTGGCCCGGGCTGCTCGTGGTCGCGGCCGGCTGCGTGCTCGGCTTCCCCCTGCTCACCACGCTGGCCCTGCGGGCCTCGTCCACGGCCCACTCGGCGGTCGTCATCGGCGTGCTGCCGCTCGCCACCGCCGTGTTCGCGGCGGTGCGCACCGGCCGGCGCCCGTCCCGGGCGTTCTGGGGTGCGGCGGTGGCCGGGGCGGCGGCGGTGCTCACCTTCACCCTGGTGCAGAGCCACGGGCGGCCGACCGTCGCGGACCTCTGCCTGTTCGCCGCGCTGCTGGTCTGCGCGGCCGGGTACGCGGAGGGCGGGCGGCTCTCCCGGGAGCTCCCGGGGTGGCAGGTGATCGGCTGGGCGGCGGTGGCCTCGCTGCCGGTCACCGTGCTGACCACGGCGGTCGCGCTGCCGGCCGAGCCGGTCCACCTGGGTGCGAAGGCGCTGGCCGGGCTGGCGTACACGGCGGTCGTCTCGCAGTTCTGCGGGTTCGTGCTCTGGTACCGGGGGATGGCGGCGATCGGGGTGCCGCGGGCCAGTCAGCTCCAGCTGGCGCAGCCGCTGCTGACGCTGGTCTGGTCGGTGCTGCTGCTGGGCGAGGACCTGCCGGCGGCGGCCCCGCTGACGGCGGGGGCGGTGCTGGTCTGCATCGCGGTCACCCAGCGCGCCCGGGTGTGAGCCGTGGCGGGCCGGGGCCGCTGCGGGGAGCGACGGGGGCGGGGCCGTTGCGGGCGGGCCGGACGTCGCCGCGCCCGGGACCGGTGCTGCTCGGTCCGGGCGCGGCGGCGGTCGGCGGGGGGACCGCCCGCACGGGCTAGAGCTCGTCGGGGCGGTAGACGCAGAGCGCCCAGATGATGAAGACGTCCATGGCGATCACGACGATCGACCAGAACGGGTAGTAGGGCAGGTCCAGGAAGTTCTCCAGGGCGCTCACCGCGGTGAGCACGATACCGGCGTAGCGGGCCCAGGAGGCGCCCTTGAGGAGGAACGCACCGACCACCGCGACCAGCACGCCCACCACGATGTGGATCCAGCCCCACCCGGTGAGGTCGAACCGGAACACGTAGCGCGGGGTCGTCACGAAGAGGTCGTCGTCGGCGACCGCCATGATGCCGCGCAGCGCCTCCATGAAGCCGTTGATCAGCATCAGGACACCCGCGAAGATCACCAGTCCGGGTGCCCAGTCGCTGAACCGGTTGACCGACGGCGGCGGTGGCGGCGCCCCGGTGCCGGATCGCCAGGGCGGGGGCTGGTCGGGGGTGGGCGACGACGCTGGGCTGCTCATGGGTTCCTCCTGGGCCGTAGCCGGGCCGGCGGCATGACGCGACCGGCAGCCGAACAGGCGTACGGAAAGGCGTACGGACTTCGACCGTCCGCCGGACCGGGGCGCGGGGCAATCGGGCCGCGGCTGTTCGGGTGACGGGCCCGCGCGGCCGACGGGCGTCGCGGCCGCCGCCTGGTACTGGTGGGGCGACCGCTGTCCGGGCCCGGCCCGTCGGCCCGGGCGGGCGGTCACCGGCGGGCCGGGCCCCCGTCCGGCCCGACTACGGAAGGCGCCACGTGACTCTTCTGCCGAAGGACGTCGTGGAGCAGGCTCCGCGCCCGTCGCGCACGCCCCGGTTCGACCGCTCGCGCGCGGTGCGCCGCCGCCGGCGCGGCCGGGCCCTGGTCGGCTGGCTGACCACCACCGACCACAAGCAGATCGGCACCCTCTACATCACCACCGCGTTCCTGTTCTTCCTGCTCGGCGGTCTGATGGCGATGCTGATGCGGATCGAGCTGGCCCGGCCGGGGCTGCAGCTGCTCTCCAACGAGCAGTTCAACCAGCTCTTCACGATGCACGGCACGGTGATGCTGCTGATGTTCGCGACGCCGCTGTTCGCCGGGTTCGCCAACTGGATCATGCCGCTGCAGATCGGTGCCCCCGACGTGGCCTTCCCCCGGCTCAACGCGCTCGCCTACTGGCTCTACCTGTTCGGCTCGCTGATCGTGATGTTCGGCTTCCTCACCCCGGACGGCGCGGCCGACTTCGGCTGGTTCGCCTACGCGCCGCTGAACAGCGCCGAGCGCAGCCCCGGGCTCGGCGCCGACCTGTGGATCATGGGCCTGGCCTTCTCGGGCTTCGGCACCATCCTCGGTTCGGTCAACTTCATCACCACGATCGTCTGCCTCCGCGCGCCGGGGATGACGCTGTTCCGGATGCCGATCTTCGTCTGGAACATCCTGCTCACCGCGGTACTGGTGCTGTTCGCGTTCCCGGTGCTGGCCGCCGCGCTGCTCTGCCTGGAGTCGGACCGCCGGTTCGGCTCGCACGTCTTCGACGCGGCGAACGGCGGGGCGATGCTCTGGCAGCACCTGTTCTGGTTCTTCGGGCACCCCGAGGTGTACATCATCGCCCTGCCGTTCTTCGGCATCGTCACCGAGATCATCCCGGTCTTCAGCCGCAAGCCGGTGTTCGGCTACTCCGGCCTGGTCGCGGCGACGATCGCCATCACGGGCCTGTCGATCACGGTCTGGGCGCACCACATGTTCGTCACCGGCCAGGTGCTGCTGCCGTTCTTCTCGATCATGACGATGCTGATCGCGGTGCCGACGGGGGTGAAGTTCTTCAACTGGATCGGCACCATGTGGCGGGGCTCGCTGAGCTTCGAGACCCCGATGCTCTGGACGGTCGGCTTCCTCGTCACCTTCCTGTTCGGCGGGCTGACCGGGGTGCTGCTGGCCGCGCCGCCGATCGACTTCCACGTCTCCGACTCGTACTTCGTCGTCGCCCACTTCCACTACGTGGTGTTCGGGACGGTCGTCTTCGCGATGTTCGCCGGCTTCCACTTCTGGTGGCCGAAGTTCACCGGACGGATGCTGGACGAGCGGCTCGGGCGGATCCACTTCTGGACGCTCTTCGTGGGCTTCCACGCCACCTTCCTGGTGCAGCACTGGCTGGGGGCCGAGGGGATGCCCCGCCGGTACGCCGACTACCTGGCCTCGGACGGCTTCACCACGCTGAACACCGTCTCCAGCATCGGGTCGTTCCTGCTCGGGCTCTCCACCCTGCCGTTCCTCTACAACGTCTGGCACACCGCCCGGTACGGCGAGAAGGTGACGGTCGACGACCCGTGGGGGTACGGGCGGTCGCTGGAGTGGGCCACCTCCTGCCCGCCGCCGCGGCACAACTTCGTCGCCCTGCCGCGGATCCGTTCGGAGTGCCCGGCCTTCGACCTGCACCACCCCGCGATCGCCGAGCTGGACCGGCGGCAGAACGCGCGCGAGCCGCAGGAGCCGGTGGCCGGCCGGGACCGGGGCGCGGGGCCGTCCGGGCCGGGCGGGCCCTGAGGCGGCCGGGGGCCGATCGATAGGATGAGAACGCGCTCCGCCGGCTGCGGGGCGCGGCATCCGGAGGGAGTGGCCGTCATGGCAGAGGAGAGGCACGCCCCGGCGGCCGGGGATCCACGGGCCCGGCGGCGCGGCCAGGGCGAGCTGGAGGCCCAGGTGCTGGCGGTGCTCCAGCGGGCGCCCGGTCCGGCCACCGCGGGGTGGGTGCAGGAGCGCCTGGACGGCGGCCTGGCCTACACCACGGTGATGACCATCCTGTCCCGGCTGCACGCCAAGAAGGCCGTCTCGCGGACCCGCGCCGGCCGCTCCTACCTGTGGCAGGCCGCCTCCGACGCGGCCGGGCTGGCCGCGCTGCGGATGCGCCGGATGCTCGACGGCGAGCCGGACCGGGACGCGGTGCTGGCCAGCTTCGTCACCGCGCTGCTGCCGCACGACGAGGAACTGCTGCGGACACTGCTGGACAGCGCGGCCCCGGACGGCCCGGCACCGGCCGGCGCGGCCACCGTACCGGGCGCCCCCGCCGAGCCGGCAGCGGCCGATCGCGAGCGCTGACCGGTGGGCGTCTTCGTCTTCCTCCCGCTCATCCTGCCGCTGACGGCGGTACCGATCGCCCGGCTGGCCGAGCAGCACCTGCACCCGCGGGGCGCGGCCCGGCTGCTGACCGTGATCAGCGCGGTGATGGCACTGTGCAGCGCCGTCTGCCTCGGCCTGATCGGCGTGGTGGGCACCGCCCAGATCCCGGGCAACCCGCTGCCGGACAGCTGGTCCGACCCCGAGGTGCGGGCGGCGCTGCCGTACCACGAGACGGTCGGCACGGCGGCGCTCTGCGTGCTGGTCGTGGTGGCCGCGGCCGGGGTGCGGACGGTGCTGCGGCACCTGCGGGTCCGGGCCCGGGCCCGGCGGGCCCTCGGCGGCGGCCTGTTCGGCGGCGGCCTGTTCGGTGGCGGACTGCCGGGCGGCCTGCCGGGCCGGGCCGACGCCGACGTCGCCGTGCTGCCCGACGACACCGCCTACGCCTACGCGCTGCCCGGGACGCCCGGGCGGGTGGTCGTCTCCACCGGCATGCTGGCCGGGCTGGCCGCCGACGAACGCGAGGCGCTGCTCGCCCACGAGCGTGCGCACCTGGCGCACCGGCACCACCGCCACCTGCTGGCCACCCAGCTCGCGGCCTGCGTCAACCCGTTCCTCCGGCCCCTCCAGCACGCGGTGGCCTACAGCGCGGAGCGCTGGGCGGACGAGGAGTCGGCCCAGGCGGTCGGCGACCGGCGGGTCACCGCGCGGGCGGTGGCCCGGGCGGCCCTGGTCTCGCACTGGGCACCGGCCCCCGGGTTCGCCGCCTTCGCCGCGCCGGCGGCCACGCCCGGCCCGGTGCCGCGGCGGGTGGCCGCCCTGCTCGGCCCGGTGCCGGCCGCCCGGAACTGGCCGCCGGCGCACTCCCGGGCCGGCCTGGCCGCGATGGTGGCGGCGGTCGGCACGGCCGCGTCGGCGCTCTGCGCGCTCAACGCGGCGGTGGCGCTGCTGCTGGTCCTGAAGGCGGTCACGCCGCTGTAGCGCAGAGCTGCCGCGTAGACACGCCTGTGGGCGGGGAGGATCAGTCATAGGTGCCGGCAGCACAGCGTGAGAGGGTGCCCACCATGAAGGTGATCGAGTTCGTCCTGAACGCCATCTGGCTGATCTTCTGCGGTATCTGGATGGCTCTCGGCTATGTGATCGCGGGAATCATCTGCTGCATCCTCATCATCACGATTCCCTTCGGCATCGCCTCGTTCCGGATCGCCGGCTTCGTCCTCTGGCCGTTCGGGCGCACCACCGTCGAGAAGCCGGACGCCGGGGCGCCGTCCTGTGTGGGGAACGTGATCTGGTTGGTGTTCGCGGGGTGGTGGCTGGCGCTGATGCACCTGGTGACGAGCATTCCGCTGTTCATCTCGATCATCGGCATCCCGTTCGGCTGGGCCAACCTCAAGCTGATCCCCATCTCCCTGATGCCGCTGGGCCGGGAGGTCGTCCCGACCGACGAGCGGTGGGGCGGCCGGTAGGGCGCGGACGTCACCGGCCCGGCGGAGGCAGCAGCCTCCGCCGGGCCGGTCGTGTCCGTGGGCGCGGTCGGCGCCGGGCCGGTCAGGTCAGGGGGCGTCGGTGAGCTGGACGATCATCTTGCCGGTGTTGGCGCCGCGGAGCATGCCGAGGAAGGCGTCGACCACGTTCTCGAAGCCCTCGACGACCGTCTCGTCCGGGACGACGGCGCCGGAGCGCAGGTGGGGGACGAGGAAGTCGTACAGCTCGGGGCGGGCGTCGAGGTGGTTGCGGACGAGGAAACCCTCCAGGCGCAGGCTCTTGCCGACCACGTCGTAGAGGTTGCGCGGGGCGGCGGGCGGGTCCTGGCGGTGGTTGTACTGGGCGACGGCGCCGCACCAGGCGATCCGGCCGTGGTCGCGCAGGGCGGCGATGGCGCCTTCGAGGTGGTCGCCGCCGACGTTGTCGAGGTAGACGTCCAGGCCGGTGGGCGCGGCCTCGCTGAGCCGGTCGGCGATCGGGGCGTCGTGGTAGTCGAAGGCGGCGTCGAAGCCGAGGTTCTCCGTGAGGTGGCGGACCTTGGCGGCCGAGCCGGCACTGCCGATGATCCGGCCGGCGCCGAGCAGCCGGGCGAGCTGTCCGGCGGCGCTGCCGACGCCGCCGGCGGCTGCCGAGATGAAGATCGTCTCGCCGGGCTGGAGGAGGGCGACCCTGGTCAGGCCGACCCAGGCGGAGAGCCCGGTGCCGCCGAGCACGCTCAGGTGGGCGGTGAGCGGGACGCCCGCGAAGTCGGGCAGCACGGTGGCCTCGGTGGCGCCGACCACCGAGTGGGTGCGCCAGGCCCGGCGGTGGTGGACCAGGGCGCCGACGGGCAGGGCCGGGGTGCGGGACTCCACGATCCGGCCGAGCGCGCGGCCCTCCAGCGGGGCGTTCAGCGCCCAGCCGCCCTCGTCCATCTCCTCGCGCATGTACGGGTCGACGGACTGGTGGATGTTCTCGACCAGGGCGTGGCCGTCGGCCAGGGCGGGGACGGTCTCCCGGACGAAGGCGAAGTTCTCGGCGGCGGGGGCGCCGGCCGGGCGGGAGACCAGGTGGACGGCGGTGGCGGTGGGGCGGGACATGGGAGCTCCGGTGCTGGGAGGGGGAAGGCGGGGTGGACGTGATCACCGTAGGAAGTGCGGTGCCACCCCGGGCAGGGGTCCGCGTCGATGGAAGGGCCGGTGCCATGAGCCGGATCGATGGATACCGGTAGGTTCGGGGGATGACCGACACCCCGCCGGGATCCGGGCCGGCCCCCGATCTCGCCCCGCAGGAGCTGCGCGTCCTGGTCGCCGTCGAGGAGGAACGGGGCTTCACCGCGGCCGCGGTGCGCCTCGGTACGACGCAGTCCGCCGTGTCGCACGCCGTGCGCACCTGCGAACGGAAGCTCGGCGCGGTGCTCTTCGACCGCGGGCGCCACGGCGCACGCCCCACGGCCGCCGGCGCGCGGGCCGTCGGGTACGCCCGGCGGATCCTGCGCCTGCTGGAGACGATGGGCCCCGAGGTGCGGGGAGCCGTCGCCGGGGAGGCGTCCGCCGAGATCACCGGGGTGCTGCGGATCGCGGCCTTCCGCAGCGTCGCCGCCCACCTGCTGCCGTCCGTCCTGGCCCGGCTGACCGCCCGCCACCCGGGGCTCACCCCGCAGGTCCGGATCGTCCGCGAGCTCGGCCGGGGCACGGCCGGCGAGGTCGCCGACGGCCGCGCCGACCTCGGGCTCGCCACCCTCGACGCGGGCGGTCCCCCGGCCGTCCCGGGGCTGATCGCGGTCCGGCTGTTCGAGGAGACGTACGCACTGGCGCACCGGGCCGGGGATCCGGCGCCGCGCGAGCTGCCGCTGGTCGACTGGGACGAGAACTGCGGGTCGTACACCAGGGCCTGGTGGGCCGAGCAGGACTGGATCCCGCCGCGGACGATCAACGTCGAGGACGACACCATCGCGGTCTCGCTCGTCTCCCAGGGGCTCGGCATGGCGATCATGCCCCGGAGCGCGCTGCTGGGGGCCCCGCCCGGCCTGGCGGTGACCGATCTCGGTCCGCGGCCGCCCAGCCGCTCCGTCGGGTACGTGACCACGCCCGAGCTGGCGGGCACGGCGGCCGTCCGGGCGCTGATCCGTGAACTGCGGGCGTCGGCCCTGCCGGAGGGCCTGTCGGCGGCCTGAGCGTTCCGGGGCGTCCGGGGCGTCCGGGACACCCCCGGCGCCCCGGGCGGCTACGGGCGGGCGGGCGGCTCCGCCACCGCCTCCCGCAGCCGGCGGAACTCCTCCGCCAGCGCGTCGAGCGTGTAGTGCGCGTTGAGTCCGCTCGGGTTGGGCAGCACCCAGACCTCGGTCTCCCCGATGCCCTCCGGCTGCCGTCCGATGCTCGCCGTGCGCCGCCCGAAGGCCGTCCGGTAGGCGCCGATGCCGAGGACGGCGAGGGCCCGCGGGCGCAGCCGCCGCACCCGCTCGACCAGGGCGGCCCCGCCCTCGCGCAGCTCGTCGGCGGTGAGCTCGTCCGCCTTGGCGGTGGCGCGCGGGGCGACGTTGGTGATCCCGAGGCCGAGGGCGGGCAGGTCGCCCTGCTCGTCCGGGCGGAGCCGGCGGGGAGTGAAGCCGGAGCGCTCCAGGGCGGGCCAGAAGCGGTTGCCGGGGCGGGCGAAGTGCCGGCCGGTGGCGCCGGACCAGAGCCCGGGATTGATGCCGCAGAACAGCACCCGCAGCCCGGGGGCGGCCACGTCGGGGATGGTGCTGTCGCGGGCGGCGAGCAGGTCCTCGGCGGTGGGCCGGGCGGTCCGGGCGGCGGCTTCTCCGCGCGCCCCGGACGCCCCGGGCTCGCCGGACGCCCCGGGCTCGCCGGACGCCGCGGGCTCGACGGACCGGACGGGTTTCCCGGGCTGCCCCGGTGCGGAAGGCTTCACCCGCCCAGTCTGCCCGCGACGGCCCCGGCCCCGGCCACGGGGGCCGGAACGGCCCGCAGCCGCTCCCACCGCCGGACCCGCAGCCACCGCAGGCCGTACACCACCACGGCCGCGTACGACCAGCCGGCCAGCACGTCGACGATGAAGTGCTCGGCGCCGTAGACCAGGGTGAACGCCATGGCGAGCGGGTACGCGACGAGCAGCGCCCGCAGCGGCCGTCCGGCGGTGGGCCAGAAGAAGAACAGCAGCATCGCCGGGTAGGCGGAGTGCAGCGAGGGCATCGCGGCGACGTCGTTGGCGAAGCGGCTGCCGTTCTCGAAGACCGAGCCGGCCCGCGGGAGTCCGCTCTGGGTGAGGACGTCCGACACCACCCGGGTCAGTGCGGGCAGGTGCCCCTGCTGGGAGGCCAGCCACGGCGGGACGGCGGGGTAGAGCAGGTACGTCGCGAAGCCGGCGAAGGTCAGTGCGAGGTAGCAGGTGAGCAACTGCCGGAACCGGTCGTGCCGGCGCCGCCAGAGCACGGCCAGCACCACGAAGACCACGAAGAAGTGCGACAGGTAGACGGTGACCGCCGCGTAGTCGTACCAGTGCGGCGAGCCGGGCGTGTAGAGCGCGTGCTGGAGCCGGACGGTCCAGGTCTCGCCGAAGCCGAGCACCTCGTCGGTGCGCAGCTGCGGCCACAGGTACGGCCCCCACGGGGTGTGCGCGCCGTAGCCGCGGAGCAGCGAGTACGCCCAGACGGCGGCCATCACCGGCACCCAGTCGCGCAGCACCAGCAGGAAGCCGCGCGCCCCGTGTCCGCTGTGCACGGCGGCGGCCAGCAGGGCGCCGATCAGCCAGAGGAACACCACGTCGTTGGAGTACGGCAGCCCGTACGCGCGCAGGTACCAGAGCAGGGCGAGGAGGTAGAGCGGCCACGCCAGCAGCCGGAGTCGTGCCAGGGCGCCGAGGTGCGCGCCGGGCAGCGGCCGGTTCACCGGACGCAGCCGCCCGGCGCGCTCGGTCGGGAGCGGCGCCGGGCGGAGCAGTTTGTCCATGCCTGCCGAAGCTAGCAAGGCATTCTTGGAGGAGTCTCCGTGCGAACCGCCGTTCGTCCAGCCGGGACTCAGAAAGCCTCCGCTCAGCGCAACGCCGTGCCCCGCTACGCGACGGTGCCGAGCTCGTGCGGGGTGTTGTTGAAGCGCCGCCCGCCGTGCTCGGTGACCGTCACGATGTCCTCGATCCGCACCCCGAACCGGCCGGGGAGGTAGATGCCGGGCTCGATCGAGAAGCACATGCCGGGGACGAGCGGCTGCTCCTCGCCCTCGACCAGGTAGGGCGGCTCGTGCGTGGTGATGCCGATGCCGTGGCCGGTGCGGTGGATGAAGTACTCGCCGTAGCCGGCCTCGGTGATCACCCGGCGGGCGATCCGGTCGATCTCCTGGCAGCTCACCCCCGGCCGGACGGCCTCGAACGCGGTCTGCTGCGCCTGCCGGACGACGTCGTGCACCTTCTGCACCTCGGCCGGGACGTCGGTGCCGACGTGCACCGTCCGGGTGGTGTCGGAGCCGTAGCCGTCCTTGAGGCCGCCGAAGTCCAGCACGACGGTGTCGCCGGCCCGGATGACCCGGTCGCCGGCCTCGTGGTGCGGGTTGGCGCCGTTGGGACCGGAGCCGACCACGGTGAAGTCGACCTGGCTGTGCCCGTACTTGATCAGCAGGGCGCTGAGGTCGGCGGCGACGTCGGTCTCCCGCCGGCCGGCGAACTCCACCTCCAGGATGCCCCGGTAGGCGGCGTCGGCCGCGCCGCCGGCTGCGGCGAGGCGCTCCAGCTCGTCGGTGCCCTTGACCGCCCGCAGCATCGGCAGCGCCTCGGTGAGCGAGGTCCAGCCGGTGCCGGGCAGCGCGGTCTGCAGGCCGAGCAGGTGCATCGCCCACGCGTTGTCGGAGATGCCGTACCGCCCGGCCGGGTCGAGCAGCGGGACGGCGGTGGCGTACGGGTCCTGCCCGTCGGTCCAGTCGAGCAGGCGCAGGGCGGTGGCGCCGGGCGCCTTCTCGGCGTCCGGGCGTTCCAGCCTCGGGACGACCAGGGCCGGTTCGCGCCCGGTGGTGAGGACGAGGGCGGTCAGCCGTTCGGTGATCGCGGTGGGCTGGTAGCCGCAGAGGTAGACGAGGTCGGGGCCGGGCGCGACGACCAGGCCGGTGAGCCCGGCGGCGGAGGCGGCGGCGGTGGCCCGGGCCAGCCGGGCGGAGTAGTCCTCGGTGGTGAACGGTCGTGGCACGGGTGTCTCCCGCCTTCCTGGGTCGGCAGCGTTCGGCCGGGGTGCCGGCGGTTGCGGTACTGACGCTCTATCACGTCCGGCCGGCGCCGGCGTAGTGCCGGAGGAACAGCGCCTCGACGTGCGCCATGTGCTCGATCTCGCCGGGGTCGACGCTCTCGTTGGGGGCGTGGATGAGACAGCGCGGCTCCTCGACGCCCATCAGGATGATCTCCGCCTCCGGGTACGTCCGGGCGAGGACGTTGCAGAGCGGGATCGAGCCGCCCTGGCCCAGGAAGGACATCGGCCGGCCGTAGACCTCCTGCATGGCCTTGTCGAGTGCGGCGTACGCCGGTCCGCCGGTGGCGGCCCGGAACGGCGCACCGACGCTCTCCGGCTCCACGGCGACCTGCGCGCCCCACGGCACGGCGGCCTTCAGGTGGGCGGTGAGCGCGGCCTGCGCGGCCTGCGGGTCGGTGCCGGGGGGCACCCGCAGGCTGACCCGGGCGCGGGCGGTGCCCGGGACGGCGGCGGCCGAGCCGACCACCGGCGGGCAGTCGATGCCGAGCACGGTGACGGCGGGCCGCGCCCAGAGCCGGTCGGCGACGCTGCCGGAGCCGGTCAGCCGGACTCCGTCGAGGACGCCGGCGTCGGTGCGGAACTGCTGCTCGTCGTAGCCGACCCCGCTCCACTCGCCGGTGCAGTCCAGGCCGTCGATCCGGGTGCCGCCGTCGGGGTCGCGCAGCGAGTCGAGCGCGCGGATCAGCGCGGCCAGCGCGTCCGGGGCCGGGCCGCCGAACATGCCGGAGTGCATGTCGCCGCGCAGCGTGGTCACGGAGACGACCAGGTTGGCGAGCCCGCGCAGCGAGGTCGTGGCGGTGGGGACGCCGACGGCGGCGTTGCCGGTGTCGCAGACCAGCAGGGCGTCGGCGTGCAGTTCGCCGGCGTGCGGGGGCACGTACGCCTCCAGGCCGCCGGTGCCCTGTTCCTCCGAACCCTCGGCGACGAACTTGATGCCGACCGGGACGTCGTCGCCGAGCGCCCGCAGCGCGGTGAGGTGCATGACGACGTTGCCCTTGCAGTCGGCGGTGCCGCGCCCGTACCAGCGGCCGTCGCGCTCGGTCAGCTCGAACGGCGGGGACGTCCAGGCGGCGTCGTCGAGCGGCGGCTGGACGTCGTAGTGGCAGTACAGCAGGACGGTCGGTGCGCCGGGCGGGGGCGGGCGGTGGCCGATCACGGCGTGGCTGCCGTCCGGGGTCTCCTCCAGGTGGACGTCGTGCAGCCCGGCCTCGGTGAAGGCGGCGGCGACCCACTCGGCGGCCTCGCGGCACTTCTCCGGCGGGTACTGGCGGGGATCGGCGACGGACGGGATGGCGACCAGCTCGGCCAGGTCGGTCTTGGCCCGGGGCATCAGGCCGGCTATCCGGCGGGCGAGTTCGTCGGTCATGGGAGTGGCTCCTGGGGGGGTGCGTCGGTCACGGTGCGTCGGTCGCGGTGCGTCGGCTGCGGTGCGTCGGTGGCAGTGTGTCGGTGGCGGTGCGTTGCCGGCCTCGGGTTGGCTGCGGTGCGTCGGCTGGGCCGGGTCGGCTGTGGTGCGTCAGTTGCGGACGGTGTCGCGGAGCTTGAGGTCGTCGATCCGGTCCTGGATGGCGGTGAGCCTGTCCGGGCAGTACACCGAGAGCACGATCGCCTCGGCGAGCACCACCTCGCGGTCGGAGAGCACCGGCCGCTGGCCGGGGCCGCTCGCACCGTTGGACATGCCGTACTTCCACTGCGCCTGCTGCAGCGCGTTCGCCGGGTCCGCGCAGACGGCGCCGCCGTCCTCGCCCAGGGTGTGCACGATCTGGCTCTGGTCCGGCACCGGGTAGCCGGCCGCCCGCAGGGCTTCGGAGAGCTGCTGGGCCTTCTTGCCGGCCTGGGTGGTGGCGTGCACCTGGGTGTAGCTCAGCAGGCCGATGACCAGCATCGCGACCAGCACGACGATCGAGCCCAGGTAGATCCAGCGGTGGCGCGAGGCCATCAGCGTGCCGGTCATGCCGCACCTCCGGTGCTGTCGTCGCCGCGGGTGCGGAGGGTGCCGTCGGGGGTGGCCCCGCCCAGCTCCTGCGCCTCCTGCGCGGCGAGTTCGGCCTGCGCCTCCGGTGAGCGCCACTCCGGCTTGCGCAGCCGCAGGAACAGGTAGGGGATCAGGGCGCCGAGCACCAGCAGGCCGCCGCCGACGATGGCGACGTAGACCCAGACGCTGCCGCCGCCGAACTGCGAGGACGGCACGAACCCGATCGCCATCGCGGCCGCCGAGGACAGCAGACCGATCACGCAGATCGGCACCAGCGCCGGTGCCCGGTAGCCGCGGGGGTGGTCGGGCTGGGTGCGGCGCAGCCGGATCGCCGCGGCGAACATCAGCAGGTAGACGATCAGGTACACCTGCGTGGTGATCACCGAGAAGATCCAGTAGGCGCTGGAGACGTTCGGGATGAGCGCGTACGCGAGGGCGATGACTGTGGTCACCACGCCCTGGGTGACCAGCAGGTTCTGCTGGATGCCCTCCTTGTTCAACTGCTGCAGGAACGGCGGCAGGTAGCCCTCCTGCCGGGAGATCATCAGCAGGCCCCTGGACGGCCCGGCCAGCCAGGTCAGCATGCCGCCGAGCGAGGCCGCGACCAGCGCCACCGCGATCACCGGGGTGAGCCAGCCGATGTGGAAGTACTGGAAGAAGGAGTCGAAGGCCTGCATCACGCCGGCCGTCAGGCTCAGCTGGCTGGACGGCACCACCCAGCTGATGGCCAGCGCGGGCAGGATGAAGATCAGCAGCACCATGCCGGAGGCGGTGAACATCGAGCGGGGGAACTCCTTCGCCGGGTTGCGCAGCGAGGAGACGTGCACCGCGTTCATCTCCATGCCGGAGTAGCTCAGGAAGTTGTTGACGATCAGCACCAGGCTGGCCAGGCCGGTCCACTGCGGGAACAGGTGGGCGGCGTTCATCGGGGCGGCGGAGGCGTTGCCCTGGCCGAGGAAGACCATGCCGAGCACCACCAGCAGCGTGCCGGGGATCAGGGTGCCGATCACCAGGCCCCAGGAGGAGAGGCCGGCCACGGCCTTCGTCCCGCGCGAGGAGACCCAGACGCCGGTCCAGTACAGCACCATGATCACTACGGCGGTGTACGGGCCGTTGCTGGCCAGGGACGGGTTGACCACGTAGGCGATGGTGGAGGCGACGTAGGCCAGCAGGGACGGGTAGTAGAAGATCGTCATCGCGAACTGGCACCAGACGGCGAGGAATCCGAGCGGCTTCGACAGGCCCTCCGACACCCAGCGGTAGACGCCGCCGTCCCAGCCGGACGCCAGCTCGGCGGAGACCAGCGCGGTCGGCAGCAGGAAGACGACCGCCGGGACGAGGTAGAGGAAGACGCAGGCCAGGCCGTACACCGCCATCGTCGGGGCCGACCGCAGGCTCGCCACCGAACTGGTGGTCATCAGGGCCAGCGTCAGCCAGGACATCCGTGGCGCGCTGGCGAGCCGGGCGGCCACCGACCCGCCGCGTTCCCGTACGGTGGCTGCTCCGGCCGGGCTGCTCCGGCCGGGCGAGGGTACGTCCGTGGAACTCATCAGTCCTCCTCGGGTGCGGCCCCGGGCGCCTGCTTGCGCCCGCTCCGGGCTCCGGGGCGTCCCGGAGGCGGGCCGTACCCGGCCAGTTCACCCGGTTGCCGCGCGCGTCGCATGCGGCGTGCACCCGCACGGGTGAGCGACTCTCAAGCCCGCGCGGCGGCGGTTCGGGCCCCGGCACGGGGGGTACCGGCACGGGGGGTACCGGCACGGGCGTCCCGGAGGGCGCCGGAGCGGCCCGCGGCCCGCGGCCCGGCGCCGCCCGCGGAGCCGGCGGATCCGCGATCGCGCGGCCGGCGAATTCGCCGGAGAACGACGCGCTGCCCGCCGGTGTCGACCCGGTCCGCGCCGACTTCGGCACGCACCTCCGGTCCGGCCGGGTCGACTTCAGTGCCCCCGAGGACGGCTCGGCGGGCCCGCCCGGCCTCCTCGCGGACTTCGCACGGCGCCCCGGCCCGGCCGGGCTGATCCGATTCCGCCGTCAACTCGCCGCAATCATGGACGAGTTGCAGGCCTCGCCGGAGGTCGACGGCGAGGTGCCCGGCGGGGCGGAGGGCGCCGTGGAGGCGATCGTGCCGACCCTGCTCTACGGCGTCCGGCCCGAGCGGCCCTCTCGGGCCGGTTCCCTTCCAGCCACGGAATCGTAAATGCCGGGCCGATTGTCAGTGCCGTGGTTCAGGATGACTGAATGCCCTACGAACTTCAGGCGCTGATCGGCCCGGCAGAACTGCTCGCCGTGGCCGCGGCCGAGGTGCCGGCCGCCCGCCTCAGCCCGCTGTCCCAGGGGCTCGCCCTGCTCCCGGCCACCCCCGCCTTCCTCTCCGCGCCCCAACTCGGCGGCAGTGACGGGGCGTCGGACTGCAGCGCCGGCTTCGACTGGTTCCCGGACGGGCTCGAACTGCGGATCGCCGCCTGGTCCAAGGCCGGCCCGATCGCCTGCGTCGAGACCGACTGGTCCGGCGGCGTCGGTACGCAGCGCGCCGCCGTCTGGGCCGACGGCCGGCTCGACCTCGGCCCGCTCGTCACAGCCGAGTTCGAGCCCTTCCCGCCGGAGGGCAGCCCGATATCCCGGGCCCTGCGCCGGCTCGGTGCCCGCGTCGGGCACGCGGACCACGCCGACGAGTTCGAGGCGGTCGGCCTGGCGGCGCACTCCAGCACCGCCCGCTGGGCGACGGCCGGTTGAGCCGTCGGGCCCCCGGCCTCCGGCCCCGGCCCTGCGTTCCTCCCGGCGTTGCGGTGTGTCGCCACCGTTCGGCGTACCTACGGTGGCCGGCCCAACCGGCCTGCCCCAACGTGTGAATCGGGCGATCCCGCCCGACTCGCATCGAGAGGAAGCAACACCCATGCGTGCCACCTGGATGGCCGCCGCGCTGACCGCAGCCATTGTGCTGACCCCGGTCGCCACGGCGTCCGCCACCGCCGCCGGCAATGGAGCCGCGGCCCCCCGAACCTCCCCCTTCTCCGCTGTTGTCCCGGGCCTGTCGGCCGTTCCGGTCGCCGCGGGCGTCCCCGTCGCCCCCGCGCGCCCGGCCGATGTGCCGCTGCCCGTCACGGTGCCCCCGGCCGATGCGCCGGTGTCCGGCCTCCCGGCCCTGCCGGACCTCCCGGCCGACCCGGCTCTTCCCGAGCTCCCGACCCTTCCCGAGCTGCCGGCCCTCCCCGCCGCCCCCGACCCGGGCGCGCTCCTCGGGACGGTCGGTGACCTCGTCGGCACCGTCACCGGGCTGGTCACGTCCCTGACGTCCGGGCTGCCCGACCTCGGCGCCCTCCAGCAACTGGTGGCCTCGCTGCAGTCGGCGCTGCAGGGCCTGCTCGGCCAGCTGCCGACCCCGCCGGTGACCGTTTCGACCCCGCCGACCGTCCCCGGCGTGAGCGCCCCCGCACCGACCCTCGCGGAGCAGCTCGCCGCCCTCAAGGCGCAGGGCCAGTCCCTCGCCGACGCCGCGGCCGCGGCCCGCCAGGCCGCCGGCCACCCCCACCCCGCCGCCGGCTGACCCGGCCCGGCCGACGAGAGAGGCCCCGGTCCCGAACAACTCGGGACCGGGGCCTCGCCGCACACACCCCGCAGAGGGTCAGCGGTAGTTCACGAACTGGATCGCGAAGTCGAGGTCCTTGCCCTTGAGCAGTGCCTGGATGGTCTGCAGGTCGTCGCGGCTCTTCGAGCTGACGCGCAGCTCGTCACCCTGCACCTGGGCCTTCACGCCCTTCGGGCCCTCGTCGCGGATGATCTTCGCGACCTTCTTGGCATCGTCCTGGGAGATGCCCTCCTTCACGTCCGCGAAGATCTTGTACTCCTTGCCGGAGAGCTGCGGCTCCTTGGTGTCCAGAGCCTTCAGCGACAGGCCGCGCTTGATGAACTTGCTCTGGAGCACGTCCAGAACGGCCTTCACCCGCTCCTCGCCGTTGGCCTTCATCTCGATCGTTTCGCCGGACCGGCTGATGTCGGCGCCGACGTTCTTGAAGTCGAACCGGGTGGCGATCTCGCGGGAGGTCTGGTTGATCGCGTTGTCGACCTCCTGCCACTCGACCTTCGAGACGATGTCGAAACTGGAGTCGGCCATGGGTGTTGGTCTCCTTGATGCTCTGGCTTCACTGACACGGTCCGCCCCACCGGGCGCCCGCCGTCCCAGCCTATCCAGCCCCGCCCCGCCCCCGCCCCCGACAGCCACGCCCACCCCTTGATCATCACGTGACCTATCGAGTGGCGAAGCACCCCCCGGCATCGGGTATCGTTTACGGAGTCGAACGGGGCAAGCCCCCGGGAGACACCGATCCTGGCTGGTTGCCCGAGCGGCCAAAGGGAGCAGACTGTAAATCTGCCGCGCAAGCTACGCAGGTTCGAACCCTGCACCAGCCACTGGATTATCGGACCGGCCCGGACAGCGGAAACGCTGTCCGGGCCGGTCCTTTTTGTTCGGCGGGTCCGGCAGGTCCGGCCGACCCGTGGTCAGGGGTTGGCGAGCAGGAGGGCCGCGGCCGCGGGGGTGTCGGGGGCGGTGCGGGTGGGGGTCGGATGGGACGGGGGGAGGGGTGCGGGCGGGGCCGGGGTGATCCAGATGGAGCTGACGCCGGCGGCGTGGGCGCCCCGGATGTCGGTGGCGGGGTTGTTGCCGACCATCCAGGTGTCGGGGGTGAGGGTGCGGCCGAGGCGGGCGGCGGCGAGCCGGAAGATCTCCGGGTCCGGTTTGCGGGCGCCGGCCTCCTCGGAGACGCAGACGGCGTCGACGGCGGGGAGCAGGCCGGTGCGGGCGAGTTTGGCGCGCTGGATGTCGGTGCTGCCGTTGGTGACGACGGCGATGGCCCAGCCGGCTTCGCGGAGGGCGGCCAGGGCGGCGGGCACGCCGGGGATCAGGTGGGTACGGGCGGCCTCCTGGGCGACGTGCTCCTCCCAGAGGGTGTGGCCGGAGTGCGGGAGGCCGTAGCGGGCGGCGATCCGGGCGAAGCCGGCGGGGGAGCGTTCGGCGCGGGACAGGGTGAAGACGATGGGGGCGGCTTCGGCGGGGAGGCCGTGGGCGGCGCAGAAGCCGGGTACCCAGGCGTCCGGGCCGCCGTCGCGTTCGACGAGGGTGTGGTCGAGGTCGACGAGGAAGAGTCGCGCAGGGTGAGTGATCATGTGCGAAGGGTAGCCATTCGCCTCGGGAGTGCCGTTATTGCGTATTACTTGCAATTACCTTCCCGAGCCAGCAGAGTGGTCGCAGGGGACGGGCAGGGCCGTGCAGCCTTGTCGCAGAGCAGTCCCGGTCGTGTCCGCATGCGCCGGGAGTCCTTCGTCCGAGCTGATCGTCTTCCCAACCGGCGCCCGCCGGGACGACGGCCCTCCCTCCCCGACCACTTCCTCCCCGGCCGTGCCTTCCCCGGCCGTGTCCTCTCCGGCCACTTCCTCCCCGACGTTCCCCGCCGGCCCCGCCGACGGCACGTCAAGAGCCCGTCAAGGGCGCCCGTCGCGGCGTCAGGAACGCGTAGGGGCGGCGGAGCGGGGGTCGGTCGGCCCGCAGGATCGGGAGCAGTAGCCCGACTGCGGAGGTTCCGTTCGATGTCCAGCCCCGTCACCCCGGCCACCGGTCCGGTCGTCACCGCCGGGCCCCGGCCCCCGGATGCCGGCGCGGCCCCGGACGAGCGCCACCGGCTGACCGCACTGGGCGGCCTGTCCGCACTGTCGTTGGACGCGATGGCGTCGGTGGCGTACGGGCCCGAGTCGATCGTGCTGGTGCTGGCCGCGGCGGGCGCGTACGGGCTGGGGTTCACCCTGCCGGTGACGGCGGCGATCGCCGTGCTGCTGGCCGTGCTGGTGGCCTCGTACCGGCAGGTGATCGCGGCGTTCCCGGACGGCGGCGGCTCGTACGCGGTGGCCAAGGCGCACCTGGGGCGGCGGACGGCGCTGACCGCGGCGGCCTCGCTGGTGATCGACTACATCCTCAACGTGGCGGTGTCGGTGACGGCCGGGGTGGCGGCGCTGACCTCGGCGGTGCCTGGCCTGTACGGCGACCGGGTCTGGCTCTGCCTGGGCGTGCTGGCGCTGGTGACGGCGGTGAACCTGCGGGGGATCGCGGAGTCGGCGCGCTGGTTCCTGGCGCCCACCGCGGTCTTCGTGCTGTCGGTCCTGGCGATCGTCGTCGTCGGTCTGTTCCGGGACGCGCCGGCGAGCACCGAGGCCGCCGCCGGGCACGCCTCCGTCCTGGCCGGGAACGCCACCGCGGTCGGCGCGCTGCTGCTGCTCAAGGCCTTCGCGGCCGGCTGCTCGGCGCTGACCGGCGTGGAGGCGGTGGCGAACGCCGTCCCGTCCTTCCGCGCGCCGCGGGTGAAGCGCGCACAGCACACCGAGGTCGCGCTCGGCGTGCTGCTGGGCGTGATGCTGATCGGACTGGCCGTGCTGATCGGCCGCTTCCACCTCCAGCCGGTGGAGGGCGTCACCGTCCTGGCCCAGCTCGCCGACGCCTCGCTCGGCCACGGCGCCGGCTTCTACCTGGTGCAGTTCGCCACCGTCGTGCTGCTCGCTCTGGCCGCCAACACCTCCTTCGGCGGCCTGCCCGTCCTGCTCCACCTCCTCGCCCGCGACAACCACCTCCCGCACGTCTTCGCGCTGCGCGCCGACCGCCAGGTGCACCGGCACGGCGTGCTGTTCCTCGCCGCCGTCTCCGCGCTGCTGCTGGCCGGCTCGGGCGGGGACGTCAACAGCCTGGTGCCGCTGTTCGCGATCGGGGTGTTCGTCGGCTTCACGATCTGCCAGGTCGGCATGGTCCGGCACTGGTGCCTCGAACGGCCGGCCCGCTGGCGGGCGAGGGCCGCGCTGAACGGTTTCGGCGCGCTGCTCACCGGCGTCGCCGCGGTCGTCGTCACGGGCACGAAGTTCACCGAGGGCGCGTGGGGCATCTGCCTGGCCCTGCCGCTGCTCGTCCTCCTCTTCGAGGGGATCCACCGCAGCTACACCCGGATCGGCGAGCGCCTGGAGCTCGGCCGCGTGCCCGGCCCGCTCACCCCGCAGCGCAGCCTGGTCGTCGTCCCCGTCACCGCCATCACCCGCCTCACCCGCGACGCCCTCTCCGCCGCCCTCTCGCTCGGCGACGAAGTCCTCGCCGTCACCGTCGTCCACGACGGCGCCGAGGCGGAGGCGCTGCGCCGGGACTGGGAGCTGTGGCAGCCCGGCGTGCCGCTGGTGGAGCTCCCCGACGGCCACCGCCGGCTCGGCCCGCCGATCGCCGCCTTCGTCAACGAGCTCGCCGCCGAGCACGCCTACGACCGGCTCACCGTGCTGATCCCCGAGGTCGAACCGGCCCGCTCCTGGCAGCGGGCGCTGCAGAACCGGCGCGGCGCCGTCATCGACCGGGCGCTGCGCCGCCACACCGACGCGGTGGTCTGCCGGCTCCGGATGCGGATGTAGCGGTGGACCGGAGCGGGCGGGCGCTGCGGTGCCGGCGAGCGGGCGGGCGGGCGGGCGGGCGGGCGCAGCGGCACCCGGCGAGTGGGCGGGCGGGCAGGCGGACGGGCCGGCAGGCGAACGGAGCGGCCCCGGAAGGGCCGGCCGGGCCCGGGCGAAAAGTACGGAATGCCCCGAATAATTCGGCCGATCGTCATATCTTGACGATGTCTTAACGGGGGGGCTCAATGCCCCGAAAACACCCCCGACCGACCCGGAACGGCCCGTACATAGCGGCTTCGACCTGCGAGAACACTCCGCCCAAAGGGCGCGCCGCCCCGGCCGGACACTCCGCCGCGGCTCATTGC
Source organism: Kitasatospora sp. NBC_01560 (assembly GCF_045208415.1). Classification (NCBI taxonomy): domain Bacteria; kingdom Bacillati; phylum Actinomycetota; class Actinomycetes; order Kitasatosporales; family Streptomycetaceae; genus Kitasatospora; species Kitasatospora sp. NBC_01560. Next base: position 4,067,147 of record NZ_CP109364.1, on the reverse strand, counting down.
CGCCCGGATCCAGGCCCTTACGCTCACCCATGTGTTCAACGTGCCCCAGGCGCTCAAGCGCCTAGTGATCGGCAAGGCCATGCGCAGCGAGGAGCTGGGCGAGACGCTGCTCCCCAAGCGGCTGGCGCTGCCGATCTTCGCTTCCGACCCGCTCTCCTCGGTCGCCTACGCGACCCAGGAGATCCTGCTGGTGCTCACCGTCGGTGGCACCGCCTTCCTGTACCTGACCCCGTGGGTCGCGGCCGGCGTGGTCGCGCTGATGGCGGTCGTGGTGATGTCGTACCGCCAGGTCGTGCACGCCTACCCGAGCGGCGGCGGGTCGTACGAGGTGGTCTCCCGCAACCTGGGGGCCAACTCCGGCCTGGTGGTGGCGGCTTCACTGCTGGTCGACTACGTGATGACGGTCGCGGTGTCGGTGGCCTCGGGCGTGGACAACATCATCTCGGCGCTGCCCTCGCTGGCCGACCACCGGGTCGAGCTGGCGGTCGGCTTCGTCGCCCTGCTGGCGGCGATGAACCTGCGCGGTGTCCGGGAGTCCGGCAAGGCCTTCGCCGCGCCGACGTACCTGTTCATCGGCGGCATGCTGCTGATGGTGGTCACCGGTCTGGTCAAGGCGGTCTTCGGGGACACCCCGGTGGCGGCCAGCGCCTCGTACGGGGTCCTGCCGGTGGACGGCAAGGACACCCTGGCCGGTCTCGGGCTGCTGATGCTGGGGCTGCGGGCGTTCGCCTCCGGCTGCACGGCGCTGACCGGCGTCGAGGCGATCTCCAACGGCGTACCGGCCTTTCGGGCGCCCAAGTCGAGGAACGCCGCCGCCACGATGGCCGTGATGGGCATCACGGCCGTGGTCATGTTCGTCGGCATCACCGCGCTGGCCCTGATGGCGAAGGTGCACCTCACCGACGACGCCTGTCAGCTGACCGGGTTCGTGGGCGACTGCCACACCGCGCCCCAGCAGACCGTGATCGCCCAGCTGGCGGCCGCCGTCTTCGGCGGGGACCAGAGCTTCCTCTTCTACTTCATCCAGGCCGTCACCGCGCTGGTGCTGATCCTGGCGGCGAACACCGCGTTCAACGGGTTCCCGCTGCTGGCCTCGATCCTGGCCGAGCACCGCTACCTGCCCCGGCAGATGCACACCCGCGGCGACCGGCTGGCCTTCTCGAACGGCATCATCGCGCTCGCGGTGGTGGCCGGCGGGCTGCTCTGGCTGTACGACGCGGACGTCACCAGCCTGATCCACCTGTACATCCTGGGGGTCTTCACCTCCTTCACGCTGTCCCAGATCGGGATGGTGAAGCACTGGAACCGCGCCCTGGCCACCGAGACCGACCCGGCCGTCCGCGGCGCGGCCCAGCGCTCCCGGGTGATCAACGCCTTCGGCGCGGTCACCACCGCGCTGGTGCTGGTCATCGTGCTGCTGACCAAGTTCACCCAGGGCGCCTGGCTGGCCGTGGTCGCGGCGGTCGTGCTCTGGGTGATGATGCGCGGCATACGCCGGCACTACGACAGCGTCGCCGAGGAGCTGGCGGTGGACGATCCGGACGCCGAGTCGGTGCGGCCGTCCAAGGTGCACGGGATCGTGCTGGTCTCGAAGCTGCACAAGCCCACCCTGCGGGCGCTCGGCTACGCGGAGGCGTTCCGGCCGGACTCGCTGGAGGCGCTGACCGTCGCGGTGGAGGACGACGCGACCCGGGAGCTGGAACGGCAGTGGGAGGAGCTGGACGTCCAGGTCCCGCTGAAGGTGCTGGACTCGCCGTACCGGGAGATCACCCGGCCGGTCGTCCAGTACGTCCGTGAGTACCGCCGGAGCAGCCCGCGGGAGGCGGTGGCGGTGTTCATCCCCGAGTACGTGGTCGGGCGCTGGTGGGAGCACCTGCTGCACAACCAGTCCGCGTTCTGGCTGAAGAGCCGGCTGCTGTTCACCTCGGGCGTGATGGTGATCAGCGTGCCGTGGCAGCTCACCTCGTCCAGCAAGGCGCACCACCCGTCCGGCCGGGCTCCGGGCGCGGTGCGGCGCGGGGAGCCGACGGTGCGGTCGGAGTACGAGAAGCTGCCGGCGCCCGAGAACGCCTGACCGGCCGCGGCGCCGACGACCGCCGCCGCCCGCCCGAGAGCCCCGGACGCACGCGTCCGGGGCTCTCGGCGCACCCGGTGCGCACCCGGTGCGCACCCGGCTCCCGGCCCCGGCCCCGGAGGCTCCCGGGCGGGCCGTGATGCCGCCCGCCGGACGCCCGTATGGACCTCGTCAACAATCGAACGGGCGCCGTATGGAGGGCGTCAAGAACGGCGGTAACGCCCCGTGAGCGCGGTTGGCTGGCCTTGCCGGCCTGCCGCCGGCGCCGCAGCCGGGCCCGCAGGGGCAGGCCGCGGCCACCCCCGAACCACTGTGGTGGAGCCCATGTCCGATCTCATCTACGTCGGTGTCACGGTCGCCGTGTTCGCCGTCATTGCCCTGATCGCGCGGGGGGTGGAGAAGCTGTGAGCGCGGAGAACATCGCTGGTCTGCTCGTGGCCGTCGCCCTCGTCGGGTATCTCGTCGTGGCGCTGATCTACCCGGAGAAGTTCTGACATGGGTTCGACTCTCGCGGGCTGGTTGCAGGTCCTCGCGCTCGTCGGCGCGCTGGCCCTGTGCTACCGCCCCCTGGGCGACTACATCGCCCACCTCCTGACCTCCAAGAAGCACCTGAGAGTCGAGCGCGGCCTCTACAAGGTGATCGGCGTGGACGGCGACGCCGACCAGCGCTGGCCGGTGTACCTGCGGTCGGTGCTGGCCTTCTCGGCCGTCTCCGTGCTCTTCCTGTACGGCCTGATCCGGCTGCAGGGCCACCTGCTGCTGAGCCTGGGGGTGCCGCAGATGGCGGGCCACCAGGCGTGGAACACCGCGATCTCGTTCGTCGCCAACACCAACTGGCAGTCCTACAGCGGTGAGTCCGCGATGGGCCACCTGGTGCAGATGGCCGGCCTGGCGGTGCAGAACTTCGTCTCCGCCGCGGTGGGCATCGCCGTCGTGGCCGCGTTCGTCCGCGGTTTCACCCGCAACCGCACGGACCGGCTGGGCAACTTCTGGGTCGACCTGACGCGGGTGACCCTGCGCCTGCTGCTGCCGGTCTCGGTCGTCTTCGCGCTTGCGCTGATCGCCACCGGCGTGGTGCAGAACTTCCACGGCTTCCACGAGGTGGCCACCCTGGCGGGCGACCCGCAGGCGATTCCGGGCGGGCCGGTGGCCTCGCAGGAGGTCATCAAGGAGCTGGGCACCAACGGCGGCGGCTTCTTCAACGCCAACTCGGCGCACCCGTTCGAGAACCCGACCGGGCTCAGCAACTTCCTGGAGATCTTCCTCATTCTGCTGATCCCGTTCGCGCTGCCGCGCGCCTTCGGCAAGATGGTCGGTGACCACCGGCAGGGCTACGCGATCGTCGCGGTGATGGGCCTGTTCTGGGCGGCCTCGGTCGCGCTGATCACCTTCTTCGAGGCACAGCACTCCGGTGCCGCGATGCAGGCGGCGGGCGCGGCGATGGAGGGCAAGGAGCAGCGCTTCGGCGTGGCCGCTTCGGGTCTGTTCGCGGCGTCGACGACGCTGACGTCGACGGGTGCGGTGAACTCCTTCCACGACTCGTACTCGCCGTTCGGCGGCGGGATCACGATGTTCAACATGATGCTGGGCGAGATCGCGCCCGGCGGGGTCGGCTCCGGCCTGTACGGGATGCTGGTGCTGGCGATCGTGGCGGTCTTCGTGGCCGGTCTGATGGTCGGCCGGACCCCGGAGTACCTGGGCAAGAAGCTGGGCGGCCGGGAGATGAAGTTCGCCTCCCTCTACATCCTGACCACGCCGACGATCGTGCTGATCGGCACGGGTTTGGCGATGGCGCTGCCCGGTGAGCGGGCCGGGATGCTCAACTCCGGTGCGCACGGCTTCTCCGAGGTGCTGTACGCGTTCACCTCCGCCTCGAACAACAACGGCTCGGCCTTCGCCGGCATCACCGTGAACACCGACTGGTACGACACGGCGCTGGGTCTGGCGATGGTGTTCGGCCGGTTCCTGCCGATGGTCTTCGTCCTGGCGCTGGCCGGCTCGCTCGCGCAGCAGCAGCCCGTCCCCGCCACCCCGGGCACCCTGCCCACCCACAAGCCGCTGTTCGTGGGCCTGCTGTCGGGCGTCGTCCTGATCGTCGTCGGCCTCACCTACTTCCCGGCCCTGGCCCTCGGGCCGATCGCGGAAGGTCTCTCCTGATGTCGTCCACCCTGACCGACAAGCCGGCCCCGCAGCCGGAGGCGCCCGCCGCGGCGGCGCCGCACAGAGTATCCGGCGGCCTGCTGGACCCGAAGCTGCTCGTCGCCTCCCTCCCCGACGCGGTGAAGAAGCTCGACCCCCGGGTGATGGTGAAGAACCCGGTGATGTTCGTGGTCGAGGTCGGCTCGGTGGTCACCACCGTCGCCGCGATAGCCGACCCGTCGGTGTTCGCCTGGTCGATCACGGTCTGGCTCTGGCTGACCACGGTCTTCGCCAACCTGGCCGAGGCCGTGGCCGAGGGCCGCGGCAAGGCGCAGGCGGACACCCTGCGCAAGACCAAGACCGACACGATGGCCCGCCGGCTGCTCGACTGGCCGAAGGGCCGGGCCGAGGAGGAGGTGCCGGGGACGGCACTGCGGCTCGGCGACCACGTGGTGGTCGAGGCCGGGCAGATCATCCCGGGCGACGGGGACGTCGTCGAGGGCGTCGCCTCCGTCGACGAGTCGGCGATCACGGGCGAGTCGGCCCCCGTCATCCGCGAGTCCGGTGGCGACCGCAGCGCGGTCACCGGCGGGACGAAGGTGCTCTCCGACCGGATCGTGGTGAAGATCGCCTCGGAGCCCGGAAAGTCGTTCATCGACCGGATGATCGCCCTGGTCGAGGGCGCGGCCCGGCAGAAGACGCCGAACGAGATCGCGCTCAACATCCTGCTGGCCTCACTGACCATCGTCTTCCTGATCGCGGTCGTCACGCTCCAGCCGATGGCGACGTTCGCGGGCGCCCCGCAGTCGATGATCGTGCTGGTCGCCCTGATCGTGGCGCTCATCCCGACCACCATCGGCGCGCTGCTCTCCGCGATCGGCATCGCCGGCATGGACCGCCTCGTCCAGCGCAACGTGCTGGCGATGTCCGGCCGCGCCGTCGAGGCCGCGGGCGACGTCAACACCCTGCTGCTCGACAAGACCGGCACCATCACCCTCGGCAACCGCCAGGCCGCCGAGTTCCAGCCGGCCAAGGGTGTGAGCATCGGTGACCTCGCGGATGCCGCGCAGCTCTCCTCCCTCGCGGACGAGACCCCGGAGGGCCGCTCGATCGTCGTCCTCGCCAAGACCGAGTACGGCCTGCGGGCCCGCGCCCAGGGCGAGTTGACGCACGCCACCTGGGTGCCGTTCACCGCCCAGACCCGGATGTCCGGCGTCGACCTCGACGAGGCCGACGGCGTCCACTCGGTGCGCAAGGGCGCGGCCGGTTCGGTCACCAACTGGGTCACCGAGAACGGCGGCACGGTCGGCAGGGACGTCGCCGACCTGGTCGACGGCATCTCCGCCGCCGGCGGCACCCCCCTGCTCGTCGCCTCCAGGACCGGCAGTGCGGCCCCGAAGGCCCTCGGTGTCATCCACCTCAAGGACGTCGTCAAGGAGGGCATGCGGGAACGGTTCGACGAGCTGCGCCGGATGGGCATCAAGACCATCATGATCACCGGCGACAACCCGCTGACCGCCAGGGCGATCGCGGAGGAGGCGGGCGTGGACGACTTCCTCGCCGAGGCCACCCCCGAGGACAAGATGGCCCTGATCAAGAAGGAGCAGGAGGGTGGCAAGCTCGTCGCGATGACCGGCGACGGCACCAACGACGCCCCCGCCCTCGCCCAGGCCGACGTCGGCGTCGCGATGAACACCGGGACCATGGCGGCCAAGGAGGCCGGCAACATGGTCGACCTCGACTCCAACCCCACCAAGCTGATCGAGATCGTCGAGATCGGCAAGCAGCTCCTGATCACCCGCGGCGCCCTCACCACCTTCTCGATCGCCAACGACGTCGCGAAGTACTTCGCGATCATCCCGGCGATGTTCGCCGCCGTCTACCCGGGCCTGGACAAGCTCAACATCATGGGCCTGCACAGCCCCCAGTCCGCGATCACCTCGGCGATCGTCTTCAACGCCCTCGTCATCGTCGGCCTCATCCCGCTCGCCCTGCGCGGCGTCAAGTACCGCCCCTCCGACGCCAGTTCACTGCTGCGCCGGAACATCGGGGTCTACGGCTTCGGCGGGCTGGTCGTCCCCTTCATCGGGATCAAGCTGATCGACCTCGTCGTCCAGTTCATCCCCGGCCTGAGCTGAGAGAGGAGAACCCAGATGTCCAAGCCCCTGCCCACCACCGTGCGCACGCACTTCACCGCACTGCGGATGCTGCTGGTGATGACGGTGATCCTCGGCCTCGCCTACCCGCTGCTGGTCACCGGCATCGGCCAGGTCGCCTTCAGCGACAAGGCCAACGGGTCGATCGTGACGGTCGACGGCAAGGAGTCCGGCTCCAGCCTGCTGGGCCAGAACTACAACCTGCCCAAGCAGAACCCCGACGACCAGAACGAGGAGGCCAAGCCGGACCCGCAGTGGTTCCAGCCCCGGCCCTCGGCCAACGGCTACGACCCGAAGGTCTCCGGCGCCTCCAACCTGGGCCCCAACAGCGAGGACCTCACCACGACGGTCGAGGACCGCCGCAAGGCCGTCGCCGCGTTCGACGGCGTCGACCCGGCGAGCGTGCCGGCGGACGCCGTCACCGCCTCCGGCTCCGGCCTCGACCCGCACATCTCCGTGGCCTACGCCAAGGAGCAGGCCGACCGGGTCGCCAAGACCCGCAACCTGCCGGTCCAGGCGGTGAACACGCTGATCGGGAAGTACACCGAGGGCCGCTCGCTCGGCTTCCTCGGCCAGGACGGCGTCAACGTCGTCCTGCTCAACACCGCGCTGGCCCAGCAGAAGTGAGGGCCGCACGAGTGACGGCCTCCCGGCCGGACCTGTGAGACGGGCCGACCCGGGCCGGGGCACCACCCCGCGCCCGGGTCGGCCGACGTACGCCCCGCCACTCGGACGAAGACGAAAGAGCAGCGCCCATGGCCCGCGACCTCGCCCCCGGCACCGGCCCCCGCCGCGGCCGGCTGAGGGTGTACCTCGGTTCCGCCCCCGGTGTCGGCAAGACCTACCGGATGCTGGACGAGGCGCGGCGCAGACAGGAGCGCGGCGCGGACGTCGTGGTCGGCTTCATCGAGTGCCACGGGCGCCGCCACACCGAGTCCATGCTGGCCGGTCTGGAGACCCTGCCGCGGGCCCGACGGGCCTACCGGGACGCCGAGTTCGACGAGATGGACCTCGACGCGGTGCTGACCCGCCGCCCGGCCGTCGTCCTGGTCGACGAGCTGGCGCACACCAACATCCCCGGCGGCCGGCACGCCAAGCGCTGGCAGGACGTCGACGAACTGCTGGACGCCGGGATCGACGTCATCACCACCGTCAACGTCCAGCACCTCGAATCGCTGAACGACGTCGTCCAGAAGATCACCGGCATCCCGCAGCGCGAGACCGTCCCGGACGAGGTGGTCCGCCGGGCCGACCAGATCGAGCTCGTCGACATGGCCCCCCAGGCGCTGCGGCGCCGGATGGCCCACGGCAACGTCTACAGGGCGGAGAAGGTGGACGCCGCGCTCTCCAACTACTTCCGGGTCGGCAACCTGACCGCACTGCGCGAACTCGCCCTGCTCTGGGTGGCCGGGCGGGTCGACGAGGGCCTGCGCGACTACCGGGCCAGCCACAACATCGACCGCGTCTGGGAGACCCGCGAACGCGTCGTGGTCGCCCTCACCGGCGGTCCCGAGGGCGAGACGCTGATCCGCCGCGCCGCCCGGATCTGCGACCGCACCGCCGGCGGGGACCTCCTCGCCGTCCACGTGACCCGCAGCGACGGTCTCGCGGGGGCGTCGTCGGGTGCGCTCGCCCAGCAGCGGCAGCTGGTCGAGACCCTCGGCGGCAGCTACCACATGGTGGTCGGCGACGACATCCCCACCGCGCTGCTCGCCTTCGCCCGCGCCCACGACGCCACCCAGCTGGTGCTCGGCACCAGCCGGCGCGGCCGGATCACCCGCTTCCTCACCGGCCCCGGCATCGGCGAGACCACCGTGGACGCCTCCGAGGACATCGACGTCCACATGGTCACCCACGAGTTCACCGGCCGCGGCCGGCTGCCCTCGCTCGGCCGCCGCCACTCCAGGCGCCGCACCGTCGCCGGCTACCTGGCCGGGCTGATCCTGCCCTGGCTGCTCACCGTGCTGCTCTCGCAGGCCCACGAGAGCGTCAACCTCACCACCGACGCGCTGATCTTCCAGCTCGGCGTGGTGATCGTCGCCCTGCTCGGCGGCGCCACCTCCGCCCTGCTGGCCGCGCTGGTGGCCTCGGTACTGCTGAACTACTTCTTCATCCCGCCCGTCCACACCCTGACCATCGGCGAGACCAACAACATCGTCGCCCTGGTGGTCTTCGCCGCCGTCGCGCTGGCCGTCTCCACCGTGGTCGACCACGCGGGCCGGCTCACCACCCGGGCCGCCCGGGCCACCGCCGAGGCCGAGACGCTGTCCACCCTGGCCGGCAGCGTGCTGCGCGGCGCCGACGCGCTGCCCGCGCTGCTGGAGAAGTCCCGGACGGCCTTCGGGATGGACTCCGTCGCCCTGCTGGAGCGCACCGGCGGCGGGGTGCTGGCCGTCTGCGGGGCCGAGCCGGCCGGGCCCGCGCACTCCGCGCCCGCGCAGTCGGGGGCGGTGACCGGAGCCGGGCCCGCACGACCGGGCGAGACCACCGAGATCCCGGTCGGCGCCGACGCCGTCCTCGTCCTCACCGGCCGCCGGCTGCCCGCCGCCGACCAACGCGTCCTCACCGCCTTCGCCGCGCACGTGGCCGCCGCGCTGGAGCGCGACCGGCTCGCCGTGGTGGCCGCCGAGGTGGAGCCGATCAAGGCCGCCGACCGGATGCGCACCGCCCTGCTCGCCGCCGTCAGCCACGACCTGCGCACCCCGCTGGCCGCCGCGCTCGCCTCGGTCGGCTCGCTGCGCAGCTCCGACGTCGAGTTCTCCGCCGAGGACCGGGCCGAACTGCTCGCCACCGCCGACGAGTCCCTGGTCAGGCTCACCCGGCTGGTGGACAACCTGCTCGACATGAGCCGCCTCCAGGCCGGTGCGCTCACCCTGCACCTCACCGAGACCCACCTGGACGAGATCCTGCCCCGGGCGCTGGACACCCTCCCCGACCCGTACGCGCCCGTCCGGCCGCTCGACCTGACGTACGACGTCGACGAGGGCGTCCCGGCCGTTCTGGCCGACCCGCCGCTGCTGGAACGCGTCCTGGCCAACGTCATCACCAACGCGCTGCGGTACAACGCCCCCGGCACCCCCGTCCTGGTCGCCGCCAGCCACCACCGCGGCCGGGTGGAGGTCCGGATCGTCGACCGCGGACCGGGCATCGCCCCCGAGGACCGCGACCGCGTCTTCCTGCCCTTCCAGCGCCTCGGCGACACCGACAACACCACCGGCGTCGGCCTCGGCCTCGCGCTCTCCCGAGGCCTCGCCGAGGCCATGGGCGGCAGCCTGGACGTCGAGGACACCCCCGGCGGCGGCACCACGATGCTGCTCACCCTGCCCGCCGCGCAGACCCTTCACGACGACCGTCCGGAAGAGGCGCCCGCATGAGTGAAATCCTGATCGTCGACGACGAACCGGCGCTGCTGCGCACCCTGCGGATCAACCTCAGCGCCCGCCGGTACGCCGTCCGGACGGCCGCCGGCGGCGTCGAGGCGCTGGACCGCGCCGCGCGGACCGCGCCCGACGCCGTCCTGCTCGACCTCGGCCTGCCGGACCTGGACGGCATGGACGTCATCCGGGGCCTGCGCAGCCGCAGCGCGGTGCCGATCATCGTGCTCTCCGGCCGCTCCGACACGGCCGACAAGGTGGACGCGCTGGACGCCGGCGCCGACGACTACCTGACCAAGCCGTTCCTGATGGAGGAGCTGCTCGCCCGGCTGCGCGCGGTGCTGCGCCGACCGCCGGGCGGCGCCGGCCCCGCCGCGCCCGGGCCGGTGATCGGCGACCACGCCGTGGACCTCGCCGCCACCACCGTGACCGGCCCGGCCGGCCCGGTCCGGCTCACCCCGACCGAGTGGCGGATCCTCAGCCTGCTGCTGGCCCACCCCGGCCGGCTGGTGCCGGGCCGGCAGATCCTGCGCGAGGTCTGGGGCCCGGCGCAGGAGGACCGCGGCAACTACCTGCGGGTCTACCTGGCCGGCCTGCGCCGCAAGCTGGAGCGGGACCCGGGCCGCCCGCGTCACCTGATCACCGAACCCGGCCTGGGCTACCGGTACGAGCCCTGAGCGCGGGCACCCCCGGCCCCGGGCCCGTACCGCCGGGCCGGTGGCCGGCAGGCCGGGGCGTGCGGCCGGCACCGCGCGCCCCGATCACCCGGTCGGCGCAGCCGGGGCACCCCTGACGGCCCTGACGGCCCGGCCGGCCCGGGGCCGCCGCACCGCGCGACCGGCCGGCCGGGCGCTCAGCCCCCGTCCACGCCCCCCGACTGCCGGGGCAGCGCCAGCGCCACCGTGTCGGCGAACTCCCGCACGGCGCTCGTCCTGCTGACCACCCGTCCGCTGTGCACCACCAGCCGGCTGTGCCCGCCCGCGAGCGCCCCCGGGAGGCTGTCCCCGCGCACCGCCAGCAGCTCCGCCGGGAAGCCGGCGTCCACCCGGACGGGCGGCAGCCCGAGCGCCGCCCGGGCCTGGTTGGACACCGCGTCGTACGCCGCCTCCGGGGCCAGCACCCCGCTCGCCGCCAGCAGGTACGCGGCCTCCAGCGGATCCGCCCGGCCCACCGGGTTGGCCGGGTCGCGCAGCGCTCCGCCGCCCGCCGCAAGTGGCACCCGGGCCTCCATCAACTCGCGCAGCAGGCCTGGCCGTTGTCCGCGGGAGCGGCCTTCGAGGCCGGTGCAGCAGCCGTTCTGCGGCAGGCAGACGACCCGCACGCCGCTGCCGGCCAGCACCGTCGCGCCGCCCGGCGCCAGCGCCCCGCAGGGGCCGAGTACCACCCGCGGGCGCAGCGGCCCGAGTGCGGCCGCCAGCCGGGCCAGCTGGGCCGGATCGGCGGCCGTGGTGTGCAGGTCGACCGGGCAGTCCGCCTCCCGGGCGGCGTCCAGCAGCACCTGGACGTAGCCGGCCGGGTCAGGGTCCAGCTCGGGGCAGCCGCCGGCCGCCGTGGCGCCCAGCTTGAGCGCCTCGCGCAGCTGCGCCCGGCCCTCCGCCCCGGCCAGGCCGGTGAGCAGCCGGGGCATCGCGACGGCCTGGAGCTCGGCCAGGCCGCGCAGCGCCTGCCGGGCGGTGAGCACCGCCTCCAGCCGGCGCAGACCGTGCACGTCGCCGATCCGGACGTGGGTGCGCTGCGCGGTGGCGCCGTAGCCGAGCGAGGTGAGCGCGGCCTCGGTGACCCGCCGGGTGAGGTCGGTGGCGGTCTCCGGCGGCGGGGTGGGCAGCGCGGCGGAGAAGGCCGCGTCGTAGTGGGCGTGCGGCTCGGCCGGGGCCGGCAGCAGCAGGTAGCCCTTCAGGTCGATCCGCGCGCCGGTGGTGGAGGTGGGGGCGCCGGGCAGGGCGGGCAGTGGGCCGAGGCCGCCGGCGGTGCCGACGGCCTGGATCCGGTCGCCGCTGATCCGCACGTCCACCACGCGCCCGTCGGAGAGCCGGGCGTCGGTGAGCAGCAGGACGGGGCCGTGCCCCAGCGGGTTGGCCGCCGGGCCGGGCCCGGAGTGCGGACCGTCGGCGGCTGCACTGTCCATGGCCCGGCTCCTTCTCGCGCTGGCCCGTTGCGTACCCCGGCCCGTCCCGATCAATGAGCGACGAGCCTATGGCGCGCGGGTGCGGGCGGCCGGGAGGCGGGCAATAGTCGTATCGGGTCGGGCCGCGCCGTCGGGGGCCGGTCGAACGCCCGGCCTTCGATCGCTCACCCGTGCGCGCCGCCGACCTGCGGACTTCGCGTCGGGATACGGATTTCACCTCTGGGCGCGGAACGTGTAATCTCTTCCTCGTTCGCCCCTATAGCTCAGTCGGTAGAGCGTCTCCATGGTAAGGAGAAGGTCTGCGGTTCGATTCCGCATGGGGGCTCTGGTGAGAAGGTCCTCGGCTTCGGCCGTGGTCCGGATCACTGTGGCGGTGTAGCTCAGTTGGTAGAGCAAGCGGCTCATAATCGCTGTGTCACCGGTTCAAGTCCGGTCACCGCTACCCCGCGTAGTCGGTCGGGAGATCGAACTCCCGGTCGGCTACTCTTGTTGTGTTCTTATTCAATGTCCAAGGAAGGCACTCCCGTGGCTGCCACCGATGTCCGCCCGAAGATCACGCTGGCCTGCGTGGAGTGCAAGGAGCGGAACTACATCACCAAGAAGAACCGGCGTAACGACCCGGACCGTCTTGAGATGAAGAAGCACTGCCCCCGCTGCAACTCGCACACTGCTCACCGCGAGACCCGCTGACCCTGAATCAGGGCGCCGGGCCTGCGTGAAGTCAGGTCTTATGGCTCCGGGCCGCACTCCTCAGGGGTGCGGCCCGGAGCCTTTTTTGCTACCCACCGGACATTCGAGGAGTTGCCCGTGGCACTCGACCCCTCCTTCATCGGGCGGACGTACCCGCCCACCGACCCGTACGAGGTCGGCCGGGAGAAGATCCGCGAGTTCGCGCTCGCCGTCGGTGACGCCAATCCGGCGTACACCGACCCGGAGGCGGCCAAGGCGCTGGGCCACCCGGACGTGGTCGCCCCGCCGACCTTCCCCTTCGTGCTCACCTTCCGGGCCGCCGCCCAGGTCGTCCAGGACCCGGAGCTGGGCCTGGACTACAGCCGGGTGGTGCACGGCGACCAGAAGTTCGTCTACACCCGCCCGGTGCTGGCCGGCGACCGGCTCTCGGTCGTGGTGAGCATCGACAACATCAAGTCGCTGGCCGGCAACGACGTGCTCACGGTGCGCGGCGAGGTGACGGACGCGACCGGCGAGCACGTGGTGACGTCGGTCATGACCCTGGTGGCCCGGGCCGCCGACGAGGCGGGGGAGTAGTCCGATGGCGATCAGTTTCGACGAGGTCGCGGTCGGCACCGAGCTGCCCGCGCAGTCCTTCCCGGTGACGCGCGCCACCCTGGTGCAGTACGCGGGCGCCTCCGGCGACTTCAACCCGATCCACTGGAACGAGAAGTTCGCTCTGGAGGTGGGCCTGCCGGACGTCATCGCGCACGGCATGTTCACCATGGCCGAGGCCGTCCGGGTCATCACCGACTGGGTCGGTGACCCGGCCGCGGTGGTCGAGTACTTCGTCCGGTTCACCCGTCCGGTGCCGGTGCCCAACGACGGCGTCGGTTCCGTGATCGAGGTCACCGGCAAGGTGGCCAAGCTGCTGGACGACCGCAAGGTGCAGGTCGACCTGGTGGCGACGTACGGCGGCCTGAAGGTCCTGGGGATGTCCCGGGCCGTCGTCCGGCTGGGCTGAGCGGCGGGCGGCGTACGGGACCCCCGTACGCTGGGGGGCGTGCTGGTAGAACTCGACGCCCCCCTCGCCCCGCTGACCACCCTCCGGCTCGGCGGTCCGGCCCGCCGCCTGGTGACCGCGACCACCGACGAGGACGTGATCGCCGCCGTCCGCGCGGCCGACGCCGCAGGTGAGCCGCTGCTGGTCCTCGGCGGCGGCTCCAACCTGGTGATCGGCGACACCGGCTTCCCCGGCACGGTGCTGCGGATCGCCACCTCCGGCTTCCTGCTCGACGGCACCGGCCTGGAGCTGGCCGCCGGCGAGGTCTGGTCCGAGGCGGTGACCAGGACGGTGGAGCACGGCCTGGCCGGCATCGAGTTCCTCGCCGGCATCCCCGGTTCGGCCGGCGCCACGCCCGTCCAGAACGTCGGCGCGTACGGCCAGGAGGTGGCGCAGTCCGTCACCGAGGTGGTCGCCTACGACCGCCGGGCCGGCGAGGTCGTCACGCTCTCCCGGGCCGCGTGCGAGTTCTCCTACCGGCACAGCCGCTTCAAGGCCGACCCGGACCGCTACGTGGTGCTGCGGGTCCGCTTCGCGCTGGAGGACAACGGCGGGCTCTCCACCCCGGTCCGCTACGCCGAGACCGCCCGGCACCTGGGGGTCGAGCAGGGCGAGCCGGTCGCGCTGCGCGAGGCCCACGACGCCGTGCTGCGGCTGCGCGCGGGCAAGGGCATGGTGCTCGACCCGGCGGACCACGACACCTGGTCGGCCGGCTCCTTCTTCACCAACCCGGTGCTGAGCGCCGAGCAGTACGACGCCTTCCTGGCGCTGGCCGCCGAGCGCGAGCTCACCGCCCCCGCCTACCCGGCGCCGGACGGCTGCACCAAGACCTCGGCCGCCTGGCTGATCGACAAGGCCGGCTTCGGCAAGGGCTACGGCAGCGGCCCGGCCACCCTGTCGACCAAGCACACCCTGGCCCTGACCAACCGCGGCGCGGCCACCGCCGAGGACCTGCTGGAGCTGGCCCGGGAGATCCGCGACGGTGTCCGGGCGGCATTCGGCGTCGAGCTGGTCAACGAGCCGGTCATGGTCGGCGTGGCGCTCTAGAGCGCACCCGGGCTGTCCGGCGCCCCCTCGGCGCCGCTCGCGGAGCCGTTCACCAGCCAGGCGTCGATGTCCGCCAGCAGCTCCTTCCGGGTGCCCTCCGGGGCGCGCGAGCCGCGCACCGACTGGCGCGCCAGCTCGGCGAGTTCGGCGTCGTTGAAGCCGAGCACGTCGCGCGCCAGGTCGTACTGGGCGGCCAGCCGGGAGCCGAACAGCAGCGGGTCGTCGGCGCCCAGCGCCAGCGGCACGCCCGCGTCGAACAGCCGGCGCAGCGGCACGTCCTCGGCGTGCTCGTAGACCCCGAGCGAGACGTTGGAGGACGGGCAGACCTCGCAGGTGACCTGCCGGTCCGCCAGCCGCTGCATCAGCCGCGGGTCCTCGGCGGCCCGCACGCCGTGGCCGATCCGGCCGGCGCCGAGGTCGTCCAGGCAGTCCCGGACGGACTCCGGGCCGGCCAGTTCGCCGCCGTGGGGGGCGGCCAGCAGCCCGCCGTTGCGGGCGATGTCGAAGGCCCGGTCGAAGTCCCGGGCGAGGCCGCGCCGCTCGTCGTTGGAGAGGCCGAACCCGACCACCCCCCGGTCGGCGTACCGGACGGCGAGCCGGGCCAGGGTCCGGGCGTCCATCGGGGACTTCATCCGGTTGGCCGCGACCAGCACCCGGATGCCCACCCCGGTGGCGGCGGAGGCCTGTGCCACGGCGTCCAGGATCAGCTCCAGGGCGGGGATCAGGCCGCCCAGCCGGGGCGCGTAGGAGGTCGGGTCGACCTGGATCTCCAGCCAGCGCGAGCCGTCCCGGGCCTCGTCCTCGGCGGTCTCCAGGACGAGGCGGCGGATGTCCTGCTCGTCCCGCAGGACGGAGCGGGCGGTGTCGTAGAGGCGCTGGAAGCGGAACCAGCCGCGCTCGTCGGTCGCCCGCAGCCGGGGCGGCTCGCCGGAGCTGAGCGCCTCCGGCAGCCGGACGCCGTGCCGGTCGGCCAGTTCCAGCAGGGTGGCCGGGCGCATCGAGCCGGTGAAGTGCAGGTGCAGGTGGGCCTTGGGGAGGTCCCTGACGTCGCGCGGTTTCAGCAGGCGTTCCATTCGCCGATACTGCCGCATCCGGCCCCGGTACGGGAACCGCCCCCTTCACATCCCCCGAAGGGGTGAAAAGGGGGCGGTGCGGGCCGGGCGGTTGCCGTCAGGCGGTCGCCTCGGCGAGCAGCTTCTGGAGCCGGCCGACGCCCTCGACGAGGTCGGCGTCGCCCAGCGCGTACGACAGCCGCAGGTAGCCCGGGGTGCCGAAGGCCTCACCGGGGACGACCGCGACCTCGGCCTCGTCCAGGATCAGCGCGGCCAGCTCGGCGGAGGTCTGCGGGCGCTGCCCGCGGATCTCCTTGCCCAGCAGGCCCTTGACGGACGGGTACACGTAGAACGCGCCCTCGGGCTCGGGGCAGACGACGCCCTCGATCTCGTTGAGCATCTTCACGATGGTGCGGCGGCGCCGGTCGAAGGCGGTGCGCATCTCGTGGACGGCGGAGAGGTCGCCGGCGACGGCGGCGATCGCGGCGCGCTGCGCGACGTTGGAGACGTTCGAGGTGGCGTGCGACTGCAGGTTGGTCGCGGCCTTGATGACGTCCTTGGGGCCGATCACCCAGCCCACCCGCCAGCCGGTCATGGCGTAGGTCTTGGCGACCCCGTTGACCACGATGCACTTGTCGGCCAGCTCGGGGAACAGGGCCGGCAGCGAGGTGAACTCCGCGTCGCCGTAGACCAGGTGCTCGTAGATCTCGTCGGTGAGCACCCAGAGGCCGTGCTCGACCGCCCAGCGGCCGATCGCCTCGGCCTCGGCCCGGGTGTACACCGCGCCGGTCGGGTTGGACGGCGAGACGAACAGCACCACCTTGGTGTTCTCGGTGCGGACGGCCTCCAGCTGCTCGATCGAGACCTTGTAGCCGGTGGTCTCGTCGGACCGGACCTCCACCGGCACGCCGCCGGCCAGCTGGATCGACTCCGGGTAGGTGGTCCAGTACGGGGCCGGGACGATGACCTCGTCGCCCGGGTCGAGGATCGCGGCGAAGGCCTCGTAGATCGCCTGCTTGCCGCCGTTGGTCACCAGCACCTGGGAGGCGTCCACCTGGTAGCCCGAGTCGCGCAGCGTCTTGGCGGCGATCGCGGCCTTCAGCTCCGGCAGGCCGCCGGCCGGGGTGTAGCGGTGGTTCCTGGGGTCGCGGCAGGCCTCGACGGCCGCCTCGACGATGTAGTCCGGGGTGGGGAAGTCCGGCTCGCCGGCGCCGAAGCCGATCACCGGCCGGCCGGCCGCCTTGAGGGCCTTGGCCTTGGCGTCCACGGCGAGGGTCGCGGACTCGGCGATCGCACCGATCCGGGCGGAGACCCGGCGGTCGGCGGGGCGGACGGAACTGTCGGGCTGCGGGGTGGAAGCGCTCATGCCTGCATGGTCGCAGAACCGGGACGGACCGGGCATGGGGGTTTCACCATATGTACGGGCTCGTCCGCATGGCGGCCCCTCCCGGCGCCGGTCACGGCAGGTCGGGCGCCCGGCGGGCGAAGAAGAGGTTCGACCAAACGCCCCTCGACCACGTACACTCACTGCTCGACGGCCACCGAGAAAGCCGAAGCTTTCACCGCTTGTGCATACAGCGGCGGGAGATGCGGTAGGTTGGTGGTCGCTACAGGGGCCGCAAGGCACCGTAGGGCAATAGCTCAATTGGTAGAGCACCGGTCTCCAAAACCGGCGGTTGGGGGTTCAAGTCCCTCTTGCCCTGCTGCTTGATCCGTATTCAGCCCGTTCGCTCCGAAGAGCGAGCGGGCTTGATGCGGAGAGGGCACCGAACAGCACCGCTTTAGCCGGCCGCTCGTGCCCGATCGGGTACGCAGGTGATGCTCGGCAGGACCCGGATTCAGGTGAGGACGAGTGACGGAGACCACGGGCTCCACCGCAACGCCTGAGAGCGGCAACCCCGAGGGTGCCGACGGCGCTGAGGAGAGCACGGCCGGCGAGAGCGAGTCGCGCCGCGACCGCAAGCGGGCCAAGGGCGAGAAGAAGTCCGGCAAGCGGGCCAAGAAGGGCGTCTTCGCCCGGCTCGCGCTGTTCTACCGCCAGATCATCGCCGAGCTGCGCAAGGTCGTCTGGCCCACCCGCAGCGAGCTGGTCAACTACACCACCGTCGTGGTCGTGTTCGTCGTGGTCGTGATGGGCTTCGTGGCCGGCCTCGACTACGGATTCTCGAAGCTCAGCCTCTGGATCTTCGGCTGACCGAGCCGCCCCACCTTCGAAACAGCCACCCGACCCGGGCCGATTCTTCGGCCCGGGTCGAGCTGTCGGCGCCGGACGTACGAGGCCGCTACCGTTGACTCGGTACTGTTGAAGTCTCCGAGGCATCTCCTGGCGCCCGCGTGAGCGGAGCGGCGCCGGAGCGGTTCCGGAGCGCGCCACCTTCACCATCTCCAGGAAAGAAGCAGCCACCGTGTCTGAGTCCCCCCTGTACGACGCCGACGAGACCGTCCGCGAGGCGGATGTCGCCGCCGAGCCGGACGCGGCCGAGCTGGCTGACGACGTCGAGGCCGCCGAGCAGATCGTGGACGCCGCGGACAGCGACGAGGACGAGGCCGAGGCGTTCGACGAGGCCGAGGCCGGCGAGCCCGCCGAGGAGGCCGCGCTGCACGTGGAGTCCGACGAGGAGCTCACCGCCGAGGACACCGAGGACACCGAGGAGGCCGCGGACGAGGCCGCCGAGGAGACCGAGGCCGAGGCCGGCACCGAGGAGGTCGTCGAGGCCGAGGAGGTCGTCGAGGTCGACCCGGTCGCCAAGTTCCGCGAGGACCTGCGCTTCATGCCGGGCGAGTGGTACGTGATCCACACCTACGCCGGCTACGAGAACCGGGTGAAGCAGAACCTCGAACAGCGCGCGGTCTCCCTCAACGTCGAGGAGTACATCTTCCAGGCCGAGGTGCCGCAGGAGGAGGTCGTCCAGATCAAGAACGGCGACCGCAAGACCATCCGCCAGAACAAGCTCCCCGGCTACGTCCTGGTGCGCATGGACCTCACCCCGGAGTCCTGGGGCGTCGTGCGCAACACCCCCGGTGTCACCGGCTTCGTCGGCAACGCCTACGACCCGTACCCGCTGACCCTGGACGAGGTCGTCAAGATGCTCGCCCCGGACGTCGAGCGCCAGGCGGCCAAGGAGGCCGGCAAGCCCTCGCCGGTCAAGCCGAGCGAGATCCAGGTGCTGGACTTCGAGGTCGGCGACTCGGTCACCGTCACCGACGGTCCGTTCGCCACGCTCCAGGCGACCATCAACGAGATCAACCCGGACTCGAAGAAGGTCAAGGGCCTGGTCGAGATCTTCGGCCGCGAGACCCCGGTCGAGCTCTCCTTCGACCAGATCCAGAAGAACTAGTACGAGCCTTCGACTTCGGGGCGGGGCCGCGGCCCCGCCCCGAAGTCGTTTTGGTCCGGCGGCGCATTCGCGTTAGCCTGGTCCGATGTGTGTGCTGGCGGCCGGGTGTCGCCCCGGCCCGGCATGCACCAGCAATCACCTCTCGGAAGGACCCGGAGAGAAATGCCTCCCAAGAAGAAGAAGATCACGGGGCTTATCAAGCTCCAGATCAACGCCGGTGCGGCCAACCCGGCTCCGCCGGTCGGCCCCGCGCTGGGCCAGCACGGCGTGAACATCATGGAGTTCTGCAAGGCCTACAACGCTGCGACCGAGTCGCAGCGCGGCATGATCGTGCCGGTGGAGATCACGGTCTACGACGACCGCTCCTTCACCTTCATCACGAAGACGCCGCCGGCCGCGCGCCTCATCCTGAAGGCCGCGGGCGTCGACAAGGGTTCGGCCGAGCCGCACAAGACCAAGGTCGCCAAGCTGACGGCCGCCCAGGTCCGCGAGATCGCCACGGTCAAGCTCCCCGACCTGAACGCCAACGACCTGGACGCCGCGTCCAAGATCATCGCCGGCACCGCCCGGTCGATGGGCATCACGGTCGAGGGCTGATCACCCTTCTCGTCCATGTGGTAGGGCCTGCGCGGCCCGTACATACCACGACTCCATTCCCCATTCAGGAGCAGCAGTGAAGCGCAGCAAGGCTCTGAAGGCCGCGGACGCACAGGTCGACCGCGAGCGCCTTTACGCCCCCCTCGAGGCCATCCGCCTCGCCAAGGCGACCAGCACCAGCAAGTTCGACGGCACCGTCGAGGTCGCCATGCGTCTGGGCGTCGACCCGCGCAAGGCGGACCAGATGGTCCGCAGCACCGTGATCCTCCCGCACGGCACCGGTAAGACCGCTCGGGTCCTGGTCTTCGCGACCGGCGAGCGTGCCGAGGCCGCGCGTGCTGCGGGCGCCGACATCGTCGGCTCCGACGAGCTCATCGACGAGGTCGCCAAGGGCCGCCTCGACTTCGACGCCGTCGTCGCCACCCCGGACCTCATGGGCAAGGTCGGCCGCCTGGGCCGCGTGCTCGGTCCCCGTGGCCTGATGCCGAACCCGAAGACCGGCACCGTGACCCCGGACGTGGCCAAGGCCGTGAACGAGATCAAGGGCGGCAAGATCGAGTTCCGCGTCGACAAGCACTCGAACCTGCACTTCATCATCGGTAAGGTCTCCTTCACCGACGAGCAGCTGGTCGAGAACTACGCCGCCGCGCTGGACGAGGTGCTCCGCGCCAAGCCGTCCGCCGCCAAGGGCCGCTACATCAAGAAGGCCGCGGTCTCCAGCACGATCGGCCCCGGCATCCAGGTGGACCCGAACCGCACCCGCAACCTCCTCGTCGAGGAGGACCCGGCCTCCGTCTGAGCCACTGGCTCCGACCGGTAGCCGCGTCCTGGGCGCAGCACAGTCCGTACGACGGGCCCGCACCCCCTTCACCGGGGGTGCGGGCCCGTCGTCGTGCCCGGGGCGCGGTGGCTCCGGTGGCCCCGGCCGTCCCGGCGCGGCTCTTGGCAGCCCCGGCGGCCGGGCGGGCCGTGGCCGCCGTTGTGGCCGGATCGAGACCGGGCCGGGGAGGACGCGCGGCACGCCTCGTCGTACGCTCAGCCGGTCTGATCATGTGACCGACCGTGTGACCGCCGGAGTGTGCCGTGCCACCCGCCCTTCGCCCCGCCGCCTGGGGGGCGGCCCTGCTGCTGCTCGCGGGCTGCCTCACCGCGTGCAGCCTGCTCGCCGTCTCGGGGGACCGCACCCCGGCCGGCGCGGCGGAGACCGTCCGGCCGCCCCGGCAGGTGCTGCTCTCCGCGGTGCAGAACCTCGACGACTCCGGCGGGGCCCGCGTCCAGCTGGTCGAGGAGGGCCCGGCCGGGCGGCGCGCCGCGGGCGGCACGCTCGCCTGGGGGGCCCGGGACGTGGCCGAGCTGACCGTCACCGACGAGCAGGGCTCCGGCCGGCTGCGGGCCGAGGACGGCACGCTGGAGCTCGGCTACGACGGTGCGCCGGTGAAGCGGGCCGGCCGGGACGCCGCCGAGACGCTGGACCCGCGGGGCGGCGGGGCGGCGTACGCGGGCGGCTGGCTGAGCGGGCTGGTCGCCAACCCCGGGGGCCCCGCGCACGCGATGGCGCTGTCGGGGAAGCTCACCTCGCTCGGCGGTGAGCAGCTGGCCGGCACCACCGTCGCCCACTACCGGGGCTCCGCACCGGTCGCCGAGTTCTTCGCCGCCGAGCAGGGCCTGAGCCCGGAGCGGCTCGCCGTGGTGGTCGGCTACCACCGGGACCGCGGGATCACCACGATCGGCTACGACTTCTGGGTCGCTCCCGGCGACCGGCTGCTCAGGCTCCGCGCCACCGTCGGAACCGTGGTCACCACGACCGACGTCTCCGATCCCGGCACGGCGACGGCGGGCCCGGCGACGCCCACCGGGAGCCCAACGGCGACGGGATGACCGGGGGTTGGGACGATCGGTGGGCGCCGGCCCGGCCATCCGTTAGAGTCCGCTGGGTATGACCTGATCATCAGTCACTACGGGGGGTTCCTTCATGCGCGCTCTGCGCCACGCTTCCGTCGCCGTCACCGCGGCCGTCCTGCTCACCGGCCTGACGGCCTGCGGCAGCGACGGGAAGCCGGTCGCCAAGGCCGATGCCACGGCCGCGGGCGACGCCGTCGCCGCCCAGGTCGCCGACCTCGACCCGAAGGCGGCGCTGACCGCCGCCGCCCTGGTGATGCAGAAGGCCGGCAACGGCAACATCCAGCTGACCACCCCGGACGAGGTGGGCACCGGCACCGCCGACTGGCGGGACCGGACGGCCGTCGACGTGACCGGGAAGACCGGCAACAAGATGCGCGTGGTCGGCGACGACCTCTACCTCGGCGGTGGCCCCAACGTGACGGCCGTCCTGGGCGGCAAGCACTGGGCGAAGGCCGATCCCAAGGACCCGGTCGTCGGCCCGATGACCGGCACCTTCCTGACCAGCGCCCAGATGGTCAACCCGGTGCTCCAGCTGGGCGTCGCCGCCCAGGCCGGAAAGCCGGTCAAGGTCGGACAGGAGACCCTCGACGGGGGCGAGACCACGCACTACCGCGCGGTGGAGGACGCCGCCAAGCTGATCGAGGGGCTGACCACGCTCGCGCCCGACCAGCGCGCCGTCGTCCAGAAGACCCTCGACCGGGACGGCAAGACGCTCACCGTCGACTTCTGGCTCAACGCCAAGCAGGAGCTGGTCCAGCTCAAGGAGTACGGCGACAAGGGCGGCGTGGCGACGTCCGTCACGGTCAAGTACTCCGGTCTCGGCACCGCGCCCGCGATCACGGCGCCCGCCGCGGGCGACGTGGGCAGCGCCGCCGCGCTCGCCAAGCTCCTCGGCTGAGCCACCGGCGCCGCCCGTCCCGGGCCGGCGGCCGGGCGGGGGAACGCGGCGCAAGCCCGCGCCCCCGCGGCGGGGGCGCCGCCGGCCGGCCGGGCCGTTGGTGGCACAGTGGCTCGGAGCGGACCGGACGGGCACGACCGGTACGACCGGCGGCACGGGCGCCGCGGGCGGGAACGGACAGGACCGGACGGAAGGGGAGCGGGCATGGCGGTGCGGCAGCGGCTGGCGGCGGCGGTGGCCGCGGCGCTGCTGGCGAGCGGCCTGACCGCCTGCGACGGCGGGGCGGCCACGCCACCGGCGCCGTCCGGCACACCGACGCCGACCAGCGCCTCCCCGACCGGCCCCGCCAAGCCGACCGACCGGTCCCCGCACGGCGTCCTGCTCTCCGCCCAGCTCGCGATGCAGACCGCCCGCCGCGCCAAGGTCAGCTACCGGCTAGGGCCGGACGCCGGCGCGGGCCCGCTGTTCTGGCTGCCGAAGACGGCGCTGCAGGTCAAGCGCTCGACCCCGGCCGAGGCCGAGCAGCTGATCGTGGTGGACACCGTGGCCTACCAGGGGGGCGACGCCGCCACCGCCGCACGGCAGGGCGGCCGGCACTGGGAGCGGTTCTCCGTCCCACCCGGTCCGGACGGCCACCGGGAGATCCCCTACGCCGGGCTGATCGACCTGCTCAACCCGGTCGAGGCGCTGGCCGCCGCGACCGCGGACGGGGTGGAGGCGCAGTTCGTCGGCGAGGAGAAGTTCGAGGACAGCACGGTCGAGCACTACCGGGTCGGAACCAACGCCGAGCGGTACGCGGCCGCGCAGACCCAGCTGAGCCAGACCCGCCGGGACGGCCTGCGCACCGCGCTCGCGCCCGGCGGCTCGGCCACGCTGACCCTGGACCTCTGGCTCAACGACAAGGACCAGCTGGTGAAGCTCCAGCGGACCGGCACCGGGGACGGCGGCCGGGCGGACGACTCGGTGCTCTACTCCGACTTCGCCGGCACCCTCTCGGTGCAGGCCCCGGCCGAGGCGGACGCCGTGGACGTCGGTACCCGCACCGTCTCCCCGCTGGCCCGCTGACCGGCCCGGGCCCGTCCGGTGGAGGGCGATTTGCCCCGGACGGCGGAGTCCGGTTACTGTTTCCGAAGCCAAAGACCGCTGGTTGTCGCCGTCCGCTCGTCAGAGGGGTCGCGACCGAAGGATCTGCGTTTGTTCGCAGACAGCCCGCGCAGGATTGTTTGGAGCTTGGACCTCCGGGTCGCACGTGTTCGCACGTGGGATCTGTCGAGGTCGTGGTGAGCCCCGTGCGCCTGCGCACCGGGGCTCCTCTGCTTTTCCGCAGGAGCTTTCCTTCCGTCCGTCGGTCCGAGGCGCGAATGGTCGACTTTCGCGGTCGGCCGGACTTCGACATCACGGAAGGAGGCGTAAGCCTATGGCTAGGCCCGACAAGGCTGCTGCCGTCGCCGAGATCGCGGACAAGTTCCGTGCCTCGAACGCGGCCGTGCTGACCGAGTACCGCGGTCTCACGGTGAAGCAGGTCAAGACTCTGCGTCGCTCGCTGGGTGACAACGCCCAGTACGCCGTGGTGAAGAACACGCTGACCAAGATCGCTGCCAACGAGGCCGGGATCACGGAGCTCGACGACCAGTTCAACGGTCCGACGGCTGTCGCCTTCGTCACCGGTGACCCGGTGGAGTCGGCGAAGGCTCTGCGTGACTTCGCCAAGGAGAACCCCGCACTCGTCATCAAGGGCGGTGTTCTTGATGGCAAGGCGCTGTCCGCCGATGACATCAAGAAGCTCGCGGACCTCGAGTCCCGCGAGGTGCTGCTCGCCAAGCTGGCGGGTGCCCTGAAGGGCAAGCAGTCCCAGGCTGCCGCGCTCTTCCAGGCCCTGCCGTCGAAGCTCGTCCGCACTGTGGACGCGCTGCGCGACAAGGTCGAGCAGGGCGGTGCCGGTACGCCGGCTCCCGCCGCCGAGGACGCGGCCGCCGAGTAATTCGGCAGGCTCACGCCTCGCTGCGGGCCCGTGCCCGCCCAACCCGTACATACGGCACCACCTGCCGATTTAGTGGAAGGACGCCATCATGGCGAAGCTGTCCCAGGACGAGCTGCTCGCGCAGTTCGAGGAGCTCACCCTCATCGAGCTCGCCGCCTTCGTGAAGGCCTTCGAGGAGAAGTTCGACGTCACCGCCGCTGCCCCGGTCGCCATCGCGGCCGGCGGCGCTGCGGGCCCCGCGGCCGAGGCCGTTGAGGAGCAGGACGAGTTCGACGTCATCCTCGAGGGTGCCGGCGACAAGAAGATCCAGGTCATCAAGGAGGTGCGCACCCTGACCTCCCTCGGCCTGAAGGAGGCCAAGGACCTCGTTGACACCGCCGGTGCCAAGGTCCTGGAGAAGGTTGCCAAGGACGTTGCCGAGAAGGCCAAGGCTGCCCTTGAGGGTGCCGGCGCCAAGGTCACCGTCAAGTGACTTCTCCCCGGCCATGACGGCCGGGAGGTGCCACCACGCCCCCTCTGAGGGGCTGGAGCTCCTGAGGCCGGGCCGATCACCCCTGCGGGTGGTCGGCCCGGCCTTTTTGCGTACCCGGGCCCGGGCCGGCCCCGCCGGCGGACGGCGGACGGCGGGGCGCCGGGCGGCCGGCCGGGCCGCCGCCCGGCGGTGGGCCGGCGGCGGTCGGGATTCCACCGGTCCGGCCGAGCGGGCACTCGGCACTGTCGGTGCGGGCGGGTATGGTGATCGATGTCATCGAGAGTGGCCCCCACCACGGCTTCTGTAACGCCGGGCGGGCTCGCGACGATAGACGGGTCGAGGTCCGAGCCGGAGGCGGGCCCTTGACGAACCAGGCGCGGCGCGCGATTCTCAAGGCGCGAGTTCGCCCGGTTGGTTCGGTGCTGGATGCATAACCAGCGCCTCCGGCGGGAAGTGACTCCACGTGAGTGGTGGAGGCCCGGGAGTTCCCGGGCCGGTGCAGTACCCGGTGGGCGTTCGCGTCCGCCGGCTACCGGGAGGAGTCTCCGATTCGGTTTCCGAATCAGAGCTGGACAGCAGTGTGCCGTTTGGCTACACTGTCCCTTTGCGCTGCCTGTTAGCTGCTCCGTGACTCGTCGCCCGGAGTTTGCGTTGCCCTGAAGGGGTCTGGCACCGCCTCCGCAAAGCGGCTTTGACCTGGGGTTTCGATCCCGGCAGAGGCCAGTGGCGCAGGGGTGGCACCAAACCCAAGAAGGCCCGGCCGGTACGCGCGTAGTGAGCTCCGAGCCCTCGGAAGGACCCCCCTCTTGGCCGCGCCGCGCAACGCCTCGAACAATTCCGCCGCATCCACCGCCCCGCTCCGCGTCTCGTTCGCGAAGATCAAGGAGCCCCTCGAGGTCCCGAACCTCCTGGCCCTGCAGACCGAGAGCTTTGACTGGCTGCTCGGGAACGCGGCCTGGAAGTCCCGGGTCGAGGCGGCCCTGGAGAGTGGTCAGGACGTCCCCACGAAGTCCGGTCTGGAGGAGATCTTCGAAGAGATCTCCCCGATCGAGGACTTCAGTGGGTCGATGTCGCTGACCTTCCGCGACCACCGTTTCGAGCCGCCGAAGAACTCGATTGACGAGTGCAAGGACCGCGACTTCACGTTCGCGGCCCCGCTCTTCGTCACGGCCGAGTTCACCAACAACGAGACCGGTGAGATCAAGTCTCAGACGGTCTTCATGGGCGATTTCCCGCTCATGACCCACAAGGGCACGTTCGTGATCAACGGCACCGAGCGTGTCGTCGTCTCGCAGCTCGTCCGTTCTCCGGGTGTGTACTTCGACTCCTCCCTGGACAAGGTGTCCGACAAGGACATCTACTCCTGCAAGGTCATCCCCTCGCGTGGTGCCTGGCTGGAGATGGAGATCGACAAGCGCGACATGGTCGGCGTCCGCATCGACCGCAAGCGCAAGCAGTCCGTCACCGTGCTGCTGAAGGCGCTCGGCTGGACCAACGAGATGATTCTCGAAGAGTTCGGCGAGTACGAGTCGATGCGCGCCACCCTGGAGAAGGACCACACCCAGGGCCAGGACGACGCGCTGCTCGACATCTACCGCAAGCTGCGTCCGGGCGAGCCGCCCACGCGCGAGGCCGCGCAGACGCTTCTGGAGAACCTGTACTTCAACCCGAAGCGCTACGACCTCGCGAAGGTCGGCCGTTACAAGGTCAACCGCAAGCTGGGCAACGCCGAGTCGCTGGACTCCGGCGTGCTCACCGAGCCCGACATCATCGGTGCGATCAAGTACCTGGTGAAGCTGCACGCGGGCGAGACCGAGTGGCGCGACAACGAGGGCCGGGACATCGTCGTCGAGGTCGACGACATCGACCACTTCGGCAACCGTCGCCTGCGCAACGTCGGCGAGCTCATCCAGAACCAGGTCCGTACGGGTCTCGCCCGTATGGAGCGCGTCGTGCGCGAGCGCATGACCACCCAGGACGTCGAGGCGATCACGCCGCAGACCCTGATCAACATCCGGCCGGTCGTCGCCTCCATCAAGGAGTTCTTCGGCACCAGCCAGCTGTCGCAGTTCATGGACCAGACGAACCCGCTGTCGGGCCTGACCCACAAGCGTCGTCTGTCCGCCCTCGGTCCCGGTGGTCTCTCCCGTGAGCGCGCCGGCTTCGAGGTCCGTGACGTGCACCCCTCGCACTACGGCCGCATGTGTCCGATCGAGACCCCCGAAGGCCCGAACATCGGTCTGATCGGGTCGCTGGCCTCCTACGGCCGGGTCAACGCCTTCGGCTTCATCGAGACCCCGTACCGCAAGGTCATCGAGGGTGTCGTCACCGAGCAGGTCGACTACCTCACGGCCGACGAGGAGGACCGCTACGTCATCGCGCAGGCCAACGCCCCGCTGACGGCGGAGCTGACCTTCGCCGAGCCGCGTGTCCTGGTCCGCCGCCGTGGCGGCGAGATCGACTACATCCCGGGCACCGAGATCGACTACATGGACGTCTCGCCGCGCCAGATGGTGTCGGTCGCGACCGCCATGATCCCGTTCCTCGAGCACGACGACGCCAACCGCGCGCTCATGGGCTCGAACATGATGCGCCAGGCGGTGCCGCTGCTGAAGAGCGAGGCCCCGCTGGTCGGTACCGGCATGGAGTACCGCTGCGCCGTCGACGCCGCGGACGTCATCACCGCCGAGAAGGCCGGTGTCGTCCAGGAGGTCTCGGCCGACTACGTCACCGTGGCCAACGACGACGGCACGTACACCACGTACCGCGCCGCCAAGTTCACCCGCTCGAACCAGGGCACCGCCTTCAACCAGAAGGTGCTCGTCGACGAGGGCGCCCGCGTCGAGGTCAACCAGGTCCTCGCCGACGGTCCCTGCACCGACGAGGGCGAGATGGCCCTCGGCAAGAACCTCCTCGTGGCGTTCATGTCGTGGGAGGGCCACAACTACGAGGACGCGATCATCCTGTCGCAGCGCCTCGTGCAGGACGACGTCCTCTCCTCGATCCACATCGAGGAGCACGAGGTCGACGCCCGTGACACCAAGCTCGGCCCGGAGGAGATCACCCGGGACATCCCGAACGTCTCCGAGGAGGTCCTCGCGGACCTCGACGAGCGCGGCATCATCCGCATCGGCGCCGACGTCGTCACCGGCGACATCCTGGTCGGCAAGGTGACGCCCAAGGGCGAGACCGAGCTGACCCCGGAGGAGCGTCTGCTCCGCGCGATCTTCGGCGAGAAGGCCCGTGAGGTCCGCGACACCTCGCTGAAGGTGCCGCACGGTGAGTCCGGCAAGGTCATCGGCGTCCGCGTCTTCGACCGCGAAGAGGGCGACGAGCTGCCCCCGGGCGTCAACCAGCTGGTCCGCGTCTACGTGGCCCAGAAGCGCAAGATCACCAACGGTGACAAGCTCGCCGGCCGTCACGGCAACAAGGGCGTCATCTCGAAGATCCTGCCGGTCGAGGACATGCCGTTCCTGGAGGACGGCACCCCGGTCGACATCATCCTCAACCCGCTGGGTGTCCCGTCCCGAATGAACCCGGGGCAGGTCCTGGAGATCCACCTCGGGTGGCTCGCCAAGCAGGGCTGGGACGTCTCCGGCCTCGCCGACGAGTGGGCCCAGCGCCTGCAGGCGATCGGCGCCGACACCGTCCAGGGCGGCACCAACCTCGCCACCCCGGTCTTCGACGGCGCCCGCGAGGACGAGATCACCGGCCTGCTGGACAACACCACCCTCACCCGTGACGGTGAGCGCCTGGTGAACTCCACCGGCAAGGCCCGGCTGTTCGACGGCCGCTCCGGCGAGCCGTTCCCGATGCCGGTCTCGGTCGGCTACATGTACATCCTCAAGCTGCACCACCTGGTCGACGACAAGCTCCACGCCCGTTCGACCGGCCCGTACTCGATGATCACCCAGCAGCCGCTCGGTGGTAAGGCGCAGTTCGGTGGTCAGCGATTCGGTGAGATGGAGGTGTGGGCCCTTGAGGCGTACGGCGCGGCCTACGCGCTGCAGGAGCTCCTCACCATCAAGTCCGACGACGTTCTCGGCCGCGTGAAGGTCTACGAGGCCATCGTCAAGGGCGAGAACATCCCCGAGCCCGGCATTCCCGAGTCCTTCAAGGTGCTCATCAAGGAAATGCAGTCGCTCTGCCTCAACGTGGAGGTGCTGTCCTCGGACGGCCAGTCCATCGAGATGCGGGACTCCGACGAGGATGTCTTCCGCGCCGCCGAGGAGCTCGGCATCGACCTGTCCCGGCGCGAGCCGAGCAGCGTCGAAGAGGTCTGACGGAGGCCGGGCCGGCTCTCCACCACTGGGAGCCGGCCCGCCCCCAGGCCCCCCTCAGACCACATGAACGACTCTCGACTTACGAAAGAGGGCTTGACGACCAGTGCTTGACGTCAACTTCTTCGACGAGCTCCGCATCGGCCTGGCCACCGCCGACGACATCCGCCAGTGGTCGCACGGCGAGGTCAAGAAGCCGGAGACCATCAACTACCGCACCCTGAAGCCCGAAAAGGACGGACTCTTCTGCGAGAAGATCTTCGGTCCGACCCGGGACTGGGAGTGCTACTGCGGCAAGTACAAGCGCGTCCGCTTCAAGGGCATCATCTGTGAGCGCTGCGGCGTCGAGGTGACCCGCGCCAAGGTGCGCCGTGAGCGGATGGGCCACATCGAGCTGGCCGCCCCGGTCACGCACATCTGGTACTTCAAGGGTGTCCCGTCCCGTCTGGGCTACCTGCTCGACCTGGCGCCGAAGGACCTCGAGAAGGTCATCTACTTCGCCGCCTACATGATCACCTGGGTGGACGACGAGCGTCGCCAGCGCGACCTCCCGTCCCTGGAGGCGCACGTCTCGGTCGAGCGCCAGCAGATCGAGAACCGCCGCGACTCCGACCTCGAGGCCCGTGCCAAGAAGGCCGAGACCGACCTGGCCGAGCTGGAGGCCGAGGGCGCCAAGGCCGACGTGCGCCGCAAGGTGCGCGAGGGTGCCGAGCGCGAGATGAAGCAGCTGCGCGACCGCGCGCAGCGCGAGCTCGACCGCCTCGACGAGGTGTGGGCCCGCTTCAAGAACCTCAAGGTCCAGGACCTCGAGGGCGACGAGCTGCTCTACCGTGAGCTGCGCGACCGCTTCGGCACCTACTTCTCCGGCTCGATGGGCGCGGCGGCCCTCAAGGACCGCCTCGAAACCTTCGACCTGGCGGAGGAGTCCGAGCGCCTGCGCGAGATCATCCGCACCGGCAAGGGCCAGAAGAAGACCCGTGCGCTCAAGCGCCTCAAGGTCGTCTCCGCGTTCCTGCAGACCACCAACAAGCCCAACGGCATGGTGCTGGACTGCGTCCCGGTCATCCCGCCGGACCTGCGTCCGATGGTGCAGCTGGACGGTGGCCGCTTCGCGACCTCCGACCTGAACGACCTGTACCGCCGCGTGATCAACCGCAACAACCGCCTGAAGCGCCTTCTCGACCTCGGTGCCCCCGAGATCATCGTGAACAACGAGAAGCGCATGCTCCAGGAGGCCGTCGACGCCCTGTTCGACAACGGCCGTCGTGGTCGCCCGGTCACGGGCCCCGGCAACCGTCCGCTGAAGTCCCTCAGCGACATGCTGAAGGGCAAGCAGGGTCGTTTCCGTCAGAACCTGCTCGGCAAGCGAGTCGACTACTCGGCCCGTTCGGTCATCGTCGTCGGCCCGCAGCTCAAGCTGCACCAGTGCGGTCTGCCCAAGGCCATGGCGCTGGAGCTCTTCAAGCCGTTCGTGATGAAGCGCCTGGTGGACCTCAACCACGCGCAGAACATCAAGTCGGCCAAGCGCATGGTCGAGCGCGCCCGCCCGGTCGTGTGGGACGTCCTCGAAGAGGTCATCGCCGAGCACCCGGTGCTGCTGAACCGTGCACCCACCCTGCACCGCCTCGGCATCCAGGCCTTCGAGCCGCAGCTGGTCGAGGGCAAGGCCATCCAGATCCACCCGCTCGTCTGCACCGCGTTCAACGCGGACTTCGACGGTGACCAGATGGCCGTCCACCTGCCGCTCTCCGCGGAGGCGCAGGCCGAGGCCCGCATCCTGATGCTGTCCTCGAACAACATCCTGAAGCCGGCCGACGGTCGCCCCGTCACCATGCCGACCCAGGACATGGTGCTCGGTCTGTTCTTCCTCACCTCGGACCGCGACGCCGTCAAGGGCGGCGGCCGCTCCTTCTCCTCGACCGCCGAGGCCGTCATGGCCTTCGACGCCAAGGAGCTGGACGTCCAGGCCGTCATCGACATCCGCCTGCCGATCGGCACCGTCCCGCCCCGTGGCTGGACCCCGCCGGTCGACGAGGACGGTCAGTCGAGCTGGTTCGAGGGCGAGTCCTTCCGCCTCCAGACCACCCTGGGCCGCGCGCTCTTCAACGAGCTGCTGCCCGAGGACTACCCGTTCGTCGACTACGAGGTGGGCAAGAAGCAGCTCTCCGCGATCGTCAACGACCTGGCGGAGCGCTACCCCAAGGTCGTCGTCGCGGCGACCCTGGACAACCTGAAGGCGTCCGGTTTCCACTGGGCGACCCGCTCGGGTGTCACCGTCTCGATCTCCGACGTCGTCGTCCCGCCGAGCAAGCCCCAGATCCTTGAGGGCTACGAGGCGAAGGCGGAGAAGGTCCAGCGTCAGTACGAGCGCGGCCTGATCACCAACGACGAGCGCAAGCAGGAGCTCATCGGCATCTGGACCCAGGCGACCAACGAGGTCGCCGAGGCCATGAACGCGAACTTCCCGAAGACGAACCCCATCTTCATGATGGTCGACTCGGGTGCTCGTGGAAACATGATGCAGATGCGTCAGATCGCCGGTATGCGTGGTCTGGTGTCGAACGCCAAGAACGAGACGATTCCCCGTCCCATCAAGGCGTCCTTCCGTGAGGGCCTCACCGTTCTCGAGTACTTCATCTCGACCCACGGTGCCCGTAAGGGTCTGGCCGACACCGCGCTGCGTACCGCCGACTCCGGCTACCTCACCCGTCGTCTGGTCGACGTCTCGCAGGACGTCATCATCCGCGAGGAGGACTGCGGCACCGAGCGCGGCCTCAAGCTGGCGATCGGCACGGTCGAGAACGGCGTCCTGCGCAAGACGGACGACGTCGAGACCAGCGTCTACGCCCGCATGCTCGCCGAGGACATCACGGTGGACGGCAAGCTCCTTGCCACCGCCAACACCGACCTCGGTGACGTGCTGATCGACGAGCTGATCCGCCACGGCATCAGCGAGGTCAAGACCCGCTCGATCCTGACCTGTGAGTCGGCCGTCGGCACCTGTGCCTTCTGCTACGGGCGCTCGCTGGCCACCGGCAAGCTGGTCGACATTGGTGAGGCGGTCGGCATCATCGCCGCCCAGTCCATCGGTGAGCCCGGTACCCAGCTGACCATGCGTACCTTCCACACCGGTGGTGTGGCCGGTGACGACATCACCCAGGGTCTGCCGCGTGTCGTCGAGCTCTTCGAGGCCCGTACCCCCAAGGGTGTGGCCCCGATCTCGGAGGCCTCCGGCCGGGTCCGCATCGAGGACACCGAGAAGACCCGCAAGCTGGTCGTCACGCCGGACGACGGCACCGACGAGATCGCCTACCCGGTCTCGAAGCGTGTGAAGCTGCTCGTCAGCGAGGGCGAGGCGGTCGAGGTCGGCCAGAAGCTGACCATGGGTGCCACCAACCCGCACGACGTGCTGCGGATCATGGGCCAGCGTGCCGTCCAGATCCACCTGGTCGCCGAGGTCCAGAAGGTCTACAACTCGCAGGGCGTGTCGATCCACGACAAGCACATCGAGATCATCATCCGGCAGATGCTCCGCCGCGTGACGATCATCGAGTCGGGCGACGCCGAGCTGCTCCCGGGCGAGCTCGTCGAGCGCGGCCGCTTCGAGACCGAGAACCGTCGTGTGGTCTCCGAGGGCGGTCACCCCGCCTCCGGCCGTCCGCAGCTGATGGGTATCACCAAGGCCTCGCTGGCCACCGAGTCCTGGCTGTCGGCCGCCTCCTTCCAGGAGACGACCCGGGTCCTCACCGACGCGGCGATCCACGCCAAGTCGGACCCGCTGCTGGGCCTCAAGGAGAACGTCATCCTCGGTAAGCTCATCCCGGCCGGTACGGGTCTGCCCCGCTACCGCAACATCCGGGTCGAGCCGACCGAGGAGGCCAAGGCCGCCATGTACTCGGCCGTCGGCTACGACGACTACGACCTGTCGCCCTTCGGCGCCGGCTCCGGCCAGGCCGTTCCGCTGGACGACTACGACTACGGCCCGTACACCGGCTGAGTCAGTCACCTCCGGCCCGTCCTCGGGCCGGGACCGCCGGGCGGTCACCCCTCACGGGGTGGCCGCCCGGCGGCGTTCCCGGGGCCGGCCGGGAAACCGATTAGGTTTCCCGGACGAACTCACGTAGAGTCGTGTTTACCGACGCGGGGTGGAGCAGCTCGGTAGCTCGCTGGGCTCATAACCCAGAGGTCGCAGGTTCAAATCCTGTCCCCGCTACAAATCGAAGGGCCCGGAGGCATTCAGCCTCCGGGCCCTTCGGCGTTCCCGGACGTCTCCGCGTCTCTCCGGGCCGCCGCACCGGTCCGGCTCCCCCGCGCGGGGGAGCCGGGGGAACCGCCCGGGCGGGCGAGGCGGCGGCGGGCCGGAGCGGAGGAGGCTCCTCGGTGTCGGAGCAGGGCGGACACGGAGGGGAACCGGGATGAAGCGGGTACTGGGAGCGATGGCGGTCACCGCGGCGGTGCTGGCCGGCACGTCGGGGTGCGTGTGGGACGACGAGGAGCGGCGGGACGTCGCCTACGGGGTGACCGGGCCGGTCCGGGTGCTGGTGGTCGAGGCGCACACCGGTGGGGTGACGGTGCGCGGCGGCGGGGACGCGGTGCGGGTGACCGAGCACCAGAGCTTCAAGGACGGCGAGCCGCGGAGCAGCCACGAGGTGCGGGACGGCACGCTGACCCTGGCCTACGACTGCGACGGGTGCGCGATCGGCTACGAGGTGGAGGTGCCGGCCGGGACGAAGGTCAGGATCGGGGCCGGGACGGGTGGGGTGCGGCTGAGCGGGCTGGCCGGCGAGGTCGAGGCGACGGTCAGCACGGGCGGGATCGAGGCGAGCGGGCTGACCTCGCCGACGGCACTGCTGCGGACCGGGACGGGCGGGATCGAGGCGGACTTCGCCGCCGCGCCGGTGAAGGTCGAGGCGCGGGCGGGGACCGGCGGGGTCCGGGTGCGGGTGCCGGCCGGTGACGCGTACGCGGTGGACGCGGGCGCGGAGACCGGCGGGGTGGAGGTCACGGTGCCGCGGCAGCCGGGGGCGCCGCGCAGCATCCTGGCGCGGGCCGAGGTCGGGGGCGTGACGGTCGCGCATGGGTGAGCGCGCCCTCGCGGGCCCGCCCGGCGCTCCACCGGGCCCGCCAGGTGCTCTCCCGGGCCCGCCAGGCGGCGGGCTCGGCGTACCGCTCCTGCTGCCGGTCGGGCATGATCTTCTCCGCGGGGGCGGCACGCCCGCGCACGGGGGAGGAGCTGCGATGGGGAGTGTGGCGCGCTGGTGGGCCCGCCTGGCCGGGGGGAGCCCGTACCTGCTGGACGTCCCGCTGGCCCTGTTCTCGTTCGGGGTCTCGCTCTGGTCCGTCCACAACGACGACGTCGCCCGGCCCTGGTGGATCTACCTGATGACGCTCGGCACGGCGCTGCCGCTGCCCTGGCGCCGCCGGGCACCGCTCACGGTGGCCGCGCTGAGCGGGCTGGCGTCCGTCCCGGTGTCGGTGATCGCCCACTCGGTGATGCCGCAGATCCCGGTGTACGCGGTGCTCACCGTCTACACGGTGGCCGACCGGGGCCGGGACTGGCAGCGCGGGCTGCTGCTGGGCGTCCTGGTGGTCTCCAACATCCTGGGCACCCACTCGGTCAACGGGGCGTTCTTCAGCCTGCTGCTGACCGTGGGCACCTTCGTCCTCGGCTCGCTGGTGCGCGAGCTGCGCCGGCTGGCCCGGGTCGAGGCGGAGCGGGCGCGGGAGGCCGGGCAGCGGGCGGCCAGCGACGCGGCGCGCGCGGTGGCCGAGGAGCGGGCCAGGATCGCCCGGGAGATGCACGACATCCTGGCGCACGCCGTCTCGCTGATGGTGATCCAGGCGGAGGCCGGGCCGCTGGTGGTGCACCGCGACCCCGAGCGGGCGATCCGGACCTTCGACACCATCGCCGACTCGGGCCGCGACGCGATGGTGCAGCTGCGGCGGGTGCTCGGGGTGCTGAAGGAGGAGGGGGCGGCGCCCGAGCTGGCGCCGCAGCCGCGGCTGGCCGAGCTGGCGGCGCTCGCCGAGCGGGTGCGCGGGGCCGGGCTCCGGGTCGGCCTGGAGCTCGGCACCGGGGCGGGGCCGCTGCCGGCCGACGTCGAGGCGGCCGCGTACCGGATCGTGCAGGAGGCGCTGACCAACACGGTGAAGCACGCCGGTGCCTCGTCCGTCGAGGTCCGGGTGGTCCGGACGGGGGAGGAGCTGACGGTGGTGGTGTCCGACGACGGGCGCGGGCTGCGGCAGCGGGCCGACCGGGCGGTGAGCGACTGGTCCGGCGGGCGCGGGCTGGTCGGGATCCGGGAGCGGGCGGCGGCCTGCGGCGGCCTGGCCGAGGCCGGTCCGGGGCCGGCCGGCAGGGGTTTCCTGGTGAGCGCCCGGCTGCCGGTGGGTGCAGCGGGCCGGACGGAGAGGGTGGGCGGATGACGCCGATACGGGTCGTGGTCGCGGACGACCAGGAGCTGGTGCGGGCCGGGTTCGGGATGATCCTGGACGCGCAGCCGGACATCGAGGTGGTCGCCGAGGCCTGCGACGGTGCCGAGGCGGTGGAGGCGGTCCGCGAGCACGGCCCGGACGTGCTGCTGCTGGACGTCCGGATGCCGGTGATGGACGGCCTGGAGGCGGCCCGCCGGGTCTGCGCGGAGTACCCGGCGACGAAGGTGATCATGCTGACCACCTTCGACATCGACGACTACGTGTTCGACGCGCTGTACGCGGGGGCGAGCGGCTTCCTGCTGAAGGACGTCCGCCGGGACGACCTCGCGCACGGGGTGCGGATGGTGGCCTCCGGCGACGCGCTGCTGGCGCCCTCCGTGACCAGGCGGCTGATCGGCGAGTTCGCCGCACGCCGCCCGGGCGGGCCGGACCGGTCGGCGCTGGGCGTCCGGGCGCCGTCGCGGCTGCTGGAGCAGCTGACGGTGCGCGAGCAGGAGACGCTGCGGCTGCTGGCGCGCGGGCTCTCCAACGCGGAGATCGCGGCCGAGCTGGTGGTGAGCGAGCACACCGTGAAGACGCACGTCAGCAATGTGCTGAGCAAGCTCGGGCTGCGCGACCGGGTGCACGCGGTGGTGTTCGCGTACGAGGCGGGGGCGGTCGTCGCGGGGGAGGCCTGAGGCCGGCGTACCGGTGCCTCCCCCGCACGGGGGAGCCGCCGCTTTCACCGGCGCGGGCGATCCGCGACGAGGGGGCCGGCCGACAGCATCCGGGGTGTCGGAATCGGAACCCGCAGACCGGAGATCACTCGTGGACAGCACGAAGCGCGACCGCCTCACCCCGTACGCCGTCGTCGGCGGCCCCGCCCTGATGGCGCTCTACGGCGGCATCCGGCTGCTGGCCGGCTCCCGCGACCCGGGGCCCGGCTGGCTGGTCGGCCACAGCCTGATGCTGGCCGGGCTGCTGCTGTTCGGCCCGGTGCTCACGGCGCTGCACGGGCGGCTCTCACCACGCGGAGCGGCGGGCCGGATCGCCGCCGGCACGCTCACGGGGGTGGCCTTCGCGGGCCTGGCGGCCTCGGTGGTGCAGATCGGCATCGACCTGTACGTCGGGGCGGTGGCCGTCGACAAGGCGGACCAGCACCGGCTGTTCGACCGCGTCCAGAGCCACCCCGGGGTGCTGCCGGCCTTCTACTCGGTGGGCCCGCTGCTGTTCTACGTCGGACTGCTGGCGCTGCTGACCGCCGCCTCGGTGGGCCCGGCGCGCGTGCTGCGCTGGTGGAGCCCGGTGCTGGTGCTGTGCGGCGTCGCGATGACGGCGGCCGACCTGGCGCTGATCCCGCCGGCCGCCGTGCTGTTCCTGGTGGCGCTGGCGCCGCTGGCGGGCTTCGGCGGGGCCCGGCGGTCCGCGGTCGCCTGACCCCCCGGCAGGACGGCCCGGTGCCCGTGGATTTTCGGTGGCGGGCGGGAGGCCCGGGCCCGTACCGTCCGGGGCATGAACGCGAAGCGCCCGCTGATCGCCGTGCTCACC
This sequence comes from Kitasatospora sp. NBC_01560, assembly GCF_045208415.1. Taxonomy (NCBI): domain Bacteria; kingdom Bacillati; phylum Actinomycetota; class Actinomycetes; order Kitasatosporales; family Streptomycetaceae; genus Kitasatospora; species Kitasatospora sp. NBC_01560. Next base: position 4,030,018 of record NZ_CP109364.1, on the reverse strand, counting down.
GGCGCCGGGATCTCCACCGACTCCGGCATCCCCGACTACCGCGGCCCGAACGGACTCTGGCAGCGCGACCCGAAGGCCCAGGAGCTCGTCACGATCGGCCCGTACCTGGCCGATCCGGACGTCCGCCGCCGGGCCTGGCTGATGCGCCGGGACGTGGGTGCGCTCGCCGCCGAGCCCAACGCCGGGCACCGCGCACTGGTCGACCTGGAGCGCAGCGGGCTGCCGTTGCGGGTGCTCACCCAGAACATCGACGGCCTGCACCAGCGGGCCGGGCTGACGGCCCGCAAGGTGCTCGAACTGCACGGCACCGCACGGGAGGTGCAGTGCGTCGACTGCCGGGCGGTCGGGCCGACGGAGGAGACGCTGGAGCGGGTGACGGCGGGCGAGCCGGACCCGCCCTGCCGGGCGTGCGGCGGTGTGCTCAGGCCCCGCACGGTGATGTTCGGCGAGGAGCTGGACCAGGCCGTCCTCCAGCAGGCCGAGTCCGTGGCCAAGGCCTGCGACGTCTTCGTCGCGGTCGGCACCAGCCTGCAGGTCTTCCCGGTGGCCGCGCTGCCGTTCGTCGCGGTGAAGGCCGGCGCCCGGCTGATCATCGTGAACGGCGAGCCGACGCCGTTCGACGAGGCCGCGGCCGAGGTGGTCCGCGAGCCGATCTCCACCGCGCTGCCGGCCCTGGTCCGCAGGCTGGTGCGGGAACGGGCCTGAGACGCCCCTGCTTCGTCCGGTCCGGTCCCGTGCGGGCCTGGACCGGACGGGCTGCGTGCGTACGATGATCACCCCGGCTCCCCCCTCACGGCCTGGAGTGATCGAGCAGTGACGACGACGGCGAAGTTCGACCCCTGGTCCGCGGCCTTCGTGGCCCACCCGTACGACGCGTACGCCGAGCTGCGCGCGCACGCACCGGTGACGTACTACGAGCCGACCGGCCAGTGGCTCGTCTCCCGGCACGAGGACGTCGCCGCGCTGCTGCGGGACCGGCGGCTCGGGCGGACGTACACCCACCGGTTCACCCACGAGGAGTTCGGGCGGCCGACGCCCGATCCGGCGCACGAGCCCTTCCACACGCTCAACGACCACGGGCTGCTCGACCTGGAGGCGCCGGACCACACCCGGATCCGGCGGCTGGTCTCCAAGGCCTTCACCCCGCGGATGGTCGAGGGGCTCCGGCCGACCGTGCGGCGGCTGGCCGGCGAACTGGTCGACGGGCTGCTCGCGGACGGCGGCGGCGACCTGATCGCCGCCGTCGCCGAGCCGCTGCCGGTCGCGGTGATCGCCGAGATGCTCGGCGTCCCCGAGCCGGACCGCCACCTGCTGCGCCCGTGGTCCGCCGACATCACCGGCATGTTCGAGCTCAACCCGACCGAGGAGGCCGCCCGCCGGGCCGTCACCGCGAGCGTCGAGTTCTCCGACTACCTGCGCGCCCTGATCCGCGAGCGCCGGACCGACCCGGGCGGCGACCTGATCAGCGCGCTGATCCGGGCCCAGGAGGGCACGGACGCGCTCAGCGAGCAGGAGATGGTCTCCACCTGCGTGCTGCTGCTCAACGCCGGCCACGAGGCGACCGTCAACACCACCGGCAACGGCTGGTGGGCGCTGTTCCGCAACCCGGACGAGCTGGCCCGGCTGCGCGCCGACGTCGACGGCCTGCTGCCCACCGCCGTCGAGGAACTGATGCGCTGGGACACCCCGCTGCAGATGTTCGAGCGCTGGGTCCTGGAGGACGTCGAGATCCGCGGCGTCACCGTCCCGCGCGGCTCCGAGATCGCCCTGCTCTTCGGCTCCGCCAACCGCGACCCGGCCCGCTTCGCCGACCCGGACCGGCTCGACCTCGGCCGCACCGACAACCCGCACGTCACCTTCGGCGCCGGAATCCACTTCTGTCTGGGCGCCCCGCTCGCCAGAATGGAGCTCGCCGAGTCGTACGGCGCACTGCTGCGCCGGGCGCCGGGCCTGCGGCTCGTCCGCGAGCCCGCGTGGCGCCCGGGGTACGTGATCCGGGGGCTGGAGGAACTGCACGTCGAGATCTAGGGGGAGTCGTGGGCAAGGCGACGGGAACACTGCTGGGCCTGGCGATCGGGGACGCGCTGGGCCGGCTGACGGAGTTCCGCACGATCGAGATGATCGCCGCCTACGAGGGCCGCGACTGGCGCCGGCTCCCGCTGCCGGAGAAGGCGCTCGTCACCGACGACACCCAGATGACGCTCGCCCTCGGGCGAGGCCTGCGCACCGCCCTGGAGCGCGGGCCGCTCGGCCCGCTGCGCCTGGAGCGGCCGCTGCGCGAGGAGTTCGTCGAGTGGTCCCGCTCGCCCGAGAACAACCGGGCCCCCGGGATGACCTGTCTGCGCTCCTGCCAGCGGCTCTCCACCGGCCGCCGCTGGCAGCTGGCGAGCGACATCGGCTCCAAGGGCTGCGGCGCCAACATGCGGGTCGCCCCGATCGGCCTGGTGGCCGAGCTGACGACGCGCCAGCTCTCCGGCGCCGCCCAGCTGCAGTCCGCGCTGACCCACGGCCACCCGACCGCGCTCGCGGCGAGCGACCTCACCGCCTACGCCGTCCGCAAGCTCGCCGAGGGCCTGCCGCCGGCCGGGCTGACCGCCGTCCTGCGGGCGTACGCGCTGGCGAACCGCACCCGGTACGACGAGTTCTGGCTCGGCGACCTCGCGGCCCAGGCCCACGACCACTCGCCGGAGAAGTTCGTCGCCCGCGGCTGGGACGAGTGCCTCGGTGTGCTCGACCGCCTGGACGCGGCGCTGGCCGATCCCGACGTCGAGGCGGACCCGTGCCTGGCCACCGGCGAGGGCTGGATCGCCGAGGAGGCGCTCGCCACCGGTCTGCTCTGCTTCCTGATGCTGCCGGAGGACCCGGTGGCCGCCGTCCGCCGGGCCGCCTACTCCTCCGGGGACTCCGACTCGATCGCCTGCCTGACCGGCGCCTTCGCCGGCGCCCACCTCGGCGGGCAGGCCTGGCCGGCCGACTGGGTGGAGCGGATCGAGTACCGCGACGAGCTGCTGGAGCTTGGCGCGCTCTGGGACTGAGCGGCGCGGCCCGCCCCGGCGGAGGGAACCGCCCGGGCGGGTGCCGCGTCGAACCGCCATGACCAGTCGAACCAGCCGGACCAGTCGAACCCACCCGACCGGCCGCCGCCCGGCGGTCCTGCTCCTCGCCGCGACCCTCACCGCGGCCCTCGCCACGCCGCTGCTGCTCGCCGGCTGCGGATCCACCGCCGCCGCGCCCGTCGTCGTCCGCGCCACCACGCCCGCCTCGCTGCCGGCCCCCGACCCGGCGCAGGTCGCCGCGACCGCGGCCGCCACCGACGCCTTCGGCCTGGACCTGCTGCACACCCTCACCGCCGCGCCCGACCAGGCGGGCCGCAACCAGGTGCTCTCGCCGTCCGGGCTGGCCACCGTGCTCGCCCTGCTGCTGCCCGGCGCCCGCGGCACCACCGCCGACGAGCTTGCCAAGGCCCTGCACACCGGCCTCACCCCGCAGCAGTACGCCCTCGCCACCGGCGCGCTCAATCGCCGGATCCCGCCCACCGACGGGCTGACCCTGCGCCAGGCGGACGACCTCTGGGCCCAGGAGGGCCTCCCGCTCTCCGCGGACTACCTGGCCACCCTCGCCGCCGCGTTCGACACCGGCGTGCACACCGTCGACTTCGCGAAGGACCCGGAGGGTGCCCGCAGGACCGTCAACGCGGCCGTGGAGAAAGCCACCGAGGGCCGGATCAAGGACCTCTTCCCCGAGCGGACGATCAACTCCGACACCCGGCTGGCGCTCACCGACGCGCTCTACCTGAAGGCGAAGTGGGCCACCCCGTTCAAGGCCGCGCAGACCGCCGACAAGCCGTTCCACCGCCTGGACGGCTCGACCCCCGTGGTCAGCACGATGGGGCAGGCCGGCACCTTCCGCTATGCCGACGGCTCCGGCGGGATCCTCGGCCAGCCCTGGCAGGCTGTCGAACTCCCCTACGCGGAGGGCGGGCTGGTGATGGATCTGCTGGTGCCCGCGCAGGGCGGCTTCGCGGAGTTCACCAAGAGCCTGGACCAGGCCCGGCTGGACGGCATCCTGGGCGCACTCGCCGAGCGGTCCGTCGACCTGACGCTGCCGCGCTTCCACGTCGACACGGCCAACGAGCTGACCCCGGCGCTGCGCGCGCTCGGTGTCAACGCCGCCTTCGACGCTGCCGACCTCGGGGGCATCCCCGCGCAGGGCGTGAACCAGGCACTGAAGGTCGGCACCGTCGTCCAGAAGGCCACCATCACGGTGGACGAGGCGGGGACGGTGGCGGCCGCCGGCAGCGGCGTCGGCGTGGACGTGGCGGCCGCGTCGGCGCCGAAGCGGCCCGTGGAGCTGCACGTCGACCGGCCGTTCCTGTTCCTGGTCCGGGACACCGGCACCGGCCGGCCGCTCTTCCTCGGCCAGGTCACCGACCCGCAGGCCGGCTGACCGGCCGACCGGCCGCGGGCGGGGCCGCCGCCCGCGGACCGGGCCGCACCGGGACGGCCCCGGCTACCAGGCCGGGTAGCGGCCGCCTAGTGCCGGGTGCGCGGGCTCCCGGCTGCCGAACAGCACCAGCAGGTCGTCGGCGACCCGCAGCAGCGTCTCGTTGCCCTCCACGGCCTCCGTCCAGGCGGTCGGGAGGGCGGCGGCGCCGTACGCCGCGCCGACCAGGTTGCCGCAGACCGCGCCGGTGGAGTCGCTGTCCCCGGAGTGGTTCACCGAGAGCAGCAGCGCCGTCCGGGCCGGGTCGGGGCCGGAGTCGGCGGCCAGCAGGCAGTACACGGCGATGGCCAGGCACTCCTCGGCGATCCAGCCCAGCCCGACCCGCTCCACCGCCTCCGCCGAGGGGTCGGACTCCTGGGCCACCCGCACCGCCCGGGCCAGCGCCTGCACGGTCTCCTTGGAGCCCGGGAGGTCCCTGGTCTGCTCGACGGTGTCGCCGACCGCCGCCCACGGCTCCACCCCGTTCGCCAGCCGCTCGACCAGCGAGGCGAACGCGCCCGCCGCCAGGTAACCGGTCGGGTGCCCGTGGGTGAGCTGCGCGCACTGCGCGGCCAGCCCGAAGGACTGCTCCGCGCCCAGCCGGGCCAGCCCGAACGGCGCCGAGCGCATCACCGTGCCGCACCCCTTGGAGTGCGCGTTGACCGGCCCCGGCTGCCCGAACGGCGCCGGCGCCTGGAACTCCGGGTGGTAGGAGACCCCGGTCAGGCAGGCGTTGCCCGGCGCCCGCCGCGCGTACAGGAAGGGCTGGCGCAGCAGCCAGCCGTCGTACGGCCGGGGCAGCGGCTGCTGGTCCGGCGCACCCTGGTTCTGCGTCAGCAGCCAGCGACGGTAGGCACCGTGGACGGCGTCCGGCACCGAACCGCCGCCGCCCGACCAGCCCCGGACGAAGCCGCGGATCAGGCCCTCGGCGGTGAACAGCGTCATCTGGGTGTCGTCGGTGACCTCGGCGATCCGGCCCCCGGACGGCAGCCCGGTCACTCCGTCCGGGCCGTACCGCTCCCGGATCTGGTCCAGCTGCTGGAACTCCACCGGCCAGCCCAGGGCGTCCCCGACCGCCCCGCCGATCAGCGCCCCGCGCACCCGGTCCGGGTACCCCGCCTCCGTCACCGCCACCACCGTCCCCCCTCGCTCGTACCGGAGTCCGTTCTATCAGGCGGCGCCGGCCGGACGCCCGGGGCCGCCCCGGCGGGCCGGCCCGCCCTACGGACGGATCTCGCCGGCCCGTCCGTGCAGGGCGGCCCGGTCGGCGGCCGCGCGGCCGGCCGCCCAGCCCTCGCCGTCGCTCACCCGGACCCGCTGCGAGACCAGCTTCGGGAACATCCGCCCGACCTCCTGGTCGACCGCCTCGCTGCGCGCGGCCAGGGCCGGCAGCAGCCGCTCGTCCGGCACCAGCTGCTCCTCGGTGCCGTCCTCGCGCAGGTGCCGGCCGGCCGCCGCGTCGCTGGTCGCCCGGTCGGTGGCGGCGGCCAGCCGCTCGCGGATCCGGGCGGCGTACGCCACCAGGAACGAGTGCCGGAAGGCCTTGGTGCGGGAGGCGCCGTCCAGGTGCTGGCGCGAGCCGGCCCGGTGCATCGCGTGCGTGGCCTGCACCAGCAGCGAGGTGTACAGCAGCTCGACGCCGTCCAGGTCGCCGTCGAAGCCGATGATGGTGCAGAAGCCGAACTCCTTCGCCCAGATCACCCGGCAGCGGTTGGCCGCCGCCACCGCGTCCAGCAGCATCGTCTTCGGTCCCTCGTACGGGTTGTCCACGCCGATCCGCAGCGCCGCGGGGGTGTTGCGGTCCGCCCCGGCGACGGCCAGCAGCGCCTCGTCGATGCTGTGCTGCGCCATCAGCTGCTGGGCCTTGGCGGTCAGCGCCTCGGCCTCCTCCGGGTACTCGGTGGACTCGGCCTTCGCCAGCAGGGCCCGGATCCGGGAGAGCATCCGCGGCTCGCCCGCCACCGGCCCGGGCGCGGGCCGGTCCGCCCGGGGCACGCCGCCGCGGCCGGGGGCCGGGCCGACCGGGGAGATCGGGGGCAGCCGGCCCCACACCCGCACCAGCTCCAGCACGGCGGTGGCCAGCGCGAAGCGGTCCAGCCGGTGCCGGTGGGCGAACGCGGCGAGGTACTCCTCGTCCGCCTGCCACCAGACGGCGCACTCCAGCTCGCGCAGCTGCTCCTGCCAGCGCCGGTCCGCGGCCGCTGCCGGGTGGCGGCGCCCTTCGGCGGCGATCAGGTCGACGGCGAGCGCCAGGTGCACCGGCTTCAGCTCGCGGCGCACCACCCGGGCCAGGTCGGCCGGGCGCCAGCCCGCCGACCAGCACCGCCCGACCGCGACGTCGGCGTGGCCCAGCAGGGCCCGGCTCACCGCCGGCCACTGCGCGGGCGAGGCCGCCAGCAGCGAGGCCCCGGTGTCCAGGGCGAGGTCCAGCGTCTCGTCCGGTGCGGCCAGCACGGCCCCCACCGCACGTTCCAGCAGTGGCCCGGCGCTCTCGTCCGACCCGGCCCGCCCGGGCTGCCTGCGCTTTCCCACGGTGTTGCCCGCTCTCCTCGTACCCGCCCTGCGGTCAGGACAGCCTCCCGCCCATGATGCCGGAGCGCCCGGCCCCGCGACGGGGACCGGGCGCTCGGGGCCCTCCGCGGGGCCGGGGGCGGTGCGCCGCCGTCAGCGTTCGACGGTCTTGGCGAGGATCTCCGGGATCCGCTCCAGCAGCCGGCCGGCGGCGAGGCGGACGCCGAGGACGGCGACCAGGGCGCCGTACAGCGGTCCGAGCAGGAGCACCGGCCAGGCCGGGCCGTCGGTGACCAGGGCCCAGCCGAGGTAGCCGCCCACCGGCGCGGCCAGCAGGGCGGCGCCGAACATCGAGCCGAAGCTGTTCAGCATCACCAGGCCGCCCTGGCCGGGGGCGGCGTTGCGCATCGGGTTGCTGTCGGACGGCATCGTGTACGGCGCCAGCACGCTGAGCACCGCGCCGACCGCGAGACCGCAGCCGAGCAGGGTGAACGCCGTGCCGAGGGCCGGGGCCAGCCCGGCCCAGTCACCGGTGACGGCGGCCAGCCCCACCCCCAGCACCGTGGTGACCGGCAGGGCGTAGGAGAGCACCGCGTAGGCCCGGCCGCGCAGCTCGGCCCGGGCGTCGGCGGGGGTGAGCAGGGTGGCGGCGACCATCCAGAACGCCGAGCCGTCCATGCCGAACAGGTTGAGCATCTGCAGGCCGAGGAAGAGCCCGGTCGCCGCGATCAGGTAGACGGTGGACCAGCCCTGGACGACCGACAGCACGCAGACCACCAGGGTCATCCCGATGCTGGTGAAGACGGCGGCCTTGGCGCGCGGCTCCCGCCAGGCGTAGCGCAGGTGACGCTGCATCACCGCGCCGGCCCGGCCGGCGGGCAGGAAGCCCCAGCCGCGCGAGCTCTGCACGCCGCGCGCCACCTCCAGGGTGGAGGCGTCCGCGGTGACCATCAGCTGCTGGAGGCTGGCCCGCCACCAGCGCAGCAGCAGCACCAGCAGCGCGGCGGTGCCGGCGAGCTGGAGCAGCGCCAGGCCGTACCGGCCCTCGCCCGCGGTGCGGGCGGCGTCCACCGCGGAGACCGGCGGCACCCAGCGCACCACCGAGGCGATCGGCGCGAGCGGGGAGAGGTCGAGGCCGTGGTCGCCGGGCTTGCCGAAGACGCTCTGCGAGCCGACGTTGGCGACCTGGATCAGCAGGGCGAAGAGCAGCCCGCCGAAGATCGCGAAGTCCTTGCCGCGCCGGCTGGAGAGCAGCCGGGCGTTGCCGGCCGCGACCGAGCGGGAGAGCGTCACCAGGCAGAGCACGGCCAGCGGGACGCCGATCAGGGCGGCCACCGCCGAGGCGGCGCCGTCCGCGCCGGACAGCGCCGCGCCGGTGACCAGCACCAGCGAGACGAGCGGCCCGGGCCCGATCAGCGCGGCCAGCACCGAGCCGCGCAGCAGCGGTGCGGGCCGCAGCGGCAGCATGGTGAGCCGGGTCGGGTCGGCGCTCTCGTCGCTGGAGAAGAGGAAGAGCGGCAGGGCGGCCCAGCCGATCGTGAGCACGCCGACCAGCATCACGCCGGCGTCCCCGGCGCCGGCGTGCCCGTTGAGCAGGGCCATGGCGAGGGCCACCGCGGCGGCGAACAGCAGGCCGAGCAGGGCACCGATGACGTAGACGGCGGCCCGGCCGCGGCTGCGGCGCAGGCCGTTGCGGAGCAGCCGGAGCTTGAGGGCGACGAGTGCGCGGACGACCGTGCGCCCGTCGGGCACCGGTGCGGTGGCGGCGCGGACGCCGGTGGTGGCGGGGGAGGGGCTCACCGCTGCTCGCCCCCGGTACCGGCGGCGTCGCCGTCGAGCCGTGCCTCGCCGGCCGGCGCCTCGTCGCCGCGTCCGCCGCCGAGCCAGCCGAGCGCCTGCCCGTCGTCCTCCCGCACGCCGATCAGGTCGAGGAAGGCCTCGTGCAGGCTGTGCTCGCCGCGGACGGTGTCCAGCGGGCCCTGGGCGATCACCCGGCCGGCGTTGACGACGGCGACCCAGTCGCAGAGCTGCTCGACCAGCTCCATGACGTGGCTGGAGAACACGACGGTGGAGCCCGCCGCGGCGTACCGCTTGAGCACTCCTCGGATGGTCTGGGCGGAGACCGGGTCGACACCCTCGAAGGGCTCGTCGAGGAAGAGCACGTCGGGGTTGTGCAGCAGCGCGGCGGCCAGGCCGATCTTCTTGCGCATGCCGGTGGAGTAGTCGGCGACCAGCTTGTCGGCGTGGCCGGCGAGGTCGAGGACGGTCAGCAGCTCCTCGGCCCGGCGGTCCACCTCGGCGCCGGGCAGGCCGCGCAGTCGCCCGTTGTACTGGAGCAGTTCGCGGCCGCTGAGCCGTTCGAACATCCGCAGGCCCTCGGGCAGGATGCCGATCCGGGCCTTGGCCGCGACCGGGTCGCCCCAGACGTCGGAGCCGTGGATCAGCACGGTGCCCTGGTCCGGCCGGAGCAGACCGGTGGCCATCGACAGGGTGGTGGTCTTGCCGGCGCCGTTCGGGCCGACCAGTCCGATGAACGCACCGGCCGGCAGCTCCAGACTGAGCCCGGCCACGGCGGCCTGGCTGCCGAAGTGCTTCCACAGCCCTTGGATGCTCACGGCCGACCGGGGGGCGGGCCCGGTGGCGGGGGCGGGGGACGGCGGCGCTGACGCCTGCATGATGGCCTTCTCTGCTGGTCGGTGCGGGTGCTGACGGATGATCCGGTCGACAGCCTGCCACTGCGCCGGGCGGGCTGTCGCCCGACTTGATGGTCCTCTGAGGGTCCGGTCCGAGCGGGCGGCAGTGCCGCACTGTCCGGAGCCGGTCGCCGAAAACGGCAACTACTCGGAGGCGGGGATCGTCCTGCACTATGAGAGGCGACGGGCGGAGCGCTCGTCGGGGTGTCGGAGGTGGCGGATGGGCGTTCAGCCGTGGGGCGAGCAGGGCCACGGTCAGGGGGGCCCGCCGTCGCAGGTGCCGCCCGTGCCGTACGCCAAGCCGTGGCCGGTCGCATCCCCGGCGCCGGCGCCCCAGCCGGCCGTGCACCTGCACCAGTCGCAGATGCGGGCGGCGCACGCGGACCGCGACCGCACCGTCGACGTGCTGAAGGCCGCGTTCGCCGAGGGCCGGCTCACCGCCGACGAGTACGGCCAGCGCTTCGACGCGGCGAGCAGCGCGCAGACCTACGGCGAGCTCACCCGGCTGGTGGCCGATCTGCCGTCCGGCCCGATGGTGACGCCGGTGCCGATGGCGGCCCAGCCGGTGCCGCAGACCTTCCTGCCGCCGCCGGTCATGATGCCGCTGCCGCGGCCGACCAACAGCGCGGCCGTGACGTCCCTGGTGCTCGGCCTGCTCGGGCTCGGGCTGCCCGCGGTGATCGCCGGCCACGTCGCCAAGGGCCAGATCCGCGAGCGCCGGGAGGACGGCGACGCGATGGCCACGGTCGGCCTGGTGCTCGGCTACGTGGAGTGCGTCTTCTGGTGCCTGTTCTGGGTGGCGGTGCTGGCGGTCTGACGCGCGCCCGCGCCGGCCCCGGGCGGCGCCGCTCCGGCGGCGCCTCCGGTGGCGGCGCCCGTCCGGGTGTGGTAGAGCGGCAGGAGAGAGGTCCGACACCGGGCGGCCGCGTGCGGGACACCCGGGCGACACTCGGCCGAGGGCCACGACCTGCGGCGTTGCATTTGTTTTGACCGAGCCCGATGCGCTAGGTACGCTCTGACCTTGTGCCTGGGGTGTCCCCGGGTCCTTGTGCGTGCATGCACACCGGTCGCCGCGCCAAGCCGGAGCGCCTTTTCGGCGCGCCGCGCGTGAGCGCCGTCGCTGTACAGCAGCCCATGGGATTCCGTACCGGAATAAGCCCAACACACCCGACCGCGTGGGTCGACCACGGGGTCGTGTGCAACGGGAACACCGCAGGTTAGTTCCACCAAGCCTTGGCACACAGAAAACGGAGAAACGGTGCCTACGATCCAGCAGCTGGTCCGAAAGGGCCGGCAGGACAAGGTCGAGAAGAACAAGACTCCCGCGCTGAAGGGTTCCCCGCAGCGCCGTGGGGTCTGCACGCGTGTGTACACGACCACCCCGAAGAAGCCGAACTCGGCGCTTCGCAAGGTCGCCCGTGTGCGCCTCACCAGCGGGATCGAGGTCACCGCTTACATTCCGGGCGAGGGCCACAACCTGCAGGAGCACTCCATCGTGCTGGTGCGCGGTGGTCGTGTGAAGGACCTTCCTGGTGTCCGCTACAAGATCATCCGCGGCTCCCTTGACACCCAGGGTGTCAAGAACCGCAAGCAGGCCCGCAGCCGCTACGGCGCCAAGAAGGAGAAGTAAGAATGCCTCGTAAGGGCCCCGCCCCGAAGCGCCCGGTCATCATCGACCCGGTTTACGGCTCCCCGGTCGTCACCCAGCTGGTCAACAAGATCCTGCTGCACGGCAAGCGCTCCACCGCCGAGCGGATCGTCTACGGCGCCCTTGAGGGCGTCCGCGAGAAGACCGGTGCCGACCCCGTCGTGGCGCTCAAGCGCGCGCTGGAGAACGTCAAGCCGGCCCTCGAGGTCAAGTCCCGCCGTGTCGGTGGCGCGACCTACCAGGTCCCGGTCGAGGTCCGTCCGGGCCGCGCCAGCACCCTGGCGCTGCGCTGGATGGTCGGTTACTCCCGCGCCCGTCGCGAGAAGACCATGACCGAGCGCCTGATGAACGAGATCCTCGACGCCAGCAACGGCCTGGGCGCTTCCGTGAAGCGTCGCGAGGACACCCACAAGATGGCCGAGTCCAACAAGGCCTTCGCGCACTACCGCTGGTAGTCCCAACCCCGTCACTAGACAGAGAGAGAACGAGCCACCATGGCTGCAACCTCCCTTGACCTCGCCAGGGTCCGCAACATCGGGATCATGGCGCACATCGACGCGGGCAAGACCACCACCACCGAGCGGATCCTGTTCTACACCGGTGTCTCGTACAAGATCGGTGAGGTCCACGATGGCGCTGCCACCATGGACTGGATGGAGCAGGAGCAGGAGCGCGGCATCACGATCACGTCGGCCGCGACGACCTGTCACTGGACGCTCGACGGCGTTGACAACACGATCAACATCATCGACACCCCGGGTCACGTCGACTTCACCGTCGAGGTGGAGCGCTCGCTGCGCGTCCTCGACGGTGCCGTCACGGTGTTCGACGGTGTCGCCGGTGTCGAGCCCCAGTCCGAGACCGTGTGGCGGCAGGCTGACCGCTACGGCGTCCCGCGCATCTGCTTCATCAACAAGCTGGACCGCACGGGCGCGAACTTCTTCTTCTGCGTCGACACCATCGTGGAGCGCCTCGGCGCGATCCCGCTGGTGATGCAGCTCCCGATCGGTGCCGAGGCGGACTTCCAGGGCGTTGTCGACCTGGTCCGCATGAAGGCGCTGGTCTGGACGGCCGAGGCCGCCAAGGGCGAGATGTACGACATCGTCGACATCCCCGCCGACCTGGTGGACCAGGCCGAGGAGTACCGCGAGAAGCTGCTGGACACCGTGTCGACCGTCAGCGACGAGGTGATGGAGCTCGCCATGGAGGGCGAGACCGTCCCCGAGGCGCTGCTGATCGCCGCGATCCGCAAGGGCACGCTGAACTCGGACTTCACGCCGATCTTCTGTGGCACCGCCTTCAAGAACAAGGGCGTTCAGCCCCTGCTCGACGCGGTCGTCAACTACCTCCCGTCGCCGCTGGACATCGAGTCCATCGAGGGCACCAAGCCCGGCGACGACACGGTCAAGATCTCCCGCAAGGCGTCGGACGACGAGCCGCTCGCGGCTCTGGCGTTCAAGATCATGTCCGACCCGCACCTGGGCAAGCTCACCTTCGTCCGGATCTACTCCGGGCGCCTTGAGGCCGGCACCGCCGTCCTCAACGCGGTGAAGGGCCGCAAGGAGCGCATCGGCAAGATCTACCGCATGCACGCCAACAAGCGTGAGGAGATCGACTCGGTGGGCGCCGGCGACATCGTCGCCGTCATGGGTCTCAAGCAGACCACCACCGGCGAGACCCTGAGCGACGAGAAGCACCCGGTCATCCTGGAGTCCATGGACTTCCCGGCCCCGGTCATCCGCGTCGCGATCGAGCCGAAGTCCAAGGGCGACCAGGAGCGGCTCGGTACCGCCATCCAGCGCCTGGCCGAGGAGGACCCGTCCTTCCAGGTCAACACGGACGAGGAGACCGGCCAGACCATTATCGCGGGTATGGGCGAGCTGCACCTCGAGGTGCTGGTCGACCGTATGAAGCGTGAGTTCAAGGTCGAGGCCAACGTCGGCAAGCCGCAGGTCGCGTACCGCGAGACGATCCGCAAGGCCGTCGAGCGCATCGACTTCACGCACAAGAAGCAGACCGGTGGCTCCGGCCAGTTCGCGAAGATCCAGATCGCGATCGAGCCGATCGAGTCCGGCGAGGGCTACGAGTTCGTGAACAAGGTCACCGGTGGCCGCGTGCCGAAGGAGTACATCCCTTCGGTCGACGCCGGTTGCCAGGAGGCCATGGAGTTCGGCGTGCTCGCCGGCTACCCGCTCCAGGGTGTCCGCGTCACGCTGCTCGACGGTGCCTCGCACGACGTCGACTCCTCCGAGCTCGCGTTCAAGATCGCCGGTTCGATGGCCTTCAAGGAGGGCGCTCGCAAGGCGTCCCCGGCGCTGCTCGAGCCGATGATGGCCGTCGAGGTCACCACGCCCGAGGACTACATGGGCGATGTGATCGGCGACATCAACTCGCGCCGTGGCCAGATCCGGTCCATGGACGAGCGTTACGGTGCCCGCGTCGTTTCGGCGCTGGTGCCGCTCTCCGAGATGTTCGGCTACGTCGGTGACCTGCGCAGCAAGACCTCCGGTCGCGCAAGCTACTCGATGCAGTTCGACTCGTACGCCGAGGTTCCGCGGAACGTGGCGGACGACATCATCGCCAAGGCCAAGGGCGAGTAAGGACCGGCACCTGCCGGCTCCTTGCCCGCGGTCGCAGGAGGTCCCGACAATCGGGACGATTGCGAACCCTTAGGCTATTAGGAGGCGAACCCGGGGGAATCCACTCGGATTCCCCCGGGGGCCTCCGCCCCCACCCGCGGGACGGCATGGGGTGCTCCGGCACTCCGTACCCAAACCCGATCAAAGACCAACTGACGTCAGCACGGCGTACAGAACTGTCCTCAGGAGGACTGCAGTGGCGAAGGCGAAGTTCGAGCGGACGAAGCCCCACGTCAACATCGGCACCATCGGTCACATCGACCACGGTAAGACCACTCTTACCGCGGCGATCACCAAGGTGCTGCACGACGCGCACCCGGACATCAACCCCTTCACGCCGTTCGACCAGATCGACAAGGCGCCGGAGGAGCGGCAGCGCGGTATCACCATCTCGATCGCGCACGTCGAGTACCAGACCGAGGCGCGTCACTACGCCCACGTCGACTGCCCCGGTCACGCGGACTACATCAAGAACATGATCACCGGTGCGGCCCAGATGGACGGTGCGATCCTCGTCGTCGCCGCCACCGACGGCCCGATGCCGCAGACCAAGGAGCACGTCCTCCTGGCCCGCCAGGTCGGCGTCCCCTACATCGTCGTCGCCCTGAACAAGGCCGACATGGTGGACGACGAGGAGATCCTGGAGCTCGTCGAGCTCGAGGTCCGTGAGCTCCTCTCCGAGTACGAGTTCCCGGGCGACGACCTGCCGGTCGTCCGCGTCTCCGCGCTGAAGGCGCTGGAGGGCGACAAGGAGTGGGGCGAGAAGCTCCTCGGCCTGATGGCCGCGGTCGACGAGGCCATCCCGACCCCGGCCCGCGCCGTGGACCAGCCGTTCCTGATGCCGATCGAGGACGTCTTCACGATCACCGGTCGTGGCACCGTCGTCACCGGTCGTATCGAGCGTGGCATCCTCAAGGTCAACGAGACTGTCGACATCATCGGCATCAAGGAGACCAAGACCACCACCACGGTCACCGGCATCGAGATGTTCCGCAAGCTGCTCGACGAGGGCCAGGCCGGCGAGAACGTCGGTCTGCTCCTCCGTGGCATCAAGCGCGAGGACGTCGAGCGCGGCCAGGTCATCATCAAGCCCGGTTCGGTCACCCCGCACACCGAGTTCGAGGCCCAGTCCTACATCCTGTCGAAGGACGAGGGTGGCCGTCACACCCCGTTCTTCAACAACTACCGCCCGCAGTTCTACTTCCGTACCACGGACGTGACCGGCGTCGTGACCCTCCCCGAGGGCACCGAGATGGTCATGCCGGGCGACAACACCGCCATGACGGTCGTGCTGATCCAGCCGATCGCCATGGAGGAGGGCCTGAAGTTCGCCATCCGTGAGGGTGGCCGCACCGTCGGCGCCGGCCAGGTCACCAAGATCATCAAGTAATTGATGCTCTAGACCTGCCTGCACCACAGGCATCCGAAGGGCTCCGCACACTCCGGTGTGCGGGGCCCTTCGGCCTTTGACGGTACGTTCATGCGCTCTCACAGTCGGCTCACGACCGACTGCTATTCTCGGGCTCGATCCAGCCAGCAGCAGCGAAAGCGGGACCAACTCATGTCGACGGCGCCCCTGTTGTCGGTTGTGATGCCGATCTACAACGAGCAGGAGGCACTGCCGCTGACGGCCGAGCGCCTGCGGCCGATCCTCGACGGCCTCGGTGTCGACTACGAGGTCGTCGGCGTCGACGACGGCAGCACCGACGCGACCCCGGTCATCATGCAGAAGCTCCGCCAGGACTGGCCGCAGCTGAGGACCGTCCGGTTCGCGCGCAACTCCGGCCACCAGGCCGCACTGACCGCCGGCATCCACCGGGCCTTCGGCGACTACGTCGTCTCCATCGACGCCGACCTCCAGGACCCGCCGGAGAAGATCCCCGAGATGCTCGCGCTCGCCCGCGAGCAGAACCTCGACATCGTGTACGGCGTGCGCGGCGACCGCGGCACCGACACCTTCTTCAAGCGGCGCACCGCGGGCGCGTACTACTGGCTGATGCGCCGGCTGGTCGGCAAGCGGATGCCCAGCCACGCGGGCGACTTCCGGCTGCTCAGCCGCGCCGCCGTGGACGCGCTGAAGGCGATGCCCGAGCACCAGCCGGTCTACCGGCTGCTGGTGCCCTGGCTCGGGTTCCCCAGCGGCGAGGTGGTCTACGTCCGCGAGGAGCGGGTGGCGGGCAGCACCAAGTACCCGCTCTCCAAGATGGTCCGGCTGGCGCTCGACAGCATCACCAACTTCTCCGCCAGCCCGCTGCGGCTCGCCACCTGGCTCGGCCTGCTGAGCTTCCTGGTCTGCCTCTGCCTGGCGGTCTACACCACCGTGTCGTACGCGTTCGGCTCCACCGTGCCCGGCTGGTCCTCGCTGTTCATCGGGATGCTCTTCATCGGGGCCGTGCAGCTGGTCTGCGTCGGGCTGCTCGGCGAGTACGTCGGGCGGATCTACTCGGCCGTGCAGGCCCGGCCGGCGTACTTCGTCGGCTACGACTCGGCCGAGGACGAGGCCCCGCAGGCCCCGCAGGCCCCGGGGAAGCCGTGATGACGGTGACCGGCGAGCCGGCCGGGCCGACGAGGGCGGGCCGGAGCACCCGGCGCCAGCTGCCGTCGTTCCTGGTCATCGGCGTCCTGAGCACGCTCTTCTACCTGCTGCTGTTCGTCGTCGCGCGGTCCTTCACCGGCGCGCAGGCCGCCAACCTGATCGCGCTCGCGGTCAGTGCCGTCGCCAACACCGCCGCCAACCGCCGGTTCACCTTCGGGATCACCGGCAGTCGCGGCGCGCTGCGGGACCAGCTCCAGGGCGCGGTGGCCTTCCTGATCGGCCTCGGGCTGAGCAGCGGCGCACTCGCCCTGCTGGACGTGCTGGTGCCGGACGCCTCCCGGCCGGTCGAGGTGGCCGGTCTGGTGGTGGCCAACGGCCTGGCCACGGTGGCGCGCTTCGTGCTGCTCAAGGTCTGGGTGTTCCGGGGCCGTTGAGCCGCGGCGGCAGGGCGGTACGGCCGCAACGGCCGGCCGCCGCCGACGCCCGAGGGCCCGGTCGCAGACGCTGCGACCGGGCCCTCGGGGTGTCCGGGGCTGACCGGATCAGGCGCGGTACGCCTCGCTCAGGCCCGCGGTGAACGCCTTCACCTGCTGGTAGTCCGGCAGCAGGCCGCCGGCGAGCGCCTCGGCCAGCGTCGGCGCCGCGGTGTCCTTGGCGGAGAGCTGCGGCGCGTCGGCCGGCCACTCGATGCCGAGGTCCGGGTCGAGCGGGTGCACGCCGTGCTCGCCGGTCGGGTTGAACGTCTCGGAGCACAGGTAGCTCAGCGTCGCGTCGTCGCTGAGCGCGCAGAAGCCGTGGCCGAGGCCC
Source organism: Kitasatospora sp. NBC_01560 (assembly GCF_045208415.1). Taxonomy (NCBI): domain Bacteria; kingdom Bacillati; phylum Actinomycetota; class Actinomycetes; order Kitasatosporales; family Streptomycetaceae; genus Kitasatospora; species Kitasatospora sp. NBC_01560. The sequence continues at coordinate 4,012,702 of NZ_CP109364.1, read as the reverse complement.
TCGGAGATGTAGACCGCCTTGCGCTCGGTCTCGTCCAGCCGCACGCCTTCCCAGCGGCCGAAGGTCGGCGAGCCGACCCGCAGGTCGACGATCACGTCGAGCACCGCGCCGCGCACGCAGGTCACGTACTTGGCCTGGCCGGGCGGGACGTCGGCGAAGTGAATGCCGCGCACGACGCCCCGGCTCGACACCGAGAGGTTGGCCTGGGCCAGCCGCAGCGGGTGCCCGACGACCTCGGCCAGCTTGTCGAAGCGGAACCATTCGGTGAACAGTCCGCGCGCATCGCCGTGCAGCTGCGGGGTGATCTCCCAGGCGCCCTCGATGGACAGCTCGTTGAACTTCACCGGGCCGCCTCCTCGTCCAGCAGCGCCACCAGGTACTGGCCGTACCCGCTCTTGAGCAGGGGCTCGGCCAGCTCGCGCAGCTGCTCGGAGCCGATCAGGCCGGCCCGCCAGACGGCCTCCTCGATGCAGCCGATCTTGAAGCCCTGGCGCTCCTCGATGACCCGGACGAACTCCGAGGCCTGGACCATCGAGACGAACGTCCCGGTGTCCAGCCACGCGGTGCCGCGGTCCAGGATCGTCACGTGGAGGTCACCGGCCTGGAGGTAGGCCTCGTTCACGGCCGTGATCTCCAGCTCGCCGCGGGCGCTGGGCTTCAGGCCGCGGGCGATCTCGACGACCCGGTTGTCGTAGAAGTACAGGCCGGGGACGGCGTAGCGCGACTTGGGCTCGGTGGGCTTCTCCTCGATGGAGATCACCTGCCCGGCGTCGTCGAACTCGACGACGCCGTAGGCGGTCGGGTCGGCCACCGGGTACGCGAAGACCCGGCCGCCCTTGGCGCCGGTGTGCTCGGCGAGCCGGGTACCGAGGCCGCTGCCGTGGAAGATGTTGTCGCCGAGGATCAGCGCGACCGGCTCGTCGCCGATGAAGTCGGCACCCAGCACGAAGGCCTGGGCGATGCCCTCGGGACGCTCCTGGACGGCGTACTCCAGGCGCAGGCCGAACTGCGACCCGTCACCCAGCAGGCGCTCGAACTGCTCCCGGTCGGCCGGGGTGGTGATGATGAGGATCTCGCTGATCCCGGCCATCACCAGGGTGGAGAGCGGGTAGTAGATCATCGGCTTGTCGAAGACCGGGAGCAGCTGTTTCGAGACCGCTCGGGTCAGCGGCCACAGCCGCGAGCCGGTACCGCCGGCCAGAAGGATTCCACGCATGCGTGCACCTTATGCGAGTTCCCCGGGGCGGGTGAGGCCCGGGTCATGAGGGGCCCGGGCGCGAAGGTAGACTCGGCGCCACTATGCGCATCCTCGTGACCGGCGGTGCCGGCTTCATCGGTTCTGAATTCGTCCGCCAGCTGCTGGGCGCCGACACCACTGACCGGATCACGGTCTTCGACAAGCTCACCTACTCGGGCGTCGAGGCCAACCTGGCGTCCGTGGCGGACCACAGCGGCTACTCCTTCGTCCGGGGTGACATCTGCGACGTCGACGCCGTCGACCAGGTCATGCCCGGCCACGACGTCGTCGTCCACTTCGCGGCCGAGTCCCACGTGGACCGCTCGATCGCCGGCGCCGGCCCCTTCGTGCTCACCAACGTGGTCGGCACCCAGGTCCTGCTGGACTCCGCCCGCAAGCACGGCGTCGGCCGCTTCGTGCACATCTCCACCGACGAGGTCTACGGCTCGATCAGCGAGGGCTCCTGGACGGAGACCTGGCCGCTGGTGCCGAACTCGCCGTACTCGGCCTCCAAGGCCTCCTCCGACCTGCTCGCGCTGGCCTACCACCGCACGCACGGCATGGACGTCGTGGTGACCCGCTGCTCCAACAACTACGGGCACTACCAGTTCCCGGAGAAGGTCATCCCGCTGTTCACCACCAACCTGATCGACGGCAAGAAGGTGCCGCTGTACGGCGACGGTGGCAACGTCCGCGACTGGCTGCACGTCTCCGACCACTGCCGCGGCATCGAGCTGGCGATGCGCAACGGCCGCGCCGGCGAGGTCTACAACATCGGCGGCGGCACCGAGGCGACCAACAAGGAGCTCACCGGCCTGCTGCTGGAGGCTGCCGGGGTCGGCTGGGACATGGTCGAGTACGTCGAGGACCGCAAGGGCCACGACCTGCGCTACTCGATCGACATCAGCAAGATCCGCGAGGAGCTCGGCTACGAGCCGCAGGTGCGCTTCGAGGACGGCCTCGCCGCGACCATCGCCTGGTACCGCGAGAACCGCGCCTGGTGGGAGCCGCTGAAGACGAAGGCGGCCCTGCAGAAGTGACCGCCAACTCCGCCGGCCAGGTCCGCTGGCTGGTCACCGGCGCGGCCGGGATGCTCGGCCAGGACGTGCTCGCGGTCCTGGCGGCCGACCCGTCCGCCGAGGTCACCGCGGTGCGCCGGGCCGACCTGGACATCACCGACGCGTCGGCCGTGGAGGCCGCCGTCGAGGGCCACGACGTGGTCGTGAACTGCGCGGCGTGGACCAACGTCGACGCCGCGGAGACCGAGGAGGAGGCCGCCACCGCCGTCAACGGCACCGGTGTGCGCCACCTCGCCGCGGCCTGCGCCAAGACCGGCGCCCGGCTGCTGAACGTCTCCACCGACTACGTGCTGCCCGGCGACGCCACCGAGCCCTACGCCGAGACCGCGCCGACCGGCCCGGTCAACGCGTACGGCCGCAGCAAGCTGGTGGGGGAGCGGGCCGTCGCCGACCTCCTCCCCGCGCACGGCTACAACGTGCGCACCGCCTGGCTGTACGGGGAGCACGGCGCGAACTTCGTCGCCACCATGCTCAAGCTGGCCGCCCAGCGGGACAGCCTGGACGTGGTGGACGACCAGCACGGCCAGCCGACCTGGTCCTACGCGCTGGCGGAGCGGCTGGTCGGGCTCGGCCGGGCCGCACTCGCCGGGCAGGCGCCGGCCGGCGTCTACCACGGCACCGCGAGCGGCCGGACGACCTGGTGCGGGCTGGCCCGCGAGACGTACCGGCTGAGCGGGCTGGACCCGGAGCGGATCCGCCCGACCACCTCGGACGCCTTCGTCCGCCCGGCCGTCCGCCCGTCCTTCAGCGTGCTCGGCCACGACGGCTGGGCCGCGGCGGGCCTGGCCCCGCTGCCGGACTGGCAGGCCATGCTGGCCGAGGCCCTGGAGCGCCCGGCGTTCCGGGCGCTGCGCGCCGCGGCGGAGCGGTGACCGGCGTGCTCGGCCGGCTGACCCGCGCGCTGCCGCCCGGCCTGCTGGCCGTCGGCGTCGGCACGGTGACCCTCGGCTTCGCCTCGTACGCGCACCTGGCGGTCGCCGGGCACGCGCTGGACCGCGAGTCGCTGGCCGAGGTCTCGGTCCTGTGGACGATGGCGATGTCCTTCGGGCTGGGGCTGTTCTTCCCGGTCGAGCAGGAGCTGACCCGGGTGATCGCCGCCCGGGCGGCGAGCGGACAGGGCGCCCTGCCCGTCCTGCGCAAGGCGACGGTGCTCACCGCCGGGCTGCTGGTGGTGGTGCTGGCCGGGCTGGCCGCCTTCTCCGGCCGGCTCGCCGACGTCTTCTTCCACGGCGACCGGACGATGGTGCTGGCGCTGGCCGCCGCGTTCGTCGGCCCGGCCGCCTGCTACCTGACCCGCGGCGTGCTGGCCGGTCTGGGGCACTTCACCTCCTACGGCGTCCAGCTGGGCGTCGACGGTGTGCTGCGGATCGCCTTCTCGGTGGGTCTGATGGTGGCGGGCGTCCATTCGGCGCTCGCCTACAGCCTGATCCTGGCCGTCTCGCCGCTCCTGGCGATGCTGGTGAGCCTGCCGCGGACGCTGCGGATCGCCCGCCCCGGGCCGGCCATCGGCTGGCGGGAGCTGTGCAGCGGCCTCGGCATGCTGACGGCCTCGTTCCTGCTGGCCCAGTTCGTGGCCAACGCCGCCGTGCTCTCGATCCAGGTGCTGGCGCCCTCGCAGGCCGTCCTGGTCGGGGCGTTCACCGGCGCGATGGTGCTCAGCCGGGTGCCGCTCTTCGTCTTCGGCGCGCTGCAGGCCTCGCTGATGTCGGGGCTGTCCACCGCGGTGGCCACCGGCGACCGGGCCGGCTTCCGCCGCCTGCTGACCAGGACCTGCGGCATGGTCGGCGCCCTCGGCGTACTCGGCGGAGTGCCCGCCGTCGTGCTGGGGCCGTGGATCATTCACGTGGCGTTCAACGCGGACCGGCATGCTCTCGGCCCGGTGGACTTCCTCTGGCTCTCGGTCGGCACGCTGGCGTACCTGCTGGCGACCGTGGTGGGCCAGGCGGTCATCGCCCGGGGCCACCACCGCCGGCAGCTGGCCGGCTGGGCCCTCGGTACCCTGGCGCTCCTGCTCATCACCTGCCTGCCGGGTGATCCGGCACTCCGCGTCGAGGCCGCCTACACGGTGGGACCGCTGGTGGTCCTGGCCGTGATGTTGCTGGCGCTGCGCGGTGGCGGTAGCGTGCCGGGCGCCGGACCCGACGCCGCGCGGGCAGCTGTCGCCGCCGACACCGTCTCCGCCGGCTGAGCCCCTCGTGCTCCCCCCGGCCCCCTGGAAGGGCACTGCGGCACCGGCCCATTCCATAGGTGCCTCACCCACGCGTGAAAGGCGTAACCCATCGTGCAGCTGAGTGTGCTGACCTCGATCACCGGCGTGCTGGTGCTCGTGTGGATTCTGGAGCTGTTGCGTCGGCAACAGCTCCGGGAGAAGTACGCCGCGCTCTGGCTCGGTATCGGGGTCGTGGTCGCACCCCTGGGGTTCTTCCCCCGGGTACTCGACTCGACCGCCCGCCGCCTCGGCGTCGCATCGGGCGTCAGCCTGGTGCTGTTCGCGGGCTTCCTGCTCGTCCTCCTGGTCTGCGTCCACCTCAGCTGGGAGACCAGCCGGCTGGAGGCCGAGACCAGGACCCTGGCCGAGGACGTCGCGATGATGCGGGCGCACCTGGCCGAGCACCACGACTTCCCGATCGCCCGCGCGAGCGGTGGCGTGACCGACCCCGAGGTGAAGGCATGATCGACGGCAAGCGGGTTCTGATCATCCTTCCCGCCTGGAACGAGGCGGAGGGTCTGCCCAAGATCCTCCGCGAGATCCAGCAGAAGCTGCCCGGCGTGGACACCCTGGTGGTGGACGACGGCTCGAAGGACAACACCGCGGCGGTCGCCGCCGCGTCCGGCTCCCGGGTCGCCCAGCTTCCGTACAACCTCGGTGTCGGCGGCGCGATGCGCTTCGGCTACCGCTACGCGCACCTGCACGACTACGACGTCGCGCTGCAGTGCGACGCGGACGGCCAGCACGACCCGGCCTACGTCCCCGCGCTGCTGGAGATGCTCAAGGAGGCCGACCTCGTCATCGGCGCCCGCTTCGACGGCGAGGGCAGCTACAAGGTCCGCGGCCCCCGCAAGTGGGCGATGAAGCTGCTGTCCGTGGTGCTCTCGCGGGTCACCAAGACCCGGCTGACCGACACCACGTCGGGCTTCAAGGCCTGCAACAAGCCGATGATCGAGTTCTTCTCGCAGTGGTACCCGGTCGAGTACCTCGGTGACACGATCGAGAGCATGGTCGGCGCGGCCCGCTGCGGCTTCGTCATCCGGCAGGTCCCGGTGGCGATGCGCGAGCGCACCACCGGCACGCCGAGCGCCTCCCCGGTGAAGGCCATGATCTACCTGGCGCGCGCCGGTCTGGTGCTGCTGCTCGCGATGATCCGCCGGATGCCGGCGAACCTGAAGGCGATCCAGCCCGCCACCCGTACGGCCGCCCGTCGGCCCGAGCTCATCGGCAAGGTCTAGGTCCCCGCGATGTCCCGATTCGAGATCCTGCTGCCGTACTACGGCGACGTCCGCCTGATGCAGGACGCCGTCCGCAGCGTGCTGGTCCAGGGCGGCGACGACTGGCGGCTGACGGTCGTCGACGACGGCAAGGAGCCGGACGTCCCCGGCTGGTTCGAGTCGCTGGGTGACCCCCGGGTGCGGTACTTCCGCAACGAGCAGAACCTCGGCGTCTCCGGCAACTTCAACCGCTGCGTCGAGCTGGCCGAGTACGAGCACCTGGTGCTCATGGGGTGCGACGACCTGATGCACCCCAACTACCTGAAGGTGATCCGGGAGACGCTGGAGCGCTTCCCGGACGCCGGCATGGTGCAGCCGGGCGTGCTGGTGATCGACGGGGACGGCAAGCCGGTCGAGGGCCTGGCCGACGCGGTGAAGCGCAAGCTGTACGCGCCGAAGGACCCGGGGCCGAAGCTGATGGCCGGCGAGCCGCTGGCGATCAGCCTGATGCGCGGGAACTGGCTGTACTTCCCGTCGATCTGCTGGCGGACGAAGGCGGTCCAGCAGTTCCGCTTCCGTACCGACCTCGGGGTGATCCAGGACCTCGCGCTCATCCTCGACCTGCTGCTGGACGGGCAGTCCCTGGCGGTCACGCCGGAGGTCTGCTTCAGCTACCGGCGGCACGCCGTGAGCGAGTCCTCGGCGACGGCGTTCAGCGGCAAGCGGTTCGAGGAGGCGCGGCGCTTCTTCCGGGAGGCGGCGGACCGGCTCGACACGCACGGCTGGCACCGGGCCGCGACGGTCTCGCGCCGCTTCTTCTCCTCGCGGCTGCACGCGCTGACCATGATCCCGGCGGCCGGCAAGAAGGCCGGGATGCAGGGCGTCGGAGCGATGCTCAGCCATGTGACGGGGCGGCGGGCCTGAGGGTGCCGGCCGCAGCGCCGTACACGGAGCAACGACGAGGAGCCCGGCTCTCTCCCCCCGCGGGAAGGAGCCGGGCTCCTCGGCACTTTCGGGCAGGCCTTCACCGGTCGCGTATGACACGCCCTTGGGGGTGTGACTACCATGAGTCGCGCACGGAGTGTGATATGTGAACCGGCCGTCCCCCGAGGCGGCCGCTTCTCTGCGCGGGAGCACGCACCGGACCTACCCGGCACGCCCGCGTAACCTTCACATCCGGTCGTCCCGAGCGGTGCGTACGTGACTGCGGGAGGACCGTCATCGGGCCGAGCGGCCTGCCGGATCCCATTCAGAGCCGGGCTACCAGGGGAAGAGTCGGAGTTCAGTGCAGAGTTCAGCGAAGACCGCCGAAGAGCGGCCGGACGGCGTCGACACGTCCACACCGGCCGGGAGGCCGCCCGGTGACCGCCCGGACGTCATAACCCGCGTCGGCGCACTGGCGCTGCGGGCCAGCACCCACCGCCGGTTCTGGCCGATTCTCATCCTCGCCGGCTACCTGCTGGAGGTGGCCTACCGCCTGGTGCTGGTGCGCCACCTGAGCTATCCCTCGGTGCACGCGGACGAGGACACCTACCTGGTGCTGGCCCGGGTGCTCGCGGGCCGGCCGACCACCGAGATGCCGGTCGGCGTGGTGATCCCCGGCGGGTACCCGCTGCTGATCTCGCCCGCGCTCCGGTTCTCCGACGACCCCGTCCTCGCGTACCACCTGGTGCTGGGCCTGAACGCGGCGTTCAACGCGCTGGTCTTCCCGCTGGCCTACCTCGCCCTGCGCCGGCTGGGCCTGCGCCGGCTCCTGGCGTACCTGTTCGCCTTCGCCACCGCCCTGCTGCCGCCGGTCATCTTCTACTCGCAGTTCGCGATGGCCGACACGGTGCTCCCGGTCCTGGTGCTCTGCTGGCTGCTCTGCCTGCACGGCTGGCTCTCCGAGGGCTCGCCCAGGGCCCGGTACTGGTACGCCGCGGGCGCGGCGGCCTCGGCCGCGTACTCGATGGCGACGCACGACCGCGGCGGCGTCATGATGGCGATCACCGGCGTGGTGCTGGTGGCCGCCGTGGTCTTCCGCTGGGCGCCCTGGCGCACCGCGGTGGCCGGGCTGGGCGTCCTCGTCCTCGGCTTCGGCGGGGTCAAGGTGCTGGCCTGGTGGCTGCTGAAGCAGTTCACCGTGAGTGACAGCAGTGTCGGCACCCAGGCGATCGACAACTTCACCAACCCGGAGCTGCTCGGCCGCACCCTGACCCGCTCGCTCGGCCAGTTCTGGTACCTGATCGTCTCGACCTACGGCGTGGCCGGCCTGGCGATCGTGTTCTGTGTCTTCGGCCTCTTCAGCAGCCGGATCGAGCGGCCCCTGCGGATCGTCGGCGCGGTCATGCTGGCGCTGATGGCCGGCGTCGCGCTCGCCTCCTCGGCCGCGCTCCCGGACGACGGCCGGATCGACAACTGGGTGTACGCCCGCTACCTGTCGCTGCTGGTGCCGGCGATGTTCGTGACCGGTGTCGCGGTGCTGAGCAGGCTCGGCCGCCGCCAGCTCGGCTACGTGGCGCTGGCCACCGTCGGCCTGACCCTGGCGCTGTACGAGGTCGTCACCCAGTACGCCGGATCGCAGCTGTACAAGAAGGTCTTCATCGGCTGGGCGCTGCCGGACACCTCGTTCCTCAGCGCCAACTGGTCCGGCCTGCAGATGCTCCGGGTGACGGCGGCCGCGTTCGCGCTGCTGCTGGTCGCCTGTCTGCTCCGGGTCGCGGCCGGGCGCAAGGTCCTCTGGGCGGTCGCGATCGCCCTGAGCCTGTTCGCTGGCTTCGCCACGGCGACCATCACCGAGCGGGTCTCCTACTCGCACTCGAACTGGCGCAAGTTCGAGGCCACCGGCTTCACCAAGTCGGCCGGGCTGAAGCCGAAGGACAACCTGGTCATCGCCTGGGACATGGAGTGGGGCCTGCGGATGGCGCAGACCTACGAGGTCTACCAGGGCCGGGTCTGGTACCGGGACCCGCGCTGGCAGGAGATCCCCAAGGAGGCGACCGCGATCGTCACCCCGCTGCCCGAGGAGGGCAAGGCGCCGGAGTCCTACTGGAAGGACCACCCGGCGGAGTGGTACGTCTCCGCGACCAGCAAGGCGCACGGCTGGATGGTCTGGCGCCGCCACTGAGCGGCGGGTGCCCGGTCGGGGCCGGCGGGGGGAGACCTCGCCGGCCCCGATTCGCGTTTGGACTGCTCCATGTGGCAGTATGTCCAAGTTGCTCGGTTGAGTGCCGATGCTGTGCGCCTCCCGCCGGGAGGACCGGAAGCGAGTCCCAAGTACTCGTCGTTCCCGTGATGGCCGTTCATGTGTCCACGAGAAGTATGTGGACGCAGTGGTGTGAAATCGACACCGCGGCAGCTGCGGGGCGGACGTACGGGAATCTTCCGGGAAGCATGGGCAGGGCCTCGATCCGGCGCCTGGTGGGTGCAAGACCTCACCGACCCAGTGGAAATCCGCAGGAGGGGAACCTCATGCCGGATTTTTTGCAAGCGGGAGTGCGACACGCCCGACCGCGTGGGTCGAAGGCAACCACCCAGGGGTGCCACCGGACACAGTCCACCTGGATGAATCCGGCCGCAGAAGCAGCAGACGACACAAAGGACTACTGAGTAGCCATGGCGGGACAGAAGATCCGCATCCGGCTCAAGGCCTACGACCACGAGGTGATTGACTCCTCGGCGAAGAAGATCGTCGAGACTGTCATTCGCACTGGTGCGCAGGTCGCGGGCCCGGTGCCGCTGCCCACTGAGAAGAACGTGTACTGCGTCATCCGCTCGCCGCACAAGTACAAGGACTCGCGCGAGCACTTCGAGATGCGCACTCACAAGCGTCTGATCGACATCCTCGACCCCACGCCGAAGACGGTTGACTCGCTCATGCGTCTCGACCTGCCGGCTGGTGTCGACATCGAGATCAAGCTCTGAGAGGCACACCGAAGATGGCTAAGCAGATTAAGGGCATCCTGGGCGAGAAGCTCGGCATGACCCAGGTCTGGGACGAGAACAACCGGATCGTTCCGGTGACCGTCGTCAAGGCTGGGCCCAATGTCGTGACCCAGGTCCACACCGCCGACAGCTCGGCCGGCTACGACGCCGTCCAGATCGGCTTCGGCGAGATCGACCCCCGCAAGGTGAACAAGCCCCTCGCGGGTCACTTCGCCAAGGCCGGTGTCACCCCGCGCCGCCACCTGGTCGAGCTGCGTACCTCGGACGCGTCCGAGTACACCCTGGGCCAGGAGATCACCGCCGAGCTGTTCGAGGCGGGTGTCAAGGTCGACGTGACCGGCACCTCCAAGGGCAAGGGCTTCGCCGGTGTCATGAAGCGCCACAACTTCCGGGGCCTCGGCGCCGGTCACGGTGTGCAGCGCAAGCACCGCTCGCCCGGCTCGATCGGTGGCTGCGCCACCCCGGGTCGCGTGTTCAAGGGCGTACGGATGGCCGGCCGGATGGGCCACGAGCGTGTGACCACCCAGAACCTGACCGTCCATGCCGTTGACGCGGAGAAGGGGCTGCTCCTGATCAAGGGCGCAATCCCGGGTCCGAACGGCGGCCTCGTCCTCGTCCGCACCGCGGCGAAGGGGCTGTGAGGATATGAGCACCATTGACATCCTGTCGCCCTCGGGCGACAAGACCGGCAGCCTGGAGCTTCCGGCCGAGATCTTCGACGCGAGGGTCAGCGTTCCGCTGATGCACCAGGTCGTCGTGGCGCAGCTCGCTGCCGCCCGTCAGGGCACCCACAAGACCAAGACTCGTGGCGAGGTCCGCGGTGGCGGCAAGAAGCCGTACCGCCAGAAGGGCACCGGCCGCGCCCGTCAGGGCTCGACCCGCGCCCCGCAGTTCGCCGGCGGTGGCGTCGTGCACGGTCCCGTGCCGCGTGACTACTCGCAGCGGACGCCCAAGAAGATGATCGCCGCCGCTCTCCGCGGTGCGCTCACCGACCGGGCCCGCCACAACCGCATCCACGTCATCACCGACGTGGTCGCGGCCGAGGCGCCGTCGACCAAGGCCGCCAAGGGTCTGTTCGGCAAGATCACCGAGCGCAAGAACGTCCTCCTCGTCGTCGAGCGTGCCGACGAGCTGGGCCTCAAGAGCGCCCGCAACCTGCCGAACGTGCACATCCTGGACGCCGGCCAGCTGAACACCTACGACGTGCTCGTCTCCGACGATGTGGTCTTCACCCAGGCCGCCTTCGAGCGTTTCGTGGCGGGTCCCGCCGCGTCCGCCAAGGCCGTGGCTGCTGAGGGCGAGCTCGAAGGGAGCGCCGCCTGATGGCTGCAGAGATCACGAGCAAGACGTTCACGGACCCCCGTGACGTCCTGGTGAAGCCGGTCATCTCGGAGAAGAGCTACTCGCTCCTCGACGAGAACAAGTACACGTTCGTCGTGTCGCCCGGTGCCAACAAGACCCAGATCAAGCAGGCCGTCGAGGCGGTCTTCTCGGTCAAGGTCGAGTCCGTCAACACGCTCAACCGTCAGGGCAAGCGCAAGCGCTCCAAGACGGGCTTTGGCAAGCGCAAGGACACCAAGCGCGCCATCGTGACGCTGGCTGAGGGCAACCGCATCGACATCTTCGGTGGTCCGGTCTCCTAACGGAGATCGTGATCGTCGATAAGGACGAGGACGAGAGAGCCAAATGGGCATCCGCAAGTACAAGCCGACTACGCCGGGCCGTCGTGGCTCCAGCGTGGCCGACTTCGTAGAGATCACGCGGTCCACGCCGGAGAAGTCGCTGGTTCGCCCCCTGCACAGCAAGGGCGGCCGTAACAACGCCGGTCGGATCACCGTTCGCCACCAGGGTGGCGGGCACAAGCGCGCCTACCGCGTGATCGACTTCCGTCGTCACGACAAGGACGGCGTGCCGGCCAAGGTCGCGCACATCGAGTACGACCCGAACCGCACCGCGCGTATCGCGCTGCTGCACTACGCGGACGGCGAGAAGCGCTACATCATCGCCCCGCGCGGCATCGCGCAGGGTGACCGGGTCGAGAACGGCGCAGGCGCCGACATCAAGCCCGGCAACAACCTGCCGCTTCGCAACATCCCGGTCGGTACGACCATCCACGCGGTGGAGCTGCGTCCCGGTGGCGGTGCCAAGCTGGCCCGCTCCGCCGGTTCCGGCATTCAGCTGCTGGCGCGTGAGGGCAAGATGGCGCACCTGCGCATGCCCTCCGGTGAGATCCGCCTGGTCGACGCGCGCTGCCGCGCGACGGTCGGCGAGGTCGGCAACGCCGAGCAGTCGAACATCAACTGGGGCAAGGCCGGCCGTATGCGCTGGAAGGGCGTTCGCCCGACCGTGCGTGGTGTGGCCATGAACCCGATCGACCACCCGCACGGTGGTGGTGAGGGTAAGACCTCCGGTGGTCGCCACCCGGTCTCGCCGTGGGGCCAGAAGGAGGGTCGCACTCGTAGCCCGAAGAAGGCTTCGAACGCCCTCATCGTGCGCCGCCGCAAGACCAACAAGAAGCGCTAGGAGCAGGTCAGATGCCGCGCAGTCTCAAGAAGGGCCCCTTCATTGACGGCCACCTTCTCAAGAAGGTGGACGCGCAGAACGAGGCGGGTACCCAGAACGTCATCAAGACCTGGTCCCGTCGCTCCGTGATCTTCCCGGCCATGCTCGGCCACACGATCGCGGTGCACGATGGCCGTAAGCACGTCCCGGTGTTCGTCACCGAGTCGATGGTCGGCCACAAGCTCGGCGAGTTCGCGCCGACGCGTACCTTCCGCGGTCACGTCAAGGACGACCGCAAGTCGAAGCGTCGCTAGTCGCCAGCGAGATTACCGACTCAATGACTTACACCAGCAAGGGGACAACCATGGAAGCCAGGGCCCAGGCGCGGTACATCCGCGTCACGCCCATGAAGGCCCGCCGCGTGGTGGACCTCATCCGTGGCCTGAACGCCACGGAGGCCCAGGCGGTCCTGCGTTTCGCTCCGCAGGCCGCTACCGTGCCGGTCGGCAAGGTGCTCGACAGCGCCATTGCCAACGCCGCGCACAACTACAACCACTCCAACGTGGACGACCTCGTCATCAGCGAGGCGTACGTTGACGAGGGCCCGACCCTGAAGCGGTTCCGTCCGCGTGCCCAGGGCCGTGCCTACCGGATCCGCAAGCGGACCAGCCACATCACCGTGGTCGTCAGCAGCAAGGAAGGGACCCGGTAATGGGCCAGAAGGTTAACCCGCACGGGTTCCGCCTCGGCATCAGCACGGACTTCAAGTCCCGCTGGTACGCCGACAAGCTGTACAAGGACTACGTCAAGGAAGACGTTGCCATTCGTCGCATGATGACGAAGGGCATGGAGCGCGCCGGCATCTCGAAGGTTGAGATCGAGCGCACCCGCGACCGCGTCCGCGTCGACATCCACACCGCGCGCCCCGGCATCGTCATCGGCCGCCGTGGCACCGAGGCCGACCGCATCCGCGGCGACCTGGAGAAGCTGACCGGCAAGCAGGTCCAGCTGAACATCCTCGAGGTCAAGAACCCCGAGCTGGACGCCCAGCTCGTGGCTCAGGGCGTCGCGGAGCAGCTGTCCTCCCGCGTCTCCTTCCGTCGTGCCATGCGCAAGTCGATGCAGGGCACGATGAAGTCCGGCGCCAAGGGCATCAAGGTCCAGTGCTCCGGTCGTCTCGGCGGCGCCGAGATGAGCCGTTCGGAGTTCTACCGCGAGGGCCGTGTGCCGCTGCACACCCTGCGCGCGAACGTCGACTACGGCTTCTTCGAGGCCAAGACGACCTTCGGCCGCATCGGCGTGAAGGTCTGGATCTACAAGGGCGACGTCAAGAACATCGCCGAGGTCCGCGCTGAGAACGCCGCTGCCCGCTCGGGCAACCGTCCGGCCCGTCCCGAGGGTGGTCGTCCCGCCCGCGGTGGCGAGCGCCGTGGTGGCGAGCGCGGTGGCCGTGGCCGTCGTCCCGCCGGTGCCGAGGCTCAGGCCCCGGGCTCCGCCGAGACCCCGGCTGCCGAGAACACCGGAACGGAGGCCTGACCCAAATGCTGATCCCCCGTCGGGTCAAGCACCGCAAGCAGCACCACCCGAAGCGCCGTGGCGCTGCCAAGGGTGGCACCGAGCTCGCCTTCGGCGAGTACGGCATCCAGGCCGTCACCCCGGCCTACGTGACGAACCGGCAGATCGAGTCCGCTCGTATCGCCGTCACCCGTCACATCAAGCGTGGCGGCAAGGTCTGGATCAACATCTACCCGGACCGTCCGCTCACCAAGAAGCCGGCCGAGACCCGCATGGGTTCCGGTAAGGGTTCGCCCGAGTGGTGGATCGCGAACGTGCACCCGGGTCGGGTCATGTTCGAGCTGTCGTACCCCAACGAGAAGGTGGCTCGTGAGGCGCTGACCCGCGCAGCTCACAAGCTCCCGATGAAGTGCCGGATCATCCGGCGCGAGGCAGGTGAGAGCTGATGTCGGCCGGCACCAAGGCTGCTGACCTCCGCGAGCTGGACAACGAGGGTCTCGTTGCCAAGCTCCGTGAGGCCAAGGAGGAGCTGTTCAACCTCCGCTTCCAGGCGGCGACCGGGCAGCTCGACAACCACGGACGGCTCAAGCTCGTCCGTAAGGACATCGCGCGGATCTACACCCTGATGCGCGAGCGCGAGCTGGGCATCGAGACGGTGGAGAACGCCTGATGACTGAGAACACCAACGAGACGCGCGGTTTCCGCAAGACCCGTGAGGGCCTCGTCGTCAGCGACAAGATGGACAAGACCGTCGTCGTCGCCGTCGAGGACCGCGTCAAGCACGCTCTGTACGGCAAGGTCATCCGCCGTACGAACAAGCTGAAGGCGCACGACGAGGCGAACGCCTGCGGCATCGGCGACCGGGTCCTCCTCGCGGAGACCCGCCCGCTGTCCGCGACGAAGCGCTGGCGCGTCGTCGAGATCCTCGAGAAGGCCAAGTAACGAAGTTGATGCGGTACGGCCGTATGTGCACCAGGTCCCTCGCGGGCGCTGGTGTGAGCAGCGGCCGGCCCGTCAGCTCTCGTTGACGATCAGGAGAAAGCTGTGATCCAGCAGGAGTCGCGACTGCGTGTCGCCGACAACACGGGCGCGAAGGAAATCCTTTGCATCCGCGTTCTCGGTGGTTCCGGTCGCCGCTACGCCGGTATCGGGGACGTCATTGTCGCGACCGTCAAGGACGCGATCCCCGGCGGTTCGGTGAAGAAGGGTGACGTCGTCAAGTGCGTCGTCGTCCGTACCGTGAAGTCGCGCCGTCGTCCCGACGGTTCGTACATCCGGTTCGACGAGAACGCCGCTGTCGTTCTCAAGAACACCGACGGTGACCCCCGCGGTACCCGCATCTTCGGCCCGGTGGGCCGCGAGCTGCGCGACAAGAAGTTCATGAAGATCATCTCGCTGGCGCCGGAGGTGCTCTAACCCATGGCGAACAGCATGAAGATCAAGAAGGGTGACCTGGTCCAGGTCATCACCGGCAAGGACCGCGGCAAGCAGGGCAAGGTCATCCAGGCCATGCCCGCCGAGAACAAGGTCCTGGTCGAGGGTGTCAACCGGGTCAAGAAGCACACCAAGCCGGGCCCGGGTACTCAGGGTGGCATTGTCACCGTCGAGGCCCCGGTGCACGTCTCCAACGTCCAGCTGGTCGTGGAGAAGGACGGCAAGAAGGTCGTCACCCGCGTTGGCTACCGCTTCGACGACGAGGGCAACAAGATCCGCGTTGCCAAGCGAACCGGTGAGGACATCTGATGTCTGAGACGTCTGTTGAGAAGGTGACCCCCCGTCTCAAGGAGCGTTACAACTCCGAGATCAAGGGTCAGCTGCAGGAGCAGTTCTCGTACGAGAACGTCATGCTGACGCCCGGCCTGGTCAAGGTCGTCGTCAACATGGGTGTCGGCGAGGCCGCCCGTGACAGCAAGCTGATCGAGGGCGCGATCCGCGACCTGACCGCGATCACCGGTCAGAAGCCGGCCGTGACCAAGGCTCGTAAGTCCATCGCGCAGTTCAAGCTGCGCGAGGGCCAGCCGATCGGCACCCACGTCACCCTTCGTGGTGACCGCATGTGGGAGTTCCTGGACCGTCTGGTGTCGCTGGCCCTGCCGCGTATCCGTGACTTCCGTGGTCTCTCCCCCAAGCAGTTCGACGGCCGTGGCAACTACACGTTCGGTCTGACCGAGCAGGTCATGTTCCACGAGATCGACCAGGACAAGGTCGACCGTCAGCGCGGTATGGACATCACCGTCGTGACCACCGCTCAGACCGACGACGAGGGCCGGGCGCTCCTGCGCGCTCTGGGCTTCCCGTTCAAGGAGGCGTGAGCCAATGGCGAAGAAGTCCCTCATCGCGAAGGCCGAGCGGAAGCCGAAGTTCGGCGTCCGGGCCTACACCCGGTGCCAGCGCTGCGGCCGTCCGCACTCGGTGTACCGCAAGTTCGGCCTCTGCCGTGTGTGCCTCCGTGAGATGGCGCACCGCGGCGAGCTGCCGGGCGTGACCAAGAGCTCCTGGTAGTCAGGACCTCGCGGTAATGCCATAGCGAAGCAGGTGTGCCCGATCGCACAACACCCCTTTTTTGGGGGTCCGTACGGGAATCCCGTAAGGTAGTGGGGTCGGGCCCCCTGTCGCGGTGGCTCCATAGCTGCCGTCGACCCTCTTCGGAGGGCTCGCACCCAGTCTTACGACGCCGCAGGTCCCCTGCGTCTGTGCCCCTGCCGCACTCCCCGGAGTGCGGCAGGGGGACCTGGCGCGGAGAAACCACGGCGAGAGAGGCCTGAGGCCATCATGACCATGACCGACCCCATCGCAGACATGCTCACGCGTCTGCGTAACGCGAACTCGGCGTACCACGACTCCGTGGCGATGCCGGCCAGCAAGATCAAGGCGCACGTCGCCGAGATCCTGCAGCAGGAGGGGTACATCTCCTCCTACAAGGTTGAGGAGCCCACTGAGGGCGAGGTCGGCAAGAAGCTGACCATCGAGCTCAAGTTCGGCCCCAACCGTGAGCGCTCGATCGCTGGCATCAAGCGGATCAGCAAGCCGGGCCTGCGGGTCTACGCAAAGTCCACCAACCTGCCGAAGGTCCTCGGCGGCCTGGGCGTGGCGATCATCTCCACGTCCTCCGGTCTCCTCACGGACAAGCAGGCTGCCAAGAAGGGCGTAGGCGGAGAAGTTCTCGCCTACGTCTGGTAATTCGGGAAACGGAGGTACAGCAATGTCTCGCATTGGACGGCTGCCCATCCCGGTTCCCGCCGGCGTGGACGTCACCATCGATGGCCAGGCGGTCTCGGTGAAGGGCCCGAAGGGCTCCCTCACCCACGTTGTCGCCGCGCCGATCGAGATCGGCAAGGGCGAGGACGGCGTTCTGGCTGTCACCCGCCCCAACGACGAGCGTCAGTCGAAGGCCCTGCACGGCCTGACCCGCACGCTGGTGGCGAACATGATCACCGGCGTGACCGCGGGCTACCGCAAGTCGCTGGAGATCAGCGGTGTTGGTTACCGAGTCGCAGCGAAGGGCTCCAACATGGAGTTCCAGCTCGGCTACAGCCACCCGATTCTGGTCGAGGCCCCGGAGGGCATCTCCTTCGTGGTCGAGTCGCCCACCAAGTTCCACGTGGACGGCATCGACAAGCAGAAGGTCGGCGAGGTCGCCGCGAAGATCCGCAAGCTGCGCAAGCCCGACCCGTACAAGGCCAAGGGCGTCAAGTACGCGGGCGAGGTCATCCGCCGCAAGGTCGGAAAGAGTGGTAAGTAAGCGATGAGCGTCTCTGTCAAGATCGGCAAGGGCAACGCCTACAAGAGCGCCGCTCGCAAGCGCCGCGCCATCCGTGTTCGCAAGCGCGTCACCGGCACCGAGGTGCGTCCGCGCCTCGTGGTGACCCGCTCGAACCGCCACATGGTCGCCCAGGTCATCGACGACGCCAAGGGTCACACCCTGGCGTCGGCGTCCACCCTCGACGTGTCCATCAAGGGCGTCGAGGGCGACAAGACCGAGCTGGCCAAGAAGGTCGGGAGCCTGGTCGCCGAGCGCGCCAAGGCCGCCGGCATCGAGTCGGTCGTCTTCGACCGCGCGGGCAACCGGTACGCAGGCCGCATCGCCGCTCTGGCCGATGCTGCCCGTGAGGCCGGGCTCGACTTCTAAGCCGCTCGTCGGCTCAGTCGACGGACGTAATCGAGAGAGGTAATTCCAATGGCTGGACCCCAGCGCCGCGGTAGCGGCGCCGGCGGCGGCACCGGCGGTGGCGAGCGGCGTGACCGTAAGCGTGACGACCGGGGCAACGCCCCCGCCGTCGAGAAGACTGCTTACGTCGAGCGCGTTGTTGCGATCAACCGTGTCGCCAAGGTTGTCAAGGGTGGTCGTCGTTTCAGCTTCACCGCGCTGGTCGTGGTGGGCGACGGTGACGGCACCGTAGGTGTCGGCTACGGGAAGGCGAAGGAGGTTCCGGCCGCCATCGCCAAGGGTGTTGAGGAGGCCAAGAAGAACTTCTTCAAGGTCCCCCGTATCCAGGGCACCATCCCGCACCCGATCCAGGGCGAGAAGGCTGCCGGCGTCGTGCTCCTGAAGCCGGCTGCCCCCGGTACCGGTGTTATCGCCGGTGGCCCGGTGCGTGCCGTGCTGGAGTGCGCCGGTATCCACGACATCCTGTCGAAGTCGCTCGGCTCCGACAACGCGATCAACATCGTGCACGCCACCGTGGCGGCTCTGAAGGGCCTCGTGCGCCCCGAGGAGATCGCCGCCCGCCGTGGCCTGCCGCTGGAGGACGTGGCTCCCGCCGCTCTGCTGCGGGCTCGTGCTGCAGGGGTGAGCGCCTGATGGCTCGCCTGAAGATCACGCAGACCAAGTCCTACATCGGCAGCAAGCAGAACCACCGCGAGACGCTGCGCTCGCTGGGTCTGAAGCGCATGCACGATGTGGTCGTCAAGGAGGACCGTCCCGAGATCCGCGGGATGGCCCAGACCGTGCGTCACCTCGTCACGGTCGAGGAGGTGGACTGATTATGGGCGACTCGCCGATCAAGGTTCACAACCTGCGTCCCGCCCCGGGTGCCAAGACCGCCAAGACCCGTGTCGGTCGTGGTGAGGGCTCCAAGGGTAAGACCGCCGGTCGTGGCACCAAGGGCACCAAGGCCCGCTACCAGGTTCCGCAGCGCTTCGAGGGTGGCCAGATGCCGCTCCACATGCGCCTGCCGAAGCTGAAGGGCTTCAAGAACCCGTTCAAGATCACGTTCCAGGTTGTCAACCTCGACAAGCTGGCCGAGCTCTACCCGCAGGGTGGCGCGGTCACCGTCGAGGACCTGGTCCTCAAGGGCGCGGTTCGCAAGAACTCCCTCGTCAAGGTGCTCGGCACCGGCGAGATCTCGGTTGCCCTGCAGGTGACGGTGGACGCCGTCTCCGGCACCGCCGCCGAGAAGATCACCGCCGCCGGCGGTACCGTCACCGAGCTCGTCTGAGCCCGCTGACTCCCCACGAGCCCCGCACCTCCTCCGGGAGGTGCGGGGCTCGTGTCGTCGCGCCGCGGGGCCCGCACTTTGCTCAGGCAGGTGCGGGCCTCGTTCTTTTGTGTGGCAAACCCGGGCATCCCGTACCCCGTGAGTGGGGGAGGGGCCGTACGCGCTTCTTTCGAGTGGCTGCGCACTGTTAGAGTCCGTGGAGTTCCCTTGTAGGCTGCGCGTAGGTTCGCCTGTGCCGTCTGTGGGGGGGCCCGACCGCAAACTCCCCATTCAGGACCGACCCTCCCGCCGACGACGTGCGGGAGGCGCAGGAGGCACCGTGCTCAGTGCGTTCGCGCGGGCGTTCCAGACGCCCGACCTGCGCAAGAAGCTGCTGTTCACGCTGGGCATCATGGTGCTGTTCCGGCTGGGCTCCCACATCCCGGTACCCGGGGTGGACTTCCAGGCCGTCAACGCCTGTGTGAAGGAGACCAAGAACAGCGGTCTGTTCGGGCTCGTCAACCTGTTCAGCGGTGGCGCGCTCCTCCAGCTGACGATCTTCGCGCTCGGCATCATGCCGTACATCACGGCCAGCATCATCCTCCAGCTCCTCACCGTCGTGATCCCGCGGCTCGAGGCGCTGAAGAAGGAGGGGCAGGCCGGTACCGCCAAGATCACCCAGTACACCCGGTACCTGACCATCGCGCTCGCCGTGCTCCAGGGCACCGGCATCGTGGCGACGGCCTCCAGCGGTGCGCTGTTCTCCGGCTGCGTCTACGCCAACCAGATCGTGCCGGACACCGGCGTGTTCCGGATCGCCGTCATGGTGCTCACCATGACCGCCGGCACCACGTTCATCATGTGGCTCGGCGAGCTGATCACGGACCGCGGCATCGGCAACGGCATGTCGCTGCTGATCTTCACCTCGATCGCGGCGCAGTTCCCGTCCTCGATGTGGGCGATCAAGACCTCCGGCACCATCGGCGGCGGCTGGGTCGAGTTCCTCTCCGTGGTCGCGGTCGGCGTCATCGTTGTGATGCTGGTCATCTTCGTCGAGCAGGCGCAGCGCCGGATCCCGGTGCAGTACGCGAAGCGGATGATCGGCCGCCGGGCCTTCGGCGGCACGTCGACGTACATCCCGCTCAAGGTGAACCAGGCCGGTGTCATCCCGGTCATCTTCGCCTCGTCGCTGCTGTACATCCCCGCCCTGGTGGTCCAGCTGACCAACAGCCAGGCAGGCTGGGCGACGTGGATCAGGACCAACTTCGTCAAGGGTGACCACCCGGTCTACATGGCCACCTACTTCCTGCTGATCGTCTTCTTCGCCTTCTTCTACGTCGCCATCTCCTTCAACCCCGAAGAAGTTGCCGACAATATGAAGAAGTATGGTGGGTTCATCCCGGGCATCCGGGCCGGCCGGCCGACGGCCGAGTACCTGAACTACGTGCTCACCCGCATCACGTGGCCGGGTTCGCTCTACCTGGGCCTGATCGCGTTGATCCCGATGATCGCCCTGGTCGCCTTCGGACAGCAGACCAACTTCCCGTTCGGCGGCACCAGCGTTCTCATCGTCGTCGGCGTCGGACTCGAAACTGTTAAGCAGATCGAGAGCCAGCTCCAGCAGCGCAATTACGAAGGGTTCCTCCGCTGATGCGTATCGTCCTCGTCGGGCCTCCCGGGGCCGGGAAGGGTACTCAGGCGCACCTGCTCGCCAAGACCCTGTCCATCCCCCACATCTCCACCGGCGACCTCTTCCGCGCCAACATTGGTCAGGGCACCCCGCTGGGGCTCGAGGCCAAGGGCTTCATGGATGCGGGTCGTCTGGTACCGGATGAGGTCACCATCGGGATGGCCAAGGACCGCATGCTCCAGCCGGACGCCGTCAACGGCTTCCTGCTCGACGGCTTCCCCCGCAACCTGGGGCAGGCCAAGGCGCTGGACGAGTTCCTCGCCGAGCAGGGCATCGAGCTCGACGGCGTGCTCGACCTGGAGGTCCCCGAGGACGAGGTCGTCAAGCGGATCGCCGGCCGGCGGCTCTGCCGCAACGACGGTGGCCACGTCTTCCACGTGGACTACAACCCGCCGAAGGCCGAGGGCGTCTGCGACGAGTGCGGCGGCGAGCTGTACCAGCGCTCGGACGACACCGAGGAGAAGGTGCGCACGCGCCTGGAGGTCTACCACACGGAGACCGAGCCGATCATCGACTACTACGCCCAGCAGGGCCTGGTGGCGACCATCCCGGCCCTCGGCAAGGTCGACGAGGTCACCCAGCGCGCGATCGAGGCGCTGAAGCAGGACAACTGAAGTCTGAGCAACGCACGTACGGCCGCGCTCCCCTCCCCGGGGCAGCGCGGCCGTACGGCGTCGTACGGTGGAACGAGTGCACGGCCGCCCGGCAAGGACCGGGCGGGAACCCTAGGAAGGCGTGACCAGATGGTGGAGATCAAGACCCCCGAGCAGATCGCGAAGATGCGAGCGGCCGGGCTGGTCGTCGCCGAGGCGCTGAAGGCCTGCCGCGAGGCGGTCGCTCCGGGGGTGACCACCCAGGAGCTCAACGACGTCGCGGACAAGGTCATCGCCGGCCACGGCGCCACCTCGAACTTCCGCGCCCACCACGGGGGCCTCTGGTTCCCCGGGGTGATCTGCGCCTCGGTGAACAACGAGGTCGTGCACGGCATCCCCGGCGACCGGGTGCTGCAGGAGGGCGACGTCATCTCGATCGACTGCGGCGCGATCCTGGACGGCTGGCACGGCGACGCGGCGATCACCGTGGCGGTCGGCGAGGTCCGGCCCGAGGTGGAGATGCTCAGCCGGGTCACCGAGGGCTCCATGTGGGCGGGCATCGCCCAGATGAAGAAGGGCAACCGCCTGGTCGACGTCTCCAAGGCGATCGAGGGCTTCATCCGCCGTCAGCCGCTGCCGCCCAAGGGCAAGTGGGGCATCACCGAGGGCTACGGCGGCCACGGCATCGGCACCGCGATGCACATGGAGCCCCACGTGCTGAACTACGTCGAGCGCGGCCGCGGCAAGGGCCCGAAGCTGATCCCCGGCACGGTGCTGGCGATCGAGCCGATGGTGTCGCTCGGCACTCCGCACACCACGGTGCTGGAGGACGAGTGGACCGTCGTGACGAACGACGGCACCTGGGCCTCGCACTGGGAGCACTCGGTGGCCGTGACGGAGCAGGGTCCGCTGGTGCTGACGGCCTTCGACGGCGGCGCGGCGGAGCTGGCGAAGCTCGGCGTCACCGCGGCGCCCGACCCGCTCGCGTAGCAGGTCAGGCGGCCTGTCGCCGTAGCCGGCAGGGGATCGGGGCCCTGGAGGTTTGGACCTCCAGGGCTTTTGTCCTATTTTTATCGGCTGGCAGGGGCTTCAGCGGCTTCGGCGGCTTCGAACGGCAGGAGAGAGCAGTGCTCAAGGGATTCCGCGACTTCATGATGCGCGGCAACGTGGTCGACATGGCCGTGGGTGTGGTCATCGGTGCGGCCTTCACCGGTGTGGTGACCGGCTTCGTGTCGGCCTTCCTCACCCCGCTGGTGGGCGTCGTGGTGGGCGCGGCCGGCGACTTCAGCTCGTACAAGGCCAACCTGGGCGGGGTCATCTTCCCGTGGGGGCAGTTCCTCAACGTGCTGATCGCGTTCCTGATGACCGCGGCCGTGCTCTACTTCTGCGTCGTGCTGCCGGTGACCAAGGCCACCGCCCGGTACCTGCCGAAGAAGCCGAAGACCCCGAAGCGGCCCTGCCCGGAGTGCCTGACCGAGATCCCCGAGGCCGCCCGCCGCTGCGCGGCCTGCACCGCGCACGTCGAGCCGCTGGCGCTCCCGCTCCCGCTCCAGCGCTGAGCCGGGCCGGGGGCCCCGCGCCGGGCCGTGCGCCCCGGTTTTGGTGCTTCCCACGGGCTGGCGTAGGATGGACCGTCGGCTCACTCGTAGCGTGCTTCAGCACGCCCTCTTCCCTCGCGGGTCGGGGTGAACCCAGGTTCGCACGAGCGTGCCGCATACGGTAGCCGGTCCCGGAAGGTGGATCTCGCAGTTCATGGCTAAGAAGCAAGGCGCCATTGAGATCGAGGGCACCGTGATCGAGTCTCTTCCGAACGCGATGTTCAAGGTCGAGCTGCAGAACGGTCACAAGGTCCTCGCGCACATCAGCGGCAAGATGCGCATGCACTACATCCGCATCCTGCCGGACGACAGGGTCGTCGTGGAGCTCAGCCCCTACGACCTCACGCGTGGCCGGATCGTCTACCGCTACAAGTAAGTGAAACCACCGCCTCGCGGCGGTGGCGCCAGATCTAGACCCGGAGAACCTGAGACATGAAGGTCAAGCCGAGCGTCAAGAAGATCTGCGACAAGTGCAAGGTGATCCGCCGTCACGGCCGGGTCATGGTGATCTGCGACAACCTGCGCCACAAGCAGCGCCAGGGCTGATCAGTTCTCCGCAGCATTTCTCGTAGTACTTCGCGCGACGCGAAAAACGTCATAAGCGGGCTGCCCGATCCATCCGTGCGCGGGTGGACTGCCGCCCCCGGTCAGAGGCCGGGGCTCCCTCACCGTGAGGTGTCGGAGTAGGCAGCACGCAAGACCTCTGAAAAATCACAGGAGCCATGAATGGCACGCCTCGCCGGCGTTGATCTCCCCCGTGAGAAGCGGATCGAGATCGCCCTTACCTACGTGTACGGCATCGGCCGTACCCGCGCCCAGCACACCCTCGCCGAGACCGGTGTCAGCCCGGATGTCCGCGTTCGCGACATCTCCGAGGAAGACCTCGTCAAGCTGGGTCAGTACATCGACGCCAACTACACGGTCGAGGGTGACCTCCGCCGTGAGGTGGCCGCCGACATCCGCCGCAAGGTCGAGATCGGCTGCTACGAGGGTCTGCGTCACCGCCGCGGCCTGCCGGTCCGCGGTCAGCGCACCCACACCAACGCGCGTACCCGCAAGGGCCCGCGTCGCGCGATCGCCGGTAAGAAGAAGCCGGGCAAGAAGTAGTCCGTCCCGTCACCGGACATCCCTCCGGCCCGCGGGTCAGCGGACCGACCACCTCAGTAGGAGAACAGACTTATGCCCCCCAAGGGTCGTCAGGCTGCCGGCGCCAAGAAGGTGCGCCGCAAGGAGAAGAAGAACGTCGCTCACGGGCACGCCCACATCAAGAGCACGTTCAACAACACCATCGTTTCGATCACGGACCCCGCGGGCAACGTGATCTCCTGGGCCTCCGCCGGCCACGTCGGCTTCAAGGGCTCGCGCAAGTCCACCCCGTTCGCCGCGCAGATGGCCGCCGAGGCCGCTGCCCGTCGCGCGCAGGAGCACGGCATGCGCAAGGTTGACGTCTTCGTGAAGGGTCCGGGCTCCGGCCGCGAGACCGCGATCCGTTCGCTCCAGGCCACCGGCCTGGAGGTCGGCTCGATCCAGGACGTCACCCCCACCCCGCACAACGGCTGCCGCCCGCCGAAGCGCCGCCGCGTCTGACGCAGCGCCTTCGGGCACTGGCGTTCGCTCGACACCGCGTACGGGGTCCCGGTTCGTCCGGGACCCCGTACGCTGGTTCTGTTCGGCATCAAATAGTGGGTGCCGAAGACAACTGGAGGATCTGAAAACATGCTGATCGCTCAGCGCCCCTCGCTGACCGAAGAGGTCGTCGACGAATTCCGCTCGCGGTTCGTGATCGAGCCGCTGGAGCCGGGCTTCGGCTACACCCTCGGCAACTCCCTTCGCCGCACGCTCCTCTCCTCGATCCCCGGCGCCGCTGTCACCAGCATCCGCGTCGACGGCGTCCTGCACGAGTTCACCACCGTGCCGGGCGTCAAGGAGGACGTGACCGACCTCATCCTCAACATCAAGCAGCTGGTCGTCTCCTCGGAGCACGACGAGCCGGTCGTGATGTACCTGCGCAAGCAGGGCCCGGGTGTCGTCACCGCCGCCGACATCGCGCCGCCGGCCGGTGTCGAGGTGCACAACCCGGAGCTGGTCCTCGCCACGCTGAACGGCAAGGGCAAGCTGGAGATGGAGCTGACCGTCGAGCGCGGTCGCGGCTACGTCTCCGCCGTCCAGAACAAGGCCTCCGGCCAGGAGATCGGCCGCATCCCGGTCGACTCGATCTACAGCCCCGTGCTGAAGGTCACCTACAAGGTCGAGGCCACCCGTGTCGAGCAGCGGACCGACTTCGACAAGCTGATCGTCGACGTCGAGACCAAGCCCGCCATGCGCCCGCGTGACGCCATGGCCTCGGCCGGCAAGACCCTGGTGGAGCTGTTCGGTCTCGCCCGCGAGCTGAACATCGACGCCGAGGGCATCGACATGGGCCCGTCCCCGACGGACGCCGCCCTGGCCGCCGACCTGGCGCTGCCGATCGAGGAGCTCGAGCTCACCGTTCGGTCGTACAACTGCCTCAAGCGCGAGGGCATCCACACCGTGGGTGAGCTCGTCGCCCGCTCCGAGGCCGACCTGCTCGACATCCGCAACTTCGGTGCGAAGTCGATCGACGAGGTCAAGGCGAAGCTGGCCGGCATGGGCCTGGCCCTCAAGGACAGCCCGCCCGGGTTCGACCCGACCGCCGCCGCCGACGCCTTCGGCGCCGACGACCTGGACGACGCGGGTTACGCGGAGACCGAGCAGTACTAGGGGTTTCCCGACGGGAGCGGCTCCCCGGAGCCGCCCCCGTCACCATGGACCACGGTCGTGACGGGACCGGCATGAGGGCCTCCGGGCCCGCGTGAGAAGCCCCCTCCCCGGAGGGGGCGGCGTCACCCAAGTCGTACGGGCACCGTGTCCGTACGCCCGCTGCGGTACCTGGTACGGCCGCAGTAGGAGATCCAAGGAGTCATTCCATGCCGCGTCCCACCAAGGGTGCCCGCCTCGGCGGCGGCCCGCACCACGAGCCGCTGCTGCTCGCCGGTCTGTGCCGGGAGCTGTTCCAGTACGGCCGCATCACCACGACCGAGGCCAAGGCCCGTCGGATGCGCCCGCTGGCTGAGAAGCTGATCACCAAGGCGAAGAAGGGCGACATCCACAACCGTCGCCTGGTGCGCAAGACCATCACCGACATCTCGGTGCTGCACACCCTCTTCACCGAGATCGCGCCGCGCTACGAGAACCGCCCGGGTGGCTACACCCGTATCACCAAGATCGGCGGCCGCCGTGGCGACAACGCCCCGATGGCCGTGATCGAGCTGGTCGAGTCGCTGACCGTCGCGCAGAACGCCGTCGGCGAGGCCGAGGCCGCCACCAAGCGTGCCGTCAAGGAGGCCGACGCCAAGGCGGAGGAGACCAAGGTCGAGGAGG
Organism: Kitasatospora sp. NBC_01560; assembly: GCF_045208415.1. NCBI lineage: Bacteria > Bacillati > Actinomycetota > Actinomycetes > Kitasatosporales > Streptomycetaceae > Kitasatospora > Kitasatospora sp. NBC_01560. The sequence continues at coordinate 3,986,322 of NZ_CP109364.1, read as the reverse complement.
CCCCCGCGGCCGCCGAGGCCGAGGCCGCCGAGCAGGCCTGACACCGTCAGTTGTGATGCGGGCCCGCTCTCCCATTCGTGGGGGAGCGGGCCCGTTCCTCGTTTTCCGGGTACGAGAAGCAGTCTCTGGAGTGGAGAGCAGTGGTCAACGATTGCGCCGAGCGGCCGCCGGTGAAGGACGGGCCGGCGGACGGGTACGTCCGGGTCCGGCTGGACCTCGCCTACCACGGGGCCGAGTTCTCCGGCTGGGCCCGTCAGCGCGGCGGGCGCCGGACGGTGCAGGAGGAGATCGAGACCGCGCTGCAGATCGTCACCCGCAGCCCGGAGCTGTTCCCGCTCACGGTGGCCGGCCGCACCGACGCCGGGGTGCACGCCCGCGGTCAGGTCGCGCACGTGGACCTGCCGGCCGGGCTCTGGGCCGAGCACCGCGAGAAGCTGCTGCGCAGGCTGGCCGGGCGGCTGCCCGGTGACATCCGGATCTACCGGGTCGGCGAGGCCCCGGCCGGCTTCGACGCCCGCTTCTCGGCGATCTGGCGCCGCTACGCCTACCGGGTGGCCGATCACCAGGGCGGCGTGGACCCGCTGCTGCGCGGCCACGTGCTCTGGCACGACCGGCCGCTGGACGTCGAGCGGATGAACGCCGCCGCCGCGCTGCTGCTGGGCGAGCACGACTTCGCCGCGTACTGCAAGAAGCGTGAGGGCGCGACCACCATCCGCACCCTGCTGGAGCTGCACTGGGACCGCGTCCCGGTGGACGGCTACGCCACGCAGGAGGGCTCGCTGGCGGTCGCCACCGTCCGGGCCGACGCCTTCTGCCACAACATGGTGCGGGCCCTGGTCGGCGCCATGCTGCTGGTCGGCGACGGCCACCGGCCGGTGGAGTTCCCCGGCGAGGTGCTGGCCGGCGGGGTGCGCAACTCCGCGGTCAACGTGATCCGGCCGTACGGACTGACGCTGGAGGAGGTCGGCTACCCGGCCGACGACCAGCTCGCCGAGCGCAGCCGGCTGGCCCGCCGGATCCGTACGCTGCCGGGCCAGGGGTAATCCGTTTTGGTCCTGGGCGGTGGCTTGGGACAATCTCCCTCATGGGACACGTCGAGATTTCGCACCTTGAGTACTACCTGCCGGACGGGCGGGTGCTGTTCGACGACGCGTCCTTCCGGGTCGGCGAGGGCTCCGCGGTCGCCCTGGTGGGTGCCAACGGAGCCGGCAAGACCACGCTGCTGCGCATGATCGCGGGCGACATCCAGCCGCACGGCGGCTCGGTGACGATCAGCGGCGGCCTGGGCGTGATGCGCCAGTTCGTCGGTACCACCGGCCGTGAGGACCAGAAGGACACGCCCGGCGCGCTCGCCGCCGACGCCTCCGTCCGCGACCTGCTGGTCTCCGTCGCCCCCGAGCGGATCGCCGTCGCGGCCCGCGCGGTGGACGCGGCCGAGCTGGCGATGATCGCCCAGGACGACGAGAAGACGCAGATGGCCTACGCCCAGGCGCTCTCCGACTGGGCCGACGTCGGCGGCTACGACTACGAGACCGACTGGGACGTCTGCACCATGGCGGCCCTCGGCATGCCCTTCGACAAGGCCCAGTGGCGCGGGCTGAACACGCTCTCCGGCGGCGAGCAGAAGCGCCTGGTGCTGGAGGCGCTGCTGCGCGGCCCCGAAGAGGTGCTGCTGCTGGACGAGCCGGACAACTACCTGGACGTCCCGGGCAAGCGCTGGCTGGAGGAGGCCATCCGCGCCACCTCGAAGACCGTGCTCTACATCTCGCACGACCGTGAGCTGCTCTCCCGGACGGCCGAGAAGATCATCAGCGTCGAGTCCGGGGCGGCCGGCAGCAGCGTCTGGGTGCACGGCGGCGGCTTCGACTCCTTCCACGAGGCCCGCAAGGACCGTTTCGCGCGCTTCGAGGAGCTCGGCCGCCGCTGGGACGAGGAGCACGCCAAGCTCAAGAAGCTGGTGGTCACCCTGCGCCAGGCGGCCTCCGTCAGCCACGCGCTCGCCACCCGCTACGCGGCCGCCCAGACCCGGCTGAAGAAGTTCGAGGACGCCGGCCGGCCGGAGGAGCCCCCGCGCGAGCAGAGCATCACCATGCGGCTCCGGGGCGGGCGCACCGGTGTGCGCGCGTTCACCATGGAGCAGCTGGAGCTCACCGGGCTGATGAAGCCCTTCGACCTGGAGGTCTTCTACGGCGAGCGGGTCGGCGTGCTGGGCTCCAACGGCTCCGGCAAGTCGCACTTCCTGCGGCTGCTTGCCGGTGACGCGACGGTCGCGCACACCGGCAGCTGGAAGCTCGGCGCGCGGGTGGTACCGGGGCACTTCCGGCAGACCCACGCCCACCCGGAGCTCTTCGGCCGCACCGTCCGCTCGATCGTCGAGGAGGAGCACGCGCTCAGCCGCGGCGCCGCGATGGGCGTGCTGCGCCGGTACGAGCTGGACCGCCAGGAGGAGCAGAAGTTCGAGTCGTTGTCCGGCGGGCAGCAGGCCCGGCTGATGATCCTCAAGCTCGAACTCTCCGGCGTGACGGCCCTGTTGCTGGACGAGCCGACCGACAACCTGGACCTGGAGAGTGCCGAGGCACTGCAGGCCGGGCTGGAGGCCTTCGACGGCACCGTGCTCTGTGTGACGCACGACCGCTGGTTCGCCAGGACCCTCGACCGTTTCCTGGTCTTCGGGGCCGACGGACGGGTCTACGAGTCCACCGAACCGGTCTGGGACGTGACCCGCGTCGAGCGCGAACGCTGAGCGTTTTTGACCCGTCCGGGGCAGCCCGGTAGGCTGGGGGCTTGTTGTGCGTATTGGCTCGCTCTATCTCACGTGAGAGGTCGGTACGCCGGAGATACCAGGTCGACGAACCAGCGGCTCCCCTTGAATTGCGTCCAAGGCGGCCAGGCTGTGTGCCTCGACCGGGTGCTCCTGTCAGGACTCACTCACTGAAAAGCAGAGGCTACGACCGTGCGTACGTACAGCCCCAAGCCCGGCGACGTCCAGCGTCAGTGGCACGTCATCGACGCGACCGACGTCGTGCTCGGCCGTCTGGCCTCCCAGGCCGCCAACCTCCTCCGGGGTAAGCACAAGGCGATCTACGCGCCGCACGTTGACACGGGTGACTTCGTCATCATCATCAACGCGGACAAGGTGCACCTGTCGGGTAACAAGAAGACCCAGAAGCTGGCGTACCGCCACAGCGGCTTCCCGGGCGGTCTCCGCTCGGTCCGCTACGACGACCTCCTGGCGAACAACCCGGAGAAGGCCGTCGAGAAGGCCATCAAGGGCATGGTCCCCAAGAACAGCCTGGGCCGCCAGATGCTCTCCAAGCTGAAGGTCTACTCGGGCGACCAGCACCCGCACGCTGCCCAGCAGCCGGTGCCGTTCGAGATCACCCAGGTCGCGCAGTAATTCCGGCCACCTAGCCCCCCAACACTGAAAAGAGCTGAGGAACCCCGTGGCCGAGACCACTGAAACCCTTGAGGTCGAGTTCGACGAGACTGTCGTCGAGGGCGAGTACACCTCTGAGGAGAACTACACCTCCGAGTCGCTGGCCGGCCGCTTCGGCGAGGCCGTCCCCGGCGCCGGTCTGGGCCGCCGCAAGGAGGCGATCGCCCGCGTGCGCATCGTCCCCGGCACCGGTGTCTGGAAGATCAACGGCCGCACCCTGGAGAACTACTTCCCCAACAAGGTGCACCAGCAGACCGTGAACGAGCCCTTCAAGCTGCTGGAGCTCGACGGTCGTTACGACGTCGTCGCCCGCATCTCGGGTGGCGGCACCTCCGGCCAGGCCTACGCGCTGCGCCTCGGCGTGGCCCGTGCCCTGAACGAGGCCGACGTGGACAACAACCGCGCCGCCCTCAAGAAGGCCGGCTTCCTGATGCGTGACGCGCGTGCCGTCGAGCGCAAGAAGGCCGGTCTCAAGAAGGCCCGCAAGGCGCCGCAGTACAGCAAGCGCTAGTCGCACCCGAGGGGTGTGCGCCGCCCTGGTGGTGCACGCCCCTGGTGCGCTCTCACGCCCCGGAGTACCCCGTGTACTCCGGGGCGTTGTGCTCCCCGGCATGGTGCGGAGGCCGGGGATTCGATCGAATGGTGCTGCCGGATCACGGCCGGCAGCAGCGATGGAGGACTGGACAGTGGGACGACTCTTCGGTACGGACGGCGTGCGTGGTGTGGCCAACGAAGGCCTGACGGCCGAGCTGGCGCTCGGGCTGTCGGTCGCGGCGGCGCACGTACTCGGTGAGGCGGGGGCCTTCGACGGCCACCGGCCGGTCGCGGTCGTGGGACGTGACCCCCGGGCGTCCGGCGAGTTCCTGGAGGCCGCCGTCATCGCCGGTCTGGCCGGCGCGGGCGTCGACGTCCTGCGGGTCGGCGTGCTGCCCACCCCCGCTGTGGCCTATCTCACCGGCGCGCTCGGCGCCGACTTCGGCGTGATGCTCTCCGCCAGCCACAACGCCATGCCGGACAACGGCATCAAGTTCCTCGCCCGCGGCGGCCACAAGCTGGACGACCGGATCGAGGACGCCATCGAGGCGCACTACCGGACGTACTCCATCGGCACCGACGAGTGGAAGCGCCCCACCGGCGCCGCCGTCGGCCGGGTCCGCGAGTACACCGAGGGCTTCGACAAGTACGTCGCCCACCTGATCGGCGTACTGCCCAACCGCCTGGACGGCATCCGGGTCGTCATCGACGGCGCGCACGGCGCGGCCGCCTACGTCGCCCCCGAGGCCTTCGCCCGGGCCGGCGCCGAGGTCGTCCTCACCCTGGGGGCCGAGCCCACCGGCCTCAACATCAACGACGGCGTCGGCTCCACCCACCTGGACCGGCTGCAGACCGCGATGCGCGACCACAAGGCCGACCTCGGCATCGCGCTCGACGGCGACGCCGACCGTTGCCTGGCCTCCGACGCGGACGGCAACGAGGTCGACGGCGACCAGATCATCGCGATCCTGGCCGTCGCCATGAAGGAGGCCGGCACGCTGCGCCGCAACACGGCCGTCGCGACCGTGATGTCCAACCTGGGCTTCAAGCTGGCGATGGAGCGCGAGGGCATCGAGCTGGTGCAGACCGCGGTCGGCGACCGCTACGTGCTGGAGGCGATGAAGGAGCACGGCTTCGCGCTCGGCGGCGAGCAGTCCGGCCACGTCATCCTGCTCGACCACGCGACCACCGGCGACGGCACGCTGACCGGTCTGATGCTCGGCGCCCGGCTGGCCGCCACCAAGCAGCCGCTGGCCGACCTGGCCACCGTGATGACCCGGCTGCCGCAGCTGCTGATCAACGTCAAGGGCGTCGACAAGAGCCGGGTGCACAGCAGCGTCGAGCTGGCCGCCGCGGTCGCCGAGGCCGAGGCCGAGCTGGGCTCCACCGGCCGGGTCCTGCTGCGTCCGTCCGGCACCGAGCCGCTGGTCCGGGTGATGGTGGAGGCCGCCGACCAGGTGCAGGCCAAGGCCGTCGCCGAGCGGCTGGCCGAGGCGGTCCGGACCCACCTGGGCTGACGCCCGCTCACCCGGGTCGGTGCTCCACCGGCCCGGGGTGACGCCGGCTCACCTGTTCGCCCGGGCCAACGGGGCCCAGGGGCGCCGGAGTCGGAGCCGTTGCACGGGAAGGCCCCCGCCCTGCGGCGGGGGCCTTCACATGTTCCGGTCTGCGGTCGGGGCTTCTCGCCGGCCGACGCCGGTGTCGGGTCAGAGCTTGCGGAGCAGGGCGCGGCGGACCTTGTGGTCCTGGCCCTTCTGCAGGACCAGCGTGGCGCGGCCGCGGGTGGGCAGCACGTTCTCCAGCAGGTTCGGCTTGTTGATGGTGCGCCAGACCTGCCGGCCGTACTCCATCGCCTCCTCCTCCGGCACTTCGGTGAAGCGGCGGAAGTAGGAGTTCGGGTCCTGGAAGGCGGTCTGCCGCAGCTTGCGGAACCGGTCCAGGTACCAGTTCTCGATGTCGTCGGTGCGGGCGTCGACGTAGATCGAGAAGTCGAAGTAGTCGGTCACCGCGAGGCGGGTCCGGCCGTCCGTGCCGGGCAGGGCCGGCTGGAGGACGTTCAGGCCCTCGACGATGAGGATGTCCGGGCGCTCCACGGTGAGCCGCTCACCCGGCACGATGTCGTACACCAGGTGCGAGTAGACCGGGGCGGTCACCCGGTCCTTGCCGGCCTTCACGTCCGCCACGAAGCGCATCAGCGCGCGCCGGTCGTACGACTCGGGGAAGCCCTTGCGGGCCATCAGGCCGCGGCGGCGCAGCTCGGCGTTGGGCAGCAGGAAGCCATCGGTGGTGACCAGCTCGACCCGCGGGTGCTCGGGCCAGCGGGCCAGCAGCGCCTGGAGCAGGCGCGCCGTGGTGGACTTGCCGACGGCGACCGAGCCGGCCACGCCGATGATGAACGGGGTCCGGGTGCGCTCGGTGTCCGGGGTGTCCAGGAAGGTGCCCAGGGCGCCGCGCAGATCGTGCGTGGCGTGGATGTAGAGGTTCAGCAGCCGGGACAGCGGCAGGTAGACGTCGCGCACCTCGTCCAGGTCGAGGGCGGTGCCCAGGCCCCGCAGCCGTTCCACCTCCTCCGCGGTCAACGGCAGCGGCGTACGCTCGCGCAGCGCGCTCCACTCGGCCCGGCTGAGGTCCACGTAGGGGGACGGGGACGGGCCGGGCGTGGCAGCGCCCCGCGTACAGAGTTCGGTCAGCACATGCTCCATTGTGGGCCGTAGCAGCGTTCACGGTGCTTGTGGTGTCGGTCACGCGCTGTGGGCGAACTGTGCGAAAGGGGCATCCCGGCCGCCCTTATGCTGGCACGCATGTGCGGAATTGTTGGATACGTGGGCGCGCAGCCCGCTCTTGACGTAGTAATCGCAGGCCTGCAGCGACTTGAGTACCGGGGCTACGACTCGGCCGGTGTCGCGGTGCAGGTCCAGGGCTCCGACGGGCAGTGGAGCCTGGCCACCGACAAGCGGGCCGGCAAGCTCGCCAACCTGGAGAAGTCGCTCGCCGAGACCCCTCTTCCCGGCGGCACCACCGGCATCGGCCACACCCGCTGGGCCACCCACGGCGGCCCGACGGACGCCAATGCCCACCCCCACCTGGACGACGCCGCCCGGGTCGCCGTGGTCCACAACGGCATCATCGAGAACTTCGCCCAGCTGCGGGCCGAGCTGGCCGAGCGCGGTCACACGCTGCGCTCGGAGACCGACACCGAGGTCGTCGCGCACCTGCTGGGCGAGGTGTACGACGGTGACCTCGCGGAGGCCATGCGGGTGGTCTGCCGCCGCCTCGACGGCGCCTTCACCCTCGTCGCCGCGCACGCCGACGCGCCGGACGTCGTGGTCGGCGCCCGTCGCAACTCGCCGCTGGTCGTCGGGCGCGGCGAGGGCGAGAACTTCCTCGCCTCGGACGTCGCCGCCTTCATCGCGCACACCCGCGAGGCGATCGAGCTGGGCCAGGACCAGGTCGTCGAGCTGCGCCGCGAGGGCGTCACGGTGACCAACTTCGACGGCACCCCGGCCGACGTGCGCGAGTACCACGTCGACTGGGACGCCTCGGCCGCCGAGAAGGGCGGCTACGACTACTTCATGCTCAAGGAGATCGCCGAGCAGCCGAAGGCCGTCGCCGACACCCTCCTCGGCCGGATCGGCACCGACGGCCGGCTCACCCTCGACGAGCTGCGGATCTCCGACGCCGACCTGCGCTCGGTCGACAAGGTCGTCATCGTCGCCTGCGGCACCGCGTTCCACGCGGGCATGATCGCCAAGTACGCGATCGAGCACTGGACCCGCATCCCCTGCGAGGTCGAGGTCGCCTCGGAGTTCCGCTACCGCGACCCGATCATGGGCCCGGGCACGCTGGTCATCGCGATCTCGCAGTCCGGCGAGACCATGGACACCCTGATGGCGCTGCGCCACGCGCGCGAGCAGGGCGCCAAGGTGCTGGCGATCTGCAACACCAACGGCTCCACCATCCCGCGCGAGTCGGACGCGGTGCTGTACACCCACGCCGGCCCCGAGGTGGCCGTCGCCTCCACCAAGGCGTTCCTGACCCAGCTGGTGGCCTGCTACCTGGTGGCGCTCTACCTCGGCCAGGTGCGCGGCACCAAGTGGGGCGACGAGATCTTCACCATCATCCGCGAGCTCGGCGACGCGCCGAAGCAGGTGGAGCAGGTGCTGGAGACCATGGAGCCGGTCCGCGAGCTGGCCCGCTCCCTGGCCGACGCCAAGTCGGTGCTGTTCCTCGGCCGGCACGTCGGCTTCCCGGTGGCCCTGGAGGGCGCGCTCAAGCTCAAGGAGCTGGCGTACATGCACGCCGAGGGCTTCGCGGCGGGCGAGCTGAAGCACGGGCCGATCGCGCTGATCGAGGAGGGGCTGCCGGTCGTCGTGGTCGTGCCCTCGCCGCGCGGCCGGTCGATCCTGCACGACAAGATCGTCTCCAACATCCAGGAGATCCGGGCCCGTGGCGCCCGCACGATCGTCATCGCGGAGGAGGGCGACGAGGCGGTCGTCCCGTACGCCGACCACCTGATCCGCATCCCGGCGACGCCGACGCTGCTGCAGCCGCTGGTGTCCACCGTGCCGCTGCAGGTCTTCGCCTGCGAGCTGGCCACGGCCAAGGGCCACGAGGTCGACCAGCCGCGCAACCTCGCGAAGTCCGTCACCGTCGAGTAGCCGGCTCCTGCGGCACCGGGCTCCTGCGGTGGGTGCGTCCTACCGCAGGGGCCCGGTGTCCAGGGTGAAGGAGAACGGGGCGGGCAGGTCGAGCGGCTTGCCGAAGTCGACCTGGCTGTGGGCGGTGTAGTCCTCGCCCTCGGGGTCGGTGAAGAGGGTGACCTTGCCCTCGCCGCGGTCGACCAGCAGGTAGCAGGGGATGCCGGCGGCCGCGTAGCCGCGGCGCTTGGGGCCGCGGTCCTTGACCGGGTTGGTCGACGTCACCTCGAAGACCAGCAGGACCCCGGAGGTGCTCGCCCAGGAGCCGGCGGTCTCGAAGTGGCCGACCGGGGAGACCGTGCCGTCGGGGACGAACCGGCCCGTGGGGGTGATCAGCCCCTTGTTCCCCGAGAGGTCGAGATCGATCGCGGCCTTGCGGAAGAACTGCTTGCTGAGCAACGAGAACGCGGTCTCGTGCGATCCGTCCGGCGGCGGCGTCACGACGATCTCCCCTTCGATCAACTCGGCCTTGAAGCCCGGCGGTGTGTCCAGCTCCAGGAACGCCTGGAGGATGTCCTGCTGCGGCGGGTGCTCGACTGCCGGCATGGCGACCATGGCCCTTCTCCCTCCTGCTGGTCCTTGCGCCTGTCTGCCTCGCGAGCGACACGGTAGGCGTACGGACCGACACCGGTGGGGGATCGAAGTGGTTGTCACTCGAAAGTGTCCCGCAAAGCCGGAGGAACAGCTGGTGATCATCGGAGTCGGGATCGACGTGGCGGGGATCGACCGGTTCGGCGCCGCGCTGGAGCGGACGCCGGGCATGGCGGAGCGGTTGTTCACCCCGGGTGAGCTGCGGCTGCCGACGGGGGAGCGGCGGGGCGCGGCCTCGCTGGCCGCGCGGTTCGCGGCGAAGGAGGCGCTGGCCAAGGCGCTCGGGGCGCCGGGCGGGCTGCACTGGACGGACGCCGAGGTGGTGACGGAGGCGTCCGGGAAGCCGGAGCTGTGGGTGCGGGGAACGGTCGCCGCGCGGGCGGCCGAGCTGGGCGTCGTCTCGTGGCACGTGTCGCTCAGCCACGATGCGGGCGTAGCGTCGGCGGTAGTCATCGCCGAGGGTTAGGGCTTTCGCATGCGCAGCGCTCACCGTGTCGACCAGGTCCGGGCCGCCGAGGCCGAACTGATGGCCCGACTGCCGGAGGGCACGCTGATGCAGCGCGCCGCCACCGGCCTCGCCGCCACCTGCGCCCGGCTGCTGACCCGGAGCCGCGGCCGGGTCTACGGGAGCCGGGTGGTGGTGCTCGCGGGCAGCGGCGACAACGGGGGGGACGCGCTCCACGCCGGCGCGGCGCTGGCCCGGCGCGGTGCGCGGGTGGTGGCGGTGCTGCTCTCGCCGCAGCGCGTCCACGCCGGGGGGCTGGCGGCGCTGCGGGCGGCGGGCGGCCGGGTGACGCAGGAGCAGGAAGTCGGCCTGGCCGACTTCTCGCGTGCGGACCTGGTGTTGGACGGCATCGTCGGCATCGGTGGACGGGGTGGCCTGCGACCGGAGGCCCAGCCCTATGCCCGGGCCGCGCGGCCCGGGGTGGTGGTGGCCGTGGACGTGCCGAGCGGGGTGGACGCCGACACCGGCGAGGTGGCGGGCGAGGCCCTGCGGGCGGACGTCACGGTCTGCTTCGGGACGTACAAGCCGGGGCTGCTGATCGACCCGGGCGCCTCGTACGCGGGGGTGGTGCAGTTGGTGGGGATCGGGCTCGACCTGCCGCCGGCCGAGGTGGCGGCGCCGCAGCACGCCGAGGTGGCCGCACTGCTGCCGGCACCGGGAGCGGAGAGCGACAAGTACCGGCGCGGCGTCGTCGGCGTCGCGGCCGGCTCGGCGACGTACCCGGGGGCGGCCGTGCTCGCGGTCGCCGGCGCGCTGCACGGCGGCGCGGGCGCCGTCCGGTACGTCGGCACGGCGGCCGAGGAGGTGGTGCGGCGCTTCCCGGAGGTGCTCGTCACCGAGGGCGGCCCGGCCGGCGCGGGGCGGGTACAGGCCTGGGTGGTCGGCCCGGGCGGCGGGGACGGGGCGCGGCAGGCACTCGCGGAGGCACTGGCGAGCGACGTGCCGGTGCTCGTGGACGCGGACGGCCTGACCGAACTGGCCCGGATCGGCCCGGAGGCACTGGCCGGGCGGACGGCCCCCACCCTGCTCACCCCGCACACCGGTGAGGCGGCCCGGCTGCTGGCGGGAGCGGACGGCAGCGCGCCGCGGTCCGCCGACGAGCTGGCGGCCGCCCGGCTGACCACCGCCCGGCGGCTTGCGGCGGCGTACCGCGCGACGGTGCTGCTGAAGGGCTCCACCACGGTGGTCGCCGACCCGGACGGCACGGTGCGGGTCAACCCGACCGGTACCTCCTGGCTGGCCACGGCCGGCAGCGGCGACGTGCTGGCGGGTCTGGCCGGCTCGCTGCTCGCGACCGGCCTCCCCGCGCTGGACGCCGCATCGGTGGCCGCCTACCTGCACGGTCTCGCGGGCCGTCACGCGGCCTTCGGGTCGGGTGGGTCTGGTGGGCCGGGTGGGCTGGGCGGTGTGGCCGCGGGTGTCGGGGGTGCTGCGGCGGGTGGGGGCGACTGGGGTGCGCCGGTCACTGCGCTGCAGGTGGCCGGCGCGCTCCCGGCCGTCTGGCGCGATGTGCGGGCTTCGGCGGGGAGCGCGGGCAAATAGGTCGACCGGTCTACATATACCGACCGGTCTACATATTCTCTCCGGCCTCCGCAGGCGCGGTGCGGTGGTGCTGATACCTGCGCTGACCCTGCGCCGATCTGGTGCCGACCCTGCGCCGATCCGAGCGAAAGGGTGACGGAGGACTATGTAGACCGGTCCACTTACTTAAGTGGACCGGTCTACATAGTCCTCCCTCCGAGCACCCCCGACCCCTGCCCCGGCGCAGGAGCAAGCACGGCGGCCCGCCCGGAGGACCCGGTGCACCCGGGAGTGGGAAGTCGGCCGGGTCGACTTCCCACTCCTGAGGTGCACGGGAACCGGTGGTGCTTCGTGGGCGTCCGGAGCGGGGGGAGGGGTGCGGGGGCCGCCGCGCCGACGGGCCGTTCGGCGAGGACCCTGAGACGTCTGGGAGACTGACCCTGATGACAACTGCGAAGACGACCGGCACGGCCACCCTCACCGACGGCGTACGGGCCGAGGCGGCGATCGATCTGACCGCGCTGCGCGGCAACCTCGCCGCGCTGCGCGAGCGCGTGGGCGCCGCCACGGTGATGGCCACGGTCAAGGCGGACGCCTACGGCCACGGCGCGGTCCGCTGTGCCCGCGAGGCGGTCGCCGCAGGCATCGGCTGGCTCGGCACGGCGCTCCCGCAGGAGGCGCTGGCGCTGCGCGCCGCCGGTGTCCGCCCCGACCAGGCCCGTATCCTCTGCTGGCTCTGGACGCCCGGCGGCCCCTGGCGGGAGGCGCTGCTCGCCGATGTCGACGTCTCGGTGAGCGGGCAGTGGGCGCTGGACGAGCTGCTCGCGGCCGTCCGGGCGACCGGCGTGCCGGCCCGGGTGCACCTGAAGGCCGACACCGGCCTCGGCCGCAACGGCTGCCAGCCGCACGACTGGCCCGAACTGGTCGCCGCCGCCCGGCGCGCCGAGGCGGAGGGCCTGCTCAGGGTGGTCGGTGTCTGGTCGCACTTCGCGGCGGCCGACGAGCCCGGTCACCCCTCCATCCAGGCCCAGCTGGACGCCTACCGCGAGGCCCTGGCCCACGCCGAGGCCGCCGGGCTGCGCCCCGAGGTCCGGCACCTCGCCAACTCGCCGGCCACCCTGCTGCTCCCGCAGTCGCACTACGACATGGTCCGCACCGGCCTGGCGATGTACGGGCTCTCGCCCGTCCCGGAGGTCGGCGCACCCGCGGACTTCGGGCTGCGCCCGGTGATGGCGCTGACCGCCCGGCTGGCGCTGGTCAAGCACGTCCCCGCCGGCCACGGTGTCAGCTACGGCCATCACTACACGACGCCGGGCCCGACCACGCTGGGTCTCGTCCCGGTCGGCTACGGCGACGGCGTTCCCCGGCACGCCAGCGGCACCGGCCCGGTGCAGATCGCGGGCAAGTGGCGGACGGTGGCGGGCCGGGTGGCGATGGACCAGTTCGTCGTCGACCTCGGGGGCGACACCCCGGCGGTCGGTGACGAGGTCCTGCTGTTCGGCAACGGCGAGCGGGGCGAGCCGACCGCCGAGGACTGGGGCCGCGCCTGCGGCACCATCTCGTACGAGATCGTGACCAGGATCGGCGCCCGGGTGCCACGCCGCTTCGTCGGCGGCATCGCCGAGGAGCCGGTCGTCCAGGGCCGGGTGGCGGACGGTCTGGTGACGGAGGGCCCGCTCGTGCCCAGCCTGTTCGCGCACAGCCCGCTCGGAACGGCCCCGCTGGTCGACGGTCCGCTCGGATGAGTGAGGGGACCGGCTCCGATCCGGTGGCGGCGGTGACCGCGGCGGCGGGCGCGGCGTCCGGGGTGAGCCGGGCGGGCCTGATCGGCATCTCGGTCGGCGTCGTCGCGGCCGGTGCGGCCGCCGGCGTGGCGATCGAGCGGCTGACGGTCGGCCGGGCGACCCGCCGCCGCGCCCGCGCCGAGCTGGACGCCAATGCCCCGTACGGCTCTCTGCGCGGCCGCCCGTGCACGGTGGCCGCCGCCGACGGCACCGAGCTGTACGTGGAGCTGGACGGTACCGGCTGGCCCGGTCCCGCCCGGGAGCTCCCCGAGCCGCCGCGACAGACCCCGACGGCGACCCCGACCCCGATCCCGGCGCCGACCACGGACGCCCCGGGCGGTCGGACCGTCCGGCGCAGCTGGTTCGCCCGTCGCCGCCCGGGCCCCGCGGCCACCACCGTCACCGTCACCGCCGCCGGTGCTGCGCCCAGGATCACCGCCACCACCAGGCCGGCCACCACCAGGCCGGCGCCCACCGACTCCGCCACCGAGCCCGCCATCACCGAGCCCGCCGCCGAGCCGCTGACCGTCGTCTTCTGCCACGGCTACTGCCTGAACCAGGACAGCTGGCACTTCCAGCGGGCCGCTCTGCGCGAGGGCATGCGGCTGGTCTTCTGGGACCAGCGCAGCCACGGCCGCTCCGAGCGCTCCCGCTCGTACCTGGCCGGCGAACCCGCGAGCATCGACCAGCTCGGCGGGGATCTCAAGGCCGTGATCGACGCCGTCGCGCCGACCGGTCCGCTCGTCCTGGTCGGCCACTCGATGGGCGGCATGACGGTGATGGCGCTGGCCGACCAGCACCCGGAGCTGTTCCGGGAGCGGGTTGCCGGCGTCGCCCTCGTCGGCACCTTGGCGGGGGACTGGGACGCCGTCACGCTCGGGCTGCCGGCGGCCGGTGCCAAGCTGTTCAAGAAGGTCGCACCGAGCATGATGAAGCTGCTCGGCCGTCAGGTGGAGCTGGTGGAGGCGACCCGTCGTCTGGGGGCGGACGTCAGCGCCGTCTTCTACCGCAAGTTCTCCTTCGGCGGGAAGGACGTCGACCCGGGCGTGGTCCGGTTCGCCGAGCAGCTGCTGGACGCCACCCCGATCGACGTGGTGGCCGAGTTCTACCCGGTCTTCGGTGCTCACGAGAAGTCCGCCGCGCTGGCCGCCCTGCGCGGTATCCCCACCCTCGTGCTGGCCGGCACCAAGGACCTGCTGACGCCGCCCGGCCACAGCGAGGCGATCGCCCAGCAGCTGCCCGGCGCCGAGCTGGACCTGGTCGAGGATGCCGGTCACCTGGTGATGCTGGAGCGTCCCGACCTCGTCGACCGCCGGCTGGCCGGGCTGCTCAAACAGGCGGTCGACCACCGCCGGGCGGCCCCACTGCCGCCCTCGGTGCGCGAACTGGCCTGACGCCCGGTGGCCCGGACCCCTTGCTCGGGGTCCGGGCCGCCGTCGTACCGGGCACGGGCCCGGGTGCGGAGATGTCAGGCGCCGGCGCCGGCCTTGCGGCGACGCAGCACGACGAGGGTGCCGACACCGGCTGCCAGCACGGCCCCGCCGGCCACGGCGATGGTGGTGGTGTTGTCGTTGCCGCCGGTGGTCGCCAGGTTGGCACCGCCCGACGGGCGGTTGGCGGCCTTGGCCTTGGCCTTGGCGACCGCGCCGGCGGACGGCTTGGCCTGCACCACCTTGGCCTGGAGGGCGCCGACGGGCGGCACGGTGGCCGGCTTGGCGGCGGGGGTCGAGCCCGTCGTGGTGGCCGGGGCAGGCGCCGCGGAGGTGGCCGGTGCGCTCGGGCGGGCCGAACCGGTGGCCGACGCGGAGGCGGACGGCGATACCGATGCCGACGCGGAGGCCGACGGGGAAACCGAGACGGAAGCCGAAACCGAAGCAGACGCAGACGCAGACGCCGAGGCAGAAGCCGAAGCGGTGGCCGACGGCGAGGCCGTCGCGCTCACGGTGGCACTGGCACTGGCACTGGCACTGGCACTGGCGCTGGCAGTCGCGGACGCGGACGCAGTCGCGGACGGGCCGGTCGTGGCACCACCCGGGGCGACGATCGAGAACCGGGCCGGCTCGCTGTTGGTCGGTTCGACCTCGGCCTCGGCCGACTCCAGATCGATCGAGGTGGTGACGAAGACGGCGCTCGCGTCGTCCGGCAGGGTGCCCTCGGGCAGCGAGAGCCGGACCTGGATCCCGAGCGACTCGTCCTCGCGGAGGAAGAGCCAGGAGTCCTCGGTGGCCGTCCCGTTCGCGTCGAGTGCGCCGAGCAGCTGGAAAACGCCCTTGTCGGCCGGGGCGGGCTTCAGCGTGGCGACGTCCTTCCAGCCGCCCTTGCCGTCGACGTCCAGGTACTGGAGCTTGTGCTGCTCCTTGGCGAACAGCGGGGAGCGGTCGGCCTCGGTGTAGAGGAACGGCAGGAAGACCAGGGCGCGGTGGGCGGTGTTGGTGATCTCCAGGGTGAAGGTCACCGCCCGGCCGTCCGCGGTGACCTTCGCGGGCAGGTTCTTGACGGCCAGGGCCGGGTGGACCTCGGTACCGGCGGCCGCCTTGGCGGCGACAGGCGCGGCGGACGTGCCGACCGCGGTGGCGGCGGCGAGTGCGGCCGGGGCAGCGGCGATGACGGAGGCCGTGGCCAGGGCGGCGACGGCGGGTATCGCAAGACCGCGACGGAGCTTCATGGAGTGTGTGACCTCGGTGAACCGGCCGGACCGTCGGGTGGTCCGGGCGCTGGAGTCGGGCCGGCGCCGGCGTGCCCGGCGACGGCCCGAAGGGGGATCAAGGACAGGACCGTAGCGGGATCCTGAGGATTTCCTGAGAGCGGGGTCCGGTCCGGTACGAACGCTCGGGCGGCAAATGCGGACACACCAGGACGGGACGGCCCCGGAGCGCGGGGGGTCGTCGATGTGGCACCGTAGCGGGGGGCGCCCGGTGGTCGGTGCGCCGTTGCAGGGAACGTACCGAAGGGCTTGATTCGCGCATGGGCTCGCACGCCACTCTCACCGTTGCCACTCCCGAGCGGATGGGCCGGCTCGGCCGGGAGCTGGCCGCGCTGCTTCGGCCGGGGGACCTCGTGCTGCTCTCGGGGGAGCTGGGCGCGGGGAAGACCACGCTGACCCGGGGTCTGGGGGAGGGGCTGGGAGTGCGCGGCGCGGTCACCTCGCCGACCTTCGTGATCGCCCGGGTGCACCCGTCGCTGGTCGGCGGTCCGGCACTGGTGCACGTGGACGCGTACCGGCTGGGCGGGGACCTGGACGAGATGGAGGACCTCGACCTCGATGTGTCGCTGCCGGAGTCGGTGGTGGTGGTCGAGTGGGGCGAGGGCAAGGTCGAGCGGCTGTCCGAGGACCGGTTGGAGGTCCGGATCGAGCGGGCCCTCGGTGCCGAGCTGGAGGGCGACGACGAGGACCCGCGCCGGGTGGTGCTGACCGGGATCGGCCCGCGCTGGGCCGGGGCGGAGCTGGCGCGGCTCGCCTGAGCCCGTCCCGCCCGGGATTCGCCGGGATTCGCCGGGGTTCGTCGGGGTTCGTCGGGGCTCACGTGCGGCTGCGGCCGGGAGCCGGTGCGGGCACGTGGCGGCCGGTGACGGGCCGACCGTTGCCGACAGGTTGTCGGCAACGTGTTGCGGGCGGGGGACCGGGCGTGATGGGATGGGTGCTGCGGTTAGGTCTGCCTAACTAGGGAGGCGCCATGTCGAGCACCACCCCCGTTCCGGAGCGCGCGCCGCGCGGCACCGGAGCCGGAGAGCCCGCCCGCAGTGTCCGGGGCGCACCGATGCGGGCCCTGCTGGCCGCGTGTGCGGCCGCCGAGGCGATCTCCACTCCGCCGGAACGCCGGGACAGCACCCGGGACGGCACTCGGGAAAGCACCCGGAACGGAGCCCGGGAGGGCGCCGAACGCTCCTGTACGACCGCCGGCCCGAAGGCCAGGACCGACACCCCTCGCGCCGACACCCCCCGCGCTGCCTGACCGCTGACACCCCCCCCGCGCCGCCTGACCGCAGCCGGGGCACCCGCCGGGCGCTGCCCCTCCCCGGGGCAGCCGGCCCGGTCAGGCGATCACGACCACCTTGGTGCCCTGCGGCGCGAAGTCCCAGAGCAGCTGGCCGTCGGGGCGGCTGCTGCGGATGCCGCCGGTCTTGGCCTTCGGATCGGTGGTCGGGGTGGCGCCGTCCGCGGCCGCGCTGAAGCCGAAGACCACGCCGTTCTGCTGGGCGAAGCGCACCACGTGCTCGATCTGCCGCCCGTCGGTGCCCGTGGTGGTGGCGGTTCGGCTGTAGACCGGGTAGCTGCCGGCGACGGGCTCCACCGAGCCCGGGGTGACCGCGAAGGCGGCCACCACCTGCGGGTTCTTCTTGGGGTCGACCAGCCAGACGTAGTGGCTGCCGACCGAGTACACGACCCGCAGCCCGGTGCCCGAGGTGGCCGGCAGCGCGGGGGCGGTCGGGGTGGCCGAGGCGGAGGGGGTGGCCGAGGCGGCCGGTCCGCTCGACGAGGCGGACGTGCTGGTGGCCGGCCGGGCGCCGCCTGCGCGGTCCTGCGCGCCGTTGGCCTGGAAGGCCAGCAGGCTCACCACCGCCAGGGCCCCCAGGGTCAGCCCCGTGACCACCACTCCAGGACCCATCTTCGCCACGTGTGCTCCCACCGCCGTCCCAAAACCCGTCGGCCCCATCGTGCCAGGTCCGTCCGCCCGGACCGGCACCACGTAGGACGTGTGTTCCGAACCCGGACGGGGTGTCGACCGGGCGGAGCAGGAAGGCCCGGCTGCCGGACCGGCGGTGGCCGAGCGCCCCGACCGGTCTAACCTTGACCCGTGCTGCTGCTCGCGTTCGACACCGCTACCCCCGCCGTCACCGCCGCCGTCCACGACGGTACGGCCGTCCTCGCCGAGACCGACCAGGTCGACGCCAGGCGCCACGGCGAACTGCTCCTCCCCGCCATCGACCGGGTGCTGAGGACGGCAGGCGTCGACAAGCACCGGCTGACCGGCATCGCGGTCGGCGTCGGCCCGGGCCCGTACACCGGCCTGCGGGTCGGCCTGGTCACCGCCGCCGCGCTCGGCCACGCGCTCGGCGTGCCGGTGCACGGCGTCTGCACCCTGGACGCGATCGCCCACGCGGCGCGTGCCGCGGAGCCGGCCGGCGGACCCTTCACGGTGGCCACCGACGCGCGTCGCAAGGAGGTCTACTGGGCCTCCTACGACGCCGACGGCCGCCGGACCGAGGGCCCCTCGGTGGACCGCCCGGCCGAGCTGACGCCGCAGCCGCGCGCGGTCGGCGCCGGTGCGCTGCTGTACCCGGACCACTTCCCCGGCGCGCACGGACCGGAGCACGTCTCGGCGGGCGCCCTGGCCGACTTCGCCGCGGGCGAGCTGGCCGCCGGCCGCGAGCTGCTCCCCAACGTGCCGCTCTACCTGCGCCGCCCCGACGCCCAGGTGCCGGCCGGGTACAAGCCGGTGCTCCCGGCGTGACCGGCCCGACCGCACAGACCGGCGTGACCGGCGTGACCGGCGTGACTGCCCCGGCCGGCCCTACCGCCCAGACCGCCCGGGCCGGCCAGACCGGCGCCACCGCCCAGACCGCCGCCCTGCGCCCGATGCGCTGGTGGGACATCGCCCCGGTGATGGAGCTGGAGCTGGAGCTCTTCCCGGAGGACGCCTGGTCCACCGGGATGTACTGGTCCGAGCTGGCCGAGGCCCACCCCGGCGGCACCCGCCACTACACCGTCGCCGTCACCGCGGACGGCGCCGTCGCCGGCTACGCCGGCCTGATGGTGGTGGCCGGCGAGGGAGACGTGCAGACGATCGCCGTCCACCACCGCCACCAGGGCTCCGGCCTCGGCGCGGCGCTGCTCACCGACCTGATCCGGGAGGCCGCCCGGCGCGGCTGCGCGGAACTGCTGCTGGAGGTGCGGGTGGACAACCCGCGCGCCCAGCGGCTGTACGAGCGGTTCGGTTTCGAACCGGTCGGCATCCGGCGCGGCTACTACCAGCCGGCCAACGTCGACGCGCTGGTGATGCGCCTCGACCACCCAAGCACCGAACCGAAGGACCTGAAGGAAACCCGCCATGGCTGACGAACCGCTCGTCCTCGGTATCGAGACCTCCTGCGACGAGACCGGCGTCGGCATCGTGCGCGGCACGACCCTGCTCGCCGACGCGGTCGCCTCCAGCGTCAACGACCACGCCCGGTTCGGCGGCGTCGTCCCGGAGATCGCCAGCCGCGCGCACCTGGAGGCGATGGTCCCGACCATCCAGCGCGCCCTGGACACCGCCGGCGTCAAGGCCAGTGACCTGGACGGCATCGCCGTCACCGCCGGCCCCGGCCTGGCGGGCGCCCTGCTGGTCGGCGTCAGCGCCGCCAAGGCCTACGCCTGGGCGCTGGACAAGCCGCTCTACGGGGTCAACCACCTGGCTTCGCACATCTGCGTGGACCAGCTGGAGCACGGCCGGCTGCCCTCGCCCACGATGGCGCTGCTGGTCTCCGGCGGGCACTCCTCGCTGCTGCTCAGCGAGGACATCACCACCGACGTCCGCCCGCTCGGCGCGACCATCGACGACGCGGCCGGCGAGGCCTTCGACAAGGTGGCCCGGGTGCTCGGGCTGGGCTTCCCCGGCGGCCCGGTGGTCGACCGGACGGCCCGCGAGGGCAACCGGAAGGCGATCGCCTTCCCGCGCGGCCTGACCGGCCCGAAGGACCCTGAGTACGACTTCTCCTTCTCCGGCCTGAAGACCGCCGTCGCCCGCTGGGTGGAGGCCCGGCGCCGGGCCGGCGAGGAGGTGCCGATCGCCGACGTCGCGGCCTCGTTCCAGGAGGCCGTCACCGACGTGCTGACCCGCAAGGCCGTCAAGGCCTGCAAGGACAACGGCGTCGACCACCTGATGATCGGCGGCGGGGTCGCGGCCAACTCGCGGCTGCGCGAGATGGCCCAGCAGCGGTGCGACAAGGCCGGGATCCGGCTGCGGGTGCCGCGTCCGGGCCTGTGCACCGACAACGGCGCGATGGTGGCCGCGCTCGGCTCCGAGATGGTCTGGCGCAACCGCACGCCCTCCGCCTTCGACCTCTCGGCCGACTCCTCGCTGCCCGTCACCGAGACCCACGTGCCGCACACGGACGTCCACGGCCAGGCGTACGAGGCGCTCGGCGGGGACGCCCGGTGACGGCACCGGCGGGGACCACCACCGCCGCCATGTGGGAGGCCCGGGCCGCCGAGGGCCGCGGCGCGGAACTGGCCGCCTGGGTCCGGGGGACGGCGCTGCCGGCCCTGCGCGGTTCGGCGGGTCTGGTCCGCACCGAGCTGTTCGGCGCGCCGGGTGACCGGGTGCTGCTGATCACCTGGTGGACGGGGGAGCCGGTGCCGGTCGCCGAGCCGCCCGCCGGCCTGGTGGGCCGCCCGGTGCACCGCTGGTCCTTCACCAGCGAGCACGTGGAGTAGCCGCTCGTAGATCCGTCCGGGAACCGAACACCCGACCGCCGCCGTGCTTAGCTGAGAGAAAGCTGGACGGGACCGGGGAGCGCGGCGCGGTGAAGAGGTACGGGCGGGGCAGGACGAGGACGTACGCGGTGGGGGCACTGGTCCTGCTGGCGGCCGCCACGGGTTGTGGCGGTGGCGGTGCGGGCACGCCGGCCGCCGCGGGCAGCACCCCGCCGGCGGCGGTCACCCCCACGGCCGGCACCACCGCGGGCCGGCCCACCCCGGCACCCGCGGCCGGCACGCCCGCCGCCGGGGACGCGGCTGCCTGGGCGAAGTGGAACCTCAAGCCGCTGCCGGCCGCCCCGGCGGCGCCCGCCGACAAGCCGGTCAAGCTCGAACGGACCGGCCCGGTACCGGTGTTCAGCGATGTGAAGACCACCGACAAGGTGGTCTTCATCACCATCGACGACGGCGCCGAGAAGGACCCGAAGTTCGTCGAGATGCTGACCGACCTCAAGGTGCCGGTCTCGATGTTCCTGACCAGGGACATCGTCAAGGACAACTACGGCTACTTCAAACCGCTCCAGGCGCTCGGCAACCACATCCACAACCACACGGTCGACCACGCCCAGATGAGCAAGGTCCCGCCGGAGAAGCAGAAGTCCGAGATCTGTGACGCGCAGTCGGCGCTCACCCAGCAGTACGGCACCGCGCCGCTGCTGTTCCGCCCGCCGTACGGGGACGGCGCGAACACCCCGGCGCTGAACACCTCGGTGCAGCAGTGCGGGCCGCGCGCGATCGTGCTCTGGCGCGAGTCGATGCAGATCCACGACATGCAGTACCAGGCCGCCGACAAGAAGCTGAAGCCCGGCGACATCGTGCTGGCCCACTTCCGCGGCCCGAAGGACCTCAAGGGCGAGACGATGACGCAGATGTTCGGCGAGATGCTGGCCCGGATCCAGGAGCAGGGCTTCGCGGTGGCCCGGCTGGAGGACTACATCCAGGCGCCGCCGGCCTGAGCCGCCGGCCCGAGCCGCCCGCCGGGGCCTTCCCCGCCGCGCCGCAGGGCGTGCCCCGGCGGGCGCTACGGCGCCGTGACCGGCTGGCCGAGCATCATCAGCGGGCCGTGGTCGGTGCGGCTGAGGATCACCGTGACGCTGTTCGGGCCGCTCGGCTTCAGCTGACGGCGCAGCTCCTCCGGGGTGATCGCCATCCCGCGCTTCTTGATCACCACCGTGCCGACGGCCCGTTCACGCAGCAGGGCCTTCAGCTTCTTGATGTGGAACGGCAGCACGTCGGTGAGTTCGAAGGCGTGCGCGAACGGGGTGGCGACCAGCTCGTCCGAGGTCAGGTAGGCGATCTTCGGGTCGATCAGCCGGCCGTTCACCTGCTCGGCCACCTCGGCCACCAGGTGGGCGCGGATCACCGCGCCGTCCGGCTCGTAGAGGTAGCGGCCGACCGGGCCGGCCGGCGGGTCGGGCAGGTCGCCGCCGGTCAGGCAGGCCTGCTGGGGGAGCAGGGTGGCGCGGTGCGGCCGCTCCGCGCGGGTGCCGAACCAGAGCACCGCCTCCTTGACGTCGCCGTGGTCGGAGACCCACTCCGCCTCGGCGTCCGCCGGGACGGCCTCGTGCGGGATGCCCGGCGCCACCTTCAGCGCCCCGATCGGGGTCCGGCGGCCGGCCTCCAGCGCCCAGGAGAGCGGCGGGGCGTACGCCTCCGGGTCGAACACCCGGCCGCGCGACGTCCGGCGGGCCGGGTCGGTGAAGACGGCGTCGTAGCCGGTGACGTCCACCTCGGTGACGTCCGCGCAGCGCACCTCGACCAGGCCGGAGAGGCCGAGCGCGGCCGCGTTGGCGGCGGTGGCCGCGCAGGCCGCCGGGTCCTTGTCGACGGCCAGCACCTCGATCCCCGCCCGCGCCAGCGCCAGGACGTCCCCGCCGATCCCGCAGCAGAGGTCGGCCAGCCGCCGCACGCCCAGCCCCGCGAAGCGGCGGGCCCGCCACTCGGCGACGCTGCGCCGGGTGGACTGCTCGACGCCGTTGGGCGTGAAGTACATCAGGTCGGCGTCCGCGCCGAACTTGGCCCGCGCCCGCTGCCGCAGCCGCGCCTGCCCGAACGCCGCCGACACCAGCTCCGCCGGGTGCTCCCGCCGCAGCCGGGTGGCCAGCGCCAGCTCCTCCTCGGGCGTGAACTCGCGCAGTTCGGCGAGCAGGGCTTGGCCCTCGGGGGTCAGCAGGGGCTGCAGGTTCTCGGTCTCCACACCGTCATTCTCGCCGCTCCGGGCCGCCCGCTCATCCGCCCGCCCGGCGGCCCGTGCACCTGCCCGCGCGCCCGTCGCGGATCGCGCTCCGGAGGACGTCCTGGCGCGCCGTTGGCACTCTGGTTGACTGAGTGCTAACTGCGGCCTAAGGTCGTTCTTGGCACTCTCCCCATGGTGAGTGCTAACGCGACGACGTGTGTCTGACCCCCGCGACGGCAGGCCCGCAGGTTCGCCAACTACCTGTTAGAAAACCCCGTAATCTCCGAAGGGGAGCTCGGACGTGACCACCAGCAGCAAGGTTGCCATCAAGCCGCTCGAGGACCGCATTGTGGTCCAGCCGCTCGACGCCGAGACCACCACGGCCTCCGGCCTGGTTATCCCGGACACCGCCAAGGAGAAGCCCCAGGAGGGCGTCGTCCTGGCCGTCGGGCCGGGTCGCTTCGAGGATGGCCAGCGTCTGCCGCTCGACGTCGCCGTCGGTGACATCGTCCTGTACTCGAAGTACGGCGGCACCGAGGTGAAGTACCAGGGCGAGGAGTACCTGGTCCTCTCGGCTCGCGACGTTCTCGCGATCATCGAGAAGTAAGTCGTTCCAGCCCGCCCCGGATCCGTGTCCCTAGTGACAGGGGCCCGGGGCGTGGTTGTTGGTTCATGCAGTCCGGCGGCCGTCGTGCCGGCCGAGCCCCGAGGGAATAGGGAACATGGCGAAGATCCTGCAGTTCGACGAGGACGCCCGCCGCTCGCTGGAGCGCGGTGTCAACAAGCTGGCCGACACCGTCAAGGTGACCATCGGCCCCAAGGGCCGCAACGTCGTCATCGACAAGAAGTTCGGCGCGCCGACCATCACCAACGACGGTGTCACCATCGCGCGTGAGATCGAGCTGGACGACCCGTACGAGAACCTTGGCGCGCAGCTCGTCAAGGAGGTCGCCACCAAGACCAACGACGTCGCGGGTGACGGCACCACCACCGCCACCGTGCTGGCCCAGGCCCTGGTCAACGAGGGTCTGCGCAACGTCGCCGCCGGTGCCGGCCCGGCCGCCCTGAAGAAGGGCATCGACAAGGCCGTCGCCGCCGTCTCCGAGCACCTGCTGTCCATCGCCCGCGAGATCGAGGGCAAGGACGACGTCGCCGCCGTCGCGTCCCTCTCCGCGCAGGACACCCAGGTCGGCGAGCTCATCGCCGAGGCGATCGACAAGGTCGGCAAGGACGGTGTCATCACCGTCGAGGAGTCCAACACCTTCGGCGTGGAGCTCGACTTCACCGAGGGCATGCAGTTCGACAAGGGTTACCTGTCGCCGTACTTCGTCACCGACGCGGAGCGGCAGGAGGCGGTCCTGGAGGACCCGTACATCCTGATCAACCAGGGCAAGATCTCCTCCATCCAGGAGCTGCTCCCGCTGCTGGAGAAGATCCTGCAGGGCGGTGCCTCCAAGCCGCTGCTGATCATCGCCGAGGACGTCGACGGCGAGGCGCTGTCCACCCTCGTGGTGAACAAGATCCGCGGCACCTTCAACGCGGTCGCCGTCAAGGCCCCGGGCTTCGGCGACCGCCGCAAGGCGATCCTCGGCGACCTGGCCACCCTGACCGGTGCCACCGTCATCTCCGAGGAGGTCGGCCTCAAGCTCGACCAGGCCGGTCTGGACGTGCTGGGCACCGCTCGCCGCGTGACCATCACCAAGGACGAGACCACCGTCGTCGACGGCGCCGGTGACTCCGAGGCCGTGGCCGGCCGCGTCGCCCAGATCAAGGGCGAGATCGCCAACACGGACTCCGACTGGGACCGCGAGAAGCTGCAGGAGCGCCTGGCCAAGCTGGCCGGCGGCGTCTGCGTCATCAAGGTCGGCGCCGCCACCGAGGTGGAGCTGAAGGAGCGCAAGCACCGCCTGGAGGACGCCATCTCGGCGACCCGTGCCGCGGTCGAGGAGGGCATCGTCGCCGGCGGTGGCGCCTCCCTCGTCCACGCCGCCAAGGTGCTGGACGGCGGCCTGGGCCTGTCGGGCGACGAGGCGACCGGTGTCGCGGTCGTCCGCAAGGCGCTCGCCGAGCCGCTGCGCTGGATCGCCCAGAACGCGGGCCTCGAGGGCTACGTCATCACCCACAAGGTCGCGGAGCTGGAGGCCGGTCACGGCTTCAACGCCGCCACCGGTGAGTACGGCGACCTGCTGAAGGCCGGCGTCATCGACCCGGTCAAGGTGACCCGCTCCGCGCTGGAGAACGCCGCCTCGATCGCCTCCCTGCTGCTCACCACCGAGACCCTCGTGGTGGAGAAGAAGGAAGAGGAGGCCGACAACGGCCACTCGCACGGCGGGCACGGCCACTCGCACTGACGCGATCGGTGACCGGAGGCCCGGTCCGCACCCCTCGGGGTACGCGGACCGGGCCTCCGGCGTTCCGGCGCGGGGCGGACAGCGGGGCGGACAGCGGGGCGCGACGGCAGGGCGCGACGGTAGGGCGGGACGGCAGAGCGGGACGGCGGGGCCGGTGCGGGGCGGGCCGCAGGGCCCGCTGCGGGGCCGGTGCGACCGACCGCCTGCCGGCGACCGCCGCTTGAGCGTTAAACTATCAGCGTAATTTTGCATATGGCAAAGTTTGGCTTATAACTGAGGCATGATCGAGGCCCGCCATCTGCGCGTCCTGCGTGCCGTCGCCCGCACCGGCTCCTTCTCCGCCGCGGCGCGCGAGCTGGGCTGTACGCAGCCCGCCATCAGCCAGCAGATGAAGGCCCTGGAGAAGTCCGTGGACACCCCGCTGGTGGTCCGCTCGGGGCGCGGCATGCAGCTGAGCGAGGCCGGGCGGGTGCTGCTCAAGCATGCCACCGGGATCCTGGCCGGCCTCTCCGCCGCCGAGGAGGAGGTGGCGGCGATCGCCGGGCTGCGGGCCGGGCGGGTGCGACTGGTCTCCTTCCCGACCGCGAGTTCCACTCTGGTGCCGCCGGCCGTCGCCCGGCTGCGGGACAGCCATCCGGGGGTCCGCGTGTCGCTGGTCGAGGCGGAACCGCCGGAGTCGCTGGCGATGCTGCGCGGCGGCGAGTGCGAGGTGGCGCTGGCCTTCCGCTACCCGCAGGCCCCGGGCGGCGCCCCGGTGCCGGTCGCCGCGCCGGCGCACGGCACGCCGCGCGAGGCGCGGGCCGAGGCCAATCTGGAGGCCCAGCAGCTCAGCGCCGGTGCCGACTGGTCCGACCTGGTGGTCACCCCGCTGCTGGACGACCCGCTGATCGGCCTGCTGCCGGCCGCGCACCCGCTGGCCGGGCGCTCCGGCGCGGGCGGCCCGGTGGAGCTGGCCGAGCTGGCGGGGGAGCAGTGGATCGCCGGCTGCCCGCAGTGCCGGGGGCACCTGGTGGAGCTCTGCGCGGGGGCCGGGTTCGAGCCGCGGATCGACTTCGCGACCGACGACTACCCGGCGGTGGTCGGCCTGGTGGCGGCCGGGCTCGGAGTGGCGGTGCTGCCGGGCCTGGCGCTGCGGTCGGTGCGCCCCGACGGCGTGTCGGCGGTCCCGGTGCGGACGGCGGCGGGTGCGCCGGCGGTGCGGCAGGTGGTCGCCCTGACCCTGCCGGACCTCGCCGAGGTGCCGGCTGTGGCGCTGATGCTGGAGCGGCTGGCGGGGGCGGCCGCCGGGCGCTGATCCCGGCGCGGCGCGGCACCGGGCGGCTTGAAGCGCCGCGAAGAAACGTTTCTCCACGGCGCGGCGCGGGCGAGCGTCTAGCGCTGCAGCCCCGTCGGCGCGACCAGCGGCACTTCGACCAGGCGGTTGCGCGAGCGGCCCATCATCTCCTCGCGCTCGTCCTCGGTCAGGCCTCCCCAGACGCCGTACGGCTCGCGGACCGCCAGCGCGTGCGCCGCGCACTCCGTCCGCACCGGGCAGCGCATGCAGACCTCCTTGGCGCTGGCCTCGCGCGAACTGCGCGCGGCTCCCCGCTCGCCCTCGGGGTGGAAGAAGAGCGAGCTGTCCACGCCGCGGCACGCCGCGGAGAGCTGCCAGTCCCAGAGATCGGCGTTGGGGCCCGGGAGGCGGGAGAAATCTGCCATGGCTCATTCCCTTCAGAGGCTCGTCGGCCGCGGGCCGGCCGCCAGTGGACTGGGCGGGCACGGCGAGGCTTCGATGCGCTGGTGTGGACACCTGGAAATATGACTTAAGGCAACTCCATGGACAAGTCACCCACAGAGTGGCACAACAGTCAATGACCATACAAAAGCTATAAAAACGGGCAAAGTGGGCAAGGAGTTCGGCGGGCGCAGGCGTGGCAATCGGGTGGCCGACGGGCGCGCGGCGGTCCGTACCGGTGTGCGGGTCGCACGCCCACCGCGCGCGAGCTGCACAAAAGTGCGGCGTGTGCACCGCGATGCGGCCGATCGGTAACGGGTCGGCCACGTACAGTGGTGGAGATGGCCCTGAAGGCCGTAACTCATTCGAGTGACGGTCGTTGGAAGTGCGGAGGCGGTTAGCGGGCGCCGGACGTCGGGAACGATCGCGGGGAAGTTCAGGCGATCGGCACCCCGGGTCCGTCGCCAATCGGCCGTGTCGGAGAGATTCGTACCAGCCAGGAGGCTCAACGTGACGCGGATCAGCTGCGGAGGACGACAGTCATGACTTCCGTTCTCGTTTGCGACGATTCCCCGCTCGCCCGCGAGGCGCTTCGCCGCGCGGTCGCGACCGTACCCGGTGTCGACCGGGTCACCACCGCGACGAACGGGGAGGAGGTCCTCCGCCGCTGGGTGGCCGACCGCTCCGATCTCGTCCTGATGGACGTCCGGATGCCCGGCCTCGGCGGGGTCGAGACCGTCCGGCGGCTGCTGTCCGCCGACCCGGGCGCGCGCATCATCATGCTCACCGTCGCCGAGGACCTCGACGGCGTCGCCCTCGCGGTGGCGGCCGGGGCCCGCGGCTACCTGCACAAGGACGCCTCGCGCGCCGAGCTGCGGGCCACCGTCACCCAGGCCCTCGCCGACCCGACCTGGCGGCTCGCCCCGCGCCGGCTCCGCAGCCCCGACATGGGCGCCGCGCCGACACTGACGGCGCGTGAGATCCAGGTCCTGGAGGGCATGAGCCACGGCCGCAGCAACGCCGAGATCGGCCGCGAGCTGTTCCTCTCCGAGGACACCGTCAAGACCCACGCCCGGCGGCTGTTCAAGAAGCTCGGCGCCTCGGACCGCGCGCACGCCGTGGCCCTCGGTTTCCGGTGGGGCCTGGTCCGCTGACCACCGGCGGTTCCGCCGGCCACGGCGGGCCGCCTGGGATTCCTCCCGCAGGGGCATGTGACGTTGCGGTCCCGAGGTTGCACCATGGAGTGGTGGAGCACCTCGGGGACCAGCGGACAGGCGCTGCGGCGAACCACGCAGCCGCAGGACACTCGGCGGACGGCGCGACGGACGGGACCACGACCGACAGCGACGGGGCGGGAGGCGGCACGGTGCAGGAGGGGCCGGTGGTGCGCGGTGGCGCCGCACCGCATAACGTTCCGGTGCACAACTCCGGACGCGGTGCCGCGTTTTCCCGCTCGACCAGGCACCATGGACCGATGCGTGACGACGTTGCCGGTACTCCCGGCGAGGCCGACCCGGTGGAGGCCGAGCCCTCCGGCCCGGGTCACGATCCGTCGTACGCGGAATCCGGCGACGGCGGGCCCGAGCACGACGGCCACGACGTCGGTGCGGAAGCGGCCCCCGGACGCGGGAGCGGCCCCGGCCGGGCCCCGGTGCTCGGCACCGGCGGATCCCCGCTGGTCGGCGAGCTGGTCGCGGCGGCCGTGCGCGGCGAGGGCCCCGCGATCGACGCACTGCTCGCCTACGTCCACCCGCTGGCACTGCGCTACTGCCGCGGCCGGCTCGTCCGGCTGCCCGGCGGCGCCCGGCACCACGTGGACGACGTGGCCCAGGAGGTCTGCGTGGCGGTGCTCTGCGCACTGCCGCGCTACCGGGACCAGGGCCGGCCGTTCGAGGCCTTCGTCTACGGCATCGCCGCCCACAAGATCGCCGACCTGCAGCGCGCCGCGATGCGGGGCCCCGGGTCGACGGTGATCCCCCCGGACGACCTGCCCGAGGTGCCGGACGAGGCACTCGGCCCGGAGGAGCGGGCGCTGCTCAGCAGCGACGCGGCCTGGGCCAAGGAACTGCTCTCCAACCTGCCGGCCCGTCAGCGCGAGCTGGTGCTGCTGCGGGTGGCCGCGGGGCTGTCGGCGGAGGAGACCGGCGAGGTGCTGGGGATGTCGCCCGGCGCCGTGCGGGTCGCCCAGCACCGTGCGCTCAGCCGCCTGCGGGCGCTCGCGGAGGAGTCCTCCTAGGGTCGTCCGCGGTCCGGCCGTCCGGCCGGAATGAGCCGTGACGGCCGGGTGTTGTCAAGGGCACACGAGGACGCATTCGCGGTGCCAGTACGATGGGGTATCGGCGCCTGGGCGGGTTGCCAAAGTTTCGTGGGTGCGAGCGGAGTTTCCCTGGAGGTTCCTCCAATGGCACCGAGCTTTCGGCGGCCTGAGCGAGTGAGCGACGACAGCGCCCCCATCCTCAGGGCGCGAGCGGAATAGGCCGGCCACGGAAGGTACCCCCAAATGTCCTACAACGCCGCAGGCGTACCCGAGAAGTTCGCGATGCTCGGGCTCACGTACGACGACGTGCTGCTGCTGCCCGGGGCCTCCGAGGTGCTGCCGAACGAGGTCGACACCTCCTCCCGGGTCTCCCGGAACGTCCGGGTGAACATCCCGCTGCTCTCCGCGGCGATGGACAAGGTCACCGAGGCGCGGATGGCCATCGCGATGGCCCGCCAGGGCGGCGTCGGCGTGCTGCACCGCAACCTGTCCGTCGAGGACCAGGCGAACCAGGTCGACCTGGTGAAGCGTTCCGAGTCCGGCATGGTCACCGACCCGATCACGGTCGGCCCGGAGACCACGCTCGCCGAGGCCGACGCGCTCTGTGCCAAGTTCCGGATCAGCGGTGTGCCGATCGCGGACGAGGCGGGCAAGCTGCTCGGCATCGTCACCAACCGCGACATGGCCTTCGAGTCGGACCGCAGCCGCCAGGTCCGCGAGATCATGACCCCGATGCCGCTGATCACCGGCAAGGTCGGCATCTCCGGCGAGGACGCGATCGGCCTGCTCCGCCGCCACAAGATCGAGAAGCTCCCGCTGGTCGACGACGAGGGCCGGATCAAGGGCCTGATCACCGTCAAGGACTTCGTCAAGGCCGAGAAGTACCCGAACGCCGCCAAGGACGCCGAGGGCCGGCTGCTGGTCGGTGCCGCCGTGGGCGCCAGCGCCGAGGCGTTCGACCGGGCCCAGGCCCTGGTCGAGGCGGGCGTCGACTTCCTCGTCGTGGACACCTCGCACGGTCACAGCCACAACGCGCTGGCCTGGATCGCCAAGATCAAGGCGGCCGTCGGCGTCGACGTGGTCGGCGGCAACGTCGCCACCCGCGACGGTGCCCAGGCGCTGATCGACGCCGGCGTGGACGGCGTCAAGGTCGGCGTCGGCCCCGGCTCCATCTGCACCACCCGGGTCGTCGCCGGCATCGGCGTCCCGCAGGTCACCGCGATCTACGAGGCCGCGCTCGCCTGTCAGGCGGCCGGCGTGCCGGTCATCGGCGACGGCGGCCTGCAGTACTCCGGCGACATCGGCAAGGCGCTCGCCGCCGGTGCCGACACCGTGATGCTGGGCTCGCTGCTGGCCGGCTGCGAGGAGTCGCCCGGCGAGCTGCTGTTCATCAACGGCAAGCAGTTCAAGTCCTACCGCGGCATGGGTTCGCTGGGTGCGATGCAGACCCGCGGGCAGGCGAAGTCCTTCTCCAAGGACCGGTACTTCCAGGGCGAGGTCACCTCGGACGAGAAGCTGATCGCCGAGGGCATCGAGGGCCAGGTGCCCTACCGCGGCCCGCTCTCCGCCGTGCTGTACCAGCTGGTCGGCGGCCTGCGGCAGACCATGGGCTACGTCGGGGCCGCCACCGTGGCCGAGATGGAGAGCAAGGGCCGGTTCGTCCGGATCACCTCGGCGGGCCTCAAGGAGAGCCACCCGCACGACATCCAGATGACCGTCGAGGCGCCGAACTACACCAGCCGCTGACGGCCGTACCACCCCGAGGGGCCCGCCACCGCGAGGTGGCGGGCCCCTCGGTCCGTTCCCGGGCCCGGCCACGGGCCCCGGCGGGGCCGTCCGCAGGCCGGGCCGTCGGGGCGCGGGCCCGGAGCGGTGCGGGATACTGGGGGCGGCCGGGGTGACCCGGCGGGTACGAGCAACAAACCAGAAGGGCTCGAAGTGACTGAGATCGAGATCGGGCGAGGCAAGCGCGGCCGCCGGGCATACGCATTCGACGACATCGCCGTCGTCCCCAGCCGTCGTACGCGTGACCCGAAGGAGGTCTCGATCGCCTGGCAGATCGACGCCTACCGCTTCGACCTGCCGTTCCTGGCCGCTCCGATGGACAGCGTGGTCTCCCCCCAGCAGGCCATCGCGATCGGCCGGCTCGGCGGTCTCGGCGTGCTCAACCTGGAAGGCCTCTGGACCCGCTACGAGGACCCGCAGCCGCTGCTGGACGAGATCGCCTCGCTCACCGACGAGGCCGCCGCCACCCGCCGGCTGCAGGAGCTCTACTCCGCGCCGATCCGGGCCGAGCTGATCAAGCAGCGGATCCAGGAGGTGCGCGACTCCGGTGTGGTCACCGCCGCCGCCCTCTCCCCGCAGCGCACCGCCGAGTTCTCCAAGGCCGTCGTGGACGCCGGCGTCGACGTCTTCGTGATCCGCGGCACCACCGTGTCGGCCGAGCACGTCTCCAGCGGCGCCGAGCCGCTCAACCTCAAGCAGTTCATCTACGAGCTGGACGTCCCGGTGATCGTCGGCGGCTGCGCGACCTACACCGCCGCGCTGCACCTGATGCGCACCGGTGCGGCCGGCGTGCTGGTCGGCTTCGGCGGCGGCGCCGCCCACACCACCCGCAACGTCCTCGGCATCCAGGTGCCGATGGCCACCGCCGTCGCCGACGTGGCCGCCGCCCGCCGCGACTACATGGACGAGTCCGGCGGCCGCTACGTGCACGTGATCGCGGACGGCGGTGTCGGCTACAGCGGCGACATCCCGAAGGCCGTCGCCTGCGGCGCCGACGCGGTGATGATCGGTGCCGCACTGGCCCGCGCCACCGACGCGCCCGGCAAGGGCTTCCACTGGGGCATGGAGGCCGTCCACGAGGAGCTGCCGCGCGGCAAGCGGGTGGACCTCGGCACCGTCGGCACCACCGAGGAGATCCTCACCGGCCCGTCGCACACCCCCGACGGCACCATGAACCTGTTCGGCGCGCTGCGCCGCGCGATGGCCACCACCGGCTACACGGAGCTCAAGGAGTTCCAGCGCGTCGAGGTGACCGTCAACCCGGCGCTGCACCACCGCTGAGCCGCCGCGCCCAGTGCTGCTCGCGCTCCCGAGCCCCCGCCGGTCCCGGCGGGGGCTCGGCCCGTTCCGCCGCCCGGGCCCGTCCGGCGCTGCTCGCTGGGGGAAGGGCCGGACGCGCCCTACTGCGGTGCGGCCGTGCGGCGGGTGAGCAGGAAGCCACCGATCAGCGCGATGCCGTAGAAGACGTAGTCCAGCAGGCGCCGGTCGGCGCGCCAGAGCGGCAGGGCGTCGCCGACCAGCTCGGCGTACGCGGTACCGGCCTGGTGGTGCAGACGCAGCGTCTGGCCGAGCAACTGGCCGAGGAAGAGCGCGCCGGCCGCCAGCAGCGCGCCCAGCGGGGGCAGCAGCAGGCCACGGCCGCCGAGCCGGCCGAGCGGCCAGGCGACGGCGGCGGCCAGCGCGATGGCCAGCCAGCCGATGGTGCCGCCGACCCGTGCCACGGCGGCGCCGTACGCGAGCGCGCCGGCCAGCATCGCGACGACGGCGGTCGCCACGGCCAGGCCGGTCCGGCGCCGGCGGCGGTGCCGGCGGACCGGCTCCTCGGCGGGCTCCGGAAGGAATCCGGCCACCGGCGCACCGGGCATGCCGGGGGCGACGTAGCCCTCCGGCACGTCCGCTGCGGCCGCCAACGAGAAGTGCTGCGCCGTTCGCGGCTGTCCGGACTGGCCGTCAGTGCCCGGCTCGGATGCGGTCATGGGCGTCGGATCCCCCCGGAAAGACTGTGAGCGGCCGAACGTTAGCAGCGTGCCGGGCCGGCCGGACAGAGTTTTCGATCACAGATCGGGCACGGAGCGCCGGGTCCGGCCGGGTCCGGTCGCCGGGTGGCCGGGGGCCGGGTGGTCGCGGGCCCCCGGGACAGGGGATGATGGAGGCTTGGAGTTCTGGCCCGGCGTCGGGCCGACCCGCCGTCACCTCGACCGGCCAGCACCACATGGGGGAACGTTCCGAATGACCCAGGCGCAGGGTTCCACCGGCCGCCTCCTGGCCGGACGCTACCGGCTGGAGGCGGTGCTCGGTCGCGGCGGCATGGGCACCGTCTGGCGCGCCGAGGACGAGATGTTGGGCCGGATCGTCGCGGTCAAGGAACTGCGGATGAACGGCAGCGTCGACGAGGATGAGAAGCACCGGCTGATCGTCCGGACGCTGCGCGAGGCCAAGGCGACGGCGCGGATCCGGCACAGCTCGGCCGTCACCGTCTACGACGTGGTCGAGGAGGACGACCGGCCCTGGATCGTCATGGAGCTGGTCGAGTCCCGGTCGCTGGCCGACGTGATCAAGGAGGACGGCCCGCTGGCCCCCGGCCGGGCCGCCGAGATCGCGCTCGACGTGCTGGGCGTGCTCACCGCCGCGCACGCGCACGGCATCCTGCACCGCGACGTGAAGCCGTCCAACGTGCTGATCGGCGAGGACGGCCGGGTGGTGCTCACCGACTTCGGCATAGCCAGCGTCGAGGGCGACCCCTCGGTGACCTCGACCGGGATGCTGGTCGGCGCGCCCTCGTACATCTCCCCGGAGCGGGCCCGCGGGCAGAAGCCCGGCCCGCCGGCCGACCTCTGGTCGCTGGGCGGCACGCTGTACGCGATGGTCGAGTGCCGGCCGCCGTACGACCGGGGATCGGCACTGGCCACCCTGACGGCGGTGATGACCGAGGAGCTCGGCCCGCCGCTGAACGCCGGCCCGCTGCGGCCGGTGATCGAGGGGCTGCTGGCGAAGGACCCGGCCGAGCGGCTGGACGCCTCGCAGACCCGGTCGATGCTGAAGCGGGTGGTGGCGGAGTCCACCGCGCGGGCGGAGTCGACCACCGAGCACGCGATGCCGGTGAAGCCGGCGGCGGCCGGAGCGGCCCCCGCGGCCGCGACCGCGACCGGGGCGGCCACCGCGGCCGGGAGCACGGACGGGGCGAGGACGGCGGACGAGGCCGCGGACGCTCCCGCGAAGCCGGCCGCGAAGCGGACGATCGGCGGGCTGCTCGGCACCGTCCGGGTCGGCAGCCGGGCTGCGGCCGGCGAGGACGCGGCGGGCTCTGCCGGCGCGGTGCCGGCGGCCGCGGACGGGGCCGGTACGCCCGCCACGCCCGCGAGCGAGTCGATCCGGCCGGTGACCAGCGAGTGGACCCTCGGCGCGACCCAGGCGGCCGGCGCGAACCCGCGGACGGGTCGGCGGCGGCTGGCCGTGGCCACCGTGGTGGTGGTCCTGGCGCTGATCGCCGGGGTGGTCGCGCTGGTGCAGGCCCTCGGCGGCGCCGACGACCGGCAGACCGGCGGCGCGGGCGCCACCTCCTCCGTGGCGGTCACCGCCACCTCCGCGGACGGGTCGGCCGGCACCGCGCCGCCGGCACCGGCAGCCACTGCGGCGGGCACCGCGGCCGGTCCTGCTACGGGTACTCCGGCGGGCCCGGCGGCGGGGAGCACCCCCGCGGCGACGCCCGCGGGCACCGGTGCAGCCCCCGCCGTGCCCCCGGCCCCGGCCACTGCGCCGGCCACCACCCCGGCCCCGGCCACGGTGCCCGGCCCGGCCCTGCCCGCCGGGTTCCACGAGTACAAGGACCCGTCCGGCTTCTCGATCGCACTGCCGGACTGGCTCCAGCCGGCCGGCTCGGACCCGACCCGCCGCACCTTCAAGGGCAACGGCAGCACCCTGCGGATCGAGTGGACCACCACGCCGGGCGCGAGCGCCGTCGCCGACTGGCAGGAGTCCGAGCCCGCGCTGCGCGGTCAGGTCTCCGGCTACCAGCGGGTGCAGCTGCAGGCCGTCGCCTACCGCGAGTGGACCAACGCCGCCGACTGGGAGTGGACCAACGGCACCCCGCGGATGCACTCGCTGAACCGGGGTTTCGTCACCGGCACGCCCGCCAAGTACGGCTACGCGATCTACTGGACCACCCCGGACGCCGACTGGGGCGCCCCGGCGGACATCCAGGCCCGCCAGGTCGCCTTCGACACCTTCCAGCCCGCGCCCTAGGGGCCCGTGGGGCCCGTGGGGCCTCAGGGCCCCGGCGGGCCCGGGCGGCGGCGCGGCTCAGCCGATCAGGCGCTGCTTGGCGCGGCCGAACTCCTCGTCGGTGAGCGCGCCGGCGGCGTGCAGGGTGGCGAGCCGCTCCAGCTGGTCCAGCAGCTCGGCGCCCGAGGAGGGCGCGGGGGCCGGTGCGCCCGGTACGGCCGCCGGGGCCTTCCGCTCGGCCTCGCGGGCCAGCCGGGCGGCGGCGCGGAGCTGCTCGGCGAACACCTCGGCCTTGACCACGTCCTCGAACCGGTGCGAGCCGGTGAGCGCGACCACCAGCAGCACCTCCCCGTTCAGCCTGGTCCTGGTCACGGTGGCGTCGGTGACCGCGGTCAGCGGAACCGGGAGGGGCGGTTTCCCGTCCTTGAGGAAGAGCAGCCGGTGGGTGGTGAGGACCAGCACTCCCTTGCGGAAGTGGTCGGGGTGGCGACCGGCCGTGGAGGCGACCGGCCGCTCGCCGGGTGCGACGTTCGCCTCGACCGTGCGCAGGGCCGCGGCCCGGGTGTCACCGTTGCTGTTGCCGGCCATGTCGAAGGCCGTGTCGATGAGATCGGTCCAGTCCATGGGGCCGAGCGTAGTGCCGCGGCCGCCGGGGCCGGCCGGCAAAGTCCCGCCGCCGGGCCGTCGGCGGGCGGCCGGGACTCCGCCCGCAGGGCCTAGGCTGGGGCGCGAGCGAGAGGAACACCCATGCGAGCGGGTCCGGGTCAGGTACTGGCGGGGCGTTACCGGCTGACGGACCATCCGGAGGTGCTGCGCGCCGCCGCCGTCGACGAGCGGACGGGTGCCGGCGTCGGGCTGCGCGGCCTGGAGCTACCGGCCCTGCTGGCGAGTGGTCACGACCCCGACGATCCGGTGCCCGAGCAGGGCGAGCGGATGGTCCGCCGGGTGGCCGCCGCCGGCTCGGCGGCGCCCGCGCACCAGAGGCTGCTGCAGGGGGTCGGGGCGTTCGTCGAGGGCGATCTGTTCTGGACCGCGGAGGAACGGCCGGCCGGGGTCCTGCTGGCCGACCTGGCCGTCGCCGGGCCGGTGCCGCCTTACCGGGCCGCCGAGTTGGCGGCCGATCTGGCCGGCGCGCTGCGGGCGCTGCACGAGGCCGGGATCGCGCACGGCAACCTGACCGCCGATTCGGTGCTGGTCTGCGAGGACGGCGCGGCGATGCTGGGCGGGCTGCTCGCCGGGGTGGCCGAGGAGGCGCTGGCCGAGGAGCTGGGCGGGCCCGGCGGGCGCCGCCGGTACGACGTACGGGCCACCCTGGTCGGCCCGGTGGCGGAGCGCTGGCCGCTGGACGGCGGCCCGGCGGGCGACTGCTGGGCGCTGGGCGTGCTGCTGCAGCGGCTGGTGACCGGCCGCTCGCCGTTCCCGGACCGCGGGGTGCCCGAGCTGGTGACCGCGGTGCGGGACGGCCGGCGGGAGCCGTCCACGGTGTGCGGGCCGCTGGCCCCGCTGGTGGAGCGGCTGTTGCAGCCGGACCCGGCGCTGCGGCCGACCGCGGCGGCGGTCCAGCGGGAGCTTGCGGACCTGCTGGCGGGCGCGCCGGAGCCGGCCGACGAGGAGCGGGCGGCGCGGGCCCTCGCGCTGCGGCCGGAGGGGCCGTTGGTCCCGCTGACCCCGCGTCGGCGCGGCCGCGGGGGGAGGGCCGCGGCGCCGGTCGACGAGGCTTCACCGACGGATTCCGCACCGGGGCCGGACCGCCCGCCGCGGATACCGCCGGCCCTGCTGGGGCCGTTGCTGGTGGGCGGGGTGTTCGTGCTGCTGGTGCTCGCAGTGGTGGCCGTGGTGCTGTTCTCGGGCTGATGTTCGCAGGCTGACGGTGCCTGCCGGTCCCCCGCCGCCTGTCCGGTGGGCGGGGGAGATTACCCGGGTGCGGGCGGTGCGCCTAATGTGTGCCTGGCATCTGTTCGAAAAGTGGTCTGCACCGGGCCCTCCGTCGTGCTGACGGCAGGTGGATGAGGGGGAGCGGTCGCCGATGGGCGTGCAGGACAGGCCGGAGGCGGCCGAGGCGGAGCGGCTGCTGGCCGGACGCTATGAGCTGGGCGACCGGCTGGGCCGGGGCGGTATGGGCACGGTCTGGCGGGCCTGGGACCGGATGCTGAACCGCGAGGTGGCGGTCAAGGAGCTGACCGTCAGCCACCTCCCCGAGGAGGACCTGCAGATCCTGCACGCCCGGATGAAGCGGGAGGCCAGTGCGGCCGCCCGGATCAAGCACCCCGGCGTGATCACCGTGCACGACGTGCTGGAGCAGGACGGCCGGCCGTGGATCGTGATGGAGCTGGTCGACGGCCGTTCGCTGGCCGACGTGATCAGCCAGGACGGCACCCTGCAGCCGCGTGCCGCCGCCGAGGTCGGCAGCCAGGTGCTGGCCGCCCTGCACCGCGGCCACCAGCTGGGCGTCCTGCACCGGGACGTGAAGCCGGCCAACGTCCTGCTGGAGCGCGGCACCGGGCGGGTGGTGCTGCTGGACTTCGGGATCGCGACCTACGAGGGCTCGACCGAGCTGACCCGGCCGGGCGACCTGGTCGGCTCCCCGGACTACCTGGCGCCCGAGCGCGCCCAGGGCGAGCGGCCGGGCCCGGCCTCCGACCTCTGGGGTCTCGGGGCGACGCTGTACGCGGCGGTGGAGGGCGAGTCGCCGTTCCGGCGGACCTCGCCGCTGACCACACTGGCGGCCGTGGTCGGCGATCCGCTGCCCGAGCCGCGCCGGGCCGGGGCGCTGGGGCCGGTGCTGGCCGCGCTGATGGCCAAGGACCCGGCCGACCGGCCGGTCGCGGACGAGGCGGCCCGGATGCTCGCCGAGGTCCAGGCCGGGCACACGATGGGCTTCAAGCCGGTCGCGCCGGTGAAGATGCCGACCCAGGCCGTGCCGGTGGTGGACCGGAACGGGGAGCGGACCGGCGCCGGCCGGAGCCAGGGCGAGGACGGTGCGGGCGGTGCCGTCGGCCCGGAGGGTTCCGAGCCGCCGACCGGGCCGACCGTGCCGCAGCGGGCGGCCACCCCGGCCGTCGCCCCGGACGCACCGGATGCCGCGGACGCCCCGGCCGCCGCGCCGGACGACGTCCGGACGGCGCCCACTGGTCCGGTCGCGCCGGTGGTGCACCCCGTCGCGCCCGCTCGCGGGCCGGCCAGGCGCCGCAACGTGCTGCGGATCGCCGCGGTCGGGCTGACCGTCGCCGTGCTGGCCGCGGGGGCGACCTTCCTCGTCACCCGGCACTCCGGCACCCCGGTCGCCGACCCCGCCCCGACCGCCACCGCCGGGCCGCAGCCCACCGCGTCCGGCGCCCCCAGTACCGCGCCCACCGGTTACCGCTGGGTGGACGACCCGGCGGGCTTCCGCTTCCCGCTGCCGGTGGCCACCCCGGCCTGGCAGCGCAGCACCGACACCGCCAACCAGATCTTCTACAGCCCGGACAACAAGACGCACTACCTCCAGTTCGCCGTCACCGTCGGCCAGTCGGTGAAGCCGCTGGAGCACCTGCGGCAGATGGAGACCACCGTCTCCAAGCTGAAGGAGTACCGCCAGCACAAGCTGACCAGCGTCCTGGTGAACGGCCACGACGCGGCGGTCTGGGAGTTCAGCTACGCGGCCAAGGAGGGGGGCCGGCGGCGCGCGATCGAGGCGGAGTTCATCGACGACGACGGGACGGGCTACGCCATCTACCTGTCCTGTCCGGAGACGGACAAGGACTGGCCGGAGGGGGAGCAGCGGTTCAACGCGGTGCTCAGCCACTTCACCCCGACCCGCTGAGCCCCGGCCCGCTGAGCGCACGCCCGCCGGGCCCCGGCCCGGCAGTTTGTTGTTACCGACGGGTACCGAACCGGCCGCCGAGCGCCTAGGCTGCGCCGTATGACGGACCTCACAGCAGATGCCACGGCCTCCGCGCAGCCCGGTGCAGGCGCCGCGGGCCGCAATCCCGCCGCGCCCGGCGGCGGCCGCACCGTCGCCGCGGCCGTCCCGTCGTCGCTGGTGGCCCGGCTGGCCGGCGGGATCACCGCGACCGGCGAACCCAGCCTGGTGGAGACCGTCGCCCCGCTGACCGGCGAGCGGCTGGCCAGTCTGCCGCAGTCCACCCCGGCCGACGTCGAGGTCGCCTACGAGCTGGCCCGCCGCGCCCAGCCGGCCTGGGCCGCACTGCCGGTGCGCCGGCGGGCCGCCGTCCTGCTGCGCTTCCACGACCTGCTGCTCAAGCGGCAGGACGAGGTGCTCGACCTGATCCAGGCCGAGACCGGGAAGGCCCGGCTGCACGCCTTCGAGGAGGTGCTCGCCGTCGCCATGGCCGCCCGGCACTACGGGCGCGCCGCGCACGGCTACCTGCGCGACAAGCGGCGCGGGGGTGCGCTGCCGGTGCTCACCCAGGCGGTCGAGGCCCGCCGCCCCAAGGGCGTGATCGGGCACATCTCGCCGTGGAACTACCCGCTGGAGCTCTCCATCGGTGACGCGCTGCCCGCTTTCGTGGCCGGCAACGCCGTGGTCAACAAGCCGGACACGCAGACCGCGCTGACCGCGCTCTGGGCCCGCGAACTGCTGGTCGAGGCGGGGCTCCCGGCCGACCTGTGGCAGGTCGTGGTCGGTGACGGCCCGGTGATCGGCCCGGCCGTCGTCGAGCACGCCGACTACGTCTCGTTCACCGGCTCGACCCGGACCGGCCGCGAGGTGGCCCAGCGGGCCGCCGCCCGCCTGGTCGGCGCCTCGCTCGAACTCGGCGGCAAGAACGCCATGCTGGTGCTCGCCGACGCCGACCTCGACCGGGCCGCCGAGGGTGCGGTGCGGGCGTGCTTCTCCTCGGCCGGCCAGCTCTGCATCTCGATCGAGCGGCTGCTGGTGCACCGCGCGGTGGCCGACGAGTTCCTCGCGAAGTTCGCCGAGCGCACCCGCGCGCTGCGGCTCGGCGGCGGCCTCGCCTACGGCGCGGACATGGGCTCGCTGGTCTCCGTCCGGCAGCTGGACGCGACCACCCGGCACGTGGAGGAGGCGGTCAAGGCCGGCGCCACCGTGGTGGCCGGCGGCCGGGCCCGGCCGGACCTCGGCCCGTTCTTCCACGAGCCGACCATCCTGGACGGCGTCACCCCGGACATGGCGGTCTGCGGCGAGGAGACCTTCGGCCCGGTGGTCTCGGTCTACCGCTTCGACACCGAAGACGCGGCGGTGGCGGCCGCCAACTCGACCCCGTACGGCCTCAACTCCAGCGTCTGGACGAAGGACCTGCGGCGCGGCCGGGCGGTGGCGGCCCGGCTGCGCACCGGCACGGTCAACGTCAACGAGGCCTACGGGGCGGCGTACGGCTCGGTGGCCTCGCCGATGGGCGGCATGGGCGAGTCCGGGCTGGGCCGGCGGCACGGCGCCGAGGGGATCCTGCGGTTCACCGAGGCGCAGACCATCGCGACCCAGCGGGTGATGCCGCTCGCGCCCTCCTTCGGGCTGGACGACAAGCAGTTCGCCGCGGTCTTCACCGGGGGCCTGCGGGTGCTGAAGGCACTGCGGTTCAAGTAGGCCGGTCCGGTCTTCGGTTCGTTTCGTTCTGCGAAGGAGCAGTGGCACATGGTGGGGTCCCGCGAGGGCACGGAGTTCGACTACGACGTGGTCGTGATCGGCTCGGGCTTCGGTGGTTCGGTGTCCGCGCTGCGGCTGGCCGAGAAGGGCTACCGGGTTGCCGTGCTGGAGGCCGGCCGGCGCTTCGGGCGCGACGAACTGCCCAGGAACTCCTGGGACCTCGCCAACTACCTGTGGGCGCCCAAGCTCGGCCTGTACGGCATCCAGCGGATCCACCTGCTGGCCAACGTGCTGATCCTGGCGGGCGCGGGGGTCGGCGGCGGTTCGCTGAACTACGCCAACACCCTCTACGTGCCGCCGAAGCCGTTCTTCGAGGACCGCCAGTGGGCGCACATCACCGACTGGCAGGCGGAGCTGGCGCCGTTCTACGACCAGGCGCAGCGGATGCTCGGCGTCCGGCTCAACCCGACCGTCACGCCGTCGGACGTCCACCTCAGGGCGGCCGCCGAGAAGATGGGCGTCGGCGACACCTTCCACATGGCGCCGGTCGGGGTCTTCTTCGGCGACGGCAAGGACGCGGTGGGCGCCGCGGAGGCGCAGAGCGGCGGAGGCTGCGCCAAGGCGGCTCCCGGCGACGAGATCGCGGACCCGTACTTCGGCGGGGCCGGCCCCGCGCGGCGGGCCTGCGTGGAGTGCGGCGAGTGCATGACCGGCTGCCGGCACGGCGCCAAGAACATGCTCACCGAGAACTACCTCCACCTGGCCGAGGGCCTCGGCGCCGAGATCCACCCGCTCACCACGGTGGCCCGGATCCGGGAGTTCACCGCGGCCGACGGGGCGCCGGGCTACAAGGTGGATGTCCGGCGGACGGACGCCCGCTCCACCTCCGACCCGGTGAAGGCGGGCGCGCGGACCCTCACCGCGGCCCGGGTGGTGGTCGCGGCCGGCACGTACGGCACGCAGGCGCTGCTGCACCGGATGCGCGACGGCGGCCACCTGCCGCGGATCTCCGGCCGGCTCGGCGAGCTGACCCGGACCAACTCGGAGGCGCTGGTCGGCGCGCAGACCACCGACCGGCGGTACGGGGCGCGGGCGGACTTCACCAAGGGCGTCGCGATCACCTCGTCGATCCACCCGGACGCGAACACCCACATCGAGCCGGTCCGCTACGGCAAGGGCTCCAACGCGATGGGGGCGCTGTCGATCGCGCAGGTGAAGGGCGGCGGCAAGGGTCCGCGCTGGCTGCGCTACCTGGGGACGTCGGTGCGGCACCCGGTGACCTTCGCGCGTTCGATGAACCAGCGCCGGTGGTCCGAGAAGACGATCATCGGCCTGGTGATGCAGTCGCTGGACAACTCGATCACCGTCTCGCTGAAGCAGAAGGGCTTCGGCAAGGGCCAGCTCACCTCCAGCCAGGGCCACGGCGCGCCCAACCCGACCTGGATCCCGGCGGCCGAGGAGGGTGCCCGGGTGCTGGCCGACGAGATCAACGGCTTCGCGGGCAGCACCGTCGGCGAGATCTTCGACATCCCGATGACCGCGCACTTCCTCGGTGGCTGCCCGATCGGCGACTCCGCCGAGACCGGTGTGGTCGACCCGTACCACCGCCTCTACGGCCACCCCGGGATCAGCGTGGTGGACGGCTCGGCCGTCTCCGCCAACCTCGGGGTGAACCCCTCGCTGACGATCACCGCGCAGGCCGAGCGGGCCCTGTCGATGTGGCCCAACAAGGGCGAGCAGGACGGGCGCCCGGCCCCGGGCGAGCCGTACCGCCGGGTCGGGGCGGTCGCGCCGGTCCGGCCGGCGGTGCCCGCGGAGGCCTTCGGTGCGCTGCGGCTGCCGCTGCTGGCCGTCCCCGAGGTGCCGAAGAAGCGTGGTTCGCAGGCCTCCTGATCCGCTGCCGGGGCCAACGGGCGCTGCGCCGTGGCCGGTTGACAGCCGTCCGGGCCCGGTGGGATAAACGGGCTCCCTGGGGGACCAGGGGCTTGTTCTCACGGGGGGATCACGGTCCATGGCCATCTGCGCAGTCTGCGGCGCGGCTTCGGCGGACGGGGCGCTCGGCTGCGCCTCCTGCGGGCGGCCGCCGGTGCCGCCACCGCCGTCCGGAGCGCCGTCCGTCCCGCCGGTGCCGCCCGCGGCGCCGCAGGCCGGGCCGGCCCACCCGCCGCCGGCGGTCCCGGCGCCGCCCGTCGCCCCTCCGATGGCGACGCCCACCGCGCTGCCCGCGGTGGGGAGTTGGGGCGCCGGCCGACCGTACGATCCGGCCGCCGGGCAGCCCGCCGCGCTCCGCCGGCTGACCGGCCAGGACTGGCGGCCGGCGCTCAGGGTGGCCGTCGCACCGACCGCGGTACTGCTGCTCGCGGCGTTGATCGCGGCCGTCCCCGACGGCTACGACCTCCCCTTCGCGGACTCGCCCGGGTTCGGCGACCGCTTCGGCAGCGCCGTGGCGATGGCTCTGGCCGCCCTCGGCGCGCCGTTCCGGCTGGGCCTCACCGGCCGGCTGTTCGGTCCGGGCGGCACGGACTTCCAGGTGCGGGCGGTGCCGATGACGGTCACCGTGCTGTGGCTGCTCGCGCTCTGGCTCGGCCTGCGCTCCGGCAGCCGGCTCCGGCAGGCCCGGACGGGCGCGCAGACGACCAGGGCGCAGGCGGCCGGCGAGGCCGCCCGCACCGCCGTGGTGCTGGCGGCCGTGACCCTGGTGACCGGGCTGCTCGGCGGGGCCGACTGGAGCCCGGCGGCGGACGGCCGGGGGGCGGACTGGGCCAGCTACGCGCGCGGCGTCGAG
This sequence comes from Kitasatospora sp. NBC_01560, assembly GCF_045208415.1. Classification (NCBI taxonomy): domain Bacteria; kingdom Bacillati; phylum Actinomycetota; class Actinomycetes; order Kitasatosporales; family Streptomycetaceae; genus Kitasatospora; species Kitasatospora sp. NBC_01560. The sequence continues at coordinate 3,942,961 of NZ_CP109364.1, read as the reverse complement.
TACAGCTCCGACTCCGGCTGGCTGGAGGCCGTCGGCTGGAGCGCCCTGCTCGGCGGGCTGCTCGCCTTCGCCGTGTACGGGACGGACGCGCTGCGCTGGGCGGCCTGGCGCAACCGCACGGTGCGCGGCTGGGCGGTGGCCGGGCTGGCCGCGGGCCGGGCGGCGGCGGTCTCGGTGGGGCTCGCCGCGCTGGTCGCCCTCCTGCTGATCGCCACGGAGGACGACGGCCTGTCGACCGGCGTCGCGGTGGCCTTCCTGCCGAACCTCGGCCTGATGCTGCTCGGTCTGGGCTCGGGGGCGACCGCCCGGACGTCCTACGGTGCCGGTTACGGCGAGGGCTACGGCGACGGGCCGGACTCCGCGGCCTTCGGCCGGGGTGCGCGGTCCGGTGACGAGTTCTCGCTGTTCGACCTGCACGGCGAGACGGCGGACTGGCGCTGGGCGCTGCTGCTCGCGGTGGTGGCGGCGGCCTACCTCGGCTGGACGGCCCACCGGCGCGGGCTGGACGCGGCCGACCGGATCCGGCTGGCCGTCGTCTCCGCGGTCGGCCTCACCCTGCTGATGGCGGTGGCGGGCCTCCTGGTGACGGGTACCTCGGGCTCCCAGGGCGGCGGGTGGAGCTCGTCGGTGCAGGTCGACCGGACGTTCTCGGTCGGCCTGGTGTTCGGCACCCAGCTGGTGGCCAACGCGGTCTGGGCGGCGATCGGCGCGCTGGCGGTGCCGCCGCTGCTGGCGGCGGTCCTCCGGGTCCGGTCCGGCGGACCGTCCGTGGCGGTGCCGCCGGAGCCCGGGCCGGACGGTTCGGCCGCCTTCGGGGCCGGCGCGCCGGCGCCGGGGGACGCGGCCGCGGCGTCGGTGCCCGCGCAGGGCGCCGGCCCGCTGGTGAGCGACGTGGTGGGCTCGGGCGAGGAGGCGCCGTCGGCCGGGGCCACGCCGTCGCAGGCCGGCGACGGCGCGGCCGCCGATCCGAGCGTCTGGCGCAAGGAGCCGTAGCCGCCCGGGGGCGCGCGCCGAACCGGCCCGCGCCCCTGACCGGATGTGCGGGCCGGGGGCGGCCGGGGCGGGCGCGCGACATGGCCCCCGGCTCGCGAAAAGGCCCCCGGACAGGGCAAAGGGCCCCGCGGGGGAACGGGGCCCTTTGTCGCTCAGCACGCGGCGTCAGGGCTGCGCCGGTGCTGGGGTGACGGCGCCGGGGGAGGAGCGCCGTCCTGTCGGTTGGTTTCTGGGGCCGCGTCGTCGCGGCGCCGGCGGGGTGGGCCGGGCGCGCGGGGCGCACACACACTCCTGGGGCGGTGGGCCGGCACGTCTGTCTGCGTCGAGCCTTCGCTCACGGAGCGTGAGGTGATAATCGTTGCCATCGGGGTCTCGGCGGCACCGGGACGAACCTCCACCGGTGGCCTTCGGCCAGCGGGAGAACCTCTTCCAAGCAGCATCGTGCTGGACGGAGGGCTTGCTCTGCAACCGATTCGGCATGATTCGGCACAGTCCATTTTCGGCCCGGCCGGTCCGCTGCGGTGTCTCCGGAGCCGCCCGACGGCCTTCCGGGCCGTCCGGGCGGGCGGGTTCGATGATCACGGTGCGTAGTGAAGTCGGCCGGAGCGCACGGAGACGCGCGTAGCGGCGCGGGACGGTGAAGGGTGTGCGCCTGGGTCGCGCCGGGGTGCGGCGGCCGGTCCCGGGCGTCCCCGGGGCCGGCCGCCCCACCTCCTTGGTCCAGTCGCGGCCGGGGTCGCTGTCCCCTGCTGGCCGGCCGCTGCACCCGCGCACGGTCCCACGGCGCACCGCTCCCGGCGGAGCCGGGACCGCGGCGGCGCCACGCGCGCCGGTGGACTGGGATGAGCTCCACGCGTGGTCCTGCAAGCCCGTACGGCGGCGCCCCTGGCCGGGGCGGAGGCGGCGCACCTGGTGGGTGCGGCGCGGTCGTACGGTCGTCAGAAGCAACGAACCGGCGGCCCGCACGGTCACGGTCTCCTGGACGGGCAGACGAGTGAAACCGGCCCGCCCGGTAGACTCGACCCCAGACCCCCGCCCGTCGCCCGCCGTCGCCCTCCGGAGGAGCGCTGCGCGCGACACCTTTCGTACCGCTGCCGGAAGGCCGTCTGTGTCCTCTGCTATTCCCGACCAGTCCGCACCCGAGACCGACACCGTCCTGGTCGTCGACTTCGGTGCCCAGTACGCCCAGCTCATCGCCCGTCGGGTGCGTGAGGCCAGGGTCTACAGCGAGATCGTGCCGAGCAGCATGCCGGTCGCCGAGATGCTCGCCAAGAACCCCAAGGCGATCGTCCTCTCCGGCGGCCCCTCGTCGGTCTACGAAGAGGGCGCGCCGCAGCTCGACCGCGCGATCTTCGAGGCCGGCGTGCCGGTCTTCGGCATGTGCTACGGCTTCCAGCTGATGGCCAAGACGCTCGGCGGCACCGTCGACAACACCGGCTCGCGCGAGTACGGCCGCACCCCGCTGACCGTCTCGCGGAGCGGCTCCACCCTGTTCGAGGGCGTCCCGGCGCAGCACTCGGTCTGGATGTCGCACGGCGACGCCTGCTCGGCGGCCCCCGAGGGCTTCACCGTCACCGCGTCCACCGACGTGGTGCCGGTCGCGGCCTTCGAGAACGACGAGGCCCGGCTCTACGGCGTCCAGTACCACCCCGAGGTGCTGCACTCCGACCACGGCCAGCAGATCCTGGAGCACTTCCTCTACCGCGGTGCCGGCCTGGCGCCGACCTGGACCACCGGCAACGTGGTGGACGAGCAGGTCGCGCTGATCCGCGCCCAGGTCGGCGACAAGCGCGCCATCTGCGGCCTCTCCGGCGGCGTGGACTCCGCGGTCGCGGCCGCCCTGGTCAACAAGGCCATCGGCGAGAAGCTGACCTGCGTCTACGTCGACCACGGTCTGATGCGCAAGGGCGAGACCGAGCAGGTCGAGAAGGACTTCGTCGCGGCCACCGGCGTCCAGCTGAAGGTCGTCGACGCGCAGGAGCGCTTCCTGGAGGCGCTCAAGGGGGTCAGTGACCCCGAGGAGAAGCGCAAGATCATCGGCCGGGAGTTCATCCGGGTCTTCGAGCAGGCGCAGGCCGAGATCGTGGCCGAGGCCGGCGAGCACGGCGAGTCGGTGGACTTCCTCGTCCAGGGCACCCTGTACCCGGACGTCGTGGAGTCCGGCGGCGGCACCGGTACCGCCAACATCAAGTCGCACCACAACGTCGGCGGCCTGCCGGAGGACCTCCAGTTCCAGCTGGTGGAGCCGCTGCGCAAGCTGTTCAAGGACGAGGTCCGGATGGTCGGCCAGGAGCTCGGCCTGCCGGAGGAGATCGTCCAGCGCCAGCCCTTCCCGGGCCCGGGCCTGGGCATCCGGATCGTCGGCGAGGTCACCCGGGAGCGCCTGGACCTGCTGCGCGAGGCCGACGCCATCGCCCGCGAGGAGCTGACCGCGGCCGGTCTCGACCGGGAGATCTGGCAGTGCCCGGTCGTGCTGCTCGCGGACGTCCGCAGTGTCGGCGTCCAGGGCGACGGCCGCACCTACGGTCACCCGATCGTGCTGCGTCCGGTGTCCTCCGAGGACGCCATGACGGCCGACTGGTCGCGCCTGCCGTACGAGGTGCTGGCGAAGATCTCCACCCGGATCACCAACGAGGTCCGCGACGTCAACCGCGTCGTCCTGGACTGCACCAGCAAGCCGCCGGGCACCATCGAGTGGGAGTGACCGCTCCCGGCCGGCGGCGAGCCGACCGGTAGTGAACGGCCGCGCCGTCGTTTCCGTACACAAGGGAAACGACGGCGCGGCCGTTCGCGGTGCACCGGGCGCCCACCGGGTGGGGTCTCCCACCGAAAGCGCTCACAACCGTGCAGAATGCGGACCGGACCTGTCAGGCGGTGGCAGGCCGCGAGGGAAGGTGTGAGGGATGACGGAGGTCAGCAGTCCCGTGGAGGCGAGCGACCCCGTGGAGGCCGGCGGCCCGCTGCCCGGCGGCGGCCCGGTGGCGACCGGTACGGGCGCGGACGGCGCGGCAGGCCGGGCGGCCCGGTGGCGGGCGGTGGCCTCGCGCTACGCGCTGCTGCCGCTGCGGATCTTCCTCGGCGTCACCTTCGTCTACGCGGCGCTCGACAAGCTCGCCGACGCGCACTACCTGGCCGGCGCCGGGGACCCTGCCTCGTTCGTGTCGCAGACCCAGGCCGCCAAGGGCTCCAGCCCGATCTCCTTCCTGCTCGGCGCCGCCCTCGACGCGCCGACCCTGTTCGCGCTCGCCATCGCCTTCGGTGAGCTGGCGGTCGGCCTGGGCACCCTGTTCGGCCTCTGGGGCCGGGTCGCGGCCCTCGGCGGCGCGCTGATCAACCTGAGCCTCTGGCTGACGGTCAGCTGGAACGTCTCGCCGTACTACCTCGGCAACGACCTGGCCTACCTGATGGCCTGGACCCCGCTGCTGCTGGCCGGCACCCCGTACCTCTCGCTGGACGGCTACCTGGCCCGGCGGGCCGCCCGGGACCGCACGCGCGGGCTGCGCGAGGACCACGTCCGCCGCCGGTCGCTGGTGGACGGCGGGATCGCGGCCGTCGCGATCGGCGGTGCGGGGCTGCTCACCGGCTCGCTGACCGCCACCTTCGGCCGGGACAAGAAGGCCGTCGGCCCGGCCGCCGCCCCGGCCCCCGGCGCGAAGACGCCCGCCGGGCCGCCCGTCTCGGTGGCCGCGGCGAGCGTCCCGGTCGGCGGCTCGGCCCAGGTCAAGGACCCGGCCACCGGCGACGCGGTGTTCATCGTCCAGCCCAAGGCCGGCCAGTACTGCGCCTTCTCCGCCGTCTGCACGCACTCCGGCTGCGCCGTCGACGCCCCGAAGAACGGTCAGCTGTACTGCCCGTGCCACGGCTCGCGGTTCGACGCGGCCACCGGCGCCGTGGTCAACGGCCCGGCCACCAAGCCGCTGCCCAAGTACGGCGTCACCAAGGCCGGCGACCAGCTGAACCTCGGGCCGCTGCAGGGCTGAGCCCGGGGCCGGGGCGGTCAGTCGCCGGCGCCGCCGCGGCCGCGCCTGGTCACCGCCGCGACGGCGCCGGCCAGGCCGCCGAGCCCCAGCACGATGAAGGTCACCGGTATCACGATCCGGCCGTTCACCGAGATGTCGTTCACCGCCGCCACCAGGTAGAGCACCGCGATCACGGTGAACAGGCCGCCCGCGATCAGCGAGAAGAGATCGAGCTGGTGCTTCCTCACGACTGGACCACCTTGATGCTGCCGAGCCCGACCGTCAGCTTCAGGTCGAGCGTGCCCTTGGATGTCTGACCGTTCGACGGCCGGTACTGGTAGGTGCGGACGACGTTCTCGCTGCCGACCGGCTCGCCCGGGGCCTGGACGTCGCCGAGCAGCACCCGGGTGGTCAGGTTCACCGTGACGTCCGGCGGCAGGGTGACCGTCAGGTCGCCGGCGCCGAGCTCCACGCTCGTCGCCAGGGTGGCGCCCGCCGGGTCCAGGCCACCGAGGTCCAGCCGGATCTCGCCGGCGCCGAGGACGTAGCTGTGCTCCAGCCCGGCGGCCGAGGTGACCGTCCAGCTGCGCTCGCCGGCCGCGTTCTGCATGGAGGTCGGCGAGTGGCCGACGAAGGCGAGCGCCAGGGTGAGCAGCAGCCCGGGCACGACCAGTTTCCGGGCCCGGCCGAACTTCGCGCCGACGAGCAGCGTCAGGCCGATCACCAGCAGGCCGCTCGCCAGCACGCCGGCGCTCACCACGGTGGGGCTCCCGTGCCCCTTCGAGGCCGCCCAGACCGCGCTGGCCGCCCCCACCGCCAGCAGCAGCCCGATCAGGCCGAGCGGCGAGTGCTCGCGCCGGCGGTGCACCGTCACCCGCGGGGGCGGGACGGCCGGGCCGCCCTTGCGCAGCGGGTCGCCCTCCGGCAGGTCGGTGCGCTGCCACCACGGCCGCACCGGGGCGCCGGCCGGGCTGCCGGGAGCCCCCGTGGGGGTGCCCTGGGGGGCGGAGCCGGCCTCGCCGTACGGGTTGCGCTCGGGGTGGCGCGGGTCCCAGAGGTAGCCGCTCGGGCCGGCGTGCGGGGTGTCGGCCGGCACCGTGCCGGCCTCCCGCTCCCGGGCGTGCCGCTCGCGGGCGGCCTCGTCCTCCTCGGGCCGCGGCCACGTGTAGGTGGTACCGGTCGGGCCTTGGCCGGGGAAGTGCCGGTCGTACGGGCCGTGGTGGCGGTGTTCCCGGTCGCGCCGGCGCCCGGTCCGGCGGTCGTGGCGGCGCTCGGGGTCGTAGCGGACGGCCAGGAAGACCAGGGCGCCGAGCAGCATCAGCGGGAAGAGCTGGTCGCCGTCGCCCATCGAGGAGAAGAAGACGCCGGTGCCGATCACGGTCAGCAGCACCGCGCCGACCGACTGGCCGTCCACCCGGCCGGTGAGCACCCGCTGGAGCTCGGTCCGGCCCGGCCGCGTGCCGCCCTTGCCGTCCGCGACCGGCTCGGTCGGCACGACCAGCCAGGCCAGCCCGTAGAGGAAGAGCCCGAGGCCGCCGGAGAGGCAGAGCACCACCGTCACGACCCGGAAGACCACCGGGTCGATGTCCAGGTGCCGGCCCAGGCCGCCGCAGACGCCGGCGACCACGCGGTGGTGCTCGGTCCGGTTCAGCGGGGGGCGGTCCGGCGCGGCCGGGGCGGTCGGCCCGGTCTCCTGGATGCGGTGGTCCTCGGTCATGTCCACCATCCTGGTGGCTCCCGGGCGTCCGCCCAACCGGTCCCGGCCCTGTCCGTACCCTGACTTGTCCCTGAGAACGGGTAGGGACCGACCCTGATGCGTCCGGCCCCGCCCGCGTGGAACCATCGGTGGCGTGGCAGCCCCAGGTACCGACCCCCGTCCGCTCGTCCCCGACGCACCGCCGTCGCCGGGCGCCGATCCGGCCGCCCCCGGCGAGGGCCGGCCGCCGTACCGCCGGCTCTACCGCAGCCCGCAGGGCCGGATGCTGGGCGGGGTCGCGCACGGGCTCGCGGTGCACCTGGGCCTGCCGGTCACCTGGGTCCGGGTCGCCTTCGTCCTGCTGTTCTTCGCGCAGGGGATCGGCGCGCTGCTGTACGCGGCCTTCTGGTTCGTGGTGCCGATCGGCATCGGCGAGCCCGCGCAGCGCGGCGGCGCGCACTGGGTCTACGTCGACGGGGCCTTCGTGCCGGCCGGCTCCTGGCAGGCCTCCGGCGCGTCCGGGGCGGAGCTGAGCAAGGGCCGCCGCGGCCGGATCGGCCGGCTGCGGGAGCTGCTCCAGCACGCCCTCCAGGGCGAGCCGGCCGTGGTGCCGGACACCGTCGAGCCGGGGGCGGCCCGGGCCGCCTCGAAGCGCCAGGGCGGGCTGGGGCAGCTCGCCGCGCTGGTCATGGTCGTCATCGGCCTGATCGCCCTGCTGAACGCGCTCGGCGTGCAGACCGCCCGGCCGTACACCTGGCCGCTGCTGGCGATCGGGGTCGGTGTCGCGCTGGTCTGGCGGCAGGCCGACGACTCGCGCTGGCAGCGCTGGTTCGGCCTGGAGGAGGGCGAGAAGAGGCGCGGCGCCTACACCCGGGTGGGCGGCGGCGTGCTGCTGGTGGTGGCCGGCACCATCGCCTTCCTCGCGATGCAGGGCAGCGGCTCCACGCTCGGCTCGGTGATCGAGGCCTCGCTCGCGGTGCTGGCCGGCGTGCTGGTGCTGGTCGGCCCATACGCGCTGCGGATGTGGCAGGACCTCGGCGCCGAGCGGACCGCCCGCATCCGCGCCCAGGAGCGGGCCGAGATCGCCGCGCACGTGCACGACTCGGTGCTGCACACGCTGACCCTGATCCAGCGCCGGGCCGAGGACCCGAAGGAGGTGCTCCGGCTCGCCCGGGCCCAGGAGCGCGAGCTGCGCCTGTGGCTCTACCGCCCGGAGGCGGCCGCCGAGGCCGCGCCGGACACCATGGCGGAGAGCCTGCGCGCGGTGGTCGCCGAGGTCGAGGACCGCCACGGCGTGCCGGTCGAGGTGGTCGTCGTCGGCGACTGCCCGATGGACGAGCGGATCGCGGCCCAGATGCAGGCCGCGAGGGAGGCGACGGTCAACGCGGCCAAGTACGGTGGCGGGGGACCGGTCCAGGTCTACGCCGAGGTGGAGGGGAGGACGGTGATGGTGTTCGTCCGCGACCACGGCCCCGGCTTCGACCCCGACACGGTGCCCGAGGACCGGATGGGCGTACGCGAGTCGATCCTCGGCCGGATGAAGCGCAACGGCGGCACCGCACGGGTGCGGCCCGCGCCGGACGGCGGCACCGAGGTCGAGCTGGAGATGGAGAGAATCAATGACTGAGGCAGCGCCGACGGGGGCATCGCCGGCCGAGGGCCCGGGGCGGATCGCGCGGGTCGTGCTGGTCGACGACCACCGCATGTTCCGTACGGGCGTCCGGGCCGAGATCGGGCGCACCGAGTCCACCGGCATCGACGTGGTCGGCGAGGCCGACGACGTGGAGTCGGCGGTCCGGGTGGTCGCCGAGACCAGGCCCGACGTCGTCCTCCTCGACGTCCACCTGCCCGGCGGCGGCGGCGTCGAGGTGCTGCGCCGCTCGGCCGGGCTGATGGGGGACGGAGGGGCGGCGCGGGGCGCCTCGGACAAGGGCGGTGGCGGGCGACGGGAGGGCGGGGTGACGTTCCTGGCGCTGTCCGTCTCGGACGCGGCCGAGGACGTGATCGGCGTGATCCGCGGCGGCGCCCGCGGCTACGTCACCAAGACCATCACCGGCACCGACCTGGTCGACGCGATCTTCCGGATCTCCGACGGCGACGCGGTGTTCTCCCCGCGGCTGGCCGGCTTCGTGCTGGACGCCTTCGCGGCCACCGACACCCCGCCGGTGGACGAGGACCTGGACCGGCTGACCCAGCGCGAGCGCGAGGTGCTGCGGCTGATCGCGCGCGGCTACGCGTACAAGGAGATCGCCAAGCAGCTGTTCATCTCGGTGAAGACGGTGGAGAGCCACGTCTCCGCGGTGCTGCGCAAGCTCCAGCTCAGCAACCGGCACGAGCTGACCCGCTGGGCCACCGCCCGCCGGCTGGTCTGACGCCCCGCGCACCCCGCCCGCCCGGCCCGGACCGCTCCGGGCCGGGCGGGCTTGTCAGTGCGGGGCCATAGACTCGGAGTGCCATGAGTAGCCTCTTTGACGACCTCCCGCTCCCCGGTTTCGAGGCCCCCGCCGCCGGGTCGAAGCAGCAGCCCGCCGCCGCGCCGCCCCAGGACGAGGAGCCGCCGCCGTACGAGGACGACACCCCGTACGACGCGTACGAGGAGGCGATCCCGGACGGGCTGTTCCCCACCGACCACGCCGCCGAGGCCGAGCGGGACGCCTGGTACCGCAACGGCGCCGCCCGCCCGGTGATCGACCCGGCGCAGCTGCTGGAGGGGATGAACGACCCGCAGCGCGAGGCGGTGCTGCACGCGGGCTCGCCGCTGCTCATCGTGGCCGGCGCCGGCTCCGGCAAGACCCGGGTGCTGACCCACCGGATCGCCCACCTGCTGGGCGCCCGCGGGGTGCAGCCGGGCGAGATCCTGGCGATCACCTTCACCAACAAGGCGGCCGGCGAGATGCGCGAGCGCGTCGAGCAGCTGGTCGGCCCGCGGGCCCGGGCGATGTGGGTCTCGACCTTCCACAGCGCCTGCGTGCGGATCCTGCGCCGCGAGTCCAAGCTGCTCGGCTTCACCTCGTCGTTCTCGATCTACGACTCGGCCGACTCGCAGCGGCTGATGGCCCTGGTCTGCCGGGACCTCGACCTCGACCCGAAGCAGTTCCCGCCGAAGTCCTTCACCGCGAAGGTCAGCAACCTCAAGAACGAGCTGATCGACGAGGAGACCTACGCCGACCAGGCCGCCAACCCGATGGAGAAGAAGCTCGCCGAGGCGTACTTCCTCTACCAGCGGCGGCTGCGCGAGGCCAACGCGCTCGACTTCGACGACATCATCATGACGACGGTGAACCTGCTCCAGGCCTTCCCGGACGTCGCCGGGCACTACCGCCGCCGGTTCCGGCACATCCTGGTCGACGAGTACCAGGACACCAACCACGCCCAGTACATGCTGGTGCGCGAGCTGAGCGGGGGCTCCGCCGCCTCGGCGCCCAGGCGCACCGTGGACGGGGACTTCGTGAACCCGGCCGCCGCCGGCCTCGCCGAGGTGCCGCCCGCCGAGCTCTGCGTGGTCGGTGACGCGGACCAGTCGATCTACGCCTTCCGCGGCGCGACGATCCGCAACATCCTCCAGTTCGAGGAGGACTACCCCGACGCCACGACGATCCTGCTGGAGCAGAACTACCGCTCCACCCAGACCATCCTCAGCGCCGCCAACGCCGTCATCGAGCGGAACAGCAGCCGGCGCGAGAAGAAGCTCTGGACGGCCGGCGACCACGGAGAGAAGGTCGTCGGCTACGTCGCCGACGACGAGCACGGCGAGGCCCAGTTCATCGCCGACGAGATCGACCGGCTCACCGACCGGGGCGAGGCCAAGCCCGGCGACGTCGCGATCTTCTACCGCACCAACGCGCAGTCCCGCGTCTTCGAGGAGGTGTTCATCCGGGTCGGCCTGCCGTACAAGGTGGTCGGCGGGGTGCGCTTCTACGAGCGCAAGGAGGTCCGGGACGTCCTGGCGTACCTGCGGGTGCTCTCCAACCCGGAGGACACCGTCCCGCTGCGCCGGATCCTCAACGTGCCCAAGCGCGGGATCGGCGACCGCGCCGAGGCGATGATCGACGCGCTGGCCGCGCGCGAGCGGATCTCCTTCGCCCGGGCGCTGGAGCGGGTCGACGAGGCGTACGGGATGGCGGCGCGCTCGGCGAACGCGGTGCGCAAGTTCAACGACCTGCTGGCCGGGCTGCGCCAGGTCGTCGAGTCCGGGGCCGGGCCGGCCGCGGTGCTGGAGGCGGTGCTGGAGGAGACGGGCTACCTCGCCGAGCTGCAGTCCTCGACGGACCCGCAGGACGAGACCCGGGTGGAGAACCTCCAGGAGCTGGCGTCGGTCGCCCTGGAGTACGAGCAGGACCCGGGCGAGCGGCCCGACGCGGGGGAGGACGGCGCACCGCCGGTCGGCTCGCTGGCCGACTTCCTGGAGCGGGTCGCGCTGGTGGCCGACTCCGACCAGATCCCCGACGACGACGAGGAGGGGCAGGGCGTCATCACCATGATGACCCTGCACACCGCCAAGGGCCTGGAGTTCCCGGTGGTCTTCCTGACCGGCATGGAGGACGGCATCTTCCCGCACATGCGGGCGCTCAACCAGGTCAAGGAGCTGGAGGAGGAGCGGCGCCTCGCGTACGTCGGGCTCACCCGGGCGCGGCAGCGGCTCTACCTGACCCGTTCGGTGCTGCGCAGCGCCTGGGGGCAGCCCTCGTACAACCCGGCCTCGCGGTTCCTGGAGGAGATCCCGGAGTCGCTGGTGGAGTGGAAGCGGACGGGGGCGGCCCCGGTGCCGGCCTCGCGCGGGTACTCCTCGGGGTCGTCCTGGGGCGGGAAGTCGGCCGGCTCCTCGCGCGGGGGCGCGGGCCGCGGCGCGGCGGCGGCCCCGCCGAAGGCGGGCTGGGGGCAGTCGGCGCGGCGCTCCGGCGCGGCGGTCGAGCGCGAGGTGGTCGGGCTGGCGGTCGGCGACCGGGTCACCCACGACACCTTCGGGCTGGGCACGGTGGTGGCCACCACCGGCGTCGGCGACAAGGCGCAGGCCACCGTCGACTTCGGGACGGAGGGGCGCAAGCAGCTGCTGCTGCGGTACGCGCCGGTGGAGAAGCTGTAGGACGCCGGGCGGCGGCCCGCGCCGGGCGGACGCTCAGCGCGGGTCGACGCCCTGGGCGAGGAACCAGGGCAGCGGGTCGACGGGCGCGCCGCCGCCCGCCGGGCGGATCTCGAAGTGCAGGTGCGGGCCGGTGCTGTTGCCGCTGGTGCCCACGAAGGCGATGACGTCGCCGGCCTTCACGGTGCCCTTGCGGATCTTGTACGAGCGCAGGTGGCAGTACCAGGCCTCGGTGCCGTCGGACATCTTCAGGATGGTCATGTAGCCGTACGAGGGGTTCCACTGGGTGCGGATCGTGCCGTCGGTGACGGCCCGCACCTCGGTGCCGCCGTCGACCGGGAAGTCGATGCCGGTGTGCAGCCGCGACCAGTGCGTGCCGGCCGCGCCGAAGAGCTCGCCCAGGCCGCGCTGGGCCACCGGGAGGACGACGGTCGGGGCCGCGGGGGGCTGCACAGCCGCGGTGGGGGCACCGGCCGGATCCGCCCCGGGCGCGCTCGCCGGCTGGGCGCCGGAGAGCGGCTGACGGGAGTCGCCGCGGGAGGCCTGGTCGGCGCCGCCGGTGGCGAGGGCCTGCTGGGCGGCGGCCCGGGCGGCCGTGCCGTCCGGGGCGTCGGCGGCCGTGGCCTGCGCGGGCACCCGGCCGGCGGCCTGGGTGCGCTGGTCGGCCTCGCCCTGGACGGTGACGGCGGCCGCCGCGGCCACCCCGAGGGCGGCCATCGAGGGCAGCGCGACGCGCAGCAGGGCCGTCCGGGTGGCGGCCTTGGCGGCGTCGCGGCGCTGGCTGCGCGACTGTTCGCGGGCGGCCAGGCGCAGCTCCGCCCTGGTGGGTCGGGCGGCAGCGTCGGGAGCCATCGGGGGCTGCCTCCTCGGTGGGCCTCGGGCACGTCGTCGGGCACGGGGGAAACTGCCGAGACTGTAGCCGCAAGGCCGACATCCGGACAAAAGTCCGGATGTCAAGAGCGGAACGGGCATACCGAGAGCGCGTTCAAGGCGGCGTGCGCGCCGGCGGCAAGCCGGGGAGCTGTGATTTTCCCCTCCTCTTGAGGGGCGGCACGGTCAGGGGCGCCGGGTGACGCTAACCTCCCCTCAGGTTGGTTATTGCTGGTTAACCGCGCCCGTGCCCGACGAGGTCTGGGGTGGTGGACGACGAAGTCCAGGAGGCAGTGATGGGTGTGTCAGGGCCGATTCGTGTGGTGGTCGCCAAGCCGGGGCTGGACGGTCACGACCGTGGCGCGAAGGTCATCGCGCGCGCCCTGCGCGACGCCGGTATGGAGGTCATCTACACCGGCCTGCACCAGACGCCCGAGCAGATCGTCGACACCGCGATCCAGGAGGACGCGGACGGCATCGGCCTCTCCGTCCTCTCCGGCGCGCACATGACGCTCTGCGCGCGCGTGCTGGAACTGCTCAAGGAGCGCGAGGCGGAGGACATCAAGGTCTTCTGCGGCGGCATCATCCCGGACGAGGACATCGTCGAGCTGAAGGCGATGGGCGTCGCCGACATCTTCACCCCGGGCACGCCGACCCGGGACGTGGTCGCGTGGGTCGAGGCGAACCTGCGGGCCGCGGGCTGAGGCCCTGCGTGACCGGGCACCGGGCCGGTGCGGGGCTTCCCCGTACCGGCCCGGGTGCGTCCGGGGTCAGTCGCCCAGCTCGGCGAGCATCGTGGCGCGGAAGCGCAGGGTGGCGGCCAGCCGGGTGAAGGTCTCGGCCCAGGCGGTGGCGGGCGGGGTGCGGGCGGCCAGCGCCTCGACGGCGGTGGCCGTCCCCGGGGCGAGGGCCCGCTCGGTCATCCCGAGCACGCCGCTGTGGCTCCACGGGTAGGCACCGGAGTCGGCCGCCCGGGCGAGGGCGGCGACCACCGCGGTGGACAGCGGCGGCGTCCACGGGGTCGCGCAGGAGCCGAGCAGCTGGAAGGCCTCGCCGAGGCCGTGCACCTCGATGAACGCGGCCGTCCAGGCGGCGCGCTCGGCGGCCGGCAGGACGGCGAGCAGCTTGGCCGGGGCACCGGTGGCCCGGGGCGGGCGGGCCCGGCGCTGGTCCGGCGCGGGGGCGGGGGCCGGCCCCAGCAGCGCCCGGGCCCAGTCGGCGTCCTGCTGGCGGACGGCGGCCCGGGCCCAGGCCTCCCGCAGGTCGTCGGCCCAGCTGCTGTTGGTCTCGTCGATGCTGTCGCCGACCCGCAGCGCAAGCAGCCGGGCGGGGGTCAGGCCGGTGGACTCCGCCCAGAGCGGGAGCGGCGTGGCGGCGATCACCTCGCCGAACCACCAGGCCCGTTCGCCGCGCCCGGTGGGCGACGTCAGGGCTATGCCGTCGCGCTGCATGGCCGCGTCGCACTCGGCGGGCGGGGTGACCAGCAGGTGCGTGCCGCGGTCGGAGAGCCGGACGGCGGCGCGGGCGCGGGCGGCCATCCGGCCGGCGAGCGTCGAGCCGGGCAGGGTCGAGAGCAGCTCGGCGGCGGTGGCCCGGACGTTCTTGCTGCGGTCGCCGAGGGCGGCCTCCAGGAAGGGCTCGTCCGCGGGGGAGAGGCCCTCCTGCAAGGAGTCCAGGAAGAGCAGGCGGTCCTCGGCGCGCTCGGTGGGCCAGGTGCTGCGGAGCAGGGCGAGGCCGGCGACGGGGTCGGTGCGGCGCAGCAGCGTGAGGTGGGTGACCCGCTCGGCGAACAGGCCCTCGTGCCAGAGCCGGTCGTCCCCGGGCCCGGCCGCCCCCGTGGCCGCCGCGGCGGCGGTGCGCAGGACGAAGCGCCAGTCGGGGTTCCGGCCGGCCAGCCAGCGGCCGAGCGGGCCGGCCAGGGCGACCGCGTCGGGGCGCAGCTCGCTGCGGGCACGGGCGGCGTCGAGCAGGGCCGGCACCAGGACGGCGGGCGGGCGCAGGTCGCGGGCGCGCGCGGCGCCGAGCCACTGCGGGAGCAGCTCGGTGAGATTGGCCGGGGCGCCGCCGGCGGTGCCGCGGGTGCCGAGCAGCAGGGCGAGCCGGCGGGCGGCCGGGGCGGGGAGCTCGCGGCGTGCGTCGGCGGGGGCCGGGGCGCCGGGCGGTCCGGCGGCCGGGGCGGGCAGGGCGCCGGCCCGGCGGCGGACCGTTTCCAGGGCGGCGAGTTCGAGCAGTGCGGTGGCCGGGTCGGTGCGGTCGACGGCCCGGTGGGAGGGGGAGTCGCCGGCGGGCGGGAGCGGGCGGCGGTCGGTGCCGAGGAGGGCGGTGGTGCGGAGGGACTCCCAGGGGTCGGGCACGTGGGCTCCTGAGGTTGGGTGCGGGCGCTGCGGGCGGGAGCGCCCTACGGGGCGGTGAGGCCGATCGGGAGCCGGTCGGCGCCCCAGGCGGTGACGGGCGTGAAGCCCCGGTGCCCGTACTCGCCGAAGACGGTCAGCGGGCGGCCGGTGGAGACGGCGGCGAGGCGCCAGAGCGCGGCCTCCGGGGTGGCGGCGCGGTGGACGGGGAGGGCGTGCTCGCCGTCGGTGAGGTGCCAGCCGTCGGGGGTGAGGACGGGCACGACGTCGGTGAGCACGGTGGGCCAGGCGTCGAGCCAGGGGTCGTCGGCGACGGCGGCGCCGTACTGGGCGACCGCCTCGGCGGGGGTGAGGCCGGGCGGCGGGCCCGCCGGGCCGGCCGGGGCTCCGTAGCGGGTGCCGAGGGCGGCGCGCAGCGGCCGGGCCCCGGGGTGAAAAGCAAGCTCGGCCTCCAGCAGGTGGCCGGTGGGCAGGGCGGGTTCGGGGGCCCGGCCGGGGCGGCCGAAGACGAGCAGCAGGGCGGGGCGGCCGGTCTTGGCGCCGCGGAGCCAGATCCGGCGGGTGGTGAGCCGGTCGTCGGACCGGCCGTCCATCGGTGTGGTGCGGCTGCCGAGGACGTGCCACCGGTCGCGGACGGTGGGGCCGGCCAGCAGGTCGGCGGTGTCGGTGGGGTAGCCGACCCGGGCGCGGACGGTGGCGGCGAGCGGGGCGGGCAGCTCGTCGACGCGGGTGGCGGCGGTGGCGAGCAGGTGGAGCATGGCGTACTCCTCAAGGAGGTGCTGCTGGGGGGTGGTGTCGAGCTCGCGGACGCGGGTGGCGAGGCCGGGCGCCTGGGCGTCGACCATCCGGGCGGCGACCTCCTCCCAGGGGGCGGCGCCGGAGGGGTCGGCGAGGCCGCGGCGGATCCGGTCGGCCAGCCGCAGGCGCAGTTCGGCGGCGCCGGCGCCGACCCGGGCGGCGCGCTTCTCGGCGCGGCGGCGGGCGGCGGCCGGGTCGGCCGACGGGCTGGGCCCGGCGGTCCGGGGCCCGGTGCCGTCCCGGCGGGCGGTCAGCCACTGCGCGGCCCAGTCGGCCGGCTCACCGGCCGGGACGGCCCCGGGGGCACCGCTCCAGAGCAGCAGCAGCCCGAGGACGTGCTTGCACGGGGACTTCCGGCTGGGGCAGGTGCAGTCGAAGGCGGGAGCGGCGAGCTCGACGACCGCCCGGTACGGCGCCCCCCCGCTGCCCCGGCACTCGCCCCAGAGGGCGCCGCCGCCGGTGCCCGTGGCCGACCAGGCGGCGGGCGAGGAGAACTCGCCCGCGGACTTCTGCGACGCGGCGTCGGGCGCCAGGGACAGGACGTGTTCGGTGCTCCAGCGTTCCTCCATGCCGAGCACGGTAGGCGGGGGGACTGACAGTCCCGGTGGCCGAACTGAGGTCCGGTCAGGATTGTCAGTGGCCCGGTGCAGGGTGGTTGTCGCAGGCCGGTACGCCGGTCTGGCTCCCCCCGATCACCTCGCCGCCCGCCACAGGTGTGTCCGGCGGCCGACCCGAAGGAGCCCCTCGATGAGCGACGTTCTGCGGCAGCACGCGGAGGACGCCTTCGCTGCCGAACTGTCCGCGCTGGCCGAGCAGGACGACCGCCCGCGGCCCGCGCGCTGGAACCTCTCCCCGTGGGCCGTGGCCACCTACCTGCTGGGCGGGGAGCTGCCGGACGGCACGGTCGTCACGCCCAAGTACATCGGGCCGCGGCGGGTCGTCGAGGTCGCCGTGACGACGCTGGCGACGGACCGGGCGCTGCTGCTGCTCGGCGTGCCGGGGACGGCGAAGACCTGGGTGTCGGAGCACCTCGCCGCCGCGATCAGCGGCGATTCGACGCTGCTGGTGCAGGGGACGGCCGGCACGCCGGAGGAGGCCGTCCGGTACGGGTGGAACTACGCCCGGCTGCTCACCGACGGGCCGAGCCGGGAGGCGCTGGTGCCGTCGCCGCTGATGCGGGCGATGGCGGACGGGAAGATCGCCCGGGTCGAGGAGCTGACCCGTATCCCGGCCGACGTGCAGGACAGTCTGATCACCATCCTGTCGGAGAAGACCCTGCCGGTGCCGGAACTCGGTGGTGAGACCCAGGCGGTGCGGGGCTTCAACCTGATCGCCACCGCCAACGACCGGGACCGCGGCGTGAACGAGCTGTCGAGCGCCCTGCGCCGGCGGTTCAACACCGTGGTCCTGCCGCTGCCGGCCTCGCTGGAGGAGGAGGTCGACATCGTCACCCGGCGGGTCGGCCAGCTCGGCCGTTCACTGGAGCTGCCGGAACTGCCCGGCGGCGCCGAGGAGATCCGCCGGGTGGTCACCGTCTTCCGCGAGCTGCGGGCCGGGATCACGGTGGACGGCCGGACGAAGGTCAAGACGCCGAGCAGCACCCTGTCGACGGCGGAGGCGATCTCGGTGGTGACCAACGGGATGGCGCTGGCCGCGCACTTCGGGGACGGCGTACTGCGGGCCGGCGACGTCGCCGCCGGGGTGGTCGGCGCCGTCGTCCGCGATCCGGCGGCCGACCGGGTGGTGTGGCGCGAGTACGTCGAGGGCGTCGTCCGGGAGCGCGACGGCTGGAAGGACTTCTACCGCGCCGCCCGCGACAACGCCCGCTGATGACGAGCCGGTTCGAGCCCGGAGGAGGGAGGCCCGCATGACCGCCGAGGTGACACTGCTGGGGATCCGGCACCACGGGCCCGGTTCGGCCCGCGCGGTGGCCGCCGCACTGGCGCTGCTGGAGCCGGACGCGGTGCTGATCGAGGGGCCGCCGGAGGCCGACGCGATCGTCGGGCTGGCGGCGGAGAAGGAGATGGTGCCGCCCGTCGCCCTGCTCGCCCACGCCGTCGACGACCCGGCCCGTGCCGCGTTCTGGCCGTACGCCGAGTTCTCCCCGGAGTGGGTGGCGATCCGCTACGGCGTCGACGCCGGCCTGCCGGTCCGCTTCATCGACCTGCCGGCGGCCTACGGCTTCGGCCCGGACGGGGAGTTCGAGGGCGGGGAGCCGGACGGCGGGGAGCCGGAGGACGGCACGGACGGCGGGGCGGACGGGACCGGGGACGCCGGGGGGCGCCCGCGGGATCCGATCGCCCTGCTCGCCGCGGCCGCCGGCCACGACGACCCGGAGCGCTGGTGGGAGGACGTGATCGAGCACCGCTCGCCCGGCGCCGACGCGCTCGCCCCCTTCGCCGCCGTCGCCGAGGCGATGACGGTGCTGCGCGAGGAGGGCGCGACGGGCCGCACCACCCGGCGCGACACCCTCCGGGAGGCGTACATGCGCCGGCAGATCCGGGCCGCCCGGCGGGCCGGGTACCGGCGGATCGCCGTGGTCTGCGGCGCCTTCCACGTCCCCGCGCTGGCCGTGATGCCCACCGTCGCGCACGACCGGGCGCTGCTGGCAGGCCTGCCGAAGAAGGTCCGCACCGACATCACCTGGGTGCCCTGGACGCACCGCCGGCTCGCGCAGGCCAGTGGCTACGGTGCCGGGATCCCCTCCCCGGGCTGGTACCGTCACCTCTTCGCCGAACCGGGCGACCCGCTGCCGAAATGGCTGGCCGGGGCCGCCGAACTGCTGCGGGCCGAGGACCACCCGGTCTCCTCCGCCCACGTCATCGAGGCCGTCCGGCTGGCCCGGACGCTGGCGGTGCTGCGCGGCCGCCCGTTGGCCGGCCTCACCGAGACGCTGGACGCCGTCCGCGCGGTGATGTGCGAGGGCTCGGACGTCGCCCTGGCGCTGGTGCAGGACCGCCTGGTGATCGGCGACGCGCTGGGTGAAGTCCCGCCCGGCGCACCGGCGGTGCCGCTCCAGCGGGACATCGCCCGGCTGCAGCGCGCACTGCGGCTGAAGCCGGACGCCGAGCCGCGCGAGCTCGACCTCGACCTGCGCCGGGAGACCGACGCGGCCCGCTCCCGGCTGCTCCACCGGCTGCGGCTGCTCGGCATCGACTGGGGTGTGCCCGCGCGCTCCGCGGTGCACTCGACCGGCACCTTCCGGGAGAGCTGGCGGCTGTGCTGGCAGCCCGAGTTCGCCGTCCGGATCGCCGAGGCCGCCCAGTGGGGCACCACGGTGGAGGCCGCGGCCACCGGCAGGGCCGTCGGCACGGCCCGCGCCGCGACCGAACTCTCCGAGCTCACCGCCCTGGTGGAGACGTGCCTGCTCGCCGGTCTGGACGGGGCCCTGCCGGCCGTGATGCGGGTGCTCGCCGACTGCGCGGCGCTGGACACCGACGTCGCCCACCTGGCCGGCGCGTTGCCCGCGCTGGTCCGCGCGCTGCGCTACGGCGACGTCCGCGGCACCGACGACGACGCGCTCGGCGAGGCCGCGACCGGCCTCGCGGACCGGATCTGCGTCGGCCTGCCGCCCGCCTGCACCGGGCTGGACGCGGCCGGCGCGGCGGTGCTGCGCGGTCATCTCGACGCGGTGCACGGCGCGATCGGCCTGCTGGCACCCGGCACCGGGCTCGCCGACCGGTGGGCCGCCGCGCTCCGGTCGCTCGCCCGCCGCGAACCCGTGGGCGGGCCGGCCACCGGCGTTCCCGGCCTGCTGCGCGGCCGCGCCGTCCGGCTGCTGCTGGACGACGGCCGGCTCGATCCGGGGGAGGCCGCCCGCCGGATGGGCCTGGTCCTCTCGGCGGCCAACGACCCGGCCGACGCGGCCGGCTGGGTCGAGGGCTTCCTCACCGGCGGCGGAGCCCTGCTGCTGCACGACCCGCGCCTGCTCGGTCTGCTCGACGCCTGGCTGACGTCGGTGCCGTCCGGGGCCTTCACCGACGTGCTGCCACTGCTGCGCCGGACGTTCTCCGCGCTGGAGGCCGGCGTCCGCAACAGCATCGGCAGCCGGGCCGCGGCCGGGCCGTTCGACGCCGGGCCGGCCGCCGGTGAGGGCAGCGGCCCCGAGTTGGACCGGGCCCGTGCCGAGGCCGCGCTGCCGGTGGTCGCCACCGTGCTCGGGTTGGCCGGCGGCCCGGCCCGGCCGCCCGCCCGGATCCCCCGTCAGGCCACCGGCCGTGACACCTGACCCGGCCCCGGCCGCGCGGCCCCGATCCCGCAGGGCCCCGGCCCCGACCCGATCCCGTTAGGCCCCGACCCGCACGGACCCGGCCCCGGAACCAGAAGGAGCAACCGATGGCAGAGACCACCACCCCCGCCGACGACGAGCGGCTGCGCCGTTGGCGACTGGTGCTCGGCGGCGAGGCGGACGGCACGGGCCGGGCCCTGCGCGGCCGGGACGCCGCGATGGACGGCGCACTCGCCGCGCTCTACCGCGGGGCGCCGGAGGAGGGCCGGACCGGCCGGCCCGGCCGCCGCGGCGCGGGCCTGGGCGGCTCGGCGCCGCAGGTGGCGCGCTGGCTGGGCGACATCCGCGGCTACTTCCCGTCCACCGTCGTCCAACTGATGCAGCAGGACGCCATCACCCGGCTCGGCCTGGACCGACTGCTGCTGGAGCCCGAGATGCTGGACGCCGTCGAGCCCGACGTCCACCTGGTCGCCACCCTGCTCTCGCTCAAGCACGCGCTGCCGGAGACCACCCGGGAGAGCGCCCGCGCGGTCGTCGGCAAGGTCGTCGCCGAGCTGGAGCGCCGGCTCGCCGACCGCACCCGGGCCGCCCTGGGCGGGGCGCTGGACCGCAGCGCCCGGGTGAACCGCCCGCGCCACCGGGACATCGACTGGGACCGCACCCTCCGGGCCAACCTCGGGAACTACCTGCCCGAGCACGGCACCGTCGTCCCCGAGCGGCTGATCGGCCACGCCCGGGCCCGCAGTGCGGTGCGCAAGGAGGTGATCCTCTGCATCGACCAGTCCGGCTCGATGGCGCCCTCGGTGGTGCACGCGGCGGTGTTCGGCGCGGTGCTCGCCTCGATGCGCACGCTCGACACCCGGCTGGTCGTCTTCGACACCTCCGTGGTCGACCTCACCGAGCAGCTCGCCGACCCGGTGGACGTCCTGTTCGCCACCCGGCTCGGCGGCGGCACCGACATCAACCGGGCGCTCGCCCACTGCCAGTCGAGGATCACCCGTCCGTCCGAGACGGTCGTGGTGCTGATCAGCGACCTCTACGAGGGCGGCATCCGGGAGGAGATGCTCAAGCGGGTGGCGGCGATGAAGGCCGCCGGGGTCCAGTTCGTCGCGCTGCTGGCGCTCTCCGACGAGGGCGCGCCGGCCTACGACCACGCGCACGCGGCGGCGCTGGCCGCCCTCGGCGCCCCGGCGTTCGCCTGCACCCCCGACGCCTTCCCGGAGATCATGGCGGCGGCGATCGAGAAGCGGCCGATCCCGGTGCCGGAGCGGGCGGCGCGTTGACCGCCCCTGCACGGGTTCACCCGGACGGGGGAACCGGGCCCCCGGTACCCCCGGTCCGCCCGCCCGCCGACCTGGGCGCGCGACCCGCGGCCGTAGGCTGTCTGTGACGGTTCTCACCCAAGACGGGCCGGTCCCGGGCGAAACACGCCCGTCGTCCGGGGATAACCTGCCAGACGGACGTGACGCGCGTGTTGATTGACGTGTGCGCCCGTGGCTGTGTGGGCCGCAAGGCCGTACCTCTGCGTACCCGCACCGCTTCGACGACCCGCAGCGAAGATCCTGCCGTGGCACGCTCGTAGAGACACAATCCGCGACCACGAACAAGGACAAACACGTGGACCTGTTCGAGTACCAGGCGAGGGACCTCTTCGCCAAGCACGGGGTTCCCGTGCTTGACGGTGATGTCATCGAGACCGCCGCAGACGCTGCCGCCATCGCGGAGCGCTTCGGCGGCCGCGCCGTCGTCAAGGCTCAGGTGAAGGTGGGTGGCCGAGGCAAGGCCGGTGGCGTGAAGCTCGCCGCCGACCCGGCGGACGCCGTCGCCAAGGCCGAGGCGATCCTCGGCATGGACATCAAGGGCCACACCGTTCACAAGGTGATGCTGGCCCAGACCGCGGACATCAAGGAGGAGTACTACGTCTCCTTCCTGCTGGACCGCACCAACCGCACCTTCCTGGCCATGGCCAGCGTGGAGGGCGGTGTGGAGATCGAGGTCGTCGCGGAGGAGAACCCCGAGGCGCTCGCCAAGATCCCGGTCGACGCCAACGAGGGCTGCACCCCGGAGAAGGCCGCCGAGATCGTCGCCGCCGCGAAGTTCCCGGCCGAGATCGCGGACCAGGTCGCCGACGTCCTGCAGAAGCTCTGGGTCGTCTTCATCAAGGAGGACGCCCTCCTGGTCGAGGTCAACCCGCTGATCAAGTCCGGCGACGGCAAGATCATCGCGCTCGACGGCAAGGTCTCCCTGGACGAGAACGCCGAGTTCCGCCAGCCCGAGCACGAGGCGCTGGAGGACAAGGCCGCCGCCAACCCGCTGGAGGCGGCGGCGAAGGCCAAGGGCCTGAACTACGTCAAGCTCGACGGCCAGGTCGGCATCATCGGCAACGGCGCGGGTCTCGTCATGAGCACCCTCGACGTGGTCGCCTACGCGGGCGAGAAGCACGGCGGCGTCAAGCCCGCCAACTTCCTCGACATCGGTGGCGGCGCCTCTGCCGAGGTCATGGCCAACGGCCTGGAGATCATCCTCGGCGACCCCGACGTCAAGTCGGTCTTCGTCAACGTCTTCGGTGGCATCACCGCGTGCGACGCCGTCGCGAACGGCATCGTGCAGGCCCTGGAGCTGCTGGAGTCCAAGGGCGAGAACGTCTCCAAGCCGCTGGTCGTCCGCCTGGACGGCAACAACGCGGAGCTGGGTCGCAAGATCCTCGACGACGCCAACCACCCGCTGGTGCAGCGCGTCGACACCATGGACGGCGCCGCCGACCGCGCCGCCGAGCTGGCCAACAAGTAAGGAAGGGGACTTAACACCATGGCTATCTTCCTTACCAAGGACAGCAAGGTCATCGTCCAGGGCATGACCGGCTCCGAGGGCATGAAGCACACCCGCCGCATGCTCGCCTCGGGCACCCAGATCGTCGGTGGCGTGAACCCGCGCAAGGCCGGCACCACGGTGGACGTCGACGGCACCGACGTGCCCGTCTTCGGCTCCGTCGCCGAGGCCATCGAGAAGACCGGTGCCGACGTCACCGTCATCTTCGTGCCGCCGAAGTTCACCAAGGACGCCGTCGTCGAGGCCATCGACGCCGAGATCGGCCTCGCGGTCGTCATCACCGAGGGTGTCCCGGTCCACGACTCGGCCGCCTTCTGGGCGTACGCCGGCTCGAAGGGCAACAAGACCCGGATCATCGGCCCGAACTGCCCGGGCCTGATCAGCCCCGGACAGTCCAACGCCGGCATCATCCCGGCGGACATCACCCAGGCCGGCAAGATCGGCCTGGTGTCGAAGTCCGGCACCCTGACGTACCAGCTCATGTACGAGCTGCGCGACATCGGCTTCTCCTCGGCCGTGGGCATCGGTGGCGACCCCGTCATCGGCACCACCCACATCGACGCCCTCAAGGCGTTCCAGGAGGACCCGGACACCGAGATCATCGTGATGATCGGTGAGATCGGTGGCGACGCCGAGGAGCGTGCCGCGGCCTACATCGCCGAGCACGTCACCAAGCCGGTCGTCGGCTACGTCGCGGGCTTCACCGCCCCCGAGGGCAAGACCATGGGCCACGCCGGCGCCATCGTCTCCGGCTCCTCGGGCACCGCGCAGGCGAAGAAGGAGGCCCTGGAGGCCGCCGGTGTCAAGGTCGGCAAGACGCCGTCCGAGACCGCCCGCCTGGCGCGCGAGCTGATCGGCTGACGCCACCCGCTCGTCGAGCGCCCCCGTCCGGACCTCCGGGCGGGGGCGCTCGCGCTTTCCGGCCGGTGCGCGGGGGACCGGTGCGCGCCGGCCGGCTCCGGCCGGTGGGCGTCAGTGGTCGCTCGCGCAGGGGCGGAGGACCCAAAGGGTGCAGGCCTGCGGCCCCATCGGGGCCGGGCCGGGCGGCGGCAGCGCCTCACCGGCGTGCCCCGCGGCCGGCAACTCGCTCGGCCAGGACGGCCGCGGCGGCGGCGGGTCCAGCACGACCGGCTCGACGCCCGGCGTGTTGCTGCACCAGATGCTGCGCACGCCCGTCGCCGCCGCCCCCGGGGCCGCGGGGACGGTGGCATCGGCGCCGGTCGCGGCGCAGACCGTCGTCGCCGGGGCATCGGCGGGCCCGGGCCGGAACAGCACACCGGGCCCGCCCCCGGCCAACGTCGCCACCGTCGCCCCCGCGACCGCCACCGTGAGCAGCGCCGCCGCCCCGGTCCGGGTCGCGTTGGCCAGCCCGTGCCGGGCGCGCAGCACCGGCACCGGCGGGCGGTGCGGCTCCGGGCAGCCGCGGACGGCGGCCCGGTGCAGCAGACCGCTGAGCCGGTCCGCGAAACCCTCCTCCGCCGGATCCGGCCCGGCGAGGTCCGGTACCCACGCCGCCAGGGCCGTCCGGGCCGCCCAGACCCGGCCCTCCGCGGCCGCCAGGGTCGACTCCACCTCGACGGCCACCGCGGCGGCGGGCAGCCCCAGGCCGTCGTGCAGGACCAGCGCGCGGCGCTGAGGGCGGGAGAGCCGCTTGAGCGCCTTGAGGAGCGCGCGGTCGCGGTCGGTCAGCCGGTCGTGGTCCGGCAGCACCGTCTGCGACTCGTCGGCCGGGCGGACCTTGATCCGGCGGTGCGGCAGGCGCCAGACGTGCGCCCGGCGCGGTCCGCCGCGGTGCCAGGGGGAGAGCGCGGCCTCCGCGGCCCGGGCCCGCACCCAGCCCTCCGGGTCGGGCCCGGCGGCCACCTCGTCCCACTGCCGCCGGGCCTCGCCGAAGGCCCGCTGGACGCAGTGCACGGAGCGGTGCTTGCAGGCGGTGAGCAGGAAGACCTGCTGCACGAGGCGGGTGTGGGCGGCCTCGTACAGCTCCTCGAAGGCGGCCGGTGCGGCCGGTGCTGGGGTGCCCGGTGCGGGAGTGTCCGTCCGGGCCGGCGGGCGGGCGCCGGCCGCGGGCGTGGGACGGTCCGTCACCGGTGCTGCTGCTGCCGCGGGTACGGGTGCGGGTGCGGGTGTCGGCGCGTCGGCGGCGGGCGTCGGACGGCCGCTCGGCGTGGCGGGCCTCGCGGGCTTCGTTCGACGGTGGTCGGTGGGTGCGTCGAGGGGCACGGCGGTCTCCGGCCGGATGGGGGTGGGGGGCAGGGTGGGAGCGGGGGGCTGTGCGGGGCGGTCCGCCGGGCTCGTGCCGTGGCGGGTCGGCGGCTTCGGGGACGGCGGGGGCTTCGGGGACGTCGAGGGCGTGGCGGGCTTCGGGGATGGCTGGGACGTCGAGGGCTTCGGGGCGGCGCCCCGGCGCGGGGGCCGGGCATCGGTCCGGGCACCGGGCCCGACGTGCCCGGCGGGTGGAGCGCTCCGCTCGGGGGTCAGCAGGGCGGCGAAGGCGGCGATCTCGGCGTGCGTCCGGGTGCCGAGCTTGCGCAGGGCCCGGTGCCGGTAGCTGCGTGCGGTGGCCGGCGTGACGCCGAGGGCGGCGGCCGACTCGTCGAGGCCCCGGCCGGCCGCGAGGTGGGCCAGCGCCTGCGCTTCACGTGGCGTCAGCTGCCGGAGCAGCCGGGCGGCCTCCGCCCGGTCGCCGACGGCGTCCGCCGCCGTCCTGCCTCCGGCGGCCCCGGCAGCCCCGGCGGGCCTCGCTGGCTCGACGGTCCGGGCGGCGTCGGCGGCCCCGGCCGACCGCCCGCGTCCGGCCCGGCCCTTGCGGGAACCGCTCGGCGGCGCGGGCCGGTCGGCCGCCGGCGGGGCGGTGGCGGAGGTGGCGGCGCCGGTGGGGCGCTCGGCGGTCGGCGGCGTGGTCATCAGATGCTCCGGGCCGGGGTGGGGGCGGCGGGAGAGCCGGGTCTGAAAATGCGCATAAGCCAATAATCTGGGACACGACGGCGGTTTGCCTCTTCACGGAGCATGGCGAGTCGCCTTGGCACCATGAGGCGCATGACGCAGCTGATGGGCCGTCCGATCGTCGAAGTGCCGCAGGAGCTGGGCACCAGGCCGGTCCTCGCCGACATGCTCACCGGGGTGCGGACGGCGCTGCTCGGCCTGGCGGTGGTCGCCGTCCCGGTGCTCGGACTCTGGGTGGTGACCCCGTACGCGGACGACGGCGCGGCGGGCGCGGTCCGGCTGGCGGGTGCGCTCTGGCTGCTCGGCCACGGGGCGCCGGTGCTGCGCGGCGCCGCGGACGCCCCGTTGACCGCCACTCCGCTGCTGCTCGGTCTGCTGGCGGTGGGGCAGCTGTACCGGGCCGGCGGCCGGGTGGCGGCCCGGCGTGGCCTCCGGTCGCGCTGGGGCGGGCCGTCGGCGCTGTGGTGCGGCTACTGCGCGGTGGCGGTGGCGGTGGTGCTGCACTGCTCGGGAGCGGGGTTGTTCCGGTCGCGGGTGCTGCCGGACGTGCTGGCGGTGACGGCGCTGGCCGCCGCCGCGACGGCGGCCGGCGCCCGGACGGCGGACCGCGCGGCGGGCGTCCGGCCGCCGGCCCGGTCCGCCGGGTGGCCCGTTTCCTGGTGGCGGGCGGGCCGGCGGGTGCTGGACCGGGCGCCGGCCTGGGCCCGGCCGGACGGCGGCGCGGCGGTGGTCCGGACGGCCGCGCTGGCGGGCGGCGCGGGCCTGCTCGCGGCCGGGGCGGCGGTGGTCGCGGTGGCGGCGGTGCTGGCCGCGGTGGCCGGCGCCGGGCCGGCGACGGCGGCCTTCGGGTACGGCCCGGTCGCCGTGGTGGGGCTGCTGCTGCTGAGCGTGGTGCTGCTGCCGAACGCGGTGCTCTGGGCCGCGGCGTACGCGCTGGGGCCGGGGTTCGCGGTGGGGGCCGGGACGCTGGTGGCACCGGCCGGTGCCGTGTTGGGCCCGGTGCCGGAGTTCCCGCTGTTCGCGCTGGTGGCGGAGCCGGGGGCGGGCGGCTGGCGGTGGGCCGCCTGTGCGCTGCCGGCCCTGGCCGGGGTGGTGCCGGCGCTGCTGCTGGGCCGCCGGGCGGCGGAGGGCCCCGAGGCCGTGGCGGGCAGCGGGGCTACGGAGGGCAGCGGGACAGCGGAGGGCCCTGAGGGCGCCGAAGGCACGGCGGAGGACGTCGGGGGTACGGCGGGCGCCCCCGGCCCGGCCGGCCCCTGGCACCCGGTGGCGACGGTGGTCGCGGTGCTGGCGGCGGCGCTGCTGCTCGGAGCGGCGGCGGCGGTGCTCGCCGGGTTCTCGGGGGGCGCGCTGGCCGCCGGCCGGATGGCGGAGCTGGGCCCGGTGCCGTGGCGTACGGGCCTCGCGGCGGCGGGCTGGTTCGAGGTGGTGGCGGGCCCGGGGGCGCTGCTGGTCCGGGCGCTGGCGCTGGCCGGGGCGGTCGATCGGACGGCGGGCGGTCGGGAGGCGGGCGGCCGGGCCGCGGGCACTGCGGCTGCCGACGGCGGGGCGGTCGGGGCGGCCGGGGCCGTCGGGGCCGTCGGGGCCGCGTTGGCCGGCACCGCGGCCGTGGGCGGCGCGCTGGCCGGCCGTGCGCGCCGGGGTGCGCTGCTGCTGCGCACCGGCGCGTACGCGCTGGTGCTCCGGCTGGGCGGGCCGCCGGACGGCGCGGCAGCCACGGACCCCGACCCCGACTCTGCCCCCGCCCCCGCGCCGGGCGGGGGCCGGTCGGCTAGTCGCTCTTCGTCGTGACGTCCACGTACCACTTCGGCGCGAGCCGGTCGCAGTTGTCCGCACCGGTGGCGGTCAGAGAATCCCGGACGCAGGTCACGTAGTCGTTGTAGTAGAGGCTGAGCCCGATCACCGAGGAGACGAAGACCACCGTCATCGCGCCGGTGAGCACCCCGGCGAGCGCGGCCGGGGTCAGCGGGTTGGGCCCGGCCGCGGCGGGGGCGGGCGCCGCACCGGTCACGGCCGCCCGGCCGGGGGCCGGCCTGGGCGTGCGCATCGCGCCGACGCCCCAGACGATGGCCAGCGCGCCGACGAACAGCGCCACGTAGTGCAGTGCGGCGAACGCGCAGATCAGCGCGCCCATGCCGGCCAGTGCCGCGTTGCGGGCCTTGCGCTGCGCCGGGTCGGCCGGGTCGAGCTTGGGCGGCTGCGGGCCGGACGGCCGGGAGCCGCGCCCGCCCTGGTAGCCGGGGCTCCAGGGGTGCGGCGGCGGGACGAGCGGGCGCTCGTCCGGGCCCTCGCCGTCGGGTGCGTCCGGTCCGCCGGAGGCGCCGGGATCGCGCGGCCGCCACGGCTGCTCCGGGGCATCCGCCGGCGGCGGCGCGAAGGGGTTGCGCTCGCCGGTGTCGTCACCGCTGCTCATGGTTCGGCCATTCCTTCTCGTCGGTGGGGCGGACGCCCGCGCCACCCTATGATCCCGCAGGCGTCCGCGGGCACCCCTCGGGGCCGACGCAGCGGCCGGAACACCCGCCCGGGCGTCCGTGCGGATCGGCCGACGAGATCCCCGTCTCAACTACGCGCGTAGCGCCGAGACGGCGTTTCGGAGGCCGTCGGACCAGCCGTTATCGTGGTGACGGTCAGCAGCTCGCAGAGGTTCCCCGGGGTCCGCGTCGCGGCGGGTTCTCCCGGTGTTCCCCCTCGCTCGACCTGCCGTTCGTAGTGGCCCCACCACCGGTGGACGTACCAGCGGGCGGCGCCCGACCTACGGAGAATCGCGCAGTGGCCGCCGCCCCCGCTCAGCTCTTCCCGCCCCGCACACCAGGACCGGCCCGGCTGGTGGTGCTGGTCTCCGGCTCCGGCACCAACCTGCAGGCACTGCTCGACGCCGCCGCCGACCCGGCCTTCGGCGCCGAGATCGTCGCCGTCGGAGCGGACCGCGACGCCATCGCCGGCCTGGAGCGCGCCGAGCGCGCCGGCCTGCCGGTCTTCGTGCACCGGGTCAAGGACTTCGCCGACCGGGCCGACTGGGACCGCGTGCTGACCGCCTCCGTCGCCGGCCACGAACCGGACCTCGTGGTCACGGCCGGCTTCATGAAGATCCTCGGCCCCGGCTTCGTCGCCGCCTTCGCCGGACGGATCGTCAACACCCACCCCGCACTGCTGCCCGCCTTCCCCGGCGCCCACGGCGTCACCGACGCCCTCGCGTACGGGGTGAAGGTCACCGGCTGCACCGTCCACCTGGTCGACGCCGGGGTGGACACCGGGCCGATCATCGCGCAGGGCGTCGTGGAGGTCACCGACGCCGACCACGCCGATGGCGGCGACGCGCTGCACGAGCGCATCAAGACTGTCGAGCGAAAGCTGCTCGTCGACGTCGTGGGCCGGCTGGCCCGCGAAGGTCACCGCATCGAGGACCGAAAGGTATGGATCCCGGCATGAGCGCCGCCCCCAGCACCACGCCCCCCGTCTCCGAGAATGTCCGTCCGATCCGTCGCGCGCTGATCAGCGTGTACGACAAGACCGGTCTGGAGGAGCTGGCCCAGGGCCTGCACGCCGCCGGGGTCGCCATCGTCTCCACCGGCTCCACCGCCGGCCGGATCGCCGCCGCCGGCGTGCCGGTGACGGAGGTCTCCGAGCTGACCGGCTTCCCCGAGTGCCTGGACGGGCGCGTCAAGACGCTGCACCCCCGGGTGCACGCCGGCGTCCTCGCCGACCTCCGTCTGGAGTCGCACCGCGAGCAGCTGGCCGAGCTGGGCGTCGAGCCCTTCGACCTGGTCGTGGTGAACCTCTACCCGTTCAAGGCCACCGTCGCCTCGGGCGCCACCCCGGACGAGTGCGTCGAGCAGATCGACATCGGCGGCCCGAGCATGGTCCGCGCCGCCGCCAAGAACCACCCGTCGGTCGCCGTCGTGGTGGACCCGGCCCGCTACGGCGACGTGCTGAAGGCCGCCCAGGAGGGCGGCTTCGACCTGGCCACCCGCAAGCGCCTGGCCGGTGCCGCGTTCGCGCACACCGCGGCCTACGACGTCGCCGTCGCCTCCTGGTTCGAGGCCGGCTACGCGCCGAGCGACGAGCGGTTCCCGGAGTTCCTGGGCGCCACGTGGGAGCGCCAGAACGTGCTGCGCTACGGCGAGAACCCGCACCAGGGCGCCGCGCTGTACAGCGACGGCACCGGCGGCCTGGCCGGTGCCGAGCAGCTGCACGGCAAGGAGATGTCGTACAACAACTACGTCGACACCGACGCCGCCCGCCGCGCCGCCTACGACCACGCCGAGCCGGCCGTCGCGATCATCAAGCACGCCAACCCGTGCGGCATCGCGACCGGCGCGGACGTCGCCGAGGCGCACCGCAAGGCGCACGAGTGCGACCCGGTCTCCGCGTACGGCGGCGTGATCGCGGTCAACCGCCCGGTCACCGTGGCGCTGGCCGAGCAGATCGCCCCGATCTTCACCGAGGTCGTGGTGGCCCCGGGCTACGAGGACGGCGCCGTCGAGGTGCTCGCCCGTAAGAAGAACCTGCGCGTGCTGCTCGCCCCCGAGGCCCCGGCCAACCGCCAGGAGGTGCGCCCGGTCTCCGGCGGCGTGCTGCTCCAGGAGACCGACCGGGTGCACGCCGAGGGCGACGACCCGGCGACCTGGACGCTGGCCACCGGTGAGGCGCTCGGCGAGGCCGAGCTGGCCGAGCTGGCCTTCGCCTGGCGGGCCTGCCGGGCCGTCAAGTCCAACGCGATCCTGCTGGCCAAGGGCGGCGCCTCGGTGGGCGTCGGCATGGGCCAGGTCAACCGGGTCGACTCGGCGAAGCTCGCGGTCGAGCGGGCCGGCGAGCGGGCGAAGGGCTCGTACGCGGCCTCCGACGCGTTCTTCCCCTTCGCGGACGGTCTGAAGATCCTGCTCGACGGCGGCGTCCGGGCCGTGGTGCAGCCGGGCGGTTCGATCCGCGACGAAGAGGTGATCGCGGCCGCCGCCGAGGCCGGCGTGACCATGTACCTCACCGGCACCCGCCACTTCTTCCACTGACGACGGTGTGAGCGACGCGGTGCGAACGACCGCGGTGTGAACGACCGCGGTGTGAACGACGGAGCGGCCCGGCCCCCTCGCGAGGGGGCCGGGCCGCTCCGTCGTGCGGCGGTGCGCGTTACTTCTTGACCACCAGGGTGCCGGCGGCACGGTCGTGCCAGCCCTGCAGCTTCCCGGAGTTGTCGAAGAACGGGGACAGGTAGACCAGCAGCTGGCCGAGGCCGCAGAGCAGGCTGCCGACGCTCGGGATGATGAAGCGGATGAAGCCGCCGCCCAGGCCGGGGACCTGGCCGTTGTTCTCCTTGACGACCCGCAGGCCCATCGCGAACTTGCCCAGCGTGGCACCGGTGAAGGCCACCAGCAGCCACTCGTACAGCAGGCCGACCGCCATGAAGAGGCCGAACAGCAGCATCGACGTGACGAACCAGCCGGTCGCGGCCTGCGAGTTGGCGTGGATGCAGTCGTAGTACGCCGAGTTGGTGCCGCTGTAGCTGGACGTGCTGTAGTCCAGCTTCGAGCTGCAGTCCTGCTGGTCCTTGGCGACGCCGAGCGCGCCGAGGACGCCGAAGATCGCGAACACCGCGTACAGCGCGCCGAAGAACAGGCCGTCGATCAGCCGGGCGGCGAACCGCTGGCCCATGGTGGCGATCTTCACGGTGCCCAGGTGCGCGACGTTGATGTAGCCGTTGTTCGCCTGGATGGTGCCCGGGACCGGCGCGTACCCGTACGCCGGCTGCTGCGGCACGCCGTACCCGGGGGCCTGCGGCGGCTGCTGGGGGTAGCCGTACCCGGCGGCCGGCGGGGCCTGCTGCGGGTAGCCGTACCCGGGCTGCTGGGGCTGGCCGTACGGGTTGTTCGGGTCGGGCGGGTAACTCATCGATGCCTCCGGGCAGGATGTGGGGACGGGAACGGGACAGCGGAGGACCCGGATCGGACCGGCGGGTCGGGCCGCCGGACGGACGGGACGATAGCGGAGCGCGGCGACGGGTGCGTGCGGCGCGGACGGGTGCGGTACCGGCGCGGTGGGGCGCCGGCACGGTGCGGGCGGGCCGGTACGGGCCGTCCGGGCCCGGGCGTGTCGGCCCTCAGGGCCGTGCGGGCCGCGGTGCCGGTGGCAGCGGTGCGGACGGGAACGCCGACGGCTGCGGGCACGGCGGCACGCCGCCGTTGCGGTCCGGCGGCACGGTGTGGTGTGGTCGGCTCACTCTGTTCTTCCCCCGGGTGTGCCCCGCCGGTGGTTCCGTCGGCCCGTCACCGGGCCGGATGCGGCAGGGAATGCCCGCTCATCGTCGTCCGGGCGGCCCGGCGCTGTCCAGCCGCGCTCGCGCGGCGGACCGGACTGTGGCGCAACCGCAACGTGCCCCGCACCTTCCGCCCCGCCCGCGGGGCTCCGCGCGGGCGCCGGGCGGCCTCGCCCGGGGGCTGGCGCGGCCCACCGCCGCGATCCGGGAGAATGGGGTCATGACTGCCCAGATTCTCGATGGCAAGGCCACCGCCGCCGCGATCAAGTCCGAACTCGCCGTCCGCGTGGCGGCCCTCAAGGCGAAGGGCATCACGCCCGGCCTCGGCACCGTCCTGGTCGGCGACGACCCGGGCAGCCGCTGGTACGTCAACGGCAAGCACAAGGACTGCGCGGAGATCGGCATCGCCTCGATCCAGCGCGAGCTGCCCGCGACCGCCACCCAGGAGGACGTCGAGAACGTCGTCCACGAGCTCAACGCCGACCCCGCCTGCACCGGGTACATCGTCCAGCTCCCGCTGCCCAAGGGGCTCGACCAGAACCCCGTCCTGGAGCTGATGGACCCGGACAAGGACGCCGACGGCCTGCACCCCACCTCGCTGGGCCGCCTCGCGCTGGGCATCGAGGGCCCGCTGCCCTGCACCCCGCTCGGCATCGTCGAGCTGCTGCGCCGCCACGACGTCGCGATCAACGGCGCCGAGGTGGTCGTGATCGGCCGCGGTGTCACCGTCGGCCGCTCGATCGGCCTGCTGCTCACCCGCCGCAGCGAGAACGCCACCGTCACCCTCTGCCACACCGGCACCCGGGACCTCGCCTACCACCTGCGCAAGGCCGACATCGTCGTGGCCGCCGCGGGCGTGCCGCACCTGGTCAAGCCGGAGGACGTCAAGCCCGGCGCGGCCGTGCTGGACGTCGGCGTCAGCCGCAGCGAGGGCCGGATCGTCGGTGACGTCCACCCGGGCGTGGCCGAGGTCGCCGGCTGGATCTCCCCGAACCCGGGCGGCGTCGGCCCGATGACCCGCGCCATGCTGCTGAACAACATCGTCGTGGCGGCCGAGCGCCGCGCCGGCGTCTGAGACCCAGGAAACCGGGACCGGAGGAAGGGCGAGCCATGAACCAAGCACGACCGGCGCGGTCGCGGCGCAGGCCGGTGAAGACCACCGGCACCCTGCCCCCCGAGGGCTCGGCCGCGGCGCTCGGGCGCGACCACGCGCTGCCGGTGCGGCAGTGGCCGATAACGCTGGTCCTGCTGGTGGTCGCGGCCGGACTCGCGGTGACCTGGTTCGCCGACTTCAAGGACGGCTTCAAGTACGGGCTGCTGATCCTCGGCGGCGGCGTGCTGCTCGGCGCGGTGCTCCGGCTGGTCCTGCCCGAGGTCGGCATGCTGGCGGTGCGCAGCCGGTTCACCGACGTGATCGTGCTGGGCTTCCTGGGCCTGTCGATCGTGCTGCTGACCCTGGTGGCCCAGCCCAATCCGTGGCTGGAGATCCCGCTGCTGGACAACATCGGCCAGCTGATCGGCCGGCCCAAGCACTGAGCCGGCCCAAGCACTGAGCCGGCCCAAGCACTGAGCCGGCCCACCCCGTGACGGCCCCCGCCCGGTACCCCCGGGCGGGGGCCGTCCGCATGCCGGAAAACCGGTGTGCGTTCGAAGATCGAGCGTTGGTATGCTCCGGCCGTTCGTGGGGGGATTGTGTGCGGGGGGACGGTTCGGGCCGCAACGGCCTTGTCCCGTGCTGCACTTCGGCATGGTTCCCTCTCGTCTCCGTTAGCCCGAGAGAGGGCCTCGATGGACTTCACTGCACAGCGATCCGTGCGCGTGCGCCGCGTACTCGGCGCCGCCGCCCTGGCGCTGGCCACCGGCGCCGCCACCCTGGGCCTGGCGGTGCCCGCCACGGCGGCCCCGGCCCCCGTGGTCGGCGCGCCCACCCCGCTTCCCCTGGTCGGCACGCCGGCCCCGTTGTCCGCGGCCGGTAAGGCCGCCGCGGCGCCGGCCGGCGTGACCGCCGAGGCCGGCCAGCGCTTCGTGCCGGTGACACCGGCCCGCCTGCTGGACACCCGCAAGCCGGGGTTCAGCCCGCTGTACAACAGCCACCCCCAGATACTGAAGATCGCCGGCAACGGCGGCGTGCCGCTGACCGGGGTGAAGTCCGTCGTGCTGAACGTGACGGTCACCGAGACGCACTCCCCCGGCTTTCTGAAGATGGGGCCCACGGGCATCGCGGAGCCGGACTCCTCCAACCTGAACTGGGCGGCCGGCCAGACCGTGTCGAACCAGGTCGTCGTCCCGGTGGGCGACGACGGCAACGTGGTGCTCCTCAGCCCCGGCAAGACCGGCCTGATGTCCGGCGACACGCCGCGGGTCCAGGGGATCGTCGACGTCTTCGGCTACTACACCGACGACCAGGCCGCCGGCTCCACCTTCTCCTCGCTGAGCCCGGGCCGCCTGCTCGACACCCGGGCCGCGGTGGGCGTTCCGGGCACCACGCCGGTGCCCGGCAGCGGTCAGGTGGACCTCCAGGTCGCCGGCCGCGGCGGTGTGCCGCAGACCGGCGTGAAGGCCGTCGTGCTGAACGTGACGGTCACCGAGCCGGAGTCGAACGGCTTCGTCAAGGTGTGGCCGTCGGGCATCGAGCAGCCGGACGTGTCCAGCATCAACTGGACGCCGGGCCAGACCAAGTCGAACCACGTCGTGGTCCCGGTCGGCGCCGACGGCAAGGTGTCGTTCTACAACGCGGCGGGCGGCTCGACCGACTTCGTCGCCGACGTCTTCGGCTACTACTCGGACGACCCGGCCGGCACCACCTTCCACGGTGTGGGCCCGGGCCGCCTGGTGGACACCCGGACGACCAACTCGCCGTTGGGCGCCTTCCAGGCCGGCACCCTCGGCCTCGGCGGCCACCCGGCGCTGCCCGGCGCGAAGGCCGTGGTGCTGAACGTGACGGTGACCGAGACGCAGGCGGACGGTTTCCTGACCGCCTGGCCCGCCGACACCGATCTCCCGGACTCCTCCAACCTGAACTGGACGGCCGGCCAGACCGTGCCGAACCTGGTCACCGTCCCGCTGAGCGCCGACGGCAGCGTGAACCTGGGCAACCTCAGCGGCGGCTCCACCCACCTCGTCCTGGACGTCTTCGGCTACTTCTCCTGAGCCGCTGGTTCTCCTGAACCACCGGCTCCCCCGAACCACCGCGGTACGTGACCGGGCCCCGCAGGCAGCCGCCTGTGGGGCCCGGCCCGTCCCCTGGCCGCGTTCGCGGAAACCCCTGTGCGCAGCAAGATCACCGGTTGGTATGCTCCCGCCGTTCGTGGGGGGACCGTTGTGTGCGGGGGGCCGGTTCGGGCCGTAACGGCCTTGGCCGGAGCTGCACTTCGCCTGACGCCCTCTCTGCTCCCGTTCGCCCGAGAGAGGGCTGCGATGGATCTCACTGCAAGACGCTCCGTGCGTGTGCGTCGCGTACTCGGCGCCGCCGCGCTGGCGCTGGCCACCGGCGCCGCCGCCCTGGGCCCGGCGGTGCCCGCCACGGCCGCCCCGGCACCGGCCGCGACCGCCTCCGGTGCGCCCGGCGAGCTGGTGCTGCCCGCCGCCCCGCGCGGCATCCCGGCCCGCGACCAGCTGTTCGTGGCCGGCGACACCGGCCTGCTGCACGCCCGCGAGGGCAGTGACCGACTGCTGTGGACCAGGTACGACACCGGCGCCACCACCGACACCGGCCTGCGGCTGCCCGCCGCGCTGGAGTCCGACCTCCGGCAGGGCGTGCCGTCCGGCTACTACCGGGGCGCGCCGGACCACCGCTACGGCACCTCCTCCGACACCGTCGCCGTGCCCTCGGCGGGCAAGGTCGACCTCTACTCGCTGGCCACCGGCACCCCGGTGGCGGCCGGCAGCATCGGCATCCCCGCCGGGCAGACCTACGCCGGCACCTACGGCCGGACGGTACTGACCTCCGAGGGCACCGGCTCCACCGTCACCGGCTGGTACCTCAACCGGCTCGACGGCGGCACCGTCGTCCGCACCAGGGTGGCGCTCCCCGCCGCGGCCGCCCTCGTGGCCTCGGTGCA
Source organism: Kitasatospora sp. NBC_01560 (assembly GCF_045208415.1). NCBI lineage: Bacteria > Bacillati > Actinomycetota > Actinomycetes > Kitasatosporales > Streptomycetaceae > Kitasatospora > Kitasatospora sp. NBC_01560. The sequence goes on along the minus strand of NZ_CP109364.1, from coordinate 3,906,906 downwards.
CGACGGCGACCGGACCTCGGTGATCCTGCGGTACCGCCTCGACGACGTGCTGCACAGCGCCCTGGTCGACCTCGCCACCGGCTCGGTCACCGAGCTCCCGGACGGCGGCCAGTTCGAGTTCTCCTACACCTTCCGGCTGGCCAAGAACCGCATCGTGCGCCACGGCACCGGGATGGGGACCACCGCCGACCTGCTCGACCGGGCCCAGCCGCAGACCGTGCTGGGCTCCACCTACGTGGGCGGCGAGAACTCGGGCGAGCTGCGGCTGGCCGGCGACTGGCTGATCGCCACCGCGTCGACGAGGAGCTCCGGCGACTACCGCGGCCGCCCGCTGGGTGCGACCCCGCTCGGCTCCACCTCCGGCACCGTCCAGTCCGTGCTGGACAGCGCGGACACCCAGCTGCTGCCCGCGCCGGACGGTTCGCTGATCGCGATCGGCACCGAGCACGTCTCCGGCGACGGCCAGCGCGACACCGCCGTCTACCGGCTCACGGGCGCCGGCGAGCGGCCCGCGGTCGCCAAGCTGACCGACGTCCCGGCGGCGCCCGCCACGGTCTTCGGGCTGACGCTCGGCGGCGGCACGCTCACCGTCGCCTCCGACACGGTGGACTTCCACCCGGCCGACACCACCGGGTCCTACCGCAGCCACCGGCTGTCCGGCGCGGCCACCCCGGTCGAGCTGTCCGAGACGCTCAACACCCTCCACGACCTGACCGACTGCTACTCCGCCACGGCCTCCTGCGCCACCCTCCGGTCCACCGGTGACCAGCGGTTCCTCGCCGGGGATCCGGTGTACGGGGACAGGGCGCTGGCGCACCGGGCCGACTCCCACGAGTGGGGCTCCTCCAGCGTCCGGGTCACCGGGATCCCGGGCCTGCGGACGATGGACGCGGCAGGCCGCTACGTCGTCCTCGCCCAGTCCTCCGGCAACCACCTGTCCAACCGGGTCGTCGTGGTCGGCGACCTCGACACCGGTGCCCAGTTGCTGCAGACCGCCGCGACCGCCGCCGCCGTCCAGGGGGAGACGCTCTGGCGGGCCAACGAGGGCAGCACCACGGTGACGGCCACCGACGTGACCGGCTACAACGTCCACGACACCTTCACGGCCCCGTGCAGGGTCACCATGCTCCAGGCCGTCGGGCGCTGGGTCCACTGGGGCTGCCAGGACAACGACGGGACGCTGCGCACCAGCGGCGTCTTCGACACCGCCACGCGCAAGACGCTCAAGGTCCCGGTGATCGCGACCGGCAACTTCAACAACGGCCAGGGCCGGGAGGCCCTGCTCGGTGACGGCTACCTCGTCCGCCAGGACCGCGCCAACGGCAAGCTGCTGCTGCTGGACTTCCGCGCCGGCATCGCGGCCGACGGCGACGAGAGCAGCGTCACCGTCCGCACGCTGGCCTCCGGCGACCACTGGAAGACCCTCCGGGAGACGGACTCGGCCTGGACGGTGGACCGCACCGGCCCGGACGTGGCCTGGACCGACCCGGACGGGCAGCGCATCCACGTGGTCAACGCGACCGCGGAGGAGGGCAGCCGGTTCACACCGCTGGCGCCGGCCCGGCTGCTGGACACCCGGGAGGCCGTCGGGCGCCCGGGGTCGGACCCGGTGGCGCCCGGCGGGGAGGTGTCACTGCAGATCGCCGGCCGCGCCGGGGTCCCGCAGTCCGGGGTGAAGGCCGTGGTGCTCAACATGACGGTGACCGAGGCCCGGTCGACGGGGATCCTGATCGCCTGGCCGTCGGGCACGCCGCGCCCGGACTCCTCCAACCTGAACTGGACGGCCGGCCAGACCGTGGCCAACCAGGTCGTGGTGCCGGTCGGCGCCGACGGCCGGGTCGACCTCCGCAACGCCGCCGGGGGCTCCGCGCACCTGATCGCCGACGTCTTCGGCTACTACAGCACCGACCCGGCCGGCTCCACCTTCTCCTCGGTGAACCCGGCCCGGCTGCTGGACACCCGGGAGGCCGTCGGCCGCCCGGGATCGGACCCGGTGCCCGCCGGCGGCGAGGTGTCGCTCCAGGTGGCCGGCCGCGCCGGCCTGCCGCAGAGCGGCGTCAAGGCCGTGGTGCTCAACACGACGGTGACCGAGCCGCAGTCGGCGGGCTTCCTGACCGCCTGGCCGTCGGGCACGCCGCGCCCGGACTCCTCCAACCTGAACTGGACGGCCGGGCAGACGCTGCCGAACCACGTGGTGGTGCCGGTCGGCGCCGACGGCCGGGTCAACCTCCGCAACGCCGCCGGCGGCACCTCGCACCTGATCGCCGACGTCTTCGGGTACTACTCCGACGACCCGGCCGGCAGCACGTTCCACAGCGCGGGCCCGTCCCGCCTGCTGGACACCCGGCAGGGCCCGGGCGCGGTCGCCCCCGGCGGGAAGGTCACCCTCGACCTCTCCGGCCGGCGGGAGCTGGCCGGCGCGCGGACCGTGGTGCTGAACGTGACGGTGACCGAGCCGCAGTCGGCGGGGTTCCTGACCGCCTGGCCCTCGGGCACCGCCCGCCCGGACTCCTCCAACCTGAACTGGACCACCGGGGCGACGGTCGCCAACCTGGTCACCGTCCCGATCGGCGCCGACGGCAAGGTGGAGCTGGCCAACCTCGGGGGCGGCTCCGCCCAGGTGATCGCGGACGTCTTCGGCTACTTCTCCTGATCCGCCGCTCCTCCCGGAGCACCGCGGTACGCGACCGGGCCCCGCAGGCGACCGCCTGCGGGGCCCGGCCCGTGTCCGGGCCGGGCGGCCCCGCGCCCGGGGTTCGCGGGGGCCGATCCCGTTGTGACGTATCAGCCACGACCGCACACGCGGCGTACGCTTCCCTTTGCGATAACCTGACGCCGGTCTCTCGATGTCGAGAGACCGTTCTCGGCTCCAGCGCCGGTGTGCCTGGGGCGCCTGGCGATCTGCTGGAGAAGGTAGAAATGACCCGCACCCCCGTCAACGTCACCATCACCGGAGCGGCCGGCCAGATCGGCTACGCGCTGCTCTTCCGCATCGCCTCGGGCCACCTGCTCGGCGCCGACGTCCCGGTGAACCTGCGCCTCCTGGAGATCCCGCAGGGCGTCAAGGCCGCCGAGGGCACCGCCATGGAGCTCATCGACTGCGCGTTCCCGCTGCTGCGCGACATCAAGATCACCGCTGACGCCAACGAGGCCTTCGACGGCGCCAACGTCGCACTGCTGGTCGGCGCCCGCCCGCGCACCGCCGGCATGGAGCGCGGCGACCTGCTGCAGGCCAACGGCGGCATCTTCGGCCCGCAGGGCAAGGCCATCAACGACCACGCCGCGGACGACATCAAGGTCCTGGTCGTCGGCAACCCGGCCAACACCAACGCCCTGATCGCCCAGCGCAACGCCCCGGACGTCCCGGCCGAGCGCTTCACCGCGATGACCCGCCTGGACCACAACCGGGCCGTCGGCCAGCTGGCGCTGAAGACCGGTGCCGCCGTCTCCGACATCAAGCGCGTCACCATCTGGGGCAACCACTCCGCCACCCAGTACCCGGACATCTTCCAGGCCGAGATCGCCGGCAAGCCGGCCTTCGAGGCCGTCGGTGCCGACCAGGGCTGGCTGGAGAACGACTTCATCCCGACCGTCGCCAAGCGCGGCGCGGCCATCATCGAGGCCCGTGGCGCCTCCTCGGCCGCCTCGGCCGCCAACGCCGCCATCGACCACGTGCACACCTGGGTCAACGGCACCGCCGAGGGCGACTGGACCTCGATGGGTGTCGTCTCCGACGGCTCCTACGGCGTCCCGGCCGGCCTGATCTCCTCGTTCCCGGTCACCACCAAGGACGGCCGGTTCGAGATCGTCCAGGGCCTGGAGATCTCCGACTTCTCGCGCGGCCGCATCGACGGCTCGGTCAACGAGCTGGTCGAGGAGCGCGACGCCGTCCAGGGCCTCGGCCTGATCTGAGCGCAGCCCCGCTGACGCACCCGGCCCGCCGCCTCCCACCGAGGCGGCGGGCCGTCGCTCTACACTGACCCCCCGTGAGCGAAACCATCGAGGACGCGGCACTCGTACTCGTCTTCATCATGCTGGGCGGCCTGTTCAACGTGGCCGAGATCTCGCTGATCTCGTTGCGCGAGGGCCAGATCCGGTCCCTGGAGGCACGCGGCACCCGGCGGGCCTCCCGGGCGGCCCACCTGGCGGCGGATCCGAACCGCTTCCTGGCCGCCGTCCAGGTCGGGGTGACCTGCATGGGTTTCCTGTCCGCCGCGTTCGGTGCGGACACGCTGGCCGGCAAGGTCGCCCCGCTGTTCGTCCGGGCCGGGCTGACCGCGGGCGTCGCCGACGCCGTCTCGCTGGTCGGGCTGACCCTGGCGATCAGCTACGTCTCGCTGGTGCTCGGCGAGCTGACCCCGAAGCGGATCGGCCTGCAGCGCGCCGACTCCATCGCCCTGCTGGCCGCCCCCGTGGTCGACGTGATGTCGGTGGCGCTGCGGCCGGCGATCTGGCTGCTCGGCCACTCCACCGACCTGATGGTCCGCCTCCTCGGCGGCGACCCGGCCGCCGGCCGTGGCTCGATGAGCTCCGAGGAGCTGCGCGGCCTGGTCGCCGCCAACACCGAACTCGGCAGCGACCAGCGGGCGTTGATCGCCGACGTGTTCTCCGCCGGGGAGCGCCAGCTGCGCGAGGTGATGGTCCCGCGGACCGAGGTGACCTTCCTGGACGCCGAGCGGCCGCTCGCCGCGGTCCGCGAGCAGGCGAGCTCCTCGCCGCACTCCCGCTACCCGGTGGTCGAGGGCAGCTACGACGCCGTCACCGGCTTCGTGCACGTCCGGGACCTCTACGGCTCCCGCGGCGAGCAGGCCGCCAAGGTCCGCGACCTGGCCCGCCCGGTCAAGCTGCTGCCCGGCACCAAACGGGTGCTGGAGGCGATGGGCGAGATGCGCCGGGAGGGGCACCACCTGGCGATCGTGGTCGACGAGTACGGCGGCACCGCCGGCATCGTCACCCTGGAGGACCTCGTCGAGGAGGTGATCGGCGAGATCCGCGACGAGTACGACTCCCAGGAGCCCAGCACCACCCGCCGGCTGGCCGGCGGCGGCATGGAGCTGGACGGCCTGCTGAACCTCGGCGACTTCACCGAGGAGACCGGCGTCACACTGCCCGAGGGCCCCTACGAGACGGTGGCCGGCTGCCTGGTGGCCGCCCTGGGCCGGCTGCCGGCCGACGGCGACCAGGTCCGGATCCCGATCGGCGCCGAGGAGGTCCGGCTGACGGTGGCCAAGCTGGAGGGCCGGCGGATCGCCCGGGTCGGGGTGAGTGCCGTCACACTGGCGGAACCTCCAGGGCCAGACGTTTCCTGACCGGTCGGTGGAACTGGAACAATGGCCCGCATGGTCAACGCAGCGGTCACTGGTCCGGTCAAGGACCGTCCCCGGGTTCTCTCCGGGATCCAGCCCACCTCCGGGTCGTTCCACCTCGGCAACTACCTCGGCGCGGTCCGCCAGTGGGTCGACCTCCAGGAGGCCAACGACGCCTTCTACATGGTGGTCGACCTGCACGCGATCACCGTCGAACAGGACCCGGCGACGCTGCGCCAGAACACCCGGATCTCCGCCGCCCAGCTGCTCGGCGCCGGTCTGGACCCGGAGCGCTGCACCCTCTTCATCCAGTCCCACGTGCCCGAGCACGCGCAGCTCGGCTGGGTGATGAACTGCCTCACCGGTTTCGGCGAGGCCTCCCGGATGACCCAGTTCAAGGACAAGTCGGCCAAGCAGGGCGCCGCGGGCACCTCGGTCGGCCTGTTCACCTACCCGGTCCTCCAGATTGCCGACATCCTGCTCTACCAGGCGGACGCGGTGCCGGTCGGGGAGGACCAGCGCCAGCACCTGGAGCTCACCCGCGACCTCGCGGAGCGCTTCAACACCCGCTACAGCCCGACCTTCACCATGCCGAAGCCGTACATCCTCAAGGAGACGGCGAAGATCCTGGACCTCCAGGACCCGGGCGCCAAGATGAGCAAGTCCGCCTCCTCGGCCAAGGGCCTGGTCAACCTGCTGGACGAGCCGAAGGTGAGCGCCAAGAAGTTCAAGAGCGCCGTCACCGACACCGGCACCGTCGTCTCCTACGACGAGGACGAGAAGGCGGGCGTCTCCAACCTGCTGCGGATCCACTCGGCGCTCAGCGGCCTCTCGATCGACCAGCTGGTCGCGCACTTCGAGGGCAAGATGTACGGCGCCCTGAAGACCGAGCTGGCCGAGCTGTTCACCGAGTGGGTGACGCCGTTCCAGCAGCGCACCCACGGCTTCCTGGACGACCCGGCCGAGCTGGACCGCGTCCTGGCGATCGGCGCGGAGAAGGCCCGGGAGGTGGCGTCGCAGACGCTGGAGACCGTCTACGACCGGATCGGCTTCCTCCCGGCCGCCAAGCGGTGACGCCGCCGGCGGGCTCCGCGGCGCACGGCGACCTCCCCGAGGTCGTCACCATCGGCGTGTCCGTGAGCGTCCCGGATCCGTACGGCTCGGCGATCCAGGACGCGCGGGCCGGGCACGGCGACCCGCTGGCCCGGTCGATACCCACCCACGTCACCCTGCTGCCGCCGACCGAGGTGGCGGCCGCGGACCTGCCGAAGATCGAGGAGCACCTGGCGGAGGTGGCCCGCGCGCACCGGCCGTTCCGGATGCTCCTCCGGGGCGGCGGCACCTTCCGCCCGGTCTCCCCGGTGGTCTTCGTCCGGGTCGACGAGGGCGCGCAGGAGTGCCGGCTGCTGGAGGCGGACGTCCGCTCCGGCCCGCTGGCCCGTGAGCTGGCCTTCCCGTACCACCCGCACGTCACGGTGGCCCACGGCCTGCCGGAGGACGCACTGGACCAGGCGTACGAGCAGGCCCGCGGCTTCCGGGCGGCCTTCGAGGTGCCCGGCTTCAGCCTCTCCCGGTTCGACGCCGACGAGGTCTGGCGGCCCTGGCGGGCCTACGACTTCTCCTGACCGGCCGCGGCCGGGTGCCGCGGCCGGGGCCGGTCAGGCCCGCCCGAGTCCGAGCATCCGGTCGACCACCCGGCGGGCTGCGCCGCCGTCGTCCAGCCCGCAGTGGGTGGCCCGGAAGCGGCGGTAGCGCTCCTCGTACCCGGCCGGCAGCGGGGCGCCGCCGTCGGCGAGGGCGCGCAGCTCGCCGAGCAGCCCGGCGGAGGTGGGGACGAGCGGCCCGGGGGCCTCCCGCTCGAAGTCGAAGTAGAAGCCGCGCAGCGTGCCCCGGTAGTGCTCCAGGTCGTAGGTGAAGAAGAGCATCGGGCGGCCGGTGATCGCGAAGTCGAACATGATCGACGAGTAGTCGGTGACCAGCACGTCCGCGATCAGCAGCAGTTCCTGGACGTCGGGGTAGTCGCCGCAGTCGTACAGGAAGCCGTCGCCGGCGCCGGGCAGCGGCTCGCGGACGTGCACGTGCGGGCGGATCAGCAGCACGTGGTCGAGGCCGAGGGCACGCCGGGCGTGGTCGAGGTCGATCCGCAGCCCCAGCCGGAAGCCGTCGCCGTCGCCGTGCTGCTGGTCCTCGCGCCAGGTCGGTGCGTACAGCACGACCCGCTTGCCGTCGGGGATGCCGAGCCGGCGGCGGACGTCCGCGGCGCGCGCCGCGTCCGGCCGGGCCAGCAGGTCGCCGCGCGGGTAGCCGGCCTCCAGGATCTCGCCGTCGTAGCGGAAGGCCCGGCGCAGGATCGGGGTGGCGAACGCGCTGGGGGAGAGCAGCAGGCTCCACTGCGGGGTCTCCCGGTCGAGGGCCTCCAGGTAGCCGTGGTCGGCCAGCCAGGGGTTGTCGACGTCGTGGGCGATCCGCTTGAGCAGCGAGCCGTGCCAGGTCTGCACGACCACCTGGCCGGGGCGGCGCCGCAGGAAGTCCGGGAAGTGCGTGTTGCCGACCAGGTAGCGGCTGGTGGCCAGCGCCCGGTACCACTCCGGGCTCCAGATCCGGACCGGGCGGACGCCGGCGGGCAGCTCGGCCTGGGCGTCGTCGACCACCCAGAGGTGCTCCAGGGCGGCCCCGCGACGGGCGAGTTCGGCGTGCACCGCACGGGGTGAGTCGGAGTAGCCACGGCCGCCGAACACGTCGTAGAGCACGGCCTCGCGCAGCGGCTCGCGGCGGGCGGCGGGGTAGCCGGCGGTGCGCTGGCGCTGCTGCGCCCAGGCGCTGCGCTCGGTGGCGGTGAGGACGGGCGTGGAGTCCAGCAGCAGGGTGTCGTGCCAGCGCCGTTGCAGCAGGATCCGCTTGCCGCCGGCCTGGGTGGCGGCGGGCAGGGCGGGCAGGGCGGCGGGGGCGGCGATCAGCGGGCGGGCCGGGCCGGGGCGTCCGGCCGGGTGCAGGGCGGCCTCCCAGATGCCCTTGCGCAGCGGCAGGGCGGTGCCGTCGGAGCCGGTGCGGGTGGCGGGCAGCCGGATCCGGAAGCTGCCGTCGGTGCCGCGGTCGACGGGGTGGCGGACCTCGCCGCCGTTGCCGCTGTGCCGGAGCACCAGGTCGAGCGGCTCGTCGCCGGGGCAGTCGCCGGTGAGTTCGAAGCCGCCGGCCCGGACGGCGACCTGCCGGACGTAGCCGGCCGCGGGCTGGACGCAGAACTGGAGCCGGCCGTCGGCCAGGTGCTTGAGGTAGAGCACGCGGTCGGGGCGGCCGGGCAGCGGGTGCTGGCCGGCCACCGGGCCGCCGCGCTCGTCCAGGGTGAGCTGCTCGGCGGAGCCGTCCGGGCGCAGCAGGTCGGCGTCCCAGTGTTCGAGGTCGCCGGTGCCGCGCCCGTCGTCCGTGAACGGCCGGTACGGCAGGTGGACGGCGAAGGTGTTGCCGGTGCGGGCGACCGGCCGTTCGAGGACGGCGTCGCTCTCCCGGTGGCGCAGCCGGAGCACGGTGCCGGGCGGGCAGTGCCCGGCGGTGCCGCGCAGGTCGAGGCCGTCGGGGTCGGGGACGGCGTGGGTGAGCCGGACGCCCGGGCGTTCGAGCCGCAGGCAGAGCCGGCCGTCGTCGAAGTACGGCTGGAGCCGGACGTCGTGGTCGACCCAGTGGGCGGGCGGGTACTCGCCGGAGCCGCACCAGTGCGGGGCGAGCGTGCCGTACTGGCGGCGCAGCCGGGTGGGGCGGGGCCGGGTGAACAGGGTGGTCCCGACCTGCCAGTCGCCGAGCAGCCACTCCTCGCCGCGGCGCAGCCGGCGCGGTTCGACCAGGGCGGTGAAGCCGGACCAGTCGTGGTTGTGGTCGGGCTGGGCGCTGTCGTCGGTGACCTCGGGCAGCCGCCGGGGTCTGGACCGGAGGTGGACGGGCGGCTCGTCCTCGCCGCGGTGCAGGGTCAGCCAGGTCCAGGCGGAGCCGGGGCGGGCGGTGTCCGTGCCGTCGGGGCGGGCGTAGCCGGTGAGTTCCAGGCCGCGCGGGGTCCAGCGGGCGCGCAGCAGGCCGAAGTCGGCGTCCTCGTCGTCCGGGGTCGGCAGGCCGTCGCTCGCCCGGGGGTCGGCGTGCGGCAGGACGAGCCGGGTGAGGACAGGCATGCGGGGAGAGCCCTTCGGGACGGGACCCGGTCCTTGGCGGTGGTCCGGGGGCCTTCGTGCCGAGCGGGTGAACGGACGGGGGCCAATTCGACATCCCATACCGAAATGACGAGTGGGTCAACTGTGCGGCCCGATGGATTGGCTGAGAAATTCGTTTGCGAAACGTGAGTTCGACTGCAATGTGGACGTAAAGGACAGCTCGCACGCAGGTAACCCCCAGGGAACACGGAGGCGCCCGACGCAGGGTTCGCGTCGGGCGCCTCCGGGGCGGTGCGGGTACTACTGCTGGCGGAGCATGCCGTCCACCACGCGGGCCGCGGCCTGGCCGTCGTCCAGGTCGCAGTACGCCTCACGGAAGGCCGTGTACTTCTCGGCGTACTCCGCGGTCACGGATTCGACCCGGCCGAGCGCGGAGACCAGCTCCCCGGAGGTGGCCAGCAGCGGGCCGGGCGCCTCCGCCTCGAAGTCCAGGCTGAATCCGCGCAGGTTGTCGCGGTAGTGCTCCAGGTCGTGCGTGAAGAACAGGACCGGCTTGCCGGTGGCGGCGAAGTCGAACAGCGTCGCCGAGTAGTCGGTGACCAGTACGTCCGCGATCAGCAGCAGCTCCGCCATGTCGGGGTAGCTGCCGACGTCCCAGAGGTAGCCGTTGCCGGCGCCGGGGATCTGGCCGCACATCACGCTGTGCCGGCGGACCAGCAGCACCTGGTCGTCACCGAGCGCCTCCCGGGCCGCGTCCAGGTCGATCCGCAGGTCGATCTGGTAACCGCCGTTCGGGCGCCGGCGGTCCTCCCGGAAGGTCGGTGCGTAGAGCACGACCTTCTTGCCCTCGGGCAGGCCGAGCCGCTCGCGGACCTGCTCGGCGGTCTTCTCCCGGTCGGGGGCGAACAGCAGGTCGTTGCGGGGCGAGCCGCTCTCCAGGATCTCGCCCTTGAAGTCGAACGCGCGGCGCAGCACCGGCGCCGACCAGCTGTTCCCGGCCACCAGCAGGCTCCAGTTCGGAACCTCCTTGACGACGCCCTTCAGGTAGTTGGCGTCGGTGAACCAGACCTTCTCGAAGTCGTAGCCGATCTGCTTCAGCGGGGTGCCGTGCCAGGTCTGCACGACGACCTGGCCGGGGCGGCGGACGAAGAAGTCCGGCAGGTGCGCGCTGGTGACGATGTACTTGGCGGTGGCCAGCGTCTCGAACCACTCCGGGCTCCAGAGCCGCGTCGCGTCCGCGGTCTGCGGCAGCTCGGCCTGGAGGTCGTCGCTGCCCCACAGGTGCTCCAGCGGCAGGCCGCGGCGGACCAGCTCCTCGTGGATCGCCCGCGGCGAGTCCGCGTAGAGGCCGCCGAGCGCGACGTTGTAGAGCACGGTGTCGCGCAGCGGGAGCCGGCGGGCCGCCGGGTAGTCGACGGTGCGCAGCTTGCGCTGGCGGTAGCCGCTGCGCTCCTCGGGCAGCAGCGCCGAGTGCGACTCCAGGGAGAGGCCGTCGTAGTGGCGGCGCTCCAGCACGATCCGCTTGCCGCGCGACTCCACCTCCAGCGGCAGGGCGTCGAAGCACTCCGGGGCGATCAGCGCGTGCCGGGTGGCGAGCGTGTCGGCCGGCTCGTCGATCGGGCGGAAGAAGACGTCCCAGGTGCCCTGGGCGAGCGGCACGCGGCCGGCGAAGGAGGCCGTCGGCACCGGCGGCAGCGCCGTCCGGAACCGGCCGTCCGCGATCTCCACCGGGTAGACGTGCTCCTCCTCGCGCCAGTTGTGCCGGACGACCAGCTCCCAGCGGTGGTTGCCGGGCAGCGGGAAGGCACCGTTGAGCAGGAAGCCGTCGCCGCCGCGCGAGGTGATCCCGTCCACCACCGGCTGGAGCAGCTGGTCGGAGAACTGGAGGTAGCCGCCGGGGGAGGGCTTGGCGTAGAGCGCGCGGCGCTCCGCGGCCGGGGCGTGCGGGTTCACGGCCAGGTGCAGCTGCTCCGGGGCGTTGCGGTCGTCCCAGGCCAGCGGCACGGTGCTGCCGTCGGCGAGCAGCAGGGTGGTGTCCCAGCGGTCGCGGGCACGCTCCGGGGCCACCGGGTCGAGCTCGGCCCAGGCCTCGCGCAGGGCGGTCAGCTCGGCCATCGGGACGGAGACGCTGAACGGCTGCAGCGTGCCGACCGGGGCGGTGAGCTCCAGCGGGCGGAGCAGGTCGCGGTCGGACTCGACGTGGGTCAGCTTGAGCCGGGCCCCGGCCAGGTCGTGGCCGGAGCGGACCGCACCGGTGACCTCCACCCGGCCGTCCTGCGCGGCCAGGCCGGTCACCCGGGCCAGGACGTTCTCCACCCGCAGGTAGACGTGGCCGTCCCGGACCCACGGCACGATCCGGACGTCCGGCTCGACCCAGCTGGCCGGGAGGTAGCGCGCGGTGTCGCTCCAGCCCGCCGAGACCCGGCCCTTGTAGACGCCGCCCTTGCCCGCGCCGGCCACCAGGACGCGCCAGTTGCCGTCCTTCCACTGGCCGCGGTGCTTGAGCTTCTTGGGGTCGAGGGCGACGGTGAAGCCGGCCCAGTCGCAGCTGTAGAGGTCGTGGCTGCAGCTGGCGGTGGCCTCGGGGCTGTACAGGGTCTTCATCGGGACGGCGATCACCCGGCGGCCCTTGGCCTCGCGGAGCACCAGCGTGCGGACCATGTCGAGCTTGTTGGCGGCGCCCATCTGCTCCGGGTACGCGTGCCCGGTCAGCTGCAGCTTGCCGCCGACCCAGGCCGACTCGTACAGCCGGCTGCGCATCACCAGCGAGTTGTCCAGCTTGAGCACGCCGGCCGGCACGCTCTTGCGGCCGCCGCGCAGGAACGGGTAGTCGGCGTACGGGCGCAGCACTCCGCGGGCCGAGACGCCGCCGTTGCTCTCGCCCTCGTACTTGATCTGCTCGACGAACTCGTCGATCCGGCCCTGGAGGGTCAGGTGGTACTTCAGCCGCAGCGGCGCGCGCAGCTTGCGGACCTGCTCGGGGCCGATCGCCCGGAGCAGCCGGCTGACGTTCTTCGCGTAGGCGTCCCGGTACTCCTTGTCGCCGTCCACGACGGACCAGAAGAACATCGGGATCTCCTCGACGAGGGTGTTCTCGTCGTAGGAGCGCAGGTACTGGGCGAAGCGCGGGTCGGTCTGCTTCCGCAGCCAGCCGCGGACCAGCTCCACCGAGGCGACGCGGTCCACCAGGCCCTTGGGGTTGGTGCGCATCTGCGTGATCGACATCTCGCCGACCTCGCGCTCGCGCCAGTGGTAGATCGGCTCGGAGAGCACGTCCACGCTCTTGGCGAGGTAGTGGTGCGGCACGCTGACCGGGGCGTCCTCGTACAGGATGCCCTCGGGGTAGAGCAGGCCGGCCGCGTCGAAGAAGGACCGGCGGTACACCTTGTTCCACGCCGTGCGGTCGGTGACCAGCGCGGGGATCTCGGTGATGTGGGTCTTGAGCCTGGTCTCCTTGAACGGCCGGGAGTGGCCGCCGGACTGGTAGTAGCCGACCGCGCGGAACCGCAGGACGTTGCCGGTGGCGAAGTCCGAGCCGGTCTCGTCCAGCGTGTTGATCATGAGCTCGTACGCGCTCGGCGGCATCGAGTCGTCGCTGTCGACGAAGCAGAGGAACTCGCCGTCCGGGTCGATGTGCCGGATGCCGGTGTTGCGGGCCGCGCCGAGGCCCTTGTTCACCTGGCGGACCAGCCGGAACCGGGAGTCCTTGGCGGCGTACGCGTCGGCGAGGGCGGCGCTGCCGTCCTTCGAACCGTCGTCGACCATGACGCACTCGAAGTCCGTGAAGGTCTGGGCGGCGATCGAGTCGAGGCATTCCACGAGGTAGCGCTCGACGTTGTAGATCGGAACGACGATGGAGAGGCGGGGAGCCATCGGCTACGCAGGCCTTTCTTGGGAAGGAGCGTGGCAGCCCGCTCGGGGTCTGGCCGCACTTTTGAACCGGTGCGTACGTGCCCACCGATCCTACCGTCCGGCCCCGCGGGCCCTTGGGGACCGTGGCCGCGGGGCCGCGCACTACGCTGTGCCCATGCCCCGCTTCAGCATCATCGTCCCGGTCCACAAGGTCCAGGAGTACCTCCCCGAGTGCCTCGACTCGGTGCTCGCCCAGGGCGGCCCGGACTTCGAACTGATCGCGGTGGACGACCGCTCCCCGGACGGCTGCGGGGCCCTGCTGGACGAGGCCGCCGCCGCCGACCCCCGGGTGCGGGTGCTGCACCTGCCGGAGAACGTCGGCCTCGGCCGGGCCCGCAACGCCGGCCTGGAGGTCGCCACCGGCGAGTACGTGATCTTCCTGGACAGCGACGACACGCTGACCCCGGGCCTGCTCAAGGCCGTCGACGTCCGGCTCGCCTCCGGCGGCGACCCGGACGTCCTGGTCTACGACTACGCCCGCACCTACGCCGACGGCCGGATCACCCGGGCCGCGTCGGCGCACGTCTTCGGCGCCGCCTCCCCGGAGGTCTTCGACCTCGACGCCCGGCCCGACCTGCTCGACCTGCTCCAGGTGGTCTGGAACAAGGCCTACCGGCGCGGCTTCCTCACCGGGCAGGGCCTCGCCTTCCCCGCCGGCTACTACGAGGACACCCCCTGGACGTACCCGGCGCTGCTCGCCGCCGGGAGCATCACCCTGCTCGACCAGGTCGGCGTGCACTACCGCCAGCGCCAGGAGGGCGGCAACATCCTCGCCACCCCCAGCCGCAAGCACTTCGACGTCTTCGCCCAGTACGACCTGGTCTTCGCCTTCCTGGACGGCCGCCCCGACCTCGACCGCTGGCGCCCGGTGGTCTACGGCCGGATGCTCCACCACCTCAACACCGTCGTCTCCAGGGCCGGCCGCGTCCCGCCCGGCGACCGCCGCGAGTACTTCCGCCGGGCCGCCGCGCACTGCGCCCGGCTGCGCCCGGCCGGCTACCGGCCGCCCGCCGGGGTGGACGGTGTGCGCACCGAGCTGCTCAGCCACGGCCGCTACGGCGCCTACCAGGCCGTGCGCGCGCTGGCCCGGGCCCGCCGGCTGGTGAAGCGCTGAACCCCGGCCGCGGCCGGGGAGCCTGACGGCCGTTCGGGCGACGGGCCGGTATAACCGGTCGGGTGGACTTCCTCACCCGCCTCCCGGTGATCGGCCCGATCGTGGCCCGGGTACTGCGCAGCCGCCCGTACCGCGTCTACCAGCACTTCACCGCCGCCCGCGGCAACCGGCTGGCCGGCGCGATCACGTTCTTCGGCTTCCTGGCACTCTTCCCGCTGCTCACCGTGGCGCTGGCGATCGCGGTCGCGACCCTCAGCGACAGCCGGGTCGCCGAGTTGCAGAAGAAGATCTCCGACCAGCTGCCGGGGATCTCCGACGCGCTCAACCTCTCCTCGCTGGTGGCCAACGCGGGCGCCGTCGGGCTGGTCAGCGGCGTGCTGCTGCTGATCTCCGGCCTCGGCTGGGTGGACACCATGCGCAGCTCGGTCCGGGACATCTGGCAGCTTCCGCCGGAGGACGGCAACCCGGTGCTCCGCAAGGCCTGGGACTGCCTGGTGCTCTGCGGGCTGGGCCTGGTCTCGCTGTTCTCGCTGGCCGCCTCCGCGGCCGGGACGACGCTGGCCGGCCGGATCGCCGACTGGATCGGCCTGGCCACCGGCGGCTACCTCTTCACCGCGGTCGGCCTGCTGATCGCGGTGGCCGCGGACACCCTGCTCTTCGCCTACCTGCTGGCGCCGTTCCCCGGGATCGGCGGCCAGCACCGGCGGGACGTGCTGCAGGGCGCGCTGATCGGCGCGGTCGGCTTCGAGCTGCTGAAGATCCTGCTCGCCTCCTACCTGGGCTCGGTCGCCGGGAAGAGCCTCTACGGGGCCTTCGGCGTGCCGGTGGCCCTGCTGCTCTGGATCAACTTCGTCTGCCGGCTGCTGATGTACTGCGTCTCCTGGACGGCCACCGCCGATCCGGCCGCCGCCCTCGACCGGGCCCGCGAACGCGCCCGGCAGATGGTGGCGGAGGCCGATGAGGAGGAGGCCGCGGCGCGGGCGGACGCACCGCGGGCCCGGCCCCAGGACTGAGGCCGGGCCCGCGGGCCGCTCGTGCTCCCGCTGCTGTTCCTGCTCAGGCCGTGCGGCCGCGCCTCCTGAGCAGGTGCCGCGCGCCCGCGCCGGCCACCGCCAGGGCGGCGGCGATCCCCAGCCAGCCGGCCGGGCCGAGCCCGTCGCCGCCGCCCGCGGCGGCGGTCGGGGCGGTCGGGGCCGCCGTCGGCGTCGGCGAGGGGTGCGGCGGCGGGGCGGGCACCCCGGCGTTGCCGCCGGCCTGTCCGGTCGGCGCAGGCTCGGTGCCGCCGGCCGGGGCCTCGTCCACCAGCCTGCCGACCGGCGTCACCTTGTCGGCCGCCGCGAAGCCCCAGTCGAGCAGTGCCGCCGTCTCGTCGTAGACCTTCTGGTACGTCGTCGGGTGCATGACCGTCACCAGCAGGGTGCGGCCGCCCCGTTCGGCAGCGCCGACGAAGGTCGAGCCGGCCTCGGTGGTGAAACCGTTCTTCACGCCGATCAGGCCCGGGTACTTGCCGAGCAGGCGGTCGGTGTTGGCGATCCCGAAGCTGCCGCGCTGGCCGCTGTTCTTGTCCACCGCACCGGGGAACATCGCGTCCCGGGTGGCGCAGTACATCCGGAAGTCCGGGTTCCGGAGCCCGGCCCGGGCGAACAGGGTGAGGTCGTAGGCGGAGGAGACCTGGCCCTCCATGTCGTAGCCGTCGGGCGAGACCACCTTGGTGTCCCGGGCCTGCAAGGCGGTGGCGCGGGCCTGCATCTCGGTGACGGTCTGCTGGATCCCGCCGTTCATGTGCGACAGGACGTGCACCGCGTCGTTGCCCGAGCTGAGGAACACCCCGCGCCAGAGGTCCTCGACCTTGTAGTCCAGGTCCTCCTTGATACCGACCAGACTGCTGCCGGCACCGATCCCCTGGATCTCGGCGTCCGCGACCCGGTGCACCAGGTTACGGTCGAACTTGGGCAGCACCGTGTCCGCGAAGAGGATCTTCAGCGTGCTGGCCGGGGCGAGCCGCCGGTGCGGGTTGCTGGACGCCAGCACGTCACCCGACGCGGCGTCGGCGACCACCCAGGACTGCCCGGTGAGGTCCCCCGGCAGTGCCGGTGCGCCGGCCAGCGGGGCCACCTGGACCCCGGAGAGCCCCATCCGCTCGCCGCCGATCGCGGCCGGCGGGGGAGGCGGCTCCTGCGGGGCTGCGACGGCCGCCGGGGCGGCGAGGAGGACCGGGACGGCCGCGGCGTACACGGCGAGCAGGTGTGCGAGCTCAGGACGTTTGGGCACCAGCAGACCGTACCCAGTCGGGGGGCCCGCCGTCCGCCCCGCCGGGCCACTCCTCCGCAGGAGGGGGCCGCCGTACGCCGAACGGCCGCCTGCGCATACTGGGAGCGCACGCCATCTTCACGCCACCGCCCGCCGAGGACCCCCCATGAAGCTCAGCCGCCGTACCTCCTGGTTCCTGACCGCCTTCGGGGTCTGGTCCATGATGATCTGGATCACCTTCGCCAAGAACCTCTGGAAGGACTCCGGCGGCCAGGCCTTCCTCGACGGCGACCACTCCCGGCCCACCGCCTTCTTCTGGGTCCACCTCCTGCTCGCCGTCACCTCCTTCCTCCTCGGCATCGCCGTCGGCTCGGTCGGCGTCCGCGGCCTCCGCGCGACCCGCCGCGAGCCGGCCACCGACTGAATCCCGTTGCCGCTGTCGGTCCCCCCTGGCAAGATCCTCGCCGTTCGAACACAAACGTGAGGGTGGGGATTTGAGCATGCGACACACACGTCATCGCCGGATCGGCGGCGTCGCCGTCGCGGCCCTGGCCGCGGGCCTGCTGGCGACGCCGGCGATGGCGGCCGGGCCGGGCCTCAGGGTGGCCAACCCGGGGGCCGATCCGGCGCCGAGGACTGTCACGGGCGCCCGTACCGACGCCTGTGACCGGACCACCGAGCCGGGCTGGATCGGCCGCACCGTCAGCGGGCCGGCCCTGCGGGCGGACGTCACCTCCGACACGACCGGCGACCTCTCCGGCCGCTTCGGCGTCTGGGACACCGCCAACCTCGACAGCACCGTCTTCAGCGGCACCGCGGCGGCGGCCTACCCCGGGACGGCCCGGATCAACGTGCCCGGCCTGGTGGACGGCCACAGCTACCAGTGGCGCGCCTGGGCGCTCCAGGGCCACCGGATCTCGCTGCCCACGCCGGACTGCCACTTCAAGGTCGACCTGACCTCGCCCACCGTCGCGATCACCTCGCCGGACTTCCCCCCGCAGGGCTCGACCAAGTACGCGGGCGACAAGGGCACCTTCGTCCTCAAGGGCGCCGACCCCGTCCCGGCCGGCGGGGAGGCCTCGGGCGTGGCGTGCTTCCGGTACGGCTGGAGCGACCTCGGGGTGGCCGACTGCACCGCCAAGGACGCGGTGAAGCCCGGCGCCGACGGCACGGCGGCGGTCAGCCTGAAGGTGCTGAACTGGGGCACCAACAGCCTCAACGTCCAGGTGATCGACACCGCGGGGAACGTCTCCGGGGGGTCGTACCAGTTCTACGCCCGGTCGAACCCGAACCCGCCGAGCACACTCGGGGACGTGGACGGCGACGCGGTGGCGGACATCCTGCTCCCCGACGCCCAGGGCAACCTGCAGTACCTGAGCGTCAACGCGGCCGACACCACGCCGAACGCCACCATTGCCGCCGGCTATTCACCCGCTCACGTGAGCTGGGGTCCCTACCAGGTGGCGCACCGGGGCTGGGGGCGGCACACGCCCACGGACGACCTGTTCATCCACAAGCCGGGCGAGGGGTACCTCAGCATCTACGACAACGAGGACTACGGGTCCTTCTCGGCGCTGATGTCGATCTCGACCTCGCGCGAGTGCGTGGAGACCGGCTGGACCACGGTGCCGTGCCCCGAGGGCTATGCCCGCGACTGGACCAAGGCCGACCAGCTCGTCGCGTTCGGCCCCGTGGCCGATGCCACCTCGCCGTCCCTGCTGACGCTCGAAGGCGGGGACCTCTGGCTGCAGACCGGCGACTTTGCCTACGGCTACGCGAAGGTCCGCCGGCTCACCACCACCGGTGCCTGGAACGGCTACGACCTGATCGCCCCCGGCCCCGACGCCGCCGGGAACCTCGCGCTGTGGGCACGCGAGCGGGCCACCGGCGCGCTGCACGCGTACCCCGTCCCGAAGCGGGCGGACGGCACCTTCGACTTCTCCGCCCTCACCGACCCCTCCGCCGGCGTGGTCGCGACCGGCTTCACGGTCGAGGCCTACCCGACGCTCGGCAGCTCGGGCGACGGGAACGGCGACGGGCAGCCGGACCTCTGGGCCGTCACGGCCGACCGGCACCTGCTGACGTACAGCGGCGTCACCGCGCCGAAGGACCTCGGCGCGCTGCGCTGAGCACGGCGAAGGCCCCCGCCGACCGGATGGGTCGGCGGGGGCCTTCGCGGTGTCAGGACGGGATCAGAAGCGGCGGGTGACCAGCGCCCGCTTCACTTCCTGGATCGCCTTGGTGACCTCGATGCCACGGGGGCAGGCCTCCGAGCAGTTGAAGGTGGTCCGGCAGCGCCAGACGCCCTCGCGGTCGTTCAGGATCTCCAGCCGCTGCTCCGCACCCTCGTCGCGCGAGTCGAAGATGAAGCGGTGCGCGTTGACGATCGCGGCCGGGCCGAAGTACTGGCCGTCGTTCCAGAAGACCGGGCAGGACGACGTGCACGCGGCGCACAGGATGCACTTGGTGGTGTCGTCGAAGCGCTCGCGGTCCTCGGCGGACTGCAGGCGCTCGCGCGTCGGGTCGTTCCCCTTGGTGATGAGGAACGGCATGACGTCCTTGTACGCCTGGAAGAACGGGTCCATGTCGACGACGAGGTCCTTGAGGACCGTGAGGCCCTTGATGGCCTCGATCGTGATCGGCTTCTCCGGGTTGACGTCCTTGATCAGGGTCTTGCACGCCAGCCGGTTGCGGCCGTTGATCCGCATGGCGTCGGAGCCGCAGATGCCGTGCGCGCAGGAACGGCGGTAGGTGAGGGTGCCGTCCTGCTCCCACTTGATCTTGTTGAGCGCGTCCAGGACGCGCTCCTTCGGGTCCAGGGTGAGCTGGTAGTCGACCCACACCGGGTCCGGGTGCTCCTCCGGGTTGAACCGGCGGATCCGGAAGGTGACGGTGATCAGGTCGACACCGCCCGCCTCGACCGCGTCCAGAGCGGCCGAGTGCTTCTCCACAGTCGGAGTGCTCATCAGTACTTACGCTCCATCGGCTGGTAGCGGGTCGTGACGACCGGCTTGTAGTCGAGGCGGATGGAGGTGGTGCCGTCCTCGGCAACCTCCTGGTACGCCATGGTGTGCTGCATGAACTTCACGTCGTCACGGGTCGGGAAGTCCTCGCGGTAGTGACCGCCGCGCGACTCCTCACGGGCCAGCGCGGAGACGGCCAGCACCTCGGCCAGGTCGAGCAGGTTGCCCAGCTCGACGGCCTCCAGCAGGTCCGTGTTGTAACGGAAGCCCTTGTCCTGGATGGAGACGTTCTTGTACCGCTCCCGCAGCGCGGCGATGTCCTCGACCGCCTGCTTCAGGGTGGCGCCGGTGCGGTAGACCATGGCGTTGGCGTCCATGGTCTCCTGAAGCTCCTTGCGGATCTGCGCAACGGACTCCGTGCCGGTGGACTCGCGCAGGCCGTCGACCAGCGCCTCGACCTTCTCGGCCGGGTTCTCGGGCAGCTCGGTGAAGCCCACCGTCTGCGCGTAGTCGGCGGCGGCGATGCCGGCCCGCTTGCCGAACACGTTGATGTCCAGCAGCGAGTTGGTGCCCAGGCGGTTGGCGCCGTGCACGGACACGCAGGCGACCTCGCCGGCCGCGTACAGGCCCGGGACGACGTCGGTGTTGTTGCGCAGGACCTCACCCTCGACGTTGGTCGGGATGCCGCCCATGGCGTAGTGCGCGGTGGGCTGGATCGGGATCGGGTCCGTGTAGGGCTCGATGCCGAGGTAGGTGCGCGCGAACTCGGTGATGTCCGGGAGCTTGGCGTCCAGCTGCTCCGGCGGCAGGTGGGTGAGGTCCAGGTAGACGTGGTCGCCGTCCGGACCGCAGCCGCGGCCTTCGCGGATCTCGGTGTAGATCGCGCGGGAGCAGACGTCACGGGACGCGAGGTCCTTCATGACGGGGGCGTAGCGCTCCATGAAGCGCTCGCCGTCCTTGTTGCGCAGGATGCCACCCTCGCCGCGGGCGCCCTCGGTGAGCAGGATGCCCATGCGCCAGATGCCCGTCGGGTGGAACTGGAAGAACTCCATGTCCTCCAGGGGCAGGCCGCGGCGGTACACCAGGGCCTGGCCGTCACCGGTGAGGGTATGGGCGTTGGAGGAGACCTTGAAGAACTTGCCGGTGCCGCCGGAGGCGAACACGACCGACTTGGCCTGGAAGACGTGGATCTCGCCGGTGGCCAGCTCGTAGGCGACGACACCGGCCGTCTTGCCCTCGTTGATCAGCAGGTCGAGGACGTAGAACTCGTTGAAGAACTCGACACCGTGCTTGACGCAGTTCTGGAACAGCGTCTGGAGGATCATGTGACCGGTGCGGTCCGCGGCGTAGCAGGACCGGCGGACCGGGGCCTCGCCGTGGTTGCGGGAGTGACCGCCGAAGCGGCGCTGGTCGATCCGGCCCTGCTCGGTGCGGGAGAAGGGCAGGCCCATCTTCTCCAGGTCGAGGACGGCGTCGATGGCCTCCTTGCACATGATCTCGGCGGCGTCCTGGTCGACCAGGTAGTCACCGCCCTTGACCGTGTCGAAGGTGTGCCACTCCCAGTTGTCCTCCTCGACGTTGGCGAGGGCGGCGCACATGCCGCCCTGGGCCGCGCCGGTGTGGGACCGGGTGGGGTAGAGCTTGGTGAGCACCGCGGTGCGGCTGCGCTGGGTCGACTCGATGGCCGCGCGCATGCCGGCGCCACCGGCGCCGACGATGACGGTGTCGTACTGGTGAATCTGCATGGGGGGTCTACTCGCCTCTGGCCTCTGCCGATTAAATGTTCGGGTCGAAGGTGAAGATCACCAGGGTGCCGAGCAGCACGGTGAAGACCGTGGCGGCACCCATGAGGCCCTTCAGCCAGAGCCGGGTGGAGTCCTTCTCGGCGTAGTCGTTGATGACCGTCCGCATGCCGTTGGCGCCGTGCAGCATGGCGAGCCAGAGCATCAGGAGGTCCCAGCCCTGCCAGAACGGCGAGGCCCAGCGGCCGGCCACGAAGGCGAAGCCGATCTTCGAGACGCCGCCGTCGAGCACCAGCATGATCAGCAGGTGGCCGAGGATCAGCACCACGAGGACGATGCCGGACAGGCGCATGAAGAGCCAGGCCAGCATCTCGAAGTTGGTGCGGGTGCGGCGCGGGGTCTTCTTGCTCCGCTGGCGGGCCGGCTCGATCACGAAGGCGTCGGCCGGGTTACCGGTCCCGAGGCCCTTGCCGGTGTGCGCCTGGGCGGAGGGGACCACCAGGGCGTCGGAGTATTCCGTCGACATGTCTCAGATCACTTCCCGAACCAGGTGGTCAGCGTGTGCTGAAGGATCGGGTAGAAGGCGCCGGCCATCAGGACGACCCACACCCCGACCACGGACCAGAGCATCTGCTTCTGGAACTTCGGGCCCTTCGACCAGAAGTCGACGGCGACGACCCGCAGGCCGTTGAGAGCGTGGAACAGGATGGCGGCCACCAGGCCGTACTCCATCAGGTTCACCAGGGGCGTCTTGTACGTCTGAATGACGGTGTCGTACGCCTCGGGCGACACCCGCACCAGTGCGGTGTCCAGGACATGGGCGAACAGGAAGAAGAAGATGAGGACGCCGGTGACTCGATGAGCCACCCAGCTCCACATGCCTTCCCGGCCGCGGTACAGCGTTCCAGCCGGCACGGAAAAACCCTCCGGAAGCGGATTGGGGGCTCGGCCGGCTTCGGTGTCGGTCAGCCCGGCCGGGTACGGTCCACCGGCCGCCAGCATCCTATCGACGCCGTCTGGGGAACCGCCTCCGGGGGGCCGAGGTGTGATCAATCAGGCACGACTGGCCTAGTACGGCGGGAACTGCGCCCGAAATACGCACGCAGGGTGACCGTTCGGTTGCGCTACGGTGGCGGCCCCTTCCGTGCCGACACCCTGCCGAGGCCCCCGTGCCGCTCCGCCCGCCCCGTCCGTCCGCCCCCGCCGTCGTCTGCGTCCTGCTGCTGGCGGCGGCGGGCTGCACCACGGTCGGCGGCTCCGCCGACCGGGCGGGGCCCGGGCGCGAGCTGTCCGCCGCCGAGCTGCGGGCCGCCGCGGTGGCCGACGCCGACCTCGGGCCCGGCTACACCGTGACGGTGATGACGCCGGGTCACGGCGAGACCGGCGCCGGCGGGGCCTGGGAGATCGTCGACGTGCCCGCCTGCCGGCCGTTGCTGGACGCGGTGACCCCGGCCGTCACGGCGGGCGCCGCCACGCCCTCGCCGGGTCCGGGGGGTGCGTACGCCGAGACCGATCTGAGCGTGGCGCGGGCGGCGGACCCGCGGGGCGGGGTGTACGGAGCACTGCTGGGGTACCGGTCCGGGCGGGCCGCGCAGCTCCAGGCGGAGCTGGAGACGCTGTTCGGCCCGTGCGCCTCCTTCACCTCCACGGCTCCGGCGCCGGCGTCGGACCGGGCCGGGAAGGGGGCGCGGACCAGGCACCGGCTGACCCGGGACGACACGCCCACGCCCGGGGGAGCCGACGGTGCGACCGGGTTCACCCTGACGAATGAATCGGGCGCGGTGGTGCTCTCGCAGCGTGCCGTGCTGGTGCGGGTCGGCCCGGCGCTGGTGGTTTTCACCACGGTGGGCGTCGGCGCGGAGCCGGCCGAGCTGCCGGACGAGCGGATCGTCCGGCAGCAGGTGACCAGGCTCCGCGCCGCGCAGGCGAGGAGGTGAGCCGGTTCAGCGGGCTCCGGCCTCCGAGTGGGTGGCGACCAGGTGCTCCAGGCGGGTGAGGGCGATCCGGCGCAGTTCGTCCGAGGCGATCAGCCGCTCCTCGTCCGGGTCGTTGGCCAGTCGGGTGCGGATCGAGGTGAGGACGGTGTCGAGCATCTCCTCGGGGGCGATGCCCTCCAGGCAGACCACGAACACGTGCCCGAACCGCGCCTCGTAGGCGGCGTGGGCCGCCCGGAGTGCGGTGTGGGCGGCCTGGCTGCCGGGTGCGCGCATGCCCAGGAGCGGCTGCGGCATCCAGCTCTCGTCCGCCAGTGCCTCGGCCAGGTCGGCCGGGCGCAGGTCGTAGGAGGCCTCGCTGGCCGCGGCCAGCAGGGACTCTATGTCGGGGTAGGGCCGGTGTGCGGTCAGCCTGAGTGCCCAGCGGTGGCTGCCGCAGCAGGCCAGCAGGGCCTCCTCGGCGGCGCCGGCGTCGGCCTCGTTGAAGCGGTGCAACCCGAGGAGGGTCGGCTCGGAGCTTGGGTCCAGCCGCTGTGGCGGGATGTCGCTGGCCAGCGGGTCCTCCTCGTGAGGGCGGGAAGGGGCCGGTGAAAGGGAGGGTGGAGCAGCTGAAGTATCGAGGCTGCGGGACGGCCTCCGGGGCCCGCCGGGCAGCGGGTCAACGGTAGTTGAGCAGTCATCAGTTGGGGAGGGCGCACGCGGAATTCATCCGATCGAGCTATCAAGTTGTGACGTTGACACCTCGGTGTCAGCGCCCTCCCCGTTCTCATCTGCTAATAACGCCGGCTCCTCAGGAGCAGCGCGTCCCGGCCGCGGGCATCGTCCCGTCGACCAGGTAGGCCGCCAGCGCGGTGTCGACGCAGGTGTTGCCCTTGCCGAACGCGCCGTGGCCCTCGCCGACCCGGGTCAGCAGGGTGGCGTTGGCGAAGCCCTTGGCCAGCGCCTCGGCGGAGGCGTACGGGGTGGCCGGGTCGCCGGTGGTGCCGACCACCAGGATCGGGGCGCTGCCCTCGGCCCGGACGGTGTGCGGCTGCTCCTTGGTCTTGAAGGGCCAGTAGGCGCAGCCGGCCTCGCTGAAGTCGTCCGCCGTGGCGCCCTTGGCGATCAGCGGGGCCTCGGCCAGGAGCTTGGCCACCGCCTGCTGGGCGCGCTCCGTGGTGGGGGCGGGCCGGGCGGCGTCGGCGCAGCTGATCGCGCCGTTCGCCTCCTCCATCGGGCTGTAGTGGCCGTTCTCGTCGCGGCCGTTGTAGTTGTCGGCGAAGGAGAGCAGCGGGTCCGCCTTGTGGCCGAGCATGGCCCAGCCGAGGCCGTTGCGCAGGTTCTGCCAGGCCACCTTCTCGTCGCCGTAGAGCATGCTGAGCGTGCCCGTCCAGGCGAGGTCGCGGCCGAGCTTGCGGCCGTCCTTCGCCGTCATCGGGTGGTCGTACAGGCCGTCCAGGAAGTCGGCGGCCTTCTGGGCGGCCTTGTCCGGGTCCTTGCCGAGCGGGCACTGGTCGGCGTGGTTCCGGACGCAGTCGGCGGCGAAGCGCTCGAAGGACTTCTCGAAGCCGATCTGCTGGTCGATGCCGTGGTCCAGCCGGTCCTGGGCGGGGTCGACGGCGCCGTCCAGGATGAGCCGGCCGGTGTTCTGCGGGAACTCCTCGGCGTAGAGCGCACCGAGGTAGGTGCCGTACGAGATGCCGAGGTAGTTGAGCTTCTTGTCGCCCGAGGCCGCGCGCAGCACGTCCAGGTCGCGGGCGGTGTTGCGGGTGCCGACGAAGGGCAGCAGCTTGCCGGACTTCGCCTGGCAGGCGGCGGCGTGCTCGGTGGAGCTCCTGACGTGCTCGGCCTTGCGGGCCTGCGGGTCCTGCGGGCTGTCGCGCTGGTTGGCCTCGTCGTGCTGCTTGTCGTCGTAGCAGAGCACCGGGGAGCTCTCGCCGGTGCCGCGCGGGTCGAAGCCGATCACGTCGAAGCGGTCGTGCAGGGCGCCGTCGTAGTCCTTGGCGCCGTACTTCACCATCTCGATGCCGGACCCGCCCGGGCCGCCCGGGTTGACCATCAGCGAGCCGAGCTTCTGGTCCGGCTTGCCGGCCGGCAGCTTGATCAGCGCGATGTCGAGCGCGTCGGTGGCGGGGTTGGCGTAGTCGAGCGGGACGTGCAGCTTGCCGCAGAGCATCCCGGAGATGTCGATCTTGGCCTTGGCGGCCTCGGGGTCGGCGGGGCAGGCGGCCCAGGCGATCTGCTGGCCGTAGAACGGCTTGAGCGCCGGGTCGTCGGCGCCGGTGGGCTTGGGCGTGGGGGTGGGGCTCGCCGTCGCGGTGGCCGTCGGTGCGGCGGGCGCCGGAGTGCCGAGCGCGTCCTGGGCGGGCTTGGCGGTGTCGTTGCAGGCGGAGACGAGGAGCAGGGTGCCGGCCGCGAGAGCGGTCAGCAGAAGCTGCGGGCGGGCGGCCCGGGAGGATCTCATCGCACGTGTGTACCACTGGCGGGTGACACGCTCGATCATGACCCCCCCCGGCCCACCCCCCGGACCGCCCGCCCGGCGGGTCAGGCCCGGTGCACCTTGTGGTTGGCGGCCTGGGCCCGCGGGCGCACCACCAGCAGGTCGATGTTGACGTGCGGCGGCCGGGTGACCGCCCAGGCGACGGTGTCCGCGACGTCGTCCGAGGTCAGCGGCTCGGCGACGCCCGCGTAGACGGCGGCCGCCTTCTCCTCGTCGCCGCGGAACCGGGTGACGGCGAAGCCCTCGGACTTCACCATGCCCGGCGCGATCTCGATCACCCGGATCGGCTCCCCGCAGAGCTCCAGCCGCAGCGTCGCCGCGATGGTGTGCGCGGCGTGCTTGGCCGCCACGTAGCCGCCGCCGCCCTCGTACGCGGCCAGCGCCGCGGTGGAGGAGAGCACCAGCACGGTGCCGTCGCCGCTCGCCCGCAGCGCCGGCAGCAGCGCCTGCGTCACGTGCAGCACGCCGAGCACGTTCACCTGGTACATCGCCAGCCAGTCGGCCGGGTCCGCGCTCTCCACCGGCTCCGCGCCGATCGCGCCGCCGGCGTTGTTGACCAGGACGTCCACCCGGCCGACCACGGCCGCGAAGGCGTCCACGGCGGGCCGGTCGGTGACGTCCAGCGGGTACGCCCGGCCGCCGATCTCCTTGGCCAGGGCCTCGATCCGATCGGCCCGCCGGGCGGTCAGCACCACGTCGAAGCCCTCGGCCGCGAGCCGGCGGGCGGTCGCCGCGCCGATCCCGCTGCTCGCACCGGTGACCACGGCCACCTTCTGCTCGCTCATTGCCACTCCTGAGTTGTCCGGTCGTTGTGCCGATCATCTCAATGGTGTCCGCCCGGCCCGGCGGCGCCCGGGGGCCGTCGCGCCCGAGGGCCCGGCCGCCGTCCGGTGGGCGGGCCGGGCGTTCCGGGTATGTCCTGGACTGCGGGGGGACGAGCCCACCGCCCCGCCGACCCCGCGGAGGACACCATGGCAGCCGAGCCGCGTCGCACCGAGTCGGGCCTCCCGGTCGAGCCGGTCTACGGCCCCGGGGCGCTCGACGGCTGGGATCCGCGGGAGCGGCTCGGCCGGCCCGGGGAGTACCCGTACACCCGGGGCATCCGGCCGACGATGTACACCGGCCGGCTGTGGACGATGCGCCAGTACGCCGGGTTCGGTACCGCCGCCGAGTCGAACGCCCGCTACCGGCAGCTGATCGAGGGCGGCGGCACCGGTCTCTCGGTGGCCTTCGACCTGCCCACCCAGATGGGCTACGACTCGGACGCCCGGCCCGCGGCCGGCGAGGTGGGCCGGGTCGGGGTGGCGATCGACAGCGTCGAGGACATGGGCGTGCTCTTCGAGGGCATCCCGCTGGGCGAGGTCTCCACCTCGATGACCATCAACGCGCCGGCCGCCCCGCTGCTGCTGCTCTACCAGCTGGTCGGTGAGTCCCGCGGGGTCGCGCCGGCCCGGCTGACCGGCACGGTGCAGAACGACGTGCTGAAGGAGTACATCGCCCGCGGTACCTACATCTTCCCGCCGAGGCCCTCGCTGCGGCTGGTCGCGGACGTGTTCCGGTACTGCCGGGCCGAGCTCCCGCGGTGGAACACCATCTCGATCTCCGGCTACCACATGGCCGAGGCCGGGGCGGATCCGGCGCAGGAGATCGCCTTCACCCTCGCCAACGCCGTCGAGTACGTGCGCACCGCCCTCGCGGCCGGCATGGCGGTGGACGACTTCGCGCCCCGGCTCTCCTTCTTCTTCGTGGCCCGCACCACGCTGCTGGAGGAGGTGGCCAAGTTCCGCGCCGCCCGGCGGATCTGGGCCCGCGTCATGCGCGAGGAGTTCGGCGCGCGGGATCCGCGCTCGCAGATGCTCCGCTTCCACACCCAGACCGCCGGCGTGCAGCTGACCGCGCAGCAGCCCGAGGTCAACCTGGTCCGGGTCGCGGTGCAGGCGCTCGCGGCGGTGCTCGGTGGCACCCAGTCGCTGCACACCAACAGCTTCGACGAGGCGATCGCCCTGCCCACCGAGAAGGCCGCCCGGCTGGCGCTGCGCACCCAGCAGGTGCTCGCCCACGAGACCGACGTGACCGCCACCGTCGACCCGTTCGCCGGCTCCTACGCGGTCGAGTCGCTGACCGACGGGCTGGAGGCCGCCGCCCTCGCCCTGATGGCCCGGATCGAGGAGCTGGGCGGTGCGGTGGCCGCGATCGAGGCGGGCCACCAGAAGGCCGCGATCGAGCGCACCGCCTACCGCGTCCAGCAGGAGACCGACTCCGGCGCGCGGACGGTGGTCGGCGTGAACCGCTTCCGGCTGGACGCCGAGGAGCCGTACCGGCCGCTCCGGGTGGATCCGGCGGTCGAGGCGCAGCAGGCCGGGCGGCTGGCCCGGCTGCGGGCCGAACGGGACTCCGCGGCGGTGGCCCGTTCGCTCGGCGCGCTGCGCCGGGCGGCCGCGGGGACGGACAACGTGCTGTACCCGATGAAGGAGGCGCTGGCCGCCCGGGCCACCCTCGGCGAGGTCTGCGACGCGCTGCGCGAGGTGTGGGGCACGTACACCGCCCGGGAGCGGTTCTGAGGGCCGGGGCGGCTCCGGGAGCAGGAGGGGCGGGGGCGGCCCTGAGGGGGCGTCAACCCGCTGCCGGCGCGGACCCGTGACCGCCGCGGCGGGCGGTCGTTGCACAGGGCACGCAACTTGGGGAAGGCGACTGAAACGAGATGTCATACCCACCTGCTCAGCCGGTATGCGCCCATCCGGGGACTTCTTTTCGGGAAGTCGGGCCAAATCCCCCCAACAGGCCTACCCTTGTTGAGATGAACCGTCCTGAGTCCGCCCAGTCGGCCGTCACGCTCACCCCTGCCCGCCCCGCCGCAGACCTGCGCGCCCGGGTCGGGGCACTGGAGCCCGAGCTGATCGCCTTCCGCCGCGATCTGCACCGGCATCCGGAGCTGGGCCGCCAGGAGTTCCGTACCACCGGCCTGCTGCGCGACCGTCTGACGGCCGCCGGGCTGGCCCCCCGGGTCCTGCCCGGCGGCACCGGCATGATCGTCGACATCGTCCCGGAGGGCACCCCGCGCGGCGCCGAGTTCCTGGCCTTCCGCGCCGACATCGACGCGCTGCCGATCGACGACGCCAAGGCCGACGTGCCCTACCGCTCGACCGTCCCGGGCCGGGCCCACGCCTGCGGCCACGACGTGCACACCTCGGTGGTGCTGGGGACGGCCCTCGTCCTGGCGGAGGCCGCCCGCACCGGTGAGCTGCGCCGGCCGGTCCGGCTGTTCTTCCAGCCGGCCGAGGAGGTCATGCCGGGCGGGGCGCTGGACGTGATCGACGCCGGCGGGATGGACGGGGTCGGCCGGATCTTCGCGGTGCACTGCGACCCCAGGGTGGAGGTGGGCCGGGTCGGGCTGCGGGCCGGTGCGATCACCTCGGCCTGCGACCGCCTGGTGCTCCACCTGGACGGCCCCGGCGGCCACACCGCCCGCCCGCACCTGACCACCGACCTGGTGACCGCGATCGCCCGGATGGCCGCCGACCTCCCGGCCGTGCTGGCCCGCCGGATGGACCCGCGCTGGGGCGTCAGCCTGGTCTGGGGCCGGATCGCCGCCGGCTCCGCCCCCAACGTCATCCCGCAGCACGCCGAGCTGGAGGGCACCGTGCGCTGCCTGGAGCTGGCCGGCTGGCGCGAGGCGCCGGACCAGCTGCACGAGCTGATCGCCAAGCTGGCCGAGACCTACCGGGCGAAGTGGACGCTCGACTACCACCGCGGGGTGCCGCCGGTGGTCAACGAGGCGGTCTCGGTGGCCCTGCTGGAGGCCGCCATGACGGCCCGGTTCGGCGGCGACGGCCGCGAGGTGGTGGAGGACACCGAGCAGAGCCTGGGCGGCGAGGACTTCTCCTGGTACCTGGAGCACGCCCCCGGGGCGCTGGCCCGGCTGGGCGTCCGGCCCCCCGGGGACACCACGGTGCGCGACCTGCACCAGGGCCGCTTCGACGTGGACGAGCGGGCGATCGGGATCGGCGTGGAGCTCTTCGCGGCCCTGGCGCTGGACGCGGGGCAGGGGCCCGTCGCGCAGGGGGCGTAGCCCGGTCCGTGATGCCCGGATTGGCGGGAATCCTGTCTTTTTGCCCGGTTGCGTAAACTGGGCGGGGCCAGTTGCAGTCACCGTCCGCGCACGGCAAAGGAGCGTCGGGAGGGCCGTGAGACCACGGTTTGATAACAACCCGAATGCTCCGGCGGCCCGTAATACAACCGTGTTCTACGCGCGTTACGGTGGCGTCCGACCACGCTAATCGGGTGCGTGTGAGAAGGAGATACTCCCTTGCGCCGTTCTATTAAGCTCGCCGCGGTTGTGCTCTCGGGTTCCCTGGGCATGGCCTCGCTCGCCGCTTGCGGCGCAAAGAGCAACGACACCACCGCTTCTGCCGGTGCCTCTGAGGGCAGCCTCAAGGTCGGCATGGCGTACGACATCGGCGGTCGTGGCGACCAGTCGTTCAACGACTCCGCCGCCCGCGGCCTCGACAAGGCGAAGGCCGACCTCGGCGTCGCCGTCACCGAGGCCGACGCCAAGACCGGCGAGGCCGAGGCCGACAAGGAGACCCGGCTCAAGAACCTGGTCACCGCCGGTTACAGCCCGATCATCGCGGTCGGGTTCGTCTACCAGGACGCGGTCAACAAGATCGCCAAGGAGAACCCGAACACCAAGTTCGCGATCATCGACTCGGCCTCCGACGCCCAGCCGACCAACGTCACCTCGCTGACGTTCTCGGAGCAGGAGGGCTCGTACCTGGCCGGCGTCGCCGCCGCGCTCAAGACCAAGACGAAGCACATCGGCTTCATCGGTGGCGTGCAGACCGAGCTGATCAAGAAGTTCGAGGCCGGTTACAAGGCCGGCGCGAAGTCCATCACCCCGGACATCGCGATCGAGACCACCTACCTCACCACGCCCCCGGACTTCTCCGGCTTCAACTCGCCCGACAAGGGCAAGGAGGCCGCGCAGGGCCAGCTCGACAAGGGCGCGGACGTCATCTACACCGCCGCCGGCTCCTCCGGCAACGGTGCCATCGAGGCCGTCGCCAACAAGGCGGGCGCCCTCGCGATCGGCGTCGACTCCGACCAGGCCGCCCAGCCGGCCCTGGCGAAGTACAAGAACAGCATCCTGACCTCGATGGTGAAGAACGTCGACAAGGCCGTCTTCGCCTACATCGAGTCGGCCAAGAAGGGCAACGTCTTCACCGGTGTGAAGAACTTCGACCTGAAGGCCGACGGCGTCTCGCTCGCCACCACCGGCGGCAAGATCGACGACATCCAGGGCAAGCTGAACGACGCGGCCACCGCCATCAAGAGCGGCGCCACCACCGTCCCGACCGCTCCGTAAGGCGCGTCCGGACGTCGCTGCCGCTGCCACCTGTCCGGCAGCGCAATGATTGACACAGCATCAGGGAGGGGCCCGGCAGGGTGCGCTCAGTGCGTACCCCCGGGCCCCGTCCCGTACCCCACCGTTTTTTCTTGGCCCTCCAGCGCAACGACGCGCCTCCAGACCACCAGGAGATCGCCATCACCGCATCCGACCCCGCCCTCAGCAAGGGCGGTACCCCCAGCGCGGGGACGGCGACACCGGCCGTCGTACTGCGTGGCATCACCAAGCGCTTCCCCGGCGTCGTGGCCAACCACGACATCAACCTCACCGTCCGCACCGGCACCGTCCACGCGCTCATGGGTGAGAACGGCGCCGGCAAGTCGACGCTGATGAAGATCCTCTACGGCATGCAGAAGCCGGACGAGGGCACCATCGCGATCAACGGCGAGCTGTGCGAGTTCAACACCCCGGGCGACGCCATCGAGCGCGGCATCGGCATGGTGCACCAGCACTTCATGCTCGCGGACAACCTGACCGTCTGGGAGAACGTCGTCCTCGGCGGCGAGAAGCTCCACGGCATCGGTGCCCGGGCGAAGGCGAAGATCAAGGAGATCTCCGACCAGTACGGCCTGGGCGTGCGCCCGGACGCCCTGGTCGAGGACCTCGGTGTGGCCGACCGCCAGCGCGTCGAGATCCTCAAGGTGCTCTACCGGGGCGCCAAGATCCTGATCCTCGACGAGCCCACCGCGGTGCTCGTCCCGCAGGAGGTCGACGCGCTCTTCGACAACCTGCGCGAGCTCAAGTCCGAGGGCGTCACCGTCATCTTCATCTCGCACAAGCTGCACGAGGTGCTCTCGGTGGCGGACGCGATCAGCGTCATCCGGCGCGGCACCACGGTCGGCGACGCCGACCCGGGCAACGTGACCGCGCGCCAGCTCGCCGAGATGATGGTCGGCGCCGAGCTGCCCTCCCCGGAGAGCCGCGAGTCCACCGTCACCACCGACGAGATGCTGGACGTCCGGGACCTGCGGATCGCCAAGACCGATGCCGAGGGCATCGAGCGCGTGGTGCTGGACGACATCTCGCTGCGCATCCACCGGGGCGAGATCCTCGGCATCGCCGGCGTCGAGGGCAACGGCCAGGCCGAACTGGTCGAGGCCATCATGGGCATGCTGCCGCTGGACGGCGGTACCGTCACCCTCGACGGCAAGGACCTCTCGGGCACCCTCACCCGGGCCCGGCGCGAGGCCGGCATCGGCTACATCCCCGAGGACCGCCACCGGCACGGCCTGCTGCTGGAGGCCCCGCTCTGGGAGAACCGGATCCTCGGCCACGTCACCGAGACCCCGAACTCCAAGGGCATCCTGCTCGACCCGGCCGGCGCCCGCAAGGACACCCAGCGGATCGTCGAGCAGTACGACGTCCGCACCCCCGGCATCGAGGTCACCGCGGCGTCGCTCTCCGGCGGCAACCAGCAGAAGCTGATCATCGGCCGCGAGATGAGCCACCAGCCCAAGCTGCTGATCGCCGCCCACCCGACCCGCGGTGTGGACGTCGGCGCGCAGGCGCAGATCTGGGAGCACATCCGGGTCGCCCAGCGGGCCGGCCTGGCCGTCCTGCTGATCTCCGCCGACCTGGACGAGCTGATCGGCCTCTCCGACACCATCCGGGTGATCTACCGCGGCCGCCTGGTCGCCGACGCCGACCCGGCCACCGTCACCGCCGAGGACCTGGGCACCGCGATGACCGGTGCGGCCCGCGGCCACATCGAGTCCGACGCCGACGCCGTGGAGGAGTTCCACGCGCTCAAGGCGGAGGGTACCGAGGCTGCCGCACCCGGGGACGGCACCTCGTCCGACACCCCCACCGACACCGCCGACCCGCAGGCGGGGGAGTAGCCACATGACCAGTCCCAACCCCGCCGCCAAGCCCAGCCAGGCGAAGCGGTTCGACGGCGAGAAGATCGTGCTCGCCCTTGCCGCACCGGTGCTCGCCGTGGTGCTGTCCGTGGCGATCTGCTCGGTGCTCCTGGCGACCTCCGGCAAGAACCCGTTCGAGGCGTGGAACGTGATGATCACGTACGCCACCAAGTCGGACGGCCAGGTGGCCATCCTCAACCGGTCCACCACGTACTACCTGGCCGCCGCGGCCGCCGCCTTCGGCTTCCGGATGAACCTCTTCAACATCGGTGTCGAGGGCCAGTACAAGCTCGCGGCGCTGTTCGCGGCGTTCGTCGGCAGCCGGCTCGACCTGCCGTCCTTCATCCAGATCCCGCTGCTGCTGATCACCGCCATGCTGGTCGGTGGCCTGTACGCGAGCATCGCCGGTCTGCTGAAGGTCTTCCGCGGCGTCAGCGAGGTCATCTCGACCATCATGCTGAACGCCATCGCGATCGCGATCGTCGGTCTGCTGCTCGTCCCCGGCATCTTCGCGCCGGAGAAGGGCACGACCAGCAACTCGATCCAGACCTCCCCGGTCTCGGAGTCCAGCCACTTCTTCGCGATCAACACCGACGGCGGGCCGCTCTACGGCTTCCTCTTCATCGCGATCCTGGTCGGCGTGGCCTTCCAGTTCACCCTGACCCGCACCCGCTTCGGCTTCGACCTGCGCGCCACCGGCCGCTCGGAGACCGCGGCCACCGCGTCCGGCGTGAACGTCAAGCGCATGGTCGTCACCTCGATGGTGGTGTCCGGCGCGCTGGCCGGCCTGATCGGCCTGCCCGAGCTGCTGCAGAACTCGTACAACTTCGGCCAGAGCTTCCAGGGTGGCCTCGGCTTCCTCGGTATCTCGGTCGCGCTGCTGGGCCGCAACAGCCCGATCGGCATGGCCTTCGCCGCGGTGCTGTTCGCCTTCCTGGACGCCACCGGCTCGCAGCTGCCGCTGCCGCAGAACGGCGGCTTCCCGTTCGAGATCGTCCCGGTCATGCAGGGCACCATCGTCATCTGCGTCGTCGTCGCCTACGAGCTGGTGCGCCGTTACGGCCTCAAGCGCCAGCAGCAGAAGGTCGGCGCCGAGCTCGCCGCCCTGGCCGCGGCCGCCAACGAGAAGAAGGAGGTGTCCGCATGAGCACGGCCACCGCTGCCCGCGCGAAGGCGCCGGGCGCTCCCGCCAAGAAGCGCAAGATGTCCTGGCCGGTGGTGCTGCTGCTGATCGCGGGCGCCCTCGTCCTCTTCTCCGCCGTGGGCATGGCCACCGGCAACCACTCGCTGACCTCCTCCGGGCAGGTCACCGCCGCGCTCAGCGCCGCCGTGCCGATCGGCATGGCCGGTCTGGGCGGTCTCTGGTCCGAGCGGGCCGGCGTGGTCAACATCGGCCTCGAAGGCATGATGGTCGCCGGCACCTTCTGCGGCGCCTGGGGCGGCTACCTGGTCAGCCCCTGGTTCGGCCTGGTGGCCGGCATGCTCGGCGGCGCGCTCGGCGGTCTGCTGCACGCCGTGATCACGGTGACCTTCGGCGTCGACCACATCGTCTCCGGCGTCGGCGTCAACCTGCTGATCCCCGGCATCTGCGCGTACGTCAACCGGATCTACTACAAGGACTACATCTCCGTCGGTGCCGGGGCGAACCAGTCCCCGCCGGCCGATCCGCTGCCGTACATCACGATCCCCGGCCTCTCCTCCGGGCTGAAGGACATCGAACTCCACCACTGGTTCCTGGTCTCCGACGTGGCCGGTGTGCTCGGCGGCCTCGTCACCAACATCTCGGTGGTCGTGCTGCTGGCCGGCGCGCTGATCGTGGTCAGCTACTTCGCGCTCTGGCGCACCGTGTTCGGCCTGCGCCTGCGCTCCTGCGGCGAGAACCCGACCGCGGCGGAGTCCCTGGGCGTCAACGTCTACAAGTACAAGTACTACGCGGTCATCGCCTCCGGCGCCTTCGCGGGCCTCGGCGGGGCGTACCTCTCGCTGGTCGCGGCGCACTTCTACAAGGACGGCCAGACCAACGGCCGGGGCTTCATCGGCCTCGCCGCGATGATCTTCGGCAACTGGATGCCCGGCGGCCTGGCCATGGGTGCGGGCCTGTTCGGCTTCACCGACAGCCTCCAGCTGCGCGACCCGGAGTCGGTGCACGTGCTGATCCTGGTCGTCGCCATCGCGATGTTCCTGCTGGCGCTCTGGCACCTGTACCGCCGCAAGCTGACCTCCGCGGCGATCACCTTCGTGGTCTCCGGCGGCCTGTTCGCCTGGTACGCGACCACCGACGAGGTCCAGCGCCCGCTGATCGTCGCGACGCCGTACGTGATCACCCTGGTGGTGCTCGCGCTGGCCTCGCAGCGGCTGCGGCCGCCGAAGGCCGACGGCCAGATCTACCGCAAGGGCCAGGGCAAGTGACCGCCGCGGCCCCGGAGGTCGACTGGGCGGCGCTGCGCGAGGCGGCGCGCGAGGCGATGACCCACGCCTACGCCCCGTACAGCAAGTTCCCGGTCGGCGCGGCGGCCCTGGTGGCCGACGGCCGGGTGGTCACCGGCTGCAACGTGGAGAACGCCTCGTACGGGCTCGCCCTCTGCGCCGAGTGCGGCCTGGTCTCCGCGCTGCACGCCGGCGGTGGCGGCCGGCTGACCGCGTTCACCTGCGTGGACGGGGCCGGCGAGCTGCTGATGCCGTGCGGCCGCTGCCGCCAGCTGCTGTACGAGCACGGCGGTCCGGACCTGCTGATCGAGCTGCCGTCCGGCGTGAAGCCGATGAGTGAGGTCCTGCCCGACGCGTTCGGGCCGGAGCGGCTCTAGGATCTGGTATTTCCGTTTGTTACGCGCGTAGAGTGTCGCGAGTGGGGCCGTGATCCGGCCGGCTCGCGACACTCTTCGTTTTTTGAAACCCCCTCCGGTTAGCAATGGAGCAGCCATGGACGCCATCTCCGTCATCAGGACCAAGCGCGACCGCGGCGAGCTGAGCGACGCTCAGATCGACTGGGTCATCGACGCCTACACCCGTGGTGAGGTGGCCGACGAGCAGATGTCCGCCCTCGCCATGTCGATCCTGCTCAACGGCATGAACCTGCGCGAGATCAGCCGCTGGACCGACGCGATGATCCGCTCCGGCGTCCGGATGGACTTCTCCTCGCTCGCCCAGCCCACCAGCGACAAGCACTCCACCGGCGGCG
Source organism: Kitasatospora sp. NBC_01560 (assembly GCF_045208415.1). Taxonomy (NCBI): domain Bacteria; kingdom Bacillati; phylum Actinomycetota; class Actinomycetes; order Kitasatosporales; family Streptomycetaceae; genus Kitasatospora; species Kitasatospora sp. NBC_01560. The sequence goes on along the minus strand of NZ_CP109364.1, from coordinate 3,870,629 downwards.
TCGGCGACAAGATCACCCTGCCGCTCGCCCCGCTCGTCGCCGCCTGCGGCGCGGCCGTCCCGCAGCTCTCCGGCCGCGGCCTCGGCCACACCGGCGGCACCCTGGACAAGCTGGAGTCCATCCCCGGCTGGCGCGCGCTGCTCTCCAACGACGAGATGATGAAGGTGCTGCACGACGCCGGCGCCGTCATCTGTGCGGCCGGCGACGGCCTCGCCCCCGCCGACAAGAAGCTCTACGCGCTGCGTGACGTCACCGGCACGGTCGAGGCGATCCCGCTGATCGCCTCCTCGATCATGTCCAAGAAGATCGCCGAGGGCACCGGCGCGCTCGTCCTGGACGTGAAGGTCGGCTCCGGCGCCTTCATGAAGAACCTCGACAACGCCCGCGAGCTGGCCCGCACCATGGTCGGCCTCGGCACCGCGGCCGGCGTCAACACCGTCGCCCTGCTCACCGACATGTCCACCCCGCTCGGCCTCACCGCGGGCAACGCCCTGGAGGTCCGCGAGTCGGTCGAGGTGCTGGCCGGCGGCGGCCCCGCCGACGTCGTCGAGCTCACCCTCGCCCTGGCCCGCGAGATGCTCGCCGCGGCCGGCGTCCACGGCAAGGACCCGGCCGACGCCCTGCGCGACGGCTCCGCGATGGACCACTGGCGCCGGATGATCTCCGCCCAGGGCGGCGACGTCGACGCCCCGCTGCCCGTCGCCCGCGAGCAGCACGTCATCCCCGCCCCGGCGTCGGGCGTGCTCACCACGCTGGACGCGTACGCGATCGGCGTCGCCGCCTGGCGCCTCGGCGCCGGCCGCGCCCGCAAGGAGGACCCGGTGCAGGCCGGCGCCGGCGTCGAGATGCACGCCAAGCCGGGCGACACCGTGGTGGCCGGCCAGCCGCTGCTGACCCTGCACACGGACACCCCCGAGCGCTACGACTACGCCATCGAGGCGCTGGCCGGCGGCATCGAGGTCTCCCCGGCGGGCACCGCGTTCACCCCGAACCCGATCGTGCTCGACCGCATCGCGTAACGGCTTGCGGGCTGCTCATGTGTGCCGGGTCAGGCATACATGAGCAGCCCGCTGGTGTCGAGCGTCCAGGGACCGACGGCGATCGTGTCGCCGAAGGCGAACTCCCTGCGGGACGTGCAGCCGGGCTCGTCGTGGACGATCCCGGTGCCCTTGCGCGGGTCCACGAGCAGGTAGAGCGGGATGCCCATCGCCGAGTAGTCACGGACCTTGCCGCGGTAGTCGTTCTCGGGATTCGACTTGGAGCAGCCGTCACCGGCCGGCGGCGAGGGCGATCTTGAGGAACTCCTCCGGTGCCTCGTGGATCAGGTCGTGGCCGACCGGCAGGGAGTGCACCGTCCAGGAGGGGTCGTCGCGCAGGCGGTCGAAGGTCTCCAGCAGCGGGCTGTCCTCGAAGCGCTCGGCGTGGATGTACGTGCGGTTGGCGACGCCGTGGACCGCGCCCGTGAGCGCGATCGGCTGCAGCAGGCTGGCCGTCGGGTGGACGGTCGCCCGCGGGTCGAGGGCGGGGTTCGAGCCGACCACGGTGGTGCCGCCGCCCGCCGCCGCGCCCGCCAGGTAGCGCTGCTTCCAGACGTCGTTGACGATCCGGTACGCCGACTCGCCGTCGCGCGGCACGAAGGCGTCCGCGTACACCAGCGCGCCGACCCGCTCCGGGGCCCGGTCGGCCGCGCCCGTGACGACCATCCCGCCGTAGCTGTGCCCGATCAGCACCACGTCGGTGAGCTGCTCGGCCTCCAGGGTGGCCAGCACGTCCTGGATGTGGGTGTCCAGATCGACCGCCGCGTGGTTCAGGTGGCCCCGCTCGCTCACGCCGGTCAGCGTCAGCGGGTACACCTCGTGGCCGGCGGCCCGCAGCCCCTCGGTGAGCGGGCGGTACCACCAGGCGCCGTGCAGCATGCCGGGGACGAGGACGTACGTGGCCATGATCGGTTCCTCTGGTCGTTCGGGCGGGACGAGAGGAAACTACGGCGGATACCTGACACCCGGCGTCAGGTATTCACGGCGAATGCCGAGGCACCGGCGGGGTGTGTGTCAGGGGCGGTGGAAGATCTCGTGGGTGCCGACCCGGCGCCAGACGATGTGCGGTTCGCCGTCCTGGACGGACGGCCCGTAGCCGAACGTGGCCCGGCCGTCGGGCGCCCAGGTCAGCTCCCACACGTCCGGATGCCCCTGCATCTTCTTCACCCGAAGCCCCCGCCGGAATCCCCGGCCGTCCCGCAGATCGGCGGCGAACTGGGCCACCGCTACGAGGAAAGCCGCCTTCTGCGCGGCGGTCAGGCCCTTCCAGTCGCGCAGGAAGCGGGCCAGTGACTCATACGTCGGCACGGCGCTTGATCTCCTCAAGATCCAGCCCGGCGTCGTTCGCGAGCGACTGCAGGAACGCGTCGCCGTCCTGGAACACCTCGCCGCGCTCGCCTTCGGCGAGGGCGTCGTCCACCTCCGCCTCCCCGGCCTGCCAGGCGGGGCTCCAGAACCATGCCTGGTCGTCGGGGATGACGGAGGCGGGCGTGAGGACGATCCGGCCGTCCTCCACCGCGACGACCAGCTGGTCCCCCTCCTGGAGGTCGAGCTGCTCCCTGATCTCCTGCGGGATCGTGACCACGCCCTTCTTCCGGACGGGTGTGGACACCAGGTGGGGTCGACGGCGGCGCTTGAGGTCTGCCATGAGGAAAGTCTACCGGGCAGACAGTCTGCCCGGCAGGGCGTTGGCGGTGCGGCGGGCGGTGTGGGCCTGCCGGGTGGCGTAGAGGGTGACGCCGGCGGCGAGGGTCATGGCGGTGAGGCCGACGGCGGCCGCGCCGGACCAGCCGGTGGAGTGGTAGGCGTCGGCGCCGATCGTGCCGCCGAGGCTGTTCCCCAGGTAGTAGGCGATCAGGTAGAGCGCGGAGGCCTGCGCGCGCCCCTCGGTGGCGGTGCGGCCGACCGCCGACGAGGCGGTGGCGTGGCCGGCGAAGAAGCCGGCGGTGATCAGGACGAGGCCGAGCAGTGCGCAGAGCAGCGAGCCGGCGAGCGAGAGCAGCAGGCCGGCGGCGGTCACGCCGATCGAGACGTAGAGGGCGCCGCGGCGGCCGAGCCGGCCGGAGAGCCGGCCCGCCGCGGCCGAGGTGCCGGTGCCGACCAGGTAGACCACGAAGATCGAGGCGGCCACCGACTCCGGCAGGTGGAACGGCGCGGAGATCAGGCGGTAGCCGACGGTGTTGTACACGGCGCCGAAGACGGCCATGAACAGCAGCCCCAGCGCGTACAGCCGGACGAGCAGGGGATTGCGCAGGTGCCGGCCGACGGTGCGGGCGAGGGCGCGGGCGTCCACCGGGGCCGGGGTGAAGTGCCGGGCGGCGGGGATCAGCAGCCGGAACGCCAGCGCGGCGAGCAGGGCGAGGGCGGCGGACGCGGCCAGGCCCCAGCGCCAGCCGAAGCCCGCGGCGACCCAGCCGGAGAGCAGTCGGCCGCCCATGCCGCCGATGCTGTTGCCGGCCACGTAGAGGCCCATCGCCGAGGCCAGTGCGCTGGGGTGGACCTCCTCGGCGAGGTAGGCCATCGCGGTGGCGGGCAGGCCGGCGAGGGCGGCGCCCTGGAGGACGCGGAGCACCACCAGGGTGGTGAGGTCCGGGGCGAACGGCAGGGCCAGGGCGAGCGCGGAGGCGGCGAGTGTGGAGGCGGTCATCACGGTGATGCGGCCGTACCGGTCGGAGAGCGCGCTCGCCGGGAGCAGTGCGAGGGCGAGGCCGAGGGTGGCCGCGGAGGCGGTCCAGCTGGCCTGGCCCGGGGTGAGGTCGAGGTCGGCCGAGAGGACCGGCAGCAGGCCCTGGGTGGAGTAGAGGAGTACGAAGGTCGCGATGCCGGCCGCGAAGAGCGCGAGGTTGGCGCGGCGGAAGGCGCGCCCGCCGGGGCGGTGGCGGTCGTCGTCGGCCGCCGGGCGCGGGGGCGGCGTCGCGGTGCGCGGGGACGGCTGGGCGAGGGCATCCGGGATGGCCACGGATGCCCCGGTACTGGAGGGCTGCATGGCTCCGACGTTAGGCGCGTCCGCGCTGATGCGTCCAATGCATGATCGGTCGATAATGCATGCGTCGGGGTATGAGTGCAGGTTGGCGCAGTGAGGACGGGCGAGAGTGACGGACGGCACCGAGGGGTACGAGCTCCCGCACCGGCTCGCCGAGCTGGGGCCGGAGTTGCCGGCTGCCCAACTCGCTCCCAGGCTGGCTCAGTTCGCGGCGGTGGCCCGGCTGGAGCACGTGACGCAGGCGGCCGCACTACTGGGCATGCCGCAGCCGACGCTGTCGCGTTCGGTGGCCCGGTTGGAGGCGGAGCTGGGGGTCGACCTGCTGGCCCGTCAGGGCCGGACGGTGCGGCTGACCCGGGCCGGCCGGCTGCTGCTGGCCTCGGTGGAGCGGGCGCTGGCCGAGGTCGAGCGCGGGGCCGAGGCGGCCCGGGCGGAGGCCGACCCGGCGTCCGGGCGGGTGGCGTTCGGATTCCTGCACACGATGGGGACGGACGCCGTGCCGGCGCTGCTGCGCGGGTTCCGGGCGGAGCACCCGCAGGTGCGGTTCCAGCTGGTGCAGGACTACGTCGGCGCGATGCTGGAGCGGCTGCGCGCCGGTGAGCTGGACCTCTGCCTGGTCGCGCCGGTGCCGGAGGACGATCCGGCGCTGGTGGCCCGGCCGCTCGACGAGCAGCGGCTGTACCTGGTGGTGCCGGCCGACCACCGGCTGGCGGGGCGGCGGCGGATCCGGCTGGCGGAGGTGGCGGAGGATCCGTTCGTCGGGCTGGAGCGCGGGTACGGGCTGCGGGCGATCACCGACGGGTTCTGCGCGGAGGCCGGGTTCGCGCCGCGGATCGCCTTCGAGGGGGAGGACGCGGAGACGCTGCGAGGCCTGGTCGCGGCCGGGCTGGGGGTGGCGCTGCTGCCGCCCGCGCTGGTGCCGCGGCCGGGGGTGGTGGAGCTGGAGGTGACGGCGCCGCGCACCCGGCGGGCGCTCGGGCTGGCGTGGGCGGCGGGCCGGCCGCCGACCCCGCCGGTGGCGGCGTTCCGGGACTTCGTGCTCTCCCGGCGGGGGCGGTTGCTCCAGCACGACTGACGGTGGCGGACCGGGCAGTGCCGGCTTCCGGGGGCCCGGCGTCGGCCGGTCCGGCGCCGGCGGACCGGTCCGATCGTCCGTCCGGTGGAATTCGCGGTGCACATTGGCCGAACCACCCGTGTGGACAGTGGCCTGTCTACGCGCGTAGGAGCTACACTCCCGCAATGGAGAAGCAGATCCCTGTCACCACCGCGGGCGCCGGCCCCCGGATCCCCACCCACGACCAGATCGTCCGCGCGCCGAAGGTGCTGCTGCACGACCACCTCGACGGCGGACTGCGCCCCGAGACCGTGGTCGAGCTGGCCGCCGCGGTCGGCTACGCGGGCCTCCCCACCACCGACCCGAAGGAACTCGGCGAGTGGTTCCGCGAGGCCGCCGACTCCGGCTCGCTGGTCCGCTACCTGGAGACCTTCGCGCACACCTGCGCCGTGATGCAGACCCGCGACGCCCTGATCAAGGTCGCCGCCGACTGCGCGGAGGACCTCGCTGCCGACGGCGTCGTGTACGCCGAGGTCCGCTACGCCCCCGAGCAGCACCTGGAGGGCGGCCTGACCCTCGACGAGGTCGTCGACGCCGTCCAGGAGGGCTTCCGCCTCGGTGAGGCGAACGCCCGCAAGGCCGGCCACCGCATCCGGATCGGCACCCTGATCACCGCGATGCGCCACGCCGCCCGCTCGCAGGAGATCGCCGAGCTGGCCAACCGCCACCGCGACGCGGGCGTGGTCGGCTTCGACATCGCCGGCGCCGAGGCGGGCTACCCCCCCACCCGCCACCAGGCCGCCTTCGACTACCTCAAGGGCGAGAACAACCACTTCACCATCCACGCGGGCGAGGCCTTCGGCCTGCCGTCGATCTGGGAGGCCCTGCAGTGCTGCGGCGCCGACCGGCTCGGCCACGGTGTCCGCATCGTCGACGACATCACCGTGAACGAGGACGGCAGCGTCGCCCTCGGCCGCCTCGCCGCGTACGTGCGCGACAAGCGCATCCCGCTGGAGATGTGCCCGACCTCCAACCTCCAGACGGCGGCCGCCACTTCGTACGCCGAGCACCCGATCGGGCTGCTCAGCCGGCTGAAGTTCCGGGTGACGGTGAACACCGACAACCGGCTGATGAGCGGCACCAGCATGAGCCGCGAGTTCGGGCACCTGGTCGAGGCGTTCGGCTACACGCTGGGCGACATGGAGTGGTTCACCGTGAACGCGATGAAGTCCGCGTTCCTGCCGTTCGACGAGCGGCTGGCGATGATCAACGACGTGATCAAGCCGGGCTACGCCGAGCTCAAGGCCGAGTGGCTGTTCAGCGTCGGCGCCTGACGGTCGACCGTGGGGTCGGATGAACGCCGTTTTCTCCCAAAAGAGTTGGCGTTCATCTGACTACCCACTCGTGTGGGTTAACCGCCTTTGATCCTCGTGCGATCCAATCACTACGGTGTGCCAGTCATCGCCGACCGGCCGTGTCGGGCGGAACCCGCCTGCCCTGCCGTGGACGTCGGCCACCGACGAGGACTCAAGGGGACGAACATGAAGCAGGCCACTCTCAAGGCCGCCGGTGCCGCCGTGCTCGGAATCGCCATCGCGGCGGTGGGCGCCGGCAGCGCGTCCGCCGACCCGGCCGCCGCCGGTGGCCTCGGGCTCCCGACCGGCGCGGTGACCAACCCGGCCGTGACCGGTGCCGTCGTCGACACCGCGGGCAAGCTGCCCGGCGGGGACAAGGTCGCCGGCACCCTCGGCACCCTCACCCCGAGCGCCGGCCAGGCCGCCGAGCCGACGGGCGAGGCCACCCGCGCCGGCGTCCCGAGCGTCCCGGGCCTGGGCAGCACCCCGCTCGGCGGGCTCACCGGCGCCCTCCCGCTCCCGGGCCTCGGCGGCTGACACCCGCCGGAAGTCCGCGTTCCGCGCAGCCCGAACGGGCCGCCCGCCGCCCCCGGTGATCCCGGGGGCGGCGGACGGCCCGTTCCGGCGTTTCACGGCTCCTGCGGCAGTAGCAGCCAGAGTGCCAGGTAGATCAGGAACTGCGGGCCGGGCAGCAGGCACGAGGCCAGGAAGATGATCCGGACCGTCCACGGCGTCAGGCCGAAGCGGTCGGCGATCCCGGCGCAGACGCCGGCGATGACGCGGTGGTGGCGGGGGCGGGCGAGGCGGCTCATGGTCTGCTCCGTGGTCGTTTCGCCTGGTCCGGTCCCTCCGGTCGGCGTACTTCCATGCTCCGCCGCCGCCGCGGCCGGATCGTCGGCCTGGACGGCGATCCCGACCCCGGCATTTCTCACCGGGGAGGACGACCCGGCCTCGGGGTTCCTCTCGGGGGTGCCCCGGAGACCATCCCGATCGGGCATCTCCGGCACGGGAGTTGACGGCCGATCATGCTCCGGTGCACCATTCCACTAGATAACTAGTGGAATGGTGGATGCCATCGTCGACTACCTCATCGACCGTCGCGGCGGGCTCTCGCCGTACCTGCAGATCATCGAGCAGACGAAGCGCGCCCTCCGGCTCGGCGTCCTTCGGCCCGGCGACCAGCTCCCCACCGCCCGCGAGGTGGTGGAGGCGACGGCGATCAACCCGAACACCGTGCTCAAGGCCTACCGCGAGCTCGAACGCGAAGGCCTCGTCGAGAGCCGAAGAGGCGTCGGGACGTTCGTCCGCAAGTCCCTGGCGAAACCGCAGACCGTCGAGAGCTCGGCCCTGCACGCCGACCTCGCCGGGTGGATCGCCCGGGCCCGGGACGCCGGCCTCGAACGCGAGGACGTCACCGCGCTCGTCGACACCGCCCTCGACCGCGCCTACCCCACCAGCACCGAGGCCCCCGAGGAGTCCGGGTGAACCACCCCGCAGCTCAGCACCGACCGACCGACGACGCCCCCGCCCTGGAGACGGTCGGGCTCGGCCTGAAGTACCGCCGGCGCTGGGCCCTGCGCGACTGCGAACTCCGGCTCCCCGCCGGCCGCGTCTGCGCGCTCGTCGGCCCCAACGGCGCCGGCAAGAGCACCCTGATGGCGCTCGCCGCCGGGCTGCTCGCGCCGACCGAAGGCACCGTCACGGTGTTCGGGAACGGGCCGCAGGAGACCGCGGCCCTGCGGCGCACGGCCTACCTGCGGCAGGACAAGCCGCTCTACCCGCGGTTCACCGTCGCGGAGACCCTGCGCGCCGGCCGCGAGCTCAACCCGGGCTGGGACCAGGAGGTCGCGGAGCGGATCGTGCGGCTGGGCGACCTCCCACCGGACGCCAGGGTGGGCACGCTCACCGCCGGCCAGCGCACCCGGGTCGCCCTCGCACTCGTCCTGGGCAAGCGCCCCGACCTGCTGATTCTCGACGAGCCGCTCGCCGACGTCGACCCCGTCGCCCGCCAGGAGCTCACCGGCATCCTGATGGCCGAGGCGGCGGAGCACGGCACCACCATCCTCATCTCCTCCCACGTCCTGGCCGAGCTGGACGGCGTCTGCGACCACGTCACCGTGCTGCGGGACGGGCGGATCCGGCTCACCGGCGACGTCGACGAGCTGCTGGACGACCACCGCCTGGTGGTCGGCGCCACCGAGGGCGGCGGCGACGCGATACCGGAGGAGCTGGCGTGCCACGAGACTGTCGAGCTGCGGCGGACCGGCCGCCAGGCGACCGCGCTGCTCAAGCCCGCAGGAGAGATCGACCCGCGCTGGGACGTCAGCCGGCCGAACCTGGAGGACATCCTGATCGCCTACCTGCGCACACCCGCACCGCAGGACCGGCCGCAGGCCGGGGCCGCTGCGCACACCGCCGGCCGCGAGGAGGTGACGGCCCGATGAGCGCCGCCGACCTCACCACCCTGCCGCCGGCCCGACCCTCGCAGCGGCGCCTCCTGCGCGGCACCGCCTGGCTGGGCCTGCGCCAGGACCGCACCCCGCTCCTGATCGCCGGCGCGTCCGTCGTGCTGCTCTGCGGCTGGCTGCTCTACCTGGGCAGCCGGATCTCCGGCTTCGTCGAGGAACAGCACATCCAGGGCTGCAACGTCGTCTACTTCCCGGAGAGTTGCAAGGCCCTCACGGACCAGGCCATCGCGCTGGACATGAAGTGGGGTGTCGCCGTCACCGTCACCGGCTGGCTGCTGGCCGTCCTGCCCGTCGCCTTCGGCGTGTTCTACGCGGCCCCGCTGCTGGCGAGGGAGTTCGAGACCGGGACGTACGCCCTGGCCTGGACGCAGTCCGTCTCCCGGCTGCGCTGGCTGACGTCCCGGTTGGGCCTGCCGATGCTGCTCACGCTGGTGGGGTCCTGCCTGCTCGGGGTCGTCTCCACCTGGTGGGGCGGTCTGGTCGAGGGCCGGTTCGCGGTGCCCGGCTACTACCACTGGTTCACCTGGATGAGCCGCAGCTCCTCGGGGCCGTCGATCGTCGGATTCTGCCTGCTCTCCGTCGCGTTGGGGGCGGCCGTCGGGCTGGTGCTGCGCCGGGTGGTCGCGTCGATCGTCGTCACGGCGGTGCTCACGCTCGCCGTCCGGTTCGCGGTGGACGCCGGGCGGTACCTGCTGGCCCCCGTGCAGGAGGTGGTGGGGAGCGTCCGGATGGCCGCGCCCGGGGCGCCCGATCGGATGATCACCGTCACCACCGGCCATCTGCCGACGGTGACGCCGCTGGAATCGGACGTCGTGCAGAACGGGCTCCTGACCAACGACGGTCGACGGCTCCCGGTGCCCAGCGACTTCGTCAACATCCTGCCCGACGGGGCGCTGGAGTGCCCCGTCACCGAGTGCAAGGAGCAGTACCAGAGCATCGAGCGGGCCTACACGCTCTTCCACCCGCCGGGCGACGAGTGGGTGATGCACTGGACGCAGGCCGGCCTGAGCCTGGCGGTCACCGCGGCGCTGCTGGTGTTCTGCGCGGTGTGGGTGCGGCGGGTGCGCTGAGCGGCGGATCCGTGTGACCCGGGGCAGGGCTTCCTGGTGGGAGCCCTGCCTTTCGCCTGCCCCGGGGGTGGGGGGCAAGTCTGCAACGGTCGGGGTGGGCGGAGGGGGCGGAGTGGGCGGGGTGGGCGGGGTGGGCGGAGTGGGAAGTCGGCGGGGCCGACTTCTCGTGTGCGGTGGTCGGTGGGGTGGTCGGTGGCGCGTGCCGGTTCACCTTGAGAGCGGTGACCACGCCGAGGGCGACGGTGCCGAGCGCGAGGGCGAGGAGGGTGAGCAGGGCGGCGCCGACCAGGAACTCGGCGGTGCCGGGCCTCACCGGCGGATCCCGATGACGCGTCGGCCCAGGTGGGCGGCCAGGCCGTGGAGCAGCTCCTCGGCCTGGCCGCGGGTGAGCGGGACGGCGAGGTGCTCGCCCGGGCCGGCGTGGACGTCGAGGTCGACGGCGACGCGGAGTTGGAGCGCGGCGTCCGGGACGCTCTCGACGGCGAGGTAGGCGGCCGTCGTGCGCTCGGTGTGGACCGCCTCCGTGACGAGGGGGATCAGGAATCCCATGCCGGCCCCTCCGTCGCGGCCCCGCGGAGTAGGCGGAGGAGATTGAGGGCGGTGGAGACCGGCGCGTTGCCGAAGTCGATCAGGATCCGGCCGTCGACCCGGCCGGCGAGGGTGGTCGCGGAACCCCAGAGGATGCCCAACTGTTGACCTGCGGCGTGGAGTTCGCGGAGGAGCTCGACCACCTCGGCGTCGGAGTAGGCGCTCGTCCGCGGGTCGTCGGGCGCAATGGGGGAGTGGCGGGCGCTCACGCGGCGGCGTCCAGCTCGAACCATACGACCTTGCCGTTCTTGCGCGGGTCGGCGCCGAAGCGGTGGGTGAGCGAGCGGACCAAGTGGAGCCCCCGGCCGGAGAGTTCGTACGGGTCGGCGGAGGTTCGCTGTTCGGGGAGGGTGGGGCTGTCGTCGGCGACCGACACCCGGAGGGTGCGGTTCAGGAGGACGACCACCACCAGGGGCGCCTGACTGCCCGCGTGACGCCAGGCGTTGACGAAGAGCTCGTGCAGGGCGAGTTCGGCGTCGGCGATGGTGTCCGGCGGCCAGCCGGTGGCGGCGAGGGCCGCGCGCAGCTCACGCCGGGCGGCGGACCAGTCGGGAGGGGGTGAGGTGAAGGCACGCACGAAGAACCTCCGGGAGGGGAGAAGGAGTTCGAGGCGGAGTCGAGACCGTGAGCCAGGCCGCACATGGCTGCTCTGCGGCGCCCGGGCAGGGCATTACTGACACTCCGTCATGTGATCGGTGCAACACTGAGAGTAGGACTACAAGTTCCACGCGTGCAACACGATCGCCCAAGATGCCTCCCGTGGTTGCGTAGTCTCACTCTTGCGGGTGGCGTCCAGCGCCTTCGAGGCGGGAGACTGCCTCGACACGGAAGGAAGACCCTTGGCACTCAGGACTCAAATCAGCGAACGACAGAAGCGGTTCGGCGCTGAGCTGAGGAGACTGCGTGAGGCCGCCGGGCTGGCGGTGAAGGATGCCGGCGCCACCATCGGCATGGGTGGCCCGCAGCTGAGCCACATCGAGGCGGCGCGAACGGGGCTGGACCCGGCGCGCCTGACGACACTCCTCGGAACCTACGGGTGCACGGATGAGACCTACATGGCGATCCTGCACGAGCTGGGTGCCAGTGACGGCAAGGGCTGGTGGACGGAGTTCAAGGGAAAGGTCCCAACGCTCGCACTCGATCTGGCGGAGGTCGAGAACCGGGCGGTCTCGTTGGCCAGCTACGACACGCTCTACATCCCCGGTCTCCTCCAGCTGCCGGCCTACACGGAGGCCATTTACGAACACTCTTATCGCGAGCGAACGTGGGATGTGGGGACTGCTGTCCGGTTCCGCATGGAGCGGCAGCGGATCCTGACCGATGGCAAGAGTCGGCAGTTTCGGTTCGTGGTTCACGAGGCAGCGCTGCGCATGCGGTTCGCCGGCGACATGGCGATGAGGGCCCAGCTGCTTCATCTGCTCGACATGGCCGAGCTTCCGAATGTCACCATCCAAGTTCTTCCGTTCACTGCGCCCAAGCATGGCCCGCTGTCGGCATCGTTCCTGTTCTGCGACCCGGGCTGTTCGGACCTCTCGACGATCATTCTGGCTGGCCCCAAGCGTGCAGAGCACCTTGGTGATCCGGTCGACATCACGGACTACGCTCAGGCTTTCCAGCAGCTGAGTGATATTGCCTTGCCTGCCATTGCTGAGGGAAGGTCTCTGCGAGAGCTCCCCTCTCGTGACTCCTGGGGGCTCCTTCAGCATCTTCTCTATCTGCTTCAGAGCTGAAAGGCACCCGATGTTCCACCTCACCTGGCAGAAGTCGTCGCTCAGTGGTGCGGACGGCGCCGACAACTGCCTTGAACTCGCCTCCGGTGCCGACGGCCTTCGTCACCTCCGTGAGTCGGATGACCCGGACGTCGTCGTCACGACCGATGCCGCCAAGCTCCGGGCGTTCATCCTCGGGGTCAAGGCCGGCGAGTTCGACCACCTCGTCTGAGTAGTGCGCGGGGTCGACCGTTCGTTGGGTCCCTGGGTCTGGTGCGTCTCCACGTCTGAAAGGCCTGTGATGTTCGAAGCCCACTGGCAGAAGTCGTCGTTCAGCGGAGGGGATCCCGAGAACGCCTGCCTTGAACTCGCCGCCGGTGGTGGCGACCTGCGTCATCTCCGTGAGTCGGACGACCCGGACGTCGTCGTCACGACCGATGCCGCCAAGCTCCGGGCGTTCATCGTCGGGGTCAAGGCCGGCGAGTTCGACCACCTCGTCTGATCTCAGTGCCCCAACACGCAGCGGGCCGCCCGGCCCCGCTGCGCCCTTGCGCCGGTGCGTACTCCTCTGCGCCGGAGCGTGGCCTTGACCTGGTGTCGCTCCGACGTGAACGCTTGCCGCAAATGCCTCCGACGAAGCGCTGGGAGAGGGCATGTTGGCCGCGTGGCAGCAGGTGGAGCAGGACGGGCTGAAGGCTGCGCAGGACGAGGTCCGGCCGCTCTACGAGCGGACGCGGGACTTCCAGGCGTACTCGTCGTGGTTGGTACCGGGGCTGCTCCAGATCCGTGCGTACACCGAGTCCGTGCTGCGGGCCGTCCAGCGGCGCCGCGTGACCGTGGACGACGTGGGCGCAGCCGTGGACGTGCGGATGGAGCGGCAGCGTGTCCTGCGCGAAGGCGACCGTCGGTTCGCCTTCCTCGTGGAGGAGTCCGTGCTGCGTTCCGGGCTCGGCGGCCGGGACGTCCAGTGTCAGCAGCTCGCGCACCTGCTCACCGTCGGTGCGTTGCCCAACGTCAGCCTCGGCGTCGTGCCCATGGGCCCGGACCGCGTGCGGATGCCGGTCGAGGGCTTCTGGATCTATGACGCGGCCCAGGTGAACGTGGAGCTGGTGTCCGGCTACCTCACTCTCAGCCAGCCCAGCGAGATCGCCCTCTACGCCCAGGCCTTCGGCGAATTGACCGAGCGGGCGGTGTACGGGGAGCGGGCCCGCGCCCTGATCGACGCGGCGGTGGAGACCCTGGGGTGAAGCGGGTGGATATCCCGTTGCACGGGGACCTGCCGGGACCTACTGTCCTCCTCAATGCGTCGAGGGAGACGAGTACCTCCGGGCCCGGTGGGCCGAGAGAGCCGCCGGTTGCTGTGAAGGCGGCCTCACCGCCCGGAGGGAAGACACTCCTGAGTGCGGGGAGGAAATGCCCCGCCGGCCGGCCCCCGTCATCGGGCCAGCCACGAGGCCGCTGCCCTCCCCGGGCGGCGGCGAAGTGCGGTGGCACCGCGAGTCCCCTTCTCGCCCGCACTCCCAAGGGATCACCACGACGCCCCTGGAGGGCCGCGATGATCCACCCTTCGAGCCGTGTCCTGGCCGCCGAGCTACCCGGCCGCATCGGCGAATCCGTCGAACTCCGCGGCTGGCTGCACCGCCGCCGCGCACTGAAGTCCGTCACCTTCCTCGTCCTGCGCGACCGCTCCGGCCTCGCCCAGGTGGTGGCCCCCGGAGGAACGGCGGACCTCCCCGAGGAGACCGTGCTGCGGATCCGCGGCACGGTCACCGCCAACTCCCAGGCGCCGAACGGCGTCGAGCTGACCGGGCCGACCGTCGAGGTGCTGTCCAGCCTCGCCGAGCCGCCGCCGTTCAGCCTCTTCCGTCCCGGTGTCCCGGCGGCGCTCCCGGTGATCCTGGACGGCGCACCCGTCACTCTCCGCCACCCGCGGCTCGCCGCCCCGCACCGGATCTCAGCCGCCTCGGTGGCCGGGTTCCGCGCCACGCTCGACGGTCTCGGCTTCACCGAGATCCACACGCCCAAGGTGGTCTCCTCGGCCACCGAGTCCGGCGCGAACGTCTTCGCCCTGGACTGGTTCGGCCGGCCCGCCTACCTCGCGCAGTCGCCGCAGTTCTTCAAGCAGGCCATGGTCGGTGTCTTCGAGCGGGTCTACGAGACCGGGCCGGTGTTCCGGGCCGAGCCGCACGACACCGCACGCCACCTGGCCCAGTACACCAGCCTGGACGCCGAGCTCGGCTTCATCGCCGACCACCGCGAGGTGATGGCCGTCCTGCGGGAGGCCCTGGCCGGGATGGTGGAGTCCGTGGCGGCCCGGGCTGCGGCCGCCGTCGAGCTGCTGGGGGTCGAACTGCCGGCCGTGCCGGCCGAGATCCCGCAACTCCACTTCGCCGAGGCGATGCGGTTGCTCGGCGCCGACGAGCCGGACCTCGCGCCCGCGCACGAACGGTGGCTGAGCGAGTGGGCGTTGCGCGAGCACGGCAGCGAGTTCCTCTTCGTGGTCGGCTACCCGATGCGCAAGCGGCCGTTCTACACCCACCCGGAGCCGGGCCGACCGGAGTACTCGAACAGTTTCGACCTGCTGTTCCGCGGGCTCGAACTGGTCACCGGCGGCCAGCGCCTGCACCGGCACGAGGACTACCTCGCCGCGCTCGCCGCCCGTGGCGAGCGGCCGGAGCCGTACGCCGCCTACCTGCGCTCCTTCGCCCACGGCATGCCGCCGCACGGCGGGTTCGCGTTGGGCCTGGAGCGGTGGACGGCCCGGCTGACGGGTGCGGACAACGTCCGCCGCACCACGCTGTTCCCCAGGGACCTGCACCGGCTGGAGCCCTGACGGACCGTCCGCCCGTCGCCGGTGCGGCTCCGCGACGGGCGGACGGAGGGGGCGGCGGGGCGGTACGGTCGCAGCCGGGAACGCGGCGACCTGCGGGAGGCTTGATGTCCAAGTACGGCCGGGACGAACTGGAGTGGGACGAACTGGTCGAGGCGGGTACGGCCTTCCTCGTCGAGCGGGCCCGTCTCGACCAGCCGACGACCACCTACACCGAGCTGAACACGACCCTCGTCGAGCGGACCGGCCTGCGGGGGTTCGACTTCTCCCAGCCGGGCGACCGGGCGGCCGTGGGGCACCTGCTCGGGCTGATCGTCGAACGCGACCACCCGCAGTCGCGGCTGATGCTCTCCGCGCTGGTGCGCTACCAGGGGGAGAACGACGCGGGCTCGGGGTTCTACCTGCTGGCCCGGCAGCTCGGCCTGCTGTCCAAGGGCGCGTCCGCCGACGAGCGGACGGCGTTCTGGATCGGCCAGATCAACGGCCTGAAGCGGCTCCACTCCGGCGCGGCCGCGGGTTGAGCCACCCGGACGGGCTGCGCCGTTCGTCCGGAGGCGGCCGGCCTCCGGACGAACGGCGCGGGTGGGGCGCTCGGTCAGCCCTGCGGAGCCTGCGGCTGCGCGGCGGGCGCGGCCGGGGCGCCCGGGGCGGCCTGCGGCGGAACCGGGGCCGACTGGGCGTACGGGTTCGGCTGGGCGACCGGCGCGCCCTGCGCGTACGGGTTGGGCTGCGCCTGCGCCTGCGCGTTCGGGTCGTACGGCGCGTTCGGGTTGTAGGCGGCGTTCGGGTTGTACGGCGCGGCACCCGGGACGGGCTGCGGGGCCGGGGTGTTGCCACGGGCCAGCATCGCCTTCACCGCGTTGGCGATCAGCAGCACCGGCAGGATGAACGCCTGGAAGAAGATCCGGTACTCGTTGCCCTCGAAGACGAACGCGAGGTAGTACGCGTAGCCGGCGAACGCGATGCCGCCCAGCACGTTGATGGCACGCCAGCCGCCGCTGAGGCCGCCGCCGAGGTTGATGGCGCCGAGGACGACCATGGCGATGCCGCTGAAGGCCAGCAGCAGGACGTACCAGGAGAAGAGCGGCTCGGCGGTGAAATCGAGGTTCACGAAGGCATTCCTGTGGGGTGTGAGGACGTACTGGTGACGGGGACGAGAGCGCACAGTACTGGAGCCCGCCGACATTCGGCGCCACGTTTTCGTCACGGAGTCATCACCCCATTCCCGGGCTCGTCCTGACGGGGTGGGGGGAATGGGCGCTATGGGGATCTTCAGGGGTTTTGCGCCCGCCCCGCGCGGGCGGTGCGACCGGGGCTCCGCCGTGCGGCGGGGGACCGGGCCGGTGCGGTGAAAACCCCTTCACAAGTGTTCCCTTCGGTCCGATAAGATGCCGCGGTTGCTTGATGTTTGGGGGCGAAGCAGCGGCAGAGGGCTGCGCCGGTCATGGCCTCCTCGTCCACCCCGGCGATCCTCCTTCCGGGTTCGGCCCGCTTTCTTCCGTGAGGTCCCCATGCGTACTCAGCACCGCAGCATCCTCGCCGTGGCCGCGGCGGCCACCCTGGTCTCGGGTGCGGCCCTGGCCACGGCCCCGGCGGCGCTCGCCGCGCCGGCGTCCGTTCAGGGTGCCCCGAGCGTCCAGAGCCAGGACGGCCCCGTGTCGATCACGCTGAGCGGCCTCCCGGGGGCGCTCAACGCGGGGGCGGCGCCCGTCGAGTTCACCGCCACCCTGAAGAACTCCGCCGACCACCCCGTCGACGCCACCACCGGCCTCACCGTGGCGGACGTCGACTCCGGGATCAAGGAGACCCAGCTCAAGCTGGAGTACCGGTCGCCGGGGAGCACGCAGTGGAAGGACGCCGCGCTCAGCCCCGGCCAGCGGGTGGGCGCCGTCTGGGAGCTCGACACCTTCGCCACCAGGGTGAGCGTGCCCGCCGGGGGCTCCGTCGCCTACCGGCTGCGGCTCAGTGTGGCCGCGGACGCCCGGGGCGGCACGGCGACGGCCGGCTTCCGCGCGGTGGTCTCGGACCCGACCCTCCCGCCGGAGCAGCGGACCACCACTCCCTCCAGCGAGTACGGGCGCTTCACCGTCGTGCCCGTCGGCGGCCCGCCGACCACTCCGCCGGTGCCGGCCCCCGGCCTGCCGGACGTGAGCGTCGTCGGCATGCCCGCCTCCTTCGCCGCGGGCGGCGGGGCGAGGCAGTTCAAGCTGGTGATCGCCAACCACAGCGGCAAGGACGTCCGGGTGGTGCCCGAGGTCGCCCTCCAGGGGGCGAACGTGCTCCCGGCCGAGGCGGTGCGGTTCGAGTTCCGGACGGCGGCGGGCGAGTGGCTGGACGCCACCGTCTTCGAGCCGGAGCAGGTGCCGCAACCCCGGCTGATCCTGGCGCTGCGCTCGGGCGACAAGGAGGCCGACCTCGTCCGGCTGCACGACGGCGAGTCCCGCACGATCGACGTCCGGCTGGCCTTCGCCAAGGAGGCGCCGGCGGGGGCGGAGTCGTTGGTGCTGACCGGCGTCAGCCTGCCGGCCGCGGGCGGCACGGGGGTGAGCGCCGTCGGTCCGGCGGTCGACTTCCGGATCGTGGCGGCCGGCGCCTCCGGCACGCCCTCGTCCCCCGGTACCGCGACGACCGCTCCGGTGACCTCGGTGCCCGGCCCGTCCGTCCCGTCGGCGCCGGGCTCCGCCCAGGGCACACTGCCGACGTCCGGCGCGCCGGTCGTCCCGGCGGCGGTGGCCACCACCGAGGCGCCGGGCCGGACGGCCGTGGCGGCCGTGACCGCGGCACCCGTCGCGGTGCCGGTGGCGACGCCGACCAGTGCCCTCGCCACGACCGGCGGCACCTCCTCCGCGCCGATGGCCATCACCGGCGCGACCGCGATCGCCCTCGGCCTGGGCCTGCTGGTCGTCGCGTACCGCCGCCGGTACCTGTAGCCGGCTCCACCCGGCGGCCCCGGCCTGGCGGGCGCGGTACGGTCGTCCGGATCGGGGGACGGCCTCCGCGCGGGGCGGCCCGACGGCCCCCCGACCCGGCTCACCGACGGACGGAGCAGGACCAGTGACGGACTACGAGGTGCTGCGCGTCTTCTGCAGCCCCGACGGCGGCCACGGCAACGAACTCGGCGTCGTCCGGGACGGCGCCGCCCTCCCCGCGGAGGCCGACCGGCAGGCGTTCGCCCACGAACTGGGCTTCAGCGAGACGGTGTTCGTCGACGACCCCGGGCGCGGCGTCATCGACATCTACACGCCCACCCTGCGCCTCCCGTTCGCCGGCCACCCCTGCGTCGGCGCCGCCAGGCTGCTCGGCGTCGCGGAGCTGGTCACCCCGGCCGGTACCGTCCGGGTCCGCCACGACGGCGAGTTCACCCGGATCGCGGCCCGCCCCGAGTGGGCGCCGGCACGGACCACCCGGCGGTACGGCTCGGCCGCCGAGGTGGAGGCGCTGGAGGTGCCGCCGCCCGGTGAGTGGATCTACGCCTGGGCCTGGCAGGACGAGCAGGCGGGCACGGTACGGGCGCGGGCCTTTCCCGGGCGCGGAGACGGGATCGACGAGGACGAGGCGACCGGCGCGGCGGCCCTGCTGCTGACCGCCGAACTGGGCCGCGAGCTGACGATCACCCAGGGGCTGGGCTCGCAGATCGTGACGGCCGTCCTTGACGACGGCCTGATCGAGGTGGGCGGCCGGGTGCGGCCGGTCTGAGCGGCCGCCGAGAACCGGCCGGACGCCGAGGGGGAGGGAGAACGCCGAGAACCGGTCGGACGCCGAGGGGGAGGGAGAACGCCGGGGTGGACACCTCGAACCGGATCGAGAACGGCACGTTCCAGAACGTCGTGATGGCGGGCCACGCGCACGTCACCCTCGGGGCCGGCGCCCTCGCCGCTGCCGGGGCGCCCGCCGAGGCCCCTGACCTGCCGGAACTCCCACCGCTTCCCGCGGGGTTCACCGGCCGGGAGGCGGAGCCGGCCACGCTCCTGCCGCTGCTCGACCCGGACGCCGAGCGGGCCGCCGACGCGTAGCCCCCGCCGGGTGGGGCCGGGCCTCAGCGGCTGTGGCTGGAGACCGGCTCCGCGTAGACCCCGGCGGGCACGGCGGCCGGCGTCGTCGCCGGAGCCGGAGCGGAAGCCGGGGCCGGAGCGGAGGGCGGCACCGGGCCCCGGGCCGGCACCGGGCCCCGGGCGGGCCTCGGGCGGCGGCCGGCGCGCAGGGCGAGCGAGCGGGCGGCCGGCACCACGGCCAGGTGGGTGAGGGCCACGCCGACGACGGCGAAGAGTATGTGGTCGACGTCCAGGGCGTGCCCGGGCGTCCAGGAGGAGAAGAACTCCAGGGTGGTGGCCAGCAGGGCCGAGGCGCCGGTGGTGCGCAGGAAGGAGAACAGCCAGGGGGTGCGGAGGCGGCCGCCGGCCAGCGGGAGCAGGAAGCCGAGCGGGGCCAGCAGCACCAGTTCGCCGAGGAGCTGCCGGCCGGTGGAGAAGCGCAGCGAGGCCAGCGGCGTCAGGTTGGCGTCGTAGACCCAGGCCACCGGGAGCGGCCGCAGCACCAGCCAGCCGGCCAGCACCAGATGGAGGCAGAGCCCGATCAGGCCCACCGTGCGGAGGGGACGGTGGACGGCCGCCGCCGGTCCGGTCTCGGGCCGTGCGCCGGAACGCTCGTCGCGTGTCCTGGTGCCATGTCGCTGCACGCGGGGAAGGACGTGGGCGGGTGGCGCAGTGGTTCCGCGGGCGGCGTGAAACTTCCGGCGCGCACCCCGGGCACTGCCGGGGCACGCGCCGGGACGTTTCAGCGGCAGGGGGCCGACGTGGTGGGCGGCGCCGACGGCAGCGCGCTGAACACGTTGTCCGCGGGTGCTGCGGACGCGGGGGCCGTGGACGCTGGCGCCGTGGACGCGGCCGCACCGGACGCCGCCGGGGCCGGGGCGGCGGGCGGCGCGAACATCGACACGGACGGCGACGGCGCCGCCTTCGCGCCCGCCTTCACCGAGGCGTGCGCGGCGGGTGCCGTCGGCGCGGTGGGCGAGGGCGTCGCCGGTGCGGTGGGTATCTGCGGCGGCGTCGGGCAGGCCGTCCGGCTGGCCGGCGCGCCCGCGTCGACGGGGACGGGGGTGGGGCGGATCCCGCAGGCGGTGGCGAGCGCGAGCAGCAGCACGGCGCCCGCCACCCGCCGGACGGACCGCCCGGACGACGGGGACCGCCCGGACGCCAGGGAGCGCCCGGAGCGCCCGGACGAACCGGCCGGGCGGAGCCAGAAGGACGGACCGGTGGTCACTGCGCACTCTCCTCGGAAGCGGCGGCCGGCTCGGGCGGCTGGGCGAGCGGCAGCGTCAGTGTGAACACCGCACCCACCTCCCCGTTGGCGGCCGTGATCGTCCCCCCGTGGATCCGGGCGTTGGCCATCGCGATCGAGAGGCCCAGCCCGCTGCCCTCCGAGCGCGCCCGCCCCTTGTCGGCCTTGTAGAACCGGTCGAAGACGTGCGGCAGCACGTCCTCGGGGATGCCCGGGCCGCTGTCCGAGACCTCCACCGTGACGGCGTCCTCGGACTCGCGGACCTTGACCCGGACCGGCGAGCCGCCGTGCTTGAGCGCGTTGCCGATCAGGTTGGCGAAGACGACGTCCAGGCGGCGCGGGTCGACCACGGCCCGGACGCCGCGCGGGGCGTCCAGTTCGACGGCGTCGTACCAGGCCCGGCCGTCGATGCAGGACATGATCAGGTCGGCGATGTCCACCTCGTCGGCGACCAGCTTGGCGGTGCCGGCGTCGAAGCGGGTCACCTCCATCAGGTTCTCCACCAGGTCGGAGAGGCGCCGCGTCTCGTTGACCACCAGCCGTACGGCCGGCGCGATCATCGGGTCCAGCGACTCCGCCTCGTCCTCCAGGATGTCCGTCACGGCGGTCATCGCGGTCAGCGGGGTGCGCAGCTCGTGCGACATGTCGGCGACGAACCGGCGGCTCTGCGCCTCACGCGCGCTCAGCTCCTCGACCTGCTCGTGCAGCGACTCCGCGGTGCGGTTGAAGGTCCGCGCCAGGTCGGCGAGTTCGTCCGAGCCCTCGACCTCCAGCCGGGTGTCCAGGCGGCCCTCGCCGAGCCGCCGGGCGGCGTCGCCGAGCCGCTTGACCGGCCGCAGTACCGTCGCCGACGCGGCCTGGGCGAGCAGGGCCGAGCCGATCAGCGCCAGCAGCGTGGCGATGGCCAGCGACCAGCCGAGCGTGTTGAGGTCGGCCCGCTCGTTCTCCAGCGACTTGAACATGTACGCGGTCGGCCCGGTCGGCACCACCTTGGTGCCGCCGATGACGTACGGCCGGCCGTCCAGGTTCTGCCGCTGCCAGTAGAGGTGGTACGGGTACGGGTTGGTCTCGGTGATCTCGCGCGGCTTGCCGACGATGTCCCGCAGCTTGGCCGGCACGCTGGCGAGCGTGTACTGCGCCGGGTCCGAGGAGGCGGTGGTGCAGTCCGGCTGGGCGGGGTCGGCCACGACCACGGCGTAGTTGAGCCCGGAGCTCGCGACGTAGTCGGCGAGCTGGCGCAGTTGCTCGCAGGTGGCGTTCAACGGCAGCTCGGAGACGTTCCGGCTGAGCGAGACCCGGAAGTCGTTGAGCGCGGTGTCCTGGGCGCGCTTGAGCACCGCGTCCCGGTTCAGCCAGTAGGCGATGCCGGAGGCCGAGACGGCGGTGAGCAGCGCGACCGCGGCGAACACCGCGATCAGCCGGACCCGCAGGGAGCGCAGCCGCCGCCACGGGCCCGAGGAGAACCGGCGGGTCGTCGTCTGGTGGTCAGTCACAGGAGCCTGTCGTTGGGCGAGATCAGGAGGAGCGGGCTATCGGCGGGTGCCGGCGGGCGGGGGCGGTCATGCGGGCGGGTCCAGCCGGTAGCCGACCCCGCGGACGGTGCGGATCAGCGTCGGCGCCGAGGGGACGTCCTCGACCTTGGCCCGAAGCCGCTGGACGCAGGCGTCCACCAGGCGGGAGTCGCCGAGGTAGTCGTGCTCCCAGACCAGGCGCAGCAGTTGCTGCCGGGAGAGGGCCTGCCCGGGCCGGCGGCTGAGCTCCAGCAGCAGGCGCAGCTCGGTCGGGGTGAGCTGGAGGTCCTCGCCGTCCTTGGTGACGGTCATCGCGGCCCGGTCGATCACCACGCTGCCGTAGGCGGAGGAGTCCGAGCTCTCCCGCTCACCGCGGCGCAGGACGGCCCGGATCCGGGCGTCCAGGACGCGCGGCTGCACGGGCTTGACGACGTAGTCGTCCGCACCGGACTCCAGGCCGACCACCACGTCGATGTCGTCGGACCGGGCGGTGAGCAGGATGATCGGCAGCTGGTCGGTCCGGCGGATGCGCCGGCAGACTTCGAAGCCGTCGATTCCGGGCAGCATGACGTCCAGCACGATCAGGTCCGGCCGCTGCTCCTTGAAGAGCCTCAGACCGTCCTCGCCGGAGGCGGCGGTGGCCACTTTGTGGCCCTGGCGGGTGAGGGCGAGTTCGAGGCCGGTGCGGATGGCGTCGTCGTCCTCGATCAGAAGGAGGAAAGGCACGGCCTCATTCTGGCTCACCCGGAGCGCCGAATCACCCCCCGGCCCGGTCCGTCCCACCGGCCACCCGGGGCACGGGAACCGGAATGCGTGCCACCGGCGTCCGTGTCGGCAGACGGGAGTGCGGGACGAAAGCCCCGGCCCTGTGACACCCCTGTGACAGTCGGCGGACAGCGCCATCACAACCGGCGGGCAGGATTTTCCATGTCGCCGCAGTACAGCGGGCCAACAGGCCGGCTGGACGGCGGCAACAGGAACCGCTCGTACCGACCAAGGGGGCGCACGATGAACGCCATGCTTCAGACCCGGACCAACCCGGCTGTCCGCACTGCGCGTTCCTCAGCCGCCACCCACCGGACCCGGTACGAGGTCAGGACCGACGAGACCTCCGGTGCCGTGACCGTACGGGGGTGCGCGCACAGCACCGGTGGCAACACTGCAGGACGCCGGGTGAGCGGCGTCGGCAGGCAGGGGGAGCTGTACGGGATCGGCCGGACGGGGAGTGCGGCCGACTCCGCCGACACCCTGACGCTGCGGGGGATCCTCCCCGTCCGCGTCGAGGGCAAGGACACCCCGGGGGGGAACGGGGGAATCGGGGGGACCGGCCTGCGGAAGGCCGACTCGGGGGAGTCGGCCGGCCGCGAGGCCGCCGGTGCGACGCTGCTGCGGCTGAACCCCGCAGCGGCCCGCACCACCGAGGCGGGACAGGGAGGCGTGCAGGGGGAGCACCCGGCCGTCGCGGAGGACCACATCACGGAGTTCACCGCGTACGTGCGCGAGCGCCGCGCCTCCCTGTACGCCACGGCGTACCACCTCACCGGTGACCGCTACGAGGCCGAGGACCTGCTGCAGAGCGCGCTCTTCAGCACCTACCGGGCCTGGGGCCGGATCACCGACAAGGCCGCGGTCGGGGGCTACCTCCGCCGCACCATGACCAACCTGCACATCTCCGCCTGGCGGCGCCGCAAGGTCAGCGAGTACCCGACCGAGGAGCTGCCGGAGACGGCCGGCGACACCGACGCGATGGGCGGCACCGAGCTGCGCACCGTGCTCTGGCAGGCGCTCGCCAAGCTGCCGGAGAACCAGCGGACCATGCTGGTGCTGCGGTACTACGAGGGCAAGACCGACCCGGAGATCGCCGACGTGCTGAACATCAGCGTCGGCACGGTCAAGAGCAGCATCTGGCGCGCGCTGCGCCGGCTGCGCGAGGACGAGCACCTGAACAAGTCGGGCGACACCGTCCGCGCGTTCGGCGAGCTGGTCGCGTAACCGCCCGGGCGGGCGGGCACGACAGAGGACTCCCGTCGGGGGACGGGTGAGGACGGCCGGGCGACTGGCGACGCCGGCTCGGGGGAGCGGCGACGCCGGGGGAGTCGGGTGGCCGTCCGGGAAGGCGACGGGCCCGGTGCGGGGGAGACGCACCGGGCCCGTCGTTCGTTCCTCGGGCCGTTCGTCGTGACGACCGCGCGTCGGCCGGGCCCGGGCCGTACGCGGCCCGCGGCGCACCCGCAGCGCACCCACGCCGTGCTCAGACCGCAGAGAGCTCCCGCGCGGCCGCCGCGCGGATCCGCCGGTCGGCCTCGGGGCCGGTGCACGGGTGTGCGCCCAGGCCGACCTGACGGCCGACGATCGAGCGCTCGGCCCGCATCAGCCGCCACCCGCGGCGTACCAGCACCGGCAGCGACTTGCGGCTCTCGCGGACGTCCCGGCGCAGCCGGCGCCAGGCGGTGGTCAGGGCGCCGTTGCGCAGGCAGAGCGCGTCACCGAGCAGGCCCTCGGCGGCGCAGTCGGCGGTGATCTCGGCGGCGAAGATGCCCTCGGCGATGAACGCGGGCGCGCCGGCGAGGTCCAGGACCCTCGTGGAGACACGGCCGTTGGCCGGGATCGAGTACACGGGGACGTCGGCGCGGCCGGTCTCGTACAGGCTGCGGATGGCGGCGACGGCCTGCGCGCGGTGCCAGGCGAGCGGGGAGTCCCAGTCGACCGCGCCGTCCGCGAGCAGCGGCAGGGTGGGGTCGTCGCCGTCCTTGTAGAAGTCGTCCAGCTGGAGCACGGGCAGACCGCTGCGCTCGGCGAGCGAGGACTTCCCCGAACCGGAGGGCCCGGACAGCAGGACCACCCGGGCGCGGGCTATCGGCACAGGGTTCAGCGGGGAGTCACTCACGAGACACCAGTCTGACGCATCGGGACGCGATGCCGAAACCGTCCGGATCAGACTTTCTGCAGGGCCCGCGGGTCGGTGAGGGCGGCGTGCACCATCGGCAGGTACCGGTTGTCGACCTGGAGGTGCACGGGGTGGCCGCCGTCGGGCGGCAGGTAGGCGGTGGAGCCCCAGTCCGGGTCGTGCCAGGCGTCCGGCTCGGGGGCGTGGAAGGTGCCGCCGGTGGCCAGCCCGGTGTGGCCGAGGACACGTGAGCCGAAGGTGACGGTGCCCGCCCCGGGCACGATCCGCAGCCGGCCGTTGACGTACGCGCGCTGCCAGCCGGGCCGCTCGGACCGGGCCGAGCAGGGCAGCCGGACGGGGCGGCCGGCGGCGAGCCGGCGCCGGGCGCGGGCGATCCGCAGCTTGCGCAGGAACCCGTCCGCGAACAGTGCCATCAGCTCGCCCGCGATCTCTCCCACGGTGCCGCCCCCTCGGTCGTCCCCGGTCCGTCCGGTACGGCCGATTCTGCCGGGCCGGGGCCCGTGCGGGCAGCGCCGAAGGGCGCGACCCGGCAGCGACGAAAGGCGATGAAAGGCGACGGACCCGCGCCAGGGGGGGAGAGGCGCGGGTCCGTCCAATGACCGTCCGGGCCCTGGGGGGGAGAGGGCACGAGGGACGGCCAGCTTGTGGAGTTGTTACTCGGTGGGCCCGAAGGGCCCGGTGGCCGACGGGACGGTCAGATCCCCATCGGGTGCCAGACCGTCTTCGTCTCCAGGAACGAGAGTAGCCGGTCGGTACCGGGAGCATTGGTCCAGTCCTGGGCGAACGGGTCCAGCTCCGGACGGACCACCCTCTTCAGGGTATCCGCGGCAAGGGCTTCCAGCGCAGCCGCCGCGCCGGGACCGTCGGCGGCGATCGCCCCGGTGAGGTCCAGCGCGTTGACGTCCTGGTGCGAGGCCAGGGTCGGCGCGATGTCGGCCGTGCGGCCGGAGAGGAGGTTGACCACGCCGCCGGGGACGTCCGAGGTGGCCAGCACCTCGCCCAGCGACAGGGCCGGCAGCGGCGCGTCGGCCGCGGCCGCGACCACCACGGTGTTGCCGGTGGCGATCGCGGGCGCGATCACCGAGACCAGGCCGAGCAGCGAGTGCCCGAGGCCGGCCTGCGGGGCCACGATCCCGACCACGCCGGTCGGCTCCGGGGTGGAGAGGTTGAAGTACGGCCCGGCGACCGGGTTGGCGTTGCCCGCGATCTGGGCGACCTTGTCCGTCCAGCCCGCGTACCAGACCCAGCGGTCGATCGCCGCGTCCACCAGGGCGGCGGCCTTCTTCGCGCCGATGCCCTCGGAGACCGCCACCTCGGCGGCGAACTGCTCCCGCCGGCCCTGCAGCATCTCGGCCACCCGGTACAGCACCTGGCCGCGGTTGTACGCGGTGGTGCCGGCCCAGCCCTTGACCGCCGCGCGGGCGGCCAGGACGGCGTCCCGGGCGTCCTTGCGGGTGCCGAGCGGGGCGTTGGCGAGCCACTCGCCCTTGGAGTCGGTCACCTCGTACACCCGCCCGCTCTCGGAGCGCGGGAACTTCCCGCCGACGTACAGCTTGTAGGTCTTGAGGACGTCAAGACGGCTCACGACATCAGACATCTCGGGCCTCGACATTCAGGTAGGGCTGCAGACCGTGGCGGCCACCCTCGCGGCCGTAACCCGACTCCTTGTAGCCGCCGAACGGCGAGGTCGGGTCGAACTTGTTGAAGGTGTTGGCCCAGACCACGCCGGCCTTGAGGCGGTTCGCGGTCCAGAGGATGCGCGAGCCCTTCTCCGTCCAGACGCCGGCGGAGAGGCCGAACGGGGTGTTGTTCGCCTTCTCGACCGCCTCCGCGGGGGTGCGGAAGCTCAGCACCGACAGCACCGGGCCGAAGATCTCCTCCTGGGCGATCCGGTGGGCCTGGCTGACGCCGGTGAAGATGGTCGGCTTGAACCAGAAGCCGGTGCCCGGCAGCTCGCACTCGGGCGACCAGCGCTCGGCGCCCTCGGCCTCGCCGGCGTCGGTCAGCGCGGTGATCCGGGCCAGCTGCGCGGCCGAGTTGATGGCGCCGATGTCGGTGTTCTTGTCCAGCGGGTCGCCGACCCGCAGGGTGGACATCCGGCGCTTCAGGGCGTCCAGCAGCTCGTCCTGGACGGACTCCTGGACGAGCAGGCGCGAGCCCGCGCAGCAGACGTGGCCCTGGTTGAAGAAGATGCCGTTGACGATGCCCTCGACCGCCTGGTCGATGGGCGCGTCGTCGAAGACGATGTTGGCGGCCTTGCCGCCCAGCTCCAGCGACAGCCTCTTGCGGGTGCCCGCCAGCTGGCGGGCGATCGAGCGGCCGACCGGGGTCGAGCCGGTGAAGGCGACCTTGTTGACGTCCGGGTGCGCGGTCAGCGCGGCGCCGGTCCGGCCGTCACCGGTGACGATGTTGACGACACCCTTCGGCAGACCCGCCTGGCGGCAGATGTCGGCGAAGCGCAGCGCGGTCAGCGGGGTGGTCTCGGCCGGCTTCAGCACGACGGTGTTGCCGGTCGCCAGCGCCGGGGCGATCTTCCACGCCAGCATCATCAGCGGGAAGTTCCACGGGATGACCTGGGCGGCCACGCCGAGCGGCTTCGGGTTCGGGCCGAACCCGGCGTAGTCCAGCTTGTCCGCCCAGCCGGCGTAGTAGAAGAACCACGCGGCGACGGTCGGGATGTCGAAGTCGCGGGTCTCGCGGATCGGCTTGCCGTTGTCCATCGACTCCAGGACGGCCAGCTCGCGGCCGCGCTCCTGGACGATCCGGGCGATCCGGAACAGGTACTTGGCGCGCTCGCTGCCCGGCAGCGCCGACCAGTCGGTGAAGGCCCGGCGGGCGGCCGCGACCGCACGGTCCACGTCCTCCTCGGTGCCCTGGGCGAACTCGGCGAGCACCTGCTCGGTGGCCGGGTTGACCGTCTTCAGGGCCTCGCTGCCGGAGGAGTCGACGAACTCGCCGCCGATGAAGTGGCCGTAGGAGGTGGCGATGTCACCCGCGGCCGCGGGCGACTCGGGGGCCGGGGCGTAGCTGAAGAGGCCGCCGCGCTGGGGGGCCGCGGGCTCCTCGATGGTCTTCTTCTTGGCCATGGTGATCAGTCCACCGTCACGTAGTCGGGACCGGAGTACCGTCCGGTGGTGAGCTTCTGACGCTGCATCAGCAGGTCGTTGAGCAGGCTGGAGGCGCCGAAGCGGAACCAGTGCGGGGTCAGCCAGTCGTCGCCGAGCGTCTCGTTGACCATCACCAGGTACTTCATCGCGTCCTTGGTGGTCTTGATGCCGCCGGCGGGCTTCACGCCGATCTGGACGCCGGTCTGCGCACGGAAGTCGCGGACCGCCTCCAGCATGAGCAGGGTGACCGGCGGCGTCGCGTTGACGGCGACCTTGCCGGTCGAGGTCTTGATGAAGTCGGCGCCGGCCAGCATGGCCAGCCAGGAGGCGCGGCGCACGTTGTCGTACGTCTGCAGCTCGCCGGTCTCGAAGATCACCTTGAGGTGGGCGGAGGTGCCGTCCGGGCGCTTGCACGCCTCCTTGACGGCGACGATCTCCTGGAAGACGTCGAGGTACCGGCCGGAGAGGAACGCCCCCCGGTCGATCACCATGTCGATCTCGTCGGCGCCGGCCGCGACCGCGTCGGCGGTGTCGGCCAGCTTCACCGGGAGCGCGGCGCGCCCGGCGGGGAAGGCGGTGGCGACGGAGGCGACCTGGATGTCGGTGCCCTGCAGCGTGGCCTTCGCCGTGGCGACCATGTCCGGATAGACACAGATGGCCGCGACACGGGGGGTCGTCGGATCGGTCGGGTCGGGGTTCCTGCCCTTGATGCACAGAGCGCGCACCTTGCCGACCGTGTCCGCGCCCTCCAGCGTGGTCAGGTCGATCATCGAAATGGCCAGGTCGATGGCGTACGCCTTCGCCGTGGTCTTGATCGAGCGGGTACCGAGAGTGGCGGCACGCGCCTCCAGGCCGACCTGGTCGACGCCGGGCAGGCCGTGCAGAAAGCGGCGGAGCGAGGCCTCGGACGCCGCAACGTCCTGGAGACCACTGCCCGCGACGCCTGCGGGTACCGCCCGGCCGCCAGGCTGGGGGAGGGCGTTGGCTGCAAGAGTGGACATAGTCACCAGACCAGCATATCTACGCGCGTAACATCCCGCTAGGCCCGCCCCTCATCGATGCCGGACCGAGACCTCCGGGCCCACCCGGCCCGGCCGGTTCGCCGGTCGGCCCGGCGGCTTCGGCGCGTCCGGCCCCCGTCCGGCCGGGCGCCGGCCGGGCGCCGTCCGGGCGGATCGTCGCGCGACCGGACGCGCACCGTGGACGGATCGCGGCGCTCGCCCGGACGAGGGCGGGGGCGAGGGAAGGGCGGGCCGCGGGCGGAACCGTGATCGCCACCCCTGTGGAAGGCCGGGGCCATGGGGCAGAATCGTCGCCATGACCGATTCCGACGGCAAGCCCCACCAGGGCTCGGCCGGCCCCGACGGGGAGCCCGTGTACGCCGACCGCGTGTACCGCTCCATTCCCGGTGTGATCTCCGGTGTGCTGCTGCTGGCCGTGGCCGGGTGGCTGATCGTGGACGCGGCGCTGAACGGGACGGGGAAGACGCCGTACGTGTCGCTCGCGGCGGTGCCGGTGTTCGCCTTCCCGGTGATCGCCTACACGCTGCGGCCGGCCGTGCTGGCCAACGAACGGCGCCTGGTGGTGCGCAATCCGCTGCGGACGATCACGGTGCCGTGGGCGTCGATGGACGCGCTGCGGGCCGGCTACTCGGTGGAGCTGCTGGCGGACGGCCGGAAGTTCCAGGTCTGGGCGGTGCCGGTGTCGCTGCGGCAGCGCAAGCGGGCCAACCGGACCGAGCTGCGGGGCGGCGCCGCGCACGCCTCCCGGCTGACGACGGTGGTGGGACGGCAGCCCAACCCGGTGGTCTCCGGCTCGCCGGACCCGAACCGGGCCTGGTCGGACCAGGTCGTCGCGGTGCTGCAGGAGACGGCCGAGCGGAACGCGTCGCGGCCGGACGCGGCCGGCCCGGTGGTCGTCCGCTGGTGCTGGTGGATCATCGTGCCGACGCTGGCCGGCCTGGCCGCGCTGATCACCGTGATCGCCGTCTGAGACCACGAACGGACCGGGCCCAGGTGGTCCGGGGAGCACGGACGGAGGGGCCCGCCGCGATCGGCGGGCCCCTCCGTCGTGTGCTCGGGCGGTGCGCGTCAGCCGGCGGCGCCGGACGTAGGCGTCCGCCGCGCCGGGGAGGCCGGCCACGTAGAACCGCGGCCCGGCCTGACCCGGCCCGGCCCCGGAACGCGTGCGCCTCCCGGTGGTGACCGGGAGGCGCACGTCGTGCCGGGCCGTGCGTCAGGCGTCGATGCCGGCGGCGGCGGCCAGGTCCTGCTTGACGGCGGCGAGCAGGGCCGCGGCGCGGGCGCGGGCGGGGGCCAGCTCGGCGGCGGAGCCGACCGGGAGGACGACCTCCAGGTAGCACTTCAGCTTGGGCTCGGTGCCGGACGGCCGGACGACGATGCGGGCCGAGCGGACGGCGTCGCCGGCCAGGTAGTAGCGCAGGCCGTCGGTGGGCGGCAGGTCGGCGGAGCCGGCGGTCAGGTCGTCCGCCCGGGTGACGGTCAGCCCGGCCAGGACGGTCGGCGGCTGCTCGCGCAGGCGCTGCATGGCGTCGGCGATCAGGGTGAGGTCCTGGACGCGGACGGAGAGCTGGTCGGTGGCGTGCAGGCCGTGCTCCAGCGCCAGGTCGTCCAGCAGGTCGGCCAGGGTGCGGCCGGACTGCTTGAGGGTGGCGGCCAGCTCGGCGACCAGCAGGGCGGCGGTGATGCCGTCCTTGTCGCGCACGCCCTGCGGGTCGACGCAGTAGCCGAGGGCCTCCTCGTAGCCGTAGCGCAGGCCGTCGGCGCGGGCGATCCACTTGAAGCCGGTGAGCGTCTCGGCGTAGTCCAGGCCGGCCGCCTCGGCGATCCGGCCCAGCAGGGTGGAGGAGACGATCGTGGTGGCGAAGGTGCCGGAGGCCTTCTTGGCGACCAGCGCCGCGCCGAGCAGCGCGCCGACGTCGTCGCCGCGGAGCATGCGCCAGCCGCTGTCCGCGCCTGGGCCGCCGGCGGCGTTGCCGTTGGCGGGGACGGCCACCGCGCAGCGGTCGGCGTCCGGGTCGTTGGCGATGACGATGTCGGGGCCGACCGAGGCGGCGGTGCGGAAGGCGAGGTCCATCGCCCCCGGCTCCTCCGGGTTGGGGAAGGCCACGGTCGGGAAGTCCGGGTCGGGCTCGGCCTGCTCGGCGACGACGGTGGGGGCGGGGAAGCCGGCCCGGCGGAAGGCGGCGACCAGGGTGTCCCGGCCGACGCCGTGCATCGGGGTGTAGACGACGTCGAGCTCGCGCGGGCTGTGCGGGTCCACGATGGAGACGGCGCGGGCCAGGTAGGCGTCGACGATGTCCTCGCCGAGGACCTCCCAGCCGTCGGCGGCGAGCGGGACGTCGGCGAGCGAGCCGATCGCGTCGATCTCGGCGGCGATCCCGGCGTCGGCCGGCGGGACGATCTGCGAGCCGTCGCCCAGGTAGACCTTGTAGCCGTTGTCCTGGGGCGGGTTGTGGCTGGCGGTGACGGTGACGCCGGCGGCCGCGCCGAGGTGGCGGACGGCGAAGGCGAGCACCGGGGTCGGCAGGGCGCGCGGCAGCAGCGCGGCGCGCAGGCCGGCGCCGACCACCACGGCGGCGGTGTCGCGGGCGAAGTCGTACGACTTGTGCCGGGCGTCGTAGCCGATGACGACGAGGTCGCCGAGGTCCTGCTGCTTCACGTACGCGACCAGGCCGGCGGCGGCCCGGATCACCACGGCGCGGTTCATCCGCATCGGTCCCGCGCCGAGCTCGCCGCGCAGGCCCGCGGTGCCGAACTGGAGCCGGCCGGAGAACCGCTCGGCCAGCTGGGACCAGGCGATCTTGCTGTCCGACTCGGCGTCCGGGCCCTCGGCCTCGGCCAGCAGTGCGGCCAGTTCCTCGCGGGTCTGCGGGTCGGGATCCTCGGCCAGCCAGGTCCGGGCCCGGGCGAGGAGATCGGTGGTGGGTGCCTGCGTCATGGCCAGCTCCGTTGGAAGGTCCGCAAAGTGGTGAAAGACCGCAAAGTTGTCGGTGTGCGCATGCGGACGGGGCCCGCGGGCGGGTGTGATCAGCGGATCACAGCCGCCCGCGGACCCCGTCGCTCATGATTGTGCGCCAGGTCCGGGTCAGATCCGCTCAAGGACCTTCGCCAGCAGCGTGCCCATGCGCTCGGCGGAGGCCTTGCCGGCCTCCAGCACCTCGGCGTGGTTGAGCGGCTCGCCGGTGATGCCCGCGGCCAGGTTGGTGACCAGCGAGATGCCGAGCACCTCGGCGCCGGCCTCGCGGGCGGCGATGGCCTCCAGGGTGGTCGACATGCCGACCAGCTCGCCGCCGATCACCCGGGCCATGTGGACCTCGGCCGGGGTCTCGTAGTGCGGGCCGCGGAACTGCACGTAGACGGCCTCGTCCAGGGTCGAGTCGATCTCGCGGCAGAGCTCGCGCAGACGCTTGGAGTAGAGGTCCGTCAGGTCGACGAAGTTGGCGCCGACGATCGGGGAGTCCGCGGTCAGGTTGATGTGGTCGCTGATCAGGACCGGCTGGCCGGGGACCCAGCCCTCGCGCAGACCGCCGCAGCCGTTGGTCAGCACGATGATCCCGCAGCCCGCGGCGGCGGCGGTGCGCACGCCGTGCACGACGGTGGCCACGCCGTGGCCCTCGTAGTAGTGGTTGCGGCCGAGGAAGATCAGGGCGCGCTTGTCGCCGATCTTCACCGAGCGGATCGTGCCGGCGTGGCCGGCCACGGCGGGGGCGGGGAAGCCCGGGAGGTCGGTGACCGGGAACTCCGCCACGGTCTCGCCCAGGGCGTCGGCGGCCGGCACCCAGCCGGAGCCCATCACCAGGGCGACGTCGTGGCGCTCGGCACCGGTCAGCTCGCGCAGGCGGGCGGCGGCGGCCTGGGCGGCGGCGTAGGGGTCGGCGGAGACGACCGACTGAGGAGATGCGTTCACACGTCCGAGGATAGACGGGAAACGGCTACGCGCGTAGAAAATCCTGCGCCGACGTGCCGGATCGTTACCCGGATGGCGTGAAACTACAGCTCGCAGGCCCCTTCCGGGGCGTCCGGACGGGAGCAACCTACAGCCGCTTGGCGCTCCTCAGCCCCTTGGCGTACAGGCCGTTGTCGTCCAGTCGCGCGGTGCCGCCCCGGTCGCCGAAGGTCGGCCCGTTCGCCTCCTCGCGGCTGGAGATGTAGCGCGGGTGGCCGTCGGTGTCCAGGCCGAGGTAGATGCCGGTGTGGTCGAGCCGGGCCCCGGTGCGGGCGTCGATCTCGAAGAACACCAGGTCGCCGGGTTGCAGCGGGTCGATCGAGGCCGGCCGCACGGTGGTCTCCGAGCCGGGCGCGGTGGTCAGCGGCAGCACCGGTACGCCGGGGGAGAGCCGGGCCAGGCCGTTGGCGGTGCGCGGCAGGCCGGCGCCGGCCACGTCCTTGGAGAGCAGCGGGTAGCCGGAGCGGTAGCCGTAGACCATCCGGACGAAGCCGGAGCAGTCGAAGGAGCCGTAGCGGGTCCGGTCGGGCTGCCTGGTCACCTTGTCGGCGAAGGTGTAGGCGGTGCCGAGGTAGTCCAGGAAGTCGGTCTGCTCCAGCCGCAGGTCGTTGCCGGCCGAGCCGTTCGGGTTGAGCGGGCCGAACGAGGCGTCGCCCCGGATCCGCACGCCCTTGGCGTCCTTGCCCTCCGGCGCGTCGGCCAGGTACTGGGTGGCGACCGCCAGCACGTCGTCGGCGGTGGAGCCGAGCGACTGCTGGAACCACGCCCGGAACCAGCCCTCGTTCTCCGCGCCGGCCTTCCAGGCCTGCGGCATCAGCCGGACCCAGCTGTCGCCGACCAGGGTGGCGGTGGTGGTGCCCGGCTCGGCGAAGGTCCGGCTCGGGCCGGTCAGCACGGCCGTCCGGGCGCCGTCCGTGAGGGTGGCGAGCACGCCGCCGCGGGCGTCCCGGACGACGGTGCGGTCCGGGCCGGCCAGCCGTTCGTACCGCAGGCCGGTGCCGGCCGCGGCGGTGCCCCGGTCGGCGGCCGGGGTGGCTCCGGTCGTGGCGGCGATCAGCGGGGCGGTGCCGCCGGCCCCGGCGGGCTGCCGGTCGCGGTCGCGCAGCTGCACGGTGAGGTACCCGCTGGCGGTCAGCAGGGTGACGGCGAGGCCGCCGCTGAGCAGGGACTTCCGGGTGACGGGCATGGGGCTGCCTTCCGAGGGGCGGGGGCCGGGTACCGGGTACCGGCGGCGTCGGGGACGGCGTAGCCGGAGTGGTCGGGCACCGGCGTGGTCGGGTGCCGGTTCGGCCAGGTGCCGGCGTGGTCGGGTGCCGGTTCGGTCAGGTGCCGGGGAGGGCGCCGAGCAGCACGCCGGCGGTGAGCACCACGTAGTTGGCGAGCGTCACCGTGCTGGTGGCCATCAGGGTGGCGCCGCGCGGCTGGCGGACGAGCTGGTACGCGATCAGGCCGGGGACGATGAAGCCGAGCGTCTGGTTCGCGTACAGGGTGGGCAGTTCGCGCTGGAGGACGAGCATCACGGTGGCCTGGAGCAGGACGCCGATCAGCACCACGGCGGCGAACAGCCGCTTGCCGTAGAGGATCACCAGCTTCTGGACCACCCGGGTGGCGAGGTAGGTCAGCGCCGTCACGCCGATCACGATGGCCACCCGCCGGAGGTCCTCGACGAGGGTGAGGGCCAGCCAGCCCGGGGTGATCATGCCGCCGGGGGAGAGGTTGGTGGTCAGGTAGCAGACGAGCGAGAAGACCAGGCCGAGCGCGATGCCGATGGCGGCGATCTCGGGGGTGAGCTCGGTGGGGATCACTGCTGGTCTCCGTGGGGGAAGGGGCGGTGCGGTCGGTCGGGGGCCGGGGCGAACCACGAGTCGGGCAGCGGCTCGGGCACGTACACGGGGTGCGCGTACTCGGGCTGCGGGTACATGGGCTGCGGGTACGTGGGCTGCGGGTACATGGGCTGTGCGTGCGCGGGCTGTGCGTACGTGGGCCCGGCGTACTCGGGCTGCGCGTACGGCCCGGGGTACGCGGGCTCGTCGTACGCGTCCCGGTCCGGCGCCCGGTCCCGCTGCCCGGCCGGTTCCCCGTCGGGCTCCTCGTCCGGTGCCAGCCGGGCCAGCTCCGCCAGGAACAGCTCGCCCTGGCCGTGGATGTTGCCGATCGCGACCAGCGAGGAGTCCGGGCCGAGCGCGTCGAGCAGGTCGGCGGTGAGCGCCGCCGGGTCGCGCCGGTCGCCGCCGAGGTCGACCACCCGGCCCGTCCAGTCGGCCGGGATGCCGTCCCGGGCGCTCCGGGTGGGGTGCCCGATCAGGAAGACGGTGTCCGGGGCGAGCTCCGGCACGATCTGGCCCATCTGGCCGTTGCGCTCGACCCGGTCCGGGCGGCAGTTGATCACCACGTTGAGCGGGCGGTGGATCGCGCCGAGGCCCTCCAGCTGGCGGACGTTCATCAGCGTGGACTCGGGGTCGTTGGCCGCGAAGACGTTGGCGAACCGCACCCGCCGGCCGTCCTCGGTGCGGTAGCGCTCGACGGAGAGCACACCTGGGTCCGGCGGGGCCTGCCACATGCCCCGGAGGGCCGTCTGCCGTTCCACGCCGAGGAGTTCGGCGACGGCGAGGGCGATCGCGACGTTCTCCTTGAAGGTGAACCAGCTGAAGCCGCGCAGCTCCTCGTCCGTGACCGACCCGGGGTCGACCACGATCAGCTCGCAGTCCCGCCGGGCCGCCTCGGCGCGCAGGACGGGCAGCCGGTCCTGCTCGGCGGTGACGCAGATGCCGCCGACCGGCATCGAGCGGGAGAGCGAGCGGGCGACGTCGTCCAGGGTCGGGCCCATTTCGGCGAGGTGGTCCTCGCGGACGTTGCAGAGCACGCCGATGGTGGAGCGGATCAGCTTGGTCTGGTTGACCTCCTGGAGGGCCGGCATCACCGCCATGCACTCGATCACCAGGGCGTCCGGGCGGTAGGTGGCGGCGCGGCGGACGATGCCGATCTGCTCCACCACGTTGGCGATGCCGAACTTGCGGTAGACCGGCTCCTCGGTCGCGTCCGGGTGGATGAACCGGGCGGCGGTGCCGGTGGTCTTGGCGACGGTGACCAGGCCGCCGCCGCGCAGCGCGCCCGCGCAGAGCCGGGTGATCGAGCTCTTGCCGCGGATGCCGTTGACCAGGACCCGGGCGGGGATCTGCTCCAGCGCGGCGAAGTGCCGGCGCTGTTCGACGATGCCCGCCACCAGCAGGACGGCGCAGCACACCAGCAGGACGACGTAGAGGAAGAGCACGGTGCGGTTGTCTCCTTATCCGTGGGCGGCCGGTGTGCGGCGGGCGGCCCGTTCCAGGTCCTGGCGGATCAGCTCCAGGCTCCGGGCGACGGCGCCGACCTCGTCGTGGTGGACGGGGTACAGGACGGTGCGGCGGTCCCCCGCGGCCAGTGCCTCGGCGCTCGCGGCCAGCCGGCGCAGCGGCAGGCCGACGGCGATGAGGAGCCAGCCGAGGCAGAGTGCGGCGGCGGCCAGGCCGAGCATGCCGGCCAGTACGGCGCGCCGGTCGGCCCGGTTCTGGTCGAGGTGCAGCCAGGCCACCGGGTGGGCGGTGACCACCGACCAGCCGAGCCGGGCGACGGTGCCGTTGCCGCCGAGCGGGGCGGCGGCGAGCAGCGCCGGATCGCCGCCGGTGCGGACGACGTCGGCGGCGGCCTCCTTCTTCGCGCCGGCCAGGACGGCGGCGGCCCGGCCGTCGGGGAGCTCGCCGAAGGAGCTGTAGCCCTCGTTGGCGGCGAGGACGCGGTGGCGGTCGTCGACCAGCCAGACCCGGCCGAGGCCGGGGCGGGTGAGCAGGGTGCCGAGGAAGCCGGTGTGGAACTCGCCGACCAGCACCGGGCCCTTGGGCGCGGCGGCGTCGTCGTCCCCGTCCGCCGCCGCGGGGTCGGCGGTGAGTGCGGTGCGGGCGGCGATCCGCGGCTCCTTGCCGGAGGTGTTGAGCAGCAGGACGCCGTTCGGGCCGAGCGCCTCGGGCCCGCTGCGGTGCGGCGCCGCGCCGGCCCGGGCGAGCACGCTGCCGTCGGCGCCGAGGACGTAGAGCGAGCGGTAGCGGTCGTGCTCGGCGAGGGTGGCGCGGAGCAGCGTCTCGGCCCCGCCGACGGAGGTGGCGGCGAGTGCGGGGGCGAGCGAGCGGAGGTCGGCGTAGCCCTCGTTGAGCGCCTGGCGGACGCGGTCGGCGGCGGTGTCGGTGCGGTCGCGCTGGCCGGCCACCACCTGGGTGGGTACGCGAACCTCGCCGTCCGCGCCGCCGAGCAGGAGCAGCGGGCCGGACCAGCCGAGGACGACGACGGCGCAGAGCGCGAGCGGCAGCGCGCTGCCGGGCCGGCGCCGGGCGGCGGCGGGTGCGGCGGGCGGTCGGGCCGGGTCGAGCAGTTGGAGCCGCAGCTCCTCCAGGGCGCGGGTGATCCGGCCGGCCTCGCCGCGCCGGGGCCCGCGGACGGGGTGGTCCAGCTCGCCGCGGGTGAGCCGGCGGGCGTTCAGGTAGAGCCGCAGCAGCGGGCGCTGGAGGACGCGCCGCAGGAACCACGCCACCAGCACGGCGAGCAGCAGCAGCGTGCCGGCGGCGGCCAGGCCGAGGGCGGGGTGGCGCAGGCCGCCGGTCCTGCCGTCGACGGTGCTGGTGGAGACGACGGTCAGGCCGAGCGGGCCGGCCGGGTCGTTCTCGTCGGGGCCGGCGACGGCGGCGTAGCCGGCCACGCGGCGGACGCCCTTGTCGTCGGGGCTGCCGGCCAGGCTGCCGGAGGCCGTCGTGCCGGGGACGGGCCTGGCGCGGGCGGCGCGGTCCCGGGCGGTGGCGACCAGCCGCCGGTCGGGGTCGGCGGTGAGCGCGGTGCCGGTGGAGTCCAGGACGGCGCCGGTGCCGTCGAGGACCTCGACGGTCTGGTCCCTGCGGGTGGCGGTGCCCGGCAGCCGCAGGTTGTCGGAGGCGACCAGCAGGGCCCGGCCGTCCGCCTCGGTGGTGACGAGCGCGAAGGTGAGCAGCCGGGTGCCGGCGGCGGAGGGCACCAGCAGCGGCGCGGGCGCGGTGTCGGTGACCTTGCCGAGGTCGAGGCCGGCGAGCGGGACGGTCTCGCCGCGGGCGGCGAGCAGCCGGCCGGTCGCGGGCCGGACGATCACCGTGCCGCGCCACTTGTGGTACGCCTGGCCGAGCGCGGTCAGCACGGCGGCGGGTGCGGCGGGCGCGCTGTCGTAGTGGGCGGCGGCCCGGCGCAGGTCGGTGGCGCTCTCGTGCAGTCCGGCGCGGAGCGAGGCCGCGGTGTCCTCGGCGGCGTACTGGTGGGACTCGCGGACGGCCTGCGGGGTGTCGTCGGTCCGGATGCCGCCGACGGCCAGTGCGGTGATCGCGGCGACGGCCAGCAGCAGGACGAGCAGCAGGACGATCGGCGGGCGGATGCCGCCGAGCAGTGGCATGTCGGCCCGGCGGCGATAGCGGTGCTGTCGCGGCGGGTTGCTTGCCGTGCTCACGGGAGGCCTCGTCATCGGGTCGGGGGCGTCGGCGGGCCCACCTCCCCTGGGGCGCCGCCGTGACCGGTTGGGTCAAGCCCAGGTCAAAACCTGAAAAGCGTACGAAGTACTCTGCGAAATGCTGTCACGTTCGGGTCTCGAAATGGAGAATCTTAGGGATCAATACATTTTGATCATGGAAATGCAAGGTGACACGGTAGGTTCTCGCCCCATGGAGACTCAGCCGGGGAAGAGCGCGGGTGCGCGGCGCGCGGTGCTGCTGCCGGCGGTGGCGCTGCTGGTGCTGGCGGCGCTGGCCGTCGGGCTGACGGTCGCGGCGCGCGGCCCGGCGGGGCCGCAGCCGGTGGACCTCGCCGCCCGGGTCGACGAGTACACCGCCGGCTTCGCCCCCGGTACCCCGTACACCGTGCCGGACGCGGCGCAGCGCCGGGCCGTCGCGGACGGTGTCGTGGCGGTGCTCGACGGGCGGCCCGACGAGGCCGGGCGGGCGCTCGGGCCGGTCGGCTACCGGCTGACCGAGTTCACCGAGGCGGACAGCGGACGCCGGGTGGCCGAGATCGCCGACGACCCGGCCGGCCCCGGCAGCGCCCGCGGCTGGGGCCGGGTCTACCTGGACCTCTCGGCCCGGGCGTCCTGGTCGGTGCAGGTGCCGCACCCCGTCTCCGACAGCCGCACCGAACTGCTCGGGGTCGACGTCTTCCGGGCCGCGCCCGGAGGCGTGCTGGTGCTCGCCGGGGCGCACCGCAGGGCCGGCCCGGACGGCTCCGGCGCTGCCGACCCGGCGCACCGCGCGGACACGGTGTTCGCCGCGGTGACCGAGGCCCTCACCGCGCGCGGGCTGCCCGG
This sequence comes from Kitasatospora sp. NBC_01560, assembly GCF_045208415.1. Taxonomy (NCBI): domain Bacteria; kingdom Bacillati; phylum Actinomycetota; class Actinomycetes; order Kitasatosporales; family Streptomycetaceae; genus Kitasatospora; species Kitasatospora sp. NBC_01560. The sequence goes on along the minus strand of NZ_CP109364.1, from coordinate 3,831,424 downwards.
CCTCCAGGTGCACGGCTTCGACGAGGGCAGCCTGCCCGGCCAGGACGCGGTGGTCTCCGCGGGCCCGGGCCGGGCGGGGCCGGCCGCCGAGCTGACCGCGGACGGGCTCGGCACGGCCGGGTACGCGGTCTGCCGGGCGTGGCGGGAGAAGTGCGGGCAGCTGGAGGGCACCACCAACGTCGAGGGCCGGTTCGCGGCCGGTCTCGGCGTGCCGTGGCTGCACGTCGAGCTGGCCGGCCGGCTCCGCACCGAACCGGCGCGGCGCGCGGCGGTGGCCTCGGTGCTGGCCGCCACCGCCGCCGGGTGGCGCACCCCGGTCACGCCCTGACCGGGCTCAGCAGGGGCGGCGGCGCAGGTCCAGGACGTAGTCGTGCGGGGCGCCGGCGCTCTCCGCGGCGTCGGCGACCAGCCCGAGGTAGCGGGCCGCGGGCAGGCCGCCCTCGTAGTCGTTGAGCACGTACGTCCAGACCTGGATGTCGCCGTCCAGGGTCTGCGCGCGCAGCTTGATCTTGCGGTAGATGCCGAGCTGGACGCCCTCCCAGCGGTCGAGGCCCTCCTCGTCCATCGGGGCGACGTCGTACAGCGAGACGAAGACCTGCTCCTTCTCGTCCTCGACCACGGTGGCGAGCGAACCCTCCCAACCGAGCTGTTCACCGCCGAAGGTGAGCCGCCAGCCGTCCAGCCACCCCGTCCCGCGGTGGGGGGAGTGCGGTGCGCGGCGGGTCATCTGCCGGGCATCGAGGTTGGTGGCATACGCGGCGTAAAGGGGCATGGGGGAAGACTACGGCGACTGGGGGATCGCACAGAAGCCCCGACCCCGGCGTGGCAGTGCTCCCGGCGTACGGGACAATGGGGGACGTGACTCGGATCGTGATCATCGGTGGCGGACCCGGCGGCTACGAGGCGGCGCTCGTCGCCGCCCAGCTCGGCGCGGAGGTGACCGTCGTCGACCGCGACGGTCTGGGTGGATCGGCGGTGCTCACGGACTGCGTTCCGTCGAAGACCCTGATCGCGACCGCGGAGGTGATGACCACCTTCGACAGCTCGTACGAGGAGCTGGGCATCATCGTCGCCGACGACACCCCTCCGCTGGAACAGCAGGCCAGAGTGGTCGGTGTGGACCTCGGCAAGGTCAACCGGCGCGTGAAGCGGCTCGCCATCGCGCAGTCCCACGACATCACCCAGTCGGTGACCCGCGCGGGCGTCACCGTGCTCCGCGGCCGGGGCCGGCTCGGCACCGGCGGGCAGGCCGTGGACGGCTCCCGCGAGGTGCTGGTGGACGCGCCGGACGGCAGCGTCCAGTCGCTGCGCGCCGACGCGGTGCTGATCGCCACCGGCGCGCACCCGCGCGAGCTGCCGGACGCCCAGCCGGACGGCGAGCGGATCCTGACCTGGACCCAGGTGTACGACCTGGAGGAGCTGCCGCGCGAACTGGTCGTGGTCGGGTCCGGCGTCACCGGCGCCGAGTTCGCCGGCGCGTACCAGGCGCTCGGCTCCAAGGTCACCCTGGTCTCCAGCCGCGACCGGGTGCTGCCGGGCGAGGATCCGGACGCCGCCGAGGTGCTGGAGGAGGTCTTCCGCCGCCGCGGCATGAACGTGATGGGCCGCAGCCGGGCCGAGACGGTCAAGCGGGCGGGCGACCACGTCGAGGTGACGCTCTCCGACGGCACGGTGGTCAAGGGCACGCACTGCCTGATGGCGGTCGGCTCGATCCCGAACACCGCGGAGATGGGCCTGGAGGAGGCCGGGGTCAAGCTCAACGACTGGGGCCAGATCCAGGTCGACCGGGTCTCCCGCACCAGCGCCCCCGGCGTGTACGCGGCCGGCGACTGCACCGGCGTCTTCATGCTCGCCTCGGTGGCGGCCATGCAGGGCCGGATCGCGATGTACCACGCGCTCGGCGACGCGGTGCAGCCGCTGAACCTCAAGACGGTGGCCTCCAACGTCTTCACCGACCCGGAGATCGCCACCGTCGGCTACACCGCGGCCGACGTGGAGTGCGGCAAGATGGACGCGGTCGAGGTCAAGCTGCCGCTGCGCGGCAACCCGCGGGCGAAGATGCAGGGCATCCGGGACGGCTTCGTGAAGCTGTTCTGCCGCCCGGGCACCGGCATCGTGGTCGGCGGCGTGGTGGTCGCCCCGCGCGCCAGCGAGCTGATCCACCCGATCGCGCTCGCGGTGGACGCCAATCTGACGGTCGAACAGGTGGCCAGCGCCTTCACCGTCTACCCGTCGGTCTCCGGCTCGACCGCCGAGGCCGCCCGCCAGCTGCACATCCGCAAGCGGGCCGAGGGCGAAAACTGAGCACCTGACGCGAAGTTGGGGGCGGCTGCCGATGGGCGGCCGCCCTTCGCGCATCCGGGGGAGTCACCCGGACGGCGGGCGCAGTTCCGGATTGCTGACGGCGCGTATTGTACGGTCACGCGCCGCTCGTGCGTGAGCAATTCCGGCTACCAGCTGCAAACGCCTGAAAGCAGACGGTCACGCGGGTTACCGTCGGTTCTGTGTTTGCAGCAGAACGTCGCCAGTTGATCCTCGAAATGGTGCGCGCCAACGGAGCTGTGTCGCTCCGTGAACTGGCCCGCGTCGTCCAGACCTCCGAAGTGACCGTGCGTCGAGACGTACGGGCGCTGGAGGCAGAAGGGCTCCTCGACCGCCGGCACGGCGGCGCGGTGCTCCCCGGCGGCTTCAGCCGCGAACCCGGCTACCCGCAGAAGACCCACCTCTCCGCGGCCGAGAAGAGCGCCATCGCCGATCTCGCCGCGGGCCTGGTGGAGGAGGGCGACGCCGTCGTGGTCGGCGCCGGTACCACCACCCAGGAGCTGGCCCGCAGACTGGCCCGGGTGCCCGGGCTGACGGTGGTCACCAACTCGCTGCTGGTGGCCCAGGCGCTGGCGCACGCCAACCGGGTGGAGGTGGTGATGACGGGCGGCACCCTGCGCGGCTCCAACTACGCCCTGGTGGGCAGCGGGGCCGAGCAGTCGCTGCACGGGCTGCGGGTCTCCAAGGCGTTCATCTCCGGCAGCGGGCTGACGGCCGAACGCGGCCTGTCGACCACGAACATGCTCTCCGCGAGCGTGGACCGGGCTCTGGTGCAGTCGGCTGCCGAGGTCATCGTCCTCGCCGACCACACCAAGCTCGGCGCGGACACCATGTTCCAGACCGTGCCGACCGAGACCATCACCCGGCTGGTCACCGACGAGCACGCCACCTCCGACGACGCCACCGCGCGCGAGCTCGACGCGCTCGCCGACTGCGGGGTGCAGATCGACCTCGCGCCGCTCGGCGCCGCCCCCGCCGGGGACGCCCCGGTGCACGGCACCGGCAGCGGCCCGGTGCACCAGACCCAGCCCGGCCCGCTGCCGCGCCGCGCCGGCCCGCCGCCCGGCGGCGCCCCGCTGCCCGGTCAGCGCCGCCCGGGGGCGCACGGCGGCCCCGCGGGCCCCGGCGGGCCGCTGCCGGTCCGGCTGGCCGAGCTGGGCGCCGTGCCGCGGACCCGGTAGCCCCCCGGCCGCCCCCGGAAACGGAACCGGTCCGCACACCCCGGAGGGCGTGCGGACCGGTCCGGCGGCGGGATGTGCCCGGGGCCCCTCCCGCGCCGCGTCAGTCCTTGATCTCGCAGAGGGCCGCGCCGCTGGAGACGCTGGCGCCGACCTCGGCCTTGAGGCCGACCACGGTGCCCGCCTTGTGCGCGTTCAGCGGCTGCTCCATCTTCATCGCCTCCAGGACGACGATCAGCTCGCCCTCGGCGACGACCTGGCCCTCCTCGACGGCGACCTTGACGATGGTGCCCTGCATCGGCGAGGCCAGCGTGTCACCGCTGACCGCCGAGCCGGCCTTCTTGGCGCCGACCCGGCGCTTGGCCTTCGCGGCACCGGCCGCGCCCGCCGCCGGAGCGGCCGGGACGCCCAGCGAGGACGGCAGCGAGACCTCGATCCGCTTGCCACCGACCTCGACCACGACGGTCTCCCGGCCCTCGGCCTCCTCGCCCTCACCGGCCGCGCCGGCGAACGGCGGGATGGTGTTGTCGAAGTCGGTCTCGATCCACCGGGTGAAGACCGTGAACGGCCCGTCGCCGCCGTGCACCTCGGGCGCGAACGCCGGGTCGGTGACGACCGCCTGGTGGAACGGGATGGCGGTCGCCATGCCCTCGACCTTGAACTCGGCCAGCGCGCGGCGGGCCCGCTCCAGGGCCTGCTTGCGGCTGGTGCCGCTGACGATCAGCTTGGCCAGCAGGGAGTCCCAGGCCGGGCCGATGACCGAGCCGGTCTCCACGCCCGAGTCCAGCCGGACACCCGGGCCGGACGGCGGGGCGAACAGCGTGACGGTGCCCGGCGCGGGCAGGAAGCCGCGGCCCGGGTCCTCGCCGTTGATGCGGAACTCGAAGGAGTGACCCCGCACCTCCGGGTCGTCGTAGCCCAGCTCCTCGCCGTCGGCGATCCGGAACATCTCGCGGACCAGGTCGATCCCGGTGACCTCCTCGGAGACTGGGTGCTCGACCTGCAGACGGGTGTTGACCTCCAGGAAGGAGATCAGACCGTCCTGGGAGACCAGGAACTCGCACGTCCCGGCGCCGACGTAGCCGGCCTCCTTCAGGATGGCCTTGGACGCGCGGTACAGCTCGGCGTTCTGCTCGGCGGTCAGGAACGGCGCGGGCGCCTCCTCGACCAGCTTCTGGTGCCGGCGCTGCAGCGAGCAGTCACGGGTCGAGACGACCACCACGTTGCCGTGCTGGTCGGCCAGACACTGGGTCTCCACGTGCCGCGGGTTGTCCAGGTACTGCTCGACGAAGCACTCGCCGCGACCGAAGGCGGCGACCGCCTCGCGGACCGCGGACTCGTACAGCTCCGGGATCTCCTCCAGCGTGCGGGCGACCTTCAGGCCGCGTCCGCCGCCGCCGAACGCCGCCTTGATGGCGACCGGCAGGCCGTGTTCCCGTGCGAAGACGACGACCTCGTCGGCGCCCGAGACCGGGTCCGGCGTACCGGCCACCAGCGGGGCACCGGCGCGCTGCGCCACGTGCCGGGCGGTGACCTTGTCACCGAGGTCGCGGATGGCCTGCGGCGGCGGGCCGATCCAGGTCAAGCCGGCGTCGATGACGGCCTGGGCGAACTCCGCGTTCTCCGACAGGAAGCCGTAGCCGGGGTGAACGGCGTCGGCACCCGAGTCGGCTGCGGCCTTCAGCACCTTCGCGATGTCGAGGTAGCTGGTGCCGGGGGTGTCGCCGCCCAGCGCGTAAGCCTCGTCGGCCGCGCGGACGTGCAGCGCATCCCGGTCCGGCTCGGCGTAGACGGCGACGCTGGCAATACCGGCGTCCGAGCAGGCCCGGGCGACGCGGACGGCGATTTCTCCGCGGTTGGCGATGAGCACCTTGCGCACTGTGGCTCCCTTCTTGAACCTGGTCGAGTTTATGGATTTCTGGGCGGTACCGGCGAGTAGCCCCAGGTTGTGAACTATCCCACACGGAGGGTGATGCGTTCGGCGGGTCTTTCCGCGGCCCGGCCGGGGTCTTCCCAGGTGGCGGTGGTCGTCGCCGTCGCGGGCCGCCCTCCCGGGCGGTGACCCGGCGGCCACGAGGACGCGGTGGCTTTGGCCACACTCAAGCGGAGGGGGCCGGGGAGACCGCCCTTTCGAGTGCCTGCGCGGTGACGTCGGCGGCGAGCTCGACCACGTCCGGGCCGTACGCCCCGGGGTTGACGATCTTGAGGATCAGGGCGAAAGTGCCGTCCTCGCCGTACCGGCGGGCGAGCCGGCGGTGGTGGGCGACGAGGTAGCGGACGGCGGCGTGGTTGGCGATCCCGGTCTGGCCGGAGACCAGGAAGACCGGGCGCCCGCCCGCGGGGGTGGCGAGCCGGGCCAGCAGCGCGTACACCTCGGTGTCCCAGTCGACGGTGAACGACCGGTCGCCGGCCACGATGACGTTGCTCGGCCCGTCGGCCCCGCTGGTGACCGTCACCCCGGGCAGCCCCCAGGCCAGGTGGGCGGCCATGCGTTCGTTGCTGCTGGGGCCGCCGAAGCAGAACTCGGTCTTGGCGCCCAGGCCGCGGTGGACGGCGTCGTGCGCGACCAGCTCGGTCTGCGCGCCGCACTCCTTGACCAGCGCGGCCAGCTCCATCAGCGCGTAGGCGTCGCGCCGGGTGACCGTCCGGGCGTGTGAGCCGACCCCGACGCTGCGGTTCACCACGATCAGGCACTCGCTGCCGGCCGGCAGGCCGAAGAACGAGCGGACCCGCTCCAGCCGCCTCCTGCGGCGCAGGTTCTGCGCGAGCCAGCCGAGCGCGGCACTGATCGCGCTCGCCACCAGCCCCAGCAGCACGTTGAGCAGACTGTCGGTCATCCGCCCCGCCTCCTCCCCGTCGGACCGGCGGTCAGCCTAGCCGGGGTGTCCGGCCGCAGCCATGGACGGTCTCCACAGCCGCTCCCGGTGCACATCGGGTGACCTGCACAACGGCCGGACGGCCGGGGGGTGATACGGCGCTGCGGGCGACCGCCCCGACGGGGCGCAGTAGTTCGGGTGCGGAGGGGGTGGGGCCGGCCAGGGGCGACCGGGCCCGGAGCCGTCAGGCCCAGAGGTCGGTGATCCGCACGCCGAGGCCGGCCAGCAGCGAGCGCAGCAGCGGCAGCGAGAGGCCGATGACGTTGCCCGGGTCGCCGTCGATGCCGTCGACGAACGGCGCCGACCGGCCGTCCAGGGTGAACGCCCCGGCCACGTGCAGCGGTTCGCCGGAGGCGATGTAGGCGGCCACCTCGGCGTCGTCCGGGGTGCCGAACCGGACGGTGGTGGAGGCGGTGGCCGAGGCCTGCTCGCCGGTGACGGTGTCGATCACGCAGTGGCCGGTGCGCAGCACGCCCGCGCGGCCGCGCATCGACTGCCAGCGGGCCAGCGCCTCGGCGGCGTCGGCGGGCTTGCCGAGGGCCAGGCCGTCCAGCTCCAGCACCGAGTCGCAGCCGATCACCAGCTCGCCGCCGGTGAGTTCGGCGGCGACGGCCTTGGCCTTGGCCTCGGCCAGGACGAGGGCCAGTTCGGCGGGGGTGGCGGCGGTGATCGCGTCCTCGTCGACGCCACTGACCACCACGCGCGGGTCGAGGCCCGCCTGGCGCAGCAGCCCGAGGCGGGCGGGGGAGGCGGAGGCGAGGACGAGGGTGCGGCGGTCGGTCATGCCCACCAGGGTAGGGCGTCGCGGGGGTGCCCCGGGCGGCCGTTCAGAGCATCAGCAGAACGGCGATCAGCAGGAGCGCGGCGGCGAGCACGTGACCGGCACGGCGCAGCTTCTCCTGCGCCCGCCGGGCCTCGGGGGAGGGCTCGTCGCGAGGGTCTGACCAGAGCACCTCTCCAGGGTGCGCCGGGGCGGCCGGGGACGCCTGAGTATCCGTACTCAGCTTTCGGGGCAATCCGGGCGCACCGCGGCCACCGGGCCGCGGGAGCGCGGAGTGGGAGGCCGGACGAGCCGGCCTCCCACTCCGTCGCGGTCGGGCGAGCCCTAGGCCCAGCCCGAGGTGCGCCAGACGTTGACGCCGGGGCGCGGGGCGCCGCGCAGCCGGCGGGAGCGGTCGTTCCAGGGGGAGTCCGGGCCGGCACCGGCACGGCGCGCCGCCTCGGCGGCGGCCTGTGCGGCGGCGGCCCGGGCCTGGACCACCGCCAGGACGGTGGCCAGCTCCTCGGGGGTGGGCTGCCCGTGCAGCACGTGGATCGGGGCCATGGCTCTATCCTCTCGCGCCGGCCGAGGTGGGGTGAGGGCGCTCACAGCGGGATGTTGCCGTGCTTCTTCGGCGGCAGCACCTCGCGCTTGCCGCGCAGCGCCCGCAGGCCGCGGACGATGTGCCGGCGGGTCTCGCTCGGCGCGATGACGGCGTCCACGTAGCCGCGCTCGGCGGCCAGGTACGGGTTGAGCAGGGTGTCCTCGTACTCGGCGACCAGCTCGGCCCGGCGGGCGTCGACGTCCTGGCCGGCCGCGGCGGCCTCGGCCAGCTCGCGGCGGTAGACGATGTTGGCCGCGCCCTGCGCGCCCATCACCGCGATCTGCGCGGTCGGCCAGGCCAGGTTGAGGTCGGCGCCCAGGTGCTTGGAGCCCATCACGTCGTAGGCGCCGCCGAAGGCCTTTCGGGTGATCACGGTGATCAGCGGGACGGTCGCCTCGGCGTAGGCGTAGATCAGCTTGGCGCCGCGGCGGATGATGCCGTCCCACTCCTGCTCGGTGCCGGGCAGGAAGCCGGGCACGTCCACGAAGGTCAGCACCGGGATGTTGAAGGAGTCGCAGGTCCGGATGAACCGGGCGGCCTTCTCGCTGGCGGCGATGTCCAGGCAGCCGGCCAGGTCCATCGGCTGGCTGCCGACGATGCCGACCGGGTGGCCCTCGACCCGGCCGAAGCCGGTGATGATGTTGCCCGCGTAGAGCGGCTGGGTCTCCAGGAACTCGCCGTCGTCCAGGATGTGCTCGATCACCGTGTGCATGTCGTACGGCTGGTTCGCCGAGTCCGGCACCAGGGTGTCGAGTTCGAGGTCCTCGTCGGTGACGGTGAGGTCCGCCTCCTCCGGGTAGGACGGCGGGTCGGAGAGGTTGTTGGAGGGCAGGTACGAGAGCAGGCTCTTGACGTACTCGACCGCCTCCTTCTCGTCCGTGGCCAGGTAGTGCGCGTTGCCGGACTTGGTGTTGTGGGTGCGCGCGCCGCCCAGCTCCTCCATGCCGACGTCCTCACCGGTGACGGTCTTGATCACGTCGGGCCCGGTGATGAACATGTGCGAGGTCCGGTCGGCCATCACCACGAAGTCGGTGATCGCCGGGGAGTAGACCGCGCCGCCCGCGCAGGGGCCCATGATCAGCGAGATCTGCGGGATCACCCCGGAGGCGTGCACGTTGCGGCGGAAGATCTCGCCGTACAGGCCGAGCGAGACCACGCCCTCCTGGATCCGCGCGCCGCCGGAGTCGTTGATGCCGACGACCGGGCAGCCGGTCTTCAGCGCGAAGTCCATCACCTTGACGATCTTCTCGCCGAACACCTCGCCGAGCGAGCCGCCGAAGACGGTGAAGTCCTGGGCGAAGACGGCCACCTGGCGGCCGTCCACGGTGCCGTAGCCGGTGACCACGCCGTCGCCGTACGGGCGGGTCTTCTCCTGCCCGAAGTTGGTCGAACGGTGCCGGGCGAACTCGTCGAACTCCACGAAGGAGTCCGCGTCCAGCAGCTCGGCCACCCGCTCACGGGCGGTCAGCTTGCCCTTGGCGTGTTGCTTCTCCACGGCCTTGGCGGAGCCGGAGTGCACCGCCTCGTCGATCCTGCGTCGCAGGTCGGCGAGTTTTCCGGCGGTGGTGTGGGGGTCGTGCGAGGCCTCGGTCATCCGGCTGGGTCTCCCTGATCCATGGGCCGCGACCTGTGTCGGTGGTGCGGGGTCGGGATGGGACCCGCGCCTGAGGGCAGGGCGGCACAACGAACTACCGTTGAGTAGCGTATCCAGCGCGGAGGGTTTGCCGTTATGGCCAGCGACACAGTGTGTTAACGCGCGTTCTGCGGGACGATGAGGCGGCCTACGGCCACCCGGGTGCGGCGCGGCCCGGCGGGCGGGAGCCCGCCACCGGACCCTAGGCTCGGCCCATGACATCGGAGACTCCCCGCCGCAGTGGACTTCGCGGCTTCGGCCATGCCGGGCCGTCGCCCTGGACCGATCTGGACCGGCCGCCGCTGGACGCCGCCGGGCTGCGCCGGGACCTGGTGCTGCCGGGCGGGCTCTGGACCTCGCTGGACGTCGTCACCGAGACCGGCTCCACCAACAGCGACCTGGCCGCGCGGGCCCGGGAGGGCGCCGCGCAGGGTGCGGTGCTGGTCGCCGAGGAGCAGAACGCCGGGCGCGGGCGGCTGGAGCGGCGGTGGACGGCGCCGGCCCGCTCGGGGCTGTTCCTCTCGCTCCTGCTTCGCCCGGACGAGGTACCCGTCGAACGGTACGGCTGGTTGCCGATCCTGGTCGGCGTCGCCGCGGCCGGCACCCTGAGCCGGGTCGCCGGGACGGAGGTGGGCCTCAAGTGGCCGAACGACCTCCAGACCGAGATCGACGGTACCGAGCGCAAGCTCGGCGGCATCCTCACCGAGCTGAGCGGCGGCGCGGTGGTGGCCGGACTGGGCATCAACGTGTCGCTCCGGGCGGACGAGCTGCCCGTCCCCGCCGCCGCCTCGCTGGCCCTGGCCGGCGCCACCGTCACCGACCGGGCGACCCTGCTGCGCGCCCTGCTGCGCGACTTCGCCGTGCTCTACACGGAGTGGACGGCCGCCGCCGGCGACCCGCACGCCAGCGGCCTGCTCCCCGCGTACGCGGACCGCTGCACCACCCTCGGCCGGGAGGTCAGGGTCCAGCTGCCCGGCGACCGCGAGCTGCGCGGCGAGGCCGTGGCGATCGACGGCGACGGCCGGCTGGTGGTCCGCACCCCCGACGGAAACCGGCAGCCGGTCGGCGCGGGCGATGTCGTCCACGTACGCCCCGAGCCGCACTGAGCGGCAGTCTTCACCTCCCTTTGACCCGGGCGGATGCCCCGGATCGCGGGATTCCGTGCGAATATTCAACCCGGCAGCAGTGTGAGGCGCGCCACTGCCTGCCGGGTGGCGGGCGCGCCCGGACAGGCGGGACACGAGGCAAGTGCGGCAACCGCACGGGGACGGACCGGTGGCAGAGGACGACAGCAGCGGCGAAACGGCGGGCACCCACGACCAGACGGTCGCGCTCGACCTGGAACGCCTGATCCTGGACGCGCCGCGCCGCTACACCCCGTACCAGGCCGCGCGCGCCGCCGACGTCCCGATGGAACTGGCCACCCGCTTCTGGCGCGCCATGGGGTTCCCGGACATCGGGCAGTCCCGGGCGCTCACCGACGGCGACGTGATCGCGCTGCGCCGGCTGGCCGGCCTGGTGGAGTCGGGGCTGCTCAGCGAGTCGATGGCGATCCAGGTCGCGCGGTCCACCGGGCAGACCACCGCCCGGCTGGCCGGCTGGCAGATGGACACCTTCCTGGAGAACCTCACCCAGTCCGTCGAACCCGGCCTGACCCGTGCCGAGGTGGCCTACCCGCTGGTCGAGCTGCTGCTCCCGGAGCTGGAGCAGTTCCTCGTCTACGTCTGGCGCCGGCAGCTGGCCGCCGTCACCGGCCGGGTGGTCCAGGCCGCCGAGGACACCGAGATCACCAGCGGCCGGCTCGCCGTCGGCTTCGCCGATCTGGTCGGCTTCACCCGGCTCTCCCGCCGACTGGAGGAGGAGGAGCTCGGCGAGCTGGTCGAGACCTTCGAGAACACCTGCTCCGACCTGATCGCGGGCCAGGGCGGCCGGGTGATCAAGACCCTCGGCGACGAGATCCTCTACGTCTCCGAGGACCCGTCGACCGCCGCCGAGATCGCGCTCAGCCTGATCGAGGCACTCGCCGAGGACGACAGCATCCCGGCGCTGCGGGTCGGCATGGCCTTCGGCACCGTCACCTCGCGGATGGGCGACGTCTTCGGCACCACCGTCAATCTGGCGAGCCGGCTCACCTCGATCGCGCCCAAGGACGCGGTGCTGATCGACGGCGAGTTCGCCGCGGCGCTGGAGCAGAACGGCAGCGTCGCCCCGGCCGACGCGGACGGGCCGGGCCTGGCCGAGGCGCTGTCGGCCGCCGCCGGCCTGCCCGCCGCGGGCCCGGCCGGGCCGGATGCCGGCCACCGGTTCAATCTGCAGCCGATGTGGCGCCGCCCGGTGCGCGGGCTCGGACTGGTCGAGCCCTGGCTGCTCTCCCGGCGGCTGCGCACGTCCTAGCGCGGTCGCCGCCGGTCGCTGCGGGTCGCTGCGTGGTCGTGGGCGGGGCGGTCGGTCGGGGGTGCGGGGCTCCGGAGTGGCCGAACGGTTGAAACCCGTACGGTTCCGTTGATCATTCCCGGCAAACGGGGCATAACCGAGCGAAGTCGCCATAGTCTTGGTGCAAGCGGCCGGACGGGTGCAGCCGGGTGAGGCTTCTCGACCGGTGCGGGCTCCGGCCGGGCCCGTCACGGGGGCGGGCCGGACCGAGCACAGGGAGCGAGGCGAGCCGGTGGGCAGCGAGGCGATCACGACGGACCGCGGCTGCGACTGCGACCAGGAGGAGCCGGCCGCCGCCCCCGACCTGCGGCTGAAGTCCGTGGTCGGGCTCGCCCAGGACATGGCGGGCGCGCTCACCCCGCTGGAGGCCGTCCGGGCGGCCGCCGTCCGCGCCACCGAGGCGCTCGGCGCCACCATGGCGGCGGTCTCGGTCTGGGACCGCGAGTCCGGCCGGCTCCGGGTGCTGGTCAACCACGGTGAGCTGGCGCCGGGCGAGGAGGAGCTGCCGGAGGACGAGTCCTACCCGGTGGCCGACTTCCCCGAGATCGTCACCTACTTGGAGGAGCGCTGGACCACCGGCCGCCTCCCGCGCGCCTGGCTACAGAGTGCGGAGGACTCCGAGCCGCACGCCGGACACCTGCACCCCACCGCCGGCGCGTACTGCCAGGAGCGCGCCGCGGCGCTGCGCCGGCGCGGCCGGGCCTGCTGCGTGGTCGCGCCGATCGTGCTGCACGGCCAGGCCTGGGGCGAGCTCTACCTGGCCCGGACGGTCGGGCTGCCCGAGTTCACCGAGGCCGACGCCGACTACGCCACCCTGCTCGCGGCCCAGATCTCGGCCGGCCTCGCCCAGACCGAGCGGCTGGCCGACCTGCGCAAGCTCGCCTTCTCCGACCCGCTCACCGGCCTGGCCAACCGGCGGGCGGTGGACGCCCGGCTGGAGGGTGCGCTGGAGGCGCACAACCGGGACAACACCGTCGTCTCGCTGGTGGTCTGCGACGTCAACGGCCTCAAGCGGGTCAACGACCAGCTCGGCCACGAGATGGGCGACCGGCTGCTGGAGCGCTTCGCCCACCAGCTGTCCCTGGCCGCCGCCAAGCTGCCCGGCTCGCTCGCCGCCCGGCTCGGCGGTGACGAGTTCTGCCTGCTGGTCGAGGGCCAGAAGGCGGACGAGGTGGTCGCCGTCGCCGAGGAACTCTGCGCCCGGGCCCTCGCGCTCGCCGAGGGGGAGGGGGTCGCCTGCGGGGTCGCCTCCACGGGGGACTCGATCGGCCCGGTCACCACCGCCGACCGGCTGTTCCGGCTGGCCGACGCCGCCCAGTACCGGGCCAAGGCCGCCCGCTCGGCCCACCCGGTGGTCGCCGGGCGCAGCCACGGGCCCGGCTTCTCGCCCGATCCGACCGTGCTGCTCGCCGACGCCGCCGACCCGCACCACCGGGCCGACGGCCGCGGCCGTGGCGGCGGCCGGGCCGGCTCCGGCGACCGGCGGCGGTTCCGGGGCGCCGCGCACAGCGCCGACCCGGGCCAGCTGCTCACCGCGGTGCTCGCCGCGCTGGACCAGCACGGCACGACGCGCTCCGTCCACCCCGCCGACACCATCGGCAAGCTCGCCGTCGTCGCGGAGACCTCGGCCCGGCTGCTGGACGCGGTCGGCTGGTGGGTCTCGTACGTCCCGCCGGGCTCGCAGCTGATGCGGACGGCCCAGCACGCCGTCTACCGGATGACCAGCGGGCCCAGCAGCTCCCGGGCGGAGACCCAGCGGGCCCAGATCGAGGCCCCGGACGCCGTCTTCGACCTGCGCCACTACCCGATGACCCGGACGGCCGTGTACGGCGGGGCGTTCGCGCTGCGGGCCGGGGCGGCCGGCAACGATCCGGCCGAGGAGGCCATGCTGGTGGTCTCCGGTTACCGCGGCATGGTGGCGGCGGGCGGCCAGAACGCGGCCGGCGGCTGGCTGGTCGAGCTGTTCGCCGACGACGCCACCCTCCCGCTCGGCCAGGCCGCCTGTGCGATGCGCGCGCTGGTGGCGGTGGCGCTGTCCGGCCCGGCCTCGCCGCCCTCGGGCTGACGGCGCGCCGGGGCCGGCGTCACCCGCCCGGCGTTCCCCCGGCAGCCGTGCGGCGGCCGTGCGGCGCCCGGGTTGTGCAGATTCGGTGACCGGTCTGTTCCGAGCGGGTCGCGGTCCGGTTCGGAGCGGTCCGGAGGGCTGGGCGGGGGAGGCCGGGCGTGGGATGGTGTCCGCCGTCGGTGGGCCATCGGGGCCGGCCGGATCGGGGGTTCACACCATGCGTGCTCGGCTGACGAGCCTTGTCCTGGCCGCGACGCTCGCCTTCGGCGGCGCCGCGCTCGCCGCCGCCCCGGCCGCGCAGGCCGCACCGCGCGCCGCCGCGGTGGGCACCGTCGCGGTCGCCGCCGCCGCTCCGGCCGTGGCGCCCGCCGCCGCTGCGTCGGCCGACCGGCACGACACCACCCAACTGGCCGCGTCCAAGGACAAGGCGAAGAAAAAGAAGAAGAAGAGCTCCTTCGGCAAGCTCATCGGCCTGGTCATCGGCGCCGTGGTGGTGCTCGTGATCATCGCGGTGATCATCGCGGTGATCGTGATGCTCCTCCGCCGCCGCAACCGCAGCTGACCCGCGCGGCGACCGCGGCCGGCCTTTGCCGGAGACCTTCGCCGGAGACCTTCGCCGGACCCTTTCGCCGGAGCCGGAGCCGGAGCCGGAGGCCTTCGCCGGAGCCGCGGCTAGCTGCCGCCCTCCGGGGCGCCGAGCGCGCGCAGGGCCGCCGTCACGAGGCGGTCCGCGTACGCGTGGTCGAGCGCTCCGAGGCCGTGCAGCCAGCGGTAGTACATCGGGCCGTAGAGCAGCTCGACCCCGAGGTCGAGGTCGGCGTCCTCGGCGAGCTGCCCGGCCGTGCGGGCGCTGCGCAGCCGGTCGCGGGTGGCCGCGAGCAACTGGTCCAGCATCCGCTCGCGGTACTCGCGGAGCAGTGCGGGGTCGGTGAGGACCTCGGCGGCGAGCGCGCGGCCGGTGCGGTCGAAGGCCGGATCGGTGAGCTGGTCGACGGTGGGGCGCAGGACGGCCCGCAGGTCGGCGGCGAGGTCGCCGGTGTCCGGGAGGGCGAGGCTGCCGCCGGAGGCCTGCTGGTCGGCGGCCAGGAAGGCGTCGAAGACCACCGCGCCCTTGGAGGGCCACCAGCGGTAGATGGTCTGCTTGCCGACGCCGGCCCGGGCGGCGATCTTCTCGATGGTGAGCTTGGCGAAGCCGAGCTCGGCGACCAGCTCGGCGGCGGCGGTCAGGATCGCGGTGCGGCTCTGCTCGCTGCGGCGGCCGGGGTCGGGTGCGGGGTGACGGGACATGGCGCCATCGTACCCGCACAGCGAGACGGTGCGTATCGTCTTGGGTGAATGGTGCGGCCGCCCGGCTGTCGCGCCGTCGGTGAGGCCGGGGCTCAGCCGGTCCGGAGCGCCGCGGTCAGCACCTCGTCGAGCCGGGCCGCGAAGGCCCGGGGGTGCGTCAGGTTGCCGTTGTGGCCGCCGGGGAGGCGGGTGAGGGCGGTGCCGAGCCGCCCGGCCAGCTCCTCGGCGCAGCGGTAGCTGTACACCGTCGGGTCGGTGGTCAGGCCGACGGCGGGCACCACCCGGGTCGGACCGGTGGCGAGCGCGTCGGCCTCGGCCGGGCCGAGGGTGCTGCGGCGCACGGTGGTCAGGTCGTGGGTGAGGAAGGCGGTGAAGTTGGCCGCGCGCTCCGGGCCGAACGGTTCCGGGCGGACTTCGGACTCGCGCTCCTGGCGGGCCGGGTCGATCCCGGTGATCGCCATCACCCCGCCCAGTGCGGCCCGCCAGCCGTCCCGGTGGAACACCTGCTGGATCCCGGCCAGCGCGCCCAGCGTCGCGGCGCACTCCCCGGCCGGCAGCAGCCGCGGCGCGGCCGGCTCGTGGGCGACCAGCGTGCTCAGCTGCCCCGGGTGGTCGTGGGCCAGCTGGAGCCCGATCAGCGCGCCGAAGCTGCAGCCGAGCATCAGGGCGGGCCGGTCGGTGAGGGCGGCGAGCAGCCGGTGGGCGTCGTCGGCGTGCTCCTGGACGGTCGGGGCGCTGCCGGGCCGGTCGAGGGGGCTGCGGGACAGCCCCCGCCGGTCGTACGTCACCACGGTGTACCGGTCGGCCAGTCGGGCCACCAGGTCGGCGCCGCGGTCGGCGTCGCCCTCGCCGCTCTGGGCGATCAGCAGGACCGGGCCGCTGCCCCGGACCTGGTGGTGGATGCGGGCGCCGGCGGTGTCGAGCAGTGCGGTGGTCATGGTGGGTCCCCTCCCCGGGCGGCCGGGCGGCCGCCGTCGGCTCCAACGGTAGAGCATCGCTTTCGATGCATCAATAGAGATGCATCGAGATCGATGGATAATTTTCGATACATCTCTTCTGATGTACCTTGGCCCCATGAACGGAGTCGAACTGCTGCTGCTCGGCCGGACGTTGGCGAAGATCGGCGAGGAGGCCGTCCCGGCGACGGCGGACGGCGAGCGTGCCCGCGGGGTCAAGTCGGTCGTCGTGGTGATGAGCGACGTCTACGCGCACCCGGGCAGCGCCGTCGGCGAGATCGCCGCCCGGACCGGCCTGCCGCAGAGTCAGGTGTCCGCGGCCGTCGCGCGGCTGCGCGAGGTCGGTTCGATCGTCACCGAGGCCGACCCCCGGGACCGCCGCCGGCTGCTCGCCCGGCGGGCGCCCGAGATCTCCGCCCGCCGGGCCCAGGTGGCCGCCGCGCCGGTCGACGAGGCGCTGGCCCGGGCGCTCGGCACGGACGACCCGGCGGAGCTGGCCGAGGTGCTGGCGGCGCTGGAGGTGCTGGCCCGGCGGCTCACGCCCGCCTCGCTGCGGAGGCTGCGGGCGGAGGCGGCCGACGGGCCCACGGCCGGTCGGTGACCCGGGCGGTACCGCGGCCGGTCGGTGACCCGGGCGGCACTGCGGCCGGTCGGTGCGCCGCGCGGTACCGCGGCCGGTCGGTACTGCGGTCGCTCGGTGTACTGCGCGGGCCTACGGCCGGTCGGCGATCCGGTCCGCCCGGGTGTACACGTTGGCGCCCTCGCCGCGCAGGAAGCCGACCAGGGTCAGGCCCAGCTCCTCGGCGAGCTCGACCGCCAGCGAGGACGGCGCCGAGACGGCCGCCAGCAGCGGGACGCCGGCCAGCGCCGCCTTCTGGGTGAGCTCGAACGACGCCCGGCCGCTGACCAGCAGGACGTGCCCGGTGAGCGGCAGCAGGCCCGCCCGCAGTGCCCAGCCGACCACCTTGTCCACCGCGTTGTGCCGGCCGACGTCCTCGCGGGCGCAGAGCAGTTCGCCGGTCGTGCCGTCGAAGAGGCCGGCCGCGTGCAGGCCGCCGGTGGACTCGAAGGTGCGCTGGGCGGCCCGGAGCCGGTCCGGCAGCCCGTACAGCAGCGCGGGCGGGACGGTCAGCGGGTCGTCCGCGACGGGGTGGCGGACGTGGGTGCGGACGGCGTCGACGGTGTCCCGGCCGCAGAGGCCGCAGGCGCTGGTGGTGAGCAGGTTGCGATGGGCGGAGAGCGGGACGGTGCCGGCGCCGCGCAGGGTCGCGTCGACCACGTTGTACGTGTTGGCGCCCGCCTCGTCCGTCCCGGCGCAGTAGCGCAGCGCCGCGAGCCCGTCGGCCGCGTGCACCAGGCCCTCGCCGACCAGGAAGCCGGCCACCAGGTCGAAGTCCGCGCCCGGGGTGCGCATGGTCACCGTGAGCGGCTCGCCGCCGAGCCGGATCTCCAGCGGCTCCTCCGCCGCCAGGGCGTCCGGCCGCGTGCTGCGCGCGTCGCCCCGCAGCCGCACCACCCGTCGTCGCGCCGTCGCCCGCGTCATCGCCCCGCCACCTCCACGCTGTCCGTCACCTCCACAGCGTGCGCCACCGGGCGGGGTAACCGAAAATCCTGCTGACGGGTGTCGGAGTTCGCGGCGGCCGAATGGCTCCGGACGGTTGTCATATCTCCATTCACCTGATGTGATGGTGTATATGGATATGCACAGTGCTGCGGCCCCCCACGCGCCGCTCGTCCAGGTCGGCAAGGCCGACGTCAGCGCCGAGGACGTGCTGGCCGTCGCCCGTGGCAACGCCCGGATCGAGATCGGTCCCGACGCGCTCGCCGAGATGGCGGCCGCGCGTGCCCGGATCGAGGCCCTCGCGGCCGAGCCCCGCCCCGTCTACGGCGTCTCGACCGGCTTCGGCGCGCTCGCCGTCCGCCACATCAGCCCGGAGCTCCGCGCCCAGCTGCAGCGCTCGCTGGTGCGCTCGCACGCCGCCGGCATGGGCCCGGCCGTCGAGCGCGAGGTCGTCCGCGCGCTGATGTTCCTGCGGATGAAGACGCTGGCCTCCGGCCGGACCGGGGTGCGCCCGCTGGTCGCGCAGACCATGGCGGACGTCCTCAACGCCGGCATCACCCCGGTCGTCCGGGAGTTCGGCTCGCTCGGCTGCTCCGGGGACCTCGCGCCGCTCTCGCACTGCGCCCTGGTGCTGATGGGCGAGGGCGTGGCCACCGGCCCCGACGGCGTCGAGAAGCCCGCCGGCGAGCTGCTCGCCGCGGCCGGCATCGAGCCGGTCGAGCTGCTGGAGAAGGAGGGCCTGGCCCTCATCAACGGCACCGACGGCATGCTCGGCATGCTCGTGATGGCCGTCTCCGACCTCCAGCGCCTGTTCACCACCGCCGACATCACCGCCGCGATGACGCTGGAGGCACTGCTCGGCACCGACAAGGTGCTCGCCCCCGAGCTGCACGCCCCGATCCGCCCGCACCCCGGCCAGGCGCTCGCCGCCGCCAACATGCTGGCCGTCCTCAAGGGCTCCGGCCTCACCGGCCACCACCAGGACGACGCGCCGCGCGTCCAGGACGCCTACTCGATCCGCTGCGCCCCGCAGGTGGCCGGCGCCGGCCGCGACACGCTGGCCCACGCCGCGCTGGTCGCCTCCCGCGAGCTCGCGGCCTCGGTCGACAACCCGGTGGTCCTGCCGGACGGCCGCGTCGAGTCCAACGGCAACTTCCACGGTGCCCCGGTCGCGTACGTGCTGGACTTCCTCGCCATCGCCGCCGCCGACCTCGGCTCGATCTCCGAGCGCCGCACCGACCGGCTGCTCGACAAGGCCCGCTCGCACGGCCTGCCGGCCTTCCTGGCCGACGACCCGGGCGTGGACTCCGGCCTGATGATCGCCCAGTACACCCAGGCCGCGCTGGTCAGCGAGAACAAGCGGCTCGCGGTGCCGGCCTCGGTCGACTCGATCCCGTCCTCCGCGATGCAGGAGGACCACGTCTCGATGGGCTGGTCCGCGGCCCGCAAGCTGCGCCAGGCGGTCGACAACCTCGGCCGGATCCTCGCCGTCGAGCTGACTGCCGCCTCCCGCGCGCTGGAGATCCGCGCGCAGGCCGACGGTGGCGGCACGGTGGCTCCGGCCAGCGCCGCCGCCATGGCCGTCGCCCGGGAGGCCGGGGTCGGCGGCGCCGGCCGTGACCGCTTCCTCTCGCCGGACCTGGAGGCCGCCGCGGCGCTGGTCGCCTCCGGCGCGCTGGTGCACGCGGTCGAGCAGGTCACCGGGCCGCTGGCCTGACGACGCGGTGTCGCGGAGGCGGCCGGGCTCCCGGGTTCGTCCGCCCCTAGTCCCAGTCGCCCCGCGACGACTCGGCCCGCTGCTGCTCGCGCCGCTCGCCCAGCACGGCGGCGAAGTTGACCCCGACGATGCCGACCCAGCAGACCAGCAGCCCCATGAACCTGCTGAAGCCGTTGCCGCCGTCGGACGCGATGGCGGTCAGCGGGATGCCGAGAACCAGCGAGGCCAGCGGCAGCTTCGAGGTGGAGCGCCCGAACCGGCGCCGGCGCAGGTGCTCGGCCGGCCCGTGGCCGTCCAGCCGCTCGGCCACCCGGCGCTCCACCCTGGCGTCGAGGCGGGCGTCCAGCCGGGCGTCGAGCTTGGCCAGGAACGAGTCGACCAGCTCCGACTCGTACTCCTTGCCCAGCTCCTTGCGGGCCTGCAGGGTGGCGTCGAGGTCGCGCCGCATTTCGTCCTGACGAGTGTCCATGGCGACAGCTTGGTGCCCCGAGACGTCCGCGGTCCACCGGCGGGCGCGGTATTCCGGGCCGGATCAGGGGGAAATCAGGGTCACCCCGAGGCGCACCGGGGCCGGGTCCGACCCGGCGGGACGTCTCGCCGGGTGTCCCGGCGTACGAGACGTCTTTGCCAGCCGGGGCATGCTGCTGCACAGTCGTCGTCCGAACAGCTCGCACCCGGAGGTACCGCTGATGACCGCCATCGACGACCACGGCACGGTCGGCCCCTCCGCCCGGCTGCTCCAGCTCTTCGAGGGCCACCGGCTCACCCCCACCCAGCGCCGGATCGCCCACTCGCTGGTCCGGCACGCCACCGAGGCGCCGTTCCTCTCCAGCGTGGAGGTCGCCGAACTCGCCGGGGTCAGCCAGCCCTCCGTCACCCGCTTCGCGGTGGCGCTCGGCTACGACGGCTACCCGGCGCTGCGCAAGCAGCTGCGCGAGCTGGGCGCCGGTGAGCCGTCCGCCGCGGAGACGCCGGCCGACGCCGTCCGCAACGAGCACCAGCAGGCCGTCCTCGCCGAGATCGAGCACCTGCGCCTGCTCGCCGAGCTCCTCGCCGACCCCGAGCCGATCACCCGCGCGGCCCGGCTGCTCGCCGCCTCCCGCCCGCTGCCCGTCCTGGGCCTGCGGGCCGCCTCGGCGCAGGCGCGCGGCTTCGCCTACTTCGCCTCCAAGGTGCACCCGGACATCCGGCTGCTCGACGAGGGCGGCAGCATGCTCGCCGACCGGATCGAACAGGCCGCCGCGGCCGGCGCCGGCGCCCTGCTCTGCTTCGCGCTACCGCGCTATCCGCGCGAGCTGATGGACGCTCTGGCCGTCGCCCGGGAGTGCGGGTTGACCGTCCTCACCGTCGCCGACAGCGCCTTCGCGCCGGTCGCCAAGCTCTCCGACCTGATGCTGCCGGCCGCCGTCGGCACCGGCCTGGTCTTCGACACCGCCTGCGCGCCGATGATGCTCGGCCGGGTGCTGCTGCAGACCATGTGCGACGAACTCCCGGGCGCCGAGGCCCGGTTGGAGGCGATCGAGCAGGCCGCGACGGCACGCGGGCTCTTCCTGGAGTAGACCGGGCCCCCGGCGGCCGGGGCCTGCGGTGGCTCCGGCCGGGAATAGGCGGCACAAACCCGGGCATCTTCAGAGGTAGGGGGTGCCGCCATGCGCGTGATCCACGAGATGAAGTTCGTCGGCCGGCTCGCCTCCGGCGCCGACGAATGGTCCTGCCCCGCCTGCGGACGCCGCGTCACGCTGCGCCGCCTGCCCGGCCCCGAACTCATCGTCCTCGACCCGGGTGACGAGAGCGCCGTGCACGTCGGCGTGATCGAGCCCGATGCCCGGGCGGCCGCCGCCGCCACCGAACAGTACGGCCTGGGCCCCGTCCAGGAGATCCCCCGCCCGCCCCGCCCGGCCGCGCCGGACGACGACGACCGCCGCTGGCTCGCCGAGATCGGCATCGACTGGGACGGCGAGGCGGCCTGAGGCCCGGTCAGCCCTTCCGGGCGTACAGCGGCAGCCCGGCGGTGTCCAGCTCCGCCGGCAGTGGTGCGCCGAGCGGCACGGGCTCCCCGTACGTGCCGTGCAGTACGCCCCGGTAGGCGCCGTCGCGCGGATGGGTGTACAGGGTCCAGACGCCCGTGCGGGGGTCGATCGAGAGCAGCACCGGCACGCCGGCGATCGCGTACCACTCGGCCTTGGCGGCGATGCCGCCGGCGCGTTCCGTACTGGAGATGACCTCCACGGCCAGGGCGACGTCGTGCGGGTCGGCCAGCCAGTCGTCGTCGTCCTCCCAGTCGGTGGGGAGGACGACCAGGTCGGGCGTGGCGTAGTCGTCCGCGTTGTCGGGCATGGCGACGGAGGACACCTCGAAGGCGGCGAGCCCGCTCGGCAGCCGCGACTCCAGCCGGATCCTCAGCCGCCGGACGGTTCCCGCGTGCTTGCCGCGAGGGGTGGGGGACACCACCAGGGTGCCTCCGATGATCTGGACCCGGAGGCCGGTGCTCCGCTCGATCTCCTCCGCCGCGTCCCGGAGTCTGCCCGGTCGCACGCTGATGGCCGTCATCGTGTCCTCCGCTACTCGGGGCTGGGCCGAGTGGCTGGTGTTCGCCGCGTTCAGGGTAGCGCTCGGGGGCCGCCCGGGCCGGGGCTGATCGGATGTGGTCGGGGTCTGGTCGGAAGCTGGATGTTTGGATATATTCAGTTGTAAGAAGTCTGAATGGATTCATCCGTAGGGAGGCCCGGACATGGTGCAGCAGACGAGCGGACCGCGTGAGGTACGTGCGGCGCGCGGGACGGGGCTGACGGCCCAGGGGTGGCAGCAGGAGGCCGCCCTGCGGATGCTGATGAACAACCTCGACCCCGAGGTGGCCGAGCACCCGTCGAAGCTCGTCGTCTACGGCGGCACCGGCAAGGCGGCCCGCGACTGGCGCTCCTTCGACGCCATGGTGCGGACGCTGGAGGGGCTGAAGCAGGACGAGACCATGCTGGTCCAGTCCGGCCGGCCGGTCGGCGTCATGCAGACCCACGAGTGGGCGCCGCGCGTCCTGATCGCCAACTCCAACCTCGTCGGCGACTGGGCCAACTGGGAGGAGTTCCGCCGGCTGGAGAGCCTCGGGCTCACCATGTACGGCCAGATGACCGCCGGGTCGTGGATCTACATCGGCACCCAGGGCATCCTCCAGGGCACCTACGAGACCTTCGCCGCCGTCGCCAACAAGCGCTTCAACGGCACCCTGGCCGGGACGATCACCCTCACCGCCGGCCTCGGCGGGATGGGCGGCGCCCAGCCGCTGGCCGTCACCATGAACGGTGGCGTGGCGATCTGTATCGACTGCGACCCGTCGCGGATCTCCCGCCGGATCGAGCACCGCTACCTCGACGTCGAGGCCAAGAACCTCGCGCACGCGCTGGAGCTGGCCACCGAGGCCCGCGACAAGAAGCAGCCGCTCTCCATCGGCCTGCTGGGCAACGCCGCCGACCTGTTCCCGCAGCTGCTGGCGATGGACGCGCCGATCGACATCGTCACCGACCAGACCAGCGCCCACGACCCGCTGAGCTACCTGCCGGTCGGCGTCGCCTTCGACGACATGGCGACCTACGCGGCCGAGAAGCCGGCCGAGTTCACCCAGCGCTCGCGCGAGTCGATGGCCAAGCACGTCGAGGCGATGGTCGGCTTCATGGACGCCGGCGCCGAGGTCTTCGACTACGGCAACTCGATCCGCGGCGAGGCCCAGCTGGCCGGCTACGACCGCGCCTTCGCCTTCCCCGGCTTCGTCCCGGCGTACATCCGCCCGCTGTTCTGCGAGGGCAAGGGCCCGTTCCGCTGGGCCGCGCTCTCCGGTGACCCGCAGGACATCGCCAAGACCGACAAGGCCGTGCTCGACCTCTTCCCGGAGAACGAGTCCCTGCACCGCTGGATCAAGATGGCCCAGGAGAAGGTGCACTTCCAGGGCCTCCCGGCGCGGATCTGCTGGCTCGGCTACGGCGAGCGCGACAAGGCCGGCGAGCGCTTCAACGACATGGTCGCCTCCGGCGAGCTGTCCGCGCCGATCGTCATCGGCCGCGACCACCTGGACTGCGGATCCGTCGCCTCCCCGTACCGGGAGACCGAGGCGATGCTGGACGGCTCCGACGCGATCGCCGACTGGCCGCTGCTCAACGCCATGGTCAACGTCGCCTCCGGCGCGTCCTGGGTCTCCATCCACCACGGCGGCGGCGTCGGCATCGGCCGCTCGATCCACGCCGGCCAGGTCACGGTGGCCGACGGCACCCCGCTCGCCGGCGAGAAGATCCGCCGGGTCCTCACCAACGACCCGGGCATGGGCGTCATCCGGCACGTCGACGCCGGCTACGACCGGGCCGACGAGGTCGCCGCCGAGCGCGGTGTGCGCATCCCGATGGGTGAGCTGTGACCGACAGCTTCGAACGGATGTGGGCGGAGCTGCTCCCGGTGGGCCGCTCCGCCTCCTCCGGCGGCTACCGGCGCTTCGCCTGGGACTCCGCCGACGCCGAGTGCCGGGCCTGGTTCGAGGAGCAGGCCCGCTCCCGCGGCCTCGACTACGAACTGGACCGCAACGGCAACCAGTGGGCCTGGCTGGGCGACCCGGCCGCGGGCGGCGCCGTCGTCACCGGCTCGCACCTGGACTCCGTCCCGGACGGCGGCGCCTACGACGGCCCGCTCGGCGTGGTCTCCTCCTTCGCCGCCCTGGACGAGCTGCGCTCGCGCGGCGCCGAACTCCGCAAGCCGCTGGCGATCGTCAACTTCGGTGACGAGGAGGGCGCCCGGTTCGGCGTCGCCTGCATCGGCTCCCGGCTCACCGCGGGAGTCCTCGACAAGGAGGCCGCGTACGAGCTGCGCGACGCCGACGGCGTCCGGCTGCCCGACGCGATGGAGAAGGCCGGCTACGACCCGGCGGCGATCGGCGCCGACGGCGACCGGCTGGCCCGGATCGGCGCGTTCGTCGAACTGCACGTCGAGCAGGGCCGGTACCTCACCGAGGACCGGCCGGTCGGCGTGGCCAGCGCGATCTGGCCGCACGGCCGCTGGCGGTTCGACTTCCATGGCGAGGCCAACCACGCCGGCACCACCCGGATCGAGGACCGCCGCGACCCGATGCTGACCTACGCCAACACCGTGCTCGCCGCGCGGAAGAAGGCGAAGCTCGCGGGCGCCCTGGCCACCTTCGGCAAGGTCGCCGTCGAGCCCAACGGCACCAACGCGATCGCCTCGCTGGTCCGCGGCTGGCTGGACTCCCGCGCCGCCGACGAGGAGACCCTCGCCGCACTGATCGGGGAGATCGAGCGGGCCGCGGCCGAGCGGGCCGAGCGCGACGGCGTCCGGGTCGAGCTGACCCGCGAGTCCTACACCCCGGTGGTGGACTTCGACGGCCCGCTGCGCGACCGCCTGGCCCGGCGCCTCGGCCGGGACGGGGCCCCCGGCGGGGTGCCCGTCCTGCCCACCGGGGCGGGACACGACGCCGGAATCCTGGCATCGGCCGTCCCGACCGCCATGCTGTTCGTACGGAACCCGAGCGGCGTCTCGCACTCCCCGGCGGAGCACGCCGAGACGGCCGACTGCCTGGCCGGAGTGGCCGCCCTCGCCGACGTACTGGAGGACCTGGCATGTCAGTAGGCCGTGCCGGAGACGCGCGAACGACGACTTTCTGGGCGCAGTACGCCTGGCTGCCGCACGCCAACGGTCCGGTGGTCGAGCAGGACGTCCTGATCGCCACCGGCCCGGGCGGCCGGATCACCGCGGTGACGCCGGACAGCGGGCCCTGCCCGCCCGGCGCCGTCCGGCTGGAGGGGCTGCTGCTGCCGGGCCAGGCCAACGCGCACTCGCACGCGTTCCACCGGGCGCTGCGCGGCAACGTCCAGGTCGGCTCCGGCACCTTCTGGACGTGGCGCGACACCATGTACCGGTTCGCCGGCGCCCTCGACCCGGACAGCTACCTGGCGCTCGCCACCGCCGTCTACGCCGAGATGGCGCTCGCCGGGATCACCGCGGTGGGGGAGTTCCACTACCTGCACCACGCGCCCGGCGGCGTCCGGTACGACGACCCCAACGCGATGGGCGAGGCGCTGATCGAGGCCGCCGCCCGGGCCGGCATCCGGATCACGCTGCTGGACACCTGCTACCTCTCCTCCGGCTTCGGTGCCGAGCCCACCAAGCCGCAGCGCCGCTTCAGCGACGGCGACGCCGACGCCTGGGCCGAGCGGGTCGAGGCGCTCAAGCCGCGCGAGCACGCCCGGATCGGCGCCGCGATCCACTCCGTCCGGGCCGTCCCCGCCGACCAGCTCGGCACCGTCGCGCAGTGGACGGCGACGCGCAACGCGCCGCTGCACGTCCACCTCTCCGAGCAGACCGCCGAGAACGACGCCTGCCTCAACGCGCACGGCGTCACCCCGACCCGGCTGCTCGCCGACCACGGCGCCCTCGGCCCGCGCACCTCCGCGGTGCACGCCACCCACCTGACGGAGGAGGACATCAAGCTCCTCACCGACTCCTCCACCACCATCTGCATGTGCCCCACCACCGAACGGGACCTCGCGGACGGCATCGGCCCGGCCCGGCAGCTGGCCTCGGGCGGCTGCGCCGTCACCCTCGGCAGTGACAGCCACGCCGTCCTCGACCCGTTCGAGGAGGCGCGCGCGCTGGAGCTGAACGAGCGGCTGCGCACCCGCACCCGCGGCCACTGGACGGCGAACTCGCTGCTCCGGGCCGGCACCGAGGACGGGCACGCCTCGCTCGGCTGGCCGGAGGCCGGGCGGATCGAGGCCGGCTCCCTGGCCGACTTCACCGTGATCGCCCTGGACTCGGTGCGCACGGCGGGCCCGCCCGCCCGGCTGGGCGCCGAGACCGCGGTGTTCGCGGCCTCCGCCGCGGACGTGCGGCACCTGGTGGTCGGCGGCCGGCACATCGTCCGGGACGGGGTGCACCAGCTGGTGCCGGACGTCCCGGGTGCGCTGCGGTCCTCGATCGCCGCGCTGAGCTGCTGAGCCGCTGTGCCGCTGAGCTGCTGAGCTGCTGAGCAGCCGAGCCGCTGAGCAGCCGGGCCGCCGCGAGTGAGCGAGTACCCGCCGACTCCCGGGGGCGGGGCGAGGGTCGAACCCGCCCCGCCCCCGCCCATTCCCGAAAGGCCTGACGTGAGTACCCCGAAGACCGAGGGCGCCCCGAGCACCCTGATCACCGGCATCGGCAGCCTGGTCACCAACGACCCCGCGCACGGGACGGGGCCGCTCGGCCTGCTGACCGACGCGGCCGTGGTGGTGGACGGCGGCACGATCGCCTGGGTCGGTCCGGCGGCCGAGGCGCCCGCCGCCGACGAGCGGTTCGACGCGGCCGGCCGGGCGCTGCTGCCGGGCTACGTCGACTCGCACGCCCACCTGGTGTTCGCGGGCGACCGCACCGCCGAGTTCAACGCCCGGATGTCCGGCCAGTCGTACACCGCCGGCGGCATCCGGACCACGGTGGCCGCCACCCGGGCCGCGAGCGACGCCGAGCTGGACGCCAACCTGGCCCGCTTCGTCCGCGAGGCGCTGCGCCAGGGCACCACCTCGATCGAGTGCAAGTCCGGCTACGGGCTGACCGTCGTGGACGAGGCCCGCGCGCTGCGGATCGCCTCCTCGTACACCCCGGAGACCACCTACCTGGGCGCCCACGTCGTCGCCCCCGAGTACGCGGACGACCCGGCCGGGTACGTCGACCTGGTCACCGGCGACATGCTGGACGCCTGCGCCCCGTACGCCCGCTGGGTCGACGTGTTCTGCGAGAACGGCGCCTTCGACGGGGACCAGGCGCGGGCGATCCTGACCGCCGGGATCGAGCGGGGCCTCACCCCCCGGGTGCACGCCAACCAGCTCTCCTACGGGCCGGGCGTGCAGCTCGCCGTCGAGCTGGGGGCGGCCTCCGCCGACCACTGCACCCACCTGACCGACGAGGACGTGGCCGCCCTGGCCGGTTCGGCCACGGTGGCCACCCTGCTCCCGGGCGCGGAGTTCTCCACCCGGGCCGCGTACCCGGACGCCCGGCGGCTGCTCGACGCGGGCGCGGTGGTCGCGCTCTCCACCGACTGCAACCCCGGATCCAGCTTCACCAGCTCGATGGCGTTCTGCCTCGCGGTCGCGGTGCGGGAGATGGGGATGACGCCGGACGAGGCGGTCTGGGCGGCCACCGCGGGCGGCGCGCAGGCGCTGCGGCGGACGGACGTCGGCTCCGTCCGGGTGGGGGACCGCGCGGACCTCCAGCTCCTGGAGGCGCCCTCGCACGTCCACCTGGCCTACCGGCCGGGCGTGCCGCTGACGGCGGCGGTCTGGCGCGCCGGCGTCCGGGAGGTCTGAGCACCGCCCGCGCCCCTGCACCCCACCGGTACCCCCTCCCGCACCCCCCGTCGCCCGTCGCCCGTCGCCCGGCGCGACGGGGGGTGCGGGCTTCGGCGCTCAGCCGAGGCCGAGCGAGCGCCGCAGGAAGTCGAGCTGGTGGTGGTGGAGGTTCTCCGCCACCGCCTCGTCGGAGGGCGTGTGGGTGGTGCCGCTGAGCGGCAGCACCTCGTGCGGGCGTCCGGCAGCCAGCAGCGCGGCGGAGAGCCGCAGGGCGTGCACCGGGAACACGTTGTCGTCCGCGAGGCCGTGGACCAGCAGCAGCGGGCGGCGCAGTGCGGGCGCGTCGGCGATCAACGAGCAGGCGTCGTAGCGCTCCGGGTGCTCGTCGGGGTGGCCGAGGAACCGTTCCTGCCA
Source organism: Kitasatospora sp. NBC_01560 (assembly GCF_045208415.1). Lineage (NCBI taxonomy): Bacteria > Bacillati > Actinomycetota > Actinomycetes > Kitasatosporales > Streptomycetaceae > Kitasatospora > Kitasatospora sp. NBC_01560. The sequence continues at coordinate 3,803,309 of NZ_CP109364.1, read as the reverse complement.
GTGCGTGTCGTACAGCCGCTGGTCGGTGGGGGCGGCCCCGGCCACGGCGGCGTGGAAGACGTCCGGGCGCCGCAGGACGCCGAGCGCGGCGAGGTAGCCGCCGTAGGACCAGCCGCGGATCGCGACCCGGTCGAGGTCCAGCAGCCCGGGCCGCAGGCGGGCGGCCTCGTGCAGGCCGTCGACCTGGTCCGCCAGGGCCGGCGTGGCCTTGTCGCCGAAGACCTCCTTGTCCCAGCGCGGCCCGCGTCCCGGGGTGCCCCGGCCGTCCACGGCCAGGACGGCGAAGCCCTGCTCGGCGAACCACTGCGAGACGAGGGTCCACCAGGCGCCGCCGGTGGTGACCTTCTGCATCGCGGGGCCGCCGTACGGGTCGAGCAGGACGGGCAGCGGGCCGCCCCCGGGGCGGTGGCCGGCGGGCAGGAAGAGCGCGGCGCGCAGATCGCGCGGGCCGAGCCGGAGCAGTTCGGGCCGTGCGGCGAGGACGGGCCGCTGCGCGTACGAGACCACCGGGAGCGGCGGACCGTCCTCGCGCAGGACGGTCGTCCGGCCGGCCGGGGCGCCGTCGAGCCGGGTGGTGAGGACGAGCGTGCCGGCGCGCCGCACACCGGTGTGGAGGCCCGGCCCGTCGCTCAGCCGGCGGGCGCCGGTGGCCGGTTCGTACAGCCAGAGGTGGGTCTCGGTGGGCTCGTCGGTGGCGGTGAACAGCACCTGCTCGCCGTCCGTCCCGAGCACCGCGCGCAGCTGCAGCCCGGCCGGGGTGACGGGCTTGCCGTCGACGGTGAGGTGCCGGGTGTCGCCGTGGTCGGCGGAGTCGACCAGCGCGCCGCCGGCGGTGCGGGCCGGCAGGCCGGGGACCAGCTCGACCCAGTGCTCGTCGGTCTGCTCGGCCAGGGCCCGGGTGCTGCCGTCCGGGGCGATCGCCAGGGTGCGGACGCTGCGCTGGTCGCGGCTCTGCACGGCGGCGTACGGGCCGTGGCCGTCCCAGCCGGCGGCGGTCAGGTACTCGTGGCCGGCCCGGTCCCAGCGGACCTCGGTGCGGCCGCCGGCGCCGGTGGGCCCGGGGGCGGCGTCGAGCAGCCAGAGCGAGACGTCGGCGTTGGCCGTCCCGGCCAGCGGGTAGCGGATCGCCCGCGGCCGCTGCCGGGGCTCGGCCGGGTCGGCGAGGTGGAGGCGGCTCAGCGCCCGGTTGTCGACGCGGGCGGCGAGCACGGCGGTGCCGTCCGGGGACCACCAGTGGCCGCGGGTGCGGTACATCGACTCGGCGGCGACGTGGTCGGCGATCCCGTACGTCACCTCCTCCTGCTCGGGTTCGGCGAGCGCCCGGTCGCCGCCGCCGTCCGCCCCGACCACGCGCAGGGCGCCGTCGCCGACGTAGGCGACCAGGCGGCCGGACGGGTCGAGGCGCGGGTCGTACACCGGGGAGGCGGTCGGGACGGGGCGGACGGTGCCGTCGGTGGTGTCGGCGAGCCAGAGGGCGCCGCCGAGGGTGAAGGCGGCGAGCCGGCCCGGGGCGTCGGTGGTGAAGGCGGTGATGCCGCTGGTCAGGACCCTGGCCCGCTCGCGGCGGATCCGCTCGGCCTCGGGGAGTTCATCGTCGCCCGCACCGAGCGAGGCCGGATCGACCAGCAGCCGCTCCCGGCCGGTGGCGGTGTCGAGGGCCCAGAGGCAGGACAGCGGGTCGTCGCCGGCGCGGCTGCGCAGGAACAGCACCGTCCGGCCGTCGGCCGAGACGGCCGGCTGGGCGGGGGCACCCAGGGTGAAGCGCCTGGTGCGGGCGAGCTGGCGGGGGAGCGAGTCGGTCGGCATCCCGACACCCTCGCACGGCGCGCCGCCGGCCCGTCGGGAAATACCGCCCGGCCGGGAAGGCGGCCGGGAAGCGGCCGGGAAGCGGCCGGGAAGGCGGGTGGGAACGCCACCGGGGCCGGTGCGGATCTCAGGAATCCGCACCGGCCCCGGTGGCCGGTTCTGCCAGGGGCAGGACGTCAGTGCACGTCGCCCATCAGCCGGACGACCTTCTTGCGGTACATCCACAGCGCCACACCGGCGAGTATCGCCAGCACGCCCTGGACCGCGAAGTACCCGGTGGAGCCGACCACCTTGTCGCCGAGGACAAGCTGGGAGATGGCCGCGACGCAGTCACCGGCGGTGACGGCGAGGAACCAGACACCCATCATCTGGCTGGCGTACTTCGTGGGGGCCAGCTTGGTGGTGACGGAGAGGCCGACCGGGGAGAGGGTGAGCTCACCGACGGTCTGGACCAGGTAGACCAGGGCCAGCCAGAGCGGGGTGACCTTGGTGCCGCCCGAGGCGGCCGCCATCGCCAGCATCATGACGAGGAAGGACGCGCCGATCATCAGCAGACCGAAGGCGAACTTCACGGTGGTGCTGGGGTTCTTGGCCCGGCGGGACAGGGCCACCCAGAGCCAGGCGAAGACCGGGGCCAGCGCCATGATGTACAGCGGGTTCAGCGACTGGAACCACGTCGACGGGAAGTTGAAGCCGAACAGCTTCGACGCGGTGTTCTCGTCCGCGAAGATGCTCAGCGTCGAGCCGGACTGGTCGTAGATCATCCAGAAGACGGCGGCGGCGACGAAGAACCAGATGTAGCCGCTCATCCGGGACTGCTCGGTCTCGTCGAGGTCCTTGTCGCGCTTCACCTTGGCGAAGACGAAGACCGGGATCGCGATGCCCGCGATCGACAGCGGCCAGATCGCCCAGTTGATGGTGAAGTGGCCGGTCAGGGCGACGACCGCGTAGAAGACGGCGGCGACGGCCAGCCAGAGGCCGGCCTTCTTGAAGATCACGCTCTTCTCGGCGGGCGAGATCGGCGAGGTCACCACGTCGCTCTTGGCGCTGAGGTGGCGGGTGCCGAGGAGGAACTGGGTCAGGCCGAGCGCCATGCCGATACCGGCCAGGGCGAAGCCGAGGTGCCAGTTCACGCTCTGGCCGACGGTGCCGATGATCAGCGGGGCGGCGAAGGCACCGAGGTTGATGCCCATGTAGAAGATGGTGAAGCCACCGTCCCGGCGCGGGTCGTTCGGCCCGTCGTAGAGGTGCCCGACCATCGTCGAGATGTTGGCCTTGAGGAGACCCGAGCCGACCGCGATGAACGCGAGGCCGACGAAGAACGACACGCTCGCCGGCACGGCCAGCAGGAAGTGGCCGATCATGATGATCGAGCCGCCGACGGCGACGGTCTTGCGCGCGCCGAGGAAGCGGTCCGCGATCCAGCCGCCCGGCAGGGCGAGCAGGTAGACCATGGCCGTGTACACGCTGTACACGGCGGCGGCGACAGCCGCCTTCATGCCGAGCCCGCCCTCCGCGATGGAGGCCGTCATGTAGAGCACCAGCAGGGCACGCATGCCGTAGTAGCTGAAGCGCTCCCACATCTCGCTCATGAAGAGGGTGGCGAGGCCCCGGGGGTGCCCGAGGAAGGTCTTGCCGCTGGGAGAGACCGGCTGAACGCCGGGCTCCAGGGTCGTAGACGCCATGTGTAGTGGTTCCTTGCCTGACAGCGTCCGCCAAGGGGGGTGGCGGCGGACGTGGACCAAACCACTGTACGTGGCGATATTTGGCGGCATCGGCTGACAAAACCCGCCAATTAGGTATGGCGATGGCAAAGTTTGCCGCCGATCTGATCGGCATATCCATGGTAGAGCCGGATATGTTCCTTCAGATGCAAGAGTCGGGAGTGGAATATTCGCCGAACGGGCGGTTGTGATGGGCCCGTTGACCGGTGATCGCGCTCCGTATAACGATCACGCTCTGTGAACTACCTCACAGCGTCGGCGGACATACCCCGGCGGACTACCATCACCACATGACCTGTGTGCTGCTCGCCGAGGACGACCCGGCGATCTCCGAACCGCTCGCCCGGGCCCTGCGACGCGAGGGCTATGAGGTGCTCGTCCGCGAGGACGGTCCGACCGCACTGGCCGCCGGACTCACCGAGGAGGTCGACCTCGTCGTCCTCGACCTCGGCCTGCCCGAGATGGACGGCCTGGAGGTCTGCCGCCGCCTGCGCGCCGACGGCAAGAGCTGCCCCGTGCTGGTGCTCACCGCCCGCGCCGACGAGGTGGACACGGTGGTCGGCCTGGACGCCGGAGCCGACGACTACGTCACCAAGCCCTTCCGTCTCGCCGAACTGCTGGCCCGTGTCCGGGCCCTGCTCCGCCGCGGCAACGTCGACCAGCTCACCACCGGCGCGCACGGGGTGAAGATCGACATCGAGTCGCACCGGGCCTGGCTCGGCGAGGAGGAGCTCACCCTCTCCGCCAAGGAGTTCGAGCTGCTGCGGGTGCTCGTCCGGGACGCCGGCCGGGTGGTGACCCGCGAGGAGATCATGCGCCAGGTCTGGGACACCACCTGGTGGACCTCGACCAAGACCCTCGACATGCACATCTCCTGGCTGCGCAAGAAGCTCGGCGACGACGCGGCCAACCCGCGCTACATCGCCACCGTGCGCGGGGTGGGCTTCCGCTTCGAGAAGAATTAGCCCCCGAAAGGGTCCGCGACCGGACCCGGGGTTCGCACCACCACGGGGAGCAGCAGCTTGAAACGCCGGATGATCAACTCGCTGCTCGGCGTCGTCCTCGTGGTGGTCGTGGTGTTCTGCGTCCCCCTCGCCCTGGTGGAGAAGCGCACCATCGTCAACGCGGCCCAGGACCGGGTGGACGCCGCCGCCGTCCGGGTCCTGGCCCTGGTGGAGAACCGGCTCGCCGCGGGCGAGCCGGTCACCGGCGACAAGTTCGCCAACCAGGTCACCGACGGCCAGTACGTCGAGGTGGACATCCCCGGCAAGGAGCCCGTCTCCAGCGGCGCGCGGCCCGCCGGGAACCACCTGCTGAAGGCCGTCGAACAGGGCGCCAGCGGCGAGACCGTCACCGTCGAGCAGTCCCGGGCGGCCGTCGACCGCGAGATCGCCAACATGCTGCTGCTGCTCGGCGTGGTCGCCCTGCTCGCCGTCCAGGCCGCCGTCGCCCTCGCCGTCTGGCAGGCCAAACGGCTCGCCCGCCCGCTCACCGACCTCGCCGAGACCGCCGAACGGCTCGGCTCCGGCGACCCCCGGCCGCGCGACCGCCGCTACGGGGTGCCCGAACTGGACCGGGTCGCCGAGGTGCTGGACGTCAGCGCCGAACGGATCGCCCGGATGCTCACCGCCGAGCGGCGGCTCGCCGCCGACGCCTCCCACCAGCTGCGCACGCCGCTCACCGCGCTGTCCATGCGGCTGGAGGAGATCACCGCACTCGCCGAGGAGCCGGACACCGTCAAGGAGGAGGCGACCATCGCCCTCCAGCAGGTCGAACGACTCACCGACGTCGTCCAGCGACTGCTGACCACGCAGCGTGACCCCCGCAGCCCCACCGCCGTCGCCTTCGACCTCGACGAGGTCGTCAAGCAGCAGGTGGAGGAGTGGGGCCCGTCGCTGCGCGGCACCGGCCGGGTGCTCCAGGTGGAGGGCCTGCGCGGGGTCACCGCGGTCGGCACCCCGGGCACGGTCGCCCAGGTGCTGGCCACCCTGATCGAGAACTCGCTGATGCACGGCGCCGGGACGATCACCCTGCGGGTGCGGCCGTCCGGGACGTCGGTGGTCGCCGAGGTGCAGGACCAGGGCGCCGGGGTGCCGCCGGAACTGGGCAACCGGGTCTTCGAGCGCGCGGTCAGCGGCCGCAACTCGACCGGCATCGGCCTGGCCGTCGCCCGCGACCTCGCGGAGGCGGACGGCGGGCGGCTGGAGCTGCTCTCACTGAAGCCGGCGGTGTTCGCGCTCTTCCTGGGACGAAGTCACAGGGACGACTAGCGCAGCCTGGGACGAAGTCACAGGGACGACTAGCGCAGCCTGGGACGAAGTCACAGGGACGACTGGCGCAGCCCCGGTGCGGGTGGCAGTTGTCGGGGGCCGGCCGTCAGGAGCCGGGCATCATGCCGAGCTGGCGCATCAGGCCCATGACGTCCCACTGCCACCAGCCTTCCTTGATCATGCCGTCCGCGAAGCGGAAGGTCGTCGTCCCGCGTCCGACGACCGACTTGCCGGTGGACGGCATGCCCATGAAGTCGGCCTTCTGCGTGGCGTGCCACGTCCACCGGGTGGCGACCTCGTCGCCCTCGGCGATCTGGCTCTCGATCTCGAAGGTGAAGTCGAAGGCGCCCACGTAGCCGCCGCAGCGCTCCTTGAACGCCGCCGTGCCCATCGCGTCGCCCTCGCTCGCGAAGTCGTGGTCGCAGTAGTCGGCGGCCATCAGTTCGTCGATCACATCGAGGTTGCCCCGGGAGACCTCGCCGAGCAGGCGGGTGGCGGTGGCCTTGTTGAACTGCGCGTCCCGCACCACGTCCAGGTCGGTGAAGGTCGGCGGCTCCTCGCAGAGCGCCACCATCTCCCGGAAGATCCGGTCGGTCTCGGGCAGGTGGGAGTTCTGCATGGCCTCCTCGTACGAGGCGAACTCCACGATCTCCACGACGTGCTTGCTGTCGGCGCGGTTGGTGGTGACCATCGCGTGGCCGGCCGTCCGCCGGCCCCTGGTCTGTTCGGCCCAGGTGTCCATGAGCCGGTTGAGGTCGTCCAACCGGTCGGTCTTGCACTCGATGATCTGGACGAACGTCATGGCGAGCCTCCTGAGGACCCCCCGGTGCCTCGATCGTCCGCCGTCCGTGCTCGCCCTCGGTAACCACTGTCCTCTCGCGGACCGGGGCACGGCAAGCGGGGCCGCTACTCGGCCTTGGCGTACCGGATCTCCTGGGCGGCCAGCAGCAGCTCGGCCTGGGTGACCAGGGCGGCCTCGGGCTCCGACCCGGCCTCCGCCGGGGTCGCCGGCTGCGGTTCGGCCGCCGGCTGCGAATCGGCCCCGACCGTCGGCTCGGGGAGCGCGGTGAAGACCCACGTCCGGTACGAGACGAAGCGGAACACCGTGGCCACCGCGAGGCCGGCCACCTTGGCGGCGAGCTGCTCGAAGTGCGAGTCCAGGCCCAGGACGTAGACCGAGAAGCCCAGCACCCCGGTCTCGATCAGCATGCCGGCGCCGCTGAACAGCAGGAAGAGGGTGATCTCGCGCTTGCGGGAGGCGGCGTCGCGGTCCCGGTAGAGCCAGTACCGGTAGCCGAGGTAGTTGGTGGTGATGGCGATCAGGGTCGCGGCGATGTTGGAGCGCAGCGAGGCCAGGTGGAAGCCGTTGAGGCAGATCCAGAAGACCGCGAAGTTGACCACCACGCCGCTGAGGCCGACGACGGCGAACTTCACCACTTCGCCCGACATCCCGCGCAGTCTCTGCGCCAGCGAGGGGTTCGACGCTGCGGTCGTCGCCATACCGGGCTGCCTCCATGTACCTGCGGACGAGGGGGCCCGGAGCGGGATGCTCGGTCGGCCCTTGAGCCCTGCGTGCACGCACATGATCTGACCACGCGTACCAGGACCTAGCGGTCCAGGCTACCCGGTTCCGCCGATCGGCTCAGCCCCGCGGACCTCGTCCCCCCTGGGACGCCGTCCGGGGCGGAGCGGTTCCACGGCCCCCCACCGGCCCGGATATCCTGGCGGGGTGACTTCCCCGGGCAATGCGAATTTTCCAGTGGTGGGCATGATCGGCGGCGGGCAGTTGGCCCGCATGGCACACCAGGCGGGCATCCCGCTCGGGGTCAGGTTCAAACTCCTCGCCGACACGCCCCAGGACTCCGCCGCACAGGTGGTGTCCGACGTCGTCCTCGGTGACTACCGCGACCTCGACACGCTGCGCCGCTTCGCGGCCGGCTGCGACGTGATCACCTTCGACCACGAGCACGTGCCCACCGAGCACCTGCGGGCCCTCCAGGCCGACGGCGTGGCCGTCCGGCCCGGCCCGGACGCGCTCGTCAACGCCCAGGACAAGGGCGTGATGCGGGCGAAGCTCGACTCCATCGGCGTGCCGTGCCCCCGGCACCGGATCGTCGCCGACCCGGCCGACGTGACCGCCTTCGCGAACGAGGGCGACGGCTACCCGGTGGTGCTGAAGACCGTCCGCGGCGGCTACGACGGCAAGGGCGTCTGGGTCGTCGGCGACGAGCAGCAGGCGCAGGCGCCGTTCCTGGCCGGCGTCCCCGTACTGGCCGAGGAGAAGGTCGACTTCGTCCGCGAGCTGGCCGCCAACGTGGTGCGCTCGCCCAGCGGCCAGGCCGTCGCCTACCCGGTGGTCGAGAGCCTCCAGGAGAACGGCGTCTGCGCCGAGGTCACCGCCCCGGCGCCGGACCTCGACCCGGCCCTGTCCGACGAGGCCCAGCAGCTGGCCCTGCGGATCGCCGGCGAGCTGGACATCACCGGCCACCTCGCGGTCGAGCTGTTCCAGACCCGGGACGGCCGGATCCTGGTCAACGAGCTGGCCATGCGGCCGCACAACTCCGGGCACTGGAGCCAGGACGGCGCCGTCACCTCGCAGTTCGAGAACCACCTGCGGGCCGTGCTGGACCTGCCGCTCGGCGACCCCCGGCCGCGTGCCCGGTGGACCGTCATGGTGAACGTCCTCGGCGGCGACTACCCGGACATGTACCACGCCTTCCTGCACTGCATGGCCCGTGACCCGGGCCTGAAGATCCACATGTACGGGAAGGACGTGAAGCCCGGCCGCAAGGTCGGTCACGTCAACGTCTTCGGGGACGACCTCGACGACGTCCGCGAGCGCGCCCGCCACGCGGCCGCCTACCTGCGAGGAACGATCACCGAATGACCTCCTCTTCCCACGGCCCGCTCGTCGGCATCGTGATGGGTTCGGACTCCGACTGGCCGGTCATGGAGGCCGCGGCCCAGGCCCTGGACGAGTTCGAGATCCCCTACGAGGTGGACGTCGTCTCCGCGCACCGGATGCCGCGCGAGATGGTCGCCTACGGCGAGAGCGCCCACACGCGCGGCCTGAAGGCGATCATCGCGGGCGCTGGCGGTGCGGCCCACCTGCCGGGCATGCTCGCCTCGGTCACCCCGCTGCCGGTCATCGGCGTGCCGGTGCCGCTGCGCTACCTGGACGGCATGGACAGCCTGCTGTCGATCGTCCAGATGCCGGCCGGTGTGCCGGTGGCCACCGTCTCGGTGGCGGGTGCCCGGAACGCGGGCCTGCTGGCGGTGCGGATGCTGGCCGCGTTCGACCCGGAGCTCACCGAGCGGATGACCGACTTCCAGGCCGAGCTGAACAGCCAGGCCACCGAGAAGGGCAAGAAGCTTCGGGCCAAGGTGGCGGGTTCCTCCTCCTTCGGCTTCGGAAAGTAGTCCTGTCGGATACAACAGCTCGTATGACCTCTGAGCTGCTGGATCCCTCCGCCACCCCCGCCGGCCTGCTGGAGCGCGCCCGGGCCGTCCTGCGCGACGCCCCCGTCGTGGACGGGCACAACGACCTCCCCTGGGCGATGCGCGAGCAGGCCGGCTACGACCTCGACGCGCTCGACCTGGCCGCCGACCAGCGCGACCGCCTGCACACCGACCTCGCCCGCCTCGCCGCGGGCGGGGTCGGCGCGCAGTTCTGGTCCGTCTACGTCCCCACGCGGCTGGCCGGCGACCACGCGGTGAGCGCCACCCTGGAGCAGATCGACTTCGTCCGGGCCCTGACCGGGCGGTTCCCCGACCGGCTCCGCCTCGCCACCACCGCCGAGGACATGGAGGCCGCCCGCGCCGAGGGCCGGATCGCCTCCCTGATGGGCGCCGAGGGCGGACACTCCATCGACTGCTCGCTGGCCACCCTGCGCGCCCTGTACGAGCTCGGCGTCCGATACATGACGCTCACGCACAACGACAACACCCCGTGGGCCGACTCCGCCACCGACAAGCCCGCGGCCGGCGGCCTGACCCGGTTCGGCGAGGAGGTCGTCCGGGAGATGAACCGGCTCGGCATGCTGGTCGACCTCTCGCACGTCTCCGCCGACACCATGCGGGACGCCCTGCGGGTCAGCGAGGCGCCGGTGCTGTTCTCGCACTCCTCCGCGCGCGCCGTCTGCGACCACCCGCGCAACGTCCCGGACGACGTGCTCGCCCGGCTGGCGGCCAACGGCGGGGTGGCGATGGCCACCTTCGTGCCCAAGTTCATCCTGCCCGCGGCCATCGAGTGGACGGCCGCCGCCGACGAGAACATGCGCGCCCACGGCTTCGACCACCTCGACACCACCCCGGCCGCGATGGCCTGCCAGCGGGCCTTCGAGGAGTCCTCCCCGCGCCCGGTCGCCACCCCGGCGACCGTCGCCGACCACCTCGACCACATGCGCGAGGTGGCCGGCATCGACCACATCGGGATCGGCGGCGACTTCGACGGCACCGCCTTCCTCCCGGCCGGGCTGGACGACGTGGCCGGCTACCCCAACCTGATCGCCGAACTGCTCCACCGCGGCTGGTCGGAGGCCGACCTCTCCAAGCTGACCTGGCACAACGCCGTCCGCGTCCTGCGCGACGCGGAGGCCGTCGCCCGCGACCTCCGGGCCACCCGCCGCCCGTCCATCGCCACCCTGGCCGGGCTGGACGGCTGAGCCCGTCCGTTCACGCCGCCGGGGCGGGCCGGCTCAGCGCCGGGAATGGCCGGCCGGCCCGGCGCGCTGGGAGTGGTGAGTCCGCGGCTGCGAGGAGGCAGGGCATGTACGGCGACCCGGAGACGGTGCGCAGGATCCTTACCGAGCTGGGCGACACCTGGGCCGTCGTCGGCCTCTCGTCCAACCGGAGCCGCGCCGCGTTCGGCGTGGCCGAGGTGCTGCAGCGCTACGGGAAGCGGATCGTGCCCGTGCACCCGAAGGCCGGGACGGTCCACGGCGAGAAGGGGTACGCGGCGCTGTCGGACATCCCGTTCGAGGTCGACGTGGTCGACACCTTCGTCCGATCCGAGCTCGCCGGCGCGGTGGCCGACGAGGCCGTGGCCGTCGGGGCCCGGGCCGTCTGGTTCCAGCTCGGTGTGGTGGACGAGGCCGCGTACGACCGGGCGCGCGCGGCCGGTCTCGCGATGGTGATGGACAAGTGCCCCGCCATCGAGATCCCGCGGCTCGGGGGCCGGCCGGCCTAGGGCTTGTCCGACAAGCCTGGAGCTCGGGTGGAGGGGCCCGTCGGTCGACCCTGACCGGCGGGCCCCTCCGTCGTGCCCGGAAGCGCAGCCGGAAAGTGCTTGCGGTGCCGCGGGGGGCTTTCGCTAGGCTCCGAGCGGCACCGACCGGTGCACGAATCATTTCGCGCGCCGGTGCGTCGGGCGTGCTGCTCAGGGGGGTTTGATGGAGCGTCGTACAGTGCTGCGCGGTCTGGCCGGGGTGCCGCTGGGGGCGATGGCCGTGGTGTCCGCGGCCGGCCGGGCCGGGGCGGCGGACTACAACGTGGTGGTCGACCCGGCGCCCGGGTGGGGCGCCGCCACGTGGGAGGGGTGGGGCACCAGCCTGGGCTGGTGGGCGAACCAGCTCGGCCCCCGCGAGGACCTGGCCGACCTGTTCTTCACCCGGAAGACGGTGGCCTTCCGCGGCGAGCAGGTCCCCGGCCTGGGGATGAACATCGTCCGCTACTGCGCCGGGGCGTCGGGGACGAACGTCGTCGAGGGCCGGCGCATGGTGCGGCAGAACGAACAGCTCGACGGCTTCAAGCAGATCGAGGGCTTCCAGCGCGACTGGTACTCGGCGGACCCGTACTCGGCGAGCTTCGACTGGACCGCGGACGCCAACCAGCGCGCCGTCCTGCAACTGGCCAAGGCCCGGGGCGCCGACACCTTCGAGCTGTTCGCCAACTCGCCCCAGTGGTGGATGCTGAAGAACGACGACCCGACCGGTGCCGCGGACGGCAGCTGCAACCTCCAGGACGGCAACTTCGGCCGGCACGCGGCCTACCTGGCGACCGTCGCCCGCTACGCGCACGACCACTGGGGCATCGACTTCGCGTCGGTGCAGCCGATGAACGAGCCGGGCATGGGGTGGGGGGCGCCGGGCGTCAGCCGGGGGCAGGAGGGCTGCTCCTACTCCCAGGAGCAGCAGGCCGAGCTGATCCGGCTCACCCGCGCCCAGCTCGACGCCCGGGACCTGTCCGGGACGATCGTCACCGGCCTCGACGAGTACGCGTACAGCTGGGCGGCGAACACCTGGACCAGCCCGGCCTTCGACGCGGCCACCCGTGCCGCGGTCGGGCGGGTCAGCGTCCACGGCTACGAGTTCTACGAGGACCGCGACGCGCTGTACCGGGTCGTGGCGGCCGACGGCAAGAAGATCTGGCAGTCCGAGTACGGCGATGATGACCCGGGCGGCCTGGTCCTCGCCCGGAACCTCAACTGGGACATCCGCTGGCTCCGCGCGTCGGCCTGGCTGGTCTGGCAGATCCTCGACTGGCACACCTACGGGCCGATCACGCTCACCGGCGGCGTGCTCGGCGCCGTCAACCCCAAGTACTACGTGCTCGCCCAGTACATGCGGCACATCCGCCCCGGCATGCGGATCGTCGACTCCGGCCACCCCGACGCGGTCGCGGCGTACGACGACGCCAACCACAAGCTGGTCGTCGTCGCGGTGAACCACGGGCCCGGCCAGTGGATCAACTTCGACCTCTCCAGGTTCGGGCAGCCCGGCCGCGACGGGGCCCTGGTCCGGCGCTGGGTCACGGGCACGCTCCCCGAGAGCGGTGAGCACTACCGGCAGTACGAGGACACCTACCTGCACGGCAGCCGCTTCTGGACGGAGTGCGGCGCCGACACCGTGCAGACCTTCGAGATCGAGGACGTGCACCTGTAGCCGCAGGACGCCCCGGCCGGGCCCGCCCGGCCGGGGAACCGCGGGTCAGCTGGGGCGGCCGAGGGCCCGGTACGTCCAGCCGGCCGCGCGCCAGGCGTCGGCGTTCAGGGCGTTCCGGCCGTCCAACAGGCGGCGCTCGGCGACCACCGCGCCCAGCTCGGCCGGGTCGAGGGCGCGGAACTCCTGCCACTCGGTCAGGTGCAGCACCACGTGCGCGCCCTCGGCGGCCTCCAGCGGGGACTCGGCGTAGGCCAGGCCCGGGAACATCTTGCGGGCGTTGTCCATCGCCTTCGGGTCGTACACCGTGACCTGGGCGCCCTGGAGCTGGATCTGGGCGGCCACGTTCAGCGCGGGGGAGTCCCGGATGTCGTCCGAGTTCGGCTTGAAGGCGGCGCCGAGCACGGCCACCCGGCGGCCGAGGAAGCCGCCGCCGCACTGCTCACGGGCCAGGTCGACCATCCGGGAGCGGCGGCGCATGTTGATCGAGTCGACCTCGCGCAGGAAGGTCAGCGCCTGGTCGGCCCCGAGCTCGCCGGCCCGGGCCATGAACGCGCGGATGTCCTTGGGCAGGCAGCCGCCGCCGAAGCCGATACCGGCGTTCAGGAACTTGCGGCCGATCCGCTCGTCGTGGCCGAGCGCGTCGGCGAGCATCGTGACGTCCGCACCGGCCGCCTCGCAGACCTCCGACATCGCGTTGATGAACGAGATCTTGGTGGCCAGGAAGGAGTTGGCGGCGGCCTTGACCAGCTCGGCGGTGGCGTAGTCGGTGACCACGAACGGCACCCCGGCCGCGATCGGGTCCGCGTACACCTCGCGCAGCAGCTGCTCGGCGCGCTCGCTGCGGGCGCCGACCACGATCCGGTCCGGCCGCAGGGTGTCCTGGACGGCGAAGCCCTCGCGGAGGAACTCCGGGTTCCAGGCGAGTTCGGCGCCCTCGCCGACCGGCGCCAGCGCGGCCAGCCGCTCGGCCAGCCGGTTCGCCGAGCCGACCGGGACGGTGGACTTTCCGACCACCAGCACCGGGCGGGTCAGGTGCGGGGCGAGCGCGTCGATCGCCGCGTCCACGTACGACATGTCGGCGGCGAACTCGCCCTTGCGCTGCGGGGTGTTGACGCAGACGAAGTGCACGTCGCCGAACTCGGCGGCCTCCTGGGCGGAGCTGGTGAAGCGCAGCCGGCCGGTCGAACCCTCGTGGCCAGCCACGTGCTTGAGCAGCAGCTCGGACAGGCCCGGCTCGTACATCGGGACCCGGCCGGCGGTCAGCGTGGCGATCTTCTCCGGATCGATGTCCAGGCCCAGCACCTCGAAGCCGAACTCCGCCATGGCGGCGGCGTGGGTGGCGCCGAGATAGCCGGTGCCGATCACGGAGATGCGGAGGGTCACGGGTTCCCCTTTGCGGGTTCGGCCTGGACGGATCTGGATGGACCTGGACGGACCGGGACGGACATGAGGTGCGACCCCTGATGCTAGCCGCCCCCACCGGCCCGGCCCAGGCCGTCCCGGGAGGACGGGGGTCCCGGCCACGGGACGGGCGGTTTCCGGGCAGGATGCGGGGCGGAGGTGCGCGAACCCGCCACAACTCCCGCACGGCGGTGTGACCGGCGGCACAATGCGCGCATGGATCCGAAGCCCGAGGGTGCGGACGGTGCGGGGCGAACCGGGAGCGCGGACGCGGCCGGGCCCCCTGGGCCCGAACCGGAGCAGGACCCGGAGCAGGACCCGGAGCAGGAACCGGAACAGGAGTCGGATCCCGCACAGGAGCCGGAGCCGGAGCAGCGGCCGGAGCCGTCGGGGCTGAGCCTCTTCGGGCCGCGCCCGGACGGCGCGGGCCCGTCCGGGCCCGCCGCCGAGCCGCCGGCCCGCCGCCGCCGCACCCGCCGCGTCCTGCTCTGGACGCTCGCCGTCCTGCTGGTGCTCGCCGGTGGCGCCGGTGGCGCGCTCTACCTGGTGGCCGAGCACTACGCCTCGTCCGTCACCAGGATCCCGAACGCCTTCCCCGCCGTGCCGGAGTCGGCGCAGCCGCAGCCCGTTCCGGCCGGCGGGCTCAACCTCCTGCTGGTCGGCCTGGACGCCCGCTCGGACGTCCCCACCACCGGGAGCAGCGCCCGGGCGCCGGTCTGGCAGGCCGGCGCGGCCCGCAGCGACACGATGATGCTGCTGCACCTCTCCGACGACCGCCGGAGCGCCTCCCTGGTCTCGCTGGCCCGCGATACCTGGGTGTCCGTCCCCGGCCACGGCGAGGCCAAGCTGAACGCCGCGTACTCCTGGGGCGGCCCGGCACTGATGACCGAGACCGTGCAGAACCTCACCGGCATCCGGATCGACCACCTCGCCGTGGTCGACTGGAACGGCTTCCGCGCCCTCACCGACGCCGTCGGCGGGGTGGACATCACCGTCCCGCGCACCATTGAGGCGGTCGGCGAGGCCCGGGCCTGGGAGGCGGGCACCCATTACATGGACGGCGCGCAGGCGTTGCTCTACGTCCGCGAGCGGTACGGGCTGCCCGGCGGCGACCTCGACCGCACCAAGCGGCAGCAGAACTTCCTCCGCGCGCTGATGCTCCGGATCATGGACTCGGGCACGCTGACCAGCCCGTCCCGGCTGGGAGGCCTGCTGCAGTCGGTCGGTGAGGTGGTCAGCGTCGACGACCGGCTCTCCAACAGCGGTCTCTACGAACTCGCCTGGGGCCTGCGCTCGCTGCGCCCGGACGACGTCCGGTTCATGAACGCGCCGTTCGGCGGCTTCGACACCCGGGACGGGCAGAGCGTCGTGCTGCTGGACGAGCGCCCGGCCGCACAGCTCTGGGAGGCGATGCGCAACGACCGGATGCCGCAGTACTTCCAGGAGCACCGGGCGGGCGACACCCTCGGGACGGACGTCGACTGAACCTAGGCAGCCGCAGGTCGGAGCCCTAGGATCTACTTAACGGTAGCTAACTACTTCACTCCTTCATCACGCGAACGAGGCAGGAATCATGGCGGGCAGCGCAGGGGCGGCGGACTTCGATCTCTTCCGGATCTCCGAGGAGCACGGGATGCTCCGTGAGGCGGTGCGTTCGCTGTCCGAGGCGAAGATCGCTCCGTTCGCGGCGGAGGTGGACGAGCAGGGGCGGTTCCCGCAGGAGGCGTTGGACGCGTTGCAGGGCAATGACCTGCATGCGGTGCATGTGCCGGAGGAGTTCGGTGGTGCGGGGGCGGATGCGCTGGCGACGGTGATCGTGATCGAGGAGGTGGCGCGGGTGTGCGCCTCGTCGTCGTTGATCCCGGCGGTGAACAAGCTGGGTTCGCTGCCGGTGCAGTTGTCGGGGTCGCAGGAGTTGAAGGCGAAGTACCTGGGGGCGTTGGCGCGGGGTGAGGGGATGTTCTCGTACTGCCTGTCGGAGCCGGAGGCGGGTTCGGACGCGGCGGGGATGCGGACCCGGGCGGTGCGGGACGGGGACTTCTGGGTGCTGAACGGTGTGAAGCGCTGGATCACCAATGCGGGGGTGTCGGAGTTCTACACGGTGATGGCGGTGACGGATCCGGAGCTGCGGTCGAAGGGGATCTCGGCGTTCGTGGTGGAGAAGGGCGATGCGGGGGTGTCGTTCGGTGCGCCGGAGCGGAAGTTGGGGATCAAGGGGTCGCCGACGCGTGAGGTGTATTTCGACAATGTGCGGATTCCGGCGGACCGGATGATCGGTGCGGAGGGGACGGGGTTCGCGACGGCGATGCGGACGTTGGACCACACGCGGGTGACGATCGCGGCGCAGGCGTTGGGGATCGCGCAGGGGGCGTTGGACTATGCGAAGGGGTATGTGCGGGAGCGCAAGCAGTTCGGTAGGCCGATCGGTGATTTCCAGGGTGTGCAGTTCATGTTGGCGGACATGGCGATGAAGTTGGAGGCGGCGCGTCAGCTGACGTATGCGGCGGCGGCGAAGTCGCAGCGTGGGGACGGGGATCTGACGTTCTTCGGGGCGGCGGCGAAGTGCTACGCGTCGGATGCGGCGATGGAGATCACGACGGATGCGGTGCAGTTGCTGGGTGGGTACGGGTACACGCGGGACTATCCGGTGGAGCGGATGATGCGGGACGCGAAGATCACGCAGATCTACGAGGGCACCAACCAGATCCAGCGCATCGTGATGGCCCGCAACCTGCCGTAACGGCACGCCCGCAACGGGCCGCGAGCCGCCACGGACCGCTCGCTGCCACGGCGCCCGCACGACCGCCCCCGGCCACGACGGAACCCCCGTCGCCGCCGGGGGCGGTCCGCCGTCCGGCCGCCGTCCGGCCGCCGTTCAGCCGGCCGGCTCGCGCACCACCGCGGCGAAGCCGTCGACCGGCGGACTGCCGCCGCCCGTCGGCCAGGCGAGGGCGACCTTCAGCGGCTCGACGTCGGTCAGTGGCACCCAGACGAAGGCGACGTCCACCCGGCCGTCGCGCACCGCCTCGGCCTCCTGGCCCCAGTCGAAACGCTTCGGCTCGACCCGCACACCCGGGTGCCGGCGGGCGAACTCGGCGCGTGCCCGGGTGGTCAACTCGCCTGCGCCGCTGGCCTCGAAGCCGACCCGCAGCACCCCGCTCGCGGCCCGCCGGTGCCGCTCGGCGGCGGCGGTGATCCGCTCCGCCTGCACGACGGTGCGGCGGGCCTCGGAGAGTACGTCGAGCCCGGCCGCGGTGGCGGTGACCCCGCCGGAGTGGCGGTCGAAGAGGCGGATGCCCAGTTCGGTCTCCAGCCTGCGCAGGGCGTAGGAGAGGGCGGGCCGGCTCACGTACAGGCGGGTGGCGGCCCGGCCGAGGTTGCCCTCGTCGGCGATCGCGATCAGGTAGTGCAGCTGGCGCAGCTCCATCCGGCGATCATAAAGCGGCTCTATCGACCGGCCGGGGTTCTGTCTTGGACGCCCCGGGAGCCGGGCTGACATAAAGGAGTGCGTCAACCACCCAGTCCTGTTCACGACTTGCGGAGGCACCCGCTGCGGCTCGCCCTCGGGAGCGACGCCGTCGACGCGATCACCGGTCACCTGGACGCCGCGGGGAAGGAGCTGCGGGACTGGGAGGCGGTCGGCCGTGGGACCGACTTCGACGCCTGACCGGCCCGGCTGATCCGGCAGGCCTGGCCGACTGGAGGGATCCTCCAAGCCTCCGGCGCCAGAATCGGTTGGCTGACACACCTGATCCGCTGTCACTGTGCTGGCAGAGTGAGGGGTGAGGCGGCAGCTCCCCGTGCCCATCCGGCGGGGTGAGTTGTGCCCATCTCACAATTTCCCTCACAGTCAGGGGTCTGTTCGATGAGTGTCGACGACAGTGGCGTGCTGGTCACCGGCCTGGGGGCGACGACGCCGCTCGGCGGGGACGTCGCCTCGACCTGGGCCGGGATGCTGGCCGGCGAGTCGGGGATCCGCCCGATCGAGGAGGACTGGGCGGCCGGGCTGCCGGTCCGGATCGCCGGGCGGCTGAAGGTCGAGCCGTCCGAGGTGCTGGACCGGGTGCAGGCCCGCCGGATGGACCGCTGCCAGCAGGTGGCGCTGGTCGCCGCCCGGCAGGCCTGGGCCGACGCGGGGGCTCCCGGGGTGGACCCGGAGCGGCTGGCCGTGGTGATCGGCACCGGCACCGGCGGCGCGCTCACCCTGCTCGGCCAGGACGACGTGCTGGAGGCGTCCGGGGTGCGCAAGGTCTCCCCGCACACCGTGCCGATGCTGATGGCGAACGGTCCGGCGGCCTGGGTCTCCATCGAGCTGGGCGCGCGGGCCGGGGCGCACACCCCGGTGAGCGCCTGCGCCTCCGGGGCCGAGGCGATCGCGATGGGCCTCGACCTGATCCGGCTCGGCCGGGCCGACGTGGTGGTGGCGGGCGGCGCCGAGGCCTGCATCTGCCCGCTGCCGCTGGCCGGGTTCGCCCAGGCGCGGGCGCACTCGACCCGGAACGACGAGCCCGGGCGGGCGTCGCGGCCGTTCGACGTCGACCGGGACGGCTTCGTGATCGGCGAGGGCTCGGTGGTCGTGGTGCTGGAGCGTGCCGGGTTCGCCGCCGCGCGGTCGGCCCGGGCGTACGCCACCCTGGCGGGCGCGGCGGTGACCTCGGACGCGTTCCACATCACGGCGGCCGCGGCCGAGGGCCAGGTCCGGGCGATGCGCCGGGCGGTGGCCGGGGCCGGCCTCGCCCCGCGGGACATCGACCTGGTCCACGCGCACGCCACGTCGACGCCGCTGGGCGACCTGGTGGAGGCCGGGTCGGTCACCGAGGCGATCGGCCCGCACCCTGCCGTGACCGCCACCAAGTCGATGACGGGCCACCTGTTCGGGGCGGCCGGTGCGGTCGGGGCGCTGGCCGCCGTCCTGGCGCTGCGCGACGGGGTGGTGCCGGCCACCCGCAATCTGGAGAACCTCGATCCGGCGGTCGGGCTGGACGTGGTGGTCGGTGCACCGCGGCGCGGCGCGCTGACCGCCGCTCTCACCAACTCGTTCGGCTTCGGTGGCCACAACGCGTCCCTGGTCTTCACGCCGGCACCGTGAACCACCACGCCCCGCGGCCGCGGACAACCGGCCGGCCGGCCGGCGGTGGCTAGGGTCGGCGGTATGTCCACGTCATCGCCGGCCCTGAGGCTGGAACCGGTCACCCCTGCCACCATCGACGCCGCACTCGCCCTGAAGGTCCGGCCGGACCAGGAGCGGCTGGTGTCCCCGGTGGTCAAGTCGCTGGCGGAGGCGTATGCCTTCGGTGACACCGCGTGGCCCCGGCTGATCTTCGACGGTGACCGGCCGGTCGGGTTCGTGATGGCGTTCTTCGACGTCACCTTCTACCCCGACCGCCCCGACGACCGCCCCCGCTCGGGCCTGTGGCGCCTCAACATCGCCGCCGATGCGCAGGGCGGCGGCTACGGCCGGTTCGCGGTCGAGCAGGTCTGCGCGGAGGTCCGCCGCCGCGGGGGCCGCCGGGTGACGGTCAGCTACGTCCCGGGGGAGGGCGGGCCGGCCGGCTTCTACGCCCGCCTCGGCTTCCGTCCCACCGGCGAGCTCAGCGGCGACCAGGAGGTGGCGGAGCTCGACCTGCCGGAGGAGTGACGCCGGTGCCGCACCGATGGGGCTGACACCCGCCGCGCCCGTCGCCGTTGTCGTTGCCGGACAAGCCCTGCACGCCCGCAGCGGCCGGCGCCCCGGGCTGCCGGTCCGGACGGTCACCCCGCCCTGCGGCGTCCACTCCCGCCGGTGCCCGGACTCCGGGCGGCCTCAGCCGAGCAGTGCCGTCGCCTCCTCCCGCGCCTGGCGTAGCCACTGCGCCCGGGTGGCGTCCGTCGAGTCCGTGACCGTCCGGAAGACCACCCGCCGTACGTCGTCCACGCCGACGTACGGCAGGACGCAGGCCGCCCAGATCTGCTGCAGAGGGTCCCCGAACTCCTCGTGCTCGCGGGCCTGCGGGGTGTCGGAGGTGTTCAGCACCAGGGCCCGCCCGGCCCGGAGCAGCCCGGCCGGCTCGCCGTCCGCCGTGCCCAGCTTGTACGCCACCCCGGGTGCCAGGACCCGCTGCACCCACCCGGCCAGCACGGCGGGCGGCATGCCCCACCAGTTCGGGTGGATCAGCACCAGCGCGTCCAGGCCGGCCACCTCCGCGCGGTGCAGGGCCAGCTGCCGGTCTCCGGTGCCGTCGGCCTCGGCGACCGTCCCGGTCTCCTCGGCGGTCAGGGCCGGCGGGAACCCCTCCGCGTACAGGTCGTGGGCGAGCACCTCGCAGCCCTGCCCGCGCAGTTCGTCCACCACGGCGTCGAAGAGCGCGTGGTTGAAGCTGCCCGCCCTCGGGTGCGCCAGATAGACGCCGACCCGCTTCGTGTCCATGTCCCGTTCCCCCCTGGTCACTTGTCTCGCAGCGATCCTAGGGTGCGTCCTCGGCGGGCTCCGGCGCCGGGCTCGCCCGGTAGGGTGCCGGACCATGACCGAGCCCGAATTCCTCTCCGCGGCAAGGACGTTCTACGACACCGTCGCCGCCGACTACGCCGATCGCTTCCGTGACGAGGTGGCCGGTAAGCCGCTGGACCGCGCGATGCTGCAGGCCTTCGCCGAGCTGGTGCGGGCGGACGGCGGCGGCCCGGTGGTCGAACTCGGCTGCGGCCCGGGCCGGATGACGGCGTACCTGCACGGGCTGGGCCTGGAGATCTCCGGCCTCGACCTCTCGCCGGGGATGGTCGCGGTGGCCCGGCGGGAGCACCCCGAGCTGAGCTTCGAGGTCGGTTCGCTGCTCGACCTCCCCCAGCGTGACGGGGAGCTGGCGGGAGCGGTGGCCTGGTACTCGATCATCCACACCCCGCCGGAGCACCTGCCGGAGGTCTTCGCCGGGTTCCACCGAGTCCTCGCCCCGGGCGGCCACCTGCTGCTCGCCTTCCAGGCCGGCGACCGGCCGCTCCGCGTCGAGCGGCCGTTCGGCCATCCGGTGGCGCTGGACTTCCGCCGGCAGCAGCCCGACCGCGTCGCCGACCTGGCGGCCGGGGCGGGCCTGGAGGTCACCACCCGGCTGGTCCGCGAAGCCGAGCCGGACGAGACGGCCCCGCAGGCCTTCCTGCTGGCCCGCAAGCCGGGCTGAGGCCACCGGGTCGGCCCCGTGCCCGCCGGCCGGGCCCGTTCGGCCAGGTCGGCGGCCGGAGCCGGGCCCGGCGGGCTCGCGGCGCGCCGCGGAGCGGGCCGGACGCGCCGCGCGGGCCCGACGGTGCGGGGGCCGAAGCGCCGGGGTTGTCGCGCATCGCGCGGTGCGGCATGCCATGATCCCTGCATGGGTTCCAACGTTTACTTCGACATCACCATCAACGACGAGCCGGCCGGCCGGATCGTCTTCACGCTGTTCGACGACGTCGTCCCGAAGACGGCGCAGAACTTCCGTGAGCTGGCCACCGGCGCGCACGGCTTCGGCTACAAGGGCTCGTCCTTCCACCGCGTGATCCCGAACTTCATGCTGCAGGGCGGTGACTTCACCCGCGGCGACGGCACCGGCGGCAAGAGCATCTACGGCGAGAAGTTCGCGGACGAGAACTTCCAGCTCAAGCACACCAAGCCGGGCCAGCTGTCGATGGCCAACGCCGGCCGCAACACCAACGGCTCGCAGTTCTTCATCACCACCATCGTGACCGACTGGCTGGACGGCAAGCACGTCGTCTTCGGCGAGGTCGTCGAGAACCTGGAGCTGGTGAAGAAGATCGAGTCGCTCGGCTCGCAGAGCGGCCGTACCTCGGCGAAGATCACCATCGTCGACTCGGGCATCGTGGAGTAATTCCGCCACCCCTGGTGCACCCGCGGAGCAGGAAGTCGGTCCGGCCGACTCCCTGCTCCGCTGCTTTGTGCCCGGTGCCCGGCGGGCCGCTCCGCGCGGCGGCCGGCGTCGTGCGGGCGCGCAGGGTAGCGCCGCCGGGGCCGCCGCGGAGGCGTTCCCGCCGATTGCGCCGGCCGGCCGGACGGGCCTCCTACGCTGGGCGGACGCGGCCGAGGCCGTGACCGACTCGGCTCTCCGGCAAGGTGGTTCACCCGTGGATCGGTGCAGTGACGGTGGCATCGGCAGTGCCGCGGCAGCCGGCGGCGAGGGCGGCCGGGGCGGCCAGGGGGGTGGGCGTGACGCCGGGGCCGGCGGCGGGGCCGACGCCGAGGTGACGTTCGAGAAGGTGACCGTGCTGTCGTTCCGACCCGCCGGACCGGCGCCGGTGGCCCGCCGGGGGCCCGCGGCGCACGTCGGGGAGCCGGCCGACCCGACGCGGATCCTGGTCCGGATCGCGCGCGAGGGCATGACGGTCAAACGGGTCCCCGGCTACTGGGTGCGGTGGGCGGAGGAGTGCGGACCGGGCGACACCCGGTACCACGCGCGCTGGATCGCGGACGAGGAGTACGTCCGGCCGGACGAGGGCAGCGTCGGCGACGCGCTGAGCGTGAAGGTCGCCGCCTACTGGTCCTGCGACGTCGGCGGCCGTTCGCGGGTGCGGACCAGTGAGTGCGTGGTCGACTTCGGGCCCGGTGAGACCGTCCAGGAGCTCGTGCTGGAACGCCCGGACCCGCAGCGCCCGGCCACCCTCGCCGTCCACCTGGCGGATGCCTGGTGGGCGGACCGCCCGGGCGGCCAGGAGATCTGCTTCGGGTTCGCGGGCGCGGTCGAGGCGGAGGGCGGCGGCGAGGGGGAGTGGATCGAGCGCTCGCCCGAGTGCGTCACCGGCATCCTCCGGGCGGCCGGCCACCCCTGAGGTGCCGGGCCGGGCCGCCCGCCGGGCCCGATCTCGGCCGCGCGGCCGGCACCTCCGTCCCGTACCGGGCGACCGCCTCCTGGGCCGGGCGGCCCAGGAGGCGGTGAGGCAGTGGCGGTCAGCGCGGTGACGAGGGGCGTCCACCCATTGCGCCGGGAGCGTTACGGTGCGTCACGGACGGTCGCGGTGGTCACTTCGTGTCCGGGACGGCGGTGTCGTTCTTGAACGCGTCGAAGACCTGCTTGGCCTTGGTGGGCTCCCACTTGACCGCCGACTCGCCGGTGCTGGTGCGGAAGTCCGGGTTGCCGATCGGCACGGTGATGCTCTTCCCGCCGCCGCCGTTGACGTCCTTCATGGCGAGGAAGAGCGAGCCGAGGTCGGTCAGGCCGGCGTCGTCGTCGACGATCAGCGTGCCGAGGCCGGAGTCCACCAGCGGGTAGAAGGTGAACGGGTTGAGCACGGTGGCCGGCGAGGCGGCCTGCTTGGCCAGTGCGCCGAGGAACTTCTGCTGGTTGCGCATCCGGCCGAGGTCCTGGTCGGCCATCTGGTGCCGCTGGCGGACGAAGGCGAGCGCCTGGGTGCCGGTCAGGCTCTGGCAGCCGGCCTTGAGGTCGAGACCGGAGTCCTTGTCCTTGACGTCCTGGTCGATGCACATGTCCACGCCGCCGACCGAGTCGACGATGCCGACGAAGCCGGCGAAGCCGATCTCGGCGTAGTGGTCGATGCGCAGGCCGGTGTTCAGCTCGACGGTTTGGGCGAGCAGCTTGCCGCCGCCCGCCGCGAAGGCCGAGTTGATCTTCGAGGTGGTGCCCTTGACGGTCTTCCCGTTGTCGCCCGGGTGCTCGGGGATCGGCACCCAGGAGTCGCGCGGGATGCTCATCAGGGTGTTCCCGTTGTCCCCGATGTGCAGCACCATCATCGAGTCGCTGCGCTTGCCGCCCGCGTGGCCGGTGTGCAGGTCCTCCTCCTGCGAGTCGGAGAGGCCGTCACGGCTGTCGGAGCCCACGATCAGCCAGTTGGTGCCCTTGCCGGCGGCGGGGCGGCCCGGGTAGTCGGTGAGCACGTTCTCGTGGTTGAGCTTGGAGTCGGCCCAGAACCAGGTCGAGACGGCGGTGAGCATCATCGCGATCAGGACGCCGAACACCGACCACTTGACGATCCGGCGCCGCGGCCAGCGCGACGGCCCGGCGGCGGAGGGCGGCCGGGTGCCGCCGGGGGCTATCGGCCCGCCCGGGCCGCCCGCGCCGCCGGGACCACCCGGGCCGCCGGCCCCGCCGGGAGCCCCCGGGCCCTGCGTGGGCACCCCGGGCCGGCCGCCCGGCTGCCCGTACGGCTGCGGCTGCCCGTAGCCCTGGCCCGGCCCGTAACCGGGGGCCTGCCCCGGTACCGGCGCGGGGGCCTGCCCCGGTACCGGCGCGGGGGCCTGCCCCTGGCCCGGCCGGCCGTACTCCTGCGGCTGCCGGGGGCGGGGGCGCCGGGCCCGCGCGGGTTCAGCGAAGCCGGCAGCGGCGGTTCGGCCGCCGTCCCGCCCCCGCCGTGCCCGTACGCGCCGCCGCCGCCGTTGCCGCCGCCGTACGGGGTCCCGCCGCCGCCCGGGCGGCCCTCCTGCCACGTGTTCATGTGGGAGAGGATGCCCGACGCCGGGTGCGGTGACTCCCCCCGGGGCCCCTGCCGGGCCCCTTGTAGCAGTTTTGATGCACGTGCCGGAACCTCCCGCCACAAGTTCTCGCGGGGGAGTTCCGGGGGCCGGTTCCGGCGCCCCGCCGGGCCCCCGCCGTCCCACCGGCCGTCCCATCCTTTGTTCACCTGCCGGAACGATCCTTGACCGGCCGGAACGCTGCGTGTTTGCATGACAGGCATGGATCAGCGATGGACCCTCACGCGTCGGCGGCACGTCGACCTTCAGCGTGTGTCCTGTTCGCTCTGTCGTGGCTGACGCGCGCCCGTCGAACCCTCTCCACCCCTCTCTTCCCCGGCTCTGACCCGGCTCCGACCCGGCTTCGCCGCTGCCCGTGCGGCGTGCGCCCCGCTGCCGTAGCGCCGTCCCCGCTTCCTGCCCAGAGGTGAACTCCATGGCCACCGTGCTGTCCGTTTCCGGCTCCCCGTCCGCGACCTCCCGCACCACCCGTCTGCTGCGCCACGTCGATGCGCAGCTCGAATCCCGCGGCCACCGCGTCGTCCCGTTCGAGGTGCGCAACCTCCCCGCGCACGCCCTGCTCTCGGCGGACTTCTCCCACCCCGAGATCGTCGCCGCCCTGGAGCTGTTCGCGCAGGCGGACGGCGTCGTGATCGGCACCCCCGTCTACAAGGCCGCGTACTCGGGCCTGCTCAAGACCCTGCTGGACGTGCTGCCGCAGTACGCGCTGACCGGCAAGGCCGTCCTGCCGCTGGCCACCGGCGGCTCCACCGCGCACGTGCTGGCGGTGGACTACGCGCTGCGCCCGGTGCTCAGCTCGATGGGCGCCGGCCACATCACCCAGGGCTGGTTCGTGCTCGACCGTCACATCACCGTCCGGGAGGACGGCACCACCGTGGTCGAGCGCGAGACGGACGTGCTGCTGACGCCGGTCGTCGACGCGTTCGCGACCGCGCTGGAGCGGCTCGCCACACCCGTGCTGGCGGGCTGACGGGGCGCCGGAGGCGGGTCCGCCCGGGCGGACCCCGAGACGGGCGGCGGCTACCCCTAGGGGGAGGGGTGCCGCTCCCCGTACAACTACGGTTGGGGCGCTTCATACCGGCGGATGACGAGGGATCGCGGCGCCGCTCCTAACGTGGATCACATCCCCACCGGTCCGCAGAGGGCCCGGTTCCATCGGGTCGGTAGCCCGGTCCACCGGAAGGGTGGGGCTGACACCCGGTCGAGAACGGTCCCCTGCACCCTGTCGTGGCACAGGTGTGACCGACGAGGCTGGGGTCAACGGGTGGCCCACTTCTGAGGAGAATCCAGTGACGACGGCAGCAGCAGCCGTGTACGACCCCCAGCTTCCCGGCAGCGCCGGTACCGTCGCCGCGTCGGCGCGGCAGGTGACCAAGGCCTACGGCACCGGCGAGACGAGGGTCACCGCGCTGGACGCGGTGGACGTCGACATCCAGCGCGGCCGGTTCACCGCCATCATGGGCCCCTCGGGTTCGGGCAAGTCGACCCTGATGCACTGCCTGGCCGGCCTGGACACCGTCTCCGAGGGCCGGATCTGGATCGGTGACACCGAGATCACCGGCCTGAAGGACAAGCAGCTCACCAAGCTGCGCCGGGACAAGATCGGTTTCATCTTCCAGGCGTTCAACCTGCTCCCCACCCTGAACGCGCTGGAGAACATCACGCTCCCGATGGACATCGCCGGCCGCAAGCCGGACACCGCCTGGCTGGACCAGGTGGTCGGGACGGTGGGGCTGGCCGACCGGCTCAAGCACCGCCCGACCCAGCTCTCCGGCGGCCAGCAGCAGCGCGTCGCGGTGGCCCGGGCGCTGGCCGCCCGCCCCGAGATCATCTTCGGGGACGAGCCCACCGGCAACCTCGACTCGCGCTCCGGCGCCGAGGTGCTGACCTTCCTGCGCCGCTCGGTCGACGAGCTCGGCCAGACCATCGTCATGGTCACCCACGACCCGGTGGCCGCCGGCTACGCGGACCGCGTGCTCTTCCTCGCCGACGGCGTGATCGTCGACGAGATGCACGCCCCCACCGCCGACTCCGTCCTCGAACGCATGCGCCGTTTCGACGGCAAGCGGACCAGCTGAGCGGGCGGGACACACACTCATGCTGCTCAAGACGTCACTACGGAGCTTCTTCGCCCACAAGGGGCGGATGGCGCTCTCCCTGATCGCGGTCGTCCTGTCGGTCGCCTTCGTCTCCGGCACCCTCGTCTTCTCCAACACCGCCACCAGCACCTTCGACCGGCTGTTCGCCTCGACCGCCTCGGACATCGCGGTCCGGCCCGCCAAGCCCGACCCCGACGAGGAGGACAGGCCGCGCGCCCAGGTGGCCACCGTGCCGGCCGCGACGATCGCGAAGGTCGCCTCGGGTGCCGGGGTGAAGCAGGCCCTGGGCCAGGTCTTCGTCGAGAACGCCGTGCTGGTCGACCCGACCACCAACAAGCAGATCGGCCCGACCGGCGGTGCCCCGACGCTGGCCGGCAACTGGACCGAGACCCCGCGCAACTCGGTCGAGATCACCAGCGGCCACGTGCCGCAGGGCGCCGACCAGATCGTGCTGGACGCCGACACCGCGAAGAAGGCGAAGCTCGGCCTCGGCTCCAAGGTGCGCATCATCACCGTCGCCAACGGCACCCACGACTTCACCCTCGCCGGGATCGCCACCTTCAAGACCACCAACCCGGGTGCGGCGCTGGCCTTCCTGGACACCGCGACGGCCCAGCAGGACCTCCTCGGGAAGGCCGAGTACACCTCGGTCGAGGTCTTCGGCGACGGCAGCCGCTCCAACGAGCAGCTCAAGGCGGACGCGCTCGGCTCGCTGGGCGCCGGCTACGACGTGAAGACCGCGGCCGAGCAGAAGGAGGAGAACAACAAGAGCGTCGGCTCCTTCCTCGACTTCATGAAGTACGCGATGCTCGGCTTCGCCGGCATCTCGCTGCTGGTCGGCGGCTTCCTGATCATCAACACCTTCTCGATGCTCGTCGCCCAGCGCACCCGGGAGATCGGTCTGCTGCGCGCCATCGGCGGCAGCCGCAAGCAGGTGAACCGGTCGGTGCTGGTGGAGGCGCTGATCCTCGGCGTGCTCGGCTCGACGCTCGGCCTCGGTGCCGGCCTCGGCCTGGCGGCCGGGCTCATCCAGCTGATGAACGCCGTCGGCATGCACCTCGACGCGGCCGACCTGCAGATCGGGCTGAACGTCCCGGTCGCCGCCTACACGGTCGGCATCGTGATCACCGTGCTGGCCGCCTGGATCCCGGCCCGCCGGGCCAGCAGGATCGCGCCGATGGCCGCCCTGCGCGACCACGGCACCCCGGCGGAGGCCCGCTCGAACACCGTCCGCACGGTCGTCGGCCTCGTCCTGACCGCCGGCGGCGGCGGCCTGCTGGTGCTCGCCGCGGGTGCCGACAAGGCCGCCACCGGCGGCCAGTTCCTGGGCCTCGGCGTGCTGCTCTCGCTGATCGGCTTCGTCGTGCTCGGCCCGCTGCTGGCCACCACGGTGGTCCGGGTGCTCGGCGCGGGGCTGCCGTCGCTGTTCGGCCCGTCCGGCCGGCTGGCCCAGCGCAACGCGATGCGCAACCCGCGCCGCACCGGCGCCACCGCCGCCGCGCTGATGATCGGGCTGGCCCTGGTGATCGGTGCCACCGTCTTCACCTCCTCGGCGGTGGAGTCCACCAACCAGCAGGTCGACAAGTCGGTCGGCGCCGACTACGTGATCGCCAGCAGCCAGGGCGTCCTCGGGCCGGAGATGGTCGAGGCGGCGCGGAGGACCCCGGGCCTGAAGCACGTCACCGAGCAGAAGGACCTGGGCCGGCTGAAGATCGCGGTGCCGGACGGCCGGACGGTGCGGACGCGTGTCGCCGCCGTCTCGGCGACCTTCACCGACGACTTCCAGCTCCCGGTCAAGTCCGGTACGGCCGACGCGCTGGCCAAGGGGTCGCTGGCGATCGGCGAGGACATGGCCAGGGACTTCGGGCTCAAGGTCGGCGACAGCGTCACGCTCGACTACGGCCAGGGCCGGAGCCAGTCCCTGCCGGTCGGTGTCGTCATGGCCAAGGGCGACTCGCTCTTCAACGGCGCCACCTTCGTGGGGATCGACACCCTGGCCAAGGCGGTCCCGGCGGGCGAGATACCGGCCGACGGCCAGCTCTACGCCAAGGCCGCCGCCGGCGCCGACGTCTCCCGGACGCTCGGCCTGCTGGAGGCCTCGCTGAAGGACTACCCGCAGATCACCGTCCAGGACAAGGCCGGCTACAAGGACCTCGTCCAGCAGCAGATCAACACCCTGCTCTACATGATCTACGGCCTGCTCGGCCTGGCGATCGTGGTGGCGGTGCTCGGTGTGATCAACACCCTGGCGCTCTCCGTGGTGGAGCGGACCCGCGAGATCGGCCTGCTGCGGGCGATCGGGCTCTCCCGCCGCCAGCTGCGCCGGATGATCCGGCTGGAGTCCGTGGTGATCGCCCTGTTCGGTGCGATCCTCGGCACCGGCCTCGGCCTGGCCTGGGGCATCACCGGGCAGCAGGTCCTGAAGGACCAGGGGCTGGCCACGCTGGCCGTCCCGACCGGCACGATCGTCGTGACGCTGGTCGCGTCGGTGGTGATCGGCCTGGTCGCCGCCCTGGTGCCGGCCTTCCGGGCCGGGCGGATGAACGTCCTCGCGGCGATCGCGACGGACTGACCCCCGGTCCGGGGGGATCGGGGGCCGGGCCGGGGGCCCGGGGGACGGGGGGCGGCAGGGGCCGGGTGCGCGACTGCGCCCGGCCCCTGCCGCGTTCCCGCCCGGCGGCGGGGCGGCGGGCACGCCTCAGGGGCAGCTGATGTCCGCCGCCGTCTCGGCCGCCACCGCAGCGGGCGACGCGAACGGCGAAGCGAACGGGGGCGACGGGGGCGACGGGGGCGGGGGCAGGGGCGCCGCGGCCGGGGCGGCGGCCGGGCCCGCCGCCGGGTGGTCGGAGCCCGCGTACACCTGCAGCGTCGGCCCGAGGCCCGGTACGGCCGTCTGCTCCGCCCCCGGCAGTGCGGCCGCCAGCGTCCGGGCGGACTCGGCCCAGCGAGGGTCGTACCGGACCACCGTCCGGCCGGGCGCCGTGCCCGCCGGGGCGTTGGAAGGCGCGCCGGTGGTGGCGAAGCCGGCCCGCCGCAGGTCGGCGTCGACCCGGGCGCCGAGCCCGACGAGCCCGGCGGCGTTGAAGACCTGGACGTGCACCAGGTCCGGCGGCACCGAGGGGGCGGCGGTGGCCGGGGCTGCCGGGGGCGCCGCCACCGGGCCGGCCGTCGCCGTCACGGCCGGGGCGGCACCCGCCGCCGGGGCCGCCGGGGCCGCCGTGCCGTCCCCCAGCGGCCGGCCCGCCCGCACCGCGTCGAACAGTGCCCGCGCCCCGGCCTGGTCCCAGACCACGGTCGAGCCCCACCCGCTCACCTGGTGGTCGACCTGGGCCAGCGGCACGGTGGCGAAGTCCGCCCGGCCCGCCGACAGCTCCTTCAGCCGCCCGGCCAGCGTGAGCAGCTCGTCCGGGGTGAGGTCCTTGTCGGCCTTGACCGAGCCGAGCAGGCTGTCCGTCGCCCGGGCCAGTCGGACCGGGTTGAGCAGGGTGCCGCTGCTGGTCAGCTGGTGCAGCAGCTGGGCGACGAACTTCTGCTGCCGGTGCATCCGGCCCAGGTCGGAGCTGCCGTCCACGTGCCGGGCCCGGACGTACTTGAGCGCCCCCGCGCCGTCCAGCGTGCTGGTGCCGGCCGGCAGGTCGAGGCCGGAGTACTCGTCCTTGAGCGGCTTGGCGGTGCACACCTGCACCCCGCCGACGGCGTCCACGGCGGAGACGAACCCGGCGAAGTTCATCTGGAGGTAGTGGTCGATCCGCAGCCCGGTGTTCTGCTCCACGGTGGCGACGGCGAGTTGCGGCCCGCCCATCCCGTAGGCCGCGTTGATCTTGCCCTTGCCGGCCGGGACCTCCTTGCGGGTGACCTGGTCCCGGTGGGCGGGGATGTCCACGTACGAGTCACGCGGGATGCTGACCACACTGGCGCGGGCCCCGTCGTCGGCGAGCTGGACGATCATCATGGTGTCGGTGCAGTGGCAGGACTCGCCGCCGGCGTGCAGCACCTCCTTGAGCGTCTTCTCCGGGATGCCGTCCCGTTCGTCGGTGCCCACCACCAGGAAGGTGGTGGAGCCGTCGTCGGCCGGCCGGGCCTGGTCGCCGCTGAAGGCGTCCACCCGGTCGATCGAGCCGAGACCGTGCAGGACCGCCCAGCCGCCGCAGGAGGTGGCGAGGACGCCGAAGGCGATGCCGGCGGCCAGTCGCCGGGGCCAGACCCGGTGCCGTTCGGGCAGGACGGAGTGGGGGGAAACGGGCATCTCTCGGATGGTAGGGGCGGCCGTACCGGGCCGGGTGGGGGCGCGCCGGGGGCGGGGAGTACGGTGGGCGCGACCGGCGAAACGTTCCTTCGGTACGAGCTGCGCCCTGCTGCTCAGACCGGGACAAGACGGCGACCCGCCCGCACCGGTACGGTTGGCCCCGATGAACACCAAGGCTGCTGAGGAGCTGCCGGCGGTCTCCGTGATCATGCCGGTGCTCAACGAGGAACGACACCTGCGCACGGCCGTCCGGCACATCCTGGAACAGGACTACGCCGGGCCGATGGAGGTGGTGATCGCCCTCGGTCCGTCCTCCGACCGCACCGCGCAGATCGCCGCCGAACTGACCGCGGAGGACGCGCGGGTCCGGACGGTGGAGAATCCCACCGGTCGCACCCCCGCGGGGCTGAACGCCGCCATCCGCGGCTCCAGCCACCCGATAGTGGTCCGCGTCGACGGTCACGGCCTGCTGACCCCCGGCTACATCACCACGGCGGTCCGGCTGCTCGGCGAGATGGAGGCCGCCAACGTCGGCGGCATCATGCACGCCGAGGGCGAGACCGAGTGGGAGAACGCGGTCGCCGCCGCGATGACCTCCAAGATCGGCGTCGGCAACGCGGCCTTCCACACCGGAGGCCTGGCCGGCCCGGCGGACACCGTCTACCTCGGGGTGTTCCGGCGCGAGGTGCTGGAGAAGCTCGGCGGCTACAACGAGGAGTTCGTCCGCGCCCAGGACTGGGAGCTCAACTACCGGATCCGCCAGGACGGCGGGCTGGTCTGGTTCACCCCGCAGCTGCGGGTCACCTACCGGCCGCGGCCCAGCGTGCGGGCGCTCGCCAAGCAGTACAAGGACTACGGCCGCTGGCGCCGGGTGGTCACCCGGTACCACAAGGGCTCGGTCAACCTCCGCTACCTCGCCCCGCCGGCCGCCTTCCTGGGCGTCACGCTCGGGCTGGTGCTCGGCGCGGCCGTGCACCCCGTCTTCTTCGCCGCGCCCGGGGCCTACCTGCTGGGCATCGTCGGCGGCGCGGTCGTCGAGGGCCGCGGCCTCTCCGGCCGGGCGAAGGCGCTGCTGCCGGTGGCCTTCGCGACCATGCACCTCAGCTGGGGCTTCGGCTTCCTCACCTCGCCGCGCTCACTGGCCCGCCGGGTGATCGCCAGCCGCGCCGCCGCCCCGGCCGACGTGGTGGCCGAGGCCCGCTGACCGCCCCGGCCGCCCGCCGGCCCGCGGCCCGGTCCGATCCGGCCAATCCTCCCGGACCCGCCCTCCGCCCCGCTGCCCGGCACTATCGTCGGGCGCCATGGGGACAGTTGAGGGCGGGTCCGTCGTCGGTGCCCGGGTCGAGCCGAGCGCGGACGTCGACGACCGGGCCGTGCTCGGCGCCCGCACCACCGTCTGGCACCTCGCGCAGGTGCGCGAGGACGCCGTCATCGGCGCGGACTGCATCGTCGGGCGCGGCGCCTACGTCGGTCCGGGCGTGCGGATCGGGGACCGGGTCAAGCTGCAGAACCACGCGCTGGTGTACGAGCCCGCGGTGGTCGAGGACGGGGTGTTCATCGGCCCGGCCGCCGTGCTGACCAACGACCTCTACCCGCGCTCGGTCGACGTCGACGGCAGGCTCAAGCGCGGCGAGGACTGGCAGGCCCGCGGAGTGACGCTCCGCGAGGGCTGTTCCATCGGCGGCCGCGCCGTCCTGGTCGCCGGGGTGACGGTGGGCCGCTGGGCCCTGGTCGCGGCGGGCGCCGTGGTGCACCGGGACGTCCCCGACTTCGCGCTGGTGGCCGGCGTCCCGGCCCGCCGGATCAAGTGGGTCGGCCGGGCCGGCGAGCCGCTGGAGCCGGATGGCCCGGACCATTGGCGCTGCCCGCGCACCGGCGAGGGGTACCGCGAGGCCGACGGCGCGCTGACCCTGCTCTGACGGGCCCGGCTCCGGCGGCCCGGCCTTCCCAGGCCTTTCCGGCCCGGCTACTTCGCGCAGACGTCGGTGTCGTCCGCCTGGACGCGCTGGAGGTCCTTGGGGGCCTCGGTCGGCGCCGCGCCCGGGGCCGCCGGCGCGGCCAGGACGTCCTTGCCCAGCACCAGGACCAGCCCGTCCTTGGCGCCCGCCTTCGGGTCCTCCCGCACGGCGTCGGCCGGCAGGCCGAGGGCGGTGGCCAGCGCGCCCGCCTCGTCGGCGCTCCCGGCCGGGTAGCTGACCGAAGTGGTCGGCGTGGCGGCCGCGTTGGCGGCGGTCGCGGCCTTGGCGAAGCCCTTCGCGCGGAGCTTGTCGACGGCCTGCTGTGCCTGCCCGGGCGTTCCGCTGCCGTTGCGCACCGTCACCCGGGTGTCCTTGGTGTCCACGGCGGGTGCGGTGGCCGTCGGTGCGGGGGCGGCGGCCGCCGGGTCACTGGTCCCGGGCGAGGCGGGCGCGGGGGCGGCCGGGGCCTCGGTCAGCGAGCGGTCGCCGGCGACCAGCGAGAACACCTGCCCGGCGTCCGGCTGCTTGAGCACCAGCCGGTTCTCGTCCTTCGGGTCGTCCAGCACCGGCGCGGTGGTGAAGGTGATGTTCTTGGTGTCGACCTTGCTGACGTCCAGCGCGAGGTCCTTCAGCTTGTCGACGCTGCCGATCCCGTCGTCCACCGTGAGCGCCTTGGTGGCGGCGTCGGCGAGCTTCCACAGCTTGGTCGGGCTGGTCAGGGTGTCACTGCTCTTGATCGAGCGGATCATCGAGCTGATGAACTGCTGCTGCAGCGGGATCCGGGTGAGGTCCCCGCCCAGGCCGACGGCGTGCCGGGTGCGGACGAAGGCGAGTGCCTCGTCGCCCTGGACGACGTGCCGGCCCTTGGTCATCTTCAGGTGCGAGTCCGGGTCGTTGATGTCCTTGGCCGCGCACACCTCGACGCCGCCGACGGCGGTGGAGAGCGTCTTCACGGCGTCGAAGTTGACCATCACGAAATGGTCGACCCGGATGCCCGTCATCTTCTCGACGGTCTTCCAGGTGCAGCCCGGGTCGCGGCCCTCCTGGCCGAGGCTTTCGTTGAACATCGCCCGCGCGGAACCGGGGATCTTCTTTCCGGCGGTCGTCTCGCAGTCCGGGATCGGCACCATCAGGTCGCGCGGGATGCTGACCACGGTCGCATTGGTGCGGTCCTTGGCGACGTGGAAGAGCAGGGTGGTGTCGGCGTGCCCGGTGCTGCCCTCGTCGCCGTACTCGCGGCCCAGGCCCTCCCGGCTGTCGGTGCCGATGACCAGGATGTTCAGCGCGTCCCCGGCCGCCTTCGGCCGCTCCGCCTCGCTGCCCAGCTGCACCTTGACGGCGGTGATGTTGCTGTTGAAGTGCTGGTAGGCGTAGTACGCGCCGCCGCAGCCGGCCACCAGGACCAGCGCGCCGACCCCGGCCGTCCACTTCAGCGCCCGGCGCCGGCGGGTCCGCCGGGTCGCGCCCCGGCGCCGGTGGCCGGCCCGGCCCCCGCCGTGGCCGGCGCCGGCGGCGGCCGGTGCGGCGGCGGGTGCGGGTGCCGGTGCGGCATCCCGGCGGCGCTGCGCCGGGATGCCCGCCGTCGGATCGAGCCGGTACTGCCCGGTGTCCGGGTCGAGCACCCACTGGTCGGCGGGGTCGACCTCCTGGCTGTCCTGCTGCACGGGGTTCCCTCCCTCCGACCGGTCCATCGGCCGGTGCGAATGCGGCGCACCGACCCGGACACACTAGACGAGTCGGGTGAGGGAATTGTTCCTGATGTGATCTCCGCCATGTTCGGAAACGGCAATTCCCCAGGTAATCGAAGGCCTGGGAATTCCCCGGGAAAGCCTGTGCGGATGATGATCCTTGCACGAAAGAGTGACGCTGACCTGCGGTCAATGCATGGCGCAGGCATCGACGTCGGCGGTGCGCCCCTCGAAGGAGGGCGGTTCGGTCGAGGAGGGTGACGCTCCGGCGGCCCGGTCCGCTCCGGCGCCCGTGGACGGGCCCGCGGTGGGCCCCGCGGTGGGGGCCGCGGTGGGGGCCGGGGACACCCCCGGACCCGGTTTCGCGGCCGCCGTCGCGGTCGGCCGGGGCCCGGTGCCCGCTCCGGTGCTCGTCCCCGAGCCCGGCCCGCCCGGCCCCGGTGGACGGACGGCCACCGGCCGGTCGTCGCGGAGCGCCGTGAACAGCTGCGTGGTCTGGGGCTGCACGAACTCGTCCCGGTCCGAGTCGAACCGGTACGGGCGCCGCGGCGCGGTCAGGAAGACCACGTTCGCGGACGGGATGCC
This sequence comes from Kitasatospora sp. NBC_01560, assembly GCF_045208415.1. NCBI lineage: Bacteria > Bacillati > Actinomycetota > Actinomycetes > Kitasatosporales > Streptomycetaceae > Kitasatospora > Kitasatospora sp. NBC_01560. The sequence goes on along the minus strand of NZ_CP109364.1, from coordinate 3,768,210 downwards.
GCGCAGGTCCTGCGTCAGGTCGTAGAGCGCGCCCAGCGAGGAGAGCCCGCCGTCGGCCTTCACCGAGGAGGTGGCCGCGTCCAGCAGTGGCCAGAGCCGGGTCGGGTTCAGCAGCACGCCCTGCGACTGCACCTTGCGGATCAGCGCGGCCAGGAACTGCTGCTGGCGCCCCATCCGCTGGGTGTCGCTGCCGTCGCCGAGGGTCTCCCGGGCCCGCACGTAGCCGAGCGCCTGCTCGCCGTGCAGGGTCTGCCGGCCGGCCGGGAGGTCCAGTTTGGCGTCCTTGTCGTGGATCGCCTGCGGGACGCAGACCTCGACCCCGCCGACGGCGTCCACCATGGCCTTGAAGCCGGTGAAGTCCAGGATCACGTAGTGGTCGACCCGGATGCCGCTCAGCTGCTCGACCGTCCGGATCGAGCAGGCCGGGCCGCCGGTCTCGAACGCGGCGTTGAACTGCAGCAGCGCGGACCGGCTCCGGGTGCCGTCGGGCTTCTCGCAGGCCGGGACGGTGACCATGACGTCGCGGGGGATGGAGACGGCCGTCGCGTGCCGGCGGTCCGCGGACACGTGCAGCAGGATCGTGGTGTCCGAGCGCTGGCCGCCCACCTCCCCGTACGAGGCGTTGGCGCCGGTCCGGTCGTCGCTGCCGATCAGCAGGATGTTCTCGGCGCCCTTGGCCCCGGCGGTGCGGCTGGGCCGTTCGGCCTCCAGTCGGGCCAGCAGCCGGTCGGTGGCGGAGTCGGTCTGGATGTTGCCGTCGAGCTTGCGGTAGGCGATCCAGAGCAGCGTGCCGCAGGCGACCAGCAGGAAGGCGAGGGCGCCGGCGGTGATCATCAGCCATCGCCGGCGCCGCCGCCGGGGTGCGGGCGGGGAGTCCGGGTCCGCGGGGGCGTCCCCGGGAGGGGGGTTGTCGGTCGGGGGGTGCTCGGTGTCGTCCTCGGCCATGGCGGGGATACCTACCCGCCGGGCCGGAGCCGGGGGTTACCCGAGGCGCAGTGTCACCCGTTCGGATTCGGTCCGCTTCTCCCACTGTTCGGCGCCCAGGCCGTCCGAGTTGCGGCAGAGCACCACCGAGGCGCCGGCCGCGAGCGGCGCCAGCAGACCGGCCTCCAGGCCCGTCCAGTCGTCGAAGGACAGGGTGGAGAGCACCCGGTCGCCCGGCTCGATGCCGAGTCGGGCCGCGCCCTCCCGGGCCAGTCGCACGGTCTGGTCGCCGGTCAGCTTCAGCGGCAGGCCGTCCACAACGGTCTCCAGCGCGGGCGCGTCCGGGGTGACGGGGGAGTAGGGCGCGAACCGGTCGCCCTGGCCGGGCACCTCGGCGGCGTAGTCGAGGAACCCGTCCGGGCGCTGGGGGAAGCGCCCGCCCAGCGGGCGCAGCGCGAGGGCCACTCGCTCGCCCTCGCACGCCTGGGCGGCCGCCAGGCCGTCAGGGCCGCTGACGACCAGGTCGGCGTCGGCGGGCTCGCCGCCGGGCACCGCCGCCACCCCGACCGACCAGCAGGCCAGCAGCCAGACGGCGCTCTGCCAGTGGGCGGGCAGCAGCAGCGCGGCCCGGTCGCCCGGCCCGGCGTTCAGCTCGTCCTGGAGGAGGTTGGCGGTCTTGGCCACCCAGTTGTCGAACGTCCGGGCCGAGAGCTCCACCCGTTCGCCGGTGGCGTCGTCGTAGAAGGTGACCAGTGGAGCCGCGGGGTCGACCGAAGGGGTGCCACCTCGCAGGTATGCGTGCAGCAGCTCGACGGGGGTGTGGGCATCGGCAGCGAAAGGCGCATTCATGGTGCGCCCCAGCCTAAGGCCTTCGGGCGGGCGACCGGGAGGGGTGCCGGACGCGGGTGAACTGGCGTGGCGTCAGAAGCTGTTTGTCGCCAATATCCTTTTTATGCGTATCTCACTTCTTGCCGGTGCCGCCGCGGGCTGCGCCGCCGTCCTGTTCCTCCAGCCACTGGCCGTCGGTGCCGTCGCCGATCCGTCACCGACCCGGCGCACCTCGGCCGGTGACGGCTCGGTGACGGCCCTGCCACTGGGCCACACCGAGCACGGCTTCACACCGCGCGCCACCAAGCCCTTCTCACTCGTCGGGGTCAGCTGGGACGATCCACGGGGCTCGCTGGACGGCGGCTCGGTCCGGGTCCGGACCCGCAGCATCGCCACCGGTACGTGGGGCGAGTGGCGCCACCTGGACGTCGACGGCGAGGACGCGCCCGACGAGCGGGACGGCCGGGACGGTGCACGGGGTGCCTCGGCGCCGCTCTGGACCGGCCCCAGCGACGGTGTGGCGATCGAGGTCACCCCCGGTCCGCGCGGACTGCCCGCCGGGCTGCGGGCCGAGCTGGTCGACCCCGGTCACGGTGCCACCGCCGCACCCACCGTCCCGCGCACCCTTCCGGCCGACGCGTCACCCGGCCGGCGGGCCGACCACGAGGCACCTCGGCCGGGCATCGTCACCCGGGCGGGCTGGGGCGCCGACGAGTCGCTGCGCGACCCGGGCTTCGTCTACACCGGGCCGGTCCGGGCGGTCTTCGTGCACCACACCGCCACCGCCACCGACTACGCGTGCAGCGACGCGCCGCAGATGATCCGGGCGATCTACCAGTACCACGTACAGAGCAACGGCTGGCGGGACATCGGCTACAACTTCCTGGTCGACCGCTGCGGCACCGTCTACGAGGGCCGGGCCGGCGGGGTCGACCAGCCGGTGTTCGGCGCGCACACCCTCGGCTTCAACACCGACAGCGCGGGAGTCGCCGCGCTCGGCACCTTCACCTCGGACAGCCCGGAGCAGGCCCTGGTCGACGGCGTGAGCAAGATCGCCGCCTGGAAGCTCGGCCTCACCGGCCAGGACGCCGGTGGCAGCACCGACCTGACGTCCGGCTCCTCGCAGAGCCGCTACCCGAAGGGGACGGTCGTCTCGTTCGACACCGTCTCCGGCCACCGGGACGCCTTCAACACGGACTGCCCCGGAGGCGCCCTCTACGGCCGCCTCGGCGACATCCGCTCCTGGGCGGCCCACCTCCAGGGGCGCTGACCGCGCCCTCGTGTCCCCACTGCACAGGCCCTGGCACTACACAGGCCCCGGCCCGCGCCCGACCAGCGCCCGGAGCTCCGCGGCGAGCGCCCGCGCGAGGTCCGGCCGCCGGTCGTAGCGGGCCGGGGTGTTCTGCAGCAGCGCGATCCGCCACCCGGCGCCCGCGTTGACGGCGATCACCGTCTGCAGTGCGTCGAGCGCCGGGTCGGGGGTCTCCGCGTCGTCGGGCACCAGCCCGGCGATCGCGTCCAGCTGCGCCACCCCCGGCCCGAGCGCCCGCACCCGGCGCACCTTGGCGACGTACTCGGGCGTGGCGTGGTCCGTGAAGATCCGCCCCAGTTCGGCCGCGATCACCGACCGCCCGCTGTACCGGGTGCCGTCGAGGCCGATCACCTCCCCGTCCTCGGCGAACGGTCCGGCGTAGGCCGATCCGTCCTGCAGGTTCCAGCCGTCCAGCGCCCGGTGGTAGAGCGCGCGGACGGCGTGCTCGTCCTCGGGGGACAGCTGCGGCAGCCGCGTATCGTTCATACCCCCATGGTCGACGAAGGCGGTGGAGCCGGACAGCGGAGGAGCGGCACGGTGGCGACGGGCGAGGCTGCGACCGGGCCGGCGGCGGTGCGCCGCTGGCAGCCGGGCTTCCCGTTGGACGTGGCCCGGACGCTGTTGCCGCTGCGCCGGGGCCCGGCCGATCCGGCCTACCGGACGACCGGGGACGGCGCGGTCTGGCGGGCCTCCCGGACGCCGGCCGGCATCGGCACCCTGCGGGTGCTCGCCCGCCCGGCCGAGGGCACCGTCGAGGCGGACGCCTGGGGCCCGGGCGCCGCCTGGCTGCTGGACCGGCTGCCGGCCCTGCTCGGCGCGCAGGACGACCCGGCCGGCCTGGTCCTGCCACCGGGCCCGCTGCGGGAGGCGCAGCGGCGGGCGGCCGGGGTGCGGCTCACCCGGACCGGGCTGGTCCTGGAGTCACTGGTGCCGGCGATCCTGGAGCAGAAGGTCACCACCGACGAGGCGTACCGCGCCTGGCGGACCCTGCTGCGCGACTTCGGCACCCCGGCCCCCGGCCCGGCCGAGGGCATGCGGGTGGCGCCGTCGGCCCGGGAGTGGTCGCTCGTGCCGAGCTGGGAGTGGCACCGCGCGGGGGTGGATCCGAAGCGCGCCGCGACCGTCCAGCGCGTCGTCCGGCTGGCTCCCCGGCTGGAGGAGGCCTCCGCGATGGAGCACACCGAGGCCTTCGCCCGGCTGACCGCCGTGCCGGGTGTCGGCGTCTGGACGGCCGCCGAGACCCTCCAGCGCAGCAACGGAGACCCGGACGCCGTCTCGGTCGGCGACTACCACCTGCCCAACCTGGTCGGCTGGGCGCTGGCCGGCCGACCGCGCAGCGACGACGCGCAGATGCTGGCCCTCCTGGAGCCCTTCCGCCCGCACCGCCACCGGCTCTGCCGCCTGCTGATGTCCACCGGCACCCACGCCCCCCGCTACGGTCCCCGCCTCACCCCCAACGACCACCGGCACCGGTGACGCGAGCCGGTTGAAGTGATGCCTAGCGGACCTCGACGAAGGCGTCGGCGCTGCGCTCGGGCCGTTCGCGCGGGGGTTCGGCGGGGCGGCCGACGGCGACGGCGCCCATCGGGTCCCAGTGGGCGGGCAGGTCGAGGGCGGCGCGGACGGTGTCGCGGCAGAACATGGTGGAGGAGACCCACGCGGAGCCGTAGCCCTCGCCGGTGAGGGCGACCAGCAGGTTCTGCACGGCGGCGCCGACGGCGACGGTGAACATCTCGCGTTCGGCGGTGGCGCGGCGCTCGTCGGGGTAGTCGTGCGAGCCGTCCATCACCAGGCAGGGGACGACCAGGTAGGGCGCGGCGCGCAGGACGTCGCCGCGCGCCGTCCGGCGGGCGATCTTCGCGTCGTCCCAGCCGTCGAGCTCGCGCAGGTCGCGCTGCCAGGCGGCGAGCATCGCGTCCAGCAGCTTCGTCCTCGCCCCGGGCGACTCCAGCAGTACGAAGCGCCACGGCGTGGTGTGGTGCGGGGCGGGCGCGGTGACCGCGGCGGCGACGGCGCGGCGGACGGCGCCGGGGTCGACGGGGTCGGGGCCGAAGGCGCGGACGGTGCGCCGCAGGGTGACGGCCTGCCGCAGGGCCTCGGAGGTGCCGAGCCGGAACATGTCGTCGGCGGCGGCGCGGATCAGCGGCCGGGTGCCGTCGCCGTCCTCGGCGGTGACGAGGTGGCCGAGGCCGCGGACCACGGCGACCGGGGTGCCGGTGGCCTTGCCCTTGACCAGGTCGGCGGCGGCCGCGAGTTCGTCGGCGGTGGCGGTGACGGTGAGCGCCAGTTCGTTGCCGTGCGAGTCGGTGCGGCCCCGGTGGTCCTCCAGGACGGGCAGCCCGGCGGCGCCGATGGCGACGTCGGTGAGCCCGTTGCGCCAGGGCCGGCCGAAGGTGTCGGTGACGACGACGGCGAGCCGGCGCCCGGTGAGCTGCTGGAGGCGGGCGCGCAGGGCGCGCGCCGAGGCGTCCGGGTCCTCGGGCAGCAGCAGCACGGTGCCGGGGGCGGTGTTGGAGGCGTCGACGCCGGCGGCGGCCATCACCAGGCCGTTGCGGTTCTCGACGATCCGGGCGGGGCCGCGCCGGGCGACCACGCGGACGGTCTCGGCGTCGATCGCGGCCTCGCGGTCGGCGGCGTGCAGCAGCCGGCCCTCGGCCTTGCTGACGATCTTCGAGGTGACGAGCAGGATGTCGCCGTCCTCGTAGCCGCCGGCCTTGGCGATCAGCCCGGCGAGGTCGGCCCCGGCGTCGATCTCCGGCAGCCCGCCGACCGGCAGGACGTGCAGAGCGGCCGGGTTCACGCCCGGACCTGCTCGGCGAGCGCCAGGGCGGCCCGGGCCATCTCGGCGGTGGCGGCGACGTCGGTCATCAGCAGCGGGACGGCCCGGCAGGCGATCCCGCCGGCCTCGACGACGGCGACGGCGGCCTCGTCGGCGGTGTCCACCAGCCAGCCGTCCAGCAGGCCCGCGCGGTGCTCACCGCCGCCCCCGCCCGCGCCGCCGCGCCGCGCGGCCCGGCTCCCGTAGTCCAGCGCGACGGCCTCCGCGGTCGCCTCGACGCCGACGGCGGCGAGCACCTTGTCGGCCATGCCGCGCACCGGCGCCCCGCCGATGATCGGGGAGAGCCCGACCACCGGTGCGGGGGCCGCGGCGACCGCGGCCCGGATGCCGGGGACGGCGAGGATGGTGCCGATCGAGACGACCGGGTTGGACGGCGGGAAGAGGATCACGTCGGCGGCGGCGATGGCCTCCAGCACCCCGGGTGCGGGCTCGGCGGTCTCCGCGCCGACCGGGACGATCGCCTCGGCGTCGACGGCGGCGTGCAGCTTGACCCAGTACTCCTGGAAGTGGATCGCCCGGGTGCCGGCCTCGTCGGTGATCCGCACGTGCGTCTCGACCCGGTCGTCGCTCATCGGCAGCAGCCGGACGCCCGGCTGCCAGCGCACGCAGAGCGCCTCGGTGACCTGGCTGAGGGTGTAGCCGGCGGTGAGCATCTGGCTGCGGACGAGGTGGGTGGCGAAGTCGCGGTCGCCGAGGCCGAACCACTCGGGCCCGACACCGTACTCCTTCATCTCGGCCTTGATCGACCAGGTCTCGTCGGTCCGGCCCCAGCCCTGTTCCTCGTGGATGCCCCCGCCGAGGGTGTACATGACGGTGTCGAGGTCGGGGCAGACCTTCAGCCCGAAGAGGTGGATGTCGTCACCGGTGTTGCCGATGACGGTGATCTCGTCCTCCGGACCGATGGCCTCCCGGAGTCCGCGCAGGAAACGCGCTCCGCCGATCCCGCCTGCCAGTGCCACGATGCGCATGCGCCCATCCTGCCACGGCCCGACAGGTCGTCAGCCCGACCGTCGACCGACCGTCGCCGCTGCCCGTGGTCAGTGGGCCTCGGCCTGCTCCTGCGGGTGCTGCTCGGGGACGACGGTGCCGCCGTACTGGTTCATCTCGGTCAGGCCCGGCGTGTAGAGGTGGATGGAGACGGCGGGCCCCAGGGTGGCGTTGACCACCTCGTGGAGGTAGCCGGAGGAGAACACCCGCTGCCCGCCGGGGCGCAGGGTGCGCGCTCCTTCACCGGCGTGCGTGAGGGAGCGCTCGACGAGCTCGCCCTCGACGACGGTCATGACGCCGGAGGAGACGCCGTGGTCGTGGAAGCCGCTGCTCTGCCCGGGCAGCCAGCTGAGCAGCCAGACCTCGTAGCCGGGGCCGGTCTCCAGCCGCGCGTACCAGCGGGTGAGTGCGTCGTAGCGGACCAGCGGCTCCCAGCGGGCCCGGTCGGCGGCGATCTCGCGGACCAGCTGGGCGTAGCCGGCCACGGTGGTGGGGTGGCTGGGCAGGTCGGTGCGGGCCAGGTGCGGGAAGGCGAGCGGGTCGCCGGCGATGGAGACATCGCTGAGGCCGTCGGCCCAGGGGTGCCCGGGGCCGGTGGTGACGGGGGGAGTGGTGGTCGGCGCGAGGTCGCGGCGGGCGAGCTTGCTGCGGTCGCGGTTCCGCTTGCGGAGGCGGGTCATTCGCACGGGGTCGTCCTCGGTGTACGGCTGGTTCGTCAGGGATCAGCCGGATCCGGGGATGTCCTGGGGCGGGAAGTCCGCGGGCGGCCTCTGTGCTTCCTGGGCGGCGCGCGGTGGGACGCGTGCGCCTAGATACAGCAGGAACAGAGGCGACAACAAGAGTTCACGGCACGGCGGAGCGTGGAACCGCTCCGGGGGCTGGCGAACTCTGACATGAGGGAAAGGAGACCGCATCCGTGGGGCCGGTGTCAACCCAGGAGTCGGGGCAATCGGGCGGGATAGGTCATGAACTACCCGATGGAGTGATAAATCACCCTCTATGTTTCGATGGGAAGATCGCCGGGAAGGCAGCCCGATGACCGGCCTGTGACGGTGACTGCATGTCACGCGGCCGATGGTTGCGGACGGTTCGACGGTTTCCGGTCGGTAAGTCCGATGTGTCCGGTTATGTACACTATTCGTAACGGCTTGGTGCCGAGGAGTGAATCCCGGCCCCAATACCAGAGCTCGGCTTGACTGGGCCAGAGTGACGCAACTGTAATTTCACTCGTGTCGTCAGCCGCACGAGGCAACGGCAACCACGGGGACGCCAAATAGGGGCAGAGGAGGCGCGCCACATGAGCGAGCTCTTTGAGCTGTTGATCGGTGACGGCATCGAGGAGGAGGAAGAGGAACTCGGTTGGCAGGAGCGCGCACTGTGCGCCCAGACCGACCCCGAGTCCTTCTTCCCGGAGAAGGGCGGCTCCACCCGCGAGGCCAAGAAGGTCTGCCTCGCCTGCGAGGTCCGCTCCGAGTGCCTGGAGTACGCCCTCGCCAACGACGAGCGGTTCGGCATCTGGGGCGGTCTCTCCGAGCGCGAGCGCCGGCGCCTCAAGAAGAGCGCGGTCTGAGCCGGTCGGCCCCTGGCCCCGCCGACCCTCCGACAACCACACAGCAGTACGGGCGCCTCACCGCCGCGGTGGGGCGCTTTCGTGTTCCCGGGCCCCGGCGTGCCGTTCCCGGGCCGCTCGTCCACAGCCTCTCCACGGACACCGCGGACAAAGCCGCCATCCGGAGCCGTTAGTGTGGTGCGCCATCCGGTTGCCGTTCACCGGCTGTGTCCACCGAGAACTGGGGCCCGCGCACTCGATGACCGTCTACAGCCACCAGAGCGGCTTCACCGCTGCCAGGCCGCCCGCCTATCCGCGCCACCTGGTCACCGCGGTGATCGTCTCGCACGACGGTGCCCGCTGGCTGCCGCAGGCCCTGGCCGGCCTGCTGGGCCAGGACCGCCAGGTCCAGCGGGTGCTCGCCGTCGACACCGGCTCCACCGACAACTCCCCGCAGTTGCTCGCCGACACCCTCGCCGACTGGCTGCCCGAGAGCGGCCCGATCGTGCTCGGCCGCCGGGCCGGCTTCGGCACCGCGGTCGGCGAGGCGGTCTTCAACAGCCCGCCGCTGCGCCCGGAGGACCTCCCCTACCGGCTCGACCCCTCCGGGTACGACCCGGTCACCGGCGGCTGGGACGACTTCGGCGACCCGCTCGGCCACGAGGACGACCTCGGCCGCGGCGGCCCGCGCGAGACCCGGCCGGTCGAGTGGCTCTGGCTGCTGCACGACGACTGCGAACCGCAGAGCGACGCGCTGCGCCGGCTCCTCCAGGTCGCCGACTCCACCCCCAGCGCCGCCGTCGTCGGCCCCAAGCTGCGCAGCTGGTACGACCGCCGCCAGCTGCTGGAGGTCGGCGTCACCATCGCGCGCTCCGGCCGCCGCTGGACGGGCCTCGACCGCCGCGAGCAGGACCAGGGCCAGCACGACCAGGTCCGCCCGGTGCTCGCCGTCTCCACCGCCGGCATGCTGGTGCGCCGCGACGTCTTCGAGGAGCTCGGCGGCTTCGACCGGGCGCTGCCGCTGATGCGCGACGACACCGACTTCTGCTGGCGGGTCAACGCCGCCGGCCACCGCGTCGTGGTCGCCCCCGACGCCGTGCTGCGGCACGCCGAGGCGGCCAGCCGTGAGCGCCGCGCCATCGACTGCGGCCCCTCCCACCCGCACCGGCTCGACAAGGCCGGCGCCGTCTACACGCTGCTCGCCAACTCCAAGGGCGCGCTCTTCCCCTACGTCCTGCTCCGGCTGGTGCTCGGCACCCTGCTGCGGGTCGTCACCAACCTGCTCGGCAAGGACCCGAAACAGGCCTTCGACGAACTCGCCGGCCTGGGGCACGAACTGGTCCGGCTACCCAGGCTGCTGGCCGCCCGCAAACGCCGGGCCCGGACCAGGGCCGCCGACGCGCTGGACGACCGCACGCTCTTCCCCGCGCCCGGCGCCACGGCCCGGCTCGCCGCCGAGGGCGTCATCGGCTCCCTCGGCATAGGGGGCGCCGACGACGCCGGGGCCGGCCGGCACGGCTCGGTCGAGGCCGGCCCGGGGGACGAGGACTCCGAGGACCTCGTCGTCGAGCAGTTCACCCTGCTCAAGAAGCTGGCCCGGCGCCCCGCGCCGGTGCTCTTCGCCGCGCTGCTGGTCTTCGCCCTGGCCGCCTGCCGCGGCCTGTTCGGCAGCGGCGACCTCTTCGGCGGCGCCCTGCTGCCCGCCACCGGCGGCGCCGGCGGCCTCTGGGCCATGTACGCGGACGCCTGGCACCCCGTCGGCACCGGCTCCGCCTCCGCCGCACCGCCGTACCTCGGCGTGCTGTCGGTGCTCTCCTGGATGCTGTTCGACCACGCCGACCTCGCGGTCACCCTGCTGGTCGTCCTCGCGGTGCCGCTCGCCGCCGTCAGCGCCTACCTGGTCTCCCGGCCGCTGATCGACTCCAAGCTGGTCCGCGCCTGGGCCAGCGCCACCTACGCGCTGCTGCCCGCCGCCACCGGCGCGCTCGCCCAGGGCCGGATCGGCACCGCCGTCCTGGCCGTGCTGCTGCCGCCGCTGGCCCGCGCGGCCGCGATCAGCGCCGGCCTCGGCATCCGCGCCGAGAGCGCCGCCAAGGGCGCCCGGCCCGGCTGGCGCCCGGTCTGGATGACCGTCCTGCTGCTCACCCTGGCCACCGCCTTCGTCCCGCTCGCCTGGGCGCTGGCGCTGCCGCTCTGCCTGGCCATGCTGGCCGCCGCCGTGGTGCGGGGCGGGGCGTTCGGCTCCGGCGGGGCGGCGCTGCGCCTGCTCGGCCTGCGCGTCCTGGTGATCCTCGCGGTGCCGGTGCTGGTGCTCGCGCCCTGGTCGCTGCAGGTGCTCACGCACCCGCAGCGGCTGCTGCTGGAGGCCGGCCTGCCCGGTCTGCACGGCGGCGGGGCGAGCGCGTTCGGGCTGCTGCTGGTCAACCCCGGTGGTGCCGGGGTGCCGCCGGTCTGGCTCTCGGCGGGCGTGGTGCTCGCCGCGCTGGCCGCACTGCTGCGCGCCGACCGCCGCCGCGCGGTGCTCGCCGCCTGGGGCGCCGCCGGCGCCGGCATGGTCTTCGCGGTCGCGGTGGCCGGCACCACGGTGACCCCCGCCTCCGGCGGCCCGGCCGTGCCCGCCTGGGCCGGCCCGGCCTCGCTGCTGGCGGGCATCGCCCTGCTGGCCGCCGCCGCGATCGGCGCCGACGGCGCCAACGCCCGCGTCGCCGGCATCGCCTTCGGCTGGCGCCAGCCGGTCGCCGCCCTGGTGGTGGCGGCCGCGGTGCTGGCCCCGCTGGGTACCGGTGTCTGGTGGGCCGTCACCGGCGCCGACGGTCCGCTGCACCGCGGCAGCGCCGCCCAGGTGCCCGCGTTCATCGCCGAGCAGGCCGGTACCAGTGACCGGTCCCGCACCCTGGTCGTCACCGGGGACCCGAAGGGCGGCTCGGTCCAGTACACCCTGGTGCGCGGCGCCGGCCTGACGCTCGGCCAGGCCGAGTCCACCGTCGACCCGGCGACCGGCACCACCGAGGGCCTGAACAAGGTCGTCGGCAGTCTGCTCGCCGGCTCCGGAGCCGACCAGGCCGGTGCACTGTCCGGCTACGGCATCGCCTACGTGCTGGTCGACAAGGCGGCGATCGCCGCCTTCAAGGACGTCCTGGACACCACCCCCGGCCTGGTCAAGGCCAACCAGGACGGCGGGGCCGCGCTCTGGCAGGTCACCGGCGCCCCGGCGACCCGTGCGCTGATCACCGCCCCGGGCGCCGCCCCGGTGGTGGTCCCGTCCGGCGAGCGCGACCTCGCCACCACCGTCCCGGCCGGCCCCGACGGCCGGGTGCTCCGCCTCGCCGAGCCCGCCGCCGCCGAGTGGAAGGCGACCCTGGACGGCACCGCGCTGCCGTCCACCACCGTCGACGGCTGGGCGCAGGGCTTCAAGCTCCCGGCCGGCGGCGGCAAGCTCGTCGTCACCCGGGACGGCAGCCTGCTGCACACCGGCTGGATCTGGGCGCAGTTCCTGCTCGGCCTGACCATCCTGGTGCTGGCCCTGCCCGGCCGCCGCAGCCACAAGGACGACGACCTGCCCGAGGAGGTGGTCGCCGCCGCCGCGCTGGCCGCCGCCGCCCAGGCGCAGGCGCCCGCCCCCGGCAGCCGCCGGGCCCGCCGGATGGCCGAACGCGAGGGCGGCGAGGCCGCGGACGGCGACGGCGAGAGCGGGGTGTACGACGGCCGGCCGGGCGCGATCCCGGCCCAGCCCGCCGGCGAACCGCAGGCCGAGGCGGTCCGCGCGGCCGCCGCCGTCCAGGACGCCGAGCCGTACGCCGACCCGTACCAGGGCTACCAGCAGGCCGACCCGTACAGCTACGACCCTTCCCCGGCCTTCGGCCGGGGGTACGCCCAGCCCGCGCAGCAGCCGGCGGCCGCGCCGTACGGCGGCGGCCAGGGCTACGGCCCGGACGGCTACCCGCAGCAGGGTTACCCGCAACAGGGCGGCGGCCAGGGCTACGAGCAGTACCCGCAGGACCAGCAGTACGGCTACGACCCGTACCAGCAGGACGGGCAGCAGCCGTGGGAGGCCAGCCCGCCGCAGGGCGAGGGCTACTACGACCCGAACGACCCGAACGACCCCAACAACCCCCATGGGCCGGGTCGGTACCCGCACCACCACGGATCGGGGAGCTGACCCGCGATGAAGAAGCCCGCGTTCAAGAAGAAGCCGCAGGCCCCGGCCGGCACCGCGCCGGCGGAGGGCAGCGCCGGCTTCTCCGCCGGCGCCGCCCGGACCGGCGGAGGGACCAGGACCACCCAGTCGCTGCTGGCCGCCGCCGCCGTGCTCGCGGTGGTGTTCGGCGTCGCCCAGCTGCGACCGCCGGCCGCACCGGCCGGCGCCGGCCACGGCGGCACCGCCACCACGGCGCAGGTCGAGCGGACGGCCGCGGTCTGCCCGCAGCCGCTCCAGGGGCTGACCGGCTCGACCAGCCTCACCGCGTACGCCCCGCCCGGCGGCGCGGCCGGGGCCGACGCGGCGCCCGCCGGCAGCGGCTGGATCGCCGACGCGGCCGCCCCCGCCACCCCGCCGACCGCCGCCCCCTCGGCGGCGCCCTCCACGCCCGCGGCCCCGGCACCGTCGGCCGCCGGCACGCCGGCGCCCGACAAGGGCGCCGCACCCGCCGACGCCCGGCTGACGGCGACCAAGCCCGGCACGCCCGTCACCGGCCCGGCCGCGAACGGCGACACCGCGCCCGGCACCGGGGCGGTCGCCACCGGCGCCCTGGCGCCCGGCTTCACCGTCACCCAGACCACCACCGTCACCGAGCAGCGCGGGAGCGGCCTGTCCGGCATCACCTGCACCCCGGCCGGCACCAGCTTCTGGTTCGCCGGGGCCAGCACCGCCGGTGACCGCACGGACTACGTCAGCCTGGTGAACACCGAGTCCACCGCCGCCGTCGTCGACATCAAGCTGTACGGCGACAAGGGCCTGATCGACAACGATGCCGCCAACGGCATCTCCGTCGCCCCCGGCAGCTCCCAGTCCGTCCTGCTGCCGACCATCAGCAAGGGCCAGGTCACCGACCTCGCCGTGCACGTGGTCGTCCGCACCGGCCGGGTCGGCGCCGCCCTGCACGCCGCCGACGGCGCCAAGGGCGCCGACTGGGTGCCCGCCTCCGCCGACCCGGCGCCCACCCAGGTGATCCCCGGCCTGCCGGCCGACACCGCCGGCGCCCGCCTGGTGGTCTGGGCCCCGCCGGAGGACGACGCGGACCTGAAGATCGAGCTCTCCGGCAAGAACGGCTGGTTCGTCCCGGCCGGCAACGAGTCCATCCACATCAAGGCCGGCCAGGTGGCCGCTGTCGACCTCGGCAAGGTCACCCGCGACGAGGTGGCCGGCCTGCGGCTGTCGCCCAGCGACGACAAGCACCCCACCCCCGTGGTGGCCGGCCTGCGGGTCGACCGCGCCGGGCAGAACGGCAAGTCCGACGCGGCCTGGCTGACCGGTACCGTCCCGGTCGGCGCCCGCGCCACGGTGGCCGACAACCGGGGCGGCGGCGCGGCCACGCTGTTCCTCACCTCCGCCGGGGAGGCCGCGACCGTGAAGGTCACCGCCTCGGCCGGGACGGGCGGCGGCACGCCGGTCAGCAAGGAGGTCCAGCTCCCGGCCGGCGGCACGGTCGCCCTCCCGGCGCCCGAGCCGGGCGGTCTCAACGGCAGCTTCGCGCTGACCGTGGAGACCGTCTCCGGCGGCCCGGTGGTGGCCGCCCGGATGCTGGCCCTCCCGGTCAAGGACGTCCCGATGTTCACCGTCCAGGCGCTGCGCGACGACCGCAGCACCGTCAAGGTCCCGCAGGCCGCCCAGAACCCGGGCGTCGTGCTGCGCTGACCCGCCGACGACGAGGGGCGGTACCCGGAGACCTCCGGGTACCGCCCCTCATGCGTGCTTGCGCGCGGGCCCGCGGCGGCGGGCCGTCGCGCGCCGTCGCCGTCAGTCCTCGTCGTACCGCGGGTCGATGGCGTCCGGGGACAGCCCCAGCAGCTCCGCCACCTGCTCGATCAGGATCTCGTGCACCAGCGCCGCGCGGTCCTCCCGTGACTTCGCCCGGATCTCCACCGGCCGCCGGTAGACCACGATCTGGCTCTTCCGCCCCTGCTGCCCCGGCGACACCCGGCCCAGCGGCACCCCGCCGTCCGCGTCCGGGCCCTGGGCCTCGTGCAGCGGCACCTCCTGGACGGCGAACTCCACCTCGATCAGCTGCGGCCAGCGCCGCTCCAGCCGCTCCACCGACTCGCGCACGTAGTCGTCGAACAACTCGGAGCGGGTGAGCGAGATCGGCACCTGGGGAGGCGCCAGCGGGCCGCGCAGGCCCCTGCCGTGCCGGTCGCGGTGCCGGGGGCGGCGTGAAGGTCCCGTCGATGACTGCGGTGCAGAGCTGTCCATATCACTGCCGAGGGTAGTCCTTGGACGGTCGGAAGTGGACCACCCCGGCACCGAATCGCCAGGGGTGGCGGATGCACGGACGGGCGCACGGGCCGCGACACGGCACACCCTCCGGGCAGGCGGTCTTCGCTCCCCGGCGAGGAGTGCTGTACCGTCCACCCTCGTGAGCTCTGTACGTCGTTGTTCGCGGACCGCGTGCGGCCGACCGGCCGTCGCAACGCTGACGTACGTCTACGCGGACTCCACCGCCGTCCTCGGCCCGCTCGCGACCTACGCCGAGCCGCACTGCTACGACCTGTGCGCCGAGCACGCCGAGCGCCTCACCGCCCCGCGCGGCTGGGAGGTCGTCCGGCTCGCCGCCGAGGCCGGCCCGCTCCGCCGCAGCAGCGACGACCTCGAAGCGCTCGCCAACGCCGTCCGCGAGGCCGCCCGCCCGCAGACCCCGCGTCAGGGCCGGGGCCCCGAGGGCGAGTCCACCGAGGCCGGCCGCCGCGGCCACCTGCGCGTGCTGCGCTCGCCCGACAACTGAGCCCCGGTCCGGCCCGCCCCCACCCCCCGCCGCGGACCGCCCGCCCGCCGCCTCCCGGTACGCTGCCCCCCTGTCCGGGTACCGACAGGTGCCGTCCTCGGACGTATCGTGACCATGGGCGACCAGCCCGCCGATCAGACAGAGAACCAGGGTGGAGCCGCAGTGCGCGACCTCAAGCAGCTCGTGAAGGCGTACGACGTACGAGGCGTGGTCCCGGACCAGTGGGACGAGAGCCTTGCGCGCGCCTTCGGCGCCGCGTTCGTCCAGGTCACCGAAGCGACCGCGATCGTGGTCGGCCACGACATGCGGCCCTCCTCCCCGTCCCTGAGCCGGGCCTTCGCCGAGGGTGCCGCGGCCTACGGCGCCGACGTGGTCGAGATCGGCCTCTGCTCGACCGACCAGCTGTACTACGCCAGCGGCAAGCTCGACCTGCCCGGCGCGATGTTCACCGCCAGCCACAACCCGGCCGAGTACAACGGCATCAAGCTCTGCCGCGCCGGTGCCGCCCCGGTCGGCCAGGACACCGGCCTCGCCGAGATCCGCGAGCTGGTCGAGTCCTGGACCGCCGAGGACGACACCGTCACCGTCCCCGTGCGCGACGTCAAGCCGGGTGCGCTCTCCGCGCAGGAGACCCTGCGCGGCTACGCCGACCACCTGCTGGGCCTGGTCGACCTCACCGCGATCCGCCCGCTCAAGGTCGTCGTCGACGCGGGCAACGGCATGGGCGGCCACACCGTGCCGACCGTCTTCGACGGCCTGCCGCTCGACCTCGTGCCGATGTACTTCGAGCTGGACGGCACCTTCCCCAACCACGAGGCCAACCCGCTCGACCCGAAGAACCTGGTCGACCTCCAGGCCAAGGTCCGCGAGGTCGGCGCCGACCTCGGCCTCGCCTTCGACGGCGACGCCGACCGCTGCTTCGTCGTCGACGAGCGCGGCGAGCCGGTCTCGCCGTCCGCGATCACCGCGCTGGTCGCCGTCCGGGAGATCGCCCGGGCCCGGGCGGCCGGCGAGGCCGAGCCGACCGTCATCCACAACCTGATCACCTCCTGGACCGTCCCCGAGGTGGTCGTCGAGCTCGGCGGCAAGCCGGTCCGCACCCGGGTCGGCCACTCCTTCATCAAGCAGGAGATGGCCGTCACCGACGCCGTCTTCGGCGGCGAGCACTCCGCGCACTACTACTTCCGCGACTTCTGGCGCGCCGACACCGGCATGCTCGCCGCCCTGCACGTGCTGGCCGCCCTCGGCGGACAGCAGGAGACCCTCTCCGCGCTCACCGCCGAGTACGACCGCTACGCCGCCTCCGGCGAGATCAACAGCACCGTCGCCGACCAGGCCGACCGCTCCGCCGCCGTCCGCGCCGCCTACGCCGGCCAGGAGGGCACCACGGTGGACGAGCTGGACGGCCTCACCGTGGCGGGCCCGGACTGGTGGTTCAACCTGCGCGCCTCCAACACCGAGCCGCTGCTGCGCCTGAACGTCGAGGCCAAGGACCCGGCGCGGATGGCCGAGCTGCGCGACGGCGTCCTCGCCATCGTCCGCGCCTGACGCACGCCCGTTGTGCCCCGGCCGGTAGGGTTTCCTACCGGCCGGGGCACCGCCGTGCCACCCCTGAGACCCCTGCCACCCGAACCTGGGAGCCGAACACCATGAAGCTCGAATCCTTCCTGCTGGAGATCCTGGTCTGCCCGCAGTGCCGGGCCGCGCTCACCGAGGGCGGCAGCGAGGACCAGCCCGAGCTGATCTGCACCGGCGAGAGCTGCGGCCTCGCCTACCCCGTCCGGGACGGCATTCCGGTGCTGCTGGTGGACGAGGCCCGCCGCCCGGCCTGATCCTTGGGGGCGGATCCCGTCCCCGCGGATCCGCCCGGCCCCGCCGTCCGGCCCGCTCGGCCCGTCCGGCCCACTCGCCCCGCCCGCAGTCCCGCAGCCCCGCAAGTCCTCTGCCCCGCAGCCCTCAGCGCCCAGCCAGCAGCCGGAGGCCCGCCGCATGCTCGACGACACCCTGCTCGACGACCCGGCCGCCCTCCGGCGCGCCGACCACGACCGGGCCCTGCTCGCCCTCGCGGGCGCCGGCGCCCGGGTCCGTACCGCGCTGCGCCTCGCCGACGCCGCCGGC
Organism: Kitasatospora sp. NBC_01560; assembly: GCF_045208415.1. Lineage (NCBI taxonomy): Bacteria > Bacillati > Actinomycetota > Actinomycetes > Kitasatosporales > Streptomycetaceae > Kitasatospora > Kitasatospora sp. NBC_01560. Next base: position 3,750,715 of record NZ_CP109364.1, on the reverse strand, counting down.
GTCGACCGGCTGCGGCCCGACGGCCGCCCGCGCTCGGTCCTGGTCGCCGGACACGGCAGCGCCCTGACGGCGGGTGAGATGCTCGCCGCCCTGGCCGGCACCTCCACGCTGGTCACCCCGCTGTCGCCGGCCGACGTCGCCGCCGTCCCGCGCACCGACCGGTCCGTCGCGCCGCCCGTCTTCACCGACGGGCTCGGCTGGCAGCTCCCCGGCTGGGCCGGACCGCTCGACCTGCTGGTGATCAGCTCCGCGAACGGCGGTGAGCAGGGCCTGATCGCGCTCGCCGAACAGGCCTACGCCCGCGGCTGCGCCATCGTGGTCACCGCACCGGCCGGCAGCCCGCTGGCCGGAGCGGCCCTCCAGGTGCGGGCGCTGCCCCTGCCGTACGTGCCGCCGAACCTGCCCGACGACGGCACGCCGCCGGCCGGCCCGGCCACCGAGCCCGACCTGCCCGCCGAGGACCCGGCCGCGCTCTGGGCCCACCTCGCCCCGCTCCTCGCGCTCTGCCAGAAGCTCGGCGTCACCCAGCTGCCGTACGACGCGCCGGCCGCCACCGCGGACCTGCTGGACGCGACCGCCGTCCGCTGCCGGCCGGACGCCGCCGCGTACACCAATCCGGCCAAGAGCCTGGCCGCCCGGCTGGCCGGCACCGTCCCGCTGCTCTGGGCCGAGGGCCCGGTGGCGGGGGCGGCGGCCACCCGGTTCGCGGCCCAGCTCGCGGACCGCGCCGGCCGCCCGGCGCTCGCCGGCCTGCTGCCGCAGGTGCTGACCGCGCACCGGGGCATGTTCACCGGGCAGCTCGGTGCCGGTGCCGACCCCGACGACTTCTTCCGCGACCGGGTCGACGAGCCCGACCCGCTGCACCTCCAGGTGCTGCTGCTGCGGCACGCCCCGGCGGCCCCCGGGGCCGGCCGCCCGGGCGAGCGGCCGGCCGGGCCGGAGGCGGAGGAGGAGGGCCCGGCCGAGGTACCGGCCGACGACGAGAGCCCCCGCGGCTTCGGCGTCAGCCGTGCCCACCGGCTGGCCACCGGCCACGACGTCCGGCTCACCGAGTACGCCAGCGCCCGGCCCGACCCGCTGCACGCACTGGCCGACCTGGTGGCGCTGACCGACTTCGCCGCCGTCTACCTCGGGCTCGCGGCCGCGCAGTCCTGAGCCCGGGGGCGGCGGCCCGGTACCGTATGCGCTCGACAACGACTGAGCGCGGGCTGTACGGCCCCCGGCGGAGGGACCATCCCGAGCATGAGCACCGAAGGCGGTACCAAGGCCCTGGTCGCGGCCCTGTCCGCGAACCTGGGCATCGCGGTCGGCAAATTCGTGGCCTTCGCGTTCTCCGGCTCGTCCTCGATGCTGGCCGAGGGCGTCCACTCGCTGGCCGACTCCGGCAACCAGGTGCTGCTGCTGATCGGCGGCAAGCGCTCGCAGCGCCGGGCCACCCCCGAGCACCCGTTCGGCTACGGGCGCGAGCGCTACATCTACGCCTTCCTGGTCTCCATCGTGCTGTTCAGCGTCGGTGGCATGTTCGCCCTCTACGAGGGCTACGAGAAGGTCGCCCACCCGCACGAGCTGGACAACTGGTACTGGCCGATCGGCGTGCTCGTGCTGGCCATCGGTCTGGAGGCGTGGTCCTTCTTCACCGCCTACCGCGAGGCTCTCAAGGACAAGGGCGGGCACGGCTGGCCCGCCTACATCCGCCGGGCCAAGGCACCGGAGCTGCCGGTCGTCCTGCTGGAGGACACCGGCGCGCTGATCGGCCTCGTCCTCGCGCTGCTGGGCGTCGGGCTGACCGCGATCACCGGGAACGGCGTCTGGGACGGCATCGGCACCCTGTCGATCGGCGCGCTGCTGATCGCCATCGCGGTCGTGCTGGTACTGGAGACGAGGTCTCTGCTGATCGGCGAGTCCGCCCACCCCGAGGTGGTGGCCGAGATCCGCGACGCCCTGGTGGACCACGACACCGTCGCCCGCGTCATCCACATGCGGACCCTGCACCTCGGCCCCGAGGAGCTGCTGGTCGCCGCCAAGATCGCGGTCAACGCGGAGGACACCGCCACCCAGGTGGCCGAGGCGATCGACGCCGCCGAGGTGCGGGTGCGCCGCGCCGTCCCGATCGCCCGGGTCATCTACCTGGAGCCCGACATCTACAGCGCCGACAAGGAGGCCGCGGGCGACGACCCGTACGCCACGCCCGGCGGGCCGGTGCCGGGCGCGCACTGACCCGTCCGCGGGCACCTTCCGGCGGCACCTTCCGGCGGCGCCGGCCGGGCCGCGGGCCGCGGCCGAAATCGGTCGTAGCGCGCCGGACCCCGGGGCCGCCGGTGTAGATTCGTCATCAGTGCCAGAACGTCGCTGCTGATGGCGGTCGATCGGTGGTCCGCACCCGGGAGGGCGCGCACCGGTCGAGGGAGAGAGGTCCTCCGACGGTTTGTGCCGAGCAGCGGGGAGCCCGTCCGCACCGTGGACCGGGACGCCCCGGGCGTTGCCGCGCACCCGTGCGGCCGCGTCGTGCTGCGACGCACCCGAGGACCTTGGCCGTGCCCCACCCCCCATCCGCGAGGAGCAGACGCATGTCGACCGACATCACCGGTGACTTCAAGGTTGCCGACCTTTCCCTGGCGCCGTTCGGGCGCAAGGAGATCCAGCTGGCCGAGCACGAGATGCCGGGCCTGATGTCCATCCGTGCCGAGTACGCGGCGTCGCAGCCGCTGGCCGGTGCCCGGATCACCGGTTCGCTGCACATGACCGTGCAGACGGCGGTGCTGATCGAGACCCTGACGGCTCTCGGCGCCGAGGTCCGCTGGTGCTCGTGCAACATCTTCTCGACCCAGGACCACGCGGCCGCGGCGATCGCGGTCGGCCCGGAGGGCACCGCGGAGAACCCGCAGGGTGTGCCGGTGTTCGCCTGGAAGGGCGAGACGCTGGAGGAGTACTGGTGGTGCACCGAGCAGGCGCTGACCTGGCCGGACGGTCGGACGCCGAACATGATCCTGGACGACGGCGGTGACGCGACGCTGCTGATCCACAAGGGCGTCGAGTTCGAGAAGGCCGGTGCCGCGCCGGACCCGTCGACCGCGGACAACGACGAGTTCCGGATCATCCTGGAGCTGCTGAACCGCACGCTGGTCGAGACGCCGAACAAGTGGACCGAGGTCGCGGCCACGATCAAGGGCGTGACGGAGGAGACCACGACGGGTGTCCACCGTCTGTACGAGATGCACCGGGACGGTCAGCTGCTGTTCCCGGCGATCAACGTCAACGACTCGGTCACCAAGTCGAAGTTCGACAACAAGTACGGCTGCCGTCACTCGCTGATCGACGGGATCAACCGGGCCACCGACGTGCTGATCGGCGGCAAGGTCGCGGTCGTCGCCGGCTACGGCGACGTGGGCAAGGGCTGCGCGGAGTCGCTGCGCGGCCAGGGTGCCCGCGTGATCGTCACGGAGATCGACCCGATCTGCGCGCTGCAGGCGGCGATGGACGGGTACCAGGTCGCGACGCTGGAGGATGTCGTCGAGTCGGCGGACATCTTCATCACGACGACGGGCAACAAGGACATCATCATGGCCTCGCACATGGCCCGGATGAAGCACCAGGCGATCGTCGGGAACATCGGTCACTTCGACAACGAGATCGACATGGCCGGGCTGGCGCAGCTGCCGGGTGTGGTGAAGACCGAGGTGAAGCCGCAGGTCCACGAGTGGCGCAAGGCGGACGGTCGCACGATCATCGTGCTGTCCGAGGGGCGTCTGCTGAACCTGGGCAACGCGACGGGTCACCCGTCGTTCGTGATGTCGAACTCGTTCGCGAACCAGACGATCGCGCAGATCGAGCTGTTCACGAAGACCGAGCAGTACCCGATCGGTGTGTACGTGCTGCCGAAGCACCTGGACGAGAAGGTCGCCCGGCTGCACCTGGACGCGCTGGGCGTGAAGCTGACGACGCTCAGCAAGGACCAGGCCGACTACATCGGTGTCCCGGTCGAGGGCCCGTACAAGGCCGACCAGTACCGGTACTGATCGCCCGACGCGTACGCCGGTGGCCGGCACCCCGCACCCGGGGTGCCGGCCACCGGCACGTTCACCCCACCACGTCGGTCGTCCAGGTGCTCTCGTCCACACCCGTGACGTGCACCAGGCCGAGCAGACCCGGCAGGTCCCCGAGCCGGTCGAGTGCCGCAGGGGTGTCGCGCCCGGGAGACTTGGACGCGCAGATCCGGAGCCCCTGCTCGACCCGGCAGACCGGTGAGACCAGGAAGAGCTCCGCCTCCGGCCCCAGATCGAGCTCCGGGGTCACCGTCACCTTGGCCTGCTTGCCCCCGATGTCGAACAGGGCCTCGGCGATCCAGGGGCGGGCCGTGCCGGTGCGCCGGGTCAGCGAGACGTCGGTCGGCCGGAAGGACTCCGGAAGCCCGGCGAACCGGAACGGCAATGGGACGTCCCGCTGCCCGAACGTGGCGCCGGCCGCGACCCGGAGCAGAATCTCCTCCGAGCGGTCGGACTGCTGTCCGCCGTAGGCCGAGATCTGTGCCCACCGGCCGGACGACGTCAGCCAGCGGAGCAGTCGGCCCCCGCTCTCGTAGCCCTTCCGGTCGAGCCAGTAGGCCGCTCGCCCGCCGACGGCGGGAGCCTCGGTCCGCACCTCGGGCCGGCCCGGCGTCAGGTCGAGCGCCGGTTCGGGGCCGGCGGGGAAGAGCGAGAGCCTGATCGACGGGAGGGAGATGCCCTCGCCGCCGGCGGTGGCCGCGAAGCCGTACTGGCCCGCCTGGTAGCCGACGCCGTTCACCCACGAGGGCAACCAGCCGAACCCGACCTCGGTGGTCAGCGGATCGGCTCCGGCAAGGAGCGTGGCGGTGGGCGTGGGCGAGGAGGTGGCGACAGGCTCCGACGCCGGCGGCAGGGAGGCACCGCCCCCGTCCGGCCGGAGCGCCAGGGTGCCGGTGACCAGTGCCGCCGTCACCGCCGCCACCACCCCGACCGCCGCGGCCCGGCGGCGGCGCAGCCGGGCCCGGCCCCGGGCGACGGACCGGCCGGCGTCGAAACCGGGCGGTGGTGCGGGTTCATCGGCGAGGGCGACGAGGCGGTCGGTCAGTTCACGGTGCTCGATGCTCATCGGGATGTCCTCTCGGCATTGACCGCAGCGGTGGCGAGCCCGCTGCGCAGGCTCGCCACCGCACGGGAACTCTGACTCTTGACGTTGCCGGCCGAGCACCCCAGCGCCTCGGCGGCCTGATCGACCGTCAGGTCGCAGTAGTAGCGGAGCACCACGGTGGCCCGCTGGCGCGGTGGCAGCGCGGCCAGTGCCCGGCGCAGATCGAGCGAGGCGTCGAGATCGACGCACACGGACGCGATGTCCGGCGCGGAACCGGTGCGGCTGGTGCGGCGCCACCACGGTGACCGCTGTTCGGCCAGGAACGTGTTCACCAGCACCCTGCGGGCGTAGCCGTCCACGTTCTCCACCCGGCTGATCCGCGACCAGTGCACGTAGAGCTTGGTGATGGTCTCCTGGACCAGGTCGTCTGCCCGGTGCCAGTCCCCGCACAGCAGATAGGCGACCTTGCGCAGCCAGTTGCTCCTGGATGCCACGTACTCGGTGAACTCCTCGTCGCGTGCCTGTTTCGCCATCCCCGCCCCCTTTCCCTCGAACCGGCGGCGCGGTGCGCGCCGCCTTCCCCCCTCTGATGCGGGTGACCGGTCGTACGTTGCATGCGGGACGGCCGTGATCGTCCACGTAGGCTTTCGGGCATGCCCAACGGCCGGTACTCGCTCCACGACACCCATGACCACGTGCTGCTCGGCGAGGAGCGCTTCAGCTGCGCGCCCGGCCCGGCCGGCTGGCGCTACGTCTCCAAGACGTACGGCCCCGAGGGCCAGGTGCTCGGCACGGTCGACCTGACCCTGGACTCGCGGGCCCGGCCGCTGCGGGCGGAGCTCCGCGGGGGTGGCTGGCAGGTCCGCGGCGGGGCCGTCGACGGGGTGGCCTGGGTGCGGACCGACGCGGCCGACCCGGGCGGGGAGCACACCGTGGAGGGGCACGACCGGGCCCACGGCTTCGCCGGACGCTCGCCGGCCTTCCTGGTCGCCACCGCGCGGTTGCTGCGACTGCGGGAGGGGGCGAGCGCGAAGGTGCGGCTGGTGGCCTTCACCGAACCGGTGCTGGCGCCCCGCACGTTCGACCAGGGCTGGCTGCTGGAGGCGGTGGAGACGCACGCCACGGACTCCGGGCCGCTGCTGGTGGAGCGGTACCAGGTGGCGGATCTGGAGACCGGCGAGCAGCAGGTGGTGCACCTGGCCGGGGACGTGGTGCTGGCCGCGGCGGGGGTCGAGCTGGAGGAGCTGGAGTCGCCGCCGAACGCCTGGCCGGTGGAGTTCGGAGGCTAGGTGACGGCCGGAGTGGGGTGGAGCGGGGCAGTGTCCGGTCCCGGTCGTGCGGCCTGGCGTCAGGCGGGCGGGGCGAAACCGGTGCCGGGGTGCTGCTGCGGTGCGGGAGCCGGCGCGGGGGCCGTCGTCGGCGCGGCGGGAGCGGGTGCCGGGGGTGCGGTGGTCGGTGCTGCCTGTGCTGCCGGGTAGTGCGCCGCCGGGGTGACCGGGTGGGGGTACGACTGCTGCTGGAGGACGTGGCTCTGGGCCCGGGTCCACTCGCGCCGCTGGCGCTCGGTCAGCACCGCCCCGAGGTAGGCCGCCGGGTGCAGCCCGTACGGGACGGGGTGGCCGGTGCGGGCCGCGAGGTCCTCGGCGAGCCGGGCGGACATCTGGTGCGCCACGGCCGGGTCGAGCTGGCCGATCCGGCCGAGCAGCTGCCGGACGGCCAGCCAGAGCGGCTCGGGCACGGCGGAGAGGTCCAGTGCCACCAGCTCGCCCCCGATCGCCTGCAGCAGCTGCGGGTGCACCGGCGGCAGCGCGGTGGCGGCGCCGCTGCCGCCCGGCACGCGCTCGCGGACCACGAGAGTCCCCGCGAAGATGTCGCCCAGCCGCTTGCCGTCCGTGGACACCGCGGAGGTGACCGCCGCCGGCACCCCGCTCAGCACGATGAGCTCGAAGAAGCCGATCAGGCCGCGCACCAGCGCGTGCCGGAACCGCACCGGACCACCGTCGACGCGTACCACTCGCAGGCCGAGGGCGGCCTTGCCGAGCGAACGGCCCCGGGTGAAGGTCTCGACCATCACGGGCACGGCCACCAGGAAGAAGACCATGAGCCCGAGCATGAGCGCGGCGAGCGCGGCGGAGTCGAGGTCGACCAGGGCGACGCTCAGCGTCAACGAGACCACCACGAGCGCGGCCACCTCCACGGCCAGGTCCAGCGCGACCGCCAGTGCCCGGCTCGGAAGCTTCGCCGTGCGCAGGCCGAGGACGACCGCCTCGCCCGTCACCAGGTCGCTCAAGACACCCGTCCGTTCCCGTCGGTGGTTCGTGGTCCGCGCCACGTGGCCGCGGCACGCCGGATGCGGCACGCCGGTCGCACGTCGCGGGGAGGGAGCACCGGTCGGATCGGCCCCCACGATCCCGTGATCTGCAGTCGTCAACATACGGGGCCGCGCGGTCGCTCGGGAAGGGAGGTCCCGGGCCGCCGGGGAAAGCAGGTCCCGGCCGTCCGGGGGCGTGCTCTCCCTGGCATGCTGGGCCCACTTGTCCGCACCCGCCTGCCCGCGCGCCCCGCGCCGACCATGGAGCTGCCGAATGGACCTGGACGTCTTCGTCGCCACCCACCAGGGGGAGTGGGCACGGCTGGACGCCCTCGCCCGGACCCGCCGGCTCAGTGGTGAGGAGGCGGACGAACTGGTCACCCTCTACCAGCGCGTGACCGGTCATCTGGCCAAGGTCCAGGCCGCCGCACCCGACCCCACCCTGGAGGGCCGGCTCACCAGCCTCGTCTCCCGCGCGCGCGACGCGGTCACCGGCAGCCGCAGCAGCGGCTGGCGGGACGTCGCGCGCTACTACACGGTGAGCTTCCCGGCCGCGCTCTACCGCTCCCGCCGCTGGTGGCTGCCGGTCGCGGTGCTCTCACTGCTCGGTACCGTCCTGGTCGCCTGGTGGGTGGCGACCCATCCGGAGGTCAGGAACAGCCTTGCCACGCCGGAGACGATCCGCGAGATGACCAGGCCGGGCGGTGACTACGAGGCCTACTACTCGGACCGCCCCGCCGGCTCGTTCGCGGCCCAGGTCTGGACGAACAACGCCTGGATCGCGGTGCAGTGCCTGCTCTACGGCGTCGCGCTCGGGATCCCCGTGCTCATGGTGCTCTGGAGCAACGTCCTCAACCTCGGCCTCGGGGTGGGTCTGATGGCCTCCGCCGGGCGGCTCGACATCTTCCTCGGCCTGCTCATCCCGCACGGCCTGCTGGAGCTGACCGCCGTCTTCGTGGCCGGCGGCCTCGGCCTGCGCCTCGGCTGGACGGTCATCGACCCCGGCCCGCGCACCCGGGGGACCGCCCTCGCGGAACAGGGCCGTTCCATCATCGGCATGGCCATCGGCCTCGCGACGGTGCTGGCGGTGTCCGGGGTACTGGAGGCGTTCGTGACCCCGTCCGGCCTGCCCACCTGGGCCCGGATCTCGATCGGCGTGCTGGCCGAGGTCGCGTTTCTCCTCTACGCACTCGTCCTGGGGCGAAAGGCTGCCGCCGACGGCGAGACCGGGGATCTGGATGCCGCCGACCGGGCGGACCTCCAGCCCGTCGCGGCCTGAGCCGATGTCATCCACACGCCTCTGACCTGGTACTCTTCTCGCATCCCGACCAAACCATTGACGTGGTGGGGGCGGGCTAGTAGGTTTGAACGGTTGGGACAGGTTGGACAACGACCCGTCCCGGGCGTTAGTGTCTACGACAACGCCAGATCGAGGCGAGTGTGTTTCACGAAATACACACCCTCCGACGAGGTAAAACCCCCGGAACTGAGCACAACGAAAGCTTTGATAAGCTTTCGAGCGAAGTGAAGGAAATCCCCCCAGCGGGAATTCAGAGAAACAAAGCGCCGGTAAGAACGGCCGCGAGGATCTGATAAGCTGGAAACACGAAAGAACGAAGCGCCCGGAGGGCCGGTGTGAAAGCCGCCTGAAGGAAGTGTCCGTTCCTTGAGAACTCAACAGCGTGCCAAAAGTCAACGCCAGATATGTTGACATCCCCGGCCTCGATCATTTGATCGGGGTTGGAGATTCCTTTTGAAGTAAAACACTAGCGAGGACGCAGTGCGCGGGGCCGCCCTATTCCGGTGGTTGCCGTGCCGCTCGACGCGAGTGCAGCTCGACCGCTTTTCATTAAGCACTGTCGAGAAGACATTCACGGAGAGTTTGATCCTGGCTCAGGACGAACGCTGGCGGCGTGCTTAACACATGCAAGTCGAACGGTGAAGCCCTTCGGGGTGGATCAGTGGCGAACGGGTGAGTAACACGTGGGCAATCTGCCCTGCACTCTGGGACAAGCCCTGGAAACGGGGTCTAATACCGGATATGACCACGGTCCGCATGGACTGTGGTGTAAAGCTCCGGCGGTGCAGGATGAGCCCGCGGCCTATCAGCTTGTTGGTGGGGTAATGGCCTACCAAGGCGACGACGGGTAGCCGGCCTGAGAGGGCGACCGGCCACACTGGGACTGAGACACGGCCCAGACTCCTACGGGAGGCAGCAGTGGGGAATATTGCACAATGGGCGAAAGCCTGATGCAGCGACGCCGCGTGAGGGATGACGGCCTTCGGGTTGTAAACCTCTTTCAGCAGGGAAGAAGCGCAAGTGACGGTACCTGCAGAAGAAGCACCGGCTAACTACGTGCCAGCAGCCGCGGTAATACGTAGGGTGCGAGCGTTGTCCGGAATTATTGGGCGTAAAGAGCTCGTAGGCGGCCTGTCGCGTCGGATGTGAAAGCCCGGGGCTTAACCCCGGGTCTGCATTCGATACGGGCAGGCTAGAGTGTGGTAGGGGAGATCGGAATTCCTGGTGTAGCGGTGAAATGCGCAGATATCAGGAGGAACACCGGTGGCGAAGGCGGATCTCTGGGCCATTACTGACGCTGAGGAGCGAAAGCGTGGGGAGCGAACAGGATTAGATACCCTGGTAGTCCACGCCGTAAACGTTGGGAACTAGGTGTTGGCGACATTCCACGTCGTCGGTGCCGCAGCTAACGCATTAAGTTCCCCGCCTGGGGAGTACGGCCGCAAGGCTAAAACTCAAAGGAATTGACGGGGGCCCGCACAAGCAGCGGAGCATGTGGCTTAATTCGACGCAACGCGAAGAACCTTACCAAGGCTTGACATATGCCGGAAACGGCCAGAGATGGTCGCCCCCTTGTGGTCGGTATACAGGTGGTGCATGGTTGTCGTCAGCTCGTGTCGTGAGATGTTGGGTTAAGTCCCGCAACGAGCGCAACCCTTGTTCTGTGTTGCCAGCATGCCTTTCGGGGTGATGGGGACTCACAGGAGACTGCCGGGGTCAACTCGGAGGAAGGTGGGGACGACGTCAAATCATCATGCCCCTTATGTCTTGGGCTGCACACGTGCTACAATGGTCGGTACAAAGGGCTGCGATGCCGCGAGGCGGAGCGAATCCCAAAAGCCGGCCTCAGTTCGGATTGGGGTCTGCAACTCGACCCCATGAAGTTGGAGTTGCTAGTAATCGCAGATCAGCATGCTGCGGTGAATACGTTCCCGGGCCTTGTACACACCGCCCGTCACGTCACGAAAGTCGGTAACACCCGAAGCCGGTGGCCTAACCCGTAAGGGGAGGAGCCGTCGAAGGTGGGACCAGCGATTGGGACGAAGTCGTAACAAGGTAGCCGTACCGGAAGGTGCGGCTGGATCACCTCCTTTCTAAGGAGCACATGGCCGCTTGCAGGCGAATGTTCTGCACGGTCGCTCATGGGTGGAACGTTGACTATTCGGCACAGGAAGAGATCGGTTCACAAGTACTGCCTTCGGGCGTGGAACGTGGGTTCGGGATTGACTGTGTCGGGCACGTTGTTGGGTCCTGAGGGAACGGCCGTATGGTCGTTGCTTCAGAGATGCCGGTCTCACTTGAGGCAGCCCGTTTCGGGTTGTTGATGGTGGGTGACTGGTCGTTGTTTGAGAACTGCACAGTGGACGCGAGCATCTGTGGCCAAGTTTTTAAGGGCGCACGGTGGATGCCTTGGCACCAGGAACCGATGAAGGACGTGGGAGGCCACGATAGTCCCCGGGGAGCCGTCAACCAGGCTTTGATCCGGGGGTTTCCGAATGGGGAAACCCGGCAGTCGTCATGGGCTGTCACCCATACCTGAACACATAGGGTATGTGGAGGGAACGCGGGGAAGTGAAACATCTCAGTACCCGCAGGAAGAGAAAACAACCGTGATTCCGGGAGTAGTGGCGAGCGAAACCGGATGAGGCTAAACCATCAGCGTGTGAGACCCGGCAGGGGTTGCGCTGGTGGGGTCGTGGGATTTTTCTTGATCGGTCTGCCGGCCGGTCGACGAGTCAGAAACCGTATGGGTAGTCGAAGGACATGCGAAAGGTCCGGCGTAGAGGGTAAGACCCCCGTAGACGAAATCTGTACGGCTCGTTTGAGAAACTCCCAAGTAGCACGGGGCCCGAGAAATCCCGTGTGAATCTGGCGGGACCACCCGCTAAGCCTAAATATTCCCTGGTGACCGATAGCGGATAGTACCGTGAGGGAATGGTGAAAAGTACCGCGGGAGCGGAGTGAAATAGTACCTGAAACCGTGTGCCTACAAGCCGTGGGAGCGTCGGACATGCAGCTTGCTGTGTGTCTCGTGACTGCGTGCCTTTTGAAGAATGAGCCTGCGAGTTTGCGGTGTGTAGCGAGGTTAACCCGTGTGGGGTAGCCGTAGCGAAAGCGAGTCCGAATAGGGCGTTTCAGTTGCATGCCCAAGACCCGAAGCGGAGTGATCTAGCCATGGGCAGGTTGAAGCGGAGGTAAGACTTCGTGGAGGACCGAACCCACCAGGGTTGAAAACCTGGGGGATGACCTGTGGTTAGGGGTGAAAGGCCAATCAAACTCCGTGATAGCTGGTTCTCCCCGAAATGCATTTAGGTGCAGCGTCACGTGTTTCTTGCCGGAGGTAGAGCACTGGATAGGCGATGGGCCTCACCGGGTTACTGACCTTAGCCAAACTCCGAATGCCGGTAAGTGAGAGCGTGGCAGTGAGACTGTGGGGGATAAGCTCCATGGTCGAGAGGGAAACAGCCCAGAACACCGACTAAGGTCCCTAAGCGTGTGCTAAGTGGGAAAGGATGTGGAGTCGCAGAGACAACCAGGAGGTTGGCTTAGAAGCAGCCACCCTTGAAAGAGTGCGTAATAGCTCACTGGTCAAGTGATTCCGCGCCGACAATGTAGCGGGGCTCAAGCACATCACCGAAGTCGTGTCATTGCAGCATATAGGGCCAACGCCTGCTGTGATGGGTAGGGGAGCGTCGTGTGCCGGGTGAAGCGGCGGTGGAAACCAGTCGTGGACGGTACACGAGTGAGAATGCAGGCATGAGTAGCGATACAAGAGTGAGAAACTCTTGCGCCGATTGACCAAGGGTTCCTGGGTCAAGCTGATCTGCCCAGGGTAAGTCGGGACCTAAGGCGAGGCCGACAGGCGTAGTCGATGGACAACGGGTTGATATTCCCGTACCCGCTTTGAAGCGCCAACGCTGAACCAGGTGATGCTAAGGCCGTGAAGCCGGCCCGGAGTCTTCGGACAAAGGGACGTGGTGGAGCCGCCGGACCAAGTCTGTATTAGGTGAGCGATGGGGTGACGCAGGAAGGTAGTCCAGCCCGGGCGGTGGTTGTCCCGGGGTAAGGGTGTAGGGCGTTGTGTAGGCAAATCCGCACAACAATAGCCTGAGACCTGATGCCGAGCCGATTGTGGTGAAGTGGATGATCCTATGCTGTCGAGAAAAGCCTCTAGCGAGTTTCATGGCGGCCCGTACCCCAAACCGACTCAGGTGGTCAGGTAGAGAATACCGAGGCGTTCGGGTGAACTATGGTTAAGGAACTCGGCAAAATGCCCCCGTAACTTCGGGAGAAGGGGGGCCATTCCTGGTGACGAGTCTTGCACTCCGAGCTGGGGGTGGCCGCAGAGACCAGCGAGAAGCGACTGTTTACTAAAAACACAGGTCCGTGCGAAGCCGTAAGGCGATGTATACGGACTGACGCCTGCCCGGTGCTGGAACGTTAAGGGGACCGGTTAGCTCTGATTCGTCGGGGCGAAGCTGAGAACTTAAGCGCCAGTAAACGGCGGTGGTAACTATAACCATCCTAAGGTAGCGAAATTCCTTGTCGGGTAAGTTCCGACCTGCACGAATGGCGTAACGACTTCTCGACTGTCTCAACCATAGGCCCGGTGAAATTGCATTACGAGTAAAGATGCTCGTTTCGCGCAGCAGGACGGAAAGACCCCGGGACCTTTACTATAGCTTGATATTGGTGTTCGGTTCGGCTTGTGTAGGATAGGTGGGAGACTTTGAAGCAGCAACGCCAGTTGTTGTGGAGTCGTCGTTGAAATACCACTCTGGTCGTGCTGGATGTCTAACCTGGGTCCGTGATCCGGATCAGGGACAGTGTCTGGTGGGTAGTTTAACTGGGGCGGTTGCCTCCTAAAGAGTAACGGAGGCGCCCAAAGGTTCCCTCAGCCTGGTTGGCAATCAGGTGTTGAGTGTAAGTGCACAAGGGAGCTTGACTGTGAGACTGACGGGTCGAGCAGGGACGAAAGTCGGGACTAGTGATCCGGCGGTGGCTTGTGGAAGCGCCGTCGCTCAACGGATAAAAGGTACCCCGGGGATAACAGGCTGATCTTCCCCAAGAGTCCATATCGACGGGATGGTTTGGCACCTCGATGTCGGCTCGTCGCATCCTGGGGCTGGAGTAGGTCCCAAGGGTTGGGCTGTTCGCCCATTAAAGCGGTACGCGAGCTGGGTTTAGAACGTCGTGAGACAGTTCGGTCCCTATCCGCTGTGCGCGTAGGAGTGTTGAGAAGGGCTGTCCCTAGTACGAGAGGACCGGGACGGACGAACCTCTGGTGTGCCAGTTGTCCTGCCAAGGGCATGGCTGGTTGGCTACGTTCGGGAGGGATAACCGCTGAAAGCATCTAAGCGGGAAGCCTGCTTCGAGATGAGCACTCCCACCTCCTTGAGAGGGTAAGGCTCCCAGTAGACGACTGGGTTGATAGGCCGGATATGGAAGCCCTGTAAGGGGTGGAGTTGACCGGTACTAATAGGCCGAGGGCTTGTCCTCAGTTGCTCGCGTCCACTGTGTTGTTCTGAAACAACGACCCCCATGCCAGGTCACGGTATGGGTGCGGTGATAAGTTTCATAGTGTTTCGGTGGTCATAGCGTGAGGGAAACGCCCGGTTACATTCCGAACCCGGAAGCTAAGCCTCACAGCGCCGATGGTACTGCAGGGGGGACCCTGTGGGAGAGTAGGACGCCGCCGAACAATCATTCCAGAAAGACCCCCTCCGGATTCCGGAGGGGGTCTTTCTGCGTTGTGCGCCAGGTACGATCGCCGGGTGAGTACGTACTGGCACGTCGTCCTGCCACCGCTCTGCGCCTGACCGGGCGCAGACGCTGACGGTTCCCCCCGCAGTCCCCGCCGGCCGCTGGGCCGGCCAGGGGCCCCCGTCGTGCGCCCGTTTCGAATCCAGTCCCTCTTGACTCATTCGACGACGCATTCGACGACGGAAGACCATGACTGTGCCGAACCGTACTTCTCCTGATTCTCCAGTCCGCCAGGCCCCGGCCCCGACCTCGGCCGTCCGGCGGGCGGCCGTCCGGGCCGGGCTGCTCGGCGGGCCCGTGCCGATCCTGGTCGCGGCCGTGCTCTGGGGCACGACCGGGACCGCCGGCTCGATGGCACCCGCCGGGGCGCCCCCGGCGGCCATCGGCTGTGCGGGCCTCGTTCTGGGTGGCCTGCTGCTGTTCCTGACCTCCCGTGAGGCCCGTTCGCTGCCCCGGGAGTGCGCCCCGGCCGAGCGTCGGCTGATCGTGCTGGGAGCGGTGGCCGTGGCGGGGTACCCGGTGACCTTCTACCCGGCGGTGGGACGGGCCGGCGTCGCCGTGGCCACGGTGATCGCGTTGGGAAGTGCTCCGGTGTTCGCCGGGTTGCTGTCCTGGATCGCCGGCGACGGGCGGCCGACCGCACGGTGGGCCGGCGCCACCGCGGCCGCCGTCCTGGGGTGCGTCCTGCTCGTGCTCGGTCCCGAACTCGCCGGTGCCGCAACGACCGTGGACCTCACCGGTGTCGTGCTGGCCGCCGCGGCGGGGCTGTCCTACGCGGCGTACTCCCTGATCGGGGGCCGGCTCATCACCCGCGGCGGGCACCCGTCCGGCGCGGTGATGGGGGCGTTGTTCGGTGCCGCCGCGCTGCTCGTGCTGCCGGTGGTGATCCTCACCGGCCCGCACTGGCTCGGCACCCCGCGCGGCGCGGCGGTCGCCCTGTACCTGGCGCTGTTCACCGTGCACTTGGCCTACCGGCTCTTCGGGCACGGGCTGCGGCGCACGGCCGTGTCGGTGGCGACGACGCTGACCCTGGCCGAGCCTGCCGTGGCCGCCGTCCTGGGCGTCACGGTCGTCGGTGAGCGCCTGCCGGCCGTCTCCTGGTGCGGACTGGCGGTCCTTGCAGCGGGCCTGGCCCTGCTTGCCGTGCCCGGTGCGGGCCGGAACGGCACCGTCCGGGGCGGGTCAGAGCCGGCCGGCGGCCTTGAGGGCGAGGTACGTGTCGGCGAGGGCCGGGGCGACCGAGGCGGGCGGGGCGTCGAGGACGGTGATGCCCGCGCGGGTGAGCCGGTCGGCGGTGAGTCTGCGGTCGGCGCGGGTCTGCTCGGCGGCGGCCGCGCCGTACACGGCCTCCACCGTGCCGCGGCCGGCGGCCAGTTCGTCGAGGTGCGGGTCGGAGACGGAGGCGAGGACGACCTCGTGGCGCTTGGTGAGCAGCGGCAGCAGCGGCAGCAGGCCGTCCTCGACGGGTGCGGCGTCGAGCCCGGTGAGCAGGACGATCAGTGAGCGGTGCGGGGCCATCTTGAGGGCGGTGGCGACCAGCGAGCGCATGTCGGTCTCGTAGAGCGCGGGTTCGAGCACGGCCATCGCGTTGGTGAAGGCCGGCAGGATCTCGTTGGGGGAGCGGCCGGCCACCGAGACGCGCTTGCGCAGGTCGTGGGCGAGCAGGTCGACCCGGTCACCGGCCTTGGTGGCGAGCGCGGTGAGCAGCAGTGCGGCGTCGAGCGAGGCGTCCAGGCGGGGGGCGTCACCGACCCGCCCGGCGGAGGTGCGGCCGGTGTCCAGGACGAGGAGGATGTGGCGGTCGCGCTCGGGCCGCCAGGTGCGGACGGCGACGGTGTGCCGACGGGCGCTGGCGCGCCAGTCGATGGAGCGGATGTCGTCGCCGGGCAGGTACTCGCGCAGGGAGTCGAACTCGGTGCCCTGGCCGCGGGTCAGGACGGACGTCCGGCCGTCGAGTTCGCGCAGCCGGGCGAGCCGGGAGGGCAGGTGCTTGCGGCTGTTGAACGGGGGCAGGGCGCGGACGGTCCAGGGGGCGAGGTGCGAGCCCTGACGGCCGGCCAGGCCGAGCGGGCCGAACGAACGGATCGTCACCTTGTGCGCGTGGTGGTCGCCGCGGCGGGTCGGGGTGAGCACGGTGGTGACGCGGCGTCGCTCGTGGCCGGGGACGCGCAGGGTGTGCCGGGAGCCGGCGGTCGCCGTGCCGGGCCGCCAGGCGGACGGGGCCCAGGCGTCCCTGACGAGGGCCCGGAGCGGGCGGCCGGCCGGGTTGGTGACGCTCAGTTCGACGGAGGCGGGTTCGCCGAGCCGGACGGTGGTGTCGCCGCCCCGGGTGATCCGCAGGCTGCGGACCGGGGCGGCGAGCACCAGATCGACCGTGACGGCGAGCAGGACCGCGCCGGTGACGGCGGCGATGCCGGTCCAGGAGGGCAGGAGCAGGCCCACGACGAGCGCGCCGAGTGCGGCGAGCAGGGCGGTTCGCCCGGTGAGGGCCATGCGGTGCGCTCCTTCGGGAACGGGGCGGTGGAGGCGGTCAGCGGGGGGCGGGCGTCTGGGCCAGGACGGCCTGGATGACCGAGTCCGCGGTGACGCCCTCCATCTCGGCCTCGGCGCGCAGCGCGACGCGGTGCCGCAGGGTGGGCAGGGCCAGCGCCTTGACGTCGTCTGGGGTGACGTAGTCGCGGCCGGCCAGCCAGGCCCAGGCGCGGGAGGCGGCGAGCAGGGCGGTGGCGCCACGGGGGGAGACGCCGATGGAGAGCGACGGGGACTGCCGGGTGGCCCGGCAGAGGTCGACGATGTAGGCGAGCACCTCGGGCGAGACGGTGAGCTTGGCGATCTGCCCGCGGGCGGCCGCGATGTGCTCGGGGCCGGCCACCGGGCGGACGCCGGCGGCGGCGAGGTCGCGCGGGTCGAAGCCGGAGGCGTGCCTGGCCAGGACCTGGTACTCCTGGTCGCGGTCGGGCAGCGGCAGGACGAGCTTGAGCAGGAAGCGGTCGAGCTGGGCCTCGGGCAGCGGGTAGGTGCCCTCGTACTCGACCGGGTTCTGCGTCGCGGCGACGAGGAACGGGACGGGCAGGGCGCGCGGCTCGCCGTCGACGGTGACCTGGTGCTCCTCCATGGCCTCCAGCAGGGCGGCCTGGGTCTTCGGCGGCGTCCGGTTGATCTCGTCGGCGAGCAGCAGGTTGGTGAAGACGGGGCCGGGCTGGAAGGAGAACTCGGCGGTGCGGGCGTCGTAGACCAGCGAGCCGGTGACGTCGCCGGGCATCAGGTCGGGGGTGAACTGGATGCGCTTGGTACCGAGGCTGAGCGCGGTGGAGAGGGTACGGATCAGCAGGGTCTTCGCGACGCCGGGGACGCCCTCCAGGAGCACGTGGCCGCCGCAGAGCAGGGCGACGACGAGGCCGGTCACGGCCGCGTCCTGGCCGACCACGGCCTTGGCGATCTCGGCGCGCAGGGCGGTCAGCGCCTGGCGCGGGTCGGTGTCGCCGCCGGGGGCGGCCGTGGCACCGGGGGTGGCGGTCGCCGGGCCGGGGGTGATGCGGAGCTGGGCGGTGGCCTGTTCGGTCACGGCTTCCGTACCTGCCTTTCGAGGGCGTCGAGGTCGTCGGCGAGCCGCAGCAGCGCGGCGTCGTCGGTCGGGGGCGGGCCGTACAGGAGGGCCCGTACGTCCCCGGCGGGCGGCTCGGGGAGGCGGTCGGCGATCGCCGCGCAGAGCGCGGTGGGGTCGGGTGCACCGGCGTGGAGCGGGACGCCCAGGGCCGGCGCGAGGCGGTGGGCGGTGGCGCGGCGCAGGGCGTCGGCGGCGCGGCCGTGGGCCTTGGCCCGCCGGTAGAGGCGGGCCCGGCCCTCGGTGGTCTCGGCGGCGCGGACGACCACGGGCAGGTTCTCGCTGATGACGGGGCCGAGCCGGCGGGCGCGCCAGAACGCGGTGAGCAGTACGGCGGCGGCGAGCTGGTACGCGGCCCAGCGCCAGCCGTCCGGGACGAAGTCGGTGACCTGGTGGTGGCCGGAGCCCTCGGCGAGCGGGGCGGAGTAGTCGGGCAGCACCCAGGTGAGGGTGGGCCGGGAGCCGAGCAGGCCGAGGGCCAGCGAGGCGTTGCCGTCCTTCTTGACGAGTTCGTTGCGCAGGAAGTCGCCGCTGCCGAGGACGACGGCCTCGGTGCCCTTGCCGGTCGGCGCGGTCACCAGGGGGTAGCCGGTGCCGCGCGGGTAGCAGCCCTCGCCGCGGCTGCCGGCGGTGTAGAGCACCCCGCCGAGGTGGGCGCTGCCGGCCCGGACGGCCTCGGCCAGCCCGCACTTCGGGTCGGTGCTGCGGACCGAGGCGTAGGCCGGGCCGGTCTCCTCGGCGAAGCGGACGCCGGGCACCAGGGCGGCGAGGGCGTCCGGGCCGGGCGCGACCAGGACGAGCCGGGTGTGCCCGGCGGCGGCGAGGGCCCGGAGCTGGTCGTGGCCGAGCAGGTCGGGCTCGGGCACCACGACGGTGTCGTTGCCGCCGGTGCGGGCCGGGAGGTCGGTGGTGACGTCGACCCGGAGGCCCTCGCGCTGGAGCAGGGCGATCACGGCGTGGCTGCCGGACGGGTCGTAGGAGCGCGGGTCGAGCGGCGGGTAACGGCGGTCCTGGTTGAGGCCGGCCAGCAGGGCGGCGGAGAGCAGGACGACGGCGGCGGTGAGCAGGTACCACCGGGAGCGGTGCCAGAGGCTGCGGCCGGTGGGGGCGAGGCTGCTCGGGCTGACCCGGGGCGGCGGTCCGGGCGGTCCGGGCGGACCGCCGGGCGCTGCGGCGTCCTGGGGGCCCGGGACGGTGTCCGGGGTGGCGCCGGGGACGGTGCTGGTCATGCCGTTCCTCCCGGGGCCGCGGCGAGGGCCGGGCGGGCGCGTTCGAGGGCCTGGTCGAGGTCACGGAGCAGCTGGTAGGCACCCTGGTCGGCGGTGCGCTCGCCGTACGCGATGTCGTCGAAGGTGCGGGCGGCCGTGCCGAGGTCGGCGGCGTGCGCGGGCAGCACCCGGCCGGCCTCGGCGGCCGCCTCGTCGGCGGTGCGGCCGGGGCGGGTGTCGAGCAGGGTGCGCTCCTCCAGGGCCCGGACGATGGCGCGCATCTGCTCGCGGACGGCGTCGGCCCACTGCCCGGCGGCGGCGTGCCGTTCGGCCTCGGAGCGGTGCTCGGCGGCGCTGCGCGGTCCGGCGGTGCCGAAGACGCCGACGGTGGTGGCGGCGGCCCGTCCGGGGGCGCCGAGACGCCACCAGAGGGCGGCGCCGATCACGGCGGCGACCACCAGGAACAGGATCAGCCCGGTGGTGCCGGTGGCGCCGTCACCGCCGATGGCGTTGAGCGCGTCGTCGATCCGGTCCATGAACCAGTTGTAGATCCGCTCCTGGAGGCTCGGGTCGTGCCGGTGGTAGTCGGCGTTGAGCAGCTCGTCCCGGACGGCCTCGCGGGCCGGGTCGCGTGGAACGGTGACCGGGGCCCCGCCCGAGGCCACCGCCCTCTCCCCCCAGTTCGGCATCCGGTTCAGAGCCTCGCCGCGTTCGGGCTCCGGCCGTCCCAGCCGGCGCCGCCGTACTCGGGCAGGCCGGCGGCGCGGGCCAGCTCGATGTCCAGCGCCTCGCGGCGGATCCGCTGGTCGACGTAGAGCAGGACGCCGATGGTGGCGGTGAAGGGGATCGTGACGGTGGAGGAGAGCACACCGGCGATCGCGTTGAAGATCAGCGTGATGGCGGGAAGCGTGGCCGCGGTCTCGCCGGAGCCGATCTGGTCGGAGATCTCGTTGAAGCCGAGGACCAGGCCCACGACGGTGAACGGGACGCTGATGATCCCGGCGACGATGCCGGCCAGCACCTGGCTGAGGATGTTGATGCCGAAGATCCGCCACCAGGAGCCGCGGACCAGCCGGCGGGAGCGGGAGAGCGCGGTCAGGATGCCCTGCTTCTCCAGCATCAGGGCGGGCGCGGCCAGGCTCAGCTGGATCCAGATCCAGAACGCGACCGGGATGCTGAGCAGGCCGACGACGACCAACAGGGCGGCGATGACGGGCTCGTCCGCGCCGGACAGCAGGTAGCCGATCAGCGGGGCGAAGCCGAGCAGCACGATGCCGGCGCCGATCAGGCCGGTCAGCAGGGTCAGGCCGACCAGCTGGAGCAGCCGGGGGCGGGCGTCGCGCCAGGCGTCGCGGACGCTGGCGGCCTGGCCGAGGATGGCGCGGCTGACGACCATGGTGAGCAGCGCCGCGGCGACCACGCCGAGCAGCAGCGCCACGGGCAGGCTGATCAGCGCGGAGACGACCGGGGTGAACTCGCCGGTGTCGCCGTTGACGGCGAACTGGGCGGTGAGGACGGCCCCCTGCTGGACGACGGCGACGCCGAGGGAGAGCCCGAGCGTCGCGCGCCAGTGCTTGCGGATGGTGGAGACGGCGCCGTCCAGCATCTCGCCGAGGCCGAGCGGGCGCAGCGGGATGATGCCGGGCTTGGGGCTGACCGGGACGCCCCAGCCGTACGGGCCGGGCTGCCCGTGCGGGCCGCCCGGCTGCGGGCCGCCGTACTGGGGGCCGCCGTGGCCGGTGCCCCAGGCCGGGGGCGCGGTGGGCGCGCCCTGGGGTGGTGCCGACTGCCCGGGCACGGCGGCGGGTGCGTCGGCCGGGGGCCGGGCCTCGTCGCGGGGCTGCTCGGACGAGCTGGGCGAGGCCCAGCCCGGAGTGTCGGTCATCACTGCTCCTCGGAGGGGCGTCAGGGGGTGCGGGCCGGGTGGATCTTCACCCGCGCGCAGCGCCCATCGTGCCATGGTGGTCGGACGGGCCCCAGGGGTATCCGGTTGCTGAACGACAACGGGGGCCCGCCCTGCGCCCGCCCGGCGGCGCCGGGGGCACCCGGACCGCTCCGGGCAAGGACATTCGTCCGGTATGGCCGGAATTCGCCGTGCCGGGACTTGGCCGTTCTGGCGCAAAGGGACTGCTGTGCGGCAGGTCACAATCCGGTAATGAGAGGATGGAAGCATGAAGGGACGTGTCCTCGTCGTTGATGACGACTCCGCACTGGCCGAGATGCTCGGCATTGTGCTGCGTGGTGAGGGTTTTGAGCCGTTTTTCGTCGCGGATGGGGACAAGGCACTAGCCGCGTTCCGGGAGACCAAGCCCGACCTGGTCCTGCTCGACCTGATGCTGCCGGGGCGGGACGGTATCGACGTCTGCCGGCAGATCCGGGCGGAGTCCGGTATTCCGATCGTCATGCTGACCGCCAAGACGGACACCGTGGACGTCGTGGTCGGCCTGGAGTCCGGGGCCGACGACTACGTCACCAAGCCGTTCAAACCGAAGGAGCTGGTGGCCCGGGTACGAGCCCGACTGCGCCGTGCCGAGGAGCCGACGCCCGAGCAGCTGACCATCGGCGATCTGGTGATCGACGTGGCCGGCCACTCCGTGAAGCGGGACGGCCGGGGCATCCCGCTGACCCCGCTGGAGTTCGACCTGCTCGTCGCGCTGGCCCGCAAGCCCTGGCAGGTCTTCACCCGTGAGGTGCTGCTGGAGCAGGTCTGGGGGTACCGCCACGCCGCGGACACCCGACTGGTCAACGTGCACGTCCAGCGTCTCCGGTCCAAGATCGAGAAGGACCCGGAGCGCCCCGAGATCGTGGTGACCGTCCGTGGCGTCGGCTACAAGGCCGGGCCCAGCTGACGTGATGTACCAGGCTGACGAGACCCCGTCGGGTTCCTCGACCGACGGGGGCGGTGCCGTGCGCGGGGACGTACTGAGCTCCACCACCCGCAACCGCCGCCGGCGCCGGCTCACGGCGCTGGTCGCGCCGGTGGTCCGTCAGCTGCGCCGGCCGCTGCGCCGGCTGGTCGCGCTCTACCGCCGCTCGATCCAGCTGCGGGTGGTCGCGGCCACCCTGATGCTGTCCGTCGTCGTGGTGCTGGTGCTGGGTGTGGTCGTGGTGGCGCAGGTCCGCAACGGCCTGCTGAACACCAAGAAGGACTCGGCGCGCAGCCAGGCCAGGGCCGGCTTCCAGACCGAGCTGAAGAAGATCGACGAGGCGAAGGACCTGCGCCTCAAGGTCGGCTCGACCGCCGACCCGACCACCGAGGAGCTCGGCAACTGGCTGCTCAAGCAGGTCGGGGACCTCGCCGCCAGCGGGCAGAGCGTCTACTCGGTGATCGCCATGCTCCCGCACGGGCAGCCGGTCGCACCGCAGAACACCGGCCTCGGGCCGCGCTACTCCGGTGACATCCTGCCGCTCAGCATCCCCGAGACGCTGCGCGCCAAGGTGTCCGAGGAGGCGGGCATCTTCGACCAGCCGACCCTGATCCACCGCGGCCCGGACGGCAGCGGCGGCACCGAGCCCGGCCTGGCCATCGGCATGCAGTTCACCGGGCCCACCAACGCCCCGTACCAGCTGTACTACGTCTTCTCCTTCGGCCAGGAGACCGACACCCTCGGCCTGATCACCGGCACGCTGGCCACCGCCGGCGTCTTCGTGGTGATCATGATGGGCGGCATCGCCTGGCTGGTGGTGCGCCAGGTGGTGACGCCGGTCCGGATGGCCGCCGGGATCTCCGAGCGGCTCGCCGCCGGGCACCTGGAGGAGCGGATGAAGGTCACCGGGACGGACGACATCGCCCGACTCGGTGAATCGTTCAACCGGATGGCCAACGCCCTGCAGGCGCAGATCCGCCAGCTGGAGGAGCTCTCCCGGGTCCAGCGGCGGTTCGTCTCGGACGTCTCGCACGAGCTGCGCACCCCGCTGACCACGGTGCGGATGGCCGCGGACCTGATCTACGACAGCCGCGAGGACCTCGACCCGATGGCGGCCCGCTCGGCCGAGCTGCTCCAGGGCCAGCTGGACCGCTTCGAGTCGCTGCTCGCCGACCTGCTGGAGATCAGCCGGTTCGACGCGGGCGCGGCGATCCTGGACGCCGAGCCGGTCGACCTGCGCGAGATCGTCGGCCGGGTGATCGAGGCGGCCGACCCGCTGGCCCAGGCCAAGGGCAGTGCCGTGGTCGTCCGCGGCGACGGCGAACCGGTGGTGGCCGAGGTCGACTCCCGCCGGATCGAGCGCATCCTGCGCAACCTGGTGGTCAACGCGCTGGAGCACGGCGAGGGCCGCGACGTGGTCGTCCGGCTCGGCTCGGCCGACGGCGCGGTCGCGGTCGGTGTCCGCGACTACGGCATCGGGCTCAAGCCCGGCGAGGCGTCCCGGGTGTTCCACCGCTTCTGGCGGGCCGACCCGTCCCGGGTGCGCACCACCGGCGGCACCGGGCTCGGCCTCTCCATCGCGGTCGAGGACGCGCACCTGCACGGCGGCTGGCTCCAGGCCTGGGGCGAGCCCGGCGGCGGCTCGCACTTCCGGCTCACCCTGCCGCGCACCCGCGGCGGCGAGATCAGCCGGGCACCGTTCCGGCTGGAGCCGGAGGACTCCCGGAACAACCGCGGCCTCGGCTCCTACGGGACGCCGTACCGGCGGGCGATCCGCCCGGTCGGCGCCACCGCGCTGACCGCCACCGACGACCCGGCCGTGCCGGAGACCCCGGACACCCCCGGCAGCGGCTTCGGCAGCGGGCTGGGCGGCGTGCTGAGCATCGGCCCGGGGCTCGGCAGCCGCCGGCTGCCGGAGGGCCCGCGGACCGACCCCTCGGACGTGCGGACCGCCGGTGCCGGGTACGGTGCCACCGGAGCCCAGGTCATGGTGGACCCGACGCCGGGACGGCCGTCGGTGGCACAGCGGACGACGGAGCCGGACCTCACCGGTCCGGCACAGGCCCTGCACGGCGCGGGCGGGACGGACACGGAGGGGTCGCAGCGTGCGAAGGACGAGCAGCAGGACTGATCCGCGGCTGGTCGCGGTGGCCGGTGCGGTGCTGGGCGGCCTGCTCGCGAGCGGCTGCGCGGCGATGCCGGACTCCGGCGGCATCGGCAGGGTCGAGCTGTCCCAGGGCTCCCCGGACAAGAACGTCCCGGTCCGGGTGTTCCCGGTGGAACCCTCCAAGGGGGCCAGGCCGGACGAGCTGCTGATCGGGTTCCTGGACGCGCTGACCGCGGACGAGAGCTACGAGACCGCGCGCAAGTACCTGACCGAGGAGGCCGGGCAGCACTGGAACCCGGAGGCGGGCATCCAGGTGCTCGCGTCCAACCCCTACCCGCGGACCAACCAGAGCGTGACGGACACCGACACCTCGGTCTCGTTCCAGGTGCCGGGCAAGGTCGTCGCCAAGGTGGACGACAAGCACGCCTACACCTTCTCGGGCGGGCAGCTGGACGTCGACCTCCCGTTCACGTTCGTCCGGGAGAAGGGCGGTGAGTGGCGGATCGCCAACCTGCCCGACGGGCTGATCATCAACCAGACCAACTTCCGCAACAGCTTCCGCCAGGTGGACCGCTTCTTCTACGCGCTGCAGGACCCGTCGGCGGCCCGCACCGCGGTGACCGGCGCGGCCGCGCTCGGCCCGCAGGAGGTGCTGATCGCCGATCCCATCTACCTGCGGCGCCGAATAGACCCGCTGACCGCGGCCGCCAAGGCCGTCGTCGCCGGTCCGTCCGACTGGCTGTCGCCGGTGGCCCGGACGGCGTTCCCGGGCGGCACCGTCGTCGACCGGGTCACCGTCGACGAGGCCCGCACCGCGCACGTGGTGCTGAACGGCGTCGACCTCAGCGGGGCGATCGCCTGCCGGCAGATGGCCACCCAGCTCCTCTACACCCTCGCCGACCAGGGCAAGGGACAGGTCGAGCGGATCGAGCTGAAGGGCCCGCGCGGCAGCGGCTGCCAGCTCGGGCGCGCCGAGGCCTCCACCACCGGGCCCAGCGCGCTGGCCGGCGCGGTCGCCGACAAGCAGTACTTCCAGCGGGCCGACGACGGCGTCCTCATGGAGGCCCGGGACACCGACGGCACGCCCGTCCGCGGCCCGCTCGGCCGGCCGCAGCCGAACAAGCAGCCGCCGCTCAGCGCGATCGCGGTGGCCCGGGACGGCGAACGCGCCGCGGCGATCAGCGGCAACGGCCACCAGCTCTTCTCGGTGGGGCTCTCGGACAGCGGACAGGCGATGCCCGAGCCGGTGCTCACCACCCAGGCCCGGCCCGGCGAGCGGGCCGAGGACGCACTCGCCTCCCCCAGCTGGGACGGCCGCGGCGACCTCTGGGTGGTCGACCGCGACCCGCAGAACCGGCGGGTGCTGATGGTCCGCGGCGGCAAGTCCTACCCGGTGCCGGTCGAGGGCCTGGACGGCCGGACCGTGCAGGACCTCAAGATCTCCTCCGACGGCGTCCGGATCGCCCTGGTGCTCAAGGACGCCTCCGGTGCCCGCTCGCTCTGGCTCGGCCTGGTGCTGCACAGCGGCGCGAAGGAGACGCCCACCGCGGAGATCACCGGCCTGCGCCGGGTCGCGCCGCTGCTCACCGACATCGCCTCGGTGTCCTGGGCGGAGGCCGACCAGCTGCTGGTGCTGGGCAAGGAGAACGGGCGGCTGCAGCAGCTGCACTACATCAGCACCGACGGCTCGCAGAGCAGTGACGCCCCGCTCCAGGGTGGCGAGGGGATGTACTCGGCCGAGGCCTCGGAGTTCAGCGGGGAGACCGCGACGCAGGTGCCGCCGGTGCTCGCGCGGCAGGCCGACGGCAAGATCTACCGGCTGGTGAACAACCAGTGGCGGGAGGTCAACCCGAGCCTGCGGGCGGCGGGCTTCTTCTACCCGGGCTGACCCGGGCGGCCCCCCGGAGCCCCGGGGGCGGGCCGGTGCGGGACGGCGGCCGCGACGGTGGCGGCCCCCTTCGGCGGGAGACCGGCGGCGGCGAGCGCCCGGGCCGCCTCGGCGAGGGTGGCGCCGGTGGTGACCAGATCGTCCACCAGGACCGGTTGACGGCCGCTCAGCCGCCCGCCCGCGCGCGGCAGCAGGGTCAGCGCGCCGTGCAGGTTCCGCCGGCGCTCGGGGGCGGTGAGACCGGCCTGGTCGGCGACCGGCCGGGTGTGCCGCAGCACCGGCGCGGCCCGGGCGTCCAGCCCCGCCCGGCGCAGCGCCCGGGCGGCGGCGCCGGCCAGCCGGAGCGTCGGGTCGTGACCGCGGGCGCGGACGGCGGCGCGGGTGGAGGGCATCGGGACCAGCAGCAGCGGCGCCGACCCGGCGTGCGGCCCGAGCGAGGAGCGCACGGCCAGGGCGAGCGCTTCGCCGAGCGGGCCGGCCAGCCGCAGTGCGCCGCGCTCCTTGTGCGCCAGCAGCAACTGCCGGACCGGGCCCGCGTACGCGGCGGCGGCGTGCACCCAGGGCAGGGCGGTGGGCCCCGGTGCGGCGGTGGACAGTGCGCTCCGGCAGGACGGGCAGAGCTGGGTGTGTCCGGCCCCGCAGCCGACGCACCCGGCCGGCAGCAGAACGTCCAGCAGGCCGACCAGTGCGTGACCGAACGGCCCTTGGGAAGGCTGTGGCCGGGCGGGTTCTGGGGAGGGTGGCACGGCTGCTCCTGGCGGCTTCAGGCACGGAGAGTGAGCAAAGAATGCGCCGTACGGGGGGTGTTGTCCAGGCATTTGCCCATGTTTCACTCACTGGAGGGTAGACAGGGTGCAACAGCTTGACCGCCGGCCCACAGCATCCCGTCATACCCGCTCTCCCGCCTGGGGAGGCGAAAACCCCGTGTGAGGTGTTCGATAAGGCTCCAGGGGGTTTCAACCGTCCCTGGTGGGGAGGAAGTGAGGTGAGGGCCAGTCGTTTCCACCGCTCGCGGTGGGACGGGGGGCCGGCAGTGGATTGGCTGGTCCGGCTGGGTCTCAGCCCGATCCGGTAGCACCCGGATCGGCGTCAGCACGAGGGATCGGAGTTCTGCGTGGACATCGTCGTCAAGGGCCGCAAGACCGAGGTGCCCAAGAGGTTCCGCGAGCACGTGGCCGAGAAGCTGGAGAAGGTCCAGAAGTTCGACGGCAAGGTGATCAGCCTCGACGTCGAGGTGTCCAAGGAGCACAACCCGCGTCAGGCCGACCGGTCCGAGCGGGTGGAGATCACTCTCCGTACCCGTGGCCCGGTGATCCGGGCCGAGGCCGCCGCCGGTGACCCGTACGCGGCTCTCGACCTGGCTTCGGCGAAGCTCGACGCACAGCTGCGCAAGTCCGCAGACCGGCGCCGGGTGCACAAGGGCGGCAACGGCCGCACTCCCATCAGCGTCGCCGAGGCGACCGCGGCCCTCGCCGCGCTGCCCGAGACGACGCAGCCGGAGGGCGCGACCAACGGGGCCGTCCGCAAGACCATGATGGGATCCCTGGAAGTGGAGGGCGAAGGCCCGCTGGTGGTCCGGGAGAAGACCCACCCGGCCGCCCCCATGGCGCTGGACCAGGCACTCTACGAGATGGAACTGGTCGGCCACGACTTCTACCTGTTCGTGGAGAAGGACAGCGGCCTGCCGAGCGTCGTCTACCGCCGGCACGGTTACAACTACGGCGTCATCCACCTGAAGGCCGACGGCTCGTCCGCGGCGGGTGGCGGCGCAGGCGGTGCGTTCGGCGGGTCCGGCGACGAGGACTGACCGTCCGACAAGTGTGCGAGAGGTGACCCCGGTGGCTGTGCTGCCGGGGTCACCGGCGTTCCGGGGTGGCACCGGGGCGGCATCGGGGCGGCATCGGCGTGGCATTGCGCCCGGGCCGTCCCGGCGCTGCCCCGGTCGGGCTTGCGGGGCCACCGCGGAGCCCGAGGTCACCCGGTGCGAACGCCCCGGCGCCGGAGGGTGACCGCAGGACACCGCGGCCGTGGAATGATTGGCGCACGACGACCGGCGACGGGGGAGGAGCGGATGGGGGATCACTTCGGGCTGGGGCCCGCTGCGCGGCCGGTCACGGGGGTGGCGCCGGGGCGGAGGGAGGAGCCCGAGTACGCCCCGCACCGGAGTGAACCGATCCGGGTCCTGGTGGTGGACGACCATGCGCTGTTCCGCCGCGGGCTGGAGATCGTGCTCGCGGAGGAGGAGGACATCAAGGTCATCGGCGAGGCGGGGGACGGCGCCGAGGCCGTGCTGAAGGCCGCCGACCTGCTGCCCGACATCATCCTGATGGACGTCCGGATGCCGCGCCGCAGTGGGATCGAGGCCTGCACCGCGATCAAGGACGTGGTGCCCAGCACCAAGATCATCATGCTGACGATAAGCGACGAGGAAGCCGACCTCTACGAGGCGATCAAGGCCGGTGCCACCGGCTACCTGCTCA
Organism: Kitasatospora sp. NBC_01560; assembly: GCF_045208415.1. Taxonomy (NCBI): domain Bacteria; kingdom Bacillati; phylum Actinomycetota; class Actinomycetes; order Kitasatosporales; family Streptomycetaceae; genus Kitasatospora; species Kitasatospora sp. NBC_01560. Next base: position 3,722,099 of record NZ_CP109364.1, on the reverse strand, counting down.
AGGAGATCTCCACCGACGAGGTCGCCACCGCGATCCGCGCGGTCGCCGACGGGCAGTCACAGATCAGCCCGTCGATGGCGTCCAAGCTGCTCACCGAGTTCAAGTCGATGATCCAGCGCCGCTCCGACGACCGGGACCTGGTGCCCGCACCCCGGCTGACCGACCGGGAGTTGGAGGTGCTGAAGCTGGTGGCCACCGGGATGAACAACCGGGAGATCGCCAAGGAGCTGTTCATCAGCGAGAACACCGTGAAGAACCACGTGCGCAACATCCTGGAGAAGCTGCAGCTGCACTCCCGGATGGAGGCCGTGGTCTACGCGATGCGGGAGAAGATCCTCGAAATAGGGTGACGCCCGCCGCGCCGTCCCGGCCACCGGGCGGCGCGCGGCCGCACGGGACCCGTCCGGCCGGGGGCGCCCCGGGTGTTCCGGGTGTTCAGGGTGGCGGCCGGGACGGCCGGACGGGGGGTTCAGCCGCCGAGCAGCCGCTCCAGGGCCGGGCGCAGGGCCTCGTCCTGCAGGGCCTCGACCCGCACGTTCTCGCAGCCCACCCACTCGGCCGCCGAGCGCAGGGCGGTCGCCAGCGCCTCGACGTGCCGGGCGGAGTCCAGCGAGACCTGACGGGCCACCAGGGTCCGTCCCTCCCGGGCCGGATCGACCCGGCCGACCAGCTGCCCGCCGGCCAGCAGCGGCATCGCGAAGTAGCCGTGCACCCGCTTGTGCTTGGGCGTGTAGGCCTCCAGCCGGTGGGCCATCCCGAAGATCCGCTCGGTGCGGGCCCGGTCCCAGATCAGCGAGTCGAACGGGGAGAGCAGCGTCGTCCGGTGGCGGCCGCGCGGCGGGCCGGCGAGCGCGGCCGGATCGGCCCAGGCGGCGGCGGGGGAGCCGGCCGGCCCCCAGCCCGCGACCTCGACCGGGACGAGACCGGAGTCGGCGAGGACGGCGTCCAGCTGGTCGGCGCGGAGACGGTGGTAGTCGAGCAGGTCGGCCCGGGTGGCCACGCCGAGTGCGGCGCCGGACTGCGCGACCAGGGTGCGCAGGCACTCCTCGTCGGTCGGCTCCGGCTCGAACAGCTCGGCGGGGACGGCCTGTTCGGCCAGCGAGTAGAGCCGCTTCCAGCCCTGGCGTGCGGTGCAGACCACGTCGCCGAAGGCCAGCGCCCGCTCCACCGCGATCTTGGTGTCGGACCAGTCCCACCAGTCGGCCGTCCGCTTGGCACCGCCCAGGCCGGAGGAGGTGAGCGGGCCCTCGGCGCGCAGCCGGTCCAGCACCGACCGGTAGGTGGCCTCGTCGGCCTGCTTGCCCCAGACGTGGGCGCGCTCGCGGTAGCGCCGGCGGCGGAACGCGAACAGCGGCCACTCCTCGATCGGCAGGATGCAGGCCGCGTGCGACCAGTACTCGAAGCTCGCCCCCGAACCCCAGTAGGCGGCCTCGACGGCCGGGCGGCCGACCGCGCCGAGCCGGGCGTACGGGATCAGCTCGTGGGAGCGGGCCAGTACCGAGATGGTGTCGAGCTGGACGGCGCCCAGGTGCCGCAGCACGCCACGCACCCCGCCCCGGCGGTCCGGCGCGCCGAGCAGGCCCTGGGCGCGCAGGGCGATCCGGCGGGCTTCGTCGGCGCCGAGGGTGGTGACGGGTGCCGGGGCGGGAGTCGAGGCGGTCATGCCGGCGAGCGTAGACCGGGGCACTGACAACGCGGGTGCGCGCGGGGGCGGGTGGGTGCGGCCCCGGGCGGGTACGTGCCCGCCCGGCCGCCCGCCCGGACGGCTGCGCGGGGACGGCCCCGGGCGGGCGGCTGCGGAGAGGGTGCTGCGGGGTGGGGCACTCGGCCGGTCCGGGCGGAGTCAGCCCGCGAGGTCGGTGGCGAGCAGCCCGCCGATCCAGGTGTCGCGGTACTCGCCGCGCTGCTCGGCGAACGACCGCAGGGTGCCCTCGAAGCGGAAACCGACCCGCTCGGCCACGGCGCGTGAACCCTCGTTCCCCACGTAGGCCACCCACTCCAGGCGTCGCAGACCCAGCTCGGTGAGCCCGTGGCGGGCCACCGCGCGGGCGGCCTCGGCGGTGTACCCGCGGCCGCGGTACTCCTTCGTCGCCCACCACCCGATCTCGGCGGCGCCCGGCCGCCCGGGGCAGCGGACGAGGCCCTGGGTGCCCACCAGGGCCCCGGTCGCCCGCTCGATCACGCACCAGACGAGGTTCTCGCCGGTGCGCCGGCCGTTGACGGCCAGGTCCTTGACGAAGTACTCCGCGTCCTCGCGCCGGTACGGGACGGGTACCACCGTCCAGCGCTGGATCTCGGCCTCCTGGCAGGCCTCGTGGATCGCGTCCACGTCGGACTCCCGCGGGGGCCGGAGGAGCAGCCGCTCGGTGCAGAGGGTGCCGGGCTCGGGGGTTTCGGTGCTTTCCGGGGTTCCGGGCAAAGCTGTCATGCACGGATTGTTCCGTGCAGGGAGGAACACGAGCATCCGAATAACCGGCGGAACTGCCCAATCGGCCGGTGTGCTGACCGTTTTGCCCCGGTGGGCGATGCTATCGGGTCATGTGCTCGCACGAGTGACACGGGAATAGCGTGCTGACGCACCTCCCGGGGTGTTGGACTCCTCGCATACGATGGCCCGTGCGGTGGGGTGGACCCCCCGTGCAGTCGTCCAGTGCCAATACAGGCAAGGAGCCCGCTCTAGTGTCCGTCTTCGACAAGATCCTGCGCGCCGGCGAAGGCAAGATCCTTCGCAAGCTGCAGCGGATTGCTGCCCAGGTCAACTCCATCGAAGAGGACTTCGTCAACCTCACCGACGCCGAGCTGCGTGCGCTGACCGACGAGTACAAGCAGCGACTCGCCGACGGCGAGACCCTGGACGACATCCTCCCCGAGGCGTTCGCCACGATCCGTGAGGCGGCCAAGCGCGTCCTCGGGCAGCGGCACTACGACGTCCAGATCATGGGTGGCGCCGCCCTGCACCTCGGCTACGTCGCCGAGATGCGCACCGGTGAGGGCAAGACGCTGGTCGGCACCCTGCCCACGTACCTCAACGCGCTGACCGGCAAGGGCGTGCACCTGATCACCGTCAACGACTACCTCGCCGAGCGCGACTCGGAGTGGATGGGCCGGGTGCACCGCTTCCTCGGCCTCGAAGTCGGCGTGATCCTGGGCAACATGACGCCCGCCGAGCGCAAGCGCCAGTACGCGATGGACATCACGTACGGCACCAACAACGAGTTCGGCTTCGACTACCTGCGCGACAACATGGCCTGGTCGCAGGACGAACTCGTCCAGCGCGGCCACAACTTCGCGGTCGTCGACGAGGTCGACTCGATCCTCATCGACGAGGCCCGCACCCCGCTGATCATCTCCGGCCCGGCCGACCAGGCGACCAAGTGGTACGCCGACTTCGCCAAGCTGGTGCAGCGCCTGAAGATCGACCGCGACTACGAGGTCGACGAGAAGAAGCGCACCGTCGGCGTGCTGGAGGAGGGCGTCGCCCGGGTCGAGGACTACCTCGGCATCGACAACCTCTACGAGTCCGTGAACACGCCGCTTGTCGGGTTCCTGAACAACGCCATCAAGGCGAAGGAGCTCTACAAGAACGACAAGGACTACGTCGTGATGAACGGCGAGGTCATGATCGTCGACGAGCACACCGGCCGCATCCTGGCCGGTCGCCGCTACAACGAGGGCATGCACCAGGCGATCGAGGCCAAGGAGGGGGTGGAGGTCCAGAACGAGAACCAGACGCTGGCCACCATCACCCTGCAGAACTTCTTCCGCCTCTACGACAAGCTTTCCGGCATGACCGGTACCGGCACCACCGAGGCCGCCGAGTTCCACCAGATCTACAAGCTCGGCGTGGTGCCGATCCCGACCAACAAGAACCCGCTGCGCATCGACCAGCCCGACCTGATCTACAAGTCGGAGCCGGCCAAGTTCGCCGCCGTGGTCGAGGACATCGCCGAGAAGCACGAGAAGGGCCAGCCGGTGCTGGTCGGCACCGTGTCGGTGGAGAAGTCCGAGTACCTGTCGCAGGAGCTGCGCAAGCGCGGTATCCCGCACGAGGTGCTGAACGCCAAGCACCACGAGCGCGAGGCGCAGATCGTCGCCCAGGCGGGCCGCAAGGGCGCCGTGACCGTCGCCACCAACATGGCCGGCCGCGGTACCGACATCATGCTCGGCGGCAACTCCGACCACCTCGCGGCGGCCGAGCTGGCGCAGCGAGGGGTCACCCCGACCGAGACGCCCGAGGAGTACGAGGCCGAGTTCCCGGCCGCGCTGGAGAAGGCCAAGGCGTCCGTCAAGGCGGAGCAGGACGAGGTCAAGGAGGCCGGCGGCCTCTACGTCCTCGGCACCGAGCGGCACGAGTCCCGCCGGATCGACAACCAGCTGCGCGGCCGCTCCGGCCGTCAGGGCGACCCGGGCGAGTCCCGCTTCTACCTGTCGCTCGGCGACGACCTGATGCGCCTGTTCAAGGCCGGCATGGTCGAGCGCGTGCTCTCGATGGCCAACGTGCCCGAGGACGTGCCGATCGAGTCGAAGATGGTCACCCGCGCCATCGCCTCCGCGCAGACCCAGGTCGAGCAGCAGAACTTCGAGATCCGCAAGAACGTCCTCAAGTACGACGAGGTGCTGAACCGCCAGCGCGAGGTCATCTACGGCGAGCGCCGCCGCGTGCTGGAGGGCGAGGACCTGCAGGAGCAGGTCGGCCACTTCATGGACGACACCGTCGAGGCCTACGTCAAGGCGGCCACCGGCGAGGGCTTCGAGGACGACTGGGACCTCGACAAGCTCTGGACCGCGCTGAAGCAGCTCTACCCGGTGACGCTGGAGCTGGAGCAGCTGGAGGAGGAGGCCGGCGGCACCGCCGGTCTGACCCCGGAGTTCCTCACCAAGGCCGTCCAGGAGGACATCCAGGGGCAGTACGGCGCCCGTGAGGACCAGCTCGGCGCGGAGATCATGCGCGAGCTGGAGCGCCGGGTCGTCCTCTCGGTGCTGGACCGCCGCTGGCGCGAGCACCTCTACGAGATGGACTACCTCCAGGAGGGCATCGGCCTGCGGGCCATGGCGCAGCGCGACCCGCTGATCGAGTACCAGCGCGAGGGCTTCGACATGTTCACCGCGATGATGGAGGGCATCAAGGAGGAGTCCGTCGGCTACCTGTTCAACCTGGAGGTCCAGGTCGAGCAGCAGGTCGAGGAGGTGCCGGTCGAGGACGCCCAGGTGGTGCTCGACAAGCTGGAGAAGGACGCCGCCCGCCCGGAGATCAAGGCCAAGGGCCTGGAGGCCCCCAAGCCGCAGCGCCTGCACTACACGGCGCCCTCGGACGAGGTCGGCGGCGGTGTGGTCGAGGGCGACTTCGACGACTTCGCGCCGGAGGACGAGGGCGACGGGCTGACCCGCGCAGAGCGCCGCAAGGCCGCCAAGTCGGCCAAGGGCCGCCGCCGCAAGGGCTGAGGCGCGGCCGGTCCACCCGGCCCGCCGCCACGCAGGGCGCCGCTCCCGTTCGGGGGCGGCGCCCTGCGCCGTCGCCGGGGCGCGGGTGGTTCGGGGGCGGGCGGCCGCGGTGCGGCCGCTCACCGGGCCTCCACGGCGGTGCACTGCCACTGTCCGGCCGGTCCGCGCAGCTCCAGCCGGAACGCCACCATGTGGTGCCGGCTGCCGAGGTCGACCCGGACGCAGGCCTCGATCGCGTCGGGCGAGGGCGATCTGTCGTGCACCGGCCCGAGCCGGGGCCGGTCCGCCGCCCCGCCGCGGCGCAGGGTGCCCGTGCGGACGAGGGAGGCGAGCTGGCCGTACCCGTCCAGCGTGGTGTGCCGCATCAGCTGGCCGGAGGGCCGGGCGCCGGTGAGCACCTCGACCAGCTGCTGGGCGAAGCGCATGCTCAGGCCGGTGCGGAAGTCCGGAGCCGGGGCGGCGGGGGCCGCGGGGGCGCAGGCGGCCCGGGGGTGGCGCGGCTGCCGGCCGGTGGGCGGGTGCTGGCCGGCCCGGGCGGAGGCGTGCGGGTGGTGCGGGCGGGCCGGCGGCGCGGCCGGCCGGTCGCCGCGGGTGCCCCGGAGCGGGTCGGTCCCGTGCGGGTCCGCGCGGCGCAGCCCGGCGTGGTGCGAGTCGGTGCGGCGCGGGAGGCCCGTGCGGCGGAGTCCGTCGTGGTGGGTGCTGCCGTGGTGCGTCGTGCTGCTGTGAAGCGGGCTGCCGTGGTGCGGGCTGCCGTGGTGCGGGTCGGCCGGGGTCGGGCGGGTGGTCATCGGGCTCCTCGGGCATGGTGGTGCGAGTACGGACGGGTCCTTGGTAGCCGTGCCGCGTGCGGCGGGGCAACCGGCTTCTCCGGGGCTCCCGGGCCCGCCCGGAGGTTCACCTATCCGGGTGAACCGGCCAGGGCGCGCAAGGGCCGCGACGCCGCCCTGAGGGGCAGCGCGTTGACGTACGGGGCCGGGCGGGAAGGCCCGAAAGGGTACGGTCGGCCTCCCCGGGACGGGTGGCGCCGCCGCGGCCCGGCGTTGCGCCGCCGCCCGAACGGCGCGCACGATCGGAGCCTGGCGCGGGGCGAGCGCCCCGACGACGACAGGCGGCCGGCATGACGACACGGGTATCGGAGACACGGGCGGCCTCGGCGCGCCCCGCCGACGGCACACCCCGGCGCGGCCTCGTCCTGGGCGGCGGCGGCATGCTCGGTGCGGCCTGGACGGTCGGCGCGCTCTGCGCCGTCGAGGAGGCGACCGGCTGGCAGCCGGGCAGCGCCGAGGTCGTGCTCGGGACGTCGGCGGGCGCGATCCTCGGTGCGCTGCTGGCCGGCGGGGTCCGGGCCGACCAGCTCCGCGACCACCAGCGCGGCCTGCCGGTCACCAAGGGCCCGCTGGCCGGCGTGGACTTCGACTACGACACGGCGGTCGGCGGCGCGCTGCCCCCGCGCCCACGGGCCGGCATCGGCTCGCCGGGCCTGCTCCGGGACGCCGTGCGGCACCCGCGCGAGTACCCGCTGCTGACCATGGTCTCGGCGATGGCGCCGCACGGCCGCGGCTCGCTGGCACCGGTCGGCGAGCTGGTGAGCGGGCTGCTCGGTCCGGACGGCTTCCCGGCGGGCTCGCCCCTGCGGGTGGCTGCGGTGGACTACCGCAGCGGCCACCGGGTGGTCTTCGGCGACCCGGGCGCGCCGCCGGTGGCGGTCGCCGACGCGGTGATGGCCTCCTGCGCGATCCCCGGCTGGTTCACCCCCGTCCGGCTGGACGGCTCCGCGTACGTCGACGGCGGCTGCTGGTCGGCCAGCAATGCGGACCTGATGCTCGGCCGCGGCCTGGACGAGGTCTTCGTGCTCGCCCCGATGGCGCTGCGGCTGGATCCGCGCGCGCAGCCGGCCGGGCCCGGGCGCCCCGGCCGGGCCACCCTGGCGGCGCTGCGCGAGTGGCGGGCCCGGGACCGTCCGCGCGGGGTGCTCGCCCAGCTGGTCGGCCGCTACCGCCGGGCGGTGACCAGGCAGCTGCTGCGGGAGGCCCGGCTGCTGCGGGAGAGCGGCGTCCGGGTGCACCTGCTCGCCCCCACCCCGGCCGACCTGGCGGCGATCGGGCCGAACATGATGGATCCGGCCCGCCGCGGCGCCGTCCTGGAGAGCGCGCTGCGGACGAGCCGGGCCGCCCTCGACGGCGTGCGGTGACCGTGCGAGCCGGGCGGGGTGCGCGTCCGCCGGGCGCGCACCGGCCCTGGCCGCCGACCCGTGCCGCCGACCCGCCCGGCCCGTGCCGGGTGGAGCAGGCGCAGGGGGCGCAGTCGGACGTGCACGCGTGATCACGGGCGCCGTCCGGGCGCTTATTCTGGGGGCGCTGGAAGCTGTGCCGCTGGACGAACCGGAGAGTGCCACCGATGCGCGTGTACGTGCCCACCACCCTGACCGGCCTGGCGGCGGCGCACCCGGGCGGCGCCCTGGAGCAGGCCGCGGCGTACGCGGTGACGCCCGCGCTGCGCGAGTGGTACGTCAGCGACGACCTGGAGGAGCTGGAGTACGCGGCGCTCAACCGGGCCGCCCAGTCCTCGCTGCGCCTGCTGGCCGAGGAGCCGGACGCGCCGCGCCGCCGGGTGGTCGTGGCGCTGGACGTCGCCGACTCCGCGGTCGGGGCGTTCGTCGGCGACGAGTACCAGGACCAGGCCTCGCTGGGCCGCGTGGTGCTGGCCGGCCCCGTCCGGCTGGCGAAGGCGGCCGCGGTGCACGCGGACGCCGCCGACCCGGAGGTCCTCGCGGACGTCGAGGCGGCGGTCGCGGCGGTGGTGGCGGCCGACGCCGGCGACCAGGACGCCCAGTTCACCGTGGACGGCGCCGAGGACCACGACCTGCTCTGGTTCGCCACCCAGGAGATCTCCGCCCTGCTGGCCTGAGCCCGCGGCCGCGCACGAGCCCTACGGCCGCACGACCGGCCGGCACGACCGGCTCCGCGGCCGAGCAGCCGGCCGCACAACCGGCTCCGTGTCCGGTGCCCCCGGGCCGCGGGGTGAGCCCCGTCCTACCGGTCTGTCGGTGGCCGGGGTTACCGTTCCCTGCGTGCGCACTCATATCGTCTGGGACTGGAACGGCACGCTCTTCCACGACATGGAGGCGGTGCTCGGCGCGAGCAACGCCGCCTTCGCGACCGTCGGCATAGCGCCGATGACCATGGAGGAGTACCGGGAGCAGTACGAGATCCCGATTCCCCGCTTCTACCAGCGGCTGCTCGGCCGGCTGCCGTCCGAGCGCGAGTGGCTGCTGCTCGACGACGCGTTCCACGACCGCTACCGGGAGCTGAGCGCCGCCTGCGGCCTGACCGACGGCGTCGTCGAGCTGCTCGACGGCTGGCGGGAGGCCGGGCACAGCCAGTCGCTGCTGTCGATGTACGAGCACGAGAAGCTGCTCCCGGTCGTCGACGCCTTCGGCCTGACCACGCAGTTCCTGCGGGTCGACGGCCGCAGCGGCCCGTCCGGCGGCCAGAAGGCGGAGCACCTGACCAGGCACCTGACCGCGCTCGGCGAGTACGTGGACCCGGCCCGGACGGTGCTGATCGGCGATGCCGCGGACGACGCGCTGGCGGCGCTGAACGCGGGCGCGCACGCGGTGCTGTACACCGGCGGCTCGCACACCCGGGCCAAGCTGGAGCCGGTCGGCGTCCCGGTGGTGGACAGCCTGGCCGAGGCGGTCGAGCTGGCCGGCCGGCTGACCCGCTGACCCGCCGGCCGGCCGTCCCGCCGCCCGGCGGGAGTGGCGGGAGTGGTGCGCGCCACGTTCGCCGGTGGCGTGTCCGAGCAGGCGGAACCGCCCGCCGCTCGTCAGGCTGGAACGACGCCGGGCCGCTCCTGGGCCGGGCCACCAGGACGAGCGGAGCCGCCATGCCCATCGACGCAGTCACCCAGGTCCCGACCCCGGGCAACGAGCCGGTGCACGGCTACGCACCCGGCAGTCCGGAGCGGGCCCGGCTGGTGCGCCGGCTGGACGAGCTGGCCGCCGAGCCGGTCCCGCTGCCGATGGTCATCGGCGGCGAGCAGCGCTTCGGCGGCGGCGAGCGGATCGACGTCGTCCAGCCGCACCACCACGCGGCCAGGCTCGGCGTGCTCGGCAACGCCACCCGGGAGGACGCCCGGGCCGCGGTGGACGCGGCGCTGGCGGCCGGGCGGGAGTGGCGCGGGCTCTCCTTCGACGACCGCGCGGCGGTGTTCCTGCGCGCCGCCGACCTGCTGGCCGGGCCGTGGCGGGACACCCTCAACGCGGCCACCATGCTGGGCCAGTCCAAGACGGTGCAGCAGGCCGAGATCGACTCCGCCTGCGAGCTGACCGACTTCTGGCGGTTCAACGTGCACTTCGCCCGGCAGATCCTGGCCGAGCAGCCGGTCTCCTCGCCCGGCGTCTGGAACCGCACCGACCACCGGCCGCTGGAGGGCTTCGTCTACGCGGTCACCCCGTTCAACTTCACCGCCATCGCCGGCAACCTGCCGACCGCACCCGCCCTGATGGGCAACACCGTGGTCTGGAAGCCCGCCCCGGCGCAGACGCTCGCCGCGCACCACCTGATGCGGCTGCTGGAGGCGGCCGGCCTGCCGCCCGGCGTGATCAACCTGGTGACCGGCGACGGACTGCAGGTCTCCCCGGTGGTGCTCGCCGACCCGGCCCTGGCCGGGCTGCACTTCACCGGCTCCACCGCCACCTTCCAGTCGCTCTGGCAGACCATCGGCGCCAACATCGGCGGCTACCGGACGTACCCGCGGATCGTCGGTGAGACGGGCGGCAAGGACTTCCTGCTCGCCCACCGCTCGGCCGACCCGGAGATCCTGCGGACGGCCCTGGTCCGCGGTGCCTTCGAGTACCAGGGGCAGAAGTGCTCGGCGCTGTCCCGTGCCTACCTCCCGCGCAGCCTCTGGCAGAAGATCAAGGACGAGTTCCTGGCCGAGGTGGACGCACTGGCCGTCGGTGACGTCACCGACCTCTCGAACTTCATGGGCGCGCTGATCGACCGCCGGGCGTTCCGGAAGAACCGGGACGCGATCGAGCGGGCCAAGGCCGATCCGACCGTGGAGCTCGCCGCCGGCGGCCAGTACGACGACGCGATCGGCTGGTTCGTCCGCCCGACCGTCCTGGTCTCCTCGGACCACCGCAACGAGATGTTCCGGACGGAGTACTTCGGGCCGATCCTGGCCGTGCACGTCTACGAGGACTCCCGCTGGGAGGACGTGCTCGGCCGGGTCGACTCCGGCGCGCCGTACGGGCTCACCGGCGCGGTGATCGCGCAGGACCGCTACGCCATCGCCCGCGCCGTGGAGGAGCTCCGGTTCGCGGCGGGCAACTTCTACATCAACGACAAGCCGACCGGTGCGGTGGTCGGCCAGCAGCCGTTCGGCGGCGGCCGGGCGTCCGGCACCAACGACAAGGCGGGCGCGGCGCAGAACCTGCTGCGCTGGACGTCGGCCCGGTCGATCAAGGAGACCTTCGTCCCGCCGACCGCGTACCGCCACCCGCACATGGGATCCTGACCCGCAGTACGTGACCATGTGTCAGCAGGCTTGGGTGGTAGGGGTGTTGTCCCAGTAGCCGGTTGCGCGGAGAGTGATGACCCGACTACCGTTGCCCCAGGCGACCTTTCCAGTGTCCGACGCCAGTCGGGGTGGCTCCTCGTCGGCCCGTGACCGGCCGAACCGCCAACCCGCATGCCGCGATCCCAGGCAGGGCCGGAGCTCTCCGGCGCCCTCGGTCCGGATGGTGCGCGGCCTCGAACGGCACTCGACGCCCCGGCTGCCCGAAGGCCGTGGCCGACACGAGTGGAGAAACCCGGCAGTGGTACGTCCGTGCTCTCGCTGTGCCGACGCGTGCGCGTTCGGCAGCGGGATCCAAGACGTTCCGGCCCCGTGCCGGCCGATGCTCCGGGAGTGCTGCTCGTGGCCGCCCACAGTGTTCAGTTCATGGTGTCGTTGATCACCGGCGAGGTGGAGAGCATCTCCGAGGTGATGGGCCGGGCCGCCGAGGACTGCCAGGCGGCCGGGCCGCCGGCGGGCCTCTGCGACGCGGTCACCCTGGGCAACCTCGCCCGGCGGTGGGCCGAGATCGCCGAGCAGGACCTGCACTGCACCGTCGTCAACGTCCACGGCGACCGGCTCTACGCCGTGACGCTCACCATGGAGGCGTGGGGGCAGACTTGCGCCTGGGTGACCTCGCGCGCGATGGACCTGATGGTCCGGGCGCACGGCGGCGCGGCGGTCCAGCAGGACGCCGACCTCCAGCGCGGCCGCGACCTGCTCTCGCTCGTGACCCGGATCAAGGAGCAGATCGGTGCTCGGTGAGCCGTTGGACGCGGAGGGCGACGAGGAGTACGGCTGGGAGCCCGAGGGGTGGGTGCTCCCCAAGCTGACGGCGGTGAAGAACCTCACGGCTGCCCTGGTGGCGCGCGGACTCGGCGAGCAGGCGGCGTCGGTGGTTTCTAGGGCCGCCGTCCGTCCCGACGAACTGCGGCGCAAGCTCGCCGAGCCCGCCGAGCTGCGTGTCCAGGGCGGGACGCTGACCACGGTCGAGAGCCGACTGTGGTCGATGGCGGTGGTGCCCCACCCGGCCAACCCCCGCGAGTACGGCAAGCGGATCTACCCGCTCGGGCTGGGCGCCGGGGAGGGCCGGGGGAAGCTGTTCGCCGAGCCGCGCTCCGACACCTACGACCGGCCCGAACTCGTCCTCTCGGTCCGGTCGCCGACCGAGTTGGCCCAGCGGCTCGACGACGCCGGGGACTACCTCGCCGAGGTGAACCCGTTGTCGGAGGACATCGAGGTGGAGGGGGTCCTCCAGCCGATCACGGTCGTGCCGGCCAGGGTCGAGCACGCCAACGGGCACCGGCCGTCGATGGTCCTCATGGCTGCGGACGGTTCCAGCCGGGTCACCGCGGTGCACCGGTTGCTGAGCCGACGGCCGTCGACCCTCGTCTACGACCTGGGGGACGAGCAGCGCAAGCTGCGGCAGGCGGTCTCCGTGGTGCTGCGGACGGCCCAGGCGGGGAACTGGGACCTGCTGGACGCACCGGTGCAGAAGCGGCTCCGGGCGCTGACCGTCCCGGCCCGGATCGTGGTGGGGTTCCGGCCGGACAATCGTGGCGCTGTCCGGTTCCACACGGCGGTGCGCAGCTTCATCGGTCTCACCCACATCCGTGCGCCGCTGTCCTACAGCCCGACCGTGGTGAGCGAGGCCAAGGCGGACGCCGTTCTGGAGCGGCTCGCGGAGCCGCTGCGAAGCCGCGGCCCGCTGATCGCGGAGGAGGAGAAGCGGTGGTTCGCGGCGACCATGAGCACCCGGGAGGCCGCCGAGGCCGGGTTTCCCGCAGATCCGGACAACCGGGTCGCCCACGTCGTCCAGGTCATCCTGGCCGGTGGGACGGTGGCGACCAGGAGTGCCAACAGCGGCATCAGGACCCTCACGGCCAAGCGGTCGCCGACGAAGAACGAGCGGGTCGACATCGCGGTGGACCTCGCACTGCGTCCGTTGCGGGACGCGGGTGAGGCCGGACGCCTGGTCGCCGTCCGGGCGGCGCTTCAGCGGGCGTACCGGATGGCCGATCTCTCGGTCCGGGGTCTGCCGACCGTACTGGAGGGGGACGCCGGCTCCGAGGTGACCCTGGACTCCCTGCGTGACACGGCGCTGCGCGAGGCCGGCGAGGACAACGACCGGAGCGGGAGGCTGGGGTTCGCGCAGCTGGAGCTGGCAGTCAAGGCCGTCTACTACATGGCGACCGCCGATCCGATGGCGCTGCGTCGCGAGGGGCACAGCGACCAGAGGGAGGACGGCCGCTCGGTGGATCTCGTGCTGAAGGCGATGCTGTCGTGCGAGCGCGGCATCCACCAGGCCTACGAGATCGTTCGGGCGGGCCGGGCCTGGCGGGCCGACGGGCCCCGGGCGCTGCCCGAGGTGGCCGAGGACGGGCGGCTACCGGGCAGCCCCCGTCCGCTGACCAACGTGCTGGTGCGCGAGACCTACACCGGTCAGGTGCCCACGCGGACCGAGTGGGGCTGGCAGGCGGCCGACGAGCACTGGACAGGGGTGACGGCGGCAGTGGATCAGCTGAGGAAGTCCGTGGAAGCGATGGCGACAGTCCCCGCCTACGACGGCGGGCGTCCCTACGTCGACCGGGACGGGTGGAGCCACGAGATGATCCGCACGCAGAGGGAAAGGCTCGACGACCTGTCGCACCAGCTCCGGGGCTGGGGGAAGACGTACCGGGAGCGGATGGCGGGCGAGGGCTAGCCGGGCCGGCCGGGGTCTTTTGGCAGGTCCGACAGTATCCGGCTCCGGATTGGACAAGGTGTCCAGGACGGAGGGATCTTCCTGCAGGTTTGTGCCTCCCTGTCCCCTGACACCTTCAAATCCTCCCGTTAGGCTGGCTGGCGTCGTCGGGTGTCTGCAGGCCGAACGTCTCGTCCTACCCGCTGCAGAGGCATTTCATGCGTGCCATGAATGCCTTTCAGTCGGTCGGTGCGGCAGGATTGCGGCAGACCCGGCGGTGCACATCCACACACCACCGAGTCACGCAACGGCGCGCGACAGGAGCCAAGAAGTCATGCAGACCAAGCTGGACGCAGCCAAGGCCGAACTGCTCACGAAGGCAGCAGCAGCCGCTGAGAACAGCCAGGTGGGGGGAGCGGCGCCGGGAGAGGGTCTGAGCAACGGCGCTCTGACCGCGTACCTGCACCACTACTACCTCCACACCGCGCCGGAGGACCTCGTCCACCGTGACCCGGTCGACGTGTACGGCGCAGCAGCCTCGCACTACCGGCTCGGGCTCAAGCGCCCGCAGGGCACCGCCGAGGTGCGGGTGTACACCCCCTCGGTGGAGGAGAACGGCTGGTCCTGCGGCCACACCGTGGTCGAGGTCGTCACCGACGACATGCCGTTCCTGGTCGACTCGGTCACCAACGAGCTCTCCCGCCAGGACCGGGCGATCCACGTCGTGATCCACCCCCAGCTGGTCGTCCGCCGTGACATCACCGGCAAGCTGCTGGAGATCCTGGACGTCGACGCCTGCGCCCGCAGCCAGGCCGCCGGCGCCGAGTGGCCGGCCGACGCGGTCGTCGAGTCGTGGATGCACATCGAGATCGACCGCGAGACGGACCGCGAGGACCTCCGCTCGATCGAGACCGACCTGCGCCGCGTGCTGGGTGACGTCCGCGAGGTCGTCGAGGACTGGTCGAAGATGCGCGACTCCGCGCTCCGGCTTGCCGACGAGCTCGCCGAGGAGCCCCCGGCGCACCTGCCCGAGCAGGAGGTCGGCGAGGCCTGGGAGCTGATGCGCTGGCTCGCCGACGACCACTTCACCTTCCTCGGGTACCGCGAGTACGACCTGGTCGAGCACGAGGGCGAGGAGGTCCTGAAGGCCGTCGCCGGCACCGGCCTCGGCATCCTGCGCTCCGACCCGCTCAGCCACGACGACGACCACCACCCGGTCAGCGAGGCCTTCGGCCGGCTGTCCGCCCCGGTCCGGGCCAAGGCGCACGAGAAGAAGCTGCTCGTCCTCACCAAGGCGAACAGCCGCTCCACCGTGCACCGGCCGGCCTACCTCGACTACGTCGGCGTGAAGAAGTTCGACGCCAACGGCGAGGTCGTCGGCGAGCGCCGCTTCCTCGGCCTCTTCTCGGCCGCGGCCTACACCGAGTCGGTCAACCGCATCCCGGTGGTCCGCCGCAAGGTGCAGGACGTCATCGTCAGCTCCGGCTTCTCCACCGAGAGCCACGACGGCCGCGACCTGCTGCAGATCCTGGAGACCTTCCCCCGGGACGAGATCTTCCAGACCCCGGCCGCCGAGCTGCTCCAGATCGCCACCAGCGTGCTCTACCTGCAGGAGCGCCGCCGGCTGCGGCTGTTCCTGCGCCAGGACGAGTACGGGCGCTACTTCTCCGCGCTGGTCTACCTGCCGCGCGACCGCTACACCACCCGCATCCGGCTGCGCCTGATGGACATCCTGATGCAGGAGCTCAACGGCGCCTCGATCGACTACACGGTCTGGTCGACGGAGTCGGTGCTGACCCGTCTGCACTTCGTGGTCCGGGTGACCCCGGGCAGCGAGCTTCCGCACCTGAGCGACGCCGAGGTCGAGCGGATCGAGGGCAAGCTCGCCGAGGCCGCCCGGTTCTGGATGGACGGCTTCAACGACCAGCTGCACCTGGAGCTGGGCGAGGAGCGGGCCGCCGAGCTGTCCCGGAAGTACGCCAACGCGTTCCCGGACGGCTACCGCGCCGACTTCACCGCGCGGACGGCCGTCGCCGACCTGAAGCAGATCGAGTCGCTGCAGGGCGCGGGCGACTTCCGCCTGAACCTGTACCAGCCGGTCGGCGCGGGCGACGACGAGCGCCGCTTCAAGATCTACCGGGTCGGCGGCCCGATCTCGCTGACCGAGGTCCTGCCGGTCCTGCAGCGCCTGGGCGTCGAGGTGCTCGACGAGCACCCGTACGCGCTGACCCGCTCGGACCACACCACCGCCTGGGTCTACGACTTCGGGCTGCGCCTGCGCGAGGCCGTCGAGCTGACCGACGAGGCGCGCGAGCGCTTCCAGGAGACCTTCGCCGCGACGTGGACCGGCAAGGCCGAGAACGACGGCTTCAACGAGCTGGTGATGACCGCCGGGCTGACCTGGCGCCAGGCGATGATGCTGCGCACGTACGCCAAGTACCTGCGCCAGGCGGGCTCCACGTTCTCCCAGGACTACATGGAGGACGCGCTCCGCAACAACACCCACAGCACCCGCCTGCTGGTGAACCTCTTCGAGGCGCGGCTGAGCCCCAGCCACCAGCAGGGTGCCGGCGAGCTGACCGACGCCATCCTGGAGGAGCTGGCCGGCGCGCTGGACGAGGTCGTCTCGCTGGACGAGGACCGGATCCTGCGGTCCTTCCTGCACCTCATCAGGGCGACCCTGCGCACCAACTTCTTCCAGCACGACGGCTCGGGCGCGTGGCACTCCTACGTGTCGATGAAGTTCGACCCGAAGGCCATCCCGGACCTGCCGGCCCCGCGTCCGGCGTTCGAGATCTGGGTGTACTCGCCGCAGGTCGAGGGCGTGCACCTGCGCTTCGGCAAGGTCGCCCGCGGCGGTCTGCGCTGGTCCGACCGGCGTGAGGACTTCCGGACGGAGATCCTCGGCCTGGTCAAGGCGCAGATGGTGAAGAACACCGTCATCGTGCCGGTCGGCGCCAAGGGCGGCTTCGTCGCCAAGCAGCTGCCGGACCCGTCGGTGGACCGCGACGCCTGGCTCGCCGAGGGCATCTCGTCCTACAAGACGTTCATCTCGGCGCTGCTGGACATCACCGACAACCTGGTCGGCGGCGCTGTCGTCCACCCGGCCGACGTGGTGCGCCACGACGAGGACGACACCTACCTGGTCGTCGCCGCCGACAAGGGCACCGCGACCTTCTCCGACATCGCCAACGGCGTCGCCGAGTCCTACGGCTTCTGGCTGGGCGACGCGTTCGCCTCCGGCGGCTCGGCCGGCTACGACCACAAGGGCATGGGCATCACCGCCCGCGGTGCCTGGGAGTCGGTCAAGCGCAACTTCCGCGAGCTCGGCGTCGACACCCAGTCCGAGGACTTCACCGTCGTCGGCATCGGCGACATGTCCGGCGACGTCTTCGGCAACGGCATGCTGCTCAGCGAGCACATCCGGCTGGTCGCGGCCTTCGACCACCGGCACATCTTCCTCGACCCCAACCCGGACGCGGCCGCCTCGTACGCCGAGCGCCGCCGCCTCTTCGAGCTGCCGCGCAGCTCCTGGGACGACTACGACAAGTCGCTGATCTCGGCCGGCGGCGGCGTCTTCCCGCGCAGCGCGAAGTCGATCCAGCTCACCCCGCAGGTCCGGGCCGCGCTCGGCATCGAGGACGCCCGGCTCACCCCGGCCGAGCTGATGAAGGCCGTCCTGCAGGCGCCCGTCGACCTGTTCTGGAACGGCGGCATCGGCACCTACATCAAGTCCTCGGCGGAGACCAACGCCGAGGTCGGCGACAAGGCCAACGACGCCATCCGGGTCAACGGCGACCAGGTCCGGGCCCGGGTCATCGGCGAGGGCGGCAACCTCGGCTGCACCCAGCTCGGCCGCATCGAGTACGCCGCGGTCGGCGGCCCGCAGACCCCGTCGACCGGTCAGGGGGGCGGCGGCTGGGTCAACACCGACGCCATCGACAACTCGGCCGGCGTCGACACCTCGGACCACGAGGTCAACATCAAGATCCTGCTCAACCAGGTCGTCACCGACGGCGACATGACGGTCAAGCAGCGCAACACCCTGCTGGCGAAGATGACCGACGAGGTCGGCCACCTCGTGCTGCGCAACAACTACGCGCAGAACGTGGTGCTGGCCAACGCCGTCGCCCAGGCGCACAGCATGGTCAACGTCCACTCCCGGATGATCAACCGCCTGGAGCGCGCGGGGCAGCTCGACCGGGGGCTGGAGTTCCTGCCCACCGAGCGGCAGATCCGCGAGCGCCAGCAGGGCGGCCGCGGGCTCTCCCAGCCCGAGCTGTCGGTGCTGCTCGCCTACACCAAGATCACGCTGGCCGACGAGCTGCTCGCCACCGAGCTGCCCGACGACCCGTTCTTCCGCACCGCGCTGCACGAGTACTTCCCGAGCGCGCTGCGGGCGAAGTTCGCCGACGCGATCGACCAGCACGCGCTGCGCCGCGAGATCATCACCACGCTGATCGTCAATGACACGATCAACCGCGGTGGCTGCACCTTCGCCTTCCGGCTGAAGGAGGAGACCGGCGCCACGTACGAGGAGATCGCCCGGACGCACACCGCCGCACGGGCCGTCTTCGGCCTGGAGGAGATCTGGTCCGAGATCGAGGCCCTGGACAACCAGGTCCCCGCCCGTGCCCAGACCAGGATGCGGCTGCACTCGCGCCGGCTGGTCGAGCGCGCCACCCGGTGGATGCTCAACAACCGCCGCCAGCCGCTCGACATCGCCGGCACCATCGAGTTCTTCCACGACCGGGTCGCCCAGGTCTGGGGCTCGCTGCCCAAGCCGCTGCGCGGCGAGGACCTCGCCTGGTTCGAGTCGGTCTACAACGAGCTGGCCGCGGCGGGCGTCCCGGAGGCCCTGGCCACCCGGATCGCCGGCCTCTCCTCGACCTTCCCGACGCTGGACATCACCGAGGTCGCGGACCGGTCCGGCAAGGACGTCGCCGAGGTCGCCGAGCTGTACTACGACCTCGCCGACCGCCTCCAGATCACCCACCTGCTCGACCGCATCATCGAGCTGCCCCGGACCGACCGCTGGTCGTCCATGGCCCGCGCCGCCATCCGCGAGGACCTCTTCGCGGCCCACGCGGCACTGACCGCGGACATCCTGGCCTGCGGCCCGGAGAACGCCGTCCCCGAGGAGCGCTACACCGCCTGGGCGGAGCTCAACGCGACCCTGCTGAACCGCGCCAAGAGCACGCTCGACGACATAAGGGGTTCGGACAACTACGAGCTGTCCAGCCTGTCGGTCGCGATGCGCGTGATCCGCACCCTGCTCCGCACGGGGTCGATGCGCTGACGTCCGGCCGAGCCGGTACGGGGCGGGCCCGGGTCTTCGGACCCGGGCCCGCCCCGCACTGCTGCCCGAGGCAGTGGCTCGCCGTGCCGCAGGGCGGCCGGGAGGCCCCCACCGCGGCCGGCCTCGCCGCACGCGGCGGCCGGGCACGGGGGCCGGGCACGGCGGCTTCCGGGCGGGCTGACGCCCTCGCCCCTCCGACGTGCGAATACCCGCTTCGCTCGTGGGCGCACGTTCGCTACGGTGTCCGACGGAACGAGGGGGAAAGATCATCATGGGGAAGACGCGCACGACGCGCACGGCCGCCGTCGCACTGACGGTGGCGCTGATGGCCACCGGTGCGGCGGCCTGTACGTCCGACGCCACGTCGTCGGACACCGGGAAGGCCGGCGCCACGGCGCCCGGCACTGCTGCGCCCGGCACCGCTGCGCCCGCGGCCACGACGGCCGCGAGCAAGGCCCCGGAGGTGTTCGGGGCCGCCGGCTACCGGGGCCTGACGCCGGGGATGGCCAAGGAGGCCGCGCTCGCGACGGGCGCTCTGGAGGCGGCGCCGGTCTCGCTGCTGGAGGGCTGCACGGACTTCGCGTACAAGGGCGGCCCGGCGCCGGACGCCGCCCGGATGGCCGCCGAGGCGGCGACCGACGCCAAGTACAAGGACCTCAACGCCAAGGCGGACGCGGCGAAGCAGGGCTCCAAGCCGGAGACCCTGCGGCCGGGCGCCTCGGCGAAGGAGGCCGCGGAGTTCGCGGCCCGGCAGTCCGCGGGGGCCGCCGGCGCGGCCGCCGACGCCAAGCTGATGGCGGACGCGAGCATGGCCCGGGTGGAGCTGCTGACGGCCCGTGAGGCCAAGGAGAAGGCGTTCCTCGCGGCCGGACGGGTGTCGTTCGGTGCGGCCGGTCTGCGCGAGCTGGTCGGACCGGCGGGCGCCCGGACGGCCGAGGGCGTCGGCGCGGGCTCGGCGGTTGCCGACCTGCAGAAGGCGTACGCCGGCAAGGGCATCGAACTGGCGAGGACCGGCCGCTATGAGGTGCCGGCCGAGGGCAGGCCGGGCTGGTTCTACGAGTTCACCGTGGACGGGCAGCAGGTCAGCGGCGTGGCCCTGGTCGACCACACCACGAAGTGCGCCTGAGCGGGCGCCCGCCCGAACGCCGGTGGCTCCGGTCCGACCACGGGTCGGGCCGGAGCCACCGGCGTTCCCGGCCCTACCGCGAGGCGGCGCGCTGCAGCGCGCTGGCCAGCAGGGCGAGGTCGGTCGGGCCGTTGCCCAGCTCGCGGACCGGCCGCCGGGCCGGCGGGGCGCCGAGCTGGAGCGGGTCGATGGCGACGACGGTGGGCCGCAGGGTCGCGGTGCGCGGGATGCGGCCGCTGATCCGGGCGGTCTGGAAGGCGGTGACACCGCCGTCGGGCAGCCGCAGGTAACCGCGGCCGGGGGTGTCCTCGCCGAGCGCGGCGGCGTCGCCGAGGTGGATCAGCAGGTCGGAGTCGGCGGGGTCGTCGGTGCGCAGCGCGATCCGGAGCAGCGCGGCCTCGTCGACCTCGGTGCCGGCGCTCTCCTCCGGGCGGCCGGTGGTGACGGCCAGGTGGACGCCGAGCGGGCCGCCGCGGCGGGCGACGGCGGCCAGCGCCCGGGTGAGCGGCCGGCCGGCCGGGGAGGTCGGTGCCAGCAGCGCGTCGTAGTCGTCGACCACGACGACCAGCCGGGCCGGTACGGGCGGCGGTACGGGTGCGACGGCGGGCCGGGGGGCGTCGCCGCCGCTGCGCGGCTGGACGACCCGGGCGGTGGTGGTGGTGCCGGCGGCGCCGACGACGGCGGGCACCGGGACGGCCGGGCGCGCGGCGTCCGGTGCCTGCTCCCCGGCGAGGCCGCGCGCCCCGTCCACGCCCCGGTCGCCGTCGAGGATCCGGGCCGCGTGCCAGGAGGCGAAGTCCAGGCCGTCGAAGAGCCGCTCGCGCAGCGCGAGTTCGTCCTCCAGAGCCTCTGCGGCGAGCAGCGCGGCGCGCGGGTCGGCGGCGGCGTTCAGATGGCCGGTGACGTGCGGCAGCTCGGTGCAGCCGTCGAGGCCGTCCTCCACCGCCCGGCCCTCGATGATCGTGACGGCCAGCCGCTCGGGCCGCTCGGAGACGGCGAGCGAGGCGACCAGGGTGCGCAGCAGCTCCGTCTTGCCGGAGCCGCGCGCGCCGCCGATGAGCAGGTGCGGGCCGCCCGGGTCGGGGGAGGGCAGGGTGAGCTCGGGGTCGGCCAGGTCGAGGGTGCAGAGCTCGTCCCGGGTGGTGCCGAGCAGGGCGGAGGCGGCGCCGATGCCGCCGGCGTGCGCCGACCAGCGGGCGGAGAGCTTCGCCGGGGTGACGGTGTCGAGCTGCAGCAGGTCGAGCAGGCGCAGTGCGTCGGGCAGCGGGCCGCGGGCGGCCGGGACGGCCTCGCGCAGCGGGGCGAGGACGCGGGCCAGCCGTTCGGCCCAGGCGTCCGAGACGGCGTCCAGCGAGACTTCGTGCAGCGTCTCGCGGCCGCGGGCGACCGGCCGGTCCAGGGAGAGCTGGGTGCCGACCTCGCCGGTGATCAGGGCGGTGGCGCCGAGGCCGCGCGGCAGCAGTTCGGGCTGCTCGGCCAGGCAGACCGGGAAGATGCCGACGGCCGGGCCCTGGCGGATCAGCAGGTCGAGGGCGTGCCGGGCGGCCTCGGTGGCGGGCCGGCCGTCCACCACGACCACGGTCGCGGGGTGGCCGCCGAGGCCGGCCGGGCCGCTGAGCCGGGCGGTGAGCTCGGCGAGGCGGGCGGTGGCCTGGTCGTCGTCGAGGCCGATCAGCAGCCGGCAGTCCTGCCCGTCGGCGGGCCGCAGGTGCGGCAGCCAGAGCGCCCAGGCCCAGGTGTCGGCGCGGTCCTGGACGGGCCGGGCCGGGTCGGCGTCGACCACGACGAGGCTCAGCCCGGTGGGCGGGTGCAGTGCGGCGAGCTGGGCGACGACGGCGCGGGTGAGCGCGTCGAGGCGTTCGCGCGGGCCGCTCAGGCCGAGGCTGCCGGCGGTCTGCAGGTCGAGGGTGACGGGGACGGCGGGCAGCATCGTGCCCGGGGTGGTGCCGGGGCCGCCGGGGCGGTCGGCGGTGCCGAGGCGCAGGGTCAGCGCGTCGGGGTGGCCGGGGCCGCGCTCCCAGAGCCGGGGGCCCGGGCCGAGCGCGTTGAGCAGCAGGGTGGCGAGGTCGGGCCAGCGCTCGCGCTGCGCGGCGGCCTGCCGGGTGCGGACGGCGGCGTGGTGGCGCTCGGCGCTCTCCTGGCCGGACGGCTCGGCGGCGGTGCGGCCGAGCCGCAGGGAGAGCAGGCCGCGGCTGCGGCCGGCGGCGGGCTCGGGCGCGGCGGGCGGCTCGGACACGGCGGGTGCGGGCCGGGCCGGGCCGGGCGGGGCGAGCTGGAGGTGGCCGTGGCCGTCCGGCAGTGCCGCGCGGGCGGGCGGTCCCGAGGCGTCCCGGGGGTCGGTGGCGGCCAGCTGGAGGGTGGACTCGCCGATCCGCAGCAGGCCGGTGCCGTCGAGCGGGACGGCCTCCTCGGGCGGCGCGGGCGGGACGATCCGGCCGTCCAGGGTGGTGCCGTTGGTGGAGCCGAGGTCGCGGACGGTGACCTGACCGTCCGCGCCGAGGTGGAGGGCCAGGTGGAGCCGGGAGACGTCCGGGTCGTCGAGCGGGACGTGGGCCTCGCCGGAGCGGCCGACCCGGATCTCCCGGCCGTGCAGGCGGTGGACGCCCCCGGCGTCGGGGCCGCCGACCACCCGCAGCTCGGCGGCGGCCGGGCCGTCGTCCGGGTCGTCGGCGGTCGGGTCGGGTTCGTTGAGGCTGAGGACCGCGCCGTCGAGCAGCGGGGGGTGGCCGAGCAGGGTGTGCTCGTCCACCCGGTGCGCCCCGGCGTACAGGTGCACATGGGTGGCGGCCCGTGGGCCGCGCACGCCCACGGCGCCCGCGAGGGCGCCCGCGAGGGAGCCGAGCGCGGTACCGACGGGGGCGGTGACCAGCACGTCCACGTAGGGGATGGCGGAGCCGGCGACTGCCGGGCCGCTGCGCGGTCGGAGGACGGTCAGCCGGATCTGCATCTCGCCCGCGGTCCCTTCTGCTGGTGCTGAGGCCTGGTGCCGCTGCTCGCTGCCCGGGCCGGTGCGGCCGGCCCGGCGGCGCTCGGCGCCCTGCGGGCCGCCGTGGCGGCACTGGGCCACAAGAGTGGCGACTGTCATCCTGCCATCCGTCACCGACAGTCCGCGCACGGTACAGGATTTGACGATCTTGCGATCATCGCCATGGTGGGGGCGACGGGGAGTCAGGTCAACCGGCGGCCGCCGGGCCCCGGCCGCCGGCCCCGGTCGGCCCCCCGGGGGATGTCCGCCGGACCGCTGCCGAACCCCTCGCCGGTCGCCCCGAAAACGTGAACAGTCACCGTTAGAGTGGCCGGAACACGGGCCCGGCAGGCTCACCGCACCTGCGGAGGAGCGCCCCGCGCGGGCGGCACGGCGAGGAGTGCGACAGGTGCGGCCAGTCGGCAGCAAGTATCTGCTTGAGGAGACCCTCGGACGGGGGGCCACCGGCACCGTCTGGCGCGGACGGGTGCGCGCGGATGCCGCGGTGCCCGGCAGCGAGCCCGGACAGCTCGTCGCGATCAAGGTGCTGCGCGAGGAGCTCGCGGCCGACCCCGACGTGGTGATGCGCTTCCTGCGGGAGCGCTCGCTGCTGCTGCGGCTCACCCACCCCAACATCGTCAAGGTCCGCGACCTGGTCGTCGAGGGCGAGCTGCTGGCCCTGGTGATGGACCTGGTCGAGGGCCCCGACCTGGCCCGCTACCTGCGCGGCAACGGCCCGTTCAGCCCGATCGCCGGCGCCCTCCTGATGGCCCAGGTCGCCGACGCCCTGGCGGCCAGCCACGCCGACGGCGTCGTCCACCGCGACCTCAAGCCGGCCAACGTGCTGCTCGCCTCCCTCCTGGTGGACGGCGTCGAGCAGATGCACCCGATGCTGACCGACTTCGGCATCGCCCGGCTCGCCGACTCCCCGGGCATCACCCGCACCCACGAGTTCGTCGGCACCCCTGCCTACGTCGCCCCGGAGTCCGCCGAGGGCCGCCCGCAGACCTCCGCGGTCGACGTGTACGGCGCCGGGATCATGCTGTACGAGCTGGTCACCGGCCGGCAGCCGTTCCAGGGCGACGGCCCGCTGGCCGTCCTGCAGGCGCACCTGGCCCAGGAGCCGCAGCGCCCGTCGACCATGCCCGACCCGCTGTGGACGGTGATCGAGCGCTGCCTGCGCAAGGACCCGGCGCAGCGGCCGAGTGCCGTCTCGCTGGCCCGCGCGCTGCGGGTGGTCGCGGCCGGGGTCGGCGTGCACGCCTCCCCGGCGGCGGTGGACGCGGCGCTCGCCGTCGGCGCGCTGCTGCTGCCGGACCCGCAGCCGGCCGCGGTGCCCGGTGCCGGGTCCGGCGGCGTGCTCGGTGGCGTGCCCGGCGGTGTGCCGGACGCCTTCGGCGGCCTGCCGGCGGCGGAGGACCGCACCCAGGTGCTCCCGGCCGGGCAGCCGGGCCGGCACTACGACCCGGCCGCCGCGACCGCCGTGATGGGCACCCAGCCGCCGCCTCCGGCCCCCTACGGCGCCGCGGACCGCACCCAGGTGATGCCGCCGACCGCCGTCCCGCCGGTGCCGTCCGGCCCGCCGCAGCCCGAGGCGCCGCACCCGTGGCAGACCCAGTTGCGCGCCGCCCGGGACCGCAACCAGCAGACCGAGATCGGCTACTTCGCCCCGGAGGACTTCGAGGCCCCGCCGGTGGCCCCGCCGCCGTTCCAGGCCGGCCAGGGCGGTCACGCCGGGCAGGGCGGCCAGGCCGGCGCCCGCCCGCCGGGCCCGCAGGGCTACCAGCCGCAGCAGCCGCCCCCGGGCGGCTACCGGCAGGCCCCGCCGCCCGGCTACGCGCAGCGCCCGCCGGTGGCCCCGCCGCCCTACCGGGCCGGGCCGGACGGCCGGCCGGCGCAGGGCGGGCGTCCGCAGCCGCCCGGCGGCTACAACCAGCCGCAGCACGACTACCAGCAGGCCCCGCCGCCGCCCGGCTACGGCCGGCCGCAGGGCCGTCCCGCGCAGCAGCCGCCGGGCCACGGCGCGGCCCCGGCCGCCGCCCCGCGCCGGGCCGAGCCGCCCGCGCCGCAGCACCGCGAGCCCCCGCAGCGGCGGGAGGCGCCGCCGCAGCCGGCCCGCCGCGAGCCGGCCCCCGCCCGTGAGCCGCGCCCGCGCAGCCGCAACCGGATGTACATCCCGGGCCTCGGCTGCCTCAAGGGCTGCCTGATGGTCCTGCTGGTGCTGGCGGTGGCCGCGGTGGCGCTGTGGAACTTCACGCCGCTGCCGCAGTACTGGGCCGACATCCAGGGCTGGTTCGGCAGCGCGAGCGACTGGGTGAGCAACCTCCTCGACAGTTCGAAGAACTGACCGCGGGGCCCGGCCGCCGGGCCGGGGCCGGGCCCGGCAACGACATTGACGCTTTGTCGACAATCCGCAAGATTTCTTGCCCGTCAGTGCCCGCCGGACCCCCTCAGGCGGCCCGCGGAGGGGGTTCGGGCGCGTAGGTTGGTCGCTGTTGTCCCGCCCCACCGAGCGCACCGGACCCTCCCCGGAGCGCTCCCGCCGCCCACGGAGCAGCATTGGCACGCAAGATCGGCAGCCGCTACACCGTCCACCAGGTGATCGGCCGGGGCTCGGCCGGGACGGTCTGGCTCGGCGAGGGGCCGGACGGCCCGGTGGCGGTCAAGCTGCTGCGCGAGGACCTCGCCGCCGACCAGGTGCTGGTCGGCCGCTTCGTCCAGGAGCGCGCCGCGCTGACCAGCCTCGACCACCCCCGGGTGGTCGGCGTGCGCGACATGGTCGTCGACGGCAGCGACCTCGCCCTGGTCATGGAGCTGGTCCAGGGCACCGACCTGCGCTCCCGGCTGGAGCGCGACGGCGCGCTCGCCCCGCAGACCGCCGTCTCGGTCATCGCGGACGTCGCCGACGGCCTGGCCGCCGCGCACGCCGCCGGGATCGTCCACCGCGACGTGAAGCCCGAGAACGTTCTGCTCGACCTCGCCGCCGCCCCCGGCCCCGGCGGGGCGCCGCGCGCCAAGCTCACCGACTTCGGGGTGGCCCGGCTGGTCGACGCCCCGCGCCGGACCCGCGCCACCCGGATCATCGGCACCCCGGACTACCTCGCCCCCGAGATCATCGAGGGCCTCGAACCCCGCGCCGCCGTCGACATCTACGCCCTGGCCACCGTGCTGTACGAGGTGCTGGCCGGCTTCACGCCGTTCGGCGGCGGGCACACCGGTGCAGTACTGCGCCGGCACGTCACCGAACAGGTGCCGCCCGTCCCCGGGCTGCCGGACGGCCTCTGGCGGATCATCGCCGAGTGCCTGGCCAAGGCCCCGGCCTCCCGGCTGCGCGCCGCCGAGCTGGCCGCCCGGCTGCGCGAGCAGCTGCCCGCGCTGGCCGGGCTGCCGGTGCTGGCCGTCCCGCAGCAGGGCCGCGCCCCGGCCGAGGAGGCGCTGACGCCCGGCGAGGCGGTCTACGCGGAGGTGGACGCCGGCCCCGGCACCCACAAGCGCCGCCGCGGCCCGGCCGTCCCGCTGGTCCCCGGCGCCGCCCCGGACTCCACCCGGGACACCCACACCAGCCTGCGCCGCCCCTCCGCCCAGGAGCTGGCCTCCTACGCCGCCGAGTCCCGGGCCCAGCGCACCGTCCCGGCGGCCCACCGCCGGGACCGCCAGGCGCTGCTGCGCCGCCGCCGGGTGCTGGCCGTCCTGCTGGCCACCGTCCTGCTGCTGGCCGGCGCGGCCGCCGCCTGGACGGCCTTCGCCGCGACGGCCCCGGACGCCGGGCAGCCGCCCCGGCCGGCCGTCCACTCGGCTCCGCCGCGGGCCCCGTAGCGGGCCTCCTGCCCCCGGTGTCGTCAAGAGCCCCCCCGGGGGCATTACCCTGGGTGCGTGGCAGCCGTCGATCCTTCCGAAGAGCTCAAGAACCTCGACACGACCATGGGGTCGATCGAGGCCGTCCTCGACCTGGACAAGATCCGGGCCGACATCGCGCGTCTGGAGGAGGAGGCAGCCGCCCCCGACCTGTGGGACGACCTCGCGAACGCGCAGAAGGTCACCAGCCGACTCTCCTTCCTCCAGGGCGAGGTGCGCCGTGCCGACGGCCTGCGCAACCGCATCGACGACCTCGGCGTCCTGTTCGAGCTCGCCGAGGCCGAGAACGACGCGGACACCCGCGTCGAGGCCGAGCAGGAGCTGGGCTCCCTCAAGAAGGCGGTCGAGGAGCTGGAGGTCCGCACCCTCCTCTCCGGCGAGTACGACGCCCGCGAGGCGCTGATCAACATCCGCGCCGAGGCCGGTGGCGTGGACGCCGCCGACTTCGCCGAGCAGCTGATGCGCATGTACCTGCGCTGGGCCGAGCGGCACGGGTACCCGACCGAGGTGTACGACACCTCGTACGCGGAGGAGGCCGGTATCAAGTCCGCGACCTTCACCGTCAAGGCCCCGTACGCCTACGGCACCCTCTCGGTCGAGCAGGGCACCCACCGTCTGGTCCGCATCTCGCCGTTCGACAACCAGGGCCGCCGGCAGACCTCGTTCGCCGGTGTCGAGGTGCTCCCGGTCGTCGAGCAGTCCGACCACGTCGACATCGACGAGTCGGAGCTCCGCATCGACGTGTACCGCGCCTCCGGCCCCGGCGGCCAGGGCGTCAACACCACCGACTCGGCGGTGCGCATCACGCACCTCCCGACCGGTGTGGTGGTCTCCTGCCAGAACGAGCGCTCGCAGATCCAGAACAAGGCGTCCGCGATGAACGTCCTCCAGGCCAAGCTGCTGGAGCGGCGCCGCCAGGAGGAGCGTGCGGCGATGGACGCGCTCAAGGACAGCGGCAGCTCCTGGGGCAACCAGATGCGCTCCTACGTGCTGCACCCGTACCAGATGGTGAAGGACGTCCGCACCGAGTACGAGGTCGGCAACCCGCAGGGCGTGCTGGACGGCGACATCGACGGCTTCATCGAGGCCGGCATCCGCTGGCGCAAGCAGCGCGAGACCGCCGCCAACTAGCAGGCGCGCGGACAGCACGGCGAAGGGCCCCCGACCGGAAGCGGTCGGGGGCCCTTCGCCGTGTCGTTCGTCGGGGCTAGGCCAGGGCCTGCCGCGCGATCAGCACCACCGCGAGCAGCCCGGCCAGCAGGGCCAGCAGCATCGCGGGGGAGAGTGCGGCGAACGGGCCCTGCTGCTCCTGCAGCCGGGCCCGGTTGGCACGGCACACCGGGCAGCGGCCGTCGCTCACGCGGCCGTTGCAGTTGGCGCACACCAGATGGTCGCAGGTCATGCGATCTCCTCCTCGCTGCTACAGCCAACGCACCGGACGGGGCTTTGGTTCCTGTTCTTGCCCTGTGCGGGGGAGCGGCCGACCCCGGCCGCCACCTCCACTCTGCCAGGTTCTGGCGGTTCCGGCCCCCGGGCTGTGAGATGCCTCCAAATTATCTGGGCATAACCGGGCATTCTCTCCCAATTTCCGGCTCCTGTCGCGGTCGGGCCCTGCGAGCCGGTCGCGGCTTCGCGTATGGTCCCAAGCCGGGAGCGGCCTTCCCCGCTCCCTCCTCCCGCCCCCGGGCCGGGCGCCCGGGGTGGACCGACCGAGGACTGGCGCCGCCTAGGATGGCCTCCGTGATGCAGCCGTGATCAGATTCGACAACGTCTCCAAGACCTATCCCAAGCAGAACCGTCCCGCCCTGGACAACGTCTCGCTGGAGATCGAGAAGGGTGAGTTCGTCTTCCTGGTCGGCTCGTCCGGCTCGGGCAAGTCCACCTTCCTCCGCCTGTGCCTGCGCGAGGAGCGCCCCAGCACCGGTGAGGTGCACGTGATGGGCAAGGACCTGGGCAAGCTGTCCAACTGGAAGGTGCCGCAGATGCGGCGCCAGCTGGGCACCGTCTTCCAGGACTTCCGCCTGCTGCCGAACAAGACGGTCGCGCAGAACGTGGCGTTCGCCCTCGAGGTGATCGGCAAGCCCAAGAGCGCCATCAACAAGGTGGTGCCCGAGGTGCTCGACCTGGTCGGCCTCGGTGGCAAGGAGGACCGCATGCCGGGCGAGCTCTCCGGTGGTGAGCAGCAGCGCGTCGCGATCGCCCGGGCGTTCGTGAACCGCCCGATGCTGCTGATCGCGGACGAGCCCACCGGCAACCTCGACCCGCAGAACTCGGTCGGCATCATGAAGCTGCTCGACCGGATCAACCGCACCGGCACCACCGTGCTGATGGCCACCCACGACCAGGCCATCGTCGACCAGATGCGCAAGCGCGTCATCGAGCTCGACAAGGGGCTGCTGGTTCGGGACCAGGCCCGCGGCGTCTACGGCTACCAGCACTGATCCTCCAGCGCTGTCCCGTGGGCCACCGGCCCGTCCCGCCCGACCAGCTGTACCGACCCTGGAGTTGTTGAACGCATGCGCGCCCAGTTCGTCCTGTCGGAGATCGGTGTGGGTCTCCGCCGCAACCTGACGATGACCATCGCGGTCGTCGTCAGTGTCGCGCTCTCCCTCGCCCTCGCCGGTGCCTCGCTCCTGGTCCGTGACCAGGTGAACTCCATGAAGGGGTACTGGTACGACAAGGTCGAGGTGAGCATCTACTTCTGCACGAAGTCGGACGCCCGCAACTCGCCGCAGTGCCAGAGCGGCGCGGCGACCGACCCGCAGATCGCCGACATCAAGTCCCAGCTCGAGAAGATGGACTCGGTGGTCCAGTCGGCGACCTTCGAGGACTCCGCCGAGGCGTACAAGCACTGGAAGGAGATGAACCCGGACAACCCGCTCATCTCCGTCCTCGGCCCGGAGGCCATCCCGCAGTCCTGGCGGGTCAAGCTCAAGGACCCGACCAAGTACGACGTCATCCAGAGCGCCTTCGCCGGCAAACCCGGGGTGAAGTCGGTCGAGGACCAGCGGAAGATCCTGGAGAACCTCTTCGGCCTGCTGAACGGCCTCCAGACCGCGGCCTTCGTGATCATGGTGCTGATGCTGTTCGTCGCCCTGCTGCTGATCGTCAACACCGTCCGGGTGTCGGCGTTCAGCAGGCGGCGCGAGACCGGGATCATGCGCCTGGTCGGCGCCTCGAACTTCTACGTCCAGATGCCGTTCATCGCCGAGGCCGCGTTCGCCGCGCTGCTCGGCGCCGTGATGGCCTCCGGGCTGCTGCTCGGCGGGCACTTCTTCGTCCAGAACTGGCTGGCCGACCGGGTGCAGTTCATCCACTTCATCGGGCTCTCCTCGGTGCTCGCGGTGATACCGCTGCTGGTGGTGGTCGGTATGGGCATGGCCGGCGTCGCGGCGTTCTTCACCCTCCGGAAGTACCTGAAGGTCTGACCGGAGCGGGCCCCGACAGGCCGACGGCCCCGGACGGCACTGCGCCGTCCGGGGCCGTCGGCGTTCCGCCGTCAGCCGTTCCGGCCCGTCGCGTCACGTGCTGCGCCTACACTCCGATGCCATGCCAGAAACTCCGCGCAGAGCACGTCAGGCGGCCACCCTCAGCCTGGTGTTCGGTGCCGTGCTGCTGGCCGGGGCCGCGACCGGCGCCTGGGGCGACCCGGGCACACCGGCGCACCGCCCGTCCGCCGACGCGGCCCCGGCCGCCCGCGCCGCCGCCGCACCGGGCGCCCTGGCGGCCGGCCAGGACCCGGCCGGCGCCGCGCTCTCCGAGCAGCAGGCCGAGCGCCTGATCGGCGCCAACGGCGACCGCTGGGGCGCCTACTACAGCGCGCAGGAGTACGCGGAGTTCAGCCAGGGCCTGGACGGCCGCTACCTCGGGGTGGGCCTCTCGGTCGGGCGCGGCCAGGACGGCGTCACCGCCGTCTCGCAGGTGCAGCCGGCCGGGCCGGCCGCCGAGGCCGGCATCGCGGCCGGCGACCGCCTGCTGCGGGTCGACCAGGACCAGGCCGACCGGCTCCCGGTGACCGAGGTGGTCGCCCGGCTGCGCGGGCGCGAGGGCGAGCGGCAGGCGGGCTCCGAGGTCACCCTCGCCGTCCAGCGCGGCGACGGCGACGTCCGGGAGGTCCGGCTGCGCCGGGCGCTGCTGGACAGCCAGCAGGTCGCCGTCGAGCGGCTGGACAAGGGCGTCCTGCGGATCACCGTGCGGGCCTTCACCAGCGGTGTGGCCGAGCAGGTGCGCGCTGCCGTCGCCGGCGCGCACGCCGGGGTGGTGCTGGACCTGCGCGGGAACTCCGGCGGGCTGGTCGAGGAGGCCGTCGGGACGGCCGCGGTCTTCCTGGACGGCGGACCGGTCGGCTCGTACCAGGACCGCGGCGGGACCCGCGAGCTGACCGCCCCGCCCGGCGGCGACCAGCGCACCCCGCTGGTGGTGCTGGTGGACGGCGGCACCATGAGCGCCGCCGAGCTGCTCGCCGGCGCCCTGCAGGACCGCAGCCGGGCTGTGGTGGTGGGTGCCCGTACCTTCGGCAAGGGCACCGTGCAGCAGCCCAGCCGGCTCGCCGACGGCGCGGTGCTGGAGCTGACCGTCGGCCGCTACCACACCCCGGCCGGCCGCTCCCCGGAGGGCACCGGCCTGACCCCGGACGTGCCCGCCACCGCCTCCGAGGACGCCGGCGCGCTTGCCCTGCGGGTGCTGGCCGGCCTCGGCACCCGGGCCTGACCCGCCGGGTAAAGGGGCTGCTGACCGGTGGGCCGAGGTGCGAGAATGACGGCGCTATGGCAAAGGAAACCGGACACAAGCTGATCGCGCAGAACAAGAAGGCGCGACACGAGTACACCATCCTCGACACCTACGAGTGCGGTCTCGTGCTCACCGGCACCGAGGTCAAGTCACTGCGCGAAGGGCGGGCCAACCTGGTCGACGGGTACGCCTACATCCAGAACCACGAGGCGTGGATCGACAACGTCTTCATCCCCGAGTACACCCAGGGGACGTGGACCAACCATGCCGCGCGGCGCAAGCGCAAGCTGCTGCTGCACCGGATGGAGATCCACAAGATCGAGGCCAAGGTCCGGGACGCCGGGCACACCCTGATCCCGCTGTCGCTGTACTTCAAGGACGGCCGGGTGAAGCTCGAACTCGCACTCGCCGTCGGCAAGAAGCTGTACGACAAGCGCCAGACGCTGCGCGAGAAGCAGGACACCCGCGAGACGGCCCGCGCGGTGGCGGCGGCCCGGCGGCGCCAGAGCTGATGCCGGCCGCGCCGGAGTTAATCCGCTGGACCCTCGCCGGTCGCCTCGCGTAGTATGGCGCCAGCACCACGGACGGCAACGTCCGAGCTGTTTCTCAAAAAAACATGGGGATGATCGGTTTCGACAGGGGAAGTCGAAACAGGAGAAGCGAGCCGAGGAACGCGGCAATGATCTCGTTAACCATCTGTCGCAAAAAAATAATCGCCAACTCTAAGCGCGATTCCCAGCAGTTCGCTCTCGCTGCCTAATAAGCACCGATAGCGCTTGGGTGTCAGACCGGGGAGTTCCCGACCCGGACCCTGGCATAATCTAGGGAACTCAACCGTCCGCCCGGGCTGCGGGGGTGGATGGGAAATCAAACAGCAGCTGGGCCTGTTGGCGGCTTGTCCGCGTGACTGCCAGGGCCGAGAAAATCACAGCGGACTGCGCTCGGAGAAGTCCTGAATCCACTCCACTGGACCCGGGTTCGATTCCCGGCATCTCCACAACCCCATGTTGCACGGCGAAGGCCGCCCACCGTTCCGCGGTGGGCGGCCTTCGCGTTTTTCGCCGGCCCGTCGTTCCCGCCCGAACACGCGGCCGGGCGCCCGCCGCTGCATGTTCCTGCCGTCCCGGTGCGGCGCAGGAGGCCGGTCGGGGCGTAGGATCTTCTGTCCGCTCGTTTCCCAGAGCGGGGACTCCCGCCGCTAACACCGAGGCCATGCAGAGCAAGCAGATCAAGACGGACACCACCGCCGCCATCGCCGCCGCCGACGCCGAAACCGTCCGCGAGCGCGAGATCGCCGGCGAACAGCACCACCTCGACACGGTGTACCACCGCCTGGAGGAGAAGCTCGCCGAGGCCGAGTACGTCCTGGAGGACGCCGCCAAGCGCGTGCAGGTCGGCACCCCCGGCGCGCTCGCCGAGCGCGACGCCCAGGTCTACCGGGCCGGTGCGCACCTCCAGCGGCTCAACAACGAGTTCGAGGACTTCCTGTTCGGCCGGATCGACCTCCAGCAGGCCGACGCGCCGGAGGAGCACGGCATCCCCTCCGACACCCCGCTCGACCCGGCCGACCCGGCCGTCGCCGAGACCCTCCACATCGGCCGGCTCGGGGTGCTGGACGCCGAGTACGGCCCGCTGGTGATCGACTGGCGGGCACCGGCCGCCGCGCCGTTCTACCGGTCCACCCCGCTGGAGCCGGGCCGGGTCATCCGGCGCCGGGTGATCCGCTCCAAGGGCCGCCGGGTGATCGGTGTCGAGGACGACCTGCTCCGCCCCGACCTCACCCCGACGCTGGGCGGCCGGGAGCTGGCGGTGGTCGGCGACGGCGCCCTGATGGCCTCGCTCGGCCGGGCCCGCAGCCACTCGATGCGCGACATCGTCTCGTCCATCCAGAAGGAGCAGGACGAGGTGATCCGGGCCGCCGCGGCCGGGGCCACCCTGGTCACCGGCGGCCCGGGTACCGGCAAGACCGCCGTCGCCCTGCACCGCGCCGCGTTCCTGCTCTACCAGGACCGCCGCCGCTACGCCGGGGGCATCCTGGTGGTCTCCCCGACCCCGCTGCTGGTCTCCTACACCGAGGGCGTGCTGCCCTCGCTCGGCGAGGAGGGCCAGGTCGCGATCCGGGCGGTCGGCTCGCTGGTGGACGGCATCGAGGCGGGCACCTACGACACGCCGGAGGCGGCCCGGGTGAAGGGTTCGGCCCGGATGGTGCAGCTGCTGCGCCGGGCCGCCCGCGGGGCGCTGGAGCTGGGCGCGCCGCAGGAGCTGAAGGTGGTCGCCCGCGGCGAGGTGCTGCGGCTGGACGCCGGCCGGCTGAAGGCGGTGCGCGGCAACGTGATCGGCGCCGGCGGCACCCCGCTGAACCTGCTCCGCCCGCGCGCCCGCCGGCTGCTGCTGGACGCGCTCTGGCAGCAGGCCGTCCGGCACCTGCCGAAGCCCGCCGACCACTACGCCCGGGAGCAGCGCCAGGAGGAGCGGGAGGCCTTCGACGACTACGTGTCGGACGAGGCGCCGTTCCTGGACTTCCTGGACGCCTGGTGGCCCGCGCTGACCCCGCGGCGGGTGCTCGGGACGCTGAAGCAGGCCCGGCACATCAACCGGATCGCCCGCCGGGCCGTCACTCCCGACGAGGCGAAGGTGCTGGCCGGGTCCTGGCGGCAGCTGTCCGAGCGCGGCGAGGGGGCGCTGTCCGCGCACGACGTGGCGCTGGTGGACGAGCTCCAGCTGCTGCTCGGCGAGCCGGCCCGGCCGAAGATCCGCGAGGTGGACGCGGTGGACCTGCTGAGCGGGCTGGACGAGGTGACTACCTTCGCCGACCGCAACTCCAGACAGCGCGAGCGGGTGCCGGTGGAGCGCACCGAGTACGCGCACATCATCGTGGACGAGGCGCAGGACCTCACCCCGATGCAGTGGCGGATGATCGGCCGCCGGGCCCGCACGGCGACCTGGACGATCGTCGGTGACCCGGCACAGTCCTCCTGGCCGTTCCCCGAGGAGGCGCAGGGCGCGCTGGACGAGGTGCTGTCCGGCAAGCCGCGCCGCCGGTACACGCTGACCGTGAACTACCGGAACCCGGCCGAGATCGCCGAGGTGGCGGCCAAGGTGCTGGCGCTCGCCGCGCCCGGCACGCCGTCGCCGAGCGCGGTGCGGCACGTCGGGGTGGAGCCGCGCTTCGCGGCCGTGACGGACCCGTCGCCGGAGGCCTTCGGCGCGGCGGCCCGGGCCGAGCTGGAGCGGCTGCTGGCCGAGGTGGACGGCACCGTGGCGATCGTGGTGCCGATGGACCGCCGGGCCGAGGCGGCCGGGTGGATCGCGGGCCTGGGGGAGCGCGCGGTGGCGCTGGGCAGCCTGGAGGCCAAGGGCCTGGAGTACGACGCGACGGTGGTGGCGGACCCGACCGGGATCGCCGGCGAGTCGGAGGCGGGGCTGCGGGTGCTCTACGTGGCGCTGACCCGCGCGACCCAGCGGCTGACGGTGCTCTCCGGTCCGGACGACCTGCCGGACGCGAACGGCGTGCCGGCGCTGCTGGACGGCTGACCGGGCCGGCCGGGCCGGCCGGCCGAGGGCTGACCGCCCGTCGGCCGCCGGCCCGGTCGGTGCACGAAGAAGGCCCCTCACCGACGGTGAGGGGCCTTCAGACGTTAATGACACCGACCCGCCATGCTCGCCTCGCGGCAAGTGGTCCCTCGAAGGGACGAAGGTTGGGCCCGGGGGCTTGGATCGAGCCGGTGTCCCGTCCAATGTAACGCATCGGCCCCCGGGGGCAAGAAGAGCGGGCCGGTCTTGTCGGATCCGCACACTCAATGAACGTTATTTCTGACTTCCCCCTGGCAGGTGCGACGATCGAGGTCTAGCATGCGCTGCGTGCCGCTTCAACGTTTTGTTGAAGGATGCCCGGCGCGCAGACACCCTCAGTGGACGGAAGAAGGACGTCGATGGCGACGGTGCCCAGTGTCTCCAACTCGATCACGGTGCGGCTGGAGGTCCCGGCCCGGGGCAACGCCGTCAGTGCGATCACCACGGCGGTCGAGTCCTCCGGCGGATCGGTCACCGGTCTGGACGTCACCGCGTCCGGCCTGGAGGCTCTGCGGATCGACGTGACGGTGGCCGCGTCCTCGGTCGCCCACGGCGAGGAGATCGTCGAGAAGCTGCGCACGATCGACGGCGTGTCGATCGGCAAGGTGTCCGACCGTACCTTCCTGATGCACCTCGGCGGCAAGATCGAGATGTCGTCGAAGCTGCCGATCCGCAACCGTGACGACCTCAGCATGATCTACACCCCGGGTGTCGCCCGGGTCTGCATGGCCATCGCCGAGAACCCCGAGGACGCCCGCCGCCTCACCATCAAGCGCAACAGCGTCGCCGTGGTCACCGACGGCTCCGCCGTGCTGGGCCTGGGCAACATCGGCCCGGCGGCCGCGCTGCCGGTGATGGAGGGCAAGGCGGCCCTGTTCAAGCGCTTCGCCGGGATCGACGCCTGGCCGATCTGCCTGGACACCCAGGACACCGACGAGATCGTGGCCATCGTGAAGGCGATCGCCCCGGGCTTCGCCGGCATCAACCTGGAGGACATCTCCGCGCCGCGCTGCTTCGAGATCGAGGCCCGGCTGCGCGAGGCGCTGGACATCCCGGTCTTCCACGACGACCAGCACGGTACCGCGATCGTGGTGCTGGCGGCGCTCACCAACGCGCTCAAGGTGGTCGGCAAGGACATCGCCGACATCCGGGTCGTCATGTCCGGTGCCGGCGCCGCCGGTACCGCGATCCTCAAGCTGCTGCTGGCGGCCGGCGTCGAGCACGCCACCGTCGCCGACGTGCGCGGCGTGGTCCACCAGGGCCGTGAGGACCTCAACGACTCGCTGCGCTGGATCGCCGAGCACACCAACCGCTCGGGCCGCACCGGCACCCTCAAGGAGGCGGTGGCCGACGCCGACGTCTTCATCGGCGTCTCGGCCCCGAACGTCCTGGACGGCGACGACATCGCGACCATGGCGGCGGGCGCGATCGTCTTCGCGCTGGCCAACCCGGACCCGGAGGTCGAGCCGGCCGTCGCCCGGCAGACCGCCGCCGTGGTGGCCACGGGCCGCAGCGACTTCCCGAACCAGATCAACAACGTGCTGGTCTTCCCGGGTGTCTTCCGCGGCCTGCTGGACGCGCAGAGCCGCACCGTCAACACCGAGATGATGATCGCCGCCGCCCGGGCGCTGGCCACCACCGTCGCGGACGACGAGCTGAACGCCAACTACATCATCCCGAGCGTCTTCCACAAGGACGTCGCCAAGACGGTGGCCGCCGCCGTGCGGGACGCGGCGCTGGCCGGGGCCCAGGACGACCCGGTGCCCTCGCGGCCGACCCCGGGCATCGTCGGCACCCTCGACACCTCGTCATTTCCCACCGTCAAGCTCTGACGGAGGCTCCGTGACACGTGTCGCGGATCGGTCAAATGACCGAATAGCGTCCTTACCCACCCAAGCCCGCCCCGAACCCTTGCGACACAAGGGCGAGGGGCGTGTTTGGGCTTGTCGTGCCTAGGGCGTACGGTAGCCCTGCACGGGGCAGGCGTGTCCGACAAGTACGGAACGTCCCCCTGGTCTTCCGGCGTGTCGTCCTGACCGCCGCCCGCGCCCGGTCCGCCGGAGCCGACGGAGCGTCACACCTCCGGCGGGCGGGCGTTGTTCGGGTGGCGCGGCCGGGGCCCGATTGGCTTTCTCGGGGCCGGTCGGGGC
This sequence comes from Kitasatospora sp. NBC_01560, assembly GCF_045208415.1. Taxonomy (NCBI): domain Bacteria; kingdom Bacillati; phylum Actinomycetota; class Actinomycetes; order Kitasatosporales; family Streptomycetaceae; genus Kitasatospora; species Kitasatospora sp. NBC_01560. The sequence goes on along the minus strand of NZ_CP109364.1, from coordinate 3,684,713 downwards.
AGGATTCGTATCCGGGCAGGCAGGCGGGCCTTCGACGGCACCGGCGCCGCGGCACGGGGTTACGAACCCGGCCTGCGACCACGCATTGCCTAATGAGCACTGTGTGCGGACCTGCGGCCTATCCGGGTGCTCCCGGAGGGAGTACCGATGGGCCCCCGTACACCGCAAGCGAACAGACCACAGGAGTACACATGAACCGCAGTGAGCTGGTGGCCGCGCTGTCCGAGCGCGCCGAGGTGACCCGCAAGGACGCCGACGCCGTTCTGGCCGCCTTCGCCGAGATCGTCGGCGAGGTCGTCGCCAAGGGCGACGAGAAGGTCACCATCCCCGGTTTCCTGACCTTCGAGCGCACCCACCGCGCTGCTCGTACCGCCCGCAACCCGCAGACCGGCGAGCCGATCCAGATCGCGGCCGGCTACAGCGCCAAGGTGAGCGCCGGCTCCAAGCTGAAGGAAGCCGCCAAGGGCGCCTGAACCACCCCTTGAACGCCCGAGAGGCCGGGCTCCCCGTGAGGGGGGCCCGGCCTCTCGCCGTTGCGCGGGAGCCGGTCAGGCGGTGACCAGGCGCTCGCTCGGCAGCTCGACGTGCGCGCCGAGGTCGCGGAGCTTGTCCATGAAGTTCTCGTAGCCGCGGTTGATCAGGTCGATGCCGTGCACGGTCGAGGTGCCCTCGGCCGCCAGCGCCGCGATCAGGTACGAGAAGCCGCCGCGCAGGTCCGGGATGACCAGCTCGGAGCCGATCAGCTTGGACGGGCCGGAGACCACCGCGGAGTGCTGGAAGTTGCGGGCGCCGAAGCGGCACGGGGTGGCGCCCAGGCACTCGCGGTACAGCTGGATGTGGGCGCCCATCTGGTTCAGCGCGCCGGTGAAGCCGAGCCGCGACTCGTACACCGTCTCGTGCACGATGGAGAGGCCGGTCGCCTGGGTCAGCGCGACCACCAGCGGCTGCTGCCAGTCGGTCTGGAAACCGGGGTGCACGTCGGTCTCCAGGGCGATCGCCTTGAGCTCGCCGCCCGGGTGCCAGAACCGGATGCCCTCGTCGTCGACCTCGAAGGCGCCGCCGACCTTCCGGAAGGTGTTCAGGAAGGTCATCATCTCCAGCTGGCGGGCGCCGCGGACGTAGATGTCGCCCTTGGTGGCCAGTGCCGCGCAGGCCCAGGAGGCGGACTCCAGGCGGTCCGGCAGCGCGCGGTGGTTGTAGCCGGAGAGCTCGTCGACACCGGTGATCAGGATGGTCCGGTCGGTGCCCATGGTGATGATCGCGCCCATCTTCTGCAGGATGCAGATGAGGTCGACGATCTCCGGCTCGACGGCCGCGTTGCGCAGCTCGGTGACGCCCTCGCAGAGGACGGCGGTGAGCAGCACCTGCTCGGTCGCGCCGACCGACGGGTAGGGCAGCTCGATCCGGGTGCCGCGCAGCCGCTGCGGGGCGACCAGGTAGGTGCCCTGCGGGTGCTTCTCGATGGTGGCGCCGAACTGGCGGAGCACCTCGAAGTGGAAGTCGACCGGACGGCCGCCGATGTCGCAGCCGCCGAGGCCCGGGATGAAGGCGTGGCCGAGGCGGTGCAGCAGCGGGCCGCAGAACAGGATCGGGATCCGCGAGGAGCCGGCGTGCGCGTCGATGTCGGCGACGTTGGCGCTCTCCACGTGCGAGGGGTCGAGGATCAGCTCGCCCTCCTCGTCGCCGGTGCGGACCGTCACGCCGTGCAGCTGGAGCAGGCCGCGGACCACCTTGACGTCGCGGATGTCCGGGACGTTGCGCAGTCTGCTGGGGCCCTGCCCGAGCAGCGCCGCGACCATGGCCTTGGGGACCAGGTTCTTCGCACCACGGACGCGGATCTCGCCTTCGAGCGGGTTTCCGCCGTGAACCAGCAGGACGTCGTCGGTCATCGTTCTCGCAATCCGGGGTGCCAGAGGAGTGGGTGCGGCTCCGGGTCGGGAGCCGGGCGGTGGACCGGTCGTACGGGCGCGTTCGGGCCCCCGGTGTGACCGAGTCGGCACCGTAGAAGGGCGTCCACCATCAGTAGATGGTAGTAGGCGTCCCGGTGGTTCCCGTGAGCCTCTCCCGTGATGGTGCTCTCTTGGAGTGGTGCACCGCCCGCCGACGCGTCCGTACGGGTGTTCGCGCGGCGCCGTGGCGGCCGTCCGGGCGGCCTTCGTGTTGCGGTGTCCGCCCCTGGCGGTTCTGCGGGATCATGTGAGGCATGACGGCGGCCCATTCGCACGGAGACCGGTCCCACACCGGTCGTTTGCTCGTCGCGACCCCCGTGCTCACCGACCCGAATTTCGCGCGGGCGGTGGTGCTCCTCCTCGACCACGACGTCGAGGGGGCGCTCGGCGTCGTCCTGAACAGACCCACGCCGGTCGAGGTGGGCAGCGTGCTGGACGGCTGGGGCCGGCTGGTCGGGCCGCCGGCCGTGGTGTTCCAGGGCGGGCCGGTGGCGCTGGACTCCGCCCTCGGCCTGGCCGTGGCGCCGGGCGAGCCGGAGACCGTCGAACCGCTGGGCTGGCGCCGGGTGCACGGAGCGATCGGTCTGGTGGACCTGGAGGCGCCGCCGGAGGTGCTGGCGGGGGAGCTGGGCGGGCTGCGGATCTTCGCCGGCTACGCCGGCTGGTCACCGGGCCAGCTGGAGACGGAGCTCGGCTCCGGCGCCTGGTACCTGGTGGACTGCGAGCCGGGCGACATCTCCAGCCCGGAGCCGGACCGCCTCTGGCGCGCGGTGCTGCGGCGCCAGCGGGGCCCGTTGGCACTGCTCGCGACGTACCCGGACGATCCCACGCTGAACTGACGTGCGAGCGCCGCGGGCGCGACACTGGCCGGGTTTCCCGGGGCCCCCATAGACTTGGCACCCATGAGCACTCTTGAGCCCGAGCGCGGCCTCGGCACCGGCACCCTGGTCGAGCCCGTCCCCCAGGTGTCCAACGGGGACGGCGACCACGAGCGCTTCGCCCACTACGTCCAGAAGGACAAGATCATGGAGAGCGCGCTCTCCGGATCCCCGGTGGTGGCGCTCTGCGGCAAGGTGTGGGTACCCGGCCGCGACCCGAAGAAGTACCCGGTCTGCCCGATGTGCAAGGAGATCTACGACGGCATCGGCAAGCCGCAGGGCGGCGACGAGAACAAGTAGCCCGGCCGGTCCGACTCGGTCCGGTCCGGGCGGCGCGCGGCGGCCGGACCGCCGGGCGGCGGTGCCCCGCGGTGCGGCGGGCGGCCGCCGCGCTGCACGGCCGCTGTGTACACGGGCCGTTCTGCACGTGGCCATTTTGCATAGCGGTCATTTCGCCCAGTGGTCTATGCCAATGGAGCAGGCCCGGGCCAGGATGGCGGCATGGACCTCATCCCCGCACCCTTGAGTTCCGTCCGCCTCCAGGACCAGGACTTCCCCCTCGACCGCGGCACCACCCTCACCGCCCCGCCCGGCCTGGCCGGCGCCGAGCGGTGGCTGCGGAGCTCGCTGACCGCCGCGACCGGACTGCCGCTCGCCCCCGGGCGGCCCGGCGAGGGGATCGAACTGGTCCACGACGGGACGCTGGCCGGCGAGGCGTACCGGCTCTCGGTGCGCCCCGGCCACGCCGTGATCACCGCCGGCGGCCCGGCCGGCGCGCTCTGGGGCGCCCAGACGCTGCGCCGGCTGCTCGGCCCGGACGCCTACCGCCGGGCCCCGCTGCGCGACGGCGGCTGGGTGCTGCCGGGCGGCGACATCGAGGACGCCCCCCGCTTCGCCTGGCGCGGCGCGCTGCTGGACGTCGCCCGGCACTTCCTGCCCAAGGCCGACGTGCTGCGCTTCGTCGACCAGCTCTCCGCCCACAAGCTCAACGTGCTGCACCTGCACCTGACCGACGACCAGGGCTGGCGGGTGGAGATCAAGCGCTACCCGAGGCTCACCGAGCAGGCCTCCTGGCGGGAGCGCTCGATGGTCGGCTACCGGGCCGCCCAGCGCCGCGACGACCGCCCGCACGGCGGCTTCTACACCCAGGACGACGTGCGCGAGATCGTCGCCTACGCCGCCGAACGGGCGATCACCGTCGTGCCGGAGATCGACCTGCCCGGCCACTCGCAGGCCGCCATCGCCGCCTACCCCGAGCTGGGCAACACCGACGTGGTGGACACCGCGGCGCTCGGGGTCTGGACCGACTGGGGGGTCAGCCACAACGTGCTGAACCCCTCCGAGGCCACCCTGCGGTTCTTCGAGGGCGTCCTGGAGGAGGTGCTGGAGCTCTTCCCGTCCGACTTCGTCCACCTCGGCGGCGACGAGTGCCCGAAGGAGCAGTGGAAGGACAGCGCGGCCGCGCAGGCCCGGATCCGGGAGCTCGGCCTCTCCAACGAGGACGAGCTGCAGAGCCACGTCATCCGGCACTTCGACCGCTGGCTGGCCGAGCGCGGACGCCGCCTGATCGGGTGGGACGAGATCCTGGAGGGCGGCCTGGCCCCGGGCGCGGCGGTCTCCTCCTGGCGCGGCTACGGCGGCGGGATCGCCGCCGCGCAGGCCGGGCACGACGTGGTGATGTGCCCCGAGCAGCACGTCTACCTGGACCACCGGCAGGCCCCGGGCGAGGACGAGCCGGTCCCGGTCGGCTTCGTCCGGACGCTGGAGGACGTGTACCGCTTCGAGCCGGTGCCGGCCCAGTTGGACGAGGCCGCGGCCCGCCGGGTGATCGGCACGCAGGCCAACCTGTGGAGCGAGTTCATGGACAGCGCCCGGGACGTCGACTACCGGGCCTTCCCGCGGCTCGCGGCCTTCGCCGAGGTCGCCTGGTCGGCGCTGCCGGCCGACCCGGCCGCGCGCGACTTCGCCGGCTTCGAGCGGCGGATGACGGCCCACCGGGCGGTGCTGGACGCGCTCGGCGTCGAGTACCGGCCGGACGGCGGGCCGCACCCGTGGCAGCGCCGGCCCGGGGTGGCCGGCCGGCCGATCGAGGGCCCGCCGCCGGCGGTCTGACGCCGGCGGGGCGGCGCGCGGAGGCGCCCCCGGTGCACTGCCCGGTGCACTGCCCGGCGCGCCGCCCGGTGGGCGGCCCGCCCGGGGAGTGGTGCGCCGGGGGTCGGTTCGTGCGGTCCGGGAACTTCTGAACGGTCGTCCGACGTCAAGAACAGATGAACATCTGCTCCGGTCCGGACCGGACCGGAGCAGATACCGCCCGGTATCCGTCCCAATCGGGCAGTTCCGTTCGCCTGCCCCGAAATGATCATCGAGCATTGTGTGCCAGAGTTGCCCAACCCGGCCCGATCGCCCGTACCCTACGGGCCAGGCCGGGCTGCCGACGCGGACACCCCGGCCGAGGGCCGCGGGCGGCAGGCGATCGATGAGCAAGTGGAGCACGGTGGGACCCAGGTGAACCGGACGATCATGCTGCCGGCCTCCCTCGACGAGGCCGTCGACGCGCTGGCCTCCCACCCGGCCGCGGTGCCGGTGGCCGGCGCCACCGACCTGATGGAGGCCGTCAACGCCGGCCGACTTCGACCCGCCGCCCTGATCGGCCTCGGCCGGATCACCGAACTGCGCGGCTGGCGCTACGAGGACGGCGGCACCGCCGTCCTCGGGGCCGGGCTCACCCACGCCCGGATGGACCGGCCCGACTTCGCCGCGCTGATCCCCGCCCTGGCCGACGCCGCCCGCACCGCCGGACCCCCGCAGGTGCGCAACGTCGGCACCCTCGGCGGCAACATCGCGACCGCCGCCCCGGCCGGCGACACCCTCCCGGTGCTCACCGCCCTGGAGGCCAGCGTCACGCTCGCCCGGGCCGGCGCCACCCGCGAGGTGCCCGTCAGCCACCTGCTCACCGGGCTCGACCCGCTGCGCCCGGGTGAGCTGCTCACCTGGGTCCGGGTGCCGCTGCTGCACGCCCCGCAGGTCTTCCTGAAGGCCACCGGCCGCAGCGGCCCGGCCCGCGCCACGGCCTCCGTCGCGCTCGTCCTCGACCCCGCCCGGCGCGCCGTGCGCTGCGCCGTCGGCGCCGTCGCCCCGGTGCCGCTGCGACCGCTGGAGGCCGAGGCCTGGGTGGCCGGCTGCATCGACTGGGACGGCAGCCGCGAGATCGACCCCGCCGCGACGGCCGCCTTCGGCGAGTACGTGGCCACCGCCTGCGTGCCGGACAGCTACGGGGCCGATGGTGCCTGGGAGGCCGTGACGGAGGGGCCGAGCGCCGCCGCCGTTCGGCTACGGCGTACCGTATCGGTGCTGGCCCGCCGGGCACTGGGAAGGGCGCTGAAGTGACCACTGATCCCATCGAAACCCTCGACGCGGGCTCCTTCGACCACGCGCCGCAGGTCAGCCGCGAGCTGCGCCCCTGCGCCTCGTACACGCTGCGGGTCAACGGTTTCGAACGGCCCGTCACCGATGCCTGGATCGGCGAGAGCCTGCTCTACGTGCTGCGCGAGCGGCTCGGCCTGGCCGGCGCCAAGGACGGCTGCGAGCAGGGCGAGTGCGGTGCCTGCTCGGTGCAGGTGGACGGGCAGCTGGTGGCGGGCTGCCTGGTGCCCGCCGCGCTGGCCGCGGACAGCGAGATCAACACCGTCGAGGGGCTCTCCGCCGGCGGCGGTGCCAGCGACGTCCAGCAGGCGCTGGCCGAGTCCGGCGCGGTGCAGTGCGGCTACTGCACGCCCGGCATGGCGATGGCCGTGCACGACCTGCTCCAGCGCAACCACCGGCCCACCGACGTCGAGGCCCGGCAGGCGCTCTGCGGCAACCTCTGCCGCTGCACCGGCTACCGCGGCGTCCTCGCCGCGGTGCAGACCGTCGCCGACGCCCGTGCCGTGGAGGCCGAGCAGGCGGAGGAGCCGCCCGCGGCACCGGTGGCCGGGGAGGCCCCCGCCGCGACCGCGGCCGCCGAGGAGCCCGGCACCGTGGCCGACCTGCCGGTCTACACCGACGAGGACGCCTGGATCGAACACGTCCCGCAGCCGCCCGCCGAGCAGCCCCCGGCCGCAGCCGGGGTCACCGACGGCGGGCCGTACGGCCCGCAGGGCGGCCAGGACGGCCAGGGCGGCTACGACACCGGGGTCTACGACACCGCGGTGCTGACGCCGGTGCAGGGCGTCCCCGCGCAGGCCGGCTACCACCCGCAGCCCGGCTACCCCGGGCAGCCCGGCTACCCGCAGCAGCACCAGCACCCGCAGCACCACCAGCAGCCGGACGGCCCGGGCACCCCGGTGCACGGCACCTATCTGCCCGGCGGCTTCCCGGACGGCGGCGGGTACCCGGACGGCGGCTATCCGCAGCAGCCCGGCTACGACGCGGCCTCGGCGTACGACGGACCGGTCTACGAGCCGACCCCCGCCCACGGCACCCCGGTGCCCGGCACCGGCTTCGACGGCACCGGCTTCGCGGGCATGCCCTTCGGCGCCACCGGCTACGACGGCACCCCCGCGCACGGCACGCCGTACGTCCCCACGCCCCCGCACGGCGGGCCGGCCGAGGGCACCGCCCCCGCCGGCGTCCCGTACGGTGCCACCCCCGCCCACGGCATCCGGCTCCCCGAGGACGACCACGCATCATGACGTCGCCTACCGACATCGGCGCAGCACCCCAGCAGGACGGCGACGAGGGCGGCGCACCGGAGCCGTTCGGGCTCGGCAGCTCCCCGCTGCGCACCGACGCGCTGCCCAAGGCGCTCGGCATCTACCCGTACGCCGCCGACCTCTGGGCGGAGGGCCTGCTCTGGGGCGCGGTGCTGCGCTCGCCCCACCCGCACGCCCGGATCAGCGGCATCGACACCTCCGCCGCGCTCGCCCTGCCCGGCGTGCACGCCGTCGTCACCGCCGCCGACCTGCCGGCCGGTCCGGACGGCAGCCCCGACGGTGCGCCGGCCGGCCCGATCGTCTCCGACCGCCCGGTGCTGGCCGCCGGGGTCGTCCGGCACCACGGTGAGCCGGTCGCCGCCGTCGCCGCCGACCACCCGGACACCGCCCGCCTCGCCGTCGGCCTGATCACCGTCGACTACGAGCCGCTGGAGGCGGTCACCGACCCCGAGCAGGCCTTCACCGCCCCGGCCCTGCACCCCGACGGCAACCTGTTCCGCCACCTCCCGCTGCGCACCGGGGACCCGGACGCGGCCGGCGAGGTCATCGTCGAGGGCCTCTACCAGGTCGGCCGGCAGGACCCGGCGCCGCTCGGCGCCGAGGCGGGCCTGGCGGTACCGCGCCCGGACGGCGGCGTCGAGCTGCACCTCTCCTCGACCGACCCGCACGGCGACCGCGACCGCACCGCCGCCTGCCTCGGCCTGGAGCCCGACCGGGTGCGGCTGGTGGTCACCGGCGTGCCCGGCGCCACCTCCGACCGCGAGGACCTCTCGTTCCAGGTGACCCTGGCGCTGCTGGCCCTGCGCACCGGCCGCCCGGTGAAGATGACCCTCACCCGCGAGGAGTCCTTCCAGACCCACACCTCCCGCCACCCGGCCCTGCTGCGCTACCGCCACCACGCGGACGCCGAGGGCCGGCTGGTCAAGGTGGAGGCGCAGATCCTGCTGGACGGTGGCGCGTACGCGGACGTCTCGGCCGAGGCGCTGGCCGCCGCCACCGCCTTCTCGGTCGGCCCGTACAACTGCCCCAACGTCTTCGTGGACGCCTGGGCGGTGCGCACCAACAACCCGCCGGCCGGCCGGATGCGCGGCGAGGGCGCCCTGCAGGCCTGCTTCGCCTACGAGTCCCAGCTGGACCAGCTGGCCGCCCGGGTGGGGGTGGACCCGGTGGAGATCCGCCGCCGCAACGCGATGGCGACCGGCGACCCGATGCCCACCGGACAGGCCGTCACCTGCCCCGCGCCGGTGGCCGCCCTGCTGGACGCCGTCTCCTCCGAGCCGCTGCCGGCGCTGCCGGTGGACGACCCGGACGCCGAGTGGCTGCTGCCGGGCGGGCCCGGCGGTGCCGGTGACCCGGCAGCGGTGCGCCGCGGCATCGGCTACGCCGTCGGCATGGTGCACATGCTGGGGGCGGAGGGCGAGGACGAGGTCTCCACCGCGACGGTGCGGGTCAGCGGCGACCACGCCACGGTGATCTGCGCGGCCGTCGACTCCGGCCAGGGCTTCGCCACCCTCGCCCGGCAGATCGTGCAGTCGGTGCTGGGCGTCAGCGAGGTCTACATCGCCCCGGCCGACAGCGACCAGTCGGTCGCCGGGCCCGCCGCCCGCGGGCGGCACACCTGGGTCTCCGGCGGCGCGGTCGAGCGGGCCGCGGTGATGGTCCGTCACCAGCTGCTGCAGCCGATCGCCGCCAACTTCGGGATGTCGGTGGAGCTGCTGCAGATCTCCGACGGCAAGATCACCTCCTACGACGGCGTGCTCGGGATGCCGGTCGCCGAGGCCCTGGAGGGCAAGGAGCTCTGGGCCACCGCCCAGTGCCGCCCGCACCCGACCGAGCCGCTGGACGAGGCCGGGCAGGGCGACGCCTTCGTCTCCATCGCGTTCTGCGCGATGCGGGCCGTGGTGGACGTGGACATCGAGCTCGGCGCCGTCCGGGTGGTGGACATGACGGTGGCCCAGGACGTCGGCCGGGCGCTCAACCCGCGGCAGATCGAGGACCGGATCGAGGCGGGCGTCGCCCAGGGCGTCGGCCTGGCCCTGCTGGAGGACCTGCGCACCGAGGGTGGCGTGCTGGTCAACCCCTCGCTCACCGGCTACCGGCTGCCGACCGCCCTGGACACGCCCGAGGTCCGGATCGCCGCCCTGCTGGAGGAGCGCGACGTGGTCGCCACCTTCGGGGCCAAGGCGGTCAGCGCGGCTCCCGCGGTGGTGGCCCCCGCGGCCGTCGCCGCCGCCGTCCGCGCCGCCACCGGTCTCCCGGTCGGCCGGCTCCCGATCCGCCCCGAGGACGCCGTCACCGGCTGACCGGCCCGGCCGGCCGGGCCGGTCAGCCTGTCCGGCCGGCCGCCCGCGGTGAATTCCGCGGGAACGCGGGAACGCAGAAATGCGGAGGCGCGGAAACGCTGCCCGGAAATCCGGATGAATGAGAACGACGAATTGCCGGTCGGCCAGAGCGGGCCGATCGGCAATTCGTTTCACGGAGGCCATGACGGGAGTCGAACCCGTGTAAACCGCTTTGCAGGCGGTTCCCTAAACCACTCGGGCACACGGCCGTGGGGTGGAGCTGTTCTGCGGGTGCGTCTCAGGCGCAGCGGCAGCAGCGACAGGCGCGACAACACCGGGGAGCGGAGGCGCAGGTGCGGATCGCCCTGCGGGCCACCGACTTCCTGTCCATGTCCGACTCCTGTCGTCGTTCGCCGTGTTGGTGAATTCATCTTGGCGGAATGGGCGCGGCGGCGTCAATGTCCGTGTGTAAATTCTGTGTGGCGGGGCGTGCTACGGTCGGAGACAGGTGGCCGCGTTCCGGCCGCCCCGGACGAGCGCGTCGTACCCGGTGACGACAAGACGGCGCAGCACAGCGGCAACCCGGCCGCTGCTGACTGCGGAGGTTCCGTCACCATGGCGTGGCTCGTTCTGATCATTTCCGGCGTCCTGGAGACCGTCTGGGCGGTGGCCCTGGATTCGTCCAAGGGGTTCTCCCGCCTCGTCCCCACCGTCGTCTTCGGCGTCGCGCTGGCCCTGAGCATGGGCGGACTGGCGTACGCGATGCGCTCCATCCCGATCGGCACCGGCTACGCGGTCTGGGTCGGCATCGGCGCCGTCGGGACGGCGCTGTACGGCATGGCGGTGCTCGGGGACGCGGTGACGATGGCCCGGATCGGCTGTCTGCTGCTGATCGTCTCCGGCGTGGTGGGCCTCAAGGTGCTGCACTGAGCCGCGTCCGGGCGCGTTGACCGGTCCTGCGCCGTCCTAGGTCCTCCGGACGAGGTGATCACCGCCGCTGGTCAGGGGTCATCCCACCGGACGAGCCTTACGATCATACGTATGACCACAGCCTCCCCCACCTCGGTCGACGCCGCCCCGACACCCCCCGACCCGACCGACTCCGGAGGGGTGCTCGGCGACCGCTACCGCGCGCTGACCCTGGGAATCGTCTCGGTGGTCCTGCTGCTCGCCTTCGAGGCGACCGCCGTCAACACCGCGATGCCGGTGGCGGCCCGCCAGCTGGACGGGCTGGGGCTGTACGCCTTCGCCTTCTCCGGCTACTTCACCACCACGCTGTTCGCCCTGGTCGTCTCCGGCCAGTGGTGCGACCGGCGCGGCCCGCTGCAACCGCTCTTCACCGGCATCGCGGTGTTCGGCGCGGGCCTGGTGGTGGCCGGGGCGGCGCCCGGGATGTGGGTCTTCGTCGCGGGGCGGGCGATCCAGGGCCTCGGGGGCGGCCTGGTGATCGTGGCGCTCTACGTGGTGGTCGGCCGGGCCTACCCCGAGCGGCTGCGGCCGGCGGTCTTCGCGGCCTTCTCCTCGGCCTGGGTGCTGCCCTCGATCGTCGGCCCGGTGGTGTCCGGCGCCGTCACCCAGCACCTCGGCTGGCGCTGGGTGTTCCTCGCCGTCCCGGCGCTGATCCTGCTGCCGCTGGCGGTGATGGGCCCGGCGCTGCGCCGGTCCGAGCGGGAGCAGCCGGTGCTGAAGGGCGCGGACTTCGACCGCCGCCGCACCCTGCTGGCCGGGATGGCCGCGCTCGGTGCGGGCCTGCTCCAGTACGCGGGCCGGCGGCTCGACCTGCTCGGGCTGCTCCCGGCGGCAGCGGGGGCGGCGCTGCTGCTGCCGGCCGTGCTGGGGCTGCTGCCGGCCGGGACGCTGCGCGCCGGGCGCGGGCTGCCGACGGTGATCCTGCTGCGCGGGGTGGCGGCGGGCGCGTTCTTCGCGGCGGAGGCGTTCATCCCGCTGATGATGGTCACCCAGCGCGGCCTCTCGCCGACGATGGCCGGGCTCACGCTGACCAGCGGCGGGCTCTCCTGGGCGCTCGGGTCCTGGCTACAGGGCCGGCCGGGCGCGGAGCGGTACCGGGAGGCGATGATCCGCGGCGGCTTCCTGCTCACCGCGGTGGCGATCGCCGGTGCGGCGCTGGTGCTCGTCCCGGCGGTGCCGGCCTGGGTGGCGGCGGTGGCCTGGGGCGTCGGCGGGATCGGCATGGGGCTGACGGTGGCGAGCGTCAGCGTGCTGATGATGAAGCTGTCGACGCCGGAGGACGCCGGGGCGAACTCGGCCTCGCTGCAGATGAGCGACGCGCTCGGCAACGTCCTGCTGGTCGGCCTGTCGGGGGTGCTGTTCTCGGCGCTGGGCGGCGGCGCGGTGGCCGCCGCCCACGAGGGTGCCGAGGGCACCGGCTCGGCCGGCGCGTTCGCGGTGATCTTCCTGACGATGACCGGGGTGGCCCTGCTGGGCGCGCTGGTGGGCGGCCGGGTGCGGAAGGGCTGAGGCTCACTTGCCGCCGGCGACGGGGGAGGCCGCGGCAGCCGGCGCACTCGCCGGCGCGGCGGAGCCGAGGAAGGTCTCCCAGCCGCCGGCCGGGGCCTGGCCGGCCGGCAGGGTCTGAAGTTTGCGCAGCACCGCCGGGTCCTGGGCGTCCAGCCAGTCGACCAGCTGGCGGAACGAGACCATCCGGACCCCGGGCCGCTCGGCGATGGCCCTGAGCGCGTCCTCGACGGCGTCCATGTAGATGCCGCCGTTCCACTGCTCGAAGTGGTTGCCGATGATGTAGGGCGCCCGGTTGGTGGTGTAGGCCCGCTCGAAGCCCATCAGGTAGGAGTCCCGGGCCTGCTTCTGGTACGCGGGGTGGAGCGCGGGGTCGGCCTTGGTGTTGCTGCCGGACTGGTTGAACATGATGTTGTAGTCCATCGACAGCACCTGGAAGGTGTGGCCGGGGAAGGGGATGGACTGCAGCGGGAGGTCCCAGAGCGCGCCGCCCTGGATCTTCTGCGGCCAGATCTGGGTGCCGTTGCCGCTGCTGTCGTAGCGCCAGCCGCGCTTGGCCGCGGTGGGCAGCAGGTTCCGCTGGCCCTCCAGGCAGGGGGTGCGGCTGCCGATCAGCTCCTTGCGGTAGTCGAAGGGCAGCGCGGGCAGGTCCGAGAAGCCGGTGTTGGTCCGCCAGTTCATGACGAAGTCCATCGCCTGCTCGATCTCGCTGTCCCACTCCTCGGGCGACCACTTGCCGACGCCGGTGGCGCCGCAGAAGTGCCCGTTGAAGTGGGTGCCGATCTCGTGGCCCTCCAGCCAGGCGGCGTGCAGGTTCTTCAGCGTGTCGTGGATGTGCTGGTCGCTCAGGTAGCCGATGTCCGAGGCGCCGGTCTTGTGCTGCGGCGGGCGGTAGAGGTCCTTCTTCGACTCGGGCAGCAGGTAGAGGCCGCTGAGGAAGAAGGTCATCGAGGCGTTGTGCTCCTGCGCGAGCCGGCGGAACCTGCCGAACAGGCCGTTGTCCAGTTCGCCGGCGCCGTCCCAGGAGAAGACCACGAACTGCGGCGGTCGTTCGCCGAGCTTCAACGGCTCGGCGGTGGGCTGGTTCGGCTGCGGACCGGTGTCCGAGGTGGAGCCGTCGCCGATCAGGGTGGCGGGGGGCCGGGGGCTGTCGGACGTCGGGCCGGCGTGGTCCGCCGCCGGGCCGGTCGGCACGGGTGCCGGTGCCGCCGCCTGCTCGCCGCCCGCACCGCTGTGTCCGCCGCAGCCGGCCGCGAGGGTGGCTGCGGTCGCGGCACCGGCGGCCAGTAGGGTGCGGCGGGAGAGAGCGTCCATGGTCACTCCGTTCGTGAGGCGTGCGGAAGCCGTGCGGACACGCGTACGACGCTCCGGGGTGGGAGGATGCGTCGGCACGTCCGGTCGGACAAGTGCGGTCATAGACCTGTGAGCGGGGTCAGCATGGCATGTGGTCGCGATCGGTCGGCGATGCACCACGGACGGTCGGAATCGATCGCCCGATTGGTGCAACCGGACAGACGCCAGAGGTTGTCGATGCTCATGCGGGCGATACCGGAGGGATCATTCCGGTGGGCCACTGCTCTCTCGGAGTGGTCGTCGGCCTACACGGAGCACGAACCGGGGCCCGGACCCTGCCGAACGGGGGGCCTCAGTACGACCATCGTATTGATGTGCCTTAAGGTCCGATCCGGTTCAATTGTTCCCAGGGAACTCCCAGGAACACGTACGTCGACAGCAGAGGGGAGCGCCGAGTGGGCGCCCAGCAGAGCAGGAGCCCGTGGCCGGGCACCCTGGCGGTCGGCGCCGCATTCGTCCTCGGAGCCTGGCTGCTGAACCAGGGCGGCCGGCTCGAACTGCCCCCGGCCCCGGCCACCGGGCAGGCGCTCTCCGGCTTCGCCCCGGTGTCCGTCGTCCCGCCGCTCGGCCCCTCCGACCCGACCCGGATCCGGATCCCCGCCGTGAAGCTCGACGCACCCGTGACCGGCCTCGGCCTGGACGGCGAGGGCCACCTCCAGACGCCGCCCGAGGCCGACCGCAACCTCGCCGGCTGGTACCGCGGCGGCGCCGCCCCCGGGCAGCGCGGCACCGCGATCATCGCCGGTCACGTCGACAACCGGACCGGACCGGCCGTCTTCTACCACCTGGGGGCCCTGCACCGCGGCGACCGGATCGAGATCGCCCGAGCGGACGGCGCCACCGCCGTCTACCAGCTGTACGCCATCGAAGTGCACGACCGAAAGGACTTCCCGGACGACCGGGTGTACCGCCAGGCCGCAGACGCCCAGCTCCGGGTGATCACCTGCGGCGGCGGGTACAGCGAGGAGAGCGGTTACCGCGGCAACGTGGTCGCCTACGGTTTCCTGGCCGACACCACCCGGCCGGGGAAGAACGTATGACCTCCGCCTCCCTTGCCCTGACGTGGAACCCGATCGACTGGTCGCTGATCCACGGCCCGATCCCCTACGCCGTCCTCGCGGCCGGCTGGGGGTCCCTGCTCGCCCTCGCGATCTCCCGCGGGCGGCCCTGGTGGAACCGCCGGCTGCCCGCGGCGCTGCTGCTCGCCGCCGTGCTGAGCCGGGTGCTCGACCTCGTCGTCGACGGCTGGTGGCACCCCTTCCCCGAGGGGCTGCCCCGCTATGTCACCTGGTGGATCGCCACCGCGATCCTCGGCTTCTGCCTGGCCGGCTTCCGGGTGCCCCGGCTGCCCGGCCGCCGGCGCAGGCTGCTCGCCGTCGGCGGCGCGGCGCTGGTGCTGCTGATGTGCTCCTCGCAGGTCAACCGCGGCTTCGAGCAGTACCCCAGCGCCCGCGTGATGCTCGCGCCCTGGCTCTCCGAGACCCAGGACCTCGCCACGAACAAGGACGACCGGACGATAAGCCCGCCGCCCGGGCAGGTGCTGGAGGACGTCTGGCACGCGCCGCCCGGGCTGCCGGCGAAGGGCACGGTCTCCAAGACCCCCATCCCCGGCACCAAGTCCGGCTTCAAGGCCCGCGACGCCTACGTCTACCTGCCGCCCGCCTACCACGTCAGCCCCCGGCCGCTGCTGCCGGTGGTCGTCCTGCTCGGCGGCCAGCCGGGCGTCCCCGAGGACTGGGTGAACACCGCCCAGCTGAACGAGACGCTCGACGCGTTCGCCGCGCAGCACCAGGGCCTGGCCCCGATCGTGGTGATGCCCGACCAGCTCGGCTCCACCTGGAACAACACCCTCTGCCTGGACTCGAAGATCGCCAAGTCGCAGACGTACCTGGCGGTGGACGTCCCGAACTGGGTCCACCAGAACCTCCAGGCCGCCAAGGGGCGGGGCTCCTGGTCGATCGGCGGTGCCTCGATGGGCGGTACCTGCGCGCTGCAGCTCGCCGTCAACGCGCCCGAGGTCTACGGCTCCTTCCTCGACATGTCCGGCCAGGAGGAGCCCACCCTGGGCACCCGGGCGCAGACCGTCGCGGCCGCCTTCGACGGGGACAACGCGGCCTTCGAGGCCGTCGACCCGCTGACCGTGCTGGCCCGCAAGAAGTTCCCGGACACCGCCGGCGCCATCGTGGTCGGCAAGACCGACGACGAGTTCCGGCCGCAGCAGGAGAAGGTCTACCAGGCGGCCCTCGCCGCCGGGATGAAGGCCAAGTTCGACCTCATGCCCGGCGGGCACGGCTGGGTGATCTTCCGGCCCGGCATCGTCGACCAGCTGCCCTGGCTGGCCCAGCAGACCGGACTGATCCGGTGATCCGGCTCGGCCAGCCGCCGGTCCGCGAAGCCGTCCCGGTCGAGGAGACCCCGGAGCCCGGCCCCCAGCACGGGCGGCCCGCGGTCACCGGGATCGCCGCCCGGCTGCGCTCCGCGCCGCTGACGCTCACCCTGCTCGGCCTGCTCTGGGCGATCGGCGGCGCCACCGGCAGCCTGTCCCACGGCGCCTCCCGGGAGCTGCTGTCGCAGGTCGGCATCGGCGTGCCCACGCTCGCCGCCGGGCACTGGTGGACGCCGCTCAGCTCACTGCTGCTCTGCCCCGGCCGGGGCTCCTACGTCGTCACCAGCCTGCTGCTGATCCTGATCGTCCCGGCCGCGGAACGCCGGCTCGGGTGGGCCCGCACGCTCGGCGTCCTGGTGGCCGGGCAGGTGGTCGGCACCCTGCTGGGCACCGGGCTGGTCGCGGTCGGCTCCCGGACGGGCGAGCAGTGGACCGCCGCCGTCGCCGACCAGACCGCCGCCGGCCCGGTCACCGGCCTGTTCGCGCTGGCCGGGGTCCTCGGCTACCGGCTCAGCGTGCTCTGGCGCCGCCGGCTGCACCTGCTGGTGGTGCTCGTCCCGCTGGTCATGACGCTGTACGTCGGCCACCTGCAGAGCGTCCAGCGGTTCGCCGGCGCGCTGCTCGGCCTCGGTGCCGGCGCCCTGCTGGCCCGGCGCCGGGGGCAGCCGCGCGGCCGCCGCTCCTCGCACACCGAGACCCGCGTGCTGGTCGCCCTCTGCCTGGTGGCCGCCGCCCTCGGGCCGCTGATCGCCTCGCTGTACGACAACGCCAGCGGCCCGTTCAACACCTTCGCGGAGCTGTACTTCTCGCACCGGCTCAGCCCCGACGAGGTCGCCGACTTCTGCGCGCTCTCCGCCCACGACTGCGCCCGCGCGCACGCCGTCGAGCGGATCTTCGACACTCCGGCCCGGCTGATGGCCGCGCTGTTCCCGGCCCTGCTGCTGGTGCTCGCCGAGGGCCTGCGGCGCGGTCTGCGGCTCGCCTGGCGGATCACCGTCGCCACCGAGCTGCTCTGGGCCGCCCTGCTGCTCTGGCTGTTCGCCGGCACCGGCACCGGCGCCGGCGACGTGGTGCAGTACTTCGTCGAGGCGCTGCTGCTCCCGCTGCTCACCACCGGCCTGCTGCTGGCCACCCGCCAGCGGTTCGGCCTGCGGGTGCCGGGCGCGGTGCTGCGCCGGCTCGCCCTGCTGCTCGGCGGCGCGATGCTGGCCGCCTCCGCCGCGTACGCCGGCCTCGGCGTCCTGGTGGCCCGGCAGTTCGAGCCGGGGGCGACCTTCCGCGGCATGCTCTCCGGGCTGCCCGCGCAGTTCCTGCCGCCCGCCTACAACGACCTGCTGCCCGACTACCCGATCGCCGTCGGCCCGATCGCCCGGGCCCTGGAGACGTACTGCGGCCTGGCCTTCTGGGTGGTCGCACTGACCGCGCTGCTGCTCGCCTTCCGGCGGCCGCTGGTGCACGCGGACGCCGAGGACGCGGCCCGGGCCCGGGCGCTGCTCACCGCGTACGGCGGCAGCACGCTGTCCTTCATCACGACCTGGGACGGCAACCACTACTGGTTCGACGAGGAGGGCCGGGCCGCCGTCGCCTACCGGGTGCTCTCCACCGTCGCGCTGACCACCGGCGACCCGTTCGGCGAGCCGGAGGCCCGCCGCCGCGCGGTGGCCGGCTTCGCCCGGTACTGCGACGCCCGCGGCTGGACGCCGTGCTTCTACAGCGTCACGCCGGAGACCAGGGCCGCCGCCGGACAGCTCGGCTGGCGCTCGCTCCAGGTCGCCGAGGACACCGTGGTCGCCCTGCCCGAGCTGGCCTTCACCGGCCGCAAGTGGCAGGACATCCGGACCGCCCTCAACAAGGCCGGCAAGCAGGGCATCACCGCCGAGTGGTGGTCCTACCACGACGCGCCGCACGCCCTGCGGGACCAGATCCGCTCGATCTCCGAGGAGTGGGTCTCCGAGAAGGGGCTGCCCGAGATGGGCTTCACCCTCGGTGGCCTGGAGGAGCTGGACGACCCCGCGGTGCGGCTGCTGATCGCCGTGGACGGCGAGCGCCGGGTGCACGGCCTGACCAGCTGGATGCCGGTGTACGAGAACGGTGTGCCGGTCGGCTGGACGCTGGACTTCATGCGCCGCCGCTCGGACGGGTTCCGCGGGGTGACGGAGTTCCTCATCGCCTCGGCCGCGCTCGGCTTCAAGGAGGAGGGGGCGCGCTTCCTCTCGCTCTCCGGCGCGCCGCTGGCCCGCTCCGGACAGGACGCCGGGCCCAGCGGGCTGCAGCGGACCCTCGACTGGATGGGCCGCGTACTGGAGCCGGTGTACGGCTTCCGTTCGCTGCTGGCGTTCAAGGCGAAGTTCCAGCCGGAGTACCGGCCGATGTTCATGGCCTACCCGGACCCGGCGGCGCTGCCCAGCATCACCCGGGCGATCGGCAAGGCCTACCTGCCGCACCTGACGGCGGCGCAGGGCGTCCGGCTGATGCGCAAGCTCTCGTCCTGAACCCCGGCCCGCCGGGCCCGCTCGCCCGGGACCGGCCCCGGGCGGGCACCGGGCCCCCGCGGCCGGGGTCAGCCGAGCAGCTCGGCCAGGGCCCGGTCGGCGTCCAGGTGCAGGTGCTCCTCGCCCTCGGGGACGACCAGCCGGCTGCGCCAGAGGAAGCGCCGCAGGTCGGTGCTGTCGAACTGGACCAGCGCGGTGCCCTCGGGCGCCCGCAGCTCGACCATGGTGCGCCGGCCGGCCGCGGGCCGGACGTGTACGTCGCCGACGCCGGCGGGCAGCTCCAGCCCGGCCGTGAGCAGCTGGCGGGCGAAGACCCAGACGATGTCCTGGCCGGCGTCCCGGCCGGCGTCCTGGCCGGGCCCGGCGTCCCGGCCGGCGTCCGGCTCGTCCAGCGAGAACTCCGCGGGGAAGGCCATCCGGACGGCGAGGGGATCGTCCGGACAGTAGGACAGCGTGACGCGCAGCCGGGCGGAGCGGTGGGTGGAGAGGATCAGGCGGGCCTGGACGGTCTCTTCGACGGGGGTGTGCACGGCGGTTCCCTTCTCGGTGCGGTGAGGCCGGGGTGACGGCAGTGGAGGGTGGGGCGGCCTCACCCCGGTGAGAGTCGGCGGGGGCGGTCGTGATTACCCGGTTCCGGCGAGCGATCGCCGTGATCCGCGTCACATCCGTTTCCGGCCGCGCGGGCCGCACGGGGGCCCGGCCTGGCCGCCCCGGCGGCGCCGGACCGGTACGCTGGACGGGTTGTCCGCCTGCCTCCCGCCCGCCGGTCAAGGCCGCAAAACCGCCTCTGACCTGCGACGATCCCCCCTCGGAGACCGTGAGTACTGCCGCCGCCTCCTCGATGCCGCTCTTCTCCGACGCACTGGAGCCGCACGCGCCCGTCCGGGCCGGCGGCCATGCGTCGCCGGCCGCCTCGCACCACCTGTCACCCGCCTTCCCCGGCCGGGCCCCCTGGGGTACCGCGGGCAAGCTGCGAGCCTGGCAGCAGGGTGCGCTGGACAAGTACATCGAGAGTCAGCCGCGGGACTTCCTCGCGGTCGCGACCCCGGGCGCAGGCAAGACCACCTTCGCGCTGACGCTCGCCTCCTACCTGCTGCACAACCACCTGGTGCAGCAGATCACCGTCGTCGCGCCGACCGAGCACCTGAAGAAGCAGTGGGCCGAGGCCGCCGCCCGGATAGGCATCAAGCTGGACCCGGCGTACTCCTCGGGCCCGCTCTCCCGGGAGTACCACGGCATCGTGGTCACCTACGCCGGGGTCGGCGTGAACCCGATGCTGCACCGCAACCGCACCGAGGCCCGCAAGACGCTGGTCGTCATGGACGAGATCCACCACGCCGGTGACTCGAAGTCCTGGGGCGAGGCCTGCTTCGAGGCCTTCGAGCCGGCCTCCCGCCGGCTCGCGCTGACCGGTACGCCGTTCCGTTCGGACACCAACCCGATCCCGTTCGTCCAGTACGCGGCGGGCGGCGACGGCATCCGCAAGTCCGTCGCCGACTACACCTACGGCTACGGGCACGCGCTGGCCGACCACGTCGTCCGCCCGGTGATCTTCCTCTCCTACAGCGGCAACATGCGCTGGCGGACCAAGTCCGGCGACGAGCTGGAGGCCCGGCTCGGCGAGCCGATGACCAAGGACCTGATCGCCCAGGCCTGGCGGACGGCGCTGGCCCCGCAGGGTGAGTGGATCCCGAGCGTCCTGCAGGCCGCCGACCGCCGGCTGAGCGAGGTCCGCAAGGCGATCCCGGACGCCGGCGGCCTGGTGATCGCCACCGACCAGAACACCGCCCGCGCCTACGCCAAGATGCTGCGCGAGATCAGCGGTGAGAAGGCCACCGTGGTGCTCTCCGACGAGGCGGAGTCGTCCAAGCGGATCTCCGACTTCTCGGCGGGCGACTCGCGCTGGATGGTCGCCGTCCGCATGGTGTCCGAGGGCGTCGACGTGCCGCGGCTGGCCGTCGGCGTGTACGCCACCTCGATCTCCACCCCGCTGTTCTTCGCGCAGGCCGTCGGCCGCTTCGTGCGTGCCCGCAAGCGCGGCGAGACGGCCTCCGTCTTCCTGCCGACCATCCCGACGCTGCTGGGCTTCGCCAACGAGATGGAGCTCCAGCGCGACCACGTGCTGGACCGGCCGAAGAAGGAGGGCGAGGGCCTCTTCGACGAGGAGGACCGGCTGCTCGCCGAGGCGGAGCGGGCCAACGACGGGCCGGACGGCGCCGGCGGCGACGAGTTCTCCTACGAGGCGATCGGCTCCGACGCGGTCTTCGACCGGGTGCTGTACAACGCCATGGAGTTCGGCATGCAGGCGCACCCGGGCAGCGAGGAGGAGGAGGACTACCTCGGCATCCCGGGCCTGCTGGAGCCGGACCAGGTGCAGATGCTGCTGCAGAAGCGCCAGCACCGGCAGATCCAGCGCAGCAAGGGCAAGCCCGCCGAGGAGGCCGACCTGCTGGAGCTGCCGGCCGAGCAGCGGCCGGTCGTCACCCACCAGGAACTGCGTGAGCTGCGCAAGGAGCTGAACGCGCTGGTGGCCGCCTGGCACCATCGGACGAGCCAGCCGCACGGCACCATTCACAACGAACTGCGCCGCCAGAGCGGCGGTCCGATCACCGCCCAGGCCACGGTGAATCAGCTGAAGGCGCGGATCGCCAAAATTCGGGAATGGGCGAAGTAACGGTACGTCAGTGTCCTTTGGCGATAAACCCGGGCGATACCGAGGTGATACCGGACGCTGCCGGTCCTATCGGTAAGGCTGTGTGACATTCCGGTATACGCGGAGGAATTGTGGAGACAGCCGGTGTGATGATCGGCTAGTGTTCCGCGTGCTGCGCTGCTTTCGGGCCGTCAGAGCTGTGCGTCGACCCGCTCGGGACGGCCGCCACGGCTCCCGGTGTCCGATCGGCCAGCCCCACCGACCCGAGGTCGCGACAACCGTCGAGCCAGGGCCTGCCGTCACAAGGAGCACACCGAACGTGTCGTACCCCCCCTACGCCCAGCAGCAGCCCGAGCTGTCCGACAAGTCCAAGGTCGTCGCGGGCATCCTGACGATCCTGCTCGGCAGCCTGGGTGTCGGCCGCTTCTACACCGGCCACATCGGCATCGGCATCGCCCAGCTGCTGACCTGCGGTGGCCTGGGTGTCTGGTCGCTGATCGACGGCATTCTCTTCCTCACCAGCAACGACCGCACGGACGCCCAGGGCCGTCTGCTGCGCAGCTGATCTTGCGCGGGTACTTCGCGGTGCGCCGCCCCGGCCACGACGGCCGGGGCGGTTTCGCCGTTCCCGCCCGCCTGCGCACGGCCGGGCCCCCGCTGGCGCTGCTCGCCGCGGGCCCGGCCGGCGCCGCCTACCTCTGGTCGCGCAATCCCCACCTGCCCGGGCAGGTGCTGCCGTTCTGCCCCTTCCGCAGGATCACCGGGCTGGACTGCCCCGGCTGCGGCGGCACCCGGATGACCTACGACCTGATGCACGGGGACTTCGCGGCGGCCTGGCACGACAATGCGGCACTGCTGCTCTCGCTGCCGCTGGTCGCGCTGCTCTACCTCACCTGGCTGCGGCACGGCCTGGCCGGGCGGAGCTGGCAGCCCCCGCTCGGACGGCGCGGCACGGCGGTGCTGCTCGGTGTCGCGGTGAGCTGGACGGTGCTGCGCAACCTGCTCTGACGAGTCCTCCGGCGCGGCCCGGTGGCGGCGCCCGGGACTGCCGTCCGGAGGTCCGCCCGGCCCGCGGCCCGACGACGGCCCGGCCGTGACGCCCTCCGGTCGGTTGTCCGGACTTCGGACTGTGTTCGAACCCGCATCCTGTCGGGCTCGATGAAATGTGGCTATTTGCCCGTATTTGGCGGGCGCCACAAAAATGATCATGCCCGAATTTTGGACAACCACTTCCGCCGCGACAATTCCTTCACTACCTTTCCCACACGCTCTCCCGCCGGGAAACCCCCGCGGGCCGGGCGCCGCAGGACCGCCAGGACGTCAAGGACGACACACCGCGGCCCGAGCGCGGCCACCCACCTGCGCGCGACACCTGAGTCCCGGACCGGCGCCGCCGAACCGGCGACCCGCCGCGGAAAGGAATTGCGCGTCGTGACTGCAGAGACCTCCCAGACCTTGGACCGTGGCGTCCGGGTCCTCAAACTCCTCGCCGACTCCGAGCGCGGGCTCACCGTCACCGAACTGGCGGCCCGGCTGGCCGTCAACCGGACCGTCGTCTACCGGCTGCTGGCCACCCTGGAGCAGCACGGGTTGGTCCGCCGGGACATCGGCGGCCGGGCCCGGGTCGGCCTCGGCGTGCTGCGGCTGGCCCACCGGGTGCACCCGCTGCTGCGCGAGGCCGCCCTGCCCGCCCTGCGCAGCCTGGCCGAGGACCTCGGCGCCACCGCCCACCTCACGCTGGTGGACGGCAACGAGGCGCTGGCCGTCGCCGTGGTCGAGCCCAGCTGGACCGACTTCCACGTCGCCTACCGGACGGGGCTGCGCCACCCGCTGGGGGAGAGTGCCGCCGGGCGGGCGATCCTGGAGGCGCGGGGCTTCCCCAGTCAGCGCCGTCCGGAGCAGGGCTTCGTCATCACCCGTGCGGAGGAGCAGTCCGGGGCGTGCGGCGCGGCCGCCGCACTGGTCGGGCTGAGCGGGATCGAGGGCAGCGTCGGCGTGGTGATGCTGAACGGGCTCGTCCCCGAACGGGTCGGCCCGCGGGTGGTGGAGGCCGCGACGGAGGTCGCCGACGCCCTGCGCTAGTACGGCGACGGGGGCCGGGTGTGTTTGGATGCCCCTGTGTCCGACACCAAGCTGCCCAAGGCCCTGACCGCCCCCCGGACCCGCGCGCTGGCGCTGTGCGGGGTGCTGGTCGCCGCGCTGTTCGGCGTGGCCGCCTTCGTCCCGCTGCCGTACACGCTGACCTGGCCGGGTGTGACCGCGGACACCCTCGGCAGCTACCAGGACAAGCCGGTGCTGACCATCACCGGAGCACCGGTGCGGACCACCGAGGGCCAGCTCCGGATGGTCACCATCTCGGCGACCAACCCGGGCGAGCGGACCACCTTCTGGCGGTCGTTGCAGGCCTGGTTCGACCGGGACGAGGCGATCCGGCCGAGCGACACGGTCTATCCGGCGGGTGACCCGGTCAAGGCCGAGCAGGAGACGGCCCAGCAGATGACCGAGTCGCAGAACAGCGCCACCGCCGCGGCGCTGTCCTACCTGCACCTCTCGCCCGCCCAGGTGAAGGTGAAGGTCGACCTCGGCGACGTGGGCGGCCCGAGCGCCGGCCAGATGCTGGCGCTGGGCATCGTCGACAAGCTCGCCGGGGACGGCAAGGGCGGCGACCTCACCGGCGGGCTGAACGTCGCGGGCACCGGCACCATCGACGACCAGGGCGTGATCGGCCCGGTCGGCGGGGTGCCGCTGAAGACCCAGGCGGCCGCCCGGGACGGCGCGACGGTGTTCCTGCTGCCCAAGGACGAGTGCGCGGACGCCAGGGTGAACACGCCCGCGGGGCTGCGGCTCGTGCCGGTGGGGACGCTGGCCGAGTCGGTCGCCGCGCTGGACGCGCTGCGCGCCGGGGGGAACGTCCCCGGCTGCTGAGCCGCCCGGCCGGGCCGGCGGGGATGCGTCCGGCCGGCCGGTCCGGCGCCCGTCACTCGGCGGCGGCCTGGTCCACCAGCGGCAGGATCCGGTACGGCACCGGGTTCTCCAGCGCGATCGCCGTCGAGGACCGGACGATCCCGTCGAAGCCGACCACCCGGTCGATCACCCGTTGCAGGTCCGCGTTGGACCGCGCCACGATCCGCACCATCATGTCCCCGCGCCCGGTGATCGTGTGCAGCTCCAGCACCTCCGGCACCGCCGCCAGGTGCGCCCGCACGTCACTGCCCTGCCCCTGGGAGATCTCCAGTGTGGCGAAGGCCGTCACCGGGTAGCCCAGGGCGGCCGGATCCACCTCGGGCCCGAAGCCGCCGATGACACCCCGCGCCTGCAACCGGTCCAGCCGCGCCTGCACCGTGCCGCGGGCCACCTGGAGCCGCCGCGAGCACTCCAGCACGCCGATCCGCGGCTCCTCGGCGAGCAGCCGGATCAGCCGGCCGTCGAGTACGTCGATCGCGTCGTTGCCGACCCCTGCCGGGCCCGAAGGGCCTTGCCCGCCAGGGGAGTCGGGGTCGCTCGGGGAGTGGGCGGGGGGCATCGCGGGCTCCGTCATCCGGTGGGCATTCTGTACAGCGGCGGGCCCGATTCTCCCGCCCCGGCGCACACCTTGACCAGGATGAAACGGAACAGTTGCGCGGCGGTCGGCCCGGCGCCACCCTCCAGCCACAACCCCGTGCCGCCGGGCCCCCGCACCGGCCCGCGGGGACAGCCGTGGTCCCGCACGCCCACCGGGAGGGCCGTCATGACCGACACCGCCGCCGAACCAGTGCTGCTCACCGCCGGCCGGCAGGAACCCGACCTCGTCCCGATGGGCCACGCCGATGCGGTGGTCTTCGCGGTCGGTGACGCCGAACGGGCGGCCCGCCGCTACGCCAGCGCACTGGGGCTCCGCTGTACCGCCTACGCCGGCCCCGAGACCGGCGAACCGGAGACCGTCTCGTACGTCCTGCGCGCACCCGGGACCAGGTTCGTGCTCACCTCGCTGGTCCAGGTGATCGGGCCGCGCGGCCGCGAGCTGGCCGGCCACCTGGCCCGGCACGGCGACGGCGTGGTCGATCTCGCGGTGGCCGTGCCGGACGTCTACTACGCCTACGACTACGCGGTGGACCGCGGCGCCGGCCCGCTCGCCGAGCCCTACGAGGTGCAGGACCGGTACGGGACGGTGGTGCTCGCCGCGATCGGGGTGCCCGGCGGCACCCGGCACACCCTGGTCGACCGGTCGCGCTACGGCGGCCCCTACCTGCCCGGGTACGTGCCCTTCGAGCGGTGGTGACCGGACCGGTCAGCGGACGGCGGTCTCGACGGTCGGCGGGTGACCGTTCCAGGCGACGAAGACCGAGTTGGCCTGGTTGTCCTTGGTGAAGTCCACCCGCAGCCACTGGGGCCCGTTCCAGACCTGCATCTGCCAGCCCGGGTCCGGCGTGGCCGAGACCAGCGAGGCACTGTCGGCGCGCAGGTCCAGCGCGACCTTGCCGCCCGGCACCGGGTAGCTGCGCACGGAGGACGTGGTCGCCGCGGCGGTCGGCGAGGGGCGGCGGGAGGAGGGCTGGGCGGTGGTCGGCGCCGGAGCGCGCGGGGCGGTCACCGCGGAGGGTGCGGAGGTCACCGCCGACGGCCCCGCCGGCGGTGCGGACGAGGCCGGCGGAGGTGGCGTGGGCGTCGCGGTGGTCGGCTGCGGCCGCGCCCCGGTCGTCGCCGGGGACGGCAGCGGCAGCGCCGTGGGCTGCTCGAACGCGGCGCCGGTCAGCACCGCGTGCACGCCGAACCAGGACAGCGCCACCGCCGCCCCGGTGGCCGCCGCCCAGGCGCCGAGCTGTACCAGTCCGTTCCGCATCGTGCGCACATCCTGCCGTACTCCGGGCCACGGCAGGTGGGCACCCCTGCGGTTCCGCAGGGAACTTGCAGAAACCGCCAGGGTCGCACCGGAACGGTCCCCGCCGGGGACGGGGACCACCCCGGGCGCCCGGCCCGCCGCGCGCCCGGGGCCGCTGCGGGGGCCACCCGAGGTACAGACCACCGGAGGCCCATGGCGTACCGTGCAGGGCCATGGCAACAGTGCTCGTGGTCGAGGACGACCCCTTCGTACGCTCCGCCCTCATCCGGCACCTGGCCGACACCGGCCACGCGGTCCGCAGTGTGGGTACGGCACTTGAGGCGCTGCGCGAGGTCGCCCAGGTCGGCTGTGACCTGGTGATCCTCGACCTCGGCCTGCCGGACCTGGACGGCAGCGAGGCGCTGAAGATGATCCGCGGCCTGACCAACGTGCCGGTGATCATCTCCACCGCCCGGGACGACGAGGCCGAGATCGTCCGGCTGCTCAACGACGGCGCCGACGACTACCTGGTGAAACCTTTCTCCGGGGAACACCTCAGCGCCCGGATGGCCGCCGTACTGCGCCGGCTCGGCGGCGGGAGCCCGCCCGTCGCCCAGGTGCTCAGAGTCGGCGGACTGGCCATCGACCTCCAGCGCCGCGAGGCCGCCCTGGACGGCCGCCGACTCGACCTGACCCGCCGCGAGTTCGACCTGCTCGCCTTCCTCGCCGCCCGCCCCGGCGTCGTCGTACCGCGCAAGGAGATCCTGGCCGAGGTGTGGCGCCAGACCTACGGCGGCGACCAGACCATCGACGTCCACCTGTCCTGGCTGCGCCGCAAGCTCGGCGAGACCGCCTCCAGCCCGCGCTACCTGCACACCGTCCGCGGTGTCGGCGTCCGGCTGGAGGCGGCCGCGCACCCGGCCGGGCCCGGGCCCGCTCCGGCGGAGCGGCGGACATGAGGAGGTTCGGGCACTCGCTGCGCTGGGCCCTGATCAAAGCCGCCGTGGCCGGGACGACCATGGTCGCGCTGGCCTTCCTCATCCCGCTCGGGCTGATGGTCCAGCAGACCGCGCGGGACCGTGCGTTCACGGCGGCCGAGCGGCAGGCGGCGGCGCTCGGACCGGCCCTCGCCATCACCACCGACCAGGACGCCATCGTCCGCGCCCTGGCCAGCACCGACGCCGGCGCACAGCGGCGGATGGCCGTCCACCTGCCGCTGCCGGCCCCGGCGGGCGGCGCGACCAGCAGCGTGACCGGCGGGACGGCGATGGTCGGGCCGGACGGCGGCGCCACCATCGGCGAGGCCCGCGCGCTGGCCGACGACGTCTCCACCGCCGGCGGCCAGGGCCGCTCGTTCACCGTCCAGGTGCCGGGCGGCTTCGCCCTGCTCCAGCCGGTCGCCGTCGACACCGGCCGGACCGCCGTGGTCGAGGTCTTCGTGGCCGACGGCGACCTCACCAGGGGCGTCTCCACCGCCTGGCTGGTGCTCTCGGCGGTCGCCCTGGCGCTGGTGGCGATCTCGGTCCTGGTCGCCGACCGGATGGGCGCCCGGATCGTCGCCTCCGCCCGCCGGCTGGCCGCGGCCGCCCGCGCGCTCGGCGCCGGCAACCTCGCCGTCCGGGTGCCGGTCGACGGGCGGGAGGGCGCCGGCAGCCCCGAGGAGCTGCGCGAAGCCGGCCACGCGTTCAACGCGATGGCCGACCGCGTCCTCCAACTGCTCGCCGCCGAGCGCGAATTGGCCGCCGACCTGTCGCACCGGCTGCGCACCCCGCTCACCGTGCTGCGCCTCAACGCGGCCTCGCTCGGCGAGGGCGATGCCGCCGACGCCACCCGGCACGCCGTCTCCCAGCTCGAACGCGAGGTCGACCAGATCATCCGCTCGGCCCGGCGCGCCCCCGAGGACGCGCCCGCCGTCACCGTCGGCTGCGACGCCGGCGAAGTGATCCGCGAGCGCGTCGGCTTCTGGTCCGCGCTCGCCGAGGACGAGGGCCGGCGCTGGCAGCTGGCCGGCGCCGACCGGCCCGTCCCCGTACCGGTCCAGCGCGGCGACCTCGCCGCCGCCGTGGACGCCCTGCTCGGCAACGTCTTCCGGCACACCGTCGTCGGCACCGCGTTCTCGGTCGACGTCCTGGCCACCGACAGCTCGGTCATCGTCCTGGTGGGCGACGCCGGTCCGGGCTTCAGCGACCCCGACTCCGCCCTCCAGCGCGGCCAGGGCCACGGCGGCGACGGCTCCACCGGCCTCGGCCTGGACATCGTCCGCAAGCTGGCCGAGGCCACCGGCGGCGACCTCGCGCTCGGCCGCTCGGCCGTGCTCGGCGGCGCCGAGATCCGGCTGCGGCTGCACCCGCGGGCCGACGGCGCCCCCGCCCGGGCCGGCCGCCGGCGCAGCCGGAACGCGCTGTTCCAGCGGTGAACGGCACGGCGGCGGCCGTCCCGGGCGGGCCCGGGGCGCCCCGCTCCGACCTCTTTCTTAAGCGGGCCCTAAGAGAGCTGTACCCCTCGCTGAGGGCAGCGGTTTCGGCCGTCCGGCCCCGCTAGCGTCAACCGCGCCGGTCACCCGACCGAGCCGGGTCACGCCGCCCGCACCCGGTCCACGGACCGGTGCCCGGCCGCGGCGGCCCCGTCCGGCTCAGCCGCCTCCCCGCCCTCCGGGCCCGGGGAGGTACCCGCCAAGCGGAGGTACGCCCACATGACGACCCAGCCCAACCGCCGTTCAGGGCACCGCCGGCGCAGCCGCAAGGGCATCGTCCTCGGGGCCTCGGCCGTGGCCGCCGCACTGGTCGCCGGCGGTGTCGTCGTCCTCGCCTCCTCGGCCAGCGCCGCCTCGCTCGGCGCCGTCTACAGCCGGACCAGCAGCTGGGACGCCGGCTACACCGGCCAGTACCTCGTCAGCAACCCGGACAGCAGCGCGATCGAGGACTGGACGCTGACCTTCGACCTGCCGGCCGGGGCGAAGATCGACTCGCTCTGGAACGCCACCTTCAGCGCCGCCGGCGGGCACGTCACCGTCAAGCCCGAGTCCTGGAACAAGCGGCTGGAGCCCGGCAAGAGCGTGGTGATCGGCTTCGTCGCCCAGGGCTCCGGCGCCGCCCAGGCCGAGCCGGCCAACTGCCTGATCAACAACGCCTCCTGCAAGGCCGGCGACGGCACCGTGCCGACCCCCTCGGGCCGTCCGACCGGCACGCCCACCACCGCGCCGACCGCCGGCACGACGCCCACCACCGCGCCCACCGCCTCGCCGACCGCGACCGCCACGGCCACCGCAACCGCCACCGCGAAGCCCACCACGGCACCGCCGAGCCCGACCGCGACGACCCGGCCCACCACCCCGACCCCCACCCCCACCGCCACCGCGACCGGCACCCCCGTCACCGGCGCCGGCTTCGCCCCGTACGTGGACACCTCGCTCTACCCGCCGTACGACCTGGTCGCCACCGCCAAGGCCACCGGGGTCAAGAACTTCAACCTCGCCTTCGTGGTCTCCGGCGGCGGCTGCACTCCCAAGTGGGGCGGCGTCAGCGACCTCTCCACCGACGCCGTGGCCGCCCAGATCGGCGCACTGCGGGCGATCGGCGGCGACGTCCGGGTCTCCTTCGGCGGGGCCAACGGCAGCGAGCTCGCCCTCGCCTGCGGCACGACGGCCGACCTGACCGCCGTCTACCAGAAGACCGTCGACGCCTTCGGCCTGACCAAGGTCGACTTCGACGTCGAGGGCGGCGCGATCAGCAACGCCGCGGCCAACACCCGCCGCGCCCAGGCCGTCGCCCAGCTGCAGAAGAACGCCGCGGCCAAGGGCAAGGCCCTGGACGTCTCCTTCACCCTGCCCGCGCTGCCCTCCGGCCTGACCCAGGAGGGCGTCGACCTCGTCGCCGACGCCAAGAAGAACGGTGTCGCGATCGGCGCGGTCAACATCATGGCGATGGACTTCGGCGACGGCGTCGCCCCGAACCCGCAGGGCCAGATGGGCAAGTACGCCATCGCCGCCGCCACCGCCACCCAGGCCCAGGTGAAGAGCGTGCTCGGCGTGGACGACGCCGCCGCCTGGCGCAAGGTCGCCGTCACCCCGATGATCGGCGTCAACGACGTGGCCAGCGAGATCTTCACCGTCGCCGACGCCAAGCAGCTCGCCGACTTCGCCGCGGCCAAGCACCTGGCCTGGCTGGCGATGTGGTCCGGCACCCGCGACAAGGCCTGCGAGGGCGGTGCCAAGGCCTACGCCGACGCCTCCTGCAGCAGCATCGTCCAGCAGCCGCTGGACTTCACCCGGGCCCTCGGCGCCTACGCCGGCTGAGCCCCGCACCGACCCTCCCCGCGACCCCGGCCGTCCGTGCTCCGCCCGCAACGGAGTACGGCCGGCCGGGGCATTTGCTCACTGTCCGTAATCGCTCGCGCCGGGCCGGTCCGGCGGGCATCGGGTATCGTCGCTGGTTGGTCGAGCGGTGGACGGAGCGAACAGTGACAGCGGTGCAAGACGAGCGCAGCCCGGTGCTGACCGCACCCGATCCGGCGCCCGGGCCCCTGTCGGACCGCCTCGGGCACGCCCTCGGCGCACCCGTGCGCGCGCTGCGCGAGGCCCCGCGCCGCCCGTTGCTGGCCGTCTCGGCCGTGGCGCTGCTGTCCCTCGTGATCTACGCGGTCGTCCGGCACTTCGTCCACACCTCGATGGTCGACATGATCGTCTACCGGGCGGAGGGCGCCGCCGTCGCCAACGGCAACGACCTCTACGGGCTGCGGGTCACCGCGTGGAACCTGCCCGCGACCTACCCGCCGTTCGCCGCGATGCTGTTCGTCCCGACGACCTGGTTCCCGGTCCCGGTCCTCCGGATCGCGATCACGCTCGGCAACCTCGGCCTGCTCGCGGTCTTCACCCACCTGTCGTTCAAGCTCGTCGGCTGGCCGCGCCGCGACCTGCGCCCGCTCGGCGTGATCCTCGTCACCGGCTGCGGGGTCTGGCTCGAACCCGTCTTCACCACGCTGCGCTACGGCCAGATCAACCTCGCCCTGGCCTGCCTCATCCTCTGGGACCTCACCCGCCCCGACGGCCGCCGCAGCAAGGGCGTCGCGATCGGCATCGCCGCCGGCATCAAGCTCACCCCCGGCCTGTTCGCCGTCTACCTGCTGCTCACCGGCCGGATCCGGGCCGCCTTCGTGGCCGGCCTCACCTTCCTCGGCACCTTCCTGATCGGTGCGCTGGTGCTGCCGGACGCCACCTGGGGCTTCTGGACCAAGTACCTCTACGACTCCTCGCGGGTCGGCAAGACCGAGATCGTCGACAACCAGTCCGTCCGCGGCGCCTTCGCCCGGCTGCTGCACACCGCCGACCCCGGCACCGTCGCCACCCTGGGGGCCGGCCTGATCGCGGTGGCCGGCCTCGCCGTCGCCGCCTGGGCCGCCGCCAGCTCCCGCTGGCTGCCGCGCGCCGAGGCGTGGGGCGTCTGCTGCGCCGCCGTCACCGCGGTGCTCATCTCGCCGATCAGCTGGACGCACCACTGGGTCTGGTGCGTCCCCGTGCTCACCCTGCTCGCCTGCGAGGCCTCCGTCGAACGGGCCCGGCCGGCCGCCGTCCGCAAGCTGCGCTGGCGCGCCGCCTTCGGGGCCACGCTGCTGGCCTTCCTCTCCTTCGCGATGTGGGCCGCCAAGCCGCACGGCGCGGAGATCCTGCACCTCGCTCCGCTGCGCCAGATCCCGACCTCCGTCTACCCCCTGGTCGGGATCTGCTTCCTGCTGACCGCCGCGCTACGGATAAGGGCGCGGCGCAGGGCCGCCGGCGCTCCGCTCGTCCGGCTGCCCGGACAGCGGGAGGGCGGCGGCCGCCCGGGGCCCGCACGCGACCGTCAGCAGGCCCCCGCGGCCCGCTGAGTCGCCGGGGGCGCCCGTTCCGGGGCGCTGCTGCCGTCCGGGCCGGTGCTGTGGTCCGGTCCGCTGCCGCGGTCCGGCGGCGTGCCGTGGTCCGGGGGCGGGGCGTCGTCCGGCGGCGTGCCGTCGTGCCCGGCGGGGCCGTCGTCCGCGATCCGTCACGCGAGCAGTTCGGCGAGCGAGCCGTCCATGTCCAGCGCGGCCATCTCGCTGCCCGGCGGCACCAGCCGGTGCGCCCGCTCCAGCCACGCGGCCACCGCCGGCAGCGGCGCCTCCAGCAGCGCGTCCCCGGCCGGCGAGCTCAGCGCCATGCACAGCACGCTGCGCCGGCCCGACCTGGTCGGCCAGATCCGCACGTCGCCCTGCCCGCACGGCCGGAAGGTGCCCTCCACCAGCAGCTCGCGCGCGAACACCCAGGTGACCGGCGAGCCGGTGTCCAGATGGAAGGTGATGTGCACCGCGTACGGGTCGTGGCTGCCGTACGACAGCCGGGCGGGGACGGGAACGCTGTGCTCGGGGGAGAGCACCAGGTTGAGCTCCAGCTCGTGCTCGACCACGCTCGTCGGGCGCTCCATGATCGGTTCCTTCCTGTCTGCGGTCGGTGCCCGGTGCCGGGCCCTGTGACCATGGAGAGCACGTGCCGGTACGGCTCTTACACACCTTTCCGGGATTTCTTTGCGGCCGGCCGTGTCCTCCGGTGAGGAGTGGTGAACGCGGGGGAGCGGGCGCGTGAACACCGCTGCACGCCCTCGCCCCTACCCCGGGCGGGCCGAGGCTGTCCGGTGAATGGCCAAGTTCCAACCTCGGGGCGTGCGAGGCACTACCCTTTGTGACTGCCTGGCGACTTTCCGCCCATCCGGCGGAACCCTCGCGCGCGCCGACGGCGAAGCCGCCCCGGTCGCCCGAGCCGCTGTCGCGCGAACCGCTCGCCGGGCGAGCCGCATCGGCCCTGCCAGGAAAGAAGACCCCCATGACGGACCAGCCCTTCGCCGGCGGAGCGGACACGGCCGTCGGTCCCACGCCCGGCTACTACCCGGACCCCTCGGTGCCCGGTTTCGTCCGCTACTGGGGCGGCACGGCCTGGGTGCCGGGGACCAGCCGGCCCGCACCCGCCGAGGGCGAGGTGCTGGAGCCGCCCCGGTTCGCGGCCCGCCGCGGCGGCATGGCAGGGAGAGCCGGGGTCGGGGCGCGGTTCGTGCCGCCGCCGGTGGTGCCGGAGGAGCTCCCGGCGGACGTGGCCTCGCGACGGGCCGCGGACGGCGGGGCGGCCGAGCTCGCCGCGGCGGTAGCGGTGCCGCTGCCGGGGGCGGGGGCGGCACTCGGGACAGCACTTGGGACGGCTCCGGGGGAGGGTCCGGGGCAGGCCGGGGCGGCGTCCGGGGCCGGGGCGGCGTTCGGCGGGAGAGCGCCGAAGGTGTCGCCGGGGGACACCGGGCCGGTCTACCTGGACGAGACCACGGGCGGGGCCTCGTTCGTCCTGGGGCCGCAGTCGGCGAGCGGGCCGGTGTTCCGTCCGGCCGGGGGTGGCTCGGGCGTCGATGCGGGCGCCGCGGCCGCCGGGGTCGGCGGGGTCGACGCCGGTGCCGGGGTGGTCGGGGAGGAGCCGCCGGGCTGGCAGGCCGACCCGCGGGCGCAGCGGGGGCTGATGGAGACGGGCGGCGCGCCGCGCTGGGTCTCCTGGGGCGTGCTGCCGGGGGCGGAGGCGCCGGTGGAGGCGGTCGCGGAGGCGGGTGGCGTCGTGCCGCAGGTCGCCGTCGGGGCGGTGGTGCCCGGAGTCCTCGTGCCCGAGAGTGTCGTTCCCGTGGCCGGCGTGTCCGAGCCGGTGGTGTCCCGGTCGGCGGTCTCCCCGTCGGCCGTGCCCGATCCGGCCCTGGTGGCCGAGCGGACCGCCGTCCCGGCTCCCGTCCCGGTGCCAGTGCCGGTGCCGGCGCCTGTGCCGGTGCCTGCGGCCGGGGCGGAGCCGGTGTCCGTGCCGGTGGCCGCGCTCCCTTCCGTGCCGGTCGCCGGGTCGGTGCCCGCGGCGGATCGGCGGGGCGTTCCGGTCGGTGCGACTGCCGTCCGGCCGTCGACCGCGGCTCCTGCCGCTGCTCCTACCTCTGCCCCTGCCCCTGCCGCTGCTCCTGCCCCGAGCAAGGCCGCCCGCCGCCGGGCCCCCGCACCCGTTCCGGCCGGCCTGGGCCGGCGGCTGGCCGCCCGGCTGGTGGACACCGCCGTGCTGGCCGTCGCCGCCACCGCCGCCGCCGTCCCGCTCGCCAACTCCGTCCAGACCCACCTCCAGCACAAGCTGGACCAGGCCCGGATGACCAGCTCGCTCGCCCGCCGCCAGGTCGACGTCTGGCTGATCGACGGCGTGGTGGTGGGCAAGTTCGCCGTCCTCGTCGGCATCCTCGCCTTCGTCGGCCTGCTCTACGAAGTCCTGCCGACCGCCCGCACCGGCCAGACCTTCGGCAAGCGGCTGGCCCGGATCCGGGTGGTGGACGCGTCGCCCGCCGCGGGCCGGTCCCGGCTGAGCCTCGGCCGTTCACTCTGCCGGTGGCTGGTCAGGAACGTCTCCGCGATGCTGCTGATCGGACTCGTCTGGCCCCTCTTCGACCGCCCCGCCCGGCGCGGCTGGCACGACCGGGCGGCACGGAGCCGGGTGGTCCGCTCCTGAGCCCGGCCCGGCAGAGGTTGCCGGGCAAAACAGACGCAATATCCGAAACTTACCGAATGTGTGATGTTCTACTCGGGGCATGAGCACCTACAACTCCTCAGGCCCCGAGCCGGAGGGGGGCGATCAGCCCTCCTTCGACAAGCAGCCCCCGCGGCCGGGCGGCGGCCCGCCGGAAGGTGCGCCGTCGGACCCGTACGGAAACCCGCAGCCCGGCCCCACCCCGCAGCCCGGCCCCACCCCGCAGCCCGGCCCCACCCCGCAGCCCGGCCCCACCCCGCCGCCCGCCGGCAGCCCCTACGAACGCCCCGGCGCGTACGGCGGCAACTACGGCGGCACCCCCGGCGGTTCGCCCTACGGGCAGCCGCCGCCCGGGCAGAGCCCGTACGACCAGCCGCCGCCCGGCTACGGCCCCAGCGGCTACGGCACGCCCGGAGCCGGGCCCGTCCCAGGGATGCCGCCCCTCGGCAGCTGGCCGAACCGGATCCTCGCGCAGCTGATCGACTACATCCTCGTGCAGGTCGTCGCGCTCCTCATCGTGCT
Source organism: Kitasatospora sp. NBC_01560 (assembly GCF_045208415.1). Classification (NCBI taxonomy): domain Bacteria; kingdom Bacillati; phylum Actinomycetota; class Actinomycetes; order Kitasatosporales; family Streptomycetaceae; genus Kitasatospora; species Kitasatospora sp. NBC_01560. The sequence goes on along the minus strand of NZ_CP109364.1, from coordinate 3,649,704 downwards.
GCCCTTCGCCAGCCTCACCGACCGTTCGGGCTCGGCCGGCGCGTTCTGGCTCGCGTGCGGGCTCTACCTGATCTACGACGGCGTGATGCTCAGCCGGGACGGCCAGACCCTCGGCAAGAAGGCCATGAAGATCCGGGTCGCCATGCTGATCGACGGCAGCACGCCGACCCCGTCCGCGGCCTGGACCAGGTCGGCCGTCTTCATCCTCCCGGCCGTCATCTGCTGCGCTGCCCTCTGGTGGCTGATCGACGGCCTGTTCGGCGTCTTCGACAAGCCGTACCGCCAGTGCGTGCACGACAAGGCCGCGAAGACCGTGGTGGTCTCCACGGTCTGAGTCGTCCGCGGATCCGGTACCGCCCGGTGGCGCCTGCGTCAGCGCTGCCGGGCGTACTGCTGCCCGGAGGCCGGTGCGGGCGCCACCGCTGCGGGTGCTGCCGGTACAGGTGCTGCCGGCGCAGGGGTGGGTGCGGGCGCCGGCTGTGCTGCCGGGCCGCGGCGCCGGGCCGCCGTGGACAACGACAACACCGTCACCAGCGTGCCGAGTGCGAGCGCGAAGCCCACCACCACCGCCACCTCCAGGACGCCCGCGGCGCCCGAGACGGCCAGCAATGCCACGGTGGAGGCGACGACGGTGAAGGTGCCGAGACAGATCTGCGGAGCGGTCGGTCGCGCCATGGCGTCGTTCCTTCGCACGTCGGGGGAAACGGGCGGGCGGTAGTACCGGTACCGAACATACATACCCGGCACGGGAGTTCGGTAAGTGCAGCCTAATCCGCCGGGCCCGGGGCACGGGGGGCGCACAGGCTCACTGCAGGGTCGTGCGCCCACTCGGTACGGTGAACACGACCGAACCCACCGCACACCAGGGGGAACGCCGTGCCCGCCGCCGACTGGCCCACCACCGAGACCGAGGCGATCGCCGAACAGGAACGGCTGCGCCCGCTCGTCCAGCCGCACGGCCCCGGCCCCGACACCGCCGGCGGCGCCCACGACCACCTGGTCGCCGGCGTCGACGTCGCCTACGACGACGAACGCGACCTCGTCGTCGCCGCCGCCGTCGTGCTCGACCTGCACAGCCTCGACGTCGTCGAACAGACCACCGCCGTCGACCGGATCGCCTTCCCCTACGTCCCCGGCCTGCTCGCCTTCCGCGAACTCCCCACCGTGCTCCACGCCCTCGACCGGCTCACCCACACCCCCGGCACCGTCGTCTGCGACGGCTACGGCCTCGCCCACCCCCGCCGCCTCGGCCTCGCCAGCCACCTCGGCGTCCTCACCGGCCTGCGGACCATCGGCGTCGCCAAGACCCCGTTCACCTTCGACCACCGCGACCCCGACGCCCCCCGCGGCTCCACGACCCCGCTCACCGACCCCGTCACCGGCGAGGAGGTCGGGCGCGCCGTCCGCACCCGGGCCGGCGTCAAACCGGTGTTCGTCTCGGTCGGCCACCGCATCGGCCTGCCCGAGGCCGTCGACACCACGCTCGCCCTCGCCCGCGCCTACCGGCTCCCCGAAACCACCCGCCACGCCGACTCGCTCTGCCGCCGCGCCCTCGCCGCCCTCCAGGAGGAGACGCGCGCGAACTGACCGTGCGGCAGGCCACCCGCACTTCCCCCCGAGTCCCGTTCACCCGGCCCGGACCATGTGTTAGACATGTCCTTCCGGGCCGTCCGCAGGACGGCGAGAAGGACGGACGCACGGGGGAGGCGCCGGACGTGGCCACGGGGGCAGCAGGGACCGGATCGACCGGCGGAGCCGGCAGCGGATACCGCGTCGAGGTCGAACAGCTCAGAGCCTTCGCGGCCCAGGTGCGCGGCCTGCTGGCCGAGTTCCAGCACCACGCCGACGGCACCGCCACCCACGGCCGCAGCGGCGTCGGCACCAGCGCCTTCGGCACCTTCGCCGAAGCCACCGACGTCCACGGCCGCTACCAGACCATGCGCGACGGCCTGCGCGACGTCCTCAACCAGCTCCAGGAAGCCGTCGACGAGGCCCAGAAGAAGGCCGAACTGACCGCCACCAACTACGAGGAACAGGAACGCCGCACCGCGGGCAAACTCAAGCTCGGCGACGACGGCTGGTCGGTCGCCAGCCCCTCCGCCACCAGCACCGCCGCGTACACCCGGACCGTCGCCCCGCCCCGCCACGACGGCGGGAAGTCCGAGCGATGAACACCCCGCAGCAGCACACCCGGGAGAACGGAGAGGGCCACCGATGAGCGCACCGGGCTACACCCAGTTCAACGACTTCAGCCACGCCGAACTCCGCAGGATGGCCCAGGCCCTCAATCCCGGCGAGGTGATGGCCGCCAGCGACCCGTGGCGCCGCGCCGCCGACACCCTCAAGGCCATCCGCACCACCCTCACCCGCGCCAGCACCGAAGCCGCCGTCAGCTGGGAGGGCAGCACCAGCGACGCCTTCCACAGCCGCATGCTCACCCTCGCCGCCACCATCAACAACGCGGCCTCCTACGCCAACGACGCCGCCATCACCCTCAAGTCGCTCTCCGAGGCCATCGCCAAGGCCAAACGCGACATGCCCGAGGAGCCCAGCGGCTGGGACCAGTTCACCGACGGCGTCGGCGACACCGTCTCCTCCCTCTTCGGCGGCGACGACGAGGACACCAAGACGGCCGTCGCCGAACAGAAGAAGGCCGAAGCGGCAGCCGTCATGCAGACCCTCGCCATGCACTACCGGGTAGCGGCCCCGATGCTGAAGGCACCGCCGGCCTACTATCGTGGCGACGACGTCCACGATGTCACTCCACCTCCTTCCGACCCGTCCGCAGGCGCACCTGCACTGAGCGCCGTCATGGCAGGTATCGGCTACACCGGTACGGGAGCGGCGCCGACTACAAGCGGGGGTTCGGCATCGTCGCTGGGCAAGCCCGCCGATCGGCCTGCGCCGAAACCCTCGGTGACGAAGGCGCCGCCAGCGCCGCCGAGGACAGATTCGGGCATCAAAGGTGGCACTGCTCAGACGGCTCCCAAGCCTCCGTCCGTGACGAACTACGGACCAGGCACCGCGATCGACGGCACGACGATCACTCCCTCCAGCACGCCTGGGACCGGCCCGCTGTCCACTAATTCTGTGGGTCCGATCTCCCATCCCGGAACGCCCGTCGGCCTCCCGGCAGGTAACAGCGGCATTGGGCCCGGTCCGACCGGTGGTCCGCCGATCGTGGGCGGGAAGGGAGTGAAGGGCAACGACCTGGTCACGGGTGGAGTGACGCAGGGCAAGGAGGCCTTCGGTCGTACGACGAGTGCCCCGGGGAAGGCCGTCGCCCGCGGAAGCAAGGCCTTCGGCGTGGGCGAGGCCTATGAGGGCGGCTTCGGTACAGGGGGCCGTGGTGCCGTAGGGGCACGCTCTGGCAGTCGTCTGCCAGAGCGGACCGAAGGCGGCATTGTCGGCGGGGGCGCGCGGCAAGGTGGTGTGTCGGGGTCGAAGCAGGCCTTCACCGAAGGCGGTTCCGGGCTCGGGGCCCGCGGCCGGGCTAGGGGGGACCTGGCCACGAACTCCGCTACAGGCATGGGATCGGGTATCCCGATGGGGGATGCCCAGCGTCGTAAGAAGGACAAGGAGAAGGACGGCAAGCGTCCTGACTATCTCGTCGAGGACGAGGAGACATGGGCGTCGGACAGGCCGGCCAACCCGAACGTGGTGGAATGAGTCCTGTTTGCTGGTGGACAGGCCGATGATCGGTCGTCCCGCAGGTCGACGACCAGTGGGACGCCTTGCAGAGTGAGGTGAACAGGCTTGACGAGCAGCCGGGTCGGGCGTGGAGCAGCCGTTCTCGCTGCTGGTGCTTTGATGTGGGGGATGGCTTCATCGCCGGCGGCTGCGGATCAGATCAGGGACTCGCAATGGCCGCTGAGGACCTACGAAGCCGAGACGAAAATCTGGCCGATCAGCCAGGGTGAGGGAATCGTCGTTGCCGTCGTGGACGGTGGCGTCAATCAGGACCACCAGGATCTCGTCGGCCAGGTGCTACCGGGAGCTGACTTCTCCGGGGGAACGACGGACGGGCGTTTCGATGCTGACGGTCATGGCACTGCGATGGCAGGCCTGATTGCTGGTACCGGACACGGCTCGCAAGCCGGGATTAAGGGACTCGCCCCTAAGGCAAAGATCCTTCCGGTCAAACTCACTAGCAAGGACGGGCAGTGGGGCGACCAGGGTCCCGATTTTGCGCGGGCAATCAAGTTTGCAGCTGACCACGGGGCAAGGGTCATCAATATTTCCCTGGGTGGATATTTCCGAACCTCTAGAGATGCGCGTGACGCGATCAAGTATGCGGTGTCCAGGGACATCGTTCTTGTGGCATCTGCCGGAAACAGCGGGAACAAGTCTTTGCCGGTGGAGTATCCGGCTGCGTTCCCGGGCGTGATGGCCGTCGCGGCCGTCGATCAAGAGGGTCGCGCCTGGGAGAAGTCCACCTTCGGACCTGAAACCACGATTGCCGGCCCCGGGGTTGATATCTATCAGCTCACTGCCAAGTCGACATCGAGTTACGGCGTCGGCAATGGAACCTCCGACGCCACCGCCTATGTCTCGGCTACCGCAGCGCTCATCCGTTCGAAGTACCCCAGCCTCTCGGCCGGTCAGGTCATCAATCGGATGATCAAGAGCGCGACACCGCCGTCGGACGGTTCGGCCGTGCCCGATGCGCATTATGGCTACGGAATCATCGATCCGGCCAAGGCTCTTGCGCCGAATCCGGCCGTGGATGGTGGGTCGAAGGACAATCCGCTGCTCGGCCGGGCCGAGTCGCAGGGGGCGCCGGAGGCCGGGGCGGACGGTTCCGCGGGCGGGGCCGGCGTGCCTCCTGCTCCTGTGGCGGCCGGGGCGAACGGGAATGCGGGGATCACCTACACGCTGATCGGTGCGGGTGCGCTCGTCGTGGTGCTGGGTGCCGGGGTGGGGGGCGGGTTGGCGGTGCGGGGTCGGCGGCGGGCTGCGGCCACTGCTGCCGCCGCTGCTGCGGCGTGCCCGCCGCCGGTGTACCCGTATGCGGGGTATCCGTCCCAGCCGCCGCCCCAGCAGCCCCAGCAGCCGCCGTACCGGTAGGCCGGTGGCCCGGTTCCGGCGGCGACGGCGATCTGTTCGCGGTGGTGGGTCGGGGTGGTGAGCCGGACGGAGTACGTGGAGAATCCGCCGCGGGTGGTGTACGCGCTGACGCCGCCGGACCGTTCGCTGCTGGGGCCGATGGACGCGGTGTGCGCGTGGAGCCGGGAGAACCTGGCGACGCTGTTGGCGGCCCGGTAGGCGTACGAGCGGGACGAGCGGGACGGGTCGGGCGAGGAGGGCGCTCCGGCTCCTGCTGGCGGCATTTCGGCGGACGCCGGCGCTGTGACCGCTGGTGGGGGCGGTGCCGGGTCGGCCATTCTGGGCGCATGACCACTTCTGCGCAGGACCGCACCCCCGAGCACCCGGCCACGCTCGCCGAGGACGGCATCGTCCCGGACACCAAGGACTGGACGTGGGTGCTCGAACGCCCCTGCCCGGACTGCGGCCTGGACTCGGCGGCGGTGCCCCGTGAGGCCGTCCCGGGGCTGATCCGGGCCAATGCCGAGGCCTGGGTGGCGGTGCTGGCGGGGGACGGGGAGGCGTTGCGCCGCCGGCCGAGTCCGGAGGTCTGGTCGGACTTGGAGTACGCGTGTCACGTGCGCGACGTCTTCCGGCTGTTCCACGTCCGGTTGGGCCTGATGCTCGGCCAGGAGGGTCCGGATTTCCCGAACTGGGACCAGGACGAGACGGCCGTCGCCGGGTGTTACGGGGAGCAGCGGCCCGAGGAGGTCGCGGCGGACCTGGCGGCGGCCGCCGACGTCCTCGCGGACGCGTTCGCGGGGGTTCGGGGTGAGCAGTGGCTGCGTACCGGCAACCGCAGTGACGGCGCGCGCTTCACGGTGGAGTCGTTCGCCCGCTACCTGGTCCACGACCCGGTGCACCACCTGTTCGACGTGACGGGCGAGCGGGTCTGAGCCGGCCGGGACGCCGGGTCGGGCGCCGGGTCGGGCGCCGGTGGTCGGGTGCGGGGCCGGCCGGGGTCACCAGCCGGAGGCCTCGCGGAGCATGGTGCGGCGGAGCCGGCCGGCCACGCTGGCGGTGTCGGTGCCGATGACGTCGGCGATCTCGGGGGCCGCGAGGCCGACGATGTAGTGCAGGATCGCCAGGTCGTCGTCGGCGGGGCGGCTCGGTCCGGCGGGCGGGTCGGCACGGAGGGTGTGCTCGTTGACGGTGCCGCGCAGGATCTGCCAGGCGTGTGCGGTTGGATTGGAGCTGCCCAGCAACTCGCGCCACTGGACGGCGATTTCGGCGAACGCCTGTTGGACGGCGCCGGCCGCGTCGGTCTGGTCGGGCAGCCAGACCCGGGCATAGCTGAGGTACCGCGGCCGGTGGAGTTCGCAGAAGGCCGCGAACTCCAGGGGTACGGCGGGCGGTTCGCCGAGCCCCGGGGGAGGCTCGGCGGCGCTGTCTTGACGATTGGTCATCTCGGCTTCTCGGCAAGTGAGATGGGCTTCTGGCGGTCGATCATCCGTGCTCACTCTACGGTAGGCGCTCGGTGCGCTGGGTTACCAATCGGATTGAATGCCCGGAACGCACCGCCGCTCGGCCGGTTCCGGCGGTGGCCGGGTGCGGTCGGGCGGGCGGCGGGGTGGTGCGCAGAGCTGCCAGGGTCGCGGGTGTGAGCGCGTCCCGGCCGGTCGGCCGGGCGGCCGGCGAGGGGGACGCAGGGCGGTTGATGGGTCACCGTAGGCGGTCCGGTGGCTCACGTCCACACCCGAGGCGTGAAGCTGCGGCCGCGCCACCGGTGGCGCGCACGACGGGGGGAATCAGGCGTGGAGACGGGCGCGCGCATGGGTGGCGCGCTCCTGCGGGAGGCGGCGCGCCGGGGGTGGTGGGGCCGCCTGACGGGGCTTGGGGGCGGGGCTGAAGAGCAGGCTGGGGCTCGGGGTGGAGGTGAGGGCGGTCCGGCGCTCGCCGGCCGCCCCCGTTCGCGCCCGACGGTGCCGCCGTCCGGTCGGCCGACCGGCTTGCACCGCAGGCAGGGTGACGATGGATCAGGTGTTCTTGCAGGCTTCGGTGACGGGCATGCGGTCGTCAGCCGCGGTACTCCGTTCGAGTTGGGCGGGGAACGATTCGACGACCCGCCGCCGGGCCAGTTCGGCTGCTGCCGCCGCCGCTGCACCGGCCGCGGCCGCCGCGTTCTCCACAGCGCCCGCCGACCGCCCGAGGGCGGCCTCGGAGGCTTGATCGGCGGACACCCGGCCGTCGGACACCCCGCCGTCGGACGCCCGGGCGGCGTGTTCCTCGGCGGCCTGTCTCGCGGCCAGGTAGGCCTGGACGGCCGCCATGCCGTAGACGGGCTGGATGAGCTGGTGGCCCTTGAAGAACGGGCGGGCCGGGGCGAACCCGGCGGCGACCACGAGGTCGCGGATCTCGGTTATCTCCGCCTCGCTGCGGGCGGTGAAGCGGACCTCCCAGCCTTTCTTGTACGTATGGCCCTGTTCGCCGCTGCGGCGGGCCGGGTCCGGCCGGCGGACGTATCCGGGCAGGCGGCCGAGGCGGAGTTGGGCCGCGCGGAGGCCGGCGGTCTCGTCACGTGACATGAACCAAGGGTAGGCAATCCGGCGGGTCCGAGTGACGCCCGGAGGGTCTCCGGCGTATGCCCTTGGTCACGCACGGTCAGGCGGCCTGGTCGTTGACCGTATTCGATCATTACTGACAATCCGATGAGTGCCAATTACTCCGAATGGGTGAGGGTATGGGGACTTTAGGACGGACCGGTCCCGGTTTCGCGACGGTTGGGTAACAGTGCGTCAGGCAGCCGATGAGCGGTCCCGGGTGTTGGGGATGGTGTCGGCATGAGCTACCGGATTCCCTCGCCGCCGCCGTCCCTGGAGGAACTGGCGAAGCGTCAGCAGAACGTCATCACCGCCAGCCAGCTGCGCGCCCGGGGCGTGCCGGCCCGGCTGGTCACCGAGCACTGCCGCCGTGGCGGGCCCTGGCAGCGGCTGCTGCCCCGGGTCTACCTGCTGCAGTCCGGCGAGCCTACGCCGGAGCAGCGGATGTGGGCCGCATTGCTGTACGCGGCGCAGAACGGCCGGGAGGAGGGCCGCCGCGAGGGGGCGGTGATCACCGGCGCCGCCGCGCTGGCGCTGTACGGCTTCGCCGCCGTGCCCCGGCTGCCGGCCGTCACCGGGGTCGAGGTCCTGGTGCCCCGCCAGCGCCGGCTGAAGGATGCCGGTGAGGTCCGGATCCGGCGCACCGAGCGGGAGTTGGTGGCCCGGTCGGTGCACGGGCTGGCCTGTGCGCCGGTCGCCCGGGCGGTGGCCGACGCGCTGCGCGAGTGGACGGCCGAGGGGGTGGCGCCGGAGCTCGGGGCGGGCGCGGTGCTGCCGGTCCGCGAGGTGCTGCGGGAGGCCGTGGGTCTCGGGCCGGAGCGCCCGGACCGCACGGTGCGGCCGGAGGCCCGCTGCACCGTGCGGGAGCTGGTGGCCGAGCTGACCGAGGCCGGGCCGGCCGCGGACCACCGGGTGCGGGCCGCGCTGGACGAGCTGCTGGCGGCCGAGCGGGACGGCGTGCTGGCGCGGGTCGGTGAGCTGGCGGACGAGTGGCTGCTGCCGGCCCCGCTGGTCGCGCCGGAGCTGCGGATGCGCGGCGGCACCTACATCGCGGTGCCGGACCTGTACTGGCCGCGGGCCGGGGTGGCGGTGGAGGTGGACTCGGAGCTGCGGTGCGTCAGCGAGGGGGAGGCCGCCTGGGTGCGCGGTGGTCAGCACCGGATGGAGTACCTGGGGATCCGGGTGGTCTACCTCTCCGGTGCCCGGCTGGCCGCGGAGCCGGACGCGGTCGGTGCCGAGCTGCGCGAGGCGTTCCGGCAGGGCGGCACCGACGTGGTCGAGCTGCTGGTCGAGCAGGGGTGACCGGGGTTCAGCCCCGGACCACCGGCGTGCCGACCAGTTCGACCCCGGCCGCCCGCAGTTCGGCCAGTGCGGCGGCGGTGGTCTCCGGCTTCACCCCGGCCGTGAGGTCGAGCAGGACGCGGGTGGTGAAGCCCGCCCGGGCCGCGTCCAGGGCGGTGGCCCGGACGCAGTGGTCGGTGGCCAGGCCGACCACGTCCACCTCGCTGACCTGGCGCTCGCGCAGCCACTCGATCGGGCCGCGGTTGTTCTCGTCGACGCCCTCGAACCCGCTGTACGCGGCCGCGTAGGCGCCCTTGTCGAAGACCGCCTCGATCGCGCCGGAGGTGACGGACGGCGCGAAGTTGGGGTGGAAGCCCACGCCCTCGGTGCCGGCCACGCAGTGCACCGGCCAGCTGTTGACGTAGTCCGGGTGGTCGGAGAAGTGGTCGCCCGGGTCGACGTGGTTGTCCCGGGTGGCGAGGACGTGGTGGTAGCCGGCGCTGGACTCGGCGATCAGGTCGGTGATCGCGGCGGCCACCTCGGCCCCGCCGGCGACGGCCAGGCTGCCGCCCTCGCAGAAGTCGTTCTGCACGTCGACGACGATCAGTGCCCGGTGCATGGCTCGCATCCTCGGTTGTGGGGGGAAGGCGCGGCGGTTCCGTGCGCCTCCGGTGGGAACTCTACGGTCGACTGTAGGCAGTGGCACCCGGGGGCGGAAGGCCCGGGGAGCGCCCGGTCGCCGCCCCGGCGGAGGCCCGCTGTCACAGCATCAGCTCGGTCGGCAGGACCGGGTCCCCCTTGGAGAGCTGGGTCGCGGAGAGCGGCAGCGCCGTCCGGGCCCGGACGTGCCGCTCGCGTGCGGCGCTCAGCGGTTCGCGGCCGACGACCTCGCCGGCCAGCACCAGCGGCACCTGGACGAGGTGGGGCGCCAGCTCGGCCGGGATCGTTCCGGTGCCGACCACCTCGGCCTCGGCCACGCCGTCCGCGTCGGGCCGCCGGGCCGCCCACTTGCGGCCGCCGACGCTGGTCTTGCCGCCGGCCGCGCGCTTGGCGACCGACACGAGCGGTCCGTCCGGCACCTCGGCCCGGGCCACCAGCTTGTAGACCATCGAGCAGGTCGGGTGGCCGCTGCCGGTGACCAGGCTGGTGCCGACGCCGTAGCCGTCCACCGGGGCGGCGGCCAGTGCGGCGATCGCGTACTCGTCGAGATCGGAGGTGACGATGATCTTCGTCTTGCCGGCGCCGAGTTCGTCCAGCTGGCGGCGGACCCGGTGGGCCAGCAGGGTGAGGTCGCCGGAGTCGATCCGGACGGCGCCGAGCTCGGGCCCGGCCACCTCGACGGCGGTGCGGACGGCCTCGCGCAGGTCGTAGGTGTCGACCAGCAGCGTGGTGCCCCGGCCCATCGAGGCGATCTGCGCCCGGAAGGCGTCCCGCTCGCTGTCGTGCACCAGGGTGAAGGCGTGTGCGGCGGTGCCGGTGGTCGGGATGCCGTGGGTGAACCCGGCCTCCAGGTCGGAGGTGGCGGCGAAGCCGGCCACGTACGCGGCCCGGGCGGCCGCGACGGCGGCCTGTTCGTGGGCGCGCCGGGCGCCCATCTCGATCACCGGACGCCCGCCCGCGGCGGCGGTCATCCGGGAGGCGGCGGCGGCGATGGCCGAGTCGTGGTTGAGGATCGACAGGATCACCGTCTCCAGGATCACCGCCTCGGCGAAGGTGCCCTCGACGGTGAGCAGCGGCGACCCGGGGAAGTAGACCTCGCCCTCGGGGTAGCCGTGGATGTCACCGGTGAACCGGTAGTCGGCCAGGTAGCGCAGGGTGTCCGCGTCGACCACGTCCTGGGCGGCGAGCCAGTCGAGCTGGGCCGCGGTGAAGCGGAAGTTCTCGACCGCGTCCAGCACCCGGCCGGTGCCGGCCATCACGCCGTAGCGGCGGCCGGCCGGCAGCCGGCGGGTGAACACCTCGAACACGGAGTGGCGGTGTGCGGCTCCGCTCTGCTGGGCGGCCTGCAGCATGGTGAGCTCGTAGCGGTCGGTGAGGAGCGCGGTCGAACCGGCCGCGCGCACTGAAGTGGCGTCCATGGCGATGATGCTACTACCACTTAGCGTCAGATTGACGATTTCTCGCGAGGGGAGTCCTTGCGCCCGGGGGCGGAATCGCCCGGAGGTCCCCCGGATGGCAGCATGGGGCTGACAGGGCAGGTGGCTGAGGAATGGCGAGGAGGACCCGGCGGTGAGTGTCGCGCCCGCGGAGATCGAGCGCCCGGAGGTCGAAGGACTACCGGTGGCGGAGCCGGACACGCCCTGGGTGACCATCGTGCACAACGACCCGGTCAACCTGATGAGCTACGTCCAGTACGTCTTCCAGGCCTACTTCGGCTACCCGAAGGACAAGGCCCGGAAGCTGATGATGGAGGTGCACACCAAGGGCCGGACGGTGGTCTCCAGCGGATCCCGCGAGGAGATGGAGCGCGACGTGCAGGCGATGCACGGTTACGGCCTCTGGGCGACGCTGCAGCACGACTGAGCGGCGCCCGCCCCCCGGCGACACCACCACCGAAGACGACGAAGACGGGCTGACCGATACAGATGGCTGGGTTGTTCGAGAGCGCCGGCGGCGGCGCGGCGATCGCGCTGGACGAGTACGAGGCCTCCATCCTGCGCTCGCTGGAAGTACAGCTGCTGGAGCGGATCGGGCCCGGTCCGGGCGGGGCGGGCGACGACCCGCTGGCCGCACTGTTCGCCGAGGGGCCGACCGAGGCGCCCGCCGACCCGGCGCTGGCCCGGCTCTTCCCCGACGCATACGGGGAGCCGGGGAAGCCCGACGACGAGGAGTCCCGGGCCGCCTCCAGCGAGTTCCGCCGCTTCACCGAGCTGGACCTGCGCGCCCGCAAGCGTGACGACGCGCTGCACGTGATCCGCGCGCTGGACGGGCTCGGCGGCGGGGGCGGGGTGCTCAAGCTGCCCGCCGCGGACTGCCTGCGCTGGCTGGGCGCGCTCAACGACCTGCGGCTCACCCTGGGGGTCTGGCTGGAGCTCACCGAGGACGACGAGCAGGGCCTGTACGACCTGCCGGACACCGACGAGCGCAAGCCGCTGGTGATCGCCTATCTCTGGCTGGGCGCGCTCCAGGAGTCGCTGCTGGAGGCGATCACGGACTGAGTCCGCGCCCAGTTCCGCCGCGTACCGTCCCGTTCCGCCCCGTACCGTCCCGTTCCGCCCCGGCTCCCGGGGGCTCCGGAACGGCCCCCGACCCCCTGTCCGCATGCTGGACAGGGGGTCGGGGCGTTTCCGTCCAAAACGGGCGGAATCATATGACTCCATGCTCAAATGTCGCTCAGATGAACACCGGTATCCGGAGCCTGCGTGGTACGACTTCTCCACCCCACGAGACCCACCCAGGACGGTGCACCATGGCCGAGCAGTTGTACGACGAAGTGGTCGACGCCAAACCGGACGAGGAGGGCTACGAGCGGGGTCTGGGCAGCCGCCAGATCCAGATGATCGCCATCGGCGGCGCCATCGGCACCGGCCTGTTCCTCGGCGCCGGCACCGCGATCTCCAAGTCCGGCCCGAGCCTGATCCTGTCCTACGCCGTGGCCGGCGTGGTGATCTTCGTGATCATGCGGGCGCTCGGCGAACTGCTCACCTACCGCCCGGTGTCCGGCAGCTTCGCCGAGTACGCCCGGGAGTTCCTCGGCCCGTTCGCCGGCTACGTCACCGGGTGGACGTACTGGCTGTTCTGGGTGGTCACCGGAATGGCGGAGACCACCGCCGCCGCCGTCTACGTGAAGTTCTGGGAGCCGGGCATCCCGCAGTGGCTCAGTGCGCTGACCTTCCTGGTCATCCTCTACGGGGCCAACCTGATCTCGGTGAAGCTGTTCGGCGAGATCGAGTTCTGGTTCTCGATGGTCAAGGTCACCGCCATCATCGGCATGATCCTGATCGGCATCGGCGTGCTCACCCTCGGGTTCAGCGACGCGGGTGACACCGCGTCGATCAGCAACCTCTGGGACGACGGCGGCTTCTTCCCCAAGGGCATCGGCGCCACCGTGATGACCCTGCAGATCGTCATGTTCGCCTACCTCGGCGTGGAGCTGGTCGGCGTCACCGCCGGCGAGAGCGAGAACCCGCAGAAGACCCTGCCGCGCGCCATCAACACGCTGCCCTGGCGGATCGCGCTGTTCTACATCGGCGCCCTGGTGATCATCCTCTCGCTCGTCCCGTGGACGGAGTTCCAGCCCGGCGTCAGCCCGTTCGTCGCCGCCTTCGGCAAGATCGGCATCCCCGCCGCCGCCGGCATCATCAACTTCGTGGTGCTCACCGCCGCGCTCTCCTCCTGCAACTCCGGCATGTACTCCACCGGCCGGATGCTGCGCGACCTCGCCCTGCGCGGCCAGGCCCCCGGGCGGCTGACCAAGCTCAACTCGCACCGCAGCCCCGCCACCGCGATCACCCTCTCCGCGCTGCTGATGGGCGTCGGCGTGGTGCTCAACTACCTCGTCCCGGCCAAGGCGTTCGAGTACATCACCTCGGTCGCCACCGTCTGCGGCCTCTGGACGTGGTCGATGATCCTGATCTCCCAGATCCGCTACCGGAAGGCCTGGCAGGGCGGCCACCTGCCGCCGCCCTCCTTCAAGGCGCCCGGCGGCCTCTGGAGCAGCTGGGCCGCGCTCGCCTTCCTCGGCCTGGTCGTCGTCCTGATCGCGCTGGACCGGGACAACCGGATCTCGCTGTACGTCTTCCCCGGGTGGGCCGTGATGCTGGTGATCGGCTACCAGGTGCTCAAGCGCCGCCGCCCCGCGGCCGTGCACGGCGTCGCCCACGACCACCTGCACGCCCGCGCGGGCGACTGACCGGGCTGCCTGACCGGGCTGCCTGACCGGACTGTCCGACCCGCCGCGCCGAACCGCGCCGGACCGCGGAACGAGGCATGGGCCGGGCCGTGGACCGGGCCGTGGACGCCCCGGCGGCGGCCCGCCGGGGCGTGGCTATCCTGACCGCATGCTGACCATCACCCGAGAACTGCGCGACGCGATCGTCGCCCACGCCCGCGCCGACCACCCGGACGAGGCCTGTGGCGTGGTGGCCGGACCGGCCGGCACCGGACGGCCCGAGCGGTTCGTCCCGATGCTCAACGCCGCCCGCTCGCCCACCTTCTACGAGTTCGACTCGGGCGACCTGCTGAAGCTCTACCGCGAGATGGACGACCGGGACGAGGAGCCCGTGATCGTCTACCACTCGCACACCGCCACCGAGGCCTACCCCTCGCGCACCGACGTGAGCTACGCCTCCGAGCCCTTCGCCCACTACGTCCTGGTCTCCACCGCCGACGGCAACGGCCCGGACGACCCGTACCAGTTCCGCTCGTTCCGCATCGTGGACGGCGAGATCACAGAGGAAGACGTCCAGGTCGTCGAGGCCCACCGGCCCTGACCCGCACCCCCTGGGCGCCGCCCGCCGACTGCCCGCAGGCGGTCGGCGGGCCGGCATCATCTCAGCAGCAGAAACGGAAACATCCGGATCCCGAGACGGGCATGTCGGAGCGAGGCCGGGAATCTATACGATGAGCCCATGCGTTCCGTCGATGTGAGCACCCAGGCCCCGGGCACCCGCCTCGTGGCGCGCCTGCACGTCGACCTGTGCCGGCTCGCCAGTGCGATCTGTCCCGGCACGCCGGCGCGCTCTCACTGAGCCGCCCGCACCGGCCCGCCGCACGCCCTGCGCCCCGGGCCCACCCCGCCCCGCCGCGCCCGCTGCGGCCCACCCACCTCACGACTCGCACAGGAGCGCACCCATGGCCATCGAGGTCCGCATCCCGACCATCCTCCGCACCTACACCGACGGCGCCAAGGCCGTCGACGGCACCGGCAGCAACCTCGCGGAACTCTTCCAGGACCTCGACGCCCGCCACCCGGGCATCGCCGCCCGGCTCCTGGACGGCGGCGAGCTGCGCCGCTTCGTCAACGTCTACCTGAACGACGAGGACGTCCGCTTCCTGGAGGGCATCTCCACCACCGTCGCCGACGGTGACAGCGTCACCATCCTGCCCGCCGTGGCCGGCGGCGCCCGCTGACCTCCCGCTCTCCCGCCCGCCCAGCAGCCCGGCCCGGGCCGGTGCGGGCGGGGGAGCCGCCGCACCCGACCCTCACCGCCGTTGCCGGAGGCACCCCTTGCGTTACGACAGCCCGCTCGAAGCCGTCGGCAACACCCCGCTGGTCCGCCTGCCCCGACTCTCCGCCGCCGTCCCCGGCAACACCGACGGCCTGGTCACCCTCTGGGCCAAGCTGGAGGACCGCAACCCCACCGGCTCCATCAAGGACCGCCCCGCGCTGCACATGATCGAGCGCGCCGAGGCCGCCGGAGTCCTCACCCCCGGCTGCACCATCCTGGAGCCCACCAGCGGCAACACCGGCATCTCGCTCGCCATGGCCGCCAAGCTCAAGGGCTACCGGATGGTCTGCGTGATGCCCGAGAACACCAGCGAGGAACGCCGCGAGCTGCTCCGCATGTGGGGCGCCGAGATCATCCCGTCCCCGGCCGCCGGCGGTTCCAACACCGCGGTGCGGATCGCCAAGGAGATCGCCGCCGAGCACCCCGACTGGGTGATGCTCTACCAGTACGGCAACCCGGACAACGCCGGCGCCCACTACGCCACCACCGGCCCCGAGATCCTCGCCGACCTGCCCACCGTCACCCACTTCGTGGCCGGCCTCGGCACCACCGGCACCCTGATGGGCGTCGGCCGCTACCTGCGCGAGAAGGTCCCCGCCGTACAGATCGTCGCCGCCGAACCGCGGTACGACGACCTCGTCTACGGCCTGCGCAACCTCGACGAGGGCTTCGTCCCCGAGCTGTACGACGCCGAGGTGCTCACCACCCGCTTCTCCGTCGGCTCCGCCGACGCCGTCCGCCGCACCCGCGAACTCCTCCAGCAGGAGGGCATCTTCGCCGGCGTCTCCACCGGCGCCATCCTGCACGCCGCGACCGGTGTCGGGCGCAAGGCCGCCGCCGCCGGGCAGCGCGCCGACATCGTCTTCGTGGTCGCCGACGGCGGCTGGAAGTACCTCTCCACCGGCATCTACACCGCCGAGTCCACCGAGGCCGCCGTCGAGGCGCTGCAGGGCCAGCTCTGGGCCTGACCGGTCAGCGGCCGCCCGGCCGCGCCCCGGTCACGCCCCGGCCGGGCGGCGAACGCCCACCGGCCGTGAACGCGCACCGGCCGTGAACCCATTCGGGCCGTGAACGCGCGCCGGCCGCTCACCCGCCGGACGGGACCGCCCGCTTCGCACGCGCCCAGATCTGCCGGTCGACCACCCCGGCCCGGCGGCGGAAGGCCGTGAGCGGCACCTCGCGCAGCTCGTCCGTCTCCAGCCAGCTGGTCCGGCCGGCGCGGTCACCCACCGATCCCGGCGGCAGCGGCAGCACGCCCGGGCGCTCCGCGTGGTGCTTGGTGGTGATCTTCACGACCGTGGCCGTCCGGCCGTTCACCCGCAGCACCAGGCACGGACGGTCCTTCGCGCCGGGGCCGTCCTCGAACGGCACCTCCGCCCACCAGATCTCCTGCGGCGCCGGACCGGGCCGCCCCTTCGCCGGACGCGGCCGCGGCGCAGCCGGTGCCGGGGCGACTGCCGCCGCCCCGCGCGAACGCCGGACCAGCACCGACACCGCCCACGCCAGCGCCGCGGCACCCGCCACGGCCACGACCACCCAGATGCCTGTCATGCGGCGAACCGTACCGGTCCGGCGGCCGGCGCCACCACCGTGACGGCCGTGACAGTTGGGCATTTATCCGTACCCTGCTCCCGGTTCGTCACGAAACGACCACAGTGCCCGTTCTGCGGTCGAGCCGCGCCCGGGCACGGAAAGGCTGCTCCCGAACGTCCCCCCACGCCCCGGAGGTGACCCCGTGAGCCGCAGCAGCGACCTGTGGTCGTACGCCGAGATCGCCCGCCACATCAACGTCCAGCCGGAGACCGTCCGCAACTACCGCCGGCACGGACTGCTGCCGGACCCCGACGTCGTCGACGGCAGCGGCCACCCCCGCTGGTACCCCGACACGATCAGAGCCTGGGCCCGCCGGCGCCCCGGCCACCGCTGAACGCCGCCCCCGGCCCCGCCCCCGGCGTTCTGGTGATTCCAGCCACAGCGCGGCACGGAGACGGGGGCAAAGTGCCCCTCCGCCCTTACCCTCGACACACGCGAGGGCAGCGCTACCGGCCGGTTCACCCGGCCCGCACTGCCATGACCAGCGGCAGCCAGGACGTGTCGGGGCGGAGGGGCTCGGATGAAACTGACCGTGGTGGGATGCTCAGGGAGCTTCCCGTCCGCCGACTCGCCGTGCTCCAGCTACCTCGTGGAGGCCGACGGCTACCGCGTCGTGCTCGACCTCGGCAACGGAGCCCTCGGCGCCCTGCAGAAGTACGTCGACCTCTACGCCGTCGATGCCGTGCTGCTGAGCCACCTCCACGCCGACCACTGCGTCGACCTCTGCGCCTACTGGGTCGCCCGGAACTACCGGGCCGAGGGCTGTCCCGACCCGATGCCCGTCTACGGCCCGGCCGGCACCGCCGAGCGGCTGGCCCGTGCCTACGACATGCCGGAGAACCCCGGGATGAAGGAGGTCTTCGACTTCCGCACCCTCACCCCCGGCAGCTTCGACCTCGGCCCGTTCCGGATCGAGGTCGCCCAGGTCGACCACCCCGTCGACGCCTTCGCCTTCCGGCTCGAACACGGCGGCCGCAGCCTCGTGTACTCGGGGGACACCGGCGAGAGCGCCGCACTCGTCGAACTCGCCCGCGACACCGACCTCTTCCTCTGCGAAGCCGCCTACATCGACGGCCGCGACACCTACCGCTCCGTCCACCTCAACGGCCGCGAGGCCGGCGAACACGCCACCGCCGCCCGCGTCCGCCGGCTCGTCCTCACGCACATCCCGCCGTGGACCGACGCCGAGCACAACCGCCGCGACGCCGCCGCGGCCTTCGCCGGGCCGGTCGAAGTGGCCCGCGCCGGCGCCGTCTACGAGCTCTGACACCCGGGCCCGCCGCCCGCGCGGGCCGGACCGGACCGTGCCGGTCGAGGCGGTCAGCCGACCGGTGTCAGCCAGTGCCGGTACCGCGGATCGGCACCCGACACCGCCGCCCCGTACGCCTCCCGCAGCCGGGCCGTGACCGGCCCCGGCGCACCCGGCAGCTCCCGGTCGTCCAGCGAACGGACCGGCACGATGCCGGCGGCCGTCCCGCACAGGAACACCTCGTCCGCCGCGTAGAGGTCCGACCGCAGCAACCCCTCCACCCGCGCCGGCACGCCGAGATCGCGGGCCAGCACCAGCACCGTGTCCTGCGTGATCCCCTCCAGTGCGCCCGCGCTCGCCGGCGGAGTGCGCAGCACCCCGCCGCGCACCGCGAACACGTTCTCGCCCGTGCACTCGCTCACCGAACCGTCCGGGCCCAGCAGCAGCGCCTCGTCGTACCCCGCGTCGGTCGCCTCCCGGCGGGCCAGCACCGCGTTCAGGTACGGACCGGTCGCCTTCGCGGCCGTCGGAACCGCGTTCGGATCGTTGCGCCGCCAACTGCTCGTCCGCACTCTGATCCCACCGCCGTCGTCCGCGAGCTGGGGCTCCCACTCCCAGCTCGCGATCGCCGTGCTGGTCGGCGAGAACCGCATGTCCAGCCCCATTGAGCCGTAGCCCAGGAACGCGAAGTGCCGCAGGTAGCAGGCCCGATGGCCGTTGGCCCGCACCAGTTCGACCGTCGCCACCGCCAACTCCTCCGTAGTGAAGGGGAGTTCCATTCTTAGCATGCGCGCACTGCGGCCCAGCCGGTCCAGGTGCTCCGGCAGCCGGAACACCGCCGGACCGTCCGCCGTCGCGAACACCCTCGTCCCCTCCAGCACTCCCGTCCCGTAGTGCAGTCCGTGCGTCAGCACGTGCGTCTGCGCCTGGTGCCAGGGCACCAGCGCGCCGTCCAGCCAGATCGTCGAAGCCTCGGAAAGAGCCATGCGCCCATCCTGGCCACCGCCCCGCCGCAGGTCAGCCACCCCGGCCCTGCCGGAACCGGCCATGACCGCGACCGGAAGCAGGCCCGGAGGCAGGGCGCAGAGGCGGGCCGGAAGCCGCACCGTCTCGCCCCTCGGAAAACCCCGGCCCGCCCGCACCCGCCTCACTAGGCTGCGCCGATGGAGAGCCCCGCCGACCGCGACGCCGCCCAGCTCTATGCCCGCCTGCTCACCGGCGCCGGGCTCCCGGCCCCCGCCGGGCTCCCGCCAGTGGCCGGACTCCCACCCGCTGCCGGACTCCCGCCGGCCACCCCGGGCCCGGACTGGGACGAACACCGCCTGGCCGCCGCCACCGCCGAACTGCACACCCTCGGACTGCTCCAGCCCACCGCCGCCGACGCCGCCGGACACGCCGCGGTCTCCGTCGACACCGCCGTCCGCCAGCTGCTCCTCGATGCGGACACCCAGGTCACCGCCCTGGTCACCGCGCTCGGCCGGGCCCGCCACGCCGTCGACCGCCTGCACACCAGCTACCTCCCGGTCCAGCACCGCCACCACGCCGGCACCGCCCTCGAACTCGTCCGCGGCGCCGACCGGATCGCCGCCCTGCTGGAGGACGCCGCCCGCGGTGCCCGCACCGAAGCCCTCTCCCTCCGCCCCGGCCAGGACCTCTCCGGCCCCGCCCTGGCCGGCAAACTCGCCCGCGAACGCCTCGCCCTCGCCCACGGCGCCACCCTGCGGACCATCTACCCGGCCGCGGCGCTGCGCCGGCCCGCGGTGCTCGCGCACGTCCGCGAGCTGACCGCGGCCGGCGCCCGGATCAGGGCGGCGCACTCGCTGCCGCTCTGGCTGATCGTGGTCGACGCCCGGCTGGCGATCCTGCCGGCGCCGGGGGCCGGCCCGGACGGGGACGCGCCGGCCGCCGGGGCGGCGGTGGTGGTCCGGGAGCCGGCCCTGGTCGCCCTGGTGGCGGAGCTGTTCGAGTACTTCTGGTCGGCCGCCTGGACCCCGCCGGAACTCCTGCCCGGAGCTGTGGACATGACGGGCCGGCACCGTGAGGTGCTGCGGCTGCTGGCGGCCGGGCTGACCGACGCCGCGATCTCCCGGAAGCTGGAGGTCTCCGAGCGGACGGTGCGCCGGCTGGTGGCCGAGCTGACCGCCGATCTCGGCGCGGAGAGTCGCTTCCAGGCTGGCGTGCACGCGGCCCGCCTCGGACGGATCTGAGGCGGGCCGCGCGCCGGCGGTGGCCGGCGGGTGGTGGCCGGTGCGGTTCAGCGCCGCCCGGGCACCGGCAGGCCGAGGTGTTCGCGCAGCGTCGTCCCGGTGTACTCCGTCCGGAACACCCCGCGTTCCTGGAGCAGCGGCACCACCTGGTCGACGAAGTCGTCCAGGCCGCCCGGGGTGAGGTGCGGGACGAGGATGAAGCCGTCCGAGGCGTCGTTCTGGACGAACTCGTTGATCTGCGCGGCGACCGTCGCGGGGCTGCCGATGAAGGACTGCCGGCCGGTCACCTCGATCACCAGTTCGCGGCTGCTGAGCTTCTTCTCGGCCGCCACCGCACGCCACTTGGCGGCGATCTCCAGCGGGTCGCCGGCCTTGCTCCGGCCCTGCACCAGAGTGCTGTCCACCACGGGGTCGACGGCGGGCAGCGGACCGTCCGGGTCGTGGTCCGAGAGGTCGATGCCCCAGATCTGCTCCAGGTGGGCGATCGCCGTCCGCGGCCCGACCTGGACCCGGCGGATCTCCGCGGCGCGCTCGGCGGCCTCGGCGTCGGTGTCGCCCAGCACGTAGGTGACGCCGGGCATGATCTTCAGTTCGTCCGGCTTGCGGCCGTAGGCGGCCAGCCGGCGCTTGACGTCGGCGTGGAAGGCCTGGCCGGCGGCCAGGGTGGAGTGCCGGCTGAAGATGATGTCGGCCGTGGCGGCGGCGAACTCCCGCCCCTCGCTGGAGTCGCCGGCCTGGATCACCACCGGGTGGCCCTGCGGCGGCCGGGGGAGCGAGAGCCGCCCCTCGACGTCGAACTGCGGGCCGCGGTGCCGGACGGTCTCGCCCCCGCCGTCCCAGAACTCCCGGGCGAGCTGGACGAATTCGGCGGCCCGGGTGTACCGGTCGGCGCGGTCGAGGTAGCCGCCGCGGCGGAAGTTCTCCCCGGTGAAGGCGTCCGAGGAGGTGACCACGTTCCAGGCCGCGCGCCCGCCGGAGAGGTGGTCCAGGGAGGCGAACCGCCGGGCCAGCTCGTAGGGCTCGTTGAAGGTGGCGTTGACGGTGGCGGCCAGGCCGAGGTGCGTGGTGACGGCCGCGAGTGCGTTCAGGACGGTGATCGACTCGGGCCGGCCGACCACGTCCAGGTCGTGGATCCGGCCCTTCACCTCGCGCAGCCGCAGGCCCTCGGCGAGGAAGAAGAAGTCGAACAGGCCGCGCTCGGCGGTCTCCGCGAGGTGCCGGAAGGAGGAGAACTCGATCTGGCTGCGGGAGGCCGGATCGGCCCACACCGTGGTGTTGTTGACGCCCGGGAAGTGCGCGGCGAGGTGGATCTGCTTGAGCGGTCGGTCCGTCATCGGGTCACCTCGGAGGCGGTGGGCACCGCGGCTGCGGTGATCGGAGCGGCGGCGGTGGCGGCCGTCGCGGCGGCGGTCGTGGTGGTTGCGGCCGGGCTGCCGGGCCCGGCGGCGTAGCGGCCGGCCGGGCGGGCCAGCCCGAGGTGGTCGCGCAGGGTGCGGCCGGTGTAGCCGGTGCGGAACAGCCCGCGGTCGCGCAGGGCCGGTACGACCAGGTCGGCGAGGGCCGCGAGGTCGCGGGCGGGCTCGGCCGGCACCAGGTGGAAGCCGTCGACGCCGCCGCCGCCCCGGACGAGCTCGTCGGTCAGGGCGGTGACCGACCGCTCGTCGGTCAGGGCGGCGTCGAGCCGGGCGAGGATGCGCAGCGTCTCGCCCGCGCGCAGCCGCAGCTCGGTGGCGGCGGTCAGCCGGGTGGCCCGGTCGGGCGCGTCGAGCAGGACGACATCGGCGTACCGGGCCGCCGTATCCACCCGGGCCCGCCCGCCGGCGCCGGCGTCCGGTGCGAGGTCGGCGGCGGAGACCGCGACCGCGACCACCGGCCGGCCCTGCGGCGGACGCGGGGTGATGGAGGGGCCGCGGACGGAGAAGTGCGGGCCGTCGAAGTCGATGTAGTGCAGCTTGTCGCGGTCGATGAACCGGCCGGTGGCCACGTCGCGGATCTCCGCGTCGTCCTCCCAGCTGTCCCAGAGCCGGGCCGCGACCTCGGCGGCGTCGGCGGCCTCGGCCCAGAGCACGTCGGCCGGGGCGACGCCCTTGCGGCCGAAGGCCCTGGCCTGCGCCTCGGTGTCCGAGACGCCGACCAGCCAGCCGGCCCGGCCCTCGCTCACCCAGTCCAGCGTGTTCACCGAGATCGAGGTGTGGAACGGCTCGGTGTGGGTGGTGGTGACGGTCGGGACGAGGCCGAGGCCGCGGGTCTGCGGGGCGAGCCGGGCGAAGGTGGCGAGCGCGTCGAGTCGCTGGGGCTCGGGGGCGTAGGAGTCGTCGAGGGTGACGAAGTCGAGGGTGGCCCGTTCGGCGAGGCGGGCGAGGCCGGCGAAGTGGCCGGCGTCGAAGCGGCCGGGGCTGTCGAGGGCGGCGGACAGGTGCAACTGGCGGGGCATGGCGAGGCCTTGACTTTCCTCGTGCGGGCGCGTGCGGGTGCGCGCGGAACGCAGGTGGATACGTGGCGGTGGCCCGGGGTGCGGGCTGACACGGGAAGTGGGGCTGCGGTACCGGCGCGCGGCGAGGGCGTCAGCCGGGCGGCGGTGGGGGAACGGTCAGGTCAGGTGCAACACGCCGCCGACCACACGCGACCGAAGTCGATGTGGCTGCGGGAGACCAGAATGCGCCGGGCGTTCACCGCTTCAGTTGACCAGCGATCTTGCTGCTTCGTCAACCACCGTCTCACCGCAGGGCCCCGGAGCTGGGACGGGAGCCGGGGTCGGGGCCGGAGCGGGAGCCGCGATGGGAGGGGCCTGCGGCCGGGGCGGGAGGGGCCGGACGCGGGTCCGGTGGCGCCGGCGGGAGGCGCGACGGCCCGGGAAACGCGACGGCCCGGGAACGCGACGGCCCGGGAAACGCGACGGCCCCGCCCCGCCGCTCGGGGGAGCGAGCGGCGGGGCGGGGCCGGGGGCGCGTCGGGTCGTACCTCGGCGTCAGGCCTTGGTGACGTCCTCGATCTCCTCGTCGTCCTCGCGACCGGGGGTCTTGAGGTCGAACTTCGTGATCGCGAAGCGGAAGAGGAAGTAGTACAGCGCGGCGAAGGCGAGACCGATCGGGATGATCAGCCATGGGTCGGTGGCCTTGTTCCACGCCAGCAGGTAGTCGATCAGGCCACCGGAGAAGGTGAAGCCGTCGTGCACGCCGAGGGCCCAGGTGAGGGCCATCGAGACGGCGGTCAGCAGCGCGTGGATGACGTACAGGACCGGGGCGATGAAGACGAACGCGAACTCGATCGGCTCGGTGACGCCGGTCACGAAGGAGGTCAGCGCCAGCGACAGCATCATGCCGGTGACGGCCTTGCGGCGGTGCGGCTTGGCGGCGTGGGCGATGGCGAACGCGGCGGCCGGCAGTGCGAACATCATGATCGGGTAGAAGCCCGACATGAACTGTCCGGCGGTCGGGTCGCCGGCGAAGAAGCGGGTCAGGTCGCCGTGCACGACGGTGCCGTCGGGCTTGGTGAAGTCACCGGTCTGGAACCAGGCGTAGGAGTTCACGAACTGGTGCATGCCGACCGGCAGCAGACCGCGGTTGACCAGGCCGAAGGCGCCCGCACCGAACGCGCCGGCACCGATCAGGGTGTCGTTCAGGCTCTTGATGGCGTCGCCGATCGGGCCCCAGGTCAGGGCGAAGATGACGCCGACGGCGGTGCCGACGAAGGCCATCAGGATCGGGACGAGGCGGCGGCCGTTGAAGAAGCCGAGCCAGTCGACCAGCTTGGTGCGGTGGTACTTCTGCCACAGCACGGCCGAGAGCAGACCGATCACGATGCCGCCGAGCACGCCCGGGTTCTGGTACGTGGCGGGTTCGTCCTTGCCGGGCAGGATCTGGTACTCGGTGATCGGGAACGCGGTCAGCACGTTCTTGTAGACGAGGAAGCCGACCAGCGCGGCGAGCGCGGTGGAGCCGTCGGCCTTCTTCGCGAAGCCGATCGCGATGCCCACCGCGAAGAGCAGCGGCAGGTTGGTGAAGACGGCGTCACCGGCGGTGGCGAACACCGCGGCGACCTTGTTCCAGCCGAGGCCGTCCTTGCCGAACACATCGTCCTGGCCGAGGCGCAGCAGCAGACCGGCGGCGGGGAGAACGGCGATGGGCAGCTGGAGGCTGCGGCCGATCTTCTGCAGACCCTGAAGCAGGTTCTGGCCGAACTTCTTGGTGGGGCTTGGCGTGGCCGGAGCCGCGGCGGGCGCCGGTGCCTGCGCAGACTGACTCATGGGGGTGGGTTCCTAACGGCAGGGCGGGTCGGTCGGGGGTAGGTGCACAGGGGGCCGAACCGCGAACTGGTCTACACCACACGTGGTGTAGACCAGTTTTGTAGCACGGGCGGAGAAGGGGGGGAAGCCCTGAAAGCGGTGCTGGTGAGAAGCGCTATGAAATCGAAACCTACTTGCGGATCAACGATCATGATTACCCGCCGTGATTGGGATTTTGGCTATTTGCGCAACAAAAAGAGCCGGCCGCCGGGTGTGGGCGTACGGCCGGTCGGCGGGGGCTCGGCAGCGGGCTCCGCGGCAGAGCGGGCGGCCGGTCCGGGGGGCGGTCCGGCGGCGGCGTCCGCGGCCGCGCCGGTGGAGACTCCGGCGGGGCCGACGGGTACCGGCCGTGGTCGTGCGGTCGCCCGGTGGTGCTGTCCGGGCGTCCGGGCCGGGCCGGTCGGGCCCCCGGTGGCCGGGTACGGGCCGGCCTGGGGCCGAACGTCGGGGGAGCGGCGGGGGAGCGGCGGGATCGGCTCGGGCCCCCCTGGCCGCGGCGCCCGGTATTCGCCGCCGGATTGCGGTGCCGCCCGACCACGCCTTCCCTTTGCCGGGTGAAACGGGTGGCGACGCGCGGAAGAACGGTGGTGGCGCATTGCCCGGTGGCCGGTCCGGCGCGGCGGCGATCTTCCCCCACCCGGTTTCGGTGCCGAACTCGGGCTGCCCGGAGGCCGGCTCCGGACGGCCGCCCACCCCGGCTCCGCAGGCCACGCCGGCCCGGTTGTCGGGGGGCGTCCGCCGTGCCGCCGCGGGCCCTGGGGCGGCTCCCGCCGGGCCACGGGCGGGTGGCGGCCGGGCGGCCCACGGGGGCGCCGGCCGGTGCCTGGGTGGTGCGGAGGTGGCCCGGTCGGGCAGGCCGGAACAATTCCCGGTCATCGAATTCCGGGACTTTCGTATCGGGACCATCGACCCGTTCCGGATATGCCGAAGGCCCCCGGACGGTGGGTCCGAGGGCCTTTCGGAATTGCGCGCGGTGACGCTCGGTTCAGGCCTTGGTCACGTCCTCGACGTCGTCCTCGTCCTCGCGCCCGGGTGTTTTCAGGTTGAATTTGACGATGATGATCCGGAACAGCGCGTAGTAGACGAGGGCGAACCCGAGCCCGATCGGGATGATCATCCAGGGCTTGGTGGCCAGCCCCCAGTTGATCACGTAGTCGATCAGGCCGGCTGAGAAGCTGAAGCCGTCGTGCACCCCGAGCCCCCAGGTGATCGCCATGGACGCGCCGGTCAGCAGGGCGTGCACCGCGAACAGCGCGGGGGCGATGTAGGCGAAGGAGTACTCGATCGGCTCGGTCACACCGGTGACGAAGGAGGTCAGGCCGACCGAGAGCATCAGGCCGTAGATCTCCTTGCGGCGGTGCGGCTTGGCGGAGTGGGCCATCGCCATGGCCGCGGCCGGCAGGGCGAACATCATGATCGGGAAGAAGCCCGAGGTGAACTGGCCGGCCGTCGGGTCGCCGGCCAGGAAGCGGGGGATGTCACCGTGGACCATCATGCCGTCCGGCTTGGTGTAGTCGCCGAACTGGAACCAGACGAAGGTGTTCAGCAGCTGGTGCATGCCGATCAGCAGCAGCGCACGGTTGGCGACACCGAAGATGCCCGCGCCGCCCGCCCCGAGGTCGGCGAGGTCCTGGCTGAAGTCGTTCATCGCCCGGCCGATCGGCGGCCACACCCAGACGGCGGCGACGGCCAGCACCATGCCCACCACGGCGGTGATCATCGGGACGAGGCGGCGGCCGTTGAAGAAGCCGAGCCAGTCGACCAGCTTGGTGCGGTGGAAGCGCACCCAGAGCCAGGCGGAGAGGAGGCCGATCAGGATGCCGCCCAGGACACCCGGGTTCTGGTACGTCGCCGCGGCCGCCTTCGCCGAGGTGAAGTCCACGCACTGGTCGCCGATCAGGACCGTCGGCAGTGTGCAGTCCTCCGGGAAGGCGTGCAGCACCTGGTAGAAGACGAGGAAGCCGACCACCGCGGCCAGCGCCGTCGAGCCGTCCGCCTTCTTCGCCATGCCGATCGCCACGCCGATGCAGAACAGCATCGGCAGGCCCAGTGAGGAGTCGAGCAGGGCTCCGCCGGCCGCTGCGAAGACCTTGGCGACGTCGTCCCAGCCCAGGCCGTCCTTGCCGAAGACGTCGGGCTGGCCGAGCCGGTTCAGGATGCCGGCCGCCGGCAGGACCGCCACCGGGAGCTGGAGCGAGCGGCCCATCTTCTGGAGTCCGCCGTAGAAGGAGTGCCACCACTTGGTCTGCGGGGCTGTGGCGCCTGCCGAACTCATCCTTCGCCCTCCGAGAGCAGTTGCCGTCCGGTGACCCCGCGGGGGGCCGTCGGGCGGGGTCCAGGAACACCCGGGGCCCTTCCTGCGTTCATCGGAGTACACATATATTGGTGTAGACCACTCTTGGGGACGCAGGATGCGCGCGCCGGGGCAGAGGCCCCGCTGATCGTCATCCTCGGACGAAGATCCAGACCGTGCGCGTCGGAATGGGCCAAAAGTGGACTAACGTGGCAAATCGGTCCAGAACGGGTCATGCTTGTCGCGCTGCCAGGCAGTGCGACGGCTCCTGAATCCGCGTCAGCACCGGCAGCGACCCGCCCCCGGCCCGGCCGGGGACCCCAGCACAGCGCAGGACGGCACCCGGCAGAGCAGCCGGCGGGCCGAGACAGAGGGAGAAATCATGGCCAGCAAGGCTGAGAAGATCGTCGCCGGTCTGGGCGGCATCGACAACATCGAAGAGGTCGAAGGCTGCATCACCCGCCTCCGTACCGAGGTCAAGGACGCCTCCCTCGTCAACGAGGCCGCACTCAAGGCCGCCGGCGCCCACGGCGTCGTCAAGATGGGCACCGCGATCCAGGTCGTCATCGGCACCGACGCCGACCCGATCGCCGCCGACATCGAGGACATGATGTGACCTGAGCCCACCGGGCTCACCACCCTCGGCCCGCCGTCCCTCCCGGGGCGGCGGGCCGAGGCTTGTCCGGGCGGCCCGATGAGCCGGCGGGCCGAGCAGGCCGAGCAGGCTGAGGGGGCCGAGCGGGCCGAGGGCTCCGACGTGCCGACGCCGCGAGGGGCCGAGGGACCGACGTGCCGACACGCCGACACCCGCCCCGCGGCCGAACGGGCACGATTGCGGACCGGTCGGGGCGAACCCGGACCACCCGCCGGAAGCGGCTACGCTCGGTGCCTATGTCACGCATCGACGGCCGCACCCCCGAACAGCTCCGCCCCATCACCATCGAGCGGGGCTGGAGCAAGCACGCCGAAGGCTCCGTCCTCATCTCCTACGGCGACACCAAGGTGCTGTGCACCGCCAGCGTCACCGAAGGCGTCCCGCGCTGGCGCAAGGGCAGCGGCGAAGGCTGGGTCACCGCCGAGTACTCCATGCTCCCCCGGGCCACCAACACCCGCGGCGACCGCGAGGCCGTCAAGGGCCGCATCGGCGGACGCACCCACGAGATCAGCCGCCTCATCGGCCGCTCGCTGCGCGCCGTCATCGACCACCGGGCCCTCGCCGAGAACACCATCGTCCTCGACTGCGACGTCCTCCAGGCCGACGGCGGCACCCGCACCGCCGCCATCACCGGTGCCTACGTCGCCCTCGTCGACGCCGTCGCCTGGGCGCGCGACAAGAAGATCCTCCGCGCCAAGGGCCAGCCCATCACCGGCGGCGTCAGCGCCGTCAGCGTCGGCATCATCGACGGCACCCCCATGCTCGACCTCCGCTACGAGGAGGACGTCCGCGCCGAGACCGACATGAACATCGTCTGCACCTCCGACGGCCGCTTCGTCGAGGTCCAGGGCACCGCCGAGGGCGCCCCCTTCGACCGCGCCCTCCTCGACCGGCTGCTCGACCTCGGCACCCTCGGCTGCGCCGAACTGGACGAGATCCAGCGCAAGGCCCTGGAGGCCTGAGACCGGGGCGGCGCCGGCGAAGGGCTCCGGAGCACGGCCGAACCGCAGCGCACCGCTGTACAGGCCGGGCCCGGAGCCCTTACCGTTCCCGCAGCACCGAATGAGGGAACCGCGCACCCCCCGACGCGCGTCCTCCCTCACCGGAACCCGCGCACCCAGGAGGACCGGATGCCCCAGAGCATCGCCCGCCCCGCCACCCTCGCCGTGGCCGGCCTGATCGCCATCCTCCCGCTCAGCATGGTCAGTTGCTCGGCCGCCCAGAAGGCGCTCGACTGCGGCAACACCGCCGTCCGCATCACCGGCGACATCGCCGACGTCACCAAGGCCTACAACAACGCGAGCAACGACGCCGCCGCCGCCGGCACCGCCCTGCAGAAGCTCAAGAACGACCTCGACCAGCTCGGCAAGAACTCCAAGGACACCGACGTCGTCAAGGCGCTCAACGACCTCAACACCCAGGTGGACAAGGTCCAGCAGGCGGTCGACGGCAAGCAGATCCCCGACCTCGGACCGCTCGGCGACGCCGCCGGCAACCTCACCAAGGTCTGCACCGGCTGACGTCCGGTTAGGGTGGGTTCATGACCACCCGACTCATCCTCGCCACCCGTAACCGGCACAAGGTCGCCGAACTCCGCGCCATCCTCGGTGACGCCGGTCTGGACGTCGAACTGGTCGGCGCCGACGCCTACCCCGAGATCCCGGACGTCCCCGAGACCGGCGTCACCTTCGCGGAGAACGCCCTCCTCAAGGCCCACGCCCTCGCCCGGGCCACCGGCCTGCCCGCCGTCGCCGACGACTCCGGCCTCTGCGTCGACGTGCTCGGCGGCGCACCCGGCATCTTCTCCGCCCGCTGGGCCGGCAAGCACGGCGACGACCGCGCCAACCTGGAGCTGCTGCTCGCCCAGCTCGGCGACATCGACGCCCCGCACCGCGGCGCCCATTTCTTCTGCGCCGCCGCCCTGGCCCTGCCCGACGGCACCGAGCGCGTCGTCGAGGGCCGCCTCCTCGGCACCCTGCGCACCGCCCCGAGCGGCGCCGGCGGCTTCGGCTACGACCCGATCCTGGAGCCGCTGGGGGAGACCCGGACGTGCGCCGAGCTGACGGCCGACGAGAAGAACGCCATCAGCCACCGCGGCAAGGCCTTCCGCGGCCTCGTCCCGGTGGTGCAGGAGCTGCTCGGCTGACGAGTCATGGGGATCGACAAAGGCCCGCCCGGAGATCATCTCCGGGCGGGCCTTTGCTTCCAAGGCTGGTGCGGCCTGAGGGATTCGAACCCTCACGGGATTTCTCCCACGGGCACCTAAAACCCGCGCGGCTGCCCTTTCGCCAAGGCCGCATCGCCTTCAGTCTAGGGGCATGCCCGGTTCGGGGACACCGTCATTTCGCCCGGTGTGGTGCCGTCCCGGGTGCGGTCCGGGCGGGCTTCCCGGGCTTGTTCCTGTTGCGCCCGCAGTAGGTGTCGGTGATGGCGTGACAGTTCGGGCAGAGCAGTCGGAGGTTGTCCGGGCGGTTGTCGGACCAGTCGCCGTTGATGTGGTCCACCTCCAGGGTGAGCGCGCGACCGCGCCACTGCGGTCCGGTGCCGCAGTCCTCGCACAGCTCCGGGCGGCCGAGTTCCGCGAGTGCCTGGCGGATCCGCGCGCCGGGAAGCCGCTTGGCGTCCGCGGGGCGCCTGACCAGGAGCTGGTCGGGCGGGATCCGGCCGGGGGACCGCTTGCCGCGATTGTGGGCCTGGCCGGTGAAGTGGGAGGTGTCGATGCCGAGCGCCTTGATCCGGCGGCCGATGTGGGCCTGCGTCCCGCCGGCCTGTCGCTGGTTGAGGTGTCGCACGACCCCGGCCACGCTCCGGCAGGCGGAAACGGCCTCCTGCAGGACCTCGCGGGTGTAGATGCTTCCGGTCGGCCGGAAGTGCGTCGTGTCGATCCCGTACTCCGTCAGTTTGCGGCGCAGGTAGTTACGACGGTCCTTGTTCGGTGCCCGTCCGAGAGTGTTCAGCATCTCGTCGAGCGAAGCGGCGCCGGCCGCGGTGGTGGTGAGCAGTTCACGTGTGTACTCGACCGCCATGGTCGTCCCCCTTCGGGCCTGTGTGTGCGCCCGTCCCCCGGGTGTGCGAACGAGTGGGGGCCCGTTCGGTCACGGCCTCACCACCAGTACTTCGGGTAGGTGCGGCCGGTCAGGCGGGCGCCGAGGAGGGTGGCGCCGGTGAGGAGCAGAGTGGCGAGGAGCAGGAGGGGGAGGAAGCGGGTGGGGTCGGGGGCGGTGAGGGTGACGATGACGGCGGTGGCTGCGGCGGGGGAGTGGGGGGTGCGGGCGAGGGTCATGGTGCCGAGGGCGAGGCCGCCGGCGACGGCGGCGGACCAGTAGGCGGGGGTGGTGGCGGCGAGGACGGCGTAGCCGGTGAGGGCGGAGAGGAGTTGGCCGCCGATGACGCTGCGGGGCTGGGCGAGGGGGAGGTCGGGGGCGCCGGCGAGGAGGGCCATGGAGGCGGCGAGGGGTGGGATGAGGAGGGGTTGCCGGGTGAGGGTGCCGAGGGCGACGAGGAGGAGGAGTGCGGTGACGGCGGTGGTGGTGGAGGTGAGGAGGGTGCCGGCGGTGGGGCGTGCGGGGGCTTGGCTGGGGAGGGGCACGGCGGAGAACTCCTAACGGGAGAAGAAGTATTTGAGCGTTAGTATTCGGGTCTTGGCTTACGCCTGGCAAGTCGCGTTACCGTGAGGTATGGGAACGGTGGAGCGCGGCGCGGTGGGCGAGATGCCGGTTTTCGGCGAGCATCCCGCGCTGGATCTGGTGAACAGCACGTTCGTCCGGGGCGGCCTGCGCGGGCATCCGGTGGATGTGCTGGTGGAGCCGTCGGACCTGGTGGTGTGGGTGGAGCGGCAGGCCGAGTGGCTGGATCCGGCCGACGCGCCGGCCGGGGAGCTGGGGGCGGCGGAGCTGGCGGCGTTCCTGGAGCTGCGCCGGGCGCTGCGCGCGGTGCTGACGGCGGTGGTGGCGGGGGAGCCGGCGGGGGCGGCGGATGTCGCGGTGGTCAATGCCGCGGTGCGGGCGGCGCCGGGGTGGGTGGAGCTGTCGCCGGGGGCGGTCGGCACGGGGGTGCGCCGTTCGGTGGCGGGGGAGCGCGGGGCGGTGCTGCTGGGGCGGGTGGCGCAGTCGGCGGTGGAGTTGCTGACGGGGGATCGGCGGGATCTGGTGCGGGCGTGTCCGGCGCCCGGCTGCATCCTGTTCTTCCTGCAGCGGCACGCGCGCCGCTCGTGGTGCTCGGCATCGTGCGGGACGCGGGTGCGGGTGGCGCGGCACAGTCGTCGGCATGCGGCCGAGCATGCGGCCGGGCATGCGGCTGGGCATACGGAGGAATGACCGGTTATGACCGGCGGGTATCGGCCGTTCGACCGGCGATGTTGGGGATTTGATTACCAATTGGTACAGACCTATTGACCTATGTGGTTCAGACCACATAGCTTCAGCGCCAATCCGCAATCCCCCACGTGCGTGCTCCCCCACAGGTACGCGCCGACACTCTCTCCCGGAGGACCGAGTGTTGATCCGATCCATGGCGGAGCGGCGTCCCACCGCTGCCCGTCGTTCCAAGAACCCGGCCGCCCGTGCCGGCCTGGCCTCGCTGGCGGCTGCCGGCCTGGCCGGCCTGCTGGTGGCGACGCTGGGCGCGGCGCCCTCGCAGGCGTCCGCGACCGTCGACAACTCGGCCTGTCGGCCCGACGGCATGTACCAGACGCCCGGGGTGGACGTCCCGTACTGCAACGTCTACGACACCGCCGGCCGCGAGAAGATGGGCGCCGACCACCAGCGCCGCATCATCGGCTACTTCACCGGCTGGCGGACCGGAAAGGACGGCGCGCAGCCGTACCTGGTGAGTGACATCCCCTGGGACAAGGTCACCCACCTGAACTACGCCTTCGGGCACGTCGGCAGCGACAACAAGCTCTCCGTCGGCACCGACAACGACAAGAACGAGGCCACCGGGATCTCCTTCCCGGGCGTGCCCGGTGCCGAGCTGGACCCGTCGCTGCCCTACAAGGGGCACTTCAACCTGCTGACGAAGTACAAGAAGCAGTACCCGAACGTCAAGACCATTATCTCGGTGGGCGGTTGGACCGAGACCGGCGGGTTCTTCGGTGACGACGGCAAGCGCGTCAACTCCGGCGGCTTCTACTCGCTGACGGTCAACCCGGACGGCTCCGTCAACCAGGCGGGCATCGACACCTTCGCCAACTCCTCGGTCGACTTCATCAAGAAGTACGGCTTCAACGGCGTCGACGTCGACTACGAGTACCCGACCTCGATGAAGGACGCGGGCAACCCGCTGGACTGGCAGCTCGCCAACTCCAAGCGTGCCTCGCTCGCCAAGGGCTACGCGGCGCTGATGAAGACGCTGCGCGAGAAGCTGGACCGGGCGGGTGCCGCCGACGGCAAGCACTACCTGCTCTCGGTCGCGGCCCCGTCGTCCGGCTACCTGCTGCGCGGCATGGAGACCTTCCAGGTGGCGCAGTACCTGGACTACGTCAACATCATGTCGTACGACCTGCACGGCGCCTGGAACAAGTACGTCGGCCCGAACGCCTCGCTGTTCGACGACGGCAAGGACGGCGAGCTGGCGGCGGCCAACGTGTACGGCACCGGCCAGTACGGCGGGATCGGCTACCTGAACGCGGACTGGTCGTACCACTACTTCCGCGGTGCGATGCCGGGCGGCCGGATCAACGTCGGCCTGCCGTACTACACCCGCGGGTTCAAGAACGTCACCGGCGGCACCAACGGCCTCTGGGGTACCGCCTCGGCGACCACCTGCCCGGTGGGCGCCGGACTGACGGCCTGTGGCGACGGCGCTGTCGGCATCGACAACATCTGGAACGACAAGGACGACGCGGGCAAGGAGTCCCCGGCCGGCTCGAACCCGATGTGGCACGCGAAGAACCTGGAGAAGGGCATCGTGCCCGACTACCTCTCCAAGTACGGCGTGACCGACACCGCCCTGCAGGGCACCTACATCCGCAACTACAGCTCCACCCTGGTGGCGCCGTGGCTGTGGAACGACACGAAGAAGGTCTTCCTCTCCACCGAGGACGAGCAGTCGGTGGGCGCCAAGGCGGACTACATCGTCAACCAGGGCGCCGGCGGCGCGATGATCTGGGAGCTCGCGGGCGACTACAAGTGGGACGCGACCGCCAACGGCGGCAAGGGCCAGTACGTCCCCGGCTCGACGCTGACCTCGCTGATGTACGACAAGTTCAAGGCGGCCTCGCCGTACAACGCCGTCCGCGCGACGACCGCGCTGCCGCAGCAGACCCTGCCGATCGACGTGTCGTTCACCAACTTCGCGCTGGGTGACTCGAACTACCCGATCAACCCGAAGATCCACATCGTCAACAACTCGACGGTGACCCTGCCCGGCGGCACCGAGTTCCAGTTCGACTACAGCAACTCGGCTCCGGGCAACGCGAAGGACCAGTCCGGCTTCGGGCTGACCGTCATCAAGCAGGACAACCCCGGTCCGGGCAACGTGGGCGGCCTCAAGGGCACTTACAACCGGGTCTCGGTGAAGCTGCCGGGCTGGCAGTCGCTGGCGCCGGGCGCGTCGATCGACATGGACTTCGTCTACTACCTGCCGGTCTCGACGCCGTCGAACTGGACGGTCAACGTCGGTGGCACGCTGTACGGCCTGAAGGGCGACCTGAGCCGCGGTGCGGTGGACGGTGGCACCGCCACGCCGACCCCGTCGCAGACGGCCACGCCGACCGCGACCCCGACGGTCACCCCGACCGTCACCCCGACGGTGACGCCCACCGTGACGCCGACGGTCACCCCGACCGTCACGCCCACGGTGACGCCGACCGCGACCCCGACCTCGGGCGCCTGCACGGGTGCGCCGGGCTGGGACGCGGGCACCACCTACGCGTCCACCACCAAGGTGTCCTGGAAGGGCCACTACTACCAGAACAAGTGGTGGACCAAGGGCGACGACCCCGCCGCGAGCGGTTCGTGGGGCGTCTGGAGCGACCTCGGCGCCTGCTGATGACAGCGGCTCGCTGAGGTGAGAGACGGCGGTGGCGGTGCACCCGGTCGGGGGGTGCGCCGCCACCGCTGCGTCGTCCCGCGGCCGGCCCGGCGTCGTTCCGGGCCGGGGCGCGGGATCAGGCCGTCTCGACCTTGAGGTCGCGCAGCAGCTTGGCGACGTGGCCGGTGGCCTTGACGTTGTACAGGGCGCGCTCGACCTTGCCCTGCTCGTCCACGATCACGGTGGAGCGGATGACGCCCTGGTAGGTGCGGCCGTAGTTCTGCTTCTCGCCGAACGCGGCGTAGGCCTCCAGCACGGCGTGGTCCGGGTCGGAGAGCAGGGTGACCTTGAGGTCCTCGGTCTCGCGGAACTTGCCGAGCTTCTCCGGCTTGTCGGGCGAGATGCCGAGGATGTCGTACCCGGCGCCGGCGAAGACCTCCAGGTTGTCCGTGAAGTCGCAGGCCTGCTTGGTGCAGCCCGGGGTGAGCGCGGCGGGGTAGAAGTAGACGATCACCTTGCGGCCGAGGTGATCGGCCAGGGACACCTGGTTCCCGTCCGCGTCGGACAGGGTGAAGGCGGGCGCGGTGTCGCCGGGCTGGAGGCGCTCAGTCACGGGTGGACTCTCCTGGTGCGTGGGCGGGTGGTCGTACCACGGCAAACTTACCCCCGATGGTGGGTGGGGCCGCGCGGCCGTGCTCGGCAGCTGACAAACTGGGTCCGTCGCACAGGACAACATCAGTGAATTGGGGTGGCCCGAGTGGGCGAGGCGAGCACGAAGGACAACTCGGTGAGGACGACCGCCCAGATCGAGGCGGACATCACCCGCACCCGCACCCAGCTGGCGGCGACCCTGGACGAGCTCGCCATGCGGGTCCACCCGAGCACGATCTCCGCCCAGGTCAAGGCCAAGGCCGTGGCCTCCGTGGAGGAGAAGGCCGGCCGGGCGTACGTGGCGGCCAGCGGGCTGGTGGAGAAGGCCAAGGCGCAGTTCGTGGACGAGAAGGGGCAGCCGCGCAAGGAGCGGATCGTCCCGGTGGCGCTGGTCGGTGTCGGCCTGGTGCTGCTGGTCGCCTCGGGCCGCAAGCGCCGCAAGGGCTGAGCAGCGGGACGTCGTGGGGCCGGGCGCCGTTGGCGTCCGGCCTCCGGTGCGTCCGGGGCCCGGTGCGTCCGGCCTCCGGTGCGTCCGGGGCCCGGCGGGGCCGTCCGGTGGGGCGGCCCGTCCCGCAGGCCGGGCCAGCGTCACGCCGCGCGCCCGGGGACGGTACCTTCGGGGTCGTGAGTACGAACGACGAACCGACCCCGCTGACCACCTCGCCCGAGCACGACCTGCCGCGGCACGACCGCCTCGGCGAGAAGCTGCCGATCAAGATGCTGCACGACCGCGTCCTGGTGAAGACCGAGGGCAGCGAGGGCGAGCGCCGCTCGACCGGCGGCATCCTCATCCCGGCGACCGCGGAGCTCAGCAAGAGGTGCGCCTGGGCGGAGGCGGTGGCCGTGGGCCAGAGCGTCCGCTCGGTGGAGCCCGGCGACCGCGTGCTGTACGACCCGGAGGACAAGCTGGAGGTCGAGGTCCGCGGCGCCACCTACGTGCTGCTGCGCGAGCGGGACCTGCACGCCGTCGCGGCGATGCGCTTCGGCGACACGGAGGGCTCGACCGGGCTCTACCTCTGAGCCACCGGGGCCCCGGGCCGGGCCGTCCCGACGTCGATGTGCCCTGACGTCGACATGCCCCGACGTCGACGTGCCCGGACTTTGACGCGCCCCGCCGTCGGTGCCGGGCATTGTCGGTGCCGGGCGTTATCGTCCCGGCCATGAGCAGCCTTGTGCTTTCGGTCGGTGACGAGCAGCGTCGGGCCCGGTTGGGAGTGCGGCACCTGCTGGCGCCGTCCGCCCGGGCGGTGCGGGTGGAGCAGGTGGCGGACGCGGTGGTCGGGCTGCACGCCACCGACGCCGCGACGGTCTACCTGTCGGCGTGCGCGCGGCTGGCGGAGCCGTCGGCGGCGGAGGTGGAGCGGGCGCTGTACGAGGACGTCTCGCTGGTGAAGCTGCTGTCGATGCGGCGGACGATCTTCGCCGTGACGGAGGGGTTCGCGCCGTACGTGAGCTCGTCCACCGCGCGGGCGATCGCGGCGAAGGAGCGGGCGACGCTGCTGAAGCACCTGCGCGAGTTCGCCGAGGGCTGGGACGAGGAGCGGCTCGCCGGGACGGAGCGGGCCGTGCTGGCGGCGCTGGAGCGGCGCGGCGAGGCGACGACCAACGAGCTCGGGGAGGACGTCCCGGAGCTGCGCGAGACGATGCTGATGGCGGCGGGCAAGCCGTACGAGGCGAAGCAGAGCGTGGGCAGCCGGCTGCTGCGGCTGCTGGCCTCGGACGGGCACGTGCGGCGGTGCCGGCCGCGGGGCTCCTGGCTGAGCAGCAGCTATCCGTGGGCTCCGGTGGCGCCGTGGCCGGACGTTCCGGTGCGGGAGGCCAAGGCGGAGGTGGCGCGGCGCTGGCTGGCGGCGTACGGCCCGGCCACCGTCGAGGACGTCAAGTGGTGGACGGGCTGGACGCTGGGCGACACCCGCCGGGCACTGGCCGACGTGGGCGCGGTGGACGCGGCGCCGGCCGGCGGTGCGGTGGGTCTGCTGCTGCCGGGGGACGAGGAGCCGGTGGCGGAGCCGGAGCCGTGGGCGGCACTGCTGCCGGCGCTGGATCCGACCGTGATGGGCTGGCGCGGCCGGGACTGGTACCTGCGGCCGGAGGACGTGCCGTTGCTGTTCGACCGGGCGGGCAACGCGGGGCCGACGGTGTGGTGGTGCGGCCGGGTGGTCGGCGGTTGGGCGCAGCGTGCCGACGGCGAGGTCGTGTGGCGGCTGTTCGAGGATCTGGGGGCGCAGGCGCGGTCGGCCGTGGAGGCGGAGGCGGCGCGGTTGTCGGGGTGGCTGGGGGAGGTGCGGGTGACGCCGCGGTTCCGGACGCCGTTGGAGCGGGAGTTGGTCGCCTGACGGTCGCCGGCCGCTGGACGCCTGACGCCGGCCGGCGTCAGCGGGGCGGCGGGGTGACCGGGTCGCCGGCGACCGGCGGCGCCGTTGGGGGCGGGGTCGGTGGTGCGGTGGGCCGGGCCGAGGTGGGCCGGCTGCTGGGGGTGGCCGGCGCTTCGGGGGTGTGGGTCTGGCCGGTGGGCGGCGGGGCCTGGGTGGGCTCGGCGGGCGCCGGGGGGTCGGCGGGCGGCGTGGTCGGGGTGGGCTGCGGCTTCGGTGCGGGCGCGCTGGGGGCCGGGGCGCTGGGTGCGGTGGTGGGCTGGGCGCTGGGGGTGGTGGCGGTCGCGGTGGGTGAGGCGGGGGCGCTGCTGGTGGGGGTGCTCGGCTGGGTGTTGCCACGGCTGGGCTGGAGTTCGAAGTGCTGGACGTCGGTGCCGTCGAGGACGTCGGCCATGTAGGCGGTCCAGATCTCGGTCGGGAAGGCGCCGCCGTTGACCCGGGTGTAGCCGGCCGTGCCGGCCAGCGGTTCCTTGGCGTGGGTCTTCGGATTCTCCCGGAACAGGCCGACGGTGGTGGTGAGTTCGGGGGTGTAGCCGGCGAACCAGGCGGAGAGGTTGGAGTCGGTGGTGCCGGTCTTGCCGGCGGCGGGGCGGCCGAGGTCGAGGGCGGCGGCGCCGGTGCCCCGGGGGCTGATGACGTCGCGCAGGACGTCGGTGACGGCGTCGGCGGTGCCGCGGTCGAGCGCGGTGACGGGGACGTGCTCGGGCATCTTGGGGACGTCGATGGCGCCGCCGGTGTGGACGCGTTCGAGTTTGGTGACGGACCACGGGGTGTACGCCTGGCCGTGGTTGGCGAAGGCGGCGTAGGCGCCGGCGAGGTCGAGGGCGCTCGGGGTGGCGGTGCCGAGGGTCATCGAGGTGTTGGCCGGGTCCATGCCGGGGACGTCGTCGGGGATGCCGAGCCGGACGGCGGTCTCCCGGACGTGGGCGAGCCCGGCGTCGACGCCTTCCTGGGCGTAGACCGAGTTGACGGACTTGGCCATGGCCTGGCGCAGGGTGATGCTGCCGTAGTCGGTGCCGTCCTCGTTGGGCGGCGCGTACGGGGTGGGGCCGCCGGTGACGGGGCGTTCGCTGGTGCCGTCGTAGCGGGTCTCGGTGCTGATCGGGCGGCCGTCGCCGCTGCTGCGGCCGGAGTTGAGGCCGGCGGCGAGGTCGATGGGCTTGAAGGTGGAGCCGATCTGGTTGTCCTGGCGCAGGGCGTCGTTGTAGGGCTGCTTGGCGTAGTCGGGGCCGCCGTAGACGGCGACGACCCGGCCGGTGGCCGGTTCCACGGAGGCGCCGGCGACGCGGACGTCGGTGTCGGTGGCGGGCCGTTTGGCGGGGTCGAGTTCGTCGGTGAGCTCCTGCTGGACGGCGCGGGTGAAGGCGTCCTGCTTGGGCTTGTCGAAGGTGGTGGTGATGCGCCAGCCGCCGGCCTTGAGGGTGGGGGTGTCGATGATGCCGGCGGAGACGAGGTAGTCGTCGGCGACGCCGACGAGGTAGCCGGCCTGGCCGCCGAGGCCGGTGGCGGGCTGCGGGTCGATGGGGTCGGGGAAGGTGATGGCGGCGCGGTCGGCGGCGGTGAGGAAGCCGAGCTGGACCATGCCGTCGAGGGTGTAGTTCCAGCGGGCGACGGCCTTCTCGCGGTTGGCGGGGGTGGCGGTCTTGACGTCGTAGACGCTGGGGGCCTGGAGCAGGGCGGCGAGGTAGGCGCCCTGGGGGAGGGTGAGCTGGGAGACGTCGACGCCGTAGTAGGCGTGCGCGGCGCTCTGGATGCCGTAGGCGTTGCGGCCGAAGTAGCTGCTGTTGAGGTAGCCGGTGAGGATCTCGTTCTTGCTGCGCTGCTGGTCGACCTTGAGGGCGATGAAGAGCTCGCGGCCCTTGCGCTCGATGGTCTGGTCCTGGGTCAGGTAGTAGTTCTTGACGTACTGCTGGGTGATGGTGGAGCCGCCCTGCATGCCCTTGCCGGTGAGGGTGTTCCAGCCGGCCCGGACCATGCCCTTCAGGTCGATGCCGCGGTTCTGGTAGAAGGTGCGGTCCTCGGCGGAGACGACGGCGTGCTGGGTGTCGGGCGGGATCTGGGTGATGGTGACGTCGGTGCGGTTGACGGCGCCGGTGCGGGCGATCTCGGTGGTGTCGTCGGAGTACAGGTAGATGTTGTTCTGGGCGACGGCGTGGGCGTTGGCATCGGGCACCGGGACGATGAGGTAGAGCACGGCGAAGGAGCCGACGGCGAGCAGCAGGACGGCGGTGAGCGCGCCCAGGGTGACCCGCCAGGTGGGCAGGAGACGGCGCCAGAACGGCTTGGCACGGCGGGCTTCGCGACGGGCGGCCCGTTTGGCCTGGCGCCGGGTGCGGTGGTCTGCCCTCAAGGTCATGCCGCGATTATGTGCTATTTGATCCGGGATCAGGTGGTGGAAAAACCGGGTGCGTCTGCCGATCGTCGGCAGTACGGTGAAAGGTGAGAACCAGATAGCGCAGCCAGTGCGGCAGCTCCGCCCGCCCGGCCCGGTACCCCCGGGTGGGGACGGTCGGGGCCGTTCCGGCGTGCGCCGGTGTCCCTGCGCGTATCCGTCTGCTCGTATTTGTCGACAAGGAGACAATATGCTGAACGCTCCTTCCGGGGCGACACGCCTCAGGCCCCCACCCGACCTCGGCGGCACCGTCCGCCTCTACCTCGCCGTCGCGCGCGGTGCGTTCCGCCGCTACTCCACCTACCGCGCCGCCACGCTGGCCGGCGTCTTCACCAACACCGTCTTCGGCTTCATCCTGGCCTACACCTTCCTCGCCCTCTGGCAGGCCAGGCCAGGCCTCGGCGGCTACGACACCGCCCAGGCCGTCACCTACATCTGGATCAGCCAGTCCCTGCTGGCCACCGTCGCGGTCTTCGGCGGCGGCTTCCAGGACGACATCCAGGAGCGGTTCCGCAAGGGCGACATCGCGGTCGACCTCTACCGCCCGGTCGACTTCCAGGGCTGGTGGCTGGCCAACGACCTCGGCCGGGCCAGCTTCCAACTGCTGGCCCGCGGTGTGCTGCCGACCGTCGCCGGCTGCCTCGCCTTCGACACCCGGCTCCCGCACGACCCGGTCGTCTGGGCCGCGTTCCTGCTCGCCGTCCTGCTCGCGGTGGTGGTCAGCTTCGCGCTGCGCTTCCTGGTCTCGCTCACCGGGTTCTGGCTCCAGGACGCGGAGGGCATCCGCTCGGTCATGGTGGTCGTGACGATGTTCCTCTCCGGGATGCTGCTGCCGCTCGGCCTCTTCCCCGGCCTGCTCGGTGAGCTCGCCCCGCTGCTGCCCTGGGCGGCCATGGTCCAGATCCCCACCGACGTCTTCCTGGAGCGGCACAGCGGCGCCGGCCTGCTCGGCGCCCTCGGCCTCCAACTGCTCTGGGCCGTCCTGCTGCTCGGCGCCGGGCACCTCGTCCAGCTCCTCGCCACCCGCAAGGTGGTGGTCCAGGGTGGCTGACACCGTCCCCACCGAGGCGCTCGCCGCGCACGGCGAAGCGCTCCCCGCCCATGCTGCGATGCCCGCCGAAGCGCTCCCCGTTCACGCCGGGATGCCCGCCGTCCGGACCGCCACGGTGCCCGCACGGGTCCGCGAGGCGGTCCGCTCCTGGTGGCTGGTGGCTGCGATGTGGAACCGCTCCACCATGTCCTACCGGCTCTCCTTCACCCTGATGGCCCTGGCCAGCACCGTCGTCACCTTCCTCGACTTCGTCGTCATCCTGGTGATGTTCCGGCACACCAGCGCCCTCGGCGGCTGGACCCTGCCCGAACTCGGCTTCCTGTACGGCACCTCGGCGTTCGCCCTGGGCACCGCCAACCTGCTGGTCGGCACGGCCGACGCGCTGGGCGAACGGATCCGCACCGGGAGCCTGGACACCATGCTGATCCGCCCCGCCCCGGCGCTCGCCCAGCTCTGCGCCGAGCGCTTCACCCTGCGCCGGCTCGGCCGGCCCGTCCAGGGCGCCGCCGTCCTGGTCTGGTCGCTCGCCGCGCTGGACGTCCACTGGACGTGGGACAGGGTGCTGCTGGTGCCGGTCCTGCTCGTCTGCGGCAGCGTGATCTTCGCGGCGGCCTTCATCGGCGGCGCCACCGTGCAGTTCTGGTGGGGCGAGGCCGGCGAGCTGCAGAACGCCCTCACCTACGGCGGCGCCACCCTGCTGCAGTACCCGCCGACGATCTTCGCCCGGGAGCTGGTGGCCGGCGTGGTCTTCGGCGTCCCGCTCGCCTTCGTCAACTGGCTGCCCGCCCTGCGCATCCTCGGCCGGCCCGACCCGCTCGGGCTGCCCACCGCCTTCCAGTACGCCTCGCCGCTCGCCGCCGTGCTCTGCTGCGCCGCCGCCGGCCTCGCCTGGCGCGCCGGGCTGCGGGCCTACCGCGGCACCGGCAGCTGACCCCGATCCCCGAAGAACGGACAACTCCCATGGCACTGATCGAACTCGACGACGTCCGCCGCACCTTCACCGTCCGCACCCGGGCGGGCCGGTTCAGGCGGGAGAAGCGCGAGGTGCGCGCCGTCGACGGACTGACCTTCCGGGTGGAGGCCGGCGAGTGCGTCGGCTACATCGGCCCGAACGGCGCCGGCAAGTCCACCACCATCAAGATGCTCACCGGCATCCTGGTGCCCTCCGGCGGCCGCCTGCGGGTGGCCGGCGTCGACCCGGCCCGCCAGCGCGTCGCGCTCGCCCGCCGGATCGGCGTCGTCTTCGGCCAGCGCACCACGCTCTGGTGGGACCTCCCGCTGCGTGAATCCTACGAACTCGCCCGCCGGCTCTACCGCATCCCCGACGGGCGATATCGGGCCAACCTCGACCGCTGCGTCGAACTCCTCGACCTCGGCGGCCTGCTGGACACCCCGGTCCGTCAGCTCTCGCTCGGCCAGCGGATGCGCGGGGACCTCGCGGCGGCGCTGCTGCACGACCCGCAGGTGCTCTACCTGGACGAGCCCACCATCGGGCTCGAC
This sequence comes from Kitasatospora sp. NBC_01560, assembly GCF_045208415.1. Classification (NCBI taxonomy): domain Bacteria; kingdom Bacillati; phylum Actinomycetota; class Actinomycetes; order Kitasatosporales; family Streptomycetaceae; genus Kitasatospora; species Kitasatospora sp. NBC_01560. Next base: position 3,607,408 of record NZ_CP109364.1, on the reverse strand, counting down.
GTCGTCAGCAAGGGCAAGGTGCGCGACTTCCTGCGCGAGGCCAACCGCGACCAGGGGACGACCGTGCTGCTCACCACGCACGACCTCACCGACATCGAGCAGCTCTGCGGCCGGGTCATGGTGATCGACCACGGCCGGGTCGTCCACGACGGCGGCCTGGACAGGCTGCACGCGGCGGGCCGCAGCGAGCGGACCCTGGTGGTCGACCTCGCCGAGGCCCGGCCGCCGATCGAGGTGGCCGGCGCACGGGTGGTGAAGGTGGAGGGCCCGCGGCAGTGGCTGGCCTTCCCGGCCCGGCAGAGTGCCGCCCCGATCGTCGCCGCCGTCGCCGAGCGGTACCCGATGGTGGACCTCTCCGTGCGGGAGCCGGCGATCGAGGACGTGATCGCCCGGATGTACGCGGAGGCCGCGACCGGCTGACCGTCGGCGCGCCCGGCCTCGTACGGGGCCGGGCGCACCCGTCGGCGTTCCGGTGGCTGGTGCCCGTCCCCGGCCGGCTGTGGCTCGAACTCGCCGCCGGCCGGCCGGGCGTGGCCGTACGTCGGGGCTCGGCTGTACGTCGCGGATCGGCTGTACCTGGCGGATCGGCTGTACGTCGCGGATCGGCCGTACCGCGCCGAGGAGCCGGCCGGCTCGGCCCGCCCGTCGGGGGCGGTGCGGTTGTCGGTCCGGCGGTCGGCGCGGCGGGGCGGGGCGCACCTGCCCGGAGCGCCTGCTGGTGCGCGCCCGGCGCGTATTGGCGGGGCGCGCCCTCCGCTCGCGCCACGCACCGGGCAGACTGGCGGGGTGAGTGACGAAGCCTTCAGCGGGACCGGGCCCGGGGTGCGGTTCACCGCGGCCGACGAGGAGAAGAGACGCGGCGTCCGCCGGATGAAGACCATCGCGACGGGCCTGTTGGCCTTCGCGACCCTGGTCTTCGCCCTGGCCACGTGGGCGAAGGCGGCCGGTGCCGGCAGCTGGGCCGGCTACGTCGCGGCCGCCGCCGAGGCGGGCATGGTCGGTGCGCTCGCCGACTGGTTCGCCGTGACCGCGCTGTTCCGCCGTCCGTTCGGCCTGCCGATCCCGCACACCGCGATCATCCCCACCAAGAAGGACGCCTTCGGCCGCTCGCTCGGCGACTTCGTCGGTGACAACTTCCTCTCCGGGCAGGTCGTGCGCGGCCGGCTCGCCGCCCTCGGGATCGGCCGCCGGCTGGGCGAGTGGCTGGCCGCCCCCGGCAGCGCCGAGCGGGTCACCAAGGAGGCCTCGGCGGCGCTGCGCGGTGTGCTGGCGGTGCTGCGCGACGACGACGTGCAGGCGGTCGTCGGTGAGGCGGTGACCAGGCGGGCCGCCGCCACCTCGGTGGCCGAGCCGATGGGCCGGATGCTCGGCAAGGTGGTCGCCGACGGCGGGCACCACGGCGTGGTCGACCTGGTCGCCGTCCGGGTGCACGACTGGCTGGCGGTGAACCACGAGGAGGTGGTCCAGAAGGTCACCCAGAAGACCCCGGGGTGGACGCCCAAGTTCCTCGACCACCAGGTCGGCGAGAGGGTCTACAAGGAGCTGATGCGGTTCGTCACCGACATCCGCGACGACCCCGCCCACCCGGCCCGCGGCGCCGTCGACACCTTCCTCGCCGACTTCGCCACCGAACTCCAGACCGACCCGGAGACCATCGCCCGGGTCGAGCGGGCCAAGGCCGACCTGCTGGCCCGTCCCGAGGTGCAGGACCTCATCGCCTCCACCTGGGCGGCCGTCCGCACCCTGGTGATGAACGCCGCCGAGGACGAGGACAGCGAACTGCGCCGGCGCATCACCACCGGCGTGCGCGACTTCGGCGCCCGCCTGGCGACCGACCGCAAGCTCCAGGCCAAGGCGGACGGCTGGCTCCAGGACGCCGCCCAGTACCTGGTCGAGACGTACCGCGCCGAGATCACCTCGCTGATCTCCGAGACGGTGGCGGGCTGGGACGCGGACGACGCCTCCCGCAAGATCGAGGCCAACGTCGGCCGCGACCTCCAGTTCATCCGGATCAACGGCACCGTGGTCGGCGCGCTGGCCGGGCTGCTCATCCACACCGCGGCGGTCACGCTCGGCGGGTGAGGCGCCTGTGCTTATCCTGGCGCACACTGCTTGGTACGCGCGTAGAGGCGCGGCGAAGCGCAGAGTCGTGGAAGACGTAGAGGAAGAAGGGCACCACCGTGGTCCAGCCGGACGGAAGTCGGATCGGAAACCCCACCGGAAGCACCGGGAACCCCGCCGGGAAGCGGGGCATCGAGGCGTTCATCGCCGGGATGCCCAAGGCGGAGCTGCACGTCCACCACGTCGGATCGGCCTCGCCGCGCGTGGTCGCCGAGCTCGCCGCCCGCCACCGCGGCCAGGTGAAGGTGCCGACCGACCCGGCGGCCCTCGCCGAGTACTTCACCTTCACCGACTTCGCCCACTTCATCGAGGTCTACCTCAGCGTCGTCGACCTGATCCGTGACGCCGAGGACGTCCGTGCGCTCACCTACGGCGTCGCCGAGGACATGGCCCGGCAGAACATCCGGTACGCCGAGCTGACCGTCACCCCCTACTCCTCGGTCAGCCGGGGCATCCCCGACGTCGCCTTCATGGAGGCCATCGAGGACGCCCGGCTGCGCGCGGAGAAGGAGCTCGGCGTCGTCCTGCGCTGGTGCTTCGACATCCCCGGCGAGGCCGGGCTGGCCGCCGCCGAGGAGACCGCCCGGCTCGCCGTCGACCTCGCCCCCGAGGGCCTGGTCAGCTTCGGCCTCGGCGGCCCGGAGATCGGCGTGCCGCGCCCGCAGTTCAAGCCGTACTTCGACCGGGCCCGCGCGGCCGGACTGCGCAGCGTCCCGCACGCCGGCGAGACCACCGGCCCGGAGACGGTCTGGGACGCGCTGCGGGTGCTCGGTGCCGAGCGGATCGGCCACGGCACGCAGGCGGTCAAGGACCCGGCGCTGCTCGACTTCCTCGGCGAGCACCGGATCCCGCTGGAGGTCTGCCCGACCTCCAACATCGCCACCCGGGCGGTGGAGCGGATGGAGGAGCACCCGATCCGGCAGATGGTGGACGCGGGGCTGCTGGTCACCGTCAACAGCGACGACCCGCCGATGTTCGGCACCGACCTCAACACCGAGTACGCGGTGGCGGCCCGGCTGCTCGACCTGGACGAGGCGGGCGTGGCCGCGCTGGCGCGCAACGCCGTCGAGGCGTCCTTCCTGGACGCGGCGGGCAAGGCCCGGATCGTCGGGGAGATCGACACGTACCTGGCGGGCTGGGACAAGGGCTGAGCCGCAGCCCGACCCACGCCCTTCCGGCTGCCCGACTGCGGCCGGCGACCGCCCCCGCCGGGCTCTCCGGCGGGGGCGGTCCGCTGATGGCGCCACTCTTCCGGGTGATGGCGCCAAAATGGCTTCCCATGGCGCCATCGATGTGCCATGGTGGGGCCATGGACCTCACGCCGTACGTCGACAACCTCCGGCACGAGCTCGCAGTGGCGGCGGGCGCGGGCGGAGAAGAAGCCCGCGCCCTGGCCGAGCGCCTGACCCTGCCGTTGGAGTCGGCCGCCCGGTTGACCCTGCTCAACGCGCTCTCCGCCGCGATGGGCGAGGTCACCCGTGACCTCGCGCCGGGTTCGGTGGACGTCCGGCTCCGCGGGTTGGACCCGGAGTTCGTGGTGACGGCGCCGCCGTCCTCGGAGTCGTTCCACGATTCCGGCGAGCAGGTGCCATCGATGGCGCCATCGGTGGTGCCATCGATGCCATCGACGGCGTCGGCGGTGCCGGAGTCCGAGGACGGCAACACCGCCAGGATCAACTTCCGCCTCCCCGCTCACCTCAAGACGCGGGTCGAGGAGGCCGCCGGCCAGGAGGGCCTCTCCGTCAACGCCTGGCTGGTCCGGGCCGTCGCCGCCGCGCTGGAGCCGGGCGAGCCCGCCCGTTTCGTGGGTCGGACGAGGTCGGCGACGGGCCAGGGCTACACCGGCTGGGTCCGGTAGGCCCCGATCCCGGCCGCCGAGCCGCCTCCTTCTCACGTCACCCCGCCCGAGCGGCGGAAACACCCACCAGAGCCACGAGAACGGGACAGCCATGCCTTCTTTCGACACTCCGGGCCCGATCAGTGCCACCCTCGAATTCGACATCGCGTCCGTACGGATCACCGCGGGCAAGCGCACCGACACCGTCGTGGAGGTGCGGCCGGCCGACGCCACCGTCGAGGTGGACGTGAAGACCGCGGAGCAGACCAGGATCAGCTGCACGGGCGGCGTCCTCGTGGTCAAGGGCCCGAAGAAGCGCTCGCTCTTCGGGCGCGCGGGGTCGGTCGACGTCACCGTCGAGCTGCCGGCCGGCTCCGAGGTCCGCGGCAACGTGCCGATGGGGGACTTCCTCTGCGAGGGTCTGCTCGGCGACTGCCGGCTGCGGACGTCGGTCGGCCGCATCCACGTCGAGCACGCCGCCGCCGTCGACCTGAGGACCGACCACGGCGACATCCGCCTCCAGCACGCCGGCGGGGACGCCGAGGTGGCCGGCTCCGGGCGGGTCGAGATCGGCACCGTCGAGGGCACGGCGACGCTGAAGAACCTCAACGGCGAGACGGTCGTCGGCGAGGTCGGCGGCAGCCTCAGGGCCAACTCGTCCAACGGGCAGATCACCGTGGGTGTCGCCCACGCGGACGTCGACGTCAAGTCGGCCCACGGCGCCATCCGGATCGGCGAGGTCGTCCGCGGGCGCGTCGTCCTGCAGACCGGCGTCGGCGAGTTGGAGGTCGGCATCCGTGAGGCGACGGCCGCCTGGCTCGACGTGCACACCAAGCTGGGCACCGTCCGCAACGCCCTCGGTGCCACGGACGGTCCCGGTGGGGCCGCCGAGACGGTCGAGGTCCGGGGCCGCACCCAGCTCGGCGACATCCTGATCCGGCGGTCCTGAAGCGATGTTCGTGAACCGGGTTCTTGCGCCGCTCTTCCTGATCCGGCTCCTCACACCGGTGTTCCTGATCGGCGGTCCCGATCGACCCCCGCAGAGTCCCTGATCCGCCGCAGCGTCCGCACCCGTCCGGAGCGCCCTGTCCTCGGGTGATGCTCGTGAGGGTCGGCTCAGGCCCGGGGCGCGATCTCCTGGAGGTCGTCGATGGTGCCGGACAACCCTGTGCAGGCTGCTGATGGGCACCGGTGGGTGCGGCGCCTTCTGCAGCATCGGGCACCGTTTGCGCCCCGGTGGATCGGCAGCTCACGCGAGGACCAGCAGGTCCATCCAGCTGACGGCCGGCTCCTCGGGAGCGGCCGCGGCGGCGGCGCGGAGGCGGGTCAGCCCGGCGGCGTACTCGATGTCGGTGAGCGCGCGGAGCTTGGAGTCGGCGTCACGGCGCAGCCCGTCGGCGAAGTCCCCGAGGGTCGGCGCGCTCTGCTGGGGGAGCGAGCGGAGGGAGACGCGGGCGAAGCCGGCGGCGGCGAAGGCGGCACAGACCCGGTCGACGCTCGGGTACCCGTCGATGCTCCGCGCGGTCTCGGGGAAGAAGCGGACACGGAGGTCCCGGTCACTGCGGCCGGGGAAGGTGTTGCGGATCAGCACCGGCGCGCCCGGCCGCAGGGCACGCCGCAGTTCGCGGGCGGCGGCCTCCAGGTCGGCGAGGTGGTGCAGGACGGAGCCGAGCCAGGCCGCGTCCGCGCAGGCGTCCGGCACGGGGAGCGCCTCGGCGGTTCCGGCGAGTACGTCGATGCCGGGCGAGGTGGGGATCAACGCCCAGTGAGTCGACGGATCTGCGGGTCGCGCCCTGTCCGGGACAGGGCGCGACCGCTCGGCTGAGTGCGAGGTGGTGGTCGAGCGGCGGTCTGCGGCTACCGGCTCATGTGCGGGCCGGACTTCCCGGTGAAGGGGAAGAGCGGATAGCCCTCGAAGCAACGCCCGTCGGGCTGGAAGTAGGGCCAGTCCATTCCCGCTCGGTACAGCGCCGTCAGGGCGACGGCCGCGAAGACCGGCGCCAGCCAGTTGACGGCCCGGCCACCCGGGAGCGGGTGTCTGCGCAGGAGGGCCATGAGAAGGACGAGAATGACGGTCATGGCCAGCCACACCGCCGGCATCGTGCCGAAGTTCAGGCCGATGTTGTTGCTGAAGTTGTTTCCGAGCGGGCAGTCGTTCCAGGCCCGAACCGTGAACCACGTGCCGACGATCACGCCGACGGTGGCCAGTGCGGGTGCGAGGAGGTATTGGCCGCAGCTGGCTCGGTCGGAGGCGGAATCCTGGCTTGGGTGATCCGACTTCTCCATGGTCCGTCCCCGGGTCCGGGGCGGCAGGGGAGCCGCCGCAGTCAGTCACGCCGGACTCGGTCCGGACGGTTCCGCTCCGCCGCCGAGTGTTCGGGCTCGGAGTGTCGGAAGGGTGGGCGGGTCCGTCCGGCCCCGGCCGCCCTGTCATCGGCGGCGTGAAGGAATCTGCTGCTCAGCGCAGGCGTGAGGAGGAGAGGATCGACGCCAGGTGGGCGACGACCATGCCCCAGGTGATCACCGCGATGGCGGCGAGGGCAATCCGGGTCGGGCCGATGTTCCCGACGGCGGCGTCCGCGACCGCCGTCGCCAGCAGCACCAGGGAGGCCTCGATGCCGTTGGTCACCCGGTGGATCTTGAACACGGAAGCGAGTCGCCGGGCCGTCGCGATGCCCTGCGAACGCGGCTGGGTCGACTCCTCGTCGGCCGGCAGCAGGCCGCTGCGGGCCCGCGCCACGTCCACCAGGTCCGTCGACGCCTTCAGTAGCACCACACCCAGCGCCGTCGCCAGCCCGACCGACACCCACAGCTCCGAGCCGCCGCGCGCCGCCCGCACCCCGGCCCCGATCATCAGCGCCGCGTCGGCCAGGTAGGCGCCGAGCCGGTCGACGTACACGCCCGCCGTGCTGAACTGACGCTTCCAGCGGGCCACCTCGCCGTCGACGCAGTCGAACAGCAGGAAGCCCTGGAACAGCAGCGCCGCCAGCACCGCACCCGTCAGCCCGGGGATCAGCAGAGCGGCCCCCGCGCCGACACCGCAGACCACCATCACCCAGGTCAGCGTGTTCGGCGAGACGGACGTCCGCACCAGCTGCCGCGTCGTCCGCAGCGAGATCGCCCGCATGTACAGGCGGCCCGCCCAGTGCTCGCCGTTGCGGCTCTGCAGCTTGGCCTGCGGCTGGCAGACCTCTCGGAGCTCGGCCAACGGCGGGGCAGCGACCTTCACGAATTCCTCCACCTGTCCGGCCGGACCAGAACGATCACCAAAGGCTACGACCTGCCTTGACCGGCGTCCGGGCCGGGGCTTCGATATCCGGATATGGAGATTCGCCGCGTCACCCGGGCCGCCGACGTCGCCGCCGCCGGACACCTCTTCGACAGCCCCCCGCTGCCGGAGGCCACCGCCCGCTTCCTCGCCGACGACCGGCACCACCTGTTGATCGCCTACGTCGACGACGTGCCGGCGGGCATGGTCACCGGGGTCGAGATGACCCACCCGGACAAGGGCACCGAGCTGTTCCTCTACGAGCTGGGCGTCGACGAGCCGTTCCGGGGCCGCGGCATCGGGCGGGCCCTGACGGCCGCGCTCGCGGAGCTGTCCCGCGAGCGCGGCTGCCACGGGCTGTGGACGGTGACCGAGGAGGAGAACACCGCCGCCCGCGCCACGTACCGCAGTGCGGGCGGCGAACCGGCGCCGGGCCAGGCGGTGTACGTCTGGGACTTCGAGGAGTCCTGACCGGCGTGCGCCGCCACCTGGCGGCACCGGGCCCTCAGACGAGTGCGGGCATCGCCGGCACCGGTGCACCGCGGTGCAGCCAGGCACGCTCGGCGGCGGACCAGGCGGACGTGGTCAGCAGGTAGACGGCGGCCGCCAGCGGCACCAGCGCGGCGAACAGCACCGTGCCGAACGACAGGTACGGCATGAACGCCAGCGCGGGCTGCGCGGCCTGCCCGGCCTGCTGCGGGGCGGCGGCCTGCGCCCGACGGGCCCGCCGGAAGTTGACGTACCCCACCGCGGCCAGCCCCGCGTAGAGGACGCCGAAGACCACCCACTGGGCCACGTCCTGCGCACCGCCCACGTGCAGGCCCAGCGGGACGCCGAACAGGGTGTGGCCGAGCAGGTCGTTCGGGGTGGTGAACAGCCGGTACATCACCGAGAAGAACGGGATCTGCACCAGCATCGGCAGGCACCCGGCGAACGGCGAGGCCTTCTCCTCCTTGTACAGCTCCGCCAGCGCGGCCTGGAGCTTCTCCGGCTTGCCCTTGTGCTTGCGGTTCAACTCGGAGACCTTCGGCGCGAGCCGCGCCCGGGCCTTCTCCCCGCGCGCCGCCGCCCGCGCCAGCGGGTGCAGGGCGAGCCGGACGCAGACGGTGAACAGGACGATCGCCAGGGTGGTCGGCACCAGCTGGGCGAGAGCGGCGACGACATCGTGAGCCAGGCCGACGGCCGGGTCGAGGACAGCGAAAAGGGACATGGTGAAGCGAGCCCTCCGGGGTCTCAGCGTCTCGTGACATGAGTGATCACACGAGTGATCGACGGAGGACGGCCGCGTTCAACGGCTCTGGGAAACAAGCAGATGGAACTACGCGGCCGCCGGGGCCGCTCCCGGCGCCCTGGGGCGTCGCTTGCCCCTGGCGTCCGGGTCACGCTGCGGAAGGAATGCCGTCCGGAACGCGCGTCTGCGCAGCGTCCCGTCCCGCACGGCGGCCGGTGCCCGCGCGCCGAGCAGCCGGGCGACGACCATCGTCCCCGCCACCGCCCCGGCCAGCAGCACCACCGCGGCGGCAGCAGCCACCGACGTCAGCGACCCGCCCTCGGCGAGCGCCTCCCCGGTCAGCACCCGGAGCAGCCCGAGCAGCATCGCGACGAATCCCACGGTGCGCTCCTCTCTGCTCTCCCCGGTGACCGGCATCAGCCGTTGACGACGATGGTACGGCCTCCGGGGCCCGGAGTCAGGGGGTGTTCATGGCGTACACCCACACCTGGGTGGATCCGTCCGCCGCGGGCGCGAGCCAGACGGTGGTGCTGACAGCCTCGTGCGCGGGGGGCCGCAACTCGAATTCGCCCTCACGCAGTGAGGACGAGGCGGCGGGGTCCGGCGCCCCGACGCGCCGAAGCCCCTCCAGTGCGACGTTCTGTACGGAGCTGGTCCCGGTCCACCGTTCGATCCCGAGCCCTGCCGCGAACCCGTCGACCTCGCCGGGCGGAAGTCGGAAGGAGAGGACGGCCGCATCGTCCTGCAGACCGTTCAGGTATCCCCAGCGGAGGTCGACGGCCGTGGCGGGCGTCCGGAGGCCGGCGAAATCCACGACCTGGGTCGATGCCACCCCGCTGTCCCAGGTGGCCGACGCCTGTTCGAATCGGGAGTACATGCGGATGGACAGCGCCAGCAGGGTGATGACCGCCACGGTCGTGCTCACGACGAGCCCGATGACCAAGCGGCGCCGCCGCGTCCCGCGTCGGGGCCGGGTGCTCACCGTGGCTGCCGTCCCGGGTCGGTGGCCGTGCCTTCTCGATCGGTGTGGCGCTCACCGGTTCCGGCGGGCGGCGTGGCGGAACCGTCACCGACGGATCGGCTCGACACTGTGCTGTTCCCCTTGATGTCGAACTCCCGAGCCATGCCGGTCTGGTGCAGCTTGGCCATGTCGCTGTCCGTGATGTTCGTGCCGGCGATGTCGGTCGACTTGCCCGGGTCCCAGTTGTACCGGTCCCAGACGTTGACCTGGTACTGCATGGAGACCACCGGTTCGCCGTTCGACCCGGGCTTCACCGTGACAAGGCCCGAGACGACGCAGGCTTGGCTCCCTATCGCGGTGAACCAGTTCGGCTGTGCGTCCTGGTCGAATGTGTAGTCGTTCTCCTGGGTCCGCGCGGTCTCCACCGGCACGGCCACCGGTGATCCCCCGGCCTTCCGATAGGCGTCCAGGGCTGTCTGTCGCCAGGCGGCGTCGTTCGTGGTCAGCAGTCCTTGCACGTGGCTACGGAACCTCGCGTCCTCTCGCAGCATGCGATCCACGTCGACGCCGACCGGCGTGCCGCTTCCGTCCAGGTAGTGCTGCATGTGCCGGGCCGCGTCCTCCCGGCCGGAGAAGGTACCGCCGAGGACCAGCCCTTCGGCCAGGGCGGCGATCCGCACTTCGTCGACGCCGGACGTTCGGGAGTTGAACGGCCCTGCCCCACTGTCCGGTGCCCTCCACCGGTACGTCGGGTCCAGCACACCCGCCTCGGCCAACTGTGCCGGTGCCATCTCCATGAGCTGCGCCCGGACTGCGGGATCGACGGTCGCCCACCAGGCCGGGACGGCGTTGCGGTCCTTCGGCATGCCGACCGCGCCCATGACGTCGGCCCGGGCGTCGGCGACGGCGGTGGTGCGGGTGGCGGGGTTCACCTCGTCCGGGTTGATCGTGCGCAGTGACGCGGCGGCCGTCGCGTCGGCCTCGGTGGCGGCGGCGACCGCCTTGCGCATGGTTTCGACGTGCTGCTGGACTTCGTCCCACGTCCGTTTCCGGTAGGCGATCGCGTCGGGGTCGTTGCGTTCCCCGGGCGGCAGGTCGGGCAGGGTGACCGTGCCGTCCTCGGCGACGGCCGCGCCGAGCGACTCGGTGTCGGTGATGGCCCGGAGGAGGTTCTGCCGGGCCTCGGCGAAGGCCGACCGGGCACGGCGCAGGGTGGCGGTGACGGCCAGCGCCTCGTAGTGGAAGGCGCTCAGTTCGTCGGCGAGCAGGCCGATCTCGCGGGTGGCCTCGTCCGCGGCGGCACCGGTCCAGGGCCGGTGCCCGGAGGGGGCGTACGGGTTCGGTCCGGCGCCGGTCAGTGGCCGGAGGATCCCGGACCGCACTTGCGTGGCGACCTGCTCGACGTGGCCGGACACGCTGTTCCAGGTGTCGCCGGCGCGGTCCATCGGTTCGACGCTGGTGTGGCGCAGCTGCGCGAAGGTCACCACGGTTCACTGCGCCTTGAACGGGGCCGCGGCGGAGCCGTCGGTGGCCCGGTAGCCGGCGGCGGTGGCGTCCAGGCGGTCGGCGGTCATGCCGAGCCGGTGGTCGAGGCTCGTCCAGCGGGCCTTCCACCAGGTGAGGACCTGGGACAGCGCGGTTCCCGTTCCCCAGCCGTCGGCGAGGGCCCCGACCGCGGCCGTGGTGTCGGTCTCGACGTGGCCGAGGGAGTACCTGAGCTCTCCCTGGAGGTGCCGGGCGGTGCCGGCGGCCTGCCGGAGCGCGTCCGGTTCGACGTGCAGTGCCGGGCCGGCCGCTGGTGTGCCCGACCACGGTCCCGTCCCCCCGACGGTGCCCGGAACGGCGGCCGACGGCGGGCCGTCCTGGCCGTAGAGCCACGGGTTCTGTTGGGCTTCGGTGCGGTCGGTCATCCAGGCCCCCCTGTGTGATGAGTCGATGGTCGGACGTTAACGCACCGTCCGTGCGGGCGTAGGGCGATTTGCCGATGTCGATGCCGATGTCGGCGCCGTAGCCAGCAGTGCTACACGGGGCTACCTTGGAAGGGTGAAGACGATTACCCAGCGGGAGTTCCGGAACAACTCCGCCGCGGTGATGGACGCGGTGGAGGCGGGCGAGACCTTCCACATCACCAGGAACGGGGTCGAGGTCGCCGAGCTGCGCCCGGTGGCGGGGCGGCGGCGGCTCACGGCGGAGGAGCTGGTGGCGCGGCACGTGAAGCTGCCGCGGGTCGACCACCAGCAGATGCGCAAGGAGGCCGAGGAGTACTTCGGGCCCGAGGAGCTGGTGGGGGACGAGGGCGACGACCCGTTCGAGCGGCGGCGTGGCTGAGCGGCGCAGGGCGTCCCGGCGGCGGCCGGCCGGGGTGCTGGACACCTGCGTCTACATCGATCTGGCGCTGCTCAACCCGACCGAGCTGCCGGCCGTCCCCGAGCTGACCGCGATCACCTTCGCCGAGCTGCAGCAGGGCGTCTCGATGGCCCGCGACCCGGCGAGCCGGGCCGCGCGGCTAGAGGTGCTGGGGGCCGCGATGGCGGACTTCGACCCGCTGCCGTTCGACGCGGCGGCCGCCGCCCGGTACGGGACGCTGGTCACGCTCACCATCGCCGCCGGGCGCCAGCCTCGCCCGCGCCGGATCGACCTGATGATCGCCGCCGTTGCCTCCGCCCACGGGCTGCCGCTGTACACGCGCAACGTCGCGGACTTCCGGGGGCTGGGCGCGGCCGTGGAGATCATCGGGATCTGAGCCGGGGCGGGCCCGCCCGTCCGCCCGCCCCGGTCCGCGCGCCCCGGTCCGCCCGGCCCGGTCCGCCCGGCCCGATACGCCCGCCCCCGGGCCGGGGACCGCAGGGACGGGGGTCAGCCGAGGTCGAGGCGGACGGTCGTCCCCGTGGCGGCGGAGGTGCGGGCGGCCTCCAGGACGGTGAGGGTGGCGACGGCGTCGTGCGGGTCGACCGGGGGCGGGGTGCCGGGGGTGGCCAGGGCGGCGGCGATCCCCGCGTAGTAGGCGGGGTAGTCGCCCGGGTCGGTGGGGATCGGGGTCGCGGACTCGTCGGTGCCCAGGGTGCCGTACTGGGCAGGCGTGTCGGCACCCCAGGGACGGGCGCCGCCCGGCCGCTGTCCGGCGCGGAGGTCGCCCTCCTGCGGGTCCATGCCGGACTTCACGTAGCCGGCGGCGTCGCCGAGCACCCGCAGCCGGGGGCCGACCAGCGGGGTGATGGCGCTGGTCCACAGGTGCGAGCGGGTGCCGGAGGTGTGGGTGAGGGCGAGGAAGGCGTCGTCGTCGACCACCGCGCCGTCCCGGCGGACGTCGATCTCGGCGTAGACCGTCTCGACCGGGCCGAACAGGGCGAGTGCCTGGTCGACGAGGTGGCTGCCCAGGTCGTACAGCGTGCCGCCGACCTCGGCCGGGTCCGCCAGCTCGCGCCAGCCGGCCTTGGGCTTGGGCCGGAACCGTTCGAACCGGGACTCGAAGCGGTGCACGCGCCCGAGTGCGCCCTCGCGGACCAGGCGGGCGGCGGTGAGGAAGTCGCCGTCCCAGCGGCGGTTCTGGAAGACGGAGAGCAGGACGCCGGCGGACTCGGCGAGCCGGCAGAGCTCCAGCGCATCGGCGGCGGTGGCGGCCAGTGGCTTGTCGACCACGGTGGGCAGCCCGGCGCGCAGCGCGGCCCGGGCGAGCGGCACGTGGGTGCGGTTGGGGGAGGCGATGACGACGAGGTCGAGCGCGTCGGCATCGGCGAGCAGCTGCTCAGGGGTGTCGACGGCGCGGGCGTCGGGGTGCTCCCGGTGCAGCTGGGCGCGGCGGTCGGGGTTGGCGGTGACCACTGCGTCCAGCCGGAGCCCGGGGGTGGTGGCGATCAGCGGGGCATGGAAGGCGGAGCCGGCCAGGCCGTAGCCGATCAGGCCGACGCGGAAGGGGCCGTCGTGGTGGCGGGGAGGGCGCGAGGAGGGGCTCATGCGCCCTACTCAATCACGCGGTGCCCGGTTGGCCCCGGTTTCGGTACTGCTGTGGTGACGGGTCAGCAGGGCGGCATTCGGGCCCGTCCGGTGGGGCGTGCCGGGGGCCCAGGGTGCCGTGCGCCCGGTGCCCCGGGGTCAGCGGGCGTGTGTGCCGCGGCTGCGGCTGCTGCGGCGCTGGCGGTGGAGGACGGCGACGGTCGCGCCGGCGAGCAGGAGGGCGGAGCCGACCGAGGCGAGGATGCCGAGCGAGCGGTCGGACCCGGTCTGGGCGAGACGGTCCGCGGCTGCGGGCGCGACGGTGGAGGGAATGGCGGCGGTGGCCGCGACCGGGGCAGTAGTGGCCGGAGCGGACGGGGGCGCGGTGGTGACGGCGGCCGTCGGGGCGGGGGTGGCTGCTGGGGCGGGGGTGGCTGCGCCGCCGTGGTCGTGTCCGGTGGGGTGGCCGGCCTGGCCCGGGTCGGCCGTCCCACCGGGCGCCGGTGCGGACGGGCCCGTGGGCGAGCCCGCGGACGAGCCGGTGGACGGGCCGGTGGACGGGCCGGTGGACGGGGCTGCGGGCGTCGACGTCGGTGCGCTGCCGCTCCCGTCGAAGACGACGTCCGAGCAGGAGTAGAACGCCTCCGGACTGTCCGAGCGCTGCCAGATCGCGTAGACCAGCTGGCGCCCGGTCCGCCCGGCCGGCACCCTGCCCGGCAGGACGTAGGAGCCGTCCACCAGCTGCGGGTCGGTGACCGTCAGGAAGGGCTGCGGTTCCAGGTTCGCCCAGGTCAGGGGCTTGGTGGGGGAGTAACTGCCATTGGTGATGAAGAGCTGGAACGTCCCCTTGTGCGGGGCGGTCGCGCGGTAGCGGAAGGTGAAGTCGGCGCCCGCGGTGAGGTTGGTGGCGGGCCAGTCGGCGCGCGGCAGGTCCAGGCCCTTGTACGTCTCGGAGCCGGCGCTGCACAGCTTGCCGTCCGGGATCAGCTCGCGGTGGCGCCCGGCGGCGTCGCCGATCCGCAGGCTCATCCAGTCGTACAGCGCCGCGGTGCCGCCGGCTGCCACGGCCGCCCGGCAGGCCGCCGACTTCGGCTGCTCGGCGCCCTCCAGGTAGCAGCCCTCGACCCGGCTGAGCGGGTTCTGCAGCGAACCGTGGGCGGCGGCCGGGGTGCTGCCGAGGCCGACGGTGAGGCCTGCGACGGTCAGGACGGCGAGGGTGGTGAGGGCGGCGGGGGCGCTGGGGGCGCTGGGGAGACGACGGCGCACGGGCATGGCGGGGGGACTCCTTCGAGGGAGTGCGGTGAGGGTGGTGCCGTTCACGCTAGCCGTGCGGTGCGGGCGTGCTGAGGGGCAATCAGTGCGGTTAGGGGCGTCTTAAGGAGCCGTTGAGACGGGTGTCGCGACGGTCCGGCGACGGTCCGGCGACGGTGCCGGGGCGGCGCGGGGGTGGTCCGGTGACGGTCCGACGGCGGGTCGGTGGTGGTCCGGGGGCGGCCGTGTCCCGCCCCACGGTCCGTGCCGGGCCTGCGTCCCGGTGGGCGGGACATGCTGCAGTCGACCTGGTGTGCGGATTAGGCTGTGTCCCGTTGGGGCAGCCAGCAGTACCCCCGGCGGTCCGGTGTCCCGAGGAGGGGCCGGCCGGTGGGAGGCGCAACGGTGACGGCGGTGCGCCGCAGATTTCGTACGACCATCGCAAGTCGTCGCAAGGGCGGGAGACGGCCCGGGCGACACGTCGCAAGACTTCGGGAGACACGCACGTGGCAGACCGCAAGCCCATCGAGTCCTGGCTGACCGACATGGACGGGGTCCTCATCCACGAGGGCACGCCGATCCCCGGCGCGGAGGAGTTCCTGCGTCGGCTGCGGGAGTCCGGCAAGCCGTTCCTGGTGCTGACCAACAACTCCATCTACACCCCGCGCGACCTCAGCGCCCGCCTGGCCGGCATGGGCCTGGAGGTGCCGGAGGAGTGCATCTGGACGTCGGCCCTGGCCACCGCGAAGTTCCTCAAGGGCCAGCGCCCGGGCGGCACCGCGTACGTGATCGGCGAGGCGGGCCTCACCACCGCGCTGTACCAGGCCGGCTACGTGCTGACCGACAACAACCCGGACTACGTCGTCCTCGGCGAGACCAGGACGTACAGCTTCGAGGCGCTCACCAAGGCGATCCGCCTGATCAACCAGGGTGCCCGCTTCATCTGCACCAACCCGGACGAGACCGGCCCCTCCACCGAGGGCGTGCTGCCGGCCACCGGTTCGGTCGCGGCGCTGATCACCAAGGCGACCGGCGTCGAGCCGTACTTCGTCGGCAAGCCCAACCCGCTGATGATGCGCGAGGCGCTGAACTCGGCCGGGGCCCACTCGGAGACCGCCGTCATGATCGGCGACCGGATGGACACCGACATCGTGGCGGGCATGGAGGCCGGGATGGAGACCATCCTGGTGCTCACCGGCCTCACCGCCGCCGCCGACGTGGAGCGGTTCCCGTACCGGCCGACCCGGGTGGTCAACTCGATCGCGGACCTCGTCGAGCTGATCTAGCCTCGGCGCAGCTGTACCGGGCCCCGCCCTGGCCGACGGCCGGGAGTGGGGCCCGTCTTCGTGCTCATCGCAGAAGGGGGCGGACGAGATGAGCAGTCCTGTCGGTGACGGGGCAGGAGCGGAGGAGAAGCGGGTCACCTGGGCCGAGCTCTACTTCGACCTGGTCTTCGTCTTCGCGATCACGCAGGTCTCCGGCCTGCTGCACCACCACCACGACCCGGGCGGCATCGCGCGGGCCCTGGTGGTCTTCGTGCCGGTCTACTGGTGCTGGGTCGGCACCACCGTGCAGGCCAACATCCGGGACGTGGACACCCCGCGGGACCGTCTCGGCATCCTCGCCGTCGGGCTGGCCGGCCTCTTCATGGCCCTGGCCGTGCCCGGCGCGTACGAGGGCCGGGGCGTGCTGCTCGGTGTCGGCTACTGGGCGGCCCGGGTGGTGCTGTTGCTGATGCTGATCCGCGTCCCGGGCGTCTGGCGCGGGCCCTACGGGGTGGGCGTGCTGGTCAGCGGGCCGCTGCTGGTGGCGGGCGGCCTGCTGCCGGAGGGCCCGCGGCTGGTGCTCTGGTCGCTCGCGGCGCTCTGCGACCTCTCCGGGCCGGTGCTGTTCCGCAGCCGGCTGGCCCGGGTGGCCTACCACCCGGCGCACATGCCGGAGCGGTTCGCGCTGTTCCTGCTGGTGGCGCTCGGCGAGTCGATCGTCGGGATCGGCGCCACGGCCGCCGGTGCCCGGCTCGACGCCGCCGAACTGGTCTCGGTGGCGGCGGCGTTCACCATCTCCGGCGGGCTCTGGTGGCAGTACTTCGTCTTCGCGGCGGATGCCATGCGGCACGCCGTCACCGTCGCGGACTCGCGCCGGGACGTGATCCGGCGGGTCTTCCAGTACGGGCACCTGGCGCTGGTGGCCGGGGTGATCGCGGTCGCGGTCGGCTTCGGCGAGACGGTCGCCGACCCGCGGCGGGCGCTGGGCGCGGGCTCGGTGGCACTGCTGTACGGCGGTTGCGGGCTCTATCTGCTGACCTTCGGCTACACCCGGTGGATGATGTTCCGCGCCGTGTCGACGACGCGGATCGTGGCGGCGGTGGTGGTGCTGGGGCTCGCCCCGGCGATGGTGCGGCTGCCGGCGATCGCGGTGCTGGTGGTGCCGGCGGTGCTGCTGGTGGCGCTGAACGTGGTCGAGCACCTGCGGGTGGGGCGCGCGGCGGCCGGGGCGGCGGCGCCGGTTCCGGCTCCGGCGGTCGAGACGGTTGTGGTGGGTTCTGTGGAGGCCGTCCCTGCTCCGGCTCCGGCGGAGTGAAGTGTCGGTGGGCCTGTGTAGCGTTCGGGGTGGAAAGAGGGCGTGCGGCGCAAGGGCCGCGGTGCGCCCGCGGGTCGGGGCGGTGCGGCGGTGAGCGGCCGTCCGGTGGGAGGTTGATGTCGTGACGGACACGGTCGAGGCGGGCGTGGGCGAGGTCGGAGAAACGGCCGGGCTGGAGCTGCCCGAGTCCTGGCACGAGGTGCTGGGTGCCGAGACGGAGAAGCCGTACTTCGCCGAGCTGGCGGCCTTCGTGGCGGGCGAGCGGGCGCAGCACCAGGTCTTCCCGCCGAGCGGGCAGGAGTTCTCCGCGCTGGAGGCCACCCCGTACGAGAAGGTCCGCGTGCTCGTCCTCGGCCAGGACCCGTACCACGACGACGGCCAGGCCCACGGCATGAGCTTCTCCGTGCTGCCTGGCACCAGGACGCCGCCGTCGCTGCGCAACATCTTCAAGGAGCTGGACGCCGACCTCGGCATCCCGGCCCCGGACAACGGCTACCTGATGCACTGGGCCGAGCAGGGTGTGCTGCTGCTCAACGCGGTGCTCACGGTGCGCGCGCACGAGGCGAACTCGCACAAGGCCAAGGGCTGGGAGAAGTTCACCGATGCGGTGATCAAGGCGGTGAGTGCGCGCGAGGAGCCGGTGGTCTTCGTGCTCTGGGGCAACTACGCGAAGAAGAAGCTGCCGCTGATCGACACCACCAAGCACGTGGTGGTCCAGGGCGCGCACCCGTCGCCGCTCTCCGCCAAGCTGTTCCTCGGCAGCCGCCCGTTCTCGCAGATCAACGAGGCGCTGGACGGCTTCGGCGTCGACGCGATCGACTGGCGGGTGCCGGACCTCAAGCAGGGCTGACCGGCCCGGCGGCGGGCCGACGCTTCGTCCGCCCGCCGCCGCCCGCCGTTCACCGGCCACGGCCGCCGGCCGGTACCCGGTGTGCGAAGCTGGGGCCTGACCAGGTCGCCGGACCAGGTCAGGGGAGGGGCGGCACGTGCGCCGGGTAGGGCGAGGAGTCGGGTTCCGGTTGGCCGTGGGGGCGGCAGCGCTGGGGCTGACGGCAGTCATGGCCGGCTGCAACGGCAGCGGGACGGCCGGGAGTTCGGGCAGCGGATCCGGTACGACGGCGGGTACGGCTGCGGCCGGATCGGGTGCGTCGCCGGGAGCGTCCGGTACGTCGGGCGGTACGGGGGGCGCGAGTGGCGCGGGTGGCGCGAGTGGTGCAGGCGGGGCGTCCGGGGGGACGGCCGGGGGCGGGCTCGCCCAGCTGCCCGGGCAGACCTTCTACGTCTCCGATCAGACCTCCGCCGCCCGGCAGTTCGTCGCCCTGCGCGACCAGGGCCGCACGGCCGAGGCCGATACCCTGCTGAAGATCGCCGCCCAGCCCTCCTCGCAGTGGCTCGGCGACCAGGCGGCCAGGGGCATCGCCGAGCAGGTGAGCCGCCGCGCCGCCGCCGCGGACCGCACACCGGTCTTCGTCGCGTACAACATCCCGCACCGCGACTGCGGCCAGTACTCGGCCGGCGGGGCGGCGGACGCCGAGGCCTACCGTTCCTGGATCACCGGGCTGGCCGAGGCCCTCGGCGACCGCAGGGCGTGGGTGGTCCTGGAGCCGGACGCCGTCGCCCACACCCTGGACACCTGCGGCGTGAAGGGCACGGCCGCGGCCGAACGGTACGGCCTGCTGGCCTTCGCCGTGCAGGAGTTGAAGAAGCGGCCCCAGGTGCGGGTCTACCTCGACGCGGGCAACCCCGGCTGGGCGCAGGACCCTTCGGCGATGGCGGAGGCCCTGCGCAAGTCCGGGGTCGCGGTGGCGGACGGCTTCGCCGTCAACGTCTCCAACTTCTACGGCACCGACCGGAACGCGGCGTACGGCGCCGAGCTCTCCGCCGCACTGGGCGGGAAGCACTTCGTGATCGACACCAGCCGGAACGGCAACGGCCCGCTGAGCAGCGAGGCCTGGTGCAACCCGGCCGGCCGCGCGCTCGGCGAGCCGCCCACCTCCGGGACGGGACGGGCCGGCGTCGACGCCTACCTGTGGATCAAGAACCCCGGCGAGTCCGACGGCGAGTGCGGCCGCGGCGAGCCCCGGGCGGGCGAGTTCTGGCTGTCGTACGCGCTCGGGCTCGCCCGCGGCGGCGCGTGACCGGCCGGGCCGGAGCTGTGCGGGCGCCGGGGACGGGGTCCGTCACGCGGTGACCTTGATTCACGCGGTGACCTTGATCCAGCGGGCGACGGACGGAGTGCCCGCGCTGTCCGTCACGAACAGCATGTACCAGCCCGGCGGGAGCAGGTCGGGATTGGCCGGCAGGGTGAGCGCCACGCCGCCGTCCGCGCGCGCACCCACGGTCAGGGCCACCGAGCGCTGCTCGACGTCGGTCGCGTGCGTCACCGAACTCGGCCGGATCACCTTGGCGGTGGCGATGCCGTCCGCCGCGGGGGACTTCACCGTGATGGTGGAGCCGAGCCGGGTCACCGCCGGGGCGTCCGTCAGCTGCGGGCGCGCGCCGTGGAACAGGTACGGCGGCGTGTAGATCTCGATCCGCTGCTCGAAGGTGCCCGGCTCGGTGTCGGCCTTGTCGGCGAAGAGCGGATCGGAGCCGAGCACCACCACCCGGCCGTCGGGCAGCAGCAACGCCTCGGAGTGGTAGTCGCGTCCGACGGTCGGCTCGGCGGCGGTGCTGAAGCTGTTCGTGTCGGGGTGGTAGACCTGCGCCTTCAGCAGGTCGCTGCGGTGCTTCCCCCGGTAGTCGCCGGAGCCGCCGGTGGTGAACACGGTGTCGTCCGGCAGGATCACGCTGTTGAGGTACCTCGTCCCGCCGGCCGGCAGGTCGGGGCCCGGGGTGAAGGCCGGCCGGGCGGCGGAGAGGTCGGCGATGTCCGTGCGGGCGGTGGAGAGCGGCGACTCGCCGACCCCGCCACCGCCCAGCACCATCACCTTCTGCGCCTGGGCGGGCGGCAGCAGCACGGAGGACGAGGTCTCGGTGAGGGTGGGGTCCCGAAGGCCCGGGACGGGGTGGAAGCTGTTGTCCCGCAAGTCCCAGAGGCCCGGCTCACGGCCCTTGTCGGCGGGGCCGTAGCCGGCGTTGGAGCCGGAGTAGAAGAGCTTGCCGGACGCGGTCAGGAAGATCGACGGGTAGGTGGGGAAGTACCGGTCGGGCGCCTTCGACCAGGTCTTGGCCGCCGGGTCGTAGATCTCGTTGTCGTTGCCGCTCAGGATCTGCCCTGTGTCGTCCAGGCCGGAGACGGTGACCACCCGCCCGTCGCCCAGCCCGGTCAGCGTCGGGTACCAGCGGGCGTACGCCATGTCGGTGACCTGCTCGTACAGTTCGGTGTCCGGGTTGAACTCGAAGGCGGCGCGGATGCCCTGGAAGTCCTGCTTCTCCAGGGTCAGGTGGTCGGCCGTGCCGTAGAGGTTGCGGGCGTCGGCGCCGCTCAGGCCCTTGATCGTGTACTGGGCGGGGGAGTTGTTCACGGACGCGCCGCCCTGGGCCACCGCCTCGACGAACACGTGCTGCTCGCCGGCACTGACGACCGTCCGGTCCCCGGCGCCGGTCTTCACCGCGGCCGGCACGGTCACCTCGGCGGTGGACGCGTACTCGCGGCCGTTCGGCCCGGTGAACACGGTGCCCTTGGGAAACGTCCTTGCCGCCTCCGGGTTCTCGTTGCGCACCCGCATGGTGCCGGCGGCCTTCTTCACCGCGCCGTCCAGCGCCTCGTAGCGCCGGGTACCGCCGGCCACCAGCAGCCGGCCGTCCGGCAGCGCGGTGTGGCCGCCGCAGAACATGTCCGCAGGGGTCGGGACCGGCTTGTAGGTGTTCTTCACCGGATCCCAGAGCAGGCTCTTGAAGCTGCCCGCGTCGAAGTTGCGCTGGTTGTTGCCGGAACCGGCGACGATCAGGATCTTCCCGGTGCGCAGCAGGCTCGCATGGATCGCGTTGATCCGGAACTCGGCGGGGAGGACGACGGTCTGCCAGTGGCCGTACGCGGCCTTGTACTCCGGGCGGCTGATCACGTACGCGTGGTACTGCTCGTTGGCGAAGCCGAGGACGGCGGGCGCGTTCATCCCGGCCACGGTCAGCGCGACCGTGCTGCCGAGGGCGAAGCGCCTGGTGCGTCCGGCGTTGCGGATCTTCACGGTGGTGGTCCCCTCCTGCGGTGCGGTGTTGCCTGCGGGTGCGGGTGCGGGTGCGGGTGCGGGTGCGGGTGCAGTGTTGGTGCGGTGCGGTGCGGTGCGGTGCGGCGTGTGGGTGTGGTGCTGCCTGCGGTTGGGTGCGGGGCGGCGGGTCAGCGGGTGGCGGTGGGGGCCGGGGTGGGGCCGGTGCGGTGTTGCGGTGGAACGGTCGGCGCTCCGGGTACCCCGTGGCCCGGCGTGGCGGCGGCGGTTGCCGTGGTTGCCGCTGTGGGCGTCGCTGTGGGCGTCGCTGTGGTCGTCGCCGTCGTCGTGGTGCCGGTGACGGAGAGGGTCGACGTCGGCCGGGCCCGCCGGCGCCGGACGGCGTCCGCGGCGAGCACGAGCATCGGCAGCAGGCTGAGCAGGAGCGCCAGGCAGGCCCAGGTCCGCATGGCGACGTGGTCGTACCCGGTGAAGAAGGAGGCGGCGACCGCGCCGCCGAAGACCAGCGCCCAGAACAGGTGGATCCGGAAGGTCCGCAACCGGTCGGCGCTGGCGGAGTCGCCCTTCGGGGTCACCACGAAGCGACTGCGGAGACGAAGCGCCGCTTGCAGAAACGATGCTGCATAGATGGGCCCGCAGAGCGCGGACATCACCATGCCCGCCACACCCGACGACCCGGCCGGCTCGTGCGGGCTCACGTTGTGCTTCCGGTTCCACGTGTAGAGCAGGACCTGCAGGGCGGCCGCGTCGCTGTACAGCATCATCCAGATCTCGGACGACACGTGGACGCCCGACGCCCCGAACCCCAGGTAGAGCACGCTGGACACCCCGCCGAGCAGCCAGGTCAGCGCCGCCATCGGGTAGAAGCAGAGCATCAGCGTGTAGTTCAGCAGCCGTCC
This sequence comes from Kitasatospora sp. NBC_01560, assembly GCF_045208415.1. Taxonomy (NCBI): domain Bacteria; kingdom Bacillati; phylum Actinomycetota; class Actinomycetes; order Kitasatosporales; family Streptomycetaceae; genus Kitasatospora; species Kitasatospora sp. NBC_01560. The sequence goes on along the minus strand of NZ_CP109364.1, from coordinate 3,585,218 downwards.
GGGTGACAGCCGCCAGGCCGCTCGCCAGTACTGGCGGAGCAGTGTCTCGTAGGTGCCCCGGCTCCAGCGCAGTTGCTGGGAGAAGAAGTCGGTCCAGGACGACGGGCCCTCGCCGACCGCCAGCACGTCCGGCGTGTACACCGACCGCCAGCGCGCGCCGGTGGCCGGATTCCGGCGGGAGTGGAACTCCAGGCCCGTCGCCATGTCCTCCGTGATCGAGTCGGAGAGCCCGCCGATCGACTGCAGGGCGCTGATCCGGACGGCGTTGTTGGTGCCGACGAACATCGGTGCGCCGTAACGGTTCCCGGCCCGCTGGATCAGCGCGTGGAAGAGGAACTGCTGGCTCTCCGAGAGCTTGGTGACCGCCGACCCCGAACTGCGGTAGTTCCCGTACACCTGCGGCCCGACCACGAACGCCACGTCCGGATCGCGGAAGTAGCCGAGCATCCGCTCGCAGAACTCGGGCAGCGGGACGTGGTCGGTGTCCACCGAGACCCAGAAGTCGTAACCGCCGCCGTGGGCCTGCAGCCAGCTGTTGTAGTTGCCGTGCTTGGTCCGGGCGCGGAAGCGCCCCTCGGCCCGGTTCCACCCGTCGACGTCGCGGCGGCTGAAGTGCTGCACACCCAGATCGGCGCAGAGCGCGCGCATGGCAGGATCGTTTCCCTCGTCGAGCAGCCACACGTCGTACGGGCCGTCGTGCCGGACGGCCAGCGCGGCGGCGAGCGTGGTGCGCACCATCTCCGGCGGCTCCTTGCCCGGCACACAGGTGGTGAGGAAGGCGACCCGGGTGCCCGCCTCGGGCGTGACCGGCACGGGGTCGCGGGCGACCAGGGTTGCGTGGGTGTTGGAGACGACGTTGACCAGCCGGAACGCCTCGACCACCGCGATGATGCCGATCATCACCTTGTCGCCGATCAGCAGCCAGGCGTGCGTCTCGCCGGGGCGCACCGGCCAGTGGTCCGGCAGCAGCAGCCAGACCAGCAGCACCCCCTCCACCAGCGGAGCGGCGAGCAGCAGCAGCGCCGCCCTGATCCGGTGCGGCTCGCGGCGCAGCAGGCTTCGGTACTGGACGCGGTAGGGGTCGGCGGACGTCGCCGGCTCCCCGGGCGTGCCGGCCGGTCCGGCCAGACGGCTGAAGTGGGCGTAGTCGTACGGGGCTTCGGGGACGGCTATGGAACGCAGGTCGTCCGCGTGGGCCGAACGCAGGTCGTTCGCGTCGGCGGAACGCAGGCCCGGCGCTCCGGCGCCGGGGGCCCGGGTGTGTGCTTGCGCTTCGGCGAGTGTCCGGGCTTCGGTGTCCGGCCGGCGTGAGAACGGCTTGACCATGTGCGGCTCCCCCCGTGGGCCGGCCGTGCGTACCGGCCCGTTCGTCCGTGCTCCGACCGGGGGTGTACGACGCGAGGTGCCCGCGCCGCGTGTCGCGCGCGGGGATCGACCGCTCCCCCCGGAGCTTTGCTTTCGCAGCTTTCGAAGCAGAACACCGTCCGGTCGGCTGTGCCGTTTCCGGACGGTTTCCGGACTGTCAATCAGTAAAACGTATACGATCGATTGTGTTGCGCGGACCTGTCGCTGCCTCGAATGCCGGATCCCGGTGCGCTCTCCGGACTCCCTTCCGGGGGCGCGGGATCCTCGGCGACCCCAACTCTCCCGGGTCGCCGGTGTGATCGCAACCGATCCGGGAAATGATCATTGCACAAGCATGAAGATATGACCGTTCCCGGCCAATCACCCTGCAGCTGATGCTATTGAGTGGGATTCACGCGTCAGTCATTCGGCGCAAATCGAATGAATGCGCGAAAGCCGGACCGCCGCGCAGGGCAGTCCGGCTCTCCGGGCAGTCGCTCCACTCCGCTCAGCTCAGCCCATGGGCAGAAGGGCAGGCCCGGTCGCCGCCTGTACCTCGTCGACGCCCACGCCCAGAGCGGTCTCCACCAGGCGCAGCCCCAACGGGGTGACGTCGATGACCGCCAGGTCGGTGACGATGCGGTCGACCACCCGGCGGCCGGTGGCCGGGAGCGAGAGCTCCTCGACGATCTTCGGTGAGCCGTCCCTCGCGGTGTGCTCCATGACGACGATCAGCCGCCGGGCGCCGTGCACGAGATCCATCGCGCCGCCCATGCCCTTGACCATGCGGCCGGGGATCATCCAGTTGGCGAGATCGCCGCCGGCCGAGACCTGCATCGCCCCCAGCACCGAGACGTCGATGCGGCCCGCCCGGACCATGCCGAAGGAGAACGCCGAGTCGAAGTACGAGGCTCCGGCGGCGACCGTCACGGTCTCCTTGCCCGCATTGATCAGATCGGGATGCTCGCTCCCCTCCTCCGGGTACGGGCCGACGCCCAGGATGCCGTTCTCCGAATGCAGCACCACGTGCACGCCGGGCGGGAGGTGGCTGGGGATCAGGGTCGGCAGCCCGATGCCCAGGTTCACGTACTGCCCGTCCCGCAGCTCCCGGGCGGCCCGCGCGGCGAGCGCGTTCCTGGGGTCGAGGGCCGCGGCACGGCCGGTGGCGCCGACGCCTGTGCCGGCAGCCGTGCCGGTCGACGTGATGGGAGCGGCAGGCGTGGTGGGGGCGGTCGAGGTGGTGGGAGCGGCGGGCGTGGTGGGGGCGGGGGGCGTGGTGGGGATGGCGGGCATGGCAGTCAGGCCTCCTGGGCTGCGGCGAGAACGGTCCGGCGCTCGATGCGGCGGTCCGCGGGGTCGGCGGCGACGACCCGGTCGACGTACACGCCGGGCAGGTGGACGGCGTCCGGGCCGAGTGCCCCGGCCTCGACGATCCGGTCCGCCTCGACCACGGTGATCCGGCCGGCCGCCGCGCAGAGCGGGTTGAAGTTGCGGGCGGCGGCGTGGAAGACGCAGTTGCCGTGCCGGTCCGCCACCTCGGCGCGCACCAGCGCGAAGTCGGCGGTGATGGCCTCCTCCAGCAGGTAGCGGCGGCCACCGAACTCCCTCACCTCCTTCGGTGGGGAGGCCAGTGCCACCGAGCCGTCCGCCCCGTACCGCCAGGGGAGGCCGCCTTCCTCGACCTGGGTGCCGACCCCGGCCGGGGTGAAGAAGGCCGGGATGCCGGCGCCACCGGCCCGCAGCCGCTCGGCGAGCGTGCCCTGCGGCGTCAGCTCCACCTCCAGTTCGCCGGACAGGTACTGCCGGGCGAACTCCTTGTTCTCACCGACGTACGACGCCGTCATCCGGGCGATCCGCCCGGCCCGCAGCAGCAGGCCGAGGCCCCAGTCGTCCACCCCGCAGTTGTTGGACACGACGCGGAGACCGCCGGTGCCCGTTGCCGCCAGGGCGTCGATCAGGGTGCTGGGGATGCCGCAGAGGCCGAAGCCGCCGACGGCCAGCACGGCTCCGTCGGGAATGTCCCCGACCGCGTCGGCGGCGGAGTCCAGGACCTTGTCCAAGGGGTTCACCTCGTGAGGGGAGAGAGCGTCCGTTCTGCTGTTCCACCGTCACCGTGCAGGGCCCGCCCGTGCCATGGCGGCAGCCGCCACGCGGGCGGGCGAGCGCATGGCAGGCGGCCACATCGGCCGGGCGCCGCCCGGGTGCCGGCCCGGCGGTATGGGGAGCGCAGCCACATCGGAGCGGGCCGATACGTCACCCGGGCACATGTCGCCGCCTCCGGACCGCACCTACGGTTCCGGCATCCATCCCCCGAAGCACCCTCAGGAGTCGGTCACCATGCGCAGCTCGACAGCCCCCACCAGGACCTCTCCCGGTGCCCCCGCGGGCGCGGGCGTCGTCGCAGCCGCCGGCCGGGCCCGCACGTCAGCCGCCGGTCGGGCCCGCCGGCTCGCCGCGCTCGCGTCCTGCGTCCTCCTGGCGGCCGGCTGCGCCGCGGCGGGCACCGCGGGGACCGGTGCGGCGGGCGGTGGAGGCTCCGGGGCCGGCACCAAGAACCCGGTCAAGGTCGGCCTGGTCTATTCGAAGACCGGGCCGCTGGCCGCGTACGGCAAGCAGTACCTGGACGGCTTCAAGGCCGGCCTCGCCTACGCGACGAAGGGCACCGGCGCGGTCGACGGCCACCGGATCGAGTTCGAGGAGCAGGACGACGCGGGCGACCCGGCCAAGGCGGTGTCGGCCGCCAAGGACCTGATCGGCAAGGGCCACCGGATCCTGGCGGGCTCCACCGCGTCGGGCGTCGCCCTCCAGGTCGGTCCGATCGCCGCCCAGAACAAGGTGCTCTTCATCAGTGGCCCGGCAGCCGCCGACAAGGTCACCGGCCTGAACACGTACACCTTCCGCTCCGGGCGGCAGTCCTACCAGGACATCAGGACGGCAGCCTCGTTCATCGGCGACGCCAAGGGCAGGAAGGTCACCGTACTCGCGCAGGACAGCGCCTTCGGCCAGGCCAACGTGGCCGCGGTGAAGGCCGTGCTCGGCGCCCAGGGCGCCATCGTCGACGCGGTGCTCGCCCCGCCGAGCGCCACCGACCTGACCCCGTTCGCCACCCAGGCCAGGAACGCCAAGCCCGACCTGCTGTTCGTCGCCTGGGCCGGCGACACCTCGGCAGCCCTGTGGACGGCGCTGAGCCAGCAGGACGTGTTCGCCGACACCAAGGTCGTCACCGGCCTCGACCTCGCCGCCTCGTACCCGCTCTTCGGCCCGGCGGGGGAGAAGATCTCCTTCCTGAACCACTACTTCGCCGGTGCCGCCGGGACTTCGGTGGAGAAGGCCATGAACGAGGCCGTCACCGCAGGCGGCGGCAGCTCGGACATCTTCACCCCGGACGGCTTCACCGCCGCTCAGATGATCGTGCACGCGATCGAGGCCAACCACGGGTCGGCCGACGACACGTCGGCCCTGGTGAAGTCGCTGGAGGGGTGGAGCTTCGACGGGGTGAAGGGCCGGATCACGGTACGCGCCGAGGACCACGCCCTTCTCCAGCCGATGTTCCAGGTGAAGCTGACCGGCTCCGGTGCGGCGGCCAAGCCGTCCGTGGAGAAGGCGCTGACCGCGGACGAGGCGGCGCCCCCGGTCGCCCCGATGGCGGGCTGAGCCGGATGACCGGCCCCACCAGTCCCGCCGAGGACGGACCTCCGCGCGCTGCCGCCACCGCTGCCGCCACCGACGTCGCCGCGTCGCCGGTCGGTGCCGCAGCTTCGTCCACGTCGTCCGGCGCGGCCGCGGCGGCGGGCTCGATCGCCTCGGTCGTCGGAGCCGTACCGGTCGTCGAGGCCGTACCGGTGTTGCGACTCACCGGCCTGGGCTGGTCCGTGCGCGGTGTGCCGATCGTCGAGGATGTCTCCTTCTCGGTCGGGGAGGGCGAGTTCATCGCCTTCATCGGTCCCAATGGTGCGGGAAAGACCTCCCTCTTCAACCTGATCTCCGGTATCCACCCGGCGAGCCGGGGCACCCTCGAACTCGACGGCGCCGACATCACGGCCGAGGCCGTCCACGCCAGGGCGCGCCGCGGACTCGGCCGGACCTTTCAGACCTCCTCCCTCTGGCCGGGTATGACGGTGGCCGACCACGTTCGGCTGGCCGCGCAGGCGGCGGCCGGGCCGCAGGCCTCGTACCGGATCTGGCGCCGCGCCGACCGCTATCCGGGTCAGGTGGCCGAGACGCTTGAGCGCACCGAACTGGCGCACCGGGCCGACACATTGGCGAGCGCGCTCTCCCACGGTGAGAAGCGCAAGCTCGAACTCGCCGTCCTGCTGGTCTCTGACCCGCGGCTGATCCTGCTGGACGAGCCGATGGCCGGAGTGAGTGCGGAGGAGGTGCCGGCGCTGACCGAGCTGATCCGCTCGGTGCACCGCGACCTCGGCCGCACCGTACTGATGGTGGAGCACCACATGGACGTCCTGCTCGGCCTGGCGGACCGCCTCGCCGTGATGCATCACGGCACGCTGCTCGCACTGGACACTCCTGGGGCAGTGATGGCGGATGCCACCGTGCAACAGGCCTACCTGGGCGAGGCGCTGTGACCGACGCTGCGCTTCCCGGCCCTCTCCCTACTGCCTCCTCGGATGTCGCCGGATGTGATGGTCCGGTCGGTGCGGTCGGTGCGGTCGGTGCGGTCCTTGCTGCCGGTGCTGCCGGTCGCTCCGGAGCGCCGGTTTCCGGTGGCTCTCTCCTCTCGGTGCGCGGCCTGCGGGTGGTCGTGGACGGGCTGCACATCCTGCACGGGGTCGACTTCGATGTGGCGCCGACCGGTGTCACCGCGCTCCTGGGGCGCAACGGCGCCGGCAAGACCACCACGGTCAAGGCCGTGATGGGCCTGGTGCCGCGCACCGGCAGTGTCCTGTTCGCCGGTACCGAACTCTCCTCCCTCCGCACTCATCTGGTGGCCCGTCAGGGCATCGGCTACGCCCCGGAGGACCGCGGGATCTTTGCGGGCCTCACCGTCGCGGAGAACCTGCGTCTGGCCGAGCGGGACCGCGACGCGGAACCGGACTATCACCTCGTTCATGAGCTGTTTCCCGAACTCAAGCAGCGGGCTGCCCAGTTGGCCGGGACCCTCTCGGGAGGCCAGCAGCAGATGGTTGCCATCGGACGGACCCTGCTCAACCGGAATCGGCTGATCATCGCCGACGAACCCACCAAGGGGCTGGCGCCGAAGATCGTTGCCGAGGTGGCCGATGTGCTGGCCCGCGCGGCCGAGACCGTACCCGTTCTCCTGGTCGAGCAGAATCTCGCTCTCGTCCGCCGTCTGGCCGGCACCTGCGCCGTCCTCGCCGACGGCCGCACCGCGCACCGGGGCGACACCGCCGAGTTGTTGGCCGACGAGGAGGCCGCCCGTCGCCTGCTCGGTGTCGGCAGTCACCGACCGGGGACCGGGTCTGCGGCAGCAGGGTCCGCGACAGCCGGCGCTTCGGCAGCCGGCCCCGTGGCGGCCGGCTCCGCAGTCACCGGGACAGATCCGGTCGGCCGGGCGCCGGCCACCCCCGCTCCCGCTGTCACCCTGGAGGTGAACCCCTGATGGATACTGTTGTTCTCCTCGCGTGTACCGGACTCGGGCTGGGTGCGCTGTACTTCCTGGTGGCCTCCGGTCTCTCGTTGATCTTCGGTCTGATGGACGTGCTCAACTTCGCTCACGGCGCCCTGCTCTCCATCGGCGCCTATGCCACCTGGTGGGCCGGCGCCGAGGCCGGCTTCCCCTTCTGGCTGGCCGTGCCGTTCGGCACGGTGGTCGGGACGGCCGCCGCCGTCCTGCTGGAGTTCTTCCTGATCCGGCCGCTCTACAGCCGGCCGCGTGACCAGATCCTCGCCACGGTCGGCGTCGGCCTGGCCGTGCCCGCTCTCCTGATGGGCGTCTGGGGCGCGGACGCCCGGCCCTTCCCCCAGCCGGAGCTGCTCTCCGGCACTTGGCACGTGCTCGGTGCGACCGTCCCGGTCAACCGGTTCGTGCTGGTGGCTGCGGCCACCGTGCTGCTGCTCGCTCTTCGGTTGTTCCTCGCCCGAACCCGCTACGGGCTGATCGTCCGGGCCGGCGTCGAGGACCGGGCGATGGTCACGGCGCTCGGTGTCGACGTCCGCAAGGCGTTCACGCTCGTCTTCGCGATCGGTGGAGCCGCCGCCGCGCTCGGCGGCGCCCTCGGCGGCCTCTACTTCGGCTCGGTCCATCCCGGTCAGGGGACCAGCCTGCTCATCTTTGCCTTTGTCGTTGTCGTGATGGGCGGCATGGGCTCCGTCACCGGGGCCGCCGTGGCCTCGGTGTGCGTCGGCCTCGTCCAGCAGTTCGCCAACTACTACACCGCCGCAGGGCTCGGCGACCTCTCGGTCGTCGTCCTGCTGGCGGTACTCCTCCTCGTACGACCCCGCGGACTCACCGGGAGGCTCGCGTGAGCGCCAGGATCCCCAGCACGAGCACCGGTGGCACCGCGGCCGACCGTACTGCCGCCACTCCGGCAGGGGGGACTGACACCAGCCCTGCCGGGACACATTCTGTACAGACGAACGAGGCCGGCGCCATCCCTCGAACAGGTGAATCAATTACCGGGAGCTCGACAATGCTCCACCGAGCGCTACGCTGGTGGCCGATCGCTCTGCTGATCCTGCTCCTTGTCGCCCCATACAGTGCGCTTCCCGTCCCGGGACTGCTCGACGGCCCGCTCGGCAGCCCCGGAAGCCTCCAACTCATCGCCCTCTGCCTGCTCTACGGGGGCCTCGCCACCGGCTACGACCTGCTGCTCGGCCGTACCGGGCTGCTCTCCTTCGGCCACGCGCTCTACTTCGCGACCGGCCTCTACGCCACCGACCTCGCCATGCTGGAACTCCGGCTCCCCCTCGCCGCCGCCGCCTTCTTCGGGATCGCCTGTGCCGTCGCGCTGGCCCTTCTGCTCGGCTCGGTCAGCCTCCGCGTCACCGGCATCGGGTTCTCCATGGTCACCCTTGCCTTCGCGCAGGCCGGTTCGATCCTCGTCCAGCGGAACCCCGGCGGTGTCACGGGCGGCGAGGAGGGCCGCTCGGCACCGGCCGACCGGCTGCCCGCCGCCCTGCTGGGCATCGAGAACACCGCCAACCTCTACTGGATCGCCGTCGGCTACCTGGTGCTCACCCTGTTCGTGGTCCACTGGGCCGTCCGTTCCCCGGCCGGGCGGGTCTGGGAGGGCATCAAGGAGAACGAGCGCCGGGTCGAGGTGCTCGGACTCCGGCCCTACGGGTACAAGTTGATCGCCTTCGTCCTCGCCGGAGCGCTCGCCGCGGTGGGTGGTGTGGTCCACCTGCTGCTGACCGGCGGTGCCACCCCGCAGGCGGCCGGCTCCGACGCGACGCTCTCGCTGCTGGTCATGGTCGTACTCGGCGGGTCCGGTACGCGCTGGGGCCCGTTGCTCGGCGGCGTCCTCTACACCTGGGCCGGCCACCGGCTCGGCGATCTCGCGAACTCGGAGGCCGTCGCCGGCCTGCCCGCGATCCTGCGCGTCCCGCTCTCCCAGCCGCTGTTCCTGCTGGGCGGCCTCTTCGTGGCGGTCGTTTACCTGTTGCCCGGAGGGCTGACCGGACTGCCTGCCCGGATCCGCGCCGCCCGTTCCATCCGCTCGGCCCGGGCCGCCGGTCGCACCGGCGTCCCCCGTGCCCGTCCTACCGGAGGTAGTCCCGCGTGAGCCGGCCACTTCAGCCCGAGCAGTTGACCGTCCCCGTACCCGGCGGCGAGCTGGCGGTGCTCCGCTGGCCCGCCGGCGTGGCCGGAGCGCCGACCATTGTGGCGGTGCACGGCATCACCGCCAACGGCCTTGCCTGGTTCGAGGTCGCCCGCCGGCTCGTCGGCCGGGCCACGCTGCTCGCGCCCGACCTCCGCGGACGCGGGGCCAGTCGCGGTCTGGGCGGGCCGTACGGCCTGGCCCGGCACGCCGACGACGTGGCCGCCCTGATCACCGCGCTCGACCTCGGCCCGACGGTGCTCGTCGGGCATTCCATGGGCGCCTGGGTCACGACCCTGACGGCCGTGCGGCACCCCGGACTTGTCAGTCGGGTGGTGCTGGTCGACGGTGCCGTTACCTTCCCACTGCCGCCGGGGGTCCGGGAGGACGACGCCCTGGCCGCCGTGCTCGGCCCGGCCCTGGCGAGGCTGTCGACGACGTTCCCGGACCGGGCCGCCTACCGGGCCTTCTGGCAGCAGCACCCGGCCTTCCGCGCCGACTGGTCGGACGAGATCGACGTGTACACCCAGCGCGACCTGATCGGCGCCGAGCCCGAACTGCGCTCCTCCTGCGTGCTGGAGGCCGTGCGGATCGACGGCGCACAGGTCCTGCTGGACCAGGACGCCGCCGCCGCGGTGCACCGGCTGCCCTGCCGGGGTGACCTGCTCTGGGCGGAGCGCGGTCTGCTCGACGAACCGCAGGCCCTCTACGACGACAAGCGGATCGCGGCGGCCGGGCTGGATCCGGCCAAGGTGGCGGCGGTACTGGTGCCGGACACCAACCACTACTCGATCCTCTGGGGCCGGGCCGGCACGGAGGCTGTGGTGCAGCGCCTGCTCGACCCCGATCCCGCCGCCCGCTAGAGCTCCCCGGGCGGAGTCGGCCGGCCGTCGACGGGTCCCGCCGCCAGGGCCCTGTCGAACGGGGCAGGCCGACGAAGTGGGGCGGCCCCACTTCGTCGGCCTGTCGCAGCCCCGCCGACGGCGGGCGCCGCTCCCGGTCGCGGTCGGGTCAGCCGGCGGCGCCGAGGAAGGACTCCCACCCACCGGCGGGCGCCTGCCCGACGTTCAGGGTGCGCAGCTTGCGCAGGGTGGACTGGTCCTGGATCTCCAGCCATTCGACCAGCTGCCGGAACGAGACCAGCCGGACGTCCGGCTTGCCCGCGATGGTCTTGAGGGTCTCCTCGACGGCATCCATGTAGATGCCGCCGTTCCACTGCTCGAAGTGGTTGCCGATGAAGAACGGCGCGCGGTTGCCGTTGTAGGCACGGTCGAACCCGGCCAGGTAGGAGTCCCGGGCCTGGGTGCGCCAGTCGTTGTACTTGGCAGGGTCGCCCTTGGTGCTGCCGGCCGACTGGTTGGCCAGGATGTTGTAGTCCATCGAGAGCACCTGGAAGGTGTGCCCGGGGAACGGGATGCTCTGCAGCGGGAAGTCCCAGACCTTGCCGTCCTGCACCTTCTGCGGCCAGATCTGCTGGCCGCCCGAGGAGCTGGCGTCGTACTTCCAGCCCAGCTTGGCGGCGGTCGGCAGCAGGGTCTTCTGTCCTTCGAGGCACGGAGTGCGCCCGCCGATGAGCTCCTTCTTGTAGTCGAAGGGGAGCGGGTCGACGTCGGTGAAGCCGGTGTTGGTCCGCCACTGGGTGACGAACGATATCGCCTGGTCGATCTCGCTCTGCCAGTCCTCGGGGGTCCACTTGTTGACGCCGTTGCCGTCCGGCCGGCTCGAACAGAAGTGCCCGTTGAAGTGGGTGCCGATCTCGTGGCCGGCCAGCCAGGCCTGGCTGATCAGCTTCAGCGTGCTCTTGACCGCGCCGTCGGACAGGAACGGGATGTCGGAGGCGCCGACCGAGTGCTTCGGCGGGTGGTACAGCTCGGACTTGCCCTTCGGGAGGGTGTAGATCCCGGAGAGGAAGAAGGTCATCGAGGCCTTGTGCTCCTCGGCCAGCTTGAGGAAGCGGGGGAACTGGTTGTCGTCCGTCCCGCCGGCGCCGTCCCAGGAGAACACCACGAACTGCGGCGGCCGCTCGCCGGGCTTGAGCTTCTCCGCCTTGGGCTGGTTCGGCTGGGGACCGGTGTCCGCGTTCGAGCCGTCACCGATCGGGGTGCCCTTGGTCGCGCCCTGACTCGGGCTGCCGCTGCCCGTCTGCCCGCCGGCCGTACTGCTTCCGCCCGGCCCCGGGGCGGAACTCGACCCCGGACCCGACCCCGATCCGCCGCTGGAGCACGCCGTCACCGCGCCGAGAGCCACAGTCGCGGCGGTGGCACTGAGCATGGTCCTGCGCGAGATGTTGGTCATGGTCTCCCCTGGGTGCCGCTGGCCGGATGGGTGACGGTCTCCGTGGGCCGTACCGGTCAAATCGGGCAAATGTATGATTATTCCGCCGCAAGCATGCCATGGGGACCCAGGGGTCACCAAGGTGCCGAGGCTTGTCATCAGTCAATACGCAGAATGCGTTCCCGGGGGCTGCGGAGATCAGCCTTCTGTTGCCGTCCTGTGACGCTCGGCGGCGCCTCCGGGTGTCCTGTGGCCGGTTCGGCGGCGCGCTCGACAGACTCGTCGGCGGCGGGCGGGTACCCCCGCGGCGGTGGATGAACTCCCGGGTGCCGTGCGGCCGATCGCCTTTCCGTGGCCGCCCCTGGCGTCACTGTGCCGCCGGCTCAGGGGCCTGCTCCAGCTCAGACCCTGGGCCTCGGCGGTGGTGCCGGCACGGCTGCGCGCGCCTGTGTCCGTTCCGGCGGTTGTGCCCGCGGTTGTGCCCACAGCTGCGCCTGTGCCCGCGCCCGTGCCGGCGGTGCTTCCGGGGGCGGGCGTCAGATGGTGGCGAGCCTGCGGTTGCGGCGGACGACGCGCGCGATGGCGGTGCTGATCGCGGTCGCGGCGGTGCACGAGACGGCCAGGCTCAGCCAGGCGGTGTCGAACCAGTGGCTGTTGAGCCAGCCCAGCGTCACGATGTAGGCGGCCCAGATCAGTGCGGCCAGCGCGGACCAGCGGAGGAACCGGCGCGGCTGGGCCGCGGGAGAGTGTCCGATCGCCAGGTCGATGACGGTCCGCCCGGCCGGAACGAACCGGGCGATCACCACCATCGCGGCCGCCGCCCCGGTGGTTCGGCCGTCCAGCGCCTGTTGCACCCGGGTCACGCTGGCCGCGAGCTTCGGGCGGTGTTCGAGCCGCCGCTGCACCGAAGGGGCCCCGCGCCTGGCGAGCTGGAGCAGCAGGAGGTCACCGAGGAAGGAGGCCACGGCAACGCCGAGCCCGAGCAGCACCGGGGCGCCGTCTATCTGCGCCGTCTTGAGCACGGCCAGGATGACCAGGGTCCCGCTGGGGATGAAAGGGAGGAAGGCGTCGCCGAGTACGGCGAAGAGCGCCAAGGCGCAGATCCATGAGGATCCGACCACCGCTGCGATGTCCATGTGTCCTACTCCCTCCAGGCTGCCCGGGGGAGCAGATGGCTGCAGGGGACAACGCTAGCGCCTCGACTTTTCATGCCATGAAGCACCCCGCCTGTGCTGCGCCTCACACAAAGGCGCGAGAAGGCGCGAGCCCCTGGGGCGGGGTGCCGCTCCAGGGGCTCGCGGGGATCGAACGGCGCTGGTCCAGCCCGACGACCTTGCTGATGAGGGCGGATCCGGTTGGATGATCCGCTCCGGTAACAAGCCTGCCGGACGCCGCCGGTCGATCGCGAGTCCTGCGGCTGGCGACTTCCCGCGCTGGCGTGAAGTCGCCACGCGTGTTCGCCTGCTGGCTCTGCGTCAGCCGAACGGTCGGTAGGCGGCAGGTCCGGCCGCCCCTGGCCCGGCCCGTCTTCCCCGTCCGCCCTGTCCGCCCTGTCCGCCCTGTCCGTCCCATTCGCCCCGTGCGAGCAGCGGGCGCTGGGCACCGGGCGCCGCGGGTGGGCCCGGGTGGCAGGAGACAGCGGTCAGGAATCGGGAACACCGGGCCCGACCGTGTGGTTGACCCCCCTCGGCAGCAGCGACCGCCGGCCAAGGAGGCGGTCGCTCCCCGGCGGCCACGAACACGCCTGCCGGGACGGCCATCAGGACAGCCAGGAGGGCGGACGGTATGACCACCGAGGACCAGCAGGAGCGCGGACCGGAGCCGCAGACCGGGGCGGCGATCCGGGGCACCGTCCGCGGCACGGCGCCGGCGCCGCTCTCCATCCTGGACCTGGCGAGCGTCGGCGTCGGCTACACCCCGAGCGAGGCGCTCGCCGCGACCACGGAGCTCGCCCGCAGCGCGGAGGAGTGGGGCTACCACCGCTTCTGGGTCGCCGAGCACCACGGAATGCCCGGTGTCGCCAGTTCTACGCCCGCCGTCCTGCTGGCCCACCTCGGAGCCCACACCAGGACGCTGCGGCTCGGCTCGGGCGGCGTCATGCTGCCCAACCACGCCCCGCTGGCGATCGCCGAACAGTTCGGGCTCCTGGAGGCGCTGCACCCCGGCCGGATCGACCTCGGGCTGGGCCGCGCCCCCGGCACCGACCCGGCCACCGCCCGGGCCCTGCGCCGCGGCCTCGCCGAAGGGGCCGACGACTTCCCGCAGCAGCTCGCCGAGCTGACCCACTTCCTCGACGGCGACTTCCCGGACGGCCACTCCTTCGCCCGGCTCACCGCCGTTCCCAAGGGGGACGGACGGCCGCCGATCTGGCTGCTCGGCTCGTCCGGCTTCAGCGCCCAGCTGGCAGGCCGGCTCGGCCTGCCGTTCGCGTTCGCACACCACTTCAGCAGCGTCAACACCGTCCCGGCGCTCGACCTCTACCGCTCGTCCTTCCGCGCCTCGGCCGTGCTCGACGAGCCGTACGCGCTGATCGGGGTGAGTGCGGTCGCAGCCGACGACGAGGCGTCCGCCCGCAGGCTGGCCCGCACGGTCGCGCTCGGCATGCTCAGGCTGCGCCGCGGGAACCCGGGCCCGATCCCCACCCCCGAGGAGGCCGAGTCCTACCCCTACAGCCCGCTGGAGGCGGACTTCGTCGACGACCTGCTGGGCAACGTCGTCCTGGGTTCGCCCGGCGAGGTGGCCGACGGCCTGGAGTCGCTGCGCAAGCGGACCGGCGTGGACGAGCTGATGGTCACCTCGCACATCCACGGCCACGAGGCCCGGCACCGCTCCTACGAGCTGATCGCCCGCGCGTACGGCCTGACCGGGCAGCCCGCCGCGACCTGAGCCGTTCCACGGCAGCCCGCCCCTCGCCCCGCCCGTACGTACGGCCCCTCGTACCGTCCGGGCGGGCGCTACGGCCGGACCGCTCCGGGGCGCTTGCCCGGGGTGAGGCGGTTCTCCCGGAGTATGGCCGCGACGCGCTCGGCCTCGCCGGGCCGGGCGAAGTACCAGCCCTGGGCGGTGTCGCAGCCGGTGAGCCGCAGCCGTTCGGCCTGCGCCGCGCTCTCGATCCCCTCGGCGGTGACGGTCAGGCCGAGGGTGTGTGCCAGCTGCACCATCGCTCCGACGATCTGCTCGTCGGCGTCGCTCCGCCGGGAGCCGAACGAGGAGAGCTCGGCCCGGTCCGTGGGGGCCGGATCACGGAAGCCCTCGATGAAGGTGCCGTCCAGCTTCAGGACGTGCACCGGCAGGCGGGAGAGGTAGGCCAGGTTGGAGTAGCCGGTGCCGAAGTCGTCGATCGCGATCCGGACGCCCATGTCGGCGAGCGCCTGGAGGGCCTGCAACGGTCGCCCGCCGGGCCCGAGCAGTGCGCTCTCGGTGATCTCCAGCTGCAACAGCCGGGCCGGCAGGCCGGTGCTGTCGAGCGCCTGGGCCACGTCGGCGACCACGTCGGAGTCCCAGATCTGGCGGGCCGCCAGATTGACGCTCACGAAGGTCTCCGTCCCGGGGAACTCGGTGAGCCAGCGCTTCGCCTGACGGCAGGACTCCTCCAGCACCCACTTGCCGAGCGGCACGATCGCGCCGGACTCCTCGGCGAGTGGGATGAAGCGGTCCGGCGAGAGCGTCCCGTACCGGGGGTGGCGCCAGCGGACCAGGGCCTCCGCGCCGTGCACCGCCCCGTCCGCGAGGCCGACGAGGGGCTGGTACTCGATGGTGAACTCGCCGCGTTCCAGGGCCGGTCGGAGTGCGGTGGCGAGCAGTTGGCGGGTCAGCTGGTGGGCGCCCCGGTCCGGGTCGTAGAGGGTCCAGCGGGCCCGGCCGTCCGCCTTGGACCAGTAGAGGGTGGCGTCCGCGTCCTTGACCAGGTCGGTCGGCGTGGTCTCGTGCACGGAGCGTTCGACGACGCCGACGCTCGCGGTGACCACCAGCCGGTGCCCGGCCACGTCGAACGGCTGCTCCAGCGCTTCGAGGAGGCGGGCGGCCAGCTCGGTCAGCTGGCCGCTGCCCTGACTGTCGGTCACCAGGACGGCGAACTCGTCGCCGCCCATCCGGGCCACCAGATGGGTGCTGTGCCCGGAGAACCCGCGCCGCAGGCGGGTGGCGACGGCGATCAGCAACTGGTCGCCGATGTGGTGGCCGAGGGTCTCGTTGATCGCGGCGAAACCGTCGAGGTCGAGGTAGCAGACGCCTACCCGGCGGCCGTCCGCCGCGCCCGGACCCGCCGCGCCTGGACCCGCCGTGGTCGGGCCCGTCACGGCCGCGTTGTTGGTCGAGCTGCCGACCGGGCCGCCGACCGAGTCGCCGACCGGGCCGGTCCCTGCGCCGACCGCGGTCGCGCCTTCCGTTGTGCCTTCCCCCGGGCCGGCCGGGGCGGCCGGGCCGGTGGCCGTCAGGCAGGCGGCGTCGAGCCGTTCGAAGAAGAAGGTCCGGTTGGGCAGCCGGGTCAGCGGGTCGTGCAGGGCCTGGTACTCCAGGCGGTCGCCGAGCCGGCGCTGCTCGGTGATGTCCTCGACCATCGCGAGTGTGTAGAGCGGGCTGCCCGAGCCGTCCCGGATCAGCGTGATGGTCACCTTGCTCCACACCGTGCGGCCCGCGCGGTGCCGGAGCTGCTTCTCCACCCTGAGGCGCTCGCGTTCGCCGCGGACCAGCGCGGGGAACAGCCGCTCCGGCATGCCCTCCGGGTCGATGACCTCGTGGATGTGAGTGCGCACCAGCTCACCGACCCCGCAGCCGACGAGGGCGGCGAAGGCGGGGTTGACCTCGATGATCCGGTCCTCGGGGTCGATCAGGGCCATGCCGATGCCGGCGTCGCAGAAGGCGGCGCGGAACCGCGACTCGCTCGCGCTCAGTGCGGCCAGCAGCCGGTCGGTCCCCGCGGGCGGCAGGTCGGCCCGGTCGGGGGGCTCGTGCGGGCCGTTGGCGAGGGGGGCCGAGCAGGTCGGGCAGAGGATGACCCCGGCCTCGGCCCCTGCCTCGACGTCAGGCCCGTTGGTGACGCCGTGCGTCGTGCCGTTCGCCACGCCCCTCGCCGCGCGGAGGACGGTGCCGCGGCCGTCACCCGGCGCGGCAGCCACGGCCGGGCCGTGGGCGGCTTCAGTGCTGGGGCCACCGAGGAGAGGGGCGCCGCCGACAGGAATGCCGGTGCCGGAAACGCCGCCGGTGGGGCTGCCGTTGGTGGAACGGACGCTCGGCGGCCGGAGGTGGCGGTGGTGGTGCGACTCCTCGTGCCGCACGCCTGGGTGGTGTGCGTCGGCCCCCTCGTTCTGGCCCGGCACGGCATGCTCCCGTCCGCTGCTGACGCTTGACGCTCAAGGCTGGTCCGGCCGGTCACCCGGAACTGCGGCGGCCGGCGCGCGCACGCTGTCGAGGTCCGCGCAGTCCGGTGCGGAGTGCTCACGATGGAGCGCTCGGGTGGGAGCTGCGTGAAGAACAGGGCGCTGCGGCCGATCATAGGACGCGGCGGCAACGCGCGGTAACCGCCGCCAGGGTGATTCACCCGCTTTCGCGCCATGTGTGCCGGTACGTGCAGACGCCCCCGGTGCACATCACATGATGTGCACCGGGGGCGTGTGCTTCCCGTGTGCGCCGTTGAGCGCCGGTCGAGCGCCGGGAATGCGCGCATCGCAGCTACGCGCGCTGCCTCGCCGGCGCCCGTCCGGAGTCACCCGGGGGATCTCCCTGGGAACACCGGAGGGCACCCGGCTCCCTCGGAGCCGTCGCGGCCCGGCGGGGTGTCAGGCCAGCTTGGCCGTCAGGGTGATGGTCGTGCCGGTCAGGGCCTGGCTGACCGGGCAGTTCGCCTTGGCGTCCTCGGCGGCCTTCACGAAACCGGCCTCGTCGAGGCCGGGCACGCTGCCGATGACGGTCAGGTGGATGCCGGTGATGCCGGTGCCGGGCTGGAAGGTGACATCGGCCTGGGTGTCGAGCTTCGCGGGCGGGTTGCCGGCGCCGGCCAGGCCGTGCGAGAGAGCCATCGAGAAGCACGCGGAGTGCGCGGCGGCGATGAGCTCCTCGGGGCTGGTCTTGCCGTTCGGCTCCTCGGAGCGGGCCGGCCAGGAGACCGGGTACTCGCCGATGCCGGACGACGCGAAGGTCACCTGGCCCTTGCCGTCGAGCAGGTTGCCTTCCCAAGCCGTGTGCGCGGTGCGGGTGGTTGCCACGATCGGTACCTCCAGTACTGAGGAACTGCTGATTCGTCACGTCCGGTCATGCCGCCGCCCAGCCTACGGGGCGGCCCGGGGGCGGCCACAAGTAGCGCCGCGCCGTGCCGGGGCCGGAATGCAGCAGCATCGGGAGGCTCCGGCGCCGAGGTGTCCGTCCGCCCGTCCGGATCGTGGACGGATACGCCAAATGGTGCGGACCCGCGCCGGGGGCCCTGTTAGATTTGCCCGGGCCTGATCCCCGGCCTTCGGACGGCCGGGTGCCCACCCACCAGAGAGCCGCGGAGCCGCCCCGATGACGGATCACCCCACGACCCCCGATGCCGGACTGTACGGGGGGATCGACGATGCCGTGCGGGCCGAGCTGACCAGTCTGCGCGAGAGCATCGACAACATCGATGCCGCGGTGGTCCACATGCTGGCCGAGCGGTTCAAGGCGACCCAGCGGGTCGGCCGGCTGAAGGCCGAACACAAGCTGCCCCCGGCGGACCCGGCGCGTGAGCGCGACCAGATCAGCCGGCTGCGTGAGCTGGCCGCCGGCGCGCACCTGGACCCGGTGTTCGCGGAGAGTTTCCTCAACTTCATCATCGCCGAGGTCATCCGCCACCACGAGAAGATCGCCAGCGACGCGGGGACGGGCCAGGGCGCCACCGGCTGACGGCCGGCCGTCGCGGCACGACCCGTCCGCCTCCGTCCGCCTTCTACGGACCCCGCAGGCCCCGCAGGCCCCGCGGACCCCGTCGGCACACCCGTGCCACCCGCGGCACCCGCGCCACCCGTGCGCCCAACGGCCTGCGCCCACCGCCTGCGCCCACCCGCCTGTGGGCCGCCGGCCCACCTGTGGGCACGCCCGTCGTGCGAGGCGTCCGGGGTTCGGCACCCGTCCCGTCCGGCGCGGAGGCCGTCGTGGGGCTGTCCCGTGGGCGGGTTTCCTGAGATGCTCCGCAACCCTGCCCCGTCGGGCGGTGTTGTCTGGCGCGGGTAAATGCCCGATTTCGCGAGGCTTCCCGGTTGGCGTAGCGTGCAGGTTTCCCCCAGCCGGAGAGGTGGAGCAGCGACGATGGCGGTGAACCTGCCCGATACGCACAGCGATGCCGGGACCCCTCCGGCCCCGGCTGCCGGCCATGGTGGTGCCGGCAACGGCGACGGTGGTGCGGGCGGCCCCGGCAGTGCGGGCGCGCCCGGGATCCCCGGAGCCCCGGGCGGCCGCGCCGCGGCCCGGCGGGCGCGGACGGGCAAGGCGGCCCGGGCATCAAGGGCGGCATCGAGGGCGGCATCGAGGACCGCCTCGAAGACCACGGGCTCCACGGCCCGGCGGGCGGGGCGTCGTCACCGGCCGTGGTGGATCGAGATCCCCGCGATGGCGGCGGTCGGCCTGGTGGTCGCGCTGCTGATCAAGACCTGCCTGTTCCAGGTCTTCACCATCCCCTCCGGGTCGATGGAGAACACCCTGCGGATCGGCGACCGCGTCGGCGTGAACAAGTTCGCGCCGCTCACCGGCTGGGAGCCGAAGGCCGGTGAGCCGATCGTGTTCAAGGACCCGGGGAACTGGCTGCCGCCGCAACCGGTCGACGGCAACCCGGTCACCCGGGCGCTGAGCTCGGCACTCGCCTTCGTCGGTCTCGTCCCGCCGAAGGACGACAACTACCTCGTCAAGCGGGTCATCGCGACGGGCGGCGAGACCGTGCAGTGCTCCGGCACCACGCTCACCGTCAACGGTGCGACGGTGAACGAGCCCTACCTCCACCCCGGCGACAACTCCTGCGCCGGGCTGGACTTCGGCCCGGTGACGGTGCCCCAGGGCTACGTCTGGGTGGAGGGCGACCACCGGAGCGACTCCGCCGACTCCCGGTACCACCAGCGCGGGCCGGGCGCCGGCGCGGTGCCGGTCGAGAACGTGGTCGGCCCGGTGTCGGCCGTGGTGTGGCCGCTCAATCACCTCGACTGGTTCGGCTGGGTCGGCCACTGACCCGAAGCCTGTGGCAGCAGGCTCCGGGGCCGGCAGCCGGCCGGGGCCCGGCAGGTGCGGGTGGAGGCCCGCCCGTCGCGGCCCCGGCCCGCCGGTCCGTCCGGAGCGGGCTTCAGGATCGTGCGGCCGGCTGCTCCCCGGCGTCGGCGTCCCGCTCCGCACGGTTGCCCGGCCGGGCAGGCCGGTCGCCCAGGGCGACGGGGCCCGCGGACCGGGCGTCCCGGCCCCGGTGGTCCGACCTCCCGTCGCCCGAGGCCGTCGCCCCGGCAACCCCGCCGGCAACCCCAGCAACCCCGCCGCCAACCCCAGCAACCCCGCCGGCAACCCCAGCAACCCCGCCGCCAACCCCGGCAGCGGCGGATCGCTACGTGCCGGTGCTCGTCCGCGCCGTGGACGCCTCCACCAACGGGGCTCCCGCCCGATCGGCGCCCGCCCCCGGAGCCCCCGCCGGCTCCGTGACCTCGCCCGCGCCCGCAGGCTTGCTCGCCTGGGCGGCGAAGGCACCGGTCAGGACGAGCAGACCGCCGGCCACCTGCGGCACGCCCAGGTGCTCGCCGAGCAGGAACCAGGCCAGGACGGTGGCGACGACCGCCTCCAGGTTGGCCACCACTCCGGCGACCGGCGGCGACAGGTGCCGGACCGCGATCACACCGGTCAGGTAGGCGAGCACGGTCGCGATCAGGATCATCCATGCGGCCGGGAGGAGGGCGGGCACCGCGTGCCCGTTCATCACGACGTCGCCGCTGAGGACGCTCCAGTCGGCGTTCCAGGGGCGGGTGAACGCCGTGAGCAGGACCGCGCCGATGAGCAGGCCGTAGGCGCTGACGGCGATCGGGTCGACCGGGCGGTCGCCCCGGCTGCCGGCGTCGGCCAGGACGAAGTAGCCGACCTGGCAGCAGGCCGCCCCGAGGGCGAACAGGACACCCAGGGCATCGAAACTCAGGCCGTTCCAGACCTCCACCACGCAGGCGAGGCCGGCCACCGCCGCGCCCGCGCCGACGGCCGCGCCGCGGCTGATCGGCTTGCGCTGGACGAACTTCACGTAGCCGAGCAGCAGCGGCGGGCCGAGGTACTCGATGAGCAGGGCGACGCCGACCGGGATGCGCGAGATCGCCGCGAAGTAGCAGGCCTGGACGCCGGCCACGGCGAGCAGGCCGAAGCCGAGGAGCAGCCCGGGACGCCGGAGCACCGCGTCGCGGTGGCGGTAGGCGAGCGGGAGCAGGACGACGGCAGCGCCGGCGACCCGGAGCCAGACCACGTGCAGGGGGGAGATCCCCGCCTCGATCAGGGGCTTGGCGGCCGTTCCGGAGCCGCCGAAGGCGAAGGCGGAGACCAGCGCGAGGGTGAGGCCGAGGGTTCTGCCGGGGGAGGAGCCGAGCAGGGGCTTTGAGCTGTACACCGAGGCATTGTGACAGTCATGTCATCGTTTCGGTAAGGCGCCATTCCGTCATTTGGTCCTGCCCCCAACTGTGCGCAACGTCCAGTGCACGGAGACCGCAGCCGGCACCCCGAACGACGACGGGCGGGCGGCCGAAGCCACCCGCCCGTCCCGCGCCGGATCACCACCCTCCGACGGGTCTGCTACCTGCTACCTGCTGCCCACGACCGACCGGGCCCGACCGGCCACCGACTACTGCGCCGCGCCGGCCGCCGCCGGGACCCCGGAGCCCGAGCCGGAGCCCGTCCCCGAACCGGCTCCGCTCCCGCCCGTCCCGCCCGACGGCTGGGGAGCGGTGGTCGGGGCCGTGGTCGGCCCCGTGGTGGGTGCGGTGGTCGGGGCCGGCGTCCGGGTCGGCCGGCCGGTCGGCCGGGTGGTAGGCGGCGAGGTGGGCTGCTGGGTGGGGGCGGTGGTTGCGCCGCCGTTCCCGCCTCCCGTGCCGCCCTGCCCGCCGGACGTCCCGGAGCCCTGGCCGCCGGACGACCCGCCGGAGCCGCCCGCTGCGCCCGGCGAGGCGCCGGAGCCCGGGCCGGTACTCGGCGAGGCCGGGGCCGGGGCCGAGGGGGTGCCGGACGGGGTCGACGAGCCGTCCGTCCCGCCCGACGACGAGCCGCTGTCCGACCAGGAGCCGTCCTTGCCCGAGGGCGAGGCGAAGTCGGTGACCGGTACGCCCTTCAGGGCCGCCTTCATGTAGCCGGTCCAGATCTGCGCGGGGTACTGGCCGCCGGCCGCGCCGTCGATCCCGCCGGTACCGCTCAGGCTGACCTGGGCGCCACTGGCCGGGTCCTGGCCGAACAGGGCGACGGAGGTCACCAGCTCGGGGGTGTAGCCGACGAACCAGACCGACTTCTGGTCGTCCGTCGTCCCGGTCTTTCCGGCCACCGGCCGGCCGAGCGCCTTCGCGCGCCAGCCGGTGCCGCCCGGGTCGCTGACCACGCCCTGCAGCATCGCGGTCACCTCGCGCGCGGTCTCCTCGCTGACCGCCTGGGTGGCCTTGTGGGCCGGCAGCGGGAGTGCCTCGCCCTCGCGGTCCACCGACTGCACCAGCCACGGGGTGATCTGCTTGCCGCCGTTGTCCAGCGTGGCGTACACGCCGGCCATGTCGAGCACGCTCGGGGTGGCCGCGCCGAGCGGGATGGACGGCACCGGGTCGAGGCCGGGCGTGCCGCCGGGCAGGCCGAGCGCGATGCCGGTGTCCCGGACCTTCTGCAGCCCGGTGTCCTGGGCGAGCTGGGCGAAGACCGAGTTCACCGACCAGTCGGTGGCCTGCTGGAGGGTGACCTGGCCGTAGCTCTTGTCGCCCTCGTTCGGCGGCGCGTAGGGGGTGCCCTTCCCGCCGCGGACCTTGCGGCCACTGGTGCCGTCGTAGACGGTGCGCGGGGTGACGGTCTGGCCGGACTGCGTCCTGGCGTCGTTCTCCAGCGCCGCCGCCAGGGCGATCGCCTTGAACGTGGAGCCGGCCTGGTAGTCCCGCCGGGTCGCGTTGTCGATGTAGTGCTTCGTGTAGTCGACCCCGCCGTACAGGGCGACCACGGCACCGGTCTTCGGGTCGACGGAGACGGCGCCGGCCTGGGCGGCCGCGTCCTTCTTCCGCTTGTCCGGGTTCAGGGTGTCGTGCAGCTGGGCCTGGACCGAGTCCTGGAGGGCCTGCTGGCGCGTCGGGTCGACGGTCAGCTTGATCGTGTAGCCGCCCTTGGCCAGCTCGGACTCGCTGATGATCTGGTTGCCGGTGAGGTACTCGGTGGCCGCGTTGACCAGGTAGCCGGCCTGGCCGGAGAGGCCGAGCTGGGCCTGCGGGTCCCTGACCTCGGGGAAGGTGGTGGCGGTCCGCTCCTCGGCGGAGAGCCAGCCCTCCTTCACCATGCCGTCCAGGACGTAGTTCCAGCGGTTCACCGCGTTCTGCTTGCCGGCGGGGGTCGCGGTGGCGACGTCGTAGGCGCTCGGGGCGTTCAGCAGGGCGGCCAGGTAGGCGCCCTGGGCGGGGTTGAGACCGGACGCGTCGACGCCGAAGTACTGCTGGGCAGCGGCCTGGATGCCATAGGCGCCGCGCCCGTAGTAGGAGGTGTTGAGGTAGCCGGAGAGCACGTCGTCCTTGGACTGGGTGGCGTCCACCTTGATGGCGATGAAGAGCTCCTTCACCTTGCGGGTGATGGACTGCTTCTGGCTGAGGTAGGTGTTCTTCACGTACTGCTGGGTGATCGTGGAGCCGCCCTGGGTGCCCTCGCCCTTGGCGGTGTTGACGGCGGCGCGGACCAGACCGGTCACGTTGACGGCGCCCTCGTGGTAGAAATTGCGGTCCTCGGCGGCCAGCGCGGCGTGCTGGGCGGCGGGGGAGACCTTGTCGAGGGGGACGTTCTGCCGGTTGGTCTGACCGGTCCGGGCGATCACCGAGCCGTCCTGGTAGAGCCAGGTGTTGCTCTGCGCGGTCGCGGCGGCGTGCGCGTCCGGCACCTTCACCAGGGTGATGCCGAGCGCGAAGAGGCCGATGCCGAGCAGTACCGCGGTGACGAACCCGAGCAGGGTCATCCGCCAGGTCGGGATCAGCCGGCGCCAGCCGGTGCGCTTCGGGCGGCGGGCCTTCCGGCCGCCACCCGTACCGCCGGTGCTGCCGGTGCCGTCGGCCGGGTACGCCGGGGGCCGCTTGAGGCGCTTCACCGGGCGCAGTCGGACGGACGGCGTGCGGCGGCCGCTCTGGGGATTCTGGGACAAGGCGCGGCCTTTCCTGCGGGCGGACCGGGCCGGCCTGCACGGCGGGGACATCGGAGGTGGGGGACCTTTGTCCCATTTCCGGTTTACAGCCCAGGACGTACCGAATGGGTCGGTTGGCTCCGTCGAAGCGGCAAGCGAGACCGACATCACACGCAAAACGGACGCCGAAGGGCAAAAAAATCGGAGAGCCCCTCGCTGATGCGAGAGGCTCCCCAATGTCTGTGCGCCGCCAGGGACTCGAACCCCGGACCCGCTGATTAAGAGTCAGCTGCTCTAACCAACTGAGCTAGCGGCGCCTGCTGACCTGGAGAACAATACACGGTCCGGCGGGGTGTCTCGAACCGGTTCGGACGGCGGCCGTGCCGGCCTCGGTGACGATGCCCGTTTCCGCCCGGTTGGGGTGGAGTTTGCCGCCGGTTAGGGTGGAATCGTGCCCAGCCCCCACCCCGGCCGGCCGAAAGCCCGGCCCGTCGTCGCCGCCCTGCTGATGCTCAGCGCGGTGGCGTACACGGCCTGGGTGCTGGAGGTCGCGGTCTGGCTGGCCGTCCTGGCCCTGGGCCTGCTCCGGGGCCGCCCGGCACCGCCGGCACCGAGCCGGGCCCGGAGCCGGGCCGGGCGGAACAGCGACGAACACGACCGGGCCGGACGGCAGGGGGTGGGGCCGTGACGGCCTCCGCCGCCAGGTTCCTGCGGATCGGCGGTACGCCCCTGCACGTGCGGACCGAGGGCACGGGTCCGGTCTGCCTGCTCACCGGCGGGCTCGGCAGCAGCTGGTTCGACTGGGACCTGGTGGTGCCGTTCCTCGCCCCCTACCGCACCGTGGTCCGCTTCGACCGGCCCGGCTACGGGCTGAGCGCACCGGCGCCCGCCACCCGGACCGGCGGTCCGACGCTGACGGACGAGGCGGAGCGCATCCGGGCCGTGCTGGACGCGCTCGGGCTGCGCGAGCCGTGCACGGTGGCGGGCCATTCGCTGGCCGGGTTCCACGTGGAAGCCTTCGCCCGGCTCCATCCGAACCGGACGGCAGGGCTGGTCCTGCTGGACGGGAGCAGCGAGCCCGCCCCGCGTCCGCTCCCGGCGCCCGCGCTCCGGGACGCGGCGGCCCGGGCGGCGGCCGGCGCGGCCACGGCCCTGGCGGTGCCGTACCTCCTCGGCCCCGCTGTGCGGCGGCTGGTCGCGCGGGCCTCCACCGTCCGCCGGGAGGACCTCGCCCCGGCGCCGCTGGTGCGGCACTGCTACCGGACCGGACGCGGCCTGCGCGCCCTGCTCCGCGAGAACACGGCCTACCTCGACCAGGCCGCCGACCTGGCCGGGCTGCGCCGCGCCGCACCGCTGCCGGACGGGCTCCCGGTGACGGTGCTCGCCGCCGACGACGGCTGCCGGACCAGCCGCACCGAGGACTGGCTCGGCCGCCAGCAGAGCCTCGCCGCGCTGCTCGGGGCCGACTTCCGGACCACTGCGCCGGCCGGGCACCTGGTGATGTTCGACCGCCCGGACGCGGTGGCCTCGGCGGTCCTGGACACCCGCTGAGACGGCCGGCACCGGAGGGCACCCGGCTCACCGGCCGGCACCGAGCGCCACCGGCCGGCACCCGCCCCACCGGCCGGCACCGAGCGCCACTGACCGGCACCCGCCCCACCGGCCGGCACCGACGACGGCCGTCGCCCGCCGGTGGGCTCAGCCCGCGGTGGCCGACGAGTCCGCGTCGACGGCCCGTCGTACCGCCCGGGCGACCGGCAGCTCCCGGACCAGCAGCCGCACGGCGCGCCGGGTCGCGGCGCCGGCCGGGCCCGGGTAGACGCGCCGGTCCAGCCGCCCGGCCCCGATCAGCCCGGCCAGCTGCCGGTCCCGCTCGTCCGCCGCCGACCGGCCGTCCGCCGGTGCACCGGCGCCCCCGGCCTCGCGGGCGAGGGTGGCGGCCACCCGGGCGGCGATCTCCTGGCCGATGCCCGGCCGCGTCGCGACGTGGCGCCGGTAGGGCAGGCCGAGGAAGCGGCGCTGTTCGACGGTGACGAACCCGTCCGCGGCCAGCCGGGCCAGGAAGGGGGCCGATCCGGGCCTGCGCGGGACCTGCCGGATCGCGCGGTCCAGGCTGAACCCGTTGCGGCGCTTGCCCGCGTCCTCCAGCCGGGCGAGCACACCGGCGGCGACCTCGTCCTGGCCGCCCAGCGGCCGGTAGCCGGTGATCCGCCGTTCCTCGACGGTGATCGCGCCGTCGAGCAGCAGCTCGACGACGACCCCGCCGGCGAGGACCCGGTGGTAGGTGGCGGCCGGGACGCGGAGCCGGCCGTCCACCGGATCGGCGCAGAGCAGCAGGAGTTCCTCGGGAATCGGGCGGCGGTCGGACGGCGTCATCGGGCGGCTCCCTCCGGGCGTCGGCGGCGGGCGGGGCCGCTTCTCCTGGAACGTACCGGTGGCGGGGCCGGTGCGTCCCGGAAACGCCTCAGGCCGCCCACCGAAGTGGACGGCCTGAGACCTTGCCATGTGCGCCGCCAGGGACTCGAACCCCGGACCCGCTGATTAAGAGTCAGCTGCTCTAACCAACTGAGCTAGCGGCGCCTGCTGACCTGGAGAACATTACACGGGGCCGGGCCGATCCGCCGAATCGCCACCGGTCGGCCACGTTCCGTGGCCGGTCGGTGGGGAGAGCGGCCGGGCCGCTCTCCCCACCGACCGCCCCGCGTCCTACTCCGGGAAGTGGCAGGCCGCCCGGTGGTCCACGCCCGCCGCGGGAGCCGCCAGGGGCGGCGCCTCGGTCTCGCAGCGGGTGCGGGCCTCGGCGTCGAGCCCGGCGTGGACGAGGCAGCGGGTGCGGAACGGGCAGCCGGTGCGGCGCGCGGTGGGCGAGGGCGGGTCCCCGGGCAGCAGGATGCGGCTGCGGGCCCGTTCGGCGGCCGGGTCCGGGAGCGGGACGGCGGAGAGCAGGGCGCGGGTGTAGGGGTGGCGCGGGCGGTCGAAGACGGCGGAGACCTCGCCGTCCTCGACGGTGCGCCCGAGGTACATCACGCTCACCCGGTCGGCGAGGTGCCGGATCACCGAGAGGTCGTGCGAGACGAAGAGGTAGGAGAGGCCGAGCTCCGCCTTGAGCGCCTGGAGCAGGTTGAGCACGCCGGCCTGGATGGAGACGTCCAGTGCGGAGACGGGCTCGTCGAGCACGAGCAGCTTCGGGCGGACGGCGAGCGCCCGGGCGATCGAGATCCGCTGCCGCTGCCCGCCGGAGAACTGGTGCGGGTAGCGGACGGCGTGCGCCGGGTCGAGGCCGACCTGCCGGAGCAGTTCGGGCACCCGGCGGGAGATCTCCTCGCGGGCGGTGCGCTGGGCGCGCAGCGGCTCGGCGACGATGTCGCCGACCGGCATCCGCGGGTCGAGGCTGGCCATCGGGTCCTGGAAGACGATCTGCAGTTCGGCGCGGAGCCGGTGCGCGCCGGCCCGGGAGAGCCCGGCGGCGTCCTGCCCGAGGACGTCGATCCGGCCGGCTTCGGGGGCGGCGAGCCGCAGCAGCTCGAACAGGGTGGTCGACTTGCCGGAGCCGGACTCGCCGACCAGGCCGAGCGTCTCGCCCTGCCGGATGTCCAGCTCGACGCCGTCCACGGCGTAGACCTCGCCCACCCGGCGCTTGAAGACGGTGCCCTTGAGCAGGGGGAACGTCTTGGTCAGGCCGGTGACGGAGAGGACGGGCGGGCGGTCCTGCCGGGCGCCAGCCGCCGGGGCGGGCGGCGGCACCACCGGCACCGGGTACACCTCGGCCGGTGCGGGCCTGCGCTCGGCGAGCTCGCCCGCCCGGACGCAGGCCGCGAGGTGGTCGTCGGGGCCGTCCAGCCCGGGTTCGGCCGTCCGGCAGCGGTCCTCGGCCAGCGGGCAGCGGGCGGCGAACGGGCACCCGGTGGGCAGTTCGGCCATCGGCGCGGGGCTGCCGGGGATCGGGACCAGCGGGCCGCCCCGGGTGTCCAGCCGCGGCACCGCGCCGATCAGCCCGAGGGTGTACGGGTGGCGGGGGGCGGCGAACAGCTCGTCCACGCCGGCCGTCTCGACCACCCGGCCCGCGTACATCACGGCGACCCGGTCGGCCATCCCGGCGATGACGCCGAGGTCGTGGCTGACCAGGACGAGTGCGGCGCCGGTCTCCCGCTGGGCGGTCCGCAGCACGTCGAGCACCTGGGCCTGGATGGTGACGTCCAGGGCGGTGGTGGGCTCGTCGGCGAGCAGGATGTCGGGGTCGTTGGCGATGGCCATGGCGATCATCGCGCGCTGGCGCATGCCGCCGGAGAACTCGTGCGGGAAACTGTCCAGCGCGCGCTCGGGCGCGGGGATGCCGACCAGGTCGAGGAGTTCGGCGGCGCGCCGGCGGGCGGCGGGCTTGTCGAGGGGCTGGTGGATCCGGAGCGCCTCGACGATCTGGTCGCCGATCCGGTAGACGGGGGTGAACGCGGAGAGCGGGTCCTGGAAGACCATGGCGACCCGGCGGCCGCGGACGGCGGCGAGCTCCCGGCCCGGCAGGCCGACCAGCTCCCGGCCGTCCAGTTCGACGGAGCCGTGGACGCGCGCCGTCCCGGGCAGCAGGCCGAGCACGGCCAGCGCGGTCACGGACTTCCCGGAGCCGGACTCGCCGACGATGCCGAGGGTCTCGCCGCGGCTCAGGGTGAGGTCGACGCCGCGGACGGCGGGGACGGCGGTGCCGCGGGGCCCGGCGAAGTCGACCCGCAGGTCGCGGACGTTCAGCAGCGGGGCGGTGGCCTGCGGGGTTTCGGCCGTGGTGGTCACTTGCTACCGCGCTTTCTGCGCCGGGTGCGGGCCGCGTCGGCGGTCGGGTCGAGGGCGTCGCGCAGCCCGTCGCCGATCAGGTTGACGGCCAGGACGAAGAGGACGAGCAGCCCGGCGGCGAAGTAGAACAGCCAGGGGAAGGTCGGGGCGTCGAAGGTGCCGGCGGCGAGCAGTGTGCCGAGCGAGACGTCGGGGGCCTTGACGCCGAAACCGAAGTAGGAGAGCGCGGTCTCGCTCATCACGGCGCCGCCGACGGCGATGGTGGCGTCGATGATGAGGAAGGAGGCGACGTTCGGCAGGATGTGCCGGGTGATGATCCGCACCGGCCGGACGCCCATGAACCGTGCGGCGCGGACGAATTCGCGCTCGCGCAGCGAGATGGTCATCGAGCGGACCACCCGGGCGGTGATCATCCAGTTGAAGAGGGCGAGCAGCAGGACGAAGGCGAGCCAGCCCGCGCCCTTCAGCCGGGGCGAGACGATGGTGATGATCAGGAAGCTGGGGAAGACCAGCATGAGGTCGACCCCGAACATCAGCACCCGGTCGGTCCAGCCGCCGAAGTAGCCGGCGCAGGCCCCGAAGAGGGAGGCCAGCACGGTCGAGAAGAGCGCCACCAGCAGGCCGATGACCAACGACTTCTGCAGTCCGCGGACGGTCTGCGCGAAGACGTCCTGGCCGACCCCGTTGGTGCCGAACCAGTGGGTGCCGGAGGGGGGTTGGCGCAGTGCGCCGTAGTCGGGAGTGGCGTAGTCCCAGGGGGTGAGGTACTGGCCGCCGAAGGCGAGGGCGAACAGCAGCAGGACGATCACGGCGCCGGCGACGGCGCCGCGGGCGGCGAGCAGCCGGGTGAGGACGATCCGGCCCCGGCCGGTCGCCCCGGTGCCGGCCGCGGCCGGGGTGGTGGCGGGCGGGGGCTCGGGGGTGGGCGCGGAGGGCTCCGCGACGACGGCGGTCACTGGTGGTCTCCTCCGGTCAGGACCGCACGCGCGGATCGAGGGCGGCGTGCAGGGTGTCGGCCAGGAAGCCGGAGGCGAGCACCATGACGGCGGCGAACAGGTTGACGGCGACGACGGAGTTGACGTCCTGTTCGTTGATGGACTGGATGAACCACTCGCCCATGCCGTGCCAGCCGAAGATGGTCTCGGTGAAGGCCGCGCCGGTGAAGATGCCGAGGAAGCTGTAGGCGAACATCGTCGACATCGGGATGACGGCGGTCCGCAGGCCGTGCTTGACGAGCGCGCGGCCCCGGGTGAGGCCCTTGGCCTCGGCGGTCCGCAGGTAGTCGGAGCCGAGCACGTCGAGCATGGTGCCGCGCTGGTAGCGGCTGTAGGTGGCGAGGCCGCCGAGCGCCAGCGAGAGGGTCGGCAGCAGCAGGTGCAGCGCCCAGTCGCCGAGGTGGGCGCCGAGGCCGCCGGTCAGCCCGGGGGTCTCGTACCCGGTGAACGGGACGACCTCGTGGCCGGCGACGTCCTTGGCGGCGATGGCGCCGTTCTTGAGGACGAGCGCCACCAGGAAGACCGGGGTGGAGAGCATCAGGAAGGAGAAGACGGTCAGCAGCCGGTCCGATATTCGGTACTGGCGGACGGCGCTCCAGGCGCCGGCGGCGACGCCGAGGACCATGCCGAGCAGGCTGCCGATCAGCAGCAGCCGCAGCGACACCCAGATCCGGCGGCCGAAGTCGTCCAGCACGGGGGTGTCGTGGATGGTGCGGCCGAGGTCGCCGTGGAGCAGCAGACCACCGGCCCAGTGGCCGAACCGCTCGACGACCGGGGTGTGGTCGTTCAGGTTGAGCTCGGTGAGCTGCCGTTCGACCGAGGCGGCGGCCGGTCGCGGCACCTTGGCCTCGAAGTAGGTGCGCGGCTGGAGGGCGGCGGCCGAGAGCGCGTACGCCAGGAAAACGGCGGCGACCAGCAGCACGGCGTAGTAGGCGAGCCGCGTCGCCAGGTAGCGGAGCATCAGCGGCCGCCCGGGGTGGGGGCGGGGCCGACGCGTCTGGTGGGCATCGGTGTGGGTGGCCTTCGGTCGGTGGCCCGGGTCGGGCCGGTGAGGGAAAGGTGCAGGTCACGAGTGTTGCACCGGCGCGCGGCCGGGGTGTTGCGGCAGTGTTGCGGCCTGTTTCGGTTGGATCAGGTGTGCACTCCTCCCCCTGGTACTCGTGGTGATCGGCTGTTACTTTCCTTCCGCCGGCACCGACTTGGCTGCCCACGCTCAAGCCTCGCCACACCTTGCGACGCTCAACTCTCACCACTCGTCGTTCTCACCGGGGGGAACCCTCATGGACGCTTCCAGCACGCCCGCCCGCCACTTCGGCCGGGCCGCCGCACTCGCCCTCGCCGTCGCGCTCGCGGCCACCGCGTGCACCTCGGGCGGCGGCTCGGCCGACAACGTGGCCAAGAGCGAGCCGCCGAGACAGGGGGCGGTCGACATCAACGCGAAGTCGCCGGACCAGCTGCGCGACGGCGGCGAGGTGCGGTTCCCGCTGTACCAGTGGATCACCCAGTGGAACCCGTACCAGGTGGACGGCCGGTACGGCGACGCGGTCGAGATCATGCGGGTGCTGGAGCCGGAGCTCTTCACGACGGACGAGAGCGGCACCTTCAAGCCGGTCACCGACTACCTGCTGGAGGCCAAGGTCACCTCGACCTCCCCGCAGGTGGTCACCTACAAGCTCAACCCGAAGGCCAAGTGGTCGGACGGGAAGGCCCTCGGCTACCAGGACTTCAAGGCCGACTGGGAGGCCAGCAACGGCAAGAAGGACGGCTACAACATCGCCGACTCCTCGGGCTACGAGCTGATCTCCGACGTCGCCCAGGGCGCCGACCCGAGCGAGGTCAAGGTGACCTTCTCGGAGCCGTACGCGGACTGGCAGAACCTCTTCCGCCCGCTGATCCCGGCGGCCGGGATCGCCACCGCGGACGACTTCAACAAGAACTGGGTGGACAAGATCCCGATCACCGCCGGCGCGCTGAAGATCGGCACGGCGGACAAGACGGCGCAGACCATCACGCTCGTCCCGGACCCGGCCTGGTGGGGCACCAAGCCCAAGCTGGACAAGATCACCTTCCGGGTGATGTCGCAGTCGGCGACCACGCAGGCCTTCCTCAACAACGAGATCGACTACGCCACGGCGGGCACCGCCACGGCGTACGGGCAGCTCAAGGACGCCAAGGACACGGTGATCCGGACGGCCAGCCCGTGGGACGAGGTGCACATCTCGTTCGGCGGCGGCGGTGCGCTGGCGGACCAGAAGGTGCGCCAGGCGCTCGGCAAGGCGCTGGACCGCTCCGCGCTGATCAAGATCGCCAACAACGGTGTTCCGGTCGAGTTCAAGCCGCTCGGCAACCACATCTTCATGCCCAATCAGACCGGCTACCAGGACAACTCCGGCGAGTGGGCCAAGTTCGACCTGGCCGCCGCGAAGAAGGCGCTGGACGACGCGGGCTGGAAGGAGGCCGGCAGCGGCCAGCCGCGGACCAAGGACGGCCAGCCGCTGACCCTGCACTTCGTGCTCAACGACGCCACCCCGCAGGCCCAGCTCGACCTCGCCACCGCCGCCCAGGCGATGTGGCTGGCGGCCGGCGTGAAGGTCGAGCTCGACAAGGTCCCGAGCAACGACTTCTTCACCAAGTACGTCAACCAGGGCAAGTTCGACATCGCCAGCTGGCGCAACACCGACTCGTTCCCGCTCTCCAGCAGCCTGACCAACTTCCGCCTGCCGCAGGGCGAGAACGTCTTCGGGAACTTCTCCAAGCTCGGCACGCCCGAGATCGACGAGCTGCTCAAGAAGGCGGCCGGCACCATCGACCCGGTGGAGGCGGCGAAGCTGTACAACCAGGCGGACGCGCGGATCTGGGAGCTCGGCCACACCGTGGAGCTCTACCAGCGGCCGACCGTGGTGGCCGCCCGCAAGGGGCTCGCCAACTACGGCGCGTTCGGCCTGGCCGGCGTCGACTACGCCAAGGTGGGCTGGGAGAAGTAGGCCCGGCTGCGGCTGCTCCGGCTGCGGCGGCGGCAGTGATCGCGGCGGCGCATGCGGCCGCGGTCGGCGCGGCGGCACGGCAGGCGCTGGCGAGCAGCGCGGTGATCACGAGGCCGGTGGTGCGGACGCGCGGGGGACGGTTCTGCCGCCCCCGCTCTCCTGCCACCGGTCTTGACCTTCCGCGTTGCCCGCAGGCCGCCCGTGTCGTGGGGTCCCCTCCGGACCCGTCCGCTTCCAACCGGGGAAGAATCTAGCGGGGCCGGCGAGGCCGTCGGGCGGTACGGCGCGGGCGCGCCCGGAAACCCGCCGAGCTGTCACCCGGTTCGCGCACCCGGGCGTCAACTCTCGCTGACGGCACGGAAAATCGGGCGAAAGTGACACTCGGGACGCGGTCGCCGGCCCGCCTCCCGGCGCGGTTCCGGCGGGCGGGCGACGGTGCCCAGGGCCCCCGTACGGCGGTCGCGCCGGTGCGTGCGCCGGGCCCGGGCCGCTGCCAGGATGCGGCGGGACGGCGCAGCCCGCCCGTCCCGGAGCCCGGAGACCCGACCATGAGCAGCGAATCCGCCGCAGTCCCCCGCCCGCACCACCCCGATCCCGACCGGCTTCCGGTGCGCCGGATGACCCCGCGCAGCCGGGACGAGCCGCACCGGGTGGCCACCCCGCTGGAGCTCTTCTTCGACCTCTGCTTCGTGGTCGCCGTCGGCCAGGCCGGCCGGGAGCTCGCCCACGACCTGGCCGACGGCCACTACGGCGCGGGCCTGACCGGGTACGTCTTCGCGTTCTTCGCGATCTGGTGGGCGTGGATGAACTTCACCTGGTTCGCCTCCGCCTACGACTGCGACGACGTCCCGTACCGGGTCACCACGCTGGTGCAGATCGCCGGCGTGCTGATCCTGGCGGCCGGTGTGCCGCGGATGTTCGCCGATCAGGACCTCGTGCTCTCGGTGGTCGGGTACGTGGTGATGCGGCTCGCCATGGTCACCCAGTGGCTGCGCGCGGCGGCCAGCGAGGAGGGGCAGGCGCGCACCGTCGCACTGCGCTACGCGGCCGGGATCACGGTCTGTCAGATCGCCTGGGTCGTGATGCTGGCGCTGCCGCACGATGTCCGTCCGTACCTGATCCCGCTCGGCATCCTGGCGGAGCTGTCCGTGCCGGTGATCGCCGAGCTGCGGGTCCGGACGCCCTGGCACCCGCACCACATCGCCGAGCGGTACGGACTGTTCACCCTGATCGTGCTCGGCGAGACGGTGGCGGCGGCCACCGTGGCGGTGCAGTCGGCGGCGGACGAGCACGAGGGCCTGGCCCGGCTGCTGCCGGTCGCCGGCGGCGGGCTGCTGATCTGCTTCGCGGCCTGGTGGATCTACTTCGCGCGGTCGGTCCACGACCACCTGCGCTCCAACCGGCAGGCGTTCCTCTGGGGCTACGGCCACTACCTGGTGTACGGCTCGGCGGCGGCGATCGGTGCCGGGCTGGAGGTGGCGGTCGAGTCGGCCGTGCACAAGGCGCACATCTCCGAGACCGCCGCCACCGCGACGGTGACCGTGCCCACCGCGATCTACCTGTTCACGGTCTGGCTGCTGCACGCCCGGCACGTCAAGACCGGGGTCGAGCAGGCGCTGCTGCCGGCCGCCTCGGTGGCGGTGCTGGCGTGCACGGCGGCCGGCGGCTCCGGTGTCCTGGCGGCGGGTCTGGTGAGCGCGCTGACGGTCGCGGTCGGCGTGGTTCTGCACGCCCGGACGGCCTGACCGGCCTGACCGGCCCGGCGGTCGGAGCCGTCCCGGCGGTCCGGGCCGTCCGGCGGGCCCGCCTCTGGGGTCCACGGCTCCCGGGAGTGCCCGCCCCGGGGCTCCGGCTCCGCGCCGGGGGAGTGGCAGAGCAGCTGGTGGAGGGCGTGGTCGTGCCGGGCGAGCCAGGCCCGGTAGGCCGGGTTGACCCGGGCCAGGTCCAGGTAGGCGGCGCGCAGCTCCCCGTACAGCGCGTCCAGTGCGGGCGGGCTGAGCGCGCGCGGCCGCCAGGCGAGCAGGAGCCGGACGGCCAGCGGATCGCCGTGCACCGGCCGGACGACCGTGCCGGGCCCGGGGGCGGCGGTCGGCTGGCACGGGCGGACGGCCTCGCCGGAGGCGACCAGCTCGGCGGCGGTCGCGTTGTCGCGCACCTGCACCACCCGGGGGTTGAGCCCGGCCTCGCTGAACACCCGGCGCATCGCCGCGTACTCGTGGTCGGCGGTCGGGTCGACCATCCAGGTGTCCTCGGCGAGGTCGGCGAGGTGGACGACCGGCCGGGCCGCGGCCGGGTGGCCGGCCGCGAGCGCGACGAACTGCGGCTCCCGGGCCATCAGCACCCGGTGCTCGGCGTCCGGCGGCACCCGCAGCGGGAAGCCCTCGCTCTCGTGCACGAAGGCCACGTCCAGCTGGTCGGCGGCGACCATCCGCAGCAGGGCGTTGGCGGAGATGTCGATGTGGATGGTGGTGTCCGTCTCGGGCAGCCGGTCGTGCACGCGGCGCAGCCAGGCCGCCACCGCCCGGCTGCCGACGCTGCCGATCCGCAGCCGGCGGGCGCGTTCACCGGCGGCCTCCCGGGCCTCCTGGCGGGCGGCCGCGACCAGGGCGGCCATCCCGGCGATCACGGGCCGGGCCCGGGACAGCACCGAGTGGCCGAGCGCGGTGGGCCGGCTGCCGGTCTGCTCGCGGGTGAACAGGGTGCCGCCGACGGCCCGTTCGATGCGGTGCAGCTGGGTGGTGAGGGAGGGCTGGGTCATGCCGAGTTGCAGCGCAGCCTTGCGGAGGCTGCCGGTGTCGGCTATCGCGCACAGCACCCGGAGGTGTCTCACGTCGAGCTCCACAACGGGAGCATAACGGGCGAATGGGTGTGACGCCAGGGACATGACAGATCGTCGGACGGCCGGTCCGCCCACCGCCGGCCGTCCGGCCCCCTCCGACCGGCCGGCCGGGCCCCGCCGACCGGAGGGGATTGCCCGGGGCTATCACCGGTTGACATCATCCGCCGGGCCGCCGTCCTGACCGAAGCTCTGGGGCAGCAGGAAACCATCCGGTGCCCCGCGGCAGGCCCCCACCGGCCGCGGCATTCGCATAATCGGAGCCCCCACATGAACCGCATCTCGCGGACGCTCTCCGCTGCCCTCGGGCTCGCCCTCGCCGCCGGCGTCGCGGCCCTGCCGACGGCCGCCACCGCCGCACCCGTCGGCGGTACCGCCGCCGCGCAGCACTACACCGCCGCGGCGCCGGCCCAGAAGGGTGCCGGCAAGGCCGACAACCAGGCCTTCTTCGAGGCCGTGATGAAGTCGGCGCGGGCCAAGCAGGCGGCCACGCCGTACCTCAAGGCGGTCGTGGTGACGTACGACGCCGGCAACGCGCCGTCCTTCTCCTCCGAGATAGCCCAGTCCGCCCAGATCTGGAACGGCTCGGTCGCCAACGTCCGGCTGCAGGCCGGGTCCAACGCCGACTTCTCGTACTACGAGGGCGACGACCCGAGCAACGGCTCCTACGCCAGCACCGACGGCCACGGCTCCGGCTACATCTTCCTCGACTACACCCAGAACCAGCAGTACAACTCGACCCGGGTCACCGCCCACGAGACCGGCCACGTGCTGGGCCTGCCGGACCACTACTCCGGCCCGTGCAGCGAGCTGATGTCCGGCGGCGGCCCCGGCCCCTCCTGCACCAACCCGTACCCGAACTCCGCCGAGCGGCGCCGGGTCAACTCCCTCTGGCAGTACGGGCTGGCCGCCACCGCGCGCTGACCCCCGCCACCCCCGAGGACCGCACCACCCGTTCCACCTGCACCACCCGTTCCAACTGAACCACCCGCACCACCTGTGTCATTCGAGTCACCCGTTCACCCGTTCACCGCGGCCCACCCCCAGAGCGGCCGCGGCACCCGCGAACAGGAGCCCCCACATGAACCGCATCTCCCGCACGTTCTCCGCGGCCGTCGGCCTGGCCCTCGCGGCCGGTCTGGCCGCCCTGCCCACCACCGCCGCCGCCGCGCCGGTCCAGGGCTACACGCCCTCCGCGTCGGCGTCCAGCTACGCCGGTTCGGCCACCGAGGACGCGAACAACCAGGCGTTCTACGAGGCCGTGATGAAGTCGGCCCGCGCCAAGCAGGCCGCCACGCCGTACCTCAAGGCGGTCGTGGTCACGTACGACGCGAGCAGCGCCCCGACCTTCCGCAACCAGATAGCCCAGAGCGCCCAGATCTGGAACGGCTCGGTCGCCAACGTGCAGCTCCGGTCGGGCTCCGGCGCGGACTTCCGCTACTACGAGGGCAACGACTCGCGCGGTTCCTACGCCAGCACCGACGGTCACGGCTCCGGCTACATCTTCCTGGACTACCAGCAGAACCGGCAGTACAACTCGACCCGGGTCACCGCCCACGAGACCGGCCACGTGCTGGGCCTGCCGGACCACTACTCCGGCCCGTGCAGCGAGCTGATGTCGGGCGGCGGCCCCGGCACCTCCTGCACCAACCCCTACCCGAACAGCGCCGAGCGCAGCCGGGTCAACTCGCTCTGGGCCCGCGGCTGATCCAGCCCCTCCGCCAGGGAGGCCCGGCCGCTCACCCCGAGCGGCCGGGCCTTGTCGGTGCCACGTGCGAGCATGCGGGCGAGAACCGTCCACCGATCGCGAGGTGCCCGCCGTGCCGCTCTCCGTCCCCGACCGTCTGGCCGACCTGCCGTACGCCCACCTGTTGAGCCCGCACAGCGGCCCGCTGCGCAGCGACGGGCGCTACGACACCGTGCACTTCGACGGCGGGGAGTACACCGACCAGTCGGCCGGCGGCGCGGGCTTCCTGGAGTGCGCGTTCACCGGCGTCGCGTTCAGCGGGGTCAGGCTCCGCCAGGCCAGGTTCAACGAGGTCTGGGCGCAGGCCGGCCGCTGGGTGGGCTGCGACCTCAGCGAGAGCGAGTGGCAGGACAGCGCGTTCACCGGCGGCGTGCTGGCCGGCGTCGCCGCCCACGGCTCGGCGCTGCGCCGCACGGTCTTCCGCGGCTGCAAGCTGGAGGCGGTGAACCTGCGCGCCGCCGTCCTGCGCGACGTGGTCTTCGAGGACTGCCTGCTGCGCGACGTGGACTTCGGCGACGCCAAGCTGACCGACGTCTCCTTCCCCGGCTCCACCCTGGAGGAGGTCCGGCTGCGCGGTGCCAAGCTCACCAGGACGGACCTGCGCGGCGCCGTCCGGCTCGGCCTGCCCGACGGCCACCTGGGGCTCAGGGGGGCACTCATCAGCTCCACCCAACTCCTCGAACTGGCACCGCAGTTCGCCCACGCGCTGGGGATCACGGTGAAGGACTGAGGCCGGCGGCCGGGCGGCCCCGCACGCCGCCCGGGCGCCCGGCCCGCCCCGGGGTCCGTGCCCCGCACCCGTGTCCGCGGAGTGGCGGCGGCCCGCCCCGCCGTTCAGGCGGGCGTCACCGGGCGACGACGGGACGAACAGTCCACCAACCCTGCTGCGGCCCTCTGGTGGGCGGCTCCGGGGCGGGTGGATGATGCTGCGCGATCGATGAGCCCCAACTTGTGTGCACAACATCGCCAGCGAAGGGACGGGCCGGGCTGATGGCCGAGCTGAGTCGTAGGAAGTTCGTCGCACTGTCGGGAGCCGCTGCGGCGGGTCTGGCCGTGGCCGGGACCACCGGTGCGGGGGCCGCGGCGCCGGGTGCGCCGGCCGCCGCGCCCACCGGAGCGCTCTCGCAGACCGGCACCATCGCGGACGCGCGCCACATCGTCGTCCTCATGCAGGAGAACCGCAGCTTCGACCACTACTTCGGCATGCTGCGCGGCGTCCGCGGCTTCGCCGACCGCAGCGCGATCCAGATCGCCGGCGGGTACAGCGTCTTCAACCAGCCCAACGGCCTGCTGAGCCGCCAGTACCCGTGGCAGTTCAGCGCGACCAAGCCGGCCGGCGGTGCCGACCCGGAGCGTCTGGCGCAGTGCAACGGCGACCTCGCCCACGGCTGGTCCGACCAGCACAAGGCGTGGAACGGCGGCAAGATGGACTCCTGGGTCGCCGCCAAGGGCAATGTCCGCCCGCTCGGCTACCTCACCCGCCAGGACATCCCGTTCCACTACGCGCTCGCCGAGAACTGGACCGTCTGCGACGCCTACTTCTGTTCCGTCCTGAGCGCCACCGGCCCCAACCGCACCTACCACTGGTCCGGCCAGATCGACCCGGCCGGCGCCGCGGGCGGCCCCGCGTACGACGGCGGTGACGAGAAGGGCCTGCGCTGGCAGACCTACGCCGAGGCGCTGGAGAACGCCGGCGTGAGCTGGAAGCTGTACCAGAACGCGGCCGACAACTACGGAGACAACGCGCTGGCCTACTTCACCCAGTTCAGCTCGGCCCCGGCCGGCAGCCCGCTCGCCGTCAAGGGCATGGGCTCCGTCCCGAAGGTGACCGGGAAGACCCCCGAGGACATCGTCGCGGCGCTCAAGGCCGACGTGCTGAACGGCACCCTCCCGCAGGTCTCCTGGATCGTCCCCAACCAGGAGGTCTCCGAGCACCCGTACGCCACCCCGGCCGACGGCGCGAACTTCGTCCACAACGTGATCGACGCGCTGGCCGCCAGCCCGGACGTCTTCAACTCCACCGTCCTGTTCCTCAACTACGACGAGAACGACGGCTTCTTCGACCACGTCCCGCCGCCCACCGCCCCGGCCGGCACGCCGGGCGAGTTCTACGGCGGCACCAACATCGGCCTCGGCTTCCGCGTCCCGATGATCGCCGTCTCGCCGTGGACCCGCGGCGGCTGGGTCAACTCCGAGGTCTTCGACCACACCTCGGTGCTGCGCTTCATGGAGAAGTGGACGGCCGCCATCGGCAAGCCGGCCACCTGCCCCAACATCAGCGACTGGCGCCGGCGGGTCTGCGGTGACCTCACCGGTCTCTTCGACTTCGCCAACCCGGTCTACGGCCTGCCGGCGCTGCCCGACACCGCGAGTGCGGTCGTCGGCATGTCGAGCTGCGGCCCGCTGCCCAACCCGGCCCCGGTCGACAACAAGCTGCCCGTGCAGGAGCCCGGCACCCGGCCGGCCCGCGCGGTGCCGTACCAGCCGAACGCCAACCTGGACCACCTGGAGTTCGGCTCCGGCGGGGTGATGAAGGTCTGGCTGAAGATGGCCAACGAGGGGGCGGTCGCCCAGAAGTCGGCGCACTTCGCGGCCTACGCCAACGCCTACCGCAGCGGCGGTCCCTGGCAGTACACCGTCGACCCGGGCGGCAACCAGAGCGACTTCTTCAACTGCGGCACCAGCTACGGGAACGGCCAGTACGACCTGTCGGTGGTCGGCCCCAACCGCTTCCTGCGCCGGTTCAAGGGCGATGCCACCAAGGCGGGCAAGAACGCGGCCGTCACTGCCTCGTACGCGGTCGAACCGGGCACCGGCAAGCCGGCGGTCTACTTCAAGCTCGCCAACGCCGGCACCACCGCGCTGACCTTCACCATCGCGTCGAACAACTACCGCACCGACGGCCCCTGGACGTACCAGGTGCCGGCCGGCGGCAACGTCAGCGACTACTTCAACGCGGTGGCGTACAACAACGGCTGGTACGACTTCACCGTCACGGTGGACGCCGACGCCACCTGGTCGCAGCGGTTCACCGGCCACCTGGAGACCGGCGCGCCGAGCATCAGCGGCTGAGCCCGGCCCGCCGCCGCTACCGGCCCCGGGGGAACCACGGATCACGGACCTCCCGGGGCCCGTACGGCGTCAGCCACCGCGGCGCCAGCGCGTCCAGCCGCTGCCCGGGCTCCGGGCCGCGCACCGTCGCGGGGAGCCACGTCTCCGGCGCCGTCCGGCCGCCCCCGGGGCAGCGCGCCGCGGCTCCGCCCGGCGGGGGCCGCCCACCACGGCCCTTCGGGTGCCTCCGGCCGGGACGAAGGGCCCTGTCCTGCGGATGCGCCCGCCGGGCACCGGTGTGAGAGTGGGGGCAGCCCGGTATTCGTCCGGAGGAGGAGTCATGGGCATCTTCGACAGGTTCCGCCACAAGGCGCACGACGCCACCGGGGACGCCAAGTCCTCCCTCGGCGGGAGCCACGAGCAGGACACCACCGCGATGACGGACGCCGCCCAGCGTGCCGCCCTCGCGCACGACGAGGCCGCGGACGCGTTCACCCCCGAGGTCGAGAAGGCCCGCGAGGCGCAGGATTCCCTGCGGCTCGGCGACCGGGAGGCCGAGGAGCGGGCGCGGGAGGACATGACGGCCGAGGGCGATCCCTGGGACTGACCCCGCCCGGAGCGGCCGGAACGGCACCACGAGGGGGCGCACCCGTCACGTGACGGGCGCGCCCCCTCGTGCGTGTCCGCCCACCGCCAGGTGCGGTTGCGCCGGCCGTCCCGCCCGCGTCCCGCTCACGCCCGCGGCGGCAGCGGCGGGCGCCGCAGGTCCGGGCGCGGTGTGTCCTCCGGCGGCGGGACGGCGGCCGGGGCGTCCTCCAGCAGGTCCAGCGCCAGCCGCACCGCCGTGACCAGCTCGACGTGCCGCCCGCGGGCCCAGTCCTGCGGGGTGCGCAGCACGTGCACGTCCGGCTCCACCCCGCGGTTCTCCACCGACCAGCCGAGTCCGCCGGTGAACCAGGAGGCGTTCTTCGGCACCGAGATCTGCGTCCCGTCGCCGAGGGTGTGCCGCCCGGTCATGCCGACCACCCCGCCCCACGTCCGGTTGCCGACCACCGGGCCCAGCCCGAGCAGTTTGATCGCGGTGATGATGACGTCGCCGTCCGAGCTGGTGGCCTCGTCGGCGAGCGCCACCACCGGTCCGCGCGGCGCGTCCCGGGGCCAGCGCACCGGTTGCCGGCCGCGGCTGAAGTCCCAGGCCAGCACCCGCCGGGTGAGCTTCTCCAGGACGAGTTCGGAGACGTTCCCGCCGGCGTTCCCGCGGACGTCGAGCACCAGCGCGGGCTTGTCCAGCTCGCGCCGCACGTCCCGGTTGAACTGCGCCCAGCCGGAGCCGCCGAGGTCCGGGATGTGCAGGTAGCCGCACCGGCCGTCGCTGAACTCCCGGACCAGGTGGCGGCGTTTGGCCACCCAGTCCTGGTAGCGGATCGGCCGCTCGTCGGTCAGCGGCGTCACGGCGAGCCGGCGGACCGGGCCGTCGGGGCCGCTGCGCAGGGTCAGCTCGACGGTGGTGCCGCCGGTGCCGGCCAGCAGCGGCCCCGGGCCGCGGACCTCGTCCAGCGGCCGCCCGGCCACCGCCAGCAGCTCGTCGCCGTCGTGCACGCCCTGGGCGGCGAGCGGGGCGCGGGCGCGGGGGTCGGAGGACTCGCCGGGCAGGATGCGGTCGAGCAGCCACCGCCCGTCCGGCGCGCGGTGCGCGTTGGCGCCGAGCAGCCCGAGCGGCTGCTGCACCAGCGAGGGCCCCTCGCCGCGCCGGGAGGGCGTGACGTAGGCGTGCGAGGTGCCGAGCTCGCCGAGGAGCTCGCGCAGCAGGTCGGCGAAGTCGTCCGGGCCGGCGACGCGCTCCAGCAGCGGTCGGTACTGCTCGACGAGCGCGGGCCAGTCCAGGCCGGACATCCCGGCGTCCCAGAACTGGTCCCGGACGATCCGGGCCGCCTCGTCGTACGCCTGGCGCCACTCGGCGGCCGGGTGCACGGTGTGGGTGATCCGCCGCAGGTCCACGGAGGTGGCCGCGGAGGGCGCGGTGACCGGGACGATCCGCAGGGTGCCGGACGAGTAGACGGCCACCGAGCCGCCGTCGCCGGAGACGGCGTAACCGTCCAGCTTGTCGGCCAGCGTGCTGCGGCTGCCCCGGGCGAGGTCGAAGTACTCCAGTGAGGGGCGGCCGGAGGTGTCGTCCGGGTTGGTGAAGGTCTGGCCGAGGGTCCCGGAGATCGGCCAGCGCAGCCAGACCAGCCCGCCGCGGACGGCGTCGGTGGCCGAGTACTTGGAGGCGATCACCGGGAACTGCTGCAGGCGCTCGCCGATGCCCTCCGGGTCGAGGTGCACGGTGCCGTCACCGCCGCCGTCCTCGCGCGGGCCGGTGTCCTCGGCCGGCGCGGCGAACGGGGACGGGGTGTCCGCGGCGAGCGGGACGAGGTAGGGGCGGCAGCCGAGCGGGAAGGAGAGGTCGCCGGTGTGCACGTCGTGGACCGGGTCGAAGCCGCGCCAGGAGAGGAAGGCCAGGTAGCGGCCGTCCCGGGTGAACACCGGCTGCTCGTCCTCGAACCGGCCGTCGGTGACCTCGGTGACCGGCCCGGGCGCGTCGGTGCCGGTGAGCCGGATCCGGCGCAGGGACCGCCCGGCCACCGGCTGGGACCACGCGATCCAGCGCGAGTCGGGGGAGAACCGGGCGCCGGAGACCGGGCCGTGCTCGGAGGCGGCCAGTTCGCGGACGGTCCCGTCGGCGGTGGAGACCAGCAGCAGCCGGCCGTCGGAGGCGGCGGCGGCGAGCCGGGTGCCGTCGGGGGCGGCGGTCAGCTCCAGGACGCGGCCGAGCCCGCCGGCGGCGAGCAGCCGGTGCCCGTGCTGCGCCGGGGCCTGCTCGTGCCCGGGCAGCGGGACGATCTCGACGGCGTCCTCGCCCTCGGCGTCGGTGATCCAGGCGGCCTCGCCGGTGAGGCCGAGGACGACCGGCAGCCGGGTGCGCACGCCGGGGGTGTCGGCGAGTGCCCGGGCGGGGCCGTCGCGGTGGGTCAGCCAGTACTGGCTGCCGCGCACCGTGATCACGCCGGCGCGGCCGGTCCGGTCGCAGGCGAGGTCCTTGACGTGCGAGGCGGCGCTCACCTGGTAGGGCCGCCGGCCGGCCCGGGCGCCGCCGAGCGGGACGTCCAGCCGGCGCGGGGCGGGGGCGTCCAGGCTGTCCAGCAGCCAGAGGTCGCCGGCGTGCTGGTAGACGATCCGGGTGCCGTCGGTGGCGGCCTCGCGGGCGTAGTAGGAGGCGTGGTCGGTGTGCCGGCGCAGGTCGCTGCCGTCGGGGCGGCAGGAGTAGAGGTTGCCGATGCCCTGGTGGTCGGAGAGGAAGGCGATCCGGTCGCCCTCGGCGCAGCTGACCGGCATGGGGGAGGCGAGGTGCCCGCGGTGGCCCTCCAGCACCCGTTCGCCGTCCACCCAGAGCCGCCCGGTGGCCCCGCCCCGGTAGCGCTTCCAGGCGGCGGGCTCGTGCGGCGCGGAGCCGGTGAGCAGCACCGTGTGCGTCCGGCTCACCTGTGCGTCGCC
This sequence comes from Kitasatospora sp. NBC_01560, assembly GCF_045208415.1. Lineage (NCBI taxonomy): Bacteria > Bacillati > Actinomycetota > Actinomycetes > Kitasatosporales > Streptomycetaceae > Kitasatospora > Kitasatospora sp. NBC_01560. Next base: position 3,541,634 of record NZ_CP109364.1, on the reverse strand, counting down.
GACCGGGCCCCAGGGCATCCGGTGCCCGGGCGAGCCGTCCGGCGGCAGGGCGTGCGCCCAGGTGTAGTGGCCGAAGGGCTCGTGGTAGGAGGTGACGGCGAGCAGTTCGCCGTCCGGCAGCCAGCCGCGCAGCCGGGTGTCCTGGCTGCCCCAGTGGCTGAGCCGGACGGCCTCGCCGCCGTCCACGGGCGCCGTCCAGACCTCCGGGGTCAGGCTCTGCCAGCCGGTCCAGCCCAGGGTGCGGCCGTCGGGGGAGAGCCGGGGGTGGCTGACCCGGGTGCGGTCGCAGCTGACCCGCCAGGCGCGGCCGACGCCGCCGTCCTGGTCGAGCGGGGCGACCCAGACGTCGTCCTCGGCGGTGAACGCCAGCAGGCCCCCGCGCAGGTGGGGGTGGCGGAGGTAGCCGGGCGACGTCACCCCTCCATGGTTCGACGGGGTGTCACGCCCGGCAACCGGACGCCGCGGCCGGGCCGGCTCCGGGAGCGTCCGACCGGTCTGGACCATTGACACCACACCGGCGAATCCACTTCAGTGGTCTAGTCCAACAAGGGTGCGCGGTCGGGCCGAACCCCCCACTGGCACGACCTTCGCCGTGCCCTCGGACACCCCCACGATCCGCGCCCCCGCAGGAGTCCCCCGCATGCGCAGAACACCCGTACCCGCACCCGCCGCGCCCGGCCGCCGCCGCCCGCGGGCGGTGCTGGCCGCCGGCACCGCCTCGGCCGTCGCCGCCGCCACCATGGTCGGCCTGACCCTGGGTCTGGCCCCCACCGCCTCGGCCGGGGAGTTCCTGGTCAACGGCGGTTTCGAGAGCGGCGCCCTGAACCCCTGGAGCTGCACCGGCGGCACCGGCAGCGTCGTCACCGGCCAGTCCCACGGCGGCAGTTACGCCCTCGCCGGGGCCGCCTCGGCGAGCGACACCGCCCAGTGCACCCAGACCGTCACCGTCGCGCCCAACACCACGTACACACTCAGCTCCTGGGTGAAGGGCTCGTACGTCTACCTCGGTGTGAACGGCGGCACCAGCACCTGGACGCCCGGCACCGGCGGCGCCTACCAGAAGCTCAGCGTCAGCTTCACCACCGCCGCCACCCAGACCAGCGCCACCGTCTACACCCACGGCTGGTACGGGCAGGGCACCTACTACGCGGACGACCTCTCGCTGGACGGCCCGGGCGCGCCCTCGCCGACCCCCACGCCGACCGCCACCACCGCCTCGCCCACCGCCACGGCCTCCCCGACGGCGACCGCGACCCCGACCGCCACACCGACGGTCACGCCCACGGTCACCGCCACGCCGACCGACACCGCCTCGCCGACCGCGCCGCCGCCCGGGGGCCACTCCCTGGTCGGCTACCTGCACGCCAGCTTCGCCAACGGCGCCGGCTACACCCGGATGGCCGACGTCCCGGACTCCTGGGACTTCATCAACCTCTCCTTCGGCGAGCCGACCTCCGTCACCTCCGGTGACATCCGGTTCAACCGCTGCCCGGCCACCGAGTGCCCGACCGTCGAGTCCGACACCGACTTCAAGGCCGCCATCGCCGCCAAGCGGGCCAAGGGCAAGAAGGTGCTGATCTCGATCGGCGGCCAGAACGGCCAGGTCCAGCTCACCACCACGGCCGCCCGCGACACCTTCGTCAGCTCGGTCTCGGCGATCATCGACAAGTGGGGCCTGGACGGCCTCGACATCGACTTCGAGGGCCACTCGCTCTCCCTGCAGACCGGCGACACCGACTTCAAGAACCCGACCAGCCCGGTCGTGGTCAACCTGATCTCCGCGCTGAAGACGCTCAAGGCCAAGTACGGCCCGAACTTCGTCCTGACCATGGCGCCGGAGACCTTCTTCGTCCAGCTCGGCTACCAGTACTACGGTTCCGGCCCCTGGGGCGGCCAGGACCCGCGCGCCGGCGCCTACCTGCCGGTGATCTACGCCCTGCGCGACGACCTCACCCTGCTGCACGTCCAGGACTACAACTCCGGCTCCATCATGGGCCTGGACAACCAGTACCACTCGATGGGCGGCGCCGACTTCCACGTCGCGATGACCGACATGCTGCTCAAGGGCTTCCCGGTGGCGGGCAACACCGCCAACACGTTCCCGGCCCTGCCGGCCAACAAGCTCGCCATCGGCATGCCGGCCACCACCAACGCGGGCAACGGCTACGTGGCGCCCGCCGAGGTCAACAAGGCCCTCGACTGCCTCACCAAGCTCGCCAACTGCGGCAGCTACGTCCCCAGGGCCGGCGCCCAGCCGAACCTGCGCGGGCTGATGACCTGGTCCGTCAACTGGGACCAGTTCGGCGGCCGGGAGTTCTCCAAGAACTTCGACGGGTACTTCCACCGCTGACCGATCCCTGCGGGCGCCGGACGGTCTCCTCCCCACCGTCCGGCGCGCCCGCAGTCGTTCCTGTGGCCCAGTCCCCGCGGCGCCGCCGTCGCCGGAAGCCGGGCGCCGGGCGGCGGTGCTTGGCGCGCCGCCGCCCGGCATGCCGGATCGCGGCGGCTGACGGCCTATCATCGCCGCATGCCGACGCCAGAGTTGATCCGCATCGTGTCCCGCTCCTCGCCCATGGCGCTCGCCCAGGTCGAGCGAGTCCGGGCGGAACTCGCCGCCCTGCACCCGCAGGTGCGGACGGAGGTGGTCCCGGTGACCACCTCCGGGGACCGCTGGATGGGCGACCTCGCCCGGCTCGGCGGCAAGGGCGCCTTCACCAAGGAGGTGGACGCGGCCCTGCTGGCCGGCGAGGCGGACCTCGCCGTGCACTGCCTCAAGGACGTCCCGGCCGACCGCCCGCTGCCGGCCGGCACGGTCTTCGCCGCCCACCTGCGCCGCGACGACATCCGCGACGCCCTCGTCGACCCCGCCGGCCGCACCCTCGACGAGCTGCCGGCCGGCGCCCGGATCGGCACCTCCTCCGTCCGGCGCCGGGCCCAGCTCGCCGCCTCCCACCCGCACCTGGCGTGCGTGCCGATGCGCGGCAACGCCAACAGCCGGCTGGCCAAGCTGGCGGCCGGCGAGGCCGACGCCCTGCTGCTCGCGGTCTCCGGGCTGGAGCGGATCGGCGAGCAGGCGCGGATCAGTGAGATCCTCACGCCGGAGGCGATGTGCCCGCCGATCGGCGCCGGCATCCTCGCGCTGCAGTGCCGCGAGGACGACGCCGCCACCATCGAGGTGGTCACCGGCCTCGGCGACCGGCCGACCTGGCGCGAGGCGAGTGCCGAGCGGATGTTCCTGCACGTCCTCCAGGGTCACTGCAACTCGCCGATCGCCGGCTATGCCAAGGCCGAGCCGGACGGCCGGCTCTCGCTGCGCGGGCGGGTCTTCTCCCCGGACGGCAAGCAGGTCCTGGACGCCCACGAGTGGGCCGGCTCGCTCACCCCGGAGGACCTCGGCACCGCGACCGCGCTGGCCCTCAAGCGGCAGGGCGCGTCCGAGCTGATCGCCGCCGTCCCGCACTGACGCGGCGGGGCGCCCGGTGCGCGGGCGCCCCGCGCGTCCGCGCTCCCGGGAGCGGAAACGCCGGAAGGCCCCCTGCTCTCGCAAGGGGCCTTCCGGCTGTCGGTGCGCCGCCAGGGACTCGAACCCCGGACCCGCTGATTAAGAGTCAGCTGCTCTAACCAACTGAGCTAGCGGCGCCTGCTGACCTGGAGAACATTACCTGGTCAGCGGCCGAAACTCACAATCGGGCCCGGGTGCCCCGGCCGTCACGGGGTGAGGACCACCTTGCCGCGGACGTGGCCGCCGCCGACCAGCCGGTGCGCGTCCGCGGCCCGCTCCAGCGGGAAGGTCTCGGCGACCTCCAGGCGGAGCCCGCCCGACTCCCAGAGCCCGACCAGCTCGGCCAGGCGCTCGGCCGTCCGCGGGCCGCGCAGCGCGCGCAGGCCGAGCCGCCCGGCGGTGGCGTAGTCGACGATGGTGCCGATCCGGTCCCGGTCGGCGACCAGGCCGAGGGAGGCCTCCAGGGCGCCGCGTCCGGCCGCGTCGAAGGCGGCGTCCACGCCCTGCGGCGCCACCGCCCGGACCCGGTCCGCCAGCCCCTCGCCGTACGTGACCGGGATCGCCCCGAGCTCGCGCAGGTAGTCGTGGTTGCGCTCGCTCGCGGTACCGATCACGGTGGCGCCCCAGGCCCGGGCCAGCTGGACGGCGATCGTGCCGACCCCGCCCGAGGCGCCGTGCACCAGGACGGTCTCGCCCCGGCCGACCTTCAGCTCGGTGAGCGCGACGTGCGCGGTCTGGCCGGAGGCGGAGAGCGACCCCGCCTGCTCCCAGGGCATCCCGGCCGGCTTGGCGACCAGCTGGGAGGCGGGCACCGTGACGTACTCCGCGTGGCTGTGCAGTACCCGGAAGCCCAGCACCTCGTCACCGACCTGCCGGCCGGAGCTGCCCTCCCCGAGCTGGTCGACCACCCCGGCGAACTCGTTGCCCGGGACGGCCGGCAGCTCGACGGTGACCCCCGGCGGCGCCCAGCCCTCCCGGACGGCCAGGTCGGCGGGCTGCACCCCGGTCGCGTAGACCCGGACCCGTACCTCGCCCGGTCCCGCGGTGGGGGTGGGCAGTTCGGTCACGCGCAGTACCTCGGGGCCGCCGAACTCGGGAACGGTGACTGCCTTCATGGGAGGAGCTCCTGCCTGTCTGCCGGTCGTCGCGCTGTCCCGTCGATCATCGAATGTGAAGTCCGCTTGAAGTCAACCCCCGTCGGGCGTGTCGGGGCAGTTGGGCGCATTGTCAGATTTATCCTGAGCGGCGGCCCCGGCCGCGCCCTCCGGGCCGCCCGTGCGGCCCGTCCGCCGCCCGTCCGTTCGCCGGTTCGCCCGCCCGTCCGCCGCCCGTTCGTTCGCCGAGAGGAACCTCCCCGTGGGTCAGCTGCCGCTGCTCTTCCTGGTGCTGCTCGCCTCCGTGGTGACCATGCCGCTCGCGAGCCGGACCGGCGTGCCGCAGCCGGTCCTGATGACCCTGCTCGGCATCGTCATGGCGCTGGTGCCGCAGATCCCCGACATCGCGATCGACCCCGAGCTGATCCTCCCGCTCGTCCTCCCGCCGCTGATCTTCGCCGTCGCCCGGCGCTCCTCCGTCCGCTACTTCAAGGCGAACATCCGCTCCATCCTGCTGCTCGCCGTCGCCCTGGTGGTGGTCACCACGGCCGCGGTGGCCGGGGCCGTGCACTGGCTGCTGCCCGCCCTGCCGGTGGCCGCCGCCATCGCGGTCGGCGCCCTCGTCTCCCCGCCCGACCCGGTCGCCGCCGTCGCGGTGGCCGGCAGCGTCGGCCTGCCGCGCCGGCTGGTGGCGATCCTGGAGAGCGAGGGCCTCTTCAACGACGTCACCGCGATCGTGATCTACTCGCTGGCCATCGACGCGGTGGTCGGTGGCGACTTCTCGGCCGGCCACGCGGTGCTCCGCTTCGTCCTCTCGGCCGTCCTCGCCGTGGTCATCGGCGTCGCGCTCGGCTGGGTCAACACCAAGCTCGCCGACCTCCTGGAGGACCCCACCCAGCAGGTCGCGCTCAACCTGCTGGTCCCGTTCGCCGCCTACAGCCTCGCCGAGGAGATCCACGGCTCCGGCGTGCTCGCCGTGGTGGTCTGCGGGCTCTACCTGGCCGAGCGGGCCGCCGACGCCGACGCCGTGGCCTACCGGCTGGTCGGCAACGCCTTCTGGGAGATCGTCGAGATCCTGATCACCGGCGTCGCCTTCGGCCTGATCGGCCTGGAGCTGGCCACCGTCCTCAAGGAGGCCGGCAACGGCTGGACCGGCATGCTCGGCGACGCGGCCGTGGTGATCGCCGTCGTCGTGGTGGTCCGGCTGCTCTGGCTGCTGCCGGCCGGCTGGCTCTCCCGGCGGCTGCGCTCCGGCGACGAGGAGGACACCCCGATCAGCTGGCGGGAGAGCGTGGTGCTCTGGTGGTCCGGGATGCGCGGGGTGGCGACCGTCGCCCTGGCACTGGCCATCCCGCTCACCGTCGACTCCGGCGCGGCCTTCCCCGAGCGCGGCCGGCTGGTCTTCGTCGCCTTCAGCGTCGTCCTCTTCACCCTCCTGGTCCAGGGCCTCACGCTGCCCTGGCTCGCCAAGACGCTGCACCTGGACATCGACCAGGACCGGCACGAGCAGCAGGTGCGCCAGCTCTGGTGGCGGGCCGCCAAGGCCGGGCTGGAACGGCTCGGCGAGCTGGAGGAGGAGGACAACCTGCCCGCCGAGGTCGCCGACCGGCTGCGGGACCGTCAGCACGACCGGCTGGCCCGGCTCTGCCCGGAGAAGTACGCCGAGGAGGAGGCCGCCGAGGCGAAGCTGCGGCTCACCCAGTGGCGCGCCGCGCACAGCGTCGAGCAGGAGATGATCGCCGCCTCCCGGCGCGAGATGCTGACCGCGCGCAGCGAGTTCGGCGCCGACCCCGAGCTGGTCGACCAGGTGCTGCGCGGGCTCGACCTGCGCTCCGAACGGAAGTGACGAGGCGTCCGGCGGCGGCTCCCGGCGGCGCCGGCCGAGCGTCGACGAACGGAATGTGCGGGAGCGGGTCCGACGTTGCATAGGCTGACCCCGGGCAGGCCGTCAACGGAGTCGGCGCACCGCCAGTACCCGCACGACCTCGCGAACACCCTCCCGCCTGGCCCTGCCGGTATCTGCACCCAGATGAATCGAGGAGCCAACCGATGTCGGAGACCCGTGCCGACGCCCGTACCCCGCTGAGCCGCACCCCGCTGGACCGCACCCCGCAGTGGGCCGCCCTCGGCAAGCACCGGGCCGCCCTCGGCGAGACGCACCTGCGCGAGCTGTTCGCCGCCGACCCGGAGCGCGGCCGCCGCTACACCCTCCAGGTCGGCGACCTGTACGTGGACTACGCCAAGCAGCTGGTCACGGACGAGACGCTGACCCTGCTGCGCGAGCTCGCCGCCGCCACCGGCGTCGCCGAGCTGCGTGACGCCATGTTCCGCGGCGACAGGATCAACACCACCGAGCAGCGCGCCGTGCTGCACACCGCGCTGCGCGCCCCGCGCGACGCCGTCGTCGAGGTCGACGGCGAGAACGTGGTGCCGGCGGTGCACGCCGTGCTGGACAAGATGGCCGCCTTCTCCGAGCAGGTCCGCAGCGGGGAGTGGCGCGGCCACACCGGCAAGCGGATCCGTGCCGTCGTCAACATCGGCATCGGCGGCTCCGACCTCGGCCCGGCCATGGCCTACGAGGTGCTGCGCTCCTTCGCCGACCGCGAGCTGGAGGTCCGCTTCGTCTCCAACGTCGACGGCGCCGACCTGCACGAGGCCGTCCGCGACCTCGACCCGGCCGAGACGCTGTTCATCGTCGCGTCCAAGACCTTCACCACGATCGAGACCATCACCAACGCGGTCTCGGCCCGGACGTGGCTGCTCGCGGGCCTGGGCGCCGGCACCGAAGCGGTGGCCAAGCACTTCGTCGCCCTCTCCACCAACGCCGAGGGCGTCGCGGAGTTCGGCATCGACACCGCCAACATGTTCGAGTTCTGGGACTGGGTGGGCGGCCGCTACTCGTACGACTCGGCGATCGGCCTCTCGCTGATGATCGCCATCGGCCCGGACGCCTTCCGCGAGATGCTTGACGGCTTCCACCTCGTCGACGAGCACTTCCGCACCGCCCCCGCCGAGGAGAACGTGCCGCTGCTGCTGGGCCTGCTCGGGGTCTGGTACGGCGCCTTCTTCGACGCCCAGGCGCACGCGGTGCTGCCGTACTCGCACTACCTGTCGAAGTTCACCGCCTACCTCCAGCAGCTGGACATGGAGTCCAACGGCAAGTCGGTGGACCGCGACGGCAACCCGGTGGGGTGGCAGACCGGCCCGGTGGTCTGGGGCACCCCCGGCACCAACGGCCAGCACGCCTACTACCAGCTGCTGCACCAGGGGACGAAGGTCATCCCGGCGGACTTCATCGGCTTCGCCGAGCCGGTCGCCGACCTGCCGCCCGCCCTGGTCGCCCAGCACGACCTGCTGCTCGCCAACTTCTTCGCCCAGACCCAGGCGCTGGCCTTCGGCAAGACCCCGGAGGAGGTGGCGGCGGAGGGCGTGCCGGCCGAGCTCGTCCCGCACAAGACCTTCCACGGCAACCACCCGACCACCACCGTGCTGGCCGCCGCGCTGACGCCGTCGGTGCTCGGCCAGCTGGTCGCGCTCTACGAGCACAAGGTGTTCGTGCAGGGCGCGATCTGGAACATCGACTCCTTCGACCAGTGGGGCGTCGAGCTCGGCAAGGTGCTCGCCAAGCGGATCGAGCCGGTGCTGCTGACCGGTGACGGCACCGACGCGCTGGACAGCTCCACGGCGGAGCTGGTCGCCCGCTACCGCTCGCTGCGCGGGCGCTGAGGCCCCGGCTGTCCGGTCGGGTCGCCCGCCACGGCGGGTGGCCCGACCGCGCGGCCCGGCCGCCTTCCTGTCCTGGAAACGCCGGAAGGCCCCTTGCTCTCGCAAGGGGCCTTCCGGCTGTCGGTGCGCCGCCAGGGACTCGAACCCCGGACCCGCTGATTAAGAGTCAGCTGCTCTAACCAACTGAGCTAGCGGCGCCTGCTGACAGAGAAAACTGTAGCAGCGGGGCCCGGCCCGGCCAAAATCGAATACCTGAGGCCCCCGGCCCGCGCCGGGGGCGTCGGCGCGGCCGCCCGGCCCCCGGCTTCGTACCCGGCCCGGCGCCTTGTTGGCTGCGGGGCCGGGCCCGTCCGGCCGGGAGGTCAGCCGGTCGGCAGGGCCACCGGCTCGCTCCGCTCGACCGGCTCCCGGACCGCCCGGACGCACGCCCAGAGCACCACCGAGGCGCCCGGCAGCCACGGCTCCCGGCTGTCCGGGGCGACGATCCAGCGCCCGGCGCCCAGCCCCGGGGAGTCCGGGCTGTTCACCATCCGCTGCACCGGGGGAACGGTCACGGCGTCGCCGCGGCCGTGGCAGAGCAGCGGCGGGACGTCGCGGGCCCACTCCTCCCAGGCCAGCAGGCGGCGCAGCCGCGCCGCCGTGCCGGGCTGGACGAAGAGCAGGGTGCGCCCCCGGTAGACGGCGACCGGACCGCAGCCCGGCCCGGAGGTCCACAACTCGTCCAGCACCCGGCGGCCGAACAGCGACGGCATGCTGATCACGTCGAAGGTGCGCCCGCAGGGCAGCACCGAGGGTGCCCACGGGCGTGACTCCCAGAGGGCGCGCATACTGCGCGGGTACTCACTGGCGGAGGCCAGCCAGGCCTCCCCGGCCACGGTGACGTACTCCACCGACTGATACGTCCAGATGTCCACGGACAGCAGCCTGCGGTGTCCGGAGCGTGGCCGGGAGGGAAAGACCTGTTTGCCGGACAGCGGAACGGGGAGCGGCGTACCCTGCCGCGGCGCATATGCCAATGGCGAGATCGGTGGTGCGGCGGGGTGGCCCGGGACGGGTGTTCCGGGTGGGGCGGTCGGTCGGGGCAGGTCGGGGCCGGCTGGGGCAGGTCGGGCCGGGTCGGGCCGGGACAGGCCGGGGCGCCGGGGCTGCGGGGGGTGGAGGTGCGCGGGCCGGTCGGGCCCGGTCAGCCGTCGTGGCGGCGGGGCTGGATCAGGCTGCGGCCGTACTCGATCATCTTGGCCGCGTAGTCCGCGGTCCAGTCCGCCCGTTCCGCGATCTCGGTGTCCGAGAGCGCGTCGAACCGTCGGGTGTCCGCCAGCTGCGCGGCGGCCACCGCCTGGAAGTCCGTGGCCCGCTCGGCGGCAGCGCGGAAGGCCAGCGCCAGCTCGGTGGAGCGGCGCAGCAGCTCCGCCGGGTCGTCGATCGACTCCAGGTCGAAGAAGCGCTCGGACTCCGGCTCGGCGGCCTGGGGTTCGAACAGCAGCTGAACGGGGCGCCGCCGCTGGGCGGGCGCCTCACCGGCGCCTGCGCCCCGACCGGCCGCCGCGGTCGAACCGCTCGGATCGGACGCCTGGGCGTGGGAGTCGGGCATGGACGGACACCTCCGGGTGCTCGATGGGGGCGGACGACGGCCGCCGGGGAACGGCGCCGCCCGGTCGTGACCGCCGTCCATTGTCTCGCGGCGGTAGCCGGTAACGGAACGGTGCGAGCCCGGGCGCTATTCCCGTGCTGCGCGCCGGGGGCGTGATCCCGGCGCCGCCGGGTGCCGGACGCCGCACGGAGGGCTCCGCATCACCGTCCGTCACGGGCTCTCACCCGTGGTCGCGGCGGCGGCCCCGACCGGCGCCGGCGGCCCGGGTCAGAGCCGGACGCGGTGCCCGGCGAGGTGGTGCAGCACCTGGTGATTGGCCTCCCAGCCGTCGGGGAACTTGACCGAGACGCCCAACTGCACCGGCTCGGTGGACGGATGCTCGTCCAGCAGATCGGCGATGCCGGCCCGGGCCACCACGATGCAGGCGTGCCGGTGCCGGGAGGCGAGCACGCAGAGCCGGCCCGTCTCCAGGTGGAAGGCGGTCGCGTCCGGCCGGCCGGAGAGCGGGTGCAGCACCACCGTGACGTCGTACTCGCGGCCCTGCAGCCGGTTGGCGGTGTCCACCGTCACGGCCGGTCCGGCCGTCGGATCGACCGGGACGCCGGCCTTGACCAGCGCGGCGCGGACGGCCGCCGCCTGGTCCCGGTGGGCCGTGCCGACGGCGATCCGGCCCGCGGTGAGCGGCGTCGAGCCCTGCTCGGAGTGGGCCGTCAGCCGGCGGTCGAGCAGCCGGCGGACGATGGCGGCGACCGCCGCCACGGCCTGCGGATCGGTCCGCACGGTGTGCCGGGCGGGTAGCTCCAGCAGCGCCCAGCCGTGCTCGGCCGCCCGGTCGACGGCCGCGTCCAGCGCCGTGCCGTTCGGCCGGACCGCGGCGGTGAGCCGGCGGTCGTCCGGCCCGGTGCCGGAGCGGAACGGCGTGTACGGGTAGAACGCGGCGGAGATCAGCGGTGCCGCGGTGGCCGGCAGCCGCCAGGAGACCGGCAGCCGGTGCGGCTCGATCTGCGGGTTGTGTGCGAGCAGCGTCACCACCGCGCTGCTCGACGGGTCGTACGACAGGCCCGCCCACTGCTCGGTGCCGACCACCGTGAACGGGTCCAGCTGGCCCGGGTCGCCGACGAACAGGGCCCGCTCGAACAGCCGGGCCACGGCGAGCAGTGCGTCCGACCGCATCTGGTAGGCCTCGTCGACGATCGCGTGCCGCCACGGCGCCTCGGCCTTCACCCACTGCCACTTCGCGGCGGTCGAGATCACCACGTCCTGCTCGGCGAGCTCGGCCACCTTGCTGGAGGGGGTGACGTTGGCGTGCCGCAGCACCTCGGGGCCCGGCCGGGAGTCCGCGGCGTGCAGCCGGCCGATCGTCAGGTCCGGTGCCTTCTCGGCCAGCCGGTCGACCAGGTCGTCCACCTGGCCGTTGGTCTGGGCGACGATCATCAGGCGCTCGCCGGCGGCGACCAGCTCCCGGGCGGCCCGCACCACCAGGGTGGACTTGCCGGCTCCGGGCGGGGAGTCCACCACCACGCCGCGCGGGGCGCCCGGCGCGGGGCGGACGGTGGCCTCCAGGATCCGCGCCACCGCCGCGTCGGCAGCCGCGCCGGGGGCCTGCTCACTGCTCGTCTGCTGGGTCACTCCCACTCCTCGAAGGCTGCGGATCCGGCGGTGGAGGCGGTGGCAGAGGCGGTGGAGGCGGCGGGCGTGGACAGGGACAGCGCCGGGGGCGGGGCCGCCGCCGCGCCGGGCGGGCCGCCGTGCGTCCACGGGGTGTCGTCCGGATCCGGCAGCGGAGCGGACTGGCGGACGGTCAACTCGAAGAGCGTGAAGGTGATCCGCTCGCCCGGCTCGGGCAGGCTGCCCGGTTCGGGCTCCTTCTTCCGCCCCATGCCGGAGAGCAGCCGCAGCGTGACGGTGCCGTCGTCCGGGTCGACGGCGGCGATCTCCGCCTTCTGCGGGCCGGGCGTCTCCCCGGTCGCCGAACGGGCGGGCTCCCGCACGCGGTACGCCTCCCGGCCGAGGTCGGCGTGCGGACGGTCGCTCGTCCGGACCGTCACCAGCGGGCGCGGCTTGGGGGAGCGGCCCGTGGTGTCGTAGTCCGGCACCACCTCCGTCACCACGCCGGAGAACGCCTCGCCGGACAGCCGGTGCTCGGCCATCGCGAGCGGGTCGTCCAGCGCCTCCTGGACGTCCAGCCGGGCCTGTTCGCGCTCGCGCTGGGCGAGCTTGCGGGCCGCCGTCACGGCGTCGTCCTGCCGGGGCTGCGGCGGCTCCCCGGCCGTCAGCCGGTCCCGGTGGCCGGTGTAGGACCAGCGGTCGCCCGTCCAGCGCTCCTCCAGGTGCCCGGCCGGCGGCAGGGCGCGCAGCAGGTCCAGGCCGGTCCAGACGTCGTGCCAGGCGGGCAGCATGACCTGCCGCAGCACCGTCCGGAGCTGCTCGACGGCGGTGCGGACGGCGGCCCGGGCCGGCCCGGCGGCACCGCCGTCCGGGCCCTCGGCGCTGTGCAGCAGGGCCGCGGCCGCGGCGTCGTACCGGGCGATCGCCGGGCCGAGCACCAGGTCGTCGAAGCGCGGGTCGGTGGCCGGGCCGGCCGGCGGGTGGAGCAGCTGGCCGCGGTCGTCCCGGGCGGACTCGGCCAGTTCGGCCGCCCCGGCGCCCGAGAGGCCGGGCGGTGGGAGGTGCCAGGCGAGCCGGGCACCCAGGTGCTGGTCCTCCAGGTGGCTCTGGCCGGTCGCCCAGTGCCGGGAGAGCAGGCCGGTCATCGGGAGCAGCATGCTGCTCCCGGGCACCTGGGCCCGGTCGGTGAGGTGGGTCAGCCAGCGGCCCAGCAGCGGCACCCGGGCCGGCGCCGGGTACGGGCCCGGCTCGGCGTCCTCGATGGTGCGGCGGAACCGGGTGGAGCGCCCGATCAGCGCGAGGTGGTGCACACCCGCGCTGTTCGGCACCAGCAGCTGCGGCGCGTCGGTGCACAGCTCGCGGAAGACCTGCGTCTTCTCCCCGGTCTCCTGGTCCTTCTCGGAGCCCTCGATCTGCTCCACCTCGGTGCCGAAGGACTCCAGGTAGGGCAGCAGGTCGGCGGCCAGCTCGGCGAGGAAGTCGAAGCGCAGGGTGCGGTTGAGCGGCTGCGGGACGATGTGCAGCCGCGGCGCCGACCGGTCGGTGCCGAGCAGCACGGCCAGTGGCGCGCCCGCCTCGCCCGCGGCGGTCAGCGGGACGAGCACCATCGGGCGCTCGGAGAGGTGCCGGTGGCGGACGGTGGCCAGCGGCTCGGCCCGCCCGCTGCGGACGGCCTCCAGCCGGGCGAGGGTGCCGAGCAGGCTCATTCGGCACCCCCCGGGCCGGCCGCCACCGGGGCGCGGCCGAGCGCCTCGGCGCGGAGCGCGGCGGCGTACGCCAGCCGGGCGGCGGCCTCGTCGGTGTCGGCGCCGTGGTGGTGGTCGGCGCCGGCGGTGAAGCTGTCGTCGGCCCCGGTGCCCTTCTCGGCCGCGGCCAGCGCCCCGGTCACCGTCCGGATGCTGCCGAGCTCGCCGCGCACACCCCGGCCGAGCTGCTCGACCCGGTCGTCGCACCGGGCCCGCGCACGGCAGTGGAAGCCCAGCTCGCAGGTGGAGAGGCAGTCCGGGCTGTAGGCGGCGGGCACCGCCTCGACCGAGGCGGTCAGCTCCTCGGCGGACCGCGGCGGCCGGCCGTCGGCGGAGGGTTCGAGGTCGAAGCCGACACCCGGCGGCAGCGCGTCCAGCAGCCGGCCGATGCCGGTCATCCGGCTCAGCTGGCGGCGGGTGGTGGCCAGCTCGCGGCGGACGTCCACCGCGACGGCCGTCGGCCGGTTCCCGAAGTCCTTCGGGCAGACCAGCAGCACGCTCAGCCACGGGCTGCCCGGGAGCCGCTGCTCGGCGTACGGGTCCTGCTCCACCGGCCGGCCTGCCAGCGCGGCGGCCGTCTCCTGGAGCGCCAGCACGTAGACGGCCGCCTGGCGGGCGGCGGCGCCGACCTTGGCCGGATCCGCGCTGCCGTCCAGCACCGGGAAGGACTTGATCTCGACCACGATGCACCGCCCGTCGTGCACCACGACGGCGTCCGGCTCCAGGTAGGCGGTGCTGCCGGCGACACCGAGCCGCAGCAGCGGGTGGTCCAGCAGGGTCCAGGCGGTGGGATCGGCGGCGGCCTCGGCCAGCGCGGCCGCCGTCCGCTCGGCCCGGACCGCCGGGCCGGAGCTGCGCAGCAGGTCGGGCACCGCGAGCGGGGCCCCGTCCTCCGACGGGAGCCCGAGGTGGTGGCGGAGCGGCTCCAGCAGAGCCGCGTAGCCGTCCTGCTTCAGCCGGGACTCGAAGATCACGCCGCGCGCGAGGGCGAACGGGGACTGCCCGAACGGCGCGGGGCGGCCGAGGCGGGCGGCCAGGGCCGTTTTGTCGACCCCCGCGGCGTCGAGCACGGCGCGGCGGTGGCAGCCCGGATTGGCGGCGAGCGCGGCGAGGGAGCGGGCGTTCAGGCTGCGCTGCGGCGCCGGACCGCGCAGCTCGGCGAGCCGCTGGGCGAGCGGCTCAAAGTGCCCGCTGGGCGGGACGTTCGTCGAGACGTTCATGGTGCGGCCCAGTGTCGCATCCGGGTCCGACAATCCGGCCCGGCCCGGCCAACGGCGGCCATCCACGGCGATTCCGGGCGCTACCGGGACGCTGCCGGGGCTTGTCGCGAGGTGGCGCCGGTGCGGGTTGCAGGAGCACCGGCGGTGGCAGCTGCGGGCGGGTGCGGGCGGGTCGGGCGGGTTGAGCGAGGGGGCTGCCGGTGGCGAGCCGGCGGGAGTGCCGCGGGACGGCCCGGCGTCGGGGCCCTGGATCGTGAGCCGTACGCAGGTGGGGGATCATGGAGTCACGGTGCTCAATGGTGAGACCGGCCGTTGCCACCGCCCCGCTGCGAGGAGCCACCCATGCCCGCCCGAATCGTCCTGGTCCGCCACGGCGAGACCGAGTGGTCGGCCACCGGCCGACACACCGGCCGGACCGACATCCCGCTCACCGAGGAGGGCCGCGCGATGGCCCGGGCGCTCGGCGCCCGTCTCGCCAAGGCCCCCTGGAACGGCCTGCCGGACGCCCTCGTCTTCACCAGCCCGCTCGGGCGGGCCAAGGAGACCTGCGCCCTGGCCGGCCTCGGTGACCGCGCCGAGGACCGCCCCGAACTGCTGGAGTGGGACTACGGCCAGTACGAGGGCCGGACCGGGACGGACATCAGGGCCACCGACCACCCCGGCTGGTTGATCTGGCGCGACGGCGTGCCCGGCGGCGAGAAGCTCTCCGACGTGGCCGCCCGGGTGGACGCCTTCCTCGCCGAACTCAACGACGAGCACGGGGTGCCCGAGGCGGACACCACCGTGATGCACGGCGCCGACCGTGACGTGGTGCTCTTCGCCCACGGCCACCTGCTGCGCATCCTGACCGCCCGCTGGCTCGGTCTGCCGCCCGAGTACGCCCAGCGGTTCAAGCTCGGCACGGCCGCGCTCTGCGTGCTCTCGTGGGAGTACGGCGCCCCGGCGGTCGAGGTCTGGAACGACCTCGGCCACCTGGAGGGCCTGCAGCACTGACCGCGTTCCCGCGGAGCCGGGCGGGGCGTCGCCGCTCCGCCCGGCTCCGCGGGCCGGGTCATGGAGGCCCCCCGTCGGGCCCCGGTGGCTTTGGGCTCAGGCGGCTGCCGCCAGGTCGTAGTCGGTCAGGAACCGGCCGACCTCGGGGACGGCGCGGTGCGGTCGCAGGCGCTCGGCCGTGTGCGCGAGCATGCTCCTGATCCGCGCCGAACGGACCTCGCCGAACAGCGCCACGGCGGCGGTGCCGTGGTGGGCCGCGCCGGCCAAGTCCCCCCGGCCGAGGCGGTCGTGCGCCAGCTCGGCGGTGTACAGCACGCGATTGCGCACGAACTGCGGCTCCTGGAGCCTTATGGCCAGGCCGGCCTGCTCGCTGGCCCGGTCCCACTCGCCGAGGGCGGACCAGCACTGCGACTGAAGCCCGGCGATCTCGGCCTCGCCGAAGAAGGACATCCACTCCGGGTCCGCCTCGGAGGGACCGCGGTCGAACAGCGTGTACGCCCGGGAGAGCGCCCGCACGCAGGCGGGGCGGTCCTGGAGCAGGGCCCAGCCCCCGGCCTCGCGCATGGCCAGCAGGGCGAGCAGCCGGTCGGAGTCCAGATACCGGGCGGCGACCTGCCCGGCCTGGGCCGCGCGCAGCGCCTCACGGGGCCGGCCGGCGTCCCGGGCCAGGAAGGCGCTGTTGCAGAAGACGTGGGCCTCCAGCGCGGGATCGCCCGCCATCCGGGCGGTGGCGAGCGCCTCGGCGTACAGCGAGCGGGCCTCCGCCAGCCGGTTCGAGTCGTGCGCCAACCAGCCGACCGAGATGGCCAGTTCGCCGGCGCCGGTCTGGAGTCTTCGCTCGGTCTCGGTGCTGTAGTCGCCCTCGTTGAGCAGCACGTAGGCGGTGCGCAGCGACTGCCCGGCCCGCTCGAACAGCGCGTCGGCCCCGTGGGCGTCGTCGGCCATCCGAATCTCCCGGACGGCCTGCTCGACGCCGAGCACCTCGGCCGCACCGACCTTGCGGGCCGGCGGGACCGGACCGGGCCGGCCGGGCACCGGAGTGGAGCCGGGGGCGAAGCCGGGCTCGGGCCCGAAGTGCGGGTCGAAGCCGGGAGCGGGTTCGAAGGCGGGGCCGGCCTCGAAGGCGGGGCTGCGGCCGGACAGGGCCGGGAGGCTGCCGAAACGGCCCGCGCCCGGCCCGGGCTGGGCCGGGATGAAGGCGCCGGCGGCCGGCCCCCCGGCGCCGGCCGCGGCCGGGAGGGGGCGGGTGACGGCGGCATCGGCCGGCGGGTCGATGCCGATCACGGTGGCCAGCGCGGCGGAGCCGCCGGCCAGGAACGTACGGCGACGCACGTCGTCGTTCTCCTCGTCGAGATGGTGCGGTCCGGCGGGCCCCCGGGGAGGCGCCGCGGGCCTCGGCAGCAGGCGCCCGTCCGGTACGGGTGGTTCCGCGTACGGCGAGGCAGCGTACGGGAGTTGGGTGGAGAGCGGCGGGCGCGGGGCGGGCAGGGGCGGGAACTGCTGGTGGAGCGGGAGTGGCGGGGAGCCCCCGCCGCCGTCCGCCGAGCGGCGGCGGACGGCGGCGCGGGGGGAGAAGCCGAGGTCGGTCAGCGAGCGCCCCGGCCACATGTGCCGGAACACCCGCTCGTACGCGTAGTTGGGGCAGCGGATCTCGCCGGACTCGACCCGGCCGACGTAGCGGGCATCGCAGGACACGTGCTCCCCGATCTCGCGCGCGGCCCGGCGCACGGCCATGGCGAACTCGCCCGGCGAGCGGTCGCCGCGCAGCGCGCGCATCACGGTGTTGGGTGACGGGCGGTTCGGCTCGGCCGGTGGGGTGGCTGCCATGGTGCGCTCCGTGGTGGGTGCGGGTGGGCCCGGTGGGGCCGGATGGACCACCGGGCACGCCACCGACAGTACCGGGAGTCACCGAGCGGCCACAGCGTGTTTGTGGCTGATGTGCTGACAAACATCGCCAAAACGGGCACTGTTGCCGAGATCCGCCATGAAATGCCATGCCTTGCTGTA
The DNA here is from genome assembly GCF_045208415.1 of Kitasatospora sp. NBC_01560. Taxonomy (NCBI): domain Bacteria; kingdom Bacillati; phylum Actinomycetota; class Actinomycetes; order Kitasatosporales; family Streptomycetaceae; genus Kitasatospora; species Kitasatospora sp. NBC_01560. Next base: position 3,524,148 of record NZ_CP109364.1, on the reverse strand, counting down.
AGGCGCCCCGTGGCCTCGGGAGTGCCCTCGGCGTTGTCCTGGTACCTGGAAGCCCCGGCCGCCACCCGGCCCGCCGTCCGCAGCGGCGGCCCCCCACCCCCGGGCGGCGGTGCTTCCGACCGGACGAGGTGACAGGAGGGCCCGCGATGGCCACCGGAGTACCGCAGTACCACCGTCTGGTCGGCGGAGGAGTACTCGCCGCCGCCGCTCCCGCCCTGCTGCCCGAGCCGGCCGACGACCGCGGACCGGGCCGCGGTCCGGTCGAGGGCGGCCGGACGTTGTGGGGCGGCGGCAGCGGATCGCTCCGCCGTCTCGGCGGGGAGGGCGACGGAGTGATCGTCACCGGGTGCGACACGGTGACGGTCGCGCTGCGGCACGGTCTGGAGGCGGTCGACATCCTGCGGCTGCGCCGGGCCTGTGGCGCGGTGCTGCAGAGCCGGAACGGCAGCACCGTCTCCTTCCTCGTCCCCGCGGGCACCGCGGAGACGTGGCACTTGCCCGGCAGCTCCTGTACGGCGGGCGCCCTGGTGCTGCCCGCCACCGATCCGCGATGGGTGATGCCGCCGGTCGGCGCCGACTGCACCGCCCGTCCCACCGACGCCTGGGTCCTGCGCTCGGCGCTCTGCGAGGCCGCCTGCACCCTGACCGCCGGCGGTCTCGGTCCGTTCTGACCCCTGTCCGCGCGCCCCTTGCCCGTCCTTCGGTCTTCTCTCCGTTCTCTTCTCTCTCTCGCCCCTCCTGTCCGAGCCCGTTCGAGCCCGTCCGCCCCTGACCGGTGGCCCCGCCCTCCTCCCGCCCTCCTCCGGCCCCCACCCGCCCCCACCTGCACCGAGCTGCGGAGTTCTCCGCCGGCCCGGCGATAATGGCCGCTATGGGACGAAGCAGCAGAGCCGGCCGCAGCACGGACAAGGGCCGTACGGCGGCCGAGCCGCAGTCGGCGGCCACCGGCCCCGGCGGCCGGACGCATGCCCAGGGCCCGCTCACCCGTCCCGTCGACTCCGGGCTCGCCGAACTCCGCCCCGACCGGGACCGTCCCGCCGCCTGGTCCTTGCTGATCGACGGCGCGCCGCAGTCCATGGTCGACCTCGCCGATCCGACGCACCTGGGCTTCGAGTACCAGCGCCGGCTGGGCCACCTGATCGACCTGGTCGCCCCGCCCGGTCGTCCGCTCACCGTCCTGCACCTCGGCGGCGGCGCCCTGACGCTGGCCCGCTACGTCGCGGCCACCCGGCCCCGGTCCCGCCAGCAGGTCGCCGAGATCGACACCGCACTCACCGAATTCGTCCGTGCCGAGCTCCCGTTGGACCGTGGCTGGCAGATCAAGGTGCGCGGCTCGGACGCCCGCAGCGTTCTCGAACGGACCCCCGAGGGCACGGTCGACCTGGTGATCACCGACGTCTTCTCGGCCGCCCGCGTCCCGGCGCACTGCACAACCGTCGAGTTCACCACGCTGGCGGCCAGGGCGCTGGCCCCCGGCGGCTGGTACGCGGTGAACATCGCCGACGGCTCGGCCCTGCCGTTCGCCCGCTCCCAGATCGCCACGCTCGGCGCGGTGTTCCCCGAGCTCTGCCTGGTCGCCGACCCGGCCGTGCTGCGCGGGAAGCGCTTCGGAAACCTGATCCTGGCCGCCGCCCACACCCCGTTCCCGCTGGCCGAGCTGAGCCGCAAGGTGGCCACCGATGCCGCTCTCGGCCGGGTCGAACACGGGCGTGCCCTGGCCGACTTCGCCGCCGGTGCCGCCCCGGCCACGGACGCCACTGCGGCACCCTCCCCGACCCCGCCGTCGACGGTCTTCCTGTAGCGGCACCGGTCGGGGCTGCGGACGGCCACTGTCCGGTGGCGGCTGCTGTTCGGTGGCGGCCGCGGCCCGGTGGTGCCGGTCCTTCGGACGCTCGGGCGCCCGCAATTCCCTTGCCGGTCCGGAGCCGTGCTGCCGACAATGAGGCGCGACCGTCCGGACACCGGACGGCCGGGCCGAAGGGGAGAAGCGCGTCATGCGGATCAGACCGGCCCGGCCGGACGAGGCGGAGCCGCTCAGCTCCCTCGCCCTGCGGTCCAAGGGGCACTGGGGTTACGACGAGGCGTTCCTGGCGGCCTGCCGGGAGGAACTGACTCTGGACGCCGCCGGGATCGAGCGCGGGCGGACGGCCGTCGCCGAGGACGGCGACCGGGTGCTGGGCTTCGTCACACTCGTCGGGGTGCCCCCGCAGGGCGAGTTGGGCATGCTCTTCGTCGAGCCCGATGCCATCGGCCGGGGCGTCGGCCGTCTCCTCGTCGAGGACCTCCGGGGCCGGGCGGCGGCGCTCGGCTTCCGTCGGCTCACCATCGACGCGGATCCGAACGCGGAACCGTTCTACCTGGCGATGGGCGCGAAGCGGATCGGCTCGGCCCCGTCCGAATCGATCCCCGGCCGCGAACTGCCGCTGCTCGCACTGGACATCGCCGCGACGGGTTGAGGGTCGGGGCAGCGCTGCGGTTCCGGCGGGCGGCTCCGGTGGGCTCAGTGGCCGCGCGGCAGACCCCGGTGCTTGCACATCGCCGCGCCGGTGAGCAGCAGCCCGGCCGCGATCGGCGCGAGGACTGCCGTTCCGGTGCCCGCGAGGCCGTGGCCCGCCGGGGCGGTGGCGAGCGTGGCACCGGCCGGCGCAAGGGCCTCCTGCGGTGCGGCGGTGCCCGGCCCGGTGGCCCGGGTTCCCCTGCTGCCGGCACCGGTCGGTGCCGGGTTCTCCGGCCGGCCGTCGGCGCTGTCGCGGGCCGGTGGCGGCGCGGCGGGGCCACGCTGCGCGGCGGTCGACGAGGCGGGCCGCGCGGCGGTTCCGGAGCGGCCGGCCACCGGGGTGCCCTCGGTGTCCGCGTCCCGGGAGGCCCGCGCCGAGGCGGTGGTGGCCTGTGCGGGCGCGGGGCCGAGGAGTCCGGAGGCGATGGCGAAGGCGTCCGGGACGGCGGCCCGTTGGCCGGGCAGCGGCAGGCCGCCGGCCCTGATCCGGTCCTGCAGGACGTCGCCCGGCGGTGCGGTCGCGGCGTCCAGCCCCCCGGCCACGGGGGCGGTTGCGCCGGCGAGTTCGCCGAGCAACTCCGGGGACGCGGCCTGGCCGGGTGCGCTTCGGGCGGTCGCGGCCTGCTCCGGCGTCCCCCGGCCGGGGGAGTGCGGCTTGTCGGCGGCTCCGGCCGGGCCCGGTGCGGTAGTGCCGGAGCCGTCCTCCCGGCCGTCACGGGGGAGGTGTCCGGCTGACTCCCCGTCGGGGTTCTGCCCGCCGTTCAGTACCCGCCCGACCGTGCGGCTCACCGGTTCCGGCAGGGGCTCGGCGGCTGCCGCGTACGCACCGGGCGCCCCCAGGCCCCAGAGCTGTGCGAGCAGCGCCCCGCCCGCCGCGACGGCACGCGGGCCGGGCAACCGGCGGTCACCCGTGCGCCGTGCACCGCCGACGGCGCGTCGGGCGGGGGCCGGGGCGTTGGTCGCGTGATTGGCTCGCACGTGAGGAGAGAACGAGCGGACGGGCCGTGAGGTCACGGGCGTCGTCACGGACAGTCATCATCGCGGCCGTGGTGCCGTCGGCCCCCGGCCTCGGGGGCCGACCGCCACCGGGTGCTCAGGAGTTGGGGCGCAGGGTCCAGATGACGGTCATGACGCCGGTCACGGCACCGTCGGCGCGGGTGATCTCGACGGTGACCGGGAACTCCGGGCGCTCGCCCTTGTCCAGTTCGGCGACGATGTCGGCGGCCGGGCGGCCCAGTACGGCCGTGGCGGTGACGGTGCCCATCGCGAGCTTCTTGTACGCGATCTCGGCGCTGACCGCGAGCGGCACCGCGCGCGAGAGCTGGTCGCTGAAGGCGCCGAGCACGATGCAGCCGCTCGCGGACTCGGCGAGCGTGAACATCGCGCCGGCGTGCGGGCCGCCGACGTGGTTGTGGTACTCGGGCTGGTCGGGCAGGCGGAGTACGGCGCGCTCGGGCGTCGTCTCCAGGTACTCCAGCTTGAGGGTGCGTGCCATCGGCACGGTCGAGTCGAGGAGCTGGCCGATCGAAGGTGTGGTCATGGCAGCAATGTTACTGGCAGGTAGCTTGTTGGGGCAGGTCTCTCGGCAGATCTCTTCTCCCGGAGGCGGGTCAGTACCGGGGAGTGCGGGTGGGCCCGGGGCGTGTTCGGGTGGGGCCGGAGGCGCCGAAGCCGTCGGAGTGTGAGGCGGCACACGCGAGGGGCAGCGCGTACGAACACGAGAAGGGCGACGGTGCGCGCGCGGGGACGCGGCGGCGGGCGGGCGCCAAAACGCCTGAGGGGCCGATCTCTTGAAGAGATCGGCCCCTCAGGCTCTGGGGTGAGTGACGGGACTTGAACCCGCGGCCACCTGGACCACAACCAGGTGCTCTACCAACTGAGCTACACCCACCATCTGTCCGGCTCGTTCCCGCTTTCGCGTTCCCGTTCCGACAGAAAGAACTCTACAGGATCCGAGAGGGTGCTCGCGCCAGGGTTTCGCTCACGCACCCGCGGGCGTTCCGGCGGGCCCTCGACGGGCCGGCCGGCTGTCCCGGTCGGTCGGTCGGACCGGCCGGGACAGGTGGGAGGGCACGACCCGGCGGGACGGTCGGACGGCGGGGCCCGGGCAGGTCCGCCGGGCGCACCGCCGGGTCAGTCCGTCGGTGCCTGGTACTTCTCGGCGATCGCTCGCGCGGTGTCGGTGTCCGGTCCGGGCTGCGCGACGAACACCGCCTCGCGGTAGTACCGCAGTTCGTCGATGCTCTCGCGGATGTCGGCGAGCGCCCGGTGGTTGCCGCCCTTCTGCGGGCTGTTGTAGTACGCCCTCGGGTACCAGCGGCGGGCCAGCTCCTTGATCGAGGAGACGTCCACGATCCGGTAGTGCAGGTGGCCCTCCAGGGCGGGCATGTCCCGGGCCAGGAAACCGCGGTCGGTCGCGATCGAGTTCCCGCAGAGCGGCGTCCGCCCGGCCTCCGGTGCGTACTCGCGGACGTACGCGAGGACCAGCGCCTCGGCCTCGGCCAGCGTGACGCCGTGCTCCAGCTCGTCGAGCAGGCCGGAGGAGGTGTGCATGGTGCGCACCACCTCGGGCATGTTCGCCAACGCCTCGGCGGGCGGGCGGATGATGACGTCCACACCCTCGCCGAGCACGTTCAGCTCGGAGTCCGTCACCAGCGCCGCGACCTCGACCAGGGCGTCCCGGTCGAGGTCGAGGCCTGTCATTTCACAGTCGATCCATACCAAACGGTCATTCACGTCACTCACCCTACGGCGCGATCACGCGCCGCGGGCACCGGAGGAGTCGCACGCGGCGCCGGGGCCGGGGCCTCGGGGCCGTGCTCGTCCTGCTCGTGACCGTCCGACCCGTGCGCGTCCCGGGCCCGATCGGGCTGGCCGACCGGGTGAGCGGGGTGCGCCTGGTGACCGTCCCGCGCGGTCCGCTGGTCGCGCGGCTCCCGAGCTGCGTCCGGATCGGTGGCACGCCCGCCCTGCGGCCGGACCTGCGGAGCGCGGCCCTGCCGGGACCGGGCGTCCGGAGTCCCGGGCGCCGCCGGCTGCGGCAGCCGGCCGGCCGCCCCGCCGTGGCCACGACCGCCCGCGCCGACGCCGGCGGCACCGCCGCCGGCCGCGCCGGAATCGTCCGACGGCCGTTCGGCCGCACTGCGGTGCCCCTGGCCCTGCCCGCGCGCACCCGGCTGGGGCTGCCCGTCCTCGGCGGCGGCGTGCTCCGCCGTGCGGGGCGGCCGCCCCGCACCCGGGCCGGCCTGGCTCGGTACCAGCGGCGGCCGGGCCGGGCCCCGCCCCGCACCCGGCTGCCCGGGGTGCGGCTGGTGCGGGTACGGCTGCGCGGCGCGGGCGTGGTACCCCGGCGCGGACGGCTGGCCGTGCTGGCCGGGGTGGCCGGGCATCCCGGGGCCTCCGCCCGCGAGCGGGTGCGAGGACTGCTGACCGTGCTGCCCGCCCGGTCCGTGCTGTCCCTGCTGGCCGAGGAGCGCCCCGCCCGCGGCGGCAGCGGCATGGGCCGCGGCCGACTGCGGTGCGGCGCCGGTCAGCCGGAGGTCGCCCGGGTGCGTCGGGGCCGGCGTCGGGGAGACGGTCCCCGGACGGCGGGCCCGGTAGCTGGTCCGGTACGCGGCCGGCGAGACCCCGAGCTGACGGCGGAAGTGCCCGCGCAGCGCCACCGGCGACCGGAAGCCGCAGCGGCGGGCGACGTCGTCCACCGAAAGCTCCGAGGTCTCCAGCAGCCGCTGGGCCTGCAGCACCCGCTGGGTGATCAGCCACTGCAGCGGGGCGCTGCCGGTGAGGGTCCGGAACCGCCGGTCGAAGGTGCGCCGGCTCATGTAGGCGCGCGCCGCCAGCACCTCGACGTCGAACTGCTGGTTGAGGTTCTCCAGCGCCCAGGTGACCACCTCGGCCAGCGGGTCGTTGCCGATCTCTTCAGGTAAAGACTGATCGATGTACTGGGCCTGTCCGCCGCCGCTGCGCCGGCTGGGCACCACCAGACGGCGGGCCAGGGCGTTGGCCGCCTCGGCGCCGTGGTCGCTGCGCACCACGTGCAGGCAGAGGTCGATCCCGGCGGCCGTGCCGGCCGAGGTCAGCACGTCGCCGTCGTCGACGAAGAGCTCGCGCGGGTCGACGTGGACCCGGGGGTAGCGCTTGGCGAGCGTCGGCGCGTACATCCAGTGCGTGGTCGCGGGCCGGCCGTCCAGCAGACCGGCGGCCGCGAGCACGAACGCACCGGTGCAGAGGCCGATGATCCGCGCACCTTCGTGGTGGGCCTTGCGCAGGGCGGTGATCGCCTCGACCGGCGGCGGCTGGGAGATGGAGCGCCAGGCCGGCACCACGATCGTGCCCGCCCGGGCGAGCGCCTCCAGGCCGTACGGCGCGGAGAGCGTCAGGCCCCCGGTGGTGGCGAGCGGCCCCTCCTCCCCGGCGCAGACCAGCAGCCGGTAGCGCGGGACCCCGGCGTCCTGGCGGTCGACGCCGAAGACGGAGAGCGGGATCGAGCTCTCGAAGATCGGTGCGCCGCCGAAGATCAGCACGGCGACGGTCTCCCGCCGGCGCCGGCCGGACAGCTTCCGTGGCGCGGCTGCCATCACGGCGGTCGAGGAGCCCATCGGACCGGACCCGCCGACGCTGCCGTGGCCGGCCGGGCCGTGGCCGCCGGCGCCCGGGCCGAGCGGACCGGGCGGGAGGCCGGCGCCGTTCAGGCCGCCCGACGTGAGGGCGGTGGAGGCTGGGCCCGGGGCCGTGCCGCCGGCGAACGCCGGGAAGCCGGCGTCCTGCCCGAGCTGCTGGCCGTGCTGGCTGTGGGACTGGCCGTGCTGGCCGTGGTGCGGGCTCTGGGCGGGTCCGTGGAGGATCCCGTGGCCGGAGCCGAGGATCTGGCCGAGCCCCGCAGGGCCGGATTGGCCGGGAACCGACGGGCCGGCGTGGCCTCCCGCGCCGCTGCCCTGACCGGCCGCCGGGCTGACGGACGGCCGGCTGACGGACCGTCCGCCGAACTCACCCGCCGCCGGGAAGGCCGGGGCGCCGGCTGCACCCGGTGCCGACGGGGCGGCTGGGGCTGCAGTGGCAGCAGAGGGGTACGAGGAGTACGGCGCGGCGCCGGAGATGCCGGAGGGGCGGGGGTTGGCAGCGATGGCCGGGGCGCCGGTGGCTCTCGGGGAACGACCCGCGATACCGGCTGCGGCCCGGCCGCTGTCAGGACCCGCGTCGCTCCTGCTCACCCTGCTCAAGGCGCTCAAGCCCCCTCGGTGGTGTGGTGTGGTGGTGCGGCACTGCTAGCCAAGATCGAATCTATCGGGTGGACCGTTGCCGTTGTGACAAGTTCACCATCCGACGCTATGTCGACATGGCAATTTGGCGTGATGCATTCGATCACGAAGCGTGGCACCCGTCGACCCTTCTGGGAAGGGGGCCGGTGCAACGGTGGCTGGTTGTCGCGGGACTGGTCCTGGGACGTCCGGCTCCGACGTACCCGGCCGGCTGGTCTGGGCTGCGGCTTTGCCCAAGCGCAGGGGAGCTGCACGAGATTGACCGAAAATCGGCGGTGCACGGGAGGGCGCACGCCGGCTGAACCGTGCGCCTCCCTGACTCCATCCGGCCAGTGCCGGGGCGGCAGGGCGATGATCGGCGGCCGGCGGAGCCGTCCTGCGGCGAAGAGCATCCGCCGGCTCGAACAGGCCACTGGCCTGCCGTCGTTCCGGCCCGCCCGCGAGTGGGTGTGCGCTCGGCGACGGTCGGCCGGCGCCGGTCGGCCGGTGCCCGTTCCGCCCGCAGTCCGGATGCCGCCCGCCCGACTGTTTTTTCGCGACGTCACGGCGAAGCCGTACCGATCGGGGGCGAACTGACGCGCATTCTGCAGCTGCTCCACCGTCCGGGGCGGACAGGCAGGCTCGGCCGACCTCTTCGGGCTGTGGGGGAGGGGTGGGTGGAGGCTGCGCCGGCGGGTCGCGCGGAACCGGGCGAACTGCGCGGTCCGGGCGGACACGATCCGGCAGCCATGGCCCGGCGGAGGTGGCGCGGCAGGCACGACCTGACGGGCTTTCCGGCTCCGGGCGCCGATCGTGCGGGCAAGGACCGGCGCCGGCCGCTTCGGTGGCATGCGCGTCGCGCCGGGGTGTGCGGTGGCGCGAGCGGGCGTGCCAGGGCTGCCTGTTGCGGGACGGCCGTGTTCGGCACCGTGGGCGCGCTGGCCGGACGCGCGCCGAGGCGCCTCCTGGAGCTCGGCGGACCTCGTCGGCCCGGCCGTTCCGGCCGCTGTTCTCTCGACGGCATGCGGCCGCCGACTCCCGGTTCCGGATCGTGAGCCGAGTCGGGGGAGTGGCCCGCTGCCGGGAGCGGGGCCGTGCCGACGGACCGGCTGCCGGCTCGGCCGCAAACCCGCCGGAACGGTTTTGGACACCAACTTCCTTCACGGGGAGCGAATCGGCGTCACCCGATTCGGCCCTGGGAACAGGCGCATACCGGCCGCCAGGGGCGGACGGCGGGAACTATGCGCCGAACCGTGCGCCGGGTAGCGCCGCCACCGTACGGCCGCCCGGCAGCGGGTGCTCCCCGGGCAGGATCCGGTCGCCCGCCACCGGGCGCTCGCCCGCCACCGAGTGGTCTCCCGCCGCCGCGCGGTCCCGGGACGGCCGGGGGCTCCCCGGTGCCGCACCCGTCGTGCGGCGACGGGCCGCCCCGCCGGCCCGGAGTCCTGATCCGGCCCCGGGCGCGCTGCGGGCGGACAGCACCTGGCCGATGGCCTCCGGCAGGCCGGCCGCCTTCAGCGTCGGCCGGTAGCCCGGCTCGGCCCACGGCCGGCCGTGGTGCAGCCAGACGCTGCGCAGTCCCGTCAGTTCCGCACCCGCGATGTCGGCGGGGGCGTGGTCCCCGATCATCCAGGTGTCCGCGGTCCAGTCGCCGGTGGGAGCGATGCCGCAGCGCTGTGCGGCGATCTCGAAGATCAGCGGGTCGGGCTTGATGCAGTCGGCCTCCTCCGAGATCACCCAGCCGTCGACCATCGGGCCGAGCCCGGTCCGGCGGATCTTCTCCAACTGGGGGCGGGTGTTTCCGTTGCTGACGATGCCGAGCGTCCAGCCCGCGGCCCGCGCCGCCCGCAGGGCGTCGATGTGCCGGGTGGGGCAGTGGATGTGGGAGTTGATGCCGCGTCGGTAGTGCGCGAGCAGGAAGTCGAGGGAGTCGTCCAACCCGTAGCGGCGCTGGGCGGCGGACAGTACGGTGCTGCGCGGCACGTAGCCGCCGCCGTCGATGGTGGCGAGCCAGTCGAGGTCGCCGGGCGGCAGTTCGCGTTCGGCGAGAAAATCCTGAGCCCAGGCCCGGAAAGCGGCGTCCCTGGGGAGCAGCGTGTTGTCGAGGTCGAGCAGGAGCAGGGGCATGCCGAGCATGGTGTCAGCGGGTGCGCCTATGCATCTGGCAAATGCCAGACGCCGTCGCGAACCCGTGCCTATTGGCTGAAACGGGTGCCGGAGCCCGTTGGGTGTCGTCGCTCCGGGGGCAGCGCCCGGGGGTCGGCGGCGACGGATCGTTGTCGATCAATGACAGTCCGGTCACGGTGTTCCGGGGGCCTGTTGCGTCGCCCGGTTCGCTCAGTCAAGCTCCAGGGAACCTCCTTTGCCGGAGGGGGCGCGATCGTTCGCAGACGGGGGCGCGCAGCAAACGGCGGGCGCATCCTCCGTTTGCGGGAACAAAGGCGTTCGGAGACCTCACCGCTGGGCTGAGCCTCCCGCCCGTCGTACTCTGAAAGGAATAGGTCACACACGGTGGTGCGCGGCGCAGACCGACGTCGTCCCGTAGGCGGCCCCGCTGCCCGGGCAGCGTTGTCCTCTTCTGTCGGCCCATCTCCTTCGAAGAGCCTTGAGCCATGGCTGGTTTTGAGTCCTCCCGACCGGTTCCACCGGACGCCGTCCGCAGCGCGGGCGCAGCGGGCCGGCGGAGCGTCGGCGCACACGGAGGCGGCGGAGATTTCGGGGGAGAACCGGTTGCCGTGGACGCTCGGGCCCTTTCCCGGATCCTTCGCGCGTTCGCGCGTCGCGGCCGCTCCGGCCTGCCCCGGCCGAGCGAGGAGCAGCCGGAGCAGCAGGCCCGGCACCAGCAGCTGGATCAGCAGCAGGATCAGGGTCAGGACCAGCAACAAGACCAGCGGCAGGACCGGGACCAGCACCGGGATCGCCGCCGCAGCCGGGAGCAGCATCGTGACGGCCGTGCGGAGCCGACCGTGACGGGCCGCCTGGGTCCGGGTGCCGAGCGCCCGGGGAACGCCGGGCTGCCCAGTGCCGCGGGAGAACCGGCGCCGCAGGATTCGGCCGCCCAGGCCTGCGATCCGGCGTTCCAGCACGGTGTGGTGGTGGGGTTCGACGGCTCACTGTCGAGTGAGCGTGCCCTCGCCTACGCGGTGGGCATGGCTCGTCGCTCGCAGTGCGGCCTGGTGATCGTCCATGTCGCCAATCGCCTGCCCGCGACGGTCTGGGCCGGCTGTGAGCCTCCTGTCTTCGTCGATCTCCCGGACCATCGGACCGAGGTCCTCGGCCTGGAACTCGCCTGTGCGGACTTCCTGGCCGGTGTTCCGTGGATTCTGGTCGAGCGCGGCGGTGACATCTGCCACGAGATCGAGGAGGTCGGTCGCGAGTACGCGGCCGACGCCATCGTGGTGGGCAGCACGCACGGCCTGCTCGGCAAGATCTTCGGTTCGGTCTCCGGTCGGCTGGCCCGGCGTGCCAACCGCCCGGTGATCGTCATTCCCTGACGGCAGATCAGGTCGACGGGCGGGTCGTTCCGGCTGCCCCCGATTCCTCGGGTCGCTCCGGTTTCGTGGAGTGCCCCAACTCCCCCGGTGCTCCTGGTTCTCCGGCCGTCCCGTCGACTGCCGGGCCCGGCTCCGGTGAGCCCGGGTGCGGGCCCACCGGTCGGTCGACGAGCGGTCGGAGAACCAGGAGGACGGGGTCTCCTCGCGGTCGGGGCGGGGCTTCAGGAGCCGATGCCGAGCTCCCGGGCGATGAGCATGCGCTGGACCTCCGAGGTGCCCTCCCCGATTTCGAGGATCTTGCAGTCGCGCCAGAAGCGGGCGACCGGGAATTCGTTCATGAAGCCGTACCCGCCGTGGATCTGGGTCGCTTCGCGGGCGTTGTCGACGGCCGCCTCGGACGAGTACAGCTTGGCGATCGCGGCCTCCTTCTTGAACGGTTCGGCGTGCAGCAGCCGGGAGGCGGCGTCCCGCCAGGCGAGGCGGGAGGTGTGCGCGCGCATCTCCATGTCGGCGAGCTTGAACTGGATGGCCTGGTTGGAGCCGATCAGCCGGCCGAAGGCCCGGCGCGTCCCGGCGTAGGAGACGGACTGGTCGACGCACCCCTGGGCCAGGCCGGTGGCCAGGGCTGCGATCGCGATGCGGCCCTCGTCGAGGATCCGCAGGAACTGGGCGTAGCCGCGGCCGCGCTCGCCCAGCAGGTTGGCCGCGGGAACGCGGCAGTCGGTAAAGGACAGTTCGCGGGTGTCGGATGCGTTCCATCCGACCTTCGAGTACTTCTTCGACACCTGGAACCCCGGGGTTCCGGTGGGCACGATGATGGAGGAGATTTCGCGCCGGGGCGAGGAGGATTCGCCTTCTTCACTCGAACGAGCGATCGGTTCGGTGAGCGCGGTGACCGTGACCAGGCCGGTGATGTCGGTGCCGGAGTTGGTGATGAAGCACTTGGTGCCGTTGATGACCCACTCGTCGGTGGCCTCGTCGTACCGGGCCGTGGTGCGGGTCGCGCCGGCGTCGGAGCCGCCCTCGGGCTCGGTCAGGCCGAAGGCCCCGAGCAGTTCGCCGGAGGTCAGCCGGGGCAGCCACTCGCGCTTCTGCTCCTCCGTCCCGAAGCGGTAGATCGGCATCGCGCCGAGCGAGACCGCGGCCTCCAGGGTGATCGCGACCGAGGAGTCGACCCGGGCGAGCTCCTCCAGGGCGAGGCAGAGCGCGAAGTAGTCGCCGCCCATGCCGCCGTACTCCTCGGAGAACGGCAGGCCGAACAGGCCCATCCGCCCCATCTCCCGGACGATCTCGTAGGGGAACTCGCCCTGCTCGTAGAACTCGCCGATCTTCGGCGCGACCACGTCCTGGGCGAACTCGGCTACGGTGCGCCGGAGTTCCTCGTACTCGCTGTTCAGCCGGTGATCGAGCATGGTGATCCTCCAGTGGCCCGGCCGGGGTGGCCGCGGGCGTGATCGGGATGATCGTGTGCCGATCGGACGGTGTGACCGGCACACGGGGTGTGGGGTGGGACGGGGTGGCGCACGGAACGGAAGGTGCGCCCGGGGGTGCCGACCGGACCGGAGTCCGGGCGGCACCGGGGCGCCGGGGGGTGTCGAAGGGCAGCGCGGGAGTCGTGGGGACGGCGCGGGGGCCGTCCGGAGTGCCGGAGCGCGGGCAGGTGCCGGACGCCGGGCGGAGCCGCCGGGCGCCGGCGGGGTCAGCCCCCGTCCGCGCCGAGCAGCGCCTGGACGGTGCGGGACGGGCTGGGGCGGCCGAGCTGTCCGGCCATCCAGCCGCTCGTGGTGACGAGTGCGCGCAGGTCGACCCCGGTCCGGATGCCGAGGCCGTGCAGCATCCAGACCAGGTCCTCGGTGGCCAGGTTGCCCGTGGCGCTCTTGGCGTAGGGGCAGCCGCCCAGTCCGCCCGCCGAGGCGTCGACCGTGGTGACGCCGCTGCGCAGCGCGGCCAGCGTGTTGCTGAGGGCCTGGCCGTAGGTGTCGTGGAAGTGCACCGCGAGCGCGCCGACCGGTACGCCGGCCGCCGTGAAGGCGTCCAGGAGCGCGGTGACCTGGCCCGGGGTGGCCACGCCGATGGTGTCGCCGAGGCTCAGCTCGGTGCAGCCCATCTCCAGCAGCCGGACGCCGAAGCCGACCACCTGCTCGGCCGGGACGGCACCCTCCCACGGGTCGCCGAAGCACATCGAGAGGTAGCCGCGCACCCGGACCCCGGCGGCGGTGGCCCGTTCGACCACCGGCCGGAACATCGCCATCGCCTCGTCCGCCGAGCGGTTGAGGTTGCGGCGGGCGAAGGTCTCCGTCGCGCTGGCGAACACGGCGATGTCGGTGGCGTGGTGGGCGAGCGCGCGGTCCAGCCCGCGCTCGTTGGGCACCAGCACCGGGAGCCGCAGGCCGGGGTGACGCTCCGGCAACTCGGCGAGCCGCGGGACGAGCTCCTCCGCGTCGGCGAGCTGGGGCACCCACTTCGGGTGGACGAAGCTCGTCGCCTCGACGGTGCGCAGCCCGGTGGCCGCGAGCCTGGCGATGAACTCGGCCTTGACGCCGACCGGGACGAGGGCGCCCTCGTTCTGCAGTCCGTCGCGCGGTCCGACCTCGTGGATCCGGACCTCCTCGGGCAGGCCCGGGGCGCGGACGGCGTCGGGCAGGCCCAGGTCGAGCGCGTCGGGCTCGTGCGCGGGGGTGGTCATGACCGCACCGCGGCGGCTTCGCCGTCCACCCGGTCGGCGGGGCCGTCCGCGTCGTCCTCGGCCGGGGCGACCACGACCAGCAGCTCCTCCATGGCCACGGTGGCCCCGGCGGTGGCCCGCAGCTCGCTCACGGTGCCGTCGTGCGGGGCGGCGATCACGTGTTCCATCTTCATGGCCTCCAGGACGAGCAGGGGTTGGCCCCGGCGGACCTGCTCGCCGACCGAGGTCTTCACGACGGTGACGGTGCCGGGCATCGGGGCGGTCAGGGCGCCGTGGTGGGCGCCGCCGCCGGCCGTGCTCGCACCGGCGGCGTCGTACGCGTGCAGCGGCCAGGCGTCGCCGTCGATGCCGAGCCAGGTGACCCGCGCGGCGGCCGGGCCGGCGTCGTCGGTGGTCAGGGCGAAGGTCGTCTGCAGGCCGTCGACGGTGAGGCGCAGGCGGTTGCCGGTCCGCACGGCCCGGGCGCGGTGGGCCGGTCCGGAGCCCAGCCGGATGTCCACCTCGGGGGTGAAGCCCGGGGGAATGTCAGTGGCCTCGGCTACGTTGCTCGCAGTGACCGGACGGACGCTCAGGGCGACCGGATCCTGGCCGGGGGTCCGGAGGCGGTGGGTGGTCCAGGCTGCGTCGCCGCCGAGGCGCCAGCCGGAGGGAAGGGAGAAGGGGTCGGTCCAGCCGTCGCCGTCGGCGCCGGGTGCGAGGTCGAGGTGTTCGGAGAGTGCGGCCGCGTAGTAGAGGAGGTGGGCGGGGGTGGGAGCTTCCACGGGCCGCGGGCCGGCCGGTTCTGCGGTGTCCGAGGTGGTGGAGGAGGCGGGGGTGCCAGGGGCGCCCGGAGTACCCGAAGGGTCCGAGGCGTCGGCGGCCGGGGAGGTGGTGCCGGAGGCGGGGGAGTAGGGCGAGGCCAGGAGGGCGGGCTGCTGCTGCGCGGTCTGTTCGACCAGGCCGGTGTCGAGTCGGCCGGCGGCGACCTCGGGGTGTGCGAGCAGTCGCCGCAGGAAGCCGGTGTTGGTGGTCACGCCGAGGATCCGGGTGTCGGCCAGCGCGGCCCGGAGCCGGCGCAGCGCGGTCGGGCGGTCGGGCCCGTACGCGATGACCTTGGCGAGCATGGGGTCGTAGGCGCTGGTGATGACGGTGCCCGCGGTGACGCCGGAGTCCACCCGGATGCCTTCGCCCTGCGGCTCGTCCAGGACCAGGATGCGCCCCCCGGTGGGCAGGAAGTCCCGTTCCGGGTCCTCGGCGCAGATGCGGGCCTCGATGGCGTGGCCCAGGAAGGAGATGTCCGGCTGGGAGAAGGTGAGGTGCTCGCCCGCGGCGATCCGGACCTGCCACTCGACCAGGTCGAGCCGGCCGGTGGTGCCGTCCGGGGCGTTGACGGCGACGGCGAGTTCGGTGACGGGGTGCTCCACCTGGAGGCGGGTGTTCATCTCCATGAAGAAGAAGTCCCGCACCCCCTCGGTGGAGGCGGAGTCCGGGTCGATGCCGGGGACGATGAACTCCACGGTGCCGGCCCCGGTGTAGCCGCAGGACTCCGCGGCGCGGACGGCCGCGGCGCCCATCGCGGCACGGGTTTCGGCGTTCAGCAGGACGGAGGGTGCCTCTTCGATCAGTTTCTGGTGGCGGCGCTGCAGGCTGCACTCGCGCTCACCGAGGTGGACGGTGGTGCCGTGGGCGTCGGCCAGCACCTGGACCTCGATGTGGCGGGGGCGGTCGACCCAGCGCTCCAGCAGCAGCGTGTCGTCGCCGAAGGCGGTCCGGGCGACCCGTCGTGCGGCGGCGATCTCGGTCGGCAGCTCGGCGGGGTCGCGCACCAGGCGCATGCCCTTGCCGCCGCCGCCGGCGGAGGGCTTGAGCAGCACCGGGTAGCCGATCTCGTCGGCGGCCGCGACGAGCGCCTCGTCGCTGGGCGCGGTCACCCGGCTGCCGGGGACGACCGGGACGCCGGCGGCCCGGACGGCCTCCTTGGCGTTGATCTTGTCGCCCATCAGCTCGACCGCGGAAGGAGGAGGACCGATGAAGACGAGGCCCGCGTCGGCGCAGGCGCGGGCGAAGGCGGCGTTCTCTGCGAGGAAGCCGTAGCCGGGGTGGACGGCCTGGGCGCCGGTCCGGCGGGCGGCCGCGAGGATCTGGTCGGTGCGCAGGTAGGTCTCGGCGGCGGAGCTGTCGCTGCGGTCGGCCGGTCCGAGCCGGACCGCGACGTCGGCCTCGCGGACGTGGGGTGCGTCGGCGTCCGCGTCGCTGTGGACGGCGACGGAGCGCACGCCGAGCCGCCGCAGGGTGCGGATCACCCGGACGGCGATCTCGCCGCGGTTGGCGACCAGAACTGTGTCGAACATGGGAGGCGTTCCTCCGGGTCGAGTGGAGCCGTACGAAGGAGGTGGTGAGAGAAAGGGGACGGCGGCAGCCGGACGGGTGGCCGGGCCGGCACGCCGGCCAGGGCCGGGCGCGAGCCGGGCGCGGGCCAGGACCGGGCCGGGACCTGAGCCGGGCGCGGTCGCGCCCGGCCCGGGGTCACATCCGGAAGACGCCGAACGGGCCGGGCGGCGGGAGCGGGGCGTTGGCGCAGGCGGTGAGGGCCAGCCCGACGACGGTGCGGGTGTCCATCGGGTCGATCACCCCGTCGTCCCAGAGCCGCGCGGTGGCGTAGTAGGCGTTGCCCTGGCGGTCGTACTGCTCGCGGACGGGGCGCTTGAACTCCTCCTCCGCCGCGGTCGGCCACTCCTCGCCGTGCGCCTCCAGCTGGTCGCGACGCACGGTGGCCAGCACGGACGCGGCCTGCTCCCCGCCCATCACGGAGATCTTGGCGCCCGGCCACATCCAGAGGAAGCGCGGCGAGTAGGCCCGGCCGCACATCGAGTAGTTGCCGGCGCCGTACGAGCCGCCGACCACCACCGTCAGCTTCGGGACGCGGGTGCAGGCGACGGCGTTGACCATCTTGGCGCCGTGCTTGGCGATGCCGCCCGACTCGTACTGCCGGCCGACCATGAACCCGGTGATGTTCTGGAGGAAGAGGAGGGGGATGCCCCGCTGGTCGCACAGCTCGATGAAGTGGGCGCCCTTGAGGGCGGACTCCGAGAACAGCACGCCGTTGTTGGCGACGATCCCCACCGGGTGGCCGTGGATCCGGGCGAACCCGGTCACCAGGGTCGCGCCGTACTCGGCCTTGAACTCGGAGAACCGGCTGCCGTCGACCAGTCGGGCGATCACCTCGCGCACGTCGTACGGCGTGCGCGGGTCGACCGGGACGGCCCCGTACAGGCCGGCCGGGTCGACGGCGGGGGGCTCGGCCGGGGTGAGCGGCCACGGCCGGGCCGCGCGCGGCCCGAGCCCGGCCACGATGGTGCGGACGATGGAGAGCGCGTGGGCGTCGTCCTCGGCCAGGTGGTCCGTCACGCCGGAGGTGCGGGAGTGGAGGTCGCCGCCGCCCAGCTCCTCGGCGGTGACCACCTCGCCGGTGGCCGCCTTCACCAGCGGCGGGCCGCCGAGGAAGATCGTGCCCTGGTTCCGGACGATGACGGCCTGGTCGCTCATCGCCGGGACGTACGCGCCGCCCGCCGTGCAGGAGCCGAGCACGGCGGCGATCTGCGGGATGCCCGCGGCCGAGAGCCGGGCCTGGTTGTAGAAGATCCGCCCGAAGTGGTCGCGGTCGGGGAAGACCTCGTCCTGCATCGGGAGGAAGGCGCCGCCGGAGTCCACCAGGTAGATGCAGGGGAGGCGGTTCTCCAGCGCGACCTCCTGGGCGCGCAGGTGCTTCTTCACCGTCATCGGGTAGTAGGTGCCGCCCTTGACGGTGGCGTCGTTGGCGACGACGACCACCTCGCGCCCGGCGACCCGGCCGATGCCGGCGATCACGCCGGCTGCCGGTGCGGCGCCGTCGTACATCCCGTCGGCCGCCAGCGGTGCCAGTTCGAGGAACGGGGAGGCGGGATCGAGCAGGGTGTCGACGCGATCGCGCGGGAGCAGCTTGCCCCGGGAGGTGTGCCGGGCGCGGGCCTTGGCCCCGCCGCCGAGGGCGGCCGCGCCGAGCTTCTCGCGCAGCTCGGCGACGAGGGCGCGGTGCGCCTCGGCGTTGGCCTTGTAGGCCTCCGAGCCCGGGTCGACCGAGGTACCGAGCCGGGGGGCGGGCGCTGCCGCTCCCGGGGCGACGGATCCGGCCGTACCGCCCGGTCCGGTCGCGGAGCCGGGCGCCGCGTTGCCGTTGACAGCACCGGCGGGTACGCCGGCGGTGGAGATGACCATCCCAAGAGCTCCCTTGCCCTCGGCAGGAGGTGGCCGCAGAGCCGGAAAAGCCCGCGACCCCCACGTTAATGAGCGTTAACTCGTGCCGCCCAGGTTAACGGTCGATAACCCCACTGTCTACGATGGGCAGCATGCCGAACGTCCCAGCCACCTCAGCGCTCCCACGCCGCGACCAGATCCGCAAGGAGGCCGCCCGGCTCTTCGCCGCCCGCGGATTCCTGGGTGTGGGGGTCGACGAGATCGGCAAGGCGGTCGGGATCAGCGGCCCCGGGCTCTACCGGCACTTCGCCGGCAAGGACGCGATGCTCGCCGACCTGCTCATCGGCATCAGCGAGCGCCTCCTGGAGGAGGGCCGCCGCCGGGCCGGCGGCGGCGACGGTGCGGCCGATGCGCTGGACGCGCTGATCAGCGGGCACGTCGACTTCGCCCTCGACGACCGGGACCTGATCACGCTGCACGACCGCGAGCTGCTGAACCTCAAGGAGGAGGACCGGCGGACGGTCCGCCGGCTCCAGCGCGGCTACGTCGAACTCTGGGTCGACGTGCTCCGCCGGGCCTACCCGCCACTGGCCGAGCCCGCCGCCGAGCCGGTCGCCCGGGCCACCGTGCACGCCGTCTTCGGACTGATCAACTCGACGCCGCACAGCCACGGCCCGAGCCCGGCCCAGGACGACCGGGTCGCCCTCGAACGCGACGGCATGGCGGCCCTGCTGCACAGCCTCGCGCACGGTGCGTTCTCCGCTGCGGCCCGCGCCGCCGCCCGGGGCTGAACCGCCCGGACGTCCCCCGGTGGCGCGTCGACGCCCGCCGGTTCAACGCCCCGCCGCCGGGCGTGCCCGCACCGCGGGAGCGCCGGGAGCGTGGACGCCGCCGGGCGTCCGGAGAGTCCGGAGCCTGCGACCGCCGGACCGCCGGGCCACTGGACCGTGGCCTAGGACCAAAGGCGGGCCGCCCGTTGCGCCGGTGGGAGGTGGGCGTTCGGCCCGTCGTCGTCCACTCTGGTAGGAGAGCGGGGTCGCCGGCCGGTGGGGAATCATCGCAGGCCGCAGGCTGTTGGCCCCTCAGCCGGGTCGGGTGCCCGGCGTGCTCTGGCCGGATAAACCATGGCGGCCGCCCGACTGAATGGTTAGCATCCCTAAATATGCCTGAGACTCACGGATCTACGGTGGAGCTTTCGCCGGACGGACCCCCGAACGGTAGCCGGGGCGCCGACGGCGGGCGGGGCGGCACGAGCGCGCCGAACGGCGCCGACGGCAGTCGGAGCGCCCGGGACGGAACCGAGGGCGGCAGCCCCGACGGAACCCCCGAGGGAACGGGCGGAACCCCGGGCAGCACGCCGGCCCCCGGCGACGGGGGCGGCTCGGGCTGGCTGCGGCGCCTGATCGGTTACTGCGCTCGCTCGCGGCGCAGCCTGCTGCTCGCGTTCGGGGCGTCGCTCGTCGGCATGGCCGTCACCTCGTTGGTCCCGCTGGTCACCAAGCTGATCATCGACGACGTGATCACCGCGCACACCCGTTCCCTGACCCCTTGGGCCGTGGCGCTGCTGCTCGCGGCCGCACTGGTGTTCGTCTGCACCCAGGTGCGCCGCTACTACGGCGGACAGCTCGCGCTCGACGTCCAGCACGATCTGCGCAGCGACCTCTTCCGCTCGCTCGGCCGGCTCGACGGGCACCGGCAGGACCGTCTGGACACCGGCCAGGTGGTCGGCCGGGCCACCTCCGACCTCCAGCTGATCAACGGCCTGCTCTCGATGCTGCCGATGATGACCGGCTACCTGCTGATGTTCGTCATGTCGCTGGCCGTGATGCTCTGGCTCTCGCCGCCGCTCACGCTGGTGGCGCTGGTCATGGGCCCGGCGCTCTGGTGGGTCTCGGTGCTCAGCCGCAAGCGGCTGTTCCCGTCCACCTGGGCGGCGCAGCAGGAGGCGGCCGCCGTCGCCGGGGTCGTGGACGGGGCGATCGGCGGCGTCCGGGTGGTCAAGGGCTTCGGCCAGGAGGCCCAGGAGCTGGACAAGCTGGAGGTGGCCTCGCGTCGCCTCTTCGCGGCCAGGCTGCGGTCGATCCGGCTCAACAGCCGCTACAACCCGGCGATGCAGGCGATTCCGGCGCTGGCCCAGGTCGCCGTGCTGGCGTTCGGCGGCTGGCTGGCGGTCGACGGTCAGGTCTCGCTCGGCACCTTCGTCGCCTTCTCCACCTACGTGGCGCAGATGACCGGTCCGGTCCGGATGCTGACCATGGTGATCACGGTGGGCCAGCAGGCCCGCGCGGGCGTGGAGCGGGTGCTCCAGCTGATCGACGAACGCCCGCTGGTGCAGGAGCGCCCGGACGCGGTCGCGCTCGACCTCACCGCGTCGCACCTCACCGCGTCGCACCTCAACGAGTCGACCACGGGCGTCGGGCCCGACAGGGCCGGACGCGAGGGGCCCGCGAACGCCGGCGGCTCCGTTTCCGACCGCATGGTGGGTCCGCGCCCGGCGGCCGTGGCGCTGGAGTTCGACCAGGTCGAGTTCCGTTACGACCCGGAGCACCCGGCGCCCGTCCTGCACGGGCTCAGCCTGAAGCTGGCGCCCGGCGAGACGCTGGCCCTGGTCGGGGCCTCCGGTTCGGGCAAGTCGACGGTGGCGCAGCTGGTCCCGCGGTTCTACGACCCGGCGGCCGGAGCCGTCCGCCTCTACGGCCACGACCTGCGCGACCTCACGCTCGACTCGGTCCGGGCGGCCGTCGGCATCGTCCCCGAGGAGAGCTTCCTGTTCTCCGAGACGGTCCGCACCAACATCGCGTACGGGCGGCCCGATGCCACCGACGAGCAGATCGTGGCGGCCGCGCGCGCGGCCCAGGCGGACGAGTTCGTCCGGGAGCTGCCCGACGGCTACGAGACCAAGGTCGGCGAGCAGGGCCTGACCCTCTCCGGTGGTCAGCGCCAGCGGATCGCGCTGGCCCGGGCGATCCTCACCGACCCGGGCATCCTGTTGCTCGACGACGCGACGTCGGCGGTCGACCCGCAGGTCGAGGCGGAGATCCACGACGCCCTGCGCTCGGTGATGAGCGGCCGCACCACGCTGCTGATCGCCCACCGTCGCTCCACCCTCCAGCTGGCCGACCGGATCGCCGTCCTGGACCACGGCCGGCTGCTGGACATCGGAACGCACGAGGAGCTCGACGGCCGATGTCCCCAGTACCGGGTCCTGATCTCCGATCCCGAGGCCGGCAAGGCCCACCCCGCAGACGCAGCCGCAGACGCAGCGCTCACCCCGGCGACGCCCGAGGCCACCTCCCCCGAGAGCACCTCCCCCGAGAGCGCCGCCTCCGAGAGCGCCGCCTTCCAGCCCGCCGCCGCCTCCCCACAGCCCCTCCCCACGCTGCCGACCCCGGCCCTGGCCAAGGCGGCCCGCACCGCCGATCCGGCGCTGCTGGAGAAGGTCGCCGCGCTCCCGCCGGCCGCCGACGCCCCGGCGGTCTCCCGAGCCGCCGCCGAGGCGGGTGACCCGGACTTCACCCTCCGCCGTCTGCTGCGCCCCTTCCGCGGTCCCCTCGCCCTCGCCCTGCTGCTGGTCGCCGTGGACGCGGGTGCGGGCCTGGTGCTGCCGATCCTGATCCGGCACGGCATCGACGACGGTGTGAGCAAGGCGCTGATGTCGGGCGTGGCGGTCGCCGCGCTGACCGCGCTGGTGGTGGTCGTGCTGGACTGGCTGGTGCAGGGTGCCGAGAACCGGGTCAGCGGCCGCACCGGCGAGCGGGTGCTCTACACGCTCCGCCTCAAGATCTTCGCGCACCTCAACCGGCTCGGCCTGGACTACTACGAGCGCGAGCTGTCCGGCCGGATCATGACCAGGATGACCACGGACCTGGACTCGCTCACGTCCTTCCTGCAGACCGGTGTGGTCACGGCCGTGGTCAGCGTGCTGACCTTCTTCGGCATCTTCGCCGCGCTGCTGATCATCGACGCGGGCCTGGCCCTGGTGGTCTTCGCCGTGCTGCCGCTGCTGGTGGTGGCGACGCTGGTGTTCCGCAAGAAGTCCAAGGCGCAGTACGAGATCTCGCGGGACTTGATCAGCACGGTCAACGCCGACCTCCAGGAGAACGTCGCGGGCATGCGGATCGTCCAGGCCTTCCGCCGGCTGGACGCCAACACCGACCGCTTCGTCGCCCGGGGCATGGCCTACCGGGAGGCCCGGGTCCGGGCGCAGTTCTACATCTCCCTCTACTTCCCGTTCGTGCAGTTCCTCTCCAGCGTCGCGGCTGCGCTGGTGCTGATCGTCGGCGCCTCCCGGGTCGACTCGGGGACGCTTACCGTCGGTGCGCTGGTCGCCTACCTGCTCTACATCGACCTCTTCTTCGCCCCGGTGAACCAGCTCTCCCAGGTGTTCGACGGCTACCAGCAGGCCGCGGTGGGCCTGGGCCGGATCCGCGAGCTGCTGCGCACGCCGACCGCCACTGCCGAGGCGGCCGACCCGGTGCCGGTGCGGGGCGGGCTCCGCGGCGAGATCGACTTCGAGGGTGTCGGCTTCGCCTACAACGGCGGCGCCGACGGGGCCCCCGACGTCCTCACCGGGGTGGATCTGCACATCCCCGCGGGCCAGACGGTGGCGCTGGTGGGCGAGACCGGCGCCGGCAAGTCCACGCTGGTCAAGCTGGTGGCGCGGTTCTACGACGCCACGTCCGGCACGGTCCGGGTGGACGGTGTCGACCTGACCCGGTACGACCTGGCGCAGTACCGCCACCGGCTCGGCGTGGTGCCGCAGGAGGCGTACCTGTTCGCGGGCACGGTGCGCGAGGCGATCGCCTACGGGCGGCCCTCGGCCTCGGCGGACGAGGTGGAGGCGGCGGCCCGGTCGGTCGGCGCGCACGACATGATCGTCCGGCTGTCGGGCGGTTACGACCACGAGGTCGCCGGCCGGGGGCGGAACCTTTCGGCAGGGCAGCGGCAGCTGATCGCACTGGCCCGGGCCGAACTGGTCGACCCGGACATCCTGCTGCTGGACGAGGCCACCGCCGCGCTCGACCTGGCCACCGAGGCGGCCGTCAACCACGCGGCGGACCGGGTCAGCGGCGGCCGCACCACGCTGGTCATCGCGCACCGCCTGACCACGGCGGAACGCGCCGACCGGGTGATCGTCCTGGACCACGGCAAGGTGGTCGAGGACGGTACGCACACCGAACTCCTCGCCCGCGGCGGCGTATACGCGCGGCTCTGGCAGGCGTTCATCGCCGACGGCCACCCCGCAGCCGCAGCCGCAGCCGGAGCCGCAACCGTTTCCGTCCCCGCGGCCGTACCGGTGACGGGCTAGGTCCGGCGCCGTCCCGGGCAGACCCGGGGGCGGGCGCCCGGCCGCCCGGGTCCGCGCCCGCGGGCGCGGACCGGTCAGGCCGCGATCAGTGAGGTGAGCAGCCCGGAGACGTCGATGCCGCGGGGCAGTTCGCTGACCTGGCCGTCGCCCACCTCCACCACCCGCCAGCCGGAGCCGTCGGCCCGGCTGGCGAGGTCGGTGGTGACGAAGCGACAGCCGAGCCGCCGGACCAGCGGCCTGACCACGCTGAGGTCCGGTTCGCAGGCCTGGCCCGGAGTGTCCGGGTGCGGACCGACCAGCACGGGCTCGCCGTCCAGCCACCAGACCCGGGCCTCCGCCGCCCGCTCCCCGGTCCCGCCGTTCCCCGGCCGCCCACCCGGTACCTGCGCCGCGCCCGCGTCCGGCAGCCCCGCCGGTGCGAGCCCGCCGGGCGCGAACTCCTCGAACCGCCGCAGCACCACACCGCCGGCCAGGAACTCGCCCTGCAGTTCGACGAAGCGCCCGACGACCTGTCCGACCGACGCCAGGTCGGACAACTCGGGGACGTAACAGGCCTCGTTCCACTCGTGCTTGCGGGACTTCACGTAGTCCTTGACGATCGCCGGCCCCCGCCCGCCGAGCTGTTCGACCGCGGCCGCCAGCTGTTCGGGCCCGGGGCGGGCCGTCGCGGGGGGCAGTGGAATCCAGCTGCTCGGCGGCGTGGCGCCCTCGAACACGCCGTACCAGCCGGGGAGTTCGTGTGCGGCGGCGTAGCCGGCCGGGGTGGTCAGCAGGGTGGCGCCCCGTTCGGCCAGAGCCCGGCCGAAGTCGGCGTAGCGGGCGGAGGGGATCATCCAACCCCGGTACCAGAGCGGGCCGCAGCCCCTCGGCACCCGCCGGACGGCTTCCGCGGCGTCCCCGGCGAGCAGCGCGTCATGGTCGACGAGGTGCTGCTCACCGCCCAGCTCCCGCAGTGTGCGGGCCTCCCAGGCGAAGTGCGGGTCGGGCCGCTTCGGGTTGAGCGGGTCGGCCGGGAAGAGGATCGCGGGTGCGGGCATGGGGGCCAGGGTACGGCCGGCGGCCGGTCGTGCTGCGGCCAACACTCCTGCCGCCCGCGGACGGTGTCGCAGGCCCGGGCCCCGGGCACCGGGTGCCCGGGCGCTACCGCGCCGCCCGGGCAGGGCCGGTCCGCTCGACGGTCCGGGACGGCCCTGCGAGAGTGACCCGATGCGAAATCTGCTGCGGCGCGCGAGACGGACCCCCAGGCAGGCGGCCCGGACGGTGGTGATGGACGCGAACGGCAGCGTCTTCCTGCTGCGTTCGGACAACAGCGAGGTCGGCGTGCACTGGACGATGCCCGGCGGTGGCATCGAGCGTGGCGAGACGGCGTGGACCGGAGCCCGCCGCGAGCTCTGGGAGGAGACCGGCTGGACGGATCTCGAACCCGGCCCGCTGCTCTGCACCTGGGAGCACGACTTCGTCTGGCACGGCACGCCCGTCCGCCAGCACGAGCACATCTACCTGACCAGCGGGCCGCACCGGGGCCCGGTCGGCGATGTCAGCGCGGTGCACGCCGCCGACCGGATCCTCGACTGGCGCTGGTGGACCCCGGAGGACCTCGCCGACGAGGAGGCCGACGCCCTCTGGCCGCCCCGGCTCCCGGAGTTGCTGACGCAGGCCCGGGCCGGCTGGCTCACCGAGCGACGCGAACCGGTGCCGGTCCACCTCGGTCACATCCCGAACGGCCCGTCGGCGAGGCGCTGATGCCTTGACGCCCCGATGAGGCCTTGTCGCCTTGTCACCTTGAAGCCCTGATGCTCGGGGCCCGCCGGTCGCGCGGGACTACTGGCCGGGGGTCCGCCCGCCGCGGCGAGCGCCACGCTCGGCAGGGCCCACCTGCCAGCCGTGCAGGTTCAGCTCCCGGTCGTGGAGTGCGCCGGGGTTGATCAGTACCGACAGCTGCGCCTCGGCCAGCCGGTCGGGGCCGAGGCCGGTGGCGTGCAGCAGGTGCTCGGTCGGCACCGAGACGGCGATGGAGGGCCGCCAGGCGGGCAGCACCACCAGGACGGTGCCGCGGCCGACCCGTACCAGTTCGGCGGCCACCCGGACGGGCTGCCGCTCCTCGGGCCGGCCGACGGGCTCGGGGAGGTTGGGGCTGGCACCGATCAGGATGCCGAGCGGCGTCTCGGTCGCAGCCGGGGTCCCAACCTCGGCCCCGGCGCCGCTCCCGGCCGCGAACCGGGTCGAGGCCGGGAGGGGTGCCGGCGCGGTCGTGGCGCCCAGGGGCCCGGTCGTGGCGGACGGGCCGGTGGCGTCGGCAGGAGACGGATCCGACCTGGGTGGCGCCGCGGGGTGCGGCTGCACGCTTTCGGCCTGCTCGGCGGGGGCGGCCGCCTCGGGGTGCATGCGGCGCAGCCGCCGGGACGGTCCGGGCCGCTTGGAGCGGACGGTCCGGGGTACCTCCTCGGGCGTGGCCCGCAGGACGGGGATCGTCCGGTCCACCGGCTGCGGCACCGGCTGCTGGAGCCGTACGAACCCGCCGGAGCCGGTCCCCGCACCGACACCCGTACCCGCGCCCGTACCCGCGCCCGGTCCGGTGCCGCTGATGAGGAGGCCCCCGGTGCCCTCGGCCAGCAGCGCGTGGATCTCGGCCACCGGCCGGCGGCACGCGGCGGCGAGTTCGGTGAGCGAGCGGCCCTGCCCGTACGCCTCCCGCAGCCGTTCGGCCAGGCCGGCCCGGATCAGGGCGGCCGTCCGAGCGCCCTCGCCACTTCCGGTGCCGGCCCCGGGGGCGGTCTCGCCGTCCTGCCCGCCCCGCGGCCGCGGAACGGAATCGGCCCGTACGGCACCGGTCGTCCCGGAGTCGGCGGCGGTGATCGAGCAGCACGTGGCGGCCGCTGCGGATGACTCGGAGTCACCGTCCGCGGGCGGGGGCAGGTCGTCGGAGGGCGCGCCGGCTGACGGGTGGTCGGAAGCGGTCGCGGACTGGTCGAGCGTGGTCATCGGCACGGGCCCTTCGCGGTACGGTCCCGATGATCCTCCCGCACCCCGCGACCAGCTCCAAGCGGCTT
Organism: Kitasatospora sp. NBC_01560; assembly: GCF_045208415.1. Classification (NCBI taxonomy): domain Bacteria; kingdom Bacillati; phylum Actinomycetota; class Actinomycetes; order Kitasatosporales; family Streptomycetaceae; genus Kitasatospora; species Kitasatospora sp. NBC_01560. Next base: position 3,497,664 of record NZ_CP109364.1, on the reverse strand, counting down.
TGCGATGGGTGTGGGCGACGACACCGTCCTCGCGTCCCCGTGGCCGCGTGCCCCGCCCCGCCGGTGCCCCGCCCCGCCGGTGCCCCGCCCCGCCGCTGTCCCGCTCCGCCGCGTCCTCGGGCGCCGGAGCTGCCGCGCGCTGTGAGGAGGCCACCCAGGCCGGGGGCGGCGCCACCGGCGAGGGTCCGGTCGGCGGAGTGGGGGCCGGGAGGGTCGACCGAGGGAGGGTCAGGGGAGGGTCAAAACGTCTCAACCCATGACATAAGGAATAAATCAACTCGCCATCGGCCCTTCAAAACAAAGGTACACGAGTTAACAAGCCATGAATCCATCGGCCATGAGCTCCAGCGAGCGAATGAATCGAAGCAAGTGGCTCAGATCACCAAGGGTTGGCCTACACAACCTTCGGTGTACCCACCTAGGGTGCGCTGGTGTTTGATCAGCAGCTCTCAGAGCACGGAAGCAGCGGCCGGGCAACGGCGCCCGCCGCTCCGCAGGGTGCCCCGGTCAGTGGTGCCAGTGGTGGAGCCCCCGACCAGGGGGCGGCGGGGGCAACGGGGGCGACGGGGGACAAGGGCCTACGGGGCAACTCGGTCGGCCTGCTGGGGAGCGTGGTCCTGGGCGTCTCCACGGTCGCCCCGGTCTACTGCCTGACCGCGACGCTGGGACCGACCGTCACCGCCGTCGGCGTCCAGATGCCCGCGGTCTTCCTGGCCGGCTTCCTGCCGATGCTGCTGGTGGCCTTCGCCTACAAGGAGCTGAACAAGGACTTCCCGGACTGCGGCACGTCCTTCACCTGGACGGTCAAGGCCTTCGGCCCCCGGGTCGGCTGGATGGCGGGCTGGGGTCTGACGGTCGCCACGATCATCGTGCTGTCCAACCTGGCCGGTGTGGCGACCGACTTCCTGTACCTGATGCTCGGCGAGATGACCGGCAGCAGCGGGGTCGCCGCGCTGAACGACAACCAAGCCGTCCACCTGCTCACCGTGGTCGCGCTGATCGCGGCCGCCACGGCGATGAGCTACCGGGGCATGACCGCCACCAAGTGGTTCCAGTACAGCCTGGTCGGCCTCCAGCTCGCGGTGCTGGTGCTCTTCGCGGTGATCGCGATCGCCAAGGCCGCCGCGGGGGACCTCCCGGAGTCGATCGGCTTCTCGGCCTCCTGGCTCAACCCGCTCCAGGTGAGTTCGTTCAGCGCGTTCACGGCCGGCCTGTCACTCTCGATCTTCATGTACTGGGGCTGGGACACCTGCCTCACCATGAACGAGGAGACCCTCGGCGGCGCCAGGACACCGGGCCGGGCCGCGATGACCTCCATGATCACCCTGGTCGGCTCGTACCTGCTGGTGGCCATCGCCTCCCAGATGTTCGCCGGCGTCGGCAGCACCGGCAACGGCCTCGGCAACCCGGAGACCTCCGACAACGTCTTCGCGGCCCTGGCCCGTCCGGTGCTCGGCTCGCCGTGGAGCGTCCTGCTCTTCCTGGCGGTCGTCGCCAGTGCCGCCGCCAGCCTGCAGACCACCTTCATCCCGGTGGCCCGCACCCTGCTCGCGATGAGCTCCTACCGGGCCGTACCGCCGCGCTTCGGCGCCGTCCACCCGCGGTTCCGCACCCCCGGCTACGCCACCGTCGCGGCCGGGACGGCCACCGCCGTCTTCTACGTCGGGATGAGCCTGATCAGCGAGGACGTCGTCCAGGACACCATCCTGGCGCTCGGTCTGATGATCTGCTTCTACTACGCGCTGACCGCCTTCGCCTGCGTCTGGTACTTCCGCCGCTCGCTCCGCAACAGCCTGCGCGACCTCGCCCTCAAGGGCATCGCCCCGCTGCTCGGCGGCGTGCTGCTCAGTGGCGTCTTCCTGCAGACCCTCACCGACGCGTGGGACCCGGCCTACGGCAGCGGTGCCGTCCTCGGCATCGGCTCGGTGTTCGTCATCGGCGTCGGCATCCTGCTGCTCGGCGTGGTGCTGATGACCTGGTACCGCGCCTACCGGCCGGAGTTCTTCCGCGGCGAGACGCTGCGCAAGGACACCCCCGCGCTGGTCGTCGAGGACTGACACCGCGCCCCACCCTGCTGCGCCCCACCGCGCCGCGCGTACCGGCCTCGGACCATGACCTGACACGGTCACGGACCGACGCTATCCTCGACCGCATGAAGCGCTTCGCAGGTCTCAGCTGGTGGCCGTCCTAGGACGGCCACCAGCCACGCCTGACCAGGGCCGTCCGGATGGACGGCCCTTTGCGTTCCCCGACGGGACGGGCCCGGACCCCGGACGGCATCACGACCGCCGCACCGAGGAGACACCCCGTGACCACGAACACCGCCCACGCCACCGCCGCTCTGTCCCCCGCCACCGCCGCTCCGGGGCCCGCCCCCGCCACCGGCCTGGACGAGCGGATCCGCCGGAACCCGGGCGCCCACCGGGTCCTCACCGGGGACCGCCCCACCGGCCCGCTCCACCTCGGCCACTACTTCGGCACCCTGCAGAACCGGGTCCGCCTGCAACGCCTCGGCGTCGAGATGTTCGTCGTCATCGCCGACTACCAGGTCATCACCGACCGCGACCTCGCCGACCGCCTCGCCGAGCACACCGAGAACCTCGTCCTCGACTACCTCGCCACCGGCCTGGACCCCGAGCGCGCCACGATCTTCACCCACAGCTCCGTCCCGGCCCTCAACCAGCTGATGCTGCCCTTCCTCAGCCTGGTCAGCGTCGCCGAGCTGAGCCGCAATCCCACCGTCAAGGACGAGATCGCCCACTCCAGCCAGTCCGCCGTGAACGGGCTGATGTTCACCTACCCCGTCCACCAGGCGGCCGACATCCTGTTCTGCCGCGCCGATGTCGTCCCGGTCGGCCAGGACCAGCTGCCTCACCTCGAAGTCGCCCGCACCGTCGCCCGCCGCTTCAACGACCGCTACCCGCGCCCGGACGGCTCCGGGCTCTTCCCCCGCCCGGAGCCGCTGCTGTCCGCGGCCCCGCTGCTGCTCGGCACCGACGGCGGCAAGATGAGCAAGAGCCGCGGCAACGCCGTCTCCCTCTCCGCCGACGAGGACACCACCGCCCGGCTGATCAAGGGCGCCAGGACGGACGCCGAGCGCCGGATCGGCTACGACCCGGTCGCCCGCCCCGAGGTCTCCAGCCTCGTCCTGCTCGCCGCGCTCTGCCAGGACCGCAGCCCGGAGACGGTCGCCGAGGAGATCGGCGACCGCGGCAGCGCCGCTCTCAAGCGCACGGTCACCGAAGCCGTCAACGAGCACCTCCGGCCGATCCGCACCCGCCGCGCCGAGCTCGCCGCCGACCGTGGCCACGTCCGGCAGGTCCTGCGCGCCGGGGCCGAGCGGGCCAACGCCGTCGCCGAGGCCACGCTCGCCGAGGTGAGGTCGGTGATGGGATCGGTCTGAGCTCCGCTGGGCATATCTTGTCTGGTCGCCCTCAACGTCGAGGCAGCCGCCGGACGCCCGGTCGGCAGCGCCGGCCGCGGCACGAGGGCACCAGGCAGGACCACCCCGCGTCGAACGACCTCCCCGGAAGGAACACCGGCCATGGATCAGCGCACTCCCGTGCCCACCCGAGGCCTGACCCGCCCTCCCCGCCTCCTCCCCGGGGACCGGATAGCCGTGGTCGCCACCAGCGGCCCGATCGACCCCGAGCGGCTCGCCGCCGGGTCCGCGATCCTGCGCTCCTGGGGGCTCGACGTCACCGTCGGCCCGCACGTCCTCGACGCCCACCCCGTGCTCGGCCACCTCGCCGGCACCGACGCCGACCGGGCCGCCGACCTCCAGGCCGCCTGGCTCGACCCCACCGTCGACGCCGTCATCTGCGCCCGCGGCGGCTACGGCGTGCACCGCATCCTCGACCTGCTCGACTGGGACGCCATGCGGGCCGTGCCGCCCAAGGTGCTGATCGGTTTCAGCGACGTCAGCTCCCTGCACGAGGCCTTCGCCCAGCGGCTCGGCGTCGCCACGCTCTACGGCCCGATGAGTGCGGCCTTCTCCTTCATCGAGGACGGCCCGACCGCCGAGCACCTGCGCCGCACCCTCTTCGACCCCGATGCCACCACCGTCCTGACCTCGCCCACCGCCGAGGCGCTCGTCCCCGGGCGGGCCCGCGGGACGACGGCGGGCGGCTGCCTCCACGTCATCACCGCGGAGCGGGGCACCCCGACGGCCCGGCCGTCGTTCGCGGGCACCGTCCTCGTCCTGGAGGACGTCAACGAACACCCCTACCAACTCGACCGGCTCGTGACCCAGCTGCTGCGCTCCGGGGCGCTCGACGGCGTGGCGGGCATCGCGCTCGGCTCCTGGGTCGGCTGCGGGCGGCCCGAGCAGGTCAAGGAGGTCATGCTCGACCGGCTCGGGCCCCTGGGCGTGCCCGTGCTCTGGGAGCTGGGCTTCGGCCACTGCCCGTCCACCCTCACCGTCCCGCTCGGCGTGCCCGTCCTGCTCGACGCCGATGCCGGGACGCTCACCCTGGAGGTGCCCGCCCTCTCCGAGCGGACCGCCTCCTCGACGTCCGGCCCGATCTCCGCGCCGACCTCCGCTCCGACCTCCGCGACGGACTGACCAGGGGCCGCGCCGGTCAGTAGGGTGCGCCCATGAACGAGGACACCCGCACCGCCCCCGACCTCGTGGCGCTCGCCCTCGGTCTCCTCCGGGGCCCGGGCAGCAGCACCCGCACGATCCTCGGACTTGCCGGCCCGCCCGGCGCCGGCAAGTCCACCCTGGCCAGGTACCTGGTCACCGAGGTCGAACGGTGCGAGGGCCCCGGCACCGCCGCCTACCTCCCGCTCGACGGCTTCCACCTCTCCGGGGCCCAGCTCGACCGTCTCGGTCTCGAACACCGCAAGGGCGCGCCGGCCACCTTCGACGCCCACGGCTACGTGGCCCTCCTGCAGAGGGTCTTGGCCGACCGCTTCCAGGACATCTACGTCCCCGACTTCGACCGCGAGCTCGACGAACCCGTCGCCGCCCGTCATGTCGTCGCCCCGCACACCCGCCTCGTCGTCACCGAGGGCAACTACCTCGCCGCCACCGAGCACCCCTGGCCCGACGCCCGGCGCCTGCTGCGCGAGCTCTGGTACGTCGAGACGGAGGACGCCGTCCGCGAGCAGCGACTGCTCGTCCGCCACCGCGCCGGCGGACGGGACGAGCGGGCGGCCCGACACCGGGTGACCAGCAACGATCACCCCAACGGTGAGTACGTGAAGGCCGGCCGTTCGCTCTGCACGCGGATCGTCCCGGGCACCGGTTTGCCCTCCGGCCCGGCCGGGCGTAGTGTTGACTGGTCGCTCGGCAGGGAGCACCGGACACGCATCGGCGCGGACGGTCCCGGGGCGGCCAATCCTTAGAAACACCACTTCCAGTTCGAACTGTGTTGCGCTTGCCTTTTCGGCGTCGCGGCTCGGGTCCTATTCGGCGTGCGCGTTTATATGGGTTGCGGTCGGATTCGCCTTTCGGGGCGGGGATCGGCTAGAGTTTGAAACGTCGGACGGGGCGTCAAGCCGCAGAAGACAGCAGCGAGTTGGATGAAGGAAGCGCCGGAAGCGGCACGGAAAACATCTGATAGGCTGGAAACACGAAAGAACGAAGCGCCCGGAGGGCCGGTGTGAAAGCCGCCTGAAGGAAGTGTCCGTTCCTTGAGAACTCAACAGCGTGCCAAAAGTCAACGCCAGATATGTTGACATCCCCGGCCTCGATCACTTGATCGGGGTTGGAGATTCCTTTTGAAGTAAAACACTAGCGAGGACGCAGTGCGCGGGGCCGCCCTATTCCGGTGGTTGCCGTGCCGCTCGACGCGAGTGCAGCTCGACCGCTTTTCATTAAGCACTGTCGAGAAGACATTCACGGAGAGTTTGATCCTGGCTCAGGACGAACGCTGGCGGCGTGCTTAACACATGCAAGTCGAACGGTGAAGCCCTTCGGGGTGGATCAGTGGCGAACGGGTGAGTAACACGTGGGCAATCTGCCCTGCACTCTGGGACAAGCCCTGGAAACGGGGTCTAATACCGGATATGACCACGGTCCGCATGGACTGTGGTGTAAAGCTCCGGCGGTGCAGGATGAGCCCGCGGCCTATCAGCTTGTTGGTGGGGTAATGGCCTACCAAGGCGACGACGGGTAGCCGGCCTGAGAGGGCGACCGGCCACACTGGGACTGAGACACGGCCCAGACTCCTACGGGAGGCAGCAGTGGGGAATATTGCACAATGGGCGAAAGCCTGATGCAGCGACGCCGCGTGAGGGATGACGGCCTTCGGGTTGTAAACCTCTTTCAGCAGGGAAGAAGCGCAAGTGACGGTACCTGCAGAAGAAGCACCGGCTAACTACGTGCCAGCAGCCGCGGTAATACGTAGGGTGCGAGCGTTGTCCGGAATTATTGGGCGTAAAGAGCTCGTAGGCGGCCTGTCGCGTCGGATGTGAAAGCCCGGGGCTTAACCCCGGGTCTGCATTCGATACGGGCAGGCTAGAGTGTGGTAGGGGAGATCGGAATTCCTGGTGTAGCGGTGAAATGCGCAGATATCAGGAGGAACACCGGTGGCGAAGGCGGATCTCTGGGCCATTACTGACGCTGAGGAGCGAAAGCGTGGGGAGCGAACAGGATTAGATACCCTGGTAGTCCACGCCGTAAACGTTGGGAACTAGGTGTTGGCGACATTCCACGTCGTCGGTGCCGCAGCTAACGCATTAAGTTCCCCGCCTGGGGAGTACGGCCGCAAGGCTAAAACTCAAAGGAATTGACGGGGGCCCGCACAAGCAGCGGAGCATGTGGCTTAATTCGACGCAACGCGAAGAACCTTACCAAGGCTTGACATATGCCGGAAACGGCCAGAGATGGTCGCCCCCTTGTGGTCGGTATACAGGTGGTGCATGGTTGTCGTCAGCTCGTGTCGTGAGATGTTGGGTTAAGTCCCGCAACGAGCGCAACCCTTGTTCTGTGTTGCCAGCATGCCTTTCGGGGTGATGGGGACTCACAGGAGACTGCCGGGGTCAACTCGGAGGAAGGTGGGGACGACGTCAAATCATCATGCCCCTTATGTCTTGGGCTGCACACGTGCTACAATGGTCGGTACAAAGGGCTGCGATGCCGCGAGGCGGAGCGAATCCCAAAAAGCCGGCCTCAGTTCGGATTGGGGTCTGCAACTCGACCCCATGAAGTTGGAGTTGCTAGTAATCGCAGATCAGCATGCTGCGGTGAATACGTTCCCGGGCCTTGTACACACCGCCCGTCACGTCACGAAAGTCGGTAACACCCGAAGCCGGTGGCCTAACCCGTAAGGGGAGGAGCCGTCGAAGGTGGGACCAGCGATTGGGACGAAGTCGTAACAAGGTAGCCGTACCGGAAGGTGCGGCTGGATCACCTCCTTTCTAAGGAGCACATGGCCGCTTGCAGGCGAATGTTCTGCACGGTCGCTCATGGGTGGAACGTTGACTATTCGGCACAGGAAGAGACTGGAAAGCAAGTACTGCTTCGGCGTGGAACGCTTTCTGGGATTGACTGTGTCGGGCACGTTGTTGGGTCCTGAGGGAACGGCCGTATGGTCGTTGCTTCAGTGATGCCGGTCTCATGCGAGGCGGTCTTCGGATCGTTGAGTGTGGGTGACTGGTCGTTGTTTGAGAACTGCACAGTGGACGCGAGCATCTGTGGCCAAGTTTTTAAGGGCGCACGGTGGATGCCTTGGCACCAGGAACCGATGAAGGACGTGGGAGGCCACGATAGTCCCCGGGGAGCCGTCAACCAGGCTTTGATCCGGGGGTTTCCGAATGGGGAAACCCGGCAGTCGTCATGGGCTGTCACCCATACCTGAACACATAGGGTATGTGGAGGGAACGCGGGGAAGTGAAACATCTCAGTACCCGCAGGAAGAGAAAACAACCGTGATTCCGGGAGTAGTGGCGAGCGAAACCGGATGAGGCTAAACCATCAGCGTGTGAGACCCGGCAGGGGTTGCGCTGGTGGGGTCGTGGGATTTTTCTTGATCGGTCTGCCGGCCGGTCGACGAGTCAGAAACCGTATGGGTAGTCGAAGGACATGCGAAAGGTCCGGCGTAGAGGGTAAGACCCCCGTAGACGAAATCTGTACGGCTCGTTTGAAGAACTCCCAAGTAGCACGGGGCCCGAGAAATCCCGTGTGAATCTGGCGGGACCACCCGCTAAGCCTAAATATTCCCTGGTGACCGATAGCGGATAGTACCGTGAGGGAATGGTGAAAAGTACCGCGGGAGCGGAGTGAAATAGTACCTGAAACCGTGTGCCTACAAGCCGTGGGAGCGTCGGACATGCAGCTTGCTGTGTGTCTCGTGACTGCGTGCCTTTTGAAGAATGAGCCTGCGAGTTTGCGGTGTGTAGCGAGGTTAACCCGTGTGGGGTAGCCGTAGCGAAAGCGAGTCCGAATAGGGCGTTTCAGTTGCATGCCCAAGACCCGAAGCGGAGTGATCTAGCCATGGGCAGGTTGAAGCGGAGGTAAGACTTCGTGGAGGACCGAACCCACCAGGGTTGAAAACCTGGGGGATGACCTGTGGTTAGGGGTGAAAGGCCAATCAAACTCCGTGATAGCTGGTTCTCCCCGAAATGCATTTAGGTGCAGCGTCACGTGTTTCTTGCCGGAGGTAGAGCACTGGATAGGCGATGGGCCTCACCGGGTTACTGACCTTAGCCAAACTCCGAATGCCGGTAAGTGAGAGCGTGGCAGTGAGACTGTGGGGGATAAGCTCCATGGTCGAGAGGGAAACAGCCCAGAACACCGACTAAGGTCCCTAAGCGTGTGCTAAGTGGGAAAGGATGTGGAGTCGCAGAGACAACCAGGAGGTTGGCTTAGAAGCAGCCACCCTTGAAAGAGTGCGTAATAGCTCACTGGTCAAGTGATTCCGCGCCGACAATGTAGCGGGGCTCAAGCACATCACCGAAGTCGTGTCATTGCAGCATATAGGGCCAACGCCTGCTGTGATGGGTAGGGGAGCGTCGTGTGCCGGGTGAAGCGGCGGTGGAAACCAGTCGTGGACGGTACACGAGTGAGAATGCAGGCATGAGTAGCGATACAAGAGTGAGAAACTCTTGCGCCGATTGACCAAGGGTTCCTGGGTCAAGCTGATCTGCCCAGGGTAAGTCGGGACCTAAGGCGAGGCCGACAGGCGTAGTCGATGGACAACGGGTTGATATTCCCGTACCCGCTTTGAAGCGCCAACGCTGAACCAGGTGATGCTAAGGCCGTGAAGCCGGCCCGGAGTCTTCGGACAAAGGGACGTGGTGGAGCCGCCGGACCAAGTCTGTATTAGGTGAGCGATGGGGTGACGCAGGAAGGTAGTCCAGCCCGGGCGGTGGTTGTCCCGGGGTAAGGGTGTAGGCCGAGTGATAGGCAAATCCGTCACTCATTGAGGCTGAGACCTGATGCCGAGCCGATTGTGGTGAAGTGGATGATCCTATGCTGTCGAGAAAAGCCTCTAGCGAGTTTCATGGCGGCCCGTACCCCAAACCGACTCAGGTGGTCAGGTAGAGAATACCGAGGCGTTCGGGTGAACTATGGTTAAGGAACTCGGCAAAATGCCCCCGTAACTTCGGGAGAAGGGGGGCCATTCCTGGTGGAGAGTCTTGCACTCCGAGCTGGGGGTGGCCGCAGAGACCAGCGAGAAGCGACTGTTTACTAAAAACACAGGTCCGTGCGAAGCCGTAAGGCGATGTATACGGACTGACGCCTGCCCGGTGCTGGAACGTTAAGGGGACCGGTTAGCTCTGATTCGTCGGGGCGAAGCTGAGAACTTAAGCGCCAGTAAACGGCGGTGGTAACTATAACCATCCTAAGGTAGCGAAATTCCTTGTCGGGTAAGTTCCGACCTGCACGAATGGCGTAACGACTTCTCGACTGTCTCAACCATAGGCCCGGTGAAATTGCATTACGAGTAAAGATGCTCGTTTCGCGCAGCAGGACGGAAAGACCCCGGGACCTTTACTATAGCTTGATATTGGTGTTCGGTTCGGCTTGTGTAGGATAGGTGGGAGACTTTGAAGCAGCAACGCCAGTTGTTGTGGAGTCGTCGTTGAAATACCACTCTGGTCGTGCTGGATGTCTAACCTGGGTCCGTGATCCGGATCAGGGACAGTGTCTGGTGGGTAGTTTAACTGGGGCGGTTGCCTCCTAAAGAGTAACGGAGGCGCCCAAAGGTTCCCTCAGCCTGGTTGGCAATCAGGTGTTGAGTGTAAGTGCACAAGGGAGCTTGACTGTGAGACTGACGGGTCGAGCAGGGACGAAAGTCGGGACTAGTGATCCGGCGGTGGCTTGTGGAAGCGCCGTCGCTCAACGGATAAAAGGTACCCCGGGGATAACAGGCTGATCTTCCCCAAGAGTCCATATCGACGGGATGGTTTGGCACCTCGATGTCGGCTCGTCGCATCCTGGGGCTGGAGTAGGTCCCAAGGGTTGGGCTGTTCGCCCATTAAAGCGGTACGCGAGCTGGGTTTAGAACGTCGTGAGACAGTTCGGTCCCTATCCGCTGTGCGCGTAGGAGTGTTGAGAAGGGCTGTCCCTAGTACGAGAGGACCGGGACGGACGAACCTCTGGTGTGCCAGTTGTCCTGCCAAGGGCATGGCTGGTTGGCTACGTTCGGGAGGGATAACCGCTGAAAGCATCTAAGCGGGAAGCCTGCTTCGAGATGAGCACTCCCACCTCCTTGAGAGGGTAAGGCTCCCAGTAGACGACTGGGTTGATAGGCCGGATATGGAAGCCCTGTAAGGGGTGGAGTTGACCGGTACTAATAGGCCGAGGGCTTGTCCTCAGTTGCTCGCGTCCACTGTGTTGTTCTGAAACAACGACCCCCATGACATGGCCTGTCGTGGGTGCGGTTGACAGTTTCATAGTGTTTCGGTGGTCATAGCGTGAGGGAAACGCCCGGTTACATTCCGAACCCGGAAGCTAAGCCTCACAGCGCCGATGGTACTGCAGGGGGGACCCTGTGGGAGAGTAGGACGCCGCCGAACAATCATTCCAGAAAGACCCCCTCCGGATTCCGGAGGGGGTCTTTCTGCATGTACGGGCACAGAACATGCCCGGATACAGGTAGGCAGATGGACAGAGAGCCCCGTCCGGGTCCCGGGCGGGGCTCTCTGCGTTCCCGGCCGGCCCCAGCAGCACCGACCTACCCACGTGCGGCCCCGCCGGCCCGTCAATATGCCGCTAAAACTCCCTGATCAGGGGCCCGATCGCTGGAGAATCACCCGTTACGCCGTAGTCTCCAAGGGAGGGGAACAGGTGTCCGGGGTGGTAGCCCGGGCGCTCCGGATCAAGAATGGTGCACATGGGACGCGGCAGGCTGCGGATCTACCTCGGGGCGGCTCCCGGGGTCGGCAAGACGTACGCCATGCTCGCCGAGGCGCACCGGCGGCTGGAGCGGGGCACCGACGTCGTCGTCGGGTTCGTCGAGGACCACGGGCGCCGGAACACCGCCGCACTGGTCGCCGGTCTTGAGGTCGTGCCGCGGCGGGAGATGACGCACCGGGGCGCGGTTTTCACCGAGATGGACCTGGAGGCGGTGCTCGCCCGGCGGCCGCAGGCGGTGCTGGTGGACGAGCTCGCCCACACCAACGTGCCCGGCTGCCGGAACGCCAAGCGCTGGCAGGACGTGGAGTCGCTGCTGGCGGCCGGCGTCGACGTGATCTCGACCGTGAACATCCAGCACCTGGAGTCGCTGGGCGACGTGGTGGAGGGCATCACGGGTGTCCGGCAGCGCGAGACCGTGCCGGACGAGGTGGTCCGGCGGGCCGACCAGATCGAACTGGTCGACATGGACCCGCAGGCGCTGCGGCGCCGGCTCGCGCACGGCAACGTCTACGCGCCGGAGAAGATCGACGCGGCCCTCGCCAACTACTTCCGCCCGGGCAACCTCACCGCGCTGCGCGAGCTGGCGCTGCTGTGGACGGCCGACCGGGTGGACGAGTACCTGCAGAAGTACCGGGCCGAGCAGGGCATCAAGGGCACCTGGCAGGCCCGTGAGCGGATCGTGGTCGGGCTGACCGGGGGGCCCGAGGGGGCGACGCTGATCCGCCGTGCCGCCCGGATCGCCGCCCGCGGTTCCGGCGGCGAGCTGCTGGCCGTCCACATCTCCCGCTCGGACGGCCTGGCCGGTTCGGAGTCGGGCTCCTCGCAGACGTTGATCGAGCAGCGGGCCCTGGTGGAGAACCTCGGCGGCTCGTTCCACGCCGTCCTCGCCGACGATCCGGCGGCCGGGCTGCTGGACTTCGCCCGCGGCGTCAACGCCACGCAGATCGTGCTGGGCACCAGCCGCCGGCCCGCGTGGCAGTACCTGTACGGTCCGGGTGTCGGCACCACCGTGACCCGGGCGTCCGGCGACATCGACGTGCACATCGTCACGCACGAGCACGCCGCCGCGGGCCTCGGCCGGGTGCCGATCCGCAAGGTCACCGATCTCGGTCGGACGCGTGCCGTGGCGGGCTGGCTGATCGGCCTCGGCGGGCCGCCGTTGCTGGCGCTGCTGCTGACCCACGTGGAGGGCCTCGGCCTCTCCACCGACATGCTGCTCTTCCTCTCGCTGACGGTCTGCGCTGCGCTGGTCGGCGGGCTCTTCCCGGCGATCGCCTCCGCGCTGGTCGGCTCCTCGGCGCTGAACTACTACTTCGCTCCGCCGATACACACCTTCACCATCGACGAGCCGCAGAACATCATGGCCGTCGCGATATTCACGGCCGTGGGCATCGCGGTGGCCTCCGTGGTGGACCTCGCGGCCCGGCGTACCCACCAGGCGGCGCGCAGTCAGACGGAGGCGCAGACCCTCAGCGCGCTGGCCGGCACCGTTCTGCGCGGCGCGCCGGGCGGGGACGGCGTGCTGACCGCGCTGCTGGAGCAGGTCCGGGAGACCTTCCAGCAGGAGTCCGCGGTGCTGCTGGAGCGGCCGGATCCGCTCGGCCCTTGGCACCCGGTGGCGGTGGCCGGGCCGCATCCGCCGGAGCGGCCCGAGACTGCGGACGTGGATGTGCCGGTGGGCGACACACTGGCCCTGGCGCTGCGGGGCCGGGTGCTCCCGGCGGAGGACCGCCGGCTGCTCGGCGCCTTCGCGGCGCAGGCGGCGGTGCTGCTGGAGCGCCGCCGGCTGGCGGGGGAGGCCGCGGCTGCCCGGCGGGAGGCCGAGGGCAACCGGATCCGTACCGCGCTGCTCGCCGCCGTCTCGCACGACCTGCGCACCCCGCTGGCCGGCATCAAGGCCTCGGTGAGCTCGTTGCGTTCGGCGGACGTGGAGTGGGACGAGGAGGACGAGGCCGAGCTGCTGGCCGGCATCGAGGCCGGGGCGGACCGGCTCGACCACCTGATCAACAATTTGCTCGACATGAGCCGGCTGCAGACCGGCACCGTCACTCCGCTGATCCAGGAGACCGATCTGGACGAGGTGGTGCCGTTCGCGCTCGGCGGCGTCCCGCCGGAGGCGGTCCGGTTGGACGTCCCGGAGAGCCTGCCGATGATCCGGGCCGACGGCGGGCTGTTGGAGCGCTCGCTCGCCAACCTGGTGGAGAACGCCGTCAAGTACAGCCCGCCGGGGGTGAAGGTGCTGGTCAAGGCGGATGCGCTGGTGCCGGTGGGCGGGCCCGGCCGGGTGGAGCTGCGGATCGTCGACCGCGGCCCGGGCGTGCCCGAGGACGCCAAGGAGCGGATCTTCGCACCGTTCCAGCGGTACGGGGACGCGCCGCGCGGCGCCGGGGTGGGTCTCGGCCTGGCGGTGGCGCGCGGCTTCGTCGAGGCGATGGACGGCACCGTCACCGCCGAGGACACCCCGGGCGGCGGCCTCACCATGGTGGTGACCCTGCCGGCCGTCGACCGGCCGCCCGAACGGGCGGACGTGTCCGGGCCGCCGGGGCCGCCCGGACGGCCGGAACTGCCCGAAGCGGCCGGCCGGCCGTCGCAGGTCGGGCCGTCCGCCGGGTGAGCGCCCGCCCGCCGGTCCGCCGCGGAAGGCCCCGCGGGCGGCCACACCACTCCCGGCCACACCACTCCCGGCCACACCACTCCCGGCCGCACTGCTCCCGACCGGGCCATTCCAGACCGGGCCACTTCCGACCGCGCCACTCCCGATCACATCCCGTCCGACTCTCCCGACTGCTGCGAAAGGCGGAGCCCGCATGACCCGGGTCCTCGTCGTGGACGACGAACCGCAGATCGTCCGCGCACTGGTGATCAACCTCAAGGCCCGTAAGTACGAGGTCGACGCGGCCCACGACGGCGCGAGCGCGCTGGAGCTGGCCGCCGCCCGCCACCCCGACGTGGTCGTCCTCGACCTGGGCCTGCCCGACATGGACGGCGTCGAGGTGATCAGGGGGCTGCGTGGCTGGACGCGGGTGCCGATCATCGTGCTCTCCGCCCGGCACGCCTCCGACGAGAAGGTGGAGGCGCTCGACGCGGGCGCGGACGACTACGTCACCAAGCCGTTCGGCATGGACGAGTTGCTCGCCCGGATGCGCGCCGCCGTCCGCCGGGCCGAACCGGTGGCCGGTGAGGACGACTCCCTGGTGGTCACCGACAGCTTCACCGTCGACCTCGCCGCCAAGAAGGTCAACCGGGACGGCACCGACGTCCGTCTCACCCCGACCGAGTGGCACCTCCTGGAGGTGCTGGTCCGCAACGCCGGGCGGCTGGTCAGCCAGACCCAGCTGCTGCAGGAGGTCTGGGGGCCGGCCTACCGGACGGAGACCAACTACCTGCGGGTCTACCTGGCCCAATTGCGGCGCAAGCTGGAGCGTGACCCTTCGCACCCGCGCCACTTCATCACCGAGCCGGGCATGGGCTACCGCTTCGAGAGCTGAGCCGCCGGGGACGCGGCCGGGCTCCGGACACCCCGTGCGGGTACCCGGCCGGGTCCGCGGCCTGCCGCGGGAGGCCGCGGAGCCGGTAGCCTTGCCGACATGAGTGGTGACATCAGCAGCGACCAGCCGCAGGGCCGCTTCCGCCGCATGCTCAGCCGGCTGACCTCCTCCGCGGAGGAGCTGCAGGCGGAGGAGTTGCGCCAGGAGAGCGCGGCGGAGTCGGGCTGCACTCCGATCGCCAGTTGCGGGGACCGTGAACTGGTCACCGTCGCCGGCACCCTGCGTACGGTGACGCTCCGCCCCCGGGCCGGTGTGCCCGCGCTGGAGGCGGAGCTCTTCGACGGCACCGAGGCACTGGACGTGGTCTGGCTCGGCCGCCGCTCCATCGCGGGCATAGAGCCCGGCCGCCGGCTCGTGGCCAGCGGCAGGATCTCCCACGCACGCGGGCGCCGCGTGCTGTTCAACCCCCGCTACGAACTGCGTCCGGTCGGACACGGGAGCGAGTGAGCGTGAGCAACCAGCCCGGCGGCGAGACCGCCGCCCAGCTCGGCCTGGTCGAGACCGCCCCCGGTGGCGAGGACGAGGCGGCCCGACAGGCGGCCGCCTCCAGGGAGGCCGCCGAGACGGTGATGCAGGCCTTCGGCGGCGTCCGCGGCATGATCGACATGACGCTGCCCGGCCTGGTCTTCATCGTCACCTACAACATCACCCACCAGGTACCGGCGGCCGCCTGGGCCGCGCTGGGCCTGAGCGGGCTGTTCGTGGTGGCGCGACTGGCCAAGCGCGAGACCGTCCAGCACGCCTTCAGCGGCGTGTTCGGGGTGGCCATCGGCGCCTGGATCTCGATGAAGACCGGCAAGGCGGAGAACTTCTACCTGCCCGGCCTGCTCTGGAACGTCGGGTACTGCATCGCCCTGGCCGTGTCGGCGCTGGTGCGCTGGCCGCTGATCGGCGTCATGCTCGGCCCGGTCACCGGTGAGCTGTTCACCTGGCGCAAGCAGAACCCGGGCCGGCTGGCGGCCTACACCAAGGCCACCTGGGCCTGGGTGCTGATCATGGGCATCAAGCCGGTGATCCTCTTCCCGCTGTACTTCACCCACAACGTCAACCTGCTCGGCTGGCTCAAGGTGGCGCTGGGCATCCCGCCGATGCTGCTGGCGATGTACGTCACCTGGCAGATCCTGCTGAAGGCGCCGCCGCCGATCAAGGCACAGCTGGACGACGAGGAGCCGGACGGCGCCGAACGGAAGTGAGCCGCACGGCCGGCCGTGCGGCAGGACGGGAGGGCCCGCACTCACCGAGTGCGGGCCCTCCCGCGTGTCGTCCCCGGGCCTACTGGGCGCCGGAGGAGGTCGAGAGCAGGTTCTCCAGCTCCTCCTCGCGCTCCTGCGCGGCCACGAAGAGCAGCTCGTCGCCGCCCTCCAGGGTGTCGTCCTTGCCCGGGGTGAGCACCCGGCCCTCGCGGATGATCGTCACCAGCGCGGTGTCCGGCGGCCACGGCACGTCGCCGACGCGGGTGCCGACCAGCTCGGTGTCGGCGGCGAGGGTCAGCTCGACCAGGTTGGCGTTGCCCTGGCTGAAGCGCATCAGCCGGACCAGGTCGCCGACGCTGACGGCCTCCTCGACCAGGGCGGACATCAGGCGCGGCGTCGAGACGGCGACGTCGACGCCCCAGGACTCGTTGAAGAGCCATTCGTTCTTGGGGTTGTTCACCCGGGCGACCACCCGCGGCACGCCGTACTCGGTCTTCGCGAGCAGCGAGACGACGAGGTTGACCTTGTCGTCGCCGGTCGCGGCGATCACCACGTGGCAGCGCTGCAGGGCGGCCTCGTCCAGGGAGGTGATCTCGCAGGCGTCGGCGAGCAGCCACTCCGCCATGGGCACCCGCTCCACCGAGATGGAGTTCGGGTTCTTGTCGATCAGCAGGACTTCGTGGCCGTTCTCCAGCAGCTCGCCCGCGATCGAGCGGCCGACGGCACCGGCCCCGGCAATGGCGACTCGCATCAGTGGCCTTCCTTCTCCGGGCCCTGCGCGAACGCGGCCTCGACGGCCGTCAGGTCGGCCCGGCGCAGCATCACGTGCACCAGGTCGCCCTCCTGCAGCACCATCTGGGGCGTGGGCAGCAGGCCCTCGCCGAGCCGGGTGACGAACGACACCCGGGCGCCGGAGGCCTCCTCCAGCGCGCTGATCCGGTGGCCGACCCAGGCCGGGTCGTAGGCGACCTCGGCGAGCTGGACGGTGCCGCTCGGGTCCTGCCAGAGCGGTTCGGCGCCGCTCGGCAGCAGCCGGCGCAGCATCTGGTCGGCCGTCCAGCGGACGGTGGCCACGGTCGGGATGCCCAGGCGCTGGTAGACCTCGGCGCGCCGCGGGTCGTAGATCCGGGCCGCGACGTTCTCGACGCCGAAGTTCTCCCGGGCCACCCGCGCGGCGATGATGTTGGAGTTGTCACCGCTGGAGACGGCGGCGAACGCGCCGGCCTCCTCGATGCCCGCCTCCTTCAGGGTGTCCTGGTCGAAGCCGACACCCGTGACCCGTCGCCCGTTGAATCCGGCGCCGAGCCGGCGGAAGGCCGTCGGGTCCTGATCGACGACGGCGACGGAGTGGCCCTGTTTCTCCAGTGCTCTTGCGAGGGCGGAGCCCACGCGGCCGCAGCCCATGATGACGATGTGCACCGGCGCTACCTCACCCGTCCCGTTGGGTTCTTGACCTGCGCAAACACCGTTCGTCATCCTTCCCCGCCCCGCCGTCCGGGGCGAGCGTTCTCGTGGTCGCGCGGCTCGACAACCTGAGTGTTGCCCGCCTGCTCGTATCCGACACGCTAGCCGGTCCACCGAACACAGTCGCGACGAAGGGGGGGCACGAGTCGGAGCTCGGGCGTAACAGCCCCTACGATTCCTTACCGTGCCTATGCCGACTGACCTTCCGAAACGCATCCTGATCGGGCGTGCGCTACGCAGCGACAAGCTGGGGGAGACGCTGCTCCCCAAGCGCATCGCGCTGCCCGTCTTCGCCTCGGACGCGCTCTCCTCGGTCGCGTACGCGCCCGAGGAGATCCTGCTGACGCTCTCCCTGGCGGGCGCCTCGGCCATCCATTTCTCCTGGCAGATCGGCGTCGTCGTCGCCGTCGTGATGCTCGCCGTGGTGGCCTCGTACCGGCAGAACGTCCACGCGTACCCGAGCGGTGGCGGCGACTACGAGGTCGCCACCGTCAACCACGGCCCGAACTCCGGCCTGGTGGTCGCGAGCGCGCTGATGGTGGACTACATCCTCACCGTGGCGGTCTCCACGACCTCGGGGGTGGCCAACGTGGTCTCCGCGGTGCCCTCGTTGCGCGGCCACGAGCTGACGTTGTCGGTGGTCGTGGTCATCGTGCTGATGGGCATCAACCTGCGCGGTGTGCGCGAGTCCGGCAGTGCCTTCGCCGTCCCGACGTACGCCTTCATGGTCGGCGTGATCGGCATGGTGGTCTACGGGGTGTTCCGCCACTTCGGCCTCGGCCAGGACATGCCCGCCGAGAGCTCCGGATTCCACCTCCAGGCCACCCCGGGCAACGACTCGCTGGCCGGCTTCGCGATGGTGTTCCTGCTGCTCAAGGCGTTCTCCTCGGGCTGTGCCGCGCTGACCGGCGTCGAGGCGATCTCCAACGGCGTGCCGGCCTTCCGGAAGCCGAAGAGCAAGAACGCCGCGACCACGCTGCTGATGATGGCCTCGATCGCCGTCGTGATGTTCATGGGGATCATCTGGCTGGCCCGGCTCACCGGTGTCCAGATGGCCGAGGACCCGGCCGAGCAGCTGGTCGGCGCGGGCAGCGGCTACCACCAGAAGACCGCGCTCGCCCAGATCAGCGAGGCCGTCTTCTCCAACTTCACGCCGGGCTTCTACTTCGTCGCCGCCGTCACCGGCCTGATCCTGGTGCTGGCCGCCAACACGGCGTTCAACGGGTTCCCGGTGCTGGGCTCGATCCTCGCGCAGGACCGCTACCTGCCGCGCCAGCTGCACACCCGCGGCGACCGGCTGGCCTTCTCCAACGGCATCATCCTGCTGGCGCTGGCCGCGGTGCTGTTCATCATCGCCTTCGACGCGGACCCGACCCGGCTGATCCAGCTGTACATCGTCGGCGTCTTCGTCTCGTTCAACATGAGCCAGTCCGGCATGATCCGGCACTGGACGAGGCTGCTGCGGACCGAGACCGACCCGGCCAAGCGCAGCCACATGCAGCGCAGCCGGGCGATCAACGCCTTCGGCCTGGTGATGACCATGGCCGTGCTGATCGTCGTCCTCGCGACCAAGATCAGCCACGCCTGGATCGCGATCGCCACCATGGTCGTGCTGTTCGTGATGATGAAGGCGATCCGCCGGCACTACGACCGGGTCTCCCACGAGCTGGTCGCCGCCGAGGAGCCGGACGACGTGGTGCTGCCCACCCGGGTGCACGCGATCGTGCTGGTCTCCAAGCTGCACAAGCCGGCCCTGCGGGCGCTCGCGTACGCGCGGCTGGCCCGTGCCCACACGCTGGAGGCGGTGACCGTCAACGTGGACCCGGCGGACACCGCGGCGCTGCGCAACGAGTGGGACGAACGCGGCATCGAGGTGCCGCTCAAGGTGCTGGACTCGCCGTTCCGCGAGATCACCGGGCCGGTCCTGGACTACGTGAAGAACCTGCGCCGCAACAGCCCGCGAGAGGTCGTCTCGGTCTACATCCCCGAGTACGTGGTCGGCCACTGGTACGAGCACCTGCTGCACAACCAGAGCGCGCTGCGCCTCAAGGGCCGGCTGCTGTTCAAGCCCGGGGTGATGGTGACCTCGGTGCCGTGGCAGCTGGAATCCTCCGAACGGCGCAAGTCGCAGAAGGCCTGGTCGGCGCCGGGTGCGGTCCGTCGTGGCGAGCCCCGGGCCCCGAAGGCCGTAAAGTCGAAGGTCTCCGCAACGCCGGACGCACCGTCCGGCGGTTCGGCCGCCGGCTCCGCTGACAGCAGCAAGGACTCCTCCCAGTGACCCGCAACACCCCGTCCCGCTCCCACGGCTCGTCCGGTTCGTCCGGCGGCTCCGGCAAGGGCGCCCGCAAGGGCGGCGCCGGCAAGCCCGGGCAGGTCGCCCGGCCGCGCTGGGGCAAGCCGCCCGTACGCCCGGCCGCGACCGACCGCGAGGGCTTCACCGCGCAGACCGCCCCGCTCGCGCCGGGGGAGCGCACTCCGGAGCCAGCCGAGCGTCCTGCGCGCCCGGAGCGCACTGAGCGTGCGCCGCGCGCCGAGCGCCCGGCCGCGGCCGGCTCGCGCGCCGCCGAGCCGCGCAAGGAGAAGGCCAAGGGGGCGGAGCGCCCGCGCAAGCAGGCCGTCCGGCCGCCGAAGGCCCTGCGCACCCGTGCGCCGCGCCCCGAGGCGGCCCCCAGGGGCCCCGGCGGCGACCCGCTGGTCGGTGAGCGGTACGAGGTCGAGATCGGCCCGGTCGCGCACGGTGGCGGGCACTGCGTGGCCCGGCACGAGGGCCGGGTGCTGTTCGTCCGGCACGCGCTGCCCGGCGAGAAGGTCGTCGCGCTGGTCACCGAGGGCACCACCAAGTCGCGCTTCCTGCGCGCGGACGCGGTGGAGATCCTGGAGCCCGCCAAGGACCGGATCGCCCCGCCGTGCCCGTTCTCCGGGCCCGGCAAGTGCGGCGGCTGCGACTGGCAGCACGTGACGCCCGGCGGGCAGCGCAAGCTCAAGGTGCAGGTGCTCACCGAGCAGCTGGCCAAGCTGGCCGGCCTCACCCCGGCCGAGGCCGGCTGGGACGGCAGCGTCGAGCCGGTCGGCGACAAGCTGCCGGCCGGCGAGGTGCCGGCCTGGCGCACCCGCGTGCAGTACGCGGTCGACCCGGAGACCGGCAAGGTCGGGCTCCGCAAGAACCGCTCGCACGACATCCAGGCGGTCGACCGCTGCCTGATCGCCGCCGAGGGCGTCACCGAGCTGGGCATCGAGTCCCGCGACTGGCCGGGCGTCGCCACCGTCGAGGTGATCGCCGCCGCCGGTTCCTCGGACCGCCAGGTGGTGCTGACCCCGGCGCCCGGCGCCCAGCTGCCGCTGGTCGAGCTGGACAAGCCGGTGTCGATCGCCCGGATCGACGAGCACGACAACATCCACAAGGTGCACGGCCGCTCCTTCGTCCGCGAGCGCGCGGCCGGCCGTACCTGGCGGGTCAGCAACGGCGGCTTCTGGCAGATCCACCCGGAGGCCCCGGACACCCTGGTCGACGCCGTCCTGAACGGCCTGGACCCGCAGTGGGGCGAGAGCGCGCTCGACCTGTACTGCGGTGTCGGCCTGTTCGCCGGCGCGCTGGCCGACCGGGTCGGCGAGGACGGCGCGGTGCTCGGCATCGAGTCGTCCAAGCAGGCGGTGGCCGACGCCCGGCACAACCTGGCCGTGCTGGACAACGTCCGGATCGAGTGCGACCGGGTCGAGACGCTGCTGCCGCGCACCGGCATCACCGCCACCGACCTGATCGTCCTCGACCCGCCGCGGGCCGGTGCCGGCCGCGAGACGGTCGCGCACCTGGCCGGCCTCTCGGCCCGCCGGATCGCCTACGTCGCCTGCGACCCGGCCGCGCTCGCGCGCGACCTCGCCTTCTTCCGCGAGGGCGGCTACCGCCCGGTGTCGCTGCGCGCCTTCGACCTGTTCCCGATGACCCACCACTTCGAGTGCGTGGCGATCCTGGAGCCGGTGGCCGAGGGCCACTGAGGCAGGTCGTTCCCCGTCGGGTGCCGGCGGTCCGCCGGCACCCCACGGGCTTCTCCCGGGACACCACGGTGCCCGGCCACGCAGCACTGCGCGTGGCCGGGCACCGTGTCGTTTCCCGCGGGCCCCGGCGGGCCTCAGGCTTCGCTCAGGTCGCCCTCGTCGCCCGCCGCCAGCACGATGCCGTGCTGGGCGGCGAGCCGGAGGAGCCCGGCGATGCGGCCCTCGTACGCCTGGACGCCGTCGGCGTCCCCGTCGGCCCGGGCGGCCGCGAGCTCCTCGCGGGCCCGGGCGAGCTGCTCGCGCAGCTCCTGGTCGAACATGGCTGTCATTGCCGGCCTCCACACCGGTCGGTGCCGCTCCAGGAATGATCGGGGCAGTTCGGATTCTCGGAAGGTGAAGAACTCTTCAAGTCTCGCTCCTCGGGGTTGCTGCGCGGGACTTCCGCGCCGGTTCCGGCGGGTGATCCGGGCGTCGGCCGATTGATGCGCGCGGCGCGCGGGCATGGCCATGGGGGCGGGAGCAGGGCGCGCGGAGGCCGGGCATGCGCCCTTGTTGTGCTAGCACTTCGGCGCTAGCTTGAAAGGTATGGGTAAGAAACAGCTGAACGTCCGGGTGGACGCCACCACCGCGGAGATGGCCCGGGAACGGGCGGAGCAGCAGGGGATCAGCATGAACCAGTACATCGAGCGCCTCGTCCAGCAGGACATGGGCGAGGCCGGCCGGGCGTTCGTCGACGCCGCGGCGCAGTTCATGAAGGAGTACGAGACGGCGTTCCTGGCCGAGTTCGGTGGCGCGGCCGACCTCCAGGACGTGCGCCGTTGAACCTGGAGGTCGACCTCTCGTGGCTGCTCATGACCGCGGAGCAGTACACGCCCGGTGACCCGCAGGTCACCGACTACGGATCGCTGCTCGCGGCGGTCTCCCGCCACCAGGCCGAGATCTTCGACATCGCCGTCTACCCCGAGCCGCAGGACCGCGCCGCCGCCCTGATGCACCAGCTGATCCGGGTGCCGGCCCTGGAGAAGACCAACGAACTGTTCGCCACCGCCGTCGCCTACGCCTACCTGGTGGCCAGCGGCTGCACGGTCGCGACCACCGCCCGCGAGGTGCGCAGCCTCGCCAGGGCCATCCGCGAGGGGCGGCTCGGCGTGGCCGGAGTCGCCGAGCGGCTGTCCGCGTGGGTGGTGGACGAGGCCGAGGGCGAGGGCGTCAGCGGTGAGGAGGACGAGGAGACGGACTGAGCCCGGCGGCCGGAGCCCCCGGCCGCACCGGGGCCTGCGAGGCCGGGCGCCGGAGCGGTCAGGCCCCGTCGGCGGCGCCCGTCCCGTCCGTCGCGGGTTCGGCGATCAGTGCCGTCGCGAACGGGCGGAAGCCGGCCCGGCGGTAGATCCGGGCGACGTCCTCGTCGGCGGCGGACAGGAACACCGTCCGCACGCCGTTGGCCCGCGCGTGCGCGACCAGCGCCGCCGTCACCGCGAGACCGAGGCCCTGCCGGCGGCCCGACGGCAGGGTGCCCACGCCGGCCACCTCGGTGACCGGCCCGACCGGGTTGTGCTGGCCCGCACAGAGCGCCGAACCGTCCCGGACGGCCGCGGCCAGGACCGTCCGCCCGGCGGTGATCCGCCCGGCGATCCGCGCGACCGTGCCGTCCGCCGCCGCCTTCTCGGCCGCCGCGGCCAGCTCGTCCGGACCGGCCGAGCCCAGCGCGGTGCCGGGCTCGCCGAACGCCAGGTGCGGGACGGCCACCGCGCTCGCGAGGTCCGGATCGTCGGCGCCCAGCACCCGCACCGACACCCCGGCGGGCAGCGTCGCCGCCGCGTCGTCCGCGGAGGCGGACGGCGCGGCGTCCGGGCCGAGCACCAGCAGCGGGTGCTCGTGCACCGTCAGACCGGCCTCCTCGACCGCCGCGCGCAGCTCCGGGGTCTGCTCGGCCACCCACTCGAAGGCCTCGGGCAGGCCCAGCTCGCGCTGGCGGGCCAGCACCCGGCGGACGTCCTCGGCAGTGGTGGCCGGACCGGTGTGGCCGAGCGCCGGGCGGGCGTAGTACGGCCAGCCCTGGCCCTCGTTGACGAACAGGCTCAGCGGCCCGAAGTCCTCGACGCGGGCCACGGTGCGCGGCACCGCGTCGTAGTAGCGCTCGATCTCGGCGAGGAGGGCGGGGTCGGCGGGGGGGCCGGCGGGCGCGGGGGCGGGGCGGCTGCGGTCAAGATCGTCAGAAGTCACGCCGTGCATCCTGGCAGGGGCGTCGTGCACCTGCCAGCCGTTTTCGCGGTCGAGCCGGCCCGCACCCGGTGCCGCGTACCGGTCCCGCAGTTGTGGCGTGGGCGAACGACGGGCCGGAAACCCCGGGGCGGATCGGTGAGCCCGGGCATTTCGGACCGATTGTTGCCGAATGCTTACAGGCCGGGAGATCTTGCGTGCGGGCGCCATGGCATTCTGGGGCCTTTACAACTCTGCCGGGCGGGAACGGCGGACGTCCGCGCTGGGAGAGGCGAGGGGGATGGACAGGCTCATGAGGCTCTGCTTTCTGGTCGAGGAGCACTACCGGCACGACGGCATGCCGCTCGACGTGGTGCGCCGGCTCACCGACTGGGGGCACCGGGTGGACGTGCTGCGCCCCGGCAACTCGCTGATGGCGATCTCCGAGTCCGTCCGGGCGGGCAGCCACGACGCCTGGGTGCTCAAGACCGTCTCCGGCGGACCGGGCCTGACCCTGCTCGAAGCGGCCGCCGCCGTCGGCCTCACCACCGTCAACGACGTCCGGTCCATCCGCGGGGTCCGCGACAAGGCACTGGCCGCCGTGATCGCGCGCACCCGCGGCCTGCCCGTCCCGGTCACCTACGCCGCGGCCCGGTGGGAGCGCCTCGCGGACATCCCCGCCTCCGAGTACCCGCTCGTGGTCAAGCCCGCCGACGGCAGCTCCGGACGGGCCGTGCGGCTCGTCCCCACCCCCGACCACCTGGTCGCACTCGGCCCCCAGCTGGCCGGCGAGGGCCTGCTGATCGCCCAGCCCTACGTGCCCAACTCCGGTACCGACCTCAAGGTGTACTGCGTCGACGGCGAGCTGTACGCGACCGAGCGGTGCTCGCCGCTGCACCCCGACCAGGGTGTGCGGGAGCGCCAGGTGCCGCTCCCCGCCGAGGTCGCGCGGATCGCCGCGCAGGTGGGGGAGGTGTTCGGGCTCGACCTCTACGGCGTGGACGTGCTGCTCGGCCCGGACGGGCCGGTGGTCGTCGACATCAACGACTTCCCCAGCTTCCGCCAGGTGCCGGACGCGGTCTCCCGGGTCGCGCGCGCCGTCCTGCGGCTGGCCCGCACCGGGACGGCGGTCTCGGCCCCGGCGCACGCGCTCGTCCACGAGCCGCCGGCACTGGTCCACGAGCCGGCCGGGCCGGTGCCGGACGCGGTGCGACTCCCGGCGCAGGGCGCGGCGGTGGGCCTCGGCGGGGCCGAGCTGGTCAACGGCGCCGTGGGCGGGGCGATATGAGGATCTGCCTGATCACCCCCAGGCCCGACCACCCGCTGCTCGCCGCCACCGCCGCGCTGCTCGCCGCCGACCACCGGGTCGAGACGCTCGACCCCGCCGGCGGCGGCGGCACCCCGCCCGCCGAACGGATCGGCCCCGGCCCGCTCGCCGACGTCTACCTCCTCAAGGCCCGCACCCCGCAGGCCCTCGCGCTCGCCCGCCACCTGGAGGAGCGCGGCGCCCCGGTGATCAACTCGGCCGCCGCGACCGAGTTCTGCCAGGACCGCTCCGCCATGGCCGAGCTCGCCAACCGGGCCGGGCTGCCGTTCGCCGCCACCTGCACCGCCGAGGACCTCGTCGACCTCGCCGAGGGACTGTGGGACAGCGACTACCCGGTGGTCGTCAAGAGCCGCCACAGCCGCCGCGGGGACCTGGTCGCCCGCGCCGACGGCCCCGACCGGCTGCTGGAGCTCGCCGCCCGGTGGCCCGACGAACCCGTGATCGCCCAGCCCTACGTCGCCAACACCGGCTGGGACCAGAAGATCTGGGTCGTCGACGGGCAGCTGTTCTGCGAGCGCCGCCGCTCCGAACTCGCGGTGGACGAGCAGCCCGCCGAAGGCCGGTTCGGCCCCGCCGACCTCCCCGCCGACCGCGCCGCGGCGGCCCTGCGGACCGGCGAGGTCTTCGGCCTCGACGTCTACGGCGTCGACCTGCTCGACGGGCCCGCCGAGCCCGTCGTCGTCGACATCAACGCCTTCCCCGGCATCCGCGGCCAGGCCGGGGCGCCCGAAGCGCTCGCCGCCCTCGCCCTGCGCACCGCCCGGGGCGCCCCGCCCCGCACACCGAGCCTCCCGTACCGGCCGCCCACCGTCTGCTGGTCCTGCGGGCCGGACCTCCCCGGTCAGCGGGATGCGCCGCCGCGCACCGCCGGTCGCTAGGCTTGCCCTTCCGGTCGGACCGCACGACCGGACGGCGAGAGAAGACGGACGTTGCTGCAGGACATCGAGCCCTACCTGGCCTGCCCGCACTGCGCGCAGGCGCTCACCCCGGACGGGCGCACCCTGCGCTGCCCCGGCGGGCACAGCTTCGACGTCGCCAAGCAGGGCTACGTCAGCCTGCTCGCCGGCGACGCCCACACCGGCACCGGTGACACCGCCGACATGGTCGCCGCCCGCAGCGACTTCCTCGCCGCCGGCCACTACCGCCCGATCGCCGACGCCCTCGCCGACGCCGCCGCGGCCACCGCGCCCGAAGGTCTCGTCGTCGACCTCGGCGCCGGCACCGGCCACTACCTCGCCCACGTCCTCGACGCCCTGCCCGGCCGGCCCGGCGCCGCGCTCGACATCTCCAAGTACGCCCTGCGCCGCGCCGCCAAGGCCCACCCCCGGATCGGCGCGGTCGTCTGCGACGCCTGGCGCCCGCTGCCGCTGCAGGACGCCACCGCCGGCCTCGTGCTGAACGTGTTCGCCCCGCGCAACGGCCCCGAGATCCGCCGGGTGCTGCGGCCCGGCGGCACGCTGCTGCTGGTCGCCCCCACCTCCCGGCACCTGCGCGAACTCGTCACCGGGCTCGGACTGCTCTCGGTCGACGAGGAGAAGCAGCGCCGGATCGACGAGAAGCTCGGCCCCCACCTCACCCCGGCCGGACAGCAGCAGGTCGACTTCACCCTGCGGCTCTCCGCCGCGGACGTCCGCACCGTCGTCGGCATGGGCCCGAGCGCCTGGCACACCGACCCGGAGCGGCTCGCGGCCCGGCTCGCCGACCTCCCCGACCCGGTCGAGGTCACCGCCTCCGTCACGGTCGCCGCCTACCGGCGCTGAGCCGGGCCGAGTTGGGCCGAGTTGGGCCGAGTGGCGCCGAGCCGGGCCGAGTGGCGCCGAGCGGTGTGTTCGCGCTCCCGGTGGGCCCGCCCCGTTGGGATGAATCTGCTGCGCAGGCACGTTTCTGCCGCCCGGGCGGCCGCTAACGTCGACGGGTGAACCGCGACGCCACCCGGCCCGCCGTGCCGGCCCGCCCCCGCCCGTGGACCTCGGACCCCGGCCGGCGGATCCCGGACCCCGCCCGGTGGGCCCCGGAGCCGGAGCGGCGGGTACCGGAGCCCGGGCGGCGAGCCCCGGACCAGGGGCCCGCCCCGGACCAGGGCCGGCCGGCCGCGCAGCGCCCCACCCTGGAGGAGCTGCGGCTCACCGCGTTCAAGTCCTACCGGCGGGCCACCCTGCCGCTGGCCCCCCTGACGGTGCTCCACGGACCGGCGGGCGTCGGCAAGTCCAACGCCCTCGACGCGCTCGCCGTCCTCTCCCGGCTCGCCCTCGGCGAGGAGATCACCGCCTCCCTCGACGGCCTCCCCGGCCGGCCCGGCCCCCTCGCGGCCCCGGTCCGCGGCGGCCTCGCCGGCTGCGTCCCGCACGGCCGCAACGCCCTCATCCTCGGCTGCACCGTCCGCTCCGCCGCCGGGCCGATCGGCCTCGAAGTCGTCATCCGCACCGACGGCCCGGTCCGGATCGCCCGCGAGCAGCTCACCCTCGACGGCCGGACCCTCGTCGAGACCGGCGAACAGGACCTCCGGCACCAGCGGACCAACGTCAGCTGGCACAACGACACCCGGCAGGGTGATATCCGGGCGCCCTTCCCCAACACCACCCTGATCACCGCGCAGCTGCCGCTGCGGGTCGCCGGCTCCTCGCCCGGCGAACGCCGGGTGCTCGCCGCGGCGGAACAGCTGCTCACGGCCCTGCGCGAGGTGTTCCCCGTCCACCCCGTGCCCACCCTGATGCGCGACTGGGCCCGCCCCGACCCGCAGGCCCGGCTGGTCAGCACCGCCGCCAACATCTCCGCCGTCATCGCCCGGCTCAGCACCGAGTGCGCCCGGCGCTTCGGCCAGCTGCTGCGCGTCGTCCAGTCCGCCGCCCCGCACCCGCTGCTCGGCCTCGACCTCGCCCGCCGTGGCACCGGCGCCGGCGAGCGCGTCCTCGCCGTCTTCGACGAGGGCGTCCTCGGCCGGACCGGCGCCGACCAGGCCTCCGACGGCATGCTGCGCCACCTCGCCTTCGCCGCGGTGCTGCTCACCGGCGCGGGCGTCCTGGACCTCGACGCGGCCGCCGAGGTGCCCTGGGCGCACCGGCAGCTCACCGTGCTCGCCGAGGATCTCGGCGCCGGGCTCGGCACCGACCAGGCCGCCTCGCTGCTCCGGCTCGCCCGCGACATGTCCGGGCGCAACCAGCTACGGCTCCTGGGCGCGCTCCAGGAGCCCGCCGCGGCCCGGGAGGCGTTCGGCGGAGCCGGCGAGCTGCCGGCGGGCGTCGCGCTGGTCGAGTGCCGGCGCGATCCCGGCTCCGGGCACACCGTGCTGCGCACCGAGACGGCCCGGGTACCGGCCCAGGGCGGGGCCCGGCCGGCCGGGCCGCCCGTCTCCCCGGCGGCCACCGGGGAGACGGGTGCCCGCACGCATGCGGTAGACCTGGAGGGTGAGTGAACGAGAGACGGACCAGGCCGGCCCGAGTCTGGAGGGCCTGCGGCAACGGCTGACGGCCTTCGCGGCGGCGCGCAGCTGGGAGCCCTTCCACACGCCGAAGAACCTGGCGGCGGCGCTGAGCGTGGAGGCCGGCGAGCTGCTGGAGATCTTCCAGTGGCTCACGCCCGAGCAGGCCGCCGCGGTGATGTCCGACCCGGACAGCGCGCACCGGGTGCGGGACGAGGTGGCCGACGTCCTCGCCTACCTGCTGCAGTTCTGCACGGCGGTCGGTGTCGACCCGCTGACCGCCCTGGACGCCAAGATCGACCGCAACGAGCGGCGCTTCCCGGTGCCCGGTGCGGAGGGCGGCGCGGACGGCGGTTCGGGCGTGGCTGCGGGGCCGGACGTCAATCGGGGAGTGACCGGGTAACCCCTGCGGGGGAAGGAAGTTGTCCACAGGCCCGGGTTTTCCACAGGCCCCGGGAAGGTGGCTGCGCCGATCCCTTTTCGCGCGCACGCTGTCGCCGTGACCAGGTGCCGGCACGGTCGGGCGACCGCGCCGGCACGGCGACAACGTGCGGAAGGAGCGGTGGCCGATGGAGGCACTGCGACTGATCAAGACGGCCCGGCACGCCCTGGCCGAGGCGAGGAACGTGCCGGACGTGCTGGCCGAGGCGCGGCAGGCCGCGCTGCTCACGGAGGCGGTCGGCGCCCGGCTCGCGGAGCTGGACGACGGTGAGCCGGCCGGTCTCGGGCAGCAGCTGGCGGAGGCCGGCAGCCATGCGGCCGGCTGCCTGGACCACGCGGCGGAGGAGTCGTCCGCCCTGTCGGGCCTGGGCTCCGGCGGGCGGGCCGGTCGGCTCACCGAGCTCGGCCCGCCCGCCCCGATGCTGGCCGGTCTCGGCGCGCTGCTGCGGGACGTCGGCGAGACGCTGGTCGTGCTGGCCTGCGGCGCCGACACCGAGAGCCTGTACTGGACGTGCATCGACGGGGTCGACGCGGCGGCCGACTGCCGGGATCTCGTGACCAGGCTGGCCGAGGCGGTCCAGCGGGCGGCCGGCGAGCCCGGGCGGGGGCCGGCGGAGCCCGCGGCGGCCGGCCCGCCGGCCCCGGCTCAGGTGTCGGAGGAGGAGAGGGCGGTCCTGGTGATCGGACTCGGTCCGCCGTCCGGCAGATCGGAGGCCCGGGGGCCGGGCGACTGCAGCGCCGCGAGGTCCGCGGACACCGAGGCGAGCAGTTCCTGCATCTGCTCCAGCAGGGTCTTCGGAAGGGTCGGCACCGCCGACGTGTCGGCAGTCGGTTGCTGCGGCCGGGCGGATGCCTCGGGCCAGGGTTCGGACATGGGCGGACCTCTTCGGATCGGCAGTGCGGTGTGAAGCGGGGGTGGTGGCCCGAGGGCCGCTACCGCCGCCGCTGCAACCAACGAACCGTCCACCGGCCGGTCACCGGGCACCACCCGATGCGGTCCAACTCCCGTCCGGGGTAAGCCTCCCGGGTGATCCGGGCTTGCCGTCGTCGAACCGGCTCGGCTAGGCCGGGCCGGGGGCGGGCCTGGGCGGGCTGCGCCGCTGCCGAACCGTGCCCCGCCGGCGGTCGGCAGCGGTCGGCGGAAGCAGTCGGCGGCAGCGGTCGGGGGCAGCAGCCGGGGGAAGGGGGCAGCGAAGGGGCCGGAGGACGCGGAAGGCCCCGGCGCCACAGGGGCGCCGGGGCCGGGACCTCGGAGAGGAGGGAGGTCAGTTGTGTGCGTGCAGCTCGGCGTTGAGGCCGCCCCAGGAGCCGGAGCGGGCGATGACCTCGACGGCGCCGGTCTGGGAGTTGCGGCGGAAGAGCAGGTTGTCCTGGCCGGACAGCTCCACGGCCTTCGCCACCTTGCCGTCCGGGGTGGTGACCCGGGTGCCGGCGGTGACGTAGAGGCCGGCCTCGACCACGCAGTCGTTGCCCAGCGAGATGCCGATGCCCGCGTTGGCGCCCAGCAGGCAGCGCTCGCCGACCGAGACGACCTGCTTGCCGCCACCCGACAGGGTGCCCATGATCGAGGCACCGCCGCCGATGTCGCTGTGGTCCCCGACCACGACACCCGCGCTGATCCGGCCCTCGACCATGGAGGTGCCCAGGGTGCCGGCGTTGAAGTTGACGAAGCCCTCGTGCATCACGGTGGTGCCGGTGGCGAGGTGGGCACCGAGCCGGACGCGGTCCGCGTGGGCGATGCGCACGCCCGACGGGGCGACGTAGTCGGTCATCCGCGGGAACTTGTCGATCCCGTAGACGGCGAGCTGGCCGCCCTGGGCGCGGACCGCCAGGCGGGCCTGCTCGACCTTGTCCACCTGGACGGGGCCGATGCTGGTCCACGCCACGTTGGCGAGCAGCCCGAAGACGCCGTCCAGGTTCTGGCCGTGCGGCTGGACCAGACGGTGGCTCAGCAGGTGCAGGCGCAGGTAGGCGTCGTGCGCGTCGATCGGCTTCTCGTCCAGCGAGGCGATCGTCGTGCGCACGGCGACCACCTCGACGCCGCGGCGCGCGTCGGTGCGCAGCGCCTCGGCCGCGCCGGCGCCGAGTTCGGCCTCGGCCTGTTCGGCGGTCAGCCGGACGGTGCCGGTCGGGCCGGGCTCGGCGGTCAGTGCGGGGGCGGGGTACCAGGTGTCCAGGACGGTGCCGTCGGCAGCGACGGTGGCCAGACCTGCGGCAACGGCGCCGCGTGCGAGGGAGGTGGGTTCTGCAGTCACACCGTGCACGTTAACGAATGCGGGCCCCCGGTGCCGAACACGCTCACCGTGCGGACAGGCCGACCGCTGCCCTCCGGTGGCGGCGCGCGGGCCCGCGGCGGGGCCGGTCCGCGGCCGGGCGCCCGCAAAACCCGGTGCCCGGGAGGCCACCACTCGGCAATACTCGGGCGGGTGTTCATGTCGATCTCCACCACCGCCACCGCCGACAGCCCGGCCACTGACCTGGGCTTTCTGCTGCACAAGCACCCGGACAGGGTGCAGCGCTTCTCGACGTCGCACGGCGAGGCCCACGTCTTCTATCCGGAGGCCGGCGAGGACGCCTGCACGGCCGCGCTGCTGCTCGACGTCGACCCGATCGCGTTGGTCCGCAAGGGCCGGGGCAAGGGTCGCGGCGGCTCGCCCGACTTCGCGCTCGCCCAGTACGTCAACGACCGCCCCTACGCCGCGTCCTCGCTGCTCGCGGTGGCGCTGCGGACGGTGTTCCGGACGGCGATGAAGGGCGTCTGCGAGGCACGCCCCGGGCTGGCGGAGCAGCCCCGGCCGTTGCGGATCGTGCTGCCCGCCGTGCCGGCCAACGGTGCCGGCGAGGGCGGCGGGGCGGGGATGGCGGGCCGGCTGTTCGAGCCGCTCGGCTGGCAGGTCGGAGCGGCGGCGATCCCCCTCGACGAGACGTTCCCCGAGTGGGGCGAGTCGCGCTACGTCCGGCTGGAGCTGTCGGCCACGGAGGTCCGCCTCGCGGACGCGCTCCAGCAGCTCTACGTGCTGCTGCCGGTGCTCGACGGCGCGAAGCACTACTGGGTCGCCCCGGACGAGGTCGACAAGCTGCTCGTGGCCGGTGAGGGCTGGCTGGCGGAGCACCCCGAGCAGGCCCTGATCGCGCGCCGCTACCTGTCCCGACGGTGGACGCTCACCCGGCGGGCGATGGAGCGGCTGGAGCTGGCCCGGCTGGCGGAGGCCGACGACCGCGAGGTCGAGGAGATCGACAACGCGGTCGACGACAGCACCGACAGCAGCGACAGCAGCGACGACGCCGGTGGCGCCGCCGACGTCACCGTCACCGACGCTGCCCGCACGGTCGTGGGGGAGCCCGCGGCGGAGAAGCCGGTCTCCCTGGCCGAGCAGCGCCGTGCGGCGATCCTGGCCGCGCTGCGCGAGGTCGGGGCGGCCCGGGTGGCCGACCTCGGCTGCGGGCAGGGCGAGCTGATCGGCGCGCTGCTCAAGGACACCGGGATCACCGAGGTCCTCGGCGTGGACGTGTCCGTACGGGCGCTGACCGTGGCCGCGCGCAAGCTGCGGCTGGAGCGGATGTCGGAGCGCCAGTCGGCCCGGGTCAAGCTGGTCCAGGGTGCGCTGACGTACACGGACACCCGGCTCACGGGCTTCGACGCGGCGGTGCTCTGCGAGGTGATCGAGCACCTGGACCTGCCCCGGCTGCCGGCGTTGGAGTACGCGGTGTTCGGCTCCGCCCGCCCGGCTGCCGTGGTGGTCACGACGCCCAACGCCGAGTACAACGTGCGCTGGGAGAGCCTGCCGGCCGGTCACGTCCGCCACGCCGACCACCGTTTCGAGTGGGGGCGGGCCGAGTTCCGCGCCTGGGCCGAGCGGGTCGCGGCGGCGTACGGCTACACCGTGGTGATCCGCCCGGTCGGCCCGGAGGACGAGGAGGTGGGGGCACCGACCCAGCTCGCCCTGTTCCGGATCGGCACCGCACCCGACCCCGGACCGGTCACCTCCGAACCGAGGACCGCAGAGACCACAGAGACCACAGAGACCACAGAGACCGCCACGACGCCCGAAGGGGGCGAGACCCGATGACCGACGACGCACAGTCCCCGAAGCTCACCACGGACGAGCCCTCCCCGGACGCCGGGACTCCTGACACCGGGACTCCTGACACCGGAGCCAGGCCCCGCCGGCTCCCGGTCACCGACGTCTCCCTCGTCGTCCTGATCGGCACCAGCGGCGCCGGCAAGTCCAGCTTCGCCCGTAAGCACTTCCTCCCCACCCAGGTGATCTCCTCCGACTTCTGCCGCGGCCTGGTGGCGGACGACGAGAACGACCAGTCGGCCTCCGCCGAGGCCTTCGACGTACTGCACTACATCGTCGGCAAGCGCCTCGCCGCCGGCCGGCTGACCGTCGTGGACGCCACCAACGTGCAGCAGGAGGCCCGGCGGCAGCTGATCCGGATCGCCCGCGAGCACGACGTGCTGCCGATCGCGATCGTCCTGGACGTCCCGCCGGGCATCTGCGCCGAGCGCAACCGGTCGCGTCCGGACCGGCAGCTGCCCGCGCACGTGGTCCCGCGCCAGAACCGCGAGCTGCGCCGCTCGCTGCGCGGCCTGGAGCGCGAGGGCTTCCGCAAGGTGCACGTCCTGCGCGGCGAGGCGGAGGTGACGGCCGCCGAGATCGTGCCGGAGAAGCGTTTCAACGACCTGCGCCACCTCACCGGGCCGTTCGACATCGTGGGCGACATCCACGGCTGCCGCTCCGAGCTGGAGACCCTGCTCACCCGCCTCGGTTACGTGCTGACCAGGGACGACGCCGGCCGCCCGGTGGACGCCGAGCACCCCGCGGGCCGCACCACCGTCTTCGTCGGCGACCTCGTCGACCGCGGCCCGGACACGCCGGGCGTGCTGCGCCTGGTGATGGGCATGGTGGCGGCCGGGCACGCGATCTGCGTGCCGGGCAACCACGAGAACAAGCTCGGCCGGGCGATGGACGGCAAGAAGGTCACCGCCTCGCACGGTCTCCAGGAGTCGCTGGACCAGCTGGCGGGGGAGTCGGAGGAGTTCCGCGCCGAGGTCCGGGCGTTCATGCGCGGTCTGGTCAGCCACTACCTGCTGGACGGCGGCGCCCTGGTGGTCTGCCACGCCGGTCTGCCGGAGAAGTACCACGGCCGGGCCTCCGGCCGGGTCCGCTCGCACGCGCTGTACGGGGACACCACCGGGGAGACCGACGAGTACGGCCTGCCGGTCCGTTACCCGTGGGCCGAGGAGTACCGCGGCCGGGCGCTGGTGGTCTACGGGCACACGCCGGTGCCGGCGGCGAGCTTCCTCAACAACACCATCTGCCTGGACACCGGCTGTGTCTTCGGCGGCAGCCTGACCGCGCTGCGTTACCCGGAGCGGGAGCTGGTGGGCGTCGAGGCCGAGCAGGAGTGGTACGCGCCGGTCCGCCCGCTGGCCACCGATGCGCCGGGAGCCCGTGAGGGCCGTCCGCTGGACCTCGCCGACGTGGCGGGCCGCCGGGTGGTGGAGACGGCGCTGCACGGCCGGGTCGCGGTGCGCGAGGAGAACGCGGCGGCCGCGCTGGAGGTGATGAGCCGGTTCGCGATCGACCCGCGGCTGCTCGCCTACCTGCCGCCGACCATGGCGCCCAGTGCGACCTCGCGCCGCCCCGGCTACCTGGAGCACCCGGAGGAGGCCTTCCTCGCCTACCGCGAGGACGGCGTCCGCGAGGTGATCTGCGAGGAGAAGCACATGGGCTCCCGCGCGGTGGTGCTGGTGGCCCGGGACGACGCGGCGCTGGAGCGCCGCTTCGGCCTGGCCGGGCCGGGGGCGGTCTGGACCCGCACCGGCCGGGCGTTCCTCGGGGACGACGCGCTCACGGCGGCCGTCCTGGGCCGGCTGCGGGCCGCGGCCGAGCGGTCCGGGCTCTTCGACGAACTGGACACCGGCTGGCTGCTGCTGGATGCCGAGCTGATGCCGTGGTCGCTGAAGGCCACCGAACTGCTGCGGCGCCAGTACGCGGCGGTCGGCGCGGCGGCGGGCGCGGCACTGCCGCAGGTGCTCGCCGCGCTGGAGCAGGCGGCCGGGCGCGGGCTCGACCTCGCCGGGGTGACGGCGCGCCAGCGGCAGCGGGCCGCCGACGCGGAGGCGTTCACCGTGGCGTACCGGCGGTACTGCTGGCCGACGGAGGGGCTGTCGGGCATCCGGCTGGCGCCGTTCCAGATCCTGGCCGCGGAGGGGGCGAACCTGGCGGTGCGCCCGCACGACGAGCACCTGGCCCTGATCGACCGGCTGGTCGGGGCGGACCACGAGGCCGAGCCGCAGGCGCCGGTCCTGCACCGCACCGGGCGGTTGCTGGTGGACACCGCGGACGAGGCGTCCGTCGCCGCCGGCGTCGCCTGGTGGGAGGAGCTGACCGGGGCCGGCGGCGAGGGCATGGTGGTCAAGCCGCTGGCGTCGACGGTCCGTGGCGGCGCGGGCGTGGGCCGGCCGGGCGGGCTGGTCCAGCCCGGCGTCAAGGTCCGTGGCCGCGAGTACCTGCGGATCATCTACGGCCCGGACTACACCGAGCACCTGGACGAGCTGCGCGGGCGGTTCCTGGGGCACAAGCGCTCACTGGCGCTGCGCGAGTACGCGCTCGGGATGGAGGCGCTGGACCGGCTGGCGGCCGGGGAGCCGCTGTGGCGGGTGCACGAGGCGGTGTTCGCGGTGCTCGCGCTGGAGTCGGAGCCGGTCGACCCCCGGCTCTGAGCCCGAACCCGGCCGGACCGGGGGCAGTGCGTGTCGGGCAGGGGCAGGGCCGGGGCACTGCGTGTCGGGCAGGGGCCCTGCGGCGTTTGCCGCAGGGCCCCGTACCGTTCTTGTTACCGCCAGGCAGCACGCCCGCCCTGCATAGAAATTCCGAGTATCGTATACAGTTGCCGCTTCCCGTTTCTGCCCCGTCACCCCAGGAGCCCGGCATGGCGTTCAATCTCCGGAACAGGCACTTCCTCAAGGAGCTCGACTTCACGCCCCAGGAGTTCCGCTTCCTGGTGGACCTCGCCGCCCAGCTCAAGGCGGCGAAGTACGCGGGCACCGAGCGCCCCCGGCTGCTCGGCAAGAACATCGCGCTGATCTTCGAGAAGACCTCCACCCGGACGCGCTGTGCCTTCGAGGTGGCCGCCCGCGACCAGGGTGCCACCACCACCTACCTGGACCCTTCCGGCTCGCAGATCGGCCACAAGGAGTCGGTCAAGGACACCGCGCGGGTGCTGGGCCGGATGTTCGACGGCATCGAGTACCGGGGCCACGGCCAGGCGGTCGTCGAGGAGCTGGCGGCGCACGCCGGCGTCCCGGTCTGGAACGGCCTCACCGACGAGTGGCACCCCACCCAGACGCTCGCCGACGTGCTGACCGTCCAGGAGAACACCGCCAAGCCGCTCACCGAGGTGGCCCTCGCCTACCTCGGTGACGCCCGCTCCAACATGGGCAACTCGCTGCTGGTGACCGGGGCCCTGCTCGGCATGGACATCCGGATCGTCGCACCCCGCGCGCTCTGGCCCGCCGAGGACGTGCAGAAGACGGCGCAGGAGCTCGCCGTGACGACCGGCGCCCGGATCACCCTCACCGAGGACGTCGACGCGGGCGTGGCCGGCGCCGACTTCCTCTACACCGACGTGTGGGTCTCGATGGGCGAGCCCAAGGAGGTCTGGGCCGAGCGGATCGCGCTGCTCAAGCCGTACCAGGTGTCGATGGACACCGTCCGGGCCACCGGCAACCCGGTCGTCCGGTTCCTGCACTGCCTGCCGGCCTTCCACGACCTCGGCACGGTGGTCGGCCGGCAGATGTTCGAGGCGACCGGGATGGCCGAGCTGGAGTGCACCGACGAGCTGTTCGAGTCCGAGTACTCCGTCGTGTTCGACCAGGCGGAGAACCGCCTGCACACCATCAAGGCCGTCCTGGTCGCCACCCTGGGGTCCTGAAGGTCGTTCCGGGAGGCCCCGGTGGGCCGGGCCCGCTCCTCCCGGGCCTCACCGCTCCAGCTTCACGCAGGCGGCCCGGTCGCCCGCGGCGTGCGCGCCGGCCGGGCTGCCGGCGTGCAGCACCAGCGAGCGGGCCTCGCCCGGCCGCGGCTGCCAGGCCACGGCGGCGGCCGCGCTGCCGTCGCCCCGGTGGTCGGTGCGCAGCGTGAGCCGCAGCTCGTTGCGGTCGTTGGCGTAGGCGGGGTCGGCCGAGGGGCGGACCGGGTCCACGGCGTCCTGGTAGTGCGGGCCGGAGGTGGCCGGGTCGGCTCCGCAGGAGCCGGTGTGCAGGTGCACCGGGAACTCGTGGTCGGGCGCGAGCCCGGCCCCCGTGAGCGTCAGCACGGTCCGTCCGGGCCGGGTCCGGTCGACCACCACCCGGACGTGCGAGCCGTACGGCACCAGGTCCGGTGCGTGGCTGATCGCGGTCGGCGGGACGAAGGCGGTGGCCGGGTCGAAGTCGGCCTCGACGACCGAGACCGGAGAGTCGGCCGAGACCGGAGGGTCGGCCGGAGCCTGGGAGCCGGCCGGGGCCGGCGCGGAGACCGGGAACGGCCCGCGCGGGGAGTCGGCCGGGGTCGGCGGGCCGGCCGGGCCGGGCGCGGCGGCGGTGGCCAGCAGGGCGAACGGGAGCAGGGCGGCGGCGAACGGAGCGGACATCGGCGGACCTTCCGGAGGCGGTGCGGCGGACGCACTGCTCAACGGCCTCCGCCCCCCGCCGGACACCCCCGGAGTCTCCCGGGCACCCCCGGCCCCCGCCGGACGCTCCCCGGGCACCCCGGGCACCCCGGGCACCCCGGGCACCCCGGGCACCCCGGGCACCCCGGGCACCCCGGGCACCCCGGGCACCGGCCTCGCGCCGGACGCGGCGGGAGCGCGCCTACGCCGGGCGGGGTGCGGCCCCGATGCCCCGGATCTCGCAGCGCGGACCGCTCGCCCGCATCAGCCGCAGGTCCGCCGTGACGAGTGGCGCCCCGAACCGTTCGGCGACGGCGACGTACGCGGCGTCGTCCGGCGTGAGGTTGTCCTTCAGCTCCCAGATCCGGTCGAGCAGTTCCACCACCTCGACCTTGCGGATCGCCAGCCCGGGCAGCCGGGCGGCGAGTTCGCCGACCCGTTCGGCGGTCAGCTCCTTGGCCAGGTAGAGGCCGCGCAGCGACTGCATCACCTCGATGACGATGTGCTCGGGGGCCACCCACTCGCCGCCCGCCTCCAGTGCGGCCCGGGCCGCCACGCCGCGCTCGCCCTCGTCGGCCAGTGCGAGCACCAGCGCGGACGCGTCCACCACGATCATCAGTCGGCTCCCGGCCTGTCCCAGTCTGTTCCGGCGTGTCGGATCACCGGCCACCGTACCCGGCGGGTGGACGGGCCCGCCCGCGCGAAGGGCCCCGCCGGGCTGCCGGCCCGGGCCGGCAGCTCAGCCGGCGGCTCAGCGGGCGAAGGCCAGCAGCCCCGCCAGCACCGAGGCCGCGTTGGCCGTCCCGGCGGCGGCCCAGGGCAGCGGTTCGCCCAGGCGCAGCCCGGTGAGCGGGCGCAGCAGCGCCGCCTCGACCGCGCAGACCGTGATCTCGCCGACCGCGAACGCGGTCCAGTACGCTGCGGCGGACCCGCCGGCGCACCTGCTCAGTGACCACCAGAGCAACGGGTGCGTCGCCAGGTTGACCAGGACGGCGGCTGTCGCCGCCCGGGCCGGGCGGATGCCGCCGGCCCGGGTGAGGGCGGCGGTGTAGAGCGGTGTCTCGACCAGCAGGGTGAGGGCGAGGGCCGGGGGATAGGGCACGGCGGGATCGTGCCACGGGGAGGGGGAGCGTGGCCATCGCCACCGTGGAAGGGGCGGCCGTCCGGTCGTCCGCCGGTCCGGCCGTCCGGCTGGGGGCCGCGCCGTCGGCCGGGTTCGTGCTGGCGGCGGCCCTGGCGCTGGTGCTCGCACTGCGGGTGCCGGCCGGGCTGGCGGTGGTCGGCCTGGCCGCGTTCGGGGTGCTGCACAACGTGCTGGAGCTGCGCTACGTGGCGGGCCGCTTCGCGGCCGTGCTGGCGGGGCCGCTGCTCCGGCTGCTGCTGGTCCTGGTGACCGGCATCGTGTGCTGCCGGCTGGTGCCGCCCTCGCTGGTGCCGCACCCGGTGGCGCAGCGGGCGGAGATCCTGCTGGCGTACGGGCTGCTGGCCGCCGCCTGCTGGTCGGGGCTGCGCCGCCGTCCGCTGCTGCTGGCGGGGAGCGGGGCGGTGCTGGCGGTGGCCGCGTCGGCCTCGCTGGCGTTCCCGGCGTACCACTTCGTGGTGCTGGCGCACCTGCACAACGTGGTGCCGCTGCTGTTCCTCTGGGAGTGGTCGCGGCGGCTGGTGCGCGGCCGGGCGGTCTTCCTGGGGCTGCAGTGCGGCTGGGTGCTGCTGGTGCCGGCCCTGCTGCTGGCCGGGGTGCTGGACGGCTGGCTGGCGCCGGGGACGGGTCTGACGGCGAAGCTGGCGGTGACGTACACCCCGCCGACGTGGCTGACGCCGGGGGTGGGGCTGCGCTTCCTGGCGGTGTTCGCCTTCCTCCAGTCGATGCACTACGTGGTCTGGGTGTGGTTCCTGCCGCGGTACGCGCCGGACGCGACCGGCGTCTTCGAGCGGCGGCTGCCGGCGCTGCGCGGCGGTCGGGCCTGGCTGCTGGGGGCGGTGGCGGGGGGCCTGCTGGCGGTGCTGTTCGCGGCGGACTACGCCCAGGGCCGGACGCTGTACGCGGCGCTGGCCAGCTACCACGCCTACCTGGAGTTCCCCGTCCTGTTGATGCTCGTCCTCGGCCTGGGGGAGGCCCGGACCGTTCCACCGCTTCCGACGCCCACCGATCCGCCGCTCACCAAGGAGTCCCCATGATGACCGTCCTGCCGTCCCTGCACTCGCTGTCCTCCCCCCACGCCCTGCCGCCCCTGCCGCCGTTGCCGCCGGCGTCCGCCGTCCTGACGTCCGCCGGCCCGCTGGCGGACGTCGCGCCCGAGCCGGGCGGTTCCGGGGGGTCGCTGGTGGTGGTGCTGCTGGTGGCCGCCGCGGTGGTGGCGGGGGCGGTCTGGCTGATCCGGCTGGAGCGGAAGAAGCGCGGTCCCGACGGGCGGTGAGGGGCTCCCCGACGCGCGCTCCGGCGGTCCCGCACGGTAGACAGGGGGAGGGGCATGCCTGCGGTGGTGTCCGCGGCGCCATGCACTATGGTTTATCTCGACATCGAGATAACTGCCCCTTACTATATATCTCGACATCAAGATACTTGCCGAGAGGCGCTCACCGGCGGTGCGGGCAAGGTAAGCCTAAGTAAGGCTGACCTTACCACCGTGGCGGCCGGATACCGCACGAAGCACCTAGAAGGAGTCAGTCGTGTCCGCGAACAGCTTCGACGCCCGCAGCTCGCTGCAGGTGGGCGACGAGTCGTACGAGATCTTCAAGCTCTCCGCCGTCGAGGGTTCCGAGCGGCTGCCGTACAGCCTCAAGGTGCTGCTGGAGAACCTGCTCCGCACCGAGGACGGCGCCAACATCACCGCCGACCACATCCGCGCCCTGGGCAACTGGGACGCCACGGCGCAGCCGAGCCAGGAGATCCAGTTCACGCCCGCCCGCGTGATCATGCAGGACTTCACCGGCGTGCCCTGCGTGGTCGACCTCGCCACCATGCGCGAGGCCGTCAAGGAGCTCGGCGGCGACCCGGCCAAGATCAACCCGCTGGCCCCGGCCGAGCTGGTCATCGACCACTCCGTCATCGCCGACAAGTTCGGCACCCCGGACGCCTTCGTCCAGAACGTCGAGATCGAGTACGGCCGCAACAAGGAGCGCTACCAGTTCCTGCGCTGGGGCCAGACCGCGTTCGACGAGTTCAAGGTCGTCCCGCCGGGCACCGGCATCGTCCACCAGGTCAACATCGAGCACCTGGCCCGCACGGTCATGGTCCGCAACGGCCAGGCCTACCCGGACACCTGCGTCGGCACCGACTCGCACACCACCATGGTCAACGGCCTGGGCGTGCTGGGCTGGGGCGTCGGCGGCATCGAGGCCGAGGCCGCGATGCTCGGCCAGCCGGTCTCCATGCTGATCCCGCGCGTGGTCGGCTTCAAGCTCAACGGCCAGCTGCCGGCCGGCACCACCGCCACCGACCTGGTGCTCACCATCACCGAGATGCTGCGCAAGCACGGTGTGGTCGGCAAGTTCGTCGAGTTCTACGGCGAGGGCGTCACCGCGATCCCGCTGGCGAACCGCGCCACCATCGGCAACATGTCGCCGGAGTTCGGCTCGACCTGTGCGATCTTCCCGATCGACGGCGAGACCATCAACTACCTGAAGCTCACCGGCCGCAGCGAGCAGCAGCTCGCCCTGGTCGAGGCGTACGCCAAGGAGCAGGGCCTCTGGCACGACGCGGCCGTCGAGCCGGTCTACTCCGAGTACCTGGAGCTGGACGTCTCCACCGTCGTCCCGTCGATCTCCGGCCCGAAGCGCCCGCAGGACCGCGTGATCCTGGCCGAGGCCGCCGAGCGGTTCGCCGAGGCGCTGCCGACCTACTCGGCCGAGGCCTCGAAGCCGACCGCGGTGACCGCCCCCGACGGTTCGAGCTACGAGATCGACAACGGCGCGGTCGTGATCGCCTCGATCACCTCCTGCACCAACACCTCCAACCCCTCCGTCATGCTGGGCGCCGCCCTGCTGGCGAAGAAGGCCGTGGAGCGTGGCCTGACGGTCAAGCCGTGGGTCAAGACCACCCTGGCCCCCGGGTCCAAGGTCGTCATGGACTACTACGAGAAGGCCGGCCTGCTCCCGTACATGGAGAAGCTGGGCTTCAACCTGGTCGGCTACGGCTGCGTCACCTGCATCGGCAACTCGGGCCCGCTGCCCGAGGAGGTCTCGGCCGCGGTGAACGAGGCCGACCTGGCCGTCGTCTCGGTGCTCTCCGGCAACCGCAACTTCGAGGGCCGGATCAACCCCGACGTCAAGATGAACTACCTGGCCTCCCCGCCGCTGGTGGTCGCCTACGCCCTCGCCGGCAACATGAACGTCGACATCACCAAGGACGCGCTGGGCCAGGACGCCGACGGCAACGACGTCTTCCTCGCCGACATCTGGCCGTCCGAGCAGGAGGTCGCCGACACCGTCGCCGGCTCCATCGACGAGGCCATGTTCGAAAAGGGCTACCAGGACGTCTTCGCCGGCGACCACCGCTGGCAGTCGCTGCCCGTCCCGACCGGCAACACCTTCGAGTGGGACGCCGAGTCCACCTACGTCCGCAAGCCCCCGTACTTCGAGGGCATGGCCAAGACCCCGAGCCCGGTGACCGACATCGCCGGTGCC
Organism: Kitasatospora sp. NBC_01560; assembly: GCF_045208415.1. Taxonomy (NCBI): domain Bacteria; kingdom Bacillati; phylum Actinomycetota; class Actinomycetes; order Kitasatosporales; family Streptomycetaceae; genus Kitasatospora; species Kitasatospora sp. NBC_01560. The sequence continues at coordinate 3,455,486 of NZ_CP109364.1, read as the reverse complement.
CGCGTCCTGGCCAAGCTGGGCGACTCGGTCACCACCGACCACATCTCCCCGGCCGGCAACATCAAGCCGGGCACCCCGGCGGCGCAGTACCTGACCGCCAACGGTGTGGAGAAGCGCGACTTCAACTCGTACGGCTCGCGCCGTGGCAACCACGAGGTGATGATCCGCGGCACCTTCGCCAACATCCGCCTGCGCAACCAGATCGCGCCGGGCACCGAGGGCGGCTACACCCGCGACTTCACCCAGGCCGACGCGCCGGTGTCGTTCATCTACGACGCCTCGCAGAACTACCAGGCCGCCGGCACCCCGCTGGTCGTCCTGGCCGGCAAGGAGTACGGCTCCGGCTCGTCCCGCGACTGGGCCGCCAAGGGCACCGCGCTGCTCGGCGTGAAGGCCGTCATCGCCGAGTCCTACGAGCGCATCCACCGCTCGAACCTGATCGGCATGGGCGTCCTCCCGCTGCAGTTCCCGGAGGGCGAGAACGCCGAGTCCCTCGGCCTGACCGGCGAGGAGACCTTCTCCTTCACCGGCGTGACCGAGCTCAACGAGGGCCGCACCCCGAAGACCGTCAAGGTCAAGGCCGGGGACAAGGAGTTCGACGCGGTCGTCCGCATCGACACCCCCGGTGAGGCGGACTACTACCGCAACGGCGGCATCCTGCAGTACGTGCTGCGCAGCCTGATCGGCTAGTCGCAGCGGCCGGTCAAGCGGCTGCAAACATCAGGTCAACAGGAGGCCGGATCGCGTTCGCGCGGTCCGGCCTCTTGTATGTCCCGATCAAATGGACTAAACCTCTGTTTCAGCTTGGTCCAGACCATTTGACGCTGACTCAGAGAAAGCCGCAGGTCTTCTCCCATGCGCATGCTCAGTCGCACCGCCGCCCTCATCGCCGCCGCCACGGTGGCCGCCGCCCTCGCGGCCCCCACGGCCCAGGCCCACGACCGTGACCACGGCCCGAAGCTGAAGGGGCAGCGGGTCGGCTACTTCACCCAGTGGGGCGCCGACAGCTCCGCGAAGCGGGTGCAGGAGTCCGGCCAGGCCGGGAAGCTCACCGTCATCAACTACGCCTTCGGCAACGTCTCCGCCGAGGGCACCTGCTTCGAGAGCAACGAGGCCGGCCAGGGCGACGCCCTGAACGACTACCAGCGCCCGTTCTCCGCCGCCGAGTCGGTGGACGGTGTCGCCGACCGCGCCGACCAGAAGCTCAAGGGCCACTTCAACCAGCTGCGCAAGCTCAAGGCCGAGAACCCGCAGCTGAAGACGGTGATCTCGCTCGGCGGGTGGAGCTGGTCCAAGTACTTCTCGGACGCCGCCGCCACCGACGAGTCCCGCAAGAAGTTCGTCTCCTCCTGCCTCGACCTGTACATCAAGGGCAACCTGCCGCAGCTCGGCACCGCCGAGGGCGGCAAGGGCGTGGCCGCCGGCGTCTTCGACGGCATCGACCTCGACTGGGAGTACCCCGGCGGCGGCGGTGACGGCGGCAACGTCGTGCGCCCCGAGGACGGCCACAACTTCACCCTGCTGGTGCAGGAGTTCCGCCGTCAGCTGGACCAGCTCAGCGGCCGCAAGGGCCCGCACTACCTGCTGACCGCGGCCGTGGCCGCCAACGAGACCGTCGCCGCGCGGCTGGAGCTGCCCAGGCTCTCGCGCTCCATCGACTGGCTCAACCTGATGACCTACGACCTGCACGGCCCCTGGGAGGGCACCGGCCCGGCCAACCACCAGGCCAACCTCTACTCCGACCCGACCGACCCGGAGCCGCGGCAGCGCAGTGCCGACAAGGCGGTCGACTTCTACGCCGAGCACGGCCTGCCGGGCGAGCAGATCGTCCTCGGCGTGCCGTTCTACGGCCACGGCTGGACCGGCGTGCAGGCCGGGAAGCGCGGCGGCCTGTACCAGCCGGCCACCGCGGCGACCCCCGACTACACCTACAACCAGATCGCCGCCCTGCCGGGCAAGGTCTACACCGACCGCGACCACGGCGCGAGCTGGAAGTACGACGGCACCAACTTCTACAGCTACGACAACGCCGAGGTGCTCACCCAGAAGGCCCGCTACACCCGCTGGAACGACCTGGGCGGCGTGATGGTCTGGTCGCTGGACGGCGACGACGCGCAGGGCAGCGGGATCGCCGCCCTGGACCGCGGCCTCCAGCGCGGCTGACCGGGGAACGGCCGGGGCCCCGCCGCGATCGCTCGCGGCGGGGCCCCCGTGGTGCTGCGGTGCCGCGGGGGCTCAGGCGCGGTCGCAGGCCTGCGCCCGCAGCGCCCGGGCCAGGTCGTCCCGGCGCTCCAGCACCAGCCGGCGCAGCGCGGGCGCCGCGCCCGGGTGGCCGGTCAGCCAGGCGTCCGTCTCGGCCAGCGTCGCCTCGCTGATCTGTGCGTGCGGGAAGAAGCCGCCGACGATCCGCATCGCGATCTCGATGCTCCGCTCGGACCAGATCCGCTCCAGCAGCTTGAAGTACGGCGCCGCGTACAGCGAGGTGAGGTCGCGGTGCGCGGGCAGCGCGAAGCCCGCGATGTTGGCCTCGACCAGGGCGTTGGGCAGCTCCTCCGAGTCCACCACGGCCGACCAGGCGGCGGCCTTCGCCTCGGGCGTCGGCCGGGCCGCCAGGCACAGCGTGTACTGGCGCTTGCCGCCCGCGGTGTTGTCGGCCTTCAGCTCCCCGGCCAGCTCGTCGTCGGCGGCCTGGCCGGCCGCGGACAGCGCCAGCCAGAGCGCCCAGCGCAGCTCCTGGTCCACGTCCAGGCCGTCGATCCGGGCGGTGCCGGCCAGCAGGCCGCGGACCAGGCCGAGGTGCTCGGAGCCGTTGGCGGTCTGCGCCAGGAAACGCGCCCAGGCCAGCTGGTGGTCGCTGCCGGGAGCGGCGGCGCGCAGCTCGCGCAGCGCGCCGTCGGCCAGCAGCCGGCCGCCCTCGCCGCGCCAGGCCGGGTCCGCGTAGAGGTCGACGGCGCCCTTGGCCTGGGTGTGCAGCGACTGCAGCACGCCGATGTTGGCCTCCTGCCCGGCGAAGCGCAGCACCAGGTCCACGTAGTCGCGGGCCGGCATCAGGCCGTCGCGGGTGAGGTTCCAGACGGCGGACCAGGAGAGCGCCCGGGCCAGGTCGTCGCCGATGTCGCCGAGGCCGGCGCGCAGGGTCTCCAGCGACTCGGCGTCGAAGCGGATCTTGCAGTACGTCAGGTCGTCGTCGTTGAGCAGCACCAGTGCGGGCCGCGGGCGGCCGGCCGCCGCGGCGACGACGGTGCGGGCACCGGTCACGTCCAGTTCGATCCGGTCGGTGCGCACCAGCGAGCCGTCGTCGCCGCGGTCGTAGAGGCCGACCGCGATCCGGTGCGGGCGCAGGGTGGTGCCGTTGCCCGCGTCCTGGAGGACGGCGAGCTCGGTGATCCGGCCGGCGGCGTCGACGGTGACCTCGGGGGTCAGCGAGTTGACGCCGGAGGTCTGCAGCCAGGCGGCGGCCCAGGAGGTGAGGTCGCGGCCGCTGGTCTCCTCCAGGACGTCCAGCAGGTCCTTGAGCTCGGTGTTGCCGAAGGCGTGCCGCTGGAAGTACCGGCGGGCGCCCTCGAAGAAGGCCTCCGCGCCGACGTACGCCACCAGCTGCTTGAGCACCGAGGCGCCCTTGGCGTAGGTGATGCCGTCGAAGTTGAGCTTGGCGTCCTCCAGGTCCCGGATGTCCGCGGTGATCGGGTGCGTGGTCGGGAACTGGTCCTGCCGGTAGGCCCAGGCCTTGCGCTGGTTGGCGAAGGTGATCCAGGCGGAGGAGTACCGGGTGCGGGCGCCGATCAGCGCGTAGGAGCCCATGAAGTCGGCGAAGGACTCCTTCAGCCAGAGGTCGTCCCACCAGCGCATGGTGACGAGGTCGCCGAACCACATGTGCGCCATCTCGTGCAGGATGACGTTGGCCCGGCCCTCGTACGCGGCGTCGGTGACCTTCGAGCGGAAGACGAACTCCTCGCGGAAGGTGACGCAGCCCGGGTTCTCCATCGCGCCGATGTTGTACTCGGGGACGAACGCCTGGTCGTACTTGCCGAACGGGTACGGGTAGTCGAACTCCTCGTGGAAGAAGTCCAGCCCGAGCTTGGTCACGCCGAGGATCTCGTCCGCGTCGAAGTACGGCGCGAGCGACTTGCGGCACAGCGCGGAGAGCGGGATCTCCAGCACGGTGCCGTCGGCGAGCGTGCGGCTGTAGTGGTCGCGGACCACGTGGTACGGCCCGGCCACGACGGCGGTGAGGTAGGTGGAGATCGGCCGGGTCGGCGCGAACTGCCAGGTGCGGGCGTCGCCCTCGTCGGTGACCTCGGTGTGCACCGCGTTGGACCGGACGTCCCAGGCCGCCGGGGCGGTCACGGTGAAGGTGAACGGCGCCTTCAGGTCGGGCTGCTCGAAGGTGGCGAACACCCGGCGGGCGTCGGCCGGCTCGTAGTGGGTGTAGAGGTAGGTCTCGCCGTCGACCGGGTCGGTGAACCGGTGCAGGCCCTCGCCGGTGCGGCTGTACGCGCAGTCGGCGTCGATCACCAGCACGTTCTCCGCGGCGAGGCCGTCGACGTGCACCCGGGCGCCGTCGAAGGCGGTGGCCGGGTCGAGCGTGCGGCCGTTCAGGGTGACCGCGCGGACGCCGGACGCCAGCAGGTCGAGGAAGGTCGCGGCGCCCGGTTCGGTGCAGCGGAACGCCACGGTGGTGGTGGAGCGGAAGGTCGCGGCCGCCGGGTCGGGGGCCGAGGTCACGTCCAGCCGGACCTGGTAGCTGTCCACGGCCAGGATGCTGGCCCGCTGCTGGGCTTCGTCGCGGCTCAGGTTCTTGCCCGGCACGGCGGTACTCCTTTGTCCGGCTCGCACGGTGGTGCGCTCTTCGCTGGTCGGATCGGTGCTGCGCGTTGTGGTGCTGCGGGGGCATCCTTTCACGCCCCCTGCGCCGGTACCATTGCACAATTCGCGCCGCGAGCCCGGAATCAGCGGCACCGGGTGGGTGTTGACGTCGGGGAAGCCCCGGACAGGGGCCGCCGCACTCTCCCGACGAAGGACGACAGCCGTGACGACTGCCGCTGAGCGCAAGACCGCCGATTTCTGGTTCGATCCGGCCTGTCCGTGGGCCTGGATGACGTCGCGCTGGCTGATCGAGGTCCAGGCGCTGCGCCCGGTGGACGTCAGCTGGCACGTGATGAGCCTGTCGGTGCTGAACGAGCACCGTGACCTGCCGCAGGACTACCGCACCCTGCTGGACAACGCCTGGAGCGCCGTCCGGGTCTGCATCGCCGCCGCGGAGCAGCACGGCGACGAGGTGCTCGGCCGGCTCTACACCGAGCTGGGCACGCGCTTCCACAACCAGGGCCTGCCGCAGAACCGCGAGACGATCGAGGCGGCGCTCGTCGCGGCGGGCCTGCCGGCCGAGCTGGCCGCCGCGGGCGAGACGGACGCGAACGACGAGGCCCTGCGTGCCTCGCACAAGGAGGGCATCACCCTGGTCGGCGAGGACGTCGGCACCCCGGTGATCGCCGTCGAGGGCGCCGACGGCGAGCGGGTCGCGTTCTTCGGCCCGGTGGTCACCCCGACTCCGCGCGGCGAGGCCGCCGCCCGCCTCTGGGACGGCACGCTGCTGGTCGCCTCCACCCCGGGCTTCTACGAGATCAAGCGGACCCGTACGGCGGGCCCCTCCTTCGAGTAGGCACCCGTACGGCACCGCACACGGCACCGCGCGCGGAGTCGCGTTCGGTGCCGCACACGGCACAGGGCCCGGTACCTGGCTCGGGATCTCACGGTCCTCGCGACACTCACGATCTGTGGGAGTTGCGAGGACCTTGGAACCCAAGGGCGGTACCGGGCCCTGCCATGTCCGACCGGGGAGCGTCAGACGAGGGAGCGTTCCGCCTCCGTCGCCCCGTGCGGGGGCCGCGCGGGCGGCACGGCGTCCATGGCCGGGCCGGCCGGAGCCGGAGCCGCCGGCGGCGCGGCACGAGCGGGCTCGGCGGCGCGCAGCTGGTCGATGCTCGTGATCATGCCCCGCTTGAGCAGCGGGGTCAGCGGCCGCTCGATCAGCCGGTGGATCAGCCAGGCGGCGACCAGCATGCCGGCGGTGACGTAGCCGACCGCGGCCCAGGGCTTGGTGCCGTGGTCGTAGAGGGCCCGCAGGGCCGTCCAGCCCATCGTCTCGTGCACGAGGTAGAGCGGGTAGGTGAGGGAGCCGGCGAAGGTGAGCCAGCGCCACTGGATCCGCGAGGTCCAGCCCAGCGCCACCACGATCATCACCAGGTACGACAGCGTGACCATCAGCAGGGCGGGCCAGACGTGCAGGCTCGGCCTGCCGAGGATGGAGCTGACGGTGTGCTGGTGGTTGATCGTGAAGAGGATCGAGAGGATCCAGCTGATGCCCACGATGCCGAGCAGCATCAGGTTGGGCCCGTACCGGTAGACCAGGTAGAGCGCCAGACCAGCGACGAAGAACGAGGACACGTCGGACATCGCGAAGAATTCCAGCACCGGCCAGTGGGTGCTGGTGGAGACGATGCCCGCGACCGTCCAGATCGAGCAGAACGCGACGATCCGGCGGTAGGTCACGCCCTGCCAGACCACGATGGCGAAGAGCAGGTAGAACCGCAGCTCGTACCAGAGGGTCCAGTAGACGGCGTCCACGTTGTCGATCCCCAGGCCCATGTGGAACATCGTCAGGTTGGCGAGGACCTGCTCCGGCTTGAGAGGGTGCCGCACGATTGGCCAGAGCGCCACGACGGCCGTGCTGAGCAGGATGGCGAACCAGTACGCGGGGTACAGCCGGATGACCCGGGAGCGGACGAAGTCGCCCACGGGGCGGCCCCAGCTGCTCATGCAGATGACGAAGCCGCTGATCACGAAGAACAGGCAGATGCCGGTCCAGGTGTAGGCCCCGAGTGCGGAGGCGCGGTGGAAGACCTGCTCGGGCGGCTTGCCCCAGGCGCCGTCGGTGGGGGTGAAACCGCCGCCGTAGCCGACATAGTGGTGGAAGACCACCAGGAGTGCGGCAAATATCCGCAAACCGTCGAGTACTGCCAGCCGGTTGGTTCGGCCGGTTGTGCGGGCATCGGCACTGCCCGGTTTGCGGCGGGAGAAAATCGTCACGGCAGAAGATAGCCTGCGTACCGATGTCCTCCCAAGGCCGCGCCGGTTGCTGTGGCGCGGATCATGCCGCCGACGAACGACGAGCCGCCGCTCGCGGGGGTGCGAGCGGCGGCCCGGGGGTGTGATCCGGCCGACGGTGCGTCAGTGGGCGGCGTCCCGGCGCTGCTTGACCAGGCCGGCGGCGACGAGCAGGGCGACCAGGACCCCGGCCGCGTACAGCTGCTCGCGGTTGCCCTCGGTGGTGGTCATCAGCCCGAGGATGCCGAGCACGGCGGCCATCGCGATCCAGGTCAGGTACGGGTAGCCCCACATCCGGACGGTGAGCAGCTCGGGCGTCTCGCGCTCCAGCCGGCGGCGCATCTTCAGCTGGACGACGCAGATGAAGAACCAGACCACCAGGATCGCGACGCCGGTGGTGTTCATCAGCCAGGTGAAGACGGTGTCGGGCCAGAACTTGCCGGCCAGCACCGCGCCGAAGCCGAACAGGCAGGAGGCGAGCACGGCGATCCGGGGCACCCCGCTGCTGACCTTGGCCAGCGCCTTGGGGCCCTGCCCGCGGGAGACCAGCGAGTACGCCATCCGGGAGGAGCCGTAGATGTTGGCGTTCATCGCGGAGAGCAGGGCGATCAGCACCACGGCCTCCATGATGGTGCCGGCCCCGGGCACGCCCAGGTGCTGCAGGACCGTCACGTACGGGCCGTTCTCGACGACCGACGGGTCCTTCCAGGAGACCAGCGTGACGACCAGCGCCATCGAGCCGATGTAGAAGATCGCGATCCGCCAGACCGCGGTGCGCACCGCGTTGGCGACGTTCTTCTTGGGGTCGTCGGACTCGGCGGCGGCGATGGTCACGGTCTCCAGGCCGCCGTAGGCGAAGACCGAGGCGAGCAGGCCGACGATCAGCCCGCTGACGCCGTTGGGCAGGAAGCCGCCCTGACCGGTGAGGTTGCTCGTCCCCGGGGCGCCGTCTCCGAGCACCCCGGCCACGCCGAGCCCGCCGAGGACGAGGAAGGCGACGATCGCGGCGACCTTGATGGCGGCGAACCAGAACTCGAACTCGCCGAAGTTCTTCACCGCGGTCAGGTTGCTGGCGCAGAAGAAGACCATGAAGAGGCCGACCCAGACCCAGGCGGAGACGCCGGGGATCCAGCCGTTCACGATCTTTCCGGCGGCGGTGGCCTCGGCGGCGACGCCGCAGCAGAGCATCACCCAGTACATCCAGCCGGCGGTGATCCCGGCCCAGGTGCCGATCTCCTTCTCGGCGTGCACCGAGAAGGAGCCGGAGGCCGGACGGGCGGCGGACATCTCGCCGAGCATCCGCATGATCAGCATGACCAGCAGGCCGGAGAGGGTGAACGCCAGGATGATCGCCGGGCCGGCCGCCGCGATGCCCGCCCCCGAGCCGACGAAGAGGCCGGCGCCGATGACGCCGCCGAGCGCGATCATCGAGAGGTGGCGCTGCTTGAGGCCGTGCGAGAGCTGTCGGCCGCCTGCCGCGGTGTCGGTGGCGGAGGTCGTCCCGGGCGCCGGGGGCGCGGAGGTACGGGCCATGGGGAGGGGATCCAGACTGTTCGGATTGCGGTGCGAGTTGCCCAATATCCGGTGGCGTGACCGGCCATGCCAAGAATGACGGGTCCGGGCCCACGATGCGGACCGGATCGTGACGGAGAATGGCCGGAACCGTCACGGTCCGTCGTGTTCGGTGGGTCGGTTCCGACAAGGACGACCTCCGGGGCTTTGTCAGGTTCCCCGTCGGTGCGGCCGGCGATCACCGCGTAGGTTCACAGGTGTTCACTCACCTGATCATCAGCCTGATCCTCAAGAGGAAGCCGGGAGGAAGCCCCGATGGCCACCGCCAGCGCCCCCACCGCCAGCACCCCGACCATGCGCCGCACCGTCCTCGCCGACCTGCTGCCCGCCGCGTCCACCCGGATCGGCGCCCAGGCCCGCGACCTCGCGCTGGTGGCCGGCGGCGCGGCCTTCACCGGCCTGGCCGCCCAGCTGTCGGTGAACGTCCCCGGCTCGCCGGTGCCGGTCACCGGCCAGACCTTCGCCGCCCTGCTCGTCGGCACCGCGCTCGGCACCCGCCGCGGCGTCGCCTCGCTCGCCCTCTACCTGCTGGCCGGCATGGCGGGCCTGCCCTGGTTCGCCGCGGGCGCCTCCGGCTGGTCGATGCCCTCGCTCGGCTACGTGCTCGGCTTCGTCCTCGCGGCCGGCCTGACCGGCGCGCTGGCCCGCCGCGGCGCCGACCGCAGCCCGGTGAACACCGCCGTCGCGATGGTCCTCGGCAGCCTGGCCATCTACGCCGTCGGCGTCCCCTACCTCGCCTTCGCGCTGGACGTCCCGCTCGCCCGCGCCGCCGAGCTGGGCCTCTACCCGTACCTGGTCGGCGACGCCCTGAAGGCGGTCCTCGCGGCCGGCGCCCTGCCGCTCGTCTGGAAGCTCCTCGGCCGCCGCTGAGCACGGCCACCGAGCACCACCACCGAGCACCACCGAGCACCACCGCGGCCCCGGCGGGCCGCCCCGGCCCGCCCGGTCTCGCCCCCTGCGCACCCCCGGTGGGCGCGCATGCCACACTCGTGCCATGCGCGTCTACCTGGGCTCCGACCATGCCGGATACGAACTGAAGAACCACCTCGTGGAGTGGCTGAAGGGGGCGGGTCACGAGCCCGTCGACTGCGGGCCGCACATCTACGACGCCCTCGACGACTACCCGCCGTTCTGCCTCCGCGCCGCCGAGCGCACCGCCGCCGACCCGGAGGCGCTGGGCATCGTGATCGGTGGTTCGGGCAACGGCGAGGCGATCGCCGCCAACAAGGTCAAGGGCGTGCGCGCCGCGCTGGCCTGGAGCGAGCAGACCGCCGCGCTCGGCCGCGAGCACAACAACGCCAACGTGATCTCCGTCGGCGGCCGGATGCACACCGAGGAGGAGGCCACGAAGTTCGTGGAGATCTTCCTCGCCACCCCGTACAGCGGCGACGAGCGGCACACCCGCCGGATCACCATGCTGAGCGAGTACGAGACCACCGGCGAGCTCCCGCCGGTCCCGGCCCACCACCCGCAGCAGGGCTGATCCACCCGTCCCACCCACCCTCCCGACGGCCGGCCGCGCTCCCGCAGCGCCGCCGGCCGTTCGCGTCCGTCGGGCGTGCGCGAACCTGTGTGATCGGCCACAGCGGCGCCGGGCCCGCCCGGCGCGCCAACAGGCCCGCGCGCGGGGCGCATGCGCCGCCCGCTTGGTTCGTACGCCCGCCCCCCGCACGCCTCCTGACGCAGCGGTCGGCGCCCGGCGCGATCGGCCGAAACGCGCTGACGCGCCCGCGCCACGACGGCACCGCCGTCGGCCGAGCCGTCGACGCCGGGCCGTGCCGGTGGATATGGTCGGTCCCCATGGCTGGCAGACCGCCGGGCACACCGCCCCAGACGACTGCGACGAGGCCCGGCGCCGCCACGGTGCCCGACCCCGTGACGGCCCGGTTGGGCAAGAGGCTCCGCCGGGTCCGCCGAAGGCTGCGCACGGCCGGAGTGGACTACTTCCGCGGCGGCGCCGCCGACTGGCCGGTGCTCTGCGCGCTCGCCATGCTCGTCCCGCTGCTGATCCTGCTCAACATCTGGCTCCCCGCCTGGGCCCCGCCCACCTCGCTGGTGCTGCCGATCCTGGCCGCCGCGCTGCTGCTGCGCCCGGGCAGCCTGGTGGTGCTGTACGCACTGGCCGCGCTCGGCCTCTCCGCCGAGTCCGTGATCCACACCGGTCAGCGGGTCGCCAGTGCCGACCCGGACGCCTACACGTACGGCGTGACCCCGGGCGCCGCCCTGGTGGTCGGCGCGGCCGGCGTCGGCGGCCTGCTGCTGGCCCAGTTCCGCAGCCGCGTCGGCGTCCCCTGGTGGGGCGGCTCCACGATGCTCTTCGACCTCCGCGAGCGGCTGCGGGTGCAGAGCCGCGTCCCGAAGCTGCCGGACGGCTGGCACGCCGACATGGCGCTGCGCCCGGCCGGCGGGCAGTCCTTCTCCGGCGACTTCGTCGTCGCCGCCCGCACCGGCCCCGGCCAGCGGGTGCTGGAGGTGGTCCTCGCGGACGTCTCCGGCAAGGGCATGGACGCGGGCTCCCGGGCCCTGCTGCTCTCCGGCGCCTTCGGCGGCCTGCTCGGCTCGCTGCCCGCCCACGAGTTCCTGCCCGCCGCCAACGGCTACCTGCTCCGGCAGTCCTGGGAGGAGGGCTTCGCGACCGCCGTGCACCTCGTCCTCGACCTGGACACCGGTGAGTACGAGCTGCTCTCGGCCGGCCACCTGCCCGGCATGCAGCGGCTGGCCGGGGCCGGGCGCTGGGAGATGAAGGAGGCCGAGGAGGGCGCGGCGCTCGGCATCTACGACGGCGCCGAGTTCGTCGGCGTGCGCGGGCGGCTGAACCGCGGCGACGTCCTGCTGCTCTGCACCGACGGCATGGTCGAGGCGCCCGGCCGGGACCTCTCGGAGGGCATGGACCGGCTGATGGGCGAGGCCGACCGGCTGGCCCCCGGCTCGGGCCCCGGGGCCGGGGCCGGTGCGGCCTCCCGGCTGATCGAGACGGTCGCCCGGGACATCAACGACGACCGTGCCGTCCTGCTGCTCTGGCGCGACTGAACCCGGACCGCCCGCCGCCGCCGTCGGCCGGTTCGCCGGCGTCCCACCTGCCGGACCGTCACCGGCTACCGCCGGGCACATGCCGGGGGCAGTGGCTGTCAAGCCCGGGAGCTGATCTTCGGCCATTTCCGACGGGCCGTCACCGTTGCGGACCTGCCCGTTCCGCTCCCGCCCGCCGGGCGTTTCCCGGCCGCTCAGCGCCGCCCCGCCGACGATTCGTCGGATTGTCTCGGCTATCGTCTCGGTCGGCGGAAACTCGTCTCGCATCGCAGGATATCGGCGTTCGGCAGACAGTCAGACCTTTACGCAATCGGCACGGTCGACCACACTGAGTCCGGGCGGGACTGGTCAGGATTCGGGGGATGGGGGCGTCACGTGCGGCACGACGGACAGCGTGCGGCCGTACCGGGCTCTCCCTCCGGTGGCAAGGTGCCGGACGAACTGCCGTTCCGCCTCGGGACCGTCGGACAGGCCGGGGTCCGGCTCCACAGGGGCTGCCAGCCGATGGCACCCCGCTACGAAACGAGGAAGTGAGTCCGGGTGGCACTCTCCGTCTCCGCGCTGGTCCTGTTCGGCATCGTCTGCTTCATCTTCATCCGCAACAAGCAGTTGAAGCCCGGACACTTCATCCTGGCCGCACTGTTCGGCTTCATGCTCAACCAGAGCACGGCCGCCAAGCCGATCCAGGACTTCCTGAGCCAGATCGCCAAGAGCATCTCCAACATCGCCAGCTGACCCGCGGTCAGCGGCGGATGCGGCGGGGGGCGGCCGTCCGGGTCACCGGCCGGCCCGTCTGGCCTGCCGCCAGCGTCCGAACAGCCCGCGGGCCCGCGCCGCCGCCGGGGCCGCCGCCGTGCGGACCGCCGCGGGCGCAGCGGCGCCCGTCGGCGCGACCGGCCGCACCGCCGGCTGCCGGGCCGTCAGCAGCACGAACAGCCGTGCCCAGCAGAGCCGTTCGCCGCGCGGCCAGTCCAGCGCGCCCAGTGCCGCCGAGGCGGCCTCCGACACCTCGCCGTTGATCCGGACCTCGGCGACGTCGTCCCCCGCCTTGCCGCCCAGGAACAGCTTGACCCCGACCGGCCCGGGCCCGGTCAGCTCCGGCAGCAGCGCGGGCGCCAGTGCGGGCAGCACCCGGTGCTCCGCGAGCCAGCCGGCCAGCCGCTCGTTGCCGAAGCCGAAGACCGCCGCGGGCCCCTGGACGGTGTGCCAGCCCGGCAGCTCCGGGGGGTCGGCGTGGTCGCCGTGCGCGCCCCGGCCCTCGGCCAGCTCCACCAGCGCCGACGCGGTGGTGGTCGCCCACATCCGCACGGCGTTGGCGAGCTTCTCCTCCTCGGTCTTGCCGAGCCCGGCCGCGCAGTCCCAGACCACCGGCGCGTCGGCCCGGCCCAGGTGCAGCACGTAACCCAGGTCGACGTGGCCGGCGCCGTCGTCGCCCGGGTGCTCGCGGACGGCGACCGCCGTCGTCCCCGGGCCGCGCACCACCTCGCCGTCGACCGTGAACACCTGGCCGAGCCGCGCCATCTCCCGGACCACGCAGCGCTGTATGACGGCCAGTCGGTCCTGGGGACGCACGGGTACTCCTCCATCTCGGGCTCGCAGCCGCCTCGGCCTCGCAGCGTTCTCGAACTGCGCTCGAACGCCGCCGAGGCTATCGGCCCGGAGCCCCGCCGGGAAACCGCGGCGACGCACCCGCCCGCCCGGTGAGCCGGCCGGCTCCGGTCGCGGGAATGACCCTTATGCACCATTTTGGGTAGCGGTAACCGTAGGCACCGCCTGGAGAACCGCATGCCCCGCACCGACCTGACGCCCCCTCCGCCGCTGCTCGCCCCGGGCGGCTCCGGCCTGGTGGCCGAGATCGAGGCGTACCTCGCCTCGCTGCCCGGCCCGGCGGGCCCGCCGGCCGTGCTCCGGCCCGCCCCGCCCCACGTCTGCCCGCTCGGCTCCACCGTCCGGGCCTGGCACGCCGGCTTCCCGCTCGCCTCGGCCACCCTGCTCGACCGGGTGCTGCGCCGCCCGGCCCGCCCGGTGCCGGTGACCGCCGCCGACCACCTGCGGCTCGCCTCCCGGTACATCGGGGCCGCCGGCTGGCTCCAGGGGGCGATGTGGGACGCGGCCGGCCGGGTCTGCCTGCTCGGCGCCCAGGCCGCCGTCCTGGCCCACGGCTACGGCACCCCGGCCACCGTCCGCACCGCCCGGGTGCAGCTGATGGAGGTGCTGCACGCCACCGGGCGCCCGGCGAGCTCCCCGGACGAGTACAACGACCGCCCGACCACCCGGGAGGGCGACGTCCACCAGCTGCTCGACCGGGCCGCCGCCCGCGCCGGGCGGCTCGGCCTCTGAGCGCCTGACGGCCGGTCGGGAACGCGAACGGCCCCGGAGGGACGGTGACCGTCTTTCCGGGGCCGGGCAGTTGGAGCGGGCGACGAGAATCGAACTCGCGTGACTAGTTTGGAAGACTAGGGCTCTACCATTGAGCTACGCCCGCGTGAGCCTCCGGCCGTTGCCGGACGGAAGGTCGGGAACAGCGTACCTGGTCCGGTCCGCTGCGTGCACACCGGATTCGTTCCGGGGCCTCCGACATGTCGCCGAACCGGCGGGGCCCGGCGTGTACGCTTCCTCTCGGCACCACGGGGTGTGGCGCAGTTTGGTAGCGCGTCCGCTTTGGGAGCGGAAGGCCGTCGGTTCGAATCCGGTCACCCCGACAGTGCGGCAGGGTCTCGTCCTCGGCGGGGCCCTGTTGGCGTCGGAGGGGGCTGTTGGCGTCGGGGCCCCCGGTCCGGCATGGTGGGTGGTTGATTTTTCACCCAAAGCTGGAGCCCCGGATGAGCCCGATGAGGATGAACCCCAAGATCGCGGTCGGAGTCGTCTTCGTCGCCTCCCTGTTCATGTCGATCATGGACACCACGATCGTCAACGTGGCGCTGCCCGCGATCGGCCGCCAGTTCGGCACCGACCCGGCCGGCGTCGGCGTGATCAACGTCGGTTACCTGGTCAGCCTGGCCGTCTTCGTCCCGCTCTCCGGCTGGCTCGGGGACCGCTACGGCACCCGCCGGGTCTTCCTCGTCGCGCTCACCCTCTTCACCGTCGCCTCACTGCTCTGCGGTGCGGCCGGTTCGATGACCACGCTCACCCTCTACCGGATCTTCCAGGGCGCGGCCGGCGGCCTGCTCACCCCGGTCGGGATGACCATGCTCTTCCGGGCCTTCCCGCAGGAGGAGCGGATGCGGGCCACCCGGATCCTGATGCTGCCCACCGCCGTGGCCCCCGCCGCCGGTCCGGTGCTCGGCGGCTGGCTGGTGGACGGCTGGTCCTGGCACTGGGTCTTCATCGTCAACGTGCCGGTCGGCATCGCCGCCCTGGTCTTCGGCCTGTTCTTCCTGCCCGACTACCGCGCCGAGCGGGCCGGCCGCTTCGACGGGGCCGGCTTCGTGCTCTCCGCGGCCGGCTTCGGCGCGGCGATGTACGCGCTCTCCGAGGGCGCGTCGGAGGGCTGGGGGAGCGCGCGGATCCTGGCATCGGCGCTCGTCGGCCTGCTCGCGCTGGCGGCTCTGGTCGTGGTCGAGCTGCGCCGCCCCGAGCCGATGCTCGACCTGCGGCTGTTCCGGGACCGCATCTTCCGCACCACCAACCTGCTCTCGCTCTTCTCCGGTGCCGCCTTCCTCGGCATGCTCTACCTCTTCCCGCTGCTGATGCAGGACGCGCTCGGCATGGACGCCCTGCACAGCGGCCTGAT
The DNA here is from genome assembly GCF_045208415.1 of Kitasatospora sp. NBC_01560. Lineage (NCBI taxonomy): Bacteria > Bacillati > Actinomycetota > Actinomycetes > Kitasatosporales > Streptomycetaceae > Kitasatospora > Kitasatospora sp. NBC_01560. The sequence continues at coordinate 3,440,044 of NZ_CP109364.1, read as the reverse complement.
GGTGTTCCCCGAGGCGCTCGGCGTGATGCTCGCCTCCCAGGTGGCGGGCCGGATCTACCCGCGGATCGGCCCGCGCCGGATCCTGGTCGCCGGCGCCACGGTGGTGGCCTGCTGCCTCGCCCTGATGGCCACGATCGGGCCGGAGAGCAACCTGTGGGCGGTGCGCGCCCTGATGTTCGTCACCGGCTACGCGATGTCGCACGTCTTCATGCCCTCGCAGACCGCCGCCTTCGCGACCATCACCCCGCGCGACACCGGCGCCGCCTCCACCCTCTACAACGCGCAGCGCCAGCTCGGCTCGGCGCTCGGCGTCGCCGTCCTCGGCACCGTGCTGACCGCGGTCGGGGCGTTCACCACGGACGCCTCGGGTACGCCCGTGGCGAACCTCACCGCCTACCGGGCGGCCTTCCTCACCGCCGCCGCCCTCGCCCTCGTGGCGGCCGCGATCGCCTTGCTGGTACGGGATTCCGACGCCGCCGCCACCATGCGGGCGGTACCGGGCAGGGGTACCGGGGAGAAGGCCGGACAAGCGGCTCCGGAGCCCGCCGCGAGGGGCTGAGGGGCCCCCGGGGGCGGCGCCCTGGCGTCCGCCTTTCGTGGTACCGGTAGGATGGGGCGCTGGCGGTAGTCCCTGTGGCGTACACCCAGGTCAACCGCACGAGGGCGAGGAGTCACGCTCACCGTCCACCCCCCACGGGAGATGCAGCTCCAACCGCCCATCGCCCGTCTCGCCCGACCCGCCCGTTCCGGCCCCCGGCCGGCGCCACTGGGGAGGGCGGAGACAACCTGACCGCAAGCCCATAGGAGACCAAACCGTGAAGAGCGCCGTCGAGACTCTGAACCCGACCCGGGTTCGACTCACCGTCGAGGTGCCCTTCGAGGAGCTCAAGCCCAGCCTCGACGCGGCGTACAAGAAGATCAACCAGCAGGTCTCGGTCCCGGGCTTCCGCAAGGGCAAGATCCCGAACCGGGTCATCGACCAGCGTTTCGGTCGTGGCGCCGTGCTGGAGGAGGCCGTCAACGACGCCCTCCCGCGCTTCTACACGCAGGCCGTCGACGAGGGCAAGATCGAGGTCCTCGGCCAGCCCGACATCACCAACATCGAAGGTGTCGAGAAGATCGCCGACGGCGGTGACCTGAAGTTCACCGCAGAGGTCGACGTCCGCCCGGAGATCACCCTCCCGGACTTCTCGGCCATCGAGGTCACCGTCGACCCGATCGTCGTCACCGACGAGGACGTCGACAAGTCCCTGGAGCAGCTGCGCGAGCGCTTCTCCTCGGTCAAGGACGTCGAGCGCGCCGCGGCCGCCGGCGACATCGTGGTCGTCGACCTCGAGGCCAAGGTCGACGGCGAGGTGCCGGAGGACGGCACCGCCGCCGGCGTCAGCTACGAGATCGGCTCGGGCCGTCTGATCGACGGCATCGACGACGCCGTCGTCGGCCTGGAGGCCGGTGGCACCGCGACCTTCAGCACCGAGCTCAAGGGCGGCACCCAGGCCGGCAAGACCTCCGAGGTCACCGTCACGGTGTCGGCCGTCCAGGAGAAGGAGCTGCCCGAGCTGGACGACGAGTTCGCCCAGCTGGCCAGTGAGTTCGACACCCTGGAGGACCTGCGCGCCGACTCCCGCAAGCGCCTTGAGCGCATGAAGGAGTACGACCAGGCCACCCAGGCCCAGGAGAAGGTCCTCGACGCGCTGCTCGGCCTGGTCGAGATCGAGTTCCCGGAGAAGCTCCTCAAGGACGAGATCGAGACCCGCAAGCACAACCTCGAGCACCACCAGCTGGAGCCGATGGGCCTCGACCTCGCGACCTACCTGGAGACCCAGGGCAAGTCGGAGGAGGAGTTCCTGGCGGAGACCGCGGAGCAGGCGAAGAAGGGCATCAAGACCCAGTTCGTCCTGGACCAGATCGTCGCCGACGAGGAGCTGGGTGTTAACCAGGAGGAGCTCACCGAGCACCTCATCCGCCGCGCCTCCGGCTCGGGCCTGACCCCGGACCAGTTCGCGCAGCAGGTCGTCCAGGGTGGCCAGGTGCCGCTGCTGGTCGGCGAGGTCGCCCGTGGCAAGGCGCTGGCCACCGTGGTCGAGGCCGCCAAGGTCGTCGACACCGAGGGCAACGAGATCAACTTCGACGACGACGAGGCCGACGAGTCGGCCGAGACCGTCGAGGCCCCGGCCGCCGAGGCCGAGGCCGAGGAGAAGACCGAGGCCTGATCGCCCCGGTCGCCCTGACGCAGCAGCGGGCCCGGACACCGTTCCCACGGTGTCCGGGCCCGCTGTGTTCCCGGCCCGGCCGCCGCGCGCCCGCCGGGAACCCTGCGCTCACAGCGAACAGTTCTGCGTGAGGGATTCTGCGGCCCGGCCTGCGCGTTAGGGTCCATGGACAGCAACAATCACACCGTGATACCCGGAAGCTGTGCGACATCGTGACGGCCGTGGAGCGACCGTCCAAATCGACTGAGCAGGTGGCTAAGTGACGTTCCCGCAGATGCAGATGGGCCCGATGGCGCCGCACGCCGCCTCTGGTGACGTGCTCGGCGGCCTGGGTGACCAGGTCTACAACCGGCTGCTCAACGAGCGGATCATCTTCCTCGGCCAGCAGGTGGACGACGACATCGCCAACAAGATCACCGCCCAGCTGCTCCTGCTGGCCGCTGACCCGGACAAGGACATCTTCCTCTACATCAACTCTCCGGGCGGCTCGATCTCGGCCGGCATGGCGATCTACGACACCATGCAGTACATCAAGAACGACGTCGTCACGATCGCGATGGGCATGGCCGCCTCGATGGGCCAGTTCCTGCTGACCGCCGGTGCCAAGGGCAAGCGTTTCTCGCTGCCGAACGCCAACATCCTGATGCACCAGCCGTCCGCCGGGCTGGGCGGCTCGGCCACCGACATCCGCATCCAGGCCGAGCAGCTGCTCCGCACCAAGAAGCGGATGTCCGAGCTGATCGCGTTCCACAGCGGCCAGTCCTTCGAGCAGATCACCGCCGACTCCGACCGCGACCGCTGGTTCCAGCCGGAGGAGGCCCTGGAGTACGGCCTGATCGACGCGATCATGCACAGCGCCGCGGACGTCCCGGGCGGCGGCGGCACGGGCGCCTGACCCTCGGCCCGGCTCCCACGAGACCACAGCCCCATCGCTCCGGAGGACCAGAATCCCCATGAACATCCCCAGCCTGTCCAGCGCCAAGGCACGCGTCGAGGACATGCGCGCCGAGGGTCGCTACATCGTCCCGCGCTTCGTCGAGCGCACCTCGCAGGGCATCCGTGAGTACGACCCGTACGCCAAGCTGTTCGAGGAGCGCATCATCTTCCTCGGCTCGCAGGTGGACGACGTCTCCGCGAACGACATCATGGCCCAGCTGCTCTGCCTGGAGTCCATGGACCCGGACCGCGAGATCCAGATGTACATCAACTCGCCCGGCGGCTCGTTCACGGCCCTGACGGCCATCTACGACACCATGCAGTACGTGAAGCCGGACATCACCACCGTCTGCATGGGCCAGGCCGCCTCCGCGGCCGCCGTGCTGCTCGCGGCCGGCACCCCCGGCAAGCGGATGGCGCTGCCGAACGCCCGCATCCTGATCCACCAGCCGTACACCGAGACCGGCCGCGGTCAGGTCTCCGACCTGGAGATCCAGGCCCGGGAGATCTTCCGGATGCGCGAGCAGCTGGAGGAGATGCTCTCCAAGCACTCGAACAAGACCGTCGAGCAGGTGCGCGACGACATCGAGCGCGACAAGATCCTCACGGCCGAGGAGGCCGTCGAGTACGGTCTCGTCGACCTGGTCATCTCCACCCGCAAGGCGTCGCTGACCTCCTGAGGTCGGTACCGCCGGGGGCGGGGCGCGGCGTCGGTCGCCCGCCCCGCCCCCGGCACACCGGCGGCTCCGGCGTCGGCATCTGTTCGGTATCAATTCGCCCAGGGCGTAGGGCAGACCCGGCGAAGAGGACGGAATCAGGGGCGCGGCAGAGTACCGTCGGACAGCGAGACCGATCGCCGTCGGCGTTGACGGTCCACAGCACCAGGCCCCGGAACCCCCGCGGGGCCCCTGGCGAAGGGGAAGCACCTCGTGGCACGCATCGGAGACGGTGGCGACCTGCTCAAGTGCTCGTTCTGCGGCAAGTCGCAGAAGCAGGTGAAGAAGCTGATCGCCGGCCCAGGCGTGTACATCTGCGACGAGTGCATCGACCTGTGCAACGAGATCATCGAGGAGGAGCTCGCCGAGACCTCCGAGGTGCGCTTCGAGGAGCTCCCGAAGCCCCGCGAGATCTACGAGTTCCTCGACCAGTACGTGGTCGGCCAGGACCTCGCCAAGAAGGCGCTGTCGGTGGCGGTGTACAACCACTACAAGCGCGTCCAGGCCGGTGAGGCCGGCCGCAGCGGCGGCAACGGCCGCGAGGACGCCATCGAGCTGGCGAAGTCCAACATCCTGCTGCTCGGCCCGACCGGCTCCGGCAAGACGCTGCTCGCGCAGACGCTGGCCCGGATGCTGAACGTCCCGTTCGCCATCGCCGACGCCACCGCGCTGACCGAGGCCGGGTACGTCGGCGAGGACGTCGAGAACATCCTGCTGAAGCTGATCCAGGCGGCCGACTACGACGTCAAGAAGGCCGAGACGGGGATCATCTACATCGACGAGATCGACAAGGTCGCGCGCAAGAGCGAGAACCCGTCGATCACGCGCGACGTCTCCGGCGAGGGCGTCCAGCAGGCGCTGCTGAAGATCCTGGAGGGTACCACCGCCTCGGTGCCGCCGCAGGGCGGGCGCAAGCACCCGCACCAGGAGTTCATCCAGATCGACACCACCAACGTGCTGTTCATCGTGGGCGGTGCGTTCGCCGGCCTGGAGCGGATCATCGAGGGCCGCGCGGGTGCCAAGGGCATCGGCTTCGGCGCCAACATCCGCTCCAAGCGGGAGATCGACTCCAGCGACCACTTCCGTCAGGTGATGCCGGAGGACCTCGTCAAGTTCGGCATGATCCCGGAGTTCATCGGCCGTCTCCCGGTGATCACCAGCGTGCACAACCTGGACCGCGAGGCGCTGCTGCAGATCCTCACCGAGCCGAAGAACGCGCTCGTCAAGCAGTACCGCAAGCTCTTCGAACTCGACGGTGTGGAGCTGGAGTTCTCCCGCGACGCACTGGAGGCCATCGCCGACCAGGCGATTCTGCGCGGCACCGGCGCGCGCGGCCTGCGGGCCATCATGGAGGAGGTGCTGATGTCCGTGATGTACGAGGTCCCCTCGCGTCAGGACGTCGCCCGCGTGGTGGTCACCGGGGACGTCGTCTCCAAGCACGCCATTCCGACCCTCGTCCCGCGCGACATGATCAAGCGCGAGCGGCGCGAGAAGAGCGCCTGACCGCAGCTCCCGGTCCGGGCCGACGCCGGGACGGAGCGCACGGCCGAAGGGCCCCCGGAGACCGCTGAGGTCTCCGGGGGCCCTTCGTCGTTCGTCGTGCCGCGGGGTACCGGGCCTACTTCGGGACCTCGGCGACCGCGCGCAGGTCACGGGCGTCGGCGGCGAGCGCGTCCAGGTCCGGCGCCTTGCCGTCCTCGGGCGCCTTCATCAGCAGGATCAGGCTGCTGTTGTCGGCCCACGCGCAGATGCCCAGGTCGGTGCCCTCCTGGGTGGCCTTCGCGCACTCCATGGTGCCGCCTTTGGGGCCGGCGTCGACCGCGTGCCGGTTGGTGACGGTCGGGCCGCCGGAGGTGAAGCCCTTGAACATGGCGTCCAGCTCCTGCTTGGGCAGCAGCACCTTGCCGTAGCCGCCGACCACGATGAGCTGCGGGTCCTGGGCGGAGTCCTGGTACACCGCGCTCACCCCGGTGGGGTTCCAGGAGCCGTCGCCCTTGCCGAACTCGGAGGTGATCTCCTCCTCCATCTTCCGGGCGATCTCGTTGTCGTCGTCCTTGCTGAGGTCCTTGAACGTGGCCGGCAGCACGACCTTCTGGGTGCCCGCGTTGGAGGTCACGTCGAAGACGAAGTACGCGACGGCGCCGCCGATCAGCGCCAGCACACCGGCGAGGACGCCGAGCAGGATCCAGAGCGTCTTGCGGGACTTGCGCGGCGGCGCCGGGGCGTACGCGCCGTACCCGCCGTAGCCCGGGGCGCCGGGCTGGGCGCCCGGCGGCGGGGCCTGCGGCGGCACGCCGGCGTAACCCGGGGCACCGGCCGGCGGCGGGGGAGTGGCGCCGTACCCGGGCGGCAGGGGTGGCACGGGTGCGCCGTACGGCTGGCCGGCGGGCGGCGGCGGGGTGCCGTAGGGGTTCTGGTCGGTCACGATGGCCCTTTCCGGGGAGAGCAGGGGACGGCGGACGTGGTGCACTCCCACCCGGGGCCGGGTGGCAGACGGGACGGCCGGCGCGCCGGCATTGCGGCGGGCCGGTGGTGCGGTGACGCGGTGGTCCGGTGGCGCGGCAGGCCGTCGGTGAGGTGCGCGCGGCGGACTACTTGGCGGTGACCATGGCGGAGCGGATCGCCCGGGTCTTCTCGGCGGCCTGGGCCGGGGTGAGCTGCGTCGGAGCGGCGCCGGTGAGGCTGGTCTTGAAGAAGGAGACCCGCGCGGTGGTCGACTTGTCGGCCCAGATGCAGACGGTGGACTGGGTCTTGCCCCCGAGCACGCCGAAGACGCCGCAGGAGAGCTTGGCCGAGGAGTTGTTGCTGTCCTGTGCCGGGAAGTCGGTCAGCGGCGTGGTCCAGTTGCCGCCGTCGGCGGGCTTCTTGGAGTCGTCGATGATCTGGCCCGGGTCGTTGAGCTTCCCGTAGACGCCGACCACGCTGATCGTGTCCATCGGGTCCGCGGCCTTGGCGTAGCTGGCGACCAGCACGTTGAGGTCGCTGCCGAACTTGGCGGTGTCGCCCTTGCTCGGGTCGGCGGCCTGCTCCTTCGCCGACTTCTGGGTGTAGCCGTCCGGCAGCGACTGCGCCGCGGTGATCCTGTACGTGCCGCCGCTGTCGCCGCCGACCAGCTTGTAGGCGGCGAAGCCGCCGCCACCGAGCACCAGCGCGCCGATCACCAGGCCGATCACCAGCCCGGCCCTGCCCTTGCGCGGCGGCGGTGCCACCGGGTAGCCCGGCTGGCCGTACGGGGCCTGCTGCGGCGGCACGCCGTACGGCGGCTGCGGGGCCCCGTACTGCGGCTGCGGCGCGCCGTACTGCGGTGCCGGGGCGCCCTGCTGCGGCGGGTAACCGTACTGGGGCTGGGGCTGGGGCGCGCCGTAGGGCGGCTGGGCCCCGTAGGGCGGCTGCGGCTGCGGCGGCGCGCCGTACGGGGGCGGTGCCCCGTAGGGCTGCTGCGGCTGACCCTGCGGATACTGCTGACCCTGGCCGTACATCTGCCTCTGTGCTCCCCCGCCGCACCCGCGGCCTGTCGTCCCTCTGGATTCGTCCGTGTCCGCACGATGGACCGGACGAGTGTGCGGGCACGCTATCGCACCGGGCCGACGGCCGTCCGGAGCGGGCACGCGCCGCCCGCGGACCGAAAGCGGTTCGTAACCCATGCCCGCGGTTACGTAAACTGTGTGTCGTGACCGACACGACGAACCAGCGCCCCGCGAGCACTCACGCCGGGGACGACGCAGCCACCCTTCCGACGACCTACGCCCCGGCGGAGGTAGAGGGCGAGCTGTACGAGCGCTGGGAGGAGCGCGGTTACTTCACGGCCGACGCCAAGAGCGACAAGCCCCCGTACACCATCGTCATCCCGCCGCCGAACGTCACCGGTGCGCTGCACCTGGGCCACGCGTTCCAGCACACGCTGATGGACGCGCTGACCCGCCGCAAGCGCATGCAGGGCTACGAGGCGCTCTGGCTGCCCGGCATGGACCACGCCGGCATCGCCACCCAGAACAAGGTGGAGCAGCAGCTCGCCGAGTCCGGCCTCTCCCGCCACGACCTGGGCCGGGAGGCCTTCGTCGAGAAGGTCTGGGAGTGGAAGGAGAACTACGGCGGCCGGATCCTCGGCCAGATGCGCCGCCTCGGCGACGGCGTGGACTGGTCGCGCGAGCGCTTCACCATGGACGAGGGCCTCTCCCAGGCCGTCCAGACCATCTTCAAGCGCCTCTTCGACGACGGCCTGATCTACCGGGCCGAGCGCATCATCAACTGGTGCCCGCGCTGTCTCACCGCGCTGTCCGACATCGAGGTGGAGCACGAGGAGGTCCCCGGCGAGCTGGTCTCGATCCGCTACGGGGACGGCGACGACTCGATCGTCGTCGCGACCACCCGGGCCGAGACGATGCTGGGCGACACCGCGGTCGCCGTCCACCCGGAGGACGAGCGGTACAGGCACCTGGTCGGCCGGACCATCAAGCTGCCGCTGACCGACCGGGAGATCCCGGTCGTCGCCGACGAGCACGTCGACCCGGAGTTCGGCACCGGCGCCGTCAAGGTGACCCCGGCCCACGACCCGAACGACTTCGCGATCGGCCAGCGCCACAACCTGCCCAACCTGAGCGTGATGGACGAGCGCGGTGCGATCACCGTGCACGGCCCGTTCCTCGGCCTGGACCGGCTGGAGGCCCGCTCGGCCGTCGTCGGCGCGCTGCGCGAGCAGGGCCGGATCGTCGCCGAGAAGCGCCCGTACATGCACGCCGTCGGCCACTGCTCGCGCTGCCACACGGTGGTCGAGCCGCGGCTGTCGCTGCAGTGGTGGGTCAAGGTCGCCCCGCTGGCCCAGGCGGCCGGCGACGCCGTCCGCGACGGCCAGGTGGAGATCCACCCGAAGGAGCTGGAGCGCCGCTACTTCGACTGGGTCGACAACATGTACGACTGGTGCATCTCGCGCCAGCTCTGGTGGGGCCACCGGATCCCGGTCTGGTACGGCCCGGAGGGCGAGGTCGTCTGCGTCGGACCGGACGAGCAGCCGCCGACCGGCGAGGGCTGGCACCAGGACCCGGACGTCCTGGACACCTGGTTCTCCTCCGGCCTCTGGCCCTTCTCGACCCTCGGCTGGCCGGAGAAGACTCCGGACCTGGAGAAGTTCTACTCCACCGACGTCCTGCTCACCGGCCACGACATCATCTTCTTCTGGGTCGCCCGGATGATGATGTTCGGCCTCTACGCGATGGACGGTCAGGCGCCGTTCAAGACCGTCGCGCTGACCGGCCTGGTCCGTGACGAGTTCGGCAAGAAGATGTCGAAGTCGTCCGGCACCGCCGTCGACCCGCTGGACTGGATGGACGCCTACGGCGCCGACGCCGTCCGCTTCACGCTGGCCCGCGGCGCCAACCCGGGCGCCGACGTGCCGATCGGCGAGGACTGGGTCAAGGGCTCCCGGAACTTCTGCAACAAGATCTGGAACGCCACCCGCTTCGCGCTGATGAACGGCGCCACCGTCCAGGGCCCGCTGCCCGCGCCGGAGGAGCTGACCGCCGCCGACCGCTGGATCCTGTCCCGGCTGAACGCGACCGTCGCCGAGGTGGACGGGCTGTACGAGGACTACGAGTTCGCCAAGGTCTCGGACACGCTCTTCCACTTCGCGTGGGACGAGGTCTTCGACTGGTACGTCGAGCTGTCGAAGACCACCCTCGCCAAGGGCGGCGCGCAGGCCGACGCCGCGCGCCGGGTCCTCGGCGAGGTCCTGGACGTGACGCTGCGGCTGCTGCACCCGGTGGTCCCGTTCGTCACGGACGCGCTGTGGACGGCGCTCACCGGGGGCGAGTCCCTGGTCGTCGCCGAGTGGCCGAAGGACAGCGGCTACCGGGACGCCGGCGCCGAGTCGGAGATCGCGCTGCTGCAGCAGACGGTCACCGAGGTCCGCCGGTTCCGCAACGACCAGAACCTGCGGGACACCCAGAAGGTCCCGGCGCAGCTGGAGCTGGCCGGCACCCCGCTGGTGGCGCACGAGGCGGCGATCCGCTCGCTGCTGCGCCTGACCGTCCCGGAGGAGGGCTTCACGGCCACCGCCTCGCTGCCGGTGGCCGGCGCCACGGTCTCGCTGGACCTCTCCGGCACCATCGACGTCGCGGCCGAGCGCAAGCGCCTGGCCAAGGACCTCGCGGCCGCCGAGAAGGAGAAGACCCAGACCACGGCCAAGCTCGGCAACGAGGCGTTCCTCGCCAAGGCGCCGGACGACGTGGTCGCCAAGATCCGGGGCCGTCAGGAGGCCGCCGAGGCCGACATCGCCCGGATCACCGCCCAGCTCGCGGCGCTGCCGCAGGGCTGACGGACCGCCGCCCACCGAGGGGCCGCATCCCGCCGACGCGGGGTGCGGCCCCTCGGCCTTTTCCCGGGCGCGGCCATTCCTGCTCCCAATAGCTCAATGGCGTTGCTCCCTTCCGGCGAATATTCATCCTGGATCGGGTGAGGTCTTATTCCGCCCGAATTCATTCCGGTCTTGCCCGCGCGGGTTCGCGGAAGTCAGCAGGTCGGATGTGTACGGTGTGCAGGAGTTCCGCCGAATCGACGGCACCGAACGGGAGGGCACGGCGTGGTGGCGACCAGGGAGTTGGCCGACGAACTGCCTGCTGAGGCGGTCGAGGGGGTCAAGGCCAGAGCGGCGACCCTGCTGCTCGCGTTCCGGCACGGGAACCAGCTCGCGTTCGACGAGGAGCTGGACCGGATCCTCGCCGAGCACGCGCACCGCGAGGTCACCACCCTGCTCACCTGGATCGCCGCCGAGGCGGTCCGCAAGGCGTACGCGCCGGAGGTCGGCGACCGGGTGCTGCGGGCGATGGCCCGGCGGGCGCCCGCCGACACCGGTGCGGTGGAGGTGGACGAGGAGACCGCGGACGCGGCCCGGCTGATCGAGGCGGTGGCCGGCGGCCGGGTCACCGAGGTCCGCGGGCTGGTGGCGGCCACCGCCGACACCACCTTCCTGGTCGGCGGCCTGCTCCAGGGCGTCGCGATGATGCTGCCGTTCCTGCCCGACGGCGAGCTGGCCGAGATCGCCGCGGAGCTGCGCCGCCGGCACTCCGGCCCGTGCCCCGAGATCCCCGAGGCCCGGGCCGGAGTCTGAGCACGGACGGTTACGGCATCGCGTGCAGGTGCGGGCCGACGGTGCCGGCGATCCCGCCGCCCGCCTTGGCGTCGTGGTTGGTCGACCAGGTCATCGCCCCGCCGATGCCGGGCCACTTGGTGTCCGGCTTGAAGCTGCCGCAGTTGGTGCCGGCGGCCAGGCAGTCCAGGGCGCTGTTGACCACCGCCGGGCTGACGTAACCGCCGCCCGCCGCGCTGGTGGAGGCGGGCACCCCGAGCCCGACCTGGTCGGGCCGCAGCCCGCCCTTGAGCTGGATGCAGGCCAGTGCGGTGAGGAAGTTGACGCTGCCCTGGGAGTAGACCTGCCCGTCGCAGCCGAGCATCGCACCGGAGTTGTAGTACTGCATGTTGACGATGGTGAGGATGTCCTTCACGTTCAGCGCCAGCTTGAAGTACTCCATCCCGGTCGACTGCATGTCGATGGTCTGCGGCGCCATGGTGAGGACGAAGCCCTTACCGGCCTTCGCCGCCAGGCTGTGGAGGGCCTGGCCCATGTAGGTGGCGCTGACGCCGTTCTCCAGGTCGATGTCGATGCCGTCGAATCCGTAGGTCTGCATCAGCGTCCAGGCGGTGTTGGCGAAGGTCGTCGCCGAGGCGGAGCTGTTGACGGCGACGGTGCCGTTCTGGCCCCCGACCGAGATGATCACCTTCTTGCCGGCGGCCTTCTTCGCCGCGATGTCGGCCTTGAACTGGGCCTCGGTGTAGCCGCCGAGCCGCGAGGAGAGCGCCGGGTCCAGGGTGAAGCTCAGGCCGCCGGGCGTGCTGGTGGCGTCCGCGAAGGAGACCGCGATGATGTCGTACGCGGCCGGGACGTCGCTGATCCGTTGCACGGTGGAGCCGTTGTCGAAGTTCTGCCAGTAGCCGGTGAGCAGGTGCTTGGGCAGCCCGGGCCGGTCGGTCGGCGTGTCGGTGGGCGTGGGGGTGACCGTCGGCGTGGTCGTCGGCGTGGCCGTCGGCGACGGGGTGCCGGTCGGGGTCGGGGTGGTGGCGGTCGGGGAGGGCTGGGGGTCGCCGGGCCCGATCAGGGAGACGTCGTCGGCCAGGAAGGCCGGCTGCCCGTACCAGCCGTGCAGGTAGACGGTGACGCTGGTGGTGGCCGCGCCGGTGGTGAAGGTGGTGCTCAGCCTGGACCAGCCGGTCCCCCCGGGCGTCCAGGTGCTCGGGTCGGTGCCGCCGGTGCCGCGGGCGCCGAGGTAGACGTACGAGCCCTGGACCCAGCTGCTCAGCGTGTACGTCGAGGAGGGCTTCACGGTGACGGTCCGGGTGCACTCGCCGGTCGTGCTGCCGCTCGGGGTGGAGCGCAGCGAGAACGAGCCGGAGTGGGCGGTGGGCGTCTCGGGCGCGGCCGAGGAACACGTCCAGCCGCCGAGGTGGTTGCCGTCCTCGAAGCCGCCGTTGGTGATCAGCTCGACGTCGGTGGCGGCGGCCGCTCCGGTGCCGGTGGCGAGTGCCAGTCCGCTCAGGCCGAGGGTGATCGCGGTGGCCGCGGCCAGCAGCGTGTGGACGGCGCGCGGGCGCGCGTGTCGGGCAGGTGGCATGACTCCATCTCCTGTGGGGGGAGGCCGTCGGCTCGCGTGGGGGCGGGCCGTCCGGGTGTCGATGGTGCGCGTACGGGAGCTACCGACAACTCAAGTCCCTGTCGGGGGAGGAGACTTGCCTCACAAGGTGGAGTAGACCAATCCGGCTGTCAAGAGGGCCTGGTGGGAGAGCTCACGCCGCGGCCGCGAGCGGGCCCTCGGCCAGCTGCGCCGTCAGCCGGGCGATCCGGGCCGAGGCGAGGCCGTCCCCGTACGGGCTCGGGGTGGCCGCCAGGGCGGCGAGCCGCTCGGGGGAGTCGGCCAGCCAGCTGCGCGCCAGTGCGCCCAGCTCCTCGCCGGGCTGCACCAGGGCGGCGAAGCCGGCGTCCACCGCCTCGGGGCGCTCGGTGGAACGGCGGACGACCAGCAGTGGGCGGCCGAGCACGGTGCACTCCTCCTGCACTCCGCCGGAGTCGGAGACCAGCAGGGCGGCGTGCCGGGCCAGCCCGAGGAACTCGGCGTAGCCGACCGGCCCGGTGACGGCGATCCGCGCCAGCAGTGCGTCCAGCCCGAACCGCTCGACGGCGGCCCGGGTGCGTGGGTGCATCGGGAACAGCACCGGGGTGCCGGCCCGCGCGATCCGGTCCAGCTCGGCGAGGACGGCGCCGAGCGCCGCGGCGGTGTCGGTGTTCTCCGGGCGGTGCACCGTGGCCAGCACGTAGCCGTCCGCGGCGAGCCCGTGCCGGGCGAGCAGGGCGGCCCGGTCGGTGTCCTCGGGCAGCTGCCGGCGGACCACCTCGACCACGGTGTTGCCGGTGACGGTGATCCGCTGCTCGTCCAGCGACTCGGCGCGCAGGTTGGCCGCGTTCTCCCCGGTGGCGGCGCAGAGCAGGTCGGCGAGGTGGTCGACCATCACCCGGTTGTGCTCCTCGGGCATCGCCCGGTCGAAGCTGCGCAGCCCGGCCTCGACGTGCACCAGCGGGATCTCCCGGGCGTTGGCGGCGAGTGCGCCGGCCAGGGTGGCGTTGGTGTCGCCCTGGACGACCACGGCGGCGGGCCGGTCCTCGGCGAAGGCGGCGTCCAGCTGGCCGAGGGACTGGGCGATCTGGCCGGCCCGGGGGCGGCCGCCGACGCCGGTCAGCAGCTCGGGGCGGGGCAGGCCGAGGTCGCGCAGGAAGCGCCCGGACATCGCCTCGTCCCAGTGCTGGCCGGTGTGCACCAGCCGGGTGGCATCGCCGAGTTCGTGGATCAGCGGGGCGAGCTTGACGAGCTCGGGGCGGGTGCCGAGGACGACGGCGACGCTGGCCGGGGCGAGCGGGCGGACGGCGGGCCGCGGGGGCGGGCACATGGTCATGGGGGTGCTCCGGGAGGTGTCGGGGGGTTCGGGTCGGGCCGCGCGGCGGGGCAGGGCCGCGCGGGTGGGGGCCGGGCCGCGCCGGCGGGGCCGGGCTCCGAGGGCGGGGCCGGGCTTCGAGGGCGAGGTCAGCCTTCGAGGGCGGTGGGGGCGCCGACGGCGACCCTCTCGGCGTTGCGTCTGGTCTTGGCCCAGCCGTTGCGGCCGAGCAGCAGCCGGACGGCGGCCCGGGTGGCGACCACGAACAGGTGGTAGGCGTAGAGCCAGAGCAGGACGCCCCAGAGCAGCCCGGCCGGCCGGCTCCGGCCGGGGTGCGCCAGTCGGCGGTAGGCGAAGCCCCAGAGCACCATCGGCAGCGTCGCGACCACGAAGGCGACGGCCATGTACGGCCCGAACCGGAGCTGGAAGTCGGCGGTCTCCTCGGGGAAGAGCGCCAGCCCGGTCGCGGTGATCGCGAGCGAGACCGGGGTCAGCAGCACCAGCAGCACGCAGACCACCGGCTGGAGGAAGGTGTACAGCACCTCGGCCTTGCCGGACGCCCGGTAGTGCGGCGAGCGCAGTACCCGGCCGGTGTAGCGCAGGCACTGCATGTTGCCCTGCGCCCACCGGGTGCGCTGGGTGAGGAAGCGCCGCAGCGAGACCAGCCCCTCCTGGGACACCTGCGCCTCGGTGACGTGCGTCAGCCGCCAGCCGGCCAGTCGCAGTTCGAGCCCGGACTCGTAGTCCTCCAGCAGTGCCCGCTCCGGCCAGGGGCGGCCCTCGCGGCCCTCCTCGGCGGTCAGCGAGTCGAGCGCGGAGAGCCGGACGAACTGGCCGTTGCCGCCGAGGCCCACGCTGCCGGTACGCCGGCGCAGCAGCTGCATGCCGGTGTTGCTGACCCGGAACTCGATGTCCTGCATCCGCACCAGGGCGCGGGCCCGCGCGTTGGCGAGCCGCCCGCGGCCGGGCAGCGGGAGCTCGTCGTCGGCGTTGCGCATGCGGACGCCGATCTGCACGGCGCCGGTGTCCGGGCGGCCCATCGCCCGGTCGGTGCAGACCGCCTCCAGCGTGCCGTCGTCCAGCCGGCCGTCCGCGTCGACGATGCCGAGGACGACGCGGGAGCGGTCGGCCGCGGCCGGGAGTGCGGCGGAGATCTCCCGGTAGGCGGCGTTGAGCGCGGCCCCCTTGCCGATCCGGGCGTGCGGGCGGCGCCGTTGGACGAGGTGGATCCGGTCGTCGTGCGCGGCGGCGGCGAGCACCAGGGTGCGGGTGGCGTCCTCGCTGTCGTCGTCGACCACCCAGAGGTGGGCCGCGGGCGCGACGGCCCGCAGCCCGGCGAGGGTCTGCGCGACGACGGCCTCCTCGTCGCGGCAGGGGATCACCAGGTGCCACTGGAAGGCGGCCGGGTCGCCGGGGTCGGCCGGCCGGTCGTGCCGGAAGGCGTGCCGGGAGCCGGCCCAGTACAGCAGGAAGCGGCCGAAGACGAGGACCATGTAGGCGAGCAGTGCCAGCGAGACCAGCCCGGCGAGCTGGACGAGCCCGCTCCGGTGGGCCTCGGCGTAACCGTGCAGGACGTCGGGCAGGGCGTCGGGCATGGCGGCGCACTCCTAGCAATCGATGGCGATTTGTCTCCATGTGGCGCGAATCGATGCTTCATTGCGGTCTGATGTCGCCAAATCGATAGTAAACGCGGAAAACGGCCAACCCGGGGCAAAGTGGTGGTTCTCACCCGGCGGCCGCTTCGGGGCGCCCAGTGGGGAGCGCGCCGCGCGGCTCCGTAGACTGTGGTCGTGAGCGACAAGGCCGACCCGAACCCGTACACCCTCCGCCCCGCCGACGACGCGCCGGGCGATCCGCTGCGCGAGGTCGAGCTGGAGCTCTCCGAGCGCTGGCCGGAGAACAAGCTGGAACCCTCGCTCGACCGGATCGAGGCGCTGATGGACATCCTGGGCCAGCCCCAGCGGTCCTTCCCCTCCATCCACATCACCGGCACCAACGGCAAGACCTCCACCGCGCGGATGGTCGAGCAGCTCCTCAACACCTTCGAGCTGCGCACCGGCCGCTACACCAGCCCGCACGTGGAGAGCGTCACCGAGCGGATCAGCCTGGACGGCGCCCCGATCAGCCCCGAGCGGTTCGTCGAGGTCTACCGCGACATCGAGCCGTACGTGCGGATGGTCGACGCCCAGCAGCCCGTCCCGATGTCCTTCTTCGAGGTGCTGACCGGCATGGCCTACGCCGCCTTCGCCGACGCCCCGGTGGACGCCGGCGTGATCGAGGTCGGCATGGGCGGCTCCTGGGACGCCACCAACGTCATCGACGCCGCCGTCGCCGTGATCGCCCCGATCTCGCTCGACCACACCGACAAGCTCGGCGACACCACCGGCCAGATCGCCGTCGAGAAGTCCGGGATCATCAAGGCCGGCGCGGTGGCGGTGGTCGCCCAGCAGCAGCTGGACGCCGCCCAGAACATCCTGAAGCGCGCCGTCGAGGTGGACGCCACGGTGGCCCGCGAGGGCATGGAGTTCGGCGTGATCCGCCGTGAGATCGCCATCGGCGGCCAGCTGATGACGCTGCGCGGGCTCGGCGGCAAGGACTACGAGGACGTCTTCATCCCGCTGCACGGTGCCCACCAGGCGCAGAACGCCGCACTGGCGCTGGCCGCGGTCGAGGCCTTCTTCGGCGTCGGCGGCGCGCGCGGCGGCCAGCTGGACGTCGACAAGGTCCGCCAGGCCTTCTCCGGCGTCGCCTCGCCGGGCCGGCTGGAGGTCGTCCGCCGCAGCCCGACGATCCTCCTGGACGCCGCCCACAACCCGGACGGCGCCCAGGCCACCGTCGCCGCGCTCGGCGAGTCCTTCGGCTTCACCCGCCTGGTCGGCGTGATCGGCACCAGCGGCGACAAGGACGTGGCCGGCGTGCTGGAGGCCTTCGAGCCGATCCTGGCCGAGGTCGTCATCACCCAGAACTCGACCCACCGGGCCATGGACGTGGACTCGCTGGCCGCACTGGCCGTCGACATCTTCGGCGAGGACCGGGTCCAGGTCGAGCCCCGGCTCGACGACGCCATCGCCGCCGCCGTCACCCTCGCCGAGGAGGAGGGCGACCTCGGCGGCGCCGGCGTCCTCATCACCGGCTCGGTCATCACGGTGGGCGAGGCCCGCCTGCTCCTCGGGAGGAAGTGACGATGCGGACGCTCTGCTCCTCGACCCTGATCGGTGAGGCCCTGCTCGCGATGTTCGCCGGCCTGGTGGCGATGCGGCTCTCCGACGTCCCCACCGGCACGGTCTGGACCGTCACCGGCATCGCCATGGCACTCTGCGTGCTGCTCTGCGGCATGATCACCCGCCCCGGCGCGGTGGCGGTCGGCTGGGCGCTGCAGCTCGGCCTGATCGCCAGCGGCTTCATCCTGCCGACCATGTTCGCCCTCGGCGTGGTCTTCGCCGGCCTCTGGTGGTGCTCGGTGCACTACGGCCGCAAGATCGACGAGTTCAAGGCCGCCCGCGCCGCCGGGCCGGCACCCGCCGCGGCCTAGCAGCCCGGATCCTGCCGGACCGGCGCCCGGCCCCGGGCGCCCGGCAGGGTCCGGGGCGGGCCCCCGGGGTCCGTCGGCGGCCCGCCTGCTCACGCAAGGTAACCTCTGCCGTAGTCGCACTCCGCGCACCCGACCGAGTGCATGCCGAACCGATTCCCCAGGAGAAGCACCGTGTCCCAGCGCACTCTCGTCCTGCTCAAGCCCGACGCCGTCAAGCGCGGCCTGGCCGGCGAGATCATCAGCCGCATCGAGCGCAAGGCCGGCTGGCAGCTCACCGCCGTCGAGCTGCGCACCTTCGACCGGGCGACGCTGGAGCAGCACTACGCGGAGCACGTCGGCCGCCCGTTCTACGAGCCGCTGCTGGAGTTCATGACCTCCGGCCCGTCGATCGCGCTG
Source organism: Kitasatospora sp. NBC_01560 (assembly GCF_045208415.1). Lineage (NCBI taxonomy): Bacteria > Bacillati > Actinomycetota > Actinomycetes > Kitasatosporales > Streptomycetaceae > Kitasatospora > Kitasatospora sp. NBC_01560. The sequence goes on along the minus strand of NZ_CP109364.1, from coordinate 3,422,279 downwards.
ATCGTCGAGGGCGAGGAGGTCGTCCCCGGCATCCGGATGCTGGCCGGTGCGACCAACCCGCTGGAGGCCGGCGCCGGCACCATCCGCGGCGACTACGCGACCATCACCCGCGAGAACCTGATCCACGCCTCCGACTCCGCGGAGTCCGCCGAGCGCGAGATCAAGATCTTCTTCCCCGCGCACGCCTGACGCCTCCGGGGTCCGGGACCTTCGGGTGCCCCGGTCGGGACCATTGGCCCGGCCGGGGCATTCTTATCGTGAAATAGGGAACTGGGAGTGCCGACACGGCGTCCCAATGCCCGGAGAAGCGATCACGCTCCGGACAATGGACGGTATGCCCCACGTCGACGTCCGTACTGGCCGGCGTGACTACGATGGACGCGACTCAAGGGCCCGGTACGGCTGGTCAGCTGGCCTTTGCCCAAGCCGTGGGCGCGCGCTTTCGTCCACCCCCGCAATGACTCCGAGCCCGGGAAGGCACCTACACCCCATGGCAACCAACCTGTCGTTCATCGGCCGCGACCTGGCGATCGACCTCGGAACCGCCAACACGCTGGTGTACGTCAGGGGCAAGGGGATCGTGCTCAACGAGCCGTCCGTGGTCGCGGTCAACACCAACACCGGCGGCATCCTGGCGGTCGGCGCCGAGGCCAAGAAGATGATCGGCCGCACCCCGGGCAACATCGTCGCCATCCGCCCGCTCAAGGACGGCGTGATCGCCGACTTCGAGATCACCGAGCGGATGCTCCGCTACTTCATCCTCAAGATCCACCGCCGCCGCTACCTCGCCCGCCCCCGGGTCGTCGTCTGCGTGCCCTCCGGCATCACCGGAGTCGAGCGCCGCGCCGTCATCGAGGCCTCCTCGCAGGCCGGCGCGCGCCAGGTGCACATCATCGAGGAGCCGATGGCCGCCGCGATCGGCGCCGGCCTGCCCGTCCACGAGGCCACCGGCAACATGGTGGTCGACATCGGCGGCGGCACCACCGAGGTCGCCGTGATCTCGCTGGGCGGCATCGTCACCGCGCAGTCCATCCGGGTCGCCGGGGACGAGCTGGACAACGCCATCGTCCAGCACATCAAGAAGGAGTACTCGCTTCTCCTGGGCGAGCGCAGCGCCGAGCAGATCAAGATGAGCATCGGCTCCGCCTTCGCCCTGGAGGGCGAGAAGGACGAGCACGCCGAGATCCGCGGCCGCGACCTGGTCAGCGGCCTGCCCAAGACCGTCGTCATCTCCGCCGCCGAGGTCCGCGAGGCGATCGACGAGCCGGTCAACTCGATCATCGACGCCGTCAAGACCACCCTCGACCAGTGCCCGCCCGAGCTGGCCGGCGACGTCATGGACCGGGGCATCGTGCTCACCGGCGGCGGCGCCCTGCTGCGCGGACTGGACGAGCGGCTGCGCCGCGAGACCGGCATGCCGATCCACATCGCCGAGAACCCGCTCGACTCGGTCGCGCTCGGCTCCGGAAAGTGCGTCGAGGAGTTCGAGGCCCTCCAGCAGGTACTCGACGCCCAGCCGCGCCGTTAGCACCACAGACCGGACAGTCACACTGGAACGGCCCCCGCCCGGGCCCCACAGCCCGGGTGGGCGGCCAGGTACGAAGGGGCAGTACCAGCACCGTGAGGGACACACGAGAGAGCCGGCTGCTGCTCATCCTGCTGGTGGCCGTCGCCTTCGCACTGATCACCGTGGACATCAAGGGCGGTGAGAGCTCCCCGCTCGGCGGTGCCCGGCGGGCCGCCGCCGGCGCACTCGGCCCGGTCGAGCGCGGCGCCGCCACCGTGGTCGACCCGGTGGCCGACACCGTCCGCGCCTTCCGCGACGCCGCCACCCACAGCGGCCGCACCGACCAGCTGGCCCGGGAGAACACCGAGCTGCGCCAGAAGCTCGCCTCCTCCGACGCGGCCGGCGGGCGCACCAAGCAGCTGGACGACCTGCTGCGCACCGCCGGCGCCGGCGGCTACACCGTCAAGGCCGCCCAGGTCATCGCGATCGGCCCGGCGCAGGGCTTCTCCTGGACCATCACCATCGACGCCGGCAGCGACGACGGCCTCACCCGGGACATGACGGTCATCAACGGCCAGGGCCTGGTCGGCCGGATCACCACCGTCGCCCCGACCACCTGCACCGTGCTGCTCGCCTCCGACCCCGGCTTCAGCGCCGGCGCCCGGCTGGAGGGCACCGGCGAGATCGGCTTCGCCTCCGGCGGCGGCACCAGCGCCATGAAGGTCTCCCTGCTGAACGGCAAGGCCCAGGTGAAGGAGGGCGACCGGCTGGTCACCTTCGGCTCGCAGAGCGGCCGCCCGTTCGTGCCCGGCGTCCCGGTCGGCAAGGTGGTCCAGGTCGAGGCCAACCCCGGCCAGCTCACCAAGACCGTCCTGGTCGAGCCCTTCGTCCAGTTCACCCGGCTCGACCTGGTCGGCGTGGTGGTGGTACCGCCGCGCACCGACCCGCGCGACGCCGTCCTGCCGCCCGCGCCCGCCGCGCAGGGCCAGGCCCCCGCGGCACCGGCCGCCGCCGCACCGCCCGCCAAGCCCTCCGGGGGGAACTGAGCCATGCGCCTCGCCCGCGTCCCCGTCACCGCCGTCCTGGTCCTGCTCGGCCTGCTCCTTCAGGTCAGCGTCTTCGGCCGGCTCCAACTCCCGGGCGCCACCCCGGACATACTGCTGCTCGTGGTGGTCGGCCTGGCCATGGTCTACGGCCCGACCGGCGGCTGCCTGGTCGGCTTCGCGGCCGGCCTGCTGGCCGACCTCGCGCCGCCCTCGGACCACGCGATCGGCCGCTACGCGCTGGTGCTCTGCCTGATGGGCTACGCCGCCGGGCTGCTCCGCCCGGACCACGGCCGGCAGCGTTCGGTCTCCACCGCACTGCTGGTGGTGGCGGTCGCCGCGATCGCCTCCACCCTGCTGTACGCGATGGTCGGCGCCCTGGTCGGCGACACCGCCGCCCGCCACGTCGGCCTCGGCAGCCTGGTGGCGACGGCGCTGCTCTACGACCTGCTGCTGGCGCCCTTCGTGGTGCCCGCGGTGATGCTGATCGGCCGCCGGTTCGGGAAGGACCCGGTGGCCGCCGCCACCGGGGACGACGAGGGCGGCCCGGGGCTCGGCACGCTGGCCCGCTACCGCACCACCCGTGAGGCGTCCTCCGGGCCGACCTACAAGAAGCGGCGCTCGCTCGGCTTCGCCAAGCGGCCGTGACCCCGGCCCGTTGATGCCCGTGAATACCGGAACCCCGCACTCTGGAGCGCACGCGACGTGAGCAACATCCCCGAGACCGGCCGTACCCGGCGGGTGACGATCCGTCTGGTGGTGCTGCAGATCCTGGTGCTCTCGCTGCTCGCCACCCTCGGCGGGCGGCTCTGGTACCTGCAGATCCGCAACGCCAAGGAGTACACCGCCAAGGCGACCGGGAACCACGTCCGCGAGGTGGTCGAGCCCGCGGTGCGCGGCGAGATCCTGGACGCCTCCGGCCGGATCCTGGCCGGCAACGAGACCAAGCTGGTCGTCTCCGTCAGCCGGACGTCCCTGCTGCAGCAGAAGGACGGCGGCAAGGCGGTGCTCGGCCGCCTCGCCGACGTCCTCGGCATGCCGGTGAAGGACGTCCAGGAGAAGGTCCGGCTCTGCGACGCCAAGACCCCGCAGCCCTGCTGGAACGGCTCGCCCTACCAGCCGATCCCGGTCACCAAGGAGGCGACCACCCAGCAGGCGCTGCAGATGATGGAGCGCCGCGAGGACTTCCCCGGGGTGACCGCCCAGCCCACCGCCGTGCGCCATTACACCGGCGTCGAGGGCGCCAACATGGCCCAGGTGCTCGGCTACCTCTCCCCGGTGACGGACGAGGAGGTCTCCAAGACCGCCGCCAAGGCCGGGCTGGACCGCTACCTGCCGGCCGACCAGATCGGCCGGGCCGGGCTGGAATCGGTGTACGACCGCGACCTCCGCGGCACCGCCGGCATCACCAAGCTGGAGGTGGACAACCTCGGCCGGGTGATCGGCACCGCCGGCACGGTCGCGCCGCAGACCGGCAACAACCTGGTGACCAGCATCGACGCCCGGGTGCAGAAGGTCGTCGAGGACAATCTGGCGCAGGCGATGAACGACGCCCGCAACACCTTCGACAAGGTGACCAACCGCAACTACGAGGCCGACTCCGGCGCCGCCGTGGTGATGGACGTGCACACCGGGCGGATCGTCGCCATGGCCAGCGCCCCGACCTACGACCCGAACCTCTGGCAGGGCGGCATCGCGGGCAAGGACTACCAGGCGCTGACCAGCAAGGAGTCCAACTTCCCGCTGCTGAACCGGGCCATACAGGGTCAGTCCGCGCCCGGCTCGACCTTCAAGGTCATCTCCACCACCGCCGCCGTGCAGGCCGGCTACTCGCTGGACGGGCACTACCCGTGCCCGAAGAGCATGACCATCGGCGGCCGTGAGTTCAAGAACTTCGAGAGCGAGAGCTTCGGCGACATCTCGCTGGAGAAGGCGCTGGAGATCTCCTGCGACACCGTCTTCTACGGTCTGGCCTACGACCAGTGGATGAAGGACGGCGGCATCAAGCCGAAGAAGGACACGGCGGACTGGTTCTACAAGACCGCCCACCAGTTCGGCCTCGGCGCCAAGACCGGCATCGACCTGCCCAGCGAGGTCACCGGCCGGGTGCCGGACCGGCAGTGGAAGCAGTCCTTCTTCGACAACAACAAGGACGCCTGGTGCAAGCAGGCGGAGAAGGGCGGCACCACCTTCTCCGACCAGATCGCCCGCGAGAACTGCGTCGACGGCTACCAGATGCGCGCCGGTGACTCGGTCAACTTCGCGATCGGCCAGGGCGACACGCTCGTCACCCCGATCCAGATGGCCCGGATCTACTCGGCGCTCGCCAACGGCGGCACCTTCTACCGGCCGACCGTCGCCAAGGCGGTGATGAGCCCGAGCGGGGATCTCGTCCGCGAGATCGCCCCGCACGAGGACGGCAAGTTCCCCGGCGACCAGAAGCTGCTGAGCTACATCGACCAGGCCACCGCGGGCGTCGTCACCGGCGGCACCGCCGCCTGGAAGTTCACCGGCGCCGGGTGGCCGCAGGGCAAGATCGAGCTGCACGCCAAGACCGGCACCGCCGAGGTCGAGGGCAAGCAGACCACCTCGTGGCTGACCACCTACAGCGACGACTACGCGGTCGTGATGACGATAAGCCAGGGCGGCACCGGCTCCGGCGGTTCCGGCGACGCGATCCGCCGCATCTACCAGTCGCTGTACGGCGTCGACGACAAGGGCAACGTCGACGGCGGGAAGGCGCTGCTGCCCAAGCCGCAGGCCGAGCTGCCGAAGTTCAACGCGGACGGCACCGCGATCATCAAGCCCGCCGCGTACGCCCCGGCGGAGCTCGGCGACCCCGGGGTGACCGGCGCCTCGCCGCGGGTCTTCCTGGACCCGGCGCAGCCGTCCGGCCCGGTGACCCTGCTCACCGCGGCGGACGCCGCGCTCGAACCCACCCGCGGCACCGGAAGGAGCCGGGCATGAGCTCCTACGGGTCGTACCGGCAGCTGCGGCTCGCCCCGCAGCGCGGCGGGGTGTCCAAGGCCCTCGCCAAGGACTCCCCGATCTGGCGGATCGACTGGATACTGCTGCTGGCCGCGCTGGTGCTGTCGCTGGGCAGCTCGCTGCTGGTCTGGTCGGCCACCCGCGGGCGGGACTCGCTCACCCACGGCGATCCGCAGTACTTCCTGTTCCGGCACCTCACCAACGTGCTGATCGGGATGGTGCTGTGCGCAGTGGTGATAGCGATAGGGAGCCGCCGGTTCCGCACGGTGGTGCCGTTCCTGTACGTCGGCGTGATCCTGCTGCTGGCGGCCACGCTGAGCCCGCTCGGTTCGACCATCAACGGCCAGCACTCCTGGATCCAGCTCGGTGGCGGCTTCTCCGTCCAGCCGGCCGAGTTCGCGAAGCTGGCGATCGTGCTGGCGATGGCCGTCGTGCTGGCCGACCAGGTGGACGCGGGGGAGCGGGAGTTCCCCTCGCACCGGGCGGTGTTCCGCGGGCTGGTCTGGGCGACGCTGCCGATGGCGGTCGTGATGCTGATGCCGGACGCCGGCTCGGTGATGGTGATGGCCGTCATCGTGCTCGGCATCCTGCTGGCCTCCGGCGCGGCCAACCGCTGGGTGATGGGCCTGATCCTGGCCGGGGTCGGCGGCTGCGTGGCGATCTGGAAGCTCGGCGTGCTGAGCAAGTACCAGATCGACCGCTTCGCGGCCTTCGCCAACCCGGCGCTCGACCCGTCCGGCGTCGGCTACAACACCGCGCAGGCCCGGATCGCGATCGGCTCGGGCGGGCTGACCGGCAAGGGGCTGTTCCACGGCACCCAGACCACCGGGCAGTTCGTGCCGGAGCAGCAGACCGACTTCGTCTTCACGGTGGCCGGCGAGGAGCTGGGCTTCCTCGGGGCGATGGCGATCATCGTGCTGCTCGGCGTGGTGCTCTGGCGGGGCTGCCGGGTCGCCCGGCACGCGACCGACCTGTACGGCACCGTCGTGGCCGCCGGAGTGGTCGCCTGGTTCGCCTTCCAGGGCTTCGAGAACATCGGGATGTGCCTGGGCATCATGCCGGTGGCCGGCATCCCGCTGCCCTTCGTCTCCTACGGCGGATCGTCGATGTTCGCCACCTGGGTGGCGATCGGGCTGCTGCAGGCGGTGCAGAGCCAACGGCCGATAGCGGCCTGAGCGCGGTGACCGGGGCCGGCCCGGGGGAGCTCCCCCGGACCGGCCCCGTCGTGTGCCCGGCCCCGCCGGCCGCATCGGACCGCCGCCGGCGGCGCTACCCGAGCACGCAGTCGGCGGCGGCCAGGACCGCCCGCGCCTGGTGCGCCACCTGGGCCTCCACCGGCACCCAGCGGGCGCCGAGCCGGTCCAGCCCGGCCAGGCCCGCCGCCACGATGGCGCCGGCCCGCGCCCGGGCCGCCTCGACCGCCGGACCACCCGTGTCGGAGAGCAGCCGGAGCAGCATCGACGCGATCCGCAGCGGCAGCCGCTCCGCCACGATCTGCGCCGTGGTCACCCGGGAGACCGAGAGCGGGGCGGCACACCAGCCGGTGCGCAGCTCCTCCACCAGCAGCGGGCAGACCCGGAGGTTGAAGTCCACCGCACGCAGCAGCGGCCCGTACGCCGCACCCGCGTGCGCCGGGGCCAGCGGCAGCAGCGCGGCCAGCGCCTCGACCCGGGAGCCCAGCGTGGCCGCGGCGGCCCCCACCGCCGCCCGGACCTCCGGGTGCGGCCGCGCGTCGCGGACGGCGTCGACGGCCCACATCGGCACCTCCAGCACGGCCGTCACCCCGCCGTGCCGGCCGGCGTACGACCAGGTGGAGAGCTCGGGCCGGTCCGGCAGCACCTGGGAGCCCGCGCCCGGCGCCGGCATCACGTACGTGCCGGGCGCCGGACTGTCCCAGCCCACCGCATCGTAGGAATCGATGTCCAACGGGATGCCGCCGCGGGCCACCGAGCGGGCGAAACGCTCGGCCAGAGCAGGGACCGGCCGCGTCAGCTGGACGAACGCCCCGCCGAAGTCCACCCCGTGCAGCGAGCACTGGAGCACCGGCCGCAGCTCGTCGATCAGACCGGTCAGCACCAGGCTCTCCGGCAGCGGCGGGCCGCCGCCGTCCCCGGGCGGCAGCAGCTCCGGCTGCTCGTCGAACGCGGGCCGGAAGAAGTGCTCGTAGTGCCGCGCGGCGGACAGCGGGCCCGCCAGCCAGCCGTCATTGAGGGCGGCACCGTCCGGATCCAGGCAGAACAGCACGTGCCAGGCCACGCCGGGGCGCGGCGGCAGCTCCAGCACCCGCTCGGCCAGCCGCACCGCGGAGGCCACCCCCACCGGCTCGTTCGGGTGCGGGCCGCCGACCACCAGGACGGTGCGCTCGCCCTCGTCGACGGAGAGCAGGACCAACGGGCGCCCGGCCCGGGACGAGCCCACCTCGCGCAGCCGGCAGCGACCGGGGAACCGCTCGCCGAGGCGCCGGGCGGCGGCCACGGCCTGCGCCACCGTGGGGTACCGGTCCGGGCGGTGGGACGCTGCGGCGCTGCGCACCCGTCGGCCGGTGTCGGTCATGGTTCTCCTCGCCGTGGTGCTGCCGCGCGGCCGCCGGCGCCGCAGCCGGGGGCCGTTCGCCGCGGGCGCTGGTCAGTTGCCGGTGGAGCCGCCGCCGGTGATCCCCTTCTTCGGCGGCCGGCGCACGAGGACCGCGGCGCGCGCCCCGGCCCTCGTCCGGTCGCCCCCGCTGGGCCCGGCCGCTGCCGTCGCTGCTGCCTCGGCCGTCTCGGCCGTCTCGGCCGCATCGGCCGTCTTGACCGTCTCGGCCGCCTCGACCGGGAGGGCGCCGGCGGTGCTGTCGCGCATGGCCAACTCCCTTTTATCGACGGATTTCAGGGCGCTACCGGGCAGGCCTTGCCAGTACCGCACGCAGCATCCGGCCATGTCAATGGCCACTACCGCGGAGCCGTCGGGCGGTGGTCACGCGCCGGATGCGGGTCGCCCGGGGCCGGCCCCGGCCCCCGCCGCCCGGTCGGGCCGGACGGCGGCTTCGAGGCAGCCGCCGCGATTCGGCTACCCTTGAGGGTCACCCCCTCCCAAGACGTCGCCCGCCTCCCCGACCGGGGCCGGTGCGCGCGACACCTCTCAACTCAACGTCGTAAGGGTTCCTAGTACATGACTGTCGAATCGGTCTTCCCACGCCTGGAGGCCCTCCTCCCGCACGTCCAGAAGCCGATCCAGTACGTCGGCGGCGAGCTGAACTCGACCGTCAAGGACTGGGACGCCTGCGACGTCCGTTGGGCGCTGATGTACCCCGACGCCTACGAGGTGGGCCTGCCCAACCAGGGCGTCATGATCCTCTACGAGGTGCTCAACGAGCGCGAGGGCGTGCTGGCCGAGCGGACGTACAGCGTCTGGCCGGACCTCGAAGCGCTGATGCGCGAGCACGACGTCCCGCAGTTCACCGTCGACGCGCACCGCCCGGTGAAGGCCTTCGACGTCTTCGGGCTCTCCTTCTCCACCGAGCTCGGCTACACCAACATGCTGGCCGCGCTCGACCTCGCCGGCATCCCGCTGAACGCCGCCGACCGCACCGAGGACGACCCGATCGTGCTCGCCGGCGGCCACGCCGCGTTCAACCCCGAGCCGATCGCGGACTTCATCGACTGCGCGGTGGTCGGCGACGGCGAGCAGGCCGTGCTCGACATCACCGAGCTGATCCGCGGCTGGAAGGCCGAGGGCCGCCCGGGCGGGCGCGAGGAGATCCTGCTGCGCCTGGCCCGCACCGGCGGCGTGTACGTCCCCAGGTTCTACGACGTGGAGTACCTCGCCGACGGCCGGATCGGCCGCGTCGTGCCCAACGCGCCCGGCGTGCCGTGGCGGGTCTCCAAGCACACCGTGATGGACCTCGACGAGTGGCCCTACCCCAAGCAGCCGCTCGTCCCGCTCGCCGAGACCGTGCACGAGCGGATGTCCGTCGAGATCTTCCGCGGCTGCACCCGCGGCTGCCGCTTCTGCCAGGCCGGCATGATCACGCGCCCCGTGCGGGAGCGAAGCATCACCGGCATCGGCGAGATGGTCGAGCGCGGCCTGAAGGCCACCGGCTTCGAGGAGGTCGGCCTGCTCTCGCTGTCCAGCGCCGACCACACCGAGATCGGTGACATCGCCAAGGGCCTGGCCGACCGCTACAGCGAGGACAAGGTCGGCCTGTCCCTGCCGTCCACCCGCGTCGACGCCTTCAACATCGACCTCGCCAACGAGCTGAGCCGCAACGGCCGCCGCTCGGGCCTCACCTTCGCCCCCGAGGGCGGCAGCGAGCGCATGCGCAAGGTGATCAACAAGATGGTGTCGGAGGAGGACCTCATCCGCACCGTCTCCACCGCCTACGGCAACGGCTGGCGCCAGGTGAAGCTGTACTTCATGTGCGGCCTGCCCACCGAGACCGACGAGGACGTGCTCCAGATCGGCCAGATGGCGAAGAACGTCATCCAGAAGGGCCGCGAGGTCACCGGCCAGAACGACATCCGCTGCACCGTCTCCATCGGCGGGTTCGTGCCCAAGCCGCACACCCCGTTCCAGTGGGCCCCGCAGCTGTCCGCCGAGGACACCGACGCCCGCCTGGCCAAGCTGCGCGACTCCATCCGCGGCGACCGCAAGTACGGCAAGAACATCGGCTACCGCTACCACGACGGCAAGCCCGGCATCGTCGAGGGCCTGCTCTCCCGCGGTGACCGCCGGATCGGCGCCGTCATCCGGGCGGTCTACGACGACGGCGGCCGTTTCGACGGCTGGCGCGAGCACTTCTCCTACGACCGCTGGATGGCCTCGGCCGAGAAGGGCCTGGCCGGCACCGGCGTCGACGTCGACTGGTACACCACCCGCGAGCGCACCTACGAGGAGGTGCTGCCCTGGGACCACCTGGACAGCGGCCTCGACAAGGACTGGCTCTGGGAGGACTGGCAGGACGCCCTGGAGGAGGTCGAGGTCGACGACTGCCGCTGGACGCCGTGCTTCGACTGCGGCGTGTGTCCTCAGATGGACACCCAGATCCAGATCGGCCCCACCGGGCAGAAGTTGCTGCCGCTGACGGTCGTCAAGTAGCCGGACCCGTGGTGGCGCCCCCGTCGGAGGAATCCGGCGGGGGCGTCGTCGTCGGTGGCCCGGGGTGGGGGTGCGGACCGGGGGCGGAGCGGGGCGGGCGTGCGGGCGCGTACCCTTTGAGGTGACAGAGTCCGGACAGTGGCGGAAAAGCGTCGCGCCGGACGGGGACAACTGACTAAGGACTGAGCGACCCTGGCACGCCGTACGCCCGACGGTCCGCCGCCCGCACCGACGGTGCAGCGGATTCGTCTCCGCTACACCAAGCGCGGCCGGCTCCGCTTCACCAGCCACCGCGACTTCCAGCGCGCCTTCGAGCGCGCCCTGCGCCGCTCGGCCGTTCCGATGGCCTACTCCGCGGGCTTCACCCCCCACCCGAAGGTGTCGTACGCCAACGCCGCCCCGACCGGGGTGGCGAGCGAGGCGGAGTACCTGGAGATCGGGCTCGCCGCGGTCCGCGACCCGGAGGAGCTGCGTGCGCAGCTCGACGAGTCGCTGCCGGACGGCCTGGACATCATCGACGCGGTCGAGGTCCGGACGCCGAACTTCGTGGAGCGCCTGGAGGCCTCCGCGTGGCAGGTCCGGCTGGACGGTGTCACCCGGGAGGAGGCGGCCTCCGCGATCGCCTCGTTCCTTGCCGAGGAGCGGGTCGAGGTCGAACGCCTGACCAAGAACGGCGTGCGGGTCTTCGACGCGCGCGGCGCCGTGGCGGCGCTGGAGCTCCTCCCGTCGCAGGTCGACGGCGGTACGGACACAGAAGGCGAAGGGGCCCGCGATGTTCGGACGGGCCGTCCCTGTGCGATACTGCGCCTGGTAGTACGACACGCCACACCCGCCGTACGACCCGACGACGTATTGTCCGGTCTCCGTGCGACGGCCGACCTGGCGCCGCCGGTCCCCGCAGAGGTGACCAGGCTGGCGCAGGGGCCGCTCGACGAGGAGACCGGCACGGTGACCGACCCGCTGGCGCTCGACCGCGCCGCGGCCCCGGCCGTCCCTCTGACGGCCGCCGAGCCGCGCGCAACCGCGTCCGCCTAGCGGGCGGAGGCCCGGCCCAGTGCCTCACTGGACCGGTGGTCCTCCAGGCCCCCGCGGCTCCCCAGGGGAGCGAGCGTCGTCGAAGCACAGGCCGGCCTCTTGCGGCCCGCCGACCCGGATGGTCGGTGGGCCCGAGGACCCCGTCCGGGAGCCACCCGGGGTTGGGGGACGGCGAAGCTTGGAAAACCTCAGAAGACTGGTCAGACCAGAAGACTTTCGACACCCCGCCGTGTGCGGGGCGCCGAGCGAGACTACGAGCCCCTGTGCGGCCTCGCGTCCGCACGGTGGCACTGGGAAAGGATCCGGCCCGGGCATCCGTCGTGATGCCGGTCGGCCACCGGTGCCCCGCCGTGCCCGGATACGGAGCCCGGGGGCCTGACGGGAGATCCACCCGCATGCTCGATAACACCGATCCGCAGCAGTCTGCGGCAGCGGAACAGAACGAATCCGGCGCCGTCGGCGGTGAGGGCACGTCCGCCGCGCCGCCGCGCCGCCGCCGCCGTGCGGTGTCCCGCCCGGCGGGCACCCCGCAGGGAGCGGCCGCCGAGGCCGCCGAGACGGTCGTCCCGGCCGATGCGCCGGCCGCCGAGGCGCCCGCCGTCGAGGCCGCGCCCGTGGAGGCCGAGCCGGCGGCGGAGAAGCCCGTCCGGGCCCGCCGCACCCGCAAGCGTGCCGAGGCCCCCGCCGGGGCCCCGGAGGCCACCGAGATCGTCGTCACCGGGCCGCCGGCCGATGCGCCGGCCGCCGAGGCGCCCGCCGTCGAGGCCGCGCCCGTGGAGGCCGAGCCGGCGGCGGAGAAGCCCGTCCGGGCCCGCCGCGCCCGCAAGCGTGCCGAGGCACCGGTCAGCACCCCCGCCGAGCAGCCGGCCGCGGAGGCCGCGCCCGTCGTCGAGGCCGTCGTCGAGGCCGCCCCGGTCGTCGAGGCGCCCGCCGCGGAGGCCGCGCCCGCCGAGGAGGCGCCGGCCCGCCGTCCGCGCCGCCGCCGCGTGGTCGAGGCCGCGCCGGTCGTCGAGGCCGCTCCGGTCGAGGAGCCGGTGGCCGAGGAGGAGCCGGTCGCCGAGGCCGAGGCCGTCGTGCCCGAGCCGGCCGCCGAGCCGCCCGCTCCGGCCCCCGTCGCCGAGGCCGAGCCGACCCACCGGGTGCGCCGCCGCGCGGTCCGCCCGTCCACCGCGATCTTCCAGGCCCCGGTCTTCCAGGAGCCCGCCCCCTACGTCGCCCCGGCCGGCCAGGCTGCCGCGCAGCCGGCCGCCGAGGCCGCTCCGGCCCAGGCTCCGGCCCAGGTCAAGGCTGCGGCCCCGGTCAAGGCTGCGGCCGCGGAGCCGGTCGCGGCCCCGGTCGTGGCGCGTGACGAGGAGGACGAGTACGAGTACAGCGGCGTCGGCCGCCGTCGGCGGACCCGCACCCAGGTGCGGGTGCAGACGCCGTCCCGCCGCAAGGCCGCCGCCGAGGCGCCGGCCAAGGCACCCGCCAAGGCGCCGGCCAAGGCGCCCGTGAAGGCCCAGGCCGTCGTCGAGGCACCGGTGGCCGAGACCCCGGCCCCGGCCGTCGTCGAGGCGCCCGTGGCCACCGGCCCGGAGGTCGAGGACGAGTGGGAGGACGGTCGTCCGTCCCGCCGCCGCCGCCGGGGCGGCCGTCGCCGCCGTCGCGGTGAGGCCGAGGAGTTCGAGACCGAGGCCGTCGAGGCCGAGCAGTCCGTCGAGGAGCCGGCCGCGGCCGTCGCCGACGACGAGGAGGACGAGGACGACGACCTGTCGGCCGGCCTGGCCTCCTCCCGTCGCCGTCGCCGCCGTCGCCGCCGCAGCGGTGAGGCCGGCGCCACCGAGGCCCCCGAGACCACCGAGGACGGCGTCCGCACGGTCGTGAAGGTGCGCGAGCCGCGTCGCCGTTCCACCGAGCCGTCCTTCGACCCGGACGAGGTGCAGTCCATCAAGGGCTCCACCCGTCTGGAGGCGAAGAAGCAGCGCCGCCGCGAGGGCCGCGAGCTGGGCCGCCGCCGGGTGCCGATCATCACCGAGGCCGAGTTCCTGGCCCGCCGCGAGTCGGTCGAGCGCGTCATGGTGGTGCGTCAGAACGGCCAGCGCACCCAGATCGGCGTCCTTGAGGACGGCGTGCTGGTCGAGCACTACGTCAACAAGGAGCAGGCCACCTCGTACGTCGGCAACGTCTACCTGGGCAAGGTCCAGAACGTGCTGCCGTCGATGGAGGCCGCCTTCGTCGACATCGGCAAGGGCCGTAACGCGGTGCTCTACGCCGGTGAGGTCAACTTCGGCGCGCTGGGCGGCCACGGCGGCCCGCGCCGGATCGAGTCGGTGCTGAAGTCCGGCCAGTCCGTGCTGGTGCAGGTCTCCAAGGACCCGATCGGCCACAAGGGCGCCCGCCTGACCAGCCAGATCTCGCTGCCCGGCCGCTACCTGGTGTACGTGCCCGAGGGCTCGATGACCGGCATCTCCCGCAAGCTGCCGGAGAACGAGCGCGCCCGCCTGAAGCAGATCCTGAAGAAGATCGTCCCGGACGACGCGGGCGTCATCGTGCGCACCGCCGCCGAGGGCGCCTCCGAGGAGGAGCTGACCCGCGACGTCCAGCGCCTCCAGCAGCAGTGGGAGGAGATCCAGAAGAAGGCCGCGACCGGCAACGCCCCCGCGCTGCTGTACGGCGAGCCGGACATGACCGTCCGGGTCGTCCGCGACATCTTCAACGAGGACTTCACCAAGGTCATCGTCTCGGGCAACGAGGCGTGGAACACCATCCACGACTACGTGTCCAACGTCGCGCCGGACCTCGCCGAGCGGCTCCAGCGGTGGACCTCCGAGGTGGACGTGTTCGCCACCTACCGGATCGACGAGCAGCTGATGAAGGCGCTGGACCGCAAGGTCTGGCTGCCCAGCGGTGGTTCGCTGGTGATCGACCGCACCGAGGCGATGATCGTCATCGACGTCAACACCGGCAAGTTCGTCGGTCAGGGCGGCAACCTCGAAGAGACCGTCACCCGGAACAACATCGAGGCGGCCGAGGAGATCGTGCGCCAGCTGCGGCTGCGCGACCTCGGCGGCATCATCGTGATCGACTTCATCGACATGGTGCTGGAGTCCAACCGGGACCTGGTGCTGCGCCGCCTGCTGGAGTGCCTGGGCCGGGACCGGACCAAGCACCAGGTGGCCGAGGTCACCTCGCTCGGGCTGGTCCAGATGACCCGCAAGCGGGTCGGCCAGGGCCTGCTGGAGTCCTTCTCCGAGCCGTGCGTGCACTGCAACGGCCGCGGCGTGATCGTGCACATGGAGCAGCCGAGCTCCCACGTCCACAGCGGTGGCGGCCAGGCCGTCGCGGCGGGCGAGGCGGCCGCGGGCACCGGCAAGCGCCGGCGCCGGGGCAAGGGCGGTGCGGCCCACGACGAGTCGGCGACTGCCGAGACGGCCGCGGAGGTCTTCGAGGAGATCGCCGAGGACCTCGGGCACGACGAGCACGAGGAGATCGACGGCCAGCTGGCGATCGAGGTGCCGGTGGCCGAGGCCGCCGCCGCCGCGGTGATCGTCGAGCCGGTCGCCGAGCCGGTGGCCGAGGAGCCGGCCCAGCCGAGCCTGGTCGAGATCCCGGCCGCCCCGGCGGCGCCGGCCGGCCGTACCCGCCGCCGTGCGGTGCGCAAGGCGACGGCTCCGGCGGGTGCGCCCGCCGAGGCGGAGATCGTGGTGCTGCAGGCCCGGGCCGACGCGGCGCTGGAGGCGGCCCTGACGGCCGCCGAGACGCCCGTCGAGCCGGTGGCCGAGCCGGTGGCCGAGGCGCCCGTCGAGGAGCCCGTGGAGGCGCCGGCCGAGGCCGTCGCCGCCGAGCCGGCTGCCGAGGCACCTGCCGAGGAGCCCGCCGCGACCGAGGAGCCCGCCGACGAGGCGCCGGCGCCGAAGAAGCGGGCCGCTCGCAAGACCACCGCGAAGAAGACGGCCGCCAAGAAGACCACGGCGGCGGCCGTGAAGAAGACCACCGCCCGCAAGACCGCCACCAAGCGGACGAGCGCGGCGGCCAAGAAGGCCGCGGCCGCCGAGGGTGATTCGGCAGCCGAGTAGTGCCCGTGGCCCGGGGCGGGCGACCACTCGCCCCGGGCCCGTACGGTCCGGTTTGCCCCGAGGGGTGCCCGTCCGTATTCTTGACCTTCGGCGTGTCTACGCCTTGCTCCCGAGCAACATCACCTCCCGCATCTCGTCAGAGCTGCCGGGGGAGGCCCCTGTGTCCGTACCCAGGTGGCTGGCATCAGGAGCTCCGACCGAGTTAGGAAATGGGGTACCGCATGTACGCGATCGTTCGCGCAGGCGGCCGCCAGCACAAGGTCGCCATCGGCGACGTGCTGGAGATTGACCGTATCGAGGCCAAGCCGGGTGACTCGGTGGAGCTCTCCACCATCCTGGTCGTCGACGGTGACGATGTCACCTCCGACCCGTGGGTGCTGGCCGGTGTGAAGGCTCACGCCGAGGTGGTCGACCAGACCAAGGGCGACAAGATCGTCATCCTGCGCTACAAGAACAAGACCGGCTACCGTCGTCGCCAGGGTCACCGCCAGCGCCACACCGCTGTGCGCATCACGAGCATCGACTCCGTCAGCAAGTAAGGGGATAGCGAGATGGCACACAAGAAGGGCGCAAGCTCTACCCGGAACGGCCGTGACTCGAACGCCCAGCGCCTCGGCGTGAAGCGCTTCGGCGGCCAGGTCGTCTCCGCCGGCGAGATCATCGTCCGCCAGCGTGGCACCCACTTCCACCCGGGCGCCAACGTCGGCCGTGGTGGCGACGACACCCTGTTCGCGCTGTCCGCCGGTGCGGTGCAGTTCGGCACCCGTCGCGGCCGCAAGGTCGTCAACATCGTGGCTGTCGAGGCCTGAGTCCGACAAGACTCACAATGAGGGGTGGGCCGGAATGATCCGGTCCACCCTTCGTGCTTTACCGCAGGTACGCAGACTTCTTCTTACTGGAGGCACCCCCATGACCACCTTCGTGGACCGCGTCGAGCTTCACGTCGCCGCGGGTAACGGGGGCCACGGCTGCGCCTCCGTGCACCGGGAGAAGTTCAAGCCGCTCGGCGGTCCGGACGGCGGCAACGGCGGTGAGGGCGGCAGCGTCATCCTCACCGTGGACGCGCAGATCACCACCCTGCTGGAGTACCACCACTCGCCGAAACGCAAGGCGACCAACGGCAAGCCCGGCGCGGGCGGCCACCGCACCGGTGCCGACGGCCACGATCTTGAGCTGCTGGTGCCGGACGGCACCGTGGTGATGGACAAGCAGGGCAACGTGCTCGCCGACCTGGTCGGCCACGGGACGAGCTTCATCGCCGCCGCCGGCGGCCGTGGCGGCCTCGGCAACTCGGCGCTGTCCTCGTCCCGCCGCAAGGCGCCCGGCTTCGCCCTGCTCGGCGAGCCCGGTGACGCCCGCGACATCGTGATGGAGCTCAAGTCCGTCGCCGACGTGGCCCTGGTGGGCTACCCGAGCGCCGGCAAGTCCTCGCTGATCTCGGTGCTCTCGGCCGCCAAGCCGAAGATCGCGGACTACCCGTTCACCACCCTGATCCCGAACCTGGGCGTGGTCACCGCCGGGGACACCGTCTACACCGTCGCCGACGTCCCCGGCCTGATCCCGGGCGCCAGCCAGGGCCGCGGCCTGGGCCTGGAGTTCCTGCGCCACGTCGAGCGCTGTTCGGTGCTGGTGCACGTGCTGGACTGCGCGACGCTGGAGCCGGGCCGTGACCCGCTCACCGACCTGGAGACCATCGAGGCCGAGCTCTCCGAGTACGGCGGCCTCGACAACCGCCCGCGGCTGGTCGCGCTGAACAAGATCGACGTGCCGGACGGCCAGGACATCGCCGACCTCACCCGGGCGTCGCTGGAGGAGCGCGGCTACCGCGTCTTCGAGGTGTCCGCCGCCTCCCGCAAGGGCCTGCGCGAGCTGAGCTTCGCGATGGCGCAGATCGTCTCCGAGGCCCGGGCGGCCAAGCCCCTTGAGGAGCCGACCCGGATCGTGCTGCGGCCGAAGGCCGTGGACGACGAGGGCTTCACCATCTCCGAGGAGGACGGCGCCTACCGCATCCGGGGCACGAAGCCGGAGCGCTGGGTCCGCCAGACCGACTTCACCAACGACGAGGCCGTCGGCTACCTGGCCGACCGGCTGGCCCGCCTCGGCGTCGAGGACAAGCTCTGGAAGGTCGGCGCCCACGAGGGCGACACCGTCATCATCGGCGCGGAGGAGAACGCGGTCGTCTTCGACTGGGAGCCGACCATGGCCGCCGGCGCCGAGATGCTCGGCCGCCGTGGTGAGGACCACCGCCTGGAGAGCCCGCGCCCGGCGGTCGACCGCCGCCGCGAGAAGCTGAAGGGCCGCGACGCGGCCGAGGACGAGTTCCTCGCCTTCGAGGCGCTCTCCAGCGGCCGTCCGGCGGCCATCGAGGGCGACGACGACGAGGACTGATCGCGAACCGCCGCGGCCCCCGCCACCTTTCGAGGTGGCGGGGGCCGCGGCGTTTTCCGGATACGGCGAAACGTTACTTCGACCAGGAGGCCTGGTACTTGGTGCGGTCGACGTTCTCCGTGTAGGCGACCAGGGCCGCCGGCGCCTTGCCGGGGAGGCTCACGACGTCACAGCCCTTGACCTCCATGCCCTTGGCCACGCCCTGGTACGTGGGCGGGGCGCACTTGGGGAGCGGCTTCGCGGAGTTGCCCGCGAAGGAGCCCTGCTTGCCCTCCTGGTCGAACACCAGGAACTTGGAGTTCGGTGCGGTGAAGGAGAGCTTCTTGTCGCCGAGGTTCTTGATGGTGTAGCTGAGGTACACCAGGGTGCGGCCCTCCAGGCCGGCGGTGCTGACGCCGGCGGCCTTGAGGTCCTCGACGGAACCCGTCTCGTAGCCGGTGACGGTGATCTCCAGCTTGGTGTTCATGTCCGAGGTCTTGTCGATGAACTCGACGGTGGCCGGCTGGCCGACCTTGACCGAGGTGGTGGCCTTCGGCAGGCCGGCTGCCGCACCACCGGCCGCCGCACCACCCGCGGCCGCACCGCCGGCCGCGCCGGTCGCACCCGCGGACGGCGCGCTGCCCGCCCCGGCCGCACCACCCGCGGCCGCCGGGGAGGTGGCGGTACCGCCGGCCCCGCCCGTGGCGGCACCACCGGTGGCCGCGCCGCCCGTGGCGGCACCGCCGGCCGCCGCGGCACCGGCCGGCGTGGTCGCGGCCGCATCGCCACCCGCGGAGGGATCGGCGTTGTCCGGGCCGCAGGCGGCGAGCGAGAGTGCGGTGGCCGCCGCCAGTGCGGCGACGGTGAGCTTCATGCTGTTCGAACGCATCTGTGCGCTAACTCCTGGGCACGCGCCCGCGAAACCGTTGCCGGCATGCCCGTGCGGTGCTGCCCGATCCAAGAAGGGTTGGAGACATGGGTACAGCGGGCAAGAAGCCGTCCCCCGATCTGGCTTTCGGTCAGGGACCATACCAGTCGGCCGGATTGCCGGACGCCCTGTGGCAGGCCCGTGACCAGGCCGGGTCCAGCCGGTGAAATGCCCTGCGGGGGCGGTACGCCGATCGCGTAGATTGCGGGGGTGACGACCGGGCCCCGGCCCGTCGTACCCGTACCACACCGGAAGGGCGTACAGCGAGATGACCGAGGACGCACTGCGCGAGGAGGTGCTGACCGCCCGGCGGATCGTCGTCAAGGTCGGCTCCTCCTCACTCACCACGGCGGCCGGCGGCCTGGACGCCGACCGGGTCGACGCCCTGGTCGACGCGATCGCCAAGGTCCGCAGCCGCCCGGACGCCCCCGAGGTCGTCCTGGTCTCCTCCGGTGCCATCGCCGCCGGCCTCGCCCCGCTCGGCCTCGACCGGCGGCCCAAGGACCTCGCCCGCCAGCAGGCCGCCGCCAGCGTCGGCCAGGGCCTGCTGGTCGCGCGCTACACCGCCTCCTTCGCCCGGTACGGCATCCGGGTCGGCCAGGTGCTGCTGACCGCCGAGGACGCCAGCCGCCGGGTGCACTACCGCAACGCCTACCGGACCCTCGACCAGCTGCTGGCGATGGGCGCGATGCCGGTCGTCAACGAGAACGACACCGTCGCCACCGCCGAAATCAAGTTCGGTGACAACGACCGGCTGGCCGCCCTGGTCGCCCACCTCGTCCGGGCCGACCTGCTCGTGCTGCTCTCCGACGTGGACGGCCTCTACAACGGCGACCCGAGCCGCCCGGACACCCGCCGGATCGCGCAGGTGGCCGGCCCGCAGGACCTCGACGGCATCGAGATCGGCAGCGCGGGCAAGGCCGGCGTCGGCACCGGCGGCATGGTCACCAAGGTCGAGGCGGCCCGGATCGCGACCGGGGCGGGCATCCCGGTGGTGCTCACCGCCGCCAGCCAGGCCGCCGACGCGCTGGCCGGCCGCCCCACCGGCACGCTGTTCCTGCGCACCGGCAGCCGCTCCTCCGACCGGCTGCTCTGGCTGGCCCACGCCAGCAGCCCGCGCGGCGCCCTGCACCTGGACGAGGGTGCGGTCGAGGCGGTGGTCTCCGGAGGCGCCTCACTGCTGCCCGCCGGGGTCACCAAGGTGGACGGCGAGTTCACCGCGGGTGATCCGGTGGACCTTCTTGCCGAAAACGGCCACATCGTGGCGCGCGGACTGGTCAACTTTGATGCGAGGGAGTTGCCCCGCCTGCTCGGCCGGTCCACCCGAGACCTGGCCCAGGAGTTCGGCGCCGCGTACGAGCGGGAGGTCGTCCACCGCGACGACCTGGTCGTCCTGCGCGGCTGACCGCCCGCACGCGGCACGGGCGGATCCGCCCGGAGTGCACGCCCGGCCACGGGCGGGGAGGGGCGCAGCCCGTACGTGCCGGGCCGGGGCCGGCGGGGACGACGACACGACATCGCCGAACAGGAGGCCGCCGGTGGAACGCAGGCGCGAGGCAGCGCTGACCGGACGAACGGCGGGCCGGCGGCTGACCAGCATCGACGGCGGGCGCGAGGACAGCGGCCCAGCCGATCCGGCCGGTCCGCCGCAGCACGGGCCCGGCGCGGTACGCAACAACCGGCCGGACCGGCAGGAAGCGGGCGAGCCGCCCACGGTGCCCGAGCAGGCCCGGCTCTGGCACGTGGTGCTGAGCGTGTCCGGGCCGGTCACCCCGCTGCCGGAGCTGCGGGCCGGGCTGGAGCGGCTGGCCCACGACCACTCGTTCTTCCTGACCGCCCGCTACGCGGCCGACCACGCCGAGATCCGCTACTGGGAGCAGGCCCGCGACCTGCACGACGCGGCGGCGATAGCGCTGCGGCTGTGGGGCGAGCACAAGGCGACCGCGAAGCTGCCGCCGTGGGAGATCGTCGGCCTGGAGGTCGTCGACCGGGCGACGTACCACAAGCGGGTAGCCGAGGGCTTCGGCGATCCGCCGCCGCAGCTGGGCGGCGTGCACCCGTACTGACAGCGGGAACGGCGGGAACGGCGGCGGGGCGCGCGCCGCGCAGTGTCGGGCGGCCCGCCCGGTGGGGCGTGCGGTCGGGTGCCCGGCGGCCCGCCCGGTGGGGCGTCTCACCGGGCGAAATACCCGGCCTCCGGCGTTCCGGCAGTCGCTACCCTTGGCGCATGACCAGCGACCTCGCCACCGCCGACAGCCCCGTCCTCGCCGTAGCGCGCCGAGCCCGGGAGGCCGCCGCCGAGCTCGCCCCGCTGCCGCGCCGGGCGAAGGACGCCGCGCTGCTGGCGATCGCGGACGCCCTGGTGGCCCGCAGCGCCGAGATCACCGCCGCCAACGCCGAGGACGTCGCCCGGGCCCGCGAGGCCGGCACCGCCGAGTCGGTGATCGACCGGCTGAGCCTCGACGACGCGCGGATCGCCGCGATCGCCTCGGACGTCCGTGACGTGGTCGGCCTGCCCGACCCGGTCGGCGAGGTGGTCCGCGGCTACACGCTGCCCAACGGCCTGGACGTCCGGCAGGTCCGGGTGCCGCTCGGCGTCGTCGGCATCATCTACGAGGCCCGCCCGAACGTCACCGTGGACGCCGCCGCGCTCTGCCTGAAGTCCGGCAACGCGGTGCTGCTGCGCGGTTCGGCCTCCGCCTACCGCTCCAACACCGCGCTGGTCGCCGTGCTGCGCGACGCCGTGGCCGCGGCGGGCCTGCCCGCCGACGTGATCCAGCTGGTGCCGGGCGAGAGCCGGGACTCCGTCCAGGAGCTGATGCGCGCCCGCGGCCTGGTGGACGTGCTGATCCCGCGCGGCGGCGCCTCGCTGATCCGCGCGGTGGTCGAGGGCTCGACCGTCCCGGTGATCGAGACCGGCACCGGCAACTGCCACGTCTACGTGGACGCCCGGGCCGACCTGGCGATGGCCGTCGGCATCCTGCTGAACTCCAAGGCCCAGCGGGTCAGCGTCTGCAACTCCGCCGAGACCCTGCTGGTCCACCAGGACATCGCGGACGCCTTCCTGCCGCCGGCACTCGCGGCGCTCGCCGGGGCCGGGGTGACGGTGCACGGCGACGACGCGGTGCTCAAGGCCGCGGAGGGCTCGCCGGCCACCGTGGTGCCGGCCACCGAGGAGGACTGGGAGACCGAGTACCTCTCCTACGACCTGGCCGCCGCCGTGGTGCCCTCGCTGGAGGCCGCCGTCGCGCACATCCGCCGCTGGTCCTCCGGCCACACCGAGGCGATCGTCACCACTTCGCAGGCAGCCGCCCGCCGGTTCACCCAGCTGGTCGATGCCACCACGGTGGCTGTCAACGCCTCGACCAGGTTCACCGACGGCGGTGAGTTCGGCTTCGGCGCCGAGATCGGCATCTCGACCCAGAAGCTGCACGCCCGGGGTCCGATGGGCCTGCCCGAGCTGACCAGCACCAAGTACATCGTCACTGGTGACGGGCACGTCCGGGGCGAGGCGACGCAGACCGTGGGCGGTGCGGCCGACGCCGGCTGAGCCGCCCGGCGGCGGTCCGCGTCACACGTGTGACGGACCAACTGCGAGGAGCCACAGACAAAACGCCCGCCCGGTAATACGCTGAATCCGTGGCTGAGGATGTGGGGGGCTTGCCGTACCCCGACGGCGCCGACCACGGTGGTGCGGACGACGAGTTCGCCACCGTGGTCTTCGATGAGGCCTTCGTCCGTTCCGCCGCCGTGCACGAGCCGACGGCCAAGGAGCGGCAGCTCGCCGCTGCCGAGGCCCGGTTCGAACCGGACGCGACGGTGACGGGCTGGGGCTATGACGTCCCGATCGGTGACGGGCTCCCGCTGGAGCTGCGGTCGTACCCGAGCGGGCTGGACGACGACCGCCTCTACCCCGACCCGTGGTCGGGCCCCGGCCGGGCGGCCGGGCGCCGGACCCGCCGGTGGGGCCGCTCCGGCGGCTTCGACCCGGTGCGGGCGCCGCGCGGGCGCCACGTCGCCCAGCAGCGCTGGCACCGGCCGGTGGCCTGGGTGCTGGCCCTGATCATGGGCGTGAGCCTGGTCGCGGTGGCGGTCGCGGCGGTCTACCAGGGCGTGGGCGGAGCCGGCGGTGGTACGCCCCGGCGGCCCGAGTCCGGCAGCAGCAGTGTGGGGGCCGATCCGGCGCCCGCACCGGCCGAGCCGTCCCTCGTGGTCACCGCGCCGGCGGGCTGATCCGCTGGGGGTGGTGCGCCCCGGGGCGGGCGGTCGCGGTGCGTCCCCGGGAATGTGCGTCCGTGCCCTCGTGGCGGGGCCCGGATCCGCCTTACCCTGGTCTCATGGGTGACCCGCGAGAGCCTCCGGAGGGTACGCCCGACGGTGGTTCCGGAAACGATGACGAATACCGGTCCGTCGTCTTCGACGAATCCTTCGTCCGGGCTGCCCGGATCCAGGAGCTGTCCGCCCGGGAGCGGCTGGCCGGCTCGTTCGGCCGGGCGACCCGCCAGCGGGTGCGGCTCGGTCCGCTGGGCACCGTGCCGCGGCAGGCGCTCGCACTGCTGCTGCTGATCCTGCTGGCCTTCGGGGCCGCCGTGTACTTCGGCATCAGCTCGCCGAACCGGCAGGCCATCCGTCCGGAGGGCAGCCAACTGACCGTCAGCCTGGTGGCGTTGAGCCCGGCTTCGGCGGTCCGGCCGGTCACCGACCCGGCCGCCCCGTTCGCCGCGCTGCCGGCCGGCTACGGTGACGGCGCGATCGGCCTCGGCACGCCCACCGGAGCGGCCACCGAGCACTTCAGCAGGGTCGAGGTGACCAAGGCGCTGGACACCGTCCAGCGGTACCTGGTGGCCTCCTCGCTGGATCCGGCGACCCTCGTCCAGGGCGCCACCGCCGAGGTGCGGGCCTTCGTGACACCCGGCGAGCAGGCCCAGTTCGATGCGAGCGTGGCCCAGCCGGTCGACGATCGCCACCACGCGCTGACCGGCTGGCTGGTCCGCTTCGACCCGGCGCAGGTCGCGCTGGCGGCCGACAGCGTGAAGGTGGCCGGTGCGATGCGGATCGACGAGGCCGACGGCGGAACGCTGCAGGTCACCACCGACCACACCTTCGTCTACGCGCTGAAGCAGGCCGGGGCGGCGAGCGGCGCCCCGGTGACGCTGGAGACCGTGCGCCGGCAGCTGACCTTCCAGTTCGACCGGGTCGACCTGGCCTCCGCCCAGCTGCGGCTGGTGGACTCGGTGCTGCAGGCCGGACCGGTGCCGTGCGCCGGCTCGCTGGCCGCCGCCGTCCAGCCGGTCCTGGCCGGGGCGGACGCCGCGACGGCACCCGCACCGACGGCGGTCGACCCGGGCAACCACGCCCGGCCGGCCTGGCAGGTCT
This sequence comes from Kitasatospora sp. NBC_01560, assembly GCF_045208415.1. NCBI lineage: Bacteria > Bacillati > Actinomycetota > Actinomycetes > Kitasatosporales > Streptomycetaceae > Kitasatospora > Kitasatospora sp. NBC_01560. The sequence continues at coordinate 3,397,904 of NZ_CP109364.1, read as the reverse complement.
GCGGGGTGCTGGCGGGCTGAGCCCGTCCGGGGCACCTGCCGCCGCCCCGGGGCCGTCCTGACCCGTGCGTGCGTCCGTCGGTGCCGCGGCCCGGTGCGCCCCGGGAGCGCCGACGGCCCCCGGCGGGTGCCGGGGGCCGTCGCACGGGCGGGGCCGGGCGGGGCCGGCTCCTGTCGAACGGGATCAGTCCGCGTCGCGGGACCCGGAGCCGTTGCCGTTGCCGTTGCCCGAGGCGGTGCCGTTGCCGTTGCCCGAGCTGCCGGAGCCGTTGGTGCGGCCGGCGCCGGTGAAGGTGTCGCGCAGCTTGCCGCCGACCGTGGCCGCACCGCCGGCGACGTCCCGGATCAGGCCCATCAGCGGGTCCTTGCTCTCCTTCACCGAGGTCGTGTAGTGGTCGGCGGCGGCCTTCCACTGGTCGCCCACGGAGGTCTCGGCGTCGTCGGTGCGACGCGGGTAGGCACCGGCCAGGACCGAGCGGTACTCGTCGCTCTCCGCCCACTTCTTCAGCTGCGCGACCCGCACCACCGCGAACGGGTGGCTCTGCGGCAGCACCTGGAGCAGCTTGAGCACGCCGTCGCGGAGGTCCCCCGCCTTCTCGTACTCCGCGGCCTGCTCCAGGAACGCGTCGACGTTCATCTCGGCCAGGTTGTGGCCGCCGGCGAGCTTCATCAGGGCCCGCATGGACGCCTGGAGGTCCTGCCCGGCGAGCAGTCCGGCGCGGTCGCTGGAGAGCTCGGCCTTGCGGAACCACTCCTTGAGCGCGGTGACGATCGCCATGATGGCCAGGTTGCCCAGCGGCACCCAGGCGATCCGGGCGGCGATGTTGGTGAGGACCAGCAGCATCGTCCGGTAGACGGCGTGGCCGGACATCGCGTGCCCGACCTCGTGGCCGATGACGGAACGCAGCTCCTCCTCGTCCAGCAGCTCGACCAGGCCGCTGGTGACCACGATGACCGGCGTGTCGATGCCGATGCAGTACGCGTTGACCGTCGGGTCCTGGCTGACGTAGAGCTCCGGGACCTTGTCGAGGTCCAGCACGTACGCGGCGTCGCGCACCATGTTGTACAGCTCGGGGAACTGCCGCTCGGAGGTCTTCACGGCGGTGGCCAGGAACATCAGCCGGATCGAGCGCTCGGAGACGAGGCCGGCGAGCTTCTTCAGCACGTCGTCGAAGCCGGTCAGCTTGCGCAGCGCGACCAGCGCCGAGCGGTCCGCCGGGTGCTCCCAGGCCCGGGTGGAGATCTCCGGGAAGCGCTGGCGGCGCCGGCTGGGGGCCTTCGCGGTGGTGTCGGTCATGGTGTGGGTACCCTCCTGGTCGACGGCGGCCCCGGCCGGTGGCCGGCCCCCGCTGGTGTTCGCCTGCAACGACTGCCTGTGCAACGTCCGTGCCCGCGTACTCGTCCCCGGGCCCCTGCGGCGGCGGCGCGGACGCGACCCGAGGGGGCGGCGCGGACGCACCCCGAGGGGGCGGTGGGCGGCGCGGATGTGAGGCCGGTCTACCCTGAATGTCCTGGAAAGCCGAGACCAGACCTGGCCGCGGTACCGAGCAGTCCGAGGAGCCCGCAGATGTCCACCGACGCCCTTGTCAGCCTGGCCGGCCCGATCTCCACGGAGAACGGTCCGGGGCTCTTCCTGCGGATCATCGTGGTCGCCTCGTTCGTCGGCGTGGGTCTGCTGGCCTGGGTCCTGCTGCGGGCCGGCCGCAACAGCTGAGCCCGTACCGACCGGCCCCCCGTGACCGCCCCTGCGGCGTTCGGCACCTCGCTCGCTCCCGTTCGGCACCCCCTCGCTCCGACCGGTCCGGCTCACGCCGGATCAGACGCAGTGGGCCGCCGAGCGGTTGCGGTGTAACCCCCCGTACGATGACGGGTGGGCCCTCACCGGCCCGTACACCCCCTGGTCCGTCATCCGAGCCGAGAAGGTCCGCCGACCATGAGCACTGCCGCCGCACTTCCCGTCCTGAACCTGCTCGCCTCCGAGGGTGAGGGGGGCAACCACGACAGCCTCAACCCGTACCTGACGGGTGGCGCCGCGCTGTTCATCCTGCTGCTGCTGCTCTACGTGACCACCCGCTTCAACCGGGACCGCTGAGCCGGGCTCCGAGGCTGCTCGGGGAGCGTCCGGCAGCCGCGCCGGCCGCTCCCCCACGCATGTCCGGGGCCGGCCCCGGGCCCGGGGCCCGCGCCGTACGCACCCGGGTTCCGCGAGGTCTGCACCGGGGGACCGCGAGGTCTGCACGGTGGTTCCGCGAGGTCTGCACCGGGCGCCCGCAGGCCCGCACCCGGGCGTTCCCGCACCGTAACGGGCGTCGCGTAAGGTGTGGCGGCATGGGAGAGCAGGCCGGGAGTTCCGGCGGACCGGCACCGGTGAAGAAGCGCCTCGGCGTCATGGGCGGCACCTTCGACCCGATCCACCACGGACACCTGGTCGCCGCCAGCGAGGTGGCGAGCGCGTTCCACCTGGACGAGGTGGTCTTCGTGCCGACCGGGCAGCCCTGGCAGAAGACCGACCGGCACGTCACGCCGGCCGAGGACCGCTACCTGATGACGGTCATCGCCACCGCGGAGAACCCGCAGTTCTCGGTCAGCCGGATCGACATCGACCGCAAGGGCCCGACCTACACCGTCGACACCCTGCGCGACCTGCGCGCCCTGCACCCGGACGCCGACCTCTTCTTCATCACCGGCGCCGACGCGCTCGCCCAGATCCTCTCCTGGCGGGACTCCGAGGAACTCTTCTCGCTCGCCCACTTCATCGGCTGCACCCGGCCGGGGCACACTCTTTCGGACGCCGGACTCCCGGTGGGCGGGGTCTCCCTGGTGGAGGTCCCCGCGCTGGCCATCTCGTCCACGGACTGCCGCAACCGGGTCGCCAAGGGCGAGCCGGTCTGGTACCTCGTCCCGGACGGCGTGGTCCGCTACATCGACAAGCGGGCGCTCTACGCGCCGAACCGGACCTGATCCCCGGAAGGGCCGACGGATGAGCGAGCGCAGGGGACCGCAGGACGACTGGTCCACCGGGCAGTACCCGCAGCACGGGCAGCAGCCGGGTCAGCAGTACGACCAGTACGACCAGTACGGGCAGCCGGTGCAGGGCGGTTACGAGCAGCCGTACGAGCAGCCGTACGAGCAGCCGTACGAGCAGTACGGGCAGTACGACCAGTACGGACAGCCGGTGCAGCAGCCGTACGGGCAGGACGGCTACGGCGCCCACCAGGGCCAGGGCCAGGGTCAGGGGCACACCCAGGGCCAGGTGCAGGAGCAGTACCAGCAGGGCTACCGGCCGTACGAGCAGCCGCAGCCGGGCGGTTACGAGCAGCCGTACGAGCAGCAGCAGTACGACCACTACGGCCAGCCCCTCCCGCAGGCGTACCAGCAGCCGGGCGGCTACGGCGATGGCCGGGGCCAGGGACATACCCAGGGCCAGGTGCAGGAGCAGTACCAGCAGGGCTACCGGCCGTACGAGGAGCCGCAGCAGTACGCCACCGCCCCGCAGCCGGTGGTCACCGGCCCCGAGGCCGAGCCGGCGGCCCCGGCCCCGGCCCCGCCGCGCCCGCGCGCGCCCCGGCCGGCCGCCGCCGAGCCGCCGGTCCGCCCCGAGCCGCCGTCCGAGCAGGTCGGCGGGGGCCGCACGGCCCGGGCCGGCGCCGGTGCCGGCAAGGCGCCCAAGGACTCCTACACCACCGGTGAGTTCACCTTCGTCGACGAGGAGGCGGAGGAGACCGAGGACGTCATCGACTGGCTGAAGTTCGCCGAGTCCCGCAGCGAGGTGCGCGCCGAACGCCGCCGCAGGCTGCGCAGCCGGCTGATCGCCGCCGGCGCGGTGCTGGCCGTCGCGGCCGCCGGCACCGGCGGCTACCTCTGGTTCACCGGCGGGGACAAGCCGAACGCGGCGGCCGCGGCCGGCCCGCGCCAGGTCAACGTGGTGCACCTGCGCGACCTCCAGGGCAAGGTCTCCAGCGCGCTGCTGGTCAACGACGCCGCCGGGCACAAGGGCACCGTGCTGCTGCTGCCAGACACCCTCCGGCTGCCCGGTCCGGCCGACCCGCCGGTCACCACCGTCGGCCAGGCGATGGACGCCATCGGCCCGTCGGCCACCCGGGACGGTCTGACCACCGTGCTGGGAGCCCCGGTGGCGGGCACCTGGCGGCTGGACACCCCCTACCTCGAACTGCTCGTCGCCCAGCTCGGCGGCGTCCGGGTCGACACCAACGCCGAGACCCACGAAGGCGGCAAGCCGGACGGCAAGCTGCTCGCCGCGGCCGGCAAGAACACCCTGCTGAGCGGAAAGGCGGCGGTCGGCTACGCGACGCTGCAGGCGGCGGGCGAGAACCGGGACGCCCAGCTGGCCCGGTTCGGCCAGGTGATGGACGCGGTGGTGCGCACCATGCCGACCGAGTTCAAGGACGCCAAGGACGACGTGCACCGCATGAACGCGGTGCTCGACCCGTCGCTGCCGGAGGACGCGCTGGCCGGCGTGCTCGTCCAGTTGGCCCAGCAGGCCAAGGAGAGCCACCTCGGCACCACCGCGCTGACCGTCAAGCCGGACGGCTCGCTGGACGAGGCGACCGCCGGCAAGCAGGTCAAGGACGTGCTGGGCGGCACCGTGAAGGCCGCCGCCGCCGGCGACACCCCGGCCCGGGTCGCCATCCAGGACGCCACCGGCAACGACCAGTCGGCGGCCGCCGCGCAGGTCCAGGTGGTCAACGCGGGCCTGACGTTCATCCCCGGCGGGGCCAAGGCGACGCCCCAGGCGACCAGTGAGATCCGCTACACCGACGACGCCCGGCAGGCCGCGGCGAAGTCCCTCGCGCTCAGCCTCAACCTGCCGGAGACGGCGGCGAAGAAGGTCACCGACGCGCAGAACGCCGACCTGCTGGTCGTCCTCGGCAAGGACTACCAGCCGCCGAAGGCCCAGTAGCGGGCTGCGGAGCCGCAGGGCGGCCGCAGGCGGGCTGCGGGCGGCTGCGGTGGGCGCGGGGCCGCGGTGGACGGCTGTGGCGGCCGGCTGTCGCGGACGGCGACGAGGTGGCGGCAGGGCCGCGACACGGCGGCAGGGTGGCGGTCCCGGAAAACGGTTCCGGGGCCGCCCGGGCGGCGTGAGATCCTGGAAGGCGATGCCCGGCCACGGCCGGGCTCGCCCCCAAGCCGACGAGCCGGAAGAACATCGTGACCGCCACCGAGCACAGCCAGGAACTCATCAACGTCGCCGCCCAGGCGGCGGCCGACAAGCTGGCGCACAACATCATTGCGTTCGACGTCAGCGAGGTGCTGTCGATCACCGACGCCTTCCTGATCGCCTCCGCGAACAACGACCGCCAGGTCAAGTCGATCGCCGAGGAGATCGAGGACCAGCTGCGCGAGCAGCTGGACATCAAGCCGGTGCGCCGCGAGGGCGAGCGCGACGGCCGCTGGATCCTGCTCGACTACCTGGACATCGTCGTGCACGTCCAGCACGCGGAGGAGCGCTCCTTCTACTCGCTGGACCGCCTCTGGAAGGACTGCCCCGAGCTGCCGCTGCCGGCCGACGCGCTCGCCTCGCGCAACCGCCCCGACGCGCACACCGACGAGGCCGGCAACGCCATCACCCCGGCCGAGGTCGCCCCGGCCGACAACTTCGGCGCCGAGGACTACAGCTGAGCCGGGACGCGCGGGGTCCGCGCATCGTCTTCTGGCGGCACGGCCAGACCTCCTGGAACCTCGAATCGCGGTTCCAGGGCACCACGGACATCGAGCTGACCGGCCAGGGCGTCCTGCAGGCCCAGCGGGCGGCCCGGCTGCTCTCCGGCCTGCGGCCCGACCTGCTGATCTCCTCGGACCTCCAGCGCGCCCGGCGCACCGCCGACGAACTGGCCAGGATCACCGGTCTGGACGTGCAGCACCACGAGGGGCTCCGGGAGACGTACGCCGGCACCTGGCAGGGCCTCACCAACGCCGAGATCCGCGCGCGCTTCCCCGAGGAGTACGCGGCCTGGGCGCAGGGCGAGCCGGTCCGCCGCGGCGGGGGCGAACTCTCCACCGAGGTGGCCGAGCGCTCCGTGCCGGTGGTGCTCGAAGCCGTCGAGAAACTTCCGGAGAACGGCACCCTGGTGGTGGTCAGCCACGGCGGGACCATCCGCACCATGCTCGGACAGCTGCTCGGCCTGGATCCCGCGCTCTGGGAGTGCTTCGGCGGCCTGTCGAACTGCTGCTGGTCCGTCCTGGGCCGGGGCGCGCGCGGCTGGCGCCTGCTGGAGCACAACGCCGGCACCCTGCCCCAGCCGGTGATCGGCGACGACACCTGAGCCGCGCCGGACGGCGGCCCGGGCAGCGCCGGACGGCGCCTCCCGAGCGGTGCCGGCCGGCGGCGGCCGAGTGGTCCACGGGGTGGATTTCGCAGTTCCGGGCCTGACCAGTTAGAGTTTTGCTCGTTCGCACGGAGGGAACGCGGCCCGGAAGGGAAGCGGGAAATCCGGTGAGTGCGGGGCTGTAGCTCAGTTGGTAGAGCGCTTGCATGGCATGCAAGAGGTCCGGGGTTCAATTCCCCGTAGCTCCACTCCGCACCTGCGGTCCGCGAGGACCGTGCGTGTCGCGGGGCTGTAGCTCAGTTGGTAGAGCGCTTGCATGGCATGCAAGAGGTCCGGGGTTCAATTCCCCGTAGCTCCACAGACCGCGAGAAGGCCGTCACCCACCGGGTGGCGGCCTTCCGGCGTTTCGGTCCTCCGGCGTTTCGGTCCTCCGGCGTTTCGGTGCTCCGGCCTTCCGGCGGGTGGCGCCCTCCGGCGGTGGCGTACCCGTGCTGCGGGCGGCCGGGGGCGCCGTACCGTCAGGCCCCGGCGCCGTACTCGTGGCAGGGGTTCAGCCAGCCACCCGGCGGCAGCGTGGCGAGCTCCTCGATCCGCGCGCGGTCCTCCGGGCCCTCCGGCACGTAGACCACCACGTACGTCTCGGGCACCCCGGGCATCGTCAGGTACGAGGCGTTCAGCCGCAGCGCCCCGACCTTCGGGTGCCTGAACACCCGCAGCCACGTCACCGGCGGCGCCACCTCCTGGCGCTCCCACAGCTCCCGGAACAGCTCGCTGCGCGCCGACAGCTTCTGGACGTGCTCCTCCCAGGCCGGCTCGCCCACGTGCTTGCCGTACGCGGAACGCAGCACCGCGACCATCCGCGGCAGCGCCTCGTCCCGGTTCAGGAAGGGGTTGCAGCACGGCGGCGCGAGCAGGGTGCACCAGATGCTGTTGAACTGCCCGCTGTCCGTCCTCATCCGGTTGGTGCCGAACAGCGACTCGTACGGCCGGTTGTACAGCAGCACGTCGAACCGGGTGTTGGAGACCGCGGCCGGCAGCGGCGCCAGCGCGTCGAGGATGACCTGGGTGGACGGGTCCAGCACCGGGGGGTCGGGCTGCGCCGCCAGTGCGGCGGAGGACACCCCGGCGAGCCGGAACAGGTGCTCGCGCTCCGTGCCGTCCAGCCGCAGCGCCCGGGCCACCGCCAGCAGCACCTGCTCGCTGGCGTTGATCGGCCGCCCCTGCTCCAGCCACGTGTACCAGGTGACCCCGACCCCGGCGAGCTGCGCCACCTCCTCGCGGCGCAACCCCGGAGTGCGGCGGCGCAGCCCCGGCGGCAGGCCGACGTCCTCCGGGGTCACCCGGGCCCGGCAGGCCTTCAGGAACCTGGCCAGCTCGGTCCGGCGGCGGTCCCTGTGGTCCCTGCGGTCCTTTCGGTCCGCGGGGGTCGTGAGGTCCATGTCCGCCTTGAGGCCCGTGTGATTGTCGGGGTCCTTGAGGGCCGGGTGGTTCTTGCGGCGCGCCGGGGTGCGGGCGGTGTGGCCGATGTCGTCCAGGACGGTCATCACGCCATCGTGCCGCAGACCCCGGACCGCAAACAGGTGCTGCCGGTACCAGGATCACCAGGCTCTAACCACCAGTACCGGGCAGCGGCGAGGCTGGACGCATGACGGACCTTCAGACCCGGCCCGCCGCGGTCGGCAGCGGTACCCCGACCCGGGCGGTACGACCCGGACTGCTCCTCGCCCTCGTTCTCTGCGGCCAGTTCATGGCCATCCTCGACGTCTCGATCGTCAACGTCGCCGTCCCGACCATCCGCACCGACCTGCACGCCTCCGGCGCCGCACTCCAGATGGTCATCGCCGGCTACACCATCGCCTACGCGGTGCTGCTGATCACCGGCGCCCGGCTGGGCGCCCGCCACGGCTACAGCCGGCTGTTCCAGGCCGGCCTGGCCGCCTTCACCGCCGCTTCGCTGGCCTGCGGCCTCGCCCCGGCCACCGGCTGGCTGATCGCCTTCCGGCTGCTCCAGGGTGCCGGCTCGGCGCTGATGGTGCCCCAGGTGATGAGCCTGCTGCAGCGGACCTTCACCGGCACGGCCCGGACCCGCGCACTCGGGCTCTACTCGGGCGTGCTGGCCGGCGGCATGGCGATCGGCCAGGTGCTCGGCGGGGTGCTGGTCGACGCCGACCTGTTCGGGACGGGCTGGCGCCCGGTCTTCCTGGTCAACGTGCCGATCGGCCTGGCCCTGCTGGCCGCCGGCGCCCGGCTATTGCCGCGCCTGCCCGGCGACCGGGACCGCGGCTTCGACCTGCCGGGCCTGGTGGTGCTCGGCGCGGCCCTGGGCCTGCTGGTGGTGCCGCTGGTGCTCGGCCACGAACTGGGCTGGCCCGTCTGGGGCTGGGCGATGCTCGCCGCCAGCGCGGTGCTGTTCGGCCTGTTCGTGGTGGTGGAGCGGCGGATCGCCCGGCGCGGCGGCAGCCCGCTGATCTCCGGCCGCGTCCTGGCGGCGCCCGGGCTGCGTCCGGCGGCCGGCGCGATCTTCATGATCATGGCGGCCTTCGCGGGATTCCTGTTCGCCTTCGCCCTGCACCAGCAGGCCGGCCTCGGACACGACGCCCTGCGGGCCGGCCTCTGCTCGGCCCCGGTCGCGATCGGCTTCGGCCTCTCCAGCCTGCGCTGGCACCGGCTGCCCGGCCGGCTGCACGGCGTCCTGCCGCTGCTGGCCGCCGCCCTGCTCGCCCCCGGCTACCTGTCGCTCGGCGTGCTGCTGGGCGACGGTGCGGAGATCGGCACGATGGCGCTGGTGCTGATGACGGTGCTCGGGCTGATCGCGGGCTGCTCGTACTCGCCGCTGTTCGCCCGGGCGCTGGCCGGGGTGGCCCAGGCCGATGCGGCGGACGCCAGCGGGGTGATGGTGACGGTCGTCCAGTTCGGCCAGGTGGTCGGGGTGGCGGTGCTCGGCTCGGTCTTCCTCGGTGCCACCGACCTCCCGTCGACGGCCCGCGACTCCGGGCACGCGCTGCTGGTGACCACGGTCGTGATCGCCGGGGCCATCGCGGTCGCCGCGGTCTTCGCCGCCCGTGCCCGGCGCTCGGCCGGGTAGCGGCCCGGGCGCCGGGCCGGCGGGGGGCGGTGCGGCGCGCGGGGCGCAGGGGCGGGGCGACGGGGCCCGGGGGTGGGGGTGCGCGTGGGGCGGTGAGCCGTGCTTGGCCGCTGCCGGAGGTACCTCCGGTAACGGATTCGTGGAGCACCCCTTCGAGCGTGTAAAGTAGTCGATGTCGCCGAGGGAAACCGAAGGAAACCTCCGGTGACAACGCAGGTCGAGGGGCTGTAGCTCAGTTGGTAGAGCGCTTGCATGGCATGCAAGAGGTCCGGGGTTCAATTCCCCGTAGCTCCACAGGAATCGAAGGCCGTCTCCCGTACAGGGAGGCGGCCTTCGGCGTTTCCGTGGTTCGTGGTTCGTGTGTCGCGGGTTGCCGGGTTGCCGGGTCGGTGGCCGGAGCGGTGGCCGGTGTCGGGCGGCCCGTTTTCGGGAAGCGCTCGGCAGCCGCCCCCGGCCGGCCGCTACCGTCGTGCCATGGCCGATCTGGAGCGCAGACGAAACGAGGAGCTGGCCCGGATACTGCACCAGCTGGGCTGGAACCCGGAGCGCCTCGCCCGCGAAGTGAACCTCACCCTCCCGCCCGGCCTGGCGATCAGCTCCACCGCCCCGTACAAGTGGCGCGACCGGGGCATGGTGCCGCGCAGCCCGCACGACCAGGCCGTCTGCGAGGTGCTCGGCCGCACCCTCGGCATCGCCGTCACCTACGAGCAGCTGTGGGGCCGGATGGGCGGCAACCGGGGCGCCAAGATCCTCTCGCCGCACCTGCTCACCGACGCGTGGACGGCCGACACCGCGCAGACCGCGCTGCGCGAGGCCGCCACCGACGCCGGTCCGGTCCGCCTCACCGACCTGTTCCGCGGCGCCGACCTCGACGGGGCCGCCCGGCGGCTGGCCACCCCGCCGCCGGCGGTCGGCGGTGGCGAGGGCGCGTTGCGGATCGACCCCGGCCTGGTCGGCGACCTCCGGCTCTCCCACCGGAGCAAGCTGCGCCTGGAGCGCGCCTGTGGCGGCGGGCTGGTGCTCGGCGCGGCCCGCGCCGAACTGGCCCTGGTCGCGAAGCTGTTGGAGCTCGGTGAGTACGACGAGCAGCTCGGCCGCGCGCTCTACGGCACGGCCGCCCGGTTCGCCCGGCTGGCCGGCTGGGCCGCGTACGACCTCGGCCACGAGGCGGCCGCCCAGCGGGCCTTCGTGGCCGCGCTGCGGGCCGCGCACGTCAGCGGGGACCGGCGGCTCGGCGTGGGCGTGGTCGGCTCCCTGGTGGTGCTGGCCACCCAGAGCGCCGGCGGGCGGGGGCTGGACGCGGTCGGCGCGCTCGTCGGGGCGCTGGAGGCGGCCGGGGACGCACTCGGCCCGGCCGACCGGGCGCTCCAGCTCGGGCGGATCGCCCGGGCGTACGGACGGCGGGGTGAGCCCGACCTCGTGCGGGCGGCGGCCGAGCGGGCCTTCGCGGAGCTGGGCGCGGTCGGGGAGCCGGGCGCGGCCGGGGCGGTCGGGGCGGTCGGGGAACCGGGCGAGGCCGGGGAGCCGGGCGTCGTCGGGGAGGCGGGGCAGGCGGGGCAGGTGGTGGCGCAGGCGGAGCCCGCCGGGGCGGGGGAGGCGTGGGCGGACCTCGCGGGCATGGTGGGGGAGGGGTACCTGTTTCTCGGCGACCACCGGCAGGCCCGTCCGCTGCTCGCGCGGGCGGTCGCCGGTCTCGGCCCCGGCCGGGCCCGGGCCAGGGCCCTGCTGATGGTCCGGCTGGCCGACTCCCAGTGCCGCGCCGGCCGTCACCGGGAGGCCGCCGCCACCGCCGACCGGGCCCGGGCGCTGGCCGCCGGCATGCAGTCCGAGCGGGTCGCCCGGGCACTGCGCGACTTCGACGCGGCCTCCCGCGCGGTATTGCCGGGAGAGGCCTGATGCCCTTGCGGTACCCTGAGCCCATGCGAACCGTGCGCCTGCTCCTTAGCCGGCCGCGCTGACCAGGACCGGCCCCGCTCTCGGGCGGCTGTCGGAGTCGGCGTGGCACCCCCTCCTGCGAGGGGCTTTTTTGTTTTCCACCGCCTTTCCGCAACCGCCCGGCCGCTCCGGCCGCCCCCGGCCGTCCGCAGCCGGGACCCGTTCGGTCACCTGCCCGGTCACCTGTCCGGTCACCGGCCCGGTTCGCCAACTGACATCGATGGAGCCCGAAGGACCATGAGCGAGACGACCCCTGCTTCCGGCGCGGCCGAGGCCGCAACCGAGCCGTTCCGGTACAGCGCCAACCTGGCGGCGGAGATCGAGTCCCGCTGGCAGGACATCTGGGAGAAGGAGGGGACCTTCCAGGCCCCCAACCCGGTCGGTGACCTGGCCGATCCGGCCGCCGGCGACGTCGCCGCGAGGCCGCACAGCTTCATCATGGACATGTTCCCGTACCCCTCGGGCGCGGGCCTGCACGTCGGCCACCCGCTGGGCTACATCGCCACCGACGTCTACGCCCGCTACCAGCGGATGACCGGCCACAACGTGCTGCACACGCTGGGCTACGACGCCTTCGGCCTGCCCGCCGAGCAGCACGCCGTCGCCACCGGCCAGCACCCGCGGATCACCACCGAGGCGGCCATGGTCAACATGCGCCGCCAGCTGCGCCGCCTGGGCCTGGGCCACGACCCGCGTCGCTCGATCGCCACGATCGACCCGGAGTACTACCGCTGGACCCAGTGGATCTTCCTGCAGATCTTCAACTCCTGGTTCGACCAGGAGGCCGGCAAGGCCCGTCCGATCACCGAGCTGATCGCCCAGTTCGAGTCCGGCACCCGCGCGACCCCCGACGGCCGTGCCTGGGAGTCGCTGACCGCCGCCGAGCGTGACGAGGCGCTGGGCGAGTACCGGCTGGCCTACGCCAAGGAGGTGCCGGTCAACTGGTGCCCCGGCCTGGGCACCGTGCTGGCCAACGAGGAGGTCACCGCGGACGGCCGCTCCGAGCGCGGCAACTTCCCGGTGTTCAAGTCCAACCTGCGCCAGTGGATGATGCGGATCACCGCCTACTCGGACCGGCTGATCTCCGATCTGGACATGCTGGACTGGCCCGAGGCCATCAAGCTGCAGCAGCGCAACTGGATCGGCCGCTCCGAGGGCGCCCGGGTCGACTTCGCGGTCGGCTCCGACGAGAAGATCACCGTCTTCACCACCCGCCCCGACACCCTGTTCGGCGCCACCTACATGGTGCTGGCCCCCGAGCACGGCCTGGTCGACTCGATCGTCCCCGCCGCCTGGCCCGCCGGCACCAAGGAGGAGTGGACCGGCGGTGCCGCCACCCCCGCCGAGGCCGTCGCCGCCTACCGGGCCACCGCCGCCGCCAAGTCGGACGTCGAGCGCCAGGTCGAGGCCAAGGTCAAGACCGGCGTCTTCACCGGCGCCCACGCGGTCAACCCGGTCAGCGGCGAGCCCGTCCCGGTCTTCATCGCCGACTACGTGCTGATGGGCTACGGCACCGGCGCCATCATGGCCGTCCCCGCCCACGACCACCGCGACTTCGCCTTCGCGCGCGCCTTCGGCCTGCCGATGCGCTGCGTCGTCCGGCCGACCGACGGCCGCAGCGCCGACCCGGCGCAGTGGGACGACGCGTTCGACACCTACGACTCGGTGATCGTCAACTCGGCGCACGACGCGGGCACCCCGGACGGCATCTCGCTGGACGGCCTGGGCGTCGTCGACGCCAAGGCCGCCGTCACCGCCTGGCTGAGCGAGCACGGCATCGGCGAGGGCACCGTCAACTACCGCCTGCGCGACTGGCTGTTCAGCCGCCAGCGGTACTGGGGCGAGCCCTTCCCGATCGTCTACGACGAGGACGGCGTGATGCACGCGCTGCCCGAGTCGATGCTGCCGGTCGAGGTCCCCGAGGTGGAGGACTACTCGCCGCACACCTACGACCCGTTCGACTCCACCTCCTCGCCGAAGACCCCGCTGTCGCGCAACGAGGCCTGGGTCAACGTCGAGCTGGACCTGGGCGACGGCCCGAAGACCTACCGCCGCGAGACCAACACCATGCCCAACTGGGCCGGTTCGTGCTGGTACGAGCTGCGCTACATCGACCCGACCAACGGCTCGCGCGTCGTCGACCCCGCCAACGAGAAGTACTGGCTGGGCCCGACCGAGCAGAAGCCGGCCGGCGGCGCCGACCTGTACGTCGGCGGTGCCGAGCACGCCGTGCTGCACCTGCTGTACGCCCGGTTCTGGCACAAGGTGCTGCACGACCTGGGCCACGTCGCCTCGGTCGAGCCGTTCCACAAGCTGTTCAACCAGGGCATGATCACCGCGGACGTCTACCGTGACGAGCGGGGCTTCCCGGTGCCCGCCACCGAGGTCGAGGAGCGCGACGGCGGCTACGTCTGGCAGGGCGAGCCGGTCAAGCGCGAGGCCGGCAAGATGGGCAAGTCCCTGAAGAACGCCGTCGCCCCCGACGAGATCGCCGACGAGTACGGCGCCGACACGCTGCGCCTGTACGAGATGTCGATGGGCCCGCTGGACGTCTCCCGCCCCTGGGACACCCGCGCGGTGGTCGGCTCGTACCGCTTCCTGCAGCGGCTGTGGCGCAACGTCGTCTCGGAGTCGACCGGCGAGCTGGTCGTCACGGACGAGGAGCCCGACGAGGCGACGCTGCGCGCGCTGCACAAGGCCGTCGACGGCATCCGCGGCGACATGGCCGGGCTGCGCTTCAACACGGCCGTCGCCAAGGCGATCGAGCTGAACAACTTCCTGGTGAAGCGCGGTTCCACGCCGCGCGCGGTGGCCGAGCAGCTGGTGCTGATCGTCGCCCCGCTGGCCCCGCACATCGCCGAGGAGCTGTGGCGCCGGCTGGGCCACGGCGAGTCGCTGGCGCACACCGACTACCCGGTGGCCGACCCGGCGTACGTCGTGGACGAGACGGTGACCTGCGTCGTGCAGATCAAGGGCAAGGTCAAGGCCCGGCTGGAGGTCGCGCCGTCGATCTCCGACGCCGAGCTGGAGGCGCTGGCGCTGGCCGACCCGGCGGTCGTCGCCGCGATCGGGGACGCGCCGGTGCGCAAGGTGATCGCGCGGGCGCCGAAGCTGGTGAACATCGTCACCGGCTGACACGGCTGACGGCTGAGTGCCGGTAGGCGCCGGAAGTCACGGTGCCGGAGCGTACGGGCGGGCGTCCTTCGGGGCGCCCGCCCTGCTTCGTACGCCCTGTTTCGTACGCCCTCCTCGTACGCCCTCCTTCGGACGGGAGTGGTGGGTGTACCGGGCGGGCCGCCGGATGGCGGGCCGGGCGGGCCGGGTGGGCTGCGGGCCGGGCTTCTTCTGGGGGAGATCCCCGATCTGTCCCTGATCTCGGCGGCGGAGCCCCTTTTGCCCTGCCCCCGGGAGCGGTCCGGCCGTTACGGTGGAACTGTCGGTGGTTCGGTCCGCGTTGGGGCCGGTAGGGGCTGGTTCGGCTGGCGGAAGGTGGCTCGTGATGGACGTGCTCGGCGTGATGGTCGGCCTGGCCCTGCTCTTCGGGATCGCGATGGTGGCGCTGGTCGTCGTCGGCGTCGTCAAGGCGGCGCGGTCGGTCGGCGAGAAGATGGAGCGCCACGAGGCCAATGCCCGGCGCGCTGTGGAGAACGCCGCGCTCAAGGCGAAGACCTTCACCAAGCCCGGCCCGCAGGGTCAGATCTCGGCCGTCCGGCTCCGGCTGCGGACCTCGCTCGACGGCACCCGCCAGGTCCTGGAGAGCGGGCTGGCCCAGGACGGCCAGCTCGGCGAGTCGCTCGCCCTGCTGCGGCGGCTGGACGCCCACGCGACGGAACTGGACGGCGAGCTGCGGATCCTGGAGCGCGAGCCGGACGCCGGGCGGATCGCCGCCAAGCTGCCCGAACTGCGCGAGCGGGCCGAGCGGATCACCCACTCCGCCGAAACCATGCGCTGGGCCGCCCAGGACCGCATGCACCGCTTCGCGGACGACGAGCTGAGCCGGCTCAGCCAGGAGTGCGAGAGCGAGGCCGGGGCGCTCAGGCACTGGGACGCGTCGGGGAACGCCGTCCCGGGGGGTGCCGGGCCCGCCGCCGGGGCCTTCAACGGGGCCTCGGGAGCTTCGGGTGCGCCCGGGGCCGCCTCGGGTGCGGCGGCCGGCCGGGAGCACGCGCAGCGGGCCGGGCTGACCGACGGGAAGGGGCGGCCGAGCGCCGAGGAGCTGCTGGGCCTGGCCGATCCGCTGGTGCGGCTGGCGGACCGGCTGCGGAAGCCGTCGACCGGATCGTCCGCGGGCTGACCGACCGGCTGCGTCCGCCGTCCGGTGCATCCGGTACATCCGCTAGGTCGGTCCGGGGTCGGTTCGGGGTCGGTCCGCGGCCGGTCCGTTCGGCCGGTCCCGGTGGGGTGGGCGTACGGAGCGTACGGACCCCGTGGCCGCCCCGGTTCGGGCGCTGTCATCCACGGCGGGTGCGGGGTAACCTCCGCCTCATGCCCGCCGACCTCGCGCTTGTCACCGACTCCACGGCCTATTTGCCACAGGAGACCCTCGACCGCCACGGCATCACCGTGGTCCCGCTGAGCGTCGCGGTCGGTGACACGGTGTTCGCCGAGGGCCTGGAGATCTCCCCCAAGGATGTGGCCGAGGCGCTTCGGGGCAAGGAGCGGGTGACCACCTCGCGGCCCAACCCCGAGACCTTCGCCGCCGCCTACCGGGCGGCCGCCGACGCGGGCGCCCGGGAGATCGTCTCGGTGCACATCTCCGGTGAGCTGTCCGGCACGGTCGAGGCGGCCCGGCTCGCGGCGGGCGAGGCGCCCGTCCCGGTGCACGTGGTGGACAGCCGGCTGGTCGGTATGGCCCTCGGGTACGGCGTCCTGGCGGCGGCCGAGGCGATCGCGGCGGGTCGGGAGGCGGCCGAGGCGGCCGCGGCGGCCACCCGGCGGACCGGGCTGACCAGCGGATTCTTCTACGTGGACACGCTTGAGTACCTGCGGCGCGGCGGCCGGATCGGCGCGGCGCGGGCGCTGCTCGGGTCGGCCCTGGCGGTGAAGCCGCTGCTGCACCTGGACGGCGGGCGGATCGAACCGCTGGAGAAGGTGCGGACGGCGTCCCGGGCGATCGCCCGGCTGGAGGAGATCGCGGTCGAGCGGGCGGCGGAGCTGGAGGTGGACGTCACCGTTCACCACCTTGCGGCGGAGGAGCGGGCCGAGCCGCTCGCGGAGCGGCTGCGGCGGCGGATCCCCGGGCTGCGGGAGCTCTACGTGGGTGAGGTCGGCGCGGTGATCGGTGCGCACGTCGGGCCCGGACTGCTGGCGGTGGTGGTCTCACCGCGGTGAGGCGCGGCCGCCCGAGCCGGCGCTCCGGGTGACCGGTCCGGGTGACCGGTGGTCAACTTCGATGTGCTCGAATCCCTCGTACGGGTGACCTGATTTATCCACAACCCCCGGGTTTTCCACAGGGTTTAGCTGAATCTCCCCGCCGCGCCCGGCGGCTCCTACCATGCTCGGCATGACGAGCCTGAAGTTCGGCGCGACGAGGCGCCAGGAGATCAGCGACACTGCCCGCCTGCGCATGGCGGTCCTGCTGCCGGCCGGGGCCGGACCGGCCGACGGGCCAGTCGAAGGGCCGGTCGAAGGGCCGGTTGGGGGAGCGGCGGAGGGAGCGGTCGGCCCGGCTGAGGGTCTGGCCGACGGGGCCGCCGGTGCGGACGGGCCTTCGACCACCGGTGGGTCGGCCCGGCCGGTGCGCCGACCGTCGCCCGGACCACTCGCCGAGGCGGCTCGACCGGAGCTGCCGTTCGGCACGGTGGTGGGTGACGACGAGACCGGTGACAGCGTGGTGCGCGCGCAGCCGGTCCGGTCCGGACTCCGGTTCGGACCGGCGGTGATGCTCGACCGGCGGGCGGTCCTGGGGCTGGTCGTCCTGCTGCTGCTCGCGGTCGGCTACGGCGTGCAGCACTTCTGGCTGGCCCGGCCGCGGCCGGTCGAGGTGCCCGCGGTGGCAGGCGCCCCCGTGGAGCCGGGAGTGAGCGGCCCGGCGCCGTCGGAGCCCGGCGCCGGCCCCGGGCCCCCGGGCGCGGGCGGTGCAAGTGGCGCCGGCACCGCGAGTGGACCGGAGGCGAGCCCCGTGGTGGTGGTCGACATCGGCGGCCGGGTGCACTCGCCCGGCGTCCACACCCTGCCCGGCGGCTCCCGGGTGGCGGACGCGCTCCGGGTGGCGGGTGGCCCGCTGCCCGAGACCGATACCAAGAACCTCAACCTGGCCAGGGTGCTGGCGGACGGCGAGCAGATCCTGGTCGGCGAGTCCGCCGCGCCGCCGGTGGGCGGGGCAGGCACCGGCGCCGGCCCGGCCGCGGCGTCTGCACCGAGACAACCGGTCAGTCTGAACCACGCCACCCTCGAACAGCTCGACACTCTCCCGGGCGTCGGCCCGACGCTCGCCCAGCGCATCCTTGCGTTCCGCGTCTCCCACGGATCGTTCCGCGCGCTGGACCAGCTCCGGCAGGTGAGCGGCATCGGCGAGCGGACGTACGCGGAGATCAAACCGATGCTCACACTCTGACCGGTGGCCGATCGCCGGTCGCCGGTGAGCCGTCGGCCACCGGCCCGGACCGTCAACCACGTGGTACAGAGCCTGACTTGTGCCGCCCTGCCCGCTGCTCCGGCCCGCCGATTCGCTGTTGCCCTGCTGTCCCACTGCCCCCGTTGCCTCACTGCCGCGTAGACCTCACTGAAGGGAGGTGCCGTCATCGCCGCCACCGCCGTCCCCGCCACTCGTCCGTCCTCAAGTCCGCCGCCCACCGGGGATCTTCGGCTCCTCCTCCCTGCTCTCGCCGCGTGGGTCGTCATGGCGGCCGTTCTCGGTCCGGCCGCGGGGCACGCCCTCCTGCTGCTCACAGTGGCGGGTGCGGCCGTGCTCGTCGCCGTCCTCCTGCTCGTCCGCCCGGGCGTGCGCCGTCGCCGCGGCAGCGCTGTGACGGTTGCCGCGGTACTGCTGACCGGTGCGGCGGCCACCGCCGTGACACTGCTGCACACTTCCGACCTCCGCCGGGGCCCGCTGCCGGCGCTGACCCAGGTCGCGGGGCCCGCCCCCGAGGTGGGCGTCGAGCTGACGGTCACCGCGGACCCGCGTACCCGGACTTCCCGGACCAGGGGGACGGCTGCGGGGCAGGCCGTCCTCACCGTGGAGGCCGTGGTGGACCGGATCACCGTGACGGCCGGCCCCGGATCCGGTCCGGGCGCCGGGGCGACCGGCACGCGGACCCCGGTGACGGTCCTGGTGCGCGGGCCGGACATCGACCGGTGGCAGGGGCTTCTCCCGTCGGCCAGGGTGGCCGTGGAGGCCGACGTCCGTCCGGCGGGGGAGGGACACGACGACTCGGCCGCGCTGCTGATCGCGCACGGGCCGCCCCGGGAGCTGGCGCCCGCGAGCCTGCCGCAACGCGTCGCCGGCCGGCTCCGGGCAGGTCTGAGGTCGGCAAGCGACGGGCTCCCGCCGGACGCGCGCGGGCTGCTGCCGGGCCTGGTCGTCGGGGACACCTCCCGTCTGCCCGGCGATCTCCTGGAAGCGTTCCGGGCCACCGACATGGCCCATCTGGTCGCGGTGAGCGGCGCCAACCTGGCGATCGTCCTCGGTGTTCTGCTCGGCGCACCCGGGCAGGCCGGTACGGCCGAACGGCGCGGCCTGGCAGCCTTGTTCGGGCTGTCGCTGCGCACCACCGCGTTCGTCGGGGCGGCGGTCACCCTGGCCTTCGTCACCGTCTCCCGCCCGGAACCCAGCGTCCTGCGGGCGGCCGGCACGGGGCTCATCGGCCTGCTGGCCCTGGCCACCGGGCGCCCGCGCCAGGCGGTGCCGGCGCTCTCCGGCACCGTCCTGATCCTGGTCCTCCTCGATCCCCGGCTGGCACGCTCCTTCGGCTTCCTGCTCTCGGTGCTGGCCACCACCGGTCTGCTGGTCCTCGGCCCGCACTGGGCCCGGGCGCTGAAGGCCCGCGGCTGGCCGAACCACCTGGCGGGCGCACTAGGGGCGACGGCCGCGGCGCAGGCGCTCTGCGCCCCGGTGACGGTGGTGCTGTCCGGGCACATCAGCCTGGTCGCCGTCCCGTGCAACCTGCTGGCCGAACTCGCGGTGGCCCCGGCGACGCTGCTCGGCTGCGCGGTGCTGGTACTGGAGCCGCTCTTCCCGGCCCCGGCCCGGATGTTCGCGGAGGTGGCGGGCCTCCCGGTCGGCTGGCTGGCCGCTGTGGCCCGGCACGGTGCCGAACTGCCGGGCGGCCGGCTGTCCTGGCCCGGCGGACCGCTCGGCACGGTGACGCTCGCCCTGGCCACTGTCGCGGTGTGCTGGACGGTTCCGCTGCTGCTGCCGCGCAGTGGTGGGGCCACCGGCTCCCGCAGGGGCGGTGCCTGGATCAGACCCCTGGTGGCGGGCTTCCTCCTCCTGGTTCTGCTGGCCGTGCTGCTGCGGCCGCCGGTGCTCGCACGGCTGGCGACCGGCTGGCCACCCGAGGGCTGGCGGTTGGTCATGTGCGACGTGGGCCAGGGCGACATGGTGGTGATGCCCGTGCTCCCGGAGGGTGGTGGCCGGCCGGACAGCGCGGTGGTGGTCGACGCCGGACCGGATCCGCAGGCGGCGGACCGCTGTCTGCGCGATCTGGGGATCACCCGGGTGCCGTTGCTGGTGGTGACGCATTTCCACGCGGATCACGTGGAGGGTGTGCCGGGGGTGTTGCGCGGGCGAGCGGTGGGCGCGATCGAGGGGACGACGGTGGACGACCCGCCCGGTGAGGCGGCCCGGGTGTCCGGGTGGGCGGCGGCAGCAGGGGTCCCGCTGCTGCGGGCCCGCCGGGGTGAGCGGCGGGAGGCCGGAGGTGGACTCTCCTGGCAGGTGGTCTGGCCGGAGGCCCGGCTTCCCGTGGAGGCGTCCGGTGCCAACAACGCGAGCGTCGCGCTGCTGGTGACGCTCGCGGGAGGGCTGCGGCTGGCGCTGCTGGGAGATCTCGAACCGCCGGCCCAGTCGGCACTGCTGGAGAGGTGGGGAGGTGGCGTCAGGGTGGACGTGCTGAAGGTGGCCCATCACGGTTCGGCGCACCAGGACTGGGCGTTGACCGCGGCGTTGGGCCCACGACTGGCGCTGATCTCCTGCGGGGAGGGCAATCCGTACGGTCATCCGTCGGCGCGGACGGTGGATCACCTGCGCTCTCTCGGCGCCACGGTGCTGCGTACGGACCGGACCGGGGACATCGCCGTGATCGGCGACACCCCGGCCCGGCTTGCCGCAGCGGTGCACCCGCATGTCCCCCAGCATCTCGCCGGCCGGCCGGCTAGGCAGCTGCCCGGCCCTCGTGCCGTCGACCCGGTCCACTCGCCCGGCGCCCCGCGCGCCCCGCCGATCTGAGCAGCGCCCCGCTCACCTGTTCTCTCTCCCCGGTGGGGAGGAGGGGAAGGGGAGGGAGGGCGAGGGGGAGGGGCGGGGGGCGGGGCGGGGCCCGGGGGGAGAGATCGGACTTCGGACCGGCCGCACCCCGTGTCCGTGTCGGTCGCCCGGGCAGGATTGCCCGGGCGACCGCGGCTCGCCGGTCCTGCTCCGGCGGCACGCCCGGGGCGATCCTGGCAGCGGTGAGCAGGTCGAGGGCGGGCACCCGGCCGGCGGGGCCCGCCGGCCGGGGGAGGAGGCTGCCGCGATGTGCGGGCCGCTCGGGCCGCTCGGGCCGGGGGCCGGGGGCCGTGGTCGGACGGGCCGTGGCCCGGGGCCATCGGTGACGACCGGCCGGCGGTGCAGGCCCGTCGGTGGTTCTACGGCTGGACGGCGGCCTCGGTCGCCCGGGCCAGCATGGTGATCTCGGCGGCGACGGCCTGAGGGTCGGCCGCGACGGTGACCTGGGCGATGCCGTCCAGGCCCGGGTGCGCGCCGACGCGTACCGCTCGCTCCGCGTTCCGCAGGAGGTCGAAGTCGTTGATGTCGTTGCCGAAGGCCACGTACTCGTCGATCCCGATCGACGTCAGGGCTTCCCACTTGTTTGTCGCGCCCGGGGCGAAGTCGATGATCGCCTCGTCGAGGTGGTGGTTGACCGTCAGTCCGAGCCCGCGGCCGACCTCGGCGAGGGCAGCCATGTCCGACGCACCGACGACGAGGAACTTCACGACCTCGGGAAGCTCGGCGAGGCTCACCCCGGTTGCGAGTTCGCCCTGGTCGACGCGGCTCCGGATCGGGTGGTCGGCCGGTCCGGTGTAGGCGTAGTCCCAGGGCCCGTCGGCGAGGTAGGCGGCCTCGTACTGCCCGACCGCCGCCATCAGGTCGCCGAGCTCGGCGGGACCGAACGCGGCCCGGGCCCGGACCTGGCCGGCGACCGAGACGAGGCTCCCGTTCCCGCCGATCAGCGTCGCGGAGGGGAAGGCGCCGTCGAGGACCGGCAGGAGGTCCCGCACGGGCCGGGCGGACGCGAACACCAGGTGGTGGCCGACGCGTTCGCACTCGCCGATCGCGGCGAGGATCCGGTCGTCGATCGTCCGCCCGTCGAAGCAGAGCGTGCCGTCGATGTCGAAAACCGCCGTGCGGGCGCGAAGGTTGAACATCGTCGGATTGTATCCAGCGGCCCGTCAGGAACGAGGTCGAGGACCAACCGCCGGGGGCCGGATCCGTGGCGATCCGGCCCGGCGCGCGGGATGTGCGGGGCGTGCGGGAGATGGGGGAGGTGCAGGGGGCAGGAGGAGCAGGGGGTGCGCCCGGTCAGCCCTGTTCGCGCCAGCCTTCGGCCTCGGCAGCGAGCGCGTCGAGCGCGCTCAGGAGGCCGGGTGTCCAGCCGGTCTCCGGGGGCTCGACGACGACGAGCCATTGGGCGTCCTCGGCGTCGTCCTCGCCGGCGAGGGAGTCCCGGACGATTTCGAGCTCGCCGAGGTCGGGGTGGTTGGCGCTGAGTTCCTCGGCGGTCTCCTCGGCGGCGTCGCGGTCGGGCAGGACGAGGAGCTGCCGGGCGGCAGGGTCGAAGGCGTCCGGGTGGTTGGTGGTGGGGTCGTCGCTCACCCCTCCATTCTCCCGGCGCTGCCTGAGCGGTCGGCGCCCACCCCCCGCTGCCCGCCCGCCCGGTCGCTTCCCCCTGCACGTAAGGGCAGCACCGCGCCGTCCCGCACCGGCCGGTTCCGTCCCGGAGCCCGCCCAGCCCGCAGCCCGCAGCCCGCAGCCCGCAGCCCGCAGCCCGGAGCCCACGGTCCGGGACGGGCCGGGGCTGTCCGTGGCGCGTGGGATGCTGGTAGGCGATGGCCAGGAAGAGTGCACCCGACGACCTGCTCGCCCCGCTGACCCTCGCGGTCGGCCAGGAGGAGCTGCTGCTCGACCGTGCGGTCGCCCAGGTGGTGGCGGCGGCGAAGGCGGCGGACCCGGACACCGACGTGCGGGACCTCGCGCCCGGGAGCCTCCAGCCCGGCAGCCTGGCCGAGCTGACCACGCCCTCGCTGTTCGCCGAGCGCAAGGTGATCGTGGTCCGGGCCGCGCAGGATCTCGGCGCCGACTCCGTCAAGGAGGTCAAGGCGTACATCGAGTCGCCGGTCGAGGAAGTGATCATGGTCCTGGTCCATGCGGGCGGGGCCAAGGGCAAGGGCCTGCTGGATGCCGGCCGGAAGGCCGGCGGCCGCGAGGTCGCGTGCGCGAAGCTGACCAAGGCGTCGGAGCGGCTGGCCTTCGTGAAGGGCGAGTTCCGCACCCTCGGCCGCTCGGCGACCCCGGAGGCGTGCCAGTCGCTGCTGGATTCGCTCGGCAGTGACCTGCGCGAGCTCGCGGCCGCGTGCAGCCAGCTCACCTCGGACGTCGAGGGCGCCATCGACGACACCGTGGTGGCCCGTTACTACAGCGGCCGGGCGGAGGCGACCGGCTTCGAGGTGGCGGACCTGGCGGTCACCGGCCGGGCCGCCGAGGCGCTGGAGCGGCTCCGCTGGGCGCTGGCCGTGGGCCAGCCGCCGACCGGGATCACCTACGCGCTGGCGTCCGGGGTCCGCAGCATCGGCCGGCTGGCGACCGCCGGGCGGAACATGCGCCCGGCCGACCTCGCGCGCGAGCTCGGCATGCCGCCGTGGAAGGTCGATCGGGTCCGCCAGCAGATGCGCGGCTGGACGGGCGACGGTGTGGCCGCCGCCCTGACCGCGATCGCGCAGGCGGACGCGGCGGTCAAGGGCGGTTCCGACGATCCGGCGTTCGCGCTGGAGCGGGCCGTGGTCGCCGTCGCGAAGGCCTCCCGCGCGGGCTCGCGCCCCTACTGAGCGGATCGAGCGGAGCAGATCGGGCAGCAAGCGCCGGGCCGCAGCCGGTCGCCGGCCCCGACGACCCTCGGCCGGAGCTGCGCCCCGACCTCGGCTACGTGCCGCCGATCGCCTTGAGGATGTCCCGGGTGTCGTCCAGCATGGCCCGCCGGACGCTGTCGCGGTCCAGCGTGTAGTTCTTGCCGTCCTGGTAGTTGTCCGTCCAGTAGAGCGAGAACGTCATGCCGCCGTCCCGGACCTGCAGGTAGTAGTTGATGTCGTGGTAGGTCCGGTCCGAGCTGGTCGGCTCGTCGCCGTAGGCGTAGTAGGCCTCCTGGCCGAGGTTCGGCACGTCGGTGATCTCGTACTTCTGCTGCTGGAGGTAGTCCCGGGTGGCGGTGTACTCGGGTGCGGGGTCGACGGCCTTGTGCAGCTCGACGCGGATGTCGAGGGTGGCGTAGTCCGGGGTGTCGTTGCCGCTGACGGTGCGCTTCATCAGGGCGTAGCAGCGCATGGTGTCCATCGAGCTGTTCCGGCCGGTGTGTTCCAGCGGGTAGTTGTCCACCATCTTGTACTTCTGCCGGAACGCGGCGAGCTTGCCCGTCGCGCAGATCTTGTCGATGGCGTGGTACCCGTGGAGGTCCTGAGCGGTCGGGTGGTTCTTCACCAGACTGGGTACGAGGGCCACGGCGCCGGACCAGACGACCGAGGCCAGGAGGGCGCCCACGAATGCCCAGACGGTGTTCCGGCGCAGGTTCCCGCCGCGGCGGCCGGAACCGCCGGGCCCGCCCGCCGGCCCGCTGCCGCCTGCGCCGCCGCCCGGGGCCGGAGGCAGTCCGGGGGCGGTGGACGGCAGCCCCGGGGAGCTGGGCAGCCCGGGCGGCGGGCCGAACCCCGGTGCGCCGCCCGGGGGCTGCTGCTGGTGCGGAAAGCCGGTGAACCCCGGTCCGCTCTGCGGCGGTGGTGGTGGCGGTGGCGTCGCCATGGCTGGTTCCCCCCTGAGCCTTCGATGTGCCTCGACGGGCCTCGGCCGACCGTCGACCGCGACCCGCCCCGTGGAACGCGACAGTCGGTCAAGCCGGTCCGGCCGAGCACCGACCATCGAGCACCGGCTGCCGACCGCCGGACGCGACCGCCCGGCCGGTGCCTCGACGGGGGGCGTGATCCCCGGTCTGCCGTGACCGACCATAGCGGGCCGGCCACACAACGCAACAGGCGCCGCAGCAGCCTCCGGAAAGGAGGGCCGCTGCGGCGCCTGTCGTACTGCTGTGCACCGCACCCGCGTGGCGAACGCAGGCCGCGTACGGTGCGAGTCTTGTCTCGCCTCGGGTGACCGGGTAGAGGGCCGGTGCGTCCCGAGGGGGTGGGGCCGGGGGCCCCGGGGGCGTCAGGCCTGGACGGCGTTGACGCGCTTGGTGATGGCCGACTTCTTGTTGGCGGCCTGGTTGGCGTGGATGACGCCCTTGCTCACGGCCTTGTCCAGCGCCTTGGAGGCGGCGCGGGCCAGCACGGTGGCCTTCTCGGTCTCGCCGGCGGCAGCGGCCTCACGGGCCTTGCGCAGAGCGGTCTTCAGCGAGGACTTGACGGCCTTGTTGCGCAGGCGCGCCTTCTCGTTGGTCTTGTTGCGCTTGATCTGGGACTTGATGTTCGCCACGAAGGAGCCTCAGTCTTGTGTGTAAACGGTTCTGGGGTCCCCCCGGCCGAAGGCTGGGGGAGGTCTGCACCGCGCGGCCGTCGGACCTGCTGAGAGGGCATGCCGACGCCAGGTGCAGCGCCCCACGTTACCAGGGGTCCACCACGCACCCCAAACCGGCCCGGAGCAGCACGGCCGGGCCCGGGCGCCCGGGCGCGCCGCCGACCCGAGGGGGATTCCGCCGGGCCCGACGGCCCGGCCCAGGGGCCGTCTCCTCGGCGCTTCCGGGCCCTAGGCGCGCAGGAGGGGCTCGCCGTAGTGCTCGACCTCGGGGAACGGTGCGTAGAAGTGGTGCAGCAGCTCCCGCCACTGCTGGTACTCGGCGGAGCGGCGGAACCCCTCGGTGTGGTCCTCCAGCCGCTCCCACTCCACCTGGAGGAGGAACCGCGAGCCGCGTCCCTCGTCGAGGCAGCGGCGCAGTTCCAGGGAGCGGAACCCGGGCCGGCCGGCGATCAGCGGCCGGGCCTGCGTGAAGGCGGCGAGGAACGCCTCCTCCCGGCCGGGCAGGACGTCGAGCAGGGCGCTTTCGAGGATCATGCGACCGCATGCTGCCGTACCGGCTCTCCGGCGGCCGCTACCGGGGGCGGCGGTCGGGGCGGCAACGGGGGCAACCCACCGGCGCCCCGGTGGAGACGCGACGGAGACGCGGCGGCAACCCACCGGCACCCCGGCGGAGACCGAACGGCGGTGCACGCCGCGGTCGTGGGAGGATGGGAGGAACTATTTCGATCGGACGACTGTCCGGTCCCCGGGAAACCGGTCAGCGATGACCCGGAAACACCCCCGGCCCCCGGACCAACGGAGAATCGGACCAAGGTGCCCGCGACCCCCAGCAATGTGCCCCAGCCCAGCCGTACCGACCCGGCGCTGATCCGCAACTTCTGCATCATCGCCCACATCGACCACGGCAAGTCGACGCTCGCAGACCGGATGCTCCAGATCACCGGTGTGGTCGACCCGCGGCAGATGCGCGCCCAGTACCTCGACCGGATGGACATCGAGCGCGAGCGCGGCATCACCATCAAGTCGCAGGCCGTCCGCCTCCCGTGGGCGCCGAAGACCGGGGCGAACACCGGTTCGACGCACATCCTCAACATGATCGACACCCCGGGCCACGTGGACTTCACGTACGAGGTGTCCCGCTCCCTCGCGGCCTGCGAGGGCACCGTCCTGGTGGTGGACGCCGCCCAGGGCATCGAGGCGCAGACCCTCGCCAACCTGTACCTGGCGCTGGAGAACGACCTCACGATCATCCCGGTGCTCAACAAGATCGACCTGCCGGCCGCCCAGCCGGAGAAGTACGCCGCCGAGATCGCGCACATCATCGGCTGCGACCCGGACGACGTGCTCAAGGTCAGCGCGAAGACCGGCCTCGGCGTCGAGGAGCTGCTGGACCACATCGTCGACAACATCCCGGCCCCGGTCGGCGTCAAGGACGCCCCGGCCCGCGCGATGATCTTCGACTCGGTCTACGACTCCTACCGCGGCGTGGTCACCTACGTCCGGGTCGTCGACGGCCAGCTCACCAAGCGTGAGCGGATCGCGATGATGTCGACCGGCGCCACCCACGAGCTGCTGGAGATCGGCGTCATCTCGCCCGAGCCGAAGGTCGCCGACGGCCTCGGCGTCGGCGAGGTGGGCTACATCATCACCGGTGTGAAGGACGTCCGGCAGTCCAAGGTCGGTGACACGATCACCTCGATGCACAAGGGTGCGACCGAGGCGCTGGGTGGCTACAAGGACCCGCGCCCGATGGTGTTCTCCGGCCTCTACCCGCTGGACGGCTCGGACTACCCGCTGCTGCGCGACGCCCTGGACAAGCTGCGCCTCAACGACGCCGCCCTGGTCTACGAGCCGGAGACCTCCGTCGCCCTCGGCTTCGGCTACCGCTGCGGCTTCCTCGGCCTGCTGCACCTGGAGATCATCCGGGAGCGTCTGGAGCGCGAGTTCAACCTCGACCTGATCTCCACCGCCCCGAACGTGGTCTACCGCGTGGTGATGGAGGACGGCACCGAGCACATCGTCACCAACCCGAGCGAGTTCCCGACCGGGAAGCTCGCCGAGGTCTACGAGCCGGTCGTGCGCGGCACCATCCTGGCCCCGAACGAGTTCGTCGGCGCCATCATGGAGCTCTGCCAGGCCCGCCGCGGCAACCTCCAGGGCATGGACTACCTCTCCGAGGACCGCGTCGAGCTGCGCTACACCCTGCCGCTCGCCGAGATCGTCTTCGACTTCTTCGACCAGCTGAAGTCCAAGACCCGCGGTTACGGCTCCTTCGACTACGAGCCCATCGGCGAGCAGAGCGCCCAACTGGTCAAGGTCGACATCCTGCTGCACGGCGACGCGGTGGACGCCTTCTCCGCGATCGTGCACAAGGACAAGGCCTACAACTACGGCGTGATGATGGCCGGCAAGCTGCAGAAGCTGATCCCGCGCCAGCAGTTCGAGGTGCCGATCCAGGCGGCCATCGGCTCCCGGGTGATCGCCCGTGAGACGGTCCGCGCGATCCGCAAGGACGTCCTCGCCAAGTGCTACGGCGGTGACATCTCGCGCAAGCGCAAGCTGCTGGAGAAGCAGAAGGAAGGCAAGAAGCGGATGAAGATGGTCGGCCGCGTGGAGGTCCCGCAGGAGGCCTTCATCGCCGCGCTGTCCACCGACGCCGAGGCGCCGAAGGAAAAGAAGTGACCCGCGGGCAGAAGAAGTAGCCGGCGGCGTACGAGGGCCCGGGGCGTTCTGCCCCGGGCCCTCGGCATGTCCCGGGACCGGCGCCGGCCCGAGCGCCGCTCGGCCCGGCCACCGGGCCCAGACGCCGCCCGGCCCGGGCCCGTGGTCAGCGCAGCGCCCGGACCACGCCGTTGACGATGGCCGCCTTGACCAGCCGCCCGGTCCGCCCGGTCAGCACGGTCGGCCGCATCGAGTCGTCGCCGTGGATCAGCTGCACCAGCGCCTCCCGGCGGCCGAGGCTCAGGCACTGCAGGCTGTACCGGTACGCGAACGGCTTGCCGGTGCGCCCGGCGAGCAGTCTGCCGAGGTAGCGGCCCATCGGCTGGGCGGTGGCGCAGGCCATCCGCAGGGTGCCGGTGCCCGGGACGGTGACCTCGGCGGCGTCGCCGATCACGTGGACGTCGGGGTGCGAGACCGAGCGCAGGTAGCGGTCGACCACGGCCCGGCCGCCCGCGTTGACGGTGAGCCCGGCCTCGGCGGCCAGCGGGTGCGGCTCCAGGGCGGCGGCCCAGGCGACCACGTCGGCGGGGATCCGGCCGTCGGTGGTGTCGAGGCCGGCCGGGTCGACGGCGGTGACCCGCGCGTTCTCGTGCACCTGGACGCCGAGCCGGGCCATGACGTCCAGGACGTGGCCGCGGCCGCGGGCCGAGAACCAGCCGCCTACCTCGCCGGCGGCGACGATCCGGACCCGCCACCCGGGGTGGGCCTCGGCGATCTCGGTGGCCAGCTCGATGCCGGTGGCGCCGCCGCCGACCACGGCGACGGTGCCGGGGCGGTCGGCGGTGCGCAGCCGTCCGGCCAGTTCGGCGGCCCGCTCGGCGGCGTAGGCGTGCTCGGCGGCGCCGGGGACGCCGTGCCAGGCGGTCCGGCTGCCGAGCGCGTACACCAGGGTGTCGTAGGCGACGGCCTCGCCGGTGTCGAGGAAGACCTTGCCGGCGTTCAGGTCGAGGCCGGTGGCGCGCGCCCGCAGGTGCCGGATGCCGCGGCCGCGGACCACCTCGGCGATGGTGGGCCGGTGCTCGGGCCGGCCGGCGGCGGTCTCGTGCTGGCGGACGCGGTGCAGGAAGCGGCTCTCGGGAGCGATCAGGGTGACCCGCTTGCCCTTGCCCGCCCGGGCCGCCGCGGTCAGTCCTGCGTAGCCGGCACCCAGTACGACGATGTGCTTCTCGGTCATGTGGTCCGCCTCCTCGCGGAGCGCCCCGGTGGGGGCACTCGCCCGATGCGCTCTCCGCGCGTGTTCGGAAAGGGGACGACGCGCCCGGCCGTGCTGTGACAGTGACCTGCGTCACGGGTGGCCCGGCCTTAGGGCCGCGGGACGGTCCGGCGCGGCCGGGGGAACCCAGAGGAGGCCGGGGGAGCCCGGGGGAGAGCCCGCGGGAGCCCGGGACCGTCCGACGCAGCCCTAGCGGCCGACGGGTGCGATCCGGGTGAGCTTCTCGGGGTTGACCACCACGTACGCCTCGGTGATCCGGCCCTCCGCGACGGTGAAGGCCAGCACGCCGCCGACCGTGCCGTCGGCCTGGTGCCAGACCAGTCCGGGCTCGTCGTTGACCAGGGCGAACGCGATGCCGATGTCCGGGGTGAACCACTTCGCGACCAGGCCGGCGACCAGCCGGGAGACCTTGTCGGAGCCGAACACCGGGCGGGCGCCGGCGCTGACCACCCCGCCGCCGTCGGAGTGCCAGACGACGTTCGGGTCGAGCACGGCGAGCAGGCCCTCGATGTCGCCGCGGGTGCTCGCGGCGGCGAACGCCTCCACCGCGTGCCGGTGCTCCGCCGGGTCGGCGGTGGCGCGGCGGCCGCCGTCCTTGATCCGGCGCCGGGCGCGCGAGGCGAGCTGGCGGGTGGCCTCGGGGGAGCGGTCGAGCGAGGTGGCGATCTCGTCGAAGCCGACCGCGAAGACGTCGTGCAGCACGAACGCGGCGCGTTCGGCCGGGGTGAGCTGCTCCAGGACGGCGAGCAGCGCCAGCGAGACGGACTCACCGAGCTCGGCCAGCTCGTCGGGGGAGGCGGGGGAGACCTGGTAGGAGACGACCGGTTCGGGCAGCCACTCGCCGAAGTAGGCCTCCCGGCGGGCCCGGGCGGATCCCAGCTGGTCGTAGCAGAGCCGGGTGACGACGGTGGTCAGGTAGGCGCGCGGGTCGGCGACGCCGGAACGGTCGGCGGACCGCCAGCGCAGCCAGGCCTCCTGCAGGACGTCCTCGGCGTCGGTGAACGATCCGAGCAGCCGGTAGGCGACCGAGCCCAGGTAGGTCCGGTTCGCCTCGAAGGCGTCCTGGGGCGGGGCGGCCGCGGCCGACGGGTCGTCACTCACGGGCCCCACCGTAGCGTCCGCCCCCGGGAAGGCGAAGTGCCGGAGGGGGTGATCCCCGCTCCGGCTCCGCGTCCCGGCCGTTCCGGGCCCCGGCACCTTCCCGCCCGCGCGGGGCAGGTCGAGGGCCGGTCGGTCCTCCCCCGCCGGGCAGGTCGGGCGCCTGCCGGCCTGCCCCGCCCGGCCGGGCCGGTCAGTCGACCTCGGCCACCGCCTCGGCGAACTGCGCCTGGTACAGCCGCGCGTAGGCGCCGTCGGAGGCGATCAGCTCGTCGTGCGTGCCCTGCTCGACGATCGCGCCGCTCTCCATCACCAGGATCACGTCGGCGTCCCGGATGGTGGAGAGCCGGTGGGCGATCACGAAGCTGGTGCGGCCGGTGCGCAGCCTGGCCATGGCGCGCTGGATCAGCACCTCGGTGCGGGTGTCGACCGAGCTGGTGGCCTCGTCCAGGACGAGGATGGACGGCTGTGCCAGGAAGGCCCGGGCGATGGTGATGAGCTGCTTCTCGCCGGTGCTGACGCCGGTGCCCTCGTCGTCGATCCGGGTGTCGTAGCCGTCCGGCAGGGTCCGGACGAAGCGGTCGACGTGGGCGGCCCGGGCCGCCTCGACGACCTGCTCGCGGGTGGCTCCCGAGGCGCCGTAGGCGATGTTCTCGGCGATGGTGCCGCCGAACAACCAGGTGTCCTGGAGGACCATGCCGATGCCGGAGCGCAGCTCCTCGCGGGACATCGCGGCGATGTCCACCCCGTCGAGGGTGATCCGCCCGCCGCTGACCTCGTAGAACCGCATCAGCAGGTTGACCATGGTGGTCTTGCCGGCGCCGGTCGGGCCGACGATGGCGACGGTCTGGCCGGGCTCGACCTTGAGCGAGAGGTCGTCGATGAGCGGCTTGCCGGGCTCGTAGCGGAACGCGACGTCCTGGAAGACGACCCGGCCGCGCAGGGTGTCGGGGCGCTCCGGCATGGCGGGCTCGGGGGTCTGCTCGGGCGCGTCGAGCAGTTCGAAGACGCGCTCGGCGGAGGCCACGCCGGACTGCACCAGGTTGGCCATGCTGGCGACCTGGGTGAGCGGCTGGCTGAACTGCCGCGAGTACTGGATGAAGGCCTGCACGTCGCCGATCGACAGCGCGCCGCTCGCCACCCGAAGCCCGCCGACCACGGCGACCAGCACGTACTGGAGGTTGCCGATCAGCATCATCGCGGGCTGGATGATCCCGGAGATGAACTGGGCCCGGAAGCTGGACTCGAAGAGGGCCTCGTTGTGCTCGCGGAAGGCCTCGGCGGACTCCTTCTGCCGGCCGAAGACCTTGACCAGCGCGTGCCCGGTGTACATCTCCTCGATGTGCGCGTTCAGTTGGCCGGTGGACTTCCACTGCTGGACGAACTGCGGCTGGGCGCGCTTGCCGACCTTGGTCGCGACGACCACCGAGACCGGCACGGAGATCAGGGCGATCAGGGCGAGCAGCGGGGAGATCCAGAACATCATGGCCAGCACGCCGACCACGGTGAGCAGGGAGTTCACCACCTGGCCCATGGACTGCTGCATGGACTGGCCGATGTTGTCGATGTCGTTGGTGACCCGGCTGAGTACCTCGCCGCGCGGTTGCTTGTCGAAGTAACTGAGCGGCAGCCGGGCGAGTTTGGCCTCGACGTCCTGGCGCAGCCGGTAGCCGGCCCGCTGGACGGCCTTGGTGGCCAGCCGGCCCTGGACGATGCCGAAGACGGCGGAGGCGACGTAGATCGCCAGCACCCAGAGCAGCACGCTGCCGATCGCCCCGAAGTCCATGCCCTGGCCGGGCGTGAAGGCGATCGGGGAGAGCAGGTCGGCGGTGGTGCCGTCGCCGTGGGCGCGCAGCCCGTCGATGACCTGTTCCTTGGAGGCCCCGGCCGGGAACTTGCTGCCGACCACGCCGGCGAAGATCAGGTCGGTGGCGTTGCCGAGGATCTTGGGGCCGGTCACGGCGCAGCCGATGCTGAGCACGCCGAGCGCCAGGACGCCGCCGAGCAGGGCCCGTTCGGGGCGCAGCAGGGCGAGGACGCGCTTGCCGGAGCCCTTGAAGTCCATCGACTTCTCGGTGCCCTGGCCGCCCATGAACCGGCCGGGGCCGGCCGGGCCGCGGCGGGCGGCGGCGGACTGCGAGTCGCTGCGCGGCTCGCCGGGGCCGCCCTTACCGAGATCGGGCCCGCCCTTGCCGAGGTCGGGGCCGCCCGGGCCCGGCCGGGCCTGCGTCTTCTTCTCCGGGATGGTCACGCCGCCTCCTGCTCGGTGAGCTGGGAGAGCACGATCTCCCGGTACGTCGGGTTGCCGGCCATCAGCTCGCCGTGGGTGCCGCTGCCCACCACGGCGCCCTCGTCCAGGACGATGATCCGGTCGGCGTCGCGGATGGTGGAGACGCGCTGGGCGACGATGAGCACCGTGGCGTCGGAGGTCTCCCGGGCGAGTGCCTTGCGGAGCCGGGCGTCGGTGGCGTAGTCGAGTGCCGAGAACGAGTCGTCGAACAGGTAGACGCCGGGCTTGCGGACGAGCGCGCGGGCGATCGCGAGGCGCTGGCGCTGGCCGCCGGAGACGTTGCCGCCGCCCTGGGTGATGGGCGCGTCGAGGCCCTCGGGGAGCCGCTCGACGAAGTCCTTGGCCTGGGCGACCTCCAGCGCGTGCCAGAGTTCCTCGTCGGTGGCGTCGGGCCGGCCGTACCGCAGGTTGCTGGCGACGGTGCCGGTGAACAGGTAGGGCTTCTGCGGGACGAGCCCGACGGTCTCGGCGATCGTCTCGGGTGCGAGGGCGCGGACGTCGACGCCGTCCAGCAGGACCTGCCCGGAGGTGGCGTCGAAGAGCCGGGGGACGAGGCCGAGCAGGGTGGACTTGCCACTGCCGGTGGAGCCGATGACGGCGGTGGTCTCGCCCGGGCGGGCGGTGATGTCGATGCCGCGCAGCACGGAGGCCTCGGCGCCCGGGTAGCGGAACTCGACGTCGCGCAGCTCCAGGTTGCCCCGGGCGAGCACCTCGGTGATCGGCGCGGACGGCGGGACGACGCTGGACCGGGTGTCCAGCACCTCGTGGATGCGTTCGGCGCAGACCTCGGCGCGCGGCACCATCATGAACATGAAGGTGGCCATCATGACGCTCATCAGGATCTGCATCAGGTAGGAGAGGAAGGCGGTCAGCGCGCCGATCTCCATGCCGTTGCTGTCGATCCGGTGGGCGCCGAACCAGAGCACGGCGACGCTGGAGACGTTCACCACCAGCATCACGGCCGGGAACATGAACGACATCAGCCGGCCGACCTGGAGCGAGACGTCGGTGAGCTCGTCGTTGGCGCCGGCGAACCGGGCCTGCTCGTGGTCGTCCTTGACGAAGGCGCGGATGACCCGGATGCCGGTGATCTGCTCGCGCAGCACCCGGTTCACGGTGTCGATCTTCGTCTGCATGCTGCGGAACTTCGGGCGCAGTCGGTGGACCAGCAGGACGACCACGGCGCCGAGCACCGGGACGACGGCGAGCAGCAGCGCGGAGAGCGGCACGTCCTGGTTGAGCGCCATGATGATGCCGCCGACGCACATGATCGGCGCGGCGACCATCAGCGTGAAGGCCATCAGGACCAGCATCTGGACCTGCTGGACGTCGTTGGTGGTCCGGGTGATCAGGGACGGGGCGCCGAACTGGCCGACCTCGCGGGCCGAGAAGCTCTGCACCCGGTCGAAGACGGCGGCGCGCACGTCGCGGCCGACGGCCATCGCGGTGTGCGCACCGTAGTGGACGGCGCCGATCGAGCAGAATGCCTGGACCACGGTGACGGCGATCATCACGCCGCCGAGCCGCAGGATGTAGCCGGTGTCGCCCTTGATCACACCGTCGTCGATGATGTCGGCGTTGAGCGTCGGCAGGTAGAGCAGGGCGAGGGTGGAGACCAGCTGGAGCAGTACCAGCAGGGTGATCGGTCGGGAGTAGGGGCGCAGGTACGCCCTGAGCAGTCTGATCAGCACTGGCACACTCTTGTCGTCGACGGGGGGATTCGCATCCCGATTCTCGTGCTTCGGCGGAGCCGCACAGGTGATTACCGGCACGGCGCCCGGATGTTTGTCCAGTCCTTTGCCGAACGCCCCGGCGGGCCCGGTTGCACCGCGGCCGGCGGGTGCCGTACCCGGGCTGCACCGGGGGGCCGGCAGGGTGCCGACCTGCGTCCCCCTCTTACGGAATGACCGGTTTCCCCCTAGGCTGCTGATTGCCCCCTTGTTACTCGCCGGTATCGGCCGGTCGTACGGGGGCCCGGTGACCGCCCCCACGGGAGCCGAGAAAATCCCTCAGACGGCCACCCGCCCCCGGAGGTCCTCGTTGAGTTCCGCGCAGTCCCTGATCGACTCCGGCAGTGCTGACATCATCGCCGGGCGTCCCGCCTCCGTCGCCCACCTGTTCCTGGAGCGGGTCGCTGCCACCCCGGGCGGCGAGGCCTACCGCTACCCCGCCCCGGTGGACGAGCACGCGGCGGACGGCGCCCCGGGTGCCGAGCAGTGGCGCTCGCTGACCTGGGCGCAGACCGCCGCCCGGGTGAAGGCGGTGGCCGCCGGCCTGATGACGCTCGGCATCCGCCCGGAGGACCGGGTCGCGCTGGCCTCCTCCACCCGGCTGGAGTGGGTCCTCGCCGACCTCGGCAACATGTGCGCGGGCGCCGCGACCACCACCGTCTACCCGAGCACCAATGCCGACGAGACGGCGTTCATCCTCTCCAACTCCGGCTCCCGGGCGCTGTTCGCGGAGAACGTCGCACAGCTCGCCAAGGCCGTGGCCCAGATCGACCAGCTGCCCGAGCTGCGCACCGTCATCCTCTTCGACGCCCCCGCCACCGCGCCGGACATGGCCGGCCTCGACCTGCTCACCCTCGCGGAGCTGGAGGAGCGTGGCGCCGCGTACCTGGCGGAGCACCCGGACGCGGTCGAGAAGACCGTCGCCGCGATCGACCGGGAGCAGCTGGCCACCCTGATCTACACCTCGGGCACCACCGGCCGGCCCAAGGGCGTGCGCCTGGTGCACGACTGCTGGGCGTACGAGGGCCGGGCCCAGGAGGCCAGCGGGCTGCTGCGCGCCGACGACGTGCACTTCATGTGGCTGCCGCTGTCGCACGTCTTCGGCAAGACGCTGATCTCCGGCCAGATCTCGACCGGCCACGTGATGGCACTGGACGGCCGGGTCGACCGGATCATCCACAACCTGCCGGTCATCCGGCCGACCATCATGGCCTCGGCGCCGCGCATCTTCGAGAAGGTCTACAACGGCATCGCCGGCAAGGCCCGGGCCGCGGGCGGGGCCAAGTACAAGATCTTCCAGTGGGCCGCCAAGGTCGCCCGGGACCACGCCCGGACCGCCCAGGCCTCCCGGATCGCCACCGGCCGCGACAGCGTGCCGTTCGCGCTGGGCCTGCAGCACGCGCTCGCCGACAAGCTGGTCTACGCGAAGATCCGGGCCGCCTTCGGCGGCCGGCTGCGCGGTGCCGTCTCCGGCAGTGCGGCGCTGGCGCCCGAGATCGGCTACTTCTTCCTGGGGGCCGGGGTGCCCATCCTGGAGGGCTACGGCCTGAGCGAGACGAGCGCCGGCTCCACCGTCAACCGCGAGGAGGACGTCCGGATCGGCACCGTCGGCCGCGCGCTGCCCGGCACCGAGATCCGGATCGCGGAGGACGGCGAGATCCTGCTCCGCGGCCCCGGCATCATGCGGGGCTACCACGACCTGCCGGAGAAGACCGCCGAGGTGCTGGAGGCGGACGGCTGGTTCCACACCGAGGACATCGGCGAGCTCAGCCCCGACGGCTTCCTGCGGATCACCGACCGCAAGAAGGACATGTTCAAGACCTCGGGCGGCAAGTACGTCGCGCCCAGCGAGCTGGAGGGCAAGTTCAAGGCCGTCTGCCCGTTCGTGAGCAACATCCTGGTGATCGGCAACGGCCGCAACTTCTGCACCGCGCTGATCGGCCTGGACGAGACGGTGATCATGCCGTGGGCCGCCGAGCACGACCTGGCCGGCCGCTCCTACGCCGAGGTGGTCGCCGACCCGCAGGTGCACCGGCTGATCGACGGCTACGTGCAGCGGCTCAACGGTGAGCTCCAGCGCTGGCAGACGATCAAGAAGTTCCACCTGCTCCCGCGCGACCTGGACATCGAGCACGGCGAGCTCACCCCGAGCCTGAAGATCAAGCGCCCGGTGGTCGAGAAGACGTACGCGGACGCCGTCGCCGGGATGTACGCGGGGGCCAACGAGGCCTGATCCGCGCCCGCCCCGTACGGCCTCGATGATCACCGGGGCCGTACGGGACAATGGGGTTATGCCCTCCGCACTCCCCGACGGCGAACCCGTGCCGTCCGACGGTTCCCTGCCCGCTCACGCCCTCGCCGGGACCGGGTCGCGGCCGTTCGGCTTCTACCTGCACGTGCCGTACTGCGCGAGCCGCTGCGGCTACTGCGACTTCAACACCTACACCGCCACCGAGCTGCGCTCCTCCGGCACGGTCGCCTCCCAGGAGACGTACGCCGACAACGTGGTCGCCGAGATCCGGCTCGCCCGGCGCGTGCTGGGCGGCGCGGACCTGCCGGTGCAGACCGTCTTCCTCGGCGGCGGCACGCCCACCCTGCTGCCCGCCCGGGACCTCGTGAAGATGCTCGCCGCGATCCGCGACGAGTTCGGGCTCGCCGACGGCGCGGAGGTCACCACCGAGGCCAACCCCGAGTCGGTCGACCCGGCGTACCTCGCCGAGCTGCGCGCCGGCGGCTACAACCGGATCTCCTTCGGGATGCAGTCCGCCCGCCCGCACGTGCTGCAGCTGCTCGACCGGCACCACACCCCGGGCCGCCCCGAGGCCTGCGTCGCCGAGGCCCGCGCGGCCGGCTTCGAGCACGTCAACCTGGACCTCATCTACGGCACCCCCGGCGAGTCCGACGACGACTGGCGGGCCTCCCTGGACGCCGCGATCGGCGCGGGCCCGGACCACGTCTCGGCCTACTCGCTGATCGTCGAGGACGGCACCAGGCTGGCCGCCCGGGTCAAGCGCGGCGAGCTCCCGATGATCGACGACGACGTGCACGCCGACCGCTACCTGATCGCCGAGCAGGCGCTCGCCGCGGCCGGCTACTCCTGGTACGAGGTCTCCAACTGGTCCACCACCCCCGAGGGCCGCTGCCGGCACAACGAGCTGTACTGGACCGGCGGCGACTGGTGGGGCGCCGGCCCCGGCGCGCACAGCCACGTCGGCGGCGTCCGCTGGTGGAACGCCAAGCACCCGGCCGCCTACGCGCAGGCCCTCGCCGAGGGGCGCACCCCGGCGCAGGGCCGCGAACTGCTCGCCGACGAGGACCGCCGGGTCGAGCGGATCCTGCTCGAACTGCGCCTCGCCGAGGGCATCCCGCTGGACCTGCTCACGGAGACCGGCCGCAAGGCCGCCGACCGCCACCGCGAGGACGGTCTGCTCGCCCCGGAGCCGTACGCCGCCGGCCGCGCCGTCCTGACCCTCCAGGGGCGCCTGCTGGCCGACGCGGTGGTACGTGACCTGGTGGACTGACGTTCGTTAACGTGGAGTCAGCCGTCGGAGGGAGCGTGCGATGACCGCCATCGATGACCGGATGACCGGGATCTTCGAGAACCTGGAGGTTCCGGAGGGCGTCAAGGCCGAGCTCATCAGGGGGGAAATCGTGATGATGGCCGGGCCGGACATGGTCCACAACCTCATCGTCCTGGCCATCCAGCACCAGGTTCCGTACGGCCGGTGGCGTGCGCTCACCACGCAGGACCTGACGATTCCCGGTGAGGCGAGTGAACCGCAGCCCGACCTGGTGGTGTTCGAGCGGGGGGCCGTCGAGGAGCACGGACGCCTCCTGCCGTCGCCCGTGGTCACACTCGTGGTCGAGGTGGTGTCCAGGACCAGTGTCGATCGCGACTACCGGACCAAACGGGAGATGTATGCCGAGGGCATGATCCCGGCGTACCTGATTGTCGATCCGATCAAGGAAGTGTGCGTGCTGCTGACCGAGCTGAGCCAGGCTTCCGGGTCCGGCGTTCCGGGCTACATGTCGGAGCGGACGAGCAAGTTCGGCGAGGCCGTCCCCCTCGACCTGCTCGGCATCAGCCTGGACACGACGGAGTTCCAGCGGTACGCCTGAGCGGCGCTCACTCCTCCGCCGTCACGAAGTCGATCAGCTCCTCGACCTTCGCCAGCAGGGCCGGCTCCAGGTCCTTGTAGGAGTCGACCTTCGCGAGGATCCGCTTCCAGGCGGCCGGGGTGTCCACCGGCCAGCCGAGGCGGCGGCAGACGCCCTCCTTCCACTCCTCCTCGTACGGCACGTCCGGCCAGCCGGGGATGCCGACGCTGGACGGCTTCACGGCCTGCCAGACGTCGATGTACGGGTGGCCGACGACCAGCACGGCCGCGCCGGTGACCCGGGCGGCGATCCGGTGCTCCTTGGTGCCCGGGAGCAGGTGGTCGACCAGGACGCCGAGCCGCCGGCCCGGGCCGGGGGCGAAGTCGGCGACGACCGCGGGCAGGTCGTCGATGCCCTCCAGGTACTCGACGACCACGCCCTCGATCCGCAGGTCGTCGCCCCAGACCCGCTCGACCAGCTCGGCGTCGTGCCGGCCCTCGACGTAGATCCGGGACTCCCGGGCCACCCGGGCGCGGGCGCCGGGCACGGCCACCGACCCGGAGGCGGTCCGGCCGGGTCCCTTCGCCGGGGCCGGGCCGGCGGGGCGGACCAGGGTGACGACCCGGCCCTCCAGCAGGAAGCCGCGCGGCACCAGCGGGAAGACCCGGTGCTTGCCGAGCCGGTCCTCCAGGGTGACGGTGAAGCCCTCGGCGGTCCTCTCGCAGCGCACCACCGCGCCGCAGAAGCCGCTCGCCGCCTCCTCCACCACGAGGTCCCGCTCGGCGGGCACCTCCGGGGCGGGCTGCTGCCGCTTCCACGGCGGGGTCAGGTCGGGTCCGTACTCGCGGCTGCGCATTCCCCGGATTCTAGGAGGCGTCAGCCCGTGAACGACGAGTTGACGGCCAGGACCTCGGCGATCCGTGCGCGCAGGGCGACGCCGTGGCGCGGCATCAGCGCATCGGCGCCGCGGACCGGGCGGACGCCGCGTTCGGCGAGCACGTAGATCATCCGCAGGGTCCGCAGCGTGTTGGAGACGGTCGCGGGGACGCCGCCGGGGAGGCGCGGCGGTTGGGCGGCGAGCAGGTCGAGCCAGCCCAGCGCCTGGCGCTCGGTCAGGTCCGGGCGGGTGAGGACGAGGGCGACGGCACGGCCGAGGCGGTCGTCCTCCAGGGCGTCCAGGACGTGGTCGGTGGGGGCCAGCAGCCGGGCGGCGGCCAGCTCCAGCAGCGGCGCCGGGTCGGCGACCAGCGGGCTGCGGCCGAACGCCGCCAGCAGGTCCGCGCCGTGCGCGACGGCGTGCAGCCAGCCGAGCTCCGGATCCCACCCGCGCAGGTCGGTCTCGGCGGGGTACCAGCGGGCGAAGGCGTCCTGCCAGGCGGTGCGGTACGCGCCGGCCCCGACGAGCTCGACGAGGACCAGCGGGGCGAAGGTCCGGGCCTGGACCGCGGGGTCGGTCAGCCGTTCGGCCATCTCGTCGCCCAGCGCGTACAGCTCCGGCGGTGCGAGGCGCGGGATCCAGCGGCACAGCTGCTCGTAGGCGAGGGAGTCCCGGACCACCGGGTCGGGGGAGCGCAGTGCGGCGCTCACCTCGGCCAGCAGTTCTGGGGTGGGCTCTGCTGATTCGATCGTGCTCCAGTTGATCACGACCGGACCCTAGGGCCGCCCGGCCCCGGCGGCCAGTGGATTCCGGCCGGCGGGGGTCACAGGCCCGGCGCTCCCCAGACCGGGAACCAGCGGGTGAGGTCCTTCTCCAGCCGCAGGTCGTTCCCGAGCATCGCGTTGACCTGGAGCTCCAGCGGGCTGTTGCGCTTCTCCCCGCCGCCCGGCACCGGCGCGAAGGGGTAGAACGTCCCGCGCTTGTACAGGTAGACCAGGGCCAGCGGCTGCCCGTCGGCGTTGCGGAAGCCCACCAGGGAGCAGAGCAGCTGCGGGCCGAAGCCGTTCCCCTCCAGCTCGCTGTTGACCGCGTGCAGGTCGTTGACCAGCTCGGGCAGCTCCTCCGGGGTGTGCCGGGCGAGCAGCCAGGAGTAGCCGTAGTCGTCCTTGGAGGCCTCGACGGGGACGCCGCCGCGTTCGGTGTCGGCGTCCAGCAGCGCCCGCACCTGCCGTTCGACCTCGCCGAACGCCCCGCCCTCGACGGAGGCGAAGCAGACCGACCCGACGCCGGTCGGCCGGAAGCCGGCCGCCGCCTCCAGGGTCAGCGCGGCGGACGGCACGCCGAACAGCTGGTCGAGATCGGGCCGGACCGGCTTGGTGCGGCCGAACAGCGTGTCCAGGAATCCCACGGTGGTCCCTTCCGGAACGTGGTGTCAGTGGCCGAGATCGGTGGACATCCTCGCCAGCTGCTCCAGCCGCTTCTCCAGCGACGGGTGGGTGGAGAACAGCTGGGTGGCGGCGTCCCGGGCGCTCAGGGCCGGGGCGAAGTAGAAGGCGTTGTACGGCTGGGCCCGGCGCAGGTCCTTGGTCGGGATCGCGGCGATCTGGCCGGTCACCTTGGTCAGTGCCGAGGCGAGTGCGCTGGGCCGGCCGGTGAGCTGGGCGGCGGCGCGGTCCGCGGCCAGCTCGCGGTAGCGGGAGAGCAGCCGGGTGAGCAGGAAGCTGATCGCGTACACCACGATCGACACCAGCGGGATGACCAGGGCGGCGATCGCGGCGTTGGAGTCGTTGCTGTTGCGTCCGCCGCCCATGAACCCGCCGTACATGGCGATCCGGGTCATCGCCCCCGCCAGCACCCCGAGGAACCCGGCGACGGTCATCACCGCGACGTCCCGGTGGGCGACGTGCGACAGCTCGTGCGCGAGCACGCCCTCCAGCTCCTCGGGCTCCAGCCGCCGGAGCAGGCCGGTGGTGACGCAGACCACGGCGTTCTGCGGGTTGCGTCCGGTGGCGAAGGCGTTCGGCATGTCGTTGTCGGCGACGGCGACCCGCGGCTTCGGCATGTCGGCGAGCGCGCAGAGCCGGTCGATGGTGCCGTGCAGTTGCGGGTACTGCTCGGGGGTGACCCGGTGGGCGCCCATCGCCCGTTCGGTGATCTTGTCGCTGAACCAGAACTGGGCCACGAACAGGCCGCCCGAGAGCAGCACGATCAGCGGCCAGGCCCCGCGCAGCAGCACGATCAGCAGCCCGGTGAAGCCGACGTACAGCAGACCGATCACGAACATGGTCCCGACCATCCGGCCGGTCAGGCCGCGGTCCGGTGCGAAGCGGGTGTGCTGGCCCGAGCTCGACATCGTTGCTCCTCCGATCGCCGTCCGCTTCCGATGCTGCCACCCGGACGGGCGGGCGGCATCACCCGCGCGCCGGGAACTGCGGGCAGGATCACCCCGGCCGGGCCGTTCCTGCCGTTGGGCCCGGGCCTTACACTGGCAGGTACGGTCCTGGCACTCGTGTGTTCAGAGTGCCAGAGCCGGGGTCCGCCCGGCGCGGCCCGCAAGCAGTCACCCGAACACATGTCACAACGGACAACGTGCGAAGACGGAGGTGCGTGCCCCATGGCCGGTGAGGTCCGCCAGCTCGACGACCGCAAGCTCGCGGTGCTTCGTGCCATCGTCCAGGACTACGTGGGGACCGAGGAGCCGGTCGGTTCCAAGGCCCTGGTGGAGCGGCACAGCCTCGGCGTGTCGCCGGCCACCGTCCGCAACGACATGGCGGCGCTGGAGGAGGACGGCTACATCCACCAGCCGCACACCAGCGCCGGGCGGATCCCCACCGACAAGGGGTACCGCCTGTTCGTCGACCGGCTCGCCGAGGTCAAGCCGATGAGCGCGCCCGAGCGGCGGGCGATCCGGCACTTCCTCGACGGCGCGGTCGACCTGGACGACGTGGTGGCCCGGACGGTCCGGCTGCTCGCGCAGCTGACCCGGCAGGTCGCGGTGGTCCAGTACCCCTCGCTCTCCCGGTCCACCGTGCGCCACATCGAACTGGTGGCGCTGGCCCCGGCCAAGGTGATGCTGGTCCTGATCACCAACACCGGCCGGGTCGAGCAGCGGCTCGTGGACTGCCCCGGCGCGGTCGGCGAGACCGTTCTGGCCGACCTTCGTGCCAAGATCAACACCAGAGCCGTCGGGCAGCGCCTCCCGGAGGTGCCCGAGCTGCTGGACGACCTCCCGGCCCAGTTCGAGGCGGTCGACCGGCCGGCCGTCACGGTGGTGCTGGCGACGCTCTTCGAGGCGCTCGCCGAGCAGAACGAGGAGCGGATCATGCTGGCCGGCACGGCCAACCTGACCCGCTTCGGGCACGACTTCCCGCTCACCATCCAGCCGGTGCTGGAGGCACTGGAGGAGCAGGTCGTCCTGCTCCGCCTCCTGGGTGAGACGGCGGACGCCGGGATGACGGTCCGGATCGGCCGGGAGAACGCGTACGAGGGGCTGAATTCCACCTCGATCGTCTCGGTCGGTTACGGTTCGGGCGACGAGAGCGTGGCCAAACTGGGAGTGATCGGTCCGACCCGGATGGACTATCCGGGCACAATGGGGGCGGTGCGGGCGGTGGCACGGTACGTGGGTCAGATCCTGGCCGAGTCGTAGCAACGGCCACCATCAGCACCCTGATGGTGGTTTCCAGTCGCAAGCACTTCAACAGGCGGAACAAGCGGAGCATTTGGTGGCCACGGACTACTACGCGGTACTCGGCGTCCGACGGGATGCGGGGCAGGACGAGATCAAGAAGGCGTTCCGGCGCCTGGCACGCGAACTGCACCCGGACGTCAACCCGGACCCGAAGACGCAGGAGCGGTTCAAGGAGATCAACGCCGCCTACGAGGTGCTCTCCGATCCGCAGAAGCGCCAGGTCTACGACCTGGGCGGCGACCCGCTGTCGCCGGGCGGCGGCGGCG
The DNA here is from genome assembly GCF_045208415.1 of Kitasatospora sp. NBC_01560. Lineage (NCBI taxonomy): Bacteria > Bacillati > Actinomycetota > Actinomycetes > Kitasatosporales > Streptomycetaceae > Kitasatospora > Kitasatospora sp. NBC_01560. The sequence continues at coordinate 3,354,696 of NZ_CP109364.1, read as the reverse complement.
CGGGCGGCTTCGGCGCGGGCGCGGCCGGATTCGGCTTCTCCGACATCATGGACGCCTTCTTCGGCGCCGCCGCCGGCCAGCGCGGACCGCGCTCCCGGACCAGGCGCGGCCAGGACGCCATGATCCGGCTGGAGATCACCCTGGAGGAGGCCGCCTTCGGCACCACCAAGGAACTCCAGGTCGACACCGCCGTCACCTGTACCACCTGCAGCGGCGAGGGCGCCGCGCCCGGCACCTCCGCGCAGACCTGTGACATGTGCCGCGGCAAGGGCGAGGTCTCCCAGGTCACCCGGTCCTTCCTGGGCCAGGTCATGACCTCCCGCCCCTGCCCGCAGTGCCAGGGCTTCGGCACCGTCGTGCCGACCCCGTGCCCGGAGTGCGCCGGCGACGGCCGCGTCCGCGCCCGCCGCACCCTGACCGTCAAGATCCCGGCCGGTGTCGACAACGGCACCCGGATCCAGCTGGCCGGCGAGGGCGAGGTCGGCCCCGGCGGCGGCCCGGCCGGCGACCTCTACGTCGAGATCGCCGAGAGCAACCACCCGACCTTCCAGCGGCGCGGGGACGACCTGCACTGCACCGTCACCATCCCGATGACGGCGGCCTCGCTCGGCACCCAGGTGCCGTTGCAGACCCTCGACGGGCTGGAGGAGGTCGACATCCGGCCCGGCACGCAGTCCGGCCAGTCGATCCCGCTGCACGGCCGCGGCATCACCCACCTGCGCGGCGGCGGCCGGGGCGACCTGATAGTGCATGTCGAGGTGCAGACGCCCACCAAGCTCGACCCCGAGCAGGAGGGGCTGCTGCGCCAGCTCGCGGTGCTGCGCGGCGAGGAGCGGCCCTCGGGCCAGTTCGCGCCGGGCCAGCAGGGGCTGTTCTCGCGCCTGAAGGACGCCTTCAACGGCCGCTGACGGCCGCATCGGCGCCCGGTGATCCGCGAGGGTCACCGGGCGCCGTCGTTCCACCGCACCCGCGAGGCCGCCCGTGCCGGCCGCACCCGCGACCCACCGCCCCGCGCCGGCCGGACCCCGGCCCCGGGCGCCGACCCCCAGGACGTGCCATGACCGCCCCCGTGTTCGTCGTCGAGACCGCGCAGCTCGCCACCGCCGCCCCCGGCTCGGTGGTCCGGCTGGACGGCCCGGAGGGGCGGCACGCCGCCGCGGTCAAGCGGCTGGAGCAGGGCGAGGCGGTGACCCTCGCGGACGGGACGGGCCTCGGCGTGGACGGCACCGTGGCGGCGGTGCACGGCAAGGACGCGATCGACGTGACCGTCGCCGCGGTCCGCCGGGAGCCCGAGCCGGCGCCGCGGATCGTCGTCGTCCAGGCGCTGCCCAAGGGCGACCGCGGCGAGCTGGCGGTGGAGACCATGACCGAGGTCGGCGTGGACGTGGTGATCCCCTGGTCCGCCTCCCGCTGCATCACCCAGTGGAAGGGCGAGCGCGGTGCCAAGGCGCTCGCCAAGTGGCGGGCCACCGCGCGCGAGGCGGGCAAGCAGTCCCGCCGGCTGCGCTTCCCCGAGGTCCGCGAGCCGATGACCACCCGGCAGCTGGCGCCCGTCCTGGCCGCCGCCGCGTTCGCCGCGGTGCTGCACGAGGAGGGCGCCGAGCCGCTGGCCGCCGCCGCCCTCCCGACGGGCGGGGACATCGTGCTGGTGGTCGGCCCCGAGGGCGGGGTCTCCCCGGAGGAGCTGGCCGCCTTCGCCGCCGCCGGCGCCGGGCCGTACCGGCTGGGCCCCTCCGTGCTGCGCACCTCCACGGCGGGCGTGGCCGCCGGCGCCCTGCTGCTGGGCCGCACCGGCCGCTGGAGCTGACCGCGCCGGGCCGCGCCCGCCGGGTGTCCGGGGCCGCGGGCGCTCCGGCGGCCGCGCGGGCCGCGCGGGTGTGCCCCGCACGGGTCGGCTGTTTCCGAAAACCCGGTGCATCGTGTGCACACGTGCCTAGGCTGGCCGCGTGAGTGAAACCGTGAGCACCCCTGCCGGCGCCTACCTGCGCCACCCGCACCTGCACGGTGACCTGGTCACCTTCGTGGCCGAGAACGACATCTGGCTCGCCCCGCTGGACGGCGGCCGCGCCTGGCGGCTGACGGCCGATCACGTCCCGGTCCGCAGGCCGCGGTTCTCCCCGGACGGCCGGCACATCGCCTTCACCTCCACCCGGGACGGCGCACCGGAGGTGCACCTCGCGCCGGTGGACGGCGGCCCGTCCCGGCGGCTGACGTACTGGGGCAGCGACCAGACCCGGTTGCAGGGCTGGACGGCCGACGGCCGCCCGATCGCCACCACCACCGCCGGGCAGGCCACCCTGCGCCGCACCTGGGCGCACGCCGTGCCGCTGGACGGCGGGGAGCCGGTCCGGCTGCCGTACGGGCCGGTCGGCGGCCTGGCGTTCGAGCCGGACGACGCGGGGGCGTCCCCGGCGGAGGGCGCGGGGCGGGTGCTGCTGGCCTCGGCCAACAACCGGGACCCGGCCTGGTGGAAGCGCTACCGGGGCGGCCAGGCCGGCAAGCTCTGGATCGGCCGCGACGAGTTCGTCCGCATCCACGAGGAGCTGGACGGGCAGCTGGACTCCCCGCTCTGGGTGAGCGGCCCCGGCGGCTCCAGGATCGCCTTCCTCTCGGACCACGAGGGCGTCGGCGAGCTGTACTCCAGCCTCCCGGACGGCAGCGGGCTGCGCCGGCACACCGCCTCGCCGGAGGGCTTCTACGCCCGCGACGCCGCCACCGACGGCACCCGGGTGGTCTGGCACCGGGCGGGCGAGCTCTGGCTGCTCGACAGCCTGGAGGGCGCGGTCGGCCCGGACGGCGCGGAAGGCCCCGCGGGTGACGGGCCGCGCCGGCTGGACGTCCGGCTGGCCGGTCCGCGGGCCGGGCGCCGGCCGCGCCCGGTGGCGGCCGCGCACTGGCTGGAGAGCGCCGCGCCCGACCGCACCGGCCGGGCCGGCGCCGTCGTGGTCCGCGGCACCGTGCACTGGCTGACCCACCGGGAGGGCCCGGCCCGGGTGCTGGACGAGACGCCCGGCGTACGGGGCCGACTGGCCCGGGTGGTGCCGGGCGAGGACGGCGGACAGGGCGTCGTCTGGGTGACCGACGCGGACGGCGACGACGCCCTGGAGTACGCCCCGGCCGTGCTGGGCGCCGAGCGCCGCCGGCTGGCCGCCGGGCAGCTCGGCCGGGTCCGCGTCCTGGTGGTCTCGCCGGACGGCAAGCAGGCGGCGGTCGGCTCGCACGACGGCCGGCTGCTGCTGGTCACGCTCGCCGACGGCGTCGTGCACGAGCTGGCCCGCAGCACCGACGGCGAGGTCAGCGGCCCGGCGTTCAGCCCGGACTCGGCCTGGCTGGCCTGGTCGCAGCCGGCCCCGGGCCTGGGGCCCTTCTCGCTGCGCCAGATCGTGCTGGCCAATCTGGCCACCCGCACGGTCGGCGAGGTCACCCCGCAGCGGTTCTTCGACAGCTCGCCGGCGTTCACCGCCGACGGCAAGCACCTGGCGTTCCTCTCGGTGCGCAACTTCGACCCGGTCTACGACTCGCACGTCTTCGACCTGTCGTTCCCCAACGGCTGCCGCCCGTACCTGGTCACGCTGGCCGCCGACACGCCGTCCCCGTTCGGGCCGCAGCGGGCCGGGCGCGCGGTCGGCGCCGAGGAGGACGAGCCGCGCGGCAAGAAGGGCGACGGCGAGGAGGGCGCCGCGGACGCACCGCCCGCCACCCGGGTCGACCTGGACGGCATCGCCGACCGGATCATCGCGTTCCCGGTCGAGGGCGGCCGGTTCGGCACCCTGAAGGCGGCCAAGGACGGCGTGCTCTGGACGAGGATCCCGCTGATCGGCGAACTCGGCGACGAGGCGGCCGACCTGGAGGACGACCGGCCGCGCGCGGCGCTGGAGCGGTTCGACTTCCGCAAGCGGCGGGCCGAGCAGCTGGTCGACGCCCTGGACGGGTTCACCGTCAGCGGCGACGGCACCCGGCTGGCCGTCCTCGACGAGGGCGAGCTGCGGATCGTCCCCGCCGACCACAAGGCGGTCGGTGACGACGACGAGATCGGCGTCGACCTCGCCCGGCTGCGGGTCACCGTCGACCCGGCGGCCGAGTGGCGGCAGATGTACGACGAGAACGGCCGCCTGATGCGCGACAACTTCTGGCGCCCGGACCTCGCCGGTGTCGACTGGGACGGCGTGCTGGCGCGCTACCGCCCGCTGGTGGACCGGCTCGGCTCCAAGGACGACCTGGTGGACCTGCTCTGGGAGGTGCACGGCGAGCTGGGCACCTCGCACGCCTACGTCATCGCGCACGGCGTCCACACCGAGGCCGCCCGCCGGCAGGGGAAGCTCGGCGCCGACCTGGTCAAGGACGGCGAGGTCTGGCGGATCGCCCGGATCCTGCCCGGCGAGTCCTCTGACCCGCGGGCCCGCTCGCCGCTGGCCGCGCCCGGTGCCGCCGTCCGTCCGGGTGACGCCGTGCTGGCCGTCAACGGCCGCCCGGTCGACCCGGTCACCGGCCCGGCGCCGCTGCTGGCCGGCACCGCCGGGCAGCCGGTCGAGCTGACCGTCGCCGGCAAGGACGGCACCGACCAGCGCCACCCGGTGGTCGTCCCGCTCGCCGACGACGAGCCGCTGCGCTACCACGACTGGGTGGCCGGGCGCCGGGCCGCCGTCCGCGAGCTGTCCGGCGGCCGGCTCGGCTACCTGCACGTCCCCGACATGCAGGTGGCCGGCTGGGCGCAGATCCACCGCGACCTGCGGTCGGAGATGGCCAAGGAGGGCGTGATCGTCGACATCCGGGAGAACCGCGGCGGCCACACCTCGCAGCTGGTGATCGAGAAGCTGGCCCGCCGGATCGTCGGCTGGGACGTCGCCCGGGACATCGCCAGCCCGGTGCCGTACCCCGGCGACGCCCCGCGCGGGCCGGTGGTGGCGCTGGCCGACGAGTACTCCGGCTCGGACGGCGACGTCGTCAACGCCGCGATCCAGGCGCTGAAGATCGGCCCGGTGGTCGGCACCCGGACGTGGGGCGGGGTGATCGGCATCGACAGCCGCTACACCCTGGTCGACGGCACCCTGGTGACCCAGCCCAAGTACGCCTTCTGGATGGAGGGCTACGGGTGGGGCATCGAGAACCACGGCGTCGACCCGGACGTCGAGGTGCCTTTCGCGCCGCACCAGCACGCGGCGGGGGAGGACCCGCAGCTCGCCGAGGGCGTCCGGATCGCGCTGGCCGCGCTGGCCGGCACCCCGGCCCGGACGGCGCCGCCGCTGCCCTGGGTGTAGGGCGTCCGGACACCGCCCGGAGCGGGAGGCCGGCCCGCCCGGCCGCCCGCTCCGGGGCTGGGTAGGATGCGGGGCTGTTCTTGATCAGGACCGATCGTCGGCCGGTCGGCAGCGCACGGGGGAGCACATGGCGCAGGGGCATCCGCACCAGCAGTACGGCGGCCAACAGCAGTACGGCGGCCAACAGCAGTACGGGGGACAGCAGCACTACGGGGGACAGCAGCCGGGATACGGCGGGCCGCAGCAGTACGCGCAGCCGCAGCAGTACGGCGGGCCGCAGCCCTACCCGCCGCAGGACCCGTACGGCCGGGACCCGTACGGGCCGCAGTCGTACCCGCCGCAGCAGCCGTACGGGCAGCAGCCCCAGCAGCACACCCCGCAGCACCCCTACGCCGGGCGGGTGCCCCGGCCGAAGGAGGCGAGCGGCTTCCGGCGCTACCCCGCCATCCTGCTCGACTGCCTGCTCGCCGTCGTGCTCGGCTTCGTCGCCGCCAAGGCCGCCGGCGGACCGAGGACCGTCCACGGCGGCGCCTACCTGGGCGCCCTGCTCGGGGTCGGCTTCGGCGTCTCCTACGCCAACCAGGTGCTGCTGGCCCGCCTCACCGGCTTCAGCGTCGGCAAGGGGATCATGGCGCTGCGGGTGATCCGCAAGAAGGACGTCAGCCGGCCGCACACCTGGCGGCTCACCAAGCGCTGGATGATCGGCTTCGTGATCCTCGCGGTCTCGCTGCTCGCCGAGGACTTCGAGGACGAGGGCGAGGTCTTCGGAGTCCGCGCGGTCCGGTGGAAGCACCTGCGCGAGTACCAGCAGGCGACCGGGCGGCTCGGCTAGCATGCGGCCGTACGCCCCGACCGACACGGTGCGCCACGACGCCGTGCGACACCGCGAGGAGACCCCGATGGCCGGCGAGCCGCAGCCCGACTGCCTGTTCTGCAAGATCGTGGCGGGCGAGATCCCGGCCACCGTGGTGCGCAGGACCGAGCGGACCCTGGCCTTCCGGGACATCGCCCCGAAGGCCCCGACCCACGTCCTGGTCGTCCCGCACGCGCACTACCCGAACGCCGCCGCCCTGGCCGCCGCCGAGCCGGAGATCGCCGGCGAGCTGCTCGCCGAGGCCGGCCGGGTCGCCGAGGACGAGGGCGTCGGGGACTACCGGCTGATCTTCAACACCGGCGCGGGCGCGGGCCAGACCGTCTTCCACGCCCACGTCCACGTGCTCGGCGGGATCCCGATGACCGAGCGCATGGTCTGACCGGCGTGTCCCAGCGCGAACTCGTCGTCCTCGGCACCGCCAGCCAGGTACCGACCCGGCACCGCAACCACAACGGTTACCTGCTGCGCTGGGACGGCGAGGGCCTGCTGTTCGACCCCGGCGAGGGCACCCAGCGGCAGATGCTGCACGCCGGGGTCTCGGCCACCCAGATCACCCGGATCGCCGTCACGCACTTCCACGGCGACCACAGCCTGGGCCTCGCCGGGGTGATCCAGCGGATCAACCTGGACCGCGTCCCGCAGCCCGTCGACGTCTACTTCCCGGCCTCCGGCGAGGTCTACTTCGAGCGGCTGCGGTACGCCACCGCCTACCACGAGACGGCCGTGCTGCGCCCGCGCCCGATCGAGGAGCCCGGCCCGCTGCCCGCCCCCGGCGCCAGGTTCGCACTGGACGCCGTCCGGCTCTCGCACCCGGTCGAGTCCTTCGGCTACCGGCTCACCGAGCCCGACGGGCGCCGCCTGGTGCCCGAGCGGCTCGCCGCCCTCGGCATCGCCGGCCCGGACGTCGGCCGGCTCCAGCACCGGGGCGTGATCGAGGCGGCCGGCCGGCGGGTCACCCTGGACGAGGTCAGCGAGCCCCGGCTCGGCCAGCGCTTCGCCTTCGTGATGGACACCCGGCTCTGCGAGGGCGTCCACGAGCTGGCCGAGGGCGCCGACCTGCTGGTCATCGAGTCGACCTTCACCGACGCCGACGCCCGGCTCGCCGAGGACCACGGCCACCTCACCGCCGGCCAGGCCGCCAAGGTGGCCGCCGAGGCCGGGGCGCGCACCCTCGTCCTCACCCACTTCTCCCAGCGCTACCCCGACCTCGGCCAGCACCTGGCCGACGCGCGCAAGCACTTCGACGGCCACCTCGTGCTCGCCGAGGATCTCGCCCGGATCCCCGTCCCGGCCCGACGGCAGCCGTGAGCCCGCGCCCCTCGGCGGCGGAAAACCGCTCGCGCCGCCCCGCGATCTGCCGGAGCATCGTCGGGTGCGGCCCCGCCGCCCGCCGCGGCGATCACGCCCGCGGCGTACCCTGGTGCCCCGGAGAGACCGAGCGGCCCACGAGACACGGATGGGATGAGGCAGGCCAAGCGCCGACCCATGAGTGACACATCGCAGACCCGTACCGACGGGCAGTCGCGCCCCGAACCGGCCGAGGACGGCCGTGTGAGCGCCCGGATCACGATCCCCGAGAAGCACCCGATGGTCACCCTGCTCGGCACCGCGGACTCGCTGCTCCGGGTGATCGAGCGGGGCTTCCCCGCCGCCGACATCCATGTCCGGGGCAACGAGGTGACCGCCACCGGGGAGCGCGCCGAGGTCGCCCTCGTGAAGCAGCTCTTCAACGAGATGATGCTGGTGCTGCGCGCCGGCCAACCCCTGACGGAGGACTCCGTGGAGCGCTCCATCGCCATGCTCCGGAGCGCTGTGGACGACCCGGACAGCCCGGCGCCGTCCCAGGTGTTCACCGCGAACATCCTGTCCAACCGGGGCCGCACCATCCGCCCCAAGACCCTCAACCAGCAGCGCTACGTCGACGCGATCGACAAGCACACGATCACCTTCGGCCTCGGCCCGGCGGGCACCGGCAAGACCTACCTCGCGATGGCCAAGGCCGTCCAGGCCCTCCAGGCCAAGGAGGTCAACCGGATCATCCTGACCCGCCCCGCGGTCGAGGCGGGGGAGCGGCTGGGCTTCCTGCCCGGCACCCTCTTCGACAAGATCGACCCGTACCTGCGCCCGCTCTACGACGCGCTGCACGACATGATGGACCCGGACTCCATCCCGCGCCTGATGGCGGCCGGCACCATCGAGGTCGCCCCGCTCGCCTACATGCGCGGCCGCACCCTCAACGACGCCTTCATCATCCTGGACGAGGCCCAGAACACCTCGCCCGAGCAGATGAAGATGTTCCTCACCCGCCTCGGGTTCAACTCCCGGGTGGTCGTCACCGGCGACACCAGCCAGATCGACCTCCCCGGCGGCACCCGTAGCGGTCTCAAGGTCGTCCAGGAGATCCTGGTCGACGTGCCCGACATCCACTTCTCCGTCCTCACCAGCACCGACGTGGTCCGCCACAAGCTGGTCGGCCGGATCGTGGACGCGTACGAGCGCTGGGACTCCCTTCAGGAGACCGAGGAGACCACTCCGCAGACCTCCCGCAAGCCGTCCCAGCGCCGGCCCGGGAAGACCACCGCGCCGCGCGCACCCCGACAGTCCCATCGCACCGAAAGCTGAGTAACCAGCCCGTCATGTCGATCGACATCGCCAACGAGTCCGGTTGGGACGCCGACGAGGAGTCCATCCTCGACGTCGCCCGCTACGCACTGGACAAGATGCGGATCCACCCGCAGTCCGAACTGTCCGTGATCCTGGTGGACGGTGCGGCGATGGAGGAGCTGCACATCCAGTGGATGGACCTCCCCGGGCCCACGGACGTGATGTCCTTCCCGATGGACGAGCTGCGCCCCGGCAAGGAGGGCGAGGAGCTCCCGCAGGGCCTGCTCGGCGACATCGTGCTCTGCCCCGAGGTCGCCGAGCAGCAGGGCAAGGAGGCCCCCTCCAAGCACTCGATGGACGAGGAGCTGCAGCTGCTCACCGTCCACGGCGTGCTGCACGTGCTCGGCTACGACCACGAGGAGCCGGACGAGGAGGAGGAGATGTTCGGCCTCCAGAAGGCGATCCTCGACGGCTGGCGGGCCGGCCGCGGCCTGGGCGGCATCTCGCCGGCCCCCACCACCCACTGAGCGCGGAGCCCGAACTCCTGTGAGTGGTGAGAGTACGAGCTTCATCCTCGGTGCCGTCCTGCTCGTCGTCCTCGGCTGGCTGGCCGCGTGCGCCGAGGCGGGCATCTCCCGGGTCTCCCGGTTCCGTGCGGAGGAGGCCGTCCGGGCCGGGCGGCGGGGCTCGGCCCGGCTGCTGACGGTGGCCTCCGACCCGATCCGCTACCTCAACCTGGCCACCCTGATCCGGGTGGCCAGCGAGATGGCGGCGGCCGTCCTGGTCACCGTGGTCTGCGTGCGGAACCTGGAGACCACCTGGCAGGCCGTCCTGCTGGCGTTCGGCGTGATGGTGCTGGTCTCGTTCGTGGCGGTCGGCGTCTCGCCGCGCACGATCGGCCGCCAGCACCCGCTGACGACCGCCACCGCGGCCTCCTTCGTGCTGCTGCCGCTGGCCGCCGTGCTCGGCCCGATCCCGCGGCTGCTGATCCTGCTCGGCAACGCGCTGACCCCCGGCAAGGGGTACAAGGAAGGGCCGTTCGCCTCCGAGGCGGAGCTGCGCGCGCTGGTCGACCTCGCGGAGAAGAACGACGTGATCGAGGACGACGAGCGCCGGATGGTGCACTCCGTCTTCGAGCTGGGCGACACCATCGTCCGCGAGGTGATGGTGCCCCGCACCGACCTGGTGATGATCGAGCGGCACAAGACCGTCCGCCAGGCGCTCACGCTCGCGCTGCGCTCCGGCTTCTCGCGCATCCCGGTGGTCGGCGACAACGAGGACGACGTGGTCGGCATCGTCTACCTCAAGGACCTCGTGCGCCGCACCCACATCAACCGGGAGGCCGAGTCCGAGGAGGTCGGCGCGGTGATGCGGCCGGCCGTCTTCGTCCCGGACTCCAAGCCCGCGGGTGACCTGCTGCGCGAGATGCAGCAGCGCCGCTCGCACGTGGCGATCGTGATCGACGAGTACGGCGGCACCGCCGGTCTGGTCACCATCGAGGACGTCCTGGAGGAGATCGTCGGCGAGATCACCGACGAGTACGACCGGGAGATCGCCCCGGTCGAGGACCTCGGCGACGGCTCGTACCGGATCACCGCCCGGCTCCTCGTCGAGGACGTGGGCGAGCTGTTCGGCATCGAACTGGAGGACGAGGACGTCGAGACCGTGGGCGGCCTGCTCGCCAAGCACCTCGGCCGGGTGCCGATCCCGGGCTCGTCCTGCGAGATCCCCGTCCCGGAGGAGGCGGTCACCGACCTGACCGCGATCCGGCTGACCGCCGAGAGCTCGGCGGGCCGCCGCAACCGGGTCGGCTCGATGGTCGCCGCCCCGGTCCGCCGCCGCTCCGGCGGGGAGCCGGAGGCCGGCGAGTAGCGTCCTGGCGGCCGCGGAGCGACCATGAAGGTATGACTCACCAACTTCGCGCGGAGTACGGCTCGCAGGGGGTCGCGGGCGGGGTCAAGGTCTGGCACGTGGTGCGGGACGGCGATCCCGCCATGGCGCTCTGCGGCCGGACCATCCCGGCCGACGCCGACACCAGGCCGGAGCAGGAATGGGGGACCGGGCTCCGGTGCTGCCAGCAGTGCGGCTCGCTCTACATGCACGAGGTGCCGCACATGCAGGGAAGTCATCCCTACAGCTAGGCCGCGGGCGCGCGGTGCCGGGCCCGGCCCGGTAAGGCGCGCCCGCGGGTCGCCGACGTCCTCCTGCGGAGGCCACCATGAAGCTGCAAGACGAACTGCCCGTCGACCACAAGCTCGTCACGGTCTGGCGGATCGGAGCGGGGCTCGGAGGGGTCTTCCTGATCGTGTTCGGCTGCCTGGGGCTGGCCGACCACTCGGGCTTCCTCTCCACCAGCGGCAGTGATGTCGCCGGGCTCTCCACCAACGGCGCGCTGAGCATCCTCTCCATCGTGGTGGGCGCGGTGCTGGTCGTCGCCGCCGTGATCGGCGGGAACGTCGCCGCCAACGTGAACATGGCGGCCGGGGTGCTGTTCGTGCTCTCCGGCTTCTACGGCCTCACGGTGCTCGGCCGGCCGGACGCCAACATCCTGAACTTCCGGATGGCCAACGTGCTGTTCGCGTTCATCTTCGGGATCGTCCTGGTCACCTTCGGGATGTACGGCCGGGTCAGCAGCCACCTGCCGCACGACAACCCGTACTGGCGTGACCGCAGTGCGCGGGAGGAACCGCTGCCGAACGGCCCCAAGACCTTCGTCAAGGTGATGCGGCCCGGTCCGCCGAACCCGATCGGCCACTGAGCCCGCCTGCCCGTCGCCCGCCCGCCCGTCGCCTGTCCGTCGCCCGCCTGTCGCGCACCCGCCGCCCGCCGGCGCCGGCGGGCGGCGGCCTATGCTCGGCGCCATGAGTGACATCGTCGAGCTCGACCCCGAAGACAAGAAGATCATCACCCTGGCCCGCTCCGCCCGTGCCCGCAACGGCGTCCCGGAGGGGGCCGCGGTGCGTGACGAGACCGGGCGCACCTACGTGGCCGGGACGGTGGCGCTGGAGTCACTGCGGCTCAGTGCACTGCAGACGGCGGTGGCGATGGCGGTGGCCAGCGGCGCGAAGTCGCTGGAGGCGGCGGCCGTGGTGAGCGAGGCGGGGGAGCCGGCCGAGGCCGACCTCGCGGCGGTCCGGGACCTCGGCGGGGCCGGCACTCCGGTGCTGCTGGCCGGTCCGGACGGGGTGCTGAAGGTGGCGGCCGAGGCCCGCTGAGCCGGACCGCCCCGCGGGGCGCCCGGGGCCTGCGCCCCGGGCGCCCGCCCGTCTCGGCCTGGCAGATAATCTCACCGGGGATCGGTGCGGTGAGGGGGCTGGGGAGATGGGGCCGTTCGCGTTCTTCGCGGGGCTGCTGCTGGGCGTGATGGGCATGGGCAAGTGGCAGGAGACCGGCTCGCCGTTCTGGCTCTGGGGCTCGGTGGCCTTCCTCCTCATGGTGCTGATCATGGGTTTGTCCTCGCTCGGCGGCGGCGGGAAGGGCTGACCGGAGGCGGTCCGGGCGGGCGCGTCCGCCGCGGTCCCGGTGATCAGGGAGAATGGAGCGCATGAGTGCCCCTTCCTCCCCGTACCGCTCCGGCTTCGCGTGCTTCGTCGGCCGGCCCAACGCGGGCAAGTCGACCCTGACCAACGCCCTGGTGGGGACGAAGGTCGCGATCACCTCCGACCGTCCGCAGACCACCCGGCACACCGTCCGCGGCATCGTGCACCGCCCGGACGCCCAGCTCGTCCTGGTCGACACCCCCGGCCTGCACAAGCCGCGCACCCTGCTCGGCGAGCGCCTCAACGACCTGGTCCGCTCCACCTGGGCCGAGGTCGACGTGATCGGCTTCTGCCTGCCCGCCGACCAGAAGCTCGGCCCCGGCGACAAGTTCATCGCCAAGGAACTCTCCGAGATCAAGAAGACCCCCAAGGTCGCCATCGTCACCAAGACCGACCTGGTCGACTCCAAGCGGCTGGCCGAGCAGCTGATCGCCGTCCACCAGCTCGGCGCGGAGCTGGGCATCGAGTGGGCCGAGATCATCCCGGTCTCGGCGGTCGGCGACAAGCAGGTCGAGCTGGTCGCCGACCTGCTCACCAAGCTGCTCCCGGAGGGCATGCCGCTCTACCCGGACGGCGACCTCACCGACGAGCCCGAGGTGATCATGGTCGCCGAGCTGATCCGCGAGGCGGCCCTGGAGGGCGTCCGGGACGAGCTGCCGCACTCCCTGGCCGTGGTGGTCGAGGAGATGATCCCGCGCGAGGGCCGCCCGGCCGACCGCCCGCTGCTGGACATCCACGCGAACGTCTACATCGAGCGGCAGAGCCAGAAGGCGATCGTGATCGGCGCGAAGGGCTCCCGGCTCAAGCACGTCGGCACCACCGCCCGCAAGCACATCGAGGCGCTGCTCGGCATGCCGGTCTACCTGGACCTGCACGTCAAGGTGGCCAAGGACTGGCAGCGGGACCCGAAGCAGCTGCGCAAGCTCGGCTTCTGACCGGACCGGACGGTTCGGAGAGGCCGGCCGGTCCGGAGAGCTCGGCGCATGGTGCGGCCCGGCCGGGGGTGTGTCCCCCGTCCGGGTCGTGACGGATCGTCGGGCGGGCTCCGGCCCGGCCGGCGCGGGCGCTCAGGCGCCCTCGCGCAGGACCAGCGAGACCAGCTCCCGCTGCGAGTCGGTGAGCTTGGGGTCGGCACAGTGCACCGTCCGGCCGTCGACGGTGATCTCGTAGTGGAAGCCGTCCGGCACTCCGTAGGAGGGGGCGCGCAGCCCGCCCGCGACGGCTTCGCGGGCGAGTGCGTGCACGTGCGGAGCGTCCCTCCGCTCGGTGGTGTCGAGCTCCGCATGGCGGACGTGTCCCGCGAGGCCGCCGGTCCGGGTCACCTGGATACGCATGGTGTCCATGGTGCTACGCAGGGATGGTTGTTTGCCGGGCTTTTTCCGGATCTTGACCTTCGGGGGCCTTAAGCCCGCCTCAACCCCGCCTGAACGCTCAGGCGGTGCTGACGCCGACGGTCGCCCAGGCCGCCGTCACGGTGTCGGCCACCGAGGGTTCGGCGTAGCGGGCCCGGGCCGCCGCGACGGTGGCGCGGGCGAAGGCGGCGAACCCGGCGGTCGCGGCCAGCCGGCGGCCGGTCAGCGCGTCGTACCAGATCCGCCCGGCCCGCTCCCAGGCCGGGCCGCCGAGGGCGGTGGCGAGCAGGTAGAAGGCGTGGTTGGGGATGCCGGAGTTGATGTGCACCCCGCCGTTGTCCTGGGCAGTGCGCACGTAGTCGCGCAGGTGGGCCGGTTGCGGGTCCTTGCCGAGCCGCGGGTCGTCGTACGCGGTGCCCGGCGCCTTCATCGAGCGCAGCGCCACCCCCTGCACGCCGGGGGCCAGCAGCCCGGCGCCGATCAGCCAGTCCGCGTCGGCGGCGTCCTGGTGCAGCGCGTACTGCTTGACCAGGGAGCCGAACACGTCGGAGACGGATTCGTTGAGCGCGCCGGACTGGCCGCGGTACTCCAGCCCGGCGGTGAACTGGGTGACGCCGTGGGTGAGTTCGTGGCCGATCACGTCGATGCAGGCGGTGAAGTCGCCGAACACCACGCCGTCGCCGTCCCCGAAGACCATCTGCCGGCCGTCCCAGAACGCGTTGTCGTAGTCGCGGCCGTAGTGGACGCTGGCGTCCAGGCGCAGGCCCCGGTCGTCGATCGAGCGGCGCCCGTAGGCGTCGGCGAAGAGGGCGAAGGTGGCGCCGAGGCCGTCGTAGGCGTGGTTCACGGAGCCGTCGGCCACGGGACCGGCGCCCTCCGTGCGGACGGTGCGGCCGGGCAGCTGCTCGGCGTGGCCGGCGTCCGCGACCACCCGGTTCAGGGTCGCGGCGGCGGGCGGGGCGGGGTCGGCGGTGAGACGGGCCGTACGGTGCACGGCGTCCAGGGCGAGAGTGCGGCTGGCGGGCTCGTGACCGTCCTCGGCGAGGCGGTCCAGGACGTACGGCGGGACGATCGTGCAGAGCGGCGCGACGGCAGTCATGTGGCCAAGGGTGAGGCCTTCGTGACCGCTTGTCACTGGCATGGACAGAACCGGTGTCGTCTCAAGGGGTGGAATGTCAGCCCGGCTCACTTCGGGGGCGCGTGGCCCTGGGTTACGCTGGAACACATCATGCGCATGGGGCTGCTTCTTCTTAGCTGCCGCGTCGAGGGCCTGTAGTCCACCAAGGGCCGGCTCCCTCGCCGCGGGGACTGTGCTGCGCGCGTAGGAATCGGGCGACCCGACAGGGGTCGTGAGCGGCAGCAGGCCGGCCAGCCGGGTGTCCACCTCACCCCGGCGCGCCTCGCACCTCCACAACAGGAAGCCGAGAGTCACCTCCATGACCGAGCAGAGCTCCGCCGCGTCCATCCCCGCCGCCCCTGCCTTCGTCGACCGTCCGACCCCGATCACCGCCGCGAGCGTGCGCCAGCAGCCCGCGGGCATGCGGCACGGCCGCTACCTGCCGTTCGGTGTCGTCGACCTGGCGGACCGCACCTGGCCGTCGAAGGTGATCACCAAGGCGCCGCGCTGGCTCTCCACCGACCTGCGGGACGGCAACCAGGCGCTGATCGACCCGATGTCCCCGGCCCGCAAGCGGAAGATGTTCGACCTGCTGGTGGCCATGGGCTACAAGGAGATCGAGGTGGGCTTCCCCTCCTCGGGCGCCACCGACCACGCCTTCGTACGCTCGCTGATCGAGGAGGGGGCGATCCCGGAGGACGTCACCATCTCGGTGCTGACGCAGGCCCGCGAGGAGCTGATCGAGAAGACCGTGGAGTCGCTGGTCGGTGCCCCGCGCGCGACCGTCCACCTGTACAACGCGACGGCCCCGCTGTTCCGCCGGGTGGTGTTCCGCAACGACATGGCCGCCACCAGGGCGATCGCCACCGACGGCACCCGGCTGGTGATGGAGTACGCGGAGAAGCTGCTGGGCGACGACACCGTCTTCGGCTACCAGTACTCGCCGGAGATCTTCGTCGACACCGAGCTGGACTTCGCGCTGGAGGTCTGCGAGGCGGTGATGGACGTCTGGCAGCCCGGCGAGGGCCGCGAGATCATCCTGAACCTGCCGGCCACCATCGAGCGGGCCACCCCGAACGTCCAGGCCGACCAGTTCGAGTGGATGTCGCGCAACCTGTCCCGCCGCGAGTTCGTCTGCCTGTCCGTCCACCCGCACAACGACCGCGGCACCGCCGTCGCCTCGGCCGAGCTGGCCTACATGGCCGGCGCCGACCGGATCGAGGGCTGCCTGTTCGGGCAGGGCGAGCGGACCGGCAACGTGGACCTGGTCACCCTGGGCATGAACCTGTTCTCGCAGGGCGTCGACCCGGAGATCGACTTCTCGGACATCGACGAGGTCCGCCGCACCGCCGAGTACTGCAACCAGATGGAGGTGCACCCGCGCCACCCGTACGCCGGTGACCTGGTGTACACCTCCTTCTCCGGTTCGCACCAGGACGCGATCAAGAAGGGCTTCGACGCCCTGGAGGCCGACGCGAAGGCGGCCGGCATCCCGGTGGAGGAGCACACCTGGGGCGTGCCCTACCTGCCGATCGACCCGAAGGACGTGGGCCGCACCTACGAGGCCGTCATCCGGGTCAACAGCCAGTCGGGCAAGGGCGGTGTCGCGTACGTCCTGAAGAACGACCACAAGCTGGACCTGCCGCGCCGGATGCAGATCGAGTTCTCCCGGATCATCCAGGCCAAGACCGACGCCGAGGGCGGCGAGGTCACGCCGGCCGAGATCTGGCGGGTCTTCGAGGACGAGTACCTGCCGACCACCGGCAACCCGTGGGGCCGGATCTCGCTGAGCGGTTCGCGCACCCTGACCACCGAGGACGGCCGGGACGCGCTGATCGCCGGCGCCGTGCTGGACGGCAAGCCGGTCACCCTGACCGGTACCGGCAACGGCCCGGTCTCCGCGTTCGCCGACGCGCTGGCGCAGATCGGCGTGGACGTCCGGGTGCTGGACTACGCCGAGCACGCACTGAGCGAGGGCGGCGACGCCCAGGCCGCTGCGTACGTCGAGTGCGCCGTGGACGGCAAGGTGCTGTGGGGCGTGGGCATCGACGCCAACACCGTGCTGGCCTCGCTGAAGGCGATGGCCAGTGCCGTCAACCGCGCGCAGCGCGGGTAGTTCGTACGAGTGGTGATCGGCGGGCCGTCCTCCGGGGCGGCCCGTCGGCGTTCCCCCCGGCCCCGGGGGCGACTGTGGCCTGCGCCACATTTTTTCGGGTCGGAAGCCGTTCGAGGTACTGACACGTGCCGGTAACCGTGGCAACATCGACGCACCGGAAAACCGGGTCGGTGGGACGGCCTCGGTGTCCGGTCGCGTGACCTGCCCATTGTTGTGCAGGCCGCCTGCCATGTCTGGGGAGTGGCGCCGTGACAGGGTTGTGGGGTGTCCGCCCGAAATGGCGGACCGACGTTCTCGGCGAGTTCTTCTGCCCGGGCTGCGGCGGGGACCGCAACTACCGCCGGCAGCACGGCCGGCGGTGGCTGCGGCTGTTCGGGGCCCCGGTGCTGCCGGTCGGCCCCGTCCTCGGCAGTGTGCAGTGCACCACCTGCCACGGCCGGTACGGCGTGGAGAGCTTGGAACAACCGACCTGTGTCCGCCTCGGCGGGATGCTCCGCGACGCCCGGTACACCGTGGCCCTGACCCTGCTGGCCGCCGGCGGCACCGCTCACCGGGCGGCCCGCGAGGCCGCCTGCGCGGCCGTCCGGGAGGCCGGCTTCGAGGACTGCGGCGAGGCCCAGGTGCTGGCCGCGCTGGCCGCGCTCTCCGGCCTCGGCGGCGAGCTCCACGAGGCCCACGACCTGGGGGACCCGGCCGGCCGGGGCCTCGGCGGGGCCGACGCCCTGGCGGTCGAACTGCACGCGGTGCTCGAACCGCTCGCCCCGCACCTCGCCCACCAGGGCCGGGAGCTGCTGCTGCTCCAGGGGGCGGCGATCGCCCTGGCGGACGGACGCTACCTGCCGCAGGAGCGCGAGGCGCTGGCCGCCGTCGGGCGGTGCCTGGACCTGCCGCAGGCCCGGGTCGGTGTGCTGCTGGAGGCGGCGACCCGCACCCCGCACTAGGACCCGCGCCCCGTACCTCGCGCCCTGCACCCCGTACCCCGCACCGGCGCCCGGCACCGGGACCCGCGCCCCACCGCGCAAGCGCACACCCGCCGGATCCTTCCGGCCGGACCGGCTCCGGAGGCCGGCCGTCGGCGGTGCTCCACCAGCCCCCGCAGACCCCCACAAAACGGGCCCGACCCCCCTCCCGGGCCCGCCGTGACCCGCACCGACCGGGCACACCCCCACGGGCCCCGGTGCGGGCCACACGGCTGCCCCCGGTCCTGCGCGACAATGGGGGGATGTCCACACTGTTCGACGGCGGCCGCGAGGCCCAGGCATGAGTCTGTTCCGGGACGACGGCGTGGTGCTCCGGGCCCAGAAGCTCGGCGAGGCCGACCGGATCATCACCCTGCTCACCCGCCAGCACGGCAAGGTGCGCGCGGTGGCGCGCGGGGTGCGCAAGACCAAGTCCAAGTTCGGCGCCCGGCTGGAGCCGTTCTCGCACGTGGACGTGCAGTTCTTCAGCCGGGGGAGCGACCTGATCGGCCGCGGGCTGCCGCTCTGCACCCAGGTGGAGACGATCGCCCCGTACGGCGGTCCGATCGTCGCCGACTACGGCCGCTACACCGCCGGGACGGCCATGCTGGAGACGGCGGAACGGTTCGCCGAGAACGAGGGCGAGCCGGCCGTCCAGCAGTACCTGCTGCTGGTCGGCGGACTGCGCACGCTGGCCGCCGGGGTGCACGAATCGCACCTGGTGCTGGACGCCTTCCTGCTCCGGTCGCTGGCCGTGAACGGGTACGGCGCGAGCTTCACCGACTGCGCCAAGTGCGGCCTGGAGGGCCCCAACCGGTTCTTCTCGCTCCAGGCGGGCGGCGTGCTCTGCGGGGACTGCCGAGTGCCCGGATGTGCCGTACCCTCCCCTGAGACACTGGTACTGCTCGGCGCGCTCCTGTCAGGGGACTGGCAGACGGCCGACGACTGCGCGCCGAGGTACTGGCGGGAGGGCAGCGGCCTGGTCGCGGCCTATCTGCAGTGGCACCTGGAGCGGGGCATCCGCTCGATGAGATACGTGGAGAAGTGAGCACATGGCAGCGCGACGGCTCTTCGGCGGCGGCAAGCAGCGGGCGTACGCCCCCCCGGCCCCGCACCCCAGCGGCGCCCGTCCCCCGAAGATCCCCGGCGAGCTCGTGCCCGAGCACGTCGCGATCGTGATGGACGGCAACGGACGCTGGGCGAAGGAGCGCGGCCTGCCGCGCACCGAGGGCCACAAGGTCGGCGAGAGCGTCGTGCTGGACGTCCTGCGCGGCGCGATCGAGCTGGGCGTGAAGAACATCTCGCTGTACGCCTTCTCCACCGAGAACTGGAAGCGCTCGCCCGACGAGGTGAAGTTCCTGATGAACTTCAACCGGGACGTCATCCGCCGCCGCCGCGACGAGATGGACGCGATGGGCGTGCGGATCCGCTGGGCCGGCCGGATGCCGAAGCTGTGGAAGAGCGTCGTCCAGGAGCTTCAGGTCGCCGAGGAGCAGACCAAGGGCAACGACGCCGTCACCCTGTACATGTGCGTCAACTACGGCGGCCGGGCCGAGATCACGGACGCCACGGCGGCCATCGCGGCCGACGTCGCGGCCGGCAAGCTGGACCCGCGGAAGGTCAACGAGAAGACCATCGCCAAGTACCTGTACCACCCGGACATGCCGGACGTGGACCTCTTCCTGCGCCCGAGCGGCGAGCAGCGGACGTCCAACTTCCTGCTCTGGCAGTCCGCGTACGCCGAGTTCGTGTTCCAGGACGTGCTCTGGCCCGACTTCGACCGGCGGGACCTCTGGCGGGCCTGCGAGCAGTACGCGATGCGCGACCGCCGCTTCGGCGGGGCGATCCCCAACGAGGTGGCCCAGCCGGGCGTGGCGGAGCTGCCGGCCCAGCGCTGACGCGCGCCCGGTACCGGCCGCGCGGAGACGCGGAGAAGCACGGG
Organism: Kitasatospora sp. NBC_01560; assembly: GCF_045208415.1. Classification (NCBI taxonomy): domain Bacteria; kingdom Bacillati; phylum Actinomycetota; class Actinomycetes; order Kitasatosporales; family Streptomycetaceae; genus Kitasatospora; species Kitasatospora sp. NBC_01560. The sequence continues at coordinate 3,334,935 of NZ_CP109364.1, read as the reverse complement.
AAGAGGTGGAGGGCCCGCGGGCCCTCCACCTCTTCCGCGTTCTGCCGCGCCCGGTACCGGGCGTCAGGCCTTCTTGGCGCACTCCTGGCAGGTACCGAAGATCTCCAGGGTGTGCGCGATGTCGCTGAAGCCGTGCTCGGCGGCGACCGAGTTGGCCCAGCGTTCGACGGCCGGCCCCTCGACCTCGACCGTGGCGCCGCAGTGCCGGCAGACCAGGTGGTGGTGGTGCCCGCTGCTGCAACGGCGGTAGACCGCCTCGCCGTCGGCGGTGCGCAGCACGTCCACCTCACCCGCGTCGGCGAGGGACTGCAGGGTGCGGTAGACCGTGGTCAGGCCCACCGAGTCACCCCGGTGCTTGAGCATGTCGTGGAGCTCCTGCGCGCTGCGGAAGTCCTCGATCTCGTCCAGGGCCGCCGAGACGGCGGCACGCTGCCGGGTCGAGCGGGCGCGCGGCGACGGGCCTGCGGTGGTCACCGTGGGTCCTCCTGGGGGTGTGGGCATCTCGCACCTCATTGTGCCAGCCCCGCCCTCCGCTCCGGAGTGGTCGCGTCGGACGGGCCCGGTCCGGGCAGTTGTACGTCGCAGACCTGGGGTCCGGAGTCGGCCGCCGCCCGGTGCCGGCGGCGTGCCAGCGGAGTGGCGATCAGGCTGAAGACGGCGAACACCGCGATGGCGAGCAGCACGATGGCGGGGCCGGAGGGGACGTCGAGCTGGTAGGAGCCGGTGACGCCGGCCAGCGCGACCACCACGCCGAGCCCGATCGAGGCGGCCTGGGTGGCGGCGAAGGAGCGGGTGAGCTGCTGGGCGGCCACCACGGGGACCACCATCAGCGCGCTGACCAGCAGCAGGCCGACCACCCGCATGGCGACGGTGACGGTGACGGCGGCCATCACGGCGAGCAGCAGGTTCAGGGTGCGCACCGGCAGGCCGGTGACCCGGGCGAAGTCCTCGTCCTGGCAGATCGCGAAGAGCTGGCGGCGCAGGCCGACGGTGACGCCGATCACCACGGCGCCGAGGACCGCGATGGTGGCGAGGTCGGCGGGGGCGACGGTCAGGATGGAGCCCCACAGGTAGGACTCCAGCGAGCCCGCCCCGGCCTGGGCGGACATCGAGACCAGCAGCTTGCCGCAGGCCATGCCGCCGTAGAAGAGCATCGCGAGCGCGATGTCGCCGCGCTGGTTGCCGCGCGAGCGGACCAGCTCCATGGTGACGGCGCCGAGCACGCAGACCAGCACGGCCATCCAGACCGGGCTGGTCTGGAAGATGAAGCCGAGGCCGACGCCGGTCATCGCGACGTGGCCCATCCCGTCGCCCATCAGCGCCTGACGCCGCTGCACCAGGTAGATGCCGACGGCGGGTGCGGTGATGCCGACCAGGACGGCGGCGAGCAGGGCGCGCTGCATGAAGTCGTAACTGAGCATCTCGGTCATGCCAGCAGCCCCTGGGTCTGGTGGTGGTCCGCGTGGGGGTGGACGTGGTCGTGGCCGGGCAGCGCGTGCAGGCCGGTGTTGGGGACGGGCGGCCCGTCGTGGGCGACGCAGCCGTCGCGCAGCACCACCGCCCGGTCGATCAGCGGCTCCAGCGGGCCGAGCTCGTGCAGCACCAGCAGGACGGCGGCGCCGCGGGCGACCTCGGTGCGCAGGGTGTCGGCGAGCACCTGCTGGCTGGCGGCGTCCACGCCGGCCATCGGCTCGTCCATGATCAGCAGGTCCGGCGAGCCGACCAGGGCGCGGGCGATCAGCACCCGCTGCTGCTGGCCGCCGGAGAGGTCGGCGACGCCGTCCCCGGCCCGGTCCAGCATGCCGACGGCGGCCAGCGCGCCGTCCACCGCGGCGCGGTCCTTGCGGCGGAACGGCAGCAGCCCGTGCTGCGGCAGCCGCCCGGTGGAGACCACCTCGCGGACGGTGGCCGGGACGCCGGAGGCGGCGGTGGTGCGCTGCGGGACGTACCCGATCCGGTGCCAGGCACGGAACGCGGCGAGCGGCGTGCCGAACACCTCCAGGGCGCCCTGCTCCAGCGGGACGGCGCCGATCACGGCCTTGACGGTGGTGGACTTGCCGGAGCCGTTGGCGCCGAGCAGGGCGACGACCTCGCCGGGGCTCACGGTGAGGTCGACGCCGCGCAGCACCGGCCGGCCGCCGCGCGAGGCGACGGCGTTGCGGAGGCGGACGGCCGGGGGTGTCGGGTGCGTCATGAGCTGCTGTCGTCCCGTCAGCTGGTGGTCGCGGGGGTGGTGGCGGGCGCGGCGGCGGGCGCGCTGCCCGCGGTGCCCGGGTCGGCCGCCGGGCTGCCGGGTGCGGTGGCGGGCGCGCCGAGCGCGGCCCGGAGGTTGGCGAGGTTCTGCCGCATCACCGTCAGGTAGTCGTTCTTCGCCGGGTCCTTGACGCCCTCCAGGGGGTCCAGGACGGCGGTCTTGAGGCCGAGGTCCTTGGCGACGGTCTCGGCGAGCTTCGGGCTGACCAGCGTCTCGAAGAAGATCGTGGTGACGCCGTTCTCCTTGGCGGCCTTCTGGACGTCGGCGAGGCGGGCCGGGGTGGGCTCGGACTCCGGGTCGACGCCGTTGATGGCGACCTGGGTGAGGCCGTAGTGCTCGGCGAGGTAGCCGAAGGCGGCGTGGCTGGTGACGAAGGTCCGCGTCCCGGCGTCCTTCAGGCCGGCCTTGAACTCCTCGTCCAGGGCGGTCAGCCTGCCGACCAGGTCGTCGGTGTTCTTCCGGTAGTCGTCGGCGTGGGCCGGATCGGCCGCGGCGAACCCGGCGCCGACGCTCCTGGCGACGGCCGCGTAGCGGGTCGGGTCGAGCCAGAGGTGCGGGTCGCCGGCGGCCTTGTCGTGGTCGTGCCCGTCGCCCTCGGCGTGGCCCTCGTCGAGGTGGTGGTCGACCAGCGGGCTGGCGGCGGTGGCGTCGATCACGTGCTTGGTGCCGGAGTCGGCGACCGCCTTGTCGACGGTGGGCTGGAGGCCCTTGAGGTAGACGACGGCGCCGGCCTTGTGGACGCTCGCGACCTGCTTGGCGGTGAGCTCCAGGTCGTGCGGTTCGACGCCGGCCGCGGTGAGGTCGGTGATCTTCACGTGCTCGCCGCCGATCTGCGCGGCGAGGAACTCCATCGGATAGAACGACGCGACGACGTCCAGCTTGCCGTTGCTGCCCTGGGCGCTGCTGTCCCCGCCGCAGGCGGTGAGGAGGAGGGAGGCGGAGACGGCGGTGGCGGTCAGGGCTATGACGGTACGGGCAGGTCGTCGGATCATCATGACAACCATTCTCAGGTTAGATGGAAATGATTGTCAAATCACTCGGACGGGTGAACAGGGGATGGCGATGAGTGGGGGCGCACCGGACATCGCGACGAGGGGGAGGGGGTGGACGATACCGATTTGAACCTCGTACCCACCTGGCCGGTAACCTGAGGTATTCGGGTACGCGCAACCAGCCGTGCCCTGACCGCGCCGTCGTACTGAAGAGAGCACTGTGGCCGCCGACAAGATCGACACGATCGTCAGCCTGAGCAAGCGCCGTGGCTTCGTCTACCCCTGCAGCGAGATCTACGGCGGCACGCGTGCCGCCTGGGACTACGGGCCGCTGGGCGTCGAGCTGAAGGAGAACATCAAGCGCCAGTGGTGGCGCGCGATGGTCCAGGCCCGTGAGGACGTCGTCGGCCTCGACTCGTCGGTGATCCTGGCCCGCGAGGTCTGGGAGGCCTCCGGCCACGTCGCGACCTTCAACGACCCGCTGACGGAGTGCCTCTCCTGCCACAAGCGCCACCGGGCCGACCACCTGGAGGAGAAGTACGAGGCCAAGCACGGCTACCCGCCGGCGAACGGCCTCAAGGACATCAACTGCCCCGACTGCGGCACCAAGGGCTCCTTCACCGAGCCCAGGGAGTTCTCGGGCATGCTGAAGACCCACCTCGGTGTCACCGAGGAGGCCGGTGGCCTGGCGTACCTGCGCCCGGAGACCGCGCAGGGCATCTTCACCAACTTCCGGGCCGTCCAGACCACGTCGCGCAAGAAGCCGCCGTTCGGCATCGCCCAGACCGGCAAGAGCTTCCGCAACGAGATCACCCCCGGCAACTTCATCTTCCGCACCCGCGAGTTCGAGCAGATGGAGATGGAGTTCTTCGTCAAGCCGGGCGAGGACGAGGAGTGGCACGAGTACTGGCTCCAGCACCGCTGGGACTGGTACGTCGACCTCGGCCTGCGGACCGAGAACATGCGCTTCTTCGAGCACCCGAAGGAGAAGCTCTCCCACTACGCCAAGCGCACCGTGGACATCGAGTACCGCTTCAACTTCGGTGGCCAGGAGTTCTCCGAGCTGGAGGGCGTCGCCAACCGCACCGACTACGACCTCCGGGTGCACAGCGAGGCCTCCGGCCAGGACCTCAAGTACTTCGACCAGGAGTCCGGCGAGCGGTACTTCCCGTTCGTCATCGAGCCGGCAGCGGGCCTCAACCGCGCCATGCTGGCCTTCCTGATCGACGCCTACTTCGAGGACGAGGCGCCCAACGCCAAGGGCGTCATGGAGAAGCGCGTCGGCATGCGGCTCGACCCGCGCCTCGCCCCGGTCAAGGTCGCCGTGCTGCCGCTGTCGCGCAACACCGACCTCTCGCCGAAGGCCCGCGGCCTCGCCGCCGACCTGCGCACCGCGTGGAACGTCGAGTTCGACGACGCCGGCGCGATCGGCAAGCGCTACCGCCGCCAGGACGAGATCGGCACGCCGTTCTGCGTGACCGTCGACTTCGACACCCTGGAGGACAACGCGGTGACCGTCCGCGACCGCGACACCATGTCGCAGGAGCGGGTCTCGCTGGACCAGGTGAAGTCGTACCTGGCGGCGCGGCTGATCGGCTGCTGACCTCCGCTGCACCGGGAGCCCCCGTTCGCCTTCGGGCGGGCGGGGGCTCCCTGCTGTTCCGGGCGGCGGCTGCCCGGCCGGGGCTAGCGGCGGCCCCAGCGGGAGCGGGCCGGGGCGGGCGGCGTGGTCGACAGGCCGGCCGTCCGGAGGGCGGCGAGGGTGGTGCGGTGGCGGCCCTCGTCCCCGGTCAGGGCCGCCAGCAGCGCTCCGTACAGCTCGGGGGCGTCGTCCAGGGCGGCGGCCAGCCGGACCAGCTCGGCCGGTGGGCGCAGCGCCGCCAGTTCGTGCAGCAGGACGGCGGACAGCGGCGCGGGCAGCGTCGAGGCCAGGGCGGTGAGGTCGGCGGTGGGCCGGCCGGCGGCCTGGCGCAGCAGCGTCCGGGCGTCGTCCGGGCGGCCGGCCCGCTCCAGCGCGGTGGCGAGCGCGGCCAGTTCGGCGGTGGGGGCGGAGCCCCACTCCCAGAGCAGGGTCGCGCCGTCCGCGTGCTGTCCGGCGCGCTCCAGCGCGGCCAGCAGGGCGGGCAGGGTGTCGGGCGGGTAGCTCCAGAGGGTGTGGAACAGCTCCGTGGCCTCCTCCGCGAGGCCGGCCGTGCGGAGCGCGGCGAGCGTGCCGGCGGCCTGCGCGGGGGTGCCCAGGGCCGCGCCGCGGGCGAGGCGGACGGAGGCGCCGGGCGGGCCGCTGCGGACGAGCAGGCCGGCCAGGTGGGCGGTGTCGGGAGGCAGCAGGAGGGTGGCCGCCTGGCCCAGCAGGGTGGTGATCTCCTGGGCCGCGCCGCGGTGGTGCAGGGTGGCGATCCGCTCGGCGAGGGCGGCGAGTTCGGCGGGGGAGCGGCGGCGGGGGGCCTGCGGCGCCGGCGGCGGTGGTGCGGCCTGCGGGCCGTCGGGGTCGGGCCGGGCGCCGGGGTGCGGTCCCGGCTGCGGCGCGGACGGGGGCTGGGGCCTGGCCCGGCCGAAGCGGGCGCCGGTCGCGGCCGGCGGAGGGGGAGCAGGAGCGGGAGCGGGTTGTTCCGCCGCGGGGGCGGGCGCCTCCTCGTACGCACCCCCGAAGCGGGCGCCGGTGGGCCGGCCGGGGTTCGGGCCGGAGCTCCTCGGCGCGGGCTGGCGCAGCCGGTCCTCCAACGCCGTGAGCTGCTCGCTCAGTTCGAGGCAGCGCGCACCGAGGCCCTCGCGCAGCGTCCGCGCCTGGGCCAGCTGCCGCAGCAGCCCGCCGTCCGGCTGCTGCCGCTCCGGCACGGCCCGTACGGCCTCGGCGAGCCGCCGTTCGCGCTGGTTGGCGTACTGCCGTGCCCGGAGTAATTCGTCCAGCTCCGACCGGAGTTCGAGCGCGTCCTGTTCGCTCTCACCGGTGTGCCGGTCCGTGGGTTGTCCTGTGTGCCGTATCCGCATGATCGCCGCACCCTGTCCATCTCGACCCTGACTGCGAGTCATCCTGGCGTCGGTGTACGGCGGCTGAGTTACAGCAGTGCGTCCAATGGTTTGCGAGTGGTGTCGAGGAGTGCGCAGACGGCGACGGCGGCGAGCAGCGCGGCGGTCGCGGAAGGCAGCAGAGCGGCCTCGTAGTAGGCGGCCGTGGACCAGTGGACGGCCGCCCAGGCTGCGGCGACGCCTGCCGCGGCGGGCAGGGCCAGCCGGAGCGCGACCCGGGCGGTGGCGGCGATCAGCACCACGGCGGCGGCAGCGGCGGCGAGTCGGGGCGTTCCGAAACTCCCGGCGTAGCGGATCGCGAGGGCGGGGGCGAGAAAGAGTGAAAGACCGGCGCGCAGGGCGTGCGCGAGCGCCCCCACGGCCGGGCCGGCGGGCCGGCCGCCGCGCGGGACGAAGCGGGTGGCGGTGAGGACGGCGAGCGCGGCGAGGGCGACGGGGAGGCGGTCGCCGAGGCGGGCGGGGTTGTAGAGCAGCGCGGTGTCGTAGAGGGCGAGCACGAGGGCGCCGTACGCCCAGAGTTCGAGGGCGAAGAGCGCCAGGTGGCGTGCGGTGGCCGGGGGCTCCCCGGCGGCGGGATCGCGGCCGGCCGGCCTGGCGAGCACGACCGGGGTGACGACCGCCGAGAGCACGCGGAGGGCGATGTCGTCGGTCGTGTACGGGTTGCGCAAGTCCCATTCGACGGCGCAGAACGCGACGGTGTACGAGGCGGCGGCGAGCGGGAGCAGCGGTGAGCGGAACACCCTGCGGTACAGCGGTGCGTCCAGCCGGCGCAGCACCGCGGCGAACGTGAGGAGCACCAGCGGCAGTTCGAGGAAGGCCTGGACGCGCAGGACGGACGGTGCGAGCAGCGCCGGTGCGGGCACGTGGGCGGCGAGCAGGTCGACGACCGGGTCGCCGTGCGGCACGGCGAACCAGCCGGGGGGCAGGTAGCGGGCGATGAACGAGGTGTCGCCGCCGTGCACCCGCTGGACGTAGACCGCGAACGCGAGCTGGTTGAGGAGGATCAGTGCCACGACGACCGCGAGCGCCGCGTCCGGCCCGGGGCCGCCGCGGCCCGGCGGCCGCTCCGGCTTCGGCACCCGTGGCCCGAGCACCAGGGCCGCGGCCGTCGTCACCACCACCGTGGCGTCCAGGACGGGGGCGACCGTGCTCACTGCGCCAACCGGGCCCGGGCCTCCATCAGCGCGAAGCCCAGCAGGTTCTCCCCGCGCCAGTCGGCGGGCCGCCCCGCCCGCTCGTCGTCCGCGGCGAGCCCGATGCCCCAGAGCCGGTCGACCGGGCTGGCCTCGACGAGGACGCGGTTCGCGGTGCCGAGGAGGTACGTGCGCAGCGCTTCGTCCTGCCCGAACTTGGCGACGTTGCCCCGGACGACGAGCTCGAACCGCCCGGCGGCCCAGGTGGGTTCGTCGAATCCCGCCACCAGCCGGCCGAGCTTCTTCGCCTCGGCGGGCGTGCGGGCGCCGAGGATGCGCGGCACGATCGCCTCGTCCCCGAACATCCGGGCCTTGCCGGCCATCATCCAGTGCTCGGCGCCGGCGTACGTCACGCCGTCCACGGTGAACGGGGCCGGCCACCACTGGCTCAGCGACCCCGGCCCGACCGAGCCGTCCCGCTGCGGCCGGTGGCCCCAGAACAGCAGCCACTTCGGCTCTGCGCCGGCGGCGACGGCGGCCACCAGCTCGGCCCGGTTGCGGCTGTGGAGAGGGTCCCCCGCGTACACGTCGTTCATATCGTCATGCTGACACAAAGGGGTCGGCCGCGGCCAGCGCTTTCCGTCGCTCCCCGTGCCGCGGTGCCCGGCCCCGGGCCCGGCCGGCTGACGGTCCTGCTTGCCATGATGGTGATCATGAGTCACAACATCTCGTACTCCACCGCCGACAAGGCCGACGTCCTCGCCTTCCTCGGGAGCGGCGGTGATCTGACGGAGGATCAGCAGCGCCGCCTCGGAACCATCCGCCGGTACGCCCGGGCCCGCCAGGACGGCCTCGACGACCAGGGCGTCGACTGGGGCCTGTCCGTCCCCGAGGCGCTCGACCACCTGATCGCCGGCCACAGCGACTCCGACGCGGAGTGCGCGGGCAACGCCTACCACGCGGCCCTGCAGATCGTCATCGACCGCAACGCCTCCGACCCCTCCGACCTGGCCACCTACTCCAAGCCGGCGACGTTCTTCGGCCTGGTCGACGACGAGCTGCGCCGGCTCGGCGTGCCGGCCGACCTGCTGCCCGGCGGCTACCTCTACGGGGGCCTGCCCGAGGAGTTCCCGCTCCTCCCCGGCGCGCTGGACGGCTACCCGGCCATCGGCCACCTCCCGCTGGCGAAGGCCCGCCCCGCCGCCGAGGCCTACCTCGCCGTCCTGGACCGCCTGGACCCGGACCTCCGGTACGACGTCCGGCAGCTCGCCGAGAAGCTGGAGTTCGAGCACCAGGAGTGGGAGCGGGCGACGAAGGACATCGACTGGTACACCCAGGACACGCTGTTCTTCTCGCTGCGCTGAACCCGTCCGGTCCGGTCCGGTCCGGCTCGGCGCAGGACGGGCGGGGACGCAGCACGGAGGCCCCTGCCGCTCGGGAGCGGCAGGGGCCTCCGGGTGCCGGCCGTGACCCGGCGGCGGGCCGTCAACCGAGCGAGCGGGGCAGCCGGAGCGTCAGCCCGAAGATGGTGAGCGACCCCAGCAGCTGGATGCCGAGGCACAGCGCGAGCGCCCGGTCCATGCCCAGGGTGGGGGAGAGGGCCAGGTAGAGGGTGCCCAGGGTGGCCACGCCCAGGGCGAGGCTGGACTGCTGGCTGGTCGCGAGGACACCGCTGCCCACGCCGGCCCGGTCGGCGGGCACCTTGGCGAGGACGACCCGGAACAGCGGGGTGCCGATCAGGCCCTGGCCGATGCCGGCGAGCGCGACGCCGGGGGCCATCCGGAGCGGGGAGAAGTGCTGCCAGTCGGTGAGGACGGTGGCTGCCAGGGTGGCCAGGCCGAGGGCCTGGACCACGGCGCCGGCGGTCAGCACCCGGCTGCCGAACCGGCCGATCAGCCGCGGGCCGGCGAGCGAGGCGCCGAAGTAGCCGACGGCCATCGGGACGAGTGCCCAGCCGGCCGCGACCGGTCCGAGGTGCAGGCCCTGCTGGAGGGCGACGGCGACCACGAACATGAAGCCGCCGAAGCCGCCGAAGAAGGGGAGGGCGATGCCGAGCCCGCGCCGCATCTCGGGGATCCGCAGCAGGCTGGGCGGCACCAGCGGGGAGCCGCCGCTCCGCTCGGCGCGGCGCTCGACCGCGGCGAAGGCGAGGGCGAACACCGGGAACAGCGCGAGCAGCACCCAGGACCAGAGCGGCCAGCCGGCGGCGCGGCCCTCCATCAGCGGGACGAGCAGGGAGAGCATGGCGGCGGTGAGCAGCAGCGTGCCGGGGACGTCGATGCGGGCGCTCTGCTCGGCGCGGCTCTCCGGGACGTAGCGGACGGCCAGGACGAGGGCGAGCAGCGCGAACGGGACGTTCAGCAGGAAGACGGAGCGCCAGCCGGTGCCGAACAGGTCGGCGGCGACGAGCATCCCGCCGAGCACCTGGCCGATCACCACCGAGATCCCGCCGACCGCGCCGTAGATGCTCAGCGCGCGGCCGCGCCGGGCGCCGTGGGTGGCGGCGGTGATGGTGCCGAGCACCTGGGGGATGAGCAGTGCGGCCGAGGCGCCCTGGGCGGCGCGGGCGGCGACCAGGCTCCAGGCGCCGGGGGCGAGCCCGCAGGCGAGCGAGGTGAGGGCGAAGGCGGCGGCGCCGACGACGAACAGCCGGCGGCGGCCGAAGATGTCGCCGAGCCGGCCGCCGAGGACCAGCAGGACGGCGAAGGCGATGCCGTAGCCGGCGGCGACCAGCTCCAGGACGGCGGGGCCGGCGGCCAGGTCGTGGTCGATGGTGGGCAGGGCGACGTTGACGATGAAGAAGTCGAGCATCGGGAGGAAGGCCCCGAGCAGGACGGTGACGAGGCCGGCGGTGCCGAGCCCGGTGGTACCGGGTGCGGTGGTGCCGGGTGCGGTGCTGCCGGGCGTGGCCGGGGCGGCGGCACCGGTGGTGCGGGCGGCGGCTCCGGCCGGCTGGGGGTTCGCGACGAGGGTGGTCCTGGCGGCGGCGAGTTGGTGGGTCACGGGTCATACGATCCGCCGGGCGACAACCTGGTACCAGAGTGTGGTTATCCAGGTATAAGAAGTACCTGGCAACAGGCTCCGCGCGGGCGCATGCTGGGGGGATGAGCCTGACGACCGCACCCGCCTCCGCCGCCCCGGCCGCGTCCGTGGTGCCCGGCGCGCCCGCAGCCCCTGCCGCCTCCGCTGCCGCCGCGTCTCCCGCCGTGCCTCCCGCCGTGCCTCCCGCCGTGCCTCCCGCCACGTCCGCGGCCCTGGCCGAGGCCCGCCGGCACGAGCTGGCCGCGTTCCTGCGCAGCCGCCGGGAGCGGATCGCACCCGAGCAGGTGGGGCTGCCGATGACCGGACGCCGCCGGACGCCGGGGCTGCGCCGCGAGGAGGTGGCGCAGCTCGCCGCGGTCGGCGTCACCTGGTACACGTGGCTGGAGCAGGGGCGGGACATCCAGGTCTCCGCCCAGGTGCTGGACGCGGTGGCCCGCGCACTGCTGCTGGACCCTGCCGAGCGAGGCCACCTCTTCGTGCTGGCCGGCACGGAGGACCCGTCGCCGGTGCGGGAGTGCCTGACGGTGACGCCGGCGATCCGCCTGGTGCTGCAGCAGATGTCGCCGATGCCGGCGGCGGTGGTCAACGCCCGCTACGACGTGCTGGCGCACAATCCCTCCTACACCCACATCGTCGGGAACATCGACGAACTTCCCTTCGCGGACCGCAATTTGATGTGGATGGCGTTCACGCCCTCGCGGTTCCGGGAGGTGCTGGTGGACCACGAGAACGAGCGCGAGGGGATGGTCGCCCGCTTCCGGTCGGCGATGGCCGACCACAGCGCCGAGCCGGCCTGGAAGGCACTGCTGACCAGGCTGCGCAAGGCCTCGCCGGACTTCGAGGCGGCCTGGCAGCGGCACGACGTGATGAACCCGGGCAACGGGCTCAAGCGGTTCATGGTGCCGGGGATCGGGCTGCTGCACTGCGACTACACCAGCTTCTGGCTGGGCCCGCGGCCCAGTGCCCGGCTGATCGCCTACACGCCCAGGGACGAGGAGAGCCGCGAGCGGATGGCCCTGATGGCGGGCGGGCTGCCGGCGTAGCGCGGCGGCGGCGGGGGGTCGGGGGTCGGCCGGGGTCGGCCGGGGGCCGGCAGGCGGCTCAGGCGCGGGCGGCCGCGCGGCGGCCGAGGGCCACGCAGAGTGCGGCCAGCGGCAGTTCGATGCACCCGGCCATGACCACGGCGGCGAGCAGCGGCAGGCCCGGGCCGGCGGTGGCGATGTCGGCCAGGGCGTCGCCGGTGAGCAGCACGGCGACCAGGCAGGCGGACCGGATCGCGGCCGGGCTGCGCCGGCGCAGCTGTGCGTCCAGCGAGAGCAGGGCGGCCAGCTCGACCAGGTCGAGGGCGACCCAGGCCGTCTCGTGGCCGACCGCCAGCACCACCAGCCAGGGCAGCAGGGCGAGGGCCGCGAGGGCGGGCACCCGCGGGGTCCAGGCCGGCAGCCCGGGCAGGACCGGCAGCCCGGGCCCGGTGCCGGGCGCGAAGCGGACCGCCGGCGTGCGGGCGGACGGTGCGCGGCCGGGCAGGACGGCGGCCCGGGCGAAGGTGGTGCTCATCGCGCACCCCGGCCGCGCACCCGGGCCAGCGGACGCCGCTCGCAGCGGCCCGCGTGCTCCACCAGCACCCCGGTGAACCGGCCCGACGCCCAGGCGAGCCAGAACTCCCCGTCCACCGTGACGAGTTCGGACGCCTGCCCGGCCCGCCCGGCCGGCCACCCGGAGGTGAACCGGACGGCGGGCACGGCGCCGTCCTGCGGCAGCCGGCCCCAGGCCAGGCCGTACCGCGCGTCCGCACACGCACCGGCACCCGTACCGCCGGCCGAGCCGCGCCGCCCGCCGCGGAGCAGCTGCGGGGCCAGCCGGGCCGCGACCAGCACGTCCACCAACTCGCCGTCCTCGTACACCTCCAGTGCGGCACGCCCGCCGGTCGCCCGGGCCTTGCGCACCGTCCACGGGCCGCACGGGCCGGCCGGCCCGACCGGCAGGGTGCCGTCGGTGTCGACCGTCCCGGTGCCCGGGGCGGGCCGCCCGTGCGGCGGCGGAGCGGCGGAGTGCGATGCAGTGCTCGTCATACCGTCAAGACTTCCGTCCGGCACCGCCCGGCGTCGGTAGTGCACCGCACCCAACCCGGGGTGTACCTGGCTACACCCCCGCTCTCCACTCCCCTTCATGGCGGCAGTGGATCTTCGCGTTCTACGCTGTCGGTCATGCCCTCCACACCGCTGCGCCGAGCGCTTGCCAGGAGCGCCGAGCGGCTGCCGTGGTCGGCGGCCGTCTGGCGCGACACCCGCTTCATAGCCGCCGGCCTCCCCCTGGCCGCGCCGGTCTGGCTGTCCCTGCTCGTCCCCAAGGTCTTCCTGGTGACGATCGCGCTGGTCCTGGTCTGCCTGCGGCTGCTGACGGCGGCCCAGCGCCGGCGGCTGCGCGCCCTGCGGGGCGTCGAGGTGCCGGTGCTGCTGCGGTCCGCGGACACCCCGGCGGGCCTGCTGACCATGCTGCGCACCGGCGTGAACTGGCGCCAGGTCGGCTACCACCTGCTGGCCGGCCCGGTGCTGGCGGCCGGTTCGGCGGTGGTGCTGTACGCGTGGGGCGCGGGCCTGGTGATGGCGACCGTCTACGGCTGGTCCTGGCTGATGCCCTCCTCCAACCCGGTCCGGGAGGATCTGCTCTCCCTCGACGTCCCGGTCACCGTGGGCGGCGCGGTGCTGCTGCTGGCGGCGCCCTGGGCGGCGGGGCTGATGGCCCGGCTGGAGGAGTCGGCGGCCCGGAGGCTGCTGGGCCCGGGCCGGACGGAGGCCCTGGAGCGCCGGGTCGAGGAGATCGCCGAGAGCCGGGCCGGCCTGGTCGACGCCGTCGACGCCGAGCGCCGCCGGATCGAGCGCGATCTGCACGACGGCGCCCAGCAGCGGCTCACCTCGCTGGCGATGAACCTGGGGCTGGCCCGCCGGACCCTCAAGGACGTGTCGCCCGAGGCCATGCAGGTGATCAAGGACGCGCACGAGGAGGCCCAGGCCGCCATCGACGAGCTGCGTGACCTCGTCCGCGGCCTGCACCCGGCCGTCCTGGAGGACCGCGGCCTGGACGCGGCGCTGTCCGGCATCGCCGCGCGCTCCCCGCTGCCGGTCCGGCTGGAGGTCGCCCTCGCCGAACCGATCGCCCCGACCGTCGAGGCGGTCGCCTACTTCACCGTCTCCGAGGCGCTGACCAACGTGGCCAAGCACGCCCGCGCCTCGCGGGTCGAGCTCGCGGTCCGGACGGTCGGCGGCCGGTTGCAGCTGGTCGTCAGCGACGACGGCGTCGGTGGCGCCGACGCCTCGCGCGGCACCGGCCTGACCGGTCTGCGCAAGCGCGCCGCCTCCGTCGACGGCACGCTGTCCGTTCTCAGCCCCCTCGGGGGGCCCACCACCATCACCGTGGAGTTGCCGTGCGTGCTGTGATCGCCGAGGATTCGGTCCTGCTCAGGGTCGGGCTGGTCAAGGTCCTGGAGGCGGTGGGCTTCGAGGTGGCCGCCGCGGTCGGGGACGCCGAGGAGCTGCTCGCCGCCGTGGAGGAGCACCGGCCGCAGGTGGTGGTCGCGGACGTCCGGATGCCGCCCGGTTACACCGACGAGGGGGTCCGGGCGGCGCTGCTGATCCGCCGGCAGTGGCCGGAGGTCGCGGTGCTGCTGCTCTCCCAGTACGTGGAGGAGCGGTACGCGGCGGACCTCCTGGCCACCAACACCAGCGGGGTGGGCTACCTGCTCAAGCAGCGGGTGGCCAATGTGGACGACTTCGTCGAGGCCCTCCAGCGGGTCGCCGGGGGCGGTACCGCGCTGGACCCGGAGGTGGTCGCCCAGCTGCTGGTGCGCCGCCACCGGGATCCGCTGGAGAAGCTGACCCCGCGCGAGCGGGACGTGCTGGGCCTGATGGCGGAGGGCCGCTCCAACGCGGCGATCGCGGCCGCCCTGGTGGTCAGCGACAGCGCGGTGGCCAAGCACATCAACTCGATCTTCACCAAGCTCGACCTGCCGCCCGCAGACGCCAGCCACCGCCGGGTGCTCGCGGTGCTGCGCTTCCTGGAGGTCGGGTAGCCGTGCAGGGGCGTGGTTTCTGGCGGGTCACCGGGACGCTCGCCACGGTCGTGGTGATGCTGTTCGCCGCGGGGCAGACCTGGGCGATGGTCGCGCAGCAGCAGTCGGTCTCCGAGCGCACGTACCGGGTCGGGGTGAGCCGGGTCCAGCTGGACGCCGGTATCGCGGCGGTCCGGATCAGGCCGGGCCGGGACGGGCAGGTGGTGGTGAAGCAGTACCTGGACTGGACGGTCCGCAAGCCCACGGTCCGCACCGTCTTCGAGGACGACACCCTCACCGTGCAGGTGCGCTGCAACCAGGTGGTGCCGATCGCCGACGTCGGGTGCGGGGCCCAGATCGATCTGGAGGTACCGGCCGCGGCCGGGGTGACGGGCGGGTCGACCTCGGGCTCCCTCGACGTCCGCGGGCTGAGTGGTGAGGTGCGGGTCTCCTCCGGATCGGGGGCGATCCAGCTGGCCGGCCTCTCCGGGCCGGTGTACGCGAGGGCGACCTCGGGGGCGGTGGACGCCAAGGGCCTCACCTCGGCGCGGTTCGAGGTGGACACCACCTCGGGGGCGGTCGACGTGGCCTTCGCGCGGCCGCCGCACGCGGTGTCCGTCGGGGTGTCCTCCGGCTCGGTGACGTTGGCGCTGCCGGAGGGATCGCGCTACGCCTTCAGCGGCGAGGGCGGTTCGGGCAACCGCCACCTCGACCCGGTGCTGGCCGACGCGTCCAGCCCCGACACCGTCCGGATCACGGCCGGCTCGGGCTCGGTGAGCGTCGTCCCCGCGCACGGCTGACGGGGACGGCCGGGAGGCCGATCCGTGGGTGGGGGACAATGGGGAGTCCCCCGTCCCGCGTCCCCGAGGTCTGCCGCGCATGACAGTCACGCCCGCACCCACCGAGACCACCGCCGAGTTCGCGCCGCTCACCATCGGCCCGATGCGGGTGTGGCCGCCCGTCGTGCTGGCGCCGATGGCCGGCATCACCAACGCGCCGTTCCGCACGCTCTGCCGCGAGCAGAGCGGCGGCAAGGGCCTGTACGTCTCCGAGATGATCACCACCCGGGCCCTGGTCGAGCGGAACGCGAAGACCATGCAGCTGATCAAGTTCGACGCGAGCGAGAAGCCGCGCTCGATCCAGCTGTACGGGGTGGACCCGGTGACGGTCGGCAAGGCGGCCCGGATGATCGCCGACGAGGACCTGGCCGACCACATCGACCTGAACTTCGGCTGCCCCGTCCCCAAGGTGACCCGTAAGGGCGGCGGCTCCGCGCTGCCGTACAAGCGGCACCTGCTGCGGGAGATCCTCCGCGAGGCCGTGGCCAACGCCGGGGACCTGCCGGTCACCATGAAGATGCGCAAGGGCATCGACGACGACCACCTCACCTATCTGGACGCCGGGCGGATCGGCGCCGAGGAGGG
This sequence comes from Kitasatospora sp. NBC_01560, assembly GCF_045208415.1. Taxonomy (NCBI): domain Bacteria; kingdom Bacillati; phylum Actinomycetota; class Actinomycetes; order Kitasatosporales; family Streptomycetaceae; genus Kitasatospora; species Kitasatospora sp. NBC_01560. The sequence goes on along the minus strand of NZ_CP109364.1, from coordinate 3,319,015 downwards.
CGTGTCCGCGATCGCCCTGCACGGTCGCACCGCCGCCCAGCACTACGGCGGCACCGCGGACTGGTCGGCGATCGCCCGGCTGCGCGAGTCCGTCCCGGCGCACGTCCCGGTGCTCGGCAACGGGGACATCTGGTCGGCGGACGACGCGCTGCGGATGATGCGCGAGACCGGCTGCGACGGCGTGGTGGTCGGCCGTGGCTGCCTGGGCCGGCCGTGGCTGTTCAAGGACCTGGTCGCGATCTTCGAGGGTGAGGCGGACTACGCCCGCCCGGCCTTCGCCGACGTGGCGCGGGCGATGGTGCGCCACGCCCAGCTGCTCGGCGAGTGGCTGGGGGACGAGACGCGTGGCGTGATCGACTTCCGCAAGCACGTGGCCTGGTACACCAAGGGCTTCTCGGTGGGCTCCGAGCTCCGGGTGAGGCTGGCGAACTCCTCCTCGTTGGCCGGACTGGCCGAAACCCTCGCCCAGGTGGAGCAGTCCCAGCTCTGGCCGGCCGGGGCGGACGGCCCGCGCGGGCGCACCAGCGGCAACAACCGGGTGGTTCTCCCGGAAGGCTGGTTGGACGATCCGTACGATTGCGCCCTGCCCAGCGAGGACGCCGAATCGGACACCTCCGGCGGATGATCTGTCCGTAGTGGCAAAAATGACCCCGAGGGGCCGACTGCCACCGTGGCCCAGCCCTCTTGGCCGATCTGGCCAAGAGGGCTCCTTTCTGGCGCATCAATATCACGGAGAGGGAATGTTTCTGGACACAGTGCAACGATCGGCGCAGGCGGAGTACGCCCGAGCGGCGAGATGCGCTCGTGACGCTTGCCACATACGGTGGCGACTGACGGTCACTCAGAGGACGAATTGGCCACATCGGCGGTGAATCGCTTCCCGAAGGGGGCGGTGCGGGATCGGCCGGTCCGGGTGCAGGAAATCAAGCCGGGGCAACACGGTGGACCACCAGCCATCACCCTCCGTCCTGTTCCTGTGATCTTCCGGTTTCGTTGTGTTCAAGACTTGAACGCTCGCTAGCGTCAACCGGACGATTTCACCAACAGAGGTGAACGCCTTTATGTGCATTCGATCTACTGGGTCGCCAGCAGGTACGGGCCTCGTACGGCCTATTCGCGGCGCAGAAGTGCCTTCGAAATGGGTATGTTCTCCGGCGTCAGGGCAACCGTGTGCGAGGAGACAGACCCGTGTCGTCCCAGCAGAAGTTTGTTTACTCCTTCACCGAAGGAAACAAGGACCTCAAGGATCTTCTTGGCGGCAAGGGCGCGAACCTGGCCGAGATGACCAACCTGGGTCTCCCCGTCCCTCCGGGGTTCACCATCACCACCGAGGCCTGCAAGGTCTTCCTGGAGACCGGTAGCGAGCCGGCCTCGCTCCACGCGGAGATCAGCGCCCACCTGGAGGCGCTGGAGCAGGAGATGGGCAAGAAGCTCGGCCAGGCCGACGACCCGCTCCTCGTCTCGGTGCGCTCCGGGGCCAAGTTCTCCATGCCCGGCATGATGGACACCGTCCTGAACATCGGCCTCTCCGACGCCTCGGTGGTCGGCCTGGTCGCGCAGTCCGGCAACGAGCGCTTCGCCTGGGACTCCTACCGCCGCCTGGTGCAGATGTTCGGCAAGACCGTGCTGGGCGTCGAGGGCGAGCTGTTCGAGGACGCCCTGGACGAGGCCAAGCACGCCAAGGGCACCGTCAACGACCTGGACCTGGACGCTTCCGACCTCCGGGAACTGGTCGAGGTGTTCAAGGGCATCGTCGAGCGCGAGACCGGCCGGGCCTTCCCGCAGGACCCGCGTGAGCAGATGGACCTCGCCGTCCACGCCGTCTTCCACTCCTGGAACGGCGACCGGGCCCGCCTGTACCGCCGCCAGGAGCGCATCCCGAACGACCTGGGCACGGCGGTCAACGTCTGCAGCATGGTCTTCGGCAACCTCGGCGAGGACTCCGGCACCGGTGTCGCCTTCACCCGCGACCCCTCCACCGGTGCCGTCGGCGTCTACGGCGACTACCTCTCCAACGCCCAGGGCGAGGACGTCGTCGCCGGCATCCGCAACACCCTGCCGCTGTCGGAGCTGGAGAAGCTCGACAAGAAGTCGTACGACGAGCTCATGGCGATCATGCAGAAGCTGGAGAACCACTACCGCGACCTCTGCGACATCGAGTTCACCATCGAGCGCGGCAAGCTCTGGATGCTGCAGACCCGCGTGGGCAAGCGCACCGCGGCCGCGGCCTTCCGGATCGCCGTCCAGCTGGTCGACCAGGGCCTGATCGACCTCGACGAGGCCCTGATGCGGGTCACCGGCGGCCAGCTCTCCCAGCTGATGTTCCCGCGCTTCGCGCCGAACGCCGAGTCGAAGCAGATCGCCTGGGGCCTGGCGGCCTCGCCCGGTGCGGCCATCGGCAAGATCGTTTTCGACTCGTACACCGCCGTCAAGTGGTCCCGCTCCGGCGAGAAGGTCATCCTGGTCCGCCGCGAGACCAACCCGGACGACCTGGACGGCATGATCGCCGCCGAGGGCATCCTCACCTCGCGCGGCGGCAAGACCTCGCACGCCGCCGTGGTGGCCCGCGGCATGGGCAAGACCTGTGTCTGCGGCGCCGAGGACCTGGAGGTCGACACCAAGCGCCGCCGGATGACCACCTCCGACGGGCTGGTCCTGGAGGAGGGCGACGTCGTCTCGATCGACGGCGCCAGCGGCAAGGTCTACCTCGGCGAGGTACCCGTCCTGCCGTCCCCCGTCGTCGAGTACTTCGAGGGCACGCTGCACGCCGGCGCGGACGTCCAGGGCGGCCTCGTCCAGGCCGTGCACCGCCTGATGTCGCACGCCGACGGCCGCCGCCGGCTGGCCGTGCGGGCCAACGCCGACAACGCCGAGGACGGCGGGCGCGCCCGCCGCTACGGCGCCCAGGGCATCGGCCTGTGCCGCACCGAGCACATGTTCCTCGGTGAGGAGCGCCGCAAGGAGGTCGAGCACCTGATCCTGGCGGACAACGACAAGGACCGCGAGCTCGCCCTCTCCACCCTGCTGCCGCTGCAGAAGGGTGACTTCCTGGAGCTCTTCCAGGCGATGGACGGGCTGCCGGTCACCGTGCGCCTGCTCGACCCGCCGCTGCACGAGTTCCTGCCCGACATCACCGAGCTGTCGGTGCGCGTCGCCCTCGCCGAGGCCCGCAAGGACCCGAACGAGAACGACCTGCGCCTGCTGCAGGCGGTGCACAAGCTGCACGAGCAGAACCCGATGCTCGGCCTGCGCGGCGTCCGCCTCGGCCTGGTCATCCCCGGCCTGTTCGGCATGCAGGTGCGCGCCATCGCCGAGGCCGCCGCCGAGCGCAAGCTGGCCGGCGCGGACCCCCGCCCCGAGGTGATGATCCCGCTGGTCGGCACCGTCCAGGAGCTGGAGCTGGTCCGCGACGAGTGCGAGCGCGTGCTCGCCGAGGTCGCCCAGTCCACCGGCGTCCAGCTGGACATCAAGCTCGGCACCATGATCGAGCTGCCGCGCGCCGCCGTGACGGCCGGCCAGATCGCCGAGGCCGCCGAGTTCTTCTCCTTCGGCACCAACGACCTCACCCAGACGGTGTGGGGCTTCTCCCGGGACGACGTGGAGGCCTCCTTCTTCACGGCCTACCTGGAGAAGGGCATCTTCGGGGTCTCGCCGTTCGAGACCATCGACCGCGACGGCGTCGGCGCGCTGGTCAAGCACGCCGTCGAGGCCGGCCGGGCCACCCGCCCCGACCTCAAGCTCGGCGTCTGCGGCGAGCACGGCGGCGACCCGGAGTCGGTGCACTTCTTCCACGAGGTGGGGCTGGACTACGTCTCCTGCTCCCCCTTCCGGATCCCGGTGGCGCGCCTGGAGGCAGGCCGCGCCGCCATCGAGACTGCGGGCAGCGACTCGCGCTGAGCGGGTAGGCGCCCTCCTCACCAGGCATCGGTGAGGAGGGCCCGCCCGACCACGGCGCGGTCCCGTCGCTGACCGCATCCCTCCCGCACGGGAGGGCGTACACCGGAGCTCGGCGCAGGAGAACCGGCGTACGTAACGCGGCCGGGAGGGAACGGACAACGGCGTCCGCCCCTCCCGGCCGCGTACTGCTTTTCCGCGCCGGTGTGGCCGCAGCCACGCGTGTGGCTCGCCGGGCCCGGCCCGGCCGGCTGCCAAGCTGGAGCACATGACCAGCAAGAACCGCCTGCTCGGCCCCGTGGCCGCCCTGCTCTGCGTGCTCGCCGCCGCGGCCGGGTGCGGCACCTCGGACGACGCGGCGAAGCACCCGAAGGCCGCCTCCTCCGCCTCGGCTGCTGCCTCCTCCGCCGCCGTCGGCACGTCGACGGCCCCGAAGCCGTCCGCGCCCAAGCCGTCCGCGCCCTCCGTGGCGGCGTCCGGGACGCCCGGGACGGCCACCGGCTGGGTGCCCAGCGACCCCGCACTCGCCGACGTCTGCCGCACCGCGCTGCCCGGCCAGGCCGTCGACACGCTCGGGCTGATCGCCAAGGGCGGCCCGTACCCGTACCGCTCGGACGGCATCGTCTTCGAGAACCGGGAGAACCGCCTGCCGCGCAAGGCCTCCGGCTACTACCACGAGTTCACCGTGGTCACCCCCGGCTCCGGCGACCGCGGTGCCCGCCGGGTCGTCACCGGCAGCTCCGGCGAGCAGTACTGGACGGCCGACCACTACGGCAGCTTCCAGGAGATCGACGCCCGCTGCTGATCGCCCCGGCCGGCGCCGTCGGGCCCGGGCCTCTCACCGGGCCCGGCGCCGGCTGATCCGGGCGTGCGGGCCGTGCGGGCCGGTGGCGAGCAGCGCGGCCAACTCGCCCAGCACCGGAGCCGGATCGCGCCGCAGCTGGACGGGCGTGGTGCGGACCACCGGCAGCCCGGCCGCGGTGAACCGGTTGGCCCGGGTGAGGCTCCGCTCGTGGTCGGCCGGGCGCAGGTGCCAGGCCCGGGGGTCGATCTCCAGCGCCACGCAGGCCTGCGGCCAGTAGGCGTCCGGAACGGCGAGGAACCGTCCGTCCAGCAGGAGCACCGGATTCCAGAGCGGTTCGGGCAGGCCCGCGCCGAGCACCAGCCCCCGGGCCTCCCCTTCCACCACCGACCGCACTCCGGCCGCGAGGTCCTCCACCACCTGGGCGACGTGCGGGAGCCGGGGTACGGCGGGCCCGGCGAGCAACTGGTCCAGCAGTTCGCCGAGGCCTGCCCGGCGGACGGCAGTCCGGCGTCGGCGAGCACCGCCGCCCCGGTCAGCAGGACTTCGCCGTCCTGTGCGGCCCGGCCCTTCGGCCGCGTACGCCACTGCCGCGCGCAGCCGCCGATGGGCGGTCAGCCGCCCGCTCTGCAGGCGGATCACCCGGGGCAGCACCCGCTGCCGGGGCCCGCCCGGCCGCAGGCGGCGGGCGATGGTGCCGGGTGGCACGCCGAGGCTGCGCAGCTGTGCCCGGGTGACGATGTGCTGCTGGTCGGCACCGAGCAGCAGCAGTGGGTGGAGTGGATCGGAGCGGGTCATGGCGGGGTGTTTCCCGCCCGGCTCGGAGGTATGCGAAACATCCCCCGCCGGGGGAGTCCGAGGGGAATCGGGTTGACGGGCCCCGGCCGGGCCGGTGAGCTGGGGCGTGATGATGACACTTCACAGCGGCCCGGCGCTCGACGCGCTGAACGGCCTCTCCGTCGGCGACGCCCTCGGCGCCCAGTTCTTCGTTCCCGACACCGCCGCCGCCCACTTCGCGGCCCGCACCGCCCCGCCCGGTCCCTGGCCCTGGACCGACGACACCGAGATGGCCTGCTCGGTCCACGCGGCCCGGGCCGAGCGCGGCGCCATCGACACCGCGGACCTCACCTGGTCCTTCGCCCGCCGGCACGACTTCGACCGCGGCTACGGCCCCGCCGCCAACCGCCTGCTCCGGCTGGTCCGCGAGGGCGGCGACGCCAAGGCGCTGGCGGCCGAACTCTTCGACGGCCAGGGCTCCTACGGCAACGGCGCCGCCATGCGGGTGGCCCCGCTGGGCGCGCTGTACGCCGACGATCCGGCCGAGGCGGTGGGGCCCGCCGCGGACACCGCGGTGATCACCCACACCCACCCGCAGGCCGTGGACGGCGCGATCGCCGTCGCGGTGGCCGCCGCCTACGCGGTCCGGGCGCGGACCGTGGCCATGACGCCGAACACCTTCCTGGCGGCGGTCGCCGCGCTGACCCCGCGGGGGGCCGTCCACGACGGTCTGACCGAGGCGATCGGCCTGCTCGCCGAACCGGACATCGGCGTCGCCGCCTCGGCGCTCGGCAACGGCAGCCGGACCAGCGCCGCCGACACCGTCCCCTACGCGCTCTGGTGCGCGGCCCGTCGGCTCAGCGACTACCCGGCGGCGCTCTGGGAGGCGATCGGCGCGGGCGGGGACATGGACACCGTCGCCGCCATCACCGGCGGCGTGGTCGCCGCGTACACCGGCACGACCGGCATCCCGGCCGCGTGGATGGCCGCCCGCGAGGTGCTCCCCGCGTGGGCCTTCCCGGCGCCCGGCTCGGTGGCCGCCGCGCCGGTGGACCGGCGCCACCTGCGGCCGCTCCTGCTGCCGCGCCGCTGCCCGGTGCCGGACGTGGTCTGGACGGAGGAGGAGTGGCAGCGGATCAGGGGCGGTCTGCGCTCCCGCGAGATGGAGCAGAAGTGGGAGTCCTACACCGCCGAGGGCGTGCTGCACCTGCACCGCAGCTGGACCGGCTTCGCGGTGTGGAACGTCCGGGTGGCCCCGGTGCGGGGCGGCGGCTGGCGGCCCGTGTCGGCGCTGGTCGAGGCGCACCCCGACCGGTACAAGGGCGTGCCCGACGCCGAGGAACTCGCGGTGATCCTCGGCGTGGCCGCCCGGGGGTACCGGAGCTGACCCGTGCGTGGGCCGGCCCGGGCGGCGGCCTTCCGGGGCCGCCGCCCTCCCGCCGTCCTCCCGGCGCCGGCGGCCCCGGGGTGGCACGGTTCGCGCCGTCACCGCCCGGGGTGTCACGCCCCGGGCGGTGACGCTCAGGCCGTGATCAGCTGCGCGGTGCCGCCGCCGTGTCTGAGGCACTCCTGGTTGATCGCCGGATCCGGGGCGCTCGGCGAGGTGGCGGCGGCGATCCGCAGCTCGATGATGTCCCGCACCGCGGGCCACTCGGAGTCGAGGATCGAGTAGAACGCGGTGGAGCGGACCACCCCGTCCAGCCCGCGCGAGTGCGCCCGGCGGACGCCCTCCGAGGTGGCGCCGAGCCGCTCGATCGCCGCCCGCGACCGCAGGTTGCGGGCGTCCGCGCGCAGCGAGATCCGCTGTACCTGCCACTCCTCGAAGGCGTAGCGCAGCATCAGCAGCTTCGCCTCGGTGTTGATGCCGGTGCCCTGGGCGCGCGGCGAGAGCCAGGTGTTGCCGATCTCGGCGGCGTCCGGCACGGCCGTGGCCGGATCACCGAACGGCACGCCGGGCACCGGCGGCCAGACGACCGGGCCCTGCCAGTAGTCGAGCTCCAGGAACCGGGTGGAGCCGACCACCCGGCCGTCGGCGAGATTCACCGTCGCGAACGGCATCGACCGGCCCGCGGCCCGGTCGGCGAGGGCGCGCGCGATGTAGTCGCGGGCCGCTTCCAGGCCGTGCGGCACGGCGGTGAAGGCGTAGGTCGTACGGTCCTCGGCGCCGGCCATGGCGATGGCTTCGGCGTGGTGCGGGGCGAGGGGCTCCAGCCGCACGGTGCGGCCGGTGAGGATGACAGGTACGGGCACGGAACCTTCGGCCCTTCATCGGTCGGAGGGTGCGGCCCGCCCCGGGGTACGGCGCAGGCTGCGGTGGACATACGCCCCGTTCCGGAGGCCGCCCGTCCATGCCCGCGCACGCCGGAGGCTGGTCGAGCGGGGAGGGGGCGGCGGCCCGGAGGCGGGCAGCGCGGTGCCGGAACGGACACGGGTCGACGGACCGGTCCGGCGGGATGAGCGAGGGGACAGTGTGCGTCCGCGAAATGGCCGAAGAAGGAACGAGAGCGCGAAGGGAAGCAGGCGGCCAGGTGAAGGCAAGATGCGTCGTGGGTGACTGGCCGAACACCGGTCCGGGTCGTGATCGACGGCGTTACGGACGACGTGACGACGACGCGACGATGCGAGGCAGCGAGAGGACGATACCCGCCAGAAGGCGGTGCGTCACTTCGCAGCACACGAATGGGCGCGCAAGTGTGCCGCCGGCGTCTCCGGAAGGCCGCTCGGACGCCCGTGACCAGCGGATTTCCCTCCGGATGCGATCATGGTCGGGAGGGCACTTCGGTGGGCCGCGGGGGCACTCCGGCGGCCGGCCGGGCGTTCACCGGCGCAGTGGGGGAGCGGCGGCCGGCCGGGGCGGGAATTCCGGCGGGTCCCGGCACGCTGGAGACGGGGAGAAGCCGGTACGGATCGACGAGTAGAGAACGGGGTTGGGTGCGCGGTGCGTGATCCCCAGGCGCTGTACGAGCTGGATCAGCAGGGCGTTGCCGCGGTGGCCGCGGCGAACGCCACGTTGGCCGACACCGGCGCCGGTCTGGTGCTGCTCCACCACTTCGAGGGCTTCATGGACGCCGGCGAGGCCGGCGGTCAGGTGGTGGCCCACCTGCTGGAGCAGGGGGCGCCCCAGGTGGTGGCCCGTTTCGACCACGACCGTCTGGTGGACTACCGGGCCCGTCGCCCCGCGATGGTCTTCGACCGCGAGCACTGGTCCTCCTACGAGCCGCCGGAGATCCTGCTCCAGCTCGTCCACGACGCGGCCGGGGCCCCGTTCCTGCTGCTCACCGGGCCCGAGCCGGACGTCGAGTGGGAGGCCTTCGCGGCCGCCGTCCGCGGGCTGGTCGAGCGGTTCGAAGTCCGGCTGGCGCTGGACTTCCACGGCATCCCGATGGGCGTGCCGCACACCCGCCCGGTCGGCCTGACCCCGCACGGCAACCGGCTGGACCTCGCGACCGGCTACCCGCAGTGGTTCGAGCAGGCCCAGGTGCCGGGCAGTGCCCAGGCGCTGCTGGAGTACCGGCTCGCCGAGGCCGGGCACGACGTGCTGGGCTTCGCCGTGCACGTGCCGCACTACGTGGCCCGCTCCGAGTACCCGGCGGCGGCGGTGCTGATCCTGGAGGCCGTGCAGTCGGCCACCGGCCTGGTCCTGCCGGGCACCCGGCTGCGCGAGCGGGTCGGCGAGGTCTACGCCGACATCGAGGAGCAGCTGACCCACGGGGACGGCGAGCTGCGTTCGGCGATCCGCGGCATGGAGGGCCAGTACGACGCGGTGGCCGGTGTCGAGGGCCGGGAGAGCCTGCTGGCCGAGCCGGTGGACCTGCCGTCGGCCGACGAGCTGGGCCGGCGCTTCGAGCAGTTCCTGGCCGAGCACGAGCGCGGCCCCGAGTAGCACCACCACCCCGCCGGGGCGGGGCGCCGGGAGATCATCGGAAGGGCGGGAGTCATCGGACCCCGCCCGTTCGTTGGCGACGCGGTGCCCGGGGGACGGGCTGCTGCAGGGAGAGTCGTCGTCGTTCCGACCCCCGGGGGGATTCCATGCCGGTGCCCACGCGCCCGACCGCGCTTCTGCGCGCACACCTGCGTCCGCGTCCGCGGACACGCCCGAGTACGCATTCGGGCACACGTCCGGCGGTGCGTCCGGCCGGGGTGCGGGCCGCCGCGCTCGCCGCGGGCCTGGCCGCCGTGCTGCTGACCGGCTGCAGCGGCGGGGGCGGTGCGGACGGGGCCCCCGCCCTCCCGTCGGACGGCCCGCGCCCGGTGCGCGCGACGCCGACGCCGACCCCGACACCCCCGCCCACCGGCCCCTACGTGGCACTGGGGGACTCGTACACCTCGGGCCTGAAGATCGCCCCGCAGGTCGGCGAGCCGAAGGGCTGCGCACGCTCGGCCGTCAACTACCCGTCCCTGGTGGCCACGGCGCTGGGCCTGGGGGCCGGTCAGTTCCGCGACGTCAGCTGCAGCGGCGCCCGCACCGGAGACCTGACGGGCGCCCAGCAGACCGACGGCGGGGCCAATCCGCCGCAGTTGGACGCACTCACGCCGGCCACCCGGCTGGTGACCGTCGGGATCGGCGGCAACGACGCCGGGTTCATGGAGGTCGTCACCGAGTGCGCCAAGGAGAACCTGGTCGACGCGGTGAAGAGCATGATCGGCTCCGGCCGGGCGCAGGCGCCCTGCCGGGAGCACTATGCCTCGGTCGGCGGCGCCGCCGACCAGGTCCAGCGCAAGGTCGACGCGGCCGGCGAGCGGCTGGGCCAGGTGCTCCAGGAGGTCAGGCGCCGCTCCCCGCAGGCCCGGGTCTACGTGGTCGGCTACCCGTCGCTGCTGCCGGCCGAGCCGGCGAGCTGTGTGCCGGTGCTGGGGAACGCCGTCGCCGCCGCCGACCTGGGTTTCCTGGTGGAGAAGGAGCAGCAGCTGAACGCGATGCTCAAGCAGCGGGCGGAGGGCGCCGGCGCGGTCTACGTGGACGCCGCCGCGCCCTCGGCCGGTCACGACATGTGCGCCGGCGAGGCCACCCGCTGGGTGGAGCCGCCGTTCCCGGCGTCCGGTCTGGCGGCGATCCACCCCAACGCCAGGGGGCAGCAGGGCGTGGCCGACGCGGTGCTCAAGGCCGTCCGGGGCTGAACCCGGCCCGGACCGGCGCCCCCGGACCGCCCCGGACCGGCCCGGACCGGCGGGCGGGCGCGTCCCGCAGTGCGGCCGGCCCTTCCGCACGCCGTCCTCCCGTGCCACCATGCCGCGGTGAACTCCGCTGCCGCACCACGGGATCCGGTCCGACTCGGCGATGCCCTCCGCTTCCTCACCGAGCTGGTGGCCTGGGTCGCCACCCCCTGGGCCCTGGCCGGTCACTCGACGGTGCTCGCCGTGCTGTCGGTGGTCCTGCTGATCGGCCTCCCGACGGTCTTCGGCACCCCGGGCGACAAGAAGCAGGTGATCGTTGCCGTCCCCGGCGCGGGCACCGTCGCCCTGGTGGCCCTCCAGCTGGCCGCCGCCGTGGTCTCCTCGTGGGCGGCCTGGCCCGCCCCGGTCGCCGCCCCGGTCACCGTGCTGGCCGCCGCCTGCGCCGTCACCGAACTGCCCCGCTGGCGCCGGTTGCTCGCCACCTGACCCCCTCGCCGCCCGACCCCGGCCCGTCGCTGCCCGCTGCCCGCCGCTCGCCGCCCCGGGGCGGGGCCCAGGGTTCACGCCCCGGCCCGCGCCCCTTCGCGCGCGGCACACCTCCGGTGTCGGAGCGGCGGCCTACAGTGATTGGCATATGGACGACACCGCGCACCGCCCCACTGCCGACACGACTCCGTACGACCACGCCGCCGAGGCCCGTTGGGTCCCCGAGCCGGACAAGCGCCCCGGCCGGACGGCGTTCCAGCGCGACCGCGCCCGCGTGCTCCACTCCGCCGCCCTGCGCCGGCTGGCCGGCACCACCCAGGTGGTCGCCCCGATGCGCAGTGACTTCCCCCGGACGAGACTCACCCACTCCCTCGAATGCGCCCAGGTGGGCCGGGAGTTGGGTGCGGCCCTGGGGTGCGACCCGGACCTCGTCGAGACGGCGTGCCTGGCCCACGACATCGGCCACCCGCCGTTCGGCCACACCGGCGAGGAGGCCCTCGACCAGGCCGCCGAGGCCTGTGGTGGCTTCGAGGGCAACGCGCAGTCGCTGCGCATCCTCACCCGGCTGGAGCCCAAGCGGTTCGCCCCGCAGGGCGAGGAGCCGGCCCGGCTGGCCCCCTGGCCCGGCCGCAGCGTCGGCCTCAACCTGAGCCGGGCCGCGCTGGACGCCGCCACCAAGTACCCGTGGACGCACGGCGCCCACCCGGCCGACCCGGCCTCGCCCAAGTACGGCGTCTACGCCGACGACCTGCCGGTCTTCCGCTGGCTGCGGGCCGGCTCCCCGGCCGGGCGCAAGTGCTTCGAGGCCACGGTGATGGACTGGTCCGACGACGTGGCCTACTCCACCCACGACGTCGAGGACGGTCTCCAGGCCGGCCACATCGACCCGGCCGTCCTCCGGGCCCCGAGCGAGCGCGCCGAGCTCTTCAAGGTGGCCGAGCGCTACGCCCCGGACGCCGAGCCCGAGGAGCTCGCCGCGGCCCTGGACCGGCTGCTCGGCCAGGAGTGGTGGCCGAGCGCGTACGACGGCACGGCGCGGGCCCGGGCCGGTCTCAAGGACCTCACCAGCCAGCTGATCGGCCGCTTCTGCCTGGCCGCCGAGCAGGCCACCCGGGCCCGCTACGGCCCCGGCCGGCTCACCCGGTACGAGGCCGAGCTGGTGGTGCCGCGGGACGTCCGGCTGGAGTGCGCGGTGCTCAAGGCCGTCGCGGTGCGCTTCGTGATGCAGCGCGACGAGCAGGCCCAGCTCCGGGCCCGCCAGCGGATCGTGATCGCCGAGCTGGCGTACGTGCTCAACGAGCGCGCCCCCGAGGGGCTGGACCCGGTCTTCGCCGCGCTGTACCAGGAGGCCGACGACGACCGCGGCGCCCTGCGCGCGGTGATCGACCAGATCGCCACGCTCACCGACGCCTCCGCCCTCGCGCTGCACGGCCGGCTGGTCGGCGCGGCCTGGACGTAGCTGCCCCGGGTACGGGGGCCGAAGGGCCGGAACCGGGGGCCGGGGGGCCGGGTGAGCACGCTCACCCGGGAAACCCCGGCCGTCCCAGTAGACTTCCGGGGTGGCCGGGCGGATCAGGGACGAAGACGTACAGGCGGTGCGCAGCGCACTGCCGATCGACGTGGTCGTCGGCGACTACGTACAGCTCACCAATGGTGGCGGTGGTGAGTACAAGGGCGTCTGCCCCTTCCACGACGAGAAGTCCGCGTCGTTCTACGTGAACCCGGCCAAGGGTGTCTTCCACTGCTTCGGCTGCCAGGAGAACGGCGACACCATCGCCTTCCTGATGAAGATCGAGCACTTCACCTTCGCCGAGGCCGTCGAGCGGATGGCCGCCCAGGCCAACATCACGCTCCGCTACGAGGAGGGCGGCTACAGTCCGCGCCACCAGCAGGGCGAGCGCACCCGTCTGGTCGAGGCGCACAAGGTGGCCGCCGCCTACTACCGGGAGCAGCTGACCTCGCCGGAGGCGGAGATCGGCCGCCGGTTCCTCGCCGAGCGCGGCTTCGACGAGGCGGCGGCGAGCACCTTCGGGGTCGGCTACGCCCCGGTCGGCTGGGAGCACCTGGTCCGTTACCTGCGGGGCAAGGGCTTCAGCGACAAGGAGATCCTGGTCGGCGGCCTGGCCTCGCAGGGGCAGCGCGGCGGGCTGATCGACCGGTTCCGCGGGCGGCTGGTCTGGCCGATCCGCGACATCGCCGGCGAGGTGGTCGGCTTCGGCGCCCGTCGGCTGCGCGAGGACGACAACGGCCCGAAGTACCTGAACACGCCCGAGACGCCGATCTACAAGAAGTCCCACGTGCTGTACGGGATCGACCTGGCGAAGAAGGAGATCGCCAAGTCGGGCCGGGCCGTGGTGGTGGAGGGTTACACCGATGTGATGGCCTGCCACCTGGCGGGCGTCACCACGGCGGTGGCGACCTGCGGTACCGCCTTCGCCGAGGATCACATCAAGATCATCCGCCGGTTGCTGATGGACACCTCCCAGTACCGCGGCGAGACGGTCTTCACCTTCGACGGCGACGCCGCCGGCCAGAAGGCCGCCCTGCGGGCCTTCGAGGACGACCAGAAGTTCGCGGCCAAGACCTCGATCGCGGTCAGTCCGGGCGGCATGGACCCGTGCGACCTGCGGCTGGCCATGGGTGACAACGCCGTCCGCGAGCTGATCGACAACCCCGTCCCGCTGTTCGAGTTCGCGCTGCGGTCGGCCGTCGCCCGGCACCGGGTGGAGACCCCGGAGGGCCGCTCGGCGGCACTGGAGGAGGCCGCGCCGATCGTCGCCAAGATCAAGGACCGCTCGATCCAGCACCAGTACGCCGTCCGGCTGGCCGGCATGCTCGGCATCCTGGACGAGCAGTTCGTGGTCCGCCGGATCTCCCAGCTGGCCCGCTGGGACCGCGAGCGCCAGCAGAACCCGCGCGCCGCCGGCCAGCAGCGCCGCCCCGAGCAGCCGCAGCCGGTGAGGTCCGTCACCCCGCTGTTCCGCCTCAACCCGCGCGACCCGGCCCAGTTCGTCGAGCGCGAGCTGCTCAAGCTGGCCCTCCAGCACCCGGACCTCGTCGCCCCGACCTTCGACAACTACGGCGAGGACGAGTTTCCGACCCCGCCGTACACGGCCGTGCGCCGTGCCATCGGCCAGGCCGGCGGAGCGGCGTACGGGGCCGGCCAGGCCGACTTCACCGGTGCGGTGCGCGAGGCGTGCCCGGACGACCAGGTGCGGTCGCTGGTGACCGAGCTCACCGTGGAGCCGGTGCGTTCGCGCCGCAAGGTGGACGCGATCTACGCGGGGGAGTTCCTGGTGAAGCTGCGGCTCCAGGCGGTGGACCAGCGGATCACCGAAGGCCGGGCACACCTCAACCAGCTCCACGCCCGTGGCGCGAGCGAGGAGTGGAACGCGGTGAGCAACGAGCTCTGGCAGCTGGAGCAGTACAAGCAGCGACTGCGCAGCCAGGGTGCCGCCGGGCTGTAGCCCCGCCGGAGAAAGTCGGCGCACGAGTCTCGGCCACGGAGTGTGGCGTGCCGCACACTGGGGGCGTCCCACCTCTTTTCAGCGCGGGTCCGCCAGAGTCGCGCCCGCCCCGAGGGGATGCCCGTGGACCAAGGCCTTGCCGCGACCGCCCGCCCGACCACCGACCCGCTCGCCCCCCACGACGACCACGGCCGGGCCGGGGCGCCGCCCCCGGAGAGAGCCCGGCCGGCCGCCCAGGGCCACCCGCAGGACCCCGCCGGCGAGCCGGACCCCTCGGCCGGACCGGGCCCGGAAGCCGACGCGGACCTCGACCCCGGCCCCGACGACCCCGGCCCTGATCCCGGCCCTGATCCCGGCCTCGATCCCGATCCCGATCCCGATCCCGATCCCGAAGCCGAAGCCGAAGCCGAAGCCGCGACGCGGACCGGGGCCGGCCCGGACCTCGACGGAGGACGGGAGCCCGGCCCGTTGGGCGCCACCGGCCCGGCGGCCGACCTGTTCCGCCAGTACCTGCGCGAGATCGGCCGGATCCGGCTGCTGACCGCGGCCGAGGAGGTGGAGCTGGCCTGTCGGATCGAGGCGGGCCTGTTCGCCGAGGAGCGGCTGAACCGCGAGCAGTCGACCGCGGACCCGCTGGCCGGTGAGCTGGACGCGCTCGTGGTGATCGGCCGGATCGCCAAACGGCGGCTGATCGAGGCCAACCTGCGCCTGGTGGTCTCGGTCGCCAAGCGCTACATCGGCCGTGGCCTGACGCTGCTGGACCTCGTCCAGGAGGGCAACCTCGGCCTGATCCGGGCGGTGGAGAAGTTCGACTACGCGCGCGGCTACAAGTTCTCGACCTACGCCACCTGGTGGATCCGGCAGGCGATGAGCCGGGCCCTGGCCGACCAGGCCCGCACGATCCGGGTACCGGTGCACGTGGTCGAGCTGATCAACCGGGTGGTGCGGGTACAGCGCGCGCTGCTCCAGGAGCGGGGGGCGGAGCCCACCCCTGCCGAGATCGGCGTCGTCCTGGGCCTGACCGAGCACCGGGTGCGCGAGCTGATCCGGCTGGCGCAGGAGCCGATCTCGCTGCACACCCCGGTCGGCGAGGAGGACGACGTGGCGCTCGGGGACCTCATCGAGGACGCCGACGCGGCCTCACCCGCCGAGTCGGCCACCTTCCTGTTGCTGCGTCAGCACCTGGACGCGGTGCTGGCCACCCTCGGCGAACGCGAACGCCAGGTCGTCCAGCTCCGCTACGGCCTGGACGACGGGCGCCCGCGCACGCTGGAGGAGATCGGTGTGCTGTTCGGGGTGACCAGGGAGCGGATCCGCCAGATCGAGTCCAAGACCCTCGTCAAGCTCCGCGACCACGCCTTCGCCGCCCAGCTCCGCGGCTACCTCGACTAGCTGCGCCCGCCCCCGCAGCCCCCCGGTGACCCTGCCTCTGCACCGCCGCCCCCGTACCGCCGCCCCCCCGTACCGCTGCCGCCCCGCCGGAGTCCCGCCCCGTCCGCGCCCTAGGAGGACGCGGACGGGCTCGGCGCGCCCGCCGGCGGAGCGGCCGGGCTCGCGGCCGTCTCCGGGGGCAGGGCCGGGCTCGCGGAGGTCGCCGGCGGCGAGGCCGGGCCGATCGGGATCGGGGTGGAGGCGACCATCTGGGCCAGGCCGGAGACGTTCGCCGTGCAGTCGTTCCCGGCCGGCTGGTGCCCGCAGACCCGGAAGGTGGCGTTCGGGTCGGCGGCGTTCACCATGGCCGAGTAGTTGTCGTAGCCCCAGTGGATGAGGGCCATCTCCGTCTCGCCGGTGCTGCTGGTGATGGTGGCGAAGTCGTCCGGTTCGCCCTCGGTGATGGCGGCCCAGGCGGCCTGGCACTTCTGGCTGTAGCGGAGGTAGATCACCACCTTGCCGATGTTGCCGGTCTGCAGGGTCCGGGCGTCGGCGCCGCAGCCGGTGGTCTTGGGGTCCTTGTGCGAGCAGCCCATCGCCTGACAGGTGCCGGGCGGGGCCGGCGAGGCGGGCTTGGACGCCGGGCCGGAGGAGGCCAGTGGCTGCGCGACGGTGGCCGGGTCGCCCCCGGTGCGGTGCGTGTACCGGAGGCCGGCCAGGACCAGCAGCAGGGTCACCACCAGGGCACCGGTCAGCAGCGCCACCGGCCGGCGCCAGCGGCGCGGGGCCGCGGTGGCCGGCTCGGCCGGCACCAGCACGGGCTCCGCGTCGTCGGCGGGCAGCAGTACCGGTTCCGCGTCCCCGGCCGTCCCCGGGGCGCCCTGCGGGCCGTCCGCCGGGTCGGCCTCGACGAGGTCCTCCGCCCCGTTCTCCGCCCCGTTCTCCGCCCTGCTCTCCGTCGTGCTCCCTGCCCCGCTCCCGGCACCGCTCTCCGTGCCGGCCCCGACCACGGTCTCCGGCACGGCCTCGACCTCGGTGACGCCCGTGGTGAGGCCCTGGGCGGCGCCCTCCGGGCCGCCCGCCGCCTCGTCCTCCGGCGCCGACGTCTCCGCCCAGAGCCTGCGCAGTGCGGGGCCGTCGCACTCCACCGCCCTGATCAGCGCCTCCAGCGCCTGCTCGGTGACGATCCGTTTGCCGTTGAGCCAGCGCTCCCAGGAGGCCCGGCTGTAGTGGGTGCGGGTCGCGAGTTCGGACAGGGAGAGCCCGGTCGTGTCCTTGACGGCGCGCAGTTCTTCCGTCAGACGTTTGGCGGGCGCGGACAGGTCGTCCGGGAGTTGCTTCCAGGCGGATGCCATGCGGTCTTCCCAACATCGGAAACGGGGACGCGGGACGATCGGGCCGAGTTGGGCACCGGCCCGGGTCCGGGTGCGCTTCCGCGTCTCCAACCTCACCGGCCCGCCGTCTCAAACACCAGGTCATGGCGCTGAGACGGACGGAAGTGTCTCACAACACCGCTGACGGCTCGAACATTCACACGTCAGTCGTGCATTGTTCTCGGGCCGGTCCGATTTCGGCGCCGGGATGCTTCGTCCGGGCACCGTTCACAGGCCGTGCGTCCGTCGTCCCGACCCCCCCACACCGACCGTGGCAGCCTCGCGGGGGGAGGCTGCCCCGGTTGCAGGGACGCGCGGCGGGGAGAGCGCTTGCGTGCCGCTCTCCCCGCCGCGGACCACGGACCGGGGATCCCGGAACGATCACGGGGCCCCGGGGCGTGCAGGGGTGCCGGTGCGGATCAGTGGTGGAAGGCTGTCCGGGCCGGTACCCCGAGCTCCTTCAGCGGGCCGGGCTGGCTCCGCAGCTCCGGCAGCAGCCGGGTGAGGTCGTTGAGCAGCAGGTCGGCGAGGTCCCGCGAGAAGCCGTTGCGGCAGACCACCCGCAGGACCGAGAGGTCCTCCCGGTTCGCCGGGAAGGTGTAGGCGGGCACCTGCCAGCCGCGCTCGCGCAGCCGCCGCGACACGTCGAACACGTCGAACGGGACGTCGTCGGTGGTGGTGAAGGCGAAGACCGGGAGGTCCTCACCGCGGGTCAGCATCCGGAAGCAGCCGAGCGCCTCGATCTTCCCGGCCAGGTAGACGGCCACCTCCCGGGACGCTCCCTGGACCGCCCGGTAGCCGTCCCGGCCGAGCCGCAGGAAGGTGTAGTACTGCGCGATCACCTCGGCGCCGGGGCGGGAGAAGTTGAGCGCGAAGGTCGGCATCTCGCCCCCCAGGTAGTTGACCCGGAAGACGAGCTCCTCCGGCAGCGCCTCGTGGTCGCGCCAGAGCGCCCAGCCGACGCCCGGGTAGACCAGGCCGTACTTGTGCCCGGACGTGTTGATCGAGGCGACCCTGGGCAGCCGGAAGTCCCACTCCAGCTCCGGGTCGAGGAAGGGCGCGACCATGGCGCCGGAGGCGCCGTCCACGTGGACCGGGACGTCCAGGCCGGTGCGCCGCTGGAGCTCGTCGAGCGCCGCGCAGATCTCCGCCACCGGCTCGTAGGAGCCGTCGAAGGTGGAGCCGAGGATGCCGACCACGCCGATGGTGTTCTCGTCGCACAGCGCCACGGCCTGTTCGGCCCCGAGGTGGTAGCGCTCGCCCTCCATCGGGGCGGTGCGCGCCTCGACCTCCCAGAAGTTGCAGAACTTCTCCCAGCAGACCTGCACGTTGACGCCCATCACCAGGTTGGGCCGGGCACCGGCCGCGTAGCGGTCGGTGTTGCGGCTCATCCAGCGGCGCTTGAGGGCGAGGCCGGCCAGCATGCAGGCCTCGCTGGAGCCGGTGGTGGAGCAGCCGACCGCGCCGTCCGGGTCGGGGGCGTGCCAGAGGTCGGCGAGGATGGCCACGCAGCGCCGCTCCAGCTCGGCGGTCTGCGGGTACTCGTCCTTGTCGATCATGTTCTTGTCGAGGCACTCGGTCATCAGCCGGGTGGCCTGGATCTCCATCGACGTGGTGACGAAGGTCGCGAGGTTCAGCTTGGCGTTGCCGTCCAGCATCAGTTCGTCGTGGATCAGCTGGTACGCGGTGTCGGCCGGCACCGGGCCGTCGCCGAGCCGGTGCAGTGGCGGAGCCAGCTCCATCGCGCCGAGCGGGTCGGCGGCGCCGACGAACGGGCCTACGGTCAGCCGGCGGTCGTCGCCCGCTCCCTTGTGCAGAGCCATGGGATCCTGCCGCCCTTCGGTCTGGTAACCGCGTCCTCTCCCACGCTGCCACCGGCGGCCGGGTGACGCATCTTCACCGGCGGCGGCGACCACGGCGGCGGCGAGGGCCCGGGCGGCGGCCCCGGGGCGGCTCAGCCGGCCGTCTGCGGGTGGATCTGTTCCTTCGCAGCCCGGTACTGCCGCCGCACGGCCTCGCCCACCGGCAGGTCCTGTTCGGCGTCCGGCGTGACGGTGACCGTCTCCGGCAGCTCCCAGCGCGGCGGCTCGGGGGTGCCGGCCAGGGCCCAGGCGGCCTGCCGGGCCGCGCCGCGCGCGGCGTGCGCGCCGGGCGGGGGCACCACGACGGGGACGCCGAACAGCAGCGGCGCGATCTCCCGGACGGCCGGCAGCCGCCCGGCGGCTCCGAGCAGGAAGACCCGCCGTACCTCGACGCCGCCGGCCCGCAGCACGTCCAGGGCGTCCGCGAGGTTGCAGAGCATGCCCTCGACGGCCGCCCGGGCCAGGTGCTCGGGCGTCATCGACTCGGCCCGCATGCCGGTCAGCGTGCCGGCCGCGTGCGGCAGCGCGGGCGTCCGCTCGCCGTCCAGGTAGGGCAGCAGCACCATCCCGTACGCCCCGGGGGAGGACCGCAGGGCCAGCTCGCTCAGGCCGTCCAGGTCGCGGCCGAGCAGGGCGGCGGTGGAGCGGAGCACCTGGGCGGCGTTCAGGGTGGCGACCATCGGCAGGTGGCGGCCGGTGGCGTCGGCGAACGAGGAGACCAGCCCGGAGGCGTCCACCACGGCCTGCTCGTGCACCGCGAAGATGGTCCCGGAGCTGCCGAGCGAGACCGCCGCGTCACCGGGCTGCAGGCCGAGGCCGAGTGCGGCGGCCATGTTGTCCCCGGTGCCGGCCGAGATCAGCAGCCCTTCGGGGGTGTGTCCGGCGGGTTCGGCCGGGCCGAGCACCTCGGGCAGCTTCAGCTGGTGGCCGAGCGCCAGCTCGACGAGGTCCTGCCGGTACTCACCGGTGATCGGCGACCAGTAGCCGGTGCCGGAGGCGTCGCCCCGGTCGGTGGTACGCCGCTTGGGGTGACCGAGCAGTTGCCAGACCAGCCAGTCGTGCGGCAGCAGCACCTCGGCGACCCGGCGGGCGTTGGCCGGCTCGAACTCGGCCAGCCAGCGCAGCTTGGCGATGGTGTGCATCGGGCCGGGGACGGCACCGATCGCGGCCGTCCAGGCCGCCGGGCCGCCGAGCGCGTCGACCAGCGCGGCGGCGGCGCCGCTGGACCGCGGGTCGTTCCAGAGGATCGCGGGCCGCACCAGCACGCCGCCGGCGTCCAGGCCGATCATGCCGTGCTGCTGCGCGCTGACGCCGATCGCCCGGACGCCCTCCAGCAGGCCGCCGGCGGCCGCGTCGCCGAGCGAGTGCAGCCAGACCTGCGGGTCGGCCTCGCCGGCCCGGGTACCGCCGCCCTCCGGCATGGGGTGCGGGGCCTTGCCGGAGCGCAGAACCGCGCCGGTCCCGGAGTCGCACGCGACGATCCTGGTGCGACCGGTCGAGCTGTCTATCCCCGCGACGATGGCCATGTCGAGATCATGCCTCAGCGGACGTCCGGACGCGGTCCGTCCGGGCAAGTGTTGCCCGTTCGGTACCGCTCCGGAGTCGTCGCGGACGGCTTGCCGTCACCGGCCCGTCACGGCCGGAAGGTACCCCAGCTGTCGTCCTCCGCCCGGGCGCGGTTGAAGTACGGCACCCGGTCGGTGACCGAGTTCGGCAGCCGGTCCCCGACCTTGTCCGCGACGGCGCCGGCGGCCTTCCCGGCCACGGCGCCGGCCTGCTGCCTGGCCTTGTCGGCGGCGGTCTGCACCGTGGGGTTCCGGGCGACCTGCCGGGTGACCTTGGCGATCTGTTCGTACCGCTGGCGCCCGGCCCGCGAGCCCAGCACGTAGCCCGCTGCGAGTCCGACGATCAACGACAACTTCCACATGATCGGATTCCACCCTCTCCTGGCGGCCCCTGCCGCATTGCCCTACCCGTCCCTCGGGGCGGCGAACCGTCCGTGCCCCCAGCATCCCCGGGCAGTCTGCCGGGCGCGCGCGGGGCGCGCCGGGCGGGGTGCCGGGGCGGCCGGGGAAAGCGATTGGCGGACCACCCCCCCGAGTGCGCTAATGTATGTCCCGCAGCGAGCGCCGAGGAGCCCGGGAGACCGGGGGCCGAGGCGGGAGCCGATCCCCCATAGCTCAATTGGCAGAGCAGCCGACTGTTAATCGGCAGGTTATTGGTTCGAGTCCAATTGGGGGAGCTCAGGTGGCCGCCCGTCAGGGTCGGCTTGCCTGGCCGTGGTGCGACAGTTGTCCACTGCGATCCCGCATAGCTCAATTGGCAGAGCAGCCGACTGTTAATCGGCAGGTTATTGGTTCGAGTCCAATTGCGGGAGCTTCACCTGGTCCGCCCGGTGACTGCTCAGAGCGAAGGCCCCCCGGCCGACCGGGGGGCCTTCGTGTTTCTCCGGCGCACGCGGCTCACGCCGGGCCCGTCCGTGGTGGGCGCAGGCCTCAGCCGGTGGCCCGGCCGTAGAGCTCGGCGACCCGGCCGTCGAAGGTGATGCTGTACGAGGTGCCGGGGGTGTCGCCGCCCTCCTGGTAGCCGCCGATCACGCCGACCACGGTGCCGCCCGTGGTGACCCACGGGCTGCCGCTGGTGCCGTCGGTGTAGCCGCCGCAGTCGAACCGCTCCTGGGTCGCGCTCTGCGCACGCGTCCGGACCGAGCAGGTGATCGGCTCGTCGCGCTCGTTGGGGTAGCCGGTCACCGCGACCGGCAGGCCGAAGCCCTGGCCGGTGCCGAGCGGGTTGCCGCCGACGGCGTCCTCGATCTCCCGGCCGTCCACCGGCCGGACGGTGACGAAGGCCACGTCGTACTCGGGGTCGTCGCCGGCCGCCCAGTGCGGATCGACGGTGACCGACTGGACCGGCCAGCTGCCGTGCGGGGCGTAGCCGTTCCGGTAGCCGGGGGTGAACACCAGGCCGTCCAGCAGGCCGATCCGGCGGCTCTGCACGCAGTGCGCGGCCGTCACCAGGAGGTTGTGCCGGGGGCTGTGCACCACGCTCGCCGTGCAGGCCCGGGGGCCCTGGGCGGTGCGGACCGAGAGCGTGCCGATCCGGTCGCCCGCCGGGCTCTGCCGGGCCACCTCGGCGGTCGGCGGCTGTCCGTCCCCGCTGCCGCAGGCGGTGCCGGCGGCGAGCAGCAGGGCCGTCAGTGCGGCAGCCCTGGCCGCTGGCGCGGGCCGTACCGGGCGGGGGGCCATCCGGGCTCCGTCTCGTCCTCGGGGCGGGCCCTGCCGGGTCGTGCGGACCGCCGTTCGTGAGGAAGATCTACCAGGCGCCGCCCCGGTCCGCCAACCCCGGCCCGGTCAGCCGGTTGCGCGGTCGTACAGGGCCTGGACCCGGTCGCCGAAGTAGCTGCTGTACGAGGTGTCGGGGGAGTCGCCGCCCTCCTGGTAGCCGCCGATCACGCCGATCACGGTGCCGGTGCGGGTGGCCGGTTCGAAGTCCGTCACCCAGGGGCTGCCGCTGGTGCCGCCGGTCCAGTCGGGGCAGTCGATCCGCAGCTGGGTCGGGCTCTGCTCCGACGTGGTGTTGCTGCAGGTGATCGGCACGTCGCTGGTGCCCGGATAGCCGGTGACCTTCACCGGCACCTGGTAGCCGCGGTCGACGCCCAGCCGGTTGGCGCCGAGCACCTGCTGCACCTGCTGCCCGTTCTGCGACTGGACCACCGCGAAGGCGACGTCCACGTCCGGGTCGGCGTCGTCCTTCCAGGCCTGGTCGACGGTGACCGCCAGCAGCGGCCAGACGCCGCTGGGGGTGTCGCCGTCCCGGTAGCCGGGGACGAAGACCAGGTCGCTGCGCTGTCCCAGCCGGGAGTCCCAGACGCAGTGCGCGGCGGTGACGATCAGATTGAGCCCGGCGCTGTCGACCACGCTGGCGGTGCAGAAGTGGTCGCCGTCCGCGTTGCGGGTGAAGACGGCGCCGACCAGTCCGTTGAGCACGGTGGGCTTGGCGGTGCGGGTGACGCCGGTGTGCCGGCCGAGTGCGCCGCGGAGCCGGTCCCGGCTCCAGCCGTGGCTGTCGGTGGAGAGCGTGGTCGGTCCGGTGGCGGGGTGCGAGCTCACCGTCGGGGTGGCGCCGCCGGGGCCCGCCGCGGTGGTGCAGCCCGCCACCGCCAGGACCGCCAGTGCCGAGCCCACCGCCGCCAGCTCACGTACCGTCATCCGCCCAGGCTCCCCGGCGTCGTCGCGGGTCCGCCAGCGGGGCTGCTCCGGGCGGGGAGGCGTGTTCCCTCGCATACCCGTGTGCGCCCCCGGCGCGCATCACGGGTGATCGACCGGCTATGCTGCCCGGGACGGCCTTGCGGGGCCGTCTGCTGCTGCCGCGGCCGGGTCTCCGGTGCGGGTGGCGAACCGGGGCGGTAGCTCAGCCGGTTAGAGCAGGGGACTCATAATCCCTTGGTCGTGGGTTCGAGTCCCACCCGCCCCACCCTTCGCCCGGCGACCGGGCTTGACCAGGTGCGGTCATCTGCACGCACTCTAGTGACCGCTGCTCCCGGCAGCTGCACCGACAGGCCGGGAATCACTCGAATAGGGCCGCGTCGAGGGCGCGTTGACGCCCGGCCGGACAGCTCCGGCCCCGCGCCCGCCCCGGCACCGCCCGCGCGCCCCCGCCCGCACCACGGCTCCGCGCGCCACGTTCCCGCGCGCCACGTCCCCGCATGCCCCGCGCCTCCCCCGAGGCTCCGCAAGGACGCGTGACGGCCCGTACGCGCCGGCGAAGGCCGCAGGGCCGCCACCGGTGGTCGGTGGCGGCCCTGCGGTGTCGGCTTCGGTGTCGGCTCAGCCGATCCTGACCGGCTCGACCTCCAGCTTGCCCTCGGCGTTCCGCCGGATCTGGCAGACCTCCAGGCCGGGGTGCTTGCCCTTGCCGGCCAGCGACTTCACCTCGGCGATGAGCTTGGCGTCGTCCAGGTAGAAGCGCAGCGGGTCGGGCGAGGTGGCCGCGTAGTCCAGGATGTCCTGGGCGCTGCGGCGGCTGAGCGCCCACTCCCAGGCCTTCCAGGAGCGGCCCTGGTCCCGGTTGAGCACGCCGAGCCAGAGGTTGTCCTCGCCGGAGCCCCAGTCCGCGGCCTGCTCGCCCCAGGCCCGGGAGCCGCCCAGCGACACTGCGATGCGCTCGTCGTGGGCGGGCCGGGAGGTGTGGATCGCGGCGACCCGCTTGGCGACGTCCCCGCGGGCCTGCGCGCCGCGGAGCATGACCCGGCCGGGGCTGCCCTCCCAGCCGGAGGCGAAGGCGGCGTCCGGCTGGCCGTCGGAGATCACGCCGTAGAGCAGGCAGCCGGTCGCCGCCAGGACGGCGATGCCCGACCGCAGGCCGAGGCCCGGGCCGCGGGTACGGGTGCGGGGCTCCGTACGGGTGACCGCGGGCCGCCCGCCGGCGAAGACCCGGCGGCCGAACAGCGGGAGCAGCGCGGCGGCCATCGTGACCAGGCCGATCACCAGCAGCTGGTGGAGCATCTTCTCGTAGAAGTAGGACGTGCTGCCGACCGTCCGGACCTGGTACGTCATGATCCCGAAGGACAGCAGCACGATCCCGGTGCAGGAGACCAGCGCCGCCCGGCAGGCGCGGTTGGCGCGCGCCGCCGGGGTGAGCAGCACCACGACGGTCGCGGCCACCAGCGGGAAGAGCACGTGCCGGCCGACCGGGCCGATGCCGCCGGGCAGGGTCAGCACGTCGGCGGAGCCGGCCGACTTGAGGTTCACGTAGATCGGGAAGAGCGCGAGCACGCCGGCGACGGCGGAGGTCGCCAGCACGAACACCCAGTGCCGCTTCCAGCCGCGCAGGTGGACGACGGCCCAGCCGAGCACGGTGAGGCCGGCGGCCGGCAGCAGCAGGTAGTGGCCGAAGGAGATGCCCACGGTGAGCGCGGCCAGCACGACGACCTGCTCGTGGATCCGGGTGAGCGGCCGGATCGCCAGGGCGACCAGGACGGCCAGGAGGCCCAGCGCGAAGATCTCGCTGATGAAGCCGTTGAGGTACATCTTGGGCAGTTCGGCGACGACCAGGAAGGCGGTGGCGGGCAGCAGCAGGGCCAGGCCCCGCCAGCCGCGCAGCGCGGGCCCGGCGGCCCGGTGCATCGCCCAGAGCACCGCCACGGCCAGGGCCGCGGTGGTCACCGTGTAGAGCAGGACGAACAGCGAGGTCTGGATCAGCGATTCACCCCGCCCGGTCCCCCCGCGCAGGAAGCTGGTGATCACCGCCAGAGTCAGGTGGCTGCCCTGCGGATAGGTGGCGAGGCCCTGCTGCACGGTGCCGGCCGCCTCGGTCTGGTGCAGCGATGCGAGGCCGCCGAGACGCAGGATCGTGTCGTAGAGGGCGCTGTGCCGCCCGAGGTCCTCCGCCGACAGGATCAGGGCCAGTCGGCCGGTGGCGTCCCGGCGCAGCACCGGGTACATGATGAAGGCGCAGGCCAGGCCGGCGGAGAGCAGCAGCGGGTGGTCGCGGGTGGGCAGCAGCGCGCGGATCCGGGCGGCCGGTGCGACGCCGGGCCGGCGCGGGGCCGGCCCGACGGCAGCCCGGGCGACGACCAGCACGACGGCGGTCAGCTCGGCCAGGGCCAGTGGGGCGAGGCCCCACGGCCAGCGGCTGGCGACCAGGCCGAGTACGCACGTCCAGCCGACCAGGGTGACGCCGGAGATCATCATCCGGTCGAAGGCAGTGGCCTTGGACCGTATCAGCGTGGCGGCGGCGATCCAGAGCAGGAAGAAGCTGAGCACGTCGGCCCGGACCAGGTGGAACAGCGGCGGCAGCCCGAGCAGCAGGGCGGCGAACCGGAGCAGGTCGCTCCCCGGCCGGCGCCGGCCGGGCCGGGGGGACCGCCCTCCGCCGACGCGACCGCCGGGTCTGCCCGGTGAGCGGGGCTCAGCCGTTGGTTCTGTCATCTCTGTCACATCGGACGGTGCGAGCGGCACAGCGTTCCCCCACAAACATGAACGGCTTTTGGAAATTCGAAGACTCGTTTGAGGTTCTTCGGGTGGTACAAGTGTGAAGCATTGCTTCGCCTGCTACCGAAGCGGGGTCGGCCGAACGGGCAGGTCCGCAGGGCCTCCGAAGGGTGGACCGGCGAGGACGTCGCACGGTTGTGCGCCTTGTCGATTCTTTACCTTCCGGCCCCGGCGCCCGGGCGATTCGTATGCTGGCGTGATGCTCGAACCCGCACTGCTGCCGACCCCCCTGGTGGACTGCACCGACGAGGTGCTGGCCCGCGCCGGGGTGGAGCTGCGACTCAAACGGGACGACCTGCTGCACCCGTCGGTGCCGGGCAACAAGTGGCGCAAGCTGGCCCCCAACCTGGCGGCGGCGGTCGAGCAGGGGCAGGCGCGGCTGCTGACCTTCGGCGGGGCCTACTCCACCCATCTGCGCGCGGTCGCGGTGGCGGCCGGCGCGCTCGGGCTGGAGAGCGTCGGGCTGGTCCGGGGCGAGGAGCTGGCCGGCGCCCCGCGCAACTGGTCGCTGCGGGCCGCGGAGGCGGCGGGCATGCGCCTGGAGTTCCTGTCCCGGACGGCGTACCGGGAGACGGCGGGCCGCTGCACGGCGGGCGAGGTCGCGGCGGAGCTGCAGCGCCGGTGGGGGCCGTGCCTGGTGCTGCCGGAGGGCGGCTCCAACGCGCTGGCGGCGGCCGGCGCGGCGGCCGTCCCGGCCGAGCTGCCCGGCCTCGGTGAGCGGGACGTGGTCTGCTGCCCGGTCGGGACGGGCGGCACGCTGGCCGGGATCGCGGCCGGGCTGCCGCCGGGCGCGCGGGCGCTCGGGGTGGCGGTCCTGCGCGGGGGCGCCGGGTATCTGGAGGGCGAGGTGGCCCGCCTTCAGCGGGTCGCGTTCGGGCGGGAGTCCGGCAACTGGCGGATCGACCACGACCACCACGGCGGCGGCTACGGCCGGGTGCCGGCCGGGCTGTCCGTCTTCGCGGAGGATTTCGAGCGGCGGCACGGGGTCGCCCTGGAGCGCCGTTACGTCGCCAAACTGCTCGCCGCCCTGTACGACCTGGCGGCGGCCGGCGCCTTCCCGGCCGGCACCCGGCTGACCGCGGTGGTCACCGGTCTGCCGGATCCGCCGCAGGCGGACTGAGAGCGGCCCGGACCGGCCGGGGCCCCGGTGTCCCGGTCCCCGGCCCCGCCCTCAGCCGAAGGTGAGATCGGCGCAGGGGTCGGTGTCGGCCCCGCGGGTGTTCTCGGCGATGCCGCTGGGGACCCCGCTGGGCACGGAGGGCGTGGCACCGGCGCCCGTGGCACCGGCGCCCGGGGCACCGGTGCTCGCGGTGCCGGTGGTCGTCGTGCCGGGGACGCCGGGGTGCCGGCCGGCCTGGGCGCCCGGGTCGACCGGGCCCTCGACGGAGTCGAGCCCGGTGGACAGGCTCGGGAGGTAGTCGCGGCCCAGGGTGACGGTGATCCCCCCGTTGCCGGCCTCCTCGGTCAGCCTGGCCCCGGGGAAGAGCGGCGCCACCTGCTCGGCGACGGCCTTCAGGGCCGGGTCGTACGCGATCTCGGTCTGCAGCCGGCCGCCCTTGGTGGCGTCCAGGGTGACGTTCTGGAAGCCCTTGCCGCGGAGTGCCTCCGCGCCCTTGCCGGCCAGTCCGGGGGTGCCGACGCCGTTGACCACGGTGACCGGGGTGGCTGCCTGCTCGGGGGTGAGCGCGGTGGGCGTGGCCCCGGGCACGCCGCCGGGGGACGCGGCGCCGGGTGTCTGGCCGGTGCCCTGGCCGTCCAGCGTGCGGTCCTCGCGGAGCAGCTTCCAGAGGGTGTCGACGTCCGGGTGCACGAGCGCGACGCGATCGCCGGAGAACCGCCAGGGGGTGGTGACGAAGGTGATGTCGGAGAGCTTGATGCTCTGCAGCGACTGGGCGAAGTCCACCAGCTTCATCGCGGTGCCCAGGCCCTCGTCCACGGTGAGCGAGCGGGTGGCGGCGTCGGCCAGCGGGAGCAGGGTGGGCAGGGAGAAGCCGAGGCCCTGGATCTTGCGGATCATCGAGGAGAGGAAGGCCTGCTGGCGCTTCATCCGCCCGATGTCGGAATTGTCGCCGAAGCCGTACCGGGCCCGCAGGTAGTCCACCGCGGGCTGGCCGGAGATCTTCTGCATCCCCTTCTTGAGCCGGATGTTGTGCGAGTTCACGTCGTTGGGGACGCAGACGTCCACGCCGTTGACGGCCTCGGTCATCGCGGCGACGCCCTTGAAGTCGACCACGATGGTGTGGTCGATCCGCAGGCCGGTCAGGGTCTCGACGGTGTTCTGCGTGCACGCCGGGTTCCCCTTGGGGAACTCGCCGACGGTGAAGGCCGAGTTGAACATCTGGTTGGTCCGCGGGGCCGTCCAGCCGCCGTTCGGCAGCCGGCAGGCGGGGACGGTCACCAGCGCGTCGCGGGGTATCGAGACGCCGACGGCGTGCTTGTGGTCGGCGTATATGTGGAGCAGGATCGCGGTGTCCGAGTGGCCGACGCCGAGGTCGCCGCCGCCGAGGTCGTCGTTGCCGTCGTCCCGGGTGTCCGAGCCGAGCACCAGCACGTTGACCGGTACCGAGGCGCCGGGGGTGACCGGGACGGGGGCCGGGGGCCGCTCGGTGGCGACGCCGCCGGCGTCGAAGGTGGTGATGTTGCTGTCGAGCCGGTGGTAGAACCAGGCGCCGGCGCCGGCCACCGACAGCACCA
Organism: Kitasatospora sp. NBC_01560; assembly: GCF_045208415.1. Classification (NCBI taxonomy): domain Bacteria; kingdom Bacillati; phylum Actinomycetota; class Actinomycetes; order Kitasatosporales; family Streptomycetaceae; genus Kitasatospora; species Kitasatospora sp. NBC_01560. The sequence continues at coordinate 3,290,182 of NZ_CP109364.1, read as the reverse complement.
GGACGGCCGCGAGGCCCACAGCGGTCCGTACGATGCGCCGACGGCGCGAGCTGCTGCTCATCCTCCCCGGCCCCCCCGTCTTCAGGTGTCGTTCCCTGCCCGCACCGGTGCCCGGGCAGGCCGGTGCGAGTCTCGAACGTTAGACGTTTCGGGGAAGTGTTCGGTTACAGTCGATGGCCGGCCAATTGGTACGGACCGGGCGCCGGGGCTGTGATGCTGCTCACGCCACCGGTCAGGAGGCGCCCGAGAGCATCCGGCGGAGCAGGTCCCGGAGCAGGGTCCGCTCCTGCGGGCCGAGCGCGGCCAGCGGCTCGCGGGCGAAGTTGAGCGACTCGCGGAGCTCCTCCGAGGCGGCCGCGCCGGTCTCGGTGGCGGCGACCAGTTTGACCCGGCGGTCCTGCCGGTCGGCCTCCCGGGTGACGAAGCCGCGCGACTCCAGCCGGTCGACGATGCCGGTGATGTTGGACGGCTCGCAGCTGAGCGTCTGGGCGATGTGCCGCATCGGCATCGGCCCGCGCCGCAGCAGCGCGAGCACCTTGGCCTGGGCGCCGGTGAGCGAGCGGGCGGCGGCGGCCTCCTCGTACTCGCGGTGGAAGAGCGCGACCAGACTGGCCATCAGGTCGACGACCTCACGGGTGATCTCCTCGGGCTGCGGCGTGGCGTCCCGGGTCGGCTGGGTGTCCATGGTTCACAGTCTACCTGAACAGTTGACAACATGAACCTTTCATGTCCATCGTTACTTCAGTAACTCAACCTTTCATGCACCAAGGAGTTCCCGATGGCCGAGTACGAAGCGCCCGCCACCGCCCGCGAATGGCACCTCGCCGCCCGCCCGCGGGGCTGGCCGGTCCCGGCCGACTTCGCGCTGGCCGAGGCGCCGGTCCGGGCCCCGGAGCCGGGCGAGATCCTGGTCCGCAACGCCTACCTCTCGGTGGACCCGTACATGCGCGGCCGGATGAACGACGTGAAGTCCTACGTCCCGCCGTTCCGGCTCGGCCAGGTGATGGACGGCGGCGCCGTCGGTTACGTCGTCGCCTCCGCGGCCGAGGGCTTCGCCCCGGGCGACGCCGTGCTGCACGGGCTCGGCTGGCGCGAGTACGCCACCGTCGAGGCGAAGCGCGCGGTGAAGGTCGACCCGTCCGTGCCGCTCTCCGCCTACCTCGGCGTGCTCGGCATGACCGGCCTCACCGCCTACGCCGGCCTGCTCGCGGTCGGCGGCCTCAAGGAGGGCGACCGGGTCTTCGTCTCCGGCGCGGCCGGCGCGGTCGGCTCGATGGTCGGCCGGATCGCCCGGCTCAAGGGCGCCTCACTGGTGGTCGGCTCGGCCGGCTCGGCGGAGAAGGTCGCCAAGCTGGTCGGCGAGTACGGGTTCGACGCCGCGTTCAACTACAAGGACGCCCCGGTCGCCGAGCAGCTCGCGAAGGCCGCCCCGGACGGCATCGACCTGTACTTCGACAACGTCGGCGGCGAGCACCTGGAGGCCGCGATCGGCGCGCTCGGCGTGCACGGCCGTGCGGTGCTCTGCGGCGCGATCGCCCAGTACAACGACACCTCGGCGCCGGCCGCCCCGCGCAACCTGGCGCTGACCATCGGCAAGCGGCTGCGCCTGGAGGGCATGCTGGTGGGCGACCACGCCGCCCTGCAGCCGGAGTTCGTCGCCGAGGTGGGCGGCTGGCTGCGGGACGGCAGGCTGCGCAACGAGGAGACCGTGGTGGACGGCTTCGAGCACACCGTGGACGCCTTCCTCGACCTGCTGCGCGGGGGCAACACCGGCAAGATGGTGGTCCGCCTCGACGGCTGACGCCGGGTCGGCGGAGCCGCCGGTGAACCGCCCCGCCACCCCTCCGGGTGCGCGGGGCGGTTTGCGTACCGGGCGCAGGGGATCCGGCCGCACTACCGCATTCCGGCCGGATCCGAAAGTGCGTCAGCCGTGGTGAGGGGCGGCGCGGTACGGTGGTTGCGCCCGGCGATGGGGCCGTTCGGGGGAGAGATCCCACCGAGGGGTGGACCGCGTTGAGGATTCGACTAGCATTGAGCGAAAGCCTGTCCGTTTTGCTCAATTTAGTGGCTTAATGTCGGCTAACGTGGGTAACTGTGGATCAACTACAGGCGCGAACGCGAGGCAGCTGGGGAAGGCGACCCTCGTCCACAGCCTGGAGGTCCCGGTGACGACACGTGGAGTCCTGTATGTCCACTCCGCGCCCCGCGCGCTGTGCCCGCACGTCGAGTGGGCCGTCGCAGGGGTGCTGGGTGCACGGGTGAGTCTGGACTGGATCCGCCAGCCGGCCGCACCCGGCCACTGGCGTGCCGAGCTCTCCTGGCAGGGCGAGCCCGGTACGGCCTCGAAGCTCGCCTCCGCCCTGCGCGGCTGGCAGCTGATGCGGTACGAAGTGACCAGTGAGCCCTGCGCCACGGCGGAGGGCGAGCGGTACAGCAGCACGCCCACGCTCGGCATCTTCCACGCCGTCACGGGCATCCACGGCGACATCCTGATCCCCGAGGACCGGCTGCGCGCCGTCCTGCTGCGCGCCCGCAGCGAGGGGGCCGACCTGGAGGCCGAGATCTCCCGGCTGCTGGGCAAGCCCTGGGACGACGAGCTGGAGCCGTTCCGCTACGCCGGGGAGGGCGCTCCGGTGCGCTGGCTGCACCAGGTGGTCTGAGTACGCGGAGGGGGCCGGCGCCGTTGACGGGCGCCGGCCCCCTCCGCGTGTTCGGGTACCGGTCAGACGCTGCGGAAGGCCAGCACCACGTTGTGGCCGCCGAAGCCGAACGAGTTGTTCAGCGCCGCGATCCGGCCCTCGGGCAGGGTGCGGGGCTCGCCCCGGACGATGTCCGCGTCCACGTCGTCGTCCAGGTCCTCGACGTTGATGGTCGGCGGGGCCGTCCGGTTGTGCAGGGCCAGCACGGTGGCGACGGTCTCGATGCCGCCGGCGCCGCCCAGCAGGTGGCCGGTCATCGACTTGGTGGCCGAGATGGCGATGTGGTCCAGGTGCTCGCCGAGCTCCTTGCGCAGCGCCTTCAGCTCGGCCGTGTCGCCCTGCGGGGTCGAGGTGGCGTGCGCGTTGACGTGCACGATCTCGGCCTTGTCCAGGTCGTTGCGGTCGAACAGGTCGGCCAGCGCGCGGGCCACGCCGGCGCCGGTCGGCTCGGGCTGGGCGATGTGGTGGGCGTCCGAGGACAGGCCCTGGCCCACGGCCTCGCAGTAGATCCGGGCGCCGCGCGCCTCGGCGTGCTCGACCGACTCCAGCACGACCACGCCCGCGCCCTCGCCGAGCACGAAGCCGTCGCGGCCCTTGTCGTAGGGGCGGGAGGCGCGCTCCGGCTCGTCGTTGTTCTTCGACATCGCCATCATGTTGGCGAACGCGGCGATCGGCAGCGGGTGGATCGCGGCCTCGGTGCCGCCGGCCACCACGACGTCGGCGCGGCCGGTGCGGATCATCTCGATCGCGTAGCCGATCGCCTCGGCGCCGGAGGCGCAGGCGGAGACGGGGGTGTGCACACCCGCGCGGGCGCCGACCTCCAGGCCGACGTTGGCCGCCGGGGAGTTGGGCATCAGCATCGGGACGGTGTGCGGGGAGACCTTGCGGACGCCCTTCTCCTTCAGCACGTCGTACTGGTCGAGCAGGGTGGTGACGCCGCCGATGCCGGAGGCGATCACGGCGCCCAGGCGCTCGGGGGCCAGCTTCGAGGACTCGTCGGTGGCGGGCGTCTCGTAGCCGGCGTCGGCCCAGGCCTCGCGGGCCGCGATCAGCGCGAACTGCGCCGAGCGGTCCAGTCGGCGGGCCAGCGGGCGGGGGAGGATCTCGCCCGGGTCGACGGCGGTGCGCGCGGCGATCCGGACGGGCAGCTGGGCGGCCCACTCCTCGGTCAGGGCTGCCACCCCGGAGCGCCCGGCGAGCAGGTTCTCCCAGGTGGTGGCGGCGTCGCCGCCCAGCGGCGTGAAGGCGCCGATACCCGTGACGACCACGGTACGGTTTTCAACGGTCACTGGATCTTCTTCTCTCACGTTCGTGCGGGGTTCGGCGGCGCGCCGGGAGTGTGGGGCCCGGCCGGGCGCCCCAGGAGGCGTCCCGGCCGGAGGGTCGGCCGGCTCACGGGGAGCCGGCCGACGTCAGGCGTCGAACGGGTTCGGACGCTCAGGCGTTGGCGATGATGTAGTCCACCGCGTCGCCGACGGTCTTCAGGTTCTTGACCTCGTCGTCCGGGATCTTCACGTCGAAGCGCTCCTCGGCGGCCACGACGACCTCGACCATGGAGAGCGAGTCGACGTCGAGGTCGTCGGTGAAGGACTTGTCGAGCTCGACGTCCTCGGTCGGGATGCCGGCGATCTCGTTGACGATCTCAGCGAGACCTTCCAGGACCTCGTCCTTGGTAGCCATACTGGCTGCTCCTCTTCGGTGGTGAATGCGGCCGCCCGGCGGACGGACGCAGGCTCTGTGGGTGGGTGGGGGCGGAAAGTGCCTAGGGGAGCGTAACGACTGCCGCCGCGTAGACCAGACCCGCCCCGAACCCGATGATCAGTGCGAGGTCGCCGCTACGGGCCTCGCCGCTCTCCAGCATGCGCTCCATCGCCAGGGGGATGGAGGCCGCCGAGGTGTTGCCGGTCTCGGTGATGTCGCGGGCGACGGGCACCGACTCGGGCAGCTTCAGGGCCTTGATCATGGCATCCGTGATGCGCATGTTGGCCTGGTGCGGGATGAACGCGCCGAGCTGGTCGGCGGTGATCCCGGCGGCGTCCAGCGCCTGCTGGGCCACCTTGGCCATCTCCCAGACCGCCCAGCGGAAGACCGTCTGGCCCTCCATCCGCAGGGCCGGCCACTTGAGCGCCTCGCCGGTGCCGTTGACGGCGTCCTCCTTGGCGAAGGCCGTGTCCCAGGCCTGGGTCTGCGTGATGACGTCCTTCTGGGAGCCGTCGGAGCCCCAGATGACCTTGCCGATGCCGGGCGTGTCGGACGGGCCGACGATCGCGGCGCCGGCGCCGTCACCGAAGATGAAGGCCGTCGAGCGGTCCGAGGTGTCGGTCAGGTCGCTGAGCCGCTCCACGCCGATCACCAGGACGTACTCGGCGCTGCCGCCGCGGACCATCCCGTCGGCCAGGCTCAGGCCGTAGCCGAAGCCGGCGCAGGCGGCCGAGATGTCGAAGGCGGGGGCGGTGCCGCAGCCCAGCCGTTCGGCGATCTCGGTGGCGATGGCGGGGGTCTGCTTGAGGTGCGACACGGTGGCGACGACCACGGCGCCGATCCGGTCGGGACCGATCCCGGCCTGGGCGATGGCCTTGCCGGCGGCCTGCACCGACATCTCGGCGACGCTCTCCTCCGGGCCGGCCCAGCGACGCTCGGCGATCCCGCTGCGGGTGCGGATCCACTCGTCGGAGGAGTCGATCCAGTTCAGCACCTCGGCGTTCGGGATCACCCGGACCGGGCGGTAACCGCCGACCCCGTGGATCCGCGAGTACTGGGCGCCGGTGACCGGCTTGATCTGGGGAGCAGTCATGCCTTGTTCTCCTCCTGACCGCCGTGTTCCGCGACGAGCTCGCGGGCCTTCTCCAGGTCGGCGGGGGTCTTGAGGGCCAGCGTTGCCACGCCCTTGAGGTTGCGCTTGACCAGTCCGGTGAGGGTGCCCGCGGGAGCGAGCTCGATGACGGCGGTCGCGCCGAGCCGCTGCAGGGTCTCCATGCAGAGGTCCCAGCGGACCGGGTTGGAGACCTGCGACACCAGGCGGTCCAGGACCTCGGCGCCGGACGCCACGACCGCGCCGTCCCGGTTGGACACGTACGCGACCTCCGGGTCGGCGACCGGCAGGGTCGGGGCCAGCTTGGCCAGCCGCTCCACGCCGGGAGCCATGTGCTCGGTGTGGAACGCGCCCGCGACCTTCAGCGCGATCAGCCGCGCGGAGGCCGGCGGGTCGGCCTTCAGGGCCTCCAGCTGGGGCAGCGTGCCGGCGGCGACGATCTGGCCGCCGCCGTTGTTGTTGGCCGCGGTGAGGCCGTGCTCGGCGAGCTTGGCGGCGACGGCCTCCGGGTCGCCGCCGAGGACGGCGATCATGCCGGTCTCGGTGGCCGCGGCAGCCTCGGCCATCGCCAGGCTGCGCTCACGGACAAAAGTCAGTGCGTCGTGGGCGGAGAGCACCCCGGCGCCGGCGGCGGCGGTGATCTCGCCGACGCTGTGGCCGGCCACGGCACCGACCAGCGCACGGGCGCGGTCCTCGTCCGGGAACAGCGCACGCGCGGTCACCAGGCCGGCGGCCACCAGCAGCGGCTGGGCGACGGCGGTGTCCTTGATCTCCTCGGCGGACGCCTCGGTGCCGGCGTGCACCAGGTCGAGCCCGGCCACCTCCGACCAGCCGCGGAGGCGGTCGGCGACGCCGTCGACCTCCAGCCAGGGGCTGAGGAAACCGGGGGTCTGGGCACCCTGTCCAGGGGCGACGATTACGAGCACGGTTCAACCCTCTCTCGCCGGACGCCCGGGGGCGGGTAGGCGACGGTAACGAAGAAAAGCATCCGGGATTGTAAGGTCCCTACATCGAGGGTCAGCCCTGCTCCCCGGCGGCGGTGAGTCGTCCCAGCGCCAGTGCGATCCGCAGCGTGAACGCCGAACGTACGTCGGACGGAGCGTAGCCGGTGACGTCAGTCACACGTCGGAGCCGGTAGCGCACCGTGTTGGGGTGGACGAAGAGCATCCGGGCCGCTCCCTCCAGGGAGGACGCCTGCTCCAGGTAGACGCTCAGGGTCTCCAGCAGCGCCGAACCGGCCTCGTCCAGCGGTGTGTAGATCTCCTCCACCAGCTGGCGGCGGGCCGCCGCGTCGCCGGCGAGCGCGCGCTCGGGCAGCAGATCGTCCGCCAGCACGGGGCGGGGGGCGTCCGGCCAGGCGGCGCAGGCGCGCAGGCCGGCCGCCGCGGCGTGCGCCGAGCGGGTCGCCGAGAGCAGGTCGGGAACGGTCGGGCCGACCACCACCGGGCCGGCCGCGAACTGGCCGATCAGGGCCCGCGCGGCGTGCACCGGCTCCTTGTCGCCGCCGACCACCACCACCAGGCGCTTGCCGAGCACACCGGTCAGCACGTGCAGCTTGGCGTACCGGGCGGCCCGGCGGATCGCCTCCACCACCAGCTCGCTGTCGCCGTCCGGGGCGCTCCCCATGACGACCCGGACCTGGCTCGGCTGGCCCCAGCCGAGGGCGGCGGCGCGGGAGAGCACGCCCTCGTCCGCGTCCCCGGAGAGCAGCGAGTTGACGACCAGTGCCTCCAGCCGGGCGTCCCAGGCGCCGCGCGCCTCGGCGGCCTGGGCGTAGACCTGGGCGGTCGCGAAGGCGATCTCGCGGGCGTAGACGAGCACGGACTCGCGCATGTCCGCCTCGTCGCCGGGGGAGGCCACCTCCTCGATGGCCTCCTCCATCACCTCGATCGTGGTGCGGATCAGCTCGACGGTCTGGCGCAGCGTGATCGCCCGGGTGAGCTCGCGCGGCGCGGTGCCGAAGACGTCGGTGGAGATCGCCTGGGGGGTGTCGGGGTGGCGGTACCACTCGGTGAAGGCGGCGATGCCGGCCTGGGCGACCAGGCCGATCCAGGAGCGGTGCTCCGGCGGCATGCGGCGGTACCAGCCGAGCTGGTCGTCCATCCGCGCGATGGCCGCGGTGGCCAGCTTGCCCGCGGACCGCTCCAACCGCTTGAGCGTCGCGGCCCGGCGCTCGGCGCGGTCCGCGGCGAGTCTGCGCTCCTGGGCGGTCAGGCGTGGGGCCGCGCGGCCGGGCCGGTCACGGCCCGCGCCGGCGGCCGGGGCCTTCCCGGTCTTCTCGGGCTTGGCGGTCGGGTCGCTCTTGGAGTTCGCGGATGCGGCTGGCACAGGGACAAGACTGCCTCACCGGAGTGACTGCTCGTGCACACCCCCCGCCACAGCGGCACGGTGGCAAGGGTCACAGTCTCGGGCGAGGGGCCCGCCGGCGCCGGATGCGGGGCTCGGCCGGCGGTTGGCGGCGGTGCGGACGACGCGGGCGAGGAGCGCGGTCGCCGGGCCCGGGGCGCCCCGGGAACGGGCCGCGGAGCCGCTACCGTGAGCCTGTGACCGATGCCCCCGCCCGCCCCCGTGCCGATCTGCGCCGCACCGCCGAGCGCTACCTGTCCACCCCGGCCGAGGGCATCGAGACCAGACACGCCTTCTCCTTCTCGGGCCACTACGACCCGGGGAACACGCACTTCGGCGCCCTGCTGGCGTGCAACGAGGAGACGCTCGCCCCGGGCGCCGGGTTCGACGAGCACCGGCACCGCGACACCGAGATCCTCACCTGGGTGCTGGAGGGCGCGCTGGCCCACCGGGACTCCCGGGGGCACAGCGGAGTGGTCCGCCCCGGGATGCTCCAGCACCTGAGCGCGGGCTCCGGCGTCACCCACACCGAGCGCAACGTCGGCGGCGCCGACGGACCGGTGCGCTTCGTCCAGATGTGGCTCCAGCCGGACGTCTTCGACGCGCCCCCGGCGTACGGGCTGCGGCGGGTGGTGCCTGCGGACGGCGGGTTGACGCTGCTCGCCTCCGGGCTGGACCGGGACGCGGGCACCGACGCGCTGCGGCTGCGCCGCGGCGACGCCGCGCTCTGGCTGGTCACCGCCGGCCCCTGGCAGCCGCTGCCCGGACTCCCGGGCGCCGGCTGGCGCTACGCGCACCTGACGGCCGGCTCGCTCGGCTACCGGACGGTGCCGGGGCCGCAGGGCGGCGGGCGGTCGATGGTGCCGGGCGACAGCGTCCGGATCACCGGCGCGGCGTTCGCCGACCCGACGGCCGGCGAGGACGGCGCCGAGCTGCTGCTCTGGGAGATGCACTCGCCGGTCTCGTACGGCTGAGCGCCCGGCAGCCCGGCCGGACCGGCGCCGGGGGCGGCGGTGGCCGGCCGGGGTCCACCGGGGCCTGCCGGGTCAGCCGGCCAGTTCGGTCAGTACCGCGTCCGAGAGGGCGGGCCAGACCTCGGCGGCCCACGGCCCGAAGTCCTGGTCGGTGAGCGCGATGCAGGCCGCGCCGGCCTCCGGGTCCACCCAGAGGAAGGTGCCGGACTGGCCGAAGTGGCCGAAGGTGGCGGCGGAGTTGCGGGTGCCCGTCCAGTGCGGCGCCTTGCCGTCCCGGATCTCGAAGCCGAGGCCCCAGTCGTTCGGCCGGCGGTGGCCGAAGCCGGGCAGCACGCCGCTGGTGCCGGGGAAGGCGACCTCGCGGGTGGCCGCGCGGACGGTCGACGCGTCCAGCAGCTTCGGTGCCTGCAGCTCGGCCGCGAACAGCGCGAGGTCGGCCACCGTGGAGAGGCCGCCGGCCCCGGCCGGGGACTTGTGCGCGGTGTTGATCAGCGTGGAGCCCATGCCGAGCGGCGCGAACACGGCCTCGGCGGCGTACCGGCCGAACTCGATCCCCGAAGCCTGCTGGAGGGCCTGTGCCAGGACGTCGAAACCGGCGTTGGAGTACAGCCGGCGGTTGCCCGGCTCGGCCATCACGCGGTGCTCGTCGAAGGCCAGTCCCGAGGTGTGGGCGAGCAGGTGGCGGACGGTGGAGCCCTCCGGCCCGGCCGGGTCGTCCAGCTCGAAGACGCCCTCCTCGACCGCGACCAGTGCGGCGTACGAGGTGAGCAGCTTGGTCACCGACGCCAGCGGGAAGAGGTGGTCCTGCGGCCCGTGCCCGCCCAGCACCGCGCCGTCCGCACCCCGTACGACGGCCGCCGCCGCGTGCGGCACCGGCCAGGTCTCGATCATCCGCAAGCTCTCCATGCGCCGACTCTAACGGGGCGGCCGGATCCTGTTGGCGGGAGCACCGGGGTGGCAGGCTTGCTTGGAGTGCACTCCAACTCGCTAGCGTCCTAGAAGAGCGCTCACCACTGGGGGTCCCGGTCATGGCAACACTCGCTCCGCTCAAGGTCGACATGCGCACCTGCTCCGACGTGTTCAACACCCCGGTCGGAGAGCCGGACCGCACCCCCCGGCACAGCATCAGCGAGGTGGCGGCGGCCAGCGGCCTCACCGCCCACACGCTGCGCTGGTACGAGCGGATCGGCCTGCTCGACCCGGTCGACCGCTCCGCCTCCGGCCGGCGCAGCTACTGCGACGCGGACCTGCACCGGCTGGCCTTCCTGGGCCGGCTGCGGCTGACCGGCATGACGGTGGCCGACATGCTCCGGTACGTCGAACTGGCCCGCCGTGGTGAGCAGACCTTCGAGGACCGGCGCGACCTGCTGCTCGCCCACCGCGAGGAGGTCCGGCAGCGGATCGCCGACCTCCACGCAACCCTCGCCGTCCTCGACTACAAGATCGATCTCTACGTCGGCAGGATCGCCGAACGCGGTGAGCCGGCGGACCGCCCGCAGAGGAAGAAGAGCGCATGAGCCTCCCCACTCTCCCCACGGCACTGCTCGGCACCGACGGCCCGACCGTCGGCGTCCAGGGCCTCGGCTGCATGGGCATGAGCGATTTCTACGGCCCGACCGACACCCCCGAGGCGCTCGCCACGCTGGACGCCGCGCTGGAGCGCGGCGTCACCCTGTTCGACACCGCGGACGCCTACGGGTTCGGCCGCAACGAGGAGCTGATCGGCCCCTTCGTCCGCGCCAACCGGGACCACGTGGTGGTCGCCACCAAGTTCGCCTTCGAGCGCAAGGAGGAGGACCCGGACTACCGCGGCATCCGCAACGACCCGGCGTACATCCGGGCCTCGGTGGACGCCTCGCTGCGCCGCCTGGGCGTCGATGTGATCGACCTCTACTACATGCACCGCCGGGACCCTGCCGTCCCGCTGGCCGAGTCGGTCGGCACGATGGCCGAGCTGGTGCGGGCGGGCAAGGTCCGCCACCTCGGGCTCTCCGAGGTGACCGGCGCCGAGCTGCGCGAGGCGTACGCGGTGCACCCGATCGCCGCCCTCCAGTCCGAGTGGTCGGTCTTCGCCCGGGACGTCGAGCGTTCGGCGGTGCCGGCCGCGGCCGAGCTGGGCGTCGCCTTCGTGCCGTACTCGCCGCTCGGCCGGGGCTTTCTGGCCGGCTCGTTCGCCGCCGCCGAGGAGCTCGCCGCGGACGACGTCCGGCGTACCCAGCCCCGCTTCACGGGGGCCAACGCGACGGCCAACGCCGAGCTGCTCGAACCGCTCCGGAAGATCGCCGGGGCCCGTGGCCTGACGCCCGCCCAGGTGGCGCTCGCCTGGGTCCAGCAGCGTGCCGAGGTGCACGGGCTGACGGTGGTCCCGATCCCGGGCACCCGCAGGCGCACCCGGCTCGCCGAGAACACCGCGGCCGCGACGCTGCGGCTGGACGCCGGGGAGCTGGCCGCGCTGGAGCCGGTCGCCGGCCTGGTCGCCGGCGACCGCTACCCGAACATGGCCCTCATCTCCACCGACCGGGAGTAGCGACCGGGAGTAGCGACCGGTCGAGCGGCCGGGAGCGGCCCGGGCCCCCGGCCGAGCGGCCGGGGGCCCGGGCCCCGGGTGGTCTCCGTGCGGAACCGGCCCCGGCGGAGCGCGCCGGTCCGGTTCGCGGAGGCAATTTCCCGGTAAAACCTGACAACCCGCGTCAGGGTTTCTGCGATCCTGCCGGGATGAAGGCCGACCGCCTGCTCTCGATACTGCTGCTGCTCCAGACCCGCGGCCGGGTGTCCGCCACCGAACTGGCCGAACGGCTGGAGGTGTCGGTCCGCACCATCTACCGCGACGTGGAGGCGCTGTCGGCGGCCGGCGTCCCGGTCTACACCGAGCGCGGACGGCACGGCGGGATCGCGCTGCTGCCCGGCTACCGCACCGATGTCAGCGGCCTCACCACGGACGAGGCGCGTGCCCTGTTCGTGCTGTCCGCCCAGGGCGCGCACAGCGACCTCGGGCTGGACGGCGCACTCGGCTCGGCGCTGCGCAAGGTGATGGCCGCGCTGCCCGCCCCGCACCGCCCGGCCGCCGAGCGGATCAGCGAGCGCGTCCTGGTCGACCCGGCGCGGTGGCTCCAGCCCGGGGCCCCGCCCGGTCCGGACCTCGGCGAGCTGCAGCACGCCGTCTTCGCCGACCGCCGGCTGCGGCTGCGCTACCGGCACAGCGGTACGCCGGCCCCGGTCGACTACACCGTCGATCCGTACGGCCTGGTCTCCAAGGCCTCGGTCTGGTACCTGGTGGCCGATCTGCACGGCGGGCCACGGCTGTTCCGGGTCGAGCGGGTCCTCGCGGCGGAGACCGCCGAGGAGCCGGTGCGCCGCCGCCCGGGGGTGGGGCTCGGCGAGGTCTGGGCAGGGCTGCGCGAGCAGATCGAGCGGCTGCCGAGGGAGGTGCCGGTGCGGGTCCGGGTGCGGCGCGGGCGGCTGGACATGTTCGTCCGGATCCACGGCGCCCGGCTCACCGCACCGCCGCCGCCCGACTCGGTGGCCGGGGCCGCCGACGAGTGGGTCGAGCTGGCGATGGCCTTCCAGACGCTGCCGTCCGTCCGGGCCCTGCTCTCCTTCGTCGCGGACGCCGAGGTGGTCTCGCCGCCCGCGGCCCGCCGGGAGCTGGCCCGGGCGGCCGCCGAGGCGGTCCGGCTCTACCGGGACCGGCCCGGCGGGTAGCCCGCCGGGCCGGCCGGCTCAGGCCTCGGGGGCGGGGCGGACCACGTCCTGGTAGTGGCCGAGCGAGATGGCCGCGAAGTTGTGCAGGCTGTCGGTGCCGTCGGTGAAGTAGCCATTGTGGCCGGAGGAGCGGGCCGAGGAGATCTGCTCGGCGCCGAAGTCGGCCGAGGTCGGGTCGGCGCCGTGGCCGAGCCCGCCGACCTCCAGGTACGGGACGTTCCCGATCCAGTCGCTGCCGTTGCGGGTGGCCCAGACGTGTACGCCGGTGCCGAGCTCGGCGGTGCTCTGCACACCCATGCCGGGGCTGCCGAACACCATGAGGTCGGTGATCCCGGAGGTGTCGGACGGCGAGGCGGCCGCCCGCGGGATCTCGGGGGCGGCGTTGCCGCAGACCACCGAGCCGTAGGAGTGGCAGAGCAGGGAGGGCGGCGCGTCCGGCCGGGTGGTCTCCTTGAGACCGGCGAGCAGCCGCTCCAGCCGCGGTGCGCCGACGTCGGCGAGCCGGGAGGTGACGGCGTCCGGGCCGAGGCCGGACGGCGTGACGTAGCCGGTCCAGGCGATCACCGCCGTGCGGGTGCCGGGTGACTGCCGGTGCTCCTCGGCGTACAGCGCGCGGGCCATGCCGGCGGGGGAGCGCAGCGGTTCGGCCGTCTGGTCGAAGTGGCCGAGGTCGGCGTCGGATCCGGGGACGAGGACGGCGATCCGGTCGGCGTCGCCGAGGTCGCCCCAGACCTCGGAGACCAGGCCCCGGCCGCGCGGGTCGAAGGCCAGGATCTGGCGTTCGGGGGCCAGCAGGTGGTCGATGTCGTTGGCCCGGGAGACGGCGAGCGCCCGCAGGTCGGAGTCGAGGTCCTGGTCGGCGGCGCGGGCCCGGGAGTGGTCCCGTTCGGCGGTGAGCGCGATCCGGTTGGCGCGGTAGCGCAGCTCGACCGGGGCGCCGTCGAAGTTGCCGACCACCAGCGGGTAGTCCTGGATCAGCCGGTCCAGCTCGGTGGGCGCCAGCGAGGCGAAGAACTCGGCGGCGGCGGCCGGTGCGGTGCTCGCGGGGTCGGGCAGCGAGCGGTCGAAGGAGTGGTCCTGGACCCACGCGCTGCTGCCGGCCGGTGGCGTGGAGATCGCCAGCTGCTCGGTCGAGGCGGCGGCCTGGGCCGCGGCGGCGCCGGCATCGGCGAGCACGGCGCACCCCGCGAAGGCTCCGATCAGTACACGCTTCCACCGCCGACGGCGCATCGCGTCAACTCCCTAGGGGCCCGTGACCGTTCCACGGGCGGGGCCCGGAGGGTGGTACGCCTGCCAGCTTCGACTGCCAACTTCTGTGCGCAAGCCTAGGGTGCCCGGAGGAACACCGGGCCGCCTCAAACTGTGGGATGGATCACATGAACCGGGAGTGTCCGGTCGGCGTCCCGCGCCACCCCGGGAGTGTCGTCGAACTCCCGGACCAGCCGCTTGGGCGCGGCGCGCCGCCAGGCCTCGGTGAGCAGGCCGCTGAGCTCCTCCGGTTCCACCAGGTCGAGCCGGACGCCGATCCAGCCGTGCCGGCCGACGTACTTGGGACAGGAGAAGACCTCGGGGTCGGCCGCGATCAGCTCGGTCTGGTCCTCCCGGGAGGCCTTGAGGCTGACGGTCGTGCCGTCGGGGGAGCCCATGGCGAAGATCTTCGTCCGGACCCGCAGGGTCTCGATCTCCCAGGTGGGCTGCTGCTCGGCCTCGGGCAGGGCGAGCGCCATCGCCCGGAACTCGTCGAACGTCACCATGGCCGCAGCGTAGGCCACCGGGGCGGCGGCGCGCGCCCGCCCCCGGTGCGTGGCGCGGACCGGGGGCGGGGCGGGGCGGTTGCCGGGGGTCAGGACAGCGAGGTCCAGGCGCTGCAGGCGCGGTCGCCGGTGACCAGGCGGTCCGGGTGGCCGCTGCCGTCGGAGACCGAGATCCGGCGGTAGTTCTCGCCGTGGAACACCCAGTACTCGCTCTTGCCGCCGACCCGCTGCTGGTCGGGCACCGGCAGGAAGCAGCCGACCGCGGCGATCCCGTTCAGCGAGCCCCACTGGGAGAGTTCGCGGTCGCTGCGCTCGCAGACGTCGGTGTGCGCGGCGCCGTCGGCCACCGAGACGAGCCGGTACCGCTGGCGGCCGCCGGTGGTGTGGAACACCCAGTACCAGCTCTTGCCGCCGACCCGCTGCTGGTCGGGCACCGGCAGGAAGCAGTCCACCCGGTCGACCCCGCCGAGTGAGCCCCAGGCGGTGAGGTCGCGGTCCGGGCGTTCCAGGGCGCCGGTGTGGGTGCTGCCGCAGGTGACCGAGACGGCGCGGTACTGCTGGCGGCCGCCGGTGGTGTGGAACACCCAGTACCAGCTCTTGCCGGCCGGGTTCCGGAGGTCCGGCATCGGCAGCACGCAGTCGATCCGGCCGATGCCCCGGAGGCAGTCCTGGCTGCTCAGCAGGCCGTCGGCCTCGACCGTGCGGTCGGTGTGGGCCGGGCCGTCGGCCACCGCGATCTTCCGGTAGCGGTCGCCGTGGCAGGCCCAGAACTGGCTCTGCCCGCTCTTGCGCCACTGGTCCGGTACGGCCACGAACTCGTCGGCCGGGTAGGCCCGGCCCGGCTTCGGGGTGCTCCCGCCGCCCTGCCGGCTCTGCGCCTGCCCGGTGAGCCGCCCGTCGGCGAGCGCCTTCAGGGTGCTGACGGACGGTGCGAACGCGTACACCGAGCCCTGGGTCTGGACGAACTGCTGGAAGCTCAGCGGGGTGTGCCGGACGGCGCCGTCCGGGCCGCGGCTCTCGAAGTCGACGTCGTCGGCCTCCTGGATCACCGGGTCCTTGCCGGGCTGCGGGTTGCGCCCGGGCGGGAAGTCCGGCTGGTCGATCCAGTCGGCCTGGATGAACTCGAACTGCCGGGCGATGTCGGCCTGGTAGCAGACGAAGAGCAGGCCGCGCGGGTCGTCCGGCCCGCCGGGGCCCTCGGCGGCGGGGTCGAACGGGTGGCCGTAGGGGGCGCCGCGCCGCATGATCCGCCGGCCGTCCAGGTCCTTGGCGTCGAGCGGGGGCCGACCGGGGTCGGGGGCCTGCAGGCCGGCGCGCGGACTGGTCTTGCGCAGGTGCGAGAAGAGCGGGGTGACCAGGCCCTCCAGGTCGTCCCGGTAGTCGAAGTCGTTGTCCGACGAGGCCTTCGGGTCGTTCGGGACGTCCCGGTCCTGGTGCTTGCAGACCGGCGCGCCGGAGCGCCAGCGGCCGACCAGCCGGGCGGCCAGCCATTCGGCGGTGGCGGTGTCCGGGACGGCCTTGGCCTGCTTGAGCTCCTTGAGCTTGACCGAGACCTGCGACCACCAGCCGGGGACGTCCTGGGCGAGCCGGCGGACCACCTGGAAGGAGCCGTTGCGCGCCCACGCGGGGAAGTCGGTGAAGCTGCCGGGGGCGGGCTCCTCGCCGACCACGAACTCGCCGGCCGGGACGATCCGGGTGCCCGGGTGGCCCTCGACCTGCTCCTGGTCGGCCGGGTCCGGCCGGTCGAAGAAGCGGATGCCGGGCTCGCTGATGCCGTCCTTGAAGCCGAAGTGCTCCTTGCCCCGGCGGCTGCCGAGCAGGGTCTTCGCGTTCTGCTGGAAGATGATCAGGATGGTGGCCTCGGCGGCCGCCTCGCGCTGGGCGGTGACGGCGGCCGCGAGGTCCTGCTCGGTGTCCGAGGCGATCGTCAGCACCGCGTGCACGGGCTGGGTCCGGCCGTTCCCGAAGAGCCAGTTCTCCGGCGAGTTGTCGCCGGTGTCGCCGAGCGCGCCGGCCCGCTTGGCCGAGCCCTCCTTGAAGGCCTCCAGGCCGCTGCCGGGCGGCGGGGCCTGCTCGAACGGGTCGGTGGCGGAGAGCACGCGCAGGCCCTCGTAGGTGAGGCTGACGCCCAGCCAGGTGGCCCTGAGCGAGCTGGGGTCGTCGCCGCCCGAGGTCCGCCGGGCCCGGCTGAACGCCTCGTTGAAGTCGGCGACCTGGCGGGTGGTGGCGATCTGCGGGGCCAGTACGCGCAGCCAGTCGCGGGCCCGGGCCGCGTCCTCGAACTTCAGGAACAGCAGCGTGACGTTGTCCTTCTTGAAGCCGGCGACGATGTCGCCCTGGATCTCATCGCTCTCGCGCAGTCTCAGATCCGTTGCCATGGGGTGGTTGTCCTCCGTCGGGTGGGTGGATGGGTGGGGCGGGGGCGGCATCAGGCCGTCGGGCCGAGCTGCACCCACTGGGCGACGGAGGGCACGCCCTGGTCGTTGAGCAGGAAGAGCATGTACCAGCCGGGGGGCGCCGCCTTGGCGTCCGGCGGCGCCTGGAACTCCAGCCGGTTGCCGGCTCGGCTGCTGAGCCGCAGCTCGACGTGGCGCTGGCTGGTGTTGACGGAGTGCGTCGCGGTGGTCGGCGAGAGCAGGACGGCCTTGGCGGCGCGCTCCGGGGTCGTGGTGGTGACCAGGAACTTCTTGTCGTAGCCGATCGGTGTGGTCGGGGCCCGGTCGAGCGAGGGCCGGTTGCCCTGGTGCAGGTAGGCCGGTTCGAAGATCTCGATGGTGCCGTTCATGTCGTCCTTGATGTCCGGGTCGTTGGCGAGCTGCTGGAGCTCGTCGCCGGTCACCATGACGCGCCCGTCGGGCAGGACCACGGCGTTGGAGTGGTAGCCGCGCGGCAGCCGCTGGACGGGGCCGAGCCGCCAGTTGCCCTGCGCGTCGCGCAGCTCGGTCTGCCGGTACTTGAGGTCGGCGTTGGGGTTGTAGGGCCCGTTCCCGTAGTCGCGGATGTCGTACGCGCCGTTGACGGTCATCAGCGTGCCGTTGGGCAGCAGCAGGGTGTCGTCCTGGGTGCGGCCGAACGCGCGGGACTTCTCCGCCGTCCAGGTGCCGTTGGAGAACCGCAGCGTGCTCGGGTTGTCGCGGTCGCCGCCGAGGATCAGCGCGGAGTCCGGGCCGTTGGGGCCGCCGGGCAGGGGGATCGCCGAGCCGTAGTTGCGCTTCTTGCCGTCCGGGCGGGCCTGGAGGTCGCTGCGGGTCTCGTTGACCGGGTCGAAGGACCACTGCTCGTCGGGGTGGCGGCCGAAGCCGTAGATGTTGCCGTCGCGCAGCGAGAACAGGTGCGGGTAGTCCAGGCTGAACGGCGCGTCGGCCCGGAAGCGGTCGACCGGGGTGTTCTTCGGGGTCTCGGTCTTCAGGTGCGGCACCGGGTAGCCCTTGGCGGGGAAGCGCTCCACCACCGGGGTCGGGGTGCCCCAGCCCAGTTCGGACTGGCCGGACATGATGAGCTGCCGGCCGTCGGCGCCGGTCACCACGGACGGGTACCAGCGGCCGACGGACATGTCGGGGTTGCGGGTCCAGGTCTCCGTCCACGGGTCGAAGACCAGCGAGAGCTTGGCGCCGGTGCCGCCGTTGCCGCCGAGGTTGCCGCCGAACACGCCGAGCATGCCGTTGGGCAGGAAGGAGTGGCCGGCGCAGAAGAACGGCGCCGGGCGGGGCTCGTTCAGGCCGTCCGGCATGTCGACCACCGGCGGGGTGACCTTCTTGAAGGCGTCCGCCCCGGTGCCCCTGGCCGGATCCCAGAGGAAGGCGCGGCCGGCGTTCTCCTTGCCGGTGGTCTGGGTCGGGGCGGGCTCCTTCTCCGGGTTGGTCTCGATCCGCTCGAACGAGAACAGCAGCACCTTGCCGGTCGGCAGCATGGCGATGTGCGCGGCGAACTCGGGGGAGGGGAAGTACTCCTTGAACGCGCCGAAGACGGTCGGGTCGAAGGCGGCGTTGATGCCGGTCTGGGAGTCCGTCAGGGCCTTGAGCCGGTTGGTCCGGGTGGTCTGCGGGTAGTCGCCGATGCCGCGGACGGCCGCGCGGGCCCGGGCGTGCTCCTCCGCGTGCTCCGGGCCGAGCGCCGCGACCTCGTCGTCCCGCAGCTCGGCGAGGACCCGGGGCGAGGTGATGTGCGGGGCGGTGCCGGCGGGTTCGTCGGCACCGTGGGCCCGGACCAGGGCGCCGGCCGGGGCGGCGCCGGCCAGGGCGGTGCCGGCGGCGAGTGCGCAGACCACGGCGGTGGCGGACAGCCGGCGGGCCCGGGACGGGCGCTGCGGCCGCGGCGGGGACAGGGACATGGGACTCCTCGCAAGGGGGGACGTCGGGAGGGTCGGGGGAGGGGCCGGCGGGTGCGGGCGTCCGGGCCGTGGGAGGGGCCGGGCGGAGCAGTCGTCGCCGACGGTCACAGGAGATCACGGCGCGTGGTGGTTCGCATGCGGACTCCCGTGCTTCGACGGGCGCGTGTCGCCGAACGGACGGGGCGTGCGCCCGAACGGCTCACGCCCCGTCAGTCCCTCGATCTCCCGCGCCGGTTCCCCCGGCCTGCTCCCGGCGGTACCCGGCCGGAGCCCGCCGGCTCAGACCACGCCCAGTGCGTACGCGGCGAAGAGCGCCGCCGCGGCGCCGGCCACCGCCTTCCAGGTCCGCGAGAACACCGTCCACGGGCCGTCGAAGCGGCGGGTGAACAGGCCGATCAGGGCCAGCACCGCGCCGAACAGCGGGAGCAGCGCCAGCCGGGCCGCCACCCAGCCGAGCGAGTCCGGGGCGCCGGTCAGCCCGGGCACCGTGCCGAGGGCCGCCGCCCCGGGCACCGCGACGGCGAGCATCGCGCTCTGGTGCCAGCAGAAGATCGTCATCGCCGAGAGGTTGACCACCGCCACCGGCAGCCAGAGCAGCGGACGGCGCTCCAGCAGCCGGCCCAGCCGCTCGCGCAGCAGTACCGCGGCGCCGCACTGCACTGCCGCCAGGGCCAGGACCAGCAGGGACGGCGGGTGCGAGTTGGTCCGCCCGGCGCCCGGCACGCCGACCATGCTGGCCGGGTAGTGGAAGACCAGCAGCAGGACGGCGAACAGCGCGCCGCCGCCGAGCAGCAGCAGCCGGGCGGCCGGCCGGCCCAGCTGCCCCCGGGCCCAGAGCACGCCCAGCTGGTAGGCGAACAGCCAGCCCGGCAGGATGTTCAGCAGCCCGATCCAGGAGGGCACGGCGTCCGCCCACGGGCCGTACCGCAGCAGGTCGACGGCGGCGACCGCGGCGACCAGGACGCCGGCCGACCAGCCGCGCAGCCGGCGGGCGGCGGTGACGCAGAGCGGGGTGAGCGCGGTCAGCCCGAGGTGGACCGCGATGTACCAGAGCGGCTGCACCACCAGCACCGAACCGGTCCGCACGGTGTCGCCCGGCACGCCGAGCCGTTGCAGCAGCGGGATCAGCACGGCCCAGACGGCGGCCACCCCGAGGACGGGGCGCAGCAGCCGGACGGCCCGGCCGCGCAGCCAGGCGGCGTGGCCGACCCCGCGGGCCCGGGCCCGCTCCAGCGAGTGGACGGCGGAGTGGCCGCCGACCAGGAAGAAGACGCCGAGCATCTGCAGCACCCAGCTGACCGGGGCGAAGAAGCCGAGCGAGGTGAGCGGGCTGGCGTTGTGCAGGGCGCCGTCGGGGGAGCGGGTGAGGCCGCCGAGCATCCAGTGCCCGACCGGGACGGCGAGCAGGGCGAGGGCGCGCAGGCCGTCCAGGGCGCGGTCGCGGCCTTCGGGGGTGCGGGCGTCGATCCGGGCGGCGGTGCGGCGCAGGGCGGTGAGCGGACGGGGCACGGCGTTTGCTCCCTCGGTCGGGCCGGGTGGGCGTGGGTGCGGACGGTTCTGACGTGGTCGGGCGTGGTCGGGCGCTGCCGGGCGCGGCCGGACCGGCCGCGTGTGCCTCAGTGGCCGAGGGCGACCGCGGCGAAGGCGGCCAGCGAGGCGGTGCCGGGGGCGAAGTAGCCGGTGTGGCCGTGGGATCCGGTGGCGGGCAGCAGGCGGGCGCCGAAGCCGGGGCCGGTCGGATCGGCGCCGTGGCCGAGGCCCAGGACGGAGACGTTGGGCACGTTGCCGATCCAGTCGGAGCCGTTGCGTTCGGTGGCCCAGAGCGGTACCGCGGGGTCGAGGCCGGCCGCGGAGCCGACGCCCATCCCGGGGGAGCCGAGCACCACCACGCCGGAGGCCTGCCGCGGCCCCGGCCGGGCCAGCCCGCAGACCACCGAGCCGTAGCTGTGGCAGAACACCGTGGCGGGCGCCTCCGGAGCGGTGCTGACGGCGAGTCCGTCGAGCAGCCGGCCCAGCCGCTGCGCCCCGGCGCGGGCGAGCGTCTCGGTGGCGGCGTCCGGGCCGAGCCCGACCGGGGTCGTGTAGCCGGCCCAGGCGATCACCGCGGTCTGCCGGCCGGTGGCCCCGTACAGTTCGCGGGCCATCCCGGCCGGGGTGCCGTACGGGTCGGTGGGCCGGTCGAAGCTGTCCAGGTCGATGTCGGAGCCGGGGACGACGACGGCCGTCCGGCGGGCGGCGGCGAGGTCGCCGTACACCTCGGCGACCTGGCCGCGGCCGCGCGGGTCGAAGGCGAGGATCTGCCGGCCGCCGTCGAGCAGGGTGCGGTAGCGCTCGGCGCGGTCGCGGGCGTCGGCCCGGTCCTGCGGGGTGGCCGCCGGGTCGGCGGCCGTGGCCAGCCGGCGGTCGCGCTCCTCGGCGAGGGCCAGCGCGTTGGCCCGGTACCGGAGCGCGACGGGGGCGCCGTCCAGGTTGCCGACCACCAGCGGGTGACGGACGGCCAGGGCGTCCTGCGCGGCCGGCGGCAGCCGGGCGAAGAGTGCGGCGACCTCGGCGGCGGAGGCGGTGCCCGGATCGGGCAGCCGGAGGCCGAGGGCGGTGTCCGCGACCCAGGCCGCACTGCCGGGCGGCGGGCCGGTGACGGCCTGCTGGGCGCCGGCGGCCCAGCCGCCCGCGCCCAGGACGGTGGCCAGGGCGACCGCGGCGGCGGCGACGGCCCGCCGGATCCGCCGGGGCCTGTGGTGGGTACGGGGCTGCCGCATGTCCGTGCTCTCCCTTGTCCGTTCGTTGCCGACGGAGAGGAAGGTAGGAGGACGGCGGCCCCGCGGGCGTCACACCGCGGGGCCAACTGCCGGGTGCTACCCGGGTATCACGGACGACCCGGCACCGGACGACCCGACACCGGACGGCGCGTCATCGGGTGGTGCGTCACCGATCGGGGGTCACTGATCGGGTCACCGATCGGGACTCACCGGCCGGGCGTCACTGGCCGGGCGTCACCAGGCCCGACTCGTAGGCGAGGACGACGGCCTGGGCCCGGTCGCGCAGGCCGAGCTTGCCGAGGATGCGGCCGATGTGCGTCTTCACGGTCTGCTCGGCGAGGACCAGCCCGGCGGCGATCTCCTGGTTGGAGAGGCCGCGGGCGATCAGCTCCAGCACCTCCGTCTCCCGGGGGGTCAGACCGTTCAGCCGCAGCTTCGGGTCCCGGCGCGGGGCGGGCCTGGTCCGGGCGAAGTCCTCGATCAGCCGGCGCGTCACCGACGGGGCGAGCAGCGCCTCGCCGGCCGCGACCACCCGGACGGCGGCGATCAGGTCGGCCGGGGGCGCGTCCTTCAGCAGGAAGCCGCCGGCCCCGGCCCGCAGCGCCTCGTACACGTAGTCGTCCACGTCGAAGGTGGTCAGCATCAGCACCTTCGGCCGGTGGGCGCCGGGGACGGCCGGGTCGAGCAGCCGGCGGGTCGCCTCCAGGCCGTCCATGACGGGCATCCGGACGTCCATCAGGACCACGTCCGGGTGGGTGCGTCCGCTGACCTCCAGGGCCTGCGCGCCGTCCGGGGCGTCGCCCACCACGTCGATGTCGCTCTGGGCGTTCAGCAGGGCGGCGAAGCCCGCCCGAACCATCGCCTGGTCGTCGGCAATGATCACGCGGATGGTCATGCTGGTGTCTCCCCCGGGGTGTCGAACGGCAGAACGGCGGCCACCTTGAAGCCGCCGTCCGGCAGCGGGCCGGTGTCCAGCCTGCCATCCAGCAGCCGGACCCGTTCGCGCATCCCGACCAGCCCGTGGCCGGTGCCCTCGGCCGAGGCCTCCAGCGACTCGGCGCGGGCGGGCGGGGCGCCGTTCACCACGGTGACCAGCAGGCGCCGGTCGTCGACCGCCAGCGAGACCCAGGCCTGCGCGCCGGGCGCGTGCCGCACGACGTTGGCCAGCGCCTCCTGGACGATCCGGTAGACGGAGAGGTCGACGGCCGGGGGCAGGGTGCCGGCCAGCTCCGGCGGAGCGGCCAGCTCGGCCGGCACCCCGGCCCGGCCGACCGTCTCGACCAGCTGCGCCAGTTGCCCGACGCCGGGCTGCGGCGCCGTCTCGGCGCCGGACTCCTCGCTGCGCAGCACGCCCAGCAGCCGCCGCATCTCGGCCAGCGACTCGCGCGCGGTGCCGGCGACGGCGGTGAACTCCTCGACGGCCGCGGTCGGGAGGCCGGGGATCCGGTAGGGGGCGCTGGCCGCCTGCACGGCGATCACCGACATGTGGTGGGCGACCACGTCGTGCAGCTCGCGGGCGATCCGGGCACGCTCCTCCAGCAGCGTGCGCCGCTCGCGCTCGGCCTCGCTGATGTGCTCCTGCTCGGCGAGCAGCCGCTGTGCCTCGGCCCGCTCGCGCAGGGCCCCGCCGAGCACCAGGACGGCGCCGGTCAGGGCCAGCGCCAGCACGCTGTTGTCGCCGCCGGAGCGGCCGAGCCCGACCACCGACAGGGCGAGACTGACGGCCCCGGTGACCAGCCAGACCAGGACGAGGACGCGCCGCGGCTCGCGGAGTGCGAGCAGCAGCATCAGGAACAGGTAGCCGACCAGGCCGGTGGCCGGCCAGGGCACGCTCGCCGAGCCGCTGCCGAAGGCCAGCACCAGGACGGAGGAGGCCAGGTCGGCGCCGGCGATCATCCACCAGGCGGGCAGCGGGCGGGTGACCGCGAGCAGCAGCGGCACCGTCTGCGCCACGGCCAGGGCGGCGGCGAGCCCCCCGCTCAGCCCGTAGTCGTGGGCGAGGACGTTGATCGCGCTGGGCAGCAGCGAGCAGACCGCGGCGAGCACGAGCAGGTGGGGCAGGGCGCGTACCCAGCGGTGCGGGGAGTGGGCCAGCGGCGGGGCGTGGTCGGTGGACGGGTGGGCGAGCGGGGCGAGCAGGGCGAGTGCGGCGGTCGCGGTGCCGCCCCCGGCCGGCCCGGCGGGCGGCTTGATCATCCGGTCAGCCTAGGGCGCCCGGGAGCCGCGGTCATCGGACCGGGGACCGGGATCCGGTGTAGCACTCCGGTACGACCTCGCGGCGGTCGGTGGTGCGGCGAGGCGGTGTGGCCGGCGGTGCGGCGCGGGGGCGGTCGGCGGTGCCGCCCGGGGCGGTCGGTGGTGCGGCGCGGGGCCGGTCACTGCCGCCAGTCGCTCGCCAGTGCGGGTCCGAGCTGGTCGAAGTGACGCTCGATCAGCTCGATCATCCCGTCCGGGCCGCCCTGCTCCTGGTCGTCCGTCCAGGACAGGTGGGCGGCGCGCAGCACGCTGCCGAAGACGGCGGCGATCACCCGGGGGCGCAGGTCCCGCGCCGGGTCCAGGCCCTCCCGGGCCGCGATCAGCTGGGCCACCACGCGCTCCTGCTCGGTGACCCGGCGCAGGTGGGCGGCGAGCAGGGTGGGGTTCTCCTCGATCATCTGGAGCAGCTCCAGCGCGCTGGTGACCGAGCCGGCGCCGGTGCGGAGCGGGGAGCCGAGGTCGCGCCAGGACTCCACGATCGCCGCGCGCAGCGCCTGCAGCGGGTTCTCGCCGGCGGGGCGCCCGCGCAGCCGGGCGATGAAGTAGTCCTCCGCCTCGGCGAGCACCGCGAGCGCGACCTCGTCCTTGTTGGCGAAGTAGCGGAAGAAGGTGCGCTGGGAGACGTCGACGGCGGCGGCGATCTCGTCCACGGTCGTCCGGGCGAATCCCTGGCCGAGGAACAGCCGGTGGGCGGCCTCGATCAGGGCGTCCCGGGTCTGCTGCTTCTTGCGCTCGCGCAGGCCGGGGCCGGCGGCCTGGCTGCCCTGGCCGGCGCCGTCGGCGGGTGCGGTGGCGGCGAGCAGGGGCTGAGCGGCCATGGCGGGGCCTTCCGGGCAGGGCGTGGACATGGGGCGTGGACGTGGGGCGTCGATCGGTGCGGTGCGCGGGTGCGGTGCGCTGGTGCGGGGCTGATCACAACTCTAGCGCTCTGACATATGTCAGTTCAGGCCATAAGGCAGTGTTTGCCGAATGACAGTCGCTGACATAATCTGCCGACGTGGCGCCCGCCGGGCCGGGTAACTCGTGGGGACGGGTGGGCCGGGGCGCCACGCCCATGCCTGTTCGCCGCCATGCCCCGGAGGGCCCCAGATGAGCCAGTCCGTCGTCAAGAGCGCCGAGGCGGACCTTCCGCCGCAGCGCAGGACCGCGTCGGGGGGCGGCCTCCAGGGGCACCCCTGGCTGACCCTGCTGACCGTCGCGGTCGGCGTGATGATGGTCGCCCTGGACGGCACGATCGTCGCGATCGCCAACCCGGTCATCCAGGCCGACCTCAAGGCCGCGCCGTCCGAGATCCAGTGGGTGACCAGCGGCTACCTGCTCGCCCTCGCGGTCTTCCTGATCACCGCCGGCAAGATCGGCGACCGGTTCGGCCACAAGAACACCTTCCTGGTCGGCGCGGTCGGCTTCGCCGCCACCTCGGCGGCCATCGGCTTCGCCGGGAACATCCAGACGGTGATCGCCTTCCGCGTCCTCCAGGGCCTGTTCGGCGCGCTGCTCCAGCCGGCCGCACTCGGCCTGCTGCGCGGGGCCTTCCCGGCCGAGAAGCTCAACATGGCGATCGGCATCTGGGGCGGCGTGATCGGCGCCTCCACCGCGGCCGGCCCGATCGTCGGCGGCCTGCTCGTCGAGCACGTCAACTGGGAGTCGGTCTTCTTCATCAACATCCCGGTCGGCCTGATCGCACTCGGCCTGGGCCTGTGGATCCTCAAGGACGTGCGCGCCGAGAAGGCCGCCAAGTCCTTCGACGTCCCCGGCATCGTGCTGCTCTCGGTGGCGATGTTCGCGCTGGTCTTCGGCATCATCAAGGCCCCCGAGTGGGGCTGGGGCGATCCCGCCACGCTGCTCTGCCTGATCGGCGCGGTCGTGCTGATGACGGCCTTCGCGTTCTGGCAGCGGGTGGCCCGCGAGCCGCTCGTCCCGCTCAGCCTGTTCCGCTCGCTGCCGCTGTCGGCCGGCACCCTGCTGATGGTGCTGATGGCCTTCTCGTTCTTCGGCGCGATCTTCTTCGTGACCTTCTACCTGCAGAACGTGCACGGCATGACGCCGGTCGAGGCGGGCGTCCACCTGCTGCCGATGACCGGCATGATGATCGTCGGCTCGCCGATCGCCGGCATCGCGATCGGCAAGCTCGGCCCGCGGATCCCGATCGTCACCGGCATGGTGATCACCACCGTCGCGATGTTCGGCATGTCCACCCTGGACGCCGGCTCCGGCAACGGCGCGATGGCGCTCTGGTTCATCCTGATGGGCCTGGGCATCAGCCCGGTCATGGTCGGCGCCACCGAGGTGATCGTCGGCAACGCCCCGCTGGAGCTCTCCGGCGTGGCCGGCGGCGTGCAGCAGGCCGCGATGCAGGTCGGCGGCAGCCTCGGCACCGCGGTGCTGGGCGCGCTGATGGCGGCCAAGGTCACCGACGTGCTGCCGGGCAACTGGGCGAAGGCCGGCCTCCCGCCGGTCGAGGGCGCCGAGGCGGCGGGCCTGAACCAGGCCGCGCAGCTCGGCATCGCCCCGCCCGCCCCGGCCGGCACCCCGCAGCAGGCGGTCGACGCGATGGCCGGCGCCGTCCACGACTCCTTCGTCAGCGGCATGTCGCTCGCCTTCGCGGTCGCCGCCGTGGTCGCCTTCGGGGCCGCGCTCCTCGGGCTGCTCACCCGCCGCGGTGCCACCGACGCCGGGCCGGCCGTGCACATCTGACACCGGCCCCGACGGCGGCCCCGGACTCGGCGGAGTCCGGGGCCGTCGGCGTTCCGCGCGCAGGCCGCGGGCCGGTACCGCCCGCCCGGCGGCCGCGGCGAGCGCGGCGGGCACCGGGGGTGGACGCCGTAAGGGCCGGACCCCCGGGAGGGAGTCCGGCCCTTACGGCACCAAGGAGCACTCAGCGGTGCTCAGGGTGTGCTCAGGCGTCGCCGCCGGCGGCACCCGGGTCGGCTGCCGCGACGTCCAGCAGCTGGTAGCGGTCGATCGCGTCCTTCAGCGCGCTGCGGTCGATCTTGCCCTGCTTGGCGAGCTCGGTGAGCACGCCCAGCACGACCGACTGCGCGTCGATGTGGAAGAAGCGACGGGCCGCGCCACGGGTGTCGGCGAAGCCGAAGCCGTCCGCACCCAGCGACTGGTACTGGCCCGGCACCCAGCGCGAGATCTGGTCCGGCACCGCGCGCATCCAGTCGGACACGGCGACGAACGGGCCCTCGGCGCCCTGGAGCTTCTGCGTCACGTACGGGACGCGCTGCTGCTCCTCGGGGTGCAGCAGGTTGAACTCCTCGGCCTCCACCGCGTCGCGGCGCAGCTCGTTCCAGGAGGTCGCGGACCAGACGTCGGCCTTGACGTTCCACTCCGCGGCGAGGATGCGCTGGGCTTCCAGGGCCCACGGCACGGCCACGCCGGAGGCGAGGATCTGGGCCGGGATCTGGCCGGCGGTGCCGGGCGCGTACCGGTGCAGACCCTTGAGGATGCCCTCGACGTCGACGTTCTCCGGCTCGGCCGGCATCTTGATCGGCTCGTTGTAGACGGTCATGTAGTAGAAGACGTCCTCGCCGTGCGGGAACTCCGCCGACGAGCCGTACATCCGCCGCAGGCCGTCCTGGACGATGTGCGCGATCTCGAAGCCGTACGCGGGGTCGTACGCGACGACGCCCGGGTTGGTCGAGGCCAGCAGGTGCGAGTGGCCGTCGGCGTGCTGCAGGCCCTCACCGGTCAGCGTGGTCCGGCCGGCGGTGGCGCCGATCACGAAGCCGCGGGCCAGCTGGTCGGCCATCTGCCAGAACTGGTCACCGGTGCGCTGGAACCCGAACATCGAGTAGAAGACGTAGACCGGGATCAGCGGCTCGCCGTGGGTCGCGTAGGACGACCCGGCGGCGATCAGCGAGGCGGTGCAGCCCGCCTCGGAGATGCCGTCGTGCAGCATCTGGCCGGTCGGGGACTCCTTGTACGCCAGCAGCAGCTCGCGGTCGACCGACTCGTAGGTCTGGCCGAGCGGGTTGTAGATCTTCGCCGACGGGAAGAGCGAGTCCATGCCGAAGGTGCGGTACTCGTCGGGCGCGATCGGCACGAAGCGGTTGCCGATGCCCTTGTCCCGCATGAGGTCCTTGAGCACCCGGACGAACGCCATGGTGGTGGCGATGGTCTGGTTGCCGGAGCCCTTCTTGACCGCCTTGTAGGCGTCGTCGCCCGGGAGCTCCAGCTGCCGCGGCCGCACCTTGCGGGTCGGTACGTAGCCGCCCAGCTCCTGGCGGCGGTCGTGCATGTACTGGATCTCCTCCGAGTCACGGCCCGGGTGGTAGTAGGGCGGGTAGCCCTCCTCCAGCTGCTTGTCCGTGATCGGGATGTGCAGGCGGTCGCGGAAGCGCTTCAGGTCCTCGACCGTCAGCTTCTTCATCTGGTGCGTCGCGTTGCGGCCCTCGAAGTTGGGGCCGAGCGTCCAGCCCTTGACCGTCTGGGCGAGGATGACCGTCGGCTGGCCCTTGTGCTCGCGGGCCGCCTTGAAGGCCGCGTAGACCTTGGCGTGGTCGTGGCCGCCGCGACCCAGGTGCTGGATCTGCTGGTCGGTCATGCTCTCGACCATCTTGCGCAGCCGCAGGTCGCCGCCGAAGAAGTTCTCGCGGATGTACGCGCCGGTCTCGGTGGCGTAGGTCTGGAACTGGCCGTCGACCGTGGTGTTCAGCTTGTTCACCAGGACGCCGTCGCGGTCCTGCGCGAGCAGCGGGTCCCAGCTGCGGTCCCAGACCAGCTTGATCACGTTCCAGCCGGCGCCGCGGAACTGCGACTCCAGCTCCTGGATGATCTTGCCGTTGCCGCGGACCGGGCCGTCGAGGCGCTGCAGGTTGCAGTTGACCACGAAGGTCAGGTTGTCCAGGCCCTCGCGCGAGGCGAGCGACAGCTGGCCGAGCGACTCGGGCTCGTCCATCTCGCCGTCGCCGAGGAAGGCGTAGACGTGCGAGGCGGAGGTGTCCTTGATGCCGCGGTGCTCCAGGTAGCGGTTCATCCGGGCCTGGTAGATCGCGCCGAGCGGGCCGAGGCCCATCGAGACGGTCGGGAACTCCCAGAAGTCCGGCATGAGCCGCGGGTGCGGGTAGCTGGAGAGGCCGTACGGGGCCTTCGACTTCTCCTGGCGGAAGGCGTCGAGCTGCTGCTCGGTCAGCCGGTCCAGGAGGAACGCGCGGGCGTAGATGCCGGGGGAGGCGTGACCCTGGAAGAAGATCTGGTCGCCGGACTCGCCGTCGGCGTCCTTGCCCCGGAAGAAGTAGTTGAAGCCGACGTCGTAGAGCGACGCGGAGGAGGCGAAGGTGGCGATGTGGCCACCCACCCCGATGCCAGGACGCTGGGCGCGCGAAACCATGACGGCCGCGTTCCAGCGAGTGGCGTTGAGGACCTTGCGCTCGATCTCCTCGTTGCCGGGGAAGAAGGGCTCGTCCTTGGTGGCGATGGTGTTGACGTAGTCCGTGCTGCGCATCTCGGGCACGGCGACACGCTTCTCGCGGGCGCGCTCGATCAGGCGGAGCATCAGGTAGCGGGCGCGCTCGCGCCCCCGCTCGTCGATGGCCGCGTCAAGCGACTCCAGCCATTCCGCGGTCTCCTCGGGATCGAAGTCCGGGACCTGACTCGGAAGGCCGCCAATGATGATCGGGTTGCGATCGGATCCGGAAGCCACGCTGTTCCTTCACTGTCGGTCGAAACTGAGGTGTGTCGCGCCGCCTCCATCGTGCTACCGCGCTCGGAGATCCGTCATCTCTACCGATCGGTAACCGTTCCGCCTGGTGGGCGGGACGGTCTGGCGGCGAGCGGATCAGGCGCTGTTGCCTGCACCGCGCACCGCCGGGTGTTACGAAAAGAGGTGGTCCGACCTGGTTGCCCGACCGTCCGATGGCGGGCGGTCGGGGTGAGGGCCAACAGGAGACTCTACGCCCGCACACGCGTGGACCCGAATGCCGTTCGCATCTCGGGCACGCGTACGGCCTGTGGGCCGGGACCACCCGAAGCATCCTTGTCCTACGCAGAGAAGGGCAAATCGGTGTGATTCGCGACACGTCGACCGGCGTGTTCCCGTGCGACACGTCAACCTTTGGAGGGGATCGGGGGTCGGGTACTTGCGCGAACCGCCGCGCCCGTGTGGACTACGGCCACAGCCTCGGCATGGACGCCGGGCCGAATACTGGAGGTTATTCCCGTGAGCGCGACCGCGGACCCCGCGGACAAGTCCAACCCGGCCCACCGTCTCGGTTTCGAGAAGGACCAGATCATCCAGGAGCTGGGGTACGACGAAGACAGTGACCAGGAACTCCGCGAGGGCATCGAGGAGATCACCGGGACGGATCTCGTCGACGAGGACTACGACGACGTCGCCGACGCCGTCCTGCTGTGGCACCGCGACGACGACGGGGATCTCACCGACTCCCTCGTCGACGCCCTGGAATACCTGGCGGAGGGCGGCCTGATCTGGCTCCTGACGCCCAAGACCGGCCGTGGCGGTCACATCGAGGCCTCCGACATCGCCGATGCGGCGCGGACGGCGGGCCTCTCGCAGACCAGCTCGATCGCGGTCGCCAAGGACTGGGCCGCCACCCGCCTGGCCACCAAGGCCGCCAAGGGCGGCAAGCGCTGAGCACTCGGTGACGGCACCGGCCGGGCCCCGCTGGAGGAAGCTCCAGCGGGGCCCGGCCGTTTCGCGCGGCCGGCTGGAGACGCTGCCGGGAGCGGCGTTCGCCCAGGGCGAAAGTGGTCGCCCGGAGCCGGGTGGCCTCACCCGTCCGGCCGAATCGGGGCAAACGAATGCGAGGATGGCGCTCGCCGCGCCCGCCGCGCGGTCCCGTCGCGTCAGAAAGGTCCCACCATGGCCATCGAGATCGGCACCGAGGCTCCGGACTTCGAGCTGAAGAACCAGCACGGCGAGCTGGTCAAGCTCTCCGACTTCCGGGGCGAGAAGAACGTCGTCGTGGTCTTCTACCCGTTCTCCTTCACCGGCGTCTGCACCGGCGAGGTCTGCGCGATCCAGAAGGAGCTGCCGCGGCTCCAGAACGACGACGTGCAGGTGCTCGGCGTCTCGAACGACTCGCCCTTCACCCAGCGCGTCTTCGCCGACCAGGAGGGCCTGGACTTCCCGCTGCTCTCCGACTTCTGGCCGCACGGCGAGGTCTCCCGCGCCTACGGCGTCTTCGACGAGGAGAAGGGCTGCGCCGTGCGCGGCACCTTCGTGATCGACAAGGCCGGCGTGGTCCGCTGGAGCGTCGTCAACGGCCTGCCGGACGCCCGTGACGAGCAGGAGTACCTGAAGGTCCTCGGCTCGCTCTGAGCCGCCTCCGAGCCGCCTCCGGGGCCTCTTCCCGGCCTTCTCCGGACCGGCTCCGGGCCCCGCGGGCCCGGCTCGGCCAAGAATCGAACAGCCACACCGGGCCCGTTCCCTGCCCAGGACGGGAACCCGGCACTACGATCGGTCCGTTGGCTGGTCAGAGGCCCGGGGGCAACCGCCACCGACGCCTCGGACCGCACCACGGGGGCACCAGCGAGTGCCTCCCGATTCTTGGAGGACAAGTGGGTGTCAGCCTGAGCAAGGGCGGCAATGTCTCGCTCACCAAGGAGGCCCCCGGCCTGACCGCCGTGGTCGTCGGCCTTGGCTGGGACGTCCGCACCACCACCGGCACGGACTTCGACCTGGACGCCAGCGCCCTGCTCTGCAACGACCAGGGCAAGGTCGGCGCGGACGGCAACTTCGTCTTCTTCAACAACCTGACCAGCCCCGACGGCTCGGTCGAGCACACCGGCGACAACCTCACCGGTGAGGGCGAGGGCGACGACGAGCAGATCAAGGTCAACCTGGCCGGCGTCCCGGCGGACGTTTCCAAGATCGTCTTTCCGGTGTCGATCTACGACGCCGAGAACCGGACCCAGAACTTCGGCCAGGTCCGCAACGCGTTCATCCGCGTGGTGAACCAGGCCGACAACAAGGAGCTGGCCCGGTACGACCTCTCCGAGGACGCCTCGACCGAGACCGCGATGGTCTTCGGCGAGCTGTACCGCAACGGTGCCGAGTGGAAGTTCCGCGCCATCGGCCAGGGCTACGCCTCCGGCCTGCGCGGCATCGCCCAGGACTTCGGCGTCAACGTCTGAGTCGGGTAACGGGCCCGACGGGCACGCGTCCCGACGGGCGCGCGTCCCGGCAGGTCCGGGAGCACCACCACCGGCCGGGGCGGCCGCGGGCGCGATGCGCCGGCGGCCGCCCCGGCTTCGTGCTGCCCGGCTTCGTGGCCCGGCCGGGGTGGTGGTCCGGCAGGTCGGCGGTCCGGTGGCGATCCGCCGTCGGGCGGGGGCCGTTCGGGTTCGTCCTGTTCCGGCGCCGCGGTGTCGCGGTGCCGGGGTGCCGCCCCGGCTTCGCGTTGACCCACCGCACTGGAAGGATAGGAGTTCAGGAAGTTCAGCCGGCCGGACGAGGCCGGACGGGGCCGCGGGGGAATACACCTGAGATGCGCCCCGGGAGGCAAAGGGAGGAAGGACAGCCATGAGTGTCACGCTCGCCAAGGGTGGAAACGTCTCGCTCACCAAGGCCGCGCCGAATCTGACGCAGGTGCAGATCGGCCTGGGCTGGGACGCCCGCTCGACCACCGGCGCGCCGTTCGACCTCGACGCGAGCGCGCTGCTCTGCTCGGGCGGACGGGTGCTCGGCGACGAGTACTTCGTCTTCTACAACAACCTCAAGAGCCCCGAGGGCTCGGTCGAGCACCAGGGCGACAACCTCACCGGTGACGGCGAGGGTGACGACGAGGTCGTGCTGGTCAACCTGGACCTCGTCCCGCCGCAGGTCGACAAGGTGGCCTTCCCGGTGTCGATCTACGACGCCGAGTCCCGCCTGCAGAACTTCGGCCAGGTGCGCAACGCCTACATCCGGGTGGTCAACTCCCTGGACGGGCAGGAGATCGCGCGTTACGACCTCACCGAGGACGCGTCCAGCGAGACCGCGATGATCTTCGGCGAGCTGTACCGCTACGCGGGGGAGTGGAAGTTCCGTGCGGTGGGCCAGGGTTACGCCTCGGGCCTGCGCGGTATTGCCCTCGATTTCGGCGTAAACGTACAGTAAAGGCGCAAAACTCGCATGCTACGTGTGCGACGCCATGAACTCGAAAGGTAACCAAGTCCCGTGTTCCTCCGCACATTCGGCTGGTCATTCGCGATCACCGTCATCGGGCTGATCGCAGCCGGCCTGCTCTGGGGAGCCGAGGGATTCGGCATTGTGCTGATCCTCTCCATCCTGGAGATCTCCCTGTCGTTCGACAACGCGGTGGTCAACGCCACGGTGTTGAAGCGGATGAACCCGTACTGGCAGAAGATCTTCCTCACCGTCGGCGTGCTGATCGCCGTCTTCGGCATGCGGCTGATCTTCCCGCTGCTGGTGGTCGGCCTCACCGCGCACCTCAGCCCGTCAACCGTCATCGACCTGGCGCTGCACTCGGACAAGACCTACGAGGGCCAGACGTACGCCCAGTACCTGGAGGCCGCCAACCCGGCCATCGCGGCGTTCGGCGGCATCTTCCTGCTGATGATCTTCCTCGACTTCATCTTCGAGGAGAAGGACTACAACTGGCTGGCCTGGATCGAGCGTCCGCTGGAGAAGGTCGGCAAGCTGGAGGCCTTCTCCTCGGTCGTCGCGCTGGTCACGCTGCTGCTCGCGTCCAACTTCTTCGCCGGTGACCACGCCGAGACGGTGCTGCTCGCCGGTGTGCTCGGCCTCGTCACCTACCTCACCGTCAACGGCCTCTCCTCGGTGTTCGAGGCCGGGCTGGAGGAAGAGGCGGAGAAGGAGGAGGAGGCCGAGAAGTCCGGCAAGTCCATCGTCCAGGTGGGCGGCAAGGCCGCGTTCTTCCTCTTCATGTACCTGGAGGTCCTGGACGCCTCGTTCTCCTTCGACGGCGTCGTCGGCGCGTTCGCCATCTCCAGTGACATCTTCCAGATCACCCTGGGCCTCGGTATCGGCGCGATGTACATCCGCTCGCTGACCGTCTTCCTGGTCCGCAAGGGCACCCTGGACGACTACGTCTACCTGGAGCACGGCGCGCACTACGCGATCGGCGCGCTCTCGGTGATCCTGCTGGTCGGCATCGAGTACCACATCCCGGAGATCGTCACCGGCCTGATCGGTGTCGCCTTCATCGGTCTCGCGCTGGGCTCGTCGGTCCTGCGCAACCGGCGGGAGGCCACCGGCGGCGGGGACGGCGAACGGGAACTGGTGAGCACCGAGAAGTAGCGGAGCTCCGCGCAGCGTCCAACGACGAAACGGCCGTCCCCCCGAGCGGGGGACGGCCGTTTCGTCGTTCCGGCGGTGCGGCGGTGGCTAGCCGAGCTGCTGCTCGATGGCGCGCAGCTTGCGCTCCAGCGAGTCCAGCTTGGGCATCGACAGGGTGTCGTCGTCGGCCGTCAGGTCGATGGTCGAACTGCGGTACGAGGAGGACGCCGAGGACGAGGACGAGGACGACGACGCCGACGAGGAGTACGACGTCGAGGAGCTGCTGCGGTACGGCGACTCGTCGGTGGAGCCGAAGGAGGAGTAGCCGGACGAGGCGGAGCCGACGGCGGCCCGCGGGCGGCGGCCGGCCTCCAGGGCGCTCATCGGCGAGGACT
The DNA here is from genome assembly GCF_045208415.1 of Kitasatospora sp. NBC_01560. Taxonomy (NCBI): domain Bacteria; kingdom Bacillati; phylum Actinomycetota; class Actinomycetes; order Kitasatosporales; family Streptomycetaceae; genus Kitasatospora; species Kitasatospora sp. NBC_01560. The sequence continues at coordinate 3,255,948 of NZ_CP109364.1, read as the reverse complement.
CCGGCGTGCTGGACGTGCTGGGGGAGGCGGTGTCGGCTCCCGCGGCTAGGGCAGGCTCCGTAGCGCTCTGGCCGTCTCCGGCAGCGGTGAGGGCGGGCACCTGGCGGCCACCACGGGCCCGGGAGAGCATGCCGCCCTGGCGGGAGATGGCCTTGAGCTCGGCGCGCTCGCGGCGGTCGGCCGTCCGGGCGCGCAGCTTGGCGTCCATCTTCGACTGGCGCTCCTCGCGCACCTCCTCGACGGCCTCGTCCAGGCTGCGGACGTTCTCCAGCAGCATCAGCGACCAGGCGGCGTAGGTCTCGCGGGGGGCGCGCAGCCAGCGCACGATGCGGATCTGCGGGAGCGGGCGCGGCACGAGGCCCTGCTCGCGCAGCGCGGCCTTGCGGGTCTGCTTCAGCGCCCGGTCGAAGAGGATCGCCGCCGAGATCGACATGCCGGAGAAGAACTGCGGCGCACCGTCGTGCGACACGCCGCGCGGGGCGTGCACCCAGTTGAACCAGGCCGAGGCGATCGCGAAGACCCAGACCAGCAGGCGCGAGCCGAGCGCCGCGTCACCGTGGCTGGCCTCGCGCACGGCGAGCACCGAGCAGAACATCGCCGCGCCGTCCAGGCCGAACGGGACGAGGTACTCCCAGCCGTTGGACAGGCCCAGGTTCTCCTTGCCGAAGCCCACCAGGCCGTGGAACGACAGCGCGGCCGCGACGCCGGCGCAGCAGAACAGCAGGACGTAGGAGGAGATCCCGTAGATCATCTCCTTGCGCCGGCGGCGCTCCTCGCTGCGCTCCCAGGAGTCGCCCGACTCCTCGGTCTTGCCGTTGTTCTTCAAGCGCAGCGTCGCCACCAGGATGGCGGTGAACAGCAGGGCTGCGCCGCCGATGACGGTCCAGACCAGCTGTATGGAGGTCAGGTTCATTGCGGGTCGGGCCTCGGGTTTCCGCAGGGGACAGGTCACAGTGCGACACAGGCGGTCAGGTTCCGTCCCCGGGACCGGGCCTGACGGTGCGTCTTTGCTGTCGGCGCGCCCGGGCCGCACCCGGGCGGGGGCGGACGGGACACCTGTGCGGCTAGACGATATCGCGTCCGAAGGGGCGGCATGTTACGGGAGGTGAGCTTCGCCCTGCCAATCGACCCGCCGGTGCCGCTCGGCGGGTCGGCGGGCCGGTGTCCGGATCGCGCCGTGGGCCGGTGGTGCGCGGCGGTGTCCGGGGTATGGGGCTGGGTAGGGACTCCGCCGGGTGGGAGTTCGGCTACCCGGCGGGCGGATTGATGCCCGATCATGGAGCGGCGGACCGTCGGAGCGACCGGCGGTGCCTGGGGGAGGACTGGAATGGCCTCGATTTGGGAGTACCTGCGCGGCGAGCGGAACACGCTCGACCCGGGCGGCCAGCAGAAGGTCACGCTCACCAAGTCGACCCCGCAGCACGCGATCACCGGGGCCGCGGCCACCACCGGCTACCTCTACGTCAACCTGCACTGGACGACGCGGATAAACGCTCCGCGCGCCTCCGGCCGGGACTCGCTCCGGCGCTGGTTCAGCCCGCGCATCCTCAGCCCGATGGAACCCGACGCGCAGCAGGGCGCGCAGGTCAACGTCGACCTCGACCTGGCCTGCATGTACGAGCTCTCCGACGGCAGCCGGGGCGTGGTCCAGCCGCTCGGCGGCTACTTCGGCGACCTCCGGAGCGCGCCCTACGTCAAGCTCAGCGGGGACGACCAGTACGGGGCGCCGTCCGGCGAGACGATGTACGTGAACCTGGAGAAGAAGGACCAGTTCAAGCGGCTGCTCATCTTCGTCTACATCTACGACGGCACACCCGCGTTCGAACAGGCCAACGCGGTGGTGACGATCGTGCCGCAGACCGGTCCGCGGATCGAGATCAAGCTGGAGGAGCGGGCGGCGGCGGCGCGCTCCTGCGCGGTGGTGCTGATCGAGAACAGCGGGGACAACACGCTGACCGTCCGCCGCGAGGTGCGGTACGTCAACGGGTTCCAGGCGGACATCGACCGGCTGTACGGCTTCGGGATGCAGTGGCAGCGCGGGTACAAGGAGGCGTGAGGGCCGCCGCCCGGGACCGCCTCGGTGCGTGCGGGTGCGGTTTCGGGTGCGGGTGCCCGCCCGGGCCGCGGGCCCGGTGTCAGCGCGGCTGGAACTGCGGGCCCTGCGGCGGCAGGGCGAACTCCTCGGCGGCGGCGGCCGGCGGCTGGTGGGCCTGCGGCTGCTGCTGGTGGGTCTGGTGCGGCGGCGGGGCGGTGTTCGGCTGGGGGTAGCCGTAGCCGCCGGCCTGTTGGGGCTGCTGCGGCTGCTGCGGTGGGTAGCCGTAGCCGTGGGCCGGCTGATTCGGCGCCTGCTGCGGCTGCGGCTGCTGCGGGTAGGGCTGCTGCTGCGGCTGGGGGTACCCGTAGCCACCGGCCTGCCGGCCACCCTGCTGCGGGTAGCCGTAGCCGCCCGGCTGGTGCGCGGCGGTCTGCGGGGCCGAGTTCGGCTGCGGGTAGCCGTAGCCCGGCCGGGGGTTCGGCGGGGCCTGCGGTGCGGGCGGGGCCGTCGGCGGCAGGGTGGGCGGCGCGGTCGGCGGCGGGGGAGTGTTGGCCGGGACGGCGGGAGCCGTCGTCGGGGCGGGGGGTGCCGTGGTGGGCATCGGGACGGCCGGGGCCAGGGTGAAGGTGCCGGGCTCGGGCCGCGAGCCCGGGCGAGGGTCCGGCAGGGCGGTGCGCGGGTCCGTCGCCGCGGCGGTACCGGGCAGACTCCGCGGGTCGGCGGGCTCGGTGGTCCGCGCCCCGGCCGCGTCGTCCTCGACGGTGATGCCGAAGTCCGTCGCCAGGCCGATCAGCCCGGAGGCGTAGCCCTGACCGACGGCCCGGAACTTCCAGCTGCCGCCCCGGCGGTACAGCTCGCCCGCGACCAGCGCGGTGACTTCGTCGGCCTCGGGCATCGCGAACTCGGCCAGCGCGGGAGCACCCTCGCCGGCGGCCGCGTCGAAGATCAGCACCCGCAGCCCGCTCACGGAGCGGAACGAACCGCCCTCGGAGGAGCCGGCGAGCACCACACGGTCGACGTCGACGGGCAGTTTGCCGAGTTCGGCCTCGATGGTGTCGGCGATCTCGCCGCCGCCGGTCTGCTGCTTGGGCAGGTGCCGCACCAGCCCCGACGGGTGGCGCGGCTGGTTGTAGAAGACGAAGTCGGCATCCGAACGGACCCTGCCGTCGGCGCCGAGGAGCAGTGCGGAAGCGTCCACGTCCGGCGCACCGGGCGTGGCGCTCCAGCGCAGCACGGCGCGGACCGCCGCCACCGGCAGTGCGATGTTGGCGCCCTTGGCCATCACGTGCGTCATAGCCGACCATCCTGCCTGTTCGCCGCCCCTTCGGACAACGTGACCGAAGGTGGCGAAACGGTGGGACTTTGCCAACGCTTGCGCTTTGTGAAGCGGAGGGTAATCTTCCGAGAATTCGATGTTTCGGAACCACGTTCGGCCAGGAGCCGTCCGTACGATGGGCGGCCAGAGGGCCTCGGGGGGTTCGGCAGGGCGTACCAGCAGCGCGAGCCCGGGCACCGCATCGGGAACCACCACGCCCGGCGGGCCGGTTAACCACATGAGGCCCCCGCACTCCGGAGCAGGGTCCGACCATCCGGTTCCGGCCCCTGGTCCGATCCCGGGATCCGACCGGAAACACCACTGCAGTACCCCGCAACCCCGCCCCGCACCCGCACCCGAACCGCCGCCCCGACACCACGCCGCACAACACCGCGACGGCCCGACACCCACGCCGCCCCCCGACGCCACGCCGCCCGCCCGTGCGGGCCCGGCGACCGACCGTTCGGCGCCCGACGGCTCCGGATTCCGCTCCGGAGTCCGCCCGCCCGGCGCACCCGAACACCCCAGCACGTACCCGTCCCAGCGCCCTGCCGCACACCCCGAACCGCTTCGCATCCGCCCGTCCGGCGGCCCGCACCCCTGAGGAGAGCACCATGCGCCACTTCGGCCACCTCGCCGACGACGTACGCGGCCGGCTCTTCCTCGAACAGCCCCGGGCCTTCTCCCCGGAGAGCGACGCCGCCGTGCTGGCCACCGCGCTCGGCGCGACCCTGTACAGCCCGGCCACCAGGCCCACGCTGAGCGCGGACATCCGCAAGCAGGCCGCCCGCGGCGTGGTCTCGATGGTGCTCTGCCTGGAGGACTCGATCGCCGACCACGAGGTGACCGCCGCCGAGGCGAACCTCGTCGCGCAGCTCGGTGAGCTGTGCGGCGGACCGGCGACGGGTGCGGGCGTGGATGCGGGAGCGGGGGTGGGTGCGGGGGCGCGTGCCGAGGCAGGTGCCGCGGTGGGTGCCGAGGCGGTTTCCGGGGAGATTCCGGGGGCCCGGGAGGCCGAAACCTCCACCAGTTGCACACAGGACCTGCCCCTCCTCTTCATCAGGGTCCGCGCCGCCGCCCAGATCACCGACCTCGCCGGACGGCTCGGCCCCGCGGTCCGGCTGATCACGGGCTTCGTCCTGCCGAAGTTCACCGACGAGAACGGCGGCGAGTACCTCGAAGCGCTCGCCGCCGCCGAGGCCGCCAGCGGCCGGCGCCTGTTCGCCATGCCGGTGCTGGAATCCCCCGAGCTCGCCCACCTGGAGACCCGCCGCGAGCAGCTCTTCGCCATCGCCCGCCTGCTCGACAAGTACCGCGAGCGCGTCCTCGCCGTCCGCCTCGGCGTCACCGACCTCTGCTCCGCGTACGGGCTTCGCCGCTCGCCCGACCTGACCGCGTACGACGTGGCCCTGGTCGCCGCGGTGATCGGGGACGTGGTCAACGTGCTGGGCCGGGCCGACGGCACCGGATTCACCGTGACCGGGCCGGTCTGGGAGTACTTCCCCGTCCAGGAGCGGATGTTCAAGCCGCAGCTGCGCCGCACCCCGTTCGCCGAGGCCGAGCCCTCCGGGGAGGCCGTGCGGCAGCGGATCATCGAGCACGACCTGGACGGGCTCATCCGTGAGTTCGAACTGGACCGGGCCAACGGACTGCTCGGCAAGACCTGCATCCACCCCAGCCACGTCCCCGCCGTGCACGCCCTCTCGGTGGTCACGCACGAGGAGTACTCCGACGCCCGGGACATCCTCGACCAGGAGCGCGGCGGCGGCGGGGTGCTGCGCTCGGCGTACACCAACAAGATGAACGAAGCCAAGCCGCACCGCGCCTGGGCGGAGCGGGTGCTGCTGCGGGCCGAGGTGTTCGGGGTGGCCCGGGAGGACGTCAGCTTCGCGGAGCTGCTCTCGGCCTGCCTCTGCGGTTGAGCCCGCGGCGGCGGTGCGGGCCCGTCCCGCCCACCGTCCGGTGCCGCCGTCCACCGCCCCGTACCGCTCCGCACGACCCCTTACCGCTCCGCACGACCCCTTACCGCTCCGTACGACTCGCACGATCCGCGTGACTCGCATGACCCGCACGATCCGCAGGACTCCGTACCATCGAAGGCAGGACCAGTAGTGACAGCACAGCAAGAGTGGACCGGCCGCTGGGTGGCCGACCGGGCCGGAGTCGCCCTGACCGGCTCGGAGCGGCTCCCCGAACTGGTCGGACTGGCCCTGCGCGAGAACCCCAGGCGGGCCCACCTGCTGGTCTCCACGGTGCTCGGCAAGCACGTGCCGCAGCGGCCGTCCGTGGTGCACGGCGCCGGGCTCGACCTCGGCCGCCGGGTCCGCGAGCTGCTCGGCGAGGAGGCGGCCGCGCGGGCCGTCGTGCTCGGCTACGCCGAGACCGCGACCGGGCTCGGCCACAGTGTCGCCGACGGCCTGGACGCCCCCTACCTGCACTCCACCCGCAGGTCGGTGACCGGTCTGACCCCGGTCGGCGGCTTCGAGGAGGAGCACTCGCACGCCACCTCCCACCTGCTGCTGCCCGCCGACCCGGAGCTGCTCGCCGGCGACGGCCCGCTGGTGCTGGTGGACGACGAGTTCTCCACCGGCAACACCGTGCTCAACACCATCCGCGAACTCCACTCCCACCACCCGCGCAGCCACTACGTGGTGGTCGCGCTGGTCGACCTGCGCGACGAGGCCGACCGCCGCCGGCTCGCCGACACCGCTACCGAGCTCGGCACCCGGCTCGACCTGGTGGCCGCCGCCAGCGGCGGCGTCGAGCTGCCCGCCGACATCCTGCACCGCGCCGAGCGCCTGATCGCCGAGACCGGCCCGGCACCGGAGCTGCCGCCCGCCCCTGCCGCCCCCGTGCTGCGGCTCGCCCTGGACTGGCCCGCCGGCCTGCCGGACGGCGGCCGGCACGGCTTCGACGCCACCCACCGGAGCCGGCTCGAAGCCGCCCTCCCGGCGCTGGCCGCACAGCTGGCCGAGGCGCTGGACGGCGACGACGGCCGGGTGCTCGTGCTCGGGTTCGAGGAGCTGATGTACGCGCCGCTGCGACTGGCCGGCGCCCTCGCCGACCTCCTGCCGGGCGGCGACGACCGGGTCCGCTTCTCCACCACCACCCGCTCGCCCGTCCTCGCCGTGGACGACCCCGGCTACGCCATCCGCACCCGGCTCGCCTTCCCCGCGCACGACGACCCGGACGACTCCGCCTCGCGTGAGCGCTACGCCTACAACGTCGCCCCCGGCACCGACCCGGCCCGCCGCTTCGGTGCCGTCGTCCTGGTGGTCGACGACGTCGCCGACACGCCCGCCCTGCACGAGGGCGAGCGGTCCCTGCTGGGCCAGCTGCGCCGGGTGACCGACCGGGTGGTGCTCACCGTGCTGCCCTCGCACCGGCCGGCCGGGGTGGGGGGCGCGGTTGCCGCTTCCCCCGCCGTTTCCCCTGTCGGCGCGTCCGCCGGCGCGTCCACCGGTTCGCTGCCCGGTCCGCTGCCCGGTCCGCTGCGCGGCCCGGCGTTCTCCTCGTACCGCCCCGACGAGGTGGCCTGGCTGCTCAAGGACCTCTCGGACGTCCCGCTGGAGGCGCCCACCGAGGAGCGCGAGGAGGCCGTCCAGAACGGTGGCGCCCACTACGCCGAGTCGCTCCCGGTCGAGTACCAGCCCAGCCCCGAGTACCAGGAGCTGTTCCACCAGGCGCTGCGGCTCTCCGCCCGCCGGATCGCGCTCGCCGTCGGCACCGTCGCCGAGACGCTGGTGCGCGAGCGCGGCCGCGGTCTGGTGCTCGCCTCACTGGCCCGGGCCGGCACCCCGGTGGGCGTCCTGATCCGCCGCTGGCTCGCCTTCGCCCACGGCCTGGACACCCCGCACTACGCCGTCTCGATCATCCGCGGCCGCGGCATCGACCCCGTCGCGCTGCGCTACCTGGACGCCCACCACCACGCCCCCGACGTGGTGTTCGTCGACGGCTGGACCGGCAAGGGCGCCATCACCCGCGAACTCGCCGCGGCACTCGAAGGGTCGTCCTTCGACCCCGAGCTCGCCGTGCTCGCCGACCCCGGCCGCTGCGTCCGCACCTACGGCACCCGGGACGACTTCCTGATCCCGTCCGCCTGTCTCAACTCGACCGTGTCCGGCCTGATCTCGCGCACCGTGCTGCGCCCCGACCTGATCGGCCCGGACGACTTCCACGGCGCCAAGCACTACACCGACCTGGCCGGCGGCGACGTCTCCGAGGCCTTCCTGGACACCGTCGCCGACCACTTCGCCGACGTCCTGGCGCAGGCCCGGGCCGAGGCCGATCTGCTGGCCTCCGCCGACCGCACGCCCGACTGGGTCGGCTGGGCCGCCGTCGAGCGGATCAGCACCGAGTACGGCATCGACAACATCAACCTCGTGAAGCCCGGTGTCGGTGAGACGACCCGGGTCATGCTCCGCCGCGTCCCCTGGCGGGTGCTCGCCCGCCGCGGTACCGGCGCCGACCTCGACCACGTCCGTCTGCTCGCCGCCCAGCGCGGCGTCCCCGTCGAGGAGGTGGACGACCTGCCGTACTCCTGCGTGGGCCTGATCCACCCCCGCTACAGTCGGGGAGCGACCGGTGCCTCCGGCACGGCCGTCCTGGTGAAGGAGTCCTGAACCCGATGAGTCCGAACGATCCCGCCGGTACCGGCGGTTCGGCCGCTTCGTCGAGCGGTGCCCGCGGCTTCCTGGTCGCGAGCGACCTCGACCGCACGCTGATCTACTCCAACCGCGCCCTCGCGCTGGACGTGCCCGACCGGCTCGCGCCGCGGCTGCTCTCGGTCGAGGTGCACGACGGCAAGGCGCTCTCGTTCATGACCGAGCAGGCGGCCGCCCTGCTGGTGGAGCTGGCCCGCGAGGCGCTCGTCGTCCCCGCCACCACCCGGACCAGGACCCAGTACGAGCGGGTCAACCTGCCCGGCCCGACGCCCGCCTGGATCCCGTCCTACGCGATCTGCAGCAACGGCGGCCGGCTCCTCGTGGACGGCGTGCCGGACGCGGACTGGGAGACGGAGGTGGCGGGCCGGCTGGCCGCCGCCTCGGTGCCGCTGGCCGAGGTGGTCGAGCACCTGGCGCTCTGCGCCGACCCGGAGTGGACGCACAAGCGGCGGGTCGCCGACGATCTCTTCGCCTACCTGGTGGTGGAGCGCGCCGAGCTGCCGGCCGGCTGGCTCGACGAGCTCAGCGGCTGGTGCACCGAGCGCGGCTGGACCGTCTCGCTCCAGGGCCGCAAGGTCTACGCCGTCCCGGCCCCGCTCAGCAAGAGCGCGGCCCTGGCGGAGGTCGAGCGGCGGGTCGGCGGGGCCACCGTGCTGGCCGCCGGCGACTCCCTGCTCGACGCCGACCTGCTGCTCGCCGCCGACGCCGCCTGGCGCCCCGGGCACGGCGAACTCGCCGACACCGGCTGGACGGCCCCCGGCGTCACCGCCCTCGACCAGGTAGGGGTGGCGGCGGGGGAGGAGATCGTCCGTCAGTTCCTGGCCCGAGTCCGGGGCGAGGCGGGTGCGGTGGGCGCAGCTGGTTCAGCTGGTGCAACTGGTGCAGCTGGTGCGGCTGGTTCGACCGGCGCGGTCTTCGCGGGGTAGTCCCCGGGCCGGGTGGGCCGTCCGGACCGGGTCGGCCAGGCTGTCGGTGCCGGTTCGGCGTCGATGCCGGCCCGGCCAGGCCCCGCCCCGGACCCCACCCGGGTCAGCCGCAGCAGCCGCCCCCGCAGCAGCCGCCCCCACCACCGGACGGGGCCTGCTGCGGGGCACCCCCGCCGGCCCCGCCGGTGACGGCGACGGCCGACAGCAGCTTCACGGTGTCCTCGTGCCCCTGCGGGCAGACCGCGGGGTCGTTGGCCTGCGCCATGGCGCGGCGGAGTTCGAAGGTGGCCCCGCAGGAGCGGCAGCGGAAGTCGTAACGTGGCATACCCGCAGGGTACCCAGCCTCAGACGGTGCGGCGCTTCTCCCGTACGTACAGCTGCTTGCGGACCCGGGCCACCACCGAACCGTCCGCCGCCAGGACCTCCGTGTCGAACCAGACCAGGGCCTTCTTGCCCTCCTGGGTGAGCTCGCGGATCTCGGCCAGCCGGTCCTCGGTGAGGACGAACTCGGCGAAGATGTCGCCGCGCCCCGGCGAGACGAAGCCGATCTCCGCGGAGGCGTCCCAGACCACGTAGTCGCGCCCGAGGTTCTGCATCACCAGGAGCATCCAGAACGGGTCGGTCATCGCGAAGATCGACCCGCCGAAGTGCGTGCCGACGTAGTTGCGGTTCAGCCGCCCGAGCCGGAGCCGGACCCTCGTCCGCCGGAAGTCGTCGGAGATGGCCAGCACCTTGATCCCGGCGAACAGGAACGGCGGCCAGAGGTTGATCCCACGCCGGAACGTGCGGGCGGAGACCTTGCGCTTACGAGCCATGGCGTGACTCTAGCCCACGAAGTTACCCGTCAGTAACTGGAGTGCTTGCCCGGGTTCGCCGGTGTTCCTTCCACTGCCTCCCGCTACCGGTGGCCGCCGATGTCCCCCCGGATCAGCCCCACCACCCGGGCCGCCGTCTCCCGCACCTCCGCCAGCTCGGTCAGGAAGTGCCAGTAGTCCGGGTGCCGGCCCGCCTCCTCCAATTGCGCCACCGCCCGGTCCAGCCGCCCGACCGCCGCGTCCAGCGGCGCGGCATGCCGCGGGTCCGGCGCCTGCCGCCCCGCCATCGCCAGCCGCTGGGCGTCCCGCAGGGCGAACCGGGTGCGCTCGATCTCCCGGTTCGGGTCGTGCTGCGCCTCGTTCAGCTGCCGCAGGCGCTCGTTCACCGCCACCACCGACCCGTCCGCGGTGTCCAGCAGGGCGCGCACCGTACCGATCGCGCCCGTCGCGTCCGCCCAGCGCTGCTCGTCGCGGGCCCGCGCCGCCTCGGTGAGCTTCTGCTCCGCCGCCCGGCCGGCCTCCGCGACCTGGTCCGGCACCCGCTGGAGGTCCTGCCAGCACGAGGCCGAGAACCGTCGGCGCAGCTCGCTCAGCGCCGGCTCCACCGTCCCCGCCTTCGTCTCCAGCGCCTGGATCCTGGTCCGCAGGCTGGCCACCCGCCGGTCGATCTCCCGCGCCCGCTCCGGCAGGTGCTCCGCGTCCGCCGTGATCGCGTCCGCCCGCTCCTTCACCCGCTCCGCACGCTGCAGCGTCGCCGCCACCCCGTGCCGGGCCGCCCCCTCGTTCAACCGCCCCAGCTCCGGCGCCAGCTCGGCCAGCCGCGCCGCCAGATCGTCCGCCTTCAACCCGGCCCCGCGCACCGCCTCCAGCGCGTTGGTCGCCGCCAGCAGTGCCCGCTTCGCCTGCTCCACCGCCGGCGTCACCCGCATCAGCTGCGACTCGGCGCGCTGCAGCACCGGCTGCAGCCGCTCCAGGAACCCGTTCAGCTCCGCCTGCGCCTGCCCCAGCTGGCCCTTCACGTCCTCCAACTGGTGCCGCGCCCGCGCCGCCGCCCCGGACTCCAACTCCTCCGAGTCCAGGTCGTGCGCGTCCAGCGCGGCCAGGTAGTTCACCGTCACCTGGTCGACCCGGCCGGAGATCGCGTCGAAGTCCGCCGCCGCCCGTCGGGCCGTCGCCTGCTCCGCCGCCGCCCGGACCGTCTCGACCGCCAGCCGCACATCACGCTGGGTCGAATCCAGCTCGTAGAACGCCTGCTGCGCCGCGTCCCGGGCCGCCTTGGCGTCCGCCCGCACACCCTCGCCGCCGCGCCGCCCCCACCAGCCACCACCGCGCCCGCCACCGGCACTGCCGAACGCCGCCGCCCCGGCCGCCCCCAGCGCACCGGCCACCACCAACGGCAGCACCAGCGCCTCGGCCACCGCACTCCCCGGCCGCCCCCGCCTGCTCCCGCCGGCCACCCTCACTGCGCGCTCCCTGCTCCGACCGCTGATCCACCACCCATTCTTCCCGATCACCCCGCCCCACCGGCACCCCACCCGTCCCACTCCCCGGCCGGCTGCACCGCGCCACCCCACGGACCAGGTACTCTAGGCAGTCGTCGTCACCCCACCGGGGCCACGACCGGGGGCGCGTAGCTCAGTGGTAGAGCGCTGCTCTTACAAAGCAGATGTCGGCGGTTCGAAACCGTCCGCGCCCACCCTTTGAACAAGCAGGACTGAGGCTGCGGCCCAGGTCAGGACACCAGTCCTGGCCTGGGCCGCAGCCATATGTCTTGAACCTGTAGCTCCCCTGAGGCTGGCTGCCGCCTGACTAGGCGCCTCCACCTCCTAAAATTCCCCTAAATGATCATGGCGTCTCTGCTGGTCATCAACGGGGGCGCCGGACGGATTCGCCTGAGGGCAAGGGCCGGTCGGGGCCGCAGGTGGGGAACCAGCGGTTGTGGGCTGCCTCCCGGTGGGCGTACGGGCGGGAAGGGGGCTGAGCCCGTTGGCAGGTGAGGCATCTGACGCTGAGCGGGGCGCCCGGTGGCCTATCCAACAGCACGTCGGTTGGTCCATGGTTGGGCGGACGATCTTCAGGTGGCGACCCCGGCCGTCCTTGAAGTTGTGGTCGAACTATGGGGAGCGATTGAACGTACATGGCAAAGTTCAAGAAGATTGAACTCCTGGACAAGGGTGGCCAGGGGGCAGTTTGGAAAGCCAAGGTCGTCGATACCGGCGATATTGTTGCACTGAAGTACCTAGCCTTCGATCCTGGCTCTTCTCGCGATGACCGCGCCAAGCAGAAGCAGCGATTTGTGCGCGAGGTCAACAGTCAGCGCGATCTGGAACATCCTGGAATAATGCCGGTGCTTGCCTGTGCAACTAATTCATCTCCGCCTTGGTATGCGATGCCTCTGGCCGACGGGTCATTGCAAAAATTTTTGGACGGCCCCAAGCAATCTGTTTCGTGGGTTTCCGCGGTGATGGGCGAGGTGCTGGCAGCAGTCGAGTATGCACATGAAAACGGAGTAGTTCATCGGGACCTGAAGCCCAACAACATACTCTCAATCGGCGGCAAATGGGTGGTATCTGATTTCGGATACTGTCGTCGACTCGACTCGAATAGTGCGACTATTACAGAGAAAAATAAGCTCGTTGGATCTGTGGCGTATGCTGCGTTCGAGCAGTATGACGACGCCCATCAGGCATCCCCGGCTGCCGATATATTTGCTCTGACAAAAATTCTGATCCATCTCCTCGCTTGGCAAATCCCTTATCCGTACTCGCGCATAGGGGAGACTCCGGAAGCTCTGCATGGTGCTTTGAAGAAGGGGATTGCGGAGGATCCGCGGAATCGCCCGCAGACTGTTGCCGAGTTCCGAAGCGGAATTAGCGAATTGCTCACAAGTCGACCTGGCAAGGAGAAGCTATGACGTCAATGTTTAAGGAAGACCCGGTATTCAAGACTAATCCGGAGACTATAGGTTCGCTGATTCGGTCGATTCATGACGGATCGCTGGCGCTGCCGAACTTTCAACGCAGCTTTGTTTGGGAGCCCAAGCGGACCGTCGAGCTGATCAAGTCCATAATCCTGCGTTATCCGGCGGGGACTCTTCTGACGTGGGAGCAAAGCTCCTCGCATCGATTCGATTCGCGTCCATTCGAAGAAGCTCCCGAAAACAGTGGGCTTCAACCGCGCCGGCTCGTTCTGGATGGCCAGCAACGACTTACTTCGCTCTATCATGTTCTTGCCGGGAAGGGGGAGTATCAGTTCTTCATCAAGGTGTGGCCGTTCATTGATCCGACCAGTTACACCTTGCGGCCGCTTGAGGAGGTGGAGCTTGAGACTGCCATCGTGGCCTACGATACGCGTGGCAGGTTGAGGTTCAATCCGCTGGACCATGAGTGGCAACTCTCGAACGGAACCTTTCCCCTCTCGAACTTCCAGGGGCTTCGGAAGTCCTTCAAGGCATTCTCCCGTGCGGTCGTCGAGGAGCGTGAGAAGCAGGATGTGCTGGAAGAAACGCTGCATCAGCTGAGGGAAGGCTACCTGCAGCCGCTCGAATCCTACCCCTTTCCCGTCGTCGATCTCCCTGAGCGCACCTCGCTGCTGGCGGTGTGCAACATATTTGAAACCCTCAATAAATCGGCTAAGCCGCTCGGTGCGTTCGAGCTGTTGACTGCAAAATTCTATCCGTCTGGCGCGAGATTGCGCGAGTGGTGGGAAAGTGCGCAGGAAGAATATCCGATCCTAGTTGAATTCGATATTGACCCCTATAATCTCCTCCAGGCGGTTTCACTCCGGGCGCGAGGCTCTGCTCAGCGTGCAGATATCCTCGGAAAGCTGACGTCGGAGGAATTGAAGCAGAATTGGTCGGCCACCGTCACTGCGGCTGCGGACGTGCTCGACATGCTCAAGCGTGAGTGTGGTGTGATATCGCCCCAGTGGCTGCCGTACGGGATGCTACTTGTCCCCATGGCGGCTATCTGGCCCGAGATTGCAGCCTTGCGAACTCAGCAGCGAGGGCATGCTCGTGAACGGCTGCGCCAGTACTATTGGTGCTCCGTTTTCACGGAGAATTTCGATCAGGGAGCCAATAGCCAGGTCGGCGCGGACTACAGATTGCTCAAGGGCTGGGTCCTCAGTCAAGAGGGAAGCCGGGCGCCTGAGGCCGTGGAAACCTTTGGCCTCACCGATGCAGATCTGCTGAGCGCGCGGTCGAATCGGAAGGCGCTCTACCGTGGTGTGATGTCTCTTCTGATTCAAGGCGGAGCGAAGGACTTCCCGTCAGCTCAGGCGGTGTCGAACATCCGGCCGTCGGAAGCGAAGATGGAGACAGTCCAGATATTTCCTAAGGTGTGGCTACAGCAGGAGTTGGCTGGAGCCTCTGCGGACCTCATCCTCAACAGAATAATGGTCGATGGAGAGACGCGTCGTTCAATCAAGATGCGCCCGATTCATGAATATCTGGCGGCGCAGGACTCTCCGCTCCAGACTAAGCTTTTGGATGTTTTGGGATCTCACCTGGTCAACGTGGAGGTTGGATACGGATTTCGAATCGGAAACTATGCAGACTTCCTCCAGGAGCGACTGTCCCTGGTTCTCGAAGCGATCGAGGAAGTAACTGGCCAGGTGGTCATCCTGGATTCAGAGGCGGGTCAGCCCTGAGACTTTATTCCTGCCGGTTCGAATGAATCGGTGATGGATCCTTTCAGGTCCGTACAGCCGAAACGAAGGGTCAGTCCGGTGGAGTTTTTCCACGAACTGGCCCTTCGTCGATTTGGCTGTTGGTGATCGGCGTTAATCCGAGTTGCTGTCGAATGCCGAACTATGGAGAAGCTGGGCAATTTTCTTGAGCTCCCGGCGCAGCTTCTCTCGATTCACCCCGTATGTCTTGAGTGCATGGCAGTTCGGGCATAGGGCAATCATATTCGACGGTATGTCGGGGCCGCCCTTGGCGAGATCTTGGATGTGATCGACCTGAAGGATGGGCGCACCCGCGGTGGTGAGCTCCGTGGGATGCCCGGCGCAGCGAGGGTTCTCGCAGCGACCGTTACTCCTGCGGATGACAGCAGCTCGCGCAGTCGAGCTCCGAACATAGCGCTCGACTTCAGATTGGCGCTTTGCCTCCTTGCGCTGGGCTGCGCCTTCTTCCGCGGCTTTGGCCAGGCGACGGTATGCCTCTTCGTCAGTTTCTTTAGAGTGCCGTGCGGTGGGGTCGACGTCTCCGGGCTGGTACTCCGTCGTCTCGTCGTAGAGTTCTCCGGTGTCGGTCTCCAGCGCATTCGTAACGTCATGCGGCCAGGTTTGGCGTAGTGGCGAGGGGACGGGAGCAAGGATCCATATGAATTCCCGCCGCCATTGCTTGTCCGCTCCTTGGCCCCATCGAAGCCTACGTTGGACGACGACGGCCCACGTTTCGAAGGTGAAGTCTCCGTCGAGAGGCTTGTGCCAGTAGCGGAGCGGCCGCTGAGCCGCCTGGTGATCGGCCAGCGCCTTGTTGCCGTCGACAAGTCGCTGATCACCCTTCAGGCCGTCCCCGACGTAGGCGATCCAGTCCGATCCGGGGAGCTGCCCGTCGGCGTACGGGCCGTTGTCCTTCGAGAACGTGCTGAGAATTCCATCGCCGAGGCTGCCGATCCCCGCCATCTTCTCTCCACCGTAGGAGTGCCAGATGTTGTCGCGCTTCTCGAACTTCTCCCCGATGAGCGGCCGGAGGGAATCGGCCCAGCGACTGGTGAGGAGGTCCCGGAGGTCAAGGGCCTCCAGGAAGTCGGCCGGCAGGGGGTAGAAGAAACGCAGGATGAGGCCGGCTGCAGCCTCGGCCGCTACCTCGGGCTGAGTCTGGATGAGCTGGTAGTCGGCCTCCGGGAACCCGGCTTTGGGGTTGAGCCGGTTCAGCGTTTCGAGCGTGGGTTTCCGTGGCTTGGACGTTGCCGCCGCGGCGTCACTGGATTCGGTCGACTCGATCTGCCAGAGATCGTCACCTACGAGGGCCGTGAACGGATAGTGCGCAGCTTGGGTGCCGTTTCGAACGTCGCCGTACTTCTCCAGGAGCGGGGCGAGCGCCGCGCGCGTCTCCGCCCAGGAACGCTCACGGGGTGCTCCCGCGACTGCCTGACCGATGGCCCACAGCACCAGGAGGGGGCGGTGCGGAGCCGGGCCGGTCTTGCGCATGGCCGGCCGCAAGCTACCGACGCGCCTGACGAACGTTCGGGGCGGTTTGGCTGCTGCGAATCCTTCCCGCTCCAGCCATGCCACTGCTCCTGCTGGCCCGCCACTGAACTGTCCTTGCTTGAGTGCCTCTCCCTGGTCGAAGAGGTGGGCCACCCCTGCGATGGCCTTTGCGTCGTAGTGCTGGCCTTCGTGAACGAGCAGATGTGCCGATACCGCCCGGAAGCCGTAGGTCAGGCGGAAGAGTTCCTCCCCGAGGCGCTCGTGCTCTGCGATCGCTTGCAGGATGCCTGAGCGCGTGATGCCACCGATCTCCATGGAGGAACGGTAGAGCACCTGTCCGACACAGCAGGTTGAGGGCGCTGACTCGGTGCTGAGCTGAGGGGGACGTGTCGCCGGCGTGCCGTGGCGCTTCAACGGGGCTTGGCGGGTGGCGGTCGGTGACGGGCCGGGTGAGGATCGGAAAGGAGGTGGCGTCTGAGGGCGGGGTGTGGATGGACGAGCAGGACAGCGGTAGTAGTCGGGCGGAGATGTCGGCGCGGCTGAATTGGTTGCGGGCGGCGGTGTTGGGGGCGAATGACGGGGTGGTGTCGACGGCGGGGATCGTGACCGGGGTGGCCGGTGCGGCCGGGTCGCGGACGGCGTTGGTGGCGGCCGGGGTGGCGGGGCTGTTGGCGGGGGCGATGTCGATGGCAGCCGGCGAGTACGTCTCGGTGAGCACCCAGCGGGACACCGAGCGGGCCGCGTTGGCCGAGGAGCGGCGTGAGCTCGCGGAGGATCCGGCGGGGGAGTTGGACGAGTTGACCGACTTCTTCC
The DNA here is from genome assembly GCF_045208415.1 of Kitasatospora sp. NBC_01560. Taxonomy (NCBI): domain Bacteria; kingdom Bacillati; phylum Actinomycetota; class Actinomycetes; order Kitasatosporales; family Streptomycetaceae; genus Kitasatospora; species Kitasatospora sp. NBC_01560. The sequence continues at coordinate 3,239,221 of NZ_CP109364.1, read as the reverse complement.
GTGGCAGCGGGTTGGAGGACGGTCTGGCCCGGGAGGTGGCGGTGGCGCTCACCGAGCGGGATGCGCTGGCGGCGCACGCGCACACCGAGTTGGGGATCGATCCGAAGGCGCTCACCGATCCGTGGCAGGCAGCGGTTGCCAGCGCGGCCGCGTTCACGCTGGGTGCGCTGGTGCCGTTGCTTGCGGTGCTGCTGCCGCCGGAGTCCTGGCGGCCGGCGGTGACGGTGCTCGCGGTGCTGGCGGCGCTCGCCGTTTCGGGCTGGACGAGTGCCCGGTTGGGTGGCGCCGGGCCGGGGCGGGCGGTGTTACGCAACGTGGCGGGCGGGATGCTCGCGATGGCCGTCACCTACAGCGGCGGTGTGCTGCTCGACCGTTTCACGGGGTGAGGGTGGGGTGAGGCGGACGGGAAGGGGACGGAAGGGGACGGGAGGGGGCGGGTCGTCCCGGGAGGCGAGGTCACCCGGCCTGTGTTTGTGTGGGCCCGAAACCCGCTTGGGAGAGGTGAATCACCGTGACGATGCCCCCGTTCGGATCGAACGATCCGTTCTCCGATCTGCTCAGCCGGTTCTTCGGCATGAGCCCGTTGGCATCCCCTCCTGCGGTGCAGCGGGTGCCGATCGGTCGGTTGCTGAGCGAGTCCTCGCAGGAGCTGCTGGCGCTGGCCGCGCAGCGTGCCGCGGAGGACGGGAGCAGCGATCTCGACACGGCGCACCTGCTCTGGGCCGCCACCCGGGTGGACCCTTCGCGCCGGATGTTGGAGCGGGCCGGGGTCGACCCGGACCGGGTGGCCGACGACGTGGCCAAGGAGCTGCCGGCCGGGGACGGCGGGGGTGGCGAGGGCGTGCCGGAGGGCCGGCCCGCGCTGACCCCGTCGGCGAAGCGGGCCCTGCTCGCTGCGCACGCGCGGTCGCAGGCGGCCGGCGCCTCGTACATCGGGCCGGAGCACATCCTCGGCGCGCTGCTGGAGGAGCAGCGTTCGGGTGCGGGGACGGCGCTGCGCAGTGCGGCGCCCTCGCCGGAGGCGCTGCGCACGGTGCTCGACGGCCGCGGTGCGGGCGGTGAGCGCAGCAGCACCGGGGCGCACCCGAGCGGGACGCCCACGCTCGACGAGTACGGGCAGGACCTCACCGAGCAGGCGAGGGCGGGCCGGCTGGACCCGGTCGTCGGGCGGGCCGAGGAGATCGAGCAGACCGTTGAGATCCTCTCCCGGCGGACGAAGAACAACCCGGTGCTGATCGGCGAGCCGGGTGTCGGCAAGACGGCGATCGTGGAAGGCCTGGCGCAGCGGATCGTCTCCGGTGACGTGCCGCAGAGCCTGCGGGACAAGCGCGTGGTGACCCTCGACCTCACCGGGCTGGTGGCGGGCTCCAAGTACCGGGGCGAGTTCGAGGAGCGGCTGAAGAGCGTGATCGACGAGGTCACGGCGGCCGAGAAGAGCGTGATCCTGTTCCTGGACGAGTTGCACACCGTGGTCGGTGCGGGCGGTGGCGGCGAGGGTTCGATGGACGCCGGCAACATCCTCAAGCCGGCGCTGGCCCGGGGTGAGCTGAGCGTGGTCGGCGCGACCACATTGGACGAGTACCGCAAGCACATCGAGAAGGACGCCGCGTTGGAGCGGCGCTTCCAGCCGGTGCTGGTGCCGGAGCCGAGCGTCGAGGAGACGGTCGAGATCCTGCACGGGCTGCGTGACGCCTACGAGGCGCACCACCAGGTGCGGTTCACCGACGAGGCGTTGGACGCCGCGGCGTCGCTCTCCGACCGGTACGTCAGCGACCGCTTCCTGCCCGACAAGGCGATCGACCTGCTGGACCAGGCCGGCGCGCGGGTGCGGCTGCGCAGTCTGAGCGGCTCCACCGAGGCGATGCCGGTGCAGGACCGGATCACCAAGCTGCGGCGGGAGCTGGAGGAGGCGGTCGCGGACGAGGAGTTCGTGCGGGCGGCCAATCTCAAGACCGAGTTGCGGCACACCGTGGACGAGTTGGCGGCGCTCGCCGAATCCCGCGAGGAGGTCGTCGAGGTCACCGCGAACGACATCGCCCAGGTGCTGTCGGGGCGGACCGGCATTCCGGTCGCCGAGTTGAACGCGACCGAGCGCGAGCGGCTGCTCAAGCTGGAGGAGCACCTGCACGAGAAGGTGATCGGGCAGGACCAGGCGGTCACGGCCGTCGCCCAGGCGGTGCGGCGCGGCCGGGCCGGGATGGGCGACCCGGAGCGGCCGACCGGCTCCTTCCTCTTCCTAGGGCCGACCGGCGTCGGCAAGACCGAGCTGGCCAAGGCGCTGGCGGCGCTGCTGTTCGGCGATCCGGACCGGATGATCCGCTTCGACATGAGCGAGTTCCAGGAGAAGCACACCGTCTCCCGGCTGGTGGGTTCGCCGCCGGGGTACGTCGGCTACGACGAGGCCGGGCAGCTCACCGAGGCGGTCCGCCGCAAGCCGTACAGCGTGCTGCTCTTCGACGAGGTGGAGAAGGCGCACCCGGACGTCTTCAACCTGCTGCTCCAGGTGTTGGACGACGGACGGTTGACCGACTCCCAGGGGCGTACGGTCGACTTCCGCAACACGGTGGTCATCATGACCAGCAACATCGGCTCGCAGCGGATCCTCGACCATGCGGGTGAGGTGGACGAGATCCGGGAGGACCTGATGCGGGACCTGCGGACGCAGTTCCGGCCGGAGTTCCTCAACCGGATCGACGAGGTGATCGTCTTCCACGCGCTGACCCGGAAGGACCTGCTCAAGGTGGTCGACCTGATGCTGGACCGCAGCCGGCGCCGGCTGAAGGCGCAGGAGGTCCGGCTGGAGGTCACCGACGGTGCCAAGGAGTGGCTGGTGAACCGGGGCTACCAGCCGGAGTTCGGGGCGCGGCCGCTGCGCCGGACCATCCAGTCGGAGCTGGACAACCGGATCTCCAACCTGCTGCTGGACGGCAGCGTGCAGGCGGGGGACACGCTGATCGCCGAGGTGAGCGACGGGGAACTGGTGGTGGCCCTGGCCCGGCCGGAGCCCTCGGCGACCTTCGAGGAGGCCGAGGCGAAGGCGATGGCGGAGGACTGAGGGCGGAGGGCCGGGCGGAGGAGCGGGCCGAGCGGCTGAGCGGGCCGAGCAGGCCGAGGGGGCGGCGGTGCCGTCCGGGGGAGCAGGGTGGCAGGGGTGGTCGGGGGAGATCCGCAGGACCGGCGGGGGAGCGACGGAGCCGGGCGTACTCCCGCGGGAGTACGCCCGGACGCAACCCTCGGGTGACGCGGCGGGGCGGGCGCGGGGTCTAGCCTTCCGGGCATGACGCCGCGTACACCCCAGTCACCGTCGTCGGGCTCCGGGCCGCCGTCGGCGGATTCCGCTCCGCCCGCGGGGGAGCATCCCTCGACGGGCGGGTCCGGTGTGCCCCCGGCCGAGCATGCGGAGCCGTGGCGGCCGCCGTGGGTACGGGCCGCCAAGGCGGGCTGGCCGGTGGCCGCGGCCGCGGTGGTCGCCGCGGTGCAGGTGGCGGGATCCACCGCGGCCGGGCGGCACCAGAGCGGGCGGGTCCCGCTGGACGCCTTCGGGTACCTCCTGCTGTTGCTCGGGCCGGCGCTGCTGGTGTTGCGCCGCCGGTGGCCGGTGGCGGTGGTGGCGGGCACCTCGCTGGTCACGGCGGTGTACCTGGTCGCCGGGTACCCGTACGGGCCGGTCTTCCTGAGCTGGGCGGTCGCCTGCTGCGTCGCGGTGGGCGCCGGGCACCGCAGGGCCGCCTGGGCCGGGCTCGGCGGGGTCTACCTCGTCCACGCGCTGCTCACCTTCGTGGTGCCGGCCGATTGGCAGCGCGCGGCGCGGCCGTCCGTCACGTGGTGGCAGGAGCTGGGGCTGATCGCCTGGCTGCTGCTGGTGGGATCGGTGGCGGAGATCGTGAGGTTCCGGCGGGAGCAGATGGCCGCCCACCGGGAGTACCGGCAGCAACTGGAACAACGCCGGGCCGACGACGAACGGCTGCGGATGGCAAGGGAGTTGCACGACATCCTGGCGCACAGCCTGTCGTTGATCAACATTCAGGCCGGGGTCGCGCTCGCGCTGATCGACAAGAGGCCGGAGCAGGCCCGGACGGCGCTGACCACGATCAGGGCGACCAGCAAGGAGGCGCTCGGCGAGGTCCGCCAGGTGCTCGGGACGCTGCGGGGGCCCGGGGAGGCGCCCCGCGGTCCGGCGCCCGGGCTGGACCGGCTGGACGAGCTGACCGAGCAGGCCGACAATGTCGGGCTGGCGGTCGAGGTGTACGAGGAGGGTGGCCGGCGCGCGCTCCCCGCCGGGCTCGACCTGACGGCCTTCCGGATCGTCCAGGAGTCGCTGACCAACGTGATCCGTCACTCCATCGCCCGGCAGGCGGCGGTCGTCCTGGACTGGAGGGATCCCGAGTCGCTGGTCGTCCGGATCGACGACCCGGGCCCGGCCGCTCCCGGTGACGCGGGCGGGACGGGCAGCGGGCTGGCCGGGATGCGCGAGCGGGCCGCGGCGTTCGGCGGCACCATCACGGCAGAGCGCTCGCCGGACGGCGGGTTCCGGGTCCGGGCGGTGCTGCCGACGAGTGAGCGCCCGGGCGAGCACCCGGCAGGCGGCCGTCCGACGGGCGGCCGTCCGGCAGGTGGGCGGTCGGGCGCCGCCGGTACGGAGGAGAGCGAGTGATCCGGGTCCTGTTGGCGGACGACCAGCTGCTCGTGCGGGCGGGCTTCCGGGTGCTGCTCGACATGCAGGAGGACCTCACCGTCGTCGGCGAGGCGGACGACGGCGAGGCCGCGCTCCGGCTGGCCCGCGAACTCCTGCCGGACGTCGTCCTGATGGACATCCGGATGCCCCGGATGGACGGCCTGGAGGCGACCAGGCGGATCGCCGCAGACCCGGCGCTCTCGGAGGTGCGGGTGGTCGTGCTCACCACCTTCGAGCTGGACGAGTACGTCTTCGAGGCGCTCCGCTCGGGTGCGGCCGGCTTCCTGGTCAAGGACACCGAGCCGGCCGAGCTGCTGCGCGCCGTCCGGGTCGCGGTCGCGGGTGACGCGCTGCTCTCGCCGGGGGTGACGCGCCGGCTGATCGGCGAGTTCGCCGCCCGCTCCAAGGCGCCGGAGGCGGCCGGCACGGGCCTGACCGACGTCTCGGTGCTGACCGAGCGGGAGCGGGAGGTGCTGGCGCTGGTCGGCATGGGCCTCTCCAACGAGGACATCGCCCGCCGGCTGGTGGTCAGCCCGCTGACCGCGAAGACGCACGTCAGCCGGGCGATGGTGAAGCTCGGTGCCCGGGACCGGGCCCAACTCGTCGTGCTGGCGTACGAATCAGGGCTGGTCCGGCCGGGGTGGCTCGGCTGAGGCGTGCGCCGCCGCCGTCCCCCGCGGGCTGCGCGTCCGTGCGCCACCGGTGTGCCCAGTGCCGCCCGCGTCACCGGGAGCCGCCGGATCGCCCGCCCCGCTCGTGTGCCGCGTGGCACTACTACCGCGCCGTGTGGCACCACTACTCCCCGGGCTGCGCCGGGTGGCCGCCCGTACTCCCGCGGGAGTATCCCGACTGCCGCTCCCCGGAGGACGCGGGAGCAGCGACCCCGGCGGGAGGCTCAAGGCACCTCGGGAACCACCCCGAGACCCGAAGCCCACGCCGAGGAGATGAACCACCATGTACACGTTGCTGGCCGACCACGACGGGCACTGGCCCGGCCCCTGGATCCTGCTGATCCCACTGGCCTGGGCCGCCGTGGTGTTCCTCGTGATCCTCCTCCTGCGTCGGACGGTCTGGCGCCGCGGCTGCTGGGCCGGTGCCGGTGCCGGAGCCGACCATCCGCTGGCCGTGCTGGGCCGGCGCTTCGCCGAGGGGGACATCGATGCGGAGGAGTACCGCGCGAGGCGGGCCGTGCTGACGGAGCCGCACCGCACCCGGGACGACGGCTCGTACGACGGTCGGTTCCGAGGGGGTGCCGCGAAGTGACCACCCTCGACGTCGTCCGCGGTACTGCCGCGCGGGTCGCCGATGCCGTCAAGATCTACGGCATCGGCGGCACCGAGGTCCGGGCGCTCGACCACGTCACGGTCGAGTTCCCGGCCGGCCGGTTCACCGCGATCATGGGCCCGTCAGGCTCGGGCAAGTCCACGCTGATGCACTGCGCGGCGGGGCTGGACACGCTCACCGCGGGCAGTGCCTACATCGGTGACACCGAGCTCGGCCAGCTCGGCGACCGGCGGCTGACCCTGCTGCGCCGCGAGCGGATCGGCTTCGTCTTCCAGGCCTTCAACCTGGTGCCCACCCTCACCGTCCGGGAGAACATCACCCTCCCGCTGGACCTGGCCGGCGCCGCGCCGGACCAGGACTGGCTGGACGCGCTGATCGACGTCGTCGGCCTCGGCGACCGGCTGCACCACCGCCCGAGCGAGCTCTCCGGCGGCCAGCAGCAGCGGGTCGCGGTGGCCCGGGCGCTCGCCGGCCGGCCCCAGGTGGTCTTCGCCGACGAGCCGACCGGGAACCTCGACTCGCGCACCGGCGGCGAGGTGCTCGGGTTGCTGCGCCGTGCGGTGGACGAGATGGGGCAGGCGGTCGTCATGGTCACCCACGACCCGGTGGCCGCCGGGCACGCCGACGAGGCGCTGTTCCTCGCCGACGGCCGGCTGGTCGACCGGATGGCGCAGCCGAGCGCGGGCCGGGTGCTCGACCGGATGAAGGCCTTCGAACGGGGGCGGTCATGAGCTCCTCGACGACCACCGCCCGGCTCAGCCTGCGCTCGCTGCGCGCACACAAGCGACGCCTGGTCGGCACGCTGGTGTCGATCCTCCTCGGCGTCAGTTTCCTGACCGGGACGATGGTGCTCGGCGACACACTGCGGGCCAACTTCGACACCCTGTTCGCCGATGCCAACGCCGGGACGGACGTGGTGGTCCGCAGCGCCGACGTGCTGGACTCGCCGGGCACGCCCGGCGGCGTCCGGGCTCCGGTGGACACCGCGTTGGTCGAGCGGCTGCGGGCCGTCCCGGGGGTGGCGGCGGTCGAGCCGTCCGTCCAGGGCGCGGGCCAGCTGGTCGGCAGCGACGGCAAGCCGATCGGCGGGCAGGGACCGCCCACCCTGGCCGGCAACTGGCTCGCCGACAGCCGGCTCAACCCCTACCGGCTGGCCGAGGGGCGTGCGCCCGCCGCACCGGGCGAAGCCGTGATCAACCGCGGCGCGGCGAAGACCGGCGGGCTGCACCTCGGCTCCACCACCGTGCTGCGCACCCCGGACCCGGTGCCGGTCACCGTCGTCGGGATCGCCACCTTCGGCGACAGCGCCGACGGGATGGGGCCGAGCACCTTCACCGCGCTCACCTTCGCGGAGGCCGGGCGCCATCTGACGCCGAAGGGTGCCGGACAGGCCAGCTCGATCCAGGTCCGGGCGGCGGGCGGGATCTCCCAGCGCGAACTGGCGGCCAGGATCGCCCCGCAGCTGCCGGGCGGGGTGGAGGCGGTCACGGGGGCGGCGGCCACCCAGGAGAGCACCGCGATGGTGTCCGGGCGGTTCCTCACCATGTTCACCACCCTGTTGCTGGTCTTCGCCGGGATCGCGCTGCTGGTCGCGACCTTCACCATCCACAACACCTTCGCCATCGTGGTGGCCCAGCGGACCAGGGAGAACGCCCTGCTGCGGGCGCTCGGCGCGGTGCGCGGGCAGGTACTCGGGGCGACGCTGGCCGAGGCGCTGGCCGTCGGCGCGCTGGCCTCGCTGGGCGGGGTGCTCGGCGGCATCGGGGTGGCGGCGGGGCTCAAGGCGCTGTTCTCGGTACTCGGCTTCTCGCTGCCGACCGGCGGCATGGTGATCAGTACGGCCGCGGTCGCCCTGCCGCTGCTGACCGGCACGGCGGTGGCGGTGGGCTCGGCGCTGCTGCCGGCTGTCCGGGCCGGGCGCACCGCGCCGCTCGCGGCGTTGCGCGAGACCGGGGTGGACCGGGCGGCCGAGGGGCGGTCCGGGGCGGTCCGGGTGGCCCTGGGCGGCCTGCTGGTCGCGGCCGGGGTCCCGGCCGCCGCGGTCGGTGCGACGGACGGGCCGTCCGTGACGCTGACGGTCGTCGGTGCCCTGGGGGCGCTGGCCGGGGTGGTGGTGCTCGGCCCGGTCGCCGCGGCCTTCGCGGTCCGCACCCTGGGGGCGCCGCTGCCCCGGCTGCGCGGGGTCTCCGGCACGCTGGCCCGGCGCAACGCGGCCCGCAACCCGCGTCGGACGGCGGCCACGGCGAGCGCCCTGATGATCGGCGTCGCGGTGGTCACGCTGTTCACGGTCTTCGGCGCTTCGATCAAGGCCACCCTGGATGACACGGTGGACTCCTCCTTCGCCGGCGACCTCGCCGTCACCGCGCCCTCGTTCGGTGCGGGTGGCAGCGGGGTCAGCCCGAAGCTGGCCGACGCCCTGGCCCAACTGCCGGAGGTCCGTCAGACGGTGGGCCTCGGTCGCGGGGTCGCGCGGGTGGACGGCCACGGCCGGACGCTGGACGTCACCGATCCGGCGCGGCTGGCCGGGATCGTCGACCTCGGGCGGGTCGACGGGGCTCTCGACGCCCTCGGCGCCGACGGCCTGGCGGTCTCGCGCAGCGAGGCGGCCCAGCACGGCTGGCGGCTCGGCCAGAGCGTCACCCTCGGCTTCACGGACGGCGCGAACGCCCCGTTCACCGTCCGGGCGCTGTACGAGGGGGGCGGGCTGGCCGGGGACTACCTGATAACCCGCCAGGCCTGGGCGCCGCACCGGGGGCAGGAGGCGGACACCATGGTGGCCGTCGGGCTGCGGAGCGGGGTGGGGCTCGACGCGGGCAGGGCGGCGGTCGAGAAGGCCGCGGCGCCGTTCGGGAACCCACAGGTGCAGGACCGCGACGAGTACGCGGCGAGCGCCGCCGGCGGCGTCGACATGATGCTCTCGGTGGTCTACGCGCTGCTGGCGCTGGCGGTACTGATCGCGCTGCTCGGGATCGCCAACACGCTGACGCTGGCCGTGCACGAGCGGACCAGGGAGCTGGGCCTGTTGCGGGCGGTGGGCCAGACCAGGGCGCAGTTGCGGGGCATGGTGCGCTGGGAGTCGGTGCTGGTGGCCGCGTTCGGGACGGTCGGCGGGCTCGGTCTCGGGGCGTTCCTCGGCTGGGCGCTGGTACGGGCCTCGGACAGCGCGGGGACGGGCGCGTTCGCGATACCGCCGGTGCAGCTCACGGTGGTGCTGGTGGCCGGGTTGCTGGCCGGTGCGGTGGCCGGCCTCCGTCCGGCGGGCCGGGCGGCGCGACTGGACGTGCTCCGGGCGATCGCGACGGACTGAGGAGGACAGGTGTCCGACCGTTCGGCGGCGGGTGCGCCGGGTGCAGCAGGCGTGCCGGGTGCACCCGCCGCACCCGCCGCACCCGCCGCACCTGCTGCACCCGGCGCGGGCTCAGCCCTCCTGCGGGAAGACCTGCCGCAGCAGCGGTTCGGGGAGGCCGCGCTTGCGCCACTCACGGGGGTAGCCGAGCGAGACCTCCTCGAAGCGGACTCCGTCGTAGCTGGTCACCCGGGGGATGTGCAGATGGCCGTAGATCATCGCAGCGGTGTTGAAGCGCCGGTGCCAGTCGGCGGTGAGCTCCGTGCCGCACCACTGGGCGAACTCCGGGTACCAGAGGATCTCGGTGGGGTGGCGCACCAGCGGGTAGTGGTTGACCAGGACCAGCGGCAGGTCCGGGTCGTGGGCCGCGAGCCGCTGCTCGGTGAGCCGGACGCGCTCGCGGCACCAGGAGTCGCGGTCCGGGAACGGGTCCGGGTGGAGCATCCGCTCGTCCGCGCAGACCACACCGCTGGTGTACGCGGCCTCCAGGGACTCCTCCTTGGTGGTCGTCCCCGGTGCACGGAAGGAGTAGTCGTAGAGCAGGAACAGCGGTGCGACGGCGACCGGGCCGCCGGGGCCCTCCCAGACGGGGTACGGGTCCTCGGGGGTCACGACACCGAGACCGCGGCAGAGCTCGACCAGGTGCTGGTAGCGGGCCACCCCGCGCAGCTGCACCGGGTCCTCGGGGTGGGTCCACAACTCGTGGTTGCCGGGGGCCCAGATCACCCGGGCGAAGCGCTCGGCGAGCAGACGCAGCGTCCACTCGATGGAGGTGGTGATCTCGGCGATGTCGCCGGCGACGATCAGCCAGTCGTCGGGGGAGTCGGGTTGCAGCTTCTCCACCAGGTCGCGGTTCTCCTGGTAGGAGACGTGCAGGTCGCTCACGGCGAGCAGACGGCCTGCCCGCCCGGAGCCTCCGGGCGCACCGGCCCGTCCCGACTGCGCGTCACTCTGGTATTCGGTCGTCACTCCAGCCCCCATACGGTCATCCGGCCGATGCCGCCACAGTACGGGGGCGGGCCGGTCCGGCGCCGAAGGTTGACTGGATCAGTCGTTCGAGTGGCTCGGTTCCTGCCCCGGCCCGGACGGTCCGGCCGGCGATCCGGCCGGCGATCCGGCCGGCGATCCGTCCGGAACCGTCCGGACGGTTCCGGACGGTCCCGGTCGGTCCCGGTCGGTCCCGGGGAGTCCCCGACAGGCCACGAGCGAGCTCTCCCCAGGCGGCCCCCAGGCGTCCACTCACGAGCGGACCCGGAAGGGCGGCCGGCGTTCAGTAGCCCAGGTGCCAGAGCACGCCGTGGCCCGCAACGGTGGTGACGGCGAGGATGACCAGCGAGGCGGCGCCGAGCAGCAGGCCGAGGGCGGCGCGTCCGCGGCGGCGGGTGCCCCGGACCAGGGCGAGCGTGCCGAGGGTGATGGCGAGCGGGCCCAGGACGAGGTTGAAGAGGAGTAGGCCCGGCAGGCCGAGCAGGAAGGAGGCGACGGCCAGGTTGTCGGCCTCGGCAGTGGTGTGACGGCGCGTCGTGCTCATGGCGGTGCGGGAAGCGGTGCTCGTGGCAGCGTTCGGGGCGGTGCCCACGGCGGCGCTCGTGACGGTGCTGGAGGCGGTGCTCATGATGACGGCAGGTCCTTCCGGGATCGGGGAGAGGTGAGCAGGCGGTGGGTCAACGCTGCCGCAGGCGGGCGAGGCCCTCGCGGGCGCCGAAGGCGAGCAGCCACGCGCCGATGGCGGCGGAGGCGGTGAGGAAGACCGGGAGCGAGGTGTGCGCGGCGGCGCCGATGAGGACGCCCATGGCGACCAGGGCGGTGAGCAGGATCATGGCGGGTCCCTTCGGTGCTCGTGCCGTGGGCGGCACGATGTCGGCGGATGGATGAAGGCTGACGGCCGGCAGTTGATCGGTGCCGGCATCCGGCATCCGGCATCGGCATTCGACGCCGACGCCGACACCGACATCGACACCGGCGTCCGACGCGGCATCCGACACCGGCCCCCGAAGTCGGCGTCCGCCAGCCGTCGACTTTCAGTTGACAACTGTTCGCTGAATCCTCCGTCACTCTACGCGGGCTGGCGAATTTCGGCAAACAACTGTTTACTGAATGACGTGAGTCACACCGTTGGGGCCAGGCAGGCCCAGAAGCAGCAGAGTCGGCGCGCGTTGCTGGACGCGGGGCTGGGTCTGTTGGCCGATCAGAACCTCGCCAGCCTCGGCGTGCGCGAGGTGACCCGGGCTGCCGGGCTGTCGCCGGCCGCGTTCTACCGGCATTTTCCGGATCTCGCGGCGCTCGGCGTGGCGCTGGTCGAGGAGTCGCTCGCCAGCCTCCATGTCATGGTCCGGTCGGTGCTGGCCGGGGCCGGCGGCCCGGAGGAGCTGATCGACCGGACGGTGGACGTCATCGAGCAGCACGTCCGAGGGCATCACCCGCACGTGCGCTTCCTCGCGCGCGAGCGGCACGGTGGGGTGCGGCAGGTGCGGGAGGCGATCGACGCCGAGCTGGGGCGGTTCGCCGAGGAGGTCGGTACGGCGCTCGCGCTCCAGTCGGTGTCGCAGGGCTGGAGTCGGGAGGATCTGCGGATGCTGGCGGAGCTGTACGTCGACCACATGGTCTCCACGGCCGCCGCGCTCCTGGAGGCGCAGGAGTCGGGGGATCCGGCCCGCGAGCGGCGGATCGCCGGCACGGCGCGGCTCCAGTTGCGGCTGATCAGCCTCGGCCGCCGTCACTGGCAAGGCAGTTGAGACGCCCGGCATCCGAAGCCGGATGACCTCTCTTTGTGGGCAGGACCCTTGACATCTCGTCATGTCCGCGCCAGCTTTGGTGCACCCCCACAACGAGAGGTCTCTCATGAAGAAGCCGCTCATAGGCATGTTCGCCGCGCTCCTGCTCGCCGGGGCGACCGCCCTCGCCGCCGCCCCCACCGCCGCCGCCGCCCCCACGGCCACCGGCACCACCACGGCTGCCGACGCCACCACCGCCACCGCCGCTGCCGCCGGCACCACCGCTGCCGATGCCACCGCCACCGCCGCGGCAGCCGTCAACTTCGCCGGGACGGTGGCGCTCAGCAACTGCTCCGGCTCCCTGGTCCGGATGCCCGGCTCCGCCGCGACGGACCCGGCGCTCGTCCTCTCGAACGGCCACTGCCTGGAGAGCGGGTTCCCCGGCCCCGGCGTGGTCGTCGTCAACCAGGCGTCCAGCCGCAGCTTCTCGCTGCTCAACTCGACCGGTGGAACGGCCGCCACGCTCCGCGCCACCAAGGTGGTCTACGGGACGATGACCGACACCGACGTGTCGATCTACCAGCTGAACACCACCTACGCCTCGATCCAGTCCCGCTACGGGATCGCCCCGCTGACCATCGCGGCGAGCCACCCCGTCCAGGGCACCTCGATCAAGGTCGTCTCCGGGTACTGGAAGAAGATCTACTCCTGCTCGGTCGACGGCTTCGTCTACCGGCTGAAGGAGGGGTCCTGGACCTGGAAGGACTCGGTCCGCTACACCTCCAGCTGCAACACCATCGGCGGCACCTCCGGCTCGCCCGTGGTGGACGTCAACTCCGGCCAGGTCGTCGCCGTGAACAACACCGGCAACGAGGACGGCCAGCGCTGCACCGACAACAACCCGTGCGAGGTCGACCAGAACGGTGTGGTGACCGTCCGCAAGGGCATCAACTACGCCCAGGAGACCTACGGCATCCCCGCCTGCTTCGCCGCCGGGAACCGCCTCGACCTCAGCCTTCCCGGCTGCGCCCTGCCGCGCCCCTGACCAGCACACTTTTTCCCGGTGGGCCACCCGCGACCGGCGGGTGGCCCACTCGGCCGTCTACCGGACGGCCGCCCGACCGGCAGCCGGGCACCGGCTGCCGGAGAGTGTCGAACAGTTCCGTTGACCCGATGGAGAATTGATGTCCACGAAGCTCAGAAGGCTGTTGGTCTCCGTACTGCTGATACCCGTGTTCGGCCTCGGCCTGGCGGCGCCCGCCCTGGCCGCGCCTCCCGCCCCGGACGGAAGGGCCGCCGCCGGGTCCTTTGCCGCCGGGTCCTCCGTCGCCGACAACGCCTCGGCCGACATCAAGGACCGCCTGGCGGCGCTTCCCGGGATGACCGTCACCGAGGAGAAGGCCACCGACGCCGACCACCGCTACTTCCTGCTCACCTACACCCAGCCGATCGACCACTTCCGCCCGTGGCTGGGTACCTTCCAGCAGCGGCTGAGCGTCTTGCACCGGGGCTACGACCGCCCGACCGTCTTCTACACCAACGGCTACACCCTCGGCACCAATCCGTCGCGCACCGAGCCGACCCGGCTGACCGACGGCAACCAGGTGTCCATCGAGTACCGCTACTTCACGCCGTCCCGGCCGGAGCCCGCCGACTGGACCAAGGCCGGCATCGAGCAGGCGGCGAACGACTCGCACCGGATCGTCACCGCACTCAAGCGGATCTACCACGAGTCCTGGCTCTCCACCGGCGCCAGCAAGGGCGGCATGTCGTCGACCTACTTCCGCCGGTTCTTCCCGGACGACGTGGACGGCACCGTCGCCTACGTCGCGCCCAACGACGTCGACAACCGCGAGGACTCCGCCTACACCGACTTCTTCAAGAACGTCGGTACCCCGGAGTGCCGTGCGGCGCTGAACGCCGCCCAGCGCGAGCTGCTCGTCCGGCGTGACCGGCTGGAGGCCCGCTACGTGGCCGACAACGCCGCCGCCGGCTCGACCTTCGCCACCACCGGCAGCGCCGACCGGGCGTACGAGGCCGGCGTGCTGGACGTGATCTGGGCGTTCTGGCAGTACAGCACCGCGGCGGACTGCGCGAGCGTCCCGACGGCCACCTCGACCGACGACCAGCTGTACGCGTGGTTCGACGTCCAGTCCGGCATCACCGGCAACAGCGACCAGTCGCTCGCCAAGTACACCGCGTACTACTACCAGGCCGGCACCGAGCTGGGCTCGCCCAGCTTCGACGTCTCGGCCCTCAAGGGCCTGCTGCACTACGACTACAAGGAGCTGTACTCGCCGCGCACCTACGTGCCGAAGAACATCCCGATGCGCTTCGACCCGGCCGCGATGCGCGACATCGACCGCTGGGTGAAGCACTCGGCCGAGCGGATCATCTTCGTCTACGGGCAGAACGACCCGTGGGGTGCCGAGCCGTTCCGGCTGGGCCGCGGCAGTGAGGACAGCTACGTCTACACCGTGCCCGGTGGCAACCACGGCTCCAACATCGGCAAGCTGCCGGCGGCGGAGTCGGCGGCGGCGACCGCCAAGGTGCTGGAGTGGGCCGGTCTGGCCGACCCGGCGAAGGCGCGCTCGCTCGCCGGGTCGCACACCATCCCGCCGTTCGGTCCGCTGGACGAGGAAGGCCTGAAGCTGGAGCACAACCGCCTGTAGCGGGGAACGGGGAGCGGCAGCGCCCGCGGCGGTGCCGCGCACCCGTCGCGCACCCGCCCCGCAGGGCCACCCGTCGGCAGTACGCCGGCGGGTGGCCCTTTTCTGCATCGCCGCGCCCGCACCCGCCCGCTGCGCCCGCACCCGCCCGCACCCGCCCGCCGCGCCCGCACCCGCCCGCGCCCGCCCGCGCCACCCGCCCCGCCGGGAAAGCGACTCCGCCCCCTCCCCGAAGCAGTGAATCAGTGCTTCAATGCTTCCATGGCCTACCGACGCACGCCCGCCGTCCAAGCCCGCCTGGACGCCCAGCGCGAGGCGGTGCTGCAGTCCGCGGTCGGGCTGCTCGCCGAGCGCGGCTACGGCGGCTGCTCGATGGCCGCCGTAGCGGACCGCGCCGGGATCGCCACCGGCAGCCTCTACCAGCACTTCGCCAACAAGGCCGAGCTGTCGGTCGAGCTCTTCCGCCGGGTGGTCAACCGGGAGGTCGCCGCCGTCCACGAGGCGGTCGCCCGCCAGGAGACCCCGCAGCAGCGGATCGCCGCCGTGGTCGAGACCTTCTCCACCCGTGCCCTGCGCGCGCCGCGGCTCGCCCACGCGCTGCTGGTCGAGCCGGCCGACGCCGTCGTGGACAGCGAACGCCTGGTGTTCCGGCGGGCGTTCCGGGACGTGATCGCCGCCCAGATCGGCGCCGCCGTGGCGGCCGGCGAACTGCCCCGGCAGGACCCGGAACTGACCGCCGCCGCACTGGTCGGCGCGGTCGGCGAGGCGTTGGCCGGCCCGCTCGTGGCGGCGCACACCCCGGCCACCGGGGACACCGTGCCCGAGGTGGTCCCCGCCCTGGTCTCCTTCACCCTGCGTGCCCTGGGAGGACGCGATGACAGCGACGCATGAGGTCACCAACCAGGTGCCCCTGCCGTACGGACACGACACCGCCGCCGACCCGGCCCTGCTCGCCGCCCTGCACCGGGCCGGTGCCGGCTGGGCCGAGCCCGAACTGCACGAACTCGGCCGCCTGGCCGGCTCCGAACAGGCCGCCGAATGGGGCCGGCTGGCCAACGAGAACCCGCCGGTGCTGCGCACCCACGACCGGTTCGGGCACCGGATCGACGAGGTGGAGTTCCACCCCGCCTGGCACGAGCTGATGCGCACCGCGGTCGGCCACGGTCTGCACGCCGCTCCCTGGCGCGACGAGCGGCCCGCCGCCCACACCGCCCGGGCGGCCAAGTTCTTCGTCTGGGGGCAGGTCGAGGCCGGCCACACCTGCCCGGTGTCGATGACGTACGCCGCCGTCCCCGCCCTGCGCGCGACGCCCGCCCTCGCCGCCGAGCTGGAGCCGCTGCTGACCTCCACCGTGTACGACTTCGGGCTGCGCGAGCCGCACGGCAAGCGCGGGCTGATCGCCGGCATGTCGATGACGGAGAAGCAGGGTGGTTCGGACGTCCGCACCAACACCACCACCGCCACCCCGCAGCCGGACGGCACCTACCGGCTGACCGGCCACAAGTGGTTCACCTCGGCGCCGATGTCGGACCTCTTCCTGACGCTGGCCCAGGCGCCGGGCGGACTGAGCTGCTTCGTGCTGCCGCGCGTCCTCCCGGACGGCAGCCGCAACCGGCTGCTGTTCCAGCGGCTCAAGGACAAGCTGGGGAACAAGTCCAACGCGTCCGCCGAGGTCGAGTACGACGGCGCGGTCGGCCTGTTGGTGGGGGAGGAGGGCCGGGGCGTTCCGACCATCATCGAGATGGTCAACATGACCCGCCTCGACTGCACCGTCGGCGCCGCCTCCGGCATGCGCCTCGGCGCCACCCGCGCCGTCCAGCACGCCGTCCACCGCCGCGCGTTCGGCAAGGCGCTGGTGGACCAGCCGCTGATGCGCAACGTGCTGGCCGACCTGGTGGTGGAGTCCGAGGCGGCCACCGCCGTGGCGATGCGGCTCGCCGAGGCCACCGACCGGGCGCTCGCCGGGGACGGGACGGAGGTGCTGGTGCGGCGGTTGGGGCTGGCGGTCGCCAAGTACTGGGTCTGCAAGCGTGGTCCGGCGCACGCCGCGGAGGCGCTGGAGTGCCTGGGCGGCAACGGCTACGTCGAGGAGTCCGGGATGCCCCGGCTCTACCGGGAGGCGCCGCTGGTCTCGATCTGGGAGGGCTCGGGCAACGTCGCCGCCCTCGACGCGCTGCGGGCGATGGCCAAGCGGCCGGAGACCGTCGAGGCGTTCCTCGGCGAGCTGGACGCCGCCGCGGGCGCCGACCGCCGGCTCGACGCCGCCGTGGCCGGTCTCCGCAAGGAGCTCGCCGACCTGAGCGACCTGGAGTTCCGCACCCGCCGGCTGGTCGAGTCGATGGCGCTGGCGTTCCAGGGGTCGCTGCTCGTCCGCCACGGCGACCAGGCGGTGGCGGACGCCTTCTGTGCCTCCCGGCTCGGCGGCGACCACGGCGCGGCGTTCGGCACCCTGCCCGCCGGCACCGACGCCGGGGCGATCATCGACCGTGCCCGCCCGGTGCCCGCGTGAGCGCCGGCGGGCCGGCACCCGTTCCCGGAGCTGCCCCCACCCCCGCCGGGCCGGACGGCCGCGAGCGGGCCGTCGACGCGGCCGAGGTGGCCGAGGCGGCCGAGGTCCGGGCGTTCTGGCAGCGCCTCGGCCTGCCCGGACTGATCGACGTGCACACCCACTTCATGCCGCAGAACGTCCTCGACAAGGTGTGGGCGTACTTCGACGCGGCGGGCCCGCTGGTCGGCCGGCCGTGGCCGATCACCTACCGCCAGAGCGAGGACGAACGCGTCCGCCGGCTGCGGGACTTCGGTGTCCGGGCGTTCACCTCGATGCTCTACCCGCACAAGCCGGGCATGGCCACCTGGCTCAACAGCTGGTCCGCCGGCTTCGCCGCCCGGACGCCGGACTGCCTGCACACCGCGACCTTCTTCCCCGAGCCCGGCGCGCCCGGGTACGTGGCCCGGGCGATCGAGGACGGCGCCCGGGTCTTCAAGGCGCACCTCCAGGTCGGCGGGTACGACCCGGCGGACCAGCTGCTCGACGAGGTCTGGGGGCTGCTCGCGGAGACCGGCACGCCGGTGGTGACGCACTGCGGCTCCGGCCCCGTCCCGGGCAAGCACACCGGCGCCGGTCCGATCGGCGAGGTGCTGGCCCGGCACCCGCGGCTCCGCCTGGTCGTCGCCCATCTCGGCCTGCCCGAGTACACCGACTTCCTCGACCTCGCCGAGCGGTACCCGGAGGTCCGGCTCGACACCACCATCGCGTTCACCGACTTCGTGGAGGGCGACACGCCGTTCCCGCCCGCCGAACTGCCCCGCCTGGCCGGGCTCGGCGAGCGCGTCCTGCTCGGCAGCGACTTCCCCAACATCCCGCACCGGTACGTGCACCAGCTGGTGGCGCTGGAGCGGCTGGGGCTGGGGGACGACTGGCTGCGCGCGGTCTGCCACGACAACGCGGCCCGGCTGTTCGGGCTCCCGCCGGTGGCCGGGCAGCCCGTCCCGAGGTCGTCCGCCGCGCCGCCGGCCGCCGTGTCCGCCCCCGCGCCGGCTGCCACCGGCTGACCGTCAGCCGACCCGGCCCAGGACCTCCAGCACCGGCCCGTGCAGCCCGGGCGCGGCGGCGAGGAAGCTGTCGGAGCCGGCCGTCCAGGCCGCTCCCGCCGCGTCCGAGACCGTCGCGCCCGCCTCGGCCGCGATCAGCGCGCCCGGCAGCAGGTTGCCCGGGTCGGCGCCGTACTCCCAGAACAGCGTCAGGTGACCCGAGCCGACCTGGGCGACCTGCAGCGAGGTCGGGCCCAGGTTGCGCACCGCGAGCACCTCGCCCAGCACCGCCGTGAGCGACTCGCCCGCCCGGCGCAGCGCGAGCTCGTCCCCGGCGGCCCCCGGGGGCTGGCTGGTCCCGGCGACGGCGACGGCGAGTTCGCGCTCCGGCGGCGCGACGGGCCGGCCGTCCAGTTCGGCGCCACCGCCCCGGACGGCCCGGTACGTCCGCCCTCCGAGCTGCGGCGCGTGCACCACGGCCAGCACCGGGGCACCGTCGCGGAGCAGGGTGGCCGTGACGGCCCAGTGCGGCAGGCCGAGCAGGTACTGCACGGCGCCGTCGGTGGCGTCGCAGACCCACCACTCGCCCTCGGCGGGCACCGATTCCGCGAGCTCGTCCGTCACCCAGCCGGCCTGCGGGCGCAGTTCGCCCAGCCGGGCCCGCAGCCGGGCGGCGGCGGGGCCGTCCAGCGCTGCGAAGTGCGCGAACGCCTCCGCCCGCGTCCGGGCGGCGATGGGCTCGGCGGGCTGCCCCGCTGCCAACCGCGCGC
This sequence comes from Kitasatospora sp. NBC_01560, assembly GCF_045208415.1. Classification (NCBI taxonomy): domain Bacteria; kingdom Bacillati; phylum Actinomycetota; class Actinomycetes; order Kitasatosporales; family Streptomycetaceae; genus Kitasatospora; species Kitasatospora sp. NBC_01560. The sequence continues at coordinate 3,220,232 of NZ_CP109364.1, read as the reverse complement.
CGACCTCCCGTACCGCGGCCTCGACCCCGGTCAGCAGCTCCCTGAGCCCGTCCACCGTGCCCGCGTCCGCCTCCCCACCCGTGCCCGCACCCGTGTCCGTGCCCGCATCCGCTCGCCTGTCCATCGCCGTTCTCCCGATCCGTTCCGTTCCGGCGGCCGGTGATCCCGTCCGCTGCGGACAAGGAGTACCGTCCGTACTGCCGAACGCGCCTCTGCGGGGGCGGGAAGTGACGGAGATCGGACCTCATGGACCTCGAAGCTGCTGATCCGGACAGCGTGCTGGACGTGCTCGACCGCCGGCTGGTCTGCGCGTTGCAGGTGGACGGTCGGGCCGAGACCGGCCGGATCGCCGAGGTGCTCGGCGTCTCCGCCCGGACGGTCACCCGCCGGCTGGCCCGGATGCAGCAGACCGGACTGCTGCGCGTGGTCCGGATGCCCGATGTCGAGGACGCCGCGGTGGGCGCGCTGCTGCTGCGCGTCCGGGTGCTGCGCGGCAAGGTCGACACCATCGCGCAGGCCCTGGCCGACCGGCCGGACGTGCCGTTCGTCGACGTGATGCTCGGCGGTCAGGAGGTCGGCGCGGTGATGCTCGGCGACGCCGGCTCCCGGGACCGCCTGCTCCACGCGCAACTGCCGGCCACGGCCGCCGTCACCGAGACCACCACGCACGCCGTGCTGCACGCCTTCTCCGACGCGGGGCAGTGGCAGGCCGGCTACCTGGACGCGGCCGAGGTGGCCGCCCTCACCCCGCCTCCCGCGCCGCGGGCGGACCAGGGGCGGACGCCGCTCGACGAGCTCGACCGCACCCTGCTGGCCGGCCTCTCCGAGGACGCACGCCGGTCGCACGCGGCCCTCGCGGCGGCCGCGGGCGCGCCCGAGTCGACCGTCCGGCGCAGGCTGCACCGGCTCGCCGAGGCCGGGCTGATCCGCACCCACGCCACCGTCGACCCGCGGTTGCTGGGCATGGCGGTGGACGCCAACCTCTGGCTCGACGTCCCGCCGGGGCGGCTCGCCGAGGTCGGGACGGCACTGGCCCGCCACCCGCAGGTGCACGGCGTCTTCGCCACCAGCGGACCGGCCAACCTGGTGGCCACGGTGTTCTGCCCGGACCACGGCGGCCTCTACCGGTTCCTCACCGGGACGCTGGGCCCGCTCGGCGTCGACCGTGCCGAGACCGCGATCGTCGACCGTGCCGTCAAACGCGCGGGGGTACCGCTCCGCCGGCCGTTCCCACGGCCGGTTCACCGACCGGCTCGGCAGCCCGTTCCGCACCTGCCCCCGCACCGGTCGCGCGCCCGGCCCTGACCGGGAAGGCCCTGGTCGGGAAGGGCAGAGTCGGGAAGGGCGGGGCCGGGGAAGGCCCTGGCCGGGACGGTGCCGCCCGTGGTGCCGGGGGCGTCAGACGCCGGTGGTCGAACCCGGTCGGATGATCATCAGGACCACGACCACGGCCCAGAGCAGATTGAAGACGCCTGCCGTCATCGGGAGCAGCCGCAGGCCCTGGACGGCCTTTCCGTGCTCGGGTGCGTCGGCGTCGAGGTCGAGGTCGAGCGCGTCCACCGCGGCCTGCTGCGCCGGCAGCACGAAGAGCAGCAAGGAGAGCGCCGCGAGCGCGGTGAGCACCATCGAGACGATCAGCCAGGACTGCCCGAGCACGTCCATCACCTGGGCCACGCCGATGCCCATCACCGGGACGGCGACCCCCAGCAGCGCGTAGACCTGGGTGATCCGGTGCAGCAGCCGCAGCGAGCCCGCCTCGGCGGCCCGCTCCGCCCCGCCGGCCAGGGCGGCCTGCGCCCGGCGCGGGAACATGCTGACGGCCACCGCCACCGGGCCGATGAACAGCACCGAGGCGAGGACGTGCAGGCTCAGCAGGAACTTGGCCATGGCGGGAGCACCCCTCGGTCAAACGGGGGCTGCGCGCCGGTGACGTGGCGCGGGCAGCCGGGGCAGCCGGTTTCCGCGCCCCGAACAGGCACGCTAACACCGCTTATCCGGGGCCCGGCCGCGTGGGGTCCGGCCCCGACAGCCCCGAACGCTCCGGTCCCCGACAGTCCCCGACGGCCCTCCGGCCCGGCTCAGCCGGCGGACGGCGTCGTCAGCAGGGCGATCCGGGGCGCCGCGGTGCTGACCGCCGAGACGGCGGCGCCGTGGGCGGGATCGGTCCAGTCGAGCAGGTGGAGGTCCTGGTAACGGCTGTGCAGCGGCCGCCCGGCCGGGACGTCGAGCGGCAGGGCGGACAGGTCGACGGCGGCGAGGCCGTCCAGGCTGGCCCGGCCGAGCTTGATCAGCGACTCCTTGCGCACCCACTGCCGCAGGAACGCCACGCCCGGCTCGGGGTGACTCCGGACCTGTGCCAGCTCGGCCGGGCCGAGCACCCGCCCGGCGACGTCGAGCAGTGAGCCGCTGCGCGCGGTCAGCTCGACGTCGACGCCGATCGGCCGGAGCCCCGCGCCGGCGGCGACCACGCCGTTGGTGTGGGAGAGGCTGACGTGGACGTCCGGGTGGTCCGGCAGGTACGGCCGCCCGTGGTCCGCCTTCCCGCAGTCCGGGCAGTTCTGGGCCAGTGTCAGCGCCGTGACCGGGAGGCCGAGGAGCCGGGCGGCGCAGAGGCGGACCAGGATGTGCGCGGCGGTGAAGTCGTCCCGCGCCGCCTCGTACCGGAACCGGGCGGCGCGCTCGCGCTCCAGTGCGGTGAGCAGGTGCTCGCCGGCCTCGGGGTGCCGCAGGACGTCGGCGCTGGCCGCGACGGCGGCGAGCGGGGCGTGCTGGTCCTGATCGTGCTCCTGGTCCTCGGAAGTCATCCCCCCAACCTAGCGGGGCCGCGGTGGCGGTACGCCGACTGGCCCGTACGGATGATTTTCGGATCATTACTGATGGTCTATAGGGTATGAATAGTCCGATTTGATATCGGATGCTCCGGATCCGCCGGAAATCAGCCGGGATCAATGGAACGGTGGCGGGCCGTGCGGCCCGCCTTCTTCTCTGTGCGGAGGAATGTGTCGATGGATCAGGACACCGGTGCGCCGGACCGCAGCAGGACCGCCACGAAGAGGGCCCCGGAGGCCCGGCGGCGACGGGCCGTCCGGATCGGGGTGGCGACCGTCGTCGCGGCGCTGCCGCTGGCCGCCGTCCTGACGGTCGGTTCGGCCGCGCCCCTGGCCCCGCCGCTGGGTGCCTGCACCGGGCCGGACTGCCCCGCCACCTGGCCCTCGCCCCCGCACAACGGCGACTTCGCCGGGCGCGACGCCTCGATCAACATCTTCACCGGCGGCGACTACACGGTGAACGGCCGGGCCGCCGAGGCCGAGGGCAAGATCGTCACCCTGGGCAACCTCACCGTCGACAAGAGCCAGGGCGGAGGCAACTTCAACATGGGTGTGGTGGGCGTCGGTTCGCGCGTCGTGCCGCCCAACGGGAGCGACTTCGTCACCGTCGGCGGAAACGTGGACGTGAAGACCGGCAACCGGATCCTGATCGGCGGCAGCGACTCCAAGGGCCAGGCCTTCGGCAACCTCCGCTATGCGGGCACGCTCTCCGGCACCGTTTCCATCGACCCGACCGGTCAGGCGATCAAGGACGCGGACGCCGCCGCGCCGTTCCAGTCGGTGCTCACCCAGATCGAGGAGGTGTCCGCCTGCGTCGCCAGGGCCACCGCGACCGGCACGGTCGTCGTCACGAACAGTGAGGCGACCTTCACCGGTGACGGGACGAGCATGAAGCAGGTCTTCAACGTCACCGAGAACCTGGGCGCGGCCGGCCGGCAGATCGGCCTGGTCTTCGCCAATGTCCCGGCCGGTGCCACCGTCGTGGTCAACGTCCTGCCGGACGACGCGATCATCAACACCTACACCGGCACCGGCCTGCCGGGGGACCAGACCACCGAGATGCGCTCCAAGCTGATGTGGAACTTCCCCACGTCGAGCAATGCGCAGCTACTGGGTGGCGGGCAGTTCCAGGGCTCCGTGATGGCGGGCAATCCGGCGGGAACCACCACGATCGGGATCGCCGGCCTGAATGGCCGCGTCTACCTCGCCGGCAACCTCATCCAGACCGGGAGCGGCGGCTACGAGATCCACAGCTACCCCTTCGACGGGGACCTGCCGGACTGCAACGTGACGCCGAGCCCCTCGCCGAGCCCGACGTCCCCGAGCCCGACCTCGCCGTCGCCCTCGCCGACGTCCCCGCACCCGACGTCCCCGCACCCGACCTCGCCGCACCCGACCTCGCCGCACCCGACGTCCCCGCACCCGACCTCGCCGCGTCCGACGTCCCCGCACCCGACGTCCCCGCACCCGACCTCGCCGCGTCCGACGTCCCCGAGCCCCACCTCGCCGCACCCGACATGGTCCCCGACGTCCCCGAGCCCGACCTCGCCGGCGCCGACCTCGACGAGCGCCGCTCCGACCGGCCCGACCTGGCAGCCGACCAGTGACCGCCCGACCGACCATCACCCGACGCACCGTCCGACCGGCGGCGCACCGACCGGCAGTGGTTCACTGCCGTCCACCGGTGCGGGCAACGCCCCGGTGGTGTTCGGTCTGGCCGGTGTCGGCCTGCTCGGCCTCGGCGGTCTCGCCGTCCTGGCCGTCCGCCGCCGCGGCCGCCACGGCTAACCCGGCACGCGCGGCGCTCCGGTGCCGAGCCGACGTCAGGCCGCCCGGTCACCCGACCGGGCGGCCTGACCCGCTTCCGCTTCCGTTGCCGTCCCCGGCCGGCTCACCGCTTCGGGTAGTCCGCCAGGCCTCCCCGGAGCAGGTCGAACGCCGCCGCGGCGGCCGTCTCGACCCGGGCCCGGACGGCTCCGGCCGGCTCGCCGGCCACGATGCCGCGCCGGATCTCCGCGATCACCGCCCGGTGCGCCCCCGCCAGGGCGCCCGCCAGGATCCGCGGCAGTGGGTCCCCCGGGTCCGCGCCGGCCTCCTCGGCCAGTGCCTCGGCGAGCGCCGCATCGGACCGTTCGCCCAGTTCCAGCAGCCGGGCCCGGAGCGCCGGGCTCTCCGCGACCACCCGCCAGAACGCGATGGCTCCGGCGTTCAGCCCGTACGTCGGCTCGCCCTCCGTCAGTCCGGCCAGCAGGTCGGCCCGGACGGCGTCGACGGCCGAGCTGCCCGCGGGCCGCTCCCGGACCACCGTCGCGAGCCGGGCCACCACCTCGTCCTGCCGGTCGAAGAAGAGGTCCTCCTTGGTCGGGAAGTAGTTGAACACCGTGTTGGTCGAGACGCCGGCCGCCCTGGCCACCTCGACCACGGTGACCTGGTCGAATCCGCGCTCGACGAACAGGCCCATCGCCGTGTCGGCCAGCAGGGTCCGGGTCTGCCGCTTCTTGAGTTCGCGAAGTCCCATGACGGGCATCGTGCCAGGAATCATAGGGCTGCACCAAATTTGGAGTGACGCCAAAAATATCGGCTACGGTGACGGCATGACCTTCACCTTCGGCATCTACCCCGGCGGTCTGCTCGGCGACGAGACCGGCGTGATCGAACCCGCCAGCCCGGACGACCCGGCACTGATCGACGCAGCTCTGCGTGAACTCCAGGGCGCCGCACCCGACTTCCTGGTGCGCGCCTACCGCTCCCACCCCGGTGGGGCGTGCGCTCCGGCCGCACCCGAGCGCTACGCCGTCGACGGCCGCCGGCTCGACCTCGTGCTCCAGTTCCGGGAGTCGAGCGGGCGTCTGGACGGCTGGCTCGACTTCGTCCGGCGGACCGTCCGCACCGACGGCCACCGGATCGCCGTCCTGCAGATCTGCGAGGAGCCCAACGTCGACCTGCCGCCGGTCGACGGCAGCATCCCCAACGTCCGGCAGGCGCTGGTGCAGGGGGTGATCGCAGCCAAGGAGGAGGCGCTGGCCTGTGGGTACGACCTCGCGGTCGGGTTCAACGCGGCGCTGGACTTCGACCCCGCCGCCACCTTCTGGCCGGAGCTGGGCGCCCTCGCCGACGAGCGGTTCCACCGTGCGCTCGACTACGTCGGCCTGGACTTCTTCCCCGACGTCTTCCGGCCCGTCCCGGCGGGCCGGCTCGGTGAGGTGGTCGCCGGGGTGGTCACCGGGTTCCGGCGCGACGACCTCGCCAAGGCCGGCATCGGCCCGGCGGTGCCGATCCGGATCTGCGAACACGGCTGGCCCACCGGCCCGGACCGGACCGAGGAGCGGCAGGCCGAGGTGGTCGAGGAGGTGGTCCGCACGGTGGCCGGCCTCGCGGCCGAACTCGCTGTCGAGGGCTACGCGTTCTTCAGTCTCCGGGATGCCGACAGTGCGGGATCGGGCATCTTCGACCGGTTCGGCCTGCTTCGGGACGACTACTCCCGCAAGCCGGCCTTCGCCGTCTACCGGCGGCTGGTCGAGGAGCTGACGGTGAGCTGACCCGCTGGCTGATGGGCCGCCGGCCGGGCGAGCGGCCCGACCGGCCGTGCGGCCCATCCGGCCGTGCGGTTCAGCGTTCGTCGAAGAACCTTGCCACGGTGTTGCGTTGGGCGGCGACCGCAGCGAGCGGCTCGCCGACCACCCGCCCCGCCAGCTCGACGGCCAGCACGCCGACGTCCTGCTGGAGGACGACGCCCGCGAGCGCCTGGTCGACGGTGATCCGGGCGTTCGCCTCGGCGACCAGGCGGTCCCGCTCCCGGATGCCCTCCTCGCGGGCCGCCGCGATGATCGCCGCACCGCGCTCGGCGGCCTCCTGGCGGATCCGGGCTGCCTCGTGGCGGGCGGTCGCCAGCTCCTGCCGGTAGGCCTGGTACGTCCGTTCAGCCTCGGCGCGGGTCTCCTCCGCCCGCTCCTCCCGCCCCTCGATCGCGTCCCGCCGCTCGGCCAGTAGGTGTTCGATGCGCGGCAGGACGCTGCGGCCGAGCAGCTGGACCATCAGGAAGAAGCAGAGCAGTCCGAGGGCGAGTTCGGTCAGGTCGGGCTTCAGCGGTCCGAGTGCGAGGTTCATACACCCCTCCTATGGCCTGTCTGTCGATCATAGGACGGGCGCCCTCGGCCGAAAAGACTGATGGTACGTCAATTCGGTGGTGAGTGAGGCACGGTGGGCCACCGGTCGGACCGCCGGGTGGTGCCGGAGTGGCCACGGCGTCGTCGACGGGCGGCCGGGGGAGGGGTGTTCGGCGTGGTGCCGCGGGCCGGTGCCGGGGCTCGACGGGCATCGGGGGCCCCGGCGCCAGGTCGACCGGGCCGGGTGTCACTGCCCCATGACGTACTTCACGGTCGGTCCGGTGGTCCACGCCGTCGACGGCGAGCTCGGCGCCGGTGACGTACGAGGAGTCGTCGGAGAGCAGGTGGACCACGGCGGTGGCGATCTCGGGTGCCTCGCCGACCCGGGCCATCGGGGTGTTGGGGTAGTTGCCCTCGCCGCGCCGGATGCCGACGGCCGCGGTCATCGGCGTCTAGGTCATCCCCGGGTGGACGGAGTTGACCCGGATCCGCTCGGCGCCCAGCTCGACCGCGCCGATCTTGGAGAGGCCGCGGACGGTCCACTTGGACGCGCCGTAGCCGGCGGTGAGGGCGAGACCCATCAGGCCGGCGGCGCCGGTGATGATGACGGTCTTGCCGGTCAGGTCGTTCACGGGGTGCTCCTCAGGGGGTCGGTGCGGAGAGCATGGCGGCGGACATCGTCACCAGGTCGACGAGGAAGGTCTCCTCGTCGGTCAGCGGGGTGGCCCCGGTGAGGTACTGCTGCGCCCGGTCGGCCGGCGCGGCCCCGATCAGGGTCAGCACCAGGTCGATCCGCTCCAGCCGGACCGGCTCCGGCAGGGCCGGGATCCGCTCCTCGACCAGCCCGATCAGCTGCCACGGCAAGTGCCGTGGCGAAGCGCCGCAAGCAGCACGGCACCCCGGCAGGATCGCCGGGGTGCCGTGCCGTGCCGTGCCGTGCCGTGCCGGGTCAGGTCACCTCGCCGCGCCGGGAGAAGCGCTCCTCCCGCCACTCGCCGCTCTCCAGCACCTCGGCCAGCTGCTGCGCCGCGTCCCACACGTCGGTGTACGAGAGGTAGAGCGGCGTGAAGCCGAACCGCATCAGGTCCGGAGCACGGAAGTCCCCGATCACCCCGCGCGCGATCAGCGCCTGGACCACCGGGTAGCCGTCGGCGTGCCGCAGCGCGACCTGGCTGCCGCGCCGCGCGTGCTCGCGCGGGGTGACCACCTCGACGCCGTCCAGGCCCTCCACCAGGCTGATGAACAGATCGGTCAGCGCCAGGCTCTTCGCCCGCACCGCGGTCAGGTCCGCCTGCTCCCAGACGTCCAGCGAGGACTCCAGGGCCGCCTGTCCGAGCAGCGAGGGCGAGCTGGTCAGGAACCGGCCGATGCCCGTCCTCGGGTCGTAGCCGGGCTCGAAGGCGAACGGGCGGGCGTGCCCGAACCAGCCGCTCAGCGGCTGCTCCGGACCGGCCGCGAGGTGGCGCTCGGCCACGTACAGGAAGGCCGGCGAGCCGGGGCCGCCGTTCAGGTACTTGTAGGTGCAGCCGACCGCGAAGTCCGCGCCACTGGCGCCGAGCTCGACCGGAAGGGCGCCCACCGAGTGGCAGACGTCCCAGATCATCAGGGCGCCGGCGGCCCGGACCCGGGCGGTGATCCCGGGCATGTCGAGCAGCTCGCCGGTGCGGTAGTCCACGTGCGAGAGGACGACGGCGGCGACGTCCGCGTCCAGGTGCCGGTCCAGCTCCTCCGGCGTGACCAGGACGCTGCGCGCGCCCTCGAACAGCCCGGTGACGCCCTCGGCGATGTAGAGGTCGGTGGGGAAGGCCGCGGAGTCGCCGAGCACCGTCCGCCGGCCCGGACGCAGCCGCAGCGCGGTCGTCAGGACCTTGAACAGGTTGACCGAGGTGGTGTCGCAGACCACCACCTCCGCCGGGTCGGCCCCGATCAGCGGCGCGATCCGGCGGCCCAGCCGGTACGGCTGCTCGAACCAGCCGGCCTCGTTCCAGCTGCGGATCAGGGCCCGGCCCCACTCCTCCTCGACCACCTGCTGCACCCGCCCGGGGGTGCGGACGGGCAGCACGCCGAGCGAGTTCCCGTCCAGGTAGACGATGCCCTCGGGCACCGAGAACTCCTTGCGGAACGCCGCCAGTGGGTCGGCGGCGTCCAGCGCCGCGCACTTCTCGCGCGTGATCATTCCCGGCTCCCTGCCCACTCGCCCGTCCATCCCTTCGTCCACCGCAGCCCTGTCCGCCGCGTTCCCGTCCACTGCTTGCCCGTCCGTTGCGTTCCCGTCCGCCGCCCGCCCGGTCACAGCTCGTCCCGGACGGTCCACAGCTCGGGGAAGACGTCCTGCTCGGCCGCCTTGCGCAGCCAGGTCAGGCCGCTGGAGCCGCCCGAGCCGGGCTTGGCGCCCATCGCCCGGCGCACCGCGGCCAGGTGCCGCTGCCGCCACCTGGTCACCCGTTCGGCGACGTCCAGCAGGGCTTCGGCGAGCGGCTGCAGCGCGGCGTGCGCGGGGTCGGTGTAGACCTGCCGCCAGGCCGCCTCCACCGCCGGATCGGCGCGGTGCCGCTGCTCGGAGGGCTCGTGCGGCACGTCCAGCCCGTGCCGGGCGAGCAGGGCCAGCGCATCGTCGTACAGGCCGGGGGCGCGCAGGGCGGCGCTCAGCTCGGCGCGGTCGTCGGGCGCCTCGTCGTACATCCGCAGCAGGGCGGGGTTCTTGTTGCCGAGCAGGAACTCCAGGTGCAGGAAGGCCGCGGACTGGAAGCCCGAGGCCTCGCCGAACACCGAGCGGAAGGCGTTGAACTCGTGCGGCGTCATGGTCGCCAGGAGGTCCCACGACTCGACCAGTACGTTCTGCACATGGGTGCCGCGGCGCAGGGCGGCCAGCGCGGCCGGCAGGTCGTCCTCGCGCAGCGCCTGCTGGGCGAGCGTCCACTCGTGCCGCAGCAGGCCGAAAAGCAGCTCCATCACCTGGGTGCTGACGATGAACGACAGCTCCGCCGGCACCTTGCTGCGCGGGTTCTGCAGGCTGTGCAGCTCGGCCAGCCGCACGTACCGGGCGTACGGGGTGCCGTCACCCGGCTCGCCGCCCCGGCCGAACGACAGCTTGGGTGTCTCCACCGCGTCGTGCCCCATCCCGATCCCTCCTGATGACCCGCACCGTTGCGGGGCCCCATTGTGCGGCGGCCACCACCCGCTCTTGAATGGGCTCCGGACACCGCTAACCGGCTGACGCCTGTCGTTCGAGAGGTCTTTCCGCCGATCCTCCTTACGATCGGAAGGAAGCGGAATCCAGCCACCTGAAACCCGCCGATCACGACCCACCGGGAGCCGTTTTGGACGCCGTCGACCGCCGCCTGCTGGCCGAGCTGCAGGCCGATGCCCGGCTCTCGTACAACGAACTCTCCCGCCGGGTGAGCCTCTCCGCACCCGCCGTCGCCGAACGGGTCCGCCGACTGGAGGCGGACGGGGTGATCAGCGGCTACCACGCGCACGTCGACCCGGCCCGGGCCGGGCTGCCGATCACCGCGGTGGTCCAGCTCCAGTGCTACGGCCCGCGCTGCGTGCTGCGCGACCCCGAGGTGGCCCACTGGCCCGAGGTGCTCCAGCTGCACCGGGTGACCGGCGGCGCCTGCTGCGTGCTGCTGGTCGCGGTGCCCGGGATGGCCGCCTTCGAGGCCCTGATCGACCGCCTCGGCGGCTACGGCCAGCCGTCCAGCTCGATGATCCTCTCCAGCCCGGTGCCCTGGCGCCCGGTGGTCGCGCCCTGAGGCGGGCTTTTCCGCACCGGGCGGCCCGGCGGAACGGTAGGTTCCTCGCCATGCCGAACGACGACCGTCACATCCTGCTGCTCCCGGGCAGCCTGCGCGCCGGCTCCACCAACGAGACGGTGCTGCGCACCGCCGCCGCGGTGGCGCACGCCATCGAGGGCATCAGCGCCACCTACTACACCGGCCTGGCCGGACTCCCGCACTTCAACCCCGACCTCGACACCGACCCGCTCCCCGAGCAGGTCGCGGCACTGCGGGCGGCCGTCGAGGCCGCCGACGCCCTGCTGATCTGTACCCCCGAGTACGCGGGCACGCTGCCCGGCGCGTTCAAGAACCTGCTCGACTGGACGGTCGGCGGGGTCGAGATCTCGGACAAGCCGACCGGCTGGATCACCGCCGCCGCCCCCGGCCGCGGCGGGGGCGCCGAGGCGACGCTGCGCACCGTGCTCGGCTACACCGGCGCGGCCGTGGTGGACGAGGCCTGCGTGCGGATCCCACTGGACCGCGCCGGCGTCGGCCCGGACGGGCTGGCCACCGACCCGCTGGTCCGGGACCGGATCGGCGAGGTGCTGGCCCGCCTGGCGGCCGGCTGACGCCTCCCCGCACCGGCCGGTACCCGCACCGGGTGCGGCGCCTCCCGGACGGGCTCAGTGCCCGTCCGGGAGGTGCAGGCCGAGGCCGGCCAGGCCGTTCAGGAACAGCTCCACCCCGACCGCCGCGAGCAGCAGGCCGAGCAGCCGGGAGAGCACCTCCAGCGAGGTGCGGTGGGTGCGCCGCATCAGCGGGGCCAGCGCCGCGACGCAGAAGTAGTTGATCACCACGACGGCGATGTAGGCCCCGGCGACGGTGGTCCGCCAGCCCCAGTCGTCCTTGGTCAGCGAGCCGACCAGCACCGCCGTGATCGCCAGCGGGCTGGCGATGTAGGGCAGCAGCAGCTCGCGGATGCCGTCCACCATCGGGTTCGGCAGGTGCTCGTCCTCCTCGTCGGCGCCGATGCCGAGGTGGACGCCGAGGACCAGCGCGACGGCGTAGATGAAGAAGATCGCCCCGCCCGCCAGCTGCAGCGACTGGTCGCTGATGTGGAACAGCGTCGTCACGGCGTCGGCGCTGTAGGCGAGCACCAGCCCGATGAGGGCGGAGATCAGCGTCGACCAGGCCGCCAGCCGGCGCAGCTCGCCGGTGCTGCGGGTGCCGGCCAGCCGGGCGAACGACAACAGGACCTTCGGCGGGCCGACCACGGCGAAGAAGGCGATGAAGGCGCTGCTCAGGTTGAAGACGAACATGGGCCAAGCATGGCCGGGGCGGTCAGCGCAGCTCGACCGCCACGCCCTCGGCCTGCAGGGTGACGAGGATCGCCTCGAAGTAGCCGAGTCGCCGCTCGCCCAGCCGGACCGTGCCGGTCAGGTGCGCGCGGGCGACGCCGGCCTCCTCCCAGACCAGGGTGAACGGGGGAGTGGGACCGAAGCCGCCGTGCAGGCAGTCGGCCAGCGCGTCCAGGTTGGAGCCGTAGTAGCCCCCGGGGCCGTTCAGGGCGGCGCCCAGGGCCGTGTAGAAGGCCTCGCGGTCGGTGATCGGGCGTCCGTCCAGCACGTAGGTGGGCCGCTCCGGCCGGGTGACGGTCATGCGCGGCTCCGTTTCCGTTCACTCGGGTATTCCTCGCTCCCTCGATATTCGCCCGGATGGCGGTCCCGGGTCGAACCGACCCGCCCGATCGGCTGCTATGGAAACCGGCTGCTGCGGAAGCCGGACCACCTCCGCTGGAACGATCACCTCCGCTGGAACGAGGACTCGACATGTGTCTGAACCGTAAGGACCTGGGCCTGCTGGCCCTGCGCGGCGCCGTCGGCGGAGTGCTGATCGCGCACGGCACCCAGAAGCTGTTCGGCTGGTTCGGCGGCGGTGGCCTGGAGGGCACCGCCCAGGCGATGGAGCACATGGGCTTCCACCCGGGGCGGCAGAGCGCCCTGGCCGCGGGCCTCGGCGAGGCGGGAGGCGGCGCCATGCTGGTGGCCGGCCTGGCCACGCCGGCGGCCGGTGCGGTGGTGGCCGGCACGATGGCGGGCGCGGTCGCCGTGCACGCCCCGGCCGGCTTCTTCGTGACCGGCGGCGGCTACGAGTACCCGGCGTTCCTCGGGGCGACCGGCCTGGCGCTGGGCCTGGCCGGCCCCGGCCGGTACTCGCTCGACCACCTGACCGGCCACGCCTTCGACCGCCCGTGGGTGGGCGTGCTGGTGTTCGCCGCGAGCGCGGCCTCCGCGTACGGCGTGGTGGCCCGCCGCCGGCACGTGGTGCGGCTGCGGGAGGAGCGCGCCGCGGTGGAGGCCGAGGGGCAGGAGGGCGCGGGGCTCTCCTGACCGCCGCCCCGCGCCGGCCCGTGGTGCACCGCGGGCGCCGCCGGATCAGGGCTCACCCGGATGCACCAGCCCTGCTGGCGGCCGTGGGCGCCGCCTCGGAGGGTGGGCGGGAGGTGTGCCGGGCACCCCGGCCCAGGGCAGAATCGAGGACCCCGATGGACCGTCAGCCGGATCGCAGGCCCGAGGGCCGGGCGACCACGCCGTGCCGGCCGACCGCGCAGGACCAGGACGCCCCCGTGGTCCGCCGGCCGCGCCGCGCCGTGGCCGGCGCGCTGACCGCGGCCCTGCTCGGCGGGGCGGCCCTGGCCGGCTGCTCCTCGGGCAGTCCGGCGAACAGTGCGGTCTCCTCGGCCGCCGCCGCGGTGGAGTCGGGCATCTCGGCCGCGGCTTCGGCGGCTGCGTCGGCGGCCGCCTCGGCCGCGGGCGGGGTCTCCTCGGCGCTCGCCTCGGCCGTGGCGTCGGCGGCCTCGTCGGCGGAGGCCGCGGCCTCCTCGGCGGTGGCCGCCGTCAAGGGCGGGCTGGACGCCAAGGGCGACGTCACCGCCGCCGCGGTGACGATCGGCTCGGACAACAAGGCCGAGGTGCAGCTCACCGTCACCAACCACGGGCAGCAGTCGGCCCGGTACGTGATCCAGGTCAACTTCACCGACGGCTCCGGCAACGTGCTGGACGCGACGGCAGTGACCGTCCCGGACGTCGGGGCCGGGCAGAGCACCCAGGTCACCGCACGCAGCAACCGCGATCTGACCGGAACGGTCAAGGTCGACGTGGCCAATGCGGTCCGCTACTGACCCGCAGGTCAGCGGGGGTGCGGTGGGACGCGGGGAACCTTAACGGCGGCTCAAGGCTCAACATCACCCCTTGACGGGGGAGTTGGTCTAGTCCATTTTAATCCCAGGTGCAGGGAGCCCCTGAACCGGCGTCAGCGGTCTAGGCCGCGGGCGCCGGTTCGGCATATCCCGGTGTCCGTCAAGGCATGTTCCCGCTCGATTCCCTTCCCTGTTCTGTCATGCCCTGGTCGTGCGGCCCCACCCCGTACGAGCCCCCCGGGGCGGCGCGGAATCCCCCACAACCAGGAGTCACGCACCCATGCTCCGTTCACGTATCGAAAGGGCCGGGAGCCCGGTCCAGGAGAGCGGCCGCCGCCGGCGCCCGAAGAGCCTGGCCGCCATCGCGGCCGGCACGACCGCCTCCCTGCTGCTCGGCGCGGGCCTCGCCCTCACCGGCGGCGCCTCGGCCAACGCGGCCGTCACCAACAGCACCGGCGCGCCCGCCACCAGCGGCGGCATCAAGGTCGCCTACTTCGACCAGTGGTCGATCTACGCGAACGCGTACTACCCCAAGACGATCCAGGACACCGGCGTCGCCGGGAAGCTGGACTACCTGATCTACTCGTTCGCCAACATCAACCCGACCGACCTCGGCTGTTTCGAGGCGAACAAGGCGGCGAGCCAGGACGACAACAACCCGAACGCCGGTGACGGTGCGGGCGACTCGTTCGCGGACTACCAGAAGAGCTTCGGCCCGGACATCTCGGTGGACGGCGTCGGCGACGCCTGGGGCCAGCCGATCGCGGGCAACTTCAACCAGCTGAAGAAGCTGAAGGCGAAGAACCCGAACCTCAAGGTCCTCATCTCGCTGGGCGGCTGGACCTACTCGAAGTACTTCTCGGCGGCGGCCGCCACGGACGCCTCCCGCAAGAAGCTCGTGTCGTCCTGCATCGACATGTTCATCAAGGGCAACCTGCCGACCGAGGCCGGCTACGGCGGCCCGGGCTCGGCGGCCGGGATCTTCGACGGCATCGACATCGACTGGGAGTACCCGGGCGGTGGCGGCCACACCGGCAACATCTCCAGCCCGAACGACAAGCAGAACTTCACCCTGCTGCTGAAGGAGCTGCGCGAGCAGCTCGACGCCCAGGGCAAGACCGACGGCAAGACCTACGCCACCGCGGCGGCGGTCGGCGCCGGCCAGGACAAGATCCGGAACGTCGAGACCGACAAGATCGGCCAGTACCTGACGTTCCTGGACATCATGACCTATGACATGCACGGCGCCTGGGACGCCAAGGGCCCGACCAACCACCAGGCCCCGATCTACTCCGGCCCGGACGACCCGATGACCCCGGCGGCGCCGGGCCACGGCAAGTACTCGGTCGACAACGCGATCAAGGCGTACACCGCCGGCGACGCCGACTACGGCATCCCGGGCGGCTTCCCCGCCAAGAAGATCAACGTGGGTGTCCCGTTCTACTACCGTGGCTGGACCGGCGTCCAGAACAACGGCAAGAACGGCCTCTTCCAGCCGGCCACCGGCCCGGCCGCCGGCGCCTCGATGTCCGGCAGCGTCCCCGGTATCCAGATGTACAAGGAGCTGGCGGGCTTCGTCGACAACCCGGCGAAGACCTTCTGGGACGACACCGCGAAGACCACGTACTTCTACGACGGCACCACCTTCTGGTCCGGTGAGGACACCCGCTCGATCCAGGCCAAGGTGGACTACGCCCACTGCAACGGCCTCGGCGGCTCCTTCGCCTTCTCGCTGTACGACCTGGGCACCAAGACCGCGCTGTTCGACAAGATGGTCGAGGCCACCAACGGCTCCGCCGCCGCCTGCCCGGCCGCGCCGTCGCCGACCCCGACCGCGACCCAGACGGTGACCCCGACCCCGACCGCGACGGCGACCGCCACGGCGACGGCGACCGCCACCGCGACCCCGACGGCCACCACGACCCCGACCTCCCCGGCCGGTTGCGCCGGTGCCCCGAGCTGGGACGCGGCCGCCACCTACGCGACCTCGACCAAGGTCTCCTGGAAGGGTCACTACTACACCAACAAGTGGTGGACCAAGGGCGAGGACCCCACCACCACCGGTCAGTGGGGCGTCTGGACCGACAACGGTCCCTGCTGAGCACCTGAGCGACCGAGCGCCTCGGCAGCCGAGCTGCTGAGCTGCTGAGCACCTGAGGGCCTGACGGACCCTCGCACCGAAGACCGGGCGGCCCCGGGCGAGCATGATCTCGCCCGGGGCCGCCTGTCGTGCGCGCCGCTCAGATCTTGGCGTAGGTGACTGTGATGGTCTCGGCCGAGCTGCTGATCAGCAGGTTGATGTCCCCCTTCTCGGCGAGGCTCGTGCCCGTGCCCATGTCGGTCACCTCGAAGCCGGCGTCCTTCAGCGCCTTCGCGTAGGCGGCGTAGCCGCCGCCGGTGGCCTCGAAGGTCATGATGTACGTGCCGGTCGCGCCGTTGACCAGGGTGAGCTTGCCGGTCGGGAGCAGCACGCCGGGGGGCAGGTCGGCCGGCTTGGTCTTGCCGCCCAGGATGACGTCCGTCCCCGAGGGTGCCGGGGCGGGCGCGGCCGGCGTGGAGGAGGCCGGGACCGCGGCCGGGGTGGACGGAGCCGGTGCGGCCGTGGAGGCGGTCGTGGAGGCGCTTGCCGCGGTGGGGGGCGGGGTCGGGGCCGCCGCGGCGGTGCTGGGGGCGGAGCTCCCGGCGGCGGTGGCCGAGGTGCCGTCGTTGCAGGCGGTGAGCCCGAGCCCAGCCACGACGGCAATGGTGAGCAGGGCGGATGCGCGCTTGAGCTGCATGGTGGTGGCCAATCGGTGACGTGGTATCAGTGATCCCTTGTGTCAAGCAGATTGGCACACGGATGTGTCATTCCTCAGGGGATTCCTCCGACCATCCGGGCTCCCCGGGGTCGGCCCCGCCGCCCCGGCCCCGACCTGGCCCCGACTCCCTTGGCGCCGACGCCCCGGCCTCCCGGCCGGGGGTGGGTCAGGCCAGGTCGTCGGTGCGGCCGAGGGCGTCGGGCTGGCTCTCCTCGATGCGGCGCAGCATCCGGGCCAGCATGCCGGAGAGCACCGTGCGGTCCTCGCCGACGAGGTCCTGGAGCAGTTCCTCCTCGAAGACGGCGGCCATCCGCATCGACTCCAGCCACTTGTCGCGGCCGTTCTCGGTCAGCTCGATGATCACCCGGACCCGGTTGGTCTCGTCCCGCTCCCGGGTGACGAGGTCCTCGGCGACCATCCGGTCGATCCGGTGGGTCATCGCCGCCGGGGTCAGCCCCAGCCGCTTGGCCAGCTCGCCCGGGCCCAGTCGGTAGGGGCTGCCGGCGACCACCAGGGCCTTGAGCACCTCCCACTCGGCGGAGGTGATTCCCAGCACAGTCAGCTGCCGGCCGTAGGCGACGCCCATCCGCCGGGCGACCCGGGAGAGCGTCTGCACGATCGTCTCCACCTGCGGGTCCACGGTGGGGAATTCCCGCTGGTAGACGGCCACCTGCTCGGCGATGCCCAGCTCGCGGGTGCTGGCCGGCTCGGGCTTCTCTGCTGTCATGCGGACCAGTGTCGCACGCGGGGGTGCAGCCCTTAAGCCTTTGACTCCACACTCTTCCGGTGCTAAGACTTTATATCGCCAGACTTTAGCTCTTAAATCTTCTGGCCTTAAGACTATCCAGCGAAACCCTGGGCGTGACCCCGGGGGGACCCAGTGAAGGGGTGTGCACGGTGACCGGCACGGTGAAGCAGCAGAGGCAGCAGCGCGGGGCGGGCGGCCCGCTGCGCCGCGTCCAGATCGGCAACGCGCTCAGTGCGTTCGGCAGCGGATTCACGATGCCGTACATGTTCGTGTACGTGGACCAGGTGCGGGGCCTGGGATCGCTGGCCGCCGGGATGGTGTTCACCGTCTTCGCGCTGGCCGCGCTCGCCGTCCTCCCGTTCACCGGCCGCGGCATCGACCGGTACGGCCCGCGCCCGGTGCTGCTGGCCGGCGCCGCACTGGCCGCCACCGGGGCGTTCGCCTTCGGCCACGCCACCGGCACCCCGGCCCTGCTGGTCTCCTCCTTCCTCTTCGGAGCGGGTGTCACCACCTGCCAGCCGGCGCTGGCCACGATGATCGTCCGCTGCTCCACCGCGGCGACCCGCTCGCACGCCTTCGCGCTGCAGTTCACCCTGATCAACCTGGGCATGGGCATCGGCGCGCTGGTCGGCGGCCAGATCGTGGACGTCGCCGACCCGGCCAGCCTGACCCGGCTGTTCACCATCGAGGCGGCGACCTTCCTCGGCCTCGCCCTGGCGACCGGCACCGCGCGGATCCCGAACGCCGCCCCCGTCCTGCTCCAGGACCGGAAGGACGGCCCGCAGGGGCTGCGCGCCCTGGTCGCCGACAAGGCGATGCTGCGGCTCTGCGTGCTCGCCGGGCTGATCTTCTTCACCTGCTACGGCCAGTTCGAGTCCGGCGTCGCGGCCTTCGCCACCGACACCGTCGGCACCGCGCCCTCGACCCTGGGCATCGCCATCGGTGCCAACGCGCTGACCATCGTCGTCCTGCAGATGTTCATGGTGCGGATCACCGCCCGCCGCCGCCGCACCACCGCGATGGCCGCGGCCGGCGTGGTCTGGCTGGGCGCCTGGGCGATGGCGCTGGTCGCCGGCCTGATCCGGACCGAGACCATGGCCGCCACGGTCGCGATCGTCTCGATCTACGCCCTGTTCGGGGTCGGCGAGTCGCTGCTCGCCCCCACCATGGGCCCGATCGTCGCCGATCTCGCCCCGGCCCGGCTGCTCGGCACCTACAACTCCGGGTACGCCCTGGTGAAGCAGATCGCGATCGCGGTCGGCCCGGCCGTCGGTGTCCTGCTGGTCGGCTCCGGCACCTGGCCGCTCTACCTGGCGGCGATGGCCGGCTCCACCGTGCTGGTCGTCGTCCTGGCACTGAAGCTGCGGCCGTACCTCACGGCGGCGCAGGACAACGCGGCGCCGGTCGTGGTCCGCGCCCCGCTCCCCGTCCGGGAGCTGCAGACCGCCGCCTGAGCCCTCCGGGCCGCCGCCCGGACCGCCCGGACCGCCGGGCGCCGCGGCCCGGGACACCTGCCCGGGCCGCCGTCCGGGCAGGTCCGGGCGGCCCGCGGGCACCCGGGCGGCTGCGCCGTCCGGGTCACCTGGACGGCGCCCGTCGCGCTTGGATTCGGGACCACCGCCACATAGTGTCAGTGCCTGTTGACTGCCCGGCCCCGGCCGGCACAGGCGAGACAGGCGAATCGGCGAGGCTATGACGCAAGCGGCGCTCACGCACCCACCCGCACCCCCAGCCCCCGCGGCCCCCGAACCGGCGCCGCGGGGGCTGCTGCGCCGGGCGGCCGACCGGGCCGACTGGCTCGGGCCGATCGGCGTGGCACTCTTCGCGGGCCTGCTCCGGTTCTGGAACCTCGGCTACCCCAACGCCTTCGTCTTCGACGAGACGTACTACCCCAAGGACGCCTGGTCGCTGCTCGAGCAGGGCTACGAGGGCACCTGGCCGGACAGCGCCAACGCCGACATCCTGGCCGTCCCGCAGCACGTCCCGCTCACCTCGGCGCCCGAGTTCATCGCCCACCCGCCGCTCGGCAAGTGGGTGATCTCGCTCGGTGAGGCGGCCTTCGGACTGCACCCGTTCGGCTGGCGGTTCATGACCGCGCTGCTCGGCACCGTCACGGTGCTGATGCTGGCCAGGATCGGCCGCCGGCTGTTCGGCTCCACCCTGATCGGCTGCACCGCCGCCCTGCTGATGTCCGTCGACGGGCTCCAGCTGGTGATGAGCCGGGTCGGCCTGCTGGACGGCGTCCAGATGTTCTTCGTCCTCGCGGCCTTCGGCAGCCTGCTGATCGACCGCGACCGCACCCGCACCCGGCTGGCCGCCGCCCGCGAGGGGAACGGCCCCGACGGTGACCGGATCCGGCTCGGTTGGCGCCCCTGGCGGATCGCCGCCGGGGTGTTCGTCGGCGCGGCCTGCGGCGTCAAGTGGAACGGCGCCATGGTGCTCGCCGCCTTCGGCCTGCTCACCGTGCTCTGGGACCAGTCCGGCCGCCGCTGGGCCGGCGCCCGCCGCCCCTGGCGCTCGATGCTGCGCCGGGACGCGCCGCCCGCCCTGCTGGCCATGGTCGGCTCCGCCCTGGTGGTGTACGTCGGGGCCTGGGCCGGCTGGCTCGCCACCGGCGGACGGAACGCCGGCGGGTACGACCGGCACTGGGCCGACGACCGGGCCGGGCTCTCCCCGGACAGCTTCCTCGGCGTCCCGCTGCCGCGGCTGCCGATGACCTGGGTGCCCGCGCCGCTGCGCAGCCTCTGGCACTACCACTCGCAGATGTACGACTTCAACACCGGGCTGAGCACCCCGCACACCTACCAGTCCAACCCGTTCAGCTGGCTGGTCCAGGGCCGCCCGGTCTCCATGTACTGGGAGCAGGTGCCCGCCGGGCAGCACGGCTGTACCGCCTCCGGCGGCTGCGCGGCGCAGATCCTCGGCCTCGGCACCCCCCTGCTCTGGTGGACCGCCTGCTTCGCCCTGGTCTACCTGCTCTGGCGCTGGTTCTTCCGCCGCGACTGGCGCTCCGGCGCGGTGCTCTGCGGCGTCGCCGGCGTCTACCTGCCGTGGTTCCAGTACCAGGAGCGGACCGTCTTCTCCTTCTACATGGTCGTGCTGGTGCCGTTCCTCTGCCTGGCCGTCGCCCAGATGCTCGGCGCGATGCTCGGGCCGGAGGGCTGCACACCCGAGCGGCGCCGGCTCGGCGCGGCCGGGGCGGGCCTGATCGTGCTGGCGATCGTGGGCTGCTTCGCCTTCTTCTACCCCCTCTACACGGCGGAGGTGATCCCGATGACGTCCTGGCAGGACCGGATGTGGTTCACCAGCTGGATCTGAGCCGTGGCGCCGTCGGCGGCGACCCCGGTGGCGGCGGCCGGCAGCCAGCTGCTGCCGGTCACCCCGCTGCTCGGGGTGGTCACGGCACTCCTGCTGGCCGCCGCCGTGGCGGTGGCCGGCCGGGGCCTGCTCGGCCACGGGCGGGCGGTGCTCCGGGCCGGCCTGCGCGCGGTGGTGCAGCTGGCCGTCGTCGCCCTGGTGATCACCTGGGTGGTCGGCTCGCTCTGGTGGTCGGCGCTGTTCGTCGTGCTGATGTTCGCGGTCGCGGTGCGTACCGCCGGGCGCCGGATGACCCCCGGGCCGGCGTGGACGTGGGCGGCCGCGCCGATCGGCGCCGGGGTGCTCCCGGTGCTCGCGCTGCTGCTGGCGGTCGGACTGCTGCCGCTCAAGGGGCTGTCGGTCATCCCGGTCGCCGGCATCCTGATCGGCGGCGCGCTCAGCGCCACCTCGTTGGCCGGCCGACGGGCCCTGGACGAGCTGCGGCAGCGCCACGGAGAGGTGGAGGCGGCGCTCGCCCTGGGCTTCGAGGAGCGCGACGCCCGGCTGGAGATCTGCCGCACCGCCGCCGCGACCTCGCTCGTCCCGGCCCTCGACCAGACCCGGACGGTGGGCCTGGTCACCCTGCCCGGCGCCTTCGTCGGCATGCTGCTCGGTGGCGCCACCCCGGTGCAGGCGGGCGCGGTGCAGCTGTTCGTGCTGGTCGCGCTGCTGGCGGTGGAGTCGGTGGCGATCGTGGTGGTGCTGGAGCTGGTCGCCCGCGGGCTGGTGGGCGCCGGGCGTCCCGGCGGAGTCGGGTAGTCTTGGACGCGTTGAAGGGGAGTAGCCCTCCACCGGACCGTCGACATACTGGCCCCCCGGGGCCCGGCGCCCGGGGCATCCTGACCGTTGGGGTGCCGGCGAGACCTTCGGCCGCAGTGCTGTGATTTCTGACCAGTGCTGTCGGGCCGGAGCGACCCCTTGCGGAGCTGCCGAGGCCGGACAGCCCGACCGAGGGATACCGAACCCCCGATGAGCCTGACCGTTGCCGCCATCACCTTCGGCATCGTCTTCCTGGCCGAACTGCCGGACAAGACCGCCCTGGCCAGCCTGATGCTCGGCGCCAAGTACCGCGCGAGCTACGTCTTCGCCGGAATCGCCGCCGCCTTCGCCCTCCAGGTGGGCATCGCCCTGGTGGCCGGCCACCTGCTCTCGCTGCTCCCGCACCGCTGGGTGGAGGGCGTGACCGGCGTGCTGTTCCTGGCCGGCGCCGCCATGCTGCTCTTCCACGGCGGCGACGACGAGGACGGCCACGCCGCCAAGGAGCCGACGGCCAACAGCTTCTGGAAGGTCGCCGGCGCCAGCTTCGTGGTCGTCGCGATCGCCGAGTTCGGCGACCTCACCCAGATCATGACCGCCAACCTGGCCGCCAAGTACGCCGATCCGCTCGCTGTCGGCCTCGGCGCCTGGCTGGCGCTCTGCGCCGTCGCCGGGATCGCCATCGTCGGCGGGCAGAAGCTGCTGAAGCACGTGCCGATGAAGGTGATCATCCGGGTCGCGGCCGGGGTGATGGTGCTGATGGCCGGTGTGAGCATCTTCCAGGCGGTCACCGGCTGACGACGCGTCGCGGACGGCCGTCGCCCGGTGACCGGCCTGCGGGGCCGGCCCGGCCGACAGCCGTTCAGCAGGTGGTGCGCTTCGCGAGGGCGGCGGCGGTGTTGGGGCCGTAGACCCCGCTCTCGTCGCCCTGGACGCCCTGCATCACCTGGAAGTACTGCACCGACGTCTCGGTCCGGGAGTCGAAGCTGCCGTTCTGCGGGATGCTCATCCAGCACAGGACGACCGACAGCTTGCGCTGCATCTCCTTCACTCCGGCGCCCTTGTCCCCGTACTTCAGCGCCTGGAAGGTGGGGGAGGCCGTCGGCGTGGGAGTGGTCGCGGTCGGGGTGGGCGTCGGGGTGGGGGTCGGGCTCGGCGCGGGCGGCGTGGTGACGACGGGGGCCGGGGGAGCGGCCGGCGGCGTCGTGGCCGTGGCGGGCGGAGCCGTCGTCCTGGTCGGGCTGGGCCTGGCCGTTCTGCTCGCCGACGGGCTCGGCGCGTCACTCGTGGACGGCGGCGCGCTCGGGCTCGGCTCCGCCGGAGTGGTCGGGTCGGCCGGTGCGGGCGCCAGGCTCGTGGTCGGCGCCGGCTGCGCCTGGTGCTCCGGTTCGCCGGAGGGCGCCACCGCGTACGCCAGGCCGACGGTGAGTGCCAGCAGGCCGGCGCCGGCTGCGATCAGCAGGCCCTTGCGGCGGCCCGGCGAGCCCTCCTCGGCCTGCTCGGCCGCGCGGCGGGCGGCCCGGCCGCCGGTGCCCTCCGCCGGTCCGGCGGCCCCGGCGGGTGCCGTGCGGTCGAACGGGAAGAGGCCGATCTCGTCGCCGGCGGCCGGCGGCTGCCCGTCGTCGTGGCGCCCGCTGTCGTAGGGCCCGCTGCCGTGGCGCCCGCTGTCGTACGGCCGGTCGTCGTGCGGCTGCGGGCCCTGCCGGTACGGCTGCTGCTGGTGTCCGGTCTGCTGGTGTCCGGTCTGCTGGTACGCCGTCGGCTGAGGCGCCGACATCACCGGGGGCAGCACGGTGGTCGCGTAGGCGTCCGCGTCCGGTCCGAGCGGCGGGGCGTGCGGCGGGGCGTGCGGTACGGGCGGCAGGACGGAGGTGGCGAACGGGTCCGTCGCTCCGGCCGGGGGCGGGGTGTCCGCGACCTGGCCGACGGCCTGCGGCACGTACGGCCGGACCAGTGGCGGGCCTTCGA
Source organism: Kitasatospora sp. NBC_01560 (assembly GCF_045208415.1). Classification (NCBI taxonomy): domain Bacteria; kingdom Bacillati; phylum Actinomycetota; class Actinomycetes; order Kitasatosporales; family Streptomycetaceae; genus Kitasatospora; species Kitasatospora sp. NBC_01560. The sequence goes on along the minus strand of NZ_CP109364.1, from coordinate 3,196,753 downwards.
GGTGCGGGAGGACGGCGGTCTCGGTCAGGCCCGGATCCGGGAGGCACCGGCACCCGGCGGAGCGTGCGGTGCCGCACGTCGGGCAGTGCTGGTCCGGCATCGGCCGGCCCTCCTCGGTCTCGGATCGGTTCTCGCGGTGCCCCCGGCGGCGGTTCTCGGACGCGTGTTCCCGGGGGCGAACGCGCCTGATTATGCAGGACGTCCACAAGGGGGGACAGGGGCGTCCGACCGGCTCCGGGGGTGTTGTGCCGGTTGGTGGTGGTTGTGACCTGATGAACGGTCGATGGGCCCGGGCCGTCCCCCGAACGGCCCACGTTCTTACGTTCGGCTCAACTGGACGGCGCAAACCCGGGCATTTCTGACAGCATGGTGAACCGGGAGTGATCGTCCGCACGGACCCCGGCCGCCGGGGTCCGCGAGCCGCCCGCGAGTCCAGGCCCGCGACCCCTACGGAGACCTCATGACGGATCCGATCGCCGCGTCCGACCGGAGCCCGGTGAACGAACCGGGCCCGCCGGAGGTCACCGTCCCCAACCTGTGGGTGCCGATCAGCGCCCTGCTGCTGGCGATGCTGCTCGCCGCGCTCGACCAGACCATCGTCTCCACCGCGCTGCCCACCATCGTCAGCGACCTCGGCGGCCTGGAGCACCTCTCCTGGGTGGTCACCGCCTACATGCTGGCCTCCACGGCGGCCACCCCGCTCTGGGGCAAGCTCGGCGACATGTACGGCCGGAAGAAGTTCTTCCAGGCCTCGATCGTGATCTTCCTGCTGGGCTCGGTGCTCTGCGGCATCGCCCAGAACATGGGCGAGCTGATCGCCTTCCGCGCCCTCCAGGGCCTGGGCGGCGGCGGGCTGATGGTGCTGTCGCAGGCCATCGTCGGGGACCTCGTCTCCCCCCGGGACCGCGGAAAGTACCAGGGCCTGTTCGGTGCCGTCTTCGGCGTCACCAGCGTGCTCGGCCCGCTGCTCGGCGGCCTCTTCGTGGACAACCTCAGCTGGCGCTGGGTCTTCTACATCAACCTGCCGATCGGCGTGCTCGCCCTGGTGGTGATCGCCGCCGTGCTGCACGGGACGGAGGTCAAGCGGCAGCACCGGATCGACTACCTCGGCACCGTGCTGATCGCCTCGGTGGCCACCTGCCTGGTCCTGATGACCTCGCTCGGCGGGACGACGTGGGAGTGGAGCTCCTGGCAGATCGTCGGTCTCGGGGTGCTGGGTCTCGTCCTGCTGGTCGCCTTCGTCATGGTCGAACGGACCGCCGCCGAACCGGTGCTGCCGCTGCGGCTGTTCCGCTCCCGGACGTTCAGCCTGGTCGCCGTCATCTCCTTCGTGGTCGGCTTCGCGATGTTCGGCGCGCTCACCTACCTGCCGACCTTCCTCCAGGTGGTCATGCAGGTCTCGCCGACCATGTCCGGCATCCACATGCTGCCGATGGTGCTCGGCATGCTGGTCACCTCGATCGGCTCCGGCCAGATCGTCGCCCGCACCGGCCACTACCGGGCCTTCCCGATCGCCGGAACGGCCGTCACCACGGTCGGCCTGCTGCTGCTCTCCCGACTGGACGAGCACAGCAGCACCTTCGAGATGAGCTGCTACTTCCTGGTGTTCGGCCTCGGTCTCGGCCTGGTGATGCAGGTGCTGGTGCTGATCGTGCAGAACTCCGTCGGCTACCAGGACCTTGGCGTGGCCACCGCCGGCGCCACCTTCTTCCGCTCCATCGGTGCGTCCTTCGGCGTCTCCATCTTCGGCACCGTCTTCGCCTCGGGGCTCAACTCCCGGCTCCAGGAGGCCTTGGTGGGCATCCCGCTGCCGCCGGGGTTCGACCCCGGGGCGGTCACCTCCGACCCGCGCGTGATCGCGAGCCTGCCCGCGGACGCCCAGGCCGGGATCTACCACGCGTATGCCGAGTCGATCACCCGGGTCTTCCTGTACGCGGTGCCGGTCGCCCTCGTCGCCTTCGTGCTCTCGCTCTTCCTGCGCGAGCAGAAGCTCCGCTCGACCGTCACCGCCCCCGACCTCAGCGAGTCGATCGGGCTGAACCCGGTCGAACGGTCCTCGCTGGACGAGATCGCCCGCTCCCTCTCGGTGCTGAGCAGCCGGGAGGCCAGACGGGACCTCTTCCGCCGCATCACCGCCGGCGCCGGGCTCGATCTCAAGCCCGCCTCCAGCTGGCTGCTCCTGCAGATGTACCACCACGGCTCCGTCGAGCCCGCCGAACTGGCGGAGCGCCGGGTCGTCCCGATCGCGGTGGTCGAGGAGGCCGTCCGGGAGGTCGAGGGCCGCGGGCTCGCCCTGCGGCACGGAGGGCTCCCGATGCGGCTCACCGAGCAGGGTGAGGCCGCGGCGGTGCGTCTGGTGGCGGCGCGGCGCGAACAGCTCTCCGACCTGCTCGGCGACTGGGACGAGAAGCAGTACGCGGACCTCGCCGACCTGCTGACCCGGCTCTCCTCCACCCTCTGCGCCGACCGGCGGGACAAGCCCGACCCGCCCGACCGGGTCGGCCCCGAGCACCCGTACCACGCGGAGGGCCGCTCGTTCTGACGGGGCGTTCCGGGTGCCGGGGCGTTGCGGGCGGCGTGGCCGGGCCCGCCACCCGGGGGCGGCGGGCCCGGCCGTGGTGCGTCGGGGGCGTCAGCAGCGGGTCAGGCCGGTGAAGCGCGTCAGGTCGACGGCGGAGGCCGTCCTCACCTCGCCGGGGGCGAGGACCAGGCAGGTGCCCCAGGAGCCGCCGGCGAAGGAGGAGAAGTTGACCTTCACCTGCTGCTCGCCGGCGCAGCCGTTGGTGACCCGGACGGTGGTGCCGAGGACGGTGCTGACCCGGGTCGTGACGCAGCTGGGTACCGGGTCGGCCGAGGCGGGCGAAACGGCGCCGGCGATGCCCTGGCCCGACACGGCCAGGGCAATTCCGCCGAGCGCAACGACTGCGGTCCTGGTGGTAATGCGCATTTCGGCTGTGCTCCTCGCATGTTCGACAGGCGGCCTGATCGGCCGTGGAATTCCGTCGATTACATACCGCCGTCGGCCGTGAGGGCAGGGGTGCCGCGATTCTTTGCACCTTCCTGCGTCCGCCCTTGTGCCGGGGCCCCGGAGTGGTCTTGGATCGCCGGTCGGGGCGGCGCCGGAGGGCGCCCGGCCCCGCTTCCGCTCCGTATTTCCGGGACTTCCCCGGCCGGGCCTCAGGACCGGTCCGGAAATGGACCGTGTGGCTCCGCGCCGGCTCCGGTGAGTTCGCGGCCGAACGCCACGCCGATTTCGGCCCGGGCCCCGTCCGGTGCGGCCTAGGAGGCGCCGAACCAGCGGGGCGTGTCGAGTCGGAAGGGATCGCCGGGGGCGAGCGTCCGCAGGTCGGCCTCCAGGGCGCGCAGCCGCTCCTCGCCGAGCGTCTCGGACCACTGGGTGCGTAGCTCGTCGAAGATCCGGGCGGAGCGGACCAGGCAGTCCACGCCCCGCGCGGTGAGCCGGACCACCTTGCGTCGGGCGTCGGCCGGGTCGCCGGCGCGTTCGACGTAGCCGAGCTGTTCGAGGTGCTCGACGGTCTTGCCCGCGGCCTGCTTGGAGACCCCGAGGCGGCGGCCGAGTTCGACGGCGGTGGTGCCGTCCGGTCCGATCGCCTGGAAGACGAAGCCGTGCATCGGCCGGAGACCGGGGTGTCCTTCGCGGGCGATCCGTTCGTGCAGTTCGTCGATGATCTCGCGGAAGGCGAGCAGCAGGCGCAGTGGCAGCTCGTAGCCGGGGGCGGGGGTGGAGGCGGATGCGGGCGTGGCTGGGGGTGCGGGTTCGCTTGACACGATAGACAACCTCATTGACCATATAGACAACTCAGTTGTCTATCTTAGGGGGAGTCACCCATGTCCGTCGTCCGCAGCACCGAAGCCCGCCGCACCGAGACGCCCAACGCCGTGATGACCACCTTCGCCTCGCCCGCCCAGGGCGGCACCGGTCTGGCGATGTGGCGGGTGGAGATGGGCGCGGGCAAGCAGGGGCCGCTGCACGTGTTCGACGTCGAGCAGATCTGGACCGTCCTGGGCGGCGGCGCGACCGTCGAACTGGGTGCGGACGAGCTCGCGGTGGGGGCCGGCGACACGGTGATCATGCCCGCAGGTGTCGCCCGCCGGATCACCACGGGCACCGCGGGCGGCTTCACCGCCGTGGTGGCCGCGCCCGGCGGGGCCCGGGTGCACAAGGTCGGCGAGTCCGGGGACACGGCCTTCGTCCCGGGGTGGATCGCCTGACCGGGGCCGGCTCCGGCCGCCGGCCGATGCTTCGCACGCCGAGGGGCGCGGACGGTCGTCCGCACCCCTCGGCACCTCGCCGGAGCGGGGATCAGCTGTGCGCGCCCGCCTTGCGGCGGCGCAGCACGAGCAGCGTTCCGGCGCCGGCGGCGAGGACGGCGGCGCCGCCCAGGGCGATCGGGAGGGTGCTGGAGTCGGTGCCCGTCTCGGCCAGGTGCGGGCCGGCGGCGGGCGAGGAGGCCGCGGCCGCGGGGGTGCCGGTGGCTGCGGTCGAGGTGCTGCCGGCCTTGTCGGAGACCTTGAAGTTGCCCTCGTAGTAGGCGAGGTACTGGGTGCAGCTGTCCTTCTTGTCGGACGCGGGCTTCGGGATGCCGACGTTGTCGAAGGCCTCGGAGCCACCGCCGAGGTTGCCGCCGAACGCACCGGTCGGGGCGCTCTGGGTGGCGGCTATCCGGAACCCGAGGGTGAGCTTCTCGCCCTTGGCCAGCTTGAACGCACCCAGGTTGACGGCCCGGTCGACCAGCTTCGCGGGCTTCCAGTCCCCGCCGGGCACGTGGACCTGGACGTCGAAGAAGTCGCTCTTCCAGGCCACCGGCCCGGGCTCGTTCTCGTCCGTGATGTAGATGCTCGCCTCGAACTTCGCGAGGTCGACACCGGTGGTGTTCTCGAAGACGACGCTCACCTCCTGGGCCGGGCCGCCCTTGACCAGGGTGGCCCCCCACAGGCCGGTGCCGGTGAACTTGAGGTCGCCGTGGTGCACGCCGCCCGAGCAGCGGTTGTCGACGCTCGGCGTGGCGGTCGGCAGCGTCGGCCGGGTGGTCGGCGTGGCGGGGGCGGTGGTGGGGGCGGACGGCGTGCCGCTCGCCGTCGGGGCGGTCGACGGGCCGGTCGACGGGGAGCCGGTGGCGGAGTTGGAGGCGGTCGGGCTCGGCGAGACCGCGACGGCACCGGCGGAGGTCGCACCGATGGTCGCGCCGAGGGAGAGGGCGAGCAGCGTGGATGCGGCCAGGAGGCGGGAAGAGCGCAAGATCGATTCTCCGACGTTGGGCGAATTGTGCCTGAATACGGGTGGCTTGTGGGCCGGCGGTGGGCCGGGCCCGGGTCGCGCCGGCGCAGCCTATCGATCACTGGGCGAACGTTTTCGGCCGGGTGGCGGGAAGGGGCCGATGCCGCGCGCCGGTCGGGGTGGGCGCGACGGGGCCGGGCTCGCGCGGGCCTTCGTAGGCTGTCCCGGGTGGCGCCCCGGCGCCGTCCTCGCGTCGTTCGCCCCGTCGCAGGTGTGAGACTGCTCGCACGTGACCGGGGCAGGTCGCAGGTCGCCACCCCGGCCGACCGAGCAACTGGAGAGGTGTCAGATGGCTAGCGTGGTCAAGATCAACGTGCTGACCGTACCCGCCGAGCAGCGGGCGGAGCTGGAGAAGAGGTTCGCCTCGCGGGCCGGTGCGGTGGAGAACTCGGACGGGTTCGAGTGGTTCGAGCTGCTCCGGCCGGTCGAGGGCACGGACCAGTACCTCGTCTACACGCGCTGGCGCAGCGAGGACGACTTCAAGGCCTGGATGGAGGGCCCCATGCAGGCCGCCCACCGCCAGGGCCCGCCGTCCGAGGGCGGCGAGGCCCCGAAGCGTCCGGCGGCCAGCGGCTCCACGCTGTGGTCCTTCGAGGTGGTGCAGTCGGCCGGTCCGAAGGCCTGAGGCCCGGACGGACAGAACGGCGCGCCCCGGACGGTGGTCCGGGGCGCGCCGTCGTCAGGTGCGGCGGTGGTGTGCGCCGTCGTCAGATGCGGCGGTGGTGCGCGCCGACGCCGGTCACCGGCGGGCAGCGGCCCGTCGGACGGTGTCCCGCCACCGCCGGGGCCCGGGCGCGCGCGGCTGCCGGGGCTCACCGTCGGGGGCTCACCGGCCTGCGGTGAACGGGCGGTCGCGGCGGGCGTCGTGGAGGACCGAGGCCCACCAGTGCAGCTGGTCGAGCATCACCTTGGCCGAGCCCTCCGGCTCCTCCGGGGCGAGCAGCGTGCCGTCGGGCGAGAAGAGCAGGTAGTAACGGGGGAACGAGACGTAGTCGCGGACGGTGTGGGCGTGCAACTCGTTGAACACCTGGCGCAGTTGCTCGATCGCCAGCAGGCCGCCACTGGCGCCGCTGTAGCCGACGAAGCCGATCGGCTTGGCCTGCCACTCGGTGTAGTGCCAGTCGATGGCGGCCTTCAGCGAGGCCGGGAAGCTCCGGTTGTAGTCGGGCGTCACCACGACCACCGCATCGGCGGCCCTGAGCCGCCGGGTCAGCTCGGCCATTCCGGCGGGGCGGGGCAGGTCGGGCTGCATCGCGGGGGACACGGAGGGCAGTTCGAGCGGGATCTCGAAGTCCGCCAGGTCGATCGGATCGACGTCGAACTCGTCGTGCCGCCCTGCCTGGTCGACGAACCAGTTCGCCACGACCGGGCCGAACCGGCCGTTGCGGACGCTGCCGACGACCACGGCGAGCCTCAGCTTCTCAACGGACATGGGTGTGCTCCTCGGGAGGGGTGCGGACGGCCGGCCACCGTCGGGCCGGACGACTCCAAAACTGCCCGGCGCGCGGAGCGGGAGGAAGGCCGGGCGGAGACTGGTAGTGGCAGGGCCACGATCCGGTCCGGGCCCGGGTGTTACGTTCGCCGGGTGAGCGACAACGAGCTGGGTCTCTTCCTGCGCCTGCGCCGGGAGGCCGTCACACCGGCCGAGGTCGGCCTGCTGGCCGGGCCGCGTCGCCGGACGCCCGGGCTGCGCCGGGCCGAACTGGCCACCATCGCCGGGGTGAGCGTCGAGTACGTCACCAGACTGGAACAGGGGCGGGACCGGCGGCCGTCGGCACCGGTGCTGGCGGCGCTGGCCGACGCGCTGCGACTGACCGCGGGCGAGCGCGTCCACCTGCACCGGCTGGTCAAGGGGGCCGATCCGGGCTTCAGTTGCACCGGCGGCGCCGGGCCGAACCGGTCGGTGCGGCCGACCGTGCAGGCACTGCTCGACCGGCTGGAGCCGGCCCCTGCCGTGCTGCTGAACCGGCTGAGCGAGGTCCTGTCCTGTACGGACGGCTACCGGCAGGTCCACGGGCCGATCGGATCGCTGGACGGCAGGCAGCCGAACTTCGCGCGGTTCGTCTTCACCGACCCGCGGGCCCGCACGGCCTTCCCCGACTGGGAGACGGTCGCCGACGAGCAGGTCGCCGCCCTCAAGCAGGGGCCGGGCCGGTCGGACCCCCACGTCGGCGCGCTGGTAGACGAGTTGACGGTGTCCTGCGGGGCGGAGTTCACCCGGCGCCTGGAGACCCTGCCCGGGCTCCCGCGGGCGAACGGCGTCACCCGGCTGAGCCACCCCGGGGCGGGCGAGCTGCGGCTCGGCTACGAGACGCTCGAACTGCCCGCCGACGACGACCAGCGGCTGGTCGTCCACCTGCCGGCGGACGAGGCGACCGCCGCCGCGCTCGACCGGCTCACCGGCCGGCGGCCGGGCGCGCTGCGGGCGGTCTGAGGGGGGCCGGGGCCCAGCGGTTCCGGGGGCCGGCGGTCCGGGGTCGAGTGGTCCGGGGCGGCCCGGCCCGGCGTTACGGCGTCCGTTCGGGCGGGTTGAACTCGACCGGGGCGGCGAAGGCGGCGCGGCGGGTGGCCCGGCGCAGTGCGCGGAGCACGGGCGTGCCGAGGGTGAGGCAGAGCGTGACGGTGAGCACGGCGCGGGGGAGGTCCCAGCCGAGCGAGGTGGTGAGGCAGTAGACGGCGAAGCGGACCAGGTTGGCGGAGACGGGATCACCGGGAACGAAGGAGATCGAGCTCGCCAGGCCGGCGATGTAGGGCCAGCCCTGGAGGTTCATGATCGTGCCGTAGAGGATCGCGGCCGTGGCGCCGTAGACCGCGAGCAGGGCGAGTTCGCGGCGGCCGCGCAGGCCGGCCGCGCCCGGGAGCAGACCCGCGCCGAGGCAGACCCAGCCCATCGCGAGCATCTGGAACGGCAGCCAGGGCCCCACCCCGCCGGTCAGCAGGGCGGAGGCGAACATCGAGAGCGAGCCGAGCACGAAGCCGAACCCCGGCCCGAGCACCCGTCCGGCCAGCACCATCAGGAAGAACATCGGCTCCAGCCCGGCCGTCCCCGCGCCCAGCGGGCGCAGCGCGGCGCCCGCGGCGGCCAGCACGCCGAGCAGGGCGACCGCCTTCGCGTCCAGCCCGGGTGCGCCGCCGCCCGCCGCGCGGCCCTCGGAGATCTGCGCGATCACGACGGCGAGCAGCAGGGGCAGGAGCAGGGCGAACAGCCAAGGGGCGTCCTTGGCGTGGCCGACCAGGGCGGAGTCGGTGGCGGCGAGCAGCGGCCAGCCGAAGGCGGTGACGCCGACGAAGGAGGTGAGCAGCAGCGTCGCGACGGAGCGCCGGCCGAGCGGCACGGGGTGTCGGCCGAGCCGGGCGGTGTGTCGGCGGAGCCGGGCGGTGCGCGGGTCGGGGCGGGTCATCCGGCGCTCCCGTCGAGGGCCCGCTCGACCTGGTGGACGGTGAGCCAGGGGGAGGGGGCGAGGATCTTGGCGACCTGCGGGGCGAAGGCCGGCGAGGAGACCACCACCTCGGGGGTCGGGCCGTCGGCGACGATCTCGCCCTCGGCCAGGATCACCGTGCGGTGGGCGAGTTCGGCGGCCAGTTCGACGTCGTGGGTGGCCAGCAGCACGGCGTGGCCCTCGGCGGCGAGCGTGCGCAGGATCTCCACCAGCCGGGCCTTGGCGGCGTAGTCGAGGCCGCGGGTCGGCTCGTCGAGCAGCAGCAGGGGCGGCCGTGCCGTGAGGACGACGGCCAGCGCCAGGCTCAGCCGCTGGCCCTCCGAGAGGTCGCGCGGGTGGGCGTCGTCGGCGATGCCGGGCAGCAGCCGTTCGACCAGCGCGCGGCAGGTGCCGGCCGCGGCGCCCGCGTCGCCGTCGGCGGCTGCGCACTCGGCGGCGACGCTCTCCCCGTACAGCAGATCGCGCGGATCCTGCGGGACGAGGCCGACCCGGCGGATCAGTTCGGCGGGCCGGGTGCGGTGCGGGGTGAGCCCGCCGACCCGGACGCTGCCGGCGGCGGGCGCGTGCAGGCCGACCAGCGCGCCCAGCAGGGTGGACTTGCCGGCGCCGTTGCGGCCCATGAGGGCGGCGATCTCGCCGGGGCGGAGGGTGAGGTCGACGCCGCGCAGCGCGTGTACGGGGCCGCGCCGGACAGCCAGACGGTCGGCGTCGGCGATCGGGGCGGCCGTCGGGGTGGGGCTCTCTCCGACGGTCGGGGCGGTCGGGGCGGTCGGGGCGGTCCTGGTGACCGGTGCGGGGGTCGGGTGCAGGCCGTCCAGGCGGGTGCGCAGGCCGGCGGCCTTGCGGCGGGCGTCGCGGACCGACAGCGGCAGCGGGTGCCAGCCCGCGAGCCGGCCGAGGCCGACCACCGGCGGGTGGACGGGGGAGTGCGCCATCACCTCGGCGGGCTCGCCGAGCACGGGCGGCCTGCCGGGGTCGAGCAGCAGGACCTGATCGGCGTACTGGACGACCCGCTCCAGCCGGTGCTCGGCCATCAGCACGGTGGTGCCCAGGTCGTGGACCAGCCGTTGCAGTACGGACAGCACCTCCTCGGCGGCCCCCGGGTCGAGGGCGGAGGTGGGCTCGTCCAGGACCAGCACGCGAGGGTGGACGGTGAGCACCGAGCCGATCGCGACCCGCTGCTGCTGGCCGCCGGAGAGCGAATGCAGCGCACGGTCACGCAGCTCGGCGAGGCCCAGCAGGTCGAGCGTCTCCTCGACCCGGCGCCGCATCACGTCCGACGGCAGGCCCAGCGACTCCATGCCGTAGGCGAGTTCGTCCTCGACGGTGTCGGTGACGAAGTGCGCCTGCGGATCCTGCCCCACGGTGCCGACGAGGTCGGCGAGGTCGCGCGGCCGGTGCTCGCGGGTGTCCCGCCCGCCGACGGTGACCTGGCCGTGCAGCACGCCGCCGGTGAAGTGCGGGACGAGCCCGCTGACCGTCCCCAGCAGGGTGGACTTTCCGGAGCCCGACGGGCCCACCAGCAGGCAGAGTTCGCCCTCGGGGACGGTCAGGTCGACACCGCTGAGCGCCGGGGCGGCGGCATCGGCGTACTGGACGGAGACCTGCTCGAAAGTGATCACGAGGCCCTCCGGGGCGGGTGCGGGGCGGCGAAGGCCGGGACCAGGCCGACGAGGACGGCGAGGACGGCGGCCAGTGGCAGGGTGGGAGCGGTCGGCGGCACGACGGTGGGGGCGAAGGCGGCCGGGTGCTGGCCGGAGAGCCAGATCGTCAACCCGGCCACGGCGGCTCCGGAGCCGGCGGTCAGCCACTCCGGCCAGGCCCATGGGTCCGGCCGGTAGCGGGACCGGACGGATCGCCGGCTGCCGAGAAGCAGGCCGGTGAACGCGGCGGCCAGCCCGAGCAGCAGGACCGGCAGGGCCCAGCCGGCACCCCCGGCGGTCAGCAGGCCGTACGCGGCCAGGCAGATGCCCAGCAGGCCGGCCAGGGTGAGCGCGGCGGTGGTGCGGGCGAGGCGCGCCGGGACGTCGGCGGTGCGGCCGAAGCCCCGGGTGTCCATGGCGGCGGCCAGCGCCACCGAACGCTCCAACGCGCCCTCCAGCACGGGAATCCCGACGCTCAGCACGGCGGCGATGCCACGGTCGTTCCGCCCGCGCAGCCGGCGGGCCGCGCGCAGCCGCTGGACGTCGGCCACCAGGTTGGGCGCGAACGTCATCGCCACCACCACGGCCACGCCCGCCTCGTACAGCGCACCGGGCAGGGCGCGCAGCAGGCGGGCCGGGCTGGCGAGGGCGTTGGCGGCGCCGACGCAGACGAGGAGGGTGGCCAGCCGCAGCCCGTCGTAGAGGGCGGCGAGCAGGCCCTCGACGGTGACCCGGCCGCCGATCCGGACACCCTGCGCCCAGGCGGGGAGCGGCACCTCGGGGAGGGTGAAGAGCACATGCGTCCCCGGGACGGGCGAACCGAGCAGCACGGCGAAGACGAGGCGGATGCCGAGCACCAGAAGCCCGAGCCGGAGGAACGCGCCGTACGAACGCGACCACGGCGCATCCCCGCGCCGCGCGGCCACCACGTAACCGGCCACGGCGACGAGCAGGAGCAGGAGCAGCGGGTTGGTGGTGCGGGTGGCCGCGGCCCCGAGGCCGAGCGCCCACAGCCACCAGGCCCCGGGGTGCAGCTGGCGGGGGCCGGTGGGCGGGCGGCGGGTCCGGGTGGTGCGGGGCGGGCCGGCGGCGCGGGGTGTGGTCACGGCGGAGGGGTCCAGGTCGGTGGCGAGTGGGCGGGTGGGTGGGCGTGGCTGGCTGGGCGGGGACTGGGCGGGGGCTGGGCGAGCGGGCGGTTCGGTGAGTGAGCGCTTGGGCGGGCGGTTGGGTGGGCGGCGGGGTGGTGCCGGCGCAGGAAGTCGGACGGGCCGACTTCCTGTGCAGGTGGTGCTTCCCTGCTTCCCGGGCGCTGTCTGTGGGCGGGCCGGTATATGTAGACCGGTCCACAGAGGCGGGCCAGTCGTTGTCTCCGGACCGGTCGGTGCCTCCGGTATATACAGACCGGTCTACATATGTGGACCGGTCTACATATTCACCGGGTGCGGGCCGGGCCCGTACCGGGGTCAGCGGCGACGGCGGACCTGCCAGACGGCGCCCGCGGCTACGACGGCGACGAGTACGGCGCCGCCGATCACGCCGAGGTCCGGACCGCCGCTGCCGGACGAGGAGCCGTCGCGCACGGCGGCGGAGGCCCCTGCGGAGACGTTCCCGCCCGACGGCCGGTCCCCGGCGCCGAGCTGGTCGCCGCAGCCCGCCCGCGGGTATCCGGCGATGGCGCAGAGCAGCCCGTTGGCGCTGTACCGCAGCGGCGGGGCGACGCTCGCCAGCACCTCGGCCGAGTTCGCGTCGGTGGGGACGACGGCGCAGTCGGTGCGCGGCTCGGGCGGTGTCTCGCCGGCGGCGTCGGCGGCGGTGCCGAAGTCCAGGACGACGGCGACGCGCTTGCGCCCCTGCTGCTCCGGCGTGCTGCCGCAGACGGCGGCGAAGTCCCCGGCGGTCCCGGGGCGTGCGGCGTTGCGGCCGCCGTCCGGGCTGACGGCGAACCGCCACCCGTCCACGGCCCCGTCCGGGGGCACGTACACGGTCGGCCCCTGCTGCTGGTACGCCCAGGCGCCGTCCGACCACTTCCAGAACGACCAGTACCGGTACCCGGCCGCCTGGGCCGGTGCGGCCCCGAGGACGAGCAGGATCAGCACCCCGGCGACCATCCCGGCGACGAACCGGATGACGGCGGGAGTGACGCACCGGTTGCGGCCCGGGACGGCGGCCCCGGCGAGGTCGGCGGCCCCGGCAGGCTCACCGGTCTCGGCAGGCACAGTTACCGGCACCGGCACCGGCACCGGCACAGCCGCCGGCGCCGGGAGACCGGCGGTGCCGGGGAGACCCGCCTCCCCGGGCGGCCGCTGTGCGGCAGCCGCCCGGGGAGTGCCGGGGGTGGTCACAGCTTGGCGCCGCGCTTGCGCTGGAAGCTCAGCAGCAGCCCGCCACCGATGCCGATCAGCAGCCCGACGCCGATCAGCCACCACTGGCTGATGCCGCCGTCCTTCTTCTCCTTCGCCGGGGCGGACGCAGCCGAGGAGGCAGCGGAGGCCGCCGCCTTGGGCGCCGGGCCGAGGGCGGTCAGCTGTGCGACGAGGTCGCCGCCGAAGGAGGCGGGGTCGCGCTGCGCGGCCTGGGCGACGAGCAGCAGGGTGGCGGTGGCGGAGGCATCGGTGCCGCTCCTGGTCCAGGCGGAGCCCTCCTTGGCGAGCCAGTCCACCGGGCCGGCCGCCTGCTGCGGGTGGCCGCCCTGGATCAGGCCGAGGGCGGCCCAGGCGGTGGCGGTGTAGTCGGGCGTCGGGGGCGCGCCGGGGGTGGTGAGGGTGAGGTGCTGGCCGCCGGCGGTGAGCTGGGTGGTCAGGTAGGCCCCGATCGCCTCGGCCGAGTCGGCGCGCGGGACGCTGTTCCCGGTCGAGCCGTCGGCGCACGGCAGCGCCTTGGGGGCGGCGTCGGTCCGGTTGGTGTTGGTGACCGGCAGCTTGCCGCCGGCCGCGGCCAGCGAGGCCTGCCCGGCGGCGAGCGCGTTCGGTTCGAGCGCGCCGTCCGGCTTGGGCTGGTAGGCGAAGGCGCCGCGCTGGTCGGCGGGGGCGGCGCAGCCGAGCTGGAAGAGGGCGAGCCCGTCGAAGGCGCTCCGGCCGGCCTTCGCCACCGCGGCCGGGTCGGCCTTGGCGGCGATCAGGGCGTTGACGGCGAGGCCCGTGGAGTTGGCGTCGCCGGGGCTGCCGGGGTTGTAGGCCCAGCTGCCGTCCGCGTTCTGGTTGGTCCTGAACCACTGGACGCCCTTGTCGACGGCGTCCTGGTGCCCGCCGAGGGCGAGCAGGGCCTGGACGGCGACGGCGGTCGCGTTGCTGTCCTCGGTGGTGGCGTCGCAGGCGGCCGTGGTGTCAGCGCGGAACGAGGGCCAGCCGCCGTCGGCGCACTGCTGCCCGGTGAGCCAGGAGACCGCGGAGTCGGCCGGGGTCACCTTGGCGCCCGCCAGCGCGGTGAGGGCGAGGGACTGCCGCCACACCCCGTCGTACGTCGGGTCGCCCTTGCCGTACAGGCCCTCGGGGACGGGTGCGGCGGTGCCGGTCGCGGGGGTGTCGGCGAGGGCGGTCCCGGTGGCGGCACCGGTGAGCAGCGCGGCGGACAGGGCGGCGGCGCCCAGGCGGGCGGCGGTGAGCATGGTGGAGTTGAGCCTTTCGATGAGCGGTGGTGGCCCGGGTGGGCCGTGCCGTAGACCTCGACGGTGCCGGGAGCGGGTGCTTCCGGGCCGGCCGCTCGCCTCTCCACCGGGCACTCCGACTGGCCCGGTCGAACGCGCGCCGGGTTCACGGTTGCGGGGTCAGTGCCGGATTCGCACCGGCTTTCCCCGGAGGAGAAGCGGGATGGAGTTGTCCTGCGGGTGGGTTCTGCGCATCGACTCTAGCCGCCGTGCCGGGGCGTGCGGGACCGCCGGGGCGAGAACACGTTCCACCGGGAACGGGGGCGGGTGCAGTGCAGGTACGGACCCGGGTGCAGTGCCGGTACGGGCCCGGGTCCGGGGCGCCGGTCAGGGCAGGGTGAGCAGTTGGGCGGCGGTGTGCAGGTCGGCGCGGACCTCGGCGATCGAGGAGCGGCCGGAGAGCCAGGAGACGAGGGCCGAGTGCCAGGTGTGCTCGATCACCCGGACGGCCGCGCGCTGGCTCTCGGTGGGCAGGCCGGACTGGCCGATGGAGTCCAGGATGAGCTGTCCGGTGGCGGTGCTCACCCGGTCGACCTCGGCGCTGACCGAGCGGTCCGCGAAGGAGAGCGCGCGGACCATCGCCTCGGCCAGCAGCGGTTCGCGCTGGAGCGCGTGGAAGGCGCGGGTGAGCGTATCGGCGACGCGCGGTGCCGGCTCCGGCTCGGCCGGCGGGTGCCGCCGGACCTGCTCCTGGAGGCCCTGCAACTGCTCCAGCATGACGGCGACGAGCAGGTGGACCTTGGAGGGGAAGTACCGGTACAGGGTGCCGAGCGCGACCTCCGCACCCTCCGCGACCTCCCGCATCTGCACGGCCTCGTACCCACCGCGGGCGGCCAGGACGGTCGCGGCGCGCAGGATCCGCCGCCGCCGCTCGGCCTGTCGCGCGGTCAGCGGCGGGTCGGTGGTCGGTGCGGCGGACGCGGCGGACGTGCCGGGCACGGTGGGGTGCGCGGTGGACGGCGCGGGGGTGGTGGGCGACGGCAAGGGTGCTCCCGGGGCGCGAGAGTGGCGAGGCGCTCCAGCGGATCCGGAGCAGGTGCGGAGCGGATGCGGGGCGGATTCGGAGCAGGGCGCGAGCAGTGGCGGAGCGGATCAGGAGTGGATCAGTGGCGGACCCGGACCGGACCCGGAGCAGATCCGGGCCCGGTCCGCAGTGGCGCCGGACCGGGTTCGGAGCGGTTGCCGGGACGGCCCGGGGTGGGTCCGCCCCGCCGGCCCGGCAGGGTGCTCCGGCGTGGCGTGAATCACCAGCCCTGGCTCCTGACGGCAAGCTACGGGCCGGTATCTTCGAGGTCTCTCATTGTTCACATGGTTGCCGGTGAACTCCACACCGGACTGAAACCTGATCTACTTTAGCGACCGGCAGCACACTGCACACCGGATCGCACACCTAGCGCAGAGATGGGGGCCGACGATGGCCGCGACCGCACACCCGCTGCGGATTGCCCTGCTGTCGTACCGAGGCGACCCGTACTGCGGCGGTCAGGGCGTCTACGTACGGCACCTGTCGCGCGAGCTGGCCCGGCTCGGCCACCACGTGGACGTGATCGGCGCCCAGCCCTACCCGGTGCTGGACGAGGTCGAGGGCCCCGGCTCGGTGCGCCTGGTCGAGCTGCCCAGCCTGGACCTCTACCGCGCCGACGACCCGTTCCGCACCCCGGAACTCGCCGAGTACCGCGGCCCGGTGGACGTGCTGGAGGTGGCGACCATGCGCACCGGCGGCTTCCCGGAGCCGCTGACCTTCTCGCTGCGCGCCCGCCGCTACCTCGCCCTGCACAAGGGCCGCTACGACGTGGTGCACGACAACCAGACGCTCGGCTACGGGCTGCTCGGCCTGGCGCGGCACGGGTTCCCGCTGGTCACCACGATCCACCACCCGATCACCGTCGACCGGCAGTTGGAGCTGGACGCGGCGCCCACCCGGCTCAAGCGGCTGTCGCTGCGCCGCTGGTACGCCTTCACCCGGATGCAGCGGCGGGTGGCCGCCCGGCTGGAGCACATCATCACCGTCTCCGGCAGTTCGAAGCGGGAGATCGTCGAGCACCTGGGTGCCGCGCCCGGCGCGGTCTCGGTGGTGCCGATCGGCGCGGACACGCGGCTCTGGTCGCCGTCGGCGGCGGTGCACCGGGTGCCGGGCCGGATCGTCACCACGTCCAGTGCGGACGTGCCGCTCAAGGGCCTGGTGCACCTGGTCGAGGCGCTGGCCAAGGTGCGCACCGAGCGGGACGCGCACCTGGTCGTGGTCGGCAAGCCGCAGAAGGAGCGCGGGCCGGTCAGTGAGGCGGTCCGGCGCTTCGGGCTGGAGCAGCACATCGAGTTCCGCAGCGGTCTGACCGACCAGGAGCTGGTGGACCTCTACCGTTCGGCGGAGGTGGCCTGCGTGCCGTCCCTGTACGAGGGCTTCTCGCTGCCGGCGGCCGAGGCGATGGCCACCGGGACGCCGCTGGTGGCCACCACCGGCGGGGCGATCCCCGAGGTGGCCGGGCCGGACGGCGAGACCTGTCTGGCCGTCCCGCCGGGCGACGCGGGCGCGCTGGCGGCGGCGCTCGGCCGGCTGCTGGACGATCCGGAGCTGCGGAGCGTGCTCGGCGAGGCCGGGCGGGCCCGGGTGCTCGCCCGGTTCACCTGGCAGCGGGCCGCCGAACTGACCGTCGAGGGGTACCGGTCGGCGATGGCGACCGGGGCCGGGCAGCGGGCCCGCTCCGGACCGGGCTGGCGGTACGTGGCCTGACGGCCGCCCGCCGTGCCGTGCCGTCCCCGCCCGGTCGTGGACTCGACCCCGCAGTTCTGGTTTCTCTCCGACGCGACAACCCGTGACGTGCCGTCGGAACGTTTGGTGCCAAAGGAATGGGAGCCCCGCAGTGCTGACCGTTGATTTCTCGCGCTTCCCGCTCGCCCCCGGCGACCGGGTGCTCGACCTGGGCTGCGGCGGGGGGCGGCACGCGTTCGAGTGCTACCGGCGCGGGGCCAACGTGATCGCCCTCGACCAGAACGCCGAGGAGATCGCCGAGGTCAGGAAGTGGTTCGCGGCCATGGAGCAGGCGGGCGAGGCGCCCGAGGGCGCGTCGGCGGTCGCCATGGAGGGCAACGCGCTGGCCCTGCCGTTCGAGGACGACTACTTCGACAAGATCATCATTTCTGAGGTGATGGAGCACATCCCGGACGACAGGGGCGTGCTCAACGAGATGTTCCGGGTCCTCAAGCCCGGCGGCCTGCTCGCCGTCACCGTGCCGCGCTGGCTACCCGAGAAGATCTGCTGGGCGCTCTCGGACGAGTACCACGAGGTCGAGGGCGGCCACATCCGGATCTACCGCGGCGACGAGCTGCTCGGCAAGCTCCAGGACGCCGGGCTGGAGCCGTACGGCACCCACCACGCGCACGCGCTGCACTCGCCGTACTGGTGGATCAAGTGTGCGGTCGGCGTGGACAACGACAAGGCGCTGCCGGTCAAGGCCTACCACAAGCTGCTGGTCTGGGACATCGTCGGCACCCCGGTGATCAGCACCCTGACCAAGGCCGCCGAGAAGGCGCTCAACCCCGTCATCGGCAAGAGCTTCGTGGCCTACGCGGCCAAGCCCCACCGCGCCGAGCGGGCCGGGACCGGGACCGGGGCCGCCGGGGCCGCCGGGGCCGTCCCCGCCCAGGCCGAGCCGGTGCCCGCCGCCGCTGAGCCGGCCCAGGCCGAGCCGGTGCCCGCCGACGCCGGGCGGGCCGGCGAGTGACCGCCGCCGTCCCCGAGGTGCTGCTGCTGGACGGGGTGCTCGACGCCGCACAGGCCGCCGACACCGTCCGCAGCATCCTCGCCGAGCAGCAGAGCGACGGCGGGATTCCCTGGTTCACCGGTCACCACCTCGACCCGTGGGACCACACCGAGGCCGCGATGGCCCTCGACACCGCGGGTGAGCACGCCGCCGCCGAGGCCGCCTACCGCTGGTTGGCGGCCCGCCAGAACCCGGACGGCTCCTGGTACGCGGCCTACACCTACCCGTCGGACGGCAGCGGGGCGGAGGTCTCCGGCACGGCCAAGGAGACCAACTTCTGCGCGTACGTCGCGGTCGGCGTCTGGCACCATCACCTCAGCACCGGCGACGACGGCTTCCTGGACTGGATCTGGCCGGTGGTCAGGCGGGCCCTGGACTTCATCGTCGGCCTGCGGCTGCCGGGCGGCCCGATCTCCTGGCGGCTCGACGAGAACGGGGAGGCGCCCGACGAGGCGTTGCTCACCGGCTCGTCCAGCATCCTGCACGCGCTCCGCTGCGGCCTGGCCATCGCCGACTACCTGGAGGAGCCGCAGCCCGACTGGGAGCTCGCGACCGGCCGGCTGCGGCACGCCATCGCCCACCACCCCGAGCGGTTCCTCGACAAGGACCGCTTCTCGATGGACTGGTACTACCCCGTCCTCGGCACCGCCCTGCGCGGTCCGGCGGCGCTGGAGCGGATAGAGCGGGACTGGGAGCGCTTCGTCGTCCCCGGTCTCGGCGTCCGCTGCGTCAGCGACCGCCCCTGGGTGACCGGCGGCGAGAGCGCCGAACTGGCCATGGCCCTCTGGGCGGTCGGCGAGTCCGACCGCGCGGTGGACATCCTGCGCTGGATCCAGAAGCACCTGCGGCACACCGACGGCTCGTACTGGACGGGGTACGTCTTCGAGGACGACGCCATCTGGCCCGAGGAGCGCACCACCTGGACGGCGGGGGCGCTGCTGCTGGCCGTCGCCGCGCTCGGCGGCGACCCGGCCACGGTGTCGGTGTTCGGCGGCGACGAGCTGCCCGCCGGCCTGGTGGTGCAGGACTGCTGCTGAGGCGGCCCGGGCGCCCGCCCGCGGCAGCCGCCGGCGGGGACCCGCGGCGGAGTCCACGGCCGGAGCAACAGCCGGATCCACGGCGGGAACCCGCGGTGGGAACGGCAACGCCGAAGGGGCGGGACCGGAGCAATCCGGTCCCGCCCCTTCGGCGTTGCTGCCTTTGGGCGGATCAGCCGCGCTGGATGCCCGAGGCGTCGGTGAGCAGGCCCTGGGTCCCGTCCTGGAGCTGGGCGACCAGCGCGGCACCGCGCTGCTCGACCGCCAGGTACCAGGTGCCCGGGATCAGTTCGCCGACCGGCGCGCCGGCCGGGTTCTCCTTCGGCGCCAGCTGACGGGGCGCCGGGACGGCGAACCAGAACGGCGCGAAGTCGGCCGCCGGAGCCACCGGGGCGGGCTGCGCCTGGGCGGCCTGCTGGGCAGCGGCCTGGGCGGCGGCCTGCTGGGCCGCAGCCTGCTGAGCGGCGGCCTGCTGGGCGGCGGCGTCCAGCGGCTGGCCGGCCTGCGGGGCCGGGTAGCCGTACCCGCCGGGCTGGCCGCCGAAGGCCGGCGACTGCGCCTGCGGCTGCTCCTGGCCGGGGGCCGGGTAGCCGTACTGGCCCGGCTGGCCGGGCTGGCCCGCCTGCGGGGCCGGGTAGCCGCCCGGGTAGCCCTGCTGGACGGCCGGCTTGTCGGTGACCAGCGGCGCCTTCAGGAACGGCAGCAGCGGGGCGGCCGCGGCCGCACCGGCGAGCACGATCAGCGCGATGACGGCGAGCCAGGCGCCGAAGCCGTGGTTCAGGCCCTTCGGCCCACCGCCCAGGGACCAGATCGAGGTCCAGAGCGCGGCGACGGCGAAGGCGATGCCCCACTGGTCCAGCCGCAGGCCGAGCACCTGGCGGTTGGCGGCGGCGGCGCCCTGGAAGCGCTGCACCAGGATCAGGGCGGCGGCCGCGATGCCGAGCAGGAACACCGAGGGCAGGATGGGGAACAGGTCGCTGTCCCACGCGTTCGTCGAGGAGTTGCTGCAGTACCTGCCTGAGCAGTCGACAGTCCAGTACGGCAGGAAGGAGGCGATGAAGAGCAGGACGGCCGCACCTGCGACGGCGGCGTCTCCCCTGGTGAGAGCGCGCAGATTCACTAACGTTCCCCTCGTTGGTGTGTCGTGGACGGCGGTGTTGCACGGTCGGGGTTTCCGGCCAGGAAACTCCGAACGGACCAGAAGCCTAGGGCCAACCGCCCCGCGGGTGCACAGCGGGCTCGGGAATGGGGCGAAGTCGTTGCAAACTGCGCGGGTCCGACCCCTGCCGTCCACCTGCCGATCGGCCGGGCCGCCGGCCCCTGCCGCCTATCGTGTGGTCAGAAACGTCGTCAGGGCGTCGGCGATCCCCTGGGCGGCCTGCTGGCGCCACTGAGGGTCCGTCATTCGCCTGGCGTCGGCAGAGTTGCGCATGTTACCGCACTCGATGAACACCTTGGGCACGGCCGAGAGGTTCAGCCCGCCCAGATCGGAGCGGGTGTCCAGCCCCTGGCTCGCGACGTAGTCGGCGTACGGCTCCCCGGTCGCGGTGTGGAAGCTGTCGCGCAGCAGCAGGCCGAGGCGCTTCGAGGGTGCGACGATCGCCGTGTTGTCGGCCTTTCCCGCGACCACCCTGGCGGGCATGATCACGTGGAAGCCGCTGCCGCCGGCCGGGCCGCCGTCCGCGTGCACCGAGACCGCCGCGTCGGCGTGCGCCTCGGCGCCGGCCCGGGCGCGCTCGTCGATGCAGGGCCCCCACGGCCGGTCACCGTCCTGGGCCAGCACCACCGTGGCGCCGCGGGCGGCGAGGATCTCCCTGGCCCGCCGGGACACGTCCAGCGTGTAGTCGGCCTCGGTGTAGCCGGCGTTGGTGGAGGTGCCGGTGGTGTCGCACTCCTTGCGGGTGTTGCCGATGTCGACCTGGCGGTTGATCTCGGTGGAGTGCGCGAAGTTACCGGGGTTGTGGCCGGGGTCGAGCAGCACCGTCCGGCCGGCCAGCACGGTGGACGCGGGGGTGGCCGGGGCGGCCGGGGCGGACGAGGGCCCGGGGGCCGACGGGGTCGCGGCGGAGGGATCGGCGCCGGCCGGCGGGGTCGCCGGCGGTGCGTCGGCGGGGAGTGTGGCCGTCGGCCCAGACGGAGCGGCCGGACCGCCGGCCGGACCGGTGTCCGGCGCGGCTGCCGCGGCGTTGCCACGGGTGGCCGGCGCGGCGTCGCCCGTCCCGCCGTGGTCGGCGACGGCCTGCCAGCCCAGCCAGCCGGCCAGGCAGAGCGGCACCAGGACGCCGGCCACCGTGGTGGTGCGCACCAGGCGTGAGCGGCGGGGCGGTCGGTCGGGTGAGCTGTCGGGCGTGCCGGGCGTGCCGGGCGTGCCGGGGGTGGTGCGGGTCACGGGTGGTTCAGATCCTGTCCTGGGTGCGTGCGGTCAGGCCGTACGCGTCGGCGATCGCCTTCCACTTCGTCACGAAGTCCTTCTTCGCCTGGGTCGCCTGCGGGTTGAGCTCGTCCGCGTGCTTCTTGTCGGCGGTGTTCGGGGCCGAGCCGGAGCAGCCCTGCGCGGAGACCGCGCGGGCCCAGCTCGCGTACGCGCGGTCGATGTCGGCGGACAGCGACCAGGCGGACTTCAGCGAGGCCACCGCGTCCGCACCGCCGGGCAGGTCGGTGACGGTGAGGGCGGCCAGCTTGCCGAGCAGCTGGTCGCGCTGCTTGCCACCGGTGTCGAACACCTGCGCCGCGCTCTCGATGTCGGGCTTGGAGGGGCAGCTGGACACCTTGGCGACCGCGCTGCCGATCGGGGCCTTCGCGCTCTCGCCCTGGGTCAGCAGCTCGTCCATCGCCTTGGCCTGCGCCTCGGCGTTGGCGCCGGCGGCGCTCGGGCTCGCGGCGGCGGACGCGGTGTCGGTGGCGGCGGGAGTGGGCACCCCGGGCGTGCCGCCGGGCGCCGGCGGCGGGTTGCCGGCGGCAGGCGCGTCGGTGGACGCGGTGGTGCCCGACGGCGCCGGCGCGGCCTGGCCGGCCGGGCTGCCGTCGTCCTTCACCGCCCAGAGGATGCCGCCGCCGAGCGCCAGGACGAAGAGCAGCGCGAAGGCGATCAGCAGCGGCGCGCGCTTGCTGGAGGGGCGGTCCTCGTCGTCGTCCTCGTAGCCCTGCGGGAAGTCGGGCTGCCCGTAGGGCTCCTGGGGGTACGCCTGCTGCCCGTAGGGCTGCGGGGGGTGGGGCGGTTGGCCGTGCGGCTGCTGCGGGTACGACGGGAACGGGGGCGGCGCCGTCACGTGGCCCGGGAAGCCCGTGGCCGGCGCGGCGGGCTGCTGCGGGGCGCCCGGCTGCTGCGGGGCGACGGCCGGGAACGCGGGCGCGGTGGCCAGGTACGGGCGGGCCGCCAGCGGCGGGCCGTGGTCGCCGACGGCACCCGCCGTGGGGGCTGCTGCATCGGCGGCGGGCCGGGCTGCGGCGGGGCCGCTGCGGGCGGGGCCGGCGGGGCGGCCGGCCCCTGGGCGGCCCCCGGCTGCTGCTGCGGGCCGCGGACCCAGCCACCGGCGCCACCGCGCGCGGTGGGGTCCCAGACCGCCGGGGCGGTGTTCTGCTGGTCCGTCATTGCGTTCTGGCCCCCACCGTGTGCCCGGATGCTCTGCCTGGTGCTGTGCCGCTCGGCCGCTCGCGTGCGCCCGCGGTGCGCGTCGGTGCCGCGCGGACACCGTACCGTTCGAACCCCCGCCCGACAGCCCCGGCACGACGTTAGAGCATCCGTGACCGGCCGGGGGCCGGTCCGTGGATCCCGGCCCGGCCGGCCCGGGCGGTGGTACGGCGGGGGTGGTACGGGGCGCCGGGGCGCGGCCGGATCAGGCGGTGGCGCGGCGCAGCACCCGCAGCGAACCGGTCACCGAGACCTCCTCGAACCCCTCGGCCAGCGCCCGCAGGTACACCCGGTACGGCGCCTGTCCGCCGTCCGCCGGATCGGGGAAGACGTCGTGCACCACCAGCAGGCCCTCGGGCGCGAGCCGGGGCGCCCAGCCCTCGTAGTCCCCGGTCGCGTGCTCGTCGGTGTGGCCGCCGTCGATGAACACCAGGCCGACCTGCCCGCCCCAGACCGCCGCGATCTGCGGGGACCGGCCCACCAGGGCCACCACGTACTCCTCCAGGCCGGCCGCGTGCAGGGTGCGGCGGAAGCGTGGGAGCGTGTCCATCCGGCCGACCTCCGGGTCGACGAGCGTCGGGTCGTGGTACTCCCAGCCGGGCTGCTGCTCCTCGGACCCGCGGTGGTGGTCGACGGTCAGTGCCACCGTGCCGGTCTCCCGGGCCGCCGCGGCCAGCAGGATCGCCGAGCGCCCGCAGTAGGTGCCGATCTCCAGCACCGGCAGGCCCGTGCGCCGCGCCGCGGCCACCGCCGCCGCGTACAGCGCCAGCCCCTCGTCCACCGGCATGAACCCGGTCGCGGCCTCGAACGCCGCCAGGACGTCGGGCGCGGGCTGCGGGTTCTCCAGGAGGTCGGACATGGTGCTGCTCCTTGCCGGGGGGTGGGACGGTCGGGGCGCCGTACTCGCCGTACTCGCCGTCGGACCCTACTGGACGGTACGCGACGGCGTCCCGTCCGCCCGGGCCCGGGGGCGGGCGGAGTGGAACGTGTTCCAGTCCGGGCGGGTGGGTCGTGCCAGAATCGGCCCGACCACCGATCCGAGGCGACCCGGGAGCAGACCCATGCGCGCAGCCATCCTGCACAAGACCGGCCAGGACACGCTCGACGTCCGCGACGACGTGGTGGCGGTCGGTTTCGGCCCCGGCAGGGTGCGGGTCCGCCTGCGGGCGGCCAGCCTCTGCCACTCCGACCTCTCGGCGATGAACGGCGTCCTGCCGCAGCCCGCGCCGTTCGTGCCCGGCCACGAGGGCGCGGGTGACGTGGTGGAGGTCGGCGAGGGCGTGGCGGGTGTCGCGGCCGGCGACCGCGTGGTGCTCTGCTGGATGGCGCCCTGCGGCCGCTGCGCCCACTGCGAGCGCGGGCGCGGCCACCTCTGTGTCTCCAGCCTGCGCCGGCTCGGCGCCCCGGGCTTCCGCTTCGGCGGCGACGACGGTGCTGACGGCGGTGGCGCC
Organism: Kitasatospora sp. NBC_01560; assembly: GCF_045208415.1. Classification (NCBI taxonomy): domain Bacteria; kingdom Bacillati; phylum Actinomycetota; class Actinomycetes; order Kitasatosporales; family Streptomycetaceae; genus Kitasatospora; species Kitasatospora sp. NBC_01560. Next base: position 3,172,848 of record NZ_CP109364.1, on the reverse strand, counting down.
GGTGAGGGTGGGCCGGGCGGCGCGGTCGAGGCCTCCGGCTTCTACGGCACCGGAGCGTTCGCCGAGGAGGTGGTCGTCGACCAGAACGCGGTGATCAAGGTCCCGGCCGACCTGCCGTACGAGCTGGCCGCCCTGATCGGCTGCGGGGTGACCACCGGCATCGGCGCCGCCGTCCACACGGCCCGGGTCGAGCCCGGGGCCTCGGTCGCGGTGATCGGCGCGGGCGGGGTCGGGGTGGCGGCCGTCCAGGGGGCCCGGGTCTGCGGCGCGGGCCGGATCGCGGTGGTCGACCCGGTCGCCTCGCGGCGGGAGCGGGCGCTGGCCTTCGGCGCCACGGACGCGCTCGCCCCCGAGGAGCTGAAGGGCGTCGCGAAGAGCCTGCCGGGCGGCGGGTTCGACTACGTCTTCGAGGCGGTCGGGCGGGCGGCCACCGTCCGCGCCGGGTACGACGCGGCGCGGCGCGGCGGCGCGGTGGTGGTGGTCGGCGCCGGGGCGCAGGACGACCTCGCGCAGTTCACCATGGGCGAGCTGTTCTTCAACGAGAAGCGGCTGCTGCCTTCGCTGTACGGCGGCGCGTCCGTGCCGCGCACCGTCGCGCTGGTGGTGGACCTGTGGCGGGCCGGGCGGATCGACCTCGACGGCATGGTCACCCACCGGGTCGGGCTGGCGGACGTCAACGAGGCGATCGCGCAGATGCGCAGCGGCGAGGCGCTGCGCACGGTGGTGACCCTGGGCTAGGCCCTCTCGTTCGGACTCGGCGGCCCCGGCCGGCCCCCGCCGCCCCGGCAGGGGCCGGGCGGGTCCGCCGGATGCGACAGGGCCCGCCGCTGCACCCGGCGGGCCCTGTCGTTCGGGCGGGAGCGGGGCTCAGCCCCGGCCGGCCCCGGCCCCGGCGAGCCGGTGGCGGCCGTGCGGGTCGGCCCCGGGGCTGTCGTTGTCGGCGGAACCGCCGCGGTGGCGGCCGTGCGGGTCGGCCCCGGGGCTGTCGTTGTCGGCGGAACCGCCGCGGTGGCGGCCGTGCGCCGCGGTGTCCCCGGTCGCGGTCCCGTCGGCGTCGGTCCCGGTCATCGCGGGGCCGGTGGTGTCGGTGAGGGTGTCGGACATCAGAATCGTCTTCTCCGTGCGAGGGTGCAGATGCTTCGGCGCCTGGCGGACGCCGTGGGCACGGACGGACGCGTGACCGGCACGACCGGGTCGGCGGGCCGCGTCCGGAGCCGGTGATCCCGGCCCGTGCCCCGGACACCCTAATGGCCGGAACGGGTGTGGTCCTATCGAGATCGTCACGGGCGCCCGGCGGCCGCCGGGGCCGCGTGCGACCCGGCGGATCCCCACCCGTGGCCCACCGGTTCGCGGTGGAGCGGTTCGCGGTGGAGCGGCCACAGCACCTGAAGGTCTCCGTGCCGGGCGAGCATGCCGTGGCCGCCGGGCACCAGCCGCCCGGGAGTCCGTGTCGCCGGTGGCGCGGTGTGCGCTACCCGGGCCGGCCGGTCCGCAGGAACGCGGCCAGCAGTTCGTGCAGCACGGCGGCGCCCTCCTCGGCCAGCACCTCGTGCCCGGCGCCGGCCGCCTCGACGTACCGGAAGTCGGCCCCCTCGGTACGGCCGATCCGCAGCAACTCGTGTCGCAGCGAACGGGACTGGCTCACCGGCACGACCTCGTCCCGGTCGCCGTGCACGACCAGCAGCGGCGCACCGATCCGGTGGGCCAGCTGGAGCACGTCGCGCGGGCCGCGGGCGTCGGCGATCGGCTCGCCGCCGCCCAGCCGGGTGGTCAACGCCCGTACCGGTGGGGCCGCTTCGGCCAGCAACCGGGCCCCGGACAGGAACGGTGCGACCACCGCGCAGCGCGCGACCTGCTCGGCCGGTGCGTGCGCGGCCGTCAGCAGGGCCAGGAACGCGCCGTAGCTGACGCCGAACAGGGCGGGCGGCTCCAGGCCGAGTGCGGCGCGCTGGCCCGCGATGCCGTCCAGCAGGTACAGGACGTCGTCGAGGTCAGGCCCGCCCCAGGCGCCCCGGACGGCCATCGCGTGCGCGACTCCGTAGCCGGTGGAGCCGCGCTGGTTCGGCGCGAGGACGGCGAGCCCGCCGGCCGCCATCCGCTGCAGGGCGGGGTCGAACTCCAGCCGCCAGGCGTCCGCCGGGCCGCCGTGCAGGGCGAGGACGAGGTGCGGGCTGCTCAGCCAGGCGTCGCCGCCGTACACCACGGCCTCCAACGGCCCGGCCGGTCCGGCGAGTTCGAGGCTCTGGGCCGGGTGCCACCGCCCGCCGTCGCCGGGCGGGGTGGAGCCGTCCAGCCGCCAGCCGGCGGCCGGTGCGGTCCGGGGTGCGCGCGGCAGGCCGGGCTGCCAGGGCAGGACGGCGTCCCGCCACGGACCGGTCAGGGCCGAGCCGGGCAGCCCGGAGCCGAGCGGTGCCAGTTGCAGGGGCAGCGGCATCGGGCCGGAGCCGGTGGCGGGGGCCGGTCCGTGCGCCAGCAGCGCGTCGACGTCCAGGGTGGCCAGCGCCGCCGGGTGGTCGGGCGCGGAGTAGGGCAGCCGCAGCCCGGCCGCGGACCAGTGCCCGACGGCACCGAGCCGGCCGGCCGGCACCGCCAGCGGCTCCAGCCGCCCGGCCGCCGGCCGCCACAGGGCCAGCGTCGAGCCGGCGCCGTGGTCGATCTGGACGGCCACCCGGGCCCCGTCCGGCGCGGGCCGCAGCGCCACCGGCCGCAGGAACACGCCCGCGACGTGCAGGCACTCGGGGAACCGCAGCGGCTCGCCGCCGCCCAGCAGGCCCCAGCCGAGCCGGTCGGTGCCGGGCGCGTCGCTGCGCACCATCGCGAAGCGGCTGTCCGGGTCGAACAGCACCAGCCGGTCGTTGCTGCCCTCGCCGATCTCCAGCAGCGGGGTGACGAGACCGGTGCGCAGGTCCAGCACGACGGTGCGGACGGTGCCCGCGTCGACCCGGTCCAGAGCCAGCAGGGAGCCGGTGCGGTCGAGCCAGACCCCGCCGCCGTGGAGCCCGGGGAGCTCGGCGACCTGCCGGGGCTCGCTGCCGTCGGCCCGGACCAGCCAGACCGTGGTGGCCGGGCGGGTGTCACTGCCCAGCGCGACGGCGACCGGTGCGCCGGGCCCGTCGTGGGCCTGGTCCGGGAGCGGCAGCAGCCGCAGCCCGGGGCGCTTCAGGGTGGCCAGCGCGCGTTCGGTGGTGGCCGGCCCGGTGCCCGGCCGGGCGGCGTCGAGCAGCACCAGGTCGTGCCGCTCGCCGTCGTGCCGGCAGACCAGGACGGAGCCGTCCGGCAGGGCGACCAGCTCCGAGCGCAGGTTCTCCGACCGGTTGCCGGGCAGGGCCAGCGGTACCGGCACGGCCGGGCCGCTCGCGGGCAGCTGCCAGCTCTCCGCGTACCAGCCGCCGTCGGCGGCCGAGGCGAGGCAGGCGGCGTGGCTGCCGTCGGCGGTGAAGGTGAAGCCGAGGCGGCGCAGGGCCTGCGTCGCCGTCCGGGTGACCACGGTCATGGCGCCCCCGTCCGGTCGGCGCCGGGCGGCCCGGGGGGACCGTCGGCGGGGGCGCCCGGGAAGCCCGGGAGGTCCGGGAAGGCGGGCGGTACCGGGTCCACCCAGAGGCGGGGGCCGCCGTGCCGCAGCCGCAGCAGGAAGGCGAGCGCACCCGCCGTCCCCGTCCCGTACGCGGCGGCGCAGCCGGTGCCGGTCTCGTCGGGCAGCACCAGCAGACCGTTCCGCAGGGCCGTTCGCGCGGTGATCAGCCGGGCGGTCTCCTCCGCGCCGGAGCGGAACTCGACGGCCCCGGTGGCCTCGGCCAGGTCGAGCAGGTACTCGCCGTTCCCGGCCAGCCCGTGGCAGGCGCTGACGCCGCAGTGCCAGCGGCCGGCCAGGACGGCCCGGCCGGCCGCGAGGGCGAGTTCACGGGCGTCCGCGTCGCCGGTGACCTGCCAGAGCCGGAGCAGGAAGGTGCCGGCGCCGGACGAGCCGCTGCACCAGTGGGCGAGCCGGACGTGCTCGGGATCCCGGGAGTCCTGCGGCCACCACGCGCTCTCCTGCACACCGGTGACGGCGGCGGACGCCTCCGCACCGGAGCGGCCGTGCACGGCGCCGCCGGTGAACTCCCGCCGGACGGTGGCCGCGAGCGTGCGGCCGGCTTCGGCGGCGCCGGCGAGCAGGGCCCGGTCACCGCTGGCCTCGGCGGCGGCCAGCAGGAACGCGCCGACGCCGGCCACCCCGTGGGCGAACCCGAGGTGGGTGCTCCCGGCGAGCGCCGAGTCGAAGTCCGCCGGAACCGGCCAGACCGTGCCGTGCGGCGTGGCGCGGCCGGCGGCGAGCAGGTGGTGCCCGCAGCGGGCGGCGCGGGCCAGGAACGTGCGGGCGGACTCCGCGTCCGGGGCGTCGGCGGCGCACCGCAGCTGGAGGAATCCGGCGCCCGCGGCACCGTGGCAGACGTCGGGGTTGGGCCACTCGACGGCTATCCGGCGGGCCAGCCCGGTGGCGCGGTCGGCGAGCGGCCGGTCGGCCAGCGCCGTGGCGGCGTCCAGCAGGGCCCAGGCGGCGCCCGAGCGGCCGAAGTGCAGCCCCGGCAGGACGACCGGCTCGGCGGCGCACCGCCGCTCGACCCACTCCACGGCCGTCCGGGCCGTCCGCCGCGCCTCCGCGCGGACCTCGGCGGGGAGCCCGTCGGCCAGCGCGGCCCGGGCCAGCAGGGCCAGCACCCCGGCGGCGCCGTGCTGGACGTTGCACGGGTCGGACCGCTGCCCGGCCGGGACGGTCGGCCAGAGCCGGTCGCGCCGCTGCGGCGAGGCGGTCGCGGCGAGGTGCCGCAGGCCGTCGTGCAGGACCTGCTCGACGACGGATCCACCGGGCGAGCCGGGCGAGCTGTGCGAGCCGCGGCCCACCGGCGCCGCAGCATGGCCGTTCGTGCCGCCGGCGCCGTCCGCGGCGCCGCCCGCGAGGGCGTCCCGCACCTGCTGCAGGCTCCACCGCTGCTCGGGCTCCTCCGCCCGCAGCCCCAGCACCGCCGGGGCGAGCCGTCGTGCGGTGTCCCCCGAGCGGGCGGCCAGCGCGAGCCAGCGGCCGAGCCGGTCGGCGACCGGGCGGGCGTGCGGCAGGTCCTCGGGCAGCAGCGGGTCGTGGCCGGTGGCGAGCAGGAAGAAGAGCCCGCCGAGCGCGTAGAGGTCGGCGGCCGGCTCGGCCACGGCGGACCCGGTTGCGCCGGCCCGGAGTGTCCCCGTCGCCGGGTCGTCCGCGACCAGGGCGAGCCGCCCCGGTCCCTGCTCGGGGGCCCGGTAGCCGGGGGTGCCGGCGGAGCCGGCGCGGCGGCCGGCCTCGGCGGCCAGTTCCAGGTCGACCAGCCGCAGCGTGCCGTCGGGCTGGACCAGGACGTTCCCGGGGGAGAGGTCGCGGAGCACCAGGCCGAGCTCGTGCACCCGCTCGACCAGGTCGAGCAGCGCGTGGACCAGGGGTCCGGCCTCGGCCCAGTCGACGTCCGGGCTGCCGTCGCGGCGCAGCCGTGCGCCGACCCAGCCGCCGAGCGGCTGCCCGGCGATTCGTTCCTGCACCAGGAACAGTGAGTCGTCCTGCTCGATCAGTTCGACCGGCCGCGGGGCCAGTTGCTGCCCCTCCAGCCGGGCCAGCAGTGCGGCCTCGTGCCGGAGCGCGGCCCGGGCGTCGGTGCCGGACCGGTCCACCTCGATGTGCGCACGGGCCTGCTTGACCACGACCTCCGTGTCGCCGTCGGTGTCCCGGCCGAGGAAGACGCCGCCCTTGGTGCTGTGCCGGATCGCGCCGGTGATCACGTACCGCCCGGCCAGCAGCACCCCACCGGCCCCGCGCCGGGCGGCGGCGGGCCGGCCCGCTCCCGGCCCGCCGCCCTCGTTGGCTGCTCCGGGCCGTTCCGCGAGCGGATCGCGCGCCCACGGGGGGCAGCGGTACGACGCCCCGCGCACGTCCTCGACGCGTTCGCCGCCGGGCCCGCGCAGCATCGACCGGTACCCGCCGTCGTTGCCCAGCTCGGCACGGGCCGCGAAGGCGCCGTACCGGTAGTGGACCCTGCTGCCGGGCCGGTAGGGGCGGTCGGAGAGCACGACCGGCCCGGGCAGTCCGTCGGTGGCCCGGTGCAGGGCGGCCGCCAGCCGCCGGAACTGCTCCTCGTCCGCCGGGTGGACGGTGACGAACTTGCCCGCCGAACCGCGCTCGCTGTTGCGGGAGTTCAGCTCGTGGAGCTGCTCCGGCCCGGCGGCGAACCTGAACGCGCACGGATCGTCGGCCAGCACCTCGGCGACGGCCGACAGCACCGCGCCCCCGACCGCCGAGGCCGCGCTGACGTGGATCTTCCAGCCCTCCTCGGCGAGTTCAGCCGCTTTTCCCGCGGACGGCCTGGCCGTGCACCAGAAGCCCTCGGTGGTGACCTCCCAGCCCCCACCGCGCTCCCGGCCCCCACCGCGCTCCCGGCCCCCACCGCCGGCCAGTGCCGTCCGCGCGACCTCCGGCCACGTGCCGCCCGCATGCGGCCCGCGGCCCGCCGATCCCGTTCCCCCGGCCGTCCGCAGCGATGTGCCCGCTCCCATCCGCTCCCACATCCCTTCGTCTCGGCCGGCGCCCGCCGGTGCCCACTGCTCCGGCACCCGGGCGCACGGCCACGGCCTGATCGGTTTTCCGGAAGCCCCGGGGGAAGCCCCGGGAGCGCTGCCCGGCCGCGTCCGGCGCGGGCCGGTCGGGCCCGGCGCGGCCCGGATCCAGCCGGGCCCGCGCTGCGGCGGGGCGCCTGTCCGACCCCCCGGTCGAGGCAACTTCCCTTCGCAGAAGTGAAGTTACTTTCGGTGCCCGGGCGGACTCAACGCGTGGCGAGTCACTTCACTCGTAAGGGTGATCCAGGCGCTGTTTCGAATATGTACGAGCGGCTCGCTGTGAGCGGCGGGTGCCGCCCGCCCCGCCGGGCGCCCGCCCGCATGCACTGCGCGAGCACGACCCGGGCGGCCCCCGGCCGCCGCCCGGGCGCGCGGGCGCGGTGGTTGACGCGCACCTGTGCGCCCCGTCCCCCGTACCGGGGACGCCCCGGTCGCCGCGCCCGGGCCCGCCCCGGAGGGCCGTCCGGCCGGGGGCACAGCCCGCCGCATCGCGCCCCCGGGCGGCTCGGGCGCCCCCGCGCGCACGGTAGTCTCGACAGGTGCCGAAACTGTCCGACGTCATCACCGCGCTCGAAGAGGTCTACCCGCCGGAGTGGGCGGAGTCCTGGGACGCCGTCGGCCTGGTCTGCGGAGACCCTCGGGCCGAGGTCCGCCGGGTGCTCCTCGCCGTCGACCCCGTGCAGGCGGTCGTGGACGAGGCCGTCGAATGGGGCGCCGACCTGGTGGTCACCCACCACCCCCTCTATCTGCGCGGCACCACCAGCGTCGCCGCCACCACCTTCAAGGGTCGGGTCGTGCACACGCTGATCCGCAACGGCATCGCCCTGCACGTGGCGCACACCAACGCCGACCACGCCGACCCCGGTGTCTCGGACGCGCTGGCCGAGGCGGTGGGCCTGCGGGTCACCGGCCCGCTGGTGCCGGATCCGGCCGACCCGCTGGGCCGCCGCGGCACCGGGCGGATCGGCCTGCTGGAGCCTCCGCTCCCGCTCTCCGCCTTCGCCGCGCGGGTCGCCGCGGGCCTGCCCGCCACGGCCGCCGGCGTCAGGGTCTCGGGGGACCCGAACCGGCTGGTCAGCCGCGTCGCGGTGTGCGGCGGATCGGGCGACAGCCTGTTCGCCGAGGTGCGGGCGGCCGGCGTCGACGCCTACCTGACCGCCGACCTGCGCCACCACCCGGCGTCCGAGGCCGCCGAGACGGCACCGGTCGCGCTGCTCGACGCCGCCCACTGGGCCACCGAGTGGCCCTGGCTCACCCTGGCCGAGAAGGCGCTGCACGGCGCCGCCGGAAAGCGGGGCTGGGCCGTGGAGACGAAGGTCTCCCACCGGGTCACCGACCCGTGGACCGCGCACGCCCCCATGTCCTTCACCGCCTGACCCGATTCACAGGAGCTCTCCGCTTGAACGCCGCGCCCGCCGACCAGATCCGCCTGCTCGACCTCCAGGCCATCGACTCGAAGCTCGACCAGCTGGCCCACCGGCGTCGCAGCCTGCCCGAGCACGCCGAGATCGACAAGGCCACCGCCGACCACACCGCGCTCAAGGACCTGGTGATCGCCGCCCAGGCCCAGCAGGGCGACACCACCCGCGAGCTGACCAAGGCCGAGCAGGACGTCGAGCAGGTCCGCTCCCGCTCCGCCCGCAACCAGCAGCGCCTGGACTCCGGCGCGATCACCTCGCCGAAGGACCTGGAGAACCTCCAGCACGAGATCGGCTCGCTGGCCAAGCGCCAGGGCGACCTCGAAGAGGTCGTGCTGGAGATCATGGAGCGGCTGGAGTCCGCCGAGACCCGGGTCACCGAGCTGACCGCGCGCCTGGAGCACTCCACGGTCGTGCTGACCGAGGCCGAGGCACGCCGTGACGCCGCCTTCGCCGAGATCGACGCCGAGGTGGAGAAGGTCCGCCGCGAGCGCGAGACCGTCGTCGCCGTCGTCCCGGCCGACCTGCTGAAGCTCTACACCCGCCTGCGCGAGCAGCAGGGCGGCGTCGGTGCGGCCCGCCTCTTCCAGCGCCGCTGCGAGGGCTGCCGCGTCGAGTTCGCCGTCTCCGACCTGAACGCCATCAAGGCCGAGCCCAAGGACGCGGTCGTCCGCTGCGACAACTGCGGCCGCATCCTGGTGCGCACCGCCGAGTCGGGCATCTGATCCGGTGGCGGGGCGCAGGTTCATCGTCGAGGCCGACGGCGGCTCCCGGGGCAACCCGGGGCCGGCCGGCTACGGCGCGGTGGTCCGGGACGGCGACACCGGCCTGATCATCGCCGAGGCCGCCGAGTTCATCGGCCACGCCACCAACAACGTGGCCGAGTACAAGGGCCTGATCGCGGGCCTGCGGGCGGCCCGGGAGATCGACCCGGACGCCTCGGTGGACGTCCGGATGGACTCCAAGCTGGTGGTCGAGCAGATGTCCGGCCGCTGGAAGATCAAGCACCCCGACATGCAGCCGCTGGCCGCCGAGGCCCGCACCGTCCTCCCGCGCAGCCAGGTCAAGTACACCTGGATCCCGCGCGAGAAGAACAAGGACGCCGACCGGCTCGCCAACGAGGCGATGGACGCGGGCAAGGCCGGCCGCCAGTGGGAGCCCAGGCCGTTGCGGGCCGCGGCCCCGGCGCAGGCCGTGCCGGCCGCCGAACCGCCGCTGGAGAAGGCCGCGCCGAAGGCCGGCTGGGCGGCCGCCGCCGACCTCGGCACCCCGAGCACCTTCGTGCTGCTCCGCCACGGCGAGACCCACCTGACCCCGGAGAAGCGGTTCTCCGGCAGCGGCGGCAGCGACCCCGAGCTCTCCGAGAAGGGCCGCTGGCAGGCCGAGCGCGCCGCCGAGGCGCTGGCCGCGCGCGGCTCCGTCCAGGCCGTGGTCGCCTCCCCGATGCGCCGCACCCGGGAGACGGCCGAGCTCGTCGCCGCCCGGCTGGGCCTGGAGGTCCGCTACGAGGAGGGCCTGCGCGAGGTCGACTTCGGTGACTGGGAGGGCCTGACCTTCGCCGAGGTCCAGGAGCGCCACCCCGAGGACCTCACCGCCTGGCTCGGCTCGCCCAGGGCGAAGCCGACCGGCAGCACCGAGAGCTTCACCACGCTCACCCACCGGGCCGGGGTCGCCCGGGACAAGATCCTCGCCCGCCACCCCGGGAAGACCGTGCTGGTGGTCTCGCACGTCAGCCCGATCAAGACGCTGGTGCGCCTCGCGCTCGGCGCGCCGCCGGACTCGCTCTACCGGATGGAGCTGTCCGCCGCCTCGCTCTGCGCCGTCCAGTACTACGCGGACGGCAACGCCTCGGTGCGGCTGCTCAACGACACCTCGCACCTGCGCTGACCCCGGGTGGCGGGCTCCCCGCGGAGCCCGCCGCCCCGGTACGCGCCCCGCTGCGGTCCGGGGCGGTGCGTCCGGTCCGGGCTCAGTGCACGTCGGTGACCACGACGTCCAGCTGCCACGGCTTGCGTGCGGTGCCCTCCGCCGCGACCTCCACCCGGTGGCCCAGTCCGAGCAGAGCGTCCGTCAGCTCGCCGGGCGTCTTCGGCTCGGCCCCCGCCACCAGCAGGTCCCGGACCAGCCGGCCCTTGGTCGCCTTGTTGAAGTGGCTGACCACGGTGCGCTTGCCGTTCCGCTCCTGGAGCACCCGTACCGTCGCCGTCCGGGAGGCCACCTCGCCGGCCGGCTTCCACGCCGCCGCGTACGCCGAGCTGCGCAGGTCCAGCACCAGCCCGTCCGCCACCTCCGGCAGCACGGATGCCATCGCGCCCCGCCAGTACGCTCCGAGCGCCCCCGGGCCGGGGAGTTTCACGCCCATCGAGCAGCGGTAGGGCGGGATCCGGTCGCCGATCCGCACCGCACCCCAGAGCCCCGAGAACACCAGCAGCGAACGCCCGGCCCGGTCGTACGCGGCCTCGTCCAGCGTGGCCAGGCCGAGGTTGTCGAACAGCACCCCGGTGTACACCTCACCGGCCGGCAGCGCGCCCGCTGTCGGCAGGCCCGCGTTGCGCGCGATCTCGCCGCGCAGCCCCGGGCTCAGCCCCAGCACGCCGGCGGCGGTGTCCTCGTCGCCGCGGCAGAGCCCGACCAGTGCCTCCAGCACCTGCGCCCGCGCCGCCGTCAGTCCGGGCAGCGAGAGCCCGTCGAGCGCGACCGGCACGCCGTCCCCGGACGCGGCCTTGCCCTCCGAGGGCGGCAACAGGACCAGCACAGCGGACTCCTCAACAGTTTGTGGCGGACGATCCCCGCCACCCTACGCACAAGACGGCCCTCCCCGGGCGCCCGGTCCGCCGCACGGACCGTCCCCGGCCTACTCCCGGACCGCCGCCGCGGCGACCACGGCGGTCCCGGTGCCGAGCGCCAGACAGAGCGGCGAGTAGTAGCGGGCGTTCAACCGCCGGAACCGCTCGCTGCGCTCGGACATGCGCCCGCCGAACACCGTCAGCCCACCCGCGCCGCGGGCCAGCAGCACCCCGGCGACCGCCCGGACGCCCTGCCGCCGCACCCACGTGGGCCCGGCCTTCGGCAGGACCCCGGTCTCCGCACCCACCAGGTACGCCGCCGCGCCGAGCAGCCCCGCCACCGCGGCGCACGCCGCCGCCGGCGGCACCCCGTCACCGGTGCCGACCACCGTGTCCGCGAACTCCTCCGGCGTGCGCGCCGGCCAGGGCGTCACCACCCACACCGCGTGCAGCGCCCCCGTCGCCGCCAGCACCCCGGCCACCGCGGCCCCCGTCACCCGTACCGCACCCATCGCGAACCCCCTTCGCACGTTGCTGTCCCGTCCACCCTAGATCCGCTCACACCGGCGCCCGCCCGTACCCCTGCGCGCCCGGCCACGGCCCGAATTCGGTGGGCCGGCACCGGCGCGCCCCTTACCGTGGGCGTGAAGGAGAGTGACGAGATGACCCTGCGCCCCCTGGACCTCGTGCCCGGCGACGACGACGCCGTGGAGGAGTCCCTGCCCGTCCGGCTGCCCGCCGGGCTGCCCCCGGAGACCAGGCAGGCCCTGGAGTTCGCCCTCCAGGCGGCCGCCGAGGCGGTGATGGCGGGCCGGGTCCGGGTGACGGAGACGGCCGGCCCGGACAGCGCGGAGCTGGCCTTCGACGTGCGCCAGTCCGAGGTGCCGCAGGGGCTGGTGGAGAAGCCGCGGCCTGGCCGGGCCGCGGTGCGGGCCGCCATGGTGGAGCGGATCCGCGCGGCCAACGCGGAGACGCTGGACCGGCTGAAGGACCTGTGAGCGCCGTGGCGGGGCCCGGCCCCACCGAGTACCTCGACCTGGAGGACGTCAGCTACCTCGCCGGCGGCCCGGAGAACATCCGGGACCTCGGGGCGCTGCTGTCGGCCCTGGGCCGCCCGCAGGCCACGGTGTTCGGCCAGGACGCCTACCCGGACCTCTGGGCCAAGGCGGCGGCCCTCGGCCAGAGCCTCGCCCGCAACCACCCGCTGGTCGACCGGAACAAGCGCACCGCCTTCGAGGCGATGCTGCTCTTCCTCGACTACAACGCCGAGCCCTACACCGACCCGCCGCCGGACGACGCGGTCGCGTTCATGCTCCGGCTGGCCACCGGCGGCTACGACGACGCCGTGACCCTCGCGGCGAAGGACCTCCGCTCGCTCCTCGGCCGCTGACCCGTCCGGCCCGCTGACCCGTCCGGGCCGCGAACCCGCCCGGGCTGCGAACCCGCCCGGCCGCGTCCCCGGCACCGGGCGCGCCCGACCACCGGCGCGCCCGGTGGCCGGTTCCGTCGGGAATCACCCGATTCGCCCTACGCTGCCCCCATGCCCCGCCGAAAGCTGCACGTCAAGGCCGCCGACTCCGCCCGGATCAACGCCGAACTGGCCGATTTGCGGGCCCGCCCGGACCTCCGCGTGGGATGGCCCGACGCCGTCCTCGTGGAGGCGGAGGAGGCCGCCCGGACCCCGCGGCTGCCGGAGTACGACGCGACCGCCCTGCCGCTGTTCACCGTCGACCCGCCCGGCTCCCGGGACCTCGACCAGGCCATGCACCTGGCGCACCGCCCGGGCGGCGGCTACCGGGTGCACTACGCCATCGCCGACGTCGCCGCGTTCGTCCGCCCCGGCGGACCGATCGACGCGGAGGCCCGGCTCCGCGTCCAGACCCTGTACTTCCCGGACCACCGCGTCCCGCTGCACCCGGCCCGGCTCTCCGAGGACGCGGCCAGCCTGCTGCCGGGCGAGCCCCGCCCGGCCCTGCTCTGGCAGCTCGACCTGGACGCCGACGGCGCCGTCGTCCTCGCCGACCTGCGCCGCGCCCTCGTCCGCTCGCACCGCCGGCTGGACTACGCGCAGGTGCAGCGCGCCGTGGACGCCGACGGCGCCGACGAGCAGCTCGCCCTGCTGGCCACCGTCGGCCGGCTGCGCGAGGAGCAGGAGCGGGCCCGGGGCGGGATCAGCCTGCCCGTCCCGGAGCAGGAGATCGAGGAGACCCTGCACGGCTACGTGCTCGGCTACCGCGCGCCCCTCCCCGCCGACGGCTGGAACGCGCAGATCTCGCTGCTCACCGGCATGGCCGCGGCCGAGCTGATGCTGGACGCCGGCGTCGGCCTGCTGCGCACCCTGCCCGCCGCCCCGCCGGAGGCCTACCGCCGGCTGCGGCGGACGGCCGAAGCCCTGGACATCGACTGGCCGGAGGGCCTGCCGTACCCGGAGCTGATCCGCTCCCTCGACCCGCAGGCCCCGCTGCACGCCGCCTTCCTCAACGAGTGCACCGGCCTGCTGCGCGGTGCCGGCTACCACGCCTTCGACGTGGCCCGGGACGTGCCGGTCCCGACCGCGCCGGTGCACGCCGCGCTGGCGGCGCCGTACGCGCACTGCACCGCGCCGCTGCGCCGGCTGGCCGACCGCTTCACCCAGGAGGTCTGCGCGGCCGTCGCCGCGGGTGAGGCGGTGCCCGACTGGGCCCGGGAGGCGCTGCCCGCCCTCCCCGGCCTGATGGCGGGCGGGGAGCGCCGCGCGGCCGAGGTGGAACGGGCCTGCGTGGACCTGCTGGAGGCGGAGCTGCTGGCGGGCCGGGAGGGGGAGGAGTTCCCGGCGCTGGTCATCGACGTGGACGAGCGGCGGCCCACCCGTGGCACCGTCCAGTTGCGCGAGCCGGCCGTCCGGGCCCGCTGCGACCGCGCCGACGTCACGGAGGGTGCCGCGGGCGCCACCGGTGGGGCGGCCGGCGCCGACGGGGCCGCCCCGCTCCCGCTCGGCGGACTGCTGCTGGCCCGGCTGACTGTGGCCGACCCGGCCACCCGGACGGTCCGCTTCGCCGCCGTCTGAGCGGCCGTCCGGCCGTCCCGGTGTGAGGATCGGACCGGAACGGCCGGACGGTACCCGCGCCCGGTCCCGCCCGCACCGGGCAGGACCGCAGCGGACCGCGCCGCACCGGGCCGGGCCGGGCCGAAGTCCTTTGACGACGGAGAGTCACCGGCATATCGTCGATCGATCGCGGGCGGACGAGTCGATCCCGAGCGGTCCGGAGCGGAGGAGGCGGCCTCATGGGCCCAGTTGGGCGGCCGGCGGAGTCGGAGCGGCCGGGGCAGGACGACGACCGGCGCCGCCGGCTGCTGATCCTGGCGATCTGCTGCCTGAGCCTGTTCATCGTCGGGCTCGACAACACCGTGGTGAACATCGCCCTGCCGGCGATCCAGAAGGACCTCGACGCCCCGGCCTCCGGCCTGCAATGGGTCATCGACGCGTACACCCTGGTGCTGGCCTCGCTGCTGATGCTGTTCGGTTCGGTGGCCGACCGCTTCGGCCGGCGCCGGGTCTTCCAGGCGGGCCTGCTGCTCTTCGTGCTCGGGTCGCTGCTCTGCAGCCTCGCGCCCAGCCTGGAGTGGCTGGTGGTGTTCCGCGCGGTGCAGGCGGTCGGCGGCTCGATGCTCAACCCGGTGGCGATGTCGATCATCACCAACACCTTCACCGACCCGCGGGAGCGGGCCCGGGCGATCGGCGTCTGGGGCGGCGTGGTCGGCATCTCGATGGCGCTCGGCCCGCTGCTCGGCGGCTTCCTGGTGGCCGGGGCGGGGTGGCCCTCGATCTTCCTGATCAACGTCCCGGTGGGCCTGGCCGCCTGCCTGCTGACGGCCCGGTACGTCCCGGAGTCGCGCGCGCCGAGGGCCCGCCGGCTGGACCCGGTCGGCCAGCTGCTGATGGTCGTGCTGCTCGGCTGCGGCACCGCCGCGATCATCGAGGGCCCGGAGCACGGGTGGACGTCGCCGCTGATCCTCGCGCTGGCCGCCGCGGCCCTGGCCGCACTGGTCGCCTTCCCGCTCTGGGAGCGGCGGGTCGCCGAGCCGCTGGTGGACCCGCGCTTCTTCCGCAGCGCGCCGTTCACCGGCGCCACCGTGACCGCCGTCTGCGCCTTCGCCGCACTCGGCGGCTTCCTCTTCCTCAACACCCTCTACCTGCAGGACGTCCGCCACTACAGCCCGGTGGAGGCGGGCCTGTGGACCCTGCCGATGGCCGGGATGATGCTGGTCTGCGCGCCGCTCTCCGGCCGGATCGTCGGCAGCCGCGGCCCGCGCGGCCCGCTGGTCGCGGCCGGCCTGGGCCTCGCGTCGAGCGGCCTGCTGCTGACCCGGCTGGCCGCGGACTCCCCGCCGGCCCTGCTGCTCGTCGCGTACGCGCTGTTCGGCTTCGGCTTCGGCATGGTCAACGCGCCGATCACCAACGCCGCCGTCTCCGGCATGCCGCGCGCCCAGGCGGGCGTGGCGGCGGCGGTGGCCTCGACCAGCCGCCAGGTCGGCCAGTCGCTGGGCGTTGCCGTGATCGGCACCGTGGTCACCTCCGCGGTGGTCGGCCCGGTCGTCACCGGGCTCGCCCCGGCCAGCCACGCCGGCTGGTGGATCGTGACCGGTCTCGGCGCCGCCATCCTCGTCCTCGGCCTGGTCACCACCACCGACTGGGCCACCGGCACCGCCGTCCGGGTGGCCGCCCGGCTCGGCGGCGAGCCGCCGGTCGTCCGGCCCGGAGTACGGGAGGTCCCGTCCGAGCGGCTACCATGACCACTACGGCGGACGAGCCGGCCGGGCGGTCGCGACGGGTCCTTGGACCCGCCGAGGAACGTCCGGGCTCCACAGAGCAGGGTGGTGGGTAACGCCCACCCGGGGTGACCCGCGGGACAGTGCCACAGAAAACAGACCGCCCGCCGCTTCGGCAGCGGGTAAGGGTGAAACGGTGGTGTAAGAGACCACCAGCGACCGGGGTGACCCGGCCGGCTCGGTAAACCCCACCTGGAGCAAGGTCAAGATCGGTGCCTCCGGGCACCGTGCGCGGATGATCGAGGGCTGCTCGCCCGAGTCCGCGGGTAGACCGCACGAGGCTGTCGGCAACGGCAGCCCTAGATGGATGGCCGCCTCCCCGGGCCGCGCAAGCACCCCGGGAGACAGAACCCGGCGTACAGGCCTGCTCGTCCGCCGCCCAGCGGCCTTTGCCCCGGAAAGGGCCTCCGACCTGAGTCGGAGGCCCTTTCCGAGCTTTCGGGGGCTTGCCGTGCCAGGCGGCCAGAACGTCCCTCGAACGGACCGGCGGGCCCTCGGGGGTTTCAGGAGGGGTGGGCGCCGACGGCGTCGCGGATCTGCTCGCCGAGGCCGCCGTTCACGCGGGCGCAGTTGGCGCAGCAGAAGAACCGGCCGGCGACTTCGACGCCGTGGCCCACGATCCGGACCTCGCACTGCTCGCAGCGCGGTGCGAGCTTCTCCATGGCGCACTCGAAGCTGTCGAAGGTGTACGTGTCGCCGGTGATCGTTTTGATCTCGAAGGCGAGCCAGTAGTCGTTGCCGCAGGTGACGCAGATGGCCATGGCGGCCGTCTCCCTTCCGGTGGGGGCTGACCGACCGGGCGGGCGCTCAGCCCTCCCAGTGTCGGAGCGGCCTCGGTGACCGGCCACTCGGCGCACCCCTCAGGCGGACCGGGTCGCGAGCTCCTCCAGGGCGCGGACCGCCCGGTCGGCGTCGTCGGCGGCGACGAACAGGTGGTCGTGGTGGAAGCCGGCCACCACGTTGCAGCTGATGCCCTCCTCGGCCAGTCGGCCGGCGACGGCGGCGGTCAGGCCGACGGCCTCCAGCGCCGAGTGGATCTGCAGCGTGATCCATGCCGCCACGTATTCGTAGCGCAGGCCGAGCGCGTCCGCCTCCTCCTGGGCCACCACCACCGTCACCCCCTCGGGTTCGGCGACGGTCACCACCGGCCGCATCCCGGCGGGCACCTTCGCGGGCAGCGTGCAGTAGACGTACCGCCCCGGGTTGAGCTGCGGGTGCATGCCGCGCAGCAGGGTCGCAAGGTCTCGTTCTCCGGCCATGCCCGCCACCGTAGCGGCTGCACCGGCGCGGGGAGGGCCGTCGCCGGCTGTGTCGAAAAGCGTTGACGAGCGACAGTCACCGATATATCGTCGAGATATCGAGACAGTGACACGACTGTCCGAACGAACGAGGAGGTGGGCGCGATGCGCTCAGGACGACGATTTCGTGAGGAGGGCCCGTGGGGCGGTAGGCGCCGCGGCCCGGGTCCGGAGTTCGGGGGGACGCCCGGTGAGGGCTTCGAGGGGCGTGGCGCGTTCGGCGCCTTCGGCCCGCCGCCGTTCGGGCCGGGGCGCCCCCCGGGCGGGCCGTTCGGCCACGGCTTCGGTGGCCACGGCGGGCGCGGCCACGGCGGCCCCCGCGGCCGGCGCGGCGGGCGGGCCCGGCGCGGGGACGTGCGCGCCTCGCTGCTGGCGCTGCTCCGGGAGCGGCCGATGCACGGCTACGAGATGATCGCGGAGATCGCCGAGCGGACGGGCGGCGCCTGGCGGCCGAGCCCGGGCTCGATCTACCCGAACCTCCAGCTGCTGGAGGAGGAGGGCCTGATCGTCGCCGAGGAGGTCGGCGGCAAGCGGTTGGTCTCGCTGACCGAGGCCGGGCGCACCGAGGCCGAGGCGGGGCCCGCCGAGCCGTGGGCGGAGGCCGGGCAGGAGGTCGACTGGGCGGCCGTCCAGGAGGTCGGCCAGGCCCTCGGCGCGGTCGACCAGGCGATCCGGCAGGTCATGACGACGGGGACGGAGGCGCAGCGCGCCAAGGGTCTCGCGGTGCTCAACGAGGCCCGCAAGAAGCTCTACCTGATCCTCGCCGAGGATGACTGACCGGCTCGGGGGAGTACGGCAGGGTGGAGCGGGGCCGGCCCGGTGGCGGAGGGGGAACGGCGGCGGCGGTGCTGCCTGCTCAGGGGCGGACGGCGAACAGCGCCACGCACGCGAGCAGCAGCACCGTCCAGCCGAACCAGAGCCAGCCGTTCGGGCCGATCACCGCGCTGTAGAGGCTGACCACGACGAGCAGCCCGGCGGTGACGCCGGCCACCTGGCGGTTGTGCTGCATCACGGCCCGGGGCCGCGTCCTGGAGTGCTGGTGTCGTGCGGTCCGTGCCATGGCCGCCCTCCTCGGGGGAGCGGCGGTCGTCACCCGGAGGCGCGGGCGCTGGCCGCCTCGTCGTACTCGTAGCGCCAGTGCCAGCGGGTGCCGTGCACCTGCTTGGCCCGGACGTACACCAGTGTGCGCGCGGGAGTGTCCCCGTGCGCGGGGACCGGCACCCGGTAGGTCTTGGGCACGCCGTACATCGGCCCCAGCGGGATCGGGAGGATCCGGCCGTCCAGGGGCCCGCCGACGAATTCGGTGTCCGCGCTCTTCACCCCACCAGGGTCTCACCCCGGCGCGGCCGCCCGGCCGGCCGGGAGGGTTCGGGACGGTCCGGGGGAGGGCTTGTGACGTGCCGGTGCCGGGAGTGTGACCGGCGAGGCACCGCCCCCGGTCATTCGGAGGCCCCGCGCACCCTTATCCTTCCTGTTACGCCCTCGGGGTTCACCCGGGTCAGCGGGCCCCGTACGGGCCGGGTCGGGCGCACGTCGGTGTGCCTGCCGGGCCGCCGAGCCGCAGTCTGCGTACTGCCGTGACTCCGTACCGTGACCCGGGCGTCGGTCGTCCGGCAACCCCGGCTCCGGCCGGCGGGGCGCGGACAGCAGGGCCGAGCACCCGAGCACCACCCCGGGAAGCAGCGGGGGGCGCCGTGCGTTGCCTCGGAGTGGTACGTCGAATGCTGTGTCACACCAGGCACAGCAGTGCGCGGAGAGGGGCCCGATGGAATCCGGCAGCAGGTGGACGACCTGGTGGCAGAAGCGTGATCGTCAGCGGGCCCGGCCGGGTGAAGCGGACGGCCCGGCCGCCCGACTGGATCAGCTGCTCGGCGCCGTGCGCGCCGGATTCCCGCTCGCGCCGGCCGCGCATCCGGCCGGGTACCGGTGTTCCTGCGACCGGGTGGCCTGTCCGGCCCCCGCGCAGCACCCGGTGTCCTTCGCCTGGCAGACCCAGGCGACGACCGACCCGGAGCAGGTCGGCCGCTGGCTCTCGCGGGATCCGCTGGCCAACTTCGTCACCGCCACCGGTCGGGTCCACGACGTGCTGGACGTACCGGTCGAGGCCGGCCGGCTGGCCCTGGAGCGGTTGACCGCGCTGGGTGTGGAAGGTCCGGTGGCCGCCGTCGGCGAGGACCGCTACCTGTTCTTCACCGCCACCCGCGGCACCCCGGTGGACGAGGACGAGTGGTGGCCGAGCGCGCTCGACTCCACCCCGGACACCATGTCCGAGCACCCGGGCCTGCGCTGGCACTGCCGCGGCTCGTACACGCTGCTGCCGCCGGCCGCGCTGCCGGACGGCTCCGAGGTCCGCTGGCTGCGCGGGCCCGAGCAGCCCCTGCCGGACCCCCTGCGCGTCCTCGACGTGCTGACCGACGCCTGCACCGAGGTGGGCGCGGTCGCCGAGGAGCAGTGGCTGATCGGGTGACACCCGGCCCGACCCGGCCCCGCCCCGCCCGGTGGGGCCGGGCCGGGCCGGGCGGGCGGGACTGCGGCCTACGGCAGCGTGAGGATCTCCGCGCCGTCCGCCGTGACCACGAGGGTGTGCTCGAACTGGGCGGTGCGCTTGCCGTCCTTGGTGACGACCGTCCAGCCGTCCGCCCAGATCTCGTAGTCGTAGGTGCCCAGGGTGAGCATCGGCTCGATGGTGAAGGTCATCCCCGGCTTGATCACCTCGGTGGCCCGCTCACTGTCGTAGTGCGGCACGATCAGCCCGGAGTGGAACGACGTGTTGATGCCGTGCCCGGTGAAGTCCCGCACCACGCCGTAGCCGAAGCGCTTCGCGTAGGACTCGATGACCCGGCCGATCACGTTGATCTGCCGGCCCGGCTTGACCGCCTTGATCGCCCTGGCGAGGGACTCGCGGGTCCGCTCGACCAGCAGCCGGGACTCCTCGTCCACGTCGCCGCAGAGGTAGGTGGCGTTGAGGTCGCCGTGCACCCCGTGGATGTAGGCGGTGGCGTCGATGTTGACGATGTCGCCGTCCTCCAGCACGGTCGAGTCGGGGATGCCGTGGCAGATCACCTCGTTGATCGACGTGCAGACCGACTTGGGGAAGCCCCGGTAGCCGAGGTCGGAGGGGTAGGCGTCGTGGTCGCACATGTACTCGTGGGCGACGGCGTCCAGGGCGTCGGTGGTGACGCCGGGCGCGATCAGCTTGGCGGCCTCCTCCATCGCCCGGGCGGCGATCCGGCTCGCGATCCGCATCTTCTCGATCGTCTCGGCGGTCTGCACCTCGGGCCCGGTGTACGGCGCCGGCGCGGGCCGGCCGACGTACTCGGGGCGCGCGATGTGCGCCGGGACCTTGCGGGTGGGGGACTGGATGCCGGGTACGAGAGCCATGGCCGCGAGTCTATCCGCCGGCCCCGCCCCGCCCCGGGGGTGTGCGGGAGCATCCGGGCCGGGGAATGATCGGTACGACGTACCCGCCGAACGGGAGTGACCGCCATGCCCATGGGATTCCACCGCAAGCCGACCGGCAAGCCCGGCGAGTGGTTCTACTGCATCAAGCACGCCAAGGTGGAGGAGGGGCCGGAGTGCCCGGCCAAGGACCGCCTCGGCCCGTACGCCACCCGGGAGGAGGCCGCGCAGGCGCTGGCGATCGCCGACGAGCGCAACCGCGAGTGGAAGAACGACCCGCGCTGGAGCGACAAGGCGGAGGGCGACCGGCCCGAGTAGCGGGCGGCCGCCCCCGGCCGGGCCGGCGCTTCGTCAGCCGGCCGCGAGGCCCAGGTACTTGGCGCTGGTCAGCGGCGCGACCACCTGCCAGCCGAGCGAGCTGTAGAGCGCGTGCCCGTCCGGGGTGCCGGCCAGCACGCCGGTCTGGGCGCCCTGCTCGTACGCCGCCGCGGCGAGGGTGCGCATGACGAGGCTGCCGAGGCCGCGCCGGCGGTGCGCGGCGGCGGTCTCGATCTGGTCGGCGACGGCGGTCGCGCCGGTGGGCGCGATCTGGCCGCGGGCCGCCAGCGTGCCGTCGGCGTCGGTGACCAGCGCGCGGACCACGCCACCACGGGTCCAGGTGCGCAGGTGGTAGCCGTCCGGGGCGGTCAGCCGGTGGGCGGGCACCGGCGTCAGCGGGACGGTCATCAGGTAGCCGGGCTCGTCGTCGATCCACCAGTCGGGCCCGAGCCACGGCGCGGTGACCGCGGGATCGGCGAAGATCTTGATCCAGAATCCCTCGGCGCGGACCGAGCCGGCCACCTTGCGGACGTCGGCCTCCCGGACGGCGTCGCCGGTGGCGTCGAAGACGTGCCGGCCGACGTGGCCGGTGAGGCCGACGTCGATCGTGTAGCCCCAGGGCTCGACCACGGGCGGTGCGGCCGCCCGCGACACGATCCATCCGTCGACCCAGCTGCGGACGACGTTCTCCGTCGTGGTCTCCAGCACGGCCACCCCTCCGTTCGGCAGGTCTGAACATCAGTGAGTGTAATGGTCTCGGGTCGCCTGTGTCACTTACTTTTCGACGGCTACCGCGCCCTGTTCCGTCGCCGTCGTGCCCCGCTCCGCCACGCCCCGCTCCGCCACGTCCTGCGCCGTCGTGCCCTGCTCCGCAGCGGCCCGCTCCGCCGCGGCGCGTTCGTGCTCGGCGCGGACGGCGGCCGCGTTCGGGTCGGTGCGGCTGTCGTAGGCCAGCAGGCTGGGCAGCGCGGCCACCAGGGCGAGCACGCCCGCCACGCAGGCCAGGCCGCCGGCCCAGACCGAGGCACGGACGCCGACCGCGCCGGCCATCCCGCCGGCCCGGACCTGGCCGAGCTGCGGGCCGACCGAGTAGCTGAGCAGCTCCACCCCGGCCATCCGGCCACGCACCTCGTCCGGGATGGACTGGTTCCACATCGTGGAGCGGGCGATACCGCTGATCTGGTCGGCGCCGCCGGCCAGGGCCAGGCAGAGCAGCACCAGCCAGATCGACGCGGAGAGCCCGGCCAGGGTCATCGCGGCACCCCAGCCGAGGGCGGCGGCCACCAGCATCCGGCCCTGCCGGTGGATGCCCGACGTCCAGCCGCTGGTCGCCGAGACCGCCAGCGCGCCGACGGCCGAGGCGGCGTACATCGGGCCGAGGGCCCAGCCGGCGTCCAGCTCGGAGGCGAGGAACGGGAAGATCGCCACCGGGAAGGCGAACAGCATCGCGACCAGGTCGACGGCGTAGGTGCCCAGCAGATCCTTTCGGCCCCAGGCGTACCGCACGCCGGTCAGCACGGCCCGGACGGAGGGCTTCTCGGCACCGGTGGGCGGCGGTACCGCGCGGATCCGGGCCAGCATCAGCAGCGAGGCCCCGAAGGTGAGCACGTCCAGCGCGTACGCGGTCTGCACCCCGGCGAAGGCCACGATGACCCCGGCCAGGGCCGGCCCGGCCACCGAACCGGCGTTGCGGTACAGCGAATTGAGCGCGAACGCGGCGGTCAGCTGGTCGTGCGGGACGATCCGCGGGGTGAGCGAGTCCAGTGCCGGGCGCTGGAGGCCGTCGGCGGCGGCGACCAGCGCGGCCACCAGGTAGACCGGCCAGAGCAGCGGGGTGGGCAGCAGTGCGTTGAGCAGCAGGACGCCGGTGAGCAGCCCGAGACCGGCCTCCGAGAACAGCACCAGCTTTCGGCGGTCCAGCGCGTCGGCGAGGGCGCCGCCCCAGAGCCCGAAGACGATCAGCGGCACCAGTTCGAACGCGCCGACCAGGCCGACCGCGAACGAGGAACCGGTGAGGTCCTTGATCTGCATCGGCACGGCGACGTAGGTGAGGAAGCTGCCGAGGCTGGTGATGCAGCCCGAGAGCCAGAGGAACCGGAAGTCGCGGGAGGAGCGCCACGGGGTCAGGTCGGGGCGGAGCGAGCGCAGCAGCGTCGGCAGCCGCCCGCCCGGGGGTGGTTCGGCGTCGTTCACGAACGACCATCCTCGGCGCCCCGTTCTTACCCCCGCAACAGGTTTTCCGCGGACCGGCCGGCGCGGTCCGTGGGCCGGCCGGTCCGCCGGCCCCCGGACGGCGGGCCCACCGGCCGCGGGCCTACCAGCGGCTGATCGCCGGCCCCGCGGTGAGCCGCCCGGCGAGGTCGGCCAGCCGGCCGAGCGCGGACCGGTGCGGTGCCGCCTCACCGGCGGCCGCGCTGACCAGGTGCTGGGCGAGGTCGAACGGCTCCTCCTCGGCGGTGCCGACGGCCAGCCGCTCGTGCGCCAGCCCGGCCAGCCCGGCCAGCCCGGCCAGCCCGGTCGGCCCGGCCGCGCCGTCCACCGCGAGCACCGTCGCGCCGCCGCGCCGGGCGTCCTGCACCCGCTCCAGCAGCCCCTCGCCGACCTCCGCCGGCGCCACCACCAGGACCGTCGCCCCGCGCCCGGCCTCCGTCAGCCGCCGCAGGCCGTGCGTCAGATGGGCCGGGGCCCCGGCGGGCACGCGGTGGCGCAGCAGGGTCGGTGCCAGCCGGGGGACGTCCGACCAGGCGGCCTCGTCCATCAGATGGGCGGCCAGGTGCCACGGCTCGTACTCCTCGGTGCCGACCAGCAGCAGCCCGTTCGCGCCGCGCCGGCCGACCGACCGCCGCAGGGTGCCCGCGAAGCCGCCGACCGTCTCCAGCCAGCCCGTCCCCGACAGCCGTTCCCGAAGTGCCGAAACTCTCACCGCGTCCATGCGGCCAGAATGTCGCGCGGGGCCGGGTGTTTGGCAGGATCGGCCCATGACTTCCCTCGAATCAGCGACAAACCCGGCCCACGAGCTGCCGGACGTCTCGCAGCTGGTGGTCGGCGTCCTCGGTGGCACCGGCGACCAGGGGCGGGGGCTCGCCGTTCGGCTGGCCAAGGCCGGCCAGCAGGTGATCATCGGTTCGCGCGACGCCGCCCGGGCCGAGGCCTCGGCGGCCGAGCTCGGCCTCGGCGTGCGCGGCGCCGACAACGCGACCACCGCGCGGGAGAGCGACATCGTGATCGTGGCCGTCCCCTGGGACGGTCACGCCGCCACCCTGACGGCGCTGCGCGAGGAGCTGGCCGGCAAGATCGTGGTGGACTGCGTCAACCCGCTCGGCTTCGACAAGCAGGGCGCGTACGCGCTGGTGCCCGAGGAGGGCAGCGCCGCGCAGCAGGCCGCCGCGCTGCTGCCGGACTCGCGGGTCACCGCCGCGTTCCACCACCTCTCGGCGGTGCTGCTCCAGGACGAGACGGTCGAGCGGATCGACACCGACGTGATGGTGCTCGGTGACGAGCGCGCCGCCACCGACGTGGTGCAGGCGCTGGCCGGCCGCATCCCG
Source organism: Kitasatospora sp. NBC_01560 (assembly GCF_045208415.1). Classification (NCBI taxonomy): domain Bacteria; kingdom Bacillati; phylum Actinomycetota; class Actinomycetes; order Kitasatosporales; family Streptomycetaceae; genus Kitasatospora; species Kitasatospora sp. NBC_01560. The sequence goes on along the minus strand of NZ_CP109364.1, from coordinate 3,148,663 downwards.
GGGATGCGCGGCATCTTCGCGGGCCGGCTGCGCAACGCCCACCAGGTGGAGTCGCTGGTGGCCAACCTGATCTCGGTCAACCGCCGGTACAAGGCCCACGCGGGCCTGCGGATCACCGACGTCTGAGCCGCGCTCCCGGACGGGGCTCCCGGACGGGGCTCCCGGTCCGGGAGCCCCGTCCGGCCGGCGGCGGCGCGCTGCCCGCCGGCCTCACCCCTGGACCCGGTCCGGGGGTGAGGTCGGCGACAATGGGAGCCGACCGTCAGCCCGCAGTAGGAGCCCCCGCCATGCCCCGTACGTCCCTGTTCGCCTCGATCGTCGTCATCCTCACGCTGGCCGCCGCGGTGGTCGCCCTGGTCCAGGGCAACCTCTGGGGCCTGGTGTGGATCCCGCTGGCCGGCGTCGCGAGCAACGTCCTCTGGCTGAACCTGCGCCGCGCGAAGCTGGCGAAGGCCGTTGCCGAGCGCGACCGGGCGCTGCACGGCTAGGCCGTTCTCGGAAGGCGTCCGGCTTCGCCGGGGGAGCTAGTTCTTCCAGAACGAGAACAGGTACCGGCCGAGCGTGGCGTAGTCGGCGTCCGCACCGAAGAGGCCCATCAGCCCGTACACCGCGTCGAAGAAGAACCGGTTCACCTCGGGCTGCCAGAGCAGGGCGAACACCGCCAGCATCCCGTACGGGGCGAACGGCTCCACCGCGCGCCGGGTCTTGTACGACAGCCAGGGCTCGACGATCCCGTAGCCGTCCAGGCCGGGCACCGGCAGCAGGTTCAGCAGGGCCGCGCTCAGCTGGAGCAGCCCGAGGAAGCCGAGCGCGCCGGCGAACGGCGAGACGGTCAGCTCGTAGCCGTTCCACTGGGCGTGCACCGACGGGTCGTCCAGCCAGCCCGCGCCGATCGGGATCAGCAGCACGGCCGCGCAGAGCAGGTTCACCAGCGGGCCGGCCGCCGAGATCAGGCTGTGCTTGAGCCGGCCGTTGATCCGGTGCCGCTCGATCCAGACCGAGCCGCCGGGCAGGCCGATGCCGCCGAGGATCACGAACACGATCGGCAGCACGAAGCTGAGCAGGATGTTCGTGTACTTGAGCGGGTTCAGCGTCAGGTAGCCCTTGGCCCCTACGGTGAGGTCCCCGCCGTGCAGGGCCGTCCGGGCGTGCGCGTACTCGTGCAGGCAGAGCGAGACCATCCAGCCCGCCACCACGAACAGGAACACCCCGAACGAGGCGTTGCCGTACCCCGCGTAGACCGCCCAGCCGGACGTGGCGAGTATCGCGAGCAGCACCCAGAACACCGGGCTGATCCGGCGGTCCTCGCTGCGCGAACGCTGCGTTGCGGCGAAGGTCATGAGTACGTGCTCCGGGGTGTCTGGGGAACGGGCAGGGGGACCGATCATGCCGGGCGGGCCCGTTGTCGGACAAGCCGTCCCGGGTGAACGTACGGCGCCCCGCCCCCGGTTCCGCCGTGCCGGGAGCGGGCCCGGACAATTGTGCGTGGTACCGGCGGCCATCGATCAGAATGGGCGGGTGCACTACGGCATCCTCGGTACCACCACGGCCCACCACGACGACGGCACGCCCGTCCCGCTCGGCGGCGCCCGGCTGCGCGCGCTGCTCGCGGCGCTGGCCCTGCGGCAGGGCCGGCCGGTGCCGGCCGAGCTGCTGGTGGACGAGGTGTGGGACGCCGAGCCGCCGCAGGACTCCGCCGCCGCCCTGCAGACCCTGGTCGGCCGGCTGCGCCGGACGATCGGCCGGGAGCGGATCGGCTCCGGCCCGGCCGGCTACTGGCTGACCGAGCCGCGCACCGACCTCGGCGAGTTCCAGCGGCTGGCCGGCGAGGGCCGCCGGGCGCTGGAGGAGGACGACCACGCGTCGGCCGCCGAGCACCTGCGGGCCGCGCTGGCGCTCTGGCGCGGCCCGGCCCTCGCCGACCTGCCCGACCCCGGCGGCCCCGCGACCCGGCTGGAGGCCCAGCGGGAGGAGGCCCGCCGGCACCGGATCACCGCCGACCTCGGCCTCGGCCGGGCCGCCGAACTGGTCGCCGAGCTGGCCGAGTTGTCCGGGCAGCAGCCGCTGGACGAGCCACTGCAGTACCTGCTGGTGCGGGCGTTGCACGAGAGCGGCCGCACCGCCGAGGCGCTGCGCCACTACGAGCGGACCCGGCGCATCCTCGCGGACGAGCTGGGCGTCGACCCGGGCCGCCGGCTCCAGGCGCTCCACGCCGAGTTGCTGGCCCCGGTCGCCGTTCCCCGGCCCGCCCCCGAGGCCGGAGCACCCGGAGCACCCGGAGCGCGCGTGGCCCCGGGGCCCCGGCCGGCCGCGTCCGGCGCCCCGGACCGGCCCCACGACCTGGCCCGGCCCGGTGATCCCGCCGGGCCCGGCGCCCCGGACCGGCCCGGCGACCACGACCGGTCGCCGGCGGCCGCCCCGCCGCGCAGCACGGGCAACCTGCGCGGCCGGCTCACCAGCTTCGTCGGCAGGGAAGGCGATCTCGCCGCGCTCCGCGCCGCCCTGACCGTCAGCCGCCTGGTCACCCTGACCGGCCCCGGCGGCTCCGGCAAGACCAGGCTCTCGGTCGAGGCCGGCCGCACCGAGCAGGGCGCCGGGCGCTGGCCGGACGGCGTCTGGCTGGCGGAGCTCGCCCCGCTGGACAGCCCGGCCGCCGTCCCGGCCGCGGTGGTGTCCGCGCTCGGTCTGCGCGAGACCGTCCTGCACACCGGCGGCATGGTCGCCGAGGTGATCGAGAGCCGCACCGAGGACCCGCTGCGCCGGCTGGCCGACCACTGCGGCCACCGCCGGATGCTGCTCGTCCTGGACAACTGCGAGCACCTGGTCCAGGCCGCCGCCGACCTCACCGACCAGCTGCTCGCCGAGTGCCCCGGCCTCACCGTCCTCGCCACCAGCCGCGAACCGCTCGGGGTGCCCGGCGAGACCGTCCTGCCGGTCGAGCCGCTGCCCGACCCGGTGGCGCTGCGGCTGCTGACCGAGCGCGCCACCGCCGCCCGCCCCGGCTTCGACCCGGAGGTCGACCGGGAGGCCTGCGCCGAGATCTGCCGCCGGCTGGACGGCCTGCCGCTCGCCATCGAGCTCGCCGCCGCCCGGCTGCGGGTGATGACGGCCCGCCAGATCGCCGACCGCCTGGACGGCCGCTTCGCCCTGCTCACCGGCGGCAGCCGCACCCTGCTGCCGCGCCAGCAGACCCTGCGGGCGGTGGTCGACTGGAGCTGGGACCTCCTCGGCAAGCGCGAACGGGCGGTGTTCCGGCGGCTCTCGGTGTTCGCCGGCGGCTGGACGCTGGAGGACGCCGAGGCGGTCTGCGCCGACGAGCGGGAGGTGCCCGCCGAGGAGGTCGCCGACCGGCTGCTCTCGCTGGTCGACAAGTCCCTGGTGGTGGCCGATCTGGCGGCGGACGGCCCGCCGCGCTACCGGATGCTGGAGACCATCCACGAGTACGCGGAGGAACGGCTGGCCGCCTCGGCCGAGCGGGCCGCGGTCGAGCGCCGCCACCTGGAGCATTTCTGCGAGCGGGTCCGCACCGCGGACCAGCACATCCACGGCCCGGAGCAGCTGTTCTGGCTGGCGGTGCTGGAGCGGGAGCAGGACAACATCCGGGCCGCGCTGCGCCGGGCCGTGGACCTCGGCGACGAGCAGCACGCGCTGGCCCTCGCGCTCGGCATGAGCTGGTACTGGTCGCTGCGCGGCTTCAGCCTGGAGGCCCGCAGCTGGTACGACGCCGTGCGGTCGATCGGCCCGGACCCGTTCGACCCGGCCGGTCCGCTGCCGGAGCCGCTGGAGCACGGCGTGCTGGACCACCGCCTGCCGATGCCGCCCGCGGTGGCCGCGGAGGCGCGCCGCCAGCTGGCGACGTACCGCCTGGTCGGGCTCTTCGAGGGCAACCTCGACGTGCTGGCCGACGGGGAGGCCGCCCGGCTCTCCCGGGGCCTGCTCGACGCCTACACCCCCGACCTCCCGCAGAGCTACCGGTTCCCCGGCCTGATGCGGGTGTTCGCGGCGTTCCTGGCGGGCCGGCCGGAGGTCCTGCGGGAGCTGCTGGACGACGCGGTGGAGGGCTGCCGCCGGCACGGGGCCCCCACCGACCTGGCGTTCATCCTGCAGATCCGGGCCAAGCTGATGAACGACTGGCCCGGCGGGCTGGAGCAGTCGATCCGCGACGGCGAGGAGTCCCTGGAGCTGTTCCGCCGGACGGGCGACCGCTGGGGGATGTCGCAGGCCTACGCGGCCCACGGCGAGGCGATGGCCCACCGGGGGAGCGCCGAGGAGGCCGTCGCCGCGTACCGGCGGGCGATCGAGCTGGCGGAGGAGCTCGGCGCCCCGCAGGAGGTGCCGATGCTGCGGATCCACCTCGGCAGCGCCCTGCTCGGCAGCGACCTCGCGGAGGGGGAGCGGCGGATCCGCGAGGCGCTGGCCGAGGTCGATCCGGAGGACACCCAGGCGGCCGGCGGCGCGCTGCTCTTCGGTCACCTGATGCTCTGCGGGATCCTCGCCGAGCGCGGCGAGTACGACGAGGCCCTGGCCACGCTGGAGTCGCTCAGCCTGGGCCGGGCCGGCTTCTTCGCCCCCGGCCTGGTCGGCGGGCTGCTGGCGGTCACCCGCGGCTGGGTCACGGCGCGGGCCGGGGATCCGGATCAGGGGCGCGAACTGGTCAACGAGGGGCGGCGGTTGCTGTTCTCCGTGCCGGAGTCCGCGAGCAGCTTCGCGGAGCAGATGGCGGCGATGATGGTGCCGGCGGCGGCCGGTGTCCTGCGGGCGTTCGCCGAGCGCGACGGGGACCTCGACGCGGCCCGCCGGGCGGCGGTGCTGCTCGGCGGCCACTCCGGGCTCAACGGGCCGAAGGGCGGTTACCTGGACCGCATCGAGCGCGAGCGGGCCGAGGAGGGCCTGCGCGGGCTGCTCGGGGACGAGGCGTTCGAGGCGGCGTACGCGGAGGGTGCCGCGACCCCGGTGGGACGGGTCCGGGAGCTGCTGGACCTGATGAACGGGAGGCCGGCCGGCTGACCCCCCGTCCCAGGGGTCGGCCGGCCGGCGGTCGGGTGGGGCCGCGGGGCCCGTGGGCGGTACCCGGCGGCCCGTGCGGGGAGCCGGGCCCGGTGCGGCGTCAGGTCCGCTTGCGGAACCGGGCCACCGCGAGCGGGGCGAAGACCGCGGTGATGCCGATCGACCAGCCCAGCACGATCAGCACCGGGTGGGCCACCGGGCCCTCGCCGTTGAGCAGGGCCCGGCAGGCGTCGGCGAGCGCGGACAGCGGGTTCACCTTGGTGAAGGACTGCAGCCAGCCCGGCATGGTGTCGGTCGGCGCGAAGATCGAGCTGCCGAACTGCATCGGCATCAGGACGAGCATCGAGACCCCCTGGACGGCCTGGACGCTCTTCAGCGACATCCCGAGCAGCATCGAGATCCAGACGATCGACATGCCGAAGAACAGTGACAGGCCGACCGCGGCGAGCAGCTCCAGCGGACCGGTCTTCACCTCGAAGCCGAGGATCATGGCGAAGGCGATCAGGATGGTGAAGGAGACCAGCGCCCGGCAGGTCTCCGCGACGATCTTGGAGAGCAGGACGGAGGACCTGCCGATCGGCAGCGTCCGGAACCGGTCCATCACCCCGGTCTGGAAGTCGCTGTTCAGGCCGGTGCCGACGGCCATCGCCAGTGTGATGCCGGTCTGTCCGAGCAGGCCGGGGATCATGTACTGCTTGTAGGCGTCCTGGCCGCCGGAGATCGCGCCGCCGAAGACGTAGACGAAGAGCACGGTGAAGATGATCGGCATCAGCACCGCGTCGAACATCGACTCCGGGTCCGCCTTGATCCGCATCAGGTTGCGGCGGGTCAGCGCACCGAGGTGGCGCAGCGTGCCGCTCAGGCCGATCCGGGTGTCCTCCACCCGGGTGGGCTCGACGGTTGCGGTGCTCATGCGACGGGCTCCTTGGCGAGGCTGGGGGCGGGCGCCGCGGTGGCCGCGGACTTGCCGGTGATGGTGAGGAAGACCTCGTCCAGGCTGGGCACCTTGGTGTCGATGCCGGCGATGGCGAAGCCGCGGGTGCCGAGCACCCCGACGACGGCGGTGAGCTGCTCCTCGCCGGTGATCGGCACCGACAGCAGCCCGGTGTCGGTGGAGAAGGTCGCCTCGGCGATCCCGGTCTCCTGCACGCAGCGGGCCATCTCGGGCAGTTCGGCCCGGTGCACCGGGCGGACCTGCAGGGTCTGGCCGCCGACCTGGGCCTTGAGCTCGGACACCTGGCCGGCGGCGATCACCCGGCCCCGGTCGATCACGGTCAGCTCGTCGGCGAGCTGCTCCGCCTCCTCCATGTACTGGGTGGTGAGCAGCACGGTGGAGCCCTCGGCGACCATCCGCTGCACCTCGTCCCAGACCTCGTTGCGGGTGCGCGGGTCCAGGCCGGTGGTGGGCTCGTCCAGGTAGAGCACCCGGGGGCGGCCGATCATGGAGGCGGCCAGGTCGAGCCGGCGGCGCATGCCGCCGGAGTAGGTCTTGGCGATCCGCTTGGCGGCCTCGGTGAGCGAGAACCGCTCCAGCAGTTCGGTGGCGCGGGCCTTGGCGTCCTTGCGGGAGAGGTCGAGCAGCCGGCCGATCAGGTAGAGGTTCTCGTAGCCGGAGAGCATCTCGTCGACGGAGGCGTACTGGCCGGTGAGGCCGATGGTGCGGCGCAGCTGCTTGGGCTGGCGCAGTACGTCGTAGCCGCCGACGAAGGCGGTGCCGGCGTCCGGCTTGATGAGCGTGGAGAGGATGCGGACGAGCGTCGTCTTGCCGGCGCCGTTGGGCCCGAGCACGCCGAGCACGGTGCCCTCGCGGACGGTGAGGTCGACTCCGTCGAGGGCCTTGGTGGCGCCGTAGTGCTTGACGATGCCGTGGACCTCCACGGCGTTGCCCGCGGCGGGCCCCCGGTCGTTCGGGGCGGTGGTGATTCGTGTCATGCCCCCAGGCTGCCCGGCCCGGCTGTCGCCCGGCTGTCACCGCGGGGGCCGGGCCCCCGGGCTGCTGTCATCCCGCTGTCGCGCTGCTGTCGCGCGGTGGCCGGCAGGAGGACGGCACGCGGCCGGCAGGGCGACGGTGCGGGGCCGGCAGGGCGACGGTGCGGGGCCGGCAGGGCGACGGTGCGGGGCCGGCAGGGCGACGGCGTGGTGGCCGCCGGGGTGGCGGCGCGGGGCCGGGGTGTGCGGTGGGGCCCCGCTCCGCACACCGGAGCGGGGCCCCACCGGCCCGTCAGTGGAAGGTGTGCTCGGGCGCCGGGAAGGTGCCGGACTGCACGTCCTCGGCGAACGCGCGGGCGGCGTCGCCGAGGACGGCCCGCAGGTTGGCGTACTGCTTGACGAACTTCGGCACCCGGCCGGCCGTCATGCCGGCGAAGTCGGTCCAGACCAGGACCTGGGCGTCGCAGTCGACGCCGGCGCCGATGCCGACGGTCGGGACGGAGAGCTGCTCCGTGACCTGGGCGGCCAGCTCGGCGGGGACGGCCTCCAGGACGACGGCGAAGGCACCGGCCTGCTGGACGGCCTTGGCGTCGCGCAGGAGCCGGTGCGCCGCCTCGTCGCCGCGCCCCTGGACGGGGTAGCCGCCGAACGCGTGCACGGACTGCGGGGTGAGGCCGATGTGGGCCATCACCGGGACGCCGGCCTCGACCAGGAGCTCGATCGAGCGGGCGCTGCGTTCGCCGCCCTCCAGCTTGACCGCTCCGACCCCGGCCTCCTTCATCAGCCGGGCGGCGTTGTGCATGGCCTGGGCGGGGGACTCCTGGTAGGAGCCGAAGGGCAGGTCGGCCACGATCATGGCCCGCTTCGTGCCGCGGACGACGGCTGCGGAGAGCATCACCATCTGATCCATGGTCACCGGTACGGTCGTCTCGTAGCCGAGGTGGCAGTTGCCCGCCGAGTCGCCGACCAGCAGCACCGGGGTGCCGGCCTCGTCGAAGACGCCCGCGGTCAGGGCGTCGTAGGCGGTGAGCATCGACCACTTCTCGCCGCGCTGCTTGGCGGCGGCGAGGTCCCGGACGGTGATGCGGCGGTTGGTGACCCCGCCGTAGAGGGTGGCGGTCGACGCCCGGTCCTGGGCAGGCGAAGGCGAAGAAGCGTTCATCGAACAGGCTCCTGAAGGGTTGTCGTCTCGTGGCGCCGTGCGGCGTCCCCGGATCACCTCCATGTTTGCACGGGCCGGCACGGGCGCAAAGAGGCGTGCACGGAGTCGGGTGCGATCCACGCCACACCGGTCCGTGGCAAGAGCGGGTGAGCGGCGGCTTTGCCCAAACTTTATGAAACGGAGTCGTCTCGTATCGAAAGTCGCGCTACGCTGTTCGGGGGGTTACGAGACGCATTCGACTCGGAATTGCCCGCCAGTGCCACGCCACCACGGACGGGATCCGCCATGACCACCGCAGCCGCGCCACCCCGCGTGCCCGAAGCCATCCACCGCCGCCGCTGGGCGATTCTGGGCACCCTGGTGCTCGCCCTGCTCGTCGTCGTTCTCGACAACTCGATCCTCAACGTCGCGATGAAGACCATCGCGTCCCCGGCGCCCACCGGCCTCGGTGCCAGCCAGAGCGACCTGGAATGGTCGATCAACTCGTACACCCTGGTCTTCGCGGGGCTGCTGTTCACCGCCGGACTGCTCGGCGACCGGTTCGGCCGCAAGCGCGCGCTGCTCGCCGGCATGGTGGTCTTCGGGATCGCCTCGCTGCTCTCCGCGCTGGCCGCCTCGCCCGGTGAACTCATCGGGTACCGCGCCCTGATGGGTGTCGGCGGTGCGCTGGCGATGCCGGCCACGCTGGCCATCATCATGAACGTCTTCGAGCGCGCCGAGCAGCCCAAGGCGATCGGCATCTGGGCCGGCGCGGTCGGCCTGGCCATCGCGATCGGCCCGATCACCGGCGGCCTGCTGATCGAGCACTTCTGGTGGGGCTCGGTCTTCCTGATCAACGTCCCGATCGTGGTGATCGCCCTGGTCGCGATGGTGCTGCTGGTGCCCGAGTCCAAGGACCCGAACCCGGGCCGGCTCGACCCGATAGGCGTGCTGCTGTCGATCATCGGCCTCGTCGCGCTGATCTACGGCATCATCAAGGGCGGCGAGCTGGCCGACTTCACCGCGGCCGCGGCCCTGGTGCCGATGCTGGTCGGCGTGGCGGCGCTGGTCGCCTTCGTCTGGTTCGAGCGCCGCACCTCCCACCCGGCGCTGGACGTCACCTGGTTCCGCAACAAGGTCTTCAGTGCCTCCGTGGTGGTCGTCGGCGTGGTGTTCTTCGCGCTGATGGGCGTCTCGTTCTTCGGCGTCTTCTACACCCAGAGCGTGCGCGGCTACAGCGCGCTCCAGGCCGGCATGCTGATGCTGCCGCTGGCCGTCGCCCAGCTGGTGTTCGCCCCCCGGGCCCGGCTGGTGGTCGACCGCTTCGGCATCCGCGCCACCTGCGCCGGCGGCATGGTGCTGATCGCGGCGGGCTTCGTCGGCTACCAGTTGCTGGACGTCGGCACGCCGATCTGGGTGCTGGTGGTGCTCGGGCTGCTGATGGGCAGTGGCATGGCCCACGTCATGCCGCCGGTGACCGTCGCCATCATGGGCTCGCTGCCGCGCGAGAAGGCCGGGGCCGGTTCGGCGATCAACAACACCTTCCGCCAGGTCGGCGGTTCGCTCGGGGTCGCCGTGCTCGGCGCGGTGCTCTCCACCGTCTACCGCGACGGCATGGCCGACAAGCTGGACCAGCTGCCGACCGAGGCGCTGCGCGAGAAGGCCGGCGAGTCCCTGGAGGCCACCCTGGCCGTCGCCGACCGGCTCGGCCCGCAGGGCGCCGGCCTGGTCGGCCCGGCCAACGACTCCTTCATCAGCGCCATGCACGTGGTGGCCGGGCTCTCCGCCGGCATCACCCTGGTCGGCGCGCTGCTGGCCTGGCTCCTGCTCCCCGGCCGGCTCCCGGCCGGCGGTCCCGGCGCGCCCGGCGGCGCGCCCGGGGCGAAGGACGCCCGGCCGGCGGAGCGGTCGGACGCCGCCGAGCCCGCCCGCGGCACCGCGGCCGCGGACGTCTGACCGGTACGCGGTCGCGGGCACCCCGCCCGCGACCGGGTGTCCGCCCGGCCGGTGCGCTGGGCGAGAATGGGGGCCCTGTCCACCCGGCGGCGTCCGGGCGGGCGGGGCCACCGTCCGTACCGCGGCTTTCACCGGCCCCGGCCCAGGGGCGACAATCGGGAGTGGGGACGGCGCAGCGCGCCCGCGAACATCCAGGAGAGAAGGCGAGGATGACGACGGACACCACCGCGGCGTCGACCTGCACCGGCCCGCGTCGGGGCCGCCCGCGCAGTGAGGCGGCCGAGCAGGCCATCTTCGCCGCGGTCGAGGAGCTCATGGCGGCCGGCACCAGCCTGCCCGAGCTGACCATCGAGGGCATCGCCACCGCCGCCGGGGTCGGCAAGGCCACCATCTACCGGCGCTGGCCCAACAAGGAGGCCCTGCTGATCGACATGGTCAGCAGGCTGGAGGCGCCCGTCCCCGAGCGCACCGGCGGATCGGCCCGGGACGACCTGGTCGCGATGGTCGAGTACATGCGCATCCGCGGCCTCGCCAAGCGCTCCCGCTGGGTGCTCAAGGCCGCGCTCGGCCAGATGCACAGCTGGCCGGAGCTGCACGCCGCGTACCGCGAACGGGTGATCATGCCGCGCCGGATGATGGCGCGCGAGGTGATCCGCCGGGGCGTCGCCGAGGGCGAGCTCCGGGCCGACCTCGACGAGGAGCTGCTGGCCGACCTGCTGATCGGGCCGATCCTCGCCCGCAGCGTGCTCTGGGAGGACTCCGACCTGGAGGATCCGGCGCTGGCCGTCCGGATGGTCGACGCCCTGCTCCAGGGCCTGGCCGGCCCGGTGGCCCGGCCCGCTTCGGGCTGAGACCGGCCGGGCGCGGCCCGCGCCGGTGCGTGTACCTGCGCGCACCGCCGCCGACCTGCATCGACCTGCGCCGAACCGCGCTGACCTGCGTCGTTGTGGAGCCCGGCATTCCGGATCGGGGTGCCCGGGGCGCCGGGCCCACCTCGTCCGACCATCCGTTTCCTCCCGGTTGTGCCCGCTTCCCCGGCGCTCCGGCGTGGCCTGGCTCACCAAACCCGGCCACGCCGGAACCCGCTCCACCGGCCCCGCGTCTGTCCCGGCATAGGCTGAGCCGGAAATCCGATCAAACCGGCACCAGTCCGGCAGCCCGCCCCGCCCACCGGCGGCGTCGTGCACCGGACCGGCAGGCGGGACGAACGACGGGAGCCACGGGATGGCGCAGGCGGACAGTGCGGACCGGGCGGCGGTACCGGAGGCGGGGGGCAGCGACCCGGCCGCCGCCGACGGCACCGACGCCCGGCCCGGCGGCCCCGGCGGCCCGGGGGCGGGCTTCCTGGGCCTGCGCGGCTGGGGCCGGGACGGCCGCGGCAGCACCACCTGGCGGCGCGGCGTGGCCGTCGCCGTCCTGGCCCTGCTCACCGCGGCGCTGCTGGCCTTCCACGCCGAGGTGCCCAACACCGTCGGCAACCTCGGCAGCCTGCTGGAGACCTTCCTGCCCTGGCTCGGCCTGGCCGTCCCGGTGCTGCTGGTGGCCGCACTGCTGCGCCGCTCCGCGACCGCGCTGGTCGCGCTGCTGGTGCCGGTGCTGATCTGGCTCAACATGTTCGGCGGGCTGCTCACCGACAAGAGCGGCGGCGGCGGCGACTGGACGGTGCTCAGCCACAACGTGGCCGCGGCGAACGCCGACACCCGGGGCACCGTGAAGCTGCTGAAGGAGTCCGGCGCCCAGGTCGTCGCGCTCCAGGAGCTGGCCGGCACGGCACTGCGGAGCTACGAGACCGGGCTGGCCGGCACCTACCCGTACCACGCGGTGGAGGGCACCGTCGGCCTCTGGTCCACGTACCCGATCAGCGGGGTGTCCGTGGTGGACATCAAGATGGGCTGGACCAGGGCGTTCCGGGCCCAGGTCGCCACCCCGCAGGGCCCGGTCGCGGTGTACGTGGCGCACCTGCCGTCGGTCCGGCTGAAGGCCGAGGGGGGTTTCACCGTCAACCAGCGGGACGCCAGCGCGCAGGCCCTCGGCGACGCGATCCAGGCCGAGCCGCTGAAGAAGGTCCTGTTGCTCGGCGACCTCAACGGCACCATGAACGACCGCAGCCTGGCGCCGGTCAGCTCGCAGATGCGCTCGGCCCAGGGTGCGGCCGGCGACGGCTTCGGCTTCAGCTGGCCGGCCGCCTTCCCGATGGCCCGGATCGACCAGATCATGAGCAAGGGCGGCCTGCGGCCCACCGACTCCCGGACCCTGGGCCGGGACGGCAGCGACCACCTCGCGGTGGTCGCCGCCTACCGCTACCAGTAGCGGTCAGCCCTGGCGCCACCGGTTGGTGATCGGGAGGCGGCGGTCCCGGCCGAAGCCCTTGACCGAGATCTTCGGGCCCGGCGGGTACTGCCGCCGCTTGTACTCGGCGCCGTCGACCAGCCGGACGACCCGGTCCACCACGGCCGGGTCGAAGCCGGCCGCCACGATCGCGTCCCGGCCCTGGTCACCCTCGACGTAGAGGTCGAGCACGGTGTCCAGCAGGTCGTAGTCGGGCAGCGAGTCGGTGTCCTTCTGGTCCGGCCGCAGCTCGGCGGACGGCGGCTTGCTGATGGTGTTCCCGGGGATCGGGGGCACCTCGCCGCGCCGCTCGGCCTCCTCGTTGCGCCAGCGGGCCAGCCGGAAGATCAGCGACTTGTAGACGTCCTTGATCGGGCCGAACGCGCCCACCGAGTCGCCGTACAGGGTGGAGTAGCCGACCGCCAGCTCGCTCTTGTTGCCGGGCGCGAGCACGATGTGCCCCTCCTGGTTGGAGATCGCCATCAGCAGCGTGCCGCGCAGCCGCGACTGCAGGTTCTCCTCGGCCAGGCCGGTCAGCTCGGTGGCCGCCAGGTAGGCGTCGAACATCGGGGCGATCGACACCGTCCGGAAGTGCAGCCCGGTGCGGCGGGCCAGCTCGGCCGCGTCGTCCTTCGAGTGGTCCGAGGAGTACCGGCTCGGCATCGAGACGCAGTACACGTTCTCCGCGCCGATCGCGTCCACCGCGATGGCCGCCACCAGGGCCGAGTCGATGCCGCCGGAGAGGCCGATCAGCACCGAGCGGAAGCCGTTCTTGCGCACGTACGCCTGGGTGCCGGAGACCAGCGCGGCCCAGATCTCGGCCTCGTCCGAGACCCGCGGCGCGACCTCGGCCCGCACCGGTTCGGCGGGCGCCTCCTGCGGCTCGCCGCCCAGTTCGGTGCGGACCAGCTGCAGCCCGTCGCTGAGCAGCAGGCCGTCGGTGTGGTCGCTGCTCGCGGCGGGCAGCTCCAGGTCCAGGACGAGCAGGTGCTCCTCGAACTGCGGCGACCGGCCCAGCACCTCGCCGTCCGTGCCGACCACGATCGAGTCGCCGTCGAAGACCAGCTCGTCCTGGGCGCCGACCATGTTCACGTACGCGAGCGGGCAGCCCGCCTCGGCGGCGCGGCGCTGCACCAGCTCCAGCCGGGCGTCGTCCTTGTTCCGCTCGTACGGCGAGCCGTTGATCACCAGCAGCAGGCCGGCCTCGGCCTCGCGGGCGGCGGTCACCCGGCCGCCGTCCTGCCAGATGTCCTCGCAGATCGCCAGCGCGACGTCGACCCCGTGCAGCCGCAGCACCGGCAGCTGGTCGCCCGGGACGAACCAGCGGTACTCGTCGAACACGCCGTAGTTGGGCAGGTGGTGCTTGGCGAACCGGGTCACCACCTCGCCCCGGTGCAGCACGGCGGCGCAGTTCTGCGGGGACCCGGCCGGGCGGCCGAACCGCGGCGAGGCGTGCTCGGAGCGGCCGAGGTAGCCGACCACCACCGGCAGCTCGCCCAGCCCCTCGGCGGCCAGCCGGCCGGCCAGCTCGACCAGCGCGGACCGCGAGGCCTCGACGAAGGAGCGGCGCAGGGCGAGGTCCTCGACCGGGTACCCGGTCAGGGCCATCTCGGGGAACGCGACCAGCTGGGCGCCGGCCTCGGCCGCCCGCTTGGTCCAGTGCACCACCTCATCGCTGTTGCGTGCGATGTCACCGACCCAGGGGTCGGTCTGGCTCAGGGCGAGACGGAGATTGGGCATGCCCCGGAGTTTATCGTCCATCTGACGCAATGTCTCGGCCGGGGGTCGCCACTGCCCACGGCGCCGGTGATCCGCCATGATGGGGTCAGTCGCTTTCGGGTGGTTTCCGGGCGTAACACGAACGTAAAGAGCAGAGGTGAGACTGTCCCCATGGGCAAGCAGCAGGAGTTCGTGCTTCGGACGCTCGAAGAGCGTGACATCCGTTTCGTCCGGCTGTGGTTCACCGACGTGCTCGGGTTCCTGAAGTCGGTCGCGGTCGCGCCGGCCGAGCTGGAGCAGGCCTTCGAGGAGGGCATCGGCTTCGACGGCTCGGCGATCGAGGGCTTCGCCCGGGTCTACGAGTCCGACATGATCGCGAAGCCGGACCCGACCACCTTCCAGATCCTGCCCTGGCGCTCGGAGACGCCCGGGACGGCCCGGATGTTCTGCGACATCCTGATGCCGGACGGCTCGCCCTCCTTCGCCGACCCGCGGTTCGTGCTGAAGCGCACCCTGGAGCGGGCCTCCGAACTCGGCTTCACCTTCTACACCCACCCCGAGATCGAGTTCTTCCTGCTGAAGAACCTGCCCGGCGACGGCACCGCGCCGATCCCCGCCGACCAGTCCGGCTACTTCGACCACACCCCGCGCGGGGTGGGCCACGACTTCCGCCGCCAGGCGATCACCATGCTGGAGTCGATGGGCATCTCGGTGGAGTTCTCCCACCACGAGGGCGCCCCCGGCCAGCAGGAGATCGACCTGCGGTACGCCGACGCGCTCTCCACCGCCGACAACATCATGACCTTCCGCCTGGTCATGAAGGAGGTCGCGCTGGAGCAGGGCGTGTACGCCACCTTCATGCCGAAGCCGTTCTCCGACCACCCCGGCTCGGGCATGCACACCCACCTCTCGCTCTTCGAGGGCGACCGCAACGCCTTCCACGAGTCCGGCGCCGAGTACCAGCTCTCCAAGGTCGGCCGCTCCTTCATCGCCGGCCTGCTGAAGTACGCCGCGGAGACCGCCGCCGTCACCAACCAGTGGGTCAACTCGTACAAGCGGATCTGGGGCGGCTCGCAGCGCACCGCGGGCGCCGGCGGCGAGGCCCCCTCGTACATCTGCTGGGGCCACAACAACCGCTCCGCGCTGATCCGCGTCCCGATGTACAAGCCGGGCAAGCAGGGCTCCACCCGGATCGAGGTCCGCTCCCTCGACACCGGCTGCAACCCGTACCTCGCGTACGCCGTCACCCTGGCCGCCGGCCTCAAGGGCATCGAGGAGGGCCTCGAACTGCCGCCCGGTGCCGACGACGACGTCTGGGCGCTGAGCGACTCCGAGCGCCGCGCCCTCGGCATCCAGCCGATGCCGCAGAACCTCGGCGAGGCCATCGACCTGATGCAGCGCAGCGAGCTCGTCGCCGAGACCCTCGGCGAGCACGTGTTCGACTTCTTCCTCCGCAACAAGCGCCAGGAGTGGGAGGAGTACCGCTCCGAGGTCACCCCCTTCGAGCTGCGGAAGAACCTCCAGGTGCTCTGACGGATCATCAACGTGCGAGTGGGCCTGCTCCGATCGGGGGCGGGCCCGCTTCGTTCTCCGTGCGGCCCGGGGGCTGCTGGCGAGGGGGTGGGGCGGCCGGCTCGGCCGGCGTCCTCCGCGCACGCTAATTCGTTGGGCCAATGCGGTTAACCTGCAGCGGTGCGAACCGGGGCCGGGTGGCGAAGGGGCGTATTCAGAAGATCCGTTTTGCGGATCATCCTGGAGTGTCATGCGTACTCGAATCACCACCCTGGTCGTGTCCGGACTGGCCTCGGCCGCTCTCGTGTGGGGCCCGGCCTGCACGGCCCACGCCTCGCCCCTCATCGATCACGGCGCGACCGTCGAATCGGCGGAGGCCCAGGGCGAATGGGTCGACAGCCTCCTCCGGCTGGCCGAGGAGGACAACAGCTCCGCCGACGGCGCCTGGAGCTTCACCGGCCGCAGCACCCTCTACTCGGGTCCCGTCCGCCCGGCCCAGCGGACCGACACCGACCTCGACGCCGACACCGTGGCCATGGCCGTGGCCGACAGCCGGGCGTCGGACGAGGAGCGGATCGACGCCGATGCCGATGCCGCCGTGCAGGGCGAGTCGGTCCAGCCGGGTGAGGTCGCCCCCGAGCGCGGTCAGCCCGGCGCCCAGCCGCCGGCGGGCGCGCACCCCGAGGGGAAGCCGGCCGGCCACGACGAGCCCTGCGAGGAGGACGGGCACGGTGGGCACGAGGGTCACGGTGGGCACGAGGGCCATGGTGACCACGGTGGGCACGAGGGTCACGGCGGGCACGAGGGCCATGGTGACCACGGCGGGCACGAGGGTCACGGCGACCACGGCGACCACGGCGACCACGGCGGTCCGGGGCAGGGCCAGGGCCAGGGGCAGGGGCAGGGGCAGGGGCAGGGGCAGGGCCAGAGCAACGAGCAGAACCAGGGCCAGGGCCAGGGTCAGGGTCAGAGCAGCCAGCAGAGCCAGGGTCAGGGCCAGAGCGGCGAGCAGACCCAGGGGCAGGACCAGCACGTCAACGTCACCGTCATCGTGCAGAACAGCGTCTCCAACAACCTCAACAACAGCGCGAACAACAGCGCGACCAGCAACTCGAACAACTCCGCGCAGAACAGCGCGCAGAACTCGGCGCAGAACAACCAGTCGGCCGCGCAGACCAACAACCTGTCCAACCAGCAGAACCAGGCCGCCCACCAGGCCAACCACCAGATCTCGAAGAACCTGGGCAAGGTCTCGCTCGTCGCGAAGGAGCGGACGCCGGAGAAGCCGGCCCACCACGGCGGGCACGAGTACGAGGGGAAGGGCCCGCACCAGAGTGGGGGCGGGGAGCACGGGTCCGGCTACCAGCACCACGGTGCGGGCCAGGAGCACGCGTCCGGCAGCCAGCACCACGGGGAGCTGGCCGAGACGGGCAACGAGGGGACGCCGATCCTGCTCGGTCTCTCGGCCGCGTTCCTCGCGGCGGGTGTGGCGGTGATGCGGCTCAGCCGACGCCGCGCATGACCGGTCCGTCCCCCGGGGGTGACGGGTGTCCCGGGTGCCGGGTCGCACCGCGTGGCCACCCGGGGGTGCCGTCCCGGCCGTCCAGCGGCCGGGACGTTTGCCGTCCCGCGGGATCGAGCTCGCCGGGCGCCCGGCGTTCCCGATCCCGCGGTGGCCGCCCGCCGGTACGGGGTACCCCCGCCGTTCGACCTGATTCCGCCCGGTCCACCGGCTGATCCCGGACCGGGCGGGTCCGGTCCGCGATCCTGCCCGGCGCGGCGCCGTGAGGGCGCGTAACCTGCTGAGCGGGCGGATGGAGGGGCCATGGCGGTGGAGGAGCAGCGAGCAGGGAGCCGGGTGAGCCGGCCGGAGATCAGGCTGGTCCGGCGCGGGTTCACCGATCCGGCCCAGGCCGTTCGGCTGCTCGCCGGACCGGGTCTGGAACAGCTGGCCGACGACCCCGTCCTGCTGGACGCGCTCGGCGCCACCGCCGACCCCGACCTCGCCCTGCTCGGGCTCGCCCGCCTGCTGGAGGCCGCCGACGAGCCGGACCGGCACACCCTGCGCGACACCCTCACCACCTCCAAGCCGCTGCGCGACCGGCTCCTCGGCGTCCTCGGCGCGTCCACCGCGCTCGCCGACCACCTGGCCCGGCACCCGCACGACTGGCACGCCCTGGTCACCTTCGAGCTGCGCGACATGCACCCCGGCCCGGAGGACTTCCTGCGCGCGCTCCAGCAGGGCGTCCGGGCGGACGACGCGGTCAGCCCGGCGGACGCGCTGCGGGTCGCCTACCGCCGCTGCCTGCTCGCCATCGCCGCCCGCGACCTCACCGGTACCACCGACCTCGCGCAGACCGCCGCCGAGCTGGCCGACCTGGCCGGCGCGACCCTGCAGACCGCCCTGGACATCGCCTCCGAGGAGGACCGGGCCGCCGCCGACGCCTGCCGCCTCGCCGTCATCGGCATGGGCAAGTGCGGCGGGCGCGAGCTCAACTACGTCTCCGACGTGGACGTGATCTTCGTCGCCGAGGCGCGGGAGGGCGTCGACGAGCACGAGGCGATCAAGGCCGCCACCCGGCTGGCCGCCGCGCTCACCCGGCTCTGCGCCGACACCACCGGCGAGGGCACCATCTGGCCGGTCGACGCCAACCTGCGCCCGGAGGGCCGCAACGGCCCGCTGGTCCGCACCCTCGCCAGCCACGTCGCGTACTACCAGCGGTGGGCCAAGACCTGGGAGTTCCAGGCCCTGCTCAAGGCCCGCCCGGTCGCCGGGGACGCCGAGCTGGGCACCGCGTACCTGGCCGCGCTGGAGCCGATGGTCTGGCAGGCCGCCACCCGGGACAACTTCGTCGCCGACGTGCAGCAGATGCGCCGCCGGGTGGTCGACTCCATCCCGGCCACCGAGCTGGACCGCCAGCTCAAGCTCGGCCCCGGCGGGCTGCGCGACGTCGAGTTCTCCGTCCAGCTGCTCCAGCTCGTGCACGGCCGCACCGACCTGGCGCTGCGCAGCGGCAACACCCTGGAGGCGCTCGCCGCGCTCTCCCGCGGCGGCTACGTCGGCCGGGCCGACGCCGCCTCGCTGGACGCCGCCTACCGGTTCCTGCGCTCGCTGGAGCACCGGATCCAGCTGCACCGGCTGCGCCGCACCCACCTGATGCCGACCGCCGAGGAGGACCAGCGCCGGCTGGCCCGCTCGCTCGCCCCGCTGATCAACGACGACACCCGGGCCGACCCGGTCGCCGCCCTCCAGCGGGAGTGGAAGCGGCACGCGGTGGAGGTCCGCCGGCTGCACGAGAAGCTGTTCTACCGGCCGCTGCTCGACGCCGTCGCCGAACTGCCGAGCGGTGCGGCCGGCCTGCGCCCGGACGCGGCCCGGGCCCGGCTGGAGGCGCTCGGCTACGCCGACCCGGCCGCCGCGCTGCGCCACCTCTCCGCGCTCGCCTCCGGCGTCAGCCGCAAGGCGGCCATCCAGCGCACCCTGCTGCCGGTGCTGCTCGGCTGGTTCGCCGACTCCGCGGATCCGGACGCGGGGCTGCTCAACTTCCGCCAGGTCTCCGACGCGCTCGGCCGCACCCCCTGGTACCTGCGGCTGCTGCGTGACGAGAGCGCTGCCGCGGAGCAGCTGGCCCGGGTGCTGTCGGCCGGGCGGCTCGCGCCCGACCTGCTGCTGCGCGCTCCCGAGGCGGTGGCCATGCTGGGCGATCCGCAGGGGTTGGTGCCGCGCGGCCGGGCCGGGCTGGAGCAGGAGATACTGGCCGCCGTCGGCCGTGCCGACTCCACCGGCGCCGCGGTCGCCGCGGCCCGTTCGGTGCGCCGCCGCGAGCTCTTCCGGACGGCCGCCGCCGACGTGCTGGGCCGCCTCGGTGACGATCCCGCCGAGGCCCTGGACGCCGGCGGCGAGGCGCTCACCGCGATCAACGCCGCCACCCTGCAGGGCGCGCTGCGCGCCTGCATCGCCGGCTGGGAGGCCCGGAACGGGGATCTGCCGACCCGGATCGCGGTGATCGCGATGGGCCGGTTCGGCGGCCACGAACTCGGCTACGGATCCGACGCGGACGTGCTCTTCGTCCACGAGCCGCTGCTCGGCTCGCTGGACCAGGAGGCGGCCAAGGCGGCCCAGGCGGTCTGCCACGAGCTGCGCACGCTGCTCTCCGCGCCGTCCACCGAGCCGCCGCTGGAGGTCGACGCCGACCTTCGCCCGGAGGGCCGCAACGGCCCGCTGGTGCGCACCCTCGCGTCCTACACGGCGTACTACCGGCGCTGGTCGCACGCCTGGGAGAGCCAGGCGCTGCTGCGGGCCGAGCCGGTGGCCGGGGACGCGGAGCTGGGCGCGCGGTTCCGGCAGCTGATCGACCCGCTGCGCTACCCGGGCAGCGGGGTGGCGGAGCGGGACGTGGTGGAGATCCGGCGGATCAAGGCCCGGATCGAGGCGGAGCGGCTGCCGCGCGGGGCCGACGCGACCACCCACACCAAGATCGGGCGGGGCGGGCTGGCCGACGTCGAGTGGACCGTCCAGCTGCTCCAGCTGCAGCACGGGCACCGGCTGCCGGAGCTGCGCACCACCCGGACCAGGGCCGCTCTGGCGGCCGCGGTGCGGGCCGGGCTGGTCGAGGAGGACGACGCGGCGGTGCTGGACGCCGCCTGGGTGCTCGCCTCACGGGTGCGGTCCGCGGTGATGCTGGTGCGCGGCCGGCCGGGGGACAGCTTCCCCGGGGATGCCCGGGAGCTGGCCGGGGTGGCCCGCTACCTCGGGTACGGGGCCGGGCACAGCGGGGAGCTGGTGGACGACTACCGGCGCACCACCCGGCGGGCCCGGGCGGTGGTGGAGCGGCTCTTCTACGGCTGACGGCCGGCAGCCGACGACGGAGAGGGCCCCGCGCATCGCGCGGGGCCCTCCCGGTGTCGCCTGTGCTCAGCGGCGTCCGGCGCCGACGGCCGGCTCGCTCCACTGCTCGGGGACGGTGACCGGCTCCTCCGCCGACTCCCGGGCGGGCACCCTGGGCAGTCGGTAGGGCCAGACGTGGTAGATCCACCGGGCGGTGAGGAAGCCGACCAGCAGGCAGAGCTCGCCGCCGACGGCGTCCATCCAGAAGTGGTTGGCGGTCGAGACGATCACGACCAGCGTGGCCGTCGGGTACAGCAGCCCGAGGACGCGGACCCACGTCCGGCGGGCCAGGAAGAAGATCGCCAGGCCGCACCACATCGACCAGCCGATGTGCATCGAGGGCATCGCCGCGAACTGGTTGGACACGTGGGTGGCCGGCCCGGAGGCCATCGACCCCCAGGTGCCGTGGGCCTTCACGGTGTCCACGAATCCGCCGTCGGTCATCAGACGGGGCGGGGCCAGCGGGAAGAAGTAGAAGCCGACCAGCGCGATGCCGGTGGTGACGAACAGCACCGTGCGGGCCGCGCTGTAGCGCCCGGGGTGGCGGCGGTAGAGCCAGACCAGGACACCGATGGTGACGATGAAGTGCAGCGTCGCGTAGTAGTAGTTCATCCCGGTGATCAGCCAGCCGACCTTGTCGACCGTGTGGTTCACCGAGCGCTCCACGGCGACGCCGATGTTCTGCTCGAACTCCCAGATCCACGACGCGTGCTTCTGGGCTATCGCCTCCTGCTCGGGGACGGCGTTGCGCACGAGGGAGTAGACCCAGTAGCTGATCCCGATCAGGGCCAGCTCGAACCAGATCCGTGGCCGCGCCGGTGAACGGCGCTGGTCGCGGATGCGGCTGCGCAGCGCGGCCGAGCGGGACTGGGCGGCACGGGTGGCTCCGTCGGGCATCCGGCCCCGGTGGGCCTGGCCCGCTCCGGAACCGCCACCGTGCGCCGCGTCGGCGTGCTCGGCACCGGGCTGCTGGATCTCGGTCGGTTCCCCCATGGACGAGAAGTCTGCCAGACGTCCCGTAGCCGTCTGCTCATCCTCTGGAAGTGGATTCTTCACCGGTTGTCCCCCTTGAGGGCTAGGGGGTCTCTCCCACCGGGGTAGGGGATGCGGCTGAGTCTGGGGCGAACCGGTGGGACGGACATACGTCCCATTCTCACGCCGAGCGGATCGACCGGCGCAATCGGGGGTCGGGGCACCGGTACGACAGGCGCATTTTCCCCGGAGGAAACGGTTTCTGCATCTTGCTGAAACATATTGCAGCCCGCTAGCGTCCTGGCAACTCGATCACCCCCTTCCCGCAGGGAGCCCTCCGTGGCCGATCTCCCGCCCCGCCGCCGGCGGAGCAGCAGTACCCGCAGACCCGGTCGGACGGCGGTGCTGCTCGCCGCCTCGCTGACCGCCGCGACCCTCGGCGCCGCCCCCGCGGCCCTCGCCGCCGCCCCGCCCGCCCCGCCCTCGGACGCCGCGCTCGCCGCCACCGCCGGGCGGCACGACCTCACCCGCGAGCAGTTCTACTTCGTCCTGCCGGACCGCTTCGCCAACGGTGACCACGCCAACGACACCGGCGGGATCACCGGCAGCAGGCTGGACCACGGCCTCGACCCGGCCGACAAGGGCTTCTACCACGGCGGCGACCTCGCGGGCCTGATCCAGCGCCTCGACTACATCCAGGACCTCGGCACCACCGCGATCTGGATGGCGCCGATCTTCAAGAACAAGCCCGTCCAGGGCGCGGGCGACCCGGCGGGCGCCTCGGCCGGCTACCACGGCTACTGGATCACCGACTTCACCCAGGTCGACCCGCACTTCGGCACCAACGACCAGCTCAAGGAGCTGATAGCCAAGGCGCACCAGCGCGGGATCAAGGTCTTCTTCGACGTCATCACCAACCACACCGCCGACGTCATCGACTACCAGCAGCAGCAGTACGGCTACCGCTCCACCGGTGCCTACCCGGTGCTGGACGCCGACGGCCGCCCGGTCGACGAGACCGCCGTGGCCGACGCCCTCGCGGCCACCGGCCAGGCCCCGGCGCCGGGCCCGACCCCGACCCCGACGCCGGCCTGGCCGAAGCTGACCAAGGACTCGTTCCCGTACAGCCCGGTGTTCCGCAACCCGGCCGACGCCACCGCCAAGACCCCGTCCTGGCTCAACGACCCCTCGCTCTACCACAACCGGGGGGACTCCACCTTTGTCGGCGAGTCCGCGACCGAGGGCGACTTCTCCGGCCTGGACGACCTCGACACCCAGAACCCCCGGGTGGAGAAGGGCTTCGAGAAGGTCTACCAGCAGTGGGTGAAGGACGCCGGCGTGGACGGCTTCCGGATCGACACCGTCAAGCACGTCAACATGGCCTTCTGGCAGCAGTGGGCCCCGGCGCTCAAGGACTTCGCCGCCAAGCAGGGGAACAAGAAGTTCTTCATGTTCGGCGAGGTCTACTCCGGCGACCCGGCGGTCACCTCGCCCTACGTCACCAAGGGCAGGCTCCAGGCCACCCTCGACTTCCCGTTCCAGAACGCCGCCCGCTCCTACGTCTCGCAGGGCGGCTCGGCCCGGAACCTCGCCGACGTGTACGGGCAGGACTACCGCTACACCACCGCCGACACCGACGCCTACGAGCTGCCGACCTTCCTCGGCAACCACGACATGGGCCGGTTCGGCTCCTTCCTGCTGAGCGACAACCCGGGCGCCGACGAGGCCACCCTGCTGAAGAAGGACCGGCTCGGCAGCGAGCTGCAGTTCCTCACCCGCGGCCAGCCCGTCGTCTACTACGGCGACGAGCAGGGCTTCACCGGCGCGGGCGGCGACAAGGACGCCCGGCAGGACCTCTTCGCCTCGCAGACCCCGTCCTACAACAGCGACCGGGTGCTCGGCGGCTCCGCCGGCTCCGCCGACCGCTACGGGCGGACCGGCGAGCTCTACCAAGGCATCGCCGGGCTGGCCCAGCTCCGCCGCGACCACCCGGCGCTCGCCGACGGCGCCCAGATCCAGCGGTACGCGGCGGACGGCCCGGGCGTGTACGCGTTCTCCCGGATCGACGCCGCCCAGCAGGTCGAGTACCTGGTCGCGGTCAACAACGCGACCGAGGCGAAGGCCGTCACCCTGGACACCTTCTCGGCCGGCCAGGGCTTCGACCGGATCTACCCGGCGGCGGGGGAGCGGCTGACCAGTGGCGCGGACCGCAAGGTCACCGTCACCGTGCCGGCGCTGTCCTCCGTCGTCCTCAAGGCGGGTACGAAGCTCGCCCCGGTCGCGGCGGCGCCGCGGATCGCGCTCCGCACACCCGCCGACGGCTCGTCCGGCACCGTGACCGTCGGCGCCGACGTCGACGGCGGCGGCTTCGACCGGGTCACCTTCGCGGCGCAGACCGGGAACGGACCCTGGCAGACCCTGGGCACCGCCGACACCGGGACGTACGCGGCCACCCAGGATCTCGGCGGCGTCGCCCCCGGCACGGTCGTCCGCTACAAGGCCGTCGTCCAGGACTCCAGCGGCCACCTGCGCTCCGTCACCGGCTCCTTCACCACCGGTACCCCCGCGCCGAAGCCGGTGCCCAGCGCCACCGCCCGCCCGTACGCCGTCGTGCACTACCAGCGCCGCAATGGCGACTACGACGGCTGGAACCTCTACGCCTGGGGAGACCTCGCCGACGGCGAGGCCACCCCGTGGCCGGCCGGCCACGGGTTCACCGGCCGGGACGCCTACGGCGCCTTCGCCTACGTGAAGCTCAAGCCCGGCGCCTCCGACGTCGGTTTCGTCGTGGAGAAGGACGGCGTCAAGGACGTCGACGCCGACCGGCACCTCGACGTCGGCGCCGGCGGCGAGGTCTGGCTCACGGAGGGCGACCCGGCCGTCCGCACCGCCAACCCCGGGCCGGTCAACACCCAGCCCGCCAACACCGCGGTGATCCACTACAACCGGGCCGACGGCGACTACGACGGCTGGGGCCTGCACGACTGGACCGGCGCCGCCACCCCCACCGACTGGGGCAACCCGCTACAGCCGGTACGCCGCGACGCCTTCGGCGCCGTCTTCGAGGTGCCGCTCGCGCCCGGCGCGACCAGCCTCAGCTACATCCTGCACAAGGGGAACGACAAGGACCTTCCCACCGACCAGTCGCTGGACCTCGCCGTCAACGGCCGCGAGGTCTGGATCCTCGGCGGCCGCGAGGGCTACCTGCTGCCGCAGAGCAGCGCCGCCGCCTCCCAGCTGGACCTCGGCTCGGCCAAGGCCCAGTGGATCGACGCCCGGACGGTGGTCGTCCCCGCCGGCTACGGCGCGGGCGACGCGGGCCTGGCCGGCGGGACCAGCGCCCAGCTGGTGTACGACCCGGCGGGCGGCATCACCGCCGACCGGGGCGTGCTGAGCGGCCCCGGCCGGTGGATCCGGCTCACCCCCGCACCCGGCGGCCTGACCGACGCCCAGAAGGCCGCGTTCCCGCACCTCGCGGGCTACCGGGCCTTCACCGTGGACCCCCGGGACGCCGCCCGGATCCCCGCCGCGCTCCGCAGCCAGCTGCTCTTCACCGAACACCTGCCGAGCGGTGCGGCCCTGGCCGCCACCGGGGTGCAGATCCCGGGCGTGCTGGACGACCTGTACGCGCGCCGCACCGGCCGGGTGGACTTCGGCCCGGCCTACTACAACGGCAAGGTGGCGCTCTCGGTCTGGGCGCCCACCGCGCAGGAGGTCTCCGTCCAGCTCTTCGACGGCCCGGCCGGCGGCACCCCGAGGACGGTGCCGCTGAAACCGG
Source organism: Kitasatospora sp. NBC_01560 (assembly GCF_045208415.1). Taxonomy (NCBI): domain Bacteria; kingdom Bacillati; phylum Actinomycetota; class Actinomycetes; order Kitasatosporales; family Streptomycetaceae; genus Kitasatospora; species Kitasatospora sp. NBC_01560. Next base: position 3,123,433 of record NZ_CP109364.1, on the reverse strand, counting down.
ACGAGGAGACCGGGGTCTGGGAACTCGTCCGGGACAAGGCCGAGCTGGACGGCAAGTACTACCTGTACCAGGTGAAGGTCTGGGCGCCGTCCGTGCGGCAGACGGTGGTCAACACCGTCACCGACCCGTACTCGGTCGCCCTCTCCGCCGATTCGACCCGCAGCCTGGTCGCCGACCTCGCCACCCCGGCGCTCAAGCCGGCGGGCTGGGAGAACCACACCGTCCCGAAGGCCGTGCCGCCCGCGCAGCAGCAGATCCAGGAGCTGCACGTCCGCGACTTCTCGGTCGAGGACACCACCGTGCCGGCCGCCGAACGCGGCACCTACCTGGCCTTCACCGAGTCGCAGTCGGCCGGGATGCGGCACCTGCGCGAGCTGGCCTCGGCCGGCGTGACCACCGTGCACCTGCTGCCGACCTTCGACATCGCCACCGTCCGGGAGAACCGGGCCGAGCAGAAACTGCCCGCCTGCGATCTCAAGGCCCTCGCGGCGGACGGTGAGAAGCAGCAGGAGTGCGTGGCCGCCGTGGCCGCCGAGGACGCCTACAACTGGGGTTACGACCCGCTGCACTACAACGTGCCGGAGGGCTCGTACGCCACCGACCCCGGGGGCACCGCGCGGACGGTGCAGTTCCGGCAGATGGTGCAGGCGATCCACGCGGCCGGACTGCGGGTGGTGCTGGACGTGGTCTACAACCACACGGCGGCCGCCGGGCAGGCCGAGCACTCGGTGCTGGACCGGGTCGTCCCCGGGTACTACCAGCGCCTCGACGCCAACGGCAAGGTGACCACCGACAGTTGCTGCGCGGACACCGCGCCCGAGCACGCCATGATGAACCGCCTGGTGGTGGACTCGGTGACCACCTGGGCCCGTGAGTACAAGGTGGACGGCTTCCGTTTCGACCTGATGGGGCTGGACCCGAAGTCCACCATGCTGGACGTCCAGGCCGCTCTGCGCAGGATGACACCGGACTCGGACGGTGTCGACGGGAAGAACGTCTTCCTCTACGGCGAGGGCTGGAACTTCGGCGCCGTCGCCGACAACGCCCGGTTCCAGCAGGCCACCCAGCTGAACATGGCCGGCACGGGCATCGCCACCTTCGACGACCGGATCCGGGACGCCGCCCGCGGCGGCAACTTCCAGCTCTCCTCCGCCCCGCAACAGGGCTTCGCCTCGGGCCTGTTCACCGACCCGAACGGCTCGCCCGCGAACGGCACCCCGGCGGAGCAGAAGGCCCGGCTGCTCAAGCAGATGGACCAGCTGAAGGTGGCGCTCACCGGCAACCTGGCCGGCTACACCTTCACCGACAGCACCGGAAGGACCGTCACCGGCGCGGGAGTCGACTACAACGGCGCCCCGACCGGCTACGCGGCGAAGCCCGGCGAGTCGGTGGAGTACGTGGACGCGCACGACAACGCCGACCTGTTCGACGCGCTGGCGTACAAGCTGCCGGCCGGCACCGCACCGGCCGACCGGGCCCGGATGCAGGCGTTGGCGCTCTCGTTGACCGCGCTGACCCAGGGCCCGGGCTTCGCCCAGGCCGGCAGCGACCTGCTGCGCTCCAAGTCGCTGGACGCCAACTCCTACGACTCCGGTGACTGGTTCAACGCGATCCACTGGGACCCTTCGCAGGGCAACGGCTGGGGCCGGGGCCTGCCGCCGGCGGCCGACAACAAGGAGATGTGGCCGACCGCCAAGTCCCTGCTGGCCGACCCGCGGCTGACCGTGGGCGCGGCCGACATCGCCGCGACGAGCGCGCAGTACCAGCAGTTCCTGCGGATCAAGCAGGGCTCGCCGCTGTTCGCGCTGCCGACCCTGGCCGCCGTGCAGCAGCGGCTCTCCTACCCGCTCTCCGGCACCGCCGGTGAGACGCCCGGGGTGATCACACTGCACCTGGACGGCACCGGGCTGGCCGGCGCGGAGAAGGGTGTCACCGTGGTGTTCAACGCCACGCCCACCGCGCAGGGGCAGACCGTGGCCGGGCTGAAGGGGACGGCCCAGGCGCTGCACCCCGTCCAGACGGGCGGGACCGACCAGGTGGTCCGGCAGTCCGGATTCGACGCGGCGACCGGCACGTTCACCGTGCCGGGCCGCACGGTGGCGGTGTTCGTCCAGCGCTGACCCGTACCGGCCGGGCGCCTGTTCCGGCCGGACACCCGTCCCGGCGGGACACCTCTTCGGCCGGGCACCCGTACCGGCCGGAAAGGGGCCCCGTACCGCCTGCCCGGCGGTGCGGGGCCCTCGGTGTTCCCGGGCCGGCGCGGCCGCTGCGCACGGCGCTGCGGCCGGTGTCGCGCACGGCGCCGCGGACGGGCTGCGGCCGTCCGCCGGCGTCCGGTTGTGCATGCCCCCGCCGGAGGGTTCCCACTCGGACAATGACTGGCCGAAAACCGTTGTTGGCACGGCCGGAACAGTGAGGTGCCGCCTCCGGACGGCGCCGCCGCCCGCCGCCCGGTGGCGACGGCCGTCCCGTGCACTGGTCAGTGCCCGCCGGGGGTGGCCGAACCGTTCGGTGAACATGAAAACGGTCGCCACTAGTTCCTGCGCCTGTAACACAGTCAAAGGGCCTACCGGTATACGGTTTCGGTCGCTAATCGGCCAATCAGTGGCATGCATCTGTCATTCACGACTCGTTTGCTGCCACGATTCCCCCGGCTGCAGACGAGGGGACCCCACCCCCCGGTGCAGCTGCCCCAGGTCAGGAACAGCGCATCCCCCTGCCGGTAAGTGTTCCACCCTGCTCCGCAACCGCACCCGCGCCGCGCACCGGCGGCGGGGGCCCCCACTGAGCCGCAACCCTGCGGCCAGGTTCTCTCCACCGTTCGCGAACCCCGCGCCGGTCGGAAAAGGAGTCCGCATGTCCCGCTACACCCAGGCCCGGAAGGCAGCGGTTGTCATGGCCGCTTCCACCGCCCTGCTGGTGACCGGCATCCCGGTCATCGCGCAGGCGGCCACCCCCGACGCGCCGGCTGCCGTCGCCGCCCAGCAGGCGGACCGCGCACAGCTGATCTCCTCCGCGAACCAGCAGACCGCCACCCTCGCCCAGACCTTGGGCCTGGGCAGCGAGGAGAAGCTGGTCACCAAGGACGTCATCCAGGACGCCGACGGCACCCGTCACCTGCGGTACGAGCGGACCCTCAACGGCCTGCCCGTCCTCGGTGGCGACCTGGTCGTGCACCAGGCCGCCACCGGCGCGACCAAGGGTGTGGACCGCGCCAGCACCGCGCCGCTGACCGGTGTGAGCACCACGCCGAAGCTGGCCGCACCGGCCGCGCAGTCGGCCGCGCTGGCCGCCGAGTCCGGCACCTCGCTGGAGGCCGCGCCCCGCCTGGTGGTCTGGGCCGCGGACAACAGCCCCCGGCTCGCCTGGGAGACCGTCGTCTCCTCCACCGGCGAGGACGGCACGCCGAGCAAGCTGCACGTCGTCACCGACGCGACCAGCGGCCAGGTCATCCAGAAGTTCGAGGGCATCCAGACCGGCACCGGCAAGGGCGTCTTCGTCGGCAACGTCACCGTCGGCACCACGCAGTCCGGCTCGACGTACCAGCTGAAGGACGCCACCCGCGGTGGGATGTACACCACCAACCTGAACCACGGGACCTCCGGCACCGGCACCCTCTACAGCAAGTCGACCGACACCTGGGGCGACGGCACCGTCGCCAACGGCGAGTCCGCCGCGGTCGACGCCCACTTCGGCGTCTCGGCCACCTGGGACTACTACAAGAACACCTTCGGCCGCAACGGCATCCGCAACGACGGTGTCGGCGCCTACAGCCGCGTCCACTACGGCAACAACTACGTGAACGCGTTCTGGGACGACTCCTGCTTCTGCATGACGTACGGCGACGGCGCGAGCAACACCCACCCGCTGACCGAGCTCGACGTCGCGGGCCACGAGATGAGCCACGGCGTCACCGCGGCCACCGCGAACCTGGACTACTCGGGTGAGTCCGGTGGCCTGAACGAGGCGACCTCGGACATCTTCGGCACCATGGTCGAGTTCTACGCCAACATCCCGACCGACAACCCCGACTACCTCATCGGCGAGTTGATCGACATCAACGGGAACGGCACCCCGCTGCGCTACATGGACAAGCCGTCCAAGGACGGCGGCTCCGCCGACTACTGGTCCTCCACCGTCGGCAACAAGGACGTCCACTACTCGTCCGGCGTCGCCAACCACTTCTTCTACCTGCTGTCCGAGGGCAGCGGCGCGAAGGTCATCAACGGCGTCAGCTACAACTCGCCGACCCAGGGCAACATCACCGTCACGGGCATCGGCCGGGACAAGGCCGCCGCGGTCTGGTACCGCGCGCTGACCACCTACATGACCTCCACCACCAACTACGCCGCGGCGCGCACCGCGACGGAGAAGGCGGCCACCGACCTGTACGGCGCGGGCAGCGCCGAGCTCACCGCGGTCAGCACCGCCTGGGCCGGCGTCAACGTGGGCACCGCCCCGAACCCGGGTGGCGTCACCGTCACCAGCCCGGGCAACCAGAGCACCGCGCTGAACGGTGCGGTCAACCTGCAGATCGCGGCGAGCGGTGGCACGGCTCCGCTGACCTTCACGGCCACCGGCCTGCCGACCGGCCTGTCGATCAGCTCCGCCGGCAAGATCACCGGCACCGCGACCACGGCCGGCACGTACAACGTGACCGTCACCGCGACGGACGCCGCCAACAAGACCGGCACGGCGAGCTTCACCTGGACCGTCTCGGGCGGCGGCGGCAGCTGCACCCCGGCCCAGCTGCTCGGCAACGCGGGCTTCGAGACCGGCACCGCCGCCCCGTGGACGGCCACCAGCGGCGTCGTCGACAACAGCGCCTCCCAGGCCGCGCACGGCGGCACCTGGAAGTCCTGGCTGAACGGCTACGGCTCCACCCACTCGGACAACCTCTCGCAGACCGTCAGCATCCCGGCCGGCTGCAAGGCCTCGCTCAGCTTCTACCTGCACATCGACACCGCCGAGACCGGCTCCACGGTCTACGACAAGCTGGCCGTCACGGTCAACGGCACCGCGCTGAAGACCTACTCCAACGTGGACGCGGCCGCCGGCTACCAGCTCCGCACCTTCGACCTCTCGGCCTACGCCGGCCAGACGGTCACCCTGAAGTTCGCCGGCACCGAGGACTCCTCGCTGCAGACCAGCTTCGTGATCGACGACACCTCGATCCAGACCAGCTGACCCGCCCCGGCGGTCAGTAGGACCAGGTAAGACAGGGAGCAGGGCCCGGCAGCCACGGCTGCCGGGCCCTGCGTCGTGCCCTGCCGCGGGCCCCGCCGTCCCGTGCCCTGCCCTGCGCCCCGCCGTCCCGTGCGCGCCCCGCCGCCGGGTGCGCCGGTGGCCGTCCGGCGGTGCGGGCGGCGTGAGGTTTCCGAAACTCCCGGGCAACTGCGGGGCAACCGCCGGGCAACACGAAACACGGGCGAAACGCGTCCGTCCGCGACCGGAAATCCGTCCTCGCGACACTCTCCCCACCGCGACCTGCGACCCCACTCGACGCAGGCCTTTGGGAAGGCACCCCCATGTTCCTGGCTGACACGTCGCCCGGCCTCGACACCGGTGACACCGCCTGGCTGCTGGCCAGCACCGCACTGGTCCTGCTGATGACCCCCGGTCTGGCGCTGTTCTACGGCGGCATGGTCCGCACCAAGAGCGTGCTCAACATGATCATGATGAGCTTCGTCTCGATCGCCGTCGTCACGGTGGTCTGGCTGGTGGCCGGATACTCGCTCGCCTTCGGCTCCGACGTCGGCGGCTGGGGGCTGATCGGCGGTCTCGAACACATCGGGATGGCCGGAATCACCCCCGCCTCGCTCACCGGGCACGTGCCCACCGTGCTGTTCGCCACCTTCCAGCTGACCTTCGCTGTCATCACCGCCGCCCTGATCAGCGGCGCCATCGCGGACCGGGCCAGATTCGGCTCCTGGGTGGCCTTCACCGCCGTCTGGACGCTGCTGGTCTACGTCCCGGTGGCGCACTGGGTGTTCGCGCCGGGCGGCTGGATCCTGTCGAAGCTCGGCGCCCTGGACTTCGCCGGCGGCACCGTCGTCGAGGTCAACTGCGGGGCGAGCGGCCTGGCCCTGGCGCTGCTGCTCGGCCCGCGGATCGGGTTCCGGAAGGAGGCGATGCGCCCGCACAGCCTGCCGCTGGTGCTGCTCGGCGCGGGCCTGCTCTGGTTCGGCTGGTTCGGCTTCAACGCGGGCTCGGCGCTGGGTGCCAACGGCCTGGCGGCGTCCGCCCTGCTCAACACCCAGGCGGCCGGCTGCACCGGCCTGCTCGGCTGGCTGCTGGTGGAGAAGCGCCGCGACGGCCACGCCACCACGCTCGGCGCGGCCTCCGGCGCGGTGGCCGGCCTGGTCGCGATCACCCCGTCCTGCGGCAGCGTCGACCTGCTCGGCGCGCTGCTGATCGGGCTGGCGGCCGGTGTGGTCTGCTCGTACGCGGTCAGCTGGAAGTTCCGGCTCGGCTTCGACGACTCGCTGGACGTGGTGGGCGTGCACTTCGTGGCCGGGGTGATCGGCACCGCGCTGATCGGTCTGTTCGCCACCACCGCGATGACCGGCGGCCCGGCCGGCCTGCTGCACGGCGGCGGGCTCGGCCAGCTCGGCAAGCAGCTGGTGGCGATCGGCGCCGTCGCGCTGTACGCCTTCGCGGCGACGTACGGGATCGGGCGGGTGATCGACCGGGTGATGGGGTTCCGTGCCAGCGAGGAGCACGAACTCACCGGCCTGGACCTCGCCGTGCACGCCGAGACCGCGTACGATCACGGCGTCCTGGGGCACGGCACGACCGCCCACGCCACCGCCACCGTGTTCACGCACCCGTCCGACAGGACCCCCTCCGCATGAAGCTGATCACCGCGATCGTCAAGCCGTTCAAGCTGGACGAGGTCAAGAACGCGCTGCAGGCCGTCGGCGTGCACGGACTGACCGTCACCGAGGCCAGTGGGTACGGCCGGCAGCACGGGCACACCGAGGTCTACCGGGGCGCCGAGTACCGGATCGACCTGGTGCCCAAGGCCAGGATCGAGGTGGTCGTCGAGGACGAGGACGCCGAGCGGGTGATGGAGGAGATCGTCCGCGCCGCCCGGACCGGGAAGATCGGTGACGGCAAGGTCTGGTCGGTGCCGGTGGACTCGATCGTCCGGGTCCGCACCGGCGAGCGCGGGCCGGACGCGGTCTAGGCCCCCCTCTCTTTTCTTTCGGGCCCCGGGAGCTGACCCGGGGCCCGCCGCGCGCCCGCCCGGCGCCGCGCTGACCCGGGCCCGCCGCGCGCCCGCCCGGTGTTGCAGCCCAGGCACCGTCGGCCGGCCGGCGTCGGTGGCGATCCGCTGCCACCGGGCCGGGTCGGCGGGCGCGATCCGGGTGTCGTCCGCCCCGGCCATGTCGTCCCCCGTGCCCCCGTGCCCCCGTGCCCCCGTCGTGCGCCCGGTGCGCTTGGGGTGTCCGGGGGCCCTGTGCTGCCTGCTGTCATGACTCTCCACGCGACGGCGGGCCGGTAAGTCGCACCCGACCTTTCCGGGACTGCAGAAACGTTGTTCCCAAGACCTTGACGGGCTGCGGCCACGACCCTAGGTTCAGCGCTGCAAGTTTCCAGAAAGTTTCAGCAAGCTTTCACGAGCGGTACCCCAGGCTGCCCCACCCCAGCCCCCAGGAGACATCGTGGTCACCACCGCCCCCATCCGCCGGCCGGCCAGAACGGCCGGCGCGCTCAGCGCCACGGCGGCGCTGGCGCTCTCGCTCACCGCGGGCCTCGCCGGTGCCCCCGCCGCCCAGGCGGCCCCGCCCGGCAACGGAAAGGACGTCACGGCAACGCTCTTCGAGTGGCGCTTCGACTCCGTCGCCAAGGCCTGCACCGACACGCTCGGCCCGAAGGGCTACGGCTTCGTCGAGGTCTCGCCGCCCCAGGAGCACATCCAGGGCAGCCAGTGGTGGACCTCCTACCAGCCCGTCAGCTACCGGATAGCCGGCCGCCTCGGCGACCGGGCGTCCTTCAAGAACATGATCGACACCTGCCACGCGGCCGGCGTCAAGGTGATCGCCGACTCGGTCATCAACCACATGTCGGCCGGCTCCGGCACCGGCACCGGCGGCACCGCGTACACCAAGTACACCTACCCCGGGTACTACCAGGACCAGGACTTCCACTCCTGCCGCACCGCGATCAGCAACTACGGCGACCGCGCCAACGTGCAGAACTGCGAGCTGGTCAACCTCGCCGACCTCAACACCGGCAGCCCCTACGTCCAGCAGACCATCGCCGGTTACCTGAACGACCTGGCCTCGCTCGGGGCCGACGGCTACCGGATCGACGCGGCCAAGCACATCGCCGCCGCCGACCTCGCCGCGATCAAGGCCCGGACGGCCAACCCCAACGCGTACTGGGTCCAGGAGGTCATCTACGGCGCGGGCGAGCCGGTCCAGCCCTCCGAGTACACCGGCACCGGTGACGTCGACGAGTTCCGCTCCGGCACCTGGCTGAAGAGCGCCTTCCAGGGCGGCCGGATCGCCGACCTCGCCACCTGGGGCTCCGGCCTGCTGCCCACCGACAAGGCCCGCACCTTCGTCGACAACTGGGACACCGAGCGCAACGGCTCCACCCTGACGTACAAGGACGGCTCCGCCTACACCCTGGCCAACGTCTTCATGCTGGCCAACCCCTACGGCTCGCCCAACGTCTACTCCGGCTACGCCTTCTCCGGCCACGACGACGGCCCGCCGAACGGCGGCACCGTCAACGCCTGCTACAGCGACGGCTGGAACTGCACGCACGTCTGGCGGCAGGTGGCCAACATGGTCGGCTTCCGCAACGCGGTGGCGGGCACCGGGATCACCAACTGGTGGTCGAACGGCAACAACGCCATCGCCTTCGGCCGGGGCGGCAAGGGCTTCGTGGCCATCAACCGCGAGTCCGGCCCGGTCACCCAGACCTTCCAGACCTCGCTGCCGGCCGGCTCGTACTGCGACGTCCAGCACGGCGACCCGGCCGCGGGCGGCTGCACCGGCCCGTCGTACACCGTCGGCACGGACGGCCGGTTCACCGCCACCGTCGGCGCCGGCGACGCGGTGGCACTGTACGTGGGCGCCCCGGGCAGCGGTTCCGGCGGTGGCGTCCCGGTGACCGATGGCGCCTCCTTCGCGGTCAACGCCACCACCGTCTACGGGCAGAACGTCTACGTGGTCGGCAGCACCGCCGCGCTCGGCGGCTGGGACACCGGAAAGGCGCTGCTGCTCTCCTCGGCCGCCTATCCCGTCTGGAAGCTGGACGTGGCGATGGCCGCCGGCACCGCGTTCGAGTACAAGTACATCCGCAAGGACGGCGCCGGGAACGTGACCTGGGAGTCTGGCGCCAACCGGACGGCCACCGTGCCGGCCTCGGGCCGGGCGGCGCTGAACGACACCTGGCGCAACTGACCGGGTGATCCGGTGACGTGCCGATCCGGTGATCCGGCAAGGCGTTGATCCGGCGACGTGTTGATCCGGTGACGTGCTGATCGGTTCGACGGCCGCCTCCCCGCGCGGGGAGGCGGCCGTCGGGCTTGCGGCGGCGGCCCCCGTCCGCGCGGCCCCTGGTGCGCCGGGGCCGGCCCCCCGGCTCAGCCCCGTCCGATGTAGGGCATGGCCGTTGCCATCACGGTGGCGAACTGCACGTTGGCCTCCAGCGGCAGCCCCGCCATGTGGCGCACGGTGCGGGCGACGTCGGCCACGTCCATGGTCGGCTCCACGGCGACCCGGCCGTCCGCCTGCCGCACGCCGACGCTCATCGCCGCGGTCATGTCGGTGGCGGCGTTGCCGATGTCGATCTGGCCGCAGGCGATCCGGTACGGGCGGCCGTCCAGCGAGAGCGACTTGGTCAGCCCGGTGACGGCGTGCTTGGTCGCGGTGTACGCGATCGACTGCGGGCGCGGCACGTGCGCGGAGATCGAGCCGTTGTTGATGATCCGGCCGCCCTGCGGATGCTGGCCCTTCATCTGCCGGAACGCGGCCCGGGCACAGAGGAACGCCCCGGTGAGGTTGAGGTCGACCACCGCCCGCCACTCGGCGACGTCCAGCTCGTCCACCGGGGCCGGGGCGCCGAAGGTGCCGGCGTTGTTGAACAGCAGGTCGATCCGGCCGAAGCGCTCGGCCGCGGTGGCGAACAGCACGTCCACGGCGTCCGCGTCGGTGACGTCGGTCGGCACCGCGACCGCCGCCCCGCCGAGGTCGGCGCCGGCCGCCGCACAGAGCCGGGCGGTCTCGTGCAGCGGCGCCTCCCGCCGGCCGGCGAGCGCCAGCTGCCAGCCCGCGGCGGCCAGTTCCACGGCCACGGCGCGCCCGACCCCGCTCCCGGCTCCGGTGACGACGGCGATCTGCTGGGGCATGGCGGGCTCCTCGGGCGGTGGTACGGGCGAGCTGATCGTCCCCGATCAGGGGCCCGGAGTCACTGGTGCGAGGCACCAAGGCGCGAGGGTCCCGGCGCCCGTACGGCTGTGCTCCCCGCCGTCGGACCGCACCACCCCGCCGACCGGCGGGGGAGACGCCCCGTCGTCCGGCGGGGTGATCCGGTGCTTTTACCGGATCGGGAACAAACATTGGAACGCCGGTGGCTGTCGCGCAACCGGGCCGCCCCGGTCCACGTCATAAGATCGCAGGACGGCGGGCCGCCGCGCAGGCACGGCACGCCGACATCCGGGGACCACGAACGATGCGCCCCGGGCCTGTCCGGCCCCACCCGGGGGCCATCGCCCGCCTCCCGTCGGAGCGGGCGCGACACCGGTCGGAGAGTCCTCACCGTGCAGCCGCAGTCCACCCGTTTCCGCGCCGCCCTGACCGGCGCCGCCGCCTTCACGCTGGCCGCCTCGCTGGCGGCCTGTGGCAGTACGGACGGCAGTGGGAAGGGGGGCGACGGGAAGGGCGACAGTGCCAAGGGCGCTGCCGGCACGGCGAGCGCGAGCGGCAGCACGGCCCCGGGCACCCCGACGGCCGCCGGCAGCAGCTCCGCGCCGGTCGCCTCCGGCAAGGTCCTGATGCCGACCGGCCCGGCCGCGGCCCTGACCAAGGCCCGGGACACCGTCGCCGGCCAGATCCTGATGACGACGCTGAACGGTCCCAAGTCGGGCGTCTCGGGCAAGGTCTGGGTCTGGCTGCCGCCGGAGTACAACGACCCGAAGTTCGCCCGGACCGGCTTCCCGGTACTCACCCTGTTCGCGGGCGGCCAGAGCAACGGCTACAACACCTGGACCGACGACCAGCTCCCGATCCAGCAGATCGACGCCGAGCTGTCGAAGGCCGGCAAGGCCCACCCGTTCATCATGATCATGCCGGTGCAGAACTTCAATTCGGACGAGAAGAACGCCCTGGACTGCGCCGACATCCCCGGCCAGCCGAAGATGGCCACCTGGATGACCGAGGACATCCCGGACTTCGTCCGCGCCAACTACCGCACCGTGAAGGGCCGCGACGGCTGGGGCCTGATGGGCGCCTCCACCGGTGGGTTCTGCAGCGCGAAGCTCGCCCTCCAGCACCCGGACAAGTACAAGGCGGCCGTCCCGATCGACGGCTACTTCAACCCGGACTCCGGGCTCTGGAAGGGCCACGAGACCGAGCGGCAGGCCAACAACCCCGAGGTGCTGGTCGCCCAGGGCAAGGCCGACGTGAAGCTGCTCGTCACCGCCGGCGGCGCCAACGGGTACGAGACGAAGCTGGTCAAGGCGTGGGTCGCCAAGGCCGCGCCGCCGCTCTCCGTTGAGTACTACGAGCAGCCCGGCGGCAAGCACCTCACCAGCGACTTCAAGAAGATGATCCCGGACACGCTGCAGTGGCTCACCAAGAACCTGGCGGGCCCGCAGAGCGACTGAGCCGGCGCCCGGCCGCCGGGAGCACCTTCGTGCCCCCGGCGGCCGGGCCCGATGACCGACCGACCGTGTCCACCCTCCGGTCGTATGCCGCCCCCGGCCGCCGTGGAAGTCCGCCGGCCGTGTGCCGTGTGCGGTGTTCCGTGGCCCGCCTGCCGCCTGCCGCCTGCCGCCTGCCGCCTGCCGCCTGCCACCCGTCGCGCCTCGGGCTGCCACGCCCCCGCGCCGGCCCTCGCCCGGCCCCCGCCCGGCCCCCCGCCCCCCGGCCACCCGGCCCGCGCCCTCTGTCCGGCTGCCCGCGGCGGGCGCCGCGAGGTGCGGCGCGGCGCGCCGGAGTACCGCTCCGTCAGAGGCCCCGCAGGGGTCTCCCGTCCGGCCCGTCCGGCCTCTGACCTGCACGTCAATCGGACATTGATTCGGCCCTGATCGACTACGGCCACTGTGGTGGGAACGCATTCCGCCAGCTGCGAATCCTCCCGTGGCGACTCCGCCAGCCGTACCAAGCCGTGAAGAGAGTGTCATGCCGAGCCATCTGCTGCCCGTTGCGTCCCTGCCCGCAGTCCCCGCCCAGGCGGGCTCCGACCGTGAGCAGGCCACCGGCGAGGAGCCGCAGGCCGTCCGGTTCGCCGGGCTGCGGCTGGTGTACGCCGCGCTCCGCCGTGATCTGGCGCGACTGCCCACCTCGCTGCGGCTGCTCCAGCCCGGCGAGGACGAGAAGGGCGAGGCACTGCTGCGGCACTGGCACTTCGTCAACACGATGCTGACCTGCCACCACGAGCAGCAGGACACCCGGATCTGGCCGATCGTCAGCCGGTTCGCGCCCGAGCTGCGGCTGCTGCTCAACTGGCTGGAGGCGGACCACCACAACCTCGACCACTCCTTCACCCGGGTCACCACCCTGGTCCGGATCGCGAGCCGGGACGCCGGCAGTGCCTGGCCGGTCGCCTACGCGATGGAGGACCTGGCGGCCCGGCTGGAGACCCACCTGCGGATCGAGGAGCGCCAGCTGCTGCCGCGGATGGAGCGGGTCTTCACCGACCGCTCGCGGGTCGGCAGCCTGTCCGAGCTGCTGGATCTGCTCCAGTCCGCGGACGGCCCCGGCACGGCCGACGCGCTCGCCTGGCTGCTGGACGGCGTCGAGCCGGCGCTGGTCGAGCGGCTGATCGCGGAGTGCGACGACGACGTGGCCCGCAACTGGCCGCACTGGCAGGCCACCTACCAGCGCTGCACCGCTCCGCTCTGGGGCCCGGCCGACGTCCGGGGCGGCGTCGCCGAGTGACCGGCAGCCGTTTTTCCGGGCCCGCGATCTACGCGCGTGGCACATGCCGCACGCATATGCCGGACGGGACGACGCCCGGGCCGGTCCGGCCGCCCCGGCGTCAGCTGATGCCCAGCCGGGCCAGGTAGCCGGGCAGGTCGGCGGGGTCGTCGGTGGCCAGCCCGACGTAGCCGTCCGGCCGGACGACGAACAGCCCGCGGCCGTACGCCCCGGCCGCCACCCCGCCGTCGACCCGGTGCGCCCGCACCCCGGCCGGCACGGCCGGCAGGTCGAGGCCGACGGCGAGCACCGTCACGTGCGTGCCGCGGAAGAGGTCGAAGAGCCGGCCCCCGGGCGAGGATCCGCCCAGTGGCGCGTCCGGCGCCCGGTCGCCCGCGCGCAGCGCCTCCTCGGGGATCTCCCGGCGGGCCTCCACGGTGAGCGGGCCGTCCGGGTAGCCGATGCCCAGCTGCTCCGTGCGCGCCCCCCGGAGCCCGCTCCGCAGTGCGGAGTCCGAGCGGTGCAGCCGGGTGGAGATCTCCAGGACGTCGGAGGCGATCGGCAGCCGCTCCTCCTCGTAGCTGTCCAGCAGTTCCCCGGGTGCCCCGTGCCGCAGCACCTGGCCGAGCTTCCAGCCCAGGTTGTAGGCGTCCTGGATGCTGGTGTTGAGGCCCTGCCCGCCCGCGGGGGAGTGGATGTGCGCGGCGTCGCCCGCCAGGAACACCCGGCCGGCCCGGAACCGCTCGGCCAGTGCCGCCCTGGGGCGGAAGGCGGAGACCCAGCCCACCGCGCCGACCGCGGTGGCGGCGAGGTGGGTGCGGGCCGCGATCACCTCGCGCACCGCCGCCGCCGAGGCCTCCGGCTCCTCGTCCGCGCCGAACCGGGCGAACAGCTGGAAGTCGTCGGTGCCGGGCAGCGGGCAGAGCAGCAGGGCGCTGCCCGGATCCTTCCCCCAGTGGTGCCAGTTGCCGCGGTCGAGGCCGGCCACCCGGACGTCGGCGACCAGGGCGGGCTGCGGGTCGATCTGCTCGCCGGCCATCGGGATGCCGGCCAGCCGCCGGACGGCGCCGCGCCCGCCGTCGGCCGCCACCAGGTACCGGGCGTCGACGGTCCGCGTCGTGCCGTCCGCGCCGGTCAGGGTGGCGACGACCCGGTCGGGGTGCTGGTCGAGGCCGGTGAGTGCGGTGCCGAAGCGGACGGCGCCGCCGAGCTCCCCGAGCCGGTCGTGCAGGAGCTCCTGGGTGCGCCACTGCGGGACCATCCAGATGTGCGGGTACGGGACGGTCGGGTCGTCCGCCGGGCCGTCCGCGACGAGGTCCCACTCGCCCTGCGGCACGCCGTCCTCCCAGGACAGGATGCGGGGGTACCGGCCACCCGCCCGCTGGACGGCGGGCAGGACGCCGAGGTCCTCGAAGACCTCCTGGGTGCGGGGCTGGACGCCCTTGCCGCGGGATCCGGGGAAGAGCGCTCCGGCGCGCTCGACGAGCAGTGCGTCGACGCCGCGGCGGGCGAGGTCGCAGGCCAGGGTGAGCCCGGTCGGGCCGGCGCCGACGATCAGGACGTCGGTCTGCGCGGGGAGGTGCTCGGAGTGCTGGGAAGGCTGCATGGCGCTCTCCTTAACGACGTTAAGTTGACTGATGCGGAGAGCATGGGCTTAACGGTGTTAAGTTGTCAATCCCCGGGGACGGCGGCCGCCCGGCCGCCGGACGCCCGGAGCCACCGGAAGGACGGGCGCCCGTGCCGCCGAAGCTCGACCCCGCACAGGTCGTCGACACCGCACTGCGACTGCTCGACGAGACCGGCCTCGACGGCCTCACCCTGCGCCGCATCGCCACCGAGCTGGACGTCAAGGCGCCCGCGCTGTACTGGCACTTCGCCAACAAGCAGGCCCTGCTGGACGCGATGGCCACCGAGATGCTCCGCCGGATGTCCGCCGGCCACGCCACCTTGCCGGACACCTGGAGCGAGGCGCTCACGCTCACCTGCCGCGGTCTGCGGGCCGCCCTGCTCGGCTACCGGGACGGCGCCAAGGTCTTCAGCGGCACCCGGCTCACCGACCACGGGTTCGCCGAGGGGCAGCATGCCCTGCTCGCCGTCTTCGTCCGGGCCGGCTTCGAACTCGCCGATGCCGTCCAGGCGTTCACCACCGGCTACGCCTACACCATCGGCTTCGTGATCGAGGAGCAGGCCGTCCACCCGGCGCCGGGGGAGCGGGCACCCGGCTACGACCCGGAGCGGCGGGCCGCCGCGATCGACCCCGCGTACGCACTCGCCGCCGCCGCGGGGCACGACCTCTTCGACGGCTTCGAGCGCCGTTTCGAACGCGGCCTGGCCGTCGTCGTGGCTGGCGTCGAACACGTCCTCGGGCCGTCAACGACCAAGCGCCCCTAGGGGATTCGTCCCGGAAGCCTCCGGGGGCGGCCAGGGGGCGAGTACCGCTGCGGGCCGATGGCCCGGCGCCCGCGGGTGCCTACCGTCGGAGCCATGACCACCACATCGCGCCCGGCCCGGCGCCGCACCGCACCGCTCCGCCCGGCCGCCCTGGCGGCCGGCGCCGTCCTGCTGCTCGGCGGCGGGCTCGTCGCCTGCGAGGGCGGCGCCTCGCTCTGCCTGAACGACAACACCTGCGACGTCGTCGTCCGGACCGACGGGGGAGACTCCGCCCGCACCGTCGAGGTCTTCGACGGTGACAGGAAACTCAAGCTGACCGTCGGTCACATCACCGACCGGGCGGCCGAGGTCACGATCGGTGGCGAGACCAAGACGCTCGCCGAGGACGCCGAGACCGCCGTCGGCGCGGCGAAGATCACTCTCCGCAACGCCGATGCGCACGACCACTACGCCGAACTCCACGTCAGCCGCTGACCGAACGGCCGACCCGCCCCTACTCGGGCAGGCGGTTGAGCCAGGTCAGCGGGGTGACGCAGATCGCCTTGCCCGGCGAGCCGTCCCACTCCACGGTCAGGCCGGCCGCCTCCAGCGCCGCCGCCACCTCGCGGCCGATCTCCGTCGTCCGCCCCTCCGCCGACTCCTTCGACTCCCCGTCGGTCCGGAACCCGCCGAACCGCAGCATCAGCCCGCGCCCGGCGGCCGCACCCTCGGTGTCCTGCTGGTGGAAGAAGACGAAACCGCGCGAGTCGTCGTCCGCCTCGCCGCCGATCTCCTCGTAGCCGCAGCTCGCGCAACAGGTGAAGTCCATCGCGGCGACGATGCCCTGGTCCTCCAGCGCGTCGAAGGCCTCCTCCAGCCGGTCCACGTCGGTGACCTCCGGCCAGGACGCCTGCTCGGCCAGCCGCTCCCGCCAGAGCGGGGCGACGATCTCCTCGGCGTCCTCCTCCGTCAGCCCCTGCTCCTCGAACTCGTCGACCAGGGACTCGGCCATCTCGTCCGGCTCCTGGAACCCGCAGCGGATCAACTCGCGGGCACGCTCCTCGGCCTCGCGCCGTACCTCGAACGTGAGCTCGGTCTCCTGGTTCATGACCGAATCCTCGCACCGGCCACCGACAGTCGCGTCGCCGGGCCCCCGGTGTTACCGTCCGGCGGTGTCCTCTCTCGCCGAACCGCCCCTGATCACCCGTCTGATGGCCGCGGACCGCATCCTGATCGCCGGCGCGGGCGGCGGATTCGACGTGTACGCGGGCCTCCCGCTGGCGCTCGCCCTGCGCGCGGCCGGCAAGGAGGTGCACCTGGCCAACCTCTCCTTCACCCACCTGTACGGCCTGCCCGCCGACGTCTGGCTGGAGCCCGACGTGGCCATGGTCCGCCCGGACACCGCCGCGCCCGAGGGCTACTTCCCCGAGCGGACGCTCGCCCGCTGGCTGCACCGGCACGGCATTCCGGACACGGTCTGGGCGTTCCCCTCGGTCGGGGTGAAGCCGCTGCGCGAGGCGTACCGGGCGCTCACCGGCCACCTCGGCGTGGACGCGGTGCTGCTGGTCGACGGCGGCACCGACATCCTGATGCGCGGCGACGAGGCCGGGCTCGGCACCCCGGAGGAGGACATGGCCAGCCTCGGGGCGGTGGCCGGGCTGACCGGCGTGCCCGAGCGGCTGGTCGCCTGCCTGGGCTTCGGCATCGACGCCTTCCACGGCGTCAACCACGCGCTGGTGCTGGAGAACCTGGCCGCGATCGACCGCGCCGGCGGATACCTCGGCGCCTTCTCGATCCCGCGCGACAGCCGCGAGGGGGCGCTCTACCTGGACGCCGTCGAGCACGCCCGGGCCGCCTTCCCCGAGCATCCGAGCATCGTCAACGGCTCGGTGGCGGCCGCCCTGCGCGGCGAGTTCGGCGACGTCCGGTTCACCGACCGGACGCAGCACAGCACGCTCTTCGTCAATCCCCTGATGACGCTGTACTTCGGTGTCACCGTCGAGGCGCTGGCGGCGGAGAACCGCTACCTGCACCTGATCGAACGCACCGAGCTGACGCGTCAGATCAGCACCGTGATCGAGGAGTTCCGGGACGGCCTGCCCGCCCAGCGCCCGCCCCGCCAGTTCCCGCACTGACCGCACCCGCACTGACCGCACCCGCACCGGCCGGTCAGCCCGAGGCGAGCCGGAACTCCAGGTTCCCGAACCGCACCTGGTCGCCCGCGCGGACCCGGACCCCGCCCGCGATCCGCAGGCCGTTCACGTGCGTGCCGTTGGTCGAGCCGAGGTCGTACAGCACCCAGCCCTCGCCCTCCCGCCGCAGTTCGGCGTGGTGGCGGGATACCGAGATGTCGTGCAGCCGCAGACCGGACCCGGGCACCCGGCCGATCGTCAACTGCCCGGCCCCGTCGGCCGGCAGGCTCAGCCCCGGCAGCCGCTCGACCCGCCACGCCCCGCGCAGCCGCACCCCGAACGCCGAGAGCTGCCCCACCGTCCGCAGCAGGAACCGTCCGAGCGGGTTCCCGGCCGGGAGGTCCGCCAGTGCCCGGTCCAACTCGGCCCGGCTGTCGGCCTGCAGCACCAGCTCCATCCGGCCGAGGAAGGTGTCGTGCGAGAGCCGGCCGCTGCCCGCGCTCTCCCGCAGCACTCCGAGCGCGTGTTCGCGCTCGGCCTCGGACGGCCGGACCACGTGCGTCCGGATCTCAGGAGACGTCATGGCCCGATTGTCGGCTCAGCCGCCCCCGCGTGTCCAGATTGCCGGGGCCGCCAACCGGTTCGTCCGTCCCCGACCTGACTGCCGGCGGACTCGCGCGCAGCCGTCAGCCCTTCCGGGCGGCGGCCAGGATCTTGACGGTGGTGTGCAGGAAACGGGCGGTGGCCAGGCCCCGGTAGGACGGGCCGAAGAGCTTGCGGGTGGCGTTCCAGCGGCCGTCCCGCAGGTGGATCACCACGTAGGCGGTGCCCGGGTCGGCGGCGACCACCTGGTAGTCGCCGTCCGGCGAGGTGTACGGGACGGGGAAGTCCGCGGGCAGCGGCTCGGTGAGGAAGTTGACCAGCAACCGGACGTCCGGCGTCGCCTCGATGCCCCCGAACGGCTCGGCGGCGAGCAGCGCCTCGACCTCGTCGACCGTCCGCAGCATCGTCGGGACGGCGTAGCCGAGCGCCTCGGCCAGGTGCTCCTCGATGCGCCGGGTGAGCGCGGCCCGGGCCGCGGCGTCGGCGGCGTCCTCGTCGGCGGTGAAGAAGACGTTGCCGGTCTGGATGTACGAGCGGACGTTGCCGAGGCCCAGCTCGGCGAAGATGCCCCGCAGCCGTTCCATCCGCACCGTCCGGCCGCCGACGTTGATGGACCGCAGGAAGGCGATGTACGTGGTCGTGGTGGTCACCCGGCCAGTGTGGCACCGGCCACCGACACGGGGGCCGGTCGTCCCGCGGCCGCCGGGGCCCGGTGCCACACTGGCGCCATGGCTACCTGGCAGGACTTCGAGTCCGAGGCACCGGATCTGGCCCCCGCCGTGCGGGCCCGGTTCGAGGCGAACAAGCACCACGTCCTGGCGACGCTGCGCAAGGACGGTTCACCGCGGGTGAGCGGCATCGAGGTGGACTTCATCGGTGCCGACCTCACCTTCGGGTCGATGTCCGGGGCGATGAAGGCCCGCGACCTCCAGCGGGACGGCCGCTTCGCCCTGCACGCCCACCCGGGCGGCGAGACGATGGAGGGCGGCGACTCCAAGATCTCCGGCCGGGCCGTCGAGATCACCGACGAGGCCGAGCTGGCCGCCTGGGTGGCGGACCTGCCGGCCCCGCCGCCCGGCCCGTTCCACGCCTTCCGGCTGGAGCTGGAGCAGGTGGTGCACACCTCCGTGGGCGATGACCACCTCTGGATCACGTCCTGGCGTCCGGGCGAGCCGGTGCAGCGGGTCCAGCGGCACTGACGGCGGCACCGGCTGCACCCACGGCGGCGGCACCGGCTGTACCGGCGCCGGCCGGCCCGCCGGCCCGCCGGCCGGGCTCACTTCCGCGGCGGCAGCACCGACTTGACCACCTCGGGCGTCCGGGCCACCACGGCGTGGCCGTCGTCCGCCGTGATGATCGGGCGCTGGATCAGGATGGGGTGCGCCGCCATCGCGGCGATCCAGCGGGCCCGGTCGGCCGGCTCCCTGGTCCACTTCTTCATGCCGAGGTCCTGGGAGGCCTGCTCGTCGAGCCGGGTGATGTCCCACGGCTCCAGGGCCAGCCGCTCCAGCACCTGCTCCAGCTCGGCGGCGGTCGGCGGGTCCTCCAGGTAGCGCCGCACGGTGTACTTGGCACCGACGGCCTCCAGCTCACCGAGTGCCGACCGGCACTTACCGCAGCGTGGGTTGATCCAGATCTCCATGCCGCCAGCCTACCGACCGCCCCTCCCGGTCCGCCGGAACCCGCTTCGGCGGAACCACGGCCCGCGGGAACTCTGTCATGCCCGAAGGCGGTTGACGAACCGGGGCGCGGGTCTCGGGAGGGGAGTACCGGATGGACGGCACGTCGATCGTCGCGGAGCTGCTGACCGGCGAGGGCAGGGCGGATCCGTACCCCCTCTACGCCAGGGCGCACGAGCTGGGCCCGGCCGCCCCTGCGGGGCCGGGCACGGTGCTGGCGGTCGGGTACGCCGCCGCCGACCGGGTGCTGCGCGACCCGGCCTTCGCGCCGGAGGACGTCGAAGGCTCGGCGCTCAGGGACCTCGCCGTCGCCCGGCACTCGTCCGTCACCCTGCTCGGGCGTTCGATCCTGCAGCGCAGCGCGGCCGACCACGCCCGGGTCCGCTCGCTGATCGCCTCCTCCTTCAACGCCCGTCGGGTGGCCGCGCTGCGGCCCGCCGTCGGAGCGGCGGTCGGCCGGCTGCTGGACGACATGGCAGAGCTCGGTGCCGACGGCTCGCCCGTGGACTTCATGGACGCCTTCGCCTTCCGGCTGCCGGTCGAGGTGATCTGCGAGCTGCTCGGCGTGCCCGCCCGGGACCGCCGCCCGTTCCGCGGCCTCGCGGGGAGCCTCACCGCCGCGCTGGAGCTGGTCCAGGACCTCGACGAACTCACCGCCGCCGACGAGGCCGCCGACGAGCTGTCCGGCTACTTCACCGCGCTGGTCGCCGAGCGCCTGGCCCGCCCCCGGGACGACCTGGTCAGCGACCTCGCCCGGACGGCCGTCGACGCCCCCGGCCGGATCTCCGGCGCCGAACTGCTGGCCAACCTGGTGCTGCTGCTGGTGGCCGGCTTCGAGACCACCACCAACCTGCTGGGCAACGGGCTCGCCCTGCTCCTCCACCACCCGCAGGCGATGGACGGGCTGCGCACCGGCGCGCTCGACCCCGCGCTCTTCACGGACGAGGTGCTCCGCCACGACTCGCCGGTCCAGCTGACCACCCGGATCGCGACCGCCCACGGGCTCCGGGTGGCCGGCGTGCCCGCGCCGGCCGGCAGCCTGGTGCTGGTCCTGCTGGCCGCGGCCAACCGCGATCCGGCCCGGTACGACCGCCCCGAGGTGTTCGACCCGGGCCGCACCGACAGCCTGCCGCTCAGCTTCGGGGGCGGCCCGCACTTCTGCCTGGGCTCCCGGCTCGCCCGGCTGGAGGCCGAGCTCGCCGTGCCGGCGCTGCTCGACCGCTTCCCGCGGCTGGCCCCCGGCGGGGTCTCCACCCGGCGGGACCGCCTCGTCCTGCGCGGGTACGAGACCCTGCCGGTCACCGTCCGCTGAGCCGGCGCCCGGCAGGGCCGCGGCCCTGCCGACGGGAACTGCCGGGCCTAGGAGGACACCCCCGGCCGGAGGTCGGCCGTCGCGGGTTCCGGCCTGCCACCGGGTGCCGCGGGCGTGCCGCCGTCCCCTCGCCGCAGCAGGGCGGCCGCCGCGACGGCGGCCAGAGCCGCTCCCACCGCCGCCACCAGGACCGCCGTGTGCATCCCGTCCGCCATCAGGTCACCCGCCGAGCGCAGCACGCTCTGCCGGATGCCGGCCGGCAGCGCGGTGGCGTCGCCGGTCCGTCCGTGTTCGACGGCGTCGGCCAGTTCCTTGCGGGCGGCGTCCGGCAGCGGCAGCGCGGCCAGCGCGTTCGGCAGACCGGAGTGCAGCCGCTGCTGGACGAGGGTGCCGGAGATGGCCACCCCGAAGACGGCCCCGACCTGGCGGCAGGTCTGGGACATCCCCGACGCGAAGCCCGCCTGTTGCGGCGGCACCACCGACAGCAGCGCCACCGTGGCCGGCGCCCCGATCAAGGACACGCCGGTGCCGATCAGGACCAGCGGCCACCAGTACGTCCCGAAGCCGCCCCGGGCCTCCATGCCCACCAGGCCCACGAATCCACCGGCCGTCACCAGGGCACCGATGACGACGGCGATCCTGGTCCCCACCCGGGCGGCCAGGGCCGGTGCCAGCAGCGACGCCACCGTGATGGAGGCGGTCAGCGCCAGCAGCCGGAGACCGGTCTGCACGGGGGTGAGCCCGTTCACCTGCTGAAGGAAGAGGGTGAGCAGGAAGATGATCCCGTACAGGCCGAAGAAGCCGAGGAAGTTCACCGCGCAGGTCATCAGCACGACCCGGTGGCGCAGCAGGGGCAGCGGCAGCATCGGGTGGGACGTCCGGCTCTCCCAGTACAGGCATCCGGCGAGCACCAGGACCGAGCCGGCGAGCAGCCCGACGATCAGGGGCGATCCCCAGCCCCGCCGGCCGGCCTCGATCAGGGCGTAGGCCATCGCCCCGATGCCGGCGACGAACAGCAGCTGGCCGAACCAGTCGGCCTTCCGCCCTCCCGCCGGGCCCGGGCCCAGCGGCAGCAGCCAGGCGAGCGCCCCGAACGCCAGGACACCGATCGGCAGGTTGATCCAGAAGATGCTCTGCCAGGAGTAGGTGTCCACCAGCAGCCCCCCGACGATCGGACCGGCGGCCAGGGCGACGCCGCCCGACCCGGCCCAGGTCGCCACCGCCGACGCCCGCGCCCGCTCCTCCGTGTAGAGCTGCCGGATCAGGGCCAGCGACACGGTGATCATGACGGCACCGAAGACGCCCTGGACGGCCCTGGCCACCAGCAGCGCCTGGACGCCGGTGGACAGCGCGCAGGCCACCGACGAGGCGGTGAAGCCGGTCAGGCCGACCAGGAAGACCCGGCCGCGCCCCAGGGCGTCGCCGAGCGTGCCGGCGGTGAGCAGGAAGCAGGCGAAGGTGAGGACGTAGATGTCGAACACCCACTGGAGGGACGAGACCCCGATGTCCAGCTTCTCCTGCATGTCGGGGAGCGCCACCCCCACGACGGTGCTGTCCAGGTAGACCATGACGACGCCGGCGCAGATGAGGGCCAGGCGTACCGAGCGCGGGCCGCGTCCTTGCGGCCCCCGGGCCGTCACGAGCCGACGACAGCGGTGTCCTGGTGGCTGCTGGTGATTTCGATCCCCTCTCCCAGCAGACCGCGCAGGATGAGCCCGATGCTGTCGATCAGGGCGCGCATGGCGACCGGGTTGATGATCGGTTCCAGGCTGGGGATGCCCATGTCGAACTCGCAGGAGAACAGCACCACGACGTCGTCACCGGTCTGCCGG
The DNA here is from genome assembly GCF_045208415.1 of Kitasatospora sp. NBC_01560. Lineage (NCBI taxonomy): Bacteria > Bacillati > Actinomycetota > Actinomycetes > Kitasatosporales > Streptomycetaceae > Kitasatospora > Kitasatospora sp. NBC_01560. Next base: position 3,100,408 of record NZ_CP109364.1, on the reverse strand, counting down.
ACGTCCCAGGCGCCGACGAACCGGGCGAAGTCCCCGGTGAGCTGTTCGAAGGTGATCGCCCGGGCGGCGGCGTCGATCACGTCCCGTTCGGTCCAGCGCAGGACGCCGCTGCGGAAGTTCACCGCCCAGGCGGAGTCGACGGTGCCCGCCCGGTCGGAGGTCACCGTGACCTCGCGCACGGCGTCGGTGTGGTCGGCGTACCGCTCGAAGTCGCGGATGCGGTCGAACACTTCGTCCGCGTCCTGGCCGGGGAGCAGTCCCTCGACACGTATCAAGCAGGGCATTGCGGTTTCCTTCCGGAGAGTGGAACGCCGGGCGGGCCGGCGGCGGTCGGTTCAGCCGAGGACCAGCGGTCCGCCGGCGTAGGCCGTGCACAGTGCCTGGCCGGACCAGGCGCGCGACGGCGGGTGGAACTTCAGGGCGGCCGCGCAGGCGGCCAGGTAGGACGTCTCGTCGTCGGAGACGTACGACATGCCGCCGAGCGCTTCCAGACAGCGCGGTACGACCCGGTCGAGGGTGTCCTGGGCCGAGAACCGGACCACCAGCGACTGCAGCAGCTCCGCCTGCCCGACGGGGCCGCCGCCGTCGAGCGGCGACGCGGCGCCGACGACGGCGCCCATCGCGGCCTCCAGCTCCACCAGGATCCGGGCCCGCTCGGAGACGTCCGTCCGGTCGCGGGCGAGCACCCGTTCCGCCAGAGCGCTCGCCATGCCCAGGTACGAGGCCGCCATCATCAGTTCGAACCAGATGAAGCCCACGGTCTGGATCCGGTCCAGGCTGCCGTCCTCGCCCAGCTCGGTGCGGACCACCATCTCCGCCGGCACCCGGACTTCCTCCAGCCGCACCTCGTCGCTCTCGGCTCCGGCCAGCGCGGTGGTGCCCCAGAACGGGTGCACGGAGATGCCGGGGCTGGCGGCGGGTACCAGTGCCACGGCCAGCTGCGGACCGTCGTCGGTGTCGAGCGTCACGGAGGCGGTCAGCAGGTCCATCGACGCGGACAGGCTGCAGGGCTTCTTGGCCCCGTTGAGGACGATGTCGTCGCCGTCCTGCCGGGCGGTGATGGAGGACGCCAGGATCGACTGCCCCGACCTGCCCTCGGCGAACCCGGAGGCCATCAGCAGCCTCTGGTCGGCAACGGCCTCCAGCAGCATCCACTCCAGGCCCTTGGTGGCCTCGTAGGCCTGGATCAGGCCCGCGACCGAGAAGTGGTGCATGGTGGTGGCCACCGCCAGCGACGGGCTGCGCGAGGCCACGGCCCGCTGCACCCGTACGGCCTGCACGGCGCTCGCACCCAGGCCGTGGTGCTCCGAGGGCACCACGAGCCCGGGGCCGCCCGCTTCCTTGAACAGGGCCAGGGCGGGGCCCTGCGGCCGTTCCCGTTCGCTCAGCGGCAGAGCGGCCAGCCGGTCGTCCAGTCCGGGCAGGAGGGTCTCCAGAGTCTCGCGCTCCGGTTCAAGAAACCGCATGGCTGTCTCCTGCGGGTCCGGGCCAGGGCTTGCCCGCGAGCGTGGTGTCGATCCATCGGCCGATCTCCCTGGCGATCGGCTCGGGCCGGTTGGCCCAGGCGGTGTGGCTGAGGCGTTCGGCGTGGTGCCAGCGGGACACCGCGGCGCCCGGCATCAGCCCGCACAGGGCGTCCACCGCGCCCGGCGGGGCCAGCAGGTCGTTGCCGACCGACACCGCCAGTACGGGCAGGCGCAGGTCCGCGATCAGCTGTTCGTAGTCGATGCCGGTGCCGGCCGGGCGGTAGCGGCCGGAACGGGCCATCCGGGCCCAGTCGCCGACCAGGACCCGGGACTGGCGCCCGGCGAAGCCCAGGACGTCGCCGGGCCAGTAGCCGCGCAACCGGGCGACCGCCGCGACGGCGTGGGTGCCCAGGAGCGGGATCAGCGCGGTCGGCCCCGGATAGCTGCGGAAGTGCGGTGTGCCGGCCGCGACCAGCAGGATCCCGTCCAGCTCGGCCGGGTTCCCGGCCGCGTACATCAGGCCGATCTGCCCGCCGATGCTGTGCCCCAGCAGGAACACCGCGCTGCCCGGCGCCCTCTCGCGGAGCGCGCCGAACACGGCGGGGTAGTCGACGGTGGCGAGCTCGTGGTAGCCGTACCGGGCCGAGGAGTCCGGCCGGGGGCGGCTGTCGCCCTGCCCGCGCAGATCGACGACCGCCACGCCCGGTCCGTGCGCGGCCAGTGCCGCGGCGAAGCGCCGGTAGAACCGGGCCCGTACGCCGATCGCGGGCCAGACGACCACCAGGGGAGCTCCGGCCGGGCCCGGCCAGTGGAGCACCGCCAGCTCGGCTCCGTCCGGCAGCGTCACCGTCAGCCGTTCTGCCGGGGCGTCCGCTGCCGGAGGCCCCGGCGGTCGGCTCACTCGCCCATCCCCATGTAGGCCAGGCGGGAGGTCTGGGTCCGGGCGGACCACTCCAGGGCGGTGGCGATCCGCTCGTCCGGGGTGGTGTCCAGCAGCCGGCGGCCCGGCCAGATCTCGTGGTCGCCGATGAGGTCGGCGAGCTGCTGGACGCCTTCCTGGAACAGTTCCTCCCGGCGTTGCAGCACCGCGAAGACCGGCAGCGAGGCCCACAGCTCGTTGCCGCGCCGGACCACGTCCGCCAGGTGTTCCTTGAGCGAAGGGTCCCGCTCCAGGTGCCGCTTGACGATCTCACTGCCGACGGTCAGGTGCCGGATCTCGTCGATCCCCGCTCCCCGCTCCACGCTCGCCGCCGCGGGGTCGACGATCTTCCACTTGTGCTCGCTGAGTTCGCCGGTGGGCGCCAGGATCCCCTCGACCAGGATGGTCAGGACGGCGACTCCGGAGACGAAGGGGTGCGGCCCGTTCATCACCTCCAGGCCGAACTCCTCCAGCGGGTCCAGGACGCCCAGCCGGTGCTCGCCGGCGTACTCCTCGATGACGCCTTCGAGTTCGGCCGCGGGGATGCCGACCTCCACCATGTGCGCGCGGAACGCCTGGGCGTGCCGGGCCTCGTCGAGGAGCTGGGTGGCGTAGAACTCCATGGATTTGACGTCGGGAGCGCTCTGCACCAGTGAGGTGATGGCCCGTGCGGCCTTGTCCTCGGCGATGGAGCGGAAGGAGAACTCAAGGAGGAGCGCGTCACGCAGCGGTCCGGGCTTTCGCATGTGGTCGGGCGTCACGGCGTCGGGGTGGTGGCCGTTCACCAGCCCCCGGAGGGTGCCCTGGGCGACGTTGGCGATCCAGTAGTCCAGGTCGCACTGCTCGGGGCTGAGCCGCAGTTCGCGGGCTCCCTCCAGCACGCCGGGGGCCAGGTCCCAGTCCGCCTCGGGTGCGATGTTCGTCGTCATCCTGTGCTCCTCACGATCGTCGGTCAGATGGCGTTGGTGATGCGGAACAGCTGCCAGAGGGAGGACGGCCGGGGGCCGCCCCTGAAGGCCACGTACTCGGGTTCGATCACCTGCGGCGCCCATTTGAGCTTGAACGCCTGCTGGGACCGGGCCGGGTAGACGAACGCGCCCCGTTCGCCGATCAGCCGCACCGTGCGGGTGAGCAGCGGGCTGGCGTCGGCGGCTTCGGTACCGAGCCCCGCGAACGGGGTCAGCCCCAGGTGGAGCCACTCGGCTCCTTCCTCGGCGAATGTCCGCAGGGCGGTGAAGTTGAGCAGCTCGATCGTGCCGACCGAGGCCTGCGGGGTGCGTCTGGTCAGGTCGTACAGCCAGCCGGGGCGGCTGCCGTACGACGGCGAGTAGGAGACGTAGCCGATCACGGCCCCGTTCCGCTCGGCCACGAACAGCCGCCGGTGCGGGATGCCCCGGCCGGTGCGTTCGCCCACCAGGAAGGTCATCCGTTTGACGTGCCAGCCCTTGTCGCGCAGCCATCTGCGGTCTATCTCGTCCAGTTCCGGCGGCGGGTCGGCGGCCGACACCTCGCGGACGGTGACCCCTTCCCGTCCGGCCCGGGCCATGTTCTGCCGGATCTTGGCCAGCGCCCGGCCCTTCAGCGAGAAGCGGGCCAGGTCGATGCTGTAGGAGCTGCCCAGCTGGTTGACCGTCCAGCCCCGTCCGGCGAACACGTCCAGGTCCGCGGCCCGGACCTGTGCGGCCACCAGGCGCTGCCGGCCGCCGACGACCCGCTGCTGGAACTCGGCCAGCAGCGCGCTGCGGTGCTCGGCCGGCGCGAACGGCCCGCCGAAGGTGAACACGGTGCCCCCGCGCCGCCGGTAGGCGATGACGCCCGGCACGGACGCGGAGGTGAAGTGCTCGACACCGTCGTTGTAGGCGAGGAACCCGCTGGGGTGGTCGGCGTACGCGGCGATGCTCTCCAGCGCGTCCGGCGTCGTGGCCGTCATACGGCGGGCACCTCCACCTGCCGTGCGGCGCGGAAGGCCTTCTGCCGGCCGGTCTCGAAGTGCTCGAAGGGCTCGCTGACCGGCTTGGCGTAGTTGCCCAGCAGGCCGCGGTCGCCGAACAGGTGCAGCGGGACGACCAGCAGGGCCCACTCCGGACCCACCAGCCAGGCCCACAGCAGGATCACCACGCCGGCGGCCAGCCAGGTGTGCATGACGTTGTACAGGACGTGGAACACCGGGTGGATCCGCCCGTCCCTGGACCGGGTGTAGGCGATCAGGCCCGGGATGTAGCCGATGAGGTCGATGTAGGCGAACAGCAGGATCGCCGGTCCCCAGCGCACCTCGCCCAGGTGCCAGAGGAAGGCGACGGCGGCCACGGCGAAGGCGCCGAGGTACTCCGCCCGCGTGGTGCGGTAGTTCTGCCGGTGTCCGAAGGCTTGCTCCGCGCTCATGGTTTCCTTCCAGTGCTCGGGCGGTCAGGCCGTGGCGTAGACGTCGTACCGGGTCCGGATCAGGTGGCGGATCGAGGCCCGCCACGCCTTCTCACTGGCCTCGACGTCCGCCCCGGACTCGCAGCCGGGGATCTCGGTCAGCGAACTGGGGATCGGGTGCTCGTGGAAGAGGACGGCGCTCATGTCCAGCAGCCGGTCGAGCCGGGTCTTCGCCCAGTCGGGCACCACGTCGAAGAACGCGGGGCGCACCAGGCGTTCCACGATGTCCGGGGCGAGCACCCGGAGGGGGTTGACCGTGATGCCCTGGGCGGCGGCCTCTTCGATGATCACCTCGGTCAGCCGGCTGGAGGTGAGCGCGTGGGGCCCGCTGCTGATCCAGTACTCGCCCGCCCGGACGTCCCGGTCCAGCAGCGTCACGATCGCCCGGGCCACCAGGTCCTGAGGGACGAAGTCGACGTAGCCGGTGGGGTCGCTGGGGACGAAGGGCAGCCGGTTGCGCAGGACGTTGTGGGCGAAGGTGTGCAGCCCCTGCGTCTCGGATATCTCCCCGGTGACGGAGTCCCCGATGATGATCGACGGCCGCACGATCACGGCCTGCGCGCCGCTCTCGCGGACGATCTTCTCGCCGGCGACCTTGGACGTCACGTACAGCGACGGACTGCTCCCGGCCCGGCCGGCCTGCTCGCCGCCCGCCGCCCGGATCTCCTCCGCCCGTGCGACGTAGGCCGTGCTGACGTGGATCAGAAGGGCGTCCGCGTCGAGGGCGAACTGCGACATCCCGCGCGCGCCCTGCACGTTGAGGGTTTCCATCTCCTCCGCGGTGCTGCTGAACTTCACCATGCCCGCGGCGTGGATCACGACGTCCACCTCCGCGCAGAGCCTGCGGTAGGTGGTTTCGTCCAGTCCCAGCAGCGGCCGGGAGACGTCGCCGTGCACCACCTCGTCGCAGCCCGGGGGAGCTTTCCGGTGGGCCAGGGCGATGACGCGGTGGTGCCTCAACTGCGGTGCGAGCGCGGTGCCGAGCACTCCGGAGCCACCGGTGAGCAGGACGGTCTTGCCTGACGTTGCCATGTGCGTGGCCTTCCGAAGCTGTCGGGTTGACCGGGCGGAGGGGTCTCAGAACTTCTTCGCCATGGCCGTCAGCGCCCCGTCCACTGCTTCCAGCAGCTGGGTCTCCTCGTCGGGGGTGATGACGGCGGGCGGGGTGAAGCGCACCACCGGGTGCGCGTTGAGCGAGTGGTTGACCACCACGTGACGCTCGACCAGCTCCAGCAGCAGCTCCCCGGCCTGGCTGGCGTCGACGAGTTCGACTCCGATGAGCAGGCCGACGCCGCGCACCTCGCGGACCAGGTGCGGGGCCCGGTCGGCGGCGATGGCGCGCAGGGCGGCCAGCAGCCGGGCGCCCGTCCCGGCGGCCCGCTCGGTCAGCTGCTCGTCGCGGATCACCTCGACGGTGGCGCGTGCGGCGGCCATCGCGATCGGCGCCCCCGAGTAGGTGGACGTGTGCAGGAAGGGGTCGGAGTCGAAGGGCGCGAACGCCTCCGCGGTGGCCAGCGTGGCCGACACCGGGACGACGCCCCCCGACAGGGCCTTCCCGACCAGCAGGACGTCCGGCCGGACCTCCGCGAGATCGCAGCCCCACCAGGCGCCCAGCCGTCCCAGCCCGGTCATCACCTCGTCGACCACCAGGAAGGCGTTGTGCGCCCGGCACAGGGCCGCCACTTCCTTGAGGTAGCCGGGTGGCGGCACGATCACGCCGGCCTCGCTCTGGACGGGTTCGACCACGACGCAGGCTTCGCCGTCGCCCGACCCGAGGACGGCGGCCAGCGCCGCGGTGTCACCGAAGGGGACGTGCTCGACGTGGGGCAGCAGCGGCCGGAACGGATCCTGGTAGAAGGACTTCGCGGTCAGGGAGAGGGCTCCGATGGTCTTGCCGTGGTAGCCGTTCTCCATCGAGATCAGGCGGCGCTTCCCGTGGGCCCTGGCCAGCTTGATGGCCGTCTCCGTGGCCTCGGTGCCGGATCCGGAGAAGTGGACCCGGTCGAGCCCGGCCGGTGCGACCGAGGTCAGCGCCCGGGCGGCGAGTCCGACGACGGGGTCGAGGAAAAGACGCGTGGAAAGGGCCTGCTTTTCCGCCTGCCGTTGTACCGCCGTGACGATACGCGGGTGCCCGGCTCCGGTGAAGAACACTCCGTAGCCGCCGCAGTTGAGGAACTCCTGGCCGTCGGTGGTGATGACGCGCGAGCCCGACGCGGACTGCTCGACGAGACTGCCGAACATCGCGGCGAGTTGACTGCGCCCCTTGCTCAGATGGGCGCGGTGCAGGGCGATCGCTTCATCGGTGGAAATGCTGTCGTCGCTCGCGGATGTACTCATTTCGGAACCCTTCTCCGGGGAGGCGGCTCGTTGTTCGCCGTGCACGAACGGGAACTCATGCCCGCTCCACCGCGGCTTTGAGCCTGGTCAGCGTGGTGCGCATGCCCTTCCGGTTGGCCGCGGGGCGGCCCTCGGGCGGGGTGCCCGTGAAGACCAGGCCGAGGAGTTTGGCGACGGGGGCGCTGCGACCGGATCGCAGGTCCTCCCAGTACTCGGTCACCAGGCAGCCGTCGTCCTGGTGCTCGAAGCGGTAGCCCCACAGGGCCACCGGCATGCCGAACGTGCTCACCGTGAACGCGAAGTCGCGGGCGTCCTCGGCGCGTACGACGGTGCAGGAGGTGAACCAGAGCCACAGTCGCCGGCGGTTCCACCCGATGAACCGCGTCCCCGCCTCGAACCGCCGGCTCCGGGACCACACGCCCACGCATTCCGGGCTCCACTCGCCCATACGCCGGACATTGCTCACCGCGCGGTAGACGGACTCCGCGGAAGCCATGACGAGAATTTTTTCTTCGACGCGCGGTGCGTGGTTCATCGACGCTCCAAACACATGCGGGAGGTGTCGTTCTCGAAACGGAAACAATCGGATGTTACTCGTGAGTCACTGCCGTTGTGGCCGGTTCTGCAAAAAAAGCCGGATGCACTGCGTGAGTTGTTGCCCCGAAGCCGGGGTAAGGGCGGCCGGGCCGCTGCGGCGGAGATCACGATGCCAACCGCGGAGACCTTGATCAAGGGACTATTCCGCCAACATACGGGAACCGCCGGTCGGCGCTAATGCCCGCGGCGGCGGGTGAATTGCGGTCGCTGAGCGGCGGAGGAAACGGGACCCACCGGAGTAAACCGACCCTTCCCGCGGCCGTCCGATCGCCCCCGGTCACCGTTGGGGGCCACGAGGCGAGGGTGACTCCCGTGGCGGACCGGGCCGAGATCCGTCGACCGCGCCTGCCCGGAGCGGCGCCGCCCCGGGCCGCCACGCAGTCACTCCCGGTCTGCCCGGCGAGGGAAGCGGGTGAGGCCCTCCGAGGCGGGGCGCCGCCGCCCGGAGGCGGGAGCGTCCGCCTATGAGTGCTTTAGGGGGCTTTTCCACCTAAATAGCATGAGAAGATCTACGGGAAACCCGCCGTGGTCGGCCGGCCCACCCGGAAGGGCGAGGATCCCGACCATCAGACGAAATGGGGCAGCCGGTGCGTGACGGAGCCGAACTCACACAGGACAGTCGACCGGGGCGCAGGCTGACATGGCAGTGGTTCCTGGTGGTGGTGGTCGTGTACGCGGCCGTCATCCAGGGCCTGGGAGCACTGATCGGGGTGGACACCAGCTACTCCGACAGCCAGTTCCCCACCACCGAGTCCCTGGTGCGCAACGCACTGATCCCCATCGGGGCGTCCATCGTGTTCGCGGCAGCCGTCGTCACCTGGCTCGGCTGGTGGGGGGAGGTCCTCCACTACCGTGCACCCGTGCGGCGCTGGGTGCGCTGGGTGCCGATCTCGATGCTCACCGTCGCGCTGGTCGGGATCAACTACGGTCACCTTGCCGACCAGAGCCTCTCCCTGGTGGCGTGCCTCCTCGTGCTCGGCCTGTTCGTCGGCGTCGGCGAGGAGCTGATGTTCCGTGGCATCGGCGTCCACGTCTTCCGCCGGGCCGGACTCACCGAGGGCAAGGTCGCCCTCTACTCCTCACTGGTCTTCGGCCTCGTGCACGTCAGCAACGCCTTCGGCGAGGGAGCGCAGGCCCTCCTCCAAGCCCTCATCGTCTCCACCTCGGGCTACTTCTTCTACCTGTGCCTGCGGGTCGGCGGCATCATCCTGCTCCCGATGCTCGTCCACGGCCTCTGGGACACCAGCCTGATCTCCAACCTCGTGGGCGACAAGCCCCAGGCGTCCGTGGGAATGCTCCTCATCCTCCTCCTCCAGATCGCCCTCATCGTGGTGCTGTTCGTCAAGCGCCACAAGATCGAGCCCGTACTGCCGGCCCACTACGAGCCGGTGACCGGCCCGAACCCGTCTGCGGCGGGATCGGTCTGAGCGTTCTCGCAGGTTCCGCGCCGTCGCCTGCGTGCTCGGCCGGGTGCGCGAGCACGTCCTGTTGCCGCCCGGCTGCGACGGCCCGGTGCCGGCCGACGGCCACGAGGTGGTCCGCAGTGGTGACGCCCGGACCGTCCTCGCCCCCGCTACGAGCCCTGCCCGTGGGTTTCGACACGACTGGGCCGCACAACGTTTCCGCAGGTCAGCGAGGTGCTGACCTGCGGAAACGATGAGAGATCGACCTGCGTTTCGGCAGCTCGAAGGAGCTTCTACAGGTCGTAGTAGAGCTCGAACTCGTGCGGGTGCGGGCGCAGTGCGATCGGGGCGATCTCGTTGGTGCGCTTGAAGTCGATCCAGGTCTCGATCAGGTCGGGCGTGAAGACGTTGCCCGCGAGCAGGTACTCGTGGTCGGCCTCCAGCGCCTCCAGGACGGCCGGCAGCGAGGACGGCACCTGGGGCACGTTGGCGTGCTCCTCGGGGGCGAGCTCGTAGAGGTCCTTGTCGACCGGCTCCAGCGGCTCGATCTTGTTCTTGATGCCGTCGAGGCCGGCCATCAGCATCGCGGCGAAGGCCAGGTACGGGTTGGACGACGGGTCCGGCGCGCGGAACTCGATGCGCTTGGCCTTGGCGTTGGAGCCGGTGATCGGGATGCGGATCGCGGCCGAGCGGTTGCGCTGCGAGTACACCAGGTTGACCGGCGCCTCGAAGCCCGGGACGAGCCGGTGGTAGGAGTTGACCGACGGGTTGGTGAAGGCCAGCAGCGAGGGGGCGTGCTTGAGCAGGCCGCCGATGTAGTAGCGGGCGGTGTCGGAGAGCCCGGCGTAGCCCTGCTCGTCGTAGAAGAGCGGCGAGCCCTCGGTCCACAGCGACTGGTGGACGTGCATGCCCGAGCCGTTGTCGCCGAAGATCGGCTTCGGCATGAAGGTGGCGGTCTTGCCGTTGCGCCAGGCGACGTTCTTGATGATGTACTTGAACAGCATCAGGTCGTCGGCGGCATGCAGCAGGGTGTTGAACTTGTAGTTGATCTCGGCCTGGCCGGCGGTGCCGACCTCGTGGTGCTGGCGCTCGACCTCCAGCCCGGACGCGGCCAGCTCCAGGGACATCTCGGCGCGCAGGTCGGCGAAGTGGTCGACCGGCGGGATCGGGAAGTACCCGCCCTTGTACTTGACCTTGTAGCCGCGGGCGTCGCCCTCGGCCGAGCCGCTGTTCCAGGCGCCGGCCTCGGAGTCGATGTGGTAGTACGACGCGTTGGCGCCGGTGTCGAAGCGGACCGAGTCGAACACGTAGAACTCGGCCTCGGGGCCGAAGAACGCGGTGTCGGCGATGCCGGAGGAGGCGAGGTAGGCCTCCGCCTTCTTGGCGACGTTGCGCGGGTCGCGGCTGTAGGCCTCGCCGGTGACCGGGTCCTGGATGAAGAAGTTGATGTTGAGGTGCTTTTCCTTGCGGAAGGGGTCGAGCCGGGCCGTGGCCAGGTCGGGGACGAGTGCCATGTCGGACTCGTGGATGGCCTGGAAGCCGCGGATCGACGAGCCGTCGAACATCAGCGTCTCGGACGGGTCGAAGGTCGCCGCGGGCACGGAGAAGTGCTGCATGACGCCCGGGAGGTCGCAGAACCGAACGTCGATGAACTTCACATCGTTGTCCTGAATGAACTGCTTCACTTCGGCGGCGTTGTTGAACATCCATCCTCCTCGGCGTGCGAATGGGGCGGGCCTCACCATAGGAACAGCCCGTTTCCAACCGGTGACCCGGTCGTTTCCTGAATGTTAACCGCCGCCCTCGACCGGGCGGCAAAGCCGTACGCTCCGGGGCAAAACGCTACGCCTGTCCGGGTCGTTCCGGCCAAGTGGTCTGGACCACTTGGGCAGCACGGGGAGCCCCGATTCACCCTTCGGTGGAGGTGCTGCGGGGAGGCGGTGCGGGCCCCGGGTGTTCGCCCGGTTAGTGTGGATTCGTGGACACCAGAGAAGCGTTGGGATCGTGGATCGACGGCCCGAGGGCGGCCGCCGAGAAGATGGGTGCCGACTTCGGGTACCGCGGTGAGCGCCTCGGACTGCCCCAGGAGGGCCCCGGCTCGGTCGGGGGCCCCGGTCGCCGGATCGGTGCTCTGTTCGTCGACGGCTGGCTGGTCTCCCTGGTCGCCTACGGGCTGATCTCCCAGGGCTCCCCGGGCTCCGCCAACCTGTGGACCACCCCGTTGTTCTTCGCCGTCACCGCGCTCCTCCTCGCCACCACGGGGACGACCGTCGGCAAGCGGCTGTTCGGTCTGCGGGTGGTGCGCGTGGACGGCTCCCGCGCCACCATCCCGCAGGTCCTGCTGCGCACGGTGCTGCTCTGCCTGCTGGTGCCGGCGCTGGTCTGGGACCGTGACACCCGCGGTCTGCACGACAAGGCCGTCGGCACCGTCGAGGTCCGGATCTGATCCCCGCCCCGGGGTGCCGCCCCGGGGATCCCCGCCCCGCCCGGAGCGCGGACGCGGCCCGTCACCGGGCCGCGGACGCCGCCCGCCGGGGCGGGAACGTCGAACGGCCCCGTCGCGGAGCTTCCGCGGCGGGGCCGTTTCGTACGAAGGGGGGTGGGTCAGCGGGCCTGGCCGCCCTTGGGCATCCGGGCGCCCTTGGGCATCGGGCCCTTGGGGATCGGCGCCTTGGAGAGCAGGTCGCCCAGTGCGCGCAGCCGGTCGTTGGTCTCGGTGACCTGGGCCGGGGTGATGGCGCGCGGCAGACGCATCAGGTGGATCTGCAGCTTCTTGAGCGGGATCTCGCCCTCGCCGGTGCCCACCACGATGTCGTGCACCGGGACGTCACCGACGACCCGGGCCATCTTCTTCTTCTCGGACGCCAGCAGCGGACGCACCCGGTTGGGGTTGCCCTCGCCGATCAGCGCGATGCCGGCCCGTCCGACGGCGCGGTAGACCGCGTCCTGGTTGCGGGTCACCGCCACCGGGGTGGAGCTGGCGCTCCAGCCGCGCTTGATGTTGTTCAGCACTGCCGCGACCGCTCCCGGCTGCCCCTCCATCTGCCCGAACGCCGCGCGCTCGGCCCGGCGCCCGAAGACGATCGCCATGGCCAGGAAGGCCACGATGAAGCCCAGGATGCCCAGATAGATCGGGTGGTCGATTGCGAAGCCGATGGCGAGGAACACGCCGAAGGTCAGCAGGCCGACGCCGCCGATGATCAGGCCGATCTTGGTGTCGACCTTCTTGGTCATGGTGTAAGCCAGGCGGATCTGCTTCAGTCGCCCGGGGTTCTCGGATGTTTCCCTCGCCATAACGCTCATGGTACGTGCCGTGGGTACGGGATATCCAAGCCCGGGTACCCGTTCGCCCCGAACCGTGACCCGGGTGACCCCGCGCGACTCCGTACAGGAACCGAGGGGATGCGCTCGGCTACCGGTGTGCGGAGCGTTCGGCCGGGCTCCCCGGCGGCGCGTCGCCGTCCCGGTCGGCCGCGTAGCGGCGGTTCTCGCAGACGGCCGTCCAGGCGTTGCGCCGGGCCTGGCGCTGGCCGCCCGCGAGCAGCACGCTCTCGGCCAGCCGGAGCGCGGTGCCCACCGACCGGATGCCGGCCTGCATGCGGACCTGCATGTCGAACAGCTCCCCTCGTGGCGGAAACGATGCGAACGCTTCCATCATCACCACTTCGTGTTACCAGTCGGTGACCCGGCAGTCAAAGCCCGGTGAACCCGGAGAACCCGAAGGGCGGAGCAGAAGCTCCGCCCTCGGGTGATTCGCGGGGTGCCGGCGGTCAGACCGCGGCCTTCGCGCGGTGCTCCAGCGCCTGCCGGTACAGCCGCCCGGCGCGGTACGAGGAGCGCACCAGCGGGCCGGACATGACCCCGGCGAAGCCGAGCTCCTCGGCCTCCTGCTGGAGCTCGACGAACTCGTGCGGCTTCACCCAGCGCTCCACCGGGTGGTGGCGCAGCGACGGGCGCAGGTACTGGGTGATGGTGATCAGCTCGCAGCCGGCCCCGACCAGGTCGGCCAGCGCCTGGCTGACCTCCTCGCGGGTCTCGCCCATGCCCAGGATCAGGTTGGACTTGGTGACCAGCCCGGCCGCGCGGGCCTGGGTGATGACGTCCAGCGAGCGCTCGTAGCGGAACGCGGGGCGGATCCGCTTGAAGATCCGCGGCACCGTCTCGACGTTGTGCGCCAGCACCTCGGGGCGGGAGGAGAAGACCTCGGCCAGCTGCTCCGGGACGGCGTTGAAGTCCGGGATCAGCAGCTCGACGCCGGTGCGGCCGCTCTCGCGGGCGGCCGTCAGCGCGTGCACCTGGCGCACGGTCTCGGCGTACAGCCAGGCGCCGCCGTCCTCCAGGTCGTCGCGGGCGACGCCGGTGATGGTGGCGTAGTTGAGGTCCATCGTCACGATGGACTCGGCGACCCGGCGCGGCTCGTCGCGGTCGAAGTCGGCGGGCTTGCCGGTGTCGATCTGGCAGAAGTCGCAGCGGCGGGTGCACTGGTCACCGCCGATGAGGAAGGTGGCCTCGCGGTCCTCCCAGCACTCGAAGATGTTGGGGCAGCCCGCCTCCTGGCAGACCGTGTGCAGCCCCTCCTTCTTCACCAGCGACTGGAGGGCGTTGTACTCGGGGCCCATCTTCGCGCGGGTCTTGATCCACTCGGGCTTCCGCTCGATGGGGGTCTCGCTGTTGCGGACCTCCAGGCGGAGAAGCTTCCTGCCGTCGGGTGCGACAGCGGACACGTGCGACTCCTAGAACTAGACGGGGTACCCCCAGGGTACGCCTGTGCTTGTACGGCCTCCGCAGGGCCTGCGGCCCGCAATCGCAGGGCAACAGAGCTACCGGCGGGTAGATTCCCGGGGGCCTCCGGGCCGGGCCCGGAATCCGCCGGGGCGTCCCCGGGGCTCAGCGGCTGAGTGCCGGCTCCGGCAGTTCGGCGAACACGTCGGCCAGGTGCTTCTCCACCACGGGGAGCGACTCCCCGACCGGGAAGTCCCGGCCCAGCTCCCCGGAGAGCGAGGCGACGCCCGCGTCCCGGATGCCGCACGGCACGATCCGGTCGAACCAGGTCATGTCCGGGTCGCAGTTCAGCGCGAAGCCGTGCATGGTGACCCCGCGCGAGACCCGCACGCCGATCGCGGCGAGCTTGCGGTCGTCGCCGCGCTGCCCGGCGTTGGACGGCGCGTACTCCGGGCCGGCCAGCCGCGGGTCGATGCCGAGCGGCAGGCCCATCCGCAGGGTCAGGCTGCCGATGTCCACCACCTGCGACGGGTCCACCACCGCGTCCGGGATGGTCTCGCCCAGCACCCAGACGCCGCTGCGGCCCTCGACCCGGGTGCTCTCCACGCCGAACTCGCGGCAGGCGCGGATCAGCGCCTCCTCCAGCCGGCGCACGTACGCGACGACGTCCATCGGCTCGGGGAGCTTCACGATCGGGTAGCCGACCAGCTGGCCGGGGCCGTGCCAGGTGATCTCGCCACCGCGGTTCACCTCGACCACCGGCGTGCCGTCCAGCGGCAGGTCGGCCGGGTTGGTGCGCCGGCCCATCGTGTACACGGGCGGGTGCTCCAGCAGCAGCACGGTGTCGGGGATCTCGTCCGCGACCCGCAGTGCGTGCAGCCGCTGCTGCTCCTGCCAGGCCTCCTGGTACGGGATCGCTCCCTCGCCCAGGCCCATCCGCACGAACCGTACGTTCTCGCTCACCGCTGCTGCTCCTTGCCAGGCGTTCGAGACCAACCTCGCCACTGTACGCCCCGGCCCGGAGCGGTCGTCCAGGTGTCCGGAGGTGGTCCCGGCCACTCCGGGCGGGCCGCCGCCTGCCGTGGGCGCGTTCGTGCGGGCCTTCCCCCGGGCTCCCGTGCCGCCGCCGGGCCGGTGCGCTCAGGCCCCCGCGAGCAGTTGCAGCCGCAGTGCCAGCTGGAGCTCCAGCGAGCGCTCCGGGTGGTTCCAGTCCCGTCCGAGCAGCACCTCGACCCGGTCCAGGCGCTGCACCACGGTGTTCACGTGGACGTGCAGCTCGTCCTTGGCCCGGGTCAGGCTGCCGCCGCAGTCGAAGTAGGCACGCAGGGTGCGGACCAGCTCGGTGCCGCGCCGGGCGTCGTAGTCGAGCAGCGGGCCGAGCACCTCGCCGACGAAGCCGTGCACGTCGTGGCCGTCACCGAGCAGCACCCCGAGGAAGCCGAGCGTCCGTGCGCAGGCGCCGTCCCCGGCCCGGCCGAGCACCCGCAGCGCCCGGACGCAGCGCAGCCCCTCGGCGTACGAGGCGGCCAGTGCCACCGGGCCGGCGGCGGCCCGGCCCGCGCCGACCGTGACCGGGAACCCGGCCAGCCGGGCGAGCCGCTCGGCGGCCTGCTCGGCCGCCCGCTGGGTGCCGCCCGCGGAGCCGTCGTCCGGGACGAGCAGGACGACGCTCTCGCCGTGCTCGGCGCTGATGCCGCGCGAGCCGAACAGGTACCGCCCGGCGGCGCCCGCCAGCCGGCCGCGCTCGGTGGCGGCGTTCGCGGCGTTCGTGGCGTTCGGCGCGACGGCGCCGCCGGCCGGCTCGGCGACCAGCACCAGGTGCGGACGGCCGAGGTCCACGCCGAGCCGGCGGCCGCGTGCGGTGAGGCCCGCCGGATCGCGGTCGGGAGCGGTGAGCAGGTCGGCGAGCAGCTCGCCGCGGACCCTGTTCTCGGTCTCGGCCACCGACCGGCGCAGCAGCAGGAGCAGCGCGGTGACCACGCCGGCCCGCTCGAACAGCCGCCGGTCGGCGTCGTCGAGGTCCGGCCGGCCGAGCAGCACCAGCGCGCCCAGCGGCTCCTGGCCGGCCAGCACCGCGCACACCCAGGTATCGCGGTGCCGCACCGACCGGCCCTCGGCACGGGACGCCGCGACCGCCTCGGCGAGCCCCTCGGCGGGCGCGGCCCGGCCGGCCAGCGGCTCGCCGCCGGTGTCGAGCACGACTATCCCGCCGCCCAGCAGCACGGCCACCTCGGCGGCCACGTCCGGCACCTCGGCGCCGCGCAGGACCAGGTCGGTGAGCCGGTCGTGGCCCTGCTCGGCGCGCTGCACGGCGGCGGAGTGGGCCCGGATCAGGGCGTTGGCGCTGTTCAGCTCGGCGAGCGCGGCCCGGGTGCCGGCCAGCGACTTGGCGGTGTCCAGCGCGATCGCGGCGTGCGCGGCCAGCGTGCAGAGCAGCGCCACCTCGTCGGGGGAGAAGGCGCGCGGCGAGCGGTCGGCGGCGAACAGGACGCCGATCACCCGCCCGCCGAGCAGCAGCGGCACCCCGATGATCGCGACCAGGCCCTCGTCCAGCACCCCCGCGTCGATCGTGCCGGTGTGGTGGAAGCGCTCGTCCGTCCGGTAGTCGGGGGTGGCGTACGGGCGGGCGGTCTGGGCGACCAGCCCGCCGAGGCCGTCACCGAGGCTGAGCCGCAGGGTCTGGAAGAGCACGGAGACCGAGCCGTCGGTGACCCGCATGTAGGTGTCGCCGGCGGCCTCGTCCGGGAGGGTCAGGTACGCGGTGTCGGTGCCGAGCAGCATCCGGGCCCGCCGGACGATCGCCTGCAGCACGGTGTCGAGCTCCCGGGAGGCGGCGAGGTCCCCGGCGGTGTCGAACAGCGCGGTCAGCTCGGCCTCGCGGCGGCGGTGCTGACGCAGCGTCCGGTGCACCCGCAGCGCCTGCCAGGTGGCGCCGTCGATCTCGCTCAGCACGGCCTCCGGCGCCCCCCGGCGGCGGGCCTCGGCCAGCACGTCGGCGAAGTCCTCGGTGGCCGCGCCGGAGGCGAGCAGATCGAGCAGCCGCCGCAGGGCCGGGGCCGAGCTGGTGTGCGGGTCGTTCATGGTGCGGGCCGCCAATCGGCTGTGAACGGGAAGCGCGATGGTACGCCAGACGCGCCACGGCCCGGCGCCCGCGCGGGGGCGGGTGCCGGTGCCGTCCGAGGGGTCGTCAGGCGGCGGCCGGCTTGGCCGCCACCGCGCCCTGCTCCACCCGCTCCCCGGCCTCCTCCCCGCCGGGCTCGATCCCGGTCAGGTCGCGTCCGCGGGTCTCCCGGGCGCACAGCACGGCCACCACGGTGACCAGGCCGGCGATCGCCACGTACACCGAGATCGGGGTCGAGCTGCCGTAGTCCTTCAGCAGCGCGGTCGCGATCAGCGGCGCCGGTGCGCCGGCCGCCACCGAGGCGAACTGGGCGCCGATCGAGGCACCCGAGTACCGCATCCGGGTCGCGAACAGCTCGGAGAAGAAGGCCGCCTGCGGCGCGTACATCGCACTGTGGAAGACCAGCCCGACCGTCACCGCCAGCACCAGCGAGCCGAAGGACTTCGTGTCCACCAGGCCGAAGAAGACGAACGCCCAGACCGCTACGCCGACCGCGCCCACCAGGTAGACCGGCTTGCGCCCGACCCGGTCGGAGAGCGCGCCGAAGAGCGGGATCAGGGCGAACTGCACCGCCGAGGCGATCAGTACGGCGTTCAGCGCGGTCTGCTTGGGCAGGTGCACGTGGGAGACGGCGTAGGCCAGGACGAACGTGGTCATCACGTAGTACGAGATGTTCTCCGCCATCCGGGCGCCCATCGCCACCAGCACCTCGCGCCAGTGGTGCCGGAACACCGCCACCAGCGGCGGCTGTTCGGTCTTCTGCTGCGCCGCCTTGCGGGCCTCGGCCTTCGCCAGCGCCTCCTTGAACAGCGGCGACTCGTCCACCGCCAGCCGGATCCACATCCCGACGGCCACCAGCACCGCCGAGAGCAGGAACGGCACCCGCCAGCCCCAGGCGAGGAAGGTCGCGTCCGACTGCACGGTGGTGAGCAGCGAGAGCACCCCCGCCGCCAGCAGGTTCCCGGCCGGCGCGCCGCCCTGCGGCCACGACGCCCAGAACCCGCGCCGCCGCTGGTCCCCGTGCTCCGACACCAGCAGCACCGCCCCGCCCCACTCGCCGCCGAGCGCGAACCCCTGCACCAGCCGGAGCGCCGTCAGCAGGACCGGCGCCGCGGCCCCGATCGAGTGGTACGTCGGCAGGCAGCCGATCAGCGTGGTGGAGCCGCCCATCAGCAGCAGGCTCACCACCAGCAGCTTCTTGCGGCCGATCCGGTCCCCGAAGTGCCCGAACACCAGGGCCCCGAGCGGTCGCGCGGCGAAGCCGATCGCGTAGGTGAGGAAGGAGAGGAGGGTCCCGGTCAGCGGATCGCTGTTGGGGAAGAAGATCTTGCCGAAGACGAGCGCGGCGGCGGTGCCGTAAAGAAAGTAGTCGTACCACTCGATGGTGGTGCCGATCAGACTGGCGCCGACCACCTTCCACAGCGGGGAGCCTGGTTTCGCGACGACGGGGGAACTGGCCATGGGCGGGATCACCTCGGACGGGGGAGGGACGGGGGCGGGTGCTCGGTGAGCGGGTGCTTCAGTGGGCGGTCCAGCCGCCGTCGACGGGGAGGCTGGCGCCGGTGATGAAGGAGGCGTGCGGGGAGCAGAGCCAGACGGCGAGCCGGGCCACCTCGTCGGGCTCGATCAGGCGCTTGACGGCGGTGCGGTCGAGCATGATCCGCTCGACCACCTCGTCCTCGCGGATGCCGTGCGCCAGCGCCTGCTCGGCGATCTGCCGCTCCACCAGGGCGGTGCGGACGTAGCCGGGGTTGATGCAGTTGCTGGTGACGCCGTACGGCGCGCCCTCCAGGGCGACCGTCTTGCTCAGCCCCTCCAGGGCGTGCTTGGCGGTCACGTAGGCCGACTTGAAGGGGCTGGCCCGCAGGCCGTGGACGGAGGAGATGTTGACCACCCGCCCCCACTCCCGCCCGTACATGTGCGGCAGGGTCCGGCGCAGGATGCGGAACGGGGCCTCGACCATCACCCGCTGGATCAGGGTGAAGCGTTCGAGCGGGAACTCGTGCACGGGCGCGACGTGCTGGAGGCCGGCGTTGTTGACCACGATGTCGGCGTCGTCCGGCAGGGCCTCCACCGCCTCCGGGTCGGAGAGGTCCGCGACGTGCGCGACGCCGCCGATCCGCTCGGCGAGCTCCGCGGCCGGAGCGGCCGCCAGGTCGACGACGTAGACCCGGGCGCCGGCCTCGGCGAGGGCCTCCGCGCAGGCCCGGCCGATGCCCGAGGCGGCCCCGGTGACCAGGGCCGTACGACCGTCGAGCGGGCGGGCTGAAGTGGTGTCCATGGCCGAGAACGGTAGGAATCCGGCGGCCCGACTCCTATGGAGTGGGGAGCCACAGCACCGGGCCTGACTGTGGCGGTCACCACCATGTGTGCCGGAGGGCGGTCCGGCCGCCGGGAGCCAAACCCGTGCTGTCCGGGCTTCCCCACAATGGGCGCCGATGGTTCACCCGTTCGGAGGATTGCTCGGTCAGAACCACCCATAGCGCCCGAATGCTCGCTACATTCACGCCGATTCCCGACAGGGGGCGTCGCCACGGGCAGCCGAAGTGCTGGTGGAGCCGGTGCGGCGTCCGAGAGGTGTTGACTGACTATGCCCCAACGGCCTGCAACCGACAGCCCGGCGTACGGACCGCTCGACCCGCTCGACCAGCACGGAGGCCCGGTCGGCCGGGCCCTTCCGGCCGCCCCCGACGCCCCGACCGCCGACGAGTTGCGAGTGCCTGTGCAGGTCACGTCCGCCGCCCCCGAACCGCACCCGGGCGCCGTCGCCGGCCAGGACGGGCCTGCCGCACCCGTACCGGCTCCGCCCGCGGCCGCGGCCGGCCACGCCGCCGCCGGTCCCCCTCCGGCGGCGCACGCCGCGGCGGCGCACCCGCCGGCCGGGCACGCGGGCCCGGGCCCGCAGAACGGCCAGTTGGCCGCGCTGATCGAGGAGGCCGGGTTCTCGCACGCCGGCCTGGCCCGCCGGGTGGACCAGCTCGGCCTGGAGCACGGCCTCGACCTGCGCTACGACAAGACCTCCGTCACCCGCTGGCTCCGCGGCCAGCAGCCGCGCGGCGCCACCCCCGCGCTGATCGCCGAGGTCTTCACCCGCCGGCTCGGCCGCCGCCTCACCGCCCAGGACCTCGGCCTGGACGCCTGCGCCCCGGTCTACGCCGGGCTGGAGTTCGCCGAGACCCCGCAGGAGGCGGTGGACATCGTGGCGAGCATGTGGCGCAAGGACAACGGCCCGCAGTCCGAGCTGCGCCGGATCGCCTTCACCCCGGCCGGTCTGGTCGTCCCCAGCCGGGACTGGCTGATCGGCCGGACCGACGAGCGGGTGGCCCGGGACGGCTCGACCCTGCCCCGGCCGGAGGCCGCCGCGGCCCCGCCCGCCGCCGTGCCGGGGGCGCCCGCCGCACCCCCGGTGCGCGGCGCCGCGCCCGGCGCCGCCGGAACGCCCGCCGCCCGGGCCGCCGCCGCGGGCCAGGCCGCGGCGTCCGCGCTCGGCCGGGTGCCCACCCAGAGCCGGCGCCCGCCGATCGCGGTCGAGCCGCCGTACACCGATCCGGCCCGCGAGTCGCGCCCGGCGCTACGGGTCGGCCGGGGCGACATCGCGGCGATCCGCGCCGTCGGCGACCTCTTCCGGGCACTGGACCACGCCTACGGCGGCGGCCACGCCCGCCAGGCGCTGGTCCGCTACCTGGAGAGCGAGGCCGAGCCGATGCTGCGCGGCCGCTACGGCGAGCAGATCGGCCGGGCCCTGTTCGGCGCCGTCGCCGACCTGACCAGGCTGGCCGGCTGGACGTCCTTCGACATCGCCGCGCACGGCCTGGCCCAGCGCTACTTCGTCCAGGCGCTGCGGCTCTCCCAGGCGGCGGGGGACCGCGCCCTCGGCGGCTACGTCCTGGTGACGATGAGCCAGCAGGCGGTGCACCTGGGCCACGGCCGGGAGGCCGTCCAGCTGGCCCGGGTGGCCCAGCAGGGGGTCGGCACCGCCGTCCCGCCGACCGTGCAGGCGCTGCTGCACGCCGCCGAGGCGCGCGGGCACGGCCTGCTCGGCGACGTCCGGGCCTGCACCACCGCGCTGGTCCGCTCCGAGCGGTCGCTGGCCGCCGCCCGGGCCGGCGACGAGCTGCCGTCCTGGGCGCGGTACTTCGACGAGGCCCAGCTCTCCGACGAGTTCGCCCACTGCTACCGGGACCTCCAGCAGTGGCGGACGTCCGCCCAGCACGCCGAGAAGTCCCTGCGGCTGCGGTCGCCCGCGTACGCCCGCAGCCGGATCTTCTGCCGGCTCGTCCTGGCCACCGCGCGGCTCGGCATGGGGGACTTGGACGAGGCGTGCACGATGGCCACCGACGCGCTGCGGGCGGCCGGGGAGATGCGTTCGGCCCGCTCGCTGGAGTACGTGCGGGACTTCCACCGCCGGCTCACGCCGTACCGCGGCAGCCCGGTGGCCCGCGCGTTCGAGGAGACGGCGCGTCAGGCGGGGGTGATCTGAGGCGGGCCGGCGGGGCGGCCCGCCCCGCCGGCCGTGCCCCGTGCGGAGCGGGCCCCCGGTCAGGCCGCGGCCTCCGCCGCGCCGACACCGCTCGGCAGCCCGAGGTCGCGCACCACGGCCTGCGCCGCCCGCCGCCCCGACACCAGCGCGCCCTGGGCGCTGCTGGTGTCCCGGTGGTCCCCGCAGACGTAGAGCCCGGCCAGCAGCCGCACCGGGCGCCGGCAGTTGTGCGGCGGCGGCATGGCCGGCACCGCGTCCGGCACGTGCCGCACGCTCAGGAACTGCCAGCCGACGGTCGACGTCCCGTACAGCTCCGCCAGCCGGGCCCGCACCGCCGGTTCGAGCGCGGCCGGGCCGCCCGCGTCGAAGGAGCGCCGGCCGAGCACCGTGGTGGCGATCAGCGCCTGCCCGCGCGGGGCGTACGAGGGGTGCAGCTCGCTGAGCACCACCGAGTGCGAGAGCGTCGGCTGCTGCCCGGCCGGCCGGTCGCCGTCCAGCAGCAGGACGGCCTCGCCCACCGGCGAGCGGTCGGCCGCGTGGTAGAAGGTCGTGACGGGGTGGAAGTCCGGCACCCGCAGCCCGGGCAGCAGCCCGGCGGCGGACCGGGCCCCGGTCGCCACCACCACGGCCTGGGCGCCGATCCGCCCGTGTCCGGCGGTCTCCACGCCGTCGGCCGCGATCGAGGTGACCTGCACCCCGGTGCGCACCGTCCCGGCCGGCAGGGCGGCGGCCAGCTGGGCCGGCACGGCCGCGATCCCGCCGGCGGGCAGACAGAGCCGGCCCCGCGCGTAGCTGCGCAGCACCAGGTCGGCGATCCGGCTGCTGGTGCCCAGGGCCGGGTCACTGAGCAGGGCGGTGAGCAGCGGTCGCAGGAAGCCGTCGACGGTGCGCGGGGCGAGGCCGCGCTCGGCCAGCGCGCGGGCGGTGGTGGTCTCCGGCCGGGCCTGCAGCCGGGCGGCCGGGGTGGCGGCCAGCCGGGCGAGCCAGTTGCCCAGCCGGGCCTTGTCCAGCGCGCTGCCCAGCGGCGCCCGGACGGTGGCCTGCCGGGTGGTGGTGAGCTGAGGGTCCCCGGCGCGGTACCGGCGGCCACCGCTGTGCACGAGTACGCCGGGGGCGAGCGGGCGCAGTTCGAGGCGGTCCAGGTCGAGGACGCGGCGCAGCTCGGGGTAGGCGGTGTTGAGCAGCTGGCTGCCGTGGTCGAGCCGGAACCCGTCCAGTTCACGGGTGGCCATCCGGCCGCCGACCCGGTCCGTGGCCTCCAGGACGTGAACGGTCAGTCCGTGGCCGGTCAGCACGCGGGCGGCGGCCAGGCCCGCGAGTCCGGCGCCCACCACGACGACGTCCGGATCGGAGTGTCGGCGGGTGCGGCGGGTGAAGTCGTACGTGGGCACTGGCGTGCTCCCTCCCTGGTCCCGGAGCTTCGGCCGACGCAGGCAGCGGGGTGCCGGGACACGGTCCGACCATGTGATGCCCAGTCAGTAGGAGCGTCAGACAAGCGCACCGGGCCGTATCCGGGGGCCGGAAGGGGTTCGGCCGCACGCGGCGGTGGCGCGGTCACGGACTGTGCGCCCAACCCGGGGGTTCGGGGGCCGGTGGGCGCGCACGGTCACCGGGGGCGTGCGACGCGCCCACCGTGTGCTCCCGTGCGCCCCCTCCCGGAGCCCCGCCCCGGATCGGCCGGGCATATGCCCCTGGCCAGCACGGATGCCGTAGCGGGCGTACGCGGGCCCGCACCCGCCGGAGCGGACACCCGCTGGACGCGCCGCTACCGGGGGAGTACTCCGCCTACAGCGCGGCCCGCACCGCCGAGTCGACGTCCGGGTGCCGGAACCGGAAGCCCGCGTCCAGCAGGCGTCGCGGCACCACCCGGTGGCTGCCCACCACCTCGATCGCCAGCTCGCCCAGCACCGCCTTCAGCACCGCCTCGGGCACCGGGAACGGCGTCGGCCGCCGCAGCCCCCGGCCGAGCGCCGCCGTCAGCTCGGCGTTGGTCACCGGCTCCGGCGCGGTGAGGTTGAACGCGCCGCTCAGGTCGTCCCGGTCGATCAGGAAGCGCAACGCCGCGACCTCGTCCGCCAGCGAGATGTAGCTCCAGTACTGCCGGCCGTCGCCGAGCCGCCCGCCGAGGCCCAGCCGGAAGAGCGGGAACAGCCGCCCGCCGGCCCCGCCGAGCGCGGAGAGCACCAGCCCGGTCCGCGGGTGGACCACCCGGATCCCGGCCCGCTCGGCCGGGCGCGCGGCGGCCTCCCACTCGACGCAGACCTCGGCCAGGAAGTCGTCCCCGGCGGGGGAGTCCTCGTCGATCACGGTGTCGCCGGTCTGCCCGTACCAGCCGACCGCCGAGGCGCTGACGAGGACCCGCGGCGGCTCCGCCAGCCCGGCCAGCGCGGCGGCGAGCGTCTCGGTGCCGAGCACTCGGCTCTCCCGGATCTCCCGCTTGTACGCGTCCGTCCACCGGTGGTCGCCGACCCCGGCCCCCGCCAGGTGCACCACCGCGTCGACGCCGGCCAGGCCCTCCCGGTCGACCTGGCCGAGCAGCGGGTTCCAGCCGATCGCCGTCGTGCCGTCCGGCTGCGGGCCGGTCCTGGACCGGTGCCGGACCAGCCGGACGACCTCGTGACCGTCCGCCAGCAGGGAGCGGACGAGTGCCGCGCCGATCAATCCCGTGGATCCTGTGACCGCGATTCGCATGGGGTCATCCTCGCAAATGCCGGAGCCCGAACCCCGTATGCGGCCGGGGCGCCGACCGGGTCGTGTCCGGTCGATCGGGCCGGTCGCGGACCTGGGCCGATCCACCGGGCACGCCCTAGCATGGCGCGCATGCACGAGGAAGATCTGATCATCCGTCCTGCGCTGTCCGAGGACGAGAAGGAGCTCTCCGAGCTCAACCGCGCGGCCTGGTCCTGGCTGAGCGACGTCGCTCCCCAGCCCCCCGAGGGCGAGCCGGTGTTCGACGAGCGCCACACCCCGGACCAGTTCCGGCTCGCCGTGCTCGGCGGCCGGATCGTCGGCTACGTCCGGGTGGTCCCGCCGACCCCGCTGGCGAGCAACCGGCACGTCCGGCAGATCCAGGGCCTGGCGGTCGACTCGTCGGTCCGCGGCCGGGGTCTGGGCCGGGCCCTGGTCGAGGCCGCCTGCACGGCCGCCCGGGAGGACGGCGCCCGCCGGATCACCCTGCGCGTGCTCGGGCACAACGCCCCGGCCCGGCGGCTGTACGAGGCCTGCGGCTTCGCGGTCGAGGGCTCGCTGACGGAGGAGTTCCTGATCGACGGCCACTACGTCGACGACATCTGGATGGCCCGCCGGCTCACCGACTGAGCCGCCGCCCCGCACCCGCCGGCTCACCGACCGAGCCGCCGCCCCGCACGGCCCGTCGCGCCGTCCCGCCGTCGCGGCAGCCCCGCCCGCAGCGGTTCCGCCGGACCCCGATCGGACCGTCCGTACCCGCCCGTCCGGCCGCCCGCCGCACCGTCCGCCCCACCCGCCCCCGCTCCTGACGGACCGTCGTGTTCCGTGTTCGTCCGGTAGCAGAGTCGTGACAAACCCAACCTGTCTGGAGGAGCGCCGCGCCGGGTACCGTACGGCCGTGAGCAACTCGACGCCTCCCGGGTGGTACCCGGTACCGGGTGCGGACGGCACGGCCGGTCATGAGCGCTGGTGGGACGGCAACGCCTGGACCAGTGACGTCCGCCCCGTCCAGGGGGGCGGCGGCGGGCTCGCCGACGCCCCGACCCAGGTCTCCTGGCAGACCCCGCAGCAGCAGGCCCCCGTCACGCCGCCGCCCGCCTACGGCTACGGCGCTCCGCAGCAGGGCGTGCCCGGCTACGGCGCCCCGCAGCAGGGCGCGCCCGGGTACGGCTACCCGGCGCAGAACCAGCCCGGCTACGGGTACCCGCAGGGCGGCTACCCGCCGCCCTCGCCGCCCGGCCGGATGAAGCCCGGCGCGGTCATCGGGATCGTGGCCGGGGTGCTGGTCGTGATCGGCGTGATCGCCGCGATCGCCCTGAACAGCGGCGGCGACACCCCGCGGGCGGACCCGACGCCGACGGTCACCGTCACGACGGACCCGAGCCCGACGGCGAGCCCGAGCCGGAAGACCAGCCCGCCGCCGACTCCGACCCCCACCCCGACCCCCACGCCCAGCCTGCCGCCGGTGCCGGTGGTCAAGGACACCGCCGCGGACACCCAGCACTCCATCACCGTGCCGGTCTTCCAGGGCTGGGACGCGCAGACCGACACCACGCACTCGACGGTCTTCCTCGGGAGCGGCCGCTACACCTGCCCGGGCGGCGGCTCGTGCATCCGCGGCCAGTTCTCGGTCGAGAAGGACACCATCGCGGGCGCCTCCGCCCGGGCGGCCGCGGAGGCGGCGATGCCGGCCTACGCGGGGGCCATCTTCACCGGGGTCACCGGGCACACCGACGCCGGCTCGGCGAACACCACGGTGGCGGGCGTCTCGGGGTACGCGGTGCGCTGGCACATCACCACCTCGGACGGCACCAAGGGCTACGTCCTGCTGGTGGCCGTCCCGGCCAAGGGCGGCGGTTACGTGGCCTTCGAGGGCGGGGTGGACGACGCCGCGGGCGCGCCCGACCCCACCGTGCTCGACCAGATCCTCGAGGGCATCAAGCAGGACGGCAGCGCCTCCGGCTCCGGCACCTGAGCCGGCGGCCGGACCGGGCCCCCGAACCGGCCCCCGAACCGCCGTCGGGGCGGTCCGGGGGCCGGCCCGTCCGGGCCCGCGGCTCAGTCCCCGTACCGCTCCCAGAGCTTGGGGAACCGCTTCGCCATCGCGTCCGGGTCGTCGAAGTCGAAGGGCGCGCCGAACGGCCGCGCGGGCTGGCGCCCGCCGACCTCGGGCAGCGGCAGCCCGGTCAGCTGCTCGTGCGCCTCGTCGGCCGCGTAGCCGAGGTCCTCGGCCTCGCCGTCCTCCTCCTCGTCGAACTCCGGCAGCAGGTCGGCCAGGTCGTCCGGCTCGTGCAGCGCACCTTCGAAGACCTCCCGGCCCTGGCCGATCAGCCAGCAGCGGAAGTAGTCGAAGGTGTCCTCGGAGGCGCCGTCGAGCAGCAGGTACGCCGCGCCCCAGAGGTCGGTCCGGTAGGCGCGCTGGAACCGCGCCTCGAAGAGCCGGGCGAAGTCGATGACGTCGTCCGGGGTCAGCAGGACCAGCCGCTCCACCAGCCGATCGGCCTGTTCGTCCGGGTCGCCGTCGGCGGCCTCCCGGGTGTCGTCGATGATCTGCCAGAAGTCGGTCTCGTCCATCACCGCTCAAGCATCCCTGTTCCCCCGTGCGCTCGCATGCGATGACGGTGTGAAACACCCGTCCTTCCGACGGCCGGACAGCGGAACCCCGCGCCGTCCGGGGACGACGCGGGGTTCCGGAGTACTGCGGTGCGGGGAGTCCTACAGGCCGAGCTCGACCTCGAACTCGCCGGCCTCCAGGATCTCCTTGACGGCCACCAGGTAGCGGGCGGCGTCGGCGCCGTCCACCAGGCGGTGGTCGTAGGAGAGCGACAGGTAGGTCATGTCACGGATGCCGATGGCGGTGCCGCCGTCGGCCTCGATGACGACCGGGCGCTTGACGGTCGCGCCGATGCCGAGGATGCCGACCTGGTTCGGCGGCACGATGACGGTGTCGAACAGCGCGCCGCGCGAACCGGTGTTGCTGATGGTGAAGGTGGCGCCGGACAGCTCGTCCGGGGTGATCTTGTTGCCGCGCACCTTGCCGGCCAGCTCCGCGGTCTTCTTGGAGATGCCGGCGATGTTGAGGTCGCCCGCACCCTTGATGACCGGGGTCATCAGACCCTTCTCGGAGTCCACCGCGATACCGATGTTCTCGGTGTCGAAGTAGGTGATGGTGCCCTCGGCCTCGTTGATCCGGGCGTTGACGGCCGGGTTGGTCTTCAGCGCCTGGGCGGCGGCCTTGACGAAGAACGGCATCGGGGACAGCTTGACGCCCTCGCGGGCCAGGAAGCCGTCCTTGGCCTTGTTGCGCAGCGACATGATCTTGGTGACGTCCACCTCGACCACGCTGGTCAGCTGGGCCTGCTCGTGCAGGGCCTTCAGCATGTTGTCGCCGATGGCCTTGCGGATGCGGGTCATCTTGACCGTCTGGCCGCGCAGCGGGGACGGCGCGGCGGCGGCGGCCTTCGGCGCGGCGGCCGGGGCGGCAGCGGCGACCGGGGCCGGCGCGGCCTTGGCGGCCTCGGCGGCGGCGATGACGTCCTGCTTGCGGATCCGGCCGCCGACACCGGTACCGGTGACGGAGGCCAGGGCGACGCCCTGCTCGGCGGCGAGCTTGCGCACCAGCGGGGTGACGTAGGCGTCACCGGCGTCGGCCACCGGAGCGGCCGGGGCGACGGGCGCGGCCGGCGCGACGGGGGCCGGTGCAGCGACCGGAGCGGGCGCGGCCGGGGCCGGGGCAGCGACCGGAGCAGCCGGGGCGACCGGAGCGGCCGGGGCCACCGGAGCCGGAGCGGCGACCGGGGCGGCCGGGGCCACCGGAGCCGGAGCAGCGACCGGAGCGGGGGCGGCAGCCGGGGCCGGAGCGGCAGCCGGGGCGGCCGGGGCGGCAACGGCACCGGCGGCGCCGATCAGCGCGAGCTGGGCGCCGACCTCGGCGGTCTCGTCCTCGCCGACCAGGATCTTCACCACGACACCGGCGACGGGCGACGGGATCTCGGTGTCGACCTTGTCGGTGGAGACCTCGAGCAGCGGCTCGTCGACCTCGACCGTCTCACCCTCGGCCTTCAGCCAACGGGTGACGGTGCCCTCGGTGACCGACTCGCCCAGCGCGGGCAGCAGCACCGGGGTGGCGTCGGCGGCCGGAGCGGCAGCGGCCGGAGCGGCCGGGGCCTCGGCGACCGGAGCGGGGGCGGCGGGCGCCTCCGCGACCGGGGCGGCGACCGGAGCCGGGGCGGCGACCGGAGCCGGGGCGGCGACCGGGGCCGGCGCGGCCTCGGCGACCGGGGCCGGGGCGGCGACCGGGGCACCCGAGCCGTCGTCGATGATCGCCAGCTCGGCGCCCACCTCGACGGTCTCGTCCTCGCCGACCTTGATCGAGGCCAGGATGCCCGAGGCCGGGGCCGGGATCTCGGTGTCGACCTTGTCGGTGGAGACCTCGAGCAGCGGCTCGTCGACCTCCACGCGCTCACCCTCGGCCTTCAGCCAACGGGTGACGGTGCCCTCGGAAACGCTCTCGCCCAGCGCGGGCAGTGTTACTGAGACCGCCATGGTTTCAGCGACTCCTATCAAGTCTTGCGAACTGGAATGGGGGGTTTGTGGGGCGCGATCAGTCGTGCGCGTGCAGCGGCTTGCCGGCCAGCGCCAGGTGCGCCTCGCCCAGGGCCTCGGACTGGGTCGGGTGCGCGTGGATGAGCTGCGCGACCTCGGCCGGCAGCGCCTCCCAGTTGTAGATCAGCTGCGCCTCGCCGACCTGCTCGCCCATGCGGGCGCCGACCATGTGGACGCCGACCACGGCGCCGTCCTTCACCTGGACGAGCTTGATCTCGCCGGCGGTCTTCAGGATCTTGCTCTTGCCGTTGCCGGCCAGGTTGTACTTGAGCGTGACGACCTTGTCCTTGCCGTACAGCTCGACGGCCTTGGCCTCGGAGATGCCGACGGAGGCGACCTCGGGGTTGGAGTAGGTCACCCGCGGCACGCCGTCGTAGTCGATCGGCACGGCCTTCAGGCCGGCCAGGCGCTCGGCGACCAGGATGCCCTCGGCGAAGCCGACGTGGGCCAGCTGCAGGGTCGGGGCGAGGTCACCGACGGCGGAGATGGTGGGCACGTTGGTGCGCATGTACTCGTCGACGAGGACGTAGCCGCGGTCCATCGCGACGCCGTTCTCCTCGTAGCCCAGGCCGGCCGAGACCGGGCCGCGGCCGATGGCGACGAGCAGCAGGTCGGCGTCGATCTGCTTGCCGTTCTCGGTGGAGACGCGCACGCCGGTCTCGGTGTACTCGACACCCGAGAAGCGGGCCTTCAGTTCGAACTTGATGCCGCGCTTGCGGAACGCGCGCTCCAGCAGCTTGGAGGAGTTCTCGTCCTCCAGCGGGACGAGGTGCGGCAGCGCCTCGACGATGGTGACCTCGACGCCGAAGGACTTCCAGACCGAGGCGAACTCGACGCCGATCACGCCGCCGCCGAGGATGACGGCCGACTTCGGGATGAAGCCGAGCTTCAGGGCGTGGTCCGAGGAGATCACGCGGTTGCCGTCGATCTCCAGGCCCGGGATCGAGCGCGGCACGGAGCCGGTGGCCAGGACGATGTGGCGGCCCTCGATGCGCTGGCCGTTGACGTCCACCGAGGTCTGCGAGGAGAGCTTGCCCTCGCCCTGGATGAAGGTCACCTTGCGCGAGGCCACCAGGCCCTGCAGGCCCTTGTACAGGCCGGCGATGACGTCGTCCTTGTACTTGTGGACGCCGTTGATGTCGATGCCCTGGAAGGTGGCCAGAACGCCGAACTCGGCGGCCTCCTTCGTCTCGTCCGCGATCTCGGCGGCGTGCAGCAGTGCCTTGGTCGGGATGCAGCCGCGGTGCAGGCAGGTGCCGCCCAGCTCACCCTTCTCGACCAGGGCGACGCTCAGGCCCAGCTGAGCGGCGCGGAGCGCCGCGGCGTAACCGCCGCTTCCGCCTCCGAGAATGACTACGTCGAAAACGGTGCTGGCGTCGTTCGCCACGTCACGTCCTCCATGCAATGGGGTGGGTCGCCGGGCCGGTCGCGGTCCGGTGGGTCGGAAGCCTTTGTGGGGCGCCCAGTCGTGCCGGAAATACATCTTCGCACTTGTTCACGGCGGCTGATGTCCGGGTCCGCCCCAGGGGTGTCCCACAGGGTGGTCACCGGGGTGGGAGTACCCCCGACGGAAGGGCATCATCGCAGCTCACGGCGGGGTTGACAGCGCCGGGGGCGGAGCTCCGGGCGGTCCGGCGCCGGGTGGGTTCCGCACAGTGGAACAAAGTTTCGCCCGCAGCGAACAGGGGTGCGGGCCCGGCCCGCCCGCTACTCGCAGGTAACCGCCCGGTCGGGGTGCGGACCGGTCCGGAAAGCCGGGCGGGGTCCGGCGCACCCGCGCCGGACCCCGCCCTCCGAAGCCCCGGTCAGGCCTTGTCGCCCGCCGCGGTCCGCTCGGCGAAGCGGACCAGGGTGCGCACCGCGCTCGCGGTGCCGCCCTTGGGGGTGTAGCCGAACGGCGCGCCCTCGTGGAAGGCCGGGCCGGCGATGTCCAGGTGGGCCCAGTCGATGCCCTCGGCCACGAACTCCTTCAGGAACAGGCCGGCCACCAGGCCGCCGCCCATCCGCTCGCCCATGTTGGCCAGGTCGGCGATGGTCGACTCGGTCATGCCCTTGCGCAGCTCGGCCGGCAGCGGCATCGGCCAGGACTGCTCGCCGGCCTCGCCCGCGACGGTGTGCAGCGTCTCGCGCAGCTCGTCGTTGTTGGCCATCACGCCGAAGGTGCGGGAGCCCAGCGCCATCATCATCGCGCCGGTCAGCGTCGCGACGTCGACGATCACGTCCGGGTTCTCCTCGCCGGCCCGCACGATGGCGTCGGCCAGCACCAGACGGCCCTCGGCGTCGGTGTTCAGCACCTCGACGGTCTTGCCGCCGTACATCTTCAGCACGTCGCCCGGGCGGGTGGCCGAGCCGGACGGCATGTTCTCGGCCAGCGCCAGCCACGCGGTGACGTTGACGGCCAGGCCGAGGCGCTTGGCGGAGACCACGGCGGCGAAGACCGCGGCGGCGCCGGCCATGTCGCACTTCATCGTCTCGTTGTGACCGGCCGGCTTCAGCGAGATGCCGCCCGAGTCGTAGGTGATGCCCTTGCCGATGAACGCCAGGCTCGCCTTGGCCTTCGGGTGGGTGTAGGCCACCTTCACCAGCCGCGGCGGGTTCACCGAACCGTTGCCGACGCCCAGCAGGCCGCCGAAGCCGCCCTTGAGCAGCGCCTTCTCGTCCAGCACCTCGACCTTGAGGCCGTGCTCCTTGCCGGCGGCCTGCGCGATCGCGGCGAAGCCCTTCGGGTTCAGGTCGTTCGGCGCGGTGTTGACCAGGTCGCGGGCCCGGTTCATCTCCTCGCCGATGATCAGGGCGCGCTCGACGGCCGCCTTGGCGTCCTTGCTGCCCTTGCGGGCGGCCGTCACCACGAGCTCGCCGACCGGCTCCTTGATGCCGCCCTCGCCCTTGTAGGCGCCGAAGGAGTAGGCGCCGAGCAGGCCGCCCAGCGCGACCGCCTCGACCTCGTCGGCGGACTCGGCCGGCAGTGCCAGCGCGGCCTTCTTGGTGCCGGCCAGCGCGCGGGCGGCGACACCGGCGGCGCGCCGCAGCGCCTCCGCCCCGTAACCGCCCTCGGCGGCGTCGCCGAGGCCGACCGCGAGCACGAGCGCGGCCTTCAGGCCGGCGGGGGAGGGCACCTTGACGGTCTCGCCCTCGGCGCCGGTCGCGCCCAGGGTGGTGAGGACCTCGGCCAGCTTGCCCTCGAACGCCTCGCTCACGGCCTCGGCACCGGGGGCCAGCACAATGCCCTTGGGGCCCTTCGCGACACCGATCACCAGGGCGTCCGCGCGCAGCGAGGCGACGGAGGAGGTGCTCACAGACAATGCAGTCACGTAATGCGTCCTGTTCTTTCGCGGTCCACGGCCGGTCGCGGCGCGGCTGCCGCACCGGCGCAGCCAGCCGCCGCCGCGGGCCCTCCGGCCGCCGCGAGCCGGGTCCGGGGCCACTGGTGCGCACGCCCGCCGGTCGCGGCGGCCGCACACAACAGAAGCCCCGGCTCCTCGACAGGCGTCGGCCGGGCAGGCCTGCGACGGTGCAGGGCTGCGGTGCTCACCGCATGGTAGTCCGCATACTGGGATCACGCGCCGCCCGGTGTCCCACCGCTCGGTACGGGGCCCGGCGGGGCCGTTCAGCCCAGCAGGGCGAGCGCCACCAGGGTGCCGGTCGCGGAGGTCTCGGCCATCGCGCCGAGGACGTCCCCGGTGATCCCGTCCAGTCGTCGTACGCAGCGGCGCAGCAGCAGCCAGGAGCAGCCGAGGCCGGCCGCAACGGCCAGTGGCAGCCGGGCGGCTGACCAGCCGTCGAGTGCGCCGAGGGCCGCCGTCAGCAGCAGCGTGCCGGCGGTGGCCGCCGTCGCGGCGGCCGGGGAGACCGTGCCCGCCACCATCGCCCCGAGCCCGCCCGGCCGGGCGGCCGGCACCGACCGCAGGCAGCCGAGGGCGAGCGCGCACCGGGCAGCCGTGGCCGAGGCGAGCACGGCCAGCGCGCCGCGGGCCGGCGAGGCGTCGAACTCCGAGGCCACCACGGAGATCTGGGCGAACAGGACGAGGAGCAGGGTCAGCACGCCGAACGGACCGATGTCGGACTGCTTCATGATGCGCAGCGCGTCCTCGGCGGGTTTGCCGCTGCCCAGGCCGTCGGCGACGTCGGCGAGCCCGTCCAGGTGCAGTCCGCGGGTCAGCGCCGCCAGCGCGGCGACCGCCGCCACCGCACCGGGGAGCCCGCCGGCCCGCCATGCCACCAGTGCCGCGGCGCCGGCCGCGAGGGCGCCGAGCACCAGCCCGACCAGCGGTGCGGTGGCCATCGCCCGCCCGGCCGCCGGCCGGTCCCACCGGTGCACCCGCACCCGCAGCACCGAGAGCGTCCCGAAGCCGAACCGCAGCCCGTCGCCCCACGAGGCCGGCCCGGTCGAAGGCTCGTCCTGCACGGCCCACCGTTCTTTCGTCCTGCACCACCGGGAGACCCGCGCGGGCCTCCCGGGCAGCTACAGCTGCCCGAGCAGCTCCGCCGCCGAAGGCAGCTTCGGCTGCTCCTTCGGCACGACCGGCCCGGCCGGGACGGCCGCCTGCTCGGCCAGGGCGTCCGCCGCGGCCTGCAGCAGCGGCAGCGCCATCAGCGCGCCGACGCCCTCGCCCATGGTGATCCCCTGCTCCTGCAGCGGCGTCAGGGTCAGCCGGTCGTACGCCTTCGCCTGGGCCGGCTCGCCGCTGGACTGGCCGGCCCGCCACCACTCCGGTGCGCGGAACGCGATCCGCTGCGCGACCAGCGCGCAGGCGGCCGCGACGACGCCGTCCAGCACCACCGGGAGCTTGCGCACCGCGGCCTGGAGCAGGAAGCCGGTGATCGCGGCGAAGTCCGCGCCGCCGGTGGCGCCGAGCAGGGCGAGCTGGTCGCCGAGCACCGGGCGGGCCCGCCGCAGCGAGTCGCGGACGGTCGTGCACTTGACCATCCACACCCGGTCGTCGATGCCCGAGCCGCGCCCGGTCACCGCGGCCGCGTCCGTCCCGCAGAGCGCGCCGACCAGCACGGCCGCCACCGTGGTCGAGCCGACCCCGAGGTCGCCCAGCACCACCAGGTCGGTGCCGGCGTCGGCCTCCTCGTCGGCGACGGCCATGCCGGCCCGGAAGGCCTTGACGGTCTCCTCCGGCGTCAGTGCGTCCTCGGTGTCGATCCGGCCGGAGCCGCGCCGCACCCGGTGCGCGACCACCTCGTCGGGGAAGTCCGCGGGGTCGGCGTCCACCGCGACGTCGACCACCCGCACCTCGGCGCCGAAGCGCCGGGCGAGCAGGGTGACCGGCGCGGTGCCGTCCAGGACGGCCCGGACCCGGGCGGCCGTGCCGCCCTGCGCGGGCAGCCGGGACACCCCGAGGGCCGCCACCCCGTGGTCGGCGGCGAAGAGCAGCACCTTGGGCGCCGACAGCGGCCGCACCGGGGAGCGCCCCTGCACGGACGACAGCCAGCTGCCCAGCTCCTCCAGCCGGCCGAGCCCGCCGCGCGGCCGGTCCAGTGTCTGCCAGCGCTCCTCGGCGGCCCGTCGGGCGCTCTCGTCGGGGCGCTCGACGAGGGAGGAGAAGGTATCGAGATCCACGGTCGTGTCCATCGGTCGGAAGGCTACACGCCGGAGGTGGTCAGCCTGCGGCGGGCTTGACGGTCAGTACCTGCCCCGCGACCACCAGCAGCACACGCTCGGAGGCGTCGGCCACCGCCATGTTCAGCCGGCCCAGGGTGTCGCGGAACCGGCGGCCGGCGGCGGTCGCCGGGACGACACCCATCCCGACCTCGTTGCTGACCGCGATCACCTGACGGTCCGTCCCGGCCCAGGCGGCGGCGAGGGCGGCGCACCGCGCCTGGACGGCGGCCTCGCCGCCGGCCTCCCACACCGCGTCGTCCCAGGCGCCGCACTCGTCCATCACGGCGGTCAGCCAGAGCGCCAGACAGTCGATCAGCACCGGCGCCGGGTCCTGGGCGTCGGCCAGCACGGCCGCCAGGTCGCAGGTCTCGGCGGTCCGCCAGCTCGCCGGCCGCCGCTCGCGGTGCAGCTCCACCCGCCGGGCCCAGTCGGCGTCGTCGCCCCGGGTGCCGCCGGTGGCCACGTACAGCACGTCCTCGTACCGGGCGAGCAGCTGCTCGGCCCGGGTGGACTTGCCGGAGCGCGCGCCGCCGAGGATCAGGGTGCGGGGGAGTGCGGGAGCGGGTGCCATGCGGCCCATCCTGCCCGACGAGGCATACGGAAGATCCCACCGGGCAGGCTAAGGTGCGCAGCACACCGGGCAGCACAGCTCTGCCCGGTACCGGGCAGCACGGAGGAGGAGCCGGGGATGGTCTGGACGTGGCGGTACGAGAAGGCGGACGGCTCCGTGGTGGCTCCGGGGAGCGGCCAGGAGGAGGAGTTCGCGGGCCAGGGGGACGCCGAGACCTGGATCGGGGAGAGCTGGAAGCAGCTGGCCGAGGACGGCGTGGACACCGCGGTCCTGCTCGACGACGGCCGGGAGATCTACTCGATGAGCCTGCACGAGGCCTGAGCGCCCCGGGCCCCGGGGGTCTCGCGGCCTCCGGGGCTACTTCGCCCCGAAGACGTGCAGCAGCGCGGCCACCTGCCGGTACGGGTCGGTGCGGCCGGCCCGCTCCTCGGCCTCCAGCAGCTGGGCCAGCTGCCGCCCGTCGACCGGCGGCGCCGCGTCGTCGGGCGCGTTGTCGGTGAAGACCCGGACGCCGTACCAGTGCCGCAGCGGCACGGACACCTCGGAGAGGGTGACGGAGAGGTCGGCGAGCCGGTCGGCCCGGGCGGCCAGACCGAGCCGGTTGTAGTACCGGTCGCTCTCGAAGGCGTGCAGGGCGGCCCGCCAGTCCCCGCCGGCGGCGGGCCGCAGGGCCAGCGCGTCGCGGTTGCGGACCAGCAGCGAGAGCAGCCCGCCGGGGGCCAGCAGCCGGGCCAGCGAGGCGATCATCGGGTCCGGGTCCGGCAGGTACATCAGGACGCCGTGGCAGAGCACCACGTCGAAGCTGCGGGGGCCGAACCAGCGCCCGCACTGGTGGCCGTCGCCGCTGAGCAGCTGGAGCCGGCCGCGCACCTCGGCCGGCTCCTCGGCGAGCGCCCCCTGGGCGACGCCGAGTGCGACCGGGTCGGAGTCGATGCCGGTGACGTAGTGGCCGGCCCGGGCCAGCCGCAGGGCCTGGGTGCCCTGGCCGCAGCCGATGTCGAGCACCCGCTGGGCGCTGCGGCCGGCCAGCTGTTCGGCCAGCTGCCGGGCGACCAGCTCCTGCCGGACGAGGTTGCGCAGGCCGCCGAGCCGTTCCGGCCACGGGCCGGCGCCGCCGGCGAAGGAGCCGCTGCGCGAGGGCAGCCGGCGCTCCTGGGTGATCCGGTCGTGGCCGCCGTCCCCCTGGCCCGGCAATGCGTACAGGCCGGGCCCCTCCCAAGCCGGAGGGGCCCAGCCGGAGTCCACCGGTTCGGCGGTCAGGGCTTCTCCCCGCGCCGCACCTGCGGCTTGGGCAGCCGGAGCCGGCGCATCTGCAGGATGCGCATCAGGCCGTAGGCGACGGCGCCGCGGGTGTTCTGCCCGGCGAAGCGCGTGGCGAACTGCTTGCGCAGCCCGAGGCCGAGGCGGACGAAGTCCAGGATCACCAGGACGAAGAAGAGCAGGAACAGCACGGTGGAGAGCAGCTGGAGGGCCGGCACCTTCACGATGCTGAGCACCAGGATGACCACCGCGGCGGGCAGGAAGAACTCGGCGAGCGACCAGCGGGCGTCCACGTAGTCGCGGGCGAACTTGCGCACCGGGCCCTTGTCACGGGCCGGCAGGTGGCGCTCGTCGCCCTCCAGCAGCGCGGTGCGCTGCTTCTCGCGCTCGCTGCGCATCCGCTCGCGGGCCTGGCGGGAGGCCTCCTTGCGGTCCTTGGGCACGGTCACCCGAGTGCGCCGGTGGGCCTCGGCCTCACTGCGCTTCGGCGTGGGGCGGCCCTTTTTCGCCTGCGGGTCGCGGGGCAGGGTCGTCTCGTCCTGCTTCTCCAGCACGGTGGAGGCAGCGGCATCATCTGAACGGCGTCGGAACACACCACCAGCGTACGGGGTGCGGAGCCGCTTCTCCGGGTGCCCTCGGACCCAAACGCATATCGATCGCGGCCGGACGGCCCCGGCAACGGATTCCGGGGGCGTCCCGTAGGGGATCGCTCCGGGGGGCGGTTGCTGGGATGAGGGGCGGATCCACCCCGGGGATGAGGCCGTCACGGGGTCGGCTGTAGCAGTCTTGTTGCAGGCAGGTGCACTGCGGCGACGGGCTCGCTGCACATACACTCGTCGTGTCTGGTAACGAGATAGAGACCGCAGGCCGGAGAAGGGGGTACCCGAGGCCCATGAGCGACGGAATCATGAAGCGTATGGGGCTGATCTTCCGCTCCAAGGCGAACAAGGCCTTGGACCGGGCGGAGGATCCGCGTGAGACGCTCGACTATTCGTACCAGAAGCAGCTCGAGCTGCTGCAGAAGGTACGTCGCGGCGTCGCGGACGTGGCCACCTCGCGCAAGCGCCTGGAACTCCAGCTGACCCAGCTCCAGCAGCAGTCCGCGAAGTACGAGGACCAGGGCCGCAAGGCGCTCTCGCTCGGCCGGGAGGACCTCGCGCGCGAGGCGCTGACCCGCAAGGCGAACATGCAGTCCCAGATCACCGACCTGGAGACGCAGTACCAGCAGCTCCAGGCCGAGGAGGAGAAGCTCACGCTCGCCTCCCAGCGGCTGCAGGCCAAGGTGGACGCCTTCCGCACCAAGAAGGAGACCATCAAGGCCACCTACACCGCGGCCCAGGCGCAGACCCGGATCGCCGAGTCCTTCTCCGGCATCTCGGAGGAGATGGGCGACGTCGGCCTGGCGATCCAGCGGGCCGAGGACAAGACCGCCCAGATGCAGGCCCGGGCCGGTGCGATCGACGAGCTGCTGGCCTCCGGCGCGCTCGACGACGCCAGCGGGCTCGGCCGCAAGGACGACATCGAGGCCGAGCTGGAGCGCGTGGCCGGCGGTTCGGACGTCGAGCTGGAGCTGGCCCGGATGAAGGCCGAGCTCACCGGTGGCCCCGCGGCCTCCGGTCCGCAGGCCATCGAGCAGGGCAAGGCGCAGCCGCAGGACGGCTCGTCGCAGGACACCCCGCGCATCAACTACAACAAGTGATCTGAGCTTCACCCCATCAACCAGGGAGACGCACGGCATGATCATGAGGGTCATGGGGGAGGGCCAGTTCGAGGTGGGCGAGGCCCATCTGAACCGGCTCAACGAGCTGGACGAGGAGCTCCTCGGCGCACTGGAGTCGGGGGACGAGGACCACTTCCGCCGGGCGCTCGGTGAGCTGCTCAGTGCGGTGAAGGAGTTCGGGTCCCCGTTGCCGGACGACTCCCTGGAGCCGTCCGACCTGATCCTCCCGGATGCCGACGCGACGATCGACGAGGTCAAGCAGCTGCTGCGGGCCGAGGGTGACGGCCTGATCCCCGGCATTCCCGAGTAGCTGCCGCGTTACCCGCGCCGGACGCCAGACGCGACACGAAGGGGCGGGCCCCTCCCGTACGTACGGGAGGGGCCCGCCCCTTCGGCGTTGCGGGCCCGGCGGTGCCGGTGGTCCGGCTACGGCAGGGCGAGCATCCGGTCCAGCGCCGCCTTGGCGTACTTCTCGGTCTCCGGGTCGACGCTGATCACGTTCGGCACCCGGCCCTCGACCAGCGACTCCAGCGCCCAGACCAGGTGCGGCAGGTCGATCCGGTTCATGGTGGAGCAGAAGCAGACCGCCCGGTCCAGGAAGACGACCTCCTTGTCCGGGTGTGCCTTGGCGAGGCGGCGGACAAGGTTCAGCTCGGTGCCGATGGCCCACTTGGAGCCGGGCTCGGCGGCGTCCAGCGCCTTGATGATGTACTCGGTCGAGCCCACCAGGTCGGCGGCCGCGACGACCTCGTGCCGGCACTCGGGGTGCACCAGCACGTTGACGCCGGGGATGCGCGCGCGGACGTCGTTCACCGAGTCCAGCGAGAACCGGCCGTGCACCGAGCAGTGCCCGCGCCAGAGGATCATCTTGGCGTTCCGCAGCTCCTCGACGGTCAGGCCGCCGTTCGGCTTGTGCGGGTTGTAGAGCACGCAGTCGTCGAGCGAGAGGCCCATCTCGCGGACGGCGGTGTTGCGGCCGAGGTGCTGGTCCGGCAGGAACAGCACCTTCTGGCCCTGCTCGTAGGCCCACTCCAGCGCCCGCTGGGCGTTGGACGAGGTGCAGATGGTGCCGCCGTGCTTGCCGGTGAAGGCCTTGATGTCGGCGGACGAGTTCATGTACGAGACCGGGACGGTCACGTCGGCTATGCCGGCGTCGGTCAGCACGTCCCAGCACTCGGCGACCTGCTCGGCGGTGGCCATGTCGGCCATCGAGCAGCCGGCCGCGAGGTCCGGGAGGATGACCTGCTGGGCCTCGGTGGTGAGGATGTCCGCGGACTCGGCCATGAAGTGCACGCCGCAGAAGACGATGTACTCGGCCTCCGGGCGGGCCGCCGCGTCGCGGGCGAGCTTGAAGGAGTCGCCGGTGACATCGGCGAACTCGATCACCTCGTCGCGCTGGTAGTGGTGGCCCAGGATGAAGACGCGGTCGCCGAGTGCGGCCTTGGCCGCCCGGGCGCGCTCGACGAGGTCCGGGTCGGAGGCGGCCGGGAGGTCGCCGGGACACTCGACGCCGCGTTCGCTGTTCGGGTCGGCCTCCCGGCCGAGCAGCAGCAGAGCGAGCGGCGTCGGGGTGGGGTCGACGCCGTAGGTCTCGGTGATGGTGGTGGTCACGGGCGGGTGCCCTTCTGTGCGGCCGATCGGTGCAGCCTTCTCGTCTATCTGACGCTATCTATGATAACCGGTTAGCGTCAGACTGACGATGGCCATCCTGTCGATGTGACGAGAACCGCTTGCCGGTTCGGACCCCTTCGGCGGAGCCGGGGGCCCACTGTGCGTGGGGTGCCGGAGCGGTCGAACGGATGTTCCGGAGTGGCCCGGGCAGCCGGCGTCCGGGGGTGCGGCCGGGCCCGGACCTGCCCCGGGCGGCCCCGCAGCCGTCATCTGCCGGCGGTGGACTCGCCCCTGTCATCGGCCAGAATGGGGTGCCGAACCGTTTCGGCATCCGCCGCCCCCGCCGATCCCGTACGACCAGTGGAGCCCCGCACCGATGAGCAGCAGCCGAGCGCACGAGACGGTCGCGGCCGACCTGGACGAGACCGACCGTCTGCTGCTCGCCCGGCTGGGCAGCGACGGCCGCGCCTCCTACGCGGAGATCGGCCTCCAGGTGAACCTCTCCGCGACCGCCGTCCGCCGGCGGATCGACCGGCTGCGGGCGCGCGGGGTGGTCCGCGGCTTCACCGTCGTCCTCGACCCCTCGGTGCTCGGCTGGCAGACCGAGGCCTTCGTCGAGGTCTACTGCCGCGAGCGGACCGCCCCCGAGGAGATCCTGGCCAGCCTGCGGAAGTTCCCCGAGGTGGTCGCGGCCTGGACGGTCACCGGCGACCCGGACGCCCTGGTCCACCTGCGCGCGGCCGACATGCGCCACCTGGAGGCCGTCATCGAGCGCATCCGCCGCGAGCCCGGCGTCCAGCGCAGCCGCTCCTCGGTCGTCCTCTCCCAGCTCATCGGCTGACCCCCCCCGGACGGCCCAGCGCGGCCCGGGACTGCGCGGCGCGGCCCGGCGGGGCCCGCGGTACGGCCCGCGGCGCCCCGCGGGCGGCCCGGACGGACCGCGCGCAGGAATCCTGCGCGCACCCCGCCGAACACGCCCGAAACCTGCCTGACCGGCCTCGTTCCGACGCGCGGCACCGGCCCTGCGCTGCCTAGGCTGAAGACGTCCGGCGCGGCGGTGAAAACGTCCCGTGGCGCCGGCCCCTCCCCCGACACCCCACAGCCGAGAGGGACCCCCGTGTCCGCAGCCCCCGACCGCATGCACCGGCCCGACAACGAGCTGGTCGACCTGGTTTTCGACTACATGCGGGAGCGGCTGCAGTACGACCCCGTCCCGCTCGACCACCCCGGTGACGGCGAGCACCTGCGCACCCAGCTGGCCGGCCTGCTCAACCCGGACGGCAACCACCCCGCCGACGTGCTCAAGCTGTACGACCACGAGCTCTCCCGCGCGGTGATCTCCGCCGACAGCCCGCGCTACCTGTCGTTCATCCCGTGCGCCCCCACCAAGGCCGCCCTGCTCTTCGACATGGTCGTCTCCTGCGCGTCGCTGCAGGGCATCTCCTGGCTGGAGGCGGCCGGTGCGATCGCCGCCGAGAACCAGGTGCTGCGCCTCATCGCCGACCGCGCCGGCCTGCCCGCCTCGGCCGGCGGCACCTTCGTCTCCGGCGGCTCGGCCGGCAACCTCTCCGCCCTGGTGGTCGCCCGCGACACCGCCCGCCGCAAGCTGGCCGAGCAGGGCCTGCCCAGCGGCCCGGAGGTCCGGCTGCGGGTCGCCGTCGCCGACCAGGTGCACTCCTCGGTCAAGAACACCTTCAACATCATCGGCGTCGAGGCGTTCAAGGTCCCGACCGTCGACCGGCGGTTCACCGGCGAGGCGCTGCGCGCCGCGCTGGCCGCGGACCCGACCCCGGAGACGGTGATCGCCGTCGTCGGCACCGCCGGCACCACCAACGAGGGCATCGTCGACGACCTCCAGGGTCTCTCCGAGGTCACCCGCGAGCGCGGCCTCTGGTTCCACGTGGACGGCGCCTACGGCGGCGCGGGCCTCTTCGCCCCCTCCGTCCGGGAGCGCTACAACGGCATCGAGCACGCCGACTCGTTCGTGGTGGACCCGCACAAGTGGCTGTTCGCCCCCTTCGACTGCGCCGCGCTGATCTACCGCAACCCGCAGCTGGCCCGCGCCGTGCACACCCAGGACGCCTCCTACCTGGACGTGCTGCACACCGAGGGCGACGAGTGGAACCCCACCGACTACGCGTACCACCTGACCCGGCGCGCCCGCGGCCTGCCGCTCTGGTTCTCGCTGGCCGTGCACGGCACCCAGGCCTACACCGACGCCATCGAGACCGGCCTCCGGCTGGCCCGGGACACCGCCCAGCTGATCCGCGACACCGAGCACCTGGAGCTGCTGTTCGACCCGCAGCTCTCCGCGGTCTGCTTCAAGCGCACGGGCTGGACCAACGAGGACTACTACCGCTGGTCGCAGCAGCTGCTCGCGGACCAGGTCGGCTTCGTCACCCCGACCGGCTGGGACGGCGAGACGGTCGCCCGCTTCGCCTTCCTGCACCCGGGCACCACCATGGAGATGGTCCGGGAGATCCTGGACACCATGGTCTGACCGGCCCGGACCCCGCCCGAACCCCCGCCGGTCCGTCCGGCGGGGGTTCGGGCGTCACCGGGGCGGCGCCGTCACAGCAGCGCGCCGTTCGGCAGGTACGGCGCCGGCGGACGCATCCCGCGCAGCCCCAGGTACCCCCGGGTCTGCGGGGCCAGGCCCACCTCCAGCCCGACGTCCAGCGCCCACTCCTGCTCGGCGGTGAGGAACTCCACCTCGGCCTCCACCCCCTCCGGCACCCGGGCCAGCGCCTCGCGCAGCAGCCGGACGGCGATCCGCTTCGAGGTGGCGGCCAGCAGCCGCACGCCGCCGCCGTCCCGGTAGCAGTAGCCGCTGCCGGCCAGCGCGTCGGCGACCAGCAGCTCCTCGCAGTGGGCCAGCAGCAGCTCGTGGTCCGGCCCGTGCGCGGCCCCGCGCAGCCGCCGGTCCACCGAGTCCAGCAGGTGCCGGTGGGTCGCGTTGCCGCGGTGC
This sequence comes from Kitasatospora sp. NBC_01560, assembly GCF_045208415.1. Taxonomy (NCBI): domain Bacteria; kingdom Bacillati; phylum Actinomycetota; class Actinomycetes; order Kitasatosporales; family Streptomycetaceae; genus Kitasatospora; species Kitasatospora sp. NBC_01560. The sequence goes on along the minus strand of NZ_CP109364.1, from coordinate 3,057,911 downwards.
ACGGGGATGTCCCCGGGGTCGAGCAGCCCGGACCGGTCCACCCGCCCGGCCAGCCGCATGGCGGGGTGCAGCGTGAACCCGGCCAGCCGGTAGCGGCGGGCCGCCGCCGGGGAGGGCGAGGCGCAGAGCATCCCGCGCAGGCAGCCCCGCCCGTACTCCGTCGCCCGCTCCAGCAGCAGCCGTCCGAGGCCCTTGCCCTGGGCCTCCGGCAGCACCGCCAGCAGCGCCAGGATCCAGACGCCCTCGCGGCGCAGCGACAGCACCGCGCCGACCGGCCCGCCGTCGATCTCGGCGAGCCAGCAGCCCTGCGGGTCGGTGCGGACGAGGTGTCTGGTGCGGGCCAGCCGGAAGACCGACCGGGCCCCTGCGGCGTCCGGGCCGTCGTGCCGGCCGGCGGTGTCGGGGAGCGCCGCGAAGGCGGCACGGGCGATCTGCTGGACGGCCTCCGCGTCGGCGGCGGTGTCCCGGACCTGTCGCAGGATCATGCCTTCCATCCTGGCCGCCGCGGCGGCCGCGCGGGGCCGGTTCGTCCGGATCGGCGGGCGGGAGCGGTCCCCGACCACCGCCGGTTGTGCGAGCATGGGGAGCGTAGGGGAGCGGGTGGTACACCCGGCCCACGAAAATTCCGCCGCCGAGGGCCACCGCAAAGACATCCGCCGTCCGGGAAATGAATCCGGACGGCCGTTGGTTGGCACTGGCGGCAGACCGTCGTCAAGACCGGGAGAAAGCAGATGACCGTCCAGGACGAGACCACCGTCGAAAGTGGCATCCTCCTTACCGATGCCGCCGCGGGCAAGGTCAAGGGCCTGCTGGAGCAGGAGGGCCGCGACGACCTCGCTCTGCGCGTCGCCGTCCAGCCCGGTGGCTGCTCCGGCCTGCGTTACCAGCTCTTCTTCGACGAGCGTTCGCTCGACGGCGACGTGCTCAAGGACTTCGATGGTGTGAAGGTCGTCACCGACCGGATGAGCGCCCCGTACCTCGGCGGCGCCACCGTCGACTTCGTGGACACCATCGAGAAGCAGGGCTTCACGATCGACAACCCGAACGCCACCGGCTCCTGCGCCTGCGGCGACTCGTTCAGCTAGTCGTTCTCCTGCCGCTCGGCAGACGGCGAGGGCGGCCCCGGATCCCCGGGGCCGCCCTCGCCGTTTCCGCGTCCACGCCCCGGGCTACCGCCCGCTGACGTCCGGGGTCGCCGGATCCGGTCCGACGTGCGGGTCCGCCTCCAGCGGCACCGGCTGCCCGGTCGCGAGGTCCGTCACCGCCCGGCCCGCCAGCGGCTGCTTCAGATCGGCGGTCACCGTCTGCCGCTTGGCCAGCTCCGCGCAGGACTGGCCGGCCGGGACGGGCGCCGCCACCGCGACCCGGACGTCGACCCGGCCGGGCTTCGACTCGTCCGCCTTGAGCGCGTACCGCTCGCAGATCCCGCCGTAGAACCAGACCGTCAGCCGGTTGCCGTCCACCCGGTAGGTGATCGCCGGGTGCACCGCCGACCCGGCGGACGCCCCGTTGGGATCGGGCTCGCCGACCGCGATGCCCTCGCGCGGGGGAGTGGGGGCCGGCGTCGGCGTGAGCGCCGGCCCGCTCGGCACCGGGCCGGTCGGCCGCGGATCGGGGGTGCTCGCGGAGGGATCGGCCGGCGGCGGCGTCACCGGCGCGGTGGCCGGCGGCGTCGTGGCGCCCGGGCTGCCCGGGGCCGAGGCGGCCCCGGCCGACGGTTGTGAGGTGGCCGCGTCGGAGGCCGTCTTCCCGCCCCCGTCGCACCCGGCCACCGTGACGGCCGCCGCCAGCACCAGACCCGCCAGTGCCGCCGCCCGCCGCCCGCGCGACCGGCCGGCCGGCGCACCGCCGCTGCGCCGCGACATCGGCTCCAGACCCAACAGATCCATCTGACCATCCTCCCGAGGGCTCAACGGTGCCGCCTCGGAAGCCGCACCGCGCGGATGTGACGTGCCCCGGACGGATCCGGTTCCCGCACCCCGTCGCGCACCCTGGGCCGCGCGGTCACATGCCGTACTCGGCCATCCCGGCGACCAGGCGCTGGGCGCCGGAGGAGACCCGGAAGCCGGGCCGTACGGGGGCGGTCGGCTCGGGGCCGGTCGCCAGCAGCGGCCAGAACCGCCGCAGCCGCCGGGAGGAGTCCACCAGTGCGTCGAGCGAATCGCCGTCCGCGTCGCCGCGCAGGGCGGGCGGAACACGCAGCGGGGGGTGACTGGGCATCATCGGTGATCGCTCCGATCCACGGTGCCGCGGCCGCACTGCCACGGCTCGGTCGGGGCCGGACAGGCCCCATGCCAGCGACACTAGGCCGAGGGCCCGGCCCCCACCAGAGCTACCCGGGGGTAGTACACGTTCGAGGGCGGCGGGTGCCAGTTCCGGCGGTATTGCTGCCGCCCACCCCCTCCCGGGTACCGTGGGCGGGTTCACCCCTGCTTCCCGTGGCCATGCCGCCATCCTGAGGAGACCTCCCGTGCGTATCGCCGTCGCCGGCTCGATCGCCACCGACCACCTGATGACGTTTCCCGGCCGGTTCGCCGACCAGCTCGTCGCCGAGCAGCTGCACACCGTGTCGCTGTCCTTCCTGGTCGACACCCTCGACATCCGTCGCGGCGGTGTCGCGCCGAACATCGCCTTCGGCATGGGTGTGCTCGGCCTGCGCCCGATCCTGGTCGGTGCGGCCGGTGCGGACTTCGCCGAGTACCGCAGCTGGCTGGAGCGGAACAACGTGGACTGCCGTTCCGTCCACATCTCCGAGACCCGGCACACTGCCCGCTTCATGTGCACCACGGACGAGGACCACAACCAGATCGCCTCGTTCTACACCGGTGCGATGGCCGAGGCCCGCAACATCGAGCTCCAGCCGGTCGCCGACCGCGTCGGCGGCCTGGACCTCGTCCTGATCGGCGCCGACGACCCGCAGGGCATGGTGCGGCACACCCAGGAGTGCCGTACCCGCGGCTACGCCTTCGCCGCCGACCCGTCCCAGCAGCTGGCCCGCCTCGACGGCGACGACATCCGGGAGATCGTCGACGGCGCCGCGTACCTGTTCACCAACGAGTACGAGGCCGCGCTGATCGAGACCAAGACCGGCTGGGACGCCGACGAGATCCTGACCCGGGTCGGCACCCGGATCACCACCCTCGGCAGCAAGGGCGTCCGGATCGACCGCAAGGGCGAGGCCCCGATCGTGGTCGGCTGCGCCCCCGAGAACGGCAAGGTCGACCCGACCGGCGTCGGTGACGCCTTCCGGGCCGGCTTCCTGGCCGGTCTCTCCTGGGGCCTGGAGCTGGAGCGCTCGGCCCAGCTCGGCTGCATGCTCGCCACCCTGGTGATCGAGACCGTCGGCACCCAGGAGTACGAGCTGCGCCCGGCGGTGTTCCTGCAGCGCTTCGAGGGCGCCTACGGCGCCGAGGCCGCCGCCGACGTCCGGGCCCACCTGGTCAAGTAAGCCCGCGCCGGTCCGCCGCCGCCCCGCGCTGCCCGGTCCGCCGGGCCGCACGGTCAGGCGGTGCGGCGGACCAGGTAGGCCGAGCCCCGGTCGGCGCCGTAGTCGGCGGCCGGGGCCTCGCCCAGGTACTCCTGCCCGCGCATCCCGCACCATGCCGGGATGTCCAGCCGGGCCGCCTCGTCGTCCGCCAGCACCACGACCGTCCCGCCCGGCGCCACCTCGCCGATCCGCTTCGCGAGCTCGATGACCGGCAGCGGGCAGCGCTTGCCGAGCGCGTCGAGGAGCAAAACGCCGCTCCGGCCGGCGGGCGCCGGCAGGTCCAGCCCGAGCGGGGCGCGGACGCCGGCCACCACCTCCGGCAGGACGGTGAGGAACCGCTCGACGTCCGCCTCGGCCGTACCGAACGGCAGCGAGACACGGACGTTCCCCTCGGTGAGCACGCCCATCGCCGCCAGCACGTGGCTGGGGGTCAGGGTGGAGGAGGTGCACGAGGATCCGGAGGAGACGGCGAAGCCGGCCCGGTCCAGCTCGGTCAGCAGCACCTCGCCGTCGACGTAGAGGCAGGAGAAGGTGACGAGGTGCGGCAGCCGCCGGACCGGGTCGCCGACCACCTCCACCTCGGGCACCAGCTGCGGCACCCGGGCCCGGATCCGCTCGACCAGGGCGTGCAGCCGGGCGTTCTCCCGCTCGGCCTCCGCCCGGACGGCCCGCAGCGAGGCCGCCGCCGCCACGATCGCCGGCACGTTGACGTAGCCCGGCACCCGGCCGTTCTCGCGCTCGTCGGCCGGCAGCGGCGAGGAGTACCGCACCCCCTTGCGCACCGCCAGGATCCCGACCCCGGCGGGCCCGCCCCACTTGTGCGCGCTGGCCGCCAGCAGCGACCAGCCGGCCGGTACGGCCACCCGCCCGGCGCTCTGCGCGGCGTCCACCAGCAGCGGCACGTCGCCGCAGAGCCCGGCCACCTCGGTGACCGGCTGCACGGTGCCCACCTCGTGGTTGGCCGACTGCAGCACGGCGAGCGCGGTGTCCGGCCGCAGCGCCGCCGCGAACCGAGCGGGGGAGACCAGCCCGTGGCGGTCCACCGGGACGGCCGTGGCGCTGCCGCCGCCGGCGGCGTGGCGTTCGGCGGTGTGCAGCACGCTGGAGTGCTCGACCGCGGAGTGCACCAGGTGCCCGCCCCGGCGCCGGTTCCCGGTCAGCGCGCCGAGGATGCCCAACTGCACGGCCTGGGTGCCGCTCGCGGTGAAGGCGATCTCGTCGGCCCGGGCGCCCAGCACCTCGGCGACGGTCTCGCGGGCGGCGTCCAGCAGCATCCGGGCCTGCCGTCCGGAGCGGTAGAGCCGGGCGGGGTCGGCCCAACCCTCGTCCAGGGCGGCGGTCAGCGCCTGCCGTGCGACGGGGTGGAGCGGTGCGGTGGAGGCCACATCGAAGTACACCGTCACATTTAACGACACACCCGGGTGCGTTCAGGTGGACCGGGCACCTCACCGCCCGTCAGTCGATCAACCCGAATGTCCGATTCGTCCCCTCCCGACGGACCGTCACCCCCGTTGTCCGAGGTCATCCCCCGATCGGGCGTACGGACCTCGAATGCCTACGATGACCTGCGACGCAGCCCTTGCGGGGCCTGATCGGGCGACCGGGCGGCGCGTTACCGGGACCTGCCCGTCAGCAGCGCATAAGGCTGGAGTAGGGTTTGGCCCGCATAAGCATTCAAACCGTGCCCGTGGACGGGTCGCCGGGGAGGCTCACCAACCTCCGCGGGGCGACGCGAAGGCGGGCGAGACTTCGGGAAGGCGCTACGTGAGTCCCAACGGCTCCGACCGCTCGCCGCGGCGCACGATGCGGCGGAAGCTGCCTCAGGCGCTGGCACTGGGCCTCGTCATCGCGACCGCTACCGGCTGCTCGGCCAACGACCTCCCCAGGCTTGGCCTCCCGAGCCCCGTCACCGAGGAAGGGCCCCTGGTCCTCCACATGTGGCAGGGCTCCTGGATTGCGGCTCTGGCAGTGGGCGCACTGATGTGGGGTCTGATCATCTGGAGCGTGATCTTCCACCGGCGCAGCCGCTCCGGTGTCCAGATCCCTCCGCAGACCCGGTACAACGTGCCCATCGAGGCGCTCTACACCGCGGTCCCCATCATCATCGTCTCGGTGCTCTTCTACTTCGTCGCCCGCGACGAGTCGAAGCTGATCGCCGTCTCCGAGAAGCCGCAGCACACCGTCAACGTGGTGGGCTTCCAGTGGAGCTGGGCGTTCAACTACGAGAACACCGAGAACCCGGACCCGGCCAACAGGGACGCGGCGTACGAGGTGGGCACTCCCAAGGAGATGCCGACGCTGTGGCTGCCGGTCAACGAGAGCGTCCAGTTCCGGCTGACCTCGCGTGACGTCATCCACGACTTCTGGCCGATCAACTTCTTGATGAAGATGGACGTCGTGCCGGGCGTGGTGAACAAGTTCGAGGTCACCCCGAACGTCAAGGGCGAGTACGACGGCAAGTGCGCCGAGCTCTGCGGCGTCGACCACTCGCGCATGCTGTTCAAGGTGAAGGTCGTCGACCGCGTCGACTACGACAAGCACCTGGCGGAGCTGCGGGCCAAGGGCCAGACCGGCGCGGTGCCCTCCGGCATCACGACCATGGGAAGTGAAGAGAAGTGACCATCCTCAACGAGCCCGCCGCGGCCGGCGGGGGCGCCGGGGCCGTCACGGTCGGGGCGCAGCGGACCCGCAAGCCGGGTTCGACCATCATCAAGTGGCTGACCACCACTGACCACAAGACGATCGGCACGCTCTACCTGGGCACGTCCTTCGCCTTCTTCCTGATCGGTGGCATCCTCGCCCTGGTCATGCGCGCCGAGCTGGCTCGTCCCGGGACGCAGATCCTGTCGAACGAGCAGTTCAACCAGGCGTTCACGATGCACGGCACGATCATGCTGCTGATGTTCGCGACGCCGCTCTTCGCCGGCTTCGCGAACTGGATCATGCCGCTCCAGATCGGCGCCCCGGACGTGGCGTTCCCGCGTCTGAACATGTTCGCGTACTGGCTGTACCTGTTCGGCTCGACCATCGCGGTGGCCGGCTTCGTCACCCCGCAGGGTGCCGCCGACTTCGGCTGGTTCGCCTACTCCCCGCTGTCGGACGCCGTCCGCTCGCCGGGTGTCGGTGCCGACATGTGGATCATGGGTCTGGCCTTCTCCGGCTTCGGCACGATCCTCGGTGCGGTCAACTTCATCACCACCATCATCTGCATGCGCGCCCCCGGCATGACGATGTTCCGGATGTCGATCTTCGTCTGGAACGTCCTGCTGACCGCGGTGCTGGTCCTGCTGGCCTTCCCGGTGCTGGCCGCCGCGCTGTTCGCCCTGGAGGCGGACCGAAAATTCGGGGCACACGTCTTCGATCCGGCGAACGGCGGGGCGCTGCTCTGGCAGCACCTGTTCTGGTTCTTCGGTCACCCCGAGGTGTACATCATCGCGCTGCCGTTCTTCGGCATCGTGTCGGAGATCATCCCGGTCTTCAGCCGCAAGCCGATGTTCGGCTACTCCGGCCTGATCGCGGCCACCATCGCGATCGCCGGTCTGTCCGTGACGGTGTGGGCCCACCACATGTACGTCACCGGACAGGTGCTGCTGCCGTTCTTCTCCTTCATGACCTTCCTGATCGCGGTCCCGACCGGTGTGAAGTTCTTCAACTGGGTCGGCACCATGTGGAAGGGCTCGCTGAGCTTCGAGACCCCGATGCTCTGGACGGTCGGCTTCCTGGTGACCTTCCTCTTCGGTGGTCTGACGGGTGTCCTGCTGGCCTCCCCGCCGATCGACTTCCACGTCTCGGACTCGTACTTCGTCGTCGCCCACTTCCACTACGTGGTCTTCGGCACCGTCGTCTTCGCGATGTTCGCCGGCTTCCACTTCTGGTGGCCGAAGATGACCGGCAAGATGCTGGACGAGCGCCTCGGCAAGATCACCTTCTGGACGCTGTTCATCGGCTTCCACGCCACGTTCCTGGTGCAGCACTGGCTCGGCGCGGAGGGCATGCCCCGCCGCTACGCCGACTACCTGGCCTCGGACGGCTTCACCACCCTGAACACCGTCTCGACCATCGGTTCGTTCCTGCTCGGTCTGTCGATCCTGCCGTTCCTCTACAACGTCTGGAAGACCGCCAAGTACGGCGAGAAGGTCGAGGTCGACGACCCGTGGGGCTACGGCCGCTCGCTGGAGTGGGCGACCTCCTGCCCGCCGCCGCGGCACAACTTCCTCACGCTGCCCCGGATCCGCTCCGAATCCCCGGCCTTCGACCTCCACTACCCGGAGATCGCCGCGCTGGACTACCTGGAGAACCACGGTGAGCCGGCCAAGCACCTCGCCGGCGTGACCCCGGCGAAGTACGACGCCCCGCAGCTGGGCAAGGGCAAGAAGGAAGGCGACGCCTGATGAAGGAACAGGGAAAGATCTTCCTCGGCCTCGCGGTGTTCGTCCTCGCGATGGCGATCACCTACGGCCTGTGGACCAACCACTCGGACCTCGGTATCGAGGCGGCGGGCACCACGGCGCTCTTCCTGGCCTTCGCCCTCTGCGCCTTCATCGGGTACTACCTCGCCTTCACCGCCCGCCGGGTGGACAGCGGCGCGGGTGACAACCCCGAGGCCGAGGTGGCGGACGACTCCGGCGAGCTGGGCTTCTTCGCCCCGCACAGCTGGCAGCCGCTCTCGCTGGCGATCGGTGGCGCGCTCGCCTTCATGGGCGTGATCTTCGGTTGGTGGCTGCTGTACTGGTCGATCCCGGTCATCCTGATCGGCCTCTTCGGCTGGGTGTTCGAGTTCTACCGGGGCGAGAACCAGAACCAGTAGGTCCTCCCCCTCGCACAGGGCCGGTCCTCCCGCACGGGAGGACCGGCCCTGTTGCGTCCCCGGAGTGAGCGCCTCACTCCGGTGGTCCAACGGCGGGTCCCCCGGATGTCGCTCTCCCGCCCTGCGTTCCTACGATCTGATCAATCGTGCGAACCCTCGGAGGCGGTCATGGCCGACAGGCGCGGAATCGCAGGTATCGGCGGCATCACGCTGGCCCTGGCAGTGCTGGCCCCGCTGGCCGGCTGCACGGCCGGCGGCGAGCAGGACGACGCCGGTACCGTCCACAAGATCGACGCGGCACCCCTCGTGCACGTCTCGGCCGAGGGCAAGGTGGACCCGTCCCAGCCCGTCACGGTGACCGCCGTGCCGGGCAGCCGGCTCACCGACGTCACCGTGCTCGGCCCGGACGGCCGGGTGGTGGCCGGGCAGCTCTCGGAGGACCAGCTCAGCTGGCAGACCACCGGGCGGCTCAAGGCGGCCACCGACTACACCGTCAGGATCGCCGCCGACGACGGCCGGGGCGGCCGCGGCGAGACCACCGCGGGCTTCTCCACGGTGGCCGCGCAGCGCCTGCTCACCGCCAAGCTCGGCCCGGACTCCTCCGGCACCGGCCTCTACGGCGTGGGCCAGCCGCTCACCGTCCAGCTCTCCGAGGCGGTGAAGGACCCGCAGGCCCGCCAGGAGGTCGAGCGCGCCCTGACCGTCACCTCGCAGCCCGCCGTCACCGGCGGCTGGTACTGGGTGGACGACAAGGACCTGCACTTCCGGCCCGAGGAGTACTGGCCGGCCGGGACGAGCGTGAGCCTGGCCTTCGACGGCACCGGCAGCCGGATCGCGGACGGCCTGTACGGCGGCGACCGCGCCGCCCTGGCCCTGCGGATCGGCGAGCGCGTGGAGACGGTGGTGGACGCCGCCCAGCACGAGCTCACCCTCAAGCGCAGCGGCGAGGTGGTCCGGACGATCCCGGTCACCACCGGCAAGCCCGGCTTCGACACCCGCAACGGCGTCAAGGTCGTGCTCGGCCAGGAGCGCCAGGTCCGGATGAGCGGCGAGACGATCGGCATAGCCGCCGGCAGCTCGGAGGCCTACGACCTCAACGTCGAGTGGGCCACCCGGGTGACCTGGAGCGGCGAGTACGTGCACGCCGCCCCCTGGTCGGTGGGCTCGCAGGGGGTGGCGAACGTCAGCCACGGCTGTACCGGCATGAGCACCGAGAACGCCAAGTGGTTCTACCAGAACACCCGGATCGGGGACCTCGTGACGGTCGTGAACAGCCACGGCGCCGGCATGGAGCCGTTCGGCAACGGCTTCGGGGACTGGAACGTCGCCTGGGCCGACTGGGTCAAGCACAGTGCCCTCGGACAGCCCGTCAGCACCAGCCCGCCCCCCTCCCGGTACCCGGCCGCGGGGATGATCCGCCCGGAGATCTGAGCAGCCCGCAGGGGGTCCCGGTCAGGCCTGCGGCCCCCGCGGAGCCTCCTCCTGGTAGGCGAGCTCCAGGGCGGTCCGCACGGCCGCCAGGGCGTCCGCGAGCGGCACCCCGAGGCGCCGGGCCCGCTCGGCGTACTCGGCGGCCGCCGCGGCGGCCAGCCGGTGTCCGGTGTCCCCGGTGGCGGCGATCAGGGTGCCGCGCCGGCCGTGGGTCTCGACCACGCCGTCGGCCTCCAGCTCCCGGTAGGCCCGGGCCACCGTCCCGGCGGCCAGGCCGAGCTGCTCGGCCAGGGCCCGGACGGTGGGCAGCCGCAGCCCGGTCGGCAGCTCGCCGGTCCGGGCCTGCTCGGCGATCCCGGCACGGATCTGCTCGTACGGGGGAGTGGCGGAGGCGGGGTCGACGGAAAGCTCCACGAGGGCTCCTGACGAAGGGGTGACCGGCGGAAAGCCCGAGGGCCGCCGACCAGAACGAACTCTGGTCGACGGCCCTCGGGGTGGCGCGGGGGTGCGTACGGGATCAGTGGTGGCCGTGGCCGCTGGTGATCTCGTGGTGCTCCTCGGCGGTGGGCTTGGGGATCTGGCTGCCCTCGCCGAAGTAGCCGCGGGAGACCTTCGCCCGGGTGCGGTCGAGGATGCCGGCCTTGCTGGCCACACCGTTCTCGTCCGTCTCGGCCGGCAGCTCGAACGGCTGCGGCTGCTCGTGCGCGGTGAGCGTGTGCAGGTCGGCCTGCGGCAGCTGCGCGTGCACCTCGACGAACTCGCCGTGCGGCAGGCGCTTGATGACGCCGGTCTCGCGGCCGTGCAGCACCTTCTCCTTGTCCCGGCGCTGGAGGCCGAGGCACCAGCGCTTGGTCACGATGAAGGTGAGGACCGGCACCACGAAGAAGCCGACCCGGACGGCGTACGTGACGTCGTTGAGCGACAGGTGCAGGTGGGTCGCGAAGAGGTCGTTGCCACCGGCGACCAGCAGCACCAGGTACAGGCTGATCCAGGCGGCGCCCAGCCCGGTGCGGACCGGGGCGTTGCGCGGGCGGTCCAGGATGTGGTGCTCGCGCTTGTCACCGGTGACCCAGCCCTCGATGAAGGGGTAGGCGGCGATGGAGACCAGCACCAGCGGGAAGACCACCATCAGCGGGATGAACACACCCAGGTTCAGGGTGTGGCCCCAGAGGCCGATCTCCCAGCCCGGCATGACGCGGATCAGGCCCTCGGAGAAGCCCATGTACCAGTCCGGCTGGGCGTCGGTGGACACCTGGTCGGGGCGGTACGGGCCGTACGCCCAGATCGGGTTGATCGAGGCGACCGCCGAGATGACGGCGATCAGACCGAAGACCAGGAAGAAGAAGCCACCGGCCTTGGCCATGTAGACCGGCATCAGCGGCATGCCGACGACGTTCTTCTCGGTCTTGCCCGGGCCCGCCCACTGGGTGTGCTTGTGGTAGAAGACCAGGATCAGGTGCGCGACCAGCAGGCCGAGCATGATGCCCGGGATCAGCAGGACGTGGATGGTGAAGAACCGCGGCACGATGTCGTGGCCGGGGAACTCGCCCCCGAACAGGAACATCTGGATGTAGGTGCCGATCAGCGGCGTCGCCAGGACGGCGCCCTCCATGAACCGGATGCCGGTGCCGGAGAGCAGGTCGTCGGGCAGCGAGTAGCCGAAGAAGCCGTCGAACATGCCCAGGACCAGCAGCAGGAAGCCGAAGACCCAGTTGATCTCGCGCGGCTTGCGGAACGCACCGGTGAAGAACACCCGGAGCATGTGCACGAGCATCGCGGCCACGAAGACCAGGGCGGCCCAGTGGTGGATCTGGCGGATCAGCAGACCGCCGCGGACCTCGAAGCTGATGTCGACGGTCGACTTGTACGCCTCGGACATCGAGATGCCCTTGAGCGGGATGTACGACCCGTCGTAGATCACCTCGCCCATCGAGGGCTTGAAGAAGAGCGTCAGGTAGACACCCGTCAGGATGATGATGACGAAGGTGTAGAGGCAGATCTCGCCCAGCATGAAGGACCAGTGGTCCGGGAAGATCTTCCGCAGGTTGGCCTTGGCGAGGGAGTAGATCCCCAGCCGGCCGTCCGTCCAGTCAGCGGCCTGTTCCCACTTGTTCGCGGGCTTGGCGCGGGTGCTGGCCGGCTTGGAGGCGGCACCGGAGGTGGTGCTGCTCGCGCTACTCATCGAGCACGCTCCCAGTAGCTCGGGCCGACGGGCTCGTCGAAGTCGCCGGTGGCGACCAGGAAGCCCTTCTCGTCAGTGGTGATCTTCAGCTGCGGCAGCGGGTGGCCGGCCGGGCCGAAGATGACGCGCGCGCCGTCCGCCAGGTCGAAGGTCGACTGGTGGCAGGGGCAGAGCGCGTGGTGGGTCTGCTGCTCGTAGAGGCTGATCGGGCAGCCGACGTGGGTGCAGATCTTGGAGTAGGCGAGGATGCCCTCGAAGCCCTTCTCCCGCGACTCGTCGTCCTTGATGTCCTCCGGCGCGATGCGCACCAGCATCAGGGCGTCCTTGGCGATCTGCTGCTGGAAGTCCTCGTCGTGGACGTGCAGCCCCTCGGGCATCGCAAAGGTCAGCGACCCCTGGATGATGTCCTCGGCCTTCATCGGCAGGTTGGTGTTCATGTTGATCAGCTGCAGCGGCTTGGCCGGGGTGGCCTCGATCCAGCCGGTGTGCTCCAACTTGTCCTCGGGCAGCGGGCCCAGGTCGCGCAGCAGCACGACACCGGAGAGCGGCACCAGGGCCATCGAGCCGATGAGGGTGTTGCGGATCATCTTGCGGCGGCCGAAGCCGGACTCCGCGGCGCCGGTCCGGAACTGCTCGATGACGTCGTTGCGGACCTCGTCGTCGGCCTCGATCGGGTGACGCTCGGCCGGGATCTCGTGGTCCGACATCAGGGTGCGGGCCCAGTGGACCGCGCCCGCGCCGATCATGAACAGCGCCACGCCCAGGGTCAGGCCCAGCGCGAAGTTCAGCGCGCTGATGTGGCCCAGCGGGAAGACGTAGACGATCTTGTCCGGGTCGATGGCCACGTAGGAGGCGATGAAGCCCACCGTCGCGAGCATCGAGACCACGAACATCAGCGAGACCTGGCGCTCCGCACGCTTGGCGGCCCGCTCGTCGATGTCGGTGCGACGCGGTTCGTGGGCCGGCAGGCCCGGATCGGCGAACGGATCGCCGTGGGCGGCCACCTCGTGGTGCCCGGCGGAGCCGTGGGACTCCGGAAGCTTCTCTTCTGACATGTCCTGGCTCATGACTTCTTGGCCTTGGTGGTGTGGGCGGCGACCCAGATCGCGACCGCGATGAGAACGCCGAGACCGAAGATCCAGCCGAACAGGCCCTCGGTCACCGGACCGAGGCTGCCGAGCGTGAGACCACCGGGGTTCGGCTCATCGTTGGTGGTGTGGCGGACGAAGGCCACGATCTGCTTCTTCTGCTCCTCGGGCATGGTGGTGTCCGGGAACGACGGCATGTTCTGCGGGCCGGTCTGCATGGCCTCGTAGATGTGCTTGGGGTCAACGCCTTCCAGCGACGGGGCGTACTTGCCCTTGGTCAGGGCACCGCCCTGGCCGGCGAAGTTGTGGCACTGGGCGCAGTTGGTGCGGAACAGCTCGCCGCCCTTGGAGATGTCCTCCGGGTTGGTCGAGGTGTACTGCTCCTCGGTCGGGATGACCGGACCGGGGCCGAGCGAGGCGACGAAGGCGGCGAGCTGGTCGATGTCCGCCTGCGAGTAGATGTTCTTCTTGCGCGGCACCTGGGCGCCGGGCTGCTGGGCCGGCATGCGGCCGGTGCCCACCTGGAAGTCGACCGCGGCGGAGCCGACGCCGACGAGGCTGGGACCGTCGCTGCTGCCCTGGCCGTTCAGGCCGTGGCAGGAGGAGCAGCCCACGGCGAAGAGCTTCTTGCCCTCATCGATCGCGAGCGACTGCGCGGCGACGTCGGCCTGCGCCTTGTCGGCGGGCGCGAACGCGGCGTACAGCCCCCCGGTTGCCGCCAGGGCGAGAAGTAGGACGACCAGCGCCGCCAATGGGTGGCGCCGTCGTGCGGAGAGCTTTTTCACGGAATAACCCCGGTGTCAGGATCTGGTCGACTGGTGGGTGCACCCGGCGGCCGGTCTGGCCGGCACGAGGCTGCCTGTCTAGGGCTGCGCGCGCGGTCGGTCGGTGGGAGCGGCACCGGCAAAGAGGCCCCTCGCCGGTGAGGGCGGGGCCCCGGGGCCGGTGGCCAGCGACCTGATCAGCTGGTTACTTGATCAGGTAGATGGTCGCGAACAGGCCGATCCACACGACATCGACGAAGTGCCAGTAGTACGACACCACGATGGCGGCGGTGGCCTGCTCGTGCGTGAAGCGCTTGGCTGCGTACGTCCGTCCCAGGACCAGCAGGAAGGCGATCAGACCACCCGTCACGTGCATACCGTGGAACCCGGTGGTGAGGTAGAACACCGTGCCGTACGGGTCGGAGGACAGCGAGAGGCCGTCCTTCTTGACCAGCTCGGTGTACTCGAAGATCTGGCCGCCGATGAAGATCGCGCCCATCACGAAGGTGATGACGAACCACGAACGGAGCTTCTTCACGTCCCCGCGCTCGGCCGCGAACACGCCGAGCTGGCAGGTGAGCGAGGAGAGCACCAGGATCGTGGTGTTGACCGAGGAGAAGGGCACGTTGAGCGCGTGCGCCTTCTCGGTCCAGAACTCGGCTCCCTTGACGGAGCGGAGCGTGAAGTACATCGCGAAGAGGGCCGCGAAGAACATCAACTCGGAACTGAGCCAGACGATCGTTCCGACGCTGACCATGTTCGGCCGGTTGACCGATCCGTGCGCGTGCCCGGTTTCTACTGCTGTTGCTGTCGCCACGACGGACATTATGTCGGTCCCTTATTCCGTCTTCACGCCGGGGGGTCTCCCTCGGAGTGTCCGGTGCGTGCGGTATGCCCCCCTGGCACCCGACGGAGCGTCCGGACCGGCACTGAGCAGCGGCGTGTCCCTTTTCTGACGGTTCTTAGAGGGCCCCTTCGACCCCTCTGCCCTGCGTGTCGCTACACCCCTGCGGGGTGGGTGGGGAGTAAAGGGAGGAGCCATTCTGTCGGCCGTACGGGTGGACCGCGCCTACGGGGGTGACGGCGGGTGCTCCGGGCGGGTGAGTCACGGGCGCGGCGGCTTGAGAAGGATCGGGCGGTTGGGGCTCGGCGGCGGGTGATCGGGAGTAGCATCCGGGATGAGGCGAACGTGGTCCGGATCACACTTCGAGGGAGCAGGGCCCATGGCGTACACAGCCGACGAGACGCTGACCGTTCTCGTCTACAGCCACGACCGCAACACCCGCGAACAGGTGCTGACGGCGCTCGGACGCCGGCCCGCCGAGGACCTCCCGGAGCTGTCCTACCTGGAGTGCGCGACCACCCCCGCGGTGCTGAAGGCACTGGAGAAGGGCGGAGTGGACCTCTGCGTGCTGGACGGTGAGGCGGTGCCGGCCGGCGGGCTCGGGCTGGCCCGGCAGCTGAAGGACGAGATCTACGGCTGCCCGCCGCTGCTGGTGCTGATCGGCCGGCCGCAGGACTCCTGGCTGGCGGCCTGGAGCCGGGCGGACGCGGCGATCTCCCGGCCGGTGGACCCGGTGGCGCTGGCCGAGGCCGCCGCCGTGCTGCTGCGGGCCCGGCTGGCGAAGCGCACGCCCGCCGCCGGCTAGCCGCGGCCCGGCGCCGGACGGCCCGGCGGCGCGGGCGTCTCAGTACGAGAGAAAGATCGGTTGCGGCGGGACGGCGGCGTCCCGCCGCTCGATAGGCTGGCTCCCATCCCTACGGACATCCCTCCGGGGATCCGACACGAGCTGGAGTCAGCCATGGTGAACGTGAACCCTGCGAACGGCGGCCAGGACCCCGTGCAGGTGGTCCGCACCTGGCCGGACATCCTGGCGGCGCTGCTGCGGGGCGAGGACCTCGACCAGGACGCCGCCTCGTGGGCGATGGACCGGATCATGAGCGGGGAGGCCTCCCCGGCCCAGGTCGCCGGGTTCATGGTGGCGCTGCGGGCCAAGGGCGAGACGGTCGACGAGGTGGCCGGCCTGGTCGACGCCATGTACGCGCACGCCGAGCCGCTCAGCATCCCCGGCCCGGCCGTGGACATCGTCGGCACCGGCGGGGACCGGGCGAAGACCGTCAACATCTCCACCATGTCGGCGATCGTGGCCGCCGCGGCCGGCGCCAAGGTGGTCAAGCACGGCAACCGGGCCGCCTCCTCGGCGAGCGGCTCCTCGGACGTGCTGGAGAAGCTCGGCATCCGTCTCGACCTCTCCGCCCGGCGGGTCGCCGAGGTGGCCGAGGAGGTCGGGCTCACCTTCTGTTCCGCCGCGAAGTTCCACCCGTCGATGCGGCACGCCGCCACCGCGCGGCGCGACCTCGGGGTGCCGACGGCGTTCAACATCCTCGGCCCGCTGACCAACCCGGCGCGGGTCACCGCCCACGCGATCGGCTGCTTCGACACCCGGCTGGCCGGGCTGATCGCCGGCGTCCTGGCCCGGCGCGGTGCCCGCGCCCTGGTCTTCCGGGGCGACGACGGCCTGGACGAGCTGACCATCACCACCACCTCGCGGGTCTGGATCGTGGCCGGCGGTGAGGTCACCGAGACCACCTTCGACCCGACGGAGGTGGGCATCGAGCCGGTCGGCATCGAAGCGCTGCGCGGCGCGGACCCGGCGTACAACGCGGAGGTGGCCCGCCGGCTGCTGGCCGGCGAGCGCGGGCCGGTGCGCGACGCCGTCCTGCTGAACGCCGCGGCGGGGCTGACCGCGCTGGACCTCACCGACGCGCCGCTCGCCGAGCAGCTGGCGGCGGGCATGGAACGGGCCGCGGCCGCCATCGACTCGGGCGCCGCGCAGGACGTCCTGAAGCGCTGGTCGGAGGCGACCGCCCAGGCCTGAGACGGCCGTTGGGGGCCCGCGGGGGCGCACTCCGCGGGCCCCTGCCGTTGTCCGGATGGCGGACCGGTGTTTGACCACCCGACGGACGCGACCTAGAGTCTTGGCCAGGTCATGAGTGACAGCACAAAGCCCCAGCTGGCTGTCCGGCAACCCTCCGTCCGTGGCGGGGTGCCCTGGGTGAGGACCGGGTCCCGCGGCAAACCGTCCGCGTGGCAAGCGCGGACGCCGGACGAGACGTACTCCCGGGGTCCTTTCCCCAGAAGGAGTGCATCCCCATGTCCCTCGCCACTGAGATCTGCGCCCCGCTCGCCGTCCTCGGCCACGACGTCCAGGTCCCGCTCGCCAGCGGTGAGAAGGTCGGCTACGCGGCCCTCGACTACGCCGCCAGCTCCCCGGCGCTCCAGCGCGTCTGGGACGACGTCGCCGCCTACGCCCCGTACTACGGGAGCGTGCACCGCGGCGCCGGCTACCTCTCCCAGCTCTCCACCGACCTGTTCGAGCAGAGCCGCCGCACCGTCGCCGACTTCCTCGACCTGCGCGACGGCGACCAGGTGGTCTTCACCCGGGCCACCACCGACTCGCTGAACCTGCTGGCCGGCGCCGTCCCGGCGGGCACCCGGGTGTTCGCCTTCGAGACCGAGCACCACGCCTCGCTGCTGCCCTGGGCGCACGCCGGCCTGGAGGTCACCTACCTGCGGGCCCCGCGCTCGCGGGAGGAGGCGGTCGCCGCCCTGGACGCCGCGCTGGCCGGGGCGCCCGAGGGCCCCAAGCTGCTCTGCGTCACCGGCGCCTCGAACGTCACCGGCGAGCTCTGGCCGGTCGCCGAGCTGACCGCCACCGCCCACCGGTACGGCGCCCGCGTGGTGCTGGACGCCGCGCAGCTCGCCCCGCACCACCGGGTCTCGGTGCGCGAGCTCGGGGTGGACTGGATCGCCTTCTCCGGCCACAAGATCTACGCGCCGTTCGGTGCCGGGGTGCTGGCCGGCCGCGCCGACTGGCTGGACGCGGCGGAGCCGTACCTGGCGGGCGGCGGCGCCACCCGTACCGTGGCCCGGGAGACCGACGGCTCGGTGGCCGTGCAGTGGCACACCGGCCCGGCCCGGCACGAGGCCGGCTCGCCGAACGTGATCGGCGCCTACTCCATCGCCTCGGCCTGCCGGGCGCTGACCGAGGCCGGCTGGGACGCGCTGGAGGCCCGCGAGCAGCAGCTCGTCGCCCGGCTGAAGGCCGGTCTGGCGGAGGTCCCGGAGGTGAAGGTGCTCAACCTGTTCGGCGCCGACTCGGCCCGGGTGGGCGTGCTCTCCTTCGTCGTCCAGGGCTGGAACAGCTCGCACTTCTCGGCCGCGCTCTCCGCCGAGTACGGCATCGGGGTGCGCGACGGCCTGTTCTGCGCGCACCCGCTGGTGCGCACGCTGCTCGGCGACGAGGACGTGGCGCCGTCCGAGTGCGGCGCGCCGGAGCCGTCGCTGCCGGGGGAGCGGAGCCTGAACGCCATCCGGGTCAGCTTCGGGGCCGGCACCCCCGACGAGCACATCGAGCGCTTCCTGACCGCCGTGCGCGAGCTCGTCACCGACGGCGCGGCCTGGAAGTACCGCAACGAGGGCGGCCGTTGCGTCGCCACCGTGGAGGTCGCCCGGGGCCGGCGCGAGGGCTGAGCGCCCGGCGGGCGGTCAGCCGTCCAGGCCGAGCGCGAAGGCGGCCTCCAGGTCGTGCTGGGAGTAGGTGCGGAAGGCGATCTGGGTCTCGGTGTGGGCCACGCCCGGGACCTTGTTCAGCCGGCCGGGGATCACCTCGGCGAGGTCGTCGTGCCGCCGCACCCGGACCATGGCCACCAGGTCGTACCCGCCCGTCACCGAGTAGACCTCACTGACGCCCTCGATGGCCGCGATGGCCTCGGCGATCTCCGGGATGCGGTCGACGCTGGTCTTGATCAGGACGATGGCGGTGATCACTGTTCGGGCTCCTTTGTGAGGTGCCGCCAGGGTATCGGGCGTCAGCCGGACCGTCGCGGGGGGCGGGTGGCCAGCGTGCAGGCGTACAGGAAGCCGGCCGAGAAGCCGATCACGTGCACCAGGTACGCGACGCCCGGCCCGGCCGAGTGCACCGACCACCACTGCAGGGCGAACCAGAGGCCGAGCACCAGCCAGGCCGGGAAGCGCAGCGGAAGGAAGAGGAGCAGCGGGACGAGCGTGGTCACCCGGGCGCGCGGGTGCAGCCGCAGGTAGGCGCCGAGGACGGCCGAGATCGCACCCGAGGCGCCGATCAGCACCCGGGTGGAGTCCGCCGAGTGCGCCTCGGCCAGGGCGAAGCCATAGGTGGCCAGCGAACCGGCGGCCAGGTAGAAGAGGGCGAACCCGGCCCGGCCGAGCCGCTCCTCCACGGTCGGGCCGAAGACGTACAGGAAGAGCAGGTTGCCCAGCAGGTGCAGCCAGCCCGCGTGCAGGAACAGCGCGCTGAGCACCGCGAGGGCCGGGTGCTTGCCCGGGGTGGGCGCCGCCGGGCAGCCGGGCACCGGATCGGGCGCCTCGGCGAGCTGGGCGGCGGTGAGCGGGCGTCCGGCCAGCAGCTCGGCCGGGACGGCACCCCAGCGCTGCTCGTACCGCTGCTCCGCGCAGACCCGCTCCTGCCCGCGGCCGTACAGCGGGTTGAGGCCGGCGGCCGGGCCCAGCAGGAAGACCAGGACGTTGAGCGCGATCAGCGCGTAGCTGACGGCCGGGACGGGCGCGGCCGGGCGGCCGCCCCGCGCACCGGTGTGGTCGAGGACCGGGATCGCCATGCGGCCAAGCATCCCTCCGCCCGGCACGGCCGGCACCGGGCTTACGGCAGGTGGGCTAGGGCGCCGAAGGTCGCGACCGGTGGCCGGTGCGGTTGCCTCAGGCAATAGGCTTGGGGCGGGCATTCCCGCCTCCCGCCGCCGACGCCGGGGCTCCGGGGGGAGCGCCTGCGCCCACCCAGGGACCACCCGAGAGGACCCCCGATGACCGTCCCCGCCCTGACCCCCGAGACGCGCTGGCGCTGCACCCTGTGCGGCAACCTGACCCGCTTCGACGTGACCCGGTCCGCCCGGGTCACCGAGTTCCTGCACTTCGACCTGGCCGGCGACTCCGAGGTGGAGGAGACCGAGGTCCACAGCGAGACCGTCGAGTCGGTGCGCTGCCGCTGGTGCAACGCCGTGGACCAGGTCGAGCTGGTGGCCCGCCCGGGCGCCGAGGACACCGAGGCCCCCGAGCAGGCTTGATGCCCGGCCCGTGCGGCGGGCGGCGGCGCGCGGCGCGGCCGCCCGCGGCACGGGACAATACAGACAGAGCGCACGGAGCGTGACGACGAGGGCGGCCGCCGACGGCCGTACCCGCTGGACCAGGATCGGAGCCGAGGACGTGGTGGACGCAGCGAAGGAGCCCGCCGGGCCGCAGGGGCGGCAGCCCGCTGTGGACGGGCGCGCGCCGGACGCGGCCGAGGCCGAGCCGTCCGGCACCGCAGCCCCCGCCGAGGCGGCCCCCGGCGGGCCGGTGGCGGGCGAGGAGTCCGGCGGTGACGAGCCGGCGGAAGCCGGTGCCGACGGCGGGGCGGACGCGGCGGACGCGCCAGGCGGCGGCTCCGGCCGAGCCGGGCAGCAGGTCGCGGAGAAGCCCGTGGAGAAGGCCGTGGAGAAGCTCGACCGGCCGCTGCCGGAGGGGGTGCGTCGGCGGGTGGTGGGCCTCGCCGCCGACGCACTGGGAGGGTTGCCGCCCGGCGAGCTGCCGCAGACGCTCCGCCAGTACGCCAAGTTCACCCCGGCCCGGCGCGCCAAGTACGCGGCCACCGCGCTCGCCGCCGCACTGGAGTCCGAGCCGGCCTTCCGGGTGCGGATAGCGGAGCGGCTGCGACTGGGCCAGCCCGATCTGGTGACGGCGCTGGAGTCGGGCACGGTGCCCGGGGCGGCCGACCCGATGGATGTCGCGGCCGCGGCCTACCTGGTGCGTTCGGCGGGCTGGAGCCGACTGGTCGCGGAGGCCGGTGAGGAGGCCGAGCGGGCCGGTGCCGAGGGTGCGGCGGCCGAGGCGGCCCGGCTGGTGGAGAAGCTGCAGGCGGAGCTGGCCGAGGTGCGGGCCGGGGCCCGGGCGGACCTGGACCGGCAGCGGAGCGAGTCGGAGGACGTCCGCAAGGAGGCCGAGTCGCTGCGCCGCAAGCTGCGGTCGCTGGAGAGCGACACCCGCCGGGCGCAGGCCGAGGTCCGCCGGCTCACCGCGGAGCTGGAGGCGTTGAAGACGCAGGTGGCCACCGAGCGTGGCGCCGGGGAGAGCGAGGTGCGCCGGCTCCGGCACCGGATCTCCGAGCTGGAGACCGCCGCCGAGCAGGGCCGCCGGTCGGCCCGGGAGGGGCGCAGCGTTGAGGACATGCGGCTGCGGTTGCTTCTGGACACGGTGCTGCAGTCGGCGCAGGGCCTCCAGCGGGAGCTGGCGCTGCCGGTCTCGCAGATCCGCCCGGCCGACCTGGTGGAGGCGGTGGTGCCGGGCTCGGCCTCGCCGCACGACGTGGCCCGGCGAGGGCTGGCCGAGGACGATCCGGCACTGCTGGACCAGCTGCTGGCGATCCCGCAGGTCCACCTGGTGGTGGACGGCTACAACGTGACCAAGACCGGCTACCCGACGCTCCCGCTGGAGCAGCAGCGGATCCGGCTGCTCGGCGGGCTGGCCATGCTGGCCCAGCGCACCCAGGCGGAGGTCACCTGTGTGTTCGACGGGCAGGACCTGGACGTGCCGGTGATCCTGGCGCCGCCGCGCGGGGTCCGGGTGCGCTTCAGCCGGACCGGCGAGACGGCGGACGAGCTGATCAGACGGTTGGTCCGGGCCGAGCCGCAGGGCCGTCCGGTGGTGGTGGTCTCCGCCGACCGGGAGGTCGCGGACGGCGTGCGGAAGGCGGGCGCGCGCCCCGTCGCCTCGGTGCTGCTGCTGAACCGGCTGGCCCGGCCCTAGGTCGGCGCGGAGCCCGTCCGGACCGGAGTGACGCCTGGTCAGCGTCCGGTTTGCGGGGATGTGGGGATCCGGTGAAGTCATGACGGCGGGCCGGAGTTCACGCCTTCGGGGGAGTGGCGGAAAGCGTGGATCTTCACTAGTGTCTGGCGTCAAACCTATTTTCCGGATTCTCACTCGTTAGGGTGAGTCCGTTGGAAGAAGGAGCCGGTCTCTTGGCCTCCCACCGCCGTCCCAAGCAGCCGAGCCGCGCGCGGGTCTCCGTGCTCACTGCCGCCGCTGCGACCGCGGTCGCTCTCTCCGCCCAGGTCGCCGCCCACGCCGCGCCGAGTCCGTCCCCCAAGAAGGAGGACGTGAAGGCGCAGATCGACCAGCTGCAGGAGGAGGCCGAGCAGGCCACCGAGAAGTACAACGGCGCCAAGGAGCGGGCCGACCAGCTCCGCAAGCAGGCCGACCAGCTGCAGGACCAGGTGGCCCGCGGCCAGGACCAGATGACCCAGCTTCAGGGCGGTCTGGCCGAGGTGGCGGCCGCGCAGTACCGCACCGGCGGCATCGACCCGTCCGTGCAGCTGATGCTCTCCTCGGACCCGTCCGGTTACCTGGACAAGGCCTCCAGTGTGCAGCAGGCCAGCTCCAGCCAGGCCGACGCGCTGAAGGGCCTCCAGGACCAGCAGCGCCGGCTGGACCAGCAGAAGACCGAGGCCGCCGCGATCCTCGCCTCGCTGGACACCACCACCAAGGACCTGAACCAGTCCAAGGCGGACGTCAACAAGAAGCTCAAGGAAGCCCAGGACCTGCTCAACTCGCTCAGCGCCGCCGACCGCGCCGCGCTGAAGGCCGCCCAGCAGCAGGACGACCGCGCCTCGCGCGGCAGCGAGCGGGCCGACCTGGGCAGCCTGCCGCAGGCCAGCGGCCTCGCCGGGGCGGCCGTCAGCAACGCGATGAGCAAGCAGGGCTCGCCGTACGTCTGGAGCGCCACCGGCCCGAACAGCTTCGACTGCTCCGGCCTGATGGTCTGGTCCTACGGGAAGGCCGGCGTCTCGCTGCCGCGCACCTCGCAGGCGCAGGCCACCTACGGCACCGCGGTGCCTTCGCTCGCGGCGGCCCAGCCGGGCGACCTGATCATCTACCGCAGCGACCGCAGCCACGTCGGGATGTACATCGGCAACGGCATGGTGGTGCACGCGCCGCACACCGGCGACGTGGTCAAGGTGATGAAGGCCGACGCGATGCCGATCAACACCATCCGCCGGGTCTGACGGACCGGCACGCCCACGGGTCGGGATGCGGCCCTGTGATCCGCGCCACCTCCTTGCCGGGGGTGGCGCAGGCGTTTCCGGCCGCGCGGTGACCAACGATCAGCTCCGCGTGGACCACTGATCACACCCGGTCATATTCACAAATGAACTTGGGTATTCTTCCGTCTTTTTTCTGACAAGGATTTGAACGGATCACGGTTCTGTTACTAGTGTCGTGCCTCGAACCACCGCACAGTCGATCACCCAGCCTGGGTGGCGGCGGGGGTTTACCGCCGAGTTCGTGAAGCAGCGGGACGGGTCGCACGACCTGTCCGACGGGGAGCCCAGTAGTCGGGGGCGCTGTGGAGCGGAGCCGGGGAACCATGTTCCTCCGGGGTGAATCGGCGCCAGGTCGGCCGTCTCGACGGCCGGTGAGGCGTCGTAGGGCACGCTTCCGGCCCGAACCCGTCAGCTCACCCGGTAGGCGGGCGTTGGAAGAAGGAGTCCGCCTTCGTGGCGTCCCATCGTCGTCCCAAGCCTGCCGGCCGCGCCCGGGTCTCGATCCTGACCGGTGTCGCCGCCGCGGCCGTCGCCCTGTCCGCGCAGTCCGGCGCCCACGCCGACCCGACGCCGACCAAGGACCAGGTCAAGGAGCAGGTCGACCAGCTCAACGAGCAGGCCGAGCAGGCGACCGAGAAGTACAACGGCGCCCAGGCCAAGCAGCAGGAGCTGCAGAAGCAGGTCGGCGAGCTCCAGGACAAGGTCGCGCGCCAGCAGGCCTCGGTGATCGAGGCCCAGGGCGGTCTCGCCGAGATCGCCGGCGAGCAGTACCGCAACGGCGGCATATCGTCGACCGTCCAGCTGATGCTCTCGTCCAGCCCGGACAACTTCCTGAACCAGGCCGGCGCGCTGACCCAGGCCAGCAGCACCCAGTCCGGTGCGCTGAAGGACCTCCAGGAGCAGCAGCGCAGGCTCGACCAGGACCGCAACGAGGCCCAGGGCAAGCTCGGCGAGCTGGAGGCCACCACCCAGCAGCTGAAGACCTCCAAGGACGAGGTCCAGGCGAAGCTGGCCAAGGCCCAGGACCTGCTCAACACGCTGACCGAGCAGGAGCGCCAGGCGCTGCGCGCGGCCGAGGAGAAGGCCGCCGCCGAGGCCAAGGCCAAGGCGGACGCCGCCAAGGCCGAGGCGAAGGCGAAGGCGGACGCCGACCGCGCCTCCCGCGACAACAGCCGCACCGACCTCACCGCGCCGGCCGCGAGCAAGCCCGCCGCGCCGGCCGCGCCCGCCGCCAACGGCTCGCGTGCCGCCGCCGCGATCGCCGCCGCGGAGAGCAAGCTCGGCGCGCCGTACGTCTACGGCGCCACCGGCCCGGGCTCCTTCGACTGCTCCGGCCTCACCGGCTGGGCCTACGCCCAGGCCGGCGTGTCGCTGCCGCGCACCTCGCAGCAGCAGGCCGGTGCCGGGACCAACGTCGGCACCAACATCGCCAACGCCCAGCCCGGCGACCTGATCATCTACCGCTCGGACGCCAGCCACGTCGCCCTGTACGTGGGTGGCGGGCAGGTCATCCACGCGCCGAAGCCCGGTGCTTCGGTCCGGTACGAGACCGCCAGCATGCTGCCGATCTCGGCCATCGTGCGCGTCTGATCCGGCATCGGTCCGGGCAGGCCCGGTCTCCCCTCGCGGGAGGCCGGGCCTGCGGCTTTTCCGGCGGTTCGGGCTAATGTCCGATGAGGAGTCAAATATTCGGGTTCGGAGGGGTTTGGACTCGATCGCCCGGACTCGCTAACGTCTGCCACCGGACACCCGCTGGAAAGCCGCCCGTCCCGGCGCGGCGGCGGGGCCGGGCCGCAGGATTGGAGCCGTCGCCGCATGGCCGTGCACCGCCGTTCGCCGCTGTCAGGAGCGCACGCCCTCGCCCGTGCGCTGGTGCTCACCGCGGCCGCCACCACCGTCCTGGGCATGGCCACCGGTGGCACCGCCCAGGCCGCGCCCGGCTCGCCGGACGCCCCGTCGAGCCGCAAGGACGTCAAGGCGCAGGTCGAGCAGCTCTACGACGAGGCCGAACAGGCCTCGGAGAAGTTCAACGCGGCGCTCGACGCCCAGCAGCGGCTCCAGCACGAGACCGGCACCCTGCAGCAGCAGGTCGCCGTCGGCCAGGACGAGCTCAACCAGCTGCGCGGCGACCTCGCCACCGTGGCCGGCGCCGAGTACCGCGGCGGCGGGATGGCGCAGACCGTCCAGCTGATGCTCTCCACCGACCCCGAGGGCTACCTCTCCAGGGCCCGCTCCCAGGAACAGGCGGCCGAGCGGCAGAACGAGACCCTGCACGAGCTGGTGGCCCGTCAGCGCCGGCTCGACCAGCGCCGGGCCGAGACCTCCGTCAAGCTCTCCGAGCTGGACCGGACCCGCCGTGCCCTCGCCGACAGCAAGCAGCAGATCCAGCAGCGGCTGACCACCGCGCAGAAGCTGCTCAACAGCCTGGGCGCCGGCGAGCGGGCCCGGATGGCGGCCCAGGACGCCCGCGAGGCCGAGCAGCGGGCCACCCGCGGCACCGACCGGCTGGACCTGGGCAGCACCCCGCCCGCCTCGGAACGCGGCGCGGCCGCCCTGGCCGCCGCCGTGAAGATGATCGGTTCGCCCTATGTGTACGGATCCACCGGGCCCCGCGCCTTCGACTGCTCGGGTCTGATGTACTGGAGCTGGCGGCAGGCCGGAGTGACCCTGCCGCGCACCTCGCAGGCCCAGGCGTACGCCGGCCAGCGGGTGGGCCTCACCGACGCACGACCGGGAGACCTGGTGATCTTCTACCGGGACATGCACCACGTCGGCATGTACGCCGGCGGCGGGGTGATCGTGCACGCCCCCTACCCGGGTGCGAAGGTCCGCTACGAGAGCGTCAACGCGATGCCCGTCGCCGGGGTGATCCGGCTCTGAGCGGGCCCGCCCGGGCCGCGTCGGCCGCCGGCCGGATCCCCTCCCCGGCGCCGCCCGCCGACGGTGCGCCGGCCCCGGCCGGGCCGCCGCTCCCGGCACCGACTCCGACCCCGCTCCCGACCCCGGCGCCGGGTGACGCCCCCGCCGGCCGCCGCCGTTCGCTGTCCCGGCGCGGTGCGCTGCTGCTCGCAGCCGGCGGCCTCGCCCAGCTCTCGCTGCCCGGGGCCGCCCCGGCCGCCCCCGCCGGTGCGGCGGACCGCCGGGCCGGGGTGGCCGCCCTGCTGGCCGAGCGGGCCCGGGCGCTGGCCGCCGGGCCGCCCGCACTGCCGCTGGCCGCGGCCGGCTACCGGAACCTCGTGCTCGGCGCGGGCGGTGCGCCGGACCGGCTGACCGCGACCGTCGACCTGGTCGTCCGGGTGGCGGGCCACGACGAGTACCCGGTGGTGTACCCGCGCCGGCTCGCGCTGCTGCGCACGGCCGGCGGCTGGCGGGTCGAGCGGGAGGAGACGGCGGGCGGCCCGCCGCCGCTCTGGGACCTCGGCACCGTCACGGTCGCGCAGGGCGAACGCTCCCTGGTGCTCGGCCTGGCCGGCGGACCGGACCCGGCCGGCCTGGCGGCCGTGGCCGACCGGGCCGTCCCGGCGGCCGCCGCGGTCTGGGGCGACGGCCGGCCCGACCGGCTGCTGCTCCTGCTGCCGGCCACCGAGGAGCAGTTCGCCCGGCTCCTGGAGGCCGACCCGGCGGCCTGGACGGGCATGGCGGCGGTCACCACGGCGGCGCCCGGCGCGCCCCGGAACACCCCGGCCGACCGGGTGCTGGTCAACCCCGAGGCGTACCTCGGGCTCAGTGACTTCGGCCGGCAGGTGGTCGTCACCCACGAGGCGGTGCACGTGGCGACGCGCGCCGACACCCGCGCCTGGACGCCGCTCTGGCTCTCGGAGGGCGTCGCCGACTGGACGGGCTACCGCGGCTCCGGCCGCTCCCCGCGGCAGATCGCTCCCGAGCTGGCCCGTGACGTCGCCGCCGGGCGGGTGCCCTCGGCGCTGCCCGCCGACTCGGCGTTCACCGCCGGTGCGGGCGGCATCGCGCAGGCCTACGAGCAGTCCTGGCTGGCCTGCGAGCTGATCGCCCGCCGGTACGGGCCCGAGCGGCTGGTCGGCCTCTACCGCGCGGTGGCCGCGGCCGGCCCGGGCGAGGACCGCGAGCAGTCGGCCGACCGCGTGTTCCGTGCCGAACTGGGGCTCGGGCTGACCGGGTTCACCGCCCTCTGGCTGGACGAGGTGCGGGGGCTGAAGGGCTGACGGGCCGACCGCCGGGTCCTGTGGCGGTCGCTAGCGCCGTTCGCCGGTCGCGGCCGGCCGGTCGATGCCGTCGAGCAGGTCCTGCTCGTACGCGATGCCCGGCCGTACGGGGTAGGCGGCCTGCGCCTGCTCCGGTCCGTCCAGGACCACGGTGGGCGGCAGCTGCGCCGGGCCGCGGGTGGAGCGCCAGAGCCGGACGCAGGAGAGCACGGTGGCGGCCACCAGCAGCAGGTTGCGCGCGGTCAGCACGGCGATCGCGGCCGGTGCGCTCTCGTTGACCTTGCTGAACATCAGCGGGAACTCCAGCAGCGTCAGCGGCGTCGAGGCCAGGACCAGCAGCGCCACCGGGCGCTGGCTGGTGCCGCGCACGGTCAGGCAGACCGCCGCCACGCCGACCAGCCAGACCACGTACTGCGGGCTGATCACCCGGCTGGTCACGGTGAAGATCAGCAGTGCGGCCAGCGCCGCGTCGTACATGGTGGCGGCGTTGCGGCGCTTGGCGGTGAAGCGCCAGAGCAGCAGCCAGGCGAAGCCCAGCAGGCTGCCGGCCAGCATCACCTTGGAGACCACCGGCACCCACGGCCCGAGCATCTCCGCCGAGCCGTAGTTCAACGTCACCCTGCCGTCCCAGGCCCCCGCCATCCGGGCGAAGTGCAGGGGCAGCGCGCCCACCGACTCCACCTCGATGCCGCGGTCCTTCTGGAAGGTCAGGAACTCGAAGGCGCCGTTCATGCCGGCCGCGAGCAGGAAGCCCACCGAGACGGCGGTGGCCGCCGCGGCCGTCCAGGCGCGGCGGGTCCGCCGTCCGGACGGCGTGCCGATCAGGCCGATCAGCGGCCAGATCTTGATGATCCCGCCCAGGCCCAGCAGCATCCCGCCGATCGCCGGGCGGCGGATCAGCACCAGCAGACCGGCCACCGCGACGGCGGTGACGATGACGTCGTACCGGTTGTAGATCATCGGGCCGAGCAGCGGCACGCCGGCCACCCAGACCCAGGCGCCGGTCAGCGCCCGGCCCTTGCGCAGGCCGGTCCGGACGAGCAGTGCCATCGCGGTGGCGTCCGCGACGGCGCAGATCACCCAGAACGAGACCAGGTACGACCAGGGCAGCAGCCCGGGCAGCATGATCACCAGGGCGGCGCCGGGCGGGTACTGCCAGGTGACGTCGTCCAGCGGGAAGGTGCCGGTCTGCAGGACGCCGTACCAGCCGTGGTAGATCAGCCAGACGTCGGTCGTGATGTCCCCGCCGGGCATCCGCAGCACGCCGGTCACCAGCAGCAGGAGCAGCGCCCGGGTGGCCAGCCACGTCCCGCCGAGGGCGCAGAGCGCTCCGGCCCGCCCGGCGGGGCGGCCGGGGGCCCGGACGGGCTCCTGGCGGACGGCCAGCGCCGTGCCGGGGCCGTCGGCGCCGCTGCGGGTACCGGACTCGGTGGCCGGGGCCAACTCCACTGCGCTCCCTCGTTCGTCTCGGACGTCCCACCGGAGGCGTCGCGCGACGGACGCCCGGGCGGTCGGTGGCGGGCGCCGCGCCGTCGTCCGGGCGCGCCCCCACCGGCTGCCTAGGTACTAGGACAGACCCGGGGGTGAAACGGTTGCCGTACGCGGTTCCGTTCCCGGCGGGCCATGGTGTTGACCTATCGTACGGATCACCCAGCGGTACACCGCGCACCCCCCGACCGAGCGAGCCGTGGCCTGATGCACAAGACCTTGATCGTCACCAACGACTTCCCGCCGCGGCCGGGGGGGATCCAGGCCTTCGTCCACAACATGGCCGTCCGTCAGCCCGCCGGGAGCATCGTGGTGTACGCCTCGACCTGGCGCGACGGCAGCGAGGTGGCCCGCTTCGACGCCGAGCAGCCGTTCCCGGTGGTCCGGGACCGGACGAAGGTGATGGTTCCCACACCGCGGGTCACCCGGCGGGCCGCCGAGATCCTCCGGGCCGAGGGGTGCGACTCGGTCTGGTTCGGCGCGGCCGCCCCGCTCGGGCTGATGGCACCCGCGCTGCGCCGGGCCGGGGCGGGCCGGCTGCTCGGTATGACGCACGGGCACGAGGCCGCCTGGGCCCAGCTCCCGGTGGCCCGGCAGCTGCTGCGCCGGATCGGCGCCGGTACCGACACCCTCACCTACCTGGGCGAGTACACCCGCTCCCGGATCGCCGCGGCGGTCGGCCCGGAGGCCGCCGCGCGGATGGTGCAGCTCCCGCCGGGCGTGGACGAGCAGACCTTCCACCCCGGTTCGGGCGGGGCCGAGCTGCGCCGCCGGCTCGGCCTGGCCGACCGGCCGGTGGTGGTCTGCGTCTCGCGGCTGGTGCCGCGCAAGGGCCAGGACACCCTGATCGAGGCGATGCCGCAGATCCTGGCGGACGTGCCGGACGCCGTCCTGCTGATCGTCGGCGGCGGCCCGTACCGGGCGGACCTGGAGAAGCTCGCCGACGCCCGGGGCGTGCGCGCCTCCGTCCGCTTCACCGGCTCGGTGCCGTGGGAGGAGCTGCCCGCCCACTACGGCGCCGGGGACGTCTTCGCGATGCCCTGCCGGACCCGCCGCGGTGGGCTGGACGTCGAGGGCCTGGGCATCGTGTACCTGGAGGCCTCGGCGACGGGCCTGCCGGTGGTCGCGGGGGACTCCGGCGGCGCGCCGGACGCCGTGCTGGAGGGGGAGACCGGCTACGTGGTGCCCGGCGGCGCCCCGGCCGCGGCGGCCGAGCGGATCGTCCGGCTGCTGAACGACGAGGGGCTGCGCCGGCGGATGGGCGAGGCCGGCCGCCGCTGGGTGGACCGCTCCTGGCGGTGGGACCTGCTGGCCGGCCGGCTGACCTCGCTGCTGGCGGGCTGACCGCCCGGCGCCCCGCGGCGGGTGGCGCCGGTGCCACCCGCCGCGGGGCCGGACGCCCGCCGAAAGGCCGGGCGGGCGGCGGAAGGGGGACCCCCTCCCGCCGCCCGCCCGTACCGGGTCAGCGCTGGTAGATCGCCTCGACCTCGCCGGCGAAGTCCTTCAGCACGACGTTGCGCTTGAGCTTGAGCGAGGGCGTGAGGTAGCCGCTCTCCTCGGAGAAGACGGTGTCCAGCAGCCGGAACTTCTTGACCGCCTCGGCCTGCGAGACGGCCGCGTTGCCGTCGTCCACCGCCGTCTGGACGGTGGCCAGCAGATCCGGGTCGTCGCGCAGGTCGGCGACGGTGGCGCCGGCCGGCTTGCCGTTCAGCTCCTTCCACTTGGGGAAGAAGTCCTCGTCCAGCGTGACGAGGCAGCCGATGAACGGCTTGCGGTCGCCGACCACCATCACCTCGCCGATCAGTGCGTGGGCCCGGATCCGGTCCTCGATCACCGCCGGGGCGACGTTCTTGCCGCCCGCGGTGACGATGATCTCCTTCTTCCGGCCGGTGATGGTGAGGTAGCCCTCGGAGTCCAGCGAGCCGAGGTCGCCGGTGGAGATCCAGCCGTCCTTCAGGGCCTCGGCGGTGGCCGCCGGGTTGTTCCAGTAGCCGGTGAACACCTGCGGGCCCTTGAACATGACCTCGCCGTCCTCGGCGATCCGGACGGCGGAGCCGGGCAGCGGCTGGCCGACCGTGCCGATCTTCGGCTTGTCCCACGGGTTGAAGGCGGTGGCGGCGCAGGTCTCGGTCAGGCCGTAGCCCTCCAGGACGGTGAAGCCGATGCCGCGGTAGAAGTGGCCGAGCCGCTCGCCGAGCGGGGCGCCGCCGGAGATCGCGTGGGTGGCCCGGCCGCCGAGCGCCGCCCGCAGCTTGCTGTAGACCAGCTTGTCGAAGACCGCGTGCTTGATCCGCAGGAGCGGTCCGGCGCCGCCGGCGTCCAGCGCCCGGCTGTAGGCGATCGCGGTGTCCGCGGCCTTGTCGAAGATCTTGCCCTTGCCGTCGGCCTGGGCCTTGGCGCGAGCGGTGTTGTAGACCTTCTCGAAGACTCTGGGCACGCCCAGGATGAGGGTCGGGCGGAACGCGGCCAGCTCGGCCGTGACGTCCTTGATCTCCGAGACGTGGCCGAGCTTGATCGGGGCCATCGCCGGCGCGATCTCGGCGATCCGGGCCAGCACGTGGGCCAGCGGCAGGAAGAGCAGGACGGAGCTCTCGCCGGTGCGGAACAGCGGCGCCAGGCGCTCCACGACGTTCCCGCACTCCGCCATGAAGTTGGCGTGGGTGAGCGCGCAGCCCTTGGGCCGGCCGGTGGTGCCCGAGGTGTAGACGATCGTGGCGACCGAGTCGGCGTCCGCCACCGAGCGGCGCTCGTCGACGGTGGCGCCGGGGACGTCCCGGCCGGCCTCGGCCAGGGCGGCCAGCGCGCCGTTCTCGATCTGCCAGGTGTGCTTCAGCTCCGGCAGGCGCTCGCGGACGGACTCGACCACCTCGGCGTGCCGGCCGGTCTCGGTGAGGACGGCCACCGCCCCGGAGTTGCCGAGGATCCACTCGACCTGCTCGGGGGAGGAGGTCTCGTACACCGGCACGGTGATGCCGCCGGCCGTCCAGATCGCGAAGTCCAGCAGCGTCCACTCGTAACGGGTGCGGGACATGATGCCCACCCGGTCGCCGGGCTCGATGCCGGCGGCGATCAGGCCCTTGGCGGCGGCGTGCACCTCGACCAGGAACTGGGCGGCCGTCAACTCCTGCCACTGGCCGTCCACCTTGCGGCTGAGCACCGCGACGTCGGGGTGCCGTTCGGCGTTCTGGTGCACGAGGTCGGCGAGGTTACCGCCGCTCGGTACCTGGTAGAGGGCCGGAAGGCTGAAGTCGAGCAAGACTGCTCCTCGTTCGCGACGCTGCGGGACGGCAGGACGTTACTGCCCAGTAGGCGGCTTCGACCAGGGGGGTCGGCTCCGGTGTTCGAAGTGTCACACCTTTACCCGTCCGACCAGGCCGTGACCAGGTCGTTCGACTGGCACCCTACGACAGCGACGGGGTGACCGGCCGGTAGCCCACCGGCGCCCGCACCGGCGGCATCCGGCTCCGCCCGGCCGACCCCGCCCCGGACCGGCGGGCGCCCCCGGGCGCGATAGCCTGCTCCGGGCGCACCCGACCGAGCAGGCTCGGCCGGTCCGGCAGCAAGGGACGACGCGGAGGGCCATTCCATGGCGGAGCACACCAGGTCGAGCATCACCATCGACGCGACCCCGGCCCGGGTGATGGCCGTGATCGCGGACTTCGCCGCGTACCCGGCCTGGACGGGCGAGGTCAAGGAGATCGAGGTGCTGGAGACCGCCGAGAACGGCCGCGCCGCCCAGGTGCGCCTGCTCCTCGACGCCGGCGCCATCCGCGACGAGCACGTCCTCGCCTACACCTGGGACGGCGACCGCGAGGTCGGCTGGACGCTGGTGCGCAGCCAGATGCTCCGCTCGCTCGACGGCTCCTACGCGCTCGCGCCGCTCTCCGGCGGCCGCACCGAGGTCACCTACCAGCTCGCCGTCGACGTCAAGATCCCGATGCTCGGCATGATCAAGCGCAAGGCCGAGAAGGTCATCATCGACCGGGCGCTGGCCGGTCTGAAGAAGCGCGTCGAGGACACCGGCACCGAGCAGGGCGTCCAGGGCTGAGGCCCGGAGAACGGGGGCAGGACGGCATGACGGCCACACGCACCATCCTCGTCAGCGGCGACGCGGCGGCGCCCACGGTGGCCGCCGCCACCGCCCTGCACGCCGCCCGGCAGGGCCGGCGCACCCTCCTGCTGGCCGCCGACGACCCGCACCGCACCCTGGACGCCGCCCTCGGCACCCGGCTGGAGCCGGAGCCCGCCGCGTACGCGCCCGGACTGACGGTGGCCCGGATCGACGAGCAGTCCGCCTTCCGGCACGCCCTCGGGGAGATCGGCGGCCGCCTCAAGCCCGCCCTCGACCTGCTCGGCGCCGAGCCGCTCGACCCCGAGGAGCTCACCGCGCTCCCCGGCACCGCCCGGCTCGCCCTGCTGCGCGCCCTGCCCGCCGCCGAGGCCGACGTCCTGGTGGTCCTGGCCCCGCCGCCGGCCGAACTGATCGGCGCGCTCGCCCTGCCCGAGCAGCTGGAGCGCTACCTCGCCCGGCTCGTCCCCGAGCAGCGCCAGGCCGCCCGGGCGCTGCGCCCGCTGCTGGCCGGCCTGGCCGGCGTCCCGATGCCCGCCGACTGGCTGTACGAGGGCCGGAGCAAGGCGGCCGGCGTCCTCGCCGAGGCCCGCGCGGCGATCACCGCGCCCGGCACCAGCGTCCGCCTGGTCACCGCCGCCGACGGTCACCCGTACGGGGAACTGCGCCGGATCCGCGCCGGGCTGGCCCTGCACGGGCACCGGCCGGACGCCGTGGTGGTGCACGGCGCGCTGCCGCAGGCCGCCGCCGGCTCGCCGGACCCCTGGCTGGCCGGGCTGGCCCGCCGCCGCGAGGAGGAGCTGGCCGCGCTGGCCGCCACGAGCGACGTCCCGGTCCTGGTCACCGGGCTCGCCGAGGTGACCCTGGAGGCCGTCGCGGACCGCCTGTACGGCAGCGGCCCGGGCCCGGCGCCGCTCGCCCCCGAGCCCTGGTCGGTCGAGGACCGGCTGGCCGAGGAGGGGCTGCTGGTCTGGCACCTCGCGCTGCCCGGCGCCGACCGCGCCGACCTGGACCTCGTCCGGCGCGGCGACGAGCTGGTGGTGGGCCTCGGCGCCCACCGGCGGGTGCTCGCCCTGCCCTCCGCGCTGCGCCGCTGCACCGTCGCCGGCGCGGGACTGAACGACGGGGTGCTCGCCGTCCGCTTCGCGCCGGACCCTGCGCTCTGGCCGCGCGGCTGAGCCACCCCTTCCCCGGCGGGGCCGGCGCCGCGCTGCGCCCGCCCGGGCCGGTGCGCCCGCCGGGCCGCCGGCCCCGGGCCGTCCGGCCCGCCCGGAGCCCGGAAGCGGTCCGGTAGCGTCGGGGGCCAGTGGCCGCAGGCGCGGCCGGAGCCGAGGAGACGCGCGCGATGACCACTGCCGACGACCGCACCGAGCAGGCCGCCGAGCACCCCTTCGGCCCGGAGCTGGGCCCGCTGGTGGACGAGGTGCGCCGGTTCGCCACCGCCTTCGGCGAGAAGGCGCAGGAGAGCAGCGCCGAGGCCCTGATCTCGCTCGCGGGCCTCGCCGACCGCCTGCGGGAGAAGCAGCCCGACGTCTACCAGCACCTGGCCGCCGCCGGGACGGGCCTGGCCGCGGCCGGCAGCGAGCTGGTGGCCGCCTACCGGGCCGCCGTGGCCGGTCACGAGTACCGCTGGACCGCCGGTGACGCCGCCCGCAGCGAGCGGATCGACCTCGACACGCCTGACGGACCGTCCGACAAGCAGTGAAGCCCTGATCCCGAAAGGGTCACCACCTGGCTGCACTCTGTGACGGAGGGGGTGAGAATGTACGACTTTTGAAGGGGATCGGCGAGCTTCGACGCGAATTGTCTTCGGTTAATGTAGGCGACACTGTGTACGGGGGCCGGGTTGGGCGGTACCGTTCCGTCCAGCGGGAACGAGTGAATAGCTGAGGGACACATGGCTCTGACCATCGGCGTCGACGTCGGCGGGACCAAGATCGCGGCAGGCGTGGTCAACGAGGCGGGCGAGATCCTGGCCCGGACCAGGGTGCCCACCCCGGCCGACCCGCAGTGGGCGGTCGACGCCATTGCGCAGGCCGTGCGCGAGCTCAAGGAGCAGTACCCCGACGTGGCGGCGACCGGCGTCGGGGCCCCCGGCTTCGTCGACCGCGACCGCTCGACGGTGATCTTCGCCCCCAACATCGACTGGGAGGCCGAGCCGCTGCGCAGCCGGATCGAGGAGCTCACCGGCCTCGACACCGTGATCGAGAACGACGCCAACTGCGCGGCCTGGGCCGAGTACCGCTTCGGTGCGGCGGCCGAGCACGAGGACATGGTGCTGATCACCGTCGGCACCGGCATCGGCGGCGGCCTCGTCCTGGACGGCCGGCTGCACCGCGGCCGGTTCGGCGTGGCCGGGGAGATCGGCCACCTCAACATGGTCCCGGACGGCCTGCCCTGCGGCTGCGGCGGCAAGGGCTGCTGGGAGCAGTACGGCTCGGGCCGGGCGCTGCGGCGCTACGGCCGGGAGAAGGCGGCCGCCGACCCGATCCACGGCAAGCGGATGCTGGAGCTCAACGACGGCGTCGCCGAGACCATCCGCGGGATCCACATCACCCAGGCCGCGGAGGAGGGCGACCCGCTCGCCCTGGAGTGCTACGCCGAGCTGGCCGACTGGCTGGGCCGGGGCATGGCCGACCTCGCCGCGCTGTTCGACCCGGCTGTCTTCGTGCTCGGCGGCGGTGTCTCCGACTCCGGCCGGCTGCTGCTCGACCCGGTCGCCAAGGCCTTCGAGCACTACCTGACCGGCGGGGTGCACCGGCCGCGCGCCGAGGTGGTGCTCGCCTCGATGGGCTCCGCCGCCGGGATCGCCGGTGCGGCCGACCTGGCCCGCACCGCCTGACCCACCCACCCACCCGCGCGCCTGCCGACGGCGGCGCGGCCCGAGGCCCTGCGGCCCGGCCGCGCCGCCGTCGTCGTACCGCCGTACCGCCGTCGTTCCGTCCGCGGCCCGCCGTGGTGCCGACGCCGTGTCGTTCGTGCCGTCGTCGCAGTGCCGTCCGTGGCCGCCCGGCGATGCCGACGCCGTCCCCGTCGTGAGGGGCCGCTCCCGGCGGCCGTGTTCTCCCGGCCCCAGGCCGCCCCGCTGTCGTACCGTCGACACCGGAGCACCACCCGGGCCCCACCGGACGACCGAGCGGAGGACCATGACCAGCGACCAGGCGGCCGCGGCCCCGGCCGAACTGCCCCCGCCCGGCCCGGGCCGGCTGCGGCTGCTCAGCTACAACATCCGCTCGCTGCGCGACGACCGGCGGGCGCTGGTCCGGGTGATCCGGGCCTGCGCGCCGGACGTGGTCTGCATCCAGGAGTCGCCGCGCTACTGGCGGCCGGAGGGCCGGGCGGCCTGGCTGGCCCGGCGGACCGGCACCGTCGTGCTGGCCGGCGGTGGCCGGACCGCCGCCGGCCCGCTGCTGCTCGGCCGCCCCGGGGTGGAGGTGCTCGCCGTCCACGACCGGCTGCTGCCCAAGACCCGCGGCCTGCACGCCCGCGGCTTCGCCGGCGCGCTGGTCAGGGTGGCCGGCTCGGTGCCGTTCTCCGTCACCAGCTGCCACCTGAGCCTGGACCAGCAGGAGCGGTACGGCCAGTTCGAGCTGCTGCTCGACCAGCTGCGGATCGCCGAACTCGGGGTGGTGGCCGGTGACTTCAACGAGCACCCGGACGGCCCCGGCTGGCAGCTGCTGGCCGGCCGGCTGCAGGACGGACACCCGACCGCGCCCTGGGGCGGCGAGTTCACGTCCGTCCCGGAGAACCCCTACCAGCGGATCGACGCCGTCTTCGCCACCCCCGGGGTGCGCGTCCTGGCCTGTGGGGTCCCGCACGGCCTGCCCGGGGTCACCGGGGCCGACCTGCGGGCCGCCACCGACCACCTGCCGCTGCTCGCCGTCCTGGAGCTCCCGGTCGGCTGAGCCGGCGTCAGACGACCGCGCCGCCGTGCGGGTCCTCGGGCTCGTCCTCGTCGCGTTCCTTCATCCGGACCACCAGCGTGACGAAGCCGCCCAGGAAGGCCGTCACCCCGACCCAGGCGGGCCAGCCCGCGACCTCGCGCCAGACCACCGCGTCGAACAGCAGCAGGGCCGGGCCGCCGAGCACGGCCAGCCAGGCGAACTTGGCGGTGACGTCGCCGGCCGGCAGCGGCGGCGGCTCCGGCGGGACGAAGTGGCCCTCGTCGGGGTCCTCGACCAGCTCGAAGTCGCGCGGGCCCGGGGCGGCCGCCGGCATCACCGGCCGGGAGGACCGCGGGCGGGGCTGCGGCGCGAGGTCGGAGAGGTCGTCGGGGTCGGCGGTGCGGTCGCCCTCCTTGTAGCCGCCCTTCAGCTCGCCGCGCGCCCGGAGGTTCTCGATCTCCGGCCAGTTCGGGTTGTTGAGGTCGACCGGGTCGTCGAACTGGGCGACCAGCGCGGCGAAGATCTCGTCCTGCTCGGCCTGACTGCGCTCGGGGGCGCGCCGCACCCGGGGCGGTTCCGCGGCGGCAGTGGCGTCCGCCCCGCCGCCCCCGGCGGTGCCCCCGGTGGCCTCGGCGGCCTCGGCCTTCGTGTTCTCCGTGTCCTCGCGGGGCGCCTCGTCCTCGCCGCCCGCCGTGCTGCTCTCGTGCACTTCCGGCCCTTCAGCCTTGGTGATCGTCGGATTCGACCCGGGTGACGCCCGCCGCGTGGGCGGGAGCCAGCCGTCGGATGAAGTCCAGACTGGCCGCGAATATTTCCGCCGCGTCGTGGTCCAGCGTCGCGACGTGGTAACTGCGCTGGCACAGCCGCTCCGTCACGTCGGTCGAGGATATCCGCGCCAGCACCAGTTCCGAGTTGGCCGGCGAGACGACGTGGTCCTGCGGGCTGTGGAAGAGCAGCACCGGTTGGGTCACCCGGGGCAGCCGGGCCTGGACCTCCTTCCACAGCCGGGCCAGTGACCAGGCGGCGTGCAGCGGAGTCCGGTCGTAGCCGAGCTCGGTCGCGCCCGGCCGGGCGATGTCGCCGGAGACCCCGGGCAGGCTCGGCACCAGGTGGCGCAGCACCGGAAGCAGCACACTCGCGGGGTTGTCGGAGCGCACCGACGGGTTGACCAGCACCAGCCCGGAGACCGCCGGCCCGTGCAGGGCGGCCAGCCGCAGGGCCAGCGCGGAGCCCATCGACAGCGCGACGACGAATACCTGCTCGCAGGTGGCGGAGAGCTCCAGCAGCTCCCGCTCGACCTCGGCGTACCAGTCCTCCCAGCGGGTCACCTGCATGTCCTGCCAGCGGGTGCCGTGCCCGGGCAGCAGCGGCACCGAGACGGTGAGGCCGGCTGCCGCCAGCTCCTCGGCCCACGGGCGCATCGACTGCGGTGACCCGGTGAAGCCGTGACAGAGCAGGACGCCCACCGGTCCGCCCTGCCGGCGGAACGGTTCGGCACCGGGCAGCAGCGGCATGGCGGGCTCCTTCGCGGGCGGGGACGCGGAGTTCAGGGGGGCGCTGGGGGCGGCGCCGGAACGACAGGCTGCGGAATTCGCATCGTCCCACGCACCTGCCCGCGCCGTACACCCCCGCCGTGCGCCGCTGCCGGGCGCCCCGCCGGGGCGGGGCGGGGCGCGGGCGGTGGCCGCGGGGCATTAGGATCGACCGGTCCGCATAACAGGAGGCCCGGGTTGTTCTACCGACTGATGAAGATGATCGTCGCGCCACTGCTTCGGATCTTCTTCCGGCCGTGGATCGAGGGTGAGGAGAACATCCCCACCGAGGGTGCCGCGATCATCGCGAGCAACCACCTCTCCTTTTCGGACTCCTTCTTCTTCCCCGCGCTGATCAGGCGCCGGGTGACCTTCATCGCGAAGGCGGAGTACTTCAACACCCCGGGTCTGAAGGGCAAGCTGACGGCCGCCTTCTTCAAGGGCGTCGGCCAGCTGCCGGTGGACCGTTCGGGAGCGCGCGGCGCCGGCGAGGCGGCGATCCGCTCGGCGATCGCGGTGCTGGAGCGCGGCGAGCTGTTCGGCGTCTACCCCGAGGGCACCCGGTCGCCCGACGGCAAGCTGTACCGCGGCAAGGTCGGCGGCCTGGCCCGCGTGGCGCTGGCCACCGGCGCGCCGGTGATCCCGGTCGCGATGATCGACACCGAGAAGGTCCAGCCGCCCGGCCAGGTCGTGCCCAACTTCGGCACCCGCCCGGGCATCCGGATCGGCCGGCCGCTGGACTTCTCCCGCTACCACGGCATGGAGAACGACCGCTTCATCCTCCGTTCGGTGACGGACGAGGTGATGTACGAGATCATGCGCCTCTCCGGCCAGGAGTACGTGGACATCTACGCGACCGCCGCCAAGCGGCAGATCAGCGACGACAAGAAGCGCGCCGACGCCGAGCGCAAGGCCGTGCAGAAGGCCGAGCAGGCCGCCGCGAAGGCCGAGAAGGCCGAGGCGGAGAAGGCGCTGAAGGCGGCCGAGAAGGCCGGGGCGGAAGAGGCGGCGGAGCAGGCGGCGGAGAAGCCGGCCGACAAGCCCGCCGGGCAGCCCGGCGAGAAGTCCGCCGGCCAGGAGCAGTAGGAGCGCGGGTCGGTCCGGGCCCGCAGGGGGAGGGGCAGGAACGATGGCGGACGGCAGCAGAACCGGCGCGGCCGGGGGTTCGCTCGCGGCCGGCGGCATGTCCGTCGAACTGCCCCTCTGGCGTGCGATCTCCTACTTCCGGGTCCTGGCGCTCTGCTACGCGCTGCTGCGCTACTTCAACTCGTACCTGGAGTTCCTGCACCCCGTCGCCGGCTGGATCTTCCTCGGCGCGCTGACGCTCTGGACGCTGGCCAGCACCCGGGCCTTCTCCGGGCCGCAGCGCTGCACCTGGTACGTGCTCGGCACCGACCTGACGCTCGTCGTCACCGGCATCGTGATGAGCGGCCTGACCGACGACCCCGCCCGGATCAGCCACGGCGCGCCCACCCTGCCCACCATCTGGGCCGCGGGCACCGTGCTCGGCTTCGCCGGCCGGGGCGGCTGGCGCTGGGCGGCGGCGGCCGGTTCGGTGATCGGCGTGGCCAACATCCTCGGCCACGGCGGTCCGACCGGCGACAACATCCACAACATCGTGCTGCTGATGGTGGCCGGCTGCGCGATCGGCTACGTGATCGAGCTGGCCCGGGCCAGCGAGGCGACGCTCACCCGGGCGCTCCAGGTGGAGGCCGCCACCCGGGAGCGCGAGCGGCTCTCCCGGGACATCCACGACGGCGTGCTCCAGGTGCTCGCGCTGGTCCAGCGCCGGGGCGGCGAGCAGGCCGAGGGCCGGCCGTCCGACTTCGCCGAGCTCGGCCGCCTGGCCGGCGAGCAGGAGCGGGCCCTGCGGGCGCTGATGAGCGGCGGCCCGCTGCCGGCCCAGCGCGCGCCGCTCGCCCCGCAGGACCTGCGCGACCTGCTCGCCCCGTACGCGGACGAGCGGGTCACGCTCTCGGCCCCCGGGACGGCGGTGCTGCTGCCGGGCCCGGCCGCCGGTGAGCTGGCCGCCGCCGTCGGCGCCGCGGTGGACAACGTCCGCCGGCACGCCGGGCCGCAGGCCCGGGCCTGGATCCTGGTGGAGGACGAGCCGGAGGCCGTCACGGTGAGCATCCGCGACGACGGGCCCGGCTTCGCCGCCGGCCGGCTCGGCGAGGCGGAGCAGGCCGGGCGGCTCGGCGTCTCCCAGTCGATCCGCGGCCGGCTGCTGGACCTCGGCGGCACGGCCGAGCTGTACTCGGCGCCCGGGGAGGGCGTCGAGGTCGAACTCCGCGTCCCGAGAGAGGGGTCCGATGACCGACCAGCCGACCACTGACCGGCCCAGTACCGACCGGCCGACCACCGACAGCCCGGCCACCGACGGCCCGGCCGGAGCGCCGCCGGTGCGGGTGATGGTCGTGGACGACCACCCGATGTGGCGCGACGCCGTCTCGCGGGACCTCGCCGAGGCCGGGCTGGACGTGGTGGCCACTGCCGGCGACGGCGAGGAGGCCGTCCGCCGGGCCCGTGCCTGCTCCCCGCAGGTGGTGGTGCTGGACCTCAACCTGCCGGGCCTGTCGGGCGCCGAGGCGTGCCGCCAGGTGGTCGCCCAGGACCCGTCGGTGCGGGTCCTGGTGCTCTCCGCCAGCGGCGAGCACGCGGATGTGCTGGAGGCGGTGAAGTCCGGTGCGACGGGCTACCTGGTGAAGTCCGCCGGGCGGGAGGAGCTGCTCGACGCGGTGCGCCGCACCGCCGTCGGCGACGCCGTCTTCACCCCGGGCCTGGCCGGGCTGGTGCTCGGCGAGTTCCGCCGGCTGGCCGCCGAGCCGGCCGCGCCGACCGCCCCCGCCGTCCCGCAGCTGACCGCCCGGGAGACGGAGGTGCTGCGGCTGGTCGCCAAGGGCCTGTCGTACCGGCAGATCGCCGACCGGCTGGTGCTCTCCCACCGCACGGTGCAGAACCACGTCCAGAACACCCTCGGCAAGCTCCAGTTGCACAACCGGGTCGAGCTGGTCCGGTACGCGATCGAACAGGGCCTGGACGACGAGATCTGAGCGGGGCGGGGCCCGGCGCCCCGCCCCCCCTTTCCAGGCCTCAGCCGTGCAGCGCCACGGCCTCCCGGAAGAGTCCGGCGACGATGTCCACGCCGTCCCGGGTGAGCACCGACTCCGGGTGGAACTGCAACGTGGCGAAGCCCGGCCCGCGCAGGGCGTGGACGTCCCCGGTCAGCGGGTCGCGGGAGACCTCGACGCCCTCCGCGGCCAGCCGGGCGGCGTCCTGCTCCGAGCAGCGCGCGGTGAACGTGTTGTAGAAGCCGACCGTGCGGCGGGTGCCGAACAGGTCGATGCTCTCCTGCGCGCCCTGGAACGGCACGGCCTTGCGGGCCAGCGGCAGCCCGAGCTCGCCGGAGAGCAGCTGGTGGCTGAGGCAGACGGCGAGCAGCGGCGCCGTCCGGGCGCCGGAGCGGACGGCGGCAAGCGCGTCGGCGACGACCGGGCGCAGCAGCGCCATCTTGGCGTCGTCGGGCGCCGCCGGGTCGCCCGGGCCGGGGCCGAGCACCAGCGGGCCCCGGTGGGCGGCGACCCGCTCGCGCAGGCCGGGCTCGTCGTAGCGGACCACGTCGACCCGGTGGCCGAGCGAGGTCAGCAGGTGGGCGAGCATCGAGGTGAAGGTGTCCTCGCCGTCCACCACCAGGGTCGGTTCGGTCCGGGTGACCGTGGCCGGCTCCTGCATCCGCAGCCAGAACGGGGCGAGGTTGGCGCGCCGGGCGTCCAGTGCCGCCTGCACGCGGTGGTCGTCGGCGAGCCGGGGGCCGGAGGCGTGCGCCGAGCGGGCCGGGGCGGGCCGGGCGCCGATCGCGGTGAGCACCCCGGCGGCCTTGGCGTGCGTCTCGGCGACCTCGGAGTCCGGGTCGGAGTGCCGGACGAGGGTCGCGCCGACCCGGACCACCAGGCGGCCGGTGGCCGGGTCGATGTCGGCGGCGCGGATGCAGATGGGGGAGTCCAGCAGCTGTCCGCCGCTGGCCGAGCGGCCGATCAGGGCCAGCGCACCGGCGTAGTAGCCGCGCCCGCCGCGCTCGTACCGCTTGATCACCCGGGTGGCGTTCTGCACCGGGCTGCCGGTGACGGTCGCGGCGAACATCGTCTCCCGGAGCACCTCGCGGACGTCCATCGAGGTGCGTCCGCGCAGCTCGTACTCGGTGTGCGCGAGGTGGGACATCTCCTTGAGGCGCGGGCCGAGCACCTGGCCGCCGAGGTCGCCGACGGTGCACATCATCTTGAGTTCCTCGTCGACCACCATGGTGAGCTCCTCCAGCTCCTTGGGGTCGCTCAGGAACGCGAGCAGGGAGCCGAGGTCGGGGCCGGCGGCCGGATAGCGGTAGGTGCCGGAGATCGGGTTCATCACGACGGTGCCGCCGCTCTGCCGGACGTGCACCTCGGGGGAGGCGCCGACCAGGACGCGGTCGCCGGTGTGGACGAGGAAGGTCCAGTAGGCGCCGCGTTCCTGCTCCAGCAGCCGGCGGAAGAGCGAGAGCGCGAGCGCGGGGGAGAAGCCGTCCAGGGTGGCGGTGAAGTCGCGCCGGATCACGAAGTTGGCGCCCTCACCGCGCCCGATCTCGTCCTCGATCACCCGGCGGACGATGCCGGCGTACTCCTGGTCGTCGATGTCGAACGCACCGCCGGACAGCGAGACCGGCAGCCGCGGCAGCGCGGGCGCCAGTTCGGCCAGCGTCAGGGCGTACTGCTCGGCCACCCGGAGGGCCTGCAGCGGGGTGGCGTCGTCGTGCGCCTCGAACCCGCGCTCGCGGATCTGGCGGAACGGGACGAGGGCGAGCAGGTCGTGCACCGGGCCGTCGGCCGGGACGCCCTCGCGCAGCGGCAGGTCGGCCAGCCGCTCGTAGCTGCCGACGCTGCCGAGCAGCACCTCGACGGTGTCCGGGGCGAGCCGGGGGGTGCGGCGGTGCAGCAGGGCGAAGGCGGGGGCGTCCGGGCCGG
The DNA here is from genome assembly GCF_045208415.1 of Kitasatospora sp. NBC_01560. Classification (NCBI taxonomy): domain Bacteria; kingdom Bacillati; phylum Actinomycetota; class Actinomycetes; order Kitasatosporales; family Streptomycetaceae; genus Kitasatospora; species Kitasatospora sp. NBC_01560. Next base: position 3,014,875 of record NZ_CP109364.1, on the reverse strand, counting down.
TCAGACGGGCGAGCAGGTCGGTGGCGGTGGTCACGGTGGCGGCTTCCTTCCGGGCGGGGCGGGGGGTGGTGCGCTGGGTTCCGCTCCCGGGAGGGCCGTCTGCCGAAAAGCCGACGGCCGCCCCGAGGGGCGGCCGTCGTGTTCGTCTAGGAACGCGCGATCTGTGGGCCACCCGAGGGATCGGCCCACCACCAGGAGAAGGTGTGCGGCGTGTTCATGGGTCGAGCGTAGCGGATGCCGTGGACGGCGTGAGGCCGGTCACGTGATTGTCCGTGATGTGTCTCACCCATCGGGCAGTGGTCACGAATCGGTTGTCGCACCCCGTAGCCTTGGCCGTGTGACCGTGACAAATCCCCACTCCTGGCAGTCCCTGCCCGCGGCGCAGCAGCCTGAATGGCCGGACCAAGAGGCTCTGCGCAATACCCTTGCCGAGCTCGCCTCCTATCCGCCGCTCGTCTTCGCCGGCGAGTGCGACCAGCTGCGCGCCCGGCTCGGTGCCGTGGCGCGTGGTGAAGCGTTCCTGCTGCAGGGCGGCGACTGCGCCGAGGCCTTCGACGGCGTCTCGGCGGAGCACATCCGCAACAAGCTGAAGACCCTGCTGCAGATGGCGGCCGTGCTGACGTACGCCGCCTCCGTCCCCGTGGTGAAGGTCGGCCGGATCGCCGGCCAGTACTCCAAGCCGCGCTCCAAGTCGACGGAGACCCGGGACGGCGTCACCCTGCCGGTCTACCGGGGCGACTCGGTGAACGGCTTCGACTTCACCCCCGAGTCCCGCAACCCGGACCCCGAGCGCCTGAAGCGGATGTACAACGCGTCCGCCGCGACGCTCAACCTGGTGCGCGCGTTCACCACCGGTGGTTACGCCGACCTGCGCCAGGTGCACGCCTGGAACCAGGACTTCGTGCGCAACTCGCCGGCCGGCCAGCGGTACGAGCGGCTCGCCCGCGAGATCGACAACGCGCTGGCGTTCATGAACGCCTGCGGCGTGGCGCCGGAGGAGTTCAAGACGGTCGAGTTCTTCTCCTCGCACGAGGCGCTGATCCTGGACTACGAGACCGCGCTGACCCGCGTGGACTCGCGCACCGGTGACCTGTACGACGTCTCCGGTCACATGGTCTGGATCGGTGAGCGCACCCGCCAGCTGGACCACGCGCACATCGAGTTCGCCTCCCGGATCCGCAACCCGATCGGGGTGAAGCTCGGCCCGACCACCTCGGTCGACGAGGCGCTCACCCTGATCGAGAAGCTGGACCCGGAGCGCGAGCCCGGCCGGCTCACCTTCATCACCCGGATGGGTGCGGGCAAGATCCGTGACCACCTGCCCGCCCTGGTGGAGAAGGTCACCGCCTCGGGCGCGCAGCCGGTCTGGATCTGCGACCCGATGCACGGCAACACCTTCGAGGCCTCCAGCGGCCACAAGACCCGCCGCTTCGACGACGTCCTGGACGAGGTCAAGGGCTTCTTCGAGGTGCACCGCGCGCTCGGCACCCACCCGGGCGGCATCCACGTGGAGCTGACCGGCGACGACGTCACCGAGTGCGTCGGCGGTGGCGACGAGGTGCTGGTCGACGACCTGCACCAGCGCTACGAGACGGCCTGCGACCCGCGGCTCAACCGCAGCCAGTCGCTGGACCTGGCGTTCCTGGTGGCCGAGATGTACCGCGGCGGCCACTGAGCGGCACCGAGTGTGAGACAGGCCTCTGCGGCCCCGGAGCGATCCGGGGCCGCAGAGGCTTTTTCACGCCCGTTCCAGCGGGTAAGGTGAGGCTTAGTGAACTAAGGCAAGCCTTAGTCAAGATCCATTCCGCTTCACCCCCCGGGAGATACCGCGATGTACGTGTGCATGTGTCATGCGGTCACCGAGGCCCAGGTGAAGAAGGAGATCGACGGGGGTGCCAACACCCCCCGCCAGATCGCCAAGGGCTGCAAGGCCGGCACCGACTGCGGCTCCTGCGTCCGCCGGATACAGGCCCTGCTGGGCGAGCACGGCGCGCGGCCCTGCCCGACCGCCCGGCTGGCCGCCAAGCTCGGGCTCGCCGACCCGGACGCCGCGCCGTACCCGGAGGCCGCACCGTCGGAACCAGCTCCGTTCGCGCCGCTGCGCGCGGCCTGATCGGCCGGCTGCCCGGCCCGGCCCCGGATTCCGGTGCCCGCGGCCCGGACGTGCGGGGAGCCGGCGCCCGGAGCGGCGCTCAGGACTCCGGCTGCTCGATCAGCTGGGCCAGGTAGAGCGCCTCGCCGAGCTTCTCCAGCAGCTCCAGCTGGGTGTCGAGGTAGTCGATGTGGTGCTCCTCGTCCGCCAGGATGGACTCGAAGATGTTCGCCGAGGTGACGTCGTTCTTGGCCCGCATCACCACGATCCCGCGCTTGAGCCGGTCGATCGCCTCGACCTCGACCTGGCGGTCCGCGTCGAACATCTCCTTGACGGTCTGGCCGATCCGGACGTGGAAGAGCCGCTGGTAGTTCGGCAGCCCGTCCAGGAAGAGGATCCGGTCGGTGAGCACCTCGGCGTGCTTCATCTCGTCGAAGGACTCGTGCCGGGTGTACTTCGCGAGCTTGGTCCAGCCGAAATTCTCCTGCATCTTGGCGTGCAGGAAGTACTGGTTGATGGCGGTCAGCTCTGCGGTGAGCTGCTCGTTGAGGAATTCGATGACCTCTGCGTCGCCCTTCATGGCGGCTGCCTTCCTGCTGTGCGTCCGGGAACCACGGCCGTACCCTCCGGCTGCACGCATCCTGGCACCGTGATGGGAAGAAATTCCAGTAAGTTCACACTCACTAGGACATGTGCCGGAATATCCGATTTGGGCCACCATTGGCCCGTACGGGCGGGGCGTGCGGGGCCGGAAAGGGGCGCGCGCCGGGCATCGTCCGCCGTCTGTCACCATGGAGCCATGGGTCAGTCCGAACAAGAACCGCTTCAGCCGTCTGACCCGAGGCTCCCGCCGGGGCAGCGCCCGCAACGCGGCTGGCCCGCCCTGCACTACGGCCCCGTCCCCCGTTTCAAGCCACTGACCTGGGACTTCCAGGTCTTCGGCGCCACCGCCTCGGCGGAGAAGCACAGCTGGGACTTCACCGGCTTCACCGCCCTGCCGCGCACCACCGTCCGGGCCGACCTGCACTGCGTCACCAAGTTCTCGATGCTCGGCAACGAGTGGACGGGCGTGCCGGCCGTCGAGGTGCTGGCCCAGGTGCCCCCCGCCCCCGGCGTCACCCACGTCATGGTCTGGGCCGAGTACGGGTACAGCGCCAACCTCCGGCTGGCGGACTTCGCCCACCCGGACACCCTCTTCGCCACCCACCGCAACGGCGAGGCGCTCACCGCGGAGCACGGCTTCCCCGTCCGGCTGGTCGTGCCGCGGCTGTACGCCTGGAAGGGGCCCAAGTGGGTCCGCGCGGTGGAGTACATGCGGGCCGACCGGCGCGGCTTCTGGGAGGAGCGCGGGTACCACAACCTCGCCGACCCCTGGCAGGAGCAGCGGTTCTCCTACCAGGAGGAGCCGGGCGACGGGCCGCTGCGCTGAGGCGCGGCCGGGCCGGGCGAGTCAGGCAGGTCAGGCGGGTCAGGGCTTGAGGTTCTGGTTCAGGTGGAACAGGTTCCCGGGGTCGAACCGCCGCTTCAGCTCCACCAGACGGTCGTAGTTCCCCCGGTAGTTGGCCTCGATCCGGTGCTGGTCGTCGTGGTCCATGAAGCCGATGTAGCCGGCCTCGTCGGAGTGCGGCGCGAGGGCGGCGTAGTAGTCGCGCACCCAGGCGGTGTTGGTGTCGTTGTCGGCCGGGTCGGGCCAGACCCCGGCGATCACCGTGGCGAAGGTGGCCTCCCGGTGGGCGAAGGCCGTCGCGTCGGCCGCGACCCGGTGGCAGGCCCCGTTGATCGGGTAGATGTGCACCGCGGAGTTGACCGTCGGCACCCGCCGGCCGAACTCCTGGTGGGCGGCGATCGCGCCGTCGGTCAGCTCGCTCGCGAACAGGCCCTTCCAGTACTGCTGGAGGCCCGGCGGCAGCAGCGGGTCGAAGGCCTCGCCGAACGCCGGGTACGGCACCGGGCCGACGCCCTCGGCCACCACCGGTGCGGCGTCGCGCAGCGCGGCGAGCACCCGCTCGGCCTCGGCCGGCGGCCCCGCCCAGCAGGGCACCAGGAGAAGGAAGTTGTCGCCGACGCGGTCCTCGGGGATGAACGGCAGCGGCGGTGCGACGTGGAATCCGGGGAAGAGGCCCAGCTGCTCGGGGGCGTCCTGGATGTACTCGCGGTAGAAGCGCAGGACGTCGGCCGCGTGCTCCAGCTCGTAGACGACCGGCCCGGCCACCACGTCCTTGACCGGGCTCAGCCGGTACTCGAAGGACGTCACCGCGCCGAAGTTGCCGCCGCCGCCGCGCAGCGCCCAGAGGAGTTCGGGCTCCTCCTCCTCGCTCACCGTGTGGAACCGGCCGTCGGCGGTCACCACGTCGGCGGCGATCAGGTTGTCGCAGCTCAGCCCGAGCCCGCGGGCGAGGTGGCCGAAGCCGCCGTTCAGGGTCAGCCCGGCGATGCCGGTGCTGCCGATGATCCCGCCGGTCACCCCTAGCCCGAAGGCGTACCCGGCCGCGTTCAGGTCGCCCCAGGTGACGCCGCCCTCGCAGCGGGCCGTCCGGCGTTCCGGGTCGATCCGGACGCCGCGCAGGCCGGAGAAGTCGATCACCAGGCCGCCGTCGCACGTCCCGAACCCGGGCGCGCTGTGGCCGCCGCCGCGGACGGCGAGTTCCAGCCCGTTGTCCCGGGCGAAGCCGACCGCCGTCATCACGTCGCCGGCGTTGGCCACCCGGACGACCGCCGCGGGCCGCCGGTCGACCATGCCGTTGTAGACCCGGCGGGCCTCCTCGTACCCCGCGTCCGCGGGGGTGATCACCGCGCCCCGTACAAGCTCCCTCAAGCCGTCGACGGCTGCTCCGGCCATGACGACCACATCCTCTGGGTACCAGGCCGCCACGCAGCCCCGTCCGGAGGTCCCGGCGCCGCAGCCCTCCCCCTTCGACGGCAGGCGGGGCCGGGCAGGCCTGGTTTCCACGCTACGCCGCCCCGCCCGCGACGGCCCGGCGCGGCCCGGGGGCCGGCCGGCTCAGATGAACGGGAAGTTGACCGTCACCACGGTGTGCTGCGGGCGGCGCTCGCCCGCGGCGGGGGACTGCCCGGACACCTTGCCGGTACCGAACAGGTTGACGCCGCTGCTCTGCATCGCGAAGCCGGCGGCCTGCAGGGCCTTGGCGGCGTCCTCCTTGGACAGGCCGGTCACGTCCGGGACGGGCACCATGCCCTTGCTGACCACCAGCGAGACCGGCGTGTTCTCCGGCAGCTGCTGGCCGGCCGCCGGCGAGCTGCTGATCACCGCGCCCTCCGGCACGGTGTCGTTGTACGTCTCGGTGACGTTGCCGCGCGCCAGCTGGACGCCGGACAGGGCGGCGGCGGCCTGCTCGGCCGGCTTGCCGGCCAGCTCCGGCACGGCGATCCGCTTCGGGCCGCGGGAGACGGTGACGCCGACCGCGTCGCTCTTGCGGGCCCGGGCGCCGACCCCCGGATCGGTGGAGATCACCTGGCCGGCCGGGACGCTCTCGCTGTACACCTCGGTGAACCGCCCGTGCATGCCCGCGGCGTCCAGGACCCGCTGCGCCTCGGCGCGGTCCTTGCCGATCACGGCCGGGACGGTCGTGTACAGCGCGCCGGAGAGCGCGAACGTGGTGCCGCCGACCAGCAGCGCCAGCGCCGCCAGCACGGAGACCCAGATCAGCGGCCGGCGGGGGAGCCGGCGCGGCCGGCCGGCCCGCCGGGCCCGCGCCGGCGGCGGCGGTTCGTCGTACGGGCGCGGCTCGGTGAGCAGCTGGTCCATCACCTCGGGCGGGACGTCCAGCACACTGGTCCGCTCGACCGGGCCCGCGGCGGGCCCGGCGTCCGGCCGGGCGGCGGCCCGGGCGGCGGCGGGGCGGATCACCGAGGTCGGCTCGTTGGTCGGGTACTGCGGGCTGGACCGGGTGGAGGCGGGCGGCTCGGCGTCCAGCTGGTCCGGGGTGAGCGCCCGGCGTGCCCGCTGCAGGGCGGCCAGCAGCTCGACCGCGTCGAACGGGCGGGCCTGCGGGTCGCGGGCGCAGGCGCCGGTCACTATCGCGTCCAGCTCGGGCACGACGCCCGGCACGGTGGCCGAGGGCGCGGGCACGTCCTCGTGCAGGTGGCGGTACATCACCTGGACGGGGTTCTCGCCGGTGTGCGGGCGGTGGCCGGTGAGCATCTCGTACAGCAGGATGCCGGCCGCGTAGACGTCCACCCGCTGGTCGGTGTCGGCGCCGGGCCGGATCTGCTCGGGGGCCAGGTAGGAGACGGTGCCCAGGACGGTGCCGGTCGTCGCGGTGCCGGAGGCGGCCGCGCCGTCCGGGGCGTTCAGCACCCGGACCAGGCCGAAGTCGGCGACCTTGACCAGCCCGCCGTCGGTGATCAGGACGTTCTCCGGCTTGACGTCGCGGTGCACCAGGCCGGCCCGGTGGGCGGCGCCGAGCGCGGCGAGCACCGGCTCCAGGACGTCCAGGGCGGCCCGGATGGAGAGTGCGCCGCGGTCGCGCAGCAGGTCGCGCAAGGTCCGGCCGGGCACGTACTCCATGGCGAGGAAGACGTGGCCGCCGTCCGCGCCCTGGTCGAAGACGTTGACGACGTTGGGGTGGGCGAGCCGGGCCACTGCCTTGGCCTCGCGGATGAACCGGCCGGTGAAGCCGTCGTCGCCGGCCAGCGCGGGGTGCATCACCTTGAGGGCGACGACCCGGTCGAGCCGGGTGTCCGTCCCCCGGTAGACGGTGGACATCCCGCCGGCCGCGATCCGCTGTCCGACCAGGTACCGCCCGTCGAGCAGGGTGCCGGTCAGGGGGTCGTGCAGTGCCATGTCCGCCTTGTCCACCCGGCGAGTCTAGTGGTGGCGCCGTCGACGCGGCCCTCCCGCGGCTCCGCGCGGGGCGTTCGTGGCCGGGCTGTGACAGTGCGCCGCCGGCCCGGCCAGCCCGGCCCGGGCCCACCGGACGGCGGGCCCGGGCGGCCGGTCAGAACGCCGGGCGCTCGCGGGTGTCGAGGTCCGCCCGGCCGGCCATCGCGGAGGACGCCTCGGCGTGGAACCGCCGCGGGATGCGGCCGGCCCGGTGGGCCATGCGGCCGGCCTCGGCGGCGTGCCGCATCGCCCCGGCCATCAGCACCGGATCCTGGGCGCGGGTCACCGCGGAGGCGAGCATCACGGCGGCGCAGCCCAGCTCCATCGCCAGGGCGACGTCCGAGGCGGTGCCCGCACCGGCGTCCAGGATCACCGGGACGCCCGCGCCCTCCACGATCAGCTGGAAGTTGTGCGGGTTGCGGATGCCCAGGCCGGAGCCGATCGGCGAGCCGAGCGGCATGATCGCCGCGCAGCCGACGTCCTCCAGCTTGCGCGCCAGCACCGGGTCGTCGTTGGTGTAGGGCAGGACGGTGAAGCCGTCGTCGACCAGCGTCTCGGCGGCGTCCAGGAGCTCGATCGGGTCCGGCAGCAGGGTCCGCTCGTCAGCGATCACCTCCAGCTTCACCCAGTCGGTGCCCAGCGCCTCGCGGGCCAGCCGGGCGGTCAGCACGGCCTCGCCGGCGGTGAAGCAGCCGGCCGTGTTCGGCAGGATCCGGATGCCGTTGCGGGTCAGTACGTCCAGCACGGAGCCCTGGGTGGTGGCGTCGACCCGGCGCATCGCCACCGTGGTCAGCTCGGTGCCGGAGACCCGCAGGGCCTGCTCCAGGATCTCCAGGCTGGGGGCGCCGCCGGTGCCCATGATCAGGCGCGAGCCGAAGGTGGTGCCGGCGATGCTGAGGAGGTCCTTGTCGTCACCGGCGGCGCCGGTCGGGCCGGCAGGGGTGGCTGGGGCGGCAGGGGTGGCTGGGGCGGCAGGGGTGGCTGGGGCGGCAGGGGTGTCGGTGCGGAGCGGGGCGCTCACGGTCAGCCCCCCTGCACGGCGGTGAGGATCTCGATCCGGTCGCCCGGCGCGAGCTCCGTGAGCGGCCACGAACCGCGGGGCACCACGGCCTCGTTGAGCGCGGCGGCGACGCCGGTGTTGGCCCGGCTGAGGGTGGCCACCACCTCGGCGAGGGTGGTCGCGGCGGGTACCTGGCGGGGCTCGCCGTTGACGGTGAGGGGGATGTCGCTCATGCGGGGACCTCTGTGGTGAAGCGAGTGGGGGAGAACGGTGCGGCGAGCTCCGGCGTCGTGCCGGAGGCCAGGTACTCGGCGAGCAGGTCGGCGGTCACCGGGGTGAGCAGCACGCCGTTGCGGTAGTGGCCGGTGGCGGCGACCAGGCCGGGCAGGGCGGTCGGGCCGAGCAGCGGCGCGTTGTCCGGGGAGCCGGGGCGCAGCCCGACGGACGTCTCCACCAGCGGCAGCTCGGTGATGCCGGGGACCAGCTCGTGGGCGTCGCGCAGCAGCTCGTACACCCCGCCGGCGGTGACGGTGGTGTCGTAGCCCTGCTCCTCGGAGGTCGCGCCGATCACCAGCTCGCCGTTCTCCCGCGGCACCAGGTACAGGTGCTGTCCGCGGACCACCGCGCGGACGTTGCGGCTGAGGAACGGCCGGTACGCGGGCGGGATCCGCAGCCGCAGGATCTGGCCCTTCACCGGGCGGATCGCCGGCAGCACGCCGGCGGGCAGGCCGGGCAGCCGGTGGCTGTCCGGGCCGGCGGCGAGCACGACCCGGTCGGCGGTGACCGTCTCGCCGGTGCCGAGCCGGGCACCGACCGCCCGGCCGTCCTCGACCAGCAGCTCGGCCGCCGCGCTGGGCCGGACGGCCACGCCCGCGGCCTCGCCGGCCCGCAGCAGCGCCGTGAGCAGCCGGCGGCCGTCCACCTGGTGGTCGTCGGCGACGTGCAGGCCGCCGCGGACGCCCGGGGCGAGCATCGGCTCCAGCCGGCGCGCCTCCCGGCCGGTCAGCCACTGCGAGTCCAGGCCGAGCCGCAGGTGGAAGGCGTGCAGCTCGCGCAGCTCCGCGCGGTCGTCGGCGTCGAGCGCGACGGCCAGCGTGCCGCACTGCCGGTAGCCGGTGTCCTGCCCGCCGCTCGCCTCTTCGAGTTCGGCGGCGAAGGCCGCGTACCGCTGGTTGGAGGCCATCCCGAGGCGCAGCAGCGGCTCCTCGCCGTACTGGAGTTCGGTGACGGGTGCGAGCATGCCGGCCGCGACCCGGGCGGCGCCGCCGCCGGGGGAGGGGTCGGCCACGACGATCCGCAGCCCGCGTTGCGCCGCCCGCCAGGCGACGGCGAGGCCGATGATGCCCCCGCCGATCACCAGCACGTCGGCATGGCTGCCCGGTGCCAAGCGTGTCAAAGTCGCTGCTCTCCCTTCGCCGGTATGACCCGGATCAGGTTCGGACGGTCGCAGGCCGTTCCAGCCCGCCTCTCAGCCCGGTCCGCCGGGCTCCCGTGATGGTGCCCCCACCTTAACTCCGGGCCCTGCCGCCGCCGAAGGCGCGTACGAAGGGTGGACAGCGGGCCCGCCGGCGGCCCGGGCGGTGGCGGACGGCGCCCGCCGGGGCGCCAGTACAGTGACGGCGTGGCAGAGCTGAGCGGGACGGATCAGGTGGTGGTGGTCGGCGCCGGGCTGGCCGGGGCGCAGTGCGCGTCGGGGCTGCGCCGGGGCGGCTGGCGGGGGCGGATCGTGCTGGTCGGCGAGGAGCCGCACGCGCCCTACGACCGGCCGCCGCTCTCCAAGGAGGTGCTGCTCGGCAAGGCCGACGCCACCACCCTCGACATCGACTACCCGCACCTGGGCATCGAGCTGCTCACCGGCCGCCGGGCCACCGGGCTCACCCCGGGAGTGCTGCACACCGACGGCGGCGACCTGCCCTACGGCGCCCTGGTGATCGCCACCGGCGCCGCGCCGCGCGTCCTGCCCGGTGCCGAGCGCGCACACCTGCTGCACACCCTGGACGACGCCCTGGCGCTGCGCGCCCTGCTCCGCCCCGGCCTGCGGCTGGTGCTGGTCGGTGCGGGCTGGATCGGCGCCGAGGTGGCCACGGCGGCCCGCGCGGCCGGCTGCGAGGTGACGGTGGTGGAGGCCGGCCCGGCGCCCGTCCCCGGCGCGCTGCCGGCCGGGATCGGCCGCGCGATGGCCGCCTGGTACGCCGAGGCCGGGGTCGAGCTGCGCTGCGGGGCCGCCGTCGCGGCCGTCGAGCCCGGCGCCGTCCTGCTGGCCGACGGCTCGCGCCTGCCCGCCGACGAGGTGGTGGTCGGCATCGGGGCGCGCCCGGCGACGGACTGGCTGGCCGGCTCCGGGATCGAGCTCGACGCGGCCGGCGCCGTCCTGGTGGACGAGCGGCTGCGCACCAACCTGCCCGGCGTCCACGCGGCGGGGGACTGCGCGAGCTACCCGTCCGCCCGCACCGGCGCCCGGCTGACCGTCCAGCACTGGGACCACGCGCTGCAGTCCGGCGAGGCGGCCGCCGCCGCGGTGCTGGGCGCGGACGTGCCGTACGACCCGGTGCCGTACTTCTGGTCGGAGCAGTTCGGCCGGACGGTGCAGTACGCCGGGCGCCACCGCGAGGGGGACGAGCTGCTCGGGCGGGGCTCGCCGCAGGACGCGTCCTGGGCGGTGCTCTGGCTGCGCGACGGCGTGCTGCGCGCCCTGCTCACGGTGGACCGCCCGCGCGACCTCACCCAGGGCCGCCGCCTGATCGAGCGCGGCGCGGTGCTCGACCGGGCCCTCGCGGCGGACCCCGCGGTGCCGCTCAAGTCGGCCGTCGCCGGCTGACGGGCCGTCCCTTTGGTGCGCGGGGGGCCGCCGAGGTGGCAGTCTGGTGGCGTGAGCGAGATCGAGAACAAGATTGAAGCCCTGGTCACCGACTGGATGTACCTGCCCGACATCTCGGAGCAGTGGGGCGTCCGGGTCACCGAGGTGCGTGACCTGGTCAAGAGCGGCGGCCTGATCGCCGTCCGGCGCGGCCCGAACAGGTCGCTCCAGGTGCCGGCCGCCTTCATCGACGGCCCGGGCCTGGTCAAGCACCTGTCCGGCACCCTGACCGTGCTGCGGGACTGCGGGTACAACGACGCGGAGATCCTGGAGTGGCTCTTCACCGAGGACCCTTCGCTGCCCGGCAGCCCCATCCAGGCACTGCAGGAGAACCGCGGCACCGAGGTCAAGCGGCGCGCCCAGGCGATGCTGATCTGATGGCGGCCGACACGCTGCGACGCCGGCTCGCCGACGCCCGGCTCTACCTCTGCACCGACGCGCGGCGCGAGCAGGGCGACCTCGCGGAGTTCCTGGACGCGGCCCTGACCGGCGGGGTGGACATCGTCCAGCTCCGCGACAAGGGGTTGGAGGCCAAGCAGGAGCTGGCCGCCCTGGAGGTCTTCGCCGACGCCTGCCGCCGGCACGGCAAGCTGCTGGCGGTCAACGACCGCGCCGACGTCGCGCACGCGGCCCGCCCGGACGTCCTGCACCTCGGGCAGGACGACCTGCCCGTCCCGGCGGCCCGGGCGATCCTCGGCGAGGACGTCCTGATCGGCCGCTCCTGCCACGCCGAGTCCGAGGTGGACGCGGCGGTCGCCGAGCCCGGCGTGGACTACTTCTGCACCGGCCCGGTCTGGCCCACCCCGACCAAGCCCGGCCGGCACGCGCCCGGCCTCGGCCTGGTCGGGTACGCGGCGAAGCAGGTCACCGACCGGCCGTGGTTCGCCATCGGCGGGATCGACCTCGGCAACCTCGACGAGGTGCTGGCCGCCGGCGCGAGCCGGGTCGTGGTGGTCCGCGCCATCACCGCGGCGGACGACCCGCAGGCCGCCGCCGCCGCGCTCGCCGCACGGCTGCGCCGGGCCTGACCGCCCCGGGGGCCGCGGCCGTTCCCGTACCGGCGCGTTCAGTACCCGGCGTGCTCAGTACTTGCGGACGGTGGCGGCCTCCGCCAGCGCCAGCAGCACCGCCCGGGCCGGCCCGTCGGCCAGCGGCGCCGCCTCCAGCGCGGCCAGCGACTGCGCCATCAGCTCCTCGATGCGGCGCTCCACCCGTTCGGCGGCGCCGCTGCGCCCGACCAGCGTGCGCAGCCGGGCCACCTCCTCGGGGCCGAGGTCCGGGGCGCCGAGGCGCTCGTCCAGGTGGCGGGCGTCGGCGGCGGGCAGCCCGCGCATCGCGTGGGCGACCAGCAGGGTGCGCTTGCCCTCGCGCAGGTCGTCGCCGGCCGGCTTGCCGGTGACCGCAGGGTCGCCGAAGACCCCGAGCAGGTCGTCCCGGAGCTGGAACGCCTCCCCCAGCGGCAGGCCGAACGCGCCGTACGCCTCGACCAGCTCCGCGGGGGCGCCCGCCAGCAGGGCGCCGACCTGCAGCGGTCGCTCGATCGTGTACTTGGCCGACTTGTAGTGCAGGACGGTCTGCGCCCGGTCCAGCGCGCCCGGGTCGGTGGAGTCGCCGGCGACCGGCTCCAGCACGTCCAGGTACTGGCCGACCATGACCTCCGTCCGCATCAGGTCGAACATCGGCTTGGCCGCGAGCACCGCGGCGGGCTCCAGGCCCGAGCGCAGGAACAGCTCGTCGCACCAGATCAGCAGCAGGTCACCGAGCAGCACCGCGGCCGAGGCGCCGTACTGCTCGCGGTCCCCGCGCCAGCCGCTCTCGCGGTGCAGCGCCTCGAAACGGCGGTGCACCGACGGCAGGCCGCGGCGGGTGTCGCTGCGGTCCATCAGGTCGTCGTGGACGAGCGCGCTCGCCTGGAGCAGCTCCAGGGCGGCCGCCGCGTTGGCGATGCCCTCGCCCCCGGCGGCCCCGCCGGCGCCGCGCCAGCCCCAGTAGCAGAACGCCGGGCGGAGCCGCTTCCCGCCGTCCAGCAGGAAGTCGCGCAGCGCGTCGGTGGCCGGGCCGAGCTGCGGGGAGATCTTCCCGAGCAGGGCCGCCCGACCGTCCATGAAGCCGGCGAGGGCCGCGTTGACGCGCTCGCGCACGTCCTCCACGTCAATGGGGTGGGCCGGCCGGTGGCTGGGCGAGGTCACGATGAGGCTCCGGAGGTTTTCGCTGGGGTGCAGCCAGCCTAGCCGGGCGGCCGGGAACGGCTGTACGGACGGGACTCCGGTGGCCCCCGGGGCGGCGGTGGACGGAAGGGGAGGGGTGTCCGCCGATTGTCTCAATTGCTGGGACCGAGTTGTCCCGGCCCTTCGCCCGGCGGTTAACCTGCCAACATGGCACTCGGCGTCGCTTCCACCAGAACAGACCGCGCGTTGACGGTCCGCGAGCTTCTGGCGGCCGGCAAGCGATCCTTCTCCTTCGAGTTCATGCCCCCGCGCACCGAGGTCGGCGAACAGCGTCTCTGGGACGCCATCCGCCGCCTCGAACCGCTCGACCCCAACTTCGTCTGCATGACGTACGGGGCCGGCGGCTCCTCCCGCGAGCGCACCGTCAACATGGTCGGCCGGATCGCCACGGAGACCACGCTGACCCCCGTCGCCCACCTGACCGCCGTCGATCACTCGATCGCCGAGCTGCGCAACATCATCGGCCAGTACGCCGACCAGGGCGTGCGCAACGTCCTCGCGGTGCGCGGCGACCCGCCCGGCGACCCGCTGGGCGAGTGGGTGAGCCACCCGCAGGGGGTCACCTACGCGTACGAGCTGGTGGAGCTGATCAAGGGCATCGGTGACTTCTGCGTGGGCGTGGCCGCCTCGCCGAACATGCACCCGCGCTCCACCGACTGGGACGAGGACATCCGGCACTTCGTCGCGAAGATCCGCTCCGGCGCCGACTACGCGATCACCCAGATGTTCTTCGAGGTCGACGACTACCTGCGGCTGCGCGACCGGGTCGCGGCGGCCGGCTGCGAGGCGCCGATCATCCCGGAGATCATGCCGGTCACCAACGCCAAGCAGCTGGAGCGGTTCCCGCAGCTGAGCGGTTCGGCCTTCCCGGCGGACCTGGAGGCCCGGCTGCGCGCCTCGATCGACGACCCGGCGGCGCTGCGCGCGATCGGCATGGAGCACGCCACCGCGATGTCCGAGCGGCTGCTCGCCGAGGGTGCCCCCGGCCTGCACTTCATCACGCTCAACCACTCGACCGCGACGCTGGAGATCTACCAGAACCTCGGTCTCCACCAGCGCTGAACCGCTCCGCCGGGCCGGCGGACGGGGCGGGCCGGGCGGCCGGGAACGCGATGCGGTACCCCGGCCGTTGAACCGGTACAGTCGCCGGACACGCGCGGCGCGCGCGGGCACGCGACTGGAGGTAGCGGGCGGATGGGTATCGGATACCTGCTGCTGTACGCCGCGTTGGCGGTGGTGGCGCTCTGGCTGGTGGCCGAGCTGCTGCTGCAGAACCGGGCCCCGGTGCACTGGCGGGCCCTCGCCCTGGCCGGCTTCCTCGGAGTGCCCGCCGGGATGGCGGCCGGCTCGGTCCTGGTGATCGGTGCGGGCGCCGCGGCGTTCGCGGCCGGCCAGACCCTCGTCACCCTCTCCGTGAAGCGCGGCTACGCGGCCGGCTGGTCGCTGCGCAAGGCCGACGGCGGCCTGCCCGGCCCGCTGGCCAAGGTGCCGCTGCTCGGTGCGCTCACCGGCGGTGCGGCCGTGGCCGCCGCGGTGGCGGCGGACCGGATCGGCACGGTCAGCGCGGTCGAGGAGACCCCGGAGCCGTCCCCGGTGCGCGAGGACGTGCCGGCCGTCGAGCAGACCGCCGCCTTCGAGATGCAGGAGCTCGCCGCGGACGGCGTCTACGCCGCCGGGTACTACGAGCAGCCGGGCCAGCACGTCCAGCAGTCGGACCAGCACGTCCAGCAGCAGGCGCAGCACCAGCAGCAGTACGGCTACGACCAGCAGCAGGCCTGGGACCAGAACGGCCGGCAGCAGTGGCAGCACCAGCAGCAGCCGGCCTTCGCCTACGACCAGGGCTACGGCACCTACCAGCAGCAGGCCGTCCAGCCGGACGCGTACGGGACGTACCCGCAGCAGGTCGACGCCTACGGCAGCTACCAGCCGCAGCCCGAGCACCAGCAGCAGTACGGCTACGACCAGCAGCAGCAGTGGCAGCAGCAGCCGGACCAGCAGCAGCCGGACCAGCAGCACCTGCCGCAGGGCATCCCGCACCAGCCGCAGTACGACTACGGCTACCAGCAGCAGAACACCTGGCAGCAGCAGCAGGGCTGAGCCGGGGGCGACCCGGTCAGGCCGGGCCGATCAGACCGGCCACGACGGAGGCCGACATGCCGACCCGGGCCAGTCCGCCGCCGGGGTGGGCGGCGCCACCGACCAGGTAGAGGCCGGGCACCGGCGACGCGTTGGCGAACTGCAGCCAGTTCCCGCCGTCCCCGGCCAGGGCGGGGCGGGGGACGCCGCCCAGGAAGGCACCGGTCTCCCGCCGGGTGTCCTCGGGGGTGCGGACCACCCGCCACAGGACCCGCTCGCGCAGGCCGAGGCCGGCCGCGTCGACGTGGTCGAGCAGCCGGTCGGCGTAGCGCTCGGCCAGGCCGGGCGCCGTCCAGTCGACGCCACCGTCGTCCCGGGTGCCCTGGGCCGGCACGGTCACCGTCAGCACCGCGCTCTCGTGGTCGTCGTCCGGCCGCAGGGAGGGGTCGTCGGGCCGCAGGACCTGGACGGTCGGGCGCTCGCAGAGGCCGGTGCTGAGCGTCAGGGCGTTCCACTCGGCCGCCGCGTCGGCGGCGTGCACCACGGTGCGGTGCACCGTCCCCGCCGGCCGGGCCCCGCGCAGCGCGAGCAGCACGCTGAACCGGCCGCTCGGCTCCTGGTACGGCCCCCACGCGGCCGGGTCACCGCCGTCCGGCCACTCGGCGATGCGCCGGCGGAACAGTGCCCAGGCGTCCATCGAGGAGATCACCAGGTCGGCGTCGATCCGGCCGGCCGCCGTCCCGACCCCCACCGCCCGGCCGTCCGCCACGACGACCCCGGTGACCTCGGTGTCGAAGCGGAAGTCCACCCCGCGCTGCTCGCACCGCCGGTGCACCGCGTCGGCCAGGGCGCGGATGCCGCCCCGGACGTACCAGACGCCGAAGGACTGCTCCATGTACGGCAGCACGGTGGCGCTCGCGGGGGCGGTGTCCGGGTGGAGGCCGAAGCGCAGTGCGTACTCGTTCAGCAGGGCGGTCAGGCCGGGGTGGCCGCCGAGTTCGTGGCGCGCGACGCTGCTGAGCGTCCAGGGCCGGGGGCGGGTCAGCCGGGCCAGCAGGCCCTTGCGCGGCGGCGCCGGGTACGGGTCGGTGTGCAGCGGTGTGCGGTCGGCCGGGAGCGGCTCCTCCAGCAGCGGGCGGCGGGTGGCCTCCCAGACCGTCCGGCCGTGGTTCATCACCTCGGCCCAGCGGGCGCCCGCGCCGGCGCCGAAGGCACCGTCCAGCGCCTGGACGACGCCGCCGCGGGAGGCGTTCGGCAGGACCAGGCCGGTGCCGTCGGCGAACAGGTGCCGGCTCTCCGGGTCGACCGGGGCCAGCCCGACCAGCTCCTCCAGCGGCTCCCGGCCGGTCTTCAGCGCGAGGTCGCGGTAGACCGCCGGGAGGGTGAGCAGCCCGGGGCCGGTGTCGAAGGCGAAGCCGTCGCGCTCGTACCGGCCGACCATGCCGCCGTACGTGCCGCCCGCCTCGCAGACCGTCACCCGGTGTCCGAGGGTCGCGAGCCGGGAGGCCGCCGCGAGCCCGCTCATTCCTGCGCCGATGATGACGATCCGTGCCATGGCCAGATCCTATGGCTGGGCGCCGTACACCCCGTCCACGGGTTGCGGCCGGCCGGCCGCGCGGGCCGCCCTTCGCTCCCGGCGGCGGTCGCGGAACCGGCGGATCCGGGTGATCACGAACCGGACCAGCAGCAGGCCGGCGATCAGCAGCACGGCGGCGATCGAGGCGGCCGCCCACGGATGGAAGATCGCCAGGGTGACCAGGCCGGCGACCGAGAGGTCCTCGGCGAGGCTGACCACGATGTTGCTGGCCGGCTCGGGCGAGGTGTTGACCGCCATCCGGAGCGAGGCCTTCACCAGGTGGCTGACCAGGGCCGTCGTCCCGCCCACCGCGCCCGCCGCGACCTCGGGCAGCGAGCCCGGGTCGGCGCTCGCGATCAGTGCGCCCACGGTGGCACCCGCGATCGGACGGATCACGGTGTGGACGGTGTCCCAGAGGCTGTCCACGTACGGGATCTTGTCGGCCACCGCCTCCAGCAGGAACAGCACGGCCGCCGCGATCAGCACGTCGGTGCGCTCCAGCGCGGGCGGCACCGAACCGGCTTCGGCGAACCGGCCCAGCAGGCCGAGCAGCAGCACCACCGCGTACGCGTTGATCCCGCTCGCCAGCCCGCTGGTGAAGACCAGCGGAAGGATGGTCATCCGTTCCTCCTCCGAGTGCCGCCGGGATCCGCCCGGCTCGCCGTACCGTACCGGGACGCCGGGCGGGCGACCTCCGGTTCCCGGCCCGCACGGCCTGAGTACGGATACTCAGAAACACGGTTGAGTATCCGAGCGGATGGCCCTGCGACCTGCGCGGACGGCACAGTGGTGGACACCGGGACGGCGGCGCGTCGGGCGCTGCGGGACCGGGACGGCGGACAGCTGCCGTCCGACGGCCGCGACGGTCGCCGGGCGTCACCGGCTGGTCCGCACCGGAGCCGGACGCAGGCCGTGCACCGCCGACACGGGGCGGCGGAGCGCGGTCAGGGGGGACCGGTGATCCTGGGGGCTCCGAAGCGCCGGGAACGGGGGCGGCGCTCCGGTCGGTGCGGGGCGGCGGTGCGCGGGGCCGGGGGGGAACGGCCGGGCGGCCGCCGCCCGCACGCATGCCCGGGGGCCCGCGGCCCGGCGGCGGAGCCGGATCTTCGGCGGAGCCGGATTGTCAGTGGTGCCGGTCACGATGGAGGAGCACGGACCACCCGGTCCGTGCGCTGCCTCGGAACGGGGGAGACCATGACCGTCAGCCGGCCCGGACCAGTCCCCGCACGCCTCCACTCCGCCTCCCACCGACCGGCCGCGCCGCAGCCCGAGGGCCACCGGCCGGGCACCGGTGCCCCGTCCGGCGGGGACGTGCACCCCGTCCTGCGCCGGGCCGCCGCCCCGCCCGCCGCACTCGGCCTGCTCGCCGACGCCCACCGCACGCTCGCCGGCTCCCGCCTCCTGGAGGACCCGCTGGAGCGGTACGCCACCGCCCACCTCGCCGCCCTGCGCACCGTCGCGGCGGTGCTGGCCGTCCGCGGCCGGCCGGAGAAGAGCGCCCGGCGGCGCCAGGCGATCCGCAGCGCCTGGGAGGTGCTGCCCGAGGTCGCCCCCGAGCTCGCCGAGTGGGCGGTGTACTTCGCGGCGGGGGCCCGCCGCCGCGCGGCCGCCGAGGCCGGGATCAGGGGGGCCGCCTCGGCCCGCGACGCCGACGACCTGATCCGCAACACGGCGCTCTTCCTGCGCCTGGCCGAGCGGCTGCTCGGCCTGCGCCCGGCCCCGCCCGCCCCGCGGCTGCCGCTGGACGGCGGCGGCGGTGACGACCCGGGCGCCCCGCGGTGACCGGCGGCACGGCCGCGCACCCCGGCCGGTCTAAGGTGGAGGCATCCTGATCGATCTGCACGTGCCAAGGAGCCCGACCTTGTACCCGACGCGTCCCCGCAGCGCCCTGCGTACCGCCGTGGTGTGGGAGGTGGTGCGGGCAGCCCTGGAGAAGCGGGCGGCCGAGCTGGACCAGCCGGTGCTCGACGTGGTCGACACCGGTGGCGGCACCGGGAACTTCGCCGTCCCGGTGGCCCGGCTCGGTCACCGCGTCACCGTGGTCGACCCGAGCCCGGACGCGCTGTTCGCGCTGGAGCGCCGCGCCGTCGAGGCCGGCGTGACGGACCTCGTCCGCGCCGTCCAGGGCGACACCCAGACGCTGCCCGAGCTGGTCGCCCCCGGCACCGTCGACGCGGTGCTCTGCCACGGCGTCCTGGAGGTCGTGGACGACCCTGCCGAGGCGCTCGGCAGCCTGGCCGGCACGCTGCGCCGCGGTGGCTTCGTCAGCCTGCTCGCCGCCAACCGCAACGGCGCGGTGCTGGCCCGCGCGCTCGGCGGCCACTTCAACGACGCCCGGACGGTGCTGGAGGCCACCGACGGCCGCTGGGGCGAGCACGACCCGATGCCGCGCCGCTTCACCGGCGACGAGCTGGACCGCCTGGCGGCCGGCGCGGGCCTGCGGGTGGACTCGGTGCACGGCGTGCGGGTCTTCGCCGACCTGGTGCCCGGCGTCCTGGTGGACGCCGAGCCGGGTGCGCTGGAGGCGCTGCTCAAGCTGGAGGAGGCCGCCGCCGGGCAGCCCGCCTTCCACGCCGTCGCGACCCAGCTCCACCTGTTGGCCACCCTCGCCTGACCGGAGCGCCCGCAGTCGTTCGCCGTCCGCTCACCGGCCCGGCGCCGTCCGCTCACCGGCCGATCACCCCCTGATCACCACCCGGTTCCCGGCCGGCGTGCGCCCGGCCGGCGGACCGGCTCCGCCGAAGCTCCCCAGGTCCCGGCCGATTCCACCCGGTCGGGCACTTGTCCGTGCGGTGCCGCGTTGTGTCCTAGTGCGGCAGGGAGCGCCCGAAGCGGCCCCGCCCACGCGTGGTCGACCACCCCGTAACGGGGCGGTGGACCGTATGATCTGGGTAAAGCCGGAAAGCATGACAGCCGGATGCATGGGGCATATGGACCACACGGACCCGGGCCCCCGTACAGGCGTCCGACCGCGTGTTCCCAAGGCTGATTGGACTTGCCTCCCCGACCGGGGCGGCGGACCGGTCGCACCCGCGACCGACGAGTAGGAGGACTCCGTGCCGCTCTCGGAGCACGAGCAGCGACTGCTCGACCAGATGGAGCGAGCGCTGTATGCCGAAGATCCCAAATTCGCGTCGGCGCTAGAGGGAACCGGGCTGCGCGCTCACACCCGTCGGCGGGTCTATCTGGCCATCGGCGGCTTCGTGGTGGGCATCGGCCTGCTGATGGGCGGCATGGTCGTGCCCGACCAGATCTGGGTCAGCGTCGTCGGATTCCTGGTCATGCTCGGGTGCGCGGTCTTCGCCGTGACGGGCTGGCGCCGGGGCCCGGCCGGCCAGGCGTCCGGTCCGCGCCCGGCCGCCGCTCCGCGCCGCAAGGCGGGGATGATGGACCGGGTCGAGCAGCGCTGGCAGCGCCGGCGGGACGAGCAGACCGGCGGCTTCTGATCCTTCGGACACCGGGGCCCGCGAACGTCGGGGCCGGTTGATCCGCACCGGCCGTGCCGCAGCACCGCATCCGCACCGGCCGGGCCACCCCGGGCAGCACCCGTGAACGCCGCGAGGGCGGGCAGTCGAAGCGACTGCCCGCCCTCGGCGCTGTCCTGGCCGGGTGCTGTCCCGGTCAGGCCTTCCCGTCGCACTGCGGGCCGCCCCGGCGGCGCAGCCGGTCCCGCAGGCGGCCGAGCGGTCCGGTGACCGTCCCCGCCGCCCGGGTCAGCCGGCTCCGCACCGCGAGCCGCCCGGCCAGCACCGCGTCGGAGATCCGCCACCAGAGCTGGGCCGAGGACGGCGGCAGCAGCGCCGCCCTCGCCCGGCCCGCCCGGCCGGCGCCGGCCCGCAGGCCGTCCCGGGCGGTCCGGACGTCGGCCATCACCGGCGCCGACACCTCGGCGGACCGGGCGTAGAGCACCCGCTCGGTGGCCATTGCCACCCGGCCGGCGGCGGCCGCCGACGCCTCGTCCAGCTCGGCGGCCTCGGCGATCCGGCGGGCGGCGGCG
This sequence comes from Kitasatospora sp. NBC_01560, assembly GCF_045208415.1. NCBI lineage: Bacteria > Bacillati > Actinomycetota > Actinomycetes > Kitasatosporales > Streptomycetaceae > Kitasatospora > Kitasatospora sp. NBC_01560. Next base: position 2,994,206 of record NZ_CP109364.1, on the reverse strand, counting down.
CGCGGGGTGCGCGACTCGTCCGGCGCGATGCCGACGTCCCAGGCGGAGTCGACGAGCTCGTCCCAGGCGGCCAGCACCTGCTCGTCGGTCAGCCCGGTCGGGCCGGTCGGGCCGTCCCCGCCGGGCCGGCGCCGCCCGGCCGCCCCGAGCCGGCGGCGGCGCAGCAGCGTCCGCCAGAGCATCGGGGTGAGCAGCAGCAGGATCAGCACCAGGACGCCGGCCAGCGTGGTCAGCACCTGCCAGGAGAGCAGCCAGGACTCCTGCTGGGCGCCGGCGGCGGTCCGCTTCTCGTCCCCGCACTCGCCCATCCGCCGCAGCTTCGGGTCGCAGTCGCTGCTGTTGGAGGGCAGCGCGACCGGGGCCGAGCTCTGCGCGGCGGCGGTCGGGGCGGCGGTCGGCGCGGTGGAGGGCTGGGCGACGGCTTCGGTGTAGCTCGGCTGCACGCCGACGCTCTTGGTGGGCTCGAAACGCGTCCAGCCGAAGCCCTCGAAGTACAGCTCGGGCCAGGCGTGGTACATCAGGCCGTTCACCGAGTACAGGTCGTTGCCCTTGGCGTCGCCCGGGGTGAAGCCGACCGCGACCCGGGCGGGGATGCCCAGGGTCCGGGCCATCGCCGCCATGGTGGAGGCGAAGTGCACGCAGAAGCCCCTGCGCTCGTTCAGGAACACCTCGATCGCGGAGTTGCCGGTGCCGGCCTTGATCTTGGTGTCGTAGGTGAAGTCGGGTCCGGTGAACCAGTCCTGCAGGGCGAGGGCCTTGTCGTAGCCCGTTTTCGCGTTCCGGGTGACGGCCTCGGCCTGCTGACGGACCAGCGCGGGCAGGTCCTTGGGCAGCTCGGTGTAGCGCTCGATGATCTGGGAGCGGGCCGGCTGCGCCTGGCGGAGCTCCTGGGCGGTGGGCCGGACGTCCAGTGCGGTGACCTTGTACTCCAGGCCCTTGAGCGCCTTCTCCTTGCCCCTGGCCGGCAGCACGGTGCCGGTGAGGGTGTCCACCCGCCAGTTGCCGGGGCTGGGGACGCCGACGCTCTGTGCGGGGTAGGGCATCGGCAGCCAGCCGGACTCCAGCCTGTCGCTGATCCTGAAGTCGCCCTGGACCGCCACGACGTTGGTGTCCTTGAGGCCCTCGGGAGGGGGGAAGGGGGCCTTGAGGTCCATGCTGCCGGGGTTGCTGAGCTTCCACGCGGCGCCGTCGAAGGCGTCCAGCGAACCGGTCCGCAGGTAGGCGGTGTCCGCCAGGCTGCTGTCCATCCGGTAGGTGAGCAGTTCCGCGCTGGTGGGCCGGGTGATCGCGGCCTCCAGGGTGACCAGCGGATCCAGATTGCTCGCACCCCCGACGCCGCCGGAGCCGCCCCCGGAGCTGCTGTGGATCAGTCCGCCGTCCCAGTGCGGCAGGAAGGCCGGCACCAGCAGGGCGACGGCCAGTGCCAGGATGCCGACCCGCTGGCCGCCCAGGCTGAGCGAGCCGCCGCCCTCGCCGGTGCGCGCGGAGCCGCGGAACACCCGGCCCCAGCGGGAGACCCGGTCCTGGCCCTCGGCGAAGAGCAGCACCAGGTAGCCGGCGGCCGCGAGGCCGAACCAGATCCAGCTGCCACGTTCGCCGGCCAGCCCGTTGCCCACCGAGTAGAGCGCCAGCAGCGGCAGCCCGGCCAGGGCGGAGCGCCGGTACGTCACCGCGACGGTGTCCACCACGATGGCGATCAGCCCGACCGAGCCGACCAGCATCAGCCGCAGGCCCGGGGTGGGCGGTGCCGGGATCGCGTACTCCCGGATGTCGTCCAGCCCGTGGCCGAGCACCCGGGCGAGCGTCTGCACCGACTCGGTGCCGGGGATCACCCCGCCGAACTTGTTGGTGGAGCTCGCGAAGCCGACCAGCAGCAGCACCAGCAGCACGAAGAGCTGCCCGAGCGGCACCGTCCAGCGGTAGAAGGGGGTGCGGCGCAGGCCCGCACCGGCCGCCGCGACCAGCGCGACCACCAGGACGGCGTGGGTGATCCAGCCCTTGGTGGTGAGGAGCGGGGTCAGGCAGAGCGCGGCCAGGGCGGTGGCCAGCGCCGAGTACACGGTCAGTTTGGCCCGGGTGGTCACGCGCCGGCCTCTTCTCGGTAGGGGGAGGGCGACTCGGTCCGGTCGGCGGCCTGCCACAGGTCGGGGGCGGAGTCCCCGGCGCGGACCGGCAGGACCGTCCAGCCCGCCTCGCGCAGCTGCCGGACCCGGGCGCGGAACTCCTCGCCGCCGGTGTCCGGCGCGAGCATCCGCAGGCCGGCCCAGGTGCCGGTGTCGAGCAGGAAGACCACCGCGCCGCCGGTGCGGTTGCGCAGCCGGGCCAGCCGGGTGGTCTGGGCCTCGTCCAGCTCGCCGACGACGGCGACCAGCAGGCCCTCACCGGTGGCCCGCAGCGGCTCCTCGGCGCGGGAGAGGCCGCCGCCGTCCGAGAGGTCGACCACCGCGAGCGCGTCCAGGATCTGGCCGGAGGCGTCGGCGGCGGTGTTGCCGCCGCCGGCGGCGGGGCCGGGGACGCAGTGGCCGGTGTCGGTGAGCAGGCGGGTCTGGTAGCCGCGCTCCAGCAGGTGGACGGCGACCGAGGCGGCACAGCTGACCGCCCATTCGAAGGAGGAGGCGGGGCCGCTGCCGCGGTGGCCCGTCTCGCGGGTGTCGAGCAGCACGGTGGCCCGGGCCTTCTGCGGCTGCTCCTCGCGGCGGACCATCAGCTCGCCGTACCGGGCGGTGGACTTCCAGTGCACCCGGCGCAGGTCGTCGCCGGGCCGGTACTCGCGCAGGATGACGTCGTCGTCGCCGGCCAGCGCCAGAGTGCGGGTGTGGCTCTCGCCCTGGCCGGCCCACTCGCCGCTGATCCGGACGTGCGGCAGGTGCTGTACCTGCGGCACCACGGTGAGGACGTCGGAGGCGGCGAAGGAGCGGTTCAGCTCGCACATCCCGAACGGGTCGGAGAGCCGCAGCTGGAGCGGGCCGAGCGGGTAGCGGCCGCGCAGGTCCGAGCGGACCCGGTAGGACACCTCGCGGTTGCCGCGCGGCTCGACCCGGTCCAGCACGAACCGCGGGCGCGGCCCGAGCACGTACGGGACCTTGTCCTCCAGCAGCAGCAGGCCGGTGGGCACCCGGGAGACGTTGTCCACCCGCAGGTGGACCCGGGCCTCCTGGCCGGCCACCGCCCGGCGCGGCGAGAGCCGCCGGCCGCTGGCCACCCGGTAACGGGTGTTCGCCAGCAGCAGCGCGGCGGCCAGCGGCAGCGCCGCGAGCAGGACGCCGACGCGCAGCAGCGCGTCCTGGTCGAGCAGGTAGGCGCAGGCCACCGCGGTGCCGCCGGCGGCCAGGAAGGAGCGGCCGCGGGTGGTGAGGCCGCGCAGGCCGGCGCGCAGGCCCGACGGTGCGTCGGACGGCCCCACCTCAGCCCCTCCGGACGGCCGGGCCGCCCTGCGGGCGCGGCAGCGGCAGGCGGGCGACGAGGTCGGCCACGATCTGCTCGGAGGTGCGCCGGCTGAGCTGGGTCTCGGCGGTGGGCATCAGGCGGTGGGCGAGCACCGGCACGGCCAGCCGCTGGATGTCGTCCGGCGTGACGTAGTCGCGCCCGTCCAGCGCGGCGGCGGCGCGGGCGGCGCGGACCAGGTGCAGGGTGGCGCGCGGCGAGGCGCCGAGCCGCAGTTCGTGGCTGGACCGGGTGGCGCCGACCAGGTCGACGGCGTACCGGCGGACCGGATCGGCGACGTGCACGGTGCGCACCAGCTCGATCAGCTTGAGGATGTCGGCGGCGTGCGCGACCGGCTGGAGGTCCTCCAGCGGGCTGGCGCCGCCGTGCACGTCGAGCATCGCGAGCTCGGCCTCGGGGCTCGGGTAGCCCATCGAGATCCGGGCCATGAAGCGGTCCCGCTGGGCCTCCGGGAGGGGGTAGGTGCCCTCCATCTCGACCGGGTTCTGGGTGGCCACCACCATGAACGGCGACGGCAGCTCGTAGCTGGTGCCGTCGATGGTGACCTGGCGCTCCTCCATCGACTCCAGCAGCGCGGACTGGGTCTTCGGCGAGGCGCGGTTGATCTCGTCGCCGACCACGATCTGGGCGAAGATCGCGCCCGGGCGGAACTCGAAGTCGCGCTGGTGCTGGTCGAAGATGTTGGTGCCGGTGACGTCCGAGGGCAGCAGGTCCGGGGTGAACTGGATGCGCCGCACGGTGCAGTCGACGGACCGGGCCAGCGCCTTGGCCAGCATGGTCTTGCCGACGCCGGGCACGTCCTCCAGCAGCAGGTGGCCCTCGGCGAGCAGCACGGTCAGCGCGATCCGGACGGCCTCCGGCTTGCCCTCGATCACGCTCTCGATGTTGGCCCGCACGCGGTCCACGACGGCGGCGAGCTCCGGCAGACCGACCGGGAGGTACCCGGGCGTCCGCTGATCGCCCCCCGTACGACCTTCGAGACCGGCCTGATCGTTGTAGCTCGTCACCCGTTCGCTCCCTGGCACGCTGCGCCCGCCTCACCCCGAGACCGGCCCCCACCCCATGCTTGACGCGGGCCCTCCGGGAGCGGTTCCGTGCGGGAACCGGTGCCGGGGGTTGCGGCCTGCGGCCTGGCCGCCCCAGGTGGTTCGGGGTCCGACCGGCAGGCGCATTCTCCCCCGGGTGGCGGCCAGAAGTCACCATTGCGCCGGGAAGCGTCGGGGAAGCCCGGGGGGAAGCGTACGGAGGGCCGCCGGGGCAGCACCCCGGTCCGGCCGGGCGGTCGGCGCGGCGCTGCGGCGGATCGTCGGTGCACGGCGCCGCGCGGTGCCGGGGTGGCCGCCGCGGGGCCCGGACGACACTGGCCGGGCCGGGGTGGCGGAGCGGGGGTGGGACAGGGTCAGGAGATCTCGCGGAGCAGCCCGGTGTGGACGTCGAACACGAAGCCGCGCACGTCGTCGGTGTGCAGCAGGAAGGGGGAGGTGCGCACCCGCTGCATGGACTGCCGGACGTCGCTGTCCAGGTCGACGAAGGACTCCACCGCCCACTGCGGGCGCTGGCCGACCTCCAGCTCCAGCTCGCGCCGGAAGTCCTCGGTGAGGCCGAGCAGGCCGCAGCCGGTGTGGTGGATCAGCGCGACCGAGCGGGTGCCGAGGGCGCGCTGGCTGATGGTGAGGGAGCGGATGGTGTCGTCGGTGACGACGCCGCCCGCGTTGCGGATGACGTGGGCGTCGCCGAGTTCCAGGCCGAGCGCCGCGAACAGGTCGAGGCGGGCGTCCATGCAGGCGACCACGGCGATCTTCTGGACCGGGCGGGCGTCCATGCCGCCGTCGCGGAAGGTCACCGCGTAGTCGCGGTTGGACGCGACGAAGCGGTCGATGATGGTCGGTGCGGCGGAGTCGGCAGCGGCGGTCGGCGTGGGCCGGTCGGGGGTCACTGTCATACCGGAGACGTTAGTGCGATTCGGTGCTCCGTGGTGAGGCCGGGGTCCACAGAGCACGGGGCTGTGACCGAGCGCATATCCACAAGCCGGCGCTCCGGTCGGCCGGTTCGGCATGGTATGTCCGACGTGCTCCGGGGGCCTGCCGCCGGGGCGCGCGCCGCCCGGCGCCGCCCCGGACGGTGCCGCCGCCGGGCCGCCGGGACGGCTTCGACCTGCGGTGATCCGTTCCGCCGCCCGGGTGGTGCGCCGGAGCGGACGATTGACTGACCGGGCCTGGGCGATAGAGTTGCGGCGCAGTGGAGCACACCCCCCGGGGCCCGTCAACCGGGCCCTTCCGGCCGGTCCGGCGTCCGACGCGGCCCGTGGCCTCCACCCGCTCCGTGCCACCTGGCGCACCTTCCCCGGCGCCGGGCGGCCAGTACCTTCCCCAGGAGCGGGCGGGGACCACGGGCCGCGTCCGCGGCCGCCGGAGCTCCCCCAGGCGCCGGTCGCGGCGCGCAGTGGGCCAAAATGGTCGGAAGCTCCCGGACACCGGGCTGCTCCGCACCGAGGAAGGGCGCCACCGCGCATGAGTACCGACGATCCTGCCCCCAAGCACGTCCCCGTGATGCTGCAGCGGTGCATGGACGCGCTGGCCCCGGCGATCTCGCGGCCCGGCGCCGTGGTGGTGGACGCCACCCTCGGCCTCGGCGGGCACAGCGAGGCCCTGCTGACGCAGTTCCCGGACGTCCGGCTGGTCGCGGTGGACCGTGACCCGGCGGCGCTGAAGCTCTCCGCCGACCGGCTGGCCCCGTTCGGTGACCGGGCCACCCTGGTGCACGCCGTCTACGACGAGATCCCCGAGGTGCTGGAGCGCCTGGACATCCCCGAGGTGCAGGGCGTCCTGTTCGACCTCGGCGTCTCCTCGATGCAGCTGGACGAGGCCGGGCGCGGCTTCGCGTACGCCCAGGACGCGCCGCTGGACATGCGGATGGACCAGACCCGGGGGATCAGCGCGGCCGAGGTGCTGAACACCTACACCCACGGCCAGCTGGCGCGGATCCTCAAGGTCTACGGCGAGGAGCGGTTCGCCGGCAAGATCGCCTCGGTCATCCTGCGCGAGCGCGAGAAGGAACCGTTCACCAACAGCGCGCGTCTGGTCGACTTGGTGCGCAATGCCATCCCGGCCGCCACCCGCCGCACCGGCGGCAACCCGGCCAAGCGCACCTTCCAGGCCCTGCGGATCGAGGTCAACGGCGAGCTGGAGGTGCTGGACCGGGCGATCCCGGGGGCCCTGGACGTGCTGTCGCTGGGCGGGCGGATCGTCGTGATGTCCTACCAGTCGCTGGAGGACCGCCTGGTCAAGCAGTACCTCGCCGCGGGGGCGACCACCACGGCCCCGCCGGGGCTGCCGTTCGTCCCCGAGGAGCACCAGCCCTGGCTGAAGCTGATCACCCGCGGGGCCGAGCAGGCCACCGAGGAGGAGATCGAGGAGAACCGGCGCGCCGCGCCCGTGCGGCTGCGGGTGGCGGAGAGGATCAGGGACCGAAGCACCCGGGGCTGACCGGGCCGCGGCGGGCCGAAGGGCGGAGGAGAGGGCGTGGGGCCGGTGGCCGGAGGCGGGGCGGGGAGCGCGGTGCTCCCCGGGCAGGGCGGCAGGGCGCGGATCACGGTCCGCCCCGGGCGGCGCCCGGTACGGGGGCGGACGCCGTTCGCGGTGCTGGTGGTGGTCCTGCTGGCGGCCGGCCTGCTCGGTCTGCTGGCGCTGAACACCGCCCTCAACGAGGGCTCCTTCGAGCTGTCCCGGCTCCAGCGGCAGACCACCGTGCTCACCGACGAGCAGCAGGGCCTGCAGCACCAGATCGACCAGAACTCCGCTCCGGACGCGCTGGCCCGCCGGGCCGCCGAACTGGGCATGGTGCCCGCCGGCGGGATGGCCTTCCTGGACGTCCCGAACGGCGGCAAGGTGCTCGGTACGCCGGCCCCGGCGCAGGACGGCCAGCCGGTGAAACGATCCACCGTCGAGCCGTGGCCGGGCAAGGCGCAGCCGTCGCCGAGCGCCCAGCCCGTCGCCCCCGCGCCGGGCGGCGACACCACCGTCCAGATCAACCCCGCCGCCCCCGCGCCGGCCCCGACCGCGGGTGCGGGCCGGTGAGCCGGCGGCGCGGGGGGCCGGCGCGGCCGGCCGGACCGCCGGCGGGGCACGGGCGGCACGAGCGGTACGAGCAGCGCGAGGGGAACGGGCGGATCATGGGCGGGTGGCGCGCAGCGCGCAGCGAGGTGGCGGCATGAGCACGCCCCGACAGCCCTCCGGCGGCACCGGCGGTACCGGCCGTCCGCGGCCCCCGGCCAAGGGCGCCGCCCCCCGGCAGGCCCCGCGCGCCCAGACCGGCAAGGTCCAGCCCGCCCGGCCGGCCCGGCCCGCGCAGCCGAAGCAGCCGGTGAAGCCACAGCCGAAGCAGTCGGCGAAACCGTCTGCGAGGCAGCAGCCGGCCAAGCCGGCGGCCGCCGCGGCCCGGCCCAAGCAGCCCGCGAAGCCGGCGGCCGCCAAGGTCCAGCCGGCCCGCAACCAGCAGGTCAGGGCGCCCCGCACACCCCAGCAGCGCCGTCCGGAGGGCCGTCCGCCGGTCCGCGGCCAGGCCCCGGCCCGGCCACGTCCGAAGTCCCGCCCGCCGTTGCGCCCGCAGCCCCGGGCGATCCGGCTGGCCGACCCGCGCCGCCGGCTCCGGGTCGTCACCGTGGCGCTGTCCCTGGTCTTCTCGGTCTTCGCCGGCCGCCTCGTCCAGCTCCAGCTGCTGGACTCCGACGCGCTGGCCGCGGACGCCAACACCAACCGCTACCTGAACATCCCGATCACCGCCGAGCGCGGCTCGATAACGTCCGCGGACGGCGTGGCGCTGGCCACCACCGTCGACGCGTACGACATCACCGCCGACCCGGCCATGTTCACCCCCCAGGCGGCCGGCGTCCCGGACGCGCCCGAGCAGGCGGCCGCGCTGCTGGCGCCGATCCTCGGCCTGCCCAAGGAGAAGATCGCCGCCGACCTGCACACCCCCAAGACCCGCTACAAACGGCTCGCCGCCCAGCAGACCCCGGACGTCAAGAACCAGATCAGCGACCTCAAGTCGGGCCTGGAGAAGCAGGCCGGCTCGCGCTCCTGCGCGGCCCAGAAGCGCCTGCTCAACAAGGCCGTGGACGAGGGCGGGCGGACCAGGCTGGACAACGAGTGCGTCAACCCGCTGGCCGGCGTCTTCAACCGGGAGACGCAGAAGCGGGTCTACCCCTCGGACGGACTGGCCGCCAACCTGGTCGGCTTCGTCAACGCCGAGGGCGAGGGCGCCGGCGGCCTGGAGTCGCAGTACCAGAAGGTGCTGGCCGGCAAGGAGGGTCACAGCAGCTACGCCCAGTCGGGCGGCCGGCTGGTGCCCACCGCCGGTGGCTCGCTCGACCCGGCCGTGCCCGGCACCGACCTGCGGCTGACCGTCAACCGGGACATCCAGTGGGCCGCCCAGCGCGCCATCACCGACCAGGTGAGCAACGCCGGGGCGGAGAAGGGCTACGTCGTCGTCCAGGACGTGAAGACCGGTCAGGTGCTGGCGATGGCCACCTCGCCCGGCTTCAACCCCAACGACCTGAGCAGCGCCAAGTCCGCCCAGCTCGGCAACGCGGCCCTGCAGGACGCCTACGAGCCCGGCTCCACCGCCAAGCTGATGACCATGGCCGCCGTGCTGGACACCGGCAAGGCCACCTGGGACACCAAGGTGACCGTGCCGTACCCGCTGGTCCGCGGCGACACGGCGTTCAAGGACGACGTCGAGCACCCGACCTGGTACCTGACGCTGGCCGGCGTGCTCGCCAAGTCGTCCAACATCGGCACCATCGAGGCGGCCCAGACGCTCGGCGCGACCCAGCCCGAGTCCAACAAGGTGCTCTACGACTACCTGCGCAGGTTCGGCATCGGCCAGCAGAGCGGCCTCGGCTTCCCCGGCGAGACCGCCGGGATCCTGGAGAAGCCGGAGGACTGGAAGGCGTCCAAGCAGTACACCATCCCGTTCGGCCAGGGCCTCTCGGTGAACGCGCTGCAGGCCACCTCGGTGTTCTCCACCATCGCCAACGGCGGGGTGCGGGTCACCCCCAGCGTCGTCCAGGGCACCACCGCGCCGGACGGCCGGTACACCCCGGCGGCGCCCGGGGCGGAGTCCCGGGTGGTCAGCGAGCAGACCGCGAAGACGCTCACCGAGATGCTGGAGTCGGTCGTCACCGACGAGCAGGGCACCGGCGGCAAGGCGGCCATCCCCGGTTACCGGGTGGCCGGCAAGACCGGCACGGCCAACCGGGTGGACCCGAAGACCGGCGGCTACCGCGGCTACACCGCCTCGTTCATCGGGTTCGCCCCCGCCGACGCACCCCGGGTCACCGTCTCCTGCGTGATCCAGGACCCGGTCAACGGCCACTTCGGCGGCCAGCTCTGCGGTCCGGTGTTCAAGCAGGTGATGGAGTTCACCCTGAAGACCCTGCAGGTCCCGCCGAGCGGCAGCGAGGCACCCAACCTGCCCGTCGAGTGGAAGCCGTGATCGACCATGAGCAAGCAGCGGGCGGGGCAGGGCGGCGGCACCGGGGAGGCCCGGTTTGGCCCTGGGCACCCTTCGGCGGATAGCCTTCGCGCCGTGCCGAAACCCGATCAAATCACCGTGAGTCCGCCGCGCCCCGACCGGGCGCCGGCCCAGCCGCTCGCCGAGCTGGCCCGCCTGCTCGGCCTCGCGCCGGTCGAGGGGGGCCCGGTCACCGGCGTCACCCACGACTCCCGCGCCGTCCGCCCGGGCGACGTGTACGTGGCCTTCCCGGGCGCCAACCACCACGGCGCGGCCTTCGCGGCCCAGGCCGCGGCGGCGGGCGCGGTGGCGCTGCTCACCGACCCGGCCGGCGCCGAGCTGGCGGCCGGCACCGGCCTGCCGCTGCTGGTGGTCGACCGCCCGCGGGCCCGGATGGGCGAGCTGGCCGCGGCCGTCTACGGCCGGCCCTCCGAGCGGCTGCTGATGCTCGGGCTGACCGGCACCAACGGCAAGACCACCACCTCCTACCTGGTCGAGGGCGGCCTGCTCGGCGCCGGACACAGCCCCGGGGTGATCGGCACCGTCGAGATGCGGGTCGGCAGCGAGCGGATCAAGAGCGAGCGGACCACCCCCGAGGCCACCGACCTGCACGCGATCCTCGCCGTGATGGGCGAGCGCGGTGCGGACGCCGTGACCATGGAGGTCTCCAGCCACGCGCTGGTCTTCGGCCGCACCGACGGCGTCGCCTACGACGTCGCGCTGTTCAACAACCTCACCCCCGAGCACCTCGACTTCCACCCGGACATGGAGGACTACTTCCAGGCCAAGGCCCGGCTCTTCCAGCCCGGCAAGTCGCGCCGGGGCGTGGCCAACCTGGACGACGCGTACGGGCGCCGGCTGCTCGCCGAGGCGGAGATCCCGATGACCTCCTTCTCCGCCACCGGGGCGCCGGAGGCGGACTGGCGGGCCGTCGACGTCCAGCTCGGCCCGGTCGGCTCGACCTTCCGCGTGCTCGGCCCGGACGGCGCCGCCGCCGACGCGGCCGTCCCGCTGCCCGGCCCGTTCAACGTCGCCAACGCGCTGGCCGCGATCGCGGTGCTGGCCACCGCCGGGCTGCCGCTGGAGCAGGTCGTCGCCGGGATCGCCGCCGTGCCCGGAGTGCCCGGCCGCCTGGAGCGGGTGGACGCCGGCCAGCCCTACGTCGCGGTGGTCGACTACGCGCACAAGCCCGACGCGCTGGAGGCCGTCCTCGGCTCGCTGCGCGAGGTCACCAAGGGCCGGCTGCACGTGGTGGTCGGCTGCGGCGGCGACCGCGACCCGCACAAGCGCGCCCCGATGGGCGCCATCGCGGCCCGGCTCGCCGACACCGCCCTGCTGACCAGCGACAACCCGCGCAGCGAGGACCCCCTGGCGATCCTCGCGACCATGCTGACGGGCGCCGCCTCGGTGCCCGAGGCCGGGCGCGGCGCCGTCCTGGTCGTCCCCGACCGCGCCGAGGCGATCCACCTCGCGGTGGCCCGCGCCCAGGCCGGCGACACCGTGCTGGTGGCCGGCAAGGGCCACGAGCTCGGCCAGTACGTACGAGACGAGATCCGCGCCTTCGACGACCGGGAGGTGCTGCGCGAATCCATCACGCAGACCACGGCCGCCCGGGGCACCGCAGGAGTGGAGCAGCCGTGATCGCACTGACCCTCGCCGAGGTGGCCGCAGCCGTCGGAGGCACCCTCGACGGCGCCGACCCCGCGACCCGGGTGACCGGCCCGGTCGAGGTCGACTCCCGCAAGGTCGGCCCCGGCTGCCTGTTCGCGGCCTTCGCCGGCGAGCACGTGGACGGACACGACTACGCCGCGCAGGCCGTCGCGGCCGGCGCCGTCGCGGTGCTCGCCTCCCGCCCGGTCGGCGTGCCCGCCGTGCTGGTCGACAGCGTGGTGGACGCGCTGGGCAAGCTGGCCCGCACCGTGGTCGCCCGGGCCGAGGGCACCACCGTGGTGGCGCTGACCGGCTCGGCCGGCAAGACCAGCACGAAGGACCTCATCGCCCAGCTGCTCCAGCGCCGCGGCGAGACGGTCTACCCGCCCGGCTCGCTGAACAACGAGATCGGCCACCCGATGACCGCGCTGCGGGTCGAGGCCGGCACCCGGCACCTGGTGATGGAGATGGGCGCCCGGCACAAGGGCGACATCGAGTACCTCACCTCGATCACGCCGCCCCGGATCGGCCTGGTGCTGAACGTCGGCACCGCGCACGTCGGCGAGTTCGGCTCGAAGGAGGCGATCGCCGAGGCGAAGGGCGAGCTGGTCGAGGCGCTGCCCGCGGACGGCGCCGCGATCCTCAACGCCGACGACCGGCTGGTCCGCGCGATGGCTGCCCGGACCAGGGCCAGGGTGGTGCTGTTCGGGGAGTCCCCGGACGCGCACGTCCGGGCACAGGATGTTCGCCTGGACTCCACCGGACGGCCATCGTTCACGCTGACCACCCCGGCCGGTTCCGCACCCGTGCACCTGCGCCTGTACGGTGAGCACCACGTCTCGAACGCCCTCGCCGCCGCCGCGGTGGCGGTGGAGCTCGGGATGTCCGTCGACGACACCGCCGAAGCACTGAGCGAGGCGGGTGCGCTGTCCCGCTGGCGCATGGAGGTCGTCGACCGGGCCGATGGTGTCACCGTCGTCAACGACGCCTACAACGCGAACCCCGACTCCATGCGGGCCGCGCTGCGGGCGCTGGTCTCGATGGGGGGACGCGGCCCGGAGCGCCGCCGGACCTGGGCGGTGCTCGGCGAGATGCGGGAGCTCGGCGAGGAGACCCTGGCCGAGCATGACGCCATCGGGCGGCTCGCGGTACGACTCGACGTCACCAAGCTGGTGGCGGTCGGCGGACGCGAGGCGGCCTGCATGGAACTGGGCGCGAGGAACGAAGGTTCGTGGGGTGAGGAGTCGGTGCTGGTGTCCGACGCGGACGCAGCGGTCGAGCTGCTGCGCAGTCAGCTTCGGCCGGGGGATGTGGTCCTGGTGAAGGCATCCCGCTCGGTGGGGCTGGAGAAGGTTGCCGAGGCGCTGCTCGCGGACGGTGCGACCGCCTGATGAAGCAGATTCTCTTCTCCGGCATGATCGGCCTGATCCTGTCGCTGCTCGGCACGCCGGCCCTGATCAAGCTGCTCGCCAAGCGCGGCTACGGCCAGTACATCCGCGACGACGGCCCCAAGGCGCACCACAGCAAGAAGGGCACGCCCACCATGGGCGGCATCGCCTTCATCCTGGCCACGCTGATCGCCTACTTCGTCACCAAGGCGATAACGGGCGAGTCCCCGACCGCCTCCGGGCTGCTGGTGCTCTTCCTGACGGTGGGTCTGGGCCTGGTCGGCTTCCTGGACGACTACATCAAGGTCGTCAAGCGCCGCTCGCTCGGCCTGCGGGCCAAGGCGAAGCTGGTCGGGCAGTCCGCCGTCGGCCTGGCCTTCGCGGGGCTGGCCCTGCAGTTCGGCGACGACCGCGGACTCACCCCGGCCTCCCAGCACCTCTCCTTCGTCCGGGACTTCGGCTGGTCCGTCGGCCCCGTGCTGTTCGTGATCTTCGCCTACTTCATGATCGCCGCCATGTCGAACGGCGTGAACCTCACGGACGGTCTGGACGGCCTGGCCACCGGCGCCTCGGTGATGGTCTTCGGCGCCTACACCTTCATCGGGATCTGGGAGTACACGCAGAGCTGCGCGTACGCGATCTCGGCCACCGCCAGCTGCTACGACGTCCGCGACCCGCTGGACCTCGCCGTCGTCGCCTCCGCCCTGATGGGCTCCTGCTTCGGCTTCCTCTGGTGGAACACCTCGCCCGCCAAGATCTTCATGGGTGACACCGGCTCGCTCGCCCTCGGCGGCGCGCTGGCCGGCCTGGCGATCTGCTCCCGCACCGAGCTGCTGCTCGCGCTGCTCGGCGGCCTCTACGTGATCATCACCCTCTCGGTGATCATCCAGGTCGGCTCCTTCCGGATGACCGGCAAGCGCGTCTTCAAGATGGCCCCGCTGCAGCACCACTTCGAACTCAAGGGCTGGACCGAAGTCCTGATCGTCGTCCGGTTCTGGATCATCCAGGGCCTCTGCGTGGCGGTCGGCCTCGGCCTCTTCTACGCGGGATGGGTGACCGGATGACCGACCCCGACTGGGCCGCACTGCCCGTCACCGTGGCCGGGCTCGGCGTCTCCGGCATCAGCGCCGCCCGCGTCCTGCACGGCCTCGGCGCCCGCGTCACCGTCGTGGACGGCGGCACCGGCGAAGGGCTCCGGGCCCGGGCCGCCGAGCTGGAGGCCCAGGGCGTCGCCGTCCGCCTCGGCGACGGTACCGGGACGTACAGGGAGGGCTTGCCCGAGGGCACCCGGCTGGTCGTCACCTCGCCCGGCTGGCCGCCGAGCAGCCCGCTCTTCGCCGCCGCCGCGCGGGCCGGCATCGAGGTCTGGGGCGACGTCGAACTCGCCTGGCGCCTGCGCCGGCCGCTGGCGTCCACCGGCGAGCCCGCCCCCTGGCTGGCCGTCACCGGGACCAACGGCAAGACCACCACCGTCCAGATGCTCGCCGCGATCCTCACCGCCGCCGGCCGGCGCACCGCCGCCGTGGGCAACGTCGGGGTCTCGGTGCTGGACGCGGTGCTCGCCGAGGAGCCGTACGACGTGCTCGCGGTCGAGCTCTCCAGCTACCAGCTGCACTGGGCGCCCTCGCTGCGCCCGTACGCGGCCGCCGTGCTCAACCTGGCGCCGGACCACCTGGACTGGCACGGCTCGATGGAGGCGTACGCCGCCGACAAGGGCCGGATCTACCAGGGCAACGTCGTCGCCTGCGTGTACAACCTGGCCGATCCGGCCACCGAGGCGCTGGTCCGCGAGGCCGACGTCGAGGAGGGCTGCCGGGCGGTCGGTTTCGGCCTCGGCTCGCCCGGCCTGTCCAACCTCGGCGTGGTCGACGGCCTGCTGGTGGACCGCGCCTTCGTGCCGGACCGGGCCAAGAACGCCGCCGAGCTGGGCTCCGTCGCGGACGTGAACCCGCCCGCGCCGCACAACATCGCCAACGCACTGGCCGCCGCCGCCCTCGCCCGGGCGTACGGGGTCGACCCGAAGGCCGTCCGCGAGGGCCTGCGGGCCTTCCGCCCGGACGCCCACCGGATCGCCGAGGTCGGCGTGGTCAACGGCGTCACCTACATCGACGACTCCAAGGCCACCAACACCCATGCCGCGGCGGCCTCGCTGGCCGCCTACCGGCCGATCGTCTGGATCGCCGGCGGCCTGGCCAAGGGCGCCACCTTCGACGACCTGGTCCAGGGCGCGGCCGAGCGGCTGCGCGGCGCGGTGCTGATCGGCGAGGACCGCGCGGTGGTCCGGGAGGCGCTGGCGCGACACGCCCCGGATGTCCCGGTGATCGAGGCGGCCGAGGGCCAGACTGGCGCGGTGGCGATGACCGAGGTGGTCCGAACGGCTGCGTCACTCGCCCAATCGGGTGACACGGTGCTGCTGGCCCCCGCCTGCGCCTCGATGGACATGTTCACCAACTACGGCGAGCGCGGCGACCTGTTCGCGGCGGCGGTCCGGGAGCTGGCGGGCAGCTGACGGCCCACCGGCCGGGCGAGCCGCGGAACGAGGAGAGCAGAACGTGGCGGGGCAGGGCAGGGCGGGCGGTTCCGGTGCGCCGGAGAAGGCCCCCGCCGATCCGTGGCGGGTGATCTCGGCCACCACGACCGCCTACAAGTCGGCCGGGCCGGTGGCGCGCGTGCAGGCCTCCCGGGCCCGCCTGCGGTACGCGCTGGACCGGCCGCTCACGCCCTACCTGCTGATCGTCGGCGCGACGCTGCTGCTGGTGCTGCTGGGCCTGCTGATGGTGTTCTCCGCCTCGCAGATCCTGGCCCTGGGCCAGCACCGCTCGGCGCAGTACTACTTCCTCAAGCAGCTGCTCGCGGCGATGCTCGGCCTCGTCCTGCTGATCGGCTTCGCGTCCGTCCCGGTCGCGGTGCTGAGGGTGATCGTCTACCCGGTGATGTTCGGGGTGATCGGCGCGCTCGCGCTGGTCGCCGTCCCCGGCATCGGGGTGGAGGTCAACGGCAACCGGAACTGGCTGGATCTGGGCTTCTTCCAGTTCCAGCCGTCCGAGTTCGCCAAGCTCGCACTGGTGCTCTGGGGCGCCGACCTGCTCGCCCGCAAGCAGAAGAACGGCACCCTCGACCAGTGGAAGCACCTGCTCGTGCCGCTGGTGCCGGGAGCCCTGCTGCTGCTGGCGCTCATCATGCTCGGCGGTGACATGGGCACCTCGATGATCCTGGTGGCCATGCTGTTCGGCCTGCTCTGGATGGTCGGCGCGCCGCTGCGGCTGTTCGTGGCCACCCTCGGCGTGGCCGTCGTGG
The DNA here is from genome assembly GCF_045208415.1 of Kitasatospora sp. NBC_01560. Classification (NCBI taxonomy): domain Bacteria; kingdom Bacillati; phylum Actinomycetota; class Actinomycetes; order Kitasatosporales; family Streptomycetaceae; genus Kitasatospora; species Kitasatospora sp. NBC_01560. The sequence goes on along the minus strand of NZ_CP109364.1, from coordinate 2,977,914 downwards.
TCTGCACCGCGCTGGTGGTGACCGTCCCGCACCGGGCCGAACGGCTCTCCTGCATCGGCGTCACCAAACTCGACCCGGCCGGCGCCTGCTTCCAGGCCCTGCACGGCATCTACTCGTTCGGACTCGGCGGCCCGTTCGGCTCCGGACTCGGTGCCGGCGTGGAGAAATGGGGCCAGTTGCCGGAGGCGCACACCGACTTCATCTTCGCCGCGACCGGCGAGGAACTGGGCCTGGTGGGGACGCTGTCGGTGATCGGCCTCTTCTCGGCACTAGGCTACGCGGGTATCCGTGTGGCCATCGGTACGAAGGACCCCTTCGTCAGGTACGCCGCGGGAGCCGCCACCACGTGGATCATGGCGCAGGCCGTGATCAACCTGGGGTCGGCGCTGGGACTGCTGCCCATCGCGGGCGTCCCGCTCCCGCTGTTCTCCTACGGCGGTTCCGCCATGCTGTCGGCCATGTCCGCGATCGGTGTGCTGCTCTGCCTCGCACGCAGCACCTCCGGCGCGAAGGCGGCTCTGGCCGCCCGGAACAAGAACTCCCGGATCAGGAGACGACTGGCCCGGGTGCTGCCACGACGACGAACCACAGCGCGCCCGGCCCCGGGGCCGGCGCGCAGGGAGCGGTGAATTTCGGTGCATGTCGTACTCGCCGGCGGGGGGACCGCCGGTCACATCGAGCCGGCCCTCGCCCTCGCGGACGCCCTCCGCAGGCACGACCCGTCCATCGGGATCACCGCCCTGGGCACCGAGCGCGGCCTGGAGACCCGGCTGGTACCCGAGCGCGGCTACCAGCTGGAACTGATCCCGGCCGTCCCGCTGCCCCGCAAGCCCACACCCGAGCTGATCACCGTCCCGGGCCGGCTGCGCGGCACCGTCCGGGCCGCCCAGGAGATCATCGAGCGGGTGAAGGCCGACGCCGTGGTCGGCTTCGGCGGCTACGTGGCGATGCCGGCCTACCTGGCCGCCAAGCGGGCCGGCGTGCCGATCGTGGTCCACGAGGCCAACGCCCGGCCCGGCCTGGCCAACAAGATCGGCGCCCGGTACAGCGACTTCGTCGCCGTCTCCACGCCGGACAGCAAGCTGCGCGACTCCCGGTACATCGGCATCCCGCTGCGCCGGACCATCGCGACGCTGGACCGCAACGCGGCCCGGCCGGAGGCCCGGCACTACTTCGGCCTCGACCAGCGGCTGCCCACCCTGCTGGTCTCCGGCGGCTCGCAGGGCGCCCGCCGGCTGAACGAGACGATCACCGCGATCGCGCCCAGGCTCCAGCAGTACGGCGTGCAGATCCTGCACGCCGTCGGTCCGAAGAACGAGCTGCCGCAGGTCGACGACATCCCCGGGATGCCGCCGTACCGCCCGGTGCCGTACGTGGACCGGATGGACCTCGCGTACGCCGCGGCCGACCTGATGCTCTGCCGGGCCGGCGCCATGACGGTCGCCGAGCTGGCCGCGGTCGGCCTGCCGGCCGCCTTCGTCCCGCTGCCGATCGGCAACGGCGAGCAGCGGCTGAACGCGCAGCCGATGGTCAAGGCCGGCGGCGGCCTGCTGGTCGACGACGCGGAACTGACGCCGGACTGGGTGCTGCAGAACGTGCTGCCGGTGCTCACCGACCCGCAGAAGCTCTGGGACATGAGCCGGTCCGCCGCCGAGTTCGGCCGCCGGGACGCCGACGAGCTGCTGGTCGGCATGGTGTACGAGGCGATCGAAGCCGCCCGGGGTGGCCGCCGACGTGGCTGACGGCCGGCTCGCCGATCCGCCTCCGGCCCCTGGCCGGGGGCGGCTCCGGGAGGAGCTGGAGTTCGGGGACGAGGAGTACGCTCCCCGGCTCCGGCTCTCCCGGCGGGGCATCGTGGTGCTGGGCGCCTTCGGTGCCGCGGTGATCGGCGTGCTGGCCTGGCTGGTGTTCCTCTCCCCGGTGCTGGACGTGCGCAGCGTCGCGGTGCAGGGGGCCTCGGACGACCGGCTGACGGCGGAGCAGGTCCGGGCGGCGATCGGCGAGCTCGGCGACGGCCCGCTGGCGCGGGTGGACCTGGACGAGGTCACCCGGCGGGTGAGGGCGATCCCGCGGGTGGCCGGGGCCGAGGTCTGGCGGGGCTGGCCGCACACGCTGCAGGTGAAGATCACCCAGCGCCGGGCGGTCGCCGCCGTCAAGGGCGAGGACGGCAGGTTCACCCAGGTGGACGCGGACGGCGTGAGCTTCGCCACCGAGTCGGCCGCCCCCGCGGGGGTGCCCGTGGTGGAGCTGCGGCTCAGTCAGCCGGCCCTGGACTCCGCGACGGTGATCGGCCGTTCGCAGCTGGTGCAGGGAGCGGTGACCGTGGCGGCCGGCCTGCCGGCCGAGGTCCAGCAGCGGGCCGGGGCGGTGCTGGTGCATTCGTACGACGACATCCAGCTCCAGCTCAGCGGGGGTGCGACGGTGCGCTGGGGGAGTCCGGAGCAGACGGATCGAAAGGCCCGGCTGCTGGTGGCACTGCTGCATCAGAAGGGTACGAACTTCGATGTGAGTGCGCCGGAGGCGCCGGCGGTGTCCGGATGATCCGGTAGGTTCTTTGTGTGGGGAAGGGGTTGACGCCTTTCGGTGTCGGCCCGAACCTTGGTGGTCACCCCGGTTACATCGGCCGGTCGATGATCACATAGGCTCAAAAGAAAAAGGGAAGCTCGGCGTGTTCGTTGAAACACGTGCCCGGGGCCACCTAGTGTCCTGTGTCACCAGCCTGTGTCCCCTGGTGATGTGACGGGGGCACGGGACTAACCCTAAAGGTCAAGTTTAGGGTTGGGGTCGGCGGTCGGCATTTCGGACATTAAGTCAGAAACCAGGCTCCCTACCCATCGACATCCGTCGGTACGGCATCCCATCGGTCGCCGGGCCGACCCGGAAATTCGAGGCGAGAGGCCTTCGACGTGGCAGCACCGCAGAACTACCTCGCAGTCATCAAGGTCGTCGGTATCGGCGGCGGTGGTGTCAACGCCATCAACCGGATGATCGAGGTCGGTCTCAAGGGCGTCGAGTTCATCGCGATCAACACCGATGCGCAGGCCCTCCTGATGAGCGACGCCGACGTCAAGCTCGATGTGGGCCGTGAACTCACCCGGGGTCTCGGCGCCGGCGCCAACCCCGAGGTCGGCCGGAAGGCCGCCGAGGACCACCGCGAGGAGATCGAGGAGGTCCTCAAGGGGGCCGACATGGTCTTCGTCACCGCGGGCGAGGGTGGTGGCACGGGCACGGGCGGCGCGCCCGTGGTCGCCAACATCGCCCGCTCGCTCGGCGCGCTGACCATCGGCGTGGTCACCCGCCCCTTCACCTTCGAGGGCCGTCGCCGGGCCAACCAGGCCGAGGACGGCATCGCCGGGCTGCGCGAGGAGGTCGACACCCTCATCGTCATCCCCAACGACCGGCTGCTCTCCATCTCGGACCGCCAGGTCAGCGTGCTGGACGCGTTCCGCTCCGCGGACCAGGTACTGCTCTCCGGTGTCCAGGGCATCACCGACCTGATCACCACCCCCGGTCTGATCAACCTCGACTTCGCCGACGTCAAGTCCGTCATGTCGGAGGCCGGCTCGGCGCTGATGGGCATCGGTTCGGCCCGCGGGGAGGACCGCGCCAAGGCGGCCGCCGTGATGGCGATCTCCTCGCCGCTGCTGGAGGCGTCGATCGACGGCGCCCGCGGTGTCCTGCTCTCCATCTCCGGCGGCTCCGACCTCGGCCTGTTCGAGATCAACGAGTCCGCGCAGCTGGTCAGCGAGGCGGCGCACCCCGAGGCCAACATCATCTTCGGTGCGGTCATCGACGACGCGCTCGGCGACGAGGTCCGGGTCACCGTGATCGCGGCCGGCTTCGACGGCGGCCAGCCGCCGGCGATCGTCCGCGACCCGGTGGTCAAGGCCGGCCAGTCGGCCCCGGCTGCGACGACGCCCGCCGCGCCCGAGCGCCCGGCGAGCCGGCCCTCGTACGGGAACATCGGTTCGGTGACCTCCCGGGCGGAGGCCGAGGGCGCGACCGCGTCGCGGGCCCACGAGTCCTCGGTCACCGCGACCGCCGCCCCGGTGCCGCCGCAGGTGCAGCCGGTCCGTCAGCCCTACGTGGAGAGCCCCGCCGAGGAGCTCGACGTCCCGGATTTCCTTAAGTGATCGATCGCACGTTCCGCAACGGTGCTCACTTCGCCTTCACCACCCGGTGGGGCGGGGTGAGCACTTCGCCGTACGGGGAGCTCAACCTCGGGGGCGCGGTGGGGGACGACCCGGCCGCCGTCCGGGAGAACCGGGTGATCGCGGCCCGCTCGCTCGGGCTGGACCCGGCGGACGTGGTCTGGATGAACCAGGTGCACGGTGCGGACGTCGCCGTGGTGACGGAGCGCCAGCCGGCGGGGGAGGCCCCGCGGGTGGACGCGGTGGTCACCGACCGGCCGCTGGCCCTGGCGGTGCTGACCGCCGACTGCACCCCGGTCCTGCTGGCCGACCCGGTGGCGGGGGTGGCCGGTGCGGCCCACGCGGGGCGCCCCGGCCTCGCGGCGGGGGTGGTGCCGGCGGTCGTCCGGGCGATGGTGGAGCTGGGCGCCGAACCGGGGCGGATCACCGCCGCGATCGGCCCCGCGGTCTGCGGCCGCTGCTACGAGGTGCCGGAGGCCCTGCGGGCCGAGGTGGCCGGCCGGGTGCCGGCCGCCCACGCGGAGACCTCCTGGGGCACCCCGGCACTGGACGTGCCGGAGGGAGTGGTGGCGCAATTGGCTGCTGCGGGAGTCACCGAGTCGGTGCGATCATCGGTCTGCACCCTCGAATCCGCCGATCACTACTCCTACCGCCGCGAGCAGCGCACGGGCCGGCTCGCGAGCTACGTCTGGTTGGGCTCCGAACTCTCATGACGAACGACATCTACGGACCGTTCCCGGGCAGCGCCCGGTTTCCCGACGCCGACTGGCCGGCCGCTCTGACCGAGGGCCAGCGGGCCCGGTACGAGGAGCTCGGCACCAATCTGGAGGTCGTCGAGCGCCGGATCGCCGACGCCTGTGCGGCCGCCGGGCGGGCGCGCGACGACGTGAAGCTGGTCGTCGTCACCAAGACCTACCCGGCCGAGGACACCGCACTGCTGGCCGGACTCGGCGTCACCGACGTGGCGGAGAACCGCGACCAGGACGCCGCCCCCAAGGCGGAGCGGTGCAGAAACCTTCCGCTGGACTGGCACTTCGTCGGCCAGCTGCAGACCAACAAGGTCCGTTCGGTGGTCCGGTACGCGAACCACGTGCACTCGGTGGACCGGCTGCGGCTGGTCCAGTCGCTCTCCGCCGCCGTCCTGGGCTCCGGCCGACCGGAGCTGGGCTGTCTGGTGCAGGTGGCGCTGGAGAAGGAGCAGGGCGAGGGCGAGGGCCGGGCCGGGGTCGCCCCGGCGGAGGTCGAGGCGCTGGCCGACGCGATCGCCGGTGCCCCCGGGCTCCGGCTGGACGGGGTGATGACCGTCGCCCCGCTCGCCGGACCGCTCGCCGGGAATCCGGCCCGGGCCTTCGAGCGGCTGGCGGAAATCGCAACCGCCGTACGGGCGGCCCATCCGGCTGCCACCATGGTTTCCGCAGGAATGAGTGGTGACCTTGAGCAGGCCGTTGCCGCCGGGGCGACACATGTGCGCGTCGGAACGGCGGTACTCGGAGTGCGGTCACCCCTCAGGTAACGTCACCGGGTAGTAGATCAGACTGCAGGACAAAATAGGACAGAAACTAGCAGCTTTCCAGAGCGCTAGTGAACCGTGGATCGCAGCTCCGCGGCCCCATCCCACGACTTCTGACCGGCCGTCGGCCTGACGGGCCGTCGTGGGCGGACCGCGGAATCCGCAGGCAGGGCCGGTCGGCCCGGCCGCCGGGACGGAGCCGGTCCACCACAAGCGGAGGAGACAGGAGCATGGCCGGCGCGATGCGCAAGATGGCGGTCTACCTCGGCCTCGTGGAGGACGAGACGTACGACGGTCAGGGGTACGACCCCGACGACGACTACGACGCGGACCCCGAGCCGATCCGTACCGGGCGGACGGAGGACATCCCCCGGCCGGCCTCGCCGGCGCCCGCCCCGGTCTCCTCGATCACACCGCAGCCGGTGCCGGCCGCGGTCCCGATCCGGCAGGAGACGCCGAGGATGGCCCCAGTGTCGTCCATCACACCCGAACGCCGCCACAACCTGGAGAAGAGCGCCCCGGTGATCATGCCCAAGGTAGTGAACGAACGAGAGCCCTACCGCATCACCACGCTGCACCCCCGGACCTACAACGAGGCCCGTACCATCGGGGAACAGTTCCGCGGCGGCACTCCTGTGATCATGAATCTGACCGAGATGGACGACACCGACGCCAAGCGCCTCGTAGACTTCGCCGCTGGACTCGTCTTCGGTCTGCACGGCAGTATCGAGCGCGTGACACAGAAGGTGTTCCTGCTGTCGCCTGCTAACGTCGATGTCACGGCGGAGGACAAGGCTCGGATCGCCGAGGGTGGGTTCTTCAACCAGAGCTGACCCGGCCACGACTTTACGTGTGGATCTGATCAACAGTGAGTTAGTGACAGGCAGCACGGCCGTAGGGCCGAGAACCGGGGAGAGGGAAGCGCGATGGGGATCGTGTGGGCGGTGCTCTACTACGCACTGACCGTCTTCCTGGTGTTCCTGCTTGCGCGGCTGGTGATGGACTGGGTGTTCCAGTTCGCACGTTCGTGGCGGCCCGGCAAGGCCATGGTCCTGGTCCTGGAGGCCACGTACACTGTCACGGATCCGCCGCTCAAGCTTCTTCGGCGGTTCATTCCGCCGTTGCGTCTCGGGGGCGTGGCGCTCGACCTGTCCTTCTTCGTACTGATGATCATTGTGTATGTCCTGATCTCGCTTGTGCGGCCCTAGTCGTAGGTGAGCGATGCGACAGGATGCCGGTGTGCCGACGATCACGTTGAGGTGAAGAGATGCCATTGACCCCCGAGGACGTTCGGAACAAGCAGTTCACGACCGTCCGCCTGCGCGAAGGCTATGACGAGGACGAGGTCGATGCCTTCCTCGACGAGGTCGAGGCGGAGCTGACCCGACTTCTCCGCGAGAACGAGGACCTGCGCGCCAAGCTGGCCGCCGCGACCCGTGCCGCCGCGCAGAACCAGGCCAACATGCGCAAGGAGCCGCCGCAGGACTCGCGTCCCGGCGCCCCCGTGCCGGCCGCCATATCCGGCCCGCCGGTCCCCGGGCAGCAGCAGGGCCCCGGTCCGCAGCAGATGGGCGGCCCCGGCGGCCCGCAGCAGATGGGTGGCCCGCAGCAGCAGCAGCAGATGGGCAACCAGCCGCTCGGCCTGCCGTCCGGCGCCCCGCAGCTCCCGTCCGGCCAGGGCGGCCCGATGGGCGGCCCGCAGCAGCAGCAGATGAACCAGACCATGGGCGGCCAGCAGCAGCTGGTCCAGCCGATGGGCGGTCAGATGCTCCAGCCGATGGGCGGCCCGCAGGGCATGGGCAACCCGATGGGCCAGGGCATGGGCCAGCAGCAGATGCAGCAGATGGGTGGCCCGATGGGCGGCCCGCAGCAGATGGGCGGCCCGCTCGGCGGCCCGATGCAGCAGCAGCAGCCGCAGCAGCAGCAGGGCCCCGGCGGCGACAGTGCGGCCCGCGTCCTGGCGCTCGCCCAGCAGACCGCCGACCAGGCGATCTCCGAGGCCCGTTCCGAGGCCAACAAGATCGTCGGCGAGGCGCGCAGCCGGGCCGAGGGTCTGGAGCGCGACGCCCGTGCCAAGGCCGACGCCCTGGAGCGGGACGCGCAGGAGAAGCACCGCGTCGCGATGGGCTCGCTGGAGTCCGCGCGTGCCACGCTGGAGCGCAAGGTCGAGGACCTGCGGGCGTTCGAGCGCGAGTACCGCACGCGTCTGAAGTCCTACCTGGAGACCCAGCTGCGCCAGCTGGAGTCGCAGGCGGACGACTCGCTCGCCCCGCCGCGCATCCCGGCCACCGCCTCGCTGCCGCCGGCCGCGTCGTCGATGGCTCCGGCCGGTGCGTCCTCGATGGGCAGCGGTGCGCCGGGCTTCGGTGGCAACCAGCCGTCCTTCGGCGGGAACCAGCCCTCGTTCGGCGGGCAGAGCTCCTTCGGCGGGAACGCCGGTGCGCCCAGCTTCGGCGGGCCGTCGGCGGGCAACTCCGGTGCCCCGCAGATGCAGCCGGCCGGGATGACGCAGCCGATGGCGGCCGTCCGTCCGCAGCCTCCGCAGCCGATGCAGCAGGCGCCGGCGCCGATGCGCGGGTTCCTGATCGACGAGGACGGCGACAACTAGTCGCGGTTCACCGGGCGCCCCCGTTCCGACCTCAGGGTCGGGGCGGGGGCGCTCTGTCGTTCCCGGCGCGGCCGGGGACGGTGGGTCGCCGGGGGCGGGCCGGGAACGGCGGAGCCGCCGCCGTCCGGTGCGGACGACGGCGGCTCCGGCGGGGTCAGGCCTTGCGGAGCTGGAACGAGAGCCCGAGGCCCTCGTCCGAGAAGGTCTCCGACTCCCAGTCGGCGGCACCGGCGGCGAAGTCGGTGGCCAGGACCTCCTCGGCGACCAGCGGGCCGTGCTCGGCGACGGCTTCGGCGGTCTCCTCGTCGGCGGCGCGCCAGCGCAGCACGATCCGGTCGGCGACGTCCAGGCCGGAGTTCTTCCGGGCCTCCTGGATCTGGCGGATCGCGTCACGGGCGATGCCCAGGCGCTTGAGCTCCGGGGTGATCGCCAGGTCGAGGGCGACGGTGGCGCCGGACTCGTTGGCGACGGCCCAGCCCTCGCGCGGGGTCTCGGTGATGATCACCTCGTCCGGGGAGAGGGTGACCGTCTCGCCGTCGAGCTCCACGGAGGTCTCGCCGCCGGCCCGCAGTTCGGCGGCGAGGCGGGCGGCGTCGGTGGCGGCGACCGCCTTGGCGACGTCCTGCACGCCCTTGCCGAAGCGCTTGCCCAGTGCACGGAAGTTGGCCTTGGCGCTGGTGTCGACCAGCGAGCCGCCCACCGCGGCGAGCGACTCCAGGGTGGCGACGTTGAGCTCCTCGGTGATCTGCGCGCGCAGGTCGGCGGGCAGCTCCTCCCAGCCCTGGGCGGCGATCAGTGCCCGGGAGAGCGGCTGGCGGGTCTTCACGCCGGACTCGGCGCGAGTGGCCCGGCCGAGCTCGACCAGGCGGCGGACCAGGGTCATGTGCCGGGAGAGCTCGGTGTCGATCAGCGACTCGTCGGCCACCGGCCAGGTGGCCAGGTGGACCGAGGCCGGGGCGTCCGGGGCGACCGGGACGACGAGGTCCTGCCAGACCCGCTCGGTGATGAACGGGGTGAGCGGGGCCATCAGCCTGGTCACCGTCTCCAGCGCCTCGTGCAGCGTGGCGAGCGCGGCGGCGTCGCCCTGCCAGAAGCGGCGGCGGCCGCGGCGGACGTACCAGTTGGAGAGGTCGTCGACGAAGCCGGAGAGCAGCTTGCCGGCGCGCTGGGTGTCGTAGGCCTCGAAGGCCGCGTCGACCTCGCGGACCAGGGTGTTCAGCTCGGAGAGCACCCAGCGGTCCAGCTGCGGGCGCTCGGCCGGGGCCGGGTCGTTCGCCGAGGGGGCCCAGCCGGAGGTGCGGGCGTACAGGGCCTGGAAGGCGACGGTGTTCCAGTAGGTGAGGAGGGTCTTGCGGACCACCTCCTGGATGGTGTTGTGGCCGACCCGGCGGGCCGACCACGGCGAGCCGCCGGCCGCCATGAACCAGCGGACCGCGTCGGCGCCGTGCTGGTCCATCAGCGGGATCGGCTGCAGGATGTTGCCCAGGTGCTTGGACATCTTGCGGCCGTCCTCGGCCAGGATGTGGCCCAGGCAGACGACGTTCTCGTAGCTGTTCCGGTCGAACACCAGGGTGCCGACGGCCATCAGCGTGTAGAACCAGCCGCGGGTCTGGTCGATCGCCTCGGAGATGAACTGCGCCGGGTAGCGCTTCTCGAACAGCTCCTTGTTCCGGTACGGGTAGCCGTACTGGGCGAAGGGCATCGAGCCCGAGTCGTACCAGGCGTCGATCACCTCGGGCACCCGGGTCGAGGTGCCGCCGCAGTCCCGGCAGGCGAAGGTGACGTCGTCGATGTACGGGCGGTGCGGGTCGAGGCCGCTCTGGTCCGTGCCGGTCAGCTCGGAGAGCTCGGCCAGCGAGCCGACGCAGGTGAGGTGGCCCTCCTCGCAGCGCCAGATCGGCAGCGGGGTGCCCCAGTAGCGGTTGCGGCTGAGCGCCCAGTCGATGTTGTTGTTCAGCCAGTCGCCGAAGCGGCCGTGCTTGACCGTCTCCGGGAACCAGTTGGTGGCCTCGTTCTCGCGGATCAGCGCGTCCTTGACGGCGGTGGTCCGGATGTACCAGGACGGCTGCGCGTAGTAGAGCAGCGCGGTGTGGCAGCGCCAGCAGTGCGGGTAGCTGTGCTCGTACGGCAGGTGGCGGAAGAGCAGGCCGCGCTCCTTGAGGTCCGCGACGAGCGCCTCGTCCGCCTTCTTGAAGAACTGGCCGCCGACCAGCGGGACCTCGGGGGCGAAGGTGCCGTCGGCCAGCACCGGGTTGACCACGGGCAGGCCGTAGCGGCGGCAGGTCGCGAGGTCGTCCGCGCCGAAGGCGGGCGACTGGTGGACGATGCCGGTGCCGTCCTCGGTGGTGACGTAGTCGGCGTTGAGGACGTAGTGCGCGTCCTCGATCTCGACCAGGTCGAAGGGGCGGCGGTACGCCCAGCGCTCCATCTCGGCGCCGGTGAAGGACTCACCGGTGGCCTCCCAGCCCTCGCCCAGGGCCTTCGCGAGCAGCGGCTCGGCGACGACCAGCTGCTCGGTGCCGTCGGTGGCCACCACGTAGGTGACGTCCGGGTGCACGGCGGCGGCGGTGTTGGAGACCAGCGTCCAGGGGGTGGTCGTCCAGACCAGCAGCGCGGCCCGGCCGGCCAGCGGCCCGCCGGTCAGCGGGAAGCGGACGAAGACCGAGGGGTCGACCACGGTCTCGTAGCCCTGGGCCAGTTCGTGGTCGGAGAGGCCGGTGCCGCAGCGCGGGCACCAGGGGGCGACGCGGTGGTCCTGGACCAGCAGGCCCTTGTCGAAGATCTGCTTGAGCGACCACCAGACGGACTGGACGTAGGACGGGTCCATCGTCCGGTAGGCCTCGTCGAGGTCGACCCAGTACCCCATGCGGGTGGTCAGCTCGGCGAAGGCGTCGGTGTGGCGGGTCACCGAGTCGCGGCACTTGGCGTTGAACTCGGCGATGCCGTAGGCCTCGATGTCCTGCTTGCCGGAGAAGCCGAGCTCCTTCTCGACGGCCAGCTCGACCGGGAGGCCGTGACAGTCCCAGCCGGCCTTGCGGGCGACGTGGTAGCCCTTCATCGTCCGGTAGCGGGGGAAGACGTCCTTGAAGACGCGGGCCTCGATGTGGTGGGCACCGGGCATGCCGTTGGCGGTCGGCGGGCCCTCGTAGAACACCCACTCGGGGCGGCCCTCGGACTGTTCGAGGCTGCGCTGGAAGACCTTGTTGTCCTGCCAGAAGGACAGGATCTGGTGTTCGAGGGCAGGCAGGTCCACCTGAGCGGGGACGGAGTTGTAGGTGCTCATCGCGGGTGTCAAACCTCCGGCGGACGTGGACTGGATCCGACGGAGGGACGAGGCGAGTGCCCCGCGGTACCACCCTCCTTGGCCGCGATGCTGTCTGCGGCCCTCTTGTTTGGGCTTGCTGCCGGGTCTACCGGGCCGCTGGGCGATGCCTGGCGGCCGTTCTTCCGGCGGCTCCGGGGTGATCTTCCCGTCGTGCACACCCCCGGGCTCGCACCGTCCCCGGGTCGCTGGTGGCTGCGTACGTCGGTACTCGTCCCATCTGCGCCTTGCAGGCCCAGTGTATCGGCCGCCGCAAGTCGGTTCCGTCCGCCGCCGCGGCGGCGCGCGGGGGGTGGTTAGGAGGAGGTGTTCTGGGCACAACTCAGGTCAGCGCGCGGGGCGGGGCGGCTGGGGCGGCTGCCTGGGTGGGATCATGGTGAGGCGTCGGTATGTCATGTTGTGACCGGTTTTGATGGGGATTATCGTTCCGGCACTGGAGGCCGCCGGGAACCGGCGGCTCGATTCGTTCGTAGATGGGGTCGAAGCCATGGCTGAGAAAGCAACCGGCGCGGGTACCGCCACCAAGCGGGCACGCAAGGCCGTGGCAGGCGAACCAGGGGAGGGGACCGTGACCACTACCGCACGGCACAAGACCAGCAACGACACCGCCCTCGTGGCCCCCGGCCGGATCCGCACCGCGGCCCCCGCGGCCCGCGGCGGCGCCGAGTCGGTGGACCCGGCCGAGCTGCCCGTACGCCCGGGCGAGGACCCGTGGACCTCGGAGGAGGTGCACGAGCTGCACGCCGAGCTGATCAGCGAGCTGGACCGGCTGCAGAACGAGATCGACGCGGCCGAGGCGGCCATCACCGGGCTGATGCGCGACTCCAACGACGGAGCCGGCGACGACCAGGTCGACGCCGGTACGAAGAACATCTCGCGGGAGAGCGAGCTGGCCCTGGCCAACAACGCCCGGGACAGCCTCGCGCAGACCGAGCACGCGCTGGTCCGGCTGGAGGGTGTCGGCTTCGGGACGTGCGAGTCCTGCGGCCAGGCGATCGGCAAGGCCCGGATGCAGGCCTTCCCCCGCGCGACGCTCTGCGTCCAGTGCAAGGCCAAGCAGGAACGCCGCTGACCGGGACGGACGAGGGGGTCGGGCTTGTGCCGTACGCTCGACCCCGTAACGTCGCCCGATCCCGCTCGATCGGGCAGTCCACCGGCCACCCACGTCACGGCAGCGGAGCGGATCATCACTACGCAAGGTTCCCCCCAGACGCGGGACGACGTCGTCCCCACCCCCGCCGAAGCCGTGGAGGAGGCCGTGGCCGAGCCCGGTGAGGTGACCGCCCCGGCGGAGCAGGAGACCCCGAGGGGCCGGCGGCGGATCGGCGTCCTGATGACCGTCGCGCTGGTCGCCTTCCTGATCGACCTGGGGACCAAGCTGCTGGTGGTGGCACGGCTGGAGAACCACGCGGCGATCAAGGTGATCGGCGACGTGATGACCTTCCAGGTGATCCGCAACTCCGGCGCCGCGTTCGGCATGGGCCAGGCGCTCACCATCGTCTTCACGGTGATCGCCGCCTCCGTCATCGTGGTGATCTGGCGGATCGCCCGCCGGCTCTACAGCCTCCCGTGGGCGATCGCGCTCGGGCTGCTGCTCGGCGGCGCGCTGGGCAACCTCACCGACCGGCTGTTCCGCGCACCGGCCGCCTTCCGCGGCCACGTGGTGGACTTCATCTCCGTGCAGCACTTCGCGGTGTTCAACCTCGCCGACTCGGCGATCGTCTGCGGCGGCATCCTCGTCGTCCTGCTCTCCTTCCGCGGCAGCAACCCGGACGGCACCGTCCACCAGCAGGCCGACAAGGCGCACAAGGGCGACGCCCCCGAGGGGGAGTAGCCCGGGGCTCCGGGCTCCGGGCCCCGGTGCTGGCGCCCGGGGGCCGGACCGCAGCGGTCAGGGGCGGGGCCGCGCGTCCGGCATACTCGTACGGGTGAGTACCGCAGCGCAGATCCGCAGCCTCCCCGTACCCGACGGCCTGGAGGGCGAGCGTCTCGACGCCGCCCTCGCCCGGATGTTCGGCTTCTCCCGGACGAAGGCCGCCGAACTGGCCGCCGACGGCAAGGTGACGCTCGACGGCGCCGTGGCCGGCAAGTCGGACCGGGTGACCGCCGGGTCCTGGCTGGAGGTCGAGATCCCCGCCCCCGCCGCGCCCGTGCAGATCGTCGCCGAGCACGTCGAGGGCATGCGGATCGTCCACGACGACGACGACATCGTGCTCGTCGACAAGCCGGTCGGCGTCGCTGCCCACCCCAGCCCCGGCTGGACCGGCCCGACCGTCATCGGCGGCCTCGCCGCGGCGGGCTACCGCATCTCCACCTCGGGTGCCGCCGAGCGTCAGGGCATCGTGCACCGGCTCGACGTCGGCACCTCCGGCCTGATGGTGGTGGCCAAGTCCGAGCGGGCCTACACCGACCTCAAGCGGCAGTTCCACGACCGGGTGACCGAGAAGAAGTACCACACGCTCGTCCAGGGCCACCCGGACCCGATGAGCGGCACCGTCGACGCGCCGATCGGGCGCCACCCCAGCTCCGACTGGAAGTGGGCGGTCACCCGCGAGGGCAAGGCGTCCGTCACCCACTACGACCTGATCGAGGCCTACCGGGCCGCCTCGCTGCTCGACATCAAGCTGGAGACCGGCCGCACCCACCAGATCCGGGTGCACATGTCGGCGCTGCGGCACCCCTGCGTGGGCGACCTCACCTACGGCGCCGACCCGACGCTGGCCAAGCGGCTCGGGCTGACCCGGCAGTGGCTGCACGCCGTCTCGCTGGCCTTCGAGCACCCCTCGGACGGCGAGTGGGTGAAGTTCTCCAGCGAGTACCCGGCGGACCTGCGCAAGGCGCTCGACATCATCGCCTCGGAGAGCTGAGATGACCGCCTTCCCCGGGCGGATCCGGGTGGCCGAGGGGCCGGACGACCTGGCGCTGGTGCACGTCGTCCGGCATGCGGTGTTCATCGCCGAGCAGAGCATCCCCGAGGAACTGGAGTGGGACGACCTCGACGCCACCTCCGAACACCTGCTGGCGGTCGGGCCGGACGGCGAGCCGCTCGGCACGGCGCGGCTGATCCACGGCGCACCGGCGCTGCGGCTGACCGGCGGGACCGAGGGGCGGGTGCTGCTCGGGCGGCTGGCGGTCGTGAAGGCGGCCCGCGGGACCGGCCTCGGCGCCGACCTGGTGCGGGCGGTCGAGGCGGCCGGCCGGGCCCGCGGCGCCCGTGAGGTCGAGCTGCACGCGCAGGTGCAGGCGCTGGGGTTCTACGAGCGGCTCGGGTACGCGGCCGAGGGCCCGGAGTACCCCGATGCCGGGATCCCGCACCGGACGATGACGCGCCGGCTCTGACGCGCCGGCTCTGCGTCCGCCGGCTCCGACCCGGCGGACGACGACGCGCCGGCTCCGACCCGGCGCGGGGTTCAGGCCTCGTCGCCGGTGCGGACCCGGGGGAGGGCGCCGGGGTGCTCGTCGCGCAGGAAGGCGACGAGCTGCTCGCGGACGTCGAACCGCAGCTGGGCGGCGTCGTCCGGGTTGCGGGCGGTCATGGTGGCGCGGACCACCAGCGTGCTCGGGGTGGTGTCGGTGACCTGCAGGGCCCACTCGGCGCCGTCCCAGAGCGGATGGGCGGCCAGCCGTTCGCGCAGCGCCGTGCGCAGCTGCCCGACCGGCGTGGTGTGGTCGAGGTGCAGCACGACCGAGGCGAGCAGGCCCGGATCGCGCCTGGTCCAGTTCTCGAACGGCTTGTTGACGAAGTACGAGACCGGGACGATCAGCCGCCGGTGGTCCCAGAGCCGCACCACCAGGTAGGAGAGGGTGATCTCCTCGACGGTGCCCTGCTGGCCGTCGACCACCACGGTGTCGCCGATCCGCACGGTGTCGCCGAAGGCGATCTGCAGGCCGGCGAAGAAGTTGCTCAGCATGCCCTGCAGCGCGATGCCGGCCACGATGCCGACGATGCCGGCCGAGGCGAGCAGACTGGCGCCGACGCTGCGCATCGTGTCGAAGGTCAGCAGCATCACCGCGACGGTGACCACGACGATCACCGCGCCCGTCACCCGGCGGAGCATGCTGAGCTGGGTGCGCACCCGCTGCACCCGGGCCGGATCGCCGGTGACCGTCTCGTAGCGGCTGAACACCGCCTCCAGGACCGCCGCCACCACCCGGACGGTCAGCCAGCCGAGGGCGGCCAGCAGGCAGAGCAGCACCGCGTGGTGCACCGAGTCGTCGTGCAGGTGGAAGATCCGCTCCAGCGGGCTCGCGGCGAGCAGCAGGGCCGTCACGACGACGAGCTGCAGCGGGATGCGGCAGCGGCGCAGCAGCGGCCAGACCGGGGCGTCGGGGCGGCGGTCGGCGACGCGCTGGAGCACCTGGTCGACGATCCAGCCGATCAGCAGGGTGGCGGCGATGGTGACGAGCAGGGACAGCAGCGGCCGGAGCACGGGCACCTCGTGGTCGGTCGGGTCGTCCGGGGCCCTCGGCGGGGCGGGACGGGGTCTGCGTACGATACCGGGCACAGTCGGGTGAACCGGGTGAATCCGCGCGGCCGGGACCGGGGGCGGCCCGGAGGGCTTTACCACCCGCCTACCGGCCCGGCCGATACGATCACGGACCATGGAGCTCGGTGGGGCGTGGCGCCGGTGGCGCGGTCGCGGGACGGCGACCGGACGGAGACTGGTGGCCGGCGCGGTGGCCCTGGTGGCGGTGGCCGGAGTCGGTACGGCGGTGGCGGTGGCCGACGGCGGCCCACCGGCCGTCCACCAGGAGGACCGGTTCCTCGCCATGCCGGAGACGCCCGGCAGTGACCGGCTCGTCCAGCTGGACACCTCCTTCTTCACCACCGGGACGAGCCCGCGCCCGGCCGTCCTGCTCGCCCACGGCTTCGGCGGCTCCAAGGAGGGCGAGCGCGACCGCGCCCAGCAGCTCGCCCGGCAGGGCTACGCGGTGCTGACCTGGTCGGCGCGCGGCTTCGGCCACTCCGGCGGCAAGATCGGCCTCAACGCGCCCGACCGCGAGGTGCAGGACGTCCGGCACCTGGTCGACTGGCTGGCCCAGCGCCCCGAGATCCGGCTGGACGGGCCCGGCGACCCGCGGGTGGGCATCACCGGCGCCTCCTACGGCGGGGCGGTGGCGCTGCTCGGCTCCGCGTACGACAGCCGGATCGACGCGGTGGCCAGCCAGATCACCTGGTGGAACCTGGCCGACGCGCTGTTCCCGCAGGGGGTGCGCGGCTCGGGTGCGGCCGACGGGGTGTTCAAGAAGCTCTGGGCCGGGATCTTCTTCACGACCGGTGCGGCGGGTGACCTCGGACCGTCCGGCGGAGCCCCGCGGCCGACGGCCACGGCCACGGCCACGGTGACGGCTGCGCCGGCCCCGGGCCGGACGGCGGACGGGGCCGCGGGCACGGCGGACGGCACGGCGGACGGCGGCATCGGTTGCGGGCGGTTCCTCGACGAACTCTGCCGGATGTACGACCGGGTGGCGACCGCCGGGCACGCGGACCCGGACGCCGTGGCGCTCCTGGACCGCTCCAGCCCCTCCTCGGTGGCCGACCGGCTCAAGGTGCCCACCCTGGTCGTGCAGGGCCAGCAGGACTCGCTCTTCCCGCTCGACCAGGGCGACGCCATCGCGCGCGCCGTCGCCGCCAACGGCGCACCCGTCGCGGTGGACTGGTTCGCCGGCGGGCACGACGGCGGCACCGACAGCAGCGCCCGGGTGGACGACCGGGTCGGCGCCTGGTTCGACACTCACCTGAAGGGCGCCGGAGCCGACACCGGACCGGCCTTCCGGGTCACCCGCACCGGCGGCGTCGACTCCACCGGCTTCCAGGCCGTGCTGCGCGGCGCCTCCGCCGACGCCTACCCGGGCCTCGGCGGCACCGGCTCGCGCACCGTGGCGCTGACCGGCGCCGAACAGGCCTTCGCCAACCCGGCCGGCGGCGCCCCGCAGAACATCTCCGCGCTGCCCGGGATCGGCGCGCTCAGCCAGGCCGCCGCCCTCGGCGCCGGGCTCTCGCTGGACTTCCCCGGTCAGACGGCCGGCTTCGACAGTGCACCGCTGGACGGCCCGCTGCACCTGACCGGGCAGCCGACGGTGGCGCTGAAGGTGCAGTCCGACCGGCCGGACGCGGTGCTCTTCGCCAAGCTGTACGACGTCGGACCGGACGGCCGGTCGAGCCTGCCGCAGCAGCTGGCCGCCCCGCTCCGGGTGACCGGCGCGGACGCGGCCGGCGGGCGGACCGTCACGGTGGCCCTGCCCACCGTCGACCACACCTTCGCCGCCGGCCACCGGCTCCGGCTGGTGCTCGCCTCCACCGACCTGGCGTACGCCTCGCCCGTCGAGCCGGCCACCTACCGGGTGGCGGTCGCCGGGGAGCTCACCGTGCCGACCGTCGACGGCCTGGTCACCGAGGCGGCCCCGCTGCCCGCCCGGACCTGGCTGCTGCCGCTGGCCGCCGTCGCCGTGGCGGCCGCGCTGGTGCTGCTGCCCCGGCTGCGCCGCCGCCGCGGCGGGGCCCGTGGGCCCGCGTACGACCCGGCCCTGGCCGGGGTGCCGCTGCAGATCACCGGGCTCAGCAAGCGCTACAAGGGCTCCGCCGACCGGTACGCCGTCCGCGAGCTGGGCTTCCGGGTGGAGCAGGGGCAGGTGCTCGGCCTGCTCGGGCCCAACGGCGCCGGCAAGACCACCACGCTGCGGATGCTGATGGGCCTGATCCGGCCCGACGAGGGCGAGATCCGGATCTTCGGCCACCTGGTGCGCCCCGGCGCGCCCGTGCTCTCCCGGGTCGGCTCCTTCGTCGAGGGGGCCGGGTTCCTCCCGCACCTCAGCGGGCGGGCCAACCTGCGGCTGTACTGGGAGGCCACCGGCCGCCCGGCGGCCGATGCGCACCTGGACGAGGCGCTGGCCATCGCCGGGCTCGGCGAGGCCCTCGACCGGGCGGTGCGCACCTACTCGCAGGGCATGCGGCAGCGCCTCGCGATCGCCCAGGCCATGCTGGGCATGCCCGACCTGCTGATCCTGGACGAGCCCACCAACGGGCTGGACCCGCCGCAGATCCGCGAGATGCGCGAGGTGATGATCCGGTACGCGGCGGCCGGGCGGACGGTGATCGTCTCCAGCCACCTGCTGTCCGAGGTCGAGCAGTCCTGCACCACCCTGGTGGTGATGGACCACGGCCGGCTCGTCACCACCGGCGCCGTCGCCGAGATCGTCGGCGGGGGCGAACTGCTCCTGGTCGGCACGCCCGGCTCGTTCGGGTCCGAGGAGCTGGCGGCGGCCGCCGACAAGGTGGGCGGGCTGGCCGGGGTCGGCTCGGCCGAGCCGGTCGAGGGCGGGCTGCTGGTGCGGC
This sequence comes from Kitasatospora sp. NBC_01560, assembly GCF_045208415.1. Classification (NCBI taxonomy): domain Bacteria; kingdom Bacillati; phylum Actinomycetota; class Actinomycetes; order Kitasatosporales; family Streptomycetaceae; genus Kitasatospora; species Kitasatospora sp. NBC_01560. The sequence goes on along the minus strand of NZ_CP109364.1, from coordinate 2,958,987 downwards.
TGGACGGGATGCCGGCCAGCCGGCTGGTGGCCGAACTGGTCCGCCTCGGGGTGCCGGTGGAGCGGGCCGGCCCGCACCGCCGCCTGGAGGACGCTTTCCTGTCGCTGATCGGAGGCTCTGCGTGAGTGCCGTCGTTTCACCGGACCACGCCGCGGGGTACCGGGCGGGCCGGACGCTGCCGCTGCGGGTCGAGGCCGTGCGCCAACTGCGCCGCCGCCGGACCATGGTGATCGGCGGGGTGCTGGCGGCGATGCCGTTCGTCATCCTGGCCGCCTTCCAGATCGGCGGCACGCCGAGCCGCACCGACCGGACCACCTTCGTCGAGCTGGCCACCGCCTCGGGGCTCAACTTCGCGACCACGATGCTCTTCATGGGCACCGGCTTCCTGCTGGTGATCCCGGTCGCGCTGTTCTGCGGGGACACCGTGGCCTCGGAGGCGAGCTGGTCCTCGCTGCGCTACCTGCTGGCCGCGCCGGTGCCCCGGGCCCGGCTGCTGGCGCGCAAGTTCGTGGTGGGGCTGGCGTTCGCGGCGGCGGCCGTGGTGCTGCTGCCGGGGATCGGGCTGTTGGTCGGCACCGTCGCCTACGGCTGGGGGGACTTGAAGCTCCCGGCCGGGGTGAGCCTCCCGGCGGGGGAGGCGCTGCCGCGGCTGGCGCTCGCGGTGGCCTTCGTCTTCCTGAGCGAGGTGGTGATCGCCGCGCTGGCGTTCTGGCTCTCCACCCGCACCGACGCGCCGCTGGGCGCGGTCGGCGGGGCGGTGTTCGCCTCGATCCTCACCGGGGTGCTGGACGCCGTCACCGCCCTCGGTGACCTGCGCGAGTGGCTGCCCGCGCACTGGCAGTACGCGTGGGCGGACGCCCTGCAGCCGCAGCCGGAGTGGGGCGGCATGGTGCAGGGCGTCTCGCTCTCGCTGTCCTACGCGGCGGTGCTGCTCGCCCTCGCCTTCCGGGGCTTCGCCCGCAAGGACGTGGTGTCCTGACACCGGGTGGGGCCGCCGCGCGGCGGCCCCACCCGGGCGGGCTCACTTGACCGGCGCGTAGACCCGCTCGATCTGCTGGGTGCCGGTGCGGGTGCGGTAGGAGCGCGTCCACTTGGTGGTGGCGTCCTTGCGGGTGCGGTCGGAGAGGACGTAGTAGTCCATCTGCGTCTGGCCCGGGGTGATGTCCAGGACGCCGTAGCCGTGCGAGTCCAGGTCCACCCACTTGATGTGCGGGTTGCCCGCCCTGATCGCGGCGGCGGCCGCCAGCGAGACGGTCTGCGGCGCGACCTTGAGGATGTCGTCGATGTTGTCCGAGGTGACCGAGGTGACCACGAACTCGGTGGCGGCGCTGCCCGAGAGCGGATAGGTGGCGGCCTCGTTCGGGACGTCCGAGGCCCAGGCGGAGTGGATGTCACCGGTCAGGAAGACCGTGTTGGTGATGCCGTTCGACTTGAGGTGGCCGAGCAGCTCGCGGCGGTCGTGGGTGTAGCCGTCCCACTGGTCGGTGTTGACCGCCAGGCCCTCGCCGGGCAGGCCGAGCAGCTTGGCCAGCGGGCGCAGGATGTAGTCGGGCAGCGAGAAGAAGGCGACGGGGGAGATCATCACCTCGTTGCCGATCAGCCGCCAGGTGGTGTCGGAGGCGGTGAGCCCGGCCTTCAGCCAGTCCATCTGGGCGCGGCCGGTGATGGTGCGGTCCGCCGAGTCGACGTCGCCGTTGCCGACCTTGACCTGCTGGGAGCGGAACGAGCGCTGGTCCATCAGGTGCAGGTCGGCGAGCTTGCCGTAGCGCAGCCGGCGGTAGGTGGTACCGGCGATGGACGGGCGGACCGGCATCCACTCGAAGTAGGCCTGCTTGGCGGCGGCCACCCGGTCCGCCCAGTTGCCCTCGGCGCCCGGGGTGTGGTTCTCGGCGCCGCCGGACCACGCGTCGTTGGCGAACTCGTGGTCGTCCCAGATCGCGATGGTCGGGATCTGCGCGTGCAGCGCCTGGAGGTCCTCGTCCGTCTTGTAACGGCCGTGCCGGGTGCGGTAGTCGGCGAGGTCGATGATCTCGTGGGCCGGGGCGTGCGGGCGGACCACCGAGCCGCGGGCGCAGAACTCGCCGGTCTTGTACTCGTAGATGTAGTCGCCGAGGAAGAGGAAGGCGTCGAGGTCGCCTCTCGCCGCGAGGTGGCGGTAGGCGGAGAAGTAGCCGGCCTCCCAGTTGGCGCAGGACGCGACGCCGAAGCGCAGGCGGGCGAGGGCGGCGTCGGCGGCCGGGGTGGTGTGGGTGCGGCCGACCGGGGAGACGGTGCCGCCGGCGGTGAAGCGGTACCAGTAGGTGGTGTCCGGGGTGAGGCCGCGGACGTCGACCTTGACGGTGTGGTCGGCGGCGGCGCCGGCGGTCACCGTGCCGCTCGCCGCGATCCGGGTGAAGGCCTTGTCGGTGGCCAGCTCCCAGCGGACGTCGGTGTCCGGGCCGACGGCGGAGCCGGGGACGGCCTCGGGGGTCGGGGTGACCCTGGTCCAGAGCAGGATGCCGTCGGGGAGCGGGTCGCCGGAGGCGATGCCGTGGAGGAACTGCGGGGCCGTCGCGGCCTCGGCGGCGGTGCCGAGGGCGAGCGGCAGGGCGGCGGCGCCGGCCATGAGGGCGGTGGCCTTGAGCACCTGGCGGCGGTGCGGGCGGGCGGCGGTCATGTCTTCGACAAGGTCAGTCACGGCCGACAGGCTACCGGGCAGTAATGAGCTGTTCCATATGTTGAACTGACTGTTTGTCGCCGATTCACCGGCGCGTGACGTCCCGCCACCGGGGCGGGTGCGCGCGGCCACCCGGCGGTCATGAGCGATGATGGAGGGCGGTCCGCCACCACCGGCCCGCCCGCCCCGCCCACCCCCCTGCTGCAAGGAAGTCCCGCCCGTGGCCCAGATCCTGCTCCTGCACTCCGTGTACGGCCTGCGCCCCGCCGTCCACGCAGCCGCCGACCGGCTGCGCACCGCGGGGCACACCGTGCACACCCCCGACCTCTTCGAGGGGCGGACCTTCGACGACGTCGAGGAGGGCATGGCGTACAAGGAGGAGCTCGGCAGCGACGAACTGCTCCGCCGGGCCGTCGGCGCCGCGGCCCCGCTGCTCGGCTCCGGTGGCGCGCTCGTCTACGCCGGCCTCTCGCTCGGCGGCTCGCTCGCCCAGAACCTCGCGCTCGCCGACGAGAAGGCCCTCGGCCTGCTGCTCCTGCACGGCACCTCCGACATCCGCGAGGACGCGGCCACGTCGATCCCGGTCCAGCTGCACATCGCCGAGCCGGACCCGTTCGAGCCCGAGGACTGGCTGAACGCCTGGTACCTGGGCATGCGCAAGGCCGGCGCGGACGTCGAGGTGCACCGCTACCGGGGCGCGGGCCACGTCTTCACCGACCCCGACCTGCCGGACTACGACGCCGAGGCGGCCGAGCAGGCCTGGGCGGTGGCGCTGGACTTCCTGGCCGAGCTGGACGAGCAGGCGGAGCAGGCGGCCGGCTGACGGCCGCGCCCGGCCCCGGCTCCCCCTCCCGCGGCCCGCCGGTGGGTGGTTGACTACACCGTATGGATCTCGCGCGAGAGCCCCGCACCGGCACCGGCGTGCCGAAGACCCGTGCCGGCCGGCCCGTGGACCAGTGCCCCCTCGCCCGGCCGGACGGCCTGTGGTGACGCCCGGCGGCACGCCGGCGGAGCCCGGCCCCGACCCGGCGGGCCGGGACGCGCCGCCCTTCGACCCCGAACTGGCCGTGGCGCTGGCGGCGTTGGAGGCGCTTTCGGTCGAGGCGGGGCTGCCGACCGGCCCGCTCACCCCGGAGAACCTCGCGGCCCGGCAGGAGCGGGACACCGCGGCGCGGCCCCGGCCGACCGTCGGCGAGCTGGGGGCCGGCGGCCGCTTCGAGGTGGCGGAGCTGCGGGTGCCGGGCCCGCCCGGCAGCCCGGAGGTCACGCTCGTGAGCGCACGGCCCGCCGGGCTCACCGGGCCGCTGCCGCTGCTCTACTACCTGCACGGCGGCGGCATGGTGATGGGCAACGCGTGGTCCGTCCTCCCGCAGGCGCTCCAGGAGTGGGCCCTCCCGCTGGGACTGGCCGTCATCTCGGCCGAGTACCGGCTCGCACCGCAGGCCCGGTACCCCGGGCCGCTGGAGGACTGCTACGCCGGGCTCGACTGGGCGGCCGCGAACGCGTCGGCGCTGGGCATCGACGCGGACCGGATCGTCGTCGGGGGCAAGAGCGCCGGGGCCGGGCTCGCCGCGGCGCTCGCCCTGCTCACCCGCGACCGGGGCGGCCCCGCGCCGATCGGGCAGCTGCTCCTCTGCCCGATGCTCGACGACCGCGACGACACCTTCTCCAGCCAGCAGATGGCCGGCGTCGACACCTGGGACCGCACGTCCAACGCCACCGGCTGGCGGGCCCTGCTCGGCGACCGGGCGGGTGCGGCGGACCTGCCGCCCTACGCGGCCCCCGCCCGCGCCACCGACCTCTCCGGCCTGCCCCCGGCCTACATCGACGTCGGCTCCGCCGAGACCTTCCGGGACGAGGACGTGGCCTACGCCAACGCGATCTGGCAGGCCGGCGGCCGGGCCGAACTGCACGTCTGGCCCGGCGCCTTCCACGGCTTCGACACCCTGGCCCCCGACGCGGCGGTCAGCCGCGACGCCCGCGAGGCCCGCCGCCGCTGGCTGCGGCGCATCCTCGCGCAGTCCGGGGCGGGCGGCGGGCCCGTACCGGGGGCGGGGAGGATGGGGGAGTGAAGATGAGCGACGGGCGGTACGCACCGGCGGCGACGTTGACCGGGCTGGTGCAGCGGGGGCGCGGACTGGGCGCGCGGATGGTGGCCGAGGATCCGTCCGCCGCCGCCGAGCTGGTGCGCGGCTGCGTCCGGTGGGACTGGCGGTGGGACACGGTCGACCGGCGGGGGCTCTACCTGGCCCGCCTGGTCAGGGACTCGGGGATCTCGCCGGCGCCCGTGCTGGAGGCGCTCGGCCGCGGGGAGCGGGCGGGCGAGCGGGCCGCCCGGGTGCTGGGACTGCTCGCGCTGGACGGCTCGGAGGAGGCCCGGGAGGCACTGCGGGCCTACGTGCGGGACGGGGAGCACTGGGCGGCGGCGCTGGAGGAGATGGCGCGCCGGTGGCCGGCGGAGTGGTGGGAGGACCTGGAGGCGGTCGCGCGCGATCGCGCCGGGCGGGAGCCGGAGGACCGCTACGGGGACCCGTGGGACGGGTGGGGCCTGGCCGGGCCGGTGGTCCGGGGCGAGCGGGCACCGAAGCCGTTCGCGGAGCTGGGGACCGCCGTGCTGCTGGAGCTGCTGGCGGACCGGGCGGAGTCGGAGGAGCGCCGGACCGCCGCGCTCGACATCATCGACGACCGGGGACCGGAGCCCGGGGTGATCCCGTTGGTGCCCTCGCTGGGGCAGGCGGACGGGAGGTACGCCCTGTGGCCGCTGCGCGGAGTCGTCGAGAAGCTCGGGCCGGTGGCGGTGCCCGCCGCCCGGGAGTGGGCCGCCGTCGAGGAGCCCGCCTGGCTGCGGCTGCTGGGCCACGACGTGCTGGCCCGGCACGGAGCGGCCGAGGACGCGCCGGTGCTGGTCGCCGTGCTGGAGGGGGACTGGGTCGCGCGGCGGTGGTGCGGGCCGAAGCGGACGGCGGAGGGGCTGGCCCGGCTCGGGCCCGACGCCCGCGGGGCCGTCTCGCTGCTGCGCCGGTTCTGGCTCTGGACGCCGCACTCGTACGAGCGGGCCTCGTACCTGGAGGCACTGGCCGCCATCGATCCGACCGGCCTGGACGCGGTGTACGTGGAGTGCCTCTGGGACTGCGAGGACAACGCCCGGCTGCTGGGCATCGCGCACGCACCGGACGGGCCGGACGTGCGCGAGCGGCTGGCGTACCTGCGGGACGACCCCCTGGAGGTGGCGGAGGTCAGGGCCGCCGCCGGCGAGCGGCTGGCGGCCCCGACCCGCTAGCGCCTACAGGCCGGGGATGCGGCCGTTGCGGTAGAGGTCCACGAAGAGCTGGTGGTCCTGGCGGGCGCGGTCCCCGTACGCGTGGGCGAAGTCGACCAGCATCGCGGTGAACCCGGCCTCGTCGCGGGCTATCGCCTCGTGGATGGCGTGCTCGGTGGAGAACGGCACCAGGCTGTGGCCGCTGGAGGACTCGTCGGCCGCGGCGTGCATGGTGGCGGTGGCCCGGCCGAGGTACTCGGTGACGGCGAGCAGGTCGGGCAGCTCGTGGAGGTCGGTCCAGTCGAGGTCGGTGGCGTACGGGGAGACCTCGGCGACCAGCTGGCCGCGCCCGTGCAGCGTCGTGTACCCGAGCCACGGGTCGCTGTGGGCCTGGAGGGCGCGCTGCGAGATGACGGTGCGGTGGCCCTCGTGCTCGAAGTACCCGGCGATCGCCGGGTCGGTGACGTGCTGGGAGACGGCCGGGGTCTGGCCCTGCTTCATGTAGACGATCACGTCGTTCTCAAGGGCGTCGGTGTGGCCTTCGAGCAGCAGGTTGTACGAGGGCAGGCCCGCCGAGCCGATGCCGATGCCGCGGCGGCCGACCACGTCCTTGACCTTCAGCGCCTCGGGCCGGGTGCGGGAGGCGGGCGGCAGGGTGGTCAGGTAGTCCTCGAACGCGGCCAGCACCTCGGCCCTGGTGTGCTCGTCCAGTTCGATCGCGCCGCCGCCGAGGCGGAAGCGGCGGTCGTACCCGTCGATGACGGTGTCGCCGTCGAGGAGCGCCACCCGGGTCTGCAGACGTGCCGCGCGCAGGGTGTCCAGGACCGGCCCGGTGGCGGTGTCCAGGGTGTACGGGTCGGCGTCGCCGCTGGTGACGTGCGCGGCGATGCGGGCCCGGTAGGCCGCGGCGAAGGCGGTGACCAGCTGGGTGATCGTCTCGTCGGAGAGCGCCTTGGCGTAGCCGATCAGCGCAAGCGAGGCGGCGAGGCGCTGGACGTCCCAGGTGAAGGCGCCGACGTACGCCTCGTCGAAGTCGTTGACGTTGAAGACGAGGCGGCCCTCGGCGTTCAGGTAGGTGCCGAAGTTCTCCGCGTGCAGGTCCCCGTGGATCCAGACCCGGCCGGTGCGCTCGTCGAGGAAGGGCGCCGCGTACGTGGCGAAGGGGCCGGCGGTGAGGTCCGCGTAGTACAGGCCGGCGGTGCCCCGGTAGAAGGCGAAGGCGGAGGCGGCCATCTTCCGGAACTTGACCCGGAAGGCCGCCGGGTCCTTGGCGAGCAGGTCCCCGAAGGCCGTGTCGAAGACGCCGAGAATGGTCTCGGCGCGGTGCTCGGCGGTGGGCTGCTGGTCGGGCATGGAGTGCGTCCTTCGTTGCGGGAGGAGGTGCGGGCCGAAGGCTAGAGTAGGACCGTGAACGTGTGAGAGCCGGTCCGGGCCCGTGGTGAGGTGCTCGGGCCTCATATGTTTCCAGGGCCCCTCGTGACCTGCGCGTTCGCCGGCCAGCCAGACAAGCCCCAGCCTCCGGAGGCCCGCCTTGAGCGACCAGCCGTACGCGCACCTGCACGTTCACACCGAGTACTCGATGCTGGACGGTGCCGCCCGGCTGAAGCAGCTGTTCAAGGAGGTCGAGCGGCTGGGGCAGACCCACGTCGCGATGACCGACCACGGCAACATGTACGGCGCGGCCGAGTTCCACAAGCAGGCCACCGCCGCGGGCATCACCCCGGTGATCGGCATCGAGGCGTACGTCGCGCCGGAGGCCCGGACCAACACCAAGCGCGTGCTCTGGGGCCAGCCGCACCAGAAGCGCGACGACGTCTCGGCGTCCGGCGCCTACACCCACAAGACCATCTGGGCCCGGAACAAGGAGGGCCTGCACAACCTCTTCAAGCTGACCTCGCGCTCGTACGCCGAGGGCTGGCTGGTGAAGTGGCCCCGGATGGACAAGGAGATCATCTCCGAGCACGCGGCGGGCCTGATGGCCACCACCGGCTGCCCCTCCGGCGAGGTCCAGACCCGGCTGCGGCTCGGCCAGTTCGACGAGGCGCTGAAGTCCGCCGCCGACTACCAGGAGATCTTCGGCCGGGAGAACTACTTCCTGGAGCTGATGGACCACGGCCTGGACATCGAGAAGCGGGTCCGCGACGGGCTGATCGAGATCAGCCGGAAGCTGAACATCCCGCCGGTGGTCACCAACGACTCGCACTACACCACCGAGTCCGACGCCGGCGCCCACGACCTGCTGCTCTGCGTGCAGACCGGCAAGAACCTCTCGGACCCGGACCGCTTCCGCTTCGACGGCACCGGCTACTACATCAAGTCGGCCGCCGAGATGTACGCGCTGGACTCCTCGGACGCCTGGCAGGAGGGCTGCCGCAACAGCCAGCTGCTGGTCGCCTCGCGGGTCGACACCGAGGGCATGTTCGAGTTCAAGAACCTCATGCCGCGCTTCCCGATCCCGGAGGGCTACGCGTCCGAGGCGGACTACTTCAAGGCCCAGGTGTGGGCGGGCCTGGACTGGCGCTTCCCGAACGGGTACGACGACGAGCACCGGAAGCTCGCCGAGTACGAGATGGACACCATCATCCAGATGGGGTTCCCGGCGTACTTCCTCGTGGTCGCCGACTTCATCATGTGGGCGAAGAGCCAGGGCATCGCGGTGGGCCCCGGCCGCGGCTCGGCGGCCGGCTCGCTGGTCGCCTACGCGATGGGCATCACCGACCTCGACCCGATCCCGCACGGCCTGATCTTCGAGCGGTTCCTCAACCCCGAGCGCATCTCGATGCCCGACGTCGACATCGACTTCGACGAGCGCCGGCGCGGTGACGTGATCCGGTACGTGACCGAGAAGTGGGGCTCCGACAAGGTCGCCATGATCGTCACGTACGGCACCATCAAGGCGAAGGCCGCCATCAAGGACTCCTCACGCGTCCTCGGCTACCCCTACGCGATGGGCGACCGGATCACCAAGGCGATGCCGCCGGACGTCATGGGCAAGGGCATCCCGCTCTCCGGCATCACCGACTCCTCGCACCCGCGCTACGGCGAGGCCGGGGAGATCCGCGGGCTCTACGAGAACGACCCGGACGTCCGAAAGGTGATCGACACCGCGCGCGGCATCGAGGGCCTGATCCGCCAGCCCGGGGTGCACGCGGCCGGCGTCATCATGTCCGCCGAGCCGCTCACCGACCACATCCCGGTCTGGACGCGGCACACCGACGGCGTCACCATCACGCAGTTCGACTACCCCACCTGCGAGGGCCTCGGCCTTCTCAAGATGGACTTCCTCGGCCTGCGGAACCTGACGATCATGGACGACGCCGTCAAGGCGATCGAGAAGAACAAGGGCATCTCGATCAACCTGCTCGACCTGCCGCTGGACGACCGGCCGACCTACGAACTGCTGGCCCGCGGCGACACGCTCGGCGTCTTCCAGCTCGACGGCGGGCCGATGCGCTCGCTGCTGCGCCTGATGAAGCCCGACAACTTCGAGGACATCTCCGCCGTCCTGGCGCTGTACCGGCCCGGCCCGATGGGCGTCAACTCGCACACCAACTACGCGCTGCGCAAGAACGGCCAGCAGGAGATCACCCCGATCCACCCGGAGCTGGCGAAGCCCCTGGAGGAGATCCTCAAGCCGACCTACGGCCTGATCGTCTACCAGGAGCAGGTGCAGAAGGCCGCGCAGATCCTGGCCGGCTACTCGCTCGGCCAGGCCGACCTGCTGCGCCGGGCGATGGGCAAGAAGAAGAAGGAGATCCTGGAGGCGGAGTTCGTCCCCTTCCAGCGCGGCTGCCGCGAGCACGGCTACTCGGACGCGGCGATCCAGGCGGTGTGGGACGTGCTCGTCCCCTTCTCCGGCTACGCGTTCAACAAGGCGCACACCGCCGGCTACGGGCTGGTCTCGTACTGGACGGCCTACCTCAAGGCCAACTACCCGGCCGAGTACATGTCCGGCCTGCTGACCTCGGTCAAGGACGACAAGGACAAGTCGGCGGTCTACCTCAACGAGGCCCGGAAGATGGGCATCAACGTGCTCCCGCCGGACGTCAACGAGTCGGACGCGGACTTCACCCCGCACGGGGACACCCTCGTCCGGTTCGGCCTGACCGCGATCCGCAACGTCGGCGGGCCGGTCGTCGACTCGATGATCCGGACCCGGAAGGCGAAGGGGAAGTTCTCCTCGTTCCCCGACTTCCTGGAGAAGGTGGAGTCGGTGGTCTGCAACAAGCGGACCGTCGAATCCCTCATCAAGGCGGGCTCGTTCGACTCGCTCGGGCACACCCGCAAGGGCCTCACCGCGCAGTTCGAGCCGATGATCGACAACGTCGTCGGCGTCAAGCGCAAGGAGGCCGAGGGGCAGTTCGACCTCTTCGGCGGCGACGCCGTCAGTGACGAGCCGAGCTTCGGCCTGGACGTGGTCTTCTCCGAGGAGGAGTGGGACAAGTCCTTCCTGCTCACCCAGGAACGGGAGATGCTCGGCCTGTACGTCTCCTCGCATCCGCTGCACGGCATCGAGCACCTCCTCGCCGACAAGGCGGACTGCGCGGTGGCCGACCTCGCCGACCGGCCGGACGGCACCATCGTCACCATCGGCGGCATCATCTCGGGCCTCCAGCGGAAGATGACCAAGCAGGGCAACGCCTGGGCCATCGCCACCGTGGAGGACCTGGCGGGCTCGATCGACTGCATGTTCTTCCCCGCCAGCTACCAGCTGGTCTCCTCCCAACTCGTCGAGGACTCCGTGGTGTTCGTCCGCGGCAAGCTGGACAAGCGGGAGGACGTGCCGCGGCTGATGGGCATGGAGCTGCTGGTGCCGGACCTCTCGAACGTCGCCGCCCAGCTGCCGATCACCCTGACGATCGCCGAGAGCCGGCTCAGCCCGGCGGTGGTGGCCCGGCTCGGTGAGGTGCTGGCCCACCACAAGGGGAGCACCGAGGTGCACGTCCACCTCCGGCGGGAGAACAGCACCGTCGTGCTGCGGCTCGACCGGCACCGGGTGAAGTCGGACCCGGCGCTGTTCGGGGACCTCAAGCAGTTGCTCGGGCCGAGCTGCCTGGCGGTCTGACCCGCGCCGGCTGCCGCAGCGCGCCGGCTGCCGCAGCGCGGCGGCACTGCGGCGGCGCGGCTCAGGGCGTGCCGCCGCCGAGGCCCGGCGGCACCGCCGTGTGGAGGGCGGAGACGAAGGCGGAGACCGCCGGGTGCGAGCCCGCGCCCGCGCGGAAGGCGGCCCGGGTGCGCCGGTACATCGGCAGCCGGGTCAGCACGACGCCGGGCGGCGGCCGCTCGGTGCCCAACTGGGGGACGAGCGCCACGCCCTGGCCCGCCGCGACGAGCGCCAGCACGGTGGTGAAGTCGTCGATCTGGTGCCGGATCCGGGGCGCGTAACCGGCGCTCTCGCAGGCCCGGACGGCCATGCTGTGGCAGAGCGTGCCGCGTGGCGCCATGATCCACGGCGCGGAGCGCTGCTCGGCGATCGTGCCGGGTGCCAGGGCGGCCAGGTACATCGGCTCGGTGAAGACCGGGCGGGTCACCGCCAGGCCCGGCTCCGGTTCGGCCGGCACCAGGTCGTACTCGTGCAGCAGCGCGACGTCGAGCTCGCCCGCGCGCAGCGCCGCCGCCACGGCCGCCGGATCCACCTCGGTGACCATCGGCTCCAGGCCGGGGTGCCAGCCGGCCAGTTCGGCCAGCACCGCCGGGATGACCGACCGGGCCGCCGACGGGTAGCTGCCGATCCGCAGTGGACCGGCCAACCCCCGCCGGGCGTTGGCGAGTTCGGCGCCCGCCTGTTCCAGCCGCTCCAGCACGGCCTCGGCGTGCCGGACGAGGTTCAGCCCCGCGGGGGTGAGGGCGACCCGCCGGCCGGTGCGCTCCAGCAGCGGGACACCGGCCTCCTTCTCCAGCACGGACAGCTGCTGGGAGACCGCCGAAGGGCTGAAGGAGAGCGCCTCGGCGACGGCGGCGATGGTGCCGAGGTGGGCGAGTTCGCGCAGCAGGCGCAGGCGTCGGACATCGAGCATCGGCTCAGCTTACGAGAAGCGTCGGAAACGTGAACTGGACCTGCGGGGTCGGCGGGCCGCAGGATCGCGACCATGGAACTCAAGGGCATTCACGTCCCGCTGGTCACCCCCTTCGCCGAGGACGGCTCGGTGGCCCTGGACGCGCTGGAGAAGCTGGCCGGCGCACTGCTGGACGACGGCGCGGCCGGCCTGGTGGCGCTCGGCACCACCGGCGAACCCGCCGTGCTGAGCGCCGGCGAGCGGCGCGCGGTGGTCGAGGTCTGCGCGGCCGTCTGTGCGGCGCGCGGCGCGCTGCTGACGGTCGGCGCGGGCGGCCCGGACACCCGGGCGACCGCCGAGGAGCTGGCCGGGCTGCGCGACCGGGTGCCGGGGGCGGCGGCCGCACTCGTCACCGTGCCCTCCTTCGTCCGGCCGGGCGAGGCGGGCACGGTCGCGCACTTCCGGGCGCTGGCGGCGGCGAGCTCCGTGCCGCTGGTCGTCTACCACATCCCCTACCGGACGGGGCAGCAGCTGTCGGGCGGCACGCTGCTGGAGCTGGCCGCCGTGCCGGGTGTGGTGGGCGTCAAGTACGCGACCGGCGGGCTCGACGAGGCGGTCGTGGAGCTGCTCGCCCGCCGGCCCGCGGACTTCGCGGTGCTGGCCGGGGAGGACGCCTTCCTGTCGCCGATGCTGGCGCTCGGCGGCGCCGGCGGCATCCTGGCCTCGGCGCACCTGGCGACCGCCCGTTACGTCGAACTGGCCGCCGCCTGGGAGCGCGGGGACGCCGCCCGGGCCCGCGAACTCGGCCACCGGCTGGCCGAGCTGGCGACGGCCGCCTTCGCCGCGCCCAACCCGGCCGTGGTGAAGGGCGTGCTGCACGCCCAGGGCCGGATCCCCACCCCGGACGTCCGGCTGCCGCTGCTGCCGGCCGGCCCGGCGGAGGTGGCCCGGGCCCTCGAACTCGCCAGTGGTCTGGACCAGTAGCTCTCACACCGTGGAATACCAGGTCGCCCGGCCCCGGTCACAAGGCATGATGGGCGGAGTGCGGCTGTGACCAGCAACATCAAGAGGAGTAGTCGGAATGAAGATCGGCATTGTGGGTGCCACCGGCCAGGTCGGCGGCGTGGTGCGCGAGATCCTGGCGGAGCGCAACGTCGCGGTGGAGCAGCTGCGGCTGTTCGCCTCGGCCCGTTCGGCCGGACGCACGCTGCCCTGGCAGGGCACCGAGGTCACCGTCGAGGACGCGGCCACGGCCGACTTCACCGGCCTGGACATCGTGATCTTCTCGGCCGGCGGCTCCACCTCCAAGGCCCTCGCCCCGAAGGCCGCCGCCGCCGGTGCGGTCGTCATCGACAACTCCTCCGCCTGGCGCCGTGACCCCGACGTCCCGCTGGTCGTCTCCGAGGTCAACCCGGAGGCGATCGCCGACCGCCCCAAGGGCATCATCGCCAACCCGAACTGCACCACCATGGCCGCCATGCCGGTGCTGCGCCCGCTGCACGAGGAGGCCGGCCTCGCCGCGCTGGTCGTCGCCACCTACCAGGCCGTCTCCGGCAGTGGTGTGGCCGGCGTCGCCGAGCTGCAGGACCAGGCCGCCAAGGTCGTGGACGGCGCCTCCGCGCTCGCCCACGACGGCTCGGCCGTGGAGTTCCCCGAGCCCAAGGTCTACCAGCGCCCGATCGCCTTCAACGTGGTGCCGCTGGCCGGCTCCATCGTCGAGGACGGCTCCAACGAGACCGACGAGGAGCAGAAGCTCCGCCACGAGAGCCGCAAGATCCTCGGCATCCCGGAGCTGAAGGTCGCCGGCACCTGCGTGCGCGTCCCGGTCTTCTCCGGCCACTCGCTGCAGATCAACGCCCGCTTCGAGCGCCCGATCAGCCCCGAGCGCGCGGCCGAGCTGCTCGCCGGCGCCCCCGGCGTCGAGCTGAGCGACATCCCCACCCCGCTCCAGGCCGCCGGCCGGGACCCGAGCTACGTCGGCCGCATCCGGGCCGACGAGACGGTCGAGCACGGCCTGTCGCTGTTCGTCTCCAACGACAACCTGCGCAAGGGCGCCGCGCTCAACGCCGTCCAGCTCGCCGAGCTGGTCGCCGCCGAGCTGAAGGGCTGACCGGCCCCGCTCCGCACCCGGCGGGCCCCGTCCACACGGACGGGGCCCGCCGTGCTTTCCGGGCCCCGGAGCCCCGCTCCGCCTGTTGCCGGACCGCGACATCCGCCGAGGTTCGGCGCGCGAACCAGGGGTAAAGGTGACCCAACGATCGGGCGGCCACGGGCACCCCTCACCCCGCGAGGGCCCGACGCCGGGCGTACCGCGCCCACCCGGTACCGCCGGTTCGGACGGCGCCGGACTGCGAGGGCGAGCGAAAAGAGGTGCGCGATGGACCGCTGTGTCGTCCTGGTGGACGCCGGATACCTGCTGGGCGCCGCCGCCAGCCTGCTCGCCGGGGATCCCTCCCGCTCCCGGATCACCGTCGACCACACGGCCATGATCACCGCCCTGCGCGAGCGCGCCGAGGCCGAGACCGGCCTGCCGCTGCTGCGGATCTACTGGTTCGACGCCGCTCCCGACCGCCGCCCGATGCCCGAGCACCGCCGGCTCCGCGTGCTGCCCCGGGTCACCGTCCGGCTCGGCGCCCTCACCCGGGCCGAGGGCCGCTGGGTGCAGAAGGGCGTGGACGCCGCGATGCACGCGGAGCTCTCCGAACTCGCCCGCAACCGGGCCTGCTCCGACGTCGTGCTGATCACCGGCGACGGGGACCTCCTGCCCGGCATGATGTCCGCCAAGGAACACGGCGTCGTCGTGCACCTCTGGGCGCTGCAGGCCGCCGACGGCGACTTCAACCAGTCCGAGGACCTCGTCGGCGAGGCCGACGAGCGGCGGGTGCTCGACCGCGAGTGGATCGAGGGCTCGTTCAGCCTGCGCGAGACCTCCGCCGTCTTCCCCGCCCCCGGGCCGCGGCACGAGATCGCCAAGATCCTCGCCGCCCCGCCCGCCGGCCTGCCCGGGGGCGTCCCGGCCGCCGCCGTCCGGTCCGTCGCGCCCGGGCCGGCCGCCGTCCCGGTCGCCAACGGGCACGCCGCGCCCGCCGCCACCGCCCTCAAGGTCGTCCCGACCCCCAAGGACCTCGCCGGGCGGGCCGTCGCCCCGCCGCCCGCCGCCGCCCACCACCCGACCGGCCCGGTGCTGCGCTGGTCGTCCGACCGCGGCTGGGTCGAGCGGCCGGCCGCCGACCAGGCCGTCACCGCCGGCGACACGCTGCCCACGCTCGCCCAGCTCACCACCGCCGAGCAGCGCTGGGCCGACCGCGAGGAGGACATCACCTCCATCGGCGGCGACGCCCACGAGGTCGGCCAGGTCTTCGCCCGCCGCTGGACCGACCGGCTCGGCGACGTCGAGCGCCTCACCCTGCTCTGGCCCGACTACCCGCGCATCCCGCACCGGGTCGACGGCGAGCTGCTCCGGTACGCCGCCCGGTTCGGGCTGCTCGCGCACAAGGACGACCAGATCGACGAGCACGACCGGTACGCCATCCGGGCCGGCTTCTGGAAGGAGCTGGCCGGCCGCGTGCCCGGCGGCGACCTGGTGGTGGACGACTGACGGCGGCGGCCGCCGCCGCACGCACCGCCACCCGCCGGCCCCCCGGCCGGGCACCGCGGCGGCCCGCCCCCGGCGCCCGCCGCCGGTGCGGCGCGCGCACCGGTTGCGGGGGATCGGGCCCCCTTGTCCGGTTCGCGGGCTTCACCGCGTAGAGTCTTCGCTCGTGAGCGAGGGCAGCGAGTGAACCGCGGTGAGACGCGCGCCGGCGGGACGGGCGGGCAGGCTCCCGAGGAGCCTCCGCCGTGCTGCGCCGTGCGCGACCTGGTCAAGACGTACCGCTCCGGACGCGGCGGCCCGATCGCCCCGATCAGGGCCAACGACGGCATCAGCCTGACCGTCCGGCAGGGGGAGATCTTCGGGCTGCTCGGGCCCAACGGGGCGGGAAAGTCCACCCTCGTCCGCCAGCTCACCGGCCTGCTGCGCCCCGACTCCGGCTCCGTCGACATCCTCGGCCACGACGTCGTCCGGCACCCCGAGCGGGCCGCCCGGCTGCTCGGCTACCTCGGCCAGGAGTCCACCGCGCTGGACGAGCTGACCGTCGCGCTCGCCGCCGAGACCACCGGCCGGCTGCGCGGCCTCACCCGGGCGCAGGCCCGCAGTGCCGCCGCCGACGTGCTCACCGAGCTGGCCCTGGAGCCGCTCGCCCACCGGCCGCTCGCCAAGCTCTCCGGCGGCCAGCGCCGGCTCGCCTGCTTCGCCGCCACCCTGGTCGGCGACCGGCCGCTCCTCGTGCTGGACGAGCCGACCACCGGCATGGACCCGCTCGCCCGGCGCGCCGTCTGGACGGCCGTCGAACGCCGCCGCGCCGATCGGCGGACCACCGTCCTGCTGGTCACCCACAACGTGATCGAGGCCGAGACGGTGCTGGACCGGGTCGCGGTGGTGGACGAGGGCCGGGTGATCGCCTGCGACACGCCCGGCGGGCTCAAGGCCATGGTCGACGGCGACGTCCGGCTCGACCTGGTCTGGCGGGACGAGGCGCCGCTCGCGGTGCCCGCCGTCGCGGCCCTGGCGGAGCGGGCCGAGCGCACCGGCCGGCGCTGGACCGTGCGCACCACCCCCGAACAGGCCCGGGAGCTGGTCGCCGCCGTCACCACCGGGCCGGCGTTCGCCGCCCTGGACGACTTCACCCTGGCCACCCCGAGCCTTGAGGACGCCTACCTCAAGCTGGGCGGCCGCCATGGAGGACTGGCCAAGTGACGCTGCTCTCCGCGCCGCCGCTCTCCGCCGGACCGGCGCAGACCGGGCCCGCGCCACTGGCCCCCGCCGCCCGGCTGCTGCCCGCGCTGGCCGCCGTCTACCGGGCGCAGCTGGCCCGGGCCAAGGTGGCCCGCATCCCGCTGCTGTTCGTGGCCACCTTCCAGTCGCTCGGCATCCTGGTGATGATGCGCGGCGTCGTCGACCCCGGGCAGACCTCGGCCGCGCGCTCGGTGGTGGCCGGCTCCAGCGTGCTGGTGGTCGCCTTCGTCGCGCTCAACCTGCTCGCCCAGTACTTCGGCCGGCTGCGGGCCACCGGCGGTCTCGACCACTACGCGACCCTGCCCGTCCCGGCGGCCTCGGTGGTGCTCGGCGCGGCCGCCGCGTACGCCTCGTTCACGCTGCCCGGCACGCTGGTGACCGCCGCCGCCGGCGCGGTGATGTTCGGACTGCCGCTGGGGCAGCTCTGGGTGCTGCTCGCGGTCGTGCCGCTGGCCGGTGCGGCGCTCTCCGGGCTCGGCGCGGCCTGCGGGCTGCTCGCGCCCAAGCAGGAGATCGCCACCATGCTCGGGCAGCTCGGCATGTCGGCGGCGCTGCTGCTCGGCGTGCTCCCGGTCGACCACCTGCCGCAGCCGGTGCTCTGGCTGCGGGACCTGCTGCCCTCCACCTACGGGGTCGAGGCCTTCGCCCGGACCTTCGCGCCGGACCCGGACTGGGCGGCGGTGGCGGGGGACCTCGCGGTCTGCGCCGGGGTCGGCGTGGTGTCGCTGGCCGTCGCCACCTGGGCGTACCGGCGGGCCACCACCCGGTAGCGGCGCGCCGCGGCCGCGGCGGGCGGCAGCCCCGGGGCCGCGGAGGGCCGGCGTCCGCTCCCCGGGTGGCGGGGCCGTCCGGGCGGCTGTCGTGAAACGATGGGCCCGTGACCGTACCGAACACACCTCCGGATCCTCTGCGCGCCGCTGCGGGCACCGACGCGGACACCGCGGGCCAGGGCCCGGGTGCCGCCCCGAACCCGTACGCGCCGCCGGCCGGGCACACCGGGGACACCCCGCCGCTGCCGGCCGGCGTGCTCTCCGGCCCGGAGCGGCGGCCCGTGGCGGAGCGGCTGCGGCCCGAGCTGAAGGCCGGGGCGGTCACGGTGCTGGTCTGCCTGCTGCTGGGCCTGGCGATGGCCGGGCTCTGGGCGTGGCTGGCACCGAAGGTGCCGCTGGTGGTCGACGGCAACAAGATCCTCTACGGGGACCCGGAGGGCGAGCAGCGGGCCGGCGCCGACAGCGTCTTCGTGCTGATCGGGCTGGGCATGGGCATCCTGACCGCGCTCGGGGCCTTCCTGCTCTCCCGCCGCCGGGGCGGCGGCATCGCGATCGCGATCGGCCTCGCGGTCGGCGGTCTGCTGGCCTCGATCGGCGCCTGGGAGCTGGGCCGGCGGCTCGGCCCGAGCAGCGACCTGGTCGCGGAGGCCCGGCGGGTCGGCAACGGCGGGCACTTCAGCGCGGACATCGATCTCGGCGCGTACGGCGCCCTGCTGGCCTGGCCGATGGCGGCGATGGTGGTCCTGCTGGCCCTCTCGGCGGCGTTCGGCAAGCGCGAGGAGGACCCGCCCCCGTACTGGGCCGGGCCGTACGGCGTCCCGCAGGGGGCCTCCCCGGCCGCGGACGCGCAGCAGCACGGACAGCAGCAGCACGGACAGCAGCCGGACGGACAGCAGCAGTACGGACAGCCCGTCGCGGACGCACACCCGGTCGCGGACGCGCAGCACCGGCCCGGCGGGCTGCCGCCGGAGGACCACCGGCCCTGACCGACGGGCCCTGACCGACGGGCCCTGACGGGTGCCCGCGTCGGTGCGGGTCAGCGCCCGATCGGGGCGGTGCCGGCCCGGGTGAGGGCGACCAGGTCGGCGGGGGAGAGCTCGACCTCCAGGCCGCGCCGGCCGGCCGAGACGTAGACCGTGGGGTGCGCCAGGGCGCTGTCGTCCACCACGGTGCGCAGCGGACGGCGCTGGCCGAGCGGGGAGATCCCGCCGAGGACGTAGCCGCTGCTGCGCTCGGCGGCGGCCGGGTCGGCCATCACGGCGCGCTTGCCGCCGACCGCGGCGGCGAGCGCCTTGAGGTCGAGCTGTCCGGACACCGGGACGACGCCGACGGTGAGGACGCCGTCGACGTCGGCGACCAGCGTCTTGAACACCCGCTCCGCCGGGACGCCGAGCGCCTCCGCGGCCTCGCCGCCGTACGAGGCGGCGGCCGGATCGTGCGCGTAGGCGTGCACGGTGAACGGGACGGCGGCGTGCTCCAGGGCCACCGTGGCGGGGGTGCCCCGGCCGCCCTGTTTCGGCTTCCTGGCCATGCCGGCGGTCTCCTGGGGGCGTCGTGGGCGGGGCCGGTCGGGGGTGTCCGGCGGGTCAGTTCGGGCTGAACGACTGGCGGGTCAGTTCGACCGCCGGGAGTGAGGGCAGCCAGCTCAGCACGGCCGTCTCGCGGCGCAGCAGCTCCAGCTCGGCCCGGAGCCGCTGCGCGGTGTCGGGGCAGGCCAGCAGCGACTGCTTGACCGGCGTCTCGAACACCGAGGCGGCGGCCACCAGGTAGGAGAGCACCTGCGGGTCGTCCGGGAGGTCCTGGCGGCCGACGGTGCTGGCCTCGCGGGCGCCGGCCAGCCGCTTCTGGTACGCGCGGAACGCCCGCTCGACCCCGGCGGCCAGCGCGCCCGCGCCCTCGCCGGGCTGCTCCTCGATCGGCTCGATCTCACCGGTCAGGTACGGACCGCCGGTGTCCACCGAGCGGAGCCGGAACCGGGTGGTGCCCGTGACCAGCAGCTCGAACCGGCCGTCCGGCTGTTCCTGGGCGGAGGTCACGTCCGCCACGCAGCCGATGTGGTGCAGGGCCTCCAGCGGGTCGCCGGTGGCCGTCCCGAGGCCGTCCAGGGGCCCGGCCGGGCCGTTCTCGGGGCGGACGGGCGCGACCTCGCGACCGTCCTTGATCGCCAGCACGCCGAACCGGCGCGGCTCGTCCTCGGGGAGGGCGAGCAGATCGCCCAGCAGCCGTCGGTAACGCTCCTCGAAGACGTTCAGGGGCAGCACCAGGCCCGGGTAGAGCACGGTGTTCAGCGGGAAGAGCGGCAGCCGTTCTGTCACGGCGCACAGCGTAGTTCCCCGGACGCCCGGAATGCCCCGGGGTTATCCGCGCTGGAGCGTCCGGGTGGCGCCGGCGGCGACGGTGGTGGCCAGCACCCAGCCGACGATCACCAGGCCCGCGGAGACCCACCGGGCGGAGCCGGCCGGGTTCCAGCCCTGCTGGCCGAGGTCGACCAGCGGCAGCAACTGGCCCAGCGCGTACAGCACCGGATCCCAGTGGGGCCGTTCGTCGGCCTTCAGCGCCTCCGGCGGGTGGGCGGCGAAGTAGGAGCTGCCGAGCGCCCAGGCGAGCAGCAGCCAGAGCGCGGCCCGGCCGGGGCGGAACCCGTAGCCGACGGTGACGTCCTGGATCCGGCCCCAGAGCCGGGCCGGCAGCGGCAGGGTCTGCCGGCGGCGGCGCTGCTTGGCGTAGAGCACCTCGCGCGCGTCGTCGTCGGCGCCGTCGCGGCGCAGGGCGGCGGCCAGCTGCTCGTAGGCCTCGGGCTGGAAGTCGACCGAGGAGGACTCCAGCCAGGCGATCCGCTGCCGGATCCCGAACGGTGCGGCCGGGCGCAGGCACTCGTAGGTGAAGCCGGTCAGGCCGAGGCGGCCGTCCCGCGGCCAGGAGTCGGGGAAGTCCACCAGGTTGCCGACCCGGGCCCGGGAGAGCGAGACGCCGCCGCCGGCCGGGAACCGGCAGGTGAAGCGGAGCTCCGGGGTGTGCAGGCGGCTCAGCGACAGCTCCTCGCCGGGGCCGAGGTGGAACTCGGCGTCCGAGAGCAGGCAGGCGGCCTCGAACCGGGCGTCGGAGAGCCGGACCTTGCCGTGGGCCCGGAACGGCGTGCTGGGCGCCCCGGCGGGCGGGACCTCGCCGTAGCCGGAGCCGTAGTAGGTCTGCGACCCGTACCAGCCGCCGTCCGCCGAGCCGGAGAGGTAGAGCGTGTGGCCGACGGTGATCCGGACGAGGTTGAGGGCGCTGCGGTTCTCCGGGACGGCGTGCAGCTGGGCGCCGCGCAGCGAGAGCCGGCCGCCGATCCGCGCCGTCCGCATGCTGACCTCGCCGTGCGTCTCCAGCCGGTCGGCCTCGAAGTCCTGGTTGACGGCCATGCCGTCGGCGGACAGGGCCCGGCCGAACCGGTCGCCGCCCAGGACGGCCTGGTTGAGCAGCAGGTCGGTGCCTATGCGGGCGTCGGTGAGCCGCACGCCCTGCGGGACCCGGCAGCGGGCCAGGTGCAGGTCGCCGGAGGTGGCGAGGCGGGAGGCCTCGATCCGGGGGACGAGGCAGTTGACCAGGCGCAGCGTGCCGGCCTCGGCCTCGGACAGCAGGACCTTCTGGTCGAACCGGCAGTCGTGCAGTTCGACGTAGTGCCGGATGGTGCCGCCGGCCAGCCGCAGCGGGCCGGCGACCAGGACCCCGGTCAGCTTGAGCGAGGCGACCCGGCCGGGGACGGCGGCGGGCCCGTCCAGCAGCAGCCGGGACAGCACCTCGGCGCGCACCGTCCGCCCGGGCCCCCACTCGGCGTCGCCGAACGGGTCGTCCAGCGCGGCGTCGCCGGTCCGCAGGTCGTGGATCCGGCCGTGCCGGAACGCCTCCCACAGGCTCTGCTCCACCGGCGTCCAGCCGTCCGGTGCCCGCTCCGCCATCGTTCCCCCGTCTCCCCCGGTCGTCTCGCCTTTCGTATCACGGACTGAAATGCGGGGCCGCCGGTTCCGGCCACTCCTTACACTGGGTGGCGTGATCTCTCGAATCGACCTCCGCGGCTCGCTGAGCGACCCGCGTGACCTGCTGCCCCGTGCCGAGTTCGACGTCGCGGCCGCCCTGGAGACGGTGCGGCCGATCGCCGAGGACGTCCACCATCGCGGGGTCGCGGCGCTGATCGAGATCACCGAACGCTTCGACGGCGTGCGGCTGGAGTCCACCCGGGTCCCCGCCGAGCAGATCGCCGAGGCCCTGGAGACGCTCGACCCGAAGGTGCGCGCCGCACTGGAGGAGTCGATCCGCCGCGCCCGGCTGGTCCACGCCGACCAGCGCCGCGAGGGCCACACCACCCAGGTGGTGCCGGGCGGCACCGTCACCCAGCGCTGGGTGCCGGTCGACCGGGTCGGCCTGTACGTGCCGGGCGGCCTGGCCGTCTACCCGTCCTCCGTGGTGATGAACGTGGTGCCCGCCCAGGAGGCCGGCGTCGCCGGGATCGCCGTCACCTCGCCGCCGCAGAAGGCCTTCGGCGGCCGGGTGCACCCGACCATCCTGGCGGCCTGCGCGCTGCTCGGCGTCTCCGAGGTGTACTCCGTCGGCGGGGCCCAGGCGGTCGCGATGTTCGCCCTCGGCACCGAGGAGTGCGAGCCGGTGAACATGGTCACCGGCCCGGGCAACATCTACGTCGCCGCCGCCAAGCGCTACTTCGCCGGCCGGATCGGCATCGACTCCGAGGCCGGGCCGACCGAGATCGCCGTCCTCGCGGACGACAGCGCCGACCCGGTGGACGTCGCCGCCGACCTGATCAGCCAGGCCGAGCACGGCCCGACCTCGGGCTCGGTGCTCGTCACCGACTCGGCCGAACTGGCCGACGCGGTGGAGGCCGAGCTCAAGGTGCAGGCCGCCCGCACCCGGCACAGCGAGCGGGTGGCCGAGGCGCTGGGCGGCCGGCAGTCCGGCATCATCCTGGTCGACGACCTCGACCAGGGCCTGGTCGTCGTCAACGCCTACGCCGCCGAGCACCTGGAGATCCAGACCCGGGACGCGCGCGCCGTCTCCGCCCGGGTCCGCAACGCGGGCGCGATCTTCATCGGCCGGTACACCCCGGTCTCGCTGGGCGACTACGCGGCCGGCTCCAACCACGTGCTGCCGACCGGCGGCTGCGCCTGCCACTCCGCCGGGCTCTCCGTGCAGACCTTCCTGCGCGGTGTGCAGGTCGTCGAGTACGACCGCGAGGCGCTGGCCGGCGTCGCCGCGCACGTCGTCAACCTCGCCGAGGCCGAGGACCTGCCCGGCCACGGCGACGCGATCAAGGTTCGTTTCGTCGGAGACGAACAAATCTGGCACAGCGTCGGAGACGAACAAATCCGGCACAGCGTGGGAGACGAACAGAACTGGCACAGCGACTGGACGGTATCCGGCACGTGAGCACGATCGACTCCCTCCCCGTCCGTGACGAACTGCGCGGACAGTCCCCGTACGGTGCGCCGCAGCTGGACGTCCCCGTCCAGCTGAACACCAACGAGAACCCGTACCAGCTGCCCGAGGAGCTGGTGGCCCGGATCGCCGAGCGCGTCGCCGAGGCCGCCCGCCACCTCAACCGCTACCCCGACCGGGACGCGGTCGAGCTGCGCACCGGCCTGGCCGAGTACCTGACGACGACCACCGGCTTCGCCCGCACCCGCGAGCAGGTCTGGGCCGCCAACGGCTCCAACGAGATCCTGCAGCAGCTGCTGCAGACCTTCGGCGGGCCCGGCCGCACCGCGATCGGCTTCGAGCCCTCGTACTCGATGCACGCCCTGATCTCCCGGGGCACCGGCACCGGCTGGATCTCCGGTCCGCGCAACGACGACTTCACCATCGACGTGGACGCCGCCGTCGCGGCGATCGCCGAGCAGCGCCCGAACGTCGTGTTCGTCTGCTCGCCGAACAACCCGACCGGCACCGCCGTCGCGGCCGACACCGTGCTGCGGCTGTACGAGGCCGCGCAGGCCGCCCGGCCCAGCCTGGTGGTCGTGGACGAGGCGTACGTCGAGTTCTCGCACCGCGCCTCGCTGCTGCCGCTGCTGGAGGGCCGCCCCAACCTGGTCGTCAGCCGCACCATGTCCAAGGCCTTCGGCGCGGCCGGCCTGCGCCTGGGCTACCTCGCCGCCGACGCGGCCGTGGTGGACGCGGTGCAGCTCGTCCGGCTGCCGTACCACCTGTCGGCCGTCACCCAGGCCACCGCACTGGCCTGCCTGGAGCACACCGACACGCTGCTCGGCTACGTCGGCCGGCTCAAGGCCGAGCGCGACCGGCTGGTCGCCGCCCTGCGCGGGATGGGTCTGGAGGTGACCGACTCGGACGCCAACTTCGTCCAGTTCGGCCGCTTCGAGGACACCCACGCCGTCTGGCAGGCCATCCTCGACCGCGGCGTCCTCGTCCGGGACAACGGTGTCCCGGGCCGGTTGCGCGTCACCGCCGGCACCCCGGCGGAGAACGACGCCTTCCTGGCCGCCGTCGCCACTGTGATCAAGGAGCTGTAACCCCGTATGTCCCGTATCGGACGCATCGAGCGCACCACCAAGGAGACTTCGGTCCTGGTCGAGATCGACCTCGACGGAGCCGGCCGGACCGACATCTCCACGGGCGTCGGGTTCTACGACCACATGCTCGACCAGCTCGGCCGCCACGGCCTCTTCGACCTCACCGTGAAGACCGACGGCGACCTGCACATCGACACCCACCACACCATCGAGGACACCGCCCTCGCGCTCGGCGCCGCCTTCAAGCAGGCGCTCGGCGACAAGGTCGGCATCTACCGCTTCGGCAACTGCACGGTGCCGCTGGACGAGTCGCTCGCCCAGGTCACCGTCGACCTCTCCGGCCGCCCCTACCTGGTGCACACCGAGCCGGAGCACATGGCGCCGATGATCGGCAGCTACGACACCACCATGACCCGGCACATACTGGAGTCCTTCGTGGCCCAGGCGCAGGTCGCCCTGCACGTCCACGTACCCTACGGACGCAACGCCCACCACATCGTGGAGTGCCAGTTCAAGGCGCTCGCGCGGGCGCTGCGCTACGCCGCCGAGCGCGACCCGCGCGCGGCCGGCATCCTCCCGTCGACCAAGGGTGCGCTGTGAGCAAGGCCGCTGTTGTCCTCATCTTCGCCGGGCTCTTCCTGGCCGGCGGAGTGATCTCGTTCTGGAAGCAGAAGATCCCGAAGGGCGTCATCGTCGTCCTCGCCCTCGGGTCGGTGCTCTGCCTGACCTCCGGCGTGATGCGCCTCTAGGGCCGCCGAGCGAGCCCCGAGACCGCCGAAGACCAACAGACATGGACACCTGAACATGGGCAAGAACGTCGTCGTACTCGACTACGGGTCGGGCAACCTCCGCTCCGCGCAGCGCGCCGTCGAGCGGACCGGCGCGACCGTCACCGTCACGTCCGACTTCGACGCCGCGATGGAGGCGGACGGCCTGCTCGTCCCCGGCGTCGGGGCCTTCGAGGCCTGCATGCGCGGACTGAAGGCCGCCCGCGGGGACTGGATCATCGGCCGGCGGCTCGCCGGCGGCCGCCCGGTCATGGGCATCTGCGTCGGGATGCAGATCCTCTTCGAGAAGGGGGTCGAGCACGGCGTGGAGACGGCCGGCTGCGACGAGTGGCCGGGCAGCGTCGAACCGCTGGACGCGCCGGTCGTCCCGCACATGGGCTGGAACACCGTGGAAGCCCCCGCGGAGAGCCGGATGTTCGCCGGCCTCGACGCCGACACCCGCTTCTACTTCGTGCACTCCTACGCGGTGCGCAACTGGGAGCTGGAGGTGCACAGCGCGCGGATCAACCCGCCGCTGGTCACCTGGGCCACCCACGGGCAGCCGTTCGTCGCGGCCGTCGAGAACGGCCCGCTCTGGGCCACCCAGTTCCACCCCGAGAAGTCCGGCGACGCCGGCGCCGCCCTGCTGACCAACTGGGTCAACACCCTCTGACGATCTGAGAGTTGCAACGATGAGCCGCCTCGAACTGCTGCCCGCCGTCGACGTCCGGGACGGCCAGGCCGTGCGCCTGGTCAAGGGCGCCTCCGGCACCGAGACCTCCTTCGGCGAGCCGCTCGCCGCCGCCCTCGCCTGGCAGAACGCCGGCGCCGAGTGGCTCCACCTGGTCGACCTCGACGCCGCCTTCGGCACGGGCAGCAACCGCGACCTGCTCCGCGAGGTCACCGGCGCGCTGGACATCAAGGTCGAGCTGTCCGGCGGCATCCGCGACGACGAGTCGCTGGCCGCCGCGCTCGCCACCGGCTGCACCCGGGTCAACCTGGGCACCGCCGCCCTGGAGAGCCCCGAGTGGGTCGCCAAGGTCATCGCCGAGCACGGCGACAAGATCGCCGTCGGCCTGGACGTGGTCGGCACCACCCTGCGCGGCCGCGGCTGGACCCGCGACGGCGGCCAGCTCTTCGACGTGCTGGCCCGCCTGGACGCCGAGGGCTGCGCCCGCTACGTCGTCACCGACGTCAACCGGGACGGCACCCTGACCGGCCCCAACCTGCAGCTGCTGCGCGACGTCTGCGCCGCCACCGACAAGCCGGTCGTCGCCTCCGGCGGCGTCTCCTCGCTGGACGACCTGCGGGCCATCGCCACGCTGGTCGGCGAGGGAGTCGAGGGCGCCATCGTCGGCAAGGCACTCTACGAGCAGAAGTTCACCCTCGAAGAGGCGTTGGAGGCGGTTTCGGGATGACGGAGCGTCGGATCGTACGCGGCCGGGTCGGCGGATTCTCCTCCTGGGAGGAGAGCTTCGGCGCCTCGCAGGCGGTCGCCGCGGGCGACCACGTCCACGTGGCGGGCGCCCGGCCGCTGGTCGACGGCACCCTGATCGGCGAGGGCGACCCGTACGAGCAGGCGCGTGCCGCGCTGGGCAACGGCCTGGCGGCCCTGGCCGCGTACGGTCTGACGGCGGACGACGTCGTCCGCACCCGCGTCTACCTCACCCACGTCCGCGACGTCGACGCGGCGGGCCGCGCCCACCAGGAGGTCTTCGGCGCGGTGCGCCCGGCCGCCGCGGTCGTGGTGGTCCAGGGCCTGGTCGACTCCCGGATGCTCGTCGAGATCGAGCTCGACGCCTACCGCGCCGGACTCGCCGCAACACTGGAAGGCAATCAGCCGTGACCCTCGCCGTACGAGTCATCCCCTGTCTGGACGTCGATGCCGGCCGGGTGGTCAAGGGCGTCAACTTCCAGAACCTGCGCGATGCGGGCGACCCGGTCGAGATGGCCAAGCTCTACGACGCCGAGGGCGCCGACGAGCTGACCTTCCTCGACATCACCGCCTCCTCCGGTGACCGCGAGACCACCTACGACGTGGTGCGCCGCACCGCCGAGCAGGTCTTCATCCCGCTCACCGTCGGCGGCGGCATCCGTGCCGTCGAGGACGTCGACAAGCTGCTCCGCGCCGGCGCCGACAAGGTCGGCGTCAACACCGCGGCGATCGCCCGGCCGGAGCTGGTCCGCGAGATCGCGCAGCGCTTCGGCCGCCAGGTGCTGGTGCTCTCGGTGGACGCCCGGCGCTGCCCGGAGGGCACCGAAACCGCGTCCGGTTTCGAGGTCACCACGCACGGCGGCCGCCGGGGTACCGGCCTGGACGCCGTCGAGTGGGCCGGCCGGGCGGCCGAGCTGGGCGCGGGCGAGATCCTGCTCAACTCGATGGACGCCGACGGCACCAAGGACGGCTACGACCTGGAGCTGATCCGGGCCGTGCGCAAGGCCGTCTCCGTCCCGGTGATCGCCTCCGGCGGGGCCGGGCGGCTCGCCGACTTCGCCCCGGCGGTGGAGGCCGGCGCGGACGCGGTGCTCGCCGCCAGCGTCTTCCACTTCGGCGACCTGCGGATCGGCGAGGTCAAGAACGCGCTGCGCGAGGCCGGGCACCCCGTCCGCTGACCGGGCGCCCCGGCGGACCACGGGGCCGGCCCACCGCTGCGGTGGGCCGGCCCCGTGGGTTCAGCTCTGCTGCGGGTCGCCCTTGATCAGGGCGAACGGTGCGCCGAACGGGTCGGCCAGCCAGGCGATCCGGCCGACGTTCTGGACGTCCTCGGCGCCCATCAGCACCTTGCCGCCGGCCCGCTCCGCCCGGCCGACCAGCTCGTCCACCACCCCGGTCGCGAAGTACGGCGTCCAGGACGGCGGTTCGGCCTCGGCCATGACCGGCGCGATGCCGCCGAAGGAGGTGGCCTGCTGGTCGCCGTCGGCGGGGGAGAGCACCAGGTAGCTCATCCCCGGCGCCGGGAACTTCTCCGAGCGCCAGCCGAAGACCGTGGCGTAGAAGGCCGCGCCGGCCTCCTGGTCAGGGGTGTGCAGCTCGGCCCAGACCAGCGCGTTGTCGGTGGAGACGGCGTCCAGGCCGATGGTGGTGCCGGACTGCCAGACCGCGAACCGGGCACCCTGCGGGTCGGTCAGCTGGGCCATCCGCCCGGCCTGCATGACGTCGAACGGCTCGACCCGGACCTCGCCGCCCGCGGCCCGGACGGCCCGCGCGGTGGCCTCCGCGTCGGGCGTCCGGAAGTACGTCGTCCAGGCGGACTGCGCGCCCTCCTCGGTGAGCGCGCCGACCGCGGCCACGGTCCGGCCGTCGGCCTGCAGGAAGCCGTAGCCGCCGGCCTCGGGGCCGAGCGCCTGGAAGGTCCAGCCGAACACCGCGCCGTAGAAGGCGGCGGCCGCGGCCGGGTCCGGGCTGCCCAGGTCGAGCCAGCAGGGCGAGCCTTGGGGGAAGTCGGTGGTGAGCATGGGTGGTGCCCCTTCGACGGAACAGGACGGCCGGGCGGGTTCGCGGAGGCGCGGACGCGCTCCGCCCCGGCCACCTGCGAGTCTGCACCCCGCCACCGCCGCCCGCAGCCGGGACGCGGCCGCGGGGGCCGTCAGGCCCGCGCGGGCGGCAGCGGGAGCACGTGCCGCAGCGCGGCGAGCGCGTCCGGCGGGCCGTCCACGGCCAGCTCCGTGCGCTCGCCGCGCCCGTGGACGAACAGGATCAGCTCGGCCGGCTCGCCGGTGATCCGTACGGTGGGGGATCCCGCGGGGCCGACCGTCACGGCCGGCCCGTCCGGGCGGCGCAGTTCCAGCCGGACGGGGGAGCGGCGGCCCGCCTCCAGCCGGGCCAGCAGCGGCAGCCGGCGCCAGAGCGCCTCGGCCCGGCCCGGCGGCACCGCCTGCGGCTGCGGGTCGGCGCCCCCGCGGCGGACGTCCTCGGCGTGCACGAAGTACTCGACCGTGTTGGCCGCCTCGTCGGCGCCGGGGAGAGCGAACAGCGAGAACGGCGGCGGGCCGGAGCGGAACAGCCGCAGCAACTCCTCGTAGGGGCGCTCGGCGTACCCGCGCTGCACCCGGCCCGTCCAGCCGGCCAGCGGGCCGATCCGGATGCCCGCCGCGGCGTCCGGCCGGCGCTCCCGGAGCACCAGGTGGGCGGCGAGGTCCCGGGTGGACCACCCGGCGCAGAGGGTGGGGGCGTCCGGCCCGGCGGCGGCCAGGAGTTCGGCCAGACGGTGGCGCTCGGCGAGGGCGTGGTTCGGCATGGGCCAAGCCTAGGGCTTACCCCGGGCCGGGCCGGGCCGTGCCCGAGGCCCGTCGGCCGGCGGCGTGAAGTACCTCGCGGGGAAAGGACGTTCAGGGCTGCTTCAGGTGGCCGGTGAGCCTGGTGCCGCCCGGGTGGTTGCTGGCCGTCAGGGTGCAGGTGTAGTCCCGCCACCCCTGCTGGTAGAAGGCCGTCGACGGGCCGACCGGGTAGCCGTAGTACGGGCCGCCACCGCCCTGGCGGGCCTCCGCGGCCGCCTGCTGGTCCTTGCAGCCCTCCCGCATCGCCTTGCTGATCTGGCCGTCGCCGGTCAGCCCCTCGGGCAGCAGCAGGGTGGCGACCGACTCGCCGTCGTGCTCGCCCTCGCAGGGCCGGGCCTCCGGCTTGGTGACCGTCTTGTTCAGCTGCGGGTGGTCGAAGCAGGAGCCGACCGGGAAGAAGGTGTACGGCACCACCCTGGACGGGGTCGGCGTCGGTGTCGGCACGGGAGTCGGCGTCGGGCTCGGGGTGGTGGCGACCGGCGTGGGCGGCGGCGGCAGGGCGACCGGCTTCTTCTCCGGCCACAGCAGCAGGACGGCGACCACCGCGAGCAGCACGGCCAGCACGGCCGAGACGGCGAGGACCAGGCCCCGCGACGGGCGGGCGGTGCCTTCGGCCGGCCGCGCGGAGGCCGGCTGCGCGGAGGCCGGCTGCGCGGAGGCCGGCGGTTCGGTGGCCGGCTGCTCGGAGGTCATGGCCACGAGGATGGCCCAAGCCGGGGCCGTTCGGCAGCCGGTTGGCACAACTCGTACGAGCAGACCGGCCCGGGGCGGCCGGCCGCGGTCGGATAGGCTCGCCCCGGCACGGCACGATCCCAGGAGTAGGCGGATGCGCGTCGGAATCACCGGTCACCGGGGCCTGTCGGGTGGCATCACCGAGATGCTGGTCCGCGGAGACCTCTGGAAGCTGGTCACCACCTTCGGCCCGTACGAACTCGTCGGCGTCACCTGCGCCGACGAGGGCCCGGAGACGTGGTTCGCCGACTCCGTGACGGAGCACGGCGGAAAACTTGAGGTCATCGTCCCCGCCGGGGCGTCCGTCTTCGGCCGCGCCGACGACGGGCACCGCAGCACCCGGCTGCGGCTGATGAACGAGGCCAACGCCGTCCACCGGCTCGCCGCCGCCGAGCACGGCGGCCTCGGCGACGACACCGGGCGGGCCCTGGTCGGCATGATCGACGAGCTGATCGCCGTCTGGGACGGCGGGCCGGGCACCGAACCGGCCCGGGTGGCCGCACTGGCCCGGCAGGCCGGGCTCTACGTCCACCGGATCTGGCCGGACGGCTGCGAACGGCACGCCTGACCCGGCCGGGCCGCGATCCGGGCAGGGGGCCGGCGGGCCGGGCCGGGCTGACACAATGGCCCCATGCCGACCCCCAGCACGCCCGCCGCCCCGGGCTCCACCGCCCTCGACCCCGCGATCGCCGCCCGGCTCAAGCGCACCGGCGACGGCCTGCTCCCGGCCATCGCCCAGCAGTACGACACCGGCGAGGTGCTGATGCTCGGCTGGATGGACGACGAGGCGTTGCACCGCACCCTCACCACCGGCCGCTGCACCTACTGGAGCCGCAGCCGCAGCGAGTACTGGGTGAAGGGCGACACCTCCGGCCACGTCCAGGCGGTCAGGTCGGTCGCGCTGGACTGCGACGGGGACACCCTGCTGGTCAAGGTCGACCAGACCGGCGCCGCCTGCCACACCGGCGAGCGCACCTGCTTCGACGCCGACGTGCTCCCGCTCGCCTGACCGCCCCCTCTCACCCCTAAGGTGCCGCCCGCCATGGACCTCGAAGCCTTCCGCAAGCTCGCCGTCGACACCCGGGTCATCCCGGTCACCCGCAGGCTCCTCGCGGACGGCCTCACCCCGATCGGCCTGTACCGCAGCCTCGCGGGCGAGCGCCCCGGCACCTTCCTGCTGGAGTCCGCCGAGCAGGGCCGCAGCTGGTCCCGGTACTCCTTCGTCGGCGTCCGCAGCGCCGCGGTGCTCACCGCCGGCCCGGACGGCGACGCCCGCTGGCACGGCGCACCGCCGGTCGGCATCCCCACCACCGGCGACCCGCTCGACGTGCTGCGCGCCGCCCTGGAGGCGCTGCACACCCCGCGCGGCACCGACGACGGCCTCCCGCCGCTCACCGGCGGCCTGGTCGGCTACCTCGGCTACGACATCGTCCGCCGGCTGGAGAAGCTGCCCGACCTCAACCCGGACGACCTGTTGCTCCCCGAGCTGACCATGCTGCTCACCACCGACCTCGCCGTGCTGGACCACGCCGACGGCACGGTGCTGCTGATCGCCAACGCCGTCAACCACAACGACCTCGCCAGCGGCGTGGACGAGGCCTACGCCGACGCGGTGGCCCGGCTCGACGCGATGGAGACCGACCTGCTGAAGCCGGTCGACCCGGGGCTGGCCACCTTCACCCCGTCCGGCCCCGGCGAGGTCCGCTCGCCGTTCGGCGGCGCGCCCTACCGGGCGGCCGTCGAGGAGGTCAAGGAGCGGATCCGGGCGGGTGAGGCGTTCCAGGTCGTCCCCTCGCAGCGCTTCGAGGCGCCCTGCCCGGCCTCCGCGCTGGACGTCTACCGGGTGCTGCGCACCACCAACCCCAGCCCGTACATGTACCTGTTCCGCTTCCCCGGCCCGGACGGCGGCGCCGAGGGCGGCTTCGACGTGGTCGGCTCCAGCCCGGAGGCGCTGGTCAAGGTGACCGGCGGCGAGGCGATGCTGCACCCGATCGCCGGCACCCGGCACCGCGGCGCCACCCCGCACGAGGACGCCGGGCTGGCCGCCGAACTGCTCGCCGACCCGAAGGAGCGGGCCGAGCACCTGATGCTGGTCGACCTCGGCCGCAACGACCTCGGCCGGGTCTGCGAGCCGGGCAGCGTCGAGGTGGTCGACTTCATGCAGATCGAGCGGTACAGCCACGTCATGCACATCGTCTCGACCGTCACCGGCCGGGTGGCACCCGGGCGGACCGCCTTCGACGTGCTGACCGCCTGCTTCCCCGCCGGCACCCTGTCCGGCGCGCCGAAGCCGCGCGCGATGCGCATCATCGAGGAGCTGGAGCCCACCCGCCGCGGCCTGTACGGCGGCTGCGTCGGCTACCTGGACTTCGCGGGGGACTCCGACACCGCGATCGCCATCCGCACCGCGGTGCTGCGCGACGGCACCGCCTACGTCCAGGCCGGCGCGGGTGTGGTCGCCGACTCCGACCCGCACGGCGAGGACACCGAGTGCCGCAACAAGGCGGCCGCCGTCCTGCGGGCCGTGGCCACCGCGAATACGCTGCGCACGCCGGTGGTGTGAGCCGCCGCAGGAGGCGGGCCGGCCGCACCGCCCCCGGTGAACGCCCGGGCCGCCCCCCGGCGGACGAGCACTCCGGGGGCACCGGGCGCCGGCCACGGACGGAGGGATCCCCATGGAGCCGCAGGACGAGGACCGGCGGGCGGTCGTCCGCGGCGCCGCGGCGCAGATCGGCGAGCAGCTCGCGGGCCGCGGCCGCGTCCTGCCGGACGCCGTGATCGACTGCCCGGCCGGGGCCGTCGGGGACGCCCCCGACCTGGTGGTGCTCGCCCCCGGCGCCCGGCCCGACGGCCGGGGGCGCTACCGGGTGCGGGACGTCGAGGCGGTCCTCGACGTGGCCCCGCCGGGCCGGGCCCCGGAGCACGCCGCCAGGGCGCGGGCCTACGCGGAGTGCGGCATCGCGACCCACGTGGTGGTCGACCCGGCGGCGGAGGTCTGCACCGTCCACACCGCGCCCGCACCGGGCGGCGCCTACCGGGAGGCCGAGCACGTGCCGTTCGGCAACGACCTGTTCCTCCCGCTGGCGGGGCGGACGCTGGTGCTGCGGACCGACGACTTCTCCGCGGGGCGGCCGACCCCGGGTACGGGCCCGGACACCGGCCGGGGGATAGTGGACGGGTGAGCGTTCCTGACCAGCCCCGTGCCGAAGCCGCCCCCGCCGGGCCGCCCGCCGCCCCCGCCAAGGCCGGGCGGCGCACGCTCGGCCTGATGCTGCTGCTGACCCTGCTGGGCGTGGTGCTGGTGCTGACCGCCGCCGGCCGGGTCTGGTCCGAGGGCCGGGCCGGCACCCTGGAGGTGTCCGTCACCGGCAGCCGGATCTCCGAACTGCCCGGCGGGCTGGCGCTGGTGGCCCTGGCCGCGGCGCTCGCCGTGTTCGCGGTGCGCGGCGCCGGCCGGATCGCGGTCGGCGTACTGACCCTGCTGGCCGGCCTCGGGGCCGCGGCCGCTGCCGCCGCCGGGGCGGGCGACACCGTCGCGCTGGACAGCGAGGCGGCCGCCCGGCTCGCGCTCTCCGGCACCGCCGCGACCGCGGTCGGCCACACCGGCTGGCCCTGGGTGGCGCTGGCCGGCGGGCTGCTGCTGGCGCTGGCCGGGCTGCTCACCGCCCGCTACGGGCGCGGCTGGCCGGCCATGGGCAGCCGGTACGACGCACCGACCCGCAAGGCCCCGGCGAAGGCCGCGGAGAGCC
This sequence comes from Kitasatospora sp. NBC_01560, assembly GCF_045208415.1. Classification (NCBI taxonomy): domain Bacteria; kingdom Bacillati; phylum Actinomycetota; class Actinomycetes; order Kitasatosporales; family Streptomycetaceae; genus Kitasatospora; species Kitasatospora sp. NBC_01560. The sequence goes on along the minus strand of NZ_CP109364.1, from coordinate 2,925,428 downwards.
CGTCCGACCTCTGGAAGGCGCTGGACCGCGGCGAGGACCCGACCGCGCTCTGATCCCTGCCGGCCGCTGTGCCCGCGGCTCCGCGGGCCGCCCGCGCGGTCCGCGCCGGGCCGCCGCACCCCCGCCCGGGGCGCCGCCGGGGGTGTGACCCGATAGACGAGCACCCGCCTTGGGGTGCCGCCGTACGGCCCGGCACAATGGAGAGCGTCAACCCGCCGGCGGCCCGCAGGGCCCGGCCGGGCCCCGAGACAAGGAGCACCATCGATGTCAGCTGCAGCACACGGCCACAACGCCGCCGCCTGGACCGGCGTGACCATCACCTTCGTCGGCTTCGCCATCGCGGGTGTCGCGATGATCCTGCCGTCGGTGCTGCTGGTCTGGGCCGGTCTCGCGGTCGTCCTGGTCGGCGGCGTGGTCGGCAAGGCCATGTCGATGGCGGGCATGGGCAAGCAGCCCAGCCCCCACGTGTACACCCCCGAGGAGCAGGCCGCGCTCGTCGCCGCCTGATCCCCGCGGTACCCGGTGAACGGCGGGCGCATGCCCGCCGTTTCCTGTCGCGGCCGCTGTGTCACGGTTCCCGTCGGCCGTGCGGCCGGGCAGAATCAGGGGCGTGAACGCCGCTCCCACCGCCTCCGCCCGGCCACCCGTCCTGCGCCGGCTGGGCGCGCCGCTGGCCGCCCTGGCCGCGGTGGCCGTCCCCACCGGGTACCTCGCCGTGGTGGATCCGAACGCCCCCGGCCACTACCCGACCTGTCCGTTCCTGGCGGCCACCGGCTGGTGGTGCCCGGGCTGCGGCGGGCTGCGCTGCGTCAACGCGCTGACCCACGGCGACCTCAGCACCGCCCTGCACGACAACGCGCCCGCCGTCCTGCTGTTCACGGTGCTGGCGGTGCTCTGGGTGCGCTGGGTGTGGGCCGCGCTGACCGGCGGCCCGGCACCCCGGATCGGGCCGGACCCGCGCCGCTGGGCGCTGGTGGCACTGCTCCTGCTGGTGTTCACAGTGGTCCGCAACCTGCCGATCGGGGCGGGGCTGGCACCGCCGCCGCTCTGAGCCCGGGCCGTGGGGGCGGTGTGAAGTCGCAGTTGGGAGGGGTCCCGGGGGCGTCCGTTCCGCGAGACGCGCGCCGGGTGGATGCGCCTCGCGCCCCCCGGTGCCGATACCATCGAAGGGCCGACGACCCCTCTGGCCGTCCGGCTACTCGCCGGCTCCGGCCGGCAGACCATGATGGGGGCGCCCCGTGACTCAGCGGAGCGAGCGAACCGAAGTAAGGGGCGTGTCGCGCTCAGCGCCCGCCGAGCGAAGCGAGGTGGGTGCATGAGTGTCCTCGACACGATCATCGACGGGGTCCGCGAGGACCTCGCCGAGCGGCAGGCCCGGGTTTCCCTGGACCAGCTCAAGGAACTCGCCGCCAAGGCCCCGGACGCCAAGGACGGTGTGGCCGCCCTCCGGGGCGACGGCGTACGGGTGATCTGCGAGGTCAAGCGTTCCAGCCCGTCCAAGGGCGCGCTGGCCGCGATCGCCGACCCGGCCGCGCTGGCGTCCGACTACGCGGCCGGCGGTGCCGCCGCGATCAGCGTCCTGACCGAGCAGCGCCGCTTCGGCGGATCGCTCGCCGACCTGGACGCCGTCCGTGCCGCGGTGGACACCCCGCTGCTGCGCAAGGACTTCATCGTCACCGCGTACCAGCTCTGGGAGGCCCGGGCCCACGGTGCCGACCTCGCGCTGCTGATCGTTGCGGCCCTCGAACAGCCGGCCCTGGTGTCGCTGATCGAGCGCGCCGAGTCGATCGGCCTCACGCCGCTGGTCGAGGTGCACGACGAGGAGGAGATCGCCCGCGCGGTGGACGCCGGCGCGCGGATCATCGGCGTCAACGCGCGCAACCTCAAGACCCTCGAAGTGGACCGCAACACCTTCGGCAACGTCGTCCACGCGATCCCGGACGGTATCGTCAAGATCGCCGAGTCCGGCGTGCGCGGCCCGCTCGACGTGATCTCCTACGCCAACCTCGGTGCCGACGCGGTGCTGGTCGGCGAGTCCCTGGTGACCGGCAAGGACCCGCGCGCCGCGGTGGCCGACCTGGTCGCGGCCGGGGCCCACCCCGCCCTCCGGCACAAGGACTGACCCCGCCGCCATGAAACTCGCCACCCGCCTCGCTCCCGGTTGCCGCCCGCGCGGCTGCCGCGCGCCCGCACGCCGGGTGCTGGGCAGGCGGGTGCGCTACGTGATCGGCTGCGAGCCCGGGCAGGTGCAGGGCCGTCGATGGCGCAGGACGCACGGCTGACCAGCCGTTCCGACGTCACTGTCGTCATCTTCGAGAAGGACTTCACCATGTCCGAGAAGGACTACCTGCCCGGCGCCGAGGTGCCGGACGCCCGGGGCTACTTCGGCGCCTACGGCGGCCGCTTCATCCCGGAGGCGCTGGTCGCCGCCGTGGAACAGGTCGCCGAGGAGTACGAGAAGGCCAAGACCGACCCGGCCTTCACCGCCGAGCTCGACGCGCTGCTCAAGGACTACACCGGCCGCCCCAGCCCGCTGACCGACGTGCACCGGTTCTCCGCCGAGGCGGGTGGCGCGCGCGTCCTGCTCAAGCGCGAGGACCTCAACCACACCGGCTCGCACAAGATCAACAACGTGCTGGGCCAGGCCCTGCTCACCCGCCGGATGGGCAAGACCCGGATCATCGCCGAGACCGGCGCCGGCCAGCACGGCGTGGCCACCGCCACCGCCTGCGCGCTGTTCGGCTTCGACTGCACCATCTACATGGGCGAGGTCGACACCCAGCGCCAGGCGCTGAACGTCGCCCGGATGCGGATGCTCGGCGCCGAGGTCGTCTCGGTGACCTCCGGCAGCCGCACCCTCAAGGACGCCATCAACGAGGCGTTCCGCGACTGGGTCGCCAACGTGGACTCCACCCACTACCTGTTCGGCACGGTGGCCGGCCCGCACCCGTTCCCGATGATGGTCCGCGACTTCCACCGGGTGATCGGCGTCGAGGCCCGCGAGCAGGTGCTGGAGCGCACCGGCCGGCTCCCGGACGCCGTCGTCGCCTGCGTCGGCGGCGGCTCCAACGCGATGGGCATCTTCCACGAGTTCATCCCGGACGCCGGGGTGCGCCTGATCGGCTGCGAGGCGGCCGGTGAGGGCGCCGACACCCCCAAGCACGCCGCCACCCTCACCAAGGGCGACCCGGGCGTGCTGCACGGCTCCCGGACGTACGTCCTGCAGGACGAGGACGGCCAGACCATCGAGTCGCACTCGATCTCGGCCGGCCTCGACTACCCGGGCGTCGGCCCGGAGCACGCCTGGCTGAAGGACACCGGCCGGGCCGAGTACCGCCCGGTCACCGACGACGCCGCCATGCAGGCGCTGCGGCTGCTGTCCCGCACCGAGGGCATCATCCCGGCCATCGAGAGCGCCCACGCGCTGGCCGGCGCCCTGGAGCTGGGCCGCGAGCTCGGCCCCGGGGCCACCGTCCTGGTCTCGCTCTCCGGGCGCGGCGACAAGGACATGCACACCGCGGCCGAGTACTTCGGCCTGTACGACGAGCCGGGCGCCGGCTCCGCCCACGGGGGTAAGTGACATGGCCGACAAGCCCAACGGGACCGACAAGCTCGGCGGCATCCTGGCCGCCGCCAGGGCCGCGGACCGCGCCGCGCTGATCGGCTACCTGCCGGCCGGCTTCCCGAGCGTCGACGGCGGCGTGCGCGCCGTCAACGCGCTCGTCGAGGGCGGCTGCGACATCGTCGAGATCGGCCTGCCGCACTCCGACCCGGTGCTGGACGGTCCGACCATCCAGACCGCCGACGACATCGCGCTGCGGGCCGGCGTGAAGATCAAGGACGTGCTGCGCACCGTCCAGGAGGTGGCCGCCGCGCAGCCCGCGGCCGCCGTGCTGGTGATGACCTACTGGAACCCGGTCGAGCGCTACGGCACCGCGCGCTTCGCCGCGGACCTGGCCGCCGCCGGCGGCGTCGGCTGCATCCTGCCGGACCTGCCGGTGGAGGAGTCCGAGGAGTGGCGCAAGGCGGCGGAGGAGCACGGCCTCGCCACCGTCTTCGTGGTCGCCCCGAGCAGCCGGGACAAGCGCCTCGCCGAGGTCACCGCGGCCGGCTCCGGCTTCGTCTACGCCGCCGCGGTGATGGGCGTGACCGGCTCCCGGGCCCAGGTCGGCGACCTCGCCGAGGACCTGGTCGCCCGGACCCGGGCCACCACCGACCTGCCGGTCTGCGTCGGTCTCGGCGTCTCGACGGCCGACCAGGCGGCCCAGGTGGCGGCCTTCGCCGACGGCGTGATCGTCGGCTCGGCCTTCGTCCAGCGGATCCTGGACGCCGCCGGTGACGAGCAGGCCGCCCTGGCGGCCGTCCGCACCCTGGCCGGCGAGCTGGCGGAGGGCGTCCGCCGCCGGTAGGCAGCCACGCCCGGACGGCCCGTCGCCCCCTCCCCGGGGGCGGCGGGCCGTCCGCGTTCCCCGGCCCTCCCGACCGCGCGCGGGCCCCCGGCCGGCCCTGTCGGCCGCCCGTGCCGACGACCCCTGCCGGCCGCCGGGGGGACCCGAACGGGTGAACAGTGACGCTCCCACGCATCAGGTGCGGTTGACCGGCGTTGAGTGGAGGGACAGGTGCACGAACGACGTGCTCGGGGGCGTCAAGCGAGCGAAGGGGTCTGCCGGTGCCGTGTCTCCAGCGAGCCGTCCTGCTGCGGGCCGCCGCCGCCCTGCTGGTCCTGGGCGCCGCGGTGGGGGCCGACCACACCGTGGTGGGGGAGGCGCTGGCCAAGCGCGGGGCCGAGCGGGCCGAGCGGGAGGCGTACGTCTGCGCGCAGGCGGCCCGGGTGGAGGCGGTGGCGCGGGCGGCCCGGTCCGGTCCGCAGGGCCGCGCGGAGCTCTCCGGGCCGGGGTGGCCGCCCCCCGGCTGCGGTTCGAACAGCCGCTAGCGCGGATTAGGACAGAACGTCAGAAGCCATCACTCTTTCGGCTTAATTCCTGAATATGGAGGAACCGGGCTTCATCCCTTACGGTTCATCAGCACGTGATGGTGTTTCCCGAGGGGGTTTCCTCTATGACGGCCGGACCGGCGGTGCGGCGCAGCCGTGCGGCGTGGACGGAATGGCTCGGTACGGCGGTGCGGCTGGGCCTCGCCGTGGTCTGGGGCTGGGCCGGACTGGCCAAGATCGCCGACCCGGCCGAGGCCGCCCAGGCCGTCCGGGCCTACGAGATCCTGCCCGAGTCCCTGGTCAAGCCGGTGGGGTACGCGCTGCCGTTCCTGGAGCTCGCGCTCGCCCTGCTGCTGCTGATCGGGCTGGGGGTGCGGCTGGTCGCCGTGATCTCCGCGCTGCTGCTGCTCGCGTTCATCGCGGGGATCGCCTCCGCCTGGGCGCGCGGCATCTCGATCGACTGCGGCTGCTTCGGCGGCGGCGGGGCGGTGGACGCCTCGCAGACCGAGTACCTCCAGGAGATCCTGCGCGACACCGGATTCCTGGTGCTCGCGGCCTGGCTGATCCGGTGGCCGCGCACCAAGTTCTCCGTGGACGGCTGGCTGGCGAGCTGACCGGCGGGCACCCCCGCACCCACCCCGAGCAGGCCCTCCCCCGATTGTGGATGTCAAGGCAGATGAGCGAGAAGAACCGAGAAGGCAAGCGCACCGCCCGCGAGCGGATGCTGGCGGACCGGGCGGCCGACGAGGCCCGCGACCGCCGGAAGAAGAAGCTGGTGATCGGCGGGGTGGCGCTGGCGGTGATCGCCGCCGCCGTCGTCACCGGCGTCGTGGTGCAGAACCAGCGCTCCAAGCCGGAGACCCCGGCCGCGGCCCCGGCCGGCACGATCGGTGACAAGAACCTGGTGATCCCGGTCGGCGCGGCCGACGCCCCGTCCGTCCTCACCGTCTACGAGGACCCGCGCTGCCCCGCCTGCGGCATCTTCGAACGCGAGTTCTCGTCGACCGTCGACCAGCTGGAGGACGCCGGCAAGATCTACACGAACTACCACATCGTCTCGTTCATCGACCGGGCCGTGCCGGGCAAGGGCTCCAAGACCGCCGCCAACGCACTGGCCTGCGCCCAGGACGCCGGGCACTTCCGCGACTACCACGACGTGCTCTACCGCAACCAGCCGGACGAGACCAACGACGCCTTCGGCGACAAGGCCACCCTGATCAGCCTGGCCAAGCAGGTCAACGGCCTGGACACCCCCGCCTTCGAGGCCTGCGTCAACAACAACACGTTCGGCGGCTGGGTCTCCGCCGTCCAGCAGGACTTCGACAAGTCCAGCTACAAGTCGACACCGACGGTGCTGCTCAACGGCCAGCCGATCTACCCGAAGAACGGCGCCGACGAGATCACCCCGCAGAACCTGGTGAAGTGGGTGGACGCCGCCAACCAGGGCAAGCAGCTGGGCGCGACCGGCTCGCACGGCCAGTCCCCGGCCCCGACCAGCACCGCCTCGGAGAGCAACAACCCTTCGCCGAACGCCGGCTGACCGCCGGCCCGGCCGCCGCGGCCCCCTCCCCGTCCGGAGGGGGCCGCGGGCGTCCGCGGGCACCCTGTTGTTCGGGATCTGTGACCGACGGGGTGCCCGGGGCGGGCCACCGACCCTGTAGCGTCGGAGCTGCCATGGATATCGCCTACATTCCCAGCCCGTCACGGGGCGTCCTGTACCTCGGACCCGTCCCGCTGCGCGCCTACGCCTTCTGCATCATCCTCGGTGTCGTCGTGGCCGTCTGGCTCGGCAGCAAGCGCTGGGTCGCCCGGGGCGGTGGCAAGCACACGGTCGGCGACATCGCCGTCTGGGCTGTGCCGTTCGGCCTGGTCGGCGGCCGGCTCTACCACGTGATCACCGACAACCAGCTGTACTTCGGCGAGGGGAAGAACCCCTGGAACGCCTTCAAGATCTGGGAGGGCGGCCTCGGGATCTGGGGCGCCATCGCGCTCGGCGCGGTCGGTGCCTGGATCGGCGCCCGCCGCCGGGGCGTGCCGCTGCCCGCGTACGCCGACGCGATCGCGCCCGGCATCGCGCTGGCCCAGGCGATCGGCCGCTGGGGCAACTGGTTCAACCAGGAGCTCTACGGCCGGGAGACGACCCTCCCGTGGGGCCTGGAGATCGACAAGACGCTGCCGAACGGCGAGATCGTCACCGGGATCTACCACCCGACCTTCCTCTACGAGTCGCTCTGGTGTGTCGGCGTCGCGCTGCTGGTGATCTGGGCGGACCGCCGGTTCACCCTCGGCCACGGCCGGGCGTTCGCGCTGTACGTGGCGGCCTACACGGCCGGCCGGTTCTGGACCGAGTGGCTGCGCATCGACGAGGCGCACACCTTCTTCGGGCTGCGGCTCAACGACTGGGTGTCGATCGCGGTCTTCCTGGGCGCCGTCGCGTACCTGGTGATCGTGGGCCGCAAGCGCCCCGGCCGGGAGGACCCGGCGACCGTCGACCCGATGGCGCCCGACGCGGCCGGTGCCGCCGGTGCGGCCGGTGAGGCCGACGCGTCCGACGAGGGCTCCGACGACGCCCAGTACCTGAAGGACCTGAAGGACGCGAAGGACGCGAAGGACGGCGGCGGTACGGCGAAGGACGCCGGCGACAGCGGGAAGGGCGCGGCCGGCAGCTCCGCGGCGTCCCGCCCCTCGGACAAAAACGTGGACGCCGAGCCGGCCGAAGCGAGCGCCGAGCCGACCGGCAAGGAAGCCAAGAACCTCACCTGACCTGGGAATCTCCCCGACTCCGGCCGCCCGCGGACACTCCGCGCAGGGCGGCCGGAGCGCTGTTCGGACAGCCTTACTTTGCTGGAAATGCCCGGGCCCCGCGGACTACTTTCGAGTCATCAGACGATCCGACGGAGGCCCGAGAACCGTGAGCGTGACCACCCTTGAACCCGAGGCCGGGCACCACCCCCGCATACCCGCCGCCGGGCACCACCGCGACGTGAACGGCGGCTGGCTGCGGCCGGCCGTGTTCGGCGCGATGGACGGGCTGGTCTCCAACTTCGCGCTGATGACCGGCGTGGTCGGCGGCGCGGCCTCCAGCAGCACGGTGGTGCTCACCGGCCTGGCCGGCCTGGCGGCCGGCGCCTGCTCGATGGCGGCGGGGGAGTACACCTCGGTGGCCTCGCAGCGCGAGCTGGTGCAGGCCGAGATCGAGGCGGAACGGCTGGAGCTGCGCCGCAACCCGCAGGGCGAGCTGGCCGAGCTGGCCCAGCTGTACGAGGCGCGCGGGGTGGAGCCGGAGCTGGCGCACGAGGTGGCCCGCCAGCTCTCCGCCGACCCGGGCCGGACGCTGGAGGTGCACGTCCGGGAGGAGCTCGGGGTCGACCCGCACGACCTGCCCTCGCCGTGGGTGGCGGCCGGGTCGTCGTTCGTCTGCTTCGCGGTCGGTGCGCTGCTGCCGCTGCTGCCCTACCTGCTCGGCGCGACCTCGCTGCTGCCGGCCCTGCTGCTCTCGGTGGCCGGCCTGTTCGCCTGCGGGGCCGTGGTGGCCCGGGTGACGGCCCGGAGCTGGTGGTTCAGCGGGCTGCGGCAGCTGGTGCTGGGCGCGGCGGCGGCCGGGGTGACGTACCTGCTCGGCTGGGTGATCGGCGGCCAGGTCGGCTGAGCGGGGCGGGCCCGGATCGTGGGAAGGTACAGCGACCTGCATGGTTATGCTCCGCAGTGCGTGACGTTCCGCACATGGAGAGCCGGCGTCACCTGGCCTAGTCTCACTATCCGGGCTCGGGAGCCGCTGATTCGCATCCTGTGCCCCGGCCCCGGGGATGGAATCGCAGGCGACCTTGATCGGCTTCTGTAGCCGGGGGATTTCGCCCCTGTTTCGGTCCGCCGCGCGGCGGGCACAATCGACGGGACGTGCACCGTGGCACGCCCCTCATTTCACCCTTGACCTGCGGATCTGTCCGCGATGTGGACGCGACATTCCGCTTCCCGGGATCTTGGGCATCATGTAACTTGCACGAAATCGCATCAGGGCCAACGTCGTCCCTACTGCACCAACTCCCCCAGCCCTCTGCTGGGAGGTAACGAATGACGACGACGGGAGAGCCGATGCTGTCTGCATCCATGCACTCCGCCAACGAGCCCCAGGCCGGCGCCGCGCGCCCGCCGTACGCGCTCGTTCCGGATGCGCGACCTGCTGCTCAGGGCCTGTACGACCCGAGGAACGAGCACGACGCCTGTGGCGTCGGCTTCGTCGCGACGCTGACGGGCATCGCCGACCACAAGATCGTCGAGCAGGCGCTGACCGTCCTGCGCAACCTGGAGCACCGCGGCGCCACCGGCGCCGAGCCGGACTCCGGTGACGGCGCGGGCATCCTGACGCAGATCCCGGACGCATTCCTCCGCTCCCAGGTCGCCTTCGAGCTGCCCGCCGCCGGCTCCTACGCGGTCGGCATCGCCTTCCTGCCCGACGAGGACGCGGCCGACGCCGCCGCCGTCGCGCAGATCGAGGCCATCGCCGCCGAGGAGGGCCTGACCGTCCTGGGCTGGCGCGACGTCCCCGTCACCCCGGACCTGCTGGGCGCCACGGCCCGCAGCGTGATGCCGCGCTTCCGCCACGTCTTCCTGAGCGCGCAGAACGGCGCCGAGGGCATCGTGCTGGACCGGCTCGCCTTCGTCGTCCGCAAGCGCTCCGAGCGCGAGGCCGGTGTCTACTTCCCGTCGCTCTCCGCGCGCACCATCGTCTACAAGGGCATGCTGACCACCGGCCAGCTGGAGCCCTTCTTCCCCGACCTGTCGGACCGGCTCTACACCTCCGCGCTCGGCCTGGTGCACTCGCGCTTCTCCACCAACACCTTCCCGAGCTGGCCGCTCGCCCACCCGTACCGCTTCGTCGCGCACAACGGCGAGATCAACACGGTCAAGGGCAACCGGAACTGGATGACCGCGCGCGAGTCCCAGCTCGCCACCGACCTGATCCCCGCCAACAGCAAGGGCCAGGGCCTCAGCCGGATCTTCCCGGTGTGCACCCCGGACCACTCCGACTCGGCCTCCTTCGACGAGGTCCTGGAGCTGCTCCACCTCGGCGGCCGCTCGCTGCCGCACTCGGTGCTGATGATGATCCCGGAGGCGTGGGAGAACCACGCCACCATGGAGCCGGCCCGCCGCGCGTTCTACCAGTACCACTCCAACCTGATGGAGCCCTGGGACGGCCCGGCCTGCGTCACCTTCACCGACGGCACCCAGATCGGCGCCGTGCTGGACCGCAACGGCCTGCGTCCGGCCCGCTACTGGGTCACCGAGGACGGCCTCGTCGTCCTCTCCTCCGAGGTCGGCGTGCTCGACATCGACCAGGAGAAGATCGCCAAGAAGGGCCGCCTGCAGCCCGGCCGGATGTTCCTCATCGACACCGCGGAGCACCGCATCGTCGAGGACGAGGAGATCAAGTCCGCGCTGGCCTCCGAGCACCCCTACGCCGAGTGGGTCGCGGCCGGCCAGATCCAGCTCGCCAAGCTCCCCGAGCGCGAGCACATCGCGCACACCCACGCCTCGGTCACCCGCCGCCAGCAGACCTTCGGCTACACCGAGGAGGAGCTGCGGGTCATCCTCGCCCCGATGGCGAAGACCGGCGGCGAGGCGCTCGGCTCGATGGGCACCGACAGCCCGATCGCCGCGCTCTCCGAGAAGCCGCGCCTGCTGTTCGACTACTTCGTGCAGCTCTTCGCGCAGGTCACCAACCCGCCGCTGGACGCCATCCGCGAGGAGCTCGTCACCTCGCTGCTGTCCAACCTCGGCCCCGAGGGCAACCTGCTGGGCGCCGAGGCCGCGTCCTGCCGCTCGGTCGGCATCACCTTCCCGGTGATCGACAACGACGAGCTGGCCAAGCTCGTCCACATCAACCACGACGGCGACCAGCCCGGCCTGAAGGCCGTCACCCTGTCCGGCCTGTACAGGGTCGCCGCCGGCGGCGAGGGCCTGGCCGCACGGCTCGCCGAGATCGCCGCCGAGGCGGACGCCGCGATCGCCGACGGCGCCCGGATCGTCGTGCTCTCCGACCGGCACTCCGACGCCGAGCACGCCCCGATCCCCTCGCTGCTGCTGACCTCCGCGATCCACCACCACCTGATCCGCACCAAGCAGCGCACCCAGGTGTCGCTGCTGGTCGAGGCCGGTGACGTCCGCGAGGTGCACCACGTCGCGCTGCTGATCGGCTACGGCGCCGGCGCGGTCAACCCGTACCTGGCCATGGAGTCCGTCGAGGACCTCGTCGCCCAGGGCGTCTTCATCGAGGGCATCGAGCCCGAGCGGGCCATCAAGAACCTGATCAAGGCGCTCGGCAAGGGCGTGCTCAAGGTGATGTCCAAGATGGGCATCTCCACCGTCGCCTCCTACCGCGGCGCGCAGGTCTTCGAGGCGATCGGCCTCTCCCCGGAGCTGGTCGGCGCCTACTTCGCCGGCACCACCACCAAGCTCGGCGGCATCGGCCTGGGCGAGATCGCCAAGGAGGTGGCCGCCCGCCACGCCAAGGCGTACCCGGCCTCCGGCATCCCCGCCGCGCACCGCGCGCTGGAGATCGGCGGCGAGTACCAGTGGCGCCGCGAGGGCGAGCCGCACCTGTTCGACCCGGACACCGTCTTCCGGCTGCAGCACTCCACCCGCAACCGCCGGTACGACATCTTCAAGCAGTACACGGACCGGGTGAACGAGCAGTCCGAGCGGCTGATGACGCTGCGCGGCCTGTTCCGGCTCGACGGGCTCGGCCGCACGCCGGTCCCCGTCGACGAGGTCGAGCCGGTCTCCGAGATCGTCAAGCGCTTCTCCACCGGCGCCATGTCGTACGGCTCGATCTCCCGCGAGGCGCACGAGACCCTGGCCATCGCGATGAACCGCCTCGGCGGCAAGTCCAACACCGGTGAGGGTGGCGAGGACCCGGACCGCCTCTACGACCCGGAGCGCCGCTCGGCGATCAAGCAGGTCGCCTCCGGCCGGTTCGGCGTCACCTCCGAGTACCTGGTCAACGCGGACGACATCCAGATCAAGATGGCCCAGGGCGCCAAGCCCGGCGAGGGCGGCCAGCTGCCCGGCCACAAGGTCTACCCGTGGGTCGCCAAGACCCGGCACTCCACCCCGGGCGTCGGCCTGATCTCCCCGCCGCCGCACCACGACATCTACTCCATCGAGGACCTCGCCCAGCTGATCCACGACCTCAAGAACGCCAACCCGGCGGCCCGCATCCACGTGAAGCTGGTCTCCGAGGTCGGCGTCGGCACGGTCGCGGCGGGCGTCTCCAAGGCGCACGCGGACGTCGTGCTGGTCTCCGGCCACGACGGCGGCACCGGCGCCTCCCCGCTGACCTCGCTCAAGCACGCGGGCGGCCCCTGGGAGCTCGGCCTCGCCGAGACCCAGCAGACCCTGCTGCTCAACGGCCTGCGCGACCGCATCGTGGTGCAGACCGACGGCCAGCTGAAGACCGGCCGCGACGTCGTCATCGCCGCCCTGCTGGGCGCCGAGGAGTTCGGCTTCGCGACCGCCCCGCTGGTGGTCTCCGGCTGCATCATGATGCGCGTCTGCCACCTGGACACCTGCCCGGTCGGCGTCGCCACCCAGAACCCGGTGCTGCGCGAGCGCTTCTCCGGCAAGCCCGAGTTCGTGGTCAACTTCTTCGAGTTCATCGCCGAGGAGGTCCGGGAGATCCTGGCCGAGCTGGGCTTCCGCTCGATCGAGGAGGCCGTCGGCCACGCCGAGCACATCAACGCGCAGGCCGCGATCACGCACTGGAAGGCCGCCGGGCTCGACCTGGCCCCGCTCTTCCACGTCCCCGAGCTGCCCGAGGGCGCGGCCCTGCACTGCACCACCACGCAGGACCACGCGCTCGACAAGGCCCTGGACAACCAGCTGATCGACCTCGCCCAGGACGCCCTGGTGCGCGGCGACGCCGTCCGCATCCAGCTGCCGATCCGCAACGTCAACCGCACGGTCGGCACCATGCTCGGCCACGAGGTGACCAAGCGGTACCGCGGCGAGGGCCTGCCCGAGGGCACCATCGACGTCACCTTCACCGGCTCCGCCGGCCAGTCGTTCGGCGCGTTCGTCCCCAAGGGCGTCACGCTGCGCCTGGAGGGCGACGCCAACGACTACGTCGGCAAGGGCCTCTCCGGCGGTGTCGTCATCGTCCGCCCGGCCCGCGACGCCGCCGCGATCGGCGCCGACGCGCAGAACCACGTGATCGCCGGCAACACCATCGGCTACGGCGCCACCGGCGGCCGCGTCCACCTGCGCGGCAAGGCCGGCGAGCGCTTCGCCGTCCGCAACTCCGGCGCCACCCTGGTCGTCGAGGGCGTGGGCGACCACGCCCTGGAGTACATGACCGGCGGCCGGGTGGTCGTCCTCGGGGAGACCGGCCGCAACCTGGCGGCGGGCATGTCCGGCGGCATCGCCTACGTGCTGGACCTGCGCCCCGCCAACGTCAACGACGGCATGGTGGGCATCGAGGCCCCGACCGCCGCCGACCGGGAGTGGCTGCGCGAGACCGTGCAGCAGCACTACGAGGAGACCGGCTCCACCGTCGCCGCCGAGCTCCTGGCCGACTGGGGCAGCGGTGTCTCCCGCTTCTCCAAGATCATGCCGACCGATTACAAGGCTGTGCTCGCCGCCAAGGACGCCGCTGAGCGCGACGGCCTCTCCGAGGCCGAGACCACTCGCAAGATGATGGAGGCGGCACGTGGCTGACCCCAAGGGCTTCCTGACCACCGGCAAGCAGCTGGCCGAGCGCCGGCCCGTGGACGTCCGTCTGCGGGACTGGAACGAGGTCTACGTCGAGCGCAGCCTCCTGCCGATCATCACCAAGCAGGCCGGCCGCTGCATGGACTGCGGCATCCCGTTCTGCCACAACGGCTGCCCGCTCGGGAACCTCATCCCCGAGTGGAACGACCTGGCCTACCGGGACGACTTCACCGGGGCGATCGAGCGGCTGCACGCCACCAACAACTTCCCGGAGTTCACCGGGCGGCTCTGCCCGGCCCCGTGCGAGTCGGCGTGCGTCCTCGGCATCAACCAGGACGCGGTGACCATCAAGAACGTCGAGGTCACCATCATCGACAAGGCCTGGGACCGCGGCGGCGTGCTGCCGCAGATCCCGGAGCGGCTCTCCGGCAAGACCGTCGCGGTGGTCGGCTCCGGCCCGGCCGGCCTGGCCGTCGCCCAGCAGCTCACCCGGGCCGGGCACACCGTGGTGGTGTACGAGCGCGCCGACCGCGTCGGCGGCCTGCTGCGCTACGGCATCCCCGAGTTCAAGATGGAGAAGCGCCACATCAACCGCCGCATCGAGCAGATGCGCGCGGAGGGCACCCGGTTCCGCACCGGCGTGCACGTCGGCGAGGACATCACCGGCCAGCAGCTGCGCGAGCGCTTCGACGCCGTCGTCGTCGCCGCCGGCGCCACCACCGCCCGCGACCTGCCGGTGCCCGGACGCGAGTTCAAGGGCATCCACCAGGCCATGGAGTACCTGCCGCTGGCCAACAAGGTGCAGGAGGGCGACTTCGTCGACTCCCCGATCAGCGCCAAGGGCAAGCACGTCGTCGTCATCGGCGGCGGCGACACCGGCGCCGACTGCCTCGGCACCGCACTGCGCCAGGGCGCGGCCTCGGTCACCCAGCTGGAGATCATGCCGCGGCCGGGCGACGACCGCCCCGGCAACCAGCCGTGGCCGACCATGCCGATGACCTACAAGGTCACCTCGGCCCACGAGGAGGGTGGCGAGCGGGTCTACGCGGTCAACACCACCCACTTCACCGGGGACGAGGACGGCAACGTCCAGGAGCTGCACCTCGTCGAGGTGGAGTTCAAGGACGGCCGGTTCGAGCCGGTGCCCGGCACCGAGCGGTCCATCCCGGCGCAGCTGGTCACCCTGGCCATGGGCTTCACCGGCACGGACGTCCGCAACGGCCTGGTCGAGCAGCTCGGCGTCGAGCTGGACGCCCGCGGCAACGTGGCGCGGGACGCCCGGTTCGCCACCAACGTGGACGGCGTGTACGTCTGCGGTGACGCAGGCCGCGGCCAGTCGCTGATCGTGTGGGCCATCGCGGAGGGCCGCTCGGCCGCCGCGGCGGTCGACAAGTACCTCGGCGGCAAGACCCCGCTGCCCGCCCCGATCCGCCCCACGGACCGCCCGCTGGTGGTCTGACGCACCGCCCGGTCCGCCGGCGGCCACTCCCGCCGGCGGACCGGGCGGACCCCAGAACGCCCGGCACCGCATTGCCGGGAGTACGAGCCGCTGCCCCCGCCAGCGTCGCCGGGCCCACGCGGTACCCAGGCGCCTGCCCTCTCCCCGACCAGTGGAGGGCGGGCGCCGTTCCGCGTTCCGGGCCGGGGCCCGCCCGGGCCGTTCCGTGTCGGGCCGTTCCACGCCCGGGCCGGGGCCGGGCCCGCTCAGCCGCGGAGCAGCAGTTCGGCCGCCTCCGTGCGGGCGTAGAGCACCGTGCGCCCGGTGCGATGGCGGGCCAGCAGACCGGCACCGTGCAGGGCGGTGAGGTGGTGCGAGACGTTCGCCGCCGAGCCGCCCGTCCGGGCGGCCAGCTCGGTGGTCGAGGCCGGCGACTCCAGCTCCGCCAGCAGCCGGGCCCGGGTGCGGCCCAGGACCGCGGCCAGCCCCTCCGGCGCGGTGGCCCCGGCCGTCTCCCAGAGCGTGGCCACCCCGCGCGGCGGATAGACCAGACCGGGCTGCCCCTCCGGCTCCACCTGCCAGACCATGCCCGGCCAGACGAACACCGACGGCACCAGCACCAGCCCGCGGCCGCCGTCCAGCCGCCGCTCGATCTCGTACCGGCGCTGCGCCACCGTCATCCGGCCGTCCTGCCAGCGCACCTTCGGGTGCAGGCCGTCGAACAGCGCCGCCGGGCCGTCGGCGGCCATCCGCCGCGCCCGGTACAGCACCTCGCCCTCCACCAGCCGCACGATCCGCCCCCAGTACGGCTCCACGACCGCCGACCAGTACGCCCGGACCTCGCCGGCCAGCCGCTCCAGCCCCGGCTCCGGATCGGCGTACAGCGCGGCCACCAGTGGCGGCAACGGCCGCCCGACGAGGTCCAGTTCGGCCCGGACGGCGGCCGGCGGGGTGGCCGTCAGCGCGGCGAGCTCGGCCTCGATGCCGGGCGCGGTGGCGGCGGGCAGGGCGGTCAGGAACTGCGGCAGGTGCCAGGCCGGCATCGGCACCAGCTGCGACAGCAGCTCGTACCGGACGCGGTCGGCCGCCAGCCGCTCGCGGGCCCGGCGCACCCACGGCAGGTGGACGGCCTTGGCGCCCGGATCCTTGAGCACCTGGATGCTCATCACCACCTCGACCACCCGCGAGCAGGCGAAGCGGGTGGCGGCGAGGTCCTGGGCCGAGAAGTCCAAGGTGAGCACGGGTGTCTCCGGGGGTGTCGCCGGTGCGGGAGGGCCGGCGCCCGGCCGGCGGGCGAACCGCGCCCTGCCAGGATTCGATCATGGTGGAATCTCTGGGCGCAGCATCCCACCGCCGGGAGGCTCGGTCCATGACCACCGCCACACCCACCCCGCTCCGCGACCGGCTCGGCCTCCCGCGGACCACCGGCCGGAACCGCCTGATCGGCGCCCACCTCGTGGACAGCCTCGGCACCGGGCTGATCCTCGCCTTCACCCTCGTCTACTTCGCCCGCACCACCGGCCTGGGCCTGGCCGCCATCGGCGCCGCCGTCTCCACCGCCCGGCTGCTCGCCCTGCCCACCGCGATCGTGGTCGGCCCGCTGATCGACCGGTACGGCGCCCGGACGGTGGCGGCCTGCGGCAACGCGCTCTCCGCGCTCGCGTACGGCGGCTTCCTGCTCGCCGGGCAGGCCTGGCAGATCGTGCTGGTCTGCCTGCTCGCCCAGATCGGCCACGTCGGCTACTGGACCTCCAGCACCGGCCTGGTGGTGCTCGCCTCGGCGGAGGGGGAACGGACCCGCTGGTTCGCCCTGGTGCAGACGCTGCGCAACACCGGGATGGGGCTGGGAGGGGCGCTGGGGGCCGTCCTGGTGGCCGGTGCCGGGACGGGCGGGCTGCGGGTGCTGGTGGTGCTCAACGCGGCCAGCTACGCGCTCGCGACGGGCCTGCTGGCCTCCTGGCGGCCACTGGCCGCCGAGCCCGCCCGCCCGGCTCCGCGGCCGGGCGGGGCGGCGCCGGGAGCGGGGCGCGCGGGCGGCGGCTACCGGGCGGTGCTGCGGGACCGGCGGTACCTGTTGCTGGTCGTCGTCCACCTCGCCTTCGTCTTCGGCTCGATGATCATCAGCATGCTGCTCGCCGTCTACCTCACCGAGGGCCTGCACCGCGACGCCTGGCTGGCCGGCACGCTGCTCGTGCTCAACGGCGTCCAGGTGGTGCTGACCCAGAACGCGGTGGCCCGCCGGCTGGAGCGCTTCCGCCCGACGCGGGTGGTCGCCGCCGGGGCGCTGCTGAACGCCCTCTCCTTCGGCCTCTTCGCCCTGCTCGCCGCCGCCCCCGGCTGGATCGTGCCGGCCGGCCTGTTCGCGGCGATGGCCGTCTACAACCTCGCCGAGACCGTCGCCACCCCCTACGCCGAGGAGCTCAGCGTCTCGCTGGCCGACCCGGACCGGCGCGGCCGCTACCTCGCCGTCTACCAGCTCTCCTGGAACCTCGGCCAGGCCGTCGCCCCCGCCCTGCTCACCCTGCTGCTCGGCCGCGGCGCCGCCTGGCCCTGGCTGTTCCTCCTGGTGCTGAGCCTGGCCGCGGTGCCCGGGCTGCTGCGGCTGGAACGCCTGCGCTGACGGACTGTTGTTTGTCGGTGCCAAGTGGCAGACTGCGGCCGACGGCCGGGGGGCTGCGCGAGGTGCGGAGGTTGACGGGATGAGCATGACTCAGGCGGGCGGCGGTGCCACGGTGCGGCGCCTGCTGCTGGGCTCCCAGCTGCGCAGGCTGCGGGAGGCCCGGGGCGTCAGCCGGGAGGAGGCCGGCTACTCGATCCGCGCCTCCGAGTCCAAGATCAGCCGGATGGAGCTCGGCCGGGTCGGCTTCAAGGAGCGCGACGTCGCCGACCTGCTCACCCTGTACGGGGTGGAGGCCGAGCAGGAGCGCGCCTCCGTGCTCGGGCTGGTCCGCGACGCCAACGCGACGTCCTGGTGGCACGCGTACGGCGACGTGCTGCCCGGCTGGTTCCAGACCTACCTCGGGCTGGAGGAGGCCGCCTCCCGCATCCGCAGCTACGAGGTCCAGTTCGTGCACGGGCTGCTGCAGACCGCCGACTACGCGCGGGCGGTGATCACGCACGGCGGGCACGTCACCGAGGCGGAGGAGGTCGAGCGGCGGGTCGAGGTCCGGCTGAAGCGCCAGCAGGTGCTCACCGCCGAGCGGGCGCCGCGGCTGCTCGCCGTCCTGGACGAGGCCGCGCTGCGCCGCCCCTGGGGCGGGCCGGAGCTGATGCGGGCGCAGATCGACCGGCTGCTGGAGCTGACCGACCTGCCCAACGTGGTGCTCCAGGTGATGCCGCTCGGGTTCGGCGGGCTGCGGGCGGAGGGCGGCGCCTTCTCGGTGCTCAGCTTCGCCGAGCCGGAACTCGCCGACGTCGTCTACCTGGAGCAGTTCACCACCGCGCTGTACCTGGACAAGCCCGCCGAGGTGGCCGAGTACGCCGGTGCGATGGACGGCCTGGCCTCGGACGGGCTCGGCCCCGAGCGGACACGGGAACTTCTTCGCTCCGTACGCCAAGAGCTCTGAAGCATAAGTACCATGAGCCTCGATCAGATCTGATCGAGGATGGCTCGCGAGCCCTCCCGAATCGGCATGAGAGGGTTCAGATGTCGTACCTTTCCGAGCTGGCGCTGCAGTACATCGACGGCGAGTGGCGGGCCGGCAGCGGCTCCTGGGACATCGTCGACGTCGACCCCTACACCGGTGACAAGCTGGCCACCATCACCGTCGCCACCGTCGAGGAGGTCGACCGGGCCTACCGGGCGGCCGAGCGGGCCCAGAAGGAGTGGGCCGCCACCAGCCCGTACGCCCGCCGGCTGGTCTTCGAGCGCGCGCTGCGGATCGTGGAGGAGCGCGAGCAGGAGATCACCGAGGCGATCATGACCGAGCTCGGCGGCACCGCGCTCAAGGCCGGCTTCGAACTCTCCCTCACCCGGGACATGCTGCGCGAGTCGATGCAGCTGGCGATCCGCCCCGAGGGCCGGCTGCTGCCCTCGCCGGTCGAGGGCAAGGAGAACCGCCTCTACCGCCTCCCGGTCGGCGTGGTCGGCGTGATCAGCCCGTTCAACTTCCCGCTGTTCCTGTCGCTCAAGGCCGTCGCCCCGGCCCTGGCGCTCGGCAACGGCGTCGTGCTCAAGCCGCACCAGGAGACCCCGGTGGTCGGCGGCACCCTGATCGCCAGGATCTTCGAAGAGGCGGGCCTGCCGCCCGGCCTGCTCAACGTGGTGGTCACCGACATCGCCGAGATCGGCGACGCGTTCATCGAGCACCCGGTGCCGAAGGTCATCTCCTTCACCGGCTCCGACAAGATCGGCCGGCACGTCGCGACCGTCGCCGCCTCGCACTTCAAGCGGACGGTGCTCGAACTCGGCGGCAACAGCGCGCTGATCGTGCTGGAGGACGCCGACCTCGACTACGCGGTGGATGCCGCCGTGTTCAGCCGCTTCGCGCACCAGGGCCAGGTCTGCATGGCCGCCAACCGGGTGCTCGTGGACCGCAGCGTCCAGGCCGAGTTCACCGAGAAGTTCGTCGCCAAGATCGCCGGCCTGCGGGTCGGCGACCCCAAGGACCCGGCCACCCAGATCGGCCCGCTGATCAACCAGGTCCAGGCCGACGCCATCACCGCCCAGGTCGACCAGGCCGTCGCCTCCGGCGCCACCGCGCTGCTCCGCGGCGGGACCAACGGCAGCCTGATGGACCCGGTCGTGCTCGGCGACCTGCCGGCGGGCGCCCCGATCCTGCAGCGCGAACTCTTCGGCCCCGTCGTCCTGGTGGTGCCCTTCGACGGCGAGGACGAGGCCGTCCGGCTCGCCAACGACACCCCGTTCGGCCTCAGCGGCGCCGTCCACACCGCGGACGTCGAGCGCGGCGTGCGGGTGGCGCAGCGGATCGAGACCGGCATGATCCACGTCAACGACGGCACCATCGCCGACGAGCCGATCGTGCCCTTCGGCGGCGAGAAGAACTCGGGTGTGGGCCGGCTCAACGGCGACTCCACGGTCGACGCCTTCACCACGGTGAAGTGGATCTCCGTCCAGCACGGGCGCAGCCGCTTCCCGTTCTGAGCCTCGCGGCCGGCCGGGCCCGTCGCACGCGGGGCCCCGCCGGCCGGCGCCTCAGCCGGCCGGGTAGCGGAGCAGCCGGTCCGTGGCGAGGCCGAAGGAAAAGGGGACCGGGACCGGCACCTCGTCCCCGAAGCTTCCTGCCCACTGCCGACGGTAGGTGCCGCCGTCGGGCTCGGAGTACAGGACGAGCCCGCCCTCGCGCGGGTCGATCACCAGGTACAGCGGAATGTGCATCAGCGGGTGGTCCCGGACCTTGCCGACCAGGTCGTTCTCCGGGTTGGACGGTGAGACGATCTCGACCGCGACGGCCGCCAGCTCCGCGGGCACCTCGTTCCCGCCGAGTTCGACCGTGGCGATCGGGATGTAGGTGAGGTCCGGATTGCGCAGCTTGCCGACGTTCGGCGACGCCAGGTCGGTGTTCTCGCTCGGCATCAGGTCCGCCGGGCGGTGCGCGTCGAACTGCTCGCGGACGATCAGCAGGTTGCGTTGGTGGATCACCGACGGGCCGGCCATCACGATGATCTCGTCGCCCGACACCTCGGCCTTCCAGTCGGCCGGCGGGGTGAGACTCTGCGCGTAGGCCACCAGCTGAGCATGCCGTTCGGGGATGCGGGACCCGGTCATGCCGCCATCCTCCCACCGTGCGGGCGGCGGGCGCCGGGAGCGCGGGCGGGCCGCGCCCGGGAAAGGCGGTGGCCCCGGGCCGTCGCGGGGACGGGCCGGGGCCACCGGAGCTGCGGCCGGGTGGGCTCAGCGGGTTCAGAACACCGGCTGGCCGGCGCGGACCAGGCGCCAGGACTCGGCGGCGAAGTCGGCCGGGTCGATGACGCCCCTGGCCTTCACCCAGGCGATCATCGCGTTGCGGATCTCGTCCGAGTTGGCCCACACCTTCGGGGCGGCGGCCACGTGCGGGAAGTTGCCGCCGCCGTTGGCCCGGTAGTTGTTGACGGCCAGCACGAACTGGGCGGCGAGGTCGATCGGCTTGCCCTCGAAGCTGAGGTTGACGATGCGCGAGCCGGCCGGCTGCGCGACGTCGATGTCGTAGCTCAGGCCGTACACCGAGTCGTAGTTGTAGTCCGGGGTGTTCTGCGCGTTGGTCAGCGTCGCGCGGTCGACCGGGGCGCCCGGGGCCAGCTGGTTGTAGTACCGGGCCGAGAACTCCAGGTAGTCCTTGAGCTGGGCGCCCGTCAGGATGCGGGCCTCCAGGGTGTTCTCGTAGATGTACAGGCCGGCCGCGTCGCGCAGCTTGACCTCGCCGGCCGGGATCCGCGCGGTGCGGTTGAACGGCGCGGCCTGGGCGAGCACCGGCAGCTTGGCGTACTGGCCGCCGGCCAGCGCCGCCTTCACCACGTCGGCCTGGACGCGGCCGATCAGGTCGATGATCGGCACGTCCTTGAACGGCGCGTCGGCGATCGACAGCTCGGTCTTCGCGGTGCCGATCACCTGGTTGACGTACGCGACGACCTTCTTGTGCTGGTCGGTCATCAGGCCGACGATCTCCGGGTCCTCCGGGACGGTGTTGGAGTTCAGCACCCGGGCGGACAGCGAGGCGACCTTCCAGGCGCCCCCGTCGAACTCCATCTCGAAGTCGAAGCAGGTCAGCCGCTGGCCCCAGCAGAGCGGCTCGGAGAGGACGACCGTCTTCCCGGTCTCCTTGTTGACGACCAGGCGCTGCGGGATCTCCTTGTGCGCGTGGCCCACCAGCACGGCGTCGATACCGGGCACCTGCTCGGCGAGCGCCACCGAGGCGTTCTCGGCCCAGGGCAGCTGGTCGCCGTAGGAGGTGGCCTCGTCCATGCCCGAGTGGCAGGCGACCACGACGACGTCGGTGCCGGCGGCGCGCAGCTTCGGCACCCAGACCTTCGCGGTCTCCACGATGCCGGGGAACGTCATCTTTCCGGCGACGTTCGCCTTGTCCCAGATCGCGATGCCCGGGTTGGTCAGGCCGAGGATGCCGACCTTCAGCGCCGGGCCGCTGCCGAGCTTCACCTTGCGGATGACGTACGGCGGGAAGGCCGGCTTGTCGTTCTTGGCGTTCAGCGCGTTCGCGCCGAGCAGCGGGAAGTCGAGCTGCTCCTCGTAGGCGCGCAGGGTGTCGATGCCGTAGTTGAACTCGTGGTTGCCGAGCGCCGCGGCGGTGTACTCCATGGTGTTCATGGCGAGCGCCATCGGGTGCTCGGGCGCGGTGTCCGCCTCGGTGGCGATCGGGTCGACCCGGGCGTAGTAGTAGGTCAGCTGGGTGCCCTGGATGGTGTCGCCGGCGTCGATCAGCAGGCAGCGGTCCCAGCCCTTCTCCTCGCGGACCTGCTTGGCCAGCGTGGAGATCTTGGCGAGGCCGACCTCGTTGTGCGCCTTGTCCGCGTAGACCGCGTCGGTGAAGTAGTCCCAGTTGAGCACCCGGCCGTGCAGGTCGGTGGTGCCCATGACGGTGAAGGCCTGCTTCTTGGCCGGCTTGCCCTTGGCGCGGGCGTCGTCCGGGCCCGCGGCCGCGGCGGGGGAGGCGGCGGCGAACGTGGCGCCACCGGCGATGGCGGCACCGGCGGCGGTGGCGGCGGACCGGGTGACGAAGTCACGGCGGTTCAGGGGCATGGACGACTCTCCCGGGTGGGGACGGCGGACGGAACGTCAACGATGCGTCGACGGGGGTGGTGGTGACGCGCGTAGAGGTACGCGCGTAGAAGTGTGCCGCGCGACCGGATCGATGGATAGCCCCCGGACGTTTCCGGCAGGTGAGATCTTGGCGACTCGTTCGTGACGCGCACGGGCGGGGCGCCACGGGCCCCACGGCTCCCCCCACAGCTCCCCGCGGCCGCTCCCCGTCCGCCGCCCCGTGGCCGCTCCCGATCCGCCGCCCCGGGCCGCCGACGGGCCGCCGCCGACCCGCCCCGGCCCGCCCCGGAACACGCCGAAAGCACGTCACCCGCCGCAAACCCCGCGGCGGGTGACGTGCTTCTTCGGGCAACGCGGCCCCGGGCGGACGGACCCCTCCCGGGATGCCCGGCCAGGCCCTCTCCTAGATGTACCCCTCGCGCACCGCATGGGCGACGGCGTGCGCCCGGTTGCGCAACTGCAGCCGGGTCGTCAGACCGTGCAGCACGTTCTTCACCGTCCGCTCCGAGTACGACAGCCGGGCCGCGATCTCCCCGGTGTCCCAGCCCTCGGCGACCAGCCGCAGCACGTCCGACTCACGCTCCGACAGACCCGACGGCGCATGCCCGGGCTGCCCCTGGACACTGCGCTGCAAGCGGCCCACCTGCGTGATCAGCCGGCCCAGCAGATCGGCCGGCAGGTCACCCTCGCCGCGCGCCGCGGCGAGCACCGCCCGGCCCAGCCGCTCGGCCGTCGCCTCCCGGCGCCAGAGGATCGCGGCCACGCCGCACTCCACCGCCTCCAGCAGCTCGGCCTCACGCATCCGCTCGACCACCAGCACCACCCGCTGGTCGGCGCCGCGCACCAGCCGGCGCAGCGTCGCCACCACGGCGGCGTCCGCCGACTCGGCGAGCAGCACGGTGACGACACCCGGCGCCCCCGCCGCATCCTCCGCCGCCAGCTCCAGGCCCGGGTGGCGACGCAACTGCGCCTCCGCACCGGCCCGCGAGATCGGATCCGCGGCCCGCACCACCACACTCGTCCGGCCGCCGCCGGTCGGGGCCGCGGCGGACGGAACGGTGTGGCGGGCGGGCACGGGGCGCTGCGCGGGAACGGTACGCGGCAACGTCGTCGCCGAGGGCACCCGTCGGGCCGTGCCGTGGCGGTCGTGATCGGTGTGCAGGACAGTCAAGCTGGCCCCCTCCTGGGTTACCCGGCCCGGCGTCCGGACTGCCGGCATGCCGCGCGGGGCGGTGCATGAACCCGGCGGACGAGGGCCGCACGGTGGAACGGCCGGGGCGGCGATGCCCCCGCTGCGTCCCATGGTTCCCGCCGCAGCCCGCCGCGGCCATCGTGGTCCACCACGAGATCGGGCCGGACACCGACCACGAGACCGGACCGCCCACCACGAGACCGCGGCCCCACCGGCACGGCGGCGCGCCGCCGCCCCGCCGACGGCCCGGAGGTAAGGTGCCGTGCAGACGCCGTACGGCGGGCCGGGCGGACGGACGGGGGCCGGCCGCGGCCCCGGGACGCGGGCCGGAGGCCCCGCCCCGGCCGAATGCGACGAGGATCACAGAATTAGTCCAGGCGCTGATGCGGCGTCAAGCCGTTTCCCCCTATGACGGCCAAGAGTGCCCGACCGGTCCCGCCGGAAGGGAACCTCGGGGAGGGGAAGCAGATGAACACCGTCAGGATCCGCAGACCGCGACAGGCCACCCCCGTGCCCGCGCCTGCACCCGCGCCCGTACACCTCACCGCCCGCGACCCCCACCTCCGGCGGATCGCCGCACTCGCCGGCCGCGCCCGGGCCGGCGCCGGCGGCGTCCTGCTGCTCACCGGCCCGGCCGGCACCGGCCGCAGCGCCCTGCTCGCCGAGGCCGCCCGCCGCGTCGCCGCCGACGGCACCACCGTCCTGTGGGCCCGCTGCGCCGCCGACGAGGCCACCACCCCGTACGCCGCCGCCCGCCAGCTCTTCGACACCGGCCCCGCCGCCTGCCCCGACCCCGCCGCCTGCCCCGACCCCGCCGGCCGCGCCGCCGAGGCCGGCGAGGACCTCTGGGCCCTGCTGCGCCTGCACGCCGCCCACAACCCCGTCCTGCTCGCCGTCGACGACATCCAGCACGCCGACCGGGCCTCCCGCGACTGGCTGCTCCAGGTCGCCCGCCGCACCGACCGGCTGCCCGTCCTGCTGCTCGCCACCGAACGCCGGCAGGCCGCCCTCGGCACGGCACCCGCCCGGTTCGGCCGCGGCCTGCCCCCCGGCCTCGCCGAAACCGTCCGGCTCGGCCCGCTCGACACCCCCGCCGCCGCCCTCCTCGCCGCCCGCCGGCTCGGCCCCGGCACGCCCAGCGCCCTGGTCGCCGACTGCGTCCGCGCCACCGGCGGCAACCCGCTGCTGCTCACCGCCCTCCTCGCCGACCTGCGCCGCCACCCCGACGTACCCGACGCGCCCGACGCGCCCGACCTGCCCGGCCTCGCCGGCTTCGCGGACCTCCCGGACCTTCCCGGACGGTCCGGGGAGGCCGGCCGCACCTGGCCGGCCGACCTGACCGACCTGCCCGAGCACTGCACCCGGCTGCCCGGCGGGGCCTTCTCCGAAGCCGTCGAGGAATGGCTGCGCGGCGGCGGCGACCGCGCCCCGCTCGCCGCCCGCGCCCTCGCCCGCATGCAGGAGCACCCCACCGCCCGCACCGCACCCCTGCTTGGCATCGGCACCGGCACCGGCAGCGGCGACTGCGACCCCGCCCCGCTGCTCGCCGAACTCGCCGGCGCCGACGCCGACCAGCTCACCGGCTGGCTCGCCGACCTCACGGCCCAGGCCTTCCTCGACGACCCCGGCCCCGGCCGCTGGCCCCGCTTCGCCCACCCCCTGCTGGCCGACGCCGTCCTCAGCGGCCACGAGCCCGGCCACCGGGCCCACGTCCACCGCACCGCCGCCGGCTTCCTGCACCGGGCCGGCGCCCCCGACGAACGCGTCGCCGGACACCTCCTCCTCACCCCCGCCCCCGGCCCGCGCTGGGCCGCCGACACCCTGCGCAGCGCCGCCCGCAAGGCCGCCGACACCGACCGCCCGGCCGACGCCGTCGCGCTGCTGCGCCGCGTCCTCGCCGAGCCGCTCGGCGACCGCCGGCGCGGCCTGGTGCTCACCGAGCTCGGGAGCCTCGAGGTGACGCTCGGCCCGGACGAGCGCACCGCCGGCGTCCGCCACCTCGCCGAGGCCGTCGACCTCCAGCAGTCCGACGAGGGCGTCTTCCGCACCGCCAACACCCTCGGCGCCGTCCTCGCCGCCCGCGGCGACACCCAAGCGGCGCTGGAGCTCATGGAGGAGCTGGCCGAGCGCTTCACCGACCGCGACGACCTCGCCCACGCCGTCCAGGCCGCCGCGGCCCTCATCGCCGCCCACGACGGCCGGAGCTGGCTCCAGGTGGTCGAGGGCGTCCGGCGGTTCGCCGCCCGCAGCACCCAGCGCCTCGCCCCGCCCGCCTACGCGCTGCTCACCGAGTTCGACTCGACCAGCGGCGTGCTCTCCGCCGACGAGGTGGCCGGCCGGATCCGGGAACTCCTCGACGCCCCCGCCGACCCGTTCTGCCGCTCCTACGTGCTGGTCTCCGCGGCCACCCTCGCCCAGTGGGCCGACCTGCTCACCGACGCCGACGACATGGTCGAACGCGGCCTCGCCGCGTACCGGGGGCCGTCCCTGGAGCCGGGCTACCAGTGCCTGCTCAGCGTCCGGGCCGAATCCCGGATCATGCGGGGGGAGTACCAGGCCCTGCTGGACGACTTCGCCCTCACCGGCCCCTCACCGGCCGCCCGGCCGCAGCCCGGACAGCGCTCCGGCGCCCGCTCCGGGACGCGCGGGCGGGCCGGTGGAGAGCCCGGCGAGCCCGCCGAGCGGCGCGACCGGGGCGAGCGTGCCGACCGGCCTGACCGGTCGGTGCGCTCCTGGTGGTGCGGCGGCGTGCCCGAGGACGACGCCCCCGCCGACGCGGCCACCGCCCCGGCACGCCCTGCCTCCGCCCGTCCCGCTCCCGGTGACGCCCCCGGTGACGCGACCGGGACTCTCGCCGAGACCGCCCCCGGGGCCGAAGCCGGCACCGAGGCCGCCCGCACCCGCTTCGCCGGACTCCTCGGCCAGCAGAACGCCCACCTGGCCGCCCAGGCGATCCTCGCCCTCGTCGAAACCGGCCGCTACTGGCAGGCCCACGGCCTCGTCCGCGCCGTCGCCGCCGACCGGGCCCAGGGCTCCTGGGAGTGGAACGAGTACCTGTACGCCCGCGGCATGCTCCGGCTCGCCACCGGCGAGCCCGCCGCCGCCCTCGCCGACCTGCTCGAATGCGGACGCCGCCAGGACGAACGACAGGTCCGCAGCCCGATCGTCACCCCCTGGCGCTCCGCCGCCGCCGACTGCCACACCCTGCTCGGCGAACCCGGCCCCGCCGTCGCCCTCGCCGAGGAGGAACTCCGCCTCGCCCGCGTCTGGGGCACCCCGCGCACCGTCGGCCGCGCCCTGCGCGCCCTCGCCGCCGCCACCGGCGGCCGGCACGGCCTCGACCTCGCCGGCGAGGCCGTCGAGCTCCTGCGCGGCGCCGAGGTGGAGCCCGAACTGATCCCCGCCCTCATCACCTACGGACGCCTGCTCGCCGACAGCGGCCGCCGCGGCGCCGCCCGCCGCGCCCTGCGCGAGGCCGCGGGGCGGGCCGAACGCCTCGGCGCCGTCCGGCTGCGCACCGTCGCCGTCGAGTCCCTGCGGGCCTGCGGGGCCCGCCTCGGCCGCGGCGAGCACGCCGGGGCCGAGGCGCTCACCGACAGCGAACTGCGGATCTGCCGGATGGCCGCGGCCGGGCACTCCAACGGCGAGATCGCCGCGACCCTGCACCTGGCCCTGCGGACGGTCGAGACCCACCTCACCAACAGCTTCCGCAAGCTCGGCGTCCGCCGCCGGGCCGAACTGACCGGAGCCCTGGCCGGCTGACCCGACGGGCCGGCCGGCCGGGGCCCCGGCTCACGCCGCCAGGGCCGCGGCCATCAGCTCCACCTCGTGGGCGAGCTCCGCCCCCGGGTCGGGGGCGCCCGCGGCCCAGCGCTCCCACGTCCGGGCCCGCAGGTAGCCGTCCACGGCCACCGGCAGCCGGCGCGCCACGATCAGCTCGGCCGCCGGCTGCCGCCCGACCTCCGCCAACCGCTCCAACAACGCGTCCAGCTTCGCCGGCCCGGGCACCGGCACCCCGTGCAGGTACGCGGTCAGCTCCGCGAGCTCCGGCCAGGCCGCGGCCCGGCCCGCTCCCGACGGACCGGCCGGCGTGCCCACCGGGCCGGCCGCACCGGCCGTACTGCCCGCTTCGGCCGCACCGGCCGCCGTACCGCCCGCTTCGGCCGGGCCCGTCACACCGGCCGGGTCCGCCGCCCGGACCGGCCCCCTGGGCCAGAGCAGCACCGCCGCGCCGTACAGCGCCGCCACGATCCCCGGCCACCAGTCGCCGCCCAGCCCCGCGGCGTGCAGACCCAGCCCGCCCAGCCCGGCTCCGCAGCCGACCAGATTGCGGGTCGACTCCACGTAGCCCCAGACCCGACGGCCCACCGAGGGCCCGGCGCCGCTACTGGTAGCCACGGATCTCCTCGAACGCGCCGTCCAGCGAGCCCGTCCCGTCGAACAACTTGCCCCCGGTCAGCTCCGCGATCCCCTGCAACTGCGCCTTCGCCGCGTCACCGAACAGGATCGGGAACACCGGCACCGCCTTCTGCGACGACGGCAGCCCGTTGTAGAAATCCTTGAAGTCCCGGTCCGTCGCACCCTCGTTGCTCTCGCCGTCCGTCATCACCACGATCGACGTGAACCGGTCGTCCCCGGCCGCCGACTGCCGGCTCTCGATCACCTTGTACGCCTCCTCCAGTGAGCTGTACACGGCCGTACCGCCGTCCGCCGACAACGCCTGCACGTCCGCGTTGATCGACGCCAGCTCCTGCTGCGCATCGGTCGCCGGCACCGTGTGCGTCTTCGTCGACTTCACCTTCGACGCGAACGACAGCAGCGAGACCTCCTCCCGGTTGCGGAACCTCCGTACCCCCCGGGTGTCGTCCGCCCCCGTCAACCGGCCCAGCGCCCGCTTCAACGACGCCAGCCGGTCACCCGCCATCGAACCCGAGGTGTCCAGCACGTACACCGTCCGGGACGGCCGACGCAGCTCGTTCTGGTACGAGGCCAACAGCCCGTCCGCCACCGACTTCGAACCCGGGAACGGCAGTTCACGCCGCCGGTCGGTCGGCAGCGACGACGCCGGCGCCGCACCCGCCGACACCGGACGCCGCAGCGTCAGCTCCGAGATCCGCTTCTGCACGTCGTCCTGGAGCAGGTACGCCGTCAGCCGCTGGAACGAGTCCCGCTCCCGCTGCGCCGACGAGCCCAGCAGCGTCAGCGGATAGTCCGCCGACACCACACCGTCCGTCGGCCGCACCACCGTCAGCCGCTGCCCCTCGGCCAGCGTCCGGTTCAACGACAGCAGCACCGACTCGTAGTTCACCAGCGCCCCCACCCGGCCCTGCTCCGCCCGGCTGTACGCCTGCGCCAGCCAGCCGGACGAACCCGAGGTCAGCTTCTGCCCGGTGAAGAACTTCTTCAGCGACGGCGTCGCCTTCTGCACGTCCGCGTCGGTCAGCGCCGCGTCCGCGCCCGAGAACGCCGACGCCACCGCGACCAGCGCCGAGAAACCCGAGTTGGACCGCGACGGATCCGCCATCCCGTACGCCAGCCGGCCGGCCGAGGCGGCGTCCGCCACCTGCGCCCAGCTCACCTTCGACCCGTCGCCCCAGCCCAGTTCGGCCAGCGTCGCCGACCGCACGCCCACCGCCACCGGCGACACCATCACCGGCGTCTCCGAGAGCAGCTTCGACCGGCCCGTGTCGTCCAGCCGCAGGTAGTGGTTGGACGGGAACCACACCGCGTCGTACTTGCCGTCCGCCCGGCCCGAGGAGACGGCGTCCGCGCCGTCCAGCGAACCCGTCCAGGCGAACTGCACGGTCACCCCCGTCGCCTTCTGCGCCTCCTCCAGCACCGGCGCCATGTCCTGCAGCTCACTGCCGGCCAGGATCCGCAGCACCCCCGCCTGGGCGGTCGGCGCGGGCGCGTCCGACGGCCGGGGCGGCGCGTCCGGGCCGGAGGAGGTGCAGGCCGTCGCCACCAGCAGCGCCAGACCCGCCGCGAGCACCCGCCCGCCGCGGCGCGCCGCGTTCTTCGCACGCATTGCCGTCGTCATCCCCCGTCACTTCCCCTTGGCCGCGTTGATCAGCTTGTTCAGCACCGCGACCGTCGGCACCGGGGCCTGCTGCACGCCCGCCGCCGAGAGGTCGGAGGCGTACACCGGGCCCTGCTTGCCCTGCACCGCCCGGGCGAGCGCCGCCGGATCGGCCTGCGGACGGAAGCCGTAACGGGCCTCCAGATCACGCAGCGCCGGGTCGTCGCGCAGCAGTGCCGCGAGCTTCTCGCCCCCCGGCTTCAGCGCGACGACGGTGTGGTCGCTCGACACCGTGGTGTCCGGGTAGAGCACCACCAGGTCACCGGCCGAACCGCCCGGGGTGGACACGCCCTTCGCGGTCAGCGCCGCCACCTGCGACTCGTACACCAGCACCGGGCCCGTGCCCACCCCGGACAGGAAGTCCTTGAACGGGCCGTCGCTGCTGGTCTTCTGGTCCCCCTGCAACGCGGTCACCTGCCGGACCACGTCCTTCACCCGCCCCACCCCGGCGTCGTCCGACACCACCTGGTGGCCGTTGGCCAGGTACGAGATCGCCGCCAGGTGCAGCGCCCCGGACGAGGACGTCGACGGGTCGGTGGTGGTCAGGAAGACCGAGCCGGCCAGCTCCGCGTGGCCCTGCGCCCCGGTGAGCTCCTGCCACTTCCGGCCCTCCTGGACGGCCTTCAGGTAGGCGTCCATCTTCAGCGTCCACACCTTGGACTCCGACTGGGCGGCCAGGCCGTTCGCCTTCAGGACGTCCGCCACCGACTGGTGCGCGATCACCACCAGCGGCGAGTAGAACGGGCGGACCGGCTCGCTCTTGATCTGCAGGTGGTCCCTGATCTCCTCGGCCGGCGACAGGCTGGCCGGGAAGGCGAAGTCGTAGGGCTTCAGGTCACTGTCGCCCATCAGCCAGGACCCGGTGGTCACGGTGGTGACCTTCAGACCGTTCTTCGCCAGCTGGGCGACGACGTCCGGATCGGCGAAGAACTCCCGCTTCTCCGAACCGATCACCCCTGAAATGGCCACCACGTCGCCACCGGGCCCGTCCTTCGGCCAGAACAGTGCGACCCCCACCCCGGCGAGCAGCGCCACCGCCGCCAGTACCGCGAACACACGCCTCATGCCGAACGTTTCCCCCTCGCCCCTCCGTGTCCGGGTGTCCACCCGGGTGACGAGCGTCCCGCCGGGGCGGGAGCAGCGGCCGAAGTGACGGTGAACCGGGGGTGAACAGGCCTTCACGGAATCGCATCGGCGCACGGCCCCGGGCCGGCCGGTCGCACACCGGTCCGAAGGTGTGTCAGATTGTTCAACTCACCTTCCGGGAAAGGTCATCCCGGGGTCTGGACGGACGTCGATGTTACGCGCCGGTAGTCCGTACTCTCAGCACTATGCGCCGAGCAAAAATCGTCTGTACCCTCGGGCCCGCCACCGACTCGTACGACCGGATCAAGGCCCTGGTCGACGCCGGAATGGACATCGCCCGCTTCAACCTGAGCCACGGCTCCCACATCGAGCACGAGGAGCGCTACCGGCGGGTCCGCAAGGCCGCCGACGAGACCGGCCGCAGCGTCGGCGTCCTCGCCGACCTTCAAGGCCCGAAGATCCGACTGGAGACCTTCGCCGAAGGCCCCGTACTTCTCGAACGCGGCGACGAGTTCACGATCTCCACCGACAAGGGCGTCGTCGGGGACCAGAACATCTGCGGCACCACCTACGCCGGCCTCGCCGACGACGTCACCCGCGGCGAGCGGATCCTCGTCGACGACGGCCGCGTCACCCTGGAGGTCGTCGAGGTCGACGGCCCCCTGGTCCGCTGCGTCGTCGTCGAAGGCGGCCTCGTCTCCGACCACAAGGGCCTCAACCTCCCCGGCGTCGCCGTCTCGGTGCCCGCACTCAGCGACAAGGACGTCGCCGACCTGCGGTGGGCCCTGCGGACCGGCGCCGACCTGATCGCGCTCTCCTTCGTCCGCAGCGGCAGCGACATCGAGGACGTCCACCGGGTCATGGCCGAGGAGGGCCGCTTCGTCCCCGTCATCGCCAAGGTGGAGAAGCCGCAGGCGGTCGAGAACCTGGAATCCATCGTCGACGCCTTCGACGGCATCATGGTGGCCCGCGGCGACCTGGGCGTGGAGATGCCCCTCGAACAGGTCCCGATGGTCCAGAAGCGCGCCGTCAAGCTGGCCAAGCGCAACGCCAAGCCGGTCATCGTCGCCACCCAGATGCTCGACTCGATGATCAACGCCTCGCGCCCCACCCGCGCCGAGGCCTCCGACGTCGCCAACGCCGTCCTCGACGGCACCGACGCGGTGATGCTCTCCGGCGAGACCTCCGTCGGCAAGTACCCCGTCGAGACCGTCCGGACCATGGGCCGCATCATCGAGGCCGCCGAGGAGGACGTCCTCTCCGCCGGCCTCCCGGCGCTCACCCCGTCCAACAAGCCGCGTACCCAGGGCGGCGCCGTCGCCCGCGCGGCCGCCGAGATCGGCGACTTCCTCGGCGCCAAGTACCTGATCGCCTTCACCCAGTCCGGCGACACCGCCCGCCGCCTCACCCGCTACCGCTCTCCCATCCCCGTCCTCGCCTTCACCTACGAACCGGCCGTCCGCAGCCAGCTCGCCCTCACCTGGGGCGTCGAGACCTTCCTCGGCCCGTTCGCCGCCACCACCGACGAGATGGTCGAACAGGTCGACGCCGCGCTGCTCTCCCTCGGCCGCTGCCGGAAGGGCGACATCGTCGTCATCACCGCCGGCTCCCCGCCCGGCCTCGCCGGCTCCACCAA
This sequence comes from Kitasatospora sp. NBC_01560, assembly GCF_045208415.1. Taxonomy (NCBI): domain Bacteria; kingdom Bacillati; phylum Actinomycetota; class Actinomycetes; order Kitasatosporales; family Streptomycetaceae; genus Kitasatospora; species Kitasatospora sp. NBC_01560. The sequence continues at coordinate 2,892,644 of NZ_CP109364.1, read as the reverse complement.
CCTCGTCCGCGTCCACCACGTCGGCACCCTGGACAACTGACCCCCGACTGCGCCTGCGCCTCCCCGGGGGCGCAGGCGTCAGTACTTGGGGCCGATGTGGGCGTCCATGAGGGCGACGGAGGCCCGCCGGGCCACGGAGACGTTGACCTGGCCGGTCGGGCGGGGGATCGAGGCCTTCCACTGCACGCCGACGGCGTCGAGGGTGGCGGTGAAGAGCCGGACGATGTCGGTCGAGGTGTTGGTGAAGAAGTAGCGCGGGTACTCGTGGCGCCGGACGACGCCGTTGACGGTACGGGTCGCCCAGTTGGTGATGCGGCAGCCGTCGGAGTGGATCAGGCCGCGCAGGAACTCCCAGGGGTGGGCGTCGACGATCGCCTGCTGCCAGGCCTCCAGGGCTATGCGGCGCTCGTGCTTCCTGCCGGGGCCGTGCTGCGGGAAGTAGCACGTCAGGTGGTTCGAGTAGACCTTGACGTCGTGGCAGCCGGCGCGCTTCACCCGGCAGGGCTTGTTGTTGGTGAGGACCTGCCGAATCGCCTGCTCGACGGCGTCGGCGATTCCGGGCCAGTGGTCGTCACAGGTGATCTGGAGGCTCTGAGTCCTGCGGTACTCGTTGGCCGTCAGAATGTGACCATCGCCGAGGTAGAGGCCGAGCAGGTAGGCGTAGGCCGGGTGGTTCAGCTCGCTGCCGTAGCAGTGGATGCAGGTCGAACGCTTACGGCCGGGGAGCTTGCCGTGCTTGGCGAGATCCTCGTGCTTCCACCAGGAGACCGTGCCGGAAGGGACTCCGAGACGTCGGGTCACTTCGGCGTTGCTGATGCCACGGCGCAGCAGGCCTACGGCCAGTTCGCGCACAGAAGGGGTGCTCATGTCGAGAGCATGGGAAGCGGGAAGCCGCTCGGTGGACTGCTCGCCAATGGTCCACTACATGTGATGAACTTCCCATGGCCTGGGAATATGAGGGTGAATCCGGTGCCGAGTGTGGGATTCGAACCCACACGCCCTTTCGAGCAATCGCTTTTGAGGCGATCGTGTCTGCCCTTCCACCAACCCGGCTGGTTTGCGCGTGTGAAGGATACCCTGCGCACGTAGCCCGGCGCAGCTAGGTACCCTCGTGCATGCAGTACCCCGCCGGAACGAGGAGCCCCGTGAGCACCGCCGACGAGCAGGCAGAGCCGCTTGAGACCGACATGCCCCAGATCACCCGAATTGTGATCGCCGAGGACGAGGCGTTGATCCGCCTCGACCTGAAGGAGATGCTCGAAGAGGAGGGGTACACCGTCGTCGGCGAGGCCGGGGACGGCGCGACGGCGCTCAAGCTGGTCGAGGAGCTGCGGCCCGACCTGGCGATCCTGGACGTGAAGATGCCCGTCCTGGACGGGCTCTCCGCCGCCGAGCAGATCCACGCGGCGCACCTGGCGCCCGTCCTGATGCTGACCGCGTTCTCGCAGCGCGAGCTGGTGGACCGGGCCCGCGACGCGGGCGCGATGGCGTACATCGTGAAGCCGTTCAGCAAGAGCGACCTGGTGCCCGCGATCGAGATGGCCGTGTCCCGGTACACCGAGATGCGGACGCTGGAGGAGGAGATCCAGGACCTCACCCAGCGGCTGGAGACCCGGAAGCTGGTGGACCGGGCGAAGAGCGTGCTGCAGACGAAGTTCGGGCTGAACGAGCCGGCCGCGTTCCGGTGGATCCAGAAGACCTCGATGGACCGCCGGATGACGATGGCCGCGGTCGCGGAGGCCGTGATCGAAGAGGGCGAGGCCCAGGACAAGAAGAAGGCCGAAGAGGCCCAGGGGGAGTAGCGCACCCGCGGAAGGGCCCGGCAGCAGGAGCTGCCGGGCCCTTCGCCGTACGTGCGGGCGGGGGTCAGTCCTCGCCGAGGTAGGCCTTGCGCACGGACTCGTCGTGCAGCAGGTCGGCGCCGGTGCCCTTGAGGACGATGCGGCCGGTCTCCATGACGTAGCCCTGGTCGGAGAGCGAGAGCGCCGCCTGGGCGTTCTGCTCGACCAGCAGGATGGTCGTGCCGGAGGCCTTGAGCTCGATGATCGTCGCCATGATCTTCTGCATCATGAGCGGGGAGAGGCCCATCGAGGGCTCGTCCAGCATCAGCAGCTTGGGCTGCGACATCAGCGCGCGTCCCATGGCGAGCATCTGCTGCTCGCCGCCGGAGAGGGTGCCGGCGGCCTGCTTGCGGCGCTCCCCGAGGATCGGGAAGAGGCCGTAGGCGCGCTCGACGTCGGCGGCGATGCCGGCGGTGTCGCTGCGCAGGAAGGCGCCGAGGAGGAGGTTCTCCTCGATGCTCATACGGGGGAAGATGTGCCGGCCCTCGGGGGAGTGGGCCAGGCCGAGCGCGACGATCTTGTGGGCGGGGACGGTGGTCAGCGGCTGCCCGTCGAACACGATCGTGCCGCTGGTGGGCTTGAGCAGCCCCGACAGGGTGCGCAGGGTGGTGGTCTTGCCGGCGCCGTTGGTGCCGATCAGGGTGGTGACCTCGCCCTGGTTGACGGTGAAGCTGATGCCCTTGACGGCTTCGATCTTGCCGTAGGCGACGCGGAGGTCCTGGACCTCGAGGAGCGCGGTCACTGGGTGTCCTCCGAAGCGGTGGTGCCTTCGAGCGGGGCGCCGAGGTAGGCGGTGATGACGCGCTCGTCGTTCTGGACGGTCTCGCGGTCGCCCTCGACGATCTTCTGGCCCTGGACGAGGACGGCGGTGCGGTCGCACAGGTTGAAGATGAACCGCATGTCGTGCTCGATGACCAGGATGGAGATGCCGCGGTCGCGGATCGCGAAGACGAGCTCCTCGGCGGCCCGGGTCTCCTGGGGGTTCATGCCGGCGGTGGGCTCGTCGAGGAGCAGCAGGCCGGGGTCGGAGGCGAGGGCGCGGGCGATCTCCAGCTTGCGCTGCTCGCCGTAGGGGAGGTTGCGGGCGAGGTGCTCGGCCTTGTCGGCGAGGCCGGTGAACTCCAGGAGTTCCATGGCCCGGGCCCGGCTCTCGGCCTCGGCGCGGTGGTAGCCGGGGCCGCGCAGGATGGCGGAGAAGATGCCTTCCTTGGTGCGGCTGTGCCGGCCGACGAGGACGTTCTCCAGGACGGTCATGTTGGCGAAGAGCCGGATGTTCTGGAAGGTGCGGGCGATGCCGGCCTGGGTGACGAGGTGGGGCTTGGGCGGCAGGACCGCTCCGCGGTAGGCGACGCGTCCCTCGGTGGGGACGTAGAGGCCGGTGAGGCAGTTGAAGAAGGTGGTCTTGCCGGCGCCGTTGGGGCCGATGAGGCCGATGATCTCGCCCTCGCCGACGGTGAGGGAGACGTTGTTGACGGCGGTGAGGCCGCCGAACCGCATGGTGACGCCGGAGACTTCGAGGAGGGGCTTGGCCGGGGCGGGCCGGTCGGCGACGGCCTCGGGGGCGTTGGTGGTGGTCATGTGGCGGGTCACGCCCCTGCCTTGGTGAGGGCGACCGGGTCGCCGGAGGTCTGGGCCGGGATCGCGGCCTCGTGGAACTCCAGCTGCCGGCGCCGGTTGGGGATGAGGCCTTCGGGGCGGACGCGCATCAGCACGATGAGGGCGATGCCGAAGGCGAGCAGCTGGTAGTCGGAGAGGAATTCGAGCTTCTTCGGCACGAGGAAGAGGAGGGTGGCGCCGGCCAGCGGTCCGCTGATGGTGCCCATGCCGCCGAGGATGACGGCGGCGAGCAGGAAGGCGGAGTTGGGCGGCAGGGCCTCGGCGAAGGTGTACTGGTCGGGGGTGACGGTGTAGCTGACGTGGGCCTGGACGGTGCCGGCGAGGCCGGCGAGGCAGGCGCCGAGGGCGAAGGCGAGGAGCTTGAGGCGGAAGCCGTTGATGCCCATGGCCTCGGCGGCGGTCTCGTCCTCGCGGATGGCGACCCAGGCGCGGCCGATGCGGGAGTCGCCGACGCGGGCGAAGACCAGCACGACGAGGGCGGTGACGACCAGCATCAGCAGGTAGTAGTTGGAGAACCGGCCGAGTTCGACGCCGAGGACGGTGTGCGGCTTGCCGAGGTTGAAGCCGAGGATCTCCAGGTCGGGGATCCGCGGGATGCCGTTGGAGCCGTTGGTGATCTTCGGGCCGGTGGTGCCGTTCAGGTTGAGCATGGTGATGCGGAAGATCTCGCCGAACCCGAGGGTGACGATGGCGAGGTAGTCGCCGCGCAGTCGCAGGGTGGGGGCGCCGATGAGGACGCCGAAGACCATGGAGACGACGGCGCCGGTGAGCATCGCGGCCCAGAACGGGAACTGGACGTGGATCGGCGAGGCGGGGGAGCCGGAGACCAGGGCGGCCGCGTAGGCGCCGACGCCGAGGAAGGCGACGTAGCCGAGGTCGAGCAGGCCGGCGAGGCCGACGACGATGTTCAGGCCGAGGGCGACGGTGGCGAAGATCAGGATGTTGGCGGCGACCGAGGTGTACTGGTCGCTGGTCTGGGTGAACGGGAAGCTGGCGGCGGCGGCGAAGGCGGCGCCGGTGGTGACCGAGCGGTTCTTGACGGTCAGCGCGCGCAGCCGGGGCAGCAGGCCGGACTTGGTGATCGCGGGGACGACGGTGGCGGCGAGCAGCAGGTAGGCGGTGAAGAGCTCGCCGTACTCGGTGTCGATGCCGAAGGTGATCGCGAACAGGCCGACGGCGAAGGCCGCGACGATCAGCAGCACCTCGATCCAGGAGGGCAGTTCGCGGGCGGTGGGGAGGGGGCGGCTGACGTTGCCGAGCCGCAGCCAGTGGTGGAGGAGGTGGCCGAGCTGGACGGCGACGACGGCGGCGGCGCCGATGGCGAGGCCGCCGGCGATGGCGGTGAGCACCGGGGCGACGGGCTTGTCCTCGGGGACGGCGTGGGCGCCGAACCAGATGACGAGGGCGACCGGGACGAGCAGGAAGAGCCGCCGGTCGAGGATGCGCAGGGTGACGTCGGTGCGCCGGTCGAGGGGGAGGCCGAGGGCGCCGGCGAGGGTGAGCAGCGAGCCGGCGCCGAGGACCCAGCCACCGGGTTCGAGGTTGGCGAGGCCGCCGAGGTCGACCGAGATGGCGATGATCGAGAACCAGCCGACGGCGAAGGCGCCGGTGGCGGCGAGCAGGACGGCGTTGTTGCTGCGCGCGGGGGCGGCCCAGCGCAGGCCGGGAACGCCCTGGGTGGCGAGCAGCAGGACGAGGGTGAGCAGTCCGGCGGTGACGGCGAGCCACTGGAGGCCGGCGGGGGAGCCGAAGTAGGTGAGGTCGCCGGGGAACTCGGAGGTCCACGTCCAGGACATCAGGGCGGAGGCGGCGGTGGCGACGGCGCCGAGGCCGGTGAGGAGGGTGGCGGCGCGGGCCGGCAGGGGGAGGACCGGGCTGGTCTCGGTGGTGGTGGTCATGGTGCTCACGCCCTGTCCGCGACGCGCTCGCCGAGCAGCCCCTGGGGCCGGACGAGCAGCACGACGATGAGGAGTACGAAGGCCCAGACGTCCTTCCAGGCGCCGCCTCCGAAGAGGTCCATGCCGGGCAGGTGCTGGATGTACCCGGTGGCGAGGGCTTCGGCGAGGCCGAGGGCGACGCCGCCGAGCATGGCGCCGTAGATGTTGCCGATGCCGCCGAGGACGGCGGCGGTGAAGGCCTTGAGGCCGAGCAGGAAGCCCATCCGGAAGTCGACCTGGCCGCTGCGCAGGCCGTAGGCGACGGCGGCGACGGCGGCGAAGGCGGCACCGATGGCGAAGGCCATGACGATGATCCGGTCGGTGTCGATGCCCATCAGCTTGGCGGTGTCGGGGTCCTGGCTGGTGGCCTGCATGGCGCGGCCGGAGCGGGTGCGGGTGACGAACCAGCCGAGGGCGAGCATGCAGAGCGGGGCGGCGATCAGCAGGAAGATGTCGCTGCGCTGGATGGTGACGGAGCCGATGGCGAACGGGTCACCGGGGATCTTCGGGAACACCCGGGCCTTCTTGGCGTCGGGGTAGAAGGAGAAGACCAGCTGCTGGAGGACGATCGACAGGCCGATCGCGGTGATCAGCGGGGCGAGCCGGGGTGCGGTGCGCAGCGGCCGGTAGGCGAAGCGCTCGGCGGCGACGGCGGTGAGGGTGGAGACCAGGATGCCGGCGATCAGCATCAGCGGTAGGGCCAGCCAGAGTGTGGTGCCGCCGGGGAGGGCGAGGTAGGCGGTCAGGGCGCCGAAGCCGCCGACCATGACGATCTCGCCGTGGGCGAAGTTGATGAGCTGGACGATGCCGTAGACCATCGTGTAGCCGATCGCGACGAGCCCGTACAGGGCGCCGAGGATCAGGCCGTTGGCCAGCTGCTGCGGTAGGTCGTGCACCGCTGGGCCTCCGTTGTGCGTGGGGTGGGTCCGCGTGGGTGGTGGATGTGAGGGCGCGCGGGGGCACTCGTGGCGCCCCCGCGCGGGTAACTCCGACGTGCTGTCGTGCTACTGACGCAGGGTCAGGATCAGCCGTTGAAGGTGCCGGACTTCTCCACGGCCCACTTGCCGTCCTTGACGGTGTAGACGGTGAGCTGCTTGTTGGTGGTGTCGCCGAACTCGTCGAAGGAGACCTTGCCGGTGACGCCGTCGAAGGAGACCTTCTGGACGGCCTCGACGACCTTGGCGCGGGGGCTGTCGGGGAGCTTGCCGTTGTTGGCGGCGGCGACGGCCTTGACGCCCTGGATGATGGCCCAGGCGCTGTCGTAGGAGTAGCCGCCGTAGGTCTCGTAGGCGTCCTTGTAGCCGGCGGTCTTGTAGTCGGCGATGAACTTGGCGGCGGTGGGGAGCTGCTCGACGGGCAGGCCGACGGCGGTGGCGAAGTCGCCGGTGCTCTTGGGGTTGAGCTTGATGAAGTCGCCGCTCTGGATGCCGTCGCCGCCCATCAGCGGGATGTTGACGCCGGCGTCCTTGAGCTGGAGGGAGAGCGGGCCGGCGGCGGGGTACTCGCCGCCGTAGTAGACGGCCTCGGCGCCGGAGGCCCGGACCTTGGTGACGACGGCGGCGAAGTCGCGGTCGTCGGGGTTGACGTGCTCCTCGCCGACGATGGTGCCGCCCTGCTTGGTGAACTCGCCCTTGAAGGTGGCGGCGAGGCCGGCGCCGTAGGTCTTCTGGTCGTCGATGAGGAAGACCTTGGTCTTCTTCGCGTCCTTGGCCAGGAACTGGGCGGCGAAGGGGCCCTGCACGGCGTCGGTGGTGGCGGTGCGGAAGTAGGACTTGAAGGGGCGGGCCTTGGTGCCGCTGGCCCACTTCTCGCCCTGGCTGAGGGCGACGCCGGTGTTGGCGGGGGAGATCTGGACGAGGTTGGCGTCGTTGAAGATCTGCTGCATGGACTGCGCGACGCTGGAGTTCAGCGGGCCGACGACGCCGATGACGTTCTTGTCGGCGACCAGCTGGGTGGCGTTCTGCTGGCCCGGGGCGGGCTTGGCGGTGTCGTCCAGTGCCTTGATCTCGAACTTGACGCCGGGCACCTCGTTCTTCTCGTTGGCCTGCTTGACCGCGAGCTCGACGGAGTTGCGGATGCCGAGGCCGAGGGCGGAGAGGTCGCCGGTGAGGGGGGCGTCGACACCGATGGTGACGGTGGTGCTGGACCCGGCGTTGTTGCCGTCCCCGGACTTCTTCTCGTCGCGGGAGCCGCAGGCGCTGAGGCTCAGGGCGCCGATGACGGCAATGCTCACGACAACTGCTGAACGGTGACGCACGAGGGTCCCCTTCGGTTCGGGAGGGCGCCGCGCCTGGAAGGGCGGGTGCCGGTTGCGCGGTGGGCCTGGCCCAATCCGTGGCGCGGTGACTGGCCGTGACTCTAGATGCCTCCGGAGCCCTCGGGCAGTGGTGTGGCGAGGCTGTAATTCTCTTGTTATGAGCACACGGAGCGACCGTCTCACTATGTGGTCGTTTCGGCTCGATCGATCGGGCATTGCCGGGGCTTTACTCGCTGGTAGAGGAATGTAAGGCCCAGAAATGCGGGTCACTCCTGGCTTCACCGATAATCGGACGCAACTGTCCGTGACCCTGGGGTCGGGCGTGTGCGTCCGAATACCGGACACCCAGGGGCTTGACACCGGGCTCCGTGGCTGATCCGGACCCCCGGGGGGAAATGGTTGCTCGGATTTCCTACCTGTTACGCACCGTTACATTCTGAATGTCTGCCAACAGAGCACCGCCCCCTTGTATAGACCACGCCTGCCCACCCTGGACGAAGGTCAAACAACTGATCGATCAAGGGAATTGATACACCGTCGGCCCGGCCGGTCCGCGGGTGCGGGCCGGCCGGGCCGACGGTGTGTCAGGTGGGTGCCGGGTGGGTGCCGGCCGGGCCGGCGCCCCGGTCAGAGGTCGCGGAGCAGGCAGGTCAGCCGGCAGCTGGTGATCCGCTTGCCGGTGTCGTCGGTGATCGCGATCTCGTAGGTGGCGGCGGTGCGCCCCTTGAACACGGCGGTCGCCACGCCGGTGACCAGGCCGGAGGTGGCCGAGCGGTGGTGGGTGGCGTTGAGGTCCACGCCCACCGCGTACCGGCCGGGGCCGGCGTGCAGCATCGCGCCCACCGAGCCGAGGGTCTCCGCCAGCGCCGCCGAGGCGCCGCCGTGCAGCAGCCCGTACGGCTGCTGGTTGCCCTCGACCGGCATGGTGCCGACCACGCGGTCGCCCGAGGCCTCGACGATCCGGATGCCGAGCTTGTCGCCGAGGTGGCCGCCGGAGAAGGTGGCCGGGTCGACGCCCAGCTTCGCGAAGTGGTCCAGCACCTCCTGCGGGATCTTCAGGGCGGGGGCCGCGCCGGGGGCGGTCTCGGGGGCAGCGTCGGTCATGGGGGAGCTCCTGCCGCTCGGGGTCACGTGGTCGTGCTGCCTGTGATCGTACGACCGTCCTACTCGGCGGTAGCGGTCGCACCGGGAGGCCCGCGTGGCGGCGGCCGGGCGTGCGGGCGGCCCCGGGCTCCGGCGCGCCCCTTTTGTCGGTGCCGGGCCATAGGATCGGTGACCGGCAGTGGAATCGGCAGGAACGGACGTTGACGTGGCTACGCAGAGTACGGACAAGAGCGCGGCGGGTGGCAGCGGGGCCCGGCCGCGGCTGATGCTGCTCGACGGGCACTCGATGGCCTACCGGGCGTTCTACGCACTGCCCGTGGAGAACTTCAACACCTCCACCGGCCAGCCCACCAACGCGGTGTACGGCTTCGCCTCGATGCTCGCCAACACCGTCCGGGACGAGCAGCCCACCCACCTCGCGGTGGCCTTCGACCTCTCCCGGCAGACCTTCCGCTCCGCCGAGTTCCCCGACTACAAGGCCAACCGCGCCAAGACGCCGGACGAGTTCCGCAGCCAGGTCCCGCTGATCGGTGAACTCCTCGACGCCATGCGCGTCCCGCGGATGACGGTCGAGGGCTTCGAGGCCGACGACATCATCGCCACCCTCGCCACCGCCGCCGAGGCGGCCGGCTTCGACGTCGACATCGTCACCGGCGACCGGGACTCGCTCCAGCTGGTCACCGAGCACGTCACCGTGCTCTACCCGACCAAGGGCGTCTCCGAACTCACCCGCTACACCCCGGAGAAGGTCGCCGAGAAGTACGGCGTCACCCCGCGCCAGTACCCCGACCTCGCGGCGCTGCGCGGCGACCCGTCCGACAACCTCCCCGGCATCCCCGGCGTCGGCGAGAAGACCGCCGCCAAGTGGGTCAACCAGTTCGGCTCCTTCGACGAACTCGTCGCCCGCGCCGACGAGGTGAAGGGCAAGATCGGCGAGAAGCTGCGCGAGCACCTCGACTCGGTCAAGCGCAACCGCGTCCTCACCGAGCTGGTCCGCGACGTCGAACTCCCCCTCGGCATCGACGACCTGGGGCGCAGCGCGTTCGACCGCGAGGCCGTCGGCACGCTGATGGAGTCGCTGGAGTTCCGCAACGCCAACTTCCGCGACCGGGTCTTCGGCATCGACCCGGCCGCCGCCGAGCCCGAGGCCGCCGCCGAGCTCGCCCCCGGCGTCGAGGTGGACGGCGAGCTGCTCACCGACCCGGGCACGCTGGCCGGCTGGCTCCGCGAGCACGCCGCCGGCAAGGCGCCGGTCGCGCTGGCCGCCGTGTACCGGTGGGCGCTCGGCAGCGGCGAGGTGACCGAGGTGGCGCTCGCCGCGGGGGATACGGCCGCCTGGTTCGACCCGGCGCTGCTCGCCGAGGAGGACGAGCGCGCCTTCGCCGCCTGGCTGGCCGACCCGGCCGCCCCCAAGGCCCTGCACATCGCCAAGCAGGTCATGCGCGCCTTCGCCGAGCGGGGCTGGACCATCGAGGGCGTCGTCGCCGACACCGCCCTCGCGGCCTACCTGGAGAAGCCCGGCCGCCGCACCTTCACCCTGGAGGTGCTCGCCGAGGAGTACCTGGCCCGCTCGCTCGCCCCGGCCCCGGCCGCGGAGTCCGGCCAGCTGGCCTTCGACGCCCCCGAGGAGGACGCCACGGCCGGCGCCCAGGCGCTGATGCTCCAGGCCCGCGCCGTGCTCGACCTCGCCGCGCTCTTCGACACCCGCCTCGGCGAGGTCGGCGCCACCGAGCTGCTGCGCGACATGGAGCTGCCGATCGCCGCGCTGCTCGCCCGGATGGAGCGCACCGGCATCGCCGCCGACCACGCCTGGCTGACCAGCCTGGAGGCGCAGTTCGCCGCCGAGATCCAGCGCGTGGTGGAGGAGGCGCACGCCGCCGCCGGCCACGAGTTCAACCTCGGCTCGCCCAAGCAGCTCCAGGAGATCCTCTTCGGCGAGCTGGCGCTGCCGAAGACCAAGAAGATCAAGACCGGCTGGACGACCGACGCCGACGCGCTCACCTGGCTGGCCACCCAGACCGACAACGAGCTGCCGGTCATCCTGCTGCGCCACCGCGACCAGGCGAAGCTGCGTACCACCGTCGAGGGCCTGCTCAAGACGGTCTCCCCGGCGGGGCGCATCCACACCACCTTCAACCAGATGGTCGCCGCCACCGGCCGGCTCTCCTCGCAGGACCCGAACCTGCAGAACATCCCGGTCCGCACCGAGGAGGGCCGGATGATCCGCCGGGCCTTCGTCGTCGGCGAGGGCTACGAGGCACTGCTCACCGCCGACTACTCGCAGATCGAGCTGCGGATCATGGCCCACCTCTCCGAGGACGAGGCCCTGCTGGAGGCCTTCGCCACCGGCGAGGACCTGCACACCACCGTCGCCTCCCAGGTCTTCGACGTCCCCGGGGACGCCGTCGACGCCGAGATGCGCCGCAAGATCAAGGCGATGTCCTACGGTCTGGCCTACGGGCTCTCCGCGTACGGGCTCTCCCAGCAGCTCGGCATCAAGCCCGCCGAGGCCCAGGGCCTGATGGACACCTACTTCGAGCGCTTCGGCGGCGTGCGCGACTACCTGCGCCGGGTCGTCGACGAGGCCCGCGCCACCGGCTACACGGAGACCCTGCTCGGCCGCCGCCGCTACCTGCCGGACCTCAACAGCGACAACCGCCAGCGCCGCGAGATGGCCGAGCGGATGGCCCTCAACGCCCCGATCCAGGGCTCGGCCGCCGACATCGTCAAGATCGCCATGCTCCGGGTCGACGAGGCGCTGAAGGCGGCTGGCCTCACCTCCCGGATGCTGCTCCAGGTGCATGACGAAATCGTGCTGGAGCTGGCGCCCGGTGAGCGCGAGCGGGTCGAGGCGGTCGTCCGCGAGCAGATGGCGGGCGCCTACCCGCTGCGTGCCCCGCTCGACGTCTCGGTCGGCGTCGGCGCCAACTGGGAGGTCGCCGCGCACTGACGGTGCGCCACCGCCCGCGGGCGGACGTTCCACCGCCCGCGGGCGCCGACCGGATCGGCGGCGCCCGCGGGCTTTCCGCTGCCGGTACGGCCGCCCTGCGCTGGGGCGGTGGCGGAGCGGGTGGCCGTGCGGGTGGGGGCGGAGTCGGCGGTGCTGGTGCTCGGCACCGGGCGGGACCGGGCGCGTGAGGCGGCCGGGATCCTGGGCCGGGAGCTGCTGTCGGCGCTGGGCATGCAGGTGCTCTGGCTCCCCGTGGGCGGGGTCGCCGGCCTGGTCGCCCACCTCGCCCTCGGCGTGGGCGTCGGGGCGGTGGCCCCGGCGGTCGCCGCGGCGTCGGTGCTGGAGGTCGTGGTCACCGGCGTGCTGTCCGGCTGGACGGACCTCACGCGGCCGGGCCGGCTGGAGTTCGCGCCGCCGGACGTGCCGGTGCGCGTGCGCGCCGTCAGGTCCGGGCTGCCCGGGCGGTGGCGCTCGGTGGCCGAACTGGGCACGGTGCGGGTCGCCCATCGGATCACCGAGCCCGTGGCCGGGGATCCGCGCACCGCGCCGGACGTGCCCGACGTGCCGGACGTGCCCGACCTGCCGGGCCGTGCCCGGGGCCTTGGAGCCCCCACCGATGCCGCCCCCACCGATGCCGGTCCCGGCGACGCGGGGCCGGAGGGCGGGCGCTGAGCGCCGGCCGGCGAGCGCGGGGCGTACCGGGCGGGTCCGACCATTCCCGCCGCGTGCCGGCCCGATGCGAACGGTCGGACGCGGCGTAGGGGTTGATCCGACGTCAGGGAACCTCTTCACTTGTCATGGCACCGACGCGCATGATCGCGGCGCGGTGCCGTTCCGGTGCTGTTCCTGTTCCGCCCGCTGCACCCGCCCGGTCCACTGCACCCGCCCGGTCCACTGCACCCGCCCGGTCCACTGCACCAGCTGCACCAGCTGCACCCGCTCCGATGCTCCGACGCCTCACCCGACGAGTCTGGAGATCCCTCATGCCCCTGCCCCGCTCGCGGCGTGCCCTCGTGGCACTCACGGCCCTGCCCCTGCTCGCGCTCGGCGCGGGCCAGGCCGTGGCCGGCCCGGCCCCCGCCGCGCCCGCTCCGGCCCCCGCCGCACCCGCCTCCGCCACCCAGGTGTCCGCGATCGAGGACGAGGTCGCCCGCACCCTGGCCGCCTCCCTCACCGACCCCGCGCTGCGCGCGGAGCTGCGCTCCGCGACCGCGGGCCCGGTGGCCGGCCCCGCCGGCCTCGGCGCGCTGGCCGCCGCCGCCCAGAGCCCCACCGCCCGCGGGCTCGCCGCCACCGCCGCGCAGGCGGACCGCCGGATCGCCGCCGCCAAGGGCCTCGGCCCGGAGGTCGGCCCGCTGCTGCGCGTGCAGCTGGCCGATCTGTCGATGCGGGCCGCCCTGGACGCGGGCGCGGCGCCGCTGGTGGCCACCGCCGTCGCCGACGACCACGCCCGCACGATCCGCGCCTACGACACCGCCGGCCGGGTGCACGCCCTGGACGCCGCCGCGGTGCCCGGGCAGCCGGTCTACCTGGTCGACATCGACACGGCCAGGACGCTCGCCGCCGGGATCGCCGTGCTCCAGCGGGAGTTCGGCGCCCGCGGTCTGGACGCCACGGGCCTGAACGCCGCCGGTCCGGCCGCCGAGGCCCCGGACGCGGCGCAGGCCGCCGCCGGCTGGTGGGCCACCAAGATCAGCGGGATCGAGGTGGCCGACGACGAGGAGCCCTGGTTCAAGGGCGCCGCCGAGATGTTCAGCCTGGTCACCGGCTTCGGCCAGGACGGCAAGGTCCGGGTCGACTCGGTCGCCATGCCGTACCTCCAGTACGACGGCACGGTCTACTACCCGAACCAGATCCTGGTGAACTGGTCGAACTACAAGTACAACCTGGCCGATGTCGTCCTGATGGAGGACGACGGCGACACCAACTACCTGGCCCTCGCCCAGGCGGTCGCCGCCGTCCTGCTCACCATCGCGGACCAGGGCGCCTACATTCCGCTGGTCAACGCCGTCCTGGCGGCGCTGCCCTCCTCCTGGTGGACGGACGACCCGGACTACGTGGAGTCCTGGTACACCCTCGCCCGCTCGTCCTCGGGCCGCCTCAACGGGGCCCGTGGCAACGGCTGGATGACGGTCGAGCCGTACTTCGTCCAGCAGTTCTGACCCCGCAGGCCCCCGCAGGCCCCGGCAGGCGCGGCTCGGTCGACTTCGCCGCGCCTGCCGGGCCCGGCCGAGCCGGGCATCCGGCTCCGTGCGCGTAGTGCTTGACGGCACGCAGGCCGGGTCCTGGCCGGGCGCTCACGCTGCCCGACCGGGTCCCGTCCCGGGGCCGGTGCCTGCGGCAGCGGTCAGCCGCCGCTCTTGCGGCGGAAGTTGCGCTTGCCGCCCGCCGCGGCGTGCGCGCCGTGGATCTTCGACTCGCTGTTCGGACCGCCGGCCGTGCTCCCGCCCTTGGCGCCGTGCTTGCGCTCCAGCGCGGCGAGGAACTGGGCCTTGACGTCGTCCTGGGCGGCGGGCGCGGGAGTCTCGGCGGCCTGGCCGGCCTCCGGGGTCTCGGGGGTCTCGGGGTTCTCGGGTGACGCTGCGGCGCTGCTCATGCAGGACCTCCTGGTGGAGTGGTGTCGGATGGTGCCTTCACGGGACACGATGCCACGTCCGGAAATCGGCCCGCGTACGCTCCGGGCCGCTCGGGGTACCCGGCCGGTGGCCCGGAGCCGCTCGCCGAGTGCTTCCCGCGGGCACCACCGCGGGCGCGTCGCCCTCCGAGGGCCGGTCGGCCGCGTCCCGGGCCGTCCGTTTCACCGCCGGGTGTTGGTGCGCTTCGTCGGCTCCGCGGTGGTCGGGTCCTCCGGCCACGGGTGGCGGGGGTAGCGGCCGCGCAGGTCGGCGCGGACGGCCCGGTAGCCGTCCCGCCAGAACGAGGCGAGGTCCCCGGTGACGGCCGCCGGGCGGCCGGCGGGGGAGAGCAGGTGGACGGTCAGCGGCACCCGCCCGCCGGCCAGCGCCGGGGCCGCCGCCCAGCCGAACAGCTCCTGCAACTTCACTGCCAGCACCGGGCGTTCCCCGCTGTAGTCGACCCGGATCCGGGAGCCGGAGGGCACGGTGATCCGCTCCGGCGCCAGCTCGTCCAGCCGCCCGGCCGTGCCGCCCGCCCAGGGGAGCAGCCGTTGCAGGGCGGCGGCGGTGTCGATCCGGGCCAGGTCGGATCGCCGCCGGGCACGGGAGAGTTCGGGCTCCAGCCACTGCGCGGCGGCGGCCAGCAGCGCCTCGTCGGAGACGTCGGGCCAGGGCTCGCCCAGCGCGCCGTGCAGGAAGGCCAGCCGCTCGCGCAGCCCGGCCGCCCCGGCCGGCCAGCTCAGCAGCGTGCTCACGCCCTCGCGGGCCAGGCCCTCCAGCAGGGCGGCCCGCACCAGCGCCCGGTCGGGCCGGTCCAGCTTCGCCGAGGCCAGCTCGACGGCGCCGAGCGACTCCACCCGGCGTGCGGTCACCTCGCCGCGGCGGGTGTCCCAGTGCACCTCCTCGCGGGCGGTCAGCAGGGGCGCACCGGCCAGCCGGGCGGTGTCCTCGTCCAGCGCGGCCGCGTGCAGCACCCGCGCGGACGGTGCGCCGGCCGGGCGGTCGGCCACCGCGACGGCCAGCCACGGCACGGCGCCCAGCGTGGTGCCGGGGGTCAGCTCGGCCGCCGTGCCCGAGGCCATCAGGTACGGGCTGCGCGCCCCCGGTTCGGGCTTCTCCACCCGGGCCCGGGCGATCCGTTCGGGGAAGGCCAGCGCGACCACCAGCCCGACGGCGGTGGCGTCCGGCAGCGGTGCGGCGGTGCGGCCGCCCTCCTTCGCCGCGGCCGGGCCGCCGTCGGTGCCGCGCTGCAGCCGGCGCACCTCCTCGCGCCAGCGGCCCGCGTAGGGGTCGCGGCCGTCGCGGACGGTGCGCAGGACGGCGCCGAGGTCGTCGCCGAGGGCGCGCGGCGGCTCCTCGGAGAGCAGGGCGACCACCTCGGCGGCCCGCCGTGCCCCGACGGCCGGGGCGCCGTCGACCAGGGCGCGGGCGAGGCGGGGGTGCAGCCCGGTGCGGGCGAGGCGGGTGCCGCGCGGGGTGGCCCGGCCGTCGGCGTCGACGGCGCCGAGTGCCCGGAGGGTCTGCCGGGCGGCGGCCATCGCGCCGGCCGGGGGCCGGTCGGGCAGGGCGAGGCCGGTGGCGTCCGGGTCCCCCCAGCAGGCGGTCTGGAGGGCGAAGGGCGTGAGGTCGGCGAGCGCGATCTCGGGGGTGGGGTAGCGGGCGGCGAGGGCGTCCTCGGCCGGTGCCCAGCAGCGGTAGACGGTGCCGGGGGCCTCCCGGCCGGCCCGGCCGGCGCGCTGCCGGGCGGCGGCGAGCGAGGCGCGGACGGTGACCAGGCCGGCCAGGCCCCGGGCGTGGTCGGTGCGCGGCTCGCGGGCGAGCCCGGCGTCCACCACCACCCGTACGCCCGGCACGGTCAGCGAGGACTCGGCGACGGCGGTGGCCAGCACCACCCGGCGGCCGGCGCCGGGGGCGAGTGCCGCGTCCTGGACGGGCTGCGGGGCCCGGCCGTGCAGTTGCAGCACCTCGGCGGGAGCGCCGGCGAGCAGGCCGGCGACCCGGGCGATCTCGCCGACGCCGGGCAGGAAGCAGAGCACGTCGCCGTCCTGCTCGGCGAGGGCCCGCCGGACGGTCGCGGCGACGTGCTCCAGCAGCGCCGGGTCGACCCGGGTGCCGTGGGCGGGGCGGACGGCGCGCGGCGGCGGCGCCCAGATGGTGTCGACCGGGTGGGCCACGCCGTGCGCCTCGACGACGGGGGCGCCGCCGAGCAGTTCGGCCCAGGCGGCGGTGTCGGAGGTGGCGGAGGCGCAGACGATGCCGAGTTCGGGGCGGAGCGCGGCCCGGACGTCCAGCAGGAAGGCGAGGGCGGTGTCCGCGTCGAGGTGCCGCTCGTGGCACTCGTCGAGCACCACCACGTCCACGCCGGGCAGCTCCTGGTCCCGCTGGAGCCGCTGGAGCAGCACGCCGGTGGTGACCACCTCGACGACCGTGCCGGGCCCGACCCGCCGTTCGCCGCGGACGGTGAAGCCGACCTTCCCCCAGCCTTCGGCCGGGGGTGCCCCCAGCCCCGACCGGGAGTCGAGCAGCCAGGCCATCCGCCGGGCGGCCGCCCGGACGGCCAGCCGGCGCGGTTCGGCGACCAGCACCCGGCGGGCCGGGCGGCCGTCCTCGGCGAGCAGCCCGGCCAGCGCGAGCGGGACGAGCGTGGTCTTGCCGGTGCCGGGCGGGGCGGCGAGGACGGCGACGCCGTCCGCGTCGAGCGCGCGGTGCAGGGCGGGCAGGGCGGTACGGACGGGCAGTTCGCGCCAGGCGGGGTTCACCCGGACAGTCTCCCCGAAGCGCCGGCCGGGCTCTCCGGGCCGCCGGGCCCGGTGCGTGCCCTCCGCTGCGCGTCCTCCCCGGCGCCCCCGGCCGGCTCCCGCCCGGTCAGTCCCGTTCGGCGACGAAGATCGCGGTGCCGGGGATCAGCCGGCCGCGCAGCGGCGACCAGCCGCCCCACTCCTGGTCGAGCCCGGCCGGCCACTCGGGCTCGATCAGGTCGAGCAGCCGGAACCCGGCGCCGACCAGTTCGCGGACCCGGTCCCCGACGGTGCGGTGGTGTTCGACGTAGCTGGCCCGCCCGTGCTCGTCCTCCTCGACGTACGGGGTGCGGTCGAAGTAGGGGGCGACGGCGGTCAGCCCTTCGACGCCGGGCTCGTCGGGGAAGGCCCAGCGGATCGGGTGGGTCACCGAGAAGACCCAGCGCCCGCCGGGCCGCAGCACCCGGTGCACCTCGCGCATCAGGGCGGCGGTGTCGGCGCTGAACGGCACGGCGCCGTACGCGGAGCAGGCCACGTCGAAGGAGGCGTCGGCGAAGGGCAGGACGGCGGCGTCGGCCTGGACGACCGGGACGGGCGGCGTGTCGCGGGCGAGGTCGATCCGCAGGGAGTGCTGGAGTTGGCGGAACGAGATGTCGAGGGCGACCGGCCGGGCGCCCTCCCGGGCGAGCCAGCGCGAGCACTGGGCGGCGCCCGCCCCGATCTCCAGGACGGTCCGGCCCGCGACGTCGCCGAGCAGCCGGGCGTCGGCCTCGTCGAGGCCCTCGGGGCACCAGGTGAACCGGGCGTCGCCGAGGAACGCGCCGTGCTCGTCCTGGTAGTCGTCGGCGTTGCGGTCCCACCAGTGCCGGCTGGCGCGGCTGCTCTCGCCGGCCTCGGCATCACGCCTTACCGCGTCGTCGCCGTCGTCGTCAAGATCACGGGCGTCGGACTGGGGGGTGGTGGCCACGGTGATAATGCCCATCGCGTAGGGTGTGGTCTGCGGAAGCGCCGCTGCCGTGAACCGGCCCGCAAGGGTCCGGCTCGGGCGGTGGCATCCGGGGTAAAGGTCCCTGCGGCCGCCACCGTGAGGTGCGCAACCGGAGGATATGGCCTGATCCATACCGGCCTCCACCGTCTTGGCGCCCTTGGCGTTGACCGTGCCTGGCCGTCCCCGTATGCTACAAGTTGCGCTGCGGGCCTGCGCGCCTCGGACGGAGCAGGTCGCGCTCGCATCTGTCGAAGACCCCACGGTCGCAAGACGGACACCGATTCCCGGTACCCGGGATCTATCGGTGTGCCGTGTTCCTGGCTGTCCGGCTTTCGGTGGGAGCGATACGGGCCCTCCGCGTGGCATTACCTACGACTTCATGTCCGCACCGGAGCCCTTTTCCTAATGACGAGCCCCACCGACTCTTCCACCAGCACCACCCCGCAGGTCGCGGTCAACGACATCGGCGACGCTGAGGCCTTCCTCGCCGCCATTGACGAGACCATCAAGTACTTCAACGATGGTGACATCGTCGAGGGCGTCATCGTGAAGGTCGACCGTGACGAGGTGCTCCTCGACATCGGTTACAAGACCGAGGGCGTCATCCCGTCCCGCGAGCTCTCGATCAAGCACGACGTTGACCCGCACGAGGTTGTCAAGGTTGGTGACAACATCGAGGCCCTGGTTCTCCAGAAGGAGGACAAGGAGGGTCGTCTCATCCTGTCCAAGAAGCGGGCTCAGTACGAGCGCGCCTGGGGCACGATCGAGAAGATCAAGGAAGAGGACGGGATCGTCACCGGTACCGTCATCGAGGTCGTCAAGGGTGGTCTCATCCTCGACATCGGCCTCCGTGGCTTCCTGCCGGCCTCGCTTGTCGAGATGCGTCGCGTCCGCGACCTCCAGCCCTACGTGGGCAAGGAGCTCGAGGCCAAGATCATCGAGCTGGACAAGAACCGCAACAACGTGGTCCTGTCCCGCCGTGCCTGGCTGGAGCAGACCCAGAGCGAGGTCCGCCAGACCTTCCTCACCACCCTGCAGAAGGGCCAGGTGCGCTCCGGCGTCGTCTCCTCCATCGTCAACTTCGGTGCCTTCGTGGACCTGGGTGGCGTTGACGGCCTGGTGCACGTCTCCGAGCTGTCCTGGAAGCACATCGACCACCCGTCCGAGGTTGTCGAGGTCGGCCAGGAGGTCACCGTCGAGGTTCTCGACGTTGACATGGACCGCGAGCGCGTCTCCCTGTCGCTGAAGGCGACCCAGGAGGACCCGTGGCAGCAGTTCGCCCGTACCCACCAGATCGGCCAGGTCGTTCCGGGTAAGGTCACCAAGCTGGTTCCGTTCGGTGCGTTCGTCCGCGTGGACGAGGGCATCGAGGGTCTGGTCCACATCTCCGAGCTGGCCGAGCGCCACGTCGAGATCCCGGAGCAGGTCGTGCAGGTCGGCGACGAGATCTTCGTCAAGGTCATCGACATCGACCTGGAGCGTCGCCGCATCAGCCTCTCGCTGAAGCAGGCCAACGAGGCGCTGGGTGCCAACCCGGCCGAGGTCGAGTTCGACCCGACCCTCTACGGCATGGCTGCCTCGTACGACGATGCGGGCAACTACATCTACCCCGAGGGCTTCGACCCCGAGGCCAACGACTGGCTCGAGGGCTTCGAGAAGCAGCGCGAGGCGTGGGAGGCCCAGTACGCCGAGGCGCAGTCGCGCTTCGAGCAGCACCAGGCCCAGGTCATCAAGAGCCGTGAGGCCGACGCCGAGGCCGCTGCCGAGGGTGGCGACGCTGTTGCCGCCGCCGCCGGTGGCTCGTACTCCTCCAGCAGCGACGAGGGCTCCGGCGCTCTCGCTTCGGACGAGGCCCTGGCTGCCCTGCGCGAGAAGCTGGCGGGCGGCCAGAGCTGAGGCTCCGACCACCTGTCGCTGACGTGCGGCGCATAGCGTGACCGATGGACCCCACCCGGTTTCCGGGTGGGGTCCATTGTTTTTTCTCTTCACTTATTTGTTCCTTATGTGAAGGATTTTTGTGATTAGGGGCTCATTGGATGGCTATGGGCGATTCAGGACCTAGGCCCTACCTTGGGGTTAGTTGCCCGATGGGTCGCTCACCCGGCCCCACACGCTAGGCACCCCCCACATATGCGCCGTAGCACCGCAATGACCTCCCCCTCCCGTACGTCCGCCGGCCCGAAGGTCGACGGACGCCTTGCTGCCCTCGGCCGGTTCTGCTTCCGGCACCGGCGCTGGGTGCTCGGTTTCTGGGCGGTCATTCTGGTCATAGGCGTGCTGATCGGCGGGCGGGTCTTCGCCGGATCGGTGGCCGGCGCCTCCTCGGCGGCCTCCGAGGCGGACCGCGGGAGCGCGGTCGTCACCGCGGCCGACCCGGCCCGCGGCACGGTGACCGCGGTGGTGGACGGCCGGGCCGTGGACGATCCGGCCGTTCGGGACGCCGTCACCCGGGCCACCGCCGAGATCGCCGCGCTGCCCGGCGTCTCCTCGGCCGCCGACGCCTACGGGCCCGGCCCGGCCGGCGCCGCGCTGCGCTCCGCCGACGGCCACGCGAGCCTGGTCTCCGTCCGGATGGCCGACGGCAGTACCGACGCGCAGACCGGCGCCGTCACCGAGCGGCTGGCGGCGATCCACGCCGACGGCGCCCAGGTGAAGGTCGGCGGGGACCTCGTGCTCCAGGACGAGGTCAAGAAGCAGACCGAGAAGGACACCCGGTTCGGCGAGATCGTCACCCTGCCGCTGACCCTGATCGTCATGGTGCTGGTCTTCGGCGGCCTCGCCGCGGCCAGCCTGCCGGTGATCGGCGCCGTCGCCTCCGTCGGCGGGGCGCTGCTGGCCATGTTCGGCTTCAGCAAGATCATGGACATCGACACCAGCGTGCTGCCGATCGCCACCGTGCTGGGGCTCGGCCTCTCGATCGACTACGCGCTCCTCATGGTGAATCGTTTCCGGGAGGAACGCGGCCACGGCGCGGGCATCGCCGCGGCCGTCGAACGGACCGCCGCCACCGCCGGCCGGACCGTCGCCTTCTCCGGGCTGACCGTGGCCGTGGCGCTCTCCGGCCTCTTCGTCTTCACCAGCCCCGTCCTCGGCGCGGTCGCCGCCGCCGGCGTCAGCGTGGTGGTGATCGCCGTCGCCGCCGCGCTCACCCTCGTCCCCGCACTGCTCGGCTTCGCCGGCGGCCGGATCAGGACCCCCACCGCACCCGTCCCCGACGAGGGCTTCTTCAGCCGTACCGTCCGCCGGGTGCGCAAGCGCGCGGTGCCCGTCGCCCTCGCCTGCGTCGCCCTGCTGATGGCCGCCGGGGCGCCGTTCCTGCACGCCGACATGCGCAGCTCCGGCGCCGCCGTGCTGCCCGCCTCCTCGGCCGGCCGGCAGGTGGCCGAGACCGTCGACCAGCGCTTCCCGCTGGCCTCGGCGGCCCCGATCACCGTGGTCGTCGAGGGTGGCGCCCCCGTCGCCCAGGCCTACGCGGACGACGTGGTGGCCAAGCTGCCGGGCGTCAGCGCGGTCCGTGCGGTGAGCCCGGTGAGCGACAAGGTCTCCACCATCGACGTGCTGGTGCACGGCGACCCGCAGGGCGGGGAGGCCAAGAAGGTGGTCGAGGAGCTGCGCGCCGACCGCGGCGGTCTCACCACCCACGTCACCGGCGGAGCCGCCTCGATCGTCGACTTCCAGCACGAACTGCTCACCCGTGGCCCGATCGCCCTCGGCCTGGTGGCGCTCGGCACGCTGGTGCTGCTCTTCCTGATGACCGGCTCGGTGGTGATGCCGGTCAAGGCCCTGCTGATGAACCTGCTCTCGCTGGGTGCCTCGCTCGGCGCGCTCACCCTGGTCTTCCAGGACGGCTGGTTCAGCGGACTGCTCGGTTTCAGCCCCACCGGCGGGCTGGAGACCTTCATCCCGGTGCTGGTCTTCGCCTTCGCGTTCGGGCTGTCGATGGACTACGAGGTCTTCCTGCTCGCCCGGATCAAGGAACTTCGGGACAAGGGCCACAGCTGTACGCGGGCCGTGGAGCTGGGCGTCCAGCGCAGCGGGAAGATCATCACCTCGGCGGCGCTGCTGATGGTGATCGTCTTCGCCGGTTTCGCGCTCGGCGACATGCTGATGGTCAAGCAGATGGGCATCGCGCTCGCCGTCGCCGTGGCCGTCGACGCCACGCTCGTCCGCTGCCTGCTCGTACCGGCGGTGATGAGCCTCTTCGGCGAGTTCAACTGGTGGGCCCCGGCGCCGTTGCGCCGCCTGCACAACCGGTTCGGCCTGAGCGAGCACGTCGAGCTGCCGACCATCGAGCCGGCCGTGCTGCCCGCCCAGCGGCCCGCGAAGGACTTGGTCACCACGGCGCCGTAGGGCGGCCGGCCTGCCGGGCTACGTCCGGGCCTGCTCCTGCGGCTCCCGGCCAGGTTGCCGCAGCAGGGCGAGGCGGCTGGCGGTGCGGTCGAGGTCGCGCATCAGGGTGGAGTCGGCGGGCAGGCCCGCGAGCGGGTCGGCGCCGACCAGGTAGAGCCGGACGCCGCGGTCGCAGCAGACGTCCACCAGGTTGGCGAAGCGCCGGCGGGCGTCCGCGGACGCCTCGGCGAGCGGGGGGACGCCGTCGAGCACGAGGGTGGGGAAGCGCTCGGCGAGCGCGAGGTAGTCCGGTACGGCCGTCCGCCCCTCGCACAGCTCGGCGAAGCCGAACCAGACGAGGTCGTCCCGGACGGCGCGGGCCGGCAGCTCGCGGTGGTGCGTCGCCACCGGGCGGGCCTCGTCGGCCCGGGGCGGGGTGAGGCCGGCCGCGGCCTCCTCGCCCGCGTCCAGCCGGGCGCCCAGCGCGAACCCGTCGACGTGCTCCGGCCGCGGCTGCCGCCGGAAGTCGGTCCGTCCGGCGACGTCCAGCACGTCCATCCGCTCCTCGATCAGCCAGATCGTCGGCTCGAAGAGGTGGTGGTAGAGCGGGTCGGGCATCAGCCCGGCGGGCGGGTAGTTCGACGTGGTGACCAGGGTGATCCGCCGGTCCAGCAGGGTCCGGAAGAGCCGGGCGACGAGCATCGCGTCGCCCGCGTCGTGGGCGTGGAACTCGTCGAACACGAGGAGCCGGCAGTCGCCGAGCAGCTCGTCCACGGCCTGGTCGACGGCCGCGCCGTCGGTGTGCGGGCCGCCGGCGTGCTGGGCGGCGGTGTGCTGGGCGACGCCCTCGTGCAGGCGGCGGAAGAAGTCGTGGAAGTGCAGCCGCCGCTTCTGCGGGGTCGCGAGCCCGTCGAGGAAGGTGTCCACCAGCCAGCTCTTGCCGCGGCCGACCGGTCCCCAGAGGTAGAGGTGGCGCGGGGGCCTGCGCAGCCGCCACAGCGGATGGGCCAGCTCCTCGGCGAGCCGGCCGAGCCGCTCGGCCGGGGCCTCCTGGGCCGGATCGAGGGTGAACCCGCGCTCCTGTGCCGCGCGCCGGAAGTGCGCGCGCATCGCCTCGTGCTGCTTCCCCGCCCTGGCTGTCACGGACGAGGACCTTAGCAGGCGTCAGCATACGGATGATCGGCGGGAGTTGACCGCCCGGTGCGGGCGGCCCGGTGCAGGGGCTCGGCGTCGGTGGCTCGGTGCAGCGACTCGGTGCAGGGGCTCAGTGCAGGCGGTGGAGCAGCTCGACGGCCGCGCGCAGCGTCTCCCGTTCGCCGGGGGTCAGCCGGGCCTCGATGGCGGCGGCGATCTGCGCCTCGCGGCGGGCCCGCTGCTCGTACAGGGCGGTGCGCCCGGCCTCGGTGGGGGCCACCAGCAGTTTGCGGCCGTCGGTGGCGTGCGGCTGCTGGGTGACGAGGCCGGCCTCGGTGAGCAGGGCGACGGTGCGGGCCATCGACTGGTGCCGGACGCGCTGGTGGGCGGCCAGCTCGCTGACGGTGCAGGTGCGGTCGTCGCGGATCAGCAGGCCGAGCACGGCGGCCTGGTTCTGCGGGAGTTCGTCACCGGGGCGCAGGGCGCGGACGAGTTCGCCGACGGCGGTGCGCAGGTCGGCGGCGAGTTCGAGGGTTTCGGGGGCCGGGCTGTTCATGGGAGCAGCCTACCCGAAAGATGTCCAGCAAGACTGTGCAGTTCTGCTGTATGTTCTGGAGCATGCGAATCACCAAGTTCGGCCATGCCTGCATACGCCTGGAGCACGACGCCGCCACCGTCGTCGTCGACCCGGGCATGTTCACCGATCCCGCCGCCCTCACCGGCGCGGACGCGGTGCTGATCACCCACGAGCACGTCGACCACTTCGAGGAGGCCGGGCTTCGCGCCGCCCTGGAGGCCGACCCGGCGTTGCGGGTCTGGACCAACAGTGCTGTCGCCGCACAGCTGGACGGCCTGGCGCAGCGGGTCACGGTGGTCGGCGAGGGCGACGCCTTCGAGGTCGGCGGGATCGGGGTGAGCGTGCACGGCGAGTGGCATGCGGTGATCCACCCCGACATCCCGCTGGTGAAGAACGTCGGCTTCCTGTTCGACGGCCGGATCTTCCACCCCGGCGACGCGCTGACCGTGCCGCCGCACACCGTGGAGACGCTGCTGCTGCCCGTCGCCGGCCCGTGGACCAAGGTCTCCGAGCTGATCGACTACGTCCGGGAGGCGGGCCCGCGGCAGGCGGTGCCGGTGCACGACGCGGTGCTCAGCCCGCTCGGCCTCGCGGTGCACAGCCGGTTGCTGGGGCCGGGCGGGCCCGGGACGGGCGCGGAGCTGACCGCGCTCGGCGACGGCGAGAGCCTCGACCTGGGCTGACCGCGGGGGCACGGCGCCGGTAGCCTGGCGCCATGCTGAAGATCGGACTGACGGGCGGCATCGGCGCGGGCAAGAGCGAGGTGTCGCGGCTGCTCGCCGCCCACGGCGCGGTGATCGTGGACTCCGACGTGATCGCCCGCGAGGTGGTCGCGCCCGGGACGGACGGCCTGCGGGCCGTGGTGGCCGAGTTCGGCCCCGGGGTGCTCCGGGCCGACGGCTCGCTGGACCGCCCGGCGCTCGGCGCGATCGTCTTCGCCGACCCCGAGCGGCTCAAGGCGCTGAACGCCGTCGTGCACCCGCTCGTCCGGGCCCGCTCCGCCGAACTGGAGGCGGCCGCGGACCCGGACGCGGTGGTGGTGCACGACGTCCCGCTGCTCGCGGAGAACGGGCTCGCGCCGCTCTACGACGCGGTGCTGGTGATCGATGCCGAGGACGACGTCCGGATCGACCGGCTCGTCCGGCTGCGCGGCATGACGGAGGACGAGGCCCGGGCCCGGATGGCCGCCCAGGCCACCCGGGCCGACCGGCTCGCCATCGCCGGCCTGGTCATCGACAACAGCGGCCCGCTGGAGGCCCTGGCCCCCCGGGTGGCCGAGGTCTGGGACGAGCTGAAGTCCCGTCAGGTCTGATCCGGCCGGATGCCGGGTGCATCGGTGATCATGGGGGGATGACTGAACACATAGCGTCCGGGCCGCCCGTCGTGGTGCGCCTCGCCGAGTACACCGGCGCTGACGTCGAGCAGATCCTCGGCGCGGGGGAGGACCACTTCGGTGTCGCGTACACCGGGCTGAGCTGGCTGCCCAAGGACATCCACTTCGGGGTCCGCGACGCGGGAGGCCGGCTGCTCGCGCACGCCGGCCTGCTGCGGCTGCCGCTCACGGCAGGCGGCGTCGACCTGGAGGTGATGGGCGTCGGCGGTGTGGCCGTCGCGCCCGAGGCCCGCGGGCGCGGCCTGGCCCGCGCGGTGGTCGGCGCGGCCCTGGACCATGCGCGGACGTCGGGGGCGCAGCATGCGCTGCTGTTCTGCCGGCCGCCGCTGGCCGGCCTCTACCGCCGGCTCGGCTTCCGCGAGGTGGCCGATGACGTCCACGTGGAGCAGCCGGAGGGGCGCGTCGTGCTCATGCCGCTCCGGACGATGCGGGCGCCGCTGGCCGGGGGCGGCGGGTGGCCCGAGGGCCCGGTGCGGCTCCGCTCCCTCCCGATGTAGCGGTCACTCCGGCCGGGCGGGGGCCCCGGTGCGGCGGTCACTCCGGCGGTGCGGGGTCCTCCCCGGTGCGGCGGTCACTCCGGCCAGGCGGAGTGCTCGATCACCTCGACGAAGTCGGTCCGCTCGAACCCGGGGCTGAACCGGGCCAGCACGTCCGCCTTGACGTTGCCGAAGGCGGTCTCCGGCCTGGGCGCGATGCCCGTGTGGAACGCCGCCAGGATCCCGCGCTTGAAGTCGGGCCGGGGGTGGGCGGCGACCACCGCGTCCCGGGCCCCGGCGGACAGGTCGTGGTAGCCGATGCCGAGCACGTCCAGCTCCACGCCGGCCGTGGTGAGGGCGATCTCCGGCTCCAGGTACTCCGGGATGCCGGGTGTGGTGTGCAGGGCGATCGCCTCCCAGACCAGCCGGACCCTCGGCTCCGGCACCTGGCGGTCGCGGAGGAAGGCGGCGGCCGCCTCGGCCCCGTCCACCTCGAACCGCCGCCCGGAGGAGCGGTGCTCCGGCGCGAGCCCGAGGTCGTGGAACATCGCGGCCAGGTAGAGCAGTTCGGCGTCGAAGACGAGGCCGCGGCGCTGCCCCTGGAGGGCGCCGAACAGGTGGACCCGGCGCGAGTGGTGGTAGAGCAGCTCGGTCGAGGTGTCCCGGACCAGCTCGGTGGCCTCGGTGGCGAGCCTGCTGTCGGGGATCGTGATGCCGGCGATCTCGGTGCTCATGCGGTGGCTCCTCGGGAGGTGGTGGTGTCGGCGTGCGCGACGGCGGCCGCCGCGAGGGCGCGGACGACGGGGTGGGCGCGGGTGCCGTCGCCGGCCAGCTCGGGCTGGAACAGCGAGGCGAGGAAGAACGGGTGCCCGGGCAGTTCGAGCATCCGCAGGTCGCCGTCGTCGTCGACGGCGCTGAACCGCAGGCCGCCCGCGCGCAGCCGCTCCAGGTAGGCGGGGTTCAGCCCGTACGCGCAGTGGTAGCGCTCCAGCGTGCGGGTGGTGCCGAGGATGCGCTCGGCGAGCGTGCCCGGTGCGATCTCCACCGCGCCCTCGTGCCCGACCAGCGAGCAGCTGAGCGGCACGATCACCAGGTCGTCCTCCTCCGGGTGGCTCTCGCCGTGCGCGGCGCCGCCGATCCCGCAGACGTTGCGCGCGTACTCCAGCACCGCGTGCTGGAACCCGGCGCAGGTGCCGAGGAAGGGGATGCCGCGTTCGCGGGCGGTGCGGACGGCGGCCACGGCGCCCGCCTCGCTGCGGTACGGGCTGCCGGGGAGCAGCCAGATCGCGTCGAAGCCGTCGAGGGCGCCGGGTGCCTCGGCGTCCTCGGTGGGGATCCAGTAGGCGTCCAGCACCAGCTGGTCGTGGGTGGCGAGGGAGTCGAGCAGGCCGGGGATCCGGGCGTGCGAGCGGACGGCGGGGGAGCGGTCGCCGACGAGGGCGAGGCGCGGGGTCGGGTAGGTCATGCGGCTATCCTGACCCCGCGTTGGGCATCAGCGCCAACGATGATTTCTGACCCTTCGATCAGAGGATCTGATACTCGTGGATCCGCAGCAGCTGCGCACCTTCGTCGCCGTGGTCCGCCTCGGATCCTTCTCCGAGGCGGCCCGCGACCTCGGCTACACCCAGTCCGCCGTCTCGCAGCAGATCGCGGCGCTGGAGGCAGACCTCGGTACCGCCCTGCTGACCCGGCGCCCGGTCGGCCCGACCGAGGCCGGCGCGCGGCTGCTGGAGCACGCCGGGCCGCTGCTCGTCCGGCTGGACGCGGCGCGCGCGGACGTCGCCCGCCTGGCCGGTGCCCCGAGCGCCCGGCTGACCGTCGGCGCCACCCCGCTGGCGGTCGGCGCGGCCCTCGGGCGCGCGCTCGGCGACGTGCGCCGGGCCCACCCCCGGGCGGAACTCGTGGTCCGGGTGGTGGCGCAGCAGGCGCTGCCCGCACTGGTCGCCACCGGCGAGGTGGACCTCGCCCTGATCGACGGCCTCGCCGCCCCCAGCGACCCGCTGCCGCTGCCGGACGTCGGCCCGCTCGGCACGGTCGCGGTGGACGAGCAGCCACCGGCCGTCGCCCTGCCCGCCGGTCACCCGCTGGCCGGGCGCGCGGGCCTGGCGCTGGCCGACCTCTCCGCCGCCCGCTGGCTGGAGGCCCCCGACCTCGCGCCGACCGCCGCCCGGCTGCGCGCCGCCACCGCCGTCGACGGCTTCCGGCCCGCCGCCCGGTACCTCGGCACCGACGTACGGGGGCTGCTGGCGCTGGTCGCGGCCGGGCACGGGCTGGCGGTGCTGCCCGCCGCGGTGGCGGCCGGTGCGCCGGGCGTCGTCGCCGTACCGGTCCGCGAGCCGCGGCTGGTGCACCGGACGGAGCTGGTGCACGGCAGTCTGCCGGAGGGGCCGGCGGCGCTGCTGGCCCGGCTGCTGGGCGGCTGACGGCCGGTCGGTGGGCCCCGGGAGGGCGTGCGGTGTGCGGCCGGCCGGTGGTGGGAGGGTTCCGCCGGCTTCAGCCGACGATCTCGGCGCCCTCGCAGCACGGCCCGTCGAGCTGGTAGCAGAGGTAGCGCAGGCAGCCGAGGCAGATCTCGATGTTCTCCAGTCGCCAGGTGTCGCCGTGGCAGGCGCAGACGGCCCGCTGCCGCAGTGTCAGGCCCCATCCCGTGCTGCCGCCGAAGGCGTCGTAGGCCTGTCCGAGGAACGCGGCCGTCGGCGCGCCGAGCTGCTCGCCGCGCTCCGGTGCGGCCAACTGCCAGCAGCGGAGCGCGAAGTAGGCCCGGTCGTCCACCAGGGCCGCCGGGCTTCGCCCGCCCTCGTCCCAGGCCCGGGCCGCCGCGGCGACCCGCTCGGGGAACGGGCGCGTGCGGTCGAGGAGGATGGAATTTCCCGTCGGTGCGGTCGAGTTCGGTATCGGGCCGGTTGTCATGGCGGCCTCCCTTCGGGGCTCACGGTAAGTCATGGGCGGCCGGTGGCGTCAGTGCGGGGTGCCGGCCGAGGGCCCGTCCCGCCACCCCGTTCCCCGTCCGCGGCGTCCCGCCGTCCGGGGGACCGGCGGAGTGGCGTGCGCCGGATCACCGGACCCGCCCGCCCATAGTGCGTCCATGACGCGTCCACGGACGGCGGCCCTGCTCTGTGCCGCCACACTGATCGCCACCGGTCTCCAGGCCACGGCCACGGCCGCCGCCGGTGTGCCGGAGTACCGGCCCTGTGTCAGCTCCCCCGAGCCGGCCGGCGGCCCGGCCCGCGAGGTCCTCGACATCGCGCGGCGGGCGAAGGAGGAGCTCCACCTCAAGTCGGTGGTGCTGAGGGTCACCGTCGACGGCCGGGAGCTCGTGACCGGTGCCCTCGGCGAGTCGATGACCGGTGTCCCCGCCGAGCCGCGCATGCACTTCCGCGCCGGATCGGTCGCCATCGCCTACCTGGGCACCGTCCTGCTCCAGCTCGTGGACGAGCAGCGGGTCGGCCTGGATGACCCCCTCGCGCGCTGGCTGCCCGACGCGCCGCACGCCGACCGGATCACCCTGCGGATGCTCGGCGACTCCACCTCCGGCCTCGCGGACTACGTCACCGACCCGGGGTTCCTCGCCGACT
This sequence comes from Kitasatospora sp. NBC_01560, assembly GCF_045208415.1. Taxonomy (NCBI): domain Bacteria; kingdom Bacillati; phylum Actinomycetota; class Actinomycetes; order Kitasatosporales; family Streptomycetaceae; genus Kitasatospora; species Kitasatospora sp. NBC_01560. The sequence goes on along the minus strand of NZ_CP109364.1, from coordinate 2,863,113 downwards.
ACAACGCCGACCCGTTCCGTCAGTGGACCCCCGGGGAACTGGTCGGGATCTCCGCCGCCCACCCCCTCTGGTACGCCCCGGGCACCAACTGGAGCTACTCGCACGCCAACTTCCAGCTCCTCGGCGCCGCGCTGGAGAAGATCACCGGCACGCCGCTGGACGAGCTGCTGGAGCAGCGCGTGATGGGCCCGCTCGGCCTGCGCGACACCCGGGACGGCGGCACGCCGGACATTCCGACGCCCGTGCTGCACTCCTTCACCGCCGAGCGCGGCACCTACGAGGAGTCGACCTTCTGGAACCCGTCCTGGACCACCGCCCCCGGCGCCGTCCTCACCACCCACATCTGTGACCTCGCCCGCTCGGCGGAGGCCATCGGCGCCGGTCAGCTGCTGTCGGAGCACGCCTACCGGACCCAGCTCGACCCCGGCACGGTCGGCCTGCCCGGGCCGACCCGCACCTGCCCCGACACCGTCTGCCTGCCGGGCTTCAACACCGAGGAGCGGCACTTCGGGCTCGGCGTCACCGTGGTGAACGGCTGGGTGATCCAGAACCCGTCGTTCGCCGGCTACGCCGCCGTCCAGGCCTACCTGCCCGCCGACCGGATCGCCGTCGCCGTCACCTCGACCAAGGACTGCGACGCCCCGGCGGGCAACAACTCCGACACCATCACCAAGCGCATCGCGGCGGCACTCGCCCCCGACCACCCGATCGACTGACCGACTTGACCGTGCGGACGTGCGGCGCCCCGGGCTTCCGGCCCGGGGCGCCGTTGTTGTTCCTGCCGTGGCCCGGGCTCAGGCGGTGGCCTTGCCGGCGGCGACCAGGGCGCGGAGCGAGGTGCGCTGGGCGTAGACCATCAGGAAGACGGTCAGGGGGGCCAGCACGACGGCGAAGACGACGTGGCCGAGGGCGGAGGTGACGCCGAAGCCGATCGCCTTGAGCAGCAGGTGGCTGCCGAGGCGCAGGGCGAGCAGGGCGATGGCGATGTTGCGGGTGCTCCGGCCGCGCCAGAGCATCTTGGCGAGCTTCAGCCGCGGCCGCAGCACGGTGAGGGAGACGGCGATGTTGGCGGCGATCAACGCGACCAGGACGGGCCAGGCGGAGGGGAGGGCTTGCAACAGGTCGAACGCGCCGGCGATCACGCCTTCGAAGCCGAAGTACCAGATGGGAAGGCGGAGTTCCGCGACGGTCGGGACGGGCTCGGCGGCAGTGCCGGTGCTGTCGGCGGTGGTGTCGATGTCGGTGTCGGCGCTCATGGTGTTCCCCCGGTGGTGATTGCTGCCCGGCCTGCGCCGGTGCTCACACTCTGCCGGTCCGGCGGTCAGCGGCGGAAGGATCTGACCTCACGTCTCCCGTATGACGGATGTCATGGGGTGGGCTCTCCCCGGGCCCGGTGTCTGCCTCTGCCCGTGCCCCCGGCTCAGCCCGCCTGGCCGGCCACGCCGCTGCGGCCGGCCGGGACCCCCTCGATGGTGACGACGGTCTGCCGACGGACGTCCTCGCCGAGGACGACGGCGAGGGCGTCGGTGGTGGCCGCGATGAGCCGGGCGGGCGCGTCCGGCACGTGGTCGAGGTGGTACGCGCCCTCGCGCATGCTGAGGGTGACCTGCGGGGCGTCCTCCGTCGTCGGCAGGCCGCCGACGCCCCGGCGTTGCTGGGGGACGCCGATCAGCTCCACCGCGACCATCGGGCGGACGCCCTCGCCGAACACGCTGACCACGGCGTCGGTGAGGGTGCGGATGAGTAGGGGTTCGACCGTCCCGTCGAGGGATTCTTCGCGGATGTGCAGGCTGTAGTGCGGCATGGTGGAGCTCCGTTCCCGTCGGTTCGTACCATGGGCGGGCAGTTCACTTTGCACGTAAAACATCTTTGAGCTCAAAGGTAACTGGAGAGGGGTGGGCGATGTCAACGCCTGGGACCGGAAGCGGTGCGGGAGTCGACGACGCCGTACGGGAGTTGCTGCTGCTCATGCCGCGGATGGTGGGCCGGGCGAAGCGGATCCCGCTGCCCGAGGCGCTGAAGTCCTTCGCCCTCGCCCCCCGGCACCTGTCGCTGCTCTCCTACCTGCTGCTCGACGGCCCGCTCACCGTCAATGATCTGGCCGCCCGCCTGGAGGTCGCGCCGACCACTGTCAGCCTGATGGTCGGCGAACTCAGCCGGCAGGGAATCCTGGCCCGCCGCGAGGACGAGGCCGACCGCCGCCGCCGGATCGTCGCCATCACCCCCGAGCAGCAACCTGCCATCGCCGGCTGGCTCGCCCCCGGCGCAGCCGCCTGGCGCACGGCGCTCGCGCCGCTGAGTCCGGAGCAGCGGCGGATGTTCGTGGACACGCTGCTCGCCTACGAGGCTGCGGTGGGGGAGCGGTAGCGGGCGTAAGTCGGCTGCGGGGTAACGCTTTCACCGCAGCGAAGCCCCCGCGCCGGGCAGGCGGCGCGGGGGCTTCGGAAGGTCAGAGCTCGCCGGTGTGGATGGCGGTGAGGAAGGAGCGCCAGGCGTCGGTGGTGAACGTGAGGGTGGGCCCGTCGGGGTCCTTGCTGTCCCGGACAGGTACTGCGCCGGGCACGCCGTCGGCGACCTCGACGCAGTCACCCTCGCCGTTGCTATGGGTGCTCTTACGCCATTCGCTGCCTCGGTAGTCCTGCATCATTTGCTGTACTCCTCCGCGACTTTTCTCAACCAGGAGATTGACTTCTCGGGTTGGACTGAGGCCGCCATGAGGCGTAGAAATGCATCTTCATGGCGGGCGACTTCGGCTGGGCGCTCCGTGTAGATGCTGCTGGTTGTTGCTTCGGAGTAGGCCACGCTGCCAGGGATGTCAGTGAACGACAGCACCGAGAATGACGCCCCCATGGCGGCGTGTGCCCCCGCGGAGAATGGCAGCACCTGGATGGTGATGTTGGGCCGGTGGTCTGCCATGTCAGCGAGGTGGTGCAGTTGCTCGGCCATGGAAGATGCGCCTCCCACGGGGCGGCGTATCACTGCCTCTCCGATGATCGCCCAGAGTTGCGGCGGTTCGTGCCGGTCGAGGATCTGCTGGCGAGCCGTGCGAAGTGCTACGCGCCGCTCGACATCGTCGGCAGACTCCATGGGCTTCATTGCCCGGATGACGTTCCGGGCGTACTTCTCCGTCTGGAGCAGTCCGGGTACGAGTTCGCACTGGTAGGTGACGATCTTCGTGGCATCGGACTCGAATCCCACGTAGGCGCGAAACCATTCGGGCAGGGCATCGCCGTAGGCGTGCCACCAACCCTGTTGACGGCTCTGCCTGGTGAGGCTGAGGAAGTGCTTCACCTCTTCGGGTGAAGTGACGCCGTAGTGGGCCAGCAGCTTGGCCGCGTCCCGCTCCTGGAGGGGAACGAGTCCGCTCTCGATCCGGCTCAGCTTCGAGGCGGACCAGCCGAGGGCAGCGGCCACATCCTTGGCGTTCAGCTCGCGCGAGGCGCGCAACTTGCCAAGTTCGCCGCCGAGCCTACGCCTCAGCACGGTCGGACTGCCCACTCGCCACACTCCCAGCCTGGTTGGTTCCGTGCATAGTCTGCCACCCCCTTCTGGGACTCAACCATCCCTCAAGATCATGCAATTGCTTGACGGAAGCGGTTGCATGCAATTGCCCTGAGCGGGCACCCTACAGGGAGTGACACGACAGTTCGTCTGAGTGATCAAGGCGGCTGGTCGCCGGGCATTCCTTTGCCTTCTCCCGGCTGCTCCCCTCCGCCAACTCGCCTTCGCTCCACTGCGCCTGGAAGGTGGCTCCCCCATGTCCGAAAACGCCGGACCGCCCCCCGTCCCCACCCCCGCCGCTCGGGCCGACTGCTGGCTGTTGCGCAGCCGGCGATCGCCCGCCGAGGCCCGGCGGCGGCTCGAACAGCTGCTCGCCGAGGCCCCGGGCGGTCAACGCTTCGCCGATGCCGGGCTGTTGCTCGTCTCGGAGCTGGTCACCAACGCCGTCGTGCACGGCACGCCCGCCGGTAACAAGGTGCTGCTGGTGCTCGACCTCGACTCCGCCCGGCTCCGGATCGAGGTCCACGACGCCCGGGCGGACCGGGAGCCCGTGCTCCGCGCCGCGAGCCCGGAGGACGAGTCCGGGCGGGGGTTGATCCTCGTCAAATCACTTGCTCTGCGCTGGGGTTGCTGCCCGCGCGTGGGTGTCGGGAAGATCATCTGGGCCGAGATCGGCCCCGACACCGTTCCCGTGGAGCGTGCCGCATGAGGGACGCCCGCTCCGTCACGGTCGAGATCACCGGGATCATGCCGCCGACGACCCACCCGCTGCTCCTCGGGGCCCTCGACGCGCTCTGGGCGGCCCTGCAGTTCCGCTCGCTCGGCAGGCCCCAGTGGCAGTGGTTCGAGTACTACCTCACCGGCCCGGGTGCCGACCGCTTCGTCGGTGACTACCTCGACCGGACCGGCCCGCTCTCCCTGCCGGTGATGCTCCCGGAGGGTGTCCACCACTTGCGCATCCAGTGGGCCCCCGCCGAGGCGGGCCGGTGATCCGCCGGATCCGCTCCAGCGGGCGGTCCGGGCTGCCCGACTGGTGGCTCCGGCACTGCTCCCGGGCTCAGGTGGCGCGTCTGCTCCGTGCGGAACGGCGCCGGCTCGACGCGGAGTTGGCGTGCGCCCTCCCCGGGGCGACGGCCCGGGTCCGCCGCCGGGTCCTCGCCGGGCTGGGTGCGGCGACGGGCCGGCCGTACTGAAACCGCATGCACGCGGAGCAGGAAGTCGGCCGGCCCGACTTCCTGCTCCGGGGCCCTCCCCGCGAGGGGCGCTCACTCCTGCCGGAAGACCAACCGCAGCACCGTGCGGGCCAGTTCCTCCACGTCGCCGTCCGCGCTCTCGGGCAGGGCGCCGCTCAGCCAGAGGCCGGCGAACCCGTGGGCGAGCGACCACGCGGCGATCGTGGTCGCCCGGTCCGGCGCCTCGCCCGGTGCCAGCTTCCGGGCGCTGGCGGCCAGGACGGCGCCGGCCCGCTCCCGGGCCGTGGCCATGCCGGGGTCGTCGGTCCGGTACAGCTCGGGCCGGAACATCACCTCGAAGTACGGGCGGTGGTCGACGGCGAACCGCACGTACGCCACACCCGCTCCGTACGGGTCCCCGGCCGCGCGCTCCAGGCTGTCCGCGAACAGCTCGAACCCCTCGGCGGCCACGGCCGTCAGCACGCCGGTCTTGTCCCCGAAGTGATGGGCGGGCGCGGCGTGCGACACCCCGGCCCGGCGGGCCAGCTCGCGCAGGCTCCACCCGGACGGGCCGGACTCGCTGATCGCCTCCAGGGCCGCGTCGAGCACGGCGCGGCGCAGGTTGCCGTGGTGGTAGCTCGGCTGGTCGTTCTGTCCCACCGGTGCTCTCCCGTCGTTCGAGGTCTCGCCCCCAGTGTATCTAGGCATTGACAAGATTGCCCGTCTGCGCCAATCTTGCCAGTGACAAGATTCAATGATTCGGAGGACGGGATGATCCCGCTCATCGCCCTCGTCGGCGGCTTTGCTGTACTGCGACTGCTCGGCTTCCTCGTCTTCGACGGCCTCGACGCCTGGCAGCCCGCCCTGCGCGGCGGCCTCGCACTGCTCTTCGTCACCACCGGGATCCCGCACTTCGTGCCGTCCTGGCGCCGCGACTTCGTCGGGATGGTCCCGCCGGCGCTCCCGCGGCCCGAGCTGCTGATCACGCTCACCGGTGTCCTGGAGCTGGCCGGCGCGGCGGGCCTGCTCGTCCCCCCGGTCGCGTCCCTCGCCGCCGCCTGCCTGGCGCTGCTGATGATCGCGATGTTCCCGGCCAACGTGTACGCGGCGCGGAACGGGCTCAGCCTCGGTGGCAAGCCGGTCACGCCGCTCCCGGCCCGCACCGCCCTCCAGGTGGTCTTCGTCGCGGCGGCCGTGGCCGCGGCCCTCTGAGCCGAGCGGTACACGCAGCCGGGGAGTGGCGCGTCGGGGAGTGGGGAGTCGGCCGGTCCGGCGTCCCGCTCCCCTTTCTGTGGGTGAGGTTGCCGCGGCCGAGGGGTGACCGGCCGGCGGTCGGCAGGCTCCCCGCTCGCGCGGGTGCCCTCGGCCTGCCTTGCTGTGGCAACCCGAGGGCGCCACGATCAGGGCCGCCGGTCCGTCGGCGGGCGGACGGGGGCGGACGCACCGATCAGGAGAAGATCACCGACCGGAACCCGGTGAGCAGGCCCAGCCTCTTGCCGGGGAGCATCACGATGTAGTCGTCGCCGTCGCAGCCGGCCGACCGGAAGATCGTGGCCGTGGAGTCGGTGAGGTTCTGGGGGGAGTGTGCCGGCACGAGGTCGGTGGCCTCGGGCACCTCGATGCACTCATCGTTGAGCGGATCCAGCAATGTGTGGCTCTTGCCGAGAGGTCCCCGGTACTGGAACTCGCCGACGGCCGCAGGGGCGGAGGTCGGTACCGAGAGGGTGATCGGCAGGGCTCCGGCCGCAGCGATCACGGTGTCGCGAAGGCGCATGGTGCTTCCTCGCTGACAGATTCGCCGGAGGATCCGGCTCGTCAGCGATTCCCTGCTTCGCCCGTGGTGGTGGCCGCGCGCCGGATCGGGGTGGAAGTTCACCCGGGTGGCCCGCTGCGCGGCCGATCCGGCCCACGCGTACGCGGCGGTGGCCGGTCGTTACAGTGACCGGATGAGCCAAGAACAGGTGTTCCTGCGTCCGGTCTCCGAGGCCGATCTCGCGCTGCTCGAAGCGCTGTTGGCCGATCCGGACGCCATCGGCCCGCTCCAGTGGTACGGCTGGTCGGATCCGGGGCGCCTGCGGCGCAAATGGGCGGAGAACGGGCTGCTGGGGGAGGAGCAGTCCCAGCTGGCGGTGGTCTCCGGCGGGGAGTTCCGCGGGTTCGTCGCGTGGCGGCGCAGCGCGGTGGTGCCGGCCGCGCCGTACTGGAACGTCGGGATCCAGCTGGTGCCGGGCGCGCGCGGCCGGGGGATCGGCACGGCGGCCCAACGCCTGCTGGTGGACTACCTGTTCGCGCACTCCCCGGTGGTCCGGCTGGAGGCGGACACCGAGACGGGCAACCTCGCCGAGCAGCGGGCCCTGGAGAAGTGCGGCTTCACCCGGGAGGGTGTGCAGCGCAGCCTGGTCTTCCGGGACGGGCAGTGGCGGGACATCGTCCGTTACAGCCTGCTCCGCTCGGACCCGCGGCCGGCGTAGTCGCAGCTGCCGGGCGGCTCACTGCACGACGAGCGTGCCCTTCATGCTGGGGTGGATGTCGCAGTGGAACGGGTAGGTGCCGGGGGCGGACGGTGCGGTGATCGTCGCCGACTGCCCGGTGGCGAGCACGCCGGTGTCGAACTCCTTGCCGGCCGTGGTGGCGGTGAGTGTGTGCTCGGCGCTGTCCTGGTTGGTGACGGTGATCGTCGCGCCGGGTGCCACCGTGAGGTTGTCGGGGTGGAACAGGAAGTCCTGGATGGTCACGGTCAGTTGGCCCGCAGGTGTGGAGGCCGCCCCGGACCCGGACGACGAGGCGGTGGCGGTGGGCGAGGACGGCACCGATGCCGAGGCGCTCGCGGTACTGCTCCCGCTCCCGCCGCTGGAGCAGCCGACGCCGCCGAGCAGCAGGCAGGCGGCCGCCGCGACGGCGAGCGCGGTGCGCCGGGCGGCGGCTCGCCCGGCCGGGGCGAGGGCACGGGTGGGGGAGGCCTCGGTGGGCATGGGCGCAGCTCCGCTCTCGGCAGGACGCACGGGTTGACGGTTCGTCAGCGTAGTGCCGGGAGTGCGGGGGGCCGGTGACCGCCGCGACCTCGGTGGGGTTTTCCTCCGGAGCCCCGTGACTGCCCCGCCCGCTCCCGGGCCTCAGCCGCCTCAGCCGCCGCAGGCGTCGAGGGCCACCTCCGGGGCGGCGGGCTCGGGGCCGGTGGCGGGGTCGCGGGTGAGCAGGTAGCGGGCGCCGGGGCCGGCGGCCGCCGCGCGGTCGCCGGCGTTGTAGAGGGCGCAGCGGGTGAGCGAGAGGCAGCCGCAGCCGATGCAGCCGCCGAGTTTGGCCTTCAGGCGTTCGAGTTCCGCGATCTGCTCGTCGATCCGGCTCTGCCAGGATCCGGCCACGGAGTCCCACTCGTCGCCGTTGGGGGCGCGGTTCTCGGGGAGGCGGTCGAGGGCGACCCTGGCCTCGTCCAGGGAGAGGCCGACCCGCTGGGCGGCCCGGACGAAGGCGATCCGGCGCAGCGTGACGCGGGTGTAGCGGCGCTGCCCGCCGGTGGTGCGGGTGGCGTGGATCAGGCCGAGCTTCTCGTAGTAGCGCAGGGCCGAGGTGGCGAGGCCGCTGCGCTCGGAGAGGCGGCCGATGGTGAGCAGGTCGTGCCGGCTCGGTGCGCCGGCGGTCTCGGGTGCGGGCATGCGGTCACTCTAGCGGCTTGACTTGAAGCTGACTTCAAGTTGCAGGATCGTGGGCATGACGACGCAGACGGAGCACGCTCCCGCCGCGACCACGTTCGCGGACCTCCCGGGCCTGATGGGCCTGATGACCGGCGCCGAGAAGCACGGGCCGGCCGCCACCTCCACGCTGGACGCCCTCTGGGTGCTCTACGACCGCGTGCTGAGGGTCTCCCCGGCCACCGCGGGGGACCAGGGCCGTGACCGGTTCCTGCTCTCCAAGGGCCACGGCCCGATGGCGTACTACGCGGTGCTCGCGGCCAAGGGGTTCCTCGACCCGGCGGTGCTGTCCGGCTTCGGCGCGTACGACTCGCCGCTCGGCCACCACCCGGACCGCATGCTCGTCCCCGGGGTGGAGATCGCCTCCGGTTCGCTGGGGCACGGCCTGCCGCTCGGGGTGGGCACCGCGCTCGGGCTGCGTGCCCAGGGGCTGACCGGCCCGGCGGTCTGGGTGCTGCTCGGGGACGCCGAGTTCGACGAGGGCTCGAACCACGAGGCGGTCGCCTTCGCCGGCGCGTCCGGGCTGGACCGGCTGCACGCCGTCGTCATCGACAACTCCTCGGCCACCCACGGCTGGCGGGGCGGCATCGCGGCGCGGTTCGCCGCCGAGGGCTGGTCGGCCGAGGCCGTGGACGGGCGCGACCACGAGGCGCTGTACGCGGCGTTCACCGCCGCGCACCCGGGCCGCCCCCACGTGGTGGTGGCGCGGGTCGAGCCGAAGAACTCCTGAATCCCGCAATCGACGGAAAGGCAAGGGCTTCCTCCCATGGACACGATGCGCGAACGGTTCATCGACGTGACCACCCGGCTGCTCGACGACGACCCCCGGCTGGCGCTGGTGCTCGCCGACATCAGCGCGGCCGGCTTCACCGGCGCCGCCGGGAGCCACCCCGACCGGGTGATCAACGTCGGCATCCGCGAGCAGCTGCTGATCGGCGCCGCGGGCGGCCTGGCACTCACCGGGATGCGGCCGATCGCCCACACCTTCGCCAGCTTCCTCATCGAACGCCCCTTCGAGCAGGTGAAGTTGGACCTCGTGCACCAGGGCGTCGGGGCCGTCCTGGTGAGCGCGGCCGGCTCGTACGACTGGCCGGCCGGCGGCCGCACCCACATGGCGCCGGGCGATGTCGCGCTGCTGGACACCCTGCCGGGCTGGACGGTGCACGTGCCCGGCCACCCCGACGAGGCCGAGCAGCTGCTGCGGCACGCCGTCGCGGACGGCGACCGGAACGTCTACGTGCGGCTCTCGGAGCACCGGAACGCCACCGCGGTGCCGGTCGAGGCCGGGCGGTTCACCACCGTGCGGACGGGCAGCAAGGGCGTGGTGCTCGCCGTCGGCCCGATGCTGGACGCCGTGCTGGCGGCGACCGAGGGCGTGGACGCCACGGTGCTCTACGCGGCGACCGTGCGGCCGTTCGACGCGGCCGGGTTGCGGGCCGCGGTCGGCGCCCGGGCGGACGTGGTGCTGGTCGAGCCGTACCTGGCCGGGACGTCCGCCGGCGAGGCGCACGCGGCGCTGAACGACCGGCCGCACCGGGTGCTCGGCCTGGGCGTGCCGCGCGAGGAGCACCGGCACTACGGCTCGATCGCCGAGCACCTGGCCGCGTACGGCCTCGACCCGGCCTCGCTGCGGGACCGGATCGGCACCTTCCTCTGGTGACGCGGCCCGCGCCGGCGCGGCCCTCGAAGGGGGCGACGGCGCGTCCCGACGTACCTCCCCGCCCGCACCGGCCCGGCGCCGTGGTTCACACCCGGACGATCGCCACCGACTCCGCGCCGAGCCGGGCCGTCGCCCCGTCGAGGGTGCAGCTGCCGAAGGCCGCCACCACCTCGCGCCCGGCCGCCCCGAGCGGCAGCGCGGCCGCGGAGCCGGCCAGGTTGACCGCCACCCGGTACGGCCCCCGGTGCACCACCAGCTGCCGGGCCGCCTCGTCGAACTCCACCCGCACGGCCGCGAGGTCCGGGTCGGTGAGCTCCGGCCGGTCGCGGCGCAGCCGGATCAGCGTCCGGTACCAGGCGAGCAGCGCGGCGTGCGGGTCGCGCCTCGGCTCGGTCCAGTCGAGGACGGAGCGCAGCACGGTCGCCGGCGCCTGCGGGTCCGGCACCTCCTCGGCCTGCCAGCCGTGTTCGGCGAACTCCCGCCGCCGGCCCTGCCGGACGGCCTCGGCGAGACCGGGGTCGGTGTGGTCGGTGAAGTACTGCCAGGGGGTGGTCGCGCCCCACTCCTCGCCCATGAAGAGCATCGGGGTGAACGGCGAGCCGAGCACCAGGGCCGCCCCGCAGGCGAGCCGGCCGGGGGAGAGGTTCGCGGAGAGCCGGTCGCCGAGCGCCCGGTTGCCGACCTGGTCGTGGGTCTGCAGGTAGCCGAGCAGCCGGTGGCCGCCGGCCGGGGGGAACGGCCGGCCGTGGCTGCGGCCGCGGAACGAGGACCACGTGCCGTCGTGGAAGAAGCCCCGGGTGAGGGCGCGGGCGACGGCGGCGATCGGGGCGCGCGCGAAGTCGCCGTAGTAGCCGCCGGATTCGCCGGTGAGCGCGGTGTGCAGCGCGTGGTGGAAGTCGTCGCTCCACTGGGCGGCGAGCCCCTGGCCGCCGGCCTCGCGGGGGGTGGTGGTGCGCGGGGAGTTGAGGTCGGACTCGGCGATCAGGAACAGCGGCCGGTTGGTGGCGACGGCCAGCCTGTCGACCTCGGTGGCGAGTTCCTCCAGGAAGTGGACGGCGCGGTCGTCGGCGAGGGCGTGCACGGCGTCCAGCCGCAGGCCGTCGATCCGGTAGTCGCGCAGCCAGGCCAGCGCGCTGCCGATCAGGTAGGCGCGGACTTCGTCCGAGCCGGGCGCGTCGAGGTTCACCGCCGAGCCCCACGGGGTGTGGTGCCGGTCGGTGAAGTAGGGCCCGTACGCGGGCAGGTAGTTGCCGGACGGCCCGAGGTGGTTGTGCACCACGTCGAGGACGACGCCGAGGCCCTTGCGGTGGGCGGCGTCGACGAAGCGCTTGAGCCCCTCGGGTCCGCCGTAGGGCTCGTGCACGGCCCAGAGCGAGACCCCGTCGTACCCCCAGCCGTGCTTGCCGGGGAACGGGCAGACCGGCAGCAGTTCGACGAAGTCGACGCCCAGCTCGACCAGGTGGTCGAGGCGTTCGGCGGCCGCGGCGAAGGTGCCGGCGGCCGTGAAGGTGCCGACGTGCAGTTCGTACAGCACCGCGCCGGGCAGCGGGCGGCCGGGCGGGGCAGGCTGCGACCAGCGGAACGCGGCGTGGTCGACGGCCCTGCTGGGCCCGTCCGGGCCGTGCGGCTGCCGGGGGGAGCGCGGGTCCGGCAGGGGCGGTCCGCCGTCCAGCCGGAAGGCGTAGTCGCCCGCGGGCGCCGTGCCCTGCCACCAGCCCGGCCGCGCGGCCTCCCGGGCCAGCGGGTGGCGGGCGCCGTCCACCTCCACCTCGACCCGTTCGGCGGCGGCCGGGGCCCAGACCTCGTAGCGGGTCACGCCGCCCTCCGAAAGGCCGTCGAGGTGTCCGGTGCGGTGCGCGGTACGGCGTCCGGAGGGGTTCCCGGCAAGGTCATGTCCCGCCCTTCCTGGTCAGCAGTGCCACCGGGGAGGCGGCCAGCAGCTCGGCCACCGGCACGGGGCCCGCCGCGAACCGGCGCCCGGTCAGTTCGTCCCGCCACCCGCCGGCGGCCGGCAGCTCCAGCACGGTGTCCCGCCAGCCGCCGGCCTGCTCCAGGCCGTACGGCAGCCGGGTGACCGCCGTGACCACGTCGCTGCCGCGGGCGAAGGCGAGCAGGTGCCGGGAGGAGAGGTCGGTCGCGGGCAGCGGCCGGTATGCGCCCAGCGGGCGGGCCCGGCGCAGGTGCAGGGCGGTCGCGGTGAGGTGCAGCTTCTCCCGGGCGAGGTCGCCCGGGCGGGGCGTCGCCGCGTCGGTGAGCCGGACGGCGAGCGCGCCGAGGTCCACCACGCCCCGGTTGTCCGGGTCCACCAGGGTGCGCAGCGGCTCCTCGCTGCCCTGGTAGAGGTCGGGCACCCCGGGCACGGTGAGGTGCAGCAGCGCGGCCGCGAGGGTGTTGGCCCGGGCGTACGGCGCGAGCGCGGCGACGTACGCCCCGATCCGGGCGAGCAGCCCGGCATCGCCGTACACGGTGTGGACGCGGTCGGTGAGGGCCTGCTCGTACGCCGGGTCGGGGGACGTCCAGGAGGTGCGCAGCTTGGCCTCCCGGGCGGCCTTGAGCAGGGCGGTGACCAGCCGGTCCGCGGTGAGCGGCCAGGCCGCGAGCAGGGTCTGCCAGAGCGTCCAGTCACCGTCCGGGTCGCCGCCCGGGCCGGCGGCGGCGGACCACGCGGCGGCCTCGGCGGCCCAGGCGTCCGGCTGCTCGGCCAGGACGGCCAGCCGGGCGCGGGCGTCGGCGCTGCGCTTGGTGTCGTGGGTGGAGAGCGCCGTCATGGTGGCCGGCCAGTGCTCCTCGACGTACCGGCACCAGCTGTGGAACTCTTCGGGGGGCACGCCGGGCCGGGCCGGTTCGCCGCCGACCTCGTTCAGGCTCAGCAGCGCGTTCCAGCGGTAGAAGGCGGTGTCCTCGACGCCCTTGGCGGCGACGGCGGCGGCGGTCTGCGCGAAGCGCACGCAGAACTCGTCCTTCGCGGGGCTGCGGCCGAGCCGTCCGAGGGCCAGGCCCGCGACCAGCCGGTCGGTCGGGTCGGCGGAGCCGTCGAGCGCGGCCCGCAGCTGCTCCGCCGAGGCGGCCGGCGCGGGCTCGCCGGGCCGCACGTACGGCCGGTACCCGGGGTAGCCGGTGAGCAGGCGCTGCAGGGCGTCGTGCAGCTGCCAGGGCGCGTGGTCGGCGTGGTCGGGTTCGGCGGTGCCGATCCGGACGGCGAGCCGGACGAGTCGCTCGACCTCGGCGGCCAGCTCGCCGCGCGGCCCGGTCATGCCGGCCCGCCCGCGCCGGGCGGCCGCCTCGGCGGGGTGCGCGGCTTCGGTCGTGGCCCCGGCGGCCCCGGCGGCACCGGCGGCCACCGGGCCACCGGCCGGGCGCGCGGCCGCGCCGGTGAACCGCTGGTAGCGCTCCGCCAGCCGGTCGGCGCCCGCGCGGTCGGTGAGCACGCCGTCGATCCGGCGCAGCGCGTCGTACCCGGTGGTGCCGGCGCAGGGCCAGTCGGCGGGCAGCCGCTCCTCGCCGGTGAGGATCTTCTCCACCACTGTGTAAGCGCCGCCGGTGGCCGCGGCGAGCCGCTGCAGGTAGCCGCGCGGGTCGGCGAGGCCGTCGGGGTGGTCGATCCGGAAGCCGTCCAGCACGCCGTCGCGGTGCAGTCGCAGCAGCACGCCGTGGGTGGCCTCGAAGACCTCGGGGATCTCGGCCCGGACGGCGATCAGCTCGTTGACGGTGAAGAAGCGCCGGTAGTTGAGTTCGGTCCGGGCCAGCCGCCACCAGGCGAGCCGGTACCACTGCCGGCCGAGCAGCTCGGGCAGCGGCAGCCCGGCGGTGCCGGGGCGCAGCGGCAGGGCGTGGTCGTGGTAGCGCAGCACCTCGCCGTCGACGACGAGGCGGTCGAGCTCCGCGCCGAGCCGGTCGCCGAGCAGCGGCAGCAGGACGCGCCCGCGCCCGGGGGCGTCGGCCGGCCCGGGCTGGGCGGCCCAGTCGATGTCGAACCAGCGGGCGTACGGCGAGTCGGGCCCGTCGCGCAGCACCTGCCAGAGCGGTTGGTTGAGCTGCTCGGGGACGGGGACGGCCATGTGGTTGGGCACCACGTCGGCGATCAGCCGCAGGCCGCGGCGGCGGGCCGCGGCGGCGAGGGCGCGCAGGGCGGGTTCGCCGCCGAGCTGCTCGCTGATCCGGCCGTGGTCGACGGTGTCGTACCCGTGGGTGGAGCCGGGGGCGGCCTCCAGCAGCGGGGAGAGGTGCAGGTGCGAGACGCCGAGGGCGGCCAGGTAGGGCACGGCCGCGGTGGCGTCGCGCAGGGTGAAGCCGGGCTGGAGCTGGAGCCGGTAGCTGGACGTGGGGGCGGTAGCGGCCGGGCGGGGCTGCGCGGGCTCGGCGGCGGAGGTCATGTGTCCATGAGTACCCGCGCGAGCCCGCTGCCAAGACCCGTTGCTGATCCGAACAGGTGACCGCGGGGGTGCTCAGGCCGGTCGTTGCAGCACCATCAGCGAGCGGTCGGTGAGCCAGAGGGTGTCGCCGGCCTTGACCCGTGCGCCGGTGCCGGGGGCGGGCAGCCGGGGCCGGGCGGTGTCGACGACGACCTGCCACTCCTGCCCGTGGTCGGCCGGGACGGCGAACTCCAGCGGCTCGAAGTGCGCGTTGAACATCAGCAGGAAGGAGTCGTCGACGATCCGGCCGCCGCGCCGGTCGGGCTCCGAGATGGCGTAGCCGTTGAGGAAGACGGTCAGCGACTTGGCGTAGCTGGCGCCCCAGTTGCGTTTGGTCATCTCCTCCCCGCCGGGGGTGAACCAGGCGATGTCGGTGAGGTTCTCGTAGCCGCCGGCGGAGGGCGGGCCGGCGACGGGGCGGCTGGAGACCGGGCGGCCGTGGAAGAAGCGGCGGCGGCGGAAGACGGGGTGGTCGCGGCGGAGCCAGATCATGCCCTGGGTGAACTCCAGCAGCCGGGCCTCGGGGCCGTCCCCCTCGGGCCAGTGCACCCAGGTGAGCTCGTTGTCCTGGCAGTAGGCGTTGTTGTTGCCCTGCTGGGTGCGGCCGAGCTCGTCGCCGTGGGAGAGCATCGGGACGCCCTGGGAGAGCATCAGGGTGGCGATGAGGTTCCGCTGCTGGCGGGCCCGGAGCTCCTCGACGGCCGGGTCGGTGCTGGGCCCCTCCTCGCCGCAGTTCCAGGAGCGGTTGAACGATTCGCCGTCCCGGCTGTCCTCGCCGTTGGCCGCGTTGTGCTTGTCGTTGTAGGAGACCAGGTCGCGCAGCGTGAAGCCGTCGTGGCAGGTGACGAAGTTGATCGAGGCGATCGGCCGGCGGCCGTCGTCCTGGTAGAGGTCGGAGGAGCCGGTGAGCCGGGAGCCGAACTCGGCCAGGGTGGCGTTCTCGCCGCGCCACAGGTCGCGGACGGTGTCCCGGTACATGCCGTTCCACTCCGTCCACAGCGGCGGGAAGTTGCCGACCTGGTAGCCGCCCTCGCCGAGGTCCCAGGGTTCGGCGATCAGCTTGGCCTGGGAGACCACCGGGTCCTGCTGGACGAGGTCGAAGAACGAGGAGAGCCGGTCCACCTCGTGGAACTGCCGGGCCAGGGTGGCGGCGAGGTCGAAGCGGAAGCCGTCCACGTGCATCTCGGTGACCCAGTAGCGCAGCGAGTCCATGATCAGCTGGAGCACGTGCGGGCTGCGCATCAGCAGGCTGTTGCCGGTGCCGGTGGTGTCCTCGTAGAACCGCTGGTCCTGGGCGAGCCGGTAGTAGGAGACGTTGTCCAGGCCGCGCAGCGAGAGGGTGGGCCCGAGGTGGTTGCCCTCGGCGGTGTGGTTGTAGACGACGTCCAGGATCACCTCGATGCCGGCCGCGTGCAGTGCCTTCACCATCGACTTGAACTCCTGCACCTGCTGGCCGCGGTCCCCGGTGGAGGAGTAGGAGGAGTGCGGGGCGAAGAAGCCGACGGTGTTGTAGCCCCAGTAGTTGGCGAGGCCGAGGTCGCGCAGCCGGTGGTCGCGGACGAACTGGTGCACCGGCATCAGCTCGATCGCGGTGACGCCGAGCTTGGCCAGGTGCTCGATCACCGCGGGGTGGGCCAGGCCCGCGTAGGTGCCGCGGATCTCCTCGGGGATGCCGGGGTGGAGTCTGGTCAGGCCCTTCACGTGGGCCTCGTAGACCACCGTGCGGTGGTAGTCGGTGCGCGGCGGCCGGTCGTTGCCCCAGTCGAAGTACGGGTTGATCACCACCGAGTGCATGGTGTGCGGCGCGGAGTCCAGGTCGTTGCGGCGTTCGGGGGCGCCGAAGTGGTAGCCGTAGACCGACTCGTCCCAGTCGATCGTGCCGCTCATCGCTTTGGCGTACGGGTCCAGCAGCAGCTTGGCGCTGTTGTGCCGCTGGCCGAGGCCCGGGTTGTAGGGGCCGTGGACGCGGAAGCCGTACCGCTGGCCGGGCTGGATGCCGGGCAGGTAGGCGTGCCGGACGAAGGCGTCGGTCTCGCGGAGCTCGACGGCGCTCTCCGAGCCGTCCTCGTCGAGCAGGCAGAGCTCGATCCGGTCGGCGCTCTCCGAGAACACCGCGAAGTTGGTGCCGGCCCCGTCGTAGGTGGCACCGAGGGGGTAGGGCTTCCCTGGCCAGACCTGCATGAGTTCTCAACTTCCTTGTGTAGAAGGGAAACTGACAGGTAGTCCGACTATCAGCCCGGACCCCGACGCTCTCTTCCCGGCGGGGTGGCCGGGCATGTGCGACGGTCGCGTACCGTGACGTACGGCACAATCCGCATACTCCCCGACGCTTTCCCCGACAGCGGGGCCATTCGGCGTGTGTTCGCCCGAACGGGTGTCCGGCGGGGTGTGCGGCAGGGCGCGCGGGGCGCACGGGGCCGCGGCGCGCGGGCGGGACCGGCGGGGCGGGGCCGGGCTCCCGTCGGCCAACGGGCTGCGGTCCGCTCGTGGCGGGGGATACCCTTGATCGTCCGGCCGCCCCGCACCCGTGGCGATCCATCAGGAGACCCGCCGGGCGCAGCAGCCCCGGACGGCCGGGAAGACCGGTCAGGACCAGCAGACCGGTCCGGGCCGGCGGACCGGACCAGACCAGCAGGCCGGGCGGACAACAGCAGCTCCGTCAGGAACCGGATGAGGAGGCGCATGGTGTTCCCCGCCGGCGGCCGTGGCGGTGGGCCCGGTGGCCCCGACCGGGGCAGCGCCCGCAGCGAGGCCCCGACGGTCGTCATGCGCCCCACCCTGACCGGCCGCGGCGCGCTGGTGCCCGCCCAGGGCGGCCCGATCGAGATACCGGCCCTGGCCTGGTCCGGCGCCGAGTGGGAGGACGCCTACCAGCGGGTCCGGCTCGCCGGGCGGGCGTACGTCTGGCTCAACCTCGTCGAACAGCGGCTGCGCTCGCTCGTCGACGAGGTGCTGCACCCCATCTACGCGCCCGCCCACGGCGAGGACTGGGTGACGGCCGCGGCCGGCCCGGCCGGCGAGGAGTGGGCCCACCGGGCCGGCGCCGTCCGCGAGGTCAGCCGCCGCAAGGGGTACCTGCTGGACCCGGCCGACGACGACCCGCTGGTCTTCCTCACCCTGCCCCAGCTGCGCGAGCTGATGGTCCAGCACTGGCCCTGCTTCGAGCCCTACCTCGCCGACCGGCGGGACATCGAACTGGCCCTGGACGAGCTGGAGGTCGCCCGGCACGTCGTCTCCCGCAACCGCGTCCTCACCCAGACCGTGCTCGCCCAGACCGAGCGCGCCGCCGCCCGGCTGCTCGCCCTGCTGGACGGCGGCACCGGCGGGGTCCCCGCCGACGTGGTGGAGTCCCTGGTGGCCGGCCGGTACGCGGACGTGGTCGCGGTGCACGCCGACCGGGTGCGGCTCCAGCGCGACCTGCCCGTGGAGGACCTGCTGGACGGTGCCCGGCGGCTCGACGCGCTCGGCATCGGTCTCGGCATGCTCTGCCAGAACTACACCGGCAAGCGGCTCGTCCGGCTCGCCACCGACGGCTGCCGGGTCCGGCTGCTCTTCCTCAACCCGGCCAGCAGTGCCGTCCGCCGCCGCGAGCGCGAACTCGGCCTCGGCCGCGGCGAACTGGCCCGCTCGATCGAGATGAACATCATGCACGTGCGCCGGGTCCGGGCCCGGCTGCGCGACCAGGGCGGCTTCGAGATCAGGGTCTTCGACGAGACACCGCGCTTCACCGCCTACCTGGTCGAGGGCCCGCGCCCGTCCGGCCAGACCGGCGGCCCCCGGCGCCAGACCCGCGACCTCGGCGTCGTCCAGCCCTACCTGCGCCGGGCCCGCGGCATGGAGTCGCCCGCGCTGGTGCTGCGCGGCGGCGCCGGCCAGCAGCCGGGCGGCAGCGAGGCCGGGCTGCTGGAGGTCTACCGCGAGGAGTTCGAGGGGATCTGGGGGGACTCCCGGCCGGTCTCCTGACCGGCGGCGGCTCCCGGGGCGGGTGAGGCCGGGCGGGTGCGGTGGGCCCGGTCCGGTGGGCCCGGCGCGGTGGGCCGGTGCGGTGGGCCCGCCCCCCGGAAAACCGCTCGCCGGTGCACCGGGAGCGGTGGTAGGACTGCTGCCGTGACCAGCACGAACGCCCCCGAGTGGACGCTGCGCGCCGTGACGGCCGCGGACGTCGAACCCGTCGCCGAGATCCGCGCCGACGTCATGCGCGCCGACCTCGAACGGCTCGGCCGCTACGACGCGCACCGCGTCCGCCAGCGGTTCCGGGACACCTTCTCCCCCCGCTGGACGTCCGTCGTCGAGGTGGACGGCGCCCTCGCGGGCTCCGTCACCGTCCGCCCGGACGGCGGCGGACGCCTGCTGGAGCACTTCTACCTCGCCCCCGGGCACCAGGGCCGCGGCCTCGGCTCGGCCGTCCTGCGTGCCCTCCTGGCCGACGCGGACGCCGCCCGCGAGCCCGTCCGCCTGATCGTGCTGCAGGGCAGCCCGGCCCGCCGCCTCTACGAGCGGCACGGCTTCGTCCTGGAGTCCGCGGACCCGGTCGACGTCGTGCTGGTCCGGCCGGTCCCGGCAGCCGGGCCCGGTGCCGGGGGCGCCCGGCCGGGCCGGTAGGCGCTGGCCCGGTGCACCGCGCGCGTGGTAGGGATAGCCCCCGTGATGATCACGGGGGAAGACGCCGTTCTACGGCTCGAACAAGTACACCGCAGTTACGGAACCGGCCCGGAGGCCGTGCACGCGCTCCAGGGGGTCGACGTCGCGTTCGCGCGCGGCACCTTCACGGCCGTGATGGGGCCCTCGGGCTCGGGGAAGAGCACGCTGCTCCAGTGCGGCGCGGGCCTGGACCGCCCGGACCGGGGCCGGGTCGTCCTGGACGGCACCGAACTGGGCGGCCTGACCGAGACCCGGCTGACCGTGCTCCGCCGCGAGCGCCTCGGCTTCGTCTTCCAGGCCTTCAACCTGGTCGGCTCGCTGACTGCCGAACAGAACGTCGGACTGCCGCTGCGTCTGGCCGGGCGCCGCCCCGACCGGGACGAGGTCCGCCGGGCACTGACCCAGGTCGGGCTCGGCGGGCGGGCCGGCCATCTGCCCTCCCAGCTCTCCGGCGGCCAGCAGCAGCGCGTCGCCGTCGCCCGGGCGCTGATCGCCCGCCCCCGGGTGCTCTTCGCCGACGAGCCGACCGGCGCCCTGGACAGCTCCAGCAGCCGGGACGTGCTGGCCCTGCTGCGATCGCTGGTCGACCAGGAGGGGCAGAGCACCGTCATGGTCACCCACGACCCGGTCGCCGCCGCGCACGCCGACCGCGTGCTCTTCCTCGCTGACGGCCGGCTCGTCGGCGACCTCGCCGCCCCGACCGCCCAGCAGGTCGCCGAGCTGATGACCGGCCTCGAAGCGGAGCGGGCCGCATGAGCTCCCTGCTGACCCTGCTGCCGGTCGCCACCGCCGGCCTGCGGCGCCGCAAGGCAGCCTTCGCCGGCTCCTACGTCGCACTCACCCTCGGCGTCACCCTGGTCGCCACCACGGGCGTCCTGCTGAACGACACCATGGGCGACGACTCCCCGCTCGGCGCGCCCTCGCTGCACAAGGTGCTCACTTTCGCCGCCGGAACGGCGGCCTTCGTCGCGGTCTTCGTCGTCGCCGGCACCTTCGCCTTCGCGGTGGCCCAACGGCGCCAGGAGACAGCGATGCTGCGCGCGGTCGGCGCGACACCCCGTCAGGTGGTGCTGCTGATCATGGGCGAGGCACTGGCGGTCGCACTGGCCGCCGTCGTCTCGGGCTGCCTGCTCGCCCTGCCGGCGGCTCCCCTGCTCGCCGCCTGGCTGGTCGCCCGCGGCGCCGCCCCGGCCGGATTCACCGCCGAGCCGGCCCCGCTCCCGCTGCTCGTGGCAGCCGCCGTGGGCCTCGCGGTGGCGCTGATCGGCGCGTTCACCGCCGCCCTGCGAGCCGGCCGGGTGCGCCCCGTGGAGGCGCTCGCCGAGGCCGCCGTCGACGGCCGGGTGATGACGCCGCTGCGCTGGGTCTGCGCCGTGCTCCAACTCCTCGGGCTGGCAGGGGCCGTCGGCTACTACCTGGCGGCACCCGGCCTCCCGGCGAGCCCCGGCGACCGGCCGGCCGACCCCCAGTTCGCTTCCCAGTGGGTGATGGCTGCCGACCTGATGGCGATCGTCACGGTCAGCCTCTTCGCCCCCCTGCTGGTCCCGGTCCTGCTGCGGGCGTTCACCTGGCCACTGCGCCACGCGGTGAGCGCCCCGGCCCTGCTCGCCCGGCAGAACGCGCTCACCGCGGTGCGCCGCACCGTCTCCACCGCCACGCCGGCCTTCCTGGTGATCGCCCTCACCGGCACGATGGTCGGCAGCACCGCGGCCTTCGCCGACGCCATGACCGTCCAGGGCCGGGTCACCGCTGCCGCGCGCTACATCCTGCGGCCCGCCGCCGCGCCGCTGCCGGCCGACGCCGCCCGGCAGCTCACCGCCGGACAGGCCGGCCTGAAGGCCACCGCCGCCACTCCGACGGTGATCACCGGGCTGGGCGCCGACACCGCCGCGTTCGCCGACCGCTCGGAGGACTCCGCCGCCTCCGCGCCCTCGGCCGCCACCGTCCTGGACGGCGACCTCGCCACGGCCTGGACCCTGCCTGCCGTCCAGGGCTCGGCCGCCGACCTGCACGGCGACGCCCTGGCCGCCTCCGACGACCAGGCCCGCGCCCACGGCTGGAGGCTCGGGGAGCAGGTCAACCTGCGTCTCGCCGACGGCACCGTGACGGCGCTCCGGCTCGCCTTCGTCTTCCGCACCCAGCTCGGCCTGGACGAGGTCCTGCTCGGCGGCGACACCGTCGCCGCCCACCTGGCCGGCGGCCGCCCGGGTGCCGTCTACCTCGATGCCGCGCCCGCCGCCCTGCTGGGCGGCGAGCTGACCGACGCCCGCCGGCCCGGCCCCGATCCCGGCGCCCGCTACGCCTGGATCGCGGCCACCACCATCCTCGGCCCGGCCCTGCTGTACGCGCTGATCGCGATCGTGAACACGATGGTGATGTCGGCCGCCGACCGCCGGCGCGACTTCGAGACCCTGCGGCTGGCCGGCTCGGTGCGCCGCCAGGTACTGGCGACGGTCGCCCTGGAGGCGGTGCTGGTGGTCGCCACCGCCACCGTCCTCGCCCTGCTGGTCACCGCGCTCACCCAGATCGGCACCACCGCGCTGCTCAACCACCGCATCCTGGCGGGCCAGGCCACCCTGGCCCTGCGGCTGCCCTGGACCGCGCTGGCCGCCGCCGTCGGGACCTGCCTCGTCCTCGCGCCGGCCGCCGGCCTGCTCGCCGGCCGGGCCGTCCTGACCGGGCGACGCCCCGCCTGAAACCCGCCCGACGGATCCCGCCGCAGACCGGGGCGGGATCCGTCGGGGACGCGGTAGGCCGGACGGATGGTGACCGGTGGGTATTCAGCCGATGGGGGCGGCCGGTACGGGCTTGCCGGCGCCCGGCCCGAGCACCTCGCCCCGATGCGCGACTTCCCCGGGGACAGCCTGCGCCCCACCGGCGGCGGGTACTTCTCCGTGCTGCCCGGCGTCCTGGACGGCGCCGACCGGCTCGGCCGGAGCCTGCTCGCCGGCGCCCGACGAGGAGCTGCGCCCCGCCCCACCGACCGGGTTGTCGGTGGGGCGGGCGATGATAGGGGCTGTTTCGACGAGCAGGACGGAAGGACACACCCCTATGAGCTGGTGGCAGCAGTCACTGGTCGGCTTCGACCTGGAGACCACCGGCACCGACCCGGCCGTGGACCGCATCGTCACGGCCGCCCTCGTGGACACCGTCGGGGCGCGCCGGCTGGGCGCCACCGACTGGCTGCTCGACCCGGGCGTCCCGATCCCCACCGAGGCCGCCGCGATCCACGGCATCGGCGACGACCTCGCCCGCAGCAAGGGCCGCCCGGCCAAGGAGGCGGTGGACGAGATAGCCGCGGCCCTGTGCGAGCGGATCGCCGCGGGCCGCCCCGTCGTCGCCTTCAACGCCCCCTTCGACCTCTCACTGCTCGATGCCGAGCTGCACCGGCACGGCCTCGCCCCGCTCGCGGAGCGGCTCGGCGGGCCGGTCGCCCCGGTGCTCGACGCCCTGGTCATCGACCGGGCCGTCGACAAGTACCGCAAGGGTTCGCGGACCCTCCAGCGGGTCTGCGAGGTCTACGGCGTCGAGCTGACCGACGCCCACGAGGCCGGCAGTGACGCCCTCGCCGCCGTCCGGGTCGCCGTCGCGCTCGCCGAGCGCTACCCGGCCGAGGTCGGCGGCGTCCCGCTCGCCGACCTGCACGCCCGGCAGATCGACTGGTACCGCGACTGGGCCGAGGGCCTGGAGGCCTGGCTCCGCCGCGGCAAGGACCCGCAGGCCGTCATCGACCCGCGCTGGCCGCTGCGCTGAACCCCGCCCGCACCGGCGGTCGAGCGGGCCGCAGGTAGCGGACGAGCCCCGGGGACGGCGGTGGCCAGGTCAGGAGAACTGCGGCCCGGGGACGGCTGCCAGGGCGGTGGCTGGGTCCCCGGGGTCGAGGGTGACCGCCATCGGGTCGCCGACGCGGGGCGGTGCGTCGACGGGGAACGCCTGGGTGTGCGGGAGCAGGAACTCCGGTCCGCCCGGGGCGGCGTACCGGACGGTGAGCCGGACGGCGGACCGCCCGCCGCGGGGCCGGCCGGCCCCGTGCAGCTCGGTGATCGTGCCGCGGACGGTCACGCCGTGCACGTCCAGCCGGGCAGTGAGGGCCCGGATGCGCCGCTGCTCCGCGTTCTCGCGCCGGATCCGGCGCTCACCGCGGACGCCCGCCACGAGGGCGGTCAGGGCCGTCAGTGCGATCGGGGCCGCCAGGCCCGGGTGGAGCGCGTCGTGGCCGGGGTAGGCGCCGATCAGGCCGAGGAGCAGGCCGGCGGAGGAGGTCAGGCCGAGCGGGAGGCGGTGCGGCCGCTCGACGTTGCGGGCCTCCGCCAGCCCGAGCGCGCCGAACATGGCCGTCAGCCAGAGCAGCAGGCCGGCGGTGAGCGGGAACACGACGGTGTCGCCGGTGCAGACGGTCTCCGGAGCGCAGGCGCCGGTCACGTACGCGCGCTCGTACGCGATGGCGGCGAGGGCCCCGCCCTCCAGGGCGAAGGCGCTCAGCAGGATCACCGTGAAGATGCGGGGGCCGCCCAGGCGGCGCTCGGTCGTCATGCGCGGATGGTAGTGCGCACCCGTCCCTTCTGTGGTCAACTGCCTTCATCCGCAGGGGATATGGCGGATGAACGGATCAGGTCGCGGGGAAGTCGAAGTGGTACCCCTGGGCGATCAGCCAGGGCAGCAGCTGCTTCAGTGCGGCGACGGTCTGGCTGCGGTCGCCGCCGCCGTCGTGCAGCAGGACGACGCCGCCGGGCCGCAACTGGCCCTGGACGGTGGAGACGATCGACGCCACGCCGGGGCGGGACCAGTCGCGCGGGTCGACCGACCAGCCGAGCGGCCGCAGGCCGAGCCCGGCGGCGATCCGCTGGTTGTCGGCGGTGAACCCGCCACCCGGGGCGCGGAACCAGGACACCGTGGTGCCCGCCCCGCCCGCCTGGACGATCTGCTCCTCGGCGTGCGCGATCTCGTAGCCGGCGCGGTCGTGCGGGAGCGCGCCGAACGGCTGCGGGTGGTCGACGGTGTGGTCGCAGAGCCGGTGGCCGGCCGCCACGATCCGCTTGACCGTCGCCGGGTTGGCGGCGGCCTGGCGGCCGATCTGGCAGAACGTCGCCTTCGCGCCGTACTGGGCGAGCAGGTCGAGCACCTGGCCGGTGGCGGGCCCGGGGCCGTCGTCGAAGGTGAGGGCGACCGTCCGGCCCCCGGAGGCGGTGGAGCGGACGACGACGGTGGACACCCCGCTCGCGGGCGGCGGAGGCGGAGGCGGCGCCGGGGCCGGGGCCGCGGTGCTCGGGGCGGGTGCCGGGGGCTGCGCCGGCGGCTTCGAAGGGGGCCGGGAGGTGCTCGGCGGCGGGGCGGCGGGCGTGGGCGGCTTCGGTGCGCGCGGTGCGGGGGTGGGCGGCTTCGGTGCGCGCGGTGCGGGGGTGGGCGGCTTCGGTGCGGACGGCGTGCCGGCGGAGGGCGCCGGCGCGGAGCTGCCCGGAGTGGAGCTGCCCGGGGCGGAGCTGTCCGGGGTTGACGGGGTGGGGGGAACGGTCGGGGCGGACGGGCCCGACACGGTGACGCTCGGCTGCGGCTGGAGCGCGCCGCTGGCGGTGCCGCAGGCGGCCAGGCCCAGGGCGGCGGCCACCGCGACGCAGCCGACGACCAGGCGGCGGCGCGGGGCGGTGGCGGAGGGGCGCTGCGAGGGGGTGTGCTCGGACATGGCTGCGGCTCCTCGGTGCGGAGGCGGGCGTCGACCCCTGAACCGGACCGCGCTCGGGCCGAGTTCAGTCCGACTGTCGTACAGGACGCCGATCGGACCACATCCGGTTGCGTTCCACCAGGGCGCGCGCCCGCCTCCGGTCCGGCCCGGGGGCCGACCTCCGAGCCGGCCTCAGAACGGGTACCAGCGCACGTCCGTCGCCCCCGCCCGCAGCGACTCCACCCGGCGGCGGAACTCGGCCGTCGCGGCCGCGTTCCCCGGCGTCCGCTGCGCCACCCAGGAGGCGCTGGCCGTCTCCCGGGCCCCGCGCAGCACCATGAACCCGGACCACTCCCGGACGTCCCAGCCGTAGCCCTCGGTGAAGGCCCGGTACTCCTCGGCCGGGACGCCGTAGCGGTCCTGGCTGAGCGCCAGCACCACCAGGTCGTGCTCGCGGAGGTCCTGCGAGAGGGTCTCCAGGTCGAGCAGCACGGGCCCGTCCGGGCCGACGTGGACGTTGCGCGGCAGCGCGTCACCGTGGATCAGCCCGGCCGGCAGGTGCGGCACGAGGCCGGGCAGCGCGGCGGCGAAGGTGTCGCGGCGGTCCCGCAGGAAGGCGACGTCGGCCGGGTCGACGTGCCCCTCGGCGGAGGCGAGCCAGCGCTCCACCGGGGCGAGGAGGTCGCGCCGGGCGAGCGGGAACGGCGGCAGGGGCAGCCGGTGCAGGGCGCGCAGCAGCGGTGCGAGGTCGGCGGACCGGGCCGGGCGGACGGCGGGGGCGAGCCGGTGCCAGAAGGTGACGGGGTGTCCGTGCGCGGACTGCGGTCCGGCCGGCACGCCGTCGTACGGGCGGACCACCGGGACGTCGTGGTCGGCCAGCCAGTCGGCGACGGCGAGTTCGTGGCGGGCCCGTTCGACCAGCTCGGGGCCGCGGCCGACCTTGGCGACCACGGCCGGGCCGGCGAGGTCGAAGACGGCGTTCTCGCCGAGCGCGAGCAGCCGGGCGCCATCGGGGGCGGGCAGGCCCGCGGTTTCGCAGGCGGCGGCGAGCAGCAGCCGGGCACGGGCCTCGTCGAAGAGGGGCATGGGGGAGTCCGTTCCAGGGGGCGGCCGGGGGCGGTGATCATTCTGGCAAACGCCGGCCGGGCCCCGCGTGATGCGGGGCCCGGCCGGTGGTGGGGGCGTGCGGCGGACCGGTCCCGGCCCGGTGGGTCGGACCAGGTGGGTCAGACCCCGACCCGGCGGTGCCGGGCGCCGTCGGCCGGGGCGGGCACCGTGCCGTGGGCGCCGGGCGGGGGGAAGGACTCGCCGTGCGAGAGGTCGGGCAGCCAGCGCAGCCAGGACGGCAGGTACCAGTTGCGGTCGTCGAGCAGGGTCATCACCGCGGGCAGCAGCACCGCGCGGATGATCGTGGCGTCGATCAGCACCGCGACCGCCAGGCCGACGCCCATCTGCTTCATCGCCTGCATCGAGAGGGTGCCGAAGACCGCGAAGACCGCCACCATGATCACCGCGGCGCTGGTGACCACCCCGGCCGTGGAGCGGATGCCGTGCGCGATCGCGGCCCGGGTCGGCAGGCCCCGGTCGTGCCCCTCCTTGATCCGGGAGACCACGAAGACGTGGTAGTCCATCGAGAGGCCGAAGAGGATCACGAAGAGGAAGAGCGGCACCCAGGACTCGACCGCGCCGACCCCCGCGGTGCCCAGCAGCGAGGCGCCCACCCCGTGCTGGAAGACCAGCGTCAGCACCCCGTACGCGGCGCCGACGGAGAGCAGGTTGAGCACCACGGCGGTGGCGGCGACGGCCAGCGAGCGGAACGAGGCGAGCATCAGGACGAAGGCGAAGGCCACCACGAAGCCGAAGACCAGCGGCATCGAGCCGGTCATCTTGTCGTTGAAGTCGTACGAGCCGGCGGTGCGTCCGGTGACCGGGGCCTCGGTGCCGGGCACCTTGAGGACGGTGGCGGGGACGAGCTCGGTGCGCAGCGTCTTCAGCGCGGCGTTGCTGACGGCGTCGTTGCCACTGCCGTTGAGCGGGATGTCGACGGTGGCGATGTTCTTCTCCGGGTGGACGGTGACGTCCACCGGGCCGTGCATCCGCCCGCTGGCGAGGGCGCGGGCCTTCAGGTCGGCGATGGCGGCGGTCATCGCCGGGGAGTCGATGTCGGCGGCCTTGATCACCACGCTGGCGGGCGCCGGACTGCCGGGGAAGGCGGCCTCGATCTTCTGCGAGGCGGAGACCAGCGCGTTGCCCTCGGGCAGCTGCTGCTGGAAGGTGAGGTTGGCGGTGTGCATGGTGACCAGCGGCGCGGCCAGGCCGACCAGCAGCGTCCCGGCCAGCACGGTGGCCGCGAGCGGACGGCGCAGCACCGGGGTGAGGACGGCGTTCCAGACCCGGCCGCCGGTGGCGGCGGAGCCGGAGCCGGGGCGGCGCAGCCTGGCCAGCAGCGGGACGCGGCCCTTGTCGACCCGGTCGCCGAGCATCGACAGCAGGGCCGGCAGCACGGTGAGCGAGCCGAGCACCGCGGTGATCACCACCACGATGGTGGCGTAGGACATCGCCTGGAACTCGGCGATGCCGGTGAGGAACATCCCGGCCATCGCGACCACCACGGTGACGCCGGAGACCAGCACGGCCCGGCCGCTGGTGGCGGCGGCGATCCGCAGGGCGGTGTCCAGGTCGTGGCCGGCGGCCCGCTCCTCCCGCTCGCGCCGCAGGTAGAAGAGGCAGTAGTCGACCCCGACGGCGAGGCCGACCAGCAGCATCACCGAGCTGGCGTTGTTGCTGGTGTGCAGGAGCCCGCTGCTCAGCGCGACCAGCCCGCCGGCCGCGACGAAGGCGGTGATGGCGAGCACCACCGGCAGCACGGCGGCGACCAGCGCGCCGAAGGCGACCAGCAGGATGCCGAGGGCGAGCGGTACGGCCGTCCACTCGGCGCGGGCGAAGTCGTTGGAGAACTGCTCGTCGATCCACCGGCCGGAGCTGGCGTCGCCGAGCTCGACCACCGTCAGGTCGGGGTGCTGCTTCTGCACGGCGGCGACGGCGTCGAGGACGGCCGGGACGTTCTCGACGGCTTCGTCCCGCTCGCCCCGGACGTTCAGCTGGACGAGCGCCGAGCGGCCGTCCGCCGAGACCGCCCGGGTGTCGTACGGGGAGCGCACGTCGGTGGCCCTGCCGGTGGCTCCGACCCCGGCGATCACCTGTTCGACGACGGCGCGGAAGGCCGGGGCGTCGGAGGTCAGGGTGGCGCTCTGGATCAGCACGGTCTCGCTCGCGGGGGACTTCAGCCCGGCGTCGTCGAGGATCCGGGCGGCCCGGGAGACCTGCCCGGGCATCGCCTCGGACTCCTTGACCTCGGTGCTGCCGTGCAGGCCGCCGAGGAAGGCGGCGAGCACGACGAAGATCAGCCAGCCGAAAACGGCGGTCTTTCTGTGCCGGGCGCTCCAGGCGCCCATGGCGGCGGCCGTGCCGAGCTTGGTCCTCACGGAGATCCCCCTGGGAGAGCGGCGGTGGTCGCCGCGTGAAAGGCGGTGGGTGCGGGCCGGCGGCGGGCCGCCGGAGCCGGGCGCCGGAGCTGCTCCCGGCGTCGCAACCGACAGTAGAAAAACGGGGGTTGAGGGGGTATCCGGCTGGCGGGGGAGTCGCCCCGGGGGTCTTCCTGGGGGGTGGGGTGGGGTTATCCCTACCGGAGAACCCTGATTTCTCCTCCCTGCGGTGGGTGGGAACTCCACCCTGAGGGGGAGCTGTCTCCACCCGGAGCACGAGGTCAACCGGTCGGTCGGCGGGTGAAGATGGTGGGGGGCCACCACTGGGTGTCCCCCCGAGGGGGTCGGCTTCACGGGGGCTGCTTGCCGGGCGGCTAGCAAGTTCTCGTAGGATGATGTCCTCTGCACACTTACCTGCCGACCGGCTAGGGGCGGGCTTCGTCGCCATGCCCAGCCGGTCCTCCGTCGCCCGACGTCCCGTCCCCCAAGGGCTGCGGTGAACCATGCCCAGGAGGCACACGAGCATGTTCCACCGACTAGGACAATTTGTCGTCCGCCGCGCCTGGTGGGTGATCGTGGCGTGGCTGGTCGCGGCAGTCGCGATCGTCGCGTCCGCGCCGACGATCACTGCCCAGACCGACGAGTCGGCCTTCCTCCCCAAGCACTACGAGTCCATCCAGGCCGCCCAGGTCCAGGAGAAGGCCTTCCCGTCCAGCTTCACGCCCGCCGCGCTGCTGCTCTTCGAGCGCACCGACGGCGGCAAGCTGACCGAGGCCGACCAGGCCTCGATGGACAAGGTCGTCAACGGCCTCACCGACCAGCACATCCCCGCGGTCGAGCAGATCATCCCGGTCAGCGAGAAGGCGAAGTCCACGGACGGCAAGTACGCGCTGTCCATGGTCGCCATCGACAAGACCAAGATGCAGACCAAGGAGTACACCGACGCGGCCAAGTCGCTGCGCACGGAGGGCACCAAGCTCGCCGCGGACACCGGCCTCAAGTTCCAGGTCGGCGGCCAGGCCGCCAGCAGCCTGGACCAGCAGGAGGCGTCCGGTGCGACCGACGCCATCGTCCTGCTGGGCAGCCTGGTGCTGGTCATCCTGATCGTCGGCATCATCTTCCGGAGCGTCCTGGCCGGCATCCTGCCGGTCGTCCTCTCGCTCGCCGTCGCGATGCCGGTCGCCAACGGCCTGATCAACCACGCGATCAAGCTGTTCGACCTGGACTCCTCCCCGATGACCTCGGCGATCCTGATCGTCGTCGTGCTCGGTGTCGGAACCGACTACTTCCTCTTCCTCGCCTTCCGCTACCGCGAGCGGCTGCGGGCCGGTGACGACCGCAAGGAGGCCGTGGCCAACGCCGTCTCCCGGGTCGGCGAGGCGATCGCCTCCGCCGCCGGTGCCGTCGCCGTCGCCTTCGCCGTGCTGATCCTGTCCAGCCTGGGCATGTTCACCGCGCTCGGCCCGGCGCTCGCCATCGCGGTCGTCGCGACCGCGCTGGTCTCGCTCACCCTGGCCCCGGCCGTGCTGGCCGTGATCCCGTCGCGCGGCGTGTTCTGGCCGGGCAAGAAGTGGATGCAGGAGCCGACCAACGCCCGCTTCGCCGCGTTCGGCCGGCTCACCGGCCGCAAGCCCGGCCTGGTGGCGCTGGTCTCCGGCGGCCTGCTGCTGATCCTGACCCTCGCCGGCGTCAACTACAACGGCACCTTCGACCTCGCGGGCAGCTCGATGCCCAAGGGCAAGGAGTCGATGGTCGTCCAGGACAAGCTGATGACGGCCTTCTCGGCCGGTGCGGCCGACCCGAGCCACGTCTACCTGACCAAGGACGGCGGCAAGCTCGACCCGGCGGCGCTGGACGCGTTCGGCGACAAGCTCGGCAAGGTCCCGGGCGTCGACAAGGTCGTCGTCCCGCAGGCCAAGCAGGGCATCAGCGAGGACGGCGCGACGGCGGACTTCACCGTGCTGCTGAAGGACGCGCCGGCCAGCAACAAGGCCATCGACACCATCGGTGAGCTGCGGGACGTCGCGCACGGCGCGGCCCCGGCGGACAGCAAGGCCTACGTGGGCGGCATCACGTCCGTCTACAAGGACATCAACACCGCGATGGCGCACGACTACAAGCTGGTCTTCCCGCTCGCCGCGCTGATCATCATGATCATCCTCGGCCTGCAGCTGCGCAGCGTCGTCGCCCCCTGGTACCTGATGGCCTCGGTGGGCCTCGGGTTCGGTGCCACGCTCGGCTCCACCACGCTGTTGTTCCAGAGCGTCAAGGGCGAGCCCGGCCTGATGTTCATGCTGCCGATCTTCATCTACCTCTTCGTGGTGGCGATCGGTACGGACTACAACATCCTGATCATCTCGCGCCTCCGGGAGGAGGCCCGTGAGGGCCGCAGCCCGCGCGAGGCGGCCAGCGAGGCCATCAAGCACGGCGGCCCGACCGTCGCCGCGGCCGGCTTCATCCTGGCGGCGTCGTTCGCGACCTTCATGCTCGCGGGCAACGTCCTCTTCATGGAGCTCGGCTTCGCCCTGGCCTTCGGGATCTTCCTGGCGGCCTTCGTGATGGCGATGTTCTTCACCCCGGCGATCACCGCCCTGCTCGGCCACCGCGCCTGGTGGCCGGGGCACGGTGACACCGCCGGCCACGGCAGTGGCCCGGCCCAGGTGGCCGGTGTGCACGGTGCGCCGGAGCCGGCCGGACGGCACTGACCGTCCCGCTCCACGACAGGCAGGCGGCGTCCGCTCCGGCGGGCGCCGCTTGCCCGTTCCCGCGCGGCGGCAAACGTGACGTGCGAGGCAAAAAGTCCCCGGTCATCCGGGGTGCGGCCGTGCTACAGTCGAACCAGTTGCAGTTTTGGTTCCCATGAACGTTTGTGTGCGCCTGCTGGTACCAACCAACAGGCGCATTTGTTTTGTCCGGTGTTTCAGTCTCCGGATGGGGATCGCGGCTACTTGGGGTCCACGACGTGTGGTCCCTGATGCCCCAGTTTTATGAGGAGACGGTTATGGCTACCGGCACCGTGAAGTGGTTCAACAGCGAAAAGGGCTTCGGCTTCATCGAGCAGGACGGCGGCGGCGCCGACGTCTTCGCCCACTACTCGAACATCAGCGCCCAGGGCTTCCGTGAGCTCATCGAGGGCCAGAAGGTCGAGTTCGACGTCACGCAGGGCCAGAAGGGCCCGCAGGCCGAGAACATCCGCGTCATCTGAGTCCAGCTTCCGAGCTGACTCGCGATCTCGCGTAGCGAGGGCCCGTACCGCACGGTGCGGGCCCTCGCCCATGCCGCCGAACGGCCGGGGCGGCGAACTCCTTCCCGACGGCCGACCAGCCCCGCACGGGCTGTGCTTCCCCTCGGACGGAGACTCCGTGACCACCCCTGCCCGCTCGCCGCGCGACGGCGACCGCACCCGCAACAAGCCCCGCACCCGCAACGGCGGTGCCCCCCGCGCCACCGGTGGCGCCCGCGGTGACGCCCCCCGCGGCCAGCGCCGCAACGCCCCGCGTGCCGCCGTCCAGGCGCCCGCCGACTTCACCGTCGTCGAGGGCACCCCGGCCCGGCCCCCGGCGGCGAGCTTCGCCGAGCTGGAGCTGCCCAAGGGCATCCTGAGCGCGCTCACCCGCGAGGGTGTCGTCGAGCCGTTCCCGATCCAGGCCGCCACCCTGCCGGACTCCATCGCCGGCCGCGACGTCCTCGGCCGCGGCCGCACCGGCTCGGGCAAGACGCTGGCCTTCGGCCTCTCGGTGCTCGCCCGCACCGCCGGCCGCCGGGCCGACTCCCGGCACCCGCTGGCGCTCATCCTGACGCCCACCCGCGAGCTGGCCCAGCAGGTCACCGAGGCGCTCACGCCGTACGCGACCGCCGTCAACCTGCGGATCGCCACCGTCGTCGGCGGTATGTCCATCACCCGTCAGGCCAACGCGGTGCGCCGCGGCGCCGAGGTGCTGGTGGCCACCCCCGGCCGGCTCGACGACCTGATCAACCGCGGCGACGTCGTGCTCTCGGACGTGGCGATCACCGTCCTCGACGAGGCCGACCAGATGGCCGACATGGGCTTCCTGCCGCAGGTCACCAAGCTGCTGGAGCAGGTCGCCGAGGGCGGGCAGCGGATGCTGTTCTCCGCCACCCTGGACCGCAACGTGGACCGGCTGGTCAAGCGCTTCCTGACCGACCCGGTGACCCACTCGGTCGACCCGTCGGCCGGCGCGGTCACCACCATGGACCACCACGTGCTCCAGCTGGAAGCGGCCGACAAGGCCTCCGCCACCGCGCACATCGCCTCCCGCGAGGGCCGGCTGATCATGTTCGTGCACACCAAGCACGGCGCCGACCGCCTGGCCAAGCAGCTGCTGGCCAACGGCGTGAAGGCGGCCGCGCTGCACGGCGGGAAGTCCCAGCCGCAGCGCAACCGGGTGCTCGACCAGTTCCGCGACGGCCTGGTGACGGCGCTGATCGCCACCAACGTCGCCGCCCGCGGCATCCACATCGACGGCCTCGACCTGGTCGTCAACGTCGACCCGCCGATCGACCACAAGGACTACCTGCACCGCGGCGGCCGCACCGCCCGGGCCGGCGAGTCCGGCACCGTCGTCACGCTGGTCCTGCCCGACCAGCGGCGCGAGGTCAGCCGGCTGATGACCGTGGCCGGCATCCGCCCGACCACCACCAAGATCCGCCCGGGCGACGCCGAGCTGAGCCGGATCACCGGCGCCCGGACCCCGAGCGGCGTCCCGGTCGCGGTGGCCGTGCCCGTGGTGGCCGCGCCCGCCGAGACCAAGCCCGCCGGCTCCGCGCGCCGCCGCCCCGGCAAGCGCTCCGGGCTGCCCACCGACGTCGACATGAACGGCAACCCGCGCCGCCCCCGCCCGAAGCAGCGCATGGGCGCGGCCGGCGGCAGCGGCGGCGGCAGCGGTCAGGGCGGCGAGGGCGGCGGGCGCCGCCAGGCGGCCGGCTTCATCGGCCGCTCCTCGGGCCGCGCCAAGCCGGGCTCCGGCTCCGGCTCGGGCTCCAACTACGGCACCGGCCGCCAGCGCCGCAAGGCCGACTGACCCGGCACACCGAACGAACGGCCCGGCCCCCCGCCCGAGGGGGAGCCGGGCCGTTCGCGTCCGCGGGTGCGTCCGCGGGCCGACCGCGGCTCAGGCGTCCACGGCGTCCGGTGCGGCCGGTGCGGCCGGGGCGAGCCGGCGCAGCCGCCCGGCGGTCTCCGCGTCCCGGGGCGACAGCACCAGCAACTGGAGCCCGCCGGGCGCCGCCAGGACCACCTGGTCGAGCCGGAGCAGCCCGACCGCCTCGTGCCGGATGTCCTTCTCCACCCCCGTCCGCTCGCGCACCCGGTGCTCGTCCAGCCAGCGGTCCGCCTCCGGGCACTGCGCCCGCAGCCGCCCGATCAGCCGGGCCAGCCGCCGGGCCGCCGGGGCGCCGTCGCCGCCGCGCTCGGCGTAGGCCGACCGCAGCTCCGCCAGCAGCCGCCGGGCGTGCTCCTCCCAGCCGACCACCCGGGCCCGGTGGACCGGATCGGTGAACACCACCCAGGCCACGTTGCACTCCTGCGGCGACCGGCGAGAGAAGCCGAACAGCGCCTCCGCGCCCGGGTTCCAGGCCCGGACGTCCCAGTCGGCGTCCAGTACGAAGGCCGGCGCCGGCCACTGGGCGTGCAGCAGCCGCAGCAGCGGGGCCGGGACCTCCTCCGGGACGGCGGCCTCGTCGTCCTGCGGGTGGCTGCCGGCCAGCCGGAACAGGTACGCCGTCTCCGCCCGGTCCAGTCGCAGCGTCCGGGCCAGGCTCGCCAGCACCTCCGGGGACGGGTTGATCGCCCGCCCCTGCTCCAGCCACGTGTACCAGGTGACCCCGACCCCGGCGAGCAGCGCCAGCTCCTCGCGCCGCAGCCCCGGGGTGCGGCGCCGCACCCCGGGCGCCATGCCCACCTCCTCCGGCGTCAGCCGGGCCCGCCGGCTGCGCAGGAAGCCCGACAGCGCCTTCCGGCGGATCTCCGCGTCGTCCATTCCGCCCACCCTCCCTGGTAGTCCGGCTACCAGCATCCGCACGCACTGCCGCGGCCCGTCCGCCCGCGCGAGGCTCGATCCAGTCAACGGATCACCGACACGGGAGAATTCCTGATGGACCGCCAGAACACCTCGCTCCGCCGCACCGTGGCCGTCACCGCGGCCGCCGCCGCCCTGCTCGGTACCGCCGGGGCACTGCCCGCCGCCGCGGCCCCCACCCACCGGGCGCCCGCCGTGATCGAGGGCCACGCCCCCGCGCTCGTGCCGGAGGGTGCCACCTGGGACGCGGCCCGCGGGCGCTTCCTGGTCGGCTCGCTGCGCCACGGTACCGTCTCCACCGTCCGCACGGACGGCACCGTCCGCACCCTGGTCGACGAGCCGGAGACCCTGGTCTCGGTCGTCGGCCTGCACGTGGACGCGGCCCGCGGCAGGGTCCTGGTGGCCAACGGGGACAACGGCCTCGGCGAGCGCAGCTCCGCCGCGACCCGTGGCCGGCTGGCCGGGCTCGGCGCCTACGACGCCGGGAGCGGCCGGCGCCTCTTCTACGTCGACCTGGCCGCCGTGGCGGGCGACGGCGGCCCGCACTTCGCCAACGACGTGGCCTTCGGCCCGGACGGCACCGCGTACGTCACCGACTCGCAGGCGCCGATCGTCTACCGGATCGGGGTGGACGGCACGGCCTCCGTGCTGGTCCGGGACGCCCGGCTGGCCCCGCTGCCGGGCGAGGTCGGCCTGAACGGCATCGTTCTGCGCGACGGTCGGCTGGTCATCGGCAAGTGGGACGACGGCACGCTCTGGCAGGTGCCGGTCCGGCGCCCGGAGGCGCTGAGCCGGATCGAGGTGACCGGGGCCGGCGCCGCGCTGCTGCACCTCGACGGCATGCTCGCCCGCCCGGACGGCAGCGTCGTCGGGGTGACCAACGACTTCGGCGGTGCGGGCCGCGACGCCATGGTCGAGCTGCGCTCCGACGACCAGTGGCGCAGCGCCCGCCTGGTCTCCGCCCGCCCCACGGCGGAGCCGCTGGCCACCGCCGTCACCCCGGGCCCCGGGGGCGCCGTCTACCAGCTCTTCGGCCGGCTCGGCGCGGCGCTCGCGGGCGCGCCGTCGGACACGTTCACCCTGCGCCGGGTCTGAGGGCGCGGCGGCCCGCTGCTCGGGCGGTCCCGGTCGGGCGGCTCGGTGCGCGGGTGGCTCGGTGCTCAGGCGGTGAGTGCGGGGAGCGCCCGGGCCGGGGTGCGGGCGGCGGCGTCGTAGCGCTCCAGCAGCAGGGTGGCGACCTCGGGGGCGGCGCCGAGGACGTCGGCCAGGAGGTCGGCGCCGGCCGCCTCCCCGGCGATCCGGTCGGGGAGCCGGCCCGGGGCCAGCAGGTAGGGCGCGACGGCGACCTGTGCGGCGCCGGCGGCGCGCAGCGCGGCCACCGCCTCGGGGACGCGCGGGCCGGTGGCCGAGGCGTAGGCGACCTCGACGGCCGCCCAGCCGCGGGTGCGGCGCCACTCGGCGGCGACCGCGCGGGTGGCGGCGTCGGCGGCCGGGTCGGAGGAGCCGGCGGCGGCGAGGACGAGGCCGGTGCGGGCGCGGACGGCGGGGGAGGAGACGTCCAGCCCGGCCTCGTCGAGCCGCCGGTCCAGGGCGGCGAGCAGCAGCGGGGAGGGCCCGAGCACGTCCGCGACCGGCAGGCCGGCGCCGGTGGAGCGCAGCGCGGCGGGGATGTCGTGCTTGGCGTGGAAGGCCCGGTTGAGGAGCAGCGGGACGGCGACCGCGTGGGAGCCGAGCCGGTCGGCCACCTGCGGGATGCGGGGCGCGCAGTGGTCCAGGTAGGCGGTGGCGAGCTCCAGCCCGGGGCGCTGGGCCCGGACCTCCCCGGCGAGGGCGGCCACGGTGGCGGCGTGCCGGGGGTCGCGACTGCCGTGGGCGATCAGCAGGAACGGTCGAGCTGGTGCAGGCATGATCACACGAGGCCTCGGCGTGCGGAAGAATCGGGTGGAACACCGACCCTAGCAGTCGGAGAATCGCCGGGAAAGCCCTGTCCGGTTGCTGGGATATGCGCCGTTCCCGGTGTTCCGCCCGTCCGTCAGCCGGCCGGCGGGCAGTTCTCCGGGCCGACCGGGACGAGCTCCGCCCGGCCGTCCGGGTGTAGGGCCCAGAGATCGCCGGCGCCGGCCTTCCAGGTGTCGACGCCCTGGATTCCGGTGGATTTCACGGCGCCGTCCGCCGGATTCATGAAGCCGACCCTGCCGTGCTGGGTGAATGCCACACAGGGGCCGGCCGGTTTGAATCCCGAGGCGTCGGTGAGGCGGTTCGACGCACTCATCCGGCGGAACGAGTTCCCGTCGAACAGGGTGGCCTGCCCGGTGTTCCCCTCCAGGCTCGGCCGGTATTCACCGACGGTGATTCCGGACGGTCCCGAGGTGCATTCACTGGCGAACTCCGCGGAAAGTCCGGCAGCGGGCGTCCCGTCGCTGGCGGAAACCACCGTGGGATTCTTTCCCAAGGTCACCATGCGCGTGCCGTCGGGGTTCCAGCAGCCGATCGGCCCGGGAATGGAGGCGATGGCCCGGCCCATTTTCGGGCCGTCCTTCCCGATCTCCACGGACTGGCCGGACCAGCCGCTTTCCGGGGTCGTGCCGACCGGGGTCGAGACCATGGCGGAGGTGCCGTCGGGGGAGAGCCGGAACAGCGCTGAGGCGGAGTTCTTCAGGGGTGTCCCGGTGATGTTCCCGCGGTTCGAGATCAGGAGTTCGGTGGGTGTGGAGCCGATCCAGTCCTCCCGGGAGGCGGCCCAGTGGATCTTCGTGTCGGCGCCGCCGGCCGGGGTCGCCGCGGTGCCGGCGATCCAGAGCACGCCGGGGTCGCCGGTGCTGCCGGCGGTCGGGGCGCCGGCCTCGGCCGCAGTCGGGGCGGCGGTCGTGCCGGCCTCGCCGGAGTCCTTCGGGCGCAGGCTGATCACGGCATCGGGGCAGGTCAGGACGCAGTGCACCTCGTACGGGTCGACGGATTCCCGCTGCCACCGCCGGGTCCCGTCGCGGGTGTAGCCGGTCAAGGCCTGGGTCCGCGGGTCGTAGGTGAGATAGCCGTGGGCGTCGGCGTCGGCCAGGTAGGGGCGCGGACCGGTGGGCTCGGCCGGGGCGGACGCGCCCTGGCCGGTGCAGCCGACGGCGAGGGCGGCGAGGGCGAGCGTGACGACCAGATATGCGGTCCGGCGCATGGGCGGGGTCTCCCGGGTGGGCGGGAGGTGGGGCGGCGGATTCCGCCGCCCCACCTTGTACGGGCCTGAATGCCCGGGATCATCCCGCTGTTTCACGAGGGGGTTTCACCCGGGGTTTCTCGAAGAGGGATCAGAAGGACCAGGTGGTGCCCTTGCAGGAGAATGAGTCGAGGAATCGGGCGGCGACCGTGAGCTTCGTCTGGCCGCGCTTGGTCTGAACACCGGTGCCCAGGGTCGGGCCCCAGATGTCGTCCAGCGTGTAGCCGAGGTGGTTGGCCTCGTACCAGCCCTTGTTGCCACCGCCGTCCAGCAGGTAGGCCTGGAAGTTGTTGTTGTTGTAGTTGCTGTACTGGCCCTGGCTGTTGGTCGCGAGCGAGTACGAGACGTTGTTGATCGTCGTGCTGTTGACGACGAAGTACTGAGAGTAGCCGGAGAAGGTCGCGTCATTTCCGGGGGAGCCGAGGCCGGAGCTGCACGAGGCCTTCGGGCTCGTGTCGGCCGAGGCGAGCGGTGCGGAACCCAGCATGAGGGCCGCCGCCATTGCGCCGACGGCCACGGCCTTGGTGCGGAACGAAATCATGACCATTCCTTTCGGTTGACTTGTACGAACCTATGTCTGCGAATTAAAAGATTCAATGAATATTATGGTTCCGGCCAATGTCTGGCTCGATTCGGTATTTCATATCAGGCGGGTTTGCCATGGGCCCGCTCCGGTTTGTCCGTACACATCCGTCATGGGGTGCACGTATCTGTACGAATCACCCCCCTGGGTGGGGGAACGCGAAAGCCCCGGCAGTCGGGAGTACTCGACTGCCGGGGCTCGGGGCCGGGGCGGGCGTGCGGTGGGCGCCGGTCCGGCGCCGGGGCTCAGCGGGCGGTGCCCACCAGGCCGCGGTTGCGCAGGACGCGCCGCTCCAGCGGGGCGAAGAGCAGCAGGTCGATCGCGATGCCGACGAACAGGATGAGGATGATGCCGAGGAGGACGCCGGACATGCTGGCCGACTCCCGCTGGTTCTCCAGGAACCGGCCCAGGCCCAGGCCCAGGTCGGGGGAGGAGGCGACGAGTTCGGCGGCCATCAGGGAGCGCCAGGAGAACGCCCA
The DNA here is from genome assembly GCF_045208415.1 of Kitasatospora sp. NBC_01560. NCBI lineage: Bacteria > Bacillati > Actinomycetota > Actinomycetes > Kitasatosporales > Streptomycetaceae > Kitasatospora > Kitasatospora sp. NBC_01560. The sequence continues at coordinate 2,824,589 of NZ_CP109364.1, read as the reverse complement.
GCCCTGCTTGAGGCCGGCCAGGTAGCCGGGGAGGGCGGCCGGCAGCAGGATGTGGCGGGCGTTCGACAGGCCGGTGGCACCCAGGGTGCGGCCGGCCCGGAGGAAGAGCGGCGGCACCTGGTCGATGCCGGCCACCAGGCCGTTGGCGATGGAGGGGACGGCGCCGAGCAGGATGACGGCGTACATCATCGAGTCGTTGATGCCGAGCCAGATGACGGCGGCCGGCACCCAGGCGACGGACGGCAGCGACTGCAGGCCGGAGAGCACCGGGCCGAGGGCGGCCCGGATCGGCCTGACCCGGGCGACCAGCAGGCCGATCGGGGTGCCGATCACGACGGCGACCAGGAAGCCCGCTATGCCGCGCCAGACGCTCGTCCAGACGATGCTGAAGAGCGTCCCGGCCTCCCAGAGGCCGACCAGCGAGTCCCAGACGTCGGCGGGGCTGGGCAGCTTGTAGGAGGAGGTCAGTTCGAGGCTGTAGGCGCCCTGCCAGACCGCCAGGACGAGCAGCAGCCCCAGCAGCGGGGGCAGGGCCTTCTTCCGCAGGATCTCGCCGAGCGGCACGCGCCGCACCTGGACGGCGTCCAGGGCGTCGAGTCCGGCGCCGACGTCGGCGATGTCCCCCGGCCGGTCCTTGGCCAGGGTGGTGGTGCTGTCAGTGCTGGCCATGGCGGCGGATCTCCCCACGCAGTTCTTCGGTGATCTCGATGGAAAGGTCGGCGACGCCGGAGGACTCGATCCGCCGCGGCTGCGGCAGGTCGATCCGCCACTCGCGGGCGACCCGGCCGGGGCGGGAGGAGAGCAGCACCACGCGCTGGGCGAGCCGGACGGCCTCCCGCACGTTGTGGGTGACGAACAGGACGGAGAGCTTGCGCTCGGCCCAGATCCGGGTGATCTCGTCGTGCAGCACGTCCCGGGTGATCGCGTCGAGCGCGGCGAACGGCTCGTCCATCAGCAGCACCGAGGCGCCCTGGGCGAGCGCGCGGGCCAGGGCGACGCGCTGTCGCATGCCGCCGGAGAGCTCGTGCACGCGCTTGCCGTAGGAGCCGCCCAGGCGGACGAGTTCGAGCAGTCGCTCGGCCTCGGGCCGGCGCTCGGGGCGGGCCACCCCGGCGAGCTTGAGTGCGAGTTCGACGTTCTTGCCGGCGGTGAGCCAGGGGAACAGCGCGTGCTCCTGGAACATCAGCGCGGGGCGGCCCCCGGACACCTCGATCGAGCCCGCGGTGGGCTTGTCGAGACCGGCGACCAGGTTGAGCAGGGTGGACTTGCCGCAGCCCGAGGCGCCGAGCAGCGTGACGAACTCGCCGGGCGCGACATCGAGGGTGATGTCGTCCAGGACGTGCGTCTGGGCGCCGGGGCGGCCGAAGGACTTGTGCACGTGCGAGATCCGGACGGCGGGCGAGCCGTCCCGGGTGCCGACGCCGGCGGCGTCGTCCGAGGTGGTCAGTGCCGGGGACATCCGGGCACCTCCTGCAGGTGTGGTCATGGGCCCCTCCCCGGCCGTCGGGGGGTGGGGAGGGAGGGTGGCGAAGTCTCGGGGCCGAGGTCCGGGCCCCGCCCGGCCCGTGAGCTCGGGGCATCGATCGGGCATCGATCGGGCGGGCGGGGGTCCGGACCGCGGGGCTTGGGTCGCGGCAGCGCCCAGGGGTGCCGCGGGAGGTGCTACTTGGTGCCGAGTCCGGCGTCGGCGACCGGGCTCTGGCCCTTCTCCTTGAGCACCTTGTTGAGCAGGGTCAGGTCGTAGATCCCGGCCAGGTTCGGCTTCTTGAGCAGGCCGGCGGTGACGGCGTGGTCGGCCTCGGCCTGCAGGGTGTTGGCCAGCGGGTCGTCCAGGAAGTCGATGTCGGCCCAGGCCGGGTCGAGGATGGCCGGCGGCAGCGCGTTGCCGGCCTCCTTCTTGACGGCCTCGTTGGCGTCGGCCTTGGCCTTGTCCGGGTTGGCCTTGATGAAGGCGTTGGTGGTCACCGAGCCGCGCAGCACGGCCTCCACCACGTCCGCGTGCTCCTTGAGGAACTTCTGCGAGACGATGATGTTGGTGATCACGAACTTCTTGTCCGGCCAGACGTCCTTCTCGTTGAGCAGGACCTTCGCACCGAGGGTGACCAGCTTGGACGCGGTGGGCTCCGGCACCCAGGCGCCGTCGATCGAGCCGGAGCTGTACGCGTCCGGGGTGACCTTGTTGTCGCTCCGGACGACGGAGACGTCACCGGCGCCGGTGTCGGGGTTGACCTTCAGCCCCTTGCCCGCCAGGTAGTTGAGCAGGGCCACGTCCTGGGTGTTGCCGCGCTGCGGGGTGGCGATCTTCTTGCCCTTGAGGTCGTCCAGGCTCTGGACCTTGTCGGGGTTGACCACCAGCTTGACGCCACCGGAGGCCGAACCGCTGATGATCTTCAGCGACTCGCCGTTGGACTGGGTGTAGCCGTTGATCGCCGGGGAGGGACCGATCCAGCCGATGTCGATGGAGCCGGCGTTCAGCGCCTCGATCTCGGCCGGGCCCGCGTTGAAGACCTGGGGCTTGATCTGGGTGGCGCCCAACTCCTTCTGGAAGATCCCCTCCTGGAGACCGACCAGCGGGGTGCCGTGGGTCAGGTTGGCGAAGTAGCCGATCTTGACCGTGTCGGCGGAGAGCTTCGGGCCGGCCGTGGAACCACTGGCCGGGGCCGCGGCGGCGGACTTGTTGTCCTCGCTCTTCGAGCCGTAGCCGCAGGCGGAGAGCAGGGTGACGGCGGTGAGGCCGGCCACGGCGGCCACGGCGGAGCGTCTGATCCGGCCGGCGGCGGGGCGTGCGGGCCTATGCGGAGCGGAGGAGTGCGGGAGTGCCTGGTTCGGTGCCATGGGTGGTGTCCTGTTCACGGACGGACCGTCAGGAGGCGGTCTCGGGGCTTGTGTTCGGTCAAGGTTGTGCTTGCAGCATCGGGGGATGCCGGGCAAGCCGGGTCGGCTCCGCTGTGCCGGCTGTGGGGAGGGACAGCGGTGTCGGCCCGGTGACAGGGCGTTCTCAGCCCTGTCGGCCCACACATCGGGTCAGGCCGCCCTGGCCGCTGCCGAGGACGCCGCTGCCGATGCGGCCGCCTTCCTTGTCCATGCCCGAGAATGCCTCGCTGGGCATCAGACCCAGTCCTCCTCTTCGGATGCTCCGGGAGCTTCGGTCGGTACGGTGTCGAACGCCTCGCCCGCCATGCCGGCGGTGAGGGTGGTGCCGTCGGCCGGGTCGATCAGCAGGAACGATCCGGTCCGGCGGTTGTCGGAGTAGCCGTCGAGCGCCAGCGGCTCGGCGGTGCGCAGCACCACGTGGCCGATGTCGTTGACGTTCAGCCCCTCGGCGCCGGAGCGCTGTTCGAGGGAGTCGATGTCGATCCGGTAGGTGATCTCCTTGACCAGCGCGCGGACCGTGCGGGTGGTGTGCTTGAGCAGCACCTTGTCGCCGGCGCGCAGCGGGCGCTCGCTGAGGTGGCTGACGGTGGCCTCGATGTCCTTGGTGGGCACCGGGACGTCGCCGGCCGCGATCAGGTCGCCGCGGGAGATGTCGATGTCGTCGGCGAGGCGGACGGTGACCGACTGGGGGGCCCAGGCGATGTCCGTCTCCCGGCCGAGCGCGTCGATACCGGCAACGGTGGTGGTGTGGCCGGAGGGCAGCACCGTCACCGGGTCGCCGACCCGCAGCACGCCGGAGGCCAGCTGCCCGGCGTAGCCGCGGTAGTCGGGGAGCTCCTCGGTCTGCGGGCGGATCACGTACTGGACGGGGAAGCGGGCCGGCTCGACGCTCGGGTCGCTGCCGACCGGTACCGTCTCCAGGTGCTCCAGCAGGGTCGGGCCGCCGTACCAGTCCATGTGCGCGGACGGCTCGACCACGTTGTCGCCGGCGAGGGCGGAGATCGGTACGGCCACCACGTCCTTGACGCCGAGCGAGGCGGCGTAGGCGGTGAACTCCTCGGCGATCCGGGCGAAGACGGGCTCGGCGTAGTCGACCAGGTCCATCTTGTTGACGGCCAGCACCACGTGCGGCACGCGCAGCAGCGCGGCGACGGCGGCGTGCCGGCGGGTCTGCTCGACCACGCCGTTGCGGGCGTCGACCAGGACGACGGCCAGCTCGGCGGTGGACGCGCCGGTCACCATGTTGCGGGTGTACTGCACGTGGCCCGGGGTGTCGGCGAGGATGAACCGCCGCCGCGGGGTGGCGAAGTAGCGGTACGCGACGTCGATGGTGATGCCCTGTTCGCGCTCGGCCCGCAGGCCGTCGGTGAGCAGGGCGAGGTCGGGGGTCTCCTGGCCGCGGCTGCGGGAGGCGTGTTCGACGGCCTCCAGCTGGTCGGCCAGTACCGACTTGGAGTCGTGCAGCAGGCGGCCGACCAGGGTGGACTTGCCGTCGTCGACGGAGCCGGCGGTGGCGAAGCGCAGCAGGGAGGTGGCGCTGGAGTAGGTGGCGGTGCTCATTTAGAAGTATCCCTCGCGCTTGCGGTCTTCCATCGCGGCCTCGGAGAGCTTGTCGTCGGCGCGGGTGGCGCCGCGCTCGGTGAGGCGGCTGGCGGCGATCTCGGCGATGACGGTCCGGATGTCGGTGGCGTCGGAGTCGACGGCCCCGGTGCAGGACATGTCGCCGACGGTGCGGTAGCGGATCAGCCGCCGCTCGACCGGCTCGTTCTCCTTGGGGCCGCCCCACTCGCCGGCGGTCAGCCACATGCCGCTGCGGGAGAAGACGTCCCGCTCGTGCGCGTAGTAGATCTCCGGGAGCTCGATGCCCTCGCGCTCGATGTACTGCCAGACGTCCAGCTCGGTCCAGTTGGAGAGCGGGAAGACGCGCACGTGCTCGCCGACGGCGTGCCGGCCGTTGTACAGCGACCACAGCTCGGGGCGCTGGCGGCGGGGGTCCCAGGCGCCGAACTCGTCGCGCAGGGAGAAGACGCGCTCCTTGGCGCGGGCCTTCTCCTCGTCGCGGCGGCCGCCGCCGAAGACGGCGTCGAAGCGGTTGGTCTCGATGGCGTCCAGCAGCGGGACGGTCTGCAGCGGGTTGCGGGTGCCGTCGGGGCGCTCGCGCAGCCGGCCGTCGTCGATGAAGTCCTGGACGTGGGCGATGTGCAGGCGCAGGTTGTGCCGGGCCGCCACCCGGTCGCGGTACTCGATGACCTCGGGGAAGTTGTGTCCGGTGTCGACGTGCAGCAGCGAGAACGGCACCGGCGCCGGCGCGAAGGCCTTGAGCGCCAGGTGCAGCATGACGATGGAGTCCTTGCCGCCGGAGAAGAGGATCACCGGGCGCTCGAACTCCCCCGCGACCTCGCGGAAGATGTGCACCGACTCGGCTTCCAGCGCGTCCAGGTGGGACAGCGCGAACGGCCCTTCCGCATCGTCGCCGGCACCGCCGGTGTGGACCAGGTTGTCGGTCGCGGTGGTCACGCGAGGCCCCTCTCGGTCAGGAAGGCGTGCAGTTCGGCGGCGCTCTCGGCCACCTCGCGGCCCCGGGTCTGCAGCCGCAGCTCGGGGGCCTCGGGGGCCTCGTACGGGTCGTCCACGCCGGTCAGGCCGGAGATCTCGCCGGCGGCCTGCTTCGCGTACAGGCCCTTGACGTCGCGTTCGGCGCAGAGCTCGACCGGGGTGGCGACGTGGATCTCCAAGAAGTCGGTGCCGTGCTCGGCGTGCCGCTCGCGGACGGCGGCGCGGGAGTCCGCGTACGGGGCGATCACCGGGGCGAGCACCTTGACGCCGTTGGCGGCGAGCTTCTCGGCGACGAAGCCGATCCGGGTGACGTTGGTGTGCCGGTCCTCGCGGGTGAAGCCGAGTCCCTTGGAGAGGAACTCGCGGATCTCGTCGCCGTCCAGGACCTCGACCTTGTGGCCCTCGGCGCGCAGCCGCTCGGCCAGGGCGAAGGCGAGCGTGGTCTTCCCGGCGCTCGGCAGCCCGGTCAGCCACACGGTGGCGCCGCGCTCGCAGGGGGTGGCCGCGGGGGCCGCCCCTGCGGCTTGGCCGGCGGCCAGGGTGATGGCTGTGCTCACGGTGAAGTCTCCAGACGGGGTCGGACGGTGGAACGGGGGTGGGTCAGGGGTGCGTCACAGGTGGATGCCGCACTCGGTCTTGCCGGAGCCGGACCAGCGGCCGGCCCGGGCGTCCTCGCCCTCGGCGGGCTTGCGGGTGCAGGAGAGCGGCGAGCAGCCGACCGAGGTGTACCCCTCCCACAGCAGCGGGTTGAGCAGCACGCCGTTGGCGTTGACGTAGGCGTCGACGTCGTCCTGCGTCCAGCGGGCGATCGGGGCGAGCTTGACCTTGCGGCGCTTCGGGTCCCAGGCCACCACCGGGGTGCCGGCCCGGGTCGGCGACTCGTCGCGGCGCAGCCCGGTGGCCCAGGCGTCGTAGCCGCCGAGGCCCCGGCCCAGCGGCTCGACCTTGCGCAGCGCGCAGCAGAGGTCCGGGTCGCGGTCGTGCAGCTGCGGCCCGTACTGGGCGTCCTGCTCGGCCACGGTCTGCAGCGGCGTCAGGGTGATGACGTTGACCGGCATCACGGCGGCCACCGCGTCCCGCGTCCCGATGGTCTCGGCGAAGTGGTAGCCGGTGTCCAGGAACACCACGTCCACGCCGGGGAGCACCGAGGAGGCCAGGTGGGCGACGACCGCGTCCTCCATGGAGGAGGTGACGCAGAACCGCTTGCCGAAGGTGTCGGCGGCCCAGCGCAGGATCTCCTGCGGGGTCGCCTCCTCCAGCTCGCGGCCGGCCGTGACCGCCAGCTGCTCGTAGTCAGTCGTCGTGCCGGTCATGCTGCGCACTCCCCCCGTCGGTGGACGTTCCGGTGGCCGGTGACAACAGCCCGAGGAACTTCAGCCGGAAGGCCCGGCGGCAGCCGCGGCACTCCCAGGCGCCGTGGCCCTCCTCGGAGGGGAAGAGGTCCTCGTCCCCGCAGTACGGGCAGAAGAACGGCGCGGCACGCTCGCTCACGACAGCTGCTCCTCGTCGGCGCGGGCCGCCCACTGGGCGAACCGCTCACCCTCGGCGCGGTCGTCCCGGTAGCGGGTCAGGACGCGCTCGACGTAGTCGGGCAGGCCGTCCTTGGTGACCTTCAGGCCGCGGACCTTGCGGCCGAAGCCGGCCTCCAGGCCGAGTGCGCCGCCCAGGTGGACCTGGTAGCCCTCGACCTGGTTGCCCTGCTCGTCCGTCACCAGCTGGCCCTTGAGGCCGATGTCGGCGACCTGGATGCGGGCGCAGGCGTTCGGGCAGCCGTTGATGTTGATGGTCAGCGGCTCCTCGAAGTCGGGGAGGCGCTTCTCCAGCTCGTCGATGAGCGTGCGGCCGCGCTCCTTGGTCTCGACGATGGCGAGCTTGCAGTACTCGATGCCGGTGCAGGCCATCGTGCCGCGGCGGAACGGCGACGGGGTGACCCGCAGGTCGAGCGCCTCCAGGCCGGCGACGAGCGACTCGACGCGGTCCTCGGTGATGTCCAGGACGAGCATCTTCTGCTCGGCGGTGGTGCGCAGCCGGTCGCTGCCGTGGGCGGCGGCGAGGTCGGCGATCTGCCCGAGCAGCCGGCCGTCGACGCGGCCGACGCGGGGCGCGAAGCCGACGTAGAACCGGCCGTCCTTCTGGCGGTGCACGCCGACGTGGTCGCGCCAGCGGCCGCTGGGCTCCTGCGGCGCCGGGCCGTCGACCAGCTGGTACTTGAGGTACTCGTCCTCCAGGACCTGACGGAACTTCTCCACGCCCCAGTCGGCGACCAGGAACTTCAGCCGGGCGCGGTTGCGCAGCCGGCGGTAGCCGTAGTCGCGGAAGATGCCGATCACGCCGCCGTAGACGTCCGCGACCTCGTCCAGCGGGACCCACGCGCCCAGCCGGACGCCGAGCTTGGGGTTGGTGGAGAGGCCGCCGCCGACCCAGAGGTCGAAGCCGGGGCCGTGCTCGGGGTGGACCACGCCGACGAAGGCGATGTCGTTGATCTCGTGCGCGACGTCCAGCAGCGGGGAGCCGGAGACGGCGGACTTGAACTTGCGCGGCAGGTTGGAGAAGTCCGGGTTGCCGATGAAGCGGCGCTGGATCTCCTCGATGGCGGAGGTGCCGTCGATGATCTCGTCCTCGGCGATGCCGGCCACCGGCGAGCCGAGGATGACGCGCGGGGTGTCGCCGCAGGCCTCGGTGGTGGAGAGGCCGACGCCCTCCAGCTTCTGCCAGATCGCCGGGACGTCCTCGATCCGGATCCAGTGGTACTGGACGTTCTGCCGGTCGGTCAGGTCGGCAGTGTTGCGGCCGTAGAGCTCGGAGACCTCGGCGATCGCCTTGAGCTGGGCGACGGTCAGCCGGCCGCCGTCGATGCGGACCCGGAGCATGAAGAACTCGGCGTCCAGCTCGTGCGGGTCCAGGATCGCGGTCTTGCCGCCGTCGATGCCCTCCTTGCGCTGGGTGTACAGACCCCACCAGCGCATCCGGCCGCGAAGGTCCGCCGGGTCGATCGAGTCGAAGCCGCGCTTCGAGTAGATCGTCTCAATACGTGTCCGCACGTTGAGACCGTCGTCGTCCTTCTTGAACTGCTCGTTGGCGTTCAGAGGAGTGAAGTGGCCCATGCCCCACTGGCCCTCGCCGCGGTGGCGGGTCGCCTTGCGGGCCGCGGCGGGGCGGCTCGCGGCAGCGCTTTCGGCCGTCGGTTCGGCGGTCTCGGGAGTGGAGGCCATGGTGAAGTCCTTCGTGGCAGGTGGCTCTGACGCCGGGTGGATCGCGGGGCGTGCTCGGCGCGGCAGAACTGCTGTGACCTGCTGGTTCGTCAGGGCCGGGAGAGCAGTTGCCGAGGCCGGGCGGGCGCCTGCGGATCCGTCCCAGCGGGGCTGGCGGGGCGGTCGGCGCCGGGTGCGGTGGGTGGCGGCGGGGTGGGGCTCAGATCACCGGACAGATGGCGCTGGCCACGCGAAGGAGGTCGACGTGGAGTCGACCAACCAGGGTGGTTCCGGCGCTAGGCATGGCAAGAGATTCGCACGGAGCACGACGCGCGGTCCACTAACGTCCGCATTCTGGACGTAAAGGTTTCGAATACCGAGATGCCGGGACGTTCCCGCCGCTCCCCGGATCCGGCCCCGCAGCGGTGCTGCGACACGGGAGATCGGCGGACCGGTTCCGGCCCGATACCGTAGCCCTGTGCAACCAGCAGGCGAAACGACGAGACCGAACCCCGAGCGGCCCTCCCGTCGTCGGGGCAGGGGATCCCGGCGGGCGGCCAAGCAGGTCACCTGGCGCAGTACGGCCTGGGGCCTGGTCAAGGACACCACCAACACGTGCGTCGAGTACCGGGTCACCGGGCTCGCCGCCGAGGCGGCGTTCTTCACCCTGCTCTCGATCCCGCCGCTGCTGCTCTGCCTCGCCGGCACCCTCGGGTACCTGGACGACGTCCTCGGCGCGGGCACGATCGACAAGCTGAAGTCGGACATCGTCTCGGCTGCCGGGACGGTGCTCTCGGACTCGTCGATCCAGCAGGTGGTGAGACCGCTGCTGGACGACGTCTTCAACCACACCAGGCCCGACCTCGTCTCGATCGGCTTCCTGCTCTCGCTGTGGTCCGGCTCCCGGGCGCTCTACATCTTCATCGACACCATCACCGTGATGTACGGCCTGGACGGCAAGCGCGGCATCGTCAAGACCCGCCTGATGTCGCTCGGCCTCTACCTCGGCGCCCTGGTGATCGGCTCGCTCGTGCTGCCGCTGCTGATGGCCGGCCCGGGGCTGGTGCAGAACGCCGTGCCGGACGTCGCGACCCTGGTCAACGCGCTCTACTGGCCGGTCGCCATCCTGCTGCTGATCGTCTTCCTCACCACCCTCTATCACCTCGCGGTGCCCGTCTCCACGCCCTGGCGGGAGGACATCCCCGGCGCGCTCGTCGCCCTGGTGGTGCTGGTCTTCTGCAGCGTGGCCCTGCGCCTCTACCTGGTCAGCTCGGTCGAGGGCCCCACGGTGTACGGCTCGCTGGCCGCGCCGGTGGCCGTGCTGCTCTGGATCTTCGTGGTCGCGCTCGCGGTGCTGATCGGCGCCGCGATGAACGCCGCCATAGACCGCCGCTGGCCCACCCTGGAGACGGCCGACGCCCGCGCCGAGAACGAGCGGGCCCAGGAGGAGGCCGCCGCGGCCGTGGTCCGCGAGGTGGCCGCCCGGCGCGCCGTCGAACGGGCCCGGCGGGCGCGCGAGCTCGGCCTCGCCGAGGGCGCCGAGGAGGAGAACTGGGAGGAGGACGGCGAGGACGTCGAGGTGCCCTCCGAGTACCCCGAGCGCTGGGCGGACGTGCTCGCCGCCGACAACGTCCGGGCCCGGCTCACCAGCCGCGGCGGCGGCCCGCACCACCGGCCGGCCCCGCCGCCGCCGGACAGCGACCGGCCGGCCGCGCCGCCGCCCGAGCACCCGGTGCCGGAGTACCCGCCGTCCGAGTTCCCGGTGCCCGGCCGGCCGCCGCGGCCGCCGTGGGAGCAGCGCTGACCCGCTGCGCGGGGTGGTGCCCGGCGCGGGGCCGGGGGCCGGCGGGTCCGGCCCCGGTCCGGCCCGGGGCCGGTGGTGCGGGGCGGGCGGCCCGGCCCGGGAACGCGCAGGTGGAAAACCTGTTGGCAGCCGCGCGGGCGGTCGCTACGGTGTGAGCAGTCCGGATCGGGGGCCGCAGCACGTCGGCCCGAGGAGAAACAGGAGGTGAGCCTCGTGACTGTCACGGTCGTCACGGCTGCCCTGGGCAGCGCTCGCACACACCACCTCTCCCTCCCGGCCGCCGGCTGACGCCGCACCACCTGCGCGCGCAGCCGTAGCCCGGCGGGATCACTTTCCTCCCGAAGGGCCCACTGCGTTGTTCAACGCTGCCTCCGTTCCGTCTTTCTCCCTCTCCACCACCCCCGAGCTCCCGCTGTCCGCCTACGGCTGGACGGACGGGTCCGCCGAGCTGTTCGCCCCGCTCGCCGAAGCCGGGCTCACCCCCGCCCGGATCGTCCGGGTCGACCGGGGCCGCTGCGACGTCGTCGTGGCCGACCCGGAGACCGGCGAGCCGCGCACCGTCCACGCCGACACCCGGGCGGTCGGTGACGCCGACATGATCAACTGCCCGTGCACCGGCGACTGGGCGGCCGTCGACCTCGCGGCCGAGCCGATGCCGGCCGTCGTGGCGCTGCTGCCGCGCTCCACCGCGATCATCCGCAAGGTCGCCGGCAAGCGGTCCGACGGCCAGGTGCTGGCCGCCAACGTCGACACCGTGCTGATCGCCGCGTCGCTCGCCGTCGAGCCCGACCTCGGCCGGATCGAGCGCTTCCTCGCCCTGGCCTGGGAGTCCGGCGCCGAGCCGGTGGTCGTCCTCACCAAGGCCGACCTGGTGGACGACGCCGAGTTCATCCGCGCCGACGTCGAGTCCGTCGCGCCCGGCGTCACCGTGCTGGTGGTCAGCGCCGAGACCGGCGAGGGGGTGGACGTCCTGCGCGCCTGCACCCCCGGCACCACCGCGGTGATCGGCCAGTCCGGCGTCGGCAAGTCCACCCTGGCCAACGTGCTGGCCGGCACCGACGTGATGACCGTCCAGCAGGCCCGCGAGGTCGACCAGAAGGGCCGGCACACCACGACCACCCGCGAGCTGATCCTGCTGCCCGGCGGCGGCGTCCTGATCGACACCCCCGGCCTGCGCGAGGTCGGCCTCTACGGCGGCGAGGGGGTGGCGATGGCCTTCGCCGACATCGAGGAGCTGGCCGGGGAGTGCCGCTTCCACGACTGCGGCCACCGGGCCGAGCCCGGCTGCGCCGTCCGGGCCGCGCTGGAGGACGGCACGCTCCCGCAGCGCCGGATGGAGAGCTACCTCAAGCTCCAGCGCGAGAGCGAGTGGATCGCCTCCCGCTCGGACGCCCGGCTGGCCTCGGCCCGGCTCAAGAAGTGGAAGACCCTCACCAAGGCGCAGCGCGCCGTGGGAGGCGCCGCGAAGCGGTGACACCGGCCGTGGGGCCGGGCCGGGCTCCGGCCCGGCCCCACGGGCGGTGCCGTACCGGCCGGTCGGCCTGGGCGCTGTGGCGCAGCACGGGACGCAGCACGGGGCGGGGGGCGGGCGGGCCCGGCCTGACCGGGCAGGGCGTGGACCGGGGCCGTTGCGGCGTGGACCGGGCGTGATCGCGGGCCGGTCAGCGCAGGTCGGCCACCATGCGGAACCGCTCCAGGATCACCCGGGTGGAGTCGTCCACCGTGAAGCCCGGGTCACCGAGGGCCGCACGCAGCTCGGTGCTGTGCCAGAAACGCTCGTGGCCGGAGCGCCACTCGGCCACCGTCGTGTAGCCCTCGCCCTCGTCCAGGGCGTGCCGGAGATCGACCTCGGCGAGCGGGACGACGCGGACGTCCGCCGTCTCCGTCACCGCGACGGCCCGGCCGGCCGAGTCGATCACCGCCGAGCGCACCCCCACCCGCGGCAGCGGCTCGCCCTCGCGCTCGTACTCGGCGAGCAGCCCGGTCGTGCTGGTCTTGGCGCCGCTCAGGACGGCCGCGACCAGGCGGTCGCGCAGCGGCCCGGGGAAGGCGAACTGCTCCACCGGCAGAACGGCCACCCGCGGGTCGTCCGGGCCGGTGTACGGGTGCTCGCTCACGGGGGCTCCTGTCGGGGGAGGTGGTGCGGACAACGGGGAGGGTGCCGACCAGGCTAGCCATCGGGCCGGGCCGTGGCCTGCGGTTATTTCCGGCCACCGGGCGCCGGGCCGTGATCACGGCCACCGCCTCCGTACCCGCCTCCGCGGCCACTTCCGGACCCGCCGCGGCCCTCGCGCGACCATGTCCGATATCCGCCAGTCGACCGGCGGCCGGTGCCGCAGACTGGACAGCGTGATCGACGACGACATCCGGTACCGAGCCGTGGACAGCCGCGACGCCCGCTTCGACGGGGTGTTCTTCACGGCCGTCACCTCGACCGGTATCTACTGCCGGCCGAGCTGCCCGGCCGTGACGCCGAAGCGCGCCAACTGCACCTTCTACCCCAGTGCCGCCGCCGCCCAGGGCGCCGGATTCCGGGCCTGCCGCCGCTGCCGGCCCGACTCGGTGCCCGGATCGCCGGAGTGGAACCACCGGGCCGACCTGGTCGGCCGCGCGATGAGGCTGATCGGCGACGGCGTGGTCGACCGCGAGGGCGTGGCCGGCCTGGCCCACCGCCTCGGCTACAGCTCCCGCCAGCTCCAGCGCCAGCTCACCGCCGAGCTCGGCGCCGGACCGATCGCGCTGGCCCGGGCACGCCGCGCCCAGACCGCCCGGCTGCTGCTCCAGACCACCGAACTCCCGGTCACCGAGATCGCCTTCGCGGCCGGCTTCGCCTCCGTCCGCCAGTTCAACGACACCGTCCGGGAGGTCTACGACCGCACCCCCAGCGGGCTGCGCGCCGAGGTGGTGGCCGGCCGGCGCACCGCGACCCCGGCCGGCGGGCTGACGCTGCGCCTCGCCTACCGCGGCGCGCTCGACAGCGACCACCTGATCGACTTCCTCGCGCTGCGCGCCGTCCCCGGCGTCGAGGAGGTCGTCCCGGGGTCGCGCCCCGGCGTCCGCACCTACCGCCGCAGCCTCGCCCTCCCGTACGGGCACGGCATCACCGAGGTGGACGGGCTCGCGCCGGAGGAGCCGCGCACCCGCGGATGGCTGGACTGCCGGCTCTACCTCGCCGACCTGCGCGACCTGCCGACCGCCGTGCAGCGGCTGCGGATCCTCTTCGACCTGGACGCCGACCCGGACGCGGTGGACGAGCAGCTCGGCACCGACCCGCTCTTCGGCGCCGCGGTGCGGGCCCGCCCGGGCCTGCGCTCGCCCGGCCACGTCGACCCGCACGAGCTGGCCGTCCGCGCCGTGCTCGGCCAGCAGATCACCGTCGGGGCGGCCCGCACCCTGGCCGGCCGGCTCGCCGAGAAGTACGGCACGCCGCTGCCCGAGGCCAGCGGCGGGCTGCGGCTGCTCTTCCCGACCGCCGCCGCGCTGGCGGTGGCCGATCCGGAGGACTTCGCGATGCCGGCTGCCCGGCGCCGGGCGCTCACCGGCCTCTGCGCCGCGCTGGCCGAGGGCGTCGTGCGGCTCGACGGCGGGGTCGACCGGGGGGACGCGGCCGCCCAGCTGCTCGCGCTGCCCGGCATCGGCCCCTGGACGGTCGGCTACCTGCGGATGCGGGCCCTCGCCGACCCGGACGTCTTCCTGCCCGGGGACGTCGGCGTCCGCCACGGGCTCACCCGGCTCGGCGCCGCCGGGGATCCGAAGGCCGCCGCCCGGGCGGCCGAGGCCTGGGCGCCCTGGCGCTCGTACGCCGTCCACCGGCTCTGGGCCGCCACCGCACACACCGACACCACCGGAACGGGGAACCAGGACACATGAGCACCACCGTCTTCACCTTCATGGACAGCCCGTTCGGCCGGCTGCTGCTCAGCGGCGTCCGCCCGGCGGACGGCGGCCCGGCCGCGCTGGCCACCGTGACCGTCCCCGGGCAGAAGTACGCGCTCGCCGAGCCCGCCGACGACTGGGTCCACGACCCGGACGCGCTCGCGGAGCCCGTCGCCCAGCTCACCGCGTACTTCGCGGGCCGGCGGACCACCTTCGACCTGCCGCTCGCCCCGGACGGCACCGAGTTCCGGCGCAGGATCTGGGCCGCCCTCGACGACATCCCGTACGGCGAGACGGTCACCTACAGCCAGCTCGCCGCCCTGGCCGGGGCCTCGCCGAAGGCCGTCCGTGCGGTCGGCGGCGCGGTCGGTGCCAATCCGCTGCTGATCGTCCGGCCCTGCCACCGCGTCCTCGGTGCGAACGGCGCGCTCACCGGCTTCGCCGCCGGGGTCGACCGCAAGCGCTGGCTGCTCGACCTGGAGGGCGGCACGCTGTTCTGAGGCCGGCACCGGGCCGGGGCCGACGGACCGGTGTACTGACGGACCGGTGTACTGACGGGCCGGTGTCGGTCCGCGGTTCCGTCCGGCGTGCGGCGGGCGCGGCCGGCTACTCGGGCGCTGCGGTCGTCTCGGCCAGCGCGCGGGCCAGGCGGTCGAGGGCGGGGAGCGCCTCCATGACGGCGTCGCGGTCGGCGGGGGAGAGAGTGCCGAGCGCGGTCGCGATGCGGCGTTCGTGGGCCTGCTGCCAGTCGTCGAGCTGGCGCCGGCCGGCCGGGGTGAGGGCGATGCGGGCGGTGCGGCGGTCGCCGGGGTCGGCCTGGCGGTCGACGAAGCCGGCCTCCAGGAGCTTGCCGACCAGCCCGCTGACGGTGTTGGGGGCGAGCCGCTGGCGGTCGGCCAGTTCGCCGACCCGGAGCGGGGCGGCGGCGAGGCTCTGGAGGAGTTCGACCTGCGCCATCGGCAGGGACTCCCACGGGTAGTCGGTGCGGATCGCGCTGCGCAGCGTGCGGCGCAGCCGGGTGACCACGTCGGTGAGCCGCCTGGCGCGCTCGTTCTCCGGGGCGTCGTGGCCGGCCCGGGGCCCGGTGGGTTCGGTGGCGGGGTCGGGAACGGACGGCGACGACGACATGGCGGACAGCGTATCGCCTGGTGGCAGCCGCTCCGACGTTTCGATCGGGTGCCGACATGCTCGTAGAGAGAACATATCTGCATCCGATATATTTCTCCCATGAACGCCACCACTCTCGCCGCCCGGCTGCTCGCCGAGCGACCCCGCCCGCGCGGCGTGGCCGGGTGGCGTCACGCCCACTGGCTGGCCGTCGGCACCGTCTGCCTCGGGGCGTTCCTCGGGCAGCTCACGGCAGGCGTCACCGCGCTCGTCCTCCCCGCGCTCGGCCGGCACTTCGGGGTCGGCTTCGCCGCCGTCGAGTGGGTCGCGCTGGCCTATCTGCTGGTCCTGGTGGCGCTGCTCGCGCCGATCGGCCGGCTTTCCGACCTGGTCGGCCGCAAGACCATGTACCTCGGCGGTTTCGCCGTCTTCGCGCTGGCCTCGCTCGGTGCCGGCCTGGCCGGCAGCCTCGGGGTGCTGGTGGCCTGCCGGGCCGTGCAGGCGGTCGGCGGCGCGATGATGCAGGCCAACAGCGTCGCCCTGGTGGCGCGCGGGGTCCCCGGGTCGGCGATGCGGCGGGCGCTGGGCATCCAGGCCGCCGCCCAGGGGCTCGGCCTGGCGCTCGGCCCCAGCCTCGGCGGGCTGCTGGTGGAGCGCGCCTCCTGGCGCTGGGTGTTCTGGATCAACGTGCCGATCGGCCTGGTGGGCATCCTGGCCGGCTGGTTCCTGCTGCCCCGCACCCGCCCGGCCGACCGCCCGGTGCCGGAGGCCGGGGGCCGCTTCGACCTGCCCGGCCTGCTGCTGATCACCGGCGCGACCACCGCGCTGCTGCTCGCACTCTCCGCCGCCTCCGGCCTCCCGCTGCCCGGCTGGGCGGTGGCCGCGCTGGCGGGCGCCGCCGTCCTGCTCTCGCTCGGCCTGGTCCGCCAGGAGCGGCGGGCGAGCCGGCCGATCCTGGCGCCCGGCCTGGTCAACACCCCGGGGGTGCGGTCGGGCCTGGTGGTCTCGCTGGTCGGGTACCTGCTGCTGTTCTGCCCGCTGGTGCTCGGCCCGGTGCTGCTCACCGGGGCGGGCGTGTCCCTGGGCGGGGCGGGCCTGGTGGTCACACTGCTCCCGGCCGCGTTCGCCGTCGCGGCGACGGTGGGTGGCGGCCTGCTGCCGCGCGGCTGGTCGGACGCCACCCGCTGCCGGGTCGGGGCGGCCGTCGCGGGGGCCGGGCTGCTGCTGTTCGCGGTGGCGCCGGTGGGCGTGCTGTCGTCGGCCGTCCCGCTGCTGGTGGCCGGGTACGGGCTCGGCCTGCTGCTGCCCGCGAACAACGCCCTGGTGATGCGGGCGATACCGGCGGAGTGCTCGGCGGTCGGCGGCGGCATGGTCAACATGGCCCGCAGCCTCGGTACGGCGCTCGGCACCGCGCTGCCGGTGCTCGCCGTCCACCTCGCGGGCGCGCCCGCCGGTGGCCGGGCGGTGCTGGTGCTGCTCGCCGCCGTCGCCGTGCCGGTGGCGGTGCTCCCGCTGCGCCCGCGGCGGCCTGGTCGTCCGGGTGGTCCGGGTGGTCCGCGTCGTCCGACCGGTTCGGGCCGTCCGGCCAGTTCGGTGCGCGGGGCGGGAGCCGGGCGTCCCCGGAGCGGCTGACCGCCCCGGACCGCCCCGGTCGCCCAGGCCGGGGCGGCGGGCCTCGGCGGCGGGGCGGGCCTTGACAGTGGGGCGGGCCTTGACAGTGGAGGGCAAGCGGAATGAACATTCATTCCGTGACGCCGAGGAAGCCCGATCTCGCCCAGTCCCTGATCGATGCCGCGATCGCGCTCTTCGCCGAGCGCACCTACGAGGGCACCCAGATGCCCGCCGTCGCCCAGCGCGCCGAGGTCGGGGTGGGCAGCATCTACCGGTACTTCCCCAGCAAGGAGGCGCTCGGCAACGCCGCCTTCCAGTACGCCAAGCAGACGCTGCTGGGCGTCCTGGCCGCGGCGCTCGCCGAGGGCGGGCCGCCCCGGTCCACGCGGGAGGAGTTCGGCCGCTTCTGGCGCGGCTTCACCCGCTACGCGACCGACCACCCGGCGGCCTTCGCCTTTCTCGAACACCAGCAGCACGACACCTTCCTCGCCCCCGCGAGCGTGGCGACGGCCGCCGAGATCGACCGCGTCGCGGCCGACTTCATCACCCGTGGCCAGCAGGCGGGCGAGATCCGCGCGGGCGAGCCCTGCCAACTGGTCGCGCTCGCCGTGGGGGCGTTCGCCGGGCTGGTCCGGCACGGCCGCCCGGGCGGGCTCGCCGCGCTGGGCGCCGACGACCTCGACCGGGCGGAAGCCGCCGTCTGGGACCTCCTGCACCGAAAGGCCGCACCATGACCACCCCGCAGACCGTGCTGATCACCGGCTGTTCCTCCGGCATGGGCCGGCAGGCCGCGCTCGCCCTGCACCGCCTGGGCCACCGCGTCCACGCCACCGCGCGCCGCCCCGAGACCCTCGCCGACCTGGCCGCCGAGGGGATCGCCACGCTGGCGCTGGACGTCACCGACGAGCGCTCGATGGCCGACGCGGTGGCCGCCGTGGAGGCCGAGCACGGGCACGTCGACGTCCTGGTCAACAACGCCGCGTACGGGCTGCACCTGCCGGTCGAGTCCGCCACGCCGGAGGAGATCCGGGCCCAGTTCGACACCAACGTCTTCGGCCTGGTGCGGATGGCCCAGCTGGTGCTGCCCGGGATGCGCCGGGCGGGGCGCGGCAGGATCGTCAACATCTCCTCGATGGCGGGCCGGTTCTCGCCGCCCGGCGGCGCCTTCTACCACGCCAGCAAGCACGCGGTGGAGGCGATCAGCGACTCCCTGCGGCTGGAGGTGGCCCCGTTCGGCATCCGGGTGGTGGTGGTCCAGCCCGGGCCGACGATCACCGGCTTCGCCACCACGGCCGTCGGCACCATGCAGGGCGGGCCCGCCGACGACGGCGCCGACCCGTACGGGGCGTTCCGCCGCGATCTGGCCGACATGTACGCCCACCGCACCTTCACCCGGCGGGCCGGCGCCGTCCCGGCCGAGACGGCCACCCGCGTGATCGTCCGCGCCGTCACCGCCCGCGACCCGCGGGCCCGGTACGCGATCGGCGCGCTGGCCCGCAGCACGATGCTCGCCAAGCGGCTGCTGCCGGACGCCGCCTTCGACGCGCTGATGCGGCGCAGCTTCCCACTGCCCGGGGCGGCCTGAGCTGGCATGCGGGTCAGGCGGGTCCGCCGGACCCGCCGGGCTGCGGCGGGACCGGTCGCCGGCTCAGCCGGCGGCGGAGACGTTCAGCGCGTCCTGCGCGCGGTTGAGCCCGCGGGTGACCAGCGTCTCGGCGGCCTCGGCGGCCTCGGCGCAGCGGTCCAGCAGGGCGGGCACGGCGGCCTCCTCGGCGGCCGAGAACGGCTTCAGGACGAAGTCGTTGACGCGCTGCCCCTTCGGCGGCCGCCCGACGCCGAAGCGGAGCCGGACGTAGTCCCGCGTCCCGAGCACCTCGGAGACCGAGCGGACGCCGTTGTGGCCGCCCGGCCCGCCGCCGTGCTTCAGCCGGGCGGCCCCGAACGGGAAGTCCAGGTCGTCCTGGACGACCAGCAGGCGCCCGGCGGGGACGCCGTACCGCCGCAGCAGGCCGGCGACCGGCCGGCCGGAGAGGTTGATGAACCACTGCGGCTTCGCCAGCACCACCTGCCGCCCGTCCACCTCGATCTCGGCGACCCGGTGCCCGAGGCCGCGCAGCCGGAACCGGGCGCCGTGCCGCTCCGCCAGGCGGTCGACCACCAGGAAGCCCGCGTTGTGCCGGGTGCGGCGGAACCACGGGCCGGGGTTGCCCAGCCCGGCGACCACCCAGGTGGTGCCGGGGGCGGTCGGTGCGGGCGTCATCGGGGCGGTACCTCCGGGGGAGAGCGGTGGGCGAAGGGCGCCGGCGCGGGAGCGGCCGGGGCGCGGCGGACGGGGAAAGCGGGGCGGCCGGGGCGCGGCGGACGGGGTGACCGTCCTCCGCACCCCGGCCGGCGGGATGCCCGGGATCAGGCGGGGACGCCGGGGGCGGCGTCGCGCTCCTTGAGCATGTCGGTGATCAGTCCGATCTCCGAGGTCTGCCCGGCCACCATCGACTGGGCGAGCCGCTTCTCGATCTCGTTCTTCGCCAGGTCGACGTAGCCCTGGGCCATCTCCACCCCGCCCTTGTGGTGCTCCAGCATGAGCTGCAGGTAGTACACCTCGGCCTCCCGCCCGCTGAGCGAACGCAGCTTGGCGAGCTGGGTGTTGGTGGCCATGCCGGGCATCAGCGAGCCGTCGTGCGCGTCGTAGGTGTGGTTCATCCGCATCCAGGCCATCGGCTTGGCCGGCGAGTGCTGGGACAGCCCCCACTGGTCGATCCAGCCCATCATCATCCCGCGCTGGTTGGCCTGGGTGTTGATGATGTCGAAGGCGAGCGTGCGGACCGGCTCGTCCGACGTCCGGTCCCGGACGATGAACGACAGGTCCACGGCCTGCTGGTGGTGGGTCGCCATGTCGCGGGCGAACCCGGCCTCCGGCGAGTCGTCCGCCGGCGCGGTGAGCGCCGACGTGCCGGAGGCCGAGGTGCCGCTCGCCACCAGGGCGGGCACCCCGAGGGCGAGGGCGAGCGCGGCGGCCAGGGCGGCCGGCCACCAGAGCCGGCGGCGGGAGCCGCCGGGGGCGTCCGCGGCGTCCGGGCGGCCGTCCTGGGCCGCTCCGTCCTGCGCCACGCCCTCCTGCGCCGCCCCGTCCGACCCGGGTGTCACCGCGTCCGCGGTCACATCGCGCCCATGGTGCAGGACGCGCCGGGCTCCTGGGTCTGCGGGCCCTGCACGTACTTGGTGAAGAACTGGCTCACCCGCGGGTCACTGGCGCTGTCCACGACCAGCTGGGTGCCCCAGGCGTTGAGGGTGACGGTGCCCTTCTCGTCCGGGTACGGGCTCATCAGCGAGTACGGGGTGGCCTTCACCTTGTCGGAGAGGGCCTTGATGTCGTCCGGCGTGGCCTTGGCGTTGTAGGTGACCCAGACCGCGCCGTGCTCCAGGGAGTGGACGGCGCGCTCGTTCTCGACCGGCTGGTCGTAGACGTGGCCCATGCAGTCGAGCCAGACCGCGTTGTGGTCGCCGCCGACCGGCGGGGTCATCGGGTAGGTGACCTTCTCCTTGACGTGGTTGCGGGTCAGGTTGTCGAAGGTCTGCACACCGTCGATCGGCGCCTTGGCGGCGGTCTCCTTGGCCTTCTTGTCCTGGTTGGCGTCGACCACGATCCAGGTGCCGGTGGCGATCGCGGCGACCACCAGGACGCCCGCGACCACGGAGGCGACGATCTTGTTGCGGCGGTCACGGCGCTGCTCGGCGGCGCGGAGCTCGGCTATCCGGGCACGGCGGTCGGACGCGCCCTTGTTGCCGCCGGGCTTGTTGGACTGCTTGGAGGCGGAACCCATGTGGTGTCCTGTCCCCGCCGCGCGCTGTCGGCGCGGCGGTAAGAAGAGAGGGGGTGGAGGGCGGATCCGTCGGCCCTGTGCTCCTGCCGTGCGAGCGGGCAGGGAGGTCGGGCCGGCGGCGGGTTCCGCTCAGGACCGGTGGACTTGCAGCTCGTGCAGATCGGGTGTGGGGTGCGAACCGTCCAGCAGCCCGTGCGGTACCACCCGGGGCAGCGCCTCCGGGATCTCCGGGCAGGCCGTCGGGGCCGGCTGGGGCTGCGGCGGTGGGTTGGGCAGCTGGGCGTCCTGGCCGCACGACGGGTGGCCGGAGCAGCCGTTGTTGTGGAGCGGCGGCTCGCCGTCGACCGAGCACCACGTCCGGTGCCGGGGATCGTCCGCGTGACGCGCCGGGTGGGCGGCGGCCGGTGCACCGGAGGCCTTCGAGGCCTTCGACACCATCGAGGCCGTCGAGGCTTTCGAGGCCGTCGATGGTCCGAACGCCGTGCTCGCTCCGAGGGCCTCGGCGACGGCCGGGCCGACAGGAGTGGTGGGCGGGGCGGCCGTGGGCTGGACGGCCCGGTCGGCGGTGACGGCCCGGGCCTGGCCCGCGCACGGGAGCGCCGTCAGCAGCCCGACCAGCAGCAGGACCCAGAGCACACCGACGGGGCGGCCCGCGAGTACGGCCCTCCCCGGTCGGGGCGATATCGGGGCCGACGCGGTCATGCGCACATTTAATCAGCCGAACGAGTGAAGCGATGCCCCTCCCAGGCCCCCATTTTCAGCCTCCGAAGGGCGCGAACACCCCGTAAACGTCCTGCTCGGGGCAGTTCCGGCAAGCAAGGACGGAACGGAAATCGAACACGGGACGAATCCGGTGATCAGGATCATCCGATCAGTGCACGGTTTGTCGCCGAAAGCCGGACAGCGTCGTTGCTCTTGGAGACAATGACGTCGAGTCCGGCCCCGCCGGGGGCGGCGCGCACACGGACCGACCAGGAGCCGCCAGATGAGCACAAAGGGTGCACCCGCACAGCCGCACCGGCCGGACGACGGCTGGTGGGACACGGTCTACACCGGACCGGCGGGCACCCTCCCCGACACCCCCGACGCCGTCTCGGGGGAGGGAAGCGTCGACGACTGGTTCGAGACCGCGGCCGGGCTGATCGGCCGGCAGCGGACGGACGAGCCGGTGGCGGACGAGCGGGTGGCGGACGAGCCCGTGGCGGAGGTGGGCGCGGGCACGGTCGTGGACGCGGCAGAGGCAGAGGCCGAGGCAGAGGCCGAGGCGCCGCAGGTCCCGCCGGAGGAGGTGGCTCCGACCGCGACTGTGCCCGCGCCCGCGACCGGGGCGGCTTCCGTGGGCGGTGACGCGGTACTGGAGCGGGACAGCATCGACGACTGGTTCGACACCGCGGTCGGGGTGATCGGGCAGCCAAGGATCTCGGAGGAGACCCACCGGTTCCCGGCACCGGCCTGGGCGGCCGACGGGCCGGAGAGGGGCGGGCCGGAGGCGGCGGAGGTACCGGAGCCGGAAGCCGCCGAAGCGGTGCCCGTTCTCGTGAAGAAGCCGGTGCCGGAGCTTGCGTCCGAGCCGGAGACTTTCGTGGTGCCCGCGTCGGTGCCCGAGCCCGACGCCGTGACCGCACCGGAAGCTGCCCTCGAAGCCGAAGCCGAAGCCGAAGCCGAAGCCGAAGCCGAAGCCGAAGCCGAGGCCGAGGCCGAGACCGCCCCCGAACCGGCGGCGGCTGCGGACCCCGCGCCCGAGCCCGTCGCCGCTCCTGACCCCGAGCCCGAGCCCGATTCCACCCCCGAGCCCGTCGCCGCCCCCGTGTCCAGGCCGGCTGCCCGGTCGGTGCTGGCCGGCACGGCGCCCGCCGTGCCGCACGTCGGCGAGCGCCCGCCCACGTACGGGCCCGAGCCGACCGCGGTGCCCGAGGCCGAGCCGGGCACGCTCGGCACCGTCGTGCCGGACACCGCGTTGGAGGGTGCCCAGTACGGTGCCGCCACCCTGCGTGCGGTCTCGGTCCGCGGCGACTCCGCGCGCTACCGCGGCGAGCCCCGTCGCGACACGCTGCTGGTGACCAGGTTCGGCGAGGCCCCCGACGGGCTGCTGCTCGCCGTGCTCGGCGGCCTCGATCGCACCGCCGCCGCCGAGGAGGCGCCCGCCGAGGCGGTCGCCACCGCCACCGCCGAGGCCTGCCGCCAGCTCGCCGCCGCGATCGGCCGCAGCCGGACCGGCCTCGCCGCCGACCTGCGGGCCGGCGCCCGCGACCGCCTCCGCTACGGCCTCCAGCGGCTCGCCACCGCCGCCGCCGCCCCGCTGCGCGCCCTCGCTGCGGAGCCGGAGGGCGAGGAGGGGGCGGCGTCCCCCGCCGCGCTGCACTGCCTGCTGCTGTCGCTGGACCCGGCGGCCACCTACCGGGCCGCCTTCGGGGTCGGCCCGGGCGGCCTGTACCTGCTGCGCTCCGGCCACTGGATCGACGCGTACGCCGCCCGGCTGCTGCATCACCCCGACGGCCAGCCGCCGGTGCCGGAGGGTCCGGTGCCGGATCCGCGCCCGTTCCGCTTCCGGATGGTGCCGGCCACACCCGGCGACATCCTGCTGCTCTGCACCCCCGGCCTGGCCCGGCCCATCGCCGACGAGCCGGCGGTGGCGCACTTCCTCTCCTCGCACTGGGCCCACCCCCACCCGCCGGGCACCGTCGACTTCCTCCGCCAGGTGCAGGTCCGGGCCAAGGGCTATGCCGACGACCGGACGGCCGCCGCGATCTGGACGGAGTGACGGCGGGTGCAGTGACGGTGGGTGGACTGGGGGCGGGGTGCCGGGGTGTCGGCCCGCCGGGTCAGTCCTTCGTGCCGAGCAGGGTGCCGAGCGCCGACTCCGCCAGGTGGAGGGCCCGGACGCGGTCGGCACCGGGGAGGCCGAGGGCCAGCGGGACGGCGAGGCCGTCCAGCAGTGCGCGGATCTGCGCGGCGCGCTCGGCGGCGTTCCCCGCGGTGAAGCGCCCGGTGGCGGCGCCCTCCTCCAGCAGCGCGACGAGGTCCGTGTCCCACGGGGCCTCGATCTCCAGCTGTCCCTGCCGCAGCTCCTCGCCGGCGGGTGAGCGTCCCCAGACCTCGACCCAGAGGATCCAGCGCGGGTCGCCGGGGCCCTCGGGCAGGTAGAGCCGGGTGTACTCGCTGAGCCGCGCCAGGACGTCCCGGGCGGTGTCGGTGAGTGCGGCGTGCCGGCGGGCGCCGAGCTGGTCCTCGCTCCAGCGCAGGGTCTCCAGCAGCAGCTGGTCCTTGCTGCCGAAGTAGTAGAGCAGGTGTCCGGCGCTCATCTGGAGCTGTTTGCCGAGGCCGGCCATGGTGAGCCGGGCGAGCCCGTGTTCGGCGATCGCGGCGCGCGCGGTGGCGAAGACCTCCTCGCGGGGGCGCGCCGGGCGGCGCGGGCGGGCGTCCGCCATCTGCTGTTCTCCTCTGTGCCTCCGGCGGACTCCGCCGTTCCGGCCCCACGATACTGGCCGTGTCCGAAGGGCCCCGGAGGGGGCGGGCGGGCCGACGTCGGACCGGCACCCCGCCGCCACCGGCGCGGAGGCTACTGCCTCACGCGTTCCGCGGACACGATCCGGCAGAACACCTTGCCGTTCCTGGCCGTGTTCAGCGGCTTGCTGCCGTGTCCGGTGTTCTCCCGGGTCGACCCCGGCGCCACGTAGCGGACGTCGGCCGAGGTCTCGTCCAGCTCGTTTCCGACCTCGTCGTAGAACCCGACCGTCACCCAGTACGACCAGCTCCGGGTACCGCTGTTGGTGACCGACACCGTGGTGACGCCGGAGAACAGCTGTGGCAGGAGGGAGCAGCTGGTGACGGTGACGTCCTTGGTGCCGTCACGGCTGTCCTCGGTCGGCGAGGCGCTCGCCGATGCCGTGCCGCCCTTACCGCCGGCGGGACCCGACGCGCCGGGGGACGCCCCGCCGCCCCCCGAGCCGCACGCGGTGAGTACGGACAGTGCGGACAGTACGGCGAGCAGGGCAGTGGCAGTACGGCGCATGGATCCCCCCAGGGCGGCGCGGCCGACGTGTTGGGGGAACCGTACCCGCGCGAGGGGAGGCTGTGGACGGACTGTGCGCAATCCGTGACCGAATGTCAGGCGATGCGGTGGGATACGGATCAGGGCACGCTGGGCGGATCCGAGATCGGACACAGGCCCCTCGTACGAGAGACGGCGGAGCAGGTCAGCGCACCACCGGCATGGCGCCGGCCCGCCAGTCTGCGAGACGTTTCCGAATGCTGGCCACCATCGGCAGATCGTCAGTCTCGGCCGGGGCGAACCAGGCGACCTCGTGGGACTCGTCGGACACCCTGATCTCGCCGCCGGTCGGTCGGCCGAGCAGGCAGATCGAGAACTCCTGGCGCACCTCGCCGTCGTCGTAGGCGAACACATGCGCGGGATTGGTGTAGGTGCCGACGATTCCGGTGATCTCGATGTTGATGCCGGTCTCCTCCAGCGTCTCTCGGATACCGCACTGGGCGAGGGACTCGCCCAGTTCCATCACGCCGCCGGGCAGGGCCCACATGCCGTTGTCGCTGCGGCGCTGGAGGAGAACAAGGCCGTTGTCGTCGACCACGACAACGCTCGCCGCGGGCACCAGCGAGTTGGCTTCGGGGGCGTTCGGATCGTTCTCGTAGTCACGCCTGGGCATCGGCTGTCACCTCTGCTGTCGGGATCGTCCAGACATCGCGGCCCTTGGCCCAGAGGTCCTCCGTGTGCCCGGCGAAGCGGTCGAACACACCGTCATCCTGGGCCCGCCTGAGGTGCATCATCGGGGCGTCGTGGCCGATCCTACCGGGCAGCAGCGGGGTGACGATCATGTCCTCGTCGAAGCGGAACACCGACAGGCTGACGTGGCCGGTCTCGTATCGCGCCTCGATGCTGGTGTCCCTCAGCTTCGCCAGTTCGGACAGGGTCACCTCGATTCGGGTGGAGAGTGTGAGCGGGACGTCCTCCTCCATCTCGCGTTGCCGGGTCACGGGGTGGTCGGGCTCGCCGAGGATGAACCTGATCCGGCAGCCCGCGGCGGCCTTCTTTCGCAGCAGAGCCCCGAAGTTGGCGTGCTCCAGCCACACGAAGTAGTTCGTGTATCCGGCGAACGTCAGCTCTCGTTCGGCGCCGCCGATGAGTCGACGCCACAGCGCGGCCGGCGCTGCCGACCGGTACGGGTACAGCTGCACCAGCTCGCGATCCGGCCCCGACTTCACGAGTTGCCGTACGGACGGCCACAGCACCGTCTCCTCCTCTCCGAGGGCCCGGCTTGCAGCCGCGCGATGCCTGGCATGAGGCTCGCGCGCGGGTTCGGTGATCCACCGGTTGACCGTCTTGGGGTCGACTCCGCACACATGAGCGAGCTGGGACTCGGTCATGTTGGCACGAACCAGTGCGTCACGCAGGGGGCTGGTCACGGGCTCACCTCTCACCGTGGGGACGTTTCAAGGTGTACCGCAGAAACGTCCCAGACGTCCCACAAACGCGGTATGACGTCCCGTCGGTCCCGCCGACCATTGAGACGTGACAGAAGCGTCTGACCAGGCCCGGATCGCTCCGAGTCGGGCCCAGCTCCAGCGCCGGGCCTGCATCCGGTGCGGCCGCGAGGACACCGAGCTTGAGCCTGCCGGCCACTACGAGATGCCGACCGGTGAGACCACGGCCCCTCTCGGCCGGCCTGTCGTGGCCTGCGCCTGTGGCTCCCGGCAGGGGGCGTCGTGACGTGGCCGGTCCGCTGGGAGAACGAGCAGCAGCGCTACGGGCCGCTCGTCCGGTCCGAGCTGGACGACGAACCGCTACCCAAGCCGGAGCTCGGCGCGGCCTGGGCTGAACACCGAACGGCCGCGTGGCTGCGGGCGGCACTGAAAGAGGAGGAGGAGACCGTTGAGTGATCTCACGATCGAGGTGGTCGACCGGATCAACCCGGTCACGCTGGCCCAGGGCGAGGCGCTCCGCCGTCTGTGGCGGCAGGTCGTCGAGCTGGACCTGTGCTCCTCTCAGCATGAGGCGATGCGGCGGCAGCTCTGCGGGGAGACTCCCGAGGTGCTGGCCACGCTGGCCGTCGAAGGCACTGCAGGCTGGACGCTCGACCTGCGGCACGGTGTGCAGGTCGTGATGCGGTTGTCCCGGCCGGGGGCCCGCTCCGTCCAGCAGCGCGTGGGGGATCGGTACGTCCAGGTGCAGCTGCCATCGACTCGCCGGTGCCCGGGCCTGTGGGCGATTCGGGACACCGAGAGCGGCGAATTGGTCCGCCAGGAGAACGAGGCTGGAACCGAGGAGCTGCTGCGGTTCGCCGTCGAGCAGAGCGCCAGTGCCTGGGTGGCCCGGCAGATCAACCTGGCCGGCTACCGGGCGACCCGGGGCCTGACTGCTGGGGGTGCACCGTGAGCGTCGCCGGCGGGATGCCGCCACCGCCGGACCCGCCGGAGGACGGCTCCGCAGGGTACTGCCGGGCCTGCGGCGAGTACGGCTTCGGCCGGTACGACGGGATCCGAACAGCGCATACCGACTGGATCAAGGGGCACTGCAAGAAGGCTCTACCCGACCACTTGCGCGACATCCTGCCTTGGCTCCCCTGAAGGCTGCACAGGCCGCCACGATGGATGCCCCGGTCGCACGGCCTACCCAGCGAGGGATCCCGATGTCCGCAACCGTCCCGTACGACCGCCAGGGCCGCTGGCC
Organism: Kitasatospora sp. NBC_01560; assembly: GCF_045208415.1. Classification (NCBI taxonomy): domain Bacteria; kingdom Bacillati; phylum Actinomycetota; class Actinomycetes; order Kitasatosporales; family Streptomycetaceae; genus Kitasatospora; species Kitasatospora sp. NBC_01560. The sequence continues at coordinate 2,797,064 of NZ_CP109364.1, read as the reverse complement.
CGGGCGCAAGCTCGGTGCCACGGCGCCGACCAAGCGTCACCCCACCTTCCCGCCGCCGTCCATTCCGCCGCCGACCGAGTAGCGGGCACGTACTCCCCGGCCGGTGCTGCTGTACCGGCGGTCGGGGCGGAGTGGAGGCCCCGCAACGCAGAAGGCCGGAGTCGAGCTGTGGCCGGGCACTCCCAAGAAGTGCACGGTCACAGCTCGACTTCGGCTCCTGTCAGGATCAAGTGGGAGAGGAATGGGAGACGATCTTCGTAAGCGACTGCCGGGTCCTGGCAGATCACGAGAACGTCAATTCCCAGGCCGGCGCCCTGACCTGCTGACTCGTCAGGCCTTCGGCTGCTGCTGGGTGATGCAGTGGATGCCGCCGCCGTTGGCGAAGATCTCGGTGGCGTCGACCAGTTCGACGGTGCGGCCCGGGTAGGCGCGCTCCAGGACGGCCTTGGCCTCGGCGTCGCGCGGGTCGTTGAAGGCGCACAGGATCACGGCGCCGTTGGCCACGTAGTGGTTGATGTACGAGTAGTCGACCGGCTCGCCGTCCTCGTCCAGCAGGACGGTGGGGGCGGGCAGTTCGATGACCTCCAGGGTCCGCCCCTGGGCGTCGGTGGAGGCGCGCAGGACGGCCACCAGCTCCTGGCAGACCTCGTGGTCCGGGTGGGCCGGGTCCGGCTGGACGTGGGCGACGACGACGCCGGGGCGGACGAAGGAGGCGACGATGTCGATGTGGCCGCGGGTGCCGAACTCGTCGTAGTCGCGGGTGAGTCCGCGCGGCAGCCAGACGGCCTTGGTGGTGCCGAGGAAGGCGTGCAGCTCGGCCTCGACCTTCTCCTTGGTCCAGTCGGAGTTGCGGCCCTCGCCGAGCTGGACGGTCTCGGTGACGAGGACGGTGCCCTCGCCGTCGACGTGGATGCCGCCGCCCTCGTTGATCAGGCGCGAGGCGAAGCGCTGGACGCCCGTCAGCTCGCCGATGTGCTCGGCGATGTGCTGGTCGTTGTCCCAGCGGGCCCAGGACTGCGCGCCCCAGCCGTTGAAGATCCAGTCGGCGGCGGCGAGCGAGCCCTTGCCGTCGATCAGGAAGGACGGGCCGATGTCGCGCATCCAGGCGTCGTCCAGCGGGCGCTCGACGATCTCGACCTGCTCGGCGACGTACTTGCGCGCCTCCGCGGTCTCGCCGGTGTTGACCACCAGGGTGACCGGCTCGTACCGGACGATCGTGTTGGCCACCGCGGCCCACGCCTCGCGGCCGGCGTGCAGGCTCTCCGGGCTGTCGAAGGTCGGGTTGGTGGTGGGGAAGGCCATCCAGGTGCGGTCGTGCGGGTGCCACTCGGCGGGCATCCGGTAGCCGAGCGAGGCGGGGGTGGCGGCGGGGGTGGTCATCGTGGAGTCCTAGCGGAGGGTGGTGGGGGAGCGGGGGCAGGAGCGGGGGTCAGAGGAAGTAGAGGCGGCTCAGCGAGACGCTGTCGGCCGGCTCGGAGCGCAGCGGGTCGCCGTCCAGCGAGACCAGGCCGGTCTCGGTGACCTGGACGTTGCCGATCCGGGCGTTGCGCACCATGTCGCGCGGGCCGATGCCGCGGGTGTTGCGGACGCCGACCCGTCGGCGGCGGGTCGGCATGCCGTCGGCGGCGCGGTCCAGGTAGGCGCCGTCGGCCGCGGCCTGGGCGACGAAGGCGACGGAGATGTCGGCGGCGGTGGCGCCGTGGGCGCCGAACTGGGGGCCGAGGACGAGGGGTTCGCAGCGGTCGGTGGAGGCGTTGGGGTCGCCGACGACGCCGTAGGCGGGGAAGCCCGCCTTGAGGACGAGCTGCGGCTTGGCGCCGAAGTGGTCCGGGCGCCAGAGGACGATGTCGGCGAGTTTGCCGATCTCGATGGAGCCGACCTCGTGGGCCAGGCCGTGGGCGACGGCGGGGTTGATGGTGAGCTTGGCGATGTAGCGCAGGACGCGCTCGTTGTCGTCGCCGCTCTCGGTCGTCCCGTAGGAGCCGGTGCCGTCGAGGGGGCCGAGTTCGGCCTTCATCTTGCCGGCCATGGCGAAGGTGCGGCGGACGGTCTCGCCGGCGCGGCCCATGCCCTGGGCGTCGGAGGAGGTGATACCGATGACGCCGAGGTCGTGCAGGACGTCCTCGGCGCCCATGGTGCCGGCGCGGATGCGGTCACGGGCCATGGCGGCGTCGCCGGGCAGGTCGACCTTGAGGTCGTGCGCGGAGACGATCATGCCGAAGTGCTCGCCGAGGGCGTCGCGGCCGAAGGGCAGGGTGGGGTTGGTGGAGGAGCCGATGACGTTGGGGACGCCGGCCATCTTCAGCACGTTGGGGACGTGCCCGCCGCCGCAGCCCTCGATGTGGAAGGCGTGGATGGTGCGGCCGTCGAGGACCTTGAGGGTGTCCTCGACGGAGAGGCACTCGTTGAGGCCGTCGGTGTGCAGGGCGACCTGCACGTCGTACTCCTCGGCGACGCGCAGCGCGGTGTCCAGGGCGCGGGTGTGGGCGCCCATGTCCTCGTGGACCTTGAAGCCGGAGGCGCCGCCCTCGGCGAGCGCCTCGATCAGCGGGGCCGGGTCGGAGGAGGAGCCCCGGCCGAGGAAGCCGATGTTGACGGGCCAGGCGTCGAAGGCGTTGAACGCGTGCCGCAGCGCCCAGGGCGAGTTGACGCCCACGCCCCAGACCGGGCCGAACTCCTGGCCGATGATGGTGGTGACGCCGGAGGCGAGCGAGGCCTCCATGATCCGCGGCGAGAGCAGGTGGACGTGGGTGTCGATGGCGCCGGCGGTGGCGATCATGCCCTCGCCGGAGACGATCGTCGTGCCGGTGCCGACCACCACGTCCACGCCGTCGAGGGTGTCCGGGTTCCCGGCCCGCCCGATCGAGGCGATCCGGCCGTCGATCAGGCCGATCGAGGTCTTCCGGATGCCCTGGACGGCGTCGATCACCAGCACGTTGCTGATCACCACGTCGCAGGTGTCGCGGACGGCCGCGGGCTTGAGGTGCAGGCCGTCGCGGGCGGTCTTGCCGAAGCCGGCCAGGAATTCGTCGCCCGGTGCCTGGGAGTCGGACTCGACGCGGACGATCAGGCCGGAGTCCCCGAGCCGGATCCGGTCGCCGGCCCGCGGGCCGTGCACGGAGATGTAGTCGTGGGGGGTGATGGCGGTCATGCTCCGGCCTCGCTTCGCTCGTCCGCCCACGCCCGGGTGGCGGCTCCGTTCGCTTGCTGCTGCCCGGCCGGCGGCCGGGGGTGCGTCGGCCGGCCGCTCACGACTCCACCTCGGCGTCGTCGAAGCGGGTGAGGTAGCCGGTCGCGCGGGCCTTGGCCAGCGCGGCCTCCTTGGCGCCGGGCGCGTCCAGCGGGCCGTCGACCAGCCCGGCGAAGCCGATCGCGACCCGCCCGCCGCCGATCGGGACGAGGCCCACCTCGACGGTGGCCCCCGGATCGAAGCGCACCGAGGAGCCGGCCGGCACTGCCAGGTGGGTGCCGTAGGCGGCGGCCCGGTCGAAGGCGAGGCGCGGGTTCGACTCGAAGAAGTGGAAGTGCGAGGTGACCGAGATCGGCACGTCGGAGGTGTTGTGGACGGGCAGGACGACCGTCTCCTCCACCGGGTCGTAGCCGGCACCGGCGCCGATCAGCGCGCCGCCGGGGGCCTCGTCGCCGAGCGAGCCGGCGCCCTTGAACGGGTCGTTCACCACGGCGAGGCGGGTGCCGTCGTCGAACACCGCCTCGACCTGGACCACGGTGACCACGTCGGGGACGCCGGGCAGCACGTCCTCGGCGGTGAGGACGGAGCGGCCGGCCTCGATCGCCTCGGCGAGGCGCCGGCCGTCGCGGGCGGCCTCGCAGACGGTGTCCGCGATCAGGGCGTGCGCCTCGGGGATGTTCAGTCGCACGCCGCGGGCCCGGCGGGCGCGGGCCAGCTCGGCGGCTGTGAAGATCAGCAGCCGGTCCCGTTCGGTGGGGGTCAGTCGCACGGTTCCTCGCTCGCGGTCGCCGGGGAGGGTGGGAGGGTGATGAAGTTAGAACGGCGTTCAAACATCTCGGGCCATTGAACCCGGACCCGGCCGCCCTGTCCAGCGTTGCCCGTCCCCGGGTGTTCGGCTCGCCGGGAGCCGCCATCGGGTCCCCGGGCGCGCCGGGGACCGGGGGAGGTCACCGGGTGCCGGGCGGGCGCGGGCGGCGGTGCGGGCGGCGGTGCGGGCCGGGGCGCGCCCGGGCGTGCGCGGCGGCGACCGGGGCGGGTGGAGTGACCGGGCCGCCGGGCTGCCCGCCGGTGGAGTTCGAAAACTGCGCCTGTGCATCGCAAACCTGTCCGGCGCGGGCAGTTGGATCACGTGAACCGCCCCGTGCCCCTTTCACCCCGGGTGATCGCACGCACACTGTTGCAAATGCCGAAAGCTGGGCATGAGGATGGTGGTCAGAACGAAGGGGCCACCCGGCCGGCGGGGGATCCGGCACCGGGTGCCCGGACAGAGGGCGGGGGCATGTGTTGATGGACGGTCAGTCGCGATTCCCGCGGCAGCGGACGAGTTCGGGGGACGCCTTCCGGTCCAGGGCCCAGGGGGCTGCACCGGGCGCGTCCGGTGTCGCCGGGGCGGCGGAGCCGGTCCTGCCCGGCACCCCGGCGCCCGGCTGCGCGCTGCACCGGCGGCTCCACCTGGCTGTCGAGGCGGCCGACCTGGTCGCGGTCGGCGCCGTCCGCCGCCGGCTGCGCTCCGCGCTCAGCCACTGGGGGGTGCCCGAGCTGGCCGACACGGCCGAGCTGCTCTCCTCCGAGCTGGTCACCAACGCGCTGCTGCACACCGGCCAGGGTGCGGTCTTCGACGCGGCGCTCACCGCGGACCTCCGGCTGCGGATCGAGGTCCAGGACGGCGCCGCTCGGCTGCCGGGCCGCCGCCGCGACCCGGAGGCCGAGTACGCCACCTCGGGCCGCGGGCTGGTACTGGTCGAGGCGCTGGCGGACTCCTGGGGAGTGCAGCTGCGCGGGGACGGCAAGGTCACCTGGTTCGAGCTGGCCTCGACCTGACGCCGGCCGCCCGGCCGCGCCCGTAACGTGCGGGGTCGCCCGGGCGCGGGCCGGCGCTCGGAGAAGCCCCGGCCCGCCCCGGCCCGCCCCCGAACGGCCGGTGGGCGCTCCGGTTCTCCCCGGCGGGAGATCCACTTCTTGGAAGACTCCGTGGAAGAACTGTGATCGCCCCGGGAAATCATGTCGTTCGCCATCGAACGGAACGCCGGGGCGAAGGCCGGAGCGAAGACCGGAACGTGAACCGGCCGGAAGATTTCCGGCCCGTTGCCATTGCCGCTCGGCCGAACATTGGCCAGGATGGTGGGAATGTGTGTCCACGTGCGGGAAGCAGCGGGGAGACCTCACCTCGACCGACCACCGCCCGTCGCACGGACCGATCCAGCACGACTCCATCCAGCACCACCCATCACACCGCCACGCGGCCCGGCCGAACGGTCGGCGCGGTCCGCCACGGCAGCGGCAGGAGCAGCATGCCCACTGAGCCCGAGTCCCCGGGGCCGGCGCTTCCTCCCGGTCAGTCCACGGCCGGGACGGGGCGGGTGAGACCACCCGCGCAGGCGGTGCGCCGCCATGCGCTGCGGACAGCACCGGGGCTGGCGGCCGGGCGGCTGGCGCCGATGCTCTCCGGCGGCCTGCCGGTCGTCCCGGGCGACTCCACGCCGGACTGGCTGGAGCCGGCGATGGCCGCCAACGGCATCGGCTCCTTCGACTGGGACATCCGCCGCGACGTCCTGGAGGGCGACCAGCGGGCCTGCGCCATCATGGGCCTGGACGGCGCCGACCGGGGCCGTTTCGACCGCACCTCCGCCTCCTTCCTGGCCCTGCTGCACCCCGAGGACGCGCCGGTGGTCCGCCGCCGGGTCGAGCGCGCGGTGACCGAGCTGGGCCAGTGCGGCGCCTACTACCGCACGGTCGGGCCGAACGGCGCGATGCGGGCCGTCCGGTTCCGCGGCAGGGTCCTCGCGGACGCCTTCGGCCGCGCCTCCCGGATGGTCGGCTTCGTCTGGGACGCCACCGTCGAGCTGCACAAGCGCGACCGCGCCGACCGGATGGCCCTGCTCCGCGAGGAGCGCTCGCGGTTCATCAAGGAGGCCGCCCGCGCGCTCTCCGAGGCCGTCACCGTCCGGGACGTCGCCCGGGTCTTCACCGAGCTGCCGCTGCCCGGCCTGCCGCCGGACGGCCTGGTGCTGGCCTCCTTCGAGGCCGGCCGGGTGCAGATCCTCGGCGCCTCCGGCTACCGGCCCGACGAGCTCGCCGTCTGGGACCGCTCGGTCCTGCCGGCCGCCCACCCGGCCGCCGAGGCGCTGCGCAACCGCGCCCCCGTCTTCGTCGCCAGCCGTGAGGAGTACCGCGAGCGCTACGCGGAGGTCTGGGAGCCGACCAGCCGGACCGGCCGCAGCTCCTGGGCGTTCCTGCCGCTGGTGGCCAGCGGCCGGGCGATCGGCGTCTGCGTGGTCAGCTTCGACGACGACCGCCAGCTGGACGCCGACGAGCGCACCCTGCTGTCCACCCTGGGCGGGCTGGTCGCGCAGTCACTGGCACGGGCCCGGCTGCACGACGCCGAGCACGAGCTGGCGGCCGGCCTGCAGCGGGTGATGCTGCCGCGCACCGTCCCCTCCGTCCCCGGCGTCACCACCGCCGTCCGCTACCTTGCGGCCGGCTCCGGCCTGCAGATCGGCGGCGACTGGTACGACGTCGTCCCGCTGCCCGGCGGGCACGTCGGCCTGGTGATCGGTGACGTCCAGGGCCACGACGTGCACGCCGCCGGGATCATGGGCCAGCTGCGGATCGCGCTGCGCGCGTACGCGGCCGAGGGCCACCCGCCGGCCGCCGTGATGGCCCGCGCCTCCCGGTTCCTCGCCGACCTGGACACCGACCACTTCGCCACCTGCACCTACGCCGAGGTGAACGTCGACTACGGCGTCGTGTACGCCGTCCGGGCGGGCCACCTCGACCCGTTGGTCCGCCGCGCGGACGGCACCGCCGCCGTCGTCCCGGTCACGGGCGGGCTGCCGCTGGGCATCGCCCCCGACGAGGAGTACCGGGTCACCCGGTTCAGCCTGGACCCGGGCGAGACGGTGGTGCTCTGCACCGACGGGCTGGTCGAGGCGCGCGGCACGGACCTCGACGAGGGCATCGCCCGGCTCACCGCGGTGCTCGCCGGCCCGCCGGCCGGCGGGACCGGCCACGGCCGGGACCCGCTGGAGGAGCTCGCCGACCGGATCGCCTCGCAGGCCGCCGACGACAGCGAGCGCGAGGACGACATAGCGTTGCTGCTGCTGCGCTGGGACGGACCGGAGGGCGGTCTGGCCGCCCAGCAGCTGCGCCGCCGGATCGGGCAGGCCGACCTGGCCCGGATCTCCGAGGTCCGCGCCGAGCTGCGGGACGCGCTGCGCCGCTGGGGCGTCGCCGAGCTGGTGGACACGGCCGAGCTGCTCGCCTCCGAGCTGGTCACCAACGCCATCCGGCACACCGACCGGGACGCCATGTTCACCGCCCGGCTCTACCGGGAGGCGGTGGCCGACGGCGGGCGGGCCCGGCTCCGGGTCGAGGTGGAGGACGAGTCCGACCTCTGGCCGACCCGCCGGACGCCGGGGGAGCAGGCCTCCTCCGGGCGCGGGCTGATGCTGGTCGAGGCGCTGGCCGACGGCTGGGGCGTGGAACCGCGCGGCTCGGGCAAGCGGATGTGGTTCGAGCTGACCGCCACGCCGGCGGCCTGACCGCGGGGGCCCGCGTCGTCGTCGGCACCCCCGGCCGGAAGGCTCCGGCCGGGGGCACCGCCGACCCGGCTCAGCCGAACTGCTGCTCCAGGTCCTTCAGCTTGCGCTCCAGCGAGTCCAGCCGGGGGAGTGCGACGGTGTCGTCCTCCAGCGTGAGGTCGATGGTGCGCCGTTCCGGCCGGGCCGGCAGGCCGGGCTGCGCCACCGGGCCCTCGGCGGGGGCGGGCGGTTCGACGGCGGGCCGGTCCGCCGCGGGCCCGCCGGCTATGGCGGACTCCTGGCCGGACTCCAGCTGCCGGGCGGTGCCGCGCTGGCGCCAGACGCTGTTGGTGCGGTTGATGGCCCGGATCTCGGCCCGCTCGCGGCGCCCGGCCAGTTTGCGGCGTTCCTTCTCCGCGACCTTCTCCCGCTTGTCCTCGCGCACCTCGTCGACCGCCTCGTCGAGGCTGCGGACACCCTCCAGCAGCATCAGCGACCAGGCCGCGTAGGTCTCGCGCGGGGCGCGCATCCAGCGGACGATCCGGATCTGCGGCAGCGGACGGGGCACCAGCCCCTGCTCGCGCAGCGCGGCCCGGCGGGTCTGCTTGAGCGCCCGGTCGAACAGCACGGCGGCCGAGAGGGACATCCCCGCGAAGAACTGCGGCGCGCCGGCGTGGCCGAAGCCGCGCGGGGCGTGCACCCAGTTGAACCAGGCCGAGGCGCCGGCGAACAGCCAGACCAGCAGGCGTGAGCCGAGGGCGGCGTCGCCGTGGCTGGCCTCGCGGACGGCGAGGACGGAGCAGAACATCGCCGCGCCGTCCAGGCCGAACGGCACCAGGTACTCCCAGCCCCCCGAGAGGTTGAGGTTCTGCACGCCGAATCCGACCAGGCCGTGGAAGGAGAGCGCGGCCGCGACGGCGGCGCAGCAGAACAGCAGCGTGTAGGAGGCCCCTCCGTACAGGGACTCCTTGCGGCGGCGGCGTTCCTCGGAACGCTCCCAGGAATCCGCGCCGCCCGATCCGGTGGCGGATCCCCGCGTCCGGGCCAGGGCCACCAGCAGGGCGGTGACCAGCAGCACCGCAACGCCGGTGACGGCCCAACCGAGCGGTATGTCGGACAGTTTCATCGCCTGGACCAGCCTCGCTTTCCTGCGTCGTGATGGCGGGGACCATCATGGCGGATACGCGGGCCCGGAATGGCTGATTCTCCGTCAATGCGCTGAGGAGAGGGATTTCTGACGTGGGAGAAGTCGCATTGTCGGATTAATTAAGGGTGGATATTTCCCGGAATTCCAAGGGCGGTGCGAGCCCGTCCGGGGGGAATCCGGTCAACCGCGCATGACGCGGGGACAGCCGCCGCACATGGCCTCGGCCTGCACGGTGTACACGAGGCAGCAGCTCGCCCGGGTGCGGTCGGTGGTCGGCGTGTCCGGTGCGCCGGGGGCGCAGGACAGGCCCGGGCGCGCGGTCGCGAAGCCGGCGCCCGGCGTGAACGAGGAGACGTCCGCGCCCGGCGCGCACCCCGGCGGCACCGGCGCGAGCAGGGCGGTCAGCTCGGTGCGGGCCCGGTCAGCCTCGCCCAGCAGTCCGCCGACGTGCCAGAGCCCCTCCACCACCGCGTCCGTCGCCATCGCCCAGAGCGTGCGCGGACCGCGCCGCACCTCCGGGCGGAAGGCCCCGAGCACCGGCGTCAGGAACCTCGCCAGCGCCGAGCGCAGCTCGGCGGCCAGCTCCGGCTCGCCGGCCACCGGCCGGGCCCCGGGCAGGCCGGTCGCCGGGTCGTCGGGCAGGCAGACGAAGGCGCCGGTGCGGGCGGTCAGCTCGCCGGTGCGGCGGCGGACCGAGACGTCCGCCGGGGCGAGCAGCGGCACCCGGCGCTCCAGGAACCAGGGCAGCGTGAACAGCAGCGCTGCCGGCCAGGTGAAGCGGTGCAGGCCGAAGCCGGCCGCGACGTCGGGGCGCAGCGGCCGCCCGTACCGGGCCAGGCCCTCCCCGGCGTCGTGGGCGATCAGCTCGCGCAGCGCCTCCGGGCGGGCGATCAGGTCGGCGCCGGCGATCCAGCCGTCGCCGCTTCTGGGCGGGCCGCCGTGCACCCGGAGGGCCGGGAACAGTTCGCCGATCCGGCGGTGGCTCGCCGCGCAGGGCTGCGGGCGGCCGGGGCCCGCGGGAGCACCGGAAGGGCCCGGGGCGTCCGGAACGGTGGTGGTGCAGTGGGCGGTGCTGCTCGCGGTCATGGTGCGGCCCCATCGGGTCGACCGGAGCCCGTGCCGGACCGCCCGGCCCGTCCCGGCGGGGGTGGCGCTGGTGGGCGCGCCGGGAGCCGGGCCCGGCCGGCCGGGGCCTGGCGGGGCCCGGGAACGGCAAGGCGAACCCGGCCGGGGCACTGCTCGCCCCGGCCAGGTTAGGCTCACCTTAGCTGATGCTCCCCCGAGGTTCCCGCCCGATGCGTCCGTCCGGCGGAGTACCCGGCGTGCGCGCCGCGCCCAGCTGGCGCGCGAGCCAGACCGGTACGCCCCCGAGCGCCTGGACCAGCCGGGTCGCCTCGGCCCGGAGCCGGGCCGCCTCGCCCGGCTCGGAGACCTCGGCCAGCGCCGCCAGTGCGGGCGCCACGCCGACCGTGAAGCCGAGCTGCTCCCGCAGGCGCAGCGAGGCGTCGAACCCCTCCCGGGCCCGCTCGTGGTCCCCGGCGGCCTGGGCCAGCGCGGCCAGGTGCCGCCAGGTGTAGGAGCGCAGCAGTTCGTCACCGCGCTCGCCCGCGCCGTCGTGCGCCCGGCGGTAGGCGATCCAGGCCGCCGTCCGGTCGCGCAGCAGGTTCTCCGCGACCAGGCCGCGGCGGAAGTCCAGCAGCGGGCGCCCGGGAGCGTCCGGCGGCAGCAGCGCCGAGGTGCGGCCGAGCGCGGCCTGTGCCTCGTCGAGCCGGTCGTGCGCACCGAGCACACTGGCGACGTACGCCAGGAAGCCGCGGGCGCAGGCGGCGGCCGCGCGCTGCTCGGTACTGGTGGCGACGGCCTCGGCCAGACGCAGCGCCTGTTCGGCCTGGGTCCAGTGCGCGGCCGTGAACAGGCACTGCTCGATGAGGAGTTCGGCCCGCCCGAGGGCCACCGCCGGATCGCCCTCGGCGGTCGGGCGCAACAGTTCCGCGGCCTCCTGCCAGCACGCCCGGGACCGTAACCGCCATACGGTGTCCCCCGGCTCCGGGGGCCCCGCCCGCCCGAGCCCCTCCCGCCCGTCCCGGTCGCCCGGGCCCCATCCGTGCTCCGACAACGCCACCTCCTTGTGTGCGCCATCCAGCAGGACGCGGGCCGTCCCCCAGGCCCGCGTTGTGGCGGCAATTCAACACGTGGGTGAGCTTGTGCACCAGATCACGAGCGCAGGTTGTTGCGTTCGGCGGCGGAATGATCTAGAGAGGCCCCGCCGGTCGGCCCCGGCCGGGCGGGCGGGAGCGGGGCCGGCCGGAGCGGGTCAGGACGTCCAGCCGGTCTCCATCAGGGCCTCGGCGGCGCCGTTGGCGGGCTGCGGCACGCCGGCCAGATCCAGGCTGAACAGGGCGACCAGCAACTGCTCGCCGCGGACGGTGGCCTGGTGGGAGTAGCCGGCCAGGGTGAACATCGCGGCGGCCATCTCCTCGGCGTGCAGGGTCTGCAGCCAGAGGCACTCCACCGACTTCACGTCGGCCGGCTCCGTCCAGGTGTCCACCTGGGCGACCATCCGGCTGCCCAGCAGGGTGACCCCGTCGCGCTCCTGGGCCTCCGTCAGCTCCAAGTCCTCGAAGCCCAGCCACTCCAGGTAGCGGGCGGCGGTGAACACCGCGTCCTGCGAGGTGCGGACGGGGTGCGGGCGGAACGGCGCCCGGCGCCGCCAGGGCGTGGCCGACGTGCCGGAGCCGCCCGGCGGCGCGGGGACCGGCGCACCCTGCGGGTGGGCCGGGGAGGGGCGGGTGGACGGCGCTCCGGCCGGGCCGAGCTGCCCGGCGCCGGGCCGGCCCGCGGTGGCGCTGCCGCCGAGGCGGGTGGTGCGGTCCACCGGGAGCCGTACGGTGGCGCCGCAGTTGCAGGTGAACTCGGGCTGCGGCCACTGGTCGGAACGGCCGCAGTGCGGGCAGCGCATGTTCAGCCAGGAGTCCTCCCAGGACCGGAACCGCACCTGCACCGGCACGCCGCCGCGCAGCAGCGGGACCTTCAGCGAGGCGCCGCAGGGGCAGGGCAGCGACGGCGGCTCGTACAGGTGCTCGCGCCGGCAGGCGGGGCAGCGGATCGCCCGGGCGCCACCACCCGCCCCCGGCCCGTGGTGGGCAGGCTCGCGTCCGGTGAAGTCGTCGGGCAGTCCGGACATCGCGGGCACCGTCCGTTCGAATCGGGGTGGAAGGACGTGTCCCATGCTCCCCGAAACACGGGGGCCTTGGCGCGGAATGCGGCAATCCTCAGGGACAGATCAGGGGTATGCGGTCGATCGGTCGCCGCGGAGGAGGAGGGCGGCCGGTCCCACGGGGGGAGTGCGCCCCGGGAGCCCGGCCGCCCCGGCCGCGCCCCGGTCAGCCGGCGGACCAGCGGGCGAGGTCGGCCGGGGTGTCCAGGTCGTCGGGGACGGCCACGTCGGCGCACTCCACCAGCGCGATCTCCGCCGCGTGGGCCGCCAGCAGGGCCCGCGCGCCGGAGTCCCCGGTCGCGCCCGCCGCCGCCTCGGCGAAGTGCCGCGCCCCGATCAGCACCGGGTGCCCGCGCCGCCCCGTGTACGCCGCGGCGGCCAGGTCGGCGCCCGCCCGGTGGGCGGCCAGCAGCCGGGCCACCGCCGCCGGGGTGACGCCGGGGGTGTCCACCAGCATCACCAGCACCGCCGACACCCCCGGCGCCAGCGCGGCCAGCCCGGCCCGCAGCGAGGAGCCCATGCCGCCCGCCCAGTCCGGGTTGGCCACCAGCCGGCAGCCCGGCAGGTGGGCGGTGGCCCGGACCCGCTCGCGGTCCGCGCCCAGCACCACCGTCACGTCCGGGCAGCCGCCCGAGCGGACGGTGGTCACCGCGTGCTCCACCAACGGCCGCCCCCGGTACGGGATCAGGGCCTTCGGGCGGCCGCCCAGCCGCCGCCCGCCGCCGGCGGCCAGGACGAGCGCGGCCACCGGTGCGGGCGGGCGCCGATCACTGCTCTGCATGGGCCAAGCCTGCCTTCTCCGGGCCGCCCCGCGCAGCCGTACGAAGGCACAGTTGGACGAATGCACAAGGGAAACCCGCAGGTGGCGGCAGTTCCCCGGCAGTTCGGCGGCTGGATCTCCCGGCCGCCAGCCCCTGTACTGAGTCGATGAACACCGCACCGCGCCCGCTGCTGGACCGCTTCGGCAGGGTCCACACCGACCTGCGGGTCTCGCTCACCGACCGCTGCAACCTGCGCTGCACCTACTGCATGCCGGCCGAGGGCCTCGCCTGGCTCCCGAAGGCCGAGGTGCTGAGCGACGACGAGGTGGTCCGGCTGGTCCGGATCGCCGTCGGGCGGCTGGGCATCACCTCGGTGCGGCTCACCGGCGGCGAACCGCTGCTGCGGCGCGGACTCCCGGCGCTGATCGGCCGGATCACCGCACTCGGGCCCGAGGTCTCGCTCACCACCAACGGCATCGGGCTGGCCCGCACCGCCACGGCGCTCCACGAGGCCGGGCTGCACCGGGTCAACGTCAGCCTGGACACCCTGCGCCCCGAGCGGTACGCCGAGATCACCCGCCGGGACCGGATCGCCGACGTCCTCGCCGGCCTGGCCGCCGCGCAGGCCGCCGGACTGGCGCCGGTGAAGGTCAACGCGGTGCCGGTGCGCGGCGTCAACGACGACGAGATCCTCGACCTCGTCGAGTTCGCCGCCGGGCACGGCTACCGGATGCGGTTCATCGAGTCCATGCCGCTGGACGCGCAGGGCGCCTGGGACCGGAACGCGATGGTCACCGCCGACGAGATCCTGGCGGTGCTCGCCACCCGCTGGGAGCTCGTCCCGGTCGGCCGGCACGGGAACGCCCCCGCCGAGGAGTGGCGGATCGCCGGCACCGACACCGTGATCGGCGTGATCGCCTCCGTGACCCGCCCGTTCTGCGGCGGCTGCGACCGCGTCCGGCTCACCGCCGACGGGCAGCTGCGCAACTGCCTCTTCGCGACCGAGGAGTCGGACCTGCGCGCGCTGCTGCGCGGCGGGGCCGACGACGAGCGGATCGAGGAGGCCTGGCGCAGCACCATCGCCCGCAAGGGCCCCGGGCACAGCATCGACTCGGCCGACTTCGTCCGCCCGGACCGGCCGATGTCGGCGATCGGCGGCTGACCGGCGGCTGGTCGGGGGAGTGACCGGCGGCTGACCGGGGGGCTGACCGGTGGCGGACCGGCCGGTCCGGGCGGCGGGGCCCGGCGGTCACGGCGTCCTCCCGGCGGGCCGGCGCCCCACCCGGGCCGACAGGGCGAAGCGCGCGCGGTAGGCGCGCGGGGTCATGCCGACCCGCTGGAGCAGGTGGCGGCGCAGCGAGTCGGCGGTGCCGAACCCGGCCCGGTCGGCGACCAGATCGACCGGCTGGTCCGTGGTCTCCAGCAACTCGCGGGCCCACTCGACCCTTTGGGACAGCAGCCATTGAAGCGGCGTGGTGCCGGCCTCGGCCAGGAACCGGCGGTTGAGGGTGCGGACGCTCACCCCCGCGTGCGCGGCCAGCGCGGCCAGGGTGAGCGGCTCGTGCAGCCGCTGCTGCGCCCAGGCCCGGGTGGCGGCCAGCGAGGTGCCGTCCGCCGCCGACACCGGCGCCGGGAGGTACGGGGCCTGCCCGCCGTCCCGGGCCGCCGAGATCACCGCCAGCCGGGCCACCGCGTTGGCCACCGCCGCGCCGTGGTCGGAGCGGACCATGTGGAGGCAGAGGTCGATCCCCGCGGTCAGTCCCGCCGAGGTCAGCACCGGGCCGTCCTCCACGAACAGCGCCCGCTCCACCCGGACGGCCGGGAAGCGGTGGCCGAGTGCCCCGGCCTGCACCCAGTAGGTGGTGGCGCTGCGGCCGTCCAGCAGCCCGGCCTGGGCCAGGACGAAGGCGCCGGTGCACAGCGAGGCGACCCGCGCACCCCGGTCGGCCGCCGCCCGCAGCGCGGCCAGCACCCGGGAGTCCGCCTCGGCCCGCGCGCCCGAGCCCGTCACGATCACGGTGTCGGCCCGCGCCAGGACGTCCAGCCCGTGCGGGACGACGACCTGGAGGCTGCCGGTCGCCGCCACGGGGCCGGGCTCCGTCGTGCAGACCGTCACCTCGTACGCCGGCTTTCCGGCCGACTCGGCGGAGCCGAAGACGATGTCGGGGATGGACAGGTCGAAAGTGGTCACCGGCGGGACGGCGAGCACCGCGATCCGGTGCGTCAGCGCGGGCGAGGGCATGGCCAGAACCTCCGGAAGCTTGGCAGCCGGCGCGCTGTTCCGTGACGGCGCCCGGCCGGAGAGTGGAGCACGGCGGCGCCGGGCCGGCGCCGCCGCATCCACCCCCTGTCAACCCGGAGCAGCGCCATGTCCTTCCACGTCGTCACCGGTGCCGGATCCATCGGCACCGCCACCGCACTCCGGCTCGCCGCGTCCGGCCAGCGAGTCCGCCTGATCACCCGGCGCGGCGCCGGGCCCGAGCACCCCGGCATCGAGCGGATCGCCGCCGACGCGACCGACGCCGACCGGCTCACCGCCCTCACCGAGGGCGCGGCAGCCCTGATCAACTGCGCCGCACCGCCGTACCACCGCTGGCCGCAGGAGTTCCCGGCCCTGGCCGCCGCCCTGCTGGTCACCGCCGAGCGGACCGGAGCCGGCTACGTGATGCTCGGCAACCTCTACGGCTACGGGCCGGTGGACGGCCGGTACCACGAGGGGCTGCCGCTCGCGCCGACCAGCCGCAAGGGCGCGCTGCGGGCGGGCCTGTGGCAGGACGCGCTGGCCGCCCACCGGGCCGGCCGGGTGCGTGTCACCGAGGTGCGGGCCAGCGACTTCCTCGGGCCGGGGGCCGTCTCGCTGTTCCAGCTGACGGTCGCCCCGGCCGCGACGGCCGGCGAGCCCGTCTCCTACCCGGCCGACCTGGACGTGCCGCACAGCTGGTCGTACACCGGCGACGTGGCCGACACCCTGATCGCGGCCGCCCGCTCCGAGGCGGCCTGGGGGCGGGCCTGGCACGTGCCCAGCACCAGCGAGGCATCGGCCCGGACGCTCGCCTCGGGGCTGGCCGAGGCGGCGGGCGCACCCGCGCCGAAGCTGACCGCGATCTCGCCGGAGGAGCTGGCGGAGCTGGGCGAGGAGGACGAGATCCTCGCCGAGGTGGTGGAGATGGGCTACCTCTACTACCGCCCGCAGCTGCTCGACTCCGCCGCCGCCCGGCGCGAGTTGGGGGTCGTGGCGACGCCGCCGGACGCCGTCCTCGCCGAGATCGCGCGGTCGGCCGGGGCCTGAGGAGTCCCGGCGGTGCACCGGCGGGCGCCGGGGTGTGAGCTTCGACATGCTCGAACGCCCCGTGTTGCGCCGCCTTGACGGGGTGTGGGGCGGCTGGTCTGCTGGGGCGCCGTCAGTCGCCCCCCACCTCGGGAGTTCTCCGTGCCCGCCCGCCGCTCCGCCGTGCCCGCCGCCGTCCTCTTCCTGATACCCACCCTGGCGCTGGCCGGCTGCACCGGCGCCGGGAAGCCCTCGTCCGACGCCGCCGGGGCGCCCGCCGGCGGTGGTACGGCCACCAGCCCGCTGCAGAACCCGGACGGCACCAAGCCCGGTCTGGCGCCGCTGACTTCGGCCGAGGACCGGAAGGCCGGCCGGGATCTCATCGCCAGGGTCGCCACCGCGGCCGCCGGGCCGAAGGACGGCTACGACCGCAACGAGTTCGGCCCGGCCTGGACCGACAACGTGGACGGCGTCCCCGGCGGCCACAACAGCTGCGACACCCGCAACGACCTGCTGGCCCGCGACGGCCGGGCGGTGGAGCACAAGGACGGCTCCGCCTGCACCGTCACCGCGATGACCATCGACGACCCGTACACCGGCAAGACCGTCCGGTGGACGAAGCAGCAGGCCTCGAAGATCCAGATCGACCACGTGATGCCGCTCTCGTACGACTGGCAGATGGGCGCCGCCAAGTGGGACAAGGCCAAGCGCGTGCAGATCGCCAACGACCCGCTCAACCTCGTCCCGGCCGACGGCTCGCAGAACGCCTCCAAGGGCGACTCCGGCCCGGCCGCCTGGCTGCCCGCCAATCCGGCCGTCCGCTGCTCCTACGCGGTGCGGTTCGCTCAGGTGTCGCTGAAGTACCAACTGCCGGTCACCGAGGCCGACAAGAAGGCGATGCTGCAGCAGTGCGACGGGTGAGGAAACGTTTCACCACCCTTTGTCCGCATTGCCCGTCCGGTCCGCGGTAATGAGGTGGCCGATGTGATGACCGGGTGATATTCGTGTGCGGTGCATTCAATGATCACCCGGTTATCACGAGGCGTCCTGCCCGCCGCCGTCGCCGCCGCCCTGCTGGCCGGCTGCACCGGCTCCGGCGGGTCCACCGACGCGGCCTCCGGCACGCCGTCGCCCGCCGCCACCCCGGCCACGCCCAGCGCGTCGCCGACCGCTCTGACCACTCCGCCCACCCCGACGCCGAAGCCCACCGGCGCGGCCGACCCGGCGCTCCAGCCGTTCTACGGCCAGCAGATCGCCTGGGCGGCCTGCGCCGACGACCCGGCCACCACGAAGACCGACGAGTCCGCCGTCCAGTGCGCCACCCTCAAGGTCCCGCTGGACTACGCGAACCCGGGCGGGGACACCCTGGACGTGGCGCTCTCGCGGATCCCCGCCGCCAAGCCGGACGGCCGGATCGGCTCCCTGCTGGTCAACCCCGGCGGGCCCGGCGGATCCGGCGTCGGCATGGTCCAGCGCGGCCAGAAGGACTACGACGGCCCGCTGCACGACCGCTTCGACATCGTCGGCTTCGACCCGCGCGGCGTCCGCGGCACCAGCCCGCTGAACTGCCTGGACGACAAGGCCCGCGACGGCTGGGTCACCACCGACGAGCCGGGCGCCGAGCACGGCAGGCTGCTGGCCGACGGCTGCCAGGCCAAGTACGCCAAGGTGCTGCCCTTCGTCAGCACCCGGAACACCGCCCGCGACATGGACGTCCTGCGCGGCGCCCTCGGCGACCCGAAGCTCAACTACCTCGGCCTCTCCTACGGCACCTACCTCGGCAGCCTCTACACCGAGGAGTTCCCGGACCGGGTGGGCCGGCTCGTCCTGGACGGCGCCACCGACCCGTCCACCTCGCTCGTCCAGCACAACATCGAGCAGCAGGCCGGATTCGAGCGGGCGTTCAAGGCGTTCGCCGCGGACTGCGTCGGCAAGGACCCGTGCCCGCTCGGCAAGGACCGGGACAAGGCCGCGCAGAAGCTCGCCGACTTCCTCGACGGCCTCAAGGAGAAGCCGCTCACCACGGCCAAGGGCCGCACCGTCACCGCCAACGCGGCCTGGACGGGCGTGCTCAGCAACCTCTACGGCGGCGAGAAGTCCTGGACCAACCTGCGCAACGTCCTCGCCTGGGCCATGCAGCGGGGCAAGGGCGACTACCTGCTCGACCTCGCCGACGGCTACAACGGCCGCGACGACGAAGGCCACTACGGCACCTCCGCCGACGCCTACGTCGCCATCCACTGCGCCGACGGCGCCACCGGTGCACCCACCGGCGACCAGCTGCAGGCCGCCCTCGGCGAGCTCGCCGCGAACGCCCCGCTGGTCAGCAAGCACGAACCCACGATGGCCCTGTTCGACCCGGACTGCCGGATCTGGCCGTTCCGCTCCGCCGAGCAGCCGCACCCGGTCAAGTCCGCCGCCGCGGCCCCGATCGTCGTCGTCGGCAGCACCGGCGACCCGGCGACGCCCTACGCCTGGGCCGAGAAGCTCACCGCCCAGCTCGGCAACGCCGTCCTGCTCACCCGCGAGGGCGAGGGCCACACCGCGTACGGCAAGAGCGCGTGCATCCGGACGGCCGTCCACGCGTTCCTGACCGACGGGACGGTGCCGGCCGCCGGGACGCGCTGCCCGACGGACTGACCCGGCCCGGTTCACCGGCCCGGGCCGACGGAGGGACAGGGACCGCCGGAGGGGCGCAGCGCGGACGGACCGCGGTGCGCCCCTCCGGCGTTCCTCAGGAACCGGGCGTCTGCGTCAGGTCGTAGAACGTCGCCGTGCCCACCGTCCTGGCCGTGTAGCGGCTCTTCACCCACTCCTCGATCTGGGCGGTCAGCGACTCCTGGGCCCCGCCGCCGGCCCCGGGCCCGCCCGCCGTGCGGGACTCGCCGCCGACGAACCAGTGGATCCGGCCCTCCTGCACGTACTGCTGGAAGCCGGCCAGGGTGAGCGACGGGTCCGTTCCGTTGAACCCGCCGAGGGCCATCACCGGTACGCCGGAGGCGAGTTGGTAGCTCGCGGCGTTCTGCGAGCCGCTGGTCGCGGCGGCCCAGGTGTAGCGGTCGGCGTCCTGCTTCAGGGCGGCGGCGGCTTCGTCGCCCACCCGGGCGCCGTTCAGCAGACCGCCCATGCCGCCGGGGGCGCCACCGCCCGCCGCGCCGCCGAACCCGCCGCGGCCGCCGCGGCCGTCCGTTCCGGTGCCGCCGGTGCCGTTGCCCGGCATCCCACCGTTGGCATTGCCGTTCGTGCCGCCGCCCGGAACGCCGCCGGTGCCACCGCCCGGAACGCCGCCGGTGCCGCCGCCCGGCATCCCGCCCGGAGCGCCGCCCTGGCCGGGCGTGACCTGCTGCCCGTTGATGAAGAACCTGCCGTCGCCACCGGGCGGCATCCCGCGCATCCCGCCCGGGCCCATGCCGCGGCCGCCCTCGACGGCGGGGCCGGCCGTGACGATCGAGCCGGTGTGCGGCGTGTTCACGGTGTCCACCGCGTACGCCGCCGGGCCGCCGAGCGCCGCCGCCAGGCCCACCGCGCCCGCCACGGTGGCGAGCCGGCCGGTGACCCGGCCGGAGACGTTCCGCGCGAACCGTGCGGCCAGCGGCACGGCCGCCAGTGCCACCGCGGCCAGCAGCCCGCCGACGAGCACCGTCCCGCGCAGCCACGGCACGAAGCCCGTGCTCCGCCCGAGCAGGACGTACGCCCAGCCGGCCGTCACGGCCAGGGTGGCGGCCAGCACCGCCGCGTACGGCAGCCGGTGCCGGGCCCGCCAGAGCCCGTCCACGCCCATGCCGACCAGCGCCGCGACGGCCGGGGCCAGCGCCACCGTGTAGTACTGGTGGAAGATGCCGGACATGAAGCTGAAGGTCAGCGCCGTGGAGAGGAGCCAGCCGCCCCAGACCAGGAACGCCGCACGCGCGGTGTCCGTCCGGGGGTGGCGGCGGGTCGCCCAGAGGCCGGTCAGCAGCAGGATCAGTGCGGCCGGCAGCAGCCAGGCGATCTGACCGCCGATGTCCCCGTCGAACATCCGGGTGATGCCGGTGTCGCCCCAGCCGCCCATCGCCCGGCCGCCGCCGGGCGCGCCCTCCATCCCGGCGGGGAGCCTGCCACCACCGCCCACGCTGCCGGTCTCGTTGCCGTTGAGCCGGCCGAAGCCGTTGTAGCCGAAGGTGAGCGAGAGGAAGCTGTTGTCCTGCGAGCCGCCGATGTAGGGCCGGGCCGAGGCGGGCACCAGCTCGACGATCGCGACCCACCAGCCGCCCGCGACCACCATGGCCAGCCCCGCGGCCAGCAGCTGCCGCACCCGCCGCCAGAGGCCGGTGGGCGCGGCGACCAGGTAGACCAGCGCGAAGGCGGGCAGCACGAGGAAGGCCTGGAGGGTCTTGGTGAGGAAGGCCAGCCCGAGCATCACGCCGGTGAACACCAGCCACCGGGTGCCGGCCGCCTCGATCGCCCGCACCAGCCCGTAGGCGGCCAGCGTCAGCAGCAGCACCAGCAGGGCGTCCGGGTTGTTGAAGCGGAACATCAGCACCGCCACCGGGGTCAGCGCCAGTGCGGCGCCCGCCAGCAGGCCGGCGAGCGGCGAGAAGCGGCGGCGCACCGTCGCGTACAGGGTGGCGACGGTGGCGACCGCCATCAGCGCCTGCGGGGCCAGCACCGACCAGGAGGAGAGGCCGAAGACCCGGGCGGCCAGTGCCATCGGCCAGAGCGACAGCGGGGGCTTGTCGACGGTGATGAAGTTCCCGGCGTCGGAGGAGCCGTAGAAGAAGGCCTTCCAGCTCTGGCTGCCGGCCTGCACGGCCGCCGAGTAGAAGGAGTTGGCCCAGCCGGAGGCGCTCAGACCCCAGAGGTAGAGCAGGGCGGTCGCGGCCAGCAGTGCCAGCAGGGCGGGCCGCACCCAGCGCGGGTCGTCGGCGCGGCCGCGCAGCGTGCGGGCCGGCAGCGTGCGCAGCCGCCCGGCCCAGGACGCCGGGCCCTTGGGGCCGGTGGGCGGCAGCGCGAACTCCGGGAAGAGCGCTCCGGCCGGCGGGGTCGCGTCCGAGGGTGCGTCAGGGGCCGGCTGCGGCACCTCCGGCGGCGGGTAGTGCGCGGCCTCGGGCCACGGCTCGCCGGCCGCTGGGGGGAAGCTGGTCGTGGTCATGGACCATACGCTCGGCGGTGCGGCTGAGAGGAGCGTGAGACCCGGCTGTGAGGGGTCTGTGATCTGCTGCGGACGGTGCCGGGGAGCCCTGCCGGGGGCGCCCCCGGCAGGGCTCCCCGGGTGGGAGCCGGGCCGCCCGGGGTGCAGGCTGTCCGGGGGTCAGGCGGCCTGGGGCATCGTCAGGTGCTTGCCCAGCCACTCCAGGGCCGGCGGGATCTCCCTGGTCCAGGTGTGGAAGTTGTGCCCGCCGGTGTCCAGCGTGATGGTGGAGAGGCTGGTGGGCGCCTTGAAGGACTTCACCATGTCCTGGGTGGCGCCGTAGTTGTTCTCGTCGTACGCGGTGCCGAGCAGCAGCGAGACCGGCTCGGCCGGCTTGTTGTGCAGCCGCCACAGCAGGTCGTTCTCCTGCTTGAGCTGTCCGTTGCCGGCGAAGAGGTCCCCGGTGGTCTCGTCGATCGGGGCGGTGTAGTAGCCGGAGAGCGAGACGGCGGCCCGGTAGGAGTCCGGCTTGCGCAGGGCGAACTTGAGTGCGCAGTAGCCGCCGGTCGAGTTGCCGATCACCGCCCGGTTGGACGGGTCGGTGCCGAGCCGGTACGTGGTGGCGAGCGCCTTGGGCAGGTCACTGGTGAAGAAGGTCTCCACCTGCGGGCCGTTCGGGACGTCCACGCACTCGGTGTCCCGGTTGTTGACCAGGGTCGGACGCATCATCACCAGGATGGTCGGCGGCAGCTTCTTCTGGTCGATCGCCTGGAGGGCGGAGGCCGGGTACTGCATCAGCGAGATCAGCTTCTCCGGCGTGCCGGGGTAGCCGGCCAGCACCAGTGCCATCGGGAACTTCCGCTGCGCGTACTCCGGCTGGAAGTACTGCGGCGGCAGGTAGACGAAGCCGTCGGTGCTCAGACCGCTGGCGGCTCCTTTGACGGAGACGTCGTGGATCAGGCCGACCCGCTCGGGGTTCGAGCCCTGTTCGGCGTAGAACTTCTGCTCGCCGGTGACGGCGACGGCCGCGTTCGGCTGGTGGTCGACGACCGTGCCCAGGCCGCCGTTGGTGCCGAGCAGGTCGGTCCAGGAGCTGTAGAAGCCGAAGTACCCGTTGGCGATCAGGCCCATCGCGATCAGGACGGAGAGCTGGGCGGCGAGGAACGCGCCGATCCGCCCGAGCCAGGCCTTCCACGTCCGGCCGCCGAGTCTCGGCCAGAGCCACATCGTGGCGGCGAACACGCCGATCGCGAGGAGGGAGGCGATGATCTGGAGGGGGAGTCCTGTAAGCCTGAGCACCCGCCGATCGTAGTTGACCGCACCCCCGGCGCCGTGCGCCCCCTTGCGCGCCCGCCCGGACCTCCGTACGCCTCTTGTGCGCCCTGTTGACCGTGTCCCGAAGGCTCGGGATCATGTGCGGTGGGGCAGTGCACCGAGCGTGCACGGGAGATCACGGAGATCACACCGGGGGAGCGGCATGAAGTCCTGCATCAAGGCCGGCCTGGCGGTCGGCACCGCGCTGCTGCTGGCGGCGTGCTCGGGCGGGGGGTCCGGCTACGACCTCGGCTCGGGGAAGACCGAGACGGTCACCGCGACCGCGTCGCCCAGCCCGACGCGCACACCGACGCCGACCCCCACCCCGACCAAGACCAAGCCACCGTACGGCCCGGTGCTCACCGGCTACATCGACCCGGTCAGCGCCGCGCTCGGCAAGCTCAACGTCGCCGCGGGCCTGGACGCCTTCGCCACCGCGCTCCAGGAGGCCGCCACCGCCGCCTCCACGGCCGGCAGCGGCCTCGGCCTCGCCGACGAGCCGGCCGGCGTCAGCACCGCCCGGCGGCAGCTGGTGGTGGCACTGGGCCAGCTCTCCACCGACCTGACCAAGGTGCGCAGCGACATCAGGGCGAAGAGCGTCTGCGCCACCACCGCGGCCTTCGCCGAGGTCGGCCTCTCCGAGGGCCTGAAGGCGGTGCCCCCGGCCCTCGCCCTGATGACCGCGGCCGGCTATCCGACCACCTTCGCCGTCCCGCAGACCCCGCAGCTCCAGACCCGCACCCTGGAGAGCGGCACGATGGTCCGGGAGGGCCGCCTGAGGGGCTCGGGCGTGCTCAACGTCGACAACGGCGGCAGCTCCGACGCCGTGGTCTCGCTCGCCAAGGACGGCAAGTCGGTCCACTCGGTCTACGTCGGGAAGGGCAAGAAGGCGTCCGTCGAGGGCATCGAGGACGGCACCTACGAGGTCTTCTTCTCCGGCGGCGTCGACTGGGACGCCTCGCTCAAGGCGTTCACCCAGAACTGCGACTTCAGCAAGTTCGACGACACCATGGCCTTCGAGACCGGCCGCACCTACACCTCCTGGTCGATCACCCTCCAGCCGTCGGTCGGCGGGAACGCCAAGACCAGCGACGTGGACGAGGACAAGTTCCCGCAGCCGTAGCGTTCGGCGGTCGGGGCCGGCCCCGGTCCTCCCGGTTGGGGCCGGCCCCGCCGGTGCCGGGGTCACGCCTCCGGGGCCGGCGCCCGTGGCGGGTACGAGTCGAGCTGCCGGACGAGCGCGCGCAGGGCCCGCAGCTCGCGCTCCAGGGCCGCGGCCCCCTGTGCGGTCAGCGTGACCCAGGTCCGGGGGCGGCGGCCTGCGTAGCCCTTCACCACCACGATCAGGCCCGAGTCCTCCAGCACCTTGAGGTGGCGGGAGAGGTTGCCGTCGGTGACTCCGAGCCGGGCCTTGAGGAAGGCGAACTCGACCCGCTCGGCCTCGCGGGCGACGGTCAGGACTCCGAGCCGCACCCGCTGGTGGACGGTGTCGTCCAGCTCCAGCGTCGGATGCGGGTCGTCGGCGCCCGCCGGGTCGTCGGGGCCCGCCGGCCGTTCGCCGCCCTGGTCCGCGGGCAGGTCCGCAACGCTCATCCGGCTTCCTCCGTGGGGGCCGCCGGCTCGGGCCGGCGGCAGGGGTACCTCCCGCTCGCGGGGGAGCGGGTGACGTCCCGGGCGCGGGACGGGGCGGGGCCGCTCACGCGGGGCGGGCGGGGGTGACGGTACCCGACCGGCCCGCGGTCGCGGCAGCCCGGCGGCGGGCGACCCTCCGCTGCGCCAGCCCGGCGGCCAGCAGCACCGCCGCCAGCAGGAGCGCCTTCAGCTGCGGACCGTCGGCCCAGGCGCCGTCGCCGGGGACCGGCCACGGGGTCCAGCTGCTGCCCCAGGGCGCCGCGAGGTAGGCGGAGAGCAGAGCGACGTGGGCGAGCGCGGCGGCCACGGCGATCCGGCTGCGTTCGACCAGCCCGAGCGCGAGCAGCCCGACGCCGACCGCGTACCAGGGCGAGGCGTAGCGGTTCTCCAGCACGGTGGCGGTGAAGGGCTGGCGCCGGAGGAACAGCAGGGCCGGCACGACGATGACGACCACCGCGGTGGCGCCGAGGGCCCCGCCGACCCAGGCGCCGCGGCGGGGCACGATCCCGCGCTCCTCGCCGCGCACCCGGAACCAGCGGGCCAGCGCGAGCCAGGCCAGCGGGATCAGCGCGAACCAGATGCCCCAGGCGGCGAAGCGAAGCACGGATCCGTCGAACTCGCCCACCTGGCACGGCGCGTCCGGCGCGTGGGGGACGCAGAGGCCGGTCAGCTCGGCGTAGGCGAAGGTGGCGTAGGACTCGACGTCGCGCCCGTCGGAGCCGAAGTTGAAGGCCTGCCGGGCGAACGGCACGGCCGCCAGCGAGAGCAGGCCGAAGCCCAGCAGCGGGACGCCCGAACCGTCGAGCCGGGCGCGGGCCCCGGCCCGGAGCGCCGCCGTGCGGGTCAGCAGGTCGGCGGCCTCCGTCGGGTCCTCCGTGCCCGCTGCCGTGCCCGGATCGGTTGTTTCCATGAGCTACCCCCTGGTGGTCGCGCCCGGTCGGCGCGGAGAAGGGCGGTGGGCGCTCCCCGGCGCACCGCCCGCATCGACTTTGCAACGCAAAGTACCTGGCAGTCAAGAGCTGACGGCATGACAAAGTGCTTCGCAGTCAAGGGTGATGGTGATGGGTGCGGGTGGGGGGGCGGTGTGCGGGCCCGCGAGGGGTGCGGCTGCGGCGTCGCGGACACCCGGTGCCGGGCCTGCGCCCCGGCCGGGCGGGCGTCGAATGGCATCCCGCTGCTCCGCCAACTGCCTTTCCAGCCAGTGCACTTGTGCCGTGCCGGGTGGGCCGGCCCACCCGGCACGGCCCGAACTGAGGGCGGAATCACGAGAACGAGTTCCGTCGGCACGGTTGACGCATTGAAGTGGTCATGGCACTTTCGTGCGGCGCGGGCGTCCGCGACCGGTCGTACGCCCCGCAATCCCCCACAAGGAGAGCCATGTTCAAGAGACTTGCCGCCCTCGTCGGCGCAAGCGCGGTCGTCGCAGGCGGGTTGACCCTGGCCGCCACGCCCGCACAGGCGGTCCAGGCCGGCGATCTGACCTCCACCATCGCGCTGAGCAACTGCTCGGCCTCGCTGGTGCGTTACCCCTCCTCGGTCGACGCCGACCGGGCCCTGATGCTCACCAACGGGCACTGCCTGCCGACGATGCCGTCGTCCGGTGTGGTCATCCAGAACCAGAGCGCCAGCCGCAGCGGCACGCTGCTCAGCGCGTCGGGCTCCTCGCTCGGCACCGTCCAGGCGGACAAGGTGCTGTACGCGACCATGACCGGCACCGACGTCGCCCTGTACCAGCTGACCGACACCTACGGGTCGATCACCAGCAAGTTCGGCGCGACGGCCCTCACCATCAGCGACACCCACCCGGTCGACGGCTCGTCGATGTTCATACCGTCGTCGTACTGGAAGCAGACGTGGAACTGCTCCATCAACGGGTTCGTCCCCACCCTGCGCGAGGACGAGTGGACGTGGCACGACTCGCTCCGCTACAGCGCCGGCTGCAACACCACGCACGGCACCTCCGGCTCGCCGATCGTCGACGCCGCCACGAAGAAGATCGTCGGCATCAACAACACCGGCAACGACGACGGTGCGATGTGCACGCTCAACAACCCGTGCGAGGTGGCGGCCGACGGCACCACCACCGTCACCAAGGGCCAGAGCTACGGTGAGGAGACGTACTGGTTCACCACCTGCCTCGGCACCGGCCGCGTCATCGACCTCAACGTCGCCGGCTGCCTGCTCACCAAGCCGGCCGGCAGCGGCGCCGTCACCGTCACGAGCCCGGGCAACCAGAGCACCGCGCTGAACGGTGCGGTCAACCTGCAGATCGCGGCGAGCGGTGGCACGGCTCCGCTGACCTTCACGGCCACCGGCCTGCCGACCGGCCTGTCGATCAGCTCCGCCGGCAAGATCACCGGCACCGCGACCACGGCCGGCACGTACAACGTGACCGTCACCGCGACGGACGCCGCCAACAAGACCGGCACGGCGAGCTTCACCTGGACCGTCTCGGGCGGCGGCGGCAGCTGCACCCCGGCCCAGCTGCTCGGCAACGCGGGCTTCGAGACCGGCACCGCCGCCCCGTGGACGGCCACCAGCGGCGTCGTCGACAACAGCGCCTCCCAGGCCGCGCACGGCGGCACCTGGAAGTCCTGGCTGAACGGCTACGGCTCCACCCACTCGGACAACCTCTCGCAGACCGTCAGCATCCCGGCCGGCTGCAAGGCCTCGCTCAGCTTCTACCTGCACATCGACACCGCCGAGACCGGCTCCACGGTCTACGACAAGCTGGCCGTCACGGTCAACGGCACCGCGCTGAAGACCTACTCCAACGTGGACGCGGCCGCCGGCTACCAGCTCCGCACCTTCGACCTCTCGGCCTACGCCGGCCAGACGGTCACCCTGAAGTTCGCCGGCACCGAGGACTCCTCGCTGCAGACCAGCTTCGTGATCGACGACACCTCGATCCAGACCAGCTGACGGCAGTTCGGTAGTACCGACGACGGCCGCCCGGGGACCAGCTCCGGGCGGCCGTCGTACGTGCGGGGACGACGACGGGGCGATCACCGGCGCGGTCACCCGGCGCGGACGGTCCGGCGGCTCGTGACCGGTCGCGCCGGTCAGAGTCCGTCCGGGTGCCGGGAGCGCCGGCCGGTGTGCCGGGCGCGGAGGCGGTCGCGTTCCTCCGTGCTCGTGAGCAGGACGTCGGCGCCGCCGTCGTAGGGGTGGTGGAGGCGCCGGAAGTCGGTGTCGGCGATGACGACGTCCGCCACGGCGTCGTCGGCGACCGCCCGCAGCAGGCGGTCCAGGCAGCCGGGCCGCCAGGGGCGGTGGTCCACGAACAGGTGCTGGTGGGTGCGGAACCGCGGGTCGGGGTCGTCGAACGTCAGCAGTGTCTGCCGGGCGGCAGGTGATCCTCTCCGAGCAGAACGGTGAGAACGGCTACACGGCCCGGCCCGGTACACCGGCCCTGAGCGTCGACCAGCTCAAGGCGATCGTCACGGCTCCCTCCTGGCGTTCCTGAGCCCGCCGCCCCCGCGCCGCCGCACCGGGGACGGCGGCGCGGGGCCTACCGGCCGTCGTCCGCGAGCGCCGCGGCGACGGCCGCCTCGGCGTGCAGGCGGGCGGTCGGGAAGAGCGGGACGGGGCTGTCGGCCGCGCCGACCAGCAGCTCGATCTCGGTGCAGCCGAGGATCACGCCCTCGGCGCCGGCGGCGACCAGCTCCTCGATCACCCGCCGGTACCCGGCCCGGGACTCCTCGCGGACCACGCCGAGGCAGAGCTCCTCGTAGATCACCCGGTGGACGAGGGCGCGGCCGTCCGCGTCGGGCACCAGGACGTCGAGCCCGTTCGCCGCCAGCCGGCCCCGGTAGAAGTCCTGCTCCATGGTGAAGGCGGTGCCGAGCAGGCCGACCCTGCGCAGGCCGGCGGCCCGGACGGCGTCGGCGGTCGCGTCGGCGAGGTGGAGCAGGGGGACGCCGACGGCCGCCTCGATCCGGTCGGCCACCTTGTGCATGGTGTTGGTGCAGAGGAGGAGCAGGTCGGCGCCGGCGGCCTCCAGCGAGCGGGCCGCACCGGCGAGGAGCTCGCCCGCCTCGGCCCAGCGGCCCTCGGCCTGGAGCCGTTCGACGGTGGCGAAGTCGACCGAGTAGAGCACCAGTCGGGCGGAGTGCAGCCCGCCGAGCCGTTCGCGGGTGAGCTGGTTGAGGGTGCGGTAGTACTCGGCGGTGGACTCCCAGCTCATGCCGCCGATCAGGCCCAGGGTCTTCATGGGCGTATATAAACATGACTATGGCTTGGCGCAAAAGATATAAGAAAATATGTGAGGAGCTGTGCGGTCCGGCCTACGGGGCGTTCCGGGGGATCCGGTGCTCCCACTCGCGGCTGAGGACGGCGTTGCCCGCTTCGAGGGCGGTCAGCCGGGTGCGGGCCAGGAAGTGCGTGGAGGTGCAGCGGAGTTCGGTGCGGGTGTGGACGGTGACGTCCCAGCCGATCCCGGGGCGTTCGAGGCGGACGGTGCGGTCCGTCCGGGCCTGGGCGCTGGTGGGGGCCGCGGCGAGGACGCGGTAGGCGGTGACGGTGTGCTCGTCGCGGACCAGCCCGTCGGGGTGGGTGAGGCTGCCGTCGGTGGCGGGGGAGAGCTCGGTGCGCCACTCGTGGCGGGCGATGTCGTGGACGGTCAGGCGTTCGGGGCGGGCGGTGAGCGGCTCGGTGGCGTGGACGGGGGGCGGGAGCGGGAGGGTGGGCGCGGCGAAGGTGACCGGGTCGGCGCCGGAGTCGGCCGCCAGGTGGCGGACGGGGAGGGCGAGCGTGCTGTGCGAGGGGTCGAGGCCGAAGCCGGCCGGCTCCGGGTCGGGCCAGAGCCACGGCCAGTAGGTGGAGGAGAGGGCGAGCCGGAGCCGGTGGCCGGCCGGGACGGTGTGCCCGGCGGCGGCGAGGCCGACCGTGGCGTCGACGGCCGGGCCGGGCGTGACCAGGGCGCCGCGGGTGACCAGCGTGGAGGTGCCGTCGGGGGCGACGTCGCAGAGCCGGGCGACGATCAGCCCGGTGGCGGTGGCGGTGGCGGTGGCGGTGGCGGTGGCGGTGGCGGGGCGCAGCCGGAGTAGGAGGGACGGGGCACCGAGCAGTTCGAGCGGTTCGGGCAGCGGCAGGGAGTCGAAGCAGACCGAGCGCCCGTCCTCCTCGCGCTGGTCGGGCGGGCGGTCGGCGGCGCGGCCGAGCGGCACGTACGCGCCGGCGTTGAGGCCGGTGTGCTGGGGCGAGGTGACCTGCACGAAGCGGTCGTCGGAGGCGGTGCCGGCGGTGCGCAGCGGGCCGTCGAGACCGTAGTGGATGTCCCGGACGTCGGGGGAGGGCCAGGCCTCCTCCCCGGTCCAGCGGGTGCTGATCCAGCTGCGCAGGACGGGGGCCCTGAGCGCGCCGGCGTCGATGTCCCGGAGCCAGTGGTCCCACCAGCGGAGCGTCTCGGGGAGGACCTCGTCGGGCAGGCCGTGCGGCCAGGGGCCGAGGACGGCGCGGACCGGGGCGGGGCCGGAGGCGAGCAGGTCGAGCAGGAACGAGCAGGAAGGATCCCCCCAGCCGGCGACGGCCAGGGTGGGGACGGCGGCCGTCGCGGGCGGGCCCACGGGCGGGGCGTCGCCGAGCCAGGCGGGGAACACCGGCTCCAGTGCGGCCAGCCGGGCCTGCCACAGGGCCTGCCAGTCGTCGCCGAGGTACTGCGGGTCCGGCGGGCGGGCCGCGTCGGCGAGCCGGGCGGTGGCGCGGGCGTGCAGCTCGGCGGCGAGCACGGCGCCGCCGGAGCGCAGGCCGCCCTCGGGGCAGGCGGTGACCACGGCGTGGACGGTGCCGGGGGCGTGGGCGGCCAGCCGCAGGGCGGTGGCGCCGGCGGCGCCGGTGCCGAGCAGGCCGATCCGGCCGTTGCACCAGGGCCGGTCGGCGAGCCAGCCGAGCAGCTCCGCCCCGTCCGCGAGTTCGTCGGCCTCGTCGGGCGTGCCGCCGGAGTTGCCGTGGCCGCGCCGGTCGACCCGGACGGCGGCGTAACCGTGTCCGGCGTACCAGGGGTGGCGGCGGGCGTCCTCGTCGGACGTCCAGTCGGTGAGCCGGCCGGCGGAGTACTCCAGCACTGCGGGGACGGCCTCCTCGGCCACCGGGCGCCAGAGCCGGGCGTACAGCGCGGTGCCGTCGGACAGCGGGACGCGCACGTCCTCGCGGGTGGTGCGGTAGGGGTACGAGGGCATGGCCGCTCCGATCGAGTCCCCGTCGGCGGGGGGTGCCCGCCGGGCCCGGGCCGCGGAGCGGGGCGGGCCCGGGGGCCCGCCCGCGCCGCGGGCGTCAGCATTCCGACCCTAGGTGAGGACGCCGCCGATTTCCTGGTGGGAGCCCTCTCGGCAGGCGGCTTCCCGGTGGGCGGCTTCCCGGCGGGGCGGGGAGGAACGGGGAGGAGCGGTGGGGCGGGGCGGCGCACCCGTCGGCGCGGGTGGTCCGGCCGGGGCGTGCGACGACGCGCGTACTGCGGATGCTGCGCGTACTGCGAGTGGTGCGGGTGCTGCGGGTGCTACGCCTTGCTGAGCCAGGCGGTGGCGTTGAGCGCGAGGGCGGCGTTGGTGCCCGCCGGGTCGTCCCAGCCGTTGTAGAGCGTGTTGCCGGACTGTCCGGTGCCGTCGTCGGCGGGCGAGCTGTCGCCCCAGATCGCGACCCGGCCGGTGCCGTAGCTGCTGGTGACGAAGAACGCGCCGGTGCTGCCGCTGTAGCCGGTGCGGTAGAGCAGGCCCTTGACCGACGGGTTGTCGGCGGGCTTGAGGGTGAAGGTGGTGCCGGAGCGCAGGATCGAGCCGGTGACGGTGCCGAAGGGGCCGTGCAGCACCGGGTTGGCGGCGTCGTTGACCGCGCGCGGGTTGTCGGTGGAGATGTTGAGCAGGTCGACCGAGAAGCCGAAGGGGTCGTTGTTGTTCACCCCGTTGTTGGTGAGCAGGTCGTTGATGATCTTGGGGGAGTCCCAGCCGTCGTTGTTGCGGTCGCTCTGGTTGTGGTCCGAGATGAGGAAGAGCCCGCCGCCGTTCTGGACGAAGCGGATGATCGCGGACTTCTCGGCGGAGCTGAAGCGGGTGTTCGGCTCGGGGATCACGAAGGTGTCGAAGTTGGCGAGGTCGAGGGCGGCGCCGGTGCCGTAGCTGATGGTGGAGCCGGCCGGGAGGGTCTTCAGGCTGTACTGGCCGGTCTTCTGCAGGGCGACGCCCCAGGCGGAGAGGGCGCCCGTCCAGCTCTTCTCGGTGCTGGGGTTGGCGTTCTGGGCGAGCGGGTCCGGCTGGGCGGTGGAGATGATCCAGTCGGCGTTGCCGGCGGTCTCGGCCTTGCTGTTGTCGAAAAGTACGCGGTGCGGGGTGGCGCTCACCGCGGCGGAGCGCGCCGGGGGCGCACTCACGGTGGTGGGGGCGGTGGCGGCGGCCGAGGCGGCCGGGGCGAGGCCGGCCGCGAGGAGGGCCGCGGCGGCCGACGCGGCAGCCGTTCGAATGCGGATCATATGCCGTTCCTCCGTGGGGAGTTGAGGTTTCGGCGCCCGATTATTCGCGCGTAGAACGTGAGTATCCGCGCGTAGCGTCGGCGGCAGCAAGGCTCGGGAGGTTACAGCAGTTTGTACGGAGCATGACGATCTTCGGCCTGCTGTCGATCCGTACTTGCGAATACCTTGCAAGTACTTCGCAGGTCAGGGGAAGATGACCCAGCTCCGCACGCTCCCCCGAAAGGACGACACGATGTCCAGCCCCGCCGCAGGTGCCTCCGCCGTCAGATGGCGAGACCGGCTCACCCGTGAGGAGTGGATCCGCCTGGCCGGCATGGGCGGCTTCATCCTCGCCCTGCACGTCATCGGCTGGGTCACCCTGATCGCCGTCGTCGAGCCCGAGCAGTACGACGTGGGCGGCCAGGTCTTCGGGGCCGGCATGGGCCTCACCGCCTACACCCTCGGCATGCGGCACGCCTTCGACGCGGACCACATCGCAGCCATCGACAACACCACCCGCAAGCTGATGGGCCAGGGCAAGCGGCCGCTCTCGGTCGGCTTCTGGTTCTCGCTGGGCCACTCCTCGATCGTCTTCGGGCTCTGCGCCCTGCTGGCCTTCGGGATCAAGTCGCTCGCCGGGCAGGTCGAGTCGGACGACTCCACCCTGCACGAGACCACCGGCCTGATCGGCGTCACCGTCTCCGGGACGTTCCTGCTCCTGCTCGGCCTGATCAACCTGGGCGCCTTCAACGGCATCCTCAAGGTGTTCCGCAAGATGCGGGAGGGCGAGTACGACGAGGCCGAGCTGGAGGCCCAGCTGGAGAAGCGCGGTCTGATGAACCGCATCCTGGGCCGGGTCACCCGGGCCGTCACCAAGCCGTGGCACATGTACCCGGTCGGCCTGCTGTTCGGCCTCGGCTTCGACACCGCGACCGAGGTCTCGCTGCTGGTCCTGGCGGGCGGCGCGGCCGCCTTCCAGCTGCCCTGGTACGCCCTGCTGGTGCTGCCCGTCCTGTTCGCGGCGGGCATGAGCCTGCTGGACACCATCGACGGCTCGTTCATGAACTTCGCCTACGAGTGGGCGTTCTCCAAGCCGGTCCGGAAGATCTACTACAACCTGACCGTCACCGGCCTCTCGGTGCTGGTCGCCCTGGTGATCGGCTCGATCGAGCTGATCGGCCTGCTCGGCGAGAAGCTGGACGTCACCAGCGGCCCGGTCGCCTGGATCGGCGAGCTGGACCTCAACTTCGTCGGCTACGCCATCGTCGGCCTCTTCGTGCTCACCTGGGCGGCGGCGATCGCCTACTGGAAGCTCGGCAACGTCGAGGAGAAGTGGTCGGCCGGGCTGGCCGCCGGTGCCAAGGGCGAGTACGCGGCCGCCAAGGGCGAGTAGCGCCGCCGCACGGACGCGAGGGCCGGCCGGCCCGGGGACACCCCCCCGGACCGGCCGGCCCTTCCCGTTCCGGCACGGCCGCGCCGACGGCGACGACGACCGTGCCCGCAGTACGGCGACCCCGCCGCGGCAGCCGCGGCCGCGACGGCGGGAGCGGCCCGGTGCGCCGACGGGGGCGCTGTGCGGGTGGGCGGCGACGGCAGCCCCGCCGCGACGGCGGGGCGGTCACGCTGCGGCGGCGGGTACGTTCGGCGGTGACTGCCGGCCGATCGACGGGAATCGGCCAAAGTTTCGACCACCGGAACGCTCAGGTGCCCGACCCGGCTCGGCCGCCGGGACGCCGTCGGCCGGCGCCGGCGCACGCCGCTCCGCGACTCCGCGGTCGGGTGCGCGGACGGCCACACCGTGCCGGTGCCCGTCGGCACGGCACGGGCGCCTCCGTGCTCCGGGCCGTCGCCCGGGCCCGCGCCCCCTGATCGCGCGCCGGGTCGCCCGGCCGCTCCCGCGTCGCCGGGCGGCCCGGCGGGGACGTGTCCCGCAGGGTCACCCGGACGGCGAACGCCGCGAGGTCAGTCCGCGAGGTCAGTCCCAGCCGATGCCCGGGCCGCGGACCGCCGCGACGTCCCAGCCGATCGGGCCGGAGGCCCGGGTGGTCCCGCTGGTCGCGGTGTCCCAGCCGATGCCGCCGGGGTCGGTGGTGCCGTCCGCGGCGGCGGCCCGGGCCGGGGCGGCGGACGCCGCGGTGGCGGCCGGTGCGGCGGCGGTGGCGAGGGTGAGCGCGAGGGCGGCGGCAGCGAGCAGCCGGACGGTCT
Source organism: Kitasatospora sp. NBC_01560 (assembly GCF_045208415.1). Lineage (NCBI taxonomy): Bacteria > Bacillati > Actinomycetota > Actinomycetes > Kitasatosporales > Streptomycetaceae > Kitasatospora > Kitasatospora sp. NBC_01560. The sequence goes on along the minus strand of NZ_CP109364.1, from coordinate 2,763,259 downwards.
TGGGCACGGCGGGTCCTGTTCTGTGCAGGGCGGTTCGGGCTCAGGGCGGTGGTGCGCGCGGTGCCGCCGCGTGCGTGCGGGCACGGTAGCGAGGGGAGCGGTAGGGGGGATTCTCCCGGTCCGGGCCCGGTGGTGGGAGCGTTCGCCCCGGCAGCAACAGGACAGGCAGCATCCTGCAACCGGGCGCCCCGGCCGTCCGTGCCGCCCGCCCGTGCGCGGCGCCCGGCCCGGGCGGCCCGCCCGGTGCCCCGCTGCCCCGTCCGCGACCGGCCGCTTGACCGGATCATGCCCTTGTGGCGCCGCCGCCACGGCGGCAGGATCGACCCCGGCGGACGGCTCGGACACTCCCCGTCACGGCCGTGGCGCGAGCCCGTGCCCCGTGACGGCGGCCGGGCGACGACGGATCGATTGACTCATGGATTCAGGGGTCGGTGAAGTGCTGGAACTGCTGGGGCTGGACGCCACCGCCGAGGCGGTCTACCGCGAGATGCTGACCGATCCCGAGGGCGGTGTCACCGAACTCTGCGAGCGCCTCGGGCTGCCCGAACCCACCGTCCGCGAGACCCTCGACCGGCTCGCCGACCTCACCCTGCTGCGCGCCTCCCGGGAGCGCCCCGGTGCGCTCTGGCCGGTCAGCCCGGAGCGCGGGCTGGAGCTGCTGCTCCGCCGCCAGGAGGAGGAACTCGCGCGTCGTCAGCAGGAGTTGGCCGTGTCCAAGGCCGCGGTGGCGCGGGCCGTCGCCGAGTACGCGACGCTGCGCGCGAGCACCCTGGTGGACGGCGGCGAGCGGCTGGTCGGGCTGGATGCCATCCAGGCCAAGCTGGAGGTGCTGACCGCCCGGCTGACCGGCGAGTGCCTGGCGGTGATGCCCGGCGGCGCGCAGTCCCCCGCCAGCCTGGCCGCCTCCCGGCCGCTGGACGAGGACGCGCTGGTGCGCGGGGTGACCCTGCGGACCCTCTACCAGGACAGCGTCCGCAACGACCCGGAGACCTTCGGGTACGCGCAGTGGATGACCGGTCTCGGCGGCCGGGTGCGGACCGCCCCGGTGCTGCCGCCCCGGATGCTGGTCTTCGACGGGTTCACCGCCGTGGTGCCGATCGACCCGGAGAACACCCGGGCCGGCGCGCTCTGCACCGAGGAGCCGGGGATCGTCGCCTCGCTGGTGGCGCTGTTCGAGCAGACCTGGGAGACGGCCGTGCCGCTCGGCGCGGACCGGCCCGAGGAGCCCGGGACGGGCCTGAGCGCCGGCGAGCGCGAGCTGCTCCGGCTGCTCTCCACCGGGCTCACCGACGACGCGGCGGCCAAGCGGCTCGGCGTATCGGTCCGGACGGTCCGCCGGCAGATGGCCGGGCTGATGGACCGCCTGGAGGCGGCCAGCCGGTTCGAGGCGGGCCTGAAGGCCTCTCAGCGGGGCTGGCTCTAGAGAGGGCCCAAGTCGTCCGGCGGTCCCAGGCCCTCCGGCTCGTCCGGCGGTCCCCGGCGGCGGGTGGCCGTGCCGCGCGTGACACCGGCCGCGGGCCGGGGTGCCGCGGGAGCACCCGTCCGGCCGGAAAACCCGGCCCGGGGCGGGGCGGTGACGCCGAGTCTGTAGCGGGGATCACACCGCCGCGGCCTTCCCCCCGGACGGGTCGGGGGGCCGTACCGATTGTTAACCGCCGGGGTCTTGTCGCGTCATTTTCTACGCGCGTATCTTGAGCGCTGCGGGGGGCGGTTCCCGGCTCCCGTGCCCTTTTCTACGCGAGTAGCGCGCGCTGCGCCTACCCGGCCCACCTGTTGACCCACCCTCACGGCCCGGCGGCCCCACGTCTGCCGGCGAACGTGCCGCCCCGTTGCCGTGCCGCCGCGCGCCACGGCAGACCAAGGAGTCCCGCCCCGGTGACCACGTCCCCCGCTCCCCGCTCGCGCCGCGCACTGCTCCGTGCCACCCTCCTCCCGGCCGGCCTGGCCGCCTCGCTGGTGCTCGTCCCGCTGCCGGCCGCCGTGGCCGCGCCGTCGGCCGACGCGGTGATCGCCGAGGTGTACGGCGGTGGCGGCAACTCCGGCGCCACGCTGAAGAACGACTTCGTCGAGCTGGCCAACAAGGGCGGTGCCGCCTTCGGCCTGGACGGCTGGAGCGTCCAGTACATATCCGGCACGCCCGGCGCCGGCTCCCAGTGGGGCGTCACCCCGCTGACCGGCACGGTCGCCCCCGGTGCGCGCTACCTGGTGGCCGAGGCGGCCGGCGCGGCGGGCACCGTCGACCTGCCCACCCCGGACGCGGCCGGCTCGCTCGCGCTCTCCGGCACCAGCGGCACCGTCGCGCTCGTCCGCGGCACCGACCCGCTGACCTGCAAGACCGCCGCCGACTGCGCCGCCGACCCGCGCGTGCGTGACCTGGTCGGCTTCGGCACCGCCGTGGTCCACGAGGGCTCGGCGGCCGCGGCCGGCGCCTCCAACACCGCCTCGGTGGCCCGCCGGACCGGCCTCGCCGACACCGACGACAACGCGGCCGACCTCGCCGCCGGCGCCCCGACGCCGACCAACAGCAAGGGCGAGGTCGCCGAGGGCAGCACCCCGACCGGCCCGACCGAGCCGGGCACCGTCCGGATCCACGACGTGCAGGGCGCCACCCGCCTGTCCTCCCGCACCGGCAAGACCGTGGCCGGCGTGCCCGGCATCGTCACCGGCGTGCGCGGCTACGGCTCCAAGGGCTTCTGGATCCAGGACCCGAACCCGGACGCCGACCCGGCCACCAGCGAGGGCATCTTCGTCTACACCGGCAGCGCCACCCCGACCGTCAAGGTCGGCGACTCGGTGCTGGTCACCGGCAAGGTGACGGAGTACTACCCGAACTTCAACGGTGGCTCGCAGTCGCTCACCCAGCTGACCAACCCGGCCGTCACGGTGGTCTCCTCCGGCAACCCGCTGCCCGCGGCGGTCGTGGTGGACACCCGCAACATCCCCGGCACGTACAGCCCGCAGGCCCCGGCCGGCGGCACCATCGAGTCGCTCCCGCTCGACCCCGAGAAGTACACCCTGGACTTCTACGAGTCGCTGGAGGGCATGCGGGTCGAGGTCAAGGACGTCCGGGTGGTCCAGGCGACCGACAAGTACAACGAGCTCTGGGTCGCCGCGGACAAGCAGGACCAGAAGAGCCGGCGCGGCGGCGTGCTGTACGAGTCCTACGCCGAGCCCAACGTCGGCCGTCTGATGATCCAGCAGCAGGCCCCCGTCGCCCAGCAGCCGTTCCCGGTGGCCAACGTCGGCGACGTGCTGACCGGCAGCACCAGCGGCCCGCTGGACTACAACAGCTTCGGCGGCTACACCCTGGTGGCCGGCCCGCTCGGCGCGCTGCAGGACAACCACCTGGCGCGCGAGGTGACCGCCCAGGCCACCGACCGCGAACTCACCCTCGCCACCTACAACGTGGAGAACCTGGCGCCCGGCAACCCGGACAGCAAGTTCGCCGAGCTGGCCCAGGCCGTCGTCACCAACCTGCGCTCGCCCGACATCATCGCCCTGGAGGAGATCCAGGACAACAACGGCGCCAAGAGCGACGGCACGGTGGACGCGAGCCAGACGGTGGCCAAGTTCACCGCCGCGATCAAGGCGGCCGGCGGCCCCGCGTACGACTGGCGCTCGATCGACCCGGAGGACGGCAAGGACGGCGGCGAGCCGGGCGGCAACATCCGCCAGGTCTTCCTGTTCAACCCGCAGCGGGTCTCCTTCACCGACATCCCCGGCGGCTCCGCCACCTCCGCGGTGGACGTGGCCGGCACCGGCGCGGCCACCGCGCTGACCGCCTCGCCCGGCCGGATCGATCCGGCGAACGAGGCGTGGGCCAACAGCCGCAAGCCGCTCGCGGGCCAGTTCTCCTTCCGCGGCCAGAAGGTCTTCGTCATCGCCAACCACTTCAACAGCAAGGGTGGCGACCAGGGCATCGACAGCCGCTTCCAGGCTCCGGCCCGCAGCTCCGAGGTGCAGCGGACCAAGCAGGCCGTCGTCGAGCAGGCCTTCATGGCCAAGCTGCTGGCCGCCGACAGGACCGCCAAGGTGGTCTCGCTCGGCGACTTCAACGACTACCAGTTCTCGCCGGCGCTCGGTGCGCTGACCAAGGACGGCGTGCTCCGCGACCTGGTGAACGAGCTGCCGGAGAAGGAGCAGTACTCCTACGTCTACCAGGGCAACTCGCAGGTGCTGGACCACATCCTGGTCAGCCCGGAGGTCGGGTACGCCAAGTACGACGTGGTGCACATCAACAGCGAGTTCGCCCAGCAGGCGAGCGACCACGACCCGCAGGTCGTCCGCATCAAGCCGTGACGGCCTGACGGTCTGACGGTCTGACGGCAGTCCCGAGGGGGCGGTGACCGGATTCCGGTCACCGCCCCCTCGGGGTTCGTGGCTACCGCAGGGCGGCCAGCACCGCGTCGGCCATCACCTTCTCGCCGGTGGCGTTCGGGTGGAACGGGACGGCCGGGGAGCCGGGCAGCGCACCCTCGATCCAGCGGTCGTCCGAGCAGACGTCGTGGCCGGCGGTCGGGGTGGCGGTGTCCACGTAGGTGGCGCCGTTGGCGGCCGCGGTGGCCTTCAGCATGGCGTTCAGCCGGTTGAGCGTGCCGTACATGTACTCCACGTCGCCGGCGGTGACGGGCTGGCGGAGGAAGCACGCCGAGCCGTCGGCGGGCAGGACGGAGGGGTAGCCCACCAGCAGCACCCTGGCCTTCGGCGCCTTGGCGTGGATGCGGTTCAAGGTGTCGGCGATCTGCGGCTTCGCGGTGGCGATCCGGTCGGCCAGGTCGTCGTTGCCGTACTGCCAGGACCAGCTGGACCAGTCCCAGTAGCCGTGGTGGAAGACGTCCTTGCAGGGCGTGCCGAGCGGGTTGACGACGGCGCCGGCGATGCAGACGCCGACCAGCTCGCCGAGCCCGAGGTCGGTGGCGCCGAGGTCGTTGCCGCCGATGCCGAGGGTCACCAGGTCGGTGTCGGCGGTGACGGCGTCCAGCTGGGGGTCGTTGACCCGGAGGATGGCGTCGTACTGCGGCTGCGTCATCGCCTTCACCTTGGCGGCGGCGCAGGTGACGTCGGTGTAGGCGCCGGCCTTGAGCGCGGCGGCCACCAGGTGGCCGTAGTTGCGGTCCGAGCGCAGGCAGAGGCCGGCCGACTGGCCGGGCACGCCGGCGCCGGCGGCGTAGGAGTCGCCGAGGGCCACGTAGTGGTGCGGGGCGGGGGTGGCGGCCTGCGCGCTGGTGGAGGTCAGGGCGAGGGCGGCGCCCAGGGCGGCGGCGCCGAGCAGGGCGGGCTTCCGGGAGGCACGGGTCGTGCGGCGTTTCCGGGCAGGGCGGAGCACGGTTCCTCCTGGGGGAGAGAAACAACAGTGGGTGGGGGTCACGCACGCCGGGGCCACAGCTACTACTGACAGGTAAGTTACTGCCAGGTTTCGTATCCGTCCATGCAGTGCGCCGAATTTACCGAAAATCCGTCAGAAGCATTTCGGAATAACGCTCCGATGTGTATCGAAGGTATTTCCGAAACGCCTCGGAGCGGAATTCGTGCCGCTGCTCGTCACGCCCCGCGCCCCACCCGGACTACCCCGCGGCCCCCCGGCGGCGGTCGGCCGCGCCGCCGCTCACCCACTGGTTGACGTGCCCCGCCGGAGGCCGCAGTATCGGGCGCACGCGCACCGCCGGAGCACCGATGGAGGACCCCGCATGGCCCTGGACGCCGACGTCATCGTCATCGGAGCCGGACTCGCGGGCCTCGCCGCGACCGCCGAACTCGCCGACGCCGGACGGAAGGTGATCCTGCTCGACCAGGAGCCGGCGGCCTCCTTCGGCGGCCAGGCGCACTGGTCCTTCGGCGGGCTCTTCCTGGTCGACTCGCCCGAGCAGCGCCGCCTGCGGATCCGAGACTCGCACGACCTCGCCCGGCAGGACTGGCTCGGCACCGCCGGCTTCGACCGCCCCGAGGACGCCTGGCCGCGCCGCTGGGCCGAGGCGTACGTCGACTTCGCGGCGGGGGAGAAGCGGGCCTGGCTGCACGCCCAGGGGGTGCGGTTCTTCCCGGTCGTCGGCTGGGCCGAGCGCGGCGGCCTGCACGCCGACGGCCCCGGCAACTCGGTGCCCCGCTTCCACATCACCTGGGGCACCGGGCCCGGCCTGCTCGCCCCCTTCGTCCGCCGGGTCCGCGACGCGGCCGCCCGCGGCCTGGTCGACCTGCGCTTCCGGCACCGCGTCACCGGACTGGCGGCGACCGCCGGCGTCACCGACACGGTGACCGGCGAGGTGCTGGTGCCCAGCGCGGCGGCCCGCGGCGAGGCCAGCTCGCGCGAGGCGGCCGGCCGGTTCGAACTGCGCGCCCAGGCCGTGATCGTCACCTCCGGCGGCATCGGCGGCAACCACGACCTCGTCCGCAAGGCCTGGCCCGCCCGGCTCGGCACCCCGCCGGACCGGATGCTCTCCGGGGTCCCCGCGCACGTCGACGGGCTGATGCTCGGCATCACCGGCGAGGCCGGCGGAAACCTGATCAACGGCGACCGGATGTGGCACTACACCGAAGGCATCGAGAACTGGGACCCGATCTGGGCCCGGCACGGCATCCGCATCCTGCCCGGCCCGTCCTCGCTCTGGCTGGACGCGCACGGCCGGCGGCTGCCCGTCCCGCTCTTCCCCGGCTTCGACACCCTCGGCACGCTGGAGCACATCCGCTCCACCGGGCACGACCACACCTGGTTCGTGCTCAGTCAGAAGATCATCGAGAAGGAGTTCACCCTCTCCGGCTCCGAGCAGAACCCCGACCTCACCGGGCGCTCCCTGCGCGGCGTCCTCGCCCGGGCGCTGCCCGGCGCACCCGGCCCGGTCCGGGCCCACCTGGAGCACGGCCCCGACTTCGTCGTCGCCGGCAACCTCCCGGACCTCGTCCGCGGCATGAACGCCAAGACCCACGAGGCGCTGATCGACCTCGACGAGCTGCGCCGCACCGTCGAGGCGCGCGACCGGCAGCTGGCCAACCCGTACGCCAAGGACCTCCAGGTGACCGCCGTCCACGGCGCCCGCCGCTACCTCGGCGACCGGCTGATCCGCACCGCCGCCCCGCACCGCATCCTCGACCCGGCCGCCGCCCCGCTGATCGCCGTCCGGCTGAGCATCCTGACCCGCAAGTCGCTCGGCGGGCTGGAGACCGACCTCTCCGCCCGGGTGCTGCGGCCCGGCGGCGAGGTGCTGGCCGGGGTGTACGCGGCCGGCGAGGCGGCCGGCTTCGGCGGCGGCGGCGTCCACGGCTACCGCTCGCTGGAGGGGACGTTCCTCGGCGGCTGCCTCTTCTCCGGCCGCACGGCGGGGCGGGCGGCGGCCGCGGCGACGGCGTAGCGGGCTCGCGCGGCCCGGGTGGCCCGGTGGCCGCGACCGGCGACGGGGGGCCGCCGGTGCCGGCGGGGTGGGCGGCAGGGGAGACTGTCGGCAGCGCGGACAGCGTTGTTGACGGCCCGTCGGATCGGGCATCACGGAGGGGACGGGGATGACTGGACGGGGGGCCGTACTCGGGGGCCGCTACACGCTGACCGAGTGGATCGGCGGCGGGGGCATGGGGGCCGTCTGGCGCGCCGACGACCGAATACTGGGGCGGCAGGTCGCGGTGAAGGTCCTGCACGCCGGGCTGCTGGAGGAGGGGACGTTCGCCCGGCGGTTCCGCCGCGAGGCGCAGCTCCTCGCGGCGATCAGCCACCCGGGCATCGTGGACGTCCACGACTACGGGGAGAGCGGCGGCGCGGAGGAGGGCGGCGCCGAGGGTGAGCGGATCGCCTACATCGTGATGGAGCTCGTCGAGGGGCGGCCGTTGGACAAGGTCCTCACCGAGGACGGTCCGATGACGCCGGAGCAGGCCCTGGGCATGCTCGCGACGGCGCTCGACGCGCTGCACGCCGCGCACCAGCAGGAGATCGTGCACCGGGACGTCAAGCCGTCCAACCTGATGCTGGGCGCGGACGGCCGGGTGACGGTGACGGACTTCGGCATCGCGCGGGCCCTCGTCAGCACCACGCTCACGGCCACCAACGTGGTGATCGGCACCGCGCTGTACATGGCGCCCGAGCAGGCCGGCGGCACGGGCGTGACCCCGGCCTCGGACCTCTACTCGCTCGGCGTGGTCTGCTACGAACTGCTCACCGGCACACCGCCGTTCACCGGTGAGAGCGTGGTCGAGGTCGCGCTGAAGCACGTGCAGCAGCCCGCGCCGGAGCTGCCGGCCGAGTTTCCGCGGGAAGTCCGGGAGTTCGTCGCCCGGGCCCTGGCCAAGGCGCCCGGGGACAGGTTCGCCGACGCCGCCGCGATGGCCGCCGCGGCCCGGGCGGCCGTCGGCGACGCGTCGGTGCCGGTCGCCGCGGTGGTGCGGCCCGTCCGGCCGGCCGCCCCCGCGGCGCCGGCGGCCGGCGCCGCGGAGGTCGCCAGCGTGACCCCGCGGACCAGCCCCGAGCCCGCCGCGCGCCGGCCGTGGCGCCGCTTCCTGGTGCCCGTCGTCGTCCCGGTGATCATCACCACGAGCGCCGCCACCGTCCTGCTGGTCGACCGCCTGCCGTTCCAGTCGCAGGCGCAGGCCCCCGGCGGGCAGCCCGCCGCCCCGGTGTCCGCCTCCACGATCGGTGGTGCGTCGACGGGCACCACGCCGTCCGGCGAGCAGGCCCCGACCACGCCGCCGCCCACCGAACCGGTGCCGGGCGCCACCCCGGCCGCACCGACCGACACCCCGCCCGCACCGAACGCCGCCGGCCAGCCGCCGGTGCCGCAGCCGGGGACCGGGGCCACGGCGGGCGGCGCCGGGGCCGCGGGCGGCGGCGCGGGGGCCGCGGCCGGTGGCGGGTCCGCCGGCCAGGGCGGCACCCCGCCGAAGACGGGCGGCGGCGGTGCGGCCGGCGGCAGTGCCTCGGGAGGCGGTGCGGCGGCCGGCGGTGCCGCGGCGGGTGGTGCGGCGGCCGGGGGTGGTGCCGCGGGCGGGGCCGCTCCGGCGCCCGCGCAGCCGGCCCCGTCGGCGCCCGCGTCCAGTCAGGCACCGCCCGACCCGCCGGCCCCCAAGCAGCCGACGACGACGAACCCGCCGGCCGGCTGCGGCGGCGCGAACTGGGGCGCCATCGTCAACGTGGCCGACGGCCAGCAGCTCGGCCTGGCCACCGCGGGCCCGTCCGCCGGCGCCGCCGCCGTCATGGGCGGGACGACCGCCTACGGCTGGGTCCGGTCGGCACCGGACCCGGGCGGCTGGTACCAGATCTACCCGTGCAGCCTGAGCAGCCCGGCCCTCGTCCAGGACACCGACTTCTCGAACCAGGCGTACCAGAAGGTGATGCTCTCGTCGGGCTTCAGCTTCATGCAGAACTGGTCGGTGGTCGGCACGGGTGCCTCGGGCACCTACTACCTGAAGGACTACATGGGCTCGACCTGCCTGACCGACAACGGCTCGGGCAAGCAGGTCACCATGACCACCTGCACCCCGGGCAACAAGTTCCAGCAGTGGAGGATGTCCTGATGCCCTGATCGTGGCCGGTGCCCTGTTGCCCGATCCCTCGATCGCGTGATTCCCGGCCCCCCGTCAGCCCGTGCCGCCGGCGTGGGCGAGCGGGGGGAAGAGGGCCCGGACGTCCCGCCCGGCGAACCAGAGGCCGATCGCGAAGGCGGTGGCCGCCTCCAGCAGCCCCGCCCGGTCCAGGCCGCCGGCCGGCACCGGTTCGGCGCCCAGGCCGGCGACCAGCCTGCCGACCAGGGCGAGGGCGGCCGGGTCGTCCCCGCAGAGCGGCACCGCGAGCGGGCGTCCGTCGAAGACCGGCGGGGTGAGCCGCCAGACGCTCTCGTGGCACACGTTGAACGCCTTCACCACGTGCGTACCGGGCGCGGCGGCGGCGATCCGCTCGGCCATCGACGGTCCGCCGGCGGTGGTCAGCACGAGGCCGGGGGCGATCGGGTTGGTGCAGTCGATCAGCACCCGGCCGGCCGGCGGGGCCGCGGCGGCGACCACCTCCTCGGCCCGCTCGGCCGGGACGGCCAGCAGCACGGCCTCGCCGAAGGCCGCGGCCGCCGCCGGGCCGGCCACCGCGCGGGCGCCCGCACCCGCGTGTGCGGCGGCCGCGGCGGCCCGGGCCGCGTCCCGGGCGCCGAACGCCACCTCGTGCCCGGCCGCGGCCCACTGCCGGCCCAGCCCCTGCGCCATGTTCCCCGCCCCGATGATGCCGATCCGCATGCGGAATCCCTTCTGCGGCGGCCCGGTCGGCCGCGTCGGGATGACTCTAGGAACGCCGATGGTTACCGATCGGTGCGTGACGTGAACGGGAGAGGGGAGTGCCGATGGCGGCGGACGACGGGCCGGTGGAGCAGGCGGACTGGGTGTTCCTGGCGGACTGCCGGGCCCGCCTGGCCTTCGACCTGCTCTCCCACACCTGGAGCTCGGTGGTGCTCTGGGCCCTGCGCGGCGCGCCGCAGCGCCCCGGCGACCTGCGGGCCCGGATCGGCGGTATCAGTGCCAAGGTGCTCACCGAGACGCTGCGCCGGCTGGAGTACAACGGCCTGGTGGAGCGCCGTAGTTACCCCGAGGTGCCGCCACGCGTCGAGTACGGGCTGACCCCGCTGGGCCGCACCCTGCTGCCCGCGCTGGAGTGGCTGGGCGCGTGGGGCTTCCGGCACGGCGACGAGGTACTGGCGGCCCAGGACCGGGCGCAGGACTGACGGCCGGTCAGGCGGCGGGTGCGGTCCGGCGCCTGCGGCGGGCGGCGAGCGTGGCGGTGACGACGGTGGCGACCAGTCCGGCGACGGCCAGCAGTCCGCCGCCGGCGAGGACGGTGAGCGGGCCGAGCAGCTTGCCCGGGAGCGGGCCCGAGTCCGCGCCGTCGTGCCAGACCACGCGCTCGCGGACCGTCGTGACGGCGATGCTGCCCGCCTCTCGTTCGAGGTACAGCCGGGAGTCGACCGAGTCGGCGCGGTGGTCGCCGAGCAGGAAGAGCCGCCCCTCCGGGACGATCGCGGAGTAGGCCCGTGAGAAGCCGTCGGCGTCGCCGCCGTGCAGGTAGGGCTCGGTGAGCGGTTGCCCGTTCAGGGTGACGTGCCCGTCCACGCAGCAGGCGACGCGGTCGCCGGCGATCCCGATGACGCGCTTGACGACCAGCCCGCGCATGTCCCAGGGGCTGTCGACGAGGACGATGTCGCCGCGCCGCACGTCGGAGTCGCGCACCTTCTCGGTGATGACCCGCGAGCCCCGTTCCAGGGTCGGGGTCATCGCCGCACTGGGCAGCGCGTGGACGGAGAAGCCGAGCACGATCAGGGCGGCTCCGAGAGCGCCGGCCAGCAGTCCGGTCACCGCCGCCCCTGTGGACGTCCACAGCGGCCACTTCCTGGGGCTGGTCATGCGCATCCTCCCTCGATCCGCGAACGGCCTGCATCCTGCGCGGACGCGCGGAGGCCGGGTGCGGCGGGTGGATCTTCGCAGACGCGGTCGGGCGGGGCGCCTCGGGGGCGTCCGTTGTGCCGGGCCCTGCCGCGCCGGCCCCGGTCGGCCGGTGCGGGTCGGTCGGAGCTCGCCGGTCAGCGCTCGTCGGTGAGGCCGAGGCGCAGGTGGTCGACGTGGTAGACGGCGTGGTCGAGGAGTGCGGCGACGTGGTCGTCGTGCAGGGAGTAGACCACCGAGCGGCCGCGGCGTTCGCCGACCACCAGGCCGAGGTTGCGGAGCAGGCGGAGCTGGTGGGAGCAGGCGGACTGCTCCATGCCGACGGCGTCGGCGAGTTCGGTGGCGGCCCGGGGGCCCTCGCGGAGCTGGGCGAGTATCAGCAGGCGGGAGGGGGTGGCGAGGGCCTGGAGCGTGCCGGCCACCTTGGCCGCGTTGGATGCGTCGAGGCGCATCTGCGGCACGGTGTTCTCGGCTGCTGCGTGTCCCATGGGGGCATCCTACGGGGCGGTCCGGCGGGCGGACCAGGGTACATGAACGCATGAAGGTGTGTTCATATGTTCCTGTATGGTGGCGCCCATGTCCGTCACGCCCGCATCCGGCACCCTGCTCACCCGGCCCCCGGCCCCCGCACTCCCCGTGGCCCCGCAGCCACGCCGCACCCGGGTGCTGGCCCTGCCCGAGGCCCGCTGGGCGGCCGCCGCCACCGCCGCCTTCCTGGCGGCCGTCCTGGTGCAGCTGCTCGGCGGCCCGGCCTGGGCGACCGGCCCGCTGTACGCCGCGGCCTACCTGGCGGGCGGCTGGGAGCCGGCCCTCGCCGGGCTCCGGGCGCTGCGCGGGCGCACCCTCGACGTCGACCTGCTCATGGTGGTCGCCGCGCTCGGCGCGGCCGCGATCGGCCAGGTGCTGGACGGCGCCCTGCTGATCGTGATCTTCGCGACGAGCGGTGCGCTGGAGGCGCTGGCCACCGCGCGCACCGCCGACTCGGTCCGCGGCCTGCTCGACCTCGCCCCCGCGACCGCCTGCCGGCTCACCGCCGACGGCAGCGAGGAGATCGTGCCCACCGCCGGGCTCGCCGTCGGCGACACCGTCCTGATCCGCCCCGGCGAGCGGATCGGCGCCGACGGCCGGGTGCTGGACGGCGCCGGCGACGTCGACCAGGCCACCATCACCGGCGAGCCGCTGCCCGCCGCCAAGACCGTCGGCGACGAGGTGTTCGCGGGCACCCTCAACGGCGCGGGGGTGCTGCGCGTCCGGGTCGACCGGGAGGCCGCCGACACCGTGATCGCCCGGATCGTCACCATGGTCGAGGAGGCGTCCGGGACGAAGGCGCCCACCCAGCTCTTCGTCGAGAAGGTCGAACAGCGCTACGCCGCCGTCCTGGTGGCCGTCACCCTGCTGCTCTTCGCCGTCCCGCTCGCGTTCGGCGCCGAACTGACCGCCACCCTGCTGCGCGCCATGACCTTCATGATCGTGGCCTCGCCCTGCGCCGTGGTGCTGGCCACCATGCCACCGCTGCTCTCCGCGATCGCCAACGCCGGCCGGCACGGCGTCCTGGTCAAGTCGGCGGTGGTGATGGAGCGCCTGGGCCAGGTCGACGCCGTCGCCCTGGACAAGACCGGCACGCTCACCGAGGGCGCCCCGCGGGTGACCGAGCTGCGCCCGCTCGGCGGCGTGACGGAGGGCGAGCTGCTCACCCTCGCCGCCGCCGCCGAGCACGGCAGCGAGCACCCGCTGGCCCGGGCGGTGGTCGCCGCCGCCCGCGGGCGCGGTCTGGCGGTGCCCCCGGCCGAGGGCTTCACCTCCACCCCCGGCGTCGGCGTCCGGGCGCTGGTGGGCGGCGCGGTGGTGGCGGTCGGCGCTCCCGGCCCCTACCGCGGCCTGCCCGCCGTCACCGAGCTGGAGGCGGCCGGCCGGACCACCGTCCTGGTGCTGCGCGACGGCGAGCCGGCCGGTGTGCTCGGCCTGGCCGACCGTCCGCGGGAGCAGGCCGCCGCCGCCGTCCGGGGCCTGACGGCGCTCACCGGCCGCCCGCCGGTGCTGCTCACCGGTGACAACCGGCGCGCCGCCGAGCACCTCGCCCGCGAGGTCGGCCTGACCGACGTCCGCGGCGGGCTGCTGCCGCACGACAAGCTCGCCGCGGTGCGGGCCCTCGCGGACGACGGCCGCCGGGTGCTGATGGTCGGTGACGGGGTCAACGACGCCCCGGCGCTGGCCGCGGCGCACACCGGCGTCGCCCTGGGCCGGGCCGGTTCGGACCTCGCGCTGGAGACCGCCGACGCGGTGGTGGTGCGGGACGAACTGGTTGCCGTCCCGGCCGTGGTGGCGCTCTCCCGGCGGGCCCGCCGGCTGGTCGTGCAGAACCTGGTGATCGCCGGCGGCTTCATCACCGTACTGGTGGTCTGGGACTTGGCAGGTACGCTGCCGTTGCCGCTCGGCGTCGCCGGGCACGAGGGCTCCACCGTGATCGTCGGCCTCAACGGCCTTCGGCTGCTGCGCGAACGGGCATGGCGGCGGGCCCTGCCGAACGAGGCCCCGGGCCACGAGGAGAGCTGAGGCACGATGAGCCGTCGAGACCGCGACCGCGCCGGGAAGGCCACCGCCCCGGTGACCGTCACCGTCTGCCGGGGCTGCTGCTGCGGCACCCAGGAGAAGCACCCGGGCGTCGACCACGCCGGCCAGTACGAGCGGCTGCGTGAGGCCGTCGGCGCGGCGGGCAAGGTCCGGGCCGTCAAGTGCCTCGACGCGTGCGCGCAGTCCAACGTGGTGGTGGTCGGCCCGTCCAGCGAGGGCCGGGTGGCGGGCGGCCGCCCGGTCTGGCTGGGCTGGGTGCTGGCCGACGACATGATCGACGAGATAGCCGAGTGGGTGCAGGCGGGTGGCCCCGGCCTGGCGGACCCGCCCGGACTCCTCGACCTCCAGCAGATCAGCGTCTCCCGCCGGGTCCGGGACGGCCTGCCCGGCTGATCCGGTCCGCCGGGGGCCGACCGGACGGCGCGCCGGGGCACTACCATTTCCGGGGGCGCCCCGGCTTGGGAGGAATCACCACGTGACCACGGTCTGCCGTATCTGCGCGGGCACCGGCCGCACCGCCGGCCTGAGCTGCCGCACCTGCCAGGGCACCGGGACGACCGAGGTCGGCGGCGGCGGCGGCAACTGCTTCCTCTGCGACGGCACCGGCGTCTACGTCCGCTACCGGGTCGACGCGGGCGGCGCCAAGCACGCCTACCGCGACGAGATCTGCCGCACCTGCGACGGCACCGGCAACCGGGCCCCCTCCACCTGGGACGAGGCCTCCTGACCGCCTCCTGACCGCCCGGCAGCTGCGGGCCCGACAGCTGAGGCCCCGTCGGGGCAGGTCACGGTGCCGACCGGACGGATGATCCGTCCGGGAGCCACCCCCCACCGGGTCCTTTGCCGAAGCATGGTCGAACATTGGCGTTCGACTGACCGGCACGCCGGGGCTCGTTCACCGCGCGTCCGTGTGCGGTCCACGCACCGCTGGAAGAGTCCCGCCCATGGATATCCCCAACATGGGCGTGCCCGCGAAGCTCGCCGACCGCATGAGCATGGCCGAGCAGCACGAGTACCTGCGGGCCCGCTTCTCCCGCCGCCGGATGCTGCGCACCAGTGCCGTCACCGTCGGCGCGCTGGCAGTGGGCGGTGCGCTGGGCAGCGGCACCGCGAGCGCCGCGCCGGCCTCCCCGCAGCTGCTGACCGGCGGAGTGGCCGACGGCATCGACGGCTCGCTGGTCGCGCCGATCGGCCGTCACCTGGCCTTCGGCGCCGAGCCGGACACCCAGTTCCGGGTCTCCTGGCAGGTCCCCGCGCCGGTGAAGAAGCCGTTCCTGCGCTACGGCAAGCAGCCGTGGGACCTCAGCCACAAGGTCCAGGCCGAGGTGCGCGCCCTGCACACCGCCGCGCTGACGCCGACCGGCCAGCCGGTGGACCAGTACTACCTGCACGTGGCGCTGGAGGACCTCCAGCCCGACACCACGTACTACTACGGTGTCGGCCACCAGGGCTTCGACCCGGCCTCGCAGCAGGCGGTCTCCACCCTGAGCACCTTCCGCACCGCGCCGTCGCGCGACCACCGCTGGGGCAAGGTGTACGAGCCGTTCACCTTCACCGCCTTCGGCGACCAGGGCGTCAGCGCCCACGCGGCCGGCAACGACCACATCATCCTGGCCCAGAACCCGGCCTTCCACCTGCACGCCGGCGACATCTGCTACGCCGACGCCGCCGGCTCCGGCACGGACCCCGACAAGGCGCGGTACGACGCCAGGACCTGGGACGCCTTCCTGGCACAGACCGAGACGGTGGCCTCGAAGGTGCCGTGGATGGTCTCCTACGGCAACCACGACATGGAGGCCTGGTACTCGCCCAACGGCTACGGCGGCGAGAACTCCCGGTTCTTCCTGCCGGACAACGGCCCGGACCCGCGTGCCGTCCCCGGCGTCTACTCCTTCCGCTACAAGAACATCGGCGTCATCTCGCTGGACGCCAACGACGTCTCCTACGAGATCCCGGCCAACCTGGGCATCTCGGCGGGCAAGCAGACCAAGTGGCTGCAGCGGACCCTGAAGGACCTGCGCAACGACGAGACCATCGACTTCGTCGTGGTCTTCTTCCACCACTGCGCCTTCTCCACCACGGTCGCGCACGCCTCCGAGGGCGGGGTCCGCGAGGCGTGGGTGCCGCTGTTCGAGAAGTACCGGGTGGACCTGGTGATCAACGGTCACAACCACGTCTACGAGCGCACCGACGCGATCCTCGGCAACAAGGTCTCCAAGGCGGTGCCGAGCGGCGCCACCGTCGAGCCGGCCACCGACGGCGTGGTGTACGTGACGGCGGGCGCGGCCGGTCGCAGCCTGTACAACTTCGGTGCCCCGGACACCTACGAGGGCCACGAGAACCGGGTCGACTCGGTGGACACCTACCACTTCGCCAAGGGCGGCGTGAAGGTGACCGAGAAGGTCGAGTGGTCCCGGGTCCGCTACACCGGCTACTCCTTCATCAAGGTCGACGTGACCCCGGCGCACCTGGGCCAGAAGTCCGCGATGAAGGTGACGGCACTGGCCGAGGACGGCACCCAGGTCGACCACTACACCATCCTGCGCAAGGTGGGCGAGGGCTGGGACAGCAGGACCGACGACGACGGCGAGGGCGGCGGCTGGGGCTGGTAGCAGCCGCGCGCACGCGCACAGGTGGCCCGGCCGGGGATCCCCGGCCGGGCCATCGGCGTGTCGGCGGCCGGCGCGCCGGTGCCCGGTGGGTCAGAGCGCGGCCAGCTGCCCGGTGGGTCAGAGCGCGGCCAGCTGCTCGGCGAGCGTGTCGCTGTGCTGGAAGGTCAGCCCGGCCAGGGCGACGTGCCGCCAGCGGACGGTGCCGTCGCCGTCCAGCACGAACACCGAGCGGCGCAGCCCGAGCCCGGGGACGGCGATGCCGTAGGCGCGGACGACGGTGCGGTCCGGGTCGGCCAGCAGCGGGAAGCCCAGGTGGTGCTTGCGGGCGAACTGCTCGTGGCTGTCCAGGCCCTGCGGGCTGATGCCCCAGACCGTGGCGCCCAGCCCGCGGAAGCGGTCGAGGTCGCTGCTGTACGAGCAGAGCTGCTTGGTGCAGACGGGGGTGTCGTCACCCGGGTAGAAGACCAGCACCAGCGGGCCGCCCTTGGCGTCGGCGAGCCGGTAGTCACGGCGTTCGGTGCTGCCGGTCTCCTCGTCCAGCAGGAGGCCGGGCAGGGTGAACTCGGGTGCGGGGGAGCCCACCTGGGGCGGTTTCGCCATCGTCGGGTCGTCCTTCGGGTGCGGCGGGCGGGGGTCGCCGCCCACCCTACGCCGGGCCGTGGCCCCGGAGGCTTCGCCCGTTCCCGTTGAAGAGTTGACGCCGATCTCCGGTGGCTTCGCGAACGTTCTGCGCAGATGTGTGCACGGTCTTCACTTCATAACGAATCGAGCAGGGTGATAACGAGTTGCCCCTTCAGTTATTGACGGAATGCCCGGGCGCGGATTGACTCCGTCCTCTGCCGCAACGCCGCGGCGACGTCAGGAGGCACCCCCCACCATGAACAGAACGACCCGTCGTACGGCCGCGGGCGCCGCCGTCGCGGCGATGGCCCTCTCCCTCGCCGCGTGCGGGCAGAGCGAGGAGAAGCCCCGGGCGGACGGCGTGGCGAGCACGACGGTCGGCCTGCTGCTGCCGGAGAAGACCTCCTCCACCCGGTACGAGGCCTTCGACAAGCCGCTGATCGAGTCCACCGTGGGCTCGCTCTGCACCGGGTGCGTCATCGACTACGCCAACGCCGACGGGGACGAGGCCGCGCAGAAGCAGCAGTTCGACGACCTGCTGGCCAAGGGCGTCAAGGTGATCATGCTCGACCCGGTGAACGCCAAGGTGACGGCCCCGTGGGTGGCGGCCGCCGAGGCCAAGGGCGCGAAGGTCATCGCCTACGACCGGCTCGCCGAGGGCAAGGTCGCCGCGTACGTCTCCTTCGACAACCAGCGCACCGGCGAGATCCAGGGCCAGGCCCTGCTGGAGGCGCTCGGGCCGAAGGCCGCCACCGCCCAGATCGTGATGATCAACGGCGCGGAGTCCGACCCCAACGCGGCGATGTTCAAGGCCGGCGCGCACCGGGCGCTCGACGGGCGGGTCAAGAAGATCGGCTACGAGCAGTCCGGCGAGTGGAAGCCCGAGGTGGCCACGGCCAAGACCAACGAGGCCGTCCGAACTCTCGGGAAGGACGGCATCCAGGCCGTCTACGCCGCCAACGACGGCATGGCCGCCGCCGTCATCGAGGCGCTCAAGGCGGCCGGGATCAAGAACGTCCCGGTCGGCGGCCAGGACGCCTCGATGGACGCGGTGCGCCGGGTGCTCACCGGCGAGCAGGCCTACACCATCTACAAGCCCTACAAGCCGGAGGCGGACGCCGCGGGCAGCATCGCCGTCCAGCTGTTGAAGGGGATGGACATCAGCTCCGCGGCCAGCGCGGGCGTCGACAGCAACGGGCTGCGCATCCCCTCGCTGCTGCTCACCCCGATCGTCGTGACCAAGGCGAAGATCCAGGCCACGGTGGTCGGCGGCGGCCTCTACAAGGCGGCCGAGATCTGCGCCGGACCGTACGCGGAGGCCTGTGCGGCAGCGGGCGTGAAGTAGCGGCGGGTGTGAAGCGGCCGGCGTGCGTCGAGCAACCGGCAGCCGTGGGGCAACCGGTGGCCGGCCGGGGTGGCCGGCCGGCGCTCAGCGCCGGGGGCCGTACATGATCACGGCGACCCCGGCCAGGCAGATCAGCGCGCCGGCCACGTCGTAGCGGGTCGGCCGGAAGCCGTCCACCACGACGCCCCAGAGCAGCGAGCCGGCCACGAACACCCCGCCGTACGCGGCCAGCACCCGGCCGAAGTGGCTGTCCGGCTGGAGCGCGGCGACGAAGCCGTAGCCGCCGAGGACGACCACCCCGATCCCCGCCAGCCACCACGGCCGCGACTCGCGCACGCTCTGCCAGATCAGCCAGCAGCCGCCGATCTCGGCGAGTGCGGCGAGGGCGAACAGGGCGGTCGAGCGCAGGACGGTCATGGTCGACAAGCCTACGAGCCGCGGTGGGCAGGCCTACGAGCCGCGGTGGGCAGGCCGGGACCGGGGAGCGTGGGGACACCCCGGGCCCGGCCTGCCCACCGCGGCGTCAGACCTGGCGGTAGCTGGTGAGAAAGCGTCCGATCCGGTTGATCGCCGTCTCCAGGTCGTCGGCCCGGGGGAGGGTGACGAAGCGGAAGTGGTCGGGGCGGGGCCAGTTGAAACCGGTGCCCTGGACGACGTGGATCTTCTCGCGGAGCAGCAGGTCCAGCACGAACTGCTCGTCGTCGACGATCTTGTGCACCGCCGGGTCGAGCTTGGCGAAGGCGTACAGCGCGCCCTTGGGCTTGACGCAGCTGACGCCGGGGATCTCGTTCAGCGCCTTGTACGCGACGTCGCGCTGTTCGGCGAGCCGGCCGGTCGGCAGCACGAGGTCGTTGATCGACTGGTGGCCGCCGAGCGCCGCCTGTACCGCGTACTGGGCCGGGACGTTGGGGCACAGGCGCATGCCGGAGAGCATGGTGAGGCCCTCCAGGTAGCTGGCGGCGAGCTGCTTGGGCCCGGAGACGACCAGCCAGCCGCTGCGGAAGCCGGCCACCCGGTACGACTTGGAGAGGCCGTTGAAGGTGAGGGTGAGCACGTCGTCGGCGAGCGCGGCCAGGCAGTGGTGCTCGGTGCCGTCGTAGAGGATCTTGTCGTAGATCTCGTCCGCGAGGACCATCAGGTGGTGCCGGCGGGCGAGTTCGAGGATGCCCTCCAGGAGCTCCTTCGGATAGACCGCGCCGGTCGGGTTGTTGGGGTTGATGACCACGATGGCCTTGGTGCGGGCGGTGATCTTTGCCGCGATGTCGTCGAGGTCGGGGTACCACTCCGCCTCCTCGTCGCAGGCGTAGTGCACCGCCTTGCCGCCGGCCAGCCGGACCACGGCCGTCCAGAGCGGGTAGTCCGGCATCGGGACGAGCACCTCGTCGCCGTCGTCCACCAGGGCCGTGACGGCCATCTGGATCAGCTCGGAGACGCCGTTGCCGAGGTACACGTCGTTGACGGTGACTCCGCTGACACCGCGCTGCTGGTAGTACTGCACGACCGCGCGACGGGCCGGCAGGATGCCCCGGGAGTCGCTGTAGCCGTGCGCGTTGGGCAGGTTCCGGATGATGTCCTGGATGATCTCTTCCGGTGCCTCGAAGCCGAACGTGGCCGGGTTGCCGGTGTTCAGCCGCAGCACGCTGTGCCCGGCCTCCTCCAGGGCGTTGGCCTGGTCGACCACCGGACCCCGGATCTCGTAGCACACGTCCGCCAGCTTGCTGGACTGCCGAAACTCCACTGCGGCCTCCTGACCGTCACCCGCATTGTCCCTGGTTGCTTTGTTCTACCAAGTAAGCACTTGGAAAGTCCAACCTTTTGGCTATGCTGATCGACATGTCACGCCGAAGCTACGACCAGTACTGCGCCGTCGCCCGCGCCCTGGACGCGGTGGGGGAGCGCTGGAGCCTCCTGATCGTCCGTGAACTCCTGGCCGGCCCGCGCCGCTACACGGACCTGCACGCCGACCTGCCCGGCGTCTCCACCGACATCCTCGCCACGCGGCTCAAGCAGCTGGAGGCCGAGGGCCTCGTCCTGCGGCGCCGGCTGGAACGGCCCGCCAACGCCACTGTCTACGAGCTCACCGACCACGGTGCGACGCTCCGTCAGGTGATCGACGCCCTCGGCGCCTGGGGCCTCGGCTCGCTCGGCGAGCAGCGGCCGACCGACGCCGTCCGGGCCCACTGGGTGACCGGCCCGGCCGGGACCGGGCCGGCGCCGGTGCCGGAGTCGGTGCCCGGGCCGGCGCCGGTGCCCGTTCCGGAGCCCGTCGCGGGTTAGCGGCCGTGGGCGCACGCCGGCCGGCCGGGGGAGGCCCGTGGCCGGCCCCGGCGGCGCTGCGCGTACGATCGTCGGCCGTGGAGAACACTGCGCAGAAGGGCGCGCACGCCGCGCCGACCACGCCCACCGGCCCCCGCGGCTTCGCCGGCTACGTCGCCCTCGGGGACTCCTTCACCGAGGGCATGTGCGACGACCGGCTGGCGGACGGCCACTACCGGGGCTGGGCCGACCGGGTCGCCGACCGGCTCGCCGCCGAGCAGCCGGCCGGCGGGTTCCGGTACGCCAACCTCGCCGTCCGGGGCAAGCTCATCGGCCAGATCCACGACGAGCAGGTCCCCGCCGCCACCACGATGGGTGCCGAGCTGGTCACCCTGGCCGGCGGCCTCAACGACGTCCTGCGGCCGCGCTGCGACATCGCCCGCGTCGAGGACCTGCTCGGCCGCTCCGCCACCGCGCTGCGCGCCACCGGCGCCACCGTCGTGATGTTCACCAGCACCGACCCCACCCGGCGGATGGCCGGCAGCACCCGGCTGCTGCCCGCGATCCTGCGGATGAAGGCCTTCGTCCACGAGCTCGGCCAGGACCCCGGCATCGCCGTGGTCGACCTGTTCGCCGCGCCCTGCTTCGACGACCGCCGGCTCTGGGCCGAGGACCGGCTGCACCTGTCGCCGGAGGGCCACCGCCGGGTCGCCGACGCCGTGCTGGAGGCGCTCGGGCGCCCCGTCGGGTACGACTGGCGCGCCCCGCTGCCGACCGCCGCCCCGGCCGGGCGGGCCGGGAAGCTGGCCGCCGACGCCCGGTGGGCCCGGACCCACCTCGGCCCCTGGATCGGGCGCCGCCTCACCGGCCGCTCCTCGGGCGACGGCCGGCCGCCGAAGCGCGCCGAGCTGCTCCCGTACGGCCCGGGAGCGGTCGACTCGCGGGTCGGGTGACTCGCCGGCCGGGGGCTGGGCTCCCGGCCTCTCCGGCCCTTCAGGGCTGTCCAGCCGGCCGTCAGCCCCGGAAGAGGTTGTGGCCGACGTCGGACGGCACCTCGTCCTGGTACGGCGTGCTGTCCGGGCCCGGCACCTGCTCGCCGGGGACCGGCTCCGTGCTCTCCCGGTGCAGCAGCACCACGCCGTCCTCCGCCCAGAGCTGCCGGTACCCGTGGGCGAGCAGCAGCTCGATCCGGGCCACCTGCTCGCGGTCGGTCCGGAACGGGAACGCCCGCTTGTCGGAGCGGATCAGCACGTACTCGCGCCCGCGCGGCTTCTCGTCCACCAGCACGACGTCGGTCCGCGCCGAGAGCCGCGGCGCGGCCTGGTTGTCGGCCTCGACCGTCGCCCCGTCCGGGATCCGCTCGGCCCCGCGGAGCAGCGCCGCCGCGCTCGTGCTCGGCTGCCAGTGGGCGGGGACGAACAGTGCGGCCACGCCGATCGGCAGCGCCGCCGCCACCGTCACGGCCGCCGCCGCCAGGCCGAGCCGGCGGGTGAGCGGGCTGCGGTGGCAGCGGCCCAGCACCTCCAGCGCGGCGACCAGCAGGACCGGCCAGAGGAACGCGTCGTAGTGGCGGGCGATCGACCAGTGGTTCGGGTTGCTGGAGAGCACCCGCTCCGCGAGCAGCGGCACGGCGCAGATGATCGTGGCCGAGCGGAGCGGCAGGGCGAACAGCGTGCCGAAGATCCAGAGCAGCAGCAGAGGCTTCAGCGGTGCGTCGAAGAGGGTGGAGACGAGGAGGGTCGGATCGGCCAGGACGTGGGAGACGGCGTCGCCCCCGTCCGCGCCGAGCGACTGGTAGTTCCAGTAGTAGCCGGGCACCCCGCCCATCGCCGGCACCAGCCGGGCGATCGCGACGGCCGAGGCCAGCGGGCCGCCGAGGAGGAGCCCCACGCCCCAGCGGGCGCTCTGCCGGCGCCGGCCCCGGTCGTCCTCCCGGCGGGCGCGCAGCAGCAGCACCAGCCCGTAGGCGCCGACCAGCAGGCCGAGGTCCTCCTTGGTGCAGCAGAGCAGCAGCCCGGCCAGCGCGGCCGTGCCGTAGCGGCGGGCCATGCCGCGCTCCAGCATCAGCAGGGTCAGCGGGACGGCGAAGGCCACCTCGTGGAACCCGCCGCGCGAGGCCACCAGCAGCGGCCAGCCCAGGGCGTACGCCAGGCCCGCCAGGTCGGCGGCCCGGCGGGCGGTGCGCGGGTCCGCGTCGGCGAAGCAGTGCGCCGCCACCCGGCGGATCAGCGGCACGCCGGCCGCGAAGCAGAGCGCCTGGCCGATCAGCAGCGAGCGCGGGTCGTCCCAGATCCAGTACAGCGGCGCCATCAGCGCGATCACCGGCGAGAAGTGGTCGCCGAGCAGCGAGAAGCCCGGCGGGAACTCGTGGTGGAAGCTCTTCAGTGAGGACACCGGCAGGCCGAAGTGCGCGTAGCCGCGCACGCCCTGGTCGAAGATCCCGAGGTCGAAGCCGCCGAGCTGGAGCGTGACCCACTGCTGGGCGGCGATGCCGAGGCAGACCGCGAGGCAGAGCAGCGTCAGTGCGGCGGTGCGGGCGCGGGGGGAGAAGCGCGGGGCGTCGGGGGCCGGGGCGCCGGCGGCGGGCGTGGTGCCGCCGCGGTCGCCCGTGTCCTCGGTGTCCGGGTACGCCGTCACGTCGTGCCGGGACATGCCTGCTCTCCTCCAGTGATCGGTGGGCCGGCCGGTCCGGCCGATCGGTCGCCGCGGTGGCTCCGGTCGCCCGGCGCCCCCGAGGGCTTCGGCGTCCCCGACTCCGTGCGGACCGGGACCGACACCGGCCGACCACACTAACGGACTGCGGTGGCCGGCTCCCCGGTTCCCGGACGGCCCCGGTGGCCGGGGTGGTGTCGGTACGCTCTACAGCGCACCGACACGTCGCACGGAGGACAACCGAACAGTGGCACCCCTCACACCCCTCACCCTTCTGTCCGACTGCGGCAGCTGCTTCGGGCTGTGCTGTGTCGCGCTGCCGTTCGCCGCCGGCGCCGACTTCGCCGTCGACAAGTCCGCCGGCACCCCCTGCCGCAACCTGCAGGCCGACTTCGGCTGCGGCATCCACGCCCGGCTGCGCGACCGCGGCTTCCAGGGCTGCACCGTCTACGACTGCTTCGGGGCCGGCCAGTACGTCTCGCAGGTCACCTTCGGCGGCCGCAGCTGGCGCGAGGAGCCGGCGACCGCGCCGCGGATGTTCGAGGTGTTCCCCGTGGTCCGGCAGCTGCACGAGTTGCTCCGGTACCTCACCGAGGCGCTCGCCCTCGCCCCGGCCCGCCCTGTCCGTGCCGAGCTGCAGCAGGCGCTGGAGGAGACGGCGCGGCTCGCGGCCGGCACCCCCGACGAGATCCTGGCGGTGGACGTCCCCGCGCACCGGCAGGGCGTGGCCGAGCTGCTGCTGAAGGCGAGCGAGCTCGTCCGCGCCGCCGTCCCGCGCCGCCGCGAGCACCGCGGCGCCGACCTGTTCGGGGCCCGGCTGCGCGGTGCGGACCTGCGCGGCGCCAATCTGCGCGGTGCCCTGCTGGTCGCCGCCGACCTCTCCGGCGCCGACCTGCGGCTCGCCGACCTGATCGGTGCGGACCTGCGCGACGCGGAGCTCGCGGGCGCCGACCTCACCGGGGCGCTCTTCCTCACCCAGACGCAGCTCAACGCCGCCCGCGGCGACGCCGCCACCCGGCTCCCGGAGGCCCTCACCCGGCCCGGCCACTGGCCGGACACGGTCACCGCCCCCGCCGCCGGTTCGGCCGCCGGCTCGGCGGGCCGGCCGCCCCGCAAGCCGCAGGCCGGCCGGGCGGGCGGTCGCAGCGGCAGCGGCGGCGGCCAGGGGCGGCCCCGCCGCCGCTGAGGGGTCCCGCCGGCCGCCGGTCGGCGAGGTCGGTGCCGGGGGCCGGGGCTCGGGGGCCCGGCCGGCTTCCGCCGCCGATCGGCCGGGCGGCGACCGGTCGGGCCCGCAGCTCGCTAGGCGGCGACCAGTCGGGCCCGCAGCTCGTCGATCAGCCGCTCGTCGATGCCGAGTGCACCGGTGGCGTAGGCGTGCACCGAGCCGTGGGTGCCGGCGAGGTCGGCGAGCGCGAGCCGGATGACCGCCTCCGGCGCGCGCCCGAAGCCCGGCCAGCGCAGCGTGCGCCCGGGGTTGGCGGCGTGCCAGTCGGCGACCAGCCGGGCGGTGGCCAGCTCGGTGAGCGCGAAGTCCGCGGCCACGTCGTCCTCGCCGACCCCGAGCAGGCTGAGTACCAGTGCGGCGATCAGCCCCGTACGGTCCTTGCCCGACGCGCAGTGGAACACCACCGGGCGGTCCGCCGCGGCGATCACCTCCAGCACCTGCCGGATCTCCGCCGTCCCGTCCGCGGCGACCTCGGCGAACCGGTCGGCCAGGTACCGCCAGGGGTCGAGCTCCGGGTCGATCTCGGCCTGGTCGTACGGCCGGTGCTCGATCGACAGGTTGTGGTAGGCCACCCCGGCCGGCTCCGGTATCCGGCCCCGGCGGGCGATCTCCCACGGGTAGCGCAGGTCGATCACCGTCCCGATCCCGAGGGCCCGGAAGCGCTCCAGGTCGGCGGGTGCGGAGAGCTTGCCGAGGGAGTCCGAGCGGTACAGCCGGCCCCAGCGCGTCGGCCTGCCGTCGGCGGTCGGGTAGCCGCCCAGGTCACGGAAGTTGCAGAGGCCGTCGAAGGCGATATGACGTGTCATCTCCGCACCCTACCGGGGGCGTTCGGCCCGGCCGCCGCTGGATCCGGCCGGGTGCGAGCTGCGACCATGGCGCTCATGACGGTCATGACGGACGGCGCGGACGGCGAGGACGGCGCGGAGGGGTCGGGCGGCGCGGGCGGCGGGAACGCGGGCGCTCCGGAGATCGACGGGGCCGCGGTGCGTGCCCTGCTGCGCGAGCAGCACCCGGACCTCGCCGGCCTGGTACTGCGGGCGGTGGACGGTGGCTGGGACAACCAGGTGTGGCGGCTCGGCGAGGAGTTGGCCGTGCGGCTGCCGCGGACGACGCGCGCGCCGGCCCTGTTGGAGAAGGAGCGGCAGTGGCTGCCCGTCCTGGCCCCGCGCCTTCCGCTCCCGGTACCCGTCCCGGTGCGGGCCGGCCGCCCCTCCGCGCACTTCCCCCGGCCGTGGACCATCGCCGCCTGGGTGGCCGGCGAGCCGGCCGACCTGGCCCCGGTGACCAGGGGCCGGCACGCGGCGGACCAGCTGGCGGGCTTCCTCGGCGCGCTCCACCGGGAGGCCCCCGCCGACGCGCCGCGGAGCCCGTACCGTGGCGGGCCGTTGGCCGGGCGCGCGGACGACTTCGAACGGGCGTTCCGGTCCGTCCTCGGTGGCGGCAGTGGTGGTGCCGGCGAGCTCGGCGAGCTCGGGCCCGGGATCCGGGAGGTCTGGGAGGACGCCGTCCGGGCGCCCGAGTGGTCCGGCCCCGCCGTCTGGCTCCACGCCGACCTGCACCCGGCCAACGTCGTCGTCGCGGACGGCACGCTCGCGGGCGTGCTCGACTTCGGCGACCTCTGCGCCGGTGATCCGGCGACCGACCTCGCGGCCGCGTGGATGCTGCTGCCCGCCGGGTCGGCCGCCCACCTCTTCGACGTGTACGCGGCCGGGGCGGCGGGCACGGGCGGCCGGGTGGACGGCGCGACGCTGCGGCGCGCCCGCGGGTGGGCCGTCCTGCGCGGTCTGGGCCTGCTCGGCATCGGCCGGGCCGGCGAGCTGGGCCTCCCGGGTGGCAAGCCGACCTGGGGGCCGGCCGGGCGGGCCACGCTCGACCGGGTCCTCGCATCGGCCCGGGATGTGACGGATGCTGCCCCGGGCGGCCGCACGGACGCCTAGGGTCGAGCGCATGGACGAACGAATCACCCAGGCCCAACTCCTGTGCGACCGCGCCACCTTCGGTGGCGAGACGGACCTCCTGCCCGCGGCCGACCGCGCCCTGGACGCCGCCGAGGCCGACCTCGCGCTCGCCCGCGGCCGCGTCCTGCACGCCCGCTTCCTCCAGCAACGGGAGGCGGACGTGGCCGAGTTGGCCTACTTCGAGCGTGCCGCCGGGCTCTACCGCGCGCTCGACGACCGACGCGGCGAGGCCGAGGCCGAGTTCTGGACCGGCGTCTACCACCAGGTCGTCCGCGGTGACCACGAGGCCGGCCTCCCCGCCCTCCGCCGCGCGCGGGACCTGGCGACGGCCGCCGGCGACGACCGCACGCTCTCCTACGCCCTGCGCCACCTCGGCATCGCCGCCCACATGACCGGCGACCTGGCCGCCGCCCGCGCCCTGCTGGAGGAGTCGACCCGGCTGCGCCGCGAACTCGCCTTCCCCGCGGGCGTCGCCGCCAACCTGGTCGGCCTTGCCCACCTCGCCGCCGCCGACGGCCGCCCGGCCGACGCGCACGCGCTGCTGGACGAGGCCGGCGCCCTTGCCGCGGTGGCCGACGCCAAGGCCGTGCTGCACTCGGTGGAGGAGGCTCGCGCCGCGCTCTGAGGGCGCCGTGGCCCGCCCGCGGCGGCCCGCACGAAGTGGCCCGCCCTGGGCGGGCCGCCGCCCGGGCCGTCTCAGAGGCTCCGGTCGGCCAGGACCTCGCGGATGACGTGGCGGGCGTTGGCGGCCAGCGCCGGGTTGGTCGTGCGGTAGTAGGGGAGTTGGATGAGCGCGATGGACAGCGCCCAGGCGCGGCCGCGTTCCCACTCCACGTCGTCGGCGGCGACCCCGGCGCGGAAGACGGGGCGGGCCGTCGCGGGGAGGAGGTTCCAGGCCGCGATCAGGTCCACGGTCGGGTCGCCGACACCCGCCGCGCCGAAGTCGATGACGGAGCCGAGTCGGCGGCCGCCGAGCAGGACGTTGCCGGGGGAGAGGTCGCCGTGCATCCAGACCGGCCGGCCGGCGCGGTCGGGCAGCTGAAGTGCCTTTTCCCAGAGCGCCGTTGCCGTAGCCGTGTCGATAGCCCCGTGCAGCCGGCCGATCGCCGCGCGGGTGGCGGCGTCGCGCAGCCGGAGCGGCACCCCGCGCTGGGCGGGCGGGCCGTCGGCCGGGTCGACGGTGCGCAGTGCGGAGATGAACCCGGCGAG
This sequence comes from Kitasatospora sp. NBC_01560, assembly GCF_045208415.1. Taxonomy (NCBI): domain Bacteria; kingdom Bacillati; phylum Actinomycetota; class Actinomycetes; order Kitasatosporales; family Streptomycetaceae; genus Kitasatospora; species Kitasatospora sp. NBC_01560. The sequence goes on along the minus strand of NZ_CP109364.1, from coordinate 2,735,416 downwards.
GTCCTGGGCGAGTTGGAGAGGTGCGGCGATCGCTCCGACGGCCGGGTTGACGCCCTTCGCCCAGCGCAGCACCGACCACTCCCAGGGGTAGCCGGCGGCCGGGCGGCCGTGTGCCAGCGGTACCGGGATCGGCAGCGGCAGGTGCGGGGCCAGCCGGGGCAGCCACTCCCGCTCGCGCCGGATGCTGTCGGCCGCGAACCCCACCCGGGGCAGCCGGACGGCGAGTTCGGGCCCGAGCCGGAACATCGCGTTGTCCGCCCCCGAGGAGACGACCCGTTCGAGCGGCAGCCCCCGCCACTGCGGGAACTGTGCCGCGACCAGCCGCCGGACCAGGGCGGAGTCGATGTCCGGTTCGTCGTCGTACAGGCGGTCGTGCATCCGAGTGGCAGCGCACATGCCCGGCACTGTACTCCCGGCCTCCCCGTCGATCGGCCGAATTTCGAACACTAGGCTGGTGACATGACGATCAAGGGGGAGCGCCGGGTCTCGTGGGGGGCGTTCGGGGGCGCGGCGGTACTGGCCGGCGCTGCCGTGACGGGCCGGGTGAGCCGGAGGTCGGGAGGGCTGCTGGTCCTGCGGGACTGGCTGGACGCGCCGGGGGTGTTCGGCGCGCTGATCGTGGTGCTGCTGATCGTGGCGCTGGTGTTCTCGCACTGGCCGGTCTGGGTCCGCGGCATGTTCGGCATGGGCGTGCTGACCCTGGGGGTCCTCGCCATGCCGTTCCTGCTCCTCGGGACCTTCCTCGCGAGCGACCCGACGACGCTGAGCACCGAGCCGGCCCCGGGCCGCCCGGACCACCGCCTGGTGGTGCAGGTGCAGACGCAGGGGCTCGGCCCCGATCCGTACTACACGGTCTTCCTCGACCACGGCTCCGGTCCGGCCACCCGCCGGTGGGACGTCGCCTGCATCGACGGCGACGCCGACGGCATCACGGAGGCCGTCTGGGTGGGCCCGGACCAGCTGCGCCTGGTGACGGACCGGGAGACCCACCTGATCCGGGTGGCCGACGACGGCCGCCCCTCGCGCAGCCTCTGCTGACCCGTACCGGCAGCCGCTCCGGCGGCCGGCGCAGGCCGGCGCAGGCCGGGGCGAACGGGGCGCGGGCCCGGGCGAACGGGGGGCAGGCGACTGCCTCCGCACGCCCCGGCCTGCCCCCGCCGTGCCGGGCGGCGCCGCGCCGCGCCACGCCCGGGCACGACGGGGGCGGGCCGGGGTGTCGCGGGTACCTGCCAGAATGCAGGGCGTACGGGGACAGCAACTCTGGAGAAGGTGACCGGCTTCGTGACCACGCCAGTCGAACAGGTGGCCAAGCAGGCCCAGCAGGCGATCCAGCGACAGATCGCCGAGGAGCTGGGCGTACGCGACGCGCAGGTGAAGGCGGCGGTCGAGCTGCTGGACGGCGGTGCCACCGTGCCGTTCGTGGCCCGCTACCGCAAGGAGGTCACCGGCTCGCTGGACGACACCCAGCTGCGCACGCTGGAGGAGCGGCTGCGCTACCTGCGGGAGTTGGAGGAGCGCCGGGCGGCCGTCCTGGAGTCGATCGACGCGCAGGGCAAGCTGGACGACGCGCTGCGCGCGCAGGTCCTCGCGGCCGACTCCAAGGCCCGGCTGGAGGACATCTACCTGCCGTACAAGCCGAAGCGGCGCACCAAGGCGCAGATCGCCCGCGAGGCCGGTCTGGAGCCGCTCGCCGACACGCTGCTGGCCGACCCGACGCAGGACCCGGCGGCGCTGGCCGCGGGCTACCTCGCCGAGGGCGTCGCCGACGGGGCGGCCGCGCTGGAGGGCGCCCGGGCGATCCTGGTCGAGCGGTTCGGCGAGGACGCCGACCTGGTCGGCTCGCTGCGCGAGCGGATGTGGACGCGGGGCCGTCTGGTGGCCACCGTCCGCGACGGCAAGGAGCAGGACGGCGCCAAGTTCGCCGACTACTTCGACTTCGCCGAGCCGTACACCAAGCTCCCCTCGCACCGGATCCTGGCGATGCTGCGCGGCGAGAAGGAGGAGGTGCTGAGCCTCGACCTCTCCCCTTACGACGGCGAGGAGGGCGACCTCCCCGGGGAGAACGACTACGAGCGGCGGATCGCCGCCCGCTTCGGGATCGCCGATCACGGCCGGCCGGCCGACAAGTGGCTGGGCGACACCGTCCGTTGGGCCTGGCGCACCCGGGTGCTCGTCCGGCTCGGCATCGACCTGCGCGGCCGGCTGCGCCAGGAGGCCGAGGACGAGGCGGTGCGCGTCTTCGCGGCGAACCTGCGCGACCTCCTGCTGGCCGCCCCGGCCGGCACCCGCTCGACCATGGGCCTCGACCCGGGCTTCCGGACGGGCGTGAAGGTGGCGGTCGTGGACGCGACCGGCAAGGTCGTCGCCCACGACACGATCTACCCGCACCAGCCGGCCAACAAGTGGGACGCCTCGATCGCGACCCTGGCGGCGCTGGCGAAGAAGCACGCCGTCGACCTGGTGGCGATCGGCAACGGCACCGCCTCGCGGGAGACGGACAAGCTCGCCGAGGACCTCCTCAAGCGCCACCCGGAGCTGGGCCTCACCAAGGCGATGGTCAGCGAGGCCGGCGCCTCGGTCTACTCGGCCTCCGCGTTCGCCTCCCAGGAGCTGCCGGAGCTGGACGTGTCGATCCGCGGCGCGGTCTCGATCGCCCGCCGGCTGCAGGACCCGCTGGCGGAGCTGGTGAAGATCGACCCCAAGTCGATCGGGGTCGGCCAGTACCAGCACGACCTGAGCGAGGTGAAGCTCTCCCGCTCGCTGGACGCGGTCGTCGAGGACTGCGTCAACGCGGTCGGCGTGGACGTCAACACCGCCTCGGCGCCGCTGCTCACCCGGGTCTCCGGTGTCACCGGGACGCTGGCCGACAACATCGTGGCGCACCGGGACGCGAACGGCCCGTTCCGCACCCGCAAGGCGCTCAAGGACGTCGCCCGGCTGGGCCCGAAGGCCTTCGAGCAGTGCGCGGGCTTCCTGCGGATCCCGGACGGCGACGACCCGCTGGACGCCTCCAGCGTGCACCCCGAGGCCTACCCAGTGGTGCGCCGGATCCTGGCCGCCACCGGCGGGGAGCTGCGGCAGCTGATCGGCAACGGCAGCGCGCTGCGGGCGCTGCGGCCGGGCGACTTCGCCGACGACGTCTTCGGCGTCCCGACCGTCACCGACATCCTGGGCGAGCTGGACAAGCCGGGCCGTGACCCGCGCCCGGCGTTCCGCACCGCGACCTTCAAGGAGGGCGTCGACAAGATCGGCGACCTGGAGGTGGGCATGCTGCTGGAGGGCGTGGTCACCAATGTCGCCGCCTTCGGTGCCTTCGTGGACGTGGGCGTGCACCAGGACGGCCTGGTGCACGTCTCGGCGCTGTCGAAGACCTTCGTCAAGGACCCGCGCGAGGTGGTCAAGCCGGGTGACATCGTGACCGTCCGGGTGACGACGGTGGACGTGCCGCGCAAGCGGATCGGGCTCACGCTGCGCCTGGACGACGAGGTCGGCCGGGAGCGCGGCGGCCAGGGCGGGGACCGAGGCGACCGCGGCGAGCGGGGGGAGCGCGGCGGCGACCGTGGTGACCGCGGCTCCCGCCAGGGGCGGCCGCCGCGGCAGGACCGCCGCGGCGGGCAGGGCGGCGGGCAGGGCGCCGGGGCCGGTGCGGGTGGTGGCCAGGCGGCGCCGTCCAACAGTGCCATGGCGGACGCGCTGCGCCGGGCCGGGCTGACCGGCGGCGCCGGGGCCGAGGGCGGCCGCCGCTCCGGGCGGCGCTGAGCCGGGGAAGGCACTGAGCCCGGAAGGCGCCGAGCGGGAGTCGAACGGCGGCGGGCCGGCGGACCGGAGAGGTCCACCGGCCCGCCGCGTGCTGCCGGGCCGTCGTGTTGCCCGGCAGCCGTGCCGCCGGCCTGCCGGGCCTCAGGCCAGGATCTTGTCCTTGGCCTTCTGGTACTCCTCCTCGGTGATGGCGCCGCCGGCCCTGAGGTCCGCGAGTCTGGCCAGCTCGTCGACGTGGCTGCGGCCCTGCGCGGCGTCCGGGGGAGCGTCGCCGGCCGCGTCACGGATGTAGGCCTTGAACGCGGCCTCGTTCTGTCTGGCCTGCGCGACGTCCCGCTCGCCCATCGACTTCCCGCGGGCGATGACGTAGACGAGGACGCCGATCAGCGGGATCAGGATCACCAGGATCAGCCAGCCGGCCTTGCCCCAGCCGCTGAGGTCGTGGCTCCGGAAGATGTCCGTGATGATCTTGAAGAGCAGGAAGAACCAGAGGATCCAGAGGAACAGCTCCAGCATCGTCCAGAAGATGTTGAGCAGCGGGTAGTTGTCCATGACGCTCCCGTCGGTGCAGACCCGAGTTCAAACGAGTCATATCACCGCATATCGGGCGATGCGCGCCGATGATCGGCCATCCCGGTGATCTCCGGGCCGCCGGGGTGTGGAGCGGTGGAGGGGAGGGAAGGGGCGCCCGGCGGCGGGCCCTCGGCCCGTGGACGCCCGGCGGCGCGCCCTCAGCCCGTGGCCGCCCTGGTCCGCAGCTCCACCGCGAGGCCGATCAGCTCGGCCCACCAGACCTCGTGGCCCCGGACCAGCAGCCGCTGCGCCTCGGCCGGCTCCACCGCCCGCACCTCGACCACCTGCTCGCCGTCGTCCGGATTGGTCGGCGTGGAGTCCACCGCGACGTCCGCCCAGCCCCAGAGCCAGGCCTTCTCCGGGTGCGGCTGCCACGGCCGGTACGGCTCGGCCAGGTCGGTCACGCAGCGGTGCGCGCCGAGCCAGACCGGCTCGCCGAGCAGCCGGGCGCCGGCCTCCTCCTGCAGTTCGCGCACCAGGCAGGACTCGACCGACTCGCCGCTCTCACGGGTGCCGCCCGGCAGGAACCAGTGGTCGCGGTCGTCCCGGCAGAGCACGATGCGCCCGGCGGCGAACCCGACCAGGTGGATGTTGGTGACGAGGTCGTCCGGCGGCAGCGCGGTGGAGAACTGCGCGTCGTACCGGCCCCAGGCCCAGTACTGCGGGGCGTGCAACTGCGGGAACCGGGCCGGCAGGTCCGTGAGGCCGCCGGCTCTCTCGGTGATGTCCGTCATTCACTGATCATAGTCCGGTCGGGCCGCCCAGGTGCTGCCCGCCGGAACGTCAGGATGCTGCCGGAACACCGTACTTCGGCTGGAGGTCGGTGGCCCGGAGCAGGCGCGGGCGGTGCGGGATGGTGGCCTCGACAGGCACCCCGGCCCAGCTGCCGAGCGAGATCTCGGCGGTGATGCCCGGCCCGAAGCCGGCGATCAGGCCGTGCGTGCCGTCGGCGACGCCGCCCTCCTCGAAGAGGCGGGCCAGCGCGTCGAAGACCACCGCGCTGGCGATGTTGCCGCGCTCGGTGAGCGTGGCGCGGCTGAACCGGAAGGCGGCCGGTTCCAGGTCGAGGAAGTGGCAGAGGTCGTCCAGGATGCGCGGGCCGCCGGCGTGCACGATGTAGAAGCCCAGCCCGGAGACGTCCCAGTCGTGCTGGGTGGCGAGGGTGCGCAGGGCCGGGGCGAGCATCTCCATCGTGCCGGGGACGCGCTTGTCCAGCTGGAAGTGGAAGCCGGTGTCCTTGACGCCGTAGGAGATCCAGTCCTCGGTGTCCGGGACGAGGTGCGAGCCGTTGCGCTCGATGTGCACGCCGGTGCCGCCGCGGCCGCGCACCACGGCGGCGGCGATCGCGTCCCCGAACAGGCCGTTGGAGAGCAGCGAGCCGACGCCGAGGTCGGTCGGCTGGTAGCAGAGCGAGCAGAACTCGCAGGCCACGATCAGGACGTTGGCGCCCGGGTAGGCGCGGCAGAAGTCGTGGGCGCGGTTGACGGCGGCACCGCCGGCCGCGCAGCCGAGCTGGGCGATCGGCACCTGGCGGGTGTCGGAGCGGAAGCCCATCGTGTTGATCAGCCAGGCGGTCAGCGAGGGCATCATGAAGCCCGTGCAGGAGACGTAGACGATCAGGTCGACCTCCCGGGCGGACAACTCCGCGTGGCCCAGGGCGCGTTCGACCACCTCGGGGACGCGGCGCTTGGCCTCGCGCTCGTAGACCGCGTTCCGGGCGGTGAAGCCGGGGTGGCGCAGCGTCTCGCCGATCGGCTGCACCAGGTGCCGCGTCCGCACCCCGGTGTTCTGGATCAGCCGCAGCGCGAGGGGGAGTTGGGGGTGGTCGGCGTGCAGGGTGCGGGCCAGGTCGAGGGTCTCGTCGAGGGTGATGACGTGTTCGGGTACGGCGACGGCGGGACGGCAGAGTGTTGCCATGGGTGTGAGGTCTCCCCTGGTGACCCGCGCGGGCGGGGCCGGCGCGGGCGGTGGCCTACGGGTGCGTGGGAGGTGCGCCGCACTGCTGCGGCGGAGAGGTCACCAGGCGACCGGCAGGGTGCGCGGGTAGCGCCAGATCGAGCCCGTCCGCCAGTCCAGCTCCTCGGCGGGCACGGCCAGCCGCAGCCCGGGGAAGCGCCGCAGCAGCGTACCGATGGCGACCTGGAGCTCCATCCGCGCGAGGTGGGCGCCGGCGCAGTGGTGGGTGCCGTAGCCGAAGGTCATGTGGTTGGCCGTGCCACGGGAGAGGTCCAGCTCGTCCGGGCGCTCGAACATCGCCGGGTCGCGGTTGGCGGCCAGGTAGGAGACGTGCACCGCCTCGCCGGCCCGGATCAGCACCCCGCCCAGCTCGACGTCCTCGGTGGCCACCCGGGCGATGCCGACGCCCTGCCGGAACGGGATGAAGCGCAGCAGCTCCTCCAGGGCGCGCGGCAGCGTCTCCGGCTCGGCGCGCAGCTTGGCGAGCTGCTCGGGGTGGGTGAGCAGGGTGTAGGTGATGTTGCTCAGCTGGTAGGTACTGGTGTCGTGGCCGGTGACCAGCAGGACCATCGCCATCACGGCGAGCTCCTGGTCGTCCAGCAGCTCCTCCTCGTCCCGCGCGGTGGCGAGGGCGCTGATCAGGTCCTCGCCGGGGTCGCGGCGGCGGGTGGCCGTCAGATCGGAGAAGTAGGCGCGCAGGGCGGCCTTGGCGTGCTCCTGGCCGGCGCCGCTGCCGGGGCCCATCGTCATCATCGCGACGGCGTGGCCGCGCAGTTCGGCGCGGTCCGGCCCGGGGATGTCGAGCAGCTCGCAGATGGTGGTCATCGGGAGCCGGGCGGAGAGGTGCTGCACGAGGTCCGCCGGGGCGCCGTGCTCCTCCATGCCGTCCAGGTACCCGTCGACGGTCTGCTGTGTCTTCGGGCGCAGCCGCTCGACCTGGCGGTTGGTGAAGCCCTTGGCCACCAGCCGCCGCAGCCGGTTGTGGGCCGGTGGGTCCATCAGGTTGATCGCCTCGGCCTGGGCGATCGGGGCGGGCGTCATCCGGGGCAGGTCGCGGCCGATGCCGGCCGCGCGGCTGAACCGCCGGTCGGTGGTGACCACGCGGACGTCCTCGTACCGGGTGGCCAGCCAGGCCTCGCCCTCGCCGTGCGGCAGCCGGATCCGGGCGACCGGCTCCTCGGTGAGCAGTTGCTTCAGGAGCGGGTCGAACTCCAGGCCTTCGGTGTGGTTGAAGGGGCAGTCCCACACGGGGGCGGAGGTAGTCACGGGCTGATCCAAGTGGCCGGAGTCGGTACCGCCCGGACAGGGGTTCGTTCGGGCGCGGACGTGCTGATGTTCCCCTTCCGGCGTGGCGGAAATCCGGATACGGCGGATTCTTCGCTCGATCGAGCGAGATAGCCGATTGTCATGCGATATGTCGTACGGACGGCGGGAGTTGGGGTGGCGCCCGCGCCGGGCCGACAGGCGGCCGGACGGCCGGTGCTGCCCGGGAGAACCGGGTGGGTGTTCGACGGCGTCCGTGTGGGCGTGATCAAAGCTGTCCTCGGCACGATGCCGATGTTCTGGCCCGGGCTGCTCTGCTCGCTGGTGCCGGCCGCGCTGCTGAACCGCGTCGTCGGGCGGTGGCTGCGCGCGCACTGGGCGGTGGCGTTCGTCCTGCTGCTCGCCCTCGGCGGGGTGGCCACGCTGACCCTGCTGCCGGACAGCTGGGGCCCGCTCTCGGCGTACTCCCGGCACGCCGTGCGGCACTGCACCCTCACCGGCCTCGGCCTGATGCCGATGCACGACCTCACCGTGCTGAACCCGGGCGGCCTCTGCCTCGCCCTGTTCGTCCCGATCGGCCTCGCGGGCGCGCTCGCGGGCACCCGGGCCCGGGCGGCGACCGTGCTGCTGGGGGCGGCGGCACTCCCGTTCGCCATCGAGTGCGCGCAGTACGCGCTGCCCGGCATCGGCCAGGCCTGCACCGCCCGGGACGTCCTGGACAGCCTGCTCGGCCTCGCCCTCGGCGCGGCCGTCGGCCTGCTGGCCGGCCCGTTCGCCCGGGCGGGCGCCCGCTCCCTGCGGGAGGGCCGGGCCTGACGGGCCCGGCCCGTACCGGCGACGCCGGGCCGCGACCCGTACAGAGCCCGGCTGTACGGGCCCGGGAAGGCCCGGCGCGGGTGGGGCCGGGTACGCCAACGGCCCGCCGCCGAAGGGCGGTGGGCCGTTTGGGGTGGTGGCGCTCAGACCTCGGCGGACGCGGCGAACTCCACGAAGGCCTGCCAGGCGGCCGAGTCGAAGGTGAGCTGCGGGCCGGACTTGTCCTTCGAGTCACGGACGTGGACGGCCTCGGTCGCCTCGGCGATCTCGATGCACTCGCCGCCCTCGTTGCCGCTGTAGCTGCTCTTGCGCCAGGCGATCTCGACGCAGGCGCCGCCCTCGTTGCTGCTGTAGCTGCTCTTGAACCATGCGAGTTCGGTGCTCATCGCTCTCCCAGCATCTTCTCGATCAGGGACAGGGACTCCTGCGGAGTGAGGGCCTGCGCCCTGAGGGTGCCGTATCGGGCGTTCATGATACGGACCTCGTCCTGATCCGTGATCAGCCTACTGCTCGTCTGAACCTCGATGTAGCCGGTCTGAGGTCGGCCCTTGGGCGTCAGCAGAATGAACGCGCCACCCATGCCCGCGTGCTCGGTTCTGTCCAACGGCAGGACCTGGACGACCATGCCTCGGGTCAGTCCGACCTCCAGGAGCCGACGAAGCTGCCCTGAGTGGACGTCCCAGCCGCCCAGGGGCCTTCGCAGGACGCTCTCGTCGATGGCCGGCGGTTCGAGCTGGCCCTCGCCCTCACCGCCGGTGCCCATGTGCTCCGCATCGAGGTCTCCGACTGCCGGGGCGACCGGCGCCCGGTCCTCCCCGCCGTCTGCGAGCCCGACGCGCAGTCCGGGCGCGGACTCGTCCTCATCGACGCCCTCGCGGACCGGTGGGGCGCCGAGCCCCGCCGTCCCCATGCCAAGACCGTCTGGGCCGAACTCGACCTTCCGGCTCTCCCCGCTCCCCGTGCCGTCTGAGCTGCGCGGCACCGGGACCGAGGTGGCTGCGCTCACCCTCCTCCCGGTCGCCCTCCTCCTCGCCCTCACCGCCTGGGCCTGCCCCGCCCGTCCGGCCGCGCCCCAGGAGCCCGCCCCCGCCACGGTCACCGCCACGGCCACCGTCCCCGCCCCGTGACCGCGCGCGAGAAGTCGGCCCAGCCGACTTCCTGCTCCTCCTGCTCCTCCTACTTCCCTTCCACCGCCTTGTCCGGCGGGGCGCGCAATCTTTGCAGAAGCACCACAGAACGGTCTGGAACCCTCACGGTCGGCCTGCCTAGGCTCCGCATGCGCACGACGGAGTGCGCGGGAGCCGGTCGACGACAACCGGCGTGTGCCGGCCACCCCGGCAGCACGGGAAGAACTCATGGACTACTGCGTACCCTGCCGCCGCCACCTGAACGGCGCGCTGGCCTGCCCCGGCTGCGGCACGCCCGCGGCGACCGCCCCGGACGGGCCGGCGGACACCCTCGTCACCCCGGTGGCGGCGCCCGTGCCGTCACCGCCGTCGTCCGACGGGCCTCCCGGACGGGCCGCCTCCCGGCGCACTCCCCGGCGGTCCGGACGGCGGCCGGGCGTGCTGCTGCTCTCGGCCGTCGGCCTGGCCGTCGTGGGGCTCGGTGCGGCGGCCCTGGTGGCCAACGGTTCGGAGGACGTGCCGCCCGCGCCCGACGCCGTCCGGCCGGTCGTGGTGGAGTCGCCGACCGGCCCGGCCGCGGCACCGGCCACGGCCGGCACCGCACCCGCGGCGACCACGGCCCCCGTCACGCCGGTCGCGCAGCGCACCAGTGCGAGCCCCACGCCCTCCGCCAGGCGCAGCACGCCGGCCGCGTCGACGAGCACCCGCGCTCCGGACCCGGATCCGGCGCCGCCGGCCCCGCCGGTACCGAGCACCGCCCCGCCCACCGCCCTGCCGCCCTCGACGCCCGCGCCGCGGCCCTCGGCCACCGCGACGCCGAAGCCGACGGCGAGCTGCACGCCGTTCCTGTTCTGGTGCACGTAGGGCCGGGCCCGCACGGCCCCCGGCTCGGCCGGTCCCGGGGGAGACCGCCGAGGCGGCGGCCCGGGTCGGCCTGGGCGGGCACCGGGCGGTCCACCGGGGCGCTCGGCCGGAGAACAACTTCGGCTGCTTCCTCGGGGGTTCGGTCGTGTTCGGGCTGATCGTCGTGGGCCTGGCCGTGGCCGGGCTGCCCGCGTTCGGCACTCGTGCCCGCTGCGCTGCTGCCACTGGAGTACCAGGTGTTCTGACCCGTGAGGTTGTGATCAGTTGATCGGTCGTACGAGGCGCACAGTCGTGGAGTCCACGCTGACCAGGGACAGGTCCGCCCTCCCTTCGCGGGCGGCCTCGGCGATCAGACCTTCGAGCAGCGAGGTGAGCACACCGGTGTCCCGCCAGGCCCGGAACCGACCGAAGACCGTCGACCAGGGGACTGCCCGTGGCCCGGGGCGGCGCGGCCCGGGGCCGTTACTGTCGGCCATCGGAGTTAACGGTCGCCTCGCCTTGCCCACCCCCTGGCGTGCCTGGTGAAGCGGCCGAGCCTGTTCGCGCTGAAGTGGTGGCACCAGTTCCCACCCCGGCCGGAGTGAAGCCATGAGAATTTCCCGTACGGTGACCGCCACGGCCGCCGTCGTCGCCCTGATCACCGTGGCGTGCGGCGGCTGCTCCAGCAGCAACAAGTCGACAGCCGCGGCAAGCCCGACACCCCCGGCGACCTCCACGGCGAGCTCCTCCGGCAGTCCGACCGCCGTAGCGACCCCGACGGAGAGCGCGAGCCCGAGCCCCTCCGCCGGAGCCGGCGGTGCGGCGGCCACGGTCTCGGCGACCACCGTCGGCAAGTACCAGAACATCCTGGTCGACGCGCGGGGCAAGACGCTCTACCTGTTCGAGGCGGACACCTCGCCCACCTCGACCTGCTACGACGCCTGCGCCACCGCCTGGCCCCCCGCTCTGACCACCGGTGCCCCCACCGCCGCCAACGGTGTCGACCAGGCCAAACTCTCCACGACCACCCGCAAGGACGGCACGACCCAGATCGTCTACAACGGCCACCCGCTCTACTCCTTCGAGGGCGACACGGCGCAGGGCGACACCAACGGCGAGGAGTCCAGCGCCTTCGGTGCCAAGTGGTATGTGGTCAACACCGCGGGCAGCAAGGTCGAGGGCGACTGAGCGGATGAACGGCGTCGAACGGTCGTCCCGCCCCCGGTGGGCCTCCGGCCTCCTGTGGGCCCTCCTGCCGCTGGCGGTCACGGTCGGCCTCCTCTGGTACGGCCGGGCACACACCCCCGACTACACCAGCAGCCTCTTCGGCCGCCGCTTCGACGACGCCAACCAGCTCAAGGCCCAGCTCGGCACCGCCCTGCTGGGCCTGGCGCTGATCCAGCTCCTGCTGGCGCTCTGGATGTACGGCCGGCTGCCCGGTGTGCCCACCGCACCCCGGTCGGTCCGGAGCGGGCACCGGCTGGTCGGCCTGGCCGCGTTCCTGCTGTCCCTCCCGATCGCCTACCACTGCCTCACGGCCTACGGCGTGCAGCTGACGGACAGTCGGGTCGCCCTGCACTCGTTCGCCGGGTGCTTCCTCTACGGCGCGTTCGTCGCCAAGGTCATCGTGGTCCGCCACCGCCGGCTGCCCGACTGGGCCCTGCCCACGGCGGGCGGCGCCCTGCTCGTCCTGATCGTCCTGCTCTGGTACAGCGCGGCGCTCTGGCGCCTGAACGGCTACCACGTGCCCGGTCTGTGAGCCGTCCCCCACGGCCCCTTGCACATCCGGACGCTGTTGGTGGGTTGTGAGAGATTGGCTGCGGTGACCAACGCCGGTCTCCGAGACCTGTCCCGGAGACCGGCGTTGGTCGTTGGGGGTGGTCCGGTGTCGATGCTTGCGGGGTGGGCCGGGCGAGGTTCCGGCGGAGACGGTGAGGGTGGCGCGGGCTGCGTTCCCGAAGGGCGGCCTGACTGTCCGGACCCGGGGCGAGGTGGGAGGGCTGTTCACCGACGGGCGGTTCGTGGAGCTGTTCCCGGCACGAGGCAGGCCGGCACGGTCGCCGGGCCGGCCGGCGACAGGGAGCGTCGCAGGCCGAGCATCCGGGTGTCGGTGGTGCGCCGCCTCCGCAGAACGGGCGGTCAGAGGCCGAAGTTCAGCGCGTAGAGGGAGCGCACCAGGTCGGCGGTGACGAAGTCCATCGGGACGGTGCCGAGCACCGGGCGGGCGGACCGGTCGAGGCTGCCGAGGTAGCCGCGCAGCCTGGGGGTGATCGCGTCGGCGGCCTGACGCGGCCAGAGGCCCCAGCCGGAGCTGGAGGTGAAGGTGAGGAAGAGCCGCTGCGGGTCGCTCGCGGCGCGGGCGGCGTCGAGGTGGGCGGAGACCTCGGGCCACTTGCGGGAGGCGATCTCGAAGATGGTGCCGATGTCGTAGTCGTCCTCGATGTCGGTGCGGCCGCCGCCCCAACGGAGCCCGGGCAGACCGGAGTTGTCGGCGAGCAGGACGACCCGGCCGCGCACCTCGCCGAGCCGCGGGACGCGGTCCTCCGTCCAGAACAGACCGGGCCAGCGCTGCTGGTAGCCGGCGAAGAGAGCGCCGAACTCGCTGTCGGGGACGGTGGAGTACTCCTGTTTGACCCGCATCACCAGGGCTTCGCCGGGGTGCGCGGCCAGGAACGCCCGGCACTGGTTGAGGACGTCGCCGAAGAAGATCTGCTGGAAGACCGGCCCGTGGTGGATCGCGAGCACGCCGTCGACCGCGCGGCAGCGGATGTCGAGGAAGCGCACGCCGGCCGTCAACTGGTCCGGCAGGGCGAGCGTCTGGGTCTGGGTGAGGGCGCCGCCGTACAGCGAGCAGGTGTCGTGCGTGCCGGGGAGGGTGAGTCGCGCGAGGGGGGCCTGGGCGTCGACGCTGCCCAGCCAGTCGGCCCCGCCCGGAAGGGCGGCCGCCGAGGCGGTCGGCGAGCCCGCGGCCAGCCCGGCGGCGGCGAGGGCGCCCAGCAGGGCGGTGCGGGTGAAGGTGCGCCTGCTCATCGGTGTGCGGGTGCTCAAGGACACGGCGTGGTACCCCCGTTGGGTGTGGTGGGGCGCGGGCGTGACGGGAGGAGTGAGTGGCATGTCCATTGTCGGCAGATCGGCCCGGCTTGCCCAGGGGTGGGACGACACCGCGGCGCGGGGTGCGCTCCCGTGCTGACGGCCTGCTCAGCGGTGGACGCTGCGGACCGCCGCGACGGCCGCCGGCACCACCGGGGCGGGGACGTCGGCGGCCAGGGCGTCGAGCCGGCGCCGGACGGTGGTGGCGACGCCCTTGCCGAGGACGTAGCGGGTCGCGTACGGGGAGCGCTCGGCGCCGGCGAGCAGCGGCAGGGCGTCCCGGCTGCGCAGGCCGGTGCCGGCCAGGACGAGGTGGCGCAGGCCGTGGGCCCGCCCGGCGAGGGTCTCGGCGATGGCGGCGGTGGCAGTGGCGTCGAGCCGGTTGTCGGCGGCGGTGAGGACGGCGGCGGCGCGGATCCGGCCGAGGTCGAGCAGCTCCACCCCGGCCTCTGCCGCCGCGGCGACCAACCGGGCGGCCGCGGCCGGCCCGAGGCCCGAGCTGGCGGCGGAGAGCCGGCGCAGCCGCCCGGGCGGTGCCTCGGCGAGCGCGCGGGCGAGCACGTCGGCGCCCGCGTCGCCGAGCCCGGCGGCCGGAATGTACAGCTCGTCGAGGACACCGGCGGTGATCAGCCGGGCGGCCTGGACGGCGCCGTCCGGGCCGAGTGGGTTTCCGCCGAGGTAGAGGCGTTCGAAGCGCCGCCCGGAGGCGAGCACGGCGTCGGCCAGGGCCCGCAGCCCGGCCGCGTCCAGCCCGGTCTGCACCAGGTCGAGGGTGTGCAGCTCGGCGGCGGCGCGGACGAGTTCGGCGGCGGCCGGTCCGCCCGCCGGGCCCAGCGGGTTGCGCTTGAGCCAGAGCGCCCGGACGACGTGCGGCGAGGCGTACAGGCGGTCGGCGAGCCGGCAGGCGCCGGTGGTGGTGATGCCGTTGCAGCCCAGGTAGAGCGTCTCGACGCCGGTGCCGCTCGTGCGGTCGGCGACGGCGGCCGCGCCCGCGTCGCCGAGCCCGTCGGTGCCGAGCAGCAGGTGGCGGACGGGTGCGCTCCCGCCGGTGGCCGCGTCGGCGACCGCATCGGCGACCAGCGCGGCGCCGTCCGGGCCGAGTTGCTGCTTGCAGAGGTCGAGCCGCCCGTCGGGCAGGGCGGTGCCGGCGGGGAAGTCGAGGCGTTGCTCGGTGGGGCGGCCGGTCCGCAGCCAGGCGAGCAGCGGCGCGAGGTCGGTGCTGGGCCGGGGGACGATCGAGGCGATCCCCGGGAGCGGGCCGGTCACCACGCCGCCTCGCGGTAGTCCTTGAGGAAGACGCCGGAGACCGGTGCGCCGGCCTCGCCGCGGACGATCGGGTCGTAGACGCGGGCCGCTCCGTCGACGATGTCGAGCGGCGTGCGGAAGCCCTCGGCGGCGATCCGGCTCTTCTTGGGGGCCGGGTTCTCGTCGGTGATCCAGCCGGTGTCGACGGCGCACATGTGCACGCCCCGGGCGGCGAGTTCCTCGGCGCTGGTCCGGGTGAGCATGTTGAGGGCGGCCTTGGCCATGTTGGTGTGCGGGTGGCCGGCGGTCTTGTTGCGGACGGCGAACCGGCCCTCCACGGCGGTGACGTTGACGATGTAGCGGCGCGGGTGCGGGGAGGCGAGCAGCAGCGGGAGCAGCCGGTCGCAGAGCAGCGCGGGGGCGAGGGCGTTGACGAGCTGGGTCTCCAGGAGCTCGCCCGGGTCCAGCGTGCCGAGCCGGGCCGACCAGGAGTTGACCGGCGCGAGGTCCGGCAGCAGACCGGCCTCGTCGGCCAGCTCCGGCAGCAGGACGGCGGCCGACCGGTCGGCCGCGGTGTCGAGTTCGGCGGCGGGCCAGGCCGGGGCCAGCGCGGGCATCGGCCGGAACCCCGGGGCGTGGACGACCTCGGTGGACGCGGCGGGCAGGGCGGCCCGCTCGCCGGCGGCGAGCAGCGCGTAGGACTCGGGCGGGCGGCGCAGGGTCTGCGCGGCGTTGTTGACCAGGATGTCCAACGGGCGCCCGTCGGCGCGGAGCTGCTCGGCCAGGCCGAGCACCTGGCGCGGGTCGCGCAGGTCGATGCCGACCACGGTGAGGCGGTCGCGCCACTCGGCACTGCCGGCGGCGGCGTGGAAGCGTCGCACGGTGTCGTGCGGGAACCGGCTGGTGACGATCAGTTCGGCGCCGTCGCGCAGCATCATCAGCGCGAGCTGGAAGCCGATCTTCACCCGGCCGCCGGTGAGCAGCGCCCGGCGGCCGCGCAGGTCGGTGGCGAGGGCGCGGCGGGTGGTGTTGTCCTCGGCGCAGGCGGAGCAGAGCAGGTGGTAGAAGGCGTCGACCTGGCGGTAGGGCTGCTTGCAGACGTAGCAGCGGCGGCCGAGCCGGAGTTCGCCGAGCACGCCGGTGGCGCGGTCGGGGAGCGGCGCGTCCTCGCGGCGGTCGCGGGCGCCGGTGGCGGTGGCGGCGAGCAGATCGCTGTCGGCCTGCCGGGCCTCGTCCTTGACGCCCTGGCGCCGCCGCTTGCGGCTCTCGCGGACGAAGGACTCCAGCTGCCGTTCGGCGTGCAGCCGGACGCGGTTGTCGGCGGGGAGGGCGCGGAGGCGGCCGAGGGTGCGACTGAAGGCGGCCAGCTCCTCGGTGGTGACGTCGTCGCGCTCCCCGGTGCCCTGCTCGTCGCTCCGGACCGTCATGTCCGCCCCCTTGATGCCCTGTGCCGTGGTGGTCCCGACCGGATTCGAACCGGCGTGCTCGGATCCGAAGGCCGATGCGCCTGCCTCTGCGCTACGGGACCAGGCCTGCCCGAGGAGGCCGGATTCGAACCGGCGTACCCGCCCTGCTGAGGCGGCGCGCCTGCCTCTGCGCTACACCCCGGGCAGTAGGGGAGGACTGTACCGGCTTTCACCGGAGAAGTGGGATCACATTATTCGTAGGATGAGGATCTTGATCGCGGCGGGACGCGCCGCGGTCACCACGGGGTACGGGGAGAACACGATGGTGAGTCTCGGCGCGATAGCCGGCATTGCGACGGTGTCCACGGGGATGGTGCTCACCCCGGGACCGAACATGATCTACCTGGTGTCCCGGTCGGTCGCCCAGGGCCGCCGGGCCGGGCTGATCTCGCTGGCGGGCGTCTTCGTGGGCTTCCTGACCTACCTGATCGCGGCGACGGCCGGCATCGCGGCGGTCTTCGCGCTGGTGCCGGAGGTCTACCTGGCGGTCAAGCTGGCCGGCGCCGGCTACCTGCTCTGGCTGGCCTGGAAGGCCGTCCGCCCGGGCGGCAGTTCGGCCTTCGCCCCCAAGGAGCTGGCCGCCGACCGGCCGGCCCGGCTCTTCGGCATGGGGCTGCTGACCTGCCTGCTGAACCCCAAGATCGCGATCCTCTACGTGTCGCTGCTGCCGCAGTTCGTGCAGCCGGAGCGCGGCCACGTCGCCGCGCAGAGCCTGCTGCTGGGCCTGACGCAGATCGCCGTGGGGGTGGCCGGCAACGGCCTGTTCGTGCTGACGGCCGGTTCGGTGTCCGCGTTCTTCGCGGCCCGCCCGCTCTGGCAGCGGGTGCACCGCTACCTGATGGGGACGGCGCTGGCCGGCTTCGCGGTGCGGATCGCGGCGGACCGCTCGCGCGCGGTGCTGGCGGCCCCCTGAGGCGTCGACGCCCCGGGGAGCCGCCGGCATCCCGGCCGGCTCAGCCGGCGTACTGGGCGAAGATCTTCGCGAACTCGTACGGCTGCTGGGCGATGTTGGTGCACTTGAACAGGGCGCCGGTGCAGGCGTTGGCGTCCCGGGTGGCGTCCCAGAAGGCCAGCTCGCCGAGGTGGTGCTGCTTGGCGAAGGCCACCAGCTGCTGGGCGTCGGCCTGGTTGTAGATCTGGTGGTCGTCGTTCTCGCCGATCATCGGCGTGACGCCGACCGCGGCCCAGAGCTGGGCGTCCGTCTTCGCCGGGTACAGCGCCTTGAGCTGGCCGTACAGCGCCTGCGCGGCCTGGACGGCCGCGTCGCCGTAGTCGGAGCCGGTGCGGTAGTAGTCCATCGCCATGATGTTCACCAGGTCGACGTCCACGCCCGCGTCACGGGCCGACTTGACGATCGCGACGCCCTCGGTGGTGAGGCCCTCGGGCAGCACCGGCAGGGTGAAGGAGACCTTCAGGCCGGGGTTGGCCTTCTGCAGCTTGGCCAGCGCGGCCGAGCGGCGGTCGTTGGCGGCGGTGTCGGCGATCGCCGCGCCCTCGATGTCGAAGTCGACGTAGCGCAGGCCGTACGCCTTGACCACGGCGTCGTACTCGGCGAACAGCGGGTCGACGCCGGTGCAGGCGGCGGCGAGTTCGGTGCCGCTGGCGCCACCGAAGGAGACCTTGACGTCGCCGCCGGCCGCCCGCAGCGCGTCCACCTGGTCCTTGGCCCAGCCGGTCCGCGGGTCGTAGGCGTTGAACCAGCTGGCCTTGCAGCCGACGCCGGTCACGAAGCCCATGGTGAAGGACTTCAGGTTGCCGGCCTTGGCCATCGCCGGCAGCGACGGGGTGGGCCAGGCGCCCATGTCGATGTAGGGGGCCACCGGGACGGCGACGTTCGGCGTCGGGGTGGTGGGCGTCCCGGTGCCGGTGGGCGTCGGGGTCACCGTCGGCGTGGCCGAGGTCGGCGGCGGGGTGGTCGGGTTGCCGCCGGGGCCGGTGAGCGCGACGTCGTCGGCCAGGTAGGCGCCCTGCCCGTACCAGCCGTGCAGGTAGACGGTGACGCTGGTGGTGGCCGGGCCGGTGGTGATGGTGGTGCTCAGCTGCTGCCAGGAGGCGCCGCCGGGCGTCCAGACCGCCGGGTCGGTGACCCCGCTGCCGGTGGCGCCGAGGTAGACGTACTGGCCCTGGACCCAGGCGCTCAGCGTGTACTTGGTGTTGGGCTGCACGGCGACGGTCTGGCCGCACTGGGCGGTGTCGCTGCTGCTGGCGGACCCTTTGAGGGCGTACGTGCCGCTGTGCGCGCCGGAGTTGACGACGCTGCCGGTGCCGCCGGAACAGCTCCAGGGGCCGGCCGAGCCGCTCTCGAAGCCGGCGTTGGCCAGCAGGTTGCCGTCGGCCGCGCCGGCGTTCCCGGCCAGGGTGGCGAGGCCGCCGGCCGCGAGTACGGTGGCGGCGGCGAGGCTGAGCAGCTTGACCCGGCCGCCCGAACGGCGGTGCCGGCCGGGGGAGTCGGGCGCGGAGGCGGCTGCGGTGGTGTCGGGCGCGGGGGTGCCGTGGGGCGCGCGTGGCATGGGGGTGCCTCTCGGGACGGTGCCCGGCCGCCCGCCGCGGTGGGGGAACGCGGGCGGGCGGCCGTGGGCGGTGGGGTGGTGTCCGGTGTGGGGGAGGTGCGCGGTGCTGGGCACCAACGTGGACTAGACCAGCTGTGCACGTCAAGAACTTCCGGGGCATCAAAGGCCCTCGGGGGAAAGCCTTACGAGCGCTTTAAGGAAGGCCGGTCCTCCGCCGTCGGCCACCTGACCGTCGTGGCGGGGGCGGCCCCGTGGCCGGCGGCGCGCGGCTCGTGCCGGGGGCGGCACCTGCGCCCTACGGGAGATCGAGGTCGGAGAAGTCGACGCCGTCGGGGCAGGCGAGCCGGGCGGCGGACCGGTCCCAGGTGCAGACGGTGCGGCCGTCGGGGGCCGGAGCGATGCCGTCGCCGCCGGTCGCGATCCCGAAGCCGAGGAAGGCGAAGAACAGCCCGGTGACGGCGAAGACCAGGCCGAACACCGTGGCCACCACGGCGCCGGCGACGGCGCCCGACGTGCCCCGGTCGGCGGTCACCGCGCGGTGCGGCCGGTCGGGCAGGTACCGCACGGGCACGTGGTCGCCCACGACCCGGGGTGCGCCCGACGTGTCCCGGAACCGCACGTCCCGGCCGTCGAAGGTCCGGAACCCGAGGATCACGTGCCGCACCGAGCGGGTGCGCCGGTCCGACAGGTCCGTGCCCACCCGTTCCTCCGTCACGTACGTCTCCAGGCAGACGGCCTGCGCCACCAGCCCGTTCGCCAGGGTCCGGGCCCGTAGCCGGGCCCGGTGCACCGCGGCGACCGCCATCGCCGGTCCCAATGCCGCGAACACCGACCCGACGATGCCGAAGAGGATTCCGACGACGTTGCCGCTGTCCGACATGCCCACCCCCGTGAACTGTCCGTTGAGCACCTGAACCGTCGCTGGGAGGACGGAAGTTGTGCGCGACCGGTTCCCGCCCCGGTCCCGCGTGGCGCCGGCCCCGGGCGGCCCGGCGGTGACCGGCCCGGCCCGTCCGCCGGCCGGGTGGGGCGAACGAAGATCGTCCGACGCCGGCCTGTGGTAGGACAATCGCCATGATCTCCTCAGCCGGCGCCGGGTGGCGCCACCGCATCACGCTCGACGGCCACCGGGGCCCGCTGGTCCTCGCGGCGGCGATCGCGCTTGCCCTCGCGGTGCCGAAGACGCCCCTCAACGGGCTCTACCTGCTGCCCGTGGTGCTCCTGGCCGCGGTCTGCAACCTCGGGTCCGCCTTCCCGGTCGTCGCGCTCACGGTGTTGGCGGTGCCGGTCGGCCTACCGCTGGTGCTGCTGTGGACCAAGCGCGAGCGACTGGCCCGGCCGGGCAGGTCCGTCCTGCTGGGCGGGGCGCTGACCACGGCGACGGCGGCGTTCGCCTTCAGCGGGCCGGCGGTCGACTGGACGCTGCTCGGCCTGGCCGTCTGCGCGGCGATCGCGCTCGCCGTGCTCTGGCCGGTCCGCCAGCTCCTCACCGACCCGGTCGAGCTGCACCACCCGGAGGGCGCCTGGCGCTGGGCGGTGCTCCCGCTGGTGGCGGCCGCCGGGGCCGGGCTCGTCGGCGCCCAGGTGCCGCAGCAGGCCCGGTTCGAGCTCAGCCGCCCGGCGATGACGGCCTTCGCCGAGCGGACGCTCGCCGACGGCGTGGCCCACGCCCCGCAGGGCAGCTGGGTCGGCGGCTACCGGGCGAGCGACGTGCAGGCGGTCGGCAGTGGCCTGCGCTTCACCGTCGAGGGCGCCGGCCTGTTCGAGGTGACCGGCTGGGCCTACCTCCCGGACGGCCCGCCCGCCGAGCGCCACGGCGACACCTACACCCACCGCTCCGGCGCCTGGTACACCTGGACGGACAACGGCAACTTCTGATCCCCGCGGCTGAGTTGCGGACCGGGTGTCCGCCTGTCGGAAACCTGCCCGGGTACGCCGCGCAGCTCCCTAGGGTGGCGCGATGATCACCAATCTGCGCATCTGCTTCCTCGGGGACTCCTTCGTCCAGGGCGTCGGGGACCCGGAGTACCGCGGCTGGGTCGGCCGGGTGCTCCAGGCCGCCGGCGGACAGGCCACGGCGTTCAACCTCGGCGTCCGCCGGAACACCTCGGCGGACGTACTGGCCCGGATCTGGCCGGAGGTGGACGCACGGACGGTGCCGGGGGCCGACAACCGGCTGGTCCTCTCGGTCGGCAGCAACGACACCGTGCGCGAGGACGGCCGGCCGCGGGTGGCCCCGGAGCAGTGCGCGGCCAACCTCGCCGCCCTGCTGGACGGCGCCCGGGAGCGCGGGCTCGGCGTCCTGGTGGTCGGCCCGCCGCCGGTCGCCGACGCGGGTGCCGAGCACCTCGACCGGCTGCTGACGCTCGCCGGCGCACTGGCGGGGCGCTGCGCCGAGCGTGGCGTGCCCTTCGTCGACGTGACGGCCGCGCTCGCCGCGGACGAGGTCTGGACGGGCGAGGCCCTGGCCGGCGACGGCGCCCATCCGGGGGCGGGCGGCTACCGGGCGCTCGCCGGCCTGGTGCTGGCGGCCGGATGGCTGGAGTGGCTCGCCGGGGGCGGGGCTTGACCTGGAGCGCACTCGAAGAGAGAGGCTGGAGCCGTTGATCCACGACACGGAGGAGTACCGGAAGATGCGTACCAGCACGCTCGGCGAGCATGGTCCCGAGGTCGGTGTGGTCGGGCTCGGCTGCATGGGGATGACCTGGGCCTACGACCCGCAGAACCGCGACGACGAGACTTCGGTGCGGGTGATCCGGGAGGCGCTCGACCTCGGCGTCACCCTGATCGACACCGCCGACATCTACGGCCCGTACAGCAACGAGGAGGTGGTCGGCGCCGCGCTGGCCGGCCCGTACCGGGAGCGCGCCGTGCTGGCCACCAAGGTGGGCCTGGTGCCCGGCGACGAGGGCCGGCGGGTCGACCGGAACGGCCGGCCGGAGCACGTGCGGCGCTCGATCGACGAGAGCCTGCGCCGCCTCGGCACCGACCACGTCGACCTCTACCAGCTGCACCGGGTGGACCCGGACGTGCCGATCGAGGAGACCTGGGGCGCGCTCGCCGAGGCCGTCGCGGCCGGCAAGGCGCGCCGGATCGGCCTCTCCGAGGTGAGCGTCGAGGAGATCAAGCGGGCGCAGGCGGTGCACCCGGTGGCGTCCGTGCAGTCCGAGCTGTCGCTCTGGACCAGGGACGCGCTGGCCGAGGTGCTGCCGTACACCGAGGCAGAGGGCATCGCCTTCCTGCCGTTCTCGCCGCTCGGCCGGGGCTTCCTGACCGGCTCCATCTCCTCCGCGGACCAGCTCCCGGCCGACGACTTCCGCCGCTCCCTGCCGCGGTTCCAGCAGGAGGCGCTGGCGGCCAACCTGGCGCTGGTGGAGAAGGTGAAGGAGGTCGCCGGGCGGGTCGGTGCGACGCCGGCCCAGGTGGCGCTGGCCTGGGTGCTGGCGCAGGGCCGGTACGTCCTGCCGATCCCTGGCACCAAGACGCCGAAGTACCTGGTGGACAACGCGGGCGCGGCCGGCGTGGTGCTCCCGGCGGCGGACCTCGCCGAGCTGGACGCACTGCCGGCGCCGACCGGCGGCCGTTACTGACCGTCCCGGCCGCTACCGGCCCGGCCGGTCGTGACCGTCCCGGCCGCTACCGGCCCGGCCGGTCGTGACCGTCCCGGCCGCTACCGACTGATGTCGGCTTGGTCTCCGCTGACCCAGACCAGCTGCCGCCCCGTCTCGCCCGGTGCCCGGACCGCCACCTCGGCGGTCCGGGCGAGCCGGTAGCCCGCCTTGCGCGCCACCGCGGCGCTGGCGCCGTTGGCCCGGTCGCAGTGGATCTCCACCCGGCCGATCCCGGGCAGGGCGAGGGCGGCCCCGGTCAGGGCCTGCGCGGCGGTGGTGGCGATGCCCCGGCCGGCGTACGCCGCGTCCACCCAGTAGCCGAGCTCCAGCGCGCCCGGGCCGATCCGGGCATGCAGGCCGAACGAGCCGATCACGCTGCCGGGTTCGGCGTCGACGCCGAGCAGGTAGATGAAGTCGGTGCCGGCCTCCCAGGCGGCCGCGCCGGCCCTGGCCAGCTCGGCGGTGAGGGCCCGGGTGGGGGCCTCGGCCGCCCAGGCCAGCCAGGGCCGCAGATGGTCCAGGTTGGCCCGGACGGCGGCGTTGAGCGCGGCCGCGCGGTCGGGCCCGCGGCGGTGCAGGGACACCCCGCCGGCCAGGCGCAGCAGTTCCGGCGGCCGGCCGGGGGAGACCTCGCAGGACGGTGACATGACAGGACTCATGAGCGCGATTATGGACGCGGTCCAGACCTGCCACCAGCGGCGAACCGCCGGGGCGACGGCGCCGCCCGGGGGAGCGTCAGAGGCGCACCAGCACCTCGTCGAGCTCCTTGCGCCGCAGGTCGGGCACGCGCGCGCCGTCCGCCGGGTAGCCGACCGGGATGACGTAGGCGGCCCGTTCCTCGGCCGGCCGTTCGCACACCTCGTTGAGGAACTTCATCGGGCTCGGGGTGTGGGTGAGCGTGGCCAGCCCGGCCTGGTGCAGGGTGGCGAGCAGCAGGCCGACGGCGATGCCCACCGACTCCTTGGTGTAGTACGGGCGCGGCGTCCGCGGGCCCTTGTGCACCTCGAACACCACGATCACCGCGGGCGCGTCCTCCAGGAAGGGCTTCTCCCAGTCGGTGCCGATCGGCGCCAGCGCGGCCAGCCACTCGGCGGAGGCCCGGTGCGCGTAGAACTCGCGCTCCTCCGCCTCGGCGGCCTCGCGCAGCCGCCGCTTGCGCTCCGGGTCGGTGATCACCACGAACCGCCACGGCTGGACGTGCGCGCCGCTGGGAGCGGTGTTCGCGGTGCGGACCGCCCACTCGATCACGCCGTCCGGGACGGGCCGGGTCGAGTAGTCGCGGACGGTCCGGCGCTGCGCCATCACGTCGTGGAAGGACCTGCTGCGTGCCTCGGCCTCGTGGGCGGGCACCGTCATCGGGCGGAGCGGGACGCTCGGGTACGAGGGACCGGCCGCCACTGTGCTGTCAACCATGGGCGACAGCACAGCACATGACGGCCGGTCCGGGAAGAGGTAGAGACCACTTCCCCCTGGACGGTCAGCTCTCCAGGACGCGCCCGTCACGGACCTCGATCCGCCGGTTCACCGCGACGGTGTCCAGCATCCGCCGGTCGTGCGTGACCAGCAGCAGCGTGCCGGTGTACGAGGCGAGCGCGGACTCCAGCTGCTCGATGGCGGGCAGGTCCAGGTGGTTGGTGGGCTCGTCCAGCACCAGCAGGTTCACCCCGCGGGCCTGGAGCAGGGCCAGCGCCGCCCGGGTCCGCTCGCCGGGCGAGAGGGTGGTGGCCGGGCGCATCACGTGCACCGCCTTCAGGCCGAACTTGGCCAGCAGGGTGCGGACCTCCTCCGGGGTCAGCTCCGGCACGGCGGCGGCGAACGCCTCCGCCAGCGGCTCGCCGCCCAGGCTCTGCGCGTTCCCGAAGATGTGCCCGCGCGCCTGGTCCACCTCGCCGACCAGCACGCCGGAGCCCAGTACGGCGCTGCCGGAGTCCAGTTCGAGCCGGCCGAGCAGCGCGGCCAGCAGGGTGGACTTGCCCGCGCCGTTGGCCCCGGTGATGGCGACCCGGTCGGCCCAGTCGATCTGCAGGTCCACCGGGCCGAAGGCGAAGTCGCCGCGGCGGACGGCCGCCCCGCGCAGGGTGGCCACCACCGAGCCGGAGCGCGGCGCGGTGGTGATCTCCATCCGCAGCTCCCACTCCTTGCGGGGCTCGTCGACCACGTCCAGCCGCTCGATCATCCGCTGGGTCTGCCGGGCCTTGGAGGCCTGCTTCTCGGTCGACTCGGACCGCATCGCACGGCCGATCTTGTCGTTGTCGGAGGACTTGCGGCGTGCGTTGCGCACGCCGTGCTCCATCCAGCCGCGCTGCATCCGGGCCCGGGCCTCCAGGCCGGCCTTGGTGTCGGCGTACTCGTCGTACTCCTCGCGCGCGTGCCGGCGGGCCACCGCCCGCTCCTCCAGGTACGCCTCGTAACCGCCGCCGTACAGGTTGACCTGCTGCTGGGCGAGGTCCAGCTCCAGCACCTTGGTCACCGTGCGGGCCAGGAACTCGCGGTCGTGGCTGATCAGCACGGTGCCCACGCGCAGGCCCTTGACGAAGGACTCCAGCCGCTCCAGGCCGTCCAGGTCGAGGTCGTTGGTGGGCTCGTCGAGCAGGAAGACGTCGTAGCGGGAGAGCAGCAGCGAGGCGAGGCCGGCCCGGGCGGCCTGGCCGCCGGAGAGCGCGGTCATCGGCAGGTCGAGCGAGACCTTCAGGCCGAGCGAGTCGGCGACCTCCTCGGCCCGGTCCTCCAGGTCGGCGCCACCCAGCTCCAGCCAGCGGTCCAGGCTCTCCGCGTACGCGTCGTCGGCGCCCGGGCGGCTCTCGACCAGGCCCTCGGTGGCCTCGTCCAGCGCCGCCTGCGCGGCCGACACCCCGGTGCGCCGGGCCAGGAACTCCCGGACGGACTCGCCCTCGCGGCGCTCCGGCTCCTGCGGCAGGTGGCCGACGTTGGCGCTCGCCGGGCTGAGCCGCAGCGAGCCCCCCTCGGGGGTGTCCAGCCCGGCCAGCAGCCGCAGCAGCGTCGACTTGCCGGCGCCGTTGACGCCGACCAGGCCGATCACGTCCCCCGGGGCGACGACCAGGTCCAGGCCGGAGAAGAGGGTGCGGTCGCCGTGGCCGGCGCTGAGGTCCTTGACTACGAGTGTGGCGCTCATGATGACCCCGATTCTAGAAGAGCCGGGGAGCCCGGGGGAGCCGGAGCCCCGGCAGGCGCCGGGGAGCCCGGACGGGCCGGCCGTCGCGCCCGGCCGTGCGCCCGGAAGCGCCGCCGGTGAACGCCCCCGGGAACGCGCGGGGCCCGCAGCGGGAAGGCTGCGGGCCCGGGGGCGGCGCTCAGGGCGTGCCCGAGGTCACTTCTTCTTGGAGATGTACTCCAGCGCGTGCTGGGCGACGTCGTCCAGGTACGGGCCGGCCTCCCAGGTGTTGTCGTTGCCGCCGATGGAGGTGTCCGACACCAGCACCTGCTTGCCGTCCTTGGTGGCGAACCAGCCGCCGCCGCTGTCGCCGCCGGTGCCGTTGCAGCCGATGGTCAGCATCGCCGGGCGGCTCTGGTCGATCGTGTGGCGGACCGGCTTGCCGCTGTCGCAGTGCTCCAGCTCCATGCCGTCGAACGGCTTGCCCGCCGGGTAGCCGTAGCTGCTGACCGCGGTGATCTGGTCACGCGGGGCGTTGAACCAGACCGGCACCGAACCGCCGACGACCTCCTCCAGCGACTTGCTGCTGCCGTCCGGGTTCGCCACCCGGATGATGCCGAAGTCGTACTGGCTCCACGGGCCGCCGTACTCCGGGTCCGCCTCGCTCGCCCAGGTCGGGGAGACGATGCCGGCGACCGCGCCCCACTCGCCGTACGGCTCGGCCTGCGCCAGCGAGGCCTGCTTGCCGCCGCTCAGCACGCCGGTGCTGTTGAACGCCGGGGCGAAGGTGATGTTGGTGTGGGACTTGCCGCCCTTGCCGCCGTGCAGGCAGTGGCTGGCCGTCCAGACCAGGTTGCTCTTGCCCGGGTTGGCCGGGTCGGAGATCACCGTGCCGGAGCAGACGTACTCCTGGGTGCCGTCCTGGAAGAACAGCTTGCCGTTCACGTGGAAGTTCTTCGCGAACGGGTGCGGGACGGGCTTCTCCTCGACCAGCTTCGGCAGCGGGTCGTTGCCGTTGTCCGCCGGCGGCTGGCCGGTCGGCTGGTTCGGCGCCGCGCTGGTGGGCTGGGAGGTCGGATCGTTGCCCGGGCCGGGCTTGGACGGCTTGGCCTTCAGGATCTTCTGGAGGTCCCAGTAGCCCTTCACAGCCGGGGTGATCACGTTCTGCTGGGCGAACTTCTCCCAGTCCTCGTACTTCCACTTCTTCAGCTCGTCGAGGCTGGGCAGCTTGATCGGCGCCGCGCCGGGCTTGTCGGTGCCTGCGGCCGAGGCGGTGGCCGCCGTGGTGGGCGCCGCGCTCTCGGCCCCGGCCGGGTCGGCGTTGTCGGGTCCGCACGCCGTCGCCACGACCATCGTGAGCGCGACGACGGAGGCGCCCAGCGCTGCACGAGCCGTCCGGGATATCGGTGACATGAGTTCAATTCCCCCTGTGGATGAACGCCGTACGGTCCGGGCGGGCCCGGACCGCAGGTATGGCGAATGAGGAGTCTGCCATGCGGATAAGGGCTTCCTTACGCCGACCCTGGACCGGGACGCGGCTGTCACCGGATCGGCACGTGCGTCACCGGATCGGCACCTGCTCGGCACCGAATAAACCGGTTGCAGGGGTCCGCCGGCCTTCGTAACGTGAGAACCGCCACCCGCCAGAACAGGAGAAGGCCGTTGCTCTACTGAGGTCCCGAGACACCGCCCCCGCCGCGATGCAGCCCCGCCGGTACAGCCAAGCCTGTTCGGCCCGGTGCACGTGATGCGTGAGTGTGCGAGTGCGCGACCTCGGTGGTGAGCCGGTCCGGAGCCCCTGACAGCCTGGAGCCCCTGACAGCCCGGAGAGCTCTTGACAGCCCGGAGCCCTTGACGGCCGGTACCCCTCCCGTGCCTCCGCGCACCCCCGCGTCCCCGCCGCGCACACTCCCGCGGTGTCTCCCGTGTTGCTCACCAGACCACAGGCAACCACCCGGGAGGCCATCCATGGCACAACCCAGTACGTCCGTCCTCTGCACCGACCTCGGTTTCGAATGGCCCGACGGCCGAACCGTCCTGGACGGCTTCCACCTCGCCGTCGGCCCCGGCCGGACGGGGCTGATCGGGCTCAACGGGGCCGGAAAGTCCACCCTGCTGCGCCTCGTCGCCGGCGAGCTCACCCCGACCACCGGCAGCGTCAAGGTCGGCGGCGAGCTCGGCTACCTGCCGCAGGGCCTCACCCTCGACACCACCCTGCGGGTCGACGAGGCGCTCGGCGTCCGGGCCGCCCGCGAGGCCCTGCACGCCATCGAGTCCGGCGACACCGACCAGCGCCACTTCGACGCCGTCGGCGACGACTGGGACGTCGAGGAGCGCGCCCGCGCCACCCTCGACCGGCTCGGCCTGCAACGGCTCGGGCTCGACCGCACCACCGGCGAGCTCTCCGGCGGCGAGGCCGTCCTGCTCCGGCTGGCGGCCCTGCTGCTGCGCCGGCCCGACATCCTGTTGCTCGACGAGCCCACCAACAACCTCGACCGGGCCGCCCGCGAGCGGCTCTACGAGACGGTGGCGGGCTGGGGCGGCGTGATGCTGATCGTCAGCCACGACCGCGAGCTGCTCCAGCACGTCGACCAGATCGCCGACCTCCGGGACGGCCAGGTCACCTGGTACGGAGGGAACTTCGCCGACTACGAGCGCACCGTCGCCGCCCAGCAGGAGACGGCCGAGCGGCTGCTGCGCAACGCCGAGGCCGACGTCCACCGCCAGAAACGGGACTTGGTCGAGGCCCGCTCCCGGCTGGAGCGCAGCGCCAGCTACGGCAAGAAGCGCTCGGTCACCCGCAACGACCCGCACATCTTCGCCGGCAAGCTGAAGCGCCAGGGCCAGGAGACGGCCGGCCGGCTCCAGGGCATGCACACCGAGCGGCTGGAGGAGGCCAAGCAGCGGCTCACCGCCGCCGAGGAGGCCGTCCGCGACGACGCCGAGATCCGGATCGACCTGCCGCGCACCGCCGTGCCGGCCGGCCGCACCGTGCTCACCCTGCAGAAGGTCCGGCTGCCGCACGGCGGGACGGTCGAGCTCGACCTGCGCGGCCCCGAGCGGATCGCCCTGATGGGGCGCAACGGCGCGGGGAAGAGCACCCTGCTGCGGGTCGTCGCCGGGGAACTCGCCCCGCTGGAGGGCGAGATCACCACCCCGGTGCCGCTGCGCCACCTGCCGCAGCGGCTCGACCTGCTGGACGACGCGCTCAGCGTCGCGGGGAACGTCAAGCGGTTCGCGCCGACCGCGGGGGACAACGTCGTCCGGGCCCGGCTGGCCCGCTTCCTGTTCCGCGGCGGCCGGGCGGACCAGCCCGCAGCGACCCTCTCCGGCGGTGAGCGGTTCCGCGCCACGCTGGCCGCCCTGTTGCTGGCCGACCCGCCGCCGCAGCTGCTGCTGCTCGACGAGCCGACCAACAACCTCGACCTCGCCAGCGTTCGCCAGCTCACCCAGGCACTCGCCGCCTACCAGGGGGCGCTGATCGTGGCCAGCCACGACGTGCCCTTCCTGCGCGGCCTCGGGATCACCCGCTGGCTGGAGCTGGACGGCGAACTGCGGGCGGTGGAGCCGATGTAGCGGCCGGCGGGGGTGCCCGGGGCGTCGGGGGCGCCGCCCCGGGCCCGGGCGGCGGGCGGCGGGGGACGAGATGCCGGGTGCCGGGTGCCGGGTGCCGGGTGCCGGGTGTCGGGTGCGGGCCCCGGGCCGCCGCGGACCGGTGCCGATCCGGTACCCAACTCCCTTACCCTCCAGTACCATCGGCGCCATGCCTGCGCTCAACATCGAGTACACGGAGCACGAGCTCGCCGCCATCCGCGAGGCCGCCGCCGCCGACGGCAAGAGCATCAAGGCCTACGTCCACGATCTGAGCGTGCGGGAGCAGCAACGGCGGGACTTCGTCGACCACGCGGTGGCGTTCTGGCAGGTGCACCGGGAGGAGTTCGACGCGGCCTTCCCGGAGGACGCGCCCGCCGCGTGAGGCCGGGGGTGCGGGTGTGATGCTGCTCCGGGTCGATCTGCGCTGGCTGCTCGACGTGCAGGAGCGGGCCTCGCCGGAGGACCTCGGCGTCCGGGACTACTCGGCCCTCCAGGCGGCCGTCGCCCGGCACCGGGTGAACACCGCGCAGCTGGGCCACGACGCGGACCCGGCCTGGTGCGCGGCCACCCTGATGCACACGATCGTGCTGCTGCGGCCGCTGCCGGTGCGGAACAACCTCTACGCCTGCATGACCACGGCGGCGTACATGCACGCGGCGCGCGAGGGCATCGACCCGCCGTACGGCGCGCTGGTCGAGCTGGCCCGGGACATCGCGGAGGGCCGGGCGGACGTGTTCGCGGCGGCCGACCGGATCCGCACCTGGAGGATCTGAGCGGCCGCCGCGCCGTCCGGGTCAGGCCTCGGAGCGCTCGGCAGCGGGCTCGCCGGCGGGCTCGGTGGTGCTCGCGGAGCGGGCGGGCCGCAGCTTGCCCGCGATCAGGGTGCCGAGCCGGTCCAGTCCGATCACCGTCGCTGCGAGGACGACGAACTCCACGGTCAGCAGGGCGATCTGACCCCACACGTACCCGTAGCCCTTGGTCGTCGGGTCGAAGAAGAAGTACGGGTAGGGCATCGGGTAGTTGGAGAACAGCGCGTTGCGGGCGAGCACGATCGCGGCGTACCCGAGCGGGAAGGCCAGCCAGAGCGGGACGTCCCGCCAGGCGGAGGCGTTGCGCGGCTTCAGGGTGAGCCAGTCGATGATCACCATCACCGGCGTGACGTAGTGCAGGAAGAACGACGACCAGTGCTGGAGCTTGTCCGGCCCGTCGAACAGGCCGGGCAGCGGGTTGGCACCGTGCTCCAGCAGGATGTGCGAGACCAGACCGGTGATCAGGATGTACAGCGTGGCGGCGCCGCGCAGCCGGGGCGCGGGTGCGTCGGTGGTGCCGCGCTTGGTCATCCAGTACACGGCACCGATGAAGTAGCCGAGCACGATCACGTTGCTCTGGATGGTGAAGTACACCAGCGGCGCGGTCTGCAGGGTCAGGCCGAGGCCCGCCGAGAGCACGATGCCCATGCGCCACCAGAGCGCGGGACTGGTCCGGACTGCCATGCGGCCACCAGTTCGTTTCAGCCGATACGCGCGGTATCGGACGGTAGAGGAGAGAACGTCGTACTCTACTCGCTGGTAGGGCCGGGGTGGAAGAAACGTCACTGCGGCCCCGGACCTGCTCCGCCGCAGGCCCGGGCGCCGTCCCGGGTGCCATTCGGGGAGCTGCCCCGGGCGCCGTCCCAGGAGCTACCCCGGGAGTACGAAGCCCGACTCGTAGGCCGTGATCACGGCCTGGGTGCGGTCCCGGGCGCCCAGCTTGGCCAGCACGCTGCCGACGTGCGTCTTCACCGTCTCCTGGCTGACCACCAGCCGCCCGGCGATCTCGCCGTTGTTCAGCCCGGCGGCCATCAGGCGCAGCACCTGGCCCTCCCGCTCGGTGAGCCGCCCGACCGGCCCCTGCACCGGCGCCGCCGGGCGCCGTCCGGCCGGCGCCCGGCGCAGGGCGAGTTCGCGCACCGCCGCGGGGAAGAGCAGCGACTCCCCGCGGGCGACCAGCCGCACCGCCTGGACCATCTCCTCCGCACTGGCCCGCTTCAGCAGGAACCCGGTGGCGCCGGCCCGCAGCGCGTCGTAGACGTGGTCGTCGTGCTCGAAGGTGGTGACCACGACGATCTTCGGCGGTTCGGTCATGCCACCGACCAGCTGCTCGGTGGCCCGGATCCCGTCGATGCCGGGCATCCGGACGTCCATCAGCACCACGTCCGGGCGCAGCTCGCGCACCAGCGGCACCACCGCGGCGCCGTCGGCGGCCTCGCCGATCACGGTGAGGTCCGGCTCGGCGTCGATCACCACCCGCAGGCCCGTCCGCACCAGCCGCTCGTCGTCCGCGATCACCACCCGGACCGGCCCGCCCGGCGTACCGTCCGCGCTGCCTGTACTGCCTGTACTGCCTGTACTGCCTGTACTGCCCGTCGTGTCCTGCGTCCCGCTCATGGTGTCCCTCCCACCGGCAGCCAGACGGCCAGCCGCCACGTCGTCCCGTCGTCCGCGGGCCCGGCGGTGCAGCCGCCGCGCAGCGCCGCCGCCCGCTCGCCGATCCCGCGCAGCCCGCGGCCGCCACCGGGCCGGCCCGGTCGGCCCGGGCCCAGCGGATTGGTCAGTTCGATCTCCAGCCGCCCGGCCGCCAGGCCGATCCGGAGCCCGGCGGGCGCGGCCGGCCCGGAGTGCCGCAGGACGTTGGTCAGCCCCTCCTGGACGATCCGGTACGCCTCGCGCGAGAACGCGGCCGGCAGCCGGTCCAGCCCGGGCGGCAGCTCGGCGTCGACCGCCAGGCCGGTGCGGGCGAGCTGGCGCAGCAGGTCGATCAGCCCGGCGAGGGTCGGCCCGGCGGGCCCGGGGTCCGCGCGCTCCTCCTCGCGCAGCAGGCCGAGCACGGCGTCCAGCTCGGCGACGGCGGCCCGCGCGGTCTCGCCGATCGCCCGCAGCGCCTCCTCGGCGAACTCCGGGTCGGTCCGCAGCACCCGGGCGGCGGCCGAGGCCTGGATGCCGACCGCGCTGAGCGCGTGGCCGACCGAGTCGTGCAGTTCGCGGGCCAGCCGGTTGCGCTGGGCGAGCACGGTGGCCCGGCGTTCGGCGGCGGCCAGCCGCTCGTCGGGGGTCGGGCCGAGCAGGACGGGCGCCCAGCGCGCGAGCAGGGCGCCGAGCCCGGCGCTGACGGTGACGATCAGGGCCAGCAGCCCGAGGCCCAGCAGTGGCGCGGACGCCCAGGCCGGGAACCCGAACCCCTGCCAGAACCGCACGATCTCGTCGACCCGTGGCCCGCCGAACGGCGCGATCAGCAGCACGACCGCGAACGGCCCCCCGGCCAGGGTCATCCCGCTGACCACCCCGCCGAACAGGATGTGCAGTACGTACCAGCCGGCGGTCCGCCGGCGGGCCGCCCAGGACCGGGCCGGCCCGGTGGCGACCTCCTCCGGCCGGTGCGGCGTGCACAGCGCCCGCGCGGCCGCTCCCTCCAGGGCGCGGACCGTCGGCACCAGCGCGGTGACGGCGGCCATCGGCAGCGACAGGCCGAACGCGGCGAAGTAGAGCGCGATCTGCATCGCCGTCCCGCGCCCCGGGTCGAGCGTCCCGGCCAGCACGTTGGAGAGCATCCAGTAGGGCATCAGCAGCGCGCCGCCCAGTACCAGGTGCACCCAGCGCAGCCGGGCCCGCCGCCCGACCAGCCCGCTCGCCACCCGCCGTGCCGCCGCGCGTCGTGCTGCCCGCCGGGCCGGGTGCGTCCATGCCTGCCCGCCCGTGCCGGAGGCTTGCGCGTCCGGTCCCGCGTCCGGTCCCGCGTCCGGTTCCGTAACCGGGCCGGCGCCCGCCCCTGTGCTCACCTCTGTGCTCACCCCCGTGTCCACCCGGCCGACTCTACGGCAGTGATCTTCCGCGCGGCCGCCCGTTCGGACAGCGCGACCGCGCCGACCACCAGCACCAGCAGCCCCACCATCACCTGCCCGGTCTGCACCAGGGAGAGCAGCCCGGGTACGGCCCGGCGGGAGTCGGTCACCTCGGTGGTCGTCCCCAGCGCCACCAACTGCCAGGCCCCCCAGCCGAACAGCGATCCGGCCGCGGTCCAGGCCACCGCCAGCGGTACCCGCACCCGCCGCGCCGGCCGGATCCGGAACACCAGGACGAGCAGCGCCACCGGGGCGGCCCCGGCCATCGCCGCGACCACCGCGTCGAGCACCATCGACGCGCGGCTGCGCTCCACCACCAGCAGCACCGGGAGCCCCGTCGTCCCGCCCGCCGCCCCCAGGGCCGGACGAAGGCGAGCGCCAGCAGGACGGCGATCGCGTCCATTCCGAAGGTCCGCAGGTTCACGAGCCAGAGCGCGTCCATCGCGGCCGGGTCGTGGACGCCGACCTGGTGGCCGGTCAGCCAGAGCAGCTTGAGCGTCAGATAGGGCAGGGTGGCGGCAACTGCGGTCCAGGCTGCGGCGGCACGCACCCGGTCGGCCGGATTCGTCGAGGTCATGGCCCCCACACTCCCGCCGCCGGGCCGCCGTGCCGTCCTCCCGGCACACGATTCGCCTCCCCCCCGGCGGGGGAGCCGCGGGCCCGGGCCTCCCCCCGCGGGCCCGGGCCGGGACGACGCCGTGGCCTACGGGAGGATCGGCTCGCAGCCGATCGCCGTGCCACCGGCGGTGAGGAACTGCTTCCAGAGGTCCTTGTCGTCGAGGAAGGCCTTGTTCCCGGACCCGGAGGCGACGAGGTTCGTCCGCAGGTGGAAGTACGTGGGCCGCCCCTGGCAGGTGGTGGCCACGTTGTCGCCGGCCGGGCCGATCCAGGTCGCGCGCCCGTAGGCCGGGGTACGGCTCTCCTCCGGGGAGAGGCCGGTGGCCCGCGGGTCGGTGGTGATCCCGAAGGAGGCGAGGATGTCGCCGCTCCACGCGCTGGTGATCTCGCAGGACCAGACGGGAGCGAAGGCCGTGGTGGCCTGCTGGCGCAGCTCGTCGTGGACCTCCTGGTTCCGTGCGGGGGCCAGGCCGGGCAGGCCGCAGACCTTGGCGAGGTCCACCGGCTGGGCCGTCCCCGCGCGGGAGAGCTCCTTCGGTGCCGCCGGTGTTCCGGCTCCGGTTCCGGTTCCGGCCCCTGTTCCGCAGCCGCGGTCCTCGGCGGCCCGGCGGGCGTACCCGGCCGCCAGTCGGGCCAGCCCGTCGGCGCGGTCGCCGTCCGGTCCGTCCTTCCCGGTGCCGACCACGGCCCGCAGACCCCTGGGGCAGCCCTCCGGGAGCAGCGCCCAGGCCCCGGACGACGTCACGGCGCCGGCTGCCGGACCACCGGAGAACAGCCGGGCGTCGGCCGGTGTCCTGGGGGCGGTCTCCGTCGCTTCGAGGGCCATGCCGAAGGACACGGACCGCTCGGACCGCCCGAGGAGTCCGAACGAAACCGTCGCCGTGCACGAGCCGGCCGGGTCGACGGCGCTCGGGGAGTAGCCGTTGCTCCTCCGCTCGCCGATCCGCCCCGGTCCCAGCGCGTCGTGCACGGCATCGGCGGTCGCCGCGCCCCCGCACACGGTGTCCGGCCCCAGCACGTTGGTCAGGTGGTGGACCAGCACCCCCGACACGCCGGCCGTGATCGCCACGATCACGGCCGCCGCCCGCAGGCGCAGCCGCCGGGTGGTGAACCCGCGCCGGGTGAGGGCTTCGTCGACCTTCCCGGGCGTCCCGGGCGTCCTCGGCGTCACGGGTTGCCGAGCGCGTTGTGGTAGGCCCGGGCGATGGACGTGCTGTAGTGCACCCCGGCGCCGTCGGCGAGCTGCTTCGTGACGCTGCCGGGGGCGTTGATGTCCGCCTCCGACACGTTCGACTGGCGCGCCTTCTCCTGGATCATGGCCATCAGCTGGGATTCGCCGGCCGTGTAGTTCTTGCTGACGTCGCCCTGGGCCCTGGTGTCGAGCTCGGCGTTGGCCTTGTTCGCCCAGTCGGAGGTGCCGACGTCGACCACGCGCTGGGCGATGTCACCGAGCGGGAACCACGGGGCGCCCGGGATCCTGAGCATGTTCGCTGCGGTGCCGTAGACGTGGTAGTCCATCTTGGCTTTCCAGTTGTTCTTGAACTGCTCGTCCGACTTGTGGTCGATGAAGGCGTCCGCACGTACCGCGTCGAGGGCCCCGAGGGCCTTGCCGGACTCGTCGATGAAGCCCTGGAACTTCGGGTTCGGACGGCCGGTCACGTCGGGCGTGAAGTTCTCCGGACCGAACTCGTTCATCCGGCGTCCGACCTCCTCGCTCTCGGACAGGTGGATGACGGCGAACGCCTCCGGGTCCTCGGTCACGCCGCGGATGACGCGCAGCAGCTGTTCCCGGCTGGTGCTGAGTCCCTCCGGGTGGGAGGGGCCGGAGAGGTCCTTGCTGAGGATGTCGTGCGTGTCCGCCGGGAACTCGGAGATCATGTTCGCCAGCGGGCGGCGCAGGACGGGGGAGAGGTCGTTCTCGTTGCCGGCCTTGTCCCCGCCGAGGGTGGTGAGCGTCCGGTCCATGATGCGCACCATCGCCTCGTCGTGGGGGCGCACGGGCTTCGCGTTGCCGTGCGGGTCACGGCCGGTCGTGGCGGCCTCCAGGACGTCGGCGAAGGCCGCGTGCGAGCCCGCCTTGAGCGCGGAGGCGGGCATGTTGCCCTCGTAGTCCTGGTTGGGCCACTTGCGGTCCTTGAGCAGGTAGTCGAGGTTCTTGTTGCCACCCGGGTCGAGGAACTCCTTGGACGCCTGCGGGTTGTGGCTCATCGCCCGCATCAGGCCGCCCATCGGGTCGGTGCCCTTGTCGCCCGTCACGGTGTAGAACGGGCCCCAGAGGTCCTCGCCCTTGCGCTTGCTGTTCTTCTCGTAGTCGACGAGGTCGTTGCCGACCTTCTCCAGGAGGCCCTTGTCGTAGTTCCCGCCGGCGCCCATCAGCTGGGTGAGGGCCGGGTAGTTGTCGTTGAACCCGGCCGCCGAACCGCCGGGCGTTCGGGCGGCCCTGAGCAGGTTGTCCTCCCACTCCTTGCCCATGCCGCCGTCCTTGGTGGCGGTGGCGAGCACCTGGGAGAGGCTGTTGTAGACGTCCTGGTAGCCCTTGGCGTTGTGGTCGCCGTGGGCGAAGTCGTTGTAGTGCTTCGAGTACTCCAGCAGCGCCTCGGGGCCGTTCCTGCCCCCGGCGTTGAGGCTGTTGAGCAGGGTGGTGGAGAAGGACGTGGAGTCGGCGCCGCCGGACATCAGGGCCTGCAGCTGCCTGAGCTGGTCGTCGGAGAGGCTCTGGCCCTTGCCCATCAGGTCGGCGGCCCGCCTGGCGTCGGCCGCGTCGCCGCCGCCGTACGGGCTGGCGTTGAAGGAGGTGGTGCTGGTGCCGACGTCGCCCTGGAGGGCCGCGGAGGCGCGCTGGTCGGCGGCGGTGGCCTTGTTCACGGCGTTGGTCAGGCGGGCGGAGAGCGCCTCGGCCTTGCCCGTCATGTCGGCCTGGTAGGCGCGCACGGTCTGCTGGAAGTCGGGGTCGTTGTGGCCGGCGCTGGACATCGGATCCCAGCTGATGGTGCCGTCGGCGGCGACCTTGAGCTTCTGCTGGTCCGCGTCGTGGAGCGCGGCGTCGAGGTCCTTGCGGGCGGCGGTGAAGTCCTCGCCCGCGTCCTTGATGATCGCGGCGAGGGCCTTGGCGACGCCGGTGGCCTGGCTGAAGTCGGTGTCGACGCCCTGGAGCGCCCGGCCCGCGTCGTCGGCGGCCGCGCCCTCCCAGCCGGCCCGCTGAGGGGTGTTGGTGAGTTCCCGGCCGACCCGGCCGTCCAGCGATTCCAACGCCTTGGCCATGCTGGTCCAGGCCTCGGCGGTCTCCGTGACACCGGAGAAGTCGGCCTCGTGCAGTTCCTGGTAGGACACCATGCGGTGGGGCTCCTCTGTTCTCTCGGGTCTCAGCCGCTGAACTGGCCGGCGGTGGCGTGGTCGTTGGCCTGGTAGCTGCGCTGGGTGGTTTCGAGGTTCTCGGCGGTGTGGGTCAGCTTGTTGTGCAGGGCCGTGCACTGCTGGAGCCAGCGTTCGGTCGAACCGGTGAGCGCGCCGCCGAAGGAGAAGCCGCGCATCCGGGTGGCCGCCGTGCTCGCGTGTTCGGCGAGGTTGTTGCCGCCCTTGCCGTTGGCGTTGTCGAGGTCGGTGGCGATCTGCCGGGCGATGCCGCCCGAGGCGCCGAGCTCGGACGGGTGGTCGAGCCGGGTGGTGCCGGCGGACGGGGCCGGGCCGGGGGCCGGGTTCGGCGTCGGGGCGGCGAAGGGCGAGGGGCCGGGCGCGGAGATCGGGATGACGGTGCCCGGTGCCGGGTTGCGCGGCGTGCCCGGCGGTGACGCCGGTGCGACCGGTCCGGTGGTGAACCCTGGGTTGCCCATGGAATCCGCTCTCTTCCTCCGACCGGCGGCCGGAACCCCTCCAACAGACAGGGCGGCCGGATCGGCCCCCTCGTCGGTGTACCGACGCACCGTCAGTCGCTTCGGTTGCGCGGTGCACGTCAGGGATCCGTCAAGATCGTGGGCGGCCCGCAGGGGGGCGGACGGCCCCGGCGCACCGGCGGGCGGACGGCCCCCGGCGCACCGGCGCCGAGGTCTTGTTACCGGCGAGTCGCTTCCCTATCATCGCGAGTGTGACAGCTTCACTGTCAAACCCGAGAGGCAGGAGCGGCCGTGCGTGACACCAGCAGTCCCGGCCCGCTGGCCGGCGTCCGCGTGGTCGAGCTCGCCGGGATCGGACCGGGCCCGTTCGCCGCCATGCTGCTGGCCGACCTCGGCGCCGACGTGGTGCGCGTCGACCGGCCGAACGCCTCGCCGCTCGGCATCGACCCGGCGTACGACGTCACCAACCGCAACAAGCGCTCGGTGCTGATCGACCTCAAGGCGCCCGAAGGCCCCGGCCGGGTGCTCGACCTGGTCGAGCGCGCCCAGCTGTTGATCGAGGGCTACCGCCCCGGCGTCGCCGAACGCCTCGGCGTCGGCCCGGACGCCTGCCTGGCCCGCAACCCCGCCCTGGTCTACGGCCGGATGACCGGCTGGGGCCAGCACGGCCCGCTCGCCGCCCGGGCCGGCCACGACATCGGGTACTCGGCGGTGGCCGGCGTCCTCGGCATGATCGGCCCGCCCGACGGCCCGCCCGCGATCCCGGCCAACCTGCTCGGCGACTACGCCGGCGGCTCGCTCTACCTGGTCGTCGGCCTGCTCGCCGCCCTGCACCACGCCCGCACGACCGGGGCCGGCCAGGTGGTCGACGCCGCCATCGTGGACGGCGCCGCCCACCTCAGCTCCGCGCTCTGGGGCCTGCTGGCCTCCGGCCAGTGGCAGGACCGCCGAGGCGTCAACCTGCTCGACGGCGGCGCGCCGTGCTACGCCGTCTACCTCGCCGCCGACGGCGGCCACCTCGCCGTCGGCGCACTGGAGCCGCAGTTCTACGCCGAGTTCGCCCGGCTGCTGGAGCTCGGCCCGGACGCGCCCGGCCAGTGGGACGTCGCCCGCTGGCCCGAGCTGCGCACCCTGATCGCCGCCCGCTTCGCCACCCGGACCAGGGCCGAGTGGGAGGCCGTCTTCGCCGGCTCCGACGCCTGCGTGGAGCCTGTCCTGACCATGCGTCAGGCCGCCGCCCACGAACACCTGGTGGCCCGCGGGACGTACGTCGGGGCGGACGGCTTCACCCAGCCCGCCCCCGCCCCCCGGTTCTCCGCCACCCCCGGCACGCTGCGCCGGCCACCGGCCCGGCCGGGTGCCGACACCGCCGAGGTCGCCCGCGACTGGGGCGTGCCGGGCCTGTGCTCCCCGAACGCCGCGCCGTCCTCGAACCCCGAGGCCCGATAAGGAGTTTGCCGTGCAACGCGACATCTACACCGAGGAGCACGAGGACTTCCGGGCAACCGTCCGGTCGTTCCTGGCCAAGGAGGTGCTGCCGCACTACGAGCGCTGGGAGAAGGCCGGCATCGTCGACCGGTCCGCCTGGACCGCCGCCGGCCGGCAGGGTCTGCTCGGCATCGCCGCCCCCGAGGAGTACGGCGGCGGCGGCAGTACGGACTTCCGCTACGCCGCCGTGCTGGCCGAGGAGTTCGCCCGGGCCGGCGCCTCCGGGCTGGCGATCGGCCTGCACAACGACATCATCGGCCCCTACCTCACCTCGCTCGCCACCGAGGAGCAGAAGCGCCGCTGGCTGCCCGGCTTCTGCAGCGGCGAGCTGATCACCGCCATCGCGATGACCGAGCCCGGCACCGGCTCCGACCTCCAGGGCATCCGCACCCAGGCCGTCGACCAGGGGGACCACTACCTGCTCAACGGCGCCAAGACCTTCATCTCCAACGGCATCCTCGCCGACCTGGTGGTCGTGGTCGCCCGCACCACCCCCGACGGCGGCTCGCGCGGGCTGAGCCTGCTGGTGGTCGAGCGCGGCATGCCCGGCTTCGAGCGCGGCCGCAACCTCGACAAGATCGGCCAGAAGGCCCAGGACACCGCCGAGCTGTTCTTCGAGGACGTCCGCGTCCCGAAGGAGAACCTGCTCGGCGAGGAGCACGGGGGCTTCGTCCACCTGATGCAGAACCTCGCCCAGGAACGGCTCGCCATCGCCGCCGCCGCGATCGCGGGCGCCGAGCACCTGGTCGAGATCACCACCGCGTACGTCAAGCAGCGCGAGGCCTTCGGCCGGCCACTCGCCAAGCTCCAGCACGTGCGGTTCGAGATCGCCGAGCTCGCCACCGAGTGCGCCGTCACCCGGGCCTTCGTGGACCGCTGCATCACCGAGCACAACCGCTACGCGCTGACCCCGGCGGACGCCTCGATGGCCAAGTGGTGGGCCACCGAACTACAGAAGCGCACCGCCGACCGGTGCCTCCAACTCCACGGCGGGTACGGGTACATGAGCGAGTTCCCGGTCGCC
Organism: Kitasatospora sp. NBC_01560; assembly: GCF_045208415.1. Lineage (NCBI taxonomy): Bacteria > Bacillati > Actinomycetota > Actinomycetes > Kitasatosporales > Streptomycetaceae > Kitasatospora > Kitasatospora sp. NBC_01560. Next base: position 2,695,614 of record NZ_CP109364.1, on the reverse strand, counting down.
CGCGCGTTCACCGACGGCCGGATCCAGACCATCTACGGCGGGACGACGGAGATCATGAAGGAGATCGTCGGCCGTTCCCTCCTCGGCTGACCGCGTTCGCCCGCGGCCGGCTGCGGCCTGCCTCCGGATCCCGCCACCCGACCCGCTCCCCCGTGCCCCCCGAGCCCCTCCGCCCGGTCCGCCCCTCGCCCGAAAGGCCCTCCACCGTGACCACCGAAGCGTACGTCTACGATGCGATCCGCACCCCGCGCGGCCGGGGCAAGGCCACCGGCTCGCTGCACGGCACCAAGCCGATCGACCTGGTCGTCGGCCTGATCCACGAACTTCGCCGCCGCTTCCCCGGCCTGGACCCGGCCGCCGTCGACGACATCGTGCTCGGCGTGGTCAGCCCGATCGGCGACCAGGGCTCCGACATCGCCCGGATCGCCGCCATCGCGGCCGGTCTGCCCGACACCGTCGCCGGAGTGCAGGAGAACCGCTTCTGCGCCTCCGGCCTGGAGGCCGTCAACCTGGCCGCCGCCAAGGTCCGTTCGGGCTGGGAGGACCTCGTCCTGGCCGGCGGTGTGGAGTCGATGTCCCGGGTCTCGATGGGCTCCGACGGCGGCGCCTGGGCGATGGACCCGATGACCAGCTACGAGACCGGCTTCGTCCCGCAGGGCGTCGGCGCCGACCTGATCGCCACCATCGAGGGCTTCTCCCGCACCGACGTGGACGCCTTCGCCGCCGAGTCCCAGGCCCGCGCCGCCAAGGCCCAGGCGGACGGTCTGTTCGACCGCTCGGTCGTCCCGGTCCTCGACCGCAACGGCCTCGTCGTGCTGGACCGCGACGAGTTCATCCGCCCCAGCACCACCGTGGAGACCCTGGCCGGCCTCAAGCCCTCCTTCGCCGGCATCGGCGACGCCGGCGGCTTCGACGCCGTCGCCCTGCAGAAGTACCACTGGGTGGAGGCCATCGACCACGTCCACCACGCCGGCAACTCCTCCGGCATCGTGGACGGCGCCGCCCTCGTCGCCATCGGCAACCGGGAGATCGGCGAGCGCTACGGGCTGCGCCCGCGCGCCCGCATCGTCTCCGCCGCCGTCTCCGGCTCCGAGCCGACCATCATGCTCACCGGCCCGGCCCCCGCCACCCGCAAGGCACTCGCCAAGGCCGGGCTCACCGCCGCCGACATCGACCTGGTCGAGATCAACGAGGCCTTCGCCGCCGTCGCCCTGCGCTTCATCCGCGAGATGGGCTTCCGGCACGACCAGGTGAACGTCAACGGCGGCGCGATCGCCCTGGGCCACCCGCTCGGCGCCACCGGCGCGATGCTCCTCGGCACCCTGATCGACGAACTGGAGCGGCGCGACCAGCGCTACGGCCTGGCCACCCTCTGCGTCGGTGGCGGCATGGGCATCGCCACCATCGTCGAGCGCATCTGACCCCGCCGCATCCGACCGCCTCATTTCCCCGGAGACCCCACCATGAGTGACACCACCACCATCCGCTGGGAGCAGGACCAGGACGGCGTCGTCACCCTCGTCCTCGACGACCCCACCCAGTCCGTCAACACCATGAACGAGGCCTTCACGGCCGACTTCGACGCCACCGTCGCCCGCCTGGCCGGCCTCGGCGACGAGCTGCGCGGCGTCGTCATCACCTCGGCGAAGCCGACCTTCTTCGCCGGCGGCGACCTCCGGGTGATCTCCGCCGCCCGGCCCGAGAACGCCGACGCCGTCTTCGAGAAGTCGATGCTGATCAAGCGGGCCCTGCGGAAGCTGGAGACGCTCGGCAAGCCGGTGGTCGCCGCCGTCAACGGCAGCGCCCTCGGCGGCGGCCTGGAGATCGCCCTCGCCTGCCACCACCGGATCGCCCTGAACACGCCCGGCGCCCGGATCGGCCTGCCCGAGGTCACCCTCGGACTGCTCCCGGGCGGCGGCGGTGTCGTCCGGACGGTGCGGCTGTTCGGCATCACCGACGCCCTGCTCAAGGTGCTCCTGCAGGGCCGCCAGTACCGGCCGGCGCAGGCGCTGGAGCACGGCCTCGTCCACGAACTGGTCGACACCCCCGAGGAGCTGACCGCCCGGGCGCGCGCCTGGATCGAGGCCAACCCGACCGCCGTCCAGCCCTGGGACGTCAAGGGCTACCGGATCCCCGGCGGCACCCCCAGCACCCCCGCCCTCGCCGCCCATCTGCCCGCCTTCCCGTCCAACCTGCGCAAGCAGCTGGCCGGCGCCCCCTACCCGGCGCCGCGCAACGTGCTCGCGGCGGCCGTGGAGAGCGCCCAGGTCGACGTGGACACCGCGATGGTGATCGAGGCCCGCTACTTCACCGAGCTGGCCTGCGGGCAGACCAGCAAGAACATGATCCAGGCGCTCTTCTTCGACCTCCAGGCGGTCAACTCCGGGGCCGGCCGCCCGGCCGCCGTCGAGAAGCGGACGGTCCGCAAGGTCGCCGTGCTCGGCGCCGGCATGATGGGCGCGGGCATCGCCTACACCTGCGCCAGGGCCGGCATCGAGGTGCTGCTCAAGGACGTCACCCCGGAGGCCGCCGAGCGCGGGAAGGCCTACTCCGCCGGACTGCTGGACAAGGCCGTCGCCCGCGGACGCTCCACCGAGGCGCAGCGCGACGCACTGCTGGCCCGGATCACCCCCACCGCCGACGCCGCCGACCTGGCCGGCTGCGACGCGGTGATCGAGGCCGTCTTCGAGAACCCCGAGCTGAAGCACAAGGTGTTCCAGGAGATCGAGGGCGTGGTGGCACCGGACGCGCTGCTCTGCTCCAACACCTCCACCCTGCCGATCGGCCTGCTCGCCGAGGGCGTCCGGCGCACCGCCGACTTCATCGGCCTGCACTTCTTCTCCCCGGTCGACAAGATGCGGCTGGTGGAGATCATCCGCGGCCCGGAGACCGGCGACGAGGCGCTGGCCCGCGCCTTCGACCTGGTCCGCCAGATCGACCGGACGCCGATCGTGGTCAACGACTCCCGCGGCTTCTTCACCTCCCGGGTGATCGGGCAGTTCATCAACGAGGGCGTCGCGATGATCGGCGAGGGCATCGACCCGGCCTCCGTCGAACAGGCCGCCGCGCAGGCCGGCTACCCCGCCAAGGTGCTCTCGCTGCTGGACGAGCTGACGCTCACCCTGCCCCGCAAGATCCGCAACGAGTACCGGCGCGCCGTCGAGGAGGCCGGCGGCAGCTGGACGGCCCACCCGGCCGACGCGGTGGTGGACCGGATGGTGGACGAGTTCGGCCGCCCCGGCCGCAGCGGCGGCGCGGGCTTCTACGAGTACGGCGAGGACGGCCGTCGCGGGCCGCTCTGGCCGGGGCTGCGCGAGCACTTCACCCGCGCCGACGTCGCCGTCCCGTTCGAGGACCTCAAGGAGCGGATGCTCTTCAGCGAGGCGTTGGACTCCGTCCGCTGCCTGGAGGAGGGCGTGCTCACCTCCGTCGCCGACGGCAACGTGGGCTCCATCCTGGGGATCGGCTTCCCCGCCTGGACGGGTGGCGTGTTCCAGTACATCAACGGCTACGAGGGCGGCCCGGCGGGCTTCGCGGCCCGCGCCCGGGAGCTGGCGGCCGCCTACGGCGAGCGCTTCGCGCCGCCGGCCCTGCTGGAGCGGATCGCGGCGGAGGGGCGAACCTTCGGGGACTGAGGGGACTGAGGGGACTGAAGGGGGCTGGGGGCCCCTGAGGCCCTGAGGGCGGCCGGCTGCCGGGTGGTTCCGGTGGCCGGCCGCCGGGCCGGGCGCATGGTTGGGCGCGCCGCCGGGCCGGGCGGGGTTCCGTCAGCCGGGCAGGTCCGTGCCGTCGTGCCCGGGCCCGGGGCCGCGGAGCTCCTCGCCCAGGCCTTCGCCGAGCTCTTCGCGGAGCTCCTCGCCCAGCTCTTCGCGGAGCGACCGTTGGTAGGCCGTGACCAGCGCCTGCGCGACCATCGGCTGGATGTGGTCGGTCAGCGCCTTCATCCGCTCCAGCTCGTCCGCCGCCGGCTCGCTCTCCCGGTACGGCCGCCAGACCGTCTCGCGGAACAGCCGCTGCAACTCGTGCGCCGTCGCCCGGCTGTGCTCCACCACCACGGCGCGCGCCGCCAGCAGCGTCTCCAGCGGGATCGGCACGTCCAGGATCCGCACACCGAGCGGCAGCAGCCCCGGATCCACCCGGAACACCTCGGTGTCCGCCGTCCGCTCCAGTGCGCCCATCGCGACCAGCCGGTCCACCTGGGCCTCCGACAGGGCCCGCCCGGCCCGCCGCTCCAGCTGCGCCCGGCCCAACTGCTCGGGTGCCTCCGGCGTCCACGAGGCCACCAGCGCGCGGTGGATCGCGAGGTCCATCGGGCTGCTGTCCTGCGGCAGCCGCGCGAGGTAGCGCTCGATCGCCGCCAGCGTCAGGCCCTGCCGTTGCAGTTCCTCGATCAGCCCCAGCCGGTCCAGGTGGTCCGCCCCGTACAGGCCCACCCGGCGCGGTCCCAGTTCCGGCGGCGGCAGCAGGCCCTTGGCGCTGTAGAACCGCACGGTGCGCACCGTCACCCCCGCCCGGGCCGCCAGCTCGTCCACCGTCAGTCGCCCGTCCACGGCCTCCCGCGCCCCCATCCGTAGCCTCCGGCTCTGTCGCACCATTGCTGTGACAGCAGCAGTGTGACAGTGCTGCCCCACCGCGTCCACCGTGCTCACCGGGCCCGTCCCGATCACTTCGGGGCCCCCGACGACGCCGGCCCGCCCCGAGGTGATCGGGACGGGCCGGCGCCGTCGGGCTCAGGAGCGGGTCGGCCGCGCGGGGCCGGCGGCGTCCACCAGCTCGGGGTGGTGGCGGCGGGTGACCTCGGGGTGGGCGCGGGTGTAGCCCTTCCACTCGTTCTGGCCGAAGTCGGCGAAGAGCGGGTTGGCCGGGTCCTGGGTGGCGCCGGGGGCGTGGTGGGCGAGCGGGAAGTCCAGCGGCGCGACGTGGGCGTCGAGGCGTGGGTTGTAGAAGAACGGGACGGAGAAGCGCTCCCGGGCGCCGGGCGGGCTGACCACGCGGTGGCTGGTGGCCTTGAGGTAGCCGTCGGTCGCGACCTCCAGCAGCTCGCCCAGGTTGACCACGAAGGCGCCCTCCATCGGCGGCACTTCGAGGAAGCTGCCGTCCGGGCGCTCCACCTGGAGGCCGCCGACGGTGTCCTGGAGGAGGAGGGTGATGAAGCCGTAGTCCTTGTGCGCGCCGACGCCCTGACCGGCACCGTCGGGGGCGGTGCCCGGGTAGCGGACCAGCTTGAGCCGCAGGTGCGGGTGCCCGGCGAAGGCCTCGTCGTAGAACGCCGGGCTGGCACCGATCGAGGTGAGCAGCTCGTGCAGCAGCCGCCGGGCGACGTCGCCGAGGCGGTCGATCCAGCCGAGCGCGGCGGTACGCAGCTCGGGGAGCGCCGCGGGCCACTGGTTGGGGCCCTCCAGCCACCAGTACGGTGGCTCGCCGTCGGCCGGGACGTGCGCGGGCAGTTCGGCGCCGATGTCCAGCTGGTCGCGCCAGTCCTGGCTGCCGCCGGTGCGCTCGTCGCCGGTGCGGGTGTAACCGCGGTAGTGCGGGGAGTTCAGGTTGCTCACGGACAGCCGGTCCGCCTCGGGGAGGGTGAAGAAGGCCCGCATCGCGTCGGTGAGCGCCGCCGTCTCGGCCGGGGTGATGCCGTGGCCGACGAGCTGGAAGAAGCCGACGCCGGTGGCCGCGGTCCGCAGCTCGTCGTGCAGCCGCAGCCGGTCGTCGGCGCTGCCGTGGGCGAGCGAGAGGTCGATCACCGGGAGGGCGTCCGTGGAGCCGGACGTGGAGCCGGACGTAGCGCCGGACGGGGTGCTGGAGGGGGTGGTGGTGGGGTGCTGCTGCGACATGGGTGACATCCGCTGGGTCTCGTCCCGACCGTCCCGGTGATCGACCGGGGGCGCCGGGGCCACGCCTGGTGCGGCGGGTGCCCGGGGGCCGGGAAGGGGGACGCGGCCGGGTGAGGGCCGCGCGTGAGGGTGGGAGGCGCGAGGTTCAGCCGGAGCGTCGACAGGACATGCTCGTCACGCGGAGCAGGTCCACGTGGCGGCGGCGAACAAGTATGAGCACCTCACCAGCCTAGATGACGGTCGGATGTGCGGGGAGACCCAGGGTCGCAAGACTTGTCATGGACGTGCCCAGTGGCTGAATTCCGCCGCCCGGGTCGGGGTAGCAGGGACTGTCCGGGCGGCAGGGCTTGCCGAGCGACTGGTGGGGACGGCCGGGGCGGTGCGGCCGGCGGGGGTTGTGGCCGGTGGGGTCGGCGGGGTCGGCCGGTCCGACTGGACCGGCCGACCCCACTCAGACGCGGAGGCCGTCGAGGTTCTTGGGTTCGTTGTGGTCGTTGAGGTAGGCCAGCACCGCGAGCACCCTCCGGTTGTCGTCGTCCGAGGGCAGGAGGTCCAGCCGGACGAAGATCGACGCGGTGTGTTTGGCAACCGCCCGCTCCGTGATCACCAGCTGCTGGGCGATCGCCGCGTTCGACCGGCCCTCCGCCATCAGGGCGAGCACCTGGCGCTCGCGGGGACTGAGCGTGGCTACCGGCCCCGAGGCCGAGTTGTGGGTGAGCAGGCGGCTGATCACCTCCGGGTCCATCGCCGTACCGCCGCGCGCGACCCGGCGGACGGCGTCCAGGAACTGGGCGCCGTCCATGACCCGGTCCTTGAGCAGGTAACCGATCCCGCCGCTGCCGTCGGCCAGCAGCTCGCGCGCGTACAACTGCTCGACGTACTGCGACAGCACCAGGACCGGTAGCCCGGGCCAATTCTGGCGTGCGGCCAGGGCGGCACGTACGCCCTCGTCGGTGAACGACGGCGGTAACCGGACGTCCACCACGGCGATGTCCGGTCGGTCCGCCGCCACCGCAGCCAGCAGCTCGTCACCGCGCTCGACGGCGGCGGTCACTGTCATGCCGTTCGCCTCCAGCAGCCTGGTCAGACCGTCCCGGAGGAGGAAGAGGTCTTCGGCGATGACAACGCGCACGGGATCTCCAGCTGTGCGATGGTGGGGCCGCCCGGTGGGCTGCTGATGGCGAGCACCCCGTCGAACGCGGCCAGCCTGCGCTCTGTTCCGCGGAGCCCGGTGCCCTGGGACGAGTCCGCGCCCCCGCGTCCGTCGTCGGTCACCGTGATCCGCAGCAGTCCTTCGGCGCCGGCGCCGGCGTGGCCGAGCCGGTGCCCGGTGGCCGGCTCGTGCTCGGGGTCGCGGTGGTGGCGGTCGTGGTGGTGCTGATCACGGCCGCGGTGGTGGGCGGTGTCGTGCCCGATCTCGATCCAGACCAGGCCGGCCGCAGCGTGCTTGACCACATTGGCGAGCAGCTCGCTCACCGCGAAGTACGCCGCCGACTCGACCGGCGCGGGAGGCCGGCCCGACAGCCCCCCGGTGAACCGGACCGGCAGGGGCAGGTCGAGTGCCATCGCCCTGAGGGCATCGGCCAGACCTCGGTCGGCGAGCACCGGAGGGTGGATTCCCCGGACGAGGTCGCGCAGTTCGCCCAGAGCCTTGGCCGAGGATGTCCGGGCCTCGGCGAGCAGCGGCCGTATGGCCTGTGGGTCGTGGTCGAGGAGCTGCTCGGCCACGCTCAGCAACATGCCCAGCGCCACCAGCCGGGCCTGCGCGCCGTCGTGCAGGTCCCGTTCAATCCGGCGCAGCTCGGCCGCACCCGCGTCGATGGTGTCCGCCCTGGTCCGGGCCAGGTGGCTGACCTGGAGCGCCAGCTCCACCCGCCGGCTCTCTCCCAGGAGGGCCCGGGCCGCCCGCTCGTACCCGGCCAGCACCGGGCGCGCGGCCCAGAGGACGACCAGTGGGGCCAACCAGAGCGCGAGCAGGTAGAGCGCCATCGGCGAGATGAACGGACCACCGCGTCCGAACACCTGGACCAGCACCGGGATCAGCAGGAGCACGATCGCCGCGAGCAGCGCCATACTGCCGGAGAGCACCGCCCAGGCGGTGTCCCGCCAGGTGGCCGGGTCCCCCGGCCAGCCGCCGGCCTGCCGCCAGAGCTGCCGCCACCGCGGGCCCCCGGCGGCCGTCGGCCGGTACGGGGACGTTATGGCCGCACCGCTCCAGCGTCCGACCAGCCGCCTCGTCTCCACCGCCACCCACCGTGCGGCGATCACCCCGAGCATCAGCAGTGGGAGCGCCAGCAGCAGTGCACCGGAACGGCCGCTCGGTGCCGCGCCCCCGTAGACCACCGTGGCGGTCACCGCCAGCACGCCGGGGGCGAGCAGCGCCGCTCCTGCGGCCCGGCCGGCCGCTCCGGTGCCCCAGCTCAACACCCAGACGGCGACCGGCAGCACCGCCAGGAATACCCCCGTCAGAGCACGGAGTCGGTCGGGCTCGGGGGAGTCGACCGGGCCGAGCAGGGCGGCGAGCACCAGTACCGGCCCGGCCACGACGGCGACGGCCCCCGTGACCGCCAGGACGACCGCGTACAGCGCCCGCACACTGTCCACCAGCGCACGGCCCGTCCGAGTGGCGGCCCTGGTCACGATCACTGCGCTCATCCCGCACCTCCAGTCCCGCAGCGTCCATGCGCGGCAGCATCTCGCAGGGCCCGGATCGGGCCCCGTCGGTCCTTGCGGTGGCCAGTCTGCCGCGGGGGCGGTGGGCCGCGCTGGGGGCCTGAACACCGAATCGGAGGTGTACCTGAATACACCTCAAGGAGACCGCCCAGCCGTCTGTCCGGCCCGTGGCTCCCATTCGTAGCGTCGTCCCCGTCAGCCGGTCCGGGGCCTCCCGGCGCCGGATCCGCTCCCGACCGCCAGGGCAGGGCCCTGCCCGCCGCCCCCGTCACCGTCCCGTCCAGTCCAGTCCCACCACCGTCCCCGTTCCCGTTCCGCAGGAGGGCCCGTGACCGCGCCGATCATCCGGATCCGCGACGTCAGCAAGACCTACGACACGTCCGATGCCGCCCGCCCGGCGGTCGCCGGGCTGGGACCTGGAGGTCCGGGCCGGCGAGGCACTCGCGGTGCTCGGCCGCTCCGGCAGCGGCAAATCCACCCTGCTCAACCTGATCGCCGGGCTCGACCGCCCCACCAGTGGCAGCGTGACGGTGGACGGCGTCGCCGTCCACGAGCTGGGCGAGGCGGCGCTGGCCGAGTACCGGCGGGCGCGGATCGGGATGGTGTTCCAGTTCTTCAACCTGCTGGACGACCTCAGTGTCGAGGACAACGTGCTGCTCCCCGCCCAGCTGGCCGGAATGCGCCGGGAGCGGGCCGGTGCCCGCGCCGCCGAGCTGCTGGACCGGCTCGGCGTGGCCCGCTACGCCCGGACGTTCCCGGGGCTGCTCTCCGGCGGTGAGCGCCAGCGCGTCGCACTGGCAAGGGCCCTGATGAACCGTCCGCCGCTGCTGCTCGCCGACGAGCCGACCGGTGCGCTGGACACCACCTCGGCGGGGGACGTCCGGGCGCTGCTCACCGAGCTCAACGCGGAGGGTCAGACGATCCTGCTGGTCACCCACGACACCGCGCTCGCCGAGACCTGCGCGACCCGGACGATCGAGCTGTTGGACGGTCGCCTGCACCGCGACACGGCCGCGGAGGCCGTCCGATGAGCGCCCTCGGCAAGGTGGTCCGGGCCGGGGTGGGCCGCAAGCGGGTGCAGACGCTGGTGATGGTGCTCACCACGATGACGGCCGTTACGGCCTGCGTCCTGGCCACCGGGCTGCTCGCCGCCGCCCAGGGACCGTTCGACCACGCCTTCGCCCAGCAGCGCGGTGCCCACCTGAACGTCCTTGCCGACCCGGCGGCGGCCACCCCCGCACAGCTCGCCGCCGCCGCGCACGCCCCGGGGGTGACGGCGACGGCCGGTCCGTACCCGGCACTGGCGCTGCGGCCGCGCGTGGGGAAGAACACCAGCGTCCTGCCCGAGGGCGCCGCACTGGCCCCGATGACCCTGGTCGCCCGCACCCGGGACGAACCGCTGGACAGCCTCCGGGTGACGCTCGGCCGCTGGCTCGCCGGACCGGGAGAGGTCGTCCTCCCGGACGGCCGGTCCCCGCTGGCCCTCGGGGACCGGATGACCTTCCCCGACCTGCCCGGCAGCCCGACGCTGACCGTGGTCGGGCTGGCCTCCTCCGTCTCCTGGAGCGCGGACGGCTGGGTCGCTCCCGAGCAGGCCGCCGCACTGACCGCACCCGGCACCGCACCACCCCGCCAACTGCTCTTCCGCTTCGCCCGGGCCGGCACCGACGCCGAGCTGAACGCGGACCGGGCGGCGCTCGCGGCCGCCCTGCCGCCGGGTGCGCTGACCGGCGCCTCCTCCTACCTCCCGGTCAAGCAGCACGCCGACCGCACGGCCGAGACCTTCGTCCCGTTCGTCGTCGCCTTCGGCCTGCTCGGCCTCGCCATGTCGGTGCTGACCATCGGGGTGGTGGTCAGCGGCGCGGTCACCGCCGCCGTCCGGCGGATCGGCATCCTCAAGGCGCTGGGCTTCACCCCCGGGCAGGTCGCCCGCGCCTACGTCGGCCAGGCGCTCGTCCCGGCCTCGGCCGGGACAGCGCTCGGCGTCCTCGGGGGGAACGCGCTGGCCGTCCCGGTCCTCGGCCTGGCGGACCGGGCACTGCGCAGCGGACTGCTCGGCATCCCGCTCCGGGTCGACCTGGTCGTTCCGGTGGCGGCGCTCGCCGCGGTGGCGGGGACGGCACTGGTCCCCGCGCTGCGGGCCGGCCGGCTGCGGACCGTCGAGGCGCTCGCGGTCGGCCGGACGGCGCCGCGAGCGCGGTCGTGGTCCTCCCGGACCACCGCGGCGGCCCGGCGGCTGCTGGCCCGGCTACCCGTGCCTCGGGCACTGAGCCTGAGTCTGGCGGGCCCGCTCACCCGGCCGGTGCGTACGGCCACCACCATGGCCGCTGTGCTGCTCGGCACGGTCGGGGTGACGCTCGGTGTGGGTCTGGCGGTCTCCCTGAACGGGATCCAGGACGGCCTCAATGCCGGCCATACGGGGGCGGTCGTCGCCGAACCGCCACGGGACCGCTCGGCCGGACCGGTGGACCACGTGGACGAGGCCGCCGTGGTGGCAGCGATCACTACCCGTCCGGGCACCCAGGCCTGGTTCAGCACGGTCGCCGCTCCGGTTTCCGTGGCCGACCGCACCAGCAGGGGCGGCGTGGTCGCCTTCGACGGTGACTCCGCCCGGAGCGGGTACCGGATGATCTCCGGGCGGTGGTTCCGCGGCGGCGGCGAGGCCGTGGTGGGGTCCGGATTCCTCCGTATCAACCAGGTCGCGGTCGGCGACACGGTCACCCTCACCGATCACGGCCGCAGCACCCCGGTTCGGATCGTCGGCGAGGCCCTCTCCCCGGACGACGTGGTGCTGACCGACCGGTCCACGCTGGTACCTCTCGGCACCGTCGTACTGCCGGCCTCCGTGCGATTCCACGTCGACCTTGCTCCCGGCACCGACCGGCGCTCCTACGCGGACGCGCTGGACGAGACGCTGAGGCCGCTCGGCCTCGGCGCGGAGCCGGGCGAGGCGCGGGTGAACATCACCGTTCTCGCGATGAACTCGCTGGCCGCAGTGCTCACCCTGTTGCTCGTGGTGGTGGCCGGTCTCGGAGTGCTCAACACCGTACTGCTGGACACCCGGGAGCGCGTCCACGACCTCGGAGTGCTCAAGGCCATCGGGATGTCGCCCCGTCAGACGCTGGGGATGGTCCTCACCTCGGTCTGCGGAAGCGGCCTCCTCGCAGGTCTGGTGGGCGTCCCGGTGGGCGTCACGGTCCACCATTGGATCGTCCCGGCGATGGCCCGCGCCGCAGGGACGGGCGTACCGGAGGCGGACCTCGCGGTCTTCGAGCCGTCAGTGGTCCTGCCGCTGGCGCTCGGCGGGCTGGTGATGGCCCTGCTCGGTGCCCTGCTGCCGGCCACCTGGGCGGCCCGCACCCGGACGGTGACGGCACTGCGCACCGAGTAGCGGCCGCCCGGCAGTTCAGCAGCCTGTGAGCTCGCCGGACTGTTGGCTCGCCAGTGCGCCAGTGCGCCAGCGCGTCAGTGCGTCAGTGCGTCGGGCAGTCTCCCCGGACCCCGTCCGTCCGGGGAGACTGCCCACCCCGGCCGGGGCCGGTCAGGTGAGCCGGGCGGTGGCGTAGGCCTCGATCGCGTCCCGCTGGTAGGCGGCGAGGCCCGGGGCGATCGCCTCGTACGCGGCGCGCCACTGCTCGTTCTCCACACACGAGCGGCCCATCGCCCGGTACTCCTCGGCGGTGACCGGCCGCAGGGCCGTGACCGCCCGGTACTGCCCGTCCACCTCGGCCTGCACGGCCCCGGCGTCGGGCGGCGTGCCGCCGGCCATGAGCTCGGCCAGCCGGATCATCCCGGCGGTGCGCTCGCGCTGCCCGGCCACGATCTCGGGCTCGGTCATCGTCGCGGTGACCCGTCCGACCTCCGCGGCCAGTCTGGGCCACTCGCGCAGGCTGTCGCCGTACTGGGTGGGCCGGATGCCCTCGAAGAGGTTCTCGGGTCGGTTGATGTCGGTCATGGGCGTGCCGTCCTTCCGTGATCGTTCCAGCTCGGTGATCGTGCGGGAGACGGTGGCGGCCAGGGCATCGAGCCGGTCGCGTTCGGAGACCAGCTGCCGGTGGTGGCTGCGCAGCGCCTCCAGTTCGTCCACCTGGGCGGCCAGGATCCGACCGATCTCGGACAGGCTCACACCGAGCGCCCGGAGCACGAGGATCTGTTGCAGTCGGAGCAACTGCCTTTCCTCGTAGTACCGGTGGCCGTTTGAGCCGATCCAGGCCGGTGGCAGCAGCTCGACCTCGTCGTAGTGCCGGAGCGTCCGGGCGGTCACACCCGACATCCGCGCCACTTCCGCAATCGGCCAGGCCATTACCGTCTCCTCTCGGCGGGCCGGTTCCTCCGGCCCCGAACAACACGGTAGGAGCTTCCGTTGCGGCAACTTCAAGCCCCCGCCGGGTGCTGCTGCGCGGGCTCTTCGAGCCCTGCCCCTGTCACCGGTCCGTGCACGTGCACCGTGCCGCCGGGACGGCGGCGGAAAGTTCTTCGGTCGTGTTGTCACATCCGGGGCGGGCGGCGGGTCAGTGGAGTGTCGAAGCAACGGCAACGAAACGGGCGGAGCCCCTTCCGCCCGTTCGTGTCCACCAACGAAACCGGAGTGTCACCGTGTCCGTCGCCTATGTCGTCCTCGCCGTGGTCAGTGCTCTGTGGGTCGGCTTCTCCGGTGTGTCGCTGGCGCGTCGCGCGGAGTTCGTGACCCAGCCGCTCGTCGAGTACGGTGTGCCCCGCTCGTGGTGGATGCCGCTCGCGCTCGCCAAGCTCGCCGGTGCCGCGGGCCTGCTGGTCGGCCTCGCCGTACCGGTCATCGGCGTCGCCGCCGCGGTCGGCCTGATCCTCTACTTCCTCGGCGCCGTGGTCACCAACGTGCGGGCCCGCTCGTACAAGACCGTTCCCTTCCCGCTCCTCTACCTCGCCCCCGTCGCGGTCACCCTGGCCCTCGGTCTCGCCGCCTGACCACGGGCCGACGTCGGCGCCGGTTGGGTCGAAGGCCGAAGGTCGAAGCCCGGGTGCGGGTGCCCCGGCCCGACCCGGGCCACCCGGATCGACTCCAGGAGCCCCCCGCTCCGGCCCGCCGCTCCGTCCTCGCCTGCCGTCCCGCCCCGGCCGTCCCCGCTCAGACGGCTCCCGCGGTCTCCCGGAGCGCGCTGACCAGGCGGGCGAGCACCGGCCGGCCCCAGGCGGACTCCCGGACGGCGGCGTGCAGGGAACGGACCGGTTCGGGGGTGCGCAACCTCCGGACGGTGACGCCGGGGTGGCGCCGTGCGGCGAGCCCGAGCAGCGGGACGAGTGCGATGCCGAGCCCGGCCGCGACGAACCCCTGCGCCGTCGGGGAGTCCTCGCTGTCCACCGCGAACTCCGGGTGGAACCCGGCCTCGGCGCAGGCGTCCAGGACGGCGTCGAGGCAGGGGCCGGGCCGTTCGCTGCCGACCCAGGGCTCGTCCGCGAGGTCGGCGAGGTCGAGGACGCGCTTCGCGGCGAGCCGGTGGCCCTTCGGCAGCACGGCCCGGTACGGGTCGTCGAGCAGGTGGACGAGGCGCACGCCGGGCGGGGCCGCGTCGCGGGGCCGGACCACCACTGCGAGGTCGGCCCGTCCCTGCACCACGTCCTGGAGCGGGTCCGTGGGGTCGGTCATGCCGAGGTCGAGCCGGACGCCCGGGTGGTCGGCGCGGAAGGCGGCCACCGCGGGGGCGACCAACTCGGCTCCGGCGGTGGCGAAGTAGCGAATCGTCAAGGTGCCGCTGCGGCCGGCCAGCAGATCGGCGAGCGCCGCTCCGGCCGCCGCCACCCGGCGTTCGATGCCGGCGGCGTGCTCGGCCAGAAGCAGCCCGGCGGCGGTCGGCCGCACGCCGCGCCCGGCGCGTTCGAGGAGGGCCGTCCCGGTCTCCTTCTCCAGTGCCGCGACCTGCTGGCTGACGGCGGACGGGGTGTAGCCGAGCGCCGCGGCGGCGGCGCTCACCGAACCGCTGTCGACCACGGAGCGGAGTACCTGGAGGCGTCGCACATCGAGCATGCAGTCCAGCTTAATGGTTATGCAGAACATTTCACTTGTCCTGTCGCGTCACGGCAGGCAGCGTTCCTCCTACCGCTCCGCGTTTCCCGTCGGGACGGTTCCCATCACGACGTTCCCATCACGACGTTCCCATCACGACGTCCCCCTCACCGCCCCGGGAGGGGCCGACGAAAGGCAGGTGTTCCGTGCTGCGGATGGCCGTTCTCGCCCTGCTCTGGGGGTCGGGCTTCCTCTGGACCGCGATCGCCCTGCGCCACGGGCTCTCCCCGCTCCAGATCACCGTGCTGCGTTCCGCGTCGGGGGCCGCCGTGCTGCTCCTGCTCGCCCGGTCGGCCCGCCGCCGCCTGCCGCGCGGTGCGGCACTCTGGCGCCGGCTCTTCGTCGCGGCCTTCCTCTGCAACACGCTGCCGTTCTTCCTGACCGCCGTGGGCGTGCGGAGCGTGGGTTCGGGCCTGGCCGGGGTGCTCAACGCGACGACCCCGCTCTGGTCCCTGCTGATCGGCCTGGTGCTCGGCACGGAACGGGGTGGACACCCCCTGCGCCTCGGCGGCCTGGTGCTGGGCTTCGCGGGAGTGCTGCTGATCTTCTCGCCGTGGCAGGGCGGCCCGCCGGGGAGCGGGGTGCCGGACGGCGGCGCGTTCGGCTGGGGCGTCCTGGCCCTGCTCGGTGCGGCCGCCGGTTACGCCGTCGCCTTCACCTACATGCGGCGGGTGCTGACCGACACCGGCACCGACCCGCTCGCGCTCTCCGCCGCCCAGCTCTCCGCCGCGGCCGGGCTCAGCCTGCTGGCGCTGCCCGCCCCCGGTGGCACGGCGGCCGGGTTCGACGTCACGGCGCTGGTGGCCGTGACCGTCCTCGGGGTCTTCTCCACCGGGCTCACCTTCCACCTCAACTACCGGGTGATCGCGATCGAGGGCGTCACCGCCGCCGCCACCGTCGGCTACCTGCTGCCCGTCGTCTCGACGGTGCTCGGCGCGATCGTCCTCGACGAGCCGTTGAGCCTCCGGACCGTTGCGGGAATGATCGTGGTCCTGGCCGGCGTCTTCCTGACCCGGTACCACGGTGCACGACCGGCCCGCCCGACGCCGCCGGTCCCGACCCCCGCGCAGCCCGTCCCGTCGCCCCCGACCCCCGCATTGCCGCGCCCGCCGCTCCCGAGCCCCGCCGCGGCCGGCCCCGGACACCACCGAACGAACGGACCATGAACCCTGAATCGCCCTGGCGGACATCCGACTTCCGCACCCTCTTCACCGCCACCGCGCTCGCCCAGCTCGGCACCAACATCGGCTACGTCGCCCTGCCGCTGATCGCCGTCACCGTGCTCGACGCGAGCGCCGGGCAGGTCGGGGCGCTCGCCACCCTGAGCACCCTCGCCTTCCTGCTGATCGGTCTGCCCGCAGGAGCCTGGGTGGACCGGATGCGCCACCGCCGCGTCCTCGTCGTCGCGGACCTCGTGAAGGCCGTCCTGTACGCCTCCGTCCCGCTCGCCTGGTGGTTCGGGGCGCTCACCCTCGGGCAGTTGTACGCCGTCGCCCTGCTCAGCGGCGGTGCGACCGTCTTCTTCGACATCGCCTCGCAGAGCGTGCTGCCGAAGTTGGTGGGCCGCGACCACCTGGTGCAGGCGAACGCCGCAGTGGTCGGGCTGATGGCCGTCGGCAACATCGCCGGGCGCAGCGCGGGCGGCGCCCTCGTCCAACTGCTCACGGCGCCCGCCGCCCTCGGGGTGACCGCCGTGAGTCACCTCGCTTCGGCGCTGCGGCTGATCGCCCTGCGCCGCACCCCGCTGCCCGGGCCGGCCGCCGGCCGGGGCAGCGGGGTGCGGCCTCGGTGCGCAGATCTCCGAGGGGCTGCGGCACGTCCTCGGGCTGGCGGGCCTGGCCGTGGCGCCCGCCGGACTGCTGATCCCGCTGATCGGCGACGGTGCGATGCTCTACGTGGCTGGGTTCGGCTGGTTGCTGCTGCTGTTCAAGACCGGGATGGACAACGTGCTCGGCGTCAGCCTGCGCCGGCGGATGACCCCGGACGCCCTGTTCGGCCGGATGAACGCCACCTTCCGGTTCCTGCTGACGGGTGCGCTGGCGATCGGTGCGGCGCTGGCCGGCCTGCTCGGTGAGCTCGTCGGGCTCCACCCGACCCTCTGGCTGGGCGGTCTCCTGCTCGCCTCGGCGTTCCTGCCGGTCTTCTGCTCCCCGCTCCGCAGCCGGCGGGGCCTCCCGGGCGGGCCGGCCGGGCAGCCCGCCGGCCCGGAGCCCGCGCAGACCCTTGACCTCAAGCGGACTTGAACAACCATCATGGCCGTCATGAACGCGAATGCAGCCGACACCGCCCAGAACCCCGCCGCCGCAGGCACTGCCACGGACGGCGCCCCCGATGCTGCCACCGCCCGTGAGACCGAGGCCATCGCGCAGGTCGTGGCCGCCGTGCAGCACGCCCAGGTCAACGAACTCCCCGAGGATTTCATCGGCCTCTTCCGGGCCGACGCGATCTGGACCACCGGCCACGGGAAGCGCCTCACCGGGCGGGAGGAGATCGCCGAGTTCACCCGCAAGGTGCTGCCCGGCGCCTTCGCCGGCAGCGGCAACACGGCCCGGTACGAGGTGGTGCACGTCCTCTTCGTCCGCCCCGACGTCGCCGCCGTCAAGGTCCGCCAGCGGTACTTCGGCCCGGACGGCGAGCCGGTCGGCGGTGAGGGCAGCCCGCTCTACGTGATGGCCAAGGAGGACGGCCGCTGGCTCCTGACTGCCTGCCAGAACACCCTGGTGCTGGGCGAGTAACCGGCCGGGTAGCTGACCGGGTGGCCGCAGGAACGGCTGGGGCCGACGCACGACCGGGCCCGGCCGGGTCACTTCCCGTCCGCGACCTCGGTCGTCCCGGTGGTCCCGGTGGTCCCGGCCGGGCGTGCGGCGTGCGGGAAGGGGCAGCCGCCGGCCGGGCCCTGCCCGTCCTCGAAGGTGCCCAGCTCGCCGATCCGGTAGCCGTGGGGGTACCCGGGGTACCCGCGGACCTGGCGGCCGTCCCGGGCGAGGTGCGGCTTGCGGCGGGGCGGGAGGAGGCGGACGAGGCGGCCGCGCAGCCACATGCCGGTGCGGACGGCGCGCCGCAGGGCGGCCGGCGGGGCCGGGTAGCCGAAGGCCTCGCGCAGCGGGTCGTCCAGGAGGCAGACGGAGGAGACGCGCATGGAGGGGCGCAGCGGGGCCGGGTACCAGGAAGCCATCAGTCCGAGGGTGGCGTCGGAGACGTCGCGGCCGCCCTGGTCGTAGCCGAAGTGGGCGCGCTCGTAGTCGTCGAGCAGCCGCTCGAACTCCTCGTACGTCTCCGGGATGCCGCTCAGGCCCATGTGGCGGCCGAGCTCGCGGTAGTAGTTGGTGGTGGCCCGGACTTCGTGCGGCGAGTACGGGCGCCAGCCGTAGTCGTCCAGCCAGCGTTTGGGGACGACGACGAAGGTGGCGAGCACGTACAGGAAGTCGTCGTCGGAGATGTCGTACCGGCGGTGCATCTGGTTCATCCGCCGGATCGCCTCGCGGCCCTGCTCGGAGCCGAAGCCGTGCTCGACCACGGCCTCAAGGATCAGCACGGTGTCGTCGTACCGTTTCTGCGCCCGCCGGGTGAACTCGCCGGTCTGCGCGAGCAGCCGCCCGATGCTGGGCACGGCGTAGGTGCGGTAGAGCGCGAAGCCGAGCGACTGGGTGGTGTCCCAGGGGAACTCGTACCAGCTGCTGATCCGGTAGATCTCGGTGAATTCGGTCTCCGGATCCATGCGCTGAATCCGCTTCAGCCAGTCGTATCGCTGCACAGGCCGACCCTAGGGGGAGGTCTGGGGCGGGTCAACGCGGTGACGGCGGCCCCGGGAAGGCCGGGCGGGCCGACCCGGGGCCGGTGACAGGCCGGTGACAGGCCGGTGACAGGGTGTCGCTGCCCGGGTGCGGTGCGAAGTTCCCGCTAACTTTTTCCGGGGATTCGCGGGAAATCCCGCCGGGGATGTCGCAAACGCCGGGCGTGCTTCTACCTACCCGTGAGAGCGCCCCGCCCCGGGGCAGCAGGACGAACGAGGAGCAAGGCCATGAAGTACATGCTGCTGATGCAGTTCAGCGAGAAGAACGTCGACTTCCCCAAGCTCGACGAGTGGAAGCCCGAGGAGATCCAGGCGCACATCCGGTTCATGAAGGACACCAACACCGCGCTCGCCGAGGCCGGGGAGCTGGTGGACGCCCAGGGGCTGGCCATGCCGGAGACCGCCCGGATCGTGCGCTCGCACAGCGGCGGCGCGCCGGTGATCACCGAAGGCCCGTTCCCGGAGAGCAAGGAGTGGGTGGCCGGCTGGTGGATCGTGGACTGCGACGGCGAGGAGCGCGCGATCGAGATCGCCGCGGCCGTCTCGGCGGCGCCCGGCCCGGGCGGGTCGCCGCTGAACATGCCGATCGAGGTCCGCCAGGTGATGTCGGCGCCGCCCACCGAGCTCTGACCGCTTCGGACGTTCGACCGCCCACCGCGATCGACCGCCTCGGACGGCCGACCGTCCGTCGCCCGCGCCGTCCGCCGGGCGGCGCGCCCCGGGCACCTTCCCGCCACCCACCGGTCTGTGAGCACAATCGAGCCGTGACCGATCCCAGCCCGGGCATCGACGACCTGCTGCGCACCCTCGCGCCGCAGGTCGTCGGCGTGCTCACCCGCCGCTACGGCGACTTCGCCACCGCCGAGGACGCCGTCCAGGAGGCCCTGCTGGACGCGGTCACCCAGTGGCCGGTCGAGGGGCTGCCGCGCAACCCGCGAGGATGGCTGATCCAGGTGGCCGGCCGGCGGATGACCGAGCTGGTCCGCAGCGAGCAGGCCCGCCGCCGGCGGGAGGACGTGGTGGCCGGGCAGCAGCCGGCCGACCGGCTCACCGCGCCGCCGGCGGACGCCGGGGGCGGGGCGGACCGCGACGACACCCTCACCCTGCTCTTCCTCTGCTGCCATCCGGAGCTCTCCCCGCCCTCGGCGATCGCGCTCACCCTGCGCTCGGTCGGCGGGCTCACCACCGGGGAGATCGCCCGCGCGTTCCTCGTCCCGGAGACGACCATGGGCCGGCGGATCAGCCGGGCCAAGCAGCGGATCAAGGAGACCGGCACGGCGTTCCGGATGCCGGACGCCGCCGAGTGGCCGGCCAGGCTGGACGCGGTGCTGCACGTGCTCTACCTGATCTTCAACGAGGGGTACACCAGCAGCGCCGGGCCCGACCTGCAGCGCGTCGAGCTGGCGCGGGAGGCGATCCGGCTGACCCGGGCCGTCCACGCACTGCTCCCGGACGACGCCGAGGTGGCCGGGCTGCTGGCACTCATGCTGCTCACCGACGCCCGCGGCCCGGCCCGCACGGGCCCGGACGGCGGGCCCGTCCCGCTCGCCGAGCAGGACCGCGGACGCTGGGACGCCGCCGCGATCGCCGAGGGCGTCGCCCTGGTGACGGCGGCCCTGCCGCGCGGACCGGTCGGTCCGTACCAGGTCCAGGCGGCGATCGCGGCCGTCCACGACGAGGCGCCGACCGCGGAGGCGACCGACTGGCCGCAGATCCTCGCGCTGTACGGGGTGCTGGCCCGGATCTCCGACAATCCGCTGATCACCCTGAACCGGGCGGTGGCGACCGCGATGGTGGACGGTCCGGCCGCCGGGCTGGCGTTGCTCGCCGGCCCGCCGGACGGGCTCGCCGGCCACCACCGGTTGTACGCCGTCCGCGCGCACCTGCACGAGCTGGCGGGCGACCGGGCCGCGGCGATCGCCGACTACCGCGCCGCCGCCCGCCGCACCGCCAGTCTGCCCGAGCGCCACCACCTCAGCCTCTGCGCCGCCCGGCTGGCCAACCGGTAACCCCGGCTGTCCAACCGGTAACCCCGGCTGGCCAACCGGTAACCCTGGCTGTCCAACCGGTAACCCCGGCTGGCCAACCGGTAACCCTGGCTGTCCAACCGGTAACCCCGGCTGGCCAACCGGTAACCCTGGCTGTCCAACCGGTTACCCCGGCTTTCCAACCGGTAACAGGGGGACGGCAGTTACGCCGGCAGCGATCGGACGCCCGGGCCGGCGCGGCGGGTGCCAGACTGCACGGTATGACGACAACCGGACCGATCCAGGACTTCTCCGGGGACGTGGCCGCCTACTACGCCGCGTACCGGCGCGGCTACCCGCCGGCCGTCCTCGACGCACTCCGGTCCGCCTTCCCGACGGCCGACGGGGCCGTCCTCGACCTGGGGTGCGGTACCGGGCAGCTCGCCCTCCCGCTGGCCGGGCGGGCCCGCACCGTGATCGGCATGGACCCCGAACCGGCCATGCTCGGGCTGGCCCGCGCCGCCGCCGAGCGGCAGGGCATCCGCAACGCACTCTGGCTGCTCGGCTCGGACGCCGACGTCCCCGCACTGGCCGGTGTCCTCCCGGAGGGGCTCGCCCTCACGGTGATCGGCAATGCCGTGCACTGGATGCGGCACGAGGAGCTCTTCCGCGCGTTGCACGCCCTCACCCGGCCGGGCGGCGGTGTCGCGGTGATCGCCAACGGCACCCCGGTCTGGGCCCAGGACAGCGACTGGTCGCGCGCCCTGCACCGGGCGCTGGCGGAGCACTTCGGACGCCCCCTCGCCGCCTCCTGCGGCACGGCCGCCGCCGACCGTGACCGCTACGCCGCGGCGCTGGCCGCCGCCGGGTTCACGGACGTGCACGAGACCGTCGTCGACTACCCGGACGAGCTGACCTTCGAGCAGCTCCTCGGCACCGTCTGGTCCGCGATTCCCGCATCCGAGCTGCCTGCCCCGGCCGACCGCCCGGCCTTCGCCGACCGCCTCCGCGCCGCCCTCCCCCCGGAGCGCACCGGCTACCCGGAGCACGTCCGGGTCTCCCTCCTCACCGGCCGCGGGTAGCCGGGCTCCCGCAGAGGGGGCGGGCGGCCGGGCCGGGGTCAGCGGCCCGGCTCGGCGAGGCCCGTCTCGTAGGCGGTGATCACCAGCTGGACCCGGTCGCGGGCGCCCAGTTTGCTGAGCAGGCGGGCCACGTGGGACTTGGCGGTGGCGACCGAGATGTAGAGCTCGTCGGCGATCTCGGCGTTCGAGCGGCCCCGGCCGATCAGGACGAGGACCTCCCGTTCGCGCTCGGTGATGCCTTCGATCACCGCGGCCGGGCGGGGGGAGGTGCCGGTGACCGGGCGGTCGATGAAGTCGGCGATCAGGCGCCGGGTGACGCCCGGGGCGATCAGGGCGTCGCCGGCGGCGACCACCCGGACCGCCGCGAGGATGTCGTCCACCGCCATGTCCTTGACGGCGAATCCGCTCGCGCCGGCCCGGAGTGCGCCGTGGACGTGCTCGTCCTCGTCGAAGGTGGTCAGGACGAGGACGCGGGTGGTGTCGGAGGCGGCGGTGATCAGGCGGGTGGCCTCGATGCCGTCCATGCCGGGCATCCGGATGTCCATCACGACCACGTCGGGGTTCAACTCCCGTGCGAGGCTGACGGCTTCGGCGCCGGATCCGGCCTCGCCGACGACGTCCAGGTCGGGGTGGTCGGCCATGATCACGCGCAGGCCGGAGCGGACCAGCGGTTGGTCGTCGGCGAGGACGACGCGGATGCTCATCGGGCGCCCGCCGGGGCCGTGACGGGCTCGGGCAGGGGCTCGGGCAGGGGCAGCCGGGCCGTCACCCGGAAGCCGCCGTCGGAGCGCGGCCCGGCGCTGAACCGGCCGTGCAGCAGGCTGACGCGCTCCTGCATGCCGGTGATGCCGAAGCCGGATTCCGTCGTGCCGGTCCTCCCGCGCCCGTCGTCGAGGATCTCCACGGACAGCTCCTCCGCCCCGTAGTCGATGGCCACCCGGCAGTGCCCGGTGTCCGCGTGACGGACCACGTTGGTCACCGCCTCCTGCACGATACGGTAGGCCGACAGGTCGATGTCGGCCGGCAGCCGGCGCCGCTCGCCGGTCCAGCTGACCTCGACCAGGACGCCCGCGTCGGCGGTCGCCGTCGCCAGCCGTTCGATGTCGTCGAGCCCCGGGGTCGGGGCGAGCGGCGCGGAGCCCGAGCCGGTGGCCGGGTCGGCCTGACGGAGCGCCACCAGGGTGCGGCGCAGCCCGGCCAGGGTCTCCCGGCTGGTGGACTCGATCGCCCGTAGCGCCTCGCGGGCCTCCGCCGGCTGGGTCTCGATGACCCGGCTGCCGACCCCGGCCTGGATGGCGATGATGCCGATGCTGTGCGCCACCATGTCGTGCAACTCGCGGGCGATCCGCAGGCGTTCGGCGGTCACCGCCTCGGCCACCTCCTGCGAGCGGAGCTCGGCCGCGTGCTCGTGGCGTTCGCGGACCAGCAGGCCGACCGTCCCGGCGGTGACCAGCGCCATGAGGGCGATCACGGCGAAGCCGAACAGCTGCGGCCCGTGCGCGAAGGCACCGACGACCAGCAACTGCAGCAGGGCCGAGGTCGCGACGGCGACGACCGAGGTGCGTCGCGGCCGGGTGGCGACGACGAAGCCGAGCGCGAGGTCCACCGCCAGGAACGTGAAGAACCGGTTCGGGCTGTGGTCCTGGCCGCACCACATGATGCTGAGTGCGCCGAGCGTCGTCAGCACCACGGCCGCCACCGGGTGCCGGCGCAGCAGCCCGACGAGCAGGCTGCAGGCGAGCAGCGACCCGACGGCGTGCAGGGTGCCGGTCGCGCCGCCCGCGCCGCCCAGCAGCAGCATCAGCATGACGGGGTAGAGCCCGCTCCCGCCCCAGGTCATCAGCCTTGTCTTCGTCATCCGGCGAGACTAGCCGCCGGCCGCCGGCGGGGCATTGGCCGCGAGGAGTACGCCCGCGGGCGGACCGGCCCGGCCCGATTGCCGCCCCCGGCCCGATGCCCGCGGGTGGGGTGGGACGGAAGAGTCGGTGCCGTGATCGAAGTCAACGAACTCACCAAGAGCTACGGCAGCAGGACGGCTGTCGACCAGCTGTCGTTCATCGTCCGGCCCGGGCAGGTCACCGGGTTCCTCGGGCCCAACGGGGCCGGCAAGACCACCACGATGCGGCTCCTCCTCGGTCTGGACGCGCCGACCGCCGGCACCGCCACCGTCGACGGTGTGCCGTTCCGCAGTCACCCCCGGGGCCTGCGGCACGCCGGTGCCCTGCTCGACGCGGGGCACGTCCACGGCGGTCGGACGGCGAGCGCCCACCTGGCGGCGCTGGCCCGCAGCAACGGCCTCCCGGCGCGCCGGGTGGCGGAGGTGCTGGAGGAGGTGGGCCTCGCCGGGGC
Organism: Kitasatospora sp. NBC_01560; assembly: GCF_045208415.1. Lineage (NCBI taxonomy): Bacteria > Bacillati > Actinomycetota > Actinomycetes > Kitasatosporales > Streptomycetaceae > Kitasatospora > Kitasatospora sp. NBC_01560. The sequence continues at coordinate 2,671,879 of NZ_CP109364.1, read as the reverse complement.
GGCGCGCCGCCGGATCGGCGGGTTCTCGCTCGGGATGAAGCAGCGGCTCGGCATCGCCGGCGCGCTGCTCGGCGACCCGCCCGTGCTGATGTTCGACGAGCCGATCAACGGCATGGATCCGGAGGGCGTGCTCTGGGTGCGCCGGCTGTTCCGCCGGCTGGCGGCGGAGGGCCGGACGGTCTTCCTCTCCAGCCACCTGATGTCGGAGATGGAGCAGACCGCCGACCAGCTCGTCGTCATCGGCCAGGGCCGGCTGATCGCCGCCGAGTCGGTGCGCGACTTCGCGGCCCGCAGCACCCGGCAGGCCGTCGTGGTCGGCACGCCGCAGGCCGCCGAGCTGACCGGGCTGCTGACGGCGGCCGGTGCCACGGTCGAGCCGGAGGGTCCGGTCGGGGCCGGACGGCTCGTCGTGACCGGGCTGCCCGCCGAACGGATCGGTGCGCTCGCCTTCGAGCGCAGGATCGAGCTGACCGAACTGACCACCCGCAGCGCCTCCTTGGAGGAGGCGTTCATGGAACTGACCGCCGACCACGTCGAGTACCAGGCAGGACGGACCCGATGACCGCACGCACCTCCGCCGCTCCCGCTGCTCCGGCCGCTCCCGCTGCTCCGGCCGCCCCCGCGGCTTCCGCCGTCCCGGGCGGCCGGGCCGGCACACCGCCCGCCCGCTTCGCCGACCTGGTGGCCGCAGAGTGGATCAAGCTGCGCTCGCTGCGCTCCACGCCGTGGCTGCTCGCCTTCGCCACGCTCTTCGTGATCGGCTCCTCCGCGGCGGCGTCGTTCGCGGAGTCCGCCAATCTCGGCGGGACGGACATGACGGTCCGGCCCAACGAGGGGTTCCTGGTGTTCGACGCCTACCCGGTGCCCGGCTACCTGACGCTGATGCTGGTGGCCGGCAGCATCGGGGCGCTCACCGTCGTCGCCGAGTACGGCACCGGGCTGATCCGCGCCACCACGGTGGCGGTGCCGGCCCGCGGCTCGGTGGTGCTGGCCAAGGGGGCGGTGCTCGTCGCGGTCTGGGGCGTGGTCGGCACGGTGATCTCGATCGGTTCGTTCGTCGTCTCCCAGGCGATCCTGAGCGGGCGTCACGCCGACGTCCCGTTCGGTCACCCCGGGGTGCTGCGGGCCGTGGTGGTGTCCGCGCTGGTGGCGCCGGTCTGCGCGGTGGTGGGGCTGGGCATCGGCGTGCTGGTCCGGCACGGCGCGGCGGCGACGGCCACCACGGGCTTCGTGCTGCTGATGCTGCCGGTGTTCTTCTCGACCTCCGTCCGCTGGTCCGCCGACGTCAACCACCTGATGGTGTCCTCCGCCTGGAAGCGCCTGGTGGAGCACTGGTCGCCGCCGCCGGGCAGCGGCTTCAACTACGCCACGGTCTCCGGGTCGTGGGCGGTGCTCGCGATCTGGCCGATGGCGGCGCTCGTCCTGGCCCTGGTGGCGGTCCGGCGCCGCGACGTCTGACACGATGCCTGCTGGGTGTCTGCTGGGTGTCTGACGCAGTGTCGGGAGAAGCGTAGGGGGGCTGTCGGGCGGTCCGCGGGCACCCCTTAGGATCGCCTGCTCATGGACACCTCTGCGGAAAACCCGATGATCACCGTCCCGGCGGGGCGGGTGACGCTGTCCGACCGCCGGACGCAGCGCAGTTGGCCGGTGGAGCTCGCGCCCTACCGGCTCGCTGCGGTTCCGGTCACCCAGGCGCTCTACGCGGCGGTGACCGGTGACCGGCCGGGCGCGACCCGGGGCGACCGGCTGCCCGTGGAGGGCGTCTCCTGGTGGGACGCGATCCGCTTCTGCAACGCGCTGTCCCGGCGCGAGGGGCTCACCCCCGCCTACCGCCTCGGCCCCGACGGCGGGGGCGGCGGGGGAACGGAGGCCGGCCGGGACGGGGACGGCACCGAGGGCATCGCCTGGGACCGGGCCGCCGACGGGTACCGGCTGCCGACGGAGGCCGAGTGGGAGCACGCGTGCCGCGCCGGCACCGACGGCCCGCACTACGGCCCGCTGGACGAGATCGCCTGGTACCGCGGGAACTCGGAGGAGCGGATCCACGAGGTGGGCGGCCGGTCGGCCAATCCGTGGGGCTTCCACGACATGCTCGGCAACGTCTGGGACTGGTGCTGGGACGTGTACGACGCCGAGGTCTACGGCGGTTACCGGGTGCTGCGCGGCGGCGGCTGGTTCGACGAGCACTGGAGCTGCCGCGCCTCCGCCCGCCGCCGCAGCCACCCGACCTACCGGGTCGACGACGTCGGCTTCCGCGTCGCCCGTTCGCTGACCGGCTGACCGGCTGACCGGCCGACCGGCCGAGCCGCGGGCCGAGGTCCGGCCCGGGCCGCGGTTCGCAGCCCCGGCCCGCGGGTGGACGGGCGGGCCGGGAAAGGCGTTGATCGGAACCACCTCCCTCCGGGAGGATGCCGTCCATGACGAACCGACGAAAGGCCCATGGCGCGTAGACGCCCGGGGCAGGTGCGCACAGCACCGTCGCGCGGGCTCCGTCCGGAGCCCGGCAGGAAGACCGTTTCCGGCGTCTCGGCGCGCACGCAGCGCGAGATCGCCGTGTTCGAGGACGCACACGCGTGGCCGGGGGCCGTCGCCGACGCGATGGCGCGCTGGACCGGTACCGTCCACGGTCCGGCCCGCGGGCTGACGGACCCGTCACTTGGTGGCTGCGGTGTCGAAGCGTGTTGTCCCTCCGAAGCGCACCCGCGGGAGATGCTGGAGCAGGCCCTGCGCGGGCTGCGGACGGAGGCGTCGCGCGAGCTCCGGCGGCGGGTGCGTCCGCTCGACGAGCTCTACTGCTCCCGCACGATCGTGGACTCCTACGGCGATCCGTCCCAGCCGTGGTGGATACGGAGATGCTGAACCTCGTACCGGGGGATGCCGCGTAAGCGCCCCTCCGCCGTCCGGCCGGGGCCCGGGTCGTGCCCGCGGTGCGGCACCGGGCAGGACTACTGCGAACGGTACGACGCGGCGCTGTGCCCGGCGTGCGACGAGTGGCGTGAGGGCGTCTGCGGTGATCCTGACTGCTCGTACTGCCGATGCCGGCCCGAGCGACCGAGCCTTGCCCGGGAACACGCCCCCGCGGAAGCCGGCCTGCGCCGGGCGGCCCGGCTGGCCGCCCGGAGACCGCTCCGGGCCCGGTGGGGGCGGCGACCGGGCGGGTGACCGTCGACCCCTCCGCCGGAGTGCGGCGCCTGGCATCCCCGTCGATCTCCGCGGCCCCGTTCGGGTCGGGGCGGTGACAGTCCGCGCGGTGGGCGACACGTGGCGTGACCCGGCACGGAGGGTGACCGCCGGGGTGGGTGAATCGGACTTGAATCTTTGCGAACGAATGTTCGATCCTGGGGGTGTGCCTGTTTTCGAACCTGTATTCGAACCCACCTCCGAGCGACAGCCACTCCGACCGGTGGTGTCGGCGGCTGCGCTCGGGGACGGGGGCGGGCGGCGCGGGCTGCTGCCGGTGCTGCCGGCACTCGGCGCCGTACTGCCGGAGGGCGGGCTGCGACGGGGCACGGCGGTGTCGGTCGACGGCGGGGACCTCGGGCTGCTGCTGGCCCTGGCGGCGGGGGCCCGGGAGTCGGACGGCGGGTGGGCGGCGGCCGTGGGGCTGCCGGATCTCGGCCTGGCCGCCGCCGCCGGGTACGGGATGGACCTGCGCCGGCTGCTGGTGGCGGACGACCCCGGGCCGCACTGGGCCGAGGTGGTCTCGGTGCTGGCCGGGGCGGTCGAGCTGATCATGCTGCGCCCGGACGGGCCGGTGGCGCCGAAGCCCGCCGCCCGGCTGGCGGCCGTGCTGCGGCGCAGCGGGTGCGTGCTGCTGGTGGCCGGCCCGTGGCCGGGGGCGGGGCTGCGGCTGGGGGTGCGGTCCGGGCGGTGGTTCGGGCTGGGGGACGGCCACGGGCAGCTCACCGGGCGACAGGTGGAGGTGGTCGCGGAGGGCCGCGGCTCGGCGGCGCGCGGGCGCGCCGCCCGGCTCTGGCTGCCGGACGAGCACGGCGCGGTGCGCGCGGTGACCGGGGCCGCGGCGGCCGGGAGCACCGAGGTGACCGGCGTGGGGGAGGCCGTGACGGCGGGGGTCGCGGGTGCGGGCCTCGCACGTATGGCGGTGGTGTGAGATGACCGACGGCGGAGCGGCCGGGACGCCGCGGGTGCTGGTGGTCTGGTGCCCGGACTGGCCGGTGGCGGCCGTCGCGGCGCCCGCGGACGGCGGTGACACCCCGGTGGCGGTGGTGACCGGTGGGCGGATCCTGGCGTGCTCCGAGGCCGCCCGGGTGGCCGGGGTGCGGCAGGGGCAGCGGCTCAAGCTGGCCCAGCGGCTCTGCCCGGCCCTGGAGCTGCGGGACCGGGACCAGGAGGCGGAGACCCGACGGTTCGAGCCGGTGGTCGCGGCGGTGGAGGCGTTCACGCCGCGGGTGGAGGTGCTGCGCCCGGGCCTGTGCGCGATCCCGGTGAAGGGGCCGAGCCGGTACTTCGGCGGCGAGGAGGCGTTGGCGGGCAAGGTCCAGGGCGCGGTGGCGGCCGCCCTGGCCGCCCTGACCGCCCGCCCGGCGGTGACCGGCGGCGCGGACGCCGACGGACGGGCGGGTACGACCGGTACCGGTACCGGTACCAGCGCCGGGGCCGGGGCGTCCGGGTGGCCGCAGGACCAGCCGGCGGACGCCGACCCGCCCGGACGGGCGCACCCGGCGTCCTCGCCTGCCCCCGTACACCCGGCGTCCGGGCCCGCCCGGGTGCACTCGGCACACCCCGTGCACCCCGCGGACGCCGAACGGGCGGGGGAGCACCGCCGGGCCGCGGCCGTGGACGAGCTGTTCGCCGCCGCCCCGGCGGCGCGGGACGGTGCGCGGGGCGGGTTCGCCCGCCCGCCCGCGTACCCGGCGCCGGAGTCGGCCCCGGCCGTCCCGTCGCCGGCTCCCCGCCCGGACCAGGCTCCCGGCGACCCCCGCCCGGAGCCCGCTCCCGCGGTGTGCGGTCGGGTCGGCGTCGCCGACGGCCTGTTCGCCGCGGTGCTGGCGGCCCGGGCCGGGGTGCTGGTGCCGGCCGGGCGGACGGCGGAGTTCCTCGCCCCCTACCCGGTGGCCGCGCTCGGCGACGAGACCCTGGCGGAGCTGCTGGAGCGGCTCGGCCTGCCCACGGTCGGGGCGTTCGCCGCGCTGCCCGCCGAGTCGGTGGCGGACCGGTTCGGCCCGGCGGGCACGACCGCCCACCGGCTCGCCCGGGGCTTGCAGCCGCGCCCGCTGGTGCCGCGCACGGAGGGGCCGGACCTCTCCGTCGAGCAGCGCTTCGACCCGCCCGAGCCGCTCGCCGAACCGCTGGTGTTCGTCGCCCGGACCCTGGCCGAGCGGCTGCACCAGCAGCTCGCCGGAGCGGGGCTGACCTGCCAGCGGGTCGCCGTCGAGGTGTCCTGCGCGGACGGGCGGACCGTCTCGCGGCTCTGGCGGCACGAGGGACGGCTGTCGGCCACGGCGCTGGCCGAGCGCGTCCGCTGGCAGCTCCAGGCCTGGCAGGGCGCGGGCACCTTCCGCACCGCGGCCGGACCGCCGGACGGACGGCCGGACGGACGGCAGGACGGGTCACCGGCCGGGCTGCCGGGCGGACCGGAGGCCGGGCCGGACGCGGGCTTCACCGCGCTGCGCCTCGTGCCCGACGATCTCTCCCCCGACCAGGGGCGGCAGTTGGCGCTCTGGGGGCAGGCGGTCGCGGACGACCGGGTGGAGCGTGCGGTGGCCCGGGTGCAGGCGGTGCTCGGACACGCCGGGCTGCGCCGGATCGAGCCGGCCGGCGGGCGGGGGCCGGCCGAGCAGGCGGTCCGGGTGCCCTGGGGCGAGCCCCACGATCCGGCGGCGCCGGCCGACGCGCCGTGGCCGGGCCGGCTGCGGGACGTCTGGCCGGCGGTGGTGCACCGCACCCCGGTGCCGGTCGCGGTGCTGGACGCGCAGGGCCGGCCGGTGCTGGTGGACGGCCGGGCGGGGGTGTCGGCCCGGCCGGCCCGGGTGACGGTACGGGGGCGGGAGCTGCCGGTGGACGGCTGGACCGGGCCGTGGCCGGCGGTCGAGTACTGGTGGGACCAGTCGCTCGCCCGCCGCCGGGCCCGCTTCCAGGTCACGGTGGCCGACGGGCGGGCGCTGCTGCTCACGGTGGAGGGCGGTGAGTGGTTCCTGGAGGCGGGCTACGACTGATCCGGCGGCCGGCCGAACAGGAGAGACGGCCGGCCGACCAGGAGGGGGCACCGGCCGAGGAGGAGCGAGGAGGAGGGAGGAGGGAAAGGGCAGGAGAAGCAGGACCGGGGGGTCAGGCAGGACCGGGCACGACCGAAGGCAACACCCCCGATGGGATTCACCAGTCACCCCACGCTCCCCTGGAGCGAACTGCACCGACGCCTGGCCGGCGGCCGGCCGGGCCCGGAGGGCGGCGAGGTCGTCCCGCTGCGCCGCCGCCCGTCCGCAGGGCCGGGCGACCCGGCCACCGTCGGTCCCGGTCCCGCACCCGTCCCCGTCCCCGGCGCCCCGGACTGGGCCGAGCTGCACGTCCACTCGGCCTTCAGCTTCCTCGACGGCGCCAGCGACCCGGAGGAGCTGGTCGCGGAGGCCGCCCGGCTGGGCGTCGAGGCACTCGCCCTGACCGATCACGACGGCCTGTACGGCGCGGTGCGGTTCGCCGAGGCGGCCCGGGAGGCGGGCGTCGGCACGGTGTTCGGCGCCGAGCTGACGCTCCGGCCGGGGGAGAAGGGGCCGGCGGGGCCGGACGGGGAGACCGAGCACCTGCTCGTCCTGGCCCGCGACCCGGCCGGCTACCGGCGGCTGTCCGCGGCGATCGCCGCGGCCCAGCTGGCGGGCGGGGTCAAGGGCCGCCCGGCGTACGACTTCGCGGCGCTGGCCGGTGCGCACGACGGCCACTGGGCGGTGCTCACCGGCTGCCGCCTCGGCCGGGTGCCGGCCGCGCTCGCGGCCCGGCCAGCCCGCGACGCCGAGCAGCAACTGCGCACGCTCACCGAGGCGTTCGGCCGCGACAACGTGTACGTCGAGCTGATCGACCAGCGGTTGCCCGGCGACGACCTGCGCAACGACGCGCTGGCCGGGCTCGCCGCCGGGCTGGGCCTGGCCACCGTCGCCTCCACCAACGCCCATCACGCCGGCCCGGCCCAGGGCCGGCTCGCCCAGAGCCTCGCCGCCCTGCAGGCCCGCCGCACCCTGCAGGACGCGGCGGGCTGGACGCAGGCGGCCGGTACCGCGCACCTGCGGTCGGGCCGGGAGATGGCCGCCCGGCTGGGGCGCTTCCCCGGCGTCCGGGAGGCGACCGTGGAACTGGCCCGGTCCTGCGTCTTCGACTTCACCCGGCTCGATCCCGAGCTGCCCGGCTTCCCCCTCCCGCCCGGGCAGACCGAGATCGGCCACCTGCGCGAGCTGGTCGCCGCGAGCGGCCCGGTCCGCTTCGGGCCGGGCAACGGGCCCGCCCGCCGGCAGCTGGCCAGGGAGCTGGACGTCATCGAGGACCTCGACCTGGCCGGCTACTTCCTGATCGTCCACGACCTCGTCGACTTCTGCCGCCGCGAGGACATCTGGTGCCAGGGCCGCGGCTCGGCGGCCAACTCGGCGGTCTGCTACGCGCTCGGGATCACCGCCGTCGACCCGATCCACTACAAGCTGCTCTTCGAACGCTTTCTCTCCACCGCCCGCGACGGGCCGCCCGACATCGACCTGGACATCGAGAACCGGCGGCGCGAGGAGGTCATCCAGTACGTCTACCGCCGCTACGGCCGCGCGCACGCCGCCCAGGTCGCGAACGTGATCACCTACCGCCCCCGGCTGGCGCTGCGGGACGCCGCCCGGGTGCTCGGCTACCCGCAGGGCCAGGTGGACGCGTTCAGCCGGCAGAGCGACTTCCGCTCGCCGCCCGGCGCGGACGCCGTCATCCCCGCCGACGTGCTCGACCTGGCGGGCCGGCTGCACGGCCTGCCCCGCCACCTGGGCATCCACTCCGGCGGCATGGTGCTCACCAAGGAGCCGATCGGCGAGATCTGCCCGACCGAGTGGGCCCGGATGCCGGGCCGGTCCGTCCTGCAGTGGGACAAGGACTCGGTGGCCGGCGCCGGGCTGGTCAAGATCGACCTGCTCGGCCTCGGCATGCTCGCCGCGCTGCACGACACCTGCGACCTGATCGCCGCCCACCACGGCGTGCGCCACACCCTGGCGACCGTCCCGGACGACGACCCGGGGGTCTACGCGATGCTGCGGCGGGCCGACACGGTCGGGGTCTTCCAGGTCGAGTCGCGCGCCCAGATGGCCACCCTGCCGCGCCTCAAACCGGACCACTTCTACGACCTGGTGGTCGAGGTGGCCCTGATCCGCCCGGGGCCGATCCAGGGCGGGTCGGTCCACCCGTACCTGCGGCGCCGGGCCGGGGTGGAACCGGCCGGCTGCCCGCACCCGTTGATGGAGAACGCGCTCGGCAAGACCCTCGGGGTGCCGCTGTTCCAGGAGCAGATGATGCAACTGGCCATCGACTGCGCCGGGTTCACCCCCGCCGAGGCCGACCGGCTGCGCCAGGCGATGGGCTCCAAGCGCTCCCACGAACGCGTCGCCCGGCTGCGCGAGCGGCTGTTGGGCGGGATGGCCGAACGCGGCATCCCGGAGGACGTCGCCGAGGACGTCTACACCAAGATCGAGGCCTTCTCGAACTACGGCTTCCCGGAGAGCCACGCGATCAGCTTCGCCTACCTGGTGTACGCCAGCGCCTGGCTCAAGTACCACTACCCGGCGGCCTTCACCTGCGCCCTGCTGGCCAACCAGCCGATGGGCTTCTACGCGCCGCTCAGCCTGATCTCGGACGCCCGGCGGCACGGCGTCCGGGTCCGCGGGGTGGACGTGAACGCCAGCGGGCCCCGGCCGACCCTGGAGCCGTACCGGGGGCCGACGCCCAAGCCGCCGCTGACGGCGGGCAAGCCGCAGCCCGCCGTCCGGCTCGGCCTGGACACCGTCCGCGGCATCGGCACGCCGCAGGCCGAGCTGATCGCGGCCGGGCAGCCCTACGCCGACCTGGAGGACTTCGCCCGGCGGACCGGCCTGCCCGCGCCGGCGCTGGAGGCGCTCGCCACGGCGGGTGCGTTCGGCTGCTTCGGGCTGGGCCGGCGGCAGGCGCTCTGGGCGGCGGGGGCGTTCGCCGGGGTCTCGGCGGCACTGATCCCCGGCACCACGCCCGGCACCGAGGCCCCGCCGCTGCCGGAGCTGACCCCGGTGGAGGAGACCATCGCCGACCTCTGGGCCACCGGCACCTCCGCCACCAGCCACCCCGTGCAGCACCTGCGGGCCCACCTGGAACGCGGCGGCGCGCTGACCGCCGCCCAGCTGCCGGGCGTCGAGCCGGGCACCGCCGTGGTGGTCGGCGGGCTGGTGACGCACCGCCAGCGGCCGCCGACGGCCGGCGGGGTGCTGTTCCTCAGCCTGGAGGACGAGACCGGGCTGATCAACGTGATCTGCAGCCGCCCGGTCTGGGAGTCCCAGCGGCGCACCGCGCTCGACCGGGCCGGCCTGCTGGTCCACGGCCACATCGAGCGGGACCGCGGCGCCACCAACCTGGTCGCCACCCGGCTCGGGCCGCTGCGGCTGGGGCTCTGACCGGGGGCGCGCGGGGAGCGGTTAGGCTCGTGATCAAGAGGGCGTCCGGGGGCGGGAGTTCGCCCGGGCGCCGGAGCACGTCGCGGAGGTGGCAGTTGGCCGGGCAGGTCCGCTCACGAGTGTCGGCGTACGCCGTCGCCACGTCGGCGCAGCAGCAGCTGCTGCTGACCAGGCTCTCCGCGGCCTCGCCGGTCTTCCTGCCGGGGCTCTGGCACCTGCCCGGCGGCGGGATCGACCCGGGCGAGCAGCCGGAGGAGACGCTGGCGCGCGAGCTGCACGAGGAGACCGGCCTCGAACTCCGCAGCGCCACGCTGCTGGACGCGCGGAGCTACCGGGCCGACCGGCACGGCGTGCAGTGGCACCTGGTGGGGTTGTTCTACCGCGTCGACCTGAAGCCCGGACCGCCGGTCGTCACCGAGGTGGACGGCTCGACCGACGAGGTCCGCTGGCTCCCGCTCGCCGGCCTCACGGAGTCGGAGCTCTCCCCGGCGGCGGCCGACGCCCTCCGGTTGATCGGTCGGTGACCGCCGCGAGCGGACCGGGGCCCGTGCCGTTCGTGCAATGATCGATCCCATGAACGCGACGCCGCCGCACGGGAACCGCCGGGTACCGCTGTTCGCGCGGGCGGGCCTGCTGGGCGCCGGGGCCGTCCTGCTCGCCGGGTGCGGCAGCACGCACGTGACCACGGCGGGCGGCGGGGCGCCCGGCCCGATCGGCCCGCCCCGAGAGACGCCGGCGGCCACCACGCCGGCGGTCGGCACGACGCCCCCCGGGCTCACCGGGGGGTTCGGGATCGGGCTCCCGTCGGCTTCGGCCACCCCCACGCCCTGCTCGCCCGAGGGCGTCTCGCTGGCGGCCGAGGAGGCCAACGCCGCGATGGGGCTGCGGGTGATGGGCATCCGCCTGACCAACTGCGGGAGCAAGCCCTACGCCCTGAACGGGCACCCGGCCCTCCGCGTCCTCGACGGCGAGCGCGCACCGCTGGAGATCTCCGTCCAGCACGGCGCGGCGGGCATCGCCACCCTGGACGGGTTCGACGCGGCACCGAAGCGGGTGACGCTCCAGCCCCAGGAATCCGCCGTGTTCCAGCTGGTGTGGCGCAACACCGCCACCGCGGGCGACCGCCCGTCCGACAACGGTCGCTATCTCGACGTCGCCCCGCTTCCCGGCCGCCCCCGGCTGACCGTGCCGGCCGACCTCGACCTCGGCACCACCGGCAAGTTGGGCGTCTCCGCCTGGTCGACGCCGGCCGCCGGCCGGCCGGCGTCGGACCGTCCGTAGTCGTAGCCGCAGTCGTAGCCGTAGCCGTAGCCGCAGTCCGGGTCCCGTCGGCTACGCGCCCGCCGCACGCCCCTTGCCCGGGTTGCCCGCGAAGGCCTGGGCGATCGGCAGCCAGGCCGTCGCCGTCGCGCCGGCCGCCGTCAGGGCCAGTTCGTCCGGGTGCCGGCGCTGCGTCACCAGCAGGCAGAAGTCCAGGGCCGGCCCGGTCACCCGGTCCGCCGCGTCCGCCGGGCCCCACGTCCACAATTCGCCGTCCGGTGAGGTCAGTTCCACCCGGACCGGGGTCTCCGGTGCGGGCTGCCCGTGCAGCGAGAAGGCGAACCCCGCGGTCCGCACCCCCAGGTGGGCGATGTGCCGCAGCCGCGCGGTCGGCTCCCGCACCGCGCCGAGCGCGTCCGCGACGTCCTGCCCGTGCGCCCAGGTCTCCATCAGCCGGGCGGTGGCCATCGACGGGGCCTTCATCGGCGGCCCGAACCAGGGCAGCCGGGCGTCGCCGGGCGCCGCGGCCAGGGCGGTGAGCAGACCGTCCCGCCCCGCCCGCCAGCGGGCCAGCAGGGCGGCCGGCTCCTCGGCGGCGCCGCGCGCCGCGCCCTCGTCCACCGGGTCCAGCCCGGCCGCCAGCAGCTCGCCGAAGCTCCGGGCCGTCTCGGTGGTGAAGGCCTCGGGGGCACGCACGGAGCGGGCGGCCCAGTCGTCCGTCCAGGCCAGGTGGGCGATCTGGTGGGCGATCGTCCACCCGGCGGCCGGGGTGTCGGCGGCCCAGCCCTCGGGAGCCAGCCCGGCGACCAGGTCGTCCAGCACCGCGCTCTCGGCCCGCAGGTCGGCGAGCAGGCCGGTCAGCACGTCCGTGGCGCGCGGCTCCCTCGGTTCCGTCGTCATGGGCATTCCCTTCGCATCGGTCCACCTCGTCGGTGACTCGCCGGTAACCCAGGCCCGCACCCTACGCCGAGCCCGCCGGCACCACCCGGGACTCCAGGGAACAGGCACGTCAGGGCTCTCGCCACCGGCCGCACCGCGTGTGAGAATCGCGCGATGACAAGGGCTGCGGGTATCCCCGCCGGGCCGGCGGGCCTCCCCGGGGCGGCCGTCGGCGGTCTCGCGCCCGGCGGGCCCGCCGCCGACGGCGACCTCGCCGCGCGCGCCGCCGAGCTCGTCCGGGACGCGGTGCTCGGTGATCTCGCGCGCCGCGTGGTCGCCGACTGCGGCGCCGACGTCGGCCTGGTCGGGGTGCCCGGACCGGCCGGGCCGCGCGGCGGCCCCGGGGGCATGGTGCTGCGGCACTGGGCCGGCACCCGGGCCGATCTGCTGCACGATCTCGCCGTCCCCGCCGGGACCGGCCTCGGTGGGCGTGCACTGGCCGAACGCGTCCCCAGCTGGGTGCCCGACTACCGGGCGGCCACCACCATCTCGCACCACTACGACGCCGCCGTCACCGCCGAGGACCTCTACGCGATGCTGACCGTCCCGCTGCTGCACGGCGGCACGGTGCACGGGGTGGTGTACGCGTCGCTGCGCGCGGTCGTCCCGTTCGGGGACGTCCGGATCGCGGCCGTGACCAGGCTGGCCGCGGCGGCCACCCGGGCGCTGGCCGGGGCGGCGGCCTGGAGCGGCCCGCCGGACGCGGGTCCGCCGGACGGTGGCTCCGGGCGGGTCCGGCCGCCGGCCGCGCTCACCCGGCGGGAGCACGAGGTGCTGCGGTGGGCGGCGACCGGGCGTACCAACCCGGAGATCGCCGCCGAGCTGGGGCTGACCCGCAACACGGTGACGGGCTATCTGAAGAGCGCCCTGCGCAAGCTCGGTGTCCGCAACCGGACCGAACTCGCCGTCGCCGCCCGGGAGGCCGGGCTGCTGGCCCCGGCGCCGGGCCCCGGCGAGGCATCTCCCGCCGGGGCGTCCCGCGGTCCGACGCCGCCCGTCGTGGCGCGGTCCGGTGTGGCGCAGTCGGGCGGTCCGCGGTCCGATGGAGCACGGTCCGTCGTGGCGCGGTCCGGCGGAGCGGCCGGGCTCAGGGGGTGAGGAGGATCTTGCCCCGGGCCTGCCCCCGGTGCTGGCGGGTGATCGCCTCCGCCGCCCGGTCGAGGCCGTAGGTGCCGTCGACGACGGGGGTCAGCGTGCCGGACTCGACGTGGCGGGCGAGGGCGGCGAGGTCCTCGTGGACCTCCTTGGTCATCACCCCGCGCAGGGTCTGACCCACGAAGAGGTTCAGCAGCGCCGCCCGCAGGACCCGGCCGACGCCTCCCGTCCAGCGGCCACCGGTCTCCCCGCCGACGATGACGAGGGTGCCCCGCGGGGTGAGAGCCCGCCGCAGGTGCGACACGGGCCGGCTGCCGGCGGTGTCGATGACGAGGTCGTGGCGGTGGCGGCCGTCGGTGACCTCCTCGCGGGTGTAGTCGACGACCTCGTCGGCGCCGATGGAGCGGACGAGGTCCGTCTTGCCCGTGCTGCACACACCCGTCACGTACGCGCCGGAGGCCTTGGCCAGCTGGACGGCGAGGTTGCCGACGCCCCCGCCCGCGCCGATGACCAGCACGCGCTGTCCGGGCTCGACGCGGCCCGCGTCGCGCAGCGCCTGCAGCGCGGTGAGGCCGGAGATGGCGAGAGCCGCGGCGTGCTCCAGGGGGAGGCCGGCGGGCGTCGCCGCGAGCTTCTCCTCGGAGGCGACGGCGTACTCGGCGAACGAGCCCTCGCAGATCCCGAACACCTCGTCGCCCGGCCGGAACCGGGTCACGCCGGCGCCGACCGTCTCGACGACGCCGGCCACCTCCCGCCCCCGGACGCGGACCTTGGGCGCGCGCAGCCCGTACCCCATCAGGCGCAGCAGGCGGGGCAGGCCCGTCATGAGGTGCCAGACCCCGGCGTCGACGCCGGCGGCGCGGACCCGGATCAGGACTTCGCCCGCTCCGGGCGCCGGCGCCTCGATCTCGCCGAGTTCCAGGACGTCGCAGGTGCCGTATCTGTGCTGGGTGATCGCCTTCACGGCGTCGTTCCTTCCTCTTCCGTCCACTGGAACACCTGCTCCAGGGGTACCGCGAACACGTGGGCGATCCTGAAGGCCGTCTCCAGCGAGGGCGAGTAGCGGCCCTTCTCGATGGCGATGACGGTCTGGCGGGTCACCTCGATCCGTCGGGCGAGCTCGGCCTGGGTCATCTCGCCGTGCTCGAAGCGCAGGATGCGGATCCGGTTGGTGATCCCCGTCGGCTTCACCACGACTGGAACCCCCACCGGTAGGCGGCAATCTTCACGACGGACGCGAGGACGGCGGAGAGCGCGAACCCGAGGTAGATCGCGTTGGAGATCCAGAAGTGGCCGGCCTCGGCCATCGACAGGGCGAGCGCCGCCACGGCGCCGATGACGAGGAAGGACTGCCCGGCGTACTCGCCGACCCGGCCGATCTCCTTGTCCCGCTGGTCCTTGATCCTGGCGTCCTCGGGGGAGGCGACGGCGATCACGACGTTGAGGGCGACGGAGACCGCGATCGACAGGCCGATGCTCCACAGCAGCGGAGCGACGTAGGGCACGTCGGCGAGCGCGGTTCCGCCGCCGGCCCGGCCGAGGACGACGGCCAGGTAGGCGGCATAGCCGCCGATGGCGACCAGCGCCATGATCCACGCGCGCTTCTCCTGGAAGGCCACGTTCCAGCCCACTCTCCGTGTAAAAGAACTTTGACACGAGGAATGTAAGGGAGACTGTACGTCATGTCAAAGAAACCAGACACGCATGCTGGCGTGGGGCCCGCCGTGGCCGGTCACGCCGCTGGGCGGCGATCCGCCGGAGGAGTCCGGGGACCGCCGCCCAGTCGGGCCGCGCCTGTCGTGCGGAGTCAGTTGACCTTGCGGTCGCGCCCCTCCCAGTACGGCTCGCGGAGCCGGAACTTCTGCAGCTTGCCGGTGGTGGTTCGCGGCAGCGCGTCCCGGAACTCCACCGAGGTGGGGGACTTGTAGCCGGCCAGCCGCTGCTTGCAGTGGGCGATGAGCTCCGCCTCGCCGGCCTCCGCGCCGGGCTTCAGCACCACCAGCGCCTTGACGGTCTCGCCCCACTTCCCGTCCGGCACGCCGATCACCGCGACCTCGGCCACCGCCGGGTGGTCGTACAGGCAGTCCTCCACCTCGATCGAGGAGACGTTCTCCCCGCCGCTGATGATGACGTCCTTCTTCCGGTCCGAGATGGTCAGGTAGCCGTCGGTGAGGGTGCCGCCGTCCCCGGTGTGGAACCAGCCGTCCCGGAGCGCCTCCGAAGTCTCCTGCGGCTGCTGCCAGTAGCCGTTGAGCACGACGTTCGAGCGGACCAGCACCTCGCCCTGCCCGTCCACCCGCACCTGGTTGCCGATGGCCGGGGCGCCCGCCTGCACCAGCTTCTCGGCCCGTTCGGCGGCGGGCAGTTCGTCCCACTCGGCGCGCGAGCGGTTCACCGTCACCACCGGCGAGGTCTCGGTCAGGCCGTAGATCTGCATGAACTCCCAGCCGAGTTCGGCCTCGATCCGCTGCACCACCGAGGTCGGCGGCGGGGCGCCGGCCACGATGATCCGCACCTTGTCCCGGCCGGGGACGGGGCCGTCCCAGTCGGCGGCCGCGTCCAGCACCATCTGGATGACGGCCGGCGCGCCGCACAGGAAGGTCACTCCGTGCCGCTCGATCCGGCGCAGGATCTCCGCGCCGTCCACCTTGCGGAGCACGATGTGCTGCGCGCCCAGGCCGGTGAGGGCGAACGGCATGCCCCAGCCGTTGGCGTGGAACATCGGCAGGGTGTGCAGGTAGACGTCCCGGTCGCCGGCCCCGAAGTGCAGGCCCATCAGCACGGCGTTCAGCCAGATGTTCCGGTGGGTGAGTTCGACGCCCTTGGGGCGGGCGGTGGTTCCGCTGGTGTAGTTGATCGTGGCGGTGTCGTTCTCGCCGATCTCGTAGCGGCGCGGGGCGCGGTCGAAGTCGTACAGCAGGGCGTCGCTGTCCGCACCGATCACGAACTTGTGCTTGGCGACGACGCCGTCCAGCGCGTCGGCGAGCTCGGGGTCGACCAGCAGGACGGAGGCGCCGCTCTGTTCGACGATGTACGACACCTCCTCCGCCCGCAGTCGGAAGTTCACCGGTACCAGCACCCGGCCGTGCCCGCTCACGCCGTACAGCGAGGTCATCAGCCGGGCCGAGTTGTGCGACACGACGGCGACCCGTTCGCCGGGTCCGACGCCCAGCCGGTCCAGCCCGGCCGCCTGCGCCCGCGCGAGTTCGGCGACCCGTCGGTAGGTCAGGTCGCCCCAGGAGGCGGCCGGTTGCACGGGCTCGTCGACGATGCCGACCCGGTCGCCGTAGACCAGCTCTGCCCGGTCGAGGAAGTCCATCACGGAGAGTGGAATCTGCATGCGCCCACTGTCCTCCGCCCGCCACCCCCTGCACACCCCCGATCGGGGGTGTCACCCGGACGGGCCGCGCGCACCGGCCGCCCGCTCCGCAGCCCCTCCCGGAGCCCCTTCCGCAGGCGCGGCGGCCGCCGCCTCCGCCGCCGCCGTGACCGCTGCCTCCGCCGCCGCCAGGGCGGCGGCCAGCCGGCCCCGGGCCTCGGCCTGCAGGGCGATCCGGCGTTCCATGACGGCCAGCCGGTCCCGGGCCAGCCGCAGCGCCCCCGCGGCCGGCGGCCCGGCCAGCAGGTCGCCGTCCAGGCAGGGCAGGAAGTGCCGGACGTCCTCCAGCGTCAGCCCGGCGGCCAGCAGGCTGCGGATGTTGCGGACCCGCACCACCGCCGAAGTGTCGTACTCCCGGTAGCCGTTGGAGGCGCGGGAGGAGCCGATCAGCCCGGCCTGCTCGTAGTGCCGCAGTGCCCGGGCCGTGCTGCCCGTGGCCCGGGCCAGCTCTCCGATCAGCATCGCTCCCCGCCCCGTCCGGATCACCCCACGACGGCGCCGCCGTCCACCGGGAACACTACGCCGGTGACGAACGAGGCCTCCGGGGAGGCGAGCCGGGTGATCGCCCAGGCCACCTCGGCGGGGCGGCCGATCCGCCCGAGCGGGGTGTGGGCGATCTGCCACCGCCGGACGGCCGCGCGCTCCTCCGGGCCGAGCCCGGAGTGCTCGCCGATCGGGGTGTCGATCGCCCCGGGCGCCACCGCGACCACCCGGACGCCGCGCGGTGCCAGCTCGACCGCCCAGCTGCGGGTGGCCGACTCCAGGGCGGCCTTGCCCGCCGCGTACACCGAGTTGCCCGGCCAGCCGCGCTGCCCCACCGAGGTCGTGACGTTGACGATCACGCCGCCGCTCGCCTCCAGCGGCGCCACCGCGGCCTGCCCGAGCAGCAGGGCGGCGGTCAGGTTGGTGGCGAGCTGGGCCTCGATGCCGTCCTTGGTGAGGCTGCCGACGGCGCCGGACCGGACGATCCCGGCGTTGTTGACCAGCACGTCCAGGCGTCCGTGCCGGTCCAGCACCTCGCGCACCAGCGCCTCGGGGGAGCCGTCGCCGGTGATGTCCGCGACCAGCGGGTGGATCCGGCCGGGGTGCTCGTCCGCCGTCCGGGCCAGCGGCTCGGCCCGCCGTCCGACGGCCGCCACCGTGACCTCCGGCCCCTGCGCGGCGAAGGCCCGCGCGGTGGCCCGGCCGATCCCGGTGCCCGCGCCGGTGACGAGTACGACGCGGGGCCGCGCTGCTCCCTGTCGGGTGTTCTCTCTCATGCCCGACAGCCTCCGACCCTGCCGCCGGTGTCAGGGTCAAGCGCCCGCCGGGGAACGGGCCGCTCCGCTTGCTGAGCCGGGCGCGAACAGACCCCGCCGGTGGCCGGGGCCCCGCGGGGCGACTGCTAGGAAGGGGGCAACGCAACTGCACACGGGGAGAACAGACATGAGTGACGAACGGGCCGGGAGCCTGTACGAGGCGGTCGGGGGCATCGACGCGCTGCGCAGCCTGAGCAACACCTTCTACGAGGGCGTCCTCGCCGATCCGGTGCTGGCGCCGGTCTTCGCGGACTTCACCCCCACCCACATCGAGCACGTCGCGGTCTGGCTGGGCGAGATCTTCGGCGGCCCGGCCCGGTTCACCGGCGAGCTGGGCGGGCACCAGTCCCTGCTCCGCTCGCACCTGGGCCTCGCGATCACCGAGGAGCAGCGCGGCCGCTGGATGGAGCTGATGGCGGACGCCGTCCGGAAGGAGCTGCCGGACGACGAGCTGCTGCGCCGCCGGGTGGTGGAGTACTTCGACTGGGGGACGAAGATCGCCAAGGACGTCTCGGCGGCTCCGGCCGGCACGGACCTCGGGGATCCGGGCCCGACGCCGCGCTGGGGCTGGGAGGGGCTGGAGAAGTGACCGCCACCGCACCGGCAGCCGCCGCATCCGCTGCACCTGCTGCATCCGCAGTACCTGCTGTATCCGCCGCGTCCGCCGCGCCCGGCCCGGCTGCCCGGCTGCCTGTCGCCGAGGGGCTGCTGCTGCGGCCGTTCCGGGCCGAGGACGCGCCCGCTCTGATCGAGATTTACCGGGACGCGACGCTGCGCCGCTTCACCCGGACCGCGGTGACCGGCCCGGAGGAGGCCGCGCACTGGCTCGCCGTCCAGGAGCAGGGCTGGGCGACCGGCGAGCGGTACAGCTTCGCCGTCCTGGAGCCGCGGGGCCCGGGGCCGGCCGAGCTGGTCGCCAACGTGGTGCTCAAGCGCCCGTCGCCCGCCGGGGCGTCGGCCGAGGTGGGGTACTGGACGGCGGCCCCCGCGCGGGGCCGGGGGGTGGCGCCCCGCGCGCTGGAGGCGCTCACCCGGTGGGCGTTCGAGGCCTTCGGCGCCGACGGGCCGGTCCGGCTGGAGCTGCTGCACCAGGTGGACAACGCGGCGTCCTGCCGGGTGGCCGAGAAGGCGGGGTACCGCTTCGAGGCCGTTCTCTCCGCACTGCCGCCGGAGTACCCGCTGGACGGCCACCTGCACCTCCGTTCCCGCCCTCCGGCCGCGGTGGGCGGACCGGCCGGGGCCGACACGGTGAAGGTCGCCGGTTAGCCGCTGGACCGGGGCGGAGAAGCCGATCAGAGTGGCGTGCATGGCTTCTCTTGTACGACACGTGACGATCGACTGCGCCGACGCCTACCGCCTCGCGCAGTTCTGGCTCCAGGTGCTGGACGGCAAGCTGGGCGACGACGACCACCCGGGGGATCCCGAGGTGCTGGTGGAGTCGGCGGGTGTCTCGCTGCTGTTCATCGAGGTGCCCGAGGGCAAGACGGTGAAGAACCGGCTCCACCTGGACCTCCAGCCGCAGGACCGCAGCCGGGACGAGGAGGTCGAGCGCCTGCTGGCGCTGGGCGCCACCGTCCTGGAGGACCACCGGACCGCGGACGGGAGGGGCTGGGTGACGATGACCGACACCGACGGCAACGAGTTCTGCGTCGAGCGCAGCGCCGCCGAGCGGGCCGCCACCGCCTGACCGCCGGCCGCCCGACCGCCGCCGCCCGACCGCCCGGCACTGCCCGGGCGTTCAGCGCAGTCTGAGTGTCCGTCAACGCCGGGAGGGGCGGGCTCGCGTCGTGCGCACGACGCGAGCCCGCCCCTCCCGGTCGGGCGTCGGGTGATCAGCCCGGCAGCTGGCCGTTGCAGTTGGACATCCAGGCACCGAGGGTGCGCTGCCAGTCGAGGTCGCCGGCGTGGTGCGCGTTGTCGTAGGCCTGGCGGACGCTGCTCTTGATGGAGCCGCCGGTGGCCGGGCCGACGACGCCGTCCGGGTTGAGGCTGTGGCCGCCCTGGTAGTGCACGACGGCGTTCTTGGTGAGCTGGCCGAACTGGCCGTCGGCGTTCAGGTTGCCGGAGTCGACGTAGTCGAGCGCCTGCTGGAGGCAGACGACCGCCGAGCCGCTGCTGCCGACCTGGAGGTTGCTCGCGGCGGAGGCGGATCCGACGCCCAGGCCGATGACGGCGCCGGCGCCGAGGGTGAGGGTCGCGGCCCGAAGTGCCCACTTCTTCTGCACGGTTGAGTGCTCCTCAGTCACAGGGGTCCCAGGAGGGGCTGGTTGCCCCACCTGTCACTCGGAATCCTGCGCCCGTTCATCCCGTCCCGACAGGGGCTGGTAAGGGGTTGGCCAAAATCGAACTCTTGTGCGATCAAGGGGACCCCCGTCCCGCCGTGCCGGCTCGCTCGTGCACCCGTCCGGTCGTTCGGTCGGATTTGTACGACCGGCCCGAGGGTGGTGGCCTGCGGTCATCCGGAGAGCCCCGCCGTCGGGCCCCCGGTGCCGCAATCCGGCGGAATACCTGCCTCCGCCCCCCCCGGCCGACCGCGTCGGCGGAAAAGTCTTGGCGTGAATGTGATGCCTCGACACCGGCCGGGTGTTGCACCTGCCGCCCGGTTCGGGTGTGCGGGGCGCCCGGCGGGCGGGCTCAGCCCAGCTGGACGGAGCGCTTCGCCAGGCCCATCCAGAAGCCGTCGATCACGCTGCGCTGGCTGCCGAGGTCGGCCTCGCCGGCGCCGAGCGTGACGAACAGCGGCGCGAAGTGCTCGGTGCGGGGGTGGGCGAGCCGCCCGGCGGGGGCCTTCTGCTCGAAGTCGAGCAGGGCGTCGAGGTCCTCCGCCTCCAGTGCGCGCCGGCCCCAGTCGTCGAACTCGGCCATCACCGAGCTGATCCGCCCGTCGGAGCTGAGCGCCCGCAGGTTGTGGGTGAAGAAGCCGCTGCCGACGATCAGTACGCCCTCGTCGCGCAGCGGAGCGAGCCGGCGGCCGATCTCCAGCAGGCGCTGCGGGTCGAGCGTGGGCATGGAGACCTGGAGCACGGGCACGTCCGCCTCGGGGAACATCTCCACCAGGGGCACGTAGGCGCCGTGGTCCAGCCCGCGGTCGGGGATGTCCTGGACCGGGGTACCGGGGGCGCGCAGCAACTTGCGTACGCGGTCCGCGAGCTCCGGTGCGCCGGGGGCGGCGTACTGCACCCGGTAGTAGTGCTCGGGGAAGCCCCAGAAGTCGTAGACCAGTGGCACGGTGGTGACGGCGCCGAGGGCGAGCGGGGCCTCCTCCCAGTGCGCGGAGACCATCAGGATCGCCTTCGGGCGCGGCAGTCCGGCCGACCAGGCGGCCAGCTGGCCGGGCCAGACCGGGTCGTCGGCGAGCGGCGGCGCACCGTGCGAGAGGTAGAGGGCGGGCATGCGCTCGGGGGTGGCGGTGCTCATGGCGGCGGCTTCCTCTCGGAGGGTGCGGGCGGTGCGGCGGGTTCGTGCGCCGGGCAGTCGTGCGCCGGGCAGTCGGGCGGCCCGGTGGTCGGGCGGTCAAGTAGTTCAATTTTGAACCTTGACACCACGACCGTACACCTTGGTTCGAATTTGAACAACAGGAGTAGGCTTCGCCCCATGCCCTCCATGAACGAACCGCGTTGGCTGGACCAGGACGAGATGGCCGCCTGGCGGGGCTTCGTCGCCGCGAGCAACCTGCTCAACCGCCGGCTGGAACGCCAGCTCAAGGAGGACTCCGGCCTCTCCCACACCCAGTACGAGATCCTGGTGCACCTCTCCGCCGCCCCGGCCGGCTCGCTGCGGATGACCGAGCTGGCGGAGAAGCTGATCACCTCGAAGAGCGGCCTCACCTACCAGGTCACCCAGCTGGAGCGGATGGGCCTGGTGGCCCGTCGCTCCTGCCCGAGCGACGTGCGCGGCGTGATCGCCGAACTGACCGACGAAGGGCGCGAGATGCTGCGCCGGGCGGCCCCCGGGCACGTCGCGCTGGTCCGCGAGCTGCTGATCGACGTGCTCACCCGTGAGCAGCTCGCCGTCCTCGCCGAGGGCCTCGGCGAGGTCAGCGCCCGGCTGCGGCCGGGGGACCGGGCGTAGCACCGCCCTCGGTAGTACCGCTGCCCGTCGCGCTGCCCGTCGCGCTGCCGGCCGCACCTCTGCCTGTCGCGCTGCCCGCACCGCTGCCGCCGGCCGCACCGCCCGGGTCGCCGGCCGCTGCGGCCCGTCGCAGCAGCAGCTCCCGTTCGCGCGCGTTGCGGGTCAGTGCCGCCGCCCGTTCGAACTCCGCCCGCGCCTCCGCGGGCCGCCCGAGCCGCACCAGCAGGTCCCCGCGGACGCTCGGCAGCAGGTGGTACTCCCGCAGCGCCGGCGCGGCCGCCAGGGCGTCCACCAGGGGCAGCGCGGCCGCCGGGCCCTCGGCCATCGAGACGGCCACCGCCCGGTTCAGCTCCACCACCGGCGACGGCGTCAGCACCATCAACCGCCCGTACAGCGCGGCGATCGTCGCCCAGTCGGTGTCCTCGTAGCGCACCGCCTTCGCGTGGCAGGCGGCGATGGCGGCCTGCACCGAGTACGGGCCGCCGCCCGCCCGCCGCAGGGCGGCGAAACCGCGCCGGATCAGCAGCCGGTCCCAGCGGGCGCGGTTCTGGTCGGCCAGCAGCACCGGCTGCCCGTCCGGCCCGGTGCGGGCCGCCGTCCGCGCCGCCTGGAGCTCCAGCAGCGCGGCGAGGCCGTGCACCTCGGGCTCCTCGGGCGCCAGTGCGGCCAGCACCCGGGCCAGCCGCAGCGCGTCCTCGCAGAGCGCCGGCCGGAGCAGGTCGTCGCCGGCGGTGGCGGAGTACCCCTCGTTGAAGATCAGGTAGACGACCTCCAGCACGGAGGAGAGCCGGGCCGCCCGGTCCGCCCCGTACGGCACCTCGAACGGCACCCGCGCCTCCGCGAGCGACCGCTTCGCGCGGACGATCCGCTGGGCGACGGTCGGCTCCGAGGTGAGGAAGCCCCGGGCGATCTCCTGGGTGGTCAGCCCGCCCAGCAGCCGCAGCGTGAGCGCGATCCGGGCCTGTGCCGACAGCACCGGGTGGCAGGCCGTGAAGATCAGCCGCAGCAGGTCGTCGTCGATGTCGTCCGGTGCGGCCGGCTCCGGCGGCGGCACGTCCTCCAGCGACCGCCCGACCTCGGCGAGCTTGCGCGCGTACGTCTCCCGGCGGCGGACGAGGTCGATCGCGCGGTGCTTGGCGGTGGCCATCAGCCAGGCGCCCGGGCGGTCGGGGACGCCCTGCTCGGGCCACTGCTCCAGCGCGGCGACGAGGGCATCCTGCGCCAGCTCCTCGGCGATGCCCACGTCCCGCACGATGCGGGTGACGCCGGCGATGATCCGCGCGGACTCGATCCTGAAGACCGCCTCGACCGTCCCGGCCGCCACGGCCGCGTTGCTCCCGTTCACGGCCACCCATCAGAGCAGTCGTGCGGGGCCGGGGCAACCGCGGGCGCGGCGTTCGGGGCGGGCGGGCCGGGACGGCCGGGGCGGGCCTGCGGATCAGGCCTGCGGCGCGGCCTCCGGCGGGGTGGCGCCCTCGTCGAGCTGGCGCAGCTCGGCGCCGACCGTCCAGCTCTCCGGGTGGATCTGCAGGAACCGCCTGGTCCACTCCAGCGCCTCGGCCTTGTCCTTGCACTGCATGATGGCGTAGCCGCCGACGACCTCCTTGGTCTCGGTGAACGGGCCGTCGATGCAGCTCAGCTTTCCGCCCTCCCAGGTGAGCCGGCTGCCCTCGGAGGTGGGCAGCAGCCCGGCGGTGTCCAGCATCACCCCGGCCTTGGTGATCTCCTCGAACAGCGCGCCCATCCGCTGCTCGAAGTCCGGGTCGTTCAGCATGCCCGGGGCGTCCTGCTCGTTGATGCGGATCAGGCTCATGAAGCGCGGCATGGTGGTTACTCCTCGGTGCCGGAGACGGGGCCTCTCCCCGCCTCTCACCCCTGCGTCGAACGGGAGGCGGCCGGATCGACAGCCGCGCGCAAGATTCTTCCGGGGGATTCCGGAGCCGGCCACCGGGGTGCGGCCCACGGGCAGCGCCGCGGTGGCCGCCCGCCCGGCCCGGTATTGCTCCGCGGGTCAGGCGGCGGGCGTGCAGAGCAGGGCCGCGCGCAGGTCCAGGCGGTCCTGGAGGCGGGCGAGGTTGCGGCCGGTGAGCTCCTCGATCCGCCGGATCCGGTAGTGGACGGTGTTGACGTGGATGTGCAGGGTCTCGGCGGTGCGGGCCCAGGAGCCGTCGTGGTCGAGGAAGGTCGCGAGGGTGCCCAGCAGGGAGACGCCGTTCTCCCGGTCGTGGGCGGCGAGCGGGGCCAGCAGCCGGGTGTGGAAGGCGGCGGTGACCTCGGGCGGGATTCCGCGCAGCAGCCCGGCCAGCGAGTTCAGCTCGGCGGCGGTGCCGACCGCCCCGGCCGAGCCGTCCAGTACGTACCGGGCCTGCACCAGGGCGGCCCGCAGCGGGCCGTTCACGGCCGGGGCGGCCGGGCCGACGCCGAACCGCAGGGTGCGCCGCCCGGTGAGGCGGGCCTGGAGGCCGGGCCGGGCGCGGCGCAGCCGCTCGGCGATCTGTGCGGCGGGTGCGGCGACCAGGGCGGCGGCCTGCCCGGCCCGGTCGGTGCCGGCGGCGTACGGGGTGCCGAGCGGGTGCAGCGCCTCGGTCAGCGCGTGCGCCGCCCACCCCGGCGGGGCGTCGTCGATCCGGGCGGCCACCGCCACCAGCGCGGGTGCGTCCCCGCTGCCGGCGCCCGCGGTGCCGCCCGGGCCGCCGGGCAGGCCGCAGGCGGCGAGCGGCTCGGCCGGGTCGGCCTCCCCGGCCACCGCCTCCAGCAGGTGTCCGGCCGCCCGCCGCCGGGCGGCCGCCTCGGCGTGGGCCCGGGCGGCGAGCGGGGCGAGCAGGTCGGCCAGCCCCTGGAGCAGCGGTTCGGCGGCGGCGTCCCGCTCCTGCGGGTGGAGCCGCCAGCCGTCGAACGGTGAGGCGTCCTGGGGGCCGACCGGCAGCCCGAGGTCTCCGCGCGTCCGGCCGTCGGCGCGTCTGCGGCCGTCGCCCGCCCCGGCAGCCGGGGCGGGCCCGGCGATGTGCCGCCCGCCGGCGGTGGTGAGCGCGCAGCCCGACACGCCGAGCCGCCCCACCGCGTGCGCGAGCACCTCCTCGGGGGCGGCACCGGTGTGCATCAGGTCGGCGAGTTCGCGCCGGACGGTGCCGGGGATCGCGGCGGTGTCCTGCGCGCCGGCCCGGAGGTTGCCCCAGAGCCGCAGGTAGACGCGGTCGGTGACGGAGCGGAAGCTGACGCCGGCCGGGACGGCGAGCAGCGGGATGCCGTGCGTGCGGCAGGCGTCGACCAGGCTGTCGGGGATGCTGCCGTGGGTGCCCTCGCCGGCCAGCAGGGCGGCGACGCCGGCGCTGCGCAGGGCGGTGGCGAAGCGCAGGGCGCCGGAGCCGTCGGCGGGCTGCCACCAGACCAGGCCGGTGAGGACGAGTTCACCGGGCCGGAGGTAGCGGGCCGGGTCCTGGAGGTCGGTCGAGCTGATGCCGGTGGCCGGGCGGGCGAGCAGTTCCGGCGTGCCCCAGGCCAGCCGGATCTGCAGGTCGTCCAGGTCGAGCAGGTCTCCGACGATCATCTCTCTCGCTCCTTGCGCTGCGCGCCGGGCCGTGACCATCGCACCTGCAAGGGTGACCAGCGCACTGGCATCGTAAATGCAAGCCGAATCCCTGTAATCCTTCTTGGTGGATCATCCAGCGGGGGCCCCGGCGGATGGTGTGCGGAACCAGTCGTCCGCACTGTTGCCGGGTTGCTTGAATCAGTGCGGGGCGCGTCGCAGTGTCTCCTCCGGCGCGCCCCGTCTCCCCGTCGTCCGCCCCCGGCCCCCGCCTCCCGGCCCCGCTTCCCGGCGTCCGCCCTCCCCGCCGGACGCCTCGGCCGGGCGGTGCTGCCGGACGGTGCCGCGGTGTGCTGCCGCGGTGCCGCGAGAGTGGGCAGGTGCTGGCGGATGCCGACATCGTCCGTCGCAGTTGCGACACCTCGACCGGCCCGCCGAGCTGACCGTCGACCAGTTGCGCGGCCTGCCGGCCCGCCGGGTCGACGTCAGCTTCGCCCGTTACGTCAGCGGGGTCACCGCCGTCTGGCTCGGCCCGCTGGAGGAGCCGGCCGGCTGAGTGGCCCGGCCGCTCGGGAGGACGAGTGGCCCGGTCACCGCTCACGCGGCGGCGAGCGAGACCTCCGTCGACTTGATCAGTGCGACCACCGGCGAGCCGGCGGTCAGGCCCAGGTCGGCGGCCGCGGCGGCGGTGATCGCGGCGGTCAGCGCGCCGTCCGCGACGTCGACCTTCACCCCGGCCATCGCGGCGCCGGTGGAGACCTCGGTGACGGTGCCCGGGATCTGGTTGCGGATGCTCAGCCCGGAGACCGGGCCGGTGGCGAGCGACACCTCGGTGGACTTGACCAGTGCCTGCACGGCACTGCCCTCGCCGAGGCCGAGGTCCTTCACGGCGTCCACGGTGACCGCCGCGGTGAGCTCCTGCCCGGAGGTCAGCCGGACCTTCACGGTGGCCATGACCGCGCCGGTGGTGACCGCGGTGACGGTGCCGGGGAGCTGGTTGCGGATGCTCAGGCTCATGGGTGGGTGCCTCATCTTTCGATCATGGATTCAAAGGGTTCCCGATCGTGCCGTGATCAACCCTAGCCGCTGAATAAGCGCAGGTCGGGCCGGTTGTGCGGGCCCTTGCAGTTGCCAGGGCGGGGTGCTGGGCGGGCGCGCAGCTGCGCAGTCCGAGAGTTCACCACATGCTGAATTCAGTGACAGCTGTACTATGGAGTCATGGAACCGACCACCGGACGCACCCCCAACCCGCACCTCCCCGCCGAGGCGCAGGAGGCGGCCATGGAACGGGTCGGCAAGGCACTCGCCGACACCAGCCGCCGCCGCATCCTGCTGGCCCTCCTCGACGCCCCGCACTACCCGGCCGACCTCGCCGACGAACTCGGCCTGACCAGGGCGAACGTCTCCAACCACCTGGCCTGCCTGCGCGACTGCGGCCTGGTCCGGACCGTCCCCGAGGGTCGCCGCACCCGCTACCACCTGGCCGACGACCGCCTCGCCCACGCCCTGCGGGACCTGCTCGCCGCAGTCCTGCCCCTCGGAGAGGAGACCTGACATGGGTGCCGACCGCACCGACCCGACCACCGCCACCGTCAGCGGCGCCTACCGCCGCCGGATGCTGCTGACCATCGCCGTCACCGGCACCGTGCTCGTCCTCCAGGTGATCGGCGGCCTGCTCTCCGGCAGCCTCGCCCTGCTCGCCGACTCCGGCCACATGCTCACCGACCTCTCCGGCGTCACCCTCGCGCTGCTCGCCGTCCAGGTCGCCCAGCGGTCGCCCACGCTGCGCCGCACCTTCGGCCACTACCGGCTGGAGATCCTGGCCGCCCTCGTCAACTCCGCCCTGCTGATCGGCGTCTTCGTCTGGGTCGCCTACCAGGCCGTCCGGCGCTTCGGCCAACCGGTCGAGGTGCAGGGCGGGCTGATGCTGACCGTCGCGCTGGTCGGCCTCGCCGCCAATCTGGTCGGCGTCGCCCTGCTGCGCAGCGGCAAGGACCACAGCCTCAACCTGCGCGGCGCCTACCTCGAAGTGCTCGGCGACGCCCTCGGCTCGGTGGCCGCCATCGCCGCCGCCGTCGTCATCCAGCTCACCGGCTGGCAGTACGCCGACCCGATCGCGTCCCTGCTGATCGGCCTGATGATCCTGCCCCGCGCCTACCTGCTCGGCCGCGACGCCCTGCGCGTCCTCCTGGAGGCCACCCCCGAGGACGTCGACCTCGCCGGCCTGCGCGGCCACCTCCTCGCCGAGCCCGGCGTCCGCGGCGTCCACGACCTGCACGCCTGGACGATCACCTCCGGCATGCCCGTCCTCACCGCCCACGTGCTGGTCGACGAGGCGGCCCCCGCCGGTCTCCTCGCCCGCCTGCGTGCCTGCGGCGCCGACCACTTCGGCATCGCCCACGCGACCCTCCAGCTGGAGTCGGCCGACAGTCGCACCTGCCCCGCCCCGGCCCACGCCTGACGCTCCACGCCTGACGCTCCACGCCTGACGCTCCACGCCTGACGCTCCACGCCTGACGCTCCACGCCTGACGCTCCACGCCTGACGCTCCACGCCCGGCGTCCCGGGTCCGACGTCCCCGCCCTCACGGCCGGTCGCCCGCGTGCGGCCGGCCGTCGGCATGTCCGGGCCCCGGCCTCCGTCGCCCGTCCGGGCGGGCGGGCTAGTGGGTGAGGCGGGCGGCGAGGTTGCGGGCGCCCGCGCGGATCCGGGGCTCGCCGAGCTCCGGCAGCAGGGCAGCGACGTGCTCGGCCGAGAGTGCGGCCAGCAGGGCGTGCGCGTCGTGCTCGGGGTCGTTCGCGCCCGTTCCGGTGAGCAGGACGGCCGCGTGCCGGTGCCAGAACCGGTACGCCCCGATGCGGTAACGGGCGCCGCGCGAGGCCGTCTCGGACATCCGCACGAGGTCCAGGTGTTCCAGCAGGTAGTCGAGGTAGGCGTCCACGAAGGCCGCGAGCCGTTCGGCCGGCTGTGCGGGCAGTTGCGCCGTGCCGTCGCCCGGGCCGAGCGGGGCCGGCCCGCGCAGGATCGCCTCCTGCAACGCGCGCTCGCGGGCGTCCAGCAGGGCCACTCCGAGCCCGGCCTTGTCGCCGAAGCGCCGGAAGAGTGTGCCCTTGCCGACGCCCGCCCCGGCCGCGATCTGGTCCATCGAGACGGCCTCCACGCCGTGCTCGGCGAAGAGGCGGGCGGCGGCCTCCAGTACGGCGGCCCGGTTCCGGGCGGCGTCGGCCCGTTCGGCGGGTGGCGGCGTGCGGAGCAGCTCCAGCGGGACGGCGTTGCGGTCGGGCGCCGGGGGCGTTGCGGAAGCGGACTGCGGTCCGTTATCGTCGTGAGCCATAACCGGACTATAGTCCGTATCTCTGGAAGGCAGAGCCATGACCACACTCATTACCCGGGACGAACTGGCCGAGGCGATCGGGGCGGGCGCCGTGACCGTGGTCGACGCGCTCGGTGGCGAGTACTACGCGAAGCAGCACCTGCCCGGTGCCGTGCCGCTGGTCCGCGCCGACGTGGACGCGCTGGCGCCGGGCTTGCTCCCCGACCGCGACGCCACGATCGTCACCTACTGCTCCAACCCGGCCTGCCCCAACAGCGGCCAGGTCGCCGACCGGCTCACCGCCCTCGGCTACACGGACGTCCGCAAGTACCGCGAGGGCATCGAGGACTGGACCGAGGCGGGGCTCCCCACCGAGACCGGGCTCCCCGCCGCCTTCGGTTCCGCCGCCGGCTCCGCCTGACGGTGCCCCGCACCCCGCCGGGGGGGAGGGGCGGCACGGGGGTGCCCCTCCCGCCGGCGGGGTCACCGGTCACCGGTCACCGGCCACCGGGGGCGCGAATCCGGGGTCAGGAGCCTGCGGCCGGTGCGCCGGCCAGCAACTCGCAGTCGGTGAAGTTCATGCAGCCACAGGCCAGGCAGGCGGCGACCGCCGCACGCAACTGCTGCGTCTGCCGGATGACCAGGTCCAGTTCGGGGAGCTTGCGCTCGGCCAGCGCCCGCCACTGCCGGGTGGCGCCGCGGTCGGCCTCGTCCGCCAGCAGCCCGCGGATCTCGGCCAGCGTGAAGCCCGCGCGCTGGGCCATCCGGATCAGCGCGAGCCGGCGCAGGGTGGCGGCGGGCCAGAGCCGACGGCCGCCGGCGCGGTGGGCCGTCGGCAGCAGTCCCAGGCTCTCGTAGTAGCGCAGCGCGGACGGCCGAAGGCCCGCCTGCCGGGCCAGCTCCCCGATGCCTACGTACCGCACCGCACCACCCCTCGTTTGACTTCAAGCGCGCGTGAACCGCTTGCCTGGCCGCATGATCTCAGCACGTCTGCTGCGCCGGATCCCTCAGGGGTAC
Organism: Kitasatospora sp. NBC_01560; assembly: GCF_045208415.1. NCBI lineage: Bacteria > Bacillati > Actinomycetota > Actinomycetes > Kitasatosporales > Streptomycetaceae > Kitasatospora > Kitasatospora sp. NBC_01560. The sequence continues at coordinate 2,642,370 of NZ_CP109364.1, read as the reverse complement.
CGGCCGTTCCTCGCCCGTGGGCCGTTCCGCCGGCTGCTGCCCGCCCTCGCCCTGTCCGACCTCGGGGACGGGATGAGCGTGGTGGTGGTCGCGTGGCTGGCCCTGCAGCTCGCCCCGCCGGGTGCGGGCGGGCTGCTCGTCGGGGTCGCGGTGGCCTGCTACGTCCTGCCGGGCGCGGTCGGCGGGCCGCTGCTCGGCCGATGGCTGCACGGCCTGCCCGCCCGGCGGCTGATCCGGGCGGACGCCTGGACGAGGGCGGTCTTCCTCGGCTGCGTCCCGCTCGCGTGGGCGCTGGGCGTGCTCGGGCCCGCGCTCTACGTCGCCCTGCTGGCCGGCTCCTCCGTGCTGCACGCCTGGGGTGGCGGTGCGAAGTACGCCCTGGTGGCCGAGGTACTGCCGGGCGGGCAGCGGCTGGCGGCGAACGCGCTGCTCGGCACCAGCGCCTGGGTGGCGATGATCGCGGGCCCGATGCTGGCCGGGGCGCTCGCGGGGGTGGTCGCCACACCCTGGCTGATCGGCCTCGACGCCCTCTCGTTCGCCGTCCTGGCCGTCCGTGCCGGCGGCGCAGGGAGTACCGGGAGCGCCAGGGGTACCGGGCACGCCGGCGCGAGCGACCAGGGCGGCGCGAGCGACCGGGGCGGCGCGAGCGACCGGGGCGACGGGGACGGCGGACGGGCAGGCGAGGGTCTGCGCGTCCTGCGGTCCCGACCGGAGCTGCTCGGACTGCTCGCCCTGACCTGGCTGTTCAACCTGTTCTACGGCCCCGTCGAGGTCGCGCTGCCCCTCTTCGTCGGCCACGAGCTGAAGGCCGATCCGGGCCTGCTCGGCCTCTACTGGGCGGCCTTCGGCATCGGGGCGGTCGTCGGAGCCCTGGGTGTCGGCGTGCTGCGCAGACTCCCGTTGTGGCCGGTGCTGTTCGGCATCGTCGCCGGTCACGGTCTGGCGATGCTGCCGTTCGGCCTGCACGGCCCGGCAGCCCTCTCCGTCGCGGGCTTCGCCCTGGCCGGGGTGGTCTACGGCCCGTACAGCGCACTGGCCTTCAGCCTGTTCCAGGACCTCACCCCGCCGGCGGCGCTCACCACCGTCCTGGCCCTGCGCGCGTCCGTCCTCCTGACGGCGGCACCGCTGGGCGCGGCCCTGGGCGGCGCCGTGACGGGCGCGCTGGGGCCCCGGCCCGTTCTGGCGGGTACCGGCGTCGCCATGATCGCCGTCGCCGGTGGCGCCGCGCTGCTGCGGGCCCGCCGGGCTGGGCCGGCGCAGGGGCCGAAGTCCGTGACCCGGTCGCCGTCGCAGCCGTCCTCGGCGTCGCAATCGCCATCGCCGGCGGGCACCGTTCGGGAGTGACCGGAGCCGGGGGCGGGGCGGTGTCCGGGCGGCCGTCAGCGGGTGCACGCCGGGGCGGCGGGAAGCGTCTCGTCCACCGCCCGGCCCACCCGGGCGACGAGGGTCCGCCAGTCCACCCGCCGGGAGGCGCCTTCGTCCAGCTGCGCCGCTCGTTCTCGCGGGGCCGCCCCGGCGCGGCAGCCCCCGCACCGCCGCTCGGCGCCGACCGGGCGGAACGCCCGGTCGCAGCCGTCGCAGGCGGGGAGCGCGGCCGGGCCGGCCGACTCCGCGACGGGGGCGGGCATCTTGTGCTCCAGGCGCCAGCGTACGAGGGCGGCCGACGACCCGACCGGTTCCGGGAGCCCGGACGTCAGCGCCGTGCGCAACGCGGCCCGGTCCACGCCCCTGGCGAGCCATTCGGCCGCGAGCGGTGCCAACTTCCGTGCCTCGTCGGCCCCGAGCGTCAACCGCTGGTCCACCCGGCGGAGGCCCTGGAGTACCTGCTCGGCCTCGGCGAGCTGCGCCCTGCCGGTCGGCCCGCACGGGACCGCGGGCGGCGCCGGTGCCGGTGCCGGGACCGAGCGGGGGACCGGGACGGGGGTCGGGAGGGGGGAGGTGTTCACCTCCGGTGTTTCCCCAGGGGGGACGGTGCCGGACGCCCGGGCGGTCGGTGCACCGCGGGTCCGTTTTCCGGCTTCCGGTCGGCGGCCCGCGGTGCCCCGGCCCACGATCTCGGGGTGGGCGTCGAACACCCGCCGTGCCTCGTCGGTGGTCAACGGCACGTTGGAGAGCAGGGATTCGGTCCGCACCCGCCCGTCCGTCCCGCGCCGCCGGGTGCTGTGCAGCAGACCGGCGCGGCCGAGCTGGCGGCGCGCGCGGTCGGTGCTGATGCGGCCGCCGGAGAGTCCGGCCGCGAGGGCGGTCACGGTCGTCGTACGGGCCTTCGCCGGGCCGAGCGCGAGCGCCCGGACGAGCAGGCGGAAGGCGGTGTCCGACAGATCGTCGTCCCACACCAACACGTTGGAGATCTGGGTGAAGTCGCGCGTCGGCGCGATAACATGCGTGAGCATCGTCTGTGGTTCCTACCCACTCGACGGATGAAGAGCCCGGCCGCGTGCGTCAACACGTTGCCGGGCTCGCCCCATTCTTCGGGGGCGATCCGCTTATGGCGGTCACGGTACACCGAATTGAGGCACCGTCAGAACGCTCGGGAATGAAATGATTACCCGCTGTGCTGATGAGTCGAGTCCGAGGGCAGTCGCACCCCGCCGGTGGCCGCCGGCCTCCCGATCGTCGCACCACCGGACCACCGGACCACCGGGCCACCGCGCCACCGCCCCGCCGAAGACGGCGGCGAGGCCCGCCGGGCGGCCTACGTCGGGCTGCCGAATCGTTCCTGCTGGAATACCCGCTGGAATACCCGCCCCGCAACGCGGAAATACGCTCGCCGAACATTCTCCTCCGTGCAAACATGCCCCCTATGGGGACGATTCTGCACGGCGCCCACGTCAAGCTCCGACCGGCCACCGACGACGACATCCCGGCCCTTGTGGCGATCCGCTCCACGCCCGAGGTCTACGCCCGCTGGCGCGGTGGCGACGACCTCGCCGACGCCGTGGCCACCGACCTCAAGGAGCCGGGCACCGAGACCCTGGTGATCCTGGTGGCGGGGCAGGTGGCCGGCGCCATCCAGTGGTACGCCGAGAACGACGACGAGTACCGCCACGCGGGCATGGACATCTACCTCGACCCGGCCCGGCACGGCCGGGGCCTCGGCGCCGACGCCGTCCGCACCCTCGCCCGCCACCTGATCGCCGACCACCACTACCACCGGCTGATCATCGACCCGGCCGCCGACAACGCGGCGGCGATCCGCTGCTACGAGAAGGTCGGCTTCCGCCCGGTGGGGACGATGCGCCAGTACGAACGCGGCTCCGACGGCACGTGGCACGACAACCTGCTGATGGACCTGCTCGCCGACGAGCTGGTCTAGCGCACCCTGCCGCCCCGCCGCCTCACCGTGGTAGCTGCCGCAGCTGCGCCCCGACGCGGTGGCGGCCCGGCTCCTCGGGGAGGAACCGGGCCGCCACCGCGTCGGGGGTCGGGGTCGGGTGGGTGCCGGAGCCGGCCGGGGTCAGGCGACGAGCGCGATGACCGCCTTGGCCACGGCCTTCTCCGCCGCGCTCAGGATCTCCTTCACGAGGTCACCGAGGGCACCCAGGACGCCGGCCGCGAGGGTGTCGGTGGCGTCCAGGTTGGCCTTGAAGGTGCCGTTCAGGATGCCGTCCCAGTGGGCCGTGATCTCCGGGTTGTTGCCCGTGAACGAGAAGTCGTCGTTGCGGTCCGGCGTACCGAGGGGCAGGCCGGCGATGGTGCCCTCGGTGTGACCGGAGTGCTGGAAGGTGAACACGTACCCGTCCGACGTCAGCACGGCGGCCGAGATCGTGTAGTCGATGTTGTCGAAGCCGCTGTCGTGCGCGTGCGTGCTGAACGTGTAGTACCCGTCCTGTCGCATCACGACGTGCGCGGATCCGCCGATGGCGATGTCGGTGGTGACGTCCTGGTCGAAGTTCTTGCCCCAGGTGTCGTACCAGTAGTGGTCCTGGACGGAGGCGTCCCCGCCGACGAACCAGACCTCCATGCTGGTGGGGATGCGGGAGACGGCGGCGAGCCCGGTGGTGGTGGAGGCGCTGCCGGCCGGCGCGAGCTCGAAGCCCTGCCAGGTGCTGCCCTCGTACCAGTACCGGTCCTGGACGGAGCCGTTCCCGCCGACGAACCAGACCTCCATGCTGGCGGGGATGCGGGAGACGGCGGTGACACCGCTGTGGGTGGAGGCGCTGCCGGCCGGCGCGAGCTCGAAGCCCTGCCAGGTGCTGCCCTCGTACCAGTAGTGGTCCTGGACGGAGCCGTTGGCCCCGGTGAAGAAGACCTCCATGCTGCCCGGGATGCGGGAGACGGCGGCGATGCCGCCGGTCGTCGAGGCGCTGCCGGCGGGCGCGAGCTCGAAGCCCTGCCAGTTGCTGCCCTCGTACCAGTAGTGGTCCTGGACGGAGCCGTTGGCCCCGGTGAAGAAGACCTCCATGCTGCCCGGGATGCGGGAGACGGCGGCGACGCTGCCGGTCGTCGAGGCGCTCCCGGCGGGCGCGAGCTCGAAGCCCTGCCAGTTGCTGCCCTCGTACCAGTAGTGGTCCTGGACGGAGCCGTTGGCCCCGGTGAAGAAGACCTCCATGCTGCCCGGGATGCGGGAGACGGCGGCGATGCCGCCGGTCGTCGAGGCGCTCCCGGCCGGCGCGAGCTCGAAGCCCTGCCAGGTGTCGCCCTCGTACCAGTAGTGGTCCTGGACGGAGCCGTTGGCCCCGACGAAGAAGACCTCCATGCTGCCCGGGATCCGCGAGACCGCGGCGATGCCGCCGTTGGCGGACGCGCTGTCGGCGGGCGCCAGCTCGTAGCGCTGCCACGGCGATCCGTCGTACCAGTACGCCGCCTGGACGGAGCCGTTGGCGGCCACCCACCAGATCTCCATGCTGCCGTCGATCCGGGAGACCGCGGCCACCCGGCTCGACTGCGAGGCACTGTCGGCCGACGCCAGCGTGAATTGGTTCCAACTCATCTGCGATCCTCCAAGAGCTCGCTTCTGTGACCCGTGCGCCGGGAGGACTCCGGCTCATGGGCCGCCGGGCCGTCAGGGCCGGCCCGGCGTGGCGCGAGTCGCCCGGCCGGTCCCACCGTCCGTGTGCTCAACGCGTGCCTCCACGTTAGGAATTCGGGCGGACGGCGGCATGAGGCGCTGGTCCCGGCCGTGTCCCGGGACCAGCGCACCAGCCGGGTGCCCGCCGTGGGAGCACCGCGGGAGCACCGTGGGAGCGGACGCTGCGTGCGCGGAGAGGTGTCGCCCTGCCCGGCGGGGCCGGCTCCCAGCAAGCTCCCAGGAACAGGCAACCGAACGGCTGTGCCAGGCCGTCCCCCATGTCACCGGGCATGCGGGCCCGGGCGGCACAGAACCGGGCACCGGAGCGCGATGAACCTGACAGGCACACCCTTCCTCATTCTCACGATCGTGCTGTTCATGGCCTCCATCGCGCTGGCCATGGCGCAGTGGCTCGGCAGAGGACCCCTCTTCGGGAGGGCGCGCGCCGCCGAACAGCGGCGCACGCCCCTGCGGGTGCTCTCCTACTTCGGCAACGTGCTGCTCTGTCAGTTCACCGCCGTGGCGATGGTCTTCGTGGTGGTCAACAACGAGAACCAGCTCTACGACAGCTGGGGCGACCTGCTGGGCACCTCGAACCACGTCCGGGCCGTGCCCGTGCCGCCGAAGGACGAGGGCCTGGCCGGTGACCGGGCCGCCGCCTCCGCCCCGGCCGCCGCGGGTGCCGCCGCAACCCCCGCCCCGAAGGTGCCGCAGGCCTTCCACGCCCCGGACTCCGACGCGGTGCCCCGGAGTGTGAAGCAGGCCGACCTCAAGGGCAGGCTCTCCGGCGTCGACGGCGAGGTCCTGGTCTGGACGCCGCCCCAGTACGACGACCCGGCGTACAAGGACAGGACCTTTCCCGTGGTCGAGCTGCTCGTCGGGTACCCCGGGGCCTCCAGCGCCTGGTTCGGCGACACCATGGACGCGACCAGGCAGCTCGAACCGCTGATGAAGTCCGGTCAGGTCACCCCGTTCATCCTGGTCTCACCGCGCGTCACCCTGCTCGGCGCGACCGACACCGGCTGCGCCGACGTCCCGGGCAAGGTCAACGCCGAGACCTGGCTCTCGCGCGACGTGCCGCAGATGGTCATCGACAACTTCCGGGCCGACAGCACGCCGGACCGCTGGGCCCTCGCCGGCTACTCGGCCGGTGCCCACTGCGCCACGCGCCTCGCGCTCGCCCACCCGAACCGGTACCGCGCCGCGATCAGCATGTCCGGCTACAACGACCCGGCCGGGGAGCCGGCCTCGCTCACCGCGAAGGACCCCAAGCTGCGCGAGGCCTCCAACCCGCTCCACCTCCTCACCCACGCCGCCACGCCGCCGAACGTCGCGCTCTACGTGACCGGCAAGCGGGGCGACGGGCTGGAGGACGCGACCGCCCTCCAGCAGGCGGCGAAGGCGCCGACCGTCGTCACCCCGGTCGAGACCACCGGCCCCCACCTGACCTCGACGTGGAAGCCCCTGGTCGTCCCGACCTTCAAATGGCTGACCGGCATCATCCCCGCCCGGTAGCGGCGGCCGCGCCGACGTGATGTGCCCCTGCGCCGACGTGCCGCGCCCCCGCCCGACTCCCTGGGTGCCGGGAGCCGGGCGGGGGCCGGGGCGGCCGGGGCGGCGGTCAGTGCGCCCCGCCGCCGTCCCGCCCGGGCGCTTCGGCGGCCTCCGCCGCCTCGGCCACCCGCTTGATCGCGGCGAGGCGCCGGTCCCAGTCGGTGGCGAGGGCGGACATCCAGCGCGCCGTCGCGTCCAGCGCGGCCGGCCGCACCGTGTAGCGGACCTCGCGCCCGACCCGCCCACCGGTGACCAGACCCGCCGCGTCCAGGACGGCGAGGTGCTTGACCACGGCCTGCCGCGAGACGGGGAGCCGTTCGGCGAGCGTCGTCGCGCTGGCCTCGCCGTGGGCCGCCAGTACGTCGAGCAGCAGGCGGCGCGTCGGGTCGGCGAGCGCGGCCAGGACGCTGTCGACCGGTTCGGCGGCGCCGGGCTGCTGCTCCGTCATGCGGTCGGCTGCTCGGCGCGCTTCCTGAAGGCGTCGAGCACCTGCGGCCAGCCTCCGGTGTTGTCCGCCACGGCCTTGCTGCGCAGCTCCTCGGAGCCGGCCAGCGCCGCGAACCCGCTCTCCACCACTCGCAGCCGCGTCCGGCCGTCGCCCTCGGCGCTCAGCGTGAACTCGACGAGGGTGCTGTTGTCGGCGCTCAGCTCCTCGCCGGGGAAGGCACTGGCCCAGCGGTAGGCCAGGTAGGTCGGCGGCCGGACGGTCTCGACCCGCACCGGGAAGTCGCCGTACTCGGGGTTCCTCGCGACCATGGACTCGCCCTCCCTGGCCACCGTGCCGGCCAGGCTCGCCTCCTCGGCCACCCAGAAACCGGGCTGCGCCACCAGGGTCCAGACCCGGTCCAGCGGCGCTTCGATCAGGGTCTCGCGCTCGATCCGGTCCTCGCTCATGAGAGCTCTCCTTACGTCGGTCCCGACAGGATGACTGCAACTCCAGAGTTGCACATGGGCCCGCCTGGTGCAACCGCAGGGTTGCACCAGGCGAGTCATGTGCGAGTCATGCGCGGTCGTGTGCGGGTGGAGTGCCGGTCGGGCCGGGCCGCGTTGCTCAGCTGCGATGCTCAGCCCCGGTCGGCTCCGGGGCGGCAGCCGCAGGAGCGGCGGACGACCATCCGCGCCGGGAACGTCCGCGCGCCCGCAGGTGCGGGCGTCCCGCCCTCCCGGGCCGTCAGCACCAGGTCGACGGCGGCGCGCGCCATCTCGCCCTGGGCGGTGGCCACCGTCGTCAGCGGCGGCCCGGCGATCACCGCCTCCGCGATGTCGTCGAAGCCGGCCACCGCGAGGTCCTCCGGCACCCGGATCCCCAGGTCGTCGGCGGCTCGCAGCAGGCCGATGGCCTGGTCGTCCGTCGCGCAGAACACGGCGCGCGGGCGGTCCGGGCGGCTCAGCAGTGCGAGCGCCTCGGCGTGGGCCCGGACGCGGTCGAACGGCGCGGGCGTCAGCCGGCCCTCGGTCGGCAGCCCGGCATCGGCCAGGGCCGCTGCCCAGCCGGCGGTCCGGGCGGTCACCGGGTCGTTGGTGCTGAGTGCGAACGTCCCGCCGAAGCAGTGCACTTCGGCGTGCCCGTGCTCCAGCAGGTGGCGCACCACCTCGCGCGCCCCGCCCTCGTCGTCCGCGACGACGGCCACCCCGTGCTCGGTCTCCGCCCGGTGGTGCAGCAGCACGACGGGCGTCCCGTCGCCGGCGTCCGGGCCGGCCACCCCGGGGACGGCCGGGTCCTGGGTGACCAGGATCAGGCCGTCCACCTGCATGCCGAGGAACGCCCGGATGTAGTGGGCCTCCCGCTCGTCGGCGTAGTCCGAGTTGCCGATCAGGAGCAGCCTGCCGCGCTCCGCCGCCGCCTGCTCCACCATGTGCGCGAGCCCGGCGAAGAACGGCTGCCGCGCGTCGGGGACGACCATGCCGATCAGGTTGGTCCGGCGCCGGGCCATCGCCTGGGCGACCCGGTTCGGCCGGTAGCCGAGCTCGTCGACCGCGGCCAGCACGCGCGCCCGGGTCGCGGCCGCCACGGGCCGCGGCCCGTCGTTGATCACATAACTGACCACCGCGGTGGACGTACCCGCCGCCCGCGCCACATCGTCCCGCGTCACCCTCGCCATGCCCGCGAGCCTACACACCGCCACCGACGGTGTGACCTCGTGATTTCCGCCCCGGCCGCCCCGGTCGTGCCGAGCCGGTCCCGTCGTTCCGTCGGCGCCGGGCGGTGGGGTCGTGCCGGTCGGCGCCGACGGAACGACGCGGCTCAGTACGTGTGGTCCGCCGCCACATCCGCCGCCAGGTTGAGCGCCCGCTCCGCGCGCTCCCCCCGCACGGCCAGCAGGGTGAGGGTCAGCGCGTCGACCACCGCCAGGTGTGCGATCCGGCTGGCGGTGGTCTCCAGGCCGAAGACGATGTCCTGGCCGCCGGCCACCAGGGTGTGGGTGGCCGTCTCGGTGAGGGGGGAGCGGGCGTAGCTGGTGAGCGCGATCACGGGCGCGCCGGTGCTCCGGGCCCGGCGGGCGGCGTCGACGACGGTCGGCGTCGAGCCGGTGTGGCTGACCGCCAGGAAGGCCGCGGTCGGCGGGAGCCCGGCGGCGGCGAGCTGGGCGGTGTGCAGGTCGGCGGGGGCGTCGACCAGTAGCCCGAGGGCCCGCAGGCGGTAGGCGGCGTCCAGCACCACGGCGCCGGAGAGGCCCCCGCCGACCAGCACCACGTGGGAGGCGGCGTCCAGCACCTCGGCGGCGGCCCGCAGGTCGTCGGCGGGGAGGGTGGTGGCGATGCCGTCGAGCGCCTCGCGGGCGGCGCGGACGGTGTCGGCGAGCGCCCGGGCCGCCGGGTCACGCCGGTCGGCGGGGGCGGGGGCCGGGGCCTGACGGACCGCCGCGATCTTCAGCTCCTGGTAGCCGCGGAACCCGAGCCGCTGGCAGGCCCGGACCACGGACGAGGAGGCGGTGCCGGCCAGCTCGGCGACGTCGCTCACGCTCAGGTGCACCAGATCGGCTCCCCGGTCGAGGACCACCTGGGCGACGCGGGCCTCGCTTCCGCGCAGCTCGCCGAGGTGGGCGCGGACGTGCGCGGCCAGCTGGGACTCCAGGGGAGAAAAATCGGAACGCTCTTCCATGGATCCAGGGTAGCGTGGAATTCTGTTCCGGATCCTCTGGAGGGGAGCTTTGCCATGCCTGTCGTCGCGCTCGCGCTGCTGACGGCCCCGGGAGCGGCGGTCGGGGCGCTCGCGCCGGTCGGACCATTCGCACCCGCTGCCCCGCTCGCCTCGGCCGGACCGGCGGGGGGCGGTGGCGGGGTGGCGGCCGTGCCGATCGCCGTGCTCGCCGCGGCCGTCCTGCACGCCGTCTGGAACGCGCTGGCGCACCGGATCCGGGACAAGCTCGTCGGGTTCGCCCTGATCAATCTCGCGTACACGGCCTGCGCGGTGGTCCTGGTCGCCCTCAACCCGCTGCCGGCCGCCGCGGCCTGGCCGTTCCTGATCGCCTCGGTGGTGCTGCAGGTGACGTCCCAGCTCCTGCTGCTCCGGGCCTACCAACTGGGGGACTTCGGGCAGATGTACCCGATCGCGCGCGGTTCGGCACCGCTGCTGGTCGCGGTGCTCTCGGTGACGGTGCTCGGCCAGGGGCTCGGCGGCGGGGAACTGCTCGGTGTCGTGGTGATCTCCTGCGGCCTGATCGGGCTGGCCTTCGCCCAGGGGATACCCGGGCGGGCCCAGCTGCCGGCGCTCGCAGCGGCCGCCGGTACCGGGGTGATGATCGCCGGGTACACGGTGCTGGACGGCAGCGGCGTTCGGCACGCGGGCACCGTCGGCGGGTACATCGCCTGGCTCTTCCTGCTACAGGGGCCGAGCCTGGCGCTGGTCGCCCGGCTCCGTCGCGGTCCGGGCCTGCTCACCGGTCTCGACGGCTCGGTGGTGCGGGTCGGGATCGTCGGCGGGGTCCTCTCGCTCACCGCCTACGGTCTGGTGGTCTGGGCGCAGTCCCGGGGCAACCTGGCGACGATCGCCGCCCTGCGCGAGACGAGCATCGTCATCGCCGCCCTGATGGCGACGGTGGTCTTCCGCGAGCGGCTCGGCCGGCTGCGGATGACCGCGAGCGCCACGGTGCTGGCCGGAATCGCCGTCCTGGAACTCGCCCGGCCGTGACCGCTGCCGAGGGGCTCAGCACAAGGGGGCTCAGGGGACGATGACCGACAGCGTGGAGTGGTGCAGCCGGAATCCGAGCGCCTCGTAGAGCCGGCGGGCCGGGTTGCCCTCGGTGACGGCCAGGCCGACCCGGGCCGATCCGTGGCCGGCGAGGTCGCCGAGGGTGCGGTGCAGCAGGTCGCGGCCGAGGCCGGGGTAGCCGTGCTCGGAATGCCGGAAGACGTTCGCGATCCAGGGCGTGCCCCGGTGGTCGGTCAGTACGAGCCCGCCGACGACCTGGTCGTCGGCGTCCACGACCAGGGAGCTGGCCGGCAGGACCGGTCCGATGGCCCGCCCGGAGAGGAGGACGTCCAGTCGTTCCCTTATCAACTCGTCGTCCTCCGGGTAGCGGTCGGGGTGGCCGGCGCCGTACGCGGAGAGGCAGGCCGGTACGAGCTCCTCGGCGTCCCGGTCGCAGGGCACCGCCCGGTAGCCCTCCCGCAGGGCGGTCCGCTCCCAGGCGTCCCAGCCGGGCGGAGGCGGATCGCCGGCGAGGTCGCGATACATGGTGTGACCGTGCCGGAGTTCGGTCGCCCCGTGGTCGAGCAGCCGGCGGCCGAGGTCGACGGGGGCGGAGACGACCCAGCCGGCCATCGACGAGAGCACGAACTCCACCGGATCGGTGGTGCTGACGGCCGCTCCGCCGGCGCCGTCCGCCCCGGCCGCCGTGAGCCGTTCGGCCCAGGGCCGGCCCTCCCGCTCACCCCGGACGTACCGCACCACGGGAAGGCCGTCGATGTCGCGTCCGAACTCCCAGTCCGCTTCCGTCGCCGCCACGTTGTCCGTCCGATCGCCGAGGGGAGGCCTGCGACCGCCATTCTCGGCCCCGTCCACCGGGCGATCAAGGAGGCCGCCGTCGGTGCCGCCGGCCCGGCCCTGCCGAGTGGTCGCGCAGGGTCCCGGCCGGCGGACCGGGTGGGCTCCCGGCGTCGGCGGGCCGGGTGTCACCGCGCTCGCGGGCGGATCATCGCCGTCAGCCGGGGCGAGTCCCAGGACGGCGGCTGGGCGTTGAACGCCACGTATCCCCATGTCTCGTAGAGCCGTTGGACTTTGCCGTCGCCGGCGAGCGGGTTGACCATCAGCGTGACCCGGTCCTCGGTGCGGGCGGCCAGCAGGGCGTCGTGGATGCGGCGGGCGGTGCCGGTGCCGCGCCACGGGGTGCGGACGCCTGGCGGGCGCGAGGCTACCCGCCCGGTCCTAGGACGACTTCCCTTGCGGCGGTGGGTGCAGCAGGGCGGCGCCGATCGTCCCCTTCGCCAAGGACTGGCCTCGGTCCTGATCGGTGATCACCGGCGGGTTCCTTCGCGTCGGGCGGTCCACGACAGGGCGGCGGCGCGGGCGAGCCGCTGGCAGGCCCGTTCGGAGTCCTCATCGGGGCCGTGCATCCGGATGTGGTGCATGTGCAGCAGGGACGCGAGGACGGCGTCTGTGGGCAGTGCGGAGGCGGCGACGTGGTCGCGGTAGGCGGCGAGTGCTGTGCAGCGGGCGGCCCACGCGGCGGCGGTCCGGTCGCCGCCCGGCAGGGAGCGCAGGGCAGCGCCGTCTGGGCCGGTGAGGCGGAGCGTCTCGCCGGTCAGGTGCTGATTTGCGGCCGGTACCGGGAGCTTCGGGATTCGGTCGATCAGCCACCGCGCGCCAGCGCCGGTGCCGCCGGTGAACGATGCGGCGATGTCCACGAAGCTCGCCGCCGTGACCGTCTGCGGGTGCGGGTGCGGGTGCGGGTGCGGGTGCGGGGCGCCGGCGGCCGTGAGCGCGAGCTGTGCGAGGGCGGCGGCGGAGTCGGCGGCGAACACGGCTTCTGCCGCCGCCATGGCCGCGCCGGTCCCGTACCGGCCGGTCTCCGGCCGGTAGGTGTCCCACTGCAAGCCGCTGACCAGGCCGGCCCGGCGAAGCCCGTCGGCCCACGCTCCGACCCGGCCGGCGCCGTCCCCGAGGTCGGCCAGCAGCTCGGGCAGGTGGCGCGTCAGGATCGCGGCCTGCCGGTCCGGGTGCCCGTACACCTTCGCGAACGCCCAGCCGGACGCGCCCGGTAGGTGTCCGTGGTCGCGGCCGACCACCGGCCCGCGCACGACCGGCGGCGCGGGTGGCCTGCGGCATGTCCGGATCGAGATGAGTGGTGTCGATCAGCCGCAGCGCTCCCCCGGTGTCGCCGAGCGCCATCGCAACCGACATGGCCTGCGTCGCCGTGTAGGACGGCCCGAACGGCTGCCCCTGGCCGCCTCGGGCATGCTCGCGGCCGATCCGGGCGGCGACGGCGTGAGCCTGGCTCAGGTAGTCGCGGGCCGTTTCCTGACGCGCTCCGCCGCGCGACGCGGCGACGGCGGCGTTCGTGACCAGCTGTCCGTAGACCGACAGCCGGTCCGGGTCGCTCTCGGTCATGCGCGGTTCGATCCGCTCGGCGGCCTACTCGGCGACGTTCACGCCCTTCGCGGTGTGGCCGTCGCGAAGGTAGATCCAGGACAAGGACGCCATCAGGTGAGCCGCCCGCAAGTCGTCCCCGACCTGACCGGCGACGTTGCGGCCATGGGTGATCGCGGCGTATCCGAGATCGCGGGCACCGAGGATGTTCGCCATGACGGCGGCGGTCTGGAACGCGTCGGTCAACACCCCGCCGGCCGCCTCCCGGCGGTCTGGCTCGGTGGCGTCGTACAGGGCGCGGGCCTCCGGCAGTAACCCCGACAGGATCGCGCCGAGCTCCGCCTACCGGCCGGACCAGAACGCGGCGTCAGCGCGCCGTGCGGCGCCTTGAAGCTCTTCGAGCGTCCCCGGCTCCACATCGGTCCCGATTCCGAGGCCGGTGTCATGGACGGCCGCCGACACCGCCCGCAGGGCAGAGCGTTCGTCCAGCTCCATCCCCCGGCGCGGGGACTGCTGGCCGACCAGTACGGACACGTCCGTACCGAGGCCGGCGGCGACCTTCAACAGGTAGGGCAGTGAAAGGTTTCCGCCCTGTTCGAGCTTGCGGATCGTGCCGACGGATACCCCCGACTTCTCCGCCAGCCCTTCCTGCGTCGCGCTGCCGCGCAGGATCTTGGCTCGTTCCGCCGTAGTACGTTCCGCCCACTGCGTCATAGGCTGACTCCATCTCAGGTAGTGACCTTCCGGGGGTGGTACCCCCGCCGGGTGAGGGTGCAACAGACGGTGGTCGTGGCCCGGTTCGCTCGGGGGCACGGCCGCTTCCCGTGTCAGGCCACCGGGGCGGCGAGGCCGAGCAGGGATTCCAGCCGGGCGACGGTGCCGGGCCGGCCGTCGGCGAGAACCGTGGTGATGCCGAGCGCTTCGGCCGGCGGCAAGTTCGCCGGGTGGTCGTCGACGAACACGCACGCCTCGCCGGGCAGGCCCATCCGATCGAGTGTCATCCGGTAGATCGCCGGGTCCGGCTTGGCGATGCCCTCCCGTTCGGAGACCACGGTGACGTCGAACAACTCCCAGACCCCGCAAGCGGCGTACGGGTCGTAGGGATCCAAGCCGAAGCTGTTGGACAGCATCGCGACCGCGTAGCCGGCGTGTCGCGCGGCCCTGGCGAGAGCGACCATGTCCAGGGCCGGCCCGACACCGGCCCATGCCCGGCCCATCAGGTTCACGTGGTCGGTGACGCCGAGGAACGGCGCGGTCTTCTCGTTCCACTCGGCCTGACCGATCCGGCCGGCTTCAAGGTCCGCGTACAGCTTCCGTACGACGGGGTGGGTGTTCAGGGTGCGGCGCCACGCTTCGGGGTCGAGTCCCTGGTTGACGCACCATTCGCGGTGCACCGCCAAGGCATCCACGGTGAGGACGCCGGCGAAGTCCAGGATCAGGCCCCGGTACGTGGACGGGGGCGTGCCGGTGTCGGCGGGTTGGTACATCGTGGGTTCCCTTCCGGTTCGTCGCTGTACCGGGAAGCTACCCCGCACTGTGCGGGGGCGCGAAGGCGGGCGTTCGGCCTGCCAGTTGGCACACGGGGCGGCCTCCTCTCGCGTGAGGTGACCGCCTTGCGGGGTTCGGCCCTTCACGACCCGCAGGCCGCCGGATTCCTCGGTACTGTCCGTCCGATCGCCGAGGGGAGGCCTGCGAGCGCCATTCTCGGCCCCGTCCACCGGGCGATCAAGGAGGCAGTCGTCGGTGCCGCCGGCCCGGCCTGCTGAGTGGTCGCGCAGGGTCCCGGCCGGCGGACCGGGTGGGCTCCCGGCGTCGGCGGGCCGGGTGTCACCGCGCTCGCGGGCGGATCATCGCCGTCAGCCGGGGCGAGTCCGGGGACGGCGGCTGGGCGTTGAACGCCACGTATCCCCATGTCTCGTAGAGCCGTTGGACTTTGCCGTCGCCGGCGAGCGGGTTGACCATCAGCGTGACCCGGTCCTCGGTGCGGGCGGCCAGCAGGGCGTCGTGGATGCGGCGGGCGGTGCCGGTGCCGCGCCAGGCGGTGCGGACGCCGATCTCCCTGAGGGCCAGCACCGGGGTGTCGGTGCAGCCGTCGGGCAGGGGATCGGCCATGCGGCTCCAGTACCGGTCGCCGGCGTCGACGGTGTTGCCGTAGGAGTACCCGGCCGGCGTGTCGCCGTCGAAGGCGAGGACGAGCTCGAAGCCGGGCTCGGTGGCGTGCCGGTCGAGGCGCTCGGCGAACGCCTCGACGCGGTAGTTCGGCAGGTGCAGCAGCGGCGCGCGGACATCGGCGTACACGTCCAGCAAGTCCCGCCGGACGTGGTCGGTCAGGGTGGTGTGGTGGCGCAGCTCGACGGTCACGCGGCGGTCCCCCAGGTGTCGTGGACGTACGCCGTCCCAGTGTGGTCCGCCGCGTTGCTGCCGGCCAGGCCGTCCCGTCGTCGGGCGGCCGCGTCAGCCGACGACTGCCGCGCGGACGCAGAGCACGTCGGGCAGGTGGGAGATGAGCAGGGACCAGGTCTCGCCCTCGTCGGGGCTGCCGTGGACGTCGCCGTTGCGGTTGCCGAAGTAGATGCCGGCCGGGTCGGCGTCGTCGGTGCGGAGGGCGTCGCGCAGCACGACACCGTAGTGGTCGCCCCCAGGGAGGCCCTTGCTGAGCGGGTGCCAGCTGTCGCCGCCGTCGTCGGTGCGGTAGACCCGGCAGCGCCGGCCCGGCGGGATCCGGTCGTCGGCCCCGCCGAGCGGGAAGAGGTAGGCGGTGTCGGCCCGGCGCGGGTGCGCGGCGACGGCGAAGCCGAAGTCGGCGGGCAGGCCGTCGGTGACGAACGTCCACCCGGCGCCCGCGTCGTCGCTGCGGTACACGCCGCCGTGGTTCTGCAGGTAGAGACGGTCGGGGTTGACGGCGTCCCGGGCGATCTTGTGCACGCACTGGCCGAACTCGGGGTACTGGCTCTCCTCGGGGAGGAACTCCGCCCGCAGGCCCTGGTTGGACGGCTCCCAGCTGCCGCCGCCGTCCTTGCTGCGGTAGACGCCGCCGCTGGAGACGGCGACCAGCAGCCGTTCCGCGTCGCGCGGGTCGGTGAGGACGGTGTGCAGGCCCTGGCCGCCGTACCCGGCGCCCCACTGCGGGCGCTGCGGGTGGGCCCAGAGCGACTCGACCAGGGCGAAGGTCCCGCCGCCGTCCTCCGAACGGAACAGCGCGGCCGGCTCGGTGCCCGCGTAGACGACCCCGGGCGCCTCGTCGCCGGCCGGCTGCAGCTGCCAGACCCGGGTGAGCGAGGCGCCGGTGTGCTCGGGGAAGCGGATCGCCGGCACCGGTGGCTCGTACCAGCTCGCGCCGAGGTCGTCCGAGCGCCAGACCGACGGGCCCCAGTGGCTGCTGTCGGCACCGACCAGCAGCCGGACCGACCCGCCGCGGCGGTCGATCGAGACGGAGTAGATCGCGTTCATCGGGAAGTGCGGCCCGCTGAACTCCCAGCTCAGCCGGTCGCGACTGCGGCCGAGAAAGAGGCCTTTCTCGGTCCCGACGGCCAACAGCACCTCGGTCATTGCCCTGCACCACCTGGTCGGTCGGAACGGCCCCGCCCGGACACCCCTCCACCGGCCAGTGTCCCGCCCTCCGGCGGGGAGGACATCTCGCCGCGCCGACGGAGCCGGACGTGCCGGTGGACCCCCGGGGGCTCCGGGAGCTCCCGGAGCCGCCTCGGGAGCTCCCCGGTCAGCCCCGGCAGCCCTCCAGCAGCCGCAGCCAGACCTCGCTGATCGTCGGGTAGGCCGGAACGGCGTGCCAGAGCCGGCCGATCGGCACCTCGCCCACCACCGCGAGGGTGGCCGAGTGCAGCAGCTCGGAGACCCCCGGGCCGACGAAGCAGGCGCCGATCAGGATCTCCCGGTCGAGGTCGAAGACCACCCGCGCCCGGCCCCGGTACCCGTCGGCGTACAGCGAGGCCCCCGCGACGGCGCCGAGGTCGTGGTCGACGGCCTTGACCCGCAGACCGGCCCGTTCGGCGGCGTCCAGGGTGAGGCCGACGGCCGCCACCTCCGGTTCGGTGAAGACGACCTGCGGCGCACCGGCGCTGTCGGCCGAGGCGGCGTGCGCGCCCCAGCGTTCGGAGTCCAGCGGCCGCCCCTGGGCGCGTGCCGCGATCGTCGCGCCGGTGATCCGCGCCTGGTACTTGCCCTGGTGGGTGAGGAGCGCCCGGTGGTTGACGTCCCCGGCCGCGTAGAGCCAGTCACCGTCCACCCCGAGGACGGTGCAGCTGTCGTCCACGTCGAGCCAGGCGCCCGGCTTCAGGCCGACCTGCTCCAGGCCGACGTCGGCGGTGCGCGGTGCCCGGCCGGTGGCGTACAGCACCTCGTCGGCGGCCAGCCGTTCGCCGTCCTCCAGCACCAGGGTGACGCCGGCGCCGTCCACCTTCTCCAGCGCCGCCACCGAGACGCCGAACCGCACGTCCACCCCGGCCGCCCGGAGGCCCTCGGCGACCAGCTCGCCCGCGAACGGCTCCATCCGCGGCAGCAGCCCGTTGCCGCGCACCAGCAGCACCACCTCGGCGCCGAGCGCCCGCCAGGCGGTGGCCATCTCCACGCCGACCACCCCGCCGCCGACCACGGCCAGCCGGCCGGGCACCGTCGGCGAGCCGGTCGCCTCGCGGTTGGTCCACGGGTGGGCCTCGGCCAGTCCGGGCACGCCCTGCGGCAGCACCGGGCGGCTGCCGGTGCAGACGGCGACGGCGTGCCGGGCGGTCAGCACCCGCTCGCTGCCGTCCTCCGACTCGACGGTGACCGTCCGCACGCCGGCCAGCCGGCCGTGGCCGCGGACCAGCTCGATGCCGGTGTCGCGCAGCCACTGCACCTGGCCGTCGTCCTTCCAGTGCGAGGCGAACGCGTCGCGCCGGGCCAGCACGGCGGCCGCGTCCAGCACCGCGTCGCCGACGGCCTCGCGGGATCCGGCCACCGCCCGGGCCGCGGCCAGTGCGGCCACCGGTCGGAGCAGCGCCTTGCTCGGCATGCAGGCCCAGTAGGAGCACTCGCCGCCGACCAGTTCGGCCTCCACGACGACGGTGCGCAGGCCGGCGGCGGCCGTCCGGTCGGCCACGTTCTCACCGGTGGGGCCGGCGCCCACCACGATGACGTCGTACTCCTCGGGGGTGGTCGTCATGCGTCGTCCTCCGTCGTGTCGATGGCCGACCCGGCGCGCGGGGCGCGGGTGGCGGGTGCCCGTGCCCATCCTGCTCCGCCCGCCGCCGTCCGTGCAGGCGTACACGCGGACGCGGGCCCGGCCGGTCGGCCGGGCCCGCCGCCGCCCGGCGTCGGGACCGGTGCCGTCACCGCCCGGGCAGCTCCGCGAGCTTCGCCAGCACCGCCGCGGTGTCCGCCGGGCGGGAGAACATCGGCCAGTGCCCGGTCGTCAGCTCGCGCAGCTCCCACTCGGGCCCGCCGAGTGCGGCGAAGTAGGGGTGCCCGGACGCGATCATGGCACGCACCTGCTCCAACGGGAAGGAGCACGAGACCAGCGCCTTCGCCGTCCCGGCCCCGCCGCCGGTCAGCCGCAGCGGGTCGGTGACCGTCCGGAACGGCTGGTCGGTGGCCCGCTCGCGGAACCGGGCGAGCGCGGCCCCGTCCAGGCCGTCCAGGCTGGTGCCGGCCGCGAGGAACTCCTCGAACGAGGGCAGCGGCAGCCGGTAGCCGTCCACCACCGAGGCCTCCAGCGGGGCCCGGAACCCGGGCTCCCAGAGGTCCCGCAGGGCCAGGCCGTCGGCGATCGGGCCGCTGTCGAGGTAGACCACGCGCCGGATACGCTCGGGCACCCGGTCGGCGGCGCCGGTGACGGCGACGGCCCCGCCGCTGTGCGCGACCAGCACGACGTCCCGGAGGTCCGCACGGACGAGCAGGTCGGTCAGGTCGGTGATGTGGGTCTCCACGCCGACCTCCGGCCCGGCCTCGCCGGACCGCTCGGCCAGGCCGGTGAGGCTCACCGCGTGGACGGTGTGCCCGGCAGCGCGGAGCGGCTCGGCGACCGCCTCCCACGCCCAGGCACCGAGCCAGAGTCCGGGGACGAGTACGAACGTGCTCATGGCGGATCACTCCTTCTCCGGACGGCCCGCTCCCGGGGCCGCCCGCGGGTGGCGCAGACGCTGTCGGTCCCGACCCTAGGATTGGATCCGGACAGTTGTCGCCCGGATTTGTCGGGAGAATCCATGGACCACCCGGTCAGCCGGGTACTCGCCCTGCTGGAGCTGCTCCAGGCCCGGCCCGGCCTCACCGGGGCCGAACTCGCCGACCGGCTGGGCGTGGACGAACGGACCGTCCGCCGCTACGTGGCCAGGCTGGCCGACCTGGGGATCCCGGTCCGCGCCGACCGCGGCCGCTACGGCGGGTACCGCCTGCTGCCCGGCTTCCGGCTGCCGCCGCTGATGCTCACCGGGGACGAGGCCGCGTCCGTGGTGCTCGGTCTGCTGGCAGGGCAGCGGTCGGGGCTGTCCGTCGGCGAGCAGGCCGCGGAGTCGGCGCTCGCCAAGATCCAGCGGGTGCTGCCGCAGCCGCTGCGCGAACGCGTCGACGCGGTGGAGCAGACCCTCGGGCTGACCTCGGCACCGGCCGCCGGCCCGAGCCCGGCGGCCGCCGCGCTGTTCACCCTCGCGGAGGCGGCCCGGCGGCGGCGGCGCGTCCACCTCGCCTACCGGGACCGCCGGGGCGAACCCACCGAGCGCGAGTTCGACCCGTACGGGCTGGTCTTCCACGGGGCCCGCTGGTACACCACCGGGCTGGACCACCGCAGCGGCGAGCAGCGGACGTTCCGGCTGGACCGGATCGGCGCGGCCGAGCTCCGCGAAGCCCGCTTCGATCCGCCGGAGGGCTTCGACCCCGTCCGGCAGGTGGTGGAGTCACTGGCCGCGGCGCCATGGACGCACGAGGTGGAGGTCCTCCTCACCACCACGCTCGCCGAGGCCCGGCAGCGCATCCCGCCGAGTGCCGGGACGGTCACGGCGGCCGCGGACGGCCGTGTGCTGCTGCGGGCCCGGGCGCAGAACCTCGACGGGATGGCGGTGATGCTGGCCGGCCTCGGCCACCCGTTCACCGTGCTGCGCCCGGACGCGCTGCGGGACGAGCTGCGGGCACTCGCCGCACGGCTCACCACGTGGAGCGGGGGCTCCTCCTGAGGTATTGCGGGCGCGTCCGCGGGACCACGCCCGGACCGGCCGGCACCGAATGGTCACTCGCACCGCCGCCCCCACCGGTGCCGCCGGGCGTTCCTCAGTGCACGGCCGGCGCCGGCTCGTCCGCGTCGCCGGTGTGCTTTTCACGCGTGCGCCCGCCGCCCGTGCGCTGCCCGGCGGGCTCCTCGTGGGCCGGCCCGGGGGAGCGCATCAGGCGCTGCGGACGGCGGACGAGGAGGTAGCCGAGACCGGCGAGGGTGACCAGCCCGACGCCGAGGACGGCCGCCCACACCTGGTACCAGGGGGCGCCGGGCGGCGCGAGGATGGTGCGCGGCCAGCAGATGTTGACCACCTCGAAGCCGGTCCAGAGCACCGCGAGGGCGTTGACGACGGTGCCGGTGCGCCCGTACGCGACCGGGCCGGACGGCCGCCAGGTGCCGCGCAGCCGGGCGAGCAGGGCGGCCAGGCTGAGCAGGAAGAACGGGAGGAAGGTCGCGGCGGTGCCGAAGGTGATCAGGCTGCCCATCGCGGTGGACTCCAGCCCGAGCGGCAGCGCGGCGGCGCTGACCAGGGTGGCGGCGACCAGCCCGCCGATCGGTGCCTGGTGCCGGTTGACCCGGCGGACCTTGGCGGCGAAGGGGAAGACGCCGTCGCGGGCCAGCGAGTAGAGGCCGCGGGCGGCGCCGCCCTGCGAGGCCATCAGGCAGGCGGTGAACGAGACCAGGACGACCACCACGAACGGCTTGGCCGACCAGTCGCCGAACGCGGTGGTGACGGCCGTGGTGACGGGGTCGAGGTCCTCGCCGCGGACCACGGCGGCCGGATCCGGGTGGGCGAGTTCGACGGCCAGGGCGTTCAGGACGACGACCACGCCGACGCTGAGCAGCGCCCACCACATGGCCCGCGGCACCTGCCGGCCGGCGTCCTTGGTCTCCTCGGCGGTGGAGACGCAGGCGTCGAAGCCGATGAACGCCCAGCCGCCGACGGCGATCACGGCCAGCAGGGCCCCGCCGGTGGAGACGCCGGCGGTGGCGGGGGCGTCCAGCAGGTCGGTCACCAGGCCGAAGCCGTGCTGCCGGAAGAAGAGCAGCAGCGCGAAGCCGACCAGGACGGAGGCGACCGCCTCGGCGGCGATGCCCAGGGAGACGAACCAGCGCAGCAGGTTGATGCCGTAGGCGTTGACCAGCGTGCAGGCCAGCATGAACGCGGCCGAGACCAGGACGAGTTGCGCGGGTGTCGGGGTCAGCCCGAAGAGGGCGAAGAACCAGGGCGAGGCCAGGTAGGCGACGGTGGTGTTGGCGAACATCACCGCGAACTGCCACATCCAGCCGGTCAGCCAGGCGAAGGTCGGGCCGGCCAGCCGGCGGCTCCACTGGTAGGCGCCGCCGGCCAGCGGCCACTGGGAGGCCAGCTCGGAGTAGACCGCGACGACCAGCATCTGGCCGAGCAGGCAGACCGGGAGAGCCCAGACCCAGGCGCCGCCGGCCACGCCCAGACCGACCTGGCCGACCGCGTAGAGGCCGACCACGGGGGAGACGACGGCGAAGCCCATCGAGATGTTGCCGAGGATGCCGAGGCTGCGGCGCAGTTCCTGTCGGTAGCCGAGGGCGGCGAGCCGGTCGGCGTCGGCGGCGGCGCCCGGGCCGGCCGCGCTGGCCGGGCCGGTGGCGGTCGGGCCGGCCGCGGTGGCCGGACCGGATCCGGGGGCCGGGGCGCTCTGCGGTCTTGGGGCGTGCTCGGTCATGGGGCGTCCACCTTGCCGTCGTCCGCGGCGGGTCCGGAGGGGCCCGCCGCAGAAAACTAACTTTGTTAGTCAGGGACGGTAACCCGCCACCCCGGGGCAGCGGAAGGGCCGAGACCGCCCTGTAATAACGTGAGCCCGACGCCGTGGGTGACGCGGCCGGCAGGGAGGGCGACGAGCGTGGGACGACCGAGCAGGGCGCTGCTGAGCAGGGAGATCATCGCCGGGGCGGCCCTCGACGTGGTCGACGCACACGGCTCGGACGGCCTCACCATGCGCGCGGTGGCCGAGCGGCTGGGCGTGAAGGCCGCCTCGTTGTACAACCACGTGAGCGGCAAGGACGAGCTGATCGACGGGCTGGCCGAGCTGGTCAATGCCGAGATCGACCTGAGCCCGCTGGCGCCGGCCGGCCCGGACTGGCGCTCCGGTGTCGCCCGCTACGCGCGCGGCTACCGCGCGGCCTTCCTGCGCCACCCCCACACCATCGCGCTGCTCGCCCGCCGCCGGGTCGGAGCCGAACGCCAGCTGCTCGGCTACGACACCCTGCTCGCCGCCCTCGGCCGGGCGGGCCTCGCGCCCGCCGACGCCGCCGAGGCGGCGGCCGCGCTCGACTACCTGGTGCTCGGCTCGGCGCTGGAGACCTTCGCCGCGGGCTTCACCAGCCCCTCGGACGACTACCGCCCGCGGTACCCGGCCCTCGCCGGTGCGCTGGTGGCCTCCGCCGAGCGCGGCACCAGCGGCCCGGGTGCGCCCGGGCTCGACGAGCGGGGCTTCGAGCTCGCCCTGGGCCTGCTCCTCGACGGCCTCGCGGCCCGCCTGGCGGGGTCGGCGGAGCCGCCGGAGGCTGCGCGGGCCTGATCGACCGGCGCGGGTCGGCCCTCGGCAGCGCCGGGCCGCCCGGACTGCGCGGGTCGGCCAGGCTGCGCGGGCACGCCGAAGGGCCCGGGGGTTCCGTCACCCCGGGCCCACCGCCGTCGTGGCCCTGCCGTCCCGGCTCTGCCGTTCCGCAGGTTGTTCCGTCGGCCGCTCCGTCAGCCGCCCCGCCTGTCCGAGTGGTGCGCCGTCGGGCGGACCGTCAGACCTCGCCGTCGCCGTTCTGCTCGGCCGCGACCTTGCGCTTCACCTCGGTCATGTCCAGCTTGCGGGCCTGGCCGATCAAGTCCTCGAACACCGTCTCCGGCAGTGCGCCCGCCTGGGAGAAGACGAGCACGCCCTCGCGGATGATCGCCAGCGTCGGGATGGACTGGATGCCGAAGGCGGCGGCCAGCTCCTGCTGCGCCTCGGTGTCGACCTTGGCGAAGACGAGGTCGGGGTGGCGCGCGGCCGCCTTCTCGTACACCGGGGCGAACTGCCGGCACGGGCCGCACCAACCCGCCCAGAAATCGATGAAGACGAAGTCCTCGCCCGCCGGGCCGGGGACGATCTCGTCGAAGTTCTCCTTGGTCAGCTCGACCGTGCTCATCTTGCGGTTCCTGCCCTTCCGGGGGTGGCGGTTCAGGCCATGTGCCCGCGACAACCGCGCCCGCCCGCGCGCTATTCCGAAGAATCCCCGCCGCCCGTTGAGTGCTTCGCGGCTCCCGTCCGTACAGCTGGGTGTCCGCACCAGCGCGGCGCGCCGACCGAGGCACCCGCGCGAGTCCACCGGGGAGAGCACCCACCATGCGCAGCAACAGCCGTACCAGCCGGATCGCCGTACTCGCCGCGTCCGGGATCGCCGCGGCGGCGCTGGTCGCCGGCTGCGGGTCGTCCGGCGGCGGCTCCACGGCCTCGTCGTCCGGCTCCGGGCCGAGCGCCGCCGCCACCGCACCCGCGGCCCCGAGCAGTCCGAGCAGTCCGAGTACGGGCAGTCCGAGCAGCCCGTCCGGCGCCGCCACCCTGAACACCGCCACCGACCCCGAGCTCGGCACCATCGTCACCGACAGTGCCGGCTTCACCCTCTACCGCTTCGACCAGGACACCGCCGATCCGTCGGCCTCCCACTGCAACGGTGCCTGCGCCTCGACCTGGCCGCCCGCCCCGGCCAACGGCACGGTCTCCGTCAAGGGCATCGACAGCAAGCTGGTCGGCACCGTCGTCCGTGCCGACGGCAGCAAGCAGCTCACCCTGAACGGCTGGCCCGCCTACCGTTACGCGCCCGACCAGAAGCCCGGCGACACCAAGGGCCAGGGCGTCGGCGGCACCTGGTTCGCGCTGACCCCGACCGGCGGCAAGGCCGGCGTCCACGCGAGCAGCCCCTCCGGCGGCACGATGCCGAGCAGCCCGAGCAGCCCGTCCGGCGGCATGATGCCAAGCAGCCCCCGAAGCCCCAGCAGCGGCGGCTACGGCGGTTACTGAGCGGGTGGGGCGAGCCTGGCGATGGTCCGGACCGGACGTGGAACTCTCGACCCGGAGGTACGGGTGCGCGAAGATGGCGTGGTGACCGAGGAGCACCCCGGGGGTGCTGCGTCCGCCCCCGGCGGGGTGCCGGACGAGGACCTCATGCGTGCGCTCTACCGGGACCACGCCGGGCCGCTGTTCGGCTTCGTCCTGCACCTGGTCGCGGGCGACCGCCAGCGCGCCGAGGACGTCGTGCAGGAGACGCTCGTCCGGGCCTGGCGCAACATCCACCGGCTCGACCCGGCGGCCGGCTCACTGCGGCCCTGGCTGGTCACGGTGGCGCGGCGGATCGTCATCGACGGCCACCGCAGCAGCCTGGCCCGCCCCCGCGAGGTAGGCCCTTCGCCGCTGGAGCTGCTGCCCGCCGAGGACGAACTCGACCGCGCGTTGCGGCTGATGACGATCTCGGAGGCGCTCGGAGACCTCTCGGAGGCCCACCGCCGGGTGATCGCCGAGACGTACCTGATGGGCCGCACGGTCAACGAGGCGGCCGCCGAACTGGGCATTCCGGCCGGTACCGTACGGTCGCGGGTGTTCTACGCGCTGCGGTCGCTCAGGCTCGCGCTGGAGGAACGGGGAGTGACATCGTGACCACGTCCAGGCCCGGACCGACCGGCCCCGAGCACCACGGTCCCGAGCAGCACGGCCCGGAGCGCCACGGCCCGGAACAGCACGGCCCCGAGCACCACGGTCCCGAGCAGCACAACGCCGACCGGCGCAACGCCGAGCACCGCGACCCCGGGCAACCGGACCCCGGGCACGCCGACCCCGGACACCAGGGCCCCGTCGACCGTACCGACGTCGGCGCCTACGTCCTCGGCCTGCTCGAACCGGCGGACCGCGCCGCGTTCGAGGAGCACCTCGCCGGCTGCCCGCAGTGCGCCGAGCAGGTCCGCGAACTCGGTTTCATGGAGCCGCTGTTGGCCGAGTACGCAGCCTCCGCCGAAGCCGCCGGGCTAGACCCGGCCGCGCCGCCTCCCGAGCCGGACGGGGCGTTGCTGGACCGCTTGGTCGCCGAGGTGGCCGCGCGCCGGCGCCGGGGCCGGATCCGCCGGCTGGTGCTGGTCGGGGCGGCGGCGGCGATGCTGGTGGCCGGGCCGGCGATCACGGCCGCGGTGGTCACGGACTCCGCGCCCGGTGTCGTCGCCGTCGCCCAGCAGTTCTCCGCCACCGACCCGGCCAGCGGCGCCCGCGCCGTCGTCGGTGTCGACGGCAAGCCGTGGGGCACCCAGGTGAGCCTCGAACTCTCCAACGTCCGCGGGCCGTTGAGCTGTGACCTGGTCGCCGTCTCGCACACCGGCGAGCGGCAGACCGTGACCACCTGGAGCGTGCCCGCGGCCGGCTACGGCCCGTCCGGGACGGGCCCGGCCACCCTGCACACGAGCGGCGGCACCGGGCTGAGGCCCGGCGACATCGACCACTTCGAGGTGCGGACCCTGGACGGAGCCACCGTGCTGGTCAGCGTTCCGGCGCGCACCGTCTGAAGCGCGGTACCGGCTCCGGCCGGTACCGCGACTGCTGTCCGGCCCGTCAGCTCTCGGTGCCGGGCCCGGCTGCCGAGGCCCGGAGCCAGTACGGATCCGGGGTGCCCGCATCGGTCATGTGCTCCCGGCGCCAGACCGCGGGCCAGCTCACCCCGGCGACCGGGTCGACG
Source organism: Kitasatospora sp. NBC_01560 (assembly GCF_045208415.1). Taxonomy (NCBI): domain Bacteria; kingdom Bacillati; phylum Actinomycetota; class Actinomycetes; order Kitasatosporales; family Streptomycetaceae; genus Kitasatospora; species Kitasatospora sp. NBC_01560. The sequence continues at coordinate 2,616,348 of NZ_CP109364.1, read as the reverse complement.
CGGTGCCGCTCCCCGCACGGGCACAGTCGCCGCACCCGCCCGCACCCCGGGCACAGCTCGACGAACCCGTGCCCGGTCGACCGCTGCGCCGCCGGGCGCCCGTCCCCGCAGGCCGGGCAGCCGGGCAGCACCGCACCGTCGAGCAGGGCAGCCTGCCGCCGGACGTACTCCGGCAGTCGCAGCGGCGGGTGGCAGGCCGGGTCGTGCAGCCAGGCGCTGTTCGGCGACTCCGGCCAGTAGGGCCCGTACACGTCCGGGGCCCCGGTGGCCGCCCGCAGCCCGGCGGCCTTCTCCGTACGCCGCCGCGCCACGTAGCGCTCCTGCTGCGCCAGCCACAGCAGCCGTGCCTCGTGCAGCTCCTCGACCGCGCGCACCAGCGCGCCGGGGTCGGCGTCGAGCCGGCGGGGGATCCGGGCGCTCAGCGTCAGGTGGTGGTAGGTGGCCCGCAGTCCGTAGGGCGCGAACAGGGTGAGGCAGGTCCGCAGGGCGGAGTGCCGCCGGTGGACGGGCCGCGCGTCGTCGTGGACGCGCCCGCGGTGGGTGAGGAAGCTGGGCACCCGCCGATGGTGCCGGGCCGGCGGGCCGTGCGTCGACCGGATTCCCGCGGCGCGCAGCCCGGGGGCCGGTCGGTCCTACCGCTCCGCCGACACCTCTGCCGGGCCGAGGCCCAGGGCGCGGGCGAGGGCGGCCGTGAGGAGTGCGCGGTGGTGGGGCGCGTGCCGCGCGGCCCAGACGTCGGCCAGGGCGACGAAGCCGGCGAGGTCGCGTTCGGCCCGCGCGACCAGGCGGCGCAGCTCTTCGACGGGCAGCTCGATCACCGGCCCGCCGGGCACCGCTTCGTCGGGGGTGAGCCGCACGGCCGCGCCCTCGCGGCGGGCGCTCGCGGTGGGGTCGTGACCGAGCCAGACGTAGCCGTCGCCGTCCAGCACCTGCTGCCACTCCCGCCAGTCCTCCAGGCCCGAGCAGCAGCCGGGGAGCAGGGTGACGCCGGTGGCCGTGTCGGTCACGCGGAAGCCGCCGGGCGCGATGACGTCCTCCGCGGTGAGCAGCCCGTGCAGGAAGGCGCCGACGGGATCGGCGGGCCGGGCCGGAGCCTCCGCCATCCCGCTCCCGACCTCCTCGACCTCGCCGTCCTCCTCGTCCTCCCCGACCTCCCCGACCTCGCCGTCCTCCTCGTCCTCGCCCAAGGCATCGTCGCCGGAGTCGCCGGAGTCGCCGGAGTCGTCCGAGTCGTCCCCGGTGTCGTTGCAGACGGCGAGTCGCGCGACCGCCGCGCCGACGTCGGCCGGGCTCATCGCCCCGCCGAGCGGGAGGAAGCCGAACGGCTCGTGCGTGCCGACGGGCCAGAGGGTGAAGTCGTCGGGGGTCAGGATCTCCAGGACGGGCCGCAGTTCGATCACCCGGTGAGTCTGCCGGGCGCGCGGCCCGCTCCGCCGGTGGTTTTCCCCCGCGGGGCGCCGGCCCGGCCGTCGGACGCTACGAGCCTGCGGCTGCGGTGGCGGCCGCGGCGATCCGGGTCAGGGCGCGGGCGCAGAGGCGGGCGAACAGGCGCTGGCCGAGCGGGAGCAGCGGACCGGCCAGGTGGGCGTACCAGCTGCGTGGCCGGCTGAAGGCGTTGACGGTGAACCAGACCGCCTTGTCGGCACCCATCTCGACCAGGAAGGTCTCCTCGCCGACGGCGAGGTGGCCGCGCCGGGTGCCGTACGTGAAGCCGTAGCGGTCGGGGCGGCCGGTGCCGTCGGTGGTGCCGTCGGCGGTGTCGTCGGCCTCGGTGGTCCGGACGACCCGGCAGGGGGCGGCGGCGCGCAGCGGGCCGAGGCCGATCGCGCACCGGACGGCCGCGCCGGGGGTGGCCCGCTCCGCGTCGGTGCTGATCCGGACGCCGGCGGCGCGGTGCATGCGCCAGCCGAGTACGGCCTCCCCGGCCGCGTCCAGGGCGGCGCGGCCGTGGCCGATCAGCGCGCGGTGGCGGAGGTGGTTGTAGCCGGCGGGCAGGGGCTGGCCGGGGGTGGTGCTGGCGCCGACCTCCGCGTAGTTGAGGTCGCCGGGGCCGGCGAGCTGGTGGGGGGCGGCGGCGGGCCGGGGCGAGGTCATCGTGCTGACTCCATCGGGCGGGGCTGCGGGAGGGGCTGCGGGCGGGGCCGAGTGGGCCGGCGCGGGTGGTTGCGGGGGAGCGGGCGGCCGGCCGGGGGCGGCGCGATCCGGCGCCAGGCGAGCAGCGAGCAGAGCGCGAAGCCGAGCGCGTTGCCGACGCCGTGGGTGGCGGCCATCCAGGCGAGGGTGGGGTGCGGGAGCCCGGAGGCCTCGCCGAGCGCCCACCAGAGGGCGAGCAGCATGGTGGCGGCGAGGACGGCGGAGGCGGTGCCGAGCAGGGCGGCGGTGGTCCGGTCGGTGCTGCGCGGGCGCAGGTCCCGCCAGGTGACGAGGCCGGTCAGCCACATGCCGGTGGTGAGGACGACGGCGCCGGCGAGTTCGGCCCAGTCGTCGATGAAGTACCCGGCCAGCACCAGCAGGGTGCCGAGCGGCACACTGAGCGCGGCGAACCGGGCGGCGGCGCTCGTCGGCCGGGCCCGGCAGACCAGCCCGGCGACGAGGGCGGCGGTGAACCCGGCGAAGTGGAAGTGCGGCACGGTGAGGGCCAGGATGTCGAGGTCGAAGCCGAACAGCTGGTGTCCGGAGCGCTCCGCGACCAGGGCCGTTCCGGCCACCGACGGGGTGACGAGCGCGGTCAGGACGGCGGCCTCGGCGGGCGCGAGCGACCGTGTGCGGGCGAGCCGGCGCGGTGCGTGGGCGGCCACGGCGAGGGTGCCGAGCGCGTAGAGGACGGCGCAGCCGGTGGCGAGGCCGCCGCGCGGCAGCCAGAGCGAGAGGGCGCCGGGGACGGCGGCCAGCGGCCAGAACCGGCGGACGCGGGCCAGGCCGGGTTCGCCGATCAGCGCGAGGCCGAGGGGGATCACGGCTCCCATACCGAGCAGGACCAGGAGGTCCACCAGTTCTGTGGTGACCTTGCCCATGGCGGCCGCCCCACTCTCTTGAACGCGTTCAAACCCTTGCGGCGCCGACTGTACGCGCTGGGTTGAACGCGTTCAAGTCAACTCCGGTCAGCTGCGGAACGCCGTCCCGCCGGGCCGCCCCGGCCGTCCGGCCTGGTGTTCGCGCCGGGTGCGGCGCACTCTGGAGGAGTAACCGCCGGAGGTGACCCGCCATGCAGACTCTTGTCGGTTGGCACATCGAGATGGAGTTCCGGGAGGAGGGGGCCCGAACGGCCGCCGCCGCCCTGCTGAGACTCGGCGACGGCTCCGAGCTGCGCGCCCACGGCTACACCAGCCGTCACCCGTCCGATCCGGAACAGCTGCGGGTCGGCGAGGAGATCGCCGCGGCCCGCGCGCTCAACGACCTCGCCTCGCAACTGCTGACCAAGGCCCACGGCGAGATCCAGGACGTGAGCCCGATCCCGACCCACCCGCTGACGTGACGACGCCGGAGCAGGGCGCCGGGAGCGGCGCGGGCCAGCACTTCGCCCAGGAGCACCGCAGCCCGCGCATCCCGCTGCTCTGCCCGCGCTGCGGGCACGAGCAGCAGGTGGTGCCGGGCGGCCCCGGACGGGCGGTGAAGGTCGTGCACGTCGGCACCGGCCAGGAGGCCTGCGAGCCGGCGGACCTCGCGACGGCCCCGGAGGACGGGATCTGAGACCGGCGCCGGCCGGCCCGGTCGGGCCTCCTTCCGGCTGCGGGGCCCGCACCGGTCCGGCCGGCGTCCCCTTCGCGCGCGTCGGGCCTGTCGTGGTCTCCGGCTGCCGCGGTGCGCGCGTGCCCCGGTCCGCGCGTGCCTGGGTGCGAGCGCAGTGCCGTCCGTCAGTTCGGGCAGTACGCCGTGGGTGGTGGCCACTCCGGCCCGATCAGCCGCTGCTCCGGCCCGGTGAGCGTGATCCGGATGCCCACCGTCCCGGCCAGGCCGAGCCGGAGGCGGCTGCGGGCCAGCACGATCAGTGCCGTCATGCCGTACTTGTTGATCAGCGAGATGCGGTAGCGGGCGGTGGCGTCCTCGTCGCAGACCGCCGCCCGGGCCGGGAGCTGCCGTCCGGTCGGGCGCCCGTGCGCGTCGCAGGGGCCGACCAGCACCCGGGGGTGGCGGCGGACGCGTTCGGCCTCGCCCGAGTGCACGGGGGTCCAGATGCCGAGCGCGGCGCCGTCGGCGACCACCCAGCTCGGTGACGCCACCCGGCCGCCGCTCGCGGTGAAGGTGGTGAGCAGGAGGTACCTGCTGTCGGCGAGTTCGTCCGTACGGTGGTGCACGATGTCCTCCCGTTCCGGATCGGTCGGGGCCGGGTCGAGCAGCGGCGGTGCCAGGTCGGTCCGGTGCGGCGAGCGGCCTCGGCGCCTGCCGGTGCCCCTGCGGTGCTCCGCGGTGTCGGGCCCGGTGGTGCGGGAGCCCTCGTCGTACCGCCCGAGGGCCGGCGGCACCCGGGTGCGGGTGGGCGATCCGACCGGGCGGGTGGCTCCATTCTCGTCCACCGCGGCCGGCAGTTCGAGGGGGTGCGGCCACTCGGGTGCGGTGGGCCGGTGCACTTCGGCCGGCGTGAGCGGGGCGCGTACCTCGCCGCACACTTGCCGCACTTGCCGTACTTGCCGCGCTCGCCGCGCGGCAGCCGCTCGGCGACACCGGTCTCCCGGCCGCGCACCCCCGGAACGACGAGCGGCCCGCCCGGTGACGAATCACCGGACGGGCCGCTGTGCACCCTTGTGTGTACCCCCGGGGGTCAGTGCACCAGCACCGGCACCTCGTTGTTGTCCGCCGCGCCCGAGGCGGCCTTCGCGCCGTCGGGGCGGCCGGCGTTGATCAGGACGAAGGCGATCGCGGCCGCCGTCACCAGGATCCCGAAGGACCACCAGATCGCGGTCGAGAAGCCGTGCACCATGCCCTCGAACTGCACCGCCTTGGCCGCGGCGGGGCTGGTCGCGGCGCCCATGTGGGCGGCCAGCCAGGTGGTGGTGGCGCTGGCGGCGATGGTGTTCAGCAGCGCGGTGCCGATGGCGCCGCCGACCTGCTGCGAGGTGTTGACCATGGCGGAGGCCACACCGGCGTCGCGCGGCTCGACGCCGTGCGTGGCCAGGCTCATCGCGGGCATGAAGGCGGTGCCCATGCCCAGGCCCATCAGGATCAGGCCGGGCAGGATCAGCGCCGGGTAGGACGTGTCCAGGCCGATCTGGGTGAGCAGCAGCATGCCGATCGAGGCGACCAGGAAGCCGGGCGCCATCAGGTAGCGCGCCGGGACCCGGGTCATCAGCCGGGCGCCGATCTGGGTCGAGCCGGTGATCATGCCCGCCACCATCGGCAGGAAGGCGACGCCGGTCAGCACCGGGCTGTAGCCGAGCACGATCTGCAGGTAGTAGGTGAGGAACAGGAAGAGTCCGAACATGCCGATCACGGCCAGGCCCAGCGACAGGTAGACCCCGCCGCGGTTGCGGTCCAGGACGACCCGCAGCGGCAGCAGCGGCGCCTTCACCTTGCGCTCGACCACGACGAACGCGGCCAGCAGGACGGCGGCGGCGACGAACAGGCCGATCGTGGTGCCGGAGGACCAGCCGTCCGACTCGGCGCGGGTGAAGCCGTAGACCAGGGCGACCAGGCCGGTGGTGACGAGCAGCACGCCGGGGATGTCCAGGCGGTTGCGGTTGCGGCCCTCGGCGGGCTCGCGGATCACCATCACCGCGCCGATCGCGGCCACGATGGCGAACGGGATGTTGACGAAGAAGGTCCAGCGCCAGTTCATGTACTCGGTCAGCAGGCCGCCGAGGATCAGGCCGATCGCGCCGCCACCGCCGGCGATGGCGCCGTAGATGCCGAACGCCTTGGCGCGCTCCTTGGCCTCGGTGAACGTCACGGCCAGCAGCGAGAGTGCGGCGGGCGCGAGCAGCGCGCCGAACACGCCCTGGAGGGCACGGGCGCCGAGCAGCATGGCGGTGTTGGCGGCGGCGCCGCCCAGGGCGGAGGCCAGCGCGAAGCCGGTCAGGCCGACCACGAAGGTGCGCTTGCGGCCCCACAGGTCGGCCAGCCGGCCGCCGAACAGCAGCAGACCGCCGAAGGCCAGCGCGTAGGCGGTGATCACCCACTGGCGGTTGCCGTCGGTGATGCCGAGGTCCTTCTGGGCGGACGGCAGGGCGATGTTCACGATGGTGGCGTCGAGGACGACCATCAGCTGGGCGAGCCCGATGAATATCAGGGCCTTCCAGCGCCGCGGATCGGGCTGGGTGGCGGGCAGGGCGTCGGTTTTTGGCATGGAGGTACTCACTTCGGGGTGCGTTGCCGATGCGGGTCAGGTGCAGTCGACGGGCGGGAGGCGTACGGCGCCGCGGGCCGGACCGGCACGGACCAGGTCGGGTCGGTGCGGGTCGGGGCCGGTCGGACCGGTTCGGCCGGAGCGGTCGGCGGCGGTCGGTGCGGCCGCGGGGTCAGTGGTCGGTGTGGAAGTCCTCGAAGGTCGCGGCCCGGCCGGGCAGGGTCGAGCGGGCGGGCGCCCGCAGGCCGTCCAGGAACAGCTGCAGGTGCCGGTGGACGAAGTCGTCCAGGATGTGGCAGGAGGTACCGGGGAGCGGACGGGTCAGCTGGCTCATCGCGATGAACAGATCGCCGTGGTCGACGTCGGTCCGCAGTTCGCCGGCCTGTCGGGCCCGCTCCATCAGCTCGCCGACGGCGGCGATGAGGCGGTCCCGGGCGTCGGTGAGCTCCGGGTCGTGCGGGTCGATGCGGTGGGTGAGGATCGGGCACAGGGCGCCGATCTTCTCCGCGACCGTCGCGTGCACGAACCGCTGGAGGGCGTCGAACGGTCCGTCGCTCTCCGCCGGTGTCGTTTCGGCGAGGGCCAGCACGCGGTTCTTGACGAGCAGCGCCACCTCACGGATCAGTGCGGTGCGGTCCGGGAAGTTCCGGTACAGCGTCGCGTTGCCGACGCCCGCCCGCTTCGCGATCTCGTCCAGCGGCGCGTCCGCACCGTACTCGACGAAGGCGTCCCGCGCCGCCAGCACGATCCGCTCACGGTTGCGGGTCGCGTCCGCGCGCAGCTTGGGCGTGCGGACGGGCTCCGCGGTGCGGACCGGCGTGGTGACGGCGGTGCTGCTCACTGCGTGCTCCTCCCAGCATACCGGGGAAGATTTCCCCGCTTAGGCCTACGACAGGGCAAACGGGGATTCTGTCCCCGGAAATTTCACTTCAGACTGTGACCTGCGTCACATTCCTCCGGCCGGGCGGCCGAGGTTCTCCTCCAGTCGGCCCAGCAGCCTGGCCAGCTCGGCCTGTTCGGCCTCGTCCAGCCCGGCGAGGGTGACCCGCTCCAGCTCCTGCCAGGTCTGCGCGACCCGGTCGCGCAGCGCGCAGGCCGCCGCCGTCGCCTCGACCACGACGGCCCGCCGGTCGTCCTCGCTGCGCCGCCGGCGGACGAACCCGGCCTGCTCCAGGCGCTGCACCATGCGCGTGACGGTGGACGCGTCGATGCCCAGCTGTTCGATCAGCTGCGCCTGCGGCTGGGGGCCGCCGTCCCAGAGCAGCATCATCAGCAGCTCCTGTCCGGCGTGCAGGCCGTGCGGGCGGAGCAGCCGCTCGGCGGTGGCCCGGTGCAGCCGGGAGACCCGGGCGATGGCCTGGCTGGTGCCGCCGGCGGCGGTGACGGGCTGGTTCTGGTGAGCGCGCACGCGGTGATTGTACGGGCAAGTGGTGGGTCCGGGTCGGCCCGGATCCCTTCCGGGGTGGCCCTTGCGCAGCAGGGGGTCGAGGCGTTTACTTGGCCGCGCAAGCAAATGCTTGGCCGCGCAAGCAGTACCGAGGCCCGGGCGGGCCGACGAGGGGATCGGACATGCGAGTCATCAGCCAGACCGTGCGCGTCAACGACCCGGCCGAGCCGGTCCGGCTCACCCGGGACGACGTCTGGGCTGCGCTGGAGCGGAAGGCCGCCGACGCGGTGCCGTTCGTCGCCGGGATGGACGCGTGCACGGTGTTGGAGCGGACGGCGGACGGCCTGGTCCGCGAGGTCGTCTTCCACGGCGAGCGGGTCCGCGAGCGGGTGGTGTTCCGGCCGAAGGCGCGGGTCACCTTCACCCGTGACGACGAGCAGGGCGCCTGGGTGATCCACAACGACATCGACGAGGACGAGGACGGCCTGACCCTCACCTTCCGCGCCGAGCGGGACTTCGGCGAGGGCGCGGAGGGGGAGGCGGCCGCCGGGCGGATGCGCGCCGGCTACCTGCTCGCGCTGCGGGCCACCCTGGAGCTGGCCCGCGAGGCGGTCCGGGCGGCCGGGCCGTCCGCCTGACCGTCCCGCACGCCTGCACTCCTGTCCGTCGGGATGCCGGGATGCCCGGGTGTAGGGGCGTAGCGGTGTAGGGGTGCCGGAATGCCCGGACGGCCGGTGCCGGGGCGGCTCAGACCGTGACCGGGCCGCGGACGGCGGCCGGCCGGCGCAGCGGGATCTCGAAGTGGACGGTGGCCACGCCCGGGCCGTGCTCGCCGCTCGGGCGCGCGTCGTGGACCTCCTCGGCCAGGCTGCGCCAGAACGCCTCGGCGCCCGGGACGGTGGTGTTGGTGTGCAGGTAGAGCCGCCGGTAGCCGCCCTCGGTGGCGGCGAAGTCGCAGGCCCGGCGGACGAGTTCGCGGGCCAGCCCGTGCCGGCGGTGCTCGGCCCGGACGTACACCCGGACGAGCTGGGCGGTGCTGCCGGACGGGTAGCGCTCCACCAGCTCGCGCGGGTGCGGCGGGTGGGCCGGGCCGGTGGAGTGCAGCGCGGTGGTGGCGACCACCTCGCCGCGGTGGGTGGCGACCAGCAGCGTGTGCCGGGGGTGGTCGAGGTAGTGGCCCTGGAGGTCGACCACGTCGGCGTGCCACTCGGGGACGTAGCCGTAGCCGAACTCCCGGTAGAAGGTGTCCAGGATCAGCCGGCGTGCGCCCGGGACGTCGACCGGCAGGGCCTTCCTGATGCGGTAAACGGTCTGACGGTTCATCAGAAGAACTCCATCGGTCATGGCGGGACGGTCCGGGCGGCAGCGTACATGAAAATCAGTTTCATCTGACGCTTCGGCAGGCAGACCGTCACGGCGCGTTGAAAATGAAAACGAATACCGTTACGTTCTCCCTCGGCGGGCCGGTCCGGTCCGCCGTCCTTGTCGTCGAGAGGGAGACCCGTGGCGCATCTGCTGGTGATCGAGAGCTGGGTCGGCTCCATGAGCAGGCTGCTGCCGCGGGCACTGGGGGAGGGCGGCCACCGCTTCACGTTCCTCACCCGCGACCTGCACCACTACCTGCGGTCCGCCCCCGCCGACGGCCCGCACCCGCTGCTCGCCGCGGAGAACGTCCTCACCGCCGACACCAACGACCCGGCGGTCCTCCTGCCGTACGCCGAGCGCGCGCACCGGCTGCTGGGCTTCGACGGCGTGCTCTCCTCCTGCGACTACTACCTGCCCCTGGTCGCCCGGGTCGCCCACCGGCTGGGCCTGCCCGGCCCGGCCCCGGAGGCCGTCGAAGCCGCCTGCCGCAAGGACCTCACCCGTCGCGCGCTCGCCGGGGCCGGCGTCCCCGGGCCCGCCCACGCACTCTGCGCCGACCGCGAGCAGGCCCGCGCCGCCGCGCGGACGATCGGCTACCCGCTGGTGGTCAAGCCGGTCGACCTCTGCGCCGGAATGTTCGTCCGCGCCGTCGCCGACGAGGACGGTCTCGACGCCGCGCTACGGGCGCTGGAGGCCTTCCCGGTCAATGCGCGAGGCCAGCGCCGGGCTCCCGTCGTCCTGCTGGAGGAGCTGCTCACCGGGCCCGAGGTGAGCGTCGAGACCGTCTCCGCCGGCGGCGTCGCGCACGTCGTCGGGATCACCGACAAGAGCGTCGGCGGTGCGCCCGCGTTCATCGAGACCGGCCACATGTTCCCCGCCGCGCTCGGCCCCGCCGACGCGGCCGCCGCCGCCGGGACGGCCGTCGCCGCGCTGGCCGCGCTCGGGCTGGACCAGGTCGTGGCGCACACCGAGATCAAGCTGACCCCGGCCGGGCCCCGGGTGGTGGAGGTCAATCCGCGGCCGGCCGGCAACCGGATCACCGAACTCGTCCGGCGGGTCACCGGGATCGACCTCGCGGCCGCCTGTGTGGACGTCGCCCTCGGCCGCCGGCCCGATCTCACGGCCCACCCGACCGGGGTGAGCAGTGCGGCCATCGCCTTCCTCGTCCCGGGGGAGGAGCAGGAAGGCCTGCTCGACGGCTTCGACGGCGAGGCGGCCGTCCGGCGGGACCCGGCCGTGGTCGAACTCGGCCTGGCCGAGGCCGGCTGGGCCGTCCGCCCCGCCACCAGCAACAACGAGTACCTCGGGCATGTGATGACCGCCGACGCCGCCGGGGCCGGGGCCCGCCGCGAGGCCGAGCGGCTGCTCGCCGGGCTGGCACCCCGGTACGCGGTCTCCACGGCCTCCTCGGTCTCCGTGGCCTCCGCAGCGACCGGCCCGGCGGGCGCCGACGCCGGGGCGGTCCGCACGTGACCGCCACCGTTACCGCGACTGCCACCGCCACCGCCACTGCCACCGCCACCGCCGCCGTCCGCGGCGTCGCCCCCGCTCCGGTCGGCACCCCCGCCCCGGTGGAGGCCCCCGGCGCGGCGCTGGAGCTGATCGCCGGGCGGGCCCGCGCCGGCGCCTACGGGCCCGACCCGGCCGGGCAGCGGATCACCCTCGCCTTCACCACCGCCCAGGCCGTCCGCCACCCCGGCCGGGCCCGCGGCTACCGCAACGAGGTGCTCAGCCTGCGGCTCGGCGCCGCCGTCGGCTCCTGCGCCGTCGAGCCCGGGGGCCTGCCCGCCGACACCCTCACCGACTGCGTCGGCGGCACCGTCGCCGAGCTGCTCGACCACCCGCTCGTCCCCGTCCGGGTCGCCGCTCTCGACGCCTACCTGATGCACTGCCGCCCGCACACCCCGGCCCACGGCGCCCGCCCGGTCGCCGTCCCGGCCGGCGGCTCGCTGGAGAAGTCCCGGGCCCGGGCCCGCGCCGTGGCCGGGCTGCTCCCGCTCGGCCGGGTGCGCCGGGTGCTGGTCGTCGGCGTGGTCAACTCGCTGCTGGAGGAGCTGCGTTCGCACGGCGTCGGCTACCTGCCCTGCGACCTCAAGGGCGGCACCACCGAATGGGGCGAGCCGGTGGCGCTCGACGCCCTCGCCGGGCTGCCCGACTGCGACGCCGTCCTCGCCTCCGGCATGACGCTCGGCAACGGCACCCTCGACCCGCTGCTCGCGCACGCCCGGGCCACCGGAAAGCCGCTGGTGCTCTTCGCGCAGACCGGCAGTGCCGTGCTGCCCCGGCTGCTCGGCCACGGGGTGAGCGGCGTCAGTGCCGAGCCCTACCCCTTCTTCTGGCTGGACGGCGGCCCCGGCGTGCTCCACCTCTACGGCGGCCCGGCGGGCGGTGGCGCGCGGTGACGACACTGCTCGCCCCGGCCGCCGTCGGCAACCCCGACCTGCTGCCCCTGCTCGGCCGCACCCCGCTGGCCCGGATCAGCACCCCGCTGCCGCACCCGCAACCCGGCTTCTGGGCCAAGCTGGAGGGGCTCGCGGCCGGCGGCATGAAGGCCCGCTCCGCAGTCGCCATGCTGCGCGGCGCCCACGCCCGCGGCGAACTGCGGCCCGGCGCCACGGTGGTGGAGTCCACCTCGGGCACCCTGGGCATCGGGCTGGCCTTCGCCGGGCAGGCGCTGGGCCACCCGGTCGTGCTGGTCGGCGACGCCGAACTCGAACCGTCCGTGCGGCAGTTGCTGCACGCCTACGGTGCGCGCCTGGAGCTGGCCGACCGGCCGGCCCGGCACGGCGGCTGGCAGGCCGCCCGGCTCGCCCGACTGCGCGCGGTGCTCGCCGAACTGCCCGACGCCTACTGGCCGGACCAGTACAACAACCCCGACAACGCGGCCGGTTACCGGTCCCTGGCGGACGAGCTGACCGCCGAACTCGACCACCTGGACGTACTGGTGTGCAGCGTCGGCACCGGCGGCCACAGCGCCGGGCTGGCCGGGCCGCTGCGGCGGCGCTGGCCGGGGCTGCGGGTCATCGGTGTCGACTCGGTCGGCTCCACCATCTTCGGCCAGCCGGCCCGCCCCCGGCTGATGCGCGGCCTCGGCAGCTCCATCCACCCGCGCAACGTCGCCCACCAGGCCTTCGACGAGATCCACTGGGTCGGCCCGGCCGAGGCGGTGGACGCCTGCCGCCGCCTGGCCCGCGGGGCCTTCGTCAGCGGCGGCTGGAGCACCGGCGCGGTCGCCCTGGTGTCCGCCTGGGCCGCCCGCGCCCAGCCGGGCGCGGCCGTCGCCACCGTCTTCCCCGACGGCCCGCACCGCTACCTGGGCACCGTGTACGACGACGCGTTCTGCGACCGCCACCGGCTCGGGCCCGAGCACGCCGCGGCGCGGCCGGTCGAGATCCCGCACCCGGCCGCGGTCGAAGTCACCGGGTGGGCCCGCTGCCGCACCGACCGCACCGACCGCACCGACCGCACCGACAGGCCCGATCACGCTGTCGGCAGCGCCGCGACCCACCGCGCCGCCCGGCGGGCCGGCCGTCCCGAGGGGGACCGATGAGGCTCGACGTCCGCACCGTCCGACTCCGGTTCGCCGAGCCCCTACGGATCTCCCGCTCGGTCACCCACGAACGGGACGCCGTCCAGCTCGCCCTGCGGCACGACGGGCTGACCGGTCACGGCGAGGCCGTCAGCAGCGGCTACCTGCGGCTGCCCGCCGAGCTGATCCGGCGCACCCTCGACGGACTGCGGCCCGGCCTGGAACGCCACCCGGACCCGGAGACCGCACTGACCGAACTCCGGCTCGGGGCAGCCCCGTTCGAGGCGCTGCCGGCCAGTGTGCTGGCCGCCGTCGAGGCCGCCCTGCTCGACCTGGCCGGCAAGCGGGCCGGCCGGCCCGTCCACCGGCTCCTCGGCCGGCCGGCCCCGGTGGCCGCCGCCACCGCCCGCACCATCGGCATCGAGCCGCCCGCCCGCGCCGCCGCGCAGGCCGCCCGGCTCGCCGCCGCCGGCTTCGCCGTGCTCAAACTCAAGGCCGGGGCGGCCGACCCCGCCGAGGACCTCGCCCGGGTCCGGGCCGTCCGGGAGAGCGCGCCCGGCGCCCGGCTGATGCTCGACCCCAACGGCGCCTGGACGCCGGAGCAGGCGCTCCGGCTGCTGCCGGCGTTCGCCGCGGCCGGGATCGGGGCCGTGGAGCAGCCGATCGCGCCGGGCCGCCCCGCCGACCTCGCCGCCGTCGCCGAACGCTCCCCGGTCCCGGTGATCGCGGACGAGGACGCCGTCGGCTACGAGGACGCCTGCCGGCTCGCCGGGCAGGTGCACGGCGTCAACCTCAAGCTCGCCCAGTGCGGCGGCGTCCACCAGGTGCTGAGGATCCGGGCGGCGCTGCAGGGCAGCGGCACCGAGTTGATGCTCGGCTGCCTGGCCGCCAGCTCGCTCGGCATCGCCCCCGCCGTCCACCTCGCCGACCTGGCCCGCTGGGTCGATCTGGACGGCCACCTGCTGCTCGCCCACGACCCGTGGCAGGGCATCGGCGGCGCCGACGGCACCGTCCGCACCGCCGACCGGGCCGGCCTCGGCGTGCTCCCGGTCGCCGCCGCCGCGGTGCCCGCCCCGGCCCCTGCCGGCCCGCTCCCGCTCCCCGGCGAGGCCCGATGAACGGGCCGGGCCCGATGAACGGCTGCCGCCCCAGCAGCACCGGCAACCTGCTGACCGACACCCCCGAGCTGTACGAACTCCGCTTCCCCGATCCGGGGTTCACCGCCGCCCGGTGGGCCGAGTCGGTCCTGCGCGCGTACGCCGCCGGGCCCGACCTGCTCGACCTCGGCTGCGGGACGGGCCGGGACGCCGGGTGGCTGCACCGCGCCGCCGGACGCACCGTCACCGGCCTCGACAGCTCGGAGGCGATGATCGCGCACGCCCGGGCCCGCCACCCCGGGCCCGCGTACCACGTCGGCGACATGCGGGACTTCCGGCTGGCCGGCCGGTTCGACGCCGCGCTCTGCCTGGACAGCGCGCTGCTCCACTGCCACACCAACGACGACCTGGACGCCGTGCTCGGGCGGCTCCGGCGCCACCTGCGCCCCGGCGGGCTGCTCGTCGCCGAGATGCGCAACGGCGCCTTCTTCCTCGGCCGCACCGAACTCCTCGACGCCCCGCGTACCGACACCGTCGCGCGGGGCGGCACCACCTTCACCTCGCACACCACGCTGCGGATCGACCATGCGGCCCAACTGCTGCGCCGCACCAGGATCTGGACCGGCGACGACGGCGCCCCGGCCGTCGAGCAGCACTCCGCCTGGCGGCTGCTCTTCCCGCAGGAGCTGCGCCACCTGCTCGCGGCCAACGGCTTCACCGTGCTCGCCCTGTACGACCGGCCGGGCCCGCGCACCGAACCGCCCTGGAGCGAGGGCGACCGGCCCGCCGACACCGCCGACGACGACCGGATCCACCTGGTCGCCCGGCTGGACGCCGCGGCCCGCAGGCGGAGTTGACGTCATGACCAGCCCCTCGCCCGACGCCCCCCGCCCCCGCCGACGCCGCCGTCACGGTGACCGGCGTCCCCCTGGGACCGGTCCCGTCCGGACGGGCGGCACCCGGTCGGGCCGCCGCGCCGGCCCCGGCCGTCGGAGGGGTGCTCTAGGGTCGTGCTCATGACCACCGTGACCGACCAGCCCGATCCCGAGGCCCTCGCCACCCTGGTGGACGTCCTGCTCGCCGAGCCCGCCCCCGCCCCCGCCGACACCGCAGCCGACGGCCCGGACCGGGCGGCCCTGGCGGAGGCCGCCCGCCTGGCGTTCGCCGCCGAGCGGCCCGGGCCGCTGCCCGACCACTGGTGGCTGGCCGTGCCCGGCGCCACGTACGAGGCGGCCTTCGAGGTGCTCGGCCTGCACGACCGGATACCCGTCACCGTGCGCTACGGGCTGGCCGCCCAGGAGGAGGACGAGAAGCACACCCCGGAGGAGGTGCACCGGGTCTTCGTGACGCCCGAGTACGCCGGCTGGCGCCTGATCTACGCCGAGAGCCCGCTGCGGGAGACGACCTGGTGGCCGCACGAGGTGGTCGAGCGGCTCAGTGCGGCCTGCGGTTCGGCCCAGGTGTACTTCCAGGATCCGCACGCCGACTCGGTGATCTGGGCCGTCGCCGAGCACGGCGCCCTGGTCCGCGGCTACTGGCGCTACGGCGAGCCCGAATGGACGGGCGAGCCGCTGCCGTGGGAGGAGGTGCTCACGGCAGCCGACTTCGCGGAGCCGGAGGACTACGAGGACGCCTACGCCGAGCCCAACACCTCCGAGGTGCAGAGCATCGGCGCGGCGGCCTCCCGTCTCTCGCTGGACCCCGGGGCGGTCTCCGCCGGGACTCCGGTCCGCGGCCACGGCTGGCTCGCCCTCACGGTGGCCGGCGCCGGGCACGGCGGGTTCGGGCCGACGCCGCAGCTCTGAGGTCGACGCCGCGACTCCGCCCGGGCGCCGCGGCCGCACACGGCCGGCGAGCCCGCCCGCCGGTCCGCCGCGCCCGGGCAGCGCACCCGTTCGCGGGTCCCGGCCGCCCAAGTCCCTCCGGTACCAAGGCGATCCGGGCGCCCGCCCGGCCCGGCGCCGGACGCCGCGCGCTGATCCGACGGGATCGACCGGACAGGGCCTAGGCTGAACCCGCCCGGGCGGCCGGTCGGCCGTGGGAGTCGGGAGGGGCCCGGCGGCCGGGGGCGAGGAGGTGCGCGATGGTCAGCGGTGAGACGGCCAGGGTGCGCTGCGTGGCGGCCGTTCCGTGCTGGGTGAGCCTGATGGCGCGCGATCTCGATGTGGCCAAGGCCTTCTACGGTCCGCTGCTGGGCTGGGAGTTCGAGCCCGGGCCGGACCGCTTCGGCCCGTACGTGCACGCGGTGGCGGGCGGCGAGGCGGTGGCCGGGCTGGGCGTCGCGAGCGGTGGCTTGGCGATCCCGGTGTCCTGGACGGCGTACTTCGGCACGGAGAGCGCCGATGCCGCGGCCGACGCGGTGCGCGAGCGCGGCGCGACGCTGGCGGTCGGCCCGCTGGCCTTCGACGCCGGCCGGGTGGCGTTCGCGGCCGATCCGGTGGGGGCGGTGTTCGGCATCTGGGAGGGCCCGTTGGGCCGGGCCCGGCGGCTGGACCTGCCGGGTGCGCCGGTCTGGATCGAGCTCCGCACGCCGGATCCGTTCGCGGCGGCGCTCTTCTACGGCGAGGTGTTCCGCTGGGACGGCCGCGATCCGGAGCGGTTCGAGGTGCGCTGGGAGCACGACCGCGTGGTGCTGCGGGCCGAGGGGCACAGCGTGGCCGCCCTCGCCCGGGAGCAGGCGGGCGGCCCGACGGGGCTGCCCCCGCACTGGGAGGTGTCGTTCTCGGTGCCGGACACCGACGCGGCGCTGGCCCGGGCCGAGGCACTGGGCGGTGCGGCGCTCGGCCCGGCCTTCGACTCGCCCTACGGACGGGTGGCCCGGCTCCAGGATCCGGAGGGCGGTCGCTTCGCGGTGATCAGCCCGAAGAACTGAGCAGCGCCCTCCCCGGGGCGGCTCCGTGACCGTCGCAACGCGCGGCCGGGCGCCCTGCCCGTCAGGGGGGCTCCGCGGTCGTCGCGCGGTCGGCCCGCAGCCGGTCGCCGAGTGCGGCGCGGGCACCGGCGGGCAGGGCCTTGCGCGCCGCCGGGAAGACCAGCTTCTCCTCCGTCTCCAGATGCCGCCGGACGCGCTCGGCCAGCCCCCGGTAGAGCGTGTCGAAGGCCGGTGAGGCGTCGCCGACGCCCTGGAGGTCGGCGAGGTACTGGCCGATCGCCAGGTGGTCGTGAATGCTCGCGAACACCAGCGCACCGCCGTCCGGCACGTCGTGCTGGACGAGCGGGAAGAGGTGTTCCTCCTCGGCGGCGCAGTGGCTGAACAGCAGGTCGGTCAGCTGTCCGAGGAGCTCGCCCCGCCCGGGTGCGCCGTCCGGGGCGGCGTCGATCCGGTCGAGCAGCTCCGTCACCGCCCGGTGGTCGGCGGTGAACTCCCCGAGGATGTCCGGCCTACGGCTCATGGCGGGTCCGCCTCTCGTCCGGTACGGCCCCCCGACACCTCCAGTATCCGGCGTCGGGTGCGCATGACGGCGGTCGAGGGGTTGTCTTCGCAGGTCAGCGTGGTTTTCCGGGCGCCTCCGGAGTGCTCGGGGAGGGCTCCCGGCGACCGGTGAGGGCGAGCAGCCGGGCCTGCGGCTCCGCGTCGTCCGCCACCGGCAGCGGCGGGTCGAACAGGCCGCTGCCCGAGAGGTCCCCGTACCCGGCGATCTCGCCGAGTGCGAAGCGGACGAGGGCCTCCGGCAGCCGGGCGCGGTGGCCGATGCCCTCGGCGAGGTCCCAGGTGTGCACGACGGCGTCGGTGGTCAGCTGGTCCAGGTAGTACTGCCCGGAGACGTCGCCGAACGAGAGGTGGACGGTCAGCCCGGCCGCGCCGGGCACCTCGAACGCCGTCCGGGCGGCCTCGGCGGCGGCCGTCCAGGCGGCCACCGGGTCGGTGCCGAGCACGTCGCCGTCGAAGCGGCCGCCGACCTCGGAGACGGTCGACCCCATCAGCAGTTCGGGCGCCCAGAGCTGCTCGGAGGTGAGGTGGTTGACCAGGTCGCGGACCGACCAGTCGGTGCACGGTGTCGGTGCGTCCCACTGCCCGGGCGCGACCAGTCGCACCCGCTCGCCGAAGGCGGCCAGCGCCTCGGCGTAGGGCGTGCCGGTCTCCGCGGCCCGCCGGTGTTCGCTGCGATGAGCCATACCTCCACCCTGCCCCCGGCCCCACCGGCCCGCGACCCGCGGGCCGTGCCCCCCTCGCTGCGACCGGCCCGCCACGTCCTGTCCGGGAGAGGCCCGGCGCGGCTCCGGGCCCGCCGACACTCCGTCAGTTGTTCAAATTCGAACTTCCGGGTACGGTCGAAGAGCGCCAGGTTCAAATCTGAACAACCGGGTGCAATCACCCCCCCCCCCCGTACGTCCGACCGACCCCGAATGATGGAGACGCGCATGCCGAGCACCAGCCCGAGCACGACCGCCCCCACCAGCACCGCCGCCGAGCGGGGCCGGCCCACCCCCGGGCCCTCCGCGACGACCTCACCGCACGCCTACGACGCCGGCCTGCTCCTGCTGCGCCTCGCCCTCGGCCTGACCATGGCCGCGCACGGCAGTCAGAAGCTCTTCGGCTGGTTCGGCGGTGGCGGGCTCGACGGCACGGGTCAGTTCTTCACCATGAGCGGCTACCCGGCCGGCGACGCCATGGCCGTGGTGGCCGGTCTCACCGAGACCTTCGGTGGCCTGGCCCTCGCGGCCGGCCTGCTGACCCCGCTGGCCGCCGTGGCGATCCTCGGCACCATGGTCAACGCGCTCGCCGTCACCTGGGGCGGCGGTTTCTTCGCGCCCAAGGGCAGTGAGTACGAGCTGCTGCTCACCGCCGGTGCTGCCGCGCTCGCCCTGACCGGGCCGGGCCGGTACGCCGTGGACCGGTTCCTGCCGGTGCTCCGGGCCCACCGGCTCGCGTACGGAGCGGCGGCCGTCCTGGTCGGCCTGGTGACCGCGGGCGTCATCCTGCTGCTGCGCAAGTGAGCCTGCCGGTGCCGGCGTTGCGGTGAAGCCGCCGCGCCGGGTCCGGGCCCGCCCGTTCGAGGGGCCGGCCGGACTCGCGGGCCCCGGGCCCGCCGATGCGTGAAGGGCCGCCGGTCGTCGACCGGCGGCCCTTTCGTCCGTGTCCGGCCCGGTGGTGCCGGGAGTGGTGCCCACCGTCGTGCGCCCTGGGGCGAGTTGGGAGTCGGCCGGGCTCCGGCGGCGGAGTGGGGAGTGCCGGAAATGGTGCCGTCGCGAGGGTTCCCCCGTCATGTGATGTATGCCATTGTACATGTCACACTCCCCACCGTGTGCTCGACGGAACCGCTGTGCGGCGCCGTCGCAACGGTCCTCACCCCCATGCGGCCGCACCCCCAACGCGGCCGCCGATGGCCGGAGGCCCCCACGTGAGAACCGCTCGCCCTCTGTCTCAACTACCGCACATAGCACGACTGTTGACGATCACGCTGGCCCTGCTCCTGATGGTCGGCCTGTTCGCCCCGCGCAGCCAGGCCGCACCCGTTCCGGCCTCGCCGCCGTCCGACGGCGCAGCCTCCACCGCGCCCACCGACCCGGGCCCGCAGCCCGGCGCCGGCGCCGCCGTGGATCAGCACGGCAAGAACCGGCCGGTGCCCGCTCGCGACCGCGCCCCGCTCTCGGCCACCGCGCCCACCGCCGACGTGCCGGCCGCCGGTTCGGCGAAGGCCGCCAAGCCGGCCGGGCAGTCGGCCGCGGCCGCAACCGCCGCCACCTGCACGGTCGGTGACTTCACCGGGCGCAGCGGCAGCGCACTCGTCACCCAGATCACCTCGGTCGACCTCGGGTGCATCAACGGGCTCTTCAGCCTCACCGGCACCGACGCCGCCGGGGCGTTCCGTGAGGCCCAGATGGTCACGGTGGCCGACGCCCTGCGCGCCTCCGCCGTCAACTACCCGGGCAACAACACCGCCTCGATCGGCCAGTTGGTGCTCTACCTGCGGGCCGGCTACTTCGTGCAGTGGTACCACGCCACCGACGTGGGCACGTACGGCACCGCCCTGCAGACCTCGATCCGCGGAGCGCTGGACGCCTTCTTCGCCAACTCGCACTCCCGTGACGTCACGTCGGACAACGCCGCCACCCTCGGCGAGGCCGTCACCCTGATCGACAGCGCGCAGGAGAACGCCCGCTACCTGTACGTGGTCAAGCGCATGCTGGCCGACTACAACGCCGCCACCCACAACCCGGCCGGGATGGGCAACGCGCTCAACGGCGTCTTCACCGTGCTCTGGCGCGGCCACCAGCTCCCGGCGTTCGTCACCGCGGTGCAGGCCGACCCGAGCGTGCTGGACTCGCTGTACTCCTTCGCCGCCGCCAACAGCGCCCAACTCGGCGGCGACTACACCTTCCTGGTCTACAACGCCGCCCGTGAGCTGGGCCGCTTCGTCCAGTACGCCCCGCTGCAGGCCAAGACCCGCCCGCTGCTCAAGGGCCTGGCCGACCAGTCCTCGCCGTCCGGCCGGACGGCGTACCAGTGGTCCGCCGTCGCCGAGATGGTCGACTCCTACGACGCGGGGAACTGCTCGTACTACGGGACGTGCGACGCCGCCAACCGCCTCAAGACGGCCAACCTGCCGGTGAACTACACCTGCAGCCCGAGCATCCGGATCCTCGCCCAGGCGCTGGACCAGACCCAGCTCGCCACCGCCTGCACCAGCCTGACCGGGCAGGACGCGTTCTTCCACTCCGTGGTCAAGGACTCGGGCCCGGTCGCCAACGACCGGAACACCACCATCGAGGTCGTGGTCTTCCACTCCAGCTTCGACTACGGGGTGTTCGCCGCGATGATCTACGGCATCAACACCAACAACGGCGGCATGTACCTGGAGGGCAACCCGGCCACCGCCGGCAACCAGCCGCGCTTCCTCGCCTACGAGGCCGAGTGGGTGCGCCCGGACTTCCAGGTCTGGAACCTCAACCACGAGTACACCCACTACCTCGACGGCCGGTTCGACATGTACGGCGACTTCAACGCCGGCATGACGACGCCCACCGTCTGGTGGGTCGAGGGCTTCGCCGAGTACGTCTCCTACTCGTACCGCAAGGTGACGTACGACGCGGCGATGGACGCGGCGCGCCTGCACACCTACCGCCTGAGCACCCTGTTCGACACCACCTACAACAACTCCGACACCGAGCGGGTCTACCGCTGGGGGTACCTGGCCGTCCGCTACATGCTGGAGCAGCACCGGGCGGACATGGACGCGGTGCTCGCCAAGTATCGTGCCGGGGACTGGAACGGTGCGCGCAGCTACCTGACCTCCACCATCGGCACCCGCTACGACGCCGACTTCGACACCTGGCTGACGGCCTGCGCCAACGGCTCCTGCGGCACCGGCACCAACCCGCCCGGCAACCGGGCCCCCACGGCCGCCTTCACCACCGCCGTCGGCGAGCTGGGCGTCACCTTCGTCGACCGTTCGACCGACCCGGACGGCACCATCGCCGCCCGTGCCTGGGACTTCGGCGACGGCACCACCTCGACCGCCGCCAACCCGACCAAGTGGTACTCCGCGGCCGGCACCTACACCGTCACCCTCACCGTGACCGACGACAAGGGCGCCACCGCGAGCACCCGGCAGAACGTCACCGTGGCGCGGCTGCCGGAGTGCTCCGCCGCCGACACCCGGGTGCTCGACCGGAACTGCCGCCGCAGCAACGTGGCGGCGACCACCGGCAACTACGCCCACTTCTACCTGTACGTCCCGGCCGGGACGAAGCAGCTGAAGGTGAGCAGCACCGGCGGCACCGGCAACGCGGACCTCTACTACAACGCGAGCAGCTGGGCGTACACCAACGCCTACACCGCCCGCTCGACCAACCAGAGCAACAACACCGAGACCCTGACCGTCACCAACCCGCCCGCGGGCTACGTCTACTTCAGCCTCTACGCCCAGGCGGGCTTCAGCGGGGTGGACATCAAGGCGGAGTACTGATCGAAGCCGAGCAGTGATCGAGCCCGAGGGCTGATCGAGCCGGAGTACTGATCGAGCCCGAGGGCTGATCGAGGCCGAGCACTGATCCCGGCCGCGTACCCGGCCACGACCGGGCACCCCGGCGGAGCGCACCGCGCCCCGCCGGGGTGCCGTGCGTTCCCGGCCCGCGCTACGCGCCGATCCGCACCAGGGCCAGCGTGATGTTGTCCGGCCCGCCGGCCTCGATCGCCGCCTTCCAGAGGTCGAACGCCGCCCGCCCGTCGGCGCGGTCCGCGTCGTCCAGGTCGGCGTCCTCGCGGACGCGCGCCAGCACCCCGGCCAGCTCCTCGTCCGGCACCGGGTCGGTCAGGCCGTCGCTGCACACCAGGTACCGGTCGCCGGGCGCCAGCGGGGCGCTGCGCACGTGCGGTTCGACGAAGGTCAGGCCGAGCGAGCCGCCGAGCGTCTGGGTGACCATCGAGGTGGTGCGCCGCCCCGGCGCGGGGGGCGGGCTGTCGTCCACGCTGACCCGGCGCAGCCCGTCGCCGGTGATCCGGTAGACCCGGCTGTCGCCGACGTTGAACACCACCGCCGCCTCGGGCAGCAGGACGACGCCCGCGACCGTCGTGCCCATCGCGGCGAGCCCCGGATCCCCGGCCGCGGCGGCGTAGACGGCCCGGTTGCAGGTCTGGAGGGCCTCCCGGACGGCCTCCTCGCCGTCCAGCCCCGGCCCGGCGGCCGCCAGCTGCCGGGCGACGAGCGCGCTCGCGATCTCGCCGGCCGGGTGGCCGCCGAGCCCGTCCGCCACCGCGACCACGCAGGGCGGGCCGATCGGGAACAGCAGGGTCTGCGGGTTGGTGGTCACGGTCGCGCAGAGTGTCCACGGCCCGACTGCGAGGCTGTCCTCGTTGTGCTCCCGCACCAGGCCTTCGTGACTCAGCGCGCTCACCGAGATGTACGCCGTCATCGGCTCGCCGCCCTTCCGGAGGTCCGGGCCGGCCGTTTCCCTGTCCCTCCATTGTCGCCGACCGCCGCCGCCCGGGCCCGGGGGAGCACGGTGGGCGGGGCCGGGCCGACCGCGGGGAATACCGCCGGACCGGCCGGTGCTAAGGTGGTTGAAACTTTGACGATCGGATCCTGAGCCCGGGATTCACCTGGAGTGTGGTGAGCAGCATGCAGTTCGGAATCTTCACCGTCGGCGACGTCACCCCCGACCCCACGACCGGCCGCACCCCGACCGAGCACGAGCGGATCAAGGCGATGGTGGCCATCGCGCGCAAGGCCGAGGAGGTGGGCCTGGACGTTTTCGCGACCGGCGAGCACCACAACCCGCCCTTCGTGCCGTCCTCGCCGACGACCATGCTCGGCTACATCGCCGCGCAGACCGACCGCATCATCCTCTCCACCTCCACCACGCTGATCACCACCAACGACCCGGTGAAGATCGCCGAGGACTTCGCGATGCTCCAGCACCTCGCCGAGGGCCGGGTGGACGTCATGATGGGCCGCGGCAACACCGGCCCGGTCTACCCGTGGTTCGGCCAGGACATCCGCCAGGGCATCCCGCTCGCGGTCGAGAACTACGCGCTGCTGCACCAGCTGTGGCGCGAGGACGTGGTGGACTGGCAGGGCCGGTTCCGCACCCCGTTGCAGTCCTTCACCGCCACCCCGCGCCCGCTGGACGGCGTCCCGCCGTTCGTCTGGCACGGCTCGATCCGCAGCCCGGAGATCGCCGAGCAGGCCGCCTACTACGGTGACGGCTTCTTCGCGAACAACATCTTCTGGCCCAAGGAGCACTTCCGGAAGCTGGTCGACCTCTACCGCGAGCGCTACGCCCACTACGGCCACGGCACGCCCGAGCAGGCGTACGTCGGCCTCGGCGGGCAGGTGTTCATGCGGAAGAACTCGCAGGACGCGGTGCGGGAGTTCCGGCCCTACTTCGACAACGCGCCCGTGTACGGGCACGGTCCCTCGCTGGAGGAGTTCACCGAGCAGACCCCGCTCACCGTGGGCAGCCCGCGGGAGGTCGTCGAGAAGACGCTCGCCTTCCGCGAGACCTTCGGCGACTACCAGCGCCAGCTGTTCCTGATGGACCACGCCGGCCTGCCGCTGAAGACCGTGCTGGAGCAGCTGGACCTGCTCGGCGAGGAGGTCGTGCCGGTGCTCCGGGCGGAGTTCGCCAAGGACCGGCCGGCCGGCGTCCCGGACGGGCCGACGCACGCCGCCCGGGTCGCGGCCGGGCTCGCCGCCCAGCAGGAGCAGCAGGAGCAGGAGCGGATCACGGAGGTGGCCAAGTGAGCACGTACCGACTGGTGGTGGTGAGCGCCGGGCTCAGCAAGCCGTCCTCGACCAGGCTGCTGGCCGACCGGCTCGCCGAATCGACGGTCCGTCAACTCGGGGCACAGGGTGGCCCGGTGGACGTCACGGTGATCGAACTGCGGGACCTCGCCACCGAGATCGCGCACAACTTCGTGGCCGGCTTCCCCGGACCGGCGCTGCGCGGGGCGATCGAGGCGGTGACGCAGGCGGACGGCCTGATCGCCGTCACCCCGATCTTCACCGCCTCGTACAGCGGCCTGTTCAAGTCGTTCTTCGACGTGATCGACCACGACGCGCTGGCCGGCAAGCCGGTGCTCATCGCCGCCACCGGCGGTACCCCGCGGCACTCGCTCGCCCTGGAGCACGCCGTCCGCCCGCTCTTCGCCTACCTGCGGGCGGTGGTCGTGCCGACCGCGGTGTACGCGGCCACCGACGACTGGGGCGCGGCGGGGGGCGGACCCGCCGACGGCCTGCCGGGCCGGATCGACCGGGCGGCGGGCGAGCTGGCCGCGTTGTCGGCCGGCCGCGGCCCGGCGCCCGCGGTGCGAGCGCAGGCCGTGGTGCCGTTCGCCGAGCAGCTGGCGGCGCTGCGGGTGTGAGCGCGGGGGAGTGGCGGGAGCGCGGGGGCGGGCCTTCTGGTCCGCCCCCGCGGCATGCCCGGAGGTCTCACGCGCCGCGCGCGTCGTATGCGGCGCGGGCGGCCGCGATCTCCCGCTGGTGCGACTCGGTCCAGTGCACGAGCGACTGGATGGTGGCGTGCAGCGTCCGCCCGAGCGGGGTCAGCGCGTAGTCGACCCGGGGCGGGACGACGGGGTGGACGGTGCGCGAGACGAGCCCGTCGCGCTCCAGCTGGCGCAGGGTGACGGTCAGCATCCGCTGGCTGACCCCGTCGATCGCCCGCCGCAGCTCGGTGAAGCGCAGCGAGCGGTGGTCGAGCAGGGAGATCACCAGCAGCGACCACTTGTCGGCGATCCGGTCGAGGATCTGCCGGACTTCGCAGTCCTCCCGGGAGTCCCACTGGAGCACGTCGTACCCGTCCTCGGTACCCGTGCAGTGCGTCGGTGACTTCAAAGTGCCTTCTTCCACGGTTCCTGATGCTGCCGCAGGATGACGAGTGGTTACAAGAGGGAACCGACCGGCCGCATCGGAACCGACCGGATTCCGCCCCCCTCGCCTCCCTTCCGTGCAGGAGACCTCCGTGTCCGTGTCATCAGCCGTGCCCGAAACCGGGAGCCCGAGCGGCTCCGCCGACCCCCGGTCCGCCGCTCCGGGCACCCCGCCCCGACCGCGCGGCCGCGACGCCGCCCTCCTCCTCGTGCTCTGCGGCGCGATCTTCCTGGAGGGCATCGACGTCGCCATGCTGAACGTGGCGCTGCCGTCCGTCCGCACCGACCTGGGCATGTCCACCGGGGCGCTCAGCTGGGTGCTCAGCGCCTACGTACTGGGCTACGGCGGGTTCATGCTGCTCGGCGGCCGGGTGGCCGACCTGCTGGGCCGGCGGCGGGTGTTCCTGCTCTCGCTCACCGTCTTCGTCCTCTTCTCCGGGCTCGGCGGGCTGGCCGGCGAGGGCTGGGTGCTGATCCTGGCGCGGTTCGTCACCGGCCTCTCCGCCGCCTTCATGACCCCGGCCGGCCTGGCGGTCATCACCACCACCTTCGACGAGGGCCCCCGTCGCAACCGCGCCCTGCTGGTCTACGCGGGGACGGCGGCCGCCGGATTCTCGCTCGGCCTGGTGGCCGGCGGGCTGCTGACGGCGGTCGGCTGGCGCTGGGTGTTCTTCGCGCCGGTGCTGCTGGCCGGCGGGCTGCTGCTGGCGGCGCTGCGGCTCGTCCCCCGCGACGCGGCCCCGGCCGGGCGGTCCGGCGAGCGCTTCGACCTGGCCGGCGCCGTCACCGCGACCGGCGCGATGCTGCTGCTGGTGTACGCCGTGGTCCGGCTCGGCGAGCCGGGCGCCTCGGCGGCGGGGACGGCGGCGGTGGCCGCCGCCGGCCTGGTGCTGCTGGCCGCCTTCGCCGTGATCGAGCGCCGCTCGGCCGCGCCGCTCGTCCGGCTCGGTCTGCTCCGCTCGGGGCCCCTGCTGCGGGCCAACCTCGGGGCGATGCTGTTCGCCGGATCCTTCTTCGGCTTCCAGTTCGTCGTCACCCTCTACCTCCAGGACCTGCGCGGCTGGTCGCCGCTGCAGACCGGTCTGGCGCTGCTCGCGGTCGGCGTCGACGCCGTCCTGGCGCCCACCCTCACGCCGAAGCTCGTCGAGCGGTTCGGCAACGCCCGGGTGATCCTCGGCGGCTTCTGCCTGGCGGCGGTCTCGTACGCGCTGTTCCTGCCGGTCGGACCGGACTGGTCCTACCCGGTGATGTTCCCGACCATGATCCTGACCGGGCTGGCCTTCGCGCTCGCCTACGGGCCGCTGACCATCGCGGCCACCGAGGGGGTCGCCGAGGAGGAGCAGGGCCTGGCCGGCGGACTGCTCAACACCGCGTTCCAGTTCGGTGCGGCGCTCGGCCTCTCGGCGGTGACGACGGTGAATCTGGCCGCCCTCGGAGCGGGGGCGGAGCCGCTGGACGGCTTCCGGGCGGCGCTTGCGGTGCCCGTGGCGGCGGTGCTGCTGGGTGCGCTGGTGACGGCGTCGGGCCTCGGCCGCCGCGCCCGGGTCTGACCGCAGCCACCCGGCCGGCACCCGGCTGCCACCCGGACGGCCCCGGGCGGGACACCGCCCGCCCGGGGCCGTCCGGGCGTGTGTCGGCCGCGCCCGAACGCCGGGTCTGCGGTGTAATCGTACGCATGATCAGATTTGTCCTGATCCGTTGTGCCCGCCCCTCCCGCGAGTCCTGAGCCGGAGCCCGCCATGCCACCCGCATCAGCCGTACCGCCGGCCCCCGACCGGCCGTCCGAGTCCGCCCGGCCCGAGAACGCGCCGCCCGCGAGCGCCGGGGCCGGGAACGCCGCGCCGGGGGAGGCACCGCCGCCGGAGCCGCAGGATGTCCTCACCCCGCTCACCGGCGCCGCCGTCTTCCTGGTGCTGACCATCGACCCCGGCGGCGAGCAGGCGGTCCGCGACCTGCTGCCCGACCTCGCCGGGCTGCGCCGCTCGGTCGGCTTCCGGGCCCCGGACGGCGGGCTGGTCTGCGTCGCCGGGATCGGCTCCGAGGCCTGGGACCGGCTCTTCGGCGGCCCCAGGCCCGCCGGGCTGCACCCCTTCCGGGAGGTGGCCGGCGCCCGCCACCGCGCCCCGGCCACCGCCGGCGACCTGCTGATCCACCTCCGGGCCACCCGGATGGACCTCTGCTTCGAGCTGGCCGGCCTGCTCACCCGGCGGCTGGCCGGCGCGGCCACCGTGGTGGACTCCGCGGAGGGCTTCCGCTACTTCGACAACCGCGACCTGCTGGGCTTCGTCGACGGCACCGAGAACCCCGAGGGCCGGGCGGCCACCGCCGCGGTCACCGTCGGCGCGGAGGACGCGGACTTCGCCGGCGGCAGCTACGTCGTCGTGCAGAAGTACCTGCACGATCTGGACGCCTGGAACGCCCTCGCGGTGGAGCAGCAGGAGCGGGCGGTCGGCCGCACCAAGCTCGCCGACGTCGAACTGGACGACGACGCGAAGCCCGCCGACTCGCACGTCGCCCTCACCACCGTCACCGGCCCGGACGGCGAGGAGCGGCAGATCATGCGCTACAACATGCCGTTCGGCTCCTTCGGGGGAGACGGTGAGTTCGGCACCTACTTCATCGGCTACGCCGCGACCCCCGAGGTGACGGAGGAGATGCTGCGCAACATGTTCGTCGGGCGCCCGCCGGGCCGCCACGACCGGCTGCTCGACTTCTCCACGGCCGTCACCGGATCCCTGTACTACGTGCCGACCGCGGACTTCCTGGACGACCCGCCGCCCGCGCCGGCCGCCGCCCCCGCGTCCGCCGCGCTGCCCGCGCCCGCCGCCCTGCCCGCCGTTCCCGTCACCTCCGATGGCTCGCTCGCCATCGGCAGTCTGAAGAGGACCCCCGCACGATGAGCAATCTGCACCGCGACCTGGCCCCCGTCTCCGCCGCCGCCTGGGCGGAGATCGAAGAGGAGGCCCGGCAGACCTTCACGCTCCACGTCGCCGGCCGCCGCGTGGTCGACCTGACCGGCCCCGAGGGCACCGCGCTCGCCGCCGTCGGCACCGGTCACCTGACCCCGATCGACCCGCCGGCCGCGGGCGTCCTCGCGCACGCCCGCGAGGCCCGGCCGCTGGTCGAACTCCGGGTGCCCTTCACCGTCTCCCGGGCCGCGGTGGACGACGTCGAGCGCGGATCCCGGGACTCCGACTGGCAGCCGGTCAAGGACGCCGCCCGCACCCTCGCCCTCGCCGAGGACGGCGCGGTCTTCGAGGGTTACCGGGCGGCGGCCGTCGAGGGCATCCGGTCCGGCGCCACCAACCCGCCGATCCCGCTGCCGGAGGACGTCCGGGACTACCCGACCACGGTCAGCCAGGCCCTCACCGCGCTGCGCCTGGCCGGGGTCGGCGGCCCGTACTCGCTGCTCCTCGGCGCCGACCCCTACACGGCGGTCAGCGAGACCAGCGACCACGGCTACCCCGTCGCCGCGCACATCGCCCGGCTGCTGGACGGCGAGATCATCTGGGCCCCGGCGATCCGGGGCGCCTTCCTGCTCTCCACCCGGGGCGGCGACTTCGAGCTCGTCCTCGGCCAGGACGTCTCGGTCGGCTACCTCGCGCACGACGCCGAGTCGGTCTCGCTCTACCTCCAGGAGTCGCTGACCTTCCGGGTCTGCACCGGCGAGGCGGCCGTCGCCCTCGGCGGCTGAGGCGCCCTCCGGAGGCCGAAGGGTACTGAGTTCCTTTACGAGGGGTACTGAGTGCCGTATCCTCTCCGGAGAGCCTCTGACGCCAGTCAAGGAGAGCCGACACGGCATGCCGGCCCAGGTGGTGCCTGCTGCGCGCAGGTCACGGCCGGGCCGGACTTGGCACTCAGTACCCTCGGCAGAACCTGAGGCCATGGCCCAGTGCACCCGTAACAGGAGAACCGCTCATGAGCTTGAGGATCGTTGTCTGTGTGAAGCACGTGCCGGACGCGACGGGTGACCGTCGTTTCGCGGACGACCACACCACCGACCGGGAGGGCGTGGACGGCCTCCTGTCGGAGCTGGACGAGTACGGCGTGGAGCAGGCGCTGCGGATCGCGGAGGCGCACGGTGACGCCGAGGTGACGGTGCTGACGGTGGGTCCGGACGATGCGAAGGACGCGCTGCGCAAGGCGTTGTCGATGGGTGCGGACAAGGCCGTGCACGTGAACGACGACGACATTCACGGGTCGGACGTGATCGCGACGTCGGCGGTGCTGGCGAAGGCGCTGGAGAAGACCGGTTTCGATCTGGTGATCGGTGGTATGGCGTCGACGGACGGGACGACGGGTGTGCTGCCGGCGTTGCTGGCGGAGCGGCTGGGTGTGCCGCAGGTGACGCTGCTGTCCGAGGTGTCGGTCGAGGGTGGTGTGGTGAAGGGCCGTCGTGACGGTGACGCGGCGACGGAGCTGGTGGAGGCGTCGCTGCCGGCGGTGGTGTCGGTGACGGACCAGTCGGGTGAGGCCCGGTACCCGTCGTTCAAGGGGATCATGGCGGCGAAGAAGAAGCCGGTCGAGTCGCTGGACCTGGACGATCTGGGGATCGGGGCGGGCGAGGTCGGTCTGGCCGGGTCGTGGACGGCGGTGGAGTCGGTGACGGCGCGTCCGGCGCGTACCGCGGGCACGGTCGTGAAGGACGAGGGTGAGGGCGGCAAGCAGCTCGCCGGGTTCCTCGCCGACCAGAAGTTCATCTGAGCCGGCCCCGGCCGGTCCACCCCCACCCCGATCCACAGCGAAGTACGGAGACATAGAGCAATGGCTGAGATTCTCGTCCTGGTGGACCACGCCGACGGTGTGGTGCGCAAGCCGGCCCTGGAGCTGCTGACCCTGGCCCGTCGGATCGGCGAGCCGTCGGCCGTCGTCCTGGGTGCGGGTGATGCCGCGGCCGGTATCGCGGCGAAGGTCGCCGAGTTCGGTGCGGCGAAGGTGTACGTCGCGGACGGTGCGGAGTTCGCGGACCGGCTGGTCGTCCCGAAGGTGGACGCGCTGGCGCAGATCGCGAAGGCCGTGGACGCGGCCGCGGTGCTGGTCACGTCCTCGGGTGAGGGCAAGGAGGTCGCGGCGCGGGTGGCGCTGCGGATCGGTTCGGGCATCATCACCGATGCGGTGGACGTGGAGGCGGGTGCGGACGGTCCGGTCGCGACGCAGTCGGTGTTCGCGGCGTCGTTCCAGGTGAAGGCGAAGGTGTCGCACGGTGCGCCGGTCATCACGGTGAAGCCGAACGCGGTGGCGCCGGAGGCCGTGGCGGCCGCGGGCGTGGTGGAGAACGTGTCGGTGGCGTTCACGGGCAACGCGGCGACGGTGACCTCGCGGACGCCGCGGGTGTCCAGTGGTCGTCCGGAGCTGACGGAGGCCGCGGTCGTGGTCTCGGGTGGTCGTGGTGTGGGTGCGGCCGAGGGCTTTGGCGTGGTCGAGGAGCTCGCGGACGCGCTGGGCGCGGCCGTCGGTGCCTCGCGTGCGGCCGTCGACGCGGGTTGGTACCCGCACAGCAGCCAGGTCGGCCAGACCGGCAAGCAGGTCTCCCCGCAGCTCTATGTGGCCAACGGCATCTCCGGTGCGATCCAGCACCGCGCGGGCATGCAGACCTCGAAGACCATCGTGGCCGTCAACAAGGACCCGGAGGCCCCGATCTTCGAGCTGGTCGACTACGGCGTCGTCGGCGACCTCTTCGCCGTGCTGCCGCAGCTCACCGCCGAGGTGAAGGCCCGCAAGGCCTGATCGCCCGCTCGGGCCCGCCCCGAGCGGGCCGGTACGGCGGAGGGCGTGGCACCGAGTACCCGGTGCCACGCCCTCCGCCGTACCGGCGTCCCCCCGGCCGGCCTACTCCGCGAACGCCGCCAGGTGCTGCGTGAAACCGCCCTGGGCCGGCGGCAGCGGGCGCGGCTCGGCCGGCTGGACGCGCTCGGCCTCCTCCTGGGGGATCAGCGTCAGCTCGGGCTGGTCGGAGCCCGGTGCGGGCGTCAGCCGGACCCTGGTGCCCACCGGGACGGTGCTGCGCAGGCCGTTCACGATGCACCAGACGTCGAAGCCCTCGGCCATCCGGATCAGTGACTTCTGGCGGGCCAGCGGCGTCCGGGCCTGTTCGACCGCACAGCGGCGCACCACGCCGGTGCCCTCGCTGACCTCCAGGCGCAGCTCGGTGGAGCCGCAGGTCGGGCAGAGCAGGCGCTGGAACGTCGGGTTGTTGCACCACGTGCAGCGCTGGAAGTAGAGCGGGATGCCCTCGGTGTCGGCGTCGATGGCTGAGTGGACCACGGTGTCATCTCCCTGCGCTCGGACCTGGCTGCCGCAACTGGAAAAAGGATAGGGAACTCAGTACCGCCCTGGGAAGGCACTGAGTTCCCTTTTTGCTGCACGCATGCATAATGAAGGGTACTGAGTGCCGTCGCGACACAGGAGTGCCGATCATGAGCCAGGACTTCGATCTCTTCCGGATCTCCGAGGAGCACGGGATGCTCCGTGAGGCGGTGCGTTCGCTGTCCGAGGCGAAGATCGCTCCGTTCGCGGCGGAGGTGGACGAGCTGGGGCGGTTCCCGCAGGAGGCGTTGGACGCGTTGCAGGGCAATGACCTGCATGCGGTGCATGTGCCGGAGGAGTTCGGTGGTGCGGGGGCGGATGCGCTGGCGACGGTGATCGTGATCGAGGAGGTGGCGCGGGTGTGCGCCTCGTCGTCGTTGATCCCGGCGGTGAACAAGCTGGGTTCGCTGCCGGTGCAGTTGTCGGGGTCGCAGGAGTTGAAGGCGAAGTACCTGGGGGCGTTGGCGCGGGGTGAGGGGATGTTCTCGTACTGCCTGTCGGAGCCGGAGGCGGGTTCGGACGCGGCGGGGATGCGGACCCGGGCGGTGCGGGACGGGGATTTCTGGGTGCTGAACGGTGTGAAGCGCTGGATCACCAATGCGGGGGTGTCGGAGTTCTACACGGTGATGGCGGTGACGGATCCGGAGCTGCGGTCGAAGGGGATCTCGGCGTTCGTGGTGGAGAAGGGCGATGCGGGGGTGTCGTTCGGTGCGCCGGAGCGGAAGTTGGGGATCAAGGGGTCGCCGACGCGTGAGGTGTATTTCGACAATGTGCGGATTCCGGCGGACCGGATGATCGGTGCGGAGGGGACGGGGTTCGCGACGGCGATGCGGACGTTGGACCACACGCGGGTGACGATCGCGGCGCAGGCGTTGGGGATCGCGCAGGGGGCGTTGGACTATGCGAAGGGGTATGTGCGGGAGCGCAAGCAGTTCGGTAGGCCGATCGGTGATTTCCAGGGTGTGCAGTTCATGTTGGCGGACATGGCGATGAAGTTGGAGGCGGCGCGTCAGCTGACGTATGCGGCGGCGGCGAAGTCGCAGCGTGGGGACGGGGATCTGACGTTCTTCGGGGCGGCGGCGAAGTGCTACGCGTCGGATGCGGCGATGGAGATCACGACGGATGCGGTGCAGTTGCTGGGTGGGTACGGGTACACGCGGGACTATCCGGTGGAGCGGATGATGCGGGACGCGAAGATCACGCAGATCTACGAGGGCACCAACCAGATCCAGCGCATCGTGATGGCCCGCAACCTGCCGTAACGGCACGCCCGCAACGGGCCGCGCCACGGTGCACCCGACCCCCGGGTGCACCGCGGCGCACGCACGACCGGCTGTTCGAGGCCGGTGCTATGTTCCGGGAATGAGCGAGCAGGAAGAACAGGACCAGCCCATGAACGACGGGCCGCCGAAGCCGGCGATGCGCGAGGCGCTGGTCGCCGCCGCCTTCGAACTCTTCCTGGAACGCGGTTTCGAACAGACCACGATCGACGACATCGTCTCGCTCGCCGGGGTCGGCCGCCGCTCCTTCTTCCGCTACTTCCCGGCCAAGGAGGACGTGGTCTTCCCCGACCACGAACGCAGCCTCGCCGAGATGACGGAGTTCCTGGAGTCCGGCAGCGGGGACGAGGACCCGGTCCGGCACGCCTGCGACGCCGCCCGGCTCGTCCTGCAGATGTACGCCGAACAGCCCTCCTTCTCCGTACAGCGCTACCGGCTCACCCGCAAGGTGCCCGGCCTGCGCGCGTACGAGCTGTCGGTGGTCTGGCGCTACGAGCACACGCTCGCGCACTACCTGCGCGGGCGGTTCGCCGACCGGGCGGACGGCGCGCTGCGCGCGGACGTGATCGCGGCCGCCGTGGTCTCCGCGCACAACCACGCGCTGCGGACGTGGCTGCGCTCCGGGGGCGAGAGCGACTGGGTCACCGAGGTGGACGCGGCGATGGCCTTCGTCACCGGCACCTGGAGCGACCGGCCGGCCGACGCCGGGGCGGCCGGCGAGGCGGACCCGGACGACGTGGTGGTGCTGGTCGCCAGCCGCCGGGCACCGCTCTGGCGGATGGTGCAGGGCATCGAGAGCGCACTCGGGGAGTCCCGCCAGGTCCCGCAGGAGTCCTGACCCTCCGGCACCGCGCGCTGCGCTGTGCCCCGCCGGCCCCGCGCGGTGTGCCCCGGGGCGAGGCCTCACCCGTCCTGCGCAACCCGGTCGCGGCGCGCCGTGCGGTGCGCGTCCGCCGCCGTGCGAGCCCCCGGGGCGCGGGCGAGACTCGGTCGCAGGACGGGGCCCGGCGGTGGCCACCCCGGGGAGCGCCAAGGAGCAGGCATGCCCGAGCAGACCCGGTCGGCGAGCGGGAGCCCCACGCTGCGCGAGGTGCTGCTGAAGAAGGGGTACATCGGGCTGCTGCTGATCGCGGCGCTCGTCGGCGCCCCGGTGTCGCTGGCCGCGTTCGGCTTCGTCAGCCTGGAGCACGAACTCCAGCACTGGGTCTGGGAGAGCCTGCCGACGGCTCTCGGCATGGACCGCGCGCCCTGGTGGTGGCCGCTGCCCGCGCTGCTGCTCGCCGGCCTGCTGGTGGCGCCCGTCGTCACCCGGCTGCCCGGACGCGGCGGCCACATCCCCGTGGACGGCCTCGGCGGGCCGCCCATGCCACCGGTGAGCGTTCCGGGTGTGGTGCTGGCGGCCCTGGCCTGCCTGCCGCTCGGTGCGGTGCTCGGGCCCGAGGCGCCGCTGATGGCGATGGGCAGCGGCCTGGCCCTGCTCGCGGTCAGCTCGGCGAAGCGCTCCGCCCAGCCCCAGCTCTCACCGGTGCTGGGTGCGGCCGGTTCGGCGGCGGCGATCTCCACCATCTTCGGCAGCCCGCTGGTCGCCGCCGTGATGATCATCGAGGCGGCCGGGCTCGGCGGCCCGAAGCTGACCCTGCTGATCCTCCCGTGCCTGCTGGCCAGCGGCGTCGGCGCGCTGGTGTTCACCGGCTTCGGCAACTGGACCGGTCTGTCGATCGGCGCGCTGTCGCTGCCCTCCGTGCCGAAGACGGCCGTGCCCGACCTCGCCGACTTCGTCTGGGGCATCCCGCTCGCGGTGGTGGTGGCCCTGATCTGCGTGTGTGGCCAGAGCGTCGGCCGGCGGGTCAAGGCTTACACCAACGGCGACCCGACCGGCTCCGCGCCACCACCGACCGCCCGGGTGACGGCCGTCCGGACGGTGGTCTGCGCGGTCGCTGTCGGCGTCTGCATCTGCGCGTACGCCCTCCTCACCGGGCGCTCGCCGGAGGAGGCCGCACTCTCCGGTCAGCTGACCCTCGGGGCCTTGGCCGCGCAGCCGGCCTCCTGGTCGATCGGCGCCCTGATCGCCCTGACGCTCTGCAAGGCGGCCGGCTGGGGCATCTCGCTCGGCAGCCTGCGCGGTGGCCCGATCTTCCCGGCGATCCTGATCGGTGCCGCCACCGGGGTCGTCTTCGGGCCGCTGCCCGGCCTCGGCATCGCGCAGGGCCTGGCGGCCGGGATCGCCGCCTCCGCTGCCGCCGTCACCCGGCTGCCCGTCACCAGCGCCGTGCTCGCGGCGGAACTGCTCGGCTCGGAAGCCACCGACGCGCTGCCGCTGGTGATCGTCGCGGCGGTCACCGCGTTCGTGTCGGGCGAGCTGTTCCGCAGCCTCGCCCGCCGCCGGTCCGCCGCGTCACCGGACGGACCGAGCCCGGTGGCGGAGGCGGGCTGACGCCTGCTCCGGGGGCGTCTGCTCCGGGGGAGCGGGGGCGCGGGCCTCTTGACGTCGGTCGGTCCGGTCCGGGCCGGTCCGGGACGGTGCGGTGGGTGTCGGGTCGGTCGGTCGGTCGCGGTCGCCGCTCCGCTACGGCTGCGGTCGGCCGAGGTACTGCTCGATGCGTTGCTGGTTCTCCACCAGCCGCAGGCAGAGGTGGCGCAGCTGGCCCAGCTCCTCCGGTGAGAAGCCGTGGAAGACCGCGGCCATCGCGCGCTCGGTGGGCTCCCGGAACTCCTCCAGCCAGGCTCGCCCGTCCGCCGTGACGGCGACCAGGACGGCCCGGCGGTCGCGCGGGTCGGGCAGCCGTCGGGCGAGGCCTTCGCGCTCCAGGGTGTCGACCAGTCCGGTGACGTTGCGCGAGCTCACCCCGCCGGCCCTGGCCAGCTCGCCGACGGTGAGCCCGGCCGGGGCGGCGGGGTCGGTGCGGTCGGTCCGGTCCGCGGTGCCGGGCTCGGCCGGGCCCGGCACCCCGGCGGCCGCGTTCAGCCGGATCAACACGTCCAGAGCGCCGGAGCTGAGCCCACGGCCCTGGGTGCCGTGCGTCCGCAGCCGTTCCACGGCATGGAAGGCCGAGCGGGCGGCGGCCGCCGCCTCCAGCGCGAGGGTGTCCCCGTTGTGGGTGAACCCGGTCATGGCGGCCCGCACCCGGGTGTCGTACAGCCGCCCTTCGGCATCGCGGTCCAGTGGTCCTGAGGCCGGTTCCTGAGAAGTATGTACGTCCTTCATAATGAAGTCATTCTCAAGATGGCCGGGGTCGTGTGTCAATCCCCGCGCGGTCAATGACCGCGCGTCAATGACCGTGGGCCGATGGCTCGTTCGGCGGACAGTCGGTGAACATCCGTCGATTCGCCGGACCGGGCACCACTCCGTGCGCCATAACGGAGGGGCTCCCGCCCCGTGCGACCGGGCGGAGCCCACCGGACCGGCCGAAGGACCTCACCGATGCCCCTGAAGAACTACGGCGTGCTCGCCGCCACCGCCGTCGACCGGCGCCGTGAAGGCGCCACCGACACCCCGCACTACCAGATCCACCTGCGCGACGCGCAGGGCACCCACTACCGGGCGGCGGTCAACGTCCAGTCCCAGCAGGCTCCTTCGGAGCTCCTCTACGTCGTGGCCGACGACTTCCGGCACCCGGTCACCGCGCTGCTGCCCGCCGCCGGCAGCGGCTGGACCAGCCTGCCCTCGAAGGCCGGCACGGCGAGCCTGGACTT
Organism: Kitasatospora sp. NBC_01560; assembly: GCF_045208415.1. Lineage (NCBI taxonomy): Bacteria > Bacillati > Actinomycetota > Actinomycetes > Kitasatosporales > Streptomycetaceae > Kitasatospora > Kitasatospora sp. NBC_01560. Next base: position 2,580,097 of record NZ_CP109364.1, on the reverse strand, counting down.
CGTCCGAGGCAACCTCTTCGACCCCGCCGCCCTGCGGATCCTGCCGCCCGACCTGCCCGGCGCGGACAACGACCTCGCCGACCTGCTCGACCACTACGTGCAGCGTGCGATCAACGACCCGGGCGCCGCCGTCTACCTGATCGGCCAGCGCTTCGGGCCCGAGCCGACCGTCCCGGACAAGGTCTTCGGCTTCAAGCCCGGCAACGGCGTCCACGACATCCACATGAACCAGGGCAACAGTGGCCGGTTCCGCGCCGACGACGGCGTGTACCAGGACGGCGGCCTGCTGATCCACCTGGCCGCCGAGGACCGCTGGGTCGCGGTCTTCCTCGCCTTCCAGTCGCAGGCCTGGCACACCGACGACGCGACCGGGCACACCCTCCCGGGCACCCCGCCGCGCCCGACCGACCCGACCGTGCCGACGGTGCCGACCGACCCGACCGTGCCGACCGGTCACGACGGCGCGCTGCGCATCGTCGCCGCCCTGGTCAACCCGGCCGGCCCGGCGCCCGAGGACGAGACCGTCACGGTGCTCAACACCTCCGCCGCACCGATCGACCTGACCGGCTGGCAGCTCGCCGACCGCTCCAAGCACCGGCTCGCCCTGCCCGCGGGGCCGCTGGCCGCCGGCGCCGCGCTCACCGTGCACGGGGGCGGCGGGTTCGAACTCGGCAACCACGGCGGGGCGATCACCCTGCTCGACCCCGCCGGCCTCAAGGTCCACGGCGTCGCCTACACCGAACGCCAGGCCGCGGCCGAAGGCCGGACGATCACCTTCTGACCCCCGGGACTGCCGCCCCGCCCCGCCGCCCTGCCCCGGCGGCGGGGCGCGCTCCGTCGTCCGGTCCAGTGCGTCCCTCGTCCGGGTGAGCCGGGATTCCCCGGGCCCCGGCCGGGGCAGTCTCGCCCCGTGACCACCTCCACGCCCCGCCGCCGTCGGCGTCGTCGCCCGGCCGTTCCGAACCGCCCGGCGGTGCCGGCCCAGGCCGCCGCCCGCGCCCAGGCTCCGACCCCGACCGGGCCGCCCGTCCAGACGGCCCGCCGGCCCGGGGCCCGCCCCCCGAGCTGCTGCGACGTCTCCACCACGGAGCGCTGCTCCCTCGGCGGCACCATCATCCGTACCTACCGCCACCACGTCACCTGCCCCGTCTGGACGGCCCGCTGACGCGGCGGCGGTCCGCAGGCCGTCTCCGCGGAGCCTGTCGAGCGCGCCCTGCTTCCGGGCGAAAATCAAGGGCCTGCACCCCGACCTGCCCGGCATGATGGGGCTTCTCATCCCCTCGGGCACGGAAAGCAGGCGGGCATGTCGGACGCGGACGAGCCGATCCACGAGCACCTGGTCGAACTGGCCGCCCTGCCGGCAGGCGGCCGTGCCGTCGATCTCGGCTGCGGAGCCGGCCCCACCCTCGCCGCGTTCGCACGGGTGGACCCGAAGAGCACTCTGGTCGGGCTCGACCGCTCCGAACAGGCCCTGCGGGAGGCCGCCCGACTCCTCGCCGGGCACGACGGCGAGGTCGTCCTCGCCCTGGCGGACCTGCGGGAGCGGCTCCCGCTCCCGCAGGCCCGGGCGGACGCGGTGGTCTCCTACAACGTCCTGGAGTGCGTGCCGGAGCCCGAACGGCTGGTGTCCGAGGCGGCCCGGCTCCTCCGCCCGGGCGGGCGCGCGGTGTTCGCCCACGTCGACTTCGACTCGGTCATGCTGGCCGGTGCGGACCAGACGCTCGACCGGCGGATCTGCCACGCCTTCGCGGACGACCAGCAATCGTGGATGGATCACGTGGACGGCCGGATCGGCCGCAAACTCCCGGGCCTGGTCCACACGTCGGACCTGGTACTCGACGAGGTCGTCCCCAGGGTCGCCTCCTCACGAGAGCTGACCGGCCTCGCCGCCCGCCGCGTCGAGTCCATCCGCACGACGGTCGCCCAGGCCTGCCGCCGGGGCTCGACCGACCTCACCGAGTCCGACGTCGACCAGTGGTACGCCGCCCTCCAGCACGCCGCCGCGACCGGCCGCTTCTTCTTCGCCGAGACAACCGTGACCGTCGCCGCCCACCGCCCCTGAACCCGGTCGGGCCCCGCCGGCCCCTCATGTGCCGCGCCGCCGGCTGGGGCCGGCCGGGGTTGCCTCGCAGGCTGGGGCGGGGTGGATCTGCGGACCTCGGCCCGACGTTCCCGGAGCTCCGCCGGGGAACGCAGAATGCGGGCCAGGATTTCTCCTGACCCGCATCTGGTCGCCTGCTCTCGCAAGCGGTTGGTGTCCGAGGGGGGACTTGAACCCCCACGCCCGATAAAGGGCACTAGCACCTCAAGCTAGCGCGTCTGCCATTCCGCCACCCGGACCGGGTGTTGTCTTCGCGGCCGTCTCGGTCGCGCTGACAGATGTAACTGTAGCAAAGATCGGCTTGCGCTCCCAAAACGGCTCCGGGCCGGGGTGCGGGGGTGGTGACAGCGGCAAGGGGTGGCCTGTGGCCGGGGTGTGACCAGGGGGTTTCCTGCGGTTGCGGCCGGGGTGCGCGGGGTGGATCCGGTCGGAGGGCTGGGGGAGGATGGGCGGACGTGCTCGTACGGCCCGGGTGCAGGTCCTGGGAGTGGCGCGACGGCGTGCCGGTGCGGGGCAGAGACGAGGAGTGACCGTGAGCGAGCGGAGCGAGTCGGCGGGGCGGGCGGCGGCGAAGGTGACGGCCGAGTCGGAGGTCGCCGAGATCTGTCGCGATCTGATCCGGATCGACACCAGCAACTACGGCGACGGCTCCGGCCCGGGGGAGCGGAAGGCCGCCGAGTACGTGGCGGAGCAACTCGCGGAGTTCGGCCTCGAACCGCAGATCATCGAGTCGGCCAAGGGGCGGGCCTCCACCGTGGTGCGGATCGAGGGCGAGGACCGGTCACGGCCGGGCCTGCTGATCCACGGGCACACCGACGTGGTGCCGGCCAACGCCGCGGACTGGACGTACGACCCGTTCGCCGGCGAGATCGCGGACGGCTGCGTCTGGGGGCGCGGCGCGGTCGACATGAAGGACATGGACGCGATGACGCTGGCCGTCGTCCGCGACCGGCTGCGGACCGGGCGCAAGCCCCCGCGTGACCTGGTGCTGGCCTTCCTTGCCGACGAGGAGGCGGGTGGCACCTACGGGGCGCGGTACCTGGTGGACAAGCACCCGGACCTGTTCGAGGGGGTGACCGAGGCCATCGGCGAGGTGGGCGGCTTCTCGTTCACCGTCAACGACAAGGCCCGGCTGTACCTGGTGGAGACGGCCGAGAAGGGCATGCACTGGATGCGGCTCACGGTCGACGGCCGGGCCGGGCACGGGTCGATGGAGAACGACGACAACGCGATCACCGAGCTCTGCGAGGCGGTGGCGCGGCTGGGGCGGCACAAGTTCCCGCTGCGGATCACCAAGACCGTCCGGGCCTTCCTGGACGAGCTGTCCGACGCGCTCGGCGTCGAACTCGACCCGGAGAACATGGACGAGACGCTCCGGGTGCTGGGCGGCATCGCCAAGATGATCGGCACCACGCTGCGCAACACCGCCCAGCCGACCATGCTCGGCGCCGGCTACAAGGTGAACGTGATCCCGGGGCAGGCCTCGGCGCACGTGGACGGGCGGTTCCTGCCCGGCTACGAGGAGGAGTTCCTGGCCGAGCTGGACAGCGTGCTCGGCCCGCGCGTGAAGCGGGAGAGCCTGCACTCGGACAAGGCGATCGAGACGAGCTTCGACGGGGCGCTGGTCGAGGCGATGCAGACCGCGCTGCGCGCCGAGGACCCGATCGCCCGTGCCGTGCCGTACTGCCTCTCGGGGGGGACGGACGCCAAGTCGTTCCAGGACCTCGGCATCCGCTGCTTCGGGTTCGCGCCGCTGCAGCTGCCGCCGGAGCTGGACTTCGCGGGGATGTTCCACGGGGTGGACGAGCGGGTGCCGGTGGACGGGCTGAAGTTCGGCGCGCGGGTGCTGGACAGGTTCATCGACCTCAGCTGACCGGCGGTCGTCCGGCGGCCGTCCGACGGTCCGCCGGTGGCGGGCGCGGCCCGTTCCCGAAGTCTCGGGGACGGGCCGTCCGCATTGTCGGAGCTAATGATTTGGGCGGGCGGAAAAGTGATCGACAGAAACGTTTTTCCTTGGCGTTTCGTGTCGAGCATGCGTGCGACTCATCACCGTTGCGGGTGAATAGGTGCAGAGCTCCGTACCCCGTTTGCCACACCCTCGTTCATCCCTGTGCAGCCCGCCGAACGGGTTGCGTTGTCCATACAGGAGGAATGATGAAGGTCAAGAAGATCGCCGCCGTGACCGCCGCCACCAGCGGGCTGGTGCTCGCCGCCGCCGGTGTCGCGTCCGCCCACGGCGGTGCCGCCGCGGACGGTGTGGCGGCCGGCTCCCCGGGCGTGGTTTCGGGCAACCAGATCCAGATCCCGGTGCACATCCCCGTGAACCTCTGCGGCAACACCGTCAGCGTGATCGGCGTGCTGAACCCGGCCTTCGGCAACCACTGCGCCAACTTCTGAGCGCGTGGTTGACCGCGTGACCGCCTGACCGGCGGATCACCGGGTCGACTCACTTGGCCCCCGGGTGGCGGACGCGCCGCACCGGGGGCGCTTCGCTGTCCGGGGCCGGACCGGGGCCGGGGTCGGGTCGCGGCAGGGGGCAGGAAAAGGGGTGGGGGAAGGGGCGGGGAAAAGGGGGCGGGAGGGGCGTGCGGAGTGGGCCGGGGGCGGCCGGAATGCGGTGATGTGGCGGTCCGGGAGATCCACTCACTCGATCGAGTGAAGTGGGTTCGTTCGGCTCAACCTCGCCGCTTGCGCCTCGTTGTGCCCTGTGCACTCGAAGACCTCGCCAGTTATTCGGAAAGTCCGACTTTCTGTAGGTCATCACGTCGTCTCGATACGTCAGGGGAAAATATGAGGAATGTAGCCAAGAAGGGGCTCCTCACGGCCGTGGCCACCGGCAGTGTCCTGGCCTCGACCGCCGGCTACGCCTACGCGGGCGCCGACGCACAGGGCGGTGCGGCCGGTTCGCCGGGCGTGGCCTCGGGGAACTCGGTGCAGGTGCCGGTCGAGGTCCCGATCAACGCCTGCGGCAACACCGTGGACGTCGTCGGCGTGCTGAACCCGGCGTACGGCAACCACTGCGCCAACGTCGCCGGGCACCCCGGCGGCAGCGGCCACAGCGGCCACAGCGCTGCGGGGTCGTCCGCCGCCGGTACGGCGGCCGGATCGCCCGGCGTGGCCGCCGGCAACAGCGTCCAGGTGCCCGTTCACGCGCCGGTCAACGCCTGCGGCAACTCGGTCGACGTCGTCGGCGTCGGCAACCCGGCCTTCGGGAACGGCTGCGGCAACGAGAGCTCCCCGGCGCCCGTCCCGCCGAGCAAGCCGGACGACGACTGCCCCGAGGACCACACCCCGCACAACCCGCCCCCGCCCGGCCAGCCGTCCACGCCGCCCTCGCAGACCCCGGGCAGTGGTGAGACCACGCCGGGCATCCCCAGGACGGGCACCCCGACCGCCACCCCCGGCACGCCCTCGACGGGCACCGCCACCACGCCGGCCGGCGGCAGCGCGACCGGCCAGGCCGTTCCGGCCTCGGCCCGTACCGCGAGCCCCCACGCCACGGCTCCGGCGGCCGCGGACAGCCAGCTGGCCTCGACCGGTGCGGGCGGGACGGAGCTGCTGGGTGCGGCCGGTCTGGCGCTGCTGCTCGGCGGCGGCGTCCTCTACCGCCGGGCGCGCGCCGGCGCGCGCTGAGCCCCAGAAGCCGCCCGCGGTCGTCGGCCTGGCCGGCGACCGCGGGCACGCGAACAGCCCGCAGGGCGGAGCAGTAGGCCGGTGGCCGGGCGTCACGGGGTGCCGGGCCGGTACGGCGGCTGCCCTGCCGTACGCGCGGCCGCCCTACCGCGTGGCGGCCGTCACCAGCTCCGGACCTGCCGGATGATTCGTCGCCGCAGCAGGACCGTCCGGCTGCCGTCGGGGAACAGACGGAGTCTGTCCAGCTCCCAGTGCCCGTACTCGGCGTGTTCGGTGAGCAGTTGGCGTGCCGCGTTGCGCGAGGTGCCGCGCGGCATGCGCAGCGACTGGTACTCGTACTCCGGCTGCCGGACCGGCTTGGCTGGGGTCAAAACGCTCCTCCTGAGGACAGCTCCGGGCAAGCCTACGGCCTGCCTACGACAACGGGCCCGGGTATTTTCGGCCGCACTCCCGGCAGGCCCTCGACCCGCGTTCCTGCCCGGAGGCCACCCGCGCCCCCGCTCGCACACCGCCGCCGCCGGCCGGGGTGCCCCGTAGGGCGCCCGCGGCCTGCTCCTGACAGTGCATCAGTTCTGTTTCTCCTCCTGACGGAATACCCCGGTCACGCCCCCGCAAGCGGCACCCGGACGGCCCAGCCGTGCCGGTCCGGAGCCCTGTGCGCGGGGCGTACGCGGGGACAGAACCACGCGGATCGGACATCGGGGGGGAAGTTGCGGTGAAATCGCGGGTGTAGGTGACAACCGCTGTGCGTACCGGCACCGCGGGGAGATAGCGTCTGCACCATGTCTGATGCCGCGCAGCCCACCATTGCCGAGGTACGCGCCGCCGCCGAGGCGGTCAAGGCCGCCATCGACCGTCATCTGGAAGCGGTGTCGAGCCCCAACGCAGCGGACGATCCCGCTGTGTCCGCCGCCTACGAGCAGCTCGCGACGGCGGCCATCGCGTACGACCAACTCCTCTACGAGGTCTACGACGAGGTCACCCCCTTCGAGGTGCCCGGGGACGAAGGCCCCGGCGGGTACCACGGCCCCGAGCAGCCCGAGGCGATCAGCGTGCTGATCCGCCGCGACTACCACGTCGCGGACCCGAAGCGGCTGCGCTCGCAGGCCGAGCGGCTGGACGAATCGCTGACCCCCGGCGGGGGCGGCACGGGCGGGCTGAACGCCGCGATCGGCGTGCTGTTCGGCGAGTACGAGCCGGACGAGATCGCGGCCCGCAGCGAGGAGTTCGGCCTGGAGGAGGCCGACTCGACGCTCTGGGTCGCGGCGGCCGAGCCGACCGAGCCGGGGGAGTGGCTGCCGGAGCCGTTCGAGCACGCCGACCCGCAGCTGCTGATCTGCCGGTTCGACGTCAGCGAGGTCTACGACGAGGACCCGGAGGACTGAGACCTGCCCGGCGTGGCTGCGGACGGGACGGCTCTCCCGCCCGCAGCCCCCGCCCCGGGCGGCGGCATGGGTGCTGCGGGCGGCGCGGAACCGCTTCGGCGAGCGCATGATTTCGGACGTTCCTCCCACGGGCGGTACGCCGTGGTGCGGGGCGGTGCGGTACGGGCGGGGCGCGTACGGGTGCGCGGGGCTCGGAGCCGGCGGAGCGCGCCGTCGACGGGCGGGCGGGCGGGTGACCGGACCGCCCGACCCGACCTGGCCGGCTACCCGCGCGCACCCGCCCGGGGCTTCAGGAAGCGCTGCCGAAGTCCACGTTCTCGGTCTCGACGGTGCCGGCCGTCCGCCCGGGCGCCTTCTGGCCGGACCAGTAGAAGTTGGTGTGCGCGATGACCTGCTCCGGGCCGGGCGCCCCGAAGGCGGAGAGGTCCACGGTGGTGTGGCCGTCGCTCACCAGCAGGGCGTCGTAGCCCCTGGCCAGCGCGCCGTGCAGCGTCGAGCGGACGCAGAAGTCGGTCTGGGCGCCGCTGACGACGAGGCGGCCGACCGCCAGGGCCGCCAGTTCGGCCGCCAGGGTGGTGTCCTCGAACGAGTCGCGGAAGCGCTTGTCGACGATGGGCTCGCCGTCTGCCGGGACGAGCTCGGGGACGATCTGCCAGGTGTCACTGCCCGGGACGAGCTCCTCGTCGGCGTGCCGGACCCAGACCACCGGGACGTCCTCCCGCCGGGCCTTCTCGACCAGGCTGCCGATGTTGGCGACGACCGCGTCGCGCTCGAACGCGTTCTCGACCACGCCGTTCTGTACATCGATCACCAGGAAGGCGCTGTTCGGACGGTTGTCGAGCGTGGTCATGATCTTCCCTTGTTCGCGACGGGCCCTGCCACCCCGCACGCTAGACCCATCGACCGACAGCGCGGCCCCCGGCCCTCGGACGCCGCCCGGGCCGGCCGCCCGCCGGAGCGGGCGGCCGGGAGGCACGGGGCAGGTCCGACGGCCGGGGGCCGGGCGGTGCGGTCAGTACGCCTGGGCGGCGTTCTCGGCCAGGATCGCGCGCAGGCGGGTGGTGCGGGGGCGGGCCGGACGCTCGGTGACGGCCTGGGGGAGGGCCGGCCCCGCGGAGTGGACCACCGAGAGGTGCCGCTCGCCGCGGCCGAACGCGGTGTAGACCCACTGGCGGGTGAGCACCGGGCCCGCGTCCTCGGGGACGACCACGACGGCGCCCGGCCAGCGGTGGCCGGCCGCCTGGTGGACGGTCAGCGCCCAGCCGTGCCGCAGCCGGCCCGCCTCGGCGGGCGGGACGGTGCGGCGCGCGCCGTCCGGGTACTCCAGGTGCAGGCCGGTGGCGTCGCCGTCGGTCACCCGGGCGATGCGGGTGATGCCGGGAGCGGGGGATTCGACCACCCGGTCGCCCGGGTCGAAGCCGGCGAACCGGCCCGGGCCGGGGTTCAGCCGGGCCTTGGCGGCGGCGTTCAGTGCCCGGGTGCCGCCCGGCCCGCCGTGGCCGGGGGTGAGCAGCACCACCTGCTCGGCGGGGATGCCGAGGGCGCGCGGGATGGAGTCGGTGAGCAGCTGGACGGCGCGGTGGACGGCCTCGGCGCCGTCCTTGGCCGCCAGGATGACCACCTCCTTGTCGGGGGCCTCGACGGGCTGGAGCTCGCCGATGCCGACGCCCGAGACCAGCTCGCCGATCGGACCGAAGTCGGGGGTGCGGGAGGCCACCGTCGGGCAGGCCTTGGCGGCCAGCAGGTCGGCGAAGAACCGGCCGGGGCCGGCCGACCAGAGCTGGCCCGGGTCGCCGCTGAGCACCAGCCGGGTGCCGTCGGCGAGCGACTCCAGCAGGGTGGCGGCCAGTTCGACGTCCAGCAGCGGGGCGTCCAGCACCACCAGGACGTCCAGGGCGAGGGTGCCGTCGGCGGAACGGCCCGGGCCGGCCGTCCCCGCCAGCAGGCCGGCGACGGTGGCGACGGGCAGCGGGCCGTCGGCGAGGGCCGCGAGGCTCTCCCCGCCCTGGTCGGTCCAGGTGGCGGCCCAGGCACGGAGGCCGAGGCCGGCGGCGGCGCGTACCAGTGCGGCCGGCTCGGCCCGGGCGGCCTCGCCGCCGGTGTGGGTGACCAGGGCGCTCTCGGCGGCGGCCCGGATCAGCGCGGTCGCCGAGGAGGACGGGGCGGCCGCGGCGGCCGCCTCCCAGGCGGCCGGGCCGGGGTCGGCGGGCGCGTCGGCCTCGGCCGGGGCGCCTTCGGTGGGGGCGCCCTCGGTGGGCGTGCCCTCGACCGCGTCCTCGCCCGCGTCGTCCGAGCTCTCGCCGGTGGCGTCGTCGGCGCTCTCGTCGGTGCCCTCGTTGTCGCTCTCGTCGAGGCCCTCGACCGGGTCCTCGCCGGGCGCGAAGGTGGACATCAGCCGGACGAGACCGTCCGCGAGGCTCTCCTCCGCCAGGGCCAGCCGCTCCAGCGCGAGCACCGTCCGGGTCGGCGGCTCGTCGTCCTCGCCGCCGGCCGCGTGCGCCTCGGGGCCGGTCAGCTCCTCCTGGAACGGCATCGCCCGGCCGTCGACCACGGCCGCCTGGAGCGCCGCGGCGGCGTCCGGCAGGCCGAGCCGGTCGAGCCCGGCGGTCACCTCGGTGATCTCCACGGCGGAGTCGCCGCGCAGCGCGGCCTGCTCCAGGAGCCACGGCACCAGCGCCCGGGCGCGGCGCTGGTCGCCGGGCCCGGCCTCGGGGCCGAGGAGTCCGCGGGCGAAACCGTCGGCGTGCTCGGGCCGGACGCCCGGCAGGGTCAGGACGGCCCACGGGTCGGCGCGCAGTTCTTCGGCGGCGCCGTCGCCGAACGCGGCCACGGCGGCGGTGGCGAGGTCGGTGGGCGCGCCGCCGGCGGCCAGCACCTCGGCGGTGTCCTTGAGCGCCTGGAGCCGCTGCTCGTCCGTCCCGGGGGCGGTGCGGGGCGGCCGGCCGGCCGGCGGGGCTGCGGCCGGCGCCGCGGCACCGGCCGCGGAGGTGCCGCCCGGGGCGGTACCGGGGCCGTCGGCGGCCGTACCTGGGCCGGCGGCGGCAGGCTCCCGGTCGGCGGGGGCCGCGGGCGGGGACGGGGCGGGCCTCGGCGTCGGGCCGGTCGACTGCAGGCCGACCAGCCGGATCCGCTCGGCGATCGCCGCTACGGCGGCCGCCTTGTCCGCGGCACTGCTGCCGGCGGGGGCGTCGGGACCGTCGGTCCGCCCGGTGCCGGCGGTAGCGCCGACCGTGGTGCCGGACGCGGTGCCGGTGGCCGCCTCGGTCGTGTCGCCGCCGCCGCCCGGGGCCGCCGCGGTCTCCTCCGGAGCGCCGTTCTCCGTGTCACTCATCGTTCGCTCCACACAAGGTCACTCCACTGCTGGGCGCCGGCCCGCACCGGGGGCGGGGCAGCGGGCCGCGGGCGGCCGCCCCGCCGCGGAGAGCGCGGTCGGCATGGTCGGGACGGCGCGGCCGCGCGAAGCGGCGGCACCGGTCGGGTCGGTCGGGTCCTGTCGAGTCCGGTCCGTGGGCCGGCCGGGCAGGTCACGTCGTCACCCATCAGGTCAGGTCGGCCCCGGCCCGGTCAAGCCGGGCCCGTCGAGGTCCGCCCGGGCCGGGTCGTGCGGGGGCGGACCGCCCCCGGCCGGCCGGACCGGAACCGCCCCGGACCACCCGGCGGCGCGGGCCTACAACTCGCTCCACCCCTGGTCCGGGTAGCGGTGCACCGGCGACGAGATGTCGTCGAGCGCACCGCGGATCTCACTCGGAAGGGTAAGTGCCTCCACTGACAGCGACGCCTGCAGCTGCGCCAGGGTGCGTGCCCCGACCAGTGCGCTCGCCACGCCCGGGCGGTCCCGGACCCAGGCGAGGGCCACCGCGAGCGGGCTGCTGGCCAGGCCGTCGGCGGCGGTGGCGACGGCGTCCACGATCCGCCGCGAGCGCTCCCCCAGGTAGGGCTGGACGAAGCCGGAGAGGTACGGGGAGGCGCCGCGCGAGTCCTGCGGGACGGCGTGCCGGTACTTGCCGGTGAGCACGCCGCGCCCGAGCGGGGAGGCGGCGAGCAGCCCGACCCCGGCGTCCTGGGCCGCGGGCACGGCCTCGCGTTCGATGCCGCGCTGGAGCAGCGAGTACTCCAGCTGTGCGCCGGCCAGCGGCACCCGGCCGTGGTGGGCGTGCTGCCAGGTGGCGGCGCGGGCGAGCTGCCAGCCGCTGAAGTCGCAGACCCCGACGTACCGGGCGCGCCCGGAGGTGACGGCGATGTCCAGCGCGCTCAGTGTCTCCTCGACCGGCGTGGCCGGGTCGAAGGCGTGCACCTGCCAGAGGTCGACGTAGTCGGTGCCGAGCCGGCGCAGCGAGGCGTCGAGGGCGGCGAGCAGGTGGCCGCGCGAGCCGTCGAAGCGGCGGGCGGACTCCGGGACGCTGCCGGCCTTGGTGGCGATGACGAGGTCGGAGCGCGGGATCAGGCTGTCGGTGAGCCGGGAGATCAGGTACTCGGCGCCGCCGTCCCCGTAGACGTCGGCGGTGTCGACGAGGTTGCCGCCGGCGTCGACGAACTCCTTGAGCTGCTCGGCGGCTTCGTGCTCGTCGGTGTCGCGGCCCCAGGTCATGGTGCCGAGGCCGAGCCGGGAGACCTCCAGCCCGGTACGGCCGAGGTGACGCTTTTCCATCGGACGGGCCCTCCACTGGCCGGGTGGGCGGGCACCGGCCTGGCCGGCCCGCCTGGCAAACGCGCAGGTGGGGAGAGGCGTCCCCACGTCGGCTGAGCGTAGCGGCCGGTGCCCGGGCCGGGGTGGCGACCCGCAGGACGATCGGGGCGGTGCGGGCGGGACGCCGCGGCCCGGCCGGCCGGCGGGCGCGCGGGAGCCGCCGCGGCACCGCCGGGGGCGGCCGCAGCGGTCCAGCAATGCCGCGGCGGCAGCGCCGGAGTGCCGCCGCGGCACCGCCGGAACACCGCCGCGGCGCTGCGGGAACGGGGCCCCGGATGTGTTCCGGCCCGCACCTACCGGCCAGTAGCATGACCGCGGAGCGCGCGGCCACCCCCTCGCGCACCCTCGCGAACAACCCGACGGGAAGGCTTGGCAGATGCGACTCGGTATCAACCTCGGTTACTGGGGACTCGGCATGGACGCCGACAACATCGCCGTCGCCCAGGAGGCGGACCGGCTGGGCTACTCGGTCTGCTGGGCCGCCGAGGCCTACGGCTCGGACGCGGCGACCGTGCTGTCGTTCGTCGCCGCCCGGACGGAGCGGATCGACGTCGGCTCGGCCATCTTCCAGATCCCGGCCCGGACCCCGGCGATGACGGCGATGACGGCGGCCACCCTGGACACCCTCTCCGGCGGCCGGTTCCGGCTCGGCCTCGGCGTCTCCGGGCCGCAGGTCTCCGAGGGCTGGTACGGCGTGAAGTTCGACAAGCCGCTGGCCCGCACGCGGGAGTACGTGGAGATCATCCGCAAGGCGATGTCCCGCGAGCGGCTGGTCCACGAGGGCGCCAACTGGACGCTGCCGCTGCCCGGCGGCCCGGGCAAGCCGATCAAGCTCACCGTCCATCCCGTGCGCGAGCACATCCCGCTGTACATCGCCGCGATCGGCCCGAAGAACCTGGAGCAGACCGGCGAGATCGCCGACGGCTGGCTGGGCATCTTCTTCTCGCCCGAGCACGCCGCGCTCTCGCTCGACCCGCTGAAGGCCGGGCGGGCCACGACCGGGCAGACCCTGGACGGCTTCGACCTCTGCCCGACCGTCACCATCGCGGTCGGCGAGGACGTCAAGGCCGGTGTCGACGCGCAGCGTTCCTACGCGGCGCTCTACATCGGCGGCATGGGCAGCAAGGAGAAGAACTTCTACAACCAGCTCGCCCGGCGGATGGGCTACGAGCAGGCGGCGGACGAGGTCCAGGAGAAGTACCTGGCCAAGGACTACGCGGGTGCCGCGGCCGCCGTCCCGCACGACCTGATCGACGCCACCTCGCTGGTCGGCGACACCGCGCGGATCGCCGACCGGATGCAGGCGTACGCCGACGCGGGCGTCACCACGCTCACCCTGGCCCCCGGCGGAATCGACTATTCGCTGGAAGGCAGGATCAACGCTCTCCGTGTGGGTGTGGAGGCGCTGGAACTGGCCGGGCTCGCCTAACGGCGTCGCTCACCCGCTGATCGCCGAGGCTCGCCAGCTCCGCGCCGAAGCGGGCCGCCTGATAGCACGCGTCCGCCTCCCCGGCGACGAGCCCCCGGCGGGCCGTTCCAACGCCGCCCGCAGCCTTGCCGCGCACCGCTGGGGCAACCGCATCTGACCGCCCGAGCGCACTGGCCCCGGCTGCCCAACGAACTGGGCAGCCGGGGCCTTTCGTGCGTTCTGGGCCGCTCCATCATGATCCTTAGTCCAACACGGGAATATTTCTGTCCTGTCATAGACACGTGTCGAAGGGTTCTCTAGCGTCATTGCCGGGCGGTCCAAGCGGGGCCGCAGTTCCAGGGGGTCGAGGTGGACGACAGGTCGGGTCTCACGCGGCTGACCAATACGGGCAACGGCAGCGGCTCGGGGGAGTGCAACCAGAACGACTGCCCCAACGTGTACCGCACCGAGCGAGGGACCTTCGTGGTTCAGGGGAATGTGTCCAACGCCTTCACGCCGCCCAACGGCGAAGGGCTCGTCGAGATCCCCGAGAGCGTGCTTCGGGAGGCCGTCCGTGCGCTTGGATGGTGATGCTTGGCAGGCCAGGTTCCGGGATTTCAAGACGGAGGCATGGCGCCTGGAAACTCTTCCGGCCTACAACGTGCCGCAGGAGATCGAGGAGCTGCGAGCGTTCCGGGCGGGCGAGCGAATCGACCCGCGTGCGCACTCCAACGATTACACGGACGACCTCAAGCGGGTGTGCCGAGAGGGGAAGTCCAAGGGGCGCGTTCATATTGTCACACGACCGCTCTCCGAGTACTTGCGCTACGAGTTCATGTACTACCTGCCGCATGCCTGGGCGGGGGAAGACATTCGGATCATGGACGTCACGGATCGCCCTAACCCGCTGGCCGGCGTTTCGGACTACTGGATGTTCGACAAAAGGGAGGTGGTGCTGATGAACTACCTGCCCGACGGAACGCAGATCGACCGCACCGTGTTCGAGGGCGATATGAGCCCCTTCGTCGAGTATCAGCGGATTGCAATCGCTGAATCGGTGCCTTTTGAGGAGTACGTGAAGGGCATTGGCGCTTGATCCACAAGAGCTAGGTCAATCGAATTCAGATCTGGCGGCAATCCTTCAAGAGCTTCGCAAGCGAGCTGGACTCTCCGGGGTCCGGCTCGCTCGGCGTGTCAACATGTCGCAGTCCAAAATTTCCAAGATCGAGACCGGCAAGGTCACGCCGTCGCTGGTTGACGTCGAACTGATCCTGCGGGCGTTGGATGCGCCACCCGATCTCATCGCCCATGTCACGGCGCTTGCCCGCATCGCCAACACGGAGTGGCAGGATGCGAGGGCCCTGCGCAGGAAGGGGCTCGAAAAGAAGCAAGTCGAGTTGGCGACGCTTGAACGTACCACCGGCGAGTTTCGATACTTTCTGCCAACCATGATCACCGGTCTTCTTGCGACTCCTGAGTACATCCGGGCCAGTCTCGCCCCGTTCCCCGGAGATCACTCGAAGGCTATTGCCAAAAAACTTGAACGGCAGGCCGTCCTCTACGAGCCGGCTAAGCGCTTCGACTTCATTCTGACTGAACAGGCTTGCCGCTGGCCTCTTGTTCCCGCGCAGGCCATGGCGATGCAGATTGACCGGTTGGTCTCTGTGTCCCGGTTGCCCAATGTGCGCCTCGGGATTATCCCGATGGCTGGTCACATGCCGTGGGCGCCATTGAACGTATTCACCGTCTACGACGAGGCTCTAGCAACTGTCGAGGTCTCCACGGGCGCGCTTGTGTTCCGTGACCCCCGAGACATTCAGGGGTACCTGGACGAGTTCCGGACCTTCGAGGGCTATTCGCTGTGGGGTGAGGATGCTCGGGTCAAGCTGGCGGAGTGGGCCGACCACTATCGAGGGACATCTCAAGATCTTTAGTCGATAGCGGGAATATCGTTGAGTCCCTATCTGGAATTCCCCTAGCCTGGCATCTCATTCCACGAAGCCGAGCGAAAAGGAGCCAGGTGTGTCCGTTGCCGTGAGGTCCGCCGGTTCGCACCGGAGTAGGGAGAAGGCCAGTCCGCAGGCGATGGCCGCGTTGAGGGAGCAGTACCGGGCAGCGAACCCGACCGGTCGTGCGTTGACCTACCCGCTCGACCCGGAGTGCCCGTGCCCGAGGTGCACGGAGTTGAGGTTGGGCCGCAATGCCGCCGCTTGAACTGGTGGCGGCGCCCGGAGAGCCGAAGCCGGGCATGGTCATGCGCTATGAGGTGGTGGCGGCGGGCTCCCATGTCCTGCGGGATGTGCTCCTGGGCGAGTTCTGCACCCTCCCGGACCTCTCCGGCAAGCCCGTGTTGCTCGCCTTCCCCGACGCCTACCACGCGCGTCTGTGGCTGATGACGGCCGACACCCGTAAGCAGTACGCGGTGAACGCCACCCGCATCCGCGCCGAGCGGGGCAAGAAGCCGTTGCAGGAGCACGCCGGATGGCTGCGGTTCGACCTCTATGCCCCCGCGCCGGCCGACCCGTCCAACGCCTCGGGCGGGGCCGATCCGGTGGCTGCCGAGGTGGCCCGACAGGCAACCCTGCATTCGGATCGCCTGCGGTACCGGCATCAGCACTGACGCACCCCAATTGGTCTGATCATCACGGGATTTGGTGTCCCGGGGGTGGGGTGCGGGATCGTGGGCCGACCGCGCGAGCGGCGCGCGGGAGAGGCCACCAATGAAGGGGCGAACCCATGAAGAAGATCGCTGCGAAGCTCTGGCGGATCATCCGGGGCCCGATGCAGTGGCGCGTTCTGTGGCTGTGGCACGCGAAGTTCATGGTCGGGGTCACGGGCATCGCTCGCGACGACGAAGGCCGGGTGTTGCTCCTCAAACACCGGATGTGGCCGGAGGGTCGGCAGTGGGGGCTACCGACCGGCTACGCGAACAAGGGCGAGAGCTTCGAAGAGACGATCATCCGTGAGGTCAAGGAGGAGACCGGACTCACGGTGAAGGTGTGCGAGCTGGCGCACCTGAAGAGCGGATACAAGCTGCGCGTCGAAGTCGCCTACGAGGCGCTGTACGTCAGCGGACGGATCAAGGTCGCTTCGTTCGAGATCTTGGAGGCCCGATGGTTCTCACCGGACAAGCTCCCCGAGGGAGTGCAGGAGTCGCACCGACAGCTGATCAGCCGTCAGCGCTTCTGACCCTCGGTCGCTCGCTCACCCCCTCGTGCTTGGGGCCGAACGAGCACCTGGCCGGAGACGTGGCCGGGCGCGCCGAGCTGGCGCACCTGCTGGCCGCGCGCCGGGCGACGGCCGCCCTGGACCAGGCGCACCCGCACGTGACGTTCTCGCTGCTGCACTGGGTGCTGGACACCTGGGCGGACGAGTCGGCGCGGGAGGTGTTCCGGCAGGGGGCGGCGCTCCTGGCCGACCGCTACCGGGAGCTGGGATTGAACCAGCTCCTGCCGATCGATCGGGTGTGGGTCGGGGTGCGCTCGACGCAGCCCGACGCGTTCGGCGGGTTCCATCACCCGAACCAGGGCTACCGGCACGAGCAGATGGCCTCCGTGATCACGAGGTACGGGCGGCTGAGCGACCCCCGGCTGACCTCGCCCGAACTGGTGGCGCTGGACCTGCTCCGGTCCTACGCGCATGACTGCCTCCACTGGGGGTCGTTCCGGGAGTACCGGTTCCAGGACGGGCACGTGGTCCGGAGCCGGTACGGGATCAACCGGCGTGACCCGCAGGGGCGCACCTACTCGGCGCGGGACCAGGAGGACGCCGTCTCGACTCGGAATCTCGGGATCGTGATGGAGGGGGCGACCGATCGGGAGGCCCGGACGATCGCCGCCACGGTGGCCGATCGGCTCGACCTGGCCGAGCGGATCGCACTGCCCGATCGGCTGGCCTTCCGTGACACCACCGGCCGCCTGGAGCCTTCCGACTTCGACCAGGCGGAGCCCGGCATCGCGACCCGCTTCCACCTGGCGATGGCCGGATACGAACACGGGGTCGGGGCGCGGTATCAGCGCTTCCTGACCGAAACGGGCGGGGCCGACTCGGACACTCTGCACGGCCTGATAGTGGCCGCGACGATCGGCGGGGACCTGTCCGGCCTGACCGGGTGGCTCGACCAGCGGCACGGTTCCCGGGCATTCCCGCGCATCTTCCGCTCATCGGCCTACACCGGGCCGGACCCCGGCCAGTAGCCGCCCCTGGGCTGCCCGTCCGTGCGCCGTTCCCCCGTGGCGCACGGGCGGGCGTACGGTCGGAGTCCGGCCGCAACGAGGGCGCTGTCCTTCCAGGTGATAAACGAATCCGGCCCCGGCCGGCTTCACGCTGGACGAGCGGATCCAGGCACTGCGGACCGGTGTCGAGGCCCTGGAGCGCGCCGGACTGGCCTGACCCCGACGTGCCCCGCGGCCCGCCGCGCGGCTCCCGCCCGTCCACCCGGTACGAACCCGGGCGGACGGGCGGGCGGCCGGACTCGGGGCGAACAGACGGAAGCGCGACGCCCCTGCGCGGCTACAGCCAGTCGTGCCGCTTGAACACCCGGTGCAGACCCAGGCAGACCACCACCATCAGTCCCACCGCCGCCGGATACCCCCAGGGTTGGTGCAGCTCGGGCATGTGGTCGAAGTTCATGCCGTACACGCCCGCGATCATGGTCGGCACCGCGGCCAGGGCCGCCCAGGCGGAGATCTTCCGCATGTCGTTGTTCTGCTGCACGCTGACCTGCGCCAGGTTGGCGCTGAGGATGTCCGAGAGCAGCCGGTCCATGCCCTCCACCTGGTCGTTGGCCCGGGCCAGGTGGTCGGCGACGTCGCGCAGGTACGGCACCGCCTCGGCGCGGACGAACGGCACGCCACCGTGCTCCAGGCGCATCATCGGGTCCAGCAGCGGTGCGGTGGCACGGCGGACGGTCACCAGCTGGCGCTTGTAGCCGTAGATCCGGCCGGCGGTGTCGCGGCCGGGGCGGCCGGGGGCGAACACGTCCGCCTCCAGTTCGTCGAGGTCCGCCTGGAGCGCCACGACCACGTCCACGTAGCCGTCCACCACCAGGTCGCAGACCGAGTGCAGGACGGCGCTCGGCCCGTACTTCAGCACCTCGGGCCGGCCCTCCAGCTCCTTCCGGAGCCCGCCGAGCGGGCCGTCCTCGCCGTGCCGGACCGTCATCACGAAGTCCTCGCCGACGAAGACCATCACCTCGCCGCCGGTCACCGTGTGGCCGCCGGGGTGGTAGCCGAGGGTCTTGAGCGCCACGAACAGGGAGCCCTCGTAGGCCTCCACCTTCGGGCGCTGGTGCGCGCCGACGGCGTCCTCGACCGCCAGCGGGTGGAGCCCGAACTCCTCGCTGACCTGGTCCAGTTCCTCGGCGCTCGGCTCGAACAGGCCTATCCAGACGAAACTGCCCCGGCCGGCGGCCCGCGCGGCGGCGAGGGCACCGGCGTGGTCCTGGTGGCCCTCGACCCGGTGGCCGTCGCGGTAGATGGCGCAGTGGACGATCATGCGGGCCATTGTCGCCCCTGGGCGACCCTGCCGGTGGCACATCGGCGCTCCACACCGACCCTTCACACGGCCTCCCGGTCCGCCGGAACGGCCCCGCCCCCCGCCTCTCCCGGCGCGCAGCTCCGTTCCGCCGTCGGGCCCGCCCCGCCCGGCCTCCTGCCCGGGCCCCGCCGGTGAGGCCGTAGGCTAGGCCCATGCCCACCCTGTTGCTCGTCCGCCACGGCCGCTCCACCGCGAACACCGCCGGAATCCTGGCCGGTTGGACACCCGGAGTGGACCTCGACGACGCCGGGCGCGCGCAGGCCGCCGCGCTGGCGGGCCGGCTGGCCGGGGTCCCGCTGGTGCAAGCCGTCAGCAGCCCGCTGGAGCGCTGCCGGCAGACCCTGGAGCCGCTGCTCGCCGTCCGGCCCGAGCTCGGCACACCCGCCCAGGACGAGCGGCTCGGCGAGTGCCACTACGGCGAGTGGACCGGCCGGCCGCTGGCCGAGCTGGCCAAGGAGCCGCTCTGGCGGACCGTCCAGGACCACGCGGCGGCGGCCGCGTTCCCCGGCGGCGAGTCCCTGCGTGAGCTGAGCCACCGCACGGTCAGTGCGGTTCGCGAGTGGAACGGCAAGATCGCCGCCGAGCACGGCGAGGACGCGGTCTGGATCGCGTGCTCGCACGGCGACGTGATCAAGGCGGTGGTGGCCGACGCGCTCGGCCTGCACCTCGACCACTTCCAGCGGATCAGCGTCGAGCCGTGCTCGGTGACGGCGATCCGCTACACCCCGCAGCGGCCGTTCGTCCTGAGGATGGGCGACACCGGCGACCTCTCCTCGCTCGCCCCGAGGCCGCACGCCGGCCGGGGCGGCGACGGCGGCGGCCAGGACGGCACCCCCGCCGGCGACGCGGTGGTGGGCGGAGCCACCGGCGCGGTCTGACCGTGCCGGACGCCGCCGGAGCCGGGTTCGGCTCCCCCGGCCGGGCCGGGAGGTCGTAGGGTTGCTGACGAGCCCCACCCGACCGAGCCCCGACCACCCGACTGCGACCACCCGACTGCCCGTCCCACCGCCCGTCCCACCGGGCACCCCGGGCACCCCGGCCGGCCGACCGGCCCCCACGACCGACCCCTACCACGATCGACACGATCCGGAGCGAGAGCGTGCCCCGTCAGGTCTTCTTCTACGACCAGCCCGAACGGTTCGTGGCCGGCACCGTCGGCCAGCCCGGCGCCCGGGCGTTCTACCTGCAGGCCAGCGCCCGGGGGCGGATCACCAGCGTGCTCCTGGAGAAGACCCAGGTCGCCGCGCTCGCCGAGCGGATCGAGGAGGTGCTGGACGAGGCGCTGCGGCGCAGCGGCGGCGACACCTCGATCCCCGCGAGCGCGCCGGTCGACCTGCTCGACACCGCGCCGCTGGACCTGCCGCTGGAGCAGGAGTTCCGGGTCGGCACGATGGCGCTGGCGTGGGACAGCATCGACAGCTGTCTGGTCGTCGAGGCGCAGGCGGTGATCGAGGACGAGGAGGACGAGGACGCCGCCGAGGCCGTCTTCGAGGACGACGAGAACGGCCCGGACATGCTGCGGGTGCGGCTCACCGGTGCGATGGCCCGGGTCTTCGCCAAGCGGGCGCTGGATCTCGTCGCGGCCGGCCGCAAGCCCTGCCCGTTCTGCAACCTGCCGCTCGACCCGGAGGGCCACCTGTGCCCGCGCGCGAACGGTTACCGGCGCTGAACACCGAGACTCCTCCGCAGGCGGACCCGGTGGCCGGTGCCGCCCTGGCCGCCGACCCGCCCACCGCGTTGCACCTGCTGCGCGAGGGCGCGCTGACCGTCCACGGCCGGCTCACCGACGCCTCCAACGCCGCGCTGTACTGCAGCATCACGCTGGACGGCCGGACGGCGCAGGCCGTCTACAAGCCGGTGGCCGGCGAGCGCCCGCTCTGGGACTTCCCGGACGGCACGCTGGCGGGCCGCGAGGTGGCCGCGTACGAGCTGGCCGCCGCCACCGGCTGGGCGCCGGTCCCGCCCACCGTGCTGCGGGACGGCCCGCACGGGCCCGGCATGGTGCAGCTCTGGGTCGAGCCCGACCCCGACGCCGCTCCGCTGCTCGCGCTGCAGGACCCGCAGGGGCCGGAGGAGGGCTGGCTGCCGATCGTGCACGCGGAGGTCGGTGAGGGGCGCACCGCGCTGCTCGTCCACCCGGACGACCCGAGGCTGCGCCGGCTGGCGGTGCTGGACGCCGTGCTCAACAACGCCGACCGCAAGGGCGGCCACCTGATCCCGGCCGCGGACGGCCGGATCTACGGCATCGACCACGGCGTGACGTTCAACGCCGAGGGCAAGCTGCGCACCCTGCTCTGGGGCTGGGCCGGGCAGCCGCTGCCGGACGAGGCGCTGGAGGTGCTGGCCGCGCTGGCCGGGCAGTTGGACGGCGCGCTCGGCGAGCGGCTGGCGCCGCACCTGACGGCGGCCGAACTCGCCGCCCTGCGGGCGCGGGTGGACGGGTTGCGGGCGACGGGCCTGCACCCGCTGCCGTCCGAGGACTGGCCGTCGATCCCGTGGCCGCCGATCTGACCGCGGCGGCCCGCGCAGCCTGACCGGGGCTCCCGGCGACCCCGCCCACGGACCCCGGCGTCCCGGAACCCCACGGACCCCGGCCGCCCCCGGTGGCTCACGGGCCCCAGGGGCCACCCGTGGGCGGCATTGGTCTGGACCGGTGCCGCGGCCCGGCCGCAGACTGCTCCGATGGACGAGCGACGGACCACCCCCCAACTGGACCTGCCGCTGCATCGCTTACAGGTCCCGCGGCCGCACCTGCTGCCGTTCGCGATCGGCAGCTTCGACACCATCGGCCCGCTCTCCCGCGCGGGCTTCCCCCACCGGCACGCCTTCTTCGAGATCGTCTACGTCACCGGCGGCGCCGGTGCACACGTCGTGGACCTGGTCCACCGGCCGATCCGGCCACCGCAGTTGTGCGTGGTCGCGCCGGGCCAGGTGCACTACTGGACGGAGCCGGAAGGCCTCACCGGCCAGGTCGTGCTCTTCAACGAGGACTTCCTGCTCGGCCACCCCCAGGACCTCGCCGCGCTGCGCACCCTGGCCGCCCGTCCGGTGCTGCCGCTCGGCGACCGGGCCCGGGCGGTGGGCGCGCTGCTGGCCGACATGGAGCACGAGTACGAGGTCAGACCGGCCGGCTATCCGGGCGTGCTGCGGGCCAGTCTGCACATCCTGATCGTCCGCGCGCTGCGCGCCCGGGCCCCCGGTGAGACCGGTGCGGCGCCCGGCCGGCGGACCGAACTGGCCTCCGCGTTCACCCGGTTGATCGCGGACCCGGGCGGGGTCCAGCTCTCGGTGGCCTCCTGCGCCCAGGAGTTGGGCGTCTCGACCGGGCACCTGCAGACCCTGGTCAAGCAGGCCACCGGCCGCACGCCCGGCCGGCTGATCCGCCAGCAGCAGACCCTGGAGGCCAAACGGCTGCTGGCCGGCACGAGTCTGACGATCCGCCAGGTCTCCCGGGAGGCCGGTTTCGGTGATCCGGCGTACTTCTGCCGCTTCTTCCGCCGGGAGACCGGGATGACTCCGGGGCAGTTCCGGGCGGGGGTCGGAGGAAATCACCATGATCCCCGGATCACGTCCATCGCGGCGGCCCCGGGCGGCCCGTAGGTTGACTGCTGGCCACCGGCGGCCCGCCCGGAGCGACCGGTCGGGTGGCCGGTTCGGCCCTTGTCATGCCCCCACCATGGCAAGGGCCTTGCCACCCCCCACACGTACCCGCACACCGAAGGAGTCGGCGCATGCCCGCGTCCGAAGAGCCCACCGGGCCGGAGGGCCTGATCGACCGCCGGATCAGCCGCAAGTCCGTCCTGAAGGCCGCCGCCGTGCTCGGCACCGTCCCGCTGCTGGTCGGCGGCGGGGTCGCCCTGGCCCGCGACCGCGTCGGCACCGGTGAGACCCCCGGCCTCACCCCTGCCTGCCACGACGGCGACGAGCCCACCGTCGAGCAGACCGAGGGCCCCTACTTCAAGCCCAACTCCCCGCTGCGCACGTCACTGATCACCGACAGCACCCCCGGTACCCGGCTCACCGTGAGCGGGTACGTGTTCGGCCGGGCCTGCCTGCCGATCTCCGGCGTACTGCTGGACTTCTGGCAGGCGGACGTGAACGGCGCCTACGACAACTCCGGCTTCACCTTCCGCGGCCACCAGTTCACCAATGCCCAGGGCGCGTTCACCCTGACCACGATCGTGCCCGGCCTCTACCCGGGCCGCACCCGGCACATCCACGTCAAGCTCCAGGCGCCCGGCCGGCCGGTGCTCACCACCCAGCTGTACTTCCCCGGCGAGCCGCGCAACAGCACGGACACCATCTACGACGCACGGCTGCTGATGAACGTGCGCCAGGTCGGTTCGGCCAAGGAGGGCACCTACGACTTCGTCCTGAACGTGCCGCAGACCCCCACCCCGAGCGGCAGCCCGACCCCGACCCCGACCGCGACGCCCACCGGGACCCCGACCGGCCAGCCCGGCGGCACCTGGGCGGCCGGCACGGCCTACACCGCGGGCGACCGCGTCACCTACGCCGGCGCCTCCTACCAGTGCCTCCAGGGGCACACCGCCATCACCGGCTGGGAGCCGCCGAACGTGCCGGCCCTCTGGCGGCGGTTGTAGCGGCTCCGGCCGCCTCCCCGGAGAGGCCGGGCGCCCGGTCGGCGGCAGGGCCGGCCGGGCGCTCACCCCTGCCCGCGCGCGGCGTCCGGCCCCGCCGGGACCGGTCGGGCACCGGTCACTATCAGTCGGGAAGCGCTCAGGCAACGAAAGCAGACGAATCCAGTCGATCTTGCGTACTGGTTAGGCTTTCAAATGTTCGCCCGGTTAAAGTCATTCCCATGCATGCCTGGCCCGCCTCCGAGGTTCCCGCCCTGCCTGGTCAGGGGCTCCCCCTCCGTATCCACGACACCGCAGCGGGCAGCGTCCGGGAGGTCGTGCCGCAGGACGGCACCGCCCGGATCTACGTCTGCGGCATTACTCCCTACGACGCGACCCACATGGGCCACGCCGCCACCTACAACGCGTTCGACCTGGTGCAGCGAGTGTGGAAGGACGCCGGCCACGACGTCCTGTACGTGCAGAACGTCACCGACGTGGACGACCCGCTGCTGGAGCGGGCCGTCGCCACCGGGCAGGACTGGACGGAGCTGGCCGAGCGCGAGACCGCGCTGTTCCGCGAGGACATGACCGCCCTGCGGATGCTCCCGCCGGCCCATTACGTCGGTGCCGTCGAGTCGATCCCGTGGATCGTCCCGCTGGTCCAGAAGCTCCTGGCCGACGGCGCCGCCTACGACCTGGACGGCGACATCTACTTCTCCGTCGAGTCCGACCCGCGCTTCGGCGAGGTCTCCGGCCTCACCCGCGAGGCCATGCACCCGGTCTTCGCCGAGCGCGGCGGCGACCCGGACCGCCCGGGCAAGCGCCACCCGCTCGACGCCCTGCTCTGGCTCGCCGCCCGTCCGGGCGAGCCCGCCTGGGACACCGAGCTGGGCCACGGCCGCCCCGGCTGGCACATCGAGTGCGTCGCGATCGCCCTGCAGTACCTGGGCATGTCCTTCGACATCCAGGGCGGCGGCAGCGACCTCTCCTTCCCGCACCACGAGATGGGCGCCGCCCACGCCCAGGTGGCGACCGGTACCCACCCCTACGCCCAGGCGTACGTGCACGCCGGCATGGTCGCGCTGGACGGGCACAAGATGTCCAAGTCCCGCGGCAACCTGGTCTTCGTCTCGGCGCTGCGCCGCGAGGGCGTCGACCCGGCGGCGATCCGGCTCGCCCTGCTCTCGCACCACTACCGCGAGGACTGGGAGTGGACCAAGGCCACCCTGGACGAGGCCCTGGAGCGCCTCGCCCGGTGGCGCGCCGCGGTCTCCCGCCCGGACGGCCCGTCGGCCGAGGGCCTGCTCGCCGAGGTCCGCGAAGCGCTCGCGAACGACCTCGACGCGCCCGCCGCGCTGGCCGCCGTCGACCGCTGGGCGGACCGGCAGACCACCGGGGGCGGCACCGACATCGGCGCGCCCGGCCTGGTCTCGCGCACCGTCGACGCCCTGCTCGGCGTCGCGCTCTAGAGCGCCCGGCGGGCCCGCGGGCCCGCCCGTACGGAGAGGGGGCACCAGGACGGTTCGTCCTGGTGCCCCCTCTCCGTACGACCCGCGACGGAGGTCACTCCTCCTCGGAGCCGTCCTGGCTCTCCCGCGCGGCCGGCGGCTCGGGCTCGCTGGGCCGCTCCGCCGTGGCGTGCCCGGCGACCGGCTTCTCGCCGCCCGGCCCGACGTTCTCCCGGCGGCGCAGGTAGCGCTCGAACTCGCGGGCGATCGCGTCGCCCGAGGCCTCCGGCAGCTCGGCGGTGTCCTGGGCCTCCTCCAGCTGCTGCACGTACTCGGAGACCTCGCTGTCCTCGGCGGCCAGCTGGTCCACGCCGAGCTGCCAGGCCCGGGCGTCCTCGCCCAGCTCGCCCGGCGGGATGCGCAGGTCGAGCAGGTCCTCCAGCTTGTTGACCAGCGCGAGCGTGGCCTTGGGGTTCGGCGGCTGCGCGACGTAGTGCGGCACCGCCGCCCAGAGCGTCACGGCCGGCACCCCGGCGTGCGTGCAGGCCTCCTGCAGCACGCCGACGATCCCGGTCGGGCCCTCGTAGCGGCTCTCCTCCAGGTCCAGCCGCTGGGCCAGCTCGGGGTCGGAGGTGACCCCGCTGACCGGTACCGGGCGGCTGTGCGGGGTGTCGCCGAGCAGCGCGCCCAGGATCACCACCAGCTCGACGCCCAGCTCGTGCGCGAAGCCCAGCAGCTCGTTGCAGAACGAGCGCCAGCGCATGCTGGGCTCGATCCCGCGGACCAGGACGAGGTCCCGCGTCGCCGGCTCGGTCACCCGGACCACCGAGAGCCGGGTGGTCGGCCAGGTGATCCGGCGGACGCCGCCGTCCAGCCAGACCGTGGGCCGGTTGACCTGGAAGTCGTAGTAGTCCTCCGCGTCCAGGGCGGCGAACACCTTGCCGCCCCAGGTCTCGTCCAGATGCGCGAGGGCAGCCGAGGCGGCGTCGCCCGCGTCGTTCCAGCCCTCGAAGGCGCAGACCATCACCGGGTCGATCAACTCGGGAACATCTTCCAGCTCGATCACCCAGCGTCTCCCTCCGGTCGGCGGGCGGCCGCACCCCGTCCCGGCTGGATTGCCGGGGCGCCGGCGGTCCGGCTGCCGACTGTCGAACCTCTCGTCACCCATGGAACGCCTCGCCCCATGGTCCCTACCTGCCCAGCCTACGGGCTTTGAAGCACCCCGCGGCCGGGCACCGGGACAGTCTGGGGGAGCGGGCCGCCGCGATCCAGCGGTTATCCGGACGGCGCCCGCCGGCCCCGTCCGCCGCGGTGCCGCAGGCCCTGCCGGCGCCGGCCGGGGCCCGGCCCGCCGTCGTGCCCCCGGCCCCCGGCAGCGCGATGATGGAGGGGTGGGGCCGGGCGGCGGGTGTGAGGAGCCGGCGGATGAACGGATGGCTGTGGACCGGGGCCGCACTGGTGGTGGTGGCCGGTGCCGGGGCGGTGCTGGCGGCCCGGGCCGCCGGGCGCAGGCTGCCGGTGGAGCACGTGACCGAGGGCGGCCTCGACCTCTCCCAGCCGCCGGGCGCGGTCTGGGACGTACTGACCGACATCGACCTCTACCCGGCCTGGCGGCCGGGTCTGTCGCACGTCGAACGGCTCCCCGCGGCGGCGGGCGGCCGCCCGCGCTGGCGCGAGTACGACCGGCACGGGCACACCACCTACGAAGTTGTGCAGAGCGAGGCCCCGTACCGCCTGGTGACCGGCATCGCCGACCCGGACCTGCCCTACGGCGGCACCTGGACGTACGTGCTGACGCCGGCCGGCGAGGGCTGCACGCTCACCGTGACCGAGCGCGGCGAGGTGTACGAGCCGTTCTACCGCGCGATCGGGCACTACGTGACGGGCGAGGATGCCGCCGTCCACCGCTACTTGGGCGCGCTGGCCCACCGGCTGGAGTAGCGGCCGGCGCGGCGGCCCGGGCGGCCGGGCTCAGCGCACCCAGCCGCTGCGGTAGTCCGCCCAGTTCTGCTCGGTGGCCGCGAAGTCGACGTACAGGCCGACGCCGAAGTTCTGCCGGTCGAGGTCGTGGCGGCCGAGCCCGAGCCGGATGCCGCGGATGCCGGCGCTGACCGTCTCGGCGTGGGCCCAGTGGCCCCACTTGTCCTCCCGGAAGAACGGCAGGCCCATCAGCAGGTCGACGTCCTCCGGGGTGGCCTCCAGGGCCAGCTCGGTCTGGTAGGCGTTGTAGCCGCCGTACAGCGACTCGGTGGGCATGCTGGAGTCGTAGGTCATCACCGCGATCTGGTCCACCCGGCGGGCGGTCTCGCCGAAGTAGGCCTGGTCCCACCACTTGCCGTGGCCGGTGAACGCGATGCCGACGTTGTGCTGGTACGGCAGCGGGTCGATCTGCGGGGCGGCCACCGACAGCCGGGCGCCGCGGCCGGCCGTCACCGGGCGCACCTGGTCGAGCAGGGCCAGCCAGCCCGCGGAGCCGGGGCGGATCGGCTCCATGTCGAAGTGCACCCCGTCGAAGCCGAGGTCCAGCACCTGGCGGGCGGAGGCGGTGATCCGGTCGCGGGTCGGCGCGTCCTCCAGGTCCAGCGCGTCCTTCTCCGGCTTCACCTCGTCGCCCAGCCAGCTCTGCACCCGGATGCCGGGCAGCGCCCGGTGCGCGGCCTCGGTGAACCAGCCGGCCTTCGGGTGGACGCCGGGCGGCAGCGTGCCGTCGTGCTCCAGCGGTCCGGTGTGGACGTAGAGGTCGCGGATGCCGGTGCCGGCGAGCCGCTGGGCGAGCGCGGCCACGTCGGCGTCACTCTTCCGGCCGTCCACCCAGGCGTGACCCAGCCAGACGGCGTCCCGGCCGCGGGTGCGGGCCTCGGGGGAGGGATCCCCGGCGTACTGGAGCCGCAGCGCGAGCGCCCCGGCACCGAGCGGCGTCACCAGGACGGCCAGCACCAGCCCCACCACGGCCAGCGATTTCCGCCATCGGGACCATCCCCGCCAGCGGGTCCGCAGGGACCGCAGCGGCCTCCCCAGGGCCCCCGTGATCCGTCGTGCCCGTCCACCGATCGACGCCATGCCGTCGCTCCCCCCTCGCGGCCGAGCGCTCAGGATACGAAACACATCACCTGGTCCCGTCGTCGGCCGGATACCCTGGCGACGTGCGACCCCGAATCAGCGGGGACGCAAAGCCGACAGCCGTCGCACCAGGGAGAAGCCCCATGGCCACTGCAGCCGAACCGTCCATCACCCAGCAGAGTCGCGCGAACGCACTGCGTGAAGCCCTCGCCACCCGTGTCGTGGTGGCGGACGGCGCGATGGGCACCATGCTCCAGGCGCAGGACCCGACGCTGGAGGACTTCCAGAACCTGGAAGGCTGCAACGAAGTCCTCAACGTCACCCGCCCCGACATCGTCCGCTCCGTCCACGACGCGTACTTCGCGGTGGGCGTGGACTGCGTCGAGACCAACACCTTCGGCGCCAACTTCTCGGCGCTCGGCGAGTACGACATCGCCGACCGCATCGTCGAGCTCTCCGAGTCCGGCGCCCGGATCGCCCGCGAGGCCGCCGACGCGCTCGCGGCCGACGGCCGGGTCCGCTGGGTGCTCGGCTCGATCGGCCCCGGTACCAAGCTGCCCACCCTCGGCCACGCGCCGTACGAGGTGCTGCGCGACGGGTTCCAGAAGAACGCGGCCGGCCTGATCGCCGGCGGCGCGGACGCCCTGCTGGTGGAGACCAGCCAGGACCTCCTGCAGACCAAGGCGGCCATCCTGGGCAGCAAGCGGGCCCTCGCCGAGGCCGGCCTGGACCTCCCGGTGCTGGTCCAGGTGACCGTCGAGACCACCGGCACCATGCTGCTCGGCTCGGAGATCGGCGCCGCGCTCACCGCCCTGGAGCCGCTCGGGGTCGACTACATCGGCCTGAACTGCGCGACCGGCCCGGCCGAGATGAGCGAGCACCTGCGCTACCTGGCCAAGAACGCGAAGATCGGCCTCTCCTGCATGCCGAACGCGGGCCTGCCGGTGCTGGGCAAGGACGGCGCGCACTACCCGCTGTCCCCGGCCGAGCTGGCCGAGGCGCACGACGTGTTCACCCGCGAGTACGGCCTCTCCCTGGTCGGCGGCTGCTGCGGCACCACCCCCGAGCACCTGCGCCAGGTGGTCGAGCGGGTGCAGGGCCGCCCGATCGCCGGCCGCGACCCGCGCCCGGAGCCGTCGGCCGCCTCGCTGTACCAGGCGGTGCCGTTCCGCCAGGACACCTCCTACCTGGCGATCGGCGAGCGCACCAACGCCAACGGTTCGAAGAAGTTCCGCGACTCGATGCTGGCCGGCGACTGGCAGGCCTGCGTGGAGATCGCCCGTGACCAGATCCGGGACGGCTCGCACCTGCTCGACCTCTGCGTGGACTACGTCGGCCGCGACGGCGTCGCCGACATGAAGGAGGTCGCCGGCCGGCTGGCCACCGCCTCCACGCTGCCGATCGTGCTGGACTCCACCGAGCCGGACGTGCTGCGGGCCGGCCTGGAGGCGCTCGGCGGCCGCGCGGTGCTCAACTCGGTCAACTACGAGGACGGCGACGGGCCGGACACCCGGTTCGGGCGGATCGCCTCGCTGGCCCGCGAGCACGGTGCCGGGCTGATCGCCCTGACCATCGACGAGGAGGGCCAGGCCCGCACCGCCGACGCCAAGGTCGCCATCGCCGAGCGGCTGATCGCCCAGCTCACCACGGAGTACGGCATCGACGAGGGCTCGATCCTGGTCGACTGCCTGGCCTTCACCCTGGGCACCGGCCAGGAGGAGTCCCGCCGGGACGGCATCGAGACCATCGAGGCGATCCGCGAGCTCAAGCGCCGGCACCCGAACGTGCAGACCACGCTGGGCCTGTCCAACATCTCCTTCGGCCTCAGCCCGGCGGCCCGGATGGTGATCAACTCGGTCTTCCTGAACGAGTGCGTCGAGGCGGGCCTGGACTCGGCGATCGTGCACGCCTCCAAGATCGTGCCGGTGGCGCGGATCCCCGAGGAGCAGCGCGAGGTGGCGCTCGACCTGGTCTACGACCGCCGGGCGGAGGGCTACGACCCGCTGCAGAAGCTGCTCCAGCTGTTCGAGGGCGTCTCCTCGGCGTCGGTCCGGGCGTCCAAGGCGGAGGAGCTGGCCGCGCTGCCGCTGGACGAGCGCCTGCAACGGCGGATCATCGACGGCGAGCGCAACGGCCTGGAGGCCGACCTCGACGAGGCGCTGACGGAGCGCCCGGCGCTGGAGATCGTCAACAGCACGCTGCTGGCCGGCATGAAGGTGGTCGGCGAGCTGTTCGGCTCCGGCCAGATGCAGCTGCCGTTCGTGCTGCAGTCCGCCGAGGTGATGAAGACCGCGGTGGCCCACCTGGAGCCGCACATGGAGAAGTCCGACGACGAGGGCAAGGGCACCATCGTGCTCGCCACCGTCAAGGGCGACGTCCACGACATCGGCAAGAACCTGGTCGACATCATCCTGTCCAACAACGGCTACAACGTCGTCAACCTGGGCATCAAGCAGCCGGTCTCGGCGATCCTGGACGCCGCGCAGGAGCACCGGGCGGACGTGATCGGGATGTCCGGTCTGCTGGTCAAGTCCACCGTGATCATGAAGGAGAACCTGCAGGAGCTGAACCAGCGCAAGCTGGCGGCGGACTTCCCGGTGATCCTCGGCGGCGCCGCGCTCACCCGCGCCTACGTCGAGCAGGACCTCTACGAGATCTACGAGGGCGAGGTCCGCTACGCCCGGGACGCCTTCGAGGGCCTTCGGCTGATGGACGCGCTGATCGCGGTCAAGCGCGGCGTGCCCGGTGCCGTCCTGCCGGAGCTCAAGCAGCGCCGCCACGCCCGGGTCGAGGTGACGGAGCCGGAGGAGGTCAACCTCGGCCAGATCCGCTCCGACGTGTCCGTCGACAACCCGGTGCCCGCCCCGCCGTTCTGGGGCGACCGGATCGTCAAGGGCGTGCCGTTCGCCGACTACGCGTCCTGGCTGGACGAGGACGCGCTGTTCAAGGGCCAGTGGGGCCTGAAGGCCGCCCGCACCGGTGAGGGCCCCTCGTACGAGGAGCTGGTGGAGACCGAGGGCCGCCCGCGGCTGCGGATGTGGCTGGACCGGTTGCAGACCGAGGGCTGGCTGGAGGCGGCCGTGGTCTACGGCTACTACCCGGCCAACTCCAAGGGCGACGACCTGATCGTCCTCAACGAGGACGGCACCGAGCGGACCCGCTTCACCTTCCCGCGCCAGCGCCGCGGCCGCCGGCTCTGCCTGGCGGACTTCTTCCGCCCGGAGGAGTCGGGCGTGCAGGACGTGCTGGGCCTCCAGGTGGTCACCATGGGCAACCGGATCTCCGAGGCGGCCAACGAGCTGTTCGCCAACAACTCCTACCGCGACTACCTGGAGCTGCACGGCCTCTCGGTGCAGCTGGCCGAGGCGCTGGCGGAGTTCTGGCACGCGCGGGTCCGCTACGAGCTGGGCTTCTCCGGCGAGGACCCGCAGGACGTCAAGGACATGTTCGCGCTGAAGTACCGGGGCGCCCGGTTCTCGCTCGGCTACGGGGCCTGCCCGGAGCTGGAGGACCGCGCGAAGATCGCCGAGCTGCTGCGGCCCGAGCGGATCGGCGTGGTGCTCTCCGAGGAGTTCCAGCTGCACCCCGAGCAGTCCACCGACGCGATCGTGATCCACCACCCGGAGGCCAAGTACTTCAACGCCCGGTAACTCCGGCGTCGCGCCCCGTTCGCCCTTTTCGGGCGGACGGGGCGTATCCTGGATCATCCTGAACGGGCCGGTCCGCTCACAGCAGCGGGCCGGCCCGTGCCATCCCCGGGGGCCGGCGCCGGTCGCGCCGCCGGGGGTACCGACGGAAGGACCCCACCATGACCACCACCGCCGCCACCCGCGTTCTCGACCACGGCGACGGCCGGGGCCTGCAGGCGGTGCTGCTGGACATGGACGGGACCCTGGTGGACACCGAGGACTTCTGGTGGCAGGCGGAGGCCTCGCTCTTCGCCGAGCTGGGCCACGTGCTGGACGAGAAGGACCGCGCCCAGGTGGTGGGCGGTCCGATGAGCCGGGTGATCGACTACCTGCTCGCCGCCACCGGGGTGGACCTCGCGCCGGCCGACCTGACCGTGCTGATCAACCAGCGCTTCGTGGACCTGCTGGCCGGTGGCGTGCCGCTCATGCCGGGTGCCGAACGGCTCCTCAACACCCTGGCCGCGCACGGGGTCCCGGCGGCCCTGGTGTCCGCCTCGCACCGGCACGTGATCGACATCGTGCTGCAGTCGCTGGGCGCCCACCACTTCGCCTTCTCGGTCGCCGGTGACGAGGTGCCGCGGACCAAGCCGCACCCGGACCCGTACCTGGAGGCGGCGCGCCGGCTGGGCGCCGAGCCGGGCCGCTGCGTGGTGGTGGAGGACGCGCCGACCGGCGTCCGCTCGGCCGAGGCGGCCGGCTGCCCGGTGATCGCGGTGCCGTCGGTGGCGGTGATCGAGCCGGCCCCCGGCCGGCTGGTGCTGCCCTCGCTGGAACAGGTCGATCTTGAGCTGCTCCGCTCGCTGGTCGCCTCGCGAGTGTGATTGTCGTCTCATTGCGCAGGGCTCCTACCGACCGGTAAGCGACCGCGGTCGTCCGCTGCCGAGGTCCGTCCGGGGAGAAAACGGGCATTGACTGACAACTCGTAGGATGGCCGGATCCTCACCACACCCTTGTGTCCCAACTGTCACCTTTACGGGTATCGGTGGTGCGTGTTCGATATGGCACGCTACTTCAGTTCGTTCCCCACACCCCGCGCGTGCCGCCGCCGCTGACGGTCAACCCCGTCCTGCCCGCGGTCGCACCGCAATCGGCCCGCGCGCGCCCCGCTACCCCGTAGGCGCAGCGAAGCGCGGACCACCGGCCCCCCGGCCGGCCCGCACCCAGAAGGACGCGACCCGTGAAGACTTCAGCTGAACGACTGGCAGCGCTCGGCTGCGCCGGCCTGGTGGCCGTCTCGGTGGCCGGCTGCGGCTCGGTCACCGACGCCGTCAAGGGGGACGGCGGCAAGGCGATCACGATGGGGACCACCTCGGTCACCAACGTGCTGGACCCGGCCGGTGCCTACGACGCCGGCTCGTGGCTGCTGCTGCGCAACACCTTCCAGTCGCTGCTGTCCTACCCCGCCGCCTCCAGCGCGCCCGGCCCGGACGCCGCGCAGTCCTGCGAGTTCACCGGCGGCGACGCCACCCAGTACCACTGCACCCTCAAGGCCGGCCTGAAGTTCTCCAACGGCCACCCGCTCACCGCCGCCGACGTGGTCCACTCCGTCGAGCGGACCAAGAAGATCAACGACCAGAACGGCCCGGCCGGCCTGCTGGAGTCGATCAAGTCGGTCGAGGCCAAGGGCGACACCGAGGTGATCTTCCACCTCTCCCAGCCCGACGCCACGCTCCCGGCGAAGCTGGCCGGCCCGGCCGGCGCCATCGTCGACCACCAGGTCTTCCCGGCCGACAAGCTGCTGTCCAACGACAAGCTGGTCGGCTCCGGCCCGTACAAGATCGACTCGATCGAGGCGATGGACGTCGAGGGCGGCGCGAAGGTCCCCGGCAAGGTCGTGCTGTCGCCGAACGACAAGTACACCGGTGAGGCCAAGCTCCGGAACAAGAAGTTCGTCCTCCGGTACTTCGACAAGGCCGCCGCGCTGAAGTCCGCGCTCGACGACGGCTCGATCGACCTCGCCGACAACGGCCTGGAGCCCAACACCGCGGCGCAGATCCGCTCCGAGCAGCAGGGCGGCAAGACCGACCTGCAGGTGGTCGAGGGCGACAGCAACGACACCCGGTACATGGTCTTCAACACCAAGGACGCGACCGGCGCCAACGTCGCCGTCCGGCAGGCCGCGGCCCAGCTGATCGACCGCAAGACGCTCGCCCGTGACATCTTCGCGCGCACCGTCCAGCCGCTGTACTCGATGGTCCCGGCCGGCGTCACCGGCCACAGCACCTCCTTCTTCGACAAGTACGGCGACCAGGACCCGGCCAAGGCCAAGGCGATCCTGACCGCCGCCAAGGTCCAGACGCCGGTCAAGCTCAACCTCAGCTGGTCCCGCTCGCGCGCCGAGGGCGCCGAGGCCGACATGCTGAAGAAGCAGCTGGAGGCGGGCGGCCTGTTCCAGGTGACGGTCCAGCACGAGGCCGACTGGGACGTCTACAAGAAGGGCTGGACCGAGGGCAAGTACCAGGCGTACCTGATCGGTTGGTTCGCTGACTACCCGGACGCGGACAACTACGTCGCGCCGCTGGTGGTCGACGGCGGTGCCTACCACCACGGCTGGGACGACCCGCGGATCAGCCAGAAGCTGGTGCCCGAGAGCCTCAAGCAGGCCGACCGGGGCGCCGCCTCCTCGACGTACGGGCAGATCCAGAACATCGTCGCCGAGAACGCGCCGCTGATCCCGCTGTTCCAGAACAAGTCGTTCTACGTCTCGAAGTCGTACATCACCGGCGTCGAGTCCACCGTCGACACCACCGGCGTCTTCCGCTTCTGGGAGATCGGCCGGATCGGCAAGTAACCGGCGCGCGCGCCGGGACCCGGGCGACCGGGACCCTCAGCACGGTGGCCCGTCCGATCCCCCCAGGGTGCAAGGGGATCGGACGGGCCACCGTCATGTCCGGGTCCTACAGGGCGCCCGGGCGCACCAGACCGCTCTCGTAGGCGTACACCGCCGCCTGCACGCGGTCGCGCAGCTGCAGCTTGGTCAGCACGTGGCCGACGTGCGTCTTCACCGTCGTCTCGCTGACGAACAGCTCCGCCGCGATCTCCGCGTTCGACAGGCCGCGCGCCACCAGCTTCAGCACCTCCAGCTCGCGCTCGGTCAGCGCGTTCAGCGCCTGCGGCGGAGCCTCCTCGCCCGAGGGCAGCTTGGTGGCGTACATGTCCAGCAGTCGTCTGGTGATGCTCGGCGCCAGCATCGCCGCGCCGTCCGCGACCACCCGGATCGCCTGCACCAGCTCCTCGGCCGGCACGTCCTTCAGCAGGAAGCCGCTGGCCCCGGCGCGCAGCGCCTCCACCACGTACTCGTCCAGGTCGAAGGTGGTCAGCACCAGCACCTTGGCCGGGCCGTCGCGCCCCGGGCCGGCGATCCGGCGGGTCGCCTCCACGCCGTCCATCCTGGGCATCCGGATGTCCATCAGCACCACGTCGGGCTGCAGCGCCCGCACCTGGTCCAGCGCCTGCTGACCGTCGCCGGCCTCACCGACCACCACCAGGTCGGACTCGGCCTCCAGGATCATCCGGAAACCGGTGCGCAGCAGTGGCTGGTCGTCGACCAGCAGCACTCGGATCGTCACCTAGGACTCCTTGTTCATCGGATCCCCCGTGGGATCGTCGTCGACGGACGTGCGCGCCCGGGCGGGCCCGGGCAGCGGGTACGGCGGGGGAGTGCCGCCGAACTCCGGGCAGCTCGCCCGGTGGTCGCACCAGTCGCAGAGGCGGTTGCGGGTGGCCGGGAAGTCCCCGGTGGCCACCGCCTCGGTGATCCGCTCCCAGAGCGCCTGCAGCTTGCGCTCCACCGCCAGCAGGTCCGCCTCGTCCGGGTCGTAGCTGACCACGTCCCCGCCCCCGCCGAGGTAGACCAGCTGGAGCCGCTTGGGGATCACGCCCTTCCAGCGCCACACCACCAGGGCGTAGAACTTCATCTGGAACATCGCCTTGCCCTCGAAGTCCCGCGAGGGCGCCCGGCCGGTCTTGTAGTCCACCAGCCGGACCTCGCCGCTCGGGGCGACGTCCACCCGGTCGATGTAGCCGCGCAGCAGCAGCCCGGACTCCAGGGCCGTCTCGACGTACAGCTCCCGCTCCACCGGGTGCAGCCGGGTCGGGTCCTCCAGCCGGAACCACCGGGTGACCAGCTTCTCGGCGTCCGCCAGCCAGGTCGTCAGGGCCGTGCCGTCCGGGTCCTCCGGGAAGAGCGAGACCAGCTCCGGCCGCTCGCCGAGCAGCCGCTCCCACTGCGGGCGCAGCAGGCCCAGCGCACGGTCGGGCGTCCGCTCGGCCGCCGGGCTGTCGAACAGCCGCTCCAGCACCGCGTGCACCAGGGTGCCGCGGGTCGCCGCCGGGCTGGGCGGCTCCGGCAGCCGGTCGATCACCCGCAGCCGGTACAGCAGCGGGCAGGTCAGGAAGTCCCCCGCGCGGGACGGGGACAGGCCGGTCGGAGGTGCCGCCGGGCGGGCCGCGGCCACGGGGGCACTACTGGTGTCGGTCTGCTGCATACCCCGACCCTATTGCCCCGTGCTGTCATCCCGCTGCCACGCTGCTGCCAGACAGCCTCCGCAGTGGGTATGAAGCCTGGCAGAGGGGCGCGCGCCGCCCTGCGGCCACGATCACGTAGCGTGGGCGCACCGGCGCACGGCGCACGCCGGGGGAACCGACCGAAGGGATCACGGTGAGCGACAGCAGGGGCCGGCAGGCCTCCGAACAGCCACCGCACGACGACGACGGCGACCGCCGGCCCGGCCCGCCGCCGGAGGAGCCGGAGCGCCGCACCGGCATCCTGATGGGCCGCCCGTTCGGCGTGCCGATCTACGTCACCCCCTCGTGGTTCGTCATCGCCGCCCTGATCACCTGGGTCTTCGGCGGGCAGCTCGACCGCGTGCTGCCCGGCCTCGGCGCGACCCGCTACCTGGTCGCGTTCTCCTTCGCCGTCGCCTTCTACGGCTCGGTGCTGGTGCACGAGCTCGCCCACACCCTCGTCGCGCTCCGCTACCGGCTCGGGGTGCGCCGGATCCAGCTCCAGTTCTTCGGCGGCGTCTCCGAGATCGAGAACGAGGCCGAGACCCCCTGGCGGGAGTTCTGGCTGGCCTTCGTCGGCCCGCTGCTCTCGCTGCTGCTGGGCGGCCTCTTCTACCTCGCCATGCAGGCCGTCGAGCTCTCCACCGTGCCCGGCGTGCTGCTCACCGGCCTGATGGTCTCCAACGTCGTCGTCGCCGCCTTCAACCTGCTGCCCGGCCTCCCGCTGGACGGCGGACGGATGCTGCGGGCCGTGGTCTGGGCCGTCACCGGCCGGCCGATGGCCGGCACGGTCGCCGCCGCCTGGGTCGGCCGGGGCCTGGCCGTCGCCGTCCTGGTCGGCCTGCCGCTGATCAGCTCGGCCCGCGGGGTCGAGCGCACCACCACCGACACGCTGGTCGACGCGGTGCTCGCGGCCGTCCTGGCCGCGATCATCTGGAACGGCGCCGGCGCCAGCCTGCGCAACGCCCGGCTCAAGGAGGCGCTGCCCGGCCTGCGGCTGCGCGACCTGGCCCGGCGCACCGTCGAGGTCACCGCCGACACCCCGCTCGGCGAGGCCATGCGCCGCGCCCGGGAGGCCGAGGCCGGCGCCGTCGTGGTGATCGACGGCCGGGGCGAGCCGATCGGCATCGTCAGCGAGGCCCAGGTCCGCGCGGTGCCCGAGCACCGCCGCCCGTGGATCGCCGCCGGCGCGCTCTCCCGCGACCTCGAAGCCGGCCTGCGGCTCTCCGCCGACCTCACCGGCGAGGACCTGCTGCGGGCGGTGCGCACCACCCCGGCCGGCGAGTACCTGGTGCTGGAGGCGGACGGCCGGGTGTACGGCGTCGCCGCGCTCACCGACATCGAGCAGCGCCTGACGGCGGCCGTCACCGGCAGATGATCACCGTGGTCGGCCGGAGCGGCTGCTTCCCTTAGGATTGTCCGCAT
Organism: Kitasatospora sp. NBC_01560; assembly: GCF_045208415.1. Classification (NCBI taxonomy): domain Bacteria; kingdom Bacillati; phylum Actinomycetota; class Actinomycetes; order Kitasatosporales; family Streptomycetaceae; genus Kitasatospora; species Kitasatospora sp. NBC_01560. The sequence goes on along the minus strand of NZ_CP109364.1, from coordinate 2,542,634 downwards.
GTCCGAACCGACCGGTGCCACCCGCCGACGCGGGCCCTTCCAGGTCGGGGACCAGGTCCAGCTGACCGACCCGAAGGGCCGCCACTACACGTTCACGCTCCAGGCCGGGAACCAGTTCCACACCCACAAGGGTGCGTTCCCGCACGACGAGCTGATCGGCGCCCCCGAGGGCACGGTCGTGCGCACCACGGGTAACGTCCCGTACCTCGCGCTGCGCCCCCTGCTCCCCGACTACGTCCTGTCCATGCCCCGCGGCGCCGCCGTGATCTACCCCAAGGACGCGGGGCAGATCCTGGCGATGGCCGACATCTTCGCCGGTGCCCGCGTGGTCGAGGCCGGCGTCGGCTCCGGCGCGCTCTCCAGCTACCTGCTGCGCGCCGTCGGTGACACCGGCATGCTGGCCTCCTACGAGCGTCGGCAGGACTTCGCCGACATCGCCAGGAGCAACGTCGAGCGGTACTTCGGCGGACCGCACCCGGCGTGGAAGCTCACCGTCGGCGACCTCCAGGACAACCTGGTCGAGGCCGACGTCGACCGCGTCATCCTCGACATGCTCGCCCCCTGGGAGTGCCTGGACGTCGCCTCCAAGGCGCTCGTCCCCGGCGGCCTCATCTGCTGCTACGTGGCCACCACCACGCAGATGTCCAAGACCGTCGAGGCGCTGCGCGAGCACGGGACCTACACCGAGCCGCAGGCCTGGGAGACCATGGTCCGCACCTGGCACCTGGAGGGCCTCGCCGTCCGCCCGGACCACCGGATGATCGGCCACACCGGCTTCCTGCTCACCGCCCGGCGCCTCGCCGACGGCGTCGAGCCGCCGCTGCGCCGCCGCCGCCCCGCCAAGGGCGCGTACGGCGAGGACTACGACAACGGCACCCCGGAGCGCAGCCTCCAGGAGCGCGCCGCGGCCCGTGCCGCCGCCCGCACCGACGAGGACGGCCCGACCGACCTCGGCTGACCCTACGCGCCGCAGGGGGTGGTACACCGGGCTTTCCCGCCCGTGTACCACCCCTTCGCGTTACCCGCGCACCCGGGCCACACCGCGGCCGCCCCCGTGTGGGACGATGCTCGCTCACACCCCAAGCGCAGACAGCCCACTGGAGGGGACGCCTGGTGGAGACCGCGGTCGAGGCGACGCCCGAGCAGCAGACACCGCAGGGCCGCGGCGGGCCGGCACACGCCCGCTCCGCCCCCTGGCACTGGGCCCTCGCGATCGCCGGCAGTGCCGCCGTGGTCGCCACGGCGCTCGCGGCCGGCCCGGCCACCGGCACCCCGGTGCCCGCCCGGGGCACGCCCAGAGCCCTCCCGGCGGCCGCGGCCCCCGACCCGGCCAAGGCCGAACTCCCGCTGGACTGCGGCCCGTTCCCGGTGAAGATATCCGTCAGTTTCGCCGCCGACCTCGGCGACGGACGCCCCGGCACGGTCGCGGCCGCCCACTGCGCGGCCGAGAACGGCACCCCGCCGGACGCCGTCTTCCTGCTGGGCCCCGGCACCGCCGGCCGGCCCGCGGTGCTCGCCACCCTGGTATCCGAGCGCGAGAACCTCACCGTCAGCCGGCTCGGCCTGCGCAGCGACGGCGTCATCACCGGCCACGCGCAGGGGTATTCCGGCGACGACGTGCCGCGGTTCAGCCCGGACATCTCACTGGACCTCACCTGGACGCACAAGAGCGGTGGCTGGGAACGCTCCCAGGCCACCGCCCCGCTCAGCCGGACCTGAGCCGGGATCTGAGCCCCGTTCCGCCCGCCGCGCCCGCCCGGGCCGGTACGCCCGGGCCCGGCGTGCCTACTCGGCGTCCGGCCCGTACACCTCGACCCGGTCCGTGACCCGGCGCACGTGGATGCAGTCGCCGGGGCACTCCTTCGCCGAGTCCACCACGTCCTGAAGCAGCGTCAGCGGCACCGGTGCGGTCTCGCCGGGCTGCTGGCGCAGCTCGTCGTCCGCTCCCTTGACGTAGGCCAGCCCGTCGATGTCGAGCTCGAAGACCTCGGGCGCGTACTGCACACAGATGCCGTCGCCGGTGCACAGATCCTGGTCGATCCACACCTCCAGCGGCTCGCCGGCCTTCGCCTCTTCGGTCACCGACATGGTCCCCTGCCGTTTCTGTCCCGGGTCGCCCCTTATCGGAGGCAATCCCGCCATTCGTACAACGATCGGACCGGAAGTCTCGGTCCCGATCGGATATCGACTCGCTCGACGATACATCTGGTCCGCTTTGGGTGGTGCGCGGTGGGTATCTCCTTAGCAGAGGGGAAGCACGCTGGGGCGAAGATCGGACACGCCCGTTCCATCTTTCTTGATCTAGGGGTTTACGGACCCCTGGTCCCAGGTAGGGTCTGGAAGCGTCCAGCTCCCCGGAGGAGGTGAGGACCGTGGCAGCCCACGATGACGACTACAACCGCAGCACCGGCAGGCCCGCTCGTGGTTCCGACGAGGCCGCTCAGGTCTCGTACCTTGAGCAGGAAATCGCCGTGTTGCGCCGCAAGCTCGCCGACTCGCCGCGCAATTCGAGAATCCTCGAAGAGCGGATCGTCGAGCTCCAGACCAACCTGGCCGGCGTGACCGCCCAGAACGAACGGCTCGCCTCCACCCTGCGTGAGGCCCGCGACCAGATCGTGGCCCTCAAGGAGGAAGTGGACCGGCTGGCACAGCCCCCGGCCGGATTCGGCACCTTCCTCAGCCAGAACGAGGACGGCACCGCCGACATCTTCACCGGCGGGCGCAAGCTCCGCGTCAACGTCAGCCCCAGCGTCGACCTCGACGAGCTGCGGCGCGGCCAGGAAGTGATGCTCAACGAGGCCCTCAACATCGTGGACGCGATGGCCTTCGAGAGCATCGGCGACATCGTCACCCTCAAGGAGATCCTTGAGGACGGCGAACGCGCCCTGGTCGTCGGCCACACCGACGAGGAGCGGGTGGTGCGCCTCGCCGAACCGCTGCGCGAGATCACCATCCGGCCGGGGGACGCCCTCCTGCTGGAGCCGCGGTCCGGCTACGTGTACGAGGTCGTGCCCAAGTCCGAGGTCGAGGAGCTCGTCCTCGAAGAGGTCCCGGACATCGACTACCGCCAGATCGGCGGCCTCAGCAACCAGATCGAGCAGATCCGCGACGCGGTCGAGCTGCCGTACCTGCACGCCGACCTCTTCAAGGAGTACGAGCTGCGCCCGCCCAAGGGCGTGCTGCTCTACGGCCCGCCCGGCTGCGGCAAGACGCTGATCGCCAAGGCGGTGGCCAACTCGCTCGCGAAGAAGGTCGCCGAGGTGACCGGCCGGCCCCAGGGGAAGAGCTACTTCCTCAACATCAAGGGCCCCGAGCTGCTCAACAAGTACGTGGGCGAGACCGAGCGGCAGATCCGCCTGGTCTTCCAGCGCGCCCGCGAGAAGGCGAGCGAGGGCACTCCCGTCATCGTCTTCTTCGACGAGATGGAGTCGCTCTTCCGCACCCGTGGTTCCGGTGTCAGCTCGGACGTGGAGAACACCATCGTCCCGCAGCTGCTCGCCGAGATCGACGGCGTGGAGGGCCTGGAGAACGTCATCGTGATCGGCGCCTCGAACCGCGAGGACATGATCGACCCGGCGATCCTGCGGCCCGGCCGCCTGGACGTCAAGATCAAGATCGAGCGCCCGGACGCCGAGGCCGCGAAGGACATCTTCTCCAAGTACCTCAAGGACTCGCTGCCCTTCCACCCGGACGACCTCAAGGAGCACGACAGCTCCGTCGACGCCACGGTGGCGGCGATGATCCAGGCGGTCGTCGAGCGGATGTACACCGAGACCGAGGAGAACCGCTTCCTGGAGGTCACCTACGCCAACGGTGACAAGGAGGTCCTGTACTTCAAGGACTTCAACTCCGGCGCGATGATCCAGAACATCGTCGACCGTGCCAAGAAGATGGCCATCAAGGACTTCCTGGACCACGGTCAGCGCGGTCTGCGCGTCTCCCACCTGCTCGCCGCCTGCGTGGACGAGTTCAAGGAGAACGAGGACCTGCCGAACACCACCAACCCGGACGACTGGGCCCGGATCTCCGGCAAGAAGGGCGAGCGGATCGTCTTCATCCGCACGCTCGTCACCGGGAAGCAGGGCGCCGAGTCCGGCCGCTCCATCGACACCGTCGCCAACACCGGGCAGTACCTGTAACCGCGTGGTTCCCGGACCCGCGGCAACCGGGACCGGCACCCGCCGGTCCCGGAACGGCACGCACCCCGTCCGGCTGTGGCGCCTCGCGGCCCCGCAGCCGGACGGCGCGTCTCGGGACCCGCCCGCCGGTGGCGCGTTCTAGGCTCGACCCACCGTGCGCGGGCACATCGCCGGCCTCGGTGTTGTTCAGCGGTACGTCAGCGTGTGTTCCGCCCGTGGGGGGCGGCGCACCGGGCAAGGAGGGCCGCATGACCGTACGGCGCGTGATGGGCATCGAGACCGAGTACGGGATCTCCGTACCCGGGCACCCCAACGCCAACGCCATGCTCACCTCGTCCCAGATCGTCAACGCGTACGCGGCGGCGATGCACCGGGCCCGTCGGGCCCGCTGGGACTTCGAGGAGGAGAATCCGCTGCGCGACGCCCGGGGCTTCGACCTCGCGCGCGACGTCGCGGACGCCAGCCAGCTGACCGACGAGGACATCGGCCTCGCCAACGTCATCCTGACCAACGGCGCGCGGTTCTACGTCGACCACGCGCACCCCGAGTACAGCTCGCCCGAGGTGACCAACCCGCGCGACGCCGTGCTCTGGGACAAGGCCGGCGAGCGGATCATGGCGGCTGCCGCCCAGCGCGCCCTGGAACTGCCCAACGGGCAGACCATCCACCTCTACAAGAACAACACCGACAACAAGGGCGCCTCCTACGGCACCCACGAGAACTACCTGATGAAGCGGGCGACACCGTTCGCCGACATCGTCCGCCACCTCACCCCGTTCTTCGTCTCCCGCCAGGTGGTCACCGGCGCCGGCCGGGTCGGCATCGGCCAGGACGGCTCCGCCCACGGCTTCCAGATCAGCCAGCGGGCCGACTACTTCGAGGTGGAGGTCGGCCTGGAGACCACCCTCAAGCGGCCGATCATCAACACCCGGGACGAACCGCACGCCGACGCCGAGAAGTACCGCCGGCTGCATGTGATCATCGGCGACGCCAACCTCTCCGAGATCTCCACCTACCTCAAGCTCGGCACCACCTCGCTGGTGCTGGCGATGATCGAGGACTCCTTCATCGCCTCCGACCTCGCGGTCGACCAGCCGGTGCGGACCCTGCACCGGGTCTCCCACGACCCGACGCTCAAGCACCTCATCACGCTGCGCAACGGGCGCAAGCTGACCGCCGTCCAGCTCCAGCTGGAGTACTTCGAGCTGGCCCGCAAGTACGTCGAGGACCGCTTCGGCACCGACGCCGACGAGCAGACGGTGGACGTGCTGGCCCGCTGGGAGGACGTGCTGGGCCGGCTGGAGCGCGACCCGATGTCGCTCTCCCGGCAGCTGGACTGGATCGCCAAGCGGGAGATCCTGGAGGGCTACCGCAGCCGCGACGCCCTGGAGTGGGACAACTCCCGGCTCCAGCTGGTCGACCTCCAGTACAGCGACGTGCGGCCCGAGAAGGGCCTCTACAACCGCCTGGTGGCGCGCGGCCGGTTCGAGCGGCTGCTCACCGAGGAGGAGGTGCAGCGGGCCGTCTCCAAGCCCCCGGACGACACCAGGGCGTACTTCCGCGGGCGTTGTCTGGAGCAGTACGCCGACCACGTCGCCGCGGCCTCCTGGGACTCGGTGATCTTCGACCTCCCGGGCCGCGACTCGCTCCAGCGGGTCCCGACCCTGGAGCCATTGCGCGGCACCCGCAACCACGTCAAGGAGCTGCTGGACCGCTGCCGCACGGCGGAGGACCTGCTCCGGGTGCTCTCCGGCGGGTAACTTTTCGATCACCACGGGTGAACACCCGCCGAAATGGGAATCATCCGGGGTGACAGCGGGTGTGGGACGGGAAGCGCCACCGGCAAACCGGAAGCGGGTAGTCGCACCTTGTGTATAGGGTCGGTGCAGCAAGCAGCGACCAAACCGTGCCAGACGGATCGAGCGGGGTGAGGGAAATGGCGAGCAAGGACACCGGCGGCGGCCAGCAGCGGGCGAACCGCTCCTCCGAGGAGGTCGAGGAAGAGGCTGCGGAAGCGCAGAATTCCGAGGACCTCAAGGAGCGCCAGGAAAAGCTGAGCGACGACGTCGACGCGGTTCTCGACGAAATCGACGAGGTACTCGAGTCGAATGCCGAGGATTTCGTGCGGCAGTTTGTCCAAAAGGGCGGCCAGTAGCCCCGTCCGGGCATTCAGGGAATTCACGGTCGCGACCGCCGAGGGCGGGCGGACGGCAACGGCCGTCCGCCCGCTCCGGTCCGGCCCTCCACGCGTTGGCGGTGATCGTCGGGCGGGTAGGGTGCCGGGCAGCGCGCTTCAAGCTACCTGGAAGGAATCGTGTGGAAGCCAACACTCGTGGCACCGGGCGTCTACCGGCTGCCTTCCTGACCCCGGGGTCCTCGTCGTTCCTCGACTTCCTGGCGGACCACCAGCCCGAGCTGATCCCGGGCCGCCGCGCCCTGCCCGAGGGAGCGGTGATCGAGGCCCCGCACGGGACGACGATCGTCTCGGCGGTGTTCGACGGCGGCGTGGTGATCGCGGGCGACCGACGGGCCACCATGGGCAACGTGATCGCCCAGCGCGACATCGAGAAGGTCTTCCCGGCCGACGAGTACAGCGCGGTCGGCATCGCCGGCACGGCCGGCCTCGCGGTCGAGATGGTCCGGCTCTTCCAGCTGGAGCTGGAGCACTACGAGAAGATCGAGGGCACCGTGCTCTCCCTGGAGGGCAAGGCCAACCGCCTCACCACCATGATCCGGGGCAACCTCGGCATGGCGATGCAGGGCCTCGCGGTCGTCCCGCTCTTCGCCGGCTACGACCTGGACCTCGGCCGCGGCCGGATCTTCACCTACGACGTCACCGGCGGTCGCTCCGAGGAGCGCGGCTTCGCCGCCACCGGCTCCGGCTCGGTCTTCGCCCGCGGTTCGATGAAGAAGCTCTACCGCGCCGGCCTGTCAGCCGAGCAGGCCTCCACCCTGGTCGTCCAGGCCCTCTACGACGCGGCCGACGACGACTCCGCCACCGGCGGGCCGGACCTCGCCCGCAAGATCTTCCCGATCGTCTCGCTGATCACCGAGGACGGCTTCCGCCGGCTCACCGACGCCGAGGTCTCCGAGATCGCCGTCTCGATCACCGACGAGCGCCTGATCCACCCCAACGGCCCGCAGGCCCCGCTGCTCTAGCCACACCTACCAAGGAAGGGACGGCCACCGGTGTCGACACCGTTCTACGTCTCGCCCCAGCAGGCCATGGCGGACCGCGCGGAGTACGCCCGCAAGGGCATCGCGCGCGGTCGCAGCGTGGTCGTGCTCACCTACACCGACGGCATCGTCTTCGTCGCGGAGAACACCTCGCGGGCGCTGCACAAGGTCTCGGAGATCTACGACAAGATCGCCTTCGCGGCGGTCGGCCGCTACAACGAGTTCGAGAACCTGCGCATCGGCGGCGTCCGCTACGCCGACCTGCGCGGCTACTCCTACGACCGGGCCGACGTCACCGCCCGCGGCCTGGCCAACGTCTACGCCCAGACGCTCGGCACCATCTTCTCCTCGGTCGGCGAGAAGCCCTACGAGGTGGAGCTGATCGTGGCCGAGGTCGGCCGCACCACCGAAGAGGACCAGATCTACCGGCTCACCCCGGACGGCTCGGTCGTCGACGAGAAGAACTACGTGGTGGTGGGCGGCAACGCCGACTCGATCGGCAACTACCTGGGCCAGCGCCACCGCAGCGGGCTCTCGCTCACCGAGGCGGTCAAGGTCGCCGTGGACTCCCTCGCCCGGGACCCCAACGGCGGCAGCCCGCGCGCCCTCACCCCCGAGCAGCTGGAGGTGGCGGTCCTGGACCGCCAGCGCTTCCAGCAGCGCAAGTTCAAGCGCATCCTGGGCAGTCAGCTCGCCCGGCTGCTCGACGGCGACCAGACCGCCGAGACGGACGACGACGAGAAGCCGGCGGCCACCCCGCCGCCGGCCGGGAAGGACCGGTCGGACGCGTCCGACTGAGCAGTGCCAGGGAGCCCCGTACGGCGGCCGCCACCCGCCGTCGTGCGGGACTGCCGTGCCCCTGCGGCGGCCGGTTCGGCGCCGCGGAGGCGGTTTCGGACAGCTCCAATCAGAGAATGGATGCCTCATGGACCGCCGAATTTTCGGGCTGGAGAACGAGTACGGCGTCACCTGCACGTTCCGCGGGCAGCGACGGCTGTCACCGGACGAAGTGGCCCGGTACCTCTTCCGCCGCGTTGTCTCGTGGGGCCGCAGCAGCAACGTCTTCCTGCGCAACGGAGCCCGGCTGTACCTCGACGTCGGCTCCCACCCCGAGTACGCCACCCCCGAGTGCGACGAGGTCACCGAGCTGGTGACGCACGACAAGGCGGGCGAGCGCATCCTCGAAGGGCTCCTGGTGGACGCCGAGCGGCGGCTGCACGAGGAGGGCATCGCGGGCGACGTCTACCTCTTCAAGAACAACACCGACTCGGCCGGCAACTCCTACGGCTGCCACGAGAACTACCTGGTGGCCCGGCACGGCGAGTTCTCCCGGCTGGCGGACGTGCTGATCCCGTTCCTGGTCACCCGCCAGCTGATCTGCGGCGCGGGCAAGGTGCTGCAGACCCCGCGCGGCGCGGTGTACTGCGTCAGCCAGCGGGCCGAGCACATCTGGGAGGGCGTCAGCTCGGCGACGACCCGGTCCCGCCCGATCATCAACACCAGGGACGAGCCGCACGCCGACGCCGAGCGCTACCGCCGCCTCCACGTCATCGTCGGCGACTCCAACATGTCCGAGACCACCACGCTGCTCAAGGTCGGTGCCACGGACCTGGTGCTGCGGCTGATCGAGGCCGGCGTGGTGATGCGCGACCTCACCCTGGAGAACCCGATCCGGGCGATCCGGGAGGTCAGCCACGACCTCACCGGCACCCACCAGGTCCGGCTGGCCAACGGCCGGGAGGCCAGCGCGCTGGACATCCAGGAGGAGTACTACACCAAGGCACTGGAGTTCGCCGACCGCAAGGGCATCAACACCGGCACCATCGCGAGGGTCCTCGACCTCTGGGGCCGGACGCTGGAGGCGGTCCGCAGCGAGCAGCTGGACAGCGTGGCCACCGAGATCGACTGGATCATGAAGTACAAGCTCATCGAGCGGTACCGCGAGAAGCACCAGATGACCATGTCCAACCCGCGGGTCGCCCAGATCGACCTCGCGTACCACGACATCCACCGCCGGCGCGGCCTGTTCTACCTGCTCCAGGCGAAGAACCAGGCCCTGCGGGTGACCACCGACCTCAAGACCTTCGAGGCCAAGTCGATCCCGCCGCAGACCACCCGGGCCCGGCTGCGCGGGGACTTCATCCGCCGCGCCCAGGAGCAGCGCCGGGACTTCACGGTGGACTGGGTGCACCTCAAGCTGAACGACCAGGCGCAGCGGACGGTGCTCTGCAAGGACCCGTTCCGTTCGGTCGACGAGCGGGTGGAGAAGCTGATCGCGGGGATGTGACCTGCACCGGGGCCGCCGTGCGGCGGGCGGCCCCCGGTGTGATCTTCGTGGCGTCCGGCCCCGGTGGTGTCTACCGGGGCCGGACGCGGTCGGGGCATACGCTGTCCGTCGAGTCCGGAGAGCCGACTCTGACCGACAGTTAGGATCGCCGTGCGCCGCACCGCCGGTTTGCTTCTCACCCTGCCCCTGCTGCTGGTGGTCGCCTGCAGCAGCTCCACCAAGGCGACCAGCCCGGCGACGCCCACGGCGTCCAGCGCCGCCCCCACCGTGCCCGCACCGGTGACGGAGGCCGCGCCGATGCCGACCCTGTCGGGCGGCGGGTTCGGGAGCAAGGCCACCATCACCATCCCCGAGGGCGCGCCCAGCGGCCAGTTCGTCGTCAACACGGTGAGCGAGGGTGACCGCTCCACGGTGAACAAGGGCGACTGGGTGACGGTGAACTACAGCGCCAAGGACTGGACGACCGGCAAGGACCTGCCGAGCTCCTACGACGCGGGCGGCAAGCCGCAGCTCTACCAGGCCGGCAGTGGCCAGCTGGTGCCCGCCTTCGACCAGAGCGTGATCGGCAAGAAGGTCGGCAGCCGGCTCCTGGTGGTGGCGCCGCCGGCCGCCGCGTTCGGCAGCCAGGGCAACACGCAGCTCGGCGTGGCCCCCGGGGACACCGTCGTGTTCGTGCTGGACATCATGGAGAGCCTGCCGCAGGACTCCACCCTCTCCGGCGCCATGACCCAGCCGCCGGCCACCCTGCCGCAGGTGAAGGACAACGGGAAGGCCGCCGTCACGATCACCATCCCGCCCGGGCAGGCCCCGCCGGCCGACCTCCAGCAGGCCGTGCTGATCAAGGGCGAGGGCAAGCAGGTGAAGTCCGGGCAGACCCTGGTCGTGCAGTACACCGGGGTGCTCTGGAGCAACGGGCAGCAGTTCGACTCCTCCTGGAGCCACGGCGGCGCCCAGGCGTTGCAGATCGGCACCGGCAGTGTCATCGAGGGCTGGGACAAGGGCCTCGTCGGGCAGACCGTCGGCAGCCGGGTCGAGCTGGTGGTGCCGCCGGCCCTGGGCTACAAGGACCAGGCGCAGGGCGCGGTGCCGGCCAACTCGACGCTGGTGTTCGTGATCGACATCCTTGAGGCCGTCTAGCCGGGCCGTCCAGCCGGAGCTGCCCGGTCCGGGCCGTCCCGCCGCAACGCTGCGGCGCGGACACGCTCTAGGAGAGACGGGTGGGATTCCGTACGCTTGGGCGGGCGCTCGCACAAGGAAGCGTCCGCCCTCATCTTGACCTGTCATACTGCCCTCGCACTGTGGTAGGCGCCGCCGGCGTCCGGGTAACGGGCGGTACGTGCGACAGCACCCCGGCGCTCACCACGCCGGCCGTAGACCTCGAAGACCTCGTGGCGAGATGGATGGGGAGTCATGTCTGAGAAAGAGTCGAGCCCGGGCGGGGCCGCGAACGGGAACTCCGCCGGCGACCCGGCCGACTCGCGGCCCGGCGGCCCGCTGCCCGGCGACGGCGAGTCGATCGTCGTTCCGCCGTCGATCCTGAAGCAGCAGGCCGGCTGGGCGGCGCCCGGCGAGGCCCAGCGGCGCACCGGCGGCACGAAGACCGACGCCGCCCCGCAGATCTTCGCCTCCAACGTGCGGCGCGAGGACACCTCGGAGGCCGGGTACGACGAGAACCCGCCCGGGGTGGGCAGGCTCGGTGTGATCCTCGGCACCGTGCTGGCCCTGCTGCTGGTCGGCAGCGCCGTCACGCTGTACGTCGTGAACAAGGACGACGGCAAGAAGGACACCGCGGCGGCCCAGCCGGACGCGACGAAGAGCGCCCCGGCCACGCCGAGCGCCGAACCGGTGCCGCCGATCAAGGACACCGCCAAGGTGCTGCCGACGGTCACCGGCGAGTTCGGCAAGAAGGCCTCCATCGAGGTGCCCGGCGAGCAGGCCGACGGGTCCTTCGTGGTCAAGGTCCTCTCCGAGGGCAGCGGCGCCAAGATCGAGAAGAACTCCTGGACCTCGGTCGACTACACAGCCAAGGACTGGACGACCGGCAAGGACATCCCCAGCTCGTACGACGAGTCGGGCAAGCCGCAGATCTTCCAGGCCGGCACCGATGCGCTGATCCCGGCGCTCGACCAGGCCGTGGTCGGCAAGAAGGCCGGCAGCCGCGTCATGGTGGTGGCCCCGCCGGCCGCCGCGTTCGGCGCCCAGGGCAACCCGAACATGTCGATCGGGGCCAAGGACAACCTGGTGTTCGTGATCGACATCCGCAACGTCAGCGCGCCCGACGCGACCGTCAGCGGCACCGTCACCCCGCCGCCCGCGGACTTCCCCCAGGTGAAGGACAACGGCAAGAAGCCCGCCGAGATCACCCCGGTGAAGGGCGCCGCCGACCCGACCGAGCTGAAGAGCCACGTCCTGATCAAGGGCACCGGCCCGAAGGTCGAGAAGGGCGAGAAGGTCGTCGTCCAGTACACCGGCGCGCTGTTCAAGGACGGCAAGGTCTTCGACTCCTCGCTGAGCAAGGGCCAGGCGTTCGCCTTCCCGGTCGGCGGCGGCCAGGTCATCGCGGGCTGGGACCAGGGTCTGGAGGGCCAGACCGTGGGCAGCCGGGTCGAGCTGGTGATCCCCGCCTCGCTCGGCTACAAGGACCAGGCGCAGGGCGACATCCCGGCCAACTCGACCCTGGTGTTCGTGGTCGACATCCTGGACGCGGGTCAGGGCTGATCCACTTTCGGGTGACAATGGTGTACGTGTGACCTTCGGGTGGGCCGCGTGCCCTGCACCCGAACGGGCGGCGGGCGCCCGTACCGTGGTCCGGGAACGGACCGGGTGCGGGCGCCCGTCGCTTGGTCATGAATGGACCCAACCGTGAGAAGAGGCAGTTGTGAGCAACAAGACGAAGCCGGAGATCGACTTCCCGATCGGTGACGCGCCGACCGAGCTCAAGATCCGCGACATCGAGGTCGGCACCGGCGACGAGGCCAAGCCCGGTCAGGTCGTCGAGGTCCACTACGCCGGTGTGACCTTCGAGTCCGGCGAGGAGTTCGACGCCAGCTGGAACCGCGGGTCCACCTTCAAGTTCCCGCTCGGCGCCGGCCGCGTCATCAAGGGCTGGGACCAGGGCGTTGTCGGCATGAAGGTCGGCGGCCGCCGCGAGCTGACCATCCCGGCGCACCTCGCGTACGGCAACCAGTCGCCGTCGCCGCTCATCCCGGCGGGCTCGACCCTGATCTTCGTGGTCGACCTGATCTCGGTCTGATCCCGGTCCGGTCCGCTCGGTACCGGCGCTGACCGAGGGCCGCACCCCCGCACCGGGGGTGCGGCCCCACGCGTTTGTACCCTCGGCTTTTGCACTGCGTACTGCTACCGGTACGGTCGGTCCCGCCGGGTCGACGACCACCCGGCGGGCGCACCCCGCGCACGGCGCGGCACACCGGAAGGGTCAGCGATGGCGATCGCCAAGGCAGAGCGGCTGATGAATCTCGCCCTGTGCCTGATGAACACCAGACGTCCGCTCTCCAAGAAGGAGCTGCGGGAATCCATCGAGGCGTACCGCGAGGCCTGGCAGAACAGCAGCGAGGACGCCTTCAACCGGATGTTCGAGCGGGACAAGGACGACCTGCGCGAACTCGGTCTGGTGATCGACGTGGACGAGAACGCCCTCGACGGCGAGCTCGGCTACCTGGCCCGCGCCGACCGCAACCGCCTGCCGGAGATCGCCCTCGACGCCGAGGAGGCCGCCGCGCTCACCCTTGCCGCCCGGGTCTGGCAGCAGGCCAAGATGTCCGGTGCGGCCAGCGGCGCGCTGCAGAAGCTCCGCGCCGCCGGCGTCCCGTTCGGCGAGACCGAGGGCCGCACCGCCCTGGAGCCGCGCATCCCGGCCCGCGAGAGCGCCTTCGAACCGCTGCTCACCGCCGCCCGTGACCGCCGCCCGGTCACCTTCGAGTACCGCAAGGCCGGCGCCGCCGCCGTCGAGCAGCGCACCGTGGAGCCCTGGGCGCTGGAGTGCTGGCGCGGCCACTGGTACCTGGCCGGCTGGGACCGCGACCGCGGCGACGCCCGGGTCTTCCGGCTCAGCCGGATCACCGGCAAGGTCCGCTCCCGCTCCGGCGCCTTCCTCGGCGCCGTGCCGGAGCACGTCGACGTCCGCGCCACGGTCGCCAAGTTCGCCGGTGAGGGGGCCACCGCGACCGCCACCGTGCGGGTCCGCCGCGGGGCCGGCTTCCCGCTGCGGACCAAGGCGCTGAGCACCCGGCGGGCCGACGAGGGCTGGGACGAGCTGGAGATCCCGTACGGGAACGGGCTCGGCGCCGACCTCGCGGAGTTCGGGCCGGACGTGCTGGTGCTCGGGCCGGAGGAGCTGCGCGCGGACGTGATCGACCGGCTGCGCGCGGTGGCCGGCGTCGGTGCCGCCGCCGGTGCCGGTGCCGGTGCTGTGGAGAGTGTTGAGGGAGTGCGGGCATGAGCAACGCGATCGACCAGACCCGGCGGATGCTCTCGCTGGTCACCTACCTGCGCGAGCGCCCCGGCGCCGAGGTGGCCGAGGTGGCCCGCGCCTTCGGGATCACCGAGCGCGAGCTGATCGGCGACCTCAACGTGCTGCCGATGTGCGGCACCAGCTTCCGCGGCGGCGACCTGCTCGACATCGACACCGACGGCGAGCGGATCTGGTGGCACAACGTCGACGACGTCGCCCAGCCGCTGCGCCTCGCCGCCGACGAGGCGACCGCGCTGCTGGTCGCCGCCCGCGCGGTGGCGGGCCTGCCCGGTCTGCGGGCCGGTGACCGGGAGGCGCTCACCCGGGCCGTCGCCAAGATCGAGAACGCCGCCGGGGACAGCGCGGAGGGCAGCGCCCGGGTCGGCGTCACCTTCGAGGCCGAGAGCCACGTGTTCGCCGACATCGACCGCGCGCTCAGCGAGGGCCGCCGGGTCTGGCTGCGCTACTACTCGCACGGCCGCGGCGGCATGACCGAGCGCGAGGTCGACCCGATCCGGCTGCTCACCGAGGGGCACACCTACCTGGAGGCCTGGTGCCGGACCTCGGAGGACCACCGGATGTTCCGGCTGGACCGGGTCGCCGAGATCCGCGTGCTGGACACCCCCTCCGACCCGCCGAGGCGTGAGCCCCGGGACCTCTCCGGCGGGCTGGTCAACCCGTCCGCGGACGACCCCGAGGTGGTGGTCGAGGTCACCTCCGGCGGCCGCTGGGTCGCCGAGTACTACACCCACGACCGCGCCGAGGAGCTGCCGGACGGCGGGCTCCGGATCACCCTGCGCAGCGCCGACCCGTCGCAGCTGCGCCCGCTGGCGCTGCGGCTCGGCCGGGACGGCCGGATCGTCTCGCCGCCGGAGCTGGTCGAGCAGGCGCGCTCGGCCGCGGCCGACGCGCTGGCCGCCTACGACGAGAAGGCGGTCGGCGGGGCGGGGCTGGTCTGAGCCGTGGAGCCCGGTACCAGATTCAAGGTCTACTGCTCGCAGTGCCGGGAGAAGGTGGAGCTGCCGGCCGAGGAGTTCCGCCTCACCCTGGGGCGGACGCCGGCCCAGGCCCACTACAGCTTCGGCTGCCCGCTCTGCGGGGCCTCGGTGCGCAAGGCGGCCGGGGAGAAGATCGTCACGGCGCTGACCGGCGCCGGGGTCCGGACGATGCGACTGGTACCGGTCGAGGGCTGAGCCCCGCCGGCCGGGCTGGCCCGACCTGCCGAGCGGCGCCGGCCGGGCGCCGCGGCCCGAGCCGGTGGGGCGCCGGCCGGCCGGTCCGCGGTCGGTAGGCTGGTGCGCATGTCCTGGATGCTCGTCGCCGCCGTTCTGCTCGTCACCGCCGGTCTGCTGGTCCTCGGTGTCCTCGCGATCCGGCTCTGGCTGGACGTCCGGGCCCTGGCCGAGGGGGTGGACACCGCCTCGCGCGCGCTGGCCGAGGCGGCCGGCGACCTCGCGGCGGCGGTACCCGGGCGCTGAGTGTCCTCGGGCACGTCGGAGCATCGGTGGGTACCGGGGGCTGCTGCGCCGGGGTGTGGGCGGGTTACGCTCTCGGAAGGCTCCCGCCTCAGGACGGGGAGCCGCTGTCCTGTTCGGGCGGCCGTCGTCAGGGCGTCATCCGCAGCGGTTACCATCCCCGCAGCGGGCGGCCCACCGGTGCCGCCATGACTGAAGGTGGTCGGGCATGCGTCCCTCGATGACCGCGATTCTCGTGGTCGCCGTCTTTGCCATTCTGCTGTTCGGCGCCAAGCGGCTGCCCGATCTGGCGCGCTCGCTCGGCCAGTCGATGCGGATCCTGAAGAGCGAGGCCAAGGCGATGAAGTCGGACGGCGCGCAGGACGGCGCCGAGTCCGTGCCGCCGGCCGCCCCCGCGGTGACCGACTCCGGTGCGGCGAGGACCATCCAGGCCGCGCCTGGAGCGTCCGCGACCGCCCGGCCGGTGGCCGACCGGGCCGCGCAGCCGCCGGCGGACGGCGGCGGCGCGCACTGAGCCGCGCGCGCCGCGCCGGCGCCGACCTGTGCGTCGGCGCTCGCGACCACTGGAGGCCCGTCGACCGGCGGGCCTCGACGCACGAGTTGAGGACCGGGGTTGAGCAAGCTCGCCAAGGCGTCGAAGGCGCCCAAGGATCCTGAGGGGCGGATGGCCCTTGCCGACCACCTGCGGGAACTGCGGAACCGCGTGGTCAAGTCGGTCCTGGTGATCGTGGTGTTCACGATCGTCGCGCTGGTGTACCACAAGAAGCTGGAGCACTTCCTGCTCCAGCCGCTGCCGCAGTGCAACGACGCGAACTCGGGGGACTACCACGGCCGGTGCGCGCAGGTCTCCAACATCGGCCTCACCGCGGGCTTCAACTGGATGCTCAAGGTCGCGCTGACGGCCGGTGTGGTCGCCGCCGTCCCGGTCTGGCTCTACCAGGTCTGGGCCTTCGTCGCGCCCGGTCTGCACAAGCACGAGCGCAAGTACACCGTGATCTTCGTGATCTGCGGCGCCCCGCTGTTCCTGGCCGGCGCGGCCTGTGCCTTCCTGGTGATGCCGACCACGGTCGAGGTGCTGATCTCGTTCACCCCGAGCGAGACCGTGCCGATCCTGCCGCCCGAGGACTACTTCGACATCGCGACCCGGATGGTGCTGGTCTTCGGCCTCGCCTTCGAGTTCCCGCTGCTGCTGGTGATGCTGAACCTGGTCGGGATCGTCTCCGGCAAGCGGCTGCTGGGCTGGTGGCGCGGCATGGTGATGGCGATCACCGTCTTCGCGGCCTTCGCCACGCCGAGCGCGGATCCGGTCAGCATGCTGGTGCTGGCAGCGCCGATCTGGGCGCTGTACTTCATCGCCGTCGCCATCGCGCTGTTCAACGACCGCCGCCGGGCCCGCCGCAACCCCGACCTCGCGCTGGACGACGAGGAGGCCTCGCAGCTGGACCTCTCGGTGCAGCCGGTGGCCGGGGTGGAGTCCGTGGAGGCCTCGGGCACGCCGCTGGCCGGGGCGCCGGTGCCGGCCGCCCGTCACGAGCAGATGGACGACATCACGTAGGCCGTCGAGCTCGGAGAACCACTCCGAGAGCTCCGAGAACCCTGAGAGCCCCGGTCCGCCGATCCCCGGCGGGCCGGGGCTTTTCGCATGGATTCGGCCGTTCTGCGGGGCACTCTTGGCAGGTTCGATGGCATGTGACATATTACTGGGCGTGGACCAGCATCAGAGCCCCCTCCTGGACGTCGTCGTGGTCGGCGCCGGTGTCGTCGGCGCCGCCTGCGCCTACTACGCCGCCCGTGCCGGGCTGGCCGTCGCCGTGGTCGATCGCGGCCCGGTCGCCGGCGGCACCACCGGCGCCGGCGAGGGCAACCTGCTGGTCTCCGACAAGGAGCCCGGGCCGGAGCTCGACCTCGCCATGCTCTCCACCCGGCTCTGGCAGGAGCTCGCCGAGGAGCTCGGCGAGGCCGTCGAGTACGAGCCCAAGGGCGGACTGGTGGTCGCCGCCACCCCCGGCAGGCAGGACGCCCTGCGCGCCTTCGCCGCCGCCCAGGCCGCCGTCGGCGTCACCGCCGAGGAGATCCCCGGTGACCGGCTGCGCGAGCTCGAACCGCACCTGGCCCCCGGGCTGGCCGGCGGCTTCCTCTACCCGCAGGACGCCCAGGTCCAGCCCGCCCTGGCCGCCGCCCACCTGCTGCGCGCGGCCCGCCGCGACGGCGCCGTGCTGTACACCGGCGAGACCGTCCGCGAGCTGGCCCTCGGCCCGGACGGCGCGGTGCGCGCGGTGGTGACCGACCGGCGGCGGCTGGCGGCGCCCGCCGTGGTCAACGCGGCCGGCACCTGGGGCGGCGAGCTGGCCGCGCTGGCCGGAGTGCACCTGCCGGTGCTGCCCCGGCGCGGCTTCGTCCTGGTCACCGAACCGCTGCCGAGGATCGTCCGGCGCAAGGTCTACGCCGCCGACTACGTCGCGGACGTGGCCAGCGGCTCGGCCGCGCTGCAGACCTCCGCGGTGGTCGAGGGCACGCCCGGCGGACCGGTGCTGATCGGCGCGAGCCGGGAGCGGGTCGGCTTCGACCGGACCCTCTCCACCGAGGTGCTGCACCGGCTGGCCGCCCAGGCCGCGGCGCTGTTCCCCGTCCTCGCCGACGTCAGCGTGCTGCGCGCCTACCGCGGCTTCCGGCCGTACCTGCCGGACCACCTGCCCGCGATCGGCGCCGACCCCCGGGTGTCCGGGCTGTACCACGCCTGCGGGCACGAGGGCGCGGGGATCGGGCTGGCCCCGGCCACCGGGCTGCTGATCAGCGAGCAGCTCACCGGCAAGGCCCCGGAGCTGGACCTCGCACCGTTCCGGGCCGACCGCTTCGGGGCCGACGACACCTCGTGAACCCCGCCGCGCGGTGAACCCCGCCGCGCGCCCGCCCGCGGCCGTGCGGCCCGCCCGTCGCCCGAGCCCCCCACCGGAACGGAGAACCCCCCTCATGCGCCGAACCCCCGCCGACCTGGTCGGGGCGGAGCCGGAGCCCGCCCACACCATCGAGTTCGACGGCCGGGCCGTGCCCGCGCTGCCCGGACAGTCGATCGCGGCCGCGCTCTGGGCCGACGGCGTGCTGGCCTGGCGCACCACCCGGGTCGGCGGCCGGCCGCGCGGGGCGTTCTGCGGGATCGGCGTCTGCTTCGACTGCCTGGCCACCGTCGACGGACGGCCCAACCAGCGCACCTGCCTGCTTCCGGCCGAGCCCGGTACCACCGTCACCACCCAGGAGGGCAACGGCCGTGCCGACCTCGCCGTCTGAAACCCCGGCCCGCCCCGCCGCCGGGCACCGCGGACCGTACGACCTCGCGGTGGTCGGCGCCGGCCCGGCCGGCCTCGCCGCCGCCGTGGCGGCCGCCGATCTCGGGCTGCACTGCGCCCTCGTGGACGCGGGCCCGCAGACCGGGGGGCAGTACTACCGCCACCCCGCGCCCGGCCTCGGCGCCGCCCGGCCGGACCGGCTGCACCACGGCTGGTCCGTCTACACCGGCCTGGCCGACCGGCTCGCCGCACACCGGCGGGCCGGCCGGATCGACCACCTGTCCGGGCACCAGGTCTGGGCGCTGGAGCGGCCGGCCGGCCCGGCTGCGGCGCCGGGCACGACCGACGGCGGCGACACCGCCTGGTCGCTGCACGCGACCCTCGGGCCGGCGGCCGCCGACCGGGCGACCGTCCGGGCCGTCGCCGTCCTGCTGGCCACCGGCGCGTACGAGCGGCAGCTGCCGTTCCCCGGCTGGACGCTGCCCGGGGTGGTCACCGCCGGCGGCGCCCAGGCGATGCTCAAGTCCGGCCTGGTGCTCCCCGGCCGGCGGATCGTGGTCGCCGGCAGCGGGCCGCTGCTGCTCGCGGCGGCGTCCTCGCTGGTCACGGCCGGCGCCCGGGTGCCCGCCGTGGTCGAGGCCACCGACTACCTGGGCTACGCCCGGCGCCCCGGCGTGCTGGCCGCCGTCCCGGCCAAGCTGGTCGAGGGGGCCGGGCACGGCGCGGCGCTGCTGCGGCACGGCGTCCGGCTGCGCCGGCGCAGCGCCGTCGTCGAGGCGCACGGCACCGACCGGGTCACCGCCGTCACGGTGGCCCGGCTCGATGCCGACTGGCGGCCGGTGCCGGGGACGGAGCGGCGGATCGCCTGCGACGCGCTCGCGGTGGGGCACGGACTGCTGCCGCAGATCGAGCTGGCCACCGAGCTGGGCGCGGGGACCAGGACCACCGCGGACGGTGCGGTCGCGCTCGCGGTCGACGCCCGGATGCGGACCACTCTCCCCGGGCTCTGGGCGGCCGGCGAGACCTGCGGTGTCGGCGGTGCGGATCTGGCGATCGCCGAGGGCGAGCTGGCCGCGCTCGCGGTGGCCGGGGCCCCGGCGGGCTCCGCGCTGCTGCGCCGGCGCTCGCGGCTGCGGGCCTTCGCCGAGCTGATGGCCGCGGCGCACCGGCCCGGCCCGGGCTGGCCGCAGTGGCTGCGCCCGGACACCGACGTCTGCCGTTGCGAGGAGGTCCCGGCCGCCCGGATCACGGAGGCGGTGGAGGAGCTGGGCGCCGGCGACGCGCGGACCGTCAAGCTGCTCACCCGGGCCGGGATGGGCTGGTGCCAGGGCCGGATGTGCGGTCCTGCGGTGGCCTGCCTCGCGGGCGGCGGCGAGGCGCGGGCGGACAGCCGTCCGCTCTCCTGCCCGGTGCCGCTCTCCCAGCTCGCGGCCGGCCCGCCGGCCGGGCGGACGCCTGTCGGGGGCCCTTCGGCGGAGGGGCTCCCGACAGGCTGACCACCGGGCCGGGCCCGGCGGTCGGAACCTGCACGGCGGGGGCCCTTGTCTCCACCGCGCGCCATCTAATAAAATGTCACACCTCACCAAGGAGCTACCTGTGTCCTACACCCAGCACGACACCACCCGGCCCTGGCGCGGCATCATGGTCGCCACCACGATCCCGCTGCGCCCGGACCACTCCGTCGACTACGACGCCTACGCCGACCACGTCCGCTGGCTCATCGAGTCGGGCTGCGACGGCGTCGTCCCCAACGGCTCGCTGGGGGAGTACCAGACCCTCACCGCCGAGGAGCGCGCCCGGATCGTCGAGGTCGCCGTCGAGGCCGCCGGCGACGGCTCCCGGGTGATGCCCGGCGTCGCCGCGTACGGCAGCGCCGAGTCCCGCCGCTGGGCCGAGCAGGCCGCCGAGGCCGGGGCCGGCTCCGTCCTGCTGCTGCCGCCGAACGCCTACCGCGCCGACCGCGCGGCCGTCCGCGGCCACTACGCGGAGGTCGCGAAGGCCGGCCTGCCGATCGTCGCCTACAACAACCCGATCGACACCAAGGTCGACCTCGTCCCCGAGCTGCTCGCCGAGCTGCACGCCGCGGGCTCCATCGTCGCCGTCAAGGAGTTCAGCGGCGACGTCCGCCGGGCGTACGAGATCGCCGAGCTGGCCCCCGGGCTGGACCTGCTGATCGGCGCCGACGACGTGCTGCTGGAGCTCGCGCTGGCCGGCGCCGTCGGCTGGATCGCCGGCTACCCGAACGCGCTTCCCGAGGCGAGCGTCGCCCTCTACCGGGCCGCCGTCGCGCACGAGCTGGAGACCGCGCTGCCGCTCTACAAGGCGCTGCACTCGCTGCTGCGCTGGGACTCCAAGACCGAGTTCGTGCAGGCGATCAAGCTCTCGATGGACATCGCCGGCCGCCCCGGCGGCCCGACCCGCGCACCGCGGCTGCCGCTGACCCCGGAGATCGAGGCGGCCGTCCGCGCCGCCACCGAGAAGGCGCTGGCCGAGGGCCTGGCGTAACGCCCGGCCCATCCGGTGCGGCCGGCTGCCCAGGGGGCGGCAGCCGGCCCGGCCGACCCACCACCGCGTCACCCACCACCGCGTCACCCACCACCGCGTCACCCACCACCCATGACCACGCCACCCGACGGGAGCCGCAAGCAGATGCGCAGCCGCCACGTGTTCCACGCCGTCGACTCGCACACCGAGGGCATGCCGACCCGGGTCATCACCGGTGGATTCGGCGTCATCCCCGGCGCCACCATGGCCGAGCGCCGGGCGCACTTCCAGCAGCACCTGGACCACTTCCGCACGCTGCTGATGTACGAGCCGCGCGGTCACGCCGCGATGAGCGGCGCGATCCTCCAGCCGCCGACCCGGCCGGACGCCGACTTCGGCGTGCTCTACATCGAGGTGTCCGGACTGCTGCCGATGTGCGGCCACGGCACCATCGGCGTCGCCACCGTGCTGGTCGAGACCGGCATGGTGCCGGTGGTCGAGCCGGTCACCACCGTCCGGCTGGACACCCCCGCCGGCCTGGTGGTCGCCGAGGTGCACGTCGAGGACGGCGCCGCCAAGGCGGTGACCATTCGCAACGTTCCCTCCTACTCCGTCGCGCTGGACCGTAAGATCGACGTGCCCGGGTACGGCACCGTCGGCTACGACCTCGCGTACGGCGGGAACTTCTACGCCGTCCTGCCGCTCGCCGAGTTCGGGCTCCCGTTCGAGCGCGAGCGCAAGGAGGAGATCCTGGCCGCCGGCCTGGCCCTGATGGACGTGATCAACGCCGGCCCGGACCGCCCGGTGCACCCGGAGGACCCGTCCATCCACAGCTGCCACCACGTCCAGCTGCTCGCCCCGGGCTCCACCGCCGAGCACTCCCGGCACGCGATGGCCATCCACCCCGGCTGGTTCGACCGTTCGCCCTGCGGCACCGGTACGTCCGCGCGGATGGCCCAGCTGCACGCGCGCGGCGAGCTGCCGCTCGGGCGGGACTTCCGCAACGACTCCTTCATCGGGACGACCTTCACCGGGCGCCTGGTCGAGGAGACCGAGGTGGCCGGGCGGCCCGCCGTCGTCCCCACCGTCACCGGACGCGCCTGGATCACCGGCACCGCCCAGTACTTCCTCGACCCGAGCGACCCGTTCCCGGCCGGCTTCCTGCTCTGACCGCTCCGAAGCCGGCGCCGCCCCCCGCTGATCTCCGCTAAGGACTAGCTGCTGTGACGATCCGTTCGTACAACCCCGCCGATCCCACGGACCTCGTCGCCGAGGCGCCCGCGCCCGGTGCCGAAGCCGTGCGGGCCACCGTCGGCCGTGCCCGGACGGCACAGTCCGGCTGGCTCGCCGCCGGCGCCGGCGCCCGCTCCGCCGCGCTCACCCGGATCGCCGAGCTGGTCGAGGCGCACGCGGACGAGCTGGCCGCGCTGGTCGTCCGCGAGGTCGGCAAGCCGCTCGCCGAGGCACGCGGCGAGGTCGCCCGCACCGCCGCGATCTGGCGCTACTACGCCCAGGCGCCGTTCGCGGCCTCCGGCGCCGTGCACGAGACCGCCGCCGGCCCCGGGCTGCTGCTCACCCGCCGCCGCCCGTACGGGGTGGCCGGGCTGATCACGCCGTGGAACTTCCCCCTCGCGATCCCCACCTGGAAGGCCGCCCCGGCGCTGGCCGTCGGCAACTCCGTGGTGCTCAAGCCCTCCTCGGAGGCGATCGGCTGCGCGCTGCGGCTCGGCGAGCTGGTGGCCGAGGCCGGGCTGCCGGCCGACGTCTTCACCGTGCTGCCGGGCGGCGGCGCCGAGGGCGGCGAGCTGGTCGGCATCGCCGACGTGGTCTCGTTCACCGGCTCCACCGGGGTCGGCCGGCAGGTCGTCCGGACCGCCACCGAGCGCGGCATCCCCGTCCAGGCCGAACTCGGCGGGCTGAACGCGGCACTCGTCCTCCCGGACGCCGACATGGAGCAGGCGGCCGCCCACCTGGCCGCCGCGATCGCCGGGTACGCCGGCCAGAAGTGCACCGCCACCAGCCGGGTGATCGCCGTCGGCGGGGCGTACGAGCCGCTGCGGGCCGCCCTGGTCAAGGCGCTCGCGCTGGTCGACGACACGTCCTGCGGGCCGGTCATCAACGCCGGCTCCCGGGACGCGATCACCGAGGCCGTCGCCTCGGCCCGCGAGGCCGGCGCCGAGGTGCTGACCGGCGGCGGCGCGCCGGAGCGGACCGGCTGGTACCTCGACCCGACCCTGGTCGCCGGCGTGCCGGACGACCACCCGCTGCGGCGCGAGGAGTTCTTCGGCCCGATCGCCGTGCTGCACGCCGCGGCGGACCTGGACGAGGCGATCGCGCTCGCCAACGACACCCCGTACACGCTGTCCGCCTCGGTGCACACCCGCGACCTCGACGTCGCGCTGGCCGCCGCCGACCGGCTGGACGCGGGCATGATCCGCGTCAACGCGCCCTCCAGCGGCGTCGACTTCCACCTGCCGTTCGGCGGCGCCAAGGGCGCCAGCCACGGCGCCCGGGAGCAGGGCCAGGACGCGCTGGACTTCTACACCCAGGGCCGCACCGTCACCCTGCTGCCCGCCGGTGGTGCCTGATGCAGGTGCGGACCGTGGACTACCACACGGCCGGCGAACCCTTCCGGATCGTCCTCGACGGGGCGCCGGCCACCCCCGGTGACACCGTCGCCGAGCGGCGGGCCATCGCCCTCGGCGCGGGCGGCACCGCCACCGCGCCCCGGCCCGGCGCGCTCGACCGGGTGCGGCAGCTGCTCACCCGGGAACCGCGCGGGCACGCCGGGATGTACGGCGGGTTCCTGGTGCCGCCGGACGACGACGAGGCGCACCTCGGCGTGCTGTTCTGGCACAAGGACGGCTACTCGACCGCCTGCGGCCACGGCACCATCGCCCTCGGCGCGTGGGCGGTGGACTCCGGTCTGGTCGCGGCCCCGGCGGACGGCGTGGCGCGGGTGCGGATCGACGTGCCGTCCGGGCGGGTCACCGCTCTGGTCCACCGCGAGGGCGGCCGCACCACCGGGGTGACCTTCCGCAACGTGCCGGCCGTCGTCAGCGCGCTCAAGCTGCCGGTGGAGACCGGGCGGGGAGTGGTGGAGGTCGCCGTCGCGCACGCCGGCGCCTGCTACGCCTCCGTCCCGGCGGCCGCGCTCGGCCTGGCCGTCGAGCCCGGCCTGCTGCCCGAACTCACCGCCGCCGGGCGTGAGATCAGGGCCGCCCTGGCCGGCTCGCCGGCCGTGCAGCACCCGACGGACCCGCGGCTCTCGGGCGTCTACGGGGTCATCCTGTACGACGAACTGCCCGACGCCGACGGGCAGCTGAGCCAGCGCAACGTGACCGTCTTCGCGGACGGCCAGATCGACCGGTCGCCGTGCGGCTCCGGCACCTCGGCCCGGCTGGCCGTCCTCGCCGCCGAGGGCCGGATCGTGCCGGGCGACGAGCTGCGCCACGAGTCGGTGATCGGCACGGTCTTCGCCGGCCGGGTGCTGCCCGGTGGCGACCCGCTCGGAGCCGGCGTCGTCACCGAGGTCACCGGCACCGCCCACCGCACCGGCGAGCACGGCTTCGTCCTGGAGCCGGACGACGCGCTCGGCACGGGGTTCCTGCTGTGACCGGCGACCGACGTGACGACCCCACGCTGCCCGGCGCGGCCGCCGAGCCGCTCCGGCGCGCCGCGCCGGGCGTCCACGGGAACGCCGCGGGGCTGGTGCCCGGGCTGACCCCGGCGCAGGCCGCCGGGGCGATCGAGCGCGTGCTGCTGGAAGGGCTGGACCCGGAGGCCACACCCGCCCGTTCGGCGATGCCGGTGCCGGCCGGGGAGCTGCTGCTGATGCCGGCCGCCTCCGCCGGGTACGCCGGCGTGAAGATCGCCGGAGTGGCCCCGGACAACCCGGCCCGCGGCCTGCCCCGGATCACCGGCAGCTACCTGCTGCTGGACGGGCCGACCCTGCAGCCCGTCGCCCTGCTGGACGGCGCGGCGCTCACCGCGCTGCGCACGCCCGCCGTCACCGCCGTCGCGCTCTCCCGGCTGGCCGATCCGGAGGCCGCGCACCTGGTGCTGTTCGGTGCCGGGCCGCAGGCCTACGGGCACCTGGACGCACTGCTCGCCGTCCGGCCGCTGAGCCGGGTCACCGTGGTGGCCCGGCGCACGGCACCCGCCGAGGAGCTGGCCCGGTACGCGCGGGCCCGCGGGCTTGAGGCCGCGGTGGGCACGGCGGACGCCGTGGCCGAGGCGGACCTCGTGGTCTGCTGCACCACCGCGCGCACCCCGCTGTTCGACGGGGCGCTGGTGCCCGACCGCGCCGTGGTGGCGGCGGTCGGCTCGCACGAGCCGGAGGCGCGCGAGGTGGACGCGGTGCTGGTCGGCCGCGCGGAGCTGTACGTCGAGGCGAGGTCGGCCGCGCTGCGGGAGGCCGGGGACCTGCTGATGGCGGGCGTCACCGGTGCCGACCGGCTGTGGAACCTGGCCGAGCTGGTGCGCGGCGAGGCGCCGGTGCCGACCGGCCGGCCGCGGTTCTTCAAGAGCGTCGGGATGGCCTGGCAGGACCTCGCGGTCGCCGCGCAGGTGCACCGGGCCGGGGCCTGAGGCGGGCCCCGGGCGGCCGTCGGGCCGCCCGGGGCTTTCGGTGGTGCCGCGGCGCGGCGGCACCGGGGACCGGCCGGGCGTGGTGGCCGTCGGCCGGACCCGCGGCCGGTGCGGCGGGGAGGGATCCCCCGCCGCACCGGCCGCTTCGGCGTATCCGCCTCCGGTGGGTGCGGACCGGGCGGGCCGGGTGCCCGCTCGCACGCAGTGTGCCGCCGACCGTTGTCACGGTCGGCGGCACACTGCCACCATGGGCTCCGGGCGTCGCCGCGGACCCCGGCCGATCGCTCGAATCACCGATTGTTGCCCGCTCAACGTAACGTGACATTGTACGCTGGTGTCCTGCGACCACCGGAGGAACGCCATGTCCGACCTGAAACCCCGCACCCTGATCTCCGTCCAGGAGCGGCTGCGCGACCAGGTCGCCCACGCCCTCCGCGCCGCCCTGATCTCCGGCGAGCTGCGCCCCGGAGTGGTCTACTCCGCGCCGGCCCTGGCTGCCGACTTCGGCGTCTCCGCCACCCCCGTCCGCGAGGCCATGCTCGACCTCGCCCGCGAGGGCCTGGTCGAGGCCGTCCGCAACAAGGGCTTCCGGGTCACCGAGCTGACCGAGCGCGACCTCGACGAGTTCACCGAGATCCGCGCCCTGATCGAGATCCCCACCGTCGGCCGGGTCGCCCGGGCCGCCACCGCCGAGCAGCTGGAGCGGCTTCGCCCGCAGGCCGAGGCGATCGTCGCCGCCGCCCGCAAGCACGACCTGATCGGCTACCTGGAGGCCGACCGCCAGTTCCACCTCGACCTGATCGGCCTGGCCGGCAACGCCCACCTGGTCGAGGTCGTCGGCGACCTGCGCAAGCGCTCCCGGCTCTACGGCCTCAACCGCCTCGACCAGCGCGGCGAGCTCGTCTCCTCGGCCGAGGAGCACCTGGAGCTGCTCGACCTCATGCTCTCCGGCGACGCCGAAGCGGCCGAGGCCTGCATGGCCCGCCACCTCGGCCACGTCCGCTCGCTCTGGGCCGAGGGCCAGGCCGACGCGGTGGAGGAGCGCTCGGCGCTGAAGCTGCGGTCGCGGTAGCTCCGGGTCGCTCGTCCGGGTGAGTACGGAGGATCGGGCGCCCGACCGCGGCCGGGTTCTACGACGATGTTCTCGACATCGGCAGCCAGGAGGAATTCCATGTCCGCCGCAGCAGTGGAAGAACCCACGGGGCAGCCGACGCTGCTCGAAGTCGCCGAAGTGATCTCCGAGCAGTTCGCCGGCCACCGGGTCGAGATCATCGGGAGCCGGATCACCGTGACGCCGCCGCGGAACATGCAGCACGGCCGATCGCTCAGCAGGCTCATGCGGCAGCTGTTCGCCGCCGGGCTGAACGAGGAGGAGGCCGAGGTCTTCCAGAACGTCGGCATCCGGCTGCCGGACGGTCCGTCCGACTACGCGGTTCCCGACCTGGCGATTCTCGATGCGGGCGCCGACGACCACCTGGTCGAGTACAACTGCTACGACCCGGCGGTGTTCCGTCTCGTGCTGGAGGTGACCTCCTCCAACCTCAGCGACGACCTGAAGGCCGAGCCGGCCGCCTACGCCTCGGCCGGGGTGCCCGTGTACGTGATCGTGGACCGGACGAACCGGCGGGTCATGGTGCTCACCGATCCGCAGGACGGCGAGTACCGGGTGCACGCCGTCCACCACCCGGGGCAGTCGTTCACCCTGCCGGGGTCGATCGGGGCGTCGGTGACGCTCCTGGCGGACGACGTGCTCGCGGTGAAGAAGTAGCTCACGGCGCACTGGCTCACCGCGCAGCACCGGCTCACCGCGCAGCACCGGCTGACCGCGCAGCTGCGGCTCACGCCGCCGCCGGCACCGTGAGCCTCCCGTCGTGGACCTCGGCCACCTGGTCGACCGCGGTGAGGTGCGTGCGGTCGTGGGTGACCAGGACGGTCGCGGTGGCGCGGCGGTGGGTCAGCTCGGTGATCAGGTCGAGGACGGCGGCCCCGCGCTCGTGGTCCAGCGCGCTGGTGGGCTCGTCGATCAGCAGCACCGTCGGGTCGTTCATCAGCGCGCGGGCGATGTTGACGCGCTGACGCTCGCCGCCGGAGAGCTGGTGCGGGCGGCGGTCGGCCCGGTCGCGCAGGCCGACGGCGGTCAGCAGCTCCAGCGCCCGGGGCCGGGCGGCGCGCGGGGAGCGGCCGTCGAGATGGGCCATCACCTGGAGCTGCTCGGCGGCGGTCAGCGAGGGCAGCAGGTTGGCCTGCTGGAAGACGATGCCGATCCGGTGCCGGCGCAGCGCGGTGAGCCCGGCGCGGTCCAGCCCGGCGGTCCCGACGCCGTCCACGACCACCCGGCCGGAGTCGGGCGTGATCAGCGTCGCGGCCACGGCCAGCAGGCTCGACTTGCCCGAGCCGGACGGCCCGACCACCGCCGTGATCGAGCCCTTGGGGACGGTGAGCGAGACCTCGTCCAGGGCGGTCAGCCGGCCGTCGCCGTCCGGGTAGGTCAGCGTGACGCGGTCGAGGTGCAGGGTCATCGGGCGCTCCCCAGAGCGGTCAGCGGGTCGACGGAGGTGATCCGGCGGATGGACAGGGCGGCGCCGACCGCGCCGAGCGCGATCATCACGGCGGCCGGCAGGAGGACGGTCGGCGCGTCCAGCACGAACGGCACCGCCGAGCCGAGCAGCGCCCCGGCACCGACCGCGAGGGCGGTGCCCACGGCCGTGCCGAGGACCAGCAGCAGCACAGCCTGGCCGAGCGCGTCCCGGAGCAGGTAGTTGGTGGACGCGCCGAGCGCCTTGAGCACCGCGACGTCGCCGCTGCGCTGGATCGTCCAGACGGTGAAGAAGGCGCCGATCACCAGCGCCGAGATCGCGAACAGGAAGCCGCGCATCAGCTGCAACGAGCCGTTCTCCGAGGTGTAGGAGCCGATCGCGGCGAGGGCGTCCGTCCGGCCGAGGGTCTCGGTGGCGAAGCGGGCGTCGGCGGCGGCGAGGTCCGCGCCGGGGGCCGTGGTCAGTGCGATCACGGTGGCGTGGCCGGCCCCACCCGGGGCGATCTGCTGCCAGTCGGCGAGGCTGGTCCAGACGACCGGCGTGTGGCTGTACGAGGCGTCGCCGGCCACCGCCGCGACCTGCAGCGGATGCCCCGCCAGGGTGAAGCCGGCGCCGGGGTGCAGGCCGCCGAGGTCCGCGGCGGCGGTCTCGGAGAGCACCGCCTGCCCGGGCGCCAGCAGGGAGCCCTGCGGGGCGAGGCCGGAGCCGTCCGGGACGCCGAAGGCGGAGAGGGCGGCGGTGCGCTGCCCGGCGGCGGCCTTCGTGGTGGTGATGCCGAGCGGCTGGGCGGTGGTGACCCCCGGCTGCTTCGCCCAGCCGGTCCACTGCTCCGGGGAGACCTGGGAGTCGGTGAAGGAGAGCTTCTGGCCGTCGGCGGGCTTGGAGAAGACCAGCCGGTCGGCGGGCAGCCCGGTGATGGCGGAGGTGTTCTGCCGGCCGAGCCCGGCGGTGAGTCCGGAGAGCAGGCCGACCAGGACGGTGATCAGCACGATGACGGTCCCCATCAGGGCGAACCGCCCCTTGGCGAACCCCAGATCCCTCCAGGCGACGAACACGGGTGAGCCTTCCTCTGCGGGGTGTGGTGCGGACCCTCACCACAGTCGCCGCAGAGGGGCCGCTCCCGCATCGCACCGGAGATTGGATCCCGGGCATCGAAGGGCAGAAGCGGAGTTCAACCTTTTGATTGATGCCCCGGCGTCGCCGCG
Source organism: Kitasatospora sp. NBC_01560 (assembly GCF_045208415.1). Lineage (NCBI taxonomy): Bacteria > Bacillati > Actinomycetota > Actinomycetes > Kitasatosporales > Streptomycetaceae > Kitasatospora > Kitasatospora sp. NBC_01560. The sequence goes on along the minus strand of NZ_CP109364.1, from coordinate 2,512,985 downwards.
GACCCTAGGCTGGACGGATGGCGACCGAACGATCCCGCACCACCCCCGTCGCCCGCGTACTCCAGGTCTGCCTGCACCTGCTGGTGGCGGGCCTGCTCGCGCTCGCCGTCGCGCGGGCCCTCGCCGGCCGGGACGGCGACCCGGCCGCGGTCACCGCCGCCGCGACCGCGACGGCCGCCGTCTACGCCGCCGGGCCGCTGGTCGGCGCGGTGCGCCGGTCCCGCCGGGCCGCCGCGCTCTGGCTGGCCCTGCTCGGCGTCACCTGGGTCGGCCTGCTCGTCGCCACCCAGGACGGCGTCTGGCTGGCGTTCCCGCTGTACTTCCTGGAGCTGCACCTGCTCGGCCGCCGGACCGGGCTGGTGGCCGTCGGGCTCACCGCCGCGGCGGCGATCGCCGGCTGGTCCTGGCACCAGGCGACCTTCGGCGTCGCCGGTGCGATCGGGCCCGCGCTCGGCGCGGCCGTCGCCACCGCCACCGTGCTCGGCTACCAGGCGCTCTACCGGGAGAGCGAGGAGCGGCGCCGGCTCATCGACGAACTGACCGCCGCCCGCGCCGACCTCGCCGCCGCCCACCACACCGCCGGCGTGCTGGCCGAGCGCGAGCGGCTCGCCCGGGAGATCCACGACACCCTCGCGCAGAGCCTCTCCAGCATCCAGCTGCTGCTGCGCGCCGCCCAGCGGGCACTGCCCGACCGGACCGGCACCGCCGCCGGCTACGTCGAACAGGCCCGGCAGGCCGCCCAGGACAACCTGGCCGAGGCCCGCCGCTTCGTCCGCGCACTCGCCCCGGCGGACCTGGAGGGCGTCTCGCTGCCCGTCGCGCTGGAGCGGCTCTGCACCACCACCACGGCGCACAGCGGGCTGGCCGTCCGGCTGACCGTCTCCGGGGAGCCGGTGCCGCTGGCGGTGCCGCAGGAAGTGGCGCTGCTGCGGATCGCGCAGTCGGCGCTGGGCAACGCGGTGCGGCACGCGGAGGCCTCGCACGCCGACGTCACGCTCAGCTACATGGAGAGCGAGGTGGCGCTCGACGTGTTCGACGACGGGACGGGCTTCGACCCGGCCGCGGTCGCCGCGGGCGCCGCCGGCCGGGAGGGCGGCTTCGGGCTGCCGTCGATGCGGGCCAGGGCGCGGGCACTCGGCGGTACCTTCACCGTGGAGTCCGCGCCGGGGGAGGGGACGGCCCTCGCCGTCCTCCTGCCGGTGCCCGTCCCCGCGACCGAGGAGCCTTCGTGACCGACGGTGCGATCCGCCTGCTGCTGGCCGACGACCACCCCGTCGTCCGGGCCGGGCTGCGGGCCGTCCTGGAGGGCGAGCCGGACTTCGAGATCGTCGCCGAGGCGGCGACCGCCGAACGCGCGGTGCAGCTGGCCGAGGAGCTGGCGCTCGACGTGGTGCTGATGGACCTCCAGTTCGGGCCGGGATCGGCGATGACCGGCGCCCAGGCCACCGCGGCGATCACCGCCCGGCCGGGGGCGCCGCGGGTGCTCGTCGTCACCACCTACGACACCGACGCCGACACCCTCCCGGCCCTGGAGGCCGGGGCCACCGGGTACCTGCTCAAGGACGCGCCGCCGGAGGAGCTCGCCCGGGCCGTCCGCTCGGCGGCCGCCGGGCGCACCGCGCTGGCGGCCACCGTCGCCGACCGGCTGCTGGAGCGGATGCGCACGCCCGCGGCCGCGCTCAGCGCGCGCGAGACGGAGGTGCTGGGGCTGGTCGCCGACGGCCTCACCAACCAGCAGATCAGCCAGCGGCTGCACCTGAGCCAGGCCACGGTGAAGTCCCATCTGGTGCACATCTACACGAAGCTGGGCGTGGATTCGCGCACGGCGGCGGTGCGCGAGGCGCGCGGGCGGGGGCTGATCCGGCGGGGGGTGTGAGGCCGCCCCGCGGGCCGGCCGGGGGCGCGGTACCCGGCCGCGGCCGCCGCACACCCGGGCGTAGGGTGGAGCGGCCCGAACCGTTCCGTGGAGTGGAGGAACCCGCAATGGCCGCCGTCCGGCTCGACGAACTCGCCGTCCCCGTCCTCGGCGCACCCATGGCCGGTGGGGCGACCACCCCGCAGCTGGTGGCCGCGGTCAACGGGGCCGGCGGGCTGGGATTCCTCGCCGCCGGGTACCGCAGCGCCGCCGCGACGGTCGAACAGATCGCGCAGGTGCGTGAGCTGACGGACCGTCCGTTCGGCGTGAACCTCTTCGTGCCCGCCGCACCGGGCGACCCGCAGGCCGTCGCCGGGTACCGGGCGCAGCTGCTGCCGGAGGCCGAGCGGTGGGGTGTGCGGCTGCCGGAGAGCGTCCCGCCGGACCGGGACGACTGGGACGCCAAGATCGCCGCGCTGCTGGCCCTGCCGGAGCCCGTCCCCGTGGTCTCGTACACCTTCGGCCTGCCCGCCCCCGAGGAGGCGCGGGCGCTGCGGGCGGCCGGCTCCTTCCAGGTGGGCACCGTGACCTCGCCCGACGAGGCGCGCCGTGCGGCGGCCGCCGGGATGGACGCGCTCTGCGTGCAGGGCCCGGAGGCGGGCGGGCACCGGGCCACGCACGCGGTGACGGACCGCCCGGGGGAGCTGCCGCTGCTCGAACTGCTCGCCGCGGTGCGGGCGGTGACGGCGCTGCCGCTGATCGCGGCGGGCGGCCTGGCCGACGGCGCGGCGATCGCCGCCGCGCTGCGGGCCGGGGCGGTGGCCGTCCAGCTGGGGACGGCGCTGCTGCGGGCGGACGAGTCCGGGGCCTCGGCGCCGCACCGGGCGGCGCTGACCGAGCTCCCGGAGACGGTGGTGACCCGCGCCTTCACCGGACGCCCGGCGCGCGGTCTGCGCAACGCGTTCATCGACCGGTACGAGCCGTTCGCGCCGCCCGCCTACCCCGAGGTGCACCACCTCACCCAGCCGCTGCGCGCGGCGGCGACCGCACGGGCGGACACGTCGGCGATGCACCTGTGGGCCGGCACCGGCCACCGGGCGGCCCGGCCGGGCCCGGCCGCCGATCTCGTCAAGGAGCTGTGGGCGCAGGCGCGTCGCTGAGAGCGGCCCGGAAGTGGCCGATCTTCGCGCGGATGTGCTGCTGCTGACGCCGCAGGTGGGCGAGCTGCTCCTCCACCAGCGCGTCGTGCTCCTCCAGCACGGCGAGCCGCTCGGCCACCGTCGCCTCGCCGCCGCGGGTCAGCTCGGCGAACCGGAGCATGCCCGCGATCGGCATCCCGGTGTCCCGCAGGGAGCGCAGCATCGCGAGCCGGGCGAGGTCGTTCCGGCCGAACTGCCGCTGCCCGGTCCGCCCGCGCCGTACGCGGTCCAGCAGCCCGATCCGCTCGTAGTACCGCAGGGTGTCCAGGCTGAACCCGGACCGCTCGACCGTCTCCGCGGGCGTCAGCAGCTCACTGCCGGATGCACTCATGCCGGTGATCATCCCACTGCGCCGGCGCGCGCCGTGGGCGCGGGGAGCGGGAACTGTCGTCCCCCGGACGCGATCCGTCCGCGATGCGGAGGCCAGCGCGCGGCAAGGGGATCGGACGGTCGAGGCCGCCCGCGCCCCCTGCCGGTGCTGCACGGCGGGGTCAGCCGAGGAGGTCGGCCATCCAGGCTTCGATCGCCGGGACGGTGCGGGGGAGGGCGCCGGACATCAGCCGGGCGCCGTCGGAGGTGATGACGAGGTCGTCCTCGACGCGGATGCCGAGGCCGCGCAGTTCGAGCGGGAGGGTCTCGTCGTCGGGCTGGAGGTAGAGGCCGGGCTCGACGGTGAGGACGTGGCCCTCCTCCAGGACGCCGTCCAGGTACGTCTCGGCGCGGGCCTGGGCGCAGTCGTGGACGTCGAGGCCGAGCATGTGGCCGGTGCCGCAGAGGGTGTAGCGGCGGTAGAGGCCGCTGTCGTCGGCGAGCGCCTCCTCGGCGGAGACCCGCAGGACGCCCCAGTCGGCGAGGCCCTCGGCGATGACGCGCGCGGCGGCCTGGTGGAAGTCGCGGAAGCGGGCGCCGGGGCGCAGCGCGGCGATGCCGGCGTCCTGTGCGGCGAGGACCAGCTCGTAGGCCTGCCGCTGGACGGGGCTGAAGGTGCCGGAGAGCGGGAGTGTGCGGGTGATGTCCGCGGTGTAGAGGGTGTCGGTCTCGACGCCGGCGTCGAGCAGCAGCAGCTGCGAGTTGTCGAGCGGGCCGTCGTTGCGGATCCAGTGCAGCACGCAGGCGTGCGCGCCGGAGGCGGCGATGGTCTCGTAGCCGATGCCGTTGCCCTCGGCGCGGGCGCGCAGGTTGAAGACGCCCTCGATCCAGCGCTCGCCGCGGTGGTGGCGGAAGGCGGCGGGCAGTGCGCGGACGACGTCCTCGAAGCCCAGCACGGTGTGGTCGACGGAGAGTTGGAGCTGCTCGACCTCCCAGGTGTCCTTGACCAGGCGCAGCTCGGAGAGGACGGCGGCGAAGGTGCCGTCGGCCTCACCGAGGGCGGCGGAGCCGGGGCGGCCGGTGGCGGCGTCGAGCTCGGGGTCGGCGCCGGCGAGGATGCGGGTGACCGGCTGCGGGCCGGTGAGCAGCTTCTCCACCTCGTCGAGGTGTTCGACGCGGACGCCGGTGAGCCGGGCGGCCTCGTCGAGGTCGGGGCGGCGGCCGACCCAGAACTCGCCGTAGCGGCGGTCCCGGAAGAACTCGGCGCCGCGGACCGGGTCGCCGCCGCGGGGGGAGCGCGGGCGCAGGTAGAGGACGGGCTCGTGGCCCTCGGGCCCGGTGGGTTCGAGGACGAGGAGGTGGCCGACCTGGTCCTCGCCGGTGAGGCCGGTCAGCCAGGCGTAGGCGCTGTGCGGGCGGAAGCGGAAGTCGACGTCGTTGCTGCGGACCTTGAGGCGGCCGGCCGGGACGATCAGGCGCTCGCCGGGGAACGCGGCGGAGAGCCGGGCGCGGCGGCCGGGGAGGACGGCGTAGCCGGGGACGCGGTCGTCGGCGGGCAGCGGGGTGGGGGCCCAGGCGGTGCCCATGAAGGCGTTGAGGGCGGGCGAGACGGGCAGGTCGTGGCTGCCGGTGTTGAGACCGGTCTGACGAAGGGTCACCGGGGTTTCTCCTAAACGGGGCTGGCGGGCCGCACGGACACAGCTCGGTAACGGGTCGCGCCACCTCTTGTGCAGTGCAATTTCACATTACTATGTTACGGGTCACACCGTGGAGCGGCTAGACCCCCTGAGGTCGCCCTCCCGGCCCGGCCCCGGACCAGCCCCGGGGCCGACCACGGCCCACCCCTCGGGCCCCCACTGCGGAGTTGCACATGACCAGGCGCACCCACGCCGCCCTCGCGGCGGCCATCGCAGCCACACTGACCCTCGGCCTCGGGGCCTGCAACAACGACAAGAGCGACACCGGTGGCGGCGCCGCCGCCGGCAGCACCAAGGACCCGGGCGCGGCGTCCGGCGAGATCGTCGGCGGCACCCCGGTCAAGGGCGGCACCCTGACCGTCCTGACCAACCAGGACTTCGCCCACCTCGACCCGGCCCGCAACTGGGTGCTGCCGCACATGGACTTCGGCACCCGCCTGATCTACCGCACCCTGGTCACCTTCAAGGCCGAGCCGGGCGCCGCCGGCAGCGAGATCGTCCCGGACCTCGCCACCGACCTCGGCAAGTCCTCCGACGGGGGCAAGACCTGGACCTTCACCCTCCGCGACGGTCTGAAGTACGAGGACGGCAGCCCGATCAAGTCCGCCGACATCAAGTACAACGTCGAGCGGTCCTTCTCGCCGGACCTCACCGGCGGCCCCGACTACGCCGTGCAGTACCTGGCCGGCGGCGAGAACTACAAGGGCCCGCTGACCGGCGAGCACCTGTCGAGCATCGAGACGCCGGACGACAAGACCATCGTCTTCCGCCTGAAGCGCCCGGTCGCCGAGTTCTCGTACACCGCCACCCTGCCGACCTTCTCCCCGGTGCCGCAGTCGCAGGAGAAGGGCACCCAGTACGACGCGCGGCCGTTCTCCTCCGGGCCGTACAAGATCGCCTCCTACGACCGCGGCAAGCAGCTCGTGCTCGTCCGCAACACCAACTGGGACCAGGCCTCCGACTCGGTCCGCAAGGCCTACCCGGACAAGATCGTGGTCACCCAGGGCCTCAAGGGCGGCCAGGCGGACGACCGGATCATCGCCAGCGACGGCGCGGACGCCTCCACCGTCGAGATGCCGTGGATGCAGCACGAGTCCGTCTCCAAGGTGATGCCCAAGGCGGACGTCAAGGCCCGCATGGTGGCCGAGCGGACCGGCTGCACCGACATGCTGTACCTGAACACCGCCAAGGCGCCCTTCGACGACCCGAAGGTGCGCGAGGCGATGATGTACGCCGTCGACCGCGAGGCCCAGGTCACCGCGTTCGGCGGCCCGGCGATGGCCGACGTCGCGACCTCCTTCCTGCCGCCCGCGCTGACCGCCGGCGCCAAGGCCGACCCGCTGAAGATCCCGGCCGCCGGTGACCCGGAGAAGGCCAAGGAGATGCTGAAGTCGGCCGGCAAGAGCGACCTCAAGGTCACGCTCACCGTCTCCATCGGCGACAAGAGCCGCGGCGAGGCGCTCCAGCAGTCGCTGGCCAAGGCCGGCATCCAGGTCACCGTCAACACGGTGGACGCGTCCGCCTTCGCCGACACCGTCGGCGACACCAAGAACGCCCCCGACCTGACCATCAACGGCTGGTGCCCGGACTACCCGTCCGCCGCCACCTTCCTGCCCTTCCTCTTCGACGGCCGCACCATCAAGGAGAAGGGCAACCAGGGCAACTACAGCCAGTTCCGGGACCAGGCCACGATGGACCGGATGGACCAGATCGCGGCCATGACGGACGTCGCCGAGGCCAACAAGGCCTGGGCGCAGCTCGACGAGGACCTGATGAAGAAGGCCCCGGCCGTTCCGCTGATGTGGCAGCGCCGCCCGCTGCTGGTCGGCACCAACGTGGCCGGCGCGTTCGGCAACTCCGGCTACGCCGGAATGATCGACATGGCTGTGATCGGCCTCAAGGACCCCGCGAAGAGCCAGGGCTGAGGGACCGTCACCGATGAGTTCAATCACTGAGCCCGCCGCCGTGGAGGACACGGCGGCGGGCCCCGCGAAGGCCACCGGGCGAGGGCCCTGGCGGCTGGTCTGGGACCAGCTGTGGGCCAAGGGATCGGCCCGGTTCGGCCTGATCACCGTCGCCGTGCTCGTCCTGGCGGCCGCCCTCGCCGACCCGCTGAGCTCGCTCGGCGGCTGGACCCCCGAGGAGTTCGACAAGCGCGCCGTCGACCCCTACATGGGCGGCACGCCGATCGGCGACTTCGGCGGGATCGGCAGCCGGCACTGGCTCGGCGTCGAACCCGGCTCGGGCCGCGACCTGTTCGCCCGCGTCCTGCACGGCGGGCAGGTCTCGCTGCTGATCGCGTTCACCGCGACCGCGCTGGTCGTGGTCGTCGGCACCCTGGCCGGGATCGTGGCCGGCTACTTCGGCGGCCGCGCCGACGCGGCGCTCTCCCGGCTGATGGACCTCACGATGTCCTTCCCCTCGCTGATCTTCATGATCGCGATGATGTCGGTGGCCAAGGACGTCAACCGGATCCTGCTGATGACCCTGGTGATCGGCCTGTTCGGCTGGCCCGGCATCGCCCGCGTGGTGCGCGGCCAGACCCTCTCGCTCAAGCACCGCGAGTACGTCGAGGCGGCCAAGGTCGGCGGCGCCCGCTCCTGGCGCATCCTCACCCGGGAGATCCTGCCGAACGTCTCCGGCCCGATCATCGCCTACACCACGCTGCTGATCCCCGGCATGATCGCCACCGAGGCCGCCCTCAGCTACCTCGGCGTCGGCGTCCGCCCGCCCACCGCGTCCTGGGGGCAGATGATCGCGGAGAGCATCCTGCACTACGAGACCGATCCGACGTACTTCCTCATCCCGACGGTCTTCCTCTTCATCGCGGTGCTCGCGTTCACCCTGCTCGGTGACGCGCTGCGCGACATCCTCGACCCCCGGGGAGGCCGGTCGTGATCATCTACCTCGGTCGCCGGCTGATCGGCGTCACGGGCATCCTGCTCGCGATCTGCGCCATCACCTTCACCATCTTCTACCTGCTGCCCAACGACCCGGCCGCGGCCGCCTGCGGCAAGACGTGCAGCCCCGAGCGGCTCGACGCCGTCAAGGCGGCGATGGGCCTGGACAAGCCGGTCTGGGACCAGTTCGGCAGCTACCTGGCCGGCATCGTCGCCGGCCGCGACTACGGCAGCGGCCCCAGCGCCGTGCACTGCGGCTTCCCCTGCCTGGGCTACTCCTACGAGTACGGGCTGCCGGTCTGGGACCTGCTCACCGACCGCCTGCCGGTCTCCGTGTCGCTCGCCTTCGGCGCGGCGCTGCTCTGGCTGGTCCTCGGCCTCGGCGCCGGCGTCACCTCGGCCCTGCGCAAGGGCAGCCTCACCGACAAGACCCTGATGGTGATGTCGGTCGGCACCGCCTCGCTGCCGGTCTACTTCACCTCGATCATGCTGATCTGGGGCGTCGTGCGGACGGCCGGCCTGCTGCCCTACCCGTCGTACCACGCGCTCACCGACGACCCGTTCGGCTGGGCGTCCAACCTGCTGCTCCCCTGGATCGCGCTGGCCCTGCTGTACGCGGCCATGTACGCCCGGCAGAGCCGCAACTCGATGATCGAGACGATGGCCGAGCCGTACATCCGCACCGCCCGCGCCAAGGGCCTGCCCGCCCTGACCGTGACGGTCAAGCACGGGCTGCGCTCCGGGATGACCCCCATCCTGACCATCTTCGGCATCGACCTCGGCGGCCTGCTCGCGGGCGCCGTCATCACCGAGTCCATCTTCGGCCTGCCCGGCGTCGGCCGGCTCTTCTACGACGGGCTGATCCGCTCCGACCAGCCGGTCATCCTCGGCGTCACCCTGCTCGCGGCCTTCTTCATCGTCGCGGCGAACCTGCTGGTCGACCTGCTCTACGCGGTGGTCGACCCGAGAGTGAGGTACTGATGGCACTGTTGGAGGTCGAGGATCTCGCAGTCTCCTTCGACACCCCGCGCGGCACCGTCCGGGCCGTCGACGGCATCTCCTTCACCGTCGCGGCCGGGCAGACCCTCGGCCTGGTCGGGGAGTCCGGCAGCGGCAAGTCCGTCACCTCGCTGGCCGTGATGGGCCTGCACCGCGGCGCCGCCGTCAACGGCTCGATCCGGCTGGCCGGGCAGGAGCTGAACGGGCTGGGGGAGCGGCAGCTGGGCACCGTCCGGGGCCGGCGGATCGCCATGATCTTCCAGGACCCGCTCTCCAGCCTGCACCCCTTCTACACCGTCGGCGAGCAGATCGCCGAGCACTACCGGGTGCACTTCAAGGCCTCCCGCAAGGCCGGCCGCGCGCGGGCCGTGGAGATGCTGGGCGAGGTCGGCATCCCCGAGCCCGCCCGCCGGGTGGACGAGTACCCGCACCAGTTCTCCGGCGGCATGCGCCAGCGCGTGATGATCGCGATGGCCCTCGCCTGCGAGCCGGACCTGCTGATCGCCGACGAGCCGACCACCGCCCTCGACGTCACCGTCCAGGCCCAGATCCTCGACCTGATCGCCCGCATCCAGCAGGACCGCGGCCTCGGCGTCGTCATGATCACCCATGACCTCGGCGTCGTCGCCCGGGTCGCCCACGAGGTGCTCGTGATGTACGGCGGCCGGGCCGCCGAACAGGCCCCGGTGGAGCGGCTGTTCAGCGCCCCCGCCCACCCGTACACCCGCGGGCTGCTCGACTCGCTGCCCCGGCTGGACGACACCGACGACGCCCCGCTGCGCGCCATCCCGGGCAGTCCGCCGTCGCTGATCGCCCCCGCCCCCGGCTGCTCCTTCGCCCCGCGCTGCGCCCGCACCACCGCCGCCACCGCCGAGGAGCACGCCCGCTGCGTGGCCGAACGCCCCGCGTTCGGCCCGCTCGCCCCCGGCCACCAGGCCGCCTGCCACCTGCCGCTGGTGCCACTGGGAGCCCGCTCATGACCGACCGACCGCTGCCCGCCCAGTCGTCGGCCGCCGGGCCGCGCCCCGCCGAACCGCTGCTGTCCGTCCGGGACCTCGTGAAGACCTTCCCCGGCAGGCGCAGCCGCAGCGGCCGGGCCGGCGCCCCGATCCGGGCCGTCGACGGGGTGGGCTTCGACGTCGCCAAGGGGGAGACGCTCGGCCTGGTCGGCGAGTCCGGCTGCGGCAAGTCCACCACCGGGCGGATGATCGTCCGGCTGATCGACCCGACCTCGGGCACCGTCACCTTCGACGGCACCGAGATCGGCGGCCTCTCGCAGGCCGCGCTGCGCCCGCACCGGCGGGACCTGCAGATGGTCTTCCAGGACCCGTACTCCTCGCTCAACCCGCGCCAGACGGTGGCCCGGATCATCTCCGAACCGCTGCTGGTCCAGGGCGCCGGGGCGGCCGACGCCCGCAAGCGCGCCGCCGAGCTGATGGAGCTCGTCGGGCTGATCCCCGAGCACCTGGACCGCTACCCGCACGAGTTCTCCGGGGGCCAGGCGCAGCGGATCGGCATCGCCCGCTCGCTCGCCACCTCGCCCCGGCTGGTCGTCGCCGACGAACCGGTCTCCGCGCTGGACGTCTCGATCCAGGCGCAGGTGGTCAACCTGATGGAGCGGCTCCAGGACGAACTCGGCCTGGCGTACGTCTTCATCGCGCACGACCTCTCGGTGGTCAAGCGGGTCTGCGACCGCGTCGCGGTGATGTACCTCGGCCGGATCGTCGAGATCGGTGCCAAGGAGGAGGTGTACGCCAACCCGGCCCACCCCTACACCCGGGCGCTGCTCTCTGCCGTACCGCTGCCGGACCCGGCGGCCGAACGGGCCCGCGAGCGGATCGTGCTGCTCGGCGACCCGCCGAGCCCGGCCAACCCGCCGTCCGGCTGCAGCTTCCACCCGCGCTGCCCGAAGGCGCAGGAGATCTGCCGGACGGAACGGCCGCTGCTGCAGATCGCCGGCCCCGGCAGCCGCGAGGCGGCCTGCCACTTCCCCGAGAACTAGCCGGCCACGGACGGCCGTACCGTCCTGCCTCCCCCACGCGGGGCGGTACGGCACCATCGAGGGTCCGTCCGCGGACCCTCCCACCGACCCCCGGTCGGGCGCGGCGGGGAGCCTTACGAGGGCCGCGCCCGACCGGGTTCCACGGACCGAAGGCCCGCCTCCCAGGTGCACTCACCTGGGAGGCGGGCCTTCGGCGCGTGTGGCGGCGTGTGTGGCGGCGGGGGAGGGGGACCGGCCGGCGGTGGTGGCCGGGGCCGCGTCTCTGCCTGCGTTCCTGCCCGCGTCCGCTGTGCTCGCGCCGGTGCCTGCTGTGCCGGTGCCTGCTGTGCCGGTGCCTGCTGTGCCCGTGCCTGCTGTGCCCGTGCCTGCTGTGCCCGTGCCTGCTGTGCCCGCGTCCCCGCTGCTGGGGCCGCGGCCCGTGACCGGGCACCGCGGGGAGACCCGGCCCGGCGGGTACGCGGGAGGGCGGGAACGCGGGACGGCCCCGTCCCCGGAAGAATCCGGGGCCGGGGCCGTCGTGGTGCGGTCGGGCGGGCCTCAGGAGGCCGGGCCCACCCGCACGGTGGTGATCCGGCCGCCCTGGGCCTCGCGCACCACCTCGATCTTCGTGTTGGTGTCCGGCACCTTGACCCCGAGCTGCGGGGTGGCCGGGTCGCTGTACACGCCGGTGCGGTCGTTGAAGGCCGGGACGGCAGGCTCGGCGCCGATCCGGGCCGGGACGCCGCCCTTGTGCAGGGTGAAGGCGGTGGTCGGCTTCAGCGAGAAGGTCGCGTCGAAGGTCTGCGCGCGGCCGTTGACCAGGGAGCCGTCGGCGAACCGGATCGGCGTCGGGTGCGCGTCGATCGGCAGGATCAGGCCGCCGCCCGGGTGGTCCTTGGTGTTGTTGTCGCCGTAGCCGGTGTCCCAGAGCCAGACCAGCACGCCTTCCTGGTACGGGTAGTTGTCGACGATGTCCTTCTTGCCGTCGATGCCGCTGTAGCCGAAGTTGTACGGGCCGGTCTTCAGGAAGGCGCCGTAGCCGGCGTAGCGGCGGTTCTCCACCAGGTAGGCGCGCGGGTGCTGCTTGACCGCGGTGCGGCCGGTGACGACGGTGAACCCGGTGGGGGTCCAGCCGTTGGCACCGTTCTCGGCGCCGTCGGTGAACAGCTCGGTGGAACCGGCGGCGATCCGGACGGCGTCGACCAGGACGCCCCGGCCGTGGGTGTTGCCGTCCGAGGTGACGTGGATCCGCACGCGCACCTGCTGTCCGGCGTACGCGTCGAGCGGGATCGACAGCTGCCGGTAGGTGCCCGAAGTGCCGCTCAGCCCCGGGGTGTTGGCGGTGGTGTTGCCGATCGGCGTGCCGTCGACGGTGCCGCCGAGCGGCTTCCAGCTGCGGCCGTCGTCGGTGGAGGCCTCGACACTCAGGAAGTCGTAGTCCTGCTCGATGTCGTACCAGGCGGCGGCGGTCAGGGTGACCGGGCCGCTCACTGTGCGCAGGTCGACCGTCCGGGCCAGCGAGTTGTCCAGGTTGTCGCCGGTGTCGCTCCACCAGTGCCTGGCGCCCTGGTAGGGGTCGGTCAGGTCGGTGCTGGTGGTGCCGTCCGGCAGGTGCACCAGGACGGCCTGGGCCTGGTCGGTGTTGTAGCCGCTGACGCCGAGGGCGTGGCTGGAGCGGGTGGCGGCCTGCGCCTCGTCGTAGTTGAGCCAGCCGAACTGCAGCTTGCTCCAGGCGTCGAGGTCACCGGGGTAGCCGCCGGTGGTGTTCTTGCCCTTGCCCAGGTACGAGCCGGAGGACATCAGTGACCAGAAGTTGACGCTGTTGTCGCCGCCGCTGGTGCTGTACAGGTCGGGCAGGCCGAGGTTGTGCCCGAACTCGTGGGAGAACAGGCCGACTCCGCTGTTCTCGCCGCCCTGCACGTAGTCGTAGACGTAGAGCCCGGTGTCGCCGACGGGCGCTCCGCCGATCTTGTTGCCCACCGGGCCGGTCTGGCCGGTCGGGTCCGGGAAGGTCCAGCTTCGGTGCGCCCACAGCGCGTCGGCGCCCTGTGCGCCGCCGCCCCACGTCTCGTCGACGCCGGCGTGCACCACGATCACGTTGTCGAGGTAGCCGTCGGGCTGGTCGAAGTCGCCGTCCTTGTCGTGGTCGTAGCGGTCGTAGACGTCGTACTGGGCCAGCTCGGCCTTGACGTCGGCGACCGTGCGGCCCTTGGCGATCTCGCCGTCGTACCAGGCCTTGACCGCGTCCCGGATGAACTCCTGCCCCTGTGTCCAGGCGCCGGAGCCCTGCGGGCCCTTGTTGCTGCCGTAGCGCGCCTCGTTGTACGGCAGGGTGACCCAGTCGCTGACGGTGCCGTCGACGTCGTACCGGCCGGAGGACTGGGTGCGGTAGTAGTTGCGCATCGAGACCGCACCGGGCGTGTCGTCGAAGAACATCTGCTGGTAGTAGCCGCGGTCGAAGTCCTTGGTCCAGAGCGTGTGGTTGTCGCTCCTGCCGGGCTTCGGGACGGTGTTGTGCTGCGGGCCGGGCGTCCCGCCGTAGCGGGGCTGGCCGTTGTACTGGGTGGTGTTGTCCACCTCGTCGCCGAACTGGGCGAGGATGACGAAGACCTTGTCCTTGCGCTGCTGCGCGAGCTGGACGTAGTCGTTGCCGATCTTCACCTTGCCGGGCGCCCGCTGGTCGGCGGTCTTCGCCACGGCGCCCTTGTTGAGCTGCTCCAGCGCCTTGGTGCGGAGCGACTGGCGCTCGCGCTCCTGCGGGGCGAGCGGGCCGGGCGGGGCCTCGGCGCCGCCGTCCTCGGCGGCCTGGGCGGTGACGGCCTTGGTGGTGGCGGGCGAGGGGGTGGCGGCCTGGGCTGGGGAGCCGAGGAGGGTGGCCGCTATCGCGCTCGTGGTGAGCGCGGCCGCGAGTGTCGCGGACAGTCTGCGCAACTGACCGGTCCTTTCCGGACGATGGGGTGGTCGGAGGGACGACCGTCGGGTGGGGAGCGCAGGTAATATTTCACATGTCATGGGTCACACGGAAGATGTGGGGCCCCAAAGACGGCCGGCCGCTCCCCTCGTGGGGGAGCGGCCGGTGCGGAGCGGGCCGTCGCCGGCCCGGGGTTCAGCCCGCGGTGTACTCCACCGCCACGCTGACCAGCGCCAGCCCGCCGAGGACCAGCCCCAGGGCGGGCCGGCCGGCGGCGTGCAGGGCCACTGCGCCGACCGCGAAGACCACCAGCTTGAGGGTGATCTCCGCGGCCAGCGGCAGCCGGACGGTCGGCCCGCCCGCGGCCAGGAACAGCCCCCAGGTCAGGGCGGCCAGCGCCGGCGCCCCCACCCCGAGCAGCGTCCTGGTGAGCGGGCTGGAGCCGGTGGTGAAGCCCCAGTAGCAGAGCGCCGCCAGCAGCCCCAGCTCCAGGGCGAAGGCGAGCCCGCCGTTGACCGCCGTCACCGGGGTCCACTGCCGCTGCGAGACCGGGCCCGGTCTGCTGATCCTCATCCGTCCACTTCCTCCCCGTCAGGTCCGCCGCCCGGGCCGGGCGGTGATCCCAGCGGGAGTGTGGCAGCCGGCCGGGCCCGCCACAACGGACGGGCCGCGACGGATCGGGGCGGGGAGGAAGTGGACGGACGGGCCGGGTCGGGCGGCCGCGGCGGATCACCCCAGGGAGGTCCGCAGGAAGGCGAGTTCGGCCTGGGCCACCTGCTCCTGGACGCCGCCCGGGGTCATGTGGGTGACGCCGGGCAGCGGCAGCACGCTGTGCGGGCGGCCCGCCCGGGTGAGCGCCTGGGAGAGCAGCAGGGTGTGCGAGGGGTGGACGTTGTCGTCGGCCAGGCCGTGGATCAGCAGCAGCGGCCGGGTGAGTGAGGGGGCGTCGGCGATCAGCGAGTCCGCGGCGTACCCCTCGGGGTTCTGCTGCGGCAGGCCGAGGTAGCGCTCGGTGTACGCGGTGTCGTAGGCGCGGAAGTCGGTGGGCGGCGCACCCGCGCAGGCGGCGTGGAAGACGTCGGGGCGGCGCAGCACGGCGAGCGCGGCGAAGTACCCGCCGTAGGACCAGCCGCGGACGCCGACCCGGCCCTGGTCGAGGTCGGGGTGGTCGGCGGCGAGGGCCCGCAGGGCGGCGATCTGGTCGTCCAGCGCCACCTGGGAGAACCGGCGGAAGATCGTCCGGCTGAAGGCGGGGCTGACGAACGGGGTGCCGCCGTTGTCGGTGGTGACCACCGCGTAGCCCTGGTCGGCCCACCACTGCTTGAGCTGCCAGCGGCGGGGCTCGTTGGCGACGGCCTGGTAGCCGGGCCCGCCGTAGACGTCCAGCAGGACGGGCAGCCGGCGGCCGGGCACGTGGCCGCGCGGGTACACCACGGCGGTCGGCAGGCCGCGTTCGGTCACCCGGGCGAGCCGCGGACGCACCCGGTGGGGCAGCGCGGCGGAGCGGTCGGTGAGGAGGCGCTCGCCCCCGGCGCGGTGGACGATCCGGCGGACGCCGTCCGGTCCGGCGGAGGTGAGCAGCAGGGTGTCTCCCGCGGCGAGCGCGGAGTGCACGCCAGGGCCGGGGCTGAGCCGTTCGGCGGGGCCGCCGTCCGGGTCGACCAGGTGGACGTGCTGGTCGAACGGGTCGCCCTCGCCGGTCTCGCAGAGCAGCCGGCCGCGCAGCCGGCCGACCACCCGGCGGATCTGCAGGCCGGTGGTGTCCAGCGGTTTGCCGTCCACGGCGAGGCCGCGCGCCTCGGGGGTGTCGTGCACGGTGAGCAGCCGGCCGTCGTCCAGCCGGGCCGGCGTCCCGGGCAGGTCGTCGACCCAGAACTCGTCGCTGGTGCGCGAGAGTTCGGTGGACTCGCCGGTGGCGGGGTCGGCGGAGAGCAGCAGGACGTGCTGCTGCAGCCGGTCGGCGACGGTGAGCAGCACCTCGTCGGAGCCGGACCACTCGGCGGCGCAGAGGTAGGGGAACTGCACGGCGTCCCAGCGGAGCCTGGTCCGGCCGCCGTCCAGGCCGAGGACCCAGAGCTGGACGTCGGCGTTGGGGCCGCCGGCCTGCGGGTAGGCGAAGTCCTCCGGCTGCTCGCCCGGGCGGGCGGGGTCGGCGAAGTACCGGCGGGGCAGGGCGGATTCGTCGACCCGGGCGGCCAGCAGGGCGCCGCCGTCCGGGCGCCACCAGTGGCCGCGGGAGCGGCCCAGCTCCTCGGCGGCGGCGAACTCGGCGACGCCCCAGCGGGCGCCGTCGGCGGGGCTGAGCGGTTCGGTGGCGGGGGTGACGTACAGGGTGTCGTCCGCGACGTACGCCGTGCGTCCGCCGGTGGCGTCCGGTCGCGGGTCGAAGGCGGGTCCGGCGGTGTGGAGTTCGGCGCACTCGCCGGTGCCGGCGTCGGCGCGGAAGAGCCGGCCGTCGAGGGTGAACACGGCGACGGAGAGGTCGGCGGTGGCGGCGAAGGAGCCGATGCCGGCGGCGGTGAGCCGGATCCGCTCGCGCAGCCGGCGCTCGGTGGCGGGGAGGTCGGCCGGGGCGCCGGTGCGGCCGGGGGCGAGGTCGGTGGGGGAGGCGAGGAGGCGCTCCTCGCCGGTGGCCAGGTCGAGCAGGTGGAGCCGGTCGACCTGGTCCTCGGGGCCGGTGGAGCGGAGCAGCAGCAGTCGGTCGCCCTCCTGGCTGAGGACGATCGACCGCGGGGCGCCGAAGGCGAAGCGGCCCGTGCGGGCGCTGAGGGAGAGGTAGGGGTCGGTGATGGTCACCGCCCGATGTTCTCCGCGCCGACGGTTGCGGACCAGTGGTACGACATGTGAAATGTCACACATCACTATGGCATCATCGTGCCGGATCACCCCCGGCACCCACGTGCCGGATCACCCCCGGCACCCACGTGCCGGATCACCTCCGGCACCCACCACCGACCCGCCCGTGGAGGCGAAGTGAGCGAGGACCTGCGGACCGCCGAACCCCCGGCGCCGCTGCCCGGCACCGGGGAACTGTTCACGCTGGACCGCGCGGTGGTCCACCTGAACCACGGCTCCTACGGCGCGGTGCCCGTCCCCGTGCAGCAGGAGCAGCAGCGGCTCCGGACGGAGCAGGAGCTCGACCCCGACGGCTTCTTCGCCGACCTGCCCCACCGGGTCGCCGCCGCCCGCGCCCGGCTGGCCGCCGAGCTCGGCACCGACCCGGCCCACCTCGCCCTGCTCGCCAACGTCACCGAGGCGGTCTCGGTCGCTCTGGACACCGTCCCGCTCGCGCCCGGTGACCGGATCCTGGTCACCGACCACGGCTACGGCGCCGTCACCGAGGCCGTCCGCCGGCGCGCCGCGGAGGCCGGCGCCGAGGTGCACACCGTCCGGGTGCCGCTGACCGCCCCGGACGAGGAGGCCGTCCGGGCGGCCGTGCTGGCCGCGGCCGGCGGCCGTACGGTGCTCGCCGTGCTCGACCAGCTCAGCTCGCCGACCGCCCGCCGGGTCGCCGGCCCGGCGCTGCTGGCCGCGCTGCGCGAGCGCGGCGTCACCACCGTGGTGGACGGCGCCCACGCTCCCGGGGTGCTGGCCTCGCCGGTCGAGCCGGACGCCGACTTCTGGTTCGGCAACCTGCACAAGTGGGCCTTCGCCCCGCGGGCCACCGGCGTGCTCGCGGTGCGCCCCGAGTGGGCGGCACGAGTCCGCCCGCTCATGGTCTCCTGGGAGCACCACCGCGGCTTCCCGGCCAACGTCGAGTGGCGCGGCACCTACGACTGCACGCCGTGGCTGGCCGCCCCGGCCGGCTTCGACCTGCTGCACCGGCTCGGCCCCGCCCGGGTGCGCCGGCACAACGAGCAGCTGGCGGCCCACGGTGCGGCGGTGCTGGCCGACCGCCTCGGCCTGGAGCCGCTGCCGGCCACGCCGGGCGTCCCGATGCGGGCGCTGCGCCTGCCCGCGGGCGTGGGTGCGACCGACGAGGCCGCGGTGGCGGTGATGGCGGAGCTGTGGCGGCGGCACGCCGTCCGGACGGTGGTGCGGCCGTGGCCGGGCGGCGGGGTGCTGCGGCTCAGCGCGCAGCTGTACAACCGGCCGCAGGAGTACGGCGTGCTGGCGGCGGGCCTGGCGCAGGTGCTGGGGCGGGCCGGTCTGCGGGTCTAGCCGGGGGCGTCCGGCCCGGAGCCCGCGCGCAGTTCGGCGAGCAGCACGTTCCGGTCGTCGATCAGCCCGGTGAGGATCCGCCGGGCGATCCGGAGCAGGTCGGCCACCTCGGCGCCGGCCAGCGCGTACACCACGGTGCTGCCCTCGCGGCTGGCGGTGACGATGCCGGACCGGCGCAGCACGGCGAGCTGCTGGGAGAGGCTGGACGGCTCGATCTCCAGCTCGGCCAGCAGCTCCCGGACCGGCGTCGGTCCGGCCTGGAGCAGTTCCAGCACCCGGATCCGGATCGGGTGGCCGAGCATGCGGAAGAACTCGGCCTTGGCCTGGTACAGCGCGACCCCCACGGGGCTCCCTCCCTTGCCGCCCGGTCCGTTCAGATCTCCAGCGCGAGCTCGATCCGCTTCAGCTGGTGCCGGGCCATCGCCAGGTTGGAGCGGGTGCGGTTGAGCGCGAGGAAGAGGAAGAGCCCGCGGCCGTTGGGCATGGTGAGCGGCCGCAGCAGGTGGTACTGGCTGGTCAGGCTGACCAGGATGTCCTCGATCTCGTTGTCGTGGAGGTTGAGCAGCTCCATGGCCCGCATCTTCGCGCGGACGACGTCGGTGTTGCCGGCGGCGGCGACGTTGAGGTCCAGCTCGCCGCCGTCGCCGAGCGAGCCGAGCGCCATGCCGCTGCCGTAGTCGACCAGCGCGATGCCGATCGCGCCGTCGATGGACATGGCTTCCTTGAGCGCGGTCTCCAGATTCGCCATCGTCTTCTCCTCCTGTAACCGGGGGACTCCCGTGCGTGGTGGCTGTGGAACCGAATGTAGGCAGCGCGGCGCCGTTCCAGCGGGGATGATCGAAGACTTTCGAATACATCCCTGGAGCGACCGTTACCTGATCGTCTGGTGGCTGCTTGAAGACATTTGCAACTATGGATGTGAGAGAGAACCGATCCGGTGCCGCAAAAAACGGTGCTATCGATGTCGGTCCTCCCGGGTAACCTCTCGCTGAGATGCGAGATCACACCAACCACACCCGGACGGCGATGAACACCCCTCAGCCCGAGCAGCCCGACGACCGGGAGCTCAACCCCGCCGAGGCGTACGCGGCCTTCCGCCGCCGGGCCAAGGAGCAGGCCACCGCCCTGTACGGCTTCCAGCAGCTCTACGACTTCCCGTTGGACGACTTCCAGATCGAGGCCTGCCGGGCCCTGGAGGACGGCGAGGGCGTGCTCGTCGCCGCGCCCACCGGCTCCGGCAAGACCATCGTCGGCGAGTTCGCCGTCCACCTGGCCCTCCAGGGCGGGCGGAAGTGCTTCTACACCACGCCGATCAAGGCCCTCTCCAACCAGAAGTACGGGGACCTCGTCAAGCGCTACGGCGCCGCCAAGGTCGGCCTGCTCACCGGTGACAACACCGTCAACGGCGACGCACCCGTGGTGGTGATGACCACCGAGGTGCTGCGCAACATGCTGTACGCGGGCTCCAGCACCCTGAACGGCCTCGGGTACGTGGTCATGGACGAGGTGCACTACCTCGCCGACCGGTTCCGCGGCGCCGTCTGGGAGGAGGTCATCATCCACCTCCCCGAGTCCGTCACCCTGGTCTCGCTCTCGGCCACCGTCTCCAACGCCGAGGAGTTCGGCGACTGGCTGGACACGGTGCGCGGCAACACCCGGGTGATCGTCTCCGAGACCAGGCCCGTCCCGCTCTGGCAGCACGTGATGGCCGGCAACCGGATGTACGACCTGTTCGCCAACCCGGACCGCGACGGCCGCCCCAAGGACGCCCCGCGCAACCCGGCCAAGGCGGTCAACCCCGAGCTGGTCCGGCTGGCCCGCTCCGAGCTGGACCGCAACCCGCGCGACAAGTTCGGCCGCGGCCGCGGCCGCTCCATGCCCAACGGCCGCCCCGGCCGGGTCTGGACGCCGGGCCGGGTCGACGTGATCGACCGCCTGGACGCCGAGGGCCTGCTGCCCGCGATCACCTTCATCTTCAGCCGGGCCGGCTGCGAGGCCGCCGTCCAGCAGTGCCTCTCCTCCGGCCTGCGGCTCAACAAGGAGGAGGACCGCGCCACCGTCCGCGCCATCGTCGAGGAGCGCTGCGCCGACATCCCCGACGAGGACCTGCACGTCCTCGGCTACTTCGAGTGGCTGGACGGTCTGGAGCGCGGCATCGCCGCCCACCACGCGGGGATGCTGCCCCGGTTCAAGGAGGTGGTCGAGGAGCTCTTCGTGAAGGGCCTGGTCAAGGCCGTCTTCGCGACCGAGACCCTCGCGCTCGGCATCAACATGCCCGCCCGCTCGGTGGTCATGGAGAAGCTGGTCAAGTGGAACGGCGAGACCCACGCCGACATCACCCCCGGCGAGTACACCCAGCTCACCGGCCGGGCCGGGCGGCGCGGCATCGACGTCGAGGGCCACGCCGTGGTGCTCTGGCAGCGCGGCCTCGACCCGGAGGCGCTGGCCGGCCTGGCCGGCACCCGGACGTACCCGCTGAAGTCCTCGTTCCGGCCGTCCTACAACATGGCCGTGAACCTCGTCTCCCAGTTCGGCCGGCACCGCTCCCGCGAGCTGCTGGAGACGTCGTTCGCGCAGTTCCAGGCCGACCGCGCGGTGGTCGGCATCGCCCGCCAGGTCCAGCGCAACGAGGAGGGGCTGGAGGGCTACCGCGCGTCGATGACCTGCCACCTCGGCGACTTCGACGAGTACATGAACCTGCGCCGCGAGCTCAAGGACCGGGAGAACGAGCTGGCCCGCGAGGGCAGCGGCCAGCGCCGCGCCGCCGCCGTCGAGGCCATCGAGCAGCTCAAGCCGGGCGACGTCATCCACGTCCCCACCGGCAAGTTCGCCGGCCTCGCCCTCGTCCTCGACCCCGGGCTGCCCCCGGTCAGCCGCAACGGGCGCGGCGCCACCCGTCACCCGGACTACCAGGACGGCCCGCGCCCGGTGGTGCTCACCGCCGAGCGCCAGGTCAAGCGGCTCGCGATGATCGACTTCCCGTACCCGGTCACGGCCGTCGAGCGGCTGCGCATCCCCAAGTCCTTCAACCCGCGCAGCCCGCAGTCGCGGCGCGACCTCGCCTCCGCGCTGCGCACCAAGGCCGGCCACCTGGAGCCCGAGCGGTTCCGCCGGGGCCGCGCGGCCGCCGCCGACGACCCGGAGATCACCCGGCTGCGCGCCGTACTGCGCCAGCACCCGTGCCACGGCTGCGACGAGCGCGAGGACCACGCCCGCTGGTCCGAGCGCTACCACCGGCTGCACCGCGACACCGAGCAGCTGGAGCGCCGGATGCGCTCCCGCACCCACACCATCGCCCGCACCTTCGACCGGGTCTGCGGCCTGCTCACCGACCTCGGCTACCTCAGCGGTGACACCGTCACCGACGACGGCAAGCGGCTCGGCCGGCTCTACGGCGAGCTGGACCTGCTCGCCTCCGAGTGCATCCGCGAGGGCGTCTGGCGCGACCTGGCCGCCGCCGAGCTCGCCGCCTGCGCCTCGGCGCTGGTCTACGAGTCCCGGCAGTCCGACGACGCCGCCGCCCCCAAGGTGCCCGAGGGCAACGCGAAGGAGGCGCTCGGCCAGATGGTCCGGATCTGGGGCCACCTGGACGCCCTGGAGGAGCAGCACCGGATCAACACCGCCGAGGGCGTCGGCCAGCGCGAGCCCGACCTCGGCTTCGCCTGGGCCGCGTACCGCTGGGCGCTCGGCCACAGCCTGGACCAGGTGCTGCGCGAGGCCGAGATGCCGGCCGGCGACTTCGTCCGCTGGACGAAGCAGCTGATCGACGTGCTCGGCCAGATCCAGGACGCGGCGGGTGAGGACGCCGAGCTGCGCAAGACCGCCCGCAAGGCCGTCGACGGGCTGCGCCGGGGGATCATCGCGTACTCCTCGGTGGGCTGAGCACGGCTCTCGTCCGCGGTGATGCCGGCCTTCGGGACTTCTCCCGAAGGCCGGCATCGTGCTGCCCCGGCCCGGTCGGCGGGATTCACTTCGGGTGCCGGGGCAGCCGGGAAACGCCGAAGGGGCCCGTCGCGGACGAAGGGCCCCTTCCGGGCAGCGGGCAATGAGCTGCGGTCAGCGGGCGGCGGCCAGCGTCTCCAGCACGCGCTCCAGTGAGGTGCCGAGCCCCCACCGGGCGGCCAGCGCCTCCAGGGTCATCGGGTCCAGCGGCTCGGCGGGCAGCGCCGGGTCGAAGTCGGGCAGCGGCGCATCGGCGGCCACCCGGACGACGGTCGGGGCCACGTCCAGGTAGGCCGAGCCCTCGACCAGGTTGCGGCGCCGGGCCGGGGTGAGCCGCGAGCCGATGTCGAGCGCGGCCGCCCGGATGCCGGCCAGGTCACCGTACTCGTGGATCAGCTGCGCCGCCGTCTTCTCGCCGATCCCCCTGACGCCCGGCAGGCCGTCGCTCGCGTCTCCGCGCAGGGCGGCCATGTCCGCGTACTGCGCGCCGTTGACGCCGTACTTCTCCACCAGCAGGGCATCGTCGGTGACCTGGAGGTTGCCCATGCCCTTGACGGGGTAGAGCACGGTGATCTCCCGGGCGTCGTCCACCAGTTGGAAGAGGTCCCGGTCGCCCGTGACGATCTGGACCGGGCCGGTGGCGCGGGCGGTGAGGGTGCCGATCACGTCGTCGGCCTCGTAGCCGGGGGAGCCGACCCGGGCGATGCCGAGCGCGTCCAGCACCTGCTCGATCACCGGTACCTGCGGGGCGAGCGTGTCCGGTACCTCCTCCTCGCCGTCCTCGGCGGCCTCGGCGAGGCGGTGCGTCTTGTAGGAGGGGATGAGGTCCACCCGCCACTGCGGCCGCCAGTCGGCGTCCATGCAGGCGACGAGCTGGTCGGGCCGGTGGTCGTGGACCAGCCGGGCGATGAAGTCCAGCAGGCCCCGGACGGCGTTGACCGGCTCGCCCTGCGGGGAGCGCAGGGAGTCCGGGACGCCGAAGTAGGCGCGGAAGTAGAGGCTCGCGGAGTCGAGCAGCATCAGTCGCGGTGCGGTCACGCCTCCGATCATGCCGTACGAGGGGGACACTCCGCCGGGTCCGCGCGGATGACCCGGGGCCGGGGCCGGGGCGGGGGCCGGGGCGGGTGTGGTGCCGGGGCCGTTCCTGTGCGCCGCGACAGTTCCCGCCCGGCTCCTGCCGGCGCCGGTCGGGGTGATCGGACTCTGCGCCCAGGACGGCCACGGTGACCAGGCCACGGCCCGCGCGGCGGCGCGCAGCGGCGTGCCGATGGTCGCGTCGACGCCGACCGTCGACCCGCTGGAGGACGTCGCCGCGGAGTTCGGCGACACCCGGCTTCTTCCCGCATCCCGGGCGCTCACCTCCCGCTCGACCGACGACGACCTCCGGTCGGGCCCACCCTCGCCGTCCGGGCGGGGCCGGCGAGCCGGGGCGCCCACCCGGACGAACGGGCTCCCGGCGCTGTCGGCGACGTCGTGCGGCAGCGGTCGGGCCCGTGCTCAGTGTTCGTGCGGCCCGGCCCGGTGGACGGGGCCGTGCGCGTCGGCGCAGTGCTCGGGGGAGAGGTCGCCCGGCGTGGTGATCTGGAGCAGCGCGCCCGCCTCGTCCTCGCCGACGTGGTCGACCTGGAGCGTGCTGTGCGTGATGCCGTACTCGCCGGCCAGCTTGCGCTGGAGCTCGCGGCGGACGGCGTGGCAGTCGCCGCCCGGGGTGACCAGGATGTGCGCGGAGAGGGCCGGCTGGTTGGAGGTGATCTCCCAGATGTGCAGGTCGTGGATCTCCTCGACCAGCGGCTGGGCGACCAGCCGGTCGGCGACCGTGTCCGGGTCGATGCCGGCCGGGGCGGCCTCCAGGAAGATCCGCCCGGAGTCGCGGACCAGGCCGATGCCGGCCTTCAGCATCAGCGCCACCACGATCAGCGAGGCGATGGCGTCGGCCCGGGAGAAGCCGGTGGCCAGCATGACCGCGCCGGCCACGGCGGTGGCGATGAACGCGTAGAGGTCGGTGACCACGTGCTGGAAGGCGCCCTCGACGTTCAGCGAGCTGCGGTTGGCCCGGGACATGCACCAGGCGGCGGCCAGGTTGACCACGATCCCGACCAGCGCGGTGACCAGCACCAGGCCGCCGGCGACCTCCGGCGGGTCGAGCAGCCGGGTGACGGCCTCGTAGCCGAGCCAGGCCGACAGCACCAGCAGGGTGACGCCGTTCGCCTGCGCGGAGAGGATCTCGGCGCGCTTCAGCCCGTAGGTGTACCCGCCGCGGGCCGGCCGCGCCGCCAGCCGCATCGCGACCAGGGCGAGCACGATCGACGCGGCGTCGGTGAGCATGTGCGCCGCGTCGGAGATCAGCGCCAGCGACTCGGCGGCGAAGCCGACCACGACCTCGCCGGCCATGAACACCACGATCAGGGCGAGGGCGCTCAGCAGCCAGCGGCGGTCCGCGTCGGCGGCCACGCCGTGCGAGTGCCCGCCGTGGCCGTGACCGTGACTGTGCCCGTGGCTGCGACCGGGGCCGTGGCTGTGGGCGTGGTCGTGCTCACCGGGCCCGCCGTTCAGGTCATGCGCATGATCATCGTGGGAATGCTCGTGCCCGGCCATCGAAGTCCTCTCCTGGAAGCACGGGGACAGCAGTGGGGGGTGCACCTGCCCTGCACCCGAAGTGAACCGCAGATCGAACGAAGATCCAAAGGCTGCACTGGAGACCGTTGTCATTGCCGCGGCGTAACCCCCGTCCGGTATCGTCGCGCCGCCACTGAGCAGGGGAGACGCAGCATGGAACGGACCGGACGGGTCGGCCTCGCCACGATCGCCCGTGAGTGGGGGCGGATCGGGGTGCTGGGCTTCGGCGGGCCGCCCGCGCACATCCTGCTGCTGCGCAGGCTCTGCGTGGAGCGGCGCGGGTGGTTGGGCCCGGACGAGTTCGAGGACGGGATCGCCGCCACCAACCTGCTGCCCGGACCGGCCTCCACCCAGCTCGCCGTGTTCACCGCCTGGCGGCTGCGCGGCGCCCCAGGTGCGCTGGTCGGCGGGGTCTGCTTCGTCGCACCCGGGCTCGTCCTGATCCTCGCCCTCTCGGTGCTCTTCCTGGCCGGCGACCCGCCGCTGTGGGTGCTCGGCGCGGCGGCGGGCGCCGGTGCGGCCGTCCCGGCGGTCGCGGTGCAGGCGGCGACCTCGCTGATCCCCGGCAGCCTCGCCCGGGCGGGCCGGGGCCGGTCGGCCCGGGCCTGCTGGGCCGGGTACGCGCTGGCGGGCGCGGGCGCGGCGGTCCTCACCGGGCCGTGGCTGGTGCTGGTGCTGATCGCCGCCGGCCTGGCCGAGGTCGCCGTCCGGGCCCGCGGCCGCGGGCGGCCGGGCGCTGCCGCCCTGGCGGCCGCGCTGCCGGCGCTGCCCGTGCTGGGCGGGCTCGGCGCGGTGGCCTGGGTGGCGTTCAAGGTGGGCGCGCTCTCCTACGGGGGCGGCTTCGTGATCATCCCGCTGATGCAGGACGACGCCGTCCACCGCTACCACTGGATGACGGACGGACAGTTCCTCAACGCGGTGGCCCTCGGGCAGGTCACCCCCGGCCCGGTGGTGCACACCGTCGCCGTGGTGGGCTACGCGGCCGCCGGGATCGGTGGCGGGCTGCTGGCGGCGGCCGTCGCCTTCGCGCCCTCCTTCCTCTTCGTGATCCTCGGCGGCCGGCACTTCGACCGACTGCGGGCCGACCGCCGGGTGCAGGACTTCCTCACCGGCGCCGGCCCGGCCGTGATCGGCGCCATCGCGGGCTCGGCCGTGCCGCTCGCCGTCGCGCTCGGGCACGGCTGGCAGTGGGTGGTGCTGGCGGCGGCGCTGCTCCGGCTGGCCGTGGCCCGCAAGGGTGTGGTGCTGACGCTGCTCGGGGCGGGCGCGGCCGGTGTGCTCGCCGCGGTGGCCGGGCTCCCGGTGGCCTGACGCCCACCGGCGGTCGAGGCGGTCCGGCGGCAGCTCCCGCGGAGCCGGGCGGGACAGGTCGGGACAGGTCGGGACCGGGCGGGACCGGCGGAGCCGGGCGGGACCGGTCGGCCGGCGGACAGGGCCGAGTGGGTGGGACCGGCGTCAAGCGGGTGGCGGTCCTCGCCTGTTCGGGTGATGCGGGTTTGCATGATCGCTCACCGCCCCGCCATGATCACCGTCCGTGAAGACCGCAACGGTGGAGGTCGTCCACTGGCTCGCCGAACTGGAGCCGGTGGCGGAAGACTTGATGAACCGTCACCTCGCCACGGCGCGCGAGTGGTTCCCGCACCAGTACGTGCCCTGGAGCCTCGGCCGGGACTTCGACGGCCCGCTCGACGGGGAGCCCTGGCACCCCGGGCAGTCCGCGCTCGTCCCCGCCGTGCGCTCCGCCCTGGTGGTCAACCTGCTCACCGAGGACAACCTGCCCGGCTACCACTGGACGATCGGCTCCCGGACCTCCCGCGACGGCGCCTGGGGCGCCTGGCTGCACCACTGGACCGCCGAGGAGGACCGGCACGCCGCCTCGCTCCGCGCCTACCTGCACGCCACCCGCGCCGTCGACCCGGTCGCCCTGGAGCGCGCCCGGATGGCGCAGGTCGGCGCCGGCGGCGTCCCGGAACCGGACGGCGTGCTCGGCGTGGTCGGCTACGCGGCCGTGCAGGAGCTCGCCACCCGGGTGAGCCACCGCAACACCGGACGCCTCAGCGGCGACCCGGTCTGCGAACGCCTGCTCGCCCGGGTGGCACAGGACGAGAACCTCCACATGGTCTTCTACCGCGAGCTGCTGCGCGCCGCCCTGGACGTCGATCCGGACGCCGTCCTCGTCGTCCTCGACGCCACCGTCCGCGACTTCGCCATGCCCGGTCAGGGCATGCCCGGCTTCGCCCGGATGGCGGCCGAGGTCGCCGTGGCCGGCGTCTACGACCTGCGGGTCCACCACGACGAGGTGCTGCTGCCACTGCTGCGCGCCCTCCGGATCCCCGAACTGACCGGCCTTGGCCCGGCGGGCGAACAGGCCCGCGACCGGATCGCCGCCCACCTGGCCCGGCTGGACGCCCGCGCCGCCCGGTTCGTCGAGCGCCGCGCCCAGGCCCTCGCCGTCCGCGCCCGCCGGGCCGCCGGCGCCCCCGCCGGCGCATGACACCCGAGCCCGCCCGGCCGACCAGAGGAGCGTCATGACCATCACCACCACCGGCACCAGCGCCGCGGACATCGAGTTCCACTACGACCTCGGCAACGACTTCTACGAGCTCTGGCTCGACGGGACGCTCGCCTACACCGCGGCCAAGTGGGACGGCATCCCGCGGGACGAACCGGACTCCACCGGCCTCCACCGCGCCCAGCGCGCCAAGCTGGACCACCACCTGGACCTCCTCGGCGCCGCCCACGGCGCCGGTGCCCGCCTGCTCGACGTGGGCTGCGGCTGGGGCGCGCTGATGCGCCACGCCGTCGCCGAGGGCCGCGCCGCCTCCGTCACCGGGCTCACCGTCTCCCGGGCCCAGTACGCCTACCTCACCGCGCTCGGCCTGCCCGGCGCCGAGGCCAGACTGGAGAGCTGGGAGGACCACCGGCCCGAGCGGCGGTACGACGGCGTGGCCGCGGTGGGCTCCTTCGAGCACTTCGCCACCGCCGGCATGAGCCGCGCCGAGCGGCTCGGCGTCTACGCCCAGTACTTCGAGCACTGCCACGGCTGGCTGCGCCCGGGCGGCCGGATGTCCCTGCAGAGCATCGCCTACGACGGCGTGGCCGACGGGAGCGGCCCGGTCGGCGAGTTCGTCGGCAGCGACATCTTCCCGAACGCCAGGCTGCCCCGGCTGAGCGAGATCGTCGGGGCCGCCGACCCGTACTTCTCGGTGGCCGTGCTGCACACCTCGGCCGAGGACTACGCCCGCACCCTCGCGGCCTGGTCGGCCCGGCTGCTGCGGGCCCGCGGGCAGGCCGAGCGGCTGGTCGGCGAGGACGCCTACCGGCGTTACCGCCGGTATCTGCGGGCCTCCGAGGTGACGTTCCTGCGCGGCGCCGCCACGCTGTACCGGATCGGCTTCGTGCGGCGTGACGAGCCGCTGCGGCTGCCGGTCTGAGGCCGGGCGCGTGCGGCACGGAACCGCGCCGGTGAGCGGGCGGCGGGCGTGGGCGGCGGTGGCCGTCGTCTGCGCCGCGCTGTTCCTGCTCGGCCTCGACTTCACCGTCCTCAACGTGGCGGTCCCCGGCCTGCGGGCCGACCTCGGCCCGACCCTGGCCGAGACCCAGTGGATCGTCGACGGCTACGCCCTCGCGCTCGGCGGCTGCGTGCTGGCCGCGGGCGCCCTCGGGGACCGCTACGGCCGGCGCCGGGCGTTCGCCGCCGGGCTGGTGATCTGCGCGCTCGCCTCCGTGGCGGGCGCGACCGGCGACGGCCCGGCCCGGCTGGTCGCCGCCCGCTGCGCGATGGGGCTGGGCGCGGCCCTCTTCATGCCGGCCACCCTCTCCACCGTCGTGCACGTGCTGCCGGACCGGGACGACCGGCGGCGGGCGATCGGGATCTGGGCGGCGGTGGCCGGGGTCGGCGCGCTGTTCGGCCCGGTCGCCGGCGGTTGGCTGGTCGAGCAGTACGGCTGGCAGGCCGCGTTCTGGCTGAACGTCCCGGTGGTGGCCGCGCTCCTGGCCGCCGTCCCGGTGCTGCCCGAGTCGCGCGACCCCGGGGCCCGGCCGCTCGACCGGCCCGGTGCGCTGCTCTCCTGCACCGGGCTGCTGGCGCTGGTCTGGGCCCTGATCGAGGCGCCGGGGCACGGCTGGACCAGCCCCGAGGTGCTGGCCGCGTTCACCGCGGCGGCCCTGCTGCTGGCCGGGTTCACCCGGTGGCAGCTGCGCTGCGCGGCACCGATGGTCCCCGTCCGGCTGCTGCGCGGCGGCCCGGTCTGGCCGGCCACGCTCTGCCTGGCCCTGATGTCCTTCGCGATGTTCGGCGCGATGTTCCTGCTCACGCTCTACCTCCAGCAGGTGCGCGGCCTCTCGGCCTGGCAGGCCGGGCAGCGGATGGTCCCGCTGTCGCTGGGCCTCGCGGTGGGCGCGGTGCTCGGGCCGGTGCTGGCGCGCCGGCTCGGGGCCCGCACCCCGGCGGCCGGCGGCCTGCTGCTGATCGCCGCCGGCTTCGTCCAACT
The DNA here is from genome assembly GCF_045208415.1 of Kitasatospora sp. NBC_01560. Taxonomy (NCBI): domain Bacteria; kingdom Bacillati; phylum Actinomycetota; class Actinomycetes; order Kitasatosporales; family Streptomycetaceae; genus Kitasatospora; species Kitasatospora sp. NBC_01560. Next base: position 2,483,922 of record NZ_CP109364.1, on the reverse strand, counting down.
GGGCCGGCTGGGCCCGGACTCGGCGGACCTCCCGGTGCTGGCCTTCGAGGGCGTCTCCGGCCTCGGCGCCGGGCTGCTCGCCCCGGTCGCCACCGAACTCGTGATGAGCGCGGTGCCGCCGGCCATGGCAGGGGTCGGCTCCGCGCTCAACGACGCCACCCGCCAGGTCGGTTCGACGCTCGGTGTGGCCGTGCTGGGCTCCGTCCTGGCCACCGCGCTGGGCGGCGGCGGGACGGGCGCGCCGGTCTCGCCGGCGGCGTTCACCGAGGGACTGGCCGATGCCTCCTGGGCGGGCGGGGCCGTCGCGCTGCTCGGTGTGCTGCTCGCCTGGCTGCGGTTGCCCGGGCGCGGCCCCGGGGCCGTCCCCGCGTCCGGGGCGCGGCCCGCCCTGGTGCCCGACCCGGACGGCTGAACCCGCCCGCCCCCGCCCTCGTCTCCCGCCCGCTGCCCCGCCCCCTGCCCCGCCCGTCGTGCCGTCCCGAAAGGACCCCGCATGTCCGCCAGCTACCAGATCCTCCGCGACTGCCTGGTCGAGGAGTTCGACGTCCCCGCCGAGCGCGTCGCCCCCGACGCCGCGCTCGCCGCGCTGGAGCTCGACAGCCTCGCGCTGGTCGAGCTGTCCCTGCTGGTGGAGGAGCGCCTCGGCGTCACGGTCGCCGACATCCGGCCGGACGCCACCCTCGGCGAACTGGCCGCCTGCGCCGATGCCGGCCTCGCGGCAGGTGCGGTCAGTTGAGCGGACGCACGGTGGCCGTGACCGGGCTCGGGCTGGTCACCCCGGCCGGGTTCGGGACGGCGGCCACCTGGGAGCACTTGCTCGGCGGGGAGCCGACGGCCCGGCCCGACCTGGAACTGACCGGCCTGAACGTCGACTTCAGCTGCGCCGTCGGCCCGTACGACGCGACCGGGCTGCTCGGCGGCCGGCTGGCCCGCCGGCTCGACCGGTTCGCCCAACTGGCCGTCCTGGCCGCCCGGGAGGCGGTCGCCGACGCCCGGCTCGACCCGGTCTGCTGGGACGGTGCCCGGGTCGGCGTGGTGCTCGGGGTCAGCGCCACCAGCGTGGAGACCCATCGGGTCGAGTACACCCGGCTGGAGCGGGGGCGGCCCGACCGGGTCTCCCCGCTGATGCTGCCGCGCAGCATCCCCAACATGGCGGCCGGCGAGGTCAGCCTCGACCTCGGGGCGCGCGGGCCGAGCCTGGTCACCAGCACCGCCTGCGCCTCCGGCACCACCGCCCTCGCCCTGGCCTGCGACCTGCTCCGGGCCGGCACATGCGACGTGGTGCTGGCCGGCGGCACCGACAACCCGCGCTCGCCGATGGTGGCGACGGCCTTCGACCGGCTCGGTGCGCTGTCTCGGCGCCGGGAGGACCCGGCCGGCGCCTCCCGGCCGTTCGACGCCGGCCGGGACGGCTTCGTGCTCGGCGAGGGCGCCGGCGTCCTGGTGCTGGAACGCCTCGACCACGCCCGGGCGCGCGGCGTCCGCCCGCGCGCTTACCTGGCGGGCCACGGCTCCTCCGCCGACGCCTACCACTTCACCGCCCCGCACCCGCAGGGTGAGGGGCTCGCCCGCGCGATCGACACCGCGCTCGCCGACGCCGGGCTGGCGCCCTACGAGATCGGGCACGTCAACGCGCACGGCACCGGCACCGCGCTGAACGACCCGGCCGAGGCGGCCGCACTGCGGAGGGTCTTCCGCCGCCCGCCACCGGTCACCGCGAACAAGAGCGTGATCGGCCACACCATGGGCGCCGCCGGGGCGATCGAGGCGGCGCTGACCGTGCTGAGCCTGCAGCACGGGCTGATCCCGCCGACCGCCAACCTCGACCGGATGGACGAGCGGATCGACCTCGACGTGGTCACCAAGGCGCCCCGGCAGGTCGCCCTGCAGGCGGCGGTCTCGGTGTCCTGCGGCTTCGGCGGCCAGAACGCGGCCGTCGTGCTGACGGCGGCCTGACCGCCCCGGCCCCCGCCCGGTTCCGACCCGACCCCGACCCCGACCCCGACCCGGAGCACCGCCATGCCCACCAGCCCCGCCCCGCCCGCCCCCGCCGCCCGCCCCGCCGAGGCCCGCCCCGCCGAAGCCCGCCCGCGCCGGCGCGGCGGCCCGCTCCGCCGGGCCCGGCTCGCCGCCGCCCGCCTCTACAGCCGCCTGCTGATGCACCACCCGCCCACCGACTGGGCCGCCCCGCGCGCGGACGGCCGGTACGGGCCCGCCGCGCCCGCCGACGACCGGCCGCTCACCCTGCTGATGCTCGGCGACTCGCTCGCCCAGAGCCTCGGGGCGAGCCGGGCCGAGGAGACCCTCGGCGCCCGGCTGGCCCTGGCGCTCGGCGAGCACCTCGACCGGCCGGTCGACCTGCGCGTGCTCGCCCGGGTGGGCGCGACCACGACGGACGTCCGGCGGCAGGTGGCCCGGTCCGCCCGGCTGCGGCCCGGGATCGCCGTCCTGATCGTCGGCGGCAACGACGTCCTGCTCCCGCTGCCGGTCGGCCGCTCCGCCCGCCGCTTCGCGCACCTGGTCCGGGCGCTGGCCGAGGCCGGCTGGCAGCTCGTCGTGGTGCCCTGCCCGGACCTCGGCCACGCGCCCGGTTTCCGGGCCCCGGCCCGGTGGGTGGGCGCCCGCCGCTCGCGGCGGCTGGCCCGGCTGCAGAGCCGGGCCGCCGAACGGGTGGGCGCGGTGCCGGCGCCGTCCGGCGGCCCCGAGTTCCGCGCCCGGGCCGGCGAGCTGCTCGGCCCGGACGGCGTGCACCCGTCCCCGCAGGGGTACGCCGAGCACGCCGCCCGGATGGTGCCCGGCCTGGTCACGGCGGCCGGCCGGCCGGGCCGCACCGACCCCGTCACCGCCTGAGCGGCGTGCGGCCCGCCGTCACCCCAGGGCGTCCAACGCCTCCACCGTCTCCAGCGGCACCGTCCGGGCCGCCGTCGCCGCCCGGACGAGCGCCTGCATCACCCGCAGGTCGTCGCCCTGCTCGGGGTGCCACTGCACACCCAGCGTGAAGCCGGGCCCCTCCACCGCCTCCACCGTGCCGTCCGGCGCGTGGGCGCTCACCCGCAGGCCCTCGCCCAGCCGGTCGACGGCCTGGTGGTGGAAGGTCGGCACGGTCAGTTCGCTCTCCGGGAGCAGCCCGCCGAGGAGCGTCCCGGGCACCGGCCGCACCTCGTGCTCGCCGTACTTGCCGGGGGTGCCGCCGTGCACGTCCCGGCCGACCACGTCCGGCAGGTGCTGCACCAGCGAGCCGCCGCAGACCACGTTCAGCACCTGCATGCCCCGGCAGATCCCCAGCAGGGGGATGCCCGCCGCCAGTGCCGCCCGGATCAGCGCCGACTCCCAGACGTCCCGCTCCGGCGAGTCCACCTCGGTCCGCGGGTGCCGCGGCTGCCCGTAGTAGGCCGGGTCGATGTCCGGTCCGCCCACGATGACCAGGGCGTCCAGCCGGGCGAGCACCTCCGGCGCGCGTTCCGGGGCGTCCGGGGGCAGCAGGACCACGATCCCGCCGGAATCCCGTACGTATGCGGTGTACCGCTCGGGCACCAACGCCACCGGGCGGTCCCGCCAGTCGCTCCAACTCACGTCCACCCGATAGGTGCTGACGCCGATGAAAGGCCTGCGATCCATGGCGGGCATTCTCCCCCCGTACCACCCGATACCTCGTCAATCAGGACTCTCGGCGCGCCACACCAGCCCGCCCTCTTTCGCGCCGTCCGCGCCAGGCCGTACGGTTCGCTGTGACCGGATGGTCTCGCTGAGTGATCGAGGAGGTCCCGCCATGCCCGGTACCGGTAGTGCCGCCGAGGGCGCGCCGCGGCGCGCACCGCTCGCCCTGGACGAGCTGCGCACCCTGGTCGACGCCGGCGAGATCCACACCGTCGCGCTGGCCTTCACCGACATGCAGGGCCGCTTGCAGGGCAAGCGCTTCGCCGCCCGCTTCTTCCTCGACGAGGTGGCCGAGCACGGCGCCGAGGCCTGCGACTACCTGCTCGCCGTCGACGTCGACCTCAACACCGTGGACGGCTACGCGCTGTCCTCCTGGGAGACGGGTCACGGGGGCTTCGCCATGCGCCCGGACCTCGCCACCCTGCGGCTCACCCCCTGGCAGCCCGGCACCGCCCAGGTCACCGCGGACCTCACCCGGCAGGGCGGCCACCCGGTCGACGCCGCACCGCGGCAGATGCTGCGCCGCCAGATCGAGCGGCTCGCCGAGTACGGGCTGGCCGCGGACATCGGCACCGAGCTGGAGTTCCTGGTCTTCCGCGACAGCTACGAACAGGCCTGGCTCGGCGGCTACCGCGGCCTGACACCGGCCAACCAGTACAACGTCGACCACTCGATGCTCGGTACCGCCCGGGTCGAGCCGCTGCTCTCCCGGATCCGGGTCGAGATGGCCGGCGCCGGCCTCATCGTGGAGTCCGCCAAGGGCGAGGCCAACCTCGGCCAGCACGAGATCGCCTTCCGCTACGCCGACGCGCTCACCACCTGCGACCAGCACAGCGTGTACAAGACCGGCGCCAAGGAGATCGCCGCCCAGCAGGGCTGCGCGCTCACCTTCATGGCCAAGTACAACGAGCGCGAGGGCAACAGCTGCCACATCCACCTCTCGCTGCGGGACCTCCGCGACCCCGGCGGCCCGGCGGGCGGCCCGGGCGCGCCGGCCTTCGCCGACCGCGACGGCCGGATGACCGACACCATGCGGCACTTCCTCGCCGGCCAGCTCGCCGCGCTGCGCGAGTTCAGCCTGCTCTACGCGCCGAACATCAACTCGTACAAGCGCTACCGCGCCGGCTCCTCCGCCCCGACCGCCGTCGCCTGGGGCCGGGACAACCGCACCTGCGCGTACCGGGTGGTCGGCCGCGGCCCGGGCCTGCGGATGGAGAACCGGGTGCCCGGCGGCGACGTCAACCCGTACCTCGCGGTGGCCGGCATGATCGCGGCCGGGCTGCACGGCCTCCGGGAGAAGCTGGAACTTCCCGCCCCCTGCCTCGGCAACGCCTACTCGGCCGACGAGTACGCCCGGGTGCCCGGCTCGCTGCGCGAGGCGGCCGACCTCTGGGCGGAGAGCGAGCCGGCCCGGGAGGCCTTCGGTGACGACGTGGTCGAGCACTACCTGCACATGGCCCGGGTCGAACAGGCCGCCTACGACAGTGCCGTGACGGACTGGGAGCGCTACCGGTCCTTCGAGCGGATGTGAGCGGGATGTCCGAGCCCGAGCCCGTCCCTGCGCCCGCCCTCGTTGCCGTTCCCGCGTCCGTTGCGGCGCGCGTTCCCGCGCCCGTCCGCGCAGGGAGGAGCCGGTGGTGACCGGAAGCGCCCCGAAGCCCGGGGCCGAGGGCGGGCCCGGCCGGCGCCTGGCCGGCCGGACCGCCGTGGTCACCGGTGCGGGCGGTGCCATCGGCCTGGCAGCCGCCCGCCGGCTCGCCGCCGAGGGCGCGCACGTGGTCTGCACCGACCTCGACGAGGCCGCCGGCCGGGCGGCCGCGAAGGCGGCCGGTGGCCTCTTCGTCCCCGCCGACCTCACCGATCCGTACCTGGTCGAGGCACTGTTCGACGAGGCGTACGAGACCTTCGGCAGTGTGGACGTCGCCTTCAACAACCCGGGCACCGCCCCGTCGCCGGAGGACGACTCCATCCTCACCACCGGGCCGGACACCTGGCGACGCGTGCAGGAGGCCGAGCTGACCTCCGTCTACCTCTGCTGCCGGGCGGCGCTGCCGTACATGCGGCGGCACGGGCGCGGCTCGATCATCAACGCGGCCGGCCTCGGGGCGGTGGCGGGGCCGGCCGGTGCGCAGATCTCCCGCACCGCCGCCAGGGGCGGGGTGCTGGCGCTCTCCCGCGCACTGGGTCTGCAGTTCGCCCGCGAGGGCATCCGGGTGAACGCGCTGCTGCCCGGCCCGGTGGGCTCCCCGCCCGGCCGGTCCGCCCGGCCGGAGGACATCGCGGCCGCGGTGGCCTTCCTGGCCGGTGACGACGCGGCCGCCGTCACCGCGACCGAGTTCCTGGTCGACGCCGTCACCGCGGGCGGCTGAACCGTGGGCGGCCAGGGGCCGCGCGGAGGCCGTTCGAAGACCGTTCCGGGGGGTCGCTGCGCCTTCTCACCGTAATCTCATCGAAAATGCCGGGAATTCGGGGTCGCGCTGATATCGCGTTTATCCGGCTGCCTTTAGATTCTCTCTCGTGAGCGAGCAGATTCCCGCCGGGTGGTACCCGGACCCGAAGGACATCACCGAGCCGAGGCCCCAGCGCTGGTGGGACGGCACGGGCTGGACGGCCGGCACCCGGCCCGCACCCTCGGACGCACCGCCGCCGGAGCACCCGGCGGCCGGGGCTCCGGGGCCGGAGGCGACCGCCGAGACCCGGGTGCTGGAGGGGGAGGTGCTGGAGAGCGGCCCGAGCGTCCGCTACCCCGAGCCACCGCCCTTCGGCACCGCCTACGGCACGCCGGTACCGCCGCCGCCGAAGCAGCGGCGCAAGCCGTCCAAGCTGGTGGTCGCGACGGCCGTGGCGGCGCTGGTCGGCCTGGTGGTCGGCTCCGGGATCACCTACCTGGCGATGGACGACCACGGTGAGACGCGGGCCTCGCACCGCACCGCCCGGCCGGCGCCGAACGGCGAGGACGGCTCCCGCGGCGGGCTGCCCGACTTCGGCGGCCCGGGCGGGAACGGCGGCGGCAACGGGGGAGGCAACGGCCAGGGCGGTGGCAACGGCCAGGGCAACGGCGGTGGCAACGGCCAGGGCAACGGCGGTGGCAACGGCGGTGGCCGGGGCCAGGGCAACGGCCAGAACAAGGGCAGCGACACCGCCGCGGACCTCGTGAACCGGATCACCCTGCCCGTCCCGTCCGGCTGGGAGGGCGGCACCACCAAGGACGGCTTCGCCGCGCTCAGCGTCGGCTCCTACACCTGCGAGGGCGGCGGCACCTGTTCGCTCGGCGGTGCCAACACCGGCGTGATCGGCGGCGCCGGCACCGACGTCCAGGCGGCGGCCAAGGCCGACATCGAGAAGGCGGCCAAGGACTCGTACAACGACCTCAACTCCCACGAGGAGCTGAAGTCGGAGACGGTCAAGGTCGACGGTCGGGACGGCTACCTGGTGCGCTGGAAGGTCGACGCGGCGAAGGGCAACGACGGCTACGTGCAGACCGTGGTCTTCCCGTCCGGGGACGGCAAGTCGCTGATCTCCGTCCACCTGGGCTTCGACATCGCGGACAAGGCGCCGGACGTCGGCGTGATGGACACCATCGTCAAGGGCATCGGCGACTTCACCGGCAACGTGCCGTTCTTCCCGGGCGGCGGGCCGGGTGCCGGTACCGGCACGGGTACTGGCGCCGGCACGGGCACGGGCACTGGCGCCGGAGCCGGAGCCGGCCTGGGCGGTGGGAGCGGCACCACCACGACGGCCTGATCAGCGCTGCTCCGCTCATGCACGGCGGCCCACCCGGAATCGTCCGGGTGGGCCGCCGTCGTGCGGTGCTGCGACGGATTGTGCCCGGACCTGACCGCGCAGGGGTCGGAGGGCGGTCCGGTCCGGGCTTCCGGCGGTCAGGAGTCGCGTCGAACAGCCTCGAAGCGACGGCGCCGGAGAACCATGCCGGCCCAGCCGACGCTGATCGCGGCGGCACCCGCCAGCAGCAGCGGACCGGTGGGCGAGTTACCGCCGACGGCGGCGCTGGCGGTCGGGACGACGGCGCCGGCCGGCTCGGTGACGCCACCGCCGTGACCGTGGTGGGAGACGGTGGACTTGGACTGGCCCGCGGTGATCTGCTCCTCGCTGGGCGCGGCCGGGGCCTGCGCGGCGAGGGCCGTGACGGCCTGGCCGGCGGGGGCGGCGGCGGCGGTCTTGCCGAAGTCGATGTCGGAGCAGCTGTAGAAGGCCTCGGGGCTGTCGGTGCGCTGCCACACGGTGTAGAGCAGCTGGCGGCCGGTGCGCTGCGGCAGCGAGGCGGTGTAGTTGTAGTAGCCGTCCGTCGAGGTGCGGCTGGTCGGCACCGCGGCGACCGGGGCCGGGTCCAGGTCGGACCACTTCAGCGGCTGGGTCGGGTCCCAGCTCTGCTTGGTGATGTAGACGGTCTGGTTGCCCTGGTGCGGGGCGGTGACCCGGAACTTGACGTTCAGGGTGCCCGCGGTGACGGGGGTGGCCGGCCAGTCGGCGCGCGGCAGGTCGAGCGCCTTGTACTTGTCGCGGTTGGCCGAGCAGAGCTTGCCGTCCGGGATCAGCGCCTGGTGGTGGCCGTCCGCGTTGGCGATGTTGACCTCGTTCCAGTCGTAGAGCGGCTGGGTGCCGCTCATCGCCACGAGGTCCTTGCAGATCTGCGACTTCGGGGTCTCCGGGCCTTCGGCGTAGCAGGCGGCGATCCGGCTGACCGGTCCGGTCATGGTGCCGTGGGCGCCGGCGGTGCCCGCGGTGGTGGCCGACACGGCGAGGACCGCGGTGCCGATCACACCGAGGGAGAGGGCGGTGCGCTTGATGGACATGGGGTGGGGACTCCTTGACCTGGTCCGGGTCGAGTCGTGTGGGGGATGGACACGTCTGCCCGAGGGGCCGCCGACCCGGCGCACGGGCCCCTGGCCTGAGCGTATGATTGGACTAGACCAACTGGCAATAGCCGGTTGTGGCGTACTTTTTGACGGACTGTAGTGGTACGCGCAGCGCAAAGGCCCGACGGAAAGCAGGAGTTAGGCTTCCCATCGGGCCTTCTTAAGGTCCGGAAAAGATCAGTCGCGCGGCGGGGTACTCCGGGGGAGGGGTGCCGGGGCCGCCTCGTGCTGGTGCACCACGCTGTTGTACGCCATCACCAGGATGCCACTCGCCGTGCCGTCGCTGAACGTGTTGGTGGTGATCGACACCTGAGCCCCGGCGGGCTGCTGCGGCCCGAACTCGGCGAGGATCGCCTGGAGTTCCGCGGCCGCGCCGGGGTCCTGGCGGACCAGGCGGCGGATCCGGCCGCGCAGCTCGGCGGTGTGGTCGCCGACCGGCTCGGCATCGCCGTCGGCCCGGACCACCTCGACCCGGATCCCCTCCAGCTCGGCGGCCACCTGCTCGGTGTCCCGGCCGCGGCCGAACAGCACGGCGAGCCGTGAACGCACCTGCGTCCAGGCTTCGGTGGCCATCAGTCCGACCACCGTGGTGGCTCCCGTGGTGACCACCTGCTGCACGAGCTCGGCTGCCATGTCGTTCCCCCTTGCTGTTCCGGTCCTGCTGCTGCCACCACGCCAGAGCACCCGCAGGCCGGGCGGGGTGCGGGCGGTCGGAGCGGGCCCGGCGTGGGCCCGTCCCCGGCCCGGCGGAGCGTCAGGAGCGCCAGGAGGGCCGGGGGTGTCAGGAGGGCCGGCAGCACCAGGGAGGGCCGGCAGGGTCAGAGGAAGGTCTTCGCCTCACCCCGGTAGGTCGGGACGCTCCGCGTCACCGTGTCGCCCTCGATCAGGTGCAGTTCGGCGAAGCGCTCGCACAGCTCGCCCGCCTTGGCGTGCCGGAACCAGACCCGGTCGCCGATCAGCAGGTCGTCGGCGGCCGGGCCGAGCAACGGCGTCTGCACCTCGCCGGCGCCCTCCATCGGGTCGTAGCGCAGCCCCTGCGGCAGGTACGGCACCGGCGAACGGTCCGGGCCGGCCGCTCCGGAGGCCGGGTAGCCGCCGCCGAGCACCGTCACCACGCCGAGGCCGGGCCGGCGCACCACGGGCTGCCCGAACAGCGCGGCGGGCCGGCCCCGGAACGCGCGGTAGTGGTCGAACAGCTGCGGCACGTAGAGCCCGGAGCCGGCCGCCACCTCGGTGACCGCCCGTTCGGCCACCGTCGACTCGACGCTGCCGGTGCCACCGCCGTTGACGAACTCCAGCTCGGCCACCGCGCGCAGCCGCCGGACCGCCGCCGCCCGCCGCTCGGCCAGTTCGGTCCGCGCCCTGGCCTGCATCAGCCGGATCAGCCGCGACCGGACCGGACGCCCGGGCAGGTCGTCACCCACCCCGGCGACGTGTCCCTCGTAGGCCATCAGTCCGACCACCCGGAACCCCCGGCGGCGCTGCACCAGTTCGGCGAAGGCGCCGAGGTCCTCGGGGGTGCGCAGCGGCGAGCGCCGGGCGCCGACCCGGACCCGGCCGCCGAGCAGGTGGAGGGCGGTGTCCAGCTCCAGGCAGACCCGCACCTCGGTGGAGCCGGTACGGGCCGCGTCGATCAGGTCCAGCTGGGCCGGGTCGTCCAGCAGCACGGTGATGGTGGCGGCGAGCTCCGGGTCGGCGGTCAGCTCGGCGAAGCCGGCCCGGTCGGCGGAGGGGTAGGCGAGCAGGATGTCGCGCAGGCCCGAGCGGGCCAGCCAGACCGACTCGGCGAGGGTGAAGCTCATCACCCCGGCGAACCCGTCCGTCGCCAGCACCCGTTCCAGCAGCGCCCGGCACCGCACCGACTTGCTGGCCACCCGGACGGGCTTGCCGGCCGCCCGGCGCACCAGGTCGGCGGCGTTGGCGTCGAAGGCCGCCAGGTCGACGACGGCCACCGGGCCGTCCAGATGGGCGGTGGCCCGGTCGTACCGGGCTCGGTCGGCGGCCGGCGTGGGCGCGGCGGCGGTACGGGCAGCAGCTTCGAGCGTGGCCATGCGCGCACCATGCCACACCCTCGCTACCGCCGGGTAGGGGCGCGACGGACCTGTTCGGTGCGAGCCGCCGGGGCGGCCCGGACCGCCGGGAGCACCCGGACGGGGCGCAGGGGCGTCCGGCCGGTCGCCGGAGGCCCGGCCCGGGTGTGAGGTGGCATAGGGTCGGCCGGGTGGACCGCAAGAACATCCCGAACCCAGGATTCGCCGCCGACGACGGCAGCGCCGACCCGGCCCTCGCCGAGGCGCTCGCGCGCTGGTCGCAGGACGGCACCGCCGAGCCCGAGGTGCTCACGGCGCTGGTGCCGACCCGGCTGATGGTCCCGATCGTCGCCGTTCTCGGCGAGGTCGAGGTGGACGAGCACGGGCACAAGCACGAGAAGACCAGTGACATGGCGGTGCCGGTGGTCGAGGCCGCCGACGGCCGCCGTGCCCTGCCGGCCTTCACCTCGATGGAGGCACTGACCCGCTGGCGGGCCGACGCCCGCCCGGCGCCGGTCGCGGCGCCGCAGGCCGCGATGGTCGCCTTCTCGGAGCGCGCCGACACGCTGCTGATCGACCCGGCCGGCCCGGTGCCCTACCAGCTGTCCGGCGCCCGGCTGCGCGCGCTGGCGGAGAACCGGCCGTACCTGCCGCCGGTGCGCGACCCCGAGGTGCGCGAGGCCGTCCGGGCCCTGCTGGCGGCCGAGCCGCAGGTGGTGAGCGGCCTGCTGGCGCCCTACCAGGACGGGGACGGGCTGCTCGCGGTGGTGCTGGACCAGGCGCTCGACCAGCCGGGGGTGCAGGCGGCGGCGCAGCGGGTGGGGCAGGCCGTGGCGGCCGACCCGGTGCTGCGCGTACGGCTCGACCGCGGCCTGAGCCTGGCCGTGCTGCCGGCGGACGCGCAGTTGCCCGGCGAGCCCCTCTACCGGCGCTGAAGGCGCACTGGACGGACGCTGCGCGGCCGGACGCGAAGTGCCCCGCGGATCACGGATCCGCGGGGCACTTCGCGTCCGCCTCCCGCCGGTGCGTACCGGGGTGGCGGCGCGGGCTCAGGCGTGGACCGGCCCGGTGAACTTCTCGCCCGGACCGGTGCCCGGCGCGTCGGGGACGAGGGACGCCTCGCGGAAGGCCAGCTGGAGCGACTTCAGGCCGTCGCGCAGCGGGGCGGCGTGGAAGCTGCTGATCTCGGGGGCGCCGGCGGTGACCAGCCCGGCGAGTGCGGTGATCAGCTTGCGCGCCTCGTCGAGGTCCTTGTCGGCCTCGCCGCCCTCGGCCAGGCCGCACTTCACGGCGGCGGCGCTCATCAGGTGCACCGCCACGGTGGTGATCACCTCGACGGCCGGGACCTCGGCGATGTCCCGGGTGAGGTCGTCGAAACCGATCGCCTCGTTGTCCGCGGCGGGGTTCTGGGTGGGCTCGCTGCTCAAGGGGGGCTCGTTCCGTCGTGCCGGTGTCCGTACACAGGGAGCGTACAAGGGCCGGTCGGAGGGGGCGGAATAGCGTTCGACCCCGGGGGACTGTATGCTTCGAGACTGACCGGCCAGGAGCTCTTCGAGGGCCCCCGGCCAGCAAGAGGAGGCTCCACCCAGGAGGCCCGAGAGGGCAACCGCGAAAGTCTCCCACCCGATCGGCTTCACGGTCGACGGGTCCGGTCCGCGACGGGCGCCCAGGCGCCGGTCGCCCGCAGCGCCCCTCACCGGGCGTCGCCCCCGGTTGTGTGGAGCCCCGCTTGTACCGAGCGGGGCTTTTTTCGTGTCGCGGTGCATGCAGTGCCTACCAGCAAGTCAGGCAGCGCAGCACGAATGAAGCCCCGCCCAGTGGTCGAGTCCACTACGTGCGTCCGCCGTCCGACGGCCGCATCGCAGAAGGTGCAACCTAGGAGGCCCCATCAGCACCGAGCCCCGCATCAACGACCGGATTCGCGTCCCCGAGGTGCGACTCGTCGGTCCCAGCGGCGAGCAGGTCGGCATTGTGCCGCTTGCCAAGGCGTTGGAGCTCGCGCAGGAGTACGACCTCGACCTGGTCGAGGTCGCGGCGACCGCCCGGCCGCCGGTGTGCAAGCTCATGGACTACGGCAAGTTCAAGTACGAGTCGGCCATGAAGGCCCGTGAGGCGCGCAAGAACCAGGCGCACACGGTCATCAAGGAGATGAAGCTCCGGCCGAAGATCGACCCGCACGACTATGACACCAAGAAGGGTCACGTCGTCCGGTTCCTCAAGCAGGGCGACAAGGTCAAGATCACGATCATGTTCCGCGGTCGTGAGCAGTCCCGCCCCGAGCTGGGCTTCCGACTGCTGCAGCGGCTGGCGAACGACGTCCAGGACCTGGGCTTCGTGGAGTCCTCGGCCAAGCAGGACGGCCGTAACATGATCATGGTCCTTGGTCCGCACAAGAAGAAGACCGAGGCGATGGCCGAGGCCCGCGCCCTTGCCGACGCCCGCAAGGCGGAGCGTCAGGGCCGGACCACCGGCCCCGACGCCGAGGGTGACGAGGACGCCGCGCTCGAAGCCGAGAACGCGGCCCTCGAGGCCGAGGCCGACGAGGCGGACACCGACGAGGCCGACGAGGCCGACGTCGAGGACGCCACCGAGGTCGAGCAGCCGGCCGAGGCCTCCCAGGACGCCTGAGCCTTCACCGGCCAGAGCGGTCCGGGGGACCGGCCACCAAGGTGACGGGGCGTCCTGCCCGGTCATCGCAGATCCATCCTTCACGCCCGCGCGGCGACCACCGCGCGGGCGTGGACGGACCGACGAGGAGATACGGCGAAATGCCGAAGCAGAAGACGCACAGTGGCGCCAGCAAGCGCTTCAAGATCAGTGGCTCTGGCAAGGTGCTGCGCGAGCGCGCCGGCCGCCGCCACCTCCTGGAGCATAAGCCCTCGACGCTGACCCGCAAGCTGGCCGGGACCGTCGTCGTGGCCCCCGCTGACGCCAAGAAGATCAAGAAGCTTCTCGGCAAGTGATCGCCTCCCGCCCGGTGCGAGCCGTGAGCGGGGCAGCTGATCCTTCCCGACCCATTCGAATGACGGACCGCGTGAAGTAGTCCGTGGTCCAACCCAAGGAGTAATCAAGTGGCACGCGTCAAGCGGGCAGTGAACGCCCACAAGAAGCGCCGGGTCATCCTGGAGCGCGCCAGCGGCTACCGTGGCCAGCGCTCGCGCCTGTACCGCAAGGCCAAGGAGCAGGTCACCCACTCGCTGGTCTACAACTTCAACGACCGCAAGAAGCGCAAGGGCGACTTCCGTCAGCTGTGGATCCAGCGCATCAACGCTGCGGCCCGTGCCAACGGCATCACCTACAACCGCTTCGTGCAGGGCCTGAAGGCCGCCAGCGTCGAGATCGACCGCAAGATGCTGGCCGACCTCGCGGTGAACGACCCGGGCGCCTTCGCGTCGCTGGTCGAGGTCGCGCAGAAGGCGCTGCCGGCCGACGTGAACGCCCCGAAGGCCGCCGCCGACGCCGCCTGATCCTCCGGATCGGCAGTCGCACCCGACCGGACCCGCAGGCATTTCCTGCGGGTCCGGTTTTGCGTTCCCCCTGTGACGGCCGGCGCCCCGGCGCGCACCACCGTCACCAGCGCCCCCGGCGCACCGCCACCGGCTCCCCGCCACAGAGACGAGACCATGCCGACCACCGACACCCCTCTGCTCACCTCCCTGCGCTCGCCGCGCGTCGTCGCCGCCCGCCGGCTCGCCAAGCGGAACCAGCGCACGAAGGAGCGCCGCTTCCTCGTCGAGGGGCCGCAGGCCGTCCGGGAGGCCGTCGCGTTCGGGAAGCTGCCGGGTACGGACGAGCACGCCGTGGTCGAGGTGTACGTCACCCCGGAGGCCGCCGAGCGGCACGCCGGCATCGTGGCGGCCGCGGTCGCCGAGGGGCTGCCGGTGCTCACCGCCACCGACGAGGTGGTCGCGGACATCTGCGACACCGTGACCCCGCAGGGCATCGTGGCGCTCTGCCGGTTCATCGACACCCCGTTCGCCGAGGTGCTGAAGGCCCGCCCGAAGCTGGTCGCCGTGCTGGCCCACGTCCGTGACCCCGGCAACGCCGGCACCGTGCTGCGCACCGCCGACGCGGCCGGCGCGGACGCGGTGGTGCTCACCGACGCCTCGGTGGACCTCTACAACCCGAAGGCCGTCCGGGCCTCCGTCGGCAGCCTGTTCCACCTCCCGGTCGCCGTCGGCGTGCCGGTCGAGGAGGCCGTCGGCCGGCTGCGCGAGGCCGGTGTGCGGGTGCTCGCCGCGGACGGCGCGGGGGAGCGCGACCTCGACCAGGAGCTGGACGAGGGCACGCTGGGCGCACCCGGCGCATGGGTGTTCGGCAACGAGGCGTGGGGGCTCCCGGAGGAGACCCGCGCACTCACCGACGAGGTCGTGCGCGTGCCGATCCACGGACACGCAGAGAGCCTCAACCTGGCCACGGCCGCCGCCGTCTGCCTCTACGCCTCCGCGCGGGCGCAGCGCTCGCCGGGCGGGTGCCGCGCAGGGGGGTAGCCGCCCCCGGAAGTCGTCACGGGCCCTACTACCAGGGGCTGCGAGACGCTAGGGTCTGCCTCGGTGGGGGGAAAGACACGGTGGGTAATCGGGGAGGACACCCATGGTCGGCAGCGGGGCGGAGCTCGACCCTGACGAGCTCCCGGACGGCCTGGTGGTCGCCGATGCGGAAGGCCGGGTGGTCTGCTTCAACCGGGCCGCCGCCCGGCTGACCGGCATCCGGCCGGAGGCGGCGCTCGGCTGCCCGCTGGCGGACGTCCTCCCGCTGGAGGACCTCGACGGCCGCCGCTGGTGGCAGCTGACCGACCCGTACGGCGGCCTGGCGATCCGCACCAGCCAGCCGGAGCGCAACCTGCTGCTGCCCGGCGGGCGCGAGGTGCTGGTCTCGGCCCGGTACGTGCGGGAGCGCCCGCAGGGGCGGCTGGAGCGGCTGGTGGTCGCGCTGCGCGGCACCGAGGCGCGCCGCCGCACCGAGCGCAGCCACGCCGAGCTGATCGCCACGGTGGCGCACGAGCTGCGCTCGCCGCTCACCAGCGTCAAGGGGTTCACGGCGACCCTGCTGGCCAAGTGGGAGCGGTTCACCGACGGCCAGAAGCGGCTGATGCTGGAGACGGTCGACGCCGACGCGGACCGCGTCACCCGGCTGATCGCCGAGCTGCTGGACATCTCGCGGATCGACGCCGGCCGGCTGGAGCTGCGCAAGCAGGTGGTGGACCTCGCCGCGACGGTGCACCGGCACGTGGCCCGCAAGGTCGCGACCGGCATCCCCGAGGACCGCTTCGACATCCGGATCAGCGAGCCGCTCACCGTGCTCTGGGCCGATCCGGACAAGGTCGACCAGGTGCTGGGCAACCTGCTGGAAAATGCGGTGCGGCACGGCGAGGGAACTGTCACGATCGAGGTGGCACCGGCCAAGGAGGTCGTCGAGGCTCCCGTCTGGGAGCGCTCCGGCACCCCGCCCCGCATCCTGGAAGGCACCGCGGTCACCGTGAGCGACGAAGGAACCGGCATCCCCGAGGAGTCGATGCCGCGCGTCTTCACCCGCTTCTGGCGGGGCTCCAAGCGCGGCGGCACGGGCCTGGGCCTGTACATCGTCAAGGGCGTCGTGGAGGCCCACGGCGGCTCGATCCGGGTCGACCGCGCGCCCGGCGGCGGCGCCCGGTTCCGATTTATCCTGCCCGCCGGTGTGCCGGACTTCATGCTCTGACGGAGCGCGGAGACCGGCCCGGGCCGCTCCGGGATCCTCCGGAGCCGCCGGCCGGCGGGCGTCACGACGGGCGCGCTACGCGCTGCGACTACAATCGACCTTTGGCGTTGCGCAACGCCCTGCGCGGCCGTGCCGCGGACACCCTCCCCGAGTACCGAGGCGGGGGCTGCCCGTGCCCCGGCCACGCCGGGCGTGACGCGGAAGGCGTTTGCCCCCCTTACCTGAGCACGGACGAGCAGGAGCACGGGAAGATAGAGATGTCGGCACCCAACAAGTCTTACGACCCGGTCGAGGTCGAGGCCCTCAAGCCCGAGGTGGTGGAGCAGGCCCGGGACGAGGCCTTCGAGGCCTTCGCCGCCGCCACCTCCCTCGACGAGCTGAAGCAGGCCAAGGTCGCCCACACCGGCGACCGCTCCGCGCTCTCCCTCGCCAACCGCGAGATCGGCGCCCTGCCCCCGCACGCCAAGGCCGCCGCCGGCAAGCTGATCGGCCAGGCCCGCGGCGCCGTCAACCAGGCCCTCGCCAAGCGCCAGGTCGAGCTGGAGGCGGAGCGCGACGCCCGCGTGCTGGTCGAGGAGGCGGTGGATGTCACGCTGCCCTACGACCGTGCGCCGCGCGGCGCCCGGCACCCGCTGACCACGCTGGCCGAGCGCATCGAGGACACCTTCGTCGCGATGGGCTACGAGGTCGCCGAGGGCCCCGAGGTCGAGGCCGAGTGGCTGAACTTCGACGCCCTCAACCTGGGCCCGGACCACCCGGCCCGCTCGATGCAGGACACCTTCTTCGTCCGCGCCCCGGACGGCTCCGCCGACTCCGGCGTGGTGCTGCGCACCCAGACCTCGCCGGTCCAGGCCCGCACCATGCTCGACCGCGAGCCCCCCATCTACGTCGTCTGCCCCGGCCGGGTCTACCGGACGGACGAGCTGGACGCCACCCACACCCCGGTCTTCCGGCAGGTCGAGGGGCTGGCCGTGGACGAGGGCATCACCTTCGCCGACCTCAAGGGCACCATCGAGCAGCTGGTCTCCAAGCTGATCGGCGACGGCCTGGAGCTGCGCTGGCGCCCCTCGTACTTCCCGTTCACCGAGCCGAGCGCCGAGATCGACCTGCAGTGCTTCGTCTGCCGCGGCGAGTCCGTCGGCAACCCGGACCGGCCCTGCCGCACCTGCTCCTCCGAGGGCTGGATCGAGCTCGGCGGCTGCGGCGTGGTCAACCCGCGGGTGCTGGTCGCCTGCGGCATCGACCCGAACCGCTACAGCGGGTTCGCCTTCGGCCTGGGCCTGGAGCGAATCCTGATGAACCGTCACAACGTCGCCGACATGCGCGACATGGTCGAGGGTGATGTGCGCTTCACCCTCCCGTTCGGGATGGAGATCTGATGCGCGTCCCGCTTTCCTGGCTGCGCGAGTACGTCGACCTGCCGGCCGGCGAGACCGGCCGTGACGTCGCGGAGCGGCTCGTCCGGGCCGGCCTGGAGGTCGAGACCGTCGAGCAGATCGGCGCCGACCTCAAGGGTCCGCTGGTGGTCGGCCAGGTGCTCTCGATCGAGGAGCTGAGCGGCTTCAAGAAGCCGATCCGGCACTGCTTCGTCAACGTCGGCGACGCCAACGGCACCGGCGAGCCGCAGGAGATCGTCTGCGGCGCGACCAACTTCGCCGTCGGCGACAAGGTCGTCGTGGTGCTCCCGGGCGCCGTGCTGCCCGGCCCGTTCCCGATCGCCGCCCGGCAGACCTACGGCCACACCTCGGCCGGCATGATCTGCTCCGCCCGCGAGCTGGGCATGGGCGACGACCACCACGGCATCATCGTGCTCCCGCCCGAGTTCGAGCCCGGCACCGACGCGATCGAGCTGCTCCAGCTCGTCGACGAGGTGCTGGACATCGCCGTCACCCCGGACCGCGGCTACTGCCTCTCGATGCGCGGCGTCGCCCGCGAGGCCGCTGCCGCCTACGGGCTGCCGCTGGCCGACCCGGCGCTGCTCGACGTGCCGCCGGCCAACTCCTTCGGCTACCTGGTCAAGGTCGCCGACCCGGCCGGCTGCGACCGTTTCGTCGCCCGTACGGTCATCGGCCTCGACCCGGCCGCGAAGTCCCCGCTCTGGCTCCAGCGCCGGCTGCAGAAGGCGGGCATCCGCCCGATCTCGCTGGCCGTCGACATCACCAACTACGTGATGCTCGAAGTCGGCCAGCCGCTGCACGCGTACGACAAGCAGCGGGTGGACGGGCCGATCGTGGTCCGCCGCGCCGAGGCGGGCGAGACCCTCACCACCCTCGACGGCGTGACGCGCAAGCTCTCCGCCGAGGACGTGCTGATCTGCGACAACAGCGGCCCGATCGGCCTGGCCGGTGTGATGGGCGGCGCCTCCACCGAGATCCTCGACCCGGCCGCCGGCCCGGGCACCACCGAGGTGATCATCGAGGCGGCGCACTTCGATCCGGTCGCCATCGCCCGCGGTGCCAAGCGGCACAAGCTGCCCTCCGAGGCGTCCAAGCGCTTCGAGCGCGGCGTCGACCCGGAGGCCGCCCGGGCCGCCGCGCAGCGCGCCGTCGACCTGCTGGTGCTGATCGCCGGCGGTACCGCCGAGGCCGGTGTCACCGACATCGCCGCCCCGCACCCGCTGCGCACCATCACCATCGCCGCCGACCTGCCCGACCGGGTGGCCGGCACCGCGTACGGCCGCGAGACCGTCACCCGGCGGCTGCAGGAGATCGGCTGCTCCGTCGCGGGCGCCGACGTCCTGGAGGTCACCCCGCCGACCTGGCGCCCGGACCTCACCGACCCCTACGACCTGGCCGAGGAGGTCATCCGCCTGGAGGGGTACGACAACGTCCCCGCCCGGATGCCCACCGTGCCGCCCGGCAAGGGCCTGACCGAGGCCCAGCGGATGCACCGCCGGGTCGGCGTGGCGCTGGCCGCGGCGGGCTACGTCGAGGTCAACAACTACCCGTTCGTCGGCGAGGCCGCCTTCGACGCCCTCGGCCTGGAGAAGGACGACCCGCGCCGCCGCACGGTGAAGCTGGTCAACCCGCTCAACGACGAGGAGCCGGCGCTGCGCACCACGCTGCTGCCGGGCCTGCTCGGGGCGCTGCGCCGCAACGTCGGCCGCGGCAACACCGACCTGGCGATCTTCGAGACGGGCACCGTCTTCCTGCCCAAGGACGAGCTGTCCGTCGCGCCGCGCCCGGCCGTCGACCGCCGTCCGAGCGATGAGGAGCTCGCCGCTCTCGACGCCGCGCTGCCGCACCAGCCGCGCCGGGTCGCCGTCGCGCTGGCCGGGGAGCGGCTGCCCTCCGGCTGGTGGGGCAAGGGCAGCACCGCCTCCTGGGCGGACGCCGTCGAGGCGGCCCGCACGGTGGCCCGCGCCGCCGGCGTCGAGCTGACCGTGCGCCAGGGCCGGCTGATGCCCTGGCACCCGGGCCGCTGCGCCGAGCTGGTCGTCGCCGGCACCGACCGGGTGGTCGGCCACGCCGGTGAGCTGCACCCGCGCGTGGTGAAGGCGATGGGCCTGCCCGAGCGCACCAGCACGATGCAGATCGACCTGGACCTGCTCACCGCCGACGGTGCCGAGCGGGTCTCCGGCCCGGCCGTCTCCGGCTTCCCGGTGGCCACCCAGGACGTCGCACTGATCGTGGACGCCGCCGTGCCGGCGGCCGACGTCGAGGCCGCGCTGCGGACCGGCGCCGGCGAACTGCTGGAGGGCATCCGGCTGTTCGACGTCTTCACCGGTGAGCAGGTCGGCGAGGGCAAGAAGTCGCTGGCGTACGCGCTGCGCTTCCGCGCCACGGACCGCACGCTGACCGCGGACGAGGCGGGTGCCGCCCGCGAGGCGGCCGTCGCCGAGGCCCTCGCCCGTACGGGCGCGGTGCTGCGCGGCGCCTGACCCGCGGGCCCGTGCACAGGGCCCCGCCGCCGGACTCCTCCGGCGGCGGGGCCCTTTGCCGTTCCTTGGGTTGACGATCGGTCACTTGTCCACTTCACTCATTAACTATGAAAGTAGATAAACCGGAGGAGCCGCGGGAGCCGGGGCAGCTGGGGGAGCCGGCGGAGCCGGGGGAGCAGCCCTCGCCGATCGAGTTCCGTCTCGACCCCTCGTCCGGGGTCCCGACCTACCTTCAGCTCGTGCAGCAGGTCGAACAGGCGCTGCGGATGGGCTGGCTGGCGGAGGGCGACCGGCTGCCCCGGGTCCGCGAGGTGGTGGCGGGGCTGGCGATCAACCCCAACACCGTGCTCAAGGCCTACCGCGAACTGGAGCACCGGGGGCTGGCCGCCGGGCGCCGCGGCCGGGGCACCTTCGTCCGCGGCCTGCCCGCCGGCGTCGTGCCGCTGCGGGAACGGGCCGCGCTGCGGCGGGGACTGCTCGACTGGCTGCGCACCGCGCGGGCGGCCGGGCTGGACGAGGAGGGGATGGCCGCGGTGTTCGAGGACGCGCTGCGGGACCTGCGGGACCTGCGGGACGGGCAGCACGCGCGGGGCGGGGACGACGGGGTGGTGGCGTGATGGCGGGGGACACCGTGATCGACTGCGGCGGGCTGGGCAAGCGCTTCCGCCGCACCTGGGCCCTGCGGGACTGCCACCTCGCCGTCCCGGCCGGGCACGTGGTGGCCCTGGTCGGTCCGAACGGCGCCGGCAAGTCCACCCTGCTCAACCTCGCGGCCGGGCTGACCGCCCCCAGCGAGGGCGCCCTGACCGTCCTCGGCGGCCGGCGGCCCGGCTCGCCCGGGGCACTGGACCGGATCGGCTTCGTCGCCCAGAACGCCGCGCTCTACCCGGGCCTCGCCGTCCGCGACCTGCTGCGGATGGGCCGGGGTCTCAACCGCCGTTGGGACGACGCCCGGGCCCGGGACCATCTGGACGGTCTCGGCATTCCGCTCGACCGCCGCTACGGTCGTCTCTCCGGCGGCCAGCAGGCCCAGGTCTCGCTCGCCCTGGCCCTCGCCAAGCGGCCCGAACTGCTGCTGCTGGACGAGCCGTTGGCCGCGCTCGACCCGCTGGCCCGGCACGACTTCATGGCCGCGCTGCTGACCGCCGTCGCCGAGGACGGCGTCTCGGTGCTGTTCTCCTCGCACGCCGTCGCCGAGCTGGAGCAGACCTGCGACTACCTGGTGGTGCTGGCCGGCGGCCGGGTCCAGGTGAGCGGCGAGGTGGACGACCTGCTCGGCGGCCACCGGATGCTCACCGGCCCCACCGCCGGGGCGGACGCACTCGCCGCCCGGCTCGCCGTGGTCCGCGACCGGCGGGCCGGGGCGCAGTCCCACCTGCTGGTGCGCACCGGCGGCGTGGACGCGCCGGTGGGTGCCGGCTGGCGCCAGCAGCGCGTCGGCCTGGAGGAGCTGGTGCTCGCCTACCTGCGCGAGCCGGCCGCCTCCGCCCTGCCCGGCCCGCGCGGGGCCGTCCGTTCGAACGAGAGGGTTCTCCAGTCGTGAGTGCGATCACCGCGGTGTCCGCGGTCCTGCCCCGGGGCGGCGTCCTGCACGCGGCATGGCTGCGCCACCGGGCCGTCCTGGTCACCGCGCTCGGGGTGCTGGCCGCGGGCGCGGTCGTGCTGGTGGTCGGCGGGTGGTTCGTCCGGGCCGGGTTCGAGCGCTCCGGGGCCGCCGGGTGCGACTGGACCACGGCGGCGTGCAACCAGCTGTGGAAGGACTTCCTGCGCGAGTACGGGACTGCGCTGACGGTCGGCAGCAACATCCTCTACTTCCTCGGCGGCTCGATCGGCGCGTTCGTCGGAGGCCCGCTGCTGGCCCGGGAGTTCGAGCACGGCACGTTCCGCTTCGCGTGGACCCAGGGGGCCGGCCGGGCCCGCTGGACGGCGACCGTGCTGGCCCTGGCCGGTACGGTGGCGGCGCTGGGCGCGGCGGTCCTGGCCGTGGTCTTCGACTGGTGGAGCGCACCGCTGGCCGCGCAGGCCGGGCGGTTCTCCCCGCTGCTGTTCGTGGCGGCGCCGCCGGCGCTGGCCGGCCGGGTGCTGCTGGTCTTCGCGGTCTCCGCGCTCGCCGGCGCGGTGCTGCGGCGGACGGTGGCCGCGGTGGGGATCGGCGTCGGCGTCTCGGTGGCGACGCCCCTGGTGGCGGAGTCCCTGCGGTTCCACTACCGGACGCCGCTCCGGGACACCGTGCACACCCTGGTGCAGAACTCGGTCGACCACCGCTGGACGGCGAGCACCTGGTTCACCGACCCCTCGGGCGACCGGATCGGCAGTCGCGAGTTCTACGCCCTCGGCAACGGCTTCTCCGACGGGGAGCGCCTGGTGCGCGAGGGCGGCTACGCCGTGCACGAGGTGTACCAGCCGGACGGCCGCTACTGGTCGTTCCAGTTCATCGAGTTCGGCTGGACGGCGGCCCTCGCGGTGGCGATCGGTGCCGCGGCCGTGTGGTGGGTGCGGCGCCGGCTGCTCTGAGGCGGATCCCCCGCCCCGGGTTTGAAGAGATTCCGTCAAAACCCTTGCGGAGCCGTGTGTGCTGACGCTATTTCTTGGTTAGGAAAGTTTCCTAACTCCCTTGCGGCGGGCACCCCTGGGTCCGCCCCCACGGACACGGAGCGTCAGATGCACCGTCAGCAGCACCGCACCGTACGCATAGCCCTCGCCGCCCTGCTGGTGGCCGCGCCCGCCACGGTCGCCGCGGCCGGCGCCGCCCACGCGACGGCCCCGGCCGCGGCCGCCGTCCAGCTCAAGGCGGTCGGCCTGGACGACCCGCACAAGAAGGACATCGCGATGCAGCTGGTGTCCAGCGCCGAGAACTCCTCGCTGGACTGGAAGTCCCAGTACAAGTACATCGAGGACATCAAGGACGGCCGCGGCTACACCGCGGGCATCATCGGCTTCTGTTCCGGCACCGGCGACATGCTCGACCTGGTCGAGCACTACACCGACCTCAAGCCGGGCAACGTCCTCGCCAAGTACCTCCCCGCGCTGCGCAAGGTCAACGGCACCGAGTCGCACAGCGGCCTCGGCTCCGCCTTCGAGAAGGACTGGGCCACCGCGGCCAAGGACGGCGTCTTCCAGCAGGCCCAGAACGACGAGCGGGACCGCGTCTACTTCAACCCGGCCGTCAGCCAGGCCAAGTCCGACGGCCTGCGCGCGCTGGGCCAGTTCGCCTACTACGACGCGATCGTGATGCACGGAGGCGGCTTCGACCCGGCCGGCTTCGGCACCATCCGCAAGAACGCCCTGAAGAAGGCCAAGTCCCCCGCCCAGGGCGGCGACGAGGCCACCTACCTGAAGGCCTTCCTGGACGCCCGCAAGGCCGCCATGAAGCTGGAGGAGGCGCACTCCGACACCAGCCGCGTCGACACCGAGCAGCTGGTCTTCCTCAACGCCAAGAACTTCGACCTCAACCCGCCGCTCAAGTGGAAGGTCTACGGGGACAGCTACAGCATCAACAGCTGACCCGCGGCGACCGCGGAGGCCGTTCGCAGGCCTCCGCGGTCGTGCGTTTATCGGATGACACTGCGCCGTGATCGCTGGTACGTTCGCCGACGTGGCCAAGCTGAACCAGATCATCGCCGTCGAAAAGGGCGTCAAGTCCAAGTCCTTCCAGGAGCTGACGCAGTCCCACCAGGACTTGCAGAAGCCCGCGTTGCTGGCCGGTATCTCGCGTACCTACCAGCCCAAGGACGAGGAGGGCGAGCAGCTCCCCCCGGAGTCCACCCGCGTCCAGGTGAAGGCCGAGGACGTCCTGCGGACCACGTCCGCGACGCTGTCCCGGCTGTTCGACGTCACCGCGACGAAGGACTGGGCCAACACCGAGGCCCGCGCCGACGTCGTGGTCGACGGCCGGACGCTCGTCGCCGACGTGCCGGTCACCTACCTGCTCTTCCTGGAGAAGCAGCTCACCGACCTGCGCACCTTCGTGCGGAAGCTGCCGGTGCTGGACGCCGCCGAGGCCTGGAACCACGACGCCTCGACGGACTCCTGGAAGACCGAGGCGGTGCGCACGATCCGCACCAAGAAGGTGCCGCGCAACCACGTGAAGGCCGAGGCGACGGAGAAGCACCCGGCGCAGGTCGAGGTGTACTACGAGGACATCGCGGTCGGCTACTGGACGACCGTCAAGTTCTCCGGGGCCCTGCCGGCCCGGCGGGTGAACGAGCTCCTGGAGCGGGTCGAGAAGCTCCAGCAGGCCGTCCAGTTCGCCCGCGAGGAGGCCAACGGCTCCGAGGTCACCGACCGTCGGGTCGGTGATGCGGTGTTCGGCTACCTGTTCGGGTAGCCCCCAGATCGCCCCCGTATGAGAGCGGGGGTGGCGCGAAGAGCGCAAGCTGATACTGAGGTTGAAGCTGATATCAGGGGAGAATGTGGAGGTTCGAGTCCTCCCTCCGGCACTTCGCGCCGGGGTGGCCCAACATGGCAGAGGCGCCCCTGTAAGACTCAGACTCTCGCTCCAGGCTCAGCATTCGCCGCCGAGCGCCGGATCGACCGGGTGTGTGCTGTAAGCGTCGGATGCGGGTTCGACTCCCGTCTGCGCCTCTACCGTGGCGCGGTAGCTTCAATGGCAAAGCACGATGCTGTGAGAATGACCCACACCCTTAAACGTGCCGGTGCAAGCAATTGGGTGGCACCTCAGGGGCCCGGGCAGCTGGATACCGCTCCCGGGCCCCGTCACCGTTTCCGGGGTCAGGCGCCCGCGGTGTAGTCGTAGAAGCCGCGGCCGGACTTGCGGCCCAGCAGACCCGCGTCGACCATCCGGGAGAGCAGCGGGGGAGCGGCGAACAGCGGCTCCTTGTACTCGTCGTACATGGACTCGGCGATCGAGACGATGGTGTCCAGACCGATCAGGTCGCACAGCCGCAGCGGACCCATCGGGTGGGCGCAGCCGGCCTCCATGCCCTTGTCGATGTCGGAGGCGGTGGCCACGCCCGACTCGAACATCCGCACCGCGGACAGCAGGTACGGCACGAGCAGGGCGTTCACCACGAAGCCGGCCCGGTCACGGGCGCGGATCGGCTCCTTGGCGAGCACCTGGGTGGCGAAGGCCTCCACCCGCTCGGTGGTCGTGGCCGAGGTGGTCAGGGTGGGGATCACCTCGACCAGCTTCTGTACCGGCGCCGGGTTGAAGAAGTGCAGGCCGATCACCTGCTCCGGGCGCGAGGTGGCGGCGGCCAGCTTCACGATCGGGATCGACGAGGTGTTGGAGGCGAGGATGGCGTCCCGGCGCTCGACCACCTGGTCCAGCGTCTGGAAGATCTGGACCTTGATGTCCTCGCGCTCCGCGACCGCCTCGACCACGAGGTCGCGGTCGGCGAAGTCGGCGAGGTCGGTGGTGAAGGAGAGCCGGGCCAGCGCCTCGTCGCGCTGCCCGGTGGTCAGCTTGCCCCGCTTGACGGCGGTGTCGAGGGAGTTGGTCAGCCGGGTGCGGCCGAACTCCAGGGCCTCGCCGGTGGCCTCCGACACCAGGACGTCCAGCCCGGCCCGGGCGAACACCTCCGCGATGCCCGATCCCATCAGGCCGCAGCCGATCACTCCGACGCGCGCGATGTCACTCACTCAGTTGCCCTTCGGTGGTGCTGGGGTGTGCGGCCCCAGCGACAGGTGGCCCAGCAAGCCGCTGTTCAGCGGGTGGAGCACCGGTATTCGTGCACCGGTGCACCGCCCCGACGACGTTACTACTCCGTACTGGCCAGTAGGTCATCCCCTCCCCGGGCGGACCGGCCGGCCGGGCGGCTGGGCCGAACGGGTGAGCCCGGGCCGGCGGCCCCGTGCGCCCGGGGTTGCGGCACGCCGCGGACGGACAGAATGCGGGACGGCCGGGGGAGCCGGGGGCCAGGCACCGCGGGCCGGCCGGCGGGCCGGGCGGGGGTTCGGTGGCAGGCGAAGGGAGCACGGGGATGGCAACGGGGATGGCAACGGGATCGCTGGCGGGGCAGGTCGCGCTGGTCACCGGGGCCGGCCGGGGCATCGGCCGGGAGATCGCGATCGGCCTCGCCGCCGAGGGCATGGCCGTCGGCCTGGTCGGCCGCAATCACGAGACGCTCACCGACACGCTCAAGGAGTGCGCCCGGCACGGTGCCCGCGGCGTCGCCGTCACCGCGGACGTCACCCGCCCCGGGTCGGTCCGCGAGGCGGTCCGGGCGGTCGAGCGCGACCTCGGCCCGGTCGACCTGCTGGTCAACAACGCCGGTCAGGTCGACCGGGCCGAGGTGCCGCTCTGGGAGACCGACGCCAACGAGTGGTGGCAGGTGGTCGAGACGAACCTGCGCGGCCCCTACAACCTGCTGCGCTGCGTCCTGCCCGGCATGGTCGAGCGGCGGCGCGGCCGGGTGGTCAACCTCAACTCCGGCTTCGCGCTGCGCCCGGACGGCCACTACACCGCCTATGCCACCTCCAAGGGCGCGCTGCTCCAGCTCTCCGACAACCTGGCGGACTCGCTCGCCCCGCACCAGGTGGTGGTGCTCGACATCAGCCCGGGCGCGGTCGCCACCGACATGACCGCCGGCATGCCGATGTTCCAGGACATGAAGACGTGGGGCTCCATCCCCTACATGGTCGCGGTCACCGTGGACGCCGCCCGCGGCCGCTTCGACGCGCTGCACGGGCGGTTCATCCACGCCGGGCGGGACAACCTGGAGGAGCTGGTCCGCCGGGCCGAGGAGATCCGCGAGGCCGACGCCCGGACGCTGCGGCTGCGTCCGTACGGGCCCGAGGACCCGATGGCCTAGGCCGTGCCCGGGCGCCGCGGGCACACCGGCCCCTTCCGCACAACCGGCGCCGGCCGCCGGCCGCTAGCCGCGGGCGGATCCACCGGACAGGCCGGCCAGCTCCTCGTCGGTGAGCGAGCCGGGACGCCGCCCGCTCCGGGCGAAGTCGTTGGCGAGCCGCTGCAGCGCCTCGTTGACCGGGGTCGGCACCCCGTGCAGCCGGCCCAGCAGGGCGATCTCGCCGTTCAGGTGGTCGGCCTCGATCGAGCCGGTGCCGCGGGCCAGGCTCTGCCAGGACGAGGAGCCGCTGCGCTCCGCGCCCCGCACCGGCTCCATGCGCAGCAGCTCCCCGGCGAGCCGGCTCTGCTCGGCCGGATCCCGGTGCGGGACGCCGGCGGCAGCGAGCACCGCCACGCCCTCCGCCAGGGCACGCCGCCGGAGCGCGCGGACCGGCTCGTCGTCGCGCGGGCCGGCGACGGCGTCGAGCGCGTTGGCGAGGTTGCCGAGCAGCTTGGTGTACTTCCAGCCCATCACCCCGGCGTCGGCGGAGGAGCTGAAGCAGGACCGGGAGAGGTCGGCGGCGATCGCCGCGGCCACCGCACCGCCGTCGCCGCCGGGGTAGCCGCCGAGCCGCAGCACCCCGCTCAGCGGAGTCCCGGCGGCGGTGACCACCCCGGGCTCCAGGTGGCCGGAGGGCAGCCAGACGCACATCGCCAGCACCTCGCGGAAGACCCGCAGGGCGAGCCGCTCGTTCTCCACCCCGTTCTGCGCGCAGACCAGCGGCAGCCGTTCGGCGGCCGTGCCGCCGCCGGCGACCGGCCGCGGGGCCCAGGCGGCCAGCGCGGCCGGGGTGTCCTGGGTCTTGACGGCGAGCAGCAGGACGTCGCCCGGCCGCAGAGCGACCTCCTCCGGGCCGGCGGCCACCGGGGCGGCCACCGTGCGGAAGCCCTCCGGGGTGCCGAACCGCAGCCCGCCGGCCCGCAGCGCCGCGAGGTGCGCACCGCGCGCCACCAGGACGACGTCGTGCCCGCCCTCGTGCAGCCGGGCGCCGATCGTGCCGCCCACCGCACCCGCCCCGATGATGATGTAGCGCATGCGCGAAGCATGGCACGCGGGCGGCGGCCCGGTCAGGCGGGTGCGCAGAGCCGGCTGGCGGTGACCGGGGTCAGCCCGGCCCTGCCGAGTCCGTCCAGGATCCCGGGGAGCGCGTCCACCGTGCACTGGTGGCCCATGTGCAGGGCGACCACCGAGCCGCCCTTGGTCGAGCCGAGCACCCGGCGCTGCAGCTCGGCGGCGCTCGGGTCGCTGTAGTCGCGCGGATCGACGTCGAACGAGAGCACGTGCTCGTAGCCGACCGCCCGGGCCTGCTCGCGCACCATCGGGGTGGCGTACTGGGCGGCGGAGGGGCGGAACCAGCGCCCGATCGAGCCGGTCAGCCGTTGCAGCCGCTCCGCGCACTGGGCGATCTCGGCGCGCGCCTGGTCGGGCGTCATCGCGGAGATGTTCTGGTGGTTCTGGGTGTGGTTGCCCAGCTCGTGGCCGCCGTCGAGGATCCGCCGGGCCATCTGCGGCTGCTGGTCGAGCCAGCTGCCGACGGCCATCACGGTCAGTTTGGCGCCGCGCTGCTCGGCGATCTCCAGCAGGGCGGTGGCCAGCTTCGGGTCACCGCTGCCGTGGAAGGTCAGGGCGACGTTCTTACCGGTGCGCGGCCCGTAGGCGACCTCGACCGGAGTGCCGGGGGCGAGCGCCGGCAGGGCCGGCGGTACGGGCGGTGCGGTGGCCGACGCGTCGGGTGCGGCCGCGGCGCCGGCGGCCGGGACGGGGGTCGTCGGGGCGGGCGAGGCCGGGCCCTCGCCGCCCGCCCAGGCGGGGTCCACCGCGCCCGGGTCGCCGCCGGGGTGGACGGTGCCGGGGTGCACCGCGAGCGCCCCCGGGTCGGCCCGGCGCGGGCTGCCACTGCCGCAGGCGGTGAGCAGTCCGCCGGCGGCGGCGAGAGCGGCCAGCCTGGCGGTGGCGCGCAGGACGGAGCGGCGGTCGGCGGTCATCCGGTCGGCAGTCATCGGCAGCCAGCATAGAGACGGCGACACAGCGGGGCGATTCGAGGGGTGCGGCCCCGGACCCGTGACGGACGTGCACGCACACCGCTCCGGAAGGCCTGCAGAAACCTGAACTCGCGCTGTTTCCAAGGCCTACCGTCGGATACGATCACCGCGCACCGCGTGGTAGTGCACATACCACGACGGACAGGCATTCCGGCAGTGAGGCATTGGGGGCGGAACAGGATGCACGAGGACACGGCGGCCACGACCGGCGCGGTTACGGACACGGACTGGGACTGGGCGCGCTCCGAGGACTGGCAGCCGCCGACCGAGCTGGACACCGGTGTCCCGCACACCGCCCGGATGTACGACTACTACCTCGGCGGCAAGGACAACTTCGAGGTGGACCGTAAGGCCGCCGAGGCCGCCATCTCGGCCTACCCCGCGCTGCCGCTGCTGGCCCGTACCAACCGTGAGTTCCTCGGCCGCGCCGTCGAGTTCGCGGCCGGCCGGGGCATCCGCCAGTTCGTCGACATCGGCACCGGCATCCCCGCCGTCGGCTCCACCAGCGAGGTGGCCCAGCGGGTCGCCCCGGCCGCCCGCGTGGTGTACATCGACAACGACCCGATCGTGGCCACCCATGCCCGCGCCCTGCTGGCGAGCCACCCGGCCGGCCACACCTCGGTGATCGAGGCCGACCTGCGCGAACCCGCAACGATCCTCGACCACCCCGGCCTGCGCGCCGCCGTCGACCTCGGCGAGCCGGTCGCCCTGATGCTGGTCGCCGTCCTGCACTTCATCCGGGACGAGGACGGCGCCGAGGCGATCGTCCGCACCCTGCGCGACGCGCTCGCCCCCGGGAGCGCGCTGATCCTCTCGCACGGCAGCCCCGACTTCGCCTCCCGGGAGAGCGCCGCCGAGGGCGCCCGGATCTACCGCAGCGCCAGCGCCCCGCTGGTGCTGCGCCCGCGGGCCGGCGTCGAACCGTTCTTCGGGGACTTCGAGTTCGCCGGCCCCGGGTTGGTCCAGCTCCCGCTCTGGCGGCCCGAGGCCGGGCACGTCCCGACCGGCGAGCTGCCCGAGGGCTGGCAGGACGTCTCGGCGTACGCGGGTGTCGCCTTCAAGCGCTGAGCGGCGAGCGGCAGCACGACGCACCGGCCCCGACGCCTCCCCTCCGGGCGTCGGGGCCGGTGCGCGCCCCCGTCCACCCGGACGGTAGCCCCCGCCACTGACAAACC
Organism: Kitasatospora sp. NBC_01560; assembly: GCF_045208415.1. Lineage (NCBI taxonomy): Bacteria > Bacillati > Actinomycetota > Actinomycetes > Kitasatosporales > Streptomycetaceae > Kitasatospora > Kitasatospora sp. NBC_01560. The sequence goes on along the minus strand of NZ_CP109364.1, from coordinate 2,453,752 downwards.
GTCACCCGAGAGGGTTACCCTGCGCCCGTGACCGACCTCCCGCCGCTGCCCGCCGCTGCCGCCCGCCTCCTGGAAGCCGTCGGCGCACCGCCACGGCTGGTCGCCCACCTGAGCCTGGTGCACCAGGTCGCGGAGGCGATCACCGACTGGTGCACCGCCTGCTGCCCCGGCCTCGCGCTCGACCGGGAGGCGGTGCTGTTCGGGGCCGCCACCCATGACATCGGCAAGACCGTCCACCCCGAGGAGCTTTCCGGCCCCGGTTCCGCCCACGAGCCGGCCGGGCACGCGCTGCTGCTCGCCCGCGGCGTCCCCGAGCGGCTGGCCCGCTTCGCCGCCACCCACGCGAGCTGGGGCGGCCCGGGAATCACCGTCGAGGAGCTGCTGGTGAGCCTGGCCGACCAGGCCTGGAAGAACAGCCGGGTCCGCGACCTGGAGGACCGGGTGGTCGACCGGATCGCCACGGCCGCCGGCCGCGAGCGCTGGGAGGTCTTCCTGGAGCTGGACGACCTGCTCACCAGGATCGGGGACGACGCCCCGGGCCGGCTCGCCGTCCAGGCCGAACACCCCCTCCACCGCCTCCCATAGCGGGACGCTCCGGTGGAAAATGACGCGACACACCGCGCGGGCCGGTGTTAGCTTCCGCAGCATGAAACCCCTGACCGAGACCGAGATCCGCGATTCCTTCGTCAACTGCTCCAAGGGCGAGGCCCGTCGGCTCAACCTGCCTCGGGGCCTGGCCGAACTCCCCTGGGAGCAGCTGGACTTCCTCGGCTGGCGGGATCAGGGCGCGCCGGACCGCGGCTATCTGGTCGCCGAGCACGGCGGCGAACTGGTCGGCGTCACGCTGCGGGTGCCGTCGGTGCGCCGCAGCCTGCGGATGAGCAACGTCTGCTCGTTCTGCATCTCCACCCATGCCGGCTCCGGCGTCGCGCTGCTCGCGGCCCGCCGGGCGGGCGTCTCCGGGCGCGAGGGGAACACCGTCGGCACCTACATCTGCGCCGATCTCGCGTGTTCGCTCTACGTGCGCGGACTGAAGCAGTCCGCCCTGGTCAGCCGGCCCGAGGAGTCGCTGTCCCAGGAGCAGCTGATCGCCCGCACGGTGACCAACCTGGATGCCTTCCTGGTGAAGGTCCTCACCGACACCGCGGCCTGAGCTGGTCACGCGGGGGCCCCGGGCCGGCCGGCGGTTTCCGCGGGCCGCCCTCTAGCGCTGCCGCAGCCCGTCCAGCCTGCGCCGGTCCTGCTTGGTGGGCCGCCCGGCGCCGCGGTCCCGCTCGCCGGCCGCCGCCAGGAGCTCGCGCGGCGGCCGCGGCGGGCTGTTGTCCACCAGGCACTCGGCCGCGACGGCCGCCCCGACCCGCTTGCGGACGAGCTTGCGCACCACGACGACGCGCTCGAACCCGTCCTGGCGCACCCGGACTTCGTCCCCGGCCTTCAGCGCCTGGGCGGGCTTGGCCCGCTCCCCGTTCACCTGCACGTGCCCGGCGCGGCAGGCGGCCGCCGCCAGCGACCGCGTCTTGGCGAGCCGCACCGACCAGACCCAGCTGTCCACCCGGACGCTTCCCTCGTCTTCGACCATCCCCCGAGCCTACCCAGGCCCGCGGTCACCGCGGCGGCGACTCCTGGACGGCCCAGCCGTTGCCGTCCGGGTCGGAGAAGAAGACGAAGGAGTTCCACTCCCCGCCGGGCCCGTCGACCCGGGTGCCGGCCTCGAAGTGCTGGACCGGGCTCACCTCCACGCCGCGCGCGACGAGCTCGCCGTGCGCCTTGCCGATGTCCGGGACGACCAGTTGCAGGCCCTTCACCGAGCCTGGCGGTGCCTCCGTGACCCCGGTGCCCACCACGATGGAGCACTCCGAGCCCGGCGGCGTCAGCTGGACCACCCGGACGCCGTCCCGGATCCGGGTGTCGTGGTCCACGGTGAACCCTGCCTGCTCCTCGTAGAAGGCCTTGGCCCGGTCCACGTCGGACACCGGGACCACCACCACTTCGAGCTTCCAGTCCATGCCCAATCCCCTTCCGGTCAGACCCTTCCGGTCGGGCTCCTCCAGTATCGGCCGCCCGGACGGCCCGCGCCCGGTGGTCGGCTAGCCTGGGGCCACGATGAACCGCCTCAGCACGCCCGCCGCCGTGACCCCCTTCGCCACCCCGTGGGGCACCTTCGATCTCACCCGCTTCCCCGAGGACCCGCGCGAGCGGTTGCGGGCCTGGGACGCCGCCGACGAGTACCTGCTGCGCCACCTCGCCGGCGAGGCCGACAGCGCGCAGGGCGCCGCCACCGCGCTCGCCGGCCGCACCGTCGTCGTCCTGGGCGACCGCTGGGGTGCGCTGACCACCGCGCTGACCTCCGCGCTGACCACCGCGCCGACCTCCCCGCTCGCGACGGCCGCCGCCGGAGCCGCGGGCACCGCCCCGGACGCGCCGGTCCAGATCGGCGACTCGCACCTCGGCCGGCAGGCCACCCTGGCCAACCTCGCCCGGGCCGGCGCCGACCCCGCCGCCGCCCGGCTGCTGACCACCCGGGACACCCCGCCGGAGCGGATCGACGTCCTGCTGGTGCGCGTCCCGAAGAGCCTCGCGCTGCTGGAGGACCAGCTGCACCGGCTGGCCCCGGCCCTGCACCCCGGCACGCTGGTGATCGGCACTGGCATGGTCACCGAGATCCACACCTCCACGCTCCAGCTCTTCGAGCGGATCCTCGGCCCGACCCGCACCTCGCTGGCCGTCCGCAAGGCGCGGCTGATCCTCTGCACGCCCGACCCGGCGCTCGACCCCGGCCCCAGCCCCTGGCCGCGCAGCTACGCCCTGCCCGGGGACATCGGCCCGGCGGCCGGCCGCACCGTGGTCGACCACGCCGGCACCTTCTGCGCCGAGCGCCTCGACATCGGCACCCGGTTCTTCCTCGGGCACCTGCCGGTCGCGGCTCCCGGCTCCCGGATCGTCGACCTCGGCTGCGGCAACGGCGTGGTCGGCACCGCCGCGGCGCTGGCGAGCCCGGGCGCCGAACTGCTCTTCCTGGACGAGTCCGACCAGGCCGTGGCCTCCGCCGAGGCGACCTTCCGCGCCAACCTCGGCCCGGACGCGCCCGCCCGGTTCCTCACCGCGGACGCCCTCGCCACCGAGGACGTCCCGGCCGGCTCGGTGGACTTCGTCCTCAACAACCCGCCGTTCCACTCGCACCAGGCCACCACGGACGCCACCGCCTGGCGGATGTTCACCGGGGCACGCCGCGCCCTGCGTCCGGGCGGTGAGCTCTGGGTGGTCGGCAACCGGCACCTCGGCTACCACCTCAAGCTGCGCCGCCTCTTCGGCAACTGCAAGCTGGTCGCGGGCAACCCCAAGTTCGTGGTCCTGCGCGCCGTACGCCGCTGAGCCGGGCGGCAGGCGGGCCGCCGGGCCGGTCCGCCGTCGGCCGCTGAGCCGGGTGGGGGAGCCGGATGGGGGGAGCCGGATGGGGGGAGCCGGATGGTGGGGGGCTGGGTGACGGGTGGCCGGGTGACGGGGGAGCCGGGGGCGCAGCCCGCACCGGCCAACTAAGGGTAGCCTAAGCTCGCTGTCGGCAGCGGATGGAACGCCGCCGTCGGCGGGCGGCGCACTCCTGTCCCCGGGTGCGGGGCGGGGTGTCGGCACCCCGCCCCGCACTCCCTTGCATGGATGTTCCGTGATGCGTATATTCATGCTACGACCAAGGAGGGAAACTGCCATGGCTTTGCGAGTCGCCGTTGCCGGCGCGAGCGGATACGCGGGCGGTGAGGTGCTGCGCCTGCTGCTCGGCCACCCGGAGGTGGAGATCGGGGCGCTGACGGGCGGCTCGAACGCGGGGGCGAGGCTCGGCGCACTGCAGCCGCACCTGCTCCCGCTCGCCGACCGGATCCTGGAGCCCACCACCCCCGAGGTGCTGGCCGACCACGACGTGGTGTTCCTGGCGCTGCCGCACGGCCAGTCCGCCGCGGTCGCCGAGGCGCTCGGCGGGAACGTGCTGATCGTCGACTGCGGGGCCGACTTCCGGCTCCGGGCCGCCGCCGACTGGGAGCAGTTCTACGGCTCCGCGCACGCCGGCACCTGGCCCTACGGCCTGCCCGAGCTGCCCGGACACCGCGACGCCCTCAAGGGCAGCAACCGGATCGCCGTCCCGGGCTGCTACCCGACCGCCGTCTCGCTGGCGCTCTTCCCGGCGTACGCGGCCGGGCTCGCCGAGCCCGAGGCCGTGATCGTCGCCGCCTCCGGCACCTCCGGCGCCGGCAAGGCCGCCAGGACCAACCTGCTCGGCAGCGAGGTCATGGGCAACGTCAGCGCCTACGGCGTCGGCGGCGTCCACCGGCACACCCCGGAGATGTCGCAGAACCTCACCCCGGTCGCGGGCGAGCCGGTCACCGTCTCCTTCACCCCCACGCTGGTGCCGATGCCGCGCGGCATCCTCGCCACCTGCTCGGCCAAGGCCCGGCCGGGCGTGACCGGCGAGAGCCTGCGCGCCGCCTACGCCGAGGCGTTCGCGGGCGAGCCCTTCGTCCGTCTGCTGCCCGAGGGGCAGTGGCCGCAGACCAGCAGCGTCTACGGCTCCAACGCCGCCCTGGTCCAGGTCGCCCTGGACGAGACCGCCGGGCGGATCATCGCGATCAGCGCGATCGACAACCTGGTCAAGGGCACCGCCGGCGGTGCGGTGCAGAGCATGAACATCGCCCTCGGCCTCCCCGAGGACCTGGGCCTCCCCCTGAACGGAGTCGCGCCGTGACCGGCAACGCCAAGACCACGAACGTCGGTGTGACGGCGGCCAAGGGCTTCCGCGCCGCGGGTGTCACCGCGGGCATCAAGGCCTCGGGCACCCCGGACCTCGCCCTGGTCGTCAACGACGGCCCCTCGCTCGCCGCCGCCGGCGTCTTCACCGCCAACCGGGTCAAGGCCGCGCCGGTGCTCTGGTCCGAGCAGGTCCTCAAGGGCGGCGCGGTCTCCGCCGTCGTCCTCAACTCCGGTGGCGCCAACGCCTGTACCGGCCCGCTGGGCTTCCAGGACACCCACGCCACCGCCGAGAAGGTGGCGGAGGAGCTGAAGCTCAACGCCGGCGAGGTGGCCGTCGCCTCCACCGGCCTGATCGGCGTCCGCCTCCCGATGGACATCCTGCTGCCCGGCGTCGCCACCGCCGCCGCCGGCCTCAGCGAGACCGGCGGCGAGGCCGCCGCGATCGCCATCAAGACCACCGACACCGTCCACAAGACGGCCCAGGTGACCAGCCCGGCCGGCTGGACCGTCGGCGGCATGGCCAAGGGCGCCGGCATGCTCGCCCCGAGCCTCGCCACCATGCTGGTCGTCCTCACCACCGACGCCGACCTGGACGCCGCCGCCCTGGACACCGCGCTGCGCGGCGCCACCCGGACGACCTTCGACCGGATCGACTCCGACGGCTGCATGTCGACCAACGACACCGTGCTGCTGCTCGCCTCCGGCGCCTCCGGCACCACCCCGGACCGGGCCGAGTTCGACGAGGCCGTCCGGACGGTCTGCGCCGACCTCGCTCGCCAGCTGATCGGCGACGCGGAGGGGGCGAGCAAGGACATCCGGATCGAGGTCACCGCCGCCGCCACCGAGGACGAGGCCGTCGAGGTGGCCCGGGTGATCGGCCGCAACAACCTGCTCAAGTGCGCCCTGCACGGCGAGGACCCGAACTGGGGCCGGGTGCTGGCGGCGGTCGGCACCACCGACGCGGCCTTCGACCCGGACCGCCTCGACGTCGCCATCAACGGCGTCTGGGTCTGCCGTAACGGCAGCGTGGGGGAGGACCGCGACCTGGTCGACATGACCGGCCGCGAGATCGTGATCACCGCCCGGCTCAACGCCGGCGAGGCCGCGGCCGTCCTGTGGACCAACGACCTCACCGCCGACTACGTGCACGAGAACAGCGCCTACTCCACCTGACAGTCGCCACCAGCTACCCGAGCCGGGGAACCAGAACCGTGCAGATCGCACCCAAGGGCGAACAGGCCCGCAACAACACCGCGTTGCCCAAGGCCATGACACTGATCGAGGCGCTGCCCTGGCTGGAGCGCTTCCACGGCAAGACCGTCGTGATCAAGTTCGGCGGCAATGCCATGGTGGACGAGAGCCTCAAGGCGGCCTTCGCCCAGGACGTGGTCTTCCTGCGCTACGCCGGTCTGCACCCCGTCGTGGTGCACGGCGGCGGCCCGCAGATCAGCGCCCAGCTGGAGAAGCTCGGCCTGGAGTCCTCCTTCACCAACGGCCTGCGGGTCACCACCCCCGAGACCATGGACGTGGTCCGGATGGTGCTGTCCGGCCAGGTCCAGCGCGAGCTGGTCGGGCTGCTCAACGGCCACGGCCCGTTCGCGGTCGGCATGACCGGCGAGGACGCGCACACCATGACCGCGGTGAAGCGGTACGCGGTGGTGGACGGCGAGCAGGTCGACATCGGCCTGGTGGGCGACATCGTCAACATCGAGGCGGGTGCGGTGAAGGCGCTCATCGCCGACGGCCGCATCCCGGTGATCTCCTCGATCGCCCGCGGCACCGACGGCCACGTCTACAACATCAACGCCGACACCGCCGCCGCCGCCCTGGCGGTCGCGCTGGGCGCCGAGATGCTCGTCGTCCTCACCGACGTCGAGGGCCTCTACAAGGACTGGCCGGACTCCGACGACGTGATCAGCCAGCTCAGCGCGACCGAGCTGGAGGAGCTGCTGCCCGGCCTGGCCAGCGGCATGCTCCCGAAGATGGAGGGCTGCCTGCGCGCCGTCCGTTCCGGCGTGGGCACCGCCCGCGTGCTGGACGGGCGGGTCCAGCACAGCCTGCTGCTGGAGATCTTCACCGACGAGGGCATCGGCACGATGGTCGTGCCGGACGACGAAGCGACCGTGACCGGGGGACTGGCATGACTTCCAACGAGCAACTCACCGAGCGGTACCGGCACTCCTTCACCGACAACTACGGCACCCCGCGGATCCCGCTGGTCCGCGGCGAGGGCGCCAAGCTCTGGGACGCCGACGGCAAGGAGTACACCGACCTGCTCGGCGGCATCGCCGTCAACGTCCTCGGCACCGCCCACCCGGCGGTCGTCGAGGCCGTCACCCGGCAGATCTCCACCCTCGGCCACGTCTCCAACCTCTTCATGGCCGAGCCGACCATCGCCCTCGCCGAGCGGCTCGTGCAGCTCGACGGCCGGGCCGACGGCCGGGTCTTCTTCTGCAACTCCGGTGCCGAGGCCAACGAGGCCGCGTTCAAGATCAGCCGGCGGACCGGCCGCACCCATCTGGTCGCGCTCCAGGGCGGTTTCCACGGCCGGACGATGGGCGCCCTCGCGCTCACCGGCCAGCCCGCCAAGCAGGCGCCGTTCCTGCCGCTGCCCGGCGACGTCACGCACGTCCCGTTCGGTGACGTCGAGGCGCTGCGCGCGGCCGTCACCACCGACACCGCGGCCGTCTTCCTGGAGCCCGTCCAGGGCGAGAACGGCGCGATCCCGCTGCCGGACGGCTACCTGGCCGCCGCCCGCGCGATCACCCGGGCCACCGGCACGCTGCTGATCCTGGACGAGATCCAGACCGGCATCGGCCGCACCGGCCACTGGTTCGCCCACCAGGCGTACGAGGGCATCGAGCCGGACGTCGTCACCCTGGCCAAGGGGCTCGGCGGCGGCCTGCCGATCGGTGCCGTGCTGGCCTTCGGGCCGGTGGCCGCACTGCTCACCCCGGGCCAGCACGGCACCACCTTCGGCGGCAATCCGGTGGTCGCGGCCGCCGCGCTCGCGGTGCTCGACACCATCGAGTCCGAGGGCCTGCTGGAGCACGTGCGCAAGACCGGCGAGCGGTTGCGGCAGGGGGTCGAGGCGATCGGCGACCCGCTGGTCTCGCACGTGCGCGGGGCCGGGCTGCTGCTCGGCATCGTGCTCACCGAGCCGGTGGCCGCGCAGGTGCAGGCCGCCGCGCAGGAGGCGGGCTTCCTGGTGAACGCCGCCGTCCCGGACGCCGTCCGGCTCGCGCCGCCGCTGGTGCTCACCGAGCAGGAGGCGGACGCCTTCCTGGCCGCGCTGCCGGGGATCCTCCGGACGGTGCGCGAGAACGCCCCGGCCGATGCGGACCGAGCGTAGTCCGGGAGAATAATCACATGACCGTTCCCAGCCCCGGCCAGTCCGCCGCCGGACCGACGTCGCAGGTGCCGCAGACCCGCACCGCGCGCCACCGGCGGATCGTGGACCTGCTCACCCGCCAGCCCGTGCGCTCGCAGAGCCAGCTCGCCAAGCTGCTCGCCGACGACGGGCTGGTGGTCACCCAGGCCACCCTCTCCCGGGACCTGGACGAGCTGGGAGCGGTGAAGATCCGCAACCGGGACGGCGCGCTCATCTACGCCGTCCCGGCCGAGGGCGGCGACCGCACGCCGCGCGCACCGATGGGGGAGTCGGCCAGCGAGGGGCGGATGGCCCGGCTGGCCGGCGAACTCATGGTCTCCGCCACCGCCTCCGGCAACCTCGTGGTGCTCCGCACCCCGCCGGGCGCCGCGCAGTTCCTCGCCTCCGCGATCGACCAGGCCGAGGTCTTCGAGATCATCGGCACCATCGCCGGTGACGACACCGTCCTGCTGATCAGCCGTGATCCGGCGGGCGGCCAGGCACTCGCCGACCACCTGATGCAACTCGCGCAGGCCAAGGCGCAGTAGGCACGACCCCCTCCCGTGGGCCCGGTGATCCGGGCCCACGGTCCGTTCTGCACCAGGCCCTGCCGCGTGTCCCGCCCAGGGTTTTGAGTTTCATACGGAGTAGTGCATACTTATGCCTATCGCCGTAAGCCTGTTCGTACAGTTGTGAAGGAGAAAGCCGTGACCGAGCGCGTCGTACTCGCCTACTCGGGCGGTCTGGACACGTCCGTCTGCATCGGCTGGATCGCCGAGGAGACGGGCGCCGAGGTGATCGCCGTCGCCGTCGACGTCGGCCAGGGCGGCGAGGACCTGGAGGTCATCCGCCGGCGGGCGCTGGACTGCGGCGCCGTCGAGGCCGAGGTCGCGGACGCCCGCGACGAGTTCGCCGACGAGTACTGCCTCCCGGCCATCAAGGCCAACGCCCTGTACCAGGGCCAGTACCCGCTGGTGTCCGCCCTCTCCCGGCCGACCATCGTCAAGCACCTGGTCGCCGCCGCGCAGAAGCACGGCGCCACCACCGTCGCCCACGGCTGCACCGGCAAGGGCAACGACCAGGTCCGCTTCGAGGTGGGCATCAACTCCCTCGCCCCGGGCCTCAAGTGCATCGCCCCGGTCCGCGACTACGCGATGACCCGGGACAAGGCGATCGCCTTCGCCGAGGCCAAGGGCCTGCCGATCGCGACCACCAAGAAGTCCCCGTACTCGATCGACCAGAACGTCTTCGGGCGGGCCGTCGAGACCGGCTTCCTGGAGGACATCTGGAACGCGCCGATCGAGGACGTCTACGAGTACACCCAGAACCCGGCGGTCGAGCGCGAGGCCGACGAGGTGGTCATCACCTTCGACGCCGGTGTCCCGGTCGCCATCGACGGCCGCAAGGTCACCGTCCTGCAGGCCATCGAGGAGCTGAACAAGCGGGCCGGCGCCCAGGGCATCGGCCGCCTCGACATGGTCGAGGACCGGCTGGTCGGCATCAAGTCCCGGGAGATCTACGAGGCCCCCGGCGCGATCGCACTGATCACCGCCCACCAGGCCCTGGAGAACGTCACCGTCGAGCGCGAGCTGGCCCGCTACAAGCGGCAGGTCGAGCAGCGCTGGGCCGAGCTGGTCTACGACGGCCTCTGGTTCTCCCCGCTCAAGCGGGCCCTGGACGGCTTCGTCAACGAGGCCAACCAGCACGTCTCCGGCGAGATCCGGATGGTCCTGCACGGCGGCCGGGCCGTCGTCAACGGCCGCAAGTCGGACCAGTCGCTGTACGACTTCAACCTCGCCACCTACGACACCGGCGACACCTTCGACCAGTCGATGTCCAAGGGCTTCATCGAGATCTTCGGCATGTCCTCGAAGCTCGCCGCCCGCCGCGACCTGGCCTGAGCCACCCCTCCCCGGCCCGGCCGCGCCACCCGCCCCCCGGCGCGGCCGGGCCACCCCCTGCAGCACCTGCAACGCCTGCAGCCCGCAGCACCCGTGAATTCGCAGCACCCGTGAACCCGCGCAAGGAGCCCGAGCGATGCCTGCCGACCAGAACGCCGCCAGTACCGGCCCTGAGGTGCGACTCTGGGGTGCGCGCTTCGCCGACGGCCCGTCCGAGGCGCTGGCCAGGCTCTCCGCCTCGGTGCACTTCGACTGGCGCCTCGCGCCGTACGACATCGCAGGCTCCAAGGCCCACGCCCGGGTGCTGCACAAGGCCGGCCTGCTCAGCGACACCGAGCTCGACGCCATGCTCGCCGGCCTCGGCCTGCTGCTCACCGACGTCGAGGCCGGCACCTTCACCGGCACCGTCGCCGACGAGGACGTCCACACCGCCCTGGAGCGCGGCCTGCTGGAGCGGCTCGGCGCCGACCTCGGCGGCAAGCTGCGGGCCGGCCGCTCCCGCAACGACCAGATCGCCACGCTGTTCCGGATGTACCTGCGGGACCACGCGAAGATCATCGGCGGTCTGATCCTCGACCTCCAGCACGCCCTGGTCGGTCTGGCCGAGGAGCACCCGAACACCGCCATGCCGGGCCGCACCCACCTCCAGCACGCCCAGCCCGTGCTCTTCGCCCACCACGTCCTCGCGCACGTGCAGGCCCTCGGCCGGGACGCCGAGCGGCTGCGCCAGTGGGACACCCGCACCGCCGTCTCGCCGTACGGCTCCGGCGCGCTGGCCGGCTCCTCGCTCGGCCTCGACCCGCAGGCGGTCGCCGCGGACCTCGGCTTCGAGCGCGGCTCCGTCGGCAACTCCATCGACGGCACGGCCTCGCGCGACTTCGTCGCCGAGTTCGCCTTCGTCACCGCGATGATCGGGATCAACCTCTCCCGGATCGCGGAGGAGGTGATCATCTGGAACACCAAGGAGTTCGGCTTCATCACGCTGCACGACGCCTTCTCCACCGGCTCCTCGATCATGCCGCAGAAGAAGAACCCGGACATCGCCGAGCTGGCCCGCGGCAAGTCCGGCCGCCTGATCGGCAACCTGACCGGTCTGCTGGCGACCCTCAAGGCCCTGCCGCTCGCCTACAACCGGGACCTCCAGGAGGACAAGGAGCCGGTCTTCGACTCCTGCGACACGCTGGAGGTGCTGCTCCCGGCGTTCACCGGCATGATGGCCACCCTCACCGTGCACCGGGACCGGCTGGAGGAGCTGGCCCCGGCCGGCTTCTCGCTCGCCACCGACATCGCCGAGTGGCTGGTCAAGCAGGGCGTGCCGTTCCGCGTCGCGCACGAGGTGGCCGGCGCCTGCGTCAAGGTCTGCGAGAAGCAGGGCATCGAGCTGTCCGACCTGACGGACGAGCAGTTCGCCGCGATCTCCGGGCACCTGACGCCCGAGGTGCGCTCGGTGCTCAGCGTGCACGGCGCGATCGCCTCGCGCAGCGGCCGCGGCGGCACCGCCCCCTCGGCGGTGGCCGTCCAGCTCGCCGAGGTGAAGGCCGATCTGGCGCAGCAGGAGGAGTGGGTCCAGGGCTGACGCCCGGGGCCGACCGGAGGGGCGCGGCGGGCGACCGCCGCGCCCCTTTCGCGTGGACGCGCCCGGCCGGCCGTAACCGGGCCCGCCGACGGCCGGTCAAGCACGGTATGTGCACCGACCTTCCGCCCGTCCCCTCCGCCGAGGACGAGGTCTTCGCCGCGTTCCGGCGCCGCCTGGTCCGGGAGGCCGTGGCCGCCCTGCCCGGCCGCTGCCCCCAGCTGGTCTCGGCCCTCGCCGAGGACCCACCGCCCACCTACCGCGAGCTGTCCGAGCGCCTCGGCATGCCCCGCGGCTCGATCGGGCCCACCCGCTCGCGGTGCCTCGCCTGCCTCCGGGCCGTCCTGCACGCCGAGCGCTACGCCTGAGCCCCGCCGGACCTCCTGTCGTTTCATCCCGCCGCCCCTCCCGCCGGCCCGCCGGACGTGACCTCGGCCACGTCCGGCGGCCGGGAGGTTGAGAGCAGCTGACCCGCGGGTAGAGCGCTGGCGAACGTAGCTCCTGACGGCCGAGCGAGCGCTTGCACGCCGAGCGTGAGCGTGCCGCCGATGTCGCGGGCCCCACCCGGGCCCCGCGGCTGGTACGTTCGTGCGCCACCCCCGGTCAGGGCAGATCCCCGGCCGGGACATCTCCGGCAGGGCATCCGGTGCGGCACCCTCACGTTTGCGCGCCGGGCACGACGATGGGGAGGCCCCTCGCATGGGCATGAGCGTGACCATCTCGGCGGCGGACGCCGAGGACGCGGAGCAGATCCTCAAGCTCCAGTACCTCGGCTACCAGAGCGAGGCCGAGCTCTACGGCGACTGGAACCTGGAGCCGCTGACGCAGACCCTGGAGAGCCTGCGGGGCGAACTGACCGAGCAGCACTTCCTGGTCGCCCGCCTCGGTGACGAGGTGGTCGGTACGGTGCGGGGCCGGGTCGACCACGACGGCATCGCCCGGATAGGGCGTCTGGTCGTCCACCCCCGGATGCAGCGGCACGGCCTCGGCGGCCGCCTGCTGGACGCGCTGGAGCGGCGCCTCGCCGAGACCGGTCACCCGCTGAGCGCCTACCGCCTCTTCACCGGCCACCGCAGCCTCGGCAACCTGCGCCTCTACGCCCGCCAGGGCTACCGCCAGACCGCCGTCGAACAGGTCAACGGCCGGCTGAGCCTGGTGCACCTGGAGAAGCCCGTCGCGGTCGAGCTGGCCGCCACCGCCTGATCCCCGCCACTGCCTGATCCCCGCCGCCGCCCGATTCCCCCCGTCACCCGATTCCCCCCGTCACCACCGGCCGCGCCGTCACCACCGGCCCTGCCGTCACCGCCGTCCTCACCGGCGCCGCCACCATCCGGACCGTCCGGTGGCGGCGCCGAGCCGTATCGCCGCAGGTGGCGACCGTGCGTGTCCGCATTGCGGACGGCGGATCCAAATAATTGGGACGAAATCGGTCGATCTGATTTACTGGCTCTCATGACTGCGACGACGAACTGGACCCCCACCGGCACACTGCCGGCAGGTGAGCGTGCCATGTGTCGTCGAATGTGTCGGCGCTGAGGGCCACCGTCCCCGCTCCCGGGCTCCGCCCGGGAGTACACCCACCTCGCGCCCCGAAGCGAGACCGGGCCGCTCCCGACGGAGCGAGCGCGCCCCGCCTGCCCCCGAGCAAGCCCCCTTCCATCCGCCTGCCCACCCACGGGCGGGTGGGCCTCCCCGGTGACTCGTAAGGGCCACGCCGTCGCGCGGCCCGCTCGCCGACCGGGGACGATCAAGGGGTGGCAGGTCCGGATCCCCCTGGCGTGATGCCGTCCACGTCGCCGACCGCAACCCGGTCCGGCAGCCGCACGCCGTCCGCCCCCGACCCACGGAAGCAGCTGTGATCACCACCACGGACCTCACGAAGGTCTACCGATCCCGCGGCCGAGAGGTGACCGCCCTCGCCGGCGTCGACCTGCACGTCCGCCCGGGCGAGGTCTACGGAGTCGTCGGCACCAGCGGTGCCGGCAAGTCCACCCTCATCCGCTGCGTCAACATGCTGGAGCGTCCCAGCTCCGGCACGGTCACCGTGGACGGCGTCGAGCTCACCGCGCTCGCCGGCGGCGAGAACCGGGCCGGCAAGGAGCTGCGCGAGGCCCGCCGGCGGATCGGCATGGTCTTCCAGCACTTCAACCTGCTGTCCTCGCGCACCGTCCAGCAGAACGTCGAGCTCCCGCTGGAGATCACCGGCCTGGACCGCACCGAGCGCCGCCGCAAGGCCGCCGAACTGCTCGACCTGGTCGGCCTCTCCGACAAGGCCCGCAGCTACCCCGGCCAGCTCTCCGGCGGCCAGAAGCAGCGCGTCGGCATCGCCCGCGCCCTGGCCGGCGACCCCAAGGTGCTGCTCTCCGACGAGGCCACCTCGGCGCTCGACCCCGAGACCACCCGCTCCATCCTCAAGCTGCTCCGCGACCTCAACCAGCAGCTCGGCCTCACCGTCCTGCTGATCACCCACGAGATGGACGTCATCAAGTCCGTCTGCGACTCCGCCGCCCTGATGCGCGGCGGCCGGGTGGTCGAGTCCGGCTCGCTGACCGACCTGCTCGCCGAGCCCGGCTCCGAGCTCGCCCGCGAGCTCTTCCCGCTCAGCGAGTTCGGCACCGGTCACCCCGGCGGCACCGTCCTGGAGATCACCTTCCAGGGCGACACCTCCGCCCAGCCGTTCGTCTCCCAGCTCGCCCGCACCTACCAGATCGACATCAACATCCTCGGTGCCGCGGTCGAGACCATCGCGGGCCGGATGGTCGGCCGGATGCGGGTCGAACTGCCCGGCAGCCGCACGGACAACGTGGTGCCGATCGGCTTCCTGCGCGAGCAGGGCCTCCAGGTGGACGTGATCACCGCGGACGGGTTCGGCACGGCGAACGGAGCGGTCGCATGACCTGGGACCAGATGCAGGAACTGATGTGGCCCGCCACCTGGGAGACGCTCCAGATGGTCGGCGTCGCCACCGTCGGCACCATCCTGTTCGGCCTGCCGCTGGGCGTCCTGCTCGTCCTCACCGACAAGGGCGGACTGCTGCAGAACCGGCCGGTCAACAAGGTGCTCGGCGTCGTGGTGAACATCGCCCGCTCGGTGCCGTTCATCATCCTGATGATCGCCCTGATCTCCTTCACCCGCTGGCTGGTCGGCACCTCCATCGGCTGGGAGGCCGCGACCGTGCCGCTCACCATCGGCGCGATCCCGTTCTTCGCCCGCCTGGTCGAGACCTCCGTCCGCGAGGTCGACCGCGGCCTGGTCGAGGCGCTCCAGGCCATGGGCGCCTCCACCTGGACGATCGTCCGCAAGGCCCTGCTGCCCGAGGCGCTGCCCGCCCTCGCCGCCTCGGTCACCACCACGATCATCACGCTGATCAGCTACTCCGCGATGGCCGGCGTGGTCGGCGGCGGCGGCCTCGGCAACCTCGCCATCACCTACGGCTACTTCCGCTTCGAGACCGCCTTCATGTGGATCATCGTCGCGGAGCTGGTGATCATCGTGACCATCGTGCAGCTGCTCGGCGACTACGCCGTGAACCGCCTGGGCAACCGCGGACGCAGTGGCGGCCGGACCCGCCTGCTCGGCCCGCGCGGCGGCCGCCCCGCCGCCCCGGCCACCCCCGACGAGGACCTCGTCGCCCCCTAGACCTCCCGGCGTCCGCACCTGGACCCGGCTCCCCGTATCACGCAGAAAGGCACTTTTCGTGCGCAACGCCCTGAAGTTCACCAGCGTCCTCGCCACCGCCGGCATCGCCCTGTCGCTGGCCGCCTGCGGCAGCTCCGGCTCGTCCGGGTCCTCCGACCCGAACGCCGCGCTGACCGTCGTCGCCAGCCCCACCCCGCACGGCCAGATCCTCAAGTTCGTCAAGGACAACCTTGCCGACAAGGCCGGCCTCAAGCTCACCATCAAGGAGGTCACCGACTACGTGACCCCCAACACCGCGGTGCAGGACGGCTCGGCCGACGCCAACTACTTCCAGCACGTCCCGTACCTGGAGGACTTCAACAAGAAGCACGGCACCCAGATCGTCTCGGTCGAGCCGGTCCACCTGGAGCCGCTGGGCGTGTACTCGAAGAAGATCAAGGCCATCGGCGAACTCAAGGACGGCGCCACCGTCGGCCTGCCCAACGACGCCACCAACGAGGGCCGCGCGCTCAAGCTGCTCGCCGACAACAACCTGATCACCCTCAAGGCCGGCGTCGGCACCGCCGCCACCCCCGCCGACGTCACGGCCAACCCGAAGAACCTCAAGTGGAAGGAGCTGGAGGCCGCCCAGCTGCCCCGCTCCATCGACGACCTCGACGCCGCGGTCATCAACGGCAACTACGCCCTCGACTCCGGCCTCAAGCCCAACGGCGACTCGCTGGTCCTGGAGAAGGCCGAGGGCAACCCGTACGCCAACATCCTCGCCGTCAAGCAGGGCAAGGAGAACGACCCGCGGGTCAAGAAGCTCGCCGAGCTGCTCCACTCGCCCGAGGTGAAGAAGTACATCGAGGACAACTTCAAGGGTTCCGTCATCCCGGCGTTCTGATCCGCCGCCGCACCACGCACGCCCCCGACCGGGCCCCCGCCGCATTCCGGCGGGGGCCCGGTCGGGCAGTATGCACCAGTGACTCCCTGGCAGACCGGGTTCTGACGTACCGTCGTCCGGTCCGCGCACCGCGTGACACCGGGGGCACCGGCGAGGCGTACGGTGTGTCCACGACCCGGCGAGGAGAGACGGCATGGCAGCGAGCTTCCCCGAGACCGCCATCAGCACCGAACGGCTGCTGCTGCGCCCCCTTGCGGAGGACGACGCCCCCGGCCTCGCCGACATGATGGCCGACGAGCTCGTGCTGGCCTGGACCGACCTCCCGCACCCCTTCACCGAGGGCTACGCCGCCGAGCTCGCCCGCACCCTCGCGCCCGGCCACCGCGCGGCCGGCCGCGGCATCGTCTTCGCCGTCACCGAACACCTCACCCAGCGCCTCGTCGGCCTGGTCGAACTGCGCAACACCGAGTGGCGGCTGCGCTCCACCGAGATCGCCTACGTCACCGCCTCCTGGGCCCGCGGCGAGGGCTACGCCCCCGAGGCCGTCCTCGGCGTCGCCCAGTGGCTCTTCGAGGACCGCGGCTTTCTGCGCCTGGAGATGCGCACCGCGGCCGGCAACACCGCCGCCCAGCAGGTCGCCCAGAAGATCGGCGGCATCAGCGAAGGAGTGCTGCGCAGCGCCTGGATAGTGCGCGGCGAGTCCGGCGAGGTGACGGAGGAGAGCCGCAGCGACCTGATCCTGTGGAGCCTGCTGCCGGAGGACCTGGAGAGCCCGGCGGACGACGAGGCCGGCTGGCCCGGCGACCACCGGTACGTGCTCCGGGACTGACCCCCCGCCGGGCCGGTGGCCCCCGCGGGGCGGACAGGTGTGCGAGATGTCGGCGCCGGGGGGATCGCACCCGGTAGCCTCTGGACCGGCGCCGAACGCGGGCGCAGCATGTCGGCGCACCGAGGCGAGGGAGAACGGCCGCAGATGGCTGACCGGATCACGGTCATCGGGTGGGACGGCACACCGCTGACCGAGGCCGCCGGCGCGGCCCTCGCGGCGGCCACCCTGGTGGCCGGCGCCCCCTACCAGCTCAACGCCCTCGCGGTGCCCCCCGGCGCCGAACGGCTCGCACTCGGCAACGTCCGGCTCGCCGCCCGCCGGATCGCCGAACACCGCGGCGCCGCCGTCGTGGTCGCCGAGGGCGACCCGGGCTTCTTCGGCGTCGTCCGCACCCTGCGCCGGCCCGAGTACGGCCTCGAACTCGAAGTCCTGCCCGGCGTCTCCTCGGTCGCCGTGGCGTTCGCCCGGGCCGGCATGCCCTGGGAGGACGCGCAGGTGGTCAGCGCGCACGGCGGACGGCTGCGCCGCGCGGCCAACGTCTGCCGGGCCCACCCCAAGGTCGCCGTCCTCACCGCGCCCGGTGCCGGGCCCAGCGAACTCGCCCTGATGCTGCGCGGGGTGCACCGCACCTTCGTGGTCTGCGAGGCCCTCGGCACCCCGGACGAGGACGTCACCGTGCTCACCTCCGACCGGGTCGCCGACCACATCTGGCGCGACCCCAACGTGGTGCTCGTGATCGGTGGGAACAACAGTGCGCCGCAACCCGGGGCGACCGGCGAGGCCGCCGGCTGGCTGGCCGGCCGCCCGGTCGGCTACCCCGGCCCGGACCGCGGCTGGGTGCTCCCGGCCGGCGCCCCCGTGGGCGCCGGGCGCACGGAGGGTGCGCCCGGCGCACCGGAGCCGCTGCCCGCGCACGTGCGCGCCCTGGTGCTGGCCCGTCTGGGTGCCCGCCACGGGGACCTGGTCTGGTCGGTCGGGGCCGGCGACGGCGCGCTCGCCGTCGAGACCGCCCGCTTCGGTGCGGCCGTCGTCGCGATCGAGGCCGACAGCGCCGCCTGCGCCCGGCTCGCCGTCGACGCCCGCCGCTACGGCGTCGAGGTGGAGACCGTCCACGGCATCGGCCCCGAGGTGCTCGGCGGCCTGCCGGAGCCGGACGCCGCCGTCGTCGAGGCCGGTGGGACGGCGGTGGTGCGCGCCGTGCTGGCCCGCCGGCCGGAGCGCTTCGTGGCCGTCGCCCGGACCTTCGCCGAGGCGGAGGAGATCCGTCGTGCGATCGGAGAGGCCGGCTACCGGGCGGACGGCGCACTGCTGCAGTCCGCCCCGCTGGAGCCGGCCGGGGCGGGCGGGCTGCGGCTCGGGGCGGGGGAGCCGGGCGTGCTCCTGCTCTGGGGTGAGCGGATCGTGTGAAGACGAAGTGTCCCTGCCGGTGAGCCCGGTGGTGCATCCGGTGAGGGTTCCGCCCGGAGCCCCTGGTGCTCCGGTGTCGATCCCGTGCGCGGGCGGCCCCGGTGGACCGCGCCGGCGGCGGCGCGAGTGCCGGGCGGTGATCCAGGTCGCATCCGGACACCGATTCGAGAGGCGGCGCCGCCGGGCCGGTAGTGTGGCGTCCGGGACGGCTGCGACGTCCGCAGGCCCGCCCGATCCGGTCGGTTTGTCGCCTTTTTGACGCGATGCAACCCGGTACGGCTCGGAGTGTGGGCAATTCGACGGGCCGCGTGCCGGACCTGGAGAATGCCGTAGGGTCCGGTGCGATCGTGCCGGTTGCCCCGGCTTGTCGTTGTTTCACATGGCGTGCCGCCCCCGGTGGGTGGTGCGCGGGTCGGGGTGCCGCAGCGCGCCGGAAGGACTTCGGCCGCAGCGCCTCGGGCGCGGCGGCCGTGTGTGGTTGAGGGGCGGGTCGGTGCAGGCCCGGCCCGTGCGGATGGGCGCTGCGGTCGGTGATCGCGTCGCCAAGGGCGCGGCAGCGGCCTGGAAGGAGCATTGACATGACCGATGGCGGCCACGTCCCGAACGAGGGACTGCCGGAGCACCTGCTCGCCGGGCCCGGCCCGCTCGGCGGCCCGGAGGGCGTCGCGGTTGTCGCACCCGTGTACGGCGTCGCACCCGTACCGGGCGGCACGCCGGACGGCGGTGTGATCCCGAACCCCGCGATGCCGAACGGCGCGATGCCGAACGGCGCGATCCCGGGGAACGGCGTGCCCGGCGCGGTGCCGGCCGCGGGCATGGTGCCGCCGCAGGCCTTCCCCGGCCAGGGACAGCCGCTCGGCGCCCCCGGCTACGGCGTCCCGGTCGCACCGGCGGCCGGGCTGCCCGGTGACGGGTGGGCGGCCGACCAGGGTGCTCCCCGCCCGGCCTTCCACTTCCTCGACCAGCCGGACGACCAGCCCGACCTGCTCGACGAGGAGGACGACGTCCTGTTGATGCCCGGCCCGCAGGGCACCTGGGGCGAGCCCCTCGGCGCGGACCAGCAGGGCGTGCCCGGCACCCCGGTCGAGCCGTCCTGGCCGCCGCTGGAGCCGCCGGTGCTCGGCGCCGACCAGTCCGGACAGCAGGCCGCGGGCCAGTCGCAGCTCCAGCAGGCCCAGGGCCGGCCGGTCCAGGCCGTGCCGCTCCAGACGCCGGGCCAGGAGTCGCTGACGGCGGCTCAGCAGCCGCGCCGCCCGCTGCACGCCGGCCCGCCGATCCCGGACCCGTCGCTGATGACCGGCCAGGTGCCGGTGCGCTCGCTCGCCGACCGCGGCCCCTCGCAGGGCGGTACGCCCGCCCACGGGATCCCGGTCGTCGTCGGACGGCCGGAGCAGCAGGCCGCCGTGCCCGTCCAGGTGCCGCCGGTGCCGCAGCAGGTCCAGGGCGTCCAGCCGGTCCAGGAGGTGCCGCAGACCGTCGAGGCCGCGGTGGCCGTCGAGCCGCTGCCGGCCGAGCAGGCCGTCGCCGCGCCGGTGGCGGAGCCCGTCGTCGAGGCGGCCCCCGCCCCGGCCGAGCCCGGGACCGTCGTGGCGGAGCCCGTCGGCGCCGAGCAGGCTGTTCCCGAGCAGGTTGCCCCCGAGCAGGTTGCCCCCGAGCAGGTTGTTCCCGAGCAGGCCGCCGTGCAGGCCGTGGCCGAGCCGGCTGCCGCCGGGGTTCCGGTGGCCGAGGTGCCGGCCGAGGCCGTGCCCGTCGCGCCGACGGAGACCGTCCCGTCCGTCGAGGCCGTTCCGGTGGCCGAGTCCGTGCAGCCCGTTGAGGACGCGGAGTCCGTCGAGGACGTGGCGGGGCAGCCGGCCGAGGCAGCCGCGCCCGCCGGCCGGCCGCAGGCCGCCCAGCCCCGCCGGATCTCCGCCTTCCTCGCCGCGCCCGCCCCGCACGGCCTGCCGCAGGTCGGGGCGACCGGGCCGGCTCTCGCCGTCGGCGACGGTGAGGCGCCGCAGCCCGCCCCCATAGCGGTTGCCGGGCAGGCCGAGGCGCCGTCCGCCGAGTCGGCCGCGGAGCCGACCGCCGAGCAGGCCCAGGACGCGGTACCGGCCGAGGCCGGCGCCGTGGCCGAGGGCCGGCCCGTGGCGGCGGCCGAGACGGCGGCCGGCACCGGCGAGATGCCGTCCGGACAGGCCGTCGTCGTACCCGAGACCGTGCCCGCGGAGGCGGCAGCCGAGCAGCCGCAGGAGGCCGCGCCCGCCGGGGCGGTGGCTCCCGAGGCGGCCGCCGAGGCTGCGACCGCGACCGGCGCCGAGCCCGCCGCCGAAACCGCCGCCATCGAGACCGTCGACCATGCCGCCGTCGCTCCGGAGGGCGCCGCGTCCGAGGAGGAGGCACCCGTGGAGACCACCGCCGAGCAGGCCGGCCCGGCCGCCGGGGCCGGGGCCACCCCCGAGCCGGCTGCCGAGTCCGCTGCCGAGTCCGTCGTCGCGCCCGACGCCGCCGCGCAGGAGCAGGCCGCCGAGGCCGCCCCCGCCGACGCCCCTGCCGGTGGTGCCCCCGCCGACGAGGCCCGCTCCGACGAGGCCCCCGGGGTCGTGGACGCGGCCCCCGAGCCCGCCCCGGCCGGGGAGGCCGCGGAGGTTCCCGCCGCGGCGCAGCCCGCCCCCGAGGAGCCCGCCGAGCCGCGCGGCCCCGCCGCCCCCGGTTACGACGACGCCGGCCGCGACGCCGTCCACCAGGT
Organism: Kitasatospora sp. NBC_01560; assembly: GCF_045208415.1. Classification (NCBI taxonomy): domain Bacteria; kingdom Bacillati; phylum Actinomycetota; class Actinomycetes; order Kitasatosporales; family Streptomycetaceae; genus Kitasatospora; species Kitasatospora sp. NBC_01560. The sequence goes on along the minus strand of NZ_CP109364.1, from coordinate 2,432,682 downwards.
GATCCGCGAGCGCCGTGACATCCGCAACGGCTTCCGTCCCGACGCCATCCCGCACGAGGTGCTGATCCGCGTCCTGGAGGCCGCGCACACCGCGCCCAGCGTCGGCTACTCCCAGCCGTGGGACTTCGTGGTGATCCGCTCGGCCAAGACCCGCCGCAAGATGCACGAGCTGGCCGAGCGCCAGCGCGAGGCCTATGCGGACTCGCTGCCCAAGGGCCGGGCCAAGCAGTTCAAGGAAATCAAGATCGAGGCGATCCTGGAGACGCCCGTCAACATCGTGGTGACGGCCGACCGCACCCGCGGCGGCCGGCACACCCTGGGCCGCCACACCCAGCCCCAGATGGCCCCGTACTCGGCCGCCCTGGCGGTCGAGAACCTCTGGCTGGCCGCCCGCGCCGAGGGCCTCGGCGTCGGCTGGGTGAGCTTCTTCGACGAGGACGAGATGGTCCGCGAGCTCGGCCTGCCCGAGCACCTGGAGGTCGTCGCGTACCTGTGCGTCGGCTACGTCGACGCCTTCCCGGACGAGCCCGAGCTCCAGCAGCAGGGCTGGGCGAAGAAGCGCCCGCTGTCCTGGGTCGTCCACGAGGAGCAGTACGGCAACCGCGCGCTGCCCGGCGAGGAGCCGCACAGCCTGCTCGCCGACACCCTGCGCGGCATCCGCCCGCTCGACGCCAAGGCGCTGGGCGAGGCCTGGGACCGCCAGAAGCGGATGACCAAGCCGGCCGGTTCGCTCGGCATGCTGGAGATCATCTCCGCCCAGCTGTCCGGTCTCTCCCGCAAGTGCCCGCCGCCGATCCCCGAGCCGGCCTGCGTGGCGATCTTCGCCGCCGACCACGGTGTGCACGCCCAGGGCGTCAGCCCCTGGCCGCAGGAGGTCACCGCCCAGATGGTCGGGAACTTCCTGGCCGGGGGAGCGGTGATCAACTCCTTCGCCAAGCAGATCGGCACCGAGGTCTGCGTCGTCGACGTCGGCGTCGCCGCCGAGCTGCCCGACGCCATCCAGCAGGGCCGCACCACCGGCCTGCTGCCGCGCAAGGTCCGCCCGGGCACCGGCGACATGACCCAGGGCCCGGCGATGACCCGCGAGGAGGCGCTCAAGGCCGTCGAGGTCGGCATCGAGACCGCCCGCGACCTCGTCGCCGCCGGCAACAAGGCGCTGATCACCGGCGACATGGGCATCGCCAACACCACCGCGTCCGCCGCGCTGATCTCGGTCTTCACCGGCCTGGACCCGGCCGAGGTCACCGGCCGCGGCACCGGCATCGACGACGAGACGCACGCCCGCAAGATCGAGGTGATCCGCGCCGCGCTGGCCCTGCACCAGCCCGACCCGGCCGACCCGATCGGCGTCCTGGCCGCCATCGGCGGTCTGGAGCACGCCGCCATCGCGGGCTTCCTGCTCGGCGCCGCGTCGCTGCGCACGCCGGTCGTCCTGGACGGTGTCATCGCCGGCTCGGCCGCCCTGGCGGCCAAGGCGATCGCCCCCGAGGTGCTGGCCGCCTGCATCGCCGGCCACCGCTCGGCGGAGCCCGGCCACCAGGCCGCGCTGGCCAAGCTCGGCCTGCGCCCGCTGATCGATCTCGACCTGCGGCTCGGCGAGGGCACCGGCGCACTGCTGGCCCTCCCGCTGGTGCAGAGTGCGGCCCGCGCGATGCACGATGTAGCCACGTTCGACTCCGCCGGGGTCACCGAGAAGGGCTGACGCCCGCCCGCACCGCTCCGTGTACCGGCCCGAGGGCGCGCCGGCACGCGGAGCGGTGCCGTACCCCCACCCCTGCCACCCGATCCAGGAGCACCGCCCATGACCGCGCCCAACCCGCACCCCGGCACCGAGGGACGCACCCCGTACCCGGTCGGCCTGCTGCTCGCCGGCCGCCGCGTCGTCGTGGTCGGCGGCGGCCACGTGGCCCAGCGCCGGCTGCCCGCCCTCATCGCCACCGGTGCGGACCTGCACCTGATATCGCCCACCACGACGCCCGCCGTGCAGGCGATGGCCGACGCCGGCGAGCTGACCTGGCACCGGCGCCGCTACCAGGACGGCGACCTCGCCGAGACCTGGTACGCGCTGGTGGCCACCGACGACCCGGCGGTCAACGCGGCGGTCAGCACCGAGGCCGAGCGGGAGCGGGTGTTCTGCGCCCGCAGCGACGACGCGGCCGCGGCCACCGCCTGGACGCCGGCCAGCGGCCGTGACGCGGGTGCCACCGTCGCCGTCCTGACCGGGGACCCGCGGCACTCCGCCGCCCTGCGGGACTCCATCGTGGACGGCCTGCGGGACGGCTCGCTGGCCGCCCGCCAGTACCGTGCCCGCGGGGCCGGCGTCGCCCTGGTCGGCGGCGGCCCGGGCGACCCGGACCTGATCACCGTCCGCGGCCGCCGGCTGCTGGCCGACGCCGACGTGGTGGTCGCCGACCGGCTGGCGCCGCGCGAGCTGCTCGCCGAGCTGCCGGAGCACGTCGAGGTGATCGACGCGTCGAAGATCCCGTACGGGCGGTTCATGGCCCAGGAGGCGATCAACCGCACGCTCATCGAGCACGCCAGGGCCGGCAAGTTCGTCGTCCGGCTCAAGGGTGGCGACCCGTACGTGTTCGGGCGCGGCGGCGAGGAGCTGCTCGCCTGCGCGGAGGCCGGGCTGCCGGTCACCGTCGTCCCCGGCATCTCCAGCTCGATCAGCGTCCCGGCCGCGGTCGGCGTGCCCGTCACCCACCGGGGGATGACGCACGAGTTCACCGTGATCTCCGGCCACGTCGGCCCGGACGACGAGCGCTCGCTCACCAACTGGGAGGCCGTCGCCGGGATGAGCGGCACCCTGGTGCTGCTGATGGCCGTGGACAAGATCGGGGCGATCGCCGCCAAGCTGATCGCGTGCGGCCGGGCCGCCGGCACCCCGGTGGCCGTCGTCCAGGAGGGCACCACCGCCGCCCAGCGCCGGGTGGACGCCACCCTCGCGACCGTCGCCGCCACCGTCGAGGCCGAGGGGATCAAGCCGCCGGCCGTGATCGTCGTCGGTGACGTCGTGAACGTCCTGGCGCCCGCCTTCACCGCCTGACGCCCGGCGGGCCCGGGAGCGGGAGGCCGGCCGGCCTCCCGCTCCCGGCGCACCGCGCCCGGGGTCCCACCGCCCGGTCACTCCAGCGGCTGCTCCGTCCAGATCACCTTCCCGGTGGCCGTGTACCGCGTCCCCCAGCGGTCGGCGAACTGCGCCACCAGGAAGAGCCCGCGGCCGCCCTCGTCCATGGTGGCCGCGTACTTCAGGTGCGGCGACGTACTGCTGGTGTCCGACACCTCGCAGATCAGCGCCCGGTCCCGGAGCAGCCGCACCCGGATCGGCCCCGACCCGTAGCGGATCGCGTTGGTCACCAGCTCGCTCAGGATCAGCTCGGTGACGAACGCGGCCTCGTCCAGGCCCCACCGCGCCAGCTGCTCCGCCACCGCCGCCCGCACCCCGCCCACCGCGGCCGGGTCGGACGGCACGTCCCACTCCGCCACCTGGTCCGGCGCCAGCACCCTGGTCTGTGCGACCAGCAGCGCGATGTCGTCCTGCGGATGCGCCGGCAGCATCGCCCCGAGCACGTCCGCGCAGGTCTGCTCCGGTGTCCGCGGCGGCCCGGTGAGTGCCGCGCCCAGCAGGTCCAGGCCCTCGTCGATGTCCCGCTCGCGGTCCTCCACCAGGCCGTCCGTGTAGAGCACCAGCCGGCTGCCCTCGGCCACCTCCACCTCGGTGGTCTCGAACGGCAGCACCGCCAGCCCCAGCGGCGGCCCGGTCGGCAGCTCGGGGAAGACCACCCGGCCGTCCGGACCGACCAGCGCCGGCGGGGGGTGTCCCGCGCTGGCCAGCGTGCAGCGCCGGGAGACCGGGTCGTAGATCGCGTAGAGGCAGGTCGCACCGGTCACCGCCGCGGCACCGCCGGTCGCAGACTCCTCCTGGTCGATCCGGTTCACCAGGTCGTCCAGGTGGCCCAGCAGCTCGTCGGGCGGCAGGTCCAGGGTCGAGAAGTTGTGGATCGCCGTCCGCAGCCGCCCCATCGTGGCCGCCGCGTGCAGGCCGTGCCCCACCACGTCGCCGACCACCAGGGCCACCCGCGCGCCGGGCAGCGGGATCACGTCGAACCAGTCGCCGCCCACCCCCGCCTGCGCCGGCAGGTAGCGGTGCGCCACCTCCAGCGCGTTCTGCGGCGGGAGGCTGCGCGGCAGCAGACTGTGCTGGAGGGTGACGGCCATCGCGTGCTCCCGGGTGTACCGGCGCGCGTTGTCGATGCAGACGGCGGCGTGCGAGACCAGCTCCTCCGCCAGCGCGAGGTCCTCCTCCTCGAACGGCTCCGCGCGGTCCGCCCGCCAGAACCGCACCACGCCCAGCAGCACCCCGCGGGCCCGCAGCGGCACCCGCACCAGCGAGTGCACCCCGTACTGCAGCGCCAGCTCCGACCGCTCCGGGTCCTGCTCCCGCCAGGCCGTCGTCTCCGCCAGCCGCGGTTCCAGGCCCGGCAGCCCGCTGTCCAGCGCGCCGGCCAGCGGCGTGGACGGCACTACCTCCACCACAGTGCCGGCCGGGTAGAACGGCGAATCGTCCCGGATCCCCGCGAACGCGGCCCGGCGCATCCGCCCGGCCCCCGCCCCGGGCGGCGGCTCCTCGCCCTCCAGCACCTGGTCGGCCAGGTCGACGCTGACGAAGTCCGCGAACCGCGGCACCGTCACCTGGGCCAGCTCCTCGGCCGTCCGGGTCACGTCCAGCGTGCTGCCCACCGTGACACCCGCGTCGTACAGCAGCCGCAGCCGGCGCTGGGCCACCTCGGCCCGGCCGGAGAGCGCCAGCAGCTCGGTGGAGTCACGCAGGGTGGCCACGCAGCCGGCCGGGCCGCCGTCCTGGTCGGTCAGCCGGACGTTCACCGCCAGCAGCCGCTCGCCCGCGAGCACCACCTCGTCGGTGACCGGCCGGTTGGCGGTCAGCAGCTCCTCGGGGGCCCGGTCCAGGCCCAGCTCCGTCACCTGCCGGCCCTCGGCGTCGGCCGGCAGGTCCAGCAGCCGGCGGGCCTCGTCGTTGCAGAGCAGCAGCCGGCCGTCACCCGCGACGATCAGCACGCCCTCGCGCACCGCGTGCAGCACCGCCGCGTGGTGCTCGTACATCCGGGTCATCTCGGCCGGGCCGAGCCCGTGCGTCTGCCGCCGCAGCCGCCGGCTGATCAGTGCGGTCCCGCAGGTGGCCAGCCCCAGGGCGACCGCCGCCGCGCCCAGCACGACGGGCAGCTGCCGCTCGCTGGCGCTGCTCACATTGGCGATCGTGATGCCCGCCGACACGGCTCCGACCACCTGGCCACCGGGCGCGTGGACCGGCACGATCGCCTGGACCAGCGGCCCGATCGTGCCGTTGACCTCCTCGATCACCACTTCCCCCTGCAGGGCGGGCTGGTAGTTCCCGACGAACTTCTGGCCGATCCGGACCGGGTTGGGGTGCGTGTAGCGGACGCCGTCGGTGCCGATCACCACGATGAAGTCCACTCCCGCGTTGATCCGGGCCGCCTGGGCCTTGGGCTGGAGGATCGCGGTCGGATCGGGGGACTTGATCGCCTCGACGATGCCGGGGGAGTTGGCGAAGGTCTGGGCGACCGCCACGGACCGGTTGACGGCCTCCTGCCGGGCGTCGTTGCGGGACTGCACGACCAGGGCGACGACGGCCGCGGCCACCAGCAGGAGCACCACCAGTACCTGCAGCGCGAACACCTGCCCGGCCACCGAGCGGTTGTTCACCGGCCTCGGCCGAGCTGTTCCTGTCTGCTGTTGCCGACCGTGTGGGCGCCCACCGGAAGGGCCGTCGGTGCCTTTGGCACGGGGGGAGGAGGCGGAGCCAGAAGCACCTGGAGCCGACGGAGCCCATGATCGGCCCGAAAAACGGGCCATACGTCATATTTGCACTCTGCGTGCCGACGGGCCAAGGCCGGGCACTTCCGACCGTTCCGCCGTTTGGCCTTCCCCACCCCGGCTTGGCAAGATCGCAGGGTGTCCGAACCCCGCACCATCACCGACCCCGCCGACCCGCGCCTCGCCGACTACACCGGCCTCACCGACGTCGAACTGCGCCGTCGGCGCGAGCCCGCCGAAGGCCTGTTCATCGCCGAGGGGGAGAAGGTCGTCCGCCGCGCCCTCGCCGCCGGTTACCGCATGCGGTCGATGCTGCTGACGGCCAAGTGGCTGGACGTGATGGCGGACGTGATCGCCGAGACCGACGCCCCGGTGCACGTCGTCGAACCGGGCCTCGCCGAGGCCGTCACCGGCTACCACGTCCACCGCGGCGCGCTCGCCTCGATGGAACGCAAGCCGCTCCCGGACGCCGCCACGGTGCTGTCCGGCGCCCGCCGGGTGGCCGTGCTGGAGGGTCTGGTCGACCACACCAACCTGGGTGCGATCTTCCGCAGCGCCGCCGCCCTCGGGATGGACGCCGTCCTGCTCTCGCCCGACTGCGCCGACCCGCTCTACCGGCGCGCGGTGAAGGTCTCCATGGGCGCGGTCTTCGCCGTCCCCTACGCCCGGCTCGACCCCTGGCCGGCCGCCCTCGACACGGTCCGCGCCGCCGGCTTCAGCCTGCTCGCGCTTACCCCCGCCGACGGCGCCGTCGACCTCGCCGCGCTGGCCCCGCAGCAGCTCCCCAAGGCCGCCCTGATGCTCGGTGCCGAGGGCGACGGCCTCACCCGCCGGGCCATCGCCGCCGCCGACCACGCCGTCCGCATCCCGATGGCCCACGGCATCGACTCGTTGAACGTCGGCGCCGCGGCCGCCGTCGCCTTCTACGCCGTCAGCCTGTCCTGACCTCGCGGCGGGCCCGCTCCCGGCCCCCTGGGAGGCCCGGACCGGGCCACCGGCAGCTCCGGCGGGCCCTCCTGGCACGCCGGAGCCCGGGGGCGCCGCCGCGGGACACCTCGGGCGGTCCCAGCCCTTCCGGCCGGACCGCGGGCCTGCCCGTGCACGGGGCGGCGGCTGCTCGGGCTTCCTGCGCGCGGGCGGCGCAGGAGATCGCGGCACGGGGGCGCCGCTCCGCTGCGCGTGGCCGGGCCGGGAGAGCTGCCGGCACCTGCGGCCGTCAGGAGCGGAGGGCCGGCCCGGCCGGCCTCCCGCGCACGCCGTCGGCCGTCAGCCGACGGGTGTGGTCGGCGGGGCGGGAGCCGCGGCGGGGGGCTGGCCGACGGTGAGCGTGGGGGCTCCCGGCCAGGACTCCTCCAGGGTGCCGTCGGCCCGGACGGTGTAGCGGGTGGAGGCGGTGGCCCCGCTCGGAGTGCGCTCCTCGCGGAGCAGCGCGCCGTTGTCGAGCCGCCAGGTGGCCGCCGCCAGCGGATCGGCGGCCGAGGAGCGGGAGGTCAGCGGCACCGGTGCGTCGCCGTTGAAGGAGAACAGCTGGACGAGGTCGACGGGCACCGAACCCTCGGCCCGCCGCAGCACCACGAGGGCGGCCGGCGCGCCCCGGTACCGGGCGGCCAGCACGGCGCTGAGCGCGACCTGCGGGCCGGGCCCGGCCGAGCGGCCGTCCTTCAGCGCGACGGCCGGGCCGCCCGCCGGGTCGGTGTAGCTGCGGTTCGGCCAGTCCACCGTGGGGCCGGGGCCCTGCGCGGGGGCCAGCGCGCCGTCACCGGCCGGTACGCCGCCGTGGGCCGCCGCCGCGAGCGGCGTCGGGGGCTGCGGCAGCGCCGACGGCGCCACCCCGTCCACCGACTGCCCGGCCGCGGCTCCCGGCCGGTCCGCCGGCGCGGACGCCGCGCTCACCGCGCCGCCGCCCGGGCCGCGCCCCTCGGTGCTCCGGTTCTCGCAGCCCTGCGCCGCTGCGATGGCGAGCGCCACACCGACGGTGACGGTGACGAAGACGATCAGCCGCTGCCGCAGCAGCCGCTGCCTCGGGGAGCCCGCCCGGCCGCCGGGGACGGGCGTGTGCTGCCGGTCCCGGGCCTGCCCGCGCGGCCTGGCGCCGCGCGCCCGCTCCGCCCGCTGCGGCTCCCGCTCGCGGGTGCCCGCCGGGCCGCCCGCCGCGCCGGCCCGGCCGGGCGGCGGGGTCTGCAGCCGCTCGCGCAGCGGGCGGGTGGTCTGGGCCGCGCCGGGCCGCGGCATCGGCGTGGTGGCCGCCTGGCTGGAGTGGACCGGCGGGCGGCGCTGCGCCGGGCCGGGCCGGGCCCCGGGGTACGAGCCGGGGTGGGAGCCGGGGTGCGCGCCCTGCGGCCCGCCGTCCCGGGCACCGGGGTGCATGCCCTGCTGGGCCCCGGCCTGGACGCCCGCACCGCCGACGGGCCGCCCGCCCGGGTGCCCGACGCTCTGCGGCATGCCGGGCCGGCCGCCGGCCGCCGCCCGGGCGTGGGCGGCGCCCGCCGGGTCGGCATGCCGACCGGGGGCCGGTACGCCGCGGCCGCCGGCCGGCGGCACCGGTGCCGCGGCGGAGCCCCGTCCGGTGCCCGCGGGGTGGGCGGGGGCAGCTCCGGCCGGTCGCCCGCCCGGGGCGCGCGCCGGCCGGTCGGGGCCGGTCCCGTCGGCCGCGGCCGTGCCGCGGGCCGCCAGCTCGCTCAGCCGCTCGTGCAGGGCGGCCGCGCCGGGCCGTTCGGCGGGCTCCTTGGCCAGGCAGGCCCCGATCAGCGGGGCCAGCGGGGCCGGGACGTCCGTCAGGTCGGGCTCCTCGTGCACGACCCGGTAGAGCATCACCTCGGAGGAGGCTCCCGATCCGAACGGGGTGTCGCCGGTGAGCGCGTAGGCCAGCGTGGCCCCGAACGCGAACACGTCGGTGGCCGGGGTGACGGCGGCGCCGCGCACCTGCTCGGGCGCCAGGAAGCCGGGGGAGCCGACCGCGGTGCCGACGTGGGTGAGCGTGCTGGCGCCGCGCGACCAGGCGATGCCGAAGTCGATGATCCGCGGCCCGCGCGGCGAGAGCAGGATGTTGGACGGCTTGAGGTCCCGGTGGACGACGCCCGCCTCGTGCACCTTGACCAGGCCGTCGGCCAGCGCGGCGCCGATCCGGGCCGCCTCCGGCCAGTGGAGCGGGCCCTCGTCGCCGACCCGCTTGTACAGCGACGGGCCGGGGACGTACGCGGTGGCGAGCCAGGGGCGGTCCGCCTCGATGTCGGAGCCGACCACCCGGGCCGTGCAGCCGCCGCGGATCCGGGAGGCGGCGGCGATCTCGCGGGCGAAGCGGGTGCGGAACTCCAGGTCCTCGGCGAGTTCGGCGCGGATCAGCTTGAGCGCCACCCGCTGCCCGCGGCGGTCGGAGCCGAGGTAGACGACGCCCATGCCGCCGGCCCCCAGCCGCCGGTGCAGCCGGTACGGCCCGACGATGCGGGGGTCCTCACGCCTCAGCCGCATCATCGCCATCTTCGTTCCCCGTCAGCCCGTGGGTGAGGCCCCGTCGGTTGGGGCATCGTCAGTTCCTGTCCGGCACAGCTTACGGACTGGCCGCTGCGGTGTGCTGATACGCAACACCTGAAGCCTCCGTGCGATTGTCGGATCTTGCACCGGAGGGCAGGTCGCGGGGCTGGCGAAACGTTTCTCGGGGTCGCCTCTCAGGGTTCCCCCGGGGGTGCCGCCGAGGCCGTCTCCCCCTGCGGTAGTACGCCCGGAGTCCGGGCGTCATCCTCGGGGATGCCCGCAGAACAATACGACGGCATGACGTCCGGCGACCCCCTCGCGCCATAGCGTTGTCCTCAGCGGTGGACGGGGCGCTCGTCCCCCGAGGTAATCCGTCCACCGCGTCCACGCCGGCCGAGCGCACCACCGGTCGGGAAGGCACGGGCAGCACACGAATCGGGAGTAGGGGCATGGCACCGCAGCTCACGGGATCCCCCCGCCGCCGTCGGCCGGCCTTCACCCAGCGCCGGGCCGCGGAGCCGACCAGGCACCCCGCGGTCGCGCTGGCGATGGCGCTGCCCTGCGCCGTGCTGCTGGTCATGCTCTTCGGCGGGTGGGACCAGATGGCGAGCCAGGCCCAGGCCCTCGCCGACCTGCTCAAGCACTGACCCGCTCCGCGCACCGACGGCCCCGCACACCGGTCCGCCGGAGCGCGGGCCGGGCGCCGGAGCAGGACACCGGAGACCGGCCGGCTCGACAGCCGGCCACTGAACGGGCACTGATCCCCTGGGGACGGGGAGCCAGTGCCGCCGGGGAAGGCCGTGCGCCGCACCGACTCGCGGACGGGCGAGAGCGGTGCACAGAGCACCCCGGCAGGCGGAGAGGCCGCGTACGGACGTCGGTGAGGGCGACCGTACGCGGCTCTTCTGTCTCCGCGCCGCCACTCCCGGATTCCACGCGCCCGGCTGCCACGCTCCCCGCCGCCGCTCCACCCGCCGCCGCGCACCGACGGCAGGGCGCACCGGCACCGCAGCACGAAAAAGGCCGGGGCCGCGATCCCTAAGGATCACGGCCCCGGCCGGTTACTGTGCGCGATACTGGGATTGAACCAGTGACCCCTACCGTGTCAAGGTAGTGCTCTCCCGCTGAGCTAATCGCGCCTGGTGAGGCGGTTGTGCAGCAGACCCCGGAGGATCCGACGTGCGCGATACTGGGATTGAACCAGTGACCCCTACCGTGTCAAGGTAGTGCTCTCCCGCTGAGCTAATCGCGCCTGGTGAGGCGGTTGTGCAGCAGACCCCGGAGGGCCCGACGTGCGCGATACTGGGATTGAACCAGTGACCCCTACCGTGTCAAGGTAGTGCTCTCCCGCTGAGCTAATCGCGCGGGGAGGTCTTCCGGCGGAACCGGACGAACCTCTTGGAGGTGGAGACGGGATTTGAACCCGTGTAGACGGCTTTGCAGGCCGTTGCCTCGCCTCTCGGCCACTCCACCAGGCAACACACGAAGAACGATCTTACACTGTTCTCCATCGAGCGGACGACGAGATTCGAACTCGCGACCCTCACCTTGGCAAGGTGATGCTCTACCAACTGAGCCACGTCCGCCTGTCTCCCGGGGGCTTCACCGCTTTTCTTCGGCTGCGCTCCCTGGCGACGTGTTGAACTCTAGCGGATTCCCGGGCCAGCTAAAAATCCGTTCCCGCAGCGTGCTGTGGGGATGCCCGCCGCGTGCCGTCCCGTCAGCGGTTCCGCGAGGTCACCGGCCCCCACCTGGAGCGGGCCCGGACGATCATCCGCAGGCCACCCGGCGCACACCGCCGCGACGCCCGCGCCTGCTCGCGTGCCGGCGCGCGGCGGCCGCACCCCGGGGCCCCGCCGGGGCCCCGACCTACACTTCAGGCACCGCAGCCCAGCCACCCCGTGCAGGAGAACCGTGTCCGGCCACCCCGACCCCCACAGCCCGCTCGCCCGCTTCGGCGGCCGCCTCGCCACCGGGCTGCGCGACGTGACCTCGGACCCGGCCGCGCTCGACTCCGCCGGCTTCTGGGCCGTTGCCCACGACTTCGAGGGCCGGCTCACCTGCGCCCGCTTCGACGAGCTCCGCCCGGCCCCCGCACCCCCGTCCGGCGCCGGCTGGCTCGGCCCGGCCGCCGACGGCTGGCACAGCTCGCTGGACCGCGCCGCCTACACGGCGGGCGTCCGCCGGATCCGCGAGCACATCGCGGCCGGCGAGGTCTACCAGGCCAACCTCTGCCGCGTCCTGAGCGCGCCGCTGCCCGACCCGGCCCGCACCGACGTCGACGCCCTCACCGGTCTGCTCGCGCACGGCAACCCGGCGCCCTACGCGGGAACGATCCGGCTTCCCGCGCACGGCGTGGAGATCGCCACCGCCTCGCCGGAGCTCTACCTGCGCCGCGACGGCCGCACCGTCTCCTCCGGTCCGATCAAGGGCACCGGCCGGACCGAGGCCGACCTGCTGGACAAGGACCACGCCGAGAACGTGATGATCGTCGACCTGGTCCGCAACGACCTCGGCCGGGTCTGCGAGACCGGCACGGTCACCGTCCCCGACCTCTGCGCCGTCGAGAAGCACCCCGGCCTCGTCCACCTGGTCTCCACGGTCAGCGGCACCTTGCGGGCGGACGCCGGCTGGCCCGGGCTGCTGGACGCGACCTTCCCGCCCGGCTCGGTGACCGGCGCGCCCAAGTCCAGTGCCCTGCGGATCATCGAGGCGCTGGAGACCGCTCCCCGCGGCCCCTACTGCGGAGCGGTCGGCTGGGTCGACGCGGACCGCGGCGAGGGCGAACTCGCCGTGGGCATCCGCACCTTCTGGATCGACCGCGCCGACCCGGGCGCACCGCTGCTGCACTTCGGCACCGGCGCCGGCATCACCTGGGGCTCCGACCCCGAGCGCGAGTGGGCGGAAACCGAACTGAAGGCCGCCCGTCTGGTCGCGATAGCGTCGGGCGCCGGGACCGACTGAGGAGCGGCCGGCCCACCCGCCGGATCCGGTCCGGCACGCCCCCGCACCCCGCACGGCCCTGCACGACCCGGCACGCCCCCGCACCCCTCCCCACCACCGTCCAGAGGAGCAGCCCTCCATGCAGCACCCCACCAAGAGCTGGGTGAACGGTTCACTCGTCGACTCCGCCGACGCCGCCCTCGCCGTCCTGGACCACGGACTCACCACCGGCGACGGGGTGTTCGAGACCATGAAGGCCGTCGACGGACGGCTCTTCGCCCTCACCCGCCACCTCGACCGGCTCACCCGCTCCGCCCGCGGCCTCGGCCTGCCCGACCCGGACCACGACCTGGTCCGCGAGGCCTGTGCCCAGGTCCTCGCCGCGAACCCGATGCCGCTCGGCCGCCTGCGCCTCACCTACACCGGCGGCATCGCCCCCCTCGGCTCCGAGCGGGGGGACGGCACCCCCACGCTGGTCGCCTCCCTCGGCACCGCCGCCCGCCGCCCCGACACCACCGCCGTCGCCGTCGTTCCCTGGCGCCGCAACGAGCACAGCGCCGTCGCCGGCCTCAAGACCACCTCGTACGCCGAGAACGTCGTCGCGCTCGCCGCGGCACACCGCGCCGGCGCCTCCGAGGCCATGTTCGCCAACACCGCCGGACAGCTCTGCGAGGGCACCGGCTCCAACGTCTTCGTCGTCATCGGCGGCCGGCTGCTCACCCCCGCCCTCGCCTCCGGCTGCCTGGCCGGCATCACCCGCCGGCTGGTCGTCGACTGGTGCGGCGCCGAGGAGACCGACCTGCCGCTCGACGCGCTCCAGCAGGCCGAGGAGATCTTCCTGACCTCCACCCTGCGCGACGTCCAGGCCGTCACCCGCGTCGACGACCGCGAACTCCCCGGCCCGGGGCCGGTCACCGCCAAGGCGATGGCCGTCTTCGCCGAGCGCAGCGGCGACGACCTCGACCCGTGACCGGCCGGCGCGGACGTCCGGGTCCGCACGCCGGGTGACCGGCGGCACCACCGGGCGGTAGGGCCCGCGACCCGTCGGAACCACGGCCCCGGCGGGCCCGCGGTCCCACCCGCCGGGGCCGCGACACCCCGGAGACGGCCTGGGGCGACCTCGGCGGATAGAACACCCGCACGGCGGGGAAGGGACCTCGGCATGACGACCACGCTGCGCCCCGAGGGCCCGGAGTCACCCACCGCCGCCGGCGGCCGCACCAGACGCTGGCAGATCCGCGCCAACGGCCGCCCGGTCGGCGCCCTGCGCACCAGCACCGTCCCGCGGGGCCACCAACTCTGGGGAGAGATCTCCGAGTTGGAGGTCCACGAAGGGCGCGGCCGGGGGCGCGGGACGTTCGGCGCACTGGCCGCGGAGGAGGTGCTGCGCAGCTGGGGCTGTTCCCGGGTGGATGCCGACATCCCGGAGTCCGCCCACCCGGCGCGGGGCCTCGCCGCCACTCTCGGGTACACCGAGCGGATGCGGAACATGGCGAAGCGCCTGACCGCCGCGCCGGAGCTGCCGGCCGGCATCGAGGCACGCCGGATCGGCGCGGAGGAGTTCCCGGGCTGGCTCGCCGCGGCGAAGGAGGGCTACATCGGCGACCTGCTCTCCTCCGGCCTCAGCGAGGACCAGGCACGCGCCAAGTCGGACGCCGACCACATCCACCTGCTGCCGCAGGGCGCGGACACCCCGGGGGTGGCGCTGCGCCGCCTCTACGGCGCCGGGGCGGACCCGCTGGGCGCCCTCTGGCTGGCCCTGCGGGTCCGCGACCTGCCCGACGGCGCCCCGCTCGCCTGGGTGATGGTGGTGGAGGTGGCCGAGGCCCACCGCGGCCGGGGGCACGGCCGCTCCCTGATGCTGCTCGCCGAACGCGAGTGCCTGGCCGCCGGGGTGCACGACCTCGGGCTGAACGTCTTCAGCAGCAACGCGGTGGCGATCCGGTTGTACGAGTCGCTCGACTACCGGATCACCAACCGGATCTACGGCAAGCCGCTGCTCTGAAGTGCCTCCGGGAGAAGTGTTCTGACGCCCGGTCAGGAAGTCCTGGCGGCCTCGACGACGGCCCGGATCCGCTCCCGCAGGCCGTCCTGGCTCTGCCCGCCGTCCAGCCGCTGCCCGGCGATCACGTACGTCGGCGTACCGGTGACCCCGATCGCCTTGCCCTCGGCCTGGTCGGCGTCCACGATCAGCGTGTGCCGGCCGTCCACCAGGGCCGTGTCGACCTCCTCGGCGTCCGCCCCGACCTCGCGGGCGACCTCCAGCAGCACCTGCTCGCCGCGCGTGCCCAGCTCGTCGACCCGGGCCAGCAGCGCCTCGACGTACGGCCACCCGAGCCCCTGCGCGAACGCCTCCTCGGCGGCCTGCGCCGCGGCGTACGCGTGTTTGTGCTTCTCCAGGGGGAAGTGCCGCAGCTCGATCGCGAGCGCGTCGCCGTACTCGGCGCGCAGCGCCCTGACGTCGTCCAGGGCGGTGCGGCAGTCCGGGCACTGGAGCTCGCACCAGAACTCGAGGCGGGGGAGGGAACCTTCGATCATGCCCCCAGTGTTCCACTAGTGGGCCCGGCACCGTTGCGGCGGTGTGTCCGGGCGGCGGCCCGAGCGACGGAGGTCCGATGACCGCAACGACGAGGCTGACTGCAACGACGGGGCCGGCCGCGGTGGCGGGGCCGGGCGGGACGACGGCGCCGGCCGGGGTGCGGCCGTGCTGACGGCGGCCGTCGCCTTCGCGCTCACCGCCGCCGGGCTGGCGGTCGCCGGTCTGCGCGCCCACCGCCGCCGCTTCCGCTCCGCCACCCGCTGGTTCGCGGTGGCGCTGCTGCCGGCCGGCCTCTACCTGACCGGCCTCTTCCCGCTGGCCCGGACGATCGCCCACGCGCTGGGGGACTGGGCGGCCGGGGTGGTCCTCGACCCCCGGGTGTGGACGGGCATCGTGCTGCTCGCGGTCTCGGCCGGCCTGCTGCTCACCACGCGCTGGGTGGGGCGCCGGAGCGTGTCCGAGTCCGAGAGCCGCCCGGCGGCCGCCGGCCCGGCTCCGGCCCGGCCGGCCGTCCCGGGTACGCCCGCCCGCCCACCGGCCGGCGCCGGTGCGACCGGGGCCCCGGACGCGGCCGGGCCGGGGAGGCCGGCGAAGGGCGGCAAGCGGGACGACGGCCTCGGCGGTGACTTCGCCGACATCGAGGAGATCCTCCGTCGCCGCGGCATCTGAGCGCCGGGCCCCGCCGAAGGCGCCCCGGGCGCGGCCGGCCTCAGGCCGAGGGCACGGCCTCCGCCGACCGCTGCCGGGCCCGGTAGGCCGCGACGTGCAGCCGGTTGCCGCAGGTCCGGCTGTCGCAGTAGCGCCGGGAGCGGTTGCGCGAGAGGTCCACGAAGACGCGCGCGCAGTCCGGCGCCTCGCAGCGCCGCAGCCGCTCGCGCTCGCCGGCGGTCAGGATGAAGGCCAGCGCCATGCCCAGCTCGGCCGCCAGGTGGTCGTGCAGGGCGGCGTGCGGGGCGAAGTAGTGGATGTGCCACCCGTGGTGGTCGTGGTTGGTCAGCCGCGGCGTCGTGCCGGCGGCCGCGACCAGCGCGTTGACCAGCTCGGCGGCCTCCACGGTGCCCTCGGTGCCGAACACCTCGCGCAGCCGGGTGCGCAGCTGCTGGACGTTGCGCAGGTCGGCCTCGGTGAGCGAGTCGACCTCGCTGATCTCCTGGCGGATCACGAAGGCGTCCAGCGCGGCCACGTCGGGCAGCAGCTCGGTGCCGCACACCTCGGGCGCGGTGTTGAGCAGCTCGACGAGGATGCTCAGTGCGCACTCGGTGTCATGGGTGATCAGCACGTTGGGGGCTCCTCGCGCGGAGGGGGCCGGCGGCACCCCGCGTCTACGGTCAACCCCAGACTTTACCGGGCCCCGCCGCACGGGGCGGCTGCTTCGCCCGAAGGGCAGCGCGGATATCGCACGTCCGTACGGTTCGGACCGGTTCGTTCGGCCGCCCGGAGCCCCGGCGCGGTGCCCGGAAACGCCCGGTGCGGTGCCCGGAAACGCCGACGGCGCCCGGCAGCGAGGCCGGCCACCCGAGTGGATGGCCCGCTCCGGTGCCGGGCGCCTGCGGTGCTGGGGCCCGCCCCGGGTGGGAGCGGGCCGTTCACCGGCCCCGAGACCGCGTCGTGCGCGGCTGAGTCTGCTGCCGTGCCCCCGAGTAGGACGGCTGCGGTGACGGCAGGAGGTACGGCCCCGCCGACAGCGGGGAGTGACCGCCTCCCGTTCGGGGTCAGCTTTCGGCGAGGATGTGGGACAGCTCCCGGTCGAGGTCGAAGTGGCGGTGTTCGGTGCCGGGGGGCACGGCGGCGTCCGTTCGCTTGAGGAAAGACTCAAGCGCCCGGGCCGGGGCCTCCAGCAGGGCTTCTCCTTCCGGAGAGCTCAGGGCGATGCAGACCACCCCTTGCCCGTGGCTGCGCGAGGGCCACACCCGGACGTCGCCGGTACCCGTGGGTCGGTGCAGCCCCTCCGCAAGGAGATCTCGGGCGAACACCCACTCCACGGTCTCGTCCGCGCCGGTGTGGAACGTGGCGTGCACGGCATAGGGGTCGGCGGTGTCGTAGCGCAGGCCCGCGGGGACGGGCAGTGAGGACTCGCTGGACACGATGAGGCGCAGGTGCAGCTCGCAGCTGACCGTGGTGTTCATAAGCGCCATGGCCTTTCGCTCAGTGTGCGCTCGGGGAATCGCACGTCGGCGAACGGACCATCCCACCTCCGGGACCGATGTAAACCCCTCTGTCCCGATTCGGGGGCGAGTCGTACCCCTTACGGCGCATTGCGGAATCGGTACGGCGCGGCCGTCGGGGCATTACCGGGCCGGTTCTCGGTTAGTTTCCTGGCATGACTGTGCGAAGCGACAAGGCGGGCAGGAACACGAGAACGGGAGAGGCGGCCGTGCCGGAGGAGACGGGGGCGCAGGGGGGACCGGCGGACGACGGTGCCGGCGAGGGCGCGGAGGCGGGCGCGGACGGCGGCCGGCCGCTCGGCTCGCGGGCGCCGCACTTCATCCGGCGGTCCCGGCCGCTGCACCTGAGCTGGCAGGTGGCGGTCTTCCTGGTCGGGCTCGCGGTGGTCGTGCTGGGGGTGATCATGCTGCCGCTGCCGGGCCCCGGCTGGGTGGTGATCTTCCTGGGCATGGGCGTCTGGGCGACCGAGTTCGTCTGGGCCCAGCTGGCCCTGCGCTGGACCAGGCGCAAGGTCGCGGAGGCCGCCCGGAAGGCGATGGACCCGAGGGTGCGGCGGCGCAACATCACGCTCACCGCCATCGGTCTCACCGTGATCGCCGGGATCGGCGCCTGGTACATCTGGAAGTACGGGCTGGTCATGCCCTGGACGATCGGTGGGCGCTGACCCCGGTGGTGCAACCGGCGGCGCAAGCGGTGGAGCGGTCGCCGGTGCGACCGGTGGGGGCCGTTCGGGCGAGCGCCCGGGGGAGCGGCCGGGGCGGGGCACCGGAACGGGGGCGGTTCGGACCACCCCGCGGGATGCGGTAATGTTTTCCCTGCACCCGGGCGATTAGCTCAGCGGGAGAGCACTTCGTTCACACCGAAGGGGTCACTGGTTCGATCCCAGTATCGCCCACCGGAATGCATTGTGATATGTGAGGCCCAGTCGATTATCGACTGGGCCTCACATATATTTCCGCATTCGGTGAACAACTGCTCGGAAGTTGCCGCGGAATCGGGCTGAGGCGCAGTCACCTTCCGTGCGGAGTGCGAGTTCTGCAGGTGCGTCGGTGGCCGCCGGGGGATCGCGGTTGTACGACACCCCCCGAATGGTGCTACTGTTCTTCTCGTTGCCCGGGCGATTAGCTCAGCGGGAGAGCACTTCGTTCACACCGAAGGGGTCACTGGTTCGATCCCAGTATCGCCCACCCGGACAGCACGCAGGCCCCGACCGAACACCGGTCGGGGCCTGCGGCGTTCGCGGACCAATCGCCTCCCGATGGCCTCCCGATCGCCTTCCGACCGACTCCCGGGCAACATCCGGCCGACATCCGGCCGACACCCCACGGCCGTCCGGTCAGGCCGCGGCCTCGCAGCTGTGCTCCGCCGACAGCCGCCGCCCGCAGCCGCAGCGGGCCGGCCGCACCGGCCAGGAGAGGTCCACCCGCTCCGGCGTCCCCGAGCGGTCGAACCAGTTCTGCAACCCCCGAGCCTGCGCCGCGTGCCAGACCGTCTGCCGCCGGTGCAGCTCCGCCGCCGACAGGCCGCCCAGCGCGGCCGGGTACCGCAGACCGATCGCCCGGACCAGCTCCAGCGCCGCCGTCGCGTCCGCCGCCGCGTCGTGGGCGCCGGCCAGTTCGACCCCGTAGTGCGCGCACAGGTCGGTCAGCGTGCGCCGCCCCTTGCGGTACCGGTCCACGTGCTTGTCCAGCACCCGCGGGTCGATCACCAGCAGCCCGTCCGCCAGCGTGGCCGACCAGTGGCGGCGCAACTCCCGGTCCAGCAGCGTCAGATCGTACGGCGCGTTCATCACCACCACCGGCCGCCCGGCGCGGGCCTGCTCGGCCAGCGCGCGGGCGATCTCCGCCACCACCGCCCGGGCCGGGCGGCCGAACGCGCGCACCCGCTCGTCGGTGATGCCGTGCACCGCGCGGGCGCCGTCGGGTATCGGCACGCCGGGATCCGCGAGCCAGTCGACCGTCTGCACGGGTGCGCCGGGGGCGGGCTGGACGACCAGCGCCGCCGAGACGATCCGGTCGGACTCGACGTCCACGCCGGTGGTCTCGGTGTCGAAGGAGGCGAGCGGACCGCTGAACCAGTGCTGCTGCATGACTGCCCCTCACATGCTGCGTCCCGGGAAGGTGATACCGCTCCTGACACCCGCTCAACCGTTTGGCCGCAGCCCGGCCGGGCACCCTGCGTACAGGTGTCCCGTCCGCATCCGGACGGGCCCGGGTGCCGGGGGAGGCAACGGGGCGATGGCGCTGACCCAGCCGCAGCCCGAGGAGGCGGCAGCCGTCCTGCGGGGGAACCTGGCCGTGACGGCCTGCATGGAGACGCTCCAGGTGGGCTACCTGCACGCGGTCGCCGCCGCGGCGGGCTGCTCGCTCTCCCAGCCGTTCCCGGACAACGGCATCGACTGGCAGGTCAGCCACGGCTCCCGGGCGCACGAGGTGGACGACGAGGTCACCATCAAGATCCAGCTCAAGGCCACCCAGCAGATCGCGCCCGAGCCCCGCGGCCCGTTCTTCAGCTTCACCCTGGACAACGACCACCTGCGCAAGCTCGCCCGGTCCCGGGTCGCGGTGCCGCGGATCCTGGTCGTGATGCTGCTGCCGCGCCGCGTCGACCACTGGCTGGCGGCCCGGCCGGACGCGCTGGAGCTGCGGCACTGCTGCTACTGGGTCAACCTGGCCGGCCACCCGGTCACCGGGCGGCACCGGACCAACGTCCGGGTGCCCACCGCGAAGGTCTTCGACGACCGCGCACTGTGCGACATCATGGCGCGGGTCGGCGCGGGCGGCAGCCCGTGACCGCCCGGCCCCCGGCGGGGAGGAGCAGGACCATGACGCTGCCACACGGGCCGGCGGAGGCCGCCCGGCCGCTGCCCGACCCGGCCGCCGTCGACCCGGCGGTGCTCGCCACGCTGCTCGCCCGGCACGGCTGGGTCCGCCGCGGCGGGCCGTCCGCCCGGTACGGGCGCTGGACACCGCCGGACGACGCCGACCCCGGCACCAGCCTGCTGGTACCGGCCGGGGGAGGCTTCGACGACGCCGTCGACCTGCTCGCCGACGCCGTCACCGCCCTGTCCCACTCGCGCAGCCCCTCCGCCCGCTCGATCCTGCTGGCGCTCACCGTGCCCGGCGACGAGCTGCAGTGGCGGCGCGAACTGTCCGGCCCCGCCGGCACCGCGCCCTGGGAGGACGCCGAACGCCTCCAGCGGGCCGCCCGCTCGATGCTCGCGGCCGGTGCCAAGGCCGGGCGTACCAGGGCCGCCTACTTCGGCGCCCGGCTGGACGCCTGGGCCGCGGACTTCCTGGAACGCGTGCTGGTCGTGGAGAGCGGTGCCGGGCTCACCGCCTACACGCCCGCGCCCGAGGGCCGGGCCGCGGCGACCACCCTGGTCCGCGCCCTGGAGGCGCTGCGCGACGCCGTCGACTACCGGCGGGTGAGCGGCGGGCCGGAGGCCTTCGAGAACGCCGTCCAGGCCGGGGTCAGCCGGGAGCTCGTGCAGTCCGTGGAGGAGCTGGTCCGGGGTGCGACCGCCGGCCGGCTCACCGTCGCCTGGTCGGCCGCCGCCGGCACCCCGGGCGGCTTCGGGGACCGCCGGATCGCGCTGGAGTTCTCGCCGGGGGACCTGCCCGCCCTGGAGGAGGCCGCCGCCCTGCTGGAGCGGATCGAGCCGGCCGTCGCGGTCACCGTCGTCGGCGTGGTCGTCCGGCTCAAGCGCGCCGACCCGGCCGGCCCGGGCACCGTCCGGCTGCGGGTGCTCGGCGGCGCGGAGGTCAGCGAGGTGCGGGTCCGGCTCGCCGACCCGGCGTACCGGCTGGCCGCCGAGGCCCACCTGGCGGGCGCTCCGGTCAAGGTCAGCGGCCGGCTGGAGCGCCGCGGCGGCTTCCGCCGGCTCACCCACCCGCGCGGCCTGGAGCCGTGCGGGCTGGAGGAGGCCGAGCGGCAGCGGCTGCTGAAGAGCCTGGGGGAAGGGGGACAGGGGGCGTAGGTGCACGGCGGGGCCGGTGCTCTCGGTACCATCGTCACGCGCAGCGGAGTGTTGCGCCCTATGAATCCAGCACGTCAGGAGAGACCGGTGACGGACGTCCGGGTAATCATCAACCGCGAACCCGATCGGGAAGAGCGCGTGGTGACCACGGGCACTACGGCCGCCGAGCTCTTCGCCGACGACCGCTCGATCATCGCGGCCCGCGTCGCGGGGCAGCTCAAGGACCTCGCGTACGCCGTCCAGGACGGCGACGAGGTCGAGCCGGTCGAGATCGGCAGCAAGGACGGCCTGGACATCCTGCGCCACTCCACCGCGCACGTCATGGCGCAGGCCGTGCAGCAGCTCTTCCCGGAGGCCAAGCTCGGCATCGGCCCGCCGGTCAAGGACGGCTTCTACTACGACTTCGACGTCGAGAAGCCGTTCCACCCCGATGACCTCAAGGCCATCGAGAAGAAGATGCAGGAGATCATCAAGCGCGGGCAGAAGTTCTCCCGCCGGGTGGTCACCGACGAGGCCGCCGCCGAGGAGCTGGCCGCCGAGCCGTACAAGCTGGAGCTGATCGGCCTCAAGGGCTCCGCCGCCACCGCCGGTGAGGGCGCCGACGTCGAGGTCGGCGCGGGCGAGCTGACCATCTACGACAACGTGGACGCCAAGACCGGCGAGCAGTGCTGGGGCGACCTCTGCCGCGGCCCGCACCTGCCGTCCACCCGGATGATCCCGGCGTTCAAGCTGATGCGCAACGCGGCCGCCTACTGGCGCGGCAGCGAGCGCAACCCGATGCTGCAGCGCATCTACGGGACCGCCTGGCCGAGCAAGGACGAGCTGAAGGCGCACCTCGACTTCCTCGTCGAGGCCGAGAAGCGCGACCACCGCAAGCTCGGCAACGAGCTCGACCTCTTCTCCATCCCCGAGGAGATCGGCTCCGGCCTCGCCGTCTTCCACCCCAAGGGCGGCATCATCCGCCGCGCCATGGAGGACTACTCGCGCCGCCGGCACGAGGAGGAGGGCTACGAGTTCGTCTACACCCCGCACGCCACCAAGGGGAAGCTCTTCGAGAAGAGCGGCCACCTGGACTGGTACGCCGACGGTATGTACCCGCCCATGCAGCTCGACGAGGGCGTGGACTACTACCTGAAGCCCATGAACTGCCCGATGCACAACCTGATCTTCGACGCGCGCGGCCGCTCGTACCGTGAACTGCCGCTGCGCCTCTTCGAGTTCGGCACGGTGTACCGGTACGAGAAGTCCGGTGTGGTGCACGGCCTGACCCGCGCCCGCGGCTTCACCCAGGACGACGCGCACATCTACTGCACCCGTGAGCAGATGGCGGAGGAGCTCGACTCCACGCTGACCTTCGTGCTCAACCTGCTGCGCGACTACGGTCTGACCGACTTCTACCTGGAGCTCTCGACCAAGGACCCGGTGAAGTTCGTCGGTTCGGACGAGGCCTGGGAGGAGGCCACCGCCGTCCTCGCGAACGTGGCCGAGAAGCAGGGCCTCCCGCTCGTCCCGGACCCGGGCGGCGCGGCCTTCTACGGCCCGAAGATCTCGGTCCAGGCGAAGGACGCGATCGGCCGGACCTGGCAGATGTCGACCATCCAGCTCGACTTCAACCTGCCCGAGCGCTTCGACCTGGAGTACACGGCGGCGGACGGTTCGCGTCAGCGGCCGGTCATGATCCACCGTGCGCTGTTCGGCTCGATCGAGCGGTTCTTCGCCGTGCTGCTGGAGCACTACGCCGGCGCCATGCCGCCGTGGCTGGCCCCGGTCACCGTGACCGGCATCCCGATCACCGACGAGCACGTGCCGTACCTGCTGGAGGTCGCGGCCGCGCTGAAGAAGCGCGGGATCCGGGTCGAGGTGGACACCTCGGACGACCGGATGCAGAAGAAGATCCGCAACGCCCAGAAGACCAAGGTCCCGTTCATGCTGATCGCCGGCAACGACGACGTCGAGGCGGGCGCGGTCTCCTTCCGCTACCGCAACGGCGAGCAGAAGAACGGCGTGCCGCTGGCCGAGGCGATCGCCGAGATCGTGGACGCCGTGGAGCGCCGCGTCCAGGTGTGACGGATTTCCCGCGTGAGCGGGGTCGGCGGGGCAGTCTCCACACGGAGTCTGCCCCGCACTGCTTTGCAAGCACCGCCGGGCGAATATGCTGATCAGCATGACGACTGAGCCGGAACTTCAGCGGGGCGTCGGCGAGCCGGACGGCTTCCGCCGCCTGTGGACCCCCCATCGGATGGCGTACATCCAGGGCGAGAACAAGCCCACCGGCCCGGCTCCGGACGACGGTTGTCCGTTCTGCACGATCCCGTCCCTGAGCGACGAGGACGGGCTGGTCGTCGCGCGCGGGAGCTCGGTGTTCGCGGTGCTCAACCTGTACCCGTACAACGGCGGTCACCTGATGGTGGTCCCGTACCGGCACGTCGCCGACTACACGGAGCTGGACGAGGCGGAGACCGCCGAGCTGGCGGTGTTCACCAAGAAGGCGATGACGGCGCTGCGGGCGGCCTCGGGGGCGCACGGCTTCAACATCGGGATGAACCAGGGCGCGGCGGCCGGCGCCGGGATCGCGGCGCACCTGCACCAGCACGTGGTGCCGCGCTGGGGCGGGGACACCAACTTCATGCCGGTGGTGGGCCACACCAAGGTGCTGCCGCAACTGCTCGCCGACACCCGGAAGATGCTCGCCGAGGCCTGGCCGCAGGGCTGAACCGGAGCCGTACACGCGTGAGGGCCCCGCCGACTCCGGCGGGGCCCTCACGCATGCACCGGGCTCAGCCGGCGTCGAACTGGTCGACCTTGTACGGGCGGGTGCCCTGCACCTCGGACTTGATGATCGAGGCGCGGTTCTTGAAGAACCGCTCGGTGTCGAGGTCGTGCTCCTCCAGGAACTCCAGCGTGGCCGCGTGCACCGCGCTGAGCACCGGGGCGGCGGCGTTGAGTGCGTTGTCGGTCATCGAGCGGGTGTTCCACGGCGGCGCCGACCAGGCGTGCCGGAAGCCGAAGGGCTCGGGCAGGCCGAGCCCGCCGCCGAGCCAGGCGAGCAGGCCGGGGACGCGCTGGAACGGCGCGCGGACGGCCTGGCGGACCACCTCGTCGTTGTCGATCAGGGGGAGCTTGACGGTCTGCTCCTCCCAGAACTTCACGGTCTTGGAGACCGTCTTCTCCTTGTCCTTGGGCTTGTCGAAGAAGAGGCCGTTGACCGGTCCGAGCGCGTAGCCGGCCACCGTGATGTTCATGGTGTGGGCGAGCAGCACGACGGTGACGGTGAAGGTGATGACCAGCTTGCCGTCGTGGGTGACGAACTGGGTGGCGAGGTAGTGCCGGGGGCCGCCGGGGAAGGTCTGCTTGTCGGCGATGGTCTGGACGGCGAACTCGCGCATCCGGTCGCCGTCCATGTCGGCGCCGGCCGGCCTGCCGATCTCGTCGGCGCCCTCGCCGACCTCCAGGACCACCCACTGCTTGACGGCGACGCCGGGGATGCCGCTGTTGGCGACGTCGCTGATGCCGAGGGCCTTGAGGTGGCCGGAGATCTTGCGGACGAGGTCCCAGGGGTGGAAGGCGCGGTAGTCGGAGTGGCCGTCGGCCGGGCGCAGGTTGTCGACGAGCTTCCACTCGCCCCAGCGCTTCCCGACGCCGAGGATGCCCTTGCGGCCGGCGTAGTGCTGGATGTTGGTCTCCTGCTCGGACTCCAGGCGGCCGAGCTTGGCGCGCAGGTCGGCCGCCTTCTTGTCCAGGTCGTCGCGCGGGACGGCCCGGGGCACGGTGGCGGCGACGGCGTTGCCCTCGACCAGGGCCTGCCAGCGGGTGCGCAGGTCCACGGCGGAGCCGAGCACGATGCGCTTGGCGAGGTACCAGCCGACGACCGGCGCGAGCATGACCAGGCGCAGGTAGATCCCGAGCAGGCCGCCGACCGGCGGCTTGACGGCGAGCAGCACGGCGACGGCGACGGCGGCGAACAGCACGAGGCCGCCGTAGACCGGAGCGTTCTTGGGGTTGTCCCGCTTCAGCCAGGCGCGGAGCTGGAAGGCGCCGAGCCAGAGCAGCGTGCCGGGCAGGAAGAGCAGACCGGTGACGAGGGTGACGGTGGTGAGCCGGTTGTCGCGGGCGGCCCGGATGTCGTCGGCGGCGAGGCAGTGCTCGACGATCTGGCGGGTGTCGATGCCGAAGGACGGCACGAGCGGCTTGCGGTCGCCGCCGAGGGCGCGCCCGACGACGGCGCGGCTGAAGGCCTCGCCGAGGTTGGGGCGGAAGAGCGCGAAGCGGCCCTTCTTCTCGGTGGCGTCGGTGACCGCGGCGACGAACGCGCCGATCTCACCGTCACGGTAGGCGGCCGAGGAGAGCGCCTGGGTGACGGCGGTCTGCGGGCCGGCGTCGGTCCGGGGTATCTGCGCACCCGGGGTCATGTCCAGTGTGGTCATGGTGGCGTCCCCTCCTCCCCTTGTCAGCGGCAGGTTACCGTGCCCCGGCACCGGCGCGCGGATGATCGTCTGAAGTGCCGTCACGTTCGGGCCACGTGGCGTCTGTCCGGCATGATGCCCAGCTTTCGCGGTGGCGACGCCCCCAGGCCCGGGCGGGCGGGGCGCAATGGTGCACGATGGGCGCATGGAGCGATCCGAGGGAGCTGCGGTGAAGGATCCGGTGCTGGTCTTCGACGGTGACTGCGCGTTCTGCACGACCTGTGTGGGTTGGGCGGAGCGCTACCTGCGACAGACGCTGGCCTCCGGGGGCTGGGAGGCGGTGCCGTTCCAGTTCGCCGACCTGGCGGAGCTGGACGCCCGGGCCGGCGGGCACGGGGAGGTCTCCTGGGAGCGGGCCGAGCACGAGGTGCTCTGGGTGACGCCGGCCGGCCGCGTGTACGGCGGCGCGCAGGCGGTGGCGCGGCTGCTGATGCGCTCGGGCGGGGCGTGGGCGTACCTGGGTGGCGTGCTGGCGCTGGCGCCGGTGCGGCCGGTGGCGGCCGTGGTCTACCGCTGGGTGTCGAAGAACCGGCACCGGATGCCGGGCGGGACGCCGGCCTGCTCGCTGCCGCAGGCTCAGCGGGCCTCGTCCTCGGTGTAGCGGGCGGCGAGTGCGGCCGGCATGGGTTCGTGGCGCACGTAGGCGCGGGAGAACTCGGCCGTGCCGTGGGTCAGTGAGCGCAGGTCGACGGGGTAGCGGACGAGTTCGAGCTCGGGCACTTCGGCGCGCAGCAGGGTGAGGCCCGGGCTGCCGGTCTCGGTGCCGAGGACGCGGCCGCGGCGGGCCGAGAGGTCGGAGAGGACGGCCCCGAGGTAGTCGTCGGGGAGCAGGACGCCGACGGCGGCGACGGGTTCGAGCAGCCGGATGACGGCGTTCCCGGCGGCGTCGCGCAGCGCGAGGGCGGCGGCGTTCTGGAAGGCGGAGTCGGAGGAGTCGACGGAGTGCGCCTTGCCGTCGGTGAGCGTGACCCGGACGTCGACGAGCGGGTGGCCGGTGGCGACGCCCTTGGAGAGCTGGGCGCGGACGCCCTTCTCGACGGAGGGGATGAAGTGCTTGGGGACGGCGCCGCCGACCACGTGCTCCCGGAACTCGAAGCCGGCGCCGGCCGGGAGCGGTTCGACCTCCAGCTCGCAGATGGCGTACTGGCCGTGCCCGCCGGACTGCTTGACCAGCCGGCCGTGGCCGGCGGCGGCGGTGCCGAAGGTCTCGCGGAGGGCGACCCTGGGCTCGACGGTGTCGACGTGGACGTTGTGCCGGCTGCGGAGGCGGTCGAGGACGACCTCGGCGTGGGCCTCGCCGGTGCACCAGAGGACCAGCTGGTGCGTGTGCGGGTTCTGTTCCAGGCGCAGGGCCGGGTCCTCGGCGACGAGCCGGGCGAGGGCCTGCGAGAGCTTGTCGTCGTCGGCCTTGCTGTGGGCCTCGACGGCGATCGGCAGCAGTGCCTCGGGCAGCGTCCAGCCGTCGAGCTTCACCGGGCGGCCGGGTTCGTGGACGGTGTCCCCGGCGCGGGCGCCGGTGAGCTTGGCGGCGCAGACGAAGTCCCCGGCGAGGGCGTGCGGGACGCTGCGCTGGAGCTTGCCGAACGGGCTGGTGAGGCCGGTGACGCGTTCGTCGGCGTCCTGGTCGGCGGGGTGGTCGGGGCCGGTGAGGTGGATCCGGGTGTCCGGGCGCAGGGTGCCGGCGTAGAGGCGCAGCAGGCTGATCCGGCCGACGTAGGCGTCGCCGGTGACGCGGACGACCTGGGCGGCGAGCGGGGCGTCGGGGTCGCACTCGGGGCCGGGCCGGGTGCGTTCGGTGGGGGCCGGGAAGGTGGTGGTGACGAGGTCGAGGAGTTCGGTGGCGCCGAGGCCGTTGTCGCTGGTGGCGACGGCGGGGTGGAGGGTGCAGGCGAGGACCTCGCGGCGCATTCCGGCTTCGAGGGAGTCGGTGTCCAGGGGGTCGCCGGTGAGGTAGCGCTCCATGAGGGCGTCGTCCTGGCCGGAGATGGCCTCGACCAGGCTCTCCCGGGCGGGGCCGGTGTCCGGCAGCGGGTCGGCCTGTCCGTAGGTGTGGCCGGTGAGCAGGTCGACGCTGCCGTCGGGCCGGCCGTCGTGGCGGACGGGGAGGTAGAGCGGGCGCAGGGTGTCCGGGCCCAGGCCGAAGGCGTCGTGGCAGGCGGCGAGGATGTCGTCGAAGCTGCTGCGGGCGATGTCGAGCTTGGCGACGGCGACGGCGCGCGGGATGCCCTCGGCGGCGCACGCGCGCCAGAGTGCGCGGGTGGGGAGGGTGACCGGGTCGGTGGCGGAGACGACGAAGACGGCGGCGTCGGCGGCGTGCAGCGCGGCCCGGAGGTCGGCGGTGAAGTCGGGGTGGCCCGGCGGGTCGAGCAGGTTGATCTTGACGCCGTTCCATTCGAGGGGCAGCAGCGAGAGCTGGACGGAGCGCTGCTGGTGCTGCTCGATCTCCTCGTGGTCGGAGACGGTGTTGCCGTCGGTGACCCGGCCGGGGCGCCCGATGGCGCCGGCGGCGAGGGCGAGGGATTCGGCGAGGGTGGTCTTGCCCACGCCGCTGCAGCCGATGAGGACGACGTTGCGCAGGTGGCCCGGGCCGGTGACGGCGGGCGCCTGGCCGGCTCGTGCGGTGCTGCGGTCGGGCATCGGGGTCTCCTCCCGTAGCGCCGAGGCTGTCGGGAAAAGTCTAGGGGCGGAGTTCGGAAGGGCGCGTGTCGTGGCGGTGGGCGGTGACCGTGCGTATGCGTCCGCGTGCCGGTGGTGCCGGGCGGGCGGGCCGTGGGGGCCGGCGGGCGGTGCGGTGCGTCCGAGCGTGTCGTCGGCGTGGCTACGATGGGTGCGCCGGATGGGCTGATCCAGCCGGTCGTCTGCCGCGCACTCCGCGGCAGGCGGGTACCAGGGAGATCGGAGCGGTCGGGAAGGCCATGCTCAACAAATACGCGCGTGCCTTCTTCACACGTGTCCTGACCCCGTTTGCCGCGTTCCTGATCCGGCTGGGCGTGAGCCCGGACGCCGTGACGCTGATCGGTACCGCCGGTTCGGTGGCGGGCGCGCTGGTGTTCTTCCCGCGCGGGGAGTTCTTCTGGGGCACCATCACGATCACGCTGTTCATCTTCTCGGACCTGGTGGACGGGAACATGGCCCGGCAGCTGGGCCGGACGAGCAAGTGGGGGGCCTTCCTGGACTCCACGCTGGACCGGGTGGCCGACGCGGCGATCTTCGGCGGTCTGGCCATGTGGTACGCGGGCCAGGGGGACAACAACCTGCTCTGCGCGGTGGCGATCGTCTGCCTGGCGAGCGGTCTGGTGGTGTCGTACACCAAGGCGCGGGCGGAGAGCCAGGGTCTGCCCTGCGACGTGTCCGGGCTGGTGGAGCGGGCCGAGCGGCTGGTGATCAGCCTGGTCGCGGCCGGGGTGGCCGGTCTGCACACGTTCGGCGTGCCGTACGTGGAGTGGCTGCTGCCGGTGGCCCTGTGGCTGGTGGCGGCGGGCAGTCTGGTGACGGTGGTCCAGCGGATGGTGACGGTCCGCCGGGAGGCGTTCGAGGCCGACCGACTGGCGGCCGGAAGCTGAAGGGGGCGGGCCTGCGGTGAAGGACCGACTGGTGTACTCGGCGTACGCGCTGGGCTGGGCGGCGTTGAAGCACCTGCCCGAGCCGGCCGCGCGCGGCCTGTTCGACGGGATCGCCGACTTCGCGTGGCGCAAGCGCGGCAAGCGGGTGCTGCAACTGGAGGCCAACCTCCGGCGGGTCCGCCCGGAGCTGGACGAGGCCGGCCTGCGGGAGCTGTCGCGGGCCGGGATGCGCTCGTACCTGCGGTACTGGATGGAGTCGTTCCGGCTGTCGGTGTGGAGCCGGGAGCGGGTGGCCCGGGACTGCCGGGTGGAGGGCTTCGAGCACCTGCGGGAGGCGATGGAGTCCGGGCGCGGCGCGGTGATAACGCTGCCGCACTCGGGCAACTGGGACCTCGCGGGCGCCTGGGTGGCGCTGGAGGGCTACCCGTTCACGACGGTCGCCGAGCGGTTGAAGCCGGAGCGGCTGTTCGACCGGTTCGTGGCGTTCCGGGAGAGCCTGGGCATGGAGGTGCTCGCGCTGACCGGCAGCAGTTCCAGTGTGGTCGCCACGCTGGCCCAGCGGCTCCGCGCGGGCCGGCTGGTCTGCCTGGTGGGCGACCGCGACCTCTCGGAGGCGGGGATCGAGGTCACCTTCTTCGGTGAGGCGACCCGGATGCCGGCCGGCCCCGCGGCGCTCTGCCAGCGGACCGGGGCGGCACTGCTGCCGGTCACGATGTGGTACGACGGCCCGGTGCTGCGGGCCCGGATCCACCCGGAGGTGCTCGTCCCGGCGGAGGGGGAGCGCAAGGAGAAGACCGGGGTGATGGTGCAGGCGATGGCGGACGTCTGGGAGCGGGGGATCCGCGAGCACCCCGAGGACTGGCACATGCTGCAGCGGTTCTGGCTGGCCGATCTGCCGGTCCGTGAACCGGCGGAACCGGCGGCGGCCGCGGCCTCCGCCGCCCGCCCCGACGCGGAGCGCGCCGGCGAGCCCGCCACCGAGGCCTCCGGGCCCTGACCCGCCCCTGCGTGAGGCCCGTTCCAGAGAAGACATGAGGAACCCGTGAAGATCGGCATCGTCTGCCCGTACGACTGGGACGTCCCCGGCGGGGTGCAGTTCCACATCCGGGACCTGGCCGAGCACCTGATCGGCCTCGGCCACGAGGTGTCGGTGCTGGCGCCCGCGGAGGACGACGAGGCGCTGCCGCCGTACGTGGTCTCGGCCGGGCGGGCGGTGGCCGTCCCGTACAACGGGTCGGTCGCGCGGCTGAGCTTCGGCATCCTGTCCGCGGCCCGGGTGCGCAGGTGGCTGAACGACGGCCGCTTCGACATCCTGCACGTCCACGAGCCGGCCTCGCCGAGCCTGTCGATGCTGGCCGCCTGGTCGGCCTCCGGGCCGATGGTCGGCACCTTCCACACCTCCAACCCGCGGTCGCGGGCGATGATCGCGGCCTCGCCGATCCTCCAGCCGGGGCTGGAGAAGATGCGCGCCCGGATCGCGGTGAGCGAGTACGCCCGGCGCACCCTGGTCGAGCACCTTGGCGGGGACGCGGTGGTGATCCCCAACGGGGTGGACGTCGGCTTCTTCGCCGAGGCCGAGCCGGATCCGCGCTGGACCGGCTCGGCGGCCTCGGGCGGGCCCGGCACGATCGGCTTCATCGGCCGGATCAACGAGCCGCGCAAGGGCCTGCCGACGCTGCTGGCGGCGCTGCCGCGGATCCTGGCCGAGCGGCCGGGCGTGCGGCTGCTGGTGGCCGGCAAGGGCGACGAGGAGGAGGCGGTCGCCGGGCTGGCGCCGGACGTCCGCCGGCAGGTGGAGTTCCTCGGCATGGTCAGCGACCGGGAGAAGGCCCGGCTGCTGCGCAGTGTCGACCTCTACGTGGCGCCCAACACCGGCGGCGAGAGCTTCGGGATCATCCTGGTCGAGGCGATGTCGGCGGGTGCGCCGGTGCTGGCCAGCGACCTGGACGCGTTCAAGCAGGTGCTGGACGGCGGTGACGCGGGCGAGCTGTTCCCGGTCGAGGACGCGGACGCGCTGGCCCGGACGGCGCTGCGCCTGCTGGGCGACCCGGACCGGCTGGAGGAGCTGCGCAAGGCGGCCTCCCGGCACGTCCGGCGGTTCGACTGGTCGACGGTCGGCGCGGACATCCTGGCGGTGTACGAGACGGTGACGGCGGGCGCCGTCGCGGTGGTCGGGGAGGACGAGCGGGGCGGCCGGCGCGGGCGGTTCGGCCTGGCCCGGGACTGACGGCCCGTCCCGGCGTCAGCCGTCCGGCGCCACCGGCCGTCCCCCGGATGCCGCGGGCTCCCCGCGGCGGGGGAAGCATCGGGCCGCCCGCGCGGTTGGGGGCTGTCGGACCGTACCGATCACCGACCCCTGGAGGCACCGGATGCCGCAGATCTCCGTCGACTACTCGCCCGAGCTGGCCGGCGCGTTCGACCGCCGTGAGCTGGGCCTGGCCATCAACCGGCTCACCGTGGAGACGATCAACGCCACCCCGGAGGCCTGCAAGACGGTCTTCCGCGAGGTGCAGGACTTCGTGGTGGGCGCCAGTGCCGGCCCGGACGTCCAGGTGTACGTGGAGTTCCAGATCTTCCCGGGGCGCACACCGGAGGCGAAGGCGGCGCTGAGCGACGCCGTGCAGGCGCTGCTGGCCGAGCGGGTGGTGCCGGCCCCCGGCACCCGGCTGTTCACGGCGGTGACCGTCACTGACGTCGACCGGGACAGCTACCGCAGCGCGACCATCGGCGGCTGAACCGCGGGCACCCGGTAGCGTAGCGCCCCGTGACTACCTGGATCTGGGCCGGCGTGGCCGTGGTGCTGTTCGGCATGTACCTGAGTTGGACGGCCGGCCGGCTGGACCGGTTGCACGCCCGGATCGACGCCGCCCGTGCGGCGCTGGACGCGCAGTTGGTCCGCCGGGCGTCGGTGGCCGTCGAGCTGGCCACCTCCTCGCTGCTCGACCCGGCGGCCTCCCTCCTGCTGCTGGACGCGGCGCACGCCGCCCGGCAGGCCGACGACGAGCAGCGCGAGGTGGCCGAGAGCCAGCTCAGCATGGCGCTGCGGGCGGTGCTGGCCGAGCCGGAGCAGGTCGCCGTGCTGGTGGCCGAGCCGGGCGGCGAGGAGGCGGTGAAGGACCTCACGGCGGCGGTGCGCCGGGTGCCGATGGCCCGGCGCTTCCACAACGACGCGGTGCGGGCGGCCCGGGCGGTCAGGGAGCACCGGCTGGTCCGTTACTTCCGGCTGGCGGGCAAGGCGCCGTTCCCGATGGCGTTCGAGATGGACGACGCGCCCCCGCCTGCGCTGACTCCCGAGGGCGCCCCCGCGTAGGCCCGGCGGGGGCCGTCCGGGCCGTCGGATCGGTCCGTCCGGATCCGGCCTGTTTGTCGTATCCCGTCCGGCCGCCTGGACTTGGTGGCGCATGGATCGGCCGTTTCTTCCGCCTACCATAGGGCGATAGCACTGGTTCATCTTCGAGTGAGGTCTCACGTGTCCACCACCCCCATCACCGCAGACCAGCCGCAGATCGGTACCGCCCGGGTCAAGCGCGGCATGGCCGAGCAGCTCAAGGGCGGTGTGATCATGGATGTGGTCAACGCCGAGCAGGCGAAGATCGCCGAGGACGCCGGCGCTGTGGCCGTCATGGCCCTGGAGCGGGTTCCGGCCGACATCCGCAAGGACGGCGGCGTCGCTCGCATGTCGGACCCGAACATGATCGAGGAGATCATCGCCGCGGTCTCGATCCCGGTCATGGCCAAGTCCCGGATCGGTCACTTCGTCGAGGCCCAGGTCCTGCAGTCGCTCGGCGTCGACTACATCGACGAGTCCGAGGTGCTGACCCCGGCCGACGAGGTCAACCACTCGGACAAGTTCGCCTTCACCACCCCGTTCGTCTGTGGTGCCACCAACCTGGGCGAGGCCCTGCGCCGCATCGCCGAGGGCGCGGCCATGATCCGCTCCAAGGGTGAGGCCGGCACCGGCAACGTGGTCGAGGCCGTCCGCCACCTGCGCCAGATCAAGAACGAGATCGCCAAGCTGCGCGGCTTCGACAACAACGAGCTGTACGCCGCCGCCAAGGAGCTTCGCGCCCCCTACGAGCTGGTCAAGGAGGTCGCCGAGCTCGGCAAGCTGCCGGTCGTGCTGTTCTCCGCCGGTGGTGTGGCCACCCCGGCCGACGCCGCGCTGATGCGCCAGCTGGGTGCCGAGGGCGTCTTCGTCGGCTCCGGCATCTTCAAGTCGGGCGACCCGGCCAAGCGTGCCGCCGCGATCGTCAAGGCCACCACCTTCTTCGACGACCCGAAGATCATCGCGGACGCGTCCCGCAACCTGGGCGAGGCCATGGTCGGCATCAACTGCGACACCCTGCCCGAGGCCGAGCGTTACGCCAACCGCGGCTGGTAGTCCCTGTCCGGCGGCCCGCTGCACGGTGTGATCATCGGCGCAGCGGGCCGCCGTGCGTCGTCCGTACGAGAGTCTGAAGAGGTAGTAAGAGTGTCCACTCCAGTCATCGGCGTCCTCGCCCTGCAGGGCGACGTCCGTGAGCACCTGGTCGCGCTGGCCGAGGCCGACGCGCTGGCCCGCCCGGTGCGCCGTGCCGAGGAGCTGGCGGAGATCGACGCCCTGGTGATCCCCGGCGGGGAGTCCACCACGATGTCCAAGCTGGCGCTGCTGTTCGGTGTGATGGACCCGCTGCGCGAGCGGGTCGCCGCCGGGATGCCGGTGTACGGGACCTGCGCGGGAATGATCATGCTGGCGGACAAGATCCTGGACGGCCGTGAGGACCAGGAGACGGTCGGCGGCATCGACATGACCGTGCGCCGCAACGCCTTCGGCCGCCAGAACGAGTCCTTCGAGTCGGGCATCGCCTTCGAGGGCCTCGGGGACGAGCCGGTGCACGGCGTGTTCATCCGCGCCCCCTGGGTCGAGGCCGTGGGCGCGGGCGTCCGGGTGCTGGCCGAGCTGCCCGCCGCCGACGGACCGGAGAGCCGGATCGTCGCCGTCCGCCAGGGCAACCTGCTGGCGACGTCGTTCCACCCCGAGCTGACCGGCGACCACCGGGTGCACGGTTACTTCGTCCGCATGGTCGAGGAGCACCTGGCCACGGCCGGTCGCTGACGTCGCCCGGCCGGCGCGAAGCGGCTCATCGCCGCCGCACGCTGACCGTGTGCGCTCCACCGGTGACGGCACCGGTAAGATCCCATCTGTTCATTTCCCTTTGGCGACGTAAAGGAGCTGGCGATGTCCGGCCACTCTAAGTGGGCTACCACCAAGCACAAGAAGGCCGTGATCGACGCCAAGCGCGGCAAGCTCTTCGCCAAGATGATCAAGAACATCGAGGTGGCGGCGCGCACCGGCGGACCCGACCCGGCCGGCAACCCGACGCTCTACGACGCCATCCAGAAGGCGAAGAAGAGCTCGGTCCCGATCGACAACATCAACCGCGCCGTCAAGCGCGGTGGCGGTCTGGAGGCCGGCGGCGCCGACTACCAGACCATCATGTACGAGGGCTACGGCCCGAACGGCGTCGCGGTCCTGATCGAGTGCCTCACCGACAACCGCAACCGCGCGGCCTCCGACGTGCGCGTCGCGATGACCCGCAACGGCGGCTCGATGGCCGACCCGGGCTCGGTCTCGTACCTGTTCACCCGCAAGGGCGTCGTGATCGTCCCCAAGGCCGACGGCGTGGACGAGGACAAGCTGTTCGAGGTCGTCCTCGACCAGGAGCCCGAGGAGATCAACGACCTCGGCGAGTCCTTCGAGATCGTCTCCGAGGCCTCCAGGATGGTCGCCGTCCGCACCGCGCTGGTGGACGCCGGTGTCGACTACGACTCGGCCGAGGCGAACTTCCTCCCGAGCATGCAGGTCGAGCTGGACGTCGACGGCGCCCGCAAGATCCTGAAGCTGATCGACGCCCTGGAGGACAGCGACGACGTGCAGAACGTCTTCGCCAACTTCGACATCAGCGACGAGGTCGGGGCGCAGCTCGACTCCGAGTGATCGTCGTCACTCCCCGGCCCGGTGGTCCCGCGACCGCCGGGCCGGTGTCGTCCGGGGCGTTGTCCGACCCGGGCGGTAGCCTTCGCTGGTCGCCCGCCAGGGGCCGAGGGCGCGCCGGCGGCGAGCGGCGGATCAACGAGAGGCGGGGCGTGACGTGCGGGTACTGGGTGTGGACCCGGGGCTGACCAGGTGCGGGATCGGCGTGGTGGACGGGGCGCCCGGCCGGCCGCTGCGGATGGCCGGCGTGGGCGTGGTGCGGACCCCCGCCGAGGCGGACATCGGGCCGCGGCTGCTCCTGGTCGAGCAGGGGATGGAGGCCTGGCTCGACGAGTACCGGCCGGACCTGGTCGCCGTCGAGCGGGTCTTCGCCCAGCACAATGTGCGGACCGTGATGGGGACGGCCCAGGCCAGCGCGGTCGCGATGCTCTGCGCGACCCGGCGCGGCATCCCCGTCACCCTGCACACCCCCAGCGAGGTCAAGGCCGCCGTCACCGGATCCGGCCGGGCCGACAAGGCCCAGGTCACCGCCATGGTGCAGCGGCTGCTGCGGCTGGACGCCCCGCCCAAGCCGGCCGACGCCGCCGACGCGCTGGCGCTGGCCATCTGCCACATCTGGCGCGGCGGGGCGAACGACCGGATCGCCGCCGCCCTGGCCAAGGCTCCCGCGCGAGCCCCGTACCCCGCCCGAGCCCCCCGAGGAGCAGCCCGATGATCGCCTTCGTCCAGGGCCCGGTGGCCGCCGTCGCCGCCGGCACCGTCGTGATCGAGGTCGGCGGGGTCGGGATGGCCGTCCAGTGCACGCCGAACACCGCGGCCGGCCTGCGGCTCGGCGAGCCGGCCCGGCTCGCCACCTCGCTGGTGGTCCGCGAGGACTCGCTGACGCTGTACGGCTTCGCGGACGACGACGAGCGGGCCGTCTTCGAGATCCTCCAGGCCGCGCCCGGTGTCGGACCGCGCCTGGCCCAGGCCATGCTCGGCGTGCACAGCCCCGACGAGCTGCGGGCCGCCGTCGCCGCGGGGAACGAGAAGGCGCTGATCGCCGTCCCCGGTATCGGCAAGGCCAAGGCGGCCAAGCTGCTCCTGGAGTACAAGGACAAG
Source organism: Kitasatospora sp. NBC_01560 (assembly GCF_045208415.1). Taxonomy (NCBI): domain Bacteria; kingdom Bacillati; phylum Actinomycetota; class Actinomycetes; order Kitasatosporales; family Streptomycetaceae; genus Kitasatospora; species Kitasatospora sp. NBC_01560. Next base: position 2,396,627 of record NZ_CP109364.1, on the reverse strand, counting down.
CTGGGCGCCCCGCACGGCAGTGTTCCGGCGCAGAAGCCCGTCGCCGCCGGGCCGGCGCCGTGGGGCGAGCAGCTGCACGCCGCGCTGGTCGGTCTCGGTTACGCGCCGCGCGAGGCGGACGAGGCGGTCACCGCCGTGACGCCGGAGGCCGAGGCGCAGACCACGACGGACGTCGGCGCGCTGCTCCGGGCGGCCCTGCGGACCCTGAACCGGGCCCGCTGAGCGTCACCCCGCCGATCTGACCACCTGTCACCCTGTCGACATTGGAGCCGGTACCACGTGAGCGAGCGAAGCGAGGAGGGGGCATGAGCCCGTACGACGCCGATCCGGGCGACCGGCTGGTGACGGCCGCCGCCGACGGCGAGGACCAGGCGGTCGAGGCGGCACTGCGCCCCAAGCAGCTGGACGAGTTCATCGGCCAGGAGCGGGTCCGCGAGCAGCTGTCGCTGGTGCTCCAGGCGGCCCGCCGGCGCGGCACCGCACCGGACCACGTCCTGCTCAGCGGCCCGCCCGGGCTCGGCAAGACCACCCTCTCCATGATCATCGCGGCCGAGCTGGGCGCCCCGATCCGGATCACCTCCGGCCCGGCCATCCAGCACGCGGGGGACCTCGCGGCGATCCTCTCCTCGCTCGCCGAGGGCGAGGTGCTCTTCCTCGACGAGATCCACCGGATGTCCCGGCCCGCCGAGGAGATGCTCTACATGGCGATGGAGGACTTCCGGGTCGACGTGATCGTCGGCAAGGGCCCGGGTGCGACCGCCATCCCGCTGGAGCTGCCGCCGTTCACCCTGGTCGGCGCGACCACCCGGGCCGGGCTGCTGCCGCCGCCGCTGCGCGACCGCTTCGGCTTCACCGGGCACATGGAGTTCTACGCGCCCGCCGAGCTCCAGCGCGTGGTGCACCGCTCGGCCGCGCTGCTGGACGTCGAGATCGACCCGGCCGGCGCCGCCGAGATCGCCGGCCGCTCCCGGGGTACGCCGCGCATCGCCAACCGGCTGCTGCGCCGCGTCCGGGACTTCGCGCAGGTCCGGCACGACGGTGTGATCACCCCCGCGATCGCCGCCCGGGCGCTGGAGGTCTACGAGGTGGACGCCCGCGGTCTCGACCGGCTGGACCGCGCGGTGCTGGACGCGCTGCTGCGGCTGTTCGGCGGCGGTCCGGTCGGCCTGTCGACCCTCGCGGTCGCGGTGGGGGAGGAGGCCGAGACGGTCGAGGAGGTGGCAGAGCCCTTCCTGGTCCGCGAGGGCCTGCTCGCCCGCACCCCGCGCGGCCGGATCGCCACCGCCGCCGCCTGGCAGCACCTCGGCCTCGTCCCACCGGTCCAGACCACTCGGGGCATGGTGCCGCCCCGACCGGAGCTTTTCCCGGCCGACGAGGGCTGAACGGGTGACACCGGGACGATCGGGGCGTACCCGGGCGGAGGCGGCCCGGCAGGGAGAAGCCGGGGGAGAAGTCCGGGGAAACTGTGCAGGCCGAGGCTCGCCACTTTTGGCGGCTGGATGCGATGCTTGGCGTTGTCCGATCAGTTCGGGGTCGCCTAGACTCCGCCGGACCGCCCCTCTCACCTGACGGGGCCGACCAATACCACACAGGCCGCCGGCCGGCGGCCCGTAAAGGACCCTGGCTGTATGAGCTTCATCATCCTTCTCCTCCCCGTCGTTGCGATCGTGCTGATGTTCCGGTCGCAGAAGAAGCGCCAGCAGCAGATGCAGCACATGCAGACGGCGCTGGAGCCCGGGGCCGGCGTGCGCACCATCGGCGGCCTGTACGCCCAGGTGAAGGCGGTCAACGACGAGACCGTCGAGCTGGAGATCGCGCCGGGCGTGGTCACCCACTTCACCAAGAGCGCGATCGCGGCCGTCCTGGACCCGGCGGAGTACGACGCGATCATCAACGGCCGCCCGGCCGAGGACGAGCTCGCCGAGGCGGACGACGCCGAGGCCGAGCCGGTCGACGAGAAGCCGTTGACGCTGACCAAGGACAGCGCCGACAAGGACGACGTCGAGGGCGGGGCTCCCGCGAGCAAGTAGTACGGTCGGGCACCAGCCCGGTCGCGCGGCCGCAGTGCCGCGAGCCCACAGGATCTCAGGGCCGCAGATCCGCCACGTCCCCCGTCCAGCCACGAGCCGGACGGGGGTCCGGTAGGGGAGGTGGCATGGACAGGGAGAAACGAGCAAGGTGGCAACACCCAAGTCGCGCCCGCGCGACGGTTACCCAGGGCGGGCGCTGGCCCTCATCCTGGTGGTCACCGTCGGACTGGTCGCCCTCATGTTCGGGACGGGCCACACCAAGCCCCGCCTCGGGATCGACCTCGCCGGCGGCACCAGCATCACGCTGAGCGCGAAGTCGACCGACCCCAAGGCGATCAACAAGTCCAACATGGACATCGCCACCGGGATCATCCAGCAGCGGGTCAACGGGATGGGTGTCTCCGAAGCGGAGGTCCAGACCCAGGGCGACCGCAACATCATCGTGAACATCCCCAAGGGCGGTGACAAGCAGAACGCGGCCGACCAGGTCGGCACCACCGCGCAGCTGTACTTCCGCCCCGTCCTCGCCCTCGCCCCGAGCGGCGTCTCCGCCGAGGCCCCGAGCACCGCCCCCTCGGCGAGCGGCACCGCCGCCCCGAGCGCGAGCCCCTCGGCGGGCGGCACGGCTGCCGCGCCCGGTGCGACCGGTACCCCGAGCGCCAGTGCCACCAAGCAGGGCCGCGCGGTCGGCGAGGCCCTCGCGGCCGACGCCACCCCGTCCGCGAGCGCCACCGGAAGTGCGAGCGCCGCCCCGAGCGCCGCCGCCACCGGTTCGGCCGCCGCCACGCCGCCGGCCGCCACGCCGCCGGCCGTGCCGGACGCCAGCACCGCGATGACCACGGGCACCGTGCCGCCGGAGCTGGCGACCGCGTTCGCCGGCCTGGACTGCTCCAAGCCCGAGCAGCGCAAGAACTACCAGCAGGCCGAGGGCCAGCCCTCCGTCGCCTGCACCCAGAAGGACGAGAACGGCCTGTACTACAAGCTGGCCCTCGGCCCGGTCGCGGTGAAGGGTGCCGACGTCACCAAGGCGCAGGCCACCATCGACACCCAGCAGGGTGGCGGCTGGCAGGTCTCGCTCCAGTTCAACGGCAGGGGCACCGACGCCTTCACCGACATCACGGGCAAGCTGGCCACCCAGCCCACGCCGAGCAACCAGTTCGCGATCGTGCTGGACGGCAAGGTCGTCTCGCACCCGTACGTGCGCGGAGCCATCCCCGGCGGCGCGGCCGTCATCTCGGGCGGCTTCACCCAGGCCCAGGCGCAGGACCTCTCCAACGTGCTGAGCTTCGGCGCCCTGCCGCTGGAGTTCACCACCGACGACGTGACCACCGTCTCGCCGCAGCTCGGCGGCGACCAGCTGCAGGCCGGCCTGATCGCCGGCGTCATCGGCATGCTGCTGGTGGTCCTGTACTCGCTGGTCTACTACCGCGGCCTCGGCCTGGTCTCGATCGCCGGTCTGATCGTCTCGGCGGTCCTGACCTACTCGATCATGAGCCTGCTCGGCGCCGGCATCGGCTTCGCGCTGAACCTGCCGGCCATCTGCGGCGCGATCGTGGCGATCGGTATCACCGCGGACTCCTTCATCGTGTACTTCGAGCGCATCCGCGACGAGGTCCGCGAGGGCGCCCTGCTGCGTCCGGCGGTCCAGCGGGCCTGGCCGCGCGCACGGCGCACCATCCTGGTGTCCGACTTCGTCTCCTTCCTCTGTGCCGCGGTGCTCTACCTGGTCTCGGTCGGCAAGGTGCAGGGCTTCGCGTTCACGCTGGGCCTGACCACCGCGCTCGACGTCGTGGTGATCTTCCTCTTCACCAAGCCGCTGATCACCCTGCTGGCCCGCCGGAAGTTCTTCTCCGACGGCCACCCGTGGTCCGGCCTGGACCCGAAGCGCCTGGGCGCCCGCCCGCCGCTGCGCAGCACCCGCCGCCGCACCCCCTCGTCCACCGCCGTGAAGGGGGCCTGACACCGTGTCACGCTTCTCCAATCTGGGCCACCGGCTCTACCAGGGCGAGGTCAGCTTCGACTTCGTCGGGCGCCGCAAGCTCTGGTACAGCATCTCCGGTGTGATCGTCCTGGTCGCCGCGATCGGCCTGGCCATGGGCCTGCACCTGGGCATCGAGTTCAAGGGCGGGTCGGTCTACACCGTCTCCAAGCCCGGGCTGTCGGTCTCGCAGGCGCAGGAGGCGGCCGACAAGATCGTCCACTCGCACCCGCTGGTGCAGACGACGGACAAGGGCGAGATCCGGATCCAGGTCTCGTCCGAGGAGAAGGTCACCTCCTCGGAGTTCACGGACAAGCTGTCGAAGGAGATCGGCGTCCCGATCGCCGACATCAACACCCAGGTGATCGGCCCCAGCTGGGGTGAGCAGATCTCCAGCAAGGCCCTCACCGGTCTGATCATCTTCATGGTCCTGGTGACGGTCTACCTGGCGATCGCCTTCGAGTGGCGGATGGCGGTGGCCGCCCTGGTCGCCCTCATCCACGACCTCCTGATCACCATCGGGGTCTACGCCCTGGTGGGCTTCGAGGTCACCCCCGGTACGGTGATCGGCTTCCTGACCATCCTCGGGTACTCGCTCTACGACACGGTCGTCGTCTTCGACACCGTGAAGGAGAACGCCAAGGGGCTCACCAAGCAGAACCGGATCACCTACAGCGAGGCGGCCAACGCGGGCCTCAACCAGACCCTGGTCCGCTCGCTCAACACCACGGTGGTCGCCCTGCTCCCGGTGGCGGCGCTGCTGTTCATCGGTGGCGGCATCCTCGGTGCCGGCACGCTGAACGACATCTCGCTCGCGCTGTTCATCGGCCTCGCCGCCGGTGCCTACTCCTCGATCTGCGTCGCCACCCCGCTGCTCGCGCAGCTCAAGGAGGAGCAGCCGGAGATGAAGGCGCTGGCCAAGCGGGTCGCCCAGCGGCGTGCCGCGGACGCCAAGGCCGCGGCCGAGGCCGGCCACGAGGGTGCTCCGGAGGGCGAGGAGTTCGCCGACGCGGACCTCCCGGCGGGTATGGTCGGTCAGCGCGGCAAGGCGGCCGGCACTCGTGCCAAGGGCCGTCCGTCCACCAAGCGCTGAACCCCGACCGACCGTAAGGATCCCCCGTGACCACCGCCGACACTCCGCTGGCCGAGCTGCTGAACAGCCGGATCAGGGACGTCCCGGACTACCCGAAGCCGGGCGTGCTGTTCAAGGACATCGCGCCGCTGCTCGCCGACGCCGAGGCCTTCGCGGCCCTCACCCGGGCGCTGGCGGAGCGGGCGACGGCCCTCGGGGCGACCAAGGTGGTGGGCCTGGAGGCGCGCGGCTTCGTGCTGGCGGCCCCGGCGGCCTTCGCGGCCGGGCTCGGCTTCGTGCCGATCCGCAAGCAGGGCAAGCTGCCCGGCGAGGTGTTCCGGCGCTCGTACGAGCTGGAGTACGGCCAGGCGACGCTGGAGGTGCAGTGCGACGCCTTCGCCCCCGGTGAGCGGGTGCTGGTGGTGGACGACGTGCTGGCCACCGGTGGCACCATCGGTGCCTCGCTGGACCTCGTGAAGGAGGCCGGCGCCGAGCTGGTGGGCGTCGTGGTGCTGATGGAGCTGGGCTTCCTGGACGGCCGCGAGCGGCTCTCCGGGCATCTGGGTGACGCGCCCCTGGAGACGCTGGTCACGGTCTGATCCCCGCGGGGAAGCACGGACGGAGGGCGGCGGCCGGATCATCGGCCGCCGCCCTCCGCGTGCCCGCGGAGCGTGTCCGGGCCCGGGCGGCTGAACACCGGAGCGCCCGGCTCGGTACCATGAAGGTTCATCCCCTCCCGGTTGTCCGTGACGACGCCGGCCGTACGAGGGGCCGGCCCGGTGCCCCGAGGAGTGTCCTTGCCCGACGAGGTTGTGCCCACGGCCGCAGCGGCCGCCCCCGAAGACCGTCCCACGCCCTCGGGGGCCACCCCGGCACGCCCGGCGCCGACCTCCTCGCGCCCGGTGGCTCCCGCGAGCCGCCCGTCCTCCTCCGGCGGCATGCGCGCCCGCCTGGCCAGGCTCGGCGGCCAGCGCTCCAGCGTGCTCAACCCGGTGCTGGAGCCGCTGTTCCGCTCCATCCGGGCCAACGACCCCAAGGCCGACCCGGTGCTGCTGCGCGACATCGAGCGGGCCTACGCCGTCGCCGAGAAGTGGCACCGCGGGCAGAAGCGCAAGAGCGGCGACCCGTACATCACCCACCCGCTCGCGGTGGCGACGATCCTGGCCGAGCTCGGCATGGACGCCGCGACGCTGATGGCCGGGCTGCTGCACGACACCGTCGAGGACACCGACTACGGCCTGGAGACCCTGCGCAAGGACTTCGGCGACTCGGTGGCCCTGCTGGTGGACGGCGTCACCAAGCTGGACCGGGTCAAGTTCGGCGAGGCCGCGCAGGCCGAGACGGTCCGCAAGATGGTCGTCGCGATGGCCAAGGACCCGCGGGTCCTGGTGATCAAGCTGGCCGACCGCCTGCACAACATGCGCACCATGCGCTACCTCAAGCGGGAGAAGCAGGAGAAGAAGGCCCGCGAGACGCTGGAGATCTACGCCCCGCTGGCGCACCGGCTGGGCATGAACACCATCAAGTGGGAGCTGGAGGACCTCGCCTTCGCGATCCTCTACCCCAAGATGTACGACGAGATCGTCCGGCTGGTCGCCGAGCGCGCCCCCAAGCGGGACGAGTACCTGGCGACCGTCATCGACCAGGTCCAGGGCGACCTGCGCGGCGCCCGGATCACCGCCTCCGTCACCGGCCGGCCGAAGCACTACTACTCGGTCTACCAGAAGATGATCGTCCGCGGCCGGGACTTCGCCGAGATCTACGACCTGGTGGGCATCCGGGTCCTGGTCGACACCGTCCGCGACTGCTACGCGGCGCTGGGCACCATCCACGCGCGGTGGAACCCGGTGCCGGGGCGGTTCAAGGACTACATCGCGATGCCCAAGTTCAACATGTACCAGTCGCTGCACACCACGGTGATCGGCCCCGGTGGCAAGCCGGTCGAACTGCAGATCCGCACCTTCGACATGCACCGCCGGGCCGAGTACGGCATCGCCGCGCACTGGAAGTACAAGCAGCGCGCGGTGGCCGGCGCCTCCAAGGTCCGCACCGACACGCCGACCCAGACCCGCAAGGACGACAAGGCCGGCGCGGTCAACGAGATGGCCTGGCTGCGGCAGCTGCTGGACTGGCAGAAGGAGACCGAGGACCCGAGCGAGTTCCTGGAGTCGCTGCGCTTCGACCTCTCCAACAACGAGGTCTTCGTCTTCACGCCCAAGGGCGACGTGATAGCGCTGCCGGCCGGCGCCACCCCGGTGGACTTCGCCTTCGCCGTCCACACCGAGGTCGGGTACCGCTGCATAGGAGCCCGGGTCAACGGACGGCTGGTGCCGCTGGAGTCGACCCTGGAGAACGGCGACAGCGTCGAGGTCTTCACCTCCAAGGCGGAGAACGCCGGCCCCTCCCGGGACTGGCTGGGCTTCGTCAAGTCCCCGCGCGCCCGCAACAAGATCCGCGCCTGGTTCTCCAAGGAGCGCCGCGAGGAGGCGATCGAGCACGGCAAGGACGCCATCGCCCGGGCGATGCGCAAGCAGGGCCTGCCGATCCAGCGGATCCTGACCGGCGACTCGCTGGTCACGCTGGCCCACGAGATGCGCTACCCCGACATCTCCTCGCTGTACGCGGCGATCGGCGAGGGCCACGTCGCCGCGCAGAACATCGTGCAGAAGCTGGTGCAGGCGCTCGGCGGCGAGGAGGGTGCCACCGAGGACCTCGCCGAGACGGCCACCCCGACCCACGACAACCGCCGGGCGGTGCGCCGCCGGGCCAAGGGTGACCCCGGGGTCATCGTCAAGGGCGTGGACGACGTCTGGGTCAAGCTCTCGCGCTGCTGCACCCCGGTGCCCGGCGACCCGATCGTCGGCTTCGTCACCCGTGGCAACGGCGTGTCGGTGCACCGCGCCGACTGCGTCAACGTGGAGGCGCTCAGCCAGCAACCCGAGCGGATGATCGACGTCGAGTGGGCGGCCACCCAGTCGTCCGTCTTCCTGGTGGCCATCCAGGTGGAGGCGCTGGACCGCTCGAGGCTGCTCTCGGACGTCACGAGGGTCCTCTCCGACCAGCACGTCAACATCCTGTCGGCGGCGGTGCAGACCTCCCGCGACCGGGTGGCGATGAGCCGCTTCACCTTCGAGATGGGTGACCCGAAGCACCTCGGGCACGTGCTCAAGGCGGTCCGCGGAGTCGAGGGCGTCTACGACGTCTACCGGGTCACCTCGGCCCGCAAGTAGCGGCCGGCCGGGTACGACGAGGAGCGGGTACGAGGAAGGGCCCCGGGTTCGCCCGGGGCCCTTCCTCGTGTCCTGCGGCGGGGAATCAGCCGCTGAACTCGTCCTGGCTGCGGTGCGCCTGCTCCAGCAGGGTCTGCACGCCCGCGAGCTCGGACTCCAGCTTGGCGACGCGGCTCGCGTTGCCGGCGGCGCGCGCCTTGTCCAGGTCGGTCCGGATCTTGTCGGCCTTGGCCTCGAAGAGGCCGACCATGCCGGCGGCCCGGGCCTTGGCCTCAGGGTTGGAGCGCTTCCACTCGGAGTCCTCGGCCTCGCGGATCGCCCGCTCGACCGTGTTCAGCCGGCCGTCCAGCTTCGGCCGGGCGTCGCGCGGCACGTGCCCGATCGCCTCCCAGCGCTCGTTGATCTCGCGCAGCGCGGCCTTGGCGGCCTTCAGGTCGGTGATCGGCAGGATCGCCTCGGCCTCGGTCGCCAGCACCTCCTTGAGCTTCTGGTTCTCGACCTGCTCGGCGTCCCGCTCGCTGAACACCGCGGAGCGGGCCTGGAAGAAGACGTCCTGCGCGCCGCGGAACCGCGCCCACAGCTCGTCCTCGATGTCCCGCTGGGCGCGCCCGGCGGCCTTCCAGCGGCCCATCAGGTCGCGGTAGCGGGCCGCGGTCTCGCCCCACTCGGTGGACGAGGAGAGCGCCTCCGCCTCGCCGACCAGCTGCTCCTTGACGGCGCGGGCCTGGTCGCGCTCGGCGTCCAGGGTCGCGAAGTGCGCCTTGCGGTGCTTGGAGAAGACCGAGCGGGCGTGCGAGAAGCGGTGCCACAGCTCGTCGTCGCTCTTGCGGTCCAGCCGGGGCAGGCCCTTCCAGGTGTCCACCAGCGCGCGCAGCCGGTCGCCGGCCTCCCGCCACTGGGTCGACTCGGCCAGCCGCTCGGCCTCGGAGACCAGCGCCTCCTTGGACGCCCGGGTCTCGTCCTGGGCCTTGGCGCGGGCCGCCTTGCGCTCCTCGCGGCGGCTCTCGATCTCACCGGTGAGCGTGTCCAGCCGCTTGGCCAGCGCGGCCAGGTCGCCGACCGCGTGCCCCTCGGCCACCTGGGCGCGCAGGTGCTCCAGCGCGGCCTGGGCGTCCTTGGCGGCCAGATCGGTGGTGCGCACCCGCTTCTCCAGCAGGCCGATCTCCACCTCGATGCCCTGGTACTTGCGCTCGAAGTAGGCGAGGGCCTCCTCGGGCGAGCCGGCCTGCCAGGAACCCACGACGCGTTCGCCGTCGGCCGTCCTGACGTAGACCGTGCCCTGCTCGTCGACACGGCCCCACGGGTCGCTGCTCATAGCGCGTCCTCCACATGACGTCGCGCCCGCGCCGGGGCGGTACGCGTCCGTCGTCCACAGTTGATGTGCGGCGGACCGATGGGTCCGCCGTCCCCGTCCGCCGAGCTTTCCTGCCGAGGGTGACGGCCAGGCGGATCCGGGCACCCTACACAACGCCAACATAGGCGACCAGGCCCGGTGCTGTCCGCATCCGGGCCGGGCGATTTCGGTCCGGGGCCGCTCCGGGGCGCCGCCAGGGCGTCCGCGGCGCGGCCCCGGTGCTGGTCAACCCTTGACGGTCGTAGCCGAGTTGATGGTGACGTCGGCCATCGGGTGGCCGTCCGGGCCGCCCTCCAGGGTGCCCGCGGCGGCGATCTTCTGGAGCACGTCCAGACCGCCGGTGATCTTCCCGAACGGGATGTAGTCCGGGGAGAGCTTGGTGTCCTTGTAGACCAGGAAGAACTGGCTGCCGTTGGTGCCCGGGCCCGAGTTGGCCATCGCCACGGTGCCGGCCGGGTAGGTGGCGCCGGTCAGGTTCTCGTCGGCGAACTTGTAGCCGGGGCCGCCGGTGCCGCCCGGGTTGGTGGCGCTGGCGGTCGGGTCCCCGCACTGCAGGACGAAGATGCCGTCCGTGGTCAGCCGGTGGCACTTGGTGTGGTCGAAGAACTGCTCGCCGGAGAGGAAGGCGAAGGAGTTCACCGCGTGCGGAGCCTTGGCCGCGTCCAGGGCGAGCGTCACCTTGCCGCAGTTGGTGTCCAGCGTCGTGGTGTAGCCCGCGGTGGCGGTGATGCTCATCGCCGGCTCGGCCGGCCACTGCTTGCCGTTCGGCGCGCCCGCGGCCGGCTCGCCGCAGCCCTCGACCGGCTTGCGGGTCGGGGTGGTGGGCTCGTCGGTGGCGGTCGGCGCGGCCTGGGCGGTGTTCCGGGAGTCCTTCTTGTCGGACGAGTCGAATGCGCCCGTCCCCACCAGCGCACCGCCGCCCGCCAGCACCACCACGGCGAGCGAGGCGCCGAGGATGGTGTTGCGGCGCCGGCGTGCGGCGTGGGCCTCGGCCCGGCGCTGCGCCTGGCGCTCGTACTTCTCGCGGGCGAGCTGCCGCCGCCGCTGTTCGCTGGTGACCACGGCCGTGTCTCCTACATATGTGCTGGACTCGTGTACGGATGCTGAAGCGGATCATCGCACCCATCGGCGGCCAAGTGTAGGTACCTGGGCTGTAAGAACGCGGTGAACCTGTCAGAACGAAGTGGACCTGTCACCCCGATCTGGTTCGCAACCGGACCCGGAGCGCCGGTAGGCTGCGCTTACACCACGTCGTACGACCGCAACACCGCGGCCGCCACCGCCCACCGAATCACGAAGGACGCGCGTGTTCATCGCCGGATTCCCCGCTGGAGCCTGGGGCACCAACTGCTACCTGGTCGCGCCGGCGGCGGGCGAGGAGTGCGTCATCGTCGACCCCGGCCACCAGGCCGCCGACGGCGTCGACGAGCTGATCCGTGAGCACCGGCTGAAGCCCGTCGCGGTCGTGCTCACCCACGGCCACATCGACCACATCGCCTCGGTCGTCCCGGTCTGCGGCGCCAAGGGCGTGCCCGCCTGGATCCACCCCGAGGACCGCTACATGATGGCGGACCCGGAGAAGGCGCTCGGCCGCTCGCTCGGCACCCAGCTGATGGGCGAGCTCACCGTCGGCGAGCCCGACGACGTGCGCGAACTCACCGACGGCAGCGTGCTGGAGCTGGCCGGCCTGAAGCTCACCGTCGACCACGCCCCCGGCCATACCAAGGGGTCGGTGACGTTCCGGACGCCCGGTGCCGAAGATCTCCCTCCGGTGCTCTTCTCGGGCGACCTGCTCTTCGCCGGCTCCATCGGGCGTACGGACCTCCCGGGCGGGGACAGCGCGGCGATCATGCGGTCGCTGGCCCGGGTGTGCCTGCCCCTCGACGACGCGACCGTGGTCCTCTCCGGCCACGGCGGACAGACCACCATCGGCCGTGAGCGCGCCGCCAACCCCTACCTCCGCGAGGCAGCGGCGGGCGCCGGCTCCGCCGGGAGCACAGCCTTCCCGCGACGAGGAATGTGACGGAAGAGAAGTTGAGCACCTTCACCGCCCCCAAGGGCACCTACGACCTGCTGCCCCCCAGCTCCGCGACCTTCCTGGCGATCCGCGAGGCGATCTCCGCACCCGCCCGCCGGGCCGGCTACGGCTACGTCGAGACCCCGGTCTTCGAGGACGTGAAGCTCTTCTCCCGCGGTGTCGGCGAGTCCACCGACATCGTCACCAAGGAGATGTACAACCTCACCACCAAGGGCGGTGACGAGCTCGCGCTGCGCCCCGAGGGCACCGCCTCGGTGCTGCGCGCCACGCTCCAGGCCAATCTGCACAAGCAGGGCAACCTGCCGGTCAAGCTCTGGTACTCCGGCTCCTACTACCGCTACGAGCGGGCGCAGAAGGGCCGCTACCGCCAGTTCTCCCAGGTCGGCGCCGAGGCGATCGGCGCCGAGGACCCGGCCCTGGACGCCGAGCTGATCATCCTGGCCGACGACGCCTTCCGCTCGCTGGGCCTGAGCGACTACACGCTGCTGCTCAACAGCCTCGGCGACAAGCAGTGCCGCCCGGTCTACCGCGCCGCCCTGATCGAGTTCCTGGCCGGCCTGGACCTCGACGAGGACACCCGCCGCCGTGCCGGGATCAACCCGCTGCGCGTCCTGGACGACAAGCGCGAGTCGGTGCAGGCCCAGCTCGGCGGCGCCCCGATGCTGCGCGACTACCTCTGCGAGGACTGCAAGGCCTACGACGAGAAGGTGCGCGAACTGCTCACCGCCAACGGCGTGGCCTTCACCGACGACCCGAAGCTGGTCCGCGGCCTGGACTACTACACCCGCACCACCTTCGAGTTCGTGCACAACGGCCTCGGCGCCCAGTCCGCGATCGGCGGCGGCGGCCGCTACGACGGCCTCTCCGAGATGATCGGCGGCCCCGCGCTGCCGTCCGTCGGCTGGGCCCTCGGCGTGGACCGCACCTTCCTGGCGCTGGAGGCCGAGGGCGTCGCCCTCGACCTGCCCGCCGCCACCTCCGTCTACGCCGTCGCGCTCGGCGAGGAGGCCAAGAACGTGCTGTTCGCCAAGGTCGTCGAGCTGCGCCGGGCCGGCGTCGCCACCGACCTCGCCTTCGGCGTCAAGAGCATCAAGAACGCCATGAAGTCCGCCGACCGGTCCGGAGCGCGCTTCGCCCTCGTCGCCGGCGACCGGGACCTCGCCGAAGGCGTCGTCCAGCTCAAGGACCTGACCACCGGCGAGCAGAAGCCCGTCGCCCTCGACGCGCTCGTCACCACCCTGAAGGAGAAGCAGCTGTGATCCGCACGCACGACGCGGGCACGCTCCGCCCGGAGCACGCAGGCACCACCGTCACCCTGGCCGGCTGGGTCGCCCGCCGCCGCGACCACGGCGGCGTGGCCTTCATCGACCTGCGCGACGCCTCGGGCACCGTGCAGATCGTGGTCCGCGACCTCGACTCCGTGCACGGCCTGCGCGCCGAGTACTGCGTCAAGGTGGTCGGCGACGTCCGCGTGCGGCCCGAGGGCAACGAGAACCCGGACATCCCGACCGGCGCCGTCGAGGTCGTGGTCAGCGAGATCGAGGTCCTCTCCGAGGCCGCGCCGCTGCCCTTCCCGGTCGCCGAGTACGAGCCCGGCACGGTCAACGAGGAGGTCCGGCTGCGCTACCGCTACCTGGACCTCCGCCGCGAGGGCCCGGCCAAGGGCCTGCGCCTGCGCTCCAAGGTGAACAACATCATCCGCCGGGTGATGGAGGAGAACGACTACCTCGACATCGAGACGCCGTACCTCACCCGCTCCACCCCCGAGGGCGCCCGCGACTTCCTCGTCCCGGTCCGCCTCCAGCCCGGCCACTGGTACGCCCTGCCGCAGTCGCCCCAGCTGTTCAAGCAGCTGCTGATGGTGGCCGGCATGGAGCGCTACTACCAGATCGCGCGCTGCTTCCGCGACGAGGACTTCCGCGCCGACCGCCAGCCGGAGTTCACCCAGCTCGACATCGAGGCCTCGTTCGTCGACCAGGAGGACATCCTGGCCCTCGGCGAGAAGATCGTCGGCTCGATCTGGCGCGACGTGCACGGGTACGAGATCCCGAACCCGCTGCCGCGGATGAGCTACGCGGACGCCATGGGCCGCTACGGCTCGGACAAGCCGGACGTCCGCTTCGGCCAGGAACTCACCGACCTCACCGAGTACTTCAAGGGCACCGCGTTCCGCGTGTTCCAGGCCCCGTACGTCGGTGCCGTGGTCATGCCGGGCGGCGCCTCGCAGCCGCGCAAGCAGCTCGACGCCTGGCAGGACTGGGCCAAGGCGCGCGGCGCCAAGGGCCTGGCCTACGTCCTGATCGACGCCGAGACCGGTGAGCTGCGCGGCCCCGTCGCCAAGAACCTCTCCGAGGAGCACCTGGCCGGCCTGGCCGCCGCCGCCGGCGCCAAGAACGGCGACGCCGTCTTCTTCGCCGCCGGCAAGGAGCGACCCTCGCAGGAGCTGCTCGGCGCCGCCCGCCTGGAGATCGGCCGTCGCTGCGAGCTCATCGACGAGTCGCAGTGGGCCTTCCTCTGGGTCGTCGACTTCCCGATGTTCGAGCCGATCGAGGACGACAAGGGCGCGTTCCAGGGCTGGCACGCGGTGCACCACCCGTTCACCGCGCCGACCGCCGAGTCCCTGGCGACCTTCGACACCGACCCGGGCGCGGCGCTCTCCAACGCGTACGACCTGGTGCTCAACGGCTCGGAGCTGGGCGGCGGTTCGATCCGTATCCACCAGCGGGACGTGCAGAAGCGGGCGTTCGACGCGATCGGCCTCTCCGAGGAGGAGGCGGCCTCGCAGTTCGGCTTCCTGCTGGACGCCTTCAACTACGGCCCGCCGCCGCACGGCGGCGTCGCCTTCGGCCTCGACCGGATCGTCACGCTGCTCGGTGGGTACGACACCATCCGGGACGTCATCGCGTTCCCGAAGACGTCCACCGGCGGCGACCCGCTGACCGGCGCGCCCACGCCGATCACCCCGGTGCAGCGCCGCGAGGCGGGCGTCGACGCCCAGCCGAAGGTCCGCGAGGACGCCAACTCCGAGGCTAAGTCCGAGGGCCGGCCCAAGGCCTGACGTTCCATCGGCTAACCTTTCACGGCCCCGGACGGCGCACCTGCCGTCCGGGGCCGGTCCACAACGGTGTGCGACAGAGAGAGGCTCCCCCCATGACAGTCAGCACCAGAGTCGAGTGTCCGGACGACGCACCCGCCACCAGACGCGTCCACATGGCCGCCTTCCCCGGTCCCGACGAGGCCGACCTGGTGGACGCGCTGCGCCGCGACCCCGCCTGGGTGCCCGGGCTCTCGGTGGTGGCGGTGGACGAGTCCGGCCTGGTGGTCGGGCACGCGCTGCTCAGCCGGCTGCGGGTCGGCGAGGGCCGGGGGCTGGCACTCGCGCCGGTCGCGGTCGCGCCCGAGTGGCAGCGCAAGGGGGTCGGCGAGCTGGTCGTCCGCGCGGCGCTGCTCGCCGCCGAGGAGGCCGGCGAGAAGCTCGTCGTCGTCCTCGGGGACCCGGACTACTACGGCCGCTTCGGCTTCGTCCCGGCGCAACGCCATGACGTCACCGGCCCGTTCGAGGTGCCGGAGGCGTACTTCCAGACGCTCGCCCTGACCGCGTACGACGGCGGCCCGCGCGGGCTCTGCCGCTACCCCGAGCCGTTCGCCGACGCCTGAGCCGGCCGGAGACCGTTCCTACGGGCGGGCCTCCCGCCCGGCCGGAAAGCCGACCGTCGCCCGGCAGCTGCGGACGAACGCGGCCATCGCCGGCGTCAGCTCCCGCTCCTTCGGCCAGTACAGCCCGACCTGGCTCGGGCTCAGCCCCCGGACCGGCCGGTAGGCGACGTCCTCCCGTGCCGCCAGCCTGCTCATCGTCATCGGGGCGAAGCCGACGCCCTGGCCGCACACCACCGCGGCCAGCCACTCGTCGGTGTTGTGCGCCACCGCGCCGATCCGCACCGGCCGCCCGCCCCGCTCCGGCACCGCCAGCCAGTAGTCGCGCCAGTGCCCCGCCTCGTGCGGTATCGCCACGAAGGGCTCGTCCAGCAGCTCGCAGAGGTCGATCACCGTACGCCCGGCCAGCCGGTGCCCGGACGGCAGTGCCGCGCAGCGCGGCTCCTCGCCCAGCACCGCGACGTTGTACTGCTCGGACATCCACGGCGGCGCGTGCCAGAGCGTGAGGTCGATCTCGCCGGTGGCCAGGCCCGAGGTCGGGTCGAACCAGTTGTTCTGCCGCAGCTCCACCTGCCAGCCGGGCATCCGCCGGGTGAAGTCCGCCACCGTGCGGTGGGTCATCACGTTGATCGTGCCGCCCTCGAAGCCCACCCGCAGCGTCGAACCCTGCTCGGCGGCCGCCGCCCGGGTGGCGCGCAGCGCGTCCTCCCAGCCGGCCAGCACCGGGCCGGCGTACGCGGCCAGCGCGCGGCCGGCCAGGGTGGGCGCCATGCCCCGGCGCGAGCGCTCGAAGAGTTCCACCCCGAGCAGCGCCTCCAGCTGGCGGATCTGCTTGGTCAGCGTCGGCTGGGAGACGAACAGCCGGGCCGCGGCGGCGGTCAGCTGGCCCTCCTCGCAGACGGCGGCGAAGCTGCGCAGCAGTCGGGTGTCCACATCCATGCCCCAAGGTTATGGAACGGGATATTGGACCGGCCGGGCAGGTCTGCGACAAGGTTGATCACTCGGCCTCCGGGCCGGCCGACGGGGGAGTCCGGCAGCGGCGGTTCAGGGGGCCGCCGCTGCCCGGCCGAGGGCCACGACCTGCGGGGGCGGCGCGCAGCGCCTACGGTGAGGGGTCATCAGCACTCTCGGACGGAGGCACCAGGTGGCAGCCCAGGCCAAGCGTGAGCAGGCCCGCCCGCCGGACCGGCTGGCGAGGAAGCCGTACGAGCGGGAGCTGCTGCGGCTCCAGAACGAACTGGTGAAACTCCAGGAGTGGGTGCGCGCCGAGGGCACCCGGCTGGTGGTCGTCTTCGAGGGGCGCGACGCGGCCGGCAAGGGCGGCGCGATCAAGCGGGTGACGGAGTATCTGAACCCGCGCATCGCCCGCGTCGCGGCCCTGCCCACCCCGACCGAGCGCCAGCGCACCCAGTGGTACTTCCAGCGTTACGTCGAGCAGTTGCCGGCCGCCGGGGAGATCGTGCTGTTCGACCGCAGCTGGTACAACCGGGCCGGCGTCGAGCGGGTGATGGGCTTCTGCACCGACGAGGAGTACTGGCAGTTCCTGCACCAGTGCCCGATGTTCGAGCGGATGCTCACCGAGGCGGGCATCCTGCTGCGCAAGTACTGGTTCTCGGTCAGCGACACCGAGCAGCAACGGCGCTTCCGGGACCGGCTGGAGGACCCGATGAAGCGCTGGAAGCTCTCGCCGATGGACATTGAGTCGATCACCCGCTGGGAGGACTACTCACGGGCCAAGGACGAGATGTTCGTCCACACCGACATCCCGGACTCGCCGTGGAACGTGGTGGAGAGCGACGACAAGCGCCGGGCCCGGATCAACATGATCGCGCACCTGCTCGACGGCCTGCCCTACCACGAGGTGGCGCCGCCCCGGATCGAGCTGCCGGCCCGGCCGGCGTCGCGCGGTTACCGGCGGCCGCCGCGCGACCTGCAGAAGTACGTGCCGGACCACGCGGCCGGGATCGGGTAGCCGGTCCTCCGAACGGCTCCGCGGCGTTGCCCCGGCCCGGGCCGGGGCGTCCGATGGACGTGCTCGGCCAGGCCACCGGCGCCGCGCGCCGGGACGACGTCAGGAGGATCCGCCCATGTTCGTCCGCACCGGCTACTTCACCGGGGACCCGGCCCTGATCGGCGGGGCACTGGAGGCGCTCGACACCGAAGCCGTCCCGCTGCTCTCCGCCCAGCCCGGCTACCGGGGCTTCGGGCTCTTCGCCAACCGCGAGCTCGGCGTCGTCCTGATGGGCTCCTGGTGGGCGACCGCGCAGGCCGAGAGCGACAGTGCCGGGCGGCTGCGGGCGCGCCGCGACGAGCTGCTGGCGCCGTTCGCCGGCACCGCGGCCGTCGAGGTGACGGAGGCGGCGGTGCTCTCCCCGCCCGTCCCGGCCGGGCCGGGCGCCGGGTTCCGGCTGGCCCGCTTCGACTTCGATCCCGCGCAGGGCGACCGGCTCGCCGGGGCCTTCCGTGAGCACGCGCTGCCCGCCCTTCAGCGGGTCGACGGGTTCGTGAGCGCCGCCATGCTGCTCAACCGCGCGGTGGGCCACGGCTCGGTCGGGGTGGTCTTCGCCGACCGGGCGGCGCTGGCCGCCTCGCGCGGCCCGCAGGCCGAGGCCCGGGCGCGGAGCGCGGCCGCGTCCGGCGCGGTCATCCGCTCGCTGGAGGAGTTCGACGTGATCCGGCTGAACCGGGCGGCGCAGCCCTGAGCCGGCCGGGCGGGGCTGTCGGCGGGCTCGCATAGGCTTCCGGTGTGGACGAACCGGACCTCTTCACCGCCGCCGCCGAGGAACGCCAGGCCAAGGAGCCCGGCCGGGCCCCGCTGGCCGTGCGGATGCGCCCGCGCACCCTGGACGAGGTGGCCGGGCAGCGGCAGCTGCTGAAGCCGGGCTCGCCGCTGCGGCGCCTGGTCGGCGGCTCGCACGGGCCGGCGGCGACCAGCTCGGTGATCCTCTGGGGCCCGCCCGGCACCGGCAAGACCACCCTGGCCCATGTGATCAGCCAGGCCGTCGAGGGCCGCTTCGTCGAGCTTTCGGCGATCACCGCGGGCGTCAAGGAGGTCCGCGCGGTCATCGACGGCGCCCGCCGGGCGGTCGGCATGAGCGGCCGGGAGACGGTGCTCTTCCTGGACGAGATCCACCGCTTCTCCAAGGCCCAGCAGGACTCGCTGCTGCCGGCGGTGGAGAACCGCTGGGTCACCCTGATCGCGGCCACCACCGAGAACCCGTACTTCTCGGTGATCTCCCCGCTGCTCTCCCGGTCCCTGCTGCTCACCCTGGAGTCGCTGACCGACGAGGACGTCCGCGCCCTGCTGCGCCGCGCGGTGGCCGACGAGCGCGGCCTGGAGGGCGTGCTGGAGCTGTCGGCGGAGGCCGAGGAGCACCTCGTCCGGCTGGCCGGCGGGGACGCCCGGCGGGCGCTGACCACGCTGGAGGCGGCGGCCGGGGCGGCGCTGGAGAAGGACGAGGCGGTCATCACGCTGGCCACCACCGAGACGGCGGTGAACCAGGCGGCCGTCCGCTACGACAAGGACGGCGACCAGCACTACGACGTGGCCAGTGCGCTGATCAAGTCGATCCGCGGCAGCGACGTCGACGCGACCCTGCACTACCTGGCGCGGATGATCGAGGCGGGGGAGGACCCGCGCTTCATCGCCCGGCGGCTGATGATCTCCGCCAGCGAGGACGTCGGCCTGGCCGACCCGACGGCGCTGCAGACGGCCGTGGCCGCGGCCCAGGCGGTGGCGCTGATCGGCTTCCCCGAGGCGCGGATCATCCTCTCCCAGGCGGCCATCGCGCTGGCCCTCGCGCCCAAGTCCAACGCCGCCTACCTGGCGATCGACGCGGCCCTGGCGGACGTCCGGCAGGGGCTGGCGGGTGCGGTGCCGCCGCACCTGCGGGACGCGCACTACGGCGGCGCGGGCAAGCTCGGGCACGGCCAGGGCTACCAGTACCCGCACGACCTCCCGGAGGGCATCGCGGCCCAGCAGTACGCGCCGGACGCGGTGCACGGCAAGGCGTACTACCGGCCGACCCGGCGCGGCGGGGAGGCCCGGTACGCGGACACCGTGGAGTGGACCAGGAGCCGGCTCCGGGGCGAGTGACGGCCGTTGCGGCCCGGTGCGGGGCGGGAGCGGGCGGGAGCGGGCGAACCGCAGCGTATACTCGTGCGGAGTGCCATGTCCCGGGACGGCGGCAGGGGAGACCCCGCCGACCGGCCGCACCAGCGGGACACCGGCCGCGGGCCCCTCTCGGGGGAGCCCTGAGGAGCGTCGCGCACCGTTTCGGTGTCGCGTGCAGCCCACCAACCCCGGTTCGGTGGGCCACTCGTGTGCAAGCACATCCGTGCCCGGCCTCGGAGAGCGGCTGATCGTACTGCCCGTGGGCGGTGCGGTTTTTCTCCGGACCGCGACGAGCGACCTCCGTCAACACCTGGTGAAGCCGTATTCGTAAGCAAGGAAGGTTTGGTTCATGGCGAACCAGAAGCGTCCCAAGGTCAAGATCGCGCGTGCGCTCGGCGTGCCGCTGACCCCGAAGTCCGTCAAGTACTTCGAGGCCCGCCCGTACCCGCCCGGCCAGCACGGCCGTGGCCGCAAGCAGAACTCGGACTACAAGGTCCGTCTGCTCGAGAAGCAGCGTCTGCGCGCCCAGTACGACCTGAGCGAGAAGCAGATGGCCCGCGCGTTCGACCGCGCGAAGAAGGCCGAGGGCAAGACCGGTGAGGCGCTCGTCGCCGAGCTGGAGACCCGTCTGGACTCCCTGGTGCTGCGTTCGGGCATTGCCCGCACCATCTACCAGGCCCGCCAGATGGTCGTCCACGGTCACATCGAGGTCAACGGCGGCAAGGTCAACAAGCCGTCGTACCAGATGAAGCCGGGCTTCGTGGTGACTGTGCGCGAGCGCAGCAAGGAGAAGGTCCCGTTCCAGGTCGCCCGTGAGGGTGGCTACGCGGGTGAGGGCCAGACCCCGAAGTACCTCGAGGTCAACCTGAAGGCCCTGGCCTTCCGCCTGGACCGCGCGCCGCAGCGCAAGGAGGTCCCGGTGATCTGCGACGAGCAGCTCGTCGTCGAGTACTACTCGCGCTGACCCGCGAGCGGTACGCCTGCCGTACCCAGCGAGCCCCCGCCGCCCTTCCGGGCAGCGGGGGCTCGCCCCTTTTCCGGCCGCTTCCGCGCCGCTCGCGCGGGGCCGGCCCGGCGGCCCGGGTGCCGGCTCAGAGGTCCTCGCCGGTCATCGCGGCGGCCAGCCGCAAGTGCGGGCGGGCCTCGTCGGCGCGGCCCAGGCGCTCCAGGGTCCGGCCCAGCATCAGCCGGGCGTAGTCCTCGGCGGGCGCGGCGTCCAGGATCCGGCGCAGCTCCACCTCGGCCCGGGAGAGCTGGGCGGAGTGGTAGTAGCTGCGGGCCAGCAGCAGCCGGACCGACAGGTTGGCCGGCTCCTCGGCGAGGACGCCCTCCAGCATGCGGGCGGCGTCGGAGTAGGCCTTGGACTCGAAGTAGAACGTCGCGAGGCGGTACTCGTCGGCTGCGGTGTGGATGGCCACGGCTGCTCCTTCCGGTTCGCTCGGCGGCGGGGCGGTGCCGCGGTGCCGAGTGGTGCTGCCCCCTCCAGCAATGGACAAGATTCAACTATTCCTGACGGGTGCCGGCTGCGGCGCCGGCGGCACCGAGCGGGGCCCGGGCAGCGGGCCGGGGCCGTCCGCCCGGCCGTCGCCGCCGAGGGCGCGCCGGACGGCGGCCGTGAGGTCCAGCCGGGCACCGCAGTCGAACCAGTCGGTGAACTCCTGCGCGGTCAGCCCGGTCCGCGCCCGCTCCTCGCAGGCCAGGTGCGGCCCGTTGAAGCTGCGCGAGCCGAAGAACGGCTTGCCCACCGTCTGCCAGATCCGGTGCGCGGCGCCCTGCAGCACCCGGGCCTCGCGCAGGTCGCCCGGCTCGCCCGGGCCGGCCGGCTCGGTCTCCAGCAGCGCCAGCAGGTCGATCGCCAGCACGATGCCGAGCAGGTCGTGGAAGAGGTGGTTCAGCCGGACGCTCTCCCGCGCGTGCGCCCGGGCCAGCCGGAAGTCGCCGTCCAGCCAGTGCGAGTACGCCAGCGCGTACAGCCCGTACGCGTACGCCCACTGCTCGCCGTGCTCCTCGCAGACCTCGCGGACCTCGCCGAGCCAGCGCTCGCCGCCCTCCTGGTCGCCCTGGAACAGGTGGGCGATGCCCAGCTCGAACATCGCCATCAGGACGTTGCTGTTGAGTTCGCCGATCGTCCGGTAGTGCCAGAGCGCCTCGTCGAACAGCTCGGCGGCGCGGGCCGGTTCGTCGCCGATCAGGGCTGCGCAGCCCTGGCGGTGGACGGCGTAGGCGAGCGCGCGGTCGTCGCCGGTGTCCAGTGCCTGGCGGCGGCACTCCTCCAGCGCGGGGCGGGCGGCGACCAGGTCGCCCTGGAGGGTGGCCATGTAGCCGGTGACCCAGAGCGCCTTGGCCCGGGCCTCGGTCGGCTGCGGGGCGAGGGCGAGCGCGCGGTCCAGCCAGTGCCGGCCCTCGCCGAGGTGCCCGCAGCCCACCCAGTAGAACCAGAGGGTGCCGGCCAGCCGCAGGGCCAGCTGCTCCTCGCCCGGCTCGGCCAGGCAGAACTCCAGGGCCGCCCGGAGGTTGGAGTGGGCCAGCCCGGTCCGCTCGGCGGTCTCGAACTGCCGGGGGCCGAACCACTCGACCTCGCCCCAGGTGGCCACACCCAGGTACCAGTCGCGGTGGCGGCGCAGCAGCCGCTGCTCCTCCCCGGCCGCGCGCAGCCAGTGCAGGCCGTACTCGCGCAACGTGTCGAGGAGCCGGAAGCGGACGCCCGGGGCGCTCTCACCGGCGGCCCGGCGGCCCGGCGGTTCCTCCGCGCGCAGCACCACCGACTTGCCGACCAGCTCGGCGAGCAGGTCGAGCAGCTCGTCCGGTTCGAGGCCGTCCCCGGCGCAGACGTACTCGGCGGCCTCCAGGTCGAAGGTGCCGGCGAAGACCGAGAGGCGGGCCCAGAGCAATCGTTCCTGCGCCGTGCAGAGCTCGTGACTCCAGCCGATCGTCGTGCGCAGGGTCTGATGGCGCGGCAGCGCCGTCCGGTCCCCTCCGGTGAGCAGCCGGAAGCGGTCGTCCAGCCGGGCGGTGATCTGCTCCACCGACAGCGCCCGCAGCCGCCCGGCCGCCAGCTCCACCGCCAGCGGGATGCCGTCCAGCCGGCGGCAGAGCTGCCCGATCCCGTCGGCTGTCGCCGCCGTCACCTCGAAGGACGGCAGTACCGCCCGGGCCCGGTCGGCGAAGAGCCGCACCGCATCCGGCAGCACGTCCGCGAGGGCGGGGCCGGCCGGGCCCACCGGCAGCGGGGCCAGGGTGAACAGGTGCTCCCCGCCGGCCCGCAGCGACGCCCGGCTGGTGGCCAGCACCCGCAGGCCCGGCGCGGCCCGCAGCAGCGCGCCGGCCAGCTCCGCGCAGGCCTCGACCAGGTGCTCGCAGCCGTCCAGCACGATCAGCAGCCGGCGGTCGGCGAGCTCCTCGGTCAGCACGTCCAGCGGCGCGCGGGCCGTGCCGTCGGTCAGCCGCAACGCCTCCAGCACGGCATGGCCGAGCAGCAGCGGATCCTGCACCGGGGCCAGCTCCACCAGCCAGGTGCCGTCCGGGAAGGCACCGGCCGCCCGGGCGGCCGCGCGCAGGGCCAGCCGGCTCTTGCCCACCCCGCCCGGCCCGGTCACCGTCACCAGCCGGGCCGAGGCCAGCAGCGCGGCCAGGGCGGCCAGCTCCTCCTGCCGCCCGACGAAGCTGGTCACCTCCGCGGGCAGCCGGCCGGGCGCCCGCGCGGTCCGTTCCGCCGCCCCCCGCGGCTCTGCTGTCGAGTCGCCGGCCAAGCGCTGCTCCCCGCTCCGGGCCCGGACCCTCGCGGCCCGGGCGTGGCCTGGGCCGCCCCGCCGACGGCCCGCCCGGTGGAACGAGGTGACCGGCCGGTGGGTTACGCGCGCGGATCGCACACCCGACCGATCCGCGCCGCGGACGGCGGCACGCCCCGGCGGGACAATCCCGGTCCGGAAACCGGCCATGGTCGCGATAGGGTTCCCTCCGGGGCAGGCCCGTAGAGGAACAGCAAGGCGAGGGAGCACGCAAGGTGTCCGTGGGAGAGCTGGCCGGGCTGCTCGTCGCCGTGTTCTGGGCGGTCCTGGTCACCCTGCTCGCCGTCGTGCTGGTCCGGCTCTCGCGGGTGCTCAAGGAAGCCACCGTCCTGGTCACCGCCGTCACCGAACAGGCCGTGCCGCTGCTGGTCGACGCCGGCGCCGCCGTGCGCAGCGCCAACGAGCAGCTGGAGCGGGTGGACGAGATCACCGCCAACGTGCAGGACGCCGCGGCCAACGCCAACGCACTGTCCTCCACCGTCGCCGCCACCCTCGGCGGGCCGCTGGTCAAGGTCGCGGCCTTCAGCTACGGCGTCCGCAAGGCCGTCGCCAAGCAGAACGGCACCCTGGCCCTGCCCACCCAGCCCGGCGAGCGCGAGGAGCTGGCCCGGCTGATCCGGGCCGAGGTGCGCGCGGCGACCGCCGCGAAGAGCGGTCTGCTGGCGCGGATCCGGCGTTCGGTGAGGGGCTGACGGCATGGTGCGACGCATCTTCTGGATGGCGGTCGGCGCCGGCGCCACCGTCTGGGCCATGAACAAGGCCAACGAGGCCGTCCACCGGCTCACCCCGGACAGCCTCTCCGGCACCGCCACGCGTGGTGCCCTGCAGCTGGGTGACGCCGCCAAGCGGTTCGCGCAGGACGTGAAGGCCGGCATGGCCGAGCGCGAGGAGCAGTTGCGCGAGGACCTCGGACTGGACGGCACCGCCGTCGTCGAGCCCCGCCGAAGCGCCCGCCCGTCGCGCGCCGCCACCCTTCCGGGGAGGCGCTCCGCGCTGCCCCTCCCGGGCGAGCCGCAGTACCGAGCTATCTCGGCGGCGCCCGGGAGCCCGGCCGCCGCCCTGCCTCCGTCCAGCAGCGCCCGCACCACCCCAGCCATCGAAAAGACGCCCCGCCGCGCACTGCCGCAGCCGGGCGGTACCCCGAACCGGAAGGACCACTAATGGAGTCGGCAGAGATCCGCCGCCGCTGGCTGCGCTTCTTCGAGGAGCGCGGCCACACCGTCGTTCCGTCGGCGTCCCTGGTCGCCGACGACCCCACCCTGCTGCTCGTCAACGCCGGCATGGTGCCTTTCAAGCCGTACTTCCTGGGCGAGGTCAAGCCGCAGTTCTCGCGCGCCACCAGCGTCCAGAAGTGCGTGCGCACCCTGGACATCGAGGAGGTCGGGAAGACCACCCGGCACGGCTCCTTCTTCCAGATGTGCGGCAACTTCTCCTTCGGTGACTACTTCAAGGAAGGAGCCATCAAGTTCGCGTGGGAGCTGCTCACCACGCCCGTCGCGGACGGCGGCTACGGCCTGGAGAAGGAGAAGCTCTGGATCACCGTCTACAAGGACGACGACGAGGCCGAGCAGATCTGGCGCGACGTCATCGGCGTGCCCTCCGAGCGCATCCAGCGCCTCGGCATGAAGGACAACTTCTGGTCGATGGGCGTCCCCGGCCCGTGCGGCCCGTGTTCGGAGATCAACTACGACCGCGGCCCCGCGTACGGCGAGGAGGGCGGCCCGGCCGTCAACGGCGAGCGCTACCTGGAGATCTGGAACCTGGTCTTCATGCAGTACGAGCGCGGCCACGGTGACGGCAAGGACGGTTTCGAGATCCTCGGCGACCTGCCGAGCAAGAACATCGACACCGGCCTCGGCCTGGAGCGCCTCGCCGCCATCCTGCAGGACGTCGACAACCTCTTCGAGATCGACACCAGCCGGATGATCCTCGACCGCGCCGCCGAGCTGACCGGCCACACCTACGGCGCCGACCACAAGTCGGACGTCTCGCTGCGCGTGGTCACCGACCACATCCGCACCGCGCTGATGCTGATCGGCGACGGCGTCACCCCCGGCAACGAGGGCCGCGGCTACGTGCTGCGCCGCATCCTGCGCCGCGCCATCCGCAACATGCGCCTGCTGGGCGCCACCGGCACGGTCGCCAAGGACCTCACCGACGTCGCGATCAAGGCGATGGCCCCGCAGTACCCGGAGCTGGAGTCCGACCGCAAGCGCATCGAGACGGTCGTCACCGGCGAGGAGGCGGCCTTCCTGCAGACCCTGAAGTCCGGCACCAGCCTGCTGGACACCGCCGTCACCGAGACCAAGCAGTCCGGCGGCGCGGTGCTCTCCGGCGAGCAGGCGTTCAAGCTGCACGACACCTACGGCTTCC
Source organism: Kitasatospora sp. NBC_01560 (assembly GCF_045208415.1). Classification (NCBI taxonomy): domain Bacteria; kingdom Bacillati; phylum Actinomycetota; class Actinomycetes; order Kitasatosporales; family Streptomycetaceae; genus Kitasatospora; species Kitasatospora sp. NBC_01560. Next base: position 2,370,996 of record NZ_CP109364.1, on the reverse strand, counting down.
CGATCGACCTGACCCTGGAGATGGCCGAGGAGCAGGGCCTCCAGGTGGACGAGGCCGGCTTCCGCCGCCTCATGCAGGAGCAGCGGGACCGTGCCAAGGCGGACGCCAAGGCCAAGAAGATGGGCCACGCCGACGTCGCCGCGTACCGCGCGGTGGCCGACAAGTCCGGCGCGAGCGTCTTCACCGGCTACACCCTGACCGAGGGCGAGGCCACCGTGGTCGGCCTGCTCGTGGACGGCGTCCCGGCGCCGGCCGCGAGCGAGGGCGACGAGGTCGAGCTCATCCTCGACCGCACCCCGTTCTACGCCGAGGGCGGCGGCCAGCTCGCCGACCACGGCCGGATCCGGCTGGACTCCGGCGCGGTCGTCGAGATCCGCGACGTGCAGCAGCCCGTCCCGGGCGTGGTCGTGCACTCCGGTGGCGTGCTGTTCGGCGAGGTCGTGCTCGGCGCGTCCGCCTACGCCACCATCGACATCGAGCGCCGCCGGGCGATCGCCCGCGCCCACTCGGCCACCCACCTGACCCACCAGGCGCTGCGCGACGCGCTCGGCCCGACGGCCGCCCAGGCCGGCTCCGAGAACGCCCCCGGCCGCTTCCGCTTCGACTTCGGCTCGCCCGCCGCCGTGCCCGGCAGCGTGCTGGTCGACGTCGAGCAGAAGATCAACGACGTGCTGACCCGCGAGCTGGACGTCACCGCCGAGGTCATGACGATGGACCAGGCCCGCAAGGCCGGCGCCATCGCCATGTTCGGCGAGAAGTACGGCGACGAGGTCCGCGTCGTCACCATCGGCGACTTCTCCAAGGAGCTCTGCGGCGGCACGCACGTCGGCAACACCGCCCAGCTGGGCCTGGTGAAGCTGCTCGGCGAAGCCTCGATCGGCTCCGGCGTGCGCCGGGTCGAGGCGCTGGTCGGCGTGGACGCGTACAAGTTCCTGGCCCGTGAGCACACCGTGGTCGCCCAGCTGACCGAGCTGGTCAAGGGCCGCCCGGAGGAGCTGCCGGAGAAGATCTCGGGCATGCTCGCCAAGCTCAAGGACGCCGAGAAGGAGATCGAGCGGTTCCGCGCCGAGAAGGTGCTGGCCGCCGCTGCGGGCCTGGCCGACTCGGCCGAGGACGTGCAGGGCATCGCGGTCGTCGCCGCCCAGGTCGCCGACGGCACCGGCGCGGACGAGCTGCGCAAGCTCGTCCTCGACGTGCGCGGCCGCCTGGGCTCGCGCCCGGCCGTGGTCGCCGCCTTCACCGTGGCCAATGACCGCCCGCTGACCGTGATCGCCACCAACGAGGACGCCCGCGGGCGTGGCATCAAGGCCGGCGAGCTGGTCCGCGTGGCCGCCAAGACCCTCGGTGGCGGCGGTGGCGGCAAGGACGACGTCGCCCAGGGCGGCGGCTCCAACGCGGCCGCGGTCGGCGAGGCCATCGCCGCGGTGCGCGGCCTGATCGCGGAGCGCGCCAGCTGATGGAGGAGTCCGAGGCCGTGGAACGGCCCTTCCGGCGGGGGCGGCGGATCGCCGTCGACGTCGGTGACGCCCGGATCGGGGTCGCCTCCTGCGACCCCGACGGGGTGCTCGCCACGCCGGTGGAGACCGTCCCCGCCGGGGTGAAGTCGCAGGCCAGGATCGCCGCGATCGCGGAGGAGTACGAAGCGATCGAGGTGATCGTCGGCCTGCCGCGCTCGCTCAGCGGCAAGGAGGGGCCGGCGGCGGAGAAGGTCCGCGGCTACGCCTCGCGACTGGCCGTCCGGCTCTACCCGGTGCCCGTCCGGTTGGTGGACGAGCGGATGTCGACCGTCACCGCGACCCACGGCCTGCGGGCCTCCGGGGTCAAGGCGAAGAAGGGCCGTTCGGTGGTCGACCAGGCCGCCGCGGTGGTGATCCTGCAGACCGCCCTTGAGTCCGAACGGGTGAGCGGACGGCCGCCCGGTGAGAGCGTCGGGGCCGACGGCTGACCCGCCTGCTCTAACGTCCCGGCAGGGGGCCCGTGCGGACGCGTCCGTACGGGCCCCCTGCCGTTTTCCGGGACCGCAGAGGGGGCGCAGTGACCGACCAGGACTTCACTCCGGGGCTCACGCCCGGCCACCTCGGTGCGCCGGTCATGGAGCCGGAGGGCCGCCCGCCCGGCGCGCCCCGGCCACGCCCCGATGCGCCCGACCCGCACCACCGGCGCAACAGCCTGGCGTGCGGGCTGACGGCCCTCGCGCTGATCGCCGTCTTCGGCGGGATCGGCCTGACCGGCTACAGCTGGCTGCAGGGCCAGCAGAAGCCACCGGCCGCCGCCGACTACGCCGGGGCGGGCAGCGGTGCCGTCCAGGTCTCGGTGCCCGAGGGGGCCGGGCTCACCCAGATCGCCTCCGCCCTGGTGCGCAACGGGGTGGTGGCCAGCTCGCTCGCCTTCACCCGGGCGGCCAAGGGCAGCGCGGCCGCCGCCGGGCGGATCCAGCCCGGCACCTACACGCTGAAGCAGAAGATGTCGGCGGCGGCGGCCCTGGCGATCCTGGTCGACCCGGCCAACGCCAACGGCCTGACCATCCCCGAGGGCTGGCGCGGCAGCCAGATCTACGCGGCGATCGACAAGAAGCTCGACCTGCCGGCCGGCACCGCGCAGAAGGCCGCTCAGGAGCAGGCCGGTGAGCTCGGCCTGCCGGAGTTCGCGAAGGGCAGCCCGGAGGGGTACCTCTTCCCCGCGACGTACAGCGTCACCGAGGGCACCACCGCGGTCGACCTGCTGAAGCAGATGGTCGAGCGGGCCGGCAAGGAGTTCGCCCGGGACGACGCGGACGTGGTCGCGCAGAACCTCGGGCAGAGCCTGTACGGGCTGGTCACCATCGCCAGCATGGTCCAGGGCGAGGCCGACAACACCGAGGACATGGCCAAGGTGGCCCGGGTGATCTACAACCGGCTGGCCAAGAACATGCCGTTGCAGCTGGACTCCACGATCAACTACGCGCTCGGGCGTTCGACCCTCAACACCACCGTCGGCGAGACCAAGCTGGACTCGCCCTACAACACCTACCTGCACCAGGGGCTGCCGCCGACGCCGATCGGCAACCCCGGGCGCCAGGCGGTCATGGCGGCCGTCGACCCGGCGGCGGGGGACTGGCTCTACTTCGTCACCGTGAAGCCGGGGGACACCCGGTTCACCGACAGCTTCGAGGTGCAGCAGCGCAACGTGGCCGAGTTCAACGCCACCAAGGGGACGCAGTCGAGCGGGTCGGCCAGTGCGTCGTCCGGTGCGCCCGGCGGTTCCCCGGGCGGGGCGCCGGCGACTCCCTGAGGGGGCCCGCCGGAGGGCGCACCGGCGGGACCGTGCGGGCACCGACCGGTCGTCGGCCCTGCCGGGGGCTTCTCTGCGGTACGGTAACGTCTCCCTCCAGGCGATGCAGTAGCACGCCGGTTCGAGAATCAACCGGGACGCCGTCCCGGGACGGCCGGTCCGATCCTCCGGCCGTCTCCGTCGGTGTAAGGGGATCAATGACCGATCTGGGTCGGGGCTACGGCCCCCAGGGCTCCGAGCCGTGGCACCCCGGTGACCCCGGGTACGGCGGCCAGCAGCCGGTCCCCGGCCAGCAGGACGGCCAGTGGCAGCAGCAGCCCCAGCAGCAGCCGCAGCAGATGCAGCAGCAGCAGTACGGTGGCGGCCAGCAGGGCTACCCGCAGCAGCAGGGGCAGCAGTTCCCCCAGGCGCAGCAGGGCTACCCGCAGCAGCAGGGCTACCCGGGCGGATTCCCGCAGGATCAGCAGCCCCAGCAGCCCCAGCAGTACGGCGGGCAGCAGTACCAGCAGGGGCAGCAGCAGTACGGCGCCGGCCAGCAGGGCTACCCGCAGCAGGGCGGCCAGGGCTTCCCCGGCCAGCAGGGGTACCCGGATCAGCAGCAGGGCTACCAGCAGCAGAGCCAGCAGCAGGGCGGCGGCCAGGGCTTCCCCGGGCAGCAGCAGGCCTACCCGGGCCAGCAGCAGAACGGCCAGGGTTTCCAGGGGCAGCAGCAGAGCCAGCAGGGTTTCCCGGGCCAGCAGCAGAATCTCCAGGGCTTCCCCGGGCAGCAGCAGCCGCAGGCGCAGCCGGGGATGCCCCAGCAGGGCGTGCCGCAGCCGGGTATGCAGCAGCCAGGCGTGCAGCAGCAGGGCGTGCCGCAGCCGGGGATGTCGCCGGCCGGTCCGGCGCAGCCCGGCGGGCCGCAGGCGGCGCAGGCTCAGCCGGGCGGGCGGGCCGCGCGACGGCAGCAGCAGGCCGCGGCTCCGGCCGGCCCCGGGGCCGACGGCATCGACTGGGAGGCCGAGGCGGCCGCGCTGGAGGCCGGCGGCCCGGCGCAGGCGGAGCCCGAGCAGGCCGAGGACGACTGGGACGGCCGTCAGGACGACTACGCCGACGGCGGCGAGGACGGTCAGGACGGCTTCCTCGGCGAGGAGGACGACTCCCGCGAGGGCAAGAAGAAGCGCAAGGAGAAGGGCAAGAAGTCCGGTCGCCGCAACGGCGGTGCCTGCCTGCTGGTCGCGCTGGTGCTGATGGGCGCGGTGAGCGGCGCCGGCTGGTGGGGCTACGGCTTCTACCAGGACCACTTCGGCCCGCCCCCGGACTTCCAGGGCGAGGGCACCAGCAGCGTGCAGATCGAGATCAAGAAGGGCTCGACCGGCGGTCAGATGGGCATGACCCTGAAGGCCGCGGGCGTGGTCAAGAGCGTCGAGGCGTACACCCAGGCCTGTGACAAAGAGCCCAAGTGCACCAACATCCAGTACGGGTTCTACACGCTGAAGAAGGAGATGTCGGCCTCGGCCGCCCTCCAGGCCCTGGTCGAGCAGGCCGGTGGCGCCGCGCTGGTGCTGCCGGAGGGCCTGACCGCCGCCGCCACCTACGTCAAGATCGACGACAAGCTGAAGCTCCCGAAGGGCACCGCGGAGAGCACGGCCAAGGCCCAGATCGCCAACCTCGGACTGCCGGCGTACGCGAACGGCAACCTGGAGGGCTTCCTCTGGCCGACCCGGTACAACATCGCCGACGGCATGAAGCCCGAGGACCTGCTCAAGCAGATGGTCAAGAACGCCACCGACCGCTACGCGAGCCTGGACGGCGAGGCGTCCAAGGCCGGTCTGAAGAACGGCTACGAGGTGGTCATCGAGGCCAGCATCCTGCAGGCCGAGGGCAACAACCGGGCGGACTTCGCCAAGATGGCCCGGACCATCCAGAACCGTCTCGTCGACGACACCGAAGTCCACCGCACGCTCGGCATGGACACCACGCTGCAGTACTCGCTGGGCCGCAAGGAACTCACCCAGAAGGACATGGACGACGCGAGCAACAAGTTCAACACCAACCGGAACCCGGGCCTCCCGCCGACGCCGATCTCCAACCCCGGCGACGACGCGATCAAGGCAGTGCTGAACCCGGCGGACGGCAAGTGGCTGTACTTCATCGCGATGTCCCCGGAGACGACCCTGTTCTCCAACACGTACAAGGAGCATCTGGCCAACGTCGAGGCGTACTGCACGGCGGCCGGCCAGAAGATCGACAAGGCGCGTGGCCACTGCACCACCAAGTAGCCCTGACCGCACCGCCGTTCACGGAGAAGCAGCGTTGACCAGCAAGCACCGGGCCGCCGTTCTCGGCTCGCCGATCGCCCACTCGCTCTCACCCGACCTGCACCGGGCCGCCTTCGCGGCGCTCGGGCTGGACGGCTGGCGCTACGACCGCTTCGAGGTGGACGAGGCCGGGCTGCCCGGCTTCCTCGGCGGGCTGGACGAGGCCGAGTGGGCCGGGCTCTCGCTCACCATGCCGCTGAAGCGGGCGGTCATCCCGCTGCTCGACGAGGTGAGTGCCACCGCGCGTTCGGTGGCGGCGGTCAACACCGTGGTGTTCACCGCCGACGGGCGCCGGGTGGGCGCCAACACCGACGTCCCGGGGCTGGTCAACGCGCTGCGCGAGCGGGGCGTCGGCGAAGTCCCGTCCGCGGCGGTGCTCGGCGCCGGGGCCACCGCCTCCTCGGCGCTGGCGGCGCTGGCCCAGATCTGCACCGGCGAGGTGACGGTGTACGTGCGCAGCCCCGAGCGGGCGCGCGAGATGGCCGAGCTGGGCGAGCGGCTGGGCGTCGCCGTCCGGACGGCCGACTGGGAGCGGGGCGCCGAGGCGCTGGCGCAGCCGCTCACCGTCTCCACCACCCCGGCGGGGGCGACGGACGCCTTCGCGGCCGGGCTGCCGGCCGGGCCGGGCGTGCTGTTCGACGTGCTCTACCACCCGTGGCCGACCGCGCTGGCCGCCGCCTGTGCCGCGCGCGGCGCGACCGTGCTGGGCGGGTTGGACCTGCTGGTGCACCAGGCGGTGCTGCAGAGCGAGCTGTTCACCGGCCGGACGCCGGGCCCGCTGGCCGCCGTCCGCGCGGCGGGCGAAGCGGCGCTCGCGGGGCGCTGACGCGGCGGCGCGTACTGCGGGGGTGGCGCGTGCTGACGTCGTGGCACGTACTGCGGGGGTGGCGCGTGCTGCCGCCGTGGCACGTGCTGTCGTCGTGGCACGTCATGCCACGGCGAGTCCGGACGACGGCGTCCGCCCGTCGACCGGTTGCTGTCCGTCACCCGGACCGTGCTCCCGGGTACGCCCGGGGCATGAAAGGATTCAAGGACATAGGCACGTCCGGGCGGGCCGCGGCTGCACCGTGGTCGGTCCGCTGATGAAGGAGCTCCGTTGGGTACGTTGCGCTGGCTGACGGCGGGGGAGTCGCACGGCCCCGCACTCGTCGCGACGCTGGAGGGCCTGCCCGCCGGTGTACCGGTCACCACCGCCGTGGTGGCCGACGCGCTGGCGCGCCGCCGGCTCGGCTACGGTCGCGGCGCACGGATGAAGTTCGAGCAGGACGAGGTCACCTTCCTCGGCGGCGTCCGGCACGGCGAGACCATGGGTAGCCCGGTGGCGGTCATGGTCGGCAACACCGAGTGGCCGAAGTGGGAGCAGGTCATGTCGGCCGACCCGGTCGACCCGGAGGTGCTGGCCGGCCTGGGCCGCAACGAGGCGCTGACCCGCCCGCGCCCCGGCCACGCCGACCTGGCCGGCATGCAGAAGTACTCGATCGACGAGGCCCGCCCGATCCTGGAGCGCGCCAGCGCCCGTGAGACGGCCGCCCGGGTCGCGCTCGGTGCCGTCGCCCGCGCGTACCTCAAGGAGACCTGCGGCATCGAGATCGTCAGCCACGTGGTCGAGCTGGCCGCGGCCAAGGCCCCGGCCGGCGTGCTGCCGCTGCCGTCGGACGAGGCCCGGCTGGACGCCGACCCGGTGCGCTGCCTGGACGCCGACGCGTCGAAGGCGATGGTCGCCGAGATCGACCAGGCCCACAAGGACGGCGACACGCTCGGCGGCGTCGTCGAGGTGCTGGCCTACGGCGTCCCGGTCGGCCTCGGCTCGCACGTGCACTGGGACCGCCGCCTCGACGCGCGGCTGGCCGCGGCGCTGATGGGCATCCAGGCGATCAAGGGCGTCGAGGTCGGCGACGGCTTCGACCTGGCCCGCGTCCCCGGCTCGCAGGCGCACGACGAGATCGTGCCGACCGCCGACGGCATCAAGCGCACCTCCGGCCGCTCCGGCGGCACCGAGGGCGGCCTGTCCACCGGCGAGCTGCTGCGGGTGCGCGCCGCGATGAAGCCGATCGCGACCGTGCCGCGCGCCCTGCAGACGCTGGACGTGCGCACCGGTGAGCCGGCCAAGGCCCACCACCAGCGCTCCGACGTCTGCGCCGTGCCAGCCGCGGGCATCGTCGCCGAGGCGATGGTGGCCCTGGTGCTGGCCGACGCGGTGAACGAGAAGTTCGGTGGCGACCACGTCTCCGAGACCCGCCGCAACGTCCAGGGCTACCTGGACAACCTGATCGTCCGGTGACCGCCCCCCTGGTGGTGCTGGTCGGCCCGCCCGGCAGTGGCAAGTCCACCGTCGGGCGGGCCCTCGCCGAGCGCCTGGACGTGGCGTTCCGGGACACCGACGCGGACATCGAGCAGCTGGCCGGCAAGCCCATCCCGGAGATCTTCATCGACGAGGGCGAGCCGCACTTCCGCGAGCTGGAGTCGGCCGCCGTGCGCACCGCCGTCGGCGGCCACGACGGTGTGCTCGCGCTCGGCGGTGGCGCGGTGATGGCCGAGGCCACCCGCGCGCTGCTGCACGACCTGCGGGTGGTCTTCCTGGAGGTCCCGTTGGCCGACGCGGTCAAGCGGGTCGGCCTGGACGCCCCCCGCCCGCTGCTGGCCGTCAACCCCCGGGCCCGCTGGCGCGAGCTGATGGAGGCCCGCCGCCCGCTCTACCTGGAGGTGGCGACCGCTGTCGTCGACACCGCCGGCCGCACGCCGGAGCAGGTCGCGGACGTCGTACTGGAAGCTTTGGAGCTGAAGACAACCCATGAGTGACACCGTCACGATCCACGTCGGTGGCAGTGCCGGCCACGACCCGTACGACGTGCTGGTCGGGCACCAGCTGCTGGGCGAGCTGGCGCCGCTGATCGGCACCCGCGCCAAGCGGGTCGCGCTCATCCACCCGGAGGCGCTGGCGGCCACCGCCGACGCGATCCGCGAGGACCTGCTCGGCGAGGGCTACGAGGCGATCGTCCTCCAGGTGCCGAACGCCGAGGACGCGAAGAGCGCCGAGGTCGCCGCGTACTGCTGGTCGGTGCTCGGCCAGACCGGCTTCACCCGCAGCGATGTCGTCGTCGGCCTCGGCGGCGGCGCCACCACCGACCTGGCCGGCTTCGTGGCCGCCACCTGGCTGCGCGGGGTCCGCTGGATCTCGATGCCCACCACGCTGCTCGGCATGGTCGACGCGGCCGTCGGCGGCAAGACCGGCATCAACATCGCCGAGGGCAAGAACATGGTCGGCGCCTTCCACCCGCCGGTGGGCGTGCTGGCCGACCTCGACACCCTGGCGACGGTGCCCACGCACGACTACGTCTCCGGCCTCGCCGAGGTCATCAAGTGCGGCTTCATCGCCGACCCGGCCATCCTCGACCTGATCGAGGCGGACCCGGAGGGCGCCCGGAGCCCCGCCGGGCAGCACACCGTGGAGCTGATCCGCCGGGCCATCCAGGTCAAGGCCGACGTGGTCTCGGGGGACCTGAAGGAATCCGGCCGGCGCGAGATCCTCAACTACGGCCACACCCTCGGCCACGCCATCGAGCGCAACGAGCGGTACAAGTGGCGGCACGGCGCGGCGATCTCGATCGGCATGGTCTTCGCCGCCGAACTCGGCCGGCTGGCCGGCCGGCTGGACGACGGGACGGCCGACCGGCACCGCTCCGTGCTGGCCTCGGTCGGCCTGCCGCTGACGTACCGCGCGGACGCCTGGCCGAAGCTGCTGGACGCCATGAAGATCGACAAGAAGTCGCGCGGCGACCTGATCCGCTTCATCGTGCTGGACGGCCTCGGCAAGACCTCGGTGCTGGAGGGCCCGGACCCGTCGCTGCTGGTCGCCGCCTACGCGGAGGTCTCCGCGTGACGCGGGTGATGGTGCTCAACGGCCCCAACCTCGGCCGGCTGGGCAGCCGCGAGCCGGACGTCTACGGCGCCACCTCGTACGCCGGGCTGGTCGAGCGCTGCACGGCGCTCGGCAAGGAGTTCGGCTTCGAGGTCGAGGTGCACGAGACCAACTCCGAGCAGCAGATGGTCGAGTGGCTGCACGAGGCGGCCGACGGCCAGGTGCCGGTGGTGATCAACCCGGGCGCCTTCACGCACTACTCGTACGCGATGCGCGACGCCGCCGCCCAGCGGACCGCCCCGCTGATCGAGGTGCACATCTCCAACCCGTACGCCCGGGAGACCTTCCGGCACACCTCGGTGATCGCCGCGGTCGCCTCCGGCACGATCGCCGGCTTCGGCCTCGGCTCGTACGAGCTCGCGCTGCGCGCGCTCGCCGAGCAGCTCACCGCCCGCTGAGGCGGGCGCGGCCGCCCCGTCGGCGGCCCGGCGGCGGACTGTGCCCGCCGCCGGGCCGCCGTGTAGTGTCCCCGCTGAAAGAAGTCGGGAGGTGACCGTGACGCAGTACGCCGGGGGTGGACACGTCCCCCCGCATCCCGTCGCTCCGCCCGTTCCGCCGTACCCCGGCCCCACGACCGCGGGGGCGCCGCCGCAGGCCCCGCCGTCCCCCGCCGGGCAGCCGGGCGCACCGCACGCGGCCGCCCGCCCGCCGTACGGGACCCCGGCCGGACCGGCCCCGCTCCCGCCGGTGCCCGCGCCGGCCGCGCACCCCGCGCCTGCCGGACACCCCGCTCCCGCCGCCCCGGTGCCCGCCGGGGCCACCGGGCACTTCCTGCTGCCCTCCGGCGCGCCCGTCCAGCTCCCGGCCCACCCGCCGCAGCAGCGGATGCCGGCCGGGCCGCTCGCCGTCCTGCTGATCGGACCGGCCGGGGCCGGCAAGACCACCGTCGCCCGGCACTGGGCGGAGCGCCGGCCCACGCCGACCGCGCACATCAGCCTGGACGACGTCCGCGAGTGGGTGCAGTCCGGATTCGCCAATCCGCAGTCCGGCTGGAACAACGCCTCCGAGGCGCAGTACCGGCTGGCCCGCCGCACCTGCGGCTTCGCCTGCCGCAACTACCTGGCCAACGGCATCTCCTGCATCATCGACGACGCCGTCTTCCCCGACCGCCCGGCGATCGGCCTCGGCGGCTGGAAGCGCCACATCGGCCCCGGGATGATCCCGGTCGTGCTGCTGCCCAGCCTCGACTCGGTGCTCGACCGCAACGCCCGCCGCAACGGCAACCGGCGGCTCAGCGACGAGGAGGTGGCCCGGATCCACGGGCGGATGGCCGGCTGGTACAACTCCGGGCTGCCGATCATCGACAACTCGAACCTCGACGTCGCCGCCACCGCGGCCGAGCTGGACCGGGTGATCCTGGCCCGGCTGATGGGCATCCCGGTCCGCTGAGCCGCCCGGAGCCGTGCCGGAGCGGTTCCCGGGGGCACCCGGTGCTGGGCGGCCCCGGGAGGCATCGCGGCGGTCGTCCGCCCGGCGGGGCCCGTCGGTGCCGGCTGCGATGATGGGGGCATCCTGTCGCACACCCCGGGGGAGCTGACGCCCGTGCCGGAAGGCCACATCATCCACCGCCTCGCCGCGGAGAACGCCGGCGCCTTCGGCGGCCGCCCGGTCCGCGCCAGCAGCCCGCAGGGCCGGTTCGCCGACGGTGCGAAGCTCGTCGACGGGCAGGTGCTGACCGGGGCGGAGGCCACCGGCAAGCACCTCTTCCTCGGCTTCGAGAGCGACACCTGGGTGCACATCCACCTCGGCCTCTACGGCGGGTTCACCTTCGGCGAGGGCCCCGCGCCCGAGCCGGTCGGGCTGGTCCGGCTGCGCCTGGCGAACGACGACGCCTACGCCGACCTGCGTGGCCCCAACACCTGCGCGCTGATCACCGACGCCGAGAAGGCCGCGGTCGCGGCGCGCCTCGGCCCCGACCCGCTGCGGGCCGGCGCCGACCCGGAGCCGGCCTGGCGGCGGATATCCGGCAGCCGGACGACGATCGCGGCACTGCTGATGGACCAGAAGGTGCTGGCCGGGGTGGGCAACGTCTACCGTGCCGAGGTGCTGTTCCGGCACGGCATCAACCCGCACCGGGCCGGGCGCGACCTCGGCCGGGCCGAGTGGGACGCCGTCTGGGCCGACCTGGTCGCCCTGATGCGCGAGGGGGTCGGCGCGGGCCGGATCGACACCGTCCGCCCCGAGCACACCCCCGAGGCGATGGGGCGGCCCCCGCGGGTGGACGACCACGGCGGCGAGGTCTACGTCTACCGCCGGGCCGCCATGCCCTGCCTGGTCTGCGGCACCGAAGTCCGGACGGAGGCGCACGCCGCGCGGAACCTCTTCTGGTGCCCGCGCTGCCAGCAGGCCTGACGAGGCGTCGGGCTCCCGGACGCGTCCGCGGACGCCGGGGGAGGGGCGGCGTCAGCCGTCCGCCCCGGTGCGGGCGACCGCCAGGGCGGCGGCCGCGGCGGCCAGGCAGAGCGGGGTGTAGCAGACGAGGTTGAGCCGGTAGAAGGCCGAGCCGGGCTCGACGCCGACCCCGGCGGCCCAGACCAGCCCGGCCACCCCGCGGGCGAGCAGCCCGGCGGCCACCGCGCGCGGCCCCCAGCGCAGCGCCACCCCCGGCAGCCGGCGGGCCGCGTCGCCCAGCAGGCCGCCACGGGCGAGCACCAGGGCCGAGCCGGAGAACAGCAGGGCCGCGAGGGGCAGCACCACCGGCGGCGTGAACGGCACCTCGGCATTGAGCACCGCCCGGGAGAGTGATGCCGGGCCGGCCGCCGGCCAAGTGCGGCCGGTGGCCCAGTAGACGTGCAGCAGGGCGTCGGCGGCGAGCAGGCCGGCAACGGCGAGGGCGGCGGTACGGCGACGGTTCACGGTGGTCCTCCGGGCATCCGACGATGAGTCACCCCGCAGGAGCCGCCCGCCCGGCCGGGCGTTCCCGTGACGAGCGTCACAGCGGAAAGTCGGGGGAGGGAGGGAACATCCGGCCGGTCCGGCGCCTCTGATGCGGTGTGGATGGCCCTGAAACCCGAACCGCCGACCGGCTCGCCGGCCTGGTCCGCGCCGCCCAGCGCGGCGACCAGCTGGCCGTCGGCGAGCTGCTGGAGCTGGTCGAGCCCTATGTCCGCCGGCTCTGCGGCCCGATCGCGCTGGACGACGGCCCCGACGCGACCCAGGAGGCGCTGATCGCCGTCTTCCGCAAGCTGGGCCAGCTCCAGGACCCGGCCGCGCTGTTCGGCTGGGTCCGCTCGATCGCCGTCCGGGAGGCCGTCCGGTATGTCCGGCGGGTCGCCCGCTGCGTCCCCGCCGACCTTTCCGAACTGCCCCGACCCGGCGACCCGCAGCTGGCCACCGACATCCAGGACGTGCTGGCCCGGCTGACTCCCGAGCACCGCGCCGTCCTGGTGCTGCGGGACGTGGAGGGCCTGGACGAGAGGTCCACCGCAGAACTGCTGGGTGTGGCACCCGGCACCGTGAAGTCCCGGCTCTCCCGGGCCCGGCTCGGCTTTCGAAGGGCGTGGCAGCAGTGAGCGCACGGATCCCCTGGCCGACTGCGGCCTTCGACCCGGTGCGCCGGCTGCACGTGATCGCCGCCGTGACCCCCGGCGCCGCCGTCCGGGAGGCGCTGATCGAGGCGCCCTTCGAGCAGGTCTGGGCGGCCGCGGCCGACCTGGAGGAAGGGCTCCCGCGCTGGCTGCCGGACATTCGGTCGGTCCGCGTCACCGAGGGACCGGCGGACGGCCGCGCCGAGGCGCTGGTGACCGGCCACACCCGGCTGCGGGCCCGTTTCGACGTCGAGCTGGCACCCGGCTGGTGCCTGATGCGCAGCCGCTTCCTGCTCGGCGGGATGGCGGCCCGCCCCGAGGCGGCCGGCACCCGCTTCGCCTTCCTCGGCGCGTTCCGGCTCCCCGGCGCGGGCCCGCTCGGGCTGCTCCTGCGGCCCGCGACCGACCCCCTGGCCCGGCGCTCGCTGGACCGCTTCGAACGGCTGGTACGGGAGGGGCGAGGGCGGGAGCGGTGAGGCGGACTCCGGGCCCGGGGCGGTGTCCCGTGGGCGGAGCCGGTCAGCCGGTCAGCCGGTCAGGTCGGCCGGCCGCGGTGGTGCGGGGAGCGGGGGCTCGCCGTGCTCGTCGTGCTCGGCGGCGGCGCACTCGTCGAGGAGGGGGCGCAGAGCCTCGTCCACGAGCCGGTAGCGCACCACACGGCCGTCCTTGTCACCGGTCACCACACCGGCGGTGCGGAGCAGTCGCAGCGCCTGCGAGACGGCCGGGTCGCGCATCCCGGTGGCGACCGCCAGGTCGGAGACGGCGAGCGGCCCGGCCCGGTGCAGGGCGAGCAGCAGGGCGAGCCGCCCCGGGTCGGCGAGCAGTGAGAACCGCTCGGCCCAGGACCGGACGTGACCGGTGTCGCCGATGGCGGCGATGGCCTCGCAGACCCGGTGTCCGTCGATGGTGCGGTGGCCCGCGCGGTCGGCCGGTACGAGATGCATGCGGACATTCTTGCAGCCCACGGCCTGTGATCCTGGACACCTGCGCAGGTGCGCAGCCTTGCAAGGGTGGCGCGCGGCCCCCTACGGTGTTCCCCGCCGTGGTGTTCGGGAAGACCGGTGACGGACCCTCAGGGGTCCGGAGTCCGGAGCGGCCCTCGCCACTGTGATCGGGGGGATTCGTCCGTATCCACGAAGCCACTGGGCGCCTTGCGCGCCTGGGAAGGCGGATGCGGAAGCCCCGTCAGCCAGGAGACCGGCCACGGCATCTCACGAACGTCTATCCACGAGGTGCTGGAGCGTGATCCGAAGATGACCCTGCCCGAAACCGCCGCTGTTCCAGCGGTGTCCACCGCCCTGCCGACCTTCCGCTGGCGGCGCGAGGACACCCTCCGCACGGCCGGGTTGATGGGGGTGATCCTGGCCATGCACGTGGTGGCGTTCGGGACGCTGATCTTCCTGGTGGCTCCGGAGGAGTACAAGGTCGGCACCCAGGTCTTCGGGGTGGGCCTGGGCATCACGGCGTACACCCTCGGCATGCGGCACGCCTTCGACGCCGACCACATCGCGGTGATCGACAACACCACCCGCAAGCTGATGGCCGACGGCAAGCGGCCCGTCTCGGTGGGCTTCTGGTTCGCCCTCGGCCACTCCTCGATGGTGGTCCTGATGGCCGCCCTGGTGGCGGGCGGCGCGCAGCTGGCCAACACGCTGATGGACGACGAGTCCACCACGCACCAGTGGCTCGGCGTGGTCGGCACCTCCGCGTCCGGCGTCTTCCTCTACCTGATCGGCGCGCTCAACCTGGCGGCGCTGTTCGGCATCCTCAGGGTGTTCCGGTCGATGCGCGCCGGTCGGTTCGACGAGGCGGAGCTGGAGGAGCACCTCAACTCGCGCGGCCTGATGGCCCGGGTGCTGAACCGGGCGACCCGCTCGATCACCCGGCCCGGCCAGATGTTCCCGGTCGGCATGGTGCTCGGCCTCGGCTTCGACACCGCGACCGAGGTGACGCTGATGGTGATGGCCGGCTCCGGCGCGGCCGCCGGGCTGCCCTGGTACGCGATCGTCTGCCTGCCGCTGCTGTTCGCGTCGGGGATGAGCCTGTTCGACACGCTGGACGGGACGTTCATGAACTTCGCGTACCAGTGGGCGTTCTCCAACCCGGTGCGCAAGGTGTACTACAACCTGACCATCACCGGGCTGTCGATCGCGGTGGCGTTCATCATCGGCACCATCGAGCTGGTCGCGGTGCTGCACGAGAAGCTGGACCTCACCGACCCGGTCAGCGGCTGGATCGCGGACATCTCGCTGGACAACGTCGGCTACGCGATCGTCGGCCTGTTCGTGGTGGTCTGGGGAGCGGCGATCGCCTACTGGCGGCTCGCCGGTGTCGAGAAGCGCTGGAGCCCCCGGCCGGTGGGCACAGGGGCCGGCTCCGGCGCCGCCGTCCCCGGTCCGGCCGCCCCGGACGCTGCCGCCGTGCGGACCGCCGGGGAGAGCACGGAGTAGCACCCCGCCCGACGTGCCGCGGCGCCCGTCCGACCCTCGCAGGGGCCGGACGGGCGCCGCGTCCGCGTTCCGGGGCTCAGCGCTCTTCGCGGAAGTCCACGTGCTGCCCGGCGGCCGGGTCGTACTTGCGCAGCACCAGCCGGTCCGGGTCGTTGCGCCGGTTCTTGCGGGTCACGTACGTGAAGCCCGTCCCGGCCGTGGACCTGAGCTTGACGACGGGGCGCAGTTCACTGCGGGCCATGGGTGTCCTCCTGGTACCTGCACGGGGCCCGCTCCGGCAGCCGGCCGGAGCCGTACGCCGAAACGGATGTCGTTTTCACCCTGTCCAACACGACCGCCTCCCCGCCCATTCCCGGGCCGTGGTGCGAGGTGGGGGATGCCCGGGTGGGGGTGCTCGGCGGGCGGATCGGGGTGGGGGTTCGTACGCTCGACGCATGTCTGATGCGTACGCGGGCCGGCGGGAGCGGTTGCGGGAGCACTGCAGTGCGTCCGGGGCCGATGCGGCGCTCATCACCAGGGCGGCGAACGTGCGGTACCTGACCGGGTGCCCGCCGTGCGGGGCGACGCTGCTGCTCACCCGGGAACGGGTGCTGCTGGCGCTGCCCGACGATCTGCCGCCGGACGACACCGGGGAGCACCTGATCGCCGCGGACGTCACCCAGGTGCCGGTGGCCGCGGGGGCGGACACCGCGCTGGCGGCCGCCGCCGCGGCGACGCGGCTGCGCGTGGCGGACCTGGTGGTCGAGGAGCACGACCTGACCGTCAGCCGGCACCGTGCGGTGGCCGGCCTGGCCGAGGGGGTCCGGCTGGCGGATCTGGGGCAGGCGGTCGAGCGGCTGCGGGTGGTCAAGGACGAGCACGAGATCGCGGACCTGCGGATCGCGGCCGAGATCGCCGACCAGGCGCTCGGCGAGCTGCTGGAGTCGATCCTGGTCGGCCGTACCGAGCGGCACCTGGCGATGGAGCTGGAGCGCCGGATGATCGACCACGGTGCGGACAAGGCGGCCTTCCCGGTCTCGGTCGGCACCGGAAGCCACTCCGGCCAGCAGTCCCACCAGCCCACCGACCGGCGGGTCGAGGAGGGTGACTTCCTGACCGTGGTGCTCGGTGCGCAGTACCGCGGGTACGGGGTCTCCACCGCCCGGACCTTCGTGATCGGGGCCGCCCCCGCTCCCTGGCAGGTGGAGCTGCATCGGCTGGTCTTCCGGGCCCAGCGGGCCGGCCGGGAGGCGCTCGGGCCGGGCGTCGAGCAGTACGTACCCGACCAGGCGGCGCGGGAGATCCTCCAGGCCGCCGGGCACACCGAGAGCTCCCCGCACCCGCTCGGGCACGGCATCGGGCTGGAGATCCGGGAGGCGCCGCGCCTCGGTCCGTCGGACATGGGTAAACTGGACAGCCGCGTGCCGGTCACCGTCGGTCCGGGGGTTCACCTCCCGGGCAAGGGCGGTGTCCGGATCGAGGACACCCTCGTGGTGCGCCCCCTCGAAGAGGGCGGGCCCGAGCTGCTCACCATCACCACCAAGGAGCTCCTCGCCCTGTAGACCCGCGGCCGGCCGGGAGGCTGTCGCAGGCGGCAGGACGCACCCCTTGGTTCCTTGACAGCTATATCCAGGAGTAAGTGCGCCCGTGGCTTCCACGAACGATCTCAAGAACGGCATGGTCCTCAAGCTGGACGGCGGGAAGCTCTGGTCCGTCGTCGAGTTCCAGCACGTCAAGCCCGGCAAGGGCCCGGCCTTCGTTCGGACCAAGCTCAAGGAGGTCCTGACGGGCAAGGTCGTCGACAAGACCTTCAACGCCGGCACCAAGGTCGAGACGGCCAACGTCGACAAGCGCGGCATGCAGTTCTCGTACAAGGACGGCGAGAACTTCGTGTTCATGGACACGGACACCTACGACCAGACCACGGTCGAGCCGGCCGTCGTCGGCGATGCCTCCAAGTACCTGCTGGAGGGCTTCGAGGCCCTGGTCGCGATGTACGAGGGCGCTCCGCTGTACATCGAGCTCCCGGCCTCGGTCGAGCTGACGATCTCCCACACCGAGCCGGGCGTCCAGGGCGACCGCTCCACCGGTGGCTCCAAGCCGGCCACCCTGGAGACCGGTGCCGAGATCGCCGTCCCGCTGTTCATCGTGACCGGCGAGAAGATCAAGGTCGACACCCGCGACGGCAGCTACCTCGGCCGGGTGAAGTAAGTCCGTGTCGGCCGCACGCACAAAGGCCCGTACCCGGGCCTTCCAGATCCTCTTCGAGGCCGACCACCGCAACGTCGACCCGCTGACCGTCCTCGCCGACTGGGTGGCCCGTGCCCGGGACCCCAAGCCGGACGAGGGCACCCCGCAGGTCGGCGAGTACACGATGGAGCTGGTCGAGGGTTACGTCCAGCACGCCCGCCGGATCGACGACCTGATCTCGGAGTACGCGGTGGGCTGGACGCTCGACCGGATGCCGATCGTGGACCGCAACGTCCTGCGGCTCGGCGCCTACGAGCTGATCTGGGAGGACGGCGTCCCGGACGCGGTCGTCCTGGACGAGTCCGTCGAGATCGCCAAGGAGTTCTCCACGGACGACTCCCCGGCCTTCGTGAACGGCCTGCTCGCCCGCTTCCTCGAACTGAAGCCGAGCATTCGCCGGTAAGCAGTACCCGACGTACGGCCGCCGGATCCCGAGAGGGGTCCGGCGGCCGTCGTGCGTTCGCGCCGGGTGGCGTATGTTGGGGCCCTACTCGCCAGTAACCTGGTGCGCCGGTGACCCCGCTCCCGGCGACCCGCAGCGAAGGGCAGGCCACCCCCCCATGACCACGGTGATCCGCAGCGAGTTCGACCAGGGCATCGCCCTGACCCGCCACCCGGACGAGCCCGGCCGGTACGACGGCGAACTGGGCGCCGGCTGGCAGATCGGCGGCGGCGTCAACGGCGGGCTGCTGCTCGCGATGGCCGGCCACGCGCTCTCCCTGGAGCACGGCGCGACGGACGCGGGCGGCCACGCCGACCCGGTCTCGATCAGCGGCTACTACCTCTCCGCGTCCACCCCCGGCCCGGCCACCGTCCGCACCGAGGTGCTGCGCGCCGGCCGCTCGCTCTCCACCGGCACCGCCTCGCTCAGCCAGGGCGGCGTCGAGCGGCTGCGGGTGGTCGCCAGCCACGGCGACCTCGCCACCGCCGACGGCGAGGTGCGCACCACGGCGCAGCCGCCGCAGCTGCCGCCGCCGGACCAGTGCATCGGTGTCGAGCACGCTCCCAAGGCGCTGATCGCCGAGGCCGCCCTGCTGGAGCGGTTCGACCTGCGACTGGACCCGGCCACCATCGGCTGGGCGCTCGGGCAGCCCTCGGGCAACGGGCGGATCCAGGGCTGGTTCCGGCTCGCCGACGGCCGGGACCCGGACCCGCTGCTGCTCCTGCTGGTCGCCGACGCGCTGCCGCCGGTCACCTTCGACCTCGGGCTGCCCGGCTGGGCGCCGACCATCGAGCTGACCGTCCACCTGCGGGCCCGGCCGGTGCCCGGGTGGCTGCGGGTCACCCATGCCACCCGCAACGTGGCCGGCGGCTACTTCGAGGAGGACGCCGAGGTCTGGGACGAGGCGGGGCGGCTCGTCGCGCAGTCCCGGCAGCTGGCCCGGGTGCCGCGCCCGGCGTGACGGCGGGGCGGCGCGACGGCAGGGTGTGACGGCAGGGTGTGACGGTGGGCGGTGGCGGGGCGCGCCGGGGGGCGTGCGGGCGTGCCCGGGGGAGCGGGACGGAGCATCTGCCTCACTTTCGGTTACAGTCCTGTGACACGCCGTGCGTGTGCGCCGTGCGGGGGTGGGGAGGACAACGGTCAGTGGCGTCCCCCGCCGCTGCCCGCCACCCGCCCGTCCGCCCCAGGAGCCACCGATGAGCCGTAACGGCCGCGCCCGCCGCACCCCCGACTGCACCGCCGCCGGCCCGCGCCCCCGCACCCGGTCCCGGTACGAGCGGCACGAGCGGCGCGCGGCCGGCGCGGACCAGGCCTTCGTCATCGGCGTGCTGACCAGCGCGGCGGACTTCGAGCGCGCCCGTGCCTGGCACCTCTCCGACGCCCCCGACTACCCGGCCTACCTGCGGGACACCGCCGAGCTGCTGGCCGAGGCGCAGCGCGGCTTCGACACCGTCCGGGCCCGGATGTTCCACCCGCAGGACTTCGAGGAGTTCTGCCTGCTGAACGGTCTCGACCCGGCCGAGCCGGGCGCCCGCGACCGCTACCTGGTCAACCCGCCGCTGCAGACCCAGCTGCTCGCCTACCAGGGCGAGGAGCTGGCCGGGGACTTCGTGCCCCGGCTGGTCCGGGCCCGGGAGAGCGGCCTGACGCTGCGCCACGCCGACCTGCTGCTGGACGGCGGGCTGTACGAGGAGCGCGGCCGCGCGGTGCGGGAGGCCTACCGGAGCGGGGCCGAGGTGTTCCGCCGGATGCTGGTCGGGGCCGGTGCCGGCGTCTACGAGCTGCGGCTCGCGGTGGACGCTCCCGGCGGCCGGCTGGTGGCGGTGGCCCGGGTGCTGCAGTGGGAGGACGGCGTGGTCCGGATCAACGACGAGGACCTGGAGCTCCTCTGCGCGGTGCTCTGCGCCGGGCTGGTCCGGGAGCTGCCGGGGCTGGCGGTGCTGCACGGCGCGCAGGGCCGCGGGGCCTCCGCCGGGGCGGGCGGGGACGGCGCGGGCGGGGAGGGCGCGGGCGGGGAGGGCCGGCAGGTGGCCTGGGCCTGGGCCGGCGGCGGGCAGGACTGGGCGCCGACGGCCGGTCCGGTCCGGCTGGACGGTGTGGCGGCGGAGCCGGGCTACGCGCTGGGCCAGGTCTGCTGAGCGCGGCGGCGGGCCGGGCGGGCCGCACGCGCGACGGCGCGGCCCCCGGACCGGGGCGCCGCGCCGTGACGTTTCTGCTGGGCTCCGCCCGTTTCTGCAGGTGGGGGCAGGGCGGAGCCGACAGGGCGAGCGGTCAGCTCGCCTCCTCCTCGCGCACCGCACGGCGCGCGTCGGGGTTCAGCACACCCCAGGAGATGAGCTGCTCGGTGAGGATCGACGGCGACTGGTCGTAGATCACGGCCAGCGTGCGCAGATCGTCCTGGCGGATCGAGAGCACCTTGCCGTTGTAGTCGCCGCGCTGGCTCTGGATGGTGGCCGCGTAGCGCTGCAGCGGACCGGCCTTCTCGGAGGGGACCTGGGTCAGTCTCTCCAGGTCCAGCACCAGGCGCGGCGGCGGCTCGGCCGCACCGCCCGGCGTGCCGCCGGGCAGCAGCTCCTGGACGGGCACGCCGTAGAACTCCGCCAGCTCGGCCAGCCGCTGTACGGTGACCGCACGGTCGCCGCGCTCGTACGAGCCGACGACGACTGCCTTCCAGCGCCCCTGGGACTTCTCCTCGACACCGTGCAGGGACAGCCCCTGCTGAGTGCGGATCGCTCGGAGCTTGCCTCCGAGTTGCTTCGCGTAGTCGCTGGACATTGATCTCCCCGGACGAGATTGCTTCGCGTTCAGTGGTGGGTCACGGGCGATTGCCGGCGTCGTTACCGGTGGGTTCGACGCCAGTCTCGTAACTCACTGTGAGGTTACGTAGAGTGAGGTAGTTGCGTCAAGCCGAATGGGGCAGTCGTGCGAATGGCCCGCATCGGCGGTGCGTCCGGGGCGTTAACCCGATGAAGCGGAATGATGGAGGTCCGTTTGCCGGTGATCGCGCTGGTAGGATGGCCGGAGCCCGCGCCACGTCGGCGGGGGCCATTCCAGACATCCTTTAAGGCCCGTCCAGTGAGGCGGGGAAGGAGGTCCGCTTCGGCATGACCACAGACCACGAAACGACGCCGCGGCCGCCGCACCAGGTGCTGGACGGCACGGACATCGCCCGGGTGATCACCCGGATCGCACACGAGATCGTCGAGCGCGCCAAGGGCGCGGAGGACGTCGTGCTGCTCGGCATCCACACCAGGGGCGTCCACCTGGCCCGCCGCCTGCACACCAGGCTGGCCCAGATCACCGGCCGCGAGATCCCGCTCGGCACCCTGGACATCACCATGTACCGGGACGACCTGCGGCTGAAGCCGGCCCGGGCGCTGGAGCACACCGAGATCCCGGCCGACGGCATCGACGGCCGGCTGGTCATCCTCGTCGACGACGTGCTCTTCTCCGGGCGCACCATCCGCGCCGCGCTCGACGCGCTCAGCGACATCGGCCGCCCGCGGGCCGTCCAGCTCGCCGTCCTGGTCGACCGCGGCCACCGCGAGCTGCCGATCCGCGCCGACTACGTGGGCAAGAACCTCCCCACCTCGCTGCGCGAGGCCGTGCAGGTCCGCCTCGCCGACACCGACGGCGTGGACGCCGTCCTGGTCGGCGACCGCGACTACGCGGCCCGATCGTCGCAGGCCCTGGCCGCCCGGCCGTCCGAACCGCACCTCCCGGAGTAACCCGCGTGAAGCGCCATCTCGTCTCCGCCGCCGACCTGACCCGCGACGACGCGCTGCTGATCCTGGACACCGCCGAGGAGCTCGCCCAGCTCTCCGGACGCGCCGTCAAGAAGCTGCCCACGCTCCGTGGCCGAACCGTCGTCAACCTCTTCTTCGAGGACTCCACCCGCACCAAGACCTCCTTCGAGGTTGCCGAGAAGCGGCTCTCCGCCGACGTCATCAACTTCTCCGCCAAGGGCTCCTCGGTCTCCAAGGGCGAGAGCCTCAAGGACACCGCGCTGACCCTCCAGGCGATGGGCGCCGACGCGGTCGTCATCCGGCACCACGCCTCCGGCGCGCCGGCCCGGCTCGCCCAGTCGGACTGGCTGCACGGCAGCGTCATCAACGCCGGTGACGGCACCCACGAGCACCCCACCCAGGCGCTGCTCGACGCCTTCACCATGCGCCGCCACCTCAACCCGGGCCTCGGGCACGACCTCGCGGGCCGCCGGGTGACCATCGTCGGCGACGTCCTGCACAGCCGGGTCGCCCGCTCCAACGTGCACCTGCTGACCACCCTCGGCGCCCAGGTCACCTTCGTCGCCCCGCCGACCCTGGTGCCGATCGGCATCGAGAACTGGCCCTGCGAGGTCAGCTACGACCTGGAGAGCGTGCTCCCCAAGACGGACGCGCTGATGATGCTCCGGGTGCAGCGCGAGCGGATGAACGCCGCGTTCTTCCCGACCGAGCGCGAGTACAGCCGCCGCTACGGGATGGACGGCGCCCGGATGGCCCAGCTCCCCGACCACGCCATCGTGATGCACCCCGGCCCGATGGTCCGCGGTATGGAGATCACCGCCGAGGTCGCCGACTCGCCGCGCTGCACCGCGGTCGAGCAGGTCGCCAACGGCGTCTCCGTCCGGATGGCCGTGCTGTACCTGCTGCTCGGCGGCGCCACCCTCTCCGACTCCCCCCGTAACGACTCCAGCGAGGCCGCCCAGTGACGACGTACCTGATCCGCAACGCCCAGATCCTCGGCGGCGCCCCGCAGGACCTCCACCTCGCCGACGGCGTCGTCAAGGAGATCGGCACCGACCTCGCGGTCGAGGCGGACATCGAGATCGACGCCCGCGGCCTGGTCGTGCTGCCCGGCCTCGTCGACCTGCACACCCACCTGCGCGAGCCCGGCCGCGAGGACGCCGAGACCGTGCTCACCGGCACCCGGGCCGCCGCCATGGGCGGCTTCACCGCCGTGCACGCGATGGCCAACACCTTCCCGGTGGCCGACACCGCCGGCGTGGTCGAGCAGGTCTGGCGGCTCGGCCAGGAGTCCGGCTACTGCGACGTGCAGCCGGTCGGCGCCGTCACCGTCGGCCTGGAGGGCAAGAAGCTCGCCGAGCTCGGCGCGATGCACGACTCCGCGGCCGGCGTCCGGGTCTTCTCCGACGACGGCAAGTGCGTGGACGACGCGGTGATCATGCGCCGCGCCCTGGAGTACGTGAAGGCCTTCGACGGGGTCGTCGCCCAGCACGCCCAGGAGCCGCGGCTCACCGAGGGCGCCCAGATGAACGAGGGCCAGGTCTCCGGCGAGCTCGGGCTCGGCGGCTGGCCGGCCGTCGCCGAGGAGGCGATCATCGCCCGCGACGTGCTGCTCGCCGCGCACGTCGGCTCGCGCCTGCACGTCTGCCACGTCTCCACGGCCGGCTCGGTCGAGATCATCCGCTGGGCCAAGGCCAAGGGCTGGGACGTCACCGCCGAGGTCACCCCGCACCACCTGCTGCTCACCGACGAGCTGGTCCGCTCCTACGACCCGGTGTACAAGGTGAACCCGCCGCTGCGCACCGCCGAGGACGTCCAGGCGCTGCGCAAGGCGCTCGCCGACGGCACCATCGACGCCGTCGCCACCGACCACGCGCCGCACCCGTCCGAGGACAAGGACTGCGAGTGGGCCGTCGCCGCGATGGGCATGGTCGGCCTGGAGACCGCGCTCTCGGTGGTCCAGCAGACCATGGTCGACACCGGCCTGCTGAACTGGGAGGGCGTCGCCGACCGGATGTCGCACCGACCGGCCCGGATCGGCCGTCTCGGCGGCCACGGACGGCCGATCTCGGTGGGTGAGCCGGCCAACCTGGTGCTCTTCGATCCCGCGTACCGTGGTGCCGTGAATCCCGACAGCTTCGCCACGCGCTCCCGCAACACCCCCTACCGGGGCCTCGACCTGCCGGGGCGGGTGCACGCCACCTTCCTGCGCGGCACCGCCACCGTGCTGGCCGGCGAGCTGGCCGAGCAGGGCGGGCTGGTATGAGCGCGGCGCTCCTCGCCCAGGAGCAGGCCAGGGTCACCAACTGGCCCGGTTACATCGGCTGGGCGGTCGGCCTGCTGATCGTGATCGGCCTGGTGTACTGGCTGATGCGGCAGGGCTGGAACTGGCGGCGCACCCTGCAGTCCGGCATCCCGGCGCTCCCCGCCGTGCCGGAGCGGGCCGGCCGGACCATCCTGGAGACCAGCGGCCGGTACCACGGCACCACCACGGCCGGGAACTGGCTGGACCGGGTCGTCGCGCACGGCCTGGGCACCCGCAGCCGCGCCGACCTCACCCTCGGGGAGGACGGCCTGCTGGTGCGGCGCCCCGGTGACGTCGACTTCTGGATCCCCGCCGAGCACCTGACCGGCGCCCGGACGGACTCCGGGATCGCCGGCAAGGTCGTCCCCTCCGGGCTGCTCGTTGTCAGCTGGACCCACGAGGGCACCGCCCTGGACTCCGGTTTCCGGGCCGACCACCCCGACGAGCACACCGCCTGGGTCGAGGCGGTCGCTCACCTCGCAACACGTACGAAGACGAAGACGGAAGAGGCCACTCGATGACCGCACCTGCCCCCACCACGCAGCGCCAACGGCGGGAGCGCGTGCCTGCCGTGCTCGTCCTGGAGGACGGCCGGACCTTCCGCGGCCAGGCGTACGGCGCGACCGGCGAGACCTTCGGCGAGGCCGTCTTCAACACCGGCATGTCCGGCTACCAGGAGACCCTGACCGACCCGTCGTACCACCGCCAGGTGGTCGTGATGACCGCCCCGCAGATCGGCAACACCGGCTGGAACGACGAGGACGACGAGTCGAAGCAGATCTGGGTCGCCGGCTACGTCGTCCGTGACCCCGCCCGGGTCGCCTCGAACTGGCGCTCGCGCCGCTCGCTGGACGAGGAGCTGGTCAACCAGGGCGTCGTCGGGATCAGCGGCATCGACACCCGGGCGCTGACCCGCCACCTGCGCGACCGCGGCGCGATGCGCTGCGGCATCTTCTCCGGCCCGGCGCTGGCCGACGAGGCCGCGCTGCTGGCCAAGGTGCAGCAGGCGCCCGAGATGAAGGGCGCCGACCTCTGCGCCGAGGTCGCGACCACCGAGCCGTACGTGGTGCCCGCGATCGGCGAGAAGCGGTTCACCGTCGCCGCGCTGGACCTCGGCATCAAGGCGATGACCCCGCAGCGGATGGCCGAGCGCGGCATCGAGGTGCACGTGCTGCCGGCCAACGCCACGCTGGAGGACGTCTACGCGGTCGAGCCCGACGGCGTCTTCTTCTCCAACGGCCCGGGCGACCCGGCCACCGCCGACCACCAGGTGGCCGTGGCGCAGGGCGTGCTGGAGCGCAAGACCCCGTTCTTCGGGATCTGCTTCGGCAACCAGATCCTCGGCCGCGCGCTGGGCTTCGGCACCTACAAGCTCAAGTACGGCCACCGCGGCATCAACCAGCCGGTGCAGGACCGCACCACCGGCAAGGTCGAGGTCACCGCGCACAACCACGGCTTCGCCGTGAACGCACCGCTGGACAAGGTGAGCGACACGCCCTACGGCCGGGTCGAGGTCTCCCACGTCTGTCTGAACGACGATGTGGTCGAGGGCCTCCAGGCACTGGACGTGCCCGCCTTCAGCGTGCAGTACCACCCCGAAGCGGCAGCCGGCCCGCACGACGCGGCCTACCTCTTCGACCGGTTCGTCGAGCTCATGCGAGGCGACGACAAGCAGAGTGTTGAGCACATGGAGGGCCAGCGTGCCTAAGCGCACCGACATCAAGTCCGTCCTGGTGATCGGGTCCGGCCCGATCGTGATCGGCCAGGCCGCCGAGTTCGACTACTCGGGCACGCAGGCCTGCCGGGTGCTCAAGGCCGAGGGCCTGCGGGTCATCCTGGTCAACTCCAACCCGGCCACGATCATGACCGACCCGGAGATCGCCGACGCCACCTACGTCGAGCCGATCACCCCGGAGTTCGTTGAGAAGATCATCGCCAAGGAGCGCCCCGACGCGCTGCTCCCGACCCTCGGCGGGCAGACCGCGCTCAACACCGCGATCGCGCTGGACGCCAACGGCGTGCTCGCCAAGTACAACGTCGAGCTGATCGGCGCCAAGGTCGACTCGATCCACAAGGGCGAGGACCGCGAGCTCTTCAAGGGCGTCGTCGAGGCCGTCCACGCCAAGATCGGGCACGGCGAGTCCGCCCGCTCCGTCATCTGCCACACCATGGACGAGGTCATCGCCGGGGTCGAGACCCTCGGTGGCGGCTACCCGGTCGTCGTCCGCCCCTCCTTCACCATGGGCGGCGCCGGCTCCGGCTTCGCGCACAACGAGGAGGAGCTGCGCCGGATCGCCGGCCAGGGCCTGACCCTCTCGCCGACCACCGAGGTGCTCCTGGAGGAGTCCATCCTCGGCTGGAAGGAGTACGAGCTGGAGCTGATGCGCGACAAGCACGACAACGTCGTGGTCGTCTGCTCCATCGAGAACTTCGACCCGATGGGCGTGCACACCGGTGACTCGATCACCGTCGCGCCGGCGATGACGCTGACCGACCGCGAGTACCAGATCCTGCGCGACGTCGGCATCGCCGTCATCCGCGAGGTCGGCGTGGACACCGGCGGCTGCAACATCCAGTTCGCCGTCAACCCGGAGGACGGCCGGGTCATCGTCATCGAGATGAACCCGCGCGTCTCCCGCTCCTCCGCGCTGGCCTCGAAGGCGACCGGCTTCCCGATCGCCAAGATCGCCGCCAAGCTCGCCGTCGGCTACACGCTCGACGAGATCCCCAACGACATCACCGAGCAGACCCCGGCCTCCTTCGAGCCGACCCTCGACTACGTCGTGGTGAAGGTCCCGCGGTTCGCGTTCGAGAAGTTCCCGAGCGCCGACGCCACGCTGACCACCACCATGAAGTCGGTCGGCGAGGCCATGGCCATGGGCCGCAACTTCCCCGAGGCGCTGCAGAAGGCGCTGCGCTCGCTGGAGAAGAAGGGCTCCCAGTTCAGCTGGGTCGAGCCGGTGGGCGACAAGGCCGAGCTGCTGGCCAAGGCCGTCGTGCCGACCGACGGCCGGATCAACACCGTCATGCAGGCGATCCGGGCCGGCGCCACCCCGGAGGAGGTGTTCGAGTACACCAAGATCGACCCGTGGTTCGTCGACCAGCTCTTCCTGCTGGACGAGATCGCCGCCGAGCTGGTCGAGGCCGCCGAGCTCACCCCCGACCTGCTCCGCCACGCCAAGCGGCACGGCTTCTCCGACGAGCAGATCGGCGAGATCCGGGGCCTGCGCCCCGACGTGGTCCGCGAGGTGCGGCACGCGCTCGGCATCCGCCCGGTGTTCAAGACCGTCGACACCTGCGCCGCGGAGTTCGCCGCCCGGACGCCGTACTTCTACTCGTCCTACGACGAGGAGAGCGAGGTCGCCCCGCGCACCAAGCCCGCGGTGATCATCCTCGGCTCCGGTCCGAACCGCATCGGCCAGGGCATCGAGTTCGACTACTCCTGCGTGCACGCCTCCTTCGCGCTGGCCGAGGCCGGGTACGAGACCGTCATGGTCAACTGCAACCCGGAGACCGTCTCCACCGACTACGACACCTCCGACCGGCTCTACTTCGAGCCGCTCACCCTGGAGGACGTCCTGGAGATCGTCCACGCCGAGAAGCAGGCCGGTCCGCTGGCGGGCGTCATCGTCCAGCTCGGCGGCCAGACCCCGCTCGGCCTGGCCCAGGCGCTCAAGGACAACGGCGTGCCGATCGTGGGCACCCAGCCCGAGGCGATCGACCTCGCCGAGGAGCGCGGCGCCTTCGGCCGCGTGCTGCGCGACGCGGGCCTGCCCGCCCCCAAGCACGGCACCGCCTTCTCCTTCGAGGAGGCCAAGGCGATCGCCGACGAGATCGGCTACCCCGTACTGGCCCGCCCGTCCTACGTGCTCGGCGGCCGCGGCATGGAGATCGTCTACGACGAGGCCTCGCTCGCCTCCTACCTGGAGCGGCACGCCGGTCTGATCTCCGAGCACCCGGTGCTGATCGACCGCTTCCTCGACGACGCGGTGGAGATCGACGTCGACGCCCTCTACGACGGCACCGAGCTCTACCTCGGCGGCGTCATGGAGCACATCGAGGAGGCCGGCATCCACTCCGGCGACTCCGCCTGCGCGCTGCCCCCGATCACCCTCGGCGGCTACGACATCAAGCGGCTGCGCACCTCCACCGAGGCGATCGCCCGCGGCGTCGGCGTCCGCGGCCTGATCAACATCCAGTTCGCGCTCTCCGGGGACATCCTCTACGTCCTGGAGGCCAACCCGCGCGCCTCGCGCACCGTGCCGTTCACCTCCAAGGCGACGGCGGTGCCGCTGGCCAAGGCTGCCGCACGGGTCTCGCTCGGCGCCACCATCGCCGAGCTGCGCGCCGAGGGCCTGCTCCCGGCCGAGGGCGACGGCGGCACGCTGCCCGCCGACTGCCCGATCTCCGTCAAGGAGGCCGTGATGCCGTGGAGCCGCTTCCGCGACGTGCACGGCCGCGGCGTGGACACCGTCCTCGGCCCGGAGATGCGCTCCACCGGCGAGGTCATGGGCATCGACAAGGTCTTCGGTACGGCGTACGCCAAGGCCCAGGCCGGCGCGTACGGCGCGCTCCCGACCAAGGGCAAGGTCTTCGTCTCGGTGGCCAACCGGGACAAGCGCAACCTCGTCTTCCCGGCCCGGGCGCTGGTCAGCCTCGGCTTCGAGGTGCTCGCCACCGCCGGCACGGCCGAGGTGCTCCAGCGCGGCGGCATCCCGTCCACGCTGGTGCGCAAGCACAGCGAGGGCGAGGGCCCGAACGGCGAGCAGACCATCGTCCAGCTGATCCACGCCGGCGAGGTCGACCTGATCATCAACACGCCGTACGGCACCGGCGGCCGCCTCGACGGCTACGAGATCCGCACCGCCGCCGTCGCCCGCGGTGTTCCGTGCCTGACCACCGTCCAGGCCATGGGCGCCGCCGTCCAGGGCGTCGACGCGCTGCTGCGCGACGAGGTCGGGGTCATGTCGCTCCAGGAGCACGCCGAGCTGATCAACGCCGGCCGCAAGTAGGTCCGCCGCAGTGGGGGGCACCCAGCCGCCGGGTGCCCCCCACTGCCATGCCCACCCAGCCCCGGCC
This sequence comes from Kitasatospora sp. NBC_01560, assembly GCF_045208415.1. Lineage (NCBI taxonomy): Bacteria > Bacillati > Actinomycetota > Actinomycetes > Kitasatosporales > Streptomycetaceae > Kitasatospora > Kitasatospora sp. NBC_01560. The sequence goes on along the minus strand of NZ_CP109364.1, from coordinate 2,341,729 downwards.
ACCGGCCGGAGCCGCCCCAGGCCCCTGCTCCCGACGGGCCGCGCCCGCCGCCGATGGGAATTCGCTGTGTACAAACTGCTGTTCGACCTCGTCTTCAAGAAGATGGACCCGGAGAAGGCCCACCACCTGGCCTTCTTCTGGATCCGGCTGGCCTCCTCGGTGCCCGGTCTGCGCGCCCTCGTCCGGCTGGTGCTCGCCCCGCGCGACCGGGCGCTGCGCACCACCGCCCTGGGTCTCGACCTGCCCGGCCCGTTCGGCCTCGCGGCCGGCTTCGACAAGGACGGCATCGGCATCGACGGCCTGTCGATGATCGGCTTCGACTACGTCGAGATCGGCACCATCACCGGCGAGCCGCAGCCCGGCAACCCGCAGCCGCGGCTCTTCCGCCTGGTCGAGGACCGCGCGCTGGTCAACCGGATGGGCTTCAACAACCAGGGCTCGGCCCGGGTCGCCGCCCGCCTCGCGGCCCGCCCGCACACCAGCTCCACCCCGGTCGTCGGCATCAACATCGGCAAGACCAAGGTGGTCGAGGAGGCCGACGCGATCGGCGACTACGTGAAGTCGACCGAGCGGCTCGCCAAGTACGCCGACTACCTGGTGGTCAACGTCAGCTCGCCGAACACCCCCGGGCTGCGCAACCTGCAGGCCGTCTCGCACCTCGGGCCGCTGCTCAGTGCCGTCCGCGAGGCCGCCGACCGCTCGACCCCGCACCACGTGCCGCTGCTGGTCAAGATCGCCCCCGACCTGGCCGACGAGGACGTCGACGCCGTCGCCGACCTCGCCCTGGAGCTGGGCCTGGACGGCATCATCGCCACCAACACCACCATCGGCCGCGACGGGCTGCGCGAGCCGGCCGCCCGGATCGAGGAGATCGGCATGGGTGGCCTCTCCGGCGCCCCGCTGAAGGCCCGCGCGCTGGAGGTGCTCCAGCGCCTGCGCGCCCGCACCGGGGGCCGGCTCACCCTGGTCTCCGTCGGCGGGATCGAGACCGCCGAGGACGCCTGGCAGCGCATCGTCCACGGCGCCGACCTCGTCCAGGGCTACAGCGCCTTCATCTACCAGGGCCCGTTCTGGTGCCGCCGCATCCACCGGGGCCTGTCGGCCAAGGTCCGGGCCGGCGGCTTCCGCAGCCTGGCCGCCGCCGTCGGCAGCGCCGTGCCCGCGCCCAAGGCCTCCTGAACCCCCACGACCGTTCCGGAAAGGACGACATGACCCTCGCCCCCTTCGGCGCCCGCCTGCGCGGGGCCCTCGACGCCCGCGGCCAGCTCTGCGTCGGCATCGACCCGCACGCCTCCCTGCTCGCCGCCTGGGGGCTGGAGGACTCCGTGGCCGGCCTGGAGACCTTCAGTCGGACCGTGGTCGAGGCGCTGGCCGACCGGGTCGCCGTGCTCAAGCCGCAGGCCGCCTTCTTCGAGCGGTTCGGCTCCCGGGGCGTCGCGGTGCTGGAGAAGTCGGTCGAGGAGGCCCGTGCGGCCGGTGCGCTCGTCCTGATGGACGCCAAGCGCGGCGACATCGGCTCCACCATGGCCGCCTATGCCGAGGCCTTCCTCAGCCCCGGCAGCCCGCTCTTCTCCGACGCCGTCACGGTCAGCCCGTACCTGGGCTTCGGCTCGCTGCGCCCGGCGCTCGACCTGGCCGCGCACAACGGCGCGGGCGTCTTCGCGCTGGCGCTCACCTCCAACCCCGAGGGCGCCGAGGTGCAGCGCGCGGTCGGCGCGGACGGCGAGTCGGTGGCCGCCACCGTGCTGCGCCGGCTGGCGGCCGAGAACGCCGGTGCCGAGCCGCTCGGCTCCTTCGGAGCGGTGGTCGGCGCGACCCTGGCGGACGCCGGCGTGGACCTGGCGATCAACGGCCCGCTGCTCGCCCCCGGGGTCGGCGCCCAGGGCGCGACCATGGCGGACCTGCCGCGGGTGTTCGGCGCCTCGGTGCGCAACGTCGTCCCGAGCGTCAGCCGCGACGTGCTCAAGCACGGCCCGTCGGTACCGGCCCTGCGGGAGGCCGCGGACCGCTTCGTACAGGAGTTCGCCGACGCGGTGAAGTGAGCCGCTGACGCTGTGCAGTGGCGCGCCGGGGTGGCGCGGCGCCGCGGGGTCTGACGTGAGCGCGGTCACATCGGCGCCGCCAAAGGTCCGCAATCGCGGTCATTTTGCCCGGGAAAGTCCTGGTCGGCCTTGGCTGACCAGGACTTTTCGTGTTCTTTTCCTGACGTGGCGCCGCAATCCGGGTAGTGTCCGGCGATAGGTCATCGAAGAGCCGCGATTCCCGCTGCTCTCGCAGGTCAGAGCCGTGAGGTTCCCCTGCTGTCGGTGCCCTGGGAACCAAACCAGTCATAGCTCAATCCCTTCCTTCCACACCCTGAGGTGAACGGCGTGGCTCTTCCGCCCCTTACCCCTGAACAGCGCACCGCCGCGCTCGCCAAGGCCGCCGAGGCTCGCCGGGAGCGCGCCGAGGTCAAGAACCGGCTCAAGCACTCCGGCGCCTCCCTGCACGAGGTGATCAAGGCCGGCAAGGCCGACAACGACGTGATCGGCAAGATGAAGGTCTCCGCCCTGCTGGAGTCCCTTCCGGGCGTCGGAAAGGTCCGCGCCAAGCAGATCATGGAGCGTCTCGGCATCAGCGAAAGCCGCCGGGTCCGTGGCCTCGGCACGAACCAGATCGCCTCCCTGGAGCGGGAGTTCGGCGGCGGTGCCGCCTGACCGTGCCCCCGTGGTCCCGGGATCGTCCGCGATCCGGGATAATCGGTGCATGAGTGAGCGTCCGCGGCTGACCGTGCTCTCCGGCCCTTCGGGCGTCGGCAAGAGCACGGTCGTCGCTCATATGAGGAAGCAGCACCCCGAAGTCTGGCTCTCGGTGTCGGCGACGACCCGCCACCCGAGGCCGGGCGAGCAGAACGGGGTCCAGTACCACTTCGTCGACAACGACGAGTTCGACAAGCTGATCGCCAACGGCGAACTGCTGGAGTGGGCCGTCTTCGCCGGCAACCGCTACGGCACCCCCCGGTCCGCGGTGCTGGAGAAGCTGGAGCGCGGCGAGCCCGTCCTGCTGGAGATCGACCTGCAGGGCGCCCGCCAGGTGCGCGAGTCGATGCCCGAGGCACAGCTGGTGTTCCTGGCTCCGCCGAGCTGGGACGAGCTGGTCCGCCGGCTCACCGGCCGGGGCACCGAGTCGCAGGACGTGATCGAGAAGCGGCTGGAGGCGGCCACCGTCGAGCTGGCCGCCGAGCCGGAGTTCGACACCACTCTGGTCAACACCTCCGTCGAGCAGGTCGCGACCGAACTGCTAGCCTTGCTCGGTGTATCCTGACCTGTCTGTCTTTTCCACCTTTCGGAAGGTTCTAGCGTGTCCTCTTCGATGACCGCGCCCGAGGGCATCATCAACCCGCCGATCGACGAGCTGCTTGAGGCCACCGACTCCAAGTACAGCCTCGTGATCTACGCCGCCAAGCGCGCGCGTCAGATCAACGCCTACTACTCGCAGCTCGGTGAGGGCCTGCTGGAGTACGTCGGCCCGCTGGTCGACACCCACGTGCACGAGAAGCCGCTGTCGATCGCGCTGCGCGAGATCAACGCCGGCATGCTCACCGCCGAGGCGATCGAGGCGGCCTGAGCCGTTGCCTTCTCCCGAAGGGCCCGCCGGACTCGTTCCGGCGGGCCCTTCGGCGTGTCCCGGCCGGTGCCGGTCGGTGCCGGTGCCGTGGCCGGTGTCCCGGTCGGTGTCGTGGCCGGTGGGGGGGGCTCGCGGGGCCTCGCGGGGCTGTGCGGGGCTGTGTGGGGCGCCACAGTGCAGGCGCTCGCCGAGGGGTCGTAGGGTGAGTGCCCGGCCCGAGCGAGGAGAGACGGTAAGCATGAGCGCGAGCACGGACGCGAGCACCGGGCGGGCGGACGCCCCGCGGGTGGTCCTCGGCGTCAGCGGGGGCATCGCCGCGTACAAGGCGTGCGAGCTGCTGCGGCGGTTCACCGAATCCGGCCACCAGGTCACCGTCGTCCCGACCGAGGCCGCGCTGCACTTCGTCGGCGAGGCCACCTGGGCCGCGCTCTCCGGCCGGCCGGCCGCCACCGAGACCTGGGAGCGGGTCCACGAGGTGCCGCACGTGCGGATCGGGCAGCAGGCCGACCTGGTCGTGGTCGCCCCGGCCACCGCCGACCTGATGGCGCGGGCCGCGCACGGGCTCGCCGACGACCTGCTCACCAACACCCTGCTCACCGCGCGCTGCCCGGTCGTGCTGGCGCCCGCGATGCACACCGAGATGTGGGAGCACCCGGCCACCCGGGAGAACGTCGCCACGCTGCGCCGCCGGGGCGTCATCGTGCTGGAGCCCGCCGTCGGCCGGCTGACCGGCAAGGACACCGGCAAGGGCCGGCTGCCCGAGCCGTCCGCGATCTTCGACGCCTGCCGGGCCGTGCTGCGGCACGGCGGGGCCCGCGCCGACCTGGCCGGCCGGCACGTGGTGGTCTCGGCGGGCGGCACCCGGGAGCCGCTCGACCCGGTGCGCTTCCTCGGCAACCGCTCCTCCGGCAAGCAGGGCTACGCGCTCGCGGTGACCGCCGCCGCCCGCGGCGCCCGGGTGACGCTGCTCTCGGCCAACGCCGAGCTGCCCGACCCGGCCGGCGTCGACGTGGTGCACGTCTCGACCGCACTGGAACTGCGGGACGCCGCCCTGAAGGCCGCGGTGGACGCGGACGCGGTGGTGATGGCCGCCGCGGTGGCCGACTTCCGGCCCGCCGAGTACGCCACCGGCAAGATCAAGAAGGTCGAAGGGACCGAGCCGGCGCCGGTCGCCCTCGTCCGCAACCCGGACATCCTGGCCGAGCTCTCCGGCGCGCGTGCCCGTTCGGGTCAACTGGTCGTGGGTTTCGCGGCGGAGACCGACAACGTGCTCGCCAACGGCCGCGCCAAGCTCGCCCGGAAGGGCTGCGACCTGCTGGTGGTGAACGAGGTCGGCAACGGCAAGGCGTTCGGCCAGGACGTCAACGAGGCCGTGGTACTGGGCTCGGACGGCAGTGAGACGCCCGTCCCGGTGGGCCCGAAGGAGGCCCTCGCCGACGTGGTCTGGGACCTGGTCGGAAACCGGTGGCAATCGGTCACGGAATGACCGCCTCCGGTGATTGTCCGGTCTCCAATTGCGGAATGCAGTGACCGTTGCCGGAACTCGACCGTTACACTCCAGGAATCAAGTCTTTCCGGATGTCCCCGGTCCGCCGGGGGCCTTCAGTCAGCAGCCGCTGCAACCCCAGGGAGCGCTGTGTCTCGCCGCCTGTTCACCTCGGAGTCCGTCACCGAGGGACACCCCGACAAGATCGCTGACCAGATCAGTGACACCATCCTCGACGCTCTGCTGCGGGAGGACCCGACTTCGCGGGTCGCCGTGGAGACGCTGATCACCACCGGCCAGGTGCACGTGGCCGGCGAGGTGACCACCAAGGCGTACGCGCCGATCGCCCAGCTCGTCCGGGACAAGATCCTGGAGATCGGCTACGACAGCTCGAAGAAGGGCTTCGACGGCGCCTCCTGCGGCGTGTCGGTGTCCATCGGCGCGCAGTCGCCCGACATCGCGCAGGGTGTGGACACGGCGTACGAGGCCCGCGTCGAGGGCGACGAGGACGACCTGGACAAGCAGGGTGCCGGCGACCAGGGCCTGATGTTCGGCTACGCGTCGGACGAGACGCCCGAGCTGATGCCGCTGCCGATCACCCTGGCGCACCGCCTGTCGAAGCGGCTCTCCGAGGTCCGCAAGAACGGGACCATCCCGTACCTGCGCCCCGACGGCAAGACCCAGGTCACCATCGAGTACGACGGCGACAAGGCCGTCCGCCTCGACACCGTGGTCGTCTCCTCGCAGCACGCCAGTGACATCGACCTGGACTCGCTGCTGACCCCGGACATCCGCGAGTTCGTCGTCGAGCCGGAGCTCAAGGCCCTCGCCGACCAGGGCATCAAGCTCGTCACCGAGGGCTACCGCCTCCTCGTCAACCCGACCGGCCGCTTCGAGATCGGCGGCCCGATGGGCGACGCCGGCCTCACCGGCCGCAAGATCATCATCGACACCTACGGCGGCATGGCCCGCCACGGCGGCGGCGCCTTCTCCGGCAAGGACCCGTCCAAGGTCGACCGCTCCGCCGCCTACGCCATGCGCTGGGTCGCCAAGAACATCGTCGCCGCAGGCCTCGCCCGCCGCGCCGAGGTCCAGGTCGCCTACGCCATCGGCAAGGCCGAGCCCGTCGGCCTCTTCGTCGAGACCTTCGGCACCGAGACCGTCCCCGTCCTCACCATCCAGAAGGCCGTCACCGAGGTCTTCGACCTCCGCCCGGCCGCCATCATCCGCGACCTCGACCTGCTGCGCCCGATCTACGCCCAGACCGCGGCGTACGGGCACTTCGGCCGTGAGCTGGCGGACTTCACCTGGGAGCGGACCGACCGGGTCGACCAGCTGAAGAAGGCCGTGCAGGACTGATCGGGTGAACCGTCCCGGGCCGCGTGCCCGGGCGGGTCGTCCGACCGCAGGCGGTGGCCTCCCGGAATCCCGGGAGCCGCCGCCTGCGGCGTTGTCCGGCCCCTGGGCCCACTCCTGCGAATCTCGCCGCGCTGTCGGACAAGATCCGGAGGAGCGGGCCTGAGCGGGGTGATGTCGGTGTGACCTGGTAGTACTGGGAGCGATGAGCAGCACGCAGGGGAGTGAGGACGAGGGCGGAGGCCCGGAGCAGCTGGCGTTCATCCGGGACACCGTCCGCCGGGCCAAGCCCCGGACGTGGCGCGGCGCCAAACGGGCCGAGCACCTGCCGGTCGCCCGCGTGGTGGTCGACAAGGGCGTGCTGACCATCGACAAGTTCTTCGACTACGCGGTGCCCGAAGCGATGGCCGAGGAGGCCCAGCCCGGTGTGCGGGTCCGGGTGCGGTTCGGCGCGCGGGTGGTCAAGGGCCAGCGCGAGGGCGGCGAACTGCACGACGGGTTCATCGTCGCGCGCCTGGAGAAGAGCGACTTCGCCGGCCCGCTGGCACCGCTCGCCCAGGTGCTCTCGCCCGAGCCGGTGCTCACCCCGCACCTGCTGCGGCTCTGCCGGACCGTCGCCGACCGGTACGCCGGCACCCTGGCGGACGTCCTCCAGCTGGCCGTCCCGCCCCGGCACGCCAAGGCCGAGGCCGAGGCCTCGCCGCCGCCCCGCGCGCGGCCGGCGGCGCCCGCCCCCGGCAGCTGGTCGCGCTACCCCGCCGGGGCCGACTTCCTGGCCTCCCTGGCCGCCGGCGGCTCGCCGCGCGCGGTCTGGACGGCACTGCCCGGCCCCGGCTGGCCCCACGAGATCGCCCGGGCCGTGGCCGCCACCCTGGCGAGCGGGCGCGGCGCCCTCGTCGTCCTGCCCGAGGGCCGTTCGGTGGCCCGGGTGGACCAGGCCCTCACCGAACTGCTCGGCGAGGGCATGCACGCCACCCTGGCGGCCGACCTCGGCCCCCGCGAGCGGTACCGCCGCTGGCTGACGGTGAGCCGCGGCTCGGTGCACGCCGCCGTCGGCACCCGCGCCGCGATGTTCGCCCCGGTCCGCGACCTCGGACTGGTGGTCGTCTGGTCCGACGGCGACGGCAGCCACAGCGACCCGCGCGCCCCGCACCCGCACGTGCGCGAGGTGGCGCTGCTGCGCGCCGCCGACGAGGGGGCCGGCGTCCTGCTCGGCGGGCACGCGGTGACCGTCGAGGGTGCGCAACTCGTCCGCACCGGGTGGGCCCGGCCCCTCACGGCCGACCGGGAGACCGTCCGGCAGGTGGCGCCGCGAGTCCGCACCGTCACCGACCAGGACCAGCACCGGGACGCCGCCGCGCAGGCCGCCCGGCTGCCCTCGGTCGCCTGGGAGGCCGCCCGGGAGGCGCTGGCGGCCGGCGGCCCGGTGCTGATCCAGGTGCCGCGGCGCGGCTACGTCCCCCGGCTGTCCTGCGCCCGCTGCCGGACGCCCGCCCGCTGCCGGCGCTGCGAGGGCCCGCTGGAGGCCGCCTCCGCCGAGGCGCCGCTGCACTGCGGGTGGTGCGGCGAGGCCGAGCACGACTGGCACTGCCCGGAGTGCGGATCGTTCCGGCTGCGTGCCCAGGTGATCGGCGCCCGGCGGACGGCGGAGGAGCTGGGCAAGGCGTTCCCGCGCGTCCCGGTGCGGACCTCCGGACGGGACGCCGTCCTGGCCACCGTCCCGGACGAACCCGCGCTGGTGATCTCGACACCGGGCGCCGAGCCGGTGGTCGAGGGCGGCGGCGGGTACGCGGCCGCCCTGCTGCTCGACGGCTGGGCGCTCCTCGGCCGGCCCGACCTGCGGGCCGGCGAGGAGACCCTGCGGCTCTGGCTGGCCGCCGCCGCCCTCGTCCGGCCCTCGACGGAGGGCGGCACGGTGGTGGTGGTCGCCGAGCCCACCGCGCGGCCGGTGCAGGCGCTGGTCCGCTGGGACCCGCTCGGCCACGCCGGACTGGAGCTGGACGAACGGGCCCAGCTGCACTTCCCGCCGGTGTCGCGGATGGCCTCCGTCTCCGGCAGCCCGGCCGCGGTCGCCGATCTGCTCGGGCTGATCCGGCTGCCGTCCGAGGCGGACGTGCTCGGCCCGGTGCCGGCGCCGGCGCTGCGGGGGGAGGAGCAGGAGCGGGCGCTGCTGCGGGTGCCGCCCGGTCAGGGCGCGGCGCTGGCGGCGGCGCTCAAGGCGGCGCAGATCGCCCGGATCGCGCTGCGGACGCCGGAGGCGGTGAAGGTGCGGATCGATCCGACGGACATCGGGTGAGCGGGCGGGGCCGCCGGGGGGCGGTCGGTGCGGCGGGGCGGCCGTGGAGGTCGGGGCGGCTGTGGCGGTCGGGTGGCCGGTGGGGCCGGCGGCCGCCCGGTGAGGAGCGGCGGGTTGCCCCGCTCCTCACCCGGGTCGTCCGCTGTTCAGCCGCGCAGCGGGACGCCGGAGCGGTCGACCGGGCTCCGGTCGACCGCACCCCGGTCCAGGGCGGCGCGGTCCATGCTGCCCCGGTCCAGGGCGGCCCGTTCCATGGCCGCCCGGTCCAGGGCGCTGCGGTCCAGGCCGCCCTGGCGGGCCGCCGGGACGGTCGCGGCCAGCCCGGTCGGCGCGGGGGCGGCGGGCAGCTCCTCGGAGCGGTCCGGCCGGCTCGGCGCCGGTACGCCCGGCACCCCGGACGCGGGCACCCCGCCGGCCGCCAGCAGCTCGCTGGTCGGCCGGCGCATCCCGTACCGCCGGTGCACCGCCTGCTTGGTGACCCCGAGGGCCGAGCCCACCGAGTCCCAGGAGAACCCGAGCGCCCGGTCGAACTCGACCGCCGCCGCCACCAGGGTCTCCACGCTCTCCCGCAGCTCCTGCGCCAGGCGCACCGTCGGAGCCGGCGCCCGCCCGTACACCACGAAGCCCGCCGAGGTGCTCGGGCGGCGCGGACGGTAGACGTTGCCCAGTTGGGCGGTGAGCGTCCGCAGCGCGTCGACCTGCCGCCTCACCCGCTCGATGTCCCGCACCAGCAGGTGCAGGCTCGCCCGCGCCCGGGCGTCGTGGTTGATCTGCTCGGCCATGGCTTACGCGCCACCTTCCGTACGGTTCAGCTCGGCCGGAACGCGGTGTCCCGTACGTTCCGGCCCCGGTCAATCTCACTTGACCAACGCCCGACCGGGGGCCGGGGTCACGCAGCCGGGCTACTCGGGATATGCCAGATGCCCGGGCGCGACCGGAGCGGGACCGGTGGGATTGCATAGACTGGCCGGTGGCCGCCGGGCGTTCGGCGGCCCGGTCGGTCGGGCTGCGCCCGCCGACGAACCGGGCCTGGAGCCCGAATCCTTACCGGTACGCCGTAGTTCGTAGTTCGTTGTCCGCAGTTCCGTTGTTCGCAGCAAGCCCCAGCAGTTCGCAGTCAGAGTCCGACGTCAGAGTCCGGAAGCTCGAAGTCGGCTGCCGAGGTCGGAATTCCGGCCCCGGCGGCCCGGTGTTCGGCCTTCGGCGCCCGAAAATCCCAGGGACAGGAGCCCGTAGCCCGTGGCGATCCAGCCGATCCGCATTTTCGGGGACCCGGTCCTCCGGGCCACCGCGAAGCCGGTGACCACCTTCGACAAGGAACTGCGCACCCTCGTCCGGGATCTCACCGACACCATGCTCGAAGCCCCGGGTGCCGGGCTGGCCGCGCCCCAAGTCGGCATCTCCCTGAGGGTGTTCACGTACCACGTGGACGGCGTCACCGGCCACCTGATCAACCCCGACCTGTCGCTGACCGAGGAGGAGCAGGACGGCCCCGAGGGCTGCCTCTCGCTCCCCGGGCTGCGCTTCGACACCAAACGCGCCTACGGCGTGGTCGCCAGGGGCGTCAACATGTACGGCGACCCGGTCACCGTCGAGGGCACCCAGCTGCTGGCCCGCTGCATCCAGCACGAGACCGACCACCTCGACGGCATCATCTTCATCGACCGCCTCGACCGCGAGCGGCGCAAGGCCGCGATGAAGGAGATCCGCGAGACCGACTGGGGCGGCGGACCGGCGCCCGTCGTCAGGATCTCGCCGCACAGCACCTTCGGCTCGGCGCGCTGACCGCGCCCGCCCACCCTGCCAAGCCCCGCCACCAGAAAGGCACTTGATGCGCCTCGTGTTCGCCGGCACCCCCGAGGTCGCCGTTCCCGCCCTGGACGCCCTGCTCGCCTCGGACCAGCACGAGGTCGTCGCGGTGGTCACCCGCCCCGACGCCCCCGCCGGCCGCGGCCGCAAGCTGGTCGCCAGCCCCGTCGCCCAGCGCGCCGAGGAGGCCGGGATCGAGGTCCTCAAGCCGGCGAAGCCCAGCGACCCGGACTTCGTCGCCCGGCTCACCGAACTCGCCCCCGACTGCTGCCCGGTGGTCGCCTACGGTGCGCTGCTGCGGCCCGGCACGCTGGAGATCCCGAAGCACGGCTGGGTGAACCTGCACTTCTCGCTGCTCCCCGCCTGGCGCGGCGCGGCCCCCGTCCAGCACGCGGTGCTGGGCGGTGACGAGGTGACCGGCGCCTCCACCTTCCTGATCGAGCAGGGCCTCGACTCCGGTCCGGTCTACGGCGTGATCACCGAGGAGATCCGCCCCACCGACACCAGCGGCGAACTGCTCGGCCGGCTGGCCCACTCCGGAGCCCGGCTGCTCGCCGCCACCATGGACGGCATCGCCGCCGGCAGCCTGCACGCCGTGCCGCAGCCGGCCGAGGGCATCACCCTCGCACCGAAGATCACCGTCGAGGACGCCCGGATCGACTGGACCCACCCGGCCCTGCGGGTCGACCGCGTGGTGCGCGGCTGCGCCCCCGCCCCCGGCGCCTGGACGACCTTCCGCGGCGAGCGGCTCAAGGTCACCGGGCCGGTCGCGCTGGTGACGGACTCCTCGGCCCTCGCGCCCGGGGAGCTGGCCGTCGGCAAGAACAGTGTCCGGGTCGGTACCGGCAGCCACGAGGTCGAGCTCGGCGAGGTCCGTCCGCAGGGCAAGAAGGCGATGCGGGCCGCGGACTGGGCCCGGGGCGCGCGGATCGAGTCCGGCGAACGGTTCGAGGGCTGAGCGGCCGGGAGGGCCCGGGCCCGCGTTCGGCGCTACTGTTCGTCTGACAAGCACCGACCCGTCCGACAAGCACCGACCCGTCCGACCGGCATCGGCCGTGGTCACCAAGAGCCAAGAGCCGACACCGGCGGCCGACACAAAAAGGCCGACACCGGCCACCGGCGCTGCCGGGGCCACCGGCCGCCGTCGGCAACCCACTGATTCCCCGATAACCACCGCAGCACCTTGAGGCACACAGGTATGAGCACGCCCAGCAGCACCCCCGGCGCCAATCGCGCGCCCCGCCCGCACCGCCGTCCCAAGAAGGACCCGGCCCGGATCGTCGCGTTCCGCGCCCTGCGCGCCGTCGACGAGCGCGACGCCTACGCCAACCTGATCCTGCCTTCTCTGCTCCGCGAGGCCGAGCAGAAGGGCATGGACCGGCGCGACGCCGCCCTCGCCACCGAACTGGTCTACGGCACCCTGCGCCTGCAGGGCACCTACGACGCGATCATCGCCGCCTGCATCGACCGCCCGCTCAGCAAGGTCGACCCGCCGGTGCTCGACGTGCTCTCGCTCGGCGCCCACCAGCTGCTCGCCACCCGCGTGCCCAGCCACGCCGCCGTCTCGGCCACCGTGGAGCTCGCCCGGGTGGTGCTCGGCGACGGCAAGGCCAAGTTCGTCAACGCCGTGCTCCGCCGGATCAGCGCCCACGACCTGGACGCCTGGATCGCGAAGGTCGCCCCGCCCTACGAGAAGGACGCCGAGGACCACCTCGCCGTCGTCCACTCCCACCCGCGCTGGGTGGTCGGCGCGCTCTGGGACTCGCTCGGCCGCTGGCAGCCCGACGCCTCCGGACGCACTGCCGTCGAGGAGCTGCTCCGCGCCGACAACGAGCGCCCGGAGGTCACCCTCGTGGCCCGCCCGGGCCGGGTCACCGTCCAGGAACTCGCCGAAACGCTCCCCGAGGCCGAGCCCGGCCGCTGGTCCCCGTACGCCCTCCGGCTGGCCGAGGGCGGCGACCCCGGCACCCTGCCGGCCGTCCAGGAGAACCGCGCCGGCGTCCAGGACGAGGGCAGTCAGCTCGTCGCCCTCGCCCTCGCCGCCGCACCGCTCGACGGTGCCGACCGGCTCTGGCTGGACGGCTGCGCCGGTCCCGGCGGCAAGGCCGCCCTGCTGGCCGCGCTGGCGGCCGAGCGGGGCGCGGCGCTGGTCGCGAGCGAGAAGCAGCCGCACCGGGCACGACTCGTCGCCCGGACGCTGGAGGGCAACCCCGGTCCGTACACCGTGATCGCCGCCGACGGCACCCGCCCCGCGTGGCGGCCCGACGCCTTCGACCGGGTGCTGGTCGACGTCCCCTGCTCCGGCCTCGGCGCGTTGCGCCGCCGCCCGGAGGCCCGCTGGCGCCGCCGCCCGGCGGACGTCGCCGCGTTCGGCCCGCTCCAGCGCGACCTGCTGCGCTCGGCCATCGACGCCACCCGCCCCGGCGGCGTCGTCGGCTACGCGACCTGCTCGCCGCACCTGGCGGAGACCCGGGCCGTGGTCGACGACGTGCTGCGCGAGCAGGGCGGCCGGGTCGAGTGGATCGACGCGCGCCCGCTGCTGCCGGGCCTGCCGGGGCTGGGCGAGGGCCCGGACGTGCAGCTCTGGCCGCACCTGCACGGGACGGACGCGATGTACCTGGCGCTGCTGCGCCGCACCGCGTAGCCGCCGGCCGGGACATGAGGCGGGGCATCGGGGGCCGGTCGCGTGCGCGGCCGGCCCCCGGCGTCCGTGCGGTGGACGGCGAGCGGGGCGGGCCCCGCGGCGGAGGCCCGGGGGCGGAGCAGCGGCGCGGCCGGTCAGGTCCGTCGGGGGCCTCCGATCCCTGGCGGGGCGGCTCGGTCGGCGTCCGCCGAGGGCCACCGTGCTTGTAGAGGGCGGTAGTCGATGACGGTGACGCCGTGTGCGTCGAGCAGGTCGCGGGCGTGCGGCGAGGTGAGGAAGTCGTAGTCGCTCCGGCGGACGCGCCGGTCCTCCGCGGTGGCACCGGCGCTCCGGTCGCCCCGGCCGGGGTGGACGGCCCATTCACTGAGGCCGGGCGGGAGTTCGGCGAGCAGCCGGGCGTAGTGGGCGGGCTTGTCGTCCACGGGCAGGGCGAAGCTGTCGAGGAACGGGTGGTCGACCACCGGCAGGCCACGGCGGCGTGCCGTGCGGAGCCCGGGGGCCAGCCAGACCCGGACGGCCAGGCCGTACTCGGCGCCGAGGGCGAGGGTGAGCTCGAACAGGTCGCCCCGGCCGGCGTCGGCGAGACAGTGGAAGTCGAGGTGGGTCGGGTGCAGTCCGGCGCCGGCCACGGCGTCGATCTGGGCGCGGAACTCGCGCTCCACCTCCTCCGTGCGGGCCCGGGCGAGCAGCCTGGCGCGGCCCTCGGGCGTGGGGGCGAACAGCTCCCCGGCCTCGTCCAGCAGTGAGGGCACCAGCTCGCGCGCGGTCAGCGGGCCCCAGGGGTGCCGGGGGGCCTCGCAGACCATCGTGAGGTGCACGCCGAACGGCAGCTCCGGCCGCTCGCGCAGGAGTTGCAGGGCGCCGGCGGCCGCCGGGGCGGAGGGCATCACGCTGCACGAGCCCGCGATGCCGCGTTCGACGGCCTCGACGACCGCGGCGTTGACGCCGTCGTCCAGCCCGAAGTCGTCGCAGTTGACGATCAGGACCTTGGCGTCGGCGGCGAAGCCGAGCAGTTCGCTCGACCGGCGTGGGGTGGTGGCGGGGTGGTCCATGGCCGAAGTCTTGCTGCGGGTGCGCGGTGGCGCACGGGATTTTCGTCGGCGGGGTTCTCGTCGGCGGGGCGTCCGCCGGTGGGAGGGGTCTGTGGTCGCGGGCCGCGTCTGCCGGGGGACGGGCCGGTGGTCAGCCGGGCCGGCCGGGGCGGGTCATGACCGGGTGGGCTCGGCCCGGGCGCGGAGGCGGCGGAGCATGCGGGCGTCCTGGAAACCGACGGTGCGGGCGGCGGATTCGGCGGTGGCGCCGTGTGCGACGAGGTGCTCGGCACGCTCCAGCCGCAGCTCCTGCTGGTAGCGGAGCGGGGTGAGCCCGGTGGCCTCGGTGAAGTGCCGGGTGAGGGTGCGTTCGCTGACGCCGACGGCTGCGGCGAGGGCGGTGAGGCCGAGGCGGCTGTCGAAGCGGGCCTCGATGAGGTCCTGCGCCCGGTGGACGGCGTCGATCAGATGGGCGCGGTGCCGGAGCATGGCGCCGGCCTGCTGCTCGTCCCCGTTGCGGCGGGCGTAGACGACCATCTCGCGGGCGATCCGGGCGGCGGCCGCGGGGCCGTGCCGGCCGGCCACCAGGTGCAGGGCGAGATCGATGCCGCTGGCGATGCCCGCGGAGGTGACCACGCGGTCGTCCACCACGTACAGCACGTCGCGGACCACCGTCGCGTGCGGGTGGCGGGCGGCCAGCTCCTCCTGGACGTCGTGGTGGGTGGTGCAGCGCCGGCCGTCCAGCAGCCCGGCGCGGCCGAGGGCGTCGGCGCCCGCGCAGATGCTCGCGACGGTGCCGCCGGCCGCGTGGTGGGCGGCGAGCCGGGCCAGGGCGGCCGGCGACACCTCGCCGTGGCCCCGCAGCACGGGGGAACGCCAGCCGGGGACGACGAGGAGGTCCTCCGGGGTCAGCTCCGGCCAGGTGGTGGTGGCTCGGAGGGTGAGGCCCTGCGCGGTGGGGACGTCCTCCTGCTCGGCGACGTGGGCGATCTCGTAGCCGAGGCCCTGGTCGGCCGCCGTGGAGAAGACCTGGGCGGGCCCGGCGAGGTCGAGCAGGTGCAGTTGCGGCACGAGCAGGAAGACGACGCGCATCACGATCCGGTCAGCTCCTCCACGGTGGTGATCCGGGCGAACCGCCCGGCCAGAGCGTACTCGGTGCGGGCGATCACCTCGTCGGCGGAGAGGGTGCGCGGGTCGGCGAGGATCTCGTCCAGGCTGCGCCCGGGCGGGGCGTCGCGGTGCTCGATGGGGTGGGTCGCGGTGGCGTCGGTGACGAAGGTGACGCGGTAGCCGAGGTCGGCGCCGATCCGGGCGGTGGTCTCGCAGCACTGCTCCGTCCGGATGCCGCTGACGATCAGCTCGCGGATGCCGCGCTCGGTGAGCAGCTGCTGGAGGTTGGTGGTGGTGAACGCGTTGTGCGAGGTCTTGGTGAGGACGGGCTCGCCGGCGGCGGGGGTCAGGCCCTCGATCGGGCGGACGTGCCCGAGGGCGGGGTCGAAGACGTCGCCGGTGCCCGGCTCGGCGTGCAGGACCCAGACGACGAGGTCGCCCTCGGCACGGGCGTGCTCGACCAGCCGGTTCACCCGGTCGACGATGGCGGGGTTGGAGACGGCGGCCCAGTTGGCCCGCTGCCGGAAGGACTCCTGGACGTCGATGACGACGAGTGCGCTGTTCATGCCTCGATCATGGCCGCTGCGGGCGCCCGGCCGAAGGCACCATCGGGGCCGGTAGCGGAACGATCCGGTCAGCACGGGACGGCGGGGTGCTGCGCGGCGCGGTGGCGGCTGCGGCGGGCGGCGGTGGCTACGGGCGGCGGGTGCCGGCCGGTGGGGTGCCGTCCAGGCCGGTGCCGCCGAGCCGGGTGGTCAGCTCGGAGAGCAGGCCGACGTCCTGCGGGCTCCACCGCGGGGCGGCGAACACGTCGTCGGCGACCTGGCGGGCGGTGGCGAGCATCTCGGTGAGCCGCTCGCGGCCGGTGTCGGTGAGCGAGGCGTAGGCGACCCGGGCGTCCCGGGCGTCCGGCTCGCGCGTCACCAGGCCGATGCGCTCCAGTGGGGCCAGCCCGCGGGTGACGCCGGAGGCGGTCAGGCCGAGGGCCTCGGCGAGATCCACCCGGCGCAGCCGGCCGCCGGGGGCCTGGCCGAGGCGGAGCAGCAGGGTGAAGTCTGCGAGGCTCACGCCGTGCAGACCGCTCAGGCTCGCGTCGAACCGCCTCACCAGCGTCGCCTGCGCCCGCAGCAGACGCAGGGACGCGTCCAGGGTCTCACTCATTGCCGCCTCCTTGACTGCTCAACCATATCAGCGGGCTGAGCAGTCAAGGACCGGCGGAGGGGGAGGGGGAGGGGGCGGGTCAGTCGGCGGTGCGGCCGGCGGCGGCGCGGCGCTGCCGCTTGCCGAGGGCGGCCTGCGAGAGGTCCTCGGCCTGGGAGCGGAGGTTCCTGCAGCCGTAGCCGCGCTCGGCCAGCCAGGACTTCGCGGCCTCCTCGGCGCGCTCGGTCGCGTCCAGGATGTCCTCCTCGGCCTCGCCGGAGTCGAGGAAACGGAAGGTGAAGGCGGCGCGGGCGGTGAGGTCGTAGCTGAGGTGGCCCTCGGGGGTGAAGGCCGCGTGCAGGATGCTGTGCTCGTCGGCGCGGGCGGTGAGCTCGGCACGCTGGTCGGCGGTGAGTCCGTCGAAGACGCCGCGGACCATGATGCGGAAGGTACGAGTGGTCATCCCCCGACCCTAACCAGCGGGGCTGGGGCGGTTCCACCGCCTTTCCGCGCCCCGGGGACGCCGCCGGGCCCCACCCGGTCGGCGGGCGGGGCCCGGTGGCGGGCGGTCCGGGTGGGGCGGCGGGGAGGTCGGGGTGGCGGGGAGGTCGGGGCCCGGCCCACCCGGGTGGGATCAGGCTTCGGTGAGGGCCGTGGTGCCCGGGGCCGGGTCGCCGGCCGGGGGCTCCTGCGCTGCACTGTCCTGCGCCAAGGGCTCCTGCGCCAAGGGCTCCTGCGCTGCGGTGTCCTGCGTCGCCGGGCCCTGCACGGCGGGCCAGCGGATCTGCGTCGCGCAGAGCGAGACGACCGCCGCCGAGGCGGCGACCGCGCCCATGCCCCAGGTCAGGCTGCCGGCACTGGCGATGAAGCCGATCACGGCCGGACCGGCCAGCAGGCCGGTGGTGCCCATGGCGGCCACCAGGGAGAGCGCGTCGGACCCCTGCCGGGCCGCGGCCACGTACACGCACGGGGTCACGGCGGCGACGCCCGCGCCGACGCAGGCGAAGCCGACGAGCGTCGGCACCAGGCCGCCGACCAGCAGGGCGAGGGCCAGCCCGGCCCCGGCCAGCACGCTGCCGACGCGGACGATCAGGCCGTCGCCGAGGCGGCTGCGCCAGCCGTCGGCGAAGATCCGGGCGAGCACCATCATGACCGAGACGACCGCGATGCCCATCGGTGCCAGCGACGGCGCCGCGTGCACGACGTCCTTGATGTAGAGCGCCGACCAGTCGTTCATCGCGCCCTCGGTGACGGTGCCGAACACCATGGCGAGGCCCATCCAGAGCGTCACCCGGGAGGGGAGCGAGAACCGGCGGCGCTTCTCCTCCGCCGCCGCCCCGGCCGGGGCGGGCTCCTCGGCGGGTCGCTCCTCCCGCAGCAGCCCCGGCCGGGCGAGCCCGAGCACCAGGAGGAGCAGCGCGGTCGCCACGCCGAAGTGCACGGCGAGCGTGGTGGTGAACGCGTTGACGCCGGAGGCGAGCAGGGCGGCCAGCAGCGAGCCGCCGCTGAACGTCGCGTGCAGTCTGGACATCGCCGTCCGCGCGAACTTCACCTCCAGCGCCGCGCCCTGGGCGTTCATCGCCACGTTCAGGCAGCCGACGGCGACACCGTCGCAGAACACCACCAGCAACGTGACCGGGTAGTTCGGCACCACCGCGAGCGCGAGCAGGACGGCGCCCAGCGCGAGCGCCGAGACGGACGCCAGCACCCGGGAGCCCAGCCGCCTCATCAGGACCGCGACGAGCGGGAAGGACGCGGCGGCGCCGATGCCGCAGACCATCAGCAGCAGGCCGATCTCCGCCTCGCTCAGATCGAGCCGGGTGCGGAGCGCGGGGAGGCGCGAGACCCAGGTCGCGTACTGGAAGCCGAGGAAGAGGAACAGTGCCGCGATGGCCAGTTGTGCCCGGCGGTAGTCATCGCGAACGCGGAACATGTGCATCAGCCCACTTCGACTTTCGGTGGTGACCCGGCCAGCGGGTCGTCGGGGTGCCCGCCGGCTCGGGCCGCGGGGGTGGGGGCGGCACCGGCCGGGACGGGCTCCGGAGGCGGCAGGGTCATCGACATGTAGACCGCGCGGTCGCCGTAGCTCGCCGGGAGCGCCACCGCCGGATCGGCCCGGTAGCCGAGCGGGGCCCAGAGCACGTCGCTGCCGCGGACGGCCACCAGCGAGACGGTCCGGTACCCGCGGGCCCGCGCCGCCCTGGCCAGGTGGTCCAGCAGCAGCGGTGCCAGGCCGCGCCCGCGCAGCTCCTCGGCTATGACGAGGTCGTGCGCGTGCATGTTGGCGGGCCGGCCCGGACGGGCGCCGCCGGCCTCCTCGGCCCCGTCGGCGCCCCGGGCCGCCTCCGTCAGGCTGAGGTCCGGGCAGCGGAACAGCGGGTAGGGCAGGGCGAGCAGGTAGCCGCCGAACCGCCCGCGGTGCTCCAGGGCGAAGCAGGTGTCGGGCGAGGCCCGGCCGCGCGACTCCAGGGCGGCCCGGCCCTCCGACAGGCCGCTCGCGGCGTACGCGCGCTCCTCCAGGGCGACCACGCCGTCCCAGTCGCCGGCGGCCAGCCGGCGGATCCGGATCTCGTCGGACATCTACGCGGAACCTCCTGTGGCGAAGCCGCCACCGCGGATGCAGGTGTACGGAAGCGGCTGGAACCCGTTGAAGCCCTGGGTCATGTAGGCGGTGGCGTACGCGCCGCAGGAGAAGATCCAGACCGGCTCCCCCGAGGCGGCCGCGGCCGGCACCCGGACCAGGCCGCCCTCGTGGGCGTAGGCGTCGTCGCTGTCGCAGGTCGGGCCCGCGACGACGGCCGGCACGGACGGCGCGTCCGGGTGGGTGGGGAACTCCATCCGGTACTGCAGCTCGTCCATCTCGTACAGGCCGTTGAACTTGCCGCAGCTCAGGTAGAGCCAGTGCTCGCGCCCGCCGGAGAGCTGCTGCCGCTCGGTCAGCCGGGAGACGTGGGCCCGGATCGCGCCGTGGTCCGCGACCAGGTGGCGGCCCGGCTCCAGCACGAAGTCCAGCGGCGAGGCAGAGACCTCCCGCAGGCGCTGCATGCCCTCCCGGATCACGGCGAACATCTTGTCCACCGGCGGGTCGAGCGGCCGGCCCCGCTTGTCGAGGACGCCGAGGGCGGGCAGGCCGCCGCCGAGGTTGACGTGGTCCAGCAGGATGCCCCGCTCGTTCAACGCCTCGATCAGCGCGGCCAGTTCGTCCAGCGCCTGCTGCCAGGCCTCCGAGGTCATCTGCTGCGAGCCGACGTGGACGGAGAGACCGGCCGGGGTCAGCCCCGCCGCCCGCGCCGCCTCCATGACCGCGACGGCGTCCTCCGGGGAGCAGCCGAACTTCCGGCTCAGGCCCCAGAGTGCCCCCTCGCCGGTGGTCGCGAGCCGGCAGAACACCCGGGCGCCGGGCGCGTGGACGGCCAGCGCCGCGACGTCCGCGAGGCTGTCCGTCGCGAAGTCGCGGACGCCCAGCCGGTACGCGTCGGCGATGTTCCGGTCGGACTTGATGGTGTTGCCGAAGTGGATCCGCCCGACCGGGACGCCGGCCCGCAGGGCCTGGGTGATCTCGTACGGGCTCGCCGCGTCGCAGCCGGCGCCGAGCTGCGCCAGGGCGGCGAGCACCTCGTCCACCGGGCACGCCTTCATGGCGAACCGGACGGCGATGCCGGGCAGTTCGCGCAGCAGTGCGGCGTACTGGCCCTCGATCCCGTCGAGGTCGAAGACGATCCGGTCGTCGGCGGACGCCGCCAGGGCGGCCCGCAGTGCGGTGGTGTGCTGCATCGTCGGCAAGGCCGGGCCCGCCCGACTACCGGGCCGGCCGGGCGAGCCCGACCGCCCGGCTCGCGCGGACCAGTGGGCTCCAGGCCTCGATCAGCCGGGCGAAGGCCTCGGCGTCCGCCTGCGCCTCGTCCAGCAGGCGCCCGCGCCTGGGGGCCAGGTGATCGGCGAAGTCACGGTACTTGCCGCCCAGTTGGCGGTAGCAGTGATCGAGGACGGCAAGCCTCCGGAGGTTCTCGGCGCGGTCGGCGCCGATGCTGCGCCGCACCGAGTCGAGGATCGCGTCGGCACGGACGTGGTGCTGCTCGTCCAGCAGGGCGCCGAGTGCCTCCTCCAGGTCGGAGTAGACCGGGTAGAGGTAGAGCATCGACAGCAGGAACTTGGTGAACCGAAGCTGGTAGGCGGTGAACCCGGGGCCGGTCCGCCGTTCGGGGGTGTAGTAGTTGACGATGTTGCGGTTGTGCACGACGCCGGGGAGCGTGGCGTCACGGACCACGTGCAGCAGGAAGTAGTCGCTGCCGATGGTGTCGGTCGCGGGCGGCAGCGGGACGCGCTCGTACACGTCGTGGTCGAGGGCGATGTTGCACATGTCCACCCGCCAGATGTCGGGCAGGTCCAGCACCGAACGGTCGGCGGTGAACGGCTCGGTGCCGGCGCCGACGAAGGAGTCGTCCACCAGCTCCCGTCGCTCCTCCTCGGATGCCCCGGCCCGGGCCCAGAGACCCACCACCCGGTAGTAGAGCTCCTCGTCCAGTGCGCGGATCTCACCGATGTCGACGGAGAGTTCACCGACGAAGGAACTGCCGACCATCGACACCGGCTTCTCCGCGTGCACCGGGTCGAGCGGTGCGTCGGTCACCGCGCCCGCGGCGTCGGCGGCGCGCCTGCCGAGGGTGCGGAGTTCGTGGTGGACGGGGAAGACCGGTTTGCCGTCGAGGAGTTGGTAGGCGCTGTCGGAGTCGCGGCGGTGCACGGAGGTGCAGCCGAGGGCGGCGGCGAGGAGGAAGGCGCGATTGGTGCAGGCCCCGTACGAGACGGCGTCGGGGAGCATGAGGTCGAGCAGGGTGTCGGGGTCGGCGGCGCCGGAGCGGTCGACGACCTCGCGGAGGAAGCCGCGCTGGGCGGTCTCGTCCAGGTGGTGCACGGTGACGCCGGGCGTCGGCGGGAGGGCGGCGGCGGCCTTGGCGTGCACGGCGAAGGTCGCGGCGTCGGAGGAGTCCAGGACCAGGAGGTGGACGTCGGCGCCGAAGTGCTCGGCGGCGTGGGCCGCCTCCGCGCCGACCGCCGAAATCGTGTCGGCGCAGGGGCGGTTGGTGGGCAGGGTCAGGCAGATTCTGTGCATGCCGGTACTCCGGTTCACCCTTCGGCGTCCTGCTGCGGGAGGTGCTGTGCGGTGTCGTGCCGGGCGGCGTCGGTGGGCGCGGCGTCCGTCCGGGCGGCGTCGGGGTGCTCGGTGTCGGGGTGCTCGGCGCGGCCGCCGTGCCAGGACGCGAGGCCCAGCAGCTTGGCGCCGAGTCCGGTCAGCTCCGCGCGGCCGTACCGGAGCGACTCGTGCCGGCGGGCGTCGCCGACCAGCGTCCGGTTCCAGGTCGGCGTGGAGAGGTCGCGCCAGGACGCGACCCGCGAGCTCCGCAGCTCCGCGTGCTCCTCCAGGGCCGGCATCATCGACAGGTACTGAACGGCGCGGACGCCGCGTTCGGAGACGTTGCGGGCCACTCCGTGGGCCAGCATGCCGTTCCAGATCAGCAGGTCGCCGGCCTCCAGGTCGGGCCGGACCACCGGGAACTCGGCGCGGTCGACGGCGGGCCGGATCGGGTCCCGGTCGGCGGGCTGGGCGGCCTGCCACTGGTTGAACCGCCGGAACAGCTCGGGATTGCACTGGAAGCCGCCGTGGTCCGGCCGGGTGTCGTTGAGCGCGATGATGCCCTGGACGCGCTGCGGCAGCATGCCGAGGGTGGTGTCGACGTCCCAGTGCAGCTCGATGTCGAAGCCCTTGTCGGTCGGCTCGATCAGCGCACGGTCACGCGTCCCGACGTTCGGCGGGTTCAGGTTGAGCCGGTCGAGCGTGACCCACAGCTCCTCGCAGTCCCACACGTCGACGAACGCGTCGTAGACCCGTTGGGCTTGCCGGCTCTCCCAGAGCAGCTGGTGCTGGTACGCCTCGACGAAGCCGTAGACGTGCAGGTGCTGGTCCAGCTCGTCGCGGTGCTCGCGCTCCTCGTACCAGGTCTCCGGCCGCTCGGGGTCGAGCCCCTGGAACTCCCACGCGAAGTCGAGCAGGCGCCGGGCCGCCTCGGCGGGGATCGCCTGCTTCACGACGACGTAGCCGTAGGTCTGCCAGAAGGTGAAGTCCTGCTCGGACAGCACGCGCAGCGGCCGCGACTTCTCGATGTCCTTCAGCGGGGTCTGCGCGAGGTAGGCCTCGCCGTCGTTGCTGAAGTAGGGACGGTCCGACGCGGCCCGGTAGAGGTGTCCGTCAGGGGTCGGCATGCAATCACTCCAAGGATCGGAAGACTTCGTGCGGCCGGGAGGGAACAGCGCTCCGGCGGTCGGTGCGTAAGGCGGCGTAGGGCGGCGTAGGGCGGCGTCAGGGGACGTGAGGTGGCGTGGGACGGCGCTGCGGGCAGGTGACATGAGGGTGTGTGAGGTCCGGGCGCGCGCTGCTCGGGCGCGTGCGTGCGGCGCCCGGTGCGCGCGGCTGCGCCCGGGGTGCACGCCGCGCGCGCGGGGGTGCGGGCAGACCGGCGCCGCGGCGGGCGCCGTCGGCCGGCGCGGCGTGTCGGGGGTCCGGAGCTCGGGTGGGGGCGTTCGGCCAGGAGGGTGCCGACCGGCTCGGGGGCGGTCGGCGGTTCGAACGGCCCGCCGATCAGGGGCGGTCGGGACGGCTCGGGTGCCGGTGTGCGGCTGCGCCGGGCCGACCGTCCGGAGGTGGAAGGTGCTGAAGGGCGGCGGGGGCTGCCGGGTGATGGAGGAGGTTGCGGTACTCGCCGTTCCCGGCGGCTCCCGCGGTCAGGCGCTCGCCGCGGCCGGTACGGTCGCTGCGGTCGTCCGCGGGGACAGGGCCGGGATTCCGTCCTCCTTCTGCTGCTGGCGCCCCTCGTGGCTCGTTGACGTTCTTGGCGGACATGCGGATCCGGTAGCCAACTCGCATGCCCGGCAGGGTGTCCGGCCAGGGCTTTCCGTCTCTTCGAACTTGCTTTCTCCTACGGTGGACTAGACCAACTTGTGGTGTCAACCCTTCTCCTGGGGAGGCCGGATGATGATCCGGTGGCAGCTCCGGGCGGCGGTGACCTGCGCCGGAGCGGCCGCATCGGTTTCGGTCGCGACGTCGGCCGGAAACCCTTGCCCGAAAGGGCAGTTCGCGCTGCCCGATCGGTCGGAGCCCTTTTCGTAGGGGAGTTCCCCCGGTCGGGAGCGGGGCCGGCCCCATGGTTCGGGGCCGATGCGGTTCGTGGCGCCGGAATCGCGGGGCGGCCGCCGCGAATCGGCGCGGCGACGCCACCGATTCGATCGGCAGGCCGTCCATCGGCGGGGGAACGGTTGCGGCAGCCGGCAGCCGGCAGCCGGCAGCCGGCAGCCGGCGGCGGGGCCGGTGAGCGGACGGCGGGCGGTCCGGGGGAGGGCGGCGACCTGAGGGCCCTTCGGGCGCCTCTCCGGGTGTGGAGGGATGGCGTGGGTGGCGCGCAAAGGTTCCACGCCGCGGGCCGTCCGACCGCTGGGGCGGGCAGGGCCTCCGATCCTATGATCCCCGGTGAGGGTGCCGCCGAGGGCGCCCCGGGAGAGGGTGGGGCCGTGCTGCTTCTGTTGGTCGTCCTGGCCGCTCCGTGCCTCGTCCTCGTACTCCTCCGGTACGGCTGCGTGGCCCTGGTGCGCCACCGCGGCGACACCGGCCGGCTGGTGCGCGGCCTCTCCGCGCTCGCCGCTGCCGGGGCCGTCGCGCTGTACCTGTGGGGCGCGCTGCACGTCGGCCTCCAGGTGATCGACGCGGAGGACGGCGGGACGGATTCGACTCCGCTCCGGCCGTGCCGGGCGGCCGGGATGGAGAAGGCGCTGCTGGTCGACGACTACGAGGTGGAGTACCTGCCGCTCGGCTTCGTCTGCCACGTGCCCGGCGGCCGGAGCTACGCCGTCGATGCCGTGCCCGGCTACGTCACCCCGGCCGTGCTCGCGCTGGCGGCGGCGGCCGTGCTGCCGCCGCTGGCGGTCGCGTACGGGGCCGAGTACCGCAGGCGCCGGGGCGG
Source organism: Kitasatospora sp. NBC_01560 (assembly GCF_045208415.1). NCBI lineage: Bacteria > Bacillati > Actinomycetota > Actinomycetes > Kitasatosporales > Streptomycetaceae > Kitasatospora > Kitasatospora sp. NBC_01560. The sequence goes on along the minus strand of NZ_CP109364.1, from coordinate 2,317,239 downwards.
CGCCGCACCCGGGCTTGCGGGCGCGGTGCCGGCGCCGGTGGCGGGGTCGCGGGAGGAGCCGGCGGGGGAGCCGGCGGGGGAGCCGCGCCGAGAGGAGCGCTGAGGCGGCGGCTCGGGACTACCGGTCGGTGACCTGCAGGACGATCTTGCCCTGGAGGTGGCCCTGTTCGGCGCGGCGGTGGGCGGCCGCGGCCTCCTGGAGGGGGTGGACGCTGTCGATGCCGACCCGTACCCGGCCGGAGTCCAGCAGGGCGGCCAGTTCGGTGAGGTCGCTGCCGCTCGAACGGACCTGCCACATCTGCTCGTTGAGCGTGATGCCGAGCGCTGCGGCACGCTCCGGGCGGTAGTCCCCGAGGAAGACGGGGGCGATCCGGCCGCCGCGCCGGACGGTGGGCAGCAGGCGGTGCGCGTCCGGCCCGCCGACGGTGTCGAGCAGCAGGTCGGCGTCACGGACGACCTCCTCGGCGGGCGTCCGGGTGTAGTCGACGAAGCGGTCCACGCCGAGGCCGAGCAGGAACTCCTCGTGCCGTCCGGAGGCGACCCCGATCACCTGCTCCGCACCGGCCACCCGGAGGAGCTGGACGGCGAAGTGGCCGACCCCGCCGGCGGCGCCGTTGACGAGTACGGTGCCGCCCGGGCCGTACCGGAGGTGCTTGACGACGAATTGATAGGCCGTCAGCCCGGCCATCGGGACGGCCGCGGCCTCCACATGTCCGAGGCCGGCGGGCTTGCGGGCCAGGTGGTCGGCGGGGGCGACCGCGTACTCGGCGTAACCGGCGGCGCGGCCGGGGAAGTTGACCAGGCCGAAGACCTCGTCGCCGACCTGCCAGGTGGCGACCTCGCTGCCGACTGCCGCGACCGTGCCGGAGATGTCGCTGCCGAGGATGAGCGGCGGCGTCCAGGCCGGGCGGAGCTCGACCGGGAAGTTCTCGAACGCGCGCCGGGCGTACCAGTCGGGCGGGTTGACGCCCGCCGCGTGGACGCGCACCAGGACCTCGCCCGGCCCGGGGGCCGGGCGGGCCACCTCCTCGTGGACCAGTACCTCGGGCTCGCCGAAGCTGTGCAGGCGGACGGCGTACATCGATTCCGTGCCCATGTCTCTCCCCGATCGCATGGCGGAGCGCCCCGGGTACAATTCGGAGCACTGCTCCGGAACAGCTAACCGGAGCGCCGCTCCGCTTGTCAACGACGGGATGCCGCATGCCGATCGAGTCATCGAAAGCCGACGATCCGCCGGAGGGGGCGGCGGCCCGCGCCCCGCGTGCGGACGCCCGGCGCAACCGCGATCGCGTCCTGGAGGCGGCCGCGGAGGTCGTCGCGGAACAGGGCACCCAGGCCTCGCTCCGGGACGTCGCCCGCCGTGCCGAGGTCGGCCTCGGCACGCTCTACCGGCACTTCCCGACCCGGGAGGCACTGCTGGAGGCCCTGCTGCGCCGGCGCTTCGAGCGGCTCGCCGAGCGCGCCGACACCCTCGCCGCCACCGCCCCGCCGGAGCGCGCGCTGACCGACTGGCTCGCCGAGTTCGCCCTCGGCACCGCCGTCTACCGGGGCCTGCCCGCCACGTTGATGGCCACCCTGGCCGACGCCGCCTCCCCCCTGCACGCCGCCTGTCTGGAGATGCGGCAGGCCGGGGGCCGGCTGCTGGCGGCGGCGCAGCAGGCCGGCCTCGTCCGCCCGGACGTGGCCGCCGTCGACCTGTACGCCCTGGTCAACGCCCTCAGCTGGATCGCCGACCAGGCGCCCGGTCTGGCCGAACGCCGGGACCACCTGTTCCGGCTGGTGATGGACGGGTTGAAGCCGCAGGGGTAGGCGGGGCCGGCCGGCAGCCGGCCCGGGCGGCTGCTCCGGACGGCCGGTGCCGCCCGCCGCCCCTGGTCGTCACGCCGGGGCAGCGGGCGGACTGCGCGCAGTTCGAGCCGGTACCGGAGAAGATCCGTGTCCCGCGGACGGGGCCGGGCGGGCCCCGGAAGACGGCCGGCAGCGTGGCCGCCGACCAGGTCTACGGCAACGGCCCGTGCCGCCCCCACCTGCGCGGGCGCGGCATCCGGCTCCGCACATGATCGGCCGGACGGCTCCGCCCGGTACTCCGGCGGGAGTTCTCCGGTCGGGCCCCGCTCACCAGCTCACGGGCAGTGACCGCATCCCGTAGATGAACGAATCGGTACGGAACTCGCGCTCGCCGGACAGCCGCAGCCCCGGCAGCCGGCGGAACAGCGTCTCCAGGGCGATCTGGAGTTCGGCGCGGGCCAGCGGCTGGCCCAGGCACTGGTGCACGCCGAAGCCGAACGCCAGGTGCCGCCGGGCGTCCCGGTCCAGGTCCAGCTCGTCCGTCGCCCGATGGCCGGCGCCGCCGAACACCGTCTCGTCCCGGTTGGCGGTGGAGAGCATCGCCATCACGCCCTCCCCGGCCCGGACGGTGACGCCGCCCAGCTCCACGTCCTCCAGTGCCACCCGGGGCAGGCCGGTGTGCACGATGGTCAGCAGCCGCAACAGCTCCTCCACCGCGCCCGGCAGGGTGGCCGGGTCGGCCAGGCCGGGGATCTGCTCGGGGTGCTCCAGCAGCAGCGCGGTCGACAGCGCGATCATGTTCGCGGTCGTCTCGTGCCCGGCGATCAGCAGCAGCACGGCTGTGCCGGCCACGTCGTCCGGGGTCAGGTCGTCCCGCGCCGCGAGCCGGCTGAGGACGTCGTCCTCCGGCTGTGCGCGCTTACGGGTCGTCAGGTCGCGCAGGTAGTCCCGGACCCCCTCCTGGGCCTCCCGGAGCTGCTCCACGGTGCTCTCCCGGCTGAGCATCGTGCGGCTCAGGCTCTGGAAGCGGTCGTGGTCCTCGTACGGCACGCCGAGCAGCAGGCAGATCACCAGCGAGGGCACCGGCAGCGCGAAGTCGGTGACCAGGTCGGCGGTGGTCCGGCCCGCGGTCATCCGGTCCAGTTCCTCGTCCACGATCCGCTGGATCTCCGGGCGCATCGCCTCCACCCGCTTGACCAGGAACTCCCCGGTGATCATGCGGCGTTGGCGGGCGTGCTCGGGGTCGTCGAGCCGCAGGAAGTCCGGATTGTCGCCGATCAGCCCGCGAGCGCCAGCGACCAGCAGCGGGAAGGTCGGGTGGCGGATGTCGGCACTGAACCGGCGGTCGGACAGCACGGTGCGGACCTCGGCGAAGCCGGTGACCAGCCAGCAGAGGTCGCCGTCGGGCAGCTCGGCCCTCGTCACCGGCCCGGTGGCGGCGGCCTCGGAGTACGCGGGCGGCGGGCCGAACGGGCAGCCGCCGGAGTGCCGGGCGGGCAGTGGGAGGACGGGAGTGGTGGGTGCGGTGGTCAAGGCGGGGGTCTCCTCACGTCGCGGGTGTTCTCGTGGGGTTCCGGGGCCGGGAAGGTTCCCGGCGGCCTGCGGGGCCGGCGGCGGGGGTCCGTCAGGCCCCGGTCCGCGCGGGCTCGTCCCCGGTGACGGTGATCGCCCGGCCCGGGCAGAGCTCGGCGGCGAGTCTGACCTCGTCGAACTGCGCGGGCAGCAGCACGATCTGACGAACCATCACAAGACTGTCCCGGTCGTCCTGGTCGAAGACCGCGGGGGCGTTCATCACGCACAAGCCGGAGCTGCAGCAACGGTCCCGGTCGACGCTCACCTGCATGTCGGGCACCTTTCGCCAGGGCGGCGCCGGCTGCCCGGTGGCCGCCTCTCGTTGTCACGGTCAACCTAGCCGTCGCTGGTCCGTCTACGGAGGGGTACCGGGGCCGGATCGAGAATGGCTGATTCGGCCCCTGTGGGTGAACCGCCCTTGCGGTGCAATGCGTTTCAGCCGCCGACCCTTCGCCGGACGGGTCGGCGGGCCCGGTCGCGCGGACGGCCTCACAGCCTTCGGTGGTGGCCAACTCCCTTACGGAGGGCATCGTGCCGGCCTCGGCGGCGCTCCTGTCCGGCCGGTGGCGCACCACCCGGGCCAACCCAGGACCTGGGGTCGTTGCCCGACAGCATCACTGTGCATCCGGACGCCGGCTACGACTCGGCCAGGACCCGCGCCGAACTCGGGACGATCGCCCGCACCGTCGCCCGTGAGCGCACGCCTATCCGACTGCTGCCGGGTCGCCGGAAACGGTGCTGTGGTGCTCCTGGGCGGCAAGGATCTGATCGGCGTGATCGATCGCCCACTGGCCGAGGGCGGCCAGCGGCCCGTCGGAGAGGCTGGCGCCCAACTCCGACAGCTCGTACGCCACGGAGCGATCACCGGGCTTGGTGATCCGTACGATCAGGCCGTTGGTGTGCAGGCGGCGCAGCGTCTGGGCGAGGACCTTGTCGCTGATGCCCGCGATTGCACCCAGAAGGTCGATCCGGCGGCGCCTGCCCGCCCGTAGCGCCATCAGTACCACCGGGTCCCAGGTGTGGGCTATCAGCTCGGTGGCCAGGCGCACCGCACAGTCGGCGGCGAAGGGCTCGCAGTGGTCGTTCACGCGTCTCTTCCTACCGGATTCGGGCCTACCGATCGGTAGGCCCGAGGTCCCTACCGTAACGAGGTATCAGGCCTTCGAGGAATGGAGAGCAGCGTGCGAATCGGAATTCTGGGCACCGGCGTGATGGCCTCGGCACTGGCAGAGGCGTGGACGCGACGTGGACACCACGTCCTCGTCGCAGGCCGTTCACAGGAACGGGCCCAGGCGATCGCCGAGCGGCTGGGCGAGGCCGTCGAGGCGGTCGACCCCGCGCAGGCGGCCAGGGCGAGCGATGCCGTGGTCGTCGCCGTGGCGTGGGAGGGGATCGACCAGGTGCTTGAACTCGCCGGAGCCGGCGAAGGGTCGCTGGCCGGCAAGGCCGTGATCGACTGCACCAACGCGGTGGACTACGCCGATGGCCTGCTCAAGCTGCCCACCGGGTCGGCGGTGGAGCACATCGCCGAGCGAGCCGTGGGCAGCCACGTGGTCAAGGCGCTGCATCTCTTCGCGGGGGCGAGCTGGTTGGCGCCGACGCCGACGGGGCAGCCGAAGCGCACCGTGGCGATGTGCGGCGACAACGAGGCGGCGCTCGACATCGCCGCAGAACTGATCCGCGACCTCGGTGGCGTGCCCGCCGTGATTGGCGGACTGGAGCACGCTCGGCAGCTCGAAGACGTGGCGGGGTTCGTCATGCGGCTGGTCGCCGCGGGCCACAACCCCGTCACCGCTGTTCCTGTCGTCGACCGGTCACAGGACTAGACGACAACGCCCATCGCCTGTGCTGCGCGAGGCGCTCGCATCCGGCTGACTCGGTGATCACGGAGCGTCGCACCTCTGTGGTCACCGGGGCTCGCGCCCACCTTGCCGTCGGGCTCCCCGCGCCGCCTGTCTGCGCGAGCTCCGAGCACTACCGGGCGGCGGGCCGGCCCTGACCCGGGGTGCGAACGGCGTCCAGGGCGAGGGTGAGCAGCCGCTCCGCGCGGCTGTCGTCCTCCTGGTCGGGGCGGGTGGTCGTGAGGGCGATGCCGAGCACGAGTTGCAGCAGATCGGCCGCTGTGAGGTCCGGGCGGGCCGTGCCGTCGCGCTGGGCGCGGGTGAGGAGGGCGGTGGCGGCGTCCCGGATCAGCCGGTGGCAGTCGGCGGCGAGGTCGTCCGAGACCCCCAGCAGCAGGGTGCCGCCGAGGCCCTGGTGGGTGCGGGTGTGGGCGAGGAACGCGCCCAGCCACTCGGCGAGCGCCCGGTCGGCCGTCCTGGCGGCCGCGAGCTCGTCGGCGCGGGCGCAGAGCCGTTCGACGCGCTCCTGGAGGACGGCCGCGAGCAGGGCGTCCCGGGTGGGGAAGTGCCGGTAGAGGGTGCCCGGGCCGACGCCGGCCCGCCGGGCGATGTCGTTGAGCGACGCCTCGGCGCCGGCCTCGGCGAACGCCTGCTGGGCGGCGGCGAGCAGGCGCTCGCGGTTGCGCCGGGCGTCCGTGCGCTGGGCCGGGGTCATGGGCGGATTCCTTGCGATCGGTGGTCAAGCGGAGAGCTTCTCCGTATTGTAGGCCGCGGCGAACCGGAGAGCCTCTCCGGAAGGCTGCGAGCCGCAGCGTGCCCGGCTGCGCGCTGCCCGCGGCCCGACGATCACCTTCACCAACTCCGAGGAGTCGCAATGACGGACACCGCGTGGAGCCGGCTCGGCCGGGTCGGGATCCGGACATTCGCCTTCGATGTCCGTCCGGCCGACCGGGTCCGGGACGCCGCCGCGGAGATGGAGAGGGCGGGCTACGGCGCGATCCGCTTCGGTGGGGCGTTCGGCCGGGACACGGCCGACCACGCCTGCCGGGAGGCCCTGACGGCGGACCGGCCGTCCTGCCCGACCGTGAGCGGCGCGAACCGGCCCCGGTCGTGCCGGCGGCCTGAGTCGGCGGCCTGGGCCGGGGGCCTGTGCCCGGGGGATCGGAACCGGGCGATCTGAACTCGGGGGGCCGCGGCGTACAGGGGTCGCAGCGGCCCCCCGGTGCCGGTCGGCTCGGCGCGGCGCGCCGGTGGCGCCCCGGCCCGGGGCGGCCGGGCTCAGCCGGCGGGCGGGAAGGGCAGGGCGGGGGTGACGGGCCGGGCCGGCGGGACGGGCCGGGGGGCGAAAGCGGGGCGGGAGCGGAAGGTGCGGCGGTAGGTGTCGGGCGGGACGCCGACGGTGCGGTGGAAGTGGCGGCGCAGGGTGGTGGCGGTGCCCATGCCGGTGGCGGCGGCGACGGCGTCGATGCTGTCGTCGGTGTTCTCCAGCAACTCCTGGGCGCGGCGGATTCGTTGGGTGAGCAGCCACTGCAGGGGCGTGGTGCCGGTGGCGGCGCGGAACTGGCGGCTCAGGGTGCGCGAGCTCATCAGGGCCCGGCGGGCGAGGTCGTCCACGGTGAGCGGGCGGTCGAGGCGTTCGAGCACCCAGGGGAGCAGCGCGGTGAGCGGGTGGTCCTCCCGGGCAGGCACCGGGGTGGTGACGAACTGTGCCTGGCCGCCCGCCCGCAGCGGGGGGACGACGAGGTTCCGGGCGACGGCGTTGGCCGTAGACGGGCCGTGGTCGAGCCGGACGAGGTGCAGGCACAGATCGAGCGCGGCGGCCTTGCCGGCGGAGGTCAGCACGCTGCCGTTGTCCACGTAGAGCACGTCCGGGTCGACCTGCACCCGGGGGTGGCGGGCGGCGAGGGTCTCGGTGTGCGCCCAGTGCGTCGTCGCCCGTCTGCCGTCGAGCAGGCCGGCCGCGGCGAGCACGAAGGCGCCGGTGCAGAGCGAGGCGATGCGCGCGCCGGCCCGGTGGGCCTCGCGCACCGCGTCGACCAGCTCGGCGGGCGGGGGCCGGTCGACGTCGGCCCAGCCCGGGACGATCACGGTGTCGGCATCCCGGAGCCGGTCGAGCCCGTGGTCGGGCTCCAGCCGGAACCGGCCCACCTGCACGGCGCCCGGTCCGCAGAGCGAGATGTCGTACCAGGGGACGGTGACGGCGTCCGGGGCCGGGCCGAACACCTCGTACGCCACGCCCAGTTCGAAGTGCAGCATGCCTTCGGTGACAGCCAGCGCGAGAGTGCCCATGTCCGGAAGTGTACGGGTGGTGGCGTTGCGGACACTCACGGCGGGGCGCCCGCCCCCGCCAGGATGGTCGTAGCGGGTCGGACGGGCCCGCGAGGACGACGAAGCAGTTCGAGTGCGGGGGAGAGACTCCATGGGAGCGGGACAGCAGGTAGCGGTGTACGGCGCGTACGGCCACACCGGACGGTTCGTGGTGGCGCAGTTGCGGGCCCGCGGGTTCGTCCCCGTGCTGTCCGGCCGCGACGCCGGCAGGCTCGCGGCCCTGGCCCGGCCCGGGGACGATGTCCGGCCGGCGGCGGTCGACGACCCGGCGGCCCTGGACGCCGCTCTGGCCGGCGTCGCGGCCGTGATCAACTGCGCGGGGCCCTTCGCCACCACGGCCGCCCCCCTGATCGAGGCCGCCCTGCGCGCCGGGATCCCCTACGTGGACGTGGCCGCCGAGATCGAGGCCAACGTCGACACCTTCGCGCAGTTCGCGGACCGGGCCCGCGCCGCCGGTACCGCGGTCGTCCCGGCGATGGCCTTCTACGGCGGCCTCGGGGACCTCCTCGCCACCGCGGCGATGGGCGACTGGACCGCCGCCGACGAGGCGCACGTCGCCTACGGGCTCAACAGCTGGCACCCCACGGAGGGCACGCGCATCGCCGGCGTGGTCTCCCGGGAGCGGCGGGGCGGCCGCCGCGTCCGCTTCGCGAACGGGCGGCTGGAGTACCGCGACGACGCGGCGCCCACCCTGGAGTGGGACTTCCCCGAGCCGGTCGGCACCCGGGCCGTCATCGGCGAGTTCACCATGGCCGACGTCGTCACCATCCCCAGCCACCTGCCCATCCCCGAGGTGCGCACCTACATGACGGTCGAGGCGGCCGGGGACATCGCCTCACCGGACACCCCGACGCCGGCCGCCGTCGACGCCGACGGCCGCTCCGACCAGACCTTCCTGGTCGAGGTCGTGATCCGCTCCGGTGGTGCGGAACGGCGGGCCGTGGCACGGGGCCAGGACATCTACGCCGTCACCGCGCCGCTCGCGGTGGAGGCCGTCGCCCGCATCCTCACGGGGCGGACCAGGACCGTCGGCGTCGCCTCCGCCGGCGAGATCTTCGACGCCCCCGACTTCCTGCGCGCGCTGTCCGCGCACGTCTCGGTCGAGCTGACCCGGTAGCGGCTGCGCCCGGTCCGGGACGGCCGGTGGAACGGCGGACGAAGGCCCTGCCCGGGTTCGGGCAGGGCCTTCGGTCATGCGGTGAAGTGGGGGGAGTCGGCCTGGATGGCCTGGGCGAAGGCGGCCCACTCGGCGCTGTCGAACGCGAGGTGGGGGCGGGAGGGGTCCTTGTCGTCGCCGAGCCAGACGTCACCGTTGGGGAAGCGGGCGATGATCACACAGTCGCCGTTACCTTCGGCAGAGAACGGAGACTTGACCCAGTTCGCGTCGGTGGGGTGGTGGTCGTACGGGTCGTGTTTCACGCTCACGTCAGCTCTTCCAACTTGAGTTCAAGGGCGGAGACGGTTTCCTCCGGGGACAGTGCGAACCGCTCGACGCGGGCGAACGTCCTCTCGGCCCGCCGCACATCGCGGCCTGTTCTCCGGGGGAGCATACCGCCGATGGCTTCGACGAAGACGAAGCCATCGTCAGGATTGTCGGGAAAGCGCATGAGGGTGATTCCAGAGGCAAGAATGCCCGGTCGTCCAGCGCTCAACGGGACCATTCGCAGCGTGACATGGGCGTACTTGGAGACTGCGATGGCATGGCGAATCTGGCAGGTCAGAGTCTTCCGATCGCCTGCAACCAGCAAGGCGACCTCGCCGAAGTAGCCCGTGAAGTCGAGCACGGGATCGTCGGTCAGGCGGCGCTGGCGGAGGATTCGAACCTCAGCCCCGGCTTCCACCAACTCCTCGTTCGGAGCGTCGACGCCTGCGGCGATCATCTCCTTCGCGTAGGCCTCGGTCTGGATCAGCCCAGGGAAGGCCGAGGGGAAGTAGTTGAGTATGTGTGAGGCATCGGCTTCGAGTGCCAGGTACTCCGCGAAGGCCGGGGTGATCGTTTCGGCGTAGTCGAGTTCACGCCACCACTGTTTTGGTGGCCCCGCCCCGAGAAGACTCTCGAAGTCCTCTCGCTCCTGGCCTGTGACGCCGGCGTGGTCGAGCAGTGCGGCCAGGTCTGCCGCGTTGATCTGCTGCTGCGCCCGTTCGATCCTGCTGAGTCGACCGGGGCTCCAGCCTTTCAGGCCGGCCGTCATGTCGATCAGCGTCCTGTTGTTGTCCAGTCGCCAGGCGCGTAGCTCATCGCCGAGGCGGATCTGCCTGATCGCTGACAGGTCCTTGCTCAAGTGGCGTCCCTCCCTCCGGGTGTGGACGACCAGTCTCACCAGTCGGGGGAGTCGGACTCAAGTCCATTTCAAGATCAAATAAATGCTTCAAGCATTGCGGTTGCGGTTTCGATTTCCCGTGCCCCACACTCAACGTGACCGCACGGACACGCTCCTGACGGGGTGTCCTGCATGTGCCGAAGGGGATCGCCATGTCCTTTTTGATCAGGCCTGTGCTCCAGACCTGGGAAGCCACCCTCACCGACCACTCCGCCTCGGTCCGCACGGCCCGCCATCAGGTCCGCCGCCAACTCGCCGGCTGGGGCTGGGAGGGGGAGCGGGTCGACGACCTGGTCCTCATCGTCTCCGAGCTCGTCACCAACGCCGTTGTCCATGCCTGCCAGGGGCACGGTGAAGTCCGGCTCTACCTCCAGGAGTTCGGCGGCGACTGCCGGCTGGAGGTCTGGGACTCGCGCTTCGACCTGCCGCTCCGGGAGCGCCGGCCGCGCCGCTTCAACGAGGGCGGGCGGGGGATCGAGCTGGTCCGTCGGCTGTCGTTCGACTTCGGGGTGATCACCCGCCGTGGTGCGGGCAAGCGGGTCTGGGTGCGGGTCCTGCTCGACCCGGCCGCGCAGCCGCCCCCGCTCGCCTCCTGAGGTGCGCCCGCACCTCGTCACCGGACGTGATCACGCCTCGCGCGAAGGTCATCCGGTTCTTCCCTCCCGCCTTCTGAGCAAGGAAGCGCCATGCACCCTGCCGCCATCGCATTCCGTGATCCGGCCGCCCTGCACGCCCGGGCCGAGATCGCGGGTGTCCGCCGGCTCACCCTCGCACCCGGTTACGAGACGACCGTCGTCGTCCCGGACGGCGCCTGGGCACGGCTTCCGGACGGCCACCCGGAGCGGTTCGCGCCGACCGCCTTCACCCGCGACAGCGGCCTGGTCGAGCTGTTCCGGGTGCCCCGGACGGTCGCCGACCTCGACAGCCTCGCCGCGTTCGTGCCCACGCTCGGCGACCCGACGCCGGTGACCCTCGGCGGGGCCGACGACCCGGGCGGCCTGGCGGTCACCCACGTCAGTGCGGAGTCCGGGCTGCGCCCCGGCCTGCACGTCGACAACCACCAGAACCTCCCCTACGCCGCCCGGGAGAAGGCCCGGCGGCGGCTCTGCGTCAACCTCGGCCCCGGCAGCCGGTACCTGCTGCTCGCCGACACCGACATCAAGTCGGTCTGCCGCACGGTCCACGAGCGCTACGAGAGCCACCACCCCCGCACCGCGGACCTCCGCCTCTACGTCACGCTCCGGCGTCCGGTGCACGTCCTGCGTCTGCGGATCGACCCCGGGGAGGGCTGGTTGGCGCCGACGGCCGTGCTGCCGTACGACGAGTCCACCGAGGGGCAGGAGTTGCCCTCCGTCACCGGTTCCTGGCTGGGGCACTGGGGGCGCGGCGTGTGCGGTGCGCTGATCTGATCGGTCCCGATCCGGTTGTGTCAGGCTGGTGGGGTAGGGGCTGGAGCACGACCGAGGTCGGGAGGCTCACGATGGCCGAGATCAGGGTGAACGGAGTGTCGCTGTACTACGAGGCCCGGGGTGCCGGGCCCGGCGTGGTGCTGGTGCACGGGTCCTGGAGCGACGCCGACAGCTGGGCGCGGGTGGTACCCGGGCTGGCCGAGCAGGCCACCGTCGTCACCTACGACCGGCGCGGGCACAGCCGCAGCGAGGATCTGCTCACCCAGGGGTCGGTGCACGAGGACGCGGCCGACCTGGCCGGCCTGATCGAGGGGCTCGGACTCGCGCCGGTCTTCGTCTGCGGGGAGTCGTACGGCTCGCTGGTCACGCTCCGCCTCGCCGCGGCCCGGCCGGACCTGTTCCGCGGCCTGGCCGTGCACGAGCCGCCGGGCACCGCGATGCTGCTCGCCGATCCGGACCTCCGGCCGATCGGGACGGCCTTCGCCGATCGGATCTCCGCGGTGCGGGAGCTGCTGGAACAGGCGGAGTCGGCGGCCGCCGCGGAGCTGTTCGTGGAGTCGCTCGCGTTCGGCCCGGGGGCGTGGGAGCAGTTGCCCGCGCCGATCCGGCACACCTACGTCCGCAACGCGCCGACCTACCTGGACGAGCTGCGGGACCCAGACGCACTGGACCTCGACCTGACCGCCCTGACCGGCTTCGCCGAGCCCGCGCTGCTCACCCAGAGCGACGACAGTGCGCCGATGTACGGCGAGGTGCTGGACATGATCGATCTCGCGCTGCCGAAGGCGGAGCGGTACCTGTACGCGGGTGCCGGTCACGCTCCGCATCTGTCGCAGCCGGAGGAATGGGTGCGGGTGACGCTGCCGCGCGCCTTGGGGTGAGGCGCTCACGCGGGGCGTGCGCAGGCAGGCACGCGCCCCACGGTTGCACGGCCGGGCCGGCTTCCCACTCCGGTCAGCCGGCTCGCCGGGTCAGATGGCCATCGACATGTAGACCGCGCGCTCGCCGTAGCACTCCGGGACGGCGACCTCGCGGTGCCTCCGGTAGCCGAGCATGCCGAGCAGGATGTCGCTGCGGCGGACGGCCACCATCGAGATGCGCTCGAAGCCCTCCATCTGCGCGTACGCCTTGAAGTGCCGTATGAGCGCCAGGGCGACGTCCTTGCTGCGCCACTCCTCGGCGATCACGAGGTCGTGGACGTGGAGGTTGCGGGGCGAGGAGGCGGTGGGCGTGGCGTCCGCCGGCAGGGGCTCCGCCGGCTCGGCGGCAGGCTCGACCGCGCCCAGGTCCGGGCAGGCGTACAGCGGGTACGGCAGGCTCAGCAGATAGCCGATGACCTTCCCCCGGAGCTCCACCACGAAGCAGGTGCCGGGGGAGGACCGGCCCCGGGCCCGGAGGGACTCCCCGCCCTCGGAGAGGTTGTCCGCGGCGTAGGCCGCGAACTCCAGCTCCACCACGGCGTCCCAGTCGGCCTCGGCCAGCTGCCGGATGTCGATGTCGATGTCCTCGGCCATCTACTCGGTACCTCCGGTGGCCGGGGCGTCCGGCGTGGAGCCCTCGGCGGCGTGGGCCGCCTCCGTGCCGATCGCCGAAATCGTGGCAGTACAGGCCCGGTTGGCGGGCAGGGCCAGGCAGATTCTGCGCATGCCGGTTCTCCGTTCGGTGGTCGGTGGTCGTTGTCCCTGGTGGGGCCTCGTCGCCGGGGTGCCCGCCGTTGTCGGTCGCGCCGGGGCGTGACGGAGGTGCGGCCGGCCCGGGAGAGCGGTCGCGGGGGGTGGAGCCGGTGCGGCGAAGGGTGGCCGGCGGTCGGGTCCGGCCCGGGAGTCGTGCGGGGCGAGGTGGCCGGCCGAGGGGAGCCGGTCGTGGCGCCCGTCTCGGTGGCCTTGCTCTCTCCTACGGTGGACTAGACCAACTTTAGGTGTCAACGACAATGCCGGTGAGTGCCGGAGGGGGCCAAGGAGGGTGCCCGATCGGGCAGTTGGGGTCGCTGTGCGACGGTCTCGGAAACGGCGAAGGGCGGTGGCCGCGAGGTGCGGCCACCGCCCTGGGGGCTGTCCGGGGGTCTCGGGGACTGTCCGCCGGGTTACGCGGTGCCCGGGGTCTTGCGGGTGGCGACGTTCATCCGGTTCCACGCGTTGACCGTGAAGATCAGTGCGATCAGCTGGGCGAGCTCCGCCTCCTCGAAGTGCTCCGCGGCCTCCGCGTACACCGCGTCGGACACCCCCTGCGGGAGCAGGGTCACGGCCTCGGTCAGCGCGAGGGCCGCACGCTCCTTGGCGGTGTAGAGGCTGGACTCCGCCCAGGCGGCCAGCTGGTGCATCCGCTCCTCGGTCTCGCCGGCCTTCCGGGCGTCGCCCGTGTGGTAGTCGATGCAGTAGGCGCACTGGTTGAGCTGGGAGGCGCGGATCTGCACCAGCTCGACCACGACCGGGTCCAGGCCCGCGCGGGCGGCGGCGTCCAGGGCGAGGACGGCCCGGAAGACCTTGGGGGCGGCGGTGGAGAAGTTCATGCGCTGCGGGATCTGAACGGCTGTCATGGGAACGAGCCTAGGTGCGCAGGTGGCCCACCATCAGGTGCATTTCAGCAGGCATTTCCTGGGTCAATATGCACCGGGCATGCGGTTGGGCACGCCGCCCCGACCGAGGGTCCGGCTCGTCCCCGGCCCGGCCCGTTCCCCGGCCCGGCCCGTTCCCCGGCCCGTTCCCCGGCCCGTTCCCCGGCCCGTTCCCCGCCCCGTTCCCCGGCCCCTGACCTCGCCCCGGCGCCGTCAGCCGCCGAGGCAGCCGCGGACGGCGTCGACCAGGCGGTTGGCGCGGGCGTCGCCGTGGCCGATCATGCGGTTGGCGACGTACCCGAAGCTGACGCCGAACTCGTCGTCCCCGAAGGCGAACTGGCCGCCCGCGCCGTCATTGCCGAAGCTGCGGGAGCCGAGCATCGGGCGGAACGACGGCGAGTCCAGCACCACGCCGGACCCCCAGCGGGCGCCCAGGTCGAAGCCCAGGAAGCCCGGGCCGGAAGAGAGTTCGCGGACGGCGTCCGTCACGGTGGCGGGGGAGAGCAGGCGCTCGCCGCCGTCCAGGCCGGTCACGGCGGCCGCGTACAGGCCGGCCAGGCCGGTCGCCGAGGCGACTGCGCCCGCGCCCGGCAACTCGATCGCGTGCAGGTCCGGGTCGTTCCACCCGTGCGGCGCGTCCAGGCCGGGGAAGACCAGGGTGCCGTTCATCGTGACGATCCGGGTGAGCAGGTGCTCGGGCCCGGGCATCGGACGTCGCCCCTCCGCCTCCACCAGGCGGGCCGTCCGGCCGAGTTCGGAGGAGGGCAGGCCGATCCAGGCGTCCAGGCCGAGCGGCCCGCCGATCGCCTCGCGGAAGTACGCCCCCGGGGTGCGCCCGGTGATCCGCCGGATCACCTCGCCGAGCAGGAAACCGAAGACGTGGCCGTGGTACTCGTGGGTGGTCCCGGGCTCCCAGAGCGGCCGCTGCTCCTCGATCGCGCGGACGACCGGGGTCCAGGCCGCGATCTCCTCGAAGCCGAGGACGGCGTCCAGCACCGGGAGGCCGGCCCGGTGGCCGAGCACCGCGCGGCAGGTGATGGCCTCCTTGCCGTGCCGGGCGAACTCCGGCCAGTAGCGGCTCACCGGGGCGTCGAGGTCCAACCGGCCCTGCTGGGCGAGCAGATGGGCGGAGACGGCGACGAGCCCCTTGGCGCAGGAGAACACCGGCACGACGGTGTCGGCCTCCCAGGCCCGCCCGGTCCGCTCGTCCGCTACTCCGCCCCACAGCTCGGCGACCTTCCGGCCGGCGGCGAACACCGTGACGGCGGAGCCGAGTTCGGGGAAGTCCCGGTAGTTGCCGGCGAACGCGTCGGCGACCGCTCCGAAGCCCTCGTCGGTCCACCCCTGGTACTGCTGCATGGTTCTCGCGCCCCGTTCTCCACTGCTGCCGCGCACGGGCGGCCAAGATCATTCGACCGGGCCACGGTACGGGCCGACCCGCCGGTCGGCGAGCGAATATGACCCCGCGGACGCCGGGCCCGGCAGGCCTGTACCGCGGGCAGTCGGCGCGGTGGCGGAGTTCGCCACGAGGGCGGACGAGTTGACGAGGTGTCGCCGAGGACGCGCCGCCGTGACGCTAGGGTGAGGGCCGTGACAGGGGTGAACGGGGCACTGATCGGGGGCCGGTACCAGCTCCAGGAGCTGATCGGCCAGGGCGGCATGGGGCGGGTCTGGCGAGGCCTGGACACCACACTGGGGCGCGACGTCGCGGTGAAGGAGGTGCTGCTCCCGCAGGGCGTCACCGACGCCGAGCGCGAGCAGCTCGTCCAGCGGGTGCTGCGCGAGGCGCGGGCCGCCGCGCGGCTCAACCACCCCGGGATCGTCACCGTGCACGACGTGGTCGAGCACGCGGGTGCGCCGGTGATCGTGATGGAGCTGGTCACCGGGGCCTCGCTGGCCGCCGCCGTCGCCCGCGACGGCGCGCTCCCGGTGGCCCGGGTGGCGGAGATCGGCGTCGCCATGGTCAAGGCGCTCCAGCAGGCGCACGCATCGGGCATCGTGCACCGCGACCTCAAGCCGGACAACGTCCTGCTGATGGGCGACCGGGTGATCCTGACCGACTTCGGCATCGCCCACATGGCCGACGCGACCACGGCGCTGACCCGCACCGGCACCGTCATCGGCACGCCCGCGTACATGGCGCCCGAGCAGCTGGAGGGGAAGCCGGCGGCACCCGCCAACGACCTCTGGTCGCTCGGCGCGACGCTGTACGCGGCGGTCGAGGGCGAGATGCCGTTCAGCGGGGACACCTTCGGGGCGCTCTGCGTGGCCGTGGTGACCAAGGAGCCGCGCCCGCCCGTCCGGGCCGGTGCGCTCGCACCGCTGCTCGGCGCACTGCTGGCCAAGGACCCGGCGCTGCGGGCGACCGCCGGGCAGGCGCTGACGGCGCTGGAGGCGGTGGCGCGGGCGGGTGCGGCGGTCGCGGCGCCGACGGCCCCGGACGCCCCGGGCGGCGGGTGGTACGGGGCCCAGCCGTGGGTGTCCGCCCCGTCGGCGGCCACCACGCCGCTGCCGGCGACCGCCCCGCAGGCGGCGGCAGCGGCTGCGTGGCTGCCCGAGCAGACCGGGCCGACGGTGGCCACGGGAGCCCCGGCTCCGCACCTGACCTTCACCCCGCCCGCCGTGCCGCCTGCCGTCCCGACCGCCGCCCCGTCCGCGACCCCGAGTGCGGGCGTGACCGCCGTCGGGGCGGCGCTGGTGCGCTTCGTCGGCTGCATGGGGCTGATCTGGCTCATCGGCTGCGCCCTGCCCTGGAACTACCTGGGCACCATCCCGGACGCGTTCGTGCCCCACGCCCTCCTGGTGACCGGCGTGCTGGCGCTCCTGCACGCCCTGCCCCGCCCGCGGTGGCACCCGGCGGCGGTCTGGGGCGCCACCGTGGCCGCCGACGTGGCGCTGTTCTTCCTCACGAAGGCCGTGGTCTCCCAGTGGCTGGGCACGCGCCAGGTGGGCCTGGGCGAGGGGCCGTTGCACATCACTCTCAACATGCTCTTCCTGGGCACCGGCGCCTGGCTGCTCTGGTTGCTGGTGCCGGGCAGCCGCGGGCCGCTCGGCGTCGCGCGCCGTTGAGGCCGGTGGTCCGACGCGGCGTCGAGTGAAGAGGCCCGGGGGGCGCCGGTGCCCCCCGGACCGTCAGGCCCGGTCGACCGGTGCCAGCGCGGCGGTGATCACCCGGGTCAGTGACCGGTCGAAGGTGGCGTCCGGATCGGTCGACGGCGGCCCCGCTGTGGCGAACGCGACCGCCAGGTGCGGGAATTCGCCGCTGCCGGCGGCCCTGGTGAGGTAACCGACGAGGTCTGCCTGCCACTTGGCGCCGGCCACCGCCGTCTGCTCGTACTGCGCGTACTGGCAGACGAAGCCGTTGAGCAGCGCCAGGGCCTCCAGGCGCGTGCTGCCGTCCAGGCCGGTGGGCTCGGTGACGGCGAGGAAGTGGTCGGTGTAGCGCAGGGCGTTCGGGCCCATCCCCGGGCGGGCGACCACCAGGGCCGGCAGCCAGGGGTGCCGGCGCATCACCGCGAGCTGCGCGTGCGCGAGCCGCCGGAGGTCGGCGCGGCAGTCGCCGGTCGGGGCGAGACCGGTGAAGTCGTACTCGCCGACCACGGCGTCGAGCATCAGGTCGAGCAGGTGCTCCTTCTTCGGTACGTAGTTGTAGAGCGACATGGTGCCCGCGCCGAGCGCCGCCGCGACCCGGCGCATGGAGACGGCGTCCAGTCCTTCGGCGTCGGCGATCCCGATCGCGGCGTCGGCGATCGATGCCCGGCTGTGGGCGGGGCGGGGGCCGCGGCCGGTGCGCTCGGGGCGCAGCCAGATCAGCTCCGGCACCTCGGCGGGCGCGGGCGCGGTCGCCCCGCCCGCCCCGGCCGGGGGCGGGCCGGACGCGGGCGGAGTGGTGCTGCTCTGGGGCTTGCTGGACGGCACTGGGAGATCACCTCGGCACCCATCTTAGATACGTACGGCGTACGTAGTACGATGCGTGCGCGCGCACTTCTACGTACGCTGTACCTAGTGAAGGGAAGTGGCTGAGCCATGTCCGACACCGCTTGGTCGAACGCTGTCGAGATGACGGGCGTCGAGAAACGATTCGGAGCCACCCGGGCCCTGTGCGGCCTCGACCTGACCGTCCCGGCCGGCACGGTCTGCGGCCTGCTCGGCCCCAACGGCGCGGGCAAGACCACCGCCGTGCGGGTCCTCGCCACCCTCGCCGCCCCCGACCGCGGCAGCGCACGGGTGGCCGGGCACGACGTGGTCCGGGAGGCCGAGGCCGTCCGGCGCAGCATCGGGTTGGCCGGGCAGCACGCCGCCGTCGACGAGGGCATCACCGGCCGCGACAACCTCCACCTCCTCGGCCGTCTGCACCACCTCGGCGCCCGCGCCGCCCGGGCCCGGGCCGACGAGCTGCTGGAGCGCTTCGGCCTGGCCGAGGCGGGCGGCCGCCTCGTCCGCACCTACTCCGGCGGGATGCGCCGCCGCCTCGACCTGATCGCCAGCCTGGTCGTCAGCCCGCCGGTGCTCTTCCTGGACGAGCCGACCACCGGGCTCGACCCGCGCAGCCGGCAGGAGATCTGGTCCACGGTCAAGGAGTTGGCCGGCGGCGGTACCACCGTGCTGCTCACCACGCAGTACCTGGAGGAGGCCGACCGGCTCGCCGACGACATCGTGGTCGTCGACAACGGCGCCGCCATCGCCACCGGCCCGCCCCAGCGGCTGAAGGCGGCGATCGGCACCCGGATCGAGGCCACCCTCGCGGAGGCCGGGCAACTCGGCCGGGCCACCGTGGTGCTGGCCGCCCTGGCCGCGAGGGGCGACGTCCTGGTGGATCACGCGGAGCGCACCGTCAGCGTCGTCACCGCGCCGGGCACCGAGGTGCTCCTGCCCCGGCTGGTACGGGAGTTGGACGCGGCGGGGGTGGTCGCCCGGGACGTCGCGCTGCGGCCGCCGTCGCTGGACGACGTGTTCCTCGCGCTCACCGCCGACTCCGCACCGGGGAGGGCCGCCCGATGACCACCGGACACTCCGTACCGCCTGCGCCGTCCGCGCACCCGCCGCTCGCCGCGCTGCCCGGGTGGTCCGGGCAGTCCGGGCCGCCCGTGCTCGCCGCGCCGGCCCGGATGCTCGCCGACACCTGGTCCTCGATGCTCCGGGTGCTGCTCAACTACCGCCGCTCGCCGGGCCTGGTGGCCGCCTCGCTGGGCGTGCCGGTGGTGATGGTGGTGGTCTTCGGCTACGTCTTCGGCAGCGCCATGCAGGTGCCCGGTGGCGGCAACTACCGGGAGTACCTGATGCCCGGGCTCTTCGCGATGGTCGCCGTCAACGGCCTCATGCCCACCATGGTCGGCGCCGCCCGGGACGTCGGGCGCGGCGTCACCGACCGGCTCCGCTCGATGTCCGTCTCGCGCACCGGCCTGCTGCTCGGGCAGACCCTGGCCGACCTGCTGGTCAGCGTGCTGGTGCTGGCACTGCTGGCCGCCGTCGGACTGGCGGCCGGCTGGCGGATCCGGGGCGGCGCGGCCGATGCGGCCGCGGCGTTCGGGCTGTTGCTGCTCTTCCGCTTCGTCATGACCTGGGTCGGCACGCTGCTCGGGCTGGCCGTCGGCAGGGAGGACGTCGCCGGCCAACTCGCCGTCGCGATCTTTCCGTTGGGGATGGTGACCAATGCCTTCGTGCCCACCGGCGGGATGCCGGGCTGGCTGCGCGTGGTCGCCGACCTGAACCCGGTCAGCTCCGTGGTGCAGGCCTGCCGCGGGCTGTTCGGCAACCCGTCCGCCCCCGGCGCGACCTGGCCCCTCCAGCACGCCGTGCCGACGACGCTGCTCTGGTGCGCGGCCCTGCTGGCGGTCTGCGGGCCGCTCGCCGTCCGGAAGTTCGGCACGCACGGCCGCTGAGCCGCACGCCGCCGCCCCCGGCGGTTGCACCGGGCCGTTGCGCCGGTTTTCGGCCGGGCCCGGTGTGATCACGCCGTTTCGGACGATCTTCGACCCGGCGGGCGACCGGCCGACGGAATGTGCTGGACAGCGGCGACGGGGCGGCCGAAGGTGGGCGGCATGGAGTTCACCCACCTCGGCCGTACCGGCCTGACCGTCTCCCGACTCTGCCTCGGCACCATGAACTTCGGCCCGCACACCGAGGAGTCGGACGCCCACCTGATCATGGACAGCGCCCACGAGCGGGGCATCAACTTCTTCGACACCGCCAACGCCTACGGCCGCGACAGCGAGGGCAACCTGAAGGGCCGTACCGAGGAGATCATCGGCAGGTGGTTCGCCCAGGGCGGCGGCCGCCGCGAGCGCACCGTGCTCGCCACCAAGGCGTACGCCCCGATGGGCGACTGGCCCAACGAGGGCCGGCTCTCCGCGTTCGCGATCCGCCGGGCGGTCGAGGCGAGCCTGCGCCGGCTCGGCACCGACCACATCGACCTTCTCCAGATGCACCACATCGACCGGGACACGCCCTGGGAGGAGATCTGGCAGGCGATGGAGGTCCTCGTCGCCCAGGGCAAGGTGATCTACGTCGGCTCCAGCAACTTCGCCGGCTGGCACCTCGCCCAGGCCCAGGAGGCCGCCCGCGCCCGGCACTTCCTCGGGCTGGTCAGCGAGCAGTCGCTCTACAACCTGATCGACCGCACCGTCGAGCTGGAGGTCATCCCCGCGCTCCAGCACTACGGCCTGGGCCTGCTCCCCTGGGGACCGCTCCGCAGCGGTCTGCTCAGCGGCGTCCTGCGCAAGGAACGCGAGGGCCTCGCCGTCCGCGGCGTCTCGGGCCACGCCGGGGAGATCCTCGGCGTCAACCGCGAGCGCATCCAGGCCTACGAGGACCTCGCCGACGAACTCGGCCTCGACCCCGCCGTGCTCGGCCTCGCCTGGCTGCTCTCCCGGCCGGCCGTCACCGCCCCGATCGTGGGCCCGCGGACCCCGGCCCACCTCGACACGGCGGTCGCCGCGCTCGACGTCGAGCTCGACCGGAAGACCCTGGACCGCCTCGACGAGCTCTTCCCCGGCCACAAGCCGGCCCCGGAGGACTACGCCTGGTAGAGCGCGCCTCCGGACCCGGCCCCTGCCGGGTCCGGAGGGACCGGCCCCGCCCGTGCCGTGCGCTGCCGTGCGCCGGCACGGCAGCGCAGCGGGCCGCCGGCCCGGGCCGGCGGGGGCTATTCGATGGTGACGACGCGGGCCCAGTCGGGTGGGGTGTCGGGGCGGTAGTCGGGGTCGTCCTCGTCCCAGGAGCCCGGGCGGCGGCGGGGGAACAGGCCCACCACCGTCCGGCACGGCGGCCGGGAGCTCGGCCAGGGGGTCTGGCCGTCGGTCAGGACCACGACGACGTCGGGCCGCGGCTGCATCCGCAGGGCCCGGGCGAAGCCCGCCCGCAGGTCGGTGCCGCCGCCGCCCACCAGGGGGACGCCCTCGGCGCGGCACAGCGGGTGGACGACCCGGGCGGCCGCGTCGCAGGACAGCACGCTCACCACGTCCCGGCGCCCGCCCACGGCGCGGGAGATCGCGGTGACTTCGAGCAGGGCGCTGCCCAGTTCGGCGTCGCTGACCGAGCCGGAGGTGTCGATGATCACGGCGACCCGGGGCGGCCGGCGCCGCAGGCTCGGCAGCACGGCCCCGGGCAGCGCCGCGGAGCGCCGGGCGGGGCGGCCGTAGCTGTAGTCCTCGCCCGCGCCGGAGCCGGCGGCTGCCGAACGGACCGCGGCGCCCAGCAGCTCCCGCCACGGCTGCGGCGGGTGGAGCGCCTGCTCGGCCCAGCGCTGCCACCCCTGCGGGGCCGTCCCCGGGCGGCCGTTGATGCCCCGGGCCACCCGGAACCGGACGGCGTCGCGCTCCTGCGGGCTGAGCCCGTGGGCGCCGTCCGGTCCGAGGTCCCACGGCCGGTCGAGGCCGTCGGCGCCGCTGCCGCAGTCCAGCCAGGCCAGCGCATCGGTGTGCGGGCCGAGCCGGAACAGCCGCAGGTACTCCTCCATCAGCTCGCCGGTGGGCAGCGTCAGGGACTCCGGCGTCACGGCGCCCTCCGGCGTGACCAGGCCGTCGCCGAACGCGTCGTCGTTGATCTCGCAGTCGGCGGCGATGTTCATCCGCAGCCGCTCCGCCCGGCCGGTCAGGCCGTTCGCCCGGGCGAACCGGTCGCTGCGGCCGTGGTGGTCGCGCAGCAGGTGCGACACCTCGTGCACCCAGACGGCGGCGAGGTCCTCCACGGAGGTCCGGGCCACGAACGCCGGTGCGACGTAGCACCGCCAGTGCGGGTCGACGGCCATGGTCGGGACGCGCCGCGAGGCGACGGGGTGCAGGGCGAACAGCGCCGTCGCCAGGTAGGGCCGGGCCCGGGCGGCCTGCAGCCGGGCGGCGAAGAGCTTGTCGCGGTCCAGCTCCAGGGGCGTCGCCCCGACCGCCCCGGTCGCCCCGGCCGGGCTCACCGGCGCGCCCCGGCGGCCGTCGCGGCCGTCTCGGCGGCGGCGACCCGGCCTGCCGCCGCGTCCGCGCGGCGGGACAGGCCCACCGCCCCGGCGAGCCGCTCGATCGAGGCGGGCACCTCCCAGCCCTGCTGCCGCAGCGAGGCGAGCGTGGTGGCGGGGACGACCACGAGGTCCGGGGCGCCCGTCTCCAGGGCCCGGACCAGCACCGCCCAGGCCGCCTCCCAGCGGGGCTCGTCCGGGCGTTCCCGCACGGCCGCCACCACGCCGTCGAGCACGGCCTGCCGGAGGTCCCCCCGCGCGGGCAGGACGGCGCCCGCCGGGTCGGCGAGCAGGGTCTCGGGGTCGGGGAGGTCCATCCGGTCCAGGCTCGCCAGCAGCTCCAGCCCCGGGCCGTCCCCCACCGTGCCGCGCACCAGCAGCGAGAGGACCTCCCGGGAGGAGCCGGCCGCGGTCGCGAAGGCGATCAGTGACAGCGTCATGTCCCAGCTCCGGGGCGAGGGCCAGGGGCCGCCCCGGCGGGCCTCGGTGGTCGGCAGCCGGTGCACCAGCGCGGGCCGCGCCGCGAGCAGCCCGCACACCGCGCGGCGGGCGAAGGCCACGGCCTCCGGCAGCCGGGCCGGGTCGAGCCGGGGCAGGGTGGCCCGCGGCCAGGTGCCGCCGAGACCGCGCACCACGACGTCGTGCTCGTGGACCCACTGGAGGTGGACGAAGCGGTTGGCCAGCGGCGGGCTCAGCTCCCAGCCGTCCGCGGCCGAGGCGCGCGGGTTGGCGGCCGCCACGATCCTGACCCCGGGCGGGAGTTGCAGGGAGCCGATGCGCCGCTCCAGGACCAGCCGGAGCAGCGCGGCCTGCACGGCCGGCGGCGCGGTCGACAGCTCGTCCAGGAAGAGCAGCCCGCGGCCGGCCCGGACCAGCCGCACCGCCCAGTCCGGCGGGGCCATCGGAACGCCCTGGGTGGCGGGATCGTCGCCGAGGACGGGCAGGCCGGAGAAGTCGGACGGCTCGTGCACGCTGGCGATCACCGTGGTCAGCGGGAGCTCCAGGGAGGCGGCGAGCTGGGTGAGGGCCGCGGTCTTGCCGATCCCCGGCTCGCCCCAGAGCAGGACCGGGAGGTCGGCGGCGACGGCCAGGGTCAGCGCCTCCAACTGCTCGTCGGGGCGCGGTTCGGTGCCGGTGTCGCGCAGCAGGGCCAGCAGCGCACCGGCGACGTCGAGCTGGGCGGTGGTGCGGGTGGCGGCGTCCGGGACGGGGCCGGCAGGCGTCAAGGGCATGGCGGACAGGGTGGGCGTGGCGGACAGGGTGGGTGTGGGTGTGGGCGTGGGCATCTGTGATCACCTGGGATTCGTGGTGGTGGGCATGGCGGGGCCGCCGCGCGGGCGCCGGCGGGAGGGCTCGCGAGTCAGCGACGGGTGGCGTGCCGCTTGCGGGTGCGGTCGGTGCCGGGCCGTCGCGCGGGAGCCGGGCCGGGCGAGACCAGACCCGCCCGGAGCAGCCCGTGGGCGACCAGACGGTCCGCGGCCGCCTGCAGTTCGTCCTGGAGGGCGCCGCTGCGCAGCACCGCGTCGGGGCCCAGCAGGCCCTCGACGACCGCCAGCGCGCCGGCGGCGTCGCCGTGGTCCAGGCGTTCCCGGACACCGGTGAGGCACTCCGGCCGGCGGTGCGCCCGGTCGATCACCTGGAGGCAGGGCAGCGGCGTGCCGCCGAGGGCGACCAGCAGCTCCTCCCGGCGGATCTCCGCCGGGTCGTGGTCGAGCGGCACGAGCACCCCGTCGACCAGGCCGATCCGGTGCCGGGTGCCCCGGCAGTCCACGATGCCGGGCTGTCCCGCCGGGTCCGCGTCCGGGTGCGGATGCGGGGACGGGCCGCCGGCCGGCGGGTGGTCCGGTGCGAGGGCTGCGGCGACCAGGGGGTGCAGCCGTCGGGCGTCGACGGAGCCGGTGCGGACCAGCTCCAGATCGGGCAGCACCCAGGTCGCGGCGTCGGACAGTACGGGTGGCGGCGCGCCGCGGCCGCTGCCTGGCCCGTCGTGCCCGCGCCGGGTGGCGCGGTCGCCCCCGGCGGAGGCGGGGGCGAGCCGGAGCGCGGGCGGCCCGGCCCGCTCCGGGGCGAGGTCGAGGAGCAGCCGGCGCCGGCCACCCAGCCGCACGACGACCGGGCCGT
The DNA here is from genome assembly GCF_045208415.1 of Kitasatospora sp. NBC_01560. NCBI lineage: Bacteria > Bacillati > Actinomycetota > Actinomycetes > Kitasatosporales > Streptomycetaceae > Kitasatospora > Kitasatospora sp. NBC_01560. Next base: position 2,292,859 of record NZ_CP109364.1, on the reverse strand, counting down.
CCGGCCGCCCCTCGGCGCGGAGCAGGATCGCGGCCTCGGCCGCCCACCGGTCGACGGCACAGTGCTGCAGCAGCGGCCCCAGCAGCGCGCGCACACCCGCCGGACTGTCCGGACCGTCCGGATCGTCCGGAGGCCGGGTGGCGGGGTCCGAAGGGCCGGTGTCGGCGGGCGGGAGGTCGGCCCCGGAGCGGACCCGCAGATCGGCGGACCGCTGCGCGTCCCACAGGTGGCGGTGCAGGTCGAGCCGGAACCGCCGGCTGGGGTGCGGGTGCGGGTGGTGGCGCAGGCCCGCGGTGGCGCGGGCCGCGTCCCAGAGCGCGAGGCTGACCCGCTGGCCGCCGTCGGCCCAGCCCGGGGGCGTGCGGGCCACCAGGTGCACCCGTCCGAGCCCATCGCCCGAACCGGTCGCGTACCGGGCCAGCGTGATGGTCAGGCCGGGGCGCAGCAGCCCGTCGGGAGCGATGCGTGGCAGGTGCCAGCGCAGCAGGTCGGGGGCCAGCCGGCGCAGGTCGGCCCGGACCCGCGAGGCGAGCTCCTGGCCGTACGTGCGCGCGGTGGTGCGCAGATCGAGGTCGACGTCGAAGCCTGCGGCGGCACACGCCCCCGCCCAGTCACCGACGGATCGGCGGGTGGTCGCAGTCTCGATCATGGAGGGCGGCACGGCGAACTCGCGCACGCGCTGCCAGAGGGAAAGGCGGGAGTCCCTGTTCGCGGTCTCAGTGAGCATCAGCACTCACCTTGCGCGGACAGAACCCCCGATCCGAGGAGGAGTTGAGTCGTCATCGCCGGCGAGCATAGCGGCGGTGGTGATCGACCGCCAGGTGTTTTCGCACCGGCCGGCACCGGCCGGCACCGGGTGAGCCCCGCCGGCCCCGGGCCGTACGGGCGGACGGGGTCGGTCCGGGCGCCCGCCGGTACGGGAGGATGGCCGGATGGCGTGTGCGAGGGACGAACCGGACGAACTGCTGGAGCGGGCGGGCCTGGAGCGGGTCGGGCACCGCGGGGTGCCGGGGACACGGCCGGCCGCGGCGGCCTGGCGGGCGGTCCTGGGCGGCGCCGGCGTGGTGGACGTGGTGCCGGCCGGTCACCCGGACGGGGTGGCCGAGGTGAACCGGCGGTGGCGGCGCCTCGCGGACGGGCTCGGAGTGCCGGACGGGGACGGGGTGTTCCTCGTCCAGGTGCCCGGTCGGGGCTGCGGGTGCGACCGCGGGTGGGCCCGGGTCCGGCTCGCGGAGGCCTGGGACCTCGCGGGGGCGCTCGGACCGGAGCCGGGTGCGCCCGAGTTCGTCACGATGTCCCTCGACGGCGAGCGGGTGGTCGGCTGCCGTACGGAGGCGGGCGTGGTCCGGCTGGTCGCCGTCGGCGGCCTGGGCGCCTGGCTGGAGGAGTCCGCCCGGGCTCGCGTCGCCGCCGCCACCGCCACGGACCTGACGGACGACGCGGCCGGCGCGGCCGGGTCGCCCGCCTGGGCCTCGCTGCTCCGGCGTTCCGATGCCGCACCGCGGCTGCGCACCGAGTGGCGCGACGGGCTCGCCCGGAACCCGTCCGCCGGCGCCGACGTCCTGGCCCGGCTCCTCGACGTCGGCGAGAACGAACGCCTGCCTCACAGCCTGCAGTACCGGGCACTGCCCGAGGAGGTCGTCGACGCCTGGATCACCCACCCCCACCTGCGGGTGCGCAAGCAGGTGGTGGAGCGGTCACTCACGCCCGCCCAGCGCGAGCGGCTCTTCCGGGCGGCGGACACCCGGCTCCGCTGGGTCGCACTGGTGTGCATGGTGGACGGCGGGCCGGAGTTCACCGACGCCACCTTCGACCTCCTTGCCGCCGATCCGGACACCGACGTCCGGGCCGAACTCGTACGCCACCCCGGCCTCCCCGCCCGGCACCTGGCCACGCTGGCCGGCGACCCGGAACCGATGGTCCGCCGGAGCGCGGTGCTCCGTGCCTGGCACCTCCTGGACGAACGGGCCCGGGCGGCGCTGCTCACCGACGCGGACGACACGGTCCGGACGAACGCGCTGCTCGGCCACCACCTGTCGACACCGCTCGCCGCGGCCGAATTCGACGGACTGCCCGCCGACGCGGACCGGCGGTGGGCCGCCGCGCGCTGCGTGCTGACCCGCGAACTCGCCGAGGCGCTCGCCCACGGCCCGGATGCCGAACTGCGCGCCGAGGCGGCCGACAACCCGACGTTGCCCGCCGATCTGGTGGCCCTGCTCGGACAGGACGCCGACCGCCACGTGCGGTTGCGGATCTCGCTGCGGCCCGAACTCGGCGAGGAGGAGCGCTCCCGGATCCCGGTGGAGATCGACCCCGCGGGCCGCCACCCGGTGCTGGACTGGGTCCGCGAGCAGCACGACGACCCCGACGCGATGCGCAGGCTCGCCGCCTCGGGGCACATCCTGGTGCGCCGCAGCGTCGCCTGCGCGAAGACCCTGCCGCAGGACGTGGCCGACCGGCTCGCCGGCGACGAGGACCGCGCCGTCCGGCTGCTGCTGGCCGAGCACTGCGACCGGGCCCCGGCCGGGCTGCTGCTGGAGATGTGGCAGACCTGGGACGGCTACTCCGTCGGCCGGATGCCCGAGCACCCCAACTTCCCGCGCGGGAACGCCGTACGGTACGCCGATCACCCGCACCCGCGGATGCGTCGGCTCGCGCTGGACGACCCGGAGTCGACCGTCGAACTGGTGGAGCGGTTCGGCCGGGACACCGACTACGGCGTCCGGTGGCGGGCGCTGCGGGATCCACGGCTGTCCGCCGCGTCGGTGGTCCGGCTGCTGGACGACCCCGACCGGGGCCTGGCCGCCGCGGCCGCCTCCGATCCGCGGTTGCCGGCGGGCATCCTCGCCGGGCTGCTGGCCGATCCGGCGGCGGCCGCGGCGGCCGCGACGAACCCGGCTCTCCCGGAGGCCCTGATGCACCACCTGCTGGACCTCCCGCCGGCGGACGGCTGACGACGAGCGGAGCCGCCGCCGCGTCGGCCGCGCAGTGCCGGGCGCGCAGTGCCGGGCGCCGCGCTGTGGTAGCACTTGCCGGTATGACGGAGAGGCCTGCCCGGCGGGGCAGTTATCACCACGGGGCGTTGCCGGAGGCGCTGGTCACGGCGGCGTTCGAGGTGCTGGACGAGGCGGGGCCGGGCGCGGTCGGCATGCGGGAGGTGGCGCGGCGCGCGGGGGTGTCGGCGGGCGCGCCGTTCCGCCATTTCGCCGACCGGCAGGCGTTGTTGACGGCCCTGGCGGACCGCGTCCTGGCGGATTTCGAGCAGTGGCAGCGGGCCGAGGTCGAGGGCAGTACCGGGGTGGCGCTGCGGGCGGTCGGGCTGGGGTTCGTCCGGTACGCGCTGCTTCACCCGCACCGGTTCGAGCTGGTCCGCTCGCGGGTGTTCACGGCGGACCGGCAGCCGGAGCTGGCGGAGCGGTTGTCCGGGATCGACGCGGCGTTCACCGGGTTCATCGTCGCCGACCAGGAGGCGGGCCGGCTGCGGCCGGGGGATCCGGCGCTGGTGGGGCTGGCCGGCCAGGCGCTGGTGTACGGACTCGCGCAGATGATCATCGACGGCTACCTGCCGCCCGAGCGGGCCGAGGAGCTGGCCGGGCAGGTGCTGGACACCTTCGGCCAAGGGATCGCCAATCCCGGTGGATCAGTGGGGAATTGAGCGCTGCGCGGAGTATTGACCGGCTTGTCGACCGCTGATGTAATCACCGATTACATGGGGCGAGGGGACAGCTGGAGGCAGACGTGTTCGCCAAACCGACACCGGGCTACACCACCGCGGGGGCCACGGGCGACACCGTGGTGCTGCTGATCGGCATGCGCATCAACCGCTTCTGGGCGGTGCACCACTGGGGGCCGGTGATGCTGGCCATGTTCCGGATGCTCCACGAGCTGGCCAAGGACCCGGCCCGCGGGCTGCGCGGACGCATCCTGCTCACCGCCTCGCCGCGCACCTACTACGTCGTCCAGTACTGGGAGTCGAAGGAGAAGCTCTACCAGTACGCCGCCGCGCCGGACGCCTTCCACCGCAAGGCCTGGGGCATGGTCAACCGCAAGCTCCGGAGCGGCCGGGTGCGCGGGCACGTCGGGCTCTGGCACGAGACGTACATCGTGCCGGAGGGCTCCTACGAGGCGATCTACTTCGACATGCCGCCGTTCGGGCTGGCGGGGGCCACCGGCTCGGTGCCGGTCGAGAACCGCGGGCGGAGCGCGGCTGACCGGCTCTCCTACCGCTCCGAGCCGAAGCCCGGCGCACAGCCCGAGTCGAAGCCCGAGTCGCAGCCCGCCTCGAAGGCAGGGTCGAAGGCGGGGCCCAAGCCGGGGCCCAAGCCGGAGCCCAAGTCGCAGCCCACGGCGGCCTCGGCGGCCGCCGAGCCCGTGCCGGGGAGCACCGGGGCCCCGTAGTGCCGGCCGGCGTGCGGGGGTGCCGGCAGGTCGGCGACGGGGGAGGGGTGTCGCAAAACGGCTGCGCCCGTCCGGCGTGAGAGCGTCGGGGGATGGGGACGGTGGAGCAGGACAGTGGCGGCGGCGCGGCCGTGGTGCACGAGGTGCCCTACTACGCGCAGTGGGAGTCGGCCGGGCTGGTGCGGGAGATCGTGGGCGGCGCGGTCGCCGCGGCGGACGATCCGCGCTGGGGCGAGTCGGGCGCGGCCTCCCCGGAGGAGTACGAGTACTGGTCGTGGCGGCTCTGCGGGGTGGCCTGCCTGCGGATGGCGCTGGACCACTGGTGGGGCGTGGCGCCGGCCGCGGTGCCGCTGGCCGGGGAGTGCCTGGCGGCCGGGGCGTACCAGCGGGACGGCGATCGGCTGCGCGGGCTGATCCACACGCCGTTCGCCGGGTACGTCCGTGAGCGGTGGGGGCTGGCCGCGGAGGCAAGGGAGTTGACGCCGGCGGAGGTGGCGGCGGCGGTGGCCGGCGGCGGGCTGGTGATGCTGTCGGTGCACCCGGCGATCCGTGACCCGGACGGGCCCGATCCGCAGCGGCGCGGCGGGCATCTGGTGCTGGCGGTGGGCACCACGGGCACCGCGCTGGTGATCCACAACCCGTCCGGTTTCGCGGGGGAGTCGCAGGCCTACGCGCACGTGCCGTGGCGGCAGTTCGAGCGGTTCTACGCGGGCCGGGGGATCGTGCTCGGGCCGCCCGGGAGCGACTCGGAGCCGGGCGGCCCCGGCCGGGCCGGGTGATCCGGCCCGGCTCCGACCGGGGGGTGCCGGGCTCCCGGCCCCGCCCCGGGCGCGGACGCCCGGGGCGTGCCGGCCGGCCGCCTACCCCGCGGTCGCGGGCAGCCCGATCGGGTTGATCGGCGGCAGCGCGCTGCGGCAGAGCGCCGAGATCGGCTTGAGCGCGGCGGCGAGCCGGTCGAGCCGTTCGCGCGGGTAGTTCTCCCAGACGCGGGCGGCCGCCAGGTCGGTGGCGGCCTCCAGGGACTGGTGGCGGATCCGCCCGCACTCGGTGATCGTGCCCTGCTCGGTCAGCCAGCCGCGCTCCACCAGCCGGGCGGCGGCCGCGTCCCACTCCTCGTCGGTCCAGCCGCGGAACGGTTGCAGCGCCTCGCGGCGGACGTCCAGGGCGCACCGCACCACCAGGGCCTCGCAGCCGTCCAGCCCGGCGGAGACCAGCGCGGCGACGTGGCCGTCACCCCGGTGCTCGCGCATGACCGTGGCGGTCTGCCAGAGCCGCCCGAAGAGACCGGCCGGGCGGGGGAGCGCGGCGTTGGCGGCGGACAGCACCCGGCCGGCGCAGTCCAGCCGGAGGACGGCCTGCTCCAGCTGGTCGGCGACCAGCTCGATCTGCTGCCGGTCGACGTGCTCCAGCAGCCGCTCCAGTGCCGCCGAGGAGCCCTCGATCCGGGCGGCCAGTGCGGCGTCCGGGTCGGCGTGCTTCCAGATCTCCGGCAGTGCGCGCTCCACCATGGCGGGGGCGAAGCTGAAGAACGCGGCGATCACCGGCGGTGCGTCCACCGCGCCCAGCGGCGCCGCCCGGCCGGCGAAGTAGCCGCGCCAGGCGCCGCGCAGCCCGGCCGCCTCGAAGGCGGCGCGCCCCTCGGGCGAGAAGTAGGTGACGGCGTGCACCGGCTCGAAGAGCCACCACAGGGCGCGGGCGGGATGGACCAGTTCGGCCAACGGAAGACCTTCCTCGGACGAGCACGGAATGCGGGGAGCACGGGGACGGGGCGGCGGTGCGTGGAACGGGGCGGTGCGTGGTGCGCGGCAGTGCGTGGAACGGGGCGGCGATGCGTGGTGCAGGGCGATGCGTGTGGTGCACATGGTGCGCGTGGTGCGGTGGGTCGGGCGGGCCGGCGAGCGGGCGGCCGGCGGAGCGGAAACCGGACGAACGACGGTGCTGCACAGGGCTGATGACCACGGCGGCGGTCACGATAACCCCGCCCGGGGTGTGATGAGGGTCACGGGGAGGTCTCACTGTCCGGAACCCGCCGGATTCGGCCGCGCCCGTTCCCCGCGAGATGATGGGGCGGAGGTGCCCGTACCCGGCACCGGACCCCTCGGACGAAGGCATCGGTAATGGCGCAGATCAACCCCAGCATCCTGTCCGCGGACTTCGCCCGGCTCGCCGACGAGGCCGAGGCCGTGCGGGGATCGGACTGGCTGCACGTCGACGTGATGGACAACCACTTCGTCCCGAACCTGACGCTGGGCGTCCCGATCGTCGAGTCGCTGGCCCGCGCCACCGACATCCCGCTCGACTGCCACCTGATGATCGAGGACCCGGACCGCTGGGCCCCGCAGTACGTCGAGGCCGGCGCCGGCTCCGTCACCTTCCACGTCGAGGCCGCCGCCGCGCCCGTCCGGCTCGCCCGCGAGATCCGGGCCAAGGGCGCCCGCGCCTCCATGGCGCTCAAGCCGGCCACCCCGATCGAGCCGTACGAGGACCTGCTGCCCGAGCTGGACATGCTGCTGATCATGACGGTGGAGCCGGGCTTCGGCGGTCAGGCGTTCCTGGACATCATGCTGCCGAAGATCCGCCGCACCCGGCAGCTGATCGACAAGCACGGCCTGGAGCTGTGGCTCCAGGTCGACGGCGGCGTCTCGGCGAGCACCATCGAGCGCTGCGCCGAGGCGGGCGCGGACGTCTTCGTGGCCGGTTCGGCGGTGTACGGGGCGGCGGATCCCGCCGAGGCGGTGGCCAAGCTGCGCGGCCTGGCGGACGCGGCGACGGCGGACGCCGGGTGGGCCTGCCGGCACTGACCGGCCGGGCGGCCCCGCCCGTCCGCCGGCTGTCCCGCCCGCGCGTCGGCGGTCGCACCGCGCGCCGGTCCGGGGCCGGATCCACGGCCGTGCGGACGACCGGTCATGATCGGTTGTTGATCAGCTGTGACGGATGCGGTGCGAACAGGCGGCCGGACCCGACGTACAGTGCTGGCTGACTGTCGGAGGGGAGAACCGTGGACCTGGACCACCGGGGGAGTGGGTACGCCGGAGTGGGCACCGGCCCGCGGGCGGCGGTGCCGCCACCGCCCGCAGCGCCGCCGCTGCCCCCGGCGCCGCCCGTGATCGGCGCGGCCGCGCCCGGGTCCGCGCTGTCCGGGCTGCTCGCCCGCCGCCGGCTGCTGAAGGCCGGCCTCGGGATCGGCGGGCTGGCCGCCGTCGGCGCCGGTGCCGTGCTGGCGCTGCGCGGCGGTTCGCCGGACGGCGGCGCGCCGGGCGGCGGCGCGCCGGGCGGCCCCGGCACCCCGGGCGCCTCCGCGGGGGACCAGACCGCGGCCGGCTCCGGTACGCCGTCGGCGAGCGCCTCCGCCGCGGTCGTCCCCTCGCTCCGCAACGAGGAGCAGCGTTCCGCGGCCCGCGGCGGCGTCCCGGTGAAGATGATCACGATCGTCCCCCAGGGCATCGCCCGCCCGGCCGACCTGCCGGTCTGCGTCGCCCTGCACGGCCGCGGCGCCACCGCCCAGGCCTGGACCGACCTGGGGCTGCCGCAGATCCTGGTCGCCGCCATCGCGGCCGGCGTCCCCCCGTTCGCGGTGGTCGCCGTCGACGGCGGCGACGCGACGTACTGGCGGCGCACGCCGTCCGGCGACGACCCGCAGAAGATGCTGCTGGAGGAGCTGCCCGGCTGGCTCGCCAAGCAGGGCCTGCGCGCACCCGAGGCCGCGATGGGCATCTCGATGGGCGGCTTCGGCTCGCTCCGCTACGCCCGCAACCGGGGCGCCGGCTTCGGCCCGGTCGCCGTGCTCAGCCCGGCCCTGTTCCGCAGCTGGGGGGACGCCAAGGCGGTCGGCGTCTTCAAGGACGAGGCGGACTGGCGCGAGAACGAGCCGCTGCTCCACCAGGACCAGCCGCACGGCCGCCCGATCGGCGTCTGGTGCGGCACCGAGGACCCTTTCTGCGACGCGGCGCGCAAGCTGACCGGCGACACCGTCCAGGCCCGCTTCACCCCGGGGGTGCACGACGCGGCGTACTGGCGCAAGGTCCTGCCGGACGCGGTCTCCTTCCTCGGCCACGCCCTGGCCGGCCGCGCCACCGGCTGACCGGCCACGTCACCGGCCGGCCGGGCGCCCGCTCCACGCGCCCGCTCCACGCGCCCGCCCGGCCCGTGCGTCCGCCGGCCTGCCCCGCGCGCCCGCCCCACGCGCCCGCCCGCCCCGCCGGGCCTGTCGTCGCCGGGGAACCGCGGCGGGTGGTGGATGATCGTGTCCGACTCCCCGGCCCCAGATCCGTACGGTGGTGGATCCGCGCATGAGCAACCTCGATCCCAGGCCCGCGCCGACCCGCTGCGGCGGCGAGGCCGGCACCGGACCGGTCCACGAGCTGCTGACCGCCCGTCAGGTGCCCCTCGGTGGCAGTACGGTGGTGCGGCGGCTGCTGCCGAATCTGGGACGGCGGATGGTCGGGGCGTGGTGCTTCGTCGACCACTACGGTCCGGACGACATCGCGGGTGAGCCGGGGATGCAGGTGCCGCCGCACCCGCACATGGGCCTGCAGACGGTCAGCTGGCTGCACGAGGGCGAGGTGCTGCACCGCGACAGCCTGGGCAGCCTGCGGACGGTGCGCCCGCGCGAGCTGGGCCTGATGACCTCCGGCCGGGCGATCTCCCACTCCGAGGAGTCCCCCCGTGAGCACGCCCGCCTGCTGCACGGCGCCCAGCTCTGGGTCGCCCTGCCCGACGCCCACCGGCACACCGACCCCGCCTTCGAGCACCACGCCGACCTGCCCGCCGTCACCGCCCCCGGCCTGCACGCCACCGTCATCCTGGGCACCCTCGACACCGCCACCTCGCCCGGCACCACCCACACCCCCCTGGTCGGCGCCGACCTCACCCTCACCCAGGGCGCCGACCTGCGCCTGCCCCTGGAGCCCGGCTTCGAGTACGCCGTCCTCACCATGTCCGGGCGCACCGACGTCGACGGCGCCCTCCTCGACCCCGGCTCGATGCTCTACCTCGGCACCGACCGCCGCGAACTCCCCCTCCACGCCCGCACCGGCAGCTCCCTGCTCCTGCTCGGCGGCGCCCCCTTCGAGGAACACCTCGTCATGTGGTGGAACTTCATCGGCCGCACCCACGACGAGATCCTCCGGGCCCGCACCGACTGGGAGACCACCACCCGCTTCGGCACCGTCCACGGCTACGCCGGCCCCCGCCTGCCCGCACCCCAACTCCCCGCCACCCCGCTCAAACCCCGCGGCCGCATCCGCTGACCCGCGGCGGGCCGGCCCGCGGAGGCCGGGACGCCGGTCAGGGCACCAGCACCAGCTTGCCGGTCACATGGCCCTGCTCGCCCAGGGCGTGGGCGCGGGCGGCCTCGGACAGCGGGACGACCTCCTGCACGTGGGCGCGCAGTACGCCCTTGCCGGCCAGCTCGGCGATGGCCGTCATGCCCGTGCGGTCGTGCTCCACCAGCATCGCGACGTAGCGGATGCCACGGCGGGCGGCCGCGGCGAGTTCGTCCTCGGTCGCGCCGGGCAGCAGGGCGACCAAGGTGCCCCCGGGGCGCAGCACGTCCACCGTGCGGATGCGGGTCTCGTCGATCAGCGGCACCAGCGCCGTGTCGACGTCCCGGACGGCGTCGCGGAAGTCCACCGTCCGGTAGTCGATCACGTCGTCCGCGCCGAGGGAGCGGACGAAGTCGTGCTTGGCGGCGCTGGCCGTGCCGGTGACGCGGGCACCGAGGTGCTTGGCCAGCTGGACGGCGAGGTGACCGACTCCGCCGGCGGCGGCGTGGACCAGCACGTGCTGTCCGGGCCGGACGTCGGCGGTGTCGACCAGGGCCTGGTAGGCCGTGAGGGCGGCCAGCGGCAGGGCGGCCGCCTGGATGTGGTCGATCCCGGCCGGCTTGCGGGCGAAGGCACGGGCCGGGCCGACGGCGTACTCGGCGTGCGACCCCACCCCGTGCGGGTACGGCAGCATGCCGAACACCTCGTCGCCGGGCTGGAAGAGCGCGACCCCGAAGCCCACCTCCTCCACCGTGCCGGAGAGGTCCCAGCCGAGGACCCGCGGGGGCCGCTCGAACCACCCCTTCCGGGCCCGGCCCTTCCAGTCGGTGGGGTTGACGCCCGCGGCCCGTACGCGGACGAGGACCTGGCCGGGACCGGGCTTCGGCACCGGCAGTTCGACCTCCGCGAGGACCTCCGGGCCTCCGTAGACGTCCTGCTGGCTGATCGCGCGCATGGTGCTCCTGTCGTGGTCGGAAGAAACGCGGGAAGGCAACAGTTGCTCAACGTAGGTCCTCGGCGGAGCGCCTGGCTGGTGGCCGTGACACCAGGACCAGCGCCCACCTTTCTGGCCCGTCGGGGCGGCTTCATGATCGCTGCATGAGCCAGTTACTGACAGAGGCGCTGCGGTCGCACGGTGACCGAGAGGCGATCGTCTTCCATGGTCGGACCACGAGTTACCGGACTCTGCTGACCGCCGTCGAGCAGTGGCGGGCCCGACTCGACGAGCACGGGATCCGTGCGGGGCGGGTCGTCGCACTGGAGTCGGCCTACTCCCCGCAGGCCTGCGCCGCGCTCGTCGCCCTCATCGAGGCGGGCGCGATCATCGTGCCGCTGGTCGCGCTGCCGGACGCCAAGCGGGCCGAGTTCCACGAGATCGCCGAGGTCGAGACGGTCATCACCCTCGACGGGGCGGACGCGGGGGTGAGCATCACCGCGACGGGGCGCTCGGCGAGCCACGAGCTCTTCGCCGCGCTGCGCCGTGAGGAGCGGCCCGGGCTCGTCCTCTTCAGTTCGGGCACCACGGGGCGCAGCAAGGCATCCGTCCTGGACTTCACCAAGGTCCTCGCCCGCTACAAGGGCGGCCGCGCGGCGCGCACGCTCTCCTTCCTCAACCTCGACCACATCGGCGGCATCAACACCCTGCTGCACACCATCGTGCACGGCGGTGCGGTCGTCACCGTGGCCGAGCGCACCCCGGACAGCGTCTTCGCGGCCGTCGCGGCGCACCGGGTGGAGGTGCTGCCGACCACGCCGACCTTCCTCACCATGGCCCTGGTCTCCGGAGCCTGCCGCAACCACGACGCCTCCTCGCTGCGCCTGGTCTCGTACGGGACGGAGCCGATGCCCGAGCAGACCCTGCGGGCCTTCCACGAGGCCCTCCCCGACGTGCGTCTCAAGCAGACCTACGGCCTGTCCGAACTGGGCATCCTGCCGACCAAGTCGAAGGACGACTCCTCCCTCTGGGTCAAGCTCGGCAGCGGCAACGGCTTCGACTACAAGGTCGTCGACGGGGTGCTGCGGGTCCGCTCGGAGATGGCCATGCTCGGCTACCTCAACGCGCCGGCGCCCTTCGACGAGGAGGGCTACTTCGACACCCAGGACATGGTGGTGTGCGAGGGCGAGTACCTGAAGATCCTCGGCCGCCGGTCGGAGATCATCAACGTGGGCGGGGAGAAGGTCTACCCGGCCGAGGTCGAGAACGTCGTGCTCGAAGTGGACAACATCGCGGACGTCACCGTCTCCGGCCGGCGCAACCCCGTGACCGGCATGGTCGTCCAGGCCACGGTCAAGCTCGTGCGCCCGGAGGACGAGCAGAGCGTCGCGGCCCGCGTGCAGGAGTACTGCGCCACCCGCCTGGAGCCGTACAAGACGCCCCTCATCGTCCGGGTGTCCGCGGACGAGCAGCACTCGGACCGCTTCAAGAAGCTCCGGACCACGGCGTGAGCGGCGTCGCGCTGGTCAGCGGCGGCAGCCGCGGCCTCGGCCGGACGCTGGTCACCCGCCTGCTCGCGGAGGGCTGGCAGGTCGCCACCTTCAGCCGGAGCACGGGCGACTTCGTCGAGGAGACCCTGAAGGCCGAGCCCGACCGGTTCTTCTGGATCCGGGCCGACCTCCAGGAGCCCGACACCGTGCGGGAGGCGGCCAAGGCCGCGATCCGGCACTTCGGCCGGGTCGATCTGCTGGTGAACAACGCCGGCGTGCTGGACCAGGGCCTGTTCGTCACGATGCCGCCCCGGCAGGTCGAAGCCCTCATCACCGCCAACCTGACCTCACCCGTGGCCCTGGCCCAGGTGGTCGCCCGGTCCATGGTGGCCTCGGGCAGCGGCCAGATCGTCAACGTCTCGTCGGTCAACGCCGTCCGCGGCTACCGCGGTGTGGCCGCCTACAGCGCCGCGAAGGCGGGCCTGGACGGTCTGACCCACAGCCTCGCCCGCGAGCTGGGCCCCGCCGGGATCCGGGTCAACACGGTCGTGCCCGGCTTCTTCGACTCCGACATGACGGCAGTCGTCACCGAGGAGTACCGCGAGCGCATCCGGCGCCGCACCCCGCTCGGCCGGCTCGGCGACCACGAAGAGATCGCCGACGCCGTGCTCTTCCTCGCTTCACCGCGGGCCGGTTTCGTCACCGGCCAGCGACTCGTCATCGATGGAGGAATCACATGCTGACAATTGACGTGCGGACCGTGGTCGTCGAGGAGGTCGCGGCGGTCCTCGACGCGGACATGGCCGACGACCTCGGCGATGTCACCGCCGAGACCGAGCTCAGCGCGCTCGGCCTGAACTCCCTCGCCTTCGCCCGGCTCATCATCCGCCTGGAGACCGCGATCGGTGTCGACCCCTTCGCGGAGGGCGAGGGCTTCGCCGCCCTGCGCACCGTCGGCGCCCTCGCCCAGGCGTACGAGCAGGCGCTGAGAGCCCGCAAGGAGGCCTGAGCGATGTCCACGTCCGCACCCGCCCTGCTGCACCTGTCGTCCGTCGAGGACTACCTCGGCCCCGCCGACACCCGCTTCTTCTCGGCCGGCTACCGCCGCGCCGAGTACACCGTCCAGGATGTGCGTGTCACCCCGGGGGAGCGGCCGGCGGTCACCGCCGTCATCTCGCTCTCCTACCCGCGGGACTGGTCGAAGAAGAAGGCGTCGACCGACCTGTTCCCGCACGTCAGCACCGTCGACATGCTGGTGATCGGGCTCCAGCTGTCCGAGGCGTACCTCGTCCACACGCACCGGCTCGACGTCGGGCAGCGACGTCGGGCCCGCGTCAGGAAGATCACCCTCAAGGCGGGCACCACCCCGCAGGAGGACCTGACCGGCCTGTCCGCGGCGGCCGAGCTCCGGGGCACCCGCGAGGACCCGACCGCCGAGGGCGGCCACGTGTCGACCTTCACCGCGCACGTGGGCGTGATGACGGCCCGGTACGAGATCGAGCACGCGGCGCCGGCCAGGATCACCGAGGAGGGTGCCTACCCCTCGCTCGACGCCGTCCTCGGAGCGGCCGCCGGCCGCTACTACGGCGAGGGCTTCAAGCTGCGCGAGCACACGATCGGCGACGTCCGGGCCGACGTGGGCGAGTCGACCGCCACCGCGACCGTCACCACCCGGAGCCTGCCCGGCTACCAGGCGGTCACCGACGGCCTGGACGGCGACCACCTCGCGGCCGGCCTCTCGCCCGTCGACTGCTTCGTCACGAACCTCCAGCTCATCCAGGTGCTGCTGTACGAACTCGACGGGATCAGCCGCAAGGACAGCAACACCCTCTGGATGCAGAAGACGGTCCTGACCGCGGTGGGCCCCGCCCACCTCGCGGCCCGGCCCGCCGCCGCCCACGTCGCCTTCACCGACAAGTGGCTCGTGCCGCTGCGCGGCGGACTGTGGCGTGACGTCACCGTCGCCGCCCGCCTCGGCGGTTACGAGATGCAGTGCTCCTTCGCCCATGAACTCCCGCAGCACGCAGCGGCGTTCGCCGACGGCCAGACCATCTGAGGGCTGACATGAAGATCTCCGTATCCGGTACCTACTCGGCCGGCAAAACCTCCACGGTCATGGCCCTCTCGCACTACCTGGGCGTTCCGCGCACCCTGGCCCGGACGATCCGCGAGATCCTTCCGGAGGCCGTTCCCGGAAAGGCGCTCGCCGAGGTGACCCCCGCCGAGTTCCTGCACCTGATGCTGCGCCGCCACTGCGGGCGCGCGGTGGAGGAGGCCAAGCTCGGCGACACCTTCCTGTCCGACGGCTCCTCCCTCCAGGAGTGGCTGTACGGCGCCGCCCGCGTCGCCCACGGCATGAACCCCAACGCCACCGCCGCCAACGAGGGCGGCCTCGCCCCCGGGGCCAGTGACGAGATGCGCTTCTTCGGTGAGGTGGTCGACGAGTACGGCAAGGCGTTCCGTGCGCACGTGCGCCAGACCTACGACGTGTTCATCCACCTGGAGCACGAGCTGGAGATCACCTCGGACGGCCACCGCCCGATGAACAAGGGCTTCCGCGACACGATCGACCGGATGCTCCTGGAGACCGTGGAGGAGTTCGGGATCCCCCTGTACCGGGTCAGCGGCACCATGCCCGAGCGCATGGAGAAGATCACCGCCGCCCTCGGCCGCACCCCCGTGATGAGCATCGAGCGCGCCCTCGAACTCGGCAGGCGCGACTACGACGCCCAGGACTTCCGCCTTGAGACCGAACGTTCCTGAGCCCGCCCGGCCACGTACGCACCCATGAGAACGGGACCACCGATGCACCGTAGAACCCTCCTCAGGTCCACCGCGGCCCTGTCCGCCGCCCTCGGCCTCACGGCGGCGGAGACCGGCACCGCCTCCCCCTCGTACGCGGCCGGCGAATCCGCCGCCACGGCGCGGATGAACGAGCGGACGCGGACCGGCCGCGCGCTGCGCAAGGCCGCCGCCGAGCGGGACTATCCGGCCACGCTGCCCGACCACCCGGTGAACGGCGAGGAGTCGTCCCTCCCCGGCAGGCTCGGCAACTACTCGAAGGGCCTGCCGCACAACGATCTCGGCGAGGTCGACCTCCCGGCCTACACGCTGATGCTGAAGGCCCTCACGAGCGGGAAGCCCGCCGACTTCGAGGCGATCCCGATGGCCGGCGAGCGCAAGCAGCTCGGCCCGCAGGGCGGTCTCGTGTACGACCTCGCCGGGCCGGACTTCGCCAAGCTGGTCGTCCCGGCCGCGCCCCGGATGAACAGCGCGCACGTGGCCGCCGAGATGGCCGAGCTGTACTGGCTGGCGCTCCTGCGCGACGAAAAGTTCACCGACTTCGAGGACTCGGCGCTCGCCGCCACGGCGGCCGCCGACCTGTCGACCTTCTCCGCCGGCCGGATGCCCAAGCAGGAGGGCAAGGTCACCCCGCACGCGCTGTTCCGCGGGAACACCCCGGCCGACCTGGTCGGCCCGTTCGTCTCGCAGTTCCTGCTCCGGCCCGTCCAGTACGGCACCCTGCGCGTGCCGCAGCTGCACGACACCGTCCAGCCGGGCGTGAACTACGGCGCGGAGTTCGGTGAGTGGCTCGCGCTCCAGCGTGGCGCCGCGCGCACCACCCAGCGGGACTTCACCCACACCCGCCACATCCAGACCCCGCGCGACCTGGCGCACTACACGCACTTCGACGTGCTCTACCAGGCGTACCTCAACGCCGCGCTGATCATGCTGGCTCTGCCGCAGGCGGACGTCCAGGACCGGGGCAACCCCTACCTGGCCTCCAAGAACCAGATGGGCTTCCCCACCTTCGGGACGCCGCACCTGGTCTCGCTCATCGCCGAGGTGGCCGTACGGGCCATCAAGCACACCGAGTACCAGCAGTTCTTCGTCCACCGGCGCGTGCGGCCCGAGGCGTTCGGCGGGCGGATCGAGGTGCAGCTGCGGCGCAGCCCCGGCCGCTACGCGGGGCTGATCGCCAAGGAGATCCTCGACTCCGAGGTGCTGGACCGGTCCCTGGCGGCGCACGGCTCCTACCTGCTGCCCCAGTCCTTCCCCGAAGGCTCGCCGATGAGCCCGTCGTACCAGAGCGGCCACGCGACCGTCGCGGGCGCGTGCACGACCGTGCTCAAGGCGTGGTTCAACGAGTCGTACGTCCTGACGGACCCGGTCGTGCCGAGCGCCGACGGCACCTCCCTCGTGCCGTACACGGGCGCCGGCAAGGACTCCCTGACCATCGGCGGCGAGCTCGCCAAGCTGGCGGCCAACATCGGTGCGGGGCGCGCCTCTGCCGGCGTCCACTACCGCAGCGACAACACTGAGGCGTACACGCTCGGCGAGTCGATCGCCGTCGAGGTGATGCGGGCCCAGAAGCCGCTCTTCAACGAGCAGGGCAGCTTCTCCCTCACCCGCTTCGACGGCACCACCATCACCATCTGAACCCGGCAGAGAAAAGAAGACAGGAAACGATGATGCGCAGGACACAGCTCGGAAGCCAGGGTCTGAACGTCTCGGCGGTGGGCCTCGGGTGCATGGGCATGACCTTCGGGTACGGCTCCGTCGAGGAGTCGCGCTCGATCGCCACGATCGAGCGGGCCCTCGACCTCGGGGTCGACTTCCTCGACTCCTCGGACCACTACGGCCCGGAGACCAACGAGACGCTGATCGGGCGGGCGATCGCCGGCCGCCGGGCCGAGGTGGTGGTGGCCACCAAGTTCGGCACGTACTCCCCCGAGACCCCGCCGCGGATCCCGGACGGCCGCCCCGAGACGGTGCGCTGGGCCGTCGAGGGCTCGCTGAAGCGTCTCGGCACCGACTACATCGACCTCTACTACCAGCACCGCGTCGACCCGAAGGTCCCGGTCGAGGAGACCGTCGGGGCCATGGCCGAGCTGGTGGCCGAGGGCAAGGTGCGCTACCTCGGCCTGTGCGAGGCCTCGGCGCAGACGATCCGGCGCGCCCACGCGGTGCACCCGCTGACCGCGGTGCAGTCCGAGTACTCGCTGTGGACGCGGGACGCCGAGGGCGACGTCCTGTCGACCCTGGCGGAGCTGGGCATCGGTTTCGTGCCGTACTCCCCGCTCGGCCGCGGGTTCCTCACGGGGGCGATCTCCTCGGTCGACGGCCTCGCCGACAACGACTTCCGGCGGATCGCCCCGCGCTTCCAGGGCGACAACCTCGCGGCCAACCGCAAGCTGCTCGGCCGGCTCCAGGAGATCGCCCTGGAGCGGGGCGTGACGACCGCTCAGGTGGCACTGGCCTGGGTGCTGCGCGCCGGCGAGTCGGTCGTGCCGATCCCCGGCACGACCCGCCCGGAGCGGGTGGACGAGAACACCGCGGCGCTGGAGATCGTCCTGACCGACGCGGAGGCCGAGGAGCTGTCCGCGGTCTTCGCCACGGGAACCGCGGTCGGCGACCGCTACCCGGCCCCGATGATGGCCACGCTCAACGGCTGACGCGGACGGCCGACGGGGTGCTCAGCCGTTTCGGCGGCACCCCGTCGGCCTGCGCGCACTCAGCCGCGGGCGCGCTGGATGATCCCTCTGGTGTCCACGCCCGTCTCCTTCTCGGGCCGCGGCGTGTAGAGGACGATCAACAGGTCGGCGAACTGCGGGATGCGCATCCGCGCGACGTCGAAGTGCAGCTCTCCGAGCTCGGGGTGGTTGAGGATCTTGAAGTTCACGCCCTCGGCCTGCACGTCGTGCCGGGACCACAGTTCGGCGAAATCCGGGCTCTGTTTCATCAGTTCGCCGATGATGATCTCGTATCCGAGGTCGTGCGACCGGTTGATCATTCCGTACCGGTACTGTGCCGCTATCCACGGCGCGAGCTCGCTCCAGTTCACGATTCGTTCACGCAGTCGAGAACTTGTGAAGAAGGCCACTATGGAGTTCCGATAGGTCTTGCGGTACCCGAGAATGTCGTACGTGGCCTCGTTGGCAACCACCAGGTTCCAGTAGGGGTCGACGACGAATGCCGGGTAGGGGGAGTTGTTCTCCACGAGGCGCGCGAGCATGACATCCACTTCGAGGGGTTCGGAATGGAGGGGCACCGGAGGATTCAGGCCGGCCAGCGCGTAGAGGTAGCAGCGTTCGGTCTGGTCGAGGCGGAGCGCCCGCGCGATGGCGTCGAGTACCTGCGGAGACACCGAGATGTCCCGGCCCTGTTCGAGCCACTGGTACCAGGAAGCGCTGACTCCCGCCAGGAAGGCCACTTCCTCCCGTCGTAAGCCGGGTGTTCTCCGGCGTCCGTAGTTCGGGATGCCCACGGCCTCGGGGGTCAGCCGGCCGCGCCGGTTGACCAGGAAGTCCCGCAGCTCCGTGCGGCGTCGGTCCCTCGCCGATGAGCGGCGGCGCACTGCCGAAGCAGGGTCGCCCGATGCCACCGCCGACACGGCCTCCGATGTGGACAGCGTGCTCCGGGCGTCTGTCGACCGGCCGTTGATGGTGTACAGGATGTGCTCCCCTCCTGCCGGCTTCGCCGGCGGTCTGCTTGTCGTGTGACACGGATCAAGACGTACGGGAAACAAAGCAGGTGTGCCCGCCGGGAGGCCAGGCCCCGGACTGAGTTCCGGCACGAGCCACGCGGCTGGGATCAGGGTAGTTGATGGTGTGTCGAAAACAGGTTCGATGGTGATCGGGCTGCACCGGCCGGGCCCGGCGGTGCCACGAGGTCCGGCCGGGGCCGGAGCCGCGTCCACCGGGCCGGAGCCGGAGCCCCGCCGGCCGGGGTCACACGGCGACGGGCGCCTTGATGGCCGGGTGGTGCCGGTAGTCGAGCACCTCGACGTCGGGGTAGGCGTAGTCGAAGAGCGAGTCGGCCCGGCGCAGCCGCAGCCGGGGGAGGTCGAACGGGCTGCGGGAGAGCTGCTCCGTCACCTGCTCGACGTGGTTGTCGTAGATGTGGCAGTCGCCGCCGGTCCAGACGAAGTCGCCCGGTTCGAGGCCGGCCTGCTGCGCCATCATGTGCGTGAGCAGGGCGTAGCCGGCGAGGTTGAACGGGACGCCGAGGAAGAGGTCCGCGCTGCGCTGGTACAGCTGGCAGGAGAGCCGGCCGTCGGCGACGTAGAACTGGAAGAAGGCGTGGCACGGCGCGAGGGCCATCGCGGACAGTTCGCCGACGTTCCAGGCGGAGACGATCATCCGGCGGGAGTCCGGGTCGTCGCGCAGGGTGTCGAGGACGCCGCTGATCTGGTCGATGTGCCGGCCGTCCGGGGTGGGCCAGGAGCGCCACTGGGCGCCGTAGACCGGGCCGAGGTCGCCGTTCTCGTCGGCCCATTCGTCCCAGATGGTGACGCCGTGCTCCTGCAGCCAGCGCACGTTGGAGTCGCCGCGCAGGAACCAGAGCAGCTCGTGGACGATCGACCTCAGGTGCACCTTCTTGGTGGTGACCAGCGGGAACCCCTGCGCGAGGTCGTACCGCAACTGGTGCCCGAAGACGCTCCGGGTGCCGGTGCCCGTCCGGTCGGCCTTGGCCGTTCCGGAGTCGAGTACCAGTCGCAACAGGTCTTCGTACTGGGTGTCCGCCACGGGCATCGATCCTACCCCGCCCGCTGCGCCGTCCCGGCCGTCCGCCCTGGTCACCGGCAGGGCCCGGGCGCGGTCGGCGCGGAGCCGGCGGCCGGTGTCGCCGCCGGGCCGGTCCGGCGTACCGCCCGCCGCGGCGCGCCGGGCGGTACGACCCGGGGGTCAGTCCGTGCGGGGCTTCCAGCCGAGGGCCGGGCCGAGGTGCCCGGCGATGTCGGTGAGGATCTGCACGTAGTCCTCGTGCCCGAAGGTGAACGGGAGCGCGAACGCGACCTCGTCCACCTCCTGGAACGCGGCGTGGGCGGACAGCCGCTCGGCGATCTCCGCGGACGTGCCGACCAGGTCGCGCTCGAACATCAGCCGGGCCGGCCCCTGGGGGGTGGCGGTGCGCGGCGTCCGGGTCTCGGCGTAGGCCTCGTAGCGGGCGCGCTGCTCCGGCGAGGCGCTGTCGGTCGGGATGACGACGAGCCCCTGGGAGACGCGGGCCCGCTCGCCGTCGGGGTGGTGGGCGCGGAACGTCCGGATGTGCGACAGCTGGATCTGCGCGAAGTCCTCGGACTCCTCGGCCTTGACGACGCTGCTGGTGAGCAGGTTCATCCCGTTCTCGCCCGCCCAGCGGGCCGAGCGCAGGCTGCCGCCGCCGTACCACATCCGGCCGGCCAGGCCCGGGGAGTGCGGCTGGACCCGCCGCGAGTAGACCTCGAAGCCCTCGGTGCCCTCGAAGTCGGTGGCCGGCTCGCCGCGGACCAGGCCGAGCAGCCGCAGCGCGCGGTCGTGGCCGAAGTCCTCGTGCTCGCCGGTGCCGGGGTAGAGCGCCTCCCGGACCTGCTCGAAGTGGGCGGGCGGGCCGATGCTGACGCCCGGGTTCAGCCGGCCGCCGGAGAGGAGGTCGACCGTGGCGAGGTCCTCGGCCAGGCGCAGTGGGTTCTCCCAGCCGAGCGGGATGACGGCGGTGCCGAGCTCGATCCGCCGGGTGCGCTGCGAGGCCGCGGCGAGGACGGCGACCGGCGAGGAGATCCCGTACTGCAGGTGCCGGTGCCGCAGCCAGGCGGTGTCGAAGCCCAACTGCTCGCCCAGCTCGATGATTTCGAGGGTCGACTCGTGGCCGCGGCGGGGGTCGGCCTCGTCGAACAGGCCGATGGTCAGGAAGCCCAGCTTCCGTAGCGGGCGTGAGGCCAGTGGCATGAGGTTCCTCCAGGTCGGGTCGCCGGTCGTGCGGGCGTGGCCGCCGGGCCCGTCGGGCACGTCGGATCCGCCGGGCACGACGCTACGCCCGCCCGGGACGGTGCTCCGCCCCGGCCGGCGAAGTGCCCCGGCCGGGGCGGGCGTTGCGCGGGGTGTCCCGCGGCCCGTTACGCGGCCCGTTACGCGGTGCCCGACCAGGAGTGGGTGCCGAGGAGGGTCTTGATGTCGGAGGCGAGGCCGTTGTCGGGGTTCACCCGGAAGCCGAGTTCGTAGAGGGTGTCCTTGTCCCAGCTGGTGGTCAGCAGGCGGACCGGGACGTCGCCGGGGTGGGCCTGGAGGGCGAGCTTGAGTTCGGCGACCGTCCCGGCGGTGATCTTGCCGAGCGGCATGGTGATCTGGACGGGTGGCTTGGTGCCGAGCTCGGCGGAGGAGACGTCGACGGTGGTGAGCTCCTGGCCGAAGATGCTCAGCGAGCCGTCGCGCTCGTTGAGGCGCCCGCGGACCGAGACGACGTTGTCCTCGATCATCTGCTCGGCCATCAGGTTGTAGGTGGCGGGGAAGAACAGCACCTCGACCGAGCCGTCGCGGTCGGCGAGGGTGATGATCGCCCAGGCGTTGCCGGCCTTGTTGATCCGGCGGTCGACGGCGGTGATCAGGCCGGACAGCCGGACCTCGCCCTCGGTGCGGCCGGAGCCGAGGAGCTCGGCGATGGAGCTGTCGCGGTTCTTGGAGAGGATGTGCTCGGCGCCGTCCAGCGGGTGGCTGGAGACGTACAGGCCGAGCATCTCGCGCTCCAGACTGAGCAGTTGGCGGCGCGGCCACTCGCGGTCGGTGAGCACGAAGTCCAGGCCGATGCCGGGGCCGTCGTCGCCGCCGTCGAGGGCGCCGAACAGGTCGTCCTGGCCGATGGCCTGCTGCTTCTTCACCCCGGTCACGGCGTCGATCGCCGATTCGTGCACGGTGCTGAGCGAGAGGCGGGTGTGGCCGAGGGAGTCGAAGGCACCGGCCTTGATCAGGGAGTCGACGGTGCGCTTGTTGCAGACCACCAGCTCGACCTTGTCCAGGAAGTCCGGGAAGGAGGCGTACTTGCCCTTCTCCTTCCGGGTCTTCACCAGGGACTCGATCACCGGCACGCCGACGTTGCGGACGGCCTTGAGGCCGAAGCGGACGTCGCTGCCGATGGCGGTGAAGTCGACGACGGACTCGTTGACGTCGGGGGAGAGGATCTTGATGCCCATCTGGCGGCACTCCGCCAGGTAGACGGCCATCTTGTCCTTGTCGTCGGCCACGGAGGTGAGCAGGGCGGCCATGTACTCGGCGGGGTAGTTCGCCTTGAGGTAGGCCGTCTGGTAGGAGACCAGGCCGTACGCGGCGGAGTGCGATTTGTTGAACGCGTAGCCGGCGAACGGGACGAGGACGTCCCAGACGGCCTGGATGGCCGCGTCGGAGTAGCCGCGCTCCTTGCACCCGGCGTGGAACGGGACGAACTCCTTCTCCAGCACCTCCTTCTTCTTCTTGCCCATCGCGCGGCGGAGCAGGTCGGCCTGTCCGAGGCTGTAGCCGGCCAGCACCTGGGCGGCTCGCTGCACCTGCTCCTGGTAGACGATGAGGCCGTAGGTGGGGCCGAGGACCTCCTTGAGGGGCTCCTCCAGCTCGGGGTGGATCGGCAGGATCTCCTGCTGGGCGTTCTTGCGCAGCGCGTAGTTGGTGTGCGAGTTCATGCCCATCGGGCCGGGCCGGTAGAGCGCCGAGACGGCGGAGATGTCGGCGAACTCGGTGGGCTTCATCAGCTTGAGCAGGGCGCGCATGGGGCCGCCGTCGAGCTGGAACACGCCCAGGGTGTCGCCGCGGGCCAGCAGCTGGTAGGTGGTGGGGTCGTCGATCGGGATCTTCTCGATGTCGACGTCCACGCCGCGGTTGGCTTTGACGATCTTGATGCAGTGGTCGATGATGCCCAGGTTCCGCAGACCCAGGAAGTCCATCTTGATCAGGCCCATGGCTTCGCACGACGGGTAGTCGAAGCCGGTGATGATCACGCCGTCCTTGTCCCGCATGTGCAGCGGGATGAGGTCGAGCAGCGGGGTCGAGGAGAGGATGACGGCGGCGGCGTGCACGCCGGTGCCGCGGATCAGGCCCTCGATGCCCAGGCCGGTGTCGATGATCTTCTTGACATCGGGCTCGTTGTCGTACAGCGCCCGGATCTCGGTGCCCTCGTTGTACCGGGGGTGCTTGTCGTTGAAGAGGTCCGCGAGCGGGACGCCCTTGCCCATCACGTCCGGCGGCATCGCCTTGGTGATCCGGTCGCCCATCGCGAACGGGTAGCCGAGGATGCGGTTGGCGTCCTTGACGGCGGCCTTGGCCTTGATCGTGCCGAAGGTGTTGACCTGCGCGGTGTAGGCGGAGCCGTACTTGTCGGTGACGTAGCGCACCATCTGGTCGCGCTGGCGGTCGTCGAAGTCGATGTCGACGTCCGGGGGGTTGATGCGCTCGGGGTTGAGGAACCGCTCGAACAGCAGGTCGTGCTCCAGCGGGTCCAGCTCGGTGATCCGGGTGAGGTAGGACACCATCGAACCGGCCGCGGAGCCTCGGCCCGGGCCGACCGGGATGCCGTTGTCCCGGGCGTACTGGCAGATGTCGGCGACCACGAGGAAGTAGGCGTCGAACCCCATCGGGGTGATCACGCCCATCTCCAGCTCGACCCGGTCCAGCACCTCCTGGCTGGGGCTGTCGCCGTAGCGGTGCTGGAGGCCGGCGGCGATCTTCTGGCGCAGGAACGAGGCCTGGCTCTCGCCCTCGGGGACGTCGAACTGCGGCATCCGGTCGACGTAGGTGAACACGTCCCCGTACGACTCGACCCGCTCGGCGATCGCCAGGGTGTTGTCGCAGGCCTCCGGCAGCTCGCGGAACAGCTCGCGCATCTCGTCGGCGGTCTTGATGTAGTAGCCGGAGCCGTTGAACTTGAACCGGTTCGGGTCGTCCTTGTTCTTGCCCACGCCGACGCAGAGCAGGCTGTCGTGGGCGTCCGCCTGGTCGGCGGTGACGTAGTGCGAGTCGTTGGTCGCCAGCAGCGGGATGTCCAGCTGCTTGGCGAGGCGCAGCAGGTCCTGGCGGACGTCCTGCTCGATCGACAGCCCGTGGTCCATCAGCTCCAGGAAGTAGTTCTCCTTGCCGAAGATGTCCTGGTAGGCGCCGGCCGCCTTGACAGCCTCGTCGTACTGGCCGAGCCGCAGCCGGGTCTGCACCTCGCCGGAGGGGCAGCCGGTGGTGGCGATGATGCCGGTGGCGTTGGCGGCGATCAGCTCGCGGTCCATCCGGGGCTTCATGTAGTAGCCCTCCATCGACGCGAGCGAGGAGAGCTTGAAGAGGTTCCGCAGGCCGGTGGCGTTCTGGGCCCACATGGTCATGTGGGTGTAGCGGCCGCCGCCGGAGACGTCCTTGCCGCCCTCGCCGTCGGCGCTGGCCGGGCGCTGGCCGCCCGGCGACCAGAACACCTGCTTCTTGTGGAAGCGCGAGGACGGGGCGACGTACGCCTCGATGCCGATGATCGGCTTGACGCCGGTCTTGGCGGCGGCGTGGAAGAACTCGTACGCGCCGAACATGTTGCCGTGGTCACTCATCGCGATGGCCGGCATGCCCAGCCGCTCGGCCTCGGCGAAGAGCTTGCCGTTCTTCGCGGCCCCGTCCAGCATCGAGTACTCGGTGTGGACGTGCAGGTGCGCGAAGGTGTCGGACACGGCGCGGGCTCCTCGTCGGCGGGGGGTGTCCCGGGGCGGGCGCGACCCGGGGCGGAACGGTCCAGGCTAACCGGTCGGCGCCGGCGACTCGCCCGGGCGGGCCTCCGGGCCGCCGGTCCTTGACAGGACGCCCCCGTGCCGTCGGCGGCTCCCCGCCGGGGTCCGCGTGGCGCCGCCGGCGCGCGGCGCCGGACCGGGGGGCGGGGCCGGGGGGGCGGGGCCCGCCCGGACGGTGACGTGGGAGGCCTCAGGAGGTCAGCGCGAGGGCGGAGGTGGCCAGCAGGACGCCCCCGACGGCCAGGACGGCGCTGGTGGCGGCCACCCCGCGCAGCGGTACCCGCAGGCCGGCCGCGCGGCACCGCTCGTACCAGAGCAGGGTGGCCAGCGAGGCCCACGGCGTCACCAGCGCGCCGATGTTGGTGCCGATCAGCAGCGCGAGCAGCTGGTGGTGGTTGCCCGCCGGGACGGCGGCCTCGCCGGCCAGGTACACCGGCAGGTTGTTGAGCAGGTTGGACAGGCCCGCGCCGACCGCGGAGGCGCGGAACATGCCGACCACCCCGCCGTCCGTCCCGACCGCCTCGGCCAGCACCCGGTGCAGCCCGTGCGCGTCGACCGTCTGCACCACCAGGAACATCCCCGGCACCATCACCAGCAGCCGCCACGGGACGAGCGAGGCCCGCAGCGCGGCCGGGCGCCGGACGGCGAAGGCGAGCACGGCCACCGCCGCGGTCGTCCCCGAGGCGACCCAGAGCGGCAGGCCGGTCAGCAGCGTCGCCAGCAGGAAGCCGGTGCAGGCCAGCCCGCAGATCCGGAACAGCACCGGATCGGCCGGCCGGTGGGCCGGCGGCGGCAGGTAGTCGGCGGCGCCCCGGCGGCCGCGCCGCCAGTAGAACCACCAGAGGCAGGCCATCGTCGCCAGGAGGGCGGCCAGCTGCGGCGCCCACATCACCCGGGCCAGGCCGGCGGGGGAGAGCGCGACCCGCTCGGCGGCCAGCAGATTGGTCAGGTTGGAGACCGGCAGCAGCAGGCTCGCCGTGTTGGCCAGCCAGACCGTCGTCATCGCCAGCGGGAGCGGGGCGATGCCGACCCGGGTGGCGAGCGCCAGCATCACCGGGGTGAGCAGCACGGCGGTGGTGTCCAGGTTCAGGGCGATCGTGGTCAGCCCGGCGAAGGCCACGCAGAGCAGGAACAGCCGCGGGTAGCTGCCCCGCCCGACCCGGGCCACCCCCGCCGCCACCACGTCGAACACCTCGGCGGCAGTGGTCAGCTCGGCCAGCACGACGACGGTGGCGAGGAAGGCCAGCAGCGGGGTGATCCGGGCGGCCGCCTCGCCCGCCGGGCCGGTCGGCAGCAGGCCGGTGGCCAGGAACAGCAGCCCGCAGCCGAGCAGCGCGGCGGCCACCCAGTCCAACGGGTGGAGGCGTCGCAGGGTGGTCCGGAGGGCAAACACGCCCGCCAGGGTCGCACAGGGCCGTGCCCACGTCGAAGCCGGGCCGGGCCCGGGGCCGTCCACCCCGGCCCGGCCCGGCGCCCGGCGCCCGGCGCCCGGCGCCCGCGGCTCAGCCCCCGCGCCCGTGGCTCAGCCCCGGCGCCAGACGGTGAAGTTCTGCTGCCGGTCCACCTTCTCGACGCGCCACTCGGCGGGGTGGCCCGACCAGTACCCGTCCGGGGCGGCGTCCTCCGCCGGGGCGGGCGTGATCATCGCGGTGGCCTCCGCCGGGAGCGGCTGCCAGCGCGGGTCGCGGTACCAGATCCGGCCCTGGTAGACCTCGAAGGCCTGCGTGCCGCGCAGGAACCCGTCCACGTCCCAGGCGAAGACCACGCTGTCGTCGGGGCGCAGCCCGGAGCTCTGGGTGAAGCCGGTGGCCAGGCCCTTGCGCCACTTCGAGTGCGGGTGGGCGACCGCCTCGGTGACGGTGGCGGTGGCGAACCCGGCGAACATCGCGAGCGAGAGGCCGAGCGCCCAGGCCACCCGCCGCCCGCCGGTCAGCCGCAGCAGGACGGTCGCGCCCAGCACGACGAGGGCCGCGGAGGTCGAGCGCAGCATGTTGAGCTTGCCCCAGTCCGCGGCCAGGAAGAGGACGTCCGGCATGCCCCAGCTGATGAACACCTGGGTCCTGAGCAGCGGCCCGGCGGACCACATCACCAGCTCGGCCAGCAGCAGGGTGAGCCCGGCGGCCCCGGCCGCCGCCGCGGCGAGCCGGCGCCGCCCGGCCCGGCAGACGACGGCCGCGCCCGTCACGAAGGCCGCCGGGACGAGGTAGGAGGTGTACCGGGCGTACACCCAGTTGTCGATCCGCCCGTCGTCCGGGAGCGCCGCCGCGGCGGCGAACGCGGTGCCGACCAGCAACGCCACCAGGACGCCGCCGACGATCCGGTGCGCGCGCGGGGTGCGCCGGCCGAACAGCACGAACAGGCAGGTGACGATCGCCAGCCCGCCCACCCCCCAGGTGGAGACGGTGAAGTACCAGATCTGCCCGGCCGTCCGGGTCAGCGTGCGCTGCAGGATGTCGGGGTTCAGCAGCCCCTCCCACAGGTACTCGCCGACCTTGCTCGGCTCGACGGTGAACTGCCGGTTCAGCCAGCCGGCCAGCGCCTCGGCGAAGGCCACCCCGGCGCCCAGCGCGGCCAGGCCGGCCACGGTGCTCCGCCACGGTGCCCGGCGCAGCAGCAGCACCCCGGCGAACACCGCGGCGGTCACCGCGACCACCACGCCGCCACGGTCGTGGGTCGCCATCGTGTACGCGGCGGACGCGCCGGCCCCGGCCGCGTACCACGCGCGGCGGCCGGCCGGGCCTTCGGAGAGCCAGCCGTGCAGGCAGAGCAGCCAGGCCAGGACCAGCACCGGCAGGACGGCGTCGGTCAGTACGAACTCGGCGTAGAACACCACCGGCGGCAGCAGCGCGGTGGCGGTGGCGAAGACGTACGCGGGCAGGCCGCGCACACCGAGCCGGCGCAGCGCCAGGTAGGCGAGCGGCAGGACCAGCGCGTTGATCAGCGCGTTGATCCCCATCACCAGGTGGTAGGCCGTCACCGGGTCGTCCGCGATCCGGAACGCCGGGGAGATCAGCAGCGGGTAGCCGCCCGGGATCACCACGCCGACCGGCATCTCGGTCGTCCCCCGCCCGGCCAGCACCCGGGCCAGC
The DNA here is from genome assembly GCF_045208415.1 of Kitasatospora sp. NBC_01560. Lineage (NCBI taxonomy): Bacteria > Bacillati > Actinomycetota > Actinomycetes > Kitasatosporales > Streptomycetaceae > Kitasatospora > Kitasatospora sp. NBC_01560. The sequence goes on along the minus strand of NZ_CP109364.1, from coordinate 2,265,182 downwards.
ACCAGGTACGAGTCCTCGTCGGGGTGGACGGAGGGGTAGCTCAGGTGCCGGACGAGCAGGAACCGGAACAGCACGGCCCCGGCGTACCCGGCCAGCACGGCGCCGGTCCGGAACCGGCGCCGGCCGCAGGCCCGCCCGAGCCACTGCACGGCCCGCCCGGACCACTGCACGGCCCGGCCGGCCGGGGGAGCGTGCTCCCGCGGAGCGTCGGCGGCCGGCGGCGCGGTGCTCCCTCCGACGGTCGCTGTCGAGGTCTGCTGCATGGGGGTGGACTCCTGACGGTACGGCGGAGCGGCGTGCCCCGGGGCAGGGCCCGGGGCACGCCGTCCGAAGGGAACGGGCTTCAGCCGAGGCGGCGGGTGAGCCGGAGACGGGAGCGGGTGAAGAGAGCGGCGAGCAGACCGGCCAGCAGGGGGAGGACGAGCGCGGTGAGCGCGATCCCGGTCCAGGGGACGACGACCGGGTTGGTCACGCCCGGATAGTCGACGGCCTTCACCTTGAGCAGGGCGATCGCGGGCACGAAGCCGTTGACCGTCCCGAGCACCGCGCCCAGCAGCGCGATCAGCGCGCACTGGACGCCGGAGAGCCGGCGGCGGATGCCGGGCGGCGCGCCGACGGCGGCCAGGGTGGCCCGGTCGCGCCGGGAGTCCGCGGCGGCGAGGCCGGTGGCGATGCAGGCCGCGCCGAGCACGACCACGCCGGCGAAGCCGGTCAGGGCGAGGGACGGCAGGTCGCTCTTGGGCCGGAAGCCGCGTTCGACGTCGAACTGGGCCATCGGCGCCAGCCGGTCGGCGGTGGCGGCGGCGCGCTGCTCCGCCCGGTGGTCCGGTGCGGTGGCCGGCAGCCAGACCGCCCCGACGGGCCGGACACTGAGGCCGAGGCGCTCCATCGCCGCGGCGCCGACCACCCCGGCCCCGTAGCGGGCCGCGTCCGGGTTGTCGATCAGGACGGCGTCGACACCGAGCTCCTTGACCTCCTGGGTGGGGGCGGAGCCGGGCTGCGCACCGCCGGTGAAGCCACCGGTGAGCTGGAGCAGCACCTTGCCGTCGTGGATCCGGCCGGCGTCGAAGACGACCGCCTTCCCGGCGGCCAGCGCCTGTTCGGCGGCCGGGTCGCGCAGCGCGAAGGCGTTGCGGAGCACGGCGGCGTCGCCCACGACGAGGGTGTTCTTCCCGTGCAGGCCGCCGCCGGTGCCCTTGACGGTCACCTGGCTGGAGCATTCCTTGCACCACGAGTAGAACGCCTGGGAGAGGTCGGCTCGTTCACCGAGCCCGGGAACGTCCTGCTCGACGGCCGACCGCAGCCGCGGGAGCTGCGGGTCGTCCGGCGTGACGGCGAGCGTGACGGCGTTGACCGGGGTGAACGGGCGGTAGGACTCGCGGTCCCGGGCCTCGGTGCTGGCGGTGTAGAGGCCGACGGCGACGGAGCCGGCGACGGCGGCCATCACGGCGGCGACGGCGGGGGCGGTGCGCCCGCGGTGCCGGGCGGAGTCGCGCAGCGCGAGCCGGCCGCTGAGCGGCAGGTGGCGGGCGAGCCGGCCGAAGAGGGCGATCAGCACCGGGGTGAGGGCGAGCAGCCCGAGTTCGGCGGCGACGGAGCCGGCCAGCACCATCAGGGTCATCCGGTCGAGACCGGCGATGACGGGGATGCCGCGCCCGGTCCCGTCGCCGGTGCCGACGGCGAGCAGGGCGGTGGCCGCACCCGCGACGAAGAGCACGGCGCCCAGGGCGGTGGTCCGGCGGCTCGGCGGCTTGATCGTGTCCCGGTCGTTGAGACCGGCGGTGATGCTCTGGCGGGCCGCCTGGAGGGCGGGCAGCGCCGCCGCGAGCAGGGCGGTGGCCAGGCCGACGGCGCCGATCGCCACCAGGTCGGTGAGCTGCAGGCCGAAGTGGCCGAACCGGCTGCCGGCGGTCTCCTCGATCCACGGGCGCAGCAGCGCCACCAGACCGGTGCCGAGCGCGACGCCCGCGGCCGCACCGGTGAGGCCGAGCACCAGGCCGGCGCCGAGGACGACGGAGGCGACGTGCCCGCGGCTGCCGCCGCCGGCCGCGAGCAGCGCCAGCTGCCGGCGGGAGCGGCGGGCGCCGACGGCGAAGGCCGGCCCGGCGAGCAGGGCCACCTCCAGCAGCGCCATCCCCGCGACGACGGCCACCACCACGGCGGTGTCCCGGCGCGTGGAGTCGGTGAGGCCCGCCGACCGGTCGTAATCGGCGGCCGCCCCGGCGGGCGGGTCGATCGCCACGGCGCGGGAGGTGGCGGTGAAGCCGTACGCGTTGAGCCGTCGGACCGCGGCGAGGTCCATGGTCTTTCCGGCGGGGAGCCGGACCAGCCAGGACGCCTTGTCGGCGGCCTGCTCGGAGACGCCGGTCGGCAGCTTGGCGGCCGGGGCGAGCGCGGCCAGCGGCGCGGTGACCTCGCCGGGGCGCCCGACGAACTCGACCTTGTCGAGGTCACCGGCGTGCTCCACCACACCGGTCAGCGTGAACGGCGTCTTCTCCAGGCCCTTGAGGGTGGTGGTGGAGCCGAGGCCGAGGCCGGACTCGCGGAGGAACGCCCGGGTGACGGCCGCCTCGTGCGCGGCCTTCGGCGCGCGGCCGTCGACCAGGGTGATCCGGCCCTTCCAGACCGGGTCGGCCAGATCGGCTTCGGCGGTGTCGGTCTGGAGCAGGCCGTCCCGGGAGGCGGCGCTCGCGGTGGGGCCCGGCCCGGCCGGCAGCAGGACGGCGCCGGGCAGCAGCTCCGTCAGCAGGTCGGCGGGGACGGAGGTGGCGCCGCGGGCCTGCTCCGGCGTCGGGGCCTGGTCCTGCCGGGGCGCGACGGCGTAGGCGCCGTCCTCGGCGAACGGGGCCTGGTGCACCGTACTGCCCGGTGCGTACGCGGTGACGTACGCGTCGGCGCCGCCGAGCAGCCGCTCGGCCCGCTCGGCCGGGGTGAGCTGGCCGCTGCGGTAGACCACGTCGGCGCCGGCGACGCCGAGGACGGGCAGCGCGACCATGGCGACGACGAGGGCGCTGCGGCCCTTGGCGCGCAGGGCGTCGCGGCGCGCGATGCGCAGCGCGACCTTGAGTGAACGCAGCTTCATCGGGTGGCCCCGATCCCGTCGTTGCGGCCGGTGCGGCCGTGGCGGGCCGCCATCCGCAGCAGCGTGTCTGCGTCCTGGCCGATGCTCTCGTCCACGATCCGGCCGTCGCTGAGAAAGACGACGCGGTCGGCCCAGGCGGCGTGGCGGGGTTCGTGGGTGACCATCATGGCGGCGGCGCCGGCGTCGCAGCGGGCGCGCAGGACCGTCAGGACGGCCTCGCCGGTGGTGGAGTCGAGGGCGCCGGTGGGTTCGTCGGCGAGGACGAGGCGGCGGTCGCCGATCAGGGCGCGGGCGATGGCGACGCGCTGCTGCTGGCCGCCGGACATGTCGTCGGGGAACCGGTCGGCGAGCTCGGGGATGCCGAGCTCCTCCAGGGCGGCGAGCGCCTCCCGGCGGGTCACCCGCCCCGAGGCGCCGTCGAGTTCGCGCGGGAGGGCGATGTTCTCGGCGGCGGTGAGGGCCGGGATCAGGTTGTAGTCCTGGAAGACGTAGCCGACGGAGCGGCGCCGCGCCTCGGCGAGCTTCCCGCGGCTGAGGCCGCCGAGCGCGACCCCTTCGACGAGGACCTGGCCGGTGGACGGGGTGTCCAGGCCGCCCGCGAGGGTCAGCAGGGTGGACTTGCCGGAGCCGGACGGGCCCATCACGGCGACGAACTCGCCCGGGTGGACCAACAGGTCGACACCGCGCAGCGCCTGGACCTCGCCCGCACCCCGCCCGTGGGTGCGGGTGACGTGGTCGAGGTGCAGCACCGGACGGGCGGCGGCCCGGCTGGGACTGGTCTGAGGCATGGGTGGTCCCCCTCTGGAGATGGCAACGCGTCGGAATGCCCGCGGTCGGCGGTGGGGGCGTCCCCTGGCCCGACCGGGCTTGCATACCGAGTATGTATACCCCACCCGTCGGGTAAAAGTATATGCAGTCCGCCGACATATGAAGGTGGACTGGTCCGGATCGGGGCCCGGGGCGGGTGCGGGCGGCGGAAAAACGTTTGGCGCGCGGCCGCCGGGGCGGAAGAATCCGGCCGTCGGACGGCAGTGGGGAGCGGATTTTGGCGGACGTGTTCGGGTGCCGGCAGTGCGGCGTCGCGCTCACCGCCCCACTGGCCCGGGTCGCACTGCCCGACCACGCGCGCCAGTCCTACGGCCACGGTCTGCTCCCCGTCCTCATGGAGGCCGGGACGTACGCCGTCGACCCCGAACCCTGGGGACCGCCCTGGCGGCTGTGGAGCGATCTCGGTGCGGGCGAGGCCGAGGCCCGGGGAGTGTTCGCCCCCGTCCCCGCGCTGTCCTACGGCGTGCCCGGGGCTATCGTCGTCGCGCCGGGCGATGTGCACGGCACGGTCCTGATACCGGGCAGGTGCGGTGGACACTGCTGCGGGCTGACCGGCCGGGACGGCCCGAACCTGGCCTGCGCGCACTGCGGGCGGGAGGTGGCGACCCGCATTGACGACTGCTCGCTCTGGCAGTCCGTCCGGCTCGACCCGGGTGCGGTGCGCCGTCTCCCCGGCGAAGCACCTGACGAGTCGCCGGCCGGCTGGGAGGCGCTGGCACGTGAACGGCGGAGCACGCCGCCGCTCGAACCGGCCGGGTACTGGGACCCGCGCTGGGAGGCCGCCGCCGGGGTGACCCTGGCCCACCTGCTGGTGGCGGCGGAGGGCAGCCCGGTGGCCCTGCCCGGCGGCCTCGTCACGGACCTCTTCGGCCGTGCGCTCGACGGCTTCCTCCCGCCCGGTCCGGCACCGAAGACCCTCGCCCTCGCCGGTCCGGGCCTGCCGGACCCCGATCCGGCCTCCCATCTCGCGCTCGTTCCGCGGCATCCGCGGACCGGAGAGACCTGGCAGTCGCCCGGTCGCGCGGTCGCGGTGCCGATCGCCGACGACGTGTGGATGCACCTCGCCTTCCACAACGACCGCTTGCTCGTCCCCGCGACGGGCGTCCTGCCCCGGGGCGTCCTGCGCGACGATCCGCCGCCGAGACGCCCGGCGCGGTTGTTCACGCCCGACCGGAGGGTCTTCCTCGACACCCTCGCCCGACTGCCCGCCCTGCGCGAGCCCTGGCTGCGCAGGGTCTACGACGCTCAGTCCGGCTGACCCGGGCCGGCCCGGCCGAGCCTGGCCGGGCCCGGGGGAGTCGGTGCACGCAGAGGTGCGCGCGGGGCCTGCTCGGGTGCTGGACGGTGAGGAAGCGGGGCTCGGGGAGCCGCCGGAGGTACTCGGGCTTGGTGGTCCACGCGCAACCGCCCGGCAACTTGATCCGACGGCAGGCCCCTGGGCGCCGTTCGGTGTGCAACTTCGCAGGTCGCGCGAGGCGAGAGGGCTCACGCAGGCCCAGCTGGCGAGGAAGGTCGGATACGATCCGTCCTACGTCTCGTATGCCGAACTTGCAACGCGTGAACCACCGAGCGAGAAGTTCGCGAGCCGGGTGGACGAGGCGCTGGAGACCGGCGGCACGCTGCTGTTGATGTGGTTGCAGAACAAGCACTCGGCCCTGTTGGAGGGCTTTCCCGAAACGCGAGTTACGAGGCCAGGGCCACCGAGATACGGATCTACGAATCCGGAGTCGTGCCGGGGCTGTTCCAGACCGAGGCGTACGCAACTGCGCTGGCCATGGCCGACGTTCGCCGCGGGACCATCACGCGGAGGCAGGCCGAGGAGCGAGTGACCTTCCTGCTTGCGCGCCAACAGTTGCTGAGGCGGGGCAGTCCGCCGCTCGTGCACGCGGTGCTGGACGAGAGCTGCCTGCGCCGTCCGATCGGCGGATCGGCCGTCATGGAGCAGCAGTTCAGTACCCTGGAGGAGCAGTTCGACGCGAGCCACGTGATTCTCCAGGTGGCCCGTTCGCTATGGCGGAGCACCGGCCGTTTGCGCTGCCCATGCGTCTCCTGACGCTCGCCGATCACTCTCTGCTCGGCTACTCGGAGTCGGAAGGTCGCAGTCATCTTGAGCGTGATTCAGACAGGCTGGCAGTTTGGAAGAGACACTACGATCGACTGCAAGTAGGAGCGTTGGCCGAAATGGCGACTCTTCAATGGATTCGCGCTGCTCGGGAGGGAACCCCATGTCCGACACTGACTTGACACGCGCGTCGTGGACGAAGTCCAGCTACAGCCAGCAGGGTGGCGACTGCGTCGAGGTGGCGCCGGGGCTCCCCGGTGTCCTTCCGGTCCGCGACTCCAAGGATTCCGAGGGTCCCGCGCTCGTCTTCCGCGCCGAGGCCTGGCGGTCGTTCGTCGCCGCCGTCCGGTCCGGCGAGTTCGGCACTGTCTGACGGTCGGTGCATGACGCGGCCCCCGACCGGTTGAAACCGGGCGGGAGCCGTGGGCGTGTGCGGGGCCGGGCGGAGCTTGGGGAAACGTCCGTGCCGGTGCCATTGCAGTGTTACGGTCTGAATCATGTCCAAGGTCGAGATTGACGCGCTGACGGCCGAGTTCTTCGGGTCCTTCGACAACCGGGGCGGTCGGCCCGCTGACGTGGCCCGGCTCCGCCGGCTGCTGCTGCCGGGGGCGGTGATCGTCGTGACCGCGCCCGCCTTCACCGTCTACACGGTGGACGAGTTCATCGGGCCGCGCGAGCAACTGCTCAGTGACGGAAGGCTGGTGGAGTTCTCCGAGTGGGAGACCGCCGAGCGGACCGAGATCGTGGGCGACCTCGCCTCGCGGTTCGGCGAGTACCGCAAGTCGGGGATCCTGAACGGCGAGCCGTACGAGGGCAGCGGCACCAAGACGATCCAGTTCGTCCGTACTCCGGAGGGCTGGCGGATCGCCGCCTTCTCCTGGTTCGACCAGCCCTGACCGCCCGCCCCCGGGGTGCCCCCGGGCAAGGTCAGCGCCGGACCATCCGCACCCCGGCGACCTCCAGCAGGCCGTCCAGCTCGACCTTCCCGACGGTCTGCTCCGGGTTCACCACGAGGCCGTCGCGGCGCACGATGTCGAGCAGCCGCTCGGCCAGCGGCATGACCATGTGGCGCCCCCAGCAGCGTTCGTTCGCGTGGCCGAACGGGAGGTAGCCGGGCTGCTCGTCGGGGTCGAGGCCGGTCCAGCGCTCCGGGCGGAACGCGTCCGGGTCCTCCCAGAGCCGGGGATCACGGTGGCTCAGCAGCGGGAACATCAGGACGTCGTCCCGGACGCCGATCCGGTCGTCCACGACGGGATACTCCGGAGATGCCATCCGCAGGATGTTCCAGGAGGGGGGCAGCAGCCGCAGCGCCTCCAGCAGGATGTCGCGGTTCGGCACGCTCTCGTCGAGGTCCGGGCTCAGCCAGAGCGCATTCGTCACGAGCGCGGAAACGGTGAAACAGACCGGCGCGGCCACCCGCCGGTAGAGATACATGGCATAACGCCGGTCGTCGTACGTCTCGGCATTCAGTACGCGCGCCGCCAGATTGGACAGCGGAATTTCCGAGCCCGGTTTCCCGAGCATTGCCGTGCCGGCCGCGACCGCCATCCAGGTCAATTTCGGGGTGAGTTCCAGCCGGCGGTCCACGAGGACGCGGAAACGGAAACTCTCGCGGCCGAAGACGAGATCCCGGAGGTAGACGTGCGCGACGTGGGGCCACCGCCCGGTGAGGTCGACGTCGTCGCCCAGGGGCTTCTTCAGCGCGGCCCGGACGTCGGCGGAGACGGCCTGCATGAGGGCGGCGGCGTCGGGCCGGGTGACCGGCCTGCCCTGTACCGGCTTGAACGTGGGCCGCTCCTCGGTGTTGGCCGGCCGGCTGCGGAGCAGGCTGTCCATCAGGTCGACGCCGGCGACCCCGACGGTGTCGTCCTCCAGGCGGAAGAGGTCCGCCCCGCGGTACTTGCGGAGCAGCTCGTCGATGCGCGGCGCGAATACGGTGGCCCGGGCGCTCCGGCCCGTGCTGGACACAGCCATCGGTGAACTCCAAGGGTGGGGGCGGGGGTGAGCGGCCCGGGCCCGGCGGGAGGATTCCCGCCGGGCCCGGCCCGGGCAGAGAACTACCCGATCAGATCCAGCCGTACCAGGCGTAGGCCTTCAGGCTCTTCTCCGGCATGACCTTCTTCACGAAATGCACGAGCTTCATGACAGTACCTCCGTCGGACGATGGAACGGATGAATCCTGCAATGGCCGGACGAGGGCGGTCGGGGATTTCCTAGAATTTCCCGTTCCGCTTCCCGGTGCCGCAAAAAGTGAATCCCAGCCCGAAATTGGCGTCAAGTGACGCAGGTCACTCCCGCCTCACCGGCCCCGGCGGGTTTCAGCTTTCACCGCGACCGATTGATGGCGAGGCGGGCGCAATGCCCGACTTGGCCTGAACATGCCCATCGGGGCGATTGCAGGGTACGGCCGGCCCCGCGACGATGCTGGTCAGCGGCCTGCCGCCGGACGGCGCGCGGGTGAACGGCGCGCGACCGCCGCGTGAGCGGGGAGGGGGTGGGGAGGTCCGGGAGGGGTCCCGAGGTGCAGCGACTCGGACCGACAGAACGTTCGGTATGCCCTTTGAGGCAGCGCGCCGGCCCGGTTCGGCCGCGGTGGGCGGCTCCGCTCCCGGGGCCGGGGCGGGCGAGGTGGCCGGTCGGCGGGCCCGCCGCCGGTCGGACGCGCCGCCGGCCGGAGGGTCACGACGGGTGCGGTGCGGTGCGGCGGCGCGGGCGGCGCGGTGGTGTGCCGGGGCGCGGCGAGTGGCCGGGTGGCCCGCGGGCGGCGCGGGTGTCAGCGCCGCCGGCGCGTAGCGCGCCGTGTCCGGTGCGGCAGGGCCGGACGGGCCGGCGCACCGCCACCAAGTGGCGGTGCGGCTCGGCCGGTACCTGCGCCGGTGCGCCTCCCGGCCGGGCCGTCGGGCCCCACGGCCGGGGTGGCGCTCCCGGGCCGGAGCGGTGCTACCGGGCCCGGTCGGTTCTTCCTGTCCGGGTCAGCGCTTCTTGGCGGGCGCGGCCGGGGCGGCGGCAGCGGCCGCCTGCTTCTTCTGCTCCTTCTCGTGCTTCTCCTTGACGCGCACGGCCTCGTTGCGGACCTCGGCCTGAATGGTGCGCTCGCGCCCCAGCCACTCCGGGTTGGCCTCCTTGAGGGCGTCGATCTGCTCCGTGGTGAGGGCCTCGCTGACCCCGCCGCGGGCCAGGCCGGCGATGGAGACGCCGAGCTTGGAGGCGACCACCGGGCGCGGGTGCGGGCCGTTGCGGCGCAGGTCCTGGAGCCAGGCCGGCGGCTCGGCCTGCAGGGCGGTCAGCTCCTCGCGGGAAACCGGGCCCTCCCGGAAGTCGGCGGGGGCGGCGTCGAGGTAGATGCCCAGTTTCTTGGCCGCCGTGGCCGGCTTCATGGTCTGGGTGGTCTTCGGCTTGAGCGATGTCATGGTCATAAGGGTAAGCGAGTGCGTGGCGGCCCCGATCACGGTCGGTAGCCTTGCTGTGTGACAGAGATGCAGGCGAACCCCTCGTTCCGGCTGGTGTACGTTCCCGGCGTGACGCCCGGTAAGTGGGTGCGGGTCTGGGAGCAGCGGCTTCCCGACGTCCCGCTGACCCTGGTGGCGGTGCCGGTGCAGGAGGGCCAGTCGACGCTGCTGGACGGGGGTGCGGATGCCGGACTGGTCCGGCTGCCGGTCGACCGGGACAGCCTCAGTGCGATCCCGCTCTACGCCGAGACCACGGTGGTCGTCTTCCCCAAGGACCACTGGCTGGCGGCGGCCGAGGAGGTGCCGGTCGCGGACCTGGTCGACGAGGTCGTCTTCCACCCGATGGACGACTGCCTCGATTGGCAGGCCCTGCCGGGGCGCCCGGCGATCGAGCGGCCGGCCACGACGGCCGACGCGATCGAGCTGGTGGCGGCGAACGTCGGCGTGCTGCTCGTGCCCCAGTCGCTGGCCCGGCTGCACCACCGCCGGGACCTCGCCTACCGCCCGGTGCCGGATGCGCCGCAGTCGCAGGTGGTGCTCTCCTGGCCCGAGGACCGGACGAGCGAGCTGGTGGAGGAGTTCATCGGCATCGTCCGCGGCCGGACGGTGAACAGCTCGCGCGGCCGCGCGCAGGCGGCCCCGGAGGCCGGGGCGAAGCAGCAGCAGGCCGGGGGCAAGGGTGCGGGCAAGCCGGGTGCCGGAAAGGCCGGCGGGAAGAGCACGGGGGGGAGGCCGACCGGTGGCAAGGCGGTCGCGGGCCGCGGCGGCGCCGGCAAGTCGGGGAGCGGCAAGGCGGCCGGCGGCCGGTCGGGCGGGGCCAAGCCCGGTGCCCGCCGTGGGCGGCCCGGGCGCTGATGGGCGACGGCCGGGTGATGCCCCGGTCCGACTGAGGCGATGTGGCCCAGGGCTCCCGACGGGGGAGCCCTGGGCCGCAGGCATGTCCGGCTGTGGGCGCGGGTGTGGGCGCGGGCGTGGGCCTGCGCGGTGTGCACCGCCTACGCCGCTCCTGGGTCGTACTGCTTGCCGTTGATACCCCCTGGGGGTATAAAGGAAGTGCGGCCAACGGATACCCCTAGGGGGTATCAAGAGATCGCAACCATCGCTCATGGCGCCGCCCACCACCGGAGGAACCCATGTCCTGCTGCTCCACCAACGCCACCAACGCCACCGGTTCTGCCGCCGCCACCGCTCCTGCCGCCGTCGTGACGGCCGGGCCGGTCGTGGTCACCACCGTCTACGCGGTCGCCGGGATGACCTGCGGCCACTGTGAGCAGTCCGTCACTGCGGCCGTCTCCGCCCTGCCCGGGGTCACCGCGGTCGGCGTGGACGTCGCGGCCGGCCTGGTCACCGTCTCCGCCGAGTCCGCGCCGGACGAGGCGGCTCTGCGCGCCGCCGTCGACGACGCGGGCTACGAGCTCACCGGCCGGGTCTGACCACCGCTCCGGGACCGTCGGGGCCCGGACGGACAACCCCCTAGGGGTATCCGGCCCCGCCCTGGACGCCCCGGTACCCCGAACGCCCAGCCATCCGACGAACCGACGAACCGACGAACCGACGACCCGAGAGGAGCCCCAGATGATCACCCAGGCACCCGCCTCCACCGAGGTGGAACTCCAGATCGGCGGCATGACCTGCGCCTCCTGCGCGGCCCGCATCGAGAAGAAGCTCAACCGGCTGGACGGTGTCGAGGCCACGGTCAACTACGCCACCGAGAAGGCCCGGGCGATCGTGGCGGCCGGCGTCGAGGTCACCGAGCTGATCGCCGCCGTCGAGGCCACCGGCTACACCGCGGCCCTGCCCCGGCCGGCCGTCCCCGAGGCCCCCGGCGAGGAACCCGCCGCGCCCGACGAACTCGCCCCGCTGCGACAGCGGCTGATCACCGCCGTCGTGCTCGCCGTCCCCGTGATCGCGATGGCGATGGTGCCGGCCCTGCAGTTCGACAACTGGCAGTGGCTCTCGCTCACCCTCGCCGCGCCCGTCGTCACCTACGGCGCCTGGCCCTTCCACCGCGCGGCCTGGACCAACCTCAAGCACCGCGCGGCCACCATGGACACCCTGGTCTCGCTCGGCACCGGAGCCGCCTTCCTCTGGTCGCTCTGGGCCCTGTTCTTCGGCCACGCCGGCAAGCCCGGCATGCGGCACGGCTTCGAGCTCACCATCTCCCGCAGCGACGGCTCGTCCAACATCTACCTGGAGGCCGCGGCCGGGGTCACCGCGTTCATCCTGGCCGGCCGCTACTTCGAGGCCCGGTCCAAGCGCCGGGCCGGGGCCGCGCTGAAGGCGCTGCTGCACCTCGGCGCGAAGGACGTCGCCGTGCTGCGCGACGGCACCGAAGTCCGCATCCCGACCGCCGAACTCGCCGTCGGCGAGCTGTTCGTGGTCCGCCCCGGCGAGAAGATCGCCACCGACGGTGTGGTCGAGCGGGGGGCCTCCGCCGTGGACGCCTCGATGCTGACCGGCGAGTCCGTCCCGGCCGAGGTCGCGGTCGGCGACGCCGTCACCGGCGCCACCGTCAACGTCGGCGGCCGGCTCGTCGTCCGCGCCACCCGGGTCGGCGCCGACACCCAACTCGCCCGGATGGCCCGGCTGGTCGAGAACGCCCAGAACGGCAAGGCCGCCGCGCAGCGGCTCGCCGACCGGATCTCCGCCGTCTTCGTCCCGATCGTGATCGTGCTCGCCCTGGCCACCTTCGGCTTCTGGCTGGGCACCGGCGAGGGGTGGAGCGCCGCCTTCACCGCGGCGGTGGCGGTGCTGATCATCGCCTGCCCGTGCGCGCTCGGCCTGGCCACCCCGACCGCCCTGATGGTCGGTACCGGCCGCGGTGCCCAGCTCGGCATCCTCATCAAGGGCCCCGAAGTCCTGGAGACCACCCGCCGGATCGACACCGTCGTCCTCGACAAGACCGGCACCGTCACCACCGGACAGATGACCCTCCTCGCCGTCCGCACCACCGACGACACCACCGAGAACGAAGCCCTCCGCCTCGCCGGCGCCCTCGAACACGCCTCCGAACACCCCATCGCCACCGCCATCGCCACCGCCGCCACCGAGAAGTTCGGCACCCTGCCCGCAGTCGACGGCTTCGAGAACATCCCCGGCCTCGGCGTCCAGGGCCTGGTGGACGGCCACACCGTCGTCGCCGGCCGCGAGCAACTGCTCGCCGACCGGGCGCAGCACCTGCCGGAGCCGCTCGCCGAGGCCAAGCGCACCGCCGAGGCCGCCGGACGCACCGTCGTCGCCGTCGCCTGGGACGGCACCACCCGCGCCATCCTCGAAGTCGCCGACGCCGTCAAACCCACCAGCGCCGAAGCCATCACCCGGCTGCGCGCCCTCGGCCTGCGACCCATCCTGCTCACCGGCGACAACGCCACCGTCGCCGCCACCGTCGCCGCCGAGATCGGCATCGCGGCGGAGGACGTGATCGCCGAGGTGCTGCCGCAGGACAAGGTCGCCGTCGTCCAGCGGCTCCAGGCCGAGGGCCGCTCGGTGGCCATGGTCGGCGACGGCGTCAACGACGCCGCCGCCCTCGCCCAGGCCGACCTGGGCCTGGCCATGGGCACCGGCACCGACGCCGCCATCGAGGCCGCCGACCTCACCCTCGTCCGCGGCGACCTGCGCGCCGCCGCCGACGCCATCCGCCTCTCCCGCCGCACCCTCACCACCATCCACGGCAACCTCTTCTGGGCCTTCGGCTACAACATCGCCGCCCTCCCCCTCGCCGCCACCGGCCTCCTCAACCCCATGATCGCCGGCGCCGCCATGGCCTTCTCGTCGGTCTTCGTGGTCGGCAACAGCCTCCGGCTCCGGTCCTTCCGCTGACGCACCCGCCGGGCAGCACCCGCCCGCCCCGCATCCCGCGCCCCGCGCCCCTCGCCCACCCGGACGCGGGGCGCGGGGCGCGTTCGGGGTGCGGGCGGGTGCTCCCCGGCCGCTGCCGGGCGGCTGTGGCCGTGGGCGTGGGCGTGGCCGTGACGGGAAAAGTGCTGGCCGTCGCCCGCCGCCCGCTGGCATGCTGGCCGGGTGGAGAGACCGGAGATCTGGCTCAGCTTCGCCCCCGACCTGCAGCTCTTCCTCGCCGCGGCGAGGCGGGGCGGGAGAACGGCCGTGCGCACCGACGGCGCCTCGACGCTCGGGCACGTGGTGGAGTCGCTCGGCGTCCCGCTCACCGAGGCCGGTGCGCTGCTCGCCGACGGGCGGCGGGTGGACGAGTCGCACGTCCCCGTGAACGGCGAGGAGATCTCGGTGCAGGCCGTCCAGCGGCCGCAGCCCGTCCCCGTACCGGCCCGCTTCCTGCTCGACGTCCACCTCGGCACGCTCGCGCGCCGGCTGCGCCTGCTGGGCATCGACGCCGCCTACGAGAACCCGGACATCGGCGACGCCGCACTCGCCGCGCGCTCGGCCGCCGAGCAGCGCGTCATGCTCTCGCGGGACCGGGGCCTGCTGCGGCGCCGCGAACTCTTCGCCGGCGCCTACGTCTACAGCCACCGGCCCGCCGAGCAGCTCCGGGACGTCCTGTCGCGGTTCGCGCCGCCGCTCGCCCCGTGGAGCCGCTGCACCACCTGCAACGGGACGCTGCGCAGCGTGGCCAAGACGTCGGTGCAGGAGCAGCTGCGGGACGGCACCGAGCGCTCCTACGACGCCTTCGCGCAGTGCACCGACTGCGGGCAGGCGTACTGGCGCGGCGCCCACCACGCCAGCCTGGAGGCCATCGTGGCCGATGCCGTCCGCGAGTTCGGCACCCCGGGCACCCCGGGTACTCCGGGCAGTCCAACTACTCCGGGCACCCCGGCGCTCTCGGAGGCGTGAGCCGCCCGGCGCCCGGCGCCCCGGAACCCCGGACTCGCCGGAGGGCCGCCCCGGACGTAGGTTCGAGGTGTCCGCACGGAAGGCGTCCGGCACATGCGCGAACTGCGTGTCCGCCTCCTCGGCGGCTTCCGGGTACGGGTGGGCCCGCGGGAGACCGCCGCCGACGCCTGGCGCCCGCGCAAGGCCCGGCACCTGGTCGAACTGCTCGCGCTGGCCCCCGGCCACCGGCTGCACCGGCACCGGGTGCGGGACGCGCTCTGGCCCGAACTCCCGCCCGGGGACGGCGCCGACCGGCTGCAGCAGGCCCTGGACGAGGCCCGGCGCATCCTCGCACCCGACCCGGCCGCCCCGCACCACCACCTGGAGCACGTCGAGGCGGACGACAGCCTCGCCCTGCGCGGTGCGCCGCTGCTGGTCGACGTCGACGCCTTCGAATCCGCCGCGCTGCACGCCCGCCGCAGCCGCGACCCCGCCGCGTACGAGCGGGCCGTGGCCCACTACGGCGGCGACCTGCTGCCCGGGGACCAGTACGAGCAGTGGGCGGTCGAGCGCGAACGCGCCCTGCACGCCGAGTACCTGGCGCTCCTGGTCGAACTCGGCGCCCTGCGCGAGGCCCGTGCCGACCTCGACGGCGCGGCTGCCGTGCTGCGGCGCGCGGTGCTGGCCGACCCGCTGCACGAGGACGCCTCGCGCGCGCTGATGCGGGTGGACGCGCTCGCCGGGCGACGGCTGGAGGTGCTCTCCGAGTACGGGCGGCTGGCGGCGGCGCTGGACGGCACCCCCGGCCGCTCCGGGGCGCCGGGGCCCGCCGCCCGGCGGCTCCGCGAACAGGTCCGGACCGGCGGCGACGTCCGGGCCGAGCTCGGCGGCGAACTGTGGGAGCACGTCGGTGACCTGCGGCTGGCGGCCGGGGACACCGTGGGCGCCGCCACCGCGTACGGCAGCGCCCTCGCGGCGGGCGTGGTGGACCTGCCGGCCTCACCGGGCGTCCTCACCGGGCGGATCGCCGACGACACCGGCCTGCGGGCGGTGCGGCTGCACCGCAAGGCGGCGACCGCCCGCCTCGCCGGCGAAGCCGCCGGCGCCTGCCCGGCCGGCGAGGCCGTCACCGCGGCCGAACCGCACCTCGACGCCGCCGGGGCGGCGCTCGCCCGGACCGGCGGACACCCCGCCGAGACCGGCCGGCTGCTCGCCGTCCGCGCGGACTGCGAGACCGGCCGGCTGCTCGCCGTCCGCGCGGACTGGCTGCGGGTGTCCGGCCGCGCCGAGGAGGCCCGGCACGCGGCGGAGGCCGGGCTGCACCTCGCCCAGGAGCACGGCACCGCCGAGGACGTGGCCGCCGCACGGGAGGTGCTCGCGCTCGCCCATCACACGCTCGGCAGCTGGCGCGAGGGCCTGCGCTCCGAGGTCGACGGCCCGACCGCCGCCCCGGACGCCCCGCCCGCCGGGTTCACCGCCCTCCACCACTGCCTCGGCCAGTACGAGCTTTACGGCGACGGGCCGGGCGACGGGTCGGGGGACGGGCCGGCCGACGGCATCGAGGAGTACGCCCGGCAGCTCCTGGATCTCGCGGGCGCGCGTGGCGCCCGCCGGGCCGAGGCGTTCGCCTGGTGCCTGCTCGGTGAGGCGTTGCTCCTGCACGGTCACTGGGACCAGGCGCCCGGATGCCTGGAGCGCAGTGCCCATCTGGCCGAGGAGGACGCGGGGGGCGAGGAGTTCGGCGGGCACTGCGCGGCGCCGGCCTGGCAACGGCTCGCCGAGTACGCGGCCGCGCGCGGCGACAGTGCCGAGGCCGCAGCCTGCCTGCGCCGGGGCCTGGCTGCCGCCGAGGGCTCCCCGCTCGCCCGGCACACCGTCGGACGGCTCTGGGCGGCCGCCGCCCTGGACGCTGTCGAGCGGGGCGAACCGGGTGAGGCCGTCCGTGCGGTGCGGGCCGCCTCGGTGGCCGCGGCCCGCCGCGGCGAGTGTCCGACCTGCACGGCTCCGCTCCACCCGGTGGCGGCCGAGGCGTGCGCGGCCCTGGGCGACGCCGACGGCGCGGCCGAGTACGCCGGGGCGGCACAGCGGGTGGCGGCCAGGGCCGGCAGCCCGGCGTGGCGGGCGATGGCGCAGTCCGCGCTCGGCTCGCTCGCTTCGGCCCGGGGCGACGCCGCGGGCGCCCGCGCCCTGCACCTGGCGGCGGCCGGCCTGTACGCGCGGGCCCGGCAGCCGTACTGGACGGCACGCGCCCAGGCCCAGGCGGTGGTGGCGGGGGGAGGAGTTCCGGGCGTGGCGGCGGAGGACCACCGCCTGCGGGCGGAGGCGGCAGCGGTGTTCGAGCGGCTCGGTGCGCGCCGCGCGCTGGCGCGGATCCGCGCGGCGCAGCCGGCGGCGGGCCGGGGTGACGGCGGGGGTGCGGGCGGTGCGGTGCGGTGCAGGGCCAGGACGGGCGGGCCGGGCGGGCCGGGCGGGCCGGGCGGGGTGCTCCTGCTCCCGGCCCGGCCCAGCCCGGACCGGCGGACGCGGCGCCCGCGGGGCGATGTGTGATGCGGGGGCGGCGCTGGGCGGTGTGCCCGGTGGTGTCCGGTGGTGTCCGGCTCGCGGGTCTCAGCCCAGTCGGCGGAGCAGCTCGGCGGCGAGCGGGACGGAGGAGGCCGGGTTCTGACCGGTGACCAGGTTGCGGTCGACCTCCACGTGCGGGGCCCACGGCTCGCCCTCCCGGAAGTCCGCACCGGCCTCCACCAGGCGGCTCTGGAGCAGCCACTTCGCCTTGTCGGCCAGGCCGGCCTGCCGCTCCTCGGCGTCGGTGAAGCCGGTCAGGCGGTAGCCGGCGAAGGCGTTGCTGCCGTCCTCGCGGGTGGCGGCCAGCAGGGCGGCCGGGCCGTGGCAGACCACGGCGAGCGGCTTGCCGGAGTCCAGCGTCTCGACGAGCAGCCGTCCGGAGACGGCGTCGACGGCGAGGTCCTCCATCGGGCCGTGGCCGCCGGGGTAGAACACGGCGTCGTAGTCGGCCAGGTCCACGCCGGCGAGCTCGACCGGGTGGGTGAGCTCGGTGAAGGCCTTCAGGCCGGCCACGATCCGCTCGGCCCCTTCCGGTCCGCCGTTCACCTCGGGCGCCAGGCTGCCCTGGTCGACCGTCGGGATCACGCCGCCCGGGGTCGCGACGGTGACGTCGTGGCCGGCGGCCCTGAAGGCCTCGTACGGGGCGACGGCCTCCTCGGCCCAGTAGCCGGTCGGGTGCTCGGTCCCGTCGGCGAGCGTCCAGGTGGTGGCGCCGGTGACGACGAAAAGGATCTTCGACATGCGAGGGTGCTCTTCTCTGCAGGCGGACCCGGCCGGGGCCCTGGGGGAGCGGTGCGGCGCCCAGGTCCGCGGGTGTGGCGGGCGGACGGGGGCACCGGCTCTGCGGTGGATCCGACGATAGGCCGGGAGCTCGGCGGCCCACCAATGGCAGAGCCGATGTCAGCCATAGGAATACGGATGGGTGGAGCGGAATAGGCTTGCCGGGTGAGTCCCAGCCGTCCCGCCGAACCGAGGCCGGAGCCGGCCGCGCCCGCCGCCGCCCCTACCCGCGGGCCCGCGCCCGGGCCGCCGCTCCCCGTGCCCGCCGACCTCAACCTGCTGCGCACCTTCCTCGCCGTCCACCGGGCCGGATCGTTCACCGCGGCCGCCCAGGTACTGGGCCTGTCCCAGCCGACGGTGACCGCCCAGATCCGAACGCTGGAGCGGCAGGGCGGCCGTGAGCTGTTCGAGCGGTTGCCGCGCGGGGTCGCGCCGACGGCCGTCGCGGAGGATCTGGCGGCCCGGATCGCGGGGCCGCTCGACGCGCTGGCCGCCGCCGCGCCCGGGGCGGGGCCCGGGGCGGGCGCGGAGCCGGTCCACCTGGCCGGCCCGGGCGAGCTGCTCTGCACCCGGGTGCTGCCCGCCCTCGCCCCGCTGGTCGCCGACGGTGTCCGGCTGCGGGTGACGGCGGGGCTGACCGACCCGCTGCTGGAGGAGCTGCGGGCGGGCCGTCACGACCTGGTCATCGCCACCGCCCGCCCGCGCGGCCGGACGCTGACCGCCGTGCCGCTGGGGGACGAGGAGTTCGTGCTGGTCGCCGCTCCCGTCTGGGCCGACCGCCTGGCCGGCCGGCTGGAGACCGAGGGACCGGCCGCCCTGCACGAGGTGCCGCTGGTCGCGTACGCGGAGGACCTGCCGATCGTCCGCCGCTACTGGCGGCACGTGTTCGGCCGCCGCCTCAACTGCCGTGCCGCGCTGACCGTGCCCGACCTGCGCGGGGTCGTCTCCGCGGTGGCCGCGGGCGCCGGGTTCGCGGTCGCCCCGCGCTACCTCTGCGCACCCCTGCTCGACTCCGGTGCCCTCGTGCAGCTGGACGATCCCGAGGACCTGCCGATCAACACCGGCTACCTCGTCCAACGCCCCGGCACGCCTGCCAACCCCGACCTCACCCGCGTCCGGGACCACCTCCTGGCGGCCGCCCGCAGCTGGTGAGCGCCCCGCCCGCCGGGCCGCGGGAGAGCGCTGCGGCCCGATCACCGGTCCGTGACCTTCTGCCGAGCCGCCCCGGCCAGGAAGGCGGCGGCCAGCAGGGCCAGCGCCCCGGAGGCCACGAGCAGCGGGGCGGGGCCGGCGGGGTGGCCGCCGGTGCGGACGGCGCCCATGAAGTCGAGCCCGGCCACCTGGTTGACCACCAGGTACCAGAGCGGGAGGTAGAGGGCCTGGAAGACCCGGTGGGTGCGGGAGAGGACGCCGAGGGCCAGGGCCAGCGAGGGGACGAAGAGCGCGCCCGCCGCCCAGGCGGCGATCCCGGAGGCGTCGCCGCCGGCGGCGAGGCGGAGCAGCGGCGCCGCGCCGGTGACGGCGCTCAGCACCACCCCGGAGGCCCATGCGGCGAGCAGTCGGCGGCGGGCGCTCGGGTAGGCACCGAGCAGGACCTCCAGGTCGCTCTCAACCGCCCGGCAGCCGAGCCGGGACCAGAGCAGCACCGGCCAGAGCCAGAGCGCGGGCAGCACGGCGCCGGTGACGGTCCCGAGCGGGACGGCCAGCCCGGCCGTGCTCAGCCCGCCGACGACCAGCCACCACCACCGCGACACACCGCCGAGCGTGATCCGCACCTCGCCGGCCAGCAGCCGGCCGAAGGTGCGGCCGAAGGCGGGCGCCGTCCGGGGCAGGGTCACGGCGGCCGGAGGCGGGACGGGTGGAGCGGCGGCCTCCCCGGCGGCAGCCCGGCCGGCTGCGGTGCGGTCGGCGGCCCGCCCGTGGCCGCGGGCCGGATCGAAACGGCCGAACCAGAGTGCCGGGAGCGCCGCCAGTACCACCGCGAGCAGGACGAGCAGCAGCCGCTGGTTCACGAAGGCGCCGTCGAGGCCGGCGCCCTCCCAGCGGAACGGCAGCAGCGGCGCGTCCACCTTGGTGAGCCCGAGGCTGAAGTCCTCGCCCTCGACGGAGCCGCCCCCGGCGGTCAGCGCGGTCCGGAGCGACCGGGCGGCCTGCCCGACGCCCAGCCCGCCGAACGGCGCCCCCGGCGACTGCCCGCCGACGGTCACGGCCAGCGCGACCACGAACCAGACCACGTTGCCCACGCCGCCACGCAGCAGCGGCAGCGTCTCGAAGAGGACGGCCGCCGCGGCCGTCACGGCGATCAGCGGGAGCGCCGTCACCACGAACGGGGTGAGCAGTGCCACCGGGTCCAGCGCTCGGTGCTCGCCGCGGACGAGCTGCATGGCGACGGCGGTCAGCGCGAGCACACCCAGCATCGAGCCGAGCACCAGCAGGTTGCTGACGAACTTCGCCAGCAGGTAGCCGGAGGTGCGCAGCGGCGTGGCCGCGAGGATCTGGCCGACCCGGGTCTCCTCGTCCCGGCCGATGCCCTTGCGGACCACGTAGAAGCCGCCGACGGTGAGCCAGAGCGCTCCGGCCAGCGCGGTCGCGAGCCCGACGTAGGCGCTGTTGTACTCGCCCCGGTAGCGGCCCAGGGCCAGGATCGTCCACCGCCCGTCGGCCGGCGGGACGGCCAGGTAGCCGAGGCCGACGGCGGCCAGCAGCGTGACGGCGTAGGCCGGGCGCCGCACCCGGTCGCGGAAGTCGCCCACCGCCAGGCGGACGAGCGGGAGCGCCGTCATCGCCGCACCGCCGGGCGCCACGCCGCGTCCGCGGAGGAGGGAGCGCCGGGCGGGACGGCCGCGGACTGCCGGACGATCCCCAGGTAGGCGTCCTCCAAGTCCGCCGCGACCGGGACGGCGTCGTCGGACGGGGGCCCGTCGGCGAGCAACCGGAGCCGGACGCCGTCGGCCGTCCGGACCGTCCGGCTGACCGGGTACCGGCTCTGCAGCGCGGCTGCGGTGCCCGGGTCGACCGCCAGCTCCCAGACCCGCCCGGAGAGCTCGCCCGCCAGCTGCTCGGGTGTGCCGCGCCGCAGCAGCCGGCCGCCCGCGAGGACGGCGATGTCGGAGGCGACGGACTCGATGTCCGGGACGATGTGGGTCGAGAGCAGCACCAGCCGGTCCGCGGAGAGCTCGCTGAGCAGACTGCGGAACCGGACCCGCTCCTCCGGGTCGAGCCCGGCCGTGGGCTCGTCGACCACGATCACCTCGGGGTCGGCCAGCAGCGCCTGCGCGATGCCGACCCGGCGCAGCATGCCGCCCGAGTAGGCGCCGAGCGGGCGCTTCACCGCCTCGGTCAGGTTGACCA
The DNA here is from genome assembly GCF_045208415.1 of Kitasatospora sp. NBC_01560. Lineage (NCBI taxonomy): Bacteria > Bacillati > Actinomycetota > Actinomycetes > Kitasatosporales > Streptomycetaceae > Kitasatospora > Kitasatospora sp. NBC_01560. The sequence goes on along the minus strand of NZ_CP109364.1, from coordinate 2,244,283 downwards.
GGACGAGCAGCTCCTCGATCCGGGCCCGGGCCGAGCGGGCCGAGAGCCCCTTGGCGGCAGCGAGGTAGCCGAGGAACTCGCGCGAGGTCAGGTGCGGATGGACGCCGAAGTCCTGCGGCAGGTAGCCGAGCCGGCGGCGCAGTTCGTCGGGCCGGGCGAGCACGTCGACGCCCCGGTAGCGGACCCGGCCGGACGTCGGCCGCGTCACCGTGGCGACGATCCGCATCAGCGAGGACTTGCCCGCGCCGTTGGGGCCGAGCAGGCCCAGCAGGCCGGGGCCCAGGTGCAGGCTGAGGCCGTCGACCGCCCGCTTACCACCCTTGTAGACCTTGGTGACGTCGATCAGTTCGAGCATGTGCTCCGCTTCCCGGTCGGTCCCGAAACGACGTGGTGACGCGGTCGAGCCTCCCGGATCCGGGCTCCGCTGCCATCTGCCGTTCGGCATAGATCCGCGGACCGTTCTCGGCGCGGCCCCTGCCGAACGGCAGCCCTTGACAGGCGGTTCGGCTCCTGGATTACTTGGCCTTGTTCGATCACTTACCGAATGGTCGGTCGGTGGATTCTCGGTCGACGGCCGGGCCGACGGCCCGGGCGCAGGCCCCGAGCGCCGGCTCCGGACGGCGGCCCCGGACGGTGGAGGAGACGCGATGAGCAGCAGACCGACCGGCCGCCCGGCGCCCGCGCCGACCCGGCGGGGCGAGCCGCTCCCGGCCGCCCTGCTGGACGCGGGCGAGCGGATGACCCGCGAGGAGCTGCGGGCCCACCAGCTGACGCACCTGCGCCGCACGCTGCGCCACGCGTACGACAACGTCGAGCTCTACCGGCGGAAGTTCGACGCGGCCGGCGTGCGGCCCGAGGACTGCCGGACCCTCGCCGACCTCGCCCGGTTCCCCTTCACCACCAAGGCCGACCTCCGCGAGAGCTACCCCTTCGGTATGTTCGCCGTCCCGATGGAGCAGGTCCGCCGCGTCCACGCCTCCAGCGGCACCACCGGCCGGCCCACCGTGGTCGGGTACACCGAGTACGACCTCTCGGTCTGGGCCGACGTGATGGCCCGTTCGATCCGGGCGGCCGGCGGCCGGGCCGGTCACAAGGTGCACATCGCCTACGGGTACGGGCTGTTCACGGGCGGCCTGGGCGCGCACTACGGCGCCGAGCGGGCGGGTTGCACGGTGATCCCCGCGTCGGGCGGTATGACGGCCCGGCAGGTCCAGCTGATCCAGGACTTCCGGCCCGAGGTCATCATGGTCACGCCGTCCTACCTGCTCACCCTGCTCGACGAGTTCGAGAAGCAGGGCGTGGACCCGCGCGGCACCTCGCTGCGGATCGCCGTGCTCGGCGCCGAACCGTGGACGGAGGAGATGCGCCGCGAGATCGAGGAGCGGATGGACCTCGACGCCGTCGACATCTACGGCCTCTCCGAGGTGATGGGCCCGGGGATCGCCCAGGAGTGCGTGGAGACCAAGGACGGGCTGCACATCTGGGAGGACCACTTCTACCCCGAGACGGTGGACCCGCTGGCCGACGAGGTGCTGCCGGACGGCGAGCGCGGCGAGCTCGTCCTCACCTCGCTCACCAAGGAGGCGCTGCCGGTCGTCCGCTACCGCACCCGCGACCTCACCCGGCTGCTGCCCGGCACCGCCCGTCCGGCGTTCCGGCGGATGGAGAAGGTGACCGGCCGCAGCGACGACCTGATCATCCTGCGCGGGGTGAACGTCTTCCCCACCCAGATCGAGGAGATCCTGCTCCGCACCCCGGCCGTCGCGCCGCACTTCCAGCTCCGGCTGACCCGCCGGGGCCGGCTGGACCACATGACCGTCCGGGTGGAGGCCCGCCCGGACGCCGGGCCGGGTCAGCGGGAGGCGGCCGCGGAGGCGATCGTCCGCGCGGTCAAGGACGGGGTCGGGGTGACGGTCGAGGCGGAGGTGCTCGACCCGTACACCCTGGAGCGCTCGGTGGGCAAGATCCGCCGGATCGCCGACCTGCGCGGCGAGGAGTAGCCGCTCCCACGGGGGCCCGCGGCAAACAGCCCGGTACCCGCGGCAAACAGCCCGGTACCCGCAGCCCCGACCCCGGTCCCCGGCGCGCAGCCCGGGACCCCCGCCCTGCGGCGGAGGCCGGGCCGGGCGGGCGGCACCGGACGTACCGCCCGCGCGCCGCGGCCCGAGGGGGTGGAGGGCCCCCGCGGGCCGCGGGCGCCCGCACCCGGGCGGTCAGTCCGCCGCGTGGACCAGCTGCCCGCCGACGTACGTCCGCAGGACGCGGGCCTCGGCGATCTCCCCGGCCGGGGCGGTGAGGATGTCGCGGTCCAGGACGACCAGGTCGGCGAGGTGCCCGGCCCGCAGGCTGCCCGCGTCGTCGTGGCCGTTGACGTGGGCGGAGCCCGCCGTGTAGGCGGCCAGGGCGGAGACCGGGTCGAGCCGCTGCTCGGGCAGGAAGACGCGCCCGTCGGTGGCCTCCGGCTCCATCCGGTTGACCGCCACGTGGAGCCCGGCCAGCGGGTCGGGGCTGCTGACCGGCCAGTCGCTGCCGGCGGCCAGGGTGGCGCCGGCCCGCAGCAGGTCGCCGAAGGGGTACTGCCAGGCGGCGCGCTCGGGGCCGAGGAAGGGGATGGTCAGCTCGTCCATCTGCGGCTCGTGCGCCGCCCAGAGCGGCTGGATGTTGGCGATCGCGCCGATCCGGGCGAACCGCGCGACGTCCTGCGGGTGGACCACCTGGAGGTGGGCCAGGTGGTGCCGGTTGCCGCGGCGGCCGTTGGCGGCGACCGCGGCCTCGACGGCGTCCAGGGCCTCGCGCACGGCGCGGTCGCCGAGCGCGTGGAAGTGCACCTGGAAGTCGAGCGCGTCCAGCGCGGTGACGTGGTCGCGCAGCGCCGCGGGGTCGACGAAGCTCAGACCGCTGTTGCCGGTCGCGCAGCCGCAGCCGTCCAGGTAGGGGCTGGTCATCGCGGCGGTGAAGTTCTCCGCGATGCCGTCCTGCATGATCTTGACCGAGCCGGCCCGGAACCGGCCGTGCTCCAACTCCTTGCGCCGGGCAACGAGTTCGGGGATCTGCTCGGCACCGCGGGCGCGGTCCCACCAGAGCGCACCGGTGACCCTCGCCGTCAGCGTGCCGGCCCGGGCGGCGGCGAGGTAGGCGTCCGAGGGGTCGGGCTGGCCGTTGAACTCGCCGAGCAGCGCGTCCTGCCAGCCGGTGATGCCGAGGGAGTGGAGCAGCTGCTGCGCGCGGAGCAGCCCGGCGAGCCGGTCGGCGGCGGTGGCCGGCGGGACGAGCTGGGCGACCAGCTTGGTGGCGCCCTCCTGGAGGACCCCGCTGGGGGAGCCGTCCGCCTCGCGCTCGATCCGCCCGTCGGCGGGGTCCGGGCTCTCCCGGGTGAGACCGGCGAGTTCGAGGGCCCGGGAGTTGGCCCAGGCGCCGTGGTGGTCGCGGTTGACCAGGTAGACCGGGCGGTCCGGGACCACCGCGTCGAGCAGCTGCCTGGTCGGCAGGCCGCCCTCGAAGCTCTCCATCGACCAGCCGCTGCCGATGATCCAGGCCTGGTCGGGGTTGGCCTCGGCGTAGGCGCGGAGCCGGTCGAGGTAGTCGTCGACGCCGACGGTGCCGGTGAGGTCGCAGCCGGCCAACTCCGTGCCGCCGTAGACGGCGTGGACGTGGGAGTCCTGGAACCCCGGGATCAGCAGCTTGCCGGTGAGGTCGACGACCTCGGTGCCCGGTCCGATCAGCTCGCGCACCTCGTCGTGGCCGACTGCGGTGATCCGCTCGCCGGTCACGGCGAGTGCGCTCGCCCGGGTGCGGGCGGGGTCTCCGGTGTGGACGGGGCCGTGGGTGAAGACCAGGTCGGCCTTGCTCATGGGCGGTGCTCCAGACGGGTCGGGTGCGGGTAGTGCGGGTAGTGCGGGTGGTGCAGGTCGTGCAGGTGGTGCGGGTGCCGCAGGTCGTGCGGGTGGTGCGTGGCGTGCGGGCACGGCAGCCCTCGACGGGCCGGGCCGGGTACCGCCCGACGGCCCGCGGAACGGCCGGTCGTCGGTGCGGTACCCACCCCGGTGGCCGCTCAGGCGGTTGCTCGCGCGGTTGCTCGGGTGATTGCTCAGACGGCTCCGCCGGCGGTGGGTGCCGCCGGGTCGAGGTCGGCGGGCCGGAGGAAGTAGGCCGAGCGGCGCCGCCACCGGGCCCAGGCCGCGGCGACCAGCCCGCTGGCGATCATCAGGACCGGCACCAGCAGCTCGAACCACCCGTTGTCGGCGGAGAGTTCGAAATGGTCGGCGGAGTCGTAGAAGGTCCAGGCGAGGTAGCCGCCGACGAGCAGCAGCGCGGCTGCGCCGAGCAGCGGGCCGACCACCGCGCGCAGGCCCTCCAGCGGCGCTGTGCGCAGCAGGTGGCGGAAGTGCACGGCCGCGGCGATCGCGGTGAGCGCGTAGTAGAGCGCGACCACGATGCCGATCGCGTTGACCGCGGCGGAGATGAGGTCGCCGACGGTGGGGATGGCGATCGAGAGCAGGGCGACGACGCAGGAGATGCCGGTGATCAGCAGCGTGCCGGCCGCCGGCGTGCTGTGCCGGGGGTGCAGGCGCGTCCAGACCGGGCCGAACACGCCGTCCCGGCCCATCGCGTACAGGCCGCGGGCGGTGGGGATGACCGCGGCCTGGAGCGAGGCGACGGCGGAGAAGGTCAGGGCGATCAACGGCAGGGCGGCCAGTGGCTGGTCGGCCAGCTTGGTGCCGAAGTAGGCGAGGCCCTGGGCGCCGTTGTCGGCCAGTTCGTCGAGCGGCAGCACGCGCTGGAACGCCGTGCCCGCGAGCAGGAAGAGCAGCATCATCACGATCAGGGCGATCATGCCGCCGCGCGAGGCGTCCTTGGGGTCGCGGACCTCCTCGCCCACGCTGAACACGGACTCGAAGCCCCAGTAGCAGAACACCGCGAGGACCATGCCCTGGGCGAGCGCGCCGAGCGAGGGGATGTCGAAGGGGTTGTACCACTGGAGCGAGAACGGCTGGTCCCCGGCGAACAGGCCGTAGCCGCAGAACGCGAGCAGGACGCCGTACTCGAAGACCAGCAGATACTTCTGCAGCCGGGCGGCGAGGTCGAGGCCGCGGACGGCCACCAGCGCGGCCGCGATCAGGACGGCGAGCCCGAGCAGCGTGCACTGGAGGGTGGAGTCGGGATCCAGGCGCAGGCCGGCCACGGAGTGGACGGTGGCCTGGCCGAGGAGCTGGATGATCGCGGAGCCGGTCACCGTGGTGGTGTACGCCATGAAGACGACGGTGCCGACGACGTTGACCCAGCCGGTGAGGAAGCCCAGCCAGGGGCTGAGGATCCGGCCGACCCAGCGGTAGCTGCTGCCGGCGTCGGGGTCGACCCGGTTGAGCCGGCCGTAGCCGCCGGCGATGGCGAGGACGGGGAGGAACGCGAGCAGCATGATCGCCGGGAGGTGGAGGCCGACGACGCCGGCCGTCAGGCCGAGGCCGATGCCGATGCTGCTGGTGGCGGCCGTGCTGGAGGCGGCGATTGCCGCCCCGTCGAGCAGGCCCAGGGACTTGCGCATGGAGACGGGGGAGTCGGTGGGGTGGACTCTCGGACCGGTACCCGCGTCCTGGACGGTTTCTGCCAACGGAAGACCGCCTTGCCTGTGGGGGGAGGAGGAGGTGACCGGCCGAACGGCCGGTGGCTGGCCATGAAACCGTCGCGCCCGTTGCACGTCAATGCTGTTGTCATAAGGCCGTCCCGGCCGTTCCCGGGTCGGCTGCCACCGGCCGGGACCGGCGGCCCTGATCGGCCCGGATGGAACCCTCCCGATGCGACCCGAGTGAGTCGAGTGGCCTGAGTGACTCCAGTGACCCGAGCGGCTTGGGTGGCCCGAGCGGCCCGAGCGGCCCGGGTGCTTCAAGTGGCCCGGAATCCGGGCGCCGAAGTGGCCCTGTCCGGCGGTCCACCTGCCTCCTAGGCTGCATGCGTGACCAACAAAGTCGAGTTCTACTTCGATCCCATCTGTCCGTTCGCCTGGATCACCTCCCGCTGGATCCTGGAGGTCGAGCGCCACCGCGAACTCGACCTCACCTTCCGGGTGATGAGCCTCTCCGTCCTCAACGAGGGCCGCGAGGACCTCCCCGAGCGCTACCGCCGGCTGCTGGACACCGGGTGGGGCCCGGTACGGGTCTGCATCGCCGCTGCCGAGGAGCACGGGGAGCACGTCCTGCGGGGCCTCTACACCGCGCTCGGCACCCGCCTGCACGACCAGGACCGCGCCGCCGACGACACCGTCCTGCGCGAGGCCCTCGCCGAGGCCGGCCTCCCCGAGTCGCTGGCCGACGCGGCCCACAGCACCGCGTACGACATCGCGTTGCGCAAGAGCCACCACGAGGGCATGGACCCGGTCGGCGAGGAGGTCGGGACGCCCACCATCCACGTCGACGGCACCGCGTTCTTCGGGCCGGTGCTCAGCGCGATCCCGCGCGGGCAGGACGCGGTGAACGTCTTCGACGGTGTGCGGCTGCTGGCCGGCTATCCGAAGTTCTTCGAGCTCAAGCGCACCCGCACGGGATCGCTGGACTTCTCCTGATGCCCACCGGCATGCGTGCGGGCTCGCGCACGGGCTCGCGCACCGGCTCGGGTGCGGCACGAGTACGGGGGCGCGCGTCCGCGGTGAAAGCGCCGTGCGGGGGAGGCGGTCCGGCGCACCGGGCCCTCTACGATGGGCCCATGAGCGGGAGCCTTCAACTGTCAGGTGCACATTTGTCGCAGCAGGCCGACGGCCTGCGCGCGGGGGGCGACGCCGGGGCGGGGAACGACGAGCGGCTGGAGCAGGCGGCCGGGATCCTCGCGCTGCTCGCCGACCGCACCCGGCTCGCGGTGCTGCAGCGACTGAGCGAGGGCGAGGCCGACGTGACGACGCTGACCGAGGCCTGCGGCGCGGCCCGCCCCTCGGTGAGCCAGCACCTGGGCAAGCTGCGGCTGGCGGGCCTGGTCACCACCCGCAAGGACGGGCGGCGGGTCGTCTACGCGCTGCGGCACGGGCACCTGCGCCGGCTGGTCAACGAGGCGTTGAACGTCGCCGACCACCAGATCAGCGGGCTGCCGCCGCACGACTGAGGCCCGGGCCGGCCCGCCACGGGCCGGGGGTCGGCGCCGGATTCCCGTCAATAGGTGCACACGTATGCACATGTTGTCCTATGCTGGTCGCACTGCTCCGGCGACCCCGGCCCCCGGGCCCGCGCGCCGGTGCCCTGTCGTCCTGTGCGCCGCCGTCCGGCGGGCCGAGTCCGAGCGGGGTCCCCATGCTGTCCGTGCTGCGCGACCGCACCTACCGGCACCTGTTCACCGCCCAGGTCGTCGCCCTGCTGGGCACCGGCCTGGCGACCGTCGCCCTCGGGCTGCTCGCCTACGACCTCGCCGGGGCGGACGCCGGCTCGGTGCTCGGCACCGCACTGGCCGTCAAGATGGTCGCGTACGTCGGGATCGCGCCGGTGATCGGAGCACTGGCGCACCGGATCCCGCGCCGGCGCCTGATGGTCGCCTCCGACCTGATCCGGGCGACGGTCGCCCTCGCACTGCCGTTCGTCACCACGGTCTGGCAGGTCTACCTGCTGATCTTCCTGCTCCAGTCGGCCTCGGCGGCGTTCACGCCGGCCTTCCAGTCGGTGATCCCCGAGGTGCTGCCCGCCGAACGCGACTACACCCGCGCGCTGTCGCTGTCCCGGCTCGCGTACGACCTGGAGAGCGTGGTCGGCCCGGTGCTCGCCGCCGGGCTGCTGGCGCTGACCGGCTACCACTGGCTGTTCTGGGGCACCACCGCCGGGTTCCTCGGCTCGGCCGCCCTGGTGCTCTCCGCCGTCCTCCCGAAACCGGTGCGGGGCGTGGGAGCCGGCCGCGGTGGCGCCGGATCCGACGTCACCGCAGACACCGGCGCGGGAGCCGACGCCGACGCCGGATCCGCTGCCGACGGTGCCGTACCCGGCGCGTTCGCGCGCTCCGTCCACGGCCTGCGCCTCTTCCTGGCCCGTCCGCGGTTGCGCGCACTGCTCGCGCTCGACCTCGCGGTTGCCGCCGGCGGCGCCATGGTGATCGTCAACACCGTGGTCTACGTCCGGGACCGGCTCGGCCGCCCGCCCGGCGACGTCCCGCTCGCACTCGGCGCCTACGGGGCCGGCTCGATGGTGGTCGCCCTGCTGCTGCCCCGCGTGCTCGACCGGGTCGGTGACCGCGCTGCGATGCTCCCGGCGGCGTTCGGCACCGCCGGACTGCTCGGCGCACTGGCCGGGTTGACGGCGGCGGGGCCGGCGGACTGGCGCTGGCCCACCCTGCTGCTGCTCTGGGCGGCACTCGGCGCGGCGGGCTCGCTGATCCTCACCCCGACCGGCCGCGTCCTGCGCGACGAGGTGCCACCGGCCGACCTGCCCGCCGCCTTCGCCGCCCAGTTCTCCCTGTCGCACGGCTGCTGGCTGCTCGCCTACCCGCTGGCCGGCCGGCTGGGCGCCGCCGCCGGCCTGCCCACCGCGGCCGCCGCCCTCGCCCTGCTCGCGCTCGCCGCCGGTGCGGCGGCCGCCCGGGCCTGGCGCCCGGCCCCGGCGGACCGCGCCGTGCGGGGCCAGGTCGCGGGGGGCCACGCCGCGGAGGCTCCGGTGCGCCCGCCGGTGAGCGCACCGACCCCCGGCCGCCCGGCAGGGCTCCGGTACCGGCGCCGGGGGCCGTCGCGGGTGTGACGACCGGAGGCGTCCCGGCAGGTGGTGGGGCCGGCGTGCGGCGCCGCGATGGCGGGAGCAGGAGGGTGGCCCCCGCAGACCCTGGTTGCAGCGGGCCTGGTTGGCGGGCCGGGCGGCCGCGAGGGTGGAGCCATGGACTCCACGAAGAAGACCTCTGCGCACGAGAACGGCCACCATCCGGACAGCGCCCGCGAGTTCGACGACCGGGTGGTGCTGATCACCGGCGGTGGCAGCGGAATCGGCCTGGCCACCGCGCGGCTGCTGGTGGCCGGCGGCGCGAAGGTGGTGATCACCGGGCGGGACGAGGCCAAGCTGGCCCGGGCCGCGGCCGGGCTGGGTGCGGGCGACCGCGTCCTCCCGGTCCGCGCCGACGCGGCCGTGCCGGCCGAGCTGGAGCGCTTGGCGGGGGTGATCGGCGAGCGGTTCGGCAAGCTGGACGGTGTGTTCGCCAATGCCGGGGTCGCCCTGTTCAAGCGCAGCGCCGAGATCACCGAGGCCGAGTTCGACCACGCCGTCGGCATCAACTTCAAGGGCGTCTTCTTCACCGTCCGGTCCACGCTGGCGCTGCTCGACGCGGCGGGCGGCGGCTCCGTCGTCCTCAACGCCTCCTGGACGCTGCACCGCGGCCTGGCCGGCGCGCCGGTGTACTCGGCGACCAAGGCCGCCGTGCACAACCTGGCCCGCACCCTCGGCGCGGACCTCGCGGAGCGGGGCATCCGGGTCAACTCGGTCAGCCCCGGCTACATCGTCACCGACATGTTCGACGCCGTGCTGCCCGATCCGGCCGAGCACGAGGAGGTCCGGGCCCGGGTGCCGCTGGCACGGCTCGGCCGGTCCGAGGAGGTCGCCGAGACGGTGGCGTTCCTGCTCTCGCCGCGTTCCTCGTACATCACCGCCCAGGACATCGTGGTGGACGGCGGCCTGGTGGGGGCCATCCCGGCCTGAGCTGGGCCCGAGCCCGAGCCTGGGCCCGAGCCCGAGCCTGGGCCCGGACCGGCCCGGGCCCCGCGTACCGGCCTGTCCCGGTCACCCCGCCCGCCCCGGTCGCTCCGCCCTCTGTGGTCGCTCCGGCAGCCTGGTCCTGGCAGGGCCAGGCTGCCGGCCCGGTGCTCGGGCGAGAATCCTCGTATGAGCACCGCGATCAGCCTCAACGAGTTCCTGCGCACCCGGCGCTCCCGGCTCCGCCCCGAGGACGTGGCCCTGCCGGACTTCGGCGGCCGCCGCCGGGTGGCCGGGCTGCGCCGGGAGGAGCTCGCCCAGCTCGCCGGGGTGAGCGTCGACTACTACACCCGGCTGGAGCAGGGCCGGGTCCGCAACCCGTCCGACGGCGTGCTCGACGCCGTGGCCCGGGCGCTCCGGCTCGACCCGGAGGAGGCTCGCCACCTGCACCGGCTCGCCCGCACCCGGCCGGACACCCGTGCGGCGCGTACGCCCTCCGCGCCCCAGCTGGTCCGGCCGATGCTGGCCCGGCTGCTGACCGAACTGCCGGACGTACCGGCCCTGGTGATCGGCCGCCGGATGGACGTGCTGGCATGGAACCGGGGCGCCGCGGCCCTGCTCGGCGACTTCGGCGCGCTCGCTCCGAACGAGCGGAACCTCCCCCGGATCACCTTTCTCGATCCGGCCTCGCGCGCACTGTTCGCGGACTGGACCACCTGCGCCCGGGAGAGCGTCGCCTTCCTGCACCTGGAGGCGGGGCGCCGGCCGGACGATCTCCGGCTGGCCGAGCTGATCGGTGAACTCTCCATGCGCAGCGAAGAGTTCCGCTACTGGTGGGCGCAGCACCCGGTGCGTGACAAGACCTCGGGTCGCAAGGTGTTCCACCACCCGCTGGTCGGCTCGCTGGAGCTGGACTACGACACCCTGCGCCCGGCCTCCGACCCCGACCAGGCGCTCCTCACCTACGCGGCCGAGCCCGGGTCGGCGTCCGACGACGCGCTGCGCATGCTCCTCGCCTGGTCCGCCACCCCGGTCCCCGAGCCGGTGGCCGGAGTCCCGACGCCCGACGCCTGACCCCGGCCCCCGACCCCCTGGCCCGGTGGTCCCGTCGGCCCCGCCCGCCCCGCCCATCGGCCCCGCCCGCCTGCACGGTCACCGGGAGGGTCCGGCTCACCTGAAGGTGCGTTCTTCTGTCCTGCCCGCCCACGCCCCTACGGTGAACGGGTACTTGGCAGAGCCACGCGGAGCCGGACGTCCGCCGTGGCCCGGACGACTCGGAGCGCCCATGGCCATCCTGAAGACCTACGCCCGCCTCTGGGCGGACCGGCTCGATCAGGCCCTCCCGTTGCTGCGCGAGCTCACCGGTGCCGAGCCGGATCTCCAGTTCGCCTTCCAGAACATCGAGTTGGCCGCCATCGGCGACTTCCTGGTGATCGCCGGCCCGCCCGGCGAGCGGGCCCGGTACGCGCACGCCTCGGCCACCGTGGTGGTGACGGACCTCGACGAGCTCCGGGCCGCGCTGCTGCGCGCCCAGGCCGTCATCACCACTCCCGAGACCGCGTCCCCCACCGGCCGCTTCCTCTACGCCCGGCACGCCGACGGCGCCGAGGTCGAGTACGTGGAGTGGTCGTCCGAGCTGGTCAGCCGGATCATCCACCGTGGGCCGTAAGGGAGTCCGGGCTGCTGCCGGGCCTGTCGGCCGGAGGGCGGTTCACTCGGACGGGTGAACCGAAAGATCGGAGCCATCCGGGGCCGCCGTTGCGCCGAATGGCAGGTGTGAGCAAGCACCAGAACCCCGCGAGCGCGGCGGCCGGGCCTCGTCCCGGCCGCCGCGCCGACCGGCTCCGGCAGACCTTCGTCGAGGCCTGCACCGGGCTGGCCGCCGCCGCTGCCGCCCTGGCGGCCGGCGAGGCGGCGGCGGCCCTGACCCGGCCGGACGGGTCCCCGGTGCTCGCCGTGGGGTCGGCGGCCATCGATCTGACGCCCACTCCGTTGAAGGAGTACGCCGTCCGGAGCTTCGGCACCCACGACAAGGCGGTGCTGCTGACCGGCATCTACCTGGTGATGGCCGCGCTGGCGGCCGGTACCGGCCTCCTGGCCGCCCGCCGGCCGGCGCTCGGCGCAGGCGTGTTCCTGGCGTTCGGTGCCCTCGGCACCTGGGCGGCGCTGGCCCGGCCCAGCGCGACCGGCTCCGACCTGGTGCCGTCCGTGCTGGCGGGCCTGGTCGGCGCTGCTGTCCTGGGGTGGCTGGCCCGCGGGCTGCGCCGTGCCACGGCCGCCGCGGCGGTGCCGCCGACGGCCTCCGCCGGAGCTGCGCCCGCCCCGGACGCCCTGGCCGGAGATGCCGGCATGACCGCGGTCGGGCCGGACGGAACACCTGCAGCCGGCCCGCCCGGACCGTCCCGCCGCGCGGTGCTGGCGGCCACCGGCGGTACCGCCGCGGCCGCCGCCCTGGTCGGCGTCGCCGGGCGGGTCCTGTCGGACCGGCGCAACGACGTCGGCGCCGCCCGGGCCGCCGTCCGGCTACCGCCGCCCGCCGCGCCCGCACCCTCCCTGCCGCGCGGGGTGCACCCCGCGGTGCCGGGCCTGACGCCGTTCCTCACTCCCAACCGTGACTTCTACCGGGTCGACACCGCACTGACGCTGCCGAGGATCGATCCCTCCCAGTGGTCGCTGCGGGTGCACGGCCTGGTCGACCGACCGCTGCTGATCGGCTTCGACGAACTGCTCCGGATGCCGCTGGAGGAGCTGGACCACACCATGTCCTGCGTCTCCAACGAAGTCGGCGGCCCCTACGTCGGCACCACCCGCTGGCTGGGTGCCTCGCTGCCGGGCCTGCTGCGCCGGGCCGGGGTCCGCCCGGGCGCCGACCAGCTGCTCGGCCGGTCCAAGGACGGCATGACGATCGGCACCCCCCTTGAGTCGCTGCTCGACGGCCGGCCGGCCCTGCTCGCGGTCGGCATGAACGGCGAGGCGCTGCCCGTCGAGCACGGCTTCCCGTGCCGCACGGTGGTGCCCGGTTTCTACGGCTACACCTCGGCCACCAAATGGCTGGTCGACCTGGAGGTGACCACGTTCGCCGCGCACGACCCGTACTGGGTGCAGCGCGGGTGGGACCGGACGGGGGAGGTGCGGACGGCCTCCCGGATCGATGTCCCCGCGCCCTTCGCCCGCGTCCCGGCCGGCGAGGTCACGCTCGCCGGTACGGCCTGGGCGACCCACCGGGGTGTCGCCGCCGTGGAGGCCAGGGTGGACGGCGGGCCCTGGCAGGCGGTCGACCTCGCCACGGATGCCGGGCCGGACCTCTGGCGCCAGTGGAGCTGGACGTGGAGGGGTGCCGCACCGGGCACGCACCGGATCGAGGTACGGGCCACCGACGCCCTCGGCGCCGTCCAGACGGAGACCCGGATGCCGCCCTACCCCTCCGGCGCGACGGGCTGGCACAGCACCGTCGTCACCGTCACCTGACCCGAACCGACCCCACCCGAACCGAACCGAACCGACTCGACCCCACCTGACACCGCCGAACCCCCAGACCCTCTCGAACAACCCGTTCCACCCACCCCCGGCCGGGGTCGCCCGGTCACCTCGTCAGACCATGGAGAGTTCTGTCATGCGCATGTCCATTTCTTCGCGGAAGTCCCTCGCCACCCTCTTCGCCGTCGGCGTCCTGGCCACCGGCCTGAGCGCCTGCAGCAGCAGCGGCAGCGGCAGCACCACCAAGGCCGCCGCCGGCGCCACCACGCAGGCCGCCTCGGCCCCGGCCACGAGCGGGACGCCCGCCGCCGCGCCGGCCACCTCGGGTGCGGCGATGGCCGGGCAGCCCTTCGGCACCGCCTGCGCGGCGGTGCCGAAGGACGGGGCCGGCAGCTTCTCCGGGATGGCCACCGACCCGGTCGCCACCGCGGCCTCGAACAACCCGTTGCTCTCCACCCTGGTGACGGCGGTCAAGCAGGCCGGTCTGGTGGACACCCTCAACTCGGCCCAGAACATCACCGTGTTCGCCCCCACCAACGACGCGTTCGCCAAGCTCCCCAAGGACACCCTGAACGCGGTGCTCGCGGACAAGGAGAAGCTCGCCAAGATCCTGACCTACCACGTGGTGCCGAACCGGCTGGCGCCCTCCGCCCTCGCCGGTGCGCACAAGACCCTGGAGACCAGCAACCTGACCGTCACCGGCGGCGGGGAGGACTTCACGGTCGACGGCAAGGCCAAGGTGCTCTGCGGCAACGTCCAGACCGCCAACGCGACCGTCTACATCGTCGACACCGTGCTGATGCCCGCCTCCTGATCCGCGGCGGCACCCCCGGACAGCGGTCCCGGCCGACAACCCCACGGCCGGGACCGCTCTTTGCCGGGCCGGGGCACGTCGCGCGGGCCGCGGGCGTCAGCCGGTCGAGGAGCCGTCGTCCGCCGACCCTTCGGCCCGCTCCTCCGCCGCTCGGACCTGCGCGGCGAACTCCTCGGCCCCGATCCGCTCCACCGTGACGCGGTGCCGGGCGGCGAACTCGTCGACCGGCTCGGGGGAGGACTCCCGGATGTCCAGCACCAGCAGTGCCGCCCCGTCCGGGACTCGCGGCGAGAGCACGATCAGCCCGGCTCCACCGGTGGCGTTCCGGCCCGCCTCGGCGGCGTTCCCCAGTGCCGCGCCGGCGGCGAAGCCCAGCAGCGATCCGATCGGACCGCCGAGCAGGCCGATCAGCCCGCCGGCCAGCCCGGACCCCACGGTGGCCACCCCGGCACCGCGGGTGTAGCCGTCGCGGGGCTGGAGCAGGCCGTCGGCGGTGCGTTCCAGGACGGCCGCCTGACGGAGACCGGGCAGGTGCTCGGCCTCCTCGAAGGCCGGCCGGCAGGCGGCGGCGTCCCGGAAGGTGAGCAGGACGACGTGGTGCTGGTCGGACATCGCACTCCGATCGGGCCGCGGCTGTTTCTCCGGTCTCCCATCCTGGTCGTGCCCGCCCGCGCCTGCCACAGGAGCGGGCAGGATGGCACCATGCCGACCAGCATCCCGCCCGACAGCACGTCTGCGCAGCGCACCGAACCGAAGCGCACTGCACCGAACAGCACTGCACCGAAGCGCACCGCACCGAGGAGCGCCGAACCGAAGTGCACCGTGCGGATCAGGATCGAGGCCACCGCCCTTCCCGGACGCAGCTGCGCCCAGGGGCCGGGCCTCCCGCCCCTCGAAGACGTCCACGTCGCCGTCCAGCGGCGCGGAAAGCCGGGCGAGCTGCTCGACCCGGTGGCCGGTGACGCGGCGCGCGCGGTCTGGACGCTGGAGTGCACCGCGCAGGGCGAGGACCTCCTCGGCCCGTACGTCCAGGGCGGCCCGGGTGCCCGGTTCGTCTACCTCTCCTGGCTCGCCGCGGGGGCGGGCGGCTTCACGATGTTCCGCCGGGCCAAGCTGATGCTGGACGCCGTCCCGGCCGGGACGGTGGAGGCGGCGGTGCGCGGCGGGCTGCTGGTGGCCCGGCTCGGCCTGACCGACGCCCGGGGTCTGCCGCTCTGTGCGGCCGTCCGGCCGCCGCTGGTCAGCTGGTCCGCATGACGCTGCGCCCCGCCCGGAGAGGTCCGGACGGGGCGCAGCGCTCGGAACGGGCCTACTGGTACTGCGTGGTGACGGTGGCGCCGCTGAAGGTCTGCTGGCCGTAGAGGCTGAAGTAGACCCAGCCGGACGGCGGGTTGGTGATGGTGAGGGTCTCGCCGTTGTCGGCGTTGGTGGACTTGGCCTGGTAGTTGGCGGTGGTGGCCCAGTTGCTGCCGCCGTAGTAGAGGTCGGCGTTGCCGGTGCCGCCGCTGCTGGTGATGGTCAGCTTCTGGACGCCGGCCGGCAGGTACAGGAAGTGGTAGCTGTAGTTGCCGGTGGCGGCGGCGAGGTTGTCCCGACGGCAGTTCTTGTCGAACTGCCGGGTGTCGGCGGCGGTGCAGAGCGGGGCCTGGTTGACGGGCGGCAGGGAGCCGCAGTTGTCGGCCGCGCACGCGGTGAGCCAGGTGGAGAAGTCGGCGTCGTACGAGGTGCCGATGGTGCTCTTGAGCAGCGTGCGGGCGCCGTTCCAGTCACCGGTGCGGTACTTGGCGAGCACCGCCTTCACGTCGTCCGGGTGCGACTGGAGCATGTAGCGCACGGCCAGGTAGCCCCAGCGGTAGACCCGGTTCGAGTTGGCGGCGGCGTCGGGGGTCTGGTCGTAGACGGTGTCGAAGAGCTCGCTGAGCTTGTAGGTCTTCTTGCCGGCCTCGGCGATCGCGTCGGCGTTGCGCACGTTGCGGTAGGTGTACGAGATGTACTCGGCGATGCCCTCGACCCACCAGATGGTCGGGGTGACGATGCCGGCCTCGAAGTCGCCGTACATGTTGTAGCGGCCGTCGAGGTAGTGGGTGTACTCGTGGTTGAGGTTCCAGATCTGGAAGTCCGGGCGCAGCCAGCTGGCCTCGTGGGCGATGAAGCGGGCCTGGTTGCCGACCTTGGCCGGGTTGCCCTCCTCGTACATGCCACCGTTGTCGACGGCGATGCCGTACATCGCCCCCGCGTAGAGGCTGTACTCGTAGTAGTCGTCGAAGACGACGACCTCCAGGTTGGTGTTCACGTCACCCGGGATCGCGCCGTTGTCCTGGATCACCTTGTGGAACAGGGCGTCCTCGTTGATCAGGCTGGTGCAGGTGTCCGCGAGCTGCTGCTCGGTCATCTCCTGGGCGCGGACGCGCAGGTTGGCGTTGCAGGTCTTGGTGTTGGTGAGCACCAGCGGGGGGAGCCGGGTGGGCAGGTCGCAGAGGCCGTAGACGGAGCAGTTGCCCTTGTCCTTGTTCTCCGTGAACCAGACCAGGTTCATGGTGAGCGGGCCGGTGGCGCCGACCAGCGGGAAGCGGGTGACGAGGTCCTTGATGATCGGCCGGCCCTGGGCCTTGAGCTCGTCGTGGGCGACGTAGTTGCCGATCAGGATGCCGATCGAGGTGACCATGTCGCCGCCGTTGATCAGCGAGGCGTTCCGCGTCACGAAGGAGGACAGCGTGGTGCCGAAGGCCGGGTCGGCCTGGAGCGCGGCGATGAAGGCGGGTTGGTCGAAGCCGTCCTCGATGACCGTCTTGGTGTTGGCGACCGCCGTGGTCATGAAGGACGGCCAGGAGGTGGTGTAGTCGCCGAGCAGGCGCTTCACGGTGCCGGTGTACCGGGCGTTCTCCTGGGCGCTGTCGATCAGCGTGACGGCCTCGGCGAAGGTCTGGCCGTTCGCGTCGGTGACGTCCTTGCTGTGCGGGGCGGCGAAGAACGCGTCCAGGGCGCCGCGGATCGAGGTCTGCAGCGCGGTGCCGTACGTGCCGACCACGTCGGAGTGGTACCACTGCACGTAGTAGCCGGCGCGCAGGAACTGCACCAACTGCCCGGTGGAGGTGGAGTTGTCACCCGGGTAGGTGGCGGCGTTGGTGCGCAGGGCGTCGGCCACGGCGACCATCTTGGCCTCGCCGAAGACCTTGCCCGCGTCGGTCCCGGTCAGCGGGTAGAGGGTGTTGAGGCAGTCGAGGCTCGCGGCCTTGACGTTGGCGACCAGCGTGCTGCCGGAGGCGTTGCTGAAGGAGGCGAGGTCGCAGCCGTTGCCCGCGGCGGCGGCCGAGAACTGCTTGGCGGCCTTGGTCGGGGCGGCGGTGGCGGCGGCCTTGGGGGTGGCGGCCTTCGCGTCGTCCTCGGCGGCGAGCGGGCGGCCGCCGGTGGTGGCCTCGGGGGCCTTGGGGACCGGGATCGACCGCGGCGCGGCGGCCTTGGTGGCCGGCGGCGTGGCGGCGGACGCCTGGCCGGCCGGGGCGGCATGGGCCTGCGGTGCGAACAGGCCGAGAGCGACGAAGAAGGCGGCGCCGAGCGCCGGTGCCTTCCTCGCCTGGGCCTTGGTTATCCGGAAGGGACGCATCTGTGGGGGCCTCCGGGGCCGTTCGGGGTCGCGTGTTGGGGGGCGCGACCGCTCGATGTGTGACATGTAAAATGGCACATGTCGCATCGCGACGGGAAGACCTCGGGCGGGATTGATCCCTACCGCAATCGAAACGTTGTCAGGAACCCGACGATCCGGGCGCCGGCCGCTCCGCCGCGCCGGTCCGCCCCGGCCTCATCGTCGAGGGGTGTGCCCCCGGACGGCCCGCCCCGGACGGCCTGCCCCCGCACGGTCCCGCGCCCGGACGTCCCCTGTTCGGACGCCCCGCCCCCGGATGCCCCGGCGCCCGGCGCCGCTCCGCCTCCTCGCCGTCCCTGGTGGGCGCGTGCGCCCGTGGCGCCCGACGGAGTGTGAGGAATACGCAGGAGCCCATACTGCGTTTCTGCAAGTGATACGCAATAGAGTGTTTCCGGCACGATCGTCACCGCAGAACTCGCTGAAAGGGCCCGTCTCCTGATGAGCACCTACTCCCTCCCCGATCTCCCGTACGACTACTCCGCGCTGGAGCGGGCGATGTCCGCCGAGATCCTGGAGCTGCACCACTCCAAGCACCACGCCGCCTACGTCAAGGGCGCGAACGACACCCTGGAGCAGCTCGCCGAGGCGCGCGACAAGGAGCAGTTCGGCGGTCTGGTCGGCCTTCAGAAGACCTTCGCCTTCCACCTGTCCGGCCACGTGCTGCACTCGCTGTTCTGGGAGAACCTCTCCCCGGAGGGCGGCGACCGCCCCGAGGGCGAGCTCGCCGACGCCATCACCGAGCACTTCGGCAGCTTCGAGGCGTTCAAGAAGCAGCTCACCACCGCCACCACCGGCGTCCAGGGCTCCGGCTGGGGCATCCTCTCCTGGGAGCCGCTCGGCAAGCGCCTGATCGTCGAGCAGGTCTACGACCACCACGGCAACGTCGGCCAGGGCACCACCCCGCTGCTGGCCTTCGACGCCTGGGAGCACGCGTACTACCTCCAGTACCGCAACGTCCGCCCGGACTACGTCACCAAGCTCTGGGACGTCGTCAACTGGCAGGACGTCTCGCAGCGCTTCGCCGCCGTCACCTCCGCCTGACCGAGGTCATGTGAACGGCCCCGGACCGCTCGCGGTCCGGGGCCGTTCCCCGTGTCATCTGCGGGCCCCCTCCGGCCACAGCACCTCCACCGGCACAGCCAGTCGTCGTGCGTACGCGACGACGTCCGCCGTCCCGCCGAAGCCGCGGGCCGGCAGGCTGTCCCAGACGGCCAGGAGCTTGTCGACCTGCTGTACGAGGAGCTCGCTCGCCGCCATGTGGGCCGCCTCGTCGGACTCCACCCGCCCGGTGCGGTGAACGGCGGCCGCGCCGCTCAGCAGCAGGTCGTAGGTGGGGTGATGCCAGTCCGGCAGCCCGTCCCGGTACCGGTCGGCCGGAACGACGACCTCCAGTCGGGCACCCCGTTCGAGTGCGACCTCGGCGAGCCACGCGTCCGGCCCGTCCGCGATGCACGACACGACGGTCAGCCGACCGGGGGCCTCTCCTGTGAGAGCCTCCTCCAGAAGCCGTCGGACCTGAGCCTCCACCTCGGCCGTCAGCCCGCGATGTCCCGTGATCCCGATCCGCATCGTTTTCCTCCCTAGAGATGGATGTCGTACATTCGCTCGTCGAACTCCCTCACGATCTTGGGCGGTGAGGAAGTGTTGAACGATCGTCGGAGTGCGCGTCCCCGTTCGACAATCCGCCCGGAGCGGTACTGGAGGCCGACCTCCAGAGCCTGCGCCGCGAGCGCGAATGCAGCCTCGACCCGTCCGGCGGAGAGGTGGCCTGCCGCGATGTCGAGTACGAGAAGCGCACGCTGCTTCGCGTGACCAGAGGTGAGGACCGGGCCGGTGCCGTCGGAAACCCATGCGGAGAGTCCGAGCTTGGCACCGCAGGTCACCCTGAAGCCCGCCACCTTGCTCTCGTCGAAGGTGAACACCCACGGCCAAGGAGGTGACTCGGCTCCGGTGTCGGCCTGGACCGCCGCTCGGCTCTCTGTCAGGGCACGGTCGGCTGCACGCCGGTCGCCCGTGGCAGAGTGCCCGAGGGCCTCCACCGCCGACAGCCACGCGTCCGCGACTGCGGGTGAGCCGGGCTCCAGGAGGCTTCGGGCCCGCTGCGCGAGGCTGAGGGCCTGGATTCCGTTGCCGGTGTGCGCCTCGAACTGCGCCAGGCTGCCGACCTGGTACGCCGCGAGGAGAGGATTCGCTCCCGATCTGGCAGCCTTGATCGCTGCCCCGTAGAGCGACCGCGCCGACCCGCTGTCCCCCATGTCCCACGCCAACCAGGCAGCCAGACTGGCCGCCTCGCTCGCGACAGCGGCGAGCCTCGTCCGATGGACGTCGGTCGGTGCCGTACCGATCAACCCCTGGATCAGCCTCAGATGTGAACGGACGGCTTCGGCGAGTTCGCGGGAGGGCGTTGAGCCGTCCAACCGGCGGTAGGACGTGGTGACAAGTCGAAGCGAGGCGGCCTGCTGCGCGGTCTCGTCTACGGGACCGGCGACGGCTGCCAACGCGGGCGATACGGCGACCGCCGCTGCGGCTCCGAGGAATTGACGTCTCTCCACGCTCTCAGTCCCGATTCGTGCCTGCACAGTGGCTCCGGCGAGGCCCAGGAGAGGCGCGGGAATGCCCAGGAGTTGCGACATCCGCAGCAGAACATCCATGGCATACGGGCTGACTCCCTTCTTCTCCAGTCGTGAGACGGCTGACTGCGAGAGGCCACAGGCCTCACCCAACTGGGCCTGGGTCATGCGCCGATGGGCTCGCGCCAGCTCGATGACCCTGCCGTAGTTCCCACTCCGGGACGCCTCCCGGAGCACTGCCGAATTCCAGTTCAACAGCTCACCCAACGGTACGAGTACCACCACGCCGAGGGGCGCAGCCCGATGCGGCGCCCGCATAGCCGTATGCGGGCGCCGCATGATCGATGGTCGCACAGACGTGACGGCTTGTTGACTGACAGTGAGAAGAGCTTGGGGTGGCTGTCCCGGTCCCCACCGGGACAGCCACTCGCCGATCTGCGCCTGGCAGTTACTCTGCCCGGCCGGCTGGGAGGGTATTCGTGGTGATCAGCCCACTGAACAATGCGCGGTTTCCGGTTCCGCTGGAGTGGGGTGAGCCGCCGGGGGCAGCCGCAGTGCCGGCGGCGCGGCGGTTGGTGACGGCGGTCGTGCGGGACTGGGCCGTGGCGCTCTCGGACGGCGCGATTCAGGACGTGGAGTTGTGCGCCAGCGAGCTGATCGCCAACGCACTCGTGCACACCGGGGAGCGCTGCACGGTGACGGTCCGCCGTCGTGCCGGGCGGTTGCGCGTGGAGGTCGCCGACCGGTGTCCTGATCTTCCCGAGCGGGAGCGTGACGCCGAATCGACCGGCGGGCGTGGGCTGTTGCTGGTGGAGGCGCTGGCGGACGCCTGGGGGTGGCACCCTGCGGGGGTCGGCAAAGTCGTCTGGTTCGAGTTCCTGGAGACGGCCGAAGCGCCGTGCCCCACGCACGGATGGGGCACGGCGTACGGCCTTCGTGCTCTGCGCGAGGTGGCGTAGTGCTCTCAGCGCTCCGGTCGACCGGCCTCGACCGGTCGACCGTGGTGCGCCTCGCGTGGTGGCTGTTCTTCTCCGTCGCTGTGACGGTCGGGTTCACGGCGGGTGGTGACCGCCGGTGCCTCGACCCGCGTGCGAGGTCGAGGCACTCCGGCGAGCTAGTCGATGCCGAAGAAGGCGTCCAGGATCCGTTGGGCGGCCAGGCCGGCCGGTAGCGTGCCGGAGCGGACCTGGTTCTCCAACCCCGGTGCGAGGCGCTGTACTTCGGGGTGTCCGTGCAGGCGGGCGTAGAGCTGGTCGTGGACCATCGCCCACGTCCACTCGACCTGCTGGTCCCGGCGCTTGGCCGCCAGCGCGCCGGTCGCGTCGAGGACCTTGCGGTGCTGCTGCAGCCGCTCCCACAGCACGTCCAGGCCGGCGCCGTCCCGGCCGCTGCAGGTGAGCACCGGCGGCGTCCACGGCGCGTCGGGGGCCTGCAACAGGCGCAGCGCACCCGCCAGTTCGCGGGCGGCGCCCTTGGCGTCGGTCTCGTGCGGGCCGTCGGCCTTGTTGACGGCGATGACGTCGGCGAGCTCCAGCACGCCCTTCTTGATGCCCTGGAGCTGGTCCCCGGTACGGGCCAGGGAGAGCAGGAGGAAGGAGTCGACCATGCCGGCCACCGTGGTCTCCGACTGCCCGACGCCGACCGTCTCGATCAGCACCACGTCGTACCCCGCCGCCTCCATCACCACCATCGACTCGCGGGTGGCCCGGGCCACCCCGCCGAGCGTGCCGGAGGTGGGGGAGGGGCGGACGAAGGCGTTCTGGTCCACCGCCAGCCGCTCCATCCGGGTCTTGTCGCCCAGGATGGAGCCGCCGGTGCGGCTGGACGTCGGGTCGACGGCGAGCACCGCGACCCGGTGGCCGAGGCCGGTGAGCATGGTGCCGAACGCGTCGATGAAGGTCGACTTGCCGACACCGGGGACGCCGGTGATGCCCACCCGGACGGCCCCGCCCGCGTGCGGCAGCAGCATGGTGAGCAGCTGCTGCGCGAGCGCGCGGTGGTCGGGCCGGGTGGATTCGACGAGGGTGATGGCCCGCGCGATGTACGCGCGCGAGCCGTCCCGCACGCCCTGGGCGTACTGGTCGAGGTCGATCGTCCGGGGCGCCATCGCCTCAGTACCTCAGAGCTCGTGGCCGAGGTCGGCGGCCAGCGACTCCAGCAGGTCGTAGGCGGCGTCGGGGATCACCGTGCCGGGCGGGAAGACCGCCGCGGCGCCCGCCTCGTACAGCGCGTCGAAGTCGCCCGGGGGGATGACTCCGCCGACCACGATGGTGATGTCCTCCCGGCCGGCCTCGGCGAGCTCGGTGCGCAGGGCCGGCACCAGGGTGAGGTGGCCGGCGGCCAGCGAGGAGACGCCGACGATGTGCACGTCCGCCTCGACGGCCTGGCGGGCCACCTCGGCCGGGGTCTGGAAGAGCGGGCCGACGTCGACGGTGAAGCCGAGGTCGGCGAAGGCGGTGGCGATCACCTTCTGCCCGCGGTCGTGGCCGTCCTGGCCCATCTTGGCGACCAGGATGCGGGGGCGGCGGCCCTCGGCCTGCTCGAACCGCTCGACCAGGTCCCGGGTGCGCTGGAGGGAGGCCGACGGGCCCGCTTCGTCTCGGTACACACCCGAGATGGTACGGATCTGGCCGGAGTGGCGGCCGTACACCTTCTCCAGGGCGTCCGAGATCTCGCCGACGGTGGCCTTGGCCCGGGCCGCGTTCACGGCCAGGTGGAGGAGGTTGCCGTCGAGCGAGCCGCCGCGCTGCGGGCCGGCCTCGGCGGCCCGGGTGAGCGCGTGCAGCGCGTCCTGGGTGGCGGCCTCGTCGCGCTCGTCGCGCAGCCGGCGCAGCTTCTCGATCTGGCGGGTCCGCACCGAGGAGTTGTCGACCTTGAGCACGTCGATCTGCTCGTCGCTCTCGACCCGGTACTTGTTGACGCCGATCACCGGCTGGCGGCCGGAGTCGATCCGCGCCTGGGTGCGGGCGGCGGCCTCCTCGACGCGCAGCTTGGGGATGCCCGCGTCGATGGCCTTGGCCATACCGCCGGCCGCCTCGACCTCCTGGATGTGCTGCCAGGCGCGGCGGGCCAGGTCGTGGGTGAGCTTCTCGACGTACGCGGAGCCGCCCCACGGGTCGATGACCCGGCAGGTGCCGGACTCCTGCTGGAGCAGCAGCTGGGTGTTGCGGGCGATCCGGGCCGAGAAGTCGGTCGGCAGGGCCAGCGCCTCGTCGAGGGCGTTGGTGTGCAGCGACTGGGTGTGGCCCTGGGTGGCGGCCATCGCCTCGACGCAGGTGCGGGTGACGTTGTTGAACACGTCCTGGGCGGTGAGCGACCAGCCCGAGGTCTGCGAATGCGTGCGCAGCGAGAGCGACTTGGCGTTCTTCGGGTCGAACTGCTTGACCAGCTTGGCCCAGAGCAGCCGGGCCGCGCGCAGCTTGGCGACCTCCATGAAGAAGTTCATGCCGATCGCCCAGAAGAACGACAGGCGCGGAGCGAAGGCGTCGACGTCGAGCCCGACGTCCAGGCCGGCGCGCAGGTACTCGACGCCGTCGGCCAGGGTGTAGGCCAGCTCCAGGTCGGCCGTGGCTCCGGCCTCCTGGATGTGGTAGCCGGAGATGGAGATCGAGTTGTACCGCGGCATCTTCTGCGAGGTGTACGCGAAGATGTCCGAGATGATCCGCATCGACGGCTGCGGCGGGTAGATGTAGGTGTTGCGGACCATGAACTCCTTGAGGATGTCGTTCTGGATGGTCCCCGCCAGCTTCTCGGGTGCCACCCCCTGCTCCTCGGCCGCCACGATGTACAGCGCCAGGACGGGCAGCACGGCGCCGTTCATGGTCATCGACACCGACATCTTGTCCAGCGGGATGCCGTCGAAGAGCTGGCGCATGTCGTAGATGGAGTCGATCGCCACGCCGGCCATGCCGACGTCGCCGGTGACCCGCGGGTGGTCGCTGTCGTAGCCGCGGTGGGTCGGCAGGTCGAAGGCGACGGAGAGGCCCTTCTGGCCGGCCGCGAGGTTGCGGCGGTAGAAGGCGTTGGACTCCTCGGCGGTGGAGAAGCCGGCGTACTGCCGGACGGTCCACGGCTGGTTCACGTACATCGTCGGGTACGGCCCGCGCAGGTACGGGGCGATGCCGGGGTAGGTGCCCAGGAAGTCCAGGCCCGCCAGGTCGTCGGCGGTGTACAGCGGCTTGACGCCGATGCCCTCCGGGGTGTCCCAGAGCAGCTCGTCGACGTCCTTGCCGGTGGCCTGCCGCCAGGCCGAGCGCCACTGGCCGTCGGTGACGTCCTTGCCGGCGTCCCCGTCGAGCCCGATTCCGGTGAAGTCGGGGATCATCACGCCACTCCGCTTTCGTCGAGGATTTCCTCGGTGATCTCGTCCATCAGGCCGGTCAGGGCGGCGACGGCGTCGCCGCCCGCGAAGACGAACTCGTCCACCCCGGCGGCCAGGAGGGCCTCGCGCTGCTCGCCGGGCCGGCCGGCCAGCAGCACCCGGCGGGCACCGGCGGCCTTGAGCGCCGTGGCGACGGCCTCGGCGTGCTCGCCGTACATCTGGTCGCTGGAGCAGAGGCAGGCCACGCGGGCGCCGGAGGCGGTGAACGCCTCGGCGAACGCGGCCGGGTCGGTCGCCTCGACGGCGGTGGTCGCGATGCCGCCGGCCTGGAACAGGTTGGCCGCGAACGTGGTCCGCGCGGTGTGCGCGGAGGCCGTCCCGATGGAGGCCAGGAAGAGCAGCGGACGGGCGCCGTGCGCCGCGAGCTGCGCGTCCGAGCGGTCCCGCAGTGCCTCGTACGCCTCGGCGCGCCGCACCCGCGGCAGGCCGCCGCCGGGCGCGGCCGGGGCCGGCTCGCGGACCAGCGGCTGCTCGGCGAGGTTCGGGAACTCGCTGACGCCGGTAATGGGTTCACGCCGCTTGGCGAGCGCCTTGGAGCGCTCCGCCCAGGTGGCGGCGATCCGCTCGCCGACCAGCCCGGTGGCGAGCGCGGCCCGCTGGCCGCCGGCCCGCTCGATCTCCTGGAACCAGGCCCAGGCGGCGTGCGCGAGCTCGTCGGTCAGCTGCTCGACGTACCAGGAGCCGCCGGCCGGGTCGATCACCCGGGCCAGGTGCGACTCCTCCAGCAGGATCGACTGGGTGTTGCGGGCGGCCCGGCGGGCGAAGGCGTCGGGGAGGCCGAGCGCGCTGTCGAACGGCTGGACGCTCACCGCGTCCGCGCCGCCGACCCCGGCGGCCAGGCAGGCCACCGTGGTGCGCAGCATGTTCACCCACGGGTCGCGCGAGGTCATCATCACGGCGGAGGTGACGGCGTGCTGGCGCTGCGCGGAGCCGTCCGTCGCGGCCCCGGAGGCCTGCGCCACCCGGGCCCAGAGCCGGCGCGCCGCACGGAACTTGGCGATGGTGAGGAACTGGTCGGCGTCGGCCGCGTAGCGGAACTCCAGCTGGCCGAGCGCGGCGTCCACGGAGAGCCCGGCGGCGGTCAGCGCGCGCAGGTAGGCGACACCGGTGGCGAGCGAGCAGCCCAGCTCCTGCGCGGGCGAGGCGCCGGCCTCGTGGTACGGCAGGGCGTCGACGGTCAGCGCGCGCAGGCCGGGGAAGCCCTCGGCGCAGCGGGCGGCGAGCGCGGCGGCCTCGGCGAGCAGCGCCTCGGTGGGCCCGTCCTCGCCGGTGCGGGCGGCCAGGCCCAGCGGGTCGGCGCCGAAGTTGCCCGCGGCGGCGCCGGGGGAGACCTCGTGCTCGCGGTACAGAGTGAACAACTGCTCGGCGGCCGCGGTGAATTCGGGGCCCGCGTCGAGCACCACACCGGCCAGGTCGAGGTAGACCCCGGTCAGGACCTCCGGCAGCGCCGCGACCGGCAGGCCCGCACCGCCCAGCTCCAGCCAGAGCGAGCCGCCGCCGTTCTCCAGATCGGCGAGGACCGCCTCGTTGGCGCGACGCGGGTCCGGGTCGGTGTGCCGCTGGCGGACGTCCCAGCCGGAGACCGAGGAGCCCTGCGGTCGCGCGCCGCGGACGAACGGGGGGAAACCCGGGTAACCGGGTTCGGCCGGGGCGTTCTCGGCGGTGTACAGCGGGCGGGCGCGCAGCCCGTCCTGGAGTGCGGTGGTGAGCGCCTGCTCGGCCGCTTCGCCGTCCGCGGGCTGTGCACCCGACTTGCGGAGCACGCTCTCGACGAGGTGCTGCCACTGCTCGCGGTGTGCTGCCGGGAACTCGGCGGCCAGGGGGAGCCCTTCGGGCGGGACCGTCATGCCCGCAGGTTAGCGCTCTGCGGCTCGGACGCAGCAGAGGCGGAAGGTGTGACCTTGCCCTCGCTCTGGGCCTTGCTGCACTTCAGAGGGCGTTACCCCTAGAGACCCCCTAGGAGTAGTTAGGGGCACGGCGGTGGGGGTGTGTCGCGGGGCGGGGGTGTCGCAGGGGTGCGTTCGCGGGGCGCTCCGGAGTGTCAGGGGCGCTCCGGGGTGTCAGGGGCCGGGCGTCGGGTGTCGGGGCGGGGTCCGGTGTCGTGGTTGCCGGGCGGGTTGCGGAACCCGGGGCGCTATCTATTAAGTTGCTTAGTAGATAGCGGCCGGGGCACCACCCGGGTCCGCCGGTCCGCGCTGCCCCGGCGCCCGCTGCCCCGGTGCCCGTCGTGAAGGAGCCCCTGCCATGGGAAAACGCCGCAAGCCCAGCCCGCCCGGCCGGGCCCGCCTCGCGGTGGTCACCACGGCGATGGCCGGCAGCGCCGTGTTCGCCGCCGGCACCGCCCAGGCCGAGCCGGCCCCCACCCTCGACTCCGTCAAGGAGCAGGTCGACCGGCTCAACGAGGAGGCCGAGCAGTCGATCGAACGCCACAACGGCTTCCAGGAGAAACAGCAGCGGCTCCAGGGCGAGGCCAACCGGATGCAGGAGAAGGTCGCCCGCGGGCAGGACGCGATGAACCAACTGCGCACCCAGCTCGGCGCCATCGCCGGCGAGCAGTACCGCAACGGCGGCATCGACCCGTCCGTCCAGCTCCTGCTCGAATCCGACCCCGGCGGCTACCTGGCCAAGGCCGCCGCGCAGAACCAGGTCGTCGACTCCCAGGCCGCCCTGCTCCGCCAGGCCCGCGACGAACAGCGCAAACTCGACCAGGGCCGCACCGAGGCCACCGCCACCCTCGCCCAGCTGGACGCCGCCGGCACCGCCCTGGCCGCGGAGAAGAAGCAGATCCAGGACAAGCTGGCCAAGGCGCAGGCTCTGCTCAACCGGCTCGGTGCCGCCGACCGCGCCAAGGTCAACGCCCAGGAGAACGCCGCCCGCGCCTCCCGCGCCGGCAGCCGCGGCGAGACCCCCGGCTACACCGGCCCGGCCACCGGCCGCGCCGCCGCCGTCCTCCAGTTCGCCTACGCGCAGCTCGGCAAGCCCTACGTCTGGGGCGCCACCGGCCCGGCCGGCTTCGACTGCTCCGGCCTCACCGGCGCCGCCTACCGCGCCGCCGACGTGAAACTCCCGCGCGTCTCCCAGGACCAGTGGAACGCCGGCCGCCGCATCCCCCGGGCCGAGCTCCAGCCCGGCGACCTCGTCTTCTTCTACGGCGACCTGCACCACGTCGGCCTCTACATCGGCGACGGAAAGATGATCCACGCCCCGCGCACCGGCAAGAACGTCGAAGTCCTCCCCATCGACGCCATGCCCTACGTCGGCGCCGTCCGCCCGTAGGGCCGCGGCCGTCCTCCGCGACCGGTCCCGCACCTCACCCTGACGCACAGCGGCCCCGCGCCCGGCCCCGGCCGCGCTGCGGCTGTCGGGCGGGATCACGGGTGCGGGGCGCAGGCGAGGAGGTAGGGGAGGACGGGGGCGGAGGCGGCGGCGAGGCGCCAGGCGGCGGGGGCGGCCGGGGCGGGGCGGGCCAGCCGCTGGACGCGGGGGAGGACACCGGTGGAGGCCGCGCCGAGGGCCCGGCCGGGCACCCCGGCGCCGGCCCGGCCGGAGGGCTGCCCGGTGGCCAGGAGGCAGAGGGCGGACGCCAGTTCGGTGCGGGTCGCCACGGCCAGAGCGGCGTCGTCGGCGGCCATCTCCAGCAGCAGTGCGACCTCCGCCCGCCCGGTGCGGGCGAGCGGGAGCGCGCCGAGGACGAGGGCGAAGGCGTCCACCGCGGCCCGGACGAGGTGGTGCCGGCCGCGGATGTGACCACGCTCGTGGGCGACGGCGGCGGCCAGCTGCCGTTCGCCGAGGAGCTCCAGCGCGCCCCGCGAGACGACCACCCGGGAGTGCCGGCCGGGCAGGCAGTAGACGGTGGGCCGGGGGTCCTCCAGCACCAGGGCGTCGCAGCGTGCGTCCCGCCGGGCCACGATGTCCAGGACTTCGCGGTGCCGCCGGCGCTGCCGCGCGGTCCGGAGGCCGACGGCCGCCGCGACGCCGCCCGCCGCGAGCGCCGCCGCGGCCGGCGCCCACCAGCCGTGGGCGGGCCGGGCGGGGGCCGGGACGGGCTCGGTGTGCGGGAGCAGGCCGACCAGGCCGGCCGGTTCGTGGCCGGCCGGCGCTGCGAGGTGATGGACGGTGAGCAGCAGTGCGACGCCGAACGAGGCCATCAGCGCGAGCCAGACGGCGGTGCCGGCCACCGGCCGCGCCTGCAACCCGGCCCGCAGCCGGGGCGAGCGGGCGAGCCGGCGGGGCAGCGCGAAGCCGACCAGCAGGAGGTACAGCCCGAGCAGCGCGGTGGTCACTCGGAGTCCCGTGCCTTGACCTGCTCCAGGGCGGCGAGCAGCGCCGAGGCCTCGTCCCCGCTGATCCGGTCCACGAAGTGGAGCAGGGCCCCGGCCCGGTCGGGGCTGGTCTCCAGCGCCTGGTGCATCAGCTGCGCGGTGTAGGCCTCGCGGGTGCAGGTCGGCCGGTAGGCCCAGGCGCGGCCGGACTTCTCGCGGCTCAGCCACCCCTTGGTGTGCAGGATGTCGGCGACGGTGGTGACGGTGGTGTACGCGACCGGCCGTTGGCTCCGGAGGTCGTCCACGACCTCGCGTGCGGTCGCCGGCCGGCCCCAGGTCCAGAGCCGGTCCATGATCTCCGCTTCGAGATCCCCGAACCCCCGCAACACGCCGTCCTCCTTCATCGCCGAGCCGTCGCCGAGCCGTCGCTGTGCTGTCGCCGGGGCGTCGGCCGGGCTGCTGCGGCGTCCCGTGCCGTGCCGTGCCGTGCCGGGGCCCGAGGCCCGAGGCCCGAGGCCCGAGGCCCGAGGCCCGAGGCCCGAGGCCCGAGGCCCATGGTACGGCGGTGCGCACGCAGGCCGTCCGCGCCGACAGCCCTCGCCGACGTGCTGCTACGACAGCCCCGCCTGCACCCCCGCCTGCACCCCGGCCGACCCCCGGCGGATCCGCCGGGCGAGGTCGACGGCGGCCGCCGGCCAGTGCGGGTGCTCGAATCCGAACCCGGCATCCTGGAGCCGGCCGGGGGTCACCGAGCGGCTCTTGAGCAACAGTTCGGTGTCCGAGCGGAGCGCGAAGGCGCCCAGCTCGGCCATCCGGCGGGTGGCGGGCAGGCCGACCGGGATCCCCCAGGCCCGGCGGATCGCCTGCATGAACGCGCGCTGCGGGAGCGGGTGCGGTGCGCCGAGGTTGACCGGCCCGGCGAGGTCCTCGCGGTCGAGCAGGAAGGTGACGGCGCGCACGAGGTCCCGGTCGTGGATCCACGACATGTACTGCGAGCCGCCGTCGATCGGCCCGCCGAGCCCGCACCGGGCCAGTCGCAGCATCAGGTCGAAGGCGCCTCCCCGGTCGGGGCTCATCACCATGGTGGTGCGCAGGGCGACCTGGCGGGTGCCGGGGGTGCGGGCGTCCTGCTGGGCCTGCTCCCAGGCCCGGGCGATGTCGACGCTGCGGTCCCAGTACCGGGGGACGTCGGGCTCGTTGCCGCCGAGGACGCCGGTCGCCTCGTCGTGCGGGGCGCCGTAGTGGTGGGCGTAGATGGTGGCGGTGCTCATCTGGAGCCAGACCCGCGGCGGGCGGCGCGCCGCGGCGACGGCCGCGCCGACGACCCGGGCGGAGTCCACCCGGGAGTCCAGCATCTCGCGCTGGTTGGTAGGGGTGTAGCGGCAGTTGACGCTGCGGCCGGCGAGGTTGATCACGGCGTCGCTGCCGTCGACGGCCTCGGCCCAGCGGCCGAGGGTGCGGCCGTCCCAGTGGAGCTCGCGGTCGCGCCGCGGTCGCCGGGTGAGGATCAGGACGTCGTGGCCCTCGGCGGTCAGGGCGCGGTCCAGGATGCGGCCGATCTGCCCGGTTCCGCCGGGTATGACGATCTTCACGGAGCCCCCCTTGATGGTGTGCTCCTTAGCCTAAACCAAAAATGAACGTGTTCAAAGGCGGGTCGGGAGTGGCCCGCCGGGGCACCGGGGCGTTGTGCGCGCGGCGGCCGGTAACCGCACCCCGGGAGCCCGGACACCGCCCGCCCGGAGCCCCGCCGGAGCGGGCGTGGCCGGAAATGTGTCCGGGATCGACGGAACCCGCCGCCCCCGCCGGCCGACTGGTGGACCGGGCGCCGACGGGCGGCCGCGCCGGGGCAGCAGCTCCGGGCGGACGGTGCCGCGCGCCCCGCCCGTCCGTTCCGACGCTGCCCGCCCAAGGAGTGCACACGCATGTGCGGAATCACCGGCTGGGTGTCCTTCCACCAGGACGTCCGCCACAGCGCCCCCGTCATCGAGGCGATGACCGCCACCATGGCCCTGCGCGGCCCCGACGCCGGCGGGATCTGGCTCGGCGCGCACGCCGCGCTCGGCCACCGCCGCCTCGCCGTGATCGACCTCGACGGCGGTGCGCAGCCGATGGCCGACCGCCACGAGCAGCCGGGCGTCGTGCTGACGTACAGCGGCGAGGTCTACAACCACCACCAGCTGCGCGCCGAACTCCGCTCCAGGGGACACCGGTTCGAGACCCGCAGTGACACCGAGGTGGTGCTCCGCGGCTATCTGGAGTGGGGCGAGGGGCTGGTCGACCGGCTGGAGGGCATGTACGCCTTCGCCGTCTGGGACGAGCGGACGGAGCGCCTGCTGCTCGTCCGCGACCGGCTCGGCGTCAAGCCGCTGTTCTGGGCCGAGGTCGACGGCGGCCTCGTCTTCGGCTCCGAACCCAAGGCGCTCTTCGCCCACCCCGGGCTCACCCCGACCGTCGACGCGGACGGCCTGCGCGAGGCCTACAGCCTGCTGTTCAACACCGGCCCGACGGTCTGGTCGGGCGTCCGGGAGGTCCACCCCGGCGGCCTGCTCGTCCTCGACCGGGGCGGGATCCGGGAGCGCCGCTACTGGGAGCTCCGGGCCCGCCCGCACACCGACGACCTCGACACCACCACCGAGCGGGTCCGCTCGCTGGTCAACCGTGCCGCCCGCGCCCAGCTGGAGGCGGACGTCCCGCTCTGCAGCCTGCTCTCCGGCGGCCTGGACTCGACCGTGGTGACGGCGCTGGTCGCCGACGAACTCCGGCTGACCGACGGCCCGCAGGCCAGGCTGCGCTCCTACGCCGTCGACTACAGCGACCAGGCCGAGCAGTTCACCGGCGATGTGCTGCGCACCGGGCACGACACCCCGTTCGCCGCCGAGGCCGGCGCCTTCATCGGCACCGACCACTCCACCGTCGTCCTCGACCCGCGGACCCTCCTCGACCTAGACCACCGCCGGGCCGTCGTGGTCTCCCGGGACTCGCCGATCGGCGTCGGCGACATGGACACCTCGCTCTACCTGCTGTTCGGCGAGATCCGCAAGCACTCCACGGTCGCGCTCTCCGGCGAGGCCGCGGACGAGGTGTTCGGCGGGTACCCGTGGTTCCACAACCCCAAGGCGCTCGCCGCGCAGACGTTCCCCTGGCTGCTCGTCACGGGTGACGAGGCGGCGATGCCGATCAACCCCGACCTCGCCGCCCACCTGCGGATCGGCGAGTTCCGGGAGGACACCTACCGCAGCGCGCTCGCCGCCGTCCCGCACCTGGACGACGAGACCCCCGCCGAGCACCGGCAGCGCGAGATGCAGCACCTCTCGCTGACCCGCTGGCTCCGCCAACTGCTGCACCGCAAGGACCGCCTCTCGATGGCCCAGGGCCTGGAGGTGCGGGTGCCCTACTGCGACCACCGGCTGGTCGAGTACGCCTTCAACACCCCCTGGGCGATGAAGAGCCACGACGGGCGGGAGAAGAGCCTGCTGCGCTCCACCGGGCAGGGCATTGCGCCGGAATCGGTGCTGTGGCGGCCGAAGAACCACTACCCGGCCACCCATCACGCGGACTACAACGGCGGTCTCCAGCGGCTCGCCCGCGAGGCGCTGGACGCGCCGCACGTGCGCGACCTCGCCGACGAGACGGTGATCAAGTCCGCGCTGGACACGCCGCCCGAGCGGCTGGAGTGGGGCCACCGGCTCCGCCTGGAGCGGGTGGTCGACCTCGCCCTCTGGCTCGACCACCACCGCCCGGCGCTCGCCGTCTGACGGTGCGCCGCCGTGCGGGAGCAGCGCCCCGCGGCCCCACCGGGCCGGTGCCGGGCGGCCGTCGCCGGTGCCGAGCCCGCCCGTTCCGCGCGGCATGCGGACCCGGACCCGGACCCGGAGTCGGCCGCGGAGTCGGCCCGGACCCGGACCCGCGCGGGGCCCGGGCGGGGCGTGGCGTGACCCGGCGGGCCCGGCGGCGTAGAACGGACGGAGTGCCGGAGCCGCGCGCGGCCGGCGCCCGACCGGAGGAGAACAGGCGTGAAGACCGACCCCCGCCACGGCCCGCTGGTACCGCTGCTGTTGGCGCTCACCGTGGTCACCGGCCTGGTCGACGCGGTGAGCTACCTCGCCCTCGGCCACGTCTTCGTGGCCAACATGACCGGGAACGTGGTCTTCCTCGGCTTCGCCGTGGCGGGTGCGCCCGGCCTCTCCGCGCCGGCCTCGCTCACCGCGCTGGCCGCCTTCCTGCTCGGTGCGCTCGCCGGGGGCCGGCTGTGCGAAGTCCTGCCGGGCCACCGGGGGCGGCTGCTGGTGGTCTCGGTCGCCGCGCAGTCCGTCCTGGTGGCCGGGGGCATCCTGCTGGCGGCCCTGGCCGGCCACACCGCCGATCCGGTGCGCCACCCGCTGGTCGGCCTGCTCGCCTTCGCGATGGGGCTGCAGAACGCCGTCGTCCGCCACCTCAGGGTCCCGGACCTCACCACCACGGTGCTGACGATGACCATCACCGGCCTCGCCGCCGACCGGTCCGGGGCCCGCCGGCTCGCCTCGGCGGGCTGGATGTTCGTCGGTGCCCTGATCGGCGCCCTGCTCGTCCTGCACGCGGACGTTCCGGTCGCCCTGGCGGCCGCCCTGGCCCTGCTCGTCGGGGTGGCCGTGGTCACCCACCGCGCCTCCGCCCCGCGCCCGGAGGCGCCGGCCTGGACGGCCCCGGTCCCGGCTCCGCCGACCGCCACTCCGCCGACCGCCACTCCGCCGACCGCCGCTCCACCGGCCCCGGGCGGCGGCTCCTGACCCGCCGACGGGCCGGGACCGCCGGCCGCTCCGCCGCTCCAGGTGAAGGCGAGGTTCACGGGGGCCTTCTCTCAGTCGTCCGGCGGTCCGCCGGGGCTGCCGGCGGTGCGGCCGGTCCAGTGCGGTTCGTGCCGGGCCCAGTCCCGGGCCCAGGCGTGGCCGGCCCGTCGGTCGAGGGTGCGCAGGCGCAGCGCGAGGGCGCCGCCGGCCGCCGCGGTGAAGGTGACGACGCCGAACAGGCCGGCGCAGACCGCGTCGACGGCCAGGCCGGTCGGGTCGGCGGGCGGATCGACAGGGGTGCCGGCCCGGTCGACCCAGAGGGTGACGGTGGCGCGGGCGGGGGTGGTGCGGGGCACGTCGATCGTGCCGGTGTGCGGCTGCCCGTCGGGGCCGGTCCAGTCGGCCTCGGCGCCGACCGTGTTCCGGTAGCCGCCGGTGCGACGGGCAGCCGGGGTGGCGGTGGGCCGGTCGATGCTCCGGACGACGGCGGTGACGGGCCGTAGGCGCTCGCGGTCGGCCGCCGCGTCGCGGGCCGCGAGGTGATGGGTGATCAGCGCGGTGCCGGCGCCGGCGGCCGGCGCGAGCAGGACGCCCAGCATCGCCGCGACCCAGGCCCGGCTGCGGGAGCGGTCCAACGGCCGCTCCAGAGCTCCGGGGTGGGTGCGGAAGGCCCGCCGCAGGTGCCGGCCGGCCCGGCGCGGCAGCGGCGCGGGTCGGGCCGGGGGCGGGGTGCTGGACACGATGCGGGCTCCTCGGGGGTGCGCGGGCGGCCGGTGGGCGGCGTCCGGGCGGCGGCTGGGGCTGGGGCTGGGGGGGTGGTGGCTGGGGCTGCGGCACCCAATCTGCCTCCGCGCCCGCCTCCCGCACAAGAGCCGTGCGCGCCCGCACCATCGCCGCCGGCCGACCGGGACGTTCGGCCCTCGGCGGGGGAGGGGTGGACGGGGCAGGCTGGGGCGGTCGCGTCCTCCCCGTGCCGGGGCGTGGCCGGCCCGGCCCGCTGTGGGGGCTCGCCGGGCCGTGGTGCGGAGCGGGGGCGGCCCCGGTCGGCCCCCGCCCGCACCGCTCCGCCCTCCGCTGCCGCCTCGCCCGCACCCGCGCCTGACGTCACCGCACGTTCGTTGTGAGGCCCCGTCAGTACCCGTACGCTCGCCGCCGCGGGCTTGCTGTGAGACTTCGTCAGCAGCCTTTCCTCCGGGCGCCGTAGCCCCTCCGTCGCAGCCCCGCCGGTACGTCGTTCTCCCGGCGCGGCGCCGTATTCCCTCCAGCTATACACTCGGAGTATACGCCTGGTGTACCGTCCTTCTCATGAGTGTTCCTTTGACCCTTCTCGGGCTGCTGGAGCGAGAGCCGAGCCATGGCTATGACCTCAAGCGCGACTACGACGCCTTCTTCGGGCGGGGCAAGCCCCTGCCGTACGGTCAGGTCTACGCCACACTGGGCCGGTTGGCCCGGGACGGAAAGGTCGTGGCCGGTGAGGCGGAGCCCGGCGACGGACCCGAGCGCAAGCGCTACGTGATCACCGAGGCGGGGGTGACCGAGTTCGAGCACTGGCTCACCGACCCCGTCGCGCCCGAACCCAACCTCCAGACACTGCTGTTCACCAAGGTGGTGCTGGCCCTGATGCTCGGCCGCGACGCCGAGGTCTACCTGAACACCCAGCGCGCCGCCCACCTGAAGCGGATGCGCGAGCTGAACGAACTGCGCCGTGCCGGCGAACTGGTCGACTCCCTGCTCGCCGACCACGGGCTCTTCCACCTGGAGGCGGACCTGCGCTGGATCGACCTGACCGCGGCCCGGCTGGACGCGCTCGCCGCGGCGGTGCGCGGATGAGCGCCCTGATCGAGGCCCGCGACGTCGCCCTCGCTTTCGGCGAGACGCCCGCCCTGCGCGGGGCGAGCCTGTCCGTCGAGGCCGGCGAGGTGCTCGCCATCATGGGCCCGAGCGGCTCCGGCAAGTCCACCCTGCTGCACTGCCTGGCCGGCATCCTCCTCCCCGATGCGGGCGAGGTGCATTTCGACGGGCGGCGGATCGACACCCTGAACGAGGCCGGGCGCAGCGCCCTGCGCCGCGACCGCTTCGGCTTCGTCTTCCAGTTCGGCCAGCTCGTCCCCGAGTTGACCGCCGAGGAGAACGTCGCCCTGCCGCTGCTCCTGAGCGGCACCGGGCGGGCGGCCGCCCTGGCGGAGGCCCGGCCCTGGTTCGCCCGGCTCGGTCTGGACGGCTTGGAGCAGCGCCGGTCCGGCGAACTGTCGGGCGGTCAGGCGCAGCGCGTCGCGCTGGCCCGCGGCCTGGTGGCCCGCCCCCGGGTGCTGTTCGCCGACGAGCCGACCGGCGCACTGGACTCGCTCACCGGCGAGCAGGTGATGGACTTGATGGTCGGCGCCGCGCGCGCCCAGGGCACCACCGTCATCCTGGTCACCCACGAGCCGCGGGTCGCCTCCTACGCCGACCGCCAGGCGGTCGTCCGGGACGGCCGGGCCACCGAGCTGACGGCCGGTCCGGCGAGCCGCGCGGCCGAAACGATCGACTCGTGATCGCCTTCGCGCTCCGCCTCGCCGTCAGCGGCGGGAAGGAGGCCGTGGCCCGGCTGCTGATGATCGCGGCGGCCGTCGCCATCGGCGTCGGGCTGCTGCTCTCGGCGCTCTCCGGCATCAACGCCGTGGACCGTGCCAACGAGCGGCAGGTCTGGATGAACACGGGGGTCAAGAGCCGGACGGAGACGGCCCCGGTGGACCCCCTCTGGTGGAACGCCCACGGCGACTTCTACCAGGGCAAGGAGATCTTCGAGGCCGAGGTCGCGGCCACCGGCCCGACCTCGCCCGTCCCGCCCGGCCTGAGCAAGGTGCCGGCGCCCGGCGAGTACTACGCCTCGCCCGCCCTGGCCGAGTTGCTGCGCGAGGTGCCGGCCGTCGAGCTGGCCGACCGCTTCCCCGGCCGGCCGGCCGGGATCCTGGGTGACGAGGCCCTGCCGTCGCCCGACACGCTGTCGTTGGTCATCGGCCGCACCGTGGACGAGGTCAAGGCCGCGCCGGGGGCCGTGGCCGTGACGACCATCGCCACCGCCGTCCCGTCCGTCTGCGACAGCGACTGCTACGGCCAGGGCGTGCGCGGCGACGCGATGACGCTCATCCTCTCGGTGGTGGCCGGTGCGCTGATCTTCCCGGTGCTGATCTTCATCGGCACCGCCACCCGCCTGTCCGCCGCCACCCGGGAGCAGCGCTTCGCCGCGATGCGGCTGGTGGGTGCCACCCCGGGGCAGGTGTCGGTGATCTCGGCGGTCGAGTCCACGGTGGCGTCGGTGATCGGGACGGCCGTCGGCTTCGGCCTGTACTTCGCGCTGCGCCCGCTCCTGGCCACCGTGCCGTTCACCGGGGACCGCTTCTTCGCCGCCGACCTCGGGCTGGGCGCGCTCCAGGCGGCCGGGGTCGCGGTGGGCGTGCCGGTGGCGGCGGCGCTCGCCGCCCGGCTCGCGCTGCGCCGGGTCACCATCTCGCCGCTGGGCGTCACCCGGCGGGTCACCCCGCAGCCGCCGCGGGCGTGGCGGCTGGTTCCGCTGCTGGCCGGCCTCGCCGAGCTCGGCTACTTCGTCGACAACCGGCCGTCCGACACCAACGGACAGACGGCCGCCTACCTCACCGGCTTCCTGCTGGTGATGCTGGGGCTGGTGATCGCCGGCCCGTGGCTGACCATGGCCGCCGCCCGCGGGGTGGCCCGGCGCACCAGCCGCCCGGCCACGCTGATCGCGGTGCGCCGCCTGGCCGACGATCCGAAGGCGGGGTTCCGTTCCGTCGCCGGCCTGGTCCTGGCGTTGTTCGTGACCACCGCGACCGTCTGCATCATCGGCACGATCGACGAGAACCGCGGCGCGCTGAGCGGCGATCCGGGCACCCGGAAGGCCGTGGTGCACACCGCGGAGGACATCCTCGGCCCGCAGGCGATCCCCACCGTGCCCGACAGCCTGGTGGCGGCGGCCCGGGCGGTCCCCGGCTTCCGGGGGCTGGCGCTGGCGCACACCAATCCGGCCGGGATCGGTTGGGACCCGTCGGGCCATGACCCCCATCCGCCCCTCCTGGCGATCTGCTCGGAGCTGGCGCAGGTCGCGGTGGTCGGCCACTGCGCGCCGGGCGCGAGCGTCGCGGCCGTCCCGGCATGGCGGTTCGTCGACCTGGGGGAAGCCACCGACGAGGAGTACCCGGCCGCGGCGGTCCCGGTGGCGGAGGCGGCCGCGCTGCCGGTGAAGATGATCTACGCGACCACGGACGGGTCGGCGGCGGCCATGGAGCAGCTGCGGACGATGTTCACCAAGGCCTACCCGGCCTTCCGGTCCCGGATGGTCGAGGACTGGGGCACCCGCTCGCAGAAGCGGCTCGCCGGCTGGCGGCAGCTGGCCGATGTCGTCCTGCTGACCACCCTGCCGATCGCCGGGTGCAGCCTCGCGGTGAGCGTGGTGGCGGGTCTCGCCGACCGCCGGCGGCCGTTCGCGATGCTGCGCCTCACCGGGGCGCCGCTGCGCCTGCTGCAGCGGGTGGTCGGCCTGGAGAGCGCGCTGCCGCTGCTGCTGGTGTCGGCGATCTCGGTCGGGGCGGGCTTCGCGGCGTCGGCGATGTTCCTCCGGTCGCAGATGGCGTACGACCTGGTGCCGCCGAGTGCGCTGTACTTCGGGCTGATCGGGCTCGGCCTGGCGGCCTCGCTCGGGATCATCGCCTCGACGCTGCCGCTGCTGAGGCGGATCACCGGCCCCGAGGCGGCCCGGAACGGCTGAACCCGGCCGCGTCCGGGTCGCGTACCCCGTCCGGCTCAGCCGGCGACGGGGTACGCGTACGTCCCGGCCCGCGCGGCCGTCGGGCGGTCCGTCAGCCAGCTGCCGAGCACCAGCGCGGAGGGGTAGAACATCGGCTCCGGCAGCGCGTCGAGCGGGAACCGCTCCCAGCCGGCGCACGCGTGCGGCTCGGTGACGAGTGCCTCGGCCAGGCTCGGCGGGGCGAGCACGGCCGCGGTGAGCCGGGGCCGGCCCAGCTCGTGGTCGAGCAGGACGGCCAGCACCCGCATCTCCGCGGCCGGCAGCACGATGCCGGTCTCCTCGGCGAGTTCGCGCGCGGCCGCCTGCTCGAAGGACTCTCCCGGGTCGTCCACCTTGCCGCCGGGCAGGCTCCAGGTGGGCGGCTCGCCGGCGGTGGTCCGGCGGCCGATCAGCACCCGGCCGTCCCCGGTGGGCACGATCACGCCGGCGCCGAGCATCGGTGCGGTGGTCAACTCAAGCCCTCCCAGGGTGATTTACCAGGCGGAGCGGTCGAAGTCCTTCAGGAAGCAGCCGTAGAGGTCCTCGCCCTGCTCACCGCGGACGATCGGGTCGTAGACCCGGGCCGCGCCGTCGACCAGGTCGAGCGGGGCGTGGAAGCCCTCCTCGGCCAGCCGCATCTTGTCCGGGTGCGGGCGCTCGTCGGTGATCCAGCCGGTGTCGACGGCGGTCATCAGGATGCCGTCGGTCTCGAACATCTCCTGCGCGCTGGTGCGGGTGAGCATGTTCAGCGCGGCCTTGGCCATGTTGGTGTGCGGGTGGCCGGCGCCCTTGTAGCCGCGCTGGAAGACGCCCTCCATCGCGGAGACGTTGACGACGTACTTGCGGCGCGAGGCCGAGGCGGCCATCGCCGGGCGGAGCCGGCTGATCAGGATGAACGGCGCGGTGGAGTTGCAGAGCTGCACCTCCAGCAGCTCGACCGGGCCGACCTCGTTGACGGTCTGCACCCAGCTGTTGGTGGGCGCGAGGTCGGGCACCAGGCCGCCGGCGTCGATGGCCGTCCCGGCCTCGATCCGGGCGGGCGTCGCGGAGCCGGTGACGAGGGCCAGCGAGGTGACGTCCTCGGCGGAGATCCGCTCGCCGGGGCCGGTGGCCTGCGCGGGCAGGGCGGGCAGGTCGACGCTGCCGCTGCCGAACCGGCCGATGGTGGTCGACTGCGGCAGCATGCCGGCCGGCAGCGGTGCGGACTCGGCGTTGACCAGCTCGCGGTAGGACTCCGGCGGGCGGCGGACGGTCTGCGCGGCGTTGTTGATCAGGATGTCGAGCGGGCCGTCGGCGGCGACCTCGTCGGCCAGCGCCATCACCTGGGCCGGGTCGCGCAGGTCGATGCCGATGACCTTGAGGCGGTGCAGCCAGTCGGCGCTGTCCGGCATCGCGGTGAAGCGGCGGATCGCGTCGTTGGGGAAGCGCGTGGTGATGGTGGTGTGGGCGCCGTCGCGCAGCAGCATCAGCGCGATGTACA
Source organism: Kitasatospora sp. NBC_01560 (assembly GCF_045208415.1). NCBI lineage: Bacteria > Bacillati > Actinomycetota > Actinomycetes > Kitasatosporales > Streptomycetaceae > Kitasatospora > Kitasatospora sp. NBC_01560. Next base: position 2,204,475 of record NZ_CP109364.1, on the reverse strand, counting down.
TCCCGATCTTGGCCCGGCCGCCGGTGAGCAGCGCGCGCTTGCCCGTGAGGTCGGCGCGGGCGTCCCGGTGGGCGCGGTTCTTCACGGCGCAGTTCTGGCAGAGGTTGTGGTAGAACGCGTCCACCTCCACGTACCGCTGCTTGCAGGTGTAGCAGGAGCGCGGGCGCTCCAGGATGCCGGCGATCTCGGTGGTGGTGACGGTGGTGAGGCCGAAGGCGCCGGCCGTCTCGTCGTCGATCCGGCTCGGTGCGCCGGTCGCGGTGCGGGCGGTGACGGCGCGGTCGTTGGCGGTCTTCCGGGCCCGGGTCTCCTGGCGGCGACGCTGCTTGAGCGTGCGGAATATGCCGCCGACCGCCTGGCGGACGGTGATCGCGTCCGGGTGGTCCACGTGCAGCCGGTCCAGCTCGGCGATCACGTCGAGGCAGAGCTTCAGCCGCTCCGGGTCGAGCCCGGGGCCGAAGTCGATCTCCTCCTCGGTGGCCGGGATGGCCTCCGCGGTCCCGATGGCCCCGGTGCCGCTGTCCTGCTCGATGTCCACGCCCGCCGTCATGATGCCTGCTGCCGCTTTCCTGGATCGCCTCGCCTTACCGCGTGAATGCTACGGGAGCGGCCGGGGCCGGGGCGAAAAGCCGTCGACTTGGAGGATCCTCCATGTCTACGCGCGGTGCATTGATCATCGGTTTGTGCACAGTGCCAGCAATCGGCCCCGAACTGGCTTTTGGCACCACCGTGCCGGAGAATCGAACGTTGGGTGCCGGGCGCCCGAGTGCGCCGGCCGGCCTCGCTGTCACCGCACCCGAGGTGTACCTTCTCCCAGCCAGAGAGCCCTTTTTCATGCGCTTCCTGAACGACCTCATGCCTTCGTACGACCTGACGTACGACGACGTCTTCATGGTCCCCAGCCGCTCCGCCGTGGGCTCCCGGCAGGCTGTCGACCTCTCCTCGAACGACGGCACCGGCACCACCATCCCGCTCGTGGTCGCCAACATGACGGCCATCGCCGGCCGCCGGATGGCCGAGACCGTCGCCCGCCGCGGCGGCCTGGTCGCCATCCCGCAGGACATCCCCACCGAGGTGATCGCCGACGTCATCGGCTGGGTCAAGCAGCGCCACCTGGTCCACGACACCGCCATCACCCTCGCCCCCGGCGCCACCGTCGCCGAGGCACTGTCGCTGCTGCCCAAGCGGGCGCACGGCGCGCTGGTCGTGGTCGAGGACGGCAAGCCGGTCGGCGTGGTCACCGACTCCGACTGCCAGGGCGTCGACCGCTTCACCAGCCTCGCCGACGTGATGTCGCGCGACCTGCTGCTGCTGGACGAGAGCATCGACCCGCGCACCGCCTTCGACCGGCTCACCGAGGCGCACCGCAAGCTCGCCCCCGTGGTGGACGCGGACGGCCGCCTGGTCGGCCTGCTCACCCGCAAGAACGCGCTGCGCGCCACCCTCTACACCCCCGCCGTCGACGCGCAGGACCGGCTGCGGGTCGCCGCCACCGTCGGCATCAACGGCGACGTCGCGGGCAAGGCCAAGGCCCTGGTCGAGGCCGGCGCCGACGTGCTGGTGGTCGACACCGCGCACGGTCACCAGGAGTCGATGATCAGCGCGCTGCGCGCGGTGCGCGGGCTCGACCCGCAGATCCCGATCGTGGCCGGCAACGTCGTCTCCGCGGCCGGCGTCCGCGACCTGGTCGAGGCGGGTGCCGACATCCTCAAGGTCGGCGTCGGCCCCGGCGCCATGTGCACCACCCGGATGATGACCGGCGTCGGCCGCCCGCAGTTCTCCGCCGTCCTGGAGTGCGCCGCGGAGGCGCGCCGGCTCGGCAAGCACGTCTGGGCCGACGGCGGCGTCCGTCACCCGCGCGACGTCGCGATGGCGCTGGCCGCCGGCGCGTCCAACGTGATGATCGGCTCCTGGTTCGCCGGCACCTACGAGTCCCCGGGCGACCTCCAGACCACCGCCGACGGCCGCCAGTACAAGGAGAGCTTCGGCATGGCCTCGAAGCGCGCGGTGAGCAACCGCACCTCCCAGGACTCCTCCTACGACCGGGCCCGCAAGGCGCTCTTCGAGGAGGGCATCTCGCACTCCCGGATGTTCGTCGACCCCGCTCGCCCGGGCGTCGAGGACCTCATCGACTCGATCGTGGCCGGCGTGCGCAGCTCCTGCACCTACGCGGGCGCCTCCAGCCTGGAGGAGTTCCACGAGAAGGCCGTGGTCGGCATCCAGAGCGCGGCCGGCTACGCCGAGGGCAAGCCGCTGCACTCCAGCTGGGCCTGATCCGCTCCCGGTCCGTGGGCGTGGCCGCGGCCGGTTCTGCCGTGCCCGCCCGCCCGCCCGCTACGCCCGCCCGACGGCCGGCCGGTTCCTCGCTCCGGGGAACCGGCCGGCCGTCCGGCTCTGCGGCTCCGCGGGGCCGTGGAGGCCCGGCGGCGCGAGGCCCAGCGGCGTGAGCAGGGCCCGGCCGAGCAGGCCCACCGAGGCGTCCAACGCCGTGGCGAGCGCCGCCGCCGCGCACGGCACCGCGCGCAGCTCCCAGAGCGCGCCGACGCTCGACCAGGCCGCGTCCCGCGCCGCGTCGACCGACCAGGCGCCCACCATGTGCGTCAGCGGCTCGGCCCGCTCCAGGGCGTCCGGGCCGGGCATCAGCTGCTCCCGGACGCCGGTCTCCACGGCGGCGAGCAGCCCGTTGATCCGCCGGTAGTCGTCGGCGAGCCGCTCCGGCGCGCAGCCGAGCCGGCGGCAGGTGTCGAGGACGGCGAGCGGCAGGTCGTGCTGGATGTGCGCGGTCATCCCGGCCACGGCGAACTGCAACGGGTGCACCCCCGGGTGCGCGCGAAGCTCGAACAGCGGCCGCCAGCAGGCCGGCGGCCGCCGCCCCGCCGCGTCGGCGTCCACGGCCAGCAGGTACCGGCGGGCGAAGAGCACGTCCAGCTCGGCCATCGCGGCCGGGTCGGCGAAGTACGGCGGGCGCTGCGCCGGGCCGCCGTCGGCCGGGTTGCCGACGCCGGGTCCGGCGAAGCCCGGTTCGGCGGCGGCCGGTCCGGTGCCGGCGTCCGGTGGCGTGAGCCGTCGGCGCACGGCCTCCGTCACGGTGAGGTACATCCGGTTGAACACCGCGACGCCGTCGCCCGGCGGCAGCCGGCGGCCGATCCCGCGCAGCCGCCCGATCACCCGGTCGACCTCGTGTGCCGCGTCCCGTGCCATCCGTCACCCTCCGCGATCGATCGTGTGCCGATCGCATCATCGTGACAGTGCCCACCCGGGCCGCCCCCGACGCCGCGCGGACGCCCCGCCGGACGGCCCCGGCGCGGACGGCCCGCACGGCAGCGCGGACCGCCCGCCCGGCCGGGGCGGCGCCCTCCCGGGCAGCCCGGCCCGGATCAGGCCAGCTCGTAGTCCAGCGTGTAGGTGTGCTTCCCCGCCTCGTCCACGTGCAGCGCGAACGTGCCGGTGATCCCCGCCAGATCGCCCTCCCCGGTGCCCGCCACCAGCAGGATCGCCAGCCGCTCGCCCTGGCTGCCCGGTGCCGAGTGCTGGAGCACGAAGGAGCCCTTGCGCCCGTCCAGCTCACCGGTGAAGTGCTCCACCGCGACGTACGCCGCCGGGCCGCCGGTCCCGTCCACCACGGAGAGCATCCGCACCACGCTGCTGCCGGTCAGCCCGCCCGTGAACTGCTTGGTGATCCGCACCCGGCCGAGCGTCGCACCGGCCCGCTCGTCCGTCTCCTCCGGCTCGAAGCCGGTCACCTCGAACGCCCCGCTCGCCTTGTTCGCCATGGCACCGTTCCCCTCGAAATCTCGCCGGCGCGGACGGCTCCCCGCCGGCCGTAGGGGAGAGCCTCGCACACGGCGCCGCCCAGCCGTTGGTGCCACACCCGGACGGGTGAGTCCCGGCCGGTCCGCCCGGCCCGGCAGTCAGCGCTCCCAGCGCAGCGCCAGCAGGGCCGCGTCGTCGGCCGGCCCGGCCGGGCCCAGCCAGGCCCGGACCTCGGCCAGCAACTCGTCCAGCAGGTCCTCCGGGCTCCCGCCGGGGAGGGTGGCGAGGCGCTCGGGCAGCGGGAAGAACCGGCCGGCCGCGTTCCGGGCCTCGGAGACGCCGTCCGTGTAGAGCAGCAGCAGATCGCCCGGGCCCGGGGCGAAGCCGCCCGCCCGGTAGCGTCCGCCGATCAGCCCCAGCAGCCCCAGTGGCGGCGCGTGCTGCGGCGGCACCAGCTCGCTCACCCGGCCCGCGCGGCGCAGCAGCGGGTGCGGATGGCCGCAGTTGACGAACTCGGCCCGCCCCCCGGCCCGGTCCACCGCCAGCAGCACCGCCGTGACGAACCGCTCGTTCACCGGGCGGGCCGCCAGTGCCGCGTCCAGCCGCTCCGCCACCCGGGCCAGCTCCGCCTCGGTCCGCGCCGCGTCCCGGAACACCCCCAGGACGTCCGCCGCCGTCTCCACCGCCGGCAACCCGTGCCCCTGCACGTCCCCCAGCAGGATCCGGATCCCGTACGGCGTCTCCGCCACCTCGTACAGGTCCCCGCCGATCCGGGCCTCGGCCGCCGCCGCGACGTACCGCACCGCCACCCGCAGCGGCCCGAGCCGCTCCGGCGGCGGCCGCAGCAGCGCCCGCTGCGCCGCCTCGGCCACCGTCCGCACCTGGAACAGCTCGCGCTCCCGGGCCGCCACCAGCACGACGTTGCCCGCACTGGCCAGGGTGGCGGCGGCCACGGTGATCAGCGCGGTGAGGTGGACGGAGGTGGGCAGGCCGTGGTTGGTGATCTCCAGCAGCCCGACGACGGCCATCGCCACCGCCCCCGTCACCAGCGGCACCCGGGCCCGCCGGGTGGTCGCCCCGGCCAGTACCGGCGCCACCGCGAGGACGGGCGAGAGCGTCGTCCCCGGGCCCGTCACCAGGTCGGCGACCACGGCCGCGACCAGCAGCAGGTAGGCGCAGCCGAGCAGCAGCCTGGTCCGCCGCGGCAGATGCGGCGGCGGCACCACGTCCTGCGGTCCGTCGGCGGTCACGGGTACGCCTCCAGTCGGTCGGTCGGCGGAGGGCCTCACCGTCCACTGTCCACCGCCGCCCCGCCTCCCGGCACGTCGGACCGCCCGGGCCGGCCGCCCGGCCGTCGCGGACGAACTACGCTGGCGGCGAGATGAGACGCAAGAGCAAGGTGCCGCCCGCCCCGCTGCCGCAGCGCCGCGGCGTCGACCCGGTGCACCTGCGGCTGCCTGTCGAGGGCCCGTGGCCGACCTTGCGCGGCTACCTCGCGGAGCGGCTGCCCACCGTGGCCCCGGAGCGGATCGACGAACTGCTGGCCGGGCGCGAGATCGTCGGCGTGGGCGGCCCGGTCGGGCCGGACGAACCCTTCCGCCCGGGCGCGCACCTCTGGCTCTACCGCGAGCTGCCGGACGAAGTGCCCGTCCCGTTCGAGCTGCACGTGCTGCACCGGGACGAGCACCTCGTGGTGGTCGACAAGCCGCACTTCCTGGCCACCACCCCGCGCGGCCGGCACGTCGTGGAGACGGCGCTCTCCCGGCTGCGGCACTCGCTCGGTCTGCCCGCCCTCAGCCCCGCGCACCGGCTGGACCGCCTGACCGCGGGCCTCGCGATGTTCGTGGTCCGCCCCGAGGAGCGCGGCGCCTACCAGACGCTCTTCCGCGACCGGCTGGTCCGCAAGGAGTACCGCGCGGTCGCCCCGTACGACCCGGCGCTCGACCTGCCGCGCACCGTGCGCAGCCACATCGTCAAGGAGCGCGGCGTGATCGCCGCCCAGGAGCTGGACGCCCCGCCGAACAGCGAGAGCCGGATCGAGCTGCCGGCGCACCGCGACGGCCTCGGCCACTACCGGCTGCTCCCGTCCACCGGGCGCACCCACCAGCTGCGGCTGCACATGAGCGGCCTCGGCGTACCCATCCTCGGCGATCCGGTCTACCCGGTGCTGCTGCCCGACCCGGCGCCCGACGACTTCCGCCGTCCACTGCAACTGCTCGCCTCCGTCATCGAGTTCACCGACCCGCTGACCGGCGCCCCGCGCCGCTACGAGACCCGCCGCACGCTCACCGCCTGGGCGGACCAGCAGGCGTGGGCCCGGGGCCCGGCAGTCCCGGCCGCACCGCCGGCCACGCGCTGACCTCCGGGGGGCGCCACCGCCCGTACCGCCGCACGCGGACCGCACGTCCGGGCCGCACGTCCGGCCCGGCCCCGGCCGGACGTGCGGTCACGGCCGTCAGTACTGCAGCGACTTGTACTGCAGGAACTCCTCCAGGCCGTGCCGGCCCAGTTCGCGGCCGAGGCCGGAGTTCTTGTAACCGCCGAACGGGGCCAGCGGGTTGAAGCGGCCGCCGTTGAGGTCGACCTGGCCGGTGTCCAGCCGGCGGGCGAACGCGGCGGCGACGGCGGTGTCTGCTGCCCAGACACCGCCGGCCAGGCCGTAGTCGGTCGCGTTGGCGAGTTCGGCGGCGTGGTCCTCGTCGCGGTACGCGAGGACGGCGAGCACCGGGCCGAAGACCTCCTCCCGGGCCACCGTCATGTCGGCCGTGACGTCGGCGAGCACGGTCGGCTGCACGTAGAAGCCGGTGGGCAGGCCGTCGGGGGCGTCCGCGCCGCCGGCGACGAGCCGGGCGCCCTCGGCGAGCGCTCCGGCGATGTAGCCGCGGACCTGCTCCCGCTGGCGGGCGCTGACCAGCGGCCCGACCCGGGTCTGCGGGTCGGCGGGGTCACCCGGGAGGTACTTGGCCGAGGCCTTCACGGCGAGCGACACGGCCTCCTCGTACTGCTCCTCGTGCACCAGCAGCCTCGTCCAGGCGCTGCAGGTCTGACCGGAGTTGGCGAAGACGTTGGCCACGTTGACGTTGACCGCCCGGGCGAGGTCCGCGCCGCGCAGCACCACGTTGGCGGACTTGCCGCCCAGCTCCAGCGCGACCCGCTTGATGCCGCGGCCGGCCGTCTCGGCCACCGTCCGTCCGACGGCGGTGGAGCCGGTGAACGAGACCACGTCGACGCCCGGGTGGGCGGCGAGCGCCGCACCCGCGAGCGCGCCCGTCCCGGTGACCAGGTTGAACACCCCGGGCGGGAAGCCGGCTTCGTCGACCAGCCGGGCGAACAGCCGGGCCACCAGCGGGGTGTCCTCGGCCGGCTTGAGCACCACCGGACAGCCCGCGGCCAGGGCCGGGACGACCTTGGCGACGATCTGGTGCAGCGGGTAGTTCCACGGCGTGATCGCCGCGACCACCCCGGCCGGTTCGGCGAGCACCACCGAATTGCCGATCCGTTCCTCGAAGGAGTACTCGGCGAGCAGCGCCAGGTACGAGGTGGTGACGGCCAGCGGCAGGCCCGCGTGTACGGCGCTGGCGAAGCCGACCGGTGCGCCCAGCTCGGCGACCACGGTGGCGGCGATCTCCTCCTGCTGCGCGGCCAGGCCGTCCCGCAGCCGGGTGAGCAGGGCGAGCCGCTCCTCGCGGGAGGTGGCGGCCCAGCTGCGCGCGGCCCGGCGGGCGGCGGCCACGGCGGCGTCGACGTCGGCCGCGCCGCCGGCCGGGACGGTGGCGAGCACCTGCTCGGTCGCCGGGTTCAGCACCGGTATCGACCCGCCGTCCAGCGCGGGCCGCCACGCGCCGTCGACGTAGTGGTCACCGTGTTCCGCGTACGGGACGTCGTACTCCGCGTCCTGCTGCACCGTTGGTCCTCTCGTCCGGGTGGCTGACCGGCCGACAGGTCGCTGGACCGACGGGCCGATCGGCCGGTCTCGCCTGCCAAAAGGCCAGTCAAGGGCGCCCGGACCGCCCCGCGCAAGGGCCGGATCCGCAATGGGGCGTTTCTCCCGGCCGGCCGGTACCCGGTTCGTGGCGTGCCGTCCGAAGTGCCCGGTGCGTCCGGCGGCCCGGTGCGGCCCGCGGCGGTTCGTGCGACCGGGCCGGGTACGGCCGGAGCGGCGAGGATCATCCCCGTGGACGGTGACAGACCGGTACAAAGAGTGGCAGGACGGAGTCAGCCGTTCCACCCGGCCCCCACTGAAGTCTTTTCCCGGTCTTTGCCCGGCCGGTGTCGTCCGGCAGGCCGGTCGAACGCCACCCGATTCGTACGGTCCGGGCATCCCGCACCTTCACCCCACGTCACCGGCCGGCGCCGTACCGGAACCGCCTTTCCCATCTGTACGCCGGGCGAACGCCGAGCGGCGGTCCGCAAATGTCCTCTGCGCAAGACCTCCCCAACTCCGTTGGGTCAGAGGTAGATTGCAGCGCACTCGGCCACGTGGGCACCGGTTGCGGAGACCGGACCAGGTGCGTCTCGCCGTGCCGGGCCGCCGACTGCTCCGGATGATGGGGGGAGGCCTGCGCCTCCCGTCCCGTGCCCCCGTGGCCAGGAGAACGTCCCCGATGGTCGTCCGTAGCGTGTAAGGAGCAATCTCGTGACCGACGCCGCGCTGAGCACCGAGCAGCACCGGGCAGCCGAGCCCGCCGTGCTCGATGACGTCCCCGGCTGGTTCTGGGACCACGACCGCCATCTCTTCGAGTGGTTCCTCGCCCGCCAGGAGAAGGCGGCAGTCACCGGTGACCTGCTGGAGATGGGTGCCTACCTGGGGCGGAGCGCGATCGTGATCGGCAGCCACCTGCAGCCCGCCGAGACGTTCACCGTCTGCGACCTCTTCGACTCCGACGCCCCGGACGACGAGAACGCCGCCGAGATGAGCCAGTCCTACCGGAAGTCGCTGACCCGGTCCGCGTTCGAGTCCAACTACCTCTCGTTCCACATGTCGCTGCCGGAGATCGTCCAGGCGCCCACGTCCAGCCTGGCCGGCGGCCGGATCCCGGCCGGGGCCTTCCGTTTCATCCACATCGACGCCTCGCACCTGTACGAGCACGTGGTGGGCGACCTCCAGGTGGCCAGGGTGGCGCTCCAGTCGCAGGGTGTGGTGGTCCTGGACGACTACCGATCCGCGCACACCCCCGGCGTCGCCGCCGCCACCTGGGAGGCGGTCTTCAACCACGGGCTCAGGCCGATCGTGCTCACCGAGTGCAAGTTCTACGGCACCTGGGGCGATCCCGGGCCCGCCCAGCGCGACCTGCTGGACCGGGTCGGCCTGGCCGAGGGCTGCCACGTCAGCAGCGAGACCGTGAACGGGCAGCAACTGCTGCGGATCACCGGCAGCTCGGACGGCATCGCGTCGTTCCGGCGCTCCCGCCACCACGACCGGCTGGCCGCCGCGGCCTCCCGGCGCGAGGCCGAACGGACCGCCGAGGACGCCCGCCGCGAGGCGGACGCGGCCGCCGAGGACCTGGCCGGCCGCCGGGCCCGTGCCGCCGAACGCCGTCGGCCGGCCAACGTCGCCAAGCGCGTCGCGGGCGACCTCCTCCCGCCGGTCGTCACCTCCGCCATCCGCCGCGCCCGCCGGGGCTGACCGCTCCGCCTCCGAGAGCCGCGCGGCCCGACCGCCCGCGCGGCTCGCGGCGTGCCGGTGCCGGTGGCGGTGCCGGTGTCGGTGCCGGTGTCGGTGGCCGCGCCCGGCGCGTCGCGCTCAGTCGCCCGTCGGCAGCCCGGCCTCGACCCCCAGCACGCCCAGCGTGCGCCGCAGCGCCTCCCGTTCGGATGCGCCGAGGGAGGCGGTGAGCTCCTCGTCCAGCCGCCGGGCGAGCGCCGTGCAGTCGGCGAGCAACGCCCGCCCGGTGCCGGTCAGCGCGAGTACCTGACGGCGCCGGTCCGCCGGATCGCGGACGCGGTCCACAGCGCCGATCTGCTGCAGGTGGTCGGCCAGCGCGACCACCAGGCTGGGGGCGACCGCCATCGTCCGGGCCAGCTCCAGCTGCGACGGCGGCGCCCCCGAATCCAGCGCGACCATCAGTCCGACGTGCTTGGGCTTGAGCCCGAGCGCCGCCAGCGCCTCGGTGAACCGCGCCGTGACGACGCTGCCGAGCGTGCCGAGGCGGAAGACCACGGATGCCGTGAGCGGCGGGGGGTCGGCCGGCGGGCGGGGGTTGACATCGTTCACGAGAGGAACGCTAGCATGGCAAAACCATTCAGAGATCGAACGATTCGAGGCATGACTCAATGCTGCGCCGTTCCACCCTTGCCCCCGCCATGCCCGTCGCCACCTCCACCCCCGCTGCCGCCCCCGGCCGGGGCGTCCGTGCCCTGGTGATCGCCAACGCGGTCGGCGCCGCGGTCTCCATGGCCGCCGCCGTCGTCGGGCTGGTCTCCCCGGAGCTGGCCCTGCCCGGCTCCACCGGCCCGACCGGCCCCCTCGTCGACGTCTACGCCCAGGCGTACGCCGCCCGCGCCCTGCCGCTCGGCGCCGTCCTGCTGTACCACCTGCAGGCCGGCCGGAGCAGCCGCTCCCTGACCCCGCTCCTGCTGGTCGCGGGCATGGCCCAGGTGGCCGACGCGGCCATCGGTCTCTCCTCGGCCAACCCGGGCATGGCCGTCGGCGGCACCCTGCTCGCCGCCCTCCACCTCGGCCTCGCCGCCCACCTCACCCGCACCCGCCGCCCCCTGACCCCCCTCCCGCCCACCGGAGCGACCCCCGCCCACCCCTGAACCCGTCCCGACCTCCTCGGCCGCCCCCCGAAAACCCACCCGCCGCGCCGCCGCGCCGACGCGCCGACGCCCACTGGCCCCGCACCGCGAGCTCCCGGAGCAGGGCGGGTCAAACAGGCTGGAGGGGAACCGTCCTTCCGGCCGGACCGGAGGAGTCAGGCTCGGGGCGAGCGGGTCATGGTGGCGTCGGGGCGCACCTGGCGGTACACGGCCAGGGCGATGTCGTCCGCCGACTCGTGCTCCCAGAAGCGGAGCACCGTCTCCTCAGCACGGCAGTGACAGCGACTGGTGCCCCGGCGACGCGGACGGGAGGGGGTGCATCCGGGGCGGCGTCCCGGTGCACCCCCTCCCGTCGGGGCCTGTGCGGGTGGCTCAGACGCGGGACGTCTCGCCCGACTGGTGGGGGACGTCGGCGGTCGGGCCGTTCTCGGCGGCCAGCTCGCGCTTCACGGCGTCGAGGGACGGGTTGGCCCAGGCGCTCGCGACGCCCCAGCGGTAGAAGGCGAGGCCGATCGCGGCGACGACCAGCAGGTCCCAGCCCTCCGGCAGGTAGCCGCGGCCGCCGAAGTCGGTGGAGCCGGCCCAGGAGATGCCGGCCATCACGAACAGGTAGGTGATCATCCAGGCGCCGGCCCGCAGGTGCGGCTTCAGCTCGGCGAACGGCTTGCGCAGCTCGTACCAGGCCCAGATCGGCAGGCCGGCGGCCATCAGCAGGATGACCTTGCCGGTCAGCGGCCAGCGGGCCCAGTAGAGCACCAGGGAGCCGAAGATCATGGCGACCGGGGCGATCACCGGCATCGCGCGCAGCCGGACAGGGCGGGGCAGCTCCGGGGCCAGGCGGCGCAGCGCCATCACGGCGACCGGGCCGGTGATGTACGAGATGACGGTGGCGACGGAGACGATCTCCGCGAGCGAGCCCCAGCCGCGGAAGACGGCGAGGAAGAGGAAGGCGATGAGCAGGTTGAGCAGCAGGGCGGGGCGCGGGATGCCGGTCCTGGCATCCACCCGGCCGAACAGCGAGGGCAGGTGCCCGTTCTCCTGGACGCCGTGGATCATGCGCGAGGTGGTGGCCGCGTAGATCATGCCGGTGCCGCTGGGGGAGACGAAGGCGTCCGCGTACAGCAGCAGGGCCAGCCAGTTCAGGCCCCAGGCGATCGACAGGTCGGCCAGCGGGGAGGTGTAGGCGAGGCTGCTCCAGCCGCCGGAGAGGTCGGCGGTCGGGACGGCACCGAGGAAGGCGATCTGCAGTACGACGTAGATCACCAGGGAGATCAGGATCGAGCCGATCACGGCCTTCGGCAGCGACTTGCCGGGGTTGCGGGCCTCACCGGCGAGGTTGAGCGGGGACTGGAAGCCGTTGAAGGCCCAGACGATGCCGGAGACGGCGACGGCGGTGAACACCGCGCTCCAGCCGTTCGGCGCGAAGCCGCCGTGGTCGGTGAAGTGGGCGGTGTCGAAGTGCGCGAACAGCAGGGCGCCGGCGGTCAGCGTCGGCACGATCACCTTGAAGACCGTGATCGCGGTGTTGGTCTTGGCGAACAGCGTGATCGCGAACCAGTTCAGCGCGAAGTAGCCGACCAGCAGCACGCCGGCCACGGCCACTCCGGAGACGGTCAGCTCCTGCCCGTTGAACAGCCCCTTGGCCCAGCCGAAGTCCCAGGAGCTCATGTACTGGACGGAGGCGGTGGCCTCGCCGGGGATCACCGAGACGATGGCGATCCAGTTGGCCCAGGCAGCCAGGTAGCCCGCGAGCGAGCCGTGCGAGTACTGGCCGTACCGCACCATGCCGCCGGCCTTGGGGAACATCGAGCCCAGCTCGCTGTAGGTCAGCGCGATGGTCAGCGCCACCGCGGCCCCGATCACCCAGGCGACGATCGAGGCCGGCCCGGCCAGCCGTGCGGCCCGCTCCGCTCCGAACAGCCAGCCGGACCCGATGATCGAGCCCAGCCCGACGGCCGTCAGGCTGATGGTGCCGAGTGAGCGGCGGTAGTTCTGGTGGGATGCCGTCGTCGGCTCGGGCACGCTCAACGTATCGGTCCTCTGTCTCGTCAGGGCTTCGCCGGGGCTTCGCCGGGGCTTCGCCGGGGCTTCGCCGGGATGGGTCCGGGCCCGGATCGACTCGTCACTCGTCGGAGTCCGGACAAACGCACAGCAGACTATGGTGCGAAATCGGACCAAAGCCTCAGATCGAGCTCAGATCACTCGATCGTTGCCATCTCGTGTCCGATTATCGGAGCATCATGTCCGCAGGTCAGGCATGGGGCGGCGGTGGCCCGATGGTCGGACGGGGGAGGCGCGGGCCGGGGAGGCGTGGCGGGTCGAAAACACCGCCGGACCGCCCCCGGGCGGGAACTCGGGCGAGAGCTCGGGCTGAAGTCCGGCCGGAAACCCGGCCGGAAACCCGGGCGGAAAAAAGAAATTCCCCGCGCGAACTCTTGCGAGCTCCCACGGGGAATTGCTGGTGTCCGAGGGGGGACTTGAACCCCCACGCCCGATAAAGGGCACTAGCACCTCAAGCTAGCGCGTCTGCCATTCCGCCACCCGGACAGGGTGTGTGCTTCGGGGGCTTTTCTCTCGCCCCCTCGGCGACAGAGAGAACACTACCAGGGTTCTGGAGTGCTTCTCACCTGCGTTTCCCCGGGGGGGATCAGCGGGGTGGCGGGGACGGATCGCGAGTGTGAGCGAAGCGGTGCTTCAGGGACGGGAACCGGTCGGGTTGCGACCGGCGTGCGGTCGGAATCGGGCGGTACCGATCCGACACGGCCAAGTTGTCGACGGTGCCACGGCTGCGGGGGCCGCTCTCCTAGCCTCTGTGGACCGAGGGCGCCATGAGCGGAACGCCTGATTCCCGGGGTCGCGGACGAAGGGCGGCTGGACGTGGAGCTGGAGCAGATCAGCGGGGCGGCCGAGGCAGGGCCGAGACGGGTCGAGGCCGGGCCGGCCGAGGGGGTGTGGCGGTTCGCGGTGCCGGCGGCGGAGGCGTCGGTGCCCCGGACCAGGCACGCGGTGCGGGACCGGCTGCTGGCCCAGGGCATGGCCGGGGTGCGCTACCAGGAGCTGGTGGACGACCTGCTCCTGATCGTCTCGGAGCTGGTGAGCAACGCGGTGACGCACGCGGCCGAGCTGTCCCCGGAGGTGACCACCGAGCTCGCCGTCCGCGACGGCTGGGTGCGGATCTCGGTCGAGGACGGCGATCCGTACCGGCCGAAGGCGCTGGAGACCGACACCGGGCGCACCGGCGGGCGCGGGCTGCTGCTGGTGAAGAGCGTGACGCTGCAGGCCGGCGGGGTCTGCGACGTGGAGCGGACGGGGGAGGGCGGCAAGGTCATCTGGGCCTCGCTGCCCGTCCCCCAGGAGGACGCGGACTGACGCCGGGGCCGCGCCGATCCTCGCGCCCGGCCGGCGTCCGGCCCCCGCGCCCGACCAACGTCCGGCCCCCGCGCCCGACCGGCGCCCGGTCCTCTCGGGCAGGCCCTCGCCCGGCCCCTCGGCGGACCGGCGCCCGGCCGCCCGTGCTACCAGTCGCGCCCGGCGATTTCCCGGATGCCCGGCAGGGCCGCCTCGAAGACCGTTCGGAACCACACCGAGAACGGCCGCTCCTCCTGCAACTCGCGCAGCTCCTGCGCGGTGACGAAGGCGAAGTCGTCCACCTCCTCCGGGGCCGGCCGGACCGGGGCGGTGACCAGGCCGACGAAGAGGTGGTTCCACTCCCGCTCGATCAGGCCGGAGGCCTCGTCGGGCAGGTCGTACCGCACGGTGCCGGCCTCGCAGAGCAGCGCCGGCGCGACGCCGAGCTCCTCCGCGGTGCGCCGGGCGGCCGCGACGAACGGCTGCTCGTCGGGGTACGGGTGGCCGCAGCAGGTGTTCGACCAGACACCGGGGGAGTGGTACTTGCCCAGCGCGCGGCGCTGGAGCAGCAGCCGGCCCTGCCGGTCGAAGAGGAAGACGGAGAACGCCCGGTGCAGGCGGCCGGGCTGCTGGTGTGCCCAGAGCTTCTCGGCGGTGCCGATCGTGACGCCCTCGTCGTCGACGAGTTCCAGCAGGATCTCGGCGCCCGCGGGCGCGCCGGCCGCGGTCCGGGGGTCGGCCGTCACGTCGGTCTCCACGTCGAGACCGGTGTCGATCTCGGCGGTGAAGTGCGTCGGGTCGGTCGGCAGACTCTGGGGCATGAGGCCTCTTTCGGGGGCAATGGGAGCACCGGTGGCGTCGGGCCCCAGTCTGCCGTACGGGTGGCGGTGCACAGGGGTCCCACACACAACCGGGCGGATCATGACCGTTCCCGGTTCATTCCTGGTATCGGAATGGGCGCGGGAATAGCAGATTCGTTCGGGATTCGTTCGGTGCGCGTTCGATCCGGCGCATTGTGGGCGGCGAACCGGCACCACACCTTCACCACCGTCGGTTGCCCACCCGGGCGGGGCCCCACTCCCGCCCCCACTTCCGCCCCCGGCGGCCCCCGGCCGCGTTCGGGCCGGTCACCGCGGTCGCCTACCATCACATACGACACGGTGCCCGCATCCACACCGGTATCGGCGCGCCCCCGACGGCTGTCGGCAGTACACGGCCGGACGGATCAGCACAGCACGACGGATCAGGAGACCTCGCATGATCGGCCTCGTTCTGGCAGCCGGCGCCGGCCGCCGCCTGCGCCCGTACACCGACACCCTGCCGAAGGCGCTGGTGCCGGTCGACGGGGAGCGGACCGTCCTGGACCTCACGCTCGGCAACTTCGCCGAGGTCGGCCTGCGCGAGGCGGCGATCGTCGTCGGCTACCGCAAGGAGGCGGTGTACGACCGCAAGGCGGCGCTGGAGCAGAAGTACGGCGTCAAGCTGACCCTGGTCGAGAACGACAAGGCCGAGGAGTGGAACAACGCCTACTCCCTCTGGTGCGCCCGCGAGCTCTTCGCCGAGGGCCTGCTGCTCGCCAACGGCGACACCGTCCACCCGGTCTCGGTCCAGCACACCATGCTGGAGGGCAACGCCCGGCTGACCGCCGAGGGCCGCGCGCCCGGCATCCTGCTCGCCCTCGACACGGTGAAGAAGCTCGCCGACGAGGAGATGAAGGTCGTCGTCGACCCGGCCACGGGCATGCGGCGCATCACCAAGCTGATGGACCCGGCCGAGGCGAGCGGCGAGTACATCGGCGTCACCGTGATCAACCCGGCCGCCGCCGCCGACCTCACCGACGCCCTGCGCGCCACCTACGAGCGCGACCCGCAGCTGTACTACGAGGACGGCTACCAGGAGATGGTCGACCGCGGCCTGCGGATCGACGTGCAGCCGATCGGCGAGGTCTCCTGGGTCGAGGTCGACAACCACGACGACCTGGCCAAGGCGCGGGAGATCGCATGCCAGTACTGACCCGGCTGGTGCCGTCGCCGGTCTTCGTGGAGATCCGCTCCGGGGCGCTCGGCGCCCTCGGCGGCATCCTCGCCGACCAGCGGCTCTCCGCCTCGGGCCGGATCGCGGTGGCGATCAGCAACGGCTCGGGGGCGGTGCTGCGCGAGCGGCTGGAGCCGGACCTGCCCGGCGCCGACTGGTACAACGTGGACGACGGCAGCCTGGACAGCGCGGTGCGGCTGGCCGAGGCGATGCGCGGCGGGCACTACGACGCGATCGTCGGCCTCGGCGGCGGCAAGATCATCGACGCCGCCAAGTACGCCGCCGCCCGGGTCGGCCTGCCGCTGGTCGCGGTGGCCACCAACCTCGCCCACGACGGCATCTGCTCGCCCGTCTCGACCCTCGACAACGACGCCGGCCGGGGCTCCTACGGGGTGCCGAGCCCGATCGGCATCGTGGTCGACCTGGACGTGATCCGGCAGGCCCCGCCGCGCTTCGTGGCGGCCGGCATCGGCGACGTCATCTCCAACATCTCGGCCTGCGCCGACTGGGAGTTGTCGCACGCCGAGACCGGCGAGCCGGTGGACGGACTGGCCGTGGCGATGGCCCGCTCGGCGGGCGAGAACCTGCTGCGACACCCAGCAAACCTTCAGGATCAGGACCTCCTCACCGCACTCGCGGAAGCCCTGGTACTGTCCGGCATCGCGATGAACATCGCGGGCAGCACCCGGCCCTCCTCGGGCGCCTGCCACGAGATCTCGCATGCCCTGGACGTGCTGTATCCCAAGCGGTCCGCCCAGCACGGCGAGCAGGTCGGCCTCGGGGCCGCCTTCGCCAGCTTCCTGCGGGGCGAGCACGAGCTGACCGGTCTGATCGTGGAGCGCCTGGCGCGCCACGGACTGCCGGTGACCGCAGCTCAGATCGGCTTCACCGAGGCGGAGTTCACCGAGGCGGTGCACTACGCTCCGAACACCCGCCCGGGCCGCTTCACCATCCTTGAGCACCTCGACCTCTCCCCTTCCGCAATCAGGGACGCGTACGCCGACTATGTCCAAGCCGTCAACAGCTGAGCCGTCCACGAAGGGCTCCTCCCCGGCCCCGGTGGACCTGACCCGCCGCCCCTCGATCGAGGAGCTGCGCGCGGTGATCCACCCGGAGGGCATGCTCCAGCGCCGCAGCGCCGAGCACTGGGCCGGCCGCCTCTACATGCGGAGCATCTCGCTGCGGATCACCCGCGTGCTCTCCACCATGACGGCGATCACGCCCAACGGTCTGACCTACCTGATGATGCTCACCGGCGTCCTGGCCGGTGCCGCCCTGGTCGTCCCGGGCCTGTCCGGCGCGATCCTCGGGGCCCTGCTGATCCAGGTCTACCTGCTGCTGGACTGCGTGGACGGCGAGGTGGCCCGCTGGCGCCGGCAGACCTCGCTCACCGGCGTCTACCTGGACCGGGTCGGCCACTACATGTCCGAGGCGGCCCTGCTGACCGGCCTCGGCCTGCGCGCCACCGACCTGCTGCACCGCGAGGGCGGCGCCCACTGGGAGTGGGCCTTCCTCGGCACGCTGGCCGCGCTCGGCGCGATCCTGATCAAGTCCGAGACCGACCTGGTGGACGTGGCCCGCGCCCGCAGCGGCCTGACGGCAGTCGAGGACAGCGCCTCCGTGCCGCGCTCGGCCGGGGTCGCCAAGGCCCGCCGGGCGGCGTCGCTGCTCAAGTTCCACCGGCTGGTCGGCGCGGTCGAGGCCTCGCTGTTCATCCTCGCCGCGGGTGTCGCGGACGCGGTGCACGGCGGGCTGTTCTTCACCCGGATCGCGGTGGTCGTGCTGGCCGGGATCGCCATGCTGCAGACCGTGCTGCACCTGCTGAGCATCGTCCTGTCGAGCAGGCTCCGGTGAGCGCCGTGACGGAGCCGGCCCGGGCCGCCGCCACCTTCCGGCTCGGTGCGGTCATCATCACCATGGGCAACCGCCCGGCCGAGCTCAACGCGCTGATCGAGTCCGTCCGCGCCCAGGAGGGCCCCGCGGTCGAGCTGGCCGTGGTCGCCAACGGCGCCCCACTGCCGCCGCTCCCGGCGGACGTGCGCGCCGTCGAGCTGCCGGAGAACCTCGGCATCCCGGGCGGCCGCAACGTCGGCATCGAGCTGTTCGGCCGGGACGGCAAGGACGTGGACGCCGTCCTCTTCCTGGACGACGACGGCCACCTGCCGCGCACCGACTCGGCCCGGCTGCTGCGCGAGGCCTTCACCGCCGATCCGGAGCTGGGCATCGTCAGCTTCCGGATCGCCGACCCGGAGACCGGCGTCACCCAGCGCCGGCACGTGCCCCGGCTGCGCGCCAGCGACCCGCTGCACTCCTCCCGGGTGACCACCTTCCTGGGCGGCGCCAGCGCCGTGCGCTGCGCGGTGTTCGAGCAGGCCGGGCAGCTGCCCGCCGAGTTCTTCTACGCGCACGAGGAGACCGACCTCGCCTGGCGCGCCGTGGACGCCGGCTGGGCCATCGACTACCGGGCGGACGTGGTGCTGCACCATCCGACCACCTCGCCCGCCCGGCACGCCTCGTACTTCCACAACGTGGCCCGCAACAGGGTGTGGCTCGCCCGACGGAACCTTCCGGCCCTGTTCGTGCCTCTCTATCTGGGAACCTGGTTCCTGCTCACGCTGGCCCGCCGCCCCTCGCCCGAGGCGCTGAAGGCCTGGTGGGGCGGGTTCCGGGCGGGCTGGCGCGAACCCTGCGGTACGCGACGGCCCATGCGATGGCGTACCGTTTGGCGACTGACCAGGCTGGGCCGGCCACCGGTCATCTGACCTGTCCGATGACCCTACGGCCGGCCGATCGGACGGTCGTACAGCCGTACGGTCGGCCGATCGCTGCGGCCGGTGACCACACACCGGCCGGATTCCCCCCGTGATCCGAGTGGATCCCCCTCGGCGAAGGCCGGCGGACCCCCGCCGACCGGCCCGCCCCGACCCGATCCCGCGCGAAGGACGAATGTGTCGACAGTGAGTGAACCCGTCAGCCTCTCAGCCCCGAGGGGGGCGGACGCGGGCCTGACCCCCAAGCAGCTTGCGGACAAGTACGGCCTGGCGGTCAGCGGAAGACGGCCCGGCCTGGTCGCCTACACCAAGCAGCTCTGGGCCCGCCGTCACTTCATCTGGGCCTTTGCCACCGCCCGCCTGGTGGCGCAGTACACCGACGCCAAGCTCGGCCAGCTGTGGCAGGTGGTGACCCCGCTGCTCAACTGCGCGGTGTTCTACCTGGTCTTCGGTGTGATCCTGAAGAACAAGGACGGCTTCCCGGAGGGCACCTACACCGCCTGGCTCTGCATCGGGGTCTTCGTCTTCCAGTTCACCCAGAACGCCGTGCAGTCGGGCACCCGGGCGATCTCCGACAACCTCGGGCTGATCCGCGCGCTGCACTTCCCGCGCGCCTCCCTGCCGATCGCCTTCACGGTGATCCAGCTCCAGCAGCTGCTGATCTCGATGGTCGTGCTGGTCGGCGTCGTGCTGGCGAGCGGGATCGACCCGGGCCGGACCTGGCTGGCGGTGGCCCCGGCCCTGGTCCTGCAGTCGATGTTCAACACGGGTGTCGCCCTGGTCATGGCGCGGATCGGCGCCAAGACCAGCGACATCTCGCAGCTGATCCCGTTCGCGATGCGGGCGTGGATGTTCCTGTCCGGCGTGATGTTCAGCATCCAGGACAAGAAGGACAGCTGGCCGCCGTTCTGGCAGAAGGTGATGGAGCTCAACCCGGCCTCGGTCTACCTGGACCTGGTCCGGCACGCCTTCGCGCCGGTCATCTACAACAAGCACGTCCCGCAGCACCAGGAGCTGCCGCCGCACCTGTGGACGTACGGGATCGCCTGGGCGGTCGGGATGTTCGTGATCGGATACGTCTTCTTCTGGAAGGCCGAGGAGGAGTACGGCCGTGGCTGACATCGACCTGCGAAAGGGCGAGACCGTGCAGGACACCGACGTGGCCCGCGAGCCCACCGTCGTCGTCGACGACGTGCACATCGTCTACCGGGTGCACGGCGCGGGCTCCGGCAAGGGCAGCGCGACCTCCGCGATCAGCCGGATCATCAGCCGCAAGCGCTCCTCGGGCGTGCGCGAGGTGCACGCCGTCAAGGGCGTCAGCTTCACCGCGTACAAGGGTGAGGCGATCGGCCTGATCGGCTCCAACGGCTCCGGCAAGTCGACCATGCTGGCGGCCATCGCCGGTCTGCTGCCGACCGAGCGGGGCGGCATCTACACCAACGGCCAGCCCTCGCTGCTAGGCGTCAACGCGGCGCTGATGAACGAGCTCACCGGCGAGCGCAACGTCGTGCTCGGCTGCCTGGCGATGGGCATGACCCCCGCCCAGGTGCGCGAGCGCTACCAGGAGATCGTCGAGTTCTCGGGCATCAACGACAAGGGCGACTTCATCTCCCTGCCGATGCGCACCTACTCCTCCGGCATGGGGGCCCGCCTGCGGTTCTCCATCGCGGCGGCCAAGACCCACGACGTGCTGCTGATCGACGAGGCGCTGGCCACCGGCGACCAGGCGTTCCAGCAGCGCAGCAAGAAGCGGATCGACGAGCTGCGCGGCTCCGCCGGTACGGTCTTCCTGGTCAGCCACGACAACAGCTCGATCCGCGAGGTCTGCGAGCGGACCATCTGGATCGAGGCCGGCGAGCTGGTGATGGACGGCCCGACCGAGGAGGTCGTGGGCCGCTACGAGCGCGGCGAGCGGCCGTAGCGCCGCCGGGCCCCCGTGCGCGGGAGGGCCGGTGACCGGGGCTCCCGGTCACCGGCCCTCCCCGCGTTCACCGCCGCCCGCAGGTCCCCCGGGTGGCCCGCCGCTGCGCGGGTGAGTGCCGCGCGCCCCGGGCGGGGCACCCTTCTCCGGCGCGGCCGGTGGTGTCAGGCTGTAAGACGCGGGCGTGGTGTGCCGGGCGGGACTCCCGGTATCGGACGCGTGTCCGACTCGGGGCGGTCGTACCGGGCGGTGTAGAACGGGGGAGTGACAGCAGTGTCGGCTTCGGCCCAGCCCAGTAGTGAGCCAGCGGACCGTCCGGCGGAGGTGACGCTGGACAAGGCGAACGCGGAGAACTTCCCGGTCGCCCCGTTCTTCCTTCCCGCCGCCTGGCGCGACGACCTGATGGCGGTCTACGGCTTCGCCCGTCTGGTGGACGACGCCGGCGACGGCGACCTCGCGGACCCGGCCGGAACGGCCCGCCTGCTCGGGGTCGCCGCGCGGCCCCCCGTCGTCGTCCCGCCGCCCGCGGCCGCCCCGGCCACTCCCGCGGAGGCAGCCCCGATCACCCCTTCGGCCCAGTCCGGTCCGCCCGGTCCGGCCGAGGTCGCCTTCCGGTTCGCGCTGCTCGACGGCCTGGAGCAGGACCTCGACCGGGTGTTCGAGGCGGCCCTGCACCCCGGCACCGCCGAGACGCCCCGGCACCCCCTGATGCGCGCCCTCGTCCCCCTGGTGGACCGCCACGGGCTGACGCCGGAGCCGTTCCGGCGCCTGATCGAGGCGAACCGGGTGGACCAGACCACCGCCCGCTACGCCACCTACCAGGACCTCCTCGGCTACTGCACGCTCTCCGCGGACCCGGTGGGCCGCCTGGTGCTGGCCATCGCCGGCGTCTCCACCCCCGAGCGGATCGAGCTCTCCGACGCCGTCTGCAGCGCCCTCCAGGTGGTCGAGCACCTCCAGGACGTCGCCGAGGACCTCGCGCACGGCCGGATCTACCTCCCGGCCGAGGACCTCGCCCGGTTCGGCGTCACCGAGGCGGACCTCGCCGCCCCGAGCGCGAGCCTCGCCGTCCGTGAGCTGGTCGCCTTCGAGGTCGGCCGGGCCCGCACCCTGCTCGACCGCGGCGCGCCATTGGTAGGTACGGTTCGGGGGAGGCTTCGACTGCTCCTGGCGGGATTCACCGCCGGCGGGTACGCGGCCCTGGCAGCCATCGAGGACGCCGGGTACGACGTGCTCGCCCAGCAGGCCAAGCCCGACAAGCGCCGCCTCGCAGCGAAGGCGGCGGCCATCTTCGCGAAGGGAAGGTGAACGCCCGAGTGGCGGCATCACCACTGGCGTCGGCACAGGTCATGGCGGCGTACCGGTACTGCGAGGCAGTCACCGGACTGCAGGCCCGCAACTTCAGCTACGGCATCCGCCTGCTGCCGGAGCCGAAGCGGCTGGCCATGTCCGCCCTGTACGCCCTGGCCCGCCGGGTCGACGACATCGGCGACGGCGAGCTCCCCGCCGACCGCAAGGCCGAGGCCCTGCTGCGCACCCGCGAGCTGCTGGACGAGATCCGCGCCGGATCGGTCGCCGAGGACGACACCGACCCGATCAAGGTCGCCCTGGCGGACGCCGCCCGGCGCTTCCCGATCCCGCTCGGCGGCTTCGACGAGCTGATCGACGGGGTCGAGATGGACCTCAAGGGCGCCGAGTACCAGACGTACGAGGAGCTCAAGGTCTACTGCCGCTGCGTCGCGGGCGCGATCGGCCGGCTCTCGCTCGGCGTGTACGGCTGCCAGGACCCGGAGCGCGGCGCGCAGTACGCCGACACCCTCGGCCTGGCCCTGCAGCTCACCAACATCCTGCGCGACCTGCGCGAGGACGCCCTGACCGGTCGGACGTACCTGCCCTTCGAGGACCTGGTCCGGTTCGGCTGCCAGGAGGGCTTCGCCGGCGCCAGGCCGCCGGTCGGCGCGGACTTCACCGGCCTGGTGGCGTTCGAGGCCGCCCGGGCCCAGGCCGCGTTCGAGGAGGGCCTGCGGCTGCTGCCGATGCTCGACCGCCGCAGCCGGGCCTGCACCGCGGCGATGGCCGGCATCTACCACCGGCTGCTCGGCCGGATCGCTGCCGACCCGGAGTCGGTGCTGCGCGGCCGCGTCTCGCTGCCGGGCTGGGAGAAGGCGTACGTGGCGCTTTCCGGGCTCGCCGGGGGGCGTTCTTGATTCTCGCCGCGGTTCTGTCACGCTGTGTCAGCGGGGAATCACTGATGGGTGGACCCGTGTTGTCCACCGTGATGCGAACGACGTCAACGGGCACCCCGGCCGGGACCGGGCGGGGTGCCGGATACGAGGGGGAGGGCCGATGACCGGCCGAGCCGATGCCGCGCGCCCGGCCGCCGTCGTGGTCGGCGGCGGCCTGGCGGGCATCACCGCCGCGCTCCGGCTGGCCGAGGCGGACCACCGGGTGACCCTGGTCGAGGGCCGCCCCCGACTGGGCGGGCTGGCCTTCTCGTTCCAGCGCGGCGAGCTGACCGTCGACAACGGCCAGCACGTCTACCTGCGCTGCTGCACCGCCTACCGCGGCCTGGTCGACCGGCTCGGCGCGAGCCGGCTGGTGCACCTCCAGGACCGGCTGGACGTCCCCGTGCTCGGGGTGTCCGGCCCGGCCGGGGCGCCGGTGCGTACCCTCGGCCGGCTCCGCCGGGCCGCCCTGCCCGTCCCGCTGCACCTGGCCGGCAGCCTGGCGCGCTACCCGCACCTGGGCCCGGCCGACCGGGCCCGGGTGGTCCGCGGCGCGCTCGCCCTGCGGGGCCTCGACCTCGACGACCCGGCACTGGACGCCGTCTCCTTCGGCGCCTGGCTGCGCGGCAACGGCCAGAACGAGCGCACCGTCGCCGCCCTCTGGGACCTGGTCGGCGTCGCCACCCTGAACGCCCGCGCCGACCAGGTGTCCCTGGCCCTGGCCGCGATGGTCTTCAAGACCGGCCTGCTCTCCGACCCGGGCGCCTCCGACATCGGCACCGCCGCCGTCCCGCTCGGCACCATCCACCACGACCGGGCGCTCGCCGAGCTGGAGCGCGCCGGCGTGCGGGTGCTGCTGCGGGCCCGCGCGGCCGAGCTCAAGCCGGCCAGCCCGCAGCACGCCGTGCTGCTGGACGGCGGCGAGCTGCTCACCGCCGACACCGTCGTCCTGGCCGGGGCCCAGGACACCGCCGCCGCCCTGCTGCCGCCCGACGCGATCGACGGGCAGGAGCGGCTCGACGGCTTCGGCACCACCCCGATCCTCAACGTCCACGTGGTCTACGACCGCAAGGTGCTGCGCCGGCCGTTCTTCGCGGCGCTCGGCTCGCCCGTCCAGTGGGTCTTCGACCGCACCGCGCACTCCGGCCTGGCCGGCACCGGGCTCGGCCGCTCCCACCCGGGCGCGCAGTACCTGGCGCTCTCGCAGTCCGCCGCCCAGGACGAGAGCGACCTGCCGGTGGCCGAGCTGCGCCGCCGCTACCTGCCGGAACTGGCCCGGCTGCTGCCCGCCGCCGGCGGGGCCGAGGTGCTGGACTTCTTCGTCACCCGCGAGCGCACCGCGACCTTCGACCCGGCCCCGGGCACCGCCGCACTGCGGCCGTCCGCCCGGACGAAGGTCCCCGGCCTGGTCCTGGCCGGCGCGTGGACCGCCACCGGCTGGCCCGCGACCATGGAGGGCGCCGTCCGCAGCGGCCACAGCGCGGCCGACGCCGTGCTGGCCGGCACCGGCACCAGGCTCCCGGTGGACCGCGGCGACGGGAGGTGGCCCCGGTGACCCGGGGTCCCGCCGCCGGCGACCCCGCGAGAGCCGCCGGCCCCGTCGCAGGCCCGGCCGGCCGTCCCGGCCTCATCGACATCGCAAGCGCCCGGCCGTCCCCTGCGGCCCGGCACCACCAGGGAGAGGGAACGCACGTGGAGTCACGCACCGGCACTGCCGTCGGAGGCACGGCGCACGCCGAACCGGTCTCGGTGCCGGAGCTGCTGGCCCGCAGCCGTACGCTCTGCACCCCGCCGCTGAAGGCCGCCGTCGCCCGTCTGGCCGCACCGATGGACACCGTCGCGGCCTACCACTTCGGCTGGATCGACCGGGACGGCACGCCGGCCGCGGGGGACGGCGGCAAGGCCGTCCGGCCCGCCCTGGCACTGCTCTCCGCCCAGGCCGTCGGCGCCCCGGCGGAGGCCGGAGTGCCTGGTGGGGTGGCGGTTGAACTGGTGCACAACTTCTCCCTGCTCCATGATGATCTGATGGACGGTGACGAGACCAGACGGCACCGGGCCACCGCCTGGACGGTCTTCGGACCGGCCCAGGCGATCCTGGCCGGCGATGCTCTGGCAACGCTCGGTACCGAGGTGCTGCTCGACGCTGGGGTGACCGGCGGGGCCGGCGCCACCGATGCCGCGCGCGCCGTCCGGCTGCTCACCACCGCGACCCGCGGGCTCATCGACGGCCAGGCCATGGACGTCGCCTTCGAGCAGCGGGACAGCGTCACCGTCGCCGAATGCCTGGAGATGGAGGGCGGCAAGACCGCCGCCCTGCTCGCCGCCGCCTCCGCCATCGGTGCCGTCCTGGCCGGCGCCGACGACCGGGTCTCGGACGCCC
This sequence comes from Kitasatospora sp. NBC_01560, assembly GCF_045208415.1. Taxonomy (NCBI): domain Bacteria; kingdom Bacillati; phylum Actinomycetota; class Actinomycetes; order Kitasatosporales; family Streptomycetaceae; genus Kitasatospora; species Kitasatospora sp. NBC_01560. The sequence continues at coordinate 2,179,284 of NZ_CP109364.1, read as the reverse complement.
TCCAGCGCTACGGCCACCACCTGGGACTGGCCTTCCAGGCGGTGGACGACCTGCTCGGGATCTGGGGCGCCACCGAGGTCACCGGCAAGCCGCACTGGGGCGACCTGCGCCAGCGCAAGAAGTCCCTGCCGGTCGCCGCCGCCCTCGCCGAGGGCGGCGCGGCGTCCCGCAGGCTCGCCGAACAGCTGGCCGACCCGAAGGGGCGCGGCGAGGAGAGCGAGCCCGAGCTCGCCGCCCGCGCCGCCCTGATCGAGGAGGCCGGCGGCCGCGCCTGGACCCAGGAGGAGGCCCGCCGCCGGCACACGACTGCCCTCGCCGCTCTGGACGAGGTGCCCATGCCCGATGTGGTGCGCGAGCACTTCGTCGCACTCGCCGAATTCGTGGTGGTACGAGAGAGGTGACGTTACGTTGACAGCAACCGCGGACGGCCGGCTCGACCCTGAGTACGATTCCGAGCCGGTCGCGGTGGGCGACCGCCCCCCGGCGCTGCTGGGTACCGGGAGGTGGCAGCCCGAAGGGCCCGACGAGCTCCACCCGGACGGCCGGGACCAACAGCAGAGCGGGCCCGCCTCCGCCGAGGAGGCACTGGCCCGCGCCACCACCCACCTGCTCTCCCTGCAGAGCTCCGAGGGCTGGTGGAAGGGCGACCTCGAAACCAACGTCACCATGGACGCCGAGGACTTACTGCTCCGACAGTTCCTCGGGATCCGTACGGAGGAGCAGACCAAGGCCACCGCCGAGTGGATCCGCTCCCAGCAACGGGAGGACGGCACCTGGTCCACCTTCCACGGCGGGCCGGCGGAGCTCTCCACCACCGTCGAGGCGTACGTCGCCCTCAAGCTGGCCGGCGACGACCCCAACGCCCCGCACATGCTCGCCGCGGCCCGCTACGTCCGGTCAGCCGGCGGCATCGCGGCCGCCCGGGTCTTCACCCGGATCTGGCTCGCCCTGTTCGGCTGGTGGCCCTGGGCACGGCTGCCCGAGATGCCACCCGAGATCATCTTCCTGCCCCGCTGGCTCCCGCTGAACATCTACGCCTTCGGCTGCTGGGCCCGGCAGACCATCGTGCCGCTGACCATCGTCTCGGCCCACCGCCCCGTCCGGCCCGCGCCCTTCCCCCTCACCGAGCTGCACACCGACCCCGAGCACCCCTTCCCCGAGCGCCCGCTCGCGCGCGCCACCACCTGGGACGGCGTCTTCGAACGTCTGGACAAGGTGCTGCACGCCTACCACCGCCGCGCGCTGCGCCCACTGCGCAGGCTCGCCCTCTCCCAGGCCTGCCGCTGGATCGTCGAGCGGCAGGAGGCCGACGGCTGCTGGGGCGGCATCCAGCCGCCCGCCGTCTACTCGCTGATCGCCCTGCACCTGGAGGGCTACGAGCTGGAGCACCCGGTGATGCAGGCCGGGCTCTCCTCCTTCGACCGCTTCACCGTGCACACCGAGGACGGCCGGCGCTGGCTGGAGGCCTGCCAGTCCCCGGTCTGGGACACCTGCCTGGCCGCCATCGCCCTGGTCGACGCCGGCCTGCCGGCCGACCACCCCGCCCTGGTCTCGGCCGTCGACTGGATGCTCGGCGAGGAGATCACCCGGCGCGGCGACTGGTCCGTCCAGCGCCCCTCACTGGCCCCCGGCGGCTGGGCCTTCGAGTTCGAGAACGACACCTACCCCGACATCGACGACACCGCCGAGGTGGTGCTCGCCCTGCGCCGGGTCGCCCACCCGGACCCGGCCAAGGTGACCGGCGCGGTCGACCGGGCGGTCGGCTGGAACCTCGGCATGCAGTCCAAGAACGGCGCCTGGGGCGCGTTCGACGTCGACAACACCAGCACCCTGCCGAACAAGCTGCCGTTCTGCGACTTCGGCGAGGTGGTGGACCCGCCGTCCGCCGACGTCACCGCCCACGTGGTGGAGATGCTCGCCGAGGTCGGCAAGGGCCGGGACCCGCGCACCCGGCGCGGCGTCGAGTGGCTGCTGCGCAACCAGGAGGCCGACGGCTCCTGGTTCGGCCGCTGGGGCACCAACTACATCTACGGCACCGGCTCGGTGCTGCCCGCCCTGGTCGCGGCCGGCGTCCCGGACGAACACCCGGCGATCCGGCGTGCCGTCCGCTGGCTGGAGGACCGGCAGAACACCGACGGCGGCTGGGGCGAGGACATGCGCTCCTACGAGGACCCGGCCCGCTGGGCCGGCCGCGGCGACACCACCGCCTCGCAGACCGCCTGGGCGCTGATGGCGCTGCTCGCGGCCGGCGAGGGCCCCGACGGCCGGGCCAACCCGGCCGTCGAACGCGGGGTCGACTGGCTCGTCCGCACCCAGCTGCCCGAGGGCACCTGGGACGAACCACAGTTCACCGGCACCGGCTTCCCGTGGGACTTCTCCATCAACTACCACCTGTACCGGCTGGTCTTCCCGGTCACCGCGCTCGGCCGCTACCTGCACGGCAGCCCCACCACCGGCCGGGAGGCCGCACCCGGCGCCAAGGGCGCGCCGGCCACCGGCACCCCGGCGATCGGGGCGGCCCGGTGAACCGTGCCCCCCTGCTGGTGCTCTGCGCACTCGGCCCCGAGGTCTGGGCCCTGCGCGGCGGGGACTGGCGCGGCGCGGCCGGCGGCTCCCCGGTGCTCGTCCGGACCGGGGTCGGCCGGCGGCGGGCCGGGCACGCCGTCCGCCGGCTGCTGACCTCGGCCCCCGGCGGCTACGGCGCCGTCGTGGTCGCCGGCTTCGGCGCCGCCGTCGCACCGGGAATAACACCGGGTGACGTCATCGTTGCGAACGGCGTGCGCGACGCCGAGGGCAACCTCTTCGCGGTCGGCTCGGGACCGGACCTCGCCCGGGCCCTGAAACTGCGCGGCCTGACGGCCCACTGCGGCGTCCACCACACCGCCGACCACGTGGTGCGCGGCCTGGAGCGGCGCGCCCTGCACCTGCAGGGCGCACTCGCCGTCGACATGGAGGCCGCCGCCGTCCTCGCCGCCCTCCAGGAGCTCCGGCCGGCGCTGCCCGCGGCCGTCCTGCGGGTGGTGGTCGACACTCCCGAGCACGAACTCCTGCGCCCCGGCACCCTGCCGGCCGGCGTCCGGGCCTGGCGCAGGCTGCGCGCCACCGTACCCGCGCTGGTCGACTGGCACGAACAGAACCGGCCGGGCCCGCGCCGCCCGGCACCCGGTACCCGGCACCACCCCACATCCTCGACGCTCCCCCAGGAGGCGAGCTAGCCATGGCCATGCCGTTGCGCCAGACCGTGCGGGTCGGCACCTACCTCATGCAGCAGAAGCTCAAGCGGCGGGACAAATTCCCGCTGATCGTCGAACTGGAACCGCTCTTCGCCTGCAACCTGGCCTGCGAGGGGTGCGGCAAGATCCAGCACCCGGCGGGCGTGCTGAAGCAGCGGATGCCGGTGGCCCAGGCGGTCGGCGCGGTGCTGGAGTCGGGCGCGCCGATGGTCTCGATCGCCGGCGGCGAACCGCTGATGCACCCGCAGATCGACGAGATCGTGCGCCAGCTCGTGGCCCGCCGCAAGTACGTCTTCCTCTGCACCAACGCGCTGCTGCTGCGCAAGAAGCTCGACAAGTTCAAGCCCTCGCCCTACTTCACCTTCACCGTGCACATCGACGGGCTGCGCGAGCGGCACGACGCCTCGGTGGCCAAGGAGGGCACCTTCGACGAGGCGGTCGAGGCGATCAAGGAGGCCAAGCGGCGCGGCTTCCGGGTGACCACCAACAGCACCTTCTTCAACACCGACACCCCGCAGACCATCATCGACGTGCTCGACTACCTGAACGACGACCTCAAGGTCGACGAGATGATGATCTCCCCGGCGTTCGCCTACGAGAAGGCGCCCGACCAGGAGCACTTCCTCGGCGTCGAACAGACCAGGGAGCTCTTCCGCAAGACCTTCGCCGGCGGCAACCGGCGGCGCTGGCGGCTCAACCACAGCCCGCTCTTCCTGGACTTCCTGGAGGGCAAGGTCGACTTCGAGTGCACCGCCTGGGGCATCCCCAACTACTCGCTCTTCGGCTGGCAGCGCCCCTGCTACCTGATGGCCGACGGGTACGTGCCCACCTACCGCGAGCTGATCGAGAAGACCGACTGGTCGAAGTACGGCCGGGGCAAGGACGCCCGCTGCGCCAACTGCATGGCGCACTGCGGCTACGAGCCGACCGCCGTCCTCGCCACCATGGGCTCCCTCAAGGAGTCGCTGCGCGCGCTCACCGAGACCGTCGGCGCCAACCGCGGCAACTGAGCGCACCGGGCCCGGTGCGGGAGGAGCCTCCCGCACCGGGCCACCCCGCCCCAGGGGGGCCACGCACCGCTCCGAGTCGTGAGGTGAACGCATGTCACTGCTCTCCAGCGTCAAGTCCCCGGCCGATCTGCGGAAGATCCCGGCCGCGGACCTGCCGCTCCTCGCCGACGAGATCCGCGACTTCCTGATCGACGCCGTCACCAGGACCGGCGGCCACCTCGGCCCGAACCTCGGGGTGGTGGAACTGACCATCGCCCTGCACCGGGTCTTCGACTCGCCCTACGACCGGATCGTCTGGGACACCGGCCACCAGAGCTACGTCCACAAACTGCTCACCGGCCGGCAGGACTTCTCCAAGCTGCGCAGCAGGGGCGGCCTCTCCGGCTATCCCTCCCGCGCCGAGTCCGAACACGACGTCGTCGAGAACTCGCACGCCTCCACCGCACTCTCCTACGCCGACGGTCTCGCCAAGGCCGCCCGGCTGCTCGGCCAGTACGACCGGCAGACCGTCGCGGTGATCGGCGACGGCGCACTCACCGGCGGGCTCGCCTGGGAGGCGCTCAACAACATCGCCGAGGCCCGGGACCGCCCGCTGGTCATCGTCGTCAACGACAACGAGCGCTCCTACGCGAGAACCGTCGGCGGCCTCGCCAACCACCTCGCCACGCTGCGCACCACCCAGGGCTACGAGCGCTTCCTCGCCCTGGGGAAGGGCGCACTGCAGCGCACCCCGCTGGTCGGGCAGCCGATCTTCGACGCGCTGCACGGCGCCAAGAAGGGCTTCAAGGACGCCTTCGCCCCGCAGGGCATGTTCGAGGACCTCGGGCTCAAGTACCTGGGGCCGATCGACGGCCACGACCTGGCCGCCGTCGAGCAGGCGCTGCGCCAGGCCCGCGGCTTCGGCGGCCCGGTGATCGTGCACTGCCTCACCGTCAAGGGCCGCGGCTACCGGCCGGCCGAGCAGGACGAGGCCGACCGCTTCCACGCGGTGGGCCCGATCGACCCGTACACCTGCCTGCCCACCTCGCCGGGCGGCGGAGTCTCCTGGACGTCCGTCTTCGGCGAGGAGATGCTCGCGGTCGGCGCGGAGCGGCCGGACGTCGTCGCGATCACCGCGGCGATGCTCCAGCCGGTCGGGCTGGCCAAGTTCGCCAAGGCCTTCCCGGAGCGGACCTTCGACGTCGGGATCGCCGAGCAGCACGCCGTGACCAGCGCGGCCGGGCTCGCCACCGGAGGGCTCCACCCGGTGGTCGCGGTGTACGCCACCTTCCTCAACCGGGCCTTCGACCAGGTGCTGATGGACGTCGCGCTGCACCGGCTCGGCGTCACCTTCGTGCTGGACCGCTCGGGCGTGACCGGCCCGGACGGCGCCTCGCACAACGGCATGTGGGACATGTCGATCCTCCAGGTCGTCCCCGGCCTGCGGCTGGCGGCGCCGCGCGACGCCGACCAGCTGCGCGCGCAGTTGCGCGAGGCGGTGGACGTGGTGGACGCGCCGACCGTGGTCCGCTTCCCGAAGGCGAACATCGGGCCGGCCGTCCCGGCGGTCGAACGCGTCGGCGGCGTGGACGTGCTGCTGCGGACCGGCGAGGTGCCGGAGATCCTGCTGGTCACGGTCGGGACGACCGCGGCCGCCGGGCTGGACGCGGCGCGCCTGCTGCTCGCCGAGGGCTTCACCACCACCGTGGTCGACCCGCGCTGGGTCAAACCGGTCGACCCGGCGCTGCCGGCCCTGGCCGCCGCACACCGCCTGGTCGTCACCGTGGAGGACAACGGCCGGACCGGCGGCGCCGGCACCGCCGTCGCCCAGGCGCTGCGGGACGCCGGGGTGGACGTCCCGGTGCGGGTGCTCGGCCTGCCGCAGGAGTTCCTCGGACACGCCGCGCGCGGCGAGATCCTGGAGGAGACCGGGCTGACCGGTACCGGGGTCGCCGCCCAGACCGCCGCCTTCGCCAAGAACCTGCTGCCGACCCGAGGAGTGGACCAGCGCCATGCCGGCTGACCCGGACGCCACCGCGGCCCGCACCCGGGCCGGCTTCGACCTCGCTGCCCTGATCGCCGAACGCGGCTCCGAGCGCTACGAGTTGCACAGCCGCTACCTCAACCCGCAGCTGCCGAGGATGCTCCGCACGATCGGCTTCGACAAGACCTACGAGCGGGCCCGCGGCCAGTACTTCTACGACGCCGAGGGCAACGAGTACCTCGACATGCTGGCCGGCTTCGGCATCTTCGCGCTCGGCCGGCACCACCCGGTGGTGCGCTCGGCCGTCCAGCAGGTGATGGACCTCGACCTGCCCGACCTGGTCCGCTTCGACTGCTCGCCGCTGCCCGGCCTGCTCGCCGAGCGGTTGCTCGCCCAGGCGCCCGGGCTGGACCGCGTCTTCTTCGGGAACAGCGGGACCGAAGCGGTCGAGACGGCGCTGAAGTTCGCCCGGTACGCCACCGGGCGGCGGCGCATCCTCTACGCGGACCACGCCTTCCACGGGCTGACCACCGGTTCGCTCTCGGTCAACGGCGAGAGCGGCTTCCGCAAGGGCTTCGACCCGCTGCTGCCGGACACCGCCATCGCGCTCGGTGACCTCTCCGCACTGGCGAAGGAGCTGAAGAAGGGCGACGTAGCGGCGCTGATCGTGGAGCCGATCCAGGGCAAGGGCGTGCAGGCGCCCCCGCCCGGCTGGCTGCGCGCCGCGCAGGAGCTGCTGCACGAGCACCGGGCGCTGCTGATCTGCGACGAGGTGCAGACCGGCATCGGCCGGACCGGCGCCTTCTTCGCGTACCAGTACGAGGAGGGCGTGCTCCCGGACCTCGTCTGCGCGGCCAAGGCGCTCTCCGGCGGCTACGTGCCGGTCGGGGCCACCCTCGGCAAGAGCTGGATCTTCGAGAAGGTGTACTCCTCGATGGAGCGGGTGCTGGTGCACTCGGCCAGCTTCGGCGCCAACGCGCAGGCGATGGCGGCCGGGCTGGCGACCCTGGAGGTGATCCGCGACGAGCGGGTGGTCGAGAACGCCCACCGGATCGGCGACCTGTTCCGGGAGCGGCTCTCCGCCCTGGTCGAGAAGTACGAGCTGCTGGCCGAGGTCCGCGGCCGGGGCCTGATGATCGGCATCGAGTTCGGCCGGCCGAAGTCGCTGAAACTGCGGACCGGCTGGACGGCGCTGCAGGCCGCGCGCAAGGGGCTCTTCGCCCAGATGGTCGTGGTCCCGCTGCTGCAGCGGCACCGGATCCTCACCCAGGTGTCCGGTGACCACCTGGAGGTGATCAAGCTGATTCCGCCGCTGATCATCACCGAGCGCGATGTCGACCGGTTCCTGGACGCCTTCACCGACGTCATGGACGACGCGCACCGGGGGAGCGGCCTGATGTGGGACTTCGGGCGGACGCTGGTCAAGCAGGCGGTCGGCAACCGCTGACCGGCGGCGCGGGGTGGGAGCCGGCCGGGCCGGTTTCCCACCCCGTGGGAGACGGCGGGCGGCGCGTCAGAGCTCGGTCCGGCGGCGCCGGATCACCACGACGAGGTCGACGGCGGCGAACAGGGTGAGGATCCCGCACGCCACGGCGAAGCCGGTGAGCGTGCCCCGGCTGGGAACGCCCAGGTCGGAGGCGTTCGCGGCCCAGACGGCGAAGGCCACCGTCGCGATGGCGAACAGCGGGGTGAAGGTCAGCGAGAGCAGGTAGCGGAGCTTGAGATCGCTGCGGGCGGTGGCGGGTTCGGTGCCGCTGCGCCACCGGCGCGGGGTGGTGGTGCGCATGGTCCGGTCACCTCCTCCTCGGTCCGGAGGCCGCCGCGGGTGCGCGTCCTCCGGGGCTACCATTCCAGCGTACGTCCGGGGTACGAGGCGGGGAGGGGCCATGACGGAGGCGGACGCGGAAGGCTATGCGGGGCTGCGGGTGGAGCGGGCCGAGGAGCTGGCCCGCCGGCACGGCTGGGCCTCGGTGCGGGTGCTACAGCCGGGGGCGATGATGACCATGGACCACCGGGAGGGCCGGCTCAATCTCGCGGTGCGCGACGGGGTCGTGGAACGGAGCTGGGAGGGGTAGCCGGTCCGGCCGGGTGCCGGGGGCTGCGCTGCCGGGGGCTGCGCTGTTCGGAGCCGCGTTGTCGGGGGCTGTGTTGTCGGGGGTTGGGGCGGAGGCCCGTCCGCCGGGAGCGCCGGGTGGCCAGTCGCTGTTCGGCGGCCGCCACCAGGGGCTCCAGCAGCGGCAGCGAGAGCAGGACGAGCAGCCCGGCAGCCCAGCCGGCCAGCACGTCGGTGACCCAGTGGGTGCCCAGGTAGAGGGTGGTCAGCCCGACCGAGCAGGCGGTGACCGCGGCCAGCACCGCGCCGGTGCGCCGCCAGCGGACCGCGAGGTAGGCGAGTACGCCCCAGGTGACCACGGCGTTGGCGGTGTGCCCGGACGGAAAGATGGTGCCGCCGGAGAACAGCTCGGGCGAGCCGACGTAGTGCGCGTAGTGCGGGCCGAGCCGGCCGGTGACGATCTTCACCGCACCGACCGTGATGTTGAGCAGCAGCAGTGCCGCGCCCATCACCAGCAGCGGGCGCAGCCGTCGGGACCGGTGCGCCCGCCAGCCGAGCCAGCCGAAGGCGGCCACGGCGGACGGGCCGCGCTGGCCGGCCACCACCCAGTTGTCCAGCAGCGGCTCCAGGCTGGGCCACCGCTCGTACGGGCGCGCCAGCCGGACCGCCCAGTCGAGGTCCACCAGTGCGGTGTCGAGCAGCACGCCCGCCACCACCAGGAGGTAGCCGAGCGCGGTGGCGGCCAGCAGGCCGGTCTGCCGCCTGCCCAGGGGCGGCCATCCGGGCTCCCGGCCGGTGGCCGCGGGGGAGCGGCGCGGGCGCTCGCGGCGGGTGGTCAGGTTCTCCGGCAATTCACTCGGCGCTTGCACGCTGGTGACCATACCCAGCGGTCGGGCGGCATTCCTCGCGGAATTCGGAATTCTCCGGGAAAGCCGGGACAAGGCCGAAATAGGGCCGTGCGGGGACTGTTTTCCGGTATTCTCCGATCGAATTCACGTACGGTGCGGGTACATGTTTTCCCAAGGGCGGGCAAAGCGAACGGAGCGGGAGACCGGCCGAGCCGGTTCCCACTCCGTGGTAACCCTGTGTAGATCCGGTGCCTAGTCGAGGGGGCCGCCGGCCACGTAGATCACCTGGCCGGAGACGAAGCCGGCGCCCTCGCTCGCCAGGAACGAGATGGTGTGCGCGACGTCCTCGGGCAGGCCGACCCGCTGGACCGGAATCTGCGTCGCGGCGGCGCGCTTGAAGTCCTCGAACTCCATGCCCACCCGTGCGGCGGTGGCGGCGGTCATGTCGGTGGCGATGAAGCCGGGGGCCACGGCGTTGGCCGTGATGCCGAACTTGCCCAGCTCGATGGCCAGGGTCTTGGTGAAGCCCTGCAGGCCGGCCTTGGCGGCGGAGTAGTTGGCCTGGCCGCGGTTGCCCTGGGCGGAGGACGAGGAGAGGTTGACGATCCGGCCGAATCCGGCGTCCACCATGTGCTTCTGAATCGCCCGGGTCATCAGGAAGGCGCCGCGGAGGTGAACGTTCATGACCGTGTCCCAGTCGGACTCGGACATCTTGAAGAGCAGGTTGTCGCGCAGCACGCCCGCATTGTTGACCAGTACGACCGGGGCGCCCAGCTCGGCGGCGATCCGGTCGACGGCGGCCTGCACCTGGGCGGCGTCCGACACGTCCGCGCCGACCGCGAGGGCCCGCCCGCCCGCCGCGGTGATCCGGTCGACGGTGTCCTTCCCGGCCGATTCGTCCAGGTCGAGGACGGCGACGGCGTAGCCGTCGGCCGCCAGGCGCTCGGCGGTGGCGGCGCCCAGTCCGCGCGCGGCGCCGGTGACGACGGCGACCCTCGGGGCGGTGGTCTGCTCGGTCATGCTCGCTCTCGTCTCTCTCGGATCTCACTCGGTTCTGACGCGGAGCCCCGGGCGGAACCCCTGGTGGGGGTCGTGCGGCGGCTCCCCTCGGGGCGGACCGCCGAGTGGGCCATACCCTACCGGCGAGTAGGGGGCGCGGCCAGGGCGAAGCCGCAGGTGACCGAGGGTAAGGACCGACCGGTCGGCTTTCTCCTGCGAACGGGTTACCGACGGGTCGGACCGGCGCGTAAATATGCCAATGTTGCCGAACCTGCGTCTACTATCCGCCCCCGCCTGCCAGCAAGGGCCCGCCGTTTGTATAGTGTCCGCCAGCAGCCACCGGCTGCACGGCTGGAGCGCCCTCCCTCACAGCGGGACGCCCACTCGCCGTTACTGCCCCACCCGGGTGTCCCACACACACCGGGTGTGACATCGGGACGGATACATGGTGCTGGGGGAGATCCCGACGACCCGCGTGTCCGCGCGACTGCAGCAGTCGCCCGGGCACCTCATCCGCGTTGCACAGCAGGTTCACACCCGTCTGTGGTCAGAACACGTCGGAGCCGATCTCACGGCTCCGCAGTTCGCCGTACTGCTGGTCCTCGCCCTCGAACCGGGGGCTGACCAGCGGACGGTCGGCGAGCGAGCCTCGCTCGACAAGGCCACGATGGCCGAGATGGTCGCCCGGCTCGTCCGGCGCGGCCTGGTGCTGCGACGCCGCGATCCGGCCGATGGCCGGCGCAAACTGCTCGCTCTCTCGCAGAGCGGCGCCCAGGCGGTGCGCGAGGCCACCGGCGGAGTGGTCCGCGTGCAGCGCACGCTCTTCGAGCCGCTCACGGCCGAGGAGCAGCTGGAGATTGTCCGGGTGATGGCCAAGATAGCCAGGCTTGAACCCGCTGCGGTCGCCGTCCTCACCGACGCGCGACCGATGCTGGACGCCCAACGGGCGATCGGCTACCTGATCAGGGTGAGCCAGCAGGTGCACACCAAGCTCTGGTCGGAGCACGTCGGTTCGGACCTGACGGCGCCGCAGTACGCGGTGCTCGATGCGCTCGAACTGGAGCCGGGCGCCGACCAGCGCACGGTCGGCGAGCTGGCCTCGCTGGACAAGGCGACGATGGCCGAGATGGTCAGCCGGCTCGTCCGGCGCGGTCTGGTGCAGCGTCGGCGCGACCCCTCGGACGGGCGGCGCAACCTGCTGTCGCTCTCGCCGGCGGGTCAGGACCTGCTGCACCGTTCGGCCGCGGGTGTCGCCCACGTCCAGCGGTTGCTGCTGGCTCCGTTGGACGAGGACGAGCACGAGCCCGCGCTCGCGCTCATCGGGAAGGCGGCTCGGCTCTAGGGTCCGCCCTCCGAGCGTCAGCCAAAACGATTCGCCAACGTACTGAAGGTCGCCGACCCGGACGGGGGAAGGCGGCCTTCAGTTTTCCCGCCTCCCCGCCTCCCCGCTTGTCCGGTCCTCCGGGGGCGGCGGCGGTGCGCCGCCGGCCCCGGCCGGGTGCGTCAGTTCCAGTCGAACTCCTGCGGGTCCGGGCCGATCCGCGTGCCGGTGGCGATGCCGGCGACCGCGGCGAGGTCGTCCGCGTCCAGCTCGAAGCCGGTGACGTCCAGGTTCTCGACGATCCGGGACGGGGTGACCGACTTCGGGATCGCGATGACGCCGCTCTGCAGGTGCCAGCGGAGCACCACCTGCGCGACCGTGCGGCCGTGCTTGGCGGCGATCTTCGCCAGGGCCGGCTCGGCGAGCAGCTCCTTGCCCTGGCCCAGCGGGCTCCAGGCCTCCGTCGCGATGCCGTGCTCGGCGTGGAAGGCGCGCAGCTCGTCCTGCGGGAAGTAGGGGTGCAGCTCGACCTGGTTCAGCACCGGGGCGACCCCGGTCTCGTCCAGCAGGCGGGTGAGCTGCGCGGTGCCGAAGTTGGAAACGCCTATCGACTTGACCCGGCCGTCGGCGAGCAGCTCCTCGAAGGCCTTCCAGACGTTGAGGTAGCTGCCGTGCATCGGGCGCGGCCAGTGGATCAGGTAGAGGTCCAGGTACTCCAGGCCGAGCTTGGCGAGCGAGGCGTCGAACTCGCGCCGCACGGCGTCACGGCCCTGCTCGCCCGACCAGTCGCGGGTGCCCGAGTTCCACAGCTTGGTGGTGATGTAGAGGTCCTCGCGCGCGACGCCGCCGGCAATCGCCTCGGTGAGGGCCTGGCCGGTGCCGGCCTCGTTCTCGTAGATCGCCGCGGTGTCGATCGAGCGGTAGCCCGCCTCGACGGCGTTGCGGACGGCGGCCGTGGCCTCCGCGTCCGGCACCTGCCAGACGCCGAAGCCGAGCTGCGGGATCTGCACGCCGTTGTTGAGGGTGACGGTGGGGATGTTGCTCACGGGACGGGGTGCCCTCCTGGTCGTCCATGTTCTTCCAGTGGGGGCAACCGGCGTGCTGTCCCGATTGTTCCCGGTTCGGACAGGAACTTTCTGACGCGTTGTACCGGCGTGCGCAGCATGAACGGGCGGGGGCGGCGGCGCGGCGGCGGAGGGCGGGCGGGGCGGCGCCGAGGTGGCGGCGGGGCGGCGGGGATGCGGCGCCGAGGTGGTGCGGAGGGGGCGTGAGCAGGGGCGCGGGCCGGGGAAAACCTGTTGCGTGGGTCACATCGCGGTTGGCAGGCTCGCTGCCATGACCTCCTGAGACCGCCCGGGAACGCCCGGGACCGTCCGACATCGGACGGGTCCTCCTCCGCCGGCACCGGCCGTGACCGACCCCGGCCGCTGCGCCCTCCTCCCCTCCCCGCATCCGCGCGTGACCCGCGCCGGCTGCGCCATCCGCCCGTCCCACCCGCAACGGAGCGTCATGCCGCTCAAGACCCTGCCGCTGGCCGATCCCGGCGGTCCCGATCTCTCCTCCCCCCTCGCCCTGCTGCGCTGGCTCCAGCGCAGCCAGCGGCGCGGCCAGGTGCTCGCCACCTGCTGGTCGCTGCTGGAGATGGGCTGCCGGGCCGCCCTGCCGGTGCCGCTGGGCATGGGCGTCCAGGCCGCCGTCGACGGTGACACCGCCGGCATCTGGCGGGCCGGCGCCGTCGCGCTCGTCCTCTCCGCCTTCGCGGCGCTCGGCGCCGTCCTGCTGCACCGCCAGGCGGTGTGGAACTGGATCCACGCCGCCACCCAGGTCCGTCAGCTGGTGGCCCGGCAGGCCTCCCGCCTCGGCACCGGGCTGTCCCGGCGGATCGCCACCGGCGAGATCGTCGCGGTCGGCAGCGGCGACGTCGAGAAGATCGGCTGGTACGTCGAGCTGGTCGCCCGGCTCCGCGGCGCGGTGCTGGTCTGGCTGGCCGTCAGCGCGGCGGTGCTGGTGACCGAGCCGCTGCTCGGTCTCGCCGTCCTGCTCGGCGTGCCGGTGCTGGCCGCCTCCGTCTGGCCGCTGCTCGGCCCGTTCGAGCGGCGCTACGCGGAGCAGCGCGCGCTCGGCGGCCGGGCCACCGAGCTCGCCGCCGACACCGTCGCCGGGCTCCGGGTGCTGCGCGGCATCGGCGGCGAGGAGCTGTTCCTCGACCGGTACCGGGCGGCCTCCCAGAAGGTCCGCGCCGCCGCCGTCCGGTCGGCCCGGATCTGGTCGTTGATGCAGGCCCAGCAGGTCCTGCTGCCCGGCCTGTTCGTGGTCGGCATCACCTGGTACGGCGCCCACCTGGCGGCCACCGGACGGATCGGCATCGGCACCCTGGTCGCCGTCTACGGCGCGACGGCGTTCCTGGCCGCGCCGCTGCGCATCCTCGGCGAGGCCGCGCACGCCTGGAGCGTGGCGCGGGTCTCCGCGGGCCGGGCCGCCCGGGTGCTCTCGCTCGAACGGACCAGCGGCAGCCATGACGCGGCACTGGCCCGGCCCGGGCAGTCCGACCTGTTCGACCCGCTGTCGGGGCTGACCGCCCGGGCCGGCGAGCTGACCGCCGTGGTCTGCGGCGATCCGGACTTCGCCGGGGAGCTCGCCGAGCGGCTGGGCGGGCACGTCCCCCCGGCCGACGGCGAGCAGCCCCGGCCCTCCGTCAGGCTGGGCGGCACCGAGCTGGACGCCGTCCCGCTGGCCGAGGCGCGGGCGGCGGTGCTGGTCCACGACAAGGAGCCGGTGCTGCTCTCCGGCACCCTGGCCGCGCTGTTCGACATCCCCTCCTCCGGCCGGGTCACCCCGGCCGAGGCGCTGGCCGCGGCCCGCGCCGAGGACGTCCTGGAGGCGCTGGTGGACGGCTCACCGGAGTGCGGGGGCGATGCGATGCGGGCCGGGATCACCGAGCGCGGCCGCTCGCTCTCCGGCGGCCAGCGCCAGCGGCTCGCGCTGGCCCGCGCGCTGCTGGCCGACCCGCCGGTGCTCGTCCTGGACGAGCCCACCAGCGCGGTCGACGCGCACACCGAGTCGAGGATCGCGGCCGGGCTGCGCAGGAACCGGGAGGGGCGCACCACCGTGGTGTTCGCGACCAGCCCGCTGCTGCTCGACCGGGCGGACCGGGTGATGCTGCTCCGTGGCGGCCGGACCGTCGCGGCCGGCCGCCACCGCGAGCTGATGCGCACCGAGCCCGCCTACCGCGCCGTGGTCACCCGCGACGAGGAGCCGGCCCCGGTCGGGGAGGTCGTATGAGCGGGCCCGCGGCCCCCGGCACCGCCGCGCTCCGCCGGCCGGAGCGGCCCGGCCGCCCGACCGGCCCCACCACCCACCGGACGACACCGTCGAGGAGCACTGCATGAAGCCCCCCGTCCAACAGGAGAAGGGGCCGGCCGCCACCCTGCCGGTCGGCTCCCCGGCCGCCGTCCGCGCGTACCTGGGGCTGCTCGCCCGCCGCCACCGGGCCGGGTTCTCCTCGGTGGTGCTGCTGCACTCGGTGGCCACCGTCGCCGGGCTGGTCGGGCCCTGGGTGCTCGGCACCCTGGTCGAGTCACTGGCCACCGGCACCACCGAGTCGACCGTCGCGGTCGCGGTCGGCTGGTACCTGCTCGCCCTGTGCGTGCAGTCGGCCTTCACCTGGTGGTCGCGGCTGCGCGGCAGCGTCCTCGGCGAGCGGGTGCTGGCGGACCTCCGGGAGGACTTCCTGGTCCGCTCGGTGGCGCTGCCGACCGGCGTGCTGGAGCGGGCCGGCACCGGGGACCTCGTCTCCCGCGGCACCACCGACATCGACCGGCTGGACAAGTCGGTCCGCGAGGCGGTGCCCGAGCTCGCGGTCGCCGTGGTCTCGCTGCTGCTGGTGCTGGGCGCGCTGGTCGTGACCTCGCCGCTGCTCGCGCTCACCTCGCTGATCGGCCTGCCGCTGCTGCTGGCCACCTCCCGCTGGTACTTCCGGCGGGCCCCGCAGTCCTACCGGAACGAGTCGGCCGGCTACGCCGCGGTGAACACCGTGCTGGCCGAGACGGTCGACGCCGGGCGGACGGTGGAGACGCTGCGGCTCGGCGAGGAGCGGATCCGGCTGACCGACCGCAAGCTGGCCGACTGGCTCGCCTGGGAGCGGTACACCCTCTGGCTGCGGTCGGTCTGGTTCCCGACCATCGACGCGGTCTACACGCTGGCCGTGCTGGGCACGCTGGTGGCCGGCGGCCTGTTCGCCGTGCGGGGCTGGATCACCGTCGGTCAGCTGACCACCGGGGTGCTGTACGCCCAGGCGCTCACCGGCCCGGTCGACCTCATCCTGCGCTGGTACGACGAGTTGCAGATCGGTCAGGCCTCGCTGGCCAGGCTGGTCGGGGTCCGCGAGGTGCCCGCGCACGAGAGCGACGAGGAGGCCCGGCCGGACGGCCGGCGGGTCGAGGCGAAGGACGTCCGGTTCGGCTACCGCGAGGGCGCCGACGTGCTGCACGGCATCAGCCTGGACGTCGCTCCGGGCAGCCGGGTCGCGCTGGTCGGGCCGTCCGGCGCCGGGAAGTCCACCCTGGGCCGGCTGCTGGCCGGGATCTACGCGCCCGGCCGGGGCAGCGTCACGCTGGGCGGGGCGGCGCTCTCCCGGATGCCGGCCGAGCAGGTCCGGGCCCAGGTCGCGCTGGTCAACCAGGAGCACCACGTCTTCGTCGGCACCCTGCGGGACAACCTCCGGTTGGCTGCGCCGGACGCCGACGACGCCGGGCTGCGCGCCGCGCTGGACGCGGTGGAGGCCGGCGAGTGGGTGGACGCGCTGCCGGAGGGGCTGGACACCGAGGTCGGCTCGGGCGGTGCGGCGCTGACGCCGCCGCAGGCCCAGCAGCTGGCGCTGGCCCGGCTGGTGCTGGCCGATCCGCACACGCTGGTGCTGGACGAGGCCACCTCGCTGCTGGACCCGCGGGCCGCCCGGCACCTGGAGCGTTCGCTCTCCAAGGTGTTGGAGGGGCGGACGGTGATCGCCATCGCGCACCGGCTGCACACCGCGCACGACGCGGACGTCATCGCCGTGGTGGAGGGCGGGCGGATCAGCGAGTACGGCAGCCATCCCGAGCTGGTGGCGGCCGGCGGTCCGTACGCGGCGCTCTGGCGCTCCTGGCGGGACGAAGGGTAGGCCGCGGCCCGGGCAGGCGGGGCTGCCCGGGCGGTGCCGGGCCGCAGCCGGGGCAGAGCGGGCGCCGGCGGCCCCTGGCCGGGGCAGGCCCGCACCGGGCGGGGTTGCCCCGTGCGGGTTACTCCCGGGCGCGTAGCCGGACAAATCGGTGGATCGGACCGCAGACTGCGCAAGTGACCAAGATTTCGGACGGCTCGTCCAGCACCAAGCGCAGTGAGATCGCCGGCATCCCGACCCGGTACATCGGGATCGGCATCATCGTCGTGCTCGCGGTGTGGTTCCTGTTCGCCAACCTGGAGCGAGTCAAGATCCAGTTCTGGGTGTTCACCGTCACCGCACCGCTCTGGATCGCCCTGCTGGCCACCCTGGTGGCCGGCGGCGCGCTGGGCTGGCTGCTCAAGGGGCGGCGCGACCGGTGACCGACGCCCCCGCACCGGAACCGGGGCCCGCACCCACACCCGGGAGGGCGCCCGGGCCCGCTCCGGGGGCGCCCGCCGCCTACGCCCCGCTCATCGAGCTGCGGGGCGTCAACAAGCACTTCGGCGAGCTGCACGTCCTGCAGGACATCGAGCTGACGGTGGGCCGTGGCGAGGTGGTGGTGGTGATCGGGCCCTCCGGCTCGGGGAAGTCCACCCTCTGCCGGGCGATCAACCGCCTGGAGCCGATCGAGTCCGGCAGCATCGTCATCGACGGCCGCCCGCTGCCGGCGGAGGGCAAGGGGCTGGCCCGGCTGCGCGCCGAGGTCGGGATGGTCTTCCAGTCGTTCAACCTGTTCGCGCACAGGACGGTGCTGCAGAACGTCTCGCTCGCGCAGATCAAGGTCCGCGGCCGCTCGAAGGCGGAGGCCGACGCGAAGTCCCGGGCGCTGCTGGAGCGGGTCGGGCTGGTCACCCAGGCGGACAAGTACCCGGCCCAGCTCTCCGGCGGGCAGCAGCAGCGGGTCGCGATCGCCCGCGCGCTCGCGATGGACCCGAAGGCCCTGCTCTTCGACGAGCCCACCTCGGCCCTCGACCCGGAGATGATCAACGAGGTGCTGGACGTGATGCGCGGGCTCGCGCACGAGGGCATGACCATGGTGGTGGTCACCCACGAGATGGGGTTCGCCCGGGCCTCGGCCAACCGGGTCGTCTTCATGGCCGACGGGCGGATCGTCGAGGACCGCGCCCCGGAGGCCTTCTTCGGCGCCCCCGAGAGCGAGCGCGCCCGGGACTTCCTCTCCAAGATCCTGAAGCACTGAGGGCGCACGTGAAGAAGTTCGTGACCCTCGCGGTCCTGACCGTGCTGCTCGCCGGCTGCGGCAAGCCCGGCACCCCGCCGCCGAAGGGGCCGCAGCCCAGCGCGCTGCCCAGCTACCAGGTGGCGAGCGGCGCCGGGATCACCGGCTCGCCCACCCTGGACGCCGCGCGCGACCGGGGCCACCTGGTGGTCGGCGCCAAGGAGGACCAGCCGTACCTGGGCCAGAAGAACCCGGCCACCGGGGTGTATTCGGGCTTCGACATCGAGATCGCCAAGATGGTCGCCGCCGACCTGGGCTTCGCACCCGACCGGATCGAGTTCCGGACGATCGCCTCCGCGAACCGCGAGACGGCCCTGCAGAACGGTCAGGTGGACTACTACGTCGGCACGTACACCATCAACGACAACCGGAAGAAGCTGGTCGGCTTCGCCGGCCCGTACTACCTGGCCGGGCAGTCGCTGCTGGTGCGCCGCAACGAGACCACCATCAACGGCCCGCAGGACCTGGACGGCAGGAAGGTCTGCTCGGCGGCCGGCTCCACCCCGGCCCAGCGGATCGAGAAGCAGTACCCGAAGGCCCACCTGGTCACCTACGACACCTACTCGGCCTGCGTGGACAACCTGATCACCGCCCAGGTGGACGCCGTCACCACGGACAACACCATCCTGATGGGCTACGCGGCCAAGGTGCCGGACGAGCTCAAGGTCGTCGGGCCGCTGTTCTCCCAGGAGCCGTACGGGATCGGGACGCCGAAGAACGACACCGTGCTGCGCGGCGCGCTGAACGACGCCCTCGCGCACCACGAGGAGAACGGCGACTGGAGGAAGGCCTACGACGCCACCCTCGGCCTCTCGGGGGTGCCGGCGCCCACTCCGCCGCCGATCGACCGGTACTGAGAGGGCCGTTGTGAAAACGCTGATCGACAACTGGTCGACCTACTGGCACGGGTTCCTCGGCACGCTCTCGCTGTTCGTGGTGAGCGCCGTGCTGGCGCTGGTGCTGGGCGTGCTGATCGCGAGCTTCCGGGTCTCGCCGGTGAAGCCGCTGCGGGTGTTCGGCACGACCTGGGTGACGCTGCTGCGCAACACCCCGCTGACCCTGCTCTTCTTCATCGTGGTGCTGGGCCTGCCGCGGTTCGACATCACCCTCCCGTTCTTCACCTTCGCGGTGCTCACACTGGGCTGCTACACCTCGGCATTCGTCTGCGAGGCGATGCGTTCGGGCGTCAACACCGTCCCCACCGGTCAGGGCGAGGCGGCCCGCAGCCTGGGGATGAGCTTCGGCCAGACGATGGGCCTGGTGGTGCTGCCGCAGGCGTACCGGTCGGTGGTCGCGCCGATCGGCAGCGTGATGATCGCGCTGGCCAAGAACACCGCGATCGCCGGTTCGTTCAGCGTGACCGAGCTGCTGGGCAGCTACCGGACCATCAACGAGCTGGGGTACGGGATCGTCTGGACCTTCGTCTGGATCGCGGTCGGCTACCTGATCATCACGTTGGCCGTCAGCGCCGTCTTCAACCTGCTGGAACGACGAGTGGCGGTGTCGCGATGACGGCGGAATCCTCGGCGCTCTACGACATCCCCGGCCCCAGGGCGCTGGCCCGGCACCGGCTGTACGGCCTGCTGGCGCTGGTGGCGATCGCGGCGCTGATCGGCTGGATCGTCTACATGCTGTTCCACACCCAGCAGTTCACCTACGAGAAGTGGATGGCCTTCGAGTACGAGGGCGTCCAGGACCTGCTGCTGCGTGGGCTCGGCAACACCCTGAAGGCCTTCGGCTGGACGGTGCTGTTCGCCCTGCCGTTCGGTGCGCTGTTCGCGGCCGGCCGGCTCTCCGACCACCGGGTGGTCCGCCTGTTCTCCACGGTGGTGGTGGAGTTCTTCCGGGCCATGCCGCTGCTGGTGATGATCTTCTTCATCTTCGTCGCGCTCAAGGTGGAGCCGCTCTGGGCCCTGGTGGCCGGGCTGGTGCTCTACAACGGCTCCGTCCTGGCGGAGGTGTTCCGGGCCGGGGTGCTGGCGGTGCCCCCGGGGCAGCGGGAGGCGGCGTACGCGCTCGGCATGCGCAAGACCCAGGTGATGGCGTACGTCCTGGTGCCGCAGGCCAACCGGGCGATGCTGCCGGCCATCATCAGCCAGCTCGTGGTGGCGCTCAAGGACACCTCGCTGGGGTTCCTGATCACCTACGAGGAGTTCCTGCACGCGGGCAAGCTGATCGCCACCAACCTCGACTACGACCTGCCGTTCATCCCGGTGGTGATGGTGATCGCACCGGTCTACATCGGCATGTGCCTGCTGCTCTCGTGGCTCGCCCGCTGGGTGGAGCGCCGCAGCCGGCGCAGCCCGCGCATGCGGGGCGGTGCGCCGGTGGCCGAGGCCGAGGTGTCGATGGGCCTGCCGCCGGCCGGCCAGGAGCCGCCGCCGCTGTGAACTCCCCGTCGGACCACGCCGCCCGACGGCGGCCGGGGTGCGCGGACAGCACGACGACAGCCTGCGGCGGGGGCGCCCGGGGCGGTGGCGACGGGCCTCCGGCCGGGCGCGGCGGGGGCGCCGGGGGAGGGCGGTTCGTCCGTGAACCATAGGTGCGAACGGGGTCAGGCCCGAGACCTCCAAAGTCTGCTTATGATTGCCCGGACGTGCGGGCAGAGCGGGCGGAGGCGCAGTGGAGCCGGTATTCGACTCACGGCACATCAGAACCTTCCACGAGGTCGTCCGGGCCGGCTCCTACTCCGCGGCCGCCCGCGAACTCGGCTACACCCAGCCCGCCATCACCCAGCAGATGAAGGCACTGGAACGGTCCGTCGGCGTACCGCTGTTCACCCGCGCCGGGCGCGGGCTGCGCCTCACCGAGGCGGGCGAGGCGCTCTCCCGGCACGCCGAACTGATCCTCGGCAGCCTCTCGGCCGCCCAGCAGCAGCTCGCCGCACTCGCCCGGCTGCGGGCCGGGAGAGTCCGGGTCTGCGCCTTCCCGAGCGCCAACGCCACCCTGATACCCGAGGCGATGGCGCGGCTGCTCACCGACCACCCCGGCGTCCGCGTCGAACTGCTGGAGGCCGAACCGCCGGACTCCGTCCAGCGCCTGCTGCGGGGCGAGTGCGACATCGCGCTGGCCTTCCGCTACCCGGGCGTCGCCACCGAGCTGCCCGACGGCGTGGACGAGATCCCGCTGATGGAGGACCTGCTCACCGTCCTGCTGCCGGTCGGCCACCCGCTGGGCCGCCGGCACGCCGTCCGGCTGGCCGACCTCGACGGCGAGCGCTGGATAGCCGGCTGCCCGCGCTGCCGGGCCAACCTGCTGCACGTCTGCGCCGAGGAGGGCTTCGCGCCCGACATCGTCTTCTCGACCGACGACAACCTCGCCGTCCAGAGCCTGGTCGCCGCAGGGGTCGGGATCGCGCTGATGCCCGCGCTGGTGCTCTCCTTCATGTGCCACCGCAAGGTCACCGGGCGGGCCGTCGAACCCCACCTGCGCCGGCAGGTCAGCGCGTACGTGCTGCGCGAGCACCGCCGGATCCCGGCCACCGCGCTCGTCCTGGACCACCTGCGGTCGGCGGCCGCCGCCCGGGTCGGCTGCTGAACCCGCGGCCGCGCGGACCGTGACGGGCCCGGGCGGTACGGGGCCGGCCCCGGGGGTACCGGGCCGCGGCCCACGGATGCCGGGGGAACGGTCCTCGCGCCATCCATAAGTGCAATTTTGGGGAATGCTAAAAACCCTCCTTGGACGTGATGGGTCGGCCGGGTCGAACCTGCTGCCATGACACCCTCAGCCACCACGGTCGGCAGCGACCGGCTCAGCGAGCGCATGACCGCCCTGGTCGGCGAGATCCGCGCGGTCGTCGACCGCGGCCTGCCCCCCGAGCTCACCGCCTACCTGGTCGGCGAACGGCTCGCCCCGCACCTCGGCGACGACGACCTGCTCACCGCCGCCCAGCGCGAGGGCGACGCCGAACGCTACCGCCAGCACGTCCTGCACGCGGAGCGCGACGGCAGCTTCTCCGTCGTCGCCCTGGTCTGGCTGCCCGGCCAGCAGACCCCGATCCACGACCACGTCGCCTGGTGCGTGGCCGGCGTCCACCGGGGCCAGGAGAGCGAGACCCGCTACCGGCTGGTCTCCGACGGGCGCACCGCACACCTCGTCGAGACCGACCACGTGGTCGGTCCGGCCGGCAGCGTCGCCGCCTTCGCCCCGCCGGGGGACATCCACCTCGTCCGCAACGCCTGTTCCTCCACCGCCATCTCGATCCACGTCTACGGGGCCGACGTCGCCCGGCTCGGCACCAGCATCCGCCGGGTCTACCAGCTGCCCGCAGACGACCGGCGGTGAGCGCGTCGTGGCACTGACCGTCCGGGAGCGGCGCGTCCGCACCCGCTCGCTGCCCCCGCTCGGCGGGGACGCCCCCGGCCTGCTGCTCGCCGCGCTCGGCGTGGCCGCCGCGCTCGCCGTCCACCAGGCCGTCCCCGCCGTGCCCAAGCTCACCGCCGCCGTGGCGCTCGGCATCGCCGCCGCCCACCTGCCCGGCGTGCGGCCGGTGGTCCGCGGCGTCGCCCGGCCCGGCCTGTCCACGGCCGGGCGCCGGCTGATGCGGCTCGGCATCGTGCTGCTCGGCCTCAAGCTCAGCCTGGACGACGTGCTCGGGCTCGGCTGGGCCACCGTCGCCATGGTGCTCGCCGTGGTCGCCGCCACCTTCGCCGGCACCTGGTGGCTCGGCCGCCGGCTCGGCCTGCCCGGCGACCAACCGCTGCTGGTCGCCACCGGGTACTCGATCTGCGGGGCCTCCGCGATCGGCGCGGTCAGCCAGGCCGCCGGCAGCGAGGAGGAGGACGTCGCCGCCTCGGTGGCGCTGGTCACCCTCTGCGGCACTCTGGCGATCGCCGTCCTCCCGCTGCTCCAGCAGCCGCTCGGCCTCGGCGAGGCCGAGTTCGGCCGCTGGGTCGGCGCCAGCGTGCACGACGTCGGCCAGGTGGTCGCGACGGCGCAGACCGGCGGACCGGGCGCGCTGCGCGAGGCGGTGCTGGTGAAGCTGATGCGGGTGGTGCTGCTGGCGCCACTGGTCGCCGGGGTCGCCGTCGCCGCGCGCCGGGCCCGCCGCGGAACGCCAGACGGAACGCCCGACGGGACGGCCGCGGCGGGCCGGCGGCCGCCGATCGTCCCGCTGTTCGTCGCCGGCTTCCTGGCGATGATCGCGCTGCGCACCACCGGCCTGCTGCCCGACCGGGCGCTCACCCTCGCCGGGGACGCGCAGGAGCTGCTGCTGGCCGCCGCCCTCTTCGGACTGGGCAGCGCCGTCCACCTGCCCACCATGGTGCGCACCGGCGGCCGGATCGCCCTGCTCGGCCTCGGATCGTGGGTGATGGTGGCCGGTGTTTCCTACGCGGGAGTACTGATCACGACGTGACCGGCCGCCGCCCGGCCTCGGCTATTGTCGGGCGGGTAGTCCGCGCACCCGAGTCCGCAGAGGAACCCGAATGTCCACCGCACTGCCCGAACGGGACGGTCACGACGCCGTCGTCACGCTCGACCGGCGGGAGGGCCCCTTCGGCGAGGTGGTCCTGCGGCAGCGGGGGCGGCACTTCGAGATCATCGCCAACGGCTGCTTCCTGATGGACACCGCCGACGGGCGCTCCGAGCGGCTGCTGATCCAGGCGGCGCTGGACGAGCTGGACCGGACCGGCACCGCGGTCGAGCGGCCGTCGGTGCTGATCGGCGGGCTCGGCGTGGGCTTCTCGCTGGCGTACGCGGCGGCCGAGCCGCGCTGGGGCCGGATCGCGATCGTCGAGCGCGAGAACGCGATCATCGACTGGCACCGGGGTGGCCCGCTGGCCGCCTTCTCGGCCGGCGCACTGGAGGACGACCGGGTGGCCGTCCTTCACACCGACCTGCTGGAGTACCTGGCGGGGGCGGACGGCGAGCGCTACCACGCGCTCTGCCTCGACATCGACAACGGCCCGGACTGGACGGTCACCGACTCCAACGCCGGGCTGTACGGCGCGGACGGGCTGGCGGTGCTCCGGCACCGCCTGCTGCCGGGCGGGGTGCTGGCGGTCTGGAGCGCGCAGCCCTCCACGGCCTTCGAGGAGGCGCTGCGCGCGGCGGGCTTCTCGGGCGTGGTCACCCACGAGATCCCGGTTGCCCGGGGTGTGCCGGACGTCGTGCACCTGGCCCGCCGCACCGACTGAGCGGGTACGGCGGGCCGGGCGCTCCGGGGCGTTCCCGGTGGGCCCCGGTGGGGCCGCCCCGGTGGGGAGGGCGCCGGAACGGCACCACCCCGGGACGGCCCCCGTCGGGGCGGGCTACTTCAGGCCGTTGTCCACGGCGGCCATCAGCTCGCCGTTGGGCGTGTCGCCGTCGAAGGCCCAGACCATCGCGCCGGCCAGCCCCTGGGACTTGATCCAGGCGGTCTTGCGGGCGATCTCGATCGGGTCGTCGTAGGTGTAGAGGACGGTCCCGTTGTAGATGTACGCGTGGCCGGCCACCGGGTCCCGGTAGAGGGTGTAACCGCCGCTCGTGGCCATCTGCTTGAGCTTCTTGTAGTCCTCGAACCCGGCCTCGTACGTCCCCGGGCCGGGGCCCGTGGCGGTCTGGAACAGGCCGTTGGTGGTGCCGCGCGGCACACCCGTCCAGCCGCGTCCGTAGAACGGGATGCCCAGGGTCAGCTTGCTCTTCGGAGCGCCGCCGGTGACGTAGGCGTTGATGGCGATCTCGGAGCTGAACTGCCGGTCCGGCGTGCTCGGGTCACCGGCCGCGAGCTTGATGGCGGACTGCTGGTTGGTCGTCGTCTCCCAGCCGCCGTGGTAGTCGTAGCCCTGGATGGTGGCGAAGTCGAAGGCACCGAAGAGGCCGGGGATGTCGATGCCGGCGGTGACCTTCGCCGGGTCGGCGGGGAGGAAGGCGCTCAGCGTGTAGTGCTTGCCGGTGGTGCTGCCGAGCGCGTCCAGCTGGCGGCGGAACTCCTGCGCCAGCAGGGTGTAGTTGGCCTTGTCGGTCGGACGGAAGATGTTCCCGTCGTGCCCGCCGGAGGCCGGCCACTCCCAGTCGAGGTCGATGCCGTCGAAGATGCCGGCCGCGCTGCCCGCGCCGCCGCGGCCGTCGATGACCGGCAGGTTGCCCTTGATGTACATGTCGATGCAGGAGCTGACCAGCGCCTTGCGGGAGGCGTCGGTGGCCGCCGCGTCGGAGAACCACTTGCTGTACGACCAACCGCCCAGCGAGATCTGGATCTTGAGGTTGGGGTACTTGGCCTTGAGCTGCTTCAGCTGGTTGAAGTTGCCCGCCAGCTTCTGGTCCCAGGTGTCGGTGGTGCCGGCCACCGAGCTGCCCGCGTCCCAGCCCTTGCCGAAGTCGGCCCAGGCGTCACCGGCGCCGTCGCCCGCGTTGGGGTCGTTGTCCGGTCCGGCCGCCTTGTTGGTGATGAAGCACTGCTTGGTGGTCGGGTGGATGTTGGCGAACGCGTAGTTGAGCGTGGTGAGCCGGCCGGCCGAGCCGGAGGTGTCGAGCTGCTTCACGCTGTAGCCGCGGGCGTAGATGCTCCACTGGGTGAAGTAGCCGATCTTCAGCGCGCCGGGGTTGCTCCCGCCGGGCTGGGTCTTGCCGGTCACCGCGTTCGAGGCCGGGGAGACGTTGCCGGCCGCGTCGCGGGCCTTCACGGTGAAGGTGTACGAGGTGTCCGGCGCCAGGTTGCCCACGGTGGCGGAGGTGCCGGTGACGGTCGCGGCGAGCCCGGTGCCGCTGTAGACGTCGTAGGCGGTGACGCCGACGTTGTCGGTGCTGGCGCCCCAGGTGAGCGAGATGCTGTTGGCGTCCGAGCCGGTGACCAGCGGGGTGCCGGGCGTGGAGGGCGCCTGCTTGTCCGGGTCGGTCGGCGGCTTGGTGGTGGCGCTCACCGGGCCGGCGGCGGCCGAGCGGTTGCCCGCCGCGTCGAAGGCCTGCACGGTGAACTGGTAGGCGGTGCCGGCGGTCAGGCCCTGGACGGTGACGCCGGTGGCGGTGCCGTCCGTGGTGGCCACCTTGGTGCTGCCCTGGTAGACGTCGTACCCGGTGACCGCGACGTTGTCGGTGCTCGCGGTCCAGGAGAGGTCCACCGAGGTCTGGGTGGTGGTGCCCGCCTGGAGGCTGCCCGGCACCGTCGGCGCGGTCGTGTCGCCGCCGGCGCCGTCGCACGGCTGGCCGTTCAGCTTGCAGTTGAGCAGCGGCTTGTAGGTGCCCGAGTAGGCGATGTTGAAGCCCAGGTTGTACGTGCCGCCGGGCGGCAGAGTCCCGGCCCAGCTCGGGTTCTTCACCGTGACGTGCGAGCCCGCCGTGGTGTAGCTCGCGTTCCAGAGCGAGGCGACGGTGTTGGCGGCCGGCAGGTCGAACTCCAGCGTCCAGCCGTTGACCGGGGCGCTGGAGCCGTTGCTGATGGTGTAGCTGCCCTCGTAGCCGCTGCCCCAGTCGCTGCCCTTGGTGAACGCGGCGGTCGCGGACCCGGCGGCGTGGGCGGCGGTGCTGGGCAGGGAGACGGCGAGCAGCGGGACGAGCAGGGTCCCGGCCGCGAGCAGCGGCAGCTTGATCCGACGTCTGCGCATGGGTGTGGCTCCTGTCCTGGGGCCTCCGGGCATGCCGGGGTGCCCCGTTACCTGTGGGGAGGTGTCAGGTGCGTGGAGCAGCGTGCGGGCGCTCCGGCCGTGGGGCAGCGCGGAGCGGAGACCTCGGGCCGTCGGGGTGCCGCGGAGGATCCTGTGCTCCCCGAGGGTAGGGAGCCGGTCGGCAACTGGCAATAGGTCTGTACCAGTTGGCGATCGTGAGCATGACCGGGCCGGTGCCGGCGCGGCCGCGCGGGCAGGCCGGCGGCGGCTTCCGGGAGGGGCGGACGCGCCGGTGGCCGCCTCCGCGGGGGAGGCGGCCACCGGCGGGTGCGGCTCAGCCGAAGGGGCTGGTCTCCGGGGCCGCGGCGGCCGGGGCGGCGGCGGGGGCGGAGGTGTTGGTGGGCTGGGGGGCGAAGGGGTTGAAGTCCGGCGGCGGGATCTCCACCGGCGTGCCCTTGGGCTTCCGGTCGTCCGACGGGGCCGCGCCGACGACGGGCGGGGCCGTGGGCGGCGGCGGGACGGCCGCCGACTGCTGCGGGAGGGTGGTGCCGAACGGGTCGACCGGCTGGTCGGCGGTCACCGTCCGGAAGGGGTCGGTGACCGGGGCCGCGGCGGCCGGGGCGGCGGCCGGGGTGAAGGTGTTGGTGGGCTGGGGGGCGAAGGGGTTGAAGTCCGGCGGCGGGATCTCCACCGGCGTGCCCTTCGGGCGGTCGTCCGCCCCGGTGTCCGGCACCGTGGTGTCGGTCAGCGTCGGGGCGAGTGGCGCGAAGGGGTTGAAGTCCGGCGGCGGGATCGTGACGGGTGTGCCCCGGGGCGTCCGGTCCGGGTCCTCGGCGGGCGGGCCGGCGAAGGCGCCGGCCGGGCCACCGGCGGTGCCGGCGGCCACCGGGTCGAACGGCCCGTCGGTCACCGCCTCGAACGGCCCGTCGGCCGGGACGAGGATCGGCTGGGCGGGCGTCGGGTCGGCGACCGGGGCGAAGGGGTTGAAGTCGGCCGGGGGGACGCGCACCGGCGTACCGCGCAGGTGCACGGGCAGCGGCGTGCGGCCGGCCGGAGCGGGGTCGGTGAACACCGTCGGCAGGCCGGCCGGGACCGGCTCCGCCGGCGCCGGGGCGGGGGCGGGGGCGGGGGCGGGGACGGGGGACACCGGAGCGGCCGGCTCCACCTCGACCGGTGCGGGCGCAGGCGCGGGCGCGGCGGGGAAGCCCCGGGCCGGCGTCGGGTTGAGCGTGGGGACGGCGGCCGGGAGGGGGACGGCCGGCGCGGTGACCTTGCCGGCCACGCCGTCCCAGCCGAACTGCACGCTGCGCAGCAGCTCGGCGAAGGCCCCCGCGTAGAGGTCCCAGTCCTGCGGCCGGGCGGTGGCCAGCTGGACGCAGAGCACCGAGACGCCGTCCGGCAGCGGGACGAACGCCTCCACCGCCGCGGTGACCGCCCAGCGCCGCTGCCCGTCCGCGGCGAGCGGGCCGGGCACCGGGACGCTGCGGCCCTCGACGAGGACGGCGGCCGGGCCGGCCGGCAGCAGGACGGTCCAGACCTCGGCGTGCCGGCGGAGGGTGGCCAGCTCGGTGGCGAGCCCGGTGATCGGCAGCGGGTGCTGGGCGAGCGAGACGACCAGGGTGGCGTCGCTCGGGCGGCCGTCCACCTCCACCGCGCAGACGCCCGCGTAGACCGCGCCGGAGGCGGTGACGGCGTCCGCCAGGGTGGCGGCGATCACCGCGAAGTCGCGGCGCGGCGCCGGGCCCGTCCCGCTGAACAGTTCTTCGGCGACCTCGGCCAGATGGGTGGTCAGCTCCGCGGCGGCCGCGCCGGTGGCCGGGTCGACGCCCGGCGTGGTGGCGGCCGTGCCGGTGGGCACCGTCCGGGCCGACGCGCCGGGCGGGCCGCCCGGCGCGGTCAGCGCGTGGAAGCCGGGCGGGACGACCAGGCGGACCTCCGCGCCGGCGCCGGTGGCCAGCTCGACCGGCTGCCGGGTCTGCTGCCCGGCGGCGAGCGCGGCCAGGGCGGCGGCGAACGGCGGGCGGAGCTGGGGGTCGGCGGGCTCGGCGCTCACCGGCAGCTCGAACAGGGCGGCCGAGGCGGTGCCCCGGTCGGCGACCGCGCCGCGCACCGGGCCGCCGCCGTACCGGGCCAGCAGCGCGCCGGTGGCCAGCTCGGCCACCCGGGCCCCGGAGCCGGGGCGGGCCGTCCCGGCGGTGACGACGGTGCCGAGCCGGTCGACGGCGTCGTACACCGGGCCGTTGGGGGCGAGCCGGAGGGTGAAGAGCGTCTCGGCGGCCGGGTGCGCGCCCGGGCGCAGCGCGCCGAGCGCGGCCGCGGGGTGGCGCGAGGTGTGCGGCTCGAAGAGGGCCTCGGTGAGTGCCCCGAGCGTCGCGGACACCTGCTCCGCGGCGGCGAAGGGGTTGGCCTCCGCGGTGTACTGGCCGTCCTGGGTCAACTGATGAGCCCCCCGCTCTGCTCCGTGTGCGCCGGCTGGTCCGGCGGTCCGGGCGAGCCGTTGACCGGCGCGCCGTCAGATCCGTGCTCATTCCTATCAGAGGCCGCCGCCGGGGCAGAACCGGCGCCCGGTGCAGCCCTTGTGGCCGCTCTGTGCAGGCCGGGCCGGAGCGGCCGGCCCGGACGGGTCAGTCGGCGGCCGGCCGGGCGGTGGCCAGCGCGGCGACGGAGTCCGCGATCCCCGGCACGGCGAACAGCGCGGCGAGGTCGCGCACCAGCCGGCCGGTCGGTCCGTCGGGGCGCTCGTGGCTCAGGAACCCGGCCAGTTCGGCCGCCACCGCGGGTTCCCGGGCGGCGGTCAGCGTCAGCGCCGCCACGAACTCCTGGACGAGGTGGAGCTGGAGCTCCTCCAGCGGCAGCGAGCGGTCGGCCAGCCACTCCAGCGAGGTGATCTCGGCGTTGGCGATCCAGGCACGGACGGTGAGCCGCAGGGCCGGACTGGGTACGGGGACGGCCAGGTGCACCAGGATCTGGTCGGCCGCGGCCCGCCGGACATCGTCGATCACCGCGGACGTCCCGGCGCTGGCGGCCACCGAGCCGCCGCGCAGCAACGCCGCGAAGCCCGGCCCGTGGCTCTGCACGAAGTCCAGGTAGCGGCCCATCACCCGGTGGAGGCGCTCGGAGAGCGGGCCCTCGGCCGGCTCCTCGAAGCGACCGGCCAGCTCCCGCCCGGCCCGCCGCAGCGACTCCTCGTACAGGGCCTGCTTGCCGGGGAAGTAGTGGTAGACCAAGGGCCGCGAGGCGCCGGCCGCGGCCGCGATGTCGTCGATCGACACCTCCTCCGGCGGGCGGCGGCTGAACAGCTCCAGGGCGACGGTGATCAGCTGTTCGCGCCGCTCGTCCACGCTCAGCCGACGGCGCGGCCGCTCGGCGGCCCGGCCGGTGCCGGTGCCGCCCTCGGTGCCGGTGGCGCTGCCGCTGCTGGAGCCGGTGCGCCGGTCACCGCTCCGGTGCGGGCTCGCGGACGGGGGCGACGCGGACGGCGTACGGGAAGCCATGCGCGCCACCCTATCCGGCCGGCCCACGCCCCCTAGCCGCACAGCTCCTGGTAGCGGCGGTACGCCACCAGTCCGTCCGGAACGAACTCGTCGCGGGCCAGCCGCTCGTCCAGCTCCTCGGCGGTGAGCCAGGCGTGCCAGGCGACCTCCGACTCCTGCGGCGAGACCGGCCCGTCCCACTCCGCCTCGTACATGTCGCACCACCAGGAGAGCTCGTCCTGGCGGAACAGGAACTTGAACAGGCGCCGCGGTTCGATCCCGCTCACCCCCAGCTCCTCCTCGGCCTCCCGGACGGCGGCGCTCGCGTACGTCTCGCCCGCGCCGACGACACCGCCGACGAACATGTCGTGCGCGCCGGGGGCGAACAGCTTGGTGTCGGTGCGGCGGTGGACGAAGATCCGCCCGGCCGGGTCGCGGACCAGGACGAAGACGCAGCGGTGGGTCAGGCCGTCCCGGTACACCTCCCCGCGCGGGGCCGTCCCGATCACCCGGTCGTGCTCGTCGACGACGTCCAGCAGCTCTTCGGCGGGGTTCGTGGTCATGACGGACAGGTTAGGGTTTCCGGGCCCGGGCCGAACGGTTCCGGCACGGGGACCGGCACGATCCGGACAGGCTGAGGGCGGCACGCGGTGGTGGAGATCCGGGGCGAGGCGGCCGAGGGCTTCGAGCCGGTGCGGGACGCCTTCGCACGCAACTTCCAGGAGTACGGCGAGCTGGGCGCGGCCTTCGCGCTCTACGTGCACGGCCGCAAGGTGGTCGACCTGTGGGGCGGTGACGCCCGGCCGGAGGTCGGCGGCCGGCCCGCGCCCGCGGTGCCCTGGACGGCCGACACCGCGCAGGTGCTGCGGTCCGTCACCAAGGGGCTGACCGCCACCACCGCGCTGCTGCTGGCCGAGCGCGGCCTGCTCGACCTGGACGCGCCGGTCGCCTCCTACTGGCCGGAGTTCAAGGCGGCCGGAAAGGAGCGTGTCCCGGTGCGCTGGCTGCTCTCGCACCAGGCCGGGGTGCCCGCGCTGGACGTGCCGCTGCGGCTGGAGGACGTGCTGACCTGGGAGCGGGCGGCCGCCGCCGTCGCGGCGCAGGCGCCCGCCTGGGAGCCCGGCACCGCGCACGGCTACCACCCGTACACCTTCGGCTGGCTGGTCGGCGAGGTGGTCCGGCGGGTGAGCGGGCGCACGGTGGGCCAGTACTTCGCCGAGGAGATCGCCCGGCCGCTCGGGCTGGACCTGTGGATCGGGCTGCCGGCCGGCGCCGCGCCCCGGGTCGGCCGGCTGGTCGACCTGCCCGCCCCGGAGGCCGCCCGGACCGGGCCGAGCGGGCTGCGGCTGCGCCCCAAGCAGGCGGTGCGGGACGCCTACCAGGACCCGGCCTCGCTGACCGCCCGGGCCTTCGCCTCGGTGCGGCCCGGGGTGGACCTCAACGACCCGGCGGTGCAGGCCGCCGAGATCCCCGGCGCGGGCGGCATCGGCACGGCCCGGTCGCTGGCCCGGTTCTACGCGGCGCTGGTCGGCGTGGCCGACCGGCACGGCGCCGGGCCGGGCGCCCTGCTGCCGCCGCTGCTCGGGCCGGAGCTGATGGCCCGCGCGGCCGGGCCGGTGGTGAGCGGGCCGGACCGGGTGCTGATCGTGAACTCGACCTTCGGTCTCGGCTTCTTCCGGCACGGCCCGACCGCGCTGATGGCCTCGCCCGCGAGCTTCGGCCACCCGGGCCGGGGCGGCTCGCTCGGCTTCGCCGACCCCGAGCTCGGGCTGGGTTTCGGTTACGTCACCAACGGCATGCAGCCGGGGGTGACGGGCGACATCCGCTCCCGCAACCTGATCCGTGCGGTGCGGAGCTGCCTCGGCCTGTCCTGACGGTCGTCGGGCCGGGCCCGGGCCCCGGGAGCCGGGGCCGGTGCGCCGCCCGGGACCGGCCGGTCAGGCCTGGCCGGTCTCGAAGCGGGTGATCCGCCCGCCGTCGACGCTGAAACGCCAGGCGGTGCGCATCTCGCCCCAGGTCTCGTTGCTGTAGTTGGCGACGAGCGCCCGCCCGTGGTCCGACTCGCTCTGCACGTCCATGTGTCCGCGGCTGCTGAAGATCTCGCGGTCGATCCAGTCGTGCAGGTCGCGGTCCGAGCCGTCGTCCGACATGGTCGCGCCCTCGGACAGCAGCGCGGTGAAGGCCGCCCGGTCGCCCGCGTTGATCGCGGTGACGGCGGCGCGCACGGTGGGGTCGGAGAGCTTGGCGGTGGCGATGGTCATGGACGGCCTCCCGGAGGGTTGGGGTCGGGGTGTCGACCTCCTGTCTATTGGGTCCGCCGGGCGTGTCCGGGAATGTCGGCGGCGCGTCGGATATTTCCGAGATTGATGTGCTTAGATCCCGGTATGGGTGATTTGAGCAATCCGGCGGGCCTGTCCGGTCGGATCTGACGGCCCAGCAGGGCCTGCTCGCCCGTGAGGGGGCCGCGTCGGCGACGGCGCGGCCGCCCGGCGGGCGAGTGCGGGAGAAGCCGCGACCGGTGCCCCGGAGGGCGTCCGGCCGCGGGCCACGGGGAGTGGTTGCGGAGCGGGAGGCCGGCCCGGCCTCCCGCTCCGCGTCTGCGCCCGCCCTGCCGCCGGTCGAGCCCGGCCGGGAGCAGCTTGAGCGGCCTGAGCGGGCTGAGCTGCTTGAGTGACGAGGCGCCGGCCGTCGGACGGTCAGGGGCGGCCCGCCGGGGCGTGGGGCCGCTGGATCTCCTCCGGACGGGCCGTGTGCAGCACGGCCTCCTCGTAGGCGACGGCGCCTGCCGCGACGAGGGCGTTGAGGCTGCTCTCAAGGGTCTGCATGCCGTCACGGTGGCCGGTCGCGATCATGTTGCGGATCTGGCGCGTCTTGCCCTCGCGGATCAGGTTGCGGATCGCCGACGTGCCCACCAGCACCTCGAAGGCGGCCACCCGGCCCCCGCCGAGCCGGGGGACGAGCGTCTGGTTGAGGACGCCGACCAGGGTGCGCGCCAGTTGCAGCCGGACCTGCGGCCCTACGGCTTGTCGGACAAGCCCTGTCGGACAAGCCCTAGAAGAAGCCGAGCGCGTCGGGCGAGTAGCTCACCAGCAGGTTCTTGGTCTGCTGGTAGTGCTCCAGCACCGTCTTGTGGTTCTCCCTGCCGATCCCGGAGTTCTTGTACCCGCCGAACGCCGCGTGTGCCGGGTAGGCGTGGTAGCAGTTGGTCCACACCCGCCCGGCCTGGATCGCCCGCCCGGCCCGGTACGCGGTGCTGCCGTCCCGCGTCCAGACGCCCGCGCCGAGCCCGTACGAGGTGTCGTTGGCCAGCGCGATGCCGTCCTCGAATCCATCGAAGCGGGTGACCGAGAGGACGGGGCCGAAGATCTCCTCCTGGAAGATCCGCATGCTGTTGACGCCCTCGAAGACGGTGGGCGTCACGTAGTAGCCGCCGGCCAGCGGACCGCCGAGGTCGGCGCGTTCGCCGCCGGTGAGCACCTTGGCGCCCTCGGCCTGGCCGACCTCGATGTAGGAGAGGATCTTCTTCAGCTGGTCGTCGCTGGCCTGGGCGCCGACCTGGGTCTCGGTGTCCAGCGGGTTGCCCTGGCGCATCGCCCGGACCCGCTCCAGGCCGTCGGCCAGCAGCCGGTCGTAGACCGCGGTCTGCACCAGCGCCCGGCTCGGACACGTGCAGACCTCGCCCTGGTTGAGGGCGAACATCGCGAAGCCCTCCAGCGCCTTGTCGTAGAAGGCGTCCTGCTCGGCCGCGACGTCGGCGAAGAACAGGTTGGGGCTCTTGCCGCCGAGCTCCAGCGAGACCGGGATCAGGTTGCCGCTGGCGTACTGCGCTATCAGCCGGCCGGTGGTGGTCTCGCCGGTGAAGGCGATCTTGCGGATCCGGCTGCTGGAGGCCAGCGGGCGGCCGGCCTCCAGGCCGAAGCCGTTCACCACGTTGAGCACGCCGGGCGGCAGCAGGTCGGCGGTCAGCTCGACCAGCAGCAGGATCGAGGCCGGGGTCTGCTCGGCGGGCTTGAGCACCACCGCGTTGCCGGCCGCCAGGGCCGGGGCGAGCTTCCATACCGCCATCAGGATCGGGAAGTTCCACGGGATGATCTGGCCGACCACGCCCAGCGGCTCGTGGAAGTGGTACGCCACGGTGTCCTCGTCCAGCTGGGAGAGGCCGCCCTCCTGGGCGCGCAGCGCGCCGGCGAAGTAGCGCAGGTGGTCGACGGCGAGCGGGAGGTCGGCGGCCAGCGTCTCGCGCACCGGCTTGCCGTTCTCCCAGCTCTCGGCGACGGCCAGCTCCTCCAGGTGCGCCTCGATCCGGTCGGCCATCCGCAGCAGGACGTGGGCGCGTTCGGCGGGCGGGGTGCGGCCCCAGGCCGGCGCGGCGGCGTGGGCGGCGTCGAGTGCGGCCTCGATGTCCTCGGCGGTGCCGCGGGCCACCTCGGTGAAGACCTCGCCGGTGACCGGGCTGGGGTTCTCGAAGTACTCGCCGCGGACCGGCGGCGTCCACGCCCCGCCGATCCAGTGCTCGTACCGGGGGCGGTAGGTGACGATGGATCCGGGCCGGCCGGGGGGCTGGTAGACCGTCATGGCTGGTGCCTCCTCGCGTTGTCGGGGCACCGCCGCGGCCGCGCGGGCCGGGCGGCGCGCCGGACCGCGGGCCGGGTGGCCCCGACGGCCCGGCGGAGGGGTCGGACACGCCCGGCCAATCTAGCCGCGGACACCGCCGCACGGCTACGGTCCGTACCGCCTCCGTGGACGGAGGGTGGGCATTCCGGCCGTACTCCGGCAGTCCCGGCCGTTCGCCCGCGGGCCCCGGCCGCCTTTCGCCGCGGCCCGGGCGGTCGGCGGCCCGGGCCGCGGCGGGCCGGAGCGCGGCCGACGGCTCAGGCGGCCAGGTAACGGCCGGTCCGGGCCTCCCAGTCGAGGTAGCCGGCCAGCCAGGTGACCAGGCCGTCGGCGTAGCGCTGGGCGATGCTCCGCTCGACCCGGGACAGGCCGAGTTCGCGGTGGACGTCGGGGAGCTGCTCGTACAGCTCGCGGCAGCGCTCGACCATCAGCTGGGCCTCGGCCATCACCACCGCGCAGGCCTCCTCGGCCGAGCAGTGCCGCTCCCGCTGCACGATCAGCACCAGGTTGTTGACGTCGCCGCGCGGCGCCTCCAGCGGGAAGGAGCGGACGTCGTTGCTGAGCGAGGGGATGTCGGCGGCGAGCTGGCGGATCTGGCGCAGGACCGGGTGGTGCAGGACGGCGGCGGGGACCTCGAAGTGGCCGAGGCGCTCGACCATGTCGAAGATGGTCTCCATGGCGGCCGTGCCGCGCCGGAGCGCCAGGTAGCCGTCACGGTCCGGCGGGCGCTCGGAGATCCGGCCGGCCGCCTCGGCGGGGTGACTGGCCAGGTACCACTCCCAGTTGTACGCGGCGCGCGCCTGCCAGCGCGCGGGCATGCCGTGCGCGCTGCGGTTCCAGAGGTCCGCGAAGGCGGTCTCGACGGCGGAGGAGCGGTCCGGCCGGGCGGCGCCGTGCAGGATGGCGATCAGCCGCTCGCAGATCGGGGCCACCTCGGCGGGGCGGCGTCCGAGCGGCCCGTCGAACTGGTCGTCGAAGAGGAAGTAGAACCCCATCAGGTCGGCGGCCAGGGTGAGTTCGTCCTGGCCGGCATCGGGGTAGCCGAGGGCGGCGAGGGCGACGACGTCCCAGTGGGCGTACGACGGGTGGGTGGGGTCGGGGAGCAGCGGATGCCTGGTCAGCCAGGCGCGGTGGAGCTCGGCGGCGTACGGCCCGTGCGGGCTGCGGCGGTGCGGGAACGGAATCTGAAGTGAGGTGTCGTCAGACATCGGACTCCCGGTGCGGCGAAGGGTGGGGGCTGCTTGTACTACTGGTAAGCAATGTGGGGGAGTTGGAGCGAAATGGCTCGACGCGGGCGAAACGGCATGGCAAGATCAACTCGTTTCGGGGGCCGTAGAGTATCCGATGCAATGATCGGACGTTAGGGATATAGGGCAATTGCCCTTGGCAACCCGTCCGAACCCTCGATCTCCGCCCCAGCCTGGGCGAATGCCGAACAGCGCGCCCCCGACGGCGCTAATCTCGGCTCCACGAGCAGGGAACGGCGAGGCGGAGGCACGACGGTGACCGACCAGGGACACGAACTTCGGGCGGGGGAGGGCACCGGCGGGCGGGAACCGGAAGCCGTGCCGGTCCGGGTCAGGCTGCGCGACCGGGACGCCGAAGTCCGCTCCGCCGAAGCCGCGGTGGACAAACTCTGCCGCGAGTTCGCGGCCGGCGGCACCGAGATCGGCGAACTGCTCACCTTCTCCGGCCGCCCCGGCATCGGCAAGACCAGCCTGCTGCACGAAGTCCGCCGGCTCGCCAAGCTCCGCGACGGCGCCACCGTGCTGTTCGCCCGCGGCGGCGAACGCCAGTCCAACGAGCCGTACCACGTCCTGCGCCAGCTGCTCCAGCCCGTCCTCGGCAGCCTCGGACCGGCCGAGTTCCGGCAGGTCATGGGGACATGGGAGGAGGTGGTCGGCCCGGCCATGGGCCTCAAGCAGCCGAAGGCCGGGGCCCGCCGCCTCGACCCGCAGGGCGTGCGCGACGGCCTCGACTACGTGCTCACCCAGCTCGCCCCGCGCCGGGCGCCGCTGGTGATGATCGTCGACGACCTGCACTGGTCCGACCTCGAATCACTGGCCTGGCTCGCTCAGTTCGCCGTCCGCGCCCGCGAACTGCCCGTCCTGCTGGTCTTCGCCTACCGGGACGACCTCGTCGACTGGCAGCCCGAGGCGCAGGAGCACCAGAGCGCCGTCACCTCGCTCGCCACCCGCCGGCACGAGCTGAGCCGGCTCACCCTCGTCTCCGTCACCGACATGATCCGCACCGAGTTCGGCGACAAGGCCGAGGACGCGTTCTGCTACGAGTTCTGGAACGTCGTCAACGGCAACCCCTTCGAGGCCGTCGCCCTGCTGGACCAGGTCCGCGACCAGGAGCTCGACCCCGTCGAGGAGAACTCCCAGCAGCTGCGCGAACTCGCCGTCGACGCCACCGGGACGACCCTCACCGGCTGGCTGGAACGCCTCGGCGCCAGCACCCTGCGGTTCGCCTGGGCCTGCGCGATGCTCGGCACCGACATCCGGTCCGAGCTCGCCGCCCGGATCTCCACCCAGACCCCCGAGGGCGCCCGCGAGTCCATCAAGCAGCTGCGCAAGCAACGCGTCCTCACCCAGACGCCCAACGGGAACCTGGAGTTCGTCCACCCGCTGATCGGCAGCTCGATCTACAACACCATGAAGGAGTCCACCCGGACCGGCATGCACGGCGTGGCCGCCGCCGAGATCGAGAACGCCGGGCTCGGCCTGCTCGCCGCCTCCCGCCACCTGGTCGAGACCTTCCCCGGCGAGGGCGACGACCGCACCGTCCGCAAACTGCGCCGGGCCGCCCAGGAACACCTGCTGATCGGCGCCCCCGAGGCCGCCCAGCGCTGCCTGCACCGCGCCCTGGCCGAGCCGCCGGACGACGACATCCGCGCCGAGGTGCTCTACGAACTCGGCTGCTCCGCCCTGCTCACCGACCCGCACGCCACCGTCAACCAGCTGAAGCTCGCCCTCGACCCCGAGGAGGGGCCGCTGCGCCCCTCGCTCCGGGTCGACGCCACGTTCCGGCTCTCCGAGGTGCTCGCCCACAGCGGCCAGCTCGGCGAGGCGGCGCGGGTCTGCCAGGACGAGGCGGCGCAGACCGTCGGCGACCCGTCCGGCCGGCTCCGGCTGGAGGCGGCCTCGTTCATGTGGCACGCCTACCGCAAGTCCGAGGAGGACGGGCCGGGCCGCTCGGAGCGGCTGGGCGAGCTCTGCCGCAGCCTCACCGGCCGGGAGGCCGCCGACCGGGCCGTGCTGGCGATGCGCGCCTGGGACCTCACCCTGCGCGGTGACCCCTCCACGGAGGCGCTGCGGCACGCGGACGAAGTCCTCGACCAGGGCCGGCTGCCCAAGGGCCTCGGCTGGACCGACAGCACCTGGGGCTTCGAACTGCCCGCCACGCTCGGCCTCGCCTACACCTACAACGACCGGATCGCCCAGGCCGAGCGGCTCTTCGGGGACGCCATCGTCCAGTTCGAGATCGCCGGCTGGAGCGGGGCCCACCGCGGCTTCGCGTACTTCCTGATGGGCCTGGCGCGGTTCCGCCGCGGGCTGCTCGCCGAGGCCGAGGACTTCCTGCGCCGCGCGCTGCGGCTCTCCGAGCGGATCGGCCCCAAGCTGCCGCTCGCCTGGGACGCCGTCGGCGTCCTGGTGGACACCCTGATCGCCCGCGGCCGCAACCAGGAGGCGTGGGAGCTCGCGACCGGCTTCGGCTTCGGCCCGCCGTACCACGCCACCGCGATGGTGCTGCCGGACGCCGCCTCGCTGTACGGCAAGCTGCTGCTCGCCAAGGGCCGCAAGGCCGGCGCCGCCGCCGCGCTCACCGAGGCGGGCGCGCAGCTGGACACCCGCGGCTGGCACAACACGGTCTGGGCGCCGTGGGCCGGTCACCTGGGCGTCGCCCTCGCCGAGGACGAGCCGGAGCGCGCCCGCGGGTACGCCCAGCGCTCGGTGCTGGACGCCCGCCGGTTCGGCACCGCCTCGGCGATCGGCACCGCGCTGCGGCTGCAGGCCGAGATCGAGGACGGCCAGCAGGCCGTCGAGCTGCTGGAGGAGGCCGTCCGGTACCTCGGCCAGTCGCCGGCCGGTTACGAGCACGCCTTCGCGCTGGTGGACCTGGGCGCCGCGCTGCGCCGGGTCGGCCGGCTGGAGGACGCCCAGGAGTTCCTGTACCAGGGCATCGAGCTGGCCCAGCACTGCGCCGCCGACGGCCTGGTCGAGCGGGCCCGCCGCGAGCTGGCCAACTACGGCCTGCGGCCCAACCGGCTGGGCGACGTCCGCGAGATGCTCAGCCAGCCCGAGTGGGACGTCGCCCGGCTGGCCGTCCGGGGCGTGCCGCCGCAGCGGATCGCCGAGGAGCTGGGTGTCCACCTCAGTCTGGTGAACCGCCGGCTGGCGGCGGTCTACCGCAAGGCGGGCAGCGGCCCGGACGGGCTGGCGTCGGCGCTCGGCCTGCCGCCCGAGCAGCGCGGCGCCGCGGAGGAGTGACGGTGCCGGGGAGGAGTGACGGTGACGCGGGGCGGGGTGGTGACGGTGCCCGGCCCGCCCGTCGCCGCCCGGCCCGCTCCGGCGCCGCGCCCCGACCCCGACCGGCCCGGCCGTGCGCCCTGCGCCGGGCGGGCTGCCCGACGCCGCGTGCTGATACGGCACGAATTGTCGGGAAACCCCTAGGCTTTCACCCACCGGGGCCGCCGCCGCTGGCCCCGGACGGATCCGGTACCAGGGGCCGCGGTGTGCGCCGCGGCCGCCAGTGAGGAGCAGGTCATGGCGACGCCCCCGGCGAACGGGTCGCAGGCGACCACCGTGCGGCGCGAGCCCCTCGAACCTTCGGGCGTGGGCGCCGCGATCGAGCGCTGGACGCTGCAGGCCGGCCCGTACGAGGCGAGCGTGCTCAACCTCGGCGCCACCCTGCACACGCTCTCCGCGCCCGACCGCGCCGGCCGGCCCGCGCAGCTGCTGCTCGCCGCCGACCGGCTCGCCGAGCTCCTCGGCCCGGCCCGGCACTACGGCGCCGTGGTCGGCCGGTACGCCAACCGGATCGATGCCAGCAAGGTCACCATCGACGGCGAGGAGCACCCGCTCGCCCCGACCGGCGGCGGGGT
Organism: Kitasatospora sp. NBC_01560; assembly: GCF_045208415.1. NCBI lineage: Bacteria > Bacillati > Actinomycetota > Actinomycetes > Kitasatosporales > Streptomycetaceae > Kitasatospora > Kitasatospora sp. NBC_01560. The sequence continues at coordinate 2,139,707 of NZ_CP109364.1, read as the reverse complement.
CACCCTGCACGGCGGCCCGGACGGCTTCGCGCACCGGATGTGGGAGACCGAGGCGCTGCCCGACGGCGTCCGGCTGCACCTGCACAGCCCGGACGGCGATCAGGGGTTCCCGGGCGCGCTCGACGTCACCGTCGAGTACACCCTGAGCGCGGGCGGGGAGCTGGCCATCGCCTACCGCGCCGTGACCAGCCGCCCGACCGTCCTGAACCTCACCAACCACGCGTACTTCAACCTCGGCGGCGAGGGCAGCGGGGACGTCCTCGGCCACCTGCTCACCCTGGAGGCCGATGCCTTCACCCCGGCGGACGGCCGGCAGATCCCGTACGGGCGGACCGAGCCGGTGGCCGGCACACCGTTCGACTTCACCGCGGCCCGGCCGATCGGCAAGTCGGTGCACGACGAGCACCCGCAGCTGGCCGGGCCCGGCGGGTACGACCACAACTGGGTGCTCCGCCCGCGGCCGGCCGACGGCACCCCGGCCCGGGCGGCGCTCCTGGAGGACCCGGCGAGCGGCCGCACGCTGGAGGTGCTGACTACCGAGCCTGGCGTGCAGGTCTACACCGCCAACAAGTTCCAGGGGGCGGTGACGGGTGCGAGCGGCGTCGCGTACGGCCCGTTCGCGGGGATCGCCCTGGAGACCCAGCACTTCCCGGACGCCCCGCACCACCCGGACTTCCCCAGCACCGTGCTGCGGCCGGGCGAGGAGTTCCGCTCGACGACGGTGCTGCGGCTCGGGGTGGGCTGACCGGACGCGGCAGCCCGCGGCAGTCCGCGGCAGGACGAGCACAGGGCGAGCACAGGAGGACGGAGCAGGAGGACGGAGTGAGCCCGGGCCGACGGTCCGGGCTCTTTTCGTGGGCCCGGCTGCAAGGAGCTTTCTGCAACGCGGCGTACTAATCTGCCCGTCCGTCACCGGGGTGAAACGGACAAACAAGGGCGAACCCCTGCCCGTGGCGGCGGCTGTCAACTACCGCACGGCCACGCCCAGGACACGCGGGCGTAACGATCCCCATTTCTTGCAGAAACTTGCTGCAAGGACTTTCCGTGGCGATTGCGCCGCTGTTAACTTCCTTCCGAGCCCGACGGCAGCAACGGTGCGGTCGGCACGAGGCAGCCATTATGCGCCTGTCTCCCAACATCTCGGGCACCCCCACCCTCCCAAGGAGTTCTCATGCGGCGTGGCATCGCGGCCTCTGCCCTCGTTGTGGCCCTCGCGGTCTCGATGGCTGCCTGTGGCAGCAGCGGCTCCAGCTCGGACGGCAAGGCCGACGGGCCGGTCACCCTCACCTACTGGGACACCTCGAACGCCACCAACGAGGCGCCGAACTACGAGGCGCTCGTCAAGAAGTTCCAGGCCGCCAACCCGAACATCACCGTCGACTTCGTCAACGTGCCGTTCGACCAGGCGCAGAACAAGCTCCAGACCGCCATGGGGGCCAAGGGCGCTCCGGACGTGTTCCGCTCCGAGGTCGGCTGGACGGCCGCCTTCGCCAAGGCCGGCTTCCTGGAGCCGCTGGACGGCACCCCGGCCACCACCGAGTCCGGCTCCTTCCAGCCCAGCCTGGTCCAGCAGGCCAAGTACGAGGGCAAGACCTACGGCGTCCCGCTGGTCACCGACACCCTGGGCCTGCTCTACAACAAGGAGCTCTTCGCCAAGGCCGGCATCACCACCGCCCCGACCACCTGGGACGAGCTGAAGACCGCCGCGGCCGCCGTCAAGGAGAAGGCCGGCGTCGACGGCTTCTGGCTGAAGGCCGCGGACGGCTACTACGCGATGCCGTTCCTGTTCGGCGAGGGCACCGACACCGTCGACGCCGCCGGCAAGAAGATCACCGTCAGCTCGCCCGAGGCCGTCAAGGGCATCGAGACCTACAAGACGATGTTCACCTCGCCCGGCACCGCCAAGGCCGACGTCACCACCGACGCCTACGCGCACATGATGGACGCCTTCAACAGCGGCAAGGTCGCGGCGATCATCCAGGGCCCGTGGGAGATCACCAACATCTACAAGGGCACCGCGTTCGCCGACAAGACCAACCTCGGCATCGCCCCCGTCCCGGCCGGCTCGGCCGGCAAGGCCGGCGCCCCCACCGGCGGCCACAACATCTCCGTCTACGCCGGTGCGGACAAGGCCCACAAGGCCGCCGCCGAGAAGTTCGCCGCGTTCATGACCTCCGCCGAGAGCCAGGCGTTCATCGCGCAGAAGAACTCCACCCTGCCGACCCGCGCCGACGCCTTCACCCCCGAGGTCAAGGCCGACCCCGGCATCGCCGGCTTCCAGGCGGTCCTGAGCAGCGCCCGCCCGCGCCCCGAACTGCCCGAGTACAGCTCGCTGTTCGCCTCGCTCGGCACCAACCTCGGCAAGGTCGTCCAGGGCACGAGCACCCAGGACGGCCTGGGCACCGTCGCCACCGACTACGCCAAGCTCCTCCCGGGCTTCGCCAAGTAGTCCCCCGAGCCGCCCGGCCCGCCGTCACCTCTCCCGGCGGGCCGGGCGGCCAGACCCGTAGCAGCAGTCGCCGTAGCGAGGCGGCGGACCTCCCCCCGAGAAGGTGTCGAACAATGTCAGTCGCCGTGCAGGGCGCCACCGGCCAGGGCAGCCGGGAGCGCGATCCGCGTCCGGGCCTGATGGAGCGCCTCAAGCGCTCGTACGCCAAGCACTGGTACGCCTACGCGATGATCGCGCCGGTCGTGCTGGTGCTCGGCGTGCTGGTGCTCTACCCGCTCGCCGAGGGCCTCTGGCTCACCCTCACCGACGCCAACAGCCTCAACGCCGCCCGCAAGATCGGCGTCAACGAGATCCCGGCCAGCTACCACTTCGTCGGGTTCGACAACTACGCCGACATCCTCTGGGGCCCGGGGTCCTACGACCGCTTCTGGTCGCACTTCGTCTGGACCATCACCTGGACGGCGCTCTGCGTCTTCCTGCACTACACCATCGGCCTGGGCCTGGCCCTGCTGCTCAACCAGAAGCTGCGCGGCCGCGCCGTCTACCGGATGCTGCTCATCCTGCCCTGGGCCGTGCCGACCTTCGTCACCGTCTTCTCCTGGCGCCTGATGCTCGCCGACGGCGGCGCCGTCAACGGCATCCTGTCCGCCCTGCACCTGCCCGAACCCGGCTGGCTGGACGACCCGCTGGCGCAGAAGGCCGCCGCCGTCCTGGTCAACACCTGGGTCGGCGTGCCGTTCATGATGATCTCGCTGCTCGGCGGCCTGCAGTCGATCCCGGCCGAGCTGTACGAGGCCGCCGAGATGGACGGCGCCACCGCCTGGCAGCGGTTCCGGCACGTGACCCTGCCCGGGCTGCGCACCGTCTCCTCCACCGTGGTGCTGCTCGGCGTGATCTGGACGTTCAACCAGTTCGCCGTCATCTTCCTGCTGTTCGGCGCCAACGGCGCGCCCGACGCGCAGCTGCTGGTCACCTGGGCCTACCGTCTCGGCTTCGGCCAGCAGCCCCGGGACTACGCGCAGTCCGCCGCCTACGGCGTGATCCTGCTGTCCATCCTGATCGTCTTCACCGCCTTCTACCGGCGCTGGCTCGCCCGCAACGAGCAGGCCAACGGCTGACGCCCCGCAACCCCAGCGACCACGAAGGCAGGAGACCCCGATGAGCACCACCACCGACCGACCCACCGCGCTCGCCGCGCGCCCCGCGGCACCGGCCGCGAAGCCGGCCCGCGCCCGCCGCCGCGGCCAGGCCTCCCCGGCGGCCAGGGCGCTGTCCCACGCCGCGCTGATCCTGGCCAGCCTGATCGCGCTCTTCCCCGTGGTCTGGATCCTCTACGTCTCGCTCGGCCCGGACAAGACGGACTACCTCCACCCCGGCGCCATCTTCGACAAGATGACGCTGTCGAACTACCACAAGGTGCTGTTCGACACCGACTTCTTCAGCTGGTTCGGCAACGCCTTCCTGGTCTCCGGGATCACCACGGTGTTCGGCGTGATGATCGCCGCCTCCACCGGCTACGCCGTCTCCCGGATGCGCTTCCCCGGCCACCGGCCGCTGATGTGGTCGCTGCTGGTCACCCAGATGTTCCCGATCGCGGTGCTGATCGTGCCGATGTACACGATCCTCTCCGAGCTCGACCTGCTGGACAGCTACCTCGGCCTGATCCTGGTCTACTCGACCACCACCGTCCCGTACTGCGCCTGGCTGCTCAAGGGCTACTTCGACACCATCCCGGTGGAGATCGACGAGGCCGGCCGGGTCGACGGGCTCACCCCGCTCGGCACCTTCTGGCGGCTGGTGCTGCCGCTCGCCCGTCCGGGCCTGGCGGTGGCCGCGTTCTACTCGTTCCTCACCGCCTGGGCCGAGGTGGCCTTCGCCTCCACCTTCATGCTCAGCTCCGACAAGTACACCCTCGCCGTCGGTCTGCAGACCTTCGTCAGCGAGCACGACGCCCAGTGGAACCTGATGGCCGCGACCGCCGTGCTGATCGCGATCCCGTCCTCGGTCCTCTTCTACCTGGTGCAGCGTCACCTGGTGACCGGCCTGACCGCCGGCGCCTCGAAGTCCTGACCGCCGGCCCGACCGCCGGCCCGACCGCTGTTCCGCTCACCGCCTAGTCCCCAAGGGATACCGTCCATGACCCAGAACCTGGCCGACACCTCCCGGCCCGCCGCCGACGCCACCGCTCACGAGGCCGGCGCCGGCGCGTCCAGAGACTGGTGGCGGGACGCGGTCATCTACCAGGTGTACCCGCGCAGCTTCGCCGACTCCAACGGCGACGGCATGGGCGACCTGCCCGGCATCCGCAGCCGGCTGCCCTACCTGCGCGACCTCGGCGTGGACGCGGTCTGGCTCTCGCCCTTCTACGCCTCGCCGCAGGCCGACGCCGGGTACGACGTCGCCGACTACCGCGCGGTGGACCCGATGTTCGGCACCCTGCTGGACGCCGACGGCCTGATCCGGGACGCCCACGGCCTCGGCCTGCGGATCATCGTGGACCTCGTCCCCAACCACTCCTCGGACCAGCACGAGTGGTTCCAGCGTGCCCTGCGCGAGGGTCCTGCGTCCCCGCTGCGCGAGCGCTACCACTTCCGTCCCGGCAAGGGCGAGAACGGCGAACTGCCGCCCAACGACTGGGAGTCCATCTTCGGCGGCCCGGCCTGGACCCGCACCGAGGACCCGGACGGCACCCCCGGCGACTGGTACCTGCACCTGTTCGCCCCCGAGCAGCCCGACTTCAACTGGGACAGCCCGGCCGTCGCCGACGAGTTCCGCTCGATCCTGCGGTTCTGGCTGGACATGGGCGTCGACGGCTTCCGGATCGACGTCGCCCACGGCCTGGTCAAGGCCCCCGGCCTGCCCGACCTCGGCGGCGGCGACCAGCTCAAGCTGCTCGGCAACGACGTCATGCCGTTCTTCGACCAGGACGGCGTCCACGAGATCTACCGCAGCTGGCGGCGGATCCTGGACGAGTACCCGGGCCGGCGGATCGGCGTCGCCGAGGCGTGGACCCCGACCGTGCAGCGCACCGCCAACTACGTCCGCCCCGACGAGCTGCACCAGGCCTTCAACTTCCAGTACCTGGGCACCTCCTGGGACGCCGCCGAGCTGCGCGGGGTGATCGACCTCTCGCTCGACTCGATGCGCCCGGTGGAGGCCCCCACCACCTGGGTGCTCTCCAACCACGACGTCACCCGGCACGCCACCCGGTTCGCCAACCCGCCCGGCCTCGGCACCCAGATCCGCACCGCCGGCGACCGCGCGCTCGGCCTGCGCCGCGCCCGCGCCGCCACCCTGCTGATGCTCGCGCTGCCCGGCTCCGCCTACCTCTACCAGGGCGAGGAGCTCGGCCTGCCGGACGTCACCGACCTGCCCGACGAGGTCCGCCAGGACCCGTCGTTCTTCCGCAAGGCCGGCCAGGACGGCTACCGCGACGGCTGCCGGGTGCCGATCCCGTGGTCCGGCAGCGAGGCCCCGTACGGCTTCGGCCCGGCCGCCGGCGGCCCGAGCTGGCTGCCGCAGCCCGCCGAGTGGGCCCGGCTGAGCGTCGAGGCGCAGACCGGCGACCCGACCTCCACCCTGGAGCTGTACCGCAGCGCGCTGGCCGTCCGCCGGGCACAGCCGGACCTCGGCGCCGGCGAGGCCGTCGAGTGGCTGGACGGCCCCGAGGGCACCCTGCTGTTCCGCCGCGGCTCCTTCGTCTGCACCGTGAACACCACGGCCGAGCCGGTCCGGATACCCGCGCCCGGCCGCCTGCTGCTCTCCTCGGCGGACGCCGTGGTGGACGGCGGCGAGACCGTGCTCGCTCCGGACAGCACCGACTGGTGGGCGGTCTGACGTGGTTGCAATAGGCTCTGGGACCGTGACTACGGCGCGACTCTCAGACATCGCGGCTCAGGCGGGGGTCAGCGAAGCCACCGTCTCCCGCGTACTCAACGGCAAGGCGAACGTTTCCGCCGCCACCCGGCAGACCGTGCTGGCGGCGCTGGACGTGCTCGGCTACGAGCGTCCGACCCGGCTGCGCCAGCGCAGCGCGGGTCTGATCGGGCTGATCACCCCGGAGCTGAGCAACCCGATCTTCCCCGCGCTGGCCCAGGTGATCGAGCAGGTGCTGAGCCGGCACGGCTTCACGCCGGTGCTCTGCACGCAGACGCCCGGCGGCTCCACCGAGGACGAACTGGTGGAGATGCTGGTGGACCGGGGGGTGGCGGGCATCGTGTTCGTCTCCGGGCTGCACGCCGACACCACCGCCGACCACGACCGGTACGCCCGGCTGACCGGCCGGCAGGTGCCGTTCGTGCTGATCAACGGCTTCAGCGGGAAGATCGACGCGCCGTTCATCTCGCCGGACGACCGGTCCGCGATGTGGATGGCCGTCCAGCACCTGGCCGAACTCGGCCACGAGCGGATCGGCCTGGCCGTCGGGCAGCGCCGGTACGTGCCGGTGCTGCGGAAGATCGAGGGCTTCACCGCGGCCATGCACGAGGTGCTGGGCCGGAGCGAGGAGGAGGCCCAGGAGCTCGTCCACCACACGCTGTTCAGCGTGGAGGGCGGGCACGCGGCGGCCGGGGCGCTGCTCGACAAGGGCTGCACGGCGATCGTCTGCGGCAGCGACATGATGGCACTCGGCGCGATACGTGCGGTCCGTCAGCGCGGCCTGAGCGTCCCGCAGGACGTCTCGGTGGTCGGCTTCGACGACTCGCCGTTGATAGCGTTCACCGAGCCGCCGCTGACCACGATCCGTCAGCCGGTGGAGGCGATGGCCACCGCGGCCGTCGATGCGCTGCTGGAGGAGGTCGGCGGGAACGCCGCCCAGCGCGGCGAGTTCATGTTCCAGCCGGAGCTGGTGATGCGCGGTTCCACGGGCGCCTGCGCCCGCTGACCGGGTACGACCGGGGCCCGGGGAGTGTTCCGCTCCCCGGGCCCCTTTCGCGTGCCCGCTCAGCCCTCCTGGACGGCCGGGCGCTCCTGTGCCGCCCGCTGCCCGTCGCCGGCGTCGCCGGTCCGGGCCCCGGTGCGCCGGCCGCGGGCCAGGTAGTCGCGCAGGACCAGCTCGACGGCGTCCTGCGGGTTCTTGGTACCGGAGAGCATCATCACGTCGATGGCGAGATTGGCGTCGAGCGTGACGGTGACCTGGGCCATGGGGACTCCTTCTCGGGTGCGAAGCAGCAGGATGCCCCGCCGGCGCCGGTTTGACCACGGCCGGGCCCGGCGCGGCGGGCGGGCAGGCCGAAGCCCCCGGGGAGCGAGCGGACTCTCCCCGGGGGCTTCGGGCTACCGGTGCGCGCCCGGTGCGGTACCGGGTCAGACCCGGCCGGCGAAGTCCGGCGCCCAGTTGGCGACGGTCTGGATCCGCACGCCCGAGCTCGGGTTGGCGGCCTCGACGTACTTGCCGTCGCCGATGTAGAGCGCGACGTGGTAGACGCCGGAGTCCTGGCCGTTGTTGGACCAGAACAGCAGGTCGCCCGCCTTGAGGGAGTCCAGCGACACGTGGGTGCTGGCGGCGGCCTGGTCGGCGGCGACGCGCGGGACGGAGATGCCCGCGGCGCGCAGCGCGGCCTGGGTCAGGCCGGAGCAGTCCCAGCCGCCGTCGCTGGTGCCGCCGTAGACGTACGCCTGGCCGACCTTCGACTGGGCGAAGGAGACCGCGGCGGCCATGCTGCCGGTGGCGGCCTGGGCGGGCGCCTGGGTCTCGGCGGCCGGCTTGGCGGCCGGGGCCTGGGTCTGCGCGGCCGGCTTGGCGGCCGTGGCGGTACCGGCGGCGGCCTGGCCCGAGGTGCCGGAGGAGCGGTTGAACCAGTCGAAGTTCTTGCCGGACTCGTCCGAGGCACGGGTCTTGCCGTGGTCACCGAGGCTCAGGTGCTGGCCCGGGTAGATGACGTGCGGGCCGTCGGCCAGGGTGGAGCGGTTGAGCTCGTACAGCCGCTCCCAGCCGCCCTGGACGTTGTTCTTGTCGGCGATGGCGGAGAGCCAGTCGCCGGCGACCACGGTGTAGTCGTCGGAGCCGGCCTTGTCCTGCCAGTTCTGCGACCGGTTCTGGCCGCCCTGCGGCTTGGCGGAGTCGGTGGACGGGGCCGGGTCGGCCTTCGGGGCGGCCGGCTTGGCGGCGGGCGCCTGGGTCTGCGGCTTGGCGGCCGGGGCCGGGGTCTGCGCGGCGGGCTTGGCGGCCGTGGTGGTGTCCACGGCGGCCGGGGTGCCGCCCTTGGTCAGGCCCGCCTGGACGGAGCAGACGGGCCAGGCGCCGGGGCCCTGGACGGCGAGCACCTTCTCGGCGATCGCTATCTGCTGGTCCTTGGTGGCGAGGTCGGCGCGGGCCGCGAACGCGGTGCCGCCGAACTCGGCCCAGGTGCTGTTGGTGAACTGAAGGCCGCCGTAGAAGCCGTTGCCGGTGTTGATGCTCCAGTTGCCGGTGCTCTCGCACTGGGCGACCTTGTCCCAGGTGGCGACGGAGGCCGCGGAGGCGGTGCCGGTGGTCAGGCAGGGAATGGTGAGACCGACGCCGGCGACGCCGAGGGCGGCGATCACGCGGCGGGTGCGGCCGGACAGGCGGGTGCCGTTGGTGGGCAGCATGAAGGTGCGGTCCTCTCCCACGCCTGCGAGGTGAGCTGTCGGATTCGGGCTGGAGTTGCCCGGCCGCGCTGTGGACGCGGCTTCACCCCTAGCCCTGAACCGGTCGTGGACCGGTCCGGGCGACTTACCTGTGGTTCCCCCGCTCCTGCCGTGGTGCGTTTCTGCGCTGCCAGCGCAACCGACGGCAGGACTCGGCGTTGCGGATGAGCTGGGTCCGTGTGGCCACGAACGGGGAGCACGTTAAGCAGACTCAAGTTCAAACCGCAAACATGTGTGACGACCGTCACGGTTTGCGGATGCCCTGCTGAAAGGCTGTCCACCATGATCAGAAATGACCGTTTTCGCGCAACGCCCGTCGGCTTCACAGCAACTGCCTATGCTTCAGAGAGTCGGGACCGATGCAGCCGCCCGGGGGGAGGGCTACGCAACGATGGCCATGGACGAGGAGCCGGACGCCGGCCGGCCGCCGCACCGGCCGCGCGGAGCGCATCGCCGGGCAAAACCCCGCAGAGCGGACATCCCGCCCGAAGAGCCCATAACTCCCTTACGCCGCAGGACGATGCTGCGCTGGCTCGCCGTCGGGACGGTCTTCGCGGCGGTCGGCGGCGAGGAGGCGCTGCGCCGCTCGCTGGGCGGCCCGGCCGAGCCCGTCGCGGCCGTGGGCGGCCCCCTGCCGGCCGGCGGGGCCGGTGCGGACGGGACGGGGATGCTCCACGGCGGAGCGCCCGCCACCGGGCCGTCCGCCACCGCGCCGGTCACCGCGCCGGTCACCGCGGAGAGCGCTGCGGAGGGCACCGCGGAGGGTGCCGCCCCCGCGACCGGCCAGCCCGGCGCCGCCCCCACCGTCGGCCGGGGCGGCCGCCGGTGGTCCGACCCGGCCGGCTGGGGCGGCCGGGTGCCCGGCCCGCAGAGCGCCGTCCGGATCGCCGACCAGGTGCTGCTCGACACCGATGCCACCGTCGCCTCGCTGCTCGTCGAGCCGACCGGCGCCCTCGTCTTCGCCGCCGACCGCACCGTCACGCTCGCCTCGGCGGGCAACGTCGAGATCCGCGGGACGCTCGCCCTCGCCCCCGACGGCGCCGCCGTGCACACCCTGCGCTTCCCGTCCGTCGACGAGAAGCGGTTCCACGGCGACGGCATGAAGGTGGTCGACACCGACGTCGGCCTCTGGGTCACCGGCACCGGGTACCTGCGGCTGGACGGCGCCGCCCGTACGGCCTGGGTGCGGGCAGCCGGCGCTCTGCTGCCCGGCGACACCGCCGTCAGCCTGGCCGCCGCACCCGCCGGTTGGCAGCCCGGCGACGAACTGGCCGTCACCCCGACCGGCCCGCCCGACGAGGACGGCTTCGCCACCCGCTACGACCTGGCCGTCGTCCGCTCCGTCAGCGGATCCACCGTCACCCTGGAGGCCCCGCTGAGGTACGCCCACCCCCGGGTCGCGGCCGGAGGGGGCGTCACCGTCGGCGCCGAGGTGCTCAACCTGACCCGCAGCGTCCGGATCGAGGGCAGCGCCGGGGGCCGCACCCACGTCCACCTCACCAGCACCCGCCGCGCCGACGTCCGGCACGCGGCGCTGCGCTGGGTCGGGCCGCGCGCCGCGACCGGGGAGAGCTGGAAGGGGCCGGACGGCAGCACCCCGGTCACCGCCCCGGTGCTCGGCCGCTACGGGCTCCACTTCCACCTGCTGGGCGACACCACCCGCGGCACCGTGGTCGAGGGGGTGGTGGTCCGCGACGCCGGCAACCACGCGTACGTCCCGCACGCCAGCCACGGCATCACCTTCCGCAGCTGCATCAGCCACGACACCTGGGAGGACGCCTACTGGTGGGACGGCCCCCTGGACACCCGCACCCCGCAGCAGCCGTCCGACGACATCGTGTACGAGTCCTGCGTCGCCTCCCGCACCGTGCTGGAGCCCAATCCGCGCGCCTACCGGCTGACCGGCTTCAACCTCGGCGCCGGCACCGGCGGCAAGGCACTGGACTGCGTGGCCGTCGGCGTCCAGGGCGCCAACGGGGCGTCCGGCTTCGAGTGGCCGGAGAACAGTGAGGGCGTCTGGACCTTCCAGCGCTGCCTGGCCCACAACAACCTGCAGGACGGCATCTTCGTCTGGCTGAACGCCCGCCGGCACCACGTGGTCACCGAGTTCGCGGCCTACCACAACGGTGGCTGGGGCATCGAGCACGGCGCCTACCTCAACGACTTCGACTACACCGCGAGCGTGCTGTACGGCAACGCCGGCGGGGGAGTGGCGCTGCACGCGCTCGGCCGGGAGAAGGGCACCGTCTTCGACGGCCTGCTGATCGACTGCGCGGGGAAGAGCGACTTCGCCGTCTCCACCGCCCGGCACGAACTGGAGGGGGAGAGCGTCACCTTCGGCCGCAGCCGGTTCACCGGCCACCGGCGGGCCGGGTTCGCCTTCCGCGCCACCCCCGACGGCCGGCCGGACGACGTGCTGGTGCTGGACTGCGAGTTCGGCGGTAACGAGCTCTGGATCGACCCGGAGTCCGCGCCGCCGAAGAACATCCTGCTGCGCCGGGCCGGGCAGTCCGAGGTGCTCCAGGTGCGCCGGGCCGAGGCCGGCGGCACCGCGCAGCCGCAGTGGAACGCGAGCAGCGTGCCGCTGGCCTCGTTCGCCGCGCAGTCCCGCCCCGTCCAGCTGCCCGCACTGCGGCTCAAGGACGCCGCCGCGCCCACCGCCCGGCTCGACGGCAGGGCCTGAGGGCCGCGGCGGCGGTCGACGGCCGCGAGGGGCCCGGAACGGATGCGTTCCGGGCCCCTCGGTACGGTCTGCGGGCGTTCGCTACTGGGCGGCGTGCCGGCCGCCGCCGGGCTCGCCGGCGGCCTCGGCGTCGTCGTCGCCGAGCGCCTCGGGGTCGAAGGCGGGCAGCACCGCGAGGTAGGTGGAGGCGATCAGCTGCCCCACCGTCGGGTACGCGCCCAGCGGGGCGGCCGACGGGCAGCCGGCCTCCTCGGCGGCCGTGGCGAGCAGCTCGGAGTCCGCCTCCGGGCCGATCACCAGCGGGGCCAGCGCCGGGTTCCGGGCGCCCATGTCCTTGAGGTGGGCGACGGCCGTGGCGACCGAGCCGGGTACGTCGAGCGCGGCGGCGACGACCGGCACGGCCAGCCGGGCGGCCAGCAGCATGCCGGTGATCCCGGCGGCGTCGGCCGCGTCCTGGCCGCCGACGGTGGTCAGGACCACGCCGTCCGCGGCGGTGGCGATGGCGAACAGGCGGGCGCGGTCGGCGCGGGCCAGCCCGGCCTCGGAGAGCCGGACGTGGACGGCCTCGGCCAGCAGCGGGTGCGGGCCCAGCACGTCGGTGACGTGGGCGCCGTACTCGGCGGCGAGGGTGTGCAGTCCGCCCAGGAAGCCGTGCGGGCCGGGGACGAGCGGGACGACGACCGGCGTGGGCAGGCCGGCTTCGGCGGCGTGCGCCAGGAGTTCGGCGACGGTGCGCTCCTCACCGGCGGACCAGCCCTCGCCCGCCTCGCCCGGGAGGTAGCCGGCGGCGGTCTGCACGCCGTTCTGCTCGCTGCGGACGATCGAGAGGAGTTCCTCGACGACGGAGCGGGACTCCGGTCCGGCGGTCGCGGGCACCGCGAGCACCAGGGCCGGGGATCCGGCCGGGATCTCGGGGCGCTCGGGGCGGCGGTGGCGCCCCCGCGCACGGGAGCCTGGGGTGCGGACGGGCAGTGGCGCGCCCGGGATGGCTGCGGTGCTCATGGCGGAGATCGTAGGACATCGGGCGGCCCGGCCTGCAGTCGGCTGCCGAACCGGGGCGGGCGGGCTGCCTGAAAACCGGACAAATTCTGCCTAATCCCCGCGCAAGCAGGACAACTCCTATGACGCGGCGAACAGGGAACCGCGTTGCGGTCCCCGTGCGTGAGATGTCTCACAGGAAGGGGAATGTCTGACGGAGGGTCACGAAAGCGCGACTCCCGGCATTCGAAGATCAACATTCAGCGGGGGGCCGCCTACGGGCGGTTATCGGCGGCTTGCCGATTCAGTCGGCTATGTCCGGTTACGTACCGTCAGGTGTCCGAGTGGTGAAGAGTTGCAGTTTGGCAGCGAACGGCCCGTGCACCTGCAACGTCCCGTGCTGATGCACGTGCACTGGAGCTATCATCACGTCAAGTGAGGCGTTGTGCCGGGTCGGTACGGGGCCGGCCCAGCCGTTCGGCCGTGGCCGGGGCGCCGAGCTGGACGACCACTCCGGAGCTCTTCGGGAGATTTCTATGCACGACAAGAACGACACGGGCGGCCCGTTCAACGGGATGGCGGCTGCGGACCTGGGGGACGTGGTCTGGCAGAAGAGCCTGCACAGCAACTCTCAGGGCAACTGCGTCGAGTTCGCCGCCCTTCCGGGGGGCGGCGTCGCCATGCGCAACTCGCGCTTCCCGGACGGTCCGGCGCTGATCTACACCCGGGCCGAGATAGCGGCGCTGTTGCTGGGCGCCAAGGACGGGGAGTTCGACCACCTGGCGGTCTGACCGGCCGTCGCCTTCACCATCGGGGGGCCGTCGTGGGTGCTGACACCACGACGGCCTTTAATGTCTGCTCCCACGGCTCCCACGGCTTCCGGGGCCCGCACCGTTCCCACGGCTTCCGGGGCCCGCACGCCCTGCCGCACGTCCGGTCCGTCCGTGGATCCTGTGGTCCGTCCGCGGGGCCGGCCCGTCGGCGCGGTGGCCCGTCGGCCGGTGCGCGGTCGGGGAGTCGACCGGTGCCCGCTGCCCGTGGGTCGCCGATCGCCGCCGCTGTGCAGCCGCTGGTACCGCTGTTGCCGAGGTCGTCCGGGTGTCGTGGTGCGCTCCGGACGGCGGTCCTGCCGCCTGGTCGCCCTGCCGCTAGGCCGAGCGCCGGTGCCGGCCGCCGAGCTCCGGCACCGCGACCGCCGCGGCGCCCTCCGACTCGAACAGTGCCCAGACCACCTTGCCGCTGCCCAGTGGGTGCCAGCCCCAGGAGCGGCTGAACGAATCCACCAGGTGGAGCCCGCGCCCGGACTCGGCCACGAAGTCGGCCTCCCGTGCCACCGGCCCGGTGCTGCTGGGGTCGCTCACCGCACACACCACCTGTGGTGCGCGGTGCACCAGGCTTATTCGGATCGGCAGCCGGTTGTCGGCCGTCGCTTGGACGGGGAAGTCGAAGTCACCGAGTGCGCCGCCCGCCGTCGCCGGGGCCGCACCGATCGCGTGCCGCAGGGCGTTGGTCACCAGCTCCGAGGCCACCAGCGCGACATCGTCGAACAGCTCGCTCAGGCCCCAGCGCTGAAGAGCGGTTCTGGCGAAGTCGCGCGCGGTTCTGACGGCTTCGTAGCGCGGGGCGAGCGTACAGGTGACCACATGGGGATCGACTGCCAAGGCCGTACCGGTGCTCATGAAGAGCTCCTCCCATAAGGGGGCGGACACGGCTGGACCCGCCGGGGTCATGCCGGTCACCTCCGACTCGCTCGGCCGCACGGCCGCCCCCTCGACCAGGCGCGCGCGCACACGAATGCCCGGTGGCGCGAGGGGCGCTGCCGGGCCGGTGCACGGAGTCGCGCGTGGGGTCGACGCGGAGCCCGCGGGATTGCCAGGGATGTGCAGGTGCACGTGCACCATGGTCCTCTGCGCTCACAGCAGATGCAAGAGTCGATTCACGTGCAGTTGGTCAAATGGCATATGCAAGCGCCGAATGCACGTGCATCCTGGTGTGCGGGATACGGAACTGATAGGAACATCCGTCAGTATCGGCACCGTGAGCGCTCAACTGATGGCAGACTGTGCGCTGTTTGCCCTAGGTGGAGGTTTCGACCGCATGACCACAGTTCAGCCGGGCGGCGGCTCGATGGTCCGCCGGATCCTCCTGGGTTCCCAGCTGCGTCGGCTCCGCGAGGCGCGCGGTATCACCCGGGAGGACGCGGGCTACGCGATCCGCGCCTCCGAGTCCAAGATCAGCCGCATGGAACTCGGCCGTGTCAGCTTCAAGGAGCGCGACGTCGCCGACCTCCTCAGTCTCTACGGGGTCGACGACGGCATCGAGCGCGAGGCCCTGCTGGGCCTGGTCCGCGAGGCCAACAAGTCGGGCTGGTGGCACAGCTTCAACGACGTGCTGCCGGGCTGGTTCCAGACCTACGTCGGCCTGGAGGAGGCCGCCGCACTGATCCGCACCTACGAAGTGCAGTTCATCCCCGGCCTGCTGCAGTCCGAGGAGTACGCACGGGCGGTTTTCGGCCAGAGTCGGCCGGTGATCAGCGAGGAGGAGGTGGAGCGCCGGGTCAGCCTCCGGCTGCGCCGCCAGAAGCTGCTGGCCGAGGGCAACAGCCCCCGGCTCTGGGCCGTCATCGACGAGGCCGCACTGCGCCGCCCGGTCGGCGGTCCCAAGGTGATGCGCGGTCAGGTGCAGTACCTGATCGACGTCGCCGAGCAGGCCAACGTGGTGATCCAGGTGATGCCGTTCCGGTTCGGCGCCCACGCGGGCGAGTCCGGGGCGTTCACCATCCTCCGCTTCCCCGAGCAGGACCTCGCCGACGTCGTCTACCTGGAGCAGCTGACCAGCGCGCTCTACCTCGACAAGCGGGACGACGTCGACGCGTACATCCAGGTCATGGAGCGGCTCTGCGTGGACAGCCTCACGCCCGAGCGCACCATCGACCTGCTGGCGTCGATCCTGAAGGAACGCTGACGCCGGGCCCCGTCCCGACCGGAACGGCCGCCGGACCCGCGCTCACCCGCGGGCCGGCGGCCGTTCGCGTTCCGGCGGGAGCGGCTGCGGCGGCCGGCCCAGCCGCCACTCCAGGTCGTAGCGGCGGAACAGGTCGGCCCTGATCGGGGCCAGCGGCAGTTCGGCCCCCGGCAGCAGCAGGCCTATGCAGCCGCCCATCAGCGCGCTGCGCAGGACGGCGTGCTCGGCGACCGGGTCCGGTGCGCCCCAGTCGCGCAGCAGCCCCTGGAGGATCGCGCCGAGCCGGCGCTGCTCGGGGTCCTGGACGAACGCGCCGGTGTCGGGGTCGAGGATCAGCGCCAGGTGCGAGCGCATCACCCGGGGGTGCTCCATCGCCAGCCCCAGCACCACGTCGATCGCCCCGGCCAGCCGGGCCTCCGGCGAGGCGCCCGGCGCGAGTTCGTCCAGCGCCGCCGACAGCGTCAGGTGCATCATCCGGTGGGTGGCCGACTGCATCAGCAGCCGCTTGCCGTCGAAGTAGTACGAGAGCAGCCCGCGGGCGAGCCCGGCGCGTTCGGCGATGTCGGTCAGCGTGGTGCCGGCGTAGCCGTGGCGGTCGACCAGCTCGACGGTGGCTCGCATGATGCGCCGGCGGGAGCGTTCCCGCATCTCCTCATTGACCGAATCCCCGCGAGGTGCCATCGTGTCTGCTCCGTACGTCCGTTGGCTCCCGGCCAATATACTGGCGGGGCGAGCGACCGGACCGTGGTGTCCGCCCTCGGCGGGTGCGCACGGGCCGGCACGTACGGAGGCGCCGGCTCCACCAACACGGGGGTTTGGTGGAGCCGGCGCCTGCCGGAGGGGCGAGCAACCGCCCCGGGGGTGGTCAGCGCTCGGCCAGGACCTTGCCCCGCAGGCCGGCCGGATCCGCCGACGGATCGTCATGGTCCGCCACCGGCGCGGGAACCGCCTTCTGCCGCCGGTCGAGCACGGCGCCCGTCGCGGCGACCACGAAGCCGATCAGGGCCACCGCGGTGACCAGGACCAGCGCCGGCCGGTAGCCGTCGAGCTGGGCCCCGGCGCTCTCGCCGCCGCCGCTCCCGGCGGTGATCACCGCCGTGACCACGGCCAGCACGATCGCGCTGCCGACCTGGAAGGCCGTGTTGACCAGGCCGGAGGCGAGCCCCTGCTCCTCGTCGGCGACCCCGTCGGTGGCGGCGATGTTGACGGACGGGAAGGCGAGGGCGAAGCCGATCCCGAGCAGGATCATGCTGGGGAGCACCAGCGCCGGGTAGGAGCTGTGCTCGTCGAGCCGGAGGAAGACGGTGTAGCCGAGCACCAGGGCCAGCACGCCGATCGGCAGCAGCCGCCCGGTGCCGAAGCGGTCGACGATCGCCCCCATCCTGGTGGCCGACAGCGCGACCAGCGCGCCGGCGGGCAGCAGGCCGAGCGCCATCTCCAGCGCCGACCAGCCGAGCAGCCGCTGCAGGTAGAGCGTGACGATGAACTGGAAGCCGGCGTACGAACCGAAGATCGTGAACGCGATCAGGTTGGCCCGGGCGACCCCGCCGTTGCGGAAGATGCCGAGCCGGACCAGCGGGTGCGCGGTGCGGTTCTCGACCACCAGGAAGGCGGCGGCCAGGGTGGCCACCACGGCCAGCGAGCCGAGCGTGCGCAGGCTCAGCCAGCCGGCGCCCTGCGCCTCGGTGACGGTGAAGACCAGCAGCAGGACGGCGGCCGTGCCGGTGATCGCGCCGAGCACGTCGTACCCGCCCTTGGCCGGCGCCTCGGTGGGCCGGGGGAGCAGCCGGACGGCGAAGACCAGGGCGATCAGGGCGACCGGGACGGGCATCAGGAAGGTCCAGCGCCAGCCGACCGAGGTGAGCAGGCCGCTGAGCACCAGGCCGAGCGAGAAGCCGCTGGCGCCGCAGGTGGTGTAGATCGACAGGGCCCGGTTGCGGGCGGTGCCCTCCGGGAACGTGGTGGTGATGATCGACAGGCCGGCCGGTGCGGTGAAGGCCGCGGCGACGCCCTTGAGGAAACGGGCGGCGATCAGCAGGGCGCCGTCGTCGACCAGTCCGCCGAGCAGCGAGGCGCCGGCGAAGACGGCGAGGGCGACCAGGAAGACCCGGCGGCGGCCGAGCAGGTCGGCGGCGCGGCCGCCGAGCAGCAGCAGTCCGCCGTAGCCGAGGACGTAGCCGGAGACCACCCACTGCAGGGTGGAGGTGGAGAGGTGGAGCTCGGAGCCGATGGACGGCAGGGCGACGCCCACCATCGAGACGTCCAGGGCGTCCAGGAACATCGCCGCGCAGAGCACGATCAGGGTGCCCCAGAGGCGGGGGGTCCAGCTCGGCCCGGTGATTGACGGATCGTCGGCCGGTGCCGGCGAGGCGGTCGGAGTGGTCGCGGTGGTCATGGGGAGGACACTACATGCACGTGCATTCAATGCAAATGAATAAGATGTGAACGCATAAGTTTCATGCGCATGTGGTACCGTGGCGGCGTGGCTGAACTCGACTCTCCGACGGAGGCAGTGCTGGTCGCCGAATGGCGCGACCTGCTGGCTCGCCATGCCGCCGCGGCCTGCGCGCTCGACCGCGAGCTGGGCGAGAAGTACGACCTGGGCATGAGTGAGTTCGAGGTGCTGGAACGCCTCGTCGAGGGGTGCAGCGAGAGACCGCGGCAACTGCGGGTCCAGGAGCTGGCCGACGTTGTGCACCTGAGTCAGAGCGCGCTCTCCCGGCTGATCGGCCGCCTGGAGAAGGCCGGGCTGGTGACGCGCGCGATGTGCCCGAACGACCGGCGCGGCATCCAGGTGGTGCTCACCGAGGCCGGCCGCCGGCGCTATGTCGAGGCCCGGCCGCTGCACCGCGAGGTGCTCGCCCGCACGCTGGGCGGGGCGCCGCTGCCGGTCTGCTCGGCCGGCTGACGGCCGGGCTCCCGCAACGTCCGCGGGCGGACACGCCCGCGGGCGTTCGTGTGCTCAGGGCCGGGCGTGGTTCAGGGCCGGGTGCGGTTCGGGGTCGGGCGCGGCTCAGGGCCGGGCGTGCTGCAGCAGTGTCGACAGCCCCGGTGCGGCGGCCAGCAGGACGGCGGCGGCCGGAGCGGCCAGCGCGACCACGGTGAGCCGCAGCCGGTGGGTCACCGGCAGCCGGGGCCGCCCGGCGAGCAGCCGGTCCACCCGCTTCGGCGACTGCGCCAGCCCGGGCGGGCAGGAGCCGAACACCCCACTGCCCAGGTTGAGTTCGGCGAGTGCGAGGGCGGTGGTGTGCCGCCCGTGCCGACGCGCCGCCCGGTCGTCCGCGGCCAGCTCCACCAGCTCGCCCACCTGGTCCCGGAAGGCGCTGAACACGCCGACGCCGGGGAAGCCGGAGGCGAGTGCCTGGGAGCACTGCGACAGCCAGTGATGCCGGGCCCGCACGTGGCCGCGCTCGTGGCTGAGCACAGCCGCCAACTCCCGGTCGGTCAGCTGCTGGAGGGCGCCGGTGGTGACCACCAGACGGGAGTGGTGCCCCGGCAGCGACCACGCCTCGGGGCGGACGTTCTCCAGCACCACCAGCCGCTCCCGGCGGTTCCGCAGCGCGTCGATGGACTCCGGCAACTCCGGTGCCCGACGGGTCAGTTGCGCGTGCCGCCGGTCGCGCAGCGCCTTCGCCGAGCGGACTTCGCGGGTCAGCGCCAGCACCGTCCGCAGCGCGCCCGCCGCCAGCACCGCGGCACAGAGCCGCCCCCAGCCCTCGGCGTTCTGCAGCTCGTACGCGGCCTCCACGCCGTGCGGAGCGCCCGAGAACACCACGGCCCGCAGCTCCGGGAGGGCGGCCGAGGCGGCCAGCACCAGGCCCAGTGCGCAGCACAGCAGCACGGCCACCACCAGGCACTGCCAGACCAGCAGGGCCAGCACGGGTTCGCGCTCGGCCCAGCGGGCCCGGGCCAGCAGTCTGGGCGCCACGGTCGAGAGCAGCAGTCCGAGCAGCAGCAGGCCGAGCAGGGCCGTCATGGCATGGGCTCCCCGAGTACGCACGGAACGCGACAGCGCGCTCTCCGCCAACCTAAGCGGTGGTGGCGCCCGGTGGAACGACTTTCGGCCGGCCAGTGACCAACGCCACGCGCGGTGCCGGCCGGGCCCGGCTCACATCGTCAGGAGCATGGCGAACATGCCGATGCCCATCGACAGCCGGCAGGCCCGCGGCAGCCCGGCGGTGGCCGTCCGCAGCCCCCCGGCGGAGGTGCTGAGCAGCCGGCTGCCGGCCCAGAGCGAATAGCCGCCGAAGTAGAGCAGCAGCGCGCCCGTCAGCAACGGCGCCCCCGCCCCCGCCGCGTGGTGGTGGCCGTGGCCCTGCCCTGCGGCGGAGCCCATGGCCAGCGCCATGTACGCCATCGCCAGCCCGCCGATCGCGTGGTGCAGCCGGTGCGCCCGCCGGGCCGGCGCGCTCGCCGCCGCCAGCACGAACACCACCGCCGGGGCGCCGAAGACCCAGGCCCAGACGGCGGCCGGCACCGCGCTCCCGGAGACGGCCATCGCCGCCATCCCGAACCCCATCAGGGCCTCGGCGGCGTCCGATTCGTGGCTGTGCGGCCGGTGTGCCGCGGTGCCGGTCGCGCAGGGGGAGCGGCTCAGCCGGGTGAGGCAGTAGCCGCCGGCGGCTGCGGTGAGGACGGCCAGCAGCCAGCTGACCAGGACTGGACCGTGCAACGGCGGCCTCCCGGGCGGCGCGGACGGGCGTACCGTCCACGATCACTGCTCGGGGCCGTGTGCAGCAGGGCGCGCGCAGGGGCGCATGGTGGTGCCCGCCGTAGTGAGCCCCTCCGGCGGGCGCCCGTCCGGGCCCTGCGCGAGCGCGTGGGCTCCCTAGGGAGTGAGGCGCCCCGAGGCGACCACCCGGCTCAGGAAGCTCCTGGTCCGCTCGTGCCGCGGATCGCCGAACACCTGCTCCGGCGGGCCCTGTTCGAGCACGGTCCCGGCGTCCAGGAAGCAGATCTGGTCGGCCACCTCCCGGGCGAAGCCCATCTCGTGGGTGGAGATCAGCATCGTCATGCCCTGCTCCTTGAGGTCCCGCACCACCGCGAGCACCTCGCCCACCAGCACCGGGTCGAGCGCCGCGGTGATCTCGTCGAGCAGCAGCAGCCGTGGCCCGGTGGCCAGCGCGCGGACGATGGCGACCCGCTGCTGCTGGCCGCCGGAGAGGCGGTCCGGGTACTCCCGCGCCTTCGCCGCCAGTCCGAGCCGCTCCAGCAACGCCAGGGCCGTCGCCTCGGCCTCGGCCCGGGGGACGCCGTGCACCCGGCGCGGCGCCAGGGTGACGTTCTCCAGCACCGTCATGTGCGGGAACAGGTTGTACGACTGGAACACCACGCCGATCCGGCGCCGGACGGCGTCCTCGTCGGTCCGTGGGTCGGTGATCTCCTCGCCGTCGAGGAAGACCGCGCCGTCGTCGATCCGCTCCAGCAGGTTGGTGCAGCGCATCAGCGTGGACTTGCCGGAGCCGGAGGCCCCGATCAGCGCCGTCACCGAGTGCTCGGGCACCACGAGGTCCACCTCGCGCAGCACCACCTGGGCGCCGAAGCTCTTGCGGACCGACTCCAGCCGCAGGACGGGGGTGGTCGTCACACCGCACCTCCCTGGTGCTGACGGCGGTTCGTCCGACGGGTCAGCCAGTCGGTGAACCGGGTGAGCGGAACGGCCAGCACGATGAAGACCAGCCCCGCGACGATGTAGGGGGTGTAGTTGAACGAACGGCCAGTGATGATCTTGGCCGCGTAGACCGCGTCGATCGCGCCGCCGATCGAGACCAGGCCGGTGTCCTTCTGCAGGCTGACCAGATTGTTCAGCAGCGGCGGTACCACCCGGCGGACGGCCTGCGGCAGCACCACGTACCGCATCGCCTGGGCGTTGCTCAGCCCCAGCGAACGGGCCGCCGCCCGCTGGCTCGGGTGCACCGAGTCGATCCCGGCGCGGAACACCTCGGACACGTACGCCGAGTAGGTCAGCACCAGCGCGGTCCCGCCGAGCAGGATCGGGTCGGTGGTCACGCCGGTCAGCCGCAGCGCGGGCACGCCGGTGATCATCACCAGCAGGCAGATGATCATCGGCAGGCCGAGGAAGAAGTCCACGTACGCCGTGGCCAGCAGCCGCACCGGCAGGAAGACCGGCCCGCGCAGGGTCCGCAGCACGGCGAGGAGAAGCCCGAGGACGAGGATCAGCGCCCCGCAGCCGAGCATCAGCTCCAGGTTGATCCGCAGGCCCTTCAGCACCTCCGGCAGAGCCAGTCGCGCGTACTCCGCGTTGAAGAAGGTCTTCCGGGTGGCCTCCCAGCCGGGGGAGTTGACCACCAGCAGGTACAGCGCGACCGCCGTCGCCAGGGTCGAGCCGCCCGCGATCAGCGCGGACCGCCGGGCCCGGCGGCGACGGAAGGCCTCGTGGGCCAGCCGGCGGTCGGACGGGCGGTAGCCGGCGCCGGGCGTTCCCGCGTCGTGCGGGGCCACGCCCGCCTTGCGCAGGACGCCCGCCGGGGCGCGGCCGTCCGGCCCGGTGCCGCCCACGTCGCCCGCGCCCACGTCGCCCGCGCTCACCTCGCCCGCGCTCACTTCAGCACGGGGGCGGAGACGGCGTCGGAGAGCCACTGCTTCTCCAGCTTCGCCAGTGTGCCGTCGGCCCGCAGCGCGTCCACGGCCTTGCTGACGCAGCCGGTCAGCGCGGAGCCCTTGTCCAGCACCAGCCCGAACTGCTCGCCCTGCGCAGCGCCCTCGAACTGCCCGACCACCTGGGCGTCCGTCACCTCGGCGCCGGTGATGTAGAACGCCGTCGGCAGGTCCACCACCAGGGCCTCGATCTGACCGTTGCGCAGCGCGGCCTTGGCCAGGTCGTTGGAGTCGAAGACGGCGGGCTGGACGGACGGCTTGATGGTGTTGGTGACGACGTCCAGGCTGGTCGTCCCGACCTGCGCGCCCAGCTTGGCGCCCTTGAGGTCGGCGATGCCCTTGGCCGAGGCCGCCTTGGAGTTCTTCAGCGCGATCACGGCCTGCCGCACGTCGTAGTAGCCGGAGGAGAAGTCCACCGCCTGCTTGCGCTCGGCACTGATCGAGACCTGGTTGATGTCGAAGTCGAAGTCCTTGGCGCCGGGCGTGGTGGCCTTGCCGAACGGCGCGACCACCCAGGACACCTTCTCCTTGGGGTACCCGAGCTTCTCGGCCACCGCGTACGCCACCGCCGACTCGAAGCCCTTGCCGTTCTCCGGCTTGTCCTCGGTGAACCACGGGTCGTAGGCCGGCTTGTCGGTGCCGACGGTCAGCGTCCCCGCCGTCCGGGTGGCCAGCGCGCCCGGCGCGCAGCCGCCGGCCGTCCCCGCCGCGGTCGCGCCGGCGTCGGAGGCGCTGTCCTGCGGGGCGCACGCGGTCAGCGCGGCGGCGGCTACCAGCAGGGCGGCGAACGGCAGGGCGGCGAGCGGCTTGCGGGTGGAGGTCATGACAGGGGGCTCCTGGGAGAGGGGACCGGGCAGGGCGGAGGAAGGACGGTGCGGTGCGGCTGGTGCAGCGGTGGGACCGGCGGTGCGGTGCGTCGAGGGCCGGGGCCCGGGGCGGTGGCCCCGGCGGGTCACTTCCCCCCGGTGGCGGCGCCGGAACACAGGCGGCATGGTCGGCGTACGGGGCCGCGTCCGCGGCACCCTCGGAGCCGGATCAGCAGCAGCGGCAGCAGAGGCCGCGCGCACCACCGCAGGCGTGACAACACGAGGGCGCCCGGAGCAGGTCGACGTGGCGCCGGGCCACCTGGTTCACCAGCGGGAGCATGGCGGGAGGTTCGCATCCCCACGGTGCATCTGTCCAGAAGATCCAGATACCCGTCCACATGCCGGACATCCGGTGGCCGGCGCCGCCGTTGGGGTCCCGTTCACCGGTGGTTCTCCTGCGGTCGGCCCCGTTGGCGGGAGATCTGTCGGTAGGCCCCCCCTTGAACAGGAGAACCTTTCGTACTTATGGTGGTCTCGTTGAAAACCCTCCTGTCGAAGTGAGTCCCCGATGCAGAATCTTTCGCCAAAGCTCGCTGTGGCGGCCGACGCTCCGGTCTCCGACCTCGCCGGCCACCCGGCCTGGCTGCGCCTGAAGGAAGCCGTCGAGGCCCTGCGCCCGCTCCAGTCCAAGGACGGCTCGATCGACCTCGCCGCCGTGCAGCGGCACACCGTCGACCCGCTGGTCGCCACCGTCCGCAGCGCCGTCGAGGAGCTCTCCCCGCTCTTCCCGCACGACGCCGACTACCTCGCCGCCGTCGACGCCGACCTCGCGAAGTGGGCGGACACCGGCTACCGCGAGCCGGACTTCCTCGACTCCCTGCTCGCCTTCCAGCCCGCGGAGCAGCGCGAGGACGGCCTGGAGCACCTGGTCGTCTTCCCGATGTACACCCAGAACGGCAACCCGGACCGCAACCTGGAAGCCGTCCTGCTGAGCGTCGTCTGGCCCGACTGGCTGGCCGAGCTGGAGCGCACCCGCTTCGACAACCCGATGTTCGTGCCGATCACCTTCACCGACTTCACGGCCGGCTACGACACCAACTCCGCCGTCCTCTTCCCCGAGACCGTGGCCGTGCGCAAGGCGCCGGAACGTTTCACCTGGGGCGGCATCTTCTGCGACCGCGAGGCCGCCCGCTTCCGCGCCGTCACCACCAGCGCCGTCCGCCAGCTCGGCCTGGAGATCCCGGCCGACGCGGAGGGCCTGCTGCAGGACCAGCACCGCGCGCAGGAGACCTTCGTCCTGTGGGACCTCGTGCACGACCGCACCCACAGCCACGGCGACCTGCCGTTCGACCCCTTCATGATCAAGCAGCGCAGCCCGTTCTGGATGTACGGCCTGGAGGAGCTCCGCTGCGACCTCACCACCTTCAAGGAGGCGGTGAAGCTGGAGACCGAGGGCAACAAGCACGCGCGCGACGTCCAGTACGCCGTCCTCTTCGACCGGATCTTCCGCTTCCCGGTCAGCGGTGACCGCGTGCGCAACTACGACGGCCTCGGCGGCCAGCTGCTCTTCGCCTACCTGCACAAGAACGACGCGCTGCGCTGGCGCGACAACCGCCTCAGCATCGACTGGGACCGGGCCCCGCAGGTGACCAACGCGCTCTGCGCCGAGATCGAGACCCTCTACCGCGACGGCATCGACCGCCCGAAGCCGGCCCACTGGATCGCCGCGTACGAGCTGGTCTCCCGCTACCTCACCCCGCACCCCGCCTCCACCTGGGCGAAGGGCGCCGACGCGCTCCCGCTCGACATCACCGACGGCAAGGCGCTGAACAAGGCGCTGTGCGACGCCGTCCTGCCCGACGAATTCCCGCTGAGCATGTTCTACGAGGCCCTCTCCAAGAAGCTCGGCGGCGTCATCGCCTCCACCACCGGAATTACCGGCACGAGCGTCCAGGGAGTCGCCGCGTGACCAGCACCACCTCCAAGCCGCTGACCGGCAAGGTCATCGCCGTCGCCGGCGCCAGCGGCCCGGCCGGCCAGGCCGTCCTGCGCCGCCTCACCGCCGACGGCGCCACCGTGATTGGTGCCGACATCGACGCGCACCGCCTTGAGTCCGCCCTCGACGCCACCCGCGTCGCGGTGCCGGGCGCGCGGGTCAGCGGCCAGGTCATCGACCTGCTCGACCCGCAGGAGGTGCACGACTGGGCCGACCACCTGGAGGCCGAGCACGGCCACGTCGACGGCCTGTTCCACCTCGTCGGCGGCTGGCGCGGCAGCAAGAAGTTCTTCGACACCCGGATCGACGACTGGGACTTCCTCCACGACACCGTCGTGCGGACCCTCCAGCACACCTCGCTGGCCTTCCAGCCGGCCCTGGTCCGCAGCGAGTCCGGCCGCTACGCGATGATCTCCGCGTCCTCGGCCCACAAGCCGACCGCCGGCGGCGCCGCCTACGCCGCCGCCAAGGCCGCCACCGAGGCCTGGACGCTCTCCATGGCGGACTCCTTCAAGAAGGAGACCACCGCCGAGGACGGCGAGCCGACCGCCGCGGCTGCGATCCTGGTGATCAAGGCGCTGGTCAGTCCCGAGATGCGGGCGGAGAAGCCGGAGGCGAAGTTCCCCGGTTACACCGACACCGCCGACCTCGCCGCAACCCTGGCGGGCCTCTGGGACCGCCCCGCAGCAGAACTGAACGGACAGCACCTGTGGCTGACAGCCCGATGACCGACCCCACCCCCGGCACCGACGCGGTACGGCGGCACGACCCCGCCGTCCGGGGCTTCGCCAGCGACAACTACGCCGGCGTCCACCCGGAGGTCCTCGCCGCGGTGGCCCTCGCCAACGGCGGTCACCAGGTCGCCTACGGCGAGGACGACTACACCACCCACCTGCAGGACGTCTTCCGCCGGCACTTCGGCGACAAGGCCGAGGCGTACCCGGTCTTCAACGGCACCGGCGCCAACGTCGTCGCGCTGCAGGCCCTGCTCCCGCGCTGGGGCGCGGTGATCGCCGCCGAGTCCGCCCACATCAACGTGGACGAGGGCGGCGCCCCGGAGAAGATGGGCGGCATCAAGCTGCTCACCGTCCCCACCCCGGACGGCAAGCTCACCCCCGAGCTCATCGACCAGCAGGCCTGGGGCTTCGGCGACGAGCACCGCGCGCAGCCGCTCGCGGTCTCGATCACCCAGAGCACCGAGCTCGGCACCCTCTACACCGTCGAGGAGATCCGGGCCATCGTCGAGCACGCCCACCAGCACGGCATGCTCGTGCACGTGGACGGCTCGCGCCTGGCCAACGCCGCCGCCTCGCTCGGCGTGCCGCTCCGGGCCTTCACCACCGACGCGGGCGTGGACGTGCTCTCGTACGGCGGGACGAAGAACGGCCTGCTCTTCGGCGAGGTCGTGGTGGTGCTCGACCCCGAGCGGGTCCGCAACATCAAGTACCTGCGCAAGACCTCGATGCAGCTGGCCTCGAAGATGCGGTTCGTCTCGGTCCAGTTCGAGGCCCTGCTCGCCGGTGACCTCTACCTGCGCAACGCCGGCCACGCCAACGCCATGGCGAAGCGGCTGGAGGCGGCCGTCCGTGACATCGACGGTGTGAGCCTCGTCCGCCCCGTGCAGGCGAACGCCGTCTTCGCGATCCTCCCGCGCGAGGTCAGCGAGCGACTGCAGAAGCGTTACCGCTTCTACTTCTGGAACGAGCACACCGGCGAGGTCCGCTGGATGTGTTCGTTCGACACGACGGAGGCCGACATCGACGCCTTCGCCGCCGCCATCGCGGAGGAGATGGGCCGCGCCTGACGGCCCGCTGCCGACGCTGCTGGACCGCCGATCGCCCCGCCCTGCCGTCGCAGGGCGGGGCGATTTGCATGTGGCGGGCCCGTCCCCGTACAGTTCCGGAGTCGCCGCGAGAGAGCGGGGACAACGCGGAAAGCAAATCCGATGAATGAAACTCCGGAAAAACGGAGCGAAAACGTCTGGTAAGCTGGAAACACGAAAGAACGAAGCGCCCGGAGGGTCGGTGTGAAAGCCGCCTGAAGGAAGTGTCCGTTCCTTGAGAACTCAACAGCGTGCCAAAAGTCAACGCCAGATATGTTGACATCCCCGGCTTCGATCACTTGATCGGGGTTGGAGATTCCTTTTGAAGTAAAACACTAGCGAGGACGCAGTGCGCGGGGCCGCCCTATTCCGGTGGTTGCCGTGCCGCTCGACGCGAGTGCAGCTCGACCGCTTTTCATTAAGCACTGTCGAGAAGACATTCACGGAGAGTTTGATCCTGGCTCAGGACGAACGCTGGCGGCGTGCTTAACACATGCAAGTCGAACGGTGAAGCCCTTCGGGGTGGATCAGTGGCGAACGGGTGAGTAACACGTGGGCAATCTGCCCTGCACTCTGGGACAAGCCCTGGAAACGGGGTCTAATACCGGATATGACCACGGTCCGCATGGACTGTGGTGTAAAGCTCCGGCGGTGCAGGATGAGCCCGCGGCCTATCAGCTTGTTGGTGGGGTAATGGCCTACCAAGGCGACGACGGGTAGCCGGCCTGAGAGGGCGACCGGCCACACTGGGACTGAGACACGGCCCAGACTCCTACGGGAGGCAGCAGTGGGGAATATTGCACAATGGGCGAAAGCCTGATGCAGCGACGCCGCGTGAGGGATGACGGCCTTCGGGTTGTAAACCTCTTTCAGCAGGGAAGAAGCGCAAGTGACGGTACCTGCAGAAGAAGCACCGGCTAACTACGTGCCAGCAGCCGCGGTAATACGTAGGGTGCGAGCGTTGTCCGGAATTATTGGGCGTAAAGAGCTCGTAGGCGGCCTGTCGCGTCGGATGTGAAAGCCCGGGGCTTAACCCCGGGTCTGCATTCGATACGGGCAGGCTAGAGTGTGGTAGGGGAGATCGGAATTCCTGGTGTAGCGGTGAAATGCGCAGATATCAGGAGGAACACCGGTGGCGAAGGCGGATCTCTGGGCCATTACTGACGCTGAGGAGCGAAAGCGTGGGGAGCGAACAGGATTAGATACCCTGGTAGTCCACGCCGTAAACGTTGGGAACTAGGTGTTGGCGACATTCCACGTCGTCGGTGCCGCAGCTAACGCATTAAGTTCCCCGCCTGGGGAGTACGGCCGCAAGGCTAAAACTCAAAGGAATTGACGGGGGCCCGCACAAGCAGCGGAGCATGTGGCTTAATTCGACGCAACGCGAAGAACCTTACCAAGGCTTGACATATGCCGGAAACGGCCAGAGATGGTCGCCCCCTTGTGGTCGGTATACAGGTGGTGCATGGTTGTCGTCAGCTCGTGTCGTGAGATGTTGGGTTAAGTCCCGCAACGAGCGCAACCCTTGTTCTGTGTTGCCAGCATGCCTTTCGGGGTGATGGGGACTCACAGGAGACTGCCGGGGTCAACTCGGAGGAAGGTGGGGACGACGTCAAATCATCATGCCCCTTATGTCTTGGGCTGCACACGTGCTACAATGGTCGGTACAAAGGGCTGCGATGCCGCGAGGCGGAGCGAATCCCAAAAAGCCGGCCTCAGTTCGGATTGGGGTCTGCAACTCGACCCCATGAAGTTGGAGTTGCTAGTAATCGCAGATCAGCATGCTGCGGTGAATACGTTCCCGGGCCTTGTACACACCGCCCGTCACGTCACGAAAGTCGGTAACACCCGAAGCCGGTGGCCTAACCCGTAAGGGGAGGAGCCGTCGAAGGTGGGACCAGCGATTGGGACGAAGTCGTAACAAGGTAGCCGTACCGGAAGGTGCGGCTGGATCACCTCCTTTCTAAGGAGCACATGGCCGCTTGCAGGCGAATGTTCTGCACGGTCGCTCATGGGTGGAACGTTGACTATTCGGCACACTGGGTTGGCATCCGTTAGTACTGCTTCGGCGTGGAAGACGGATTGTTGATCGGGTGTGTCGGGCACGTTGTTGGGTCCTGAGGGAACGGCCGTATGGTCGTTGCTTCAGTGATGCCGGTCTCACTTGAGGCAGCCCGTTTCGGGTTGTTGATGGTGGGTGACTGGTCGTTGTTTGAGAACTGCACAGTGGACGCGAGCATCTGTGGCCAAGTTTTTAAGGGCGCACGGTGGATGCCTTGGCACCAGGAACCGATGAAGGACGTGGGAGGCCACGATAGTCCCCGGGGAGCCGTCAACCAGGCTTTGATCCGGGGGTTTCCGAATGGGGAAACCCGGCAGTCGTCATGGGCTGTCACCCATACCTGAACACATAGGGTATGTGGAGGGAACGCGGGGAAGTGAAACATCTCAGTACCCGCAGGAAGAGAAAACAACCGTGATTCCGGGAGTAGTGGCGAGCGAAACCGGATGAGGCTAAACCATCAGCGTGTGAGACCCGGCAGGGGTTGCGCTGGTGGGGTCGTGGGATTTTTCTTGATCGGTCTGCCGGCCGGTCGACGAGTCAGAAACCGTATGGGTAGTCGAAGGACATGCGAAAGGTCCGGCGTAGAGGGTAAGACCCCCGTAGACGAAATCTGTACGGCTCGTTTGAGAAACTCCCAAGTAGCACGGGGCCCGAGAAATCCCGTGTGAATCTGGCGGGACCACCCGCTAAGCCTAAATATTCCCTGGTGACCGATAGCGGATAGTACCGTGAGGGAATGGTGAAAAGTACCGCGGGAGCGGAGTGAAATAGTACCTGAAACCGTGTGCCTACAAGCCGTGGGAGCGTCGGACGTGCAGCTTGCTGTGTGTCTCGTGACTGCGTGCCTTTTGAAGAATGAGCCTGCGAGTTTGCGGTGTGTAGCGAGGTTAACCCGTGTGGGGTAGCCGTAGCGAAAGCGAGTCCGAATAGGGCGTTTGAGTTGCATGCCCAAGACCCGAAGCGGAGTGATCTAGCCATGGGCAGGTTGAAGCGGAGGTAAGACTTCGTGGAGGACCGAACCCACCAGGGTTGAAAACCTGGGGGATGACCTGTGGTTAGGGGTGAAAGGCCAATCAAACTCCGTGATAGCTGGTTCTCCCCGAAATGCATTTAGGTGCAGCGTCACGTGTTTCTTGCCGGAGGTAGAGCACTGGATAGGCGATGGGCCTCACCGGGTTACTGACCTTAGCCAAACTCCGAATGCCGGTAAGTGAGAGCGTGGCAGTGAGACTGTGGGGGATAAGCTCCATGGTCGAGAGGGAAACAGCCCAGAACACCGACTAAGGTCCCTAAGCGTGTGCTAAGTGGGAAAGGATGTGGAGTCGCAGAGACAACCAGGAGGTTGGCTTAGAAGCAGCCACCCTTGAAAGAGTGCGTAATAGCTCACTGGTCAAGTGATTCCGCGCCGACAATGTAGCGGGGCTCAAGCACATCACCGAAGTCGTGTCATTGCAGCATATAGGGCCAACGCCTGCTGTGATGGGTAGGGGAGCGTCGTGTGCCGGGTGAAGCGGCGGTGGAAACCAGTCGTGGACGGTACACGAGTGAGAATGCAGGCATGAGTAGCGATACAAGAGTGAGAAACTCTTGCGCCGATTGACCAAGGGTTCCTGGGTCAAGCTGATCTGCCCAGGGTAAGTCGGGACCTAAGGCGAGGCCGACAGGCGTAGTCGATGGACAACGGGTTGATATTCCCGTACCCGCTTTGAAGCGCCAACGCTGAACCAGGTGATGCTAAGGCCGTGAAGCCGGCCCGGAGTCTTCGGACAAAGGGACGTGGTGGAGCCGCCGGACCAAGTCTGTATTAGGTGAGCGATGGGGTGACGCAGGAAGGTAGTCCAGCCCGGGCGGTGGTTGTCCCGGGGTAAGGGTGTAGGCCGAGTGATAGGCAAATCCGTCACTCATTGAGGCTGAGACCTGATGCCGAGCCGATTGTGGTGAAGTGGATGATCCTATGCTGTCGAGAAAAGCCTCTAGCGAGTTTCATGGCGGCCCGTACCCCAAACCGACTCAGGTGGTCAGGTAGAGAATACCGAGGCGTTCGGGTGAACTATGGTTAAG
This sequence comes from Kitasatospora sp. NBC_01560, assembly GCF_045208415.1. NCBI lineage: Bacteria > Bacillati > Actinomycetota > Actinomycetes > Kitasatosporales > Streptomycetaceae > Kitasatospora > Kitasatospora sp. NBC_01560. The sequence goes on along the minus strand of NZ_CP109364.1, from coordinate 2,108,656 downwards.
GAACTCGGCAAAATGCCCCCGTAACTTCGGGAGAAGGGGGGCCATTCCTGGTGACGAGTCTTGCACTCCGAGCTGGGGGTGGCCGCAGAGACCAGCGAGAAGCGACTGTTTACTAAAAACACAGGTCCGTGCGAAGCCGTAAGGCGATGTATACGGACTGACGCCTGCCCGGTGCTGGAACGTTAAGGGGACCGGTTAGCTCTGATTCGTCGGGGCGAAGCTGAGAACTTAAGCGCCAGTAAACGGCGGTGGTAACTATAACCATCCTAAGGTAGCGAAATTCCTTGTCGGGTAAGTTCCGACCTGCACGAATGGCGTAACGACTTCTCGACTGTCTCAACCATAGGCCCGGTGAAATTGCATTACGAGTAAAGATGCTCGTTTCGCGCAGCAGGACGGAAAGACCCCGGGACCTTTACTATAGCTTGATATTGGTGTTCGGTTCGGCTTGTGTAGGATAGGTGGGAGACTTTGAAGCAGCAACGCCAGTTGTTGTGGAGTCGTCGTTGAAATACCACTCTGGTCGTGCTGGATGTCTAACCTGGGTCCGTGATCCGGATCAGGGACAGTGTCTGGTGGGTAGTTTAACTGGGGCGGTTGCCTCCTAAAGAGTAACGGAGGCGCCCAAAGGTTCCCTCAGCCTGGTTGGCAATCAGGTGTTGAGTGTAAGTGCACAAGGGAGCTTGACTGTGAGACTGACGGGTCGAGCAGGGACGAAAGTCGGGACTAGTGATCCGGCGGTGGCTTGTGGAAGCGCCGTCGCTCAACGGATAAAAGGTACCCCGGGGATAACAGGCTGATCTTCCCCAAGAGTCCATATCGACGGGATGGTTTGGCACCTCGATGTCGGCTCGTCGCATCCTGGGGCTGGAGTAGGTCCCAAGGGTTGGGCTGTTCGCCCATTAAAGCGGTACGCGAGCTGGGTTTAGAACGTCGTGAGACAGTTCGGTCCCTATCCGCTGTGCGCGTAGGAGTGTTGAGAAGGGCTGTCCCTAGTACGAGAGGACCGGGACGGACGAACCTCTGGTGTGCCAGTTGTCCTGCCAAGGGCATGGCTGGTTGGCTACGTTCGGGAGGGATAACCGCTGAAAGCATCTAAGCGGGAAGCCTGCTTCGAGATGAGCACTCCCACCTCCTTGAGAGGGTAAGGCTCCCAGTAGACGACTGGGTTGATAGGCCGGATATGGAAGCCCTGTAAGGGGTGGAGTTGACCGGTACTAATAGGCCGAGGGCTTGTCCTCAGTTGCTCGCGTCCACTGTGTTGTTCTGAAACAACGACCCCCATGACATGGCCTGTCGTGGGTGCGGTTGACAGTTTCATAGTGTTTCGGTGGTCATAGCGTGAGGGAAACGCCCGGTTACATTCCGAACCCGGAAGCTAAGCCTCACAGCGCCGATGGTACTGCAGGGGGGACCCTGTGGGAGAGTAGGACGCCGCCGAACAATCATTCACAAAGAACCCCTTCCCGGGATACGGGAAGGGGTTCTTTGCGTTTTCCGGACACTGAGGTGGTGCCGGCTCTAGCCTGGCGCGATGACGAGTCGAAATCGAACCTTCCGTGCCGGGACGGCGGCCCTGGCGGCCGCCGGCCTCGTGGTCCTGACGGCATGCAGCAGCAGTGGCGGCGGTGGCAGTGGCGGCAAGGCGCACAGCGTCGGGTGGTACCGCACGGTCAGCAACGTCTGTGCAGCGCTCGGCGATCCCGGCCTGCCGGGGCTGCGGAGCTCCATACCCGTCACGAGCGCCGGGATCCAGAGCGATCCGTCCAAGACGATCAGTTGTAGCTACGACGCCGGCGAAGGTCTGGAGGACTGGCGGGTGTCCGTCGACGCGACGGTTTTCGAGGCGGCCCGTGGCTGTCATTGGCTGGAGGTCGCGGCGGAGAACGCGAGGTCGCCGATCGGCGGGCCGAAGCCGACCGAGACCCGGAAGTTCGAGAGGAACGACGGTGGTGGGCTCGGGCAGGAGGGGTACCAGGTGTCGGTCCGGCACCCGCTCACCGACACCATCCCCGGGGCGGTCGACCACCTGACGTTCAAGTCCAGCATCTGCGACGGCAATCTGCGCCTGGATGTCGACGTGGACTACGGTGCCGGCAGCGACCGGTCGGCGGACTACCCGGGAGCGCTCGACAAGGCCGAGGCGGCGGCCCGGAAGAAGGCCGACGAACTGCTGAAGCGTGCCGAGGAGAAGCTGTTCGAGCACGCGATGAGCCCGCAGCCGACGCCGTCGTAGGGCCCGGACGGGCCGCGCTACTGCGTCACTGTGGCCGCTGTGCCCCAGGCCGGCCGGGTGTCCCCGCGGCCGGCCGTGCCGGTGAGCGGGGTGACGTTCGAGCCGTCGCGCTTCATGGTGAACAGCTGGGCGTTCCCGCTGGCGGGCGCCTGGGTGAAGGCGATCGAGCTGCCGTCGGGGGAGTAGCCGGCGGCGCCGTAGAAGACGTCGGACGGCCCGGGGGTGAGGGCGCCGATGGCGGTGCCGTCGGGGTGGACGGTGTAGATGCCGCCGCCCGGTGCGTTGTCGGGGCCCGAGGGGTACGTGGTGAACACGATCTCGGTGCCGTCGGGCGACCAGTTGGCCCGCTCGCCGGCGCGCAGCTCCCACGGGGTGAGGCGGCGCAGGCCGGTGCCATCGGCGTTGACGACGTAGAGGGCGCGGCTGTTGGCGGGTTGGCCGGTGGCGCTCGTCCGGTAGGAGAAGACGATCTGCTTGCCGTCGGGGGACCACGCGGGGCTGCTGACCTCGCCGGAGTACGGGGTGTCGTTGGTGAGGAAGGTGACCCGCTGGACGCTGGTGCCGTCGGGGCTCATCACGTAGAGGTCGCTGTACTGGATCTGGTTGGCCGTCGGGTCGGCGGCGCCCCAGGTGCGGCTGAAGGCGAGCTGCGTGCCGTCGGGGGAGAAGGCCGGGGTGGTCTCGGCCTCGTTGGTGCAGTCGGGTGCGCCGGCTTCGCAGAGCGGCCCGATCCGGTGGGCGTTCTCGCCGTCGGCGCCGATCGTCCAGATCCGCCCGGGGGAGTCGCCGACGCTGCGGTCGAAGGCGACCGTGCTGCCGTCGGGGGACCAGTCGGGGTGGTCGTCCCGGGTCTGTGCGGGCGGCTGGGTGAGCTGGCGCGTGCCGGTGCCGTCGGGGGCGACGGTGAAGACGGCGCTGGTCGTCCGTTGCTCGTCGAGGAAGACCCGGCCGGCGATCAGGCCGTTGGTCCTCGTCCCGATGGCGGCCGCGACGGCGCCCGCGGTCGGGTCGGATGCGGCGGCGGCGACGGCGGGCTCGGGGGCGGCGGACGGGCTCTCGGCCCGGATCTCGCTGAGCGGGATCTCGCCCGGCTCGGCACCGCAGCCGGTGAGCAGGACCCCGGCCAGCAGAAGGCCCGCACCTGCGCGGGAGCGAGTGCGGGCCATGGTGGTGGGTAGTGGCAGGTGCGGTGTGCCGGTCATCGGCGTGTGATCTCCGTATCTCCGTCTCCGGCCCGGGACGAGGCCCCGAGGGAGCTGTCACTGTGGCAGATCGGGAGTGCGGAGGGAGGGGCGACACGCGACGCTCCGGCGCCGGTCGGTCACACGGAGTATGAAGAGCGGACCGTCTGGTTGACCGATCGGGTACGGACTGCGGCCGTTGCCGTCGCGGGCCCCGGCCGGTCGTCCGCGGCCCCGGTCGGCCCGGTCGGCCCGGTCGCCCGGCGTACCGTCGCGGCCGGTGTACGGCCGCGGGCCGCGAGGTCAGTCCCGGTCGGCGCGGCGTTCGGCCTTGGCGGCCGCCTCCGCCTCGTCCTCGGCCTCGGCGGCCTCCAGGGTGGGCGCGGTGCCGCCGAGCTGGGCGGGCATCCACCAGGTGTCGTCGGGGCCGGACGGCTTGCCCGGGTACTCCCGCTGGGCCCGGTCGAGCATCTCGGACATCGCGGCGCGCAGGCGGCGGGTGACCATGACGGGCTTGTCACCCGGAGCGAGCACGATCGGCTCGCCGATCATGATGGTGACCGGCACGTGCCGCTTGGTGAGGGTCTTCGGGCGGCCCTTGGTCCACAGCTGCTGGGTGCCCCAGAGGATGACGGGCAGCAGCGGGGCGCCGGAGTCGGCGGCCATCCGGGCGGCGCCGGTCTTGAACTTCTTGAGCATGAAGGAGCGGCTGATGGTGGCCTCGGGGAAGACCCCGACGACCTCGCCGGCCCGCAGCGCGCTCACCGCGGCGTCGTAGGCGGGCTGGCCGTCGGTGCGGTCGACCGGGATGTGCTTCATGCCGCGCATCAGGGGGCCGGAGATGCCGTGCTTGAAGACGTCGTCCTTGGCCATGAAGCGGGTCTTGCGCTTTCCGCCGCGGTAGGCGCCGAGGCCGGCGAAGAGGAAGTCCAGGTAGCTGATGTGGTTGCTGACCAGGACCGCTCCGCCCTCGGCGGGGATGTGCTCGGCACCGATGATCCTGATCCGCACGTCGAGGGCGCGGAAGACGGTCAGTGCGGCGCCGATCACCGGCGGGTAGACGAACTCAGCCACGGTCAGTCCTGACTTCCACGGGCCCTTGCGGCCCGGTACGGCGGTACCCGGACCGTACGGGGGAGCCGACCGGAGGCGCGGCACGCCGCGGCGGCCACGGGTGATACACGCAGATGATCCCCCGAACGAGTGCCCGCTGTCACCTGAGGGCTGCGGCCGGACGGCCGTCGGGGGTGTGAGATCCGTGATGGGCCGGACGGGAACCTTCCGGGTGGAATCCCTTCCGGCGGCCGTCGCGGAACAGGCGCGGACCGGGCGCGGACCGGGCGCAGACCGGGCTCTGGACGGGCTCTGGACGGCGGCCGGGCCCGTACGGACCCGGCCGGCGGGAGGCGCGGTGCGGTCAGGCCGCGGGGTCGAGGCGGCCCTGGGCGCGGCGGATCAGCAGGTACATCTCGCAGCCGAGGCAGTAGCCGAAGGCGGCGTTGAGGAAGGCGGCGGCGAGGGCGACGCCGGTGGCCAGCAGGCCGAGCCAGGTCACGCCGGTGCCGAAGCCGAGCGTGCCGATGACGGTGAAGGCCAGCCCGACGCCCTGGGCGAAGCGCGGCGGCCGTTCGTCCTCGGTCTCGGTGGGCGGCTTCAGCCGGGGGAGGACGAAGGTGCGGAAGAGCCGGCTGTACGGGGAGCGGTGCAGCCCGCCGATGGCGGCCAGGCCGAAGACGACGGCCTGGAGGGCGAGCAGCACACCACTGCCGGTGAGCAGGACGGCGATCAGTACGAGGGTGGTGAGCACGGCGGCGAAGCGCGGGCCGCGGGGGTCGATCTGCACGGGGACTCCGGGGTGGGGAGTGGAGGGGGGACGGCGGGGCGCGTCAGTGACAGCGCGAGGCCGTGGCCCGGCACAGGTCGACCACACGGCGGGTGGTCAGCAGCGGCTGTGCGGGGCGGTCGGAGTCCACCCGGCGATCGTACGCGCGGCCCGGCCCGGCGGTCGACCGGTTTGGCCGGACTGCCCGGCCCGCCCGCCGCCACGGTGCCGCCACCGGCTGTCGGTGACCGGGAGCCCTCCCTGCGGGGCGTCCGCCGGCCTGGCGCAGACTGGGGGGATGACCGGTTTGGTGGTGTGCGTGGCGGTGCTCGCGCTGGCGAGTGCGTTCGGCCTGCTGCGGGCCCGGCGCGACGGGAGGCTGCGGGTGCGCACGAAGGACGGGGCGGTACGGCTGTCGGCGACGGAGCTGGGCGTGCCGCTCGGTGAGCGGGCCACCCTGGTGCAGTTCTCGACGGCGTTCTGCCAGCCGTGCCGGGCCACCCGCCGGGTGCTCGGCGAGGTGGCGGGCATGGTCGAGGGGGTGGCGCACGTGGAGCTGGACGCCGAGGCGCAGCTGGAGCTCGTCCGCCGGCTGGAGATCCTGCGGACGCCGACCGTGCTGGTGCTGGACGCGGGCGGCCGGGTGGTGCGCCGGGCGGCGGGGCTGCCGCGCCGGGCGGACGTGATCGCGGCACTCGGCGAGGCGGTCTGAGCTGCGGGGCCGCTGCGCTGCGGGCGGCGGGGAATCTCCGGGCGGATCCGGCGCCCCGTCGCGGGTACCGGGCCCGGGCTGGGGCAGGATGGGCCTCGACGGCAGTGCAGGCCGTCCCGTTCGTCCGTCCGGACCGGCGGGCCCTCCGGGCCGCCGCAGGCGTCGCGCGGGGCGTCCGGCCGGGCCCGGCGGCGTAAGCTACTGGCCAGTAGTGACCGCTGAGCTACTGGCGAGTATGCTGCCAGCAAGTTCCGGACCGGCACGGGAACACGCTGCCCGGAGCGGGTGCGGATCGGTTTCGCGCCCGCTTGCACAGCCGCAGCCGCCGGACGAGACCAGTACAGGAGACAGGCCGTGAGCTTGAGGATCGTTGTCTGTGTGAAGCACGTGCCGGACGCGACGGGTGACCGTCGTTTCGCGGACGACCACACCACCGACCGGGAGGGCGTGGACGGCCTCCTGTCGGAGCTGGACGAGTACGGCGTGGAGCAGGCGCTGCGGATCGCGGAGGCGCACGGTGACGCCGAGGTGACGGTGCTGACGGTGGGTCCGGACGATGCGAAGGACGCGCTGCGCAAGGCGTTGTCGATGGGTGCGGACAAGGCCGTGCACGTGAACGACGACGACATTCACGGGTCGGACGTGATCGCGACGTCGGCGGTGCTGGCGAAGGCGCTGGAGAAGACCGGTTTCGATCTGGTGATCGGTGGTATGGCGTCGACGGACGGGACGACGGGTGTGCTGCCGGCGTTGCTGGCGGAGCGGCTGGGTGTGCCGCAGGTGACGCTGCTGTCCGAGGTGTCGGTCGAGGGTGGTGTGGTGAAGGGCCGTCGTGACGGTGACGCGGCGACGGAGCTGGTGGAGGCGTCGCTGCCGGCGGTGGTGTCGGTGACGGACCAGTCGGGTGAGGCCCGGTACCCGTCGTTCAAGGGGATCATGGCGGCGAAGAAGAAGCCGGTCGAGTCGCTGGACCTGGACGATCTGGGGATCGAGGCGGGCGAGGTCGGTCTGGCCGGGTCGTGGACGGCGGTGGAGTCGGTGACGGCGCGTCCGGCGCGTACCGCGGGCACGGTCGTGAAGGACGAGGGTGAGGGCGGTAAGCAGCTCGCCGGGTTCCTCGCCGACCAGAAGTTCATCTAGCCCACCCGTAAGCGATTCCAACGATCGATCAGGAGCAACGAATCATGGCTGAGATCCTGGTTCTGGTGGACCACGCCGACGGTGTGGTGCGCAAGCCGGCCCTGGAGCTGCTGACCCTGGCCCGTCGGATCGGCGAGCCGTCGGCCGTCGTCCTGGGTGCGGGTGCGGCCGCGGCCGGTATCGCGGCGAAGGTCGCCGAGTTCGGTGCGGCGAAGGTGTACGTCGCGGACGGTGCGGAGTTCGCGGACCGGCTGGTCGTCCCGAAGGTGGACGCGCTGGCGCAGATCGCGAAGGCCGTGGACGCGGCCGCGGTGCTGGTCACGTCCTCGGGTGAGGGCAAGGAGGTCGCGGCGCGGGTGGCGCTGCGGATCGGTTCGGGCATCATCACCGATGCGGTGGACGTGGAGGCGGGTGCGGACGGTCCGGTCGCGACGCAGTCGGTGTTCGCGGCGTCGTTCCAGGTGAAGGCGAAGGTGTCGCACGGTGCGCCGGTCATCACGGTGAAGCCGAACGCGGTGGCGCCGGAGGCCGTGGCGGCCGCGGGCGTGGTGGAGAACGTGTCGGTGGCGTTCACGGGCAACGCGGCGACGGTGACCTCGCGGACGCCGCGGGTGTCCAGTGGTCGTCCGGAGCTGACGGAGGCCGCGGTCGTGGTCTCGGGTGGTCGTGGTGTGGGTGCGGCCGAGGGCTTCGGCGTGGTCGAGGAGCTCGCGGACGCGCTGGGCGCGGCCGTCGGTGCCTCGCGTGCGGCCGTCGACGCGGGTTGGTACCCGCACAGCAGTCAGGTCGGCCAGACCGGCAAGCAGGTCTCCCCGCAGCTGTACATCGCGGCCGGCATCTCCGGTGCGATTCAGCACCGCGCGGGCATGCAGACCTCGAAGACCATCGTGGCCGTCAACAAGGACCCGGAGGCCCCGATCTTCGAGCTGGTCGACTACGGCGTCGTCGGCGACCTCTTCGCCGTGCTGCCGCAGCTCACCGCCGAGGTGAAGGCCCGCAAGGCCTGACCCGGTAGCAGGTGAACGGCCGACGCCGGGGCGCGTCCGGGATCTCCCGGGCGCGCCCCGCGGCTTTGGAGCGGCCGAACCCGTGCCCCGTAGAGTCGGCCGCACCATCGGTGACGACACTGCTGCACCCGACTGCCCGCGGCGGCGGCCCGGGTGCAGGGGCAAGGGTGAGGGCAGAGGCATGACACTCCTGACGGCGCTTCGGGGCGACCACGGCGACTCCGGCGACGCACTGCGGATCGACGGGCGGGCGCTCTCCCGCGAGCACCTGCTCGGGGCGGCGAGCGCGGTGGCCGACCGGGTGGCCGGCGCCCCGGCGCTGGCCGTGCTCGCCCGGCCCACCGCCGAGACCGTCGTCGCCGTGGTCGGCGGGCTGCTGGCGGGCGTGCCGGTGGTGCCGCTGCCGCCCGACTCCGGGCCCAAGGAACGCGCGCACATCCTGCGGGACTCGGGCGCCGTCCTGCTCGCGCACGCCGCGGGCGACACGCCGCCCGAGGACGCCGGGGTCGCCGCGCTGCCGGTCGACCCGGCGGAGCGGTCCGCCGCCACCCACCCCGAGCCCGCCCCCGACACCGCGGCGTTCGTGCTCTACACCTCCGGCACCACCGGCGCGCCCAAGGGCGCGGTGATCCACCGGTCGGCGGTCGCCGCCGATCTGGACGCGCTGGCCGCGGCCTGGGCGTGGACCGCCGACGACACCCTGGCGCACGGCCTGCCGCTGTTCCACGTGCACGGCCTGGTGCTCGGCGTGCTGGGCGCCCTGCGCACCGGCAGCCGGCTGGTGCACACCGGGCGGCCCACCCCGGCCGGGTACGCCGCCGCCGGCGGCAGCCTCTACTTCGGTGTGCCGACCGTCTGGTCCCGGGTGGCCGCGGACCCGGCGGCGGCCGGGCGGCTGGCCTCGGCCCGGCTGCTGGTCTCCGGCAGCGCCCCGCTGCCGGTGCCGGTCTTCGCCAAGCTGGCCGCGCTGACCGGCCACGCCCCGATCGAGCGCTACGGCATGACCGAGTCGCTGATCACCGTCTCCACCCGGGCGGACGGCGAGCGCCGCCCCGGCAGCGTCGGCCTGCCGCTGGCCGGCGTCCGGACCAGGCTGGTCGGCGAGGACGGCGAACCGGTGCCGGCCGACGGCGAGAGCGTCGGTGAGCTGCAGGTCGCCGGGCCGACCCTGTTCGCCGGCTACCTCAACCGCCCGGACGCCGACGCCGAGTCGTGGACGGCGGACGGCTGGTTCCGCACCGGCGACGTCGCGGTGATCGGCGAGGACGGCTTCCACCGGATCGTCGGCCGGGCCTCGGTGGACCTGATCAAGAGCGGCGGCTACCGGATCGGCGCCGGTGAGGTCGAGGCGGCCCTGCGCGACCACCCCGCCGTCGCCGACGCCGCCGTGGTCGGCACCCCCGACGAGGACCTCGGCCAGGCGGTGGTCGCGTACGTCATCGCGGACGGCGAGGTGACGGGGGAACAGCTGACGGACTTCGTGGCGGAGCGGCTCTCGGTGCACAAGCGGCCCCGCAAGGTGGTGCTGGTGTCCGAACTGCCCAGGAACGCCATGGGCAAGGTGCTGAAGAAGCAGCTGCTGGCGGAGGCGGCACACGGGTGACGGGAGGTCATCCGGTGACGGTCGCTCACCCGATCGCTCACCTGATTGTCCGTCGCCCTGCTCACCATCCGTGAACCCTTCCATTGGCGCACTCCACTGCGCGCCGTGAGCGGACGCGTGCCTACCGTGACACGCAGGCAGAACCGAATACCCGCAGGACATGCTGCGGCTCCCGGTCGCAGGAACACCGGAAGCCGCGGCATGTCGGCCGGAGGACCTCTGCCGATCCCCGCTCAGCAACGCAGTAGAGCCAGCAAAGGAAGACAGCAGGATGACGACCGTCAACACCGGCGCCCCGGGTGCCGCCGACGACCCGACCGAGCAGCACGCCACCACCGACGCGCGGCCGCGTGCCGCCCGTCCCTCCCGGTCGGCGCGGGTGCGCCGGGGGATAGGCATGGTGGCCGTGATCGCGGCCGGAGCCGGCGTGATCGGCCTCGGCACCAGTGTGGGCAGCGCAGCGGCCGAGTCCGCGCCGGCCCACGCCGGGTGGGACGGCTCGCGGTACTGGTTCAAGAACAGCCAGGGCCAGTGGCGCTGGACCTCGCACTACGACATCTACCAGGCCCGGACCGGGGGCGGCTCCTCGTCCTCGCCGGCCAAGTCCTCCTCGTCCTCCTCCGGCGGGATCAAGCAGGGGTGGGACGGCTCGCGCTACTGGTTCAAGAACAGCCAGGGCGAGTGGCGCTGGACCTCGCACTACGACATCTACCTGGACCGGACCGGGGGCGGCTCCTCCTCGGGCTCGTCGTCCGGCTCCTCCGCCTCGGCCGCGGCGCCCGCGGCCGACGGCGACGTCGAGACGGCGGTGCAGTTCGCGCTGGCCCAGCTCGGCAAGCCGTTCCTGACGGCCGGGAACGGACCGGACGGCTACGACTGCTCGGGCCTCGTCCAGCAGTCCTTCCGGCGCGGCGGGATCGACCTGCCGCGGGTCGCCAACGACCAGTACGCGGCGACCACGCCGGTGAGCGCCGGCCAGCTCCGGCGCGGTGACCTGCTCTTCTGGTCGGACGACGGCAGCGCCCGGGGAATCCACCACGTGGCGATCTACCTGGGCAACAACCAGTACGTGGAGGCCGCCCGGCCCGGTACGGACATCCGCATCTCGGGCATCAGCAGCGGCTACTACCCCACGCACATGGGCCGGCCCTGAGGCCCGCATCCGGGTGGTACGACGCCCGGGCCGGCCGGGAGGCACCGACTCCCGGCCGGCCCGGGCGTTCGTGACGGTCCGCCCCCGCCCGGAGGTCGGGTCGGGGAGGGCGTCCGGCGCGGGCCGGAGGTCGGGTCCGGAGGTCGGGTCCGGAGGTCGGGTGCGGAGGTCGGGTGCGGAGGGGGCGCGTGGGGTGTGGAGGGGGCGCGCACGATGAGTGCGGACGCCGGTGTCCGGGGGCGCGCGGACCGGCGGTGACGCGGGCGCGCGGAGGTCGGGGCAGCCCTTCTGGCCTGGGCACATGCCCCTGTCACGGGGCGGCCTGCGATCCTGGGGGCGGCCCCCGTCCGGAGGTATGGGGACCGGCACGGCGGGGGTACCACCTCGGGTGGCGCCGGTTCGGCCGACGGGGGCGCCGCCCGGTGCGAACGGCACCGGGGGAAGTCGAGGGGCAGGGGACGTTGTGATCGTCTGGGTCAATGGCACGTTCGGCGCGGGCAAGACGAGTGCCTGCCGCGAGTTGGTCGAGCTGCTGCCCGGCAGCACGCTGTTCGACCCGGAGCAGATCGGGTTCGGGCTGCGCGGGATGCTGCCGGCCGACCGGCTGGCTGCGGTGTCGGACTTCCAGGACCTGCCGGCCTGGCGCCGGCTCGTCCCGGAGACGGCGGCCGCATTGCTGGGTGAGGTGCCGGGCCCGCTGGTCGTCCCGATGACGCTGCTCCGGGAGGACTACCGGGACGAGATCTTCGGGGCGCTCGCCTCGAACGGGATCACGGTGCACCACCTCGTGCTGGACCCAGAAGAAACGATCCTGCGTGAGCGGATAGCCCAACGCGAGGAGATCCCCGACGATCCCGAGCGCAGCGAGCGGATCCGGCAGTGGTGCCTGGAGCACCTGCCCCGCTACCGCACCGCCCGCCGCTGGCTCGGCCGGGACGCCCGGCTCGTCGACAGCGGCGCCCTGACGCCGCGCGAGACCGCCGAGCGGCTCGCCCGGCTCGTCCAGGACGGCTCGGCCCGCTGCCCGATCGTCCAGACCCCCGACCCGACCGGTGACACCGTCGCCTCCGCCGTGCTGTTCTTCGACGAGCAGGACCGGGTGCTGCTCGTCGACCCGGTCTACAAACCGGACTGGGAGTTCCCCGGCGGCGTCGTCGAACGCGGCGAGGCGCCGACGGACGCGGCCCTGCGGGAGACGGCCGAGGAGCTCGGCCTGCGCCTCGACCCGGCCGCGCTGCGGCTGCTCGCGGTCGACTGGGAGCCGCGGACCGGCCCGCGCCGCGGCGGCCTGCGGCTGGTCTACGACGGCGGTCTGCTGGACGCCGCCGCCCGTCAGGGCCTGCTCCTCCCGCAGGAGGAACTGCGCAGCTGGCGCTTCGTCAGCCTGGAGGAGGCCGCCGGCCTGCTGCCGCCCGGCCGGTACCGGCGGCTCGCGGCCGCGCTGGACGCCCGCCGCAGCGGTGAGCTGCGCTACCTGGAGGCCGGGCGGCGGACGGCCCTCGGCCTGGCCCGGGCGGCCGACGCGGCGTAGCGGGGTGCGGCGGCCGCGCGCTGCCCGCGCCCTCCCCGCGGCTCCTCGTCGCTCGTGCTGCGTGTCCGTCCCGTTGTTCGCCCCGCCGTCCGTCCCGTCGTCCGTCCCGTCGTCCGTCCCGTTGTTCGCCCCGGGGGTGGCCGGTTCGGTGGAAGCGGGCGGGGGCGGCAGGATGGGGGCATGCCGTTCACCCTGAGCCACCCGGCCGCCGTCCTGCCCCTGCTGCGCGCGGCGGGGGCGCGCGGGCCTCTGGTCGCCTCGGCGCTGGTCGCCGGCTCGATGGCGCCCGACGTGCCGTTCTTCGCGGAGTCGCTGCTGCCCGGCGTGTACGGGCAGGGCGGGCTGACGCACCGCTGGTGGGCGGTGCCGACGGTGGACGTGGTGATAGCGGGCGCGCTCGTGGCGGGCTGGCACGGTCTGCTGCGCGGCCCGCTGGTCGGGCTGCTGCCCGGCCGGTGGGCAGGGGCGGCCGAGGCGCTGACGGTCCGCCGGTCCGGCCGGCCCGGGGCTGCGGGCGGCGACGGCGGCGCGGCGGGTACGGGCGGCGGCACCGCCGCGGCCGCGGCCTGGTTCGCGGGCTCGGCGGCGATCGGCGCGGCCACCCACGTCGGCTGGGACGCCTTCACCCATGAGGGCCGGCTCGGCGTCACCCTGCTGCCGGTGCTGGACCGGACGGTCGCCGGGCTGCCGCTGTACACGGCGCTCCAGTACGGCAGTTCCGCGCTGGCGCTGGCCGCGCTGGCCGGCTGGGCGGGGCGTGCCGTCCGGGCGGTCGAGCCCGTGGAGCCGGCCGTGCGCCCTCCGGCGGGCGTCCGACGGGCCGCCGTCGCGGTGCTGGGCGCGGCGACGGCGGCGGGGGTGGTGCACCGGCTCACGCCGCTGCGGCGGAACCTGATCCCGGAGTTCTGCTTCGGGGCGGGTGCGGGCCTCGCCGTCGGCGCCGTCGGGTACGCACTGGTGCACGCGGCGGCGGCGCGGCTGGGCCGGCGGCCCGGTGGCCGCCCGGCCGACCGGGAGCGGTCGGCCGAGCGGGCCGGGGTGTGAGCAGCGGGGCGCGGTGAGCGGCCGGGGTGCGAGGGTGTCCGGCCGGTCGGGGCCTCAGCGCTTGCGGAGCTCCGCGTAGCGGCGCAGGAAGAGCGCCTCGGTCAGCGCCATCCGCTCCAGCTCCTCGGGGTCGACGCTCTCGTTGACGGCGTGGATCTGGGTGGTCGGCTCCTCGACGCCGATCAGCACGATCTCCGCCTCCGGGTAGAGCGTCTGCAGGGTGTTGCAGAGCGGGATCGAGCCGCCCTCGCCGGAGGCGACCATCGGGGTGCCGAAGGCCTCGGCCATCGCCTCGCCCATCGCCTCGTAGGCCGGGCCGGAGGTGTCGGCGCTGAACGGCGAACCGTTGCCGTGGCGCTCGATCCGCAGCTGCGCGCCGAACGGGACCCGGGCCTCCAGGTGGGCGGCCAGCGCCTCCTGGGCGGCGGCGGTGTCGGTGCCCGGCGGCACCCGGAGGCTGACCAGCGCCTTGGCGGTGGCCTGGACGGAGGAGGTGGCGCCGATCACCGGCGGGGCGTCGATGCCGAGCACGGTGACCGCCGGACGGGCCCAGAGCCGGTCGGCGACGCTGCCGGTGCCGGACAGCGCGACGCCGTCGAGCACCTTGGCGTCGGCCCGGAACTTCTCCTCCGGGTACTGCACGCCGGGCCAGGTCTGGCCGCCGGCCAGCCCCGCCACCGCGACGTCGCCGTGCTCGTCGTGCAGCGAGGCCAGCACCTTCACCAGGGCCTGGAGGGCGTCCGGGGCGGCGCCGCCGAAGGCGCCCGAGTGCAGGTTTCCGGCCAGCGTGGTGACCGTCACCTCGACCACCGTCATGCCGCGCAGCGAGGCGGTGACGGTGGGCAGTCCGGCGGCGAAGTTGCCGGCGTCGCCGATCACGATGGCGTCGGCGGCCAGCAGCTCGGGGTGCGCCTCGGCGTACCGCTCCAGGCCGCCGGTGCCCTGCTCCTCCGAGCCCTCCACGACGATCTTCAGGCCGACCGGGTAGCCGTCCCCGTACACCTCGCGCAGCGCGCGGAGGGCCGTCAGGTGCATCAGGATGTTGCCCTTGCAGTCGGCGGCGCCGCGCCCGTACCAGCGGCCGTCCCGCTCGGTCAGCTCGAAGGCGGGGCTCAGCCAGCCGTCCTCGTCCAGCGGCGGCTGCACGTCGTAGTGGGAGTAGAGCAGCACGGTGGGTGCGCCGGCCGGGCCGGGCAGCTCGGCGTAGACCGACTGGGTGCCGTCGGGGGTGTCCAGCAGCTGCACGTTCGTCAGGCCCTCGGCGGCGAAGGCGTCGGCCACCCACTGCGCGGCCTTGCGGCACTCCTCGACCGGGAACTGCCGCGGGTCGGCGACGGAGGGGAAGGCGACCAGCTCGGCGAGGTCGGTACGGGCACGGTCCATCAGGGACCGGACGGCGTCGGCCAGGGGCTGCTTCGGCATGCGGGTGCTCCGGGAGGGCTGGCCCGTCGGGGAGGATGGTTCCGGCGGGCGACGTGGACTTGGGGTGTGGACTTGGGGTACGGACGATCATAGGCCGGGCCGAACGAGCGGTCGTGGGGATCGTGCGGATGTTCGGGGTGCCGCGGCGGACGCCGGCTCACCGGGCCGCATAGGATTGCTCGACGTGACTGACTCCGGAAGCTCCGATTCCCGTAGCCCGCTCGACGCCGCGGCGTCCGGACAGCCGTCCGGGATGCAGCCCGACCGGGCGGCGTCCGGGCCCGACCGCCTCGACCCCCCGGACGGCGTCTGGGACGTCGTCGTGGTCGGCGCCGGACCGGCCGGGGCGTCGGCCGCGCACGCCGCCGCGACGCAGGGCCGCCGGGTGCTGCTGCTCGACAAGGCCGAACACCCCCGGTACAAGACCTGCGGCGGCGGCATCATCGGCCCGTCCCGGGACAGCCTCCCGCCGGACTTCCGGCTGCCGCTCCAGGACCGGGTGCACGCCGTCACCTTCGCCTACAACGGCCGGTTCACCCGGACGCGGCGGTCGAAGCGGATGCTCTTCGGGCTGGTCAACCGCGACGAGTTCGACCTGCGCCTGGTGCAGGCGGCCAAGCAGGCCGGTGCGGTGCTGGTCACCGGAGTGACCGTCACCGGTGTCGAGCAGCGCGGCGGCGAGCACCGCACGGCGGTCGTCACCGCCTCCGACGGGCGCACGTTCGAGGCGCGTGCGGTGGTCGGTGCGGACGGCAGCGCGAGCCGGATCGGCCGGCACGTCGGGGTCTCCTTCGACCAGATCGACCTCGGGCTGGAGGCGGAGATCCCCGTCCCGGCCTCCGTCGCGGCCGACTGGGCCGGCCGGATCCACCTCGACTGGGGCCCGCTGCCCGGCAGTTACGGCTGGGTCTTCCCGAAGACGGAGTCCGGCAGCCTCACCGTCGGGGTGATCTCGGCCCGCGGCGACGGCGAGCGGACCAAGCAGTACCTGGCCGACTACATCCGCCGGCTGGGGCTCGCCGGGTTCCCGCCGAGCGTGGAGTCCGGGCACCTGACCCGCTGCCGGGCCGAGGACTCGCCGCTCGCCCGCGGCCGGGTGCTGGTGGCCGGCGACGCGGCCGGCCTGCTGGAGCCGTGGACCCGCGAGGGCATCTCGTACGCGCTGCGCTCGGGCCGGCTGGCGGGCGAGTGGGCGGTCAAGGTCGCCGAGGCGGGCAACGCCTCCGAGGTGCGGCGGGAGGCGCTGAACTACGCCTTCGCCGTCAAGGCCGGGCTGGGCGTCGAGATGCGGGCCGGAAAGCAGATGCTGGCCGCGTTCGAGCGCCGGCCGTACCTGTTCCACGCCGCGGTCTGCCTGATCGCGCCGGCCTGGCGGGCGTTCGCCCGGACGACCCAGGGGCACACCACCTTCGCGCAGGTGCTGCGGCAGTACCGGGCGGCGCGGCGGCTCTCCTCGATCGCCTCGCGCTGAGCGGACGGGCCTCCCGGGGCGGGCTGCGGCCCGCCCCGGGAGACCCGGGTGTTGCGTGAGCCCGGGTGTTGCGTGAGCCCGGGTGTTGCGTGAGCCCGGGTGTTACTTGAGCCCGGTGTCGAGTGCCGTGATGAGCGTGCCGTTCGGGGTGTCGCCGGTCATCTCCCAGATCATCGCGCCGAGCAGGTTCTTCGACTTCAGGTAGGCCGTCTTCTGGCCGATCGACCAGGCGTCGTCGAAGGTCCACCACTGCCCGCCCGCGCCGGTGTAGCCGTAGGTGGCGATCGACTGGGTGTCGTGGCGGACGGTGAGGTTGGGGAAGGTGGTGATCAGGTTGTTGTACCCGCGGGTGCCCGCCTCCTCGGCGAACTGGCCGGGTGCCGCGCCGGTCGCGCTCTGCCACTCGCCCGCCGCGCCGCCGTCCGCCACGCCCTGCCAGCCGCGCCCGTAGAAGGGGAAGCCGATGGTGAGCTTGCGCGGGTTGACCCCGGCGGAGAGGTAGGCCTGGACGGCCGCGTCCACGCTGAAGTGGTTCGGGTACGGGTCCTGGGCGTCCTGGTAGAGGTTGGCCTGGTGGCCGGTCCGGTTGGGCTCCCACGAGTTGTCGCTGCCGGCGCCGTGGAAGTCGTAGCCCTGGACGTTGGCGATGTCCAGGTAGTTGAAGATCTTCGAGAGGTCCCAGCCCTGGTTGATCTTGACCGGGTCGGCCGGGGTGAAGGCGGTCAGCAGCTTGTGCGAGCCGCCGAGCGCGTCCAGCTGCTTGCGGAACTCGGCCAGCAGCAGGGTCAGGTTGGTCTTGTCGCCGGCGCTGTAGTGGTTGCCGGCGTGACCGTCGGCGGAGCCCGGCCACTCCCAGTCGAGGTCGATGCCGTCGAAGATCCCGGCCGCCACGCCGTCGCCGCCGGCGCCGTTGTAGAGCGGCAGGTTGCCCTTGATCCAGACGTCGAGGCAGGACTTCACGAACTTCTGCCGGGAGGCGTCGGTCGCGGCCGCGTCCGAGAAGTACTTGGAGTACGTCCAGCCGCCGAGCGAGACGACCACCTTGAGGTTCGGGTACTTGGCCTTGAGCTTCTTCAACTGGTTGAAGTTGCCGCGGAGTTTGCCCCAGCCGTCGTCGGCCACGCCGTCCACCGACTGGGCGGCGCTCATCGGGCGGGCGTAGTCGGCGTCCGCGTCGCCCGCGCCGGTGCCCTGGTCCGGGTCCTGCGGGTCGGCGGTGGTGCCCTTGGTGACGCCGGCCAGGCAGGTCAGGTTGACCGGATCGATGTTCTCGAAGGCGTAGTTGATGACGTCGAGCTTGGCCGCGCTGCCCGAGGTGTCGAGGTTCTTCACGAAGTACTGGCGCCCGTAGATGCCCCACTGGGTGAAGTAGCCGACCCGCGCGTACTTGCCGGCGCCGACCAGGTCCGCGGTGGTGACGGCGAGCGGCGCCGAGGCGGGCGAGGCGTTGTCGGCGCCGTCCCGGGCCTTCACCGTGAAGGTGTAACCCGTGGACGGCGAGAGGCCGTTGACGGTGGTGGTCAGGGTGCTGCCGGTGACGGAGCGCACCAGCGCGGAGCCCTGGTAGACGTCGTAGGCGGCCACCCGCTGGTTGTCGGTGGCGGCGTTCCAGGCGAGCGTCACGTCGGTCGAGTTCACCGTCGTGGCCCGGAGGTTGGTGGGTGCGGTGGGCGGTGTCGGGTCGGTCGCCGGGTCGAAGGTGGAGGCGGTCACCGGCGTGCTCAGCGGGCCGGTGTTGCCCCGGGTGTCCTTGGCCCGGACGGTCAGGGTGTACGAGGTGGCCGGGGTCAGTCCGGTCACCACGGTGTCGGTGCCGGCGGCGGTCGCCACGACGGTGGTGCCGTTCAGCACCTCGTAGGAGGCGACCGGGAAGTCCCCGCCGGTGGCGGCCGGCCACTTCAGGGCGAGGCTGTGCGCGGTCGACTCGGTGACCACCGGGGCTCCGGGGGCGGACGGCAGGACGTCCGAACTCCCGTCGCACTTGTCGCCGTTGATCCGGCAGCCGGTCGGCGCGGTGATCGGGCCGTTGGCCACGAACCAGAAGCTGTACGGCTCGGTGGTGCCGTGGGCGGCGACGTTGGCGTTGTAGAACGCGTTGGTGGCGGTCACGTGGCGGCCGTTCACCGTCGCGGTGCCGTTGTAGCTGCTCTGGATCGTCACGCCGGCCGGGAGGTCGAACTCCAGCGTCCAGCCGGAGACGGCGGCGGCGTTGTCGTTGTGGACGATGTACGTGCCCTTCCACCACGAGCCGTTGTCGGCGGTGGTGAAGGCGGCGGTGAGCCGTCCGGCCGCGTTGGCCGGGGTGGCCAGCGCGGTGAGGGCGGTCAGCGGGAGGAGCAGGGCGGCCAGCAGCGTCAGCAGTCTGCTGTGCGCACGCGGGCGGCGGGCCCGGAGGCGCGCCCCCGGACGGCGGGGGGCCCGGAGACGGGCAGCCCGAGGTGGAGCGGACATGGTTCTCCCTGTGGCTGTGGGGGTTGGACAGGGTGACGTAGAACCGTGCGGATGGAGCCCGGCCGAACTGCCCGGCCGGTGCGGTGCGGTGCTTTGCAGTGCGGCGGTGCGGTGCGGTGCGGCGGTGCGCGGCCGGTGGTACGTGACCGACCGGTGCCCGCGCCGTGGGGAGACGTGGGCATGGGCACTTTAGGAGGACTGGACCAATGCGTCAACAGGTCTGTACCAGTGGAGAGTTGTCGGCCGAGGCCGGGTAGGCGACCCGGAGTGGCGGCCGGGCGGCGACGGTCCGGACCGCGCGGGTGGGCGTCGGCGCGGTGGCCGGACTCAGGCCCGGCGCGGCCGGCCGGTGAGCTCGTCGCCCAGCGGGCTGCGGCTGTAGAGCACCGAACGGCCGTGCCGGGCCCGCGTCACCAGCCCGGTCGCGTGCAACACCGCCAGGTGCTGGCTGACCGCGCCCGGGGTCACCCCCAGCCGGTACGCCAGATCGGTGGTCGAGGCCGGCTCCGCCAGCAGGGCCAGCAGCCGTGACTTCGGCGCGCCGAGCAGAGACTCCAGCGCGCCGGCGGTGACCGGTGCCGGCTCGGCCGCCATGCCGCCCTGCCCGCGCGCCGGGTAGCCGATCTGCGGCGCGCGCTCGTCACTGATCATCGTGATCGCCCCGCGGGCGAAGAACGTCGGGGTCAGCACCAGCCCGCGCCCGTCGACGGTGACCTCGCCGTCGAGGTCCGACCAGGGGCGGTCGACCGAGAGCACCCCGTTCTCCCAGCGCAGCCGGTGGTCCAGGTCGGCGAAGAGTGCCGCTGCGCCGTGCCGGGAGAGCACCCGCGCCCGGTACACGAGGTCCGCCTCCAGCGCGGCCCGGGCCCGCGGCCACCAGGAGGGGGCCAGGCAGACCTCCCAGTACTCCTCCAGCGCGTCGCCGATCCGGGCGAGCAGCCCGGCCGGATCGGCCAGCCCGGCCTCCAGCACGACGGGCAGCGACCGGCCGTGCGGGAGGAAGGCCCGCTCCAGTTCGGGGCGGAGCTGCTCGGGCGCCAGCCCGCGGACCACCGCCAACTCGGCCCGGAAGTCGGCCGCGGGGGTGGCCGGCCGGGGCGTCAGGAAGTCCGGGATCCAGCGGTTCGGGGAGACCAGCGACAACAGCAGGGTCGAGTCCAGCCGGTCGAACGCGGGGCGCAGCCGCTCGAAGGCCGCCGACTGCAGGGCGTAGTGGCCCGGGTGGGTCCACATCCGCAGGCTGAGCACCGCCTCCTGGATCGGCGAGCAGGCGAACCAGGTGGTGGCGAGGTCCGCCAGGTCGAGCCGGAATCTGTGCACAACCCACCCCCGGCCGGCTCGGACATTGAGCCAGAGCCTAAATCACTACTGCGCGCCCCCGGCGGGAGGGTGGGATCGGGGGCATGACCACCTCACCGGCGGAGACCGCCGCACCCGCCTCCGGCCTGCCCGCCGACGGACCGCCCCGGCGCTCCCGTGCCGGGCGGCTGCTGCACCCCGACCCGATGGTGCGCCGGCTCGCCGGGATCACGCTCGTCAACACCGTGGGCAACGGGCTCTCGCTCGCCGTCGGCGTGCTCTTCTTCACCCGCGTCCTCGGCTTGAGCGCCGCTCAGCTCGGGCTCGGTCTCACCGCCGCCGGTCTCTGCGGGGTCGTCGCGAGCGTGCCCGCCGGGCGGGCGGCCGACCGCTGGGGCGCGCGGCCGGTCCTGGTGGTGCTGGTCGCGGTGGACGCGGTGGGTACGGCCGGCTACGTCCTGGTGCACAGCTACCCGGCGTTCGTCGTCCTGGCCTGTGTGGTCACCGCCGTCGACCGCGGCTCCGCCGCCGTGCGCAACGCGCTCTACGCCCAGGTGCTGCCCGCCGACCGCCGGGTGGCGGGCCGCGCCTACCTGCGGGTGGTGACCAACGTCGGGATGTGCCTCGGCACCGCGGTGGGCGCCGTGGCCCTTCAGGTGGACACCCGGCCGGCCTATCTGACGGCGATCCTGGCCGACGCCCTCTCGTACGTGGCGGTCGCCGTGCTCTTCCACCGGCTGAGCGTTCCCGCGGTGGGCCGCAAGGGCGTGCCGGCCGAGCCGGCCGCGGCGTCGGGTGTGGAGCCGGGTGTGGAGCCGGCCGCGGCGTCGGGCGGGGGCCGGGAGGAGGGCGGACGGCGGCGCAACCCCGCGCTGCGGGACGGGCCGTTCCTGCTCGTCACGGCACTGAACGCGCTGCTCTGCCTGCAGTTCGCGATGCTGGAGGTCGGGGTGCCGCTCTGGGTGGTCCAGCAGACCGACGCCCCGCGGATCACCGTGGCCGGCACGCTGATCGTCAACACCGTGCTGGTCATCGCCCTGCAGGTCCGGGCCACCCGGGGTACCGAGGACCGCGCGACCGCCGCCCGGGCCTGCGGGCGGGCCGGGCTGGTCCTGGCCGCGTCCTGCGTGGTGATCGGCCTCGCCCACGGGTTGCCCGCCAC
Organism: Kitasatospora sp. NBC_01560; assembly: GCF_045208415.1. Taxonomy (NCBI): domain Bacteria; kingdom Bacillati; phylum Actinomycetota; class Actinomycetes; order Kitasatosporales; family Streptomycetaceae; genus Kitasatospora; species Kitasatospora sp. NBC_01560. The sequence continues at coordinate 2,087,422 of NZ_CP109364.1, read as the reverse complement.
CGTGGCCGCCGCCCTGGTGCTCGCCGGCGTCGCGTTGCAGGCGCTCGGCGAGGTGCTCGGCCAGGCCGGCGCCTGGGCCCTCAGCTACGACCTGGCCGGCGAGCGCGACCACGGTGCCTACCAGGGCATCTTCAACGCCGGGACGTCCGCCGCGCTGATGATCGGGCCGGCCGTGGTCAGTACCGCCGTCATCGGGTACGGCCTGCTCGGCTGGGCCGCCCTCGGCGCGCTGCTCGCGGCGGCCGGGCTGGCCATGGGCCCCGTCGTCCGGTGGGCCGGACGACAGGGCGCGGTCGCGGCGGGCTGAAGCCCACCGCGGCCGGGGGCCGGACGCCGAGCGGTGGGACGTGCACGGCGCCGGTCGTCCGCCCGCCGGCCCGGCCGCCCCGAGCGGCTCTCACCGGCAGGGGTCACCGGTTGGGGGCACCGGCAGTGGTCACCGGCAGGGGTCAGCCGCGGCCCTCGGGGACCAGGGCGAGCGCCTCGATCTCGATCAGCACATCCGGCCGGAACAGCGCGGCGACCTGCATCGCCGAACTGGCCGGGAGCGGCAGCGCGCCGAAGTGCGCGTCCCGGGCCTCGCGGACGGCGGGCATGAACGCCATGTCGGTGACGAAGTACGTCAGCTTCACGACGTCGCCGAAGCCGGCGCCGGCGGAGGCCAGGCACCGGCCCAGGTTCGCGAAGACCTGCTGCGCCTGCGCCTTCGGGTCACCGGGCCCGACCAGCTGCTGCTGCTCGTCGAAGGCGACCTGCCCGGAGACCGCGACGAGGCGCCCGGTCCCGGTGACGACGTGGGTGTAGCCGGTGGCGGGGGCGACCCCGGCCGGTTCGGCGATGTGGGTCAGGTGGTGCGGAGGGTGCGAGGTCATGCGGCCCATCGTGGCTGACGGACGATCATCGCACCACCCGCTTCCGGCCCCCGCTCAGCCGACCACCTCGGGCAGCGCGCGGCAGAACCGGCCGTCACCCGGCGCGAGGACGCCCGCCGGCCCGCCGGACCGCAGCACCACGTCCAGCACGGCGTCCGGGTCACAGGCGTAACCGCCGCTCGCCCAGGCCGCATTGGCCTCGACCACGGCCCACCGCCCGCCGCCCGCCGGCCCGCTGTCGACCAGGCCCACGTCGATCACGGCCGCGCTCGGCAGGGCCGCCGCCGAAGCGGCCAGGACATCGGCGGCGAAGGCGGCCACCTCGGCCCGGTGCCCGTCCTCCGCGAGCGGAGCGGCGTCGAGATCGCCGTCCACCGCGTAGCGCGAGGCCGACCGCACCTCGCCGTCCAGCACGAACAGCCGGTACTCGCGGCGGAACCGGACCACCTCACTGGCCAGCACCGGGGTGTCGTCGTCCAGCGCGTCCGGGCCGGGCAGACCGGTGCCGTCCGGGTACACCTTCGCGGCGAACAGCTTGTCCGCCGGCGGCTTGAGGAACATCGGCCGGCGCAGCGCGCGGGCCTCGGCCAGCGTGACGAGCGAGACCGACCGGTGCGTCAGCTCCGGCGGGAGACCGGTCAGCCAGTCCGCGGGCGGCTCCAGCAGCGCCAGCCCGAACGCGCCGCCGACCGCGTCGCCGAACAGCGGCCCGCCGTACACGTGCACGGCGGCGCCGAGCAGCTCCTCCGGGGCGCGCCAGCCCGCGGCGGTGTGCACGCGCAGACCGCGGCGGCCCGCGGCGGTGCGCAGCTGAAGACCGGTCTCGTTCACGCGGGGCGAGAGCAGGAGGACGGAGTCGGTGATCATGTGCACCGATGGTGCCCTGCCCGGCGGTGTCCGGGCCACCCGATTCGCGCGGCACCTCCGGAGGCTCTGGCCGAGCGGCGGGTGGGCATGTCAGAGTCGTCCGGGCGCCGTCCGAGCCAGGACCGGCGCCGCGGCAATCCGACCCACCCTCAGCCGGAAAGCAGGTCCGCACCGATGACCCGCGAAGTGCCCTTCGTCCGCGTCACCACCACCGACGCCGTCACCACCCTGACCCTCGACTCGCCGCACAACCGCAACGCGCTCTCCACCCGGCTGATGGCCGAACTCGCCGCCGGGCTGACCGCGGCCGCCGCCGACCCGGAGGTCCGGGCCGTCGTCCTCGGCCACACCGGCAAGGTGTTCTGCGCGGGTGCGGACCTCTCCGAGGCGACCGGTGCGGACCCGACGGTCGGCCCGCGCGGCCTGGTGGACCTCCAGCGGGCGATCGTGGACTGCGCGAAGCCCGTGATCGCCGTGATCGACGGGCACGTCCGGGCCGGTGGCCTCGGGCTGGTCGGCGCGGCCGACCTCGCCCTCGCCGGCCCGGCCGCCACCTTCGCCTTCACCGAAGTCCGGCTGGGCCTCGCGCCCGCCGTCATCTCGCTGCCGCTGCGCCCCAAGCTGGAGCCGCGCGCCGCCTCCCGCTACTACCTGACCGGCGAGGTCTTCGGCGCCGCCGAGGCCGCCCGGATCGGCCTGATCACCGAGGCGACGGACTCCGCGGAGTCCACCGGCACCGCGCTCAAGGGCCTGCTGGACGCCCTGCGGCAGGGCTCGCCGCAGGGCCTCGCCGAGTCGAAGCGGCTGGCCAACGCCGAGGTGGTGCGCTCCTTCGAGCGGGACGCGGACGAGCTGGTCGCGCTGTCCGCCCGGCTCTTCGGATCGGACGAGGCGCAGCAGGGTATGCGGGCGTTCCTGGAGAAGCGGCCGGCGCCCTGGGCCCGGTAGGGGAACGGCGGTAGGGGAACGGCGCCAGGGGCTGCTCCGGGCGGGGCCGGGCTGCTCCGGGCGGGGCCGGGCCGGTCCCGCGGGCCTGCGTCGGAGGCGGGCCGGGGCGGGCCCCCTGCCGGGGTCAGTCCTGGACGACGGCGGCCTGCTCCCGCCAGAGGTCCAGGAGCGCGCCGTCGCCGGTGAGCTCCACCCGCCCGGCCGGGGGCCGGTTCCAGAGCAGCAGGTAGAGGTCGCAGGCCCGGCCGTCGAGCACCAGGTCGGCCTGCGCCCCCGCCGCCGCGGGGGAGGAGACGGTGAGCGGGCCCGGGCCGATGCCGACCAGCCAGGAGCCGGGCCCGTCGGTGGGCCGGACCAGGACGGTGCGCGGCTCCTCGCTGCGCACCGCCCCGGCCCTGGCGTGCGCCATGAAGCCGTGCAGCAGCTCGTCGATCCCGTCGAGGGCCAACTCGGCCGCCACCTCCGGGCCGCGGATCCCGGCGGCCGCCTCGGCGTCGATCCGGTGCACGGCCGTCTCGTGGGCCTGGCGCCGGGCCCAGAAGGCCAGCGGGCCGGGCGCGGGCAGGAAGGTCCAGCAGTCCAGGTCGTCCGGCGCCGCCTTGAACGTCTCCACCAGTGCGGCGTGGCCCGCGCGGAACCAGTCCACCAGGACGTGGTCCGACGGGTCCGGACCCCAGGCCGCGCGCTCGCCGGCGCGGTCCAGCCGTACGGGGTGGGCGTGCCGCAGGTGGGCGGTCGCCCAGCGGTGGACCCGTCCGGTGTGCAGGACGAGATCGCGCAGCTGCCACTGCGGGCAGGTCGGGACGGGGGCTGCGGGGTCGGTGCGGGCGGCCGTGTCGGCGAGCAGGGCGCCCTCGTGGTCCAGCGCGATGATGTGGTCGACGATCTTCATGACGATCTTCATGGCCCCCGAGTCTGCTCCCGGCGTCGGCCTCCGGACCGGGCGACGGGCCGGGACCGGCGGGGCGGGAGTCGCACGGGCGGGGCGTGCGGATGGTCGACCCGGGGCGCGGCGCGTGCGGGCAGCGCGCACGGACGGGCGCCCGCCGGTCGTCCGGCGTGGTCCTGTGCGGTCCGTCGGGGTCCGGCGTGGTCCGTCGTTCGGCGTGTTCGGTGGTCCTGTGCGGTCCGTCGTCCGGCCGGCTGGGTGGTTCGGCGGGGTCCGTAGTCCGGTGGGTTCGGTCGTCCCGCGCGGCCGGGAGAGTGCAGGCCGGGGGCGTGTGATGTTGGCCGCCTCCTCGGTGGCCGTGGGCAACCGACCGGTAGCGTGGCCGCATGTCGATCACCCGTTCCCTGTTCTCCGCCGCCCGGTCCGGCGGTCGCCGCGCCGCCGGCCGCCTCGTCCACCGGGGCTGGCAGTGGGTGCAGCGGGCCGGTGCGGTGTCCAGTGAGAGCCCCGGCCCGTACCGGTTCGGCGAGCTCGGCGCCGGGACGAAGCTGAGCTTCCCGCTGGGTGCGGTCTTCAACGAGCAGTGGATCACCATCGGCCCGTTCTCGATCATCGGCGAGCGCGTCACCATCAGCGCCGGCTTCCTGCCCGGCCTCGACCTCGGGCCCGAGCCGATCGTCCGGATCGGCGGCGGCTGCGTGATCGGCCGGGACAGCCACATCGTCGGCCACCAGTCGATCGTCCTCGGCGACGACGTCTGGACCGGCCCCGGCGTCTACATATCCGACCAGGCCCACGAGTACCGCGCGACGGACCTGCCGATCGGCAAGCAGTGGCCGCGCAACGAGCCCGTCGAGATCGGTGCCGGCAGCTGGATCGGCACCGGCGCGGTGATCCTCCCCGGCGCCCGGCTCGGCCGCAACGTGGTGGTCGCGGCCGGCTCGGTGGTGCGCGGCGAGGTGCCCGACCACAGTGTCGTCGCCGGCGCCCCGGCGAAGGTCGTCCGGCGCTGGACGGCCGAGGAGGGCTGGCAGCCCCCCTTCCGGTACGACGCCCCGAGCCCGCTGCCCGACGACATCACGGCCGCGCAGCTGCGGGCCCTCGCCGGGTGGGACCTCCGGCTGCCGGGCGAGTCGGGGGTCTGAGGGCGCGCGTCCCGCCGCAGGCGTCGGGCGCGGGCGGCGGGCGGCGGGTGCTGGGGAGGGCGTCTGTGGAGGCAGGCGTCAGACGCCGCCGCGGGCCGGTTCCTGGGTGCGTTCGGCGTCGTGGGCGGCGATGGCGGCGGTGATGCGGAGCAGGTCGGCGGGGCGGGTGGGGTCGAGGCCGGTCAGGACGGCGATCCGGCGAAGCCGGTAGTCGACGGTGTTCGGGTGCAGATGCAGCGCGTGGGCGGTGTGCCGGCGGTTGAGGCCACCGGCGAGGTGGGTGCGCAGGGTGGTCAGCAGGTCGGCGGAGTCGGCCAACGGCCCGATCAGGGAGGCGAGTCCGGGGCGGGCGTGGCTGGGCCGGCTGAGCTGGTACTCCAGCAGCACGTCGTCGAGGCGGTGCAGGCCGGGCGGGTGGCCGAAGGCCCGGGCGACGTCGAGCACCTCCTGGGCGAGCACGGCCGCGCCCGGCACTCCGGCGGGGGCGGCCGCCGCGGCTCCGGCCCGGACGGCGGCGCCCGCGGCGCGGGCCGCGCGGCGGACGGTGTCGGCGAGCAGCTGCCAGGTGGCGGCGGGGACGCCGTCCGGCGGGCAGTCCAGCGGGACGAGTGCCACGCCACCGGAGGCGGAGAGCGAGCTGAGCGCCGACTGCCGGGTGCGGTGGTCGAGTTCGGAGCGGAGCCGGCGCAGTTTGCGGTGGCCGGCGACGGTCCGGTCGACGCCGGGGGCCTGTTCGTCGGGGTGGTCGGCGACGGTGAGGCGCAGGACGGCGTACGTGGCCGGCAGCCGCAGACCCGCGCGGGCCGCACTCTCCCCGGCGGGGGCGCCGTCCAGGAGCGCGGCGAGCAGGGTGTGCCGCGCGGCGTGCCGTTCGTCGGTGAGGCTGCGGCGGCCGTCGACGTATCCGGCGCCGGCCGCCGCGGTGGCCTGGCGGAGCTGGTCGAGCAGCAGCCGGTTGAGGACGAGCAGGTCGGCGGCGTCGCCGTCGCGGGCCTGCCGGGTGACCAGCTCCCAGCAGACCTCCAGGCCGAGGTGGTGGGCGAGCAGGACGGCGTCGAGCGGCAGCCCCTCCTCGGCACGCCGGGCGGCGGCCTCCCGGACGGCGGTGAACTCGGCCTCGGGGGCGGGGAGTCCGGTGCGGACGGCGTGGGCGAGGGCGCGGATCCGCCGCTCGGTGACCTGGACGAGCTCGCCGGTGACCTGTTCGCGCGGCAGCCGGCGGTAGACCGGCACCCGGTTCAGCAGGGTGGCGACGACGGACTCGACCAGCTCCGGTACGGCGCCGAGCAGTCGTTGGTCGGCGGGCACGCCGCCGACCACCGGGATCCGCCAACCGGGTAGGCAACCGGGGAGGCAAGCGGGTGAATTGTGACCGGTCACAGAAAACACCGTCCAGGTCTGGGGGACACCCAAGGGCCGGGTCGGAGGGGCGACCGCATGATGGAGGCACTCGGGTTACCTGTTGGTAACAAACTTCCGCTGTGGAGGCAACAGTTGGGAACCCCACTTCTCCGCTTCTCCGCAAGACCCGTGCGCCGCGGGGTGCTTCGCACCCTCGGTGCGGCCCTGCTGGCCGGCGCGCTGCTGGCGGGCGGCCCTGCCGGTGCCGCGTACGCGACCGACGTGGCGGACGCGACCCCCACCGCGTCCGCCCCGTCGTCCGCCCCGTCCGCTGCCCAACTCCCGCCGGACGGTGACCAGGTGGCCTCGCCGCCGGGCGCCAACGACTGGTCCTGCCGGCCGACGGCCGCCCACCCCGAACCGGTGGTCCTGGTGCACGGCACCTTCGCCAACCGGTACGAGAACTGGCTCGCCCTCGCACCGTTGCTGAAGAGCAAGGGCTACTGCGTCTTCGCCCTCGACTACGGCATGGTGCCGGGCATCACCTCCTCCGGCAGCGGACTGCTGCTGCCGATCGGCGGGCTCGGCCCGGCCGACGAGTCGGCCGCCCAACTCGGCCGGTTCGTCGACCTGGTGCGGGCGGCGACGGGCGCCGCGAAGGTGGACATCGTCGGCCACTCGCAGGGCGGCATGCTCCCGAACTACTACCTGAAGTTCCTCGGGGGCGCGGCCAAGGTCGGCAAGGTGATCGGCCTGGCGCCGTCCAACCACGGCACCACGCTCGACGGCATCACCAACCTGGTGCCGTACTTCCCCGGGGTCGCCGACCTGATCTACACGGCCTGCAAGGCCTGCCGGGACCAGGTGGTCGACTCCGCCTTCAACCGGAGGATGGCCACCCTGCCGGACACCGTGCCGGGCGTCCGCTACACGGTGATCTCGACCGTGTACGACGAGGTGGTCACGCCGTACCGCACGCAGTTCCTCAGTGGTCCGAACGTGGACAACGTGGTGCTGCAGGACCACTGCCCGGTCACGCTCGCGGAGCACGTGGCGATCGCCTTCGCGCCGACCGCGCTGCACCTCGTCACCAACGCGCTCGACCCGGCCCACGCGACGCCGGTGTTCTGCGGCTGAGCCGCGGGAGGAACCGCCCGGCGCGAGCCGCTGCACGGGAAGTCGGCCCGTCCGACTTCCCGTGCAGTCGTGCGTCTGCCGCCGGGTGCCGCCGGGTGCCGCCGGGTGCCGCGTCAGGCGGCCGGGCCGAAGGTGACGACGGCGGTCACGCCGTCCGGCCGCAGTTCGTACGGGCCGGGGCTCTCGTGGCGGTCCGGGCCGTCGGGGCTGCCGCCGTCCAGCAGGGCGGCGTCGAAACGGGCCAGGGCCGTGCCGGCGAGCGTGGCGCTGCCGGTCAGGCAGAGCACGAGGACGGTGGCCCCGGCCGGAACGTCCACGGGAGCGGCTTCGGTGGCCAGGACCAGCCCGGCCGTGGTGCGGCCGCGCCGGGTCATCACGTTGAAGTCGACCACCGGACCGCCGAGCAGCCGGCAGTCGGTGGCCGCGTCGCCCGGGAACGCGAACGGGCGGAAGGGGGCGTCGATCCGGTGCGCGGTGCCGTCGACGGTGAGCGCCATGCCGTCCCCGTCCACCAGGGTGATCACCCGGTCGATCCCGGGGAACTCCGAGAACGGTCCGGCGGAGGCGACGTCCGCCAGGCTGACCCGCCAGTCGAAGGCGGTCGGCCCGGCCCCGGCGGGGGAGCCGGCGACCTCCCTGGTCACCCCGCCGCCGTTGAGCCACGGTGTGGCCGGGCGGTCGGCCGCCCGCAGTACCTGGATACGCCCGCTGGTCGTCATGGCGGCATCCTGCCACGCGGCGGGTCGGCGGGTCGGCGGGTCGGGGGGTCGGGGGGTCGGGGGACGGTGGGGCGGCGAGACGGTGGGCGGGTGGACGGCGGGCCGGGGCCCGGGGCGGGCCCGGTCAGCGGCCGCGGACGGTGAGAGGGAGCAGGGCGGCGAGCGTGGCGGTCACGGCGACCGTGGTGAGGGCGAACGGCAGGCCGACGGCGTCCGCCAGGAAGCCGATCACCGGGGGACCGATCAGCATGCCGCCGTAACCGAGGGTGGAGGCGAGGGCGACGCCCTGCGGGCCGCCGGTGGCGCCGGCCCGGGCGATGGCGAGCGGGAACAGGTTGGCCAGGCCCAGCCCGACCAGCACGAATCCGGTGAGGGCGAGCGGCACCGAAGGGGCGAGCGCGGCGAGCAGCATGCCGGCGGCGGCGGTGAGGCCGCCGAGGAACATCAGCCTGGTCTGGCCGAGCCGGATGGAGAGCCAGGTGCCGGCGATCCGGCCGCTGGTCATCGCGAAGGCGTACGCGGCGTACCCGGCGGCGGCAGCACCGGCACTGGCGTGGACGTCGTCGGTGAGGTGGAGGGTGGTCCAGTCCGCGACGGCGCCCTCGCCGTAGGCGGTGCAGAACGCGGTGAGGCCGAGCAGCAGCACCAGCAGCCGGGCGTGCGGCAGGCGGGAGCCTGCGGTGCCGGTGCCGGTGGTGCCCGCGGCGGCGGGCGCGGCGGCGGGCGCGGCGAGCGGTGCGGCCGGTCCGCGGAGCAGGACCACGCCCGCCGCCACGGTGACGAGCAGCCCGAGCAGGCCGCCGAGGGCGAGCGCCCAGGCCGTGCTGAGCGCGGTCGCGAACAGCCCGCCGACGCCCGCGCCGAGCAGGCCACCGAGGCTGTACCCCGCGTGGAAGCTGGGCATCACCGGGCGCCGCAGCTGCGCCACCAGCTCGACGGCGGCGCTGTTCATGGCGACGTTGGCGCCCCCGTACCCCGCGCCGAAGAGCAGCAGGACACCGCCGAGCGCCGCGACCGAGTGGGTGTGGGCGGGCAGCGGGACGGCGAGGCTCAGCAGTGCGAGCGAGGCGACCGTCACCGGCCGCGAGCCGTACCGCAGGCAGAGCCGGCCGACCACGGGCATGGTGGCGACGGCTCCGGCGGAGACGCAGAGCAGGGCCAGGCCGAGCGCACTGTGCGAGGCGCTGACCTGGCTGCGGATGTCCGGGATGCGGACCACCCAGGCGGCGAAGAGGAAGCCGTCGACGGCGAAGAACGCGGTGAGGGCGAGGCGGGCCGCGCCCCAGGGGGTGTCGGATCGGGTGGCCGTGCTGCGAGACTGGGGGAACGGCCGGTCGGCGTGGGTGTGGGAACGGATTTTGTTTCGGAGCGGCACAAAGTAACAATAGGGGCGTGCAGCTCACTCCTTCAAGTCCGCAGCCCGCAGGCCCGACGCGCGGCGCCGAGGCCGACCACGATGCGCAGCGCGACGCCCACCGCCGAGCGGCCCCCGATCGCGGCCGCACGCTGCTCGGCCCCGCGCTCTCGCTCATCCACACCGGCCAGACCCCGACCCGCTCCGCGCTCACCCGCGCGCTGGACGTCACCCGGGCCACCGCCGGCGCGGTCACCGCGGAGCTGGAGGCGCTCGGCCTGATCACCGTCGACTCCCGCCCGGCCGGCGGCGGCCGCGGCCGCCCCTCGCACCGGCTCGCCATCGACCCCGAGGGCCCGGTCGTGATCGCCGGCCAGATCCACGCGGACGGGCTGAGCGTCACCCTGGCCGGCCTCGGCGGCCTGCTCGAACCACCCGTGCACCGGCCGCTGCCCGCCGCCACCGACCCGGTCCGGATGCTGCGCGCCGTCGCCGAGACGGGCGCCGAACTGGCCCGCGCCAGCAGCCGCCGCTGCCTCGGCGCCGCGCTCGCCCTGCCCAACCCGGTGACCGAACCGGACGGCACCGCGCTCGCCGCCCTGCACTTCGCCTGGCCCAGCGGCACCCCCGTGGCCGACCTGTACGACGTCGAGGTCGGCCGCGCCGACAACGGCCCGCGCGCGTTCGATCCGCTGCCCGCCTCCATCGCCAACGACGCCAACCTCGCCGCGCTCGCCGAGTACCGGCACGGCGCCGGCCGCGGTGCCCGCCACCTGCTGCTGGTCACCTCCGGCCACCGCGGCGTCGGCGGCGCGCTGGTGATCGACGGACGGTTGCACACCGGCAGCGCCGGGCTGGCCCTGGAGGTCGGCCACCTCACCGTCGACCCGCAGGGCCGCCCCTGCCAGTGCGGCAACCGCGGCTGCCTCAACTCCGAGACCGACCCGGACGCGCTGTTCGCCGCCGCCGGACTCACCCCCGACCCGGACCGCCCGTTGCTCGACCAGGCCCGCGAGCTGTGCCACGCCGCCGCCACCGACGAGCGGGCCCGGACCGCCGTCGAGCACGTCATCGACCGGCTGGGCCTGGGGCTGGCCGGCGTCGCCAACATCCTCAACCCGGACCGGGTGGTGCTCAGCGGGCTCCACCGCGACCTGCTGGAGGCCGCGCCCGAGCGGCTGCGCGCGGTGGTCGCCGAGCGCTGCCTCTGGGGGCGCAGCGGGCGGGTGCCGATCGTCGGCGCGGAGCTCGCGCACAGCGCGCTGGCGGGCGCGGCCGAGCTGGCCTGGCGGCCGTACCTGGCGGACCCGCAGTCGGTGGCCGCGGGCTGAGCGGGCCGGGCTGAGTGGGCCGAGTGGGCGGAGCGGGCCGGGCCGAGCGGGCCGAGCGGGCTGGGCTCGGCGGACCGAGTGGACTGGGCCGAGTGGGCCGGCTGTGGCGATAAGCGGAAGCTGGGGCTTCGAAAACGGTCACTTATCGTGACTCTCATACACTCGTAGTGAGCAACCGGGGGGTTCGAGCGAGGAGAGTGACCGTGGGTACCCAGCAGAGTGCCGGGCAGCAGAGTGCCGCGCCGACCAGCGCCGCATCGGCGGGTGCGGCGCGGACGGACGCCGCGCGCACCGACGACGTGGACCGCTCCGACGCGGAGTACCGCAGCTGGCTCAAGGAGGCGGTGCGCAAGGTCCACGCGGACGCCAACCGCTCCGCCGACACCCACCTGCTGCACTTCCCGCTCCCCGCCGACTGGGGCATCGACCTCTACCTCAAGGACGAGTCCACCCACCCCACCGGCTCGCTCAAGCACCGGCTGGCCCGTTCGCTCTTCCTGTACGGGCTCTGCAACGGCTGGATCCGCCCCGGCAAGCCGGTGATCGAGGCGTCCAGCGGCTCCACGGCCGTCTCCGAGGCGTACTTCGCGCAGCTCGTCGGAGTGCCGTTCATCGCCGTGATGGCGAAGTCCACCAGCCAGGCCAAGATCGACCTGATCGAGTTCCACGGCGGCGAGTGTCATCTGGTGGAGCGGTCGGACGAGGTGTACGAGGCCTCCGCCCGGCTCGCCGAGGAGACCGGCGGCCACTACATGGACCAGTTCACCTACGCCGAGCGGGCCACCGACTGGCGCGGCAACAACAACATCGCCGAGTCGGTCTTCGCCCAGCTGCGCCTGGAGCCGCACCCCGAGCCGGCCTGGATCGTCGCGACCGCCGGGACGGGCGGCACCTCGGCGACCATCGCCCGGTACGTGCACTACATGCAGTACGACACCCGGATCTGCGTCGCCGACCCGGAGAACTCCTGCTTCTTCGACGGCTGGGTCGGCCACGACCCGGACGCGGTCTGCGAGAGCGGCTCGCGGATCGAGGGCATCGGCCGGCCGCGGATGGAGCCGAGCTTCGTGCCCGGGGCGATCGACCGGATGATGAAGGTGCCGGACGCCGCCTCGGTCGCCGCGGTGCGGGTGCTGGAGGACGTGCTCGGCAAGAAGGCCGGGGCCTCCACCGGGACGGGCCTGTGGAGCGCGCTGAGGATCGTCGCGCAGATGCGGGCGGCGGGGGAGCGCGGCAGCGTCGTCACCCTGATCTGCGACCCGGGTGACCGCTACCTCGACAAGTACTACTCCGACGACTGGCTGGCCGGCGAGCGGATCGACATCGCGCCGTTCCGGGCCCGGTTGGAGTCCTTCCTGGCCGGCGGCTCCTGGGAGGGCTGACGCCGGAAGCCCCCGCGGCGGGGCGGGGGCGGGCGGGTGCGCGCTGCGCCGGCCGGGCGGTGCGCCGGTCAGGTGGTGGGACCGGCCGGGTGGTGGGACCGGTCAGGCGGTGGGACCGGCCGGGTGGTGGGACCGGTCAGGCGGTGGGCCGGCGCTCGGTCAGGAACAGGGCGCCGGTCAGGACGACCAGCACGGCCGTCGCGCCGTGGATGCCGTAGGCGGCGGCCGCCGAGCCGTGGTGGCTCAGCACGTTGAGCGCGTCGTCCAGCGGGATCAGTGCGTCGACCAGGAGCAGCAGGCCGAGGGCGCGGCGGTGGCCGGCGGCGAGCAGGACCAGCACAGCGATGCCGGAGGCGAGATCCCGGATGCCCTTGATGTCGAAGAACGCGGCGGCCCCGCCGTGCGGCCACTCGGGCAGGCCGAAGCCGGAGACCGTGCTTCCGGGGGCGAACAGGTAGCCGATGCCGACGTAGCCGATGCCGAGGGCGAGGAGGACGGCCAGCACGGTGGCGGTGTGCTCGCGGGCCGTTCGGGCCGGGCGGGTGGTCGGGCCGGCGGCCGTGGTGCTGCTGGGCGCGGTGGTGCTGGACATGGTGGATCCCCCTTGCGGTGAACCGGAAGCTTGCGCCGCACTTTTTGCTAGCGCCGCTAGGAACTGGAACGAAGCTAGCGCGGTCGGCGCTCGGTTGTCTAGCGCTGCTAGGGTTGTTTCCATGTCCATCCAGGAGCGCCGCGAGCGCGATCGCGCCGAACGGCATCAGCTGATCATCCGGACCGCCCGCGAGCTGGCCGAGGCCGAGGGCTGGGAGGCGGTGACGACCCGTCGGCTCGCCGAACGGATCGAGTACAGCCAGCCCGTGCTCTACAGCCACTTCGCCAACAAGGACGCGATCGTGGCCGCCGTCGCCCTGGAGGGCTGCTCGGTGCTGGCCGCCGACCTGCGGGCGGTGGCGCGGAGGGCCGACGGCCCGGTCGAGGCGTTCGAGGCGGTGGCGGCGGCCTACCTGGCCTTCGGGGCCGCCAACCCGGCGCTCTACGACGCCATGTTCACCCTCGCGACGGAGCTGCCGTTCGGCCGGCCGGACTCACCCGCCCCGCTGAAGGAGGCGTTCGCCGCGCTGGCCGGCCCGATCTCCGAGGTGGCCGGCCCGGAGGAGCCGGAGCCCTTCGCCGAGATGGTCTGGGCGGCCCTGCACGGGCTGGTCACCCTCGACCGGAGCGGGCGCCTGCGCCCGGACTTCGCGGAGTACCGCCTGGCGCTCCTGGTGGAGCGGATGCTCGGGCCCGCCGCCGCCGCGGGGTAGTGACGGCCGCCCGGGCACGGCCGTCCCGCCGGCGCCGGGCACGCCCGATCGGCAGCAAGCGCCGCCGGGCGTACCGGAGTTCCGCGGCCGCGGACGGCCGTCGCCCCGCCGACGGACCTCCGGTACGCCCGGCGCCTCAGGGCAGCCGGGCGGCCGGGAGGTCGGCGGGGACGAGCAGCTGGAGCTCCTCGGTGGACGGATCGGTCAGGTGGGCGACCCGCATCGCGTGCCGCTCGACCATGGTCTCGAAGACCTGCCGCGCGGTGCGCCCGTTGCCGAAGTTGGGGCCCCGGTCCAGCCCGGCGAAGTGGTCCAGCAGCGCGCCCTCGGTGGCCTCGGCCAGCGCGTACTCGTGCTCGGCGCACTGCGCGCGGGCGATCTCCAGCAGCTCGTCCGCGGTGTAGTCGGAGAAGGTGATGGTCCGGGAGAAGCGGGACGAGACACCGGGGTTGGCGGAGAGGAAGCGCTCCATCTCGGCGGTGTAGCCGGCCACGATGACGACCACTTCGTCCCGGTGGTCCTCCATCAGTTTGACCAGGGTGTCGATCGCCTCCCGGCCGAAGTCGCGGGCGCCGTCCTCGGGCGCCAGCGCGTACGCCTCGTCGATGAACAGCACGCCGCCGCGGGCCCGGTCGAAGGCGGCGGCGGTGCGGATCGCGGTCGAGCCGATGTGCTCGCCGACCAGGTCGACCCGGGCCACCTCGACCAGGTGGCCGCGCTGCAGCACCCCGAGCGAGGCCAGGATCTCGCCGTAGAGGCGGGCCACCGTGGTCTTTCCGGTGCCCGGGGCGCCGGTGAAGACCAGGTGGCGGCGGAGCGAGGGGGCCTTCAGCCCGGCCTGGCGGCGGCGCCGGCCGACCGCGATCAGGTCGATCAGCGTCCGGACCTCCTGCTTGACGGTGGCCAGGCCGACCAGCGCGTCGAGTTCGGCCAGCGCCTCGTCGGCGGGACGGCAGTCCGGGATCGGCCCGATCGCCGCCCCGGCGGAGCCGGCCGCGCCGGCCGGGTGGACGGCGGACACGGCCACGGAGGGCGCGGTCGACGGTGCGGCCGGGGTGCTCGGCCGGGCGGTCCGCGGGGCGGGCAGCTCGGCCGCCGCCGGTGCCACGTCGTCCGAGGTGCAGCCCTCCGCCACCGGGCCGGGCTCGGAGAACTCGAAGCCGGCCCGCTCGTTCTGCTCGGCCCGGCAGCGGGTCAGCACGGTGCGGCAGCCGTCGATGATGTGGAAGCCGAAGCCCTTGCCGTGCGAGACCCGGCAGTCCTCGAAGGTGCCGCGGCCCTGCGCGGAGACGTACACGCCGGCGTCCGAGCTGGCCCGTACGGTGCAGTCGCGCAGCACCGGGTCGGCGCCCTTGGTGACGATCACCCCGGTGGCCACGTCGGAGATCTCGCAGTCGGTGAGCAGTCCGCCGCTGCCGTGGTCGCGGAACCAGAGCCCGGTGCCGGCCTCCTGGACGCGGCAGCGGCTGAGCGTCACCCCGGCGCCGCCGCTGACCGAGACGGCGGAGCTGCGGATCCTGCTGAACGAGCAGCCCTCGGCGGTCGCGGCGGAGTCGCGGTCCAGGACGAAGAGCGCGTCCGGCAGATCGTGCAGCGAGCAGTCGGTGAGGGTGAGCCTGGCGCCGTCGCTGACCCAGAGCGCCGGGTACTCGCCCGAGGAGCTGTGCAGTTCGCAGGACTCCGCGGTGGCCTCGGTGCCCTGGTCCCAGACCGAGAGCGCGCCGCGGCCGAAGTCCCGCACGGTGGTGTTGACCAGGCTGAGCCGGGCGCGGCCGCGCAGGTCGGCGCCGTTCTCCGGCAGGTCGTGCACCCGGCAGCCGGTCAGCACCAGCTCGGCCTGGCCGTCCAGGGTCAGGCCGTTGCCGGTGACCCGGTGGATCTCGCAGTCCACCAGCCGGCCGCCGGCCTGCGCGTCGGCCTGGACGCCGCTGCCGCGGATCTCGTAGATCTCGCAGCCGGTCAGCTCGGCGGCGCTGCCGGGGTCGCTGAGCAGGACGCCGGCGCCGGCCGCGTGGTGGATCCGGCAGCGTTCGAGGGCGGCGGTGGCACCGCCGAGGACGGCCAGCCCGGCCTGCCCGGCGGCGGCGACCTCGCAGTCGTCGAAGGCGGCCGCGGTGCCCTCGCCGCGCAGCCGCAGGCCGAGGCCGGCCGGGTTGGCGACGACGCAGCCGCGCAGCGTGGGCCGGGCGCCGTCGGTCACCTCCACGCCGGTGGCCGAGCGGGTCTCCACCCGGCAGCCGATGAGCGCGGGGGTGGCTTCCGGTCCGGTGACCAGCACGGCCGGGACGGAGCTGTCACTGCCCTCGATCACCAGGTCGCGGACGGTGGCCGCGGCGGTGACGGTGAGCGGCACGCCGCTCGGCGGGTCGATCCGGACGGTGCCCGGGCCCTGCGCGGGGACGATGGTGACCGGTTTGTCGAGCACCAGGTTCTCCCGGAAGGTGCCCGGTCGGATCGTCACCGTGTCGCCCGGCTCGGCGGCCGCGACGGCCTCCGCGAGCGTGTCGTACTCGCCGGCGCGGCGCCGCCAGCGGGATGCGCTGTCCTGGGTGACTCGGACCCTGTGCTCAGCCATGACGGTCTTCGTCCCACCTTCGTCGAGCCGGCGATCAGCGGGCCGTGCGCGCGGGGTGCGCGGGCCGCCCTGCGCCCACCGTAGCGCGCCCGCACGGGTGGTCCGGCCGCCCTGCACCGAGCGGGGCGGGGGGCCGTTTCGTCTTCACCACATGCTTCAACGAGCGCGCACAGCTCGGGTTCCGGACCCGCCCCCCGGCGGGTGGCGGCCGCGGGCGGCGCCCACGGGTCAGACCAGCTCGTTCGCCGGCCAGTGCGCGCCGTCCGCGAGGACTTCGACCTCGTCCCCGGTGCGGAGCGTGCCGAGCACGTCGCCCCGGGCGCCGGCCGGCCGCTCGGGGATCAGGTTCTGCCCGAACGAGGCCTTCCTCAGCAGCCGGTGGTGCCGGGCCAGGGCGCGCAGCGGCTCGGGGCCGCGGCGTTCGCCGCTCTCCTGGTCGGTGGTGGTGATCACGCACCGGCCGCAGGGCTTGACCACCTTGAAGGTCAGCTCGCCGATCCGGATCCGCCGCCAGCCGTCCTCGGCCCACGGCTCGGCCCCGCCGACGACCACGTTCGGGCGGAACCGCGTCATCGGCAGCGTCTCGTGGCCCTCCGGGTGCTCCTCGGCGATCAGCGCGTTGAGCGCGTCCAGTGAGGCGGTGGTGGCGAGCAGCAGCGGGAATCCGTCGGCCATCGAGACGGTGTCGCCGGGCTCGGAGAACTTCGGGTCGACGGGGCGGGCGCGCGGGTCGTCCAGGTGCACCAGGCGGTAGTCGCCGAGGTGTTCGGCGATCCAGCCCTGGGCCTTCTCGGCCGCCTCGGCGGCGCGGAAGCGGGTGCCCCAGACCTCGACCTCGGCGAGCGGGTCGCCGGTGGCCGTACCGGGGGCCGGGATCTCGATCCGGGAGCCGCCGGGGGCGGTGAGGGTGAGCGTGCCGTCGTCGGCGAGGCCGGTGCGGATCAGGCCGAGGGCGGGGTTCTCGCGCTGGGTGACGAAGCGTCCGGTGCTGTCGGCCAGCATCCAGCGGCGGTCGCCGGCCAGGCCCCACGGCTCGACCCGGGCGGTTGCGGGGCTCAGGCGGTACATGGACTTGACGGGGTAGACGTGGAGGCCGGTGAGCTGCATCCCCCCATCCTGCCAGCAGCGGGCGCCGCGACGGCGGGCGCGTTTGCCGGCGCCGGGCCCCGTACGCGCACGGACCGCCCGGACGCCGTGGGGGTGGCGGTCCGGGCGGTCCGTGGATGACCCGTTTCTCCGTACGCCCGGAGCGCGGTCGCGCCCGGGTGGTGCTCAGGTGGTGCGGGTTCGGGCCGGGTGGGGCCGGCCCGGGGTGTCAGTAGCCCTGGCCCTGCGGCTGGTAGCCCTGCTGGAACTGGCCGGGCTCGCCGTACGGGCCCGGGCGCTGCGGCTGCATCGGACGGATCGGGGCCACCGGGGAGACGGCCGGGCGGAGCCCGGCGCCGCCGAAGCCCTGGTCGCCGCCCTGGCCGGGGAAGCCGGCCGGGCTGGAGCCGCCGAACGACTGCTGGCCGCCGAAGCTCTGCGGACCGCCCTGCGGCTGGCCGGCCGACGGCTGCGGGCCGCCGAAGGAGCCCTGGCCGCCCAGCGGCTGCGCGCCGAAGGTCTGCTGGCCGCCCTGGCCGGCGCCGACGAAGGTGTTCTGGCCGCCGAAGCTCTGGCCGCCGGAGGGCTGGTAGCCGCCGCCGGTGGTCTGCGAGAAGCCGGGGGCGGGGGCCTGTGGACGCTGGCCGGGGGCGTACGGCTGCGGGCCGCCGTACCCGGGGACGGGCGGCTGGGCCGCGGAGGCGTACGCCGGTGCGGGCTGCGCCGGGATGTACGCCGTGGAGGGGCCGGCGGAGGGGCCGCTGCTCGGGCCGGGGCCCAGGGCGAGGCGGGCGGGCGGCAGCGCGGGGAGGTTGCTGCCGGGGGTGTCGTACCCACCGCCGTACCGGTTGTCGTAGGACGGGCCGAGGCCGGATCCGTAACCGGACGACAGTGCCGGCGGCAGGGCGGCCGGCACGTTGATGGGCGCGATCTGCGGGACACCGCGCTCTGCGACGAGGGAGTCGTAGATGGGCGTGCCGGAGGAGAAAGACGGAGAGGGGTAGCCGACTCCGTCGTAGGAGCGGGGCGAGGTCATGGGGCATACGGTAAGCCCACAATGCGCCTGCTGAGGAGAGTGGGAGGCCGAGCAGTTCGAGTGTTTACACAGTCTTCGCTCGCACAAAGGGCTCGAAAGTAGTAACAACGGACATTCTGGCGACGACTTCCGGCCAGCTCCGGGTGGGGTCGGAGCCTCGAACGGGGCCCGGACGGGGCCCCTCGGAGCCGGTGCGGTGACGGGGCGGTGGACGGTTCGGGGTCCGGCGAAGAAACTTTTGTGGGCAGGGCGTGCGCTGGCGCATTCGAGCCCCCGCCGACGGACGGGCGGGGGCTCGTGAATGTTTCGGGGATAAAATTCGCGTGAGGGCTGGTCAGCGGCCCGAAGCCCGAGGTCAGCGACCCGGGCCGGCCGGACCGCGGCACTCGGCGGGGCCGGTGCCGGGGCTCCTCCGCGGCCCCGGGCTCAGTGGGTCGCGAGCGGCTGCTGCGGCCCCGCGGCCTGCGCCGGGAAGCCCGGCCGGCCCGCCACCTCGGAGGTGCAGAAGGAGCAGCGCACCGCCGCCGCCGGGATCGGGCTCAGGCACTCCGGGCAGTCCGCCTTGGCCACCGGGGCCGGCTTGGCACCGTCCAGTCGGGTCTGCAGCCTGCCGACCGGCACCACCACGATGAAGTAGATCACCGCCGCCACCAGCACGAAGCTGATCAGCGCGTTCACGAACACGCCGTACGGGAACCGGGTGCCGGCCACGGCGAAGGTCTTCTGGGTGAAGTCGCCGACCGCGCCGGTGGCGACCCCGATCAGCGGGGTGAGGAAGGCGGTGACGAACCCGGTGACGACGGCGGTGAAGGCCGCGCCGATGACGATGCCGACCGCGAGGTCGACGACGTTTCCGCGCAGCAGGAAGCTGCGGAATCCCTTGAGCACCGGGTGACTCCAAATCCGTTCGGGGAAAAGTCAGATGGGACCACGGGCCCCGGCCGGACATCCTGCCGACCTGCGGTGCCCGCGGTCCAACCGCGTTCACCCGAACCGCGTAACCGGGCAGGTTCCGGTCAGGCGGAGCGCAGACGCTCCGCGTACGGCTGGATCCGGGCTACCGCGGCGGCGATCCGGCGCACCACGGGCGCGTCCATCTGCGACCAGAGCGGCACGGTGAGCACCGAGCCGGACAGCCGGTCGGTGACCGGCAGCGCATCGGCCTGGCCGAGGTGGGCGTAGGCGCGCTGGCGCTGCACGGGCGGGTGGAAGTAGCGGCGCGAGTCGATGCCCTCGGCCCGCAGCGCGTCGCCGAGTTGGCGCGCGGTGAGGCCGAAGGCATCGGAGTCCAGGATCAGGGTGAGGTCCTTGAAGGTGGAGGTGTCGCCCTTCTCCGGCAGGGCCAGCCGCAGGCCGGGCAGGCCGGCCGTCCCGGCGGCGAACTCGGCCACCAGCGAGCTCCGGTGAGCCACTCGTTCGGGGAGCCCGGCCAGCCAGTTCAGGCCGACGGCGGCGTGCAGCTCGCTCATCCGCGCGTTCAGGCCGGGGAAGAGCGTGTCGTAGTCGCCCGGGTTGCCGTAGTCGCGGGCGATGCGCAGCCGGCGGGCGAGGTCGGCGTCCCGGGTGGCGACCAGGCCTCCCTCACCGGCCACCGCGACCTTGGTCGGGCTCATCGAGAACACCTCGGCGTAGCCGAAGGTGCCGACCGGCACCCCGCGGCGGGTGCTGCCGAAGCCGTGCGCCGAGTCGTAGACCAGCGGCACCCCGGCCGCGTCGGCGACCTCCTGGAGCCGTTCGACCTGGCAGGGCGTGCCGTAGACGTGGGTGGCCATCAGGGCGGCCGGCCGGTCGGCGGCGGCCAGCCGGGCGGCGGCGTCCTCGGGGTCGAGGGTGATGTCCTCCTCGCGGGCCTCGGCGAACACCGGGGTGCCGCCGGCCCAGTGGGCGGCGTGCGCGGTGGCGGAGAAGGTGAAGCCGGGCATCACCACCGGGCGCCCGCCCTCCACCCCGGCGGCCTGGAGCACCAGCATCAGGCCGGCCGTGCAGTTGGAGAGGGCCACCACGTGCGGCACGTCCAGCAGTTCGGCGGCGGCCTCCTCCAGCTCGGCGACGGTGCGGCCGTTGGTCAGCTGCCCGCTGTCCAGGACGGTGCCGAGCCGCTCCAGCAGCGCGGCGCGGTCGGGGACCTGCACCCGGGTGAGCGGGAGTCCGTCCGGGAACGCGGGCGTACCGCCGAGGGCGGCGGGCAGGGCAAGGGTGTCGGTGGTCATGGTGTGGCTGATCCCCCCTGGGACGGTGACTGGGTCTCGGAGTGGCTCGTGGCCGGGTGCGGGTGCGGGTGCGGGTGCGGGTGCGGGTGCTGGTGCTGGTGCGGGTCCGGGGCTGCGTGCGCGTGCGGAGGCGGCTTCGCGAACGGGGCCGCGTACGGGTGTGGGGCCGGTGCCGGGTACGGGTGCGGCCGGTCGTCGGGCGGCCGGCGGCGCCCGCCCCACTGCCCCGGGGTGACCCGCCAGACCGGGGGCGGCCGCCGCCCGGCCGGTCCGCGGGCGGTGCCGGCCGCCGGGACGACCAGCAGCACCAGCACCAGCGGCAGCACCTGGACGCGCTCGCGCGACAGGATCCCCATGTTGTTGATGGTCGAGAAGGCCCAGCAGAACAGCAGGGTGTAGACGGCGGTGAAGGCGACGTACGAGCGCTGCACGAACAGCCGGGGCAGCCGGCTCAGCTGCGGCCAGTTGCGGATGAACATCACCAGCAGCGCGAAGCACTCCACCGACTGGATCAGGTTCTGGATGTTGGACGCCTCGAACGGGAAGGGCCGGAACAGCACGCTGACCACGGCGACCGGCAGCCCCGCCGGGTTGAGGCTGAACCTGGGCGCGGCGTCCTCGGGCGCGGTCGCGTTGATCATCGAGTTGCCCTGGCTGGTGCGCCGGGAGGTCTCCGAGAGCACCTGGTTGACGGCGTCGCCGCCGGTGCCGTCGGTGCCGAAGAAGGCGGAGACCTGCTGCAGCATCAGGACCGCCATCGCCCCCAGCACCACGGCGGTCAGAATGGTGCGCAGCGGCCCCAGCGCACCGGCCTGCTGCGGGCGCTTGCGCAGCACGTACGCGACCATCAGCCCGGCGCCGGCGAGCGCGGTGACGTGCGGGCGGACCATCGCGGTGCCGAGCGAGCCGAGCGCGATGCAGGCGAAGGCGCCGAACCGGCGGTCCAGCAGACGGGCCGTGCCGTAGGTGGTCAGGCCCAGGCAGAACATCATCCAGGCGTCCTTGCCGATGCTGGAGGGCCAGAACAGCAGCGAGGGCAGGAAGAAGACCAGCTTGGCGTACTTGCGGGTGTCGGCCTCGGGGAAGGCGATCTGCAGCGCCCGCCAGAACAGCAGCAGGCCCCAGAAGCCCAGCCAGGAGAAGACCAGGAAACCGCCGATCAGCGACGGCCCGGTGATCGCGTACACCACGCCGGTGACGATGATGACGAAGCCGGTGCCGGCGACCTTCATCCCGAGGTCGTAGTGGACGCCGGCGAACAGGTCGGCCCCGTCGAGGTAGGCGGCGAGCTCGCTGCCCTTCTGGTGGTACATCTTGGCGTCGGCCGCGCCGCCGTAGAGCACGAAGGCCATCAGGTAACGGGGGAAGGCGCAGAGCAGCTTGGCCGTCATGGCCAGCATGAGCAGGCGGAACACGTCCCGTTCGGGGTTGGCGGCGGCGATCCGGGCCAGCAGCGGCGTGCCGAGCGCCATCAGCGCCGGGAGGATCAGCAGCGCGCCCCAGGTGTCGTACGAGGTGTGCACCGTGGCGAGCACGAAGACGGTGACGTAGCCGGTCACCAGCACCGCGGCGAGGGCGGACGGCCAGGGCAGGCGCGCCAGGGCGGCCCGGGCGGCCCTGGCCGGGTGCGCGGCGGGGCGCGGGGCCGGCTGCGGGGCGGCCCGGCCCGGGTGGAGCACGCCCCGGGCCGCCGGGGCCGGCCGGGCCATCAGAAGACCTCCAGGTCACCGAGGCTGAACCGCCAGTCGGCCAGGGCGGCGCCGGGGCCGCCGGTGGCGCCGCCGGTGGTGCGGGCGGCGAGGGTCATCCCGGTGCGCGGTGCGCGCAGGTAGCCGGTGCGCAGGGCGGCGGCGGCCGCCTCGGTGCCGGGGGAGAGGTGGGTGGCGACGTGGTCGCAGCCGGACTCGCGGGCGGCGGCGCGCAGCAGCCGGGCCGCGCTGTCCCGGTCGCCGGGGCGGACCAGCACGTCGGCGAGGGTGAACTCGGCCAGCGGGCCGCGCCGCCGGGGCCGGCCGACGGCCAGGCCGGTCAGTTCGCCGCCGCGGTGGCAGGTGAGGACGCGGTAGTCCAGGCCGGGGGCGCGGCCGTAGCGCCAGCGCAGGAACTCCGGCGTGCGGCGGACGCCGAGCCGCGGGTCGGCGGCGTCGGCGCCGGCCCGTTCGCCGAGCAGCTCGGCCAGCGGGCCGTCCGCCGGCTGGTGCTCGAACCAGTCACCGGCGGTGGGCAGGTGGCAGACCGGCGGTGCGGCCGGGCCGGCCGGGCGGCGGGCCAGTGCGGCGCGCACCCCGCGGGCGAACGCCGCGGGGCGGACCGCCCGCACCGCCACCGGGACCTGCCCGAGCTCCTGCCAGCCCATCGTCCGGTAGCCGGGCAGGCTGTTGCCGTTCGGCGTGTTGAACACCAACTCGGCCTCGTCCGCGACCTCTTCGAGCAGGTCCAGGGTGAGCCGGCGGAAGATGCCGCGCCCCCGGAAGTCCGGATGGGTGGCGGTGTCCACCGGCCGGAATGCGCGGACTGTGCGGCCGGTGGAGCCCTCGCGCCACTGCCAGCGCAGGAAGAGCCGGACGCCCGCGAGTCGCCCGTCCGGGGCCTCGGCGACCAGGCCGGGGCTGGCGCCGAACGGGTTCTCCCGGTGCTTCCAGGTGAAGAAGTCGGCGGTACGGGTGCCGGTCGGGCCGCCGGCCAGCGAGGCGCTCAGGAGGCCGAGCACCGCCGGGAGGTCGTCGTCCCTGAGCGGGCGGTAGGTCGGCGCGGCGGGGGCGGGGGTGGGCAGGGCACTCACGTCCGGACTCGCACTCATTTCGGTGGTAGGGCCTCCGGGGAGGCGGTGGGCGCGGGGGTCAGTGCCGCCTCAGTGCCGCAAAACCTGCTCGTACACCGCCTCGACGGCCCGCTGGGCGCCCGCCACGTCGAAGCGCTTCGCCCGTTCCCGGGCCGCTGCGCCGAGGCGCGCCCGGAGGGCTTCGTCCCCGGCCAGCCGGCCCAGGGCCCCGGCGAGCGCGACCGGGTCGCCGGGCTCGACCAGCAGGCCCTGCCCGTCGTCGTCCAGCACCTCCGGCATGCCGCCGACCCGGGTGACGACGGAGGGCAGTCCGCTGGTCATCGCCTCCATCAGGGCCACCGGAAGCCCCTCCTGACGGGAGCTCAGCGTGAAGACGTCCAGGCCGGGGAGAAGCAGCGGGACGTCGGAGCGCGAACCGGCGAGGAGCACGCTGTCGGTGATCCCCAGTTCGGCCGCCCGGGAGCGCAGTTGCGCCTCCAGCGGCCCGGCCCCGACCAGCACCAGCCGCGCCCCGGGGTGCCGGCGCAGCAGCGCGGCGTGGGCGGCGAGCAGGGTGGCCTGGTCCTTCTTCGGCGTCAGGTTGCCGACCGTGCCGATCACGAACGCGTCCGCCGGGAGGCCGAGTTCGGCGCGGGCGGCGGCGCGGGCGGCGGGCCCCTGCGGGGCGCCGGCCAGGTCGGGGCCGTGGTGCACCACGTGCACCCAGTCGCCGGGGCGGCGCCGGGCGGCGGGGATGGTCCGTCCGACGGCGTGCGAGACGGCGATCACCGCGTCGTTGCGCCGGTAGGTCAGTGCGTTGGCCCAGCGGGTGGCCGGGCGGTAGCGCTCCCAGACGTTGTGCTCGGTGTGCACCAGGCGCGGTGATCCGGCGGTGGGTGCCAGCAGCCGGGCGGCGACGGCGGGGACCGGCATGTGGGTGTGCACCAGGCCGTAGCGGCGGTCGGCGAGCAGCCGGCGCAGCCGCAGCGGCCAGCGCGGGTCGGCCCGGCCGGGGGTGCCCGGGCCCGATGCGCCCGGGCCGGGGGTGCCCGCGCCGGCGCCCTTCGCCGGGGCGCCGAGGCAGTGCACCCGGACGCCGGCCTCGACGAGCGCCGGCGCCAGCGCGTCCTTCCACGGCAGCACATAGGCGACCTCGACCTCGTACCGCGAACGGTCGGCGTGGCGGGCGCAGTTGACCAGCAGCTGTTCGGCGCCGCCGCGGCCGAGGCCCTTGGCCAGCCAGAGCACCCGGACGGGCGCGCTCACCGCTCCTCCGCCTCGCGCAGCAGGGCGGCCTCGCCGTGGTCGTCGGCCTCGGAGCCGGCCCGGTACACGGGGCCGTCCCGGTACCCGCGGCCGGCGTCCGGTTGCTCCGCTCCGCCCTTGTCCGCTCCGGTGCTGTTCGGTTCGGTGCCGTTCGCTCCGGTGCTGTACGGTCCCGGGCTGCCCGTGGCCGCGCCGTCCGGCCGCGTGCCGTTGGCGCCGCGGCGGGCCCAGCTGGGGGCCGGCCGCCCCGGGCCACCGCCGTCGGCGGTTGCGGAGGCGGCTGCGGACCCGGGCACGGAGCCGGGGGCGGGGTCGGTCGGACGGCCCGCCGACCGGCTCGCCGCCCGGTCCGTCGGCCGCTCCGATGCGGGTGCCGCCGGGCGCGGCAGGGCGGCCTGGCCGGAGCGACCGCCCGGGGCCGCGGTGCCGCTGCCGGTCGTACCCCGCCGCCGCCGGCCGGGCGGGCCGTAGGTACCGAGCAGGGCCACACCGGCCACCGGCACACCGGTCCGGGAGAGCAACTCCGCCACCCGGTCCGCCTGTTCGGGGGTGACGTTGCCGCTGCGCACGGTGACGAGCACCGCGTCGGCGTGCTGCACCAGGTCGTAGGCGTCATTGGCGTGCAGCAGCGGCGAGGTGTCGACCAGGATCACGTCGGCGTACCGGCGGGCCCGGTGCAGCACCTCGGCGGCCCGCAGCACCAGCGCGGCCGGGTAGGCGGTGGTGTTCCCGCCGGTGACCAGCGAGACCCCCGCGACGTTGGTCGGCCGGATCAACTCGTCCAGCTCGCCCAGCTGTTCGCCGCTGAGCAGCTCGGCCATGCCGGGTCCGCCGCCGACCCCGAGGTGGCTGTGCAGCTGCGGGTGGCGGAAGTCGCAGTCCAGTACCAGGACGTCCCGGCCGGTCTCGGCGAGCGCGGCGGCCAGGTTGGCGACGGTGGTGCTCCGGCCGTCGCCGCTGCTGCCGGAGGCGACCAGCACCACCGGTGCGGGGTGGGCGGGCCGGCGCTGCGCGGTGCCGCCGGCCTGCCGGTCGGGGTGCCCGGGGGCGGGCAGCGCGAGCGCGTCGGGGCCGGTGAGCAGCAGGGTGGAGCGCAGCGAGCGGTACGCCTCGGCGGCCGGGTCGGACGGCCGGGCGCGCACCAGCGGTTCGCGCAACCGTCGCAGGCGGCGCGAGAGTTGCGGCACCTCGCCGATCACCGGCAGGTTGAACGCCTCCTCCACCGCGTTGCGGGTGCGCAGCCGGGTGTCCATCCGGCTGAGCATCAGTGCCGCGACGACACCGAGCCCGAGACCGAGTGCCACGGCCAGGCCCAGCCGGACGCTGCGGGTGGGGGAGGAGAGGAGGTTGCTCGAACCCTGGCGCGCGTCGATGCTGCCCCACTGCTGGATGGCGTCGGTCTGGGCGCCGTTCTGCAGCTTGCTGATCGCGGTGAGGGTCGCGGTCAGTGAGGTGGACGCGGCGGTCAGCTTGGGCTGGAGCTTCGGCTGGTCGCCCGCCGAGGAGCGGTTGAACTGCTGCTGGATGTCGTCCAGCGCCTTCTGCTGCGCGTCGGCCTGGGCCTGGAGCCTCTTGACGGTCTCGGCGGCGCTCTTGGCGGACTCCTCGCCGAAGCCCTTGATGATCGCGGCCGAGTAGGCGGCCGCCAGGTCGGAGCAGGACTGCTGGGTCGGCCCGATGGTGGCGATCGACAGCATCTGCGCGCTGTCGGCGGTCACGGTGCGGCGGGCGATCACCGTCGCGACGTCGCCGATGCCGAGCTGCCGGGCCGCGGCCGTCGCGACGTCCGAGCCCTGCGCGTAGGAGAGCACCTGGTCGGCCCGCACGGTGTCGCCGGCCCCCGCGACCGGCGTGATGGCGACCTTGCACTTCCATTTGGCGTTGTCCACGGTGTCACCGGCCGGGGTGAGCAGCCAGCCGACGACGAGTGCGGCGAGCGTGCAGCCGACGAGCAGCCGCCAGTACCGCCGCAGGACGGTGAAGTGGTTTGCCGGTTCCACCGGTTGGATCCCCTCGCGTTCGTGGTGCGGTGGTGCTGTGGGACTCCCGGCCGGGGGTGGCCCGTGCGGGAGCGCGGCGGTCCGGGTGCTGCCGGCCGTGCCGGGCCGGGGCGACTGCTAGCCGTGCCGGGCGCCCGGCACGATGGAATCCCTCGGTCGATGTCGCAACTCGCCCCCCTGACGACCCGCTGCCCCGACGTGCCCCGCCCCGACGTGCCCCGCCCCGACGCGCGCTCCCCGACGACCGTCCCGCCGACGACCCGCTCCCCGGCGCTCCCCGTTCGGCGGCGTGGTGCGCGCCGGCCCCCGGGGCCCGTCCCGGCCCGCCGCCCCCGCCGGTCCTCCCTGCGATGCTTGCCGAGCCGCGACGTGCGGCGCAACCGCTTTGGCGATACTGGGGCCGGTCGGTTCCCGACGAACGGCACGGGGGTGGCCGGATCCCGTCAGACCGGGCGCATCCGCAGCGAGCGCTCGTAGAACTCGACCATCTGGGCCGACACCTGATGCAGCGTGAACGAGGTCAGGAACCGCGCCCGCGCCGCCTTCGCCCGCACCCGGGCCGCCGCCCGGTCCTCCAGCGTGTCGACCAGCGCCGCGGTCAGGTCGGCCGGCCGCTCCGGCGCCACCAGCCGCGCGTAGTCCTCCGAGCGGACGGTCTCGCGCAGCGCCGGCACGTCCGCGCAGACCAGCGGCACGCCCACGCCCATCGCCTCCATCGCCGCACTGCCCAGCCCCTCCCAGCGGGAGGGCACGGCGAACGCGTCGGAGGCGGCCATCAGGTCGAAGACGTCGTCGCGCGGCCCGAGGAAGCGCACGTTCCCGGTGACCCCGGCGAGCGCCGTCAGCCGGGCCGTCTCGCTGCCCTCGCTGCCGGCCAGCAGCAGCACCGCGTCCGGCTCGGCGCGCAGCACGCCGGGCCAGGCCTCCAGCAGCACGTCCAGGCCCTTCTGGTACTGCTGGCGCGCCGCCGCGAGCACCACCGGGACGTCCTGCGGCAGGCCGAGCGCGGTGCGCACCGCGGCCCGCCGGTCCGGGGTGATGACGCCGAGCAGCTCCGGGTCGCGCCCGCGCGGGACGACGTCGATCCGGTCCCGGGGCACCCGCAGCCGCTGCGCCATCGCGCCCGCCACGTACCTGGTCAGCGCGTGGAAGCGCCGGTTGCCCTGGGCGGTGGCGGCGTCCACCGCCTGGGCGGCGCGCACCTTCCAGGGGCTCAGCCCGCGCGCGTTCAGGTGCTCGGGGCCGTAGGCCGAGTTCACCAGGCTGGAGACCACCGGGGTGCGGGCCGAGAGCGCGGCCGCCCGCCCCAGCACGTCCGACTCGTAGAGCGTCGTGTGCACGAGGTCCGGCCGGCGCTCCCGGACCAGCCGGCGCAGCGCGGCGGCGGTGCGCCCCCGGGTGGCCCGGCCCACGCCGAACACGTCGGCCCCGGCCGCCGTCAGCTCCGGCTGGAAACCGCCGGGCGAGTCCTTGAGGTAGGCGACGTCCAGCCGCACACCGGCCCGCACCAGCGGGGGCGCCATCGCCACCAGACCCTGCTCGGCCCCGCCGACCCGGCTCACGCTGTCGATCACATAGAGCACATGCACAAGGCCAACCCCCGCCCTCCCGGGGCGCGTCCGGTCTCCCGTGCCGGCCGGCACCCTGACTGCCGATCAGCATCGCAGGTGGCGCCCGCCGCTCGCCAGGGAATCGGCCAGGAGGCGTGCCGCCCCCGGGGGGCGGCCGGGGGCGGCCGGGGGAGCGGAGCCGGGCGTACGGCCGGCGTGACCGGCGCACGCAGGGCCCGTTCGGCGCCCGCCCGGAGTACGCACGCGGGCGCACGGGCCACCACCGGCCCGCACCAAGGGGCTGTACCGCGCCGGGCCCTGTGCC
Organism: Kitasatospora sp. NBC_01560; assembly: GCF_045208415.1. Taxonomy (NCBI): domain Bacteria; kingdom Bacillati; phylum Actinomycetota; class Actinomycetes; order Kitasatosporales; family Streptomycetaceae; genus Kitasatospora; species Kitasatospora sp. NBC_01560. Next base: position 2,059,324 of record NZ_CP109364.1, on the reverse strand, counting down.
AAGGTCGTTCCCATGCCCGACGCGACACCGGCGAAGACGACCGGAACCCGCCCCCGCATCCTGCACCTCGTCACCGATCCGCGCCGCCGCGGCGCGCAGAACCTCGCCCGTGACCTCCACCGCGAACTGCGCCGCCGCGGCCAGGCCTCCGCCCTGCGGGCCCTCGCGCCGCACCCCGACGCCCACCCCGACGCGCCCGACACCCGCGCCACCGCGGTGCTCGGCCCCGGCCGGCTGCACCCCGCGACCCTGCGCGCCCTGCGCGCCGCCGCCCGCACCGCCGACCTGGTCGTCGCGCACGGCTCCGCCACCCTCCCGGCCTGCGCCCTCGCGCTGGCCGGCACCCGCACCCCGTTCGTCTACGTCTCCATCGGCGACCCCCGGCACTGGACGGCGAGCCCGCTGCGGCGCCTGCGCACCGGCGCCCTGCTGCACCGCGCGGCCGCCGTCACCGCACTCGCCGACGAGGCCGTCGCCGTCCTGGAGGACCGGTTCCGGCTGCCCGCCGGCAAGGTCCGCACGATCCCCAACGCCCGCGCCGCAGCCGCGTACCCGCCCGCGGCGGGCGAGGCCGACCGCCGCGCGGCCCGGCACACGCTCGGCCTGCCCGCCGACGGCCTGCTGGTCGCCTGGGTCGGCGCGATAGCCCCCGAGAAGCGGCTCGACCTCGCCCTCGACGCCCTCGACCGCCTCCCCGACGTCCGCCTCGCGGTGGCCGGCGACGGGCCGGACCGGGCCGCCCTCGAACAGCACCCGGCCGCCGCCCGGGCGCACTTCCTCGGCACCCTGGCCGACCCGGCGCCGCTCTACCGGGCCGCCGACGCGGTGCTGCTGACCAGCGACAGCGAGGGCGTGCCCGGCGTGCTGATCGAGGCCGCCCTGGCCGGCCTGCCGGCCGTCGCGACCGACGTCGGCTGGGTCGGCTCGGTGGTCCGGGACGGCGTCACCGGCGCGCTGGTCGCCCCCGGCGACCCGCTCGCGCTCGCCGAGGCGCTGGCCAAGGTGCTGGCCGGCGACCGCACCGCGTTCGGCGCCGCCGCCCGGGCGCACGTCCTGGCGCGCAACGAGCTCGGGGTGGTCGCCGACGCCTGGCAGGCCCTGTTCGCGGAGCTGACCGGCCGGGGTGCCGCCGGGCGCGGGTGAGCCGCGCGCCGAGGGTGCATCGGCTGCCGGCCGGGGCCGGCGGTGGGCGGGCCGACGGTGGGCGGGCCGGTGGTGCACCGGGGAAGATCCGGGGCCCCGCGCCCATGGGCAGGAGGCCGCCACGGGCGGATACTTCCCAGCGGCGCGCTCGCACGACAGAGCCAACAGGGACTCGGCCCGGGCGCGCCGGCACGGGGAAGGTCGGCCGACATGCTGGTACTTGTGGGTCTCGCGGCTCTGGGAATCCTCTGGCTCGCCACCGGGGTACGGGTGGTCCAGCAGTACGAGCGGGGCGTGATCTTCCGGCTGGGCCGGGTCCGCAGGCAGGTGCGCCAGCCCGGTCCGGCCCTGCTGCTGCCGATCGTCGACCGGATGCGCAAGGTCAACGTGCAGGTGATCACCATGCCGGTGCCCGCGCAGGAGGGCATCACCCGGGACAACGTGTCGGTACGGGTCGACGCGGTGGTCTATTTCCGGGTGGTCGACCCGGTGCTCGCCACCGTCGACGTCCAGAACTACACCTTCGCGATGTCGCAGGTGGCCCAGACCTCGCTGCGCTCGATCATCGGCAAGAGCGAGCTCGACGACCTGCTCTCCGGCCGGGAGAACCTGCACCGCGGGCTGGAGCTGATGCTGGAGAGCCCCGCCCTCGGCTGGGGTGTGCACATCGACCGGGTCGAGATCAAGGACGTCGCCCTGCCCGACTCGATGAAGCGGTCGATGGCCCGTCAGGCCGAGGCCGACCGCGAACGGCGGGCCCGCATCATCACCGCCGACGGCGAGTTCCAGGCCGCCGCCAAGCTCGCCCAGGCGGCGGAGATGATGGACGCCACGCCGTCGGCGCTCCAACTTCGCCTGCTCCAGACGGTCGTGGAGGTCGCGGCGGAGAAGAACTCCACCCTGGTACTGCCCTTCCCGGTCGAGCTGCTGCGCTTCTTCGAAGGCGCCACTCCGAAGGCCGCGCCCGTGCCGAAGCAGGCGGCGGCACCGGCGGAGGAGACCGCACCCGTCCCGGCCGTGGACGGCGCGACGCCCGCGACGCCCGCGGCGGTCGGCGCACCCGCGCTCGACGGGACCGCGGACGGCCCGGCCCCGGCCGCCCTCGCGCCACGGCCGGAGGGCCTGCCCGCGGAGTGACCTCGCGGCGGCGTCGCCAGGCCCGGCGACGCCCCGCCGCCGGGGTGCCGATCCCTTCCGCCGCCCGGACCGGTGGTACCCGACCGAGCGCCGGCGCCCCGCGGATCGGCGACACCGCACCGAGCACCGCTACCCGTCCGATCACCGCTACCTCTCCGAGCACCACTACTCCGCCGAGCACCGCTACCCCGCCGAGCGCCGCTGCCGGGCTGGGCCGAACGGGCGAATCCCGGCGCGGCCGCCCCAGGGCGAGTGGCCGATGACGATCCGTCACAGCGACACTGCCCGGTGTGAAATCGCTGCTGAGGTCCACCGTCCTGCTCGCCGTCGCCACCGGGATCGTCGCGTTCCCCGCCCAGGCCGGCGCCGCCACCACCCACCAACCCGCCGCCGAGAGCGCCCAGTTCGTTCGGCTCGACCACCCGCAGCCGGTGCGCGAGAGCGCCCGTACCGAGGCGGTCGAGTTCTTCTGGTACGACTGCGGCCACTCCCAGCAGCTGGAGCAGCCGCTCCAGGCCTGGGTGGAGAAGCACCGTGCTGACGCGGACCTGCGCAGGGTCCCCGCGATCTGGCAGGGCAGCCCCGAGGAGCGCGCCCAGCGCGGCCATGCCCGCCTCTACTACACGCTGGAGCGCCTCGGCCTGGTCGAGCGGCTGCAGACCACGGCCTTCCGGGCGATCCACACCAACGATCAGGACCTCACCACCGAGGGAACCGCCACCGACTGGGCGGTGCGCCAGGGCGTCGACCAGCAGCGGTTCCGGGACACCTACCGCTCCGCCGACGTCCAGCGCTCCGTGGACGAGGCCGCCGCCCTGTTCGTCCGGTACGAGATCAACGAGCTGCCGACGGTGGTCGTCCAGGGCGAGTACCGCACGACGCCGACCCGGGCCGGCGGCGTGGCGGCGATGCCCGACGTCCTCGACCGGCTGGTGGAGCAGGACCAGCAGCGCCACCCGCGCGCCCTGCGTTACTGACGCACGGCCACTGGCGTCACCCACGCCGAGGCGCCAACCGGCGTACCGCCGTGTCACCGATCCGCCACGTTCGTCCCCCCGCGCCCCGGTCGGTCCCGATCCGATCACCTTCACCGAACCGACCCCCGGCGACCACACTCTGTGCCAGAGTGGACGCCGGGCCGCACCGCCGCGATGCACAACGGCCGTGGTGGCGGGCCCACTTCTCGATACCGGCGGTACCGGAGAGGGCAGGGGTCCGTGGGGGGACAACGCGCGCAGCTCGTCGACGAGCGGGACAGCCAGACATCGGCCGCACCGGGGCGGCCGGCCGCCGCCGAGGGGCCGCCACCGGAGCTGATCTTCAAACGCGGGCTGCGCCCGGCGCAGGTGGCACGGGAGCTCTGGGGCGCGCGTGAGCTGGTCCGCGCGCTCGCCGAACGCGACCTGCGCGCCCGCTACAAGCAGGCCGTGCTCGGCTTCGCCTGGGCGGTGCTGACCCCGCTCGCGCTCTGCGCCATCTTCACCCTGGTGTTCCACCGCGCGGTGAAGATCGACACCGGTACGGCCGCCTACCCGCTCTTCGCCTACGTCGGCCTGATCGTCTGGCAGTTCTTCAGCAACACCATGAACCAGGGCGCGCTGAGCCTGGCCAACAACCTCAGCCTGCTGAACAAGGTGTACTGCCCGCGCGAGGTGTTCCCGCTGGCCACCATGCTGGTCGCCAGCGTGGACATGGTGATCGGCGTCGGGGTGCTGGGGCTGCTCTTCCTGATCTTCTGGACGGCCCCCGCCGCCACCTTCCTCTGGGTGCTGCCGCTGGTGGTGATCCAGTTCGCCTTCACCTACGGCGTCGCGCTGGTGCTCTCCGTCGCCGTGGTCTACCTGCGCGACGTCCGCCACCTGCTGCCGATCATCACGCAGATGGGCGTCTTCGCCACCCCGGTCGCCTACCCGCTGGCGCAGATCCCGCAGCGGCTGCAGGAGATCTACGTCGGGCTCAACCCGCTCGGCGCCGTCATCGAGGGGTACCGCGGTGCCCTGCTGTACGGCGACGCCCCGGACGTCACGCTCACCTCGATCGCCGCGCTCTCCTCGCTGGTGTTCCTGGTCGGCGGCTACCTGCTGTTCAAGAAACTGGAGACGGGGATCGCCGATGTCGCCTAGCCGGACGTACCCCCTGGGCACCATCCGGACCGACCAGGTGTGGAAGCGCTTCAAGGCCGACCAGCAGCGGATGCTGCTGCGCGACAAGGTCGAGTCGATGGCGCGCCGGCTGCGCGGCGACAAGGGCGAGGAGTGGCGCTGGGCGCTGCGCGACATCACGATGCACGTCGAGCCGGGCGAGTCGGTCGGCCTGATCGGCTCCAACGGCTCGGGCAAGTCCACCCTGCTGAAGATGCTGACCCGGGTGATGTACCCGTACGGCGGCGTGATCGACGTGCGCGGCCGGATCGGCGCCCTGATCGAGATCCGGGCCGGCATCCACCCGGACCTCACGGGCCGGGAGAACATCTACCTGTTCGGGGCACTGCTCGGCCTGCGGCGGCGCGAGGTGGCCACCCGTTTCGACGACATCGTGGAGTTCGCCCGGCTCGGCGGTGCCATCGACCGGCAGGTGAAGTTCTACTCCTCCGGCATGCAGATGCGCCTCGGCTTCGCCGTCGCCGCCTATCTGGAGCCCCACGTCCTGCTGGTGGACGAGGTGTTGGCGGTCGGCGACGCGGTGTTCCAGCAGCGCTGCCTGGACCGGATGCGCGAGGTCGCCGAGCAGGGCACCACGATCGTCTTCGTCTCGCACGACCTGCCGGCCGTGGAGTCGATCTGCCGCCGCGGGATCTGGCTGGAGCAGGGTTCCGTCCGGGTGGACGCGGGCATCAAGGAGGCGATGGCCGGCTACCGCGACTCCATCGAGGCGCAGTCCGAGGCCGGCGGCCGGACGGGCGAGCCGCTTCAACTGCTCAAGTACGCCGTCCGGGGCGAGGACAGGGACAGCCTGACCACCGACGAGCCGATGTCGATCGAGCTGACCCTCGGCGGCGACTACCGCGGTGACGCCACGCTGCACCTGGGCGTCAGCGAGGGCACCTCCAGCCCGATCTTCCAGATCAGCCATGAAGTCCGGCTCTCCGGGGACGACCACGAAGTCGCCTGTGTGATCCCCCGGTTGCCGCTGCCGCGCGGCCGCTACACGCTCTGGGCCGGCGTCTACAGCATCGGGCGGACCGACGGGGGCACGCTGATGAGCTGGCACTCCGTCGGCCAGTTCGACGTGTTCGGCCCGATGCTGGACACGCCGCCGCGCGCGGTGGTGCTGGCCGCGCCGGTGTTCGTCCCGCACCGCTGGGAGGAGTGAGCCGTGAGACCTGTCCGGGTGCTGGTCCATCTCAACAACCTGGCCCTGGGCGGAGCCCAGCTCAACGCGGTCGACATCGCCCGGACGCTGCGGGAGCGCGGCCACGATCCGGTGCTCTTCGCCCAGGGGGTGGCCGGGCCGGCGCCGCTGGTCGAGGTCGCCGCCGGGTACGGCCTGGAGGTGGTGGTCGCGGGCGGGCCGGACACCCCGCACGCGGAGGTCCGCCGCCGGCTGGGCCGCCTCGCGGCCGAGCACGGCAGTCAGCTGCTGCACGCCTGGGAGGTCCGGGCGGCCCGCAACTCCTATTTCGGGCCCGGCCGTTACGGCCGGCTGCCGGTGGTCACCACCTTCTACGGCATCCGGATGCTGCGCGGTCTGCCCCGGCACCAGCCGCTGGTACTGGGCCTCGGCGCGCTGCTGGGGGACGGCCGGGCCTTCGGCCACCGGGACATCAGCCTCATCGAACCGCCGGTCAACACCGCCGCCGACGCGCCCGGGCGGGCGGACGGGGCCGCGTTCCGGCGCGAACACGGCATCCGGGACGGCGAGTTGCTGCTCTCCATCGTGACCAGGCTGGTGCCCGCCCTGGAGAAGGACGCCGGCGCCGAGCTGACCGTCGACGCCGTCGGCCGGCTGGACGATCCGAGGGTGCGGCTGGTGGTCGTCGGCGCCGGTCCGAGCCTGGAGAAACTGCGGGCCCGGGCGGCCGGGGTGAACGCCCTGCTCGGGCGTGAAGCCGTCCTGGTGCCGGGCCAGTTGGCGGATCCGCGGCCCGCCTACCAGGCCGCCGACATCATACTCGGGATGGGCGGTTCGGCCCTGCGCGGGCTGGCCTTCGGGAAGCCGGTGGTGGTGCACGGCGCGGCCGGCTACACGGCGGTGCACGAGCCGGGCCCGCTGGTCGAGCCGCACGCCTCGCGCTGCATGTACGGCTTCGGGGACGGTTCGCGCGCGCCGGAGGAGCTGGCCGGGCAGCTGCGCGGCCTGCTGGACGATCCGGACCGCCGGGCCCGGCTGGGTGCCTGGGGCCGGGAGTGGGTGGTCGGGCGGTTCTCACTGGAGAGCGTCACCACCTCCTTCGAGGAGCTGTACGCCCGGGTGCTGGCCCGCCCGGCCCGGGTGACCGGCTGGGTCAAGGACCTGGAGCAGATGACCAGGTACGAGTTCACCAAGCCGGCCGCGCTGCGGCTGCTGCGCCTGCTGGGGCGGTGAGGGCGGCCCGGGACGCCGGGGCCGGGGCCGGGGCTGAAGCCGGGAGGCCGGAACCGGGCCGGACGTCGGAGTCGGGGCCCGGCATCGGAACCCCGGGCTTCACCTAACCGGTAAGACGGTGTTTAATGGTTAGCATGAGCGAGTTGACGATCCCGAACATCCGGCACCGCCACGTCGACGTGGACGGCCTGCGCGTCTTCTACCGGGAGACCGGCCCCGCCGACGCCCCCGTCCTCCTGCTGCTGCACGGATTCCCCTCCGCCTCGCACCAGTTCCGCCGGCTCCTCGACGCGCTCGGCACCCGCTACCGCCTGATCGCTCCCGACTACCCCGGCTTCGGCCACAGCGAGAGCCCCGCGCCCGGTGACTTCGCCTACCGCTTCGACACCCTCGCGGACGTCGTGGAGGGCTTCTGCGAGGCGCTCGGCCTGGACCGGTTCGCGCTCTACGTCTTCGACTTCGGCGCGCCCGTCGGTCTCCGGCTGGCCACCCGCAGGCCGGAGTGGATCACCGGCCTGGTGGTCCAGAACGGCAACGCCTACGAGGAGGGACTCTCCGAGCTGGCCCGGGAGTTCATCGCCAACCGGCACGGCGTCGAGGGCGCCGCCGAGCGGGCCCGCGCGATCCTCACCCTGGAGGTCACCCGCAGCCAGTACGAGGGCGGCACCGGCGACCCGGAGCTCGTCGCGCCCGACGGCTGGACCCTCGACCAGCACTTCCTCGACCTGCCCGGCCGCAAGGACATCCAGGTCGAGCTCGCCCTCGACTACCACAGCAACGTCGCGCTCTACCCCGCCTGGCAGGAGTGGCTGCGCACCCACCGGCCGCCCACGCTGGTGCTCTGGGGGCGCAACGACCCCTTCTTCACCGAGCCCGGCGCCCGCGCCTACCTGCGCGACCTGCCCGACGCCGAACTGCACGTGTTCGACACCGGGCACTTCGCGCTGGAGGAGAAGCTGCCCGAGATCGCTCCGCTGATCGACGACTTCCTCGCCCGCACCCAGAAGTAGACCGGTGGCCTGCTCGCCCGCCCCCGGGTCGTACCCGCACCCGCACCCGCACTCCGGGGCGGGGCGGGGGCGGGGCGGGGCGGCAGGAGGGCTTCGGCGACCCCGGCGCAGCAGGCCCTCAGCGACCCTGCTGCAGCAGGTAGGTGACGAAGCCGAGGGTGCCGCGGTAGCCGTGCAGCCACTCCGCACGGTGCCGGTCCGCGGCCTCGCGGGCCGCCGCGGCGTCCGGGTGCTCCGGGTGGTCCAGCGCCCATCCGGCCAGCGAGCCCGTCCAGGAGAACTCGTAGTCGTCCCACTCCTGCACGCTGCTGACGTACCCGTACAGCGGCGTCCACCCGTCCGCGAGCACCCGGTCGGTGGTGGTCGCGAGGTCCGCGTAGTCGTCCCGGGCCGCGCCCAGGCCGTCCAGCGCCGCCCGGGCGGGCTCGCGCTCCCAGAAGGCCTCGCCGACCAGCACCAGGCCACCCGGCGCGAGCAGGTCGCGGGCCGCCGCCAGGGTCGGCAGCAGGCCGCCGAAGACGTGCGTCGCACCGACGTTCAGCACCAGGTCGAACGGTGCGGCGGCCCGGAACTCCCGGGCGTCCTGGTGGTGCAGGCCGATCCGGCGCTCCACCCCGAGCGCCTGCGCCGACTCCCGGGCCCGGGTCAGCGCGGCCGCGTCGAGGTCCACCCCGACGGCCTGCCAGCGCGGACGCGCCGTCAGCGCCCGGACGAGCCAGCCGCCCTCACCGCAGCCGAGGTCCAGTGCCCGGCCCTCCTCGGTGCGGCCGGTGGCACGGTCCAGCAGCCGGGCCACCGCCTCGTCGGCGACCGGCGCGGCGATCGGATGGCGGGCGTGGGCGAGGCGGGAGATCGTCTGGCGGTCCATCCGACCAGTGTGGCCCAGCGGCTCTCAGTACGTCCGGCCTTTCCAGGCCGCCCCGCGTCCGCGCCAGTGCTGCACCGCCGAGTCGACCGTCATCAGCAGGTAGAGCGCGGCCGTGAACGGCAGCAGCAGCGCGGCCGGCGCCGGCTGCCGGTAGTAGCGCAGCATCGGCAGGAACGTCCCCGTCATCAGCGCCCACGCCGCCCCGCCCGCGGCGGCCACCGTCCACCGGCCGGCGGCCAGCCCGGCGAGGGTGGCCACCGGCGGCACCAGGTACACCAGGGCCAGGCCGGCCACCGTCCCCGCGAGCAGCGGCACCGAGTGCCGCAGCTGGGCGTACGCGCTGCGCGAGACCATCCGCCAGAGCTCGGCCAGCCGCGGGTACGGGCGGACGCTGTCCACCTGCTCGGCCAGCCCCAGCCAGGTCCGGCCGCCGCCCGCCTTCACCAGGCGGGCCAGCGACACGTCGTCGATCACCGCGCCGCGGATCGCCGCGACCCCGCCGATCCGCTCCAGGGTGTCCCGCCGCACCAGCGAGCAGCCGCCCGCGGCCGCGGCAGTCCGGGCCCCCGGCCGGTTGCTGCGGCGGAACGGGTACAGCTGGGCGAAGAAGTAGACGAAGGCCGGGACGATCAGCCGCTCCCAGCCGGTCTCCACCCGGAGCCGGGCCATCTGCGAGACGAGGTCCAGCCGGTTGCTCTCGGCGGCGGCCACCAGCTCGGCGAGCGAGTCCGGGCCGTGCGCGATGTCCGCATCGGTGAGCAGCAGGTACTCCGGGTCCGGACCGGCCAGCTCCACGCCGTGCCGCAGCGCCCACAGCTTGCCCGTCCAGCCGGCCGGCAGCGGGGGAGGGGTGGTGACGGTCAGCCCCGGGCCGCCGGGCGCGGCGAGCGCGGCCGCCAGCTCCCCGGAGCCGTCCGCACTGTGGTCGTCCACCAGGATCACCCTGGCCCGCCCCGGGTACTTCTGCGCCAGCAGGCTCGGCAGGCTGACCGGCAGCACCTCCGCCTCGTCCCGGGCCGGCACCACGACCGCGACCTGCGGCCAGCGCGCCGGCGGACGGCGCGGTGGCAGCCGTACGTCGGTGCGCCAGAACATCCCGTGGCAGCACGCCAGCCAGAGCCAGACCAGCAGGGAGAGCACGGCGATCCACAGCAGGACGGTCACCCGGGCAGTCTGCCGCACCCGGGGCCGGGAGCGGCGCATCGACTAAAGTCTTGCCTTGTGAAGATCGCACTGATGGACTCGGGAATCGGCCTGCTGGCGGCCGCCGCCGCCCTGCGGAAGCTCCGCCCGGACGCCGACCTGGTGCTCTCCGCGAACCCCGCCTCGATGCCCTGGGGCCCGCGCACGCCCGAGGAGGTCACCGCGCTCGCGCTGGACTGCGCACGGGCGGCCGCCGCCCTGGAGCCGGACGCCCTGGTGATCGCCTGCAACACCGCCTCGGTCCACGCGCTGGCCGCCCTGCGGGCCGAGCTCGAACCGGCACTGCCGGTGATCGGCACCGTCCCGGCCATCAAGCCGGCCGCCGCCCTCGGCGGACCGGTCGCCATCTGGGCCACCCCGGCCACCACCGGGAGCGCCTACCAGCGCGGGCTGATCCGCGACTTCGCCGGCCCGGCCGCCGTCACCGAGGTGGCCTGCCCCGGTCTGGCGGACGCCGTCGAGCACGGTGACGACGCCGCCGTCGACGCGGCCGTGGCGGACGCCGCGGCCCGCACGCCGCACGGCACGGCGGCCATCGTGCTCGGCTGCACCCACTACGAACTGGTGGCCGACCGGATCCGCGCGGCCGTCGCGCCCACCGCGGACCCGCGGCTCACCCTGCACGGCTCCGCCGACGCCGTCGCCGCGCAGGCCCTGCGGCGGGTCGCCGACCCGGGCCGCACCGGCGGTGCCACCCTCACCGTGCTGCACGCCGGCGTGCCCGCGGCCCTCCCGGCCGCCGCTCTGCGCTACCCGCAGGGCCGCATCCTCGCCGCGGCGGCCACGACCGCCTGACCGCCGGGCGGCTCCGCCCGGCCCGGGCGCGCGCCGCTACCGGACCGGCGCGGGTGAGCCGTGCCCGCGCCGGTCTCCGTTCTACGGCCGGCCGCTGCCGCTGCCGCAGCGGTGCCGGCACCGGCCGCTACGCGACGGCCTGGCCGCGCCAGCGGCGGTAGGCGGGCTCCAGGCCCGAGAGGATGGTGTCGAAGCGGCGGGTGCTGGTGGTGGAGTCGACCTGGAGCCGGCTGATCTGGAGGGGATGGTCGGGCAGCCGCGGGCCGAGGCGGTGGTCGGAGAGGAAACCGAGCCGGTAGCCCAGCTCCTGCAGGACGGCTTCCGCCCGCGGGTCGTGCCCGCCGTCGGGGTAGGCGAAGGCGGCCGGCGGCTCGCCGAGCCAGCGGGTGAGGGCCTCGTGGGCACCGGTGATCTCGGCCCGCACGGTGGCGTCGTCGCAGCGCCCGAGGCACGGGTGCCCCTGGGTGTGGTTGCCGATCGCGACGCCGCCGTCGCGCAGCGCCAGCAGGTCGGCGGGGGTGAGCTGCTCCTGCCGGGGCGGCCGGCGGTCGGCGCTCACCCGCAGTTCCTGGAGGCTGCGGCGGCGGTCGGGGTCGGGCATCGCCTTCAGCCGCCGCAGCAGCTGGGAGGGGTGCCCGCAGTCGAGGGAGCGGGCGCGGCCGCCGTGCCGGGCGAGGAAGTCGGCCTCGTGCCACCAGAACGGCTTCTCGGTGCCGATCAGCTCGGAGATCACGAACGCGGCGGCCGGGATGCCCCGGTCGTTGAGCGCGGGCAGGGCGTGGGTGAGGACGCTGCGGTCCGCGTCGTCGAAGGTGACCAGCACGCTGCGGGCCGGCAGCGGACGCCGCTCGGCGACGGCCTGCTGCACGGCGGCGAGCGAGATGGGCGTGGCGAGTCTTCGCAGCCGGTCCAGCTGGTCGCCGAACGAGCGCGGGTCGGTGACGCCGTGGTAGGCGAGCACGGCGAGCCGCTGTGCGGCCCGGGCCCGGAACAGTGGCTGGACGGGTGCGAAGCGCAGCCAGTCGCCGCGCTCGTCGGGCCGGCAGTCGCCGGGCCGGGCGGCCTTGCGGCCGGTGGCGGCCGGGGGAGCCGCCCGGGGCAAGGGCCGGGGGGCCGGTTGGGGAGCCGCGACGGGGCGGGCGACGGGCTGGAGGGCGGTGGGCTGGCGAACAGCTGGCTGCCGGGCGGCCGGCTGCCCGGCAGCCGCCTGCGACAACGGGCGCACGTTCGCACTGGGCAGGGTGCGGACCACGGAGCTGGTCCGCCGGGCCCTGGTGGTCGACGTGGTGGACTGGGACTGCGGCACGGTTCCCCCTCGGTCGCCGGTGCGGCGTGGCGGTACCGCCGGAGGACGGAGCCCGGCCTCCGACTCCAGGGCACGGCGGCTCCGCCCCCTGGTGTTCTTCCGGTCCTCGGCGGGGACTCCCAACCCGCACCGCGGACGGCTCCTGGATCGCTCAATGTAGTGGAGACCGATACACCCCGTAGATGGTTGTACCGGACAGCAGAGGATTTTTTGCAGGCCGGAACCTGCCACGCCGCGAGGCGCGCCGCAGTGCCGCCGGCGGCCCCGGCCGGTTGCGGAGGGTGGCCGGGAAACCACTCCCTGCGGGCTGCCTCCGTGGCCGCCTCGGGGTACCTTGGGCTCATGGCAGATGCGGACCGTGATCACTTCCACCTGCACGGCGCAACGCGGATGGCGCGCGCCTGGAGCGGCGGTGCGCTGGTCACCCACCAGATCCCGCTGGCGGTGGTCGGCCTGGCGTGTCTGGCGGTGGGCATCGTGGTCGCGGTGGCGGTTCCGGACAGTGACGGACCGGCCTGGGCGATGGCGGTGGCCGGATGCCTCGCGGCCGGGGTGCTGCTGCTCGGCCGGATCGCGTTCGCCCTGCTGCGGTACCGGCGCGGCGCGACGCTCTGACGCGCAGCCCGCCGGCGGCCGGTGCGCCCGCCCGCGCTGCTGCCTCCACCCGCCCGCGCTGCCGACCCGCCCGGCCGCTGCCGAGCCGCCCGGCCGGTGGTTCCACCCGGCAGGGCGTCCCGTCGGGTACCTCCGGGCCCCTCCGGACCCACCTGAAACGCCCGATCGGTCCCTACTGGTCAGATCGGCCGGTTTCGGCCCATCTGTCGACTCCTTCTCGCTTCTTTCACAATTCCGGGCCACCAGCCCCACAGTTCCCCCTACTGTGAATCCCGTCCGGCTGCCAACTGCGCCGGACGGAAGGCCACTTGGGCCGGTGCCGGGGAGGGCGCCGCCGAGGGCGGCACAGGGCGGAGGGGGAGCGATGAGCGGCACCGCCGGGCCCGTCGGGGCCGGTGCGACACCCGGCCCGGCCGGGGCGACGGCCGGGCCCACCGGGGGTATCCGGGCACAGGTCAAGCGCGGGCTGGCCCGCCGGGCCGGCGGCCGCCCGGGCGAGGGCGCCACCGTGCTGATCTACCACCGGATCGGCGGCGGCAGCCCGGACGAACTGGACGTCGCCACCACCGACTTCACCGCCCAGGCCGACCTGCTCGCCGAGCTGCCGCCCGGCCGGGTGGTGTCGCTGGACGAGGCCGCGGACCGGATCGAGGCCGGCCGTCGCACCCCGAGCACGGTGCTCACCTTCGACGACGGCTTCGCCGACGTGTACGACAACGCCTGGCCGCTGCTGCGTGAGCGCGGGCTGCCGTTCACCGTCTACCTCACCAGTGGCCGGGTCGGCGGTGAGATGAGCTGGGAGGGGTCGACCGCCAAGGTCTCCGGCGCGCCCGGGCTCGGCTGGGAGCAGCTGGGCGAGATGACGGCCTCCGGGCTGTGCACCGTCGCCAACCACACGCGCAGCCACGCCCGTCCCGAGCTGCTCACCACCGCGGAGCTGGACGGCTGCAACGACGACGTCGAGCAGCACCTCGGCGTCCGCCCCCGGCACTACGCCTACACCTGGGGCGTGCCCGTCCCGCACATGGAGCCGGCCCTGCGGGCGCGCTTCAGGACGGCCGCGACCGGCCGGGTCGGCCGCAACACGCCCGGCGTCGACCCGGTCCGGCTCTGCCGGGTGCCGGTCCGCCGCACCGACCCGATCGACTTCTTCCGCGCCAAGCTGTACGGCCGGCTGATCCCCGAGCGGGCCTACGCCCGGATCGTCGCGACCGCCAAGGCGGTGGGCGCGCGTGCCTGAGAGCCCGGTGCCGCAGCGCCTGCGCGGCCCGGGCGGCCGCCCGCTGCGGGTCGCCCACCTCACCACCGTCGACATGAGCCTGCACCTCCTGCTCGCCACCGAGCTCAAGGTGGACCTGGAGGCCGGCTTCGAGACGTACGGCATCAGCGCGCCCGGGCCGTACGTGCCCGATCTGGAGGCGATCGGTGTCCGGCACGAGCCGCTGCACGCGCTCACCAGGGCCTGGCAGCCGCGCGCCGACGCCGCCGCCGGGCGCGAACTGCTCGCGGTGCTGGACCGGATCCGCCCGGACGTGCTGCACACGCACAACCCGAAGACCGGCGTGCTCGGCCGGGTGCTCGGGCGGCTCGCCCGCGTCCCGGTCGTCGTCAACACCTGCCACGGCCTCTGGGCGCAGGCCCACGACCCGCTCGCCAAACGGGCGTTCGTGCTCGGCGCCGAGGCCTTCGCGGCGCGCTTCTCGCACGCCGAGCTGTACCAGAACGGCGAGGACCGCCGGACGCTGGCCCGGGCCGTCCCGGCCCGCCGCTCGCGGGTGGTCGGCAACGGCGTGGACCTCACCCGGTTCGCCACCGACCCCGGCGACCGGGCCCGAACCCGGGCCCGGCTGCGCGCCGAACTCGGCGTCGGGCCGGAGGAGCTGCTGGTCGGCGGGGTCGGCCGGCGGGTGGCGGAGAAGGGCATCGGCGAGTACGCCGAGGCGGCCCGCGCGCTGGCCGGCAAGGCCCGCTTCGTCTGGATCGGCCCGGACGACCCCGACAAGCCGGACGCCCACGGGGGCGAGTCCGGTGTCGAGTTCGTCGGCCCGCGCAGCGACATGCCCGCGGTGTACGCGGCCCTCGACGTCTTCGTGCTCCCCTCCTACCGGGAGGGGTTCTCCCGGTCCGCCATGGAGGCCGCCGCCGGTGGTCTTCCCATGCTGCTCAGCGACATCCGCGGCTGCCGCGAGATCGGCCACCACGAGGAGCACCTGCTCCTCGCCCCGCCCGGGGACGCCCGGGCCCTCACCACCGCGCTGGACCGGCTTCTCACCGAGCCCGGCCTGCGTGACCGGCTCGGTGCCGCAGCGCGGCTCCGCGCCACGGAGCACTTCGACCAGCGTGCCGTCGCCCGGGTCTCGCTGGAGACCTACGCGGCCGTGGCCCGCGCCAAGGCACTGTCCTGGACGGCCGGCTGAGCCGACCCGTCGACCACACCGCATCAGGGGGAAGGACCGTCATGAAGCGAGGGGGGGACCTCGCGGTCACCGTCCTGGCCGGGATCGTCGCGATTCCGCTCGGCCTGGTGATCGCCCTGCTGATCCGCTGCACGATGGGCGGACCGGTGCTCTTCCGGCAGACCAGGACCGGGCGGCACGGCCACGAGTTCGAGATCCTCAAGTTCCGCACCATGCGGGACAAACGTTTCCCCGAGGAGCCGGACGCGCCGCGCATCACCCGGCTCGGCGAGCTGCTCCGCAGGACCAGCCTGGACGAACTCCCGCAGCTCTGGAACGTCGCCCGCGGCGAGATGGGCGTGATCGGGCCCCGGCCCACGCTCCCGGAGCAGGTCGTGCACTACTCGGACCGCCAGCGCGGCCGGCTCGACGTCCGGCCCGGTCTCACCGGCTGGGCGCAGGTCCGCGGCCGCAACTCGATCGGCTGGCCGGAGCGGATCGAGCTCGACCTCTGGTACGTCGAGCACCGCTCGCTCCGGCTGGACGTGCGGATCCTCGTCCTCACCGTCAAGGTGCTGCTGGACCCCAGTGGCATCACCGCCGCCGGCGGGGTCAACCCCGGCTTCCCGGCGCCGACCGAGCCCGCCGGGACGCCGGCCCGGCGGGGCGCGCAGCCCGGCGGGCAGCCGGCCGCCGAGCAGCCCGCCCGCGCGGTCATGCCCGTCGCGCCCGTCACGCCGGCCACGCCCGTCGCGCCGGTCACCCCGGTCGTTCCGGTCGCCTCGATCACGCTGCCCCGGCAGGCCACCGCGCCGCGGCTGGCGCACCCCGTCCGCACTGCCGTCGAGGAGGTCTCCTGAACGCGGAACCGGCGGCGACGACCGCCGTGCCCACCACCGGAGAGCCGGGCCGTCCCGGTCTCTGGATCGCCGGCGCCGGGGGCGTCGGCCGGGAGACGCTGGACACCGCGCTCGCGGCCGGCGTCCCGGTCGAGGGCTTTCTGGACGACCGGCAGTACGGTAGCGCCGTCCGGGGCCTGCCGGTCCGCCGGCCCGCCGACCTGCCGGCCGGTGCCCGTTACCTGGTCGGCATCGCCGACCCGGCCGTCCGGCAGCGGCTGAGCGCCCTGCTGGACGGTCTGGGCGCGGTGCCCGCCACCCTCGTCCACCCCCGGGCGCTGATCGCCCCGGACACCGTGCTCGGCCCCGGCTGCCTGGTGATGGGCGGCGCGTACGTCTCCAGCAGCGTGCGGCTCGGTGCGCACAGCCAGGTGCACTACAACGCCACCGTCGGCCACGACACCGTGTTCGGCGAGCGGGTGACGGTCTACCCGGGCGGCAACGTCTCCGGGGCGGTACTGCTCGCGGACGGTGCGACCGTCGGCAGCAACGCGGTCGTTCTGCAGGGCCGCACGATCGGCGCGGGGGCCTTCGTCGGCGCGGGGGCGGTGGTGACCAGGGACGTCCCGCCGGGTGTGGTCGTGGTCGGCTCACCGGCCCGCCCGCTCCGGCCGGCGTGACCGGGGCCCGGCCGGCTGCGGGGTCCGGGAGCCGGTCGGGTGGGCGAGCAGGTCGGCGGTGCAGGTCGGCCGGGCGCGGGGGCCGGCGGATAGGCTGCCGGGCATGGCCATTCCCACGTTCCTCGCCGAACTCCGCGCCCTGGTCGGCACCCGCAAGCTCTGGCTGAGCGCCGCCGTCGCCGTCGTCCTGGACGACCAGGGCCGGGTGCTGCTCGCCCAGCGGGCCGACGACGGCCGCTGGGCCCTGCCCGGCGGCATCCTCGAACCGGGCGAGCAGCCCGCCGACGGCGCGGCGCGGGAGTGCCTGGAGGAGACCGGCGTCGAGGTCGTCCCCGAGCTGCTCGCCGCGGTGGACGTCACACCCGACGTCACCTACCCCAACGGCGACGTGACGCAGTACCTGGTGACGGTCTTCCGCTGCCGGATGGTCGGCGGCGAGGCCCGGATCAACGACGACGAGTCGCTCGCCGTGGGCTGGTTCGCCCTGGACGCGCTGCCGCCGCTGGTCGAGCAGGAGCGGCAGTGGCTCCGTCAGGGCCGGGAGGCCCGGGGCGGGACGCTGTTCGAGTGGGCGGGCGCGACCCGTCCCGGTGACCCGCTCCGGTGACCCGCCCCTGACCCGTCCCGGCGGGCGGCCGGGCCTCGCGGGCAGTCGCCGGACGGCTGCCCCCGGGTGCGCTCAGAGCGTCCGGAACCACTCCGCCGTACGCTCCAGCCCCTCGCGCAGCGGCACCGGCCGGACGTCCGGGAAGAGCGCGCGGAGCCGCGCGTTGTCGGCCTGCGAGTCCCGGACGTCGCCGGGCCGGGGCTCGGTGTGGGCGACCGCGACCGGGTGGCCGAGCACCGACTCCAGCTCGCCGACCAGCTCCAGCAGCGACGTGCGGGTGCCGAAGGCCAGATTGACCGGATCGGCGTGCACCACCCGGCGGACCACCGCCTCGGTGATCACCTGGGTGACGGTGCCGACGTAGGTGAAGTCCCGGCTCTGGCCGCCGTCCCCGTGCACGGTCACCGGCCGCCCGGCCAGGGCCGCGTCCAGGAAGGCCGGGACGACCGCCGCGTACGCGTGCCCGGCCGGCTGCAGCGGCCCGAACACGTTGAAGAACCGCAGCGGCAGCACGCCCAGCCCGTAGCAGTGGTGGTAGGCCGCGAGGTACGACTCGGTGGCGAGCTTGGAGACGGCGTACGGGCTCATCGGCGCGGTGCGCATGGTCTCGCGCTTGGGCAGCTCGCGGTTGGCGCCGTACACCGAGGACGAGGAGGCGGCGGCCACGTACAGCCCGCCGGCCCGACGGGCGGCCTCCAGCACCTCCAGGGTGCCGGTGGCGTTCGCGTGGTGGCTGGCCAGCGGGTCCGCCACCGAGCGGGGGACGGAGGGCAGCGCGGCCAGGTGCACCACCGCCTCGGCGCCCGCGAACGCCTCGTCCAGCAGGGCCGGTTCGAGGATGCTGCCCTCGTACAGCACGGCACCGGTGCCGGCCAGGTTGGCCTTGCTGCCGGTGGACAGGTCGTCCACCACCCTGACCTGCTCGACCTCGGGGCGGGCCAGCAGGGCCCGGACGAGGTTGGCTCCGATGAATCCGGCCCCACCGGTGACGACCACGCGCATGGCTGAGGTTCCCCCCTCCGACCGCCCGGCCGCTCGGCCGGCACGGTGCCGATCGTAGCCGGGTGGTCACCCGCTGTGGGGTGGAACGCCGAGAAGTCCCGTGCGGGCGGTGCCGGTTCAGTCCTTCCGCTGGCGGTAGGCCTCCTCGGCGGCGTCCAGCACCGCGGCGAGGTCGCCGCCCGCGGTGGCTGTCGCGACGGCGGCGACGGCGCCCTCCACGAACGGTGCGTCGGCGAAGCGCACCGGGAACGGCAGGCCGTGCTCGTCCGCGTCGCCGAGCAGCGCGCGGACGGTGGACACCGCGCCGCCTAGGTCGGCGAGGATCACCACGCCGTGGCCCTGGTCGACCCGGCGGGTGGCGGCGGCCACCAGGACGGCGCTGATGCCGGGGCCGGAGACGAGGTCCCCGCCGGTCGCCGCGACCGGGGCGGGGGCGTCGGAGCCGGCCAGTGCGAGCGCCAGGGCCCGGACGGCGGCGGCCAGCTCCTGGCTGTGCGAGACCAGGGCGATCCCGACCCGTCCGTGCGCGGGCGGCCGGCCCGGCGTCGGCCGGGGCAGCGGGGTCCGCGAGGGCGGGGTGCGGGGCGCCGGGGGGTGGGCCGAGGGGGCGTCGGAGATGGGGATGACATCGGCGCGGGTGCCGTCCCGGCGGCTCATCGGCTGCTCCTCGGGCGTTGGGTGGGGGCTTCCCACACTCTGGCAGTTCACCCGCCGCCCGCCCGGGCGGGACACGCTCGGCGCGGCGACGGCGGTGGGGCCGGCGGGGGCGGAGCTTCCCGGGGCGGCGACGGGGGCGGAGCGTTCGGGGCGGCGCGCGATTGGACCTAGCACACCGGCCCGGCGCGCGGGGCCCGCCGCCGGGCATCGGCCCCGCTCGGGGGAGTCCTCGGCAACCCGCTGACCGGGGCGGCGGCGGTGACTAGGCTGGAACCGGTAGACCGTCGGGAGGAGACCAGCAGTGGCAGCCAACATCGGGATTGACGTGGGGTCGGTAGTGGAGTCGGCGGTGGGGCGGGTCGTGGAGCCCGCGGGGGAGCCGGCCGGGGTGCCGTCCGGCCCGGCCGCCGGGGCGGTGGCCGACGTGGCGCCGGAGCTCGCGCCGAGCGGGAAGCCGAAGGTCGACTTCACGGGTGCCACCTGGCTCTGCAGCAGCCAGGGCGTCGGGGACGTCCAGATCGCGTTCGTGGACGGCTACATCGGGATGCGGGACGGCCGGCAGGAGGACGGGCCGGTGCTGGTCTTCACGCCGGGGGAGTGGCGGGCCTTCGTGCTCGGTGCGCGGGACGGCGAGTTCGACCTCACCTGAGGCGCCTTCGGACGGGCTCCGACCGGGGCCCGTCCTCGCTGTGCATCGGGCGTGCATCGGTCGGGTCTCGTTTGAGCGTACCCGGTCATTATTTCTGTTGACTGTTAGACAAACGCAGCTCAGAGTATGAGCACAGGCAGACGCCGTGCCCACCGCCCCCACGCGGCCAGACACGGCGCCTGCTGTTGCAGCCCGGCAGCGCTGCCAGGCCCCTCCCAGTCATCCCCTGCGCACCGGGGTGCGTCGGCCGGTCCCGACCCCACGAGGAGGTCGGCAGTCGCCGGGAGGCTGGTACCGACGTCGAGAGCGACTCAGCGGCGGTACCGGGTGCTCGGGACCCGCACGC
This sequence comes from Kitasatospora sp. NBC_01560, assembly GCF_045208415.1. Taxonomy (NCBI): domain Bacteria; kingdom Bacillati; phylum Actinomycetota; class Actinomycetes; order Kitasatosporales; family Streptomycetaceae; genus Kitasatospora; species Kitasatospora sp. NBC_01560. Next base: position 2,039,547 of record NZ_CP109364.1, on the reverse strand, counting down.
CCCCACGCGGCGGCGTCCCGAGCAGATCCGCGGGAGCGACGGGCCGGGGCCCCGCGGACCTTGCTTGTGTGACGTGGAACTGTTGGCTTCTGTGTGCTGCTCGCTGTGCTGTGCGGTGTGCGACGACGAAGCTGGGTGCTCGGCGGTTCGGCACGACGATGTGCACAGTGAGGGATACGCGTGTAGGGCCGCGTTGCGACATGCCGTCCCCCCGAAGGGTGAAACCCAGAACGGCTGTCGTGCTGAACCGAACGTAGCCCGGACGGTTGCTCAGAGTCAACATTGGTCTCTGAGCGTCGATCTCCGTCCGGCGCCCCACCCACCCCGCGAACGCGGTGTGCCGGGCACGTACGATGTTCCCATGTCTTTTCTCCGCCGTCGCTCCGGCCAGCCCGCCGGCCCGGACTTCGACGTGCTCGCGATGGACCCGGGCGACTGGCCCGGCGACTTCGGTGCGGCCATGATGACCGGCCCGGACGGCTCCTGCCAGGGGATTTTCCTGCGCTACGACCTGTTCGGCGGCAGAGGCCCGGCGATGTTCATCGGCAACCTCCCCGACGGTTCGCCGGCCCGTGAGACCGGGGACGAGGTGCCCTTCGAGGTCCGGCAGCTGCTCGCGGCGCTGGAGAACGAGGAACCGGTCGACTTCGTCTCGGCGGAGGACTTCCCGGTGATGCTCGGGGACGACCTGCTGATCGTGAAGAAGGTCAAGGTCAGCGAGGGTCGGGTGTTCTGCTCCCAGTTCGGGCGCAGCGACGGCGTCCAGGTCACCATCGCCTCCTGGGACCGACCGATTTCGGACGACCTCTACCAGCTGCTGAAGCCGCTCCCGGCGGACATGTTCCAGCAGGGCTGACGCGCACCCCGGCCGGTTCGCCGGCCGCGGGGCCGCCCGCCACCGCCGCGGGCGTCGCTTGACGGTTTCGATCATCGCTTCGTACAGTCGCGAACATGTCGTGCCGTCTCCCGCTGCTGACCCGTCGCAGCTATCTGGACCTGCGGCGCACCGCCAGCGCGGCGTGTCCGGGCCACTGAGGGGGATTCGTCCCCGAGGCGGCGGGCGGCCGGCCGTGTGCGGCCGGCGCCGATCCGGGGGCGGGCCATGCGCCGACCTCCGGGGCCGCCAACCGGTACCGCGCGCCCGCCGGGCGTGCCGCCCGCAGTTGCCGAGCCCACGCTGCCGCCCGGAGGCACCGCACCATGACCACCACCGCTGCCGACCAGTTGCCCGTCGCCACCGCCCTCGCGGGGCTGCCCCGGGTCGTCGACCTGCTGGCCGCCCGGGCGGAGGAGCACGACCGTGACGCCACCTTCCCCTACCAGGGCATCGAGGCGGTGCACGAGGCCGGGCTGCTCACCCTGACCGTGGCCCAGCGGTACGGCGGGCCGGGCGGCACACTCGCCGACACCGTCCGGGTGCTCGCCCAACTCGGGCGCGGGGATGCCTCGGTGGCCGTGGTCACGGCGTTCACGCTGCTCCAGCACGCCGAGCAGGCCCGGGCCGCGAGCTGGCCGACGGCCGGGTACCGGCGGCTGCTCACCGAGTCCCGGCGCGGTCCTGCCCTGGTCAACACCCTGCACGCGGAGCCCGGTGGCCGGCCGGGCGGCCCGCCCGCCACGCTGGCGCGCCGGGACGGTGACGGCTGGCTGCTCACCGGCCGGAAGACGTACTGCGCCGGAGCCGAGGCGCTGGCCTGGATGGCGGTCACGGCGCGGACGGACGAGCCGGTGCCGCGGATCGGGACCTTCCTGGTGCGCGGTGAGAGCGAAGGCATCGAGGTCGACCCGACCTGGGACCAGCTGGGGCTGCGGGCCAGCGCCAGCCACGACGTGGTGCTGGACGCCGTCCGCGTGCCGGTCGAACTGGCGATCGGGCTGACGGTGCCGAGGGCACCGGCCGGATCCACCCCTTCGGGAAGCGGAACCGGCCCTTCCGGCGGCGGTTCCGGAGTGGCCGGAACTGCCCCTTCGGGAAGCGGAGCCGGCGAGTCCGCGGTGCCGGCCGCCGAACTCACCCGGGCCTGGCACGATCTCGCCCTCTCCGCCGTCGCCCTCGGGGTGGCCCGCTCCGCCGAGGCCTGGCTCGTCCGCTTCCTGCACCAGCGCACTCCGGCCAATCTCACCGAGCCGCTCGGCCGGCTGCCGCGCTACCGCTGCGCGCTCGGCGAGATCGAGGCCCAGCTGATCGGCGCCGAGGAGCTGGTGCACGGCCTGGCGCCGCGGGTGGACCGGGGCGAGCCGGACGCCGTCGCCCGCACCGGGCCCGCCCAGCTGCTCGCCACCCGGGCCGCGATAGCCGCCGTCCAGCAGGCCGTCACGCTCACCGGCAGCCCCGGGCTGAGCCGGCGTCACCCGCTGGAGCGCTACCTGCGCGACGTGCTGAGCAGCCGTGTGCACTTCGCCCCGGACGAGGCGGTGCTGGAGGCGGCCGGCCGCGCCGCGCTGGACCGCGGCGCCCGCCCCTGACGGGTGAGCACGCGAGCGGCCGGGGCCTCGGTCCCGGCCCCGGCCGCTCGCTGTCTGCCGCCCGTCTGCTGACTGCCTGTCCGCTGCCTGCTGCCAGGGGTCAGCGGGTGCCGACGGCGGCCCGGACGGCCCGGCGGGCCAGTGCCGCGTCGTCGTACAGCCGGCGGATCATGATCCGCTGCTCCTCGCCCGCGCCCGGTACGTCGTACAGCCGGATCTCCCGCATCAGCACCAGCACCAGGTTGACCAGGAACGCGTCCCGGGCCAGCGTGCCGCCGCTCTGCGCGAGTTGGCTGATCTGCCGGCGGGCCGCGGTGTCACCGGAGAGCACGCTCCACAGCACCGCCAGGTCGTAGCCGGGCAGGTACCAGCCGGCCTGCTCCCAGTCGACCAGCACCGGGCCGGACGGCGCCAGCAGCATGTTGCTGAGCAGGGCGTCGCCGTGGCAGAGCTGGAGCGGGGTGTGGCTCAGGCCGTGCAGCAGGCCGCGCAGGTCCCCGGCGTCCCGGTCGGTGAGCTGGCCCACCGAGTGGTACCGGGCGATCTCCAACTGGTAGTCCAGCCGCTGCTGGAACACGTCGGTCGGCGGCCGCCACAGGTTGAGCGTGCGCACCGCGGTGAGCAGCGCCCGCACCTCGCCCGGGGTGGGCGCGTTGACGGGGTGGCGCTCCCGGGCGGCGGGCCGGCCGGGAACGCGCTCCATGACGAGCACGCAGCGGTCGTGGTCGGCCGCCACCAGCCGGGGCAGCCGGACCGGCGGGCGGTGCCGGACGAAGGCCCGGTAGACCGCGACCTCGTGGTGGAAATCGGCCACCAGCTGCTCGAAGTACTCGCTCCGGACGGCCTGCGGCGCCAGGCACTTGGCCACCACCGGGGCCCGCCCGATGGTGCCCGCCACCAGGATGTGGCGGCTCCCCTCGCGCAGCACCTGGCGCGGGGTGAAGGCCGGGCATATCCGCGCGACACCGGCCAGCGCGGCCCGTACCGCCGGGGTCTGGAGTGCCGACGGGTCGATCCGCTCGGCGGTGCCCGGCTGGCCCGGCCGCATCGGCGGGCGCAGCATCCGGCCGTCGCCCGGGCGGGCGACCGGGATCCGCGCGCCGCCCGGCAGGGCGGTGTCCGGGGCGCGCAGCCCGAGGGCGGTCCGGGCGGCCTGACCCCGCGTGTCCGCGGACCGGCCGTCGGTGCCGCGCGGTGCCACCGGGCGGCTCGTCGGCGGGACCTGCTTCGGGCCGGGCCGGCCGGCGGCTGCGGTGGGGGGACGCAGCGGCGAACGGGTCGCGGTCGGCGTGGGGGAGGTCGCTGAGGAGTACATGGGGTGAGGGAAGTCCCTTCCTGTCCGTCGGCGGGTGCGCCCCGCGGTGCGGGGAGGGCCGGTGCCGCGTGCTTCCTGGCGTGACGGCGGCCCTGGCTCGGTGCGGTGGGTGGAGCGCGGGCGCCGGGCACGGACGCGGGGGCCGGAGCCCCTTGCTACGGCGGTGAACCGGCCGGCCGCACCCTGGGGAATGCGGTGGCCGGACTGCCGTGGCCGTGCCCGGCGCCCCCGCGCCACCCGGCCGCGCCACCCCCTCGGGTGAGGACCGGGGGCGCCCCCGTGACCCGGTCGGGGGAATCCCCGGTCAGGTCTGGGGCGCCGCCCGACCCGAGGGGCGAGGTGGCGCACCCCTACATCACACCCGGATGGCACTGGTTCGTAATGTGGCGGACCCTGGCGAAGCCTGGCGAATGCTCGCCTGGCACATGACGGAGCCTCTAGCCTCGAACCAGCCGAGGAACCTGGGGGCTTCACGTGAGCAAGGGGCCGAACACCCGACTCGCCGATCTGTTCGTCCTGACCGGATGGTCGAAGGGCGAGCTCGCACGGCTGGTCAACCGGCGTGGTGCCGCGATGGGACAGCAGCAGTTGTCCACCGACACTTCGAGGGTACGGCGCTGGATCGAGCAGGGGGAGATCCCGCGCGATCCGGTGCCGAGGGTGCTGGCGACCGTGTTCACGGAGCGGCTCGGCCGTGTCGTCACCACTGAGGACCTCGGTCTGGAACGACACCGGCCCACCAGGACCGGAGCGGCGCAGTCCGCGACACATCCATGGGAGCCGGATCGAACGGCCGCGGTCCTCACCGAGTTCACGGGAATGGACCTCATGCTGAACCGACGTGGATTGGTGGGCGCGGGTGCCGCGCTCACGGCCGGGGCGGTCGTCGCCGACTCCCTGAAGGGCTGGCTGGGCGGGGACGCGGTCGCTTTCGCGGCCGCGGTGCCCGGCCCGCGCCCGGTGATCACCGGTCAGGGCGCTGCCCGGCCGGTGGTGGACGTGTACGACGCGGGCCCGGTCGGGCTCGACGAGGTGGAGGCGCTGGAGCGCTCGGTGCAGGTGTTCCGCGCCTGGGACGCCGCGCGCGGCGGCGGCCTCCAGCGCAAGGCGGTGGTGGGTCAGCTCAACGAGGTGGGCGGCCTTCTGACGCACCGCCACAATCCGCTGGTGGAGCAGCGGTTGTGGCTGGTCGCGGCCAACCTCGCGGTGCTGGCGGGCTGGATGTCGCACGACGTCGGCCTGGAGCCGACCGCGCAGAAGTACTTCGTGATCGCCGCCGAGGCGGCGAAGGAGGCGGGCGACCGGCCGCGGGCCGGCGAGGCGATCTCGCGGGCCGCCCGGCAGATGGTCCACCTGGGCCGGGCCGACGACGCGCTCGACCTGATGTCGGCCGCGCGGGCGAGCGGTGGCCGGGTGCTGCCCAGAACCCGGGCGATGCTCAACACCGTGGAGGCCTGGGCGCACGCCTCGATCGGGCACGCGCAGGACACCCGGCGGCTGCTCGGGGAGGCGGAGGAGCTCTTCGCCGAGGACGTGTCCGAGCCGCCGCCCTCCTGGATGCAGGTCTTCGACGAGGCCGAGCTGCGCGGGATGCAGGCACTGGTGCTGCGCACCCTCGCCGAGCACGACCCGTCGGCGGCGCCGCAGGCCCGCCGGCAGGCCGAGCGGGTGATCGAACTGCGGGAGGGCACCGGGCAGCTGCGCTCGGCGCTGTTCGACCGGATCACCCTCGCCTCGGTGCACTGGCTGACCGGGGAGCCGGACGCGGCGGAGCTCCAGGCGAAGATGGCGATGAACCTGATCGGCCAGAACTCCTCGCACCGCACCTGGGACCGCCTGCGCGAGATGTACCGGCTGACGGCGCGCTACCGCGGGCTGCCGGTGGTCGACGAGCTCCGCGCGGAGCTGGGGCGCGAGCTGCGGAAGGCGGACGCCACGAACCGGCCGAAACTCGCCTGACGGCGGCCACGGGCCGGATGTGCGGTTCGGGTGTCCCTGCCGTGCGGATTCTGTACGGATTTCCGGGGATTCGGTATGCCCGGCTCCGTGTCGGTCCGTGCCGGTATGTCCTGATCCGTCCTGCCGCGGTGCGATGCGGCGGGCGGTACTCCCGGGCCGGGTGCGGCCGGCCCGGAGGCAGTCGGCCCGGAGAGAGCCGGCCCGGAGAGAGCCGGCCCGGAGGGAGTCGGCCCCGAAACGGCCGGCCCGGGTGCGGCCGGCTCAGGCCCGGTCGGCCGGGCGGATCAGCAGGCGCAGTGCGGTGACGGTGCCGTCGGTGCCGAGGACGGGCTCGCCCGCGCACTCGACGAGCGCGTGCCCGCCGCCGGGGCGGCGGACCTGGAGGGTGCCGTGCGCGTGCCGCCCGTGCACCAGGGCGTCGGTCATCATCCGGCGCAGCTGCGGCCGGTCCGCCTCGTCGAGGCGGTCGGGCAGCCGGTCGAGGCTGAGCGGGCCGCGTCCGGGGTCGCACCCGAGCAGTCGGAAGGCCTCGGCGGACCACTGGACGTCGTCGGTGAGCAGATCCCACTCGGCCGAGCCGACTCCGGGGCCGGACGGCGCCTGCGCCGTGCCGTCCACTCTGCCGCTCACCGGGTCGTCCCCACCACCGGGGGCCGTGGCCCGGCCCGCCCCGCCGCCCGTCCCGTTCTCCGCCGGCGTGCCCGCCGGGGCCGGGGCCGTGGCGGCGCCAGGCGGGCGGGTGGCAGGAGTGGTCATGCTCATGGCGATTCCAGTGCTCGGGGGCCGCCGCCGGAGAGGGGCCTGTCTGGTCGGTGAGACGACTGTCGCACAGGCGCATCATCCCTGTGGGGGATTCGGGCAGATCCTCGGCAAAGTTCCTCCGGCATATGCCAGTGCACGGGAAGGGCCGATTGCCCTGTGTGCGACGGGGTGTCCGAGGCGGTAACCTTCGGTGATTCCGGCGCCCGGGCGCCCACCGCAGTACCCGACCAGAGACCCCGGCGACGGAAATCCCGTTGCCACTACGACCGCCGCAACGGATGCTGACCTCATGTTCGAGCCAGTGATAGCACCTAGTGCCAGCCTCCTCGGCCTCCTCCAGCGAGGCCGCGGTGACGGGCAGCTCCATGCGCTGGCCGCCGACCGCACCGAGGCCATCGCCGCACTGGAGGAGTGCGTCACCAGCGACCCGCGGGCCGACTGGCAGGTCGAGAACCGCTCCCTCTACTACGCACGCCTCTTCATGGAACTCGAGGCGCCGCTCGACGGGATCGAGGACCACCTGCACGACCCGGAGGACCTCCTCGACGACGACGAGACCCGGACCGGCCTCGCCCTCTCCGTCCTCGGCCACCTCGCCGCCTACGGCCGGCGCGACGCGCTGCTGATGCTGCGCGAGTACGCCGCCACCGGCACCAACTGGGCCTGGGCGCTGGACGAGCTGGCACTGCGCGACGACGACCGCGGCCTGCTGCTGCTCGGCACCGCCGTGCTGGACCGGTTCCCGCCGGGCCCCGAGGGCGACGCCGAGCTGCGCGAGTTCATCCGCGGCGCGTACGAGCCCCGGCCCTGGCGGCTCTGGGCGGCCTACCACCCGCGGGTCGCGGCGGCCGGCGAGCAGTCCCCCTTCGACCTCTGGCAGCGCCAGGTGAACCGCAGCGGCGTGACGCCCGGCTGGTCCACCGCCGACGTGCTGGCCTGGGCCGACCAGGGTGACCTGGGCGGCCACGGCGCCGGCGCCTTCCTCCGGCAGCCCGACCGCCCCGAGCCGGCCCGCAACGCCGACCCGGCCGGCCCCGACGCCGTGGACCGCCGCGCCGCCGCGGCCGCCCGCTGCCTGGCCGCGGTCGTCCGCCCCGAGGACGTTCCGGCCGTCCAGGAGGCCGCCCGCAGCGGCCTGCCCGGTGCCCGCCGGGCCGCCCTGCGCTACCTCGTCGACCAGCAGGATCCGGCCGTCGCCGGCCTGATCGAGGCCGCCGCCGCCGACGTGGACGACCGGATGGTGCGCGCGGCCCTGGAGCTCGTCGGCCGGATGCGCGGCCCCGAGGCACTGGCCCGCGCCCGGCGCTGGGCCGACCCGACCACCGGCGGCGCCGACAGCGCCCTCGGCGAGGCCGCCGTCCAGTTGCTCGCCGACGCCGGCGAGGCCTGCGACGCACCCCTGGTCGTGACCGGGCTGCGCCGCTGGATCTCGGTGCGCGGGGTGACGGGTACCGGCCTCGGGGCCCTGGTCGACGGTGCGGGGCGGCTGGCCGCCGCCGACGCTGTCCCGGTCCTGCGCCACATCTACGGCGAGTCGGCCTCCTCGGAGCTGCGCGGCCGCGCCGCCCGGGCGCTCGCCGCGACCGACGTGCACTTCCCCGAGGGCCCGGCCGTCGAGTGCCTCTGGGACTGCGAGGAGTCCACCCGGGAGCTCGCCGCGAGGCACGTCGCCACCACCGGCGACGCTCGCGTGCTGGAGCGCCTGCGCCGCCTCGCCGCCGACCCGGCCGAGGAGGCCGAGGTCCACGCCGCCGTGCGCGGCCGGCTGACGGCGGCCCGCGAGCGGAGCCGCTAGCGAAGAGCCGCCGCCGGCCTCCTGACCGGCCCCGGCGCAGCGGAACGACGACGGGCCGGACACCTCAAGCAGGTGTCCGGCCCGTCGTCGTTGGCGCTCCGGTTGCCGTTCCCGTTGCCGTTCCCGGTGCCCGGGAGCCGTCCAGGGGCGAGGTGGAACCGCGTTCTACTCCGCTCGGTGTGCCGCGCTACTTCACATGCCGCGCTACTTCACGACCCCGGCGTCGGCGGCCAGGGTGCCGGTGCTCACCAGCACGATGATCAGGACGCCGAGCGCCACCCGGTACACCACGAACGGCATGAAGCTGTTGTTCGAGATGTACTTCAGGAACCAGGCGATGGCCGCGTAGCCGACCACGAAGGCGATCAGGGTGGCCAGGACGGTCGGGCCCCAGGCCGGGGCCGGGCCCTCCCCGATCTTGAACAGTTCGAGCAGGCCGGAGGCGAGCACGGCCGGGATCGCGAGCAGGAACGAGTACCGGGCCGCCGCCTCGCGGCTGTAGCCGAGCAGCAGGCCGGCGCTGATGGTGCCGCCGGAGCGCGAGACGCCGGGGATCAGTGCCAGCGCCTGGGCGAAGCCGTACGCGGCGGCGTGCGGGAAGGTCAGGTCGGTGATCGGCTTGGCGTGCCGGACGGCGCGGGTGCGGTCGGCCACCGCCAGGATCAGGCCGAAGACGATCAGCGTGGTGCCGATGATCCGCAGGTCGCGGAGGTTGGTCTCGATGGAGTCCTGGAACAGCTTGCCCAGGATGCCGATCGGCAGGGTGCCGATGATGACGAACCAGCCCATCCGGGCGTCCTGGTGCGAGCGCAGCGCGGGCCGGAACAGCGAGAGCGTCCACGTCTTCACGATCGAGGCGATGTCGCGCCGGAAGTAGATCAGCACGGCGGACTCGGTGCCGAGCTGCGTCACGGCGGTGAACGCCGCGCCCGGGTCGTCCCAGCCCAGCAGGGCCGAGAAGACCCGCAGGTGGGCGCTGGAGGAGATCGGCAGGAACTCGGTGAGCCCCTGGATCAGGCCGAGGACGGCCCCATGGAACCAGTTGATCACCGGACACCCGCCCGGGGTATCCGTCGCTCGATGCGCATCAGCGGTCCTTGCTGGTAATCGGTGCGGGAGCATGCCGTGGGCATGCACGAGGCACATGCCGATGGCATGCGAACGGCCGGTCCCGCCCGACGCTCGGGGCGCGCGAGGGCCCGGCGCGCGCCTGATGGTACGCGGTGAAGGTGACGGCTTTTCGCCCGGCCCTGCTCCGTGCCCGTCCCCGCCCGCCCGGCACTCGTGGCGCTGTCAGCCGCGGGGCCGGCCGGTGCCGGGGAGGGCCCGGGCCCAGGTGCGGTCGTCGGTCAGGTAGGCGTCCACGGCCAGGTCGGATTCGGCCAGCGCCGTTTCGAAGGCGGCGGTGTCGAGCGGCCGCGAGAGGAAGGTCTGGGTCCAGCGCGCGTCCGGGAACTCGTACTCGACGTGCACCGTGTTCACCCCGTCGCCGACGGGGGCGGAGGAGGCGATCCTGACCAGCCCGTCGGTGCCCAGCGGGCGTTCGCGCGGCACGTTCCGGTGCCAGTCCTCGCCCTCGCGCTGGATCAGGACGCAGCCGTCCGCCGCGACGTGCCGCCGGCAGGCGTCCAGCAGGCCGCGTCGGACGGCCGGATCTCCCGCGTGCACCAGGAACGAGCCCAGCAGGACGACGTCGAAGTGCTCGCCGAGATCCAGTCGCTCGATCGGGCCGCGGACCGTCCGGGCACCGCGCACCCGGGCCAGCATGTCGGCGGACTCGTCCACGGCCGTCACGGTGAAGCCGAGCTCGATCAGTGGATGCGTCACCCGGCCGACGCCGCAGCCGAGTTCGAGGATGCGTGCGCCGGCCGGGGCGGCCTTCCGGATCACCTCCGGCTCCCCGTTCACCGGCAGGCGCGCGTACATCTCGACGGCGCAGCCGTCCGGTGTGATCGCGCCCGGCCCCGTCCCGTCGTGGCCCCTGCGTCGCGTCCCCGTCAGTCGCGTCTCTGTCATGAGTCCCATCGGAGCACGTGTCGGCGGGAGTGGGAAGAGGGCGTTCGGGCGAGGGTTGATAGATACCCCCAGGGGGTATACATTCGTCAACGACGGAGCGAGGAACGCGGTGCCGAGCGCGGTGCCGGGGCGAGTGGAGGACGACATGGCACACACCACGCAGCACGGGCACGGGCACCAGCACGAGCAGCACGCGGGCCACGGCCACCAGGGTCACCCGGCGGGCCACGAAGGTCACGAAGGTCACGAGGGTCACCAGGGTCACGCCGGTCACCAGGGCCACGTCGCCCACGCCGGGCACGGTGCCGGGCACGGCGGTGGTGCGAGCTGGCGGACCGCCGCACAGGCGACCCTGCACTGCCTCACCGGCTGCGCGATCGGCGAGATCCTCGGGATGGTGCTCGGTACCGCCTTCGGCCTGCACAACGGCGCGACCGTGGTGCTCTCGGTGCTGCTGGCCTTCGTCTTCGGCTACGCCCTCACCATGCGCGGTGTGCTCAAGGCCGGTCTGGACGTCCGGGCCGCGGTGAAGGTGGCGCTGGCCGCCGACACCGTCTCGATCCTGGTGATGGAGCTGATCGACAACAGCGTGATGGTCACCGTCCCGGGTGCGATGGACGCGGGCCTCGGCGACCTGCTGTTCTGGATCGCGCTGGCCGGCTCGCTCGTCCTGGCCTTCGCCCTGACCGTGCCGGTCAACAAGTGGATGATCGGCCGGGGCCGCGGCCACGCGGTGGTCCACGCCCACCACCAGCACTGAGTGCCCGCCGTCCGGTGCCGGTGCCGGTGCCGAGGCCGGGGTCCAGGGCCCGGGGCCCGGGGCCCGGGGAGCGGAGCCCGGAGGCTGGGGCGAGACGAGTGGGGCGCCGCAGCGGCCCGTACCGACCCGAGGGGGCGGTACGGGCCGCTGCGTTCGGTGCTCCTACGGACCCCGCGGTCCGTAGGCAGGGCCGATCGGGTCGGTGGGGGCGACGCCCCCCGAGGTGGGGCGTCGGCACTCGACCTGTCGGCCGTCGCACTGGCAGGCCGGGTGGTCAGGCCTTCCGGATGGAGTACGCGACCCCGCTGCCGACGCAGCCGCTGCTGCTCTGCGAGCCGGTGACGACCCACCCGGCGGGGATGGGGGAGAAGGAGCAGACGGTGGCGTAGACCTGGGTGGTGATCCGGCTGATGGAGTAGGCGACGCCGGTGCCCGCGCAGCCGCTGCTGCTGTACGAGCTGGTGACGACCCACCCCGCGGGGATGGGCGACATGGAGCAGACGGTGGCGTAGGACTGGTTGGTGACGTTGCTGATGGAGTAGGCGACGCCCGTGCCGGCGCAGCCGCTGCTGCTGTACGAGCTGGTGACGACCCACCCGGCCGGGATCGGGGACATCGAACAGACCGTGGCAGAGGCGCGGTTGGTGACGTTGCTGATGGAGTAGGCGACGCCGGTGCCCGCGCAGCCGCTGCTGCTGTACGAACTCGTGATGACCCACCCTGCCGGGATGGGGGACATCGAACAGACGGTCGCGGAGGCCAGGTTGGTGGCGTTGCTGATCGAGTAGGCGACGCCCGTGCCGATACAGCCGCTGCTGCTGTACGAGCTGGTGATCACCCACCCGGCCGGGATCGGGGACATCGAACAGACGGTGGCCGACGCCTGCGTGCTCACATCGGCGATGCTGTACGCGATGCCGGTGCCGGCGCAGCCGCTGCTGCGGTAGGAGCTGGTGATGACCCAGCCGGCCGGGACGGGGGAGTTGGAGCAGATCGTCGCGCTGCTGGTGAGCTGCTGCGGGGTCGCCTGCGCCTGCGCGGCTGCCGCGGTCATCATGCCCAGGAGCATGAGAACGACCGTCACCAGATGGGGTATGCGGTTCTGTACGGTCTTCACTTCGGGCCTCAAATCGTCTCGACGCGCCACGACCACGTTGGTGTGGGTGAGGTGAACGCTTGGCACACTGATCCTTCACCTCGGCTGAGATGGTGTCAGAGTTGCTCAAGTGCCACCAGAGCGCCGGATGTCGGCGTCCCGGCGTCGGGCGCTCTGCGGGATCGTCGACCGCCTCGGTCGGCTGCCCGGGCTCCGGCTGTGCGCGCGGCGCGCGGCGAGCAACCGGCCCGGCCCGGTGCGACGTGGCCCGTGCTCCCTAGCTCGGCAGGCCGTTCTCCAGGTCGAGCAGGGTGGCGCGCAGCCAGGTCAGCTCGGCCCCGGTGGTGGCGCGGGCGATCAGCAGGATGCCGCGCCGGAAGGGATCGTCCATCTCCTCGGCGCCGACCGGGCGTTCCCCGTCGTAGAAGAAGCTGGCCGGCTCGCTGAGGAACGCCAGGCGGCGGCGGAGCACGGCGGCCTGGGCGTTCGGCTCGCCGTGCAGGTGGCGGAGGAAGGCCAGCACGGTGAACCAGCGGTTCTCGTCGCTGATGTCCAGGTCGTCCGGCGTGCGGAGCCGGTCGAGCAGGGCGGCCCGCCCGGCGTCGGTGAGGTGGAGGGTGTGGCGGGGGGCGGCCGCCGATCCGGGCTCGGTCTCGCGGACCAGCAGGCCGTCGGACTCCAGGCGCTTGATCGCCGGGTAGAGCGTGCCGTCGCTGATCGGCCGGACGTGTCCGGTGAGGGCGGCCAGGTGGCGGCGCAGCTGGTAGCCGTGCAGTGGCCGGTCGTGGAGGAACCCGAGGATCGCGAGCTTCAGCATGGGGCCACTCTCCCAGAGGTCGGGCTCCCGGCCGCGGGCGGCATATATCTGTACCGCTATACCTCGGCATCGAGGTATGGTCTGGATGCGCGAAGCCCGCTGCTGCGTGCCGCCTCCGGTGGTGCGTGCTGCCCCGAACCACGAAGGAGTACGACCGTGCGCGATGTCACCGTCACCCCGAACGGCGACCGGATCCGCTGGGTGGAGCTGCCGGGTGCCGAACCGGCCCGGCTCTACCTGCACGGCCTCGGCGCCAGCTCGCCCGTCTACTACGCCGCGGCCGCCGCCCACCCGCTGCTCACCGGGCGCCGCTCGCTCCTGCTCGACCTGATGGGCTTCGGCATCAGCGACCGGCCCACCGACTTCGGGTACACGCTGGAGGAGCACGCCGACGCGGTGGCGACGGCGCTGGACGCCGCCGGACTCGCCGGCGTCGAGGTGGTCGGGCACAGCATGGGCGGTGCGGTCGCGATCGTGCTCGCCCACCGGCACCCGCGGCTGGTCGCGAACCTCCTGCTGGTCGACTCCAATCTCGACCCGGTCGCGCCCGTCCGCCGTCCGGGCAGCAGCGGGATCGCGACCTTCACCGAGGAGGAGTTCCTGGCGGGCGGTCGCGAGGAGGTCGGGCGGTGGGTCGGCCCGTTCTGGTGGTCGACCATGCGCCTGGCCGGCCCCGAGGCCCTCCACCGCACCGCCGTCCACGGCACGCGCGGCACCGTCCCGACCATGCGCGAAATCCTGCTCGACCTGGCCGTCCCGCGGACGTTCCTGTACCCGCAGGAGGACGGCGAGCCGGTGGGTGCGGCGCGTCTGCGGGAGTCGGGGGTGGAGCTGGTGGCGATCCCGGACTCGGGGCACAACATCATGTTCGACAACCCGGAGGCCTTCGCTGCGGTCGCCGCTGCCGCTCTGGCGCGCCGCGCCACTCCGGCATGACGTGCCACTCCAGCATGACGTGCCGTCATGGCGCGTTCTGCCGGGATGGCCTGGCAACGCACCTCACCGCCACGCCGTGCCCACGTGACATGACACGCTGACCGTTCGGCCCGGCGCGCCGGGCCCGCGTCCCGTCCCCGTCCCTGTCCCCGGGCGCCTCCGCGTCCCCACGCGTCCGCGTCCGCGCCCGGGGACCTCGCCGCCCAGGAGGTCCGCATGCCGCCCCTTCCCGCGCCCGAGCCGGTGGTCCGCGTCCCGGAGGCGCTGGCCGGCTCCCTGGCCGAGTACTTCGGCGACGAGGGCCGGCGGTGGGCGGCGGGCCTTCCGGCGCTCGCCGCCGAGCTGCTGGACCGGTGGTCGCTGCGCCCCGACGGCCCGCCCGCCCACGGTCTGGTGGGCCTGGTCCTCCCGGTACGGCGGGCGGACGGGACGCCGGCCGCACTCAAGCTCCAGCCGGTCGACGAGGAGACGGCCGGCGAGCCCGTCGCCCTGCGGGCCTGGAACGGCCGCGGCGCCGTCCGGCTCCTCGCCGACGACCGGGCGACCGGCTCGATGCTGCTGGAACGCCTCGACCCGGGCCGGTCCCTGCTCACCGTCCCCGACGACGGTGACGCGGTGGCCGTCCTCGCCGGCCTGCTGGCCGGCCTGACGAGCCGGCCGGCCCCGCCCGGCCTGCCCCGGCTGGCCGACGTCGCCGACGCGATGCTGGCCCGGGTGCCGGCGGCGTCGGCGCGGCCGGCCGGGCAGGCCGACCGCCGCCTGTTCGCCGACTGCGCCGCGGCCCTGCGCGAGGTGCGGCGCGAACCGGGGGACAGGCTGCTCCACTGGGACCTGCACTACGGCAATGTGCTCGCCCCCTTCGGCACCGACGGCCGGGCGCCCTGGTTGGCCATCGACCCCAAGCCGCTCGCCGGCGACCCCGGCTTCGAACTCCTCCCGGCCCTGCAGAACCGCTGGAGCGACCTCGTCGCGACGGGTGACGTCCCGCGGGCGCTCCGCCGCCGGTTCGACCTGCTGACCGACGTGCTCGCGCTCGACCGGGCCCGCGCCACCGCCTGGACGCTGGCGCGCGTCCTGCAGAACGCCCTCTGGGCCGTCGAGGACGGCGGGCCGGCCTTCGCCCCCGCCCAGCGCGCCGTCGCGGAGACGCTGCTGGGGTGACCACCGGGTCGTCCGGACAGTGCGGGCAGTGCGGGCAGCGATTCGGGCCGGGCCGCCCCGGGAGACCGCAGCGGTGGCGGGAGGCGCTACCGCCCCCGCATCGGAACGAAGCGGACCGGCGTCCCTGGGCGGGCCTGGGCGGCGGCGGCGAGGTCGGCGGGCGGGACGACGCCGAGGACGGGGTAGCCGCCGGTCGTCGGGTGGTCGGCGAGGAAGACGACCGGCAGGCCGTCGGGCGGGATCTGGACGGCGCCGAGCACCATCCCCTCGCTCGGCAGCTCGCCGGCGCGGGCCCGGGGGACCGCCGGGCCGTCGGTCCGCAGGGCGATCCGGTTGCTGGCCGGTGCCACCCGGTAGGGGGCGCCGGCCAGCCGGGCCACCGCCTGCGGGGCGAACCAGTCCGCGCGCGGGCCGAGCTGCAGGCGCAGGACCAGCTCGGTGGGCGGAGCCGGCAGCGGCACCAGCTCGGGCAGCGGCCGGTACGCCGGGCGGGGGCCGACCGGCAGCCGGTCGCCGCCGGCCAGCGGGGCCGGGCCGAGCCCGGAGAGCAGATCGGCCGAGCGGCTGCCGAGCACCGGCGGCACGGCGATTCCGCCCGCGACCGCGAGGTAGCCGCGGACGCCGTGGACGGCCGCGCCGACCTCCAGCAGCCCGCCGGCCGGGACGGCCACCGGTGCACCCCAGGCGGCCGGCCGGCCGTTCACCCGCACCTCGCAGGGCGCACCGGTGACGGCGACGAGCACCGGCCCGTCGGCGCGCACGGCCACCCCGCCGAGGGTGGTCTCCAGCGCGGCCGCGCCCGGTTCGTTGCCGACCAGCCGGTTGGCGGCCCGCAGGGCCGGCGCGTCCAGCGCGCCCGCCCGGGGCACGCCGAGGTGGGCGACGCCGCGGCGCCCGAGGTCCTGCACGGTGGTCAGCGGGCCCGGGCGGACGACCTCCAGCACCGTCCCCGTGCCCACCCCGCCGGCGGACCCGGCCGCCGCCGCTCCGGCCGGCCCGTCCCTGCCCGCCGGCTCAGCCACGGCCGCCGCGCACGGCCGTGAACCGCACCCGCACGCCGGGGGCGAGCAGGGCGGCCGGGTCGCGTGCGGTGTCCCAGAGCGGCAGGCCGGTCCGGCCGAGGAGCTGCCAGCCACCGGGGGAGGAGCGCGGGTAGACGCCGGTGTAGGGGCCGGCGAGGGCGACCGAGCCGGCCGGGACGCCGGTGCGCGGGGTGGCGCGACGCGGCACGGCGTACTGCTCCGGCAGGCCGGTCAGGTAGCCGAAGCCGGGCGCGAAGCCGCAGAACGCGACGACGTACTCGGGCCCGGTGTGGATCCGCACGGCGGCCTCGGGGGAGACGCCCCAGAGCTCCGCCACCTCGGCGAGGTCCGCGCCGTCGTACACGGTCGGTACGTCGAGCAGCGGGCCCGCGGCCGGGCCGGCGGCGGTCGGGCGGGCGGTGCGCAGCAGCGCGGTCAGGGCGCGGACGTCGGCCACCCCGTCCAGCAGGACGGTCCGGGCGGCGGGGACGATCTCCTCGACGGCGGGGAGCTCGCCGGCCGCCTGCCGCTCGCGCAGCCACGCGTACAGGGCGGCCACCTCGGCCGTTCCGGCGACCTCGACCAGCAGCGCGGCCGCCCCGACCGGCCGGATCTCCGGCGCCCCGGCGTCGTCCGCCCGCCCTGCCGCTGCCTGCCCTGCCGCCGCCGGGGCGGCGCTGCCGGCTGCCGCGGCGGTGCCCCCCGCCACCGTCACGTGAAGGCCTCCACCCGGACGCCGGCGGAGGCGAGCGCGCCGCGGATCCGCCAGGCGAGCTGGGCGGCGCCGGGGGTGTCGCCGTGGACGCAGAGCGAGCGCGCCTCGACCGCGATGGGCTCGCCGCCGACGGCCTCCACCACGCCGTCCCGGGCCATGCCGACGGCCCTGGTGATCACCTGCTCGGGGTCGTGCACCACGGCGTCCGGTTCGCGGCGCGGCACCAGCGTGCCGGCCCAGGTGTAGGCGCGGTCGGCGAAGGCCTCGGTGACCACGGGCAGCCCGACGCCTTCGGCGACGGCCAGCAGGCGGGAGCCGGGCAGGCCGAGCACCGGCAGCGGGCCGTCGCAGACCGCCCCGGCCCGGAGGACGCCGGCGACCACCGCTTCGGCCTGCTCGGAGTCGGCGACCACCCGGTTGTAGAGGGCGCCGTGCGGTTTGACGTAGGAGACGCGGGAGCCGGCCGCGCGGGCGAAGACCTGCAGGGCGCCGATCTGGTAGGCGATCTCGTCGGAGAGCTCCTCGGCGGGGACGTCCATCGCGCGGCGGCCGAAGCCGGCGAGGTCCCGGTAGGAGACCTGCGCGCCGATCCGGACGCCGCGCTCGGCGGCCAGTGCGCAGACCCGGCGCATGGTGGACGGATCCCCGGCGTGGAAGCCGCAGGCGACGTTGGCGCTGGTCACCACGGAGAGCAGGGCCTCGTCATCGGTCAGCGTCCACCGCCCGAACCCCTCGCCGAGGTCCGCATTGAGATCGATCACCGCATCGGCCACGCCCGTCCGCCCTCCAGCAGCTGTTGAGCCAGATGGTAGGGCCTGTGTGTCGCCGCCGGTGCCGCGCGGCCCGGGTGCCCCGGTGGAACGGGCACCCGGGTGGTCCCCCGGACGGCTCAGCCGGTGGTGGCGGCCCCGCCGTCGGCCGGGGTGCGGGCGCCGTCGGCGAGGGCGGCCCGCTCCAGCGGGCGCAGTGCGCGCAGCACGATCAGCAGCGGGACGACACCGACGATGCCGAACGACATGTCGATGAATCGCCAGCCCAGCGGGATGCCCCGGAGCGGGCCGCAGATCAGGGCCAAGGGGATGACTCCGGCGCACGCCAGGACGGCCCAGCGGATCACCCAGATGTTGCGCACCGGCTCCTTGATCGGGCCCCAGAACGCGGCGGCGATCACCAGGTGGGCGAAGGCCAGCCAGTCGGTGCCGTAGGCCAGGAACGGGTAGCGGGCGTTGGTGGCGGCGACGCCGTCGCGTGCCCGTTCGAGCCAGTCGGTCAGGGCCGGCAGGTGGTCGGTGAGGGGAGCGGCGGGGCCGGTGGCGAACTCCGCCGCCCACCGCGTCTCGGCCTCCAGCGGGAAGGCGGTCAGGCCGCTCAGGACCAGGCAGACCACGAACGCCCACAGCCAGCGCCGCACCCGCCGCAGGACCGCCCCGGAATCGGTGTCCATCGCGCAAACCTCCATGCCGAAGACCAGGCGGGCTCTTGTCCCACCTGCACGGCGCGACTCCAGACCGGTGAATTGAACGTGTTCAACTCAGGGGTGTGCGGCGCTCCGGAAGCCTGCCGGCCGGGGCCGGGGGCCCGGCCCCGCAGTCCGCTCCGCCCCCCCGGAAACGCCGGTGGCCGGGCACGGGGATCGTGCCCGGCCACCGAGGTGTCCGGCCGGCCGCGCGGGGTGCGCGGGCCGGGCTGCTATGCGGTGTAGGTGAAGCGGTCCGCGGCGACCACGGCGCTGGTCCCGCCCGCCGTCGTCACCGTCACGTCGACCACGCCGGTGCCCGCCGGGGCGGTCGCCGAGCACAGCGACGCGCCACAGGAGGAGCGGGTCGCCGGGACCCCGCCGAAGGACACCGTGCCGGAGGCCAGGTTCGTGCCCTGGACGTAGATCTGGGTCCCGGCCGGGCCGGTGGCCGTGGTCAGACCGGTGACCGCCGGGGCCGGCGGTGCCGGGGGAGCGGCGCCGGTGTAGTCGAACGCGCCGGCGGCCGCGGAGCCCCCGGGGGTGACCACGGTGACCGGCGTGCTGCCCGAGCCGCCGGGGGTGGTCACGGTGCAGCCGGTGCTGGTGCAGCTGCCGGCCGCGACGGAGCCACCGACCAGGACGAAGCCGTTGTCCAGGTTGCTGCCGGTCAGCGTGACGGCGGTGCCGCCGGCGCCCGGGCCGGTCGTGGTGCCGATGCCGGTGACCGCCGGGGCGGCCTGGGTGGCCGGGGCCTGCGGACCGCTGCCGAGCAGGTAGGTCGAGACGTTGTCGGACGGGTCCGCGTCGTTCCGGTTCGCGGCCGTCACCTTGATCGTGCCGGCCGGCTTGGTGCCGTGGGACTGCACGAACACCTTCATGAACTCACTGCGCCCCGGGGCGCGGTTGCCGGTGAAGAAGGCGTCCAGCCGGCGGGCGTCGGGCGAGATCGTCTGGGTGAAGGTGTAGTCCTGGAAGGAGGTGATCATCGCGCCGCTGGTGGTGAGGCCGGCCGGCAGTTCGACGGTGAGGTGGGTGACCCCGGTGAGGTCGGTGGTGCCCGAGGACTTCCAGGTCACCGAGAAGTTGGTGTTGTCGACCGGGAAGATCGGGTAGTTCCCGGCCTGGGTGACGGTCACGTTCGGACCGGCGACCGCCGGCTTGACGGTGCCCGCGGCGGTGGTGGCAGCGGTGGCGGTGGCAGCTGCCCCCGCGGTGAGGGTGGTCACGGCCAGTGCGGCGGTCACGCCGCCTCGTACCAGTCTGGTGATCATATGAGCATCATGGCGGGCCCGAGTTCGCCCCGCCGAGGTTTTCTCGAAAGCGGGTTCTATTGCGCCGCCGGCCCGTGGCCCGGGACCGCCCGAAAGGTCCGTTTCGGTCGAAGTCGGTACCTGCCTCTAATCTTGTCCACCGTGACCGCCATCGCTGACCCGCCCACCGAGTACGGGCCCCGGCCGCCCGCCGGGCCCGCCGCCGCCGCGCGGCCCGCGCCCGGCCCCGCCGCCGACGAGGGCCTGGCCCGCCGGCTCAAGGCGCTGGCCTGCACCGCCCCGCTGCACGACCTGGACGGCCGCAAGGGCATGCTGGCCGGCGAGTACGGCGGCTACGCGATGGCCGAGGTCGGCCTCGCCGCGATCGACCTGGTCACGCTGAACATGGACTTCGACACCGGGGCCGACCGCGACATAGTGCTCGCCCGGCTGCTGCCCCGGGTCGCCGCCCAGGCCTCCACCCGGCCGACCGCCGAGCACGAGCGGGTCGCCCGCTGGGTGCTGGAGTCGCTGATCAACGTCGGCAGTGTCGACCGCGGCTTCCGCGCCGTCTACGGCACCTTCGGCGCGGACGGCGCGTACGTCCGCCGGGACTACGACTTCAAGCTGATCGAGGAGGTGCCCGGCCCGGACGGCGGCGTCTACCTGCGCACCACCGACGAGGCGGTCAACGTCCTGGTCGGCGCCCTCGACACCGACGTCACCTCGGCCCAGATCGCCGCCGAGGTCAAGCTGGAGGTGCTGATCCGGCGCGGCCGCCTGGCCGACGCGCAGCTCGCCGCCGAGCAGGCCCGCTACCGCACCGTCCAGTACGCCGAGACGTTGCGCCGCGCCCTTGACGCCACCCGGCGCAACGTGCGCGCCGTCGACTGGATGCAGGCCGTCCCGGACCTGATCGACGAGGCGCTCGACCACATCGCCGACCGCTACCGGCACGAGAACGCGATTCTCACCAACATCCGCAAGGCCCGCGACGAGGCCGAGGAGCCCGAGCACAAGCGCCGCGCCGCCGAGCTGGTCGACATCGTCAAGGACTGCATCCGCCGCCACACCCAGTTGCAGACCCGCCTGCTGGAGGCCGGCCCGCTGTTCCGCGCCGAGCAGGACCGCCAGGCCTTCGCCGCGCCCGGCGCCCGCAGCGGCCTGGACCTCTACGGCCAGCTGCTCGCACCCGTGCTGCGCCTGCCGGTGGAGCAGGCCGTCCGGCCCACCGGTGCCTTCTTCGCCCGCGGCATTGGCCTGCGCACCCCCGTCTCGGTCCGGGTCGCCGACCTGGTCGACCTGCTGCTCACCCCGCCCGTCGAGCGCGAGCACCTGGGCGCCGAGCTGCCCGACCCGGACCTCGTCGCCACCCCGGACGACAGCCGGTTCTCCGAGGCCCAGCTGGAGTCCGCGCTGGAGCTGCTCGACCTGCCGGCCGACGCGCCGCGCCGGCTCTCCGGTCTGCTCGCCGACGCCCGCAGGCGTGACCCCGAGCTGCCGTACCTCGTCGCCCTGCTCGCCGTCCACGCGGCCAGCCCGCCGGTCGGCACCGCCTACCGCCAGGGCGAGGAGCGGCTGCTCTTCGCGGTCGACGACGGCACGGTGCTGCACGATCCGGAGTTCGGCGGCGCCGACCTCGTCGTCGGCAGCGCCCTGCTCGACGCGGCCGGCATGGCGGCCGACCGCAAGGACGCCGGTTGACGATCCCCCGGGCCCGCCGCACCGATCCGCGCAGCGATCCGTCCACCGGGCCCCGCACCGATCCGTCCACCGGACCCCGCACCGGGCCCCGCACCACGTACCGTCAGATCTGCCGCACCAGCAGCAACACCCCCGAGGAGCACCGCCCGTGACGACCCACCACGACACGTCCTGGGCGCCCGAGAGCGAACCCGCCGCACCCGCCGCGATCACCCCGGCGGACGTCGCCGACGCCGCCCGGCTGGTCTCGTTCGGGCTCCAGGCCAAGCTGCTCCCCGCCCGCGACGCCGAGTACGCCGAGCTGGTCCGCCGCCACCGCGAGGACCCGCCGTTCGCCCGGCTCGCCGACGCCGTCGCCACCGGCATGGGCCTGGTCGTGCTGGAGGTCTCGCCGCGCGCCGGCATGGCCGTCGCCGCCGCCGAGGACTCCGTCTTCGCCGTCCGGATGGGCGACTACTCGCGCCGCGCCGCCTCCGAGTCCACCGACCGGTTCCTGCACGGCCTGGCCCACCTCGCCGTCGCCGCGATGGCCTTCCCCCGCCCGGAGGACCTCGCCGACGACGGCTACCTCGGCCGGATCACCGTCAACGGCGTCGACTCCTTCGTCCGCCAGGCCTGCCGCCGGCTGGAGGAGCAGGCCGAGGCCGAGGGCGCCAACACCGACCCGCAGAGCGACGCGCCCGGGCTGGAGGCCGCCTGGCGGGTCTGGGCCCGCCGCACCGCGACCGGGGCCACCAAGGACGCCCGCCGGCTCTCCGGCTCGACCATCGGCATCGTCGCCAAGGCCGTGATGTTCCTGGTCGACTCCGGCTTCCTGCAGAAGACCTCCGACGACTCCGGCGGCACCTACCGCACCACCGCCCGCTACCAGCTCCAGGTCCGCGACCTCGCCGGCAGCGCCGCCATGGCCGAACTCCTCGACCTGGGCATCGTCCCGGTCTCGGACGGCACCGCCAGCCTGCTGCCGCCGGACACCGGCGACGAGCTGGTCGCCGACGCCGGCCTGCCGTTCCACTCGCTCTGAGCCCTCCCGAACCACCCGCACTGGAGAACCGCCGCACATGTACGAGCTCAACCGGGTCCGCCTCTACTCGATCGGACCGGCCGGCGCGCGCTACGCCGACACGGTGCTCGACCTGCGCGGCGTCGGCGAGCCGGTCGCCGACCCGGCCCCGCAGCAGATCGGTCTCTTCGGCGAGGAGGCCGACGGCCCGGTCCGCCGCCCCGCCCCGGCCGGCGTGCTCTTCCTGGAGAACGGCGGCGGCAAGTCCGTCCTGCTCAAGCTGATCTTCTCGGTGATGCTCCCCGGCCACCGCAACACCCTCGGCGGCGCCAGCTCCGGCGTGCTGCGCAAGTTCCTGCTCGCGGACGACTGCGGCCACGTCGCCCTGGAGTGGCAGCACACCGTCACCGGCGAGCTGATCGTGGTCGGCAAGGTCAGCGAGTGGCGCGGCCGCCAGGTCTCCTCCGACCCGCGCAAGTTCGCGGAGACCTGGTACTCCTTCCGCCCCGGCGCCGGCCTCACCCTGGACTCGCTGCCCGTCGCCGAGCGGGTCAGCCTCGCCGGCGACCAGAAGGCCCGCGGCCGCCGCCGCACCATGAAGGGCTTCCGCGACGCGCTCACCGAGGCCGGCAAGGCCCACCCCCACCTCGACCTGGTCTTCGAGGACGGCCACGACCGCTGGACGGAGCACCTCGGCGACCTCGGCCTCGACCCCGAACTCTTCCGCTACCAGCGCGAGATGAACGCCGACGAGGGCGAGGCGGCCGGCCTCTTCGCGGTCAAGCACGACAGCGACTTCACCGACCTGCTGCTGCGCGCCGTCACCGACACCCGCGACACCGACGGCCTGGCCGACCTCGTCCACGGCTTCGCCGCCAAGCTCGGCCGCCGCTCCGAACTCACCGCCGAACGCGACTTCACCGCCGGCTCGCTCGACCTGCTGGAGCGGATCGCCGAGTCCACCACCGTCCGCGAGGGCGTCCGCGAGGCCCACCGCACCGCCGAGCGCCGCACCCGCCGCCTCGCCCACGCCCTCGGCTCCCGCGCCGCCGCCGAACGCGACCGCGCCCAGGACCTCTCCATCGAGGTCGCCGCCGCCGCGAGCGCCGTCACCGCCGCCGAGGCCGACCGCACCCGGCACACCCTGATCACCGCCGAACTCACCCACCGGCACGCCACCCTGGGCCTGGCCGCCGCCACCACCGAGGCCGCCGCCCTGCGCCGCGAGCTCATCGAGGCCCGCACCCTGCACTCCGCCTGGCAGGCCGCCGAGACCGTGCTGCGCCAGCGCGCCGCCGCCGACCGGGTCGCCCGGGTCGCCGTCGCGATCCGCGAGGCCGAGCTCGACGCCGCCCCGGCGCTGGCCGCCCGCGCCCGGGCCGCCGCCGCGCTGGCCCGCGCCCTCGAAGCCGCCGCCGCGGCCGCCGAGACCCGCGCCGACACCGAGGAACTGCGCGCGGGCGAGCTCCAGGCCGACGGCGCCAAGGCCCAGACCGACGCCACCGAGGCCGCCACCGCCGCCCAGAAGGCCCGCAGCGAGGCCGACCACCTGCGCCAGCGCCTCGCCGAGGTCGAGCAGGAGACCGAGGCGGCCGTCCGGGCCGGCTTCATCGACGCCGACGGGGACGTCGACCCGGCCCGCGCCGCCCTGCACGCCGCCGACGTGGAGCAGACCGCGAGCGCGGCCCTCGCCCGGGCCCGCACCGCCGCCGAGTCCGCCGCGGCCCGGCTGCGCGAGTCCGCCGGCGCCGCCGGCCGCGCCGAACTGGCCGCCGCCCGCGCCCACGACGCCCGCAAGGCCGCCGCCCGGGCGCTCGCCGCCGAGCAGCGCACCGCCGCCCTGCTCGCCACCGAGCCCCGCCTCGCCGACCTGCTCGCGCTCACCCCCGCCCCCACCGACTGGAGCGAGGACGGCGCGGGCGCCGAGGAGGACGCCGGCTTCCTGACCCCCGCCGTCCTCGACCGCAGCGCCGAGTACCTGCGCGAACTCCTCGACGAGGCCATCGCCACCGCCGAGCGCACCCTGTTCGACCTGCGCACCGCCGCCGCCGACGACTCCCGCATCCTCGCCGCCCTCGGCGACGGCGGCCTGCTGCCGCCCGGCCCGGACGTCCTCGCCACCGTCGAGTACCTCGCCGAGCACGGCATCCCCGCCCTGCCCGGCTGGCGCTACCTCGCACAGTCCGTCGACCCTGCCGACCACGAGGCGATCCTCGCCGCCCGCCCCGAACTCGTCGACGGCGTGGTCGTCACCGACCCGAACTCCCTCGACCGGGCCCGCGAGGCCCTGCAGAGCGCCGCCCTGCTGCCGCGCTCCACGGTGGCCGTCGGCGCCGCCGCCGCGCTGATCGCCCCGATCACCGGCGAGCCCGCGTTCTTCCTCGTCCCGCCGAACCCGGCCATGCACGACGAGTCCGCCGCCGACGGCGAGCGCCGCGAACTGCGCGCCCGCGCCACCGCCCGCGAGGAGCACATCCGCGAACTCGCCGCCCGCCTCGGCGGCGACCGCGCCCTCGCCGCCCGCCTCGCCTCCTGGCACGCCAGCTGCCCGCCCGGCACCCTCGCCGAACTCGCCGCCGCCCACGAGGCCGCCCGCGAGCACGCCGAGCAGTCCGCCGCCGCCCTCGCCACCCTGCGCTCCGACCACGACGAGGCCGAGACCGACCACGCCGCGGCCGCCGCCGCCCACGAGGAGCACCGCGAGGCCGCCCAGCGCGCCCGCCGCCGCGCCGACGCCCTCTCCGGCCTCGCCTTCCGGCTGCGCGAGCGCGCCGGGTGGACGCGCCGCCAGCGCGAACTGGCCGAGGACGCCACCGAGTGCGACCGCCGCCAGGCCGTCCGCGCCGAGCGCGCCCGCACCTGCGACGAGGACCGCCGGGCCGCCCAGCGCGCCGCCGACGACGCCCGCCGCACCGCCCGCACACTGCGCGCCGAACGCGCCGAGATCCCCGCCGCCGAGCAGGCCGAGGAGCCCGCCGCCGACACCGCGCCCGTCGCGCTGCCCGCCCTGCGCGAGGCCTACCGCGCCGCCTCCCAGCTCTACGAGAAGGTCGGCGTCGGCGCCGACCTGCGCGCCGAGCAGGCCCGCGCCGAGGGCGACGAGGCCGCCGCCGCGACCGAGCTCGACCGCCTCACCAACAAGGTCCGCACCCGGGCCGAGGAACTGCTCGGCAGCCCCGACGGCGCCGACGGCCCCGCCCGCCAGGCCGCCGCCGCCCGCGCCGAGGAGCTGGTCGCCACCATCGAGGCCCGCTCCGCCACCGCCAGCGAGCAGCTCGGCCGGCTGCGCGGCGAGGCCGAGCGCTCCGCCCCCGCCGACGGCGAGGCGCACACCGAGCTGCCCGAGGACCTCGTCCCCACCGACCCCGAGCACGCCCAGCTCCTGCTGCGCACCGCCACCACCCGCCTCGCCGAGCGCCGCGAGACGGTCGAGACCGCCCGCACCGCCCACGCCGACCTGCAGCGCACCTACGACGCGGCGCAGACCGCCGCCGCCGACTTCGACGAGCACGCCGGACAGCTCCGCGACGGTCTGCGCGAGCACCCCGACGAGGACGGCGGGCCCGTCGAGCCCTACCTCGGCACCCTCGCCGACGCCCGGACCGCCGCCACCGAGGCCCGCCGCTCCCTGCGCACCGCGGCCGGCGAGCTCTCCTCCGCCGAACTGGCCGTCCGCGACGCCTCCGACGCACTCGTCCGGCACGCCAACGCGGCCCGCTACGAGGCCGTCCGCACCCCGGCCCGCCAGCAGATCCGCGAGCTGCCCGCCGCCGCGCTGCCCGACCACGCCGCCGCCTGGGCCACCGCCTTCGCCCCCCGGCTGCGCGTGCTCACCGACGAGCTCGCCCAGCTGGAGAGGAACCGCGGCTCGATCGTCGACCGGCTGCGCGGCCTGGTGGAGTCCTCGCTCACCACGCTGCGCGCCGCCCAGCGGCTCTCCCGCCTGCCCGAGGGCCTGGGGGAGTGGTCCGGCCAGGAGTTCCTGCGGATCCGCTTCGAGGACCCGGACCACGCCACCCTCGTCGAGCGCCTCGGCGAGGTCATCGACGAGGCGACCCGTGCCGCCGTCCGGAAGAACAGCGACCTGCGCCGCGACGGCATGTCGCTGCTGCTGCGCGGCGTCGCCGCCGCGATCGGACCGCGCGGCGTCTCCGTCGAGATCCTCAAGCCGGACGCCGTGCTGCGCGCCGAGCGGGTCGGCGTCGGCCAGATGTCCGACGTCTTCTCCGGCGGCCAGCTGCTCACCGCCGCCATCGCGCTCTACTGCACGATGGCCGCGCTGCGCGCCAACGACCGGGGCCAGTCCCAGCTGCGGCACGCGGGCACGCTCTTCCTCGACAACCCGATCGGCCGGGCCAACGCCACCTACCTGCTGGAGCTCCAGCGGGCGGTCGCCGACGCGCTCGGCGTCCAGCTGATCTACACCACCGGGCTCTTCGACACCACCGCGCTCGCCGAGTTCCCGCTGGTCATCCGGCTGCGCAACGACGCCGACCTGAGGGCCGGCCTGAAGTACATCTCGGTGGAGGAGCACCTGCGCCCGGGCCTGCCCGCCGCGCCGGACCCGGACGGTCCCGCCGTCCACGGCGAGATCACCGCCACCCGGATGTTCAAGCGGCCGGCGGAGGTTCCTGCGCAGGCATGAGCCGCCTACGGTGGTCCCCATGCTGACGATCGCTCACTTCAGTGACATCCATCTCGGCCAGGAGCACCACGGGGACGGCGGCAAGCGGGCCCGGCGGCGGGCCGAGCAGGTGATGGCGTACCTCGACGCCCTGCCCGGCCGGCTGGACGCGGTGCTCGTCACCGGGGACCTCGCCGACCACGGCCTGCCCGCCGAGTACGCGCAGGTGGCCGAGGTGCTCGCCTCGCGGCACCGGGTGCTGATCTGCCCCGGCAACCACGACAGCCGGGCGGCCTACCGGGAGGGGCTGCTCGGCGAGGCCCCCGCGGACGGCCCGGTCAACCGGCTGCACCGGCTGCCCGGCGCCGACGTGCTGATGCTCGACTCGTCGATACCCGGCCGCTCCGACGGCCTGCTCGACGACGGGACGCTGGCCTGGCTGGACGCCGAACTGTCCGGCGGGCGCACCGACCTGCCGGCGCTGGTGGCCTTCCACCACCCGCCGGTGGTCCTGCACGCGCCGACCGTCGACGGGATCCGCCAGTTCGGCGAGGCACGGCTCGCCGCCGTGCTGCGCCGCCACCCCCGGGTGGCGGCGCTGCTCTGCGGCCACTCCCACACCGCCGCGGCCACCACCTTCGCCGGCCTGCCGCTGCTGGTCGCCCCCGGTGTGGTCTCCACCGTCACGCTGCCCTGCGAGGGCGGGCGGGGCATCGACTTCACCCACCCGCCGATGTTCGCCTTCCACGTGCTGGCGGGCGACGGCGGGCTCACCACGCACTACCGGGCCGTTCCCCGGGGCTGACCGGACGGCAGGCCCGCGGCGGCCCGCGCAGCACGGCTGGGCCCAGGACGGTCAGGCCCAGAACGGTCAGGCGAAGGGCACCCGCGGCTGCCGCGTGCCCTGGGCGGCCGGGCCGCCGGCGGCGGGGCCGCTGCCCGGCGGTGCGGCGGGGCGGGGGAGCGGTCGCGCCTGCGGCGCGGGCCCGGCCGCCCGGCTGCCGGCCATCGGCGAGGCCGCGTTCGGCCCGCGGGCCCGCTGGGCCGCGACCTGACGCGAGATCATGATCTCCAGCAGGCACCACATGCAGCCGAACACCCCGAGCCCCATCGCCATCAGCGCGGGCGTCAGCAGCCAGCTGCCCGCGTACGAGGCCAGCGTCGCGACCAGCAGGCCGACCAGCGTGAAGGCGAGGCAGAGCACCGCCCGGATGGTGGCGGCCCGCACCTCGTCGGGCAGGCGGCGGCGACGGCGTGCGACGGACATCGGGCGACCCCCAGGAGCGGCCACGGTGGCAGGGCGTGCAGGACGGGCGCACGAATGCGCGCCTGCGCACACTCTGCCCCGTCGTACCCGGACCATGCGCCCGAATTCGCCGAAGTGCCGTCAAATGGTGTGATCTGTTCCGGAACCGCTCAGGGCGGCCTCAGCCCAGCTGCTGGTTGAGCTCCTCCAGCGCGCCCGTCACGATCGTGCGCATCGCCCGCTCCGCGTGCTCGGCGTCCCCCGCGCAGACCGCCTCCGCGACCTCCCGGTGCAGCCGGATCGCGTACGGCTCCGGCTGATGGGGCATCAGATGGTACTCGGTCCGGCCGGTCAGCACCGCCCCGACGGTGTCACCGAGGTGGGCGAACATCTCGTTGCCGGAGGCCTTCAGCACCGTGGCGTGGAAGGCGATGTCGTGCCGGAGGAAGGCCTCCAGGTCGGCGGCCCGCGCCGTCATCGTCAACTCGACTGCCAGAGCGCTGAGTTCACGGCGCTGGTCGTCGTCGGCGTGCACCGCGGCGAGTGCGGCGGCGGCCGGCTCCACGGCGACCCGCAGGGAGCCGAGCGACCGCAGCTGGGCCGGCCGGTCGCTGCCCGCCAGCCGCCAGCGGATCACCAGCGGGTCGAAGACGTCCCAGTCGGACTTCGGCTGCACGGTGATGCCCACCCGGCGCCGGGACGCCACCATGCGCATCCCCTCCAGGATCCGCACCGCCTCGCGGACGACCGTCCGGGAGACCCCGAACCGCTCCTCCAGGTCCTCGCTGCGCAGCACGGCGCCCTCGGGAATCTCGCCGGCCGCGATGGCCGGTCCGAGCTCGGCGAGCAGTCGGCCGGGCAGCCCCTGGATCTCCATCCGCCCAGCCTAGACGCCACAGCCCCGCGGCTCGCGCCCGGCCCCGCCGGGCCCGGCCCTGTCCTGCGCGGTCCCGCCCGGCCGCGCCTGCGGTGCCGGCCCCCGCTGCGCCGACTCCCGGCGTCCCGGCCGCCCGGGTCGGCCAGCTCAAAAGTATGACGATTTGGTTTCCGCTACTTGAATACGTCATATCTTTGGAGCGATAGTGGCGGCCTGGCAACGAAGGAGCACCACCCATGGCTCTCAGCGTCGAGAACCACGACACCCCCGCACCCACCGTCCCCGGCCCCCTCACGGTCGTGGTGATGGGTGTCTCCGGTGTCGGCAAGACCACCCTGGCCCGCCTCCTGGCCGACCGCCTCGGCCTCCCCTATGCCGAGGCGGACGACTTCCACCCGCCCGCGAACATCGCCAAGATGTCGGCCGGCGTCCCGCTGGACGACGAGGACCGCGCTCCCTGGCTGGGCGCCCTCGGCGGCTGGCTCGCGGAGCGGACCGCGGCCGGCACCGGCGGCGTGGTCACCTGCTCGGCGCTGAAGCACCGTTACCGCGACACCCTGCGCACCGCCTGCCCGGGCGCGTTCTTCCTGCACCTCAGCGGTGGTCACGAGCTGGTCGAGGACCGGCTCGCCCACCGCACCGGCCACTTCATGCCGCCGTCGCTGCTCGACTCGCAGTACGCCGCCCTGGAACCCCTCCGGGCGGACGAGCGCGGCGCCGTCCTGGACGTCGGCCCGTCCCCCGAAGACCTCGTCGAGATGGCCGTGGCGCTGCTGCGGCCCGTCAATGGAGACCTCGCGTGAGCTTGTCCCCCACCCTGCTCGCGGCCGCCCCACCGGCCCTGCCGCACACCAGCAGCGACACCCAGCTGCTGATCGCGGTGCTGCTCAGCATCGGCGCCATCGTGGTGCTGATCACCAAGCTGAAGCTGCACCCGTTCCTCGCCCTGACCCTCGGTTCGGCCCTGCTGGCCGTGGTGGCGGGAGCCCCCTTCGACAAGCTGCTGGGCAGCTTCTCCACGGGCTTCGGCGCCACCGTCGCGGGCGTCGGCCTGCTGATCGGGCTGGGCGCGATGCTCGGCAAACTGCTCGCCGACTCCGGCGGGGCGAACATCATCGCGGACACCGTGCTGTCGCGCTCCGGCCCCAGGGCCCTCCCCTGGGCGATGGCCCTGATCGCGGCCGTGCTCGGCCTGCCGCTGTTCTTCGAGGTCGGGGTCGTCCTGCTGATCCCGATCGTGCTGCTGGTCGCGCGGCGCGGCAACGTCCCGCTGATGCGCATCGGCATCCCCGCGCTGGCCGGGCTCTCGGTGCTGCACGGGCTCGTCCCGCCGCACCCGGGCCCGCTGGTGGCGGTCGACGCGCTCAAGGCCGACCTCGGCATCACCCTGGCCCTCGGCCTGCTGATCGCCGTCCCGACGCTGGTCGTCGCCGGTCCGCTGTTCGCCCGGGTCGCCGAGCGCTGGGTCGGTCCGCTGGAGATCCCGCAGGCCACCGCCCCGGCGGAGACGGAGAAGCCCGAGCACACCCCGAGCTTCGGCGCCGTCCTCGTCACCATCCTGCTGCCGGTCGTCCTGATGCTCGGCAAGGCCCTGGCCGACGTCGTGGTCGACGACCCCAAGGCGATGGTGCAGCGGGTGTTCGACTTCATCGGCTCCCCGCTGATCGCCCTGCTGGCCGCGACCCTGCTGGGCATGCTGACCCTCGGCCGGGCGGCGGGCTTCTCCAAGCAGCGGATCTCCGACACCGTCGGCAGGTCGCTCGGCCCGATCGCGGGCATCGTCTTCATCGTCGGCGCGGGCGGCGGCTTCAAGCAGACGCTGATCGACGTCGGCGTGGGCAACGCCGTCAGCGAGTGGGCGGGCAAGTGGCACATCTCGGCGCTGCTGCTCGGCTGGCTGATCGCGGTGCTGATCCGGCTGGCCACCGGTTCGGCCACGGTCGCCACCATCACCGCCGCCGGCATCGTCGCCCCGCTGGCCGCCGGCATGTCGTCGACCCACGCGGCCCTGCTGGTGCTGGCCATCGGCGCCGGCTCGCTCTTCTTCTCGCACGTCAACGACGCCGGTTTCTGGCTGGTGAAGGAGTACTTCGGGATGAGCGTCGGTCAGACCGTGAAGTCCTGGTCGGTGATGGAGACGGTGATCTCGGTGGTCGCGATCGCCCTGATCATGCCGCTCAGCCTGGTCATCTAGCGTCATCCGGCGTCATCCGGCGTCACCGCCGACGGCTGCCGCCGTCGGTGACCGCGCCGCACCGCCGAGGGCGGCACCCGCACCGGGTGCCGCCCTCGGCGCGTTCCCGGCCGCTCGGCCCGGCAGCGCACCGAGGACGGCGGCGGTCGCGGCCGGCAGGTCCTCCGCGACCTCGCCGCCCGCCGCGGTCCGGGCCGGCAGCCCCTCCCGCGCGGCCAGGACCGCCGCCGCGGCCTGCGCCGCGGTGGCACCCGGCGGCACCAGCTCCGGCAGCGCCCGCTCCCGCGGTTCGGGCACCCTCGCGCCGGGGGCCCACGCCGACCTGCTCGTCGTCGACGGCGACCCGCTGGAGGACCTCGGCGTGCTGATGGCCCCGGACCGCCACCTGCGCCACGTGGTCAGGGCGGGCGCGGTGGTCCGACCCGCGGCCGCGCCCCGCAGCCCGGGAATGCCGGAGGGCGGGCGCCCCCAGCCCTGGGGTGCCCGCCCTCCGAGTCCTCGCGGCGCCCGCCCGCGCCGCGGCTGCTCGCCGGCGGCTACTGCACGGTGCTGCTCGGTCGGTGCTGCCTACTCGGTGCTGCTTACTTGGTGCCGCGCTTCGCGAGGAAGGCGTCGACCTCGCTCCGGATCTCCGGGGTGTCCAGGCCGCGCACGGTCATCGTGGTGCGGCGGCGCAGCACGTCGTCCGTGGTGTAGGCCCACTCGCTGTCCGCGGCGTAGGCGACCTGCGCCCAGACGTCCGGACCGTCCTCGTGGATCGGCCGGCCCAGCTCCGGGTTCTCGTCGATCATGCGGGCGATCTCGAAGGAGAGCGTGCCGTAGTGGCTGGCCAGGTGCCTGGCGACGAGCGGCTCCATCCGGGAGCCGGGCTCGCGGTCGATGAGCAGGCGGTGCGCGACGGCGTTCGGTGCGCCGACGCCGGGCAGCGGCACGGTCGCGGCGATCGGGGACATGTCCTCGCCGAGGCTGGTGCCGGGCACGTGGGCCAGCTTCTCCAGCACGGTGCGGCCGATGTGCCGGTAGGTGGTCCACTTGCCGCCGGCGACGGAGAGCATGCCGCCCCGGCCCTCGGTGACGACGGTCTCGCGCTTGGCGGCGGCGGTGTCGCCGGGGCCGCCGGGCAGCACGCGCAGGCCGGCGAAGGAGTAGGTGATCAGGTCGCGGTCGAGGTGCTCGTCACGGATGGCGTGCGCGGCCTCGCCCATGATCTGGTCGATGTCCGCGTCGGTGGCCCGGACGTCCTGCGGGTCGCCGGTGTACTCCTCGTCGGTGGTGCCGAGCAGGACGTGGTCCTCCCACGGGATGGCGAAGGAGACGCGGTACTTGTCGATCGGGATGGTCAGCGCGGCCCGCCACGGGGAGCGGCGCTTGACCACGACGTGCGCGCCCTTGGAGAGGCGGATCGACGGCGCGGCGCCGGCGTCCTCCATCGTGCGCAGGTGGTCGACCCAGGGGCCGGTGGCGTTCAGCACCAGGCGGGCGTTGACACCGAACTCGGTGCCGTCGAGGCGGTCCTTCAGGTCCGCGCCGGTGACCCGGCCGCCGGTGAAGCGCAGGCCGGTGACCTCGGCGTGGTTGAGGACGACGGCGCCGGCGTCGACGGCGGCGCGCACCGTCATCACCGCGACGCGGGAGTCGTTCATCTGGTGGTCGCCGTAGACGGCCACCGAGCGCAGGCCCTCGGTGCGCAGCGCGGGCACCTGCTGGGCGGCGTGCGCGGCGGTGGAGACCCGGCCCATGCCGTCGCGGAACGCGGAGAGCGCCGAGTAGAGGAAGACGCCGGCGCCGAGCTTCGGGGCGCTGTGCGGGCCGCCCTTGTAGACCGGCACGAAGAAGGTCAGCGGGTTGACCAGGTGCGGGGCGACGTCGGTGGCGAGCGCGCGGCGCTCCTTGTGGTTCTCGGCGACCAGCCTGACCGCGCCGGTCTGCAGGTAGCGCAGGCCGCCGTGGACCAGCTTGGAGGAGGCGCTGGAGGTGGCACCGGCGAAGTCGCCGGCGTCGACCATGGCGACCTTCAGGCCCGCCTGGGAGGCGGTCCAGGCGACGGCCGTGCCGAGGATGCCGCCCCCGATCACCAGCAGGTCGTAGGTGGCCTTGCCCAGCAGCTCGCGGGTCTCGGCGCGGGAGGCGGTGCGGCCGGCGGTGCGCTCGGCACCCAGGGTCGGGATGGTTGCCATGGTGTGTGTCACGGCGCCGCGGGTCGGGCGGCGCCGTTACTCCTCTCGGTGTGCGGTGCGGCCCCTGTGGAGAGGCCGGTCGGCCCGGTGCGGCGGGCCGGTGGAACGGGGGCAAGCCGGTCGGGGCCCGGGGGCCCCGACCGGCTTCGCGGTCAGACCTGCTCGTCCTCCTCCACCCAGCCCATGGTGCGCTCCACGGCCTTGAGCCACTTCTTGTACTCGCGCTCCCGGGTGGCCTCGTCCATCCGCGGCGTCCACTCGGCGGCGCGGTGCCAGTTGGCCCGCAGGGTGTCCAGGTCGCTCCAGAAGCCGACCGCCAGGCCGGCCGCGTAGGCGGCGCCGAGCGCGGTGGTCTCGGCCACGTACGGGCGCTCGACCGGGGCGTTCAGCACGTCGGCGATGTTCTGCATGAGCAGGTTGTTGCTGGTCATGCCGCCGTCGACCTTGAGGGCGGTGAGCTCGACGCCGGAGTCCTTCTGCATGGCGTCGACGACCTCGCGGGTCTGCCAGGCGGTGGCCTCCAGCACGGCCCGGGCCAGGTGGCCCTTGGTGACGTACCGGGTCAGGCCGGCGATCACACCGCGGGCGTCGGAGCGCCAGTACGGGGCGAACAGACCGGAGAAGGCCGGGACGAAGTAGGCGCCGCCGTTGTCCTCGACGGTGTTGGCGAGGGTCTCGATCTCGGCGGCGGTCGAGATGATGCCGAGCTGGTCGCGCAGCCACTGCACCAGCGAGCCGGTGACGGCGATCGAGCCTTCCAGGGCGTAGACCGGCTTCTGGTCGCCGATCCGGTAGCCGACGGTGGTCAGCAGGCCGTGGTAGGAGTTGACGACGTCCTCGCCGGTGTTCAGCAGCAGGAAGGTCCCGGTGCCGTACGTCGACTTGGCCTCGCCCTTGTCGAAGCAGGTCTGGCCGAACAGCGCGGCCTGCTGGTCGCCGAGCGCGGAGGCGACCGGGACGCCCGCCAGGTCGCCGACGGCCTCGCCGTAGACCTCGGCGGAGGAGCGGATCTCCGGCAGGACGTTCAGCGGCACGCCCATCGACTCGGCGATCTTGTCGTCCCACTGCAGGGTGTGCAGGTTCATCAGCATGGTGCGGCTGGCGTTGGTGACGTCGGTGACGTGCTTGCCGCCGTCGACGCCGCCGGTGAGGTTCCAGATCACCCAGGTGTCCATGGTGCCGAACAGGATGTCGCCGGCCTCGGCGCGCTCGCGCAGGCCCTCGACGTTGTCCAGCAGCCAGCGGATCTTCGGGCCGGCGAAGTAGCTGGCCAGCGGGAGGCCGGTCTCGCGGCGGAAGCGGTCCTGCCCGACGTTGCGGCCCAGCTCGCGGCAGAGCCCCTCGGTGCGGGTGTCCTGCCAGACCAGCGCGTTGTGCACCGGCTCGCCGGTGTTCTTGTCCCACAGGACGGTGGTCTCGCGCTGGTTGGTGATGCCGATCGCGCGGATGTCGTCCTTGGTCAGTCCGGCCTTCTCCAGCGCGCCGCGGACGACCGACTGCACCCGGGTCCAGATCTCGGCGGCGTCGTGCTCGACGTATCCGGGCTGGGGGAAGATCTGCCGGTGCTCCTGCTGGTCGACCGCGACGATCCGGCCGTCCGCACCGAAGATGATGCAGCGGCTGGACGTGGTGCCCTGGTCGATCGCGGCGATGTAGTTGCCCGTGCCAGTGGAGGTCATGAGGGTCCTCGGCTCAAGATGGGGGATTCGGGTGGGTGGGTCCGACTGTCCGGTCGGTCCCCGTGCTCGGGCTGGGCTAAGCCTGGCCCCGGGAGGACGGCCGTTTCCCGAAGGCGGTGATTCCGGAAACGGCCCTTCCAGCAGACGGCGCTTCTAGAAGATGACGTTGTAGAGGCCGCCGGCCAGCAGACCGCCGACGACCGGGCCGGCCACCGGGATCCAGGCGTACGACCAGTCCGAGCCGCCCTTGTTCGGGATCGGCAGCAGCGCGTGCACGATGCGCGGGCCGAGGTCGCGGACCGGGTTGATGGCGTAGCCGGTCGGGCCGCCGAGCGAGAGGCCGATGCCGACGACGGTGAAGGCCACGATCAGGATGCCCAGGCCGGACTCGCCCAGACCCTTGTTGACGCCCTGGGTGAGGATGCCGAAGCAGAGCACGAAGGTGCCGATGATCTCGGTGAGCAGGTTCTGGACGGGGTTCCGGATCTCGGGGCCCGTCGCGAAGATGCCCAGGGTCGGCTCCTTGTTCTCCTGGAACTGGCCGAGGTAGGTGGCCCAGACGAGGACGGCGCCGATCATCGCGCCGAGCAGCTGGGAGCCGAGGTAGACGGGGACGTCGCTCCATTCGCCGGACTTCACGGCGAGGGCCAGGGTCACGGCCGGGTTCAGGTGCGCGCCGGACTTCGGGGCCGACATGTAGGCGGCGATCATCACCGCGAAGCCCCAGCCGAAGGTGATCGCCAGCCAGCCGGCGTTGATGGCCTTCGACTTCTTGAGCGTCACGGCGGCGCAGACGCCGCCGCCGAGAAGTATCAGGGCGGCGGTGCCGAGGGTTTCGCCGACGAAGATGTCGCCGGTGGAGAACGCGGACACAAAGACTCCCTTGTCCATATGGCCCGGAGGTGCGGGTGGGGGCAGGTGACCGAGCGATCACTGTGCGGGTGAGCGCGTTGTGGGAGAGGTTCGCTCGGCCATCGTTCGACAATGTCGACCGTCATGCGGAAGCTTCCTCCCCGGGCCACCTTCACGTCAAGGCCGGGTTACGCAGCTGTGACCCTTCACTCGAAGTTACCAATCGGATATCCCTAAATACGGACAAAACGCTAAGGCGCGGACAGGCAACCCGCCTGTCCGCGCCTCAGCGTGAACGTCAGATGTCCGGCGCGGGCTCCGCGCGCCGCGCCGTCAGAACCGCCCGGCCCCCAGGTCCCGGGAGATCGCCCGGGCCGCGCTGCGCACCGAGGCGACCAGCGACGGCCTCACGAAGCCGTCCTCGCAGACCCGCTCCACCGCACCGCTGATGCAGACCGCGCCCACCGGGTTGCGCCGCCGGTCCTGGATCAGCGCACCGATCGAGGCCACGCCCTCCCAGGTCTCCTCGATCGAGTCCGCCCAGCCCCGCTCCCGGGTCAGCGCCGCCTCGGCGTCCACGTCGGCCGAGTCGGTCAGTGTCCGCGCCGTGTACGCCTCGAACGGCCCCGGGCCCAGCTCGCCGCGGGCCACCGGGTCGTAGGCCAGCAGGACCTTGCCCAGTGCGGTGGAGTGCAGCGGCTGCATCGAGCCGACCTCCAGGACCTGCCGGGTGTCGTCCGGGCGGAACACGTGATGCACGATCAGCACACCCTGCTGGTGGAGCACCCCCAGATAGACGGTCTCGCCGGCCGCCCGGGCCAGGTCGTCCGCCCAGACCAGGGCCCTGGCCCGCAACTCGTGCACGTCCAGGTAGCTCTGGCCCAGCCGCAGCAGCTCGGCGCCCAGCTGGTACTTGCCGCTCTCCGGGTCCTGCTCCACGAACCCCTCCTGCTGGAGGGTGCGCAGGATGCCGTGCGCGGTGCCCTTGGCGAGGTCCAGCGCCGTCGCGACCTCGGAGAGCCCGAGGCGGCGCTCGCCGCCGGCCAGGAGGCGCATGATCGCGGCGGCCCGGGAGAGCGACTGGATCGGGCCGGGCATTCGGTACCTCCGCTGACAGGCGGTCGGCATTGTCGACCGCAGTGGTAACGGCACGAGTCTGCCAGGCCGCCCCCGGTCCGTGCACCTTCCCCCTCGGTAACGACGCCCGGCAAGTGCTGTCCGGCAGGTGGCGCACGGTGGTGCCGATCGGCGGGTTGCCGTCCGGCGGGAGGCGCCCGGGGGGTTCAGCTGCGACCGCGCGCCACCTCGGCGGCCAGCCTGCCGATCTCCCGCGGCCCCACCCGGCAGCAGCCGCCGACCAGCCGGGCCCCGTCGGCCAGCCAGCCGCCCACCCGGTCCGCGCGGAACGTGGCACCGCCGCGCCACGCCCGGGCGCCGGCGTCCCAGCCCTCGCCGCTGTTCGGGTAGACCACCACCGGCTTCCCGGTCACCCGCGCCGCCGGCGCCACCGCCCGGTCCGCGTCCTCGGGGGTGCAGCAGTTCACCCCCACCGCCACCACCTCGTCCGCCTCCGCGGCCAGGGCGAAGGCCTCCGCCAGCGGCTGCCCGGCCCTGGTCCGCCCGCCCGCCACGCTGTACGACAGCCAGGCCGGCACCCCGAGCCCGCGGACCGCCCGCAGCAGCGCGCGGGCCTCGTCCGCGTCCGGCACCGTCTCCAGCGCCAGCACGTCCGGCCCGGCCGCCGCCAGCACCTCCAGGCGCGGGCGGTGGAACGCCTCCAGCTCGCGCACCGTCAGCCCGTACCGGCCCCGGTACTCCGAGCCGTCCGCGAGCACCGCGCCGTACGGGCCCACGGACGCGGCCACCCACCGCGGCCGGCCCGCCGCGGTCGCCCCGGCCGTACCGGCAGCTCCGCCCGCCCCGGCCGCCGGCGGCGCCGCTCCGGCCTGCCGGGCCGCCTCCCGCGCGAGCTCCACGCTGCGCGCCAGCAGCCCGGCCGCCGCCGCCCGGCCCACCCCGCGCCGGGCGAACCCCTCGAAGCTCGCCTGGTAGCTGGCCGTGATCGCGACCTCCGCCCCGGCCTCGAAGTACGCCCGGTGCGCGGCCACCAGCGCCGCCGGATCGTCCGCCAGCAGGCGCGCCGACCAGAGCGCGTCCGTCAGGTCGTGCCCGGCCGCGGCCAACTGGTTCGACAGCCCGCCGTCCAGCACCAGCGGACCGGCGGCCAGTGCCGCGGCGAAGCCGTTCCCGCTCATCGAAGCCCCCTTCCGGGCCGTGGAACCCCTGCTCACAGCCTAGGGAACCCGGCGCCGGGGCCGGTCGGGAAAATCATTTGCCGCAGAGTCAACGGATCGCTACGTTGTGCTCATCCCGAGAACGACGACCACGCACGGAAGGGGCCGGCCATGACCGCGGAGCAGCCGTCCGCCGACACCGGCACCGACCCGGGCGGCGACACCGGCCCCGGTCCGGAGCCGGCTGCGGGTGCAGCACCCGGCGGTGCGGCACCCGGCATCGACGAGCGCGACTGGCTCGCCGCCTACGATCCACGCGCCTACACCCCCGTGGCCGTCACCGTCGACGTGGTCGCCCTGACGCTGCGCCACGGCAGCCTGCACGTCCTGCTGGTCGAGCGGGCCGCTCCGCCCTACCAGGGCTCGTGGGCGCTGCCCGGAGGCTTCCTGCGGGCCGGCGAGGAGGGCCTGGACGAGGCGGCCGCCCGCGAGCTCGCCGAGGAGACCGGCCTGCACGGCAGCTCCGACGCCGAGGCCGCACTCAGCCGCATCCACCTCGAACAGCTCGGCACCTACGGCACCCCCGACCGGGACCCGCGCATGCACGTGGTCTCGGTCGCCTACCTGGCCTTCGCCCCCGACCTGCCCGACCCCGAGGCCGGCTCGGACGCGGCGACCGCGGCCTGGCACCCCGTCACTGCCCTCGAACTCCGGCCGTCCGGCGGCCGGTCACCGGCAGCCGGTGGGCCCGTCGACACCCACGGGGGTGGCGTCGACGGGCCCACCGGCCCCCACCCCGCCGACCCGCGCCCGGAGGGCGACCACCCGGCCGGCCCGGCGCCGATCACCCTGGCCTTCGACCACGACCGCATCCTGGCCGACGCCCTCGACCGCGCCCGCGCCAAGATCGAGTACAGCCCGCTGGCCACCGCCTTCCTCCAGCACGACTTCACCGTCCCCGAGCTGCGCGCCGTGTACGAGGCCGTCTGGGACGAGAAGCTCCACCCCGGCAACTTCCACCGCAAGGTGCTCTCCGTCCCCGGCTTCGTGGAGAGCACCGGCACCACCACCGAGCGCGGCGGCGCCCGCGGCGGCCCGCGCGCCCGCACCTACCACGCCGGCGACGCCCAGCTGCTCCACCCCGCCCTCCTCCGGCCCACCCGCGAGGACGAGATCCGCTGACCGGCGCCACCGGTCCCACCCGCGCACTACCATCCCGCCATGACCACTCAAGAGGTGAGCAGAACGAGCAACCGGCCGAACTCCCACTGCCACTGGTGCGGCACGCCCTACGCGCCGGGCACCGACGCCTGGCCCCGCACCTGCCCCGGCTGCGCCGAGATCAGCTACCGCAACCCGCTCCCCGTCGTGGTCACCCTCCTCCCGATCGTCCAGGCGAGCACCGCACCCCGCCTCGTCGTCATCCGCCGCACCATCGAGCCCGGCTACGGCGAACTCGCCATGCCCGGCGGCTACATCGACTACGGCGAGAGCTGGCAGCAGGCGTGCGTGCGCGAGCTCCGCGAGGAGACCGGGATCCTGGCCGAGGCCTCCGACATCACCCTCGTCGCCACCGACTCCGACACCCGCGGCGGCTTCCTCTGCCTCTTCGGCCTGCTCCCGGCCCGCCCGCTGGCCGAGCTCCCGCCCTCCGAGCCCACCGACGAGACCGACGGCTGGGAGCTCGCCACCCCCGAGACCCCCCTCGCCTTCCCCTTCCACACCCGCGTCTCCCGGTCCTGGTTCAACGGCGAGTTCGCCCCCCGCTGACCCGTCACCGGCACCGGGCTGACCAGGCGCGCGCCCGCCCGGCAGACCCTGGCGCACCGGCCGCTCACATGGCAGGGTCTGCACCGACAGCCCAACCGGACGGGCCCTGCCACAAGCACCCCCGTCCCATCGACCGGCCGGGAGACCACCACCGTGAGCACCCCACCCCAGGACCAGCCGCTCTGGCGCCCCAGTCCCGAGCGCGCCGCCGCCACCAGCCTCGTCGCGTTCCAGGCCTGGGCGGCCGAGCAGCACGGCGCCCCGGCCGCGCCGCTGGCCCCGACCGCCGACGACGCCGAGGCCGCCCGCCGCTACGCCGACCTGCACGCCTGGTCGGTCGAGGACCTCGACCGCTTCTGGACGGCCGTCACCCAGTGGTTCGACGTGCGCTTCCTGCAGGCCCCGGAGGCCGTGCTCGCCGACCCGGCCATGCCCGGCGCCCGCTGGTTCCCCGGCGCCCGTCTCAACTACGCCGAGCACGCCCTGCGCGCCGCCGCCGACCCGGCCAACCACGACCGCCCGGCCGTCCTCCACCTGGACGAGACCACCGAGCAGCCGGTCACCCTCACCTGGGCCGAGCTCCGCCGCCAGGTCGGCTCCCTCGCGGCCGCCCTGCGCGCCCACGGCATCGGCCCCGGCGACCGCGTCAGCGCCTACCTGCCCAACATCCCGCAGGCCGCTGTCGCCCTCCTCGCCACCGCCGCCGTCGGCGCCGTCTGGACGAGCTGCGCCCCCGACTTCGGCGCCCGCAGCGTCCTCGACCGCCTCCAGCAGATCGAACCCGCCGTCCTCTTCGCCGTCGACGGCTACCACTACGGCGGCAAGGACCACGACCGCACCGAGGTCGTCGCCGAGCTCCGCCGCGAGCTCCCCACCCTGCGCACCGTCGTCCACGTCCCGCTGCTCGGTGCACCCGCCCCCGAGGGCGCCCTGCACTGGGACGACCTGGTCGCCGACGACGTCGAGCCGGTGTACGAGCCCGTTCCGTTCGACCACCCGCTCTGGGTCCTCTACTCCTCCGGCACCACCGGCCTGCCCAAGGCCATCGTCCAGAGCCAGGGCGGCATCCTGGTCGAGCACCTCAAGCAGGCCGGCCTCCACCTGGACCTCGGCCCCGAGGACCGCTTCCTCTGGTACACCTCCACCGGCTGGATGATGTGGAACTTCCTCCTGGCCGGTCTGCTGGTCGGAGCCACGATCGTCACCTACGACGGCAGCCCCGGCCACCCGGACACCGGCGCCCTCTGGTCCGTCGCCGCCCGGACGGGCGCCACCGTCCTCGGCACCTCCGCCGCCTACGTGATCGCCAGCCGCAAGGCCGGCCTCCACCCCGGCCGGGACTACGACCTCTCCGCCGTCCGCTGCCTCGGCACGACCGGGTCCCCGCTCCCGCCCGACGGCTTCCGCTGGATCTACGACGAGGTGAAGGAGGACGTCTGGCTCGCCTCCGTCAGCGGCGGCACCGACGTCTGCTCCTGCTTCGTCGGCGGCGTCCCCACCCTCCCCGTCCACCTCGGCGAGATCCAGGCACCCTGCCTGGGCGCCGCCGTGGAGTCCTGGGACGTCCAGGGCCGCCCGCTCACCGACGGCGTCGGCGAACTCGTCGTCACCAAGCCCATCCCGTCGATGCCCACCGGCTTCTGGAACGACCCCGACGGCACCCGGTACCACGACAGCTACTTCGACGTGTACCCGGGCATCTGGCGCCACGGCGACTGGATCACCGTCACCTCGCGCGGCACCGTCGTCATCCACGGCCGCTCCGACTCCACCCTCAACCGCCAGGGCGTCCGGATGGGCTCCTCCGACATCTACGAGGTGGTCGAGCGCCTCCCCGAGATCGCCGAGTCCCTGGTGATCGGCCTGGAGGAGCCCGACGGCGGCTACTGGATGCCGCTCTTCGTCGTCCTCGCCCC
Organism: Kitasatospora sp. NBC_01560; assembly: GCF_045208415.1. Lineage (NCBI taxonomy): Bacteria > Bacillati > Actinomycetota > Actinomycetes > Kitasatosporales > Streptomycetaceae > Kitasatospora > Kitasatospora sp. NBC_01560. Next base: position 1,997,742 of record NZ_CP109364.1, on the reverse strand, counting down.
CGGCGCCGACCTGGACGACGACCTCGTCGGCCGCATCCGCACCACGCTGCGCACCGAGCTCTCCCCGCGGCACGTCCCGGACGAGGTCATCGCCGTCCGCGGCCTGCCGCACACGCTGACCGGCAAGCGCATCGAGGTCCCGGTGAAGCGCCTGCTCTCCGGCACCCCGCTGGAGCAGGCCGTCAACCCCGGCTCGGTCGACAACCTCGACCACCTGCGCTTCTTCGAGCAGCTCCGCCGGGAGCACCAAGCCTGACCCCGGACACGGCGAAGGGGCGCCCCACCGTCGGCGGGGCGCCCCTTCGATCTCTCCTGCGGAGTTACTCGCCGGACAGCACCTGCTGCGCGGCGGCCCGCGCGCCCTCGGCGCTGTCGGCCGACCGGGCGGCCTCGGCGGCCCGGCGGCACTGCGCCAGGGTGTACTTGGCCAGCGCCGTCCGCACGTAGGGGATCGACGACGAGCCCATCGACAGGCTGGTGACACCCAGACCGGTCAGCACCACCGCGAGCAGCGGGTCCGCGGCGGCCTCGCCGCAGACGCCGCAGCTCTTGCCGACGGCCTGCGCGGCCTCGGCCGAGAGCGCGACCAGGTCGAGCAGGGCCGGCTGCCACGGGTCCTGCAGTCGGGCCAGCGCACCGACCTGGCGGTCGGCGGCGAAGGTGTACTGAGCCAGGTCGTTGGTCCCCAGCGAGAGGAACTCGACCTCCTGAAGGATCGACCGGGCCCGCAGCGCCGCCGACGGAATCTCCACCATGGCGCCGTACTTGGCGTTCAGCCCGGCCTCACGACACGCGTCCGCGAAGTCCTTGGCGTCCTTGCGGTCGGCCACCATCGGGGCCATCACCTCAAGGTGGACCGGCAGGCCCTCGGCGGCCTTCGCCAGCGCGCGCAGCTGGGTCTGCATGACCTCCGGGTGCTCCAGCAGCGTGCGCAGACCACGGACGCCCAGCGCCGGGTTGGGCTCGTCCGCCGGGGTCAGGAAGTCCAGCGGCTTGTCCGCGCCCGCGTCCAGCGCCCGGACGACGACCCGGCCCTCCGGGAACGCCTCCAGCACCTTGCGGTACGCCTCGACCTGCTTCTCCTCGCCGGGAGCCTTCGCCGAGTCGTCCAGGAACAGGAACTCGGTCCGGAACAGCCCGACGCCCTCCGCCCCGGCCTCCAGCGCGGCCGGCAGGTCGGCCGGGCCGCCCACGTTGGCCAGCAGCGGGACGCGGTGCCCGTCCGAGGTCTGCCCCGGACCGGAGGAGGCGGCGAGGGCGGCCTTGCGCTCGGCGGAGATCCGGCGCAGCTCGTCCTGCTTCTCCTGCGAGGGCTCCACCAGGACGTCGCCGGAGCTGCCGTCCACCGCGACGACGGTGCCCTCGGCGACGCCGGACGCGCCCGGCAGCGCCACCACGGCCGGCACGCCCATGGCCCGGGCCAGGATGGCGCTGTGGCTGGTCGGCCCGCCCTCCTCGGTCACGAAGCCGAGCACCAGGGTCGGGTCCAGCAGCGCGGTGTCGGCGGGCGCCAGGTCCCGGGCGAACAGCACGTACGGCTCGTCGCTGTCGGGAACACCGGGCATCGGCACGCCGAGCAGTCGGGCGACGATGCGGTTCCGCACGTCGTCGAGGTCGGCGACCCGGCCGGCCAGGTACTCCCCGGCCGAGGCGAGCAGCGCGCGGTAGGCGGCGAACGCGTCGTAGACGCCGCGCTCGGCGCTGCTGCCGACAGTGATCCGGCGGGCGACGTCGGCCATCAGCTCCGGGTCCTGCGCCATCAGCGCCTGCGCCTCCAGCACGGCCTGGGCCTCGCCACCGGCCAGGTTGCCGCGAGCGGTCAGGTCCGCGGCCACCGCCTCGACGGCTGCCTGCGCGCGGGCCTGCTCGCGCGGGGCGTCCTCGGTGGGGATCTGGGTGGCCGGCGGCTCCAGCACCGCCGTCCCCATGTGCCGCACCTGGCCGATCGCGACCCCGTGGCTGACACCCACGCCGCGCAGCGTCTTCTCCATTGTCACTGTCTCCGCTGAGAGGAGCGGCCCCGCCGGGTACCGCTGTGTGCCGGGCCGCCCCGTCGAGTGCGCCGGGGCGGGTGTGTCGGGTGAGAGAGGGGTCAGCTCCAGCTGAACAGGGTGTCGCCGACGGCGACCTCCCCGTCCTCGCGGAGCTCGCCGAGGGAGTCGGGCGCCGCCTCCAGGGCGACGATCGGCGAGATCGGCGACTTGCCGGCGGCCTCGACGGCGGCCGGGTCCCACTTGATGACGGCCTGGCCGCGGGTCACCGTGTCCCCCTTGGCGACGAGGAGTTCGAAGCCCTCGCCGTTCAGCTGGACGGTGTCGATGCCGAGGTGGGTCAGCACGCCGTGCCCGTCCGCGTCCACGACGACGAACGCGTGCGGGTGCATGGATACGACGACACCGTCCACCGGGGCGACGGCCTCGGTCGGCCGGCGGACCGGGTCGATCGCGGTGCCGGGGCCGACCATCGCGCCCGAGAAGACCGGATCGGGCACGCCGGCGAGCCCGACGACACGGCCGGTCAGCGGCGACGTCACAGTGGTCATGGTTGAGCCTCCCAAGTGCGCAGTACAGCGAGCGGCCGCGAGCTGCGGCAGGACATCGAGTGAAGCCTAAATCATGTCAACTTCGGACATCTGCTGACATTCCCGGGCGAAGAACCACGCCCTGTCCACTCCACCTCGGCCGACATCTCACCGACCGACAGTGGTCTAGTCCTCTTCACCAACGCGCCGCACTCTACAGGCATCTTGGCGAATCGGGACCATTGCTGTATATGCTCGCGAGAGCAACAAATCATGCCTCCGACCGGGTGACGCCCGGCGCGGCTCGATTCGCGCTCCGTCACGGGAGCCGCTATGGTTGGTCGAGTCGCCGCAAGACGACGGTTAACAGCAGATTTCAGAAGCGAAAAGCACCGGTAAACGGAGCGGAAAGCATCTGGTAAGCTGGAAACACGAAAGAGCGAAGCGCCCGGAGGGCCGGTGTGAAAGCCGCCCGAAGGAAGTGTCCGTTCCTTGAGAACTCAACAGCGTGCCAAAAGTCAACGCCAGATATGTTGACATCCCCGGCCTCGATCATTTGATCGGGGTTGGAGATTCCTTTTGAAGTAAAACACTAGCGAGGACGCAGTGCGCGGGGCCGCCCTATTCCGGTGGTTGCCGTGCCGCTCGACGCGAGTGCAGCTCGACCGCTTTTCATTAAGCACTGTCGAGAAGACATTCACGGAGAGTTTGATCCTGGCTCAGGACGAACGCTGGCGGCGTGCTTAACACATGCAAGTCGAACGGTGAAGCCCTTCGGGGTGGATCAGTGGCGAACGGGTGAGTAACACGTGGGCAATCTGCCCTGCACTCTGGGACAAGCCCTGGAAACGGGGTCTAATACCGGATATGACCACGGTCCGCATGGACTGTGGTGTAAAGCTCCGGCGGTGCAGGATGAGCCCGCGGCCTATCAGCTTGTTGGTGGGGTAATGGCCTACCAAGGCGACGACGGGTAGCCGGCCTGAGAGGGCGACCGGCCACACTGGGACTGAGACACGGCCCAGACTCCTACGGGAGGCAGCAGTGGGGAATATTGCACAATGGGCGAAAGCCTGATGCAGCGACGCCGCGTGAGGGATGACGGCCTTCGGGTTGTAAACCTCTTTCAGCAGGGAAGAAGCGCAAGTGACGGTACCTGCAGAAGAAGCACCGGCTAACTACGTGCCAGCAGCCGCGGTAATACGTAGGGTGCGAGCGTTGTCCGGAATTATTGGGCGTAAAGAGCTCGTAGGCGGCCTGTCGCGTCGGATGTGAAAGCCCGGGGCTTAACCCCGGGTCTGCATTCGATACGGGCAGGCTAGAGTGTGGTAGGGGAGATCGGAATTCCTGGTGTAGCGGTGAAATGCGCAGATATCAGGAGGAACACCGGTGGCGAAGGCGGATCTCTGGGCCATTACTGACGCTGAGGAGCGAAAGCGTGGGGAGCGAACAGGATTAGATACCCTGGTAGTCCACGCCGTAAACGTTGGGAACTAGGTGTTGGCGACATTCCACGTCGTCGGTGCCGCAGCTAACGCATTAAGTTCCCCGCCTGGGGAGTACGGCCGCAAGGCTAAAACTCAAAGGAATTGACGGGGGCCCGCACAAGCAGCGGAGCATGTGGCTTAATTCGACGCAACGCGAAGAACCTTACCAAGGCTTGACATATGCCGGAAACGGCCAGAGATGGTCGCCCCCTTGTGGTCGGTATACAGGTGGTGCATGGTTGTCGTCAGCTCGTGTCGTGAGATGTTGGGTTAAGTCCCGCAACGAGCGCAACCCTTGTTCTGTGTTGCCAGCATGCCTTTCGGGGTGATGGGGACTCACAGGAGACTGCCGGGGTCAACTCGGAGGAAGGTGGGGACGACGTCAAATCATCATGCCCCTTATGTCTTGGGCTGCACACGTGCTACAATGGTCGGTACAAAGGGCTGCGATGCCGCGAGGCGGAGCGAATCCCAAAAAGCCGGCCTCAGTTCGGATTGGGGTCTGCAACTCGACCCCATGAAGTTGGAGTTGCTAGTAATCGCAGATCAGCATGCTGCGGTGAATACGTTCCCGGGCCTTGTACACACCGCCCGTCACGTCACGAAAGTCGGTAACACCCGAAGCCGGTGGCCTAACCCGTAAGGGGAGGAGCCGTCGAAGGTGGGACCAGCGATTGGGACGAAGTCGTAACAAGGTAGCCGTACCGGAAGGTGCGGCTGGATCACCTCCTTTCTAAGGAGCACATGGCCGCTTGCAGGCGAATGTTCTGCACGGTCGCTCATGGGTGGAACGTTGACTATTCGGCACAGGAAGAGATCGGTTCACAAGTACTGCCTTCGGGCGTGGAACGTGGGTTCGGGATTGACTGTGTCGGGCACGTTGTTGGGTCCTGAGGGAACGGCCGTATGGTCGTTGCTTCAGAGATGCCGGTCTCACTTGAGGCAGCCCGTTTCGGGTTGTTGATGGTGGGTGACTGGTCGTTGTTTGAGAACTGCACAGTGGACGCGAGCATCTGTGGCCAAGTTTTTAAGGGCGCACGGTGGATGCCTTGGCACCAGGAACCGATGAAGGACGTGGGAGGCCACGATAGTCCCCGGGGAGCCGTCAACCAGGCTTTGATCCGGGGGTTTCCGAATGGGGAAACCCGGCAGTCGTCATGGGCTGTCACCCATACCTGAACACATAGGGTATGTGGAGGGAACGCGGGGAAGTGAAACATCTCAGTACCCGCAGGAAGAGAAAACAACCGTGATTCCGGGAGTAGTGGCGAGCGAAACCGGATGAGGCTAAACCATCAGCGTGTGAGACCCGGCAGGGGTTGCGCTGGTGGGGTCGTGGGATTTTTCTTGATCGGTCTGCCGGCCGGTCGACGAGTCAGAAACCGTATGGGTAGTCGAAGGACATGCGAAAGGTCCGGCGTAGAGGGTAAGACCCCCGTAGACGAAATCTGTACGGCTCGTTTGAGAAACTCCCAAGTAGCACGGGGCCCGAGAAATCCCGTGTGAATCTGGCGGGACCACCCGCTAAGCCTAAATATTCCCTGGTGACCGATAGCGGATAGTACCGTGAGGGAATGGTGAAAAGTACCGCGGGAGCGGAGTGAAATAGTACCTGAAACCGTGTGCCTACAAGCCGTGGGAGCGTCGGACATGCAGCTTGCTGTGTGTCTCGTGACTGCGTGCCTTTTGAAGAATGAGCCTGCGAGTTTGCGGTGTGTAGCGAGGTTAACCCGTGTGGGGTAGCCGTAGCGAAAGCGAGTCCGAATAGGGCGTTTCAGTTGCATGCCCAAGACCCGAAGCGGAGTGATCTAGCCATGGGCAGGTTGAAGCGGAGGTAAGACTTCGTGGAGGACCGAACCCACCAGGGTTGAAAACCTGGGGGATGACCTGTGGTTAGGGGTGAAAGGCCAATCAAACTCCGTGATAGCTGGTTCTCCCCGAAATGCATTTAGGTGCAGCGTCACGTGTTTCTTGCCGGAGGTAGAGCACTGGATAGGCGATGGGCCTCACCGGGTTACTGACCTTAGCCAAACTCCGAATGCCGGTAAGTGAGAGCGTGGCAGTGAGACTGTGGGGGATAAGCTCCATGGTCGAGAGGGAAACAGCCCAGAACACCGACTAAGGTCCCTAAGCGTGTGCTAAGTGGGAAAGGATGTGGAGTCGCAGAGACAACCAGGAGGTTGGCTTAGAAGCAGCCACCCTTGAAAGAGTGCGTAATAGCTCACTGGTCAAGTGATTCCGCGCCGACAATGTAGCGGGGCTCAAGCACATCACCGAAGTCGTGTCATTGCAGCATATAGGGCCAACGCCTGCTGTGATGGGTAGGGGAGCGTCGTGTGCCGGGTGAAGCGGCGGTGGAAACCAGTCGTGGACGGTACACGAGTGAGAATGCAGGCATGAGTAGCGATACAAGAGTGAGAAACTCTTGCGCCGATTGACCAAGGGTTCCTGGGTCAAGCTGATCTGCCCAGGGTAAGTCGGGACCTAAGGCGAGGCCGACAGGCGTAGTCGATGGACAACGGGTTGATATTCCCGTACCCGCTTTGAAGCGCCAACGCTGAACCAGGTGATGCTAAGGCCGTGAAGCCGGCCCGGAGTCTTCGGACAAAGGGACGTGGTGGAGCCGCCGGACCAAGTCTGTATTAGGTGAGCGATGGGGTGACGCAGGAAGGTAGTCCAGCCCGGGCGGTGGTTGTCCCGGGGTAAGGGTGTAGGCCGAGTGATAGGCAAATCCGTCACTCATTAAGGCTGAGACCTGATGCCGAGCCGATTGTGGTGAAGTGGATGATCCTATGCTGTCGAGAAAAGCCTCTAGCGAGTTTCATGGCGGCCCGTACCCCAAACCGACTCAGGTGGTCAGGTAGAGAATACCGAGGCGTTCGGGTGAACTATGGTTAAGGAACTCGGCAAAATGCCCCCGTAACTTCGGGAGAAGGGGGGCCATTCCTGGTGGAGAGTCTTGCACTCCGAGCTGGGGGTGGCCGCAGAGACCAGCGAGAAGCGACTGTTTACTAAAAACACAGGTCCGTGCGAAGCCGTAAGGCGATGTATACGGACTGACGCCTGCCCGGTGCTGGAACGTTAAGGGGACCGGTTAGCTCTGATTCGTCGGGGCGAAGCTGAGAACTTAAGCGCCAGTAAACGGCGGTGGTAACTATAACCATCCTAAGGTAGCGAAATTCCTTGTCGGGTAAGTTCCGACCTGCACGAATGGCGTAACGACTTCTCGACTGTCTCAACCATAGGCCCGGTGAAATTGCATTACGAGTAAAGATGCTCGTTTCGCGCAGCAGGACGGAAAGACCCCGGGACCTTTACTATAGCTTGATATTGGTGTTCGGTTCGGCTTGTGTAGGATAGGTGGGAGACTTTGAAGCAGCAACGCCAGTTGTTGTGGAGTCGTCGTTGAAATACCACTCTGGTCGTGCTGGATGTCTAACCTGGGTCCGTGATCCGGATCAGGGACAGTGTCTGGTGGGTAGTTTAACTGGGGCGGTTGCCTCCTAAAGAGTAACGGAGGCGCCCAAAGGTTCCCTCAGCCTGGTTGGCAATCAGGTGTTGAGTGTAAGTGCACAAGGGAGCTTGACTGTGAGACTGACGGGTCGAGCAGGGACGAAAGTCGGGACTAGTGATCCGGCGGTGGCTTGTGGAAGCGCCGTCGCTCAACGGATAAAAGGTACCCCGGGGATAACAGGCTGATCTTCCCCAAGAGTCCATATCGACGGGATGGTTTGGCACCTCGATGTCGGCTCGTCGCATCCTGGGGCTGGAGTAGGTCCCAAGGGTTGGGCTGTTCGCCCATTAAAGCGGTACGCGAGCTGGGTTTAGAACGTCGTGAGACAGTTCGGTCCCTATCCGCTGTGCGCGTAGGAGTGTTGAGAAGGGCTGTCCCTAGTACGAGAGGACCGGGACGGACGAACCTCTGGTGTGCCAGTTGTCCTGCCAAGGGCATGGCTGGTTGGCTACGTTCGGGAGGGATAACCGCTGAAAGCATCTAAGCGGGAAGCCTGCTTCGAGATGAGCGCTCCCACCTCCTTGAGAGGGTAAGGCTCCCAGTAGACGACTGGGTTGATAGGCCGGATATGGAAGCCCTGTAAGGGGTGGAGTTGACCGGTACTAATAGGCCGAGGGCTTGTCCTCAGTTGCTCGCGTCCACTGTGTTGTTCTGAAACAACGACCCCCATGCCAGGTCACGGTATGGGTGCGGTGATAAGTTTCATAGTGTTTCGGTGGTCATAGCGTGAGGGAAACGCCCGGTTACATTCCGAACCCGGAAGCTAAGCCTCACAGCGCCGATGGTACTGCAGGGGGGACCCTGTGGGAGAGTAGGACGCCGCCGAACAATTCTTCTGGAGAAGCCCCCGCCCGGGAACCGGTCGGGGGCTTCTCTGTTGTAGGGTCAGCATGCAAAGTCGTCACACGGTAACAGGAGGCCCCCGGGTGGAGGTCCAGGAGACGCGGGTCCAGACCGATCGCGTCCTCACCATCCCCAACCTGCTGAGCATGGGCCGGCTGGTCGGCGTTCCGCTCTTCCTCTGGCTGATTCTCTGGCCGGTGTTCGACGGGCCGAACAATGACGGCTGGGCGCTGCTGATCCTGATGCTGAGCGGCATCAGTGACTACCTGGACGGAAAGCTTGCCCGCAGGTGGGGGCAGATCAGCCGGGTCGGCCAGTTGCTGGACCCGTTGGCGGACCGGCTCTACGTGCTGTCCACCCTGGTCGGCCTGACCTGGCGTGAGATCCTGCCGTGGTGGCTGACGGCGATCCTGTTGGCCCGTGAGCTGTTTATCGCGACCCTGCTGCCCATTCTCAACCGGCACGGCTACGGGCCGTTGCAGGTGAGTTTCCTGGGGAAGGCCGCGACTTTCAATCTGATGTACGCGTTTCCGCTTCTGCTGCTCGGTACCGGCGACAGCTGGATCGCGCGGCCGGCCGAGGCGGTGAGCTGGGCCTTCATCTGGTGGGGGACCACGCTGTACTGGTGGGCCGCCATTCTTTACGCGGTGCAGGCACGGCAGATCGTCCGCGGGGCCGCAGGCTCCTCGGCGTCCACAGTCTGAGACGTGATCTGAGAGAAGTCCCACGGCGACACGGTGCGTCGGACGATATCTTCCGGGTAGAGAACCTCTGGAACGGTTTGATGGACCTGCAGGTCCACCACCGCGAAGGAGGACGCACCCGTAATGAAAGCCGTTGTAATGGCAGGGGGCGAAGGCACTCGTCTCCGCCCGATGACCTCCAGCATGCCGAAGCCACTGCTTCCCGTGGCCAATCGGCCGATCATGGAGCACGTGCTGCGGTTGCTGAAGCGGCACGGCCTCTCCGACACAGTCGTGACCGTGCAGTTCCTGGCCTCGTTGGTCAAGAACTACTTCGGTGACGGCGAAGAGTTGGGTATGCATCTGACATATGCCAACGAGGAGACGCCACTCGGCACTGCGGGGAGTGTCAAGAACGCCGAGGACGCGCTCAAGGGTGACTCCTTTCTGGTGATCTCCGGTGACGCGCTGACCGACTTCGACCTCACAGAATTGATCGAGTTTCACCGCAGTAAGAACGCACTGGTGACGGTCTGTCTCACCCGGGTACCGAATCCACTGGAGTTCGGTATCACGATCACCGATGACGAAGGGCGGGTCGAGCGCTTCCTGGAGAAGCCGACCTGGGGGCAGGTGTTCTCCGACACGGTGAACACCGGCATCTACGTGATGGAGCCCGAAGTCTTCGACTACGTGGCGGCGGGGGAGTCCGTCGACTGGTCGAGCGACGTGTTCCCGCAGCTGCTCAAGGAGGGCAAGCGGGTCTACGGGTACGTGGCCGAGGGCTACTGGGAGGACGTCGGCACCCACGAGAGCTACGGCAAGGCCCAGGCGGACGTCCTGGAGGGGAAGGTCGACGTCGAGCTCGACGGCTTCGAGATCTCCCCCGGCGTCTGGGTGGCCGAAGGAGCCGAGGTGGACCCGGAGGCGGTGCTCCGCGGGCCGCTGTACATCGGGGACTACGCCAAGGTCGAGGCCGGCGTGGAGATCCGCGAGCACACCGTGCTCGGCAGCAACGTCGTCGTGAAACGCGGCGCCTTCCTGCACAAGGCCGTGATCCACGACAACGTGTACATCGGACCGCAGAGCAATCTGCGGGGCTGCGTGGTCGGAAAGAACACCGATGTGATGCGGGCCGCGCGGATCGAGGACGGCGCGGTGATCGGGGACGAATGCCTGATCGGCGAGGAGTCGATCATCGGGGCGAACGTCCGGGTCTACCCGTTCAAGACCATCGAGGCCGGCGCCGTGGTGAACACCTCGGTGATCTGGGAGTCGCGCGGGCAGGAGCACCTGTTCGGCCTGCGCGGCGTCTCGGGCATCCTCAACGTCGAGATCACGCCGGAGCTGGCCGTTCGGCTGGCGGGCGCGTACGCGACCACGCTGAAGAAGGGCGCCACCGTCACCATCGCACGTGATCACTCGCGGGGTGCGCGTGCGCTCAAGCGGGCGATGATCTCGGGGCTGCAGACGAGCGCGATCGACGTCCGCGACCTGGAGAACGTGCCGATGCCGGTGGCCCGGCAGCACACCGCCCGGGGGAGCGCCGGCGGGATCTTCCTGCGGACGACGCCCGGTGTGCCGGACTCGCTGGACATCCTGTTCTTCGACGAGCGCGGCGCCGACCTCTCGCAGGCCGGCCAGCGCAAGCTGGACCGCGTCTACGCGCGCCAGGAGTACCGGCGGGCGTTCCCCGGCGAGATCGGGGACCTCACCTTCCCGTCCAGCGTCTTCGACTCGTACGCGGGCAACCTGCTGCGGACCATCGACACCACCGGGGTCCGCGAGGCCGGGCTCAAGGTGGTCGTGGACACCGCGCACGGCAGCGCGGGGCTCGTCCTGCCGAGCATCCTCGGCCGGCTCGGCGTGGAGGCGCTCACCGTCTCCAGCGGGTTGGACGAGGCCCGGCCGACCGAGGACGCCGAGGAGCGCCGCAAGGGCCTGGCCCGGCTCGGCGAGCTGGTGGCGTCCTCCCGGGCGGCCTTCGGCGTCCGCTTCGACCCGGTGGGCGAGCGGGTGGCCTTCGTGGACGAGCTCGGGCGGGTGATCGACGACGACCGGGCGCTGCTCGTCCTGCTGGACCTGGTCGCGGCCGAGCGGCGGAGCGGGCAGGTGGCGCTCCCGGTGACCACCACGCGGATCGCGGAGCAGGTGGCGGCGTACCACGGCACCCAGGTCATCTGGACGACGACCACGCCGGACGACCTGGCCAAGGCGGCCGCCGCCGAGGGCACGGTGTTCGGCGGGGACGGGCGCGGCGGCTTCGTCGTCCCGGAGTTCAGCGGCGTCCTGGACGGGGCGGCGGCGTTCGTCCGGCTGGTCGGGCTGGTGGCCCGGACCCAGCTCACGCTGAGCCAGATCGACGCGCGCATCCCCCAGGCGCACATCCGGCGGCGGGACATCGCGACGCCCTGGGCGGCCAAGGGAATGGTCATGCGCTCGGTGGTCGAGGCGGCCGGTACCCGGCGGCTGGACACCACGGACGGGGTCCGGGTCGTCGAGGCCGACGGGCGCTGGACGCTCGTCCTGCCGGATCCGGCCGAGGCCGTGACCCATCTCTGGGCGGAGGGCCCGGACGACGAGGCGACCGAGGCGCTGCTGGACGAGTGGGCGGCGGTGGTCGACGGCGCCGGGAGGTGACCGCAGGCCGGCGGCCACCGCTCGGTGGCCGCCGGTCGCCGGCCAGGAGCGTGTGAGGACCGGAGCGCTTGAGGACCGGGGCGGGTGAGGACCGGCGCGGGTGGCGCCATCTGCCACCCGCCCCGGCCGTGCACCCGCCTTGTCGCCCGCCCCGGCCGTGCGGAGGCCCCGGTACGTCGTGCGGAGGCCCCGCCGGGGCAGGACATGACCGATTTGTGACCCTTGCGTACGATCCGTCGCTTCTGGTGAGTGTGCAGGTCAGGGGGTGTGCGCGGGCCCCTCCGCCGACGTGGGACGATGGTCCGCATGCCAGCGACGCCGACGCCGAGTGCCAGGAACGGACGGTACAACCGTCCGGATGCCTCGATGTCCCTGCTGACCAGCGTGATGGATCACGGCCTGGACGAGGGGTACGCCGAGGCGGCCGCGGCCCGGGGCGGCGATCGCGACAGCCGGATACCCGGCACGGCCCGGGGCCTGCTGACACTGGGTGTCGGGCTGGCCCTGGTGGGGGCGGTGGTGACGGTCGGGGCGGTGAACGCACACAAGGCGGAGCCGACGCTGGCCAAGGAGCGCGACGCACTGATCCACCGGATCAATGACAGTAACGGCTCGGCGGAGCGCCTCCAGCAGCAGGTGCAGGAGCTGCGGCGGAAGGTCGACAGCACGCAGCAGCAGGCACTCCCCTCGGGGGACGGGGATCCGGCCGCGCTGGCCGGCTCGGTGGGCCTCGCCGAGGTCACCGGCCCCGGCGTCAAGCTGGTCCTGGAGGACGCGTCCGGCACCGGCGCCGGCGGAAACGTCGACCCGCGGGCCGGGCAGGGCTTCTCGAACAGCGGCCGGTTGCGGGACCGCGACCTCCAGCTGGTGGTGAACGGGCTCTGGGAGTCCGGCGCGGAAGCCGTCTCCATCAACGGGCAGCGGCTCACGGCGCTCTCGGCGATCCGCGCCGCGGGGGAGGCGGTCCTGGTGGACAACCGGCCGCTCGTCCCGCCCTACAACGTCCAGGCGCTGGGGGACGGGCCCAAGCTGGTCGGTGCCTTCGAGAGCAACATGGCGGGCCAGTACCTGCGCCTGTTGCAGGAGAAGTACGGCATCAAGTCGACGATCTCCGCACAGAAGAAGCTGACGCTGCCCGCCGCGGTGGGCGTCACCCTGCGGACCGCCCAGCCCGTCACGCCGGAGCCCTCGCCGACCGCGAGCCCGTCCGCCGTGCCGACGACGAGTCCGTCGGCGTCCGCCCCGGGATCCACGCCGTCCGCCGCAGGCGCGGGGAGCCCCTCCGCGAGCCTGTCGCCGTCGGCCGCGCCGAGCCCGCAGAGCTCGGGGAAGCGCACACCGAGCGGTTCCGCCAAGACCACGACAGCCCATACCCCCACGGCGGCCACGAGCGGGTCGTCGTCCGCAGGGACAGGAGCAGCTAGACCGTGATTGCCGTACTGGGTCTCGTGATCGGGGTGGTCGTCGGACTCTTCGTCCAGCCCGAGGTGCCGGACGCCGTTGTGCCCTACCTCCCGATCGCGGTGGTGGCGGCGCTCGACGCCGTGTTCGGCGGCGTCCGGGCGATGCTGGACGGGATCTTCAACGACAAGGTGTTCATCGTCTCCTTCCTCTCCAACGTGGTGGTGGCGGCGCTGATCGTCTTCCTCGGTGACCAGCTGGGCGTCGGCTCGCAGCTCTCCACCGGCGTGGTCGTCGTCCTCGGCATCCGCATCTTCTCCAACGCCGCAGCGATCAGGCGCCATGTCTTCCGCGCCTGAGCACGGCCGCGGGCCGGCGGACGAGAAGCAGGCGGACGGACGGGCAGGAGAAGGCGTGCGCGAGGGCAGTCCGGTGGGGCACGAGGCGTCGCCCGGGAAGCCGGCGGGGCCGGTCGGCCCGGTGGAGCGGTCGGAGTCGGAGCCGGACGCCCGGCCCGGCACGACGGCCGAGGCGGCGGAGACGGAGCCGGCGGGCGGCGACGCCACGGTGCCCGGGCAGTCGGCCGCGCCGGTGGCCGCGTCCGAGCCGGATCCTGAGCCCGAGCCCGAGCCCGAGTCGGAGCCCGAGCCCGAGCCGGTGTCGGAGGCCGTGGTGGAGCCCGCGGAGTCGACCGGGCCGGAGCCCGAGCCCGTAGCCGCCGAGCCCGTGGTGGACGTGTCGGTGGCGGATGTGCCCGCGGCCGCGAAGCTCACGAAGCCTGCGCAGTCCGCGAAGCCGGAGCAGGAAGGGCCCGCAGCGACCGAGGCGGAGCAGCGCGAGGCTGACGTGACCCGCGTCGGCGAGCCGACGGCCGCGCCTGCCGAACACGACCCCGAACACGACCCCGAGGCCGTACCGGCCGAACCGGCACGCGCCGAAGCTGCCGAGCCCGAGGCCGAAGAGCCGTCCCGGCCCGCCACCGACCGCGGCGAGGGCCGGCGCCGCCTGCAGGCCGCGCTCTGGCCGCCGCGGCTCTCGCGCGGTCAGCTGGTGGTGGCGGTGCTGCTCTTCTCGCTCGGCCTGGCCCTCGCGATCCAGGTCCGCTCGACCAACGACCACCACAGCCAGCTGCGTGGCGCGCGCCAGGAGGATCTTGTCCGGATTCTCGACGAACTGGACGGCCGTCAGCAGCGTCTCCAGCAGGAGAAGGCGGAGCTTGAGCAGTCCCTGGCCAAGTTGGAGAACAGTTCCAACCAGGCCAAGGAGGCCCAGGAACAGACCAGGAAGAAGGTGACGGAGCTCGGTGTCCTCGCGGGAACCGTCAAAGCCACTGGTCCGGGCATCGTACTCACGGTCGATGATCCCCAAGGGCAGGTGAAGGCGGATATGCTGCTGGACACCCTGCAGGAACTCCGAGCGGCGGGGGCGGAGGCGATTCAGATCAACGATGTGCGCGTGGTGGTCAACACCTACTTCACGGACGTGTCCGGCGGCGGTGTGCAGATCGACGGCAAGAAGGTCTCGCAGCCCTACCGCTTCACCGTCGTGGGGAACCCGCAGGACCTCACACCCGCGCTGAACATCCCGGGAGGTGTCGTCCGCACGCTGGAGAGCCATCAGGCGCGCGCGACCATCACCCAGCAGCAGAAGGTGGTCGTCGACGCCCTCGTCGAGCCGAAGACACCGCAGTACGCCAAGCCGGCTCCGAAGTGACGGCGCACCGGCCGAACGGCCCGTCACCTGCGCGCGGCCCCCGGTGCGGGGTGCCGTCGTTCCGTGGGCGAGACTGGTCGGCACCGGCAGACGCCGGAGCACCACACGTAGGAGTACCACTTCAGCCGGCCCGATCAATGACCGGGCCCGAAGCCTGTCCGAGGTTCTCACCCTGCCCCGCGGGCGGGTCTGTCACACGCAAGGGGATTCGCCCGTGAGTTTCTTCTCGAAGTTGTTCGGTCGCAACAAGGGCCGTGACGCGGCTGCCGTCGAGGCACCCACCGCGCGTCACCGCCGCGCCGACGAAGAGCCCGCCGTGCCGGGCATGCGTCCCGCCCCCGAGGGGGTGGAGTACGCCGACCGCCCCCTGTTCCGTGAGGGCGCGGACCAGCAGTTCGCGGCGAATCCGGCGGGCTACGGCGCGTCGGTCGACCCCTCCGGCGACCCGCGCATAGGTTTCCAGTCAGGACCCTCAACCTCGGGTGGAGGGTTTGCCCCGGACCCGTACGCCGGGCACAACCCGTCGGGTGTGCCGCGCCAGGAGGCTGTGAACATGGCTGGCCCCATTCCGTGCCCCAGGTGCGGTAACCAGAACCCGGCCGCGGCCCGCTTCTGTTCCAACTGCGGCACGGCGCTGCGCGGCGGAATGCTGCCCGAGGGTCCGGCGGAGACCACGTCGACCATCTCGATCTCCGGCCTGGAGTCGTACGACCCCAACACCACGACCGGGACCGGCGCCACGCCGGCGCTCTCGGCCGAGGTGCTGGCGGCGATCGACGCGCTGCCGGCCGGCTCGGCCCTGCTGATCGTCCAGCGCGGTCCGAACTCCGGCAGCCGGTTCCTGTTGGACTCGGACAAGACGACGGCCGGCCGTCACCCGCAGGGCGACATCTTCCTGGACGACGTCACCGTCTCGCGCAAGCACGTGGAGTTCCGCCGGACGCCCGGCGGCGGCTTCACCGTCGCGGACGTGGGCAGCCTGAACGGCACCTACGTCAACCGGGAGCGGATCGACGAGGTGCCGCTGAACAACGGCGACGAGGTCCAGATCGGGAAGTACCGGCTGGTCTTCTTCGCCAGCCACCACCGGGGGTACTGAAACCAACGTCGGCAGGAGCCCGAGTGAGTGCGAACACCCCTTCATCTCTCGGGGCGGCCAACCCCGCGCCCTCCGGTCCGGACCAGGACCGGGGCGCGCGGGGGGTGGTCGCGGCCCCCAGGCAGCCGGTCCGTCCGGACCGGCCCGCCGGGGGCGGCCGACGGCGCGGCGGTGAAGAGCTGCTGAGCATCGGCGCGGTGCTGACCTTCCTGCGGGACGACTTCCCCGAGGTCACCATCTCCAAGATCAGGTTCCTGGAGGCCGAGGGCCTGGTCGAGCCGCAGCGCACACCCTCCGGGTACCGCAAGTTCAGCCCGGCCGACGTCGAGCGGCTGGCCTACGTGCTGCGGATGCAGCGCGACCACTACCTGCCGCTGCGGGTGATCCGCGAGCACCTGGACGCGATCGAGCGCGGGGAGAGTCCGCCCGCGCTGCCCCCCGCCGACGCCCGGCCCGGGCCGCTGGAGGAGGCGGACCGCGAGCTGGTGGCGGGCGCCGAGGCCTCGACCGGGGTCCGGCTGGGCCGCGCCGAGCTGCTGGCCGCCGCCGAGGCGGGCGAGCGCGAGCTGGCCGAGTGGGAGGCGTACGGGCTGGTGCTGCCCGGTCCGGACGGCGGTTACGACGGCGAGGCGCTGCAGGTCGCGCGGCTGGTGGCGGAGCTGGGCCGGTACGGGCTGGAACCGCGCCACCTGCGGGCCATGAAGGCCGCCGCCGAACGCGAGATCGCGCTCGTCGACCAGGTGGTGGCGCCGCTGAGACGGCACCGGAACCCGCAGACCAGGGCGCACGCCGAGGCCACCGCGCGGGAGCTG
Organism: Kitasatospora sp. NBC_01560; assembly: GCF_045208415.1. Taxonomy (NCBI): domain Bacteria; kingdom Bacillati; phylum Actinomycetota; class Actinomycetes; order Kitasatosporales; family Streptomycetaceae; genus Kitasatospora; species Kitasatospora sp. NBC_01560. Next base: position 1,981,029 of record NZ_CP109364.1, on the reverse strand, counting down.
GCGACCCTCTCGGTGCGCCTGCACGCGGCCATGGTCCAGGCGGGTCTGCGGACCCGGTCCTGACCGGCCGACCCCGCTGACCAGCGCCGTCGGCCCTGCGCTTTCATATCCGCGTCAAGGGCCATAGGGTTGCGTGTGTGAATGAGCTCGACGTCGTGGGTGTCCGGGTGGAGATGCCTTCCAACCAGCCGATCGTGCTGCTCCGGGAGGTCGGGGGCGACCGGTACCTGCCGATCTGGATCGGCCCCGGCGAGGCGACCGCGATCGCCTTCGCCCAGCAGGGCATGACTCCGGTGCGCCCGCTGACGCACGACCTCTTCAAGGATGTCCTGGAGGCGCTCGGCCAGCAGCTCACCGAGGTGCGGATCACCGACCTGCGGGAGGGCGTGTTCTACGCCGAACTGGTCTTCACCGGCGGGGTCGAGGTGAGCGCCCGGCCTTCCGACGCGATAGCGCTGGCGCTGCGGACCGGGACGCCGATCTACGGGAGCGAGGAGGTGCTCGCCGAGGCGGGCATCGCCATCCCGGACGAGCAGGAGGACGAGGTCGAGAAGTTCCGCGAGTTCCTCGACCAGGTCTCGCCGGAGGACTTCGGGGGCGGCACGCCGCAGTAGCCGCCCGGCCGCCGGGCCGCGTGCCGTACCGGGGGCCCGGGGCCGTGGGGCACCGGCTCGCGCCGTATACGTGCGGCCGTTTTGCCAAAGAGCGTCCACCTACCCACACTAGGGGCACGAAAAACCACTCTCCTGAGTGACGTGGTTTCTCCCGTCCGGCGTGGCGATCGTTGACGGGTCATAGGGGACTGCCTACCGTCAGGAGTGGCTGCCCGGGTGTCTGTCGCCCGCAGTCCGGGTTGCCCGCAGCAGAAGTGGACGGAGGTAGGCATGACCGGTACCGGCGATGACGCGGCCGCGGGAGGCCTGTGTGCCGTGCACCTGCCCCGCGCCGCCCGCAGCGTGACCGAACTGCCCCGGATGAGCCGGTTCCCGGCCGTACAGCCGGGCCAGCCCGCGATCGAGCGGCTCGCGCCGACCTCGGAGCTGATCGGCTTCCGCGGGCCGACGGCCTGCGCCGCGGCCGGCATCACCTACCGCCAACTGGACTACTGGGCCCGGACGGGGCTGCTCGAACCGAGCGTCCGCTCCGTCTACCCGGCGAGCAGCCAGCGGCTCTACAGCTTCCGCGACATCCTGCTGCTGAAGATCGTCAAGCGGCTGCTGGACGCCGGCGTCTCGCTGCAGAACATCCGGGTCGCCGTCTCCCACCTGCAGTCGCCCGAGGTGGCCGACCTGGCCGGGCTGACGCTGATGTGCGACGGCGCCACGGTCTACGAGTGCACCACGCCGCAGCAGGTGGTCGACCTGCTGAAGGGCGGTCAGGGTGTCTTCGGCATCGCGGTCGGCGCGGTCTGGCGGGAGCTGGAGCTGACCCTCGGCCGGTTGCACGCCGAGCGGACCGACACCGGCGAGACGGTGATCGGGCACGACCCGGGCGACGAACTGGCGCAGCGCCGCAACCGCGCGGTCTGAGGCCGCCGCAGATGCGGGCCGGAGCCGGGGACCGACGCAGCCGCGGGAATTGACGGGACGAACGACGAGGCACGACGAGGCCGCGGGCCCGGACGGGGAACCGTCCGGGCCCGCGGCCTCGTCGTGCCTCGTGAGGGTGATCAGGCCCGGTGACATCCGGCCCCGTGGTCCGGGACGAAGGGGGAGTACGTGCGGTTCGGTTCCGGCATACCTGGTCTGCTCCAGCGGCGGGCACGGCGGCTCGGCGTGCGGTTGCGGCAGCGGCGCACCCAGCGCCGGATCTTCCAGCTCGTCACCGCGGGCTGCGTGCTCGCGCTGGCACCGAGCGGGTGGCTGTGGATCTCGGCGGGCGACCGGGTGGGCACCGTGGCGAGCGCGCCGAAGGCCCCGGTGGCCGTGGTGTTCGGCGCGGGCCTCTACGAGGGCAGGCCGTCGCCGTACCTGGCGCACCGTCTGGACGCGGCCGTCGACCTGTACCGGGAGCAGAAGGTGCAGGCGATCCTCGTCACCGGTGACAACGGGCGGGACAGCTACGACGAGACCGATGCGATGCGGCAGTACCTGATCGAGCACGGGGTGCCGCAGGTGCGGGTGGTGGGCGACTACGCCGGATTCGACACCTGGGACTCCTGCACCAGGGCGCACCGGATCTTCGGCGTCGACCGGGCCGTGCTGGTCAGCCAGGACTTCCACGTCCGGCGGGCGCTGGCGCTCTGCGAGGCGGCCGGCATCGACTCCTACGCGGTCGGGGTGCCGGAGGTGCACGACGAGACCTGGCTGTACGGCGGGCTGCGGGAGATCCCGGGAGCGGGCAAGGCGGCGCTGAACGCCTGGCTGCGGCCGGATCCGCTGTTCCTCGGGCCGGCGGAACAGGGCATCTTGCGGGCGCTGTCGGACGCGGCGCCGGTGGCGCAGCGGTAGTCCGACGGCGCGGCCGTGGTCCGACGGCGCGGCGGTAGTCCGGGGCGCGCTGCGGCCCGGACCGGGGGCCGACCGGGCGGCGGCCCGGTTCGGCCGGACTGTCGGACCCGTGCGGCATGATCGGCAGGTGCGGTCACTGCCGAGCATCATCCACCTCGACATGGACGCCTTCTTCGCCGCGGTGGAGCAGGCGGCCAAGCCGAGCCTGCGCGGGAAGCCCGTCATCGTCGGGGGTCTGGGCGGGCGCGGCGTGGTCTCCACGGCCTCGTACGAGGCGCGGAAGTTCGGTGTGCACTCGGCGATGCCGATGGCCCAGGCCCGCCGGCTCTGCCCGAACGCGGCCTTTCTGTCGGGGCGCTTCGAGGCCTACCGGCAGGTGAGCGAGATGGTGATGGGCCTGCTGCGCGAGCTGTCGCCGCTGGTGCAGCCGCTCAGCCTGGACGAGGCCTTCGTCGACCTGGAGGCCGGTCCGTACGGCCCGGCGCTGGCGGGGGCGGACCATGCGACGGGCGAGCAACTGGTGCTGGCCCTGGCGGAGGACCTCCGGGCCGACATCCGGCGGCGCAGCGGGCTGACCGCCTCGGTCGGGGCGGCGGGCTCCAAGCTGATGGCCAAGATCGCCTCCGAGCAGGCCAAGCCGGACGGCCTGGTGCTGATCGAGCCCGGCCAGGAGCGCGCGGTGCTCGGGCCGATGTCGGTGCGGGCGCTGCCCGGTATCGGGCCGGCCACCGAACAGGCGCTGCGCCGGGCCGGGTTGACCACGGTGGCCGAACTCGCGGAGGCGGGGGAGGCGGAGCTGGTGCAGCTGCTCGGCAGGGCGCACGGCGCCGGTGTGTACGCGATGTCCACAGGGCTGGACGACCGGCCGGTCGTCGCCGACCAGGACGCCAAGTCCGTCTCGGTGGAGGACACCTACGAGGTGGACCTCGCCGACCGCGACCGGGTGCTGCGCGAGGTGGATGTGCTGGCCGCGCGGTGCGTGCGCCGGCTGCGGGCGGCCGGTCGTTCGGGGCGGACGGTGGTGCTGAAGGTCCGGCGGTTCGACTTCTCCACGCTCACCCGCTCGGAGACGCTGCGCGGCCCGACCGACGACGAGGCGGTGATCACCGAGACGGCCCGCCGGCTGGCGGCTCAGGTGGACATCACCGGCGGGGTCCGGCTGCTCGGCGTCGGGGTGTCCCAGCTGGCCGACTACACCCAGGAGGACCTCTTCGCGCAGGCGGTCCGCGACGAGGCCGACGAGCACGAGCCGGCCGGGAGCGAGGAGGAGGCGGCGGCGGAGCCGGCCGGGCCCGCGGTGCCGCACTGGATGCCCGGGCAGGACGTGCGGCATGCCGGGCTCGGCCCCGGGTGGGTGCAGGGCAGTGGTGTGGGGCGGGTGACGGTGCGGTTCGAGACGCCGTGGAGCGGGCCGGGCCGGGTGCGCACCTTCGCGGTGGACGATCCGGAGCTGGAACCGGCGCGTCCGCTGCCGCTGCGCGGGAGCGAGGGCGCTGGGGAGGGCGGCGGGGAGGGCGGCCACGACGGGGGTGCCGACGACCGCGGCCCCGGGAGCGAGGGCGGTGGCGGTGGCGCGGACGGGAATGGCGGCAGGGCCGCCGACGGGGGCACCGACGGCGGGGCGGTGGACGGCAGGTAGGTCGGGGGCGGGGCGGTCGGGGGCGGCGGGGCCGGGGGAGGGCCTGCCGGGCCCGGGCCCGGGCCCGGAACGCACGAAGCGGCCCCGCCCGGAGGGGTACCGGGTGGGGCCGCATGCAGTGTCCGGGCCTCGGACGGTCGCGATGCCCTCGTCGACCGTTCGGGGACCGGACCCCGCGCCCTGTCCCTGGGCGCGGGGTGGACGCCTCGTCAGGCGTCGGTCTTGACCAGCTTGTCGCTGGAGTCCAGGTCCGCGACCGCGTTGCCGGCGGCGACGGTGGTCGCGGGCTTGATGGTGCGGATCAGGAAGGGCACGGCGCCGGCGATCGCGCAGACCACCGCGGCGGTCCAGAACGCGTGCTTGTAGGCGTCCAGGGTGGGCAGCGCGATCGGGATCGGCAGCTTCATGGTGTCGCCGGTCAGGATCGCGGCCATCACGGCGGTGCCGATCGCACCACCGACGGTGCGCAGCACGGCGTTCATGCCGTTGGCGATGCCGCTCTGCTCGACCGGGACGGCGCCGTTGATGTAGGCGGGCATCGCCGAGAAGGCGAGGCCGATGCCGAGGCCGAAGATCGCCGAGGCGGTGTAGATGTCGGCCTCGTGGCTGTGCCGCACGGCCAGGTAGACCATCGCGACGGCGCCGAGCACGCCACCGAGGACCAGCGGCAGCCGGGGGCCGCGGCGGGCGATCAGCAGGGCGCCGAGCGGGGCGGCGACCATCGAGCCGAGGGCGGAGGGCAGCAGCATGACGCCGGCGTGCAGCACGGTGGCGGTGAAGCCGTAGTGGGCGAACTTCTCCGGGGTCTGGGCGAAGTTGCTGATCACCATGAACGAGCCGTACATGCCGAAGCCGATCAGCAGGCCGGCCAGGTTGGTGAAGGCGACGGCCGGGCGGGACATCATCTTCATGTCCACCAGCGGGTGCTTGACCTTGACCTCGATGATGCCCCAGACGAGGGCGACCACGGCGGCGACGGCGAACAGGCCGAGCGTCTTGGTGGAGGTCCAGCCCCAGGTGTTGCCCTGGCTGACGGCGACCAGCAGGGCGGAGAGCCAGCCGGCCAGGGTGAGCGCGCCGAGCGGGTCGGCGCCGCCCTCCTTGTCGGTGACCGGGTCGGTGGGCACCCGCAGGGCGACCAGGGCGACCGCGATCAGGCCGAAGACCAGGCCCATCCAGAAGATGGACTTGTAGCTCCAGTGCTCCAGCAGCAGGCCGGTGGCGACCAGGCCGAGGCCGCTGCCGACGCCCATCGAGGCGCTGATGGCGGCGACGCCGCCGGTCACCTTCTGCTTGGGCAGCTCGTCGCGGACGATGCTGATCGCCAGCGGCAGCACGCCACCGCCGGCGCCCTGCAGGACGCGGGCGACGACCAGCCAGGTGAAGGAGTGGGTGCTGACCGCGAGCGCCGAACCGGCGACCAGGCCGGTCAGCGAGATCAGCAGCATCGGCTTGCGGCCGCGCAGGTCGCCGAAGCGGCCCAGCAGGGGGGTGAGCACTGCGGCGGAGAGCAGGTTGGCCGTCATCAGCCAGGTGATGCTGGAGCCGGAGACGCCGAGCTCCTTGGCCAGCGAGGGCAGGATCGGGACGACCGCGGTCTGCACCACGCTGAACGACAGCATCGCCAGGATGAGGGCCGGCAGGACCCGGGCGCTGCTCGGCTTCTCGGCCGCGGTGGTGGGCTGTGGTGCCTCACTCACGGTTTGCTTCCTCCCGTACATAGTGAATGAACTGAAGTAACCATGCCGGGAGATACTTCAGTGTGTCAAATATCGATCGGTGAAGCTTTGGCAAAGTCGAAGGATCTTGCCGCACGGAGCCGTACGGAGCCGCCCCCGGCCGCCCCGCGGGCCGTGCCGGAAGGCCGAAGGACCCCGAGCCGTGGCGGCCCGGGGTCCTTCGGTGAGCGTCGGTCAGGCGAGCGGCCGCAGCGGCGCCGGCCGGGCCGGCTCGTCGGCGACCGAGTGGCTCGGGGTGTGGCCCGGGGTATGGGCGGTCGCCGAGGCCGAGGCCGAGGCCGAGGCCGGAGCCGGTGCGGAGCCGGACGCGGGCGCCGAGGCCGGGGCGGGGGTGGGGACGGGGGCCGAGGTCGCGGCGGTGTTGTCGTGCACCTCGACGTGCTCGCGGCGCAGCTCGTCCCGGATCACCTCCTCGGCGGTGTAGCGCTCGACGACCAGGCGCACCCGCTCGATCGGTGCCAGGTACTTGCGCACCACCGGGCGCTCCTCGCGCAGCGTGACCTCCTCCACCGCCTCGGCGATCTCCTTGTCGCTGAGCGAGGCCCGCTCGGCCTCGCCGACCGGCATCCGCTCCACCCGGACCCGCTCGCGGACCACCGGGACACGGCGCTCCACCGCCTCGCTGGTCACGTACTTGCGCAGCTTCGCGGTGCCCAGGACGTGCCACTCGGTGGTGATGTCCAGCCGCTCCTCGCGGCAGGTGATCTCCACCGGGCCGCTGGGCGCGGAGGAGGCCGGGCCGGCTGCGACCGGGCCGGTCGCGGGGGTGGTGGCGGCCGCGGCGACGCCGTGCTGGGAGGTGCCGTTCGCGGCGGGGGTGGCGGCCGGTGCGGCCTGCGGGCGCTGCTCCGGGGTGACGGGTGCCGCGGGGGCGGCGGCGGGCGCGGTGGTGCTGAGGGTCCGCACGTTGGCCTCCGTGGCGGTGTCGTTCGGCCTGCCGGTGCCGGCGGCCGGGGTGGTGTGGGAGACGGGTGTAGGGGCGGGGGCAGGGGCAGGGGGCGTGGCGTCGGCCGGGTGGAAGGCCAGTGGCTTGGTGCCGGCCGCTGCGGCCGGGGGATCGGCGGGCTTCGCCTCGGCCGCGTTGCCGGCCATCGCGGTGGCCGCGGCCGCCGCTGCTGCCGCCGCTGCTGCCGGCGCCGCTGCCGCTGCCGCGGGGGCTGCTGCCGGGACGGAGCCGAAGTCCAGGTCGGCCGGCTGCGAACCGGAGCCGTCCCCCGAGGACGGTCGCCCGTCGAACGGGGTGTCCAGCCCGTAGTAGCGGTACAGCTGTAGCTCCTGCGCGGGCGACAGGTGCTGGCCCACGCCGAAGTCCGGCGATTCCTTCACCAGCGACTTGTCGTACGGCACCCGCAGCTCGTCGCCGGAGAACTCGCTCGTGGTCAGGGGGACGAAGGCGTCCCGGCCGAAGATGCCGGTCCGGACGGCGGCCCACTCGGGCTGCCCGGTGGCGTCGTCCAGGTACACCTCGTCGACCGTGCCGATCTTGTCTCCGTTGCGGTCGACCGCCTTGTGGCCGATGAGGTCCCGGGGGTCGATATCGGTCTGCACTCTTTCCTCCAGTGCGCTGCGCCTGCGGAACTCCCGCAGGCAGGCGGTCGGCCCGCCCGTCCCGTCCGCCACTTCACACCAAATGCCATGAACCGGACGCCCGCGACCGGGGCGGGGCCGGACGGGCACCGCGCTGCGCCGTACGGGTCACGGCCGACCTGCCGGAGTGACCGGGCGCACCCGTGATCGAAGGCCCTCCCGCTGGTACCCTGGGCGCGACCGCCGAGCCCGCTCGGGAGAGTCCCCGACAGCGAAAGTCACTGGTCGGGGCGCCGAAGGAGCAACTCCTCCCCGGAATCTCTCAGGCATCCGTACCGTGTGGGATAGGTCACTCTGGAAAGCAGGGCAGGACCGCCGGCGAGGGAGCCGGTGGCCACCACCCTCACCGACGGTGCAAGCCGGCGGTGCGCCCACAGCGCACCGCGCGGGCGAAGCTCTCAGGTCCCGATGACAGAGGGGGAGGCCTGTCGGGTCCGCCCGCCCAGGCCGGTCCGCTGTTGTCGACAGCGGCTGGGCCGCCCGGCGTGCGTACCCCCGCCGGTCCGTGACCAGGAGGCCTCGACCACCATGAACGCCCAGTCGAACGCGGGACGCCCCAGCGGCAACCCGACCCTCACCGAGCTTGAGCTGGCCAGCCCCTTCGAGAACCGCCACATCGGCCCCGACGCCGCCGCGCAGGACAAGATGCTGGCGCACATCGGCTACGGCTCGCTGGACGAGCTCGCCGCCACCGCGGTGCCCGAGGCGATCCGCTCCATCACCGGCCTCGACCTCCCCGGCGGCCGCAGCGAGGCGCAGGTGCTGGCCGAGCTGCGCGAGCTGGCCGGCCGCAACCAGGTGCTCCAGCCGATGATCGGCCTGGGCTACTACGGCACCTTCACCCCGCCGGTGATCCTGCGCAACGTCCTGGAGAACCCGGCCTGGTACACGGCCTACACGCCGTACCAGCCGGAGATCTCGCAGGGCCGCCTGGAGGCGCTCCTCAACTTCCAGACCCTGGTCTCCGACCTGACCGGCCTGCCCACCTCCGGCTCCTCGCTGCTCGACGAGAGCACCGCGGCCGCCGAGGCGATGGCCCTGGCCCGCCGGGTGACCAAGGTCAAGGGCGGTGTCTTCCTGGTCGACGCCGAGACCCTGCCGCAGACCGTCGCGGTGATCAACACCCGCGCGGTCCCGACCGGTGTCGAGGTCGTCGTCGCCGACCTCTCCGACGGCATCCCGGCCGAGATCGCCGAGCGCGGCGTCTTCGGTGTGCTGCTCCAGTACCCGGGCGCCACCGGTGTGGTCCGCGACCTCACCGCCGTCATCGAGGAGGCCCACGGCCTCGGCGCGATCGTCGCCGTCGCCGCCGACCTGCTGGCGCTGACCCTGCTGAAGTCCCCGGGCTCGCTCGGCGCCGACATCGCCTGCGGCACCTCGCAGCGCTTCGGCGTTCCGATGGGCTTCGGCGGCCCGCACGCCGGCTACCTCTCCGTCCGCGCCGAGTACGCCCGCTCGCTGCCCGGCCGCCTGGTCGGCGTCTCCGTCGACGCCGACGGCAACCGCGCCTACCGCCTGGCGCTGCAGACCCGCGAGCAGCACATCCGCCGCGAGAAGGCCACCAGCAACATCTGCACCGCCCAGGTGCTGCTGGCCGTGATGGCGTCGATGTACGCCGTCTACCACGGCCCGGACGGCCTGGCCGACATCGCCCGCCGCACCCACCGCTACGCCGCCGCCCTCGCCGAGGGCCTGCGCGCCGGCGGCGTGGAGCTGCTGCACGGCGAGTTCTTCGACACCGTCACCGCGGTCGTCCCCGGCCGCGCCGCCGCGATCGCCGAGGCCGCCCGCGCCCACGGCATCAACGTCTTCCAGGACGGCGAGGACCGGATCTCGGTCTCCACCGACGAGACCACCACCCGTGAGCACCTGGCCGGCGTCTGGGCCGCGTTCGGCGTCGAGGGCGTCGAGGTCGCCGAGAGCGCCGACGCGCTGCCGGCCGCGCTGCTGCGCGAGGACGAGTACCTGACCCACCCGGTCTTCCACAGCCACCGCTCGGAGACCGCCATGCTGCGCTACCTGCGCCGCCTGTCGGACCGCGACTACGCGCTGGACCGCGGCATGATCCCGCTGGGCTCCTGCACCATGAAGCTCAACGCGACCACCGAGATGGAGCCGGTGACCTGGCCGGAGTTCGGCCAGCTGCACCCGTTCGCGCCGATCGACCAGGCGCAGGGCTTCCTCACCCTGATCCGTGAGCTGGAGCGCCAGCTGGTCGAGGTGACCGGCTACGACGCCGTCTCGATCCAGCCGAACGCCGGCTCGCAGGGCGAGCTGGCCGGTCTGCTGGCGGTCCGCGCCTACCACCACGCCAACGGCGACACCCAGCGCGATGTCTGCCTGATCCCGTCCTCCGCGCACGGCACCAACGCGGCCTCCGCCGTGATGGCCGGCATGCGGGTGGTCGTGGTGAAGACCCTGGTCGACGGCGACGTGGACGTGGCCGACCTCAAGGCCAAGATCGCGCAGCACCGCGACCAGCTCTCGGTGCTGATGGTCACCTACCCGTCCACCCACGGCGTGTACGAGACCGAGATCACCGACATCTGCGCGGCCGTGCACGAGGCCGGCGGCCAGGTGTACGTGGACGGTGCCAACCTGAACGCCCTGGTCGGCCTCGCCAAGCCGGGCAAGTTCGGCGCGGACGTCTCGCACCTGAACCTGCACAAGACCTTCTGCATCCCGCACGGCGGCGGCGGCCCGGGCGTCGGCCCGGTCGCGGTGCGCGCGCACCTCGCGCCGTACCTGCCGAACCACCCGCTGCAGGCCGAGGCGGGCCCGGCCACCGGCGTCGGCCCGATCTCGGCCGCGCCGTGGGGCTCGGCCGCGATCCTGCCGATCTCCTGGGCGTACGTCCGGCTGATGGGCGGCGAGGGCCTCAAGCGCGCCACCCAGGTGGCGGTGCTGAACGCCAACTACATCGCCAAGCGCCTGGCCCCGCACTTCCCGGTGCTCTACACCGGCCCCGGCGGCCTGGTCGCGCACGAGTGCATCATCGACCTGCGCCCGCTGACCAAGGACACGGGCGTGTCGGTGGACGACATCGCCAAGCGCCTGATCGACTACGGGTTCCACGCGCCGACGATGTCGTTCCCGGTGGCCGGCACCCTGATGATCGAGCCGACCGAGTCCGAGGACCTGCACGAGATCGACCGCTTCTGCGACGCGATGATCGAGATCCGCGCCGAGATCGACAAGGTCGGCTCGGGCGAGTGGGAGGCCGAGGACAACCCGCTGCGCAACGCCCCGCACACCGCCGCCACGCTGGCCGGCGACTGGGCGCACGGCTACTCGCGGCAGGAGGCGGTCTTCCCCGCGGGCGTGAACCCGTCGGACAAGTACTGGCCGCCGGTCAGCCGGATCGACGGCGCGTACGGCGACCGCAACCTGGTCTGCTCCTGCCCGCCGCTGGACGAGTACGGCGTCTGACGTACGGCTGCGCGCCCGGCCGGCCCACCGGCCCGGGGGAGCAGCGGAGAGCACAGGGCAGGGCCCCGGCGGAATCCTCCGCCGGGGCCCTGCCCGTACGTGTGTGTCCGGTGGTGCCCGGTGCCGACGGCTGCCCCCCGCCGGCCGCCGGTCAGGCCGCGTGGGCGACGGGGCGGCGCGGGGCGATCACCCGGCCGTCGGGCAGCAGTTCGCCGGTGTCCTCGAAGAGCAGGACGCCGTTGCAGAGCAGGCTCCAGCCCTGCTCCGGGTGGCAGGCCACCGGTTCGGCGGCCTCGCGGTCCTCGGACTCGGCCGACGGGCACTCAGGACGGTGCTGGCACATACGTACCCTCGCTTCGCTCTGCGATCCTCCCCGTGATGCGGCGCCGTTCGGATGACCCTCGGGAGCCGCCGCGGTAGTCGGATCCTGTCCGGCGCCGGGCCAGGTGTAGACCAGCGCTCAAGTGGGTAGGACAGGGGGTCCTTCCACGCTGGTTCCCAGTGTCGGCATCCTGGGGCGCTCGCGCAGCGATTTCGTGACATGCGCCACAACCTACGGGCAGAGATCACCCGTTCAGGTGGCAAGGGCGGCAGAACGCGCCCGGACGGGCCATCGGACGGCTGACCCGTTTCGGCCATGCCCGATGGCCCGTCCGGGTGGGGCGGGCGTTTCGGTGGTGACGGCGGAGCCCGGTGGGCGCGGAGTTCAGGAGGAGCCGAGCAGCAGTGGGCGGGCCAGCGGCGCCCGGGCCAGTACCGGCAGCAGGTCGACGGCCGGGTAGGCGCGGTGCGCGGTGACCCCGAGCGGGGCCGGCGCGAGCGGGATCAGCTGGTCCGCGCCGGGGCCGGCGTCCGGGGTGTGCAGCCACAGCGCCGTGGCGTACTGGCCCGGGAAGGTGAGCAGCCGGGGCTGCTGCCGGGAGCGCGAGGTCTGGGCGAGCTGCCAGGCCTGGCGCAGCGCCCGGACGGTGGAGTCCAGGTAGGGCCCGGCGGTGAAGTGGGAGAAGGCGTGGCCCTCGACGCCCTGCACCACCTCGGCCGCGGCGGCCACCTCGGTACCGTCCTTGATCAGGAAGCGCCAGCCCGTCCGCCGGGCGGCGGTGAGTTCGGGGCGCGGCCCGTCGAGGACGTGGACCGCGAGCGGGTGTGCGGGGAGCAGCGGTCCGGCCCGGTGGCGCAGCGCTGCGGCGCCGGGCTGGCGCAGCGCGTCCTCCGAGTCGAGCGCGGTGAGCACCGCGCGCAGGGCACTGGGCGGGGGCTGGGGGGTCTGCAGAGTCATGGCGGGGTCGCCTCTCCGTGCGAGATCGGCGTGCGAGTGCGGCATACCGGCATGGCGCGGTGTGTCGTCGGTGACGTGACCTGGCCGTGTCCGGTTGTGCAGGATCGCGGTGCGGGTGCGGTCGCTGCCGTCGACGAGGGTTTCGGAGCGGCAGCGGCCCGGCCTGGGCGCAGTGCGAATTCTATCGAACAGGTGCACAGGGTGACCTGTTTATCACAGGCCGTGGCGTCGGGCAAGTCGAGGGATGTGCTGAAAGACCATCAGTTTCCTTACATTGCAAGCCGTTAGAAGCAATCGGGTATCGATCTTCGGGGTGGGCATGATGCTTGCACGGTCGCTCGGCCGGGCGGCTCAGGAGGAGGGGATCATGGGCGAGAAGGTCGTGGCGACGCGGGCGGACCTGTCGGACCGGCAGCTCTACCGCCGCAAGCTCCAGTCCTGTCTCGACGCGCTCGGTCGGATGCTGCGGGAGGACCGGTTCGACCGGCCGCGGGCGGTGATGGGCCTGGAGATCGAGCTCAACCTGGCCGACGAGCAGGGCCTGCCGGTGATGCGCAACGCCCAGGTGCTCAGCGCGATCGGCTCCAGTGACTTCCAGACCGAGCTGGGCCAGTTCAACATCGAGGTCAACATCGCCCCGCACCGGCTCTGCGGCCACGTCTTCGAGGAGCTGCGCGAGGAGATCGACACCGGGCTGCGCTACGCCGACCGGCGGGCGGCCGAGGCCGGCGCGCGGATCGTCATGGTGGGAATCCTGCCGACCCTGGAGAACGACCACACCGGGCTGGACGCGATGTCGCTCAACCAGCGCTACAGCCTGCTCAGCGACCAGATCCTGGCCGCCCGCGGCGAGGACATCACGCTGGACATCGAGGGTGTCGAGCGCCTCCAGCTGGAGTCGATCACCATGGTCGCCGAGGCCGCCGCGACCTCCCTGCAACTGCACCTGCAGGTCACTCCCGAGCGGTTCTCCTCGGTCTGGAACGCCGCCCAGGCGATCTGCGGCCCGCAGCTCGCGCTCGGTGCCAACTCGCCGTTCCTGTTCGGCCGCGAGCTCTGGCGGGAGACCAGGCCGGTGCTCTTCCAGCAGGCCTGCGACACCCGTTCGGCGGAGCTCAAGGCCCAGGGCGTGCGCCCGATCACCTGGTTCGGCGAGCGCTGGGTGGACTCGGCCTACGACCTGTTCGAGGAGAACCTGCGGTACTTCCCGGCACTGCTGCCGATCTGCGACGACGAGGACCCGGTCAAGGTGCTGGCCTCCGGCGGCGTGCCGCGGCTCGCCGAGATGCGCCTGCACAACGGCACCATCTACCGGTGGAACCGCCCGGTGTACGACGTCAGCGGAGGCGTGCCGCACCTGCGGGTGGAGAACCGGGCACTGCCGGCCGGGCCGACGGTGGCCGACACGCTGGCCAACGCGGCCTTCTACTACGGCCTGGTGCGGGTCCTGGCCGAGCAGCCCAGGCCGATCTGGACCAGGCTGCCGTTCGAGCGCGCCGACGAGAACTTCCGCCAGGCGGCCCGGTACGGCCTGGACGCGGTGTTCCAGTGGCCGCGGTCGGGCCGGGCCGGGCGCGGCAGCGGCACGGTCACCGTCCCCGCCGTGGACCTGGTGCTGGGCGAACTGCTGCCGCTCGCGCACCAGGGGCTGGACGAGTGGGGCGTGGAGCCCGCCGACCGGGACCGCTACCTCGGCATCATCGAGCAGCGCTGCCTGCGCCGGGTCAACGGGGCCTCCTGGCAGAGCGCGACCTTCCACCGGCTGCGCGAGCAGTACGGGATGGACCGGCCGGCCGCGCTGGCCGCGATGACCCGGCGCTACATCGAGTACATGCGCGGCGGGGAACCCGTGCACACCTGGCCGGTCGGGTAGCCGCCCGCTGTGGAAGGATGACCGCTCCGGCGGTCGGCCGACGGCCGGAGCGATGCCGGACCGCTGGAGCACGCCGTGACCACCGCACCGACCGACCCGGAGACCGCGGAGCCGACGCGCCGGCTGCTCGGCGTGGAGCTCCTGATCGTCCTCGGCCTCTCCCTCGGGGCCAGCGGCATCGGCGCGCTGATCAGCTTCACCGGCTCACTCACCGAGACGCTGAAGCTCGGCCAGCAGGTCGCGACCCTGAACTCCTCGCGCGCCCCCGGCCGGCCCTGGCTGGACCTCGCCTGGCAGCTCTACTACATCGCGCGCGGCCTGATGCCCGTCGCCCTGGTCGGCTACCTGCTGGTCCGCGAGGGCGCCTCGCTGCGGGTGCTCGGCTTCGACCTCGGGCAGAAGCTGCGCGACCTCGGTCGCGGCGCCGCCGTCGCCGCCGCGATCGGCGGGTCCGGCCTGGCGCTCTACCTGCTCTCGCAGGCGGCCGGCTACAACCTGACGGTGGCACCGTCCGGGCTGCCGGACGTCTGGTGGCGGATCCCGGTGCTGCTCGCCTCGGCGTGGCAGAACGCGATCCTGGAGGAGGTCGTCGTCCTCGGCTACCTGCTGCGCCGGCTGGGCCAGTTGGGGTGGTCGTGGCCGGCCGCGCTGGTGGCGAGCTCGGTGCTGCGCGGCTCGTACCACCTGTACCAGGGGGTCGGCGGGCTGATCGGCAACATGGTGATGGGCGCGGTGTTCTGCCTGCTCTACCGGCGGTGGGGGCGGGTGATGCCGCTGGTGGTGGCGCACGCGCTGATCGACACGGTGGCGTTCGTCGGGTACGCGCTGCTGGCCGGGCACGTCAGCTGGCTGCCCACCGGCTGAACGGCCTCCGGACGGCGAGTGCGCGCGGCGGGCGGGCGAGCAGCCGGTCGACGTGCCGCCGCTCCAGGCCCCGGGCCGGGTCGATCGGGAGCAGGACGCGGTCGCGGCGCCAGAGCGCGTTGCGGACGAGCCGGCCGGGGATGACGTCGTCGATCCAGGCGAACGGCCGGCCACCGGCGTGGCGCAGCAACGGGGCCCACTTGGCGGCCGAGAAGAGCTCCATCAGCGGGACGCGCGGATCGCCGGGCTGCGGGACGTACCCGGTGAAGCGGACCACGGGCAGCTCGGGCAGGCCGATCGCCGGGGCGATGTGGGCGTTGGCCTGCTCCTCCCAGGTGGTGGCCCAGACCAGCTCGTAGCTGCCGGCCAGCTCGCGCAGCCAGGCGCCGTGCCGGGCGGAGAGCAGGACGGTGTAGCCGAGCAGGGTGTGCGCGTCGAAGCCGGCGTCCGGCTCCGGGCAGACCGGGTTGAGCACGCCGTCGACGTCCAGGAACAGCAGTGGCTTCGGCATCGAGCGCCCTCCGGGTGTGGCTCCGTCGTCACCTGGTCGGACGAGCGGCGCCCCCCGGTGGTTGCCCACCGGAGGGCGCACGCGGGGGCGCACTCCGGCGCGTCAGGAGGTGCCGACGGGTTCGGCGGGGCGGGGCGACGCCTCGGCGACGGTGCGCCGGGAGAGCCGCCGGACCTGCGGCTCCAGCAGGACGACGGCGCTCAGCAGCAGGCAGAGCGCCGTGCACGCCCAGAGTGCGCCGGAGAGGCCGAGTGCGGTCGCGGCCGGTCCGGCCAGGGCGGTGCCGACCGGGGAGAGCGAGAGCGAGCCCAGGTGGTCGTAGGCGGAGACCCGGGAGAACATCGCGGCCGGGATCTCCTGTTGCAGCGCGATCATCCAGTTGACGCCGAAGACGGTCACCCCGGCGCCGGAGAGGAACATCGCCAGGACCAGGACGGGCAGCGGTGCGGCGACCGCGAGCGCGAGGGCGGGCACGCCGAAGAGGAAGACGCCCCAGTTGCCGACCAGCAGGATCCGGCGCGGCTGCCAGCGGACCATCAGCAGGCCGGTCACCACCAGGCCGAGGCCGTGGGCGGCCAGGGCCAGGCCCCAGTCGCGCGCCCCGCCGAGCCGCTGCTCGGCGACGACCGGCCCGTACACCGCGTCGACGGCGGTGATGCAGGCCATCAGGACGGCGAACTGGAGCACGATCACCCAGAGCCAGCGGCGGGAGGCGAACTCCTGCCAGCCCTCGCGCAGGTCGCGCAGCATGCCGCCGCCGGGTTCGGCGTCGGCCGCCGCCTCGGCCTCCAGGAAGAACCGCAGCGAGGCCGCGAGCAGGAAGCAGCCGGCGTCCAGCGCCAGCACCCAGCCGGGGCCCACGGCGGCGGTGAGCGCGCCGCCGAGCGCCATGCCGCCGATCTGGGCGGAGTTGAGCGCCAGCCGGAAGACCGAGAACGCCCGCCCGGCGTGCTCCGCGGCCACGCTCTGCATGATCATGCCCTCGGAGGCGGGGGCGTAGAAGGCGTGCCCGGCGCCGCCCGCCGCGGCGAGCAGCATCAGCTCCCAGAGCCGGACGTGGCCGTTCAGCACCAGGACCGCCAGGACGGCCTGCGAGACGGCGCTGAACAGGTTGGCGGCGACCATGACGTGGTGGCGCGGCAGGCGGTCGGCCAGGGCGCCGCCGACCATCAGCAGCAGGACGACCGGCACCAGCCGGGCGGCGGTGACGTAGCCGACCTCGGCGGCGGAGCCGCCGCTCGCCAGGACGGCGAAGGCGGTGGCGATCGGCGCGCCGGAGTTGCCGAGGCCGCTGATCACGGTGGCGGCGGTCTGGATGCGGAAGTTGCGGCCGGCCCAGGGGAAGCGGCGCCCGCGGGCGGGCACGGGGCGGGACGGCGGCTGCGGAGGGCCGGGGAGCGGGGCCGGGCTCGTGGGTGGGGGTTGGCTCTGCACTCCGTGACTATGGCCGGGCCGGTCGTCCGTGTCCATCCGATTGTCGGACGGGCGGTGGCGTCAGCCGAGGTGGCCCCAGAGGAAGCTCAGCGTGCGCCGCCAGGCGATCCGGGCCTGGAGCGGGTCGTAGCCGCCGAGCCGGTTCTCGTCGTTCATGAAGGCGTGCCCGGCCGGGTAGAAGTGGATCTCGGGGCGGATGTCGGTGGCCTCACCGATCCGGATCGCCGCCTCGTCCACGGCGGTCATCGGGATCGAGCGGTCGTGCTCGCCGAAGTGGCCGAGGACGTGGGCGGTCAGGCCCCGGTAGTCGAACTCCGGGTCGGGCGGCAGCCCGTAGAACGGCACAACGGCGGCCACCCGGTCGCCCTCGGCCGCGGCCAGCAGCAGGGCGAAGCCGCCGCCCATGCAGAACCCGGCCACGCCGACCGCGTCGCCGACCACACCGTCCAGCCCGAGCAGGAAGTCCACCGCGCCGCGCAGGTCCACCACGGCCCGTTCGACCGGGAGTTCGCGCTTGAGCCGGGCGGCCTCGGCGGCGTCGTGGGTGGTCGCGCCGCCGAAGAGGTCCGGTGCGAGCACCGTGAAGCCCTCGGCGGCGAAGCGGTCGGCCACGGCCGCGACGTGCGAGGTGAGGCCCCACCACTCCTGGACCACCACCAGGCCGGGGCCGACGCCCTGCGGCGGCCGGGCCAGGTAGCCGTGGGCCTCGCGGCCGTTGCCCGGGAAGGTGACGTTCTGCCGGGAGCCGCCGTGCTCGGGCATGGCTTCCTCTCGGGGGGACGGGCCGCGCGCGGCGGCGTGGACGGCGGTGCCGCGGACGCGGGCTCAGCCCATCTCCTCCAGGGCGCGGCCCTTGGTCTCCTTGATGCAGAAGGCCACGAAGGGGATGGAGAGCAGCGCGAAGGCCGCGTAGATCACGTACGTCGCCGACAGGTTCCAGTCGGCGAGGTCGGGGAAGCTGACGGTGATCGCCCAGTTGGCGAGCCACTGGGCCGAGGCGGCGACGGACAGGGCGAGCGCCCGGATCCGGTTGGGGAACATCTCGCCGAGCAGGACCCAGACCACCACGCCCCAGGAGAAGGCGAAGCAGAACACGAAGACGTGCGCGGCGACCAGGGCGACGGTGGCGTAGGTGTCGTCCAGGGTGGCGGTGTCGCCGGTGCCCTGCCGGAAGGAGAACGCCCAGGCGGCGGTGGACAGGGCCAGTGCCATGCCGGCCGAGCCGGCCAGCGCGAGCGGCTTGCGGCCGATCCGGTCGACCAGGGCCATCGCGACCACCGTGCCGACCACGTTGACGATCGAGGTGGAGAGGCTGATCAGCAGCGAGTTGGCCTCGTTGATGCCGACGGACTGCCAGAGGAAGGAGGAGTAGTAGAAGATCACGTTGATGCCGACGAACTGCTGGAACACCGAGGCGCCGATACCGACCCAGACGATCGGCAGCAGCCCGAACCGGCCGCCCAGCAGGTCCTTGAGCCGCGGCTTGTGCGCGGACTCCAGCACGGAACGGATCTCGGCGACCCGGGCGTCGAGGTCCACCCCCTCGCCCTCCACCTCCAGCAGCACCTTGCGGGCCTGCTCCTCGCGGTGGTCGGCGATCAGGTAGCGCGGGGACTCCGGGATGGCCAGCGCCATCAGCCCGTAGACCAGTGCCGGCACCGTCTCCACGCCGAGCATCCACTGCCAGGCCTGGATGCCGCCGAGGTGGCCGGTGGACTCGCCGCCGGCGGCCTGGTTGAGCGCCCAGTTGGCGAGCTGCGAGACGGTGATGCCGAGCACGATGGCCAGCTGCTGGAAGGAGGCGAGCCGGCCGCGGTAGGCGGTCGGTGCGACCTCGGCGATGTAGGTCGGGGCGATCACCGAGGCGATCCCGATCGCGACACCGCCGACCACCCGCCAGGTGGCCAGCACCTGGATGCTCGGCGGGAACATCGAGCCGACGCCGCTGATCGCGAACAGCCCGGCGGCCAGCAGCATGGTGCGGACCCGCCCCAGGTGGTCGGCGAGCCGGCCGGCGGCCACCGCGCCGGCTGCCGAGCCGAGCAGGGCGATGGCCACCACGAAGGCCGTCTCGCCGTTGCCGACCCCGAAGTGCTTCTGGATCCCGGTCACCGCGCCGTTGATCACCGCGCTGTCGTAGCCGAACAGGAAACCGCCCATCGCGGCCGCGGCGGAGATGAAGACGACGTGCCCCAGGTGGGCCTCGCCGGAGGCGGGATGGGTCTGGGTGGTGGACACGTACGCTCCCCGAGTGGACAGGCCCGTCGGCACAGCCGCATGGGCAGGGTTCGCGTCACATTCGATCAGCACCTGTCCGGCTTCGCCCGAAATCAGGCCGATCGGGTGACTCTGCGTCAGCCCTGCTACCCCGTGCGCCGCGCGTTACGCCGGAGCAGTTGCGTGCGTACGCCCTCGTCCAGGCCCTGCCCGCGTTCCGCCAGCCGGTCCGCGAGGGCGTACTGCTCGGCGGCGGGCTTCTTGTCGTCGTACTTGAACTTGGCCCGGACCTCGCGGACGGTCAGCCGCAGGCCGCGCAGACCGGGGAGCAGCCGGCCGAACGGGCCGTCGCCGGGCACGACCCGGACCTGCGGCGTCTCGGGCTGGAAGTGCCCCAGCTGCCGGTTGAGGATCTCCGCCTTGCCGGCCGCGTCCGCCACGATCTCGGCCGTGCAGACGAACTGCACCGAGGCGTAGAAGCTGGTGGGCGTGCCCGGCTCGCCGCGCCAGTGGCCCGGGGCGAAGGCGTAGTCGTCGGTCACCGCCAGGGTGACCGACGGGTCGGCGCGGACGGCGGCCAGCAGCGGGTTGGGCGCGGCGAGGTGGAGCAGGATCTCGCCCGCCTCCGCGTCCAGCAGGAAGTGCGTGGGGACGAGCACCGGGCTCTCCCCGGGGCTGCCGTTGGCGGCGAGCAGGCCGAAGTCGCGGCCCTCGGCGAGCCAGGCCCGCCACTCGGCCTCGTCGCCCCGGTCCCAGGATCTGATCAGCATCGTCGGGCCCGCTCAGCCGGTGAAGTCGCGCAGGTGCGCGGGGAGCGGCACGGTGGTGGAGGTGTGCGGCTCGGGCGTGCCGTACACCGTGGACACCGGTACGACGCCGGCCCAGTACGGGAGGCCGAGGTCGGCCTCGTCGTCGTCGGCGCCGTCGGCCCGGGTCTTCGCGGAGACCTCGTCCAGGACCAGCCGGACGACGGCGGTGGCGGCCAGCTCCTTGGCGTTGGCGGGGCGGACCTCCGCGGAGCGGCCCGGGACGGTCTGGTCGACCAGTGCGTCCAGCGCGACCGACAGCTCCTCGGGGTCGGTCACCTGGTGGGCGGTGCCGTGGGCGACCACCGAGCGGAAGTTGACCGAGTGGTTGAAGGCGGACTTGGTCAGCACCAGGCCGTCGACCAGGGTGACGGTGACGCAGACCGGAAGGCCCTGGTCGCCCTTGGCGCCGCGCAGCGGTCGGCTGCCGGTGGAGCCGTGAAGGTAGAGGCGGTCGCCGACACGGGCGTAGATGGTCGGCAGCACCACCGGGGCGCCGTCGGCGACGAAGCCGAGGTGGCAGAGGTAGGTGCTGTCCAGCACGGCGTGGATGGCGTCCTGCTCCCAGGTCGCCCGGTCCTTGTAGCGGGTCGGGGTGGTGCGCGGGGTGCGGGAGTAGGACGCGGCGCTGCCTGACATGACAACCTCTATGTACTAGTGCATAATCTGTTTTGTGCTAGGAGACTATCCGATCAAGGGTCGGCGCGCCAGCGATATCGCGGCCGACGTCGAGCAGGGCGTCAGTACCGGACGGCTCGCGCCGGGCACCCCACTGCCCCCGCTGCGCGACCTGGCCGCCGAACTCGGCGTCAACCCCAACACCGTGGCCGCCGCCTACCGGCTGCTCCGCGACCGGGGCGTCATCGAGACCGCCGGCCGCAAGGGCAGCCGGATCCGCCCGCGGCCCGCCACCGCACCGCGCGACCAGATCCGGATGCCCGTCCCGCCGCACGCCCGCGACCTCTCCCACGGCAACCCCGACCCGGCCCAGCTGCCCGACCTCACCCCCGCCCTGGCCGCGGCCGCCGGGGCCGCCCGCCGCGACCCCGTCCGCTACGGCCGCCCCTCCGCCGACCCCGGACTGCTCGCCCTGGCCGCGGAGGGCTTCCGCGCCGACGGCCTGCCCGCCGGGCCGATCGCCATCGCCTCCGGCTCGCTCGACACCATCGAGCGGATCCTCGTCACCCGGCTGCGCCCCGGTGACGCCGTGGCCGTCGAGGACCCGGGCTGGGGCAGCCTGCTGGACCTGCTGCCGGCGCTCGGCCTGCGCGCCGTGCCCTTCCGGCTCGACGACGACGGCCCGCTGCCCGGGGCGTTCGCCGACGCCCTCGCGGACGGCGCCCGCGCGGTGGTCGTCACCAACCGGGCGCAGAACCCGACCGGCGCCGTGCTGACCGCCGACCGGGCGCGGGAGCTGCGCACCGTCCTGGCCCGCCACCCGGCGGTGCTGCTGATCGAGGACGACCACGGCCACGGCATCGTCGACCAGCCCTACGAGTCGCTGGCCGGTGCCGGTTCGCAGCACTGGGCGGTGGTCCGGTCGGCGGCCAAGGCGTACGGGCCGGACCTGCGGCTGTCGGTGGCGGTGGGGGATCCGGAGACCGTCGCGCGGGTGCTCGGGCGCCAGCGGCTCGGGGCCGGCTGGGTGAGCCACCTGCTCCAGGCCACCGTCGCGGAGCTGTGGCGCACCGACGCGGCGCCGGCCCCGCGGGTGGCGGCCGCCTACCGCGCGAAGCGGGAGGCGCTGCTGCAGGCACTGGCCGCCCACGGCATCGAGGCGCACGGTGCGAGCGGGCTCAACGTCTGGGTGCCGGTGCCGGACGAGACCACCGTTCTGGCCATGCTGGTGCAGCGCGGCTGGGTGGCGGCGCCCGGCTCGCGGTTCCGGCTGCAGTCCCCGCCGGGCCTGCGGATCACCGTCACGGAGCTGGACCCGGCCGGGGCGCGACGGCTGGCCGACGATCTGGCGGCCGTCCTGGGAACGGACGGTGCCGTCTCGCGACCGATCTGAACCGACCGGTAACACAGCGAGAAACCTGGTGCAGATACCTAGCGGTAACAAGCGCGGGCATGTCATCTTCATCGCGCCACCGGCCGGCGGCCCACCCTCACCTCCGCGTCTCCCCGCCTCCTCACAGCGGGCGAGACCGACCGCAGGAGTTCCGCCGTGCCCGAAAACTGTTCGAGCATCACTCGCAGAACCACCCGCACCACCCGCGCCCCCCGGCTGACCCGCCTCGCCCGCCGGCTGCTCGCCGCCGGGCTCACCCTCCCGCTCGGCGCGGCCGGCCTGCTCGCCGTCGCGGCCGCGCCCGCCCGGGCCGCGGCCGGTACGGGGACGACCGCCAGCGTCACGCTCGGCGACAGCTACATCTCCGGCGAGGCCGGCCGCTGGAAGGGCAACGCCGTTGTCACCAGCGGCAACCGGGCCGGCACCGACCGGGCCTGGACCGGCAGCGCGTACGACCCGAGCCGGGTGTACGGCGCGACCGCGGCGAGCGGGTGCGACCGCTCCGACGTGGCCGAGGTCCGCAGCGCGCCCACAGTGGCGCAGGCCCAGATCAACCTGGCCTGCTCCGGCGCCGTCGCCGCCAACGTCTACCGCGCCGCCAACGGCGGCCAGTCGTTCAAGGGCGAGGCGCCGCAGGCCGACCAGCTCGCCACGGTGGCGAGCCAGTACAACGTCAAGCTGATCACCCTGTCGATCGGCGGCAACGACCTCGGCTTCTCCGACGTGATCACCACCTGCGTCTCGGACTACCTGGTCTGGTACTCCTACTGCAACGACGACCAGCAGTCCGCGATCGACTCCCGGATGTCGGCCGCGATGGCCGGCGTGGGCAAGGCGCTGGACGAGATCCGCACGGTGATGTCGACCGCCGGCTACCGGACGGGCGACTACCGGGTCGTGCTGCAGTCCTACCCCTCGCCGATCCCGCGCAGCGCCGAGATGCGCTACCCCGAGAGCGGCTGGAGCCGCTCCGACACCGGCGGCTGCCCGTTCTGGAACGCGGACGCCGACTGGGCGCGGGACTCGCTCGTCCCGCAGATCTCCCGGGCGCTGGCGGGGGTCGCCGCCGCGAAGGGCGCGCAGTTCCTCGACCTCGCCGACATGCTGCAGGGCCGCGAGGTGTGCGCCAAGGCCGCCCGCCAGGCGACGTCGACCACCGCGCCGTCCGCCACCACCAGCGAGTGGGCGCGCTTCGTCGACGGCGGGCTCAGCTCCTCGCAGGGCGTCATCCAGGAGTCGATGCACCCGAACTACTACGGGCAGCAGGCCCTCGGGCAGTGCCTCACCCTGCTGTACGCGCGGCCCAGCGGAAACTACGCGTGCCGCAACACCGCGGGGAAGGACGCGAGCGGGATGTACCTGACCGCGAAGTAGCGGCCGGGGACGGGCCGGTGCCCCTGCCGGGATCGGCAGGGGCACCGGTCGTTCTGTCTCGTGCCGCGCCCGCGCGGCGGGCCCGGTGCCGTCAGCCCTTGGCCAGCAGGGCCTGGGCGTGCGCCCGTACCTGATCCTTCGTCAGATAGGCGTCGGTGTACTCGAAGTCGCGCAGCCGGGCGGGCTGGCGGGCGAGGAAACCCGTCCGGACGAAGTCGTCGCCGGCGGCCGCGTTGAGCAGCCAGTTGGCGCCGACCCGGAACTTGGCGACGTTGGTGCGCATCGCCATCAGGTGGTAGCCGCGCGCCACCAGCTGGGCCGGGACGCCGCGCAGTTCGATGCCGATCGGCTTGGAGACGGCGTCCTTGCCGCCGAGGTCCACCACCAGGCCCAGGTCCTTGTGGTAGTAGGGCTCCAGGGGCTGGCTGCGCAGGGCGGCGATCACGTTGCCGGCCACCGCGCGGCCCTGGCGGGCGGAGTGCTGGGCGGTCGGCGGGCAGACCGCGCCGTCGCCCTTGGCGAGGTCCGGCACCGCGGCCGCGTCGCCGAGGGCGAAGACGCCCTCGAACTGCGGCACCCGCATCTCGGCGGTCACCGCGATCCGGCCGCGGACGGTCTCGGCGTCCAGGGTGCCGATCAGCGGGCTGGCCGCGACGCCGGCCGTCCAGATCAGGGTGCGGCAGGGGAGCACCCGGCCGTCGGTGAACTTGACAGTCTCGGCGCCGACTTCGGCCACCGAGACGCCGAGCGAGACCTCGATGCCGCGCTCGCGCAGCACCTCCAGCGCGGCGGTGCCGAGGGCGTCGCCGAGCTCGGGCATCAGCTTCGGGGCGATGTCGATCAGGTGCCACTTGATCTGCCGGGCGTCCAGCCGCGGGTAGCGCTGGGCGGCCGCCGTGGTCAGGCGCTGTAGGCAGGCCGCCGTCTCGGTACCCGCGTAGCCGCCGCCGACCACCACGAACTGGAGCCGGGACTCGCGCTCCTTCTGGTCCAGGGTGGCGGAGGCGAGGTCGAGTTGGGCGATCACGTGGTCGCGGACGTACGTCGCCTCGGCGAGCGTCTTCATGCCGCGCGCGTAGTCGGTCAGGCCAGGGATGTCGAAGGTGCGGGTGACGCTGCCGGGGGCGAGGACCAGGTAGTCGTACTTCTGCGCCACCACCTCGTCGGTGATCTTGCGGACCACGCAGACCTTGGAGCGCGGGTCCACGCCGATCGCGCCGCCCGGGACGATGTGGGTGCGGCGCAGCGTCCGGCGCAGCGAGACCGCGACCGACTGCGGTGTGAGCACCCCGGCCGCCACGTGCGGGAGCAGTGGCAGATAGAGCTGATAGCTGAACGGCGTGACCAGCGAGATCTCCGCCTCCGAGGGCGAGAGCTTGCGTTCGAGGCGGCGAGCGCACTCCAGTCCGGCGAAGCCGCCGCCCACGATCAGGATCCGAGGTCGTTCCATCGCTCATCCTCACAGTGCAGGTCGTACCGCGCAGGGTCCGAGGTCACTACTGCCCGCCACACTCGCACGGCGCAGCACGGCCTGCCACCGGGGCGGCGCGGATGGCGCAGACGGGTTCTGCGGGGGTGTGACGGCGGCGCGGTGGAGGTGCGCAGGGGGGCGGGAGCGCCGGGGGGGAAGGGTGTGGGGAGGACAGGGAGGACAGGGAGGACAGGGAGGAAGGGGAGGGAGGAAGGGGGCGGGGGAGCGGCGGTGCGGTGCGGGAGGGGGCCGGCACCGCACCGGTGGAGTGCGGGGCCGGGGCGCACACCTGCCCGATAGGCTGTCGGCTGTGCTCACCGAGGTGACGGCGGTCCGCTACGTGACCCCACTGCGAGAAGGCGGCTCGATGCCGGGCCTGGTCGAGGCCGACGACCGGCGGCTGTACGCGCTGAAATGGGTCGGCGCGGCACAGGGCCGCAAGGCGCTGGTCGCGGAGGTGCTGGCGGGCGAACTCGGCCGCCGGCTCGGCCTGCCGGTGCCCGAGCTGGTGACGGTCGACCTGGACCCGGTGCTGGCGCGCAGCGAGCCGGATCCGCAGATCCAGGACCAGATGCGGGCCAGCGGTGGCCGCAACCTGGGCATGGCCTTCGTCAGCGGCGCGCTCAACTTCGACCCGCTCTGCTTCGAGGTGGACGCCGAACTGGCCGGTCAGGTGCTCTGGTTCGACGCGCTGATCGGCAACGTGGACCGCTCCTGGCGCAACCCCAACCTGCTGGTCGCCACCGGCGGCCTGCGGCTGATCGACCACGGCGCCAGCCTGATCTTCCACCACCACTGGGCCGGCGCGGCGGCCTGGGCCCGCCGCCCGTACGACGCGGCCGGCCACGCGCTGCTGGGCGCCGAACCGGACCTCGCGGCGGCCGACAAGACGCTCGCCCCGCTCGCGGAGGCCGCGATCGAGGGTGCGGTGGCCCAGATCCCGGACGTCTGGCTGGAGGACGAGCCGGGCTTCGACTCGCCCGGGGCGGTGCGCGCCGCGTACCGCGAGCTACTGACCGCGCGACTGGCCGGTCCGCGTGACTGGCTGCCGGAGGTGCCCGCATGACCGAGCCCGTGCCGCAGGCCCCGGCGGCCCCCGCCGAGCTGCACGACTACGAGTACGCCGTGATCCGGGCGGTGCCCCGGGTGGAGCGCGGCGAGTTCGTCAACGTCGGCGTGCTGCTCTACTGCCGGCAGAGCGCCCACCTGGCCGCGCGCACCCACCTGGACCAGTCCCGGCTGCTGGCGCTGGACCCGGTGGTGGACGTCGCCGGGGTGCGGCGGGCGCTGCACGGGATCGAGGCGGTCTGCGCAGGCGGGCCGGCGGCCGGCCCGGCGGCGGGGGACAGCCCCGGGCAGCGGTTCCGCTGGCTGACGGCGCCGCGCAGCGCGGTGGTCCAGCCGGGGCCGGTGCACACCGGTCTGACGGCCGACCCGGAGACGGAGCTCCGGCGGCTCTTCGACCAGCTGGTGCTCTGATCCGGGCTGCGCCCCGTAGGGTGGCCGGTGCGGCATCCGGCGTTCCGGGCGGTTGACCTACGGACCTTTGCCGTGGTCAAAGCTTGAGTTGCTGAAGCACTTCGCCTTACCCTGGTCCCATGGGTTCGACAGCGACGACGACCGTACCGACCAACGGTGAGTTGATGGAGGCGTTGGCCGCCGTCGGCGCCGCCTACTTCCAGGACTTCGCGGCGGCCGCGGCCCGGCACGGGCTGTCCTCCTCGCAGGCCAAGGCGCTCGGCGCCGTCCAGGAGCCGGTGCCGATGCGGGCGCTGGCCGGGCGGCTCGGCTGCGACGCCTCCAACGTGACCGGGATCGTCGACCGGCTGGAGTCCCTCGGGCTGGCCCACCGCGAGGCGGCGGCCGGGGACCGGCGGGTGAAGATCGTCGTGATCACCGACCAGGGCCGGGAGATCCTCACCCTGATCCGCGCCGAGATGGGCCGCACCCACGAGGCCTTCGGGGCGATGACCGACGAGCAGCGGGTGTCCCTGCACTCGATCTGCGCCCAGGTGCTGCCGGTGCTGACCGGCCGGGCGGTTCCGGGCCGGTAGCGCCCGCCCGTGCCGGACCGCGGAGGTCGGCGCCGCTCCCGCTGACCTCGGCTGTTAGGCTTGCGAAGCGTGAGCGCGAAGCCCCAGATCCCCAATGTCCTGGCCTCCCGGTACGCCTCGGCGACCCTGGCCCAGCTGTGGTCCCCCGAGCACAAGGTGGTCCTTGAGCGCCACCTGTGGCTCGCCGTCCTGAAGGCCCAGCAGGACCTCGGCGTCGAGGTGCCCGCGGGTGCCGTCGCCGACTACGAGCGGGTGATCGACCAGGTCGACCTCGGCTCGATCGCCGCCCGTGAGCGGGTCACCCGCCACGACGTGAAGGCCCGGATCGAGGAGTTCAGCGAGCTCGCCGGGCACGAGCAGATCCACAAGGGCATGACCTCGCGGGACTTGACCGAGAACGTCGAGCAGCTGCAGATCCGCCAGTCGCTGGAGCACGTGCGGGACCGCACCGTCGCCGTGCTGGTGCGCCTGGGCCGGCTCTCCGCCGAGCACGCCGAGCTGGTCATGGCCGGCCGCTCGCACAACGTGGCCGCGCAGGCCACCACGCTGGGCAAGCGCTTCGCGACCGTCGCGGACGAGCTGCTGGTCGCCTTCCGCCGCCTGGAGGAGCTGATCGCCCGCTACCCGCTGCGCGGGATCAAGGGCCCGGTCGGCACCGCCCAGGACATGCTGGACCTGCTCGGTGGCGACACCGACAAGCTCGCCGAGCTGGAGCGCCGGGTGGCCGGTCACCTCGGCTTCGACAACGTGCTCACCTCGGTCGGCCAGGTCTACCCGCGCTCGCTGGACTTCGAGGTGCTGACCGCCCTCGTCCAGCTCTCCGCCGCGCCGTCCAGCCTGGCCAAGACCATCCGCCTGATGGCCGGCCACGAGCTGGTCACCGAGGGCTTCAAGGAGGGCCAGGTCGGCTCCTCCGCGATGCCGCACAAGATGAACACCCGCTCGTGCGAGCGCGTCAACGGCCTGGCCGTCATCCTGCGCGGTTACGCGTCGATGACCGCCGAGCTGGGCGGCGACCAGTGGAACGAGGGCGACGTCTCCTGCTCGGTGGTCCGCCGGGTCGCGCTGCCGGACGCCTTCTTCGCCTTCGACGGTCTGCTGGAGACCTTCCTGACGGTGCTCGACGAGTTCGGCGCGTTCCCCGCCGTGGTCGAGGCCGAGCTGGACCGCTACCTGCCGTTCCTGGCCACCACCAAGGTGCTGATGGGCGCGGTGCGCGCGGGCGTCGGCCGGGAGACCGGCCACGAGGTCATCAAGGAGCACGCCGTCGCCTCGGCGCTGGCGATGCGGGCCGGTGCCCGCGAGAACGAGCTGCTGGACCGGCTCGCCGCCGACGAGCGGATCCCGCTGGACCGGGCCGCGCTGGACGCGCTGCTGGCCGACCGGCTCTCCTTCACCGGCGCGGCCGGTGCGCAGGTCGCCGAGGTGGTCCGCCGGGTCGAGGCCGTCGCGGCCGCCTACCCGGAGGCCGCCAAGTACGCCCCGGGCGACATCCTCTGACGTCGGGTCAGTCGGTCGAGGGCCCCGCTGCCGTTCCGGTGGCGGGGCCCTCTCCCGTTCCCGGGGGGTGCCCGGTGCCGACGTGGCCCGGGTCCAGCGGCGGGGCGTTGGTGCCGCACGCGTAGCGGCAGTCCGGCTCGGCCACCGGGCGTTCCTCGGGGGCCAGGACGTTGCCCCGGACGGTGGCCGCCGCCGTCAGCCCGCCGGTGACGAGCAGCCCGGCACAGATCAGCATCGCGGTGTGGAACGCGGCGTCCACCGAGGCCGGCACCTGGTAGGCGTCGCCGCTGAGCCCGGCCAGTGCGGGCAGGGCGGCGACCGCCAGCAGGCCGGCCGCGCGGGCGGCGGCGTTGTTGACGCCGCTGGCGATGCCCGCGTGCCGGACCTCCACCGCCGCCAGCACGGTGGCGGTCAGCGGGGCGACCAGCAGGACCATCCCGCAGCCCATCACGGTGACGGCCGGCAGCACGTCCACCCAGTAGGAGGCGCCGGGGCCGATCCGCAGCATCAGCAGCACGCCGGCCGCGCAGAGCAGCGGGCCCACGGTGAGCGGCAGCCGCGGGCCGATCCGCTTGCCGAGCCGGCCGGCCCGGGCGGAGAGCGCCAGCATCAGCACGGTGATCGGCACCAGCGCCAGCCCGGACAGCAGCGGGGAGAAGCCCGCGACGATCTGCAACTGCACGACCAGCAGGAAGAAGACGCCGCTGAACGCCGCGTACACGCAGAGGGTGACCAGGTTGACGGCGGTGAACAGGCGCGAGGAGAAGAGGCCGAGCGGCAGCATCGGCTCCGCGGAGCGGCGCTCGACCTCGACGAAGGCCCAGCCGAGCAGCAGCCCGGCCACCCCCGACACCCAGACCCCGGGGGTGAGCCCGCCGCCGGCCGCCGTCAGTGCGTAGGTGACCGCGCCGAGGGCGAGCGCGGCGAGTGCGGCGCCCAGCACGTCGAACCGGCCGGTGGCGCTCTCGTCCCGGCTCTCCGGCACGTGCCGGGACGCGACGGCGACCACCAGCGCGGCGAGCGGCACGTTCAGCAGGAAGATCCACCGCCAGCCCGGACCGTCCACCAGCCAGCCGCCGACGAACGGGCCGACCGCGGCGGACACCCCGCCGAGGCCGGACCAGAGGCCGACCGCGGCCGAGCGGTCGTCAGGGTGGAAGACCGCCTGGAGCATCGCCAGCGAGCCGGGTGTGAGCAGCGCCCCGCCGATGCCCTGCACGGCCCGGGAGGCGATCAGCACCTCGATGGTGGGCGCGGCGGCGCAGGCCGCGGAGGCGACGGCGAACCAGACCACGCCGAGCAGGAAGATCCGGCGCCGTCCGTAGCGGTCGCCGAGCGCGCCGCCGAGCAGGATCAGCCCGGCCAGGGTGAGCAGATAGGCGTTCAGCGTCCACTGCAGGGCGGCGAGCTGGGCCCCGAGATCGGCGCCGATCCGCGGCAGGGCGACGTTCACGACGGTGCCGTCGAGCAGCGCCATGCTGGAACCGAGCACCGTCGCCAGTAGTACCCAGCGACCCTGCGCGGTGCTCAGCCGCAGGGTGCCGGCCTCGGAGGTGGCCACGGCCCGATCGTCCGCCCCGGGCGCCCACGTGACAAGGCTCACCGGGGGTGTGTCGGTGAATGGCTTTCCGTAGGCGACCGAATGCGGACGGGAACCGAAATCGGCGGAGTGTCGTGGATCAGTGGCGCGCGGTGAATCGATTGTGCACATACCGTGCAGCCGATCATTCGGAGCGTCACGGTGCTCCGGGCCTTTGTTGCGGGTTCAAGAGATCGACATTGCTTCACCCGGACGGATGGGTTTTAGTTCAGCGACCGCCCGGCATTGGCCCGGGTGGCCACCGGGTGGAACGCCTAGTCCTGCCGCTGCCCGGTGGTACGAACCGAACTCTGTACGGCAGGAGCGGGGGACCCAAAGGTAAGTCGCCGGACCGGAATTCACGGTCCGGCTTGGGGTGAAGCCGCCTATGCGGCCGGGCAACTCCAGCCCGAACCCGACAGCTCACCTCGCAGGCGTCGGAGAGGAAAACCCCCATGCCCGCACAGGCTCGTCGTATCGCCCTGCCCCGCGCCGCCCGCATCGGTATCGCCACCGCCGTCACCGGCGCCGCGTTCGCCCTCCCGCTGGTGACCACCATCAGCGCCCAGGCCCACACCGCCCCGGCCGCGAAGCCCGCGCAGACCAGCACCTGGACCGGCGCCACCAGCGTCGACGCCACCCCGGCCGCCGCCGCGCAGCCGGCCGCCGAGACCGCCGCCCCGGCCGCCGCCGCTGCCGAGCAGAGCTACAAGGTCGTCGGCGGGGACACCCTGTCGAAGATCGCCGCCGCCAAGAACGTCGACGGTGGCTGGCAGGCGCTGTACGAGCACAACCGCTCGGTCGTCGGTGCCAACCCGAACCTGATCCACCCGGGCCAGAAGCTCGCGCTGGGCACCGCCGCTCCGGCCGAGGCCGCCAAGCCGGCCGCCCCCGCCGCGAAGCCGCAGGCCTCGCACGACTCGGTGAAGCCGGCCCCCAAGCCCGCCGCCCCGAAGCCGGTCCAGGCCGTCAAGCCGGCCGCCCCCGCCGCGAAGCCCGCCGCGCCGGCCACCACCCCGGCCCCGGCCGCCGTGGCCAGCACCTCCGGCTACGTCGCCCCCGTCGCCAACCCGAAGCTCGGCACCGCCTACGGCGTGGCCGGCTCGATGTGGGCCTCCGGCCACCACACCGGTGCCGACTTCGTCGCCTCCACCGGCACCCCGCTGCGCGCCGTCGCGGCCGGCACCGTGGTGAAGGCCGGCAACGGCGGCGCCTACGGCAACGAGGTCGAGATCAAGCTGGCCGACGGCAAGTACGCCGAGTACGCCCACCTGTCCTCGATCGGCGTGAAGATCGGTCAGACCGTCACCGCCGGCCAGCAGATCGGCCTCTCCGGCGCGACCGGCAACGTGACCGGCCCGCACCTGCACTTCGAGATCCGCACCGGCTCGGAGTACGGCTCGGACATCGACCCGATCGCCTACCTGCGGGCGCACGGCGTCTCCATCTGACCTCTGGTCGGGACTTCCGCCGGGTGCGGGGCGAACGATCTCCGGGATGGTCATGTCGGGTGACCGCTCGACCGGATGATCGCCGCACCTTCGGCGGTACCACGGGCGCGGGACACGCCCAGGCCGGCCCGGCCCGCGAATTTCGATTCGCGGGCCGGGCCGGCCGCCGTCGTTTCCGCCGGTGCTCCGGTGCCCTTTTCCGCTGTTGGTTCCGGTGCCGTTTCCGGTCTTGTTTCCGGCGGGGAGGGCAGACAGGCCGGGAATTCAGGCGCGGTGTGCGGGCAGCGTGCGGTGCGCGGCGGTCAGCAGCTGGTGCACCCGGTGGCCGAACTCGTCGGCGTCCGCGGCCGGTTCGGGGAAGACCAGGCGGACGTCGCGGTGGCCGTGCGGGTGGTCCAGGCGCAGCACCAGGCCGTACCGGTCGAGCGCGAGCGGGCGGACGTCGGGCCGCCCGGTGAGGAGGGCGGGGTCGAGCAGCCGGGTGAGCACGGCGAGCGCGTCCGGGTGGTCGTCGGCGAGGTGGGTGAGCAGGCCGGCCTCGTAGCGGGCGAGCGGGTCGGGGCGCGCGAGCGAGATGTCGGCGCCGGTGAGCGCGGTCGTGCCGTACGGGGTGGAGAGGACGGCGTGCGCGACGTGCAGGCGCAGGTGCACGCTGAGCCCGTCGTCGGCGAGGTGGGCGAGGTGCAGCCGCCCGGCCAGGGTGAGGCGGCCGCGGACCCGGTCGCGGACGGCGACGGGCGCGATGTCCGTGAGGTCCAGCACGACGGCGAGGCCGTCCTGTTCCCTCGTCACGGCGAGGGTGAGCGGCGCGTCGAGCGGGGCGCTGAGCCGCAGCCGGGAGCCGTGCACCGAGACCGGGGTGTCGAGTTCGTGGTACTCGCCGCAGGCGCGGATCACCACCGAGGAGGTGGCGCCGAGCAGGCTGCAGACCCGTTCGGCGGCGGTGGGTTCGGGCGCCTCGGCGTCGGT
The DNA here is from genome assembly GCF_045208415.1 of Kitasatospora sp. NBC_01560. NCBI lineage: Bacteria > Bacillati > Actinomycetota > Actinomycetes > Kitasatosporales > Streptomycetaceae > Kitasatospora > Kitasatospora sp. NBC_01560. Next base: position 1,948,792 of record NZ_CP109364.1, on the reverse strand, counting down.
GGGGCTGGGGCTCATGGCGACCTCCGGTGAGTTAGGTGAGCCTAACCTAATGACTTCGCCCCGCTGGGGCAAGCGGCCCGGGGTGCGCGGGCTCCCGTGTCGCGGGCCCGCGCGGTGCGGGCCTGCGTGACGCGGGCTCGCGCGGCACTCGGACGGCGCTTCCGGGTCCGGTGATTTGCGCATGGAGATAGTCCGCGCTTGCAAGTATCTGTCGATCGGTCGTATGGTCGACCTCGGTAGTTGCACGCGCAACATTCTCTGTACGCTCCGGAAAGCGGTTCCCTCATGCCCCTCGCGCTCCTGGCGCTGGCGATCAGTGCCTTCGGCATCGGTACCACCGAGTTCGTGATCATGGGCCTGCTGCCCGAGGTCGCCGGCGACTTCTCGGTCTCCATCCCCACCGCCGGCCTGCTCATCTCCGGCTACGCGCTCGGCGTGGTGGTCGGCGGGCCCCTGCTCACCGTCCTGGGCACCCGGATCCCCCGCAAGGGGATGCTGCTGATGCTGATGGGCCTGTTCATCGCCGGCAACCTGGTCTCCGCCGTCGCCCCCGCCTTCGGCCTGCTGCTCGTCGGCCGGGTACTCGCGGCCTTCGCGCACGGTGCCTTCTTCGGCATCGGTTCGGTGGTCGCCGCCGGTCTGGTCGCCCCGCACAAGCGGGCCGGCGCCATCGCCCTGATGTTCACCGGGCTCACCGCCGCCAACGTGCTCGGCGTCCCGATGGGCACCCTGCTCGGCCAGCACTTCGGCTGGCGTTCCACCTTCTACGTGGTCGCGGCGCTCGGCGTCGTCGGCTTCGCCGGGATCGCCGCGCTGGTGCCGGTCCGGGCGCGGGCCGAGGACACCCGGCTCGGCCCCGAACTGGCCGTCTTCCGCCGCCCGCAGATCTGGCTGGCGCTCACCATGACGGTGCTCGGCTGGGGCGGCATCTTCGCGATGTTCACCTACATCACGCCGATGATGACCGAGCTGGCCGGCTTCGCCGACTCCAGCGTCACCTGGCTGCTCTTCCTGTTCGGCGTCGGCCTCTTCGTCGGCAACCTGCTCGGCGGCTGGTTCGCCGACCGCGCGCTGATGCGCAGCCTGTACGTGATCCTCGCGGTGCTGGCGGTGCTGCTGTTCGCCTTCACCTTCGCCGCGCACAGCAAGGCGGGGGCGATCGCCACCATCCCGCTGATCGGGGTGTTCGGCTTCGCGACCGTCGCGCCGCTGCAGAAGCGGGTGATGGACCAGGCCTCGGGCGCGCCGACGCTGGCCTCGGCGGCCAACATCGCGGCGTTCAACCTGGGCAACGCGCTCGCCGCCTGGATCGGCGGGCTGGTCATCTCGGGCGGCCTCGGGTACGACGCGCCCAACTGGGTGGGCGGGCTGATGGCCGCGCTCGCCCTCGGGGTGGCGCTCTTCTCCGGTGCGCTGGACCGGCGTTCGGGCGTCACCGCCACGACCGACGGCGGTGCTGGTGACGCCGCCGCCGGCGGCGGCAAGGTCGTGGCGCGGGGCGGGGCTCCGGTCGGGGAGCCGGCCGGTGAGTCGGTGGCCGCGGGGCGGTGACCGGCCGCGCCGCGCCGGACGGGCGGTGACGCGGGAGGGCCCGGACGGTTCGCGTCCGGGCCCTCGGTGCCGTCGGGCTGCCCGGCCCGCGGGCCGGTCCGCCAGGACCGGTCGACGGGGACCGGTCGCTCAGGGGACCGGTCGGTCAGCCGATCACGGCCTGCGCGTCGATCTCGACCAGCATCGGCTCCTGCGGCAGCTCCACGAAGATCGTGGTGCGGCAGGGCTTCACGCCGCCCGGCTTGATGTTCTCGTCGATGAACGCGGCGTAGACCTCGTTCATCAGCGGGAAGTCGGACCGCTTGGTGAGGTAGACGCGGAACATCACGACGTCCTCGACGGTCGCGCCGCCGGCCTCCACGATCGCCTTGACGTTCTCCAGCGTCCGCCGGGTCTGCGCCTTCACGTCGCCGTGGTGCAGGTACTCGCCGGTGGCCGGGTCCTGCGGGCCCTGGCCGGAGACCTGGAGGATCGGGCCCTTGCGGACGCCCTGGGAGAACATCCACGCCGGGGCGGGGGCGTTGTCGGTGCGGATCTCGGTCTTGTCGCTCATGGGCTTCCTCGGCAGGGGACTCGGTGGGAGTGGGACTCGGTGGGACTCGGTGGGAGCGGAAGGGCCGGGCCGGCCGTGGGTGTCCGGCCCGGGCAGCGGCCCCCGGCGGGGTCAGCCGGCCGGGGGCCGCTGCCCGCAGTCGGCGGAGACCGCCCGGGCGGCGGCGAGCAACTGCGGCAGCAGCTCCAGCACCTGCTCGTACGGGAGGACGACGTCCGGGACGGAGATCGAGGCGGCCGCGACGACCCGGCCGCTTGCGTCCCGGATCGGTGCGGCCACGCAGTTGATGAAGGCCTCGTGCTCGGCGTGGTCCTGGGCCCAGCCCTGGGCGGCGACCTTCTCCAGCTCGCCGAGCAGCGCCTCGGGGGTGGTCAGCGTGCGGGGGGTGTGCGGGGTGAAGTCGATGCCGGCCACCACGCGGCGGCGCTCGGCCGGCGGCAGGTCGGCCAGCAGCACCTTGGAGACGGCCGCACTGTGCAGGGCCGCGCGCAGCCCGATCCGTGAGTACATCCGCACCGGGTGCCGCGAGTCGTACTTGTCGATGTAGACCACCTCGCCGCCCTCGTACGCGGCCAGGTGCACGGTCTGGCCGGTGGCGGCGTTGAGCTCGGCGAGGTGCGGGGCGGCGATCCGGCGGACGCCGCGCTGCTCCAGCGCGAGGCCGGAGAGGGCGAAGAGGCCGGCGCCCAGGTGGTAGCGGTAGGCAGGGTCCCGGTAGACGAAACGTTCCTCTTCGAGGCTCTGGAGCAGCCGCAGCACCGTGGTCTTGTGGACGCCGAGCACCTCGGCGAGCTGGTCCAGCGAGCGCTCGCCCTCACCGAGCTCGGCGAGGATGCGCAGGGCGCGGGTGACGGTCTGGCTCATGGTGCTCCAAGGGCCGGGGAGGGGGCCGGTCGAGGGTCCGCGGCAGGGCGGGGGCGGGCGTCGCCGCCCGCGGCCGCGGGCAGTACGGGAGACACGATGCCATCCGCCGACACCCGGGTGGCCGCCCAGTCCTCGGCGGAGGCCGCCAGCAGGGCGTCGACCACCGGCGCCGGCGGTAGTTCGGCCTGGTCCCCGTGCGCGGTCAGCGCGCAGGCGGCGCTGAGGTGGCCGAGCCGGAGCCGGCGGCGCTGGTCGAGACCGCGCAGGGTGGCCGCGAGGTAGCCCGCGGCGAAGGCGTCGCCCGCACCGGTCGCCTCGACCACCTCCACCACCAGGGCCGGCTCGGTCACGCCGGCGCCGTGCCGCTCCAGCGCGGTGACCGTCCGGGCGGCGTCCTTGACCACGACCGTCGCCGGGGAGGGGAAGCGGCGGCGCAGCTCCAGCGGATCCCCGGTGCCGAAGGCGGCCTCGGCCTCGTCCGCGCCGAGCAGCAGCAGGTCGGCGGCGTCCAGCAGCGGCGGCAGCACGGACGGGTCGCGGTCGCGCCACAGGGCCGGGCGCCAGTTGAGATCGAAGCTGACCAGCCGGCCCGCGCGGCGGTCGGCCAGCAGGGCGCGCAGCAGGGCCAGGCAGTCGTCGGAGAGGGCGGCGGTGATGCCCGACAGGTGCAGCAGCCGGGCGCCGGCCAGCAGCCGGGCGGCGTTCGGATCGGCCAGCAGGGCGGGGGAGAGCGCGGCGGCGGCCGAGCCGCGGCGGTGGTAGTGCAGCCGGCTGCGTCCGGGCCCGAGGTCGTGGCGGCTGCCCGTGCTGCCGCCGACCTCCTTGAGGTAGAGCCCGGTCGGACGGTGCTGGTCGACCGCGACCGCCGAGACGTCGACCCCGCGCGCGGCCACCTCGGCGACCAGCCGGCGGCCGAAGCCGTCGTCACCGACCCGGCTGATCCACGCGCTCGGCACGCCGAGTGCGGTCAGCGCGCCCGCCACGTTCGACTCGGCCCCCCCGGCCGAGAGGCTGAACCGCTCCACCGACTCCAGCGGGCCCGGGCGGTCCGGCAGCAGCACCGCCATCGACTCGCCCACGCAGACCGCGGCCGGGCCCTGGGCGGCTGCGCCCCCCACGGCCGGGCTGCCCAGGGGCGGAACGCCCGGGTTCGCGGTGCCCGGGCTCGCGGCGCGGTCCTGTCGGGGCATCTGTGGGGCTCCTCGTGTGCGGCTGCCGAACCGTTCCGTTGACCTTGGTCCGGCGCCGATGCTAGAACCGTGACGCCAGCATGTGCAACCCTCGTTGCGCATGTTGCAACAGCACAAGGAGGAAGACGGTGGACCAGACCTTCGCAGGCACCTTCGCCAGCACCGGCACCGGCCCGGGGATCGACCCCGACAAGGTGGCGGCCCTCGCGGACGAAGTACTCGACTGGCGGTTCAAGGCGCTGCCGCCCGCCGCCTGGGGCCTCAGCGTCCGCGACTACCTCGCCACCGGACCGGCCCTCGCCGGGTTCGGCACCCCGCTGCTCACCCTGGACGCCGCCGCCCTCGACCACAACCTCCGCACCATGGCCCGCTGGTGCGCCGAGGCCGGCGTCGCACTCGCCCCGCACGGCAAGACCACGATGGCGCCCGCGCTCTGGCAGGCGCAGCTGGAGGCCGGCAGTCACGGCATCACGCTGGCCAACCTGCCGCAGGTCCGGGTCGGGCGGGCCTTCGGCGTGCAGCGCATCCTGCTCGCCAACACCCTGATCGACCCGGCCGGGCTCGGCTGGCTCGCCGCCGAACTCGCCGCCGACCCGGCCTTCGGCTTCACCTCCTGGGTGGACTGCACCGAGAGCGTCCGGCTGATGGACGAGGCGCTGCGCGCGGCCGGGGCCGGGCGCCCCGTCGAGGTCCTGGTCGAACTGGGCGGGCCCGGCGGGCGGACCGGCGCCCGCAGCGTCGACGCCGCGGTCGAGGTGGCCGCCGCGGTGCTGCGCGCGCCCACCCTGCGGTTGGCCGGCATCGCCGGGTACGAGGGCGCCCTCGCGCACGACGCCGGGGAGCAGGGGCTCGCCACCGTCCGCGGCTACCTGCGCGACCTCGCGGACCTGCACGGGCGGCTCGCCACCGCCTACTCCGACGCGGCGCCGCCGGTGGTCACCGCCGGCGGCAGCGCCTACTTCGACCTGGTGACGGAGGAGCTGTCCGCCCTGCCGGATGCCGCCGTCGTGCTGCGCTCCGGCGCGTACCTCGCCCACGACGACGGGTTCTACCGGGGCATCTCGCCGCTCGCCCGCGGCACCGGCGCGACACCGTTCCGCAGCGCGTTGCACGGCTGGGCCCGGGTCGTCTCCCGGCCGGAGCCGCAGCTCGCCCTGCTCGACGCCGGCAAGCGCGACCTGCCCTTCGACGAGGGCCTGCCCGAACCGCAGCTCGTGCGCGGCGGAGCCGAGCTGACGGGCACCGCGGCGCGGATCGGCGCACTCAACGACCAGCATGCCTTCCTGCGCGACGCGGGTGACCTCGCCCCCGTCGGCGCCGTGCTGCGGCTCGGCGTCTCGCACCCGTGCACCGCCTTCGACAAGTGGGCGCTGATCCCGGTGCTGGACGACGCCTCGGCGGCGGAGCCGAAGGTCACCGGCCTGGTCAGGACGTTCTTCTGATGGCCGGGGGTGGTGCGGGCGCGGCGGGCGGAGCCGGAACGGAGGCCGGTGCCGGGGCACCAATTGTCTTCAGGGGCGCCACCGTCGTCGACGGCACCGGCGCGGACCGGTACCGCGCCGACGTCCGGATCGAACGGGGCCTGATCGCCGGGATCGGCCCGGGCCTCGGCGCCGCCCGGGTGGTCGACGCCGACGGGCTGGTGCTGGCCCCGGGGTTCATCGACCTGCACGCCCACTCCGATCTCGCCCTGCTCCTCGAACCCGAGCACCCCGCCAAGGTCACCCAGGGCGTCACCTGCGAAGTCCTCGGCCAGGACGGCCTGTCCTACGCGCCGGTCGACGACACCACGCTGCCCGCGCTGCGCCGCCAGATCGCCGGCTGGAACGGGGACCCGGACGGCTTCGACTGGGACTGGCGCACCGTCGGCGAGTACCTCGACCGCCTCGACCGGACGGGCACCGGCGTCAACGCCTGCTATCTCGTCCCGCACGGCTCGCTGCGGATGCTCGCGATGGGCTGGGCGGACCGGGCACCGACCCCGGCCGAACTCGACCGGATGCGCACCGTCCTGGCCGAGGGGCTGGCCCAGGGCGCGGTCGGGATGTCGAGCGGGCTGACCTACACCCCCGGGATGTACGCCGGCACCGCCGAGCTGGTCGAGCTCTGCCGGGTGGTCGCCCACCACGGTGGCTTCCACGCCCCGCACCAACGCTCCTACGGCGCAGGGGCGTTGGAGGGCTACGCCGAGATGGTGGAGATCGCCCGGCAGTCCGGCTGCCCCGTCCACCTGACCCACGCCACGATGAACTTCGGCGTCAACCAGGGCCGGGCCGGCGAACTGCTCGACCTGGTCGACCAGGCGCTCGCCGACGGCGTGGACCTCACCCTGGACAGCTACCCCTACCTGCCCGGTTCGACCACCCTGGCCGCCCTGCTGCCGAGTTGGGCCACCGAGGGCGGCCCGGCGGCCACCCTGGCCCGGCTGGCCGACCGGGACATCTGCGAGTGGATCCGGTACGAGGTGGAGGAGAAGGGCAGCGACGGCTGCCACGGCGTGGTCACCGACTGGGCGACCATCCAGCTCTCCGGCGTCCGAAACCCGGCGCTGGCCACCGTGATCGGCCGGACCGTCGCCGAACTCGCCACCGAGCGGGGCGCGACCGGCACCGACGTCTTCCTCGACCTGCTGCGCCGCGACGAACTGGCCACCACCATCCTTCAGCACGTCGGCCACGAGGAGAACGTCCGCGCGATCATGCGCCACCGGGTGCACACCGTCGGAAGCGACGGGCTGCTGGTCGGCGCCCGGCCGCACCCGCGCGCCTGGGGCACGTTCCCCCGGTACCTGGCCCGCTACAGCCGGGAGTTGGGGGTGCTCACCCTGGAGGAGACGATCGCCCGGATGACCGGCCGCCCGGCCGCCCGGCTCGGGCTGGACCGGCGCGGCGTGATCGCCCCCGGCCACCACGCCGACCTGGTGCTCCTCGACCCCGACACCGTCCAGGACACCGCCACCTTCGAGCACCCGCGGCGGCCCGCCGCCGGCATCGAGCACGTCTACGTCAACGGCACCGCCGTCGTCCGGCAGGGCCGCACCACGGGCGCCCGGCCCGGGCGCGCCCTGCGTCGAACCGATCGAGGAACCCGAGCCCTATGAACCCCACGCCTTCCGTGCTCGCCCGTCTCCGGGCGGTGCTGGCCGCCTCGCCCGTCATCGCCGTGGTCCGCGCCCCCCGGATACCGGACGCCGTCGCCCTCTGCGCCGCGCTCGCCGAGGGCGGCATCAATCTGACCGAATTCACCTACACCACACCGGATGTGACGGACCATCTGCGACGCGCCGCGCGGGAGGGGTGGCGGGTCGGCGTCGGTACCGTGCTGACCGCGGAACAGGCCGAGGAGGCGATCACCGTCGGTGCCTCGTTCCTGGTCACCCCCGGACTGCGGCCCGAGGTGGCGCGGGTCGCGCATGCCGCCCGGGTACCGGTGGTGCTCGGTGCGCTCACACCGACCGAGGTGCAGCAGGCCACCGACCTCGGCGCCGCCGCCGTCAAGATCTTCCCGGCCCGGGCGTTCGGCCCCGGCTACTTCAAGGACCTGCGCGGCCCGTACCCGGACGTCCCGCTGGTCGCCTCCGGCGGCGTCAACGCGGGCAACGCCGCGGAGTTCCTGGCCCAGGGCGCGCTCGCGGTCTGCGCGGGGACGGACGTGGTGGCGCCGGACGTCGTCGCGGCGGGCGACTGGGCGGAGATCACCCGGCGGGCGAAGGTGTTCACCGAGGCGTGCGGGGCGCGGGGCGCGTAGCGGCGGGGGCCGGGGCCGGGGCCGGAGGGCGGTGGGCGGTGGTCGGGGTCGGGGGCCGGTGGTTGTGGCGGGTGGTTGTGGCGGGTGGTCGTGGCGGGTGGTCGTGGCGGGGGCGGCGGGTGGCGGCGGCCGGCGGTGTGTGCCGAGGCGGACTGTCGGGACGGCCGGGATTGGACGAGAATCGGGGCCCTGGACACTGGGCCGGGTGCTCGGTGCTCGGTGCTCGGTGCTGGGTGTCCGGTGCTGGGTGTTTGGTGCTTGGTGCCCGGCGCTCCGGTGTTCGGTCTCAAGGCCTTCGGTACTCGGCAGGAGGATCCACCTCATGACCTCGACCCGCCCCGGCCCCGACTGGCTGGCCGACGCCGTCCTCTACCAGATCTACCCGCAGACCTTCGCCGACTCCGACGGCGACGGCATCGGTGACTTCGCGGGCATCGCCGAGCACCTCGACCACCTCGCCTGGCTCGGCATCGACACGGTCTGGCTCAACCCCTGCTTCGCCTCGCCGTTCCGCGACGCCGGGTACGACATCAGCGACTACCTCGCGCCCGCGCCGCGCTACGGCACCACGGAAGGCCTGGCGGCACTGGTCGAGGAGGCCCGCCGCCGGGGTATCCGGCTGCTGCTCGACCTGGTCGCCGGTCACACCTCCGACCGCCACCCCTGGTTCCGGGCCGCCGCCGGGGATCCGTCCGACCACCGGTACATCTGGTCCGACCGCCCGGTGGACGGCTTCGTCCCCTCGCCCGGCAGTCGCCCCGGCTGGTACCGGCCGAACTTCTTCGACTGCCAGCCCGCACTCAACTTCGGCTACGCGCGCACCCGTTCCGACCAGCCCTGGCGCCAGCCGGTGGACGCCGACGGCCCGCGGGCCAACCGCGCCGCGCTGCGCGGGATCATGGCGCACTGGCTCGGCCTCGGGGTGGCCGGCTTCCGCGTCGACATGGCCTCCTCGCTGGTCAAGGACGATCCCGGGTACACCGAGACCTCCAAGCTCTGGACCGAGCTGCGCGACTGGCTCGACCGCGCCCACCCGCAGGCCGCGCTCTTCGCCGAGTGGGGCGACCCGGCCACCGCCGTCGCGGCCGGCTTCCACGCCGACTTCTTCCTCCAGTTCGGCGGCGCCGACCACGGCCTGCCGCTGCGCTCGCTGTGGAACAACAACGCCGGCACGGTGGAGGAACACTGGAAGCAGGGCCCCTGCTACTTCGAGGCGGAGGGTCGCGGCACTCCGCAGCTCTTCCTCGACGCCTGGCGCTCGGCTGCCGAACTCACCGAGGGCGCCGGGTACATCGCCCTCCCCACCGCCAACCACGACTTCTCCCGGCTCGCCACCGGCCCGCGCACCGCCGGTCAACTCGCCCCCGCCTTCGCCCTCCTGCTCACCTGGCCCACCCTGCCGGCGGTGTACTACGGCGACGAGATCGGCATGCGCTACGTACCGGGCCTGCCCGACGTCGAGGGCAGCGTGCTCGGCCCGCAGTACAACCGGGCCGGATCGCGTACCCCGATGCAGTGGGAGCCGGGCCCGAACGCGGGCTTCTCCACCGCGCCCGCCGACCGGCTCTACCTGCCCGTCGACCCCGACCCGCACCGCCCCGACGTCGCCGGCCAGCGGGCCGACCCGACCTCGCTGCTGCACACCGTCCGCCGGCTGATCGCGCTGCGCCGGGCCCATCCCGGTCTCGGCTCCGGTGGCTCGGTGGAGGTCCGGCACGCCGGGTACCCGCTGGTGTACGTCCGGGCCGGCCGGTACCTGGTGGCCGTCAATCCGCGGCGGGAGCCTGGGGCGGTTGCACTCGGGCCGGTCACGGCACGGCCGTTGGACGTCCAGGGGGTGCGGGTGACCGGCGGGGAGCTGCAGGCGGAGGGCTTCTCGTACGGGGTGTTCGAACTGGACTGAAGGACGCGGTAGGGGTGAGGCCCGGGGGTGAGGCCCCCGGGCTTTCGCATGCGCCCGATTTTGGTTGTACACTGCACCCAGGTTGTTGCATTTACCATCCAATGCAGCGTGCGGCCGCCCGCGAGGACGGTTCGTCACCGACGACAGCAACTCCGCGACCGCGACCTGGTCGGTGCCTTCCTGCCCGACCCCCGGCAGCCCGAGCTGCTGATCGCCAAGGCCGGCTCGGACACCTCCGCGATGGCGGCCGAAGCGGTGTTCCGGAACGTCACGGACAGGGAGGGCGTGCCGCTGCACGTCACCGACCTCGCCGCTCCGGGCAAGGGCGACCCGACCGGGCAGGGCCTGTTCTTCCTGCTGGTCGCGCTCAGCATCGGCTCCTACGGCAGCGTGGCGGTGATCGGCGCGGCCGGCGCGGCGCTGCGCATGCGGATCCGGGCCCTCGTCGGCCTGGCCGCCTCGCTGGCGGTCAGCGTGATCGGGGCCGTCACCGCCGGGCCGGTCTTCCATGTCGTCGACCACGACCTGGCGGCGGTCTGGGTACTCGGCTGGCTCTACTCGGCCGGCGTCGTCGCCATCGGCATCGGCCTGCACAGCTTCTTCAAGCGGTGGACGACGCTGGTGATGATGGTGCTGTTCGTCATGCTGAACTTCACCTCCTCCGGCGGTGTCTACCGGCCCGAGCTGCAGAACGGCTTCTTCGGCGGCCTGCACTCCTTCTGGACCGGCGCCGGCTTCCTGGAGGGCGCCCGCAGCCTGCTGTACTTCGACGGCGGGGCCGGCTTCGGCGGCCACCTGCCGACCCTGGTGCTCTGGCTGGTGCTCGGCGGCCTGGTGATGGCGGCCACGGCCCGCTTCGAGCGCCGCGAGCGGTCCGCCGCCCGGCGCGGGGGCGCGGCGGAGTCCCCGGCCGGTTCCGGGACGGCCGCCTGGGCCGAGGAGGAGGAAGAGATGGCGGAGGCGGTGGCGGTGGCGGTCTGACCGCGACCGCGGACGGAGCGTCCAGGGGCAGGCCGGCAGGCCCGGTGCGGCCCGGGGTGCCGACCCCGCGGGGCGCGCACGAAGCGAGCGCCGTCGAACCGCGCGCCGAGGGGCCTGCTCATGCGGAATCCCCGTGGCCCCCGGAGTCGGTGGGGGCGGGGGAGGGGAGGGCGGCGTCCAGCCAGGCCCGGAGCTCGGCGGTGTGCTCGCCGAGCCGGGGCGGGCGGCGCTCGTAGCGTGGTGGTGTGCGGGAGAGGCCGATCGGGTTGGCGACCAGGTCGATCGGCTCGTCGTCCGGGCCGGTGGCGGCTTTGGTCTTGGTGCCGGTGCCGGTGCCGGTGCCGGTGCCGGTGCCGGTGCCGGTGCCGGTGCCGGTGCCGGCTCCGGGGACGGTGGCGCGGGGCGCCAGGCCCAGCGTGTCGGCCAGGGCGAACGCGTCGGCCAGGTCGTTCACCGGCCCGCACGGAACGCCGAGCGGGGTCAGGAGGGCGAACCAGTCGGCGGCGGTGCGCTGTCGGAGCCCGGCGGACAGCTCGGCCGTGAGCACGTCCCGGTGCGCCACCCGGTCGGCGTTGGTGGCGAACCGGGGGTCGGCCGCGAGCTGCGGCGCGTCCAGCCCGTGGCACAGCGCGGCGAACTGGCGGTCGTTGCCGACCGCGACGACCACCGGCCGGTCCGCGGCTGCGAACACCTCGTAGGGCGCGATCGACGGGTGCCGGTTGCCGAGGATGCCCGGCACCACGCCGGCCAGCGTGTACCCGGCGGACTGGTTCACCAGGCTGGACAGCAGCGTGGAGAGCAGATTGACGTCCACCGACTGGCCCACCCCGGTGGCGTCCCGCTCGCGCAGCGCGGCCAGCACCCCGACGGCGGCGTGCAGCCCGGTCAGCACGTCGACCAGGGCGACGCCGGCCTTCACCGGCCGGCCGGGCTCCGGGCCGGTCACGCTCATCAGCCCGCCGACCGCCTGCACCAGCAGGTCGTAACCCGGAAGCGCGGCACCCGGCCCCGAGCCGAAGCCGGTGATCGAGCAGTACACCAGGCGCGGGTTGAGCAGCCGCGCCCGCTCGTAGTCGAGGCCGTGCTTCGCCATCGTGCCCGGGCGGAAGTTCTCCACCAGCACGTCGGCGCGGCGGACCAGCTCGACCGCGCGGGCGTGGTCCGCCGGGTCGCGCAGATCGAGGGTGATCGAGCGCTTGTTGCGGTTGACGGAGAGGAAGTAGGTGGCTTCGCCCCGCGCGTGCGGCGGTCCCCAGGCGCGGGTGTCGTCCCCCGTCCCGGGCTGCTCGACCTTCACGACGTCCGCGCCGAGGTCGGCGAGGAGCATCGTGGCGTACGGCGCGGCGAGCACCCGGCCGAAGTCGGCGACCAGGAGACCGGAGAGGGGGAGGGACGCGGGGTTCGGCGGGTTCGGCGGGGTCGTCATGCTGCGCCTCCGGGGGTGGGGTGCGGTGCGGCGGGCCGGTGCGCCGGTGAGTGTCGCTCGGGGCGCCCTCGTCGGTGCGCCGGTGCGGATCATTGTGGGGCGGCGGGACGGTGCTGTGCAGTGGCCGGGCAGTCGTTTCGTCGGCTGGTCGTTCCATCGGGCGGTCGGGCGGTTGTGTCGTCGGACGGGCCGTCGGGCGGTCGGGCGGTCGGGGGCGGTCGTTGCGTCGGGCGGCTCCTGGAGCGGTGTCCCCCCGAACGGTGGTGGTCCGAGCGGGGGACCGTCGGGTGGCACGGCGGCGGAGCTCCTGCGGCGGGGTGCCCGGCGATGCTCTGCTGGCAGGTACGCGTCCTGCCCCGCCCCGTTCGCACCGAGGAGAGCCCCCATGCCCCGCCCGCCCCACCGCCTCGCCGGACTGCTCGGCACCGCGACAGCCGTCTCCGCCGTCCTCGCCCTGCTGGCCGCGACGCCGGCCGTCGCCGTGGCGCCGCCGCTCTCCGACCCACGGGTCATCGCCCACTTCGACCTGGCCGAAGGCCTCCAGCCGGAGAATCTCGCGGTCGAGCCGGACGGCTCCGTCGACCTCACCTTCGTCTACGCCCGCGCGGTCGGCCGGGTGGACCGCGACGGCCGCCTCACCCTCCTGGCCACCATGCCCGCTCCCGCCGTCCCGGCCACCCCGCTGGTCGGCGTCGCGGCCGTCACGGGCCTGGCCCGCGCGCACGACGGGACCCTCTACTTCACCTACGCCACCGGCACCGACGACCTCACCGGCATCTGGCGGCTCTGCCCGGGTGGCACGCCCGAGCGGATCTCGGCGTTCCCGGCGAACAGCCTGCCCAACGGCCTCGCCCTCGACGAGCGCGCGGGCCGGCTCTACTCGGCCGACTCGGTGCTCGGCCTGGTCCGGTCCGTCCCCGTCGAGGGCGGCGCGCCGACGGTCTGGTCCGACGACGCCCGGCTCCGGCCCGTCGCGGCCTTCGGCGCCAACGGCCTCAAGGTGCACCACCACGCCGTCTGGGTGGGCAACAGCGACACCGGCACGCTGCTGCGCATCCCGGTCCGGGAGGACGGCTCGGCCGGCCCGGCCGAGCCCCGCGCCACCGGGCTCGCAGGCCTGGACGACTTCGCGTTCGTCGGGCGGGGCGACAGCGTGATCGCCGCGCTCAACACCTCCAGCCAGGCCGTCCTGATCGCCCCGGACGGGACGTCCCGCCCCGTGCTCGACGCCGGGGACGGCCTCTCCAACCCCACCTCGGTCGCGGTCGCCGGGAGCACCGTCTACGTCGCGAGCGCGGCGTTCGCCACGCGGACCGACCCGAACCTGCTGCGGGCGACCTTGAAGCGGTAGCGGGTAGCGGCCGGGCCGCGAGCGCCGACCGGCCGGGAGGGGCTCAGGACGGCGTGCTGCCGTCGGCGATCGAGGGGCTGATGGTGTCGAACCAGAGCAGGTCGGTGGCCGGGTCGAGGTAGAAGGTGCCCACGTACTGGGACTTCGTGATGCTCCGGTCGTACGCCGGGCTGGTCAGCCAGTGCGCGGCGCGGACGAGGTCGCCGTCCAGCGCCGGTGGGAGGTCACCCGGCGTGCCGGGGTGGAACGCGTACGCGGGGTCGGCGGTGAGGGTGGCGGCCGTGCCGACGGGGAGGTGCGCGAGACCGGCCACCCTGACCTGCGGATCCGGGTCGGGAACGGTCACCCGGCCGCCGTCGTCGTCCTTGTCGTACCCGACCCAGCGGGGATCGGAGAGCTGCCCGATCGCGAGGAAGCGACGCTGGAGCGGTTCGACGTCGGTCCGTACCTTGGCGCTCGCCGGATTCACCCCCTTGGCGGGAGCCCCGGACGGTCCGCCGGAACAGCCGGCGGCCGTGCCGGCGAGGAGCAGCCCCAGGACGGCGGAGGGCAGTGCGCGCGGCGGCCGGGTCATTCCGGCATTCTACCGTCCGGCAGTTCTCCTGCGCGGGAGCCGAGTTGGCGCTGCCGCCGGCCGGGCGACGGCCCGGCGGGGCAGTGGTCGGGCGGGGCAGTGGTCGGGCGCGCCCGAGCGGGGCGCGCGCAGGCACGGCCGGGGGTACGTTCAGGGGCGGCCGGGCGGACGGGTGAAGCAGCAGTCACCGCAGACCCCGGCGCCCGGGCCCACCCGGTAGTACAGGCAGCAGCTGTTCCGCCGGAAGCCGGCGCCCCGCAGCGTCCCCGTACCGGCCAGCGGCGGCCGGTCGAGCAACTCCGTCACGAGGGCGCGGGCCCGGCCGGGTGCCGCGTGGGGTTCGAGCATCCGCAGGGCGCCCGCCAGCGCGGAGGCGGCATTGCCGTGCAGCAGCCGCTCGGAGAGCGGCACCGCGGCGCGGACGGCGGCGGCGAGCGGCTCCAACTGGTCGTGCACGAGCGCGTGGTGGAGCCGGTCGACGGGCGGCGGGCCGTCCGTGGGGCCCGGCCCGTCCGGCGCCGCGGGGCAGGGCGTCCAGAGGTCGATCGGGCCCTGCTCCGGCACGCGCACGTACGCCCGGTCCGGTGCCAAGTCCGGGACGGCGCCCAGCAGGACGGCCGCACCCAGGCTCGCCGAACAGAACCGGGCGGCCAGTCCGAGGTGCAGGATCGAGGCCGCCACCCGCGGCTCGTTGCTGCCGAGCCGCCGCCCGAACTCCCGGACCCGTGCTGCCAACGGCGCGTCCGGCCCGGGCGCGTAGAACTCGCGCAGCGGCCGGAACCCGGCCGGCGGCAGGTCCGTGGGCGCGGTGGCGGCGTCCAGGGCGAAGTACGGGCCGACGGCGGCGAGCCGACCGTAGCCGGGTGCGGTGCCGCTCACCGGACGGCCGCCTCCGCGGCCCCGCGGGCCGGGGCGGGCCGGTGGCGGCCCGGGGTGGCGGTGGCCGGTGGGCGGCGGTGGGGCATCGGGCGGTCCTCCGGCAAGCGGGTCGGGCGGGTGCTGCGGTCGGGGCGGGGCGCCCCGTACGGTGGGGCGGCCGCGGTGGGCACCGCTGAACGCTATCGTGCCCGGGTGTCCCCGCGGTCGGGACGCCGGGGGCGCCGCAGCACCGACCGCCCGGCGGGGCCCTCGTCATCGGGTCAGTCGCCGGGTCAGTCGCCGGGGCGGCCGTCCTCGGCAGCGGGCGGGCCGGTCGGCACGAAGAGGCTCAGCCGGTAGGTGGTTGGCTGCACCGACCGGCCGCAGAACGTGTCCATCCGGACGGCCGTCCAGTCGATCCGCGTCCTGCCGGCCCGCAGGCGCCGCACCTCGGCGAGCCATGCCGACTCGTCCTGGGTCTCGAAGAGGACCTCCCACCGCCCCGTCCCGGGGGCGAAGCGGGCCGCCGCCTGCCGATGCGCCTCCTGCTGACGCTGCTTGCGCTTCCGTTGTCCCGGCACGGGTCCAGCATCGTGGCGGGCGGCCGCCCGGGCAAGGCCGGCGCCTGTGCTCACCCGGCGTCGGAAGGCCGGTCGTCCGGCGGGCCGTAAAGCCGCCGATCGCCTGTCGATCTCCTGCCGACCACCGGGCCGGCGCGGCGGTGGCGCACCCGTAGGCTCAAGGCCATGCGTACCGAAACCCCGCCGCCCGGAGCCCGGTTCACGTCGGCCGCCCCGGCCCGGCCGGGCTCGCCCCGGCCCGGGAGGTCCGTGGCAGAGCGGCTCCGCGGGCCGCTGGCGGTCGTCATGGTGCTCGGCCTGCTGGCGCCGGTGGTGCTGGCGCACCCGGGCGACCGGGCGGCCGCACTGCTCCTGGCGACGGCGGCCGCGCTGGTGTCGGCGGTGGCGATCCTGCCGTGGCCGCTCCGCCGGGTGACGCTCGTCCGGGCCGCAGGTACCGTCGCGGTTGGGTCCTTGCTGCTGGACGCCGGCTACCCGGGCTCCCACCAACTCGCCGCCCTCTGGCTACCGTTCGAGTGGCTCGCCCTGCTGGTGCTGCTGGGCCGGGCGGCTCGGCGGGCGTCCGGCCGGTGGGCCGGGCCGGCCGGAGCGGCGGTCGCCCTGGCCGTGCTGCTGGTGCCGCTCCGCTTCACCCTCCGGGTGCCCACCGGCAGTTGGGGCGGCTCGCTGATGGCGCTGCTGCTCTCCTTCGTGCCGGCGGTCGGCGTGGCGGGCGCCGGGTTCTACCTCCGGGCCCTGGACGCCCGCCGGGAGCGCGCGGTGGCCGGTGCCCGGCGCGAGCAGCGGCTCGACGTGGCCCGCGGCCTGCACGACTTCGTCGCCCACGAGATCACCGGCATCGTGCTGGAGGCCCAGGCCGGCCAACTGCCCGGCCAGGACGGCGTGGAGACGGCCGCGTTGCTGCGCCGCCTGGAGGAGGCCGGTCTGCGCGCGCTGGACTCGATGGACGAGATGGTGGGCGCGCTGCGCGATCCGCAGGCCGACGGGGTGGCGGAGGGGGCGGCCTTCGGCGCCACCCGGCGGTACGGGCTGGCCGACCTGCCGGAGCTGGTCGGCCGCTTCTCGGGGACGGGCGCCGCCCGGGCCGTCGTCGAGCCGGCGCCGGACGCCACCGGGCTGCTGTCACCCGAGGCCGAGGCCACCGCGTACGCCGTGGTGCTGGAGGGGCTGACCAATGTGCGGCGGCATGCGCCCGCCGCGGCCGGGGTGGTGGTACGGGTACGGGTACGGGGCGCGTCCGGCGGGGAGCCGCGGACGGGCGGTGGCGGGGCGGACGGCCGCGCGGAACTCGGTGACGGCTCGCCCGCGGGTGGCGGGGCCGGAGCGGCCGGCCGGCGTGGGGCGGAGGGCCGATGGGTGGAGGTGTCGGTGACGGACGGCGGCGGCCGGGGGCGCGGCCCGAAGGGCCTGCTGCTCCGGCGCCGGGGCAGTGGCGGTACCGGGTTGGCGGGGCTGGCCGAGCGGGTGGCCGCCCACGGCGGGACGCTGGTCGCGGGGCCGCACCGGCCGTCGGGCTGGCGCATCGACTGCGTGCTGCCGGTGCTGTAGTGCCGATCGGCAGGGTTTCGGTCGTGGTGTTCGCCCAGCGCCTACAGCGGCACCACGCTCAACGTCGTGGCCCGGCACGAGGTCCCGACCGACCTGGTGGCGACGGACCGTCATGACGTCAAGGTCATCCGCTGGTTCACGGCGGACGTCATCGGCAAGCAGAGGAGCGAGTGGGTGCTGGAGGGCGACACCCTCACGCTGGAGCCGAGCTGCAGCGGCTTCGCCAACTGCGATGCCAGGTTCCGCGTCGAGGTCCCACCGCACATAACCGTCCTGCGCGACGGTCGGGCGACGGAGCTCAAGGGCAGCGCCTCCTGAGCCGTTGGGCAGCCCCGGGTGGGCCGGTCGGGGCGTGCGAGACTGCTCCCCGTGACGAGTCCCGACCCGGAGTACAGCCAGGTGCCCGCCGCGCCGTCCGCCACTGCACCGTCCATTCCGGCGCCGTCCGTTCCTGTGCCCATCCGGACGTTGATCGCGGACGACCAGGAGGCGGTCCGGCGGAGCGTGCGGCGGATCCTGGAGGCGCAGCCCGACATCATCGTGGTCGGCGAGGCCGCCGACGGCGTCGCCGCGCTCGAACTCGCCGGACAACTGCGGCCGGACGTTGCGCTCGTCGACATCCGGATGCCGCGGATGGACGGCCTGGAGCTGACCAGGCGGCTGGCCGGTCCGGGCGCCGTGACGCCGGTGCGGGTGGTCGTCTTGACCACCTTCGACCTCGACGAGTACGTCTACCCGGCCCTGCAGCACGGCGCGTCCGGATTCCTGCTGAAGCGGTCCGGTCCGGCCCTGCTGACCGAGGCGGTCCGGGCGGCGGCGAGTGGTGAGAGCCTGATCAGCCCGTCCGTCACGGTCCGGCTGCTGCGGCACGTCACGGCCCCGCGACGCCCGGAGACCCGGCGGGCACCCGTGGTGCCGCTCACCGAACGGGAGGTCGAGATCGCGGGCCAGGTGGCGGCGGGCCGGACCAACGCCGACATCGCCGCCGAGCTCTTCATCTCGCCGGGCACGGTGAAGACCCACGTCGCGAGCATCCAGCGCAAGCTGGGTGTGCAGAACCGGGTCGGCATCGCCGTGTATGCCTGGGAGATGGGCTACGCGGTGCCGGCGTAGGGCGGGAGGAGTTCGGAGGCCGCGTTTTCCCGTCATGGCACGGACGGGCGAGCATACGGGGGTGAGATCCGAGGTGCAGTACTTCATCGCAGAAGGACCTCTTCCTGACTGGAACGGCAGCGAAGTGGACATCGACAGGCGGGCCCGGCAACTGGACGGGATTCCCCGACCGGTCACGGCCGAGGAAGCGGCGGCGCTGGCAGCCTGCTTCGGCCCGGACGACTGCTACGGCGTCGCCTGGACCCTCCTCCATCTCATCGAGACGGGGCCCGGGCCGGTGCCTGCCGTGTCCGCGCCCGGTCCTGATGCCGACGACAACGACTGGGGGCACATTCTCCGGGGCCGGTGGGGGAGACGCGGGGAGAACTCGGTCTGACGGGGTCCGTGGCCGGCTCGCGCTTCGGGCGGGCCGCGGGAACCGGCGGTGCGGCGGCGACGGGTGCGCGTGGACGGACCTGCGAGGAGGGGGATGGCCTCCGGACGTCCCGTCCTCCGGCCTGTCAGTTCGATCGTCGACCGAGGTACCAGCGGCAGACCCTGATCCGTCTCGATCTGTCGCCACTGCCTCCTGCGGTCGAACTCCCTCGGCTGCCTCGCAGGTCCACCTCCATCATGCTCCTCCCCTTCCTGGCGCACCAGCTTTTTCCGACACGGAATCGGACAATTCGGTCGGCATGGCGGGCCGATGCGGGGGCCGGCGCGCCCGGCCCGCCCGCGTCCTTGCGCGCGCCCGTGCCCGTGCCCGTCGCCGTTGCTACCGCAGGGCGTCCTTGCGCAGGAAGCGCTTCAGCCGCTGCCACGGCCAGGTGTTGATCACGTCCTCGGCGGTCAGCCAGGCCCGTTGGGCGGTGCCGATTCCGTACCGGGGGTAGGCGAGGTGCCCGGTGGCGTGGGCGTCGCTGTCGATCGAGAACTTCACGCCGAAGCGCTTCGCCCGCAGGACGTCCTCGTCGCGGAGGTCGAGCCGCTGCGGCGAGCTGTTGATCTCGATCGCGGTGCCCGTCCGGGCGGCCGCTTCGAAGACGGCGTCCAGGTCGACGTCGATCGGGCCGCGCCGGCCGATCCGCCGGGTGGTGAGGTGGCCGATGACGTGCACGTGCGGGTTCTCGCAGGCGCGGACCAGCCGGCGGGTCTGGGCGGCCCGGTCGGCGCCGAAGTGCGAGTGGACGGACGCCACGCAGACATCGAAGCCGGCCAGGAACTCGGCGGGCCAGTCCACCCCGCCGGCCGGGCCGATGTTCAGCTCGGTGCCGTGCAGCAGGCGCATCCTCCGGTGCCGGCCGGCGAGTTCGCGCAGCCGTTCGCGCTGGGCGAGCATCTTCTCGTCGGTCATCCGCTGCATGACCAGGTCGGGTGCGTGATCGGTCACCGCGTAGTAGGCGTAGCCGCGGGCGGCCGCCGTGTCGATCATCTCCTCCAGGGTGGCGAGCCCGTCGGTCAGGTCCGTGTGGGTGTGCAGGTCTCCGCGCAGGTCCGCCTCGGTGACCAGCTCGGGGAGTCCGCCGCGCAGCGCCGCCTCGATCTCGCCGCGGTCCTCGCGCAGCGGCGGTGCGATCCACGGCAGCCCGAGGGCCGCGTAGACCTCCTCCTCGGTCGCCGAAACGACCTTCCTGCCGTCCTTGCCGTCCCTGCCGCCGCCGTTGTCGTCCCCGTCGTTCCCGCTGTCGTCGCCGCTGCCGTCCCCGCTCCCGCTTCCCTCGCCCGGCTCGCCGCCGGCGGCTTCGAACAGCCCGTACTCGGAGAGCTTCAGACCCGCGCGGACGGCCATCGTGCGCAGTTTGATGTTGTGCGCCTTGGAGCCGGTGAAGTACACCAGCGCGGCGCCCCAGTCCCCCTCCGGCACGACCCGAAGGTCCACCTGGAGCCCCTTCGTGGTGCGGACCGAGGTCTTCGTCGGGCCGCTCACGACCACCTCGGCGACGGAGGGCAGCCCGGTGAGTGCGGCCATCAGCGGCGCGGAGTCCTCGGCGGTGGCGAGCACGTCGATGTCGCCGACGGTCTCGCGCATCCGGCGCAGCGAGCCCGCGTACGCGCAGCGCGTGCAGCCGGGGACGGCCGAGATCGTCGCGACGATCTGTTCGGCCTGCTCGGTGGCCGCGTCGAGGAGCGTCCGGCCACCGGACTGCCGCATCAGTTCGATGCCGTGCAGGATCCTCTCGCCGCTGCGCTCGCCGAATCCGGCGACCCCGCTCAGCCGGTCGGCCCGGACGGCCTCGGCGAGTTGGTCGACGGAGGCGATGTCGAGGTCACGGTAGAGCGCGAGGGCGCGTTTGGGGCCCACGCTGGGGACGGCCATCATCTCCCGCACCCCGGGCGGGATCTTGGCGCGCAGGGTCTCCAGCGCCTCCATCCGGCCGGTGGCGAGGTACTGGGCGATCTTCTCCGCGGTGGACTTCCCCACACCGGGGATCTGCTGGAGGCCCTTGGCGTCCAGGCCGGCGATGTCCTCCGGGTACCCGGCCACGGACCGGGCGGCCTTCTCGTGGGCGCGGGCCCGGAAGGCGTCCCCGCCGGTGATCGAGATCAGGTCGGCGTACTCCTGGAGCAGCTCCTGGACCTGGTCGTTGAGCCGGGTCATGGGGTCAGTCTAGGTTCGGCGGGCCGATCGGGCCGGGCGGGGCGGCGACCTCCCGGCGGCGCCTCCGGGAGGTTCCCCGCAGCCCCTCCCGGCGGGGTGCCGGGGGCCGCCGCCCCGCGGACGGGCGTCCGGGCGCGGTCCGGTCACGGGCGGGCCCGCCCGTAGGGGCAAGCCGGTACCCGCCGACCGGCGGGGTACGGCGGCCGTTCTGTGCCCTTCAGCCGGATTGTCACCCGGGTGGCGGGGGCGCAGGCTTGGCGGAGGGGCCGGAACAGCGGTCCGGTCCGGCCGGCCGCGGGTCTTCGCGGCGCCGGTCGGTGACGTACGAGGGGTAGACGATGGCACGCGGGAAGCTCTGGGGCTATGTCGCGTCGGGCGCCAGGGTGTTCGGCGGGTTGGGCGCGTTCGGGGGCGTCGGCGGGGCCGGGGCGGGTGGCGGTCACGGCGGTGGCGCGGACGGCGACGCGGCCGCGGCGGGC
Source organism: Kitasatospora sp. NBC_01560 (assembly GCF_045208415.1). NCBI lineage: Bacteria > Bacillati > Actinomycetota > Actinomycetes > Kitasatosporales > Streptomycetaceae > Kitasatospora > Kitasatospora sp. NBC_01560. The sequence continues at coordinate 1,927,495 of NZ_CP109364.1, read as the reverse complement.
GGTCCGGTCCGCCTTCCGCGCGGTCCGATGGCCGGACCGCGCGCCCTCTCCCGGTCCGAGCTGGAGCGGGTGCACTGGACGGACCGGGGGGACGGTTGCGGCCCGCAGGCGCCGCACGTCCAGGTGGCCGAGTCGGTGCGGCGGGTGCTGCGCGGCGGTGGCCGGGCGGGCGCGGTGGTGACGCGGATACCGGCCGGCCTGCCGGTCGTGGTGGCGGACGGTCGGCAGCTGGAGTCCGCGCTGGCCGGGCTGGTCGACCACGCGATCCGGCGCAGCCTGCCGGGGGACAGGGTGCTGATCCGGGCCGACGTGGTGCCGGGGCGCCCCGGCTCCGGCGTGGCCGGCCGGGCCCGGGTGGAGCTCCGGGTGGTGGACCGCGGTTCCTCCGTGCTCCCGGAGGCCCGTCAGTGGTTGCTGGCGGGCCTGCCCGCGGCCGGCCCGGCGGGCGCGACCGGGGACGGACTGGTTCGGGCGGCGGGCGGGCGGCTGGCCGTCGAGCAGACACCGGGCGGCGGCCTCACCGTGGTGCTGACCCTGGCGGTGGCCCTCGACTGAAAGCTGGTCGGGTCGGGTCGGGTCGGGCCGGCGCGGGCCGGGGCGGGTCGGGGTTGCGGCGGGCTCCCGGGAAACAAACCGCAAAGACTTCTTCGCAAATAACCCTTTGCGAAGAAGTCTTTGTGGTTCTACTCTGCTGCCATGACCGAGGAGCAGCGGTGGCCGCACGGCCCGGATCCGCAGAACGATGTCGTCGTCCTGGACGCCAAGGGCCTGCGGGCGCTGGCCCATCCCGTGCGCGTCCAGCTCGTCGGGCTGCTGCGCCGGCACGGCCCGTCCACCGCGACCAGGCTCGCCGAGCGGATGGGGCTCACGTCGGGAGCGACCAGCTACCACCTGCGCCAGCTCGCCGCGGCGGGGTTCGTCGCGGAGGACACCGAGCGGGGCAACGCCCGCGAGCGCTGGTGGAAGCCGCTCCACCAGACGACGTGGTGGAGCGACCGGGCCTTGGCCGACGAGGAGCCGGAGGCGGCCTTCGCCTACCTGCGGTCGATCGTCGCGGCGAACGCCCTGACCACCCAGCGTGCCCTCAACGGCTTCGAGACGATGCCCCGGGCCTGGCGGCACTCCTTCGACTTGAGCGACTGGTCGCTGCTGCTGACGCCGGAGGAGGCACGGAGCCTCGCCGCCGAGATGGCCGAGGTGGTCGGTCGGTACCGGCGGGCCGATACGAAGGAGTCCGCGCCCGAGGGTGCGGAGCGGGTCGCGGTGGTGCTCCAGGTGCTGCCCGACCCCGAGGGTGAACCGGACGGGCCCCCGGGCGGCTCCGCCGGCTCCACCGGTGCGGGCGGTGCGGGCGGCTCCACCGGTGCGGGTGCGGAGCAGGGTGGGCAGGCCGACGGGGGAGAGGGCCGGTCATGACGGTCGCTCCCGTCCCGGCGCCCCGGGCCTCCGCTCCGCGCACGCTCCGGCCGCTGGTCGGGGTGCTCGGCGCGATGGCGGTCTCCCTGACGGGGACGCGGGTCTCCGCGATCGCCCTCCCCTGGTTCGTCCTCGCCACCACCGGCAGCGCCACCATGACCGGCCTGGTCGCGTTCGTCGAGATGACGCCGTACGTGCTGGTCAAGGCGTTGGCCGGGCCGGTCATCGACCGGTTGGGGCCGCGGGCCGTCTCGTGGACGACGGACGCGGTGAGCGCCGTGGCGGCGGGCCTGATCCCGCTGCTGCACGGTCTGGACGTGCTGCCGTTCTGGCTGCTGCTGGTCCTGGTCGGGCTGGTCGGCGCGGTCCGCGGCCCGGGGGACTTGGCCAAGGAGGTGATGGTCCCGGAGGCGGCCGACCGTGCCCGCGTACCGCTGGAGCGGGCCACCGGGCTCGCCGGTGTCACCGAGCGGCTGGCCTCGACGGTCGGTCCGGCGGTCGGCGGCAGCCTGATCGCACTGGTCGGTCCGATGGCCGGTCTGACGGTCAACGCGATCGCCTTCGCGCTCGGCTCGCTGGTCATCGGGCTGGTGCTGCCCGCCGGGATGGGCCGGCCGGCGGTCGCCGTGCAGCCGGCCGGCGGGGCTGCCGGCCCGGAGGAGCAGCCCGGGTACTGGCAGATGTTCCGGGAGGGGTTCACCTTCCTGCGGAGCGAGCCGCTGATGCTCACCGTGATCGTGATGATCGGCGTGACCAACCTGTTGGACGCCGGCTTCATGACGGTCCTGGTGCCGGTCTGGGCGCAGGAGTCCGGGGGCGGCCCGGGGGCCATCGGCCTGACCGGCAGCGCCTGGGGGATCGCGGCGGTCTGCGGCAGCCTGATAGCGGCGGCCGTGGCGCACCGGTTGCCGCGGCGGGCGGTGTTCTTCGCCGGCTTCCTGCTCTGCGGGGCCCCGCGGTTCCTGGTCCTCGCGCTGGACGCGCCGATGGGCGTGGTGCTCGCCGTCTTCGCGGTGGGCGGTTTCGGCTCGGGCTTCCTCAACCCGATCCTCGGGGCGATGACCTTCGAGCGGGTGCCGCGCCACCTGCTCGGCCGGGTCGGCGCCCTCGGCGACTCGCTGGCCTGGGCCGGTATCCCGCTCGGCGGCCTGCTCGCGGGCGGTGCGGTCGCGCTCACCGGTCTGATACCCGTGCTCTTCGTCTGCGGTGGCCTGTACTTCGCCACCACCATGCTCGCCGGGCTGCGGCCGGAGTGGCGCGAGATGGACCGCCTGCGCGGGCGCGGCCGAGGCCCGGCGGGCTCGGTGGGCGAGGCGGCGGAGCCGGGTGCGCCGGACGGGGCTGCTGCGGTGGGCGAACCGGCCCGGCCGACGCTGTCGACGTAACGGCAGCGCGGAGGCGCTCAGGTGCGTGGCGGGTGGGCGGTCCAGTGGAGGAGGAGCAGGCTGGCGACGGCGGCGAGGGCGCACCGGGTGGAGACGAACGCCAGCCGCCACAGGAGGGCACAGACGAGCGCACCGATGCCGGTGAGAAGCCCGAGACGACGGAGCAGGCGGTCGCCGCTGACAAGGAGGGAGCCGACGGTGGCGAGCAGGTAGCCGGTCAGGAGAACGGCCGGATGCGACAGGCCGACGGCATAGCCCCGGGTGTGGCCGTGCTCGGTGGCCGTCACCGGACGGGTCGCGACGGCCACGGCGAGCGCCGCGGCCACGAGCAGGCCGAGGACGAGGAACGGCAGCAGGATCCGCCGACGGTCCGGTGCGCGGGCCGCACACCCGACGCCTGCCGGGACGAGGACGGGCAGGAGCGGTAACGCGATGACGGCCCACGCGGTGCGCGCCCAGCCGGCCGGTCCGGCCGGGAGGTCGCCCTCGATTCCGCCCAGACGGCCGCCTCGATCAGCTGGTGCACGCCGAGGACAAGGGGGAGCGAGGCGAGCAGCAGCCGTTCCGGTCGGCCGGTCCGGTGGGTGCGGACGAGGCAGAGCACGCCGATGCCCGACACCACCCCTCCGGCGATCAGGTCCGCCTGCGCGCTCCAGCACATTCCGCCGCCGATCCGCTGCTGTTCCGTCGCTGTCCGGGCCGGTCACCGGGAGCCGTCGATGCCGGTGGAGCCCCGAGCGTCACCGGCGACTTCGGTGCCACCGGCGTCACCGGAGCCGCCTGCACCGGATGGCTCACCCGTACCGGAGGACGTACCCGTACCGGAGGACGGACCCGCGCCGGAGGATTCACCGGCATCCGGGTCCGGTGGTGGGCCGCCCTTCCGCTGGTCGTGGGCGGTGCCGGGCATGGCGGGGTGACGGCCGATCACGATCACGCCGACGACCACGGCGACCAGGCCGACGACCTCCCAGGCCAGCGCTCCCGGAGTGACGCGGAGACGGTCGCCGAGGAAGCCGACCGCGCAGGCGATGCCGGAGATCGGCTGGGCGGCCGTCAGCGCCGGCAGGGACATCCGCAGTGGTGCGGCCTCGAAGGCGCTCTGCACCAGCAGCAGCCCGACCACGCCCGCCGCCACGACCGCGTAGGGCTGCCAGCTGCGGAGGACGGCGCCCAGCCCGTCGTGGTCGAGGCGCTGGGTGGTGGTCCGGGTGAGCGCGTCCTGGAGGCCGTAGAGCAGGCCGGCGGCCAGGGCGAGCAGGGTGGCCTCCTCGAACAGCGGCAGCCGGCGGGCGAACGTGACCAGCAGCAGGGTCAGCCCGGTCACCGTGCCGACCACCAGCCAGTGGCGCAGTTCCCCGGCGGGTGCGCCGCCGCCGGTCGGGCGTCCGGCCACGATGAAGACGGTGACCCCGACGGCGAGCAGCAGGACTCCGGCCCAGCCGGAGCGGCCGAGGCTCTGGCGGGTGAGCACCCGGGCGAGCGCCATGGCGAACACCAGGTTGGTGGCGAGCAGGGGTTCGACGAGTGAGACCTCGCCCTTGTTGAGCGCGAGTGCGGAGAGGATCAGCCCGCTGACCATGAAGCCGGTGCCGAGCAGCCACTCGGGCATCCGCATCAGGTCGAGCAGCAGTCGCCAGTGCAGCAGGTCGGCACGCGGTGCCCGCTGTGCCGCGTGCTGCTGGAGGACGAATCCGAGGCCCAGGCAGCAGGCGGCGCTGAGTGCGAGAAGGAAGACCGCCACGGAGGGACCACCCGAACGTCGCTGCCTGCGCCGCTCCGGCGGTCCGGGGCCCGGACACGGCCGGACGAGGCCCGACTGCCCGGACGAAGCCCGACCACGGTGACCCGACCACGGTCGCGGCGCGCTGTCGCCAGCCTACCGCCGGGGCGCGGCCCCGACCCCCGGGGCGCGGCGGGCGCGATCGCACGGAGCACTCCGCGTGAGCAGCCGGTACCCGTCCCGGCACCCCTGCCGTACCCGTCCGGGCACCGGTCCCGACACCGGTCCCGACACCGGTCCCGACGCGGGACCCGACACCGGCCGCGGCCGCGCTTGCCGCCTCGGGTGGAGCGGGCGCACGCTGGTGAAAGCAGCCGCCACGGGCTCCGCATCCGTGCGGTCTGAGCAGGCAGGTCGGGGGCCGGCGCCAGGAGGTGTGGCATGCACAACCAATGGGATGTGGAGCTGAGTTTCGACGAGGACGGTGTGCACACGGGGTGCGAGGCGCGGCTGACCGGGGCGAGGGCTCCGGGGCTCAGCGCGCGCGGCGAGGCCGTCAAGAGCATCGACGACCGCCCGCTCGCCAGGATCGGCGAGGAGGTCGCGGCCTCCCGCGCCCTGGAGGCGTTGTCCCGCAAGCTGCGGGCGCAGGCCACCGGGGAGATCGAGGACGAGGGGCACCGGCCCGGTTACTTGGTCTACTGACGTCGGCTTCCACTGACCTCGGTGCGCGCGGAGGCCGCCCGCCGCCCAGCTCGCTGCCCCCCCGAGTGGCGGGCAGCGGCCAGGCGGCCCCGGCGGCCCCGGCGGCTCAGCCGTTCAGCGGCTCACTGGCTCACTGGCTCAGCGGCTCGGCGGCTCGGCGGCTCGGCGCGGTGCGCCCGCGGGCTTCCGCGCCGGTACGAACAGTGCCGCCAGCGCCGCCGCGACGCCCAGCATCCCCGCCGTCACCACGAAGGCCCGGTCGTAGCCGGCGGCCAGTGCCGCGGCCGGTGCGGAGCCGGATCCGGACGCGTGCCGGCCGGCGGCGACGGCGACGGTGGAGAGGACGGCCGGGCCGATGCTGCCGCCGCACTGCCGCCCGGCGTTGAGCAGCCCGCTGACCAGCCCGGCCTCGCGCGGGTCGACCCCGGTGGTGCCCATCGCGGTGTTGGCGACCATGCAGACCCCGGAGGACGCGCGCCTTGCAGGGGCGGGGGAGGAGCAGCCCCGGCCCGCCTGTTCAGAGGGCGGTGGAGAGTGCCACGTGGCGCCACCGGTCGAGTTCGCGTCGCACCAGATCCAGCTTCGCCTCGACGCGCTCGACGGCGTCCGCGCCCAACTGCAGGCGCAGTGGCGGCTCGGCGACCTCGGTGATGTCGACGATGGCCCTGGCCGCCTTCGCCGGATCGCCCGGCTGGCGGCCGTCGTTGTTCGCCAGTGCCTCGCGCACCGGCCCCGCGCCGGCGGTGTAGTCGCCGATGGCGGCCGGTTCGACCCGGATGCTGGAGCTGTTGAGGAAGTCGGTGCGAAAGCCGCCGGGTTCGACGATCGTGACGCTCACGCCCAGCGGGGCCAACTCGCCGAACAGCGCCTCGGAGATGCCCTCCAGAGCGAACTTCGTCGCGCCGTAGAGGCCCGCCGCCGGAGCGGTGGCGAAGCCGCCCACGGAGCCGATGGTCACGACATGCCCGGAGCGCTGGGCGCGCAGGGTGGGCAGGGTCGCCCGCAATGTGTTGAGCACGCCGAACACGTTGACGTCGAACAGGTCCCGGGCGGCCCGGTCGGACGTCTCCTCGATCGCGCCGACGAGGCCGTAGCCGGCGTTGTTGACCACGATGTCGATCCGGCCGAATGCCGCCAGGCCGGCCTCCACCGAAGCCGTCAACTGCTCCGGTTCGGTCACGTCCGCGTTCACCGCCAGCAGCCTGCCCGGCTCCTCCGGGTACGCCTTGAGCAGCGCCGACACGTCCCTCGCCGTAGCGATCACGCTGTGCCCGCGGTCCAGTGCCTCGCGGGTGATCGCGGCGCCGAGCCCGCGCGAAGCACCGGTAACGAACCACACGCTCATGTTCTCCCACTTTCCGATCGCCTGATTGGCCGACAGGTAGACGCTAGAAGCTAGAGTCGGGTCTAGATCAACAGCTGTGGGACGGGAGCCACTCGTGGATCTGAGCATCGGAGAGGTGTCGGAGCGCAGCGGGCTGAGCGTTCACGCCCTGCGCTTCTACGAGCGGGAGGGCCTGTTCGCCAATCCGGTGCGCCGCCTGGCCAACGGCCGTCGGATCTACCACGAGGAAGATCTGGAGTGGCTGGCGATCTGCACGAAGCTGCGCTCCTCGGGCATGTCACTGCCGACGATCCGGCAGTACATCGAGCTGGTCGGCCGGGGCCCGGGCAATGAGCAGGAGCGGCTGGAGCTGCTGCGCCGGCACGAGAGCCACGTCGAGGAGCAGATCCGGGAGCTGCGGGCGACGCTGGACGTGATGCGGCAGAAGGTGCGGATCTACGAGGATCATCTCCTCCGCGGTGAGGCCGACCGGCTCTGGAACCCGTCCCACCCGGATGCGGCCTGGGCCGGCGGTCACCCGGCGTGCCGGCCGTCCTAGGGCGGTCCGTGAGGCGACGTGCGTGGCGTCGTTCCGGCCGGAGTGAGTAGGCGGGCCTGTGGGTCAGCCGGCCTGCCGCTGGAGTGCCGGCAGTTCGCGGACGTAACCGCCGAGCAGTGAGGCCACGGCGTCCGGGGCTTCGAGGATCATGAGGTGGGTGGCGTCGAGGCGGGTGAAGGTGATCGACGGGCGGGCCTGCGAGAGTGCCGTCAACTCTGCGGTGAGTGCTTCACCGAATCGGGTGCGAAGGTCGTCGAACCACTCCATCGAGGGAATCGGCGGGTGGGGCCGGGCGGCCTGGACGAGCAGCAGCGGGCGCTCGACGTCGTGCAGCCAGCGGGTGGCTCCGAGGTCGCCGAGACGGTCGAGTTCGTCGTACATCTCCAGCGCGGCGGCCCGCGCCGGCAGCGTCTGCCACGCGCCCTCGGCGGTCGGCTGCACCGCTGCGAGCGCGGCGGACTCGGCCAGGTCGGCGGGGATCCCGTAGCGGGCGAGGTGGTGGACCTGCCCCTGGATGTACTCGGGCGGCGCGACGATCCCGGCGGACGAGCGGAGCCGTTCGCCGACCCGCTCGGCCTCGGGGTACTCGGCGCTGCGGCCCCACCAGAAGCCGTCCAGATTCACGGCGGCACGGGTGCGCTCGGGGTACGTGCGCGCGTACTCGACCGCCGCCAGCCCGCCGAGGGAGTGGCCCACCAGCACGGCCTCCGACCCTCCGCCGGCGTCGTGGGAGCGGCCGGCGTCGTGGGCGTCGAGCGTGTCCGCGATGCACCGCACGACGGCCGGAAGAGTCCAGGGGGAGATGCCGGGGGAGCGGCCGTGCCCGGGGAGGTCGACGGTGAGGACGCGGTGGTCGGCGCGGAGCAGGGCCGCGACGCTGTCCCAGTCGGCGCGGGACCGCCCCGCGCCGTGCAGCAGTACGAGCAGGGGACCGTCACCGCCGTGGTCACGGATGTGCAGGATCGTCATGACCGTCACGATAGGGGGAGGCGGTGGCGCGCCGGCGGACCGTGGGGGCGAACTGGGCGTTCCGCCAGGTGGGTTGGCGCTGGACCGGCCCGGCGTCCGGTACCCTGCCTGACCCGCGCCCGCGCTCGCGCCGGGCCTCGGCCGGAGTACGGGCCTCGGTCGGAGTATGGGCCGGGGCGTCCGGCAGGGGCGGGTGCGCGTCAGCTCCCCTCGGTGAGGAAGTCGGCGAGGAAGTCGGTGAGGTGGCGGTTGACCTCGGCGGCGTGGGCCATCGGCAGATTGTGGTGGGAGGCCTCGGGGAGGACGGTCACGGTGGCTTCGGGCAGGGCCTTGCGGGCCAGCACGGCGACCCGGTCGGCCCGGTGCGGGCCGCTGCGCCCGGCGAGCAGGACGAGGGTCGGGGCGGCGAGGGCCCGCAGCCGTCCGGCGGTCGGGCGCGGGCCGGTGACCGGCCGGGTCGCGGGGAACTCGGCGTGGCCGAGGGCGTACAGCGCGCGCCAGGCGGGGTCGAGGCCGGTGCCGCCGGTCTCCCGGTCGAGGTAGCGCAGCGCCCCGGCGGCGGTGCGCGGCGGCAGGAACAGCGGCAGGACGCGCAGCAGGTACCCGGGGCGGAACCCGGCGAAGCACTGGGTCGGGTCGAGCAGGGCGAGCCGGCGGACGCGGGCCGGGGCGTGCAGCGCGTACTCCAGCGCGATCCAGCCGCCGTACGAGTGGCCGCAGAAGTCGGCGCGGGGGACGCCGAGACCGTCCAGGACGGCGTCCAGCCAGCCGAGCAGGCCGGGTACGCCGTCGAGCGGCGGGCCGTCGGGGCGGCTGCGGCCGGGGTCGCCGAGGAGGTCGACGGCGAGGACGCGGTGGCCGGCGGCGGCGAGCGCGCCGACGTTGGCGAGCCAGCCGGTGGAGGTGGCACCGCCGCCGTGCAGCAGGACCAGCGGGTGGCCGTCGCGGGGGCCGCAGGCGTTGACCCTGGTGGTGCCGTGCGGGGTGCGGACGGAGAGTGCCTCGACGGGGACGGGCCAGCGGGCGAGGACGGCGTCGTAGGCGGCGAGGAAGGCGTCCGGTACGGCCCGGACGGCACTGCTGCCGGCGGGGCCGGAACCGCCACCGGAACCGCCACCGGTGTCGCCACGAGTGCCGGCGAGGTCAAGGGTTTTGGCGGTACGCGGGGTCCTGGAGTCGGGTGCTGGCATCATGCCCTCCGGTGGCCGACAAGCTAACTCGCTGAACAATAATCTCGCTGAGCGAGAGAATAGTCGCACGGGGACGTGCCGGGAAGGACGACAGGGTGGACGAATCCGAGGAGCCGATGCAGCTGGTCCATCTGCTGCGCGGGCTGACCGTCGAACTCGACCTGTTCGGGGCCGAGTTCGCCGGCCGCCACGGCTTGCATCCGACCGATCTGCGGGCGCTGATCCACCTGCTGGACGCGGCCCGGGCCGGCACGGTGGTGACGCCCGGCCGGCTCGGCGAGGCGCTGCGGCTCAACTCGGCCGGCACCACCGGCCTGATCGACCGGCTGGAGCGGCTCGGCCTGATCCGCCGCGAGCGGGACCCGGGGGACCGCCGGAAGGTCCGGCTGCTGGTGGAGGACCGGGCGACCGCGCTGGGACAGGCCTTCTTCGGCAGCCTGATCACCGACCTGGTGGCGACGATGGGACGGTTCGACGCGGCCGAGCTGGCGACGGCCCGGCGGTTCCTGCTGGCCGTGACGGAGGTGGTGGCCGCGGCCCGTGCGGAGTGACCGGCCTCCGGGCGGCGGCCGGTCACTCCGAGCTGTCGCGGCGGGGGTGTCAGGAGCTGGTGAGGACGACGAGTTGCCGGGTCGCCCTGGTCATCGCCACGTACCGGTCGACGGCTCCCTCGACACCCGTGCCGAGGTTGTCCGGGTCGATCAGGACGACAAGGTCGAATTCGAGCCCCTTGGTCAGTTCGGCGGCCAGCGACCGGACGCGGGGCGTCGCCCGGAACGACGGGTCGCCGATGACGCAGGCGACGCCCTCGGTGTTCTCGGCCAGCCAGGTGTCGAGGATCCCGTCCAGCTCCGACACGGATCCGTGCACGACGGGGATGCCGTTGCTGCGGATGGAGGTCGGCACGTTGGCGTCGGGGAGCGCGGCCCGGATGGCCGGCTCGGCCTCCGCCATGACCTCCTCGGGCGTCCGGTAGTTGATGCTCAGGGAGGCGACCTCGATCCGGTCGAGCCCGACCCGTTCGAGCCGCTCCTGCCACGACTCGGTGAACCCGTGCCGGGCCTGGGCGCGGTCCCCGACGATGGTGAAGCTCCGGGAGGGGCAGCGGAGCCGCAGCATCTGCCACTCCGCGTCGGTGAGCTCCTGCGCCTCGTCGACGACGATGTGCGCGAACGGGCCGGCGAGGGGCTCCGGGTCGGTGACCGGCAGGGCGCGGTCGTCGACCAGGCTCTCCTGGAGGTCCTCTCCGCGCAGCATGGTCACCGCTCCCTCGCCGTCGTCGTCGGCCTGGAGCAGGCGGTCGATCACGTCGGTCATGCGCGAGCGCTCGGCGGCGACGGTCGCCTCGTGCCGCCGCTTGCGCAGCGACGCCTCCGGATCCCCGAGCCGCTGCCGGGCCGCGTCCAGGAGTGGCAGGTCGGAGACCGTCCAGGCCTGGGCGTCCTTGCGCTGCAGCCTCCTGATGTCCTCGACGGCGAGCCAGGGGGCGCACTTGCGCAGGTAGGCGGGGACGGTCCAGAGGTCGCCGACGAGGTCGCTCGCCTCGATCATCGGCCACGCGCGGTTGAGGGTCCCGTTCAGCTCCCGGTTCTGCAGCAGCGAACGCCGGAGCAGCTCGGGCGGGGCGTCGCTGGTGTCCTTGTCCATCAGGATCGTGATCAGCTCCTCCCGGATCTGGTCGCGCGCCTCGTTGTGCGGGGTGCCGGGCTCGGGGGCCAGGAAGGCGTCCGCCCAGTCGTCCGCGCTCAGCCGGAGTTCGGACCAGTGGGTCGTGACCGTCATCCCCTCGGTGGGCGGCTCCTCGTAGATGCCGACGGCCGGCTCGACGGCCTTCACCATGAGCGCGGAAGCCTTCAGCCGGGCCACCTCCGGATCGGTCTCGACCGCCGCCCCCGCCCCCTCGGCGACGAGGTCCCGCAGGGTGCAGGTCTGCACGCCCTCCTCCCCGAGGCTGGGGAGGACGTCGGCGACGTAGGCCAGGTAGGGCTGGTGCGGGCCGACGAACAGGACGCCGCCGCGGCGGTGCCCGAGCCGGGGGTCGGAGTAGAGCAGGTGGGCGGAGCGGTGCAGGGCGACGACGGTCTTCCCGGTGCCCGGGCCGCCGTCGACGACGAGTGCGCCGCGGGAGCCCGCCCGGATGATGGCGTCCTGGTCGGCCTGGATGGTGGCGAGCACGTCCCGCATCCGGGCCGACCGGTTGCTTCCGAGGCTGGCGATGAAGGCCGACTGGTCGTCGAGCGCGGCGTGCCCTTCGAGCCCGTCGGTGCTGAACACCTCGTCCCAGTAGTCGCTGATCCGGCTGCGGGCCCAGCGGTACCTGCGGCGGCTCGCCAGGCCCATCGGGTTGGCGTGGGTGGCCGCGAAGAACGGCTCGGCCGCGGGCGAGCGCCAGTCGAGCAGCAGCCGGCGCCCGGTGCTGTCGGTGAGGCCGAGGCGGCCGATGTAGACGGGCTCGGGATCGTCGGTGCCGACGATGTGCCCGAGGCAGAGGTCCAGGCCGAAGCGGCGCAGCGTGCGCAGGCGCGAGGAGAGCCGGTGGACTTCGATGTCCCGGTCCATCGCCTCCCGGCCGAGCCCTCCGGGCGCCCTGCGCTCGGCGTCGAGGCGGCCGGAGATCTCGGCGATGGTCTCTTCGAGGCTCGCCGCGATGGCTGCGAAGTGCAGCTCGTCGCGGCCGATCAGCGCCGGGTCGGCCTTGGCGGCGAGGCGCTCGGGGAGGTCGAACGCGCTGGTGGTGGTCAGGCGGGTCATGTCATCGGCTCCGATCCGAAGTGGTTCCCGCGAAGGCGGGCGGCGCGCACATGCGCACGGCGGCGCGGGGGACCGGCAACCGCAGGGGTGGTCCGGCCGGCGGCGGGACTTCGCCGCACGGCCCGTGGACCGACAAGAACAGACGCACTTCGTTGATCTCCACATTGCCGCAGTTCCTGGCCTCGGCCTGCGATTCTGCGCCATGCCGGGGGCCTTGCCGCAAGCCCCCCGGTGCGCTATAGATTAAGAGTGGAGAGGGGTGGGTGCGTCCCCCGATCCGTCCCCGAACGACCGGTGTGTCCCTCCCGGTGTCCTCGTATTCTCTCGCGTTCGCGGCGTTCGCCCCGTTCGCCCCCGCAGCCCTCACCAACGCTCGCCGGCGGACGGACAGTTGACGGCCCCGGGAGGTTCAGGACGGGCCGAGTGCCCAGCTGACGGCGGAGAGCGTGGCCATCGAGACCAGGGTGGACCAGAGTACCGAGTCCCTGGCCAGCGCGGCCCCCTGGCCGTACTCACGGGCGTAGACGAACACGTTCTGGGCGGTCGGCAGGGCCGAGAAGAGGACGACGGTGAGCAGTTGGTGCGGCGGGAGGTGGAGCAGGAAGGCACCTGCGGTGAACGCGGCGAGCGGCTGCACCAGGGTCTTGACCACGACGGCCACCCCGACCTCCGCGGACCGGGCCGGCGCAGCTGCCGCCGGCCGGTGGTGCAGCGACATGCCGAGCGCCACCAGGGCGGTCGGCACGCCGGCGCCGCCGAGCAGGTCGCAGGAGCGGTTCACCTCGGCCGGCAGGTGCCACCCCGTCGCCGAGGTCACGGCCGAGACCACGGCGCCGAGGGCGGCCGCCAGCAGGACGGGGTTGCGCAGCGGCAGTGAGAGCAGGGCCCGCCGGCCCGCGCGCCGGCCGTCCAGCACGGTCAGGACGGCGGGCGTCACCAGCAGGCTCTGGAACAGCACCACCGGTGCGACGAAGGACGCGTCGCCGAGCACCTGCACGGCGACCGGGATGCCGAGGTTGGCCGAGTTGACGTAGCCCGCCGCCATGCCGCCGATCATCCGCTCGCCCGGGGGCCGGCCGAAGAGCCGGTGGGCGGCCAGCAGGCCCAGCGCGGTCGCGGCGGCCGTCCCGGTCACGAAGGCCAGCATCGCCGGGTTCGCGAAGCGGTTCAGCGGTGTGCGCGCGATCATCACGAACAGCGCGGCGGGCATGGCCACATGGAAGACGAACCGGTTCAGCACGGTGTCCGCGTGCGGCCCGAGCAGCCCGCTGCGGCCCACCAGGTAGCCGACCGCGGTGAGGGCCCAGATGGGGGCGAAGGCGGTGAGCAGTGGATGCAGGGTGGCCATGCTTCCTCGCGGTGGTGGTGGCGTCGCGCGGGCGGTCCGGGACACGGCCGGGGGTCGCCCGGCACCGCCGCAGTCAACCAGACGGCCGCGGGCCAGGAGAGCCTAGGATGGCCCGGTGGAGCATCTGAGCCCGGCCGAGGTGGAGACGATCGCGCGGCGCGCGCACGCGGGGCAGGTCGACAAGAACGGCCACCCGTACGCCGAACACCTCGCCGCGGTGGCGCACGGTGTCGAGGCGCGCGGCGGCAGTGCGGAGCAGATCGCGGCCGGCTGGCTGCACGACGCCGTCGAGGACGACGCGCTCAGCCGGGAGTGGCTGGCGGCGGCAGCGCTCCCCGACACCACCAAGGCGATCGTGGACGCCCTCACCAAGCGCCCGGGCGAGGCGCTGGAGCAGTACACCGCCCGGATCCTGGCCACCCCCGGCGCGCTGCTGGTCAAGCGGGCCGATCTGGCCCACAACGCCGACCCGGTGCGGCTCGCGAGCCTGGACGCCGCGACGGCCGCCCGGCTGGCGGAGAAGTACCGCCGCACCCGCGAGCTGCTCGGCCTGTCGGCGGACTGATCCCGCATCAGGGCCCTGCCCGGTGCGGCGCCGCCGCGGTGGGCGACGGCAACGGCGGGGGGACGGGGACGGGAACGGCAACGGCAACGCGAACGGGAACGGCGACAGGGCCCGTGCACGCGGATCACGCGTGCACGGGCCCTGTCGGTCACCCCGGTTCTCCCTGTCCGAGCCCCGGGGTGAGGGGGGACAGTGGTCGGTGGGCCCGGAGCGTCAGCTGTTCAGCGGCTCCGGGCGAGGCCTGTCGGCCGGTCCGATCAGTACCAGTGGTGGTTCTGCCAGAACGCCCAGGCGGCGTTCGGGCTGCCGTAGCGGGTGTTCATGTAGTCCAGTGCCCACTTGATCTGGGTGCTCGGGTTGGTCTTCCAGTCCGAGCCGGCCGAGGCCATCTTGGAGCCCGGCAGCGCCTGGGCCAGGCCGTACGCACCGGAGCTCGCGTTGGTCGCCGTCACGTTCCAGCTGGACTCGTGGGAGATGATCTGGCTGAACGAGGCGAGCTGGTTGGCCGGCACGATCTGGGCGGCGATGGCCTGCGGGGAGGCGGTCGCGGCCGAGGCGGTGGCCGGCATCAGGCCGACGCCCAGAGCGGTCACACCGGCGGCGCCGGCAAGAAGAGCAGCAGAAGTGCGCATACGGAGCTTGAAAGCGGGCATAGAGAACAAGACCTCAATCGGGTTGGGCCGTGTCACGCCCCGTCTCGACCGGTGGCCGGACAGGGGCCGAAGCGGTCGCGGGGCGTGACTCGGCAGTAAGCCGTTCTCCCGGCGGGACAGGTGCCGGGGGCGGCTGACGACTGAGCCATTGTTGCCAGACCGGATGGCCCGTCGCCAAGACCCCCTGGCTACGACCTCCCGTCGTAGTGCGGGGCCGGGCCGTGGAATCGAAGGAGCCGCCACGGCGGTCGTTCGCACGCCCGCTGACCTCGGTGGACGCGGGCCCGCGGTGGCGTGCGCCCTCGCCGTCCGGCGACCACTACGGGCCGTCGTGGCGGCCATTCGCGTGTGAGCGCACTCACCGGCGTGCCCGCCCCCGCCGTCACCGACCGGACGGCGGGGTTGACTGCGTGTACAGACGATCTGAGAGCGGCGCCACACCGGGCGCCGCACCCGGGCCCGCGCCGGGGTGCCGGCTCAGCCGCGCGGGCGGACGTGCAGGTCCAGCCCGGTGGTTCCGGGCGCCTCCACCCCCGGCAGGAGCCGCATGTCGTGGTCGTAGTCGCCCCCGACCAGCGAGCGGAACGGGACGGGCTCGTCCGTGAAGAGCCGGTCGAGCCGCTCCGCGTAGGCGCGCTGCGCCGTCGCGAAGCGCTCCGCCGGCAGCTCGTTGGAGTCGAACAGCCCGAACGGCTCCAGCGGCTCCATCCCGGCGAACCAGAACAGGCCGTGCTGCAGCGGGTACAGGACGTCGCCCAGCGGCCCGTGGATGCCCCGGTCGGAGAAGGCCGTCGGCCGGGCGCCCATCGTCACCGACAGCAGGGCCCGCCGCCCCGCCAGTGCGCCCTCGCTGTACGGCGGCGGGAGGGCCGGTCCGTAGCCGAAGCCGGCGGTGAACACCCGGTCGATCCAGCCCTTCATGATCGCGGGCACCGAGAACCACCACATCGGGAACTGCAGGACGACCGCGTCCGACCAGCGCACCTTCTCCTGCTCGGCGGCGATCTCCGGGGCCAGCCGCTCCGCCAGCGTGGCCCGCTCCGAGGCGGCCATCACCGCGAGCCGCTCGTCCGCGGGGTGGTCGGGGAAGTCGTCGGCGTCGAGTGCCGCCCGCCACTTCATCGCGTAGAGGTCGGAGATCTGCACCTCGTGCCCGGCCGCCCGCAGGTGGTCGACGGCGAAGGCGGTGAGAGTGGAGTTGAGGGAGCGCCGGTCCGGGTGGGCGGTGACGACGAGGATCTTCTTGGGCTGCGGCGTGGCTTCGGTCATGCCCTCACGTTCTCGCGGGCGGGCCCGGGCAGCCAGCACCCTGTTCGACCGGCGGACCGGTGGTCCTGGTAATGCGAGGGCCACCCATACTTGGGCGTATGAACGGGGTGGACCGCATCGAACGCGCACGCACGACGGACGGGACGGGTCGGCTGGGTGGTGAGACCGCGGCCGGCAGGGCCGGGGGGATCACCGGGCCCGACCGGCCCGACCGGGCCGACCCGGCGGAGGGGATCGCCGGGCCGGGCGGGGGAGCCGGGCCGGACGGGGTCGGTGACGCCCGGCGGGCGCTCGGGGGGTTCCTGCGGGCCCGCCGTGGGCAGGTCGCGCCGGAGCACGTCGGGCTGGCCGGCGGGCGGCACCGGCGGGTCCGGGGGCTGCGCCGCGAGGAGCTGGCCCAGCTCGCCGGCATCAGCGTCGACTACTACGTGCGCCTCGAACAGGGCCGGGCCACCCAGCCTTCCGTCGAGGTGCTGGACGCGCTCGCGCGGGCACTGGGCCTCGACGCGGCGGAGCGCGGGCACCTCACCACCCTGGCCTGCGGCCCGCGCGGGGCCGGGCCCCGGGTGACGGCCAGCCCGCTGCTGCAGCGGCTGCTGGACACCATGGAGCCCTTCCCCGCCTTCGCCACCACCCACCGGCTCGACGTGATGGCCTGGAACGACCTGGGTGCGGAGCTGATCGGCGGCCTGGCCGACCCGGCCCGCCGGGACCGGAACAACGCGGCCTTCCTCTTCCTCGACCCCGCCGCGCGCGACGTCCACCCCGACTGGGAGGACCGGGCGCGCGAGGCCGTCGGCCAGCTGCGGGTCTCCGCCGGACGCTACCCGGACGACGCGGAGCTGGCCCTGCTGATCACCGGACTGTCGGCCCGCAGCGCGGACTTCCGGCGGATCTGGGCCACCGGCGAGATCGTGATGTGCGCGGCCGGGCGCAAGCGGCTGCGGCACCCGGTGACCGGGCCGATCACGCTGGACTTCGAGACGCTGCACGTCCCGGCCGAGCCCGGCGAGACCGGCCTGGTGGTGCACGTCTTCAGCGCCGGGGAAGGGACGTCGGAGGCCGCCGCACTCGCCCGGCTGGCGGCCCACGTCGCCGAGCGGGGCCACGGCGCCGAGCCAGGCCTGATCGCGGGGCGGCCCTGATCGCCCGACCGCGTGTGCTCGCCGCCCGTGCGTGCTCGCCGTCCGGGCCTGGTCGGCGGGCACGCGCCGGGTGGTACGGATGCCCCGTGCTCAGCCCGCCAGGACGTCCCCCAGCCGGCGGTGCCGGGCGGCACGGGCGGTGAGCAGCCGCTCCGTCGGCACCGCGCCGAGGCCGCCGAGCGCGCTGCCGACGGCGAGCCCGACCCGCGCGCAGAAGGCGGCCGGCTCCTCCGCGGCGTCGGGCAGCTCCGGCAGCACCGCGTCGACGAGGCCGACGGCCGCCAGGTCGTGGGCGCCGATGCCCTGGGCGCGGGCCAGTTCGGGGGCGTGGGCGCCGTCGCGGTGGACGATGGCGGAGGCGCCCTCCGGCGGCAGCGGTGCCAGCCAGGCGTGCTCGGCGGCGAGGACGCGGTCGGCCGGCAGCAGGGCGAGCGCTCCGCCGCCGGAGCCCTGGCCGAGCAGGACGGCGAGGACGGGCGTGCGCAGCGCGAGCAGGGTGGTCAGGCAGTGGGCGATCTCGATCGCGATGCCGTCCAGCTCGGCCTGCGCGGACAGTTCGGCGCCGGACGTGTCGACCACCGTGACCAGCGGCAGTCCGAGCTGTTCGGCGAGCCGGGCGGTCCGGCGGACGGCGCGCAGGTCGGCCGCGGTGAACGGGCGCTCGTGGCCCGGCTCCTGGCGTTGCTGGCCCACCACCAGTGCGGGCCTGCCGTGGATCACCGCGAGCGCACGCACCAGTGCGCCGCCGCGGCCTCCGGGAGCGTCGAGCAGGACGAGCTCCGCGGCGGTGCGGCGCAGCAGTTCGCGCGCCCCCGGCCGGTCGGGCCGGCGGGAGCGGCACACCGAGTCCCAGGCGTCGGGGCGCCGCTCCGGCACGTCGGGGCGGGCCCCGGCCGGTGCGGTCTCGGCCTCCGCCGCGGCCTCCGTCCCGGCCTCGGTCGTGTCGAGGGTCAGGACGGTGAGTGAGCGGCGCAGCACCTCGCGCAGGTCCTCGGGGGGCACCACGGCGTCCACCAGCCCGCGTTCGGCGAGCGTCTCGGCGCGCTGGACGTCCGGCGGCAGCTCTACGCCCCGCAGCTCCTCGTACACGCGCGGGCCGAGGAAGCCCAGGCGCGCGGCCGGTTCGGCGAAGACCAGTTGCCCGAGCGTCCCCCAGGAGGCGAACACGCCGCCCATGGTGGGGTTGCGCAGGTAGGTGAGGTAGGGGAGTCCGGCCGCGCGGTGCGCCTGCACGGCGGCGGTGATCCGCAGCATGCAGAGGAAGGCCGCGGTGCCCTCCTGCATCCGGGTGCCGCCCGAGACCGGCAGGGCGATCAGGGGCAGCCGCCCGGCGGTCGCCCGTTCGACGGCCCGGGTGATGCGCTCGGCCGTCGCCACCCCGATCGACCCGCCGAGGAAGCCGAATTCGGACGCCACCAGCGCCACCGGCCGCCCGCCGATCAGCCCGAGGCCGGTGACCACCGCCTCGTCCACCCCGGTCCGCTCGCGGGCCCGGGCCAGCGCCGCCCGGTAGTCGGCGTCCGCCGGCTCCGCGCCGGGCGGTTCGTCCCAGCTCCGGTACGTGCCGGGGTCCACCAGCAGCCCGATGAGTTGACGTGCCGTCAGAGAAGTTCCCGTGCTCAACGTCCACCCCGTCGTCCGAGCCGCCCGTGCCGCCAAGATCCACCCTACGCAGCGGCGCCGGGCCCGTCCCGGTCCGCCGTGCGGATGTGAGCAGGCCGACAGCTTCGCCGGGGCTGCGGAAAACCGGTCGCCTTGCCGGTGGGGCGTTCGACACCATGTCCGCCGTGGACACCGAGCTGCGGGTCGTCCATGTGACGGACCGGCGCGGCCCGGCCTGACCCGTGCGGCCCGGACCGGCCGGTGCGCCGCCGTCTCAGGCGCGGGCGACCGCCCGTTCCGGGAGCGGGTGGGCCGTACGGCGGCGGGCGTGGTCGTAGCGCTCGCCGACCAGGCGGGCGAGGGCGTCGTGGGTACCGAGCGGGGCGGTGGTCCAGAGCGCGGAGGTGCCGGCGGCCCGGTCGGCGAAGAAGCCCGGGCCGAGCAGGTAGGTGGCGACGGCGACCCGGCGGTGGCCGGCGGCGTGCAGGGCGTAAACGGCCTCGGCCGGGGTCGGCCCGGCCCCGGCGAGCTGGGCGGGGACGACGGGCCGGCCGTCGGCGAGCCGGTCCGCGAGCAGGCGGGCGGTGCGGCGGGTGTCGGCGGCGGCCGCCGGATCGGAGGAGCCGGCCGCGGCGAGCACCACGGGGCCGGCCCCGGCCGGGCGCCCGCTCTCGGTGAGCCGGTCGGCGAGGACGGCGGCGAGCAGCCGGTCCGGGCCCAGAGCGGGCGCGAGCCGGACGTGCGGCAGCCGGGCGGCGGCCAGCGCGCCGGGGATGTCCGCCCGCAGGTGGTAGCCGGTGCCGAGGAGCAGCGGCACCAGGACGGCGGGTTCGCCGTCGGAGAGCCCCTCCAGTACCTCCGGGAGGGAGGGGGCGGCGAGGTCCAGGAAGCAGCAGCGGACGTCGAGTTCGGGGCGCTGCGCGCGTACGCGCGCCAGCAGTGCCCGGGTCGCCGCGACGCCGGCGGGGTGCCGGCTGCCGTGGGCGACGGCGACCAGCACCGGCCGGTCCCCGGGCGGTTCGGGCAAGGACGAGGGCGAGGACGGCTGGGACGAGGACGGCAGGGACGGTCGGAGCGCCGGTGGCCGGCTCCCGCGCACGGGGCGCGGCAAGGCGGCCCGCATCAGCCCGCCGCCAGTCGGTAGCCGCGTTTGGGGACGGTCCGGATCAGTGCGCCGTGCGGGCCGAGGGCCGCCCGCAGCCGGCCGACGGCGGCCTCCACGGCGTGTTCGTCGGCCGTCGCGTCGGCCCAGGCGGTGCGGAGCAGTTCGGCCCGGCTGAGCACCCGGCCGGGCTGTTCGGCGAGGGCGCGCAGCACGGCGGCACCGCGCGGGCTGAGCCAGTGGCTGTGGCCGTCGACGAGGACGGCGTTGCCCTGGAGGGTGAGCACCCGCCCGGCGAGTGCCAGCTCCCGGCGGCCCCGGCCGGGCAGCGTGTCGGCGAGCAGGCGGACCAGCGAGCCGAGCCGGCCGCGCTCCGGGTACACCGCGGTCAGGCCGAGTTCGGTGAACGGCCGCGCGCAGAGTGCGCCCACGCAGACCGGCAGCACGTCGCTGCGCAGCGCTTCCAGCAGTGGTTCGCGCAGGCCCTCGGCGGTGGCCGTCCCGACGAACGCCGAGACGGCCGGGGCACTGGTGAAGGCGAGGGCGTGGACCTGGCGCCGGACGGTCTGCTCGACCAGCCGCCGCACCGGAGCCGGGTCGTCCGGCGCCTCCCAGCGGTAGACCGGGACGGAGATCACCTCGGCGCCGCGTTCGCGCAGCGCCGCCGCGAAGGAGTCCAGCCGGATGCCGTGTTCCTGGACGGCGATCCGGCGGCCGGCGAGGGGCCGGGCGAGCAGCCAGGTGAGGAGTTCGCCGGTGGCCTCGGAGGCGGGTGCGAAACCCTCGCCGAGGCCGCTGGCCCGGACGGCGCCGGTGGCCTTGGGGCCGCGGCTGAGCACCACCGCGTTCCGGCAGGCGTCGGCGAGGGCGGAGCCGCGGCCCCAGCCCTCGGCGGCGCTCATCCAGCCGCGCCAGCCGACGCCGGTGGTGGCGACGACGTAGTCGAGCGGCGCGGCGAGGCAGAGTTCGGTGGCCCGGCGCAGGGCGTGGTCGTCGGCGAGCGGGGTGATCCGCAGTACGGGCGCCTCGACCACCTGGGCGCCGCGCCGGGTGAGCAGCGCGACGAGTTCGTCGCGGCGGCGCGCGGCGGTGACCCCGATGGTGAATCCGGTGAGCGGTCCCGGCTGTGCACTGGGGCGCGGGAGGTCGGGGGTGGGGGAGGGTGCCATGGCCGTAAGGGTGCGTGGGCCGCGTTACGTGGGGATTGCCCGCCCGTCACCTGCGGGTTAGCGAAACCACGGGCCCGGTTACGGCTGATGTCCTGCTGCGCACCCCGGTCCCGGTGGGGCGTGAGCGACGCGTACCCGGCCCGCAACACGGGGGACCCTGCGGCGAAACGATCACGGGCGACATTCATCGGGTACGACGACCACCTCCACCGGGTGGCCGCCGGGTGACCGGCCCCGCCGGCGGCCAGGCGGCGGGACGGCCCGCGCACCGGCCACCGGCTGCACCCGCCGCACCGCCCGTACCTGACGCACCGCCCGTACCCACGGCACTGCCGGCACCCACGGCACTGCCGGCACCCACGGCACCAGCTCCACCCACGGCACCCGTGACACCACCCGCACCCCGCCGCACCCGCTCGCCCGAGCGCCTCCGACCGCCCGGCGCCGCACGACCCCGAGGAGTACCGCGATGACAGCGCACACGCCCGACCGGCGACCACAGGACCTCGTCCTCGTCGGCCACGGCATGGTAGGCCAGCGCTTCCTGGAGGCGTTCACCGAGCAGCCCGCCGCCGGGCAGTGGCGGATCACCGTGCTCGCCGAGGAGCCCCGCCCCGCGTACGACCGCGTGCACCTCAGCTCGCTGTTCGACGGCGGGACGGCCGAGGACCTCACGCTCTGCCCGCCCGGCTTCCTCGCCGAGCACGGCATCGACCTGCGGCTCGGCGACCCGGTCGCCGCCGTGGACCGGGCCGCCCGCACCGTCACCACCCGGGCCGGGCACGAAGTCCGGTACGACGCCCTGGTGCTGGCCACCGGCTCGGTGCCGTTCGTGCCGCCCGTCCCCGGCCGTGAGGCGCCCGGCTGCCACGTCTACCGCACCATCGAGGACCTCGACGCGATCCGGGCCGACGCGGGGCGGGCGAGGACCGGGGTGGTGGTCGGCGGCGGCCTGCTCGGCCTGGAGGCGGCGGGCGCGCTGCGTGCCATGGGCCTGGCCACCCACGTGGTCGAGTTCGCCCCGCGGCTGATGGCCGTCCAGGTCGACGAGGGCGGCGGCGAGGTGCTCCGGCGCAAGATCGAGGAGCTCGGCGTCACCGTCCACACCGGCGCCGGTGCCGCCGCGGTGGAGACCGCGGGGGACGGCCGGGCCCGCGCGCTCGCCCTCTCCGACGGCCGCGAACTCGCCGCGGACCTCGTGGTGTTCTCGGCCGGCGTCCGGCCGCGCGACCAGCTGGCCCGGGACTGCGGCCTGCCGGTCGGCGAGCGCGGCGGCATCGTGGTGGACGAGCACTGCCGGACGGCCGACCCGGCCGTGCTGGCCGTCGGCGAGTGCGCGCAGACGGTGGACGGCCGGGTCTACGGCCTGGTCGCCCCCGGCTACCAGATGGCCGAGGCGGCGGCCCGGGCCCTGGCGGGGGAGGCCGGCCGCGGGTTCACCGGCGCCGACACCTCCACCAAGCTCAAGCTGCTCGGCGTCGACGTGGCCAGCTTCGGCGATCCGCACGGCACCGCCGAGGGCGCCCTCGACGTGCTCTACAGCGACCGCCGGCTCGGCGTCTACCGCAAGCTGGTGATCGGCTCCGACGGCGCGCTGCTCGGCGGCGTCCTCGTCGGCGACACCGAGGCCTACGGCACCCTGCGCCCGCTCGCCATGGCGGGCAAGCCGCTCACCACGCCGCCCGAGCAGCTGGTGCTGCCCGCCGGGGCCGGCTCCGCCGGGCCGGTCGCGCTGCCCGACGAGGCGGTGCTCTGCTCCTGCCACAACGTCACCCAGGGCACCGTGCGGGCCGCCGTCCACGAGCAGGGCTGCGAGTCCGTCACGGCCGTCAAGAAGTGCACCCGGGCCGGCACCGGCTGCGGCAGCTGCATCAAGCAGCTGACCGCCGTCGTCAACGAGGAGCTGGAGGCCACCGGCGCGGCCCCGCAGACCGGCCTCTGCGAGCACTTCGCGCAGACCCGCGCCGAACTGTACGAGATCGTGCGGGTCACCGGCATCGCCGGCTTCTCCGAACTGCTCGACCGGCACGGCAGCGGCGAGGGCTGCGACATCTGCAAGCCCACCGTCGCCTCCATCCTCGCCAGCCTCGGCGGCGGCCACATCCTGGACGGCGAACAGGCCGCCCTGCAGGACTCCAACGACCACTTCCTGGCCAACCTCCAGCGCAACGGCTCCTATTCGGTGGTGCCGCGCGTCCCCGGCGGCGAGATCACCCCCGAGGGCCTGATCGCCATCGGCGAGATCGCCCGCGACTACGGCCTCTACACCAAGATCACCGGAGGTCAGCGGATCGACCTGCTCGGTGCCGGCGTCGACCAGCTCCCCGGCATCTGGCACCGCCTGGTCGAGGCGGGCTTCGAGTCGGGGCACGCCTACGGCAAGGCGCTGCGCACCGTGAAGTCCTGCGTCGGCGAGACGTGGTGCCGCTACGGCGTGCAGGACTCGGTCGGCCTGGCGATCGAACTGGAGCTCCGTTACCGGGGGTTGCGCTCCCCGCACAAGCTCAAGTCCGCCGTCTCCGGCTGCGCCCGCGAGTGCGCCGAGGCGCAGAGCAAGGACTTCGGCATCATCGCCACCTCGGCCGGCTGGAACCTCTACGTCGGGGGCAACGGCGGCATGACGCCCCGGCACGCCGACCTGCTCGCCGCCGACCTGGACCGCGAGACGCTGATCCGCACCATCGACCGCTACCTGATGTTCTACATCCGCACCGCCGACCGGCTGGAGCGCACCTCGGTCTGGCTGGAGCGACTGGAGGGTGGTCTGGACCACCTTCGTGCGGTCGTCCTCGACGACTCGCTCGGCATCGCCGCCGAACTGGACGAGTTGATGTCCCGTCATATCGGTAACTACCAGGACGAATGGGCCGCAACGCTGGCCGACCCCGAGCGACTGCGCCGATTTTCGTCCTTCGTCAACTCTCCCGGCACTCCCGACCCTGCCGTTACGTTCGTCCCGGAACGCGGCCAGATCCGCCCCGCCCGCCCCGGTGAGAACGGAACCGTCCTCACCGCCCCCGCTCCGGTCCTGGTGGCCGGACCCCGACTGGAGGTGCTCACCCCGTGACCGTGGAGATCCACGACGGCATCCGCTGGCAAGCCGTCTGCACCCTCGCCGACCTGCAACCCGGACGCGGCGTCGCCGTCCTGCTCGACGGCGCCCAGGTGGCCGTCTTCCGCGACCGCGCCGGCGCCCTGCACGCCGTCGACAACCGCGACCCGTTCAGCGGCGCCCAGGTCCTCTCCCGGGGCCTGCTCGGCAGCCGCGGCGGCCGGCCCACGCTGGCCTCGCCGATGTACAAGCAGGTCTTCGACCTGACCGACGGCCGCTGCCTCGACGAGGACACCGCCCCCGACGGCAGCCCCGCCGTCCTGCGGCTCTGGCCGGTCCGGCACGACAGCCGCACCGGCACCACCACCAGTACCCGCACCGGCACAACCACCAGTACCCGCACCGGCACCACCCCCGGCACCACCACCGAGGAGGAGGCAGCATGAGCGCCGTCGTCGACACCCCGAGAACCGGCGCCGCGCCGCTGACCCCCTGGGAGCCGGAGGACGCGGCCTTCTGGGAGCGGACCGGCGCCCGGATCGCCCGCCGCAACCTGGTGTTCTCCGTCCTCTCCGAGCACATCGGCTTCTCGGTCTGGAGCCTCTGGTCGGTGCTGGTGCTCTTCCTCGGCCCCGAGTACCACATCGACGTCGCCGGCAAGTTCACCCTCACCGCCCTGCCCACCGCGCTCGGCGCCGCGCTCCGGCTGCCCTACACCTTCGCCGTGGGCCGGTTCGGCGGCCGGAACTGGACGGTGATCAGCGCCCTGCTCCTGCTCCTCCCCACCACCCTGGCGGCCCTGGTGCTCACCCCGGGCGTCTCCTACGGCACCCTGCTCGCGGTGGCCTGCGTGGCCGGCGTCGGCGGCGGCAACTTCGCCTCCTCGATGGCCAACATCAACGCCTTCTACCCGCACCGCCTCAAGGGCTGGGCGCTCGGCATCAACGCGGGCGGCGGCAACCTGGGCGTCCCGGCCGTCCAGCTGCTCGGCCTGCTCGTGCTGGCCACCGCGGGCGCCGCGCACCCCCGCCTGCTGCCGCTGCTCTACCTGCCGCTCATCGTGCTCGCCGCGGCGGGCGCCTGGGCACGGATGGACAACCTGGCCGCCCCGCCGCGGGGTGAGGGCCGGGCCCTGCGCGAGGTGGCCCGCGACCCGTACGGCTGGGCCGTCTCCACCCTCTACATCGGCACCTTCGGCTCGTTCATCGGCTTCGGCTTCGCCTTCGGCCAGGTGCTCCAGGTGCAGTTCCACGACCGCTTCGACACCCCGGTGAAGGCGGCGGCGCTGACGTTCCTCGGCCCGCTGCTCGGCTCGCTGCTGCGCCCGGTCGGCGGCCGGCTGGCCGACCGCTGGGGCGGCGCCCGCGTCACCCTGGTCACCTTCGTCGCGATGGGCGCCGGTACCGCGCTCGTCCTGGCCGCCTCCCGGGCGCACTCGCTGGCGCTCTTCCTGACCGGCTTCATCGCGCTCTTCGTGCTCAGCGGGATCGGCAACGGCTCGACCTACAAGATGATCCCGGCGCACTACCAGGCCCGGGCCCGGGCCGCCGTCGCGGCCGGCGCCGACCCGGAGGCGGCCGAGGCCGCCTCCCGGCGCCGCTCCGCCGCACTGATCGGACTGGCCGGCGCGGTGGGCGCGTTCGGCGGGGTGCTGGTCAACCTGGCCTTCCGGCAGTCCTTCCTGGCCAGCCACAACGGCGACGCCGCCTATCTGGGCTTCCTCGTCGCCTACCTGTGCTGCTCGGCGCTGACCTGGGCGGTCTGGCTCCGGCCGCGGGCGGGCGGCCGGCCGGCGGCGGTCTGACCGCGGGCCCGCCACCGGCGGGGGCGCACGGCCGGCCCCGGGGTTCCATGCCCCGGGGCCGGTCCGTTCAGGAGTGCAGGGCCTGTCCGCAGGCGACGCCCGGCAGCTGGAGGAATCCGTGGCTGCGCAGGTCGGCCGCGCCGTAGCGGCAGATCCACCCCGACGGCCCGAAGACGGCGCGCAGCGCGGCGCCGTGCGCGTCGGTGGCCTGCCACTCCGTCTGGCGGACGGTGTTGAACAGGATGCGGCCGTACGTCGAGGCGGCGAAGGGTCCGTTGACGGTGTGCACGGGGTTGAACGGCGCGATGCCGTTGATCGCGCGCGGGACGAGCGCCCCGGGCTCGTCGCCCGGTCGGGTGTGCCCGCCGTACGCCTGCCCGAGGTAGCGGCCGACGGAGTACGGCACGATCGCGTCCGGGTCGTGCAGGACGGCGTCCGCGCCCTGGTTCTCCCGTTCGACGACACGGACGCAGGAGTGGTCGGTCCAGCCGTCCAGGACGAGGGGGTAGCCGATGGCGCGCAGGAAGAAGGACGAGGAGTCCATCATCGGCCCGGACGGTCCGAGCCGGTCCACGGTGAGGTAGCCGGCCAGGAACGGGTGGATGGTGGCGTCGGGCAGGGCCGGGTCGATCTGGCGCCAGTTGGTGATGTCGCAGGTGTAGATCCCGCGCAGCTGGGCGGTGGTCAGACTGGCCGGGGCACGCCCACCGGTCGGGGCGGCCCAGCTGACGGCGTCCTTGGCCATGGCGACGAAGAGGGTGGAGACGGGGTCGCCGACGGCGGGGAACCGCGCGCTGCGCGCGAAGTCGAGCGTGCTGCTGGTGGTGGCGTTGAGGGCGGTGACGCCCGCGTTGGAGTTGTAGGGGCGGAACATCGAATACGCCCCCGACTTGGTCGTGATGCTCGTCGGGCCGTACGCGTCCCAGCTGTACAGCCGGGGCGAGGTGGTGTCCCCGGCCGCCGCCAGTGCGGCGTTGTAGTCGGTGGACAGCTGGTTGAGCAGCGCGTCCGTCCCCTGGGCCCCCACGCCGACGAGGTCGGTCGCGGCGGGCGCGGGCGGATCGGCGAGCGCGGGCGAGGTGGTCGCGAGGCCGAGGGCGACGGCCAGGGCGAGGACCGGGACGACCCGGGCGGCGAGGCGGGCAGTGCCGCGGGCGGCGGGGCGGGGCATCAGGGGGCGGGACATCAGGGGGCGGGACATCAGAGGGCGGGGCATCACGGGACGGGGCATCAGGCGGACTCCCGGACGGTGCGGGCGGGCAGGTCACCGGGATCCTTGCCCCGCCCGCCCGTGCCCCGGAAGGCCCCAGCGATCTGGGAGGTCCGCTCCCGCGCAGGTCGGCCGGGGTGGCGGCCCGTCCCGCCGGCGCACGTTCTTCCAGCGGTGGCGGCCCGCTGGCCCCGCGGACACCCGGACGTCACCCGGCCGCGGCGGCGAGCGGCGGAGGCACGGGCGTCCGGCGCCGCTGCCTCAGCCCTGCGGGCGGCGGCCGTGCAGTTCCCGGTGCGCCGCCAGCAGCCGGGTGGCCGCCTGCTCGTCCACCGGCCGGATCGCCTCGCGCAGGGTGAGCCCGGAGACCCGGTCCAGCCGGCGCCCCAGCCAGCCGGTGACCTCGGCGGGGTGGTGTTTGACCCCCTCTCGCAGCGTCCAGCCCACCGCCTTGCGCACGAAGAACCGGGGGTCGGCCAGCAGCGGATCGGCGAGCGCCGCGAACGCGTCGAAGTGGTGCGGGAACTCCGCCGGTTCGCGGAGCGCGAGGACGTAGGAGAGCACCCCGCCGCGCCGCACCCACTGCTCCTCGTCACGGCTCCAGCGCTGGAAGTCCGCCGCAGTCTCCGGCAGGCGCAGCAGTAGCGCGCCGGCCACCTTGGGGGCGAGCAGGTCGACGTGGGCCCAGGTCGCGCACTCCCGCAGCAGGCGCTCCAGGAAGGCCGTGTCCTCGGCGCGGAGCAGCTCGGCGCGGTACTCCAGGAGCAGCAGTGCGCAGGAGCGGGATTCGTGCACCGGCGGGGCCCACAACTCGGCGGCGAGCTCCAGGAGTTCGGCGCGGTCCAGCCCCGGCGCGGCCCGCAGCGCGTTGCGGACCACGGCACGCATCGCCGGCACCGGCACCCCGAGGTGCTGTAGTTCGCTCTTCAGGTACGCCCGTTCGGCCTCCGCGCGGCCCGGCACGGCACTGTCCTCCAACGCGGCCCGGAGCCGGCCGGCGAGGACCGCGGCCGGCTCCGCCGGGCGGACGGCATCCTGCTGACGAGCCATCAACTCACCTCGTGGTGGAGGGATTCCGCTGTTGCGGCCCAGGGTACTCGCCGGCCGGTCAGGGACGGCCTCCCCGCGGCCGGTGCGCCGCGCCGGTGCCCGCACCCCCGCCCGCGGCGGGGCCGGGGGCGCGGGCGGGGTCGAGGCCCGTCCCGGGGCCACGCCGAGCCCGCGTCAGGGCCGCGTACGGATCCGGGCCCCGCGCGTCAGAGCTCCGTCAACGAACGGCCCCTCCGCGGCCTGGCCGGGCTTTGCTGGAGGACGGCGGCGCCGCACCCGGCGCGCCGAACGCGGGGCACGGGACGCAGCAGCAGGAAGGACGGGAAGGGCCATGACGGAGAACGGCGCCGGAGCGGAAACCGGAGCGGTCGGCGGACCGTACGGGCGGGACGACGACGGGCGGGGCCGCATCGTCGTCGGCGTCAGCGGCTCCCTCGGCAGTCTGGCCGCCCTGCACCGCGCCGTCGCGGAGGCCCGCGGCGCCGACGCCGAGGTGCTCGCGGTGCACTGCTGGACGCCGGCGGGCGGCGAGTTCGGCTACCGCCGCTCCCCGTGCCCGCCGCTGCTCTCGGCCTGCCGCGACGCGGCCGCCACCCGGCTGCGCCAGGCCCTGGACGAGGCGTTCGGCGGCGGCTTCGCGGGCGTCCGGCTGCGCAGCCGGATCGTCCGGGGCGAGACCGGCCGGGCGCTGGTCGCCTCCGCCGACCGCCCGGGCGACCTGCTCGTCCTCGGCGCCGGCGGCCGCGGTCCGATCGCGCGGGTGCTGCGGCCGTCCGTCACCACCCACTGCGTCCGGCACGCGACCT
Source organism: Kitasatospora sp. NBC_01560 (assembly GCF_045208415.1). Lineage (NCBI taxonomy): Bacteria > Bacillati > Actinomycetota > Actinomycetes > Kitasatosporales > Streptomycetaceae > Kitasatospora > Kitasatospora sp. NBC_01560. Next base: position 1,898,698 of record NZ_CP109364.1, on the reverse strand, counting down.
GCCCGGTGCTGGCCGTGCCCAGGCCACCGCTGCAACGCGAACTGGAGGCCCTCGAACGCCACCACCAGACCCTGCTGAGCCCGCTGACGGTCGGACGGTGAGCGCGATGACCCACTCCGGACCTCGCTCCGGACCTCGCTCCGGACCTCGCTCCGAACCGCGCTCCGGACCCTGCGACGGTCCCTGCGACGGTCCCGAGAGCGGTCCCGAGAGCGGCCCCGATGGCGGTCCCCGTCCCCGTGTCCCGCGTGCCCGGCCGCAGTGCCTTCCGGTGGCGATGTCCGGCGCGGTGGCGCTGCTCGCCGGCGCCGCCCTGCTGCCTGTGCTCGCCGTCCTCGGCGAGCTGCGGCCCACCTGGGTGGCCCTCGCCGCCTACGCCGCGCTCTGCGGAGCGGTCGGCCGGCACTCCCGCCCGGCTGCCGCCCCCCTGGTCGCGGTGGCCGCCTGGCTCTTCCACAACGGCTTCGTCGAGCACCGCCACGGCGGCCTGGGCTGGTCCGGCCCCGTCGCCGAGGGCGCGCACCTACTCCTGTTCGCGGCCGCGGCCCTGCTGCTCGCCGTCCTGCCGGCGCTCCTCGCCGCGCTGCCGCGGCGGACCCGCGGCGGCGCGCCCGGACGGCGCGACGCCTGGCACGCCGAGGCCCGCCCGCTCAGCCGTTGATCACCCCGGCCGCCCGGGCCAGCACCCGGGCGGTCGCCCGCCCGGCGTCGACGGCGTGCCCGGCCAGGGCGGGCCGGCACCGCTCGACCGCCGGGTCGAACTCGGTCATGACGACGCCGGCGTGGTCGCTGTCCAGCTCCAGCAGCTGTGCATCCGGCAGGACCCGGGCCAGTTCGAGGGTCCGCTCGGCGGGCACCAGCTCGTCGCGCGAGCCGTGGACCAGCCAGACCGGTATCGGGGACGGCCGGTCGGCCAGCAGCTTCAGCGGTGCGTCGCCGGTGGTGCAGGCGGGGTTGACGTAGCTGGAGGCGATGCCGACCACCGCCGTCGGGCGGACGTCGGCAGGGGTGTCCGGGTGGGTGGCCAGGGCGACGGCCTCGCGCCCGCCGAGCGACCAGCCGGCCAGCACGAACCGCTCCGGGTCGCCGCCGTAGGCCGCCGCGTGCCGGCGGGCGTGCTCGAACGAGGCCAGCAGTTCGGCGCGGCCCCCGTCCTCCCCGTCGGACCGCCAGTCCGGTACGAGCACCAGCAGGCCGAGCCCGGCGGCCTCGGTCGCCAGGGGGCGCAGGACGTCGCGCTCGTCGGCGCCCCGGCCGTGCCAGAGCAGGACGACGGGCGCCGGTCCGCCGCCACCGTCGGTGGGTCGGTGGACGTCCATGAGACGCCCCTGGGTGTACTCGACGGTCTCCGGCGCGGTGGGCTGAGTGGTGCTCATTTCGGGTTCCCCTCGGAATCGTGCAGGTGCTCTGAGCTGGTACTGTTCTACCTGTCGCAAGGGAGATGATCTCTTGTCAGGCGTCAGTGGTGCTACTGGAGCACGCCCTACTTTCAGTAGGGAGAGTCCGTTCGACCCGGGCCTGGCGCTCCACTGCTGGACGAGGTCCGGTGCCGTTCTCGGCGCCGGGCCTCGTCCGCGTTACGTGGGGCTGTCGGACCGCTGTCCGGTTTCGCGACAGGGCCGCTGACCTGCTAGTCTTCTTCTCGTCGCAAGGGAGATGATCTCTTGTCAGGCGTCAGTGGTGCTACTGGAGCACGCCCTACTTTCAGTAGGGAGAGTCCGTTCGACCCGGGCCTGGCGCTCTACCGCTGGACGAGGTCCGGTGCCGTTCTCGGCGCCGGGCCTCGTCCGCGTTCCGCGGGGGCCCTCGGAGGCCCGCGACGGGCCCGTCAGCCGGGCTGCCGGTCGGAGCCGAGTTCGCGCGAGATCCGTAGGCCGACCTGGGCGACCACCGGCCCCAGCGACCGGACCCGGGCCGCGGTCATCCGGGAGGTGAGGCCGGAGACCGAGAGGGCGGCGGTCACCTCGCCGGTGTGGTCGAAGATCGGGGCGGCGACGCAGCGGACCTCGGGCTCGTTCTCCCGGTCGTCGATGGAGTAGCCGCGGGCGCGGATCCGCGCCAGGTCGGCCCGCAGGTGGGTCTCGTCGGAGATGGTCCAGGCGGTGACCGGGCGCAGGCCGGCGGCGACCACCTCGGCGACGGCCTCCTCGGGCAGCCAGGCCAGGATCGCCTTTCCGGTGGCCGTGCAGTAGGCCGGGGCGCGGCTGCCGACCCGGGAGGCCATCCGCACATTGGTCTCGTCCTCGACCTTGTCCAGGTAGACGATGCCGGGGGCCTGCCAGACGGTCAGGTGGACGGTCTCGCCGGCCTCGCGCTGCAGGCGTCTGAGGTGTTCGGCGGCCATGCTGCGCAGGTCGAGGGTGGAGAGGTAGGCCTGGCCGAGCCGGAGCGACCCGTGGCCGAGCCGGAACCAGCCGGTCTCCCGGTCGCGGTCGAGCAGGTGCTCGTCGAGCAGCGGGCCGGCCAGCCGCAGCACGGTGCTCTTGTTGAGGTCGAGCGCCTCGGCGAGCTGGGCGAGCGGGACGCCGCGGCCGTTGCCGTGGTCGCGCACGTGACCGAGGACGGCGAGGGCGCGGCGAAGCGAGGACGACTGGTTGCGGTCGGAGGTGGCCGCCTTCCTGGCCGGCTTCGCCGCTGCCGCTGCCGCTGCCGCCGCCGATTCCGTACCGGCTGCCGCTGCCGCTGCCGCTGCCGCTGCCGCCGCCGCATCCGGGCCCACCGCCGCGTCCGGCCCCGCGGTTTCCGCGCCGGCCGCAGTTTCCGGTCCAGCGCCGGTTTCTGGCTCCGCGCCGGTCCCCGTCTCCGTCATGGCTCCGTTCCCCTCTCGTTCCGCCGCCGGGCTGCGGCGGTGGTGTCAGACGGTACCCCGTGACGCCCGGTTCGCCGATTCTTCGATACGCCGTTGTGCAGTGCAAAACTTCCCGAATCGCCTCTTGTTGCCCCCGAGCGGGCCCGCCTAACGTCCTGGCATCGAGCAGGCGGCGCAGCCTCCACCCGGGCGGCCGCCCTGCCGTACCCCCACATCCTGCGTTCACGCACCCACCATCGGCCCCGGTCAGGGCCTGCTTCGACGCGCCCGTCCCCAGCGGTGCACGTCTCGGCGGCAGCTGTCGGGAGGGGAGGTTTCCACCCATGCGACTCATCGGACGGACCGCTGCGGCCGCCGTGCTCACCGCCACCTGTATCGCCGCCGCGGCCGCCTGTTCGCCCGGCACCGCACTGCCCGCCGGCGACAAGGCCGCGGACGAGAAGACCGGCACGCTGCAGGTCTGGCTGTACAACGAGGCCGGCAACGCGGCGAAGGAAGCGGTGATCGGCAAGGCGGTCACCGAGTTCCAGGCCTCCCACCAGGGTGTCACCGTCAACGTCAGCTACATCGACACCGACGCCTCGGCGCGCGCGGCCAAGATGAAGGGCGCGTTCAACGACCCGAACAGCGCCCCGGACCTCGTCGAGTTCGGCAACACCGACCTCCCCGGTTACGTCGCCGCCGGCGGGCTGGCCGAGATCGGCGCCGACCTCGACCGGTGGAAGGACAAGGCCGACCTCGACCCGGTGATCGCCGGGACGGCCGTGGTGGACGGCAAGACCTACGGCCTGCCGTGGTGGGTCGCCGTGCGCGCGCTGTACTTCCGCACCGACCTGTTCACCGAGGCCGGGCTGGCCGCGCCGACGTCCTACGACGAGCTGGTGGCCGCCACCCAGAAGATCCACGCCGCGCACCCGGACACCTTCGGGATCGCCGTCGGCGGCAAGTACACCTTCGGCGCGCTGCCGTTCGTCTGGGACGCCGGCGGCGACATCGCCGCCAAGGACGGCACCACGTACAAGGCCGCCATCAACTCGCCCGCCGCGCAGGCCGGCATCAAGCGCTACACCGACCTCTTCGGCGAGAACGGCTGCCCGGCGCAGCAGTGCGCCGACCTCACCGGCGGCAAGACCGTCGACCTGTTCGCGGCCGGCAAGTCCGCGATGGCGATCCTGCCCAACTCCAGCCGCAGCAAGGTCGACGCGGGCGCGGTCAAGGAGAAGTACGGGGTCGTGCCGCTGCCCGGGGCGAAGGCCGGCTCGATCGCCCCGGCGTTCGCCGGTGGCAACAACCTGGGCGTGATGAAGGCGGCCAAGCACCGCACGCTCGCGGTCGAGTTCGCCGAACTGCTGGCAAGCCCCGCCTACCAGGGCCAGATGTACGACGCGATGGGCAACCTGCCGACGCTCAAGTCCGTCAGTGCCGCGGTCGCGGCGAAGGACGCCTTCCTGAAGCCCTTCACCGACACCATCGCCGCCGGGACGAAGTTCGTGCCGCTGGACCAGGCCTGGGCCCAGATCGACGCGCAGGCGGTCATCCCGACCATGCTCCAGCAGGTCGTCACCGGCAAGGCGGACGTGGCCAAGGCCTCGGGCGACGCCGCCACGCAGATCACCTCGGCCTTCGCGGCCCACTGATCGCAGGCCCCGGCGGGCAGCCGGCTCCGGGAGGGGCCGGCCCCGCGAGGCGTATCCAGAGAGCAGGTCCCGCACGTGTCCGCATCCACCACGACCGCCCCGGCGGCGCCCTCCCCGAGCGGGCGCCGCCGCGGGGGCACCGCTCCGGCCGCGCCCCCGCGCGGCCGGGGCCGCCGCCGCCCCCCGCTGCTGCTCCTGCTGCCGGCCGCGGTCATCATGATCCCGCTGGTGGCCTACCCGATCTACCAGCTCGGCCTGCTGTCGGTGCTGGACTTCGGGCAGGCCCAGGCGTCCGGGGGAGTGCCGACCAGCTTCGTCGGCCTCGGCAACTACCGGACCATCCTGAGCGACGGCCAGTTCTGGTCGGTGCTCTCGCAGACGGTCGGCTTCGCCGCCTTCTGCGTGGTCGCCACACTGGCCGTCGGAGCCACCCTCGCCGTGCTGCTCACCAGGGTCGGCACGACCGCCCGGCTGATCCTGACCACCGCCGCGATGGCGGCCTGGGCGGCGCCCGCGATGACCGGGTCGACGGTGTGGAGCTTCCTCTTCGACACCAACCTCGGCCTGGTCAACAAGACCCTGGTCGACCTCGGGCTGAGCGGCTTCCACGAGTACAACTGGTTCTACGACAAGTGGACGGCGTTCCTGATCGTCGGCGCCGTGGTGGTCTGGCACTCCTTCCCCTTCGTCATGGTGACGCTCTACGCGGGCATCCGGGCGATCCCCGGGGAGATCCTGGAGGCCGCCGCGCTGGACGGGGCCGGCACCTGGACGACCTTCCGCCGGATCACCGCGCCGATGCTGCGCCCGATCCTGACCATCGTGGTGATCCAGTCGGTGATCTGGGACTTCAAGGTCTTCACCCAGATCTACGTGATGACCGAGGGCGGCGGCATCGCCGGCCAGAACCTCGTCCTCAACGTGTACGCCTACCAGAAGGCCTTCGCCTCCTCCCAGTACGGGCTCGGCGCGGCCATCGGCGTGATCATGCTGCTCGTCCTGGTGATCCCGACGGTCCTCTACATCCGCACCCTGCGACGGACGGGCAACGAACTGTGAACACCCGCAGCCGCCGGCGTCTCGCCGCCAACAGCACCGCCGTGCTGGTGGCCGTGGTGACCGCCTTCCCGATCTTCTGGATGGTCCTCTCCGCCTTCAAGCCCAAGGGCGAGGTGCAGTCGCTGGACCCGAAGCCGTGGACCGCGCACCCCACGCTGGAGAGCTTCCGGCAGGTGCTGAGCGTCGACGGGTTCGGCCGGTACTTCCTGAACAGCCTGGTGATCGCCCTCGCGGTGGTGGTGCTGTCGGCGGTGGTGGTCTTCCTCGCGGCGGTCGCGGTGACCCGCTTCCGGTTCAGGTTCCGCACCACGATCATGGTGATGTTCCTGATCGCCCAGATGATCCCGGTCGAGGCGCTGACCATCCCGCTGTTCTTCATGTTCCGCGACGCCGGCCGGGTCGCGCCGGGGATCGGCCTCAACACCCTGGCCTCGCTGATCCTGGTGCAGCTGGCGTTCTCGCTCCCGTTCGGGATCTGGATGATGCGCGGCTTCGTCGCCGCCGTCCCGGTCTCGATCGAGGAGGCCGCCCAGATCGACGGCGCGAGCCGGAGCCGGATCCTCTGGCGGATCCTGCTCCCGCTGGTGGCCCCCGGCCTGGCCGCGACCAGCGTCTTCTCCTTCATCGCGGCGTGGAACGACTTCGTCTTCGCCAAGACCTTCATCATCAGCGCGACCGAGAACCAGACCCTCCCCTCGGCGCTGCTGGTCTTCTTCAAGCCGGACGAGAACGACTGGGGCGGCATCATGGCCGCGTCCACGCTGATGACCGTCCCGGTGCTGATCTTCTTCATCGCGGTGCAGCGCAAGCTGGTCTCCGGGCTGGCCGGCGCGGTCAAGGACTGAACCGGCCGGCGTCCGGGCCCGCGAGGGAGGAGCTGCGACGGGTGTTGGCGTCCCGGTCATGGAGGTGGGGTCCGTGCACCGTGAACGAGCCGACGGGCAACTCGCGCAGATCGCCGGGACGGTGGGCCTCGCCCGCCGTCTCGGCGTCGACGTGTGGGCTCCCCGGGCTCCACGGACTTCCCGGGCTTCCCTGGCTCCCCGGGCGGGAGTGAGCTCCCCGGCGGTGGTCGGCCCGGCCCGGTTCAGGCCGCCTCGGGCGCGCCCTCCCGGCCGATGCCGATCAGGGTGAACACCGCCCCGGTGTGGTCCCGCAGCACCGCGATCCGCCCGAACGGCGTCGGCTCCGGCCCGTCCAGCACGATCCCGCCGAGCCGGACCGCCCGCGCCACCGTCCGGTCGGTGTCCGCCGCGCCGAAGTACACCGCCCAGAGGGCCGCCGGCCCGTCCGGGTCCACCCCCGGGTTCCCGCCGATCCCGCCGGCCGGCAGCCCGCCGGCCCGGAACACCGTGTAGTCGCCCGCCGGGCGGGCGTAGTCGTACCCGAGGACCTGCCGGTAGAACGCCCGGGCGCCGTCCGGGTCGGGTGACAGGTGCTCGTTCCAGGTGACCGTCCCGGGCTCGTTGACCAGGCCCGCACCCGGGTTCAGCCGGCCCTGCCAGAGCCCGAAGGCCGCGCCGAGCGGGTCCACGGCGAGCGCGCCCCGGCCCAGGTCGGCCACCTCGCCCGGCTCCCGGACGATCCGCCCGCCGGCCTGCCGGACGGCCCCGGCCGCCCGGTCGGCGTCGTCCACGGCGAGGTAGGTCGTCCAGCCGAAGCCGCCCCCCGCCGGGGCCCGGTGGACCAGCCCGGCGACCTGCGCCCCGTGCAGGGTGGCCACGGAGAGGCCGGTGAGCCCGTCCGGCTCGACGAAGTCCCAGTCGAACAGCTCCCCGTAGAACAGCTCGGCCCGCCGTACGTCCGGCACGGCCAGCTCGACCCAGCACGGCACGCCCTCCCGGTACCTGCCCGCCTTCGGCATGCCGTCCTCCGATCCCGGTGGAACCCCCGGCCAGCCTCCGCCGCCCCGGCCCCCGCGGCAACCGGGGCGGGCGCCGCGGGGGCCGGGCTCAGGCCACGCCGTGCGGGCGGAACTGGACGCTGATCCGCGGGCCCGCCGGCCGGGCGGTCTTGGGCACCGCGTGCTCCCACGTCCGCTGGCACGACCCGCCCATGACCAGCAGGTCCCCGTGCCCGACCAGGTGCCGCACCACCGGCCCGCCGCCGCCCCGGGGCCGCAGCAGCAGCGCCCGCGGCTCGCCCACCGAGAGGATCGCCACCATGGTGTCCTCGCGCGCGCCGCGCCCGATCCGGTCCCCGTGCCAGGCCACGCTGTCCCGGCCGTCCCGGTAGTAGCAGAGCCCCAGCGTGCGGAACGGCTCGCCCAGCTCCGCCGCGTAGTGCGCACTCAGCGCCGTGCGGGCCGTGCCGAGCAGCGGGTGGGGCGGCTCGTCGCCAGCCCCGTACGAGGCGAGCAGCCGCGGGACGGCCACCACCCGCTCGTACATCTCCCGCTGCTCCGCCCGCCAGGGCACCTCGGCGGCGAGGCGGTCGAACAGGAGGTCCGCCCCGGTCACCCACCCGGGCAGCACGTCCACCCAGGCGCCCGCCCCGAGCAGCTGCCGCCGCAGGCCGCCGAGCGGGCCGAGCGCGATCCCGCGCCGGTCGGTGTCGTCGAACAGCGAGGGCTGGAGGTGAACGGTGCCGTGCATGGGGCCAGCCTACGCCTTGAATCGAACACATGCTCGAACGAAGGGGTGGCCGACCGCCGGTTTCCGGTGTCACCGGCCGCGGTGGTTGTCAGCTGGTCGCGCAGACCGTCACCACGACTCGACCAACCGGTGGCAGATGCGGTGACCCGCGCGAGGCGAAGCCCCGGCTCGCGGAGCGTTCTCCGGTGGCGACTGCCGTGGCCGGGCACGTCCGGGCGGGCAAAGGCGGTGCGCGACGACCCCCCGGTCAGCAGACTGGTCCGCATGACAACTGCCAGGGGCCCCAAGGAAGACTTGCGGATCTACCTCCAGGACGCCCGCGACGTGCTGCTCTGGAAGCTCGAAGGGCTTTCGGAGTACGACGTCCGCCGCCCGCTGACCCCGACCGGCACCAACCTGCTGGGCCTGGTCAAACACCTGACCGGGGCCGAGGCCGTCTACTTCGGCGCGACCTTCGGGCGCCCCTTCACCGGCCCGCCGCTCTGGATCACCGGGGACGCCGAGCCCAACGCCGACCTCTGGGCCACCCCCGACGAGAGCCGCGAGGAGATCGTCGGGTGGTACCGGAGGGCGTGGGCGCACTCGGACGGGACGATCGGCTCGCTGCCGCTCGACGCCACCGGCCGGGTGCCCTGGGGCAACCGCAACGAGGTGACTCTGCACGGCTCGCTGGTCCATATGATCTCGGAGACCCAGCGCCACGCCGGCCACGCCGACGTCGTCCGCGAACTCATCGACGGCACCACCGGCCAGCGCCCGGACGGCGAGAACACCGCCCCCGGCGACCGGGCCTGGTGGCAGGCCCACCACGACCGGGTCGAACGGGCCGCCAAGGAGGCCGCCGGCTCCCGGGGGTGAGGTCCGCGGGGTGCCGTTCGATTTCTGACCAGGCGTGATGTGCTGCTACTGTTCTTCCCGTCGAGAGGAAACGTTCTCTCGGCCAGGCGTCAGTGGTGCTACTGGAGCACGTCCTACTTTCAGTAGGAAGAGTCCGTTCGACCCGGGCCTGGCGCTCCACCCGGAGGGGCCGTTCCGCATCGGAACGGCCCCTCCGCCGTTTCCGCATCGTCTCCCGCCGTGTCCCGTCGCGCCCCTCGTCGTTTCCTGTCATGGGCGCCGGCCGTGGTGCTCCCTGTCGTGCCTGCGGGTGCGCCGCCGTCGGGCCGCGGTCGGCGGGCGGTGCGCAACCCCCTCGGTCGCCGTCCGGGCGCGCCGCATGTGCCGGTGTGTTCGCGCGTGCCGAGGTCGCCGGTGCCGGTCGCCCGAACTCCGGCGCAGCTGCTCGCTCCTTAGCGCAGTCGCCGGCCGAAACCTTCCGGCGTGGCCGACAACCGGCCAAGGTCCCGCTCCAGGTGGGCCGATGGTGCCCGGCCGGCCTCGCCTCCGGCCAGTGGGTTTCGGTACACGTCCCAAACTGACGAGTCGTCACAGCTTGGCCGAAAGTAGCTGCCATAGATGTGAATATGCCATTGGAATGTTCGTCATACGGAATCCGCCAGTAGCCTTCCGTGTCGAACCCGCCACTGCTCGTGGTGGTCCGGTCGGCGCCGGCCTCGTGCGCCCGGCTGTCCCGAACCCTCCGAAGGAGCCCGAGTGCCGGGTATCGACGAATGCCTGTCCGGGGCGATGGCGATCGCCGGCGCCCGTGCAGCCAGCCTCATCGACTGGAGCAGCGGACTCGCCCTCGGTAGTGCCGGCGTCAGCCCCACCGGCGACCACGAGACCTCGGCCGCAGAGGCAACGGACTTGGTTCGGGCGGCGGTTGAGAGCGAGACCTTCACCGTGGCGGAGGACCGGCGCTCGCCGTTGCAGGACATCATCCTCACTGCGGGGCGCAGTTACCACCTGATCTGCTTCATCGACACCGTCTTCGACAGTCCGCTCGTCCTGCACCTCTGGCTGGACCGGACGGAGGGCAATCTCGCCGCGGCCCGCTACCGCCTCCAGGCGCTCGCCGAGGAACTGGTGCTCGGATGACGGGCGCCGGGACGAATCCGCGGACGAACGCGCCGGTCGGCCACGGGCGGTCGTGGTGAACGCGGCGGAGGCCGTGACGGCCTGTTCGGTTCAGACGGTCGGGTCTGCCGCCGGCAGCCTCGGCCCCGCCGGGCATCGCGGCCCCGGCGGCGGCAGTGTCCCCGTCGGCGGCAGCGGCCGCGTCGGCGGGAGCAGGCCCGCCGCAGGCGGCCGGCCCGACGGCGCGGCCTGGGCCGCCGCCGCCGGGGCGGCCGGGGTCGTCGAAGCCTGCCGTGCGGTCGAGCAGTTGGCCGCCGAGCGGGCGACCGGTGTGCTCCGGGCCCCCGCCGGCGCGGTCTACCTGGCCGGCGGCCTGGTGGTGCACGCGGAGTCCGACCGGGCGCCCGGCCTGGCCGCGCTGCTCGCCGGCTGCGGGCGGATCGGGGCCGACGCCTGGCGGGAGACCGTCCGCACCTACGGCCCACAGGGCCGGGTCGGCACCGCCCTGGTCGAACAACACCACTTCACCCGGGCGGAGTTGGAGCTCTGCCAGCTCGTGACCCTCTACGACGCCGCGTACTTCGTGTTCGGCGCCGCCCGCGCCTCCGCCGGCCCGTGGTCCTTCGAACCGGGGGCCCGGCACTGGCTCGGACCGGTGGTGGGGGTGAGCGTCCGGCGGCTGCGCGGGGAGGTGGAGCGCCGGCGCCGGCTGCTCGAAGCCATCTGGCCGTGGCCGCAGCTCGACACCGCGCCGGTCCGTCCGCTCGCCGTGCAGGAGCGGTGCGCCGCCGGCCAGGGCGGCCGGTCGGGCCGGGCCAAGCCGCCGAGCCGCCGCCAGCGCGAACTGCTCGACCACGCGGACGGGCGAAGAACCCCGGTGGAGCTGGCCCGGCTGCTCGGCCGGTCGGCGTTCGCGACCACGGCCGACGTCCGCCGCCTCGCCGCGGCAGGACTGCTCGCGACTCCCGGGCGCAGTGCGCCACGGCATGCGGCCCAGGTGCCCGCCCAGGGCCGCCCCGCCGCAGGCCGTCCGCCGGCCGGTCCGCCGCCGACGGGTTCGTCGGCGGTAGGTCTGCCGCCGGTAGGTCTGCCGCCGACGGGTTCGCCGGTGGTCGGTCCGCCGCCGGCCGGTCCGACGGCGGTGGGTCTCCCGGCACCCGGCCGGGCCGGCGGCGGGCTGCACCGCCGGATTCCGGGGGCCGCCCTGGCCGCGCTGCTCCCGTCGGGTGCCCGCTCCACCGGCCCCTCGCCCCCCGTGCGGCCGCCGACCCCGGTCCACCCGCCGACCCCGGCGGCGGCCCACCCGCTGACCGTTCCCGACCCGGACATCGCGCTGCTGACCCGGGTCCGAACCCTTCTGGAGGCCCGACTTTGAACCACTCCCCGCCCGCTACCCCGTTCTCGCGGCCATGAGGCGGGCGCTCAAGCAGCGTGTCGGAAGGAGACAACTGATCGCCTTGGAGACCGAGCTGCTGGCCGAACTGCGTGCTCTCAAGCACCGGGTCCCGCACCTCGCGGGCGGCCTCGTGGCCAGTGTGGACGGCCTGCTGGTCGCGCACGACACCCACGGGGCCGAGCCCACCGGGCTGGCCGCGATGACCGCCGCCTCACTCGGCCTGGCCCAACGGCTCGCCGACACCACCGGGCAGGGGGAGTTCCGGGAGTCGCTGGTGCGCGGCGAGCACGGGTACGTGGCCACCTACGCGGCGGGCGGCAGCTGCGTCCTCACGCTGTTGGCCCACCCCGACGTCAACGTCGGCCGCCTGCACCTGGAGGCCCGCCGCTCCGCCCAGCGCATCACCGCGCTGCTCAGCGACGCGCTGACGCCGAAGGAGTCCCTGTAGAGCCGCCCGCCCCGCCCCGACGACCCAGGCCGACCCGACGGTCCCGACCGTTTCGGCGATCCACCGCACCCCACCGACCGACGTACCCGGCCGATCTCCCGATCGGCCCCTCGACCGACCCTTCCGAAGACACTGGAGAACTGACATGACGGACGCAGCAGGCGCGCTCAAGCAGACCATGACCGCGATCGAGGGCGCCCTCGGCGCCGCCCTCGTCGACTACAACAGCGGGATGGCCCTCGCCACCCTCGACGGCCCCGGCGGATTCGACCTCAACGTGGCCGCCGCCGGGAACACCGACGTCGTCCGGGCGAAGATGCGCACGATGGACATGCTCGGGCTGCAGGACGGCATCGAGGACATCCTCATCACCCTGAGCAGCCAGTACCACCTGATCCGCCCGCTCACCGGCCGCAGCGGCAAGGGCCTGTTCCTCTACCTCGCGCTGGACAAGGGCCGCGCCAACCTGGCGATGGCCCGCCACCAGCTGACGAAGATCGAGAACGATCTGGAGGTCTGACCACGGACCGGACGGCGGCCGGGCTGCCCCCGGCCCGACCGTCCGGTGGACGGGCCCCGCGCCGCGCGGGGCCCGTCCCGCTCCTCCGGCCCTGCCGCCGGGTGGCACGATCCGCTCACTGCCCCGGCGTTGCCGGCTCCGCCGTCCAGGCCACCTCGCCGCCCGCCAGTCCGGCGCAGACGGCGCCCTCGGCCGTGCCCACGCTCCAGGGCGCGACCCGTGCGTGCGGCGGCACCGAGAGCACGGCGCCACCCTCGAACGTCAGCTCCAGGCCGCCCGCCATGGTCACCCGCGCCGCATCGACGGCCCGCCCGACCAGGCCGAGCAGGGCGGGGGAGGGGCGGAAGGTGAGGGCGGGGAAGAAGTGCTCCACCTCGGACGGCGCGGCGAACACGAACGTGTGCGCCGCCCGGACGGTCACCGGCCCGTCGAGGGTGAGGTCGAGCCGGCCGCCGCCGCTGACCGCGACCACACGCCGCCCGGACAGTGCCTCTCCGATCGCGTTCTGCATGGCCCCAGTCTGGACCAGGAAGGCCCGCCCGGTCCGCGGACCGGCCCGTCCGCTCTCGGCCTCTCGGCCTGTCGGCCTGTCGGGGGCCGTCCGGGCCCGTGGGCCGGTCGGGCCCCGCACCGCAGCCGCACCGCAGCCTTGGCTCAGCCGGCCGGCCGTCCGCCGACCAGCTCGGCCGGACCGCCCGGGCGGTCGCGGGCGGCGAGCGCGGCCGCCGTCCGGGCCCAGGACGACGCGGACAGCAGGGCCCGCGCCTCCACCGGTGTGCAGAGCCGCCACTCGACCAGCTCGTCCTCGGCGAGCGCGATCGAGGCGAGCTGCCCGTCCGTCACCGTGCCGCCGTCGAACACGTACACCAGGACGGCCGTGTCCCGCCCGGTCGCCGGTTCGGCCGTCCGCCCGGGCAGCCAGTCGAGGGCCAGCAGCCGGCCCGGTGCACACTCCCAGCCCAGCTCCTCGCGGACCTCCCGCCGGGCCGCCGCCCGCGGCAGCTCCCGGTCCGCCTCGATGCCGCCGCCGGGCAGCACCCAGTACGGCTCCTCGCCGCCGGGGCCGGACCACGGGCGGAGCCGCACCAGCAGCACCCGCCCGTCCGCGTCGGTGAAGAGCGTGCGCGCCTTGGCCCGGATCCGGGGGCGGGTGGCGTAGTAGGTGTCCCGGTCGAGCGGGGGTTCGACGGGCGGTGCGGCCACCGACGGTCCGGCCGCACCGGTGAGCGTGATGCCCGCCAGCCGGGTGTACTCGGGCGCGGGGCCGGCGGTCAGATGGTCGAGCGTGTGCCCGACCGACAGGCTGTCCTCCAGCTCCAGCGGCCCGGCCGCGCGCGGGGCCCGCAGGCAGGCGCTCACCCGGCGCGACAACCGCGGCGGCAGCGCGTGGGCGGCCTCCTCCGGCGTCAGCCAGCTCCAGCCGCCCACCTCCGCGGCGTCCGGGGTGAATGCGGCCGCCTGCTCCGGCGTCAGCGGCTCGGCCCAGTAGAGGAAGGCGGCGATCGGCGGCCGGTCGTCGTCGAGTGTCCAGTCGATGCAGGCCAGCGGCCCGAGCCGGGGCGTGAACCCCAGCTCCTCGGCGATCTCCCGGACGGCCGTCCGGCGCGGGGAGTGGTCCTCCGGCTCCCAGCCGCCGCCCGGGACGGCCACCGGATGCTTCCGGTCGTACGGCAGCCGGACCACCAGCACCCGGCCCCGCCCGTCCGGGAACAGCACCCCGGCCGCGGCCAGCAACGTGCGCCCCGCACGGCCGTCCTGACTACCCGCAGGCGGTGACGACACCACAGCAGCTCCCTCCGACCGGCCGGGCAGTCACCCCGCCCGCTGCCCACGACGACTCTCCCGCCCACCCCGACGGTTCCGCAACACCCGGAGGAGGGGAACCGGCGCGGTATCCGGCGGTGCCGTTCACGGCGAGGCTCCGCCGATTCGTCGCGCCGTCCGTCCGGTCGGTTCTCCGGAGGCCGCGCCGGGGGCGTGACCGCGGTCGTCCGGCCGGGGCGGGGGCACCCGGACGGACCCGAGCGAGCCGAGCGCCACCTCCGTCGCGCGGGCCATCCGTTCGTCCTCGCGGCCGTCGGCGCCGCGGAGCCGTGCGAAGCTCTCGGCGGCGGCCAGCGCGAGCAGACCGGGCAGCAGATCGGTACTGCGCTCGGCCACCCAGCGGGTGCCGCGGGTCGCCATCCACCACAGGTCGGCCGATCGCCCCGGCGGAGGCTCGGCGGGCTCCGCCGCCGGGGCCGGTCCGAGCGGCCGGCCGGCGGTGGCGAGTAGCGCGTGGAAACCGCGGGCGATCAGGTGGTGGCCCTGGGCACTGGGGTGGAGCCGGTCCGCGCTCAGCAGCCGCCGCTGGACCGTCCACGGCAGCTCGGCGACGTGCAGGTGGACGGCGCGGTGCCGGACGGAGAGGGCGTGCACCACCGCGTTCACCGCGCGCATCCGCCGCGCCAGTGGCCGGGCGAGCGGGCGCGGGAGCCGCAGCAGGGAGCCGGGATCCGGCAGACAGGCGGTCAGTACCAGAGCCCCGCTGTGCGACAGTGCACCGAGTGCGGCGTCCAACTCCCTTGCGGTGCGCCCGACATCGAATCCGGTTCGCAACGTGTCGTTGCCGCCGACCACGACGGCCGCCAGCTCCGGGCGCAGTGCCAGCGCGGTGGGCAGCTGCTCCGCGCCGAGCTCGGTGCTGAGCGCACCACTGCGTGCGAGATTGGTGAACTCGACACCTGGGTCGGCCGGCGCCAACGACCGGGCGAGCAGCGCCGCCCAGCCCCGCAGACTCCCGGCCACCTCGTCCCCGACCCCCTCCGTGAGCGAATCCCCGAGGGCCACGAACCGCACCGGCCCGGTCGTCCGCCGGCCACCCGCCTCCCGTTCCCGGCTCGCCTCCCGGCTCGCCTCCCGGCCCGCCTCCCGGTCCCGGACCGGTACCGTCCCGCCGTCCTCGTCCGCCACCGCAACCGTGCTCACTGCCTGCCTCCTGCTCCTCGTACTCCCCGTACTCCCCGTACTCCTCGTTCTCCTGGTCCGCACCGCCGGCGGGGCACGTCGTCGGTGCGGGGCGTCGGCCCGGCGCGGGACGTCGGCCCGGCCGACCTCCCACTCCGGGCGGGGTCATCGCCGAGGGGGCGCCCCGCCGTGGACGGCGAGGAAGGCGGCCACGGCGGCGGGCCAGCCGTACTGCTCGGCCCGCGCCCGGGCCGCGCCGCGGCGGGCGGCCTCGGGGCGGGTCAGCAGGGTGCGGACGGCATCGGCGAAGCCGGCCCCGGTGTCCTCGGCCGCCACCCCGGCCGGGCCGACCAGCCCCGGGAGCGCCGAGGAGCGGCTGACCGCCACCGGGGTGCCACAGGCGAGCGCCTCCATCGCGGCGAGGCCGAAGGTCTCCACCGGCCCGGGCGCGAGCACCACGTCGGCGCAGCCGAGCAGCCGGGCCAGGGCGCCCCGCCCGGCGACGTGACCGAGGAAGTGCACCGGCAGCCGGAGCCGCGCGGCCCGGGCGGCGAGCCGGGCACGCAGCGGTCCCGTCCCGGCCACCACGAGGACGGCCGGCACTTGGCGCGCCCGCAGCACGGCGAGCGCGTCGACGGCCCGTTCGGGGTGCTTCTCGGGCGAGAGCCGCGAGCAGAGCACCAGCAGCACCTGCCCGGGCTCCGCGTACCGGGCCCGGTCGGCGGTGCGTTCGTCGGCGGTCGGCGGCCGCAGGGCGGTGAGGTCCACGCCGAGCGGTGCGCGGGCCAGGTTCCGCACCCCGAGGCGGCGGAACTCCGCCGCCGCCCAGTCCGTCGTGCAGACCACGCTGTCGTAGGACCGCGCCGTGCGGGCGTTGAGCCGGTCGGCCGCGGCGTCGGCGAACGGGGCGGGCAGACCCCAGGTGCGGAGCAGTCCGGCGGCGCTCTCGTGCGACACCATCACCGAGCGGATGCCGTGCCGGCGGGCCCAACCACCGGTCCAGCGCAGGGTGGTGCGGTCCGAGACCTCGATCCGGTCGGGGGCCAGCCTGGTCAGCTCGTGCGCGACCGCCGGCCGGTCGGTGAGCAGCCGGTAGCCGCCGCTGCCGGGCAGTACCGGCCCGGGCAGGGTGACCACCAGGCCCTGCGCGGTCTCCTCCTCGCTGCGCCGCTCGCCGGGCACGACGAGCACCGGGACGTGCCCGGCCGCCCGGTACCCGGCGCCGAGGTGGTGCAGTGCGGTGCGCAGCCCGCCCGAGACCGGGGTGACGAAGTTGGCCACCCGGACGATTCTGAGCGGGTTCCCGTCCCCGGTCATGCGGGCAGCTCCTCCCCGAGGGGAGCGGCCGCGGCCGGGGCCGCCGGCGCCACCCGGGAGGCGTCGGCCGCCACGGGCACGGCGAGCCCGCGGTGCTCGGCCAGCACCTCCGCGTAGTGCTGCAGCAGCGCGTCCCCGACCGCCTCCCAGCTACGGCCGGTCACCTCCGCCCGCCCGGCGCGCCCGTAGGCCGCGCGCAGCGCGGGATCGGCGGCGAGGTCCCGCACCGCCCGGGCGACGGCGGCGCCGTCCCGGGGCGGCACCAGCAGGCCGGTCCGGTGGTGGGCGACGAGGTCCAGCGGCCCGCCGGCGGCCGGTCCGACCACCGGGACGCCGCTGGCCATCGCCTCCTGGATGGTCTGGCAGAACGTCTCCAGCGGGCCGGTGTGCACGAACACGTCCAAGGTGGCGAAGCACCGGGCGAGTTCCTCGCCCGTCCGGCGGCCGAGGAAGACCGCGCCGGGCATCGAGGCCTTCAGCCCGGCGGCGGACGGCCCGTCGCCGATGACCACCACCCGGACGCCGGGCAGCGCCGAGGCGGCGGCCAGCAGGTCGACGCGCTTCTCGGGCGCGAGCCGCCCCACGTAGCCGACCAGCACCTCCCCGCCGGGAGCGAGCGCCCGGTGCAGCGCCTCGTCCCTGTGGCGCGGGTGGAAGCGCGCCGAGTCCACCCCGCGCGGCCAGAGCCGGACCCGCGGCACACCGTGCGCGGTGAGGTCCTGCGCCGCCGGGGTGGACGGCGCGAGGGTGCGGACGGCGGCCCGGTGGATGCCGCGGATCCGGTGCCAGGCGGCGGCCTCGCCGATCCCGCGCCCGGCCCGGTAGGCGTGGGCGTAGCCGGCCAGGTCGGTCTGGTAGACGGCGACGGCCGGCACGCCCAGCCGGGCGGCCGCCTGCATGCCGCGCGCGCCGAGGACGAACGGGCTGGCCAGGTGGACCAGGTCGGGCCGGTGCCCGGCGACGGTGGCGTTGAGCCGCCGGCTCGGCAGGGCGATCCGCACCTGCGGGTAGCCGGGCAGCGGGACGGACGGGATCCGGACGACCGGCAGTTCGGCGGAGCTCGGGCCGGCCCCGAAGGTGTGCGGCGGGCAGTCGGCGCCGCGGGCGGGTGCCGGGGTGACGACGAGCGGCTGGTGCCCCCGGCGGACGAGGTGCTCGGCCGTCCGCAGCACGCTGTGGGCGACTCCGTTGACCTCGGGCGGAAAGGATTCGGTGACGATGACGACGCGCATGCCAGAGTTCTGTCCGGGCCCGGCGTGCACGCGGCCAAAGGGATCTGTCGTACAAACGAACGCGGGTCGGCGATTTGCACCACCGACCCGCGTTCCCGCTGCTACCCCGCCGGACGCGGCGGGCACCCGGCCGCTCAGGCCGGACCGGCCACCGACTCCGTCAGCTCCGCGTACGGCGCGAGCTTGCGCAGCGACTCGATGCTCCGGATGCAGTCGTCCCGGCTCTCCTGCGGATCCCCGGTCACCACGACCGCCCCGTTGCTCGCCTTGAGCCGGAACCGGTGCATGCCGGTGCCGTCGGTGTACAGCTCGAATTTTCCTGCCATGGCAGCGTTCGCCTTTCCTACGGGTGGCCCCCTCGCATCGCAACGTAGGGCCAAAGGTCTTTCGGTGCTTGTCAGATGACCCATCCGGGCGATCGCGGGCCCGGGCGGTCCGGGGCCCGGCGTGCCGGTCGGGGCGCCGGGTCGTCAGGTGACGGGTGGTCTGTGCGGGTGCACTCGGTCACCGCTTCGGCGTAGGCGGGTGCCCGACCGGTGACCGCGTGTGGCCGGGCTGCCGGAGGCTGCGTACATGGCATCCCTCTCTCCCCTGATCTCCCGCGTCCGCCGCCGGGTCGGAGCGCTCGCGCTCCCGTGCGCGGTGGTGTCGGCGCTCGTCCCGGCGCTCGCGCTCGGCCCCGGCGCCGTCCAGGCCTCGGCCGCGCCGCTCCCGGGCGGGCTCGGCCCGTGCGTTCCGGGCGACTGCCCGGACCCCTATCCCTCGATGATCGGCAACGGCCCGTTCGCCGGCCGGGACAACGGCGTCAACGTCTTCGTCGGCGGTGACTTCCTCGTCCGCGGCCGGGCCGCCGAGACCGAGGGCCGTGCGGTCGTCCTCGGCGCCTTCGACCAGGCGAAGGAGGCCGGCGCCAGCGCGCTCTACAACGTCGGCATCGCCGGCGTCGGCTCCCGGGTGCCGCCGCCGGACGGCGCCGACTTCCTCACCACCGGCGGGGGCGTCAGCGTCGCCACCGGCCAGCGGCTGTCCGCCGAGGGCGGGGTGGTCCGGCACGCGGGCCCGGTCAGCGGCACGGTGCTCGGCACCGTCACCCAGGACGACGGCGCCGTCGCCCCGTACAGCGCGCTGCGGGCCCAGCTCGCGGCCGCCTCCGACTGCTACGCCCGGGTCGGCGGCGTCCCCCGCACCCCGACCGGGACGGCCGTCAACCAGGGCGGTCAGACGCTGTTCACCGGGGACGGCAGCTCGCCGCTCCAGGTCTTCACCGTCGACTTCGACCTCACTGGCCCGACCGGCGGCCAGCAGGGCATCGTCTTCGCGAACATCCCCACGGGCGCGACGATCCTCGTCAACGTGCTCGGTGCGACCCGCACCCTGAACACCTACAGCGGGGCGATCAACGACGCCGACGACCCGCTCAACCGCTACCGCGACCACCTGCTGTGGAACTTCCCCGACGCCACCACCGCCACCCTCGCGGGGACGGGGCAATTCCAGGGCAGCTTCCTGCTCGGCGAGCCGGCGTCGCAGACCACCGTCACCCTCTCCGGGATCAACGGCCGCTTCTTCACGACCGGTTCGCTCACCCACACCAGCCTCGCGACGGGCGGTGGCGGGCAGGAGTTCCACTCCTACCCCTTCAACGGCGATCTGCCGGCCTGCGGCACCACCCCGGTGACGGGTGAGGTGCGGGTGTTGAAGACGGATGCGGATACCGGTGTGCCGTTGGCGGGCGGGGTGTTCGAGTTGTGGCGTGAGAGCAACAGCGTTCCGGGGTTGCAGACTTCGGGTGCGTTGCCGGACACGCAGGTGGGTGGGGCGTGCACGACGGCCGTGAGTGGCCTGTGTGCGCGGACGGTGGAGGTGGGCACGTACTACTGGCGTGAGACGGCCGCGCCGGCGGGTTATCAGTTGCCGGTGCCGGCGGTGTTCGGTCCGTTGATGTTGACGGCGGAGAACGCCGCGGCGGGTGTGCAGGTGACGGCCGCCGACAAGAAGAATCCCACGCCGCCGGT
Source organism: Kitasatospora sp. NBC_01560 (assembly GCF_045208415.1). Classification (NCBI taxonomy): domain Bacteria; kingdom Bacillati; phylum Actinomycetota; class Actinomycetes; order Kitasatosporales; family Streptomycetaceae; genus Kitasatospora; species Kitasatospora sp. NBC_01560. The sequence goes on along the minus strand of NZ_CP109364.1, from coordinate 1,878,769 downwards.
GACGGGTGAGGTGCGGGTGTTGAAGACGGATGCGGATTCGGGTGCGGTGTTGGCGGGTGGGGTGTTCGAGTTGTGGGAGGAGACCAATGGGATTCCGGGTCTTCAGACGGCCGGTGTGAATCCGGATACGCAGGTGGGTGGGGCGTGCACGACGGGTGTGAGTGGTCTGTGTGCGCGGACGGTGGAGGTGGGCACGTACTACTGGCGTGAGACGGCCGCGCCGGCGGGCTATCAGTTGCCGGTGCCGGCGGTGTTCGGTCCGTTGGTGCTGACGGCGGAGAACGCTGCGGCGGGTGTGCAGGTGACGGCCGCCGACAAGAAGAATCCCACGCCGCCGGTGACGGGTGAGGTGCGGGTGTTGAAGACGGATGCGGATACCGGAAAGCCGCTGTCGGGCGGGGTGTTCGAGTTGTGGCGTGAGAGCAACAATGTGCCGGGGTTGCAGACTTCGGGTGCGTTGCCGGACACGCAGGTCGGTGGGGCGTGCACGACGGCCGTGAGTGGTCTGTGTGCGCGGACGGTGGAGGTGGGCACGTACTACTGGCGTGAGACGGCCGCGCCTGCGGGCTATGAGCTGCCGGTGCCGGCGGTGTTCGGTCCGCTGGTCCTGACGGCGGAGAACGCTGCGGCGGGTGTGCAGGTGACGGCCGCGGACTGCCCCACGCCGGAGCCGCCCAAGGACGGTGCGATCGACCTGACGAAGAGGGACGCCAAGTCCGGAAAGCCGCTGTCGGGCGGGGTGTTCGAGCTGTGGCGGGAGAGCAACGGCACGCCGGGGCTGCAGACCCGTGGCCCGAACCCCGACACCCGTACGGGCGGGGCGTGCACCACCTCCGCCGCGGGGGCGTGCAAGTTCACCCACCTGGCGAGCGGCCAGTACTACCTTCGGGAGACCGCGGCGCCGCACGGCTACCAGCTGCCGTCCGATCCGGTGACCGGTCCGTACGTGCTGACCGATGCCGACGGCGGGGACTGCGTCACCGTGGAGCTCACGAACAAGCGCGACGACTGCTGAGTCCGGCTCCGCGGGCCTGTCGGCCCGCGGAGCCGACCGCGCTCACCCCGCCCGCCTCCCCGGGGCGGTCGGGGTGGGCGCGGTTCCGCGCGTGCGCTCGCCGGTCCGGTCCTCGGAGGAACCGGCCGCCGGCGTGTCCGTGGCCGACCGCATCGCCGCCAACCGCCCGAGACTGGACCGGCGCTGGACGACGGAGAGCCCGGCCACCACCGCGCCGAGGGTGAGCCAGCCGGCCGGGCCGGCCGGCATCACCGCGCCGGTGAGGAGCAGCGGGCCGGCGGACTTCTGGACGGACTGGGACATGCCGGCGACACCGAGGTAGGAGGCCCGGGCCCGGTCGGGCGCGAGGGAGACGGCCAGCTCCCAGGAGCTGACCGACCGCATCAGTTCGGCGGCCGTCACCACCATGGCCGTGACCAGCAGCGCCGCCGAGGCGGACCAGGCTCCGCCGCCGGTGCCGAACGCCAGGAGCACGCAGCTCGCCAGCATCGCCGCCCCGTACAGCCCGACGGCGCCCGCCGCGCGGTACGGGCCCTCGGCGCGGGCCGAGATGTGGAGTTGGAGCACCACCACGAGCACGGTGTTGACCACCAGGAACGCCGGGACGAAGGCGTGCGGCGCCGTGGTGTGGTTGACCAGCCAGAGCGGTAGGCCGACGTTGAGCACGGAGTCGTCGAGGTTCATCGGGATGTCGAGCAGGACGAAGCGCAGGTAGCCGCCGTCCCGCCAGGGGCTGGGGGCCGGCGTCCGGCTCCGCGGGCCGGGGTCGTCGCCCGCCGCCGCGACGCGCCCGGTGGTCGAGCGCGGCTCCCTCGTCCGCCACACCAGGGCCGCCGCGACGGCGAAGGAGAGGGCGTTGGCCAGGATCAGTGCCCGGTAGGCGTTCTCCGTCCCGACGGCCAGGCCGAGTGCCGAGACCCCTGCGCCGAGTGCGTACCCGGCGTTCGCCGAACTGCGGCTGAGCGCCTGGTAGGTGGAGCGCCGCGCACCGGCGGCCCGGGTGGCGAAGAGCATCTCCATCGTCTTGGCGCCCCGCTCGGCCAGGCAGGTGAGCGCCATCAGGGCCAGCAGCCGGGCGAAGCCGTCGCAGACCAGGAGCAGGCCCATGGTGCCCAGCCTCAGCAGGTGGCACCCGATCAGCAGCCGTCGCACCGGGAGCCGCTCCGCCAGCTGCCCGGTCAGCGGCGACCCGGCGATGCCCGCCACGGCGGCGACGCCGAGCAGCAGGCCCACCTGCCGGGCGTCCAGCCGGGTGACGAAGGTGAAGTACAGCACCGAGGAGGCGGCCCACACGCCGGTGCCGGCCCGGTCGAGGAACTGGGCGATCAGCATGATCCGCCCGTCCCGCCCGCCCGGTGGCCGGCGCAGTTGCGCGAGCAGGCCGTCCCCGTGGTGTCGCATGGCTGTGCCCTCTCTCGCCCCGATGTCCGGGGAGCAGCCTGCCGGACATTAATCTCGACGTCAAGATACTTGATGTCGACATAATTTCTTGCGCGAGGGTGCACCGCGCCGGGGCCCGGCGCGGGCCCGGTCCGGTCCGGGTCCCGGCGCGGCCTCGGGACCCGGCGCGGGCCCGGTTCACCGACCGGCGGCGGCCTCCAGGATCGAGCGGAGCCGCGACACGGATGCGTGGACGAAGGCGGGATACGAGGCCCAGTAGGAGGACACCCCGCTGACGGCGACGGCGATGGCCCACGCCCGGGCCCGCAGCCACGTCGCGTCGTCGAGGCCCACGGCGTCCCAGTACGCCTGGCGAGCCCCGGGTGGGAGGTCCCACAGCGTCGCGTGTTCGGCATCGGGAAAGCCGACCGAGAGGCTTCCGAAGTCGATGACCGCGTACAGCTTTCCCTGCTGGACCAGGACGTTGGTGGGCCTGAGATCGCCGTGGAGCCACACCTGGCGGCCGGTCGGCCCGGGCAGGGCGAGCGCGCGCTCCCACAGCTGCCGCAGGTGCGCGAGGTCCAGGTCGAGGCCCTCGATCGCGTCGCAGTCGTCGAAGCACCCGCGGACCCAGCGGTCGCAGGCTTGCAGGTCACCTCCGCGGTACCAGCTGAGCTCGCCCCGGCGAGCCGCTCCCATGAGGGGGGTGGAGTGCAGGCTCCGCACGATCGCTGCCAGGTCGGTGCCGAAGGCGGGCCAGTCGGTGACCGATCCGGGGCCGGCTTCCTCGCCGTCGATCCAGCGGTACACCGACCAGGCGAGAGGGAAGGCGGACGTCGGGGTGCCGGCGTGCACCGGCTGCGGGACCCGGCAGGGAAGATGCGGCGCCAGCCGCGGCAGCCACGTCTGCTCCTTCTGTACGGCCTCCGCGTTGTCCGGGGTGCGCGGCAGCCGCACGAGCAGGTGGTCGCCGAGCCGGTACATCCTGTTGTCGGTGCCCGCGCCGGCCGGCGAGACGGGCAGGGCGGCCCACTCCGGCCGCTGCATCCGCAGCAGTGACCGGACGACTGTCTCGTCCACGCGGATCTCGTTCTCGTGAAGTGTCACGGTGAGAGCCTTCTGCCTGGGCTTGGCCACCGCCACCGATTTCCCGCGACGGCCGCTGCTGGGCGGGCTGCCACGCGCCGTGGTCCTGGGCTTGTGCTTCGACGTCCCGGCTCAGCAGGGTGTCCTCTGTCAGGCGATCGTGACCGATTGACAGACGAGCCTGACGGGCAGCGGGCCTCTGCCGAAGGATCTTGACCATCGGCGGGACCGTTCAGTGCCGTAACGTCGCGGACTGCCCTGTCAGTGCGAAGACCTACCCTTCACCGGCGTGGAACCGACCGGAATGGACGCGAGATGGCACTGACCCTGGATGAAGCTGTGGCGCAGCTCGGGCACCGGCTCTCACCCAAGCGGCGCTCCGCTGCAGCACGCCTGCGGCGGCTCGCCGATCCCGCTGCGGGCCCGTCGCTGGTGGAAGCCCTGCAACGGGAGGTCCGCGACACCCGTACCTGGGAGACCCAGTACCAGCTGGTCATGGCCCTCGGGGCGTGCGGCCACCGGCCCGCCCTCGGCTTGGTCCGGGAACTCGCCCAACGGCCCTTCGAGGCGACCATGGTGTACACCTCGCTCGGTGACGCCGTCATCCGGTTGAGTACGCCGGACGAGACGCCTCATTCCCTGCGCTGGTGCCTGGAGGCCGGCACGCCGATGCTCGCCGCCGGCGCCCTGCGCGCCGTCGCCATGGAGCGACTCGCTCTGGATTCGGCCACGATCGACTACGTCCTCGACGTCCTCGATCCCCTTGACCCCCACGACGGCCTCCGGTTCTGGGCCGCTGCTGCCGCAGCAGGATGGGCGGCCCCCCGGGTCACGGAGTTCCTCCAGGGATGCGCTGCCGGCCCTCGGGCCGACGTGGCCATGGCAGCCACCGCATCCCTGCAGGGCGAGTACCGGACCTACGCGTTCCTGTAGGGACCCGCCCCTGGGAAACCGGCAGCCAAGATCACTCGGCAATCGGCCAGGACCCCCTGTTGCTGATGGTCACCGCCACCGGCGTCGAGGACTCCGCCGGCGGTCGGCAGGTCCTCGACGTCCTCGCCGACCGGTGGCCGAGCGTGACCGAGGCGTGGGTGGATACCGGGTGCAACCAGGCCGTCGTCAGGCACGGCGCCGCCCTGCCCATCGATGTCGAGGTCGTGGCCCGGGGCAACGAGCAGAAGGGCTTCGTCGTCCAGCCGGTCCGCGGGCGGGTTGAGCGGACCTTCGGGAGCATGTCCCGATACCGGCGGCTCCACCGCGACTACGAGGAACTGCCGGACCGGTCACGCTCGATCCACTGGGCCACGGTCAACTCGATGACCACCCGCCTGACCGCCAGCCCCGACAGCATCGGGCAGTACCTCCGTCCGAAACCGCCTGCGGCAGCCTGGAACAGTATCGAACACCCTCTGACGGTCTTCATGGTGATCCGGTGACTGTCGAGCATCGGCGTTTGCTGCGGGAAATGCTCGGTGTCTTCGCAGTAGTACCTCGGGATCACCAACGGGTCAGGCCGGCCGTCAGAGGTCACACCAGGCCCACATGGGCGGCGACACTGAGGCTCGAACAGCCCGAACTCGCGGGTCGATCGGTGTGCTTCAGGCCGGTGTGTCCGTGGGTTCGGCCTGAACGCGAGGGTGCTGAGCCAGCCGTCGAGCTTCGGCTGTGACCTCGGCGTCGACCTCGGCCGGTGTTCTGCCGCCACCGTAGTCGAGCATGTCGTACTCGTCGTCGAGTTCTGCGAGCCGATCAGCCAGGTCCAGCTCATGCCCAAAACGCTGGTGGATCCGGAAGGCGAGCTCCCGAGGAGTCAGGTCGCCGGCCAGCATCCGGATCGCGAGTGCTCGCGCGGCGGCTTCCTGGCCGGCCTGGCTGCCCACCGGATAGAAGGTGAGGCCGAGTTCGTCGAGTGCTGCGGGAAGGATTCCGGGGACCTCGTAGTCCGCCTCGGCTCGTGTGCACGCGGCCAGGATTCTGAGTGTCGGACTGTCGAGTCCGGCAACGAGCGCGTCACAGGCAGCGCCGACCACCTCGTTTGCTCGGATCTCGCGGATGCTCCAGAGAACGGCGCGGTCCTGCAGGTCACTGGCTGCTGATTCGGTCGAGAGCACTCACACATGATCCCTGCCCGGGAGGGGCCCGTCGAACAGGTTTCACCGGTGCTGCTGCTCGGCGGCCTGTTGCAGGAGCGCGCGGGCGGAGCCGGCGTAGCGGATGGCCGTCTTCTCTGCCGGGCCGAGGACCTCGGCGAGGTGGAGCGGGTCGGGGTCGTGGACGAGGGCTTCTTCGAGCTGGCGGTCGACGCGGATCCGTTCGAGGGTTGCCGGTTGGCCGCGAAGCGCGGCGGAGACGGAGACGCGACTGACTGACCCGTCGCCGACGTACGGCCGTGGCCGCCGTGGGGCGCGGAGTGCCGCGCGGCTCCCCGCGGCGGGGGTGGGCGGTGCCGCCGTCGCCACTGCCCGCGCCGCGTGCACGGTCGGCTGTCAGGGGTCGCGGTTAGGCTGGGAGGCCCGTTGTCCCGCCGTTCGGAAGGCTCCCGATGTACGCCCTGCACGCGCTCTGGCGGGCCGACGGCCGCCTCGCGCTCTGGGCGGAGGACGCGGACGCGTACCTGGGCGGGCGCCCGGCGGCGCGGCGGGCCGGGGGCGGTGCCCATCCGTTCGCCTGTGCCGCGGAGGAGGTCGCGCGGCTGCTGGGGGCGATCGGTCCGGGGCTGGACTGGCTGGCCGGGCAGGCGGCGGAACGCTGGACGGGCCTGCTGCTGCCCACCCTGGGGGACCGGCCCGTCCCCTCGCCGGACCTGCCGGTCGGCGCCGCGCCGCGCGGGATCGCACTCGCCCCGTGGCGGGTGCCGACCCTGTTGTTCGAAGCCGCGGAGGCGGCGCAGCTCCTGGGCGCGCTGTACGACCCGCACTGGCCGGGCGCGACCGTCGAGCTCCCCGGCGGGGAGTCGGTCGAGCTCGGGTACGGCGCCTCGCTGCGCTGGCTGTCCGCCGTGCACGACCTCGCCTGGCGGCTGGTCGGCCGCGGGCGGCTGCTGCCGGCGCTCGCCGAGGAGGCGCCGGGGGAGTGGTACGCGCGGTGGCGGGCGGCGCCGGACGCTCCGGCCCGCCGTGAGCTGGCCGCCCTGGCGGCGGGCTGCCCGCCGGTCTGCCGGGCCGAGCACCGGGGTGAGCAGCGCCCTGCTGTCACGCCGGCCGCCGCCGAGCTCGCCGCCCGGCTGCTCGACACGCTGGCCGACCGGGAGGCCCGGACCGCCCTGGCGGACCTCGAACCGCCCGCCGAACCCTGGCTCGCCGTGCTCTGGTCCGCCGACGGCAGGCTCCCCGGCCCACCGCCGGCCGGACTGGCCGAGCGGCTCGCCGTGTGGTCCGCCGCCCGCCCCGCGGACGGCCCGCTCCGGCTCAACCTGCGCCTGAGCGAGCCACTGGCACCCGACGACCTCACCCCGGACGGCCCCGCCCCCGCCGGCGCCGGCCCGGGCGATCCCGCGTCCACCGGCCCGGCCGACTCCTGGCGGCTCGACCTGCTCGTCCAGGCCGTCGACCGCCCGTCGCTGGTCGTGCCCGCCGCCGATCTCTGGTCCGAGCAGGCCGGCCACACCGCTCTCGCCCGGACCGTCGCCGACCCGACGGGGGCGTTCCTGGCCGAGCTCGACCGTGCCGCCCGCGTCCACCCGCCGCTGCGCGCCGCCCTGTTGGGATCCAACCCGACCGGCATCGACCTCGACCGGGCCGGCGCCCTGCGGTTCCTCCGGGAGGCCGCGCCGACCCTCACCCGGGCCGGCTTCGGCGTGCTGCTCCCGGCGTGGTGGCAGCGGCGCCCCCGGCTCGGGCTCGCCCTCACCGCGGCACCGGTGACCGCACCCGCTGCGGTCGAGCGCACCGACCGGATCGACCGGGACGCCGTGCTGGACTTCCAGTGGCAGCTCTCCCTCGGCGAACTCGTCCTGACCGAGGAGGAGTTGGCCGAGCTGGCGGCGGCCCAGCAGGGCCTGGTCCGGCTGCGCGGCCGGTGGATCGAGGTGGACCAGGCCCAACTGGCTGTCGCCGTCCGCTTCCTGGCCGAGCACGGGCGCGGCACGATGGAGCCCGCCGAGCTGCTGCGGCTGGCCGTGGACGACGGCGCCGCCGTGGACGGGCTGCCCGTCACCGCCGTCCACGCGACCGGGCCGATCGGCGAGCTGCTGGCGGGCCGGCCCGGCCCGGCCGCCCGGTCCGTCGTACTGCCCGCCGGCTTCACCGGGACACTCCGCCCGTACCAGCGCCGCGGGTTGGCCTGGCTGGACGCCCTCGGCCGGCTCGGGCTCGGCGCCGTCCTGGCGGACGACATGGGCCTCGGCAAGACCGTGCAGACGCTGGCCCTGCTCGCGCTGGAGCAGGAGCGCGGCGCGACCGGGCCGACTCTGCTGGTCTGCCCGATGTCGCTGGTCGGCAACTGGCAGCGGGAGGCGGCCCGGTTCGCGCCCGGCCTGCGCGTGCACGTCCACCACGGCGCCGACCGCACCGCGCCCGACCCGACCGCCGACCTGGTGATCACCACCTACGGGCTGGTCCAGCGGGACGTCGCCGAGCTGCGCCCGGTCCGCTGGCGGCGGATCGTCGCGGACGAGGCGCAGCACATCAAGAACCCGGCGGCGCGGCAGTCCCGGGCGCTGCGCTCACTGCGCTCCGGCCCCCGGATCGCGCTCACCGGCACACCGGTGGAGAACCGGCTCGCCGAGCTGCACGCCGTGCTGGAGTTCGCCAATCCCGGGCTGTTCGGCAGCGCGGAGTCCTTCAGGGAGCGGTTCGCGATCCCGGTGGAGCAGTCCGGCAACGCCGAGGTGGCGGCCCGGCTCCGGCGGCTGACCGGCCCCTTTCTGCTGCGCCGGAGCAAGAGCGACCCGCTGGTGGCGCAGGACCTCCCCGCCAAGCAGGAGTTCACCGTCCGCTGCCACCTCACCGCCGAACAGGCGGGCCTGTACCGGGCGGTGGTCGCCGATCTGTGGCAGCGGCTGCAGGGGGCGCGCGGCGTGGAGCGCAAGGGGGCGGTGCTGACGGCGATCGGGCGGCTCAAGCAGGTCTGCAACCACCCGGCCCAACTCCTGCACGACGGAACGGCCGTGGCGGCGCGCTCGGGCAAGGTCGAGCGGCTGGTTGAGCTGCTGGCGGAGGCCCTGGCCGAGGGGGACCGCGCACTGGTCTTCACCCAGTACGCGGAGTTCGGCGCCATGCTCCAGCCCTATCTGCGCGACCGGCTCGGCGAGGAGGTCTCCTACCTGCACGGCGGCGTGCCGCGGGGGCGGCGGGACGCCCTGGTGGAGGAGTTCCAACGGCCGGACGGGCCGCGGGTGTTCCTGCTCTCGCTGCGGGCCGGCGGGACCGGTCTCAACCTCTCCGTCGCCAACCAGGTGATCCACCTCGACCGTTGGTGGAACCCGGCGGTCGAGGACCAGGCCACCGACCGGGCCCACCGGATCGGGCAGCGCCGGGACGTCCAGGTGCGGCGGCTGGTCTGCGTGGGCACCGTCGAGGAGCGAATCGACGGCCTGCTCGCGGCGAAGCGCAGCCTCGCCGACGCCGTGGTCGGCGGTGGCGAGCAGTGGCTGGCCGAACTCTCCACCGAGCGGCTGCGCGAGCTGCTCACCCTGTCCGCCGACTCGATCGGAGAGTGACCCGCCGCCATGACCGCACCCGGTGACCGCCCCCTGGCGGACCTCCTCGACACGTTCTGGCAGGGGCGCGTGCCGGCCGCCCCCGAGGTGGCCGGCCCGGTCGCACCGGCCGTCGACGAGCTGGGGCCGTCCGGCATCACCGTCCGGGGGCGGCCCCTGGAGGCCGCCCTCGAACCGGCGTACCGGCGCTTCACCGGCACCGGCTGAACCGCGGTACCGGCCGAACCGCGGTACCCGCCGCCCGGCCGTCCGCTAGCCCGCCGTCAGCGGGTAGTGGTCGGAGAGGTCGGTGTAGGTGTAGCTGGTGCCCCAACTGCTCACCGTCCACGGGGAGCTGTGGAAGCGGGCCACCGTGTTGGTGTAGCTCGCCGGCCGCGCGTGGTCGGCGCGGTAGAGGACGTAGTCGAGGTCCTCCTTGGGCTCGCCGGGGTAGCGGTACGCGGCGATCGAGTTGTCGACGGTGTCGAAGGAGTTGGCCCAGCCGTCGCGGGTGTCGGCCGGTGCCACGTTGGCGTTGCTCAGCAGCGAGGGGTACTCGGTGCCGTGCGAGTCGATGTTGAGGTCGCCGGCGATCACCACCGGCTCGGCGGCGGGGATGTTCTTGCCGTCGATGAACGCCTTCATCGTCCTGAGCTGCGCCGCGCGGACGGCGGCCGGCTGGCCTGCGGAGCACCCGGTGTCGGTGGACTGGAGGTGGGTGCCGATCACGTGGGTGCGCACGCCGTTGACGTTCAGCACGGCGTAGACGAAGCCCTTGTTCGACCACCAGTCGCTGCCGCAGGCGTCCTTGAAGACGTACTGCTCCTTGCGCAGGATCGGCCACTTGCTGAGCAGCGTGACGCCGCCGTCCTCGGGCGTGGTCGAGCTGAAGCTGCCGCCGGTGGCGTCCCAGCCGCTGGTCGAGCGGCCGACGACCGGGGTGTGGTACGGGTACGCGGCGGAGGCCTGCGAGGTGAGCAGGTCGGAGGCGGCGTTGTCGAAGGCCTCCTGGAGGACGACCACGTCCTGGCCCTGGAAGACGGGTGCGGCGGCGATGGCCCGGGCCCGGTAGTCCTGGCCCCAGTTGGGGTACAGGTTCTTGCTCATCAGGAAGACGTTGTAGCTCAGCACCTTGAGTGCGGGCACCGTACCGGCGGCCACGGCGGGGGCCGTGGCGGGTGCTGCGGCGGGTGCTGCGGGCGCCGCGGAGGCGGTCGCAGCGGTGGCCAGCGGGGCGAGCAGGCCGGCGGCGACGGCACAGGCGGCGGCCAGTCGCGCGCCGCGGCGGAGCGTGGTGGGAGTTGGCATGCCCGCAGTGAACGCGTCGTCGGCCACGTTCGGCAAGACGGTGGACGATAACCATATGAACTCATTGGTAACTTAAAGCTGTCTGCTCAACTCGTCCTCCGGCGAACGAACTTGCCTGGACAACTTGCTCGGCCACCACAGGTGCCGGTCCAGGTCCATGGTGAGTGCGGTGACCAGGACCGACCGCACCACCAGGGTGTCCAGCAGGACGCCGAGCGCGACCGCGAAACCGATCTCGGCGAAGCCCACCACCGGCAGGGTGCCGAGCACCGCGAAGGTGCTCGCGAGGATCAGCCCGGCCGAGGTGATCACCCCGCCGGTCGCCGCGAGCCCCGCCACCGCGCCCTGCCGGGTGCCGTGGTGGACGGACTCCTCCCGCACCCGGGTCATCAGGAAGATGTTGTAGTCGATCCCCAGCGCGACCAGGAACACGAAGACGAACAGCGGGAAGGCGTTGTCCTGGCCCTCGAAGTGGAAGACGTGCTCGAAGAAGAACGCGCTGATCCCGAGCGCGGCCGCGTACGAGAGCACCACCGTGCCGATGAGCACCAGCGGCGCGGTGACGGCCCGCAGCAGCAGCGCGAGGATGACCATCACCACGCCCAGGACCAGCGGGATGATCGTGCGGTTGTCGTGCGTGGCGGCCCGTCCGGCGTCCAGGATCACCGCCGTGCTGCCGCCCACCCGGGCGTCCGCGCCCGGGACGGCGTGGACCGCCGTCCGCACCCGGTCCACGGTGTCCTTGGCGGCCTGACTGTCCGGCGGGTCGGCGAGCGTGGCCTGGAACAGCGCCTGCCCCTCGTGGACCTCCGGCGCCGACGTCCCGGCCACGCCGGGCGTCGCCTGCGTCACCGTCCGGACGGCCTCGACCCCGCCCGCCGTGCTGATCACGGTCAGCGGTGCGCCCGTCCCGCCGGGGAAGTGCTGCTCCAGCACCTGTTGGCCGACCACGGAGTCCGGTGTGCCGGTGAAGCTGCCGGCGGTGCTCAGGCCGGTCGCGTTGAGCGAGACCAGCCCGATGCAGCAGGCGCCCAGCGCCAGCGCGGTGCCGATCCAGACCTTGCGCGGCCGTCGGCCGATCCACGCCCCGACGTGCGCCCAGCGGCCGCTCTTCGTCGGCTCGGCCGTCCCGAAGGCGGGCTTGACCGGCCAGAACACCCAACGGCCGACGATCACCAGCAGCGCCGGCAGCAGCGTCAGCATCGCGGCCAGCGCCACCAGGACGCCGATCGCGCAGACCGGGCCGAGGCCCCGGGTGGAGTTCATCTCGGCGACGAGCAGGCAGAGCATCGAGGCGATCACCGTGGCCGAGGAGGCCAGGATGGCCGGTCCGGCCCGGTGCAGCGCGTACGCCATCGCCTCGTGCCGGTCCTCGTGCCGGCGCAGCTCCTCGCGGTAGCGGGCGGTGAGCAGCAGCGCGTAGTCCGTGCCCGCGCCCAGGACCAGCACGATCAGGATGCCCGCGCTCTGGGCGTTGACGGTCAGCCCGGAGTGCTTCGCCAGCAGGTAGATGACGGCCTGGGAGACCACCAGGGCCCCGGCCGCGGAGATCAGCGGCAGGGCCCAGAGCACGGGGCTGCGGTAGGTGAGTAGCAGCAGGATGATCACGACGCCGATGGTGGCGGTCAGCAGTGTGCCGTCGATGCCGGCGAACGCCTCGGCCTGGTCGGCGCCGACCCCGGCCGGGCCGGTGACGTGGGTGGTCATGCCGTCGCTGTGGTCGGCGGCGGTGGCGCGCAGGCTGTCCACCGCCGGGCGGAGGTCCTGCCAGCCGCCGGTGCCGATGTCGATCGGCACGATGGTCTGCATGGCCTGGCCGTCGGTGGAGATCACCGGACCGGTCACCCGGCCCACCACGTGCGGGGCGCCGGCGAAGGCGGCGGCGTCGCGGGCCGCCTCGACCCGGTCGGCGGGGGTGATCCCGCCGTCCCGCTGGTAGACCACGACGGCCTGGGCGGTGTCCACCGGCTGGAAGGCGCGTTGCTCGTTCAGCACCTGGGTGGATTCGGCGTTGCCGGGCAGCCAGCTGGACGCCTGGTTGTCCTCGGCGTCGGTGAGCTTGCCGGCCAGGGGGCCCGCCACGACGAGCAGGATCAGCCACAGGGCCAGCACCACCCACTTGGTCCGGCGTCCGCAGGGGAGCGCGGCCAGTCTCCGGGTCGAGCTCATCGCAACCCCCAGGGGGTGTGTCTGGTGGATCCCGCCGGGCGTCGTCGGCAGCCCCGGGCATCGGTCGGTCCAGCCTCCCACCGTCGCGCCACTCCGGCAGCCGGAGCGGCGCGACGGTGGGACGCGGGGCCGGGGTCGTGGGCGTTGACGCCCGGGGTCGTCCGGGTGTTGACGCGCGGCCGGCCGGCGCGTAGCTTCCTTTCGAAAGTTAGGAAAGTTTCCTAACTTAATCTCGGAGGAGACCCCATGCGCCCCACCGCACCCTCCCGTCGTGCCCTCCTGGCCGGTGCCGCGGCCGCCGTCGCCGTTGCCCTCGGCCTCGCCGCCGTCCCCTCCGCCGCCGTCCCCTCCGCCGGCGCCGCCGACGGCCTCTCGCCCGACCAGCGCCGCCGCGCCGACCAGCTGATCAGCGTCTTCGAGAACAGCACCACCGAGATCCAGTACGGCTACGCCGAGAACATCAACGACGGCCGCGGCGTCACCGCCGGCCGGGCCGGGTTCACCACCAACGACGGCGATGCCCTCAAGGTGGTCCGCGCGTATACCGCGCAGGTGCCGGACAACCCGCTGGCCCGGTTCGTGCCCGAGCTGGAGCGCCTGGCCGCGGCCGGCAGCGGCGACACCGGCGGTCTGCCCGAGGGCGAGTACATCGCCGCGTGGAAGGAGGCCGCCCAGGACCGGGCGTTCCGGCAGGTCCAGGACGCGCAGGTCGACCAGCGCTACTTCGGCCCGGCGATGAGCCAGGCCGACCGGGCCGGCGTCAGCACCGCGCTGGCCCGCGCCGAGCTCTACGACGCCTCCATCCAGCACGGCAACGGCACCGAGTACGACGCGCTGCCCGCGCTGGTGGCCCGTACCAACGGCAAGGTCGGCACCGCGGGGCAGGCCGGTGAGCAGGTCTGGCTGGACGCCTTCTTCGACGTCCGCATCGACGACCTGACCAACCCCGGCAACCCGGACACCGCCGAGGAGTGGCGCAAGTCCGTCGACCGGGTCGAGGCGCTGCGCCGGATCGCCCGCACCGGCAACTACACCCTGGACGGTCCGTTCACCGTGACGGCCTTCGGCGCCGACTACACCATCGCCTGAGCCGTCGGCTTCGCCGCCCCCGTCGTGGCCGGGGTCACCGGTCGGCCCCGGGTCCGGCCGGCGGCCCGCCGCCCCGGCTCGGGCCGCTGCGCCGGCACCGCGGCCCGCCCGCGCAGCTCCTTCAGGATCGCGATGTCCGCCGCGTGGCCGGTGCCGTCGCCGCCGTGCTTGCGGTCCGGCGTCTCCACCACCAGCGGGACACCGGCCGTCTCCGGGTGCTCGAACAGCTCGCGGAACGGCTCCGCGCCGATCTGCCCGGCGCCGATGTTGGCGTGCCGGTCCTTCCGCGCGCCGACGGCGTCCTCCGAGTCGTTGGCGTGGATCAGCCGCAACCGCCCCGGCCCGGCGGCCGCGACCAGCGCGTCCAGCGCCGCCCGCACGCCGCCCGGGGCCGCCAGGTCGTGGCCGGCGGCGAAGGCGTGGCAGGTGTCCAGGCAGACCCCGACCCGGGGGTGGCCGTCCAGCGCGTCGACGTACGCGGCGAGGTCCTCCATCCGGGAGCAGAGCGAGCTGCCCTGCCCGGCGGTCGGCTCCAGCAGCAGCCAGGGCGCGTCGTCCCCCAGCGCGTCCAGCTCGTCCAGCAGCGGCCGGACGTCCGCCCGGACCTGCGCCATCGCCTCGGCCCGCCGCGAGCCGCCGCCCGGGGCGGAGCCGACCGCCGAACCGGTGTGCAGCACCACGCCCAGCGCGCCGATCGCGTGGCCGCGGAGCAGCGAGTGGCGCAGCGAGGCGGCCGAGCGCTCGCGGGTGGCCGCGGTGTCCGAGCCGAAGTTGATCAGGTAGGGCGCGTGCACGTACGCCGGGATGCCCTGCTCGGCGCAGGCGGCGCGGAACTCCGCGTCCTGCGCCGGGTTGCCCGGGGGAGTGGCCCAGCCGCGGGGGTTGGCCACGAAGACCTGGACGGCCTCGGCGCCCACCCGCCGGGCGTACGCCAGCCCCGTGCCGGCCAGCCCCTTCGCGGCCACCGGCACATGGGCGCCGACCGGGTTGCGCGGAGCGGTGTCCCGCGGTACCGCGGCGCCCGGCGGTACGGCGGCGGACGGGACGGCGGCGGCGGTGTTCATGGCCCCGAGCATGCCACGCGCCGCGCGGCCACCGGTGCACAGGCGAACGTCCGGGCCCCGGTGACCGGCGGACGTGCACCGACGACAGCACGGCCACCGCCACCGTCCGTCCACGATCGAGTGAACTCGCGGCCCGGACCCTGGGCCGGAGCGCCCCGCGTCCGCCACCATCCGTGCTGGAGCGGCGACGGCCTGCGCCGGCGAGGACCTGCGCCGGCGAGGACCCGCGCCGGCGACGAGCCGCGCGCCGGAGCCGCCCGCGAACCGTGGAGGAAGCCCGTGACCACCGCCGAACCCGTCGAGACGGTGGACCTGCGCGCCACACGCCTCGTGCAGGACCCGTTCGCCGCCTTCTCCCGGATCCGCGAACGCGCCCCGCTGGCCCGCGGCACCGTCCCCGGGGTCGACCCGGTCTGGATCGTCACCCGCTACGAGGACGTCCGGACCGTCCTCGCCGACCCGCGCTTCGTCAACGACGCGGAGAACGTGCCCGGCTGCCCGCCCGCCCACCGCACCGAGCAGGTCTGGCGGGCCCGCGGACTCCCGCCCGAGTGCGAGAAGTACCTGCGTGCGGGCGTCTTCGACGCGGACGGCGCCGACCACCGCCGGCTCCGCGGCCTCGTCCACCCCTCCTTCACGGCCGGCACCGTCGGCCGGTTGCGGCCGCGGATCGAGCAGCTCGCGCAGCAGCACGCCCGCGCCCTGCGCGAGCACGCCGACGCGGACGGCGTCGTCGACCTGATCGCGCACTTCGCCTACCCGCTGCCGGTCACCGTCATCTGCGAGCTGCTCGGCATCCCCGAGGGCGACCGGCCGCAGTGGCGCACCTGGAGCTCCTACCTGGGCCGCGGCGCCGGGCCGGGGCTGGACGAGGCGCTCCGCGCCATGGTCGGCGCCGCCGGGGAGCTGATCGACCGCCGCCGCGCCGAGCCCGGCGACGACCTCGTCTCCCGGCTCGCCGCCGCCGAGGGCGGCGCCCTCGACCGGGTCGAGGCGGTGTCCCTGATCCTCAACCTCGTGGTGGCCGGGCACGAGACGACCGCCACCCTGATCGGCAACGGCACGGCCGCCCTGCTCGGCCACCCCGAGCAGCTCGCCCGGCTGCGCGCCGACCCGGCCCTGCTGCCCGCCGCCGTCGACGAGCTGATGCGCTGGTGCGGGCCGACGCTCGGCGCGCTGCCCCGTTACGCCACCGAGGACGTGATGCTCGCCGGCACCCTGATCCGCCGCGGCGAGGCGGTGATGCCGATCCTCGCCGGGGCCAACCACGACCCCCGGGTCTTCGCCGACCCCGAACGGCTCGACATCCACCGGGCCGGCGCACCGCACCACGACGCCCACCTCGGCTTCGGCCACGGCGCCCACCGCTGCATCGGCGCCGCCCTCGCGCACCAGGAGGCCGTGGTGGCCTTCGGCACCCTGCTGCGCAGCTACCCGGACCTCGCCCTCGCCGTCGCTCCCGGGGAGGTCGAGCGCGGGCCGAACCCGGTGGCGTGGCACCTGGCCGCGCTCCCGGTCCGCCTCCGACCACCCGTCCGCCCCACCCGTCCGTCCCGGCCGCTCGCCCTGACTGCTCGCCCTGACCGCTCGTCCTGACCATCCGTCGTCCGTCCGCCCACCCGGCCGTTCCCCGCTCCGTCCTGCGCGCCCGACCGCACCCCGCGGCCGGGCGCGCCGCCGTGTGCGCCGGCCGCGCCGGCGGTTCCGGGCGACCGGCTCACGCGACCGGCCGACGCCCCGTCAGTCCGGCAGCCCAGCCCTGGTGGCGGGGGTACCCGTGCGCCCATAGCGTCGAGTCGGCCGCCCCTACCGGCCGTCGTCCCCCGCACACACCGCGTCACATGCGCCGCGTCACCCGACACCGCGTCACCACGCACCGTCCCGCCCCGCCCCACACCGCGTCCCCGCGCCGGCGTCCCCGCGAGCGCGCCAGAAAGCAGGTCACCACTCATGCCCACGCGACGGGTCCACCACCTCGCCGCGGCCACTGCCGCCGCCACGACCGCCCTCACCACCGCCCTGGCCGCCCTCGGCGCCGCGTCGCCGGCCCACGCCGCCGGGGCCGTGCACGTCGTCCAGCCGGGCGAATCGATTCAGCAGGCCGTGGACGCGGCCCGCCCGGGCGACACCGTCCAGCTGCTCCCCGGCACCTACCGCGGCAGCGTGCGGATCGCCACCGCCGGGCTCACCCTGCGCGGCTCCGGCCCGCTGAGCGTGATCACTCCCGGCGACACCGCCGACGGCAGCGCCGGCGACACCGCCTGTGCCACCGCCGGGCACGGCCTGTGCGTCGTCGGCTCCGACGACCGCCCGCTCGACGGCATCACCGTCGAGGCGCTGGCCGTCACCGGCTTCCGCAAGAACGGCATCAACGCCAGCGCCACCACCGGCATGACCGTGCGCGCCACCCACGTCCACGACAACGGCCAGCAGGGCATCAGCCAGGAGAAGTCCACCCGCGCCGTGATCATCGGCAACGAGTCCAGCCGCAACGGCCAGTCCGGCGTCTTCCTCGCCAACACGGTGGACAGCGAGGGCGGCGCCATCGACACCGACGGCACCGTGGTCAGCGGCAACCTGCTGGCCGACAACCGGATCGGCGTGACCGTCCGCCGCCTGCGCGACCTCAGCGTCGAGGCGAACGAGATCCACGGCAACTGCGGCGGCGTTTTCATCGTCGGGGACGAGGGTGTCCCGCGGGCCGGCGCGCTCACCGTCGCCCGCAACGAGGTCGTCGCCAACAACAAGTACTGCCCGCCCAACCCCCGGCTCGACGCCATCCAGGGCACCGGCATCCTGCTCACCGGCGCCGAGGACACCACGGTGACGGAGAACGAGGTCCGGGACAACGTCGGCGCCTCGCCGATGTCCGGCGGCATCGTGCTCTTCCGCAGCGTGGTCGGTGTGGCCAACGCCCGCAACCTCGTCACCGGGAACCACGCGGTCGGCAACGGCCCGGCCGACCTGGTCGACGCCGACACCGGCACCACCAACTCCTTCGCCCGCAACCACTGCGCGGTCTCCGCGCCGGCCGGTCACTGCTGACCGGTCCGGTGCCGCCGGCCGTACGCGGTCGCTGCCGCGGCCGCAGCCACCGTCGGCCCCCCGAAAGCCCCTGAAGCCTCCGAGGACCTCAGCCCACCTTCCCCTTCCCCCCTGCAGAAAGACGGCTCATGACCACCGCACCCGCCACCACCCCGCAGGCCGCCATGCGTCTGCGGGAGCTCGTCTTCGGCGCCGCCTGCGCCGCCGCCGTCCGCGCGGCCGCCCGGCTCGGCGTCGCCGACGCGCTCGGCGACACCCCGACCACCGTCACCGACCTCGCCGCCGCGCTCGACACCGAGCCCAAGCCGCTGCGCCGCCTGCTGCGCGCCCTCACCTGCTACGGCATCTTCCACGAGACCGGCGACGACCGCTTCGAGCACACCGAGATGTCCCGCCTGCTGCGCGAGGACGCCCCCAACAGCCTGCGCTACATCTCGCTCTGGTGCACCGAGCCGTGGACGTGGGAGGCCTGGCCCAGGCTCGACGAGGCCGTCCGCTCCGGCCGCAACGTCTTCCCCGAGCTGTTCGGCAAGGAGTTCTTCGACTACCTGCACAGCGACGGGGGTGACTCCGCGAAGGTCTTCGACAAGGCGATGACCACGTCCAGCCGGCAGTCCGCCGCCGACTTCGCGGCCTACCTGGACCTGACCGGCATCGACTCGGTGGTCGACATCGGCGGTGGCCAGGGCCATGTGCTGGCCAGCCTGCTGGAGAAGCACCCGGCGCTGCACGGCACGCTGCTCGACCTGCCGAAGGTGGTCGGCGGCGCCGACCCGCGGCTCCGCGAGGGCGGGGTCTTCTCGGCACGCGCCCGGCTGGTACCCGGCGACTGCCGGGTGGCGATCCCCGTCCACGCGGACCTCTACATCATCAAGAACATCCTGGAGTGGGACGACGACAGCACCCGGCGCACCCTCGCCAACGTGGTCGGCGCCGCCCGTCCGGGTGCCCGCGTGGTGGTGGTCGAGAACCTGGTCGACGACAGCCCGTCGATGCGCTTCACCACCGCGATGGACCTGATGCTGCTGCTCAACGTCGGCGGCGCGAAGCACTCGAAGGAGAGCCTGGTGCGGCTGATGGAGGAGGCCGGCCTGGACGTCGCCGACGTCCGCCCGGTCAACCCGTACCTGCATGCCTTCGAGGCCACCGTGCGCGGCTGACCGGCCCACAACCGCGAGCGACCGCCGGCCTCCATTGAGGAGGCCGGCGGTCGCTCGCGGCCGTGCGGTGCCCGGGGGCCGGTCAGGCCTTGCGGGAGGACTCCAGGTGCGCGAAGACCACCACGTTGTCCAGGTAGTCCTTGCGCTTCTTGTCGTAGGTGCCGCCGCAGGTGATCAGGCGCAGCTGGGCGTCCGGCGTCTTCCCGTAGACCTTCTGGTCGGGGAAGGCGTTCTTGGCGAAGGTCTCCACCGAGTCCACCGAGAAGACGGCGACCGTGCCGTCCGCCCGCTGCACCTCGACCTTGTTGCCCGGCAGTATCAGGCTGAGCAGGAGGAACACCGCGGCACCCTTGTTGGTGTCGACGTGCCCGGCCACCACCGCGCTGCCGCGCTCACCGGGGGACGCCCCGTCGCGGTACCAGCCGACCAGGTTCTTGTCGTCCGGCGGCGGCGCGTTGAGCTGCCCGGCCGGGTTCAGCGTCAGCTCGGTGAAAGGCGCGTCCACGCCGATCTGCGGGATCCGCAGTCTGGTCGGCGCGGACCGTTTGAGCGGGGGAACGCCCGGTGCGGTGGCCGCCTTGGCCGGCGCGGCACCCGCCGCGGCGGAGGCGGGCCCGGCACCGGGGGCGGTGCCGGGCGAGGCACTCGCGGTGGCCGCCGGGGGAGCGGCCTGACCCGGCCCCGGCTCGGCAGGGTCCGCCGAGTCCACCGAGTTGTAGATCAGCAGCAGACCGACCGCCGCCGCGCCCATTCCACCGCGCAGCAGCCGGGACGTACCAGGGGCCAGACCGGCCATCACTCACTCCTCGGCCTTCACATCGGCACCATCGCGACGCCGCCCCCGCGGCCCCGCTCCGCGTGCCCCCGCCGTGACCGGCACGGAAGGTGCCGGTCACGGCGGGGAGGCGGACGGAGGGCCGGGGAGCGGTCGGGACCGGAGTCCGGGGTCAGATCGCGGCGCCGACGGAGCGGCGACCCTTGCGGAGCGCGAACGCGCCGGCCCCGAGGCCGCCCAGCAGCAGGACGGCGCCGGAGGCGAGGCCGCCGCCGGACAGCGCCAGGCCGCCGCCACCGGTGTGCACGCCGCCGTGCGGGGTCTTCTCCTCCGCCTTGTGCTCCTCGCCCGAGGAGGAGGAAGAAGAGGAGGAGCCCTTGTCCTGCTTCTCCTCCCAGCTCTTCTGGCCCTCCGCGGTCGAGCCCTTGTCCTGCTTCTCCTGCCAGGTCAGGTTCTTGTCCGTGCCGTCGGCGAAGGCGGCAGGGGCACCGACGGTCAGAGCGGCGGCGACAACGGCCCCGGCGAGCAGCGTGCGTGCAGAACGCATGATGATGATCCTTCCGGCGCGGATCCGCGACTGCCGACACGTCGTCGGGCAAGGGGACTCGCGGGGTGCGCCTGATCCACCGTCAACCACCCTGGCGGCGCCTGCCACCGGAGAACGGCACCGGCGGGCCGGGGGGTGCGCCCCTTCGAGTGGAGTCCCGGGCGTGTTCACCCGACTGGCCCGGCGGTCCGAGTGAACCCGGTATAGGCGTCGCTCCCGCTGCTCCCGCTGCTCCCGCCGGCGCGACCGGGGCGGGCGGTGTGACCGGCGCGGCGTGGCTTGGGACCGGTGGCGGGCGGGCAGGCTCGGCGCATGGTCGAGATGTCGAAGGAACTGCGGGCGCGGATCGAGGCGGGCCACATCTGGTACGTCGCCACCGTCAACGCCGACGGGTCGCCGCACGTGAGCCCGATGTGGGTGGGGACGGAAGGGGGCCTGCTGCTGTTCAACACCTCGGTCGGCCGGGTCAAGGAACGCAATCTGCGGCGCGACCCCCGGGTCTGCCTGTCGCACGCCGACGCGGCGGACCCGTACGACCGGGTGCAGATCCGGGGGCGGGCGGTGCGGTTCGTCGAGGGTGCCGAGGCGGACCGGAACATGGACCGGCTCGCCGGGGTGTACCTGGGGGCGGACCACTACGCGTGGGCGATCCCCGGCGAGCGGCGGGTGGTGGTGCTGGTCGAGCCGAGCCGGATCAGTCACGTGGTCGGGGTCGAGACCCTGCCGCCGGGTGCGCCCGGCGCCGCCGGGTAGCTCCCCGTCGGACCCGTGCGGCCGGGGCCCCGCTGACGGGCCCGCCGCCGGAATCGTGCAGGTGGGACCCCCGGGGAACCGATCGCGGCCGGCCGCGTCTATCTTGATGGTCCACTGACACGAGAGGGAGCGGGCGATGAGCACGGTCGGTCGGAAGGTTGCCGCGGTGGCGGCGACAGGGGTTCTGCTGGGCGTGCTGGCGGCCTGCGGTTCCGGGGGTTCGAAGGCGGCGCAGGACACGGCGAAGGGCGGCGCGAGCACGGCGGCGGGCGCTGCCGCCACCACGCCCGCGAGCCCGGGGGCGACCCCACCCGAGGCCGGGGCCCCGGTGCCGGCCGGTGGCGCGGGTGCCGGCGGTGCGGGCACGGCGGCCGGCGCGAGCGGGACGGCCGCGCCGGGGACGCCCGCCGCCGGCGGCGCGGGTACGGGCGGCGGAGCGGGTGCCGCCACGGGCGGCGGGGCCGCGCAGCCGGCCGGGGCCGACTCCGACACCCTGCTGCTCGACGACAAGCTGCTGCTCCAGCTGCTGCCGGACCAGAAGGCGATGACCGGCTGGGAGGAGGAGAAGCGCAAGGTCGACACCGCCGACCACGTGACCACCTGCACCGGCACCGGATCGTGCAGCGGCAAGCCGCTCAACGGGACGGCCCGGTTCTCCTCCGGCGAGGTGACGGCGCGCTTCTCCGTCGACACGCTGGCGAGCAAGGCGGCGGCCAAGGACCGCCTCGCGGAGACGTACACGGCGTACGCCGACACCAGCAAGTACCACCTGGTCGACCTGGCCGCGCTGGGCAGCGAGAGCCGCATCTACCAGGGCCAGCTGGCCGGCCGGGACGGCGTCAGCATCGTGCTGCGCTCCGGCACGGCGGTCGTCACGGTGACCACCGAGGGCGGCCCCGTCGACCCCGCGGGGACGAGGCGGCTGGCCGCGATGCTGGTGCAGCGGGTCGAGCAGGCCCAGGCCGGCCGGACGCCGGACGCCGTCCTCGGCGCGGCCTGACGTACGGCCCGGCGCGCGGCCCGACGTCCGACGCGGGCGTGGCGCGGGGCCCGGCGGCGTACGGCCCGATGCACGAGGCAGGACCAGGAGCGGGGCTCCGGGCGGGACACCGCCCGGAGCCCCGTATGTCGTTAGCATGCGAAAACCAAGGCCTGATGACAGATCGTCAGCACTTCACCGGATCCGGCCAAGTTGAAGCGGTCCGTCCGTTGGCGAGAACACGCCCGTCCGCATTTCGGACAATGTGACGGAGGTCCGGGTTTGAACTCCGCCGGGGCGGGACGTCGCTGGTCCGGCTCCCGCGCCGGTCCCACGCGGCGCCGAGCCGCCGTAAGGCCGGGATAAGCGCAGGTCGGCAGAGGCGCGGGAACCGGCCGTTGTGCCGGGAGGCCGGAAACGGACCGGCCGCTTGCCCGGTTTCGAATCGGTAACCGAGAGTCGTACTGATGAACGACAAGCTCCCTTCGACACGCAACCGCCTGCTGGGTTTCCGCGACTTCCGGCTCCTCCTGTCGGGCGCCGTCGCTGCCCAGCTGGGCAGCCAGGTGACCCTGGTGGCACTGCCGCTGGTCGCCGTGGTCGAGCTGGACGCCACGCCGTTCCAGGTCGGCCTGCTGACGGCGGCCGAGACCGCCGCCTTCCTGCTCGTCGGGCTCCCCGCGGGCGCCTGGCTGGACCGGATGCGCAAGCTGCCCGTACTCGTCCGCTCCGACGTCGTGCGCTGCCTCGCCGTCGGCTCGATCCCGCCGGCCGCCGCGCTCGGCTGGCTGACCATGGCCCAGCTCTACGCGGTGGCCCTGATCACCGGGGTCGCGACGGTCTTCTTCGACGTGGCCCACCAGTCCTTCCTGCCGACGCTGCTGCCCCGTGACCACCTGGTCGGGGGCAACGGCGCGGTCGAGACCGTACGCTCCTCCAGTCAGATCGCCGGCCCGGGCCTCGGCGGCGTCCTGGTCCAGGTGCTCGGCGCTCCGCTGGCCATCGTCGCCGACGCCGTCGGTTACCTGACCTCGGCGGTGGTGCTCTCCCGGATCCGCGTCGAGGAGGAGGTACCCCGGCCGGAGCCCGGGCGCTCGCTGCGCGCGGACGTCTCCGAGGGCGTCCGGTTCGTGCTCCGGCACCCGCTGCTGCGGGTGATCGCCGCGGCCACCTCGGTGTCCAACCTGTTCGCCGCCGTCCTGATGGCCGTTCAGACGGTCTTCTGGGTGCGGGTGCTGGAGCTCTCGCCCGCGGCGATCGGCCTGCTGCTCTCCGTCTCGGCCGTCGGCGGCCTGGCCGGGGCGCTCTGCGCCGGCCGGCTGGCCCGCCGGTTCGGCCAGGCCCGGCTGATCTGGCTGGCGCCCGTCGTCACCGGGCCGTTCGCCGTGCTCTGGCCGCTGGCCGACGGCGGGGCCGGGGTGGTGCTGTTCGCGCTCGGCTCGGGCACCGTCCTGTTCGGTGCGGTGGCCTACAACGTCGCCCAGGTGAGCTTCCGGCAGAGCATCTGCCCGCCGGGGCTGCTGGGGCGGATGAACGCCACCATGCGGTTCCTGGTCTGGGGGACGCTGCCGCTCGGCGCGCTGATCGGCGGGGCCGTCGCCGACGCGGCCGGCCCGCGGGCCGCGCTCTGGGTCTGCGCCGTCGGCTTCCTGACGGTGCCGGTGCCGCTGCTGCTCTCACCCCTGCGCGGCCTGCGGGACCTCCCGGCCGGGGAGCAGCCCGAGGGTCCGGCGGCCGTGGCCGCGGCCGAGGGCGAGGGCGATACCGACACCGATGCCGGGACGGTCGGGGAGGCCGGCGACGTCGCCGCTCCGGCGAGACCCGCCCGCTGACCGGTCCGTCCCCGGCACCCGTCCCCCCCCCCCGCTCTCACCCCGGTACACCTGCACACCCGCCGTGCCGCCGGGCGCCGCGCGGCCGGTCCGCCCTGCCCGGCCACGCGGCCACCGGCGGCCCGCGCTCCTGCCACGCCCGCTCCTGCCGCGCCCGCTCCTGCCGCGCCCGCTCCTGCCGCGCCCACCCCTGCCACGCCTGCCCGGAACGCCCTGGTCGGATCCACTCCCCGGCCGTTCCGCCCTGAGCCGAAAGCGGAGACCTCCCCGTGCACACCAGCATCACGGCCGGCTACCTGACCCGGTTCCGGTCCGTCACCGCCTCCGCCGACGCGGCGGCGGAGCTGCTCCCGCTCACCGGCGCCCAGCGCCGCTTCCTGATCGCCCGGCGGCGCGCCCCGCAGAGCCGGACCGACGTCGTCCCGCTGTTCTTCGCCTACCCCCGCGGCACCGTCGACCTCACGCAGCTGGGCGCCGCCGCCGGTCGGCTGGCCGCCCACCACCCGGCGCTGCGCGGCGGCTTCACCACCGTCCGGGGCACCCCGGTCCTGCGGCTCGGCACTCCCTCCGTCGAAGCCGTCCGGGTGGCGGTCGCGCCCGGCGGGACGGCCGAGGACGCGCTGCGCGGGGCCCTGCTCGACTGGCCGGCCGACGGACCGGCGCTGCGTCTGCTGCTGGCCGCCGCACCGGACGACGACGAGGAACTGCTCGCCGTCGCCCTGGACCACGCCGCCTGCGACGAGCAGTCGCTCGGCCTCGTCACGGCCGGGCTGAGCGCGGCCTACGCCGGGGACGAACCGACCGGGGAGGCCGGGGAGGGGGACGGACTGGCCGCCTACCGGGAGGCCGTGGAGCTCCAGCTGGCGGCGGAGGCGGCCGCGGCGAGCGCCGCCGCGCACGCCCACTGGGCGGCCCGGCTCGGCGCCCTGGGCCGGTCCGGCGCCACGGGAGAGGCCGGTGACGCGGCGTCCGGAGCGGCGTCCGGGCCGGTGGCCCGCTCCACCGGCATGCTCAGCCACCGCCTGCCACCCGCCGACGGGGCCGCCCGCGGCAGCGTCTTCCCCGCGCTGCTGGACGCCGTGGCGGCCGCCGCCCGCCGGCTGTCCGGCCCGGACCGGGTGCTCGCGCTCGGCTACCCCTGGGGCGGCCGGCCGCCGGGTGCGCCGCCGGTGCTCGGCTGCTTCCTCAACACCTTGGTGCATCCGGCCCCGCCCGGGCCGGCCGCCGGCCTGGACGCGCTGAGCGCCGCTTGGTGGGACGACCTCGACCACGCCGACACCCCGTTCGACGAGGTGGTGCACGCCGCCCGCTCGGCCGGTGCCTCCTGGTCGGGCGACCTCGACGGGCTGCTGACCTTCGAGGACCTGCACCGCCGCCCGCCCCTGGTGCTCGGGGGCACCCACGGCCGGGAGACCCACCTGGCCGGGCGTCCGCTGGCCGCGCCGCTGGCGGTCTCCGCCTCGCACGGCACCG
Source organism: Kitasatospora sp. NBC_01560 (assembly GCF_045208415.1). Taxonomy (NCBI): domain Bacteria; kingdom Bacillati; phylum Actinomycetota; class Actinomycetes; order Kitasatosporales; family Streptomycetaceae; genus Kitasatospora; species Kitasatospora sp. NBC_01560. Next base: position 1,853,456 of record NZ_CP109364.1, on the reverse strand, counting down.
ACCTGCTCGTCCGGCTGGCCTGGGACCGCGACCGTCACCCGGATGCCGCGGCCGAGGCCGCGTTCGGGGCGCTGCTGGACACCCTGCGCGCCCACCTGTCCCCGCGGGCCCAGCAGCACCGGGCCGCCTGAGCCGGCCTCCCGTCCCCGTACCTGAACCGCACGTACCTGAACCGCACGTACCTGAACCGCACGTACCTGGGCCTCCCGTACCTGGGCCTCCCGTACCTGATCCGCACCTACCCGAGCGGACCGCACCGAGCGGACCGCACCCGAGCCGTGCACGCCGACGGCCGTGCAGGGCGCCCGCCCTGCTCACCCACCGCTCCACCCCGGGACGGGCGCCACCACCCCCGGCACCCGCCCCGGTCCGGCGGCGGGCCCACCAGGCCCGTCCCGCTGTCCGACCGCACCACCACCTGCCACCGCAAGGGAGTCGCCATGTTCGCCCTCTCCTCCTCGCAGGAGATCGTCTGGCTGCACGAACAGATGCAGCCGGGCAGCCGCGCCTACAACTTCACCGCCGCCCTCGACCTCTGGGGCGCGCTCGACGCCGAGGCCCTGCGCGCCGGCCTGACCGCGGTGCTCGCCCACCACCCGGGCCTGCGGCTCGAACTGGTGCCCCGGCCGGAGGGGTTGCCCGGCCAGCGGGTCGGCACCCGGACCGAGCCCCGGCTGCGGACCTCCGACCTGTCCGGCGAGGCCGATCCGGAGGCCGCGTTCCAGGCCCTGCTGGCCGCCGAGGCGGGCGAGCCGCTGGACACCACCGAGGCGCCGCTGCTGCGCTGGCACCTCGTCCGGCTCGCCGACGACCACCACCGGCTGATCCACGTCGAGCACCACCTGATCCACGACGGGCACTCGTTCGCGATCCTGCTGCGCGACCTCTTCACGGTCTACCGCGCGCACACCCTGGGGGAGACCGCCGTCCTGCCCGAGGCCCCGTCCTACGAGGAGCACGCCCGGCGCGACGCCGAGGCCTCCCGGGCCGAGTCGCGGGCGCGCGGACTGGCCTTCTGGCAGCAGGAGCTGCAGGACGCCTCGCTCGACCTCACGCTGCCCGGGCTGGCCCGGCCGGGGGCCGTGCGCCGCCACCGGGGCGGGCAGCTGCGCCAGTCGATCGGCGCCGACCTGGCCGAGCGGCTGCGCGAGCGCAGCCGCGAGGACGGCCACACCCCGTTCTCCACCCTGCTCGCGCTCTTCGCCGAGCTGCTGCGCCGCCACAGCGGCCACCCGGAGCTGGTGGTCGGCACGGCCGTCGGCAACCGCCCGGCAGGCTTCGAGGGCACCGTCGGCATGTTCGTCAACACGGTGCCGCTGCGGCTGCGGCTGGACCCGGCCGCGCCCGGCACCGAGGCGGTCGACGAGGTGACCGAGGTGCTGTTCCGGGCGCTGCCGTACCAGGACGTGCCCGTCCAGGAGCTGACGCGCTCGCTGGGCCGGCACACCAGTGGTGCCGACAACCCGCTGTTCAGCGTGATGTTCAGCGCGCACGACGCGCGGCTGCCGGACATCCAGGCGCCCGGTCTGGAGGTCTCGCTGTACGAGGGCTTCAACACCGGCACCACCCGCTTCGACCTCGACGTCGTGCTGCTGCCGGACGACCGCCGGGTGGTGGGTGAGAAGCACGGCGCCGCCGGGATGAGCCTGATCTGGGACTACGACGCCGACCTCTTCGGCGAGGCCGTCGCCGGGCTGCTCGCCGACCGGCTGCTGGAGCTGCTGCGCCGCTACCTCGACCGGCCGCAGGCCCCGCTCGCCGAGCTGGCGGCGGCGCTGCCGCAGGCCCTGGCCCGCGCCGCGTCCGACGCGCCCGGGCCCGCCGGGCTCCCGCAGGCCGCCCTCGACCCCGCCGCCGTCCACGACCCCTCGTCGCTGGCGGTGCTGGCCGGCACCGAGCGGCTGACCTACGGCGAGCTCGACCGCCGGGTCGGCGCCCTCGTCGACCGGCTGCGCGCCGCCGGCGTGACGCCCGGCCAGCCCGTCGCCACCGTCCTGCCGCGCGGGGCGGACAGCGTGGTCGCCCTGCTCGCCTGCCTGCGGTACGGCGCCGTGTACGCCCCGCTCTCCAGCGAGGACCCGGCCGCCCGGCTCGGCCTGCTGCTGGAGCGGCTGGCCCCGGCCCTCGTGCTCGCCACCCGGCAGAGCGCCCTCGCGCTCCCGGCCGAGGGCGTCACCCCGGCGCTGCTGGACGGCCCGGCGTTCCCGAAGGCCGAGCCCGCCGCGGTGCTCGACGGCGGCGCGTACCTGATCCACACCTCCGGCTCCACCGGCGTGCCCAAGCCGGTGCTGGTCGGCCGCGAGGCGCTGGCCCACTACACCGGCGCCCTCGCCGCGCGCTACGAGCTGAGCCCCGCCGACCGGGTGCTGCTGTTCGCCCGGCCCTCCTTCGACGTCGCGCTGGAGGAGGTGCTGCCCTCGCTGGCGGCCGGTGCCGCCCTGGTGGTGCCGCAGCGCGAGGTGCCGACCGGGCCCGAGCTGGTCGCGGTGCTGGCCGCCCGCGGCGTCACCGTCGCCAACCTGCCGACCAGCTACTTCCTCGCCGTCCGCGAGGAGCTCGGCGAGGCGCTGCGGGACGGCCGGTGGTCGCCGCGGCTGCTGGTGCTGGGCGGCGAGCGGCTGCCCGCGCGGGCGCTGGCCGGGCTGGCCGACGCCACCGCCGTGACCGTGCTGAACGCCTACGGCGTCACCGAGGCGACCGTCACCTCCACCGTGTACGAGGTGACCGCCGCCGACCTGGCGGAGGACGCCGAGATCCCGCTCGGCGCCGAGCTGCCCGGCGTCCGGGTGCACGTGCTCGACGACGGTCTCCAGCCGCTGCCGGCCGGCGCCGTCGGCGAGCTGGCGATCGGCGGCGACGCGCTCGCCGAGGGCTACCTCGGCCTGCCCGAGGTCACCGCCGCCCGCTTCACGGCCGTCCCCGCACTCGGCGGCGAGCGGGTCTACCGCACCGGCGACCGCGGCTTCCGCGACCTCCAGGGCCGCCTCCGGTTCCTCGGCCGGCAGGACAACCAGGTGAAGCTGCGCGGTTACCGGATCGAGCTGGAGGAGATCGAGGCCGCGGCCTCCGCCGAGCTCGGCGGCCGGTTCTGCGCGGTCGTCCTGCACCAGGACGAGGCGGCCGGCCCCCGGCTGCTCGGCTTCCTGGAAGGGACCGACCGGCCCGACCAGGCCGCGCTGCACACCGCGCTGGCCCGCCGGCTGCCGGCCGGGCTCGTCCCCGCCGTCTGGACGGCGCTGGACGCGATGCCGCTGCTGCCCGGCGGCAAGCCCGACCGTGCCGCGCTGGCCCGGCTCGCCGCCGACGCCCCCGCCGCCGACCGGACGGAGCCGCAGCCGCAGGCGTTCACCGACCCCGGCGAGGCCCTGGTCGCCGAGGCCTGGCAGGAGGTGCTCGGCCACGACCGCTTCACCGCGGACTCGCACTTTTTCGAGGTCGGCGGCCACTCGCTGCTCGCCGCCCGGCTCGCGGCCTGGCTGGAACCGCGCCTCGGCAGCCGCCCGCAGCTGCGCACCCTCTTCCAGCACCCCGTCCTGGCCGACCAGGCCCGCGCCCTGACCGGAGGCGACCAGTGAGCAAGCACAGCGAGCGACCCGTCAAGGCGGCCTGCGCGCGGGCGGCGGCCCCCGCCGACGCGCGGGCGACCGCCCCCGCCGGGCGAAGCGAGGCCCGCGCATGAGCCTCTCCGCCCCCTCCGCCGTCCTGGAAGCCGGCCACCGCGAGCTCGTGGAGGCCTTCGAGAGCTTCGTCCGCCGTGAACTCGTTCCGCTGGCAGCCGAGTTGCCCGAGACCGCCGACCAGTTGCCGGCCGACCTGCGGGCCTACGTCCGCAAGCGCTCGGCGGCCCTCGGCTTCTACGCCGGCGACTACCCGGAGGAGCTCGGCGGCGCCGGCATGCCGTTCACCGCCGTTGTCCTGCTGCACCACGCCGCCGGGCGCAGCGGCTGCCCGCTGGCGCCGTACGCGCTGGCCGGCTCCGACGGGCCCAGCCCGCTGCTGCGGAACGGCACGCCCGAGCAGATCGAACGCCATCTGGTGCCGCTGGTCCGCGGCGAGCGCACCCGCTGCCTCGCGCTCACCGAGCCGCAGGCCGGCTCCGACGCGTTCCGGCTCAGCACCACCGCCGTCCGCGACGGCGACGGCTGGCTGATCAACGGTCGCAAGACCTTCGTCAGCAACGCCGAGCACGCCGACCTCGCCCTGGTGGTCACCGCCACCGACCTCGGCACCGGCGCGGGCCCGACCGCCGGCGCCACCGGCTTCGTGCTGCCGATGGACCACCCGGGCCTGCGGATCGGCCAGCGCTACGAGGGCATGTCCGGCGAGCCGCTGTTCGAGCTGACCCTCGACGGCGTCCGGGCACCGATGGACGCCGTGATCGGCGGCGAGGCGGGCGTCGGCGCCGCCACCGCGCTCGCCATGGACAGCCTCTCCCGGGGCCGGCTGGTGGTCGCCGCGATGTGCAACGGCATCGCCGAGTACGCGCTGCGCCTCGGCGTCGAGTACGCCCGCGAGCGGAAGGCCTTCGGCGAGCCGATCGGGAACTACCAGCACGTCCAGGAGCACCTGGTCGCCACCCGGGCCGAGGTGGAGGCGGCCAAGCTGCTCACCCTGGCCTGCGCCCGGCTGGTGGACGACGGGACCGAGGCGCCCGAGAACGCGGCGCTGGCCAAGCTGACCTCCTCCGAGACCGCCGTCCGCGCGGTGGACCGCTCGCTCCAGGTGCACGGCGCCACCGGCTGGGTGCGCGGGCACCCGCTGGAGTTCCTGTACCGCTACGTCCGGATGACGACGATCATCGAGGGGACCTCCGAGGTCCAGAAGGTGATCGTGGCCCGGGCCATGGGCCTGGGCTGAGCCGCCGCCGCACCGCCAAGAGACGTTCGGAGGAAGTCGCATGACTGTTCATCAGATATCTGACCTCAGCATCGGGTACGGCCGGCCGCACCAGGACGGCGCCGTGCTCGACCTCTTCACCAGCTGGGCCCATCGCACTCCGCAGGCCCCCGCGCTGATCGACGGCGCGCGCAGCTGGAGCTACGCCGAGCTCGACGGGCTGGCCACCGTCCTGGCCGCCCGCCTGGCCGACCGGGTGCGCCCCGGCGACCTCGTCGGCCTCTGCCTGGACCACTCGGTCGCCCTGGTCGCCGCCACCCTGGCCATTGCCCGGCTCGGCGCCGTCCACCTGCCGCTCGGACCGCGCCCCGGCGAGCGCCGCCTCCAGGCCGTCGCCGAGCAGCTCCGCCCGGCCTGCCTGATCGGCGACCCGGCGCTGCTGCCGCCGGCCCACCGGGCGGGCGAGCAGCTGCCGCTGGACCTCCCCGCCGAGGGCGCCAACGCCGCCGCCACCGTGGTGGCCGCGTTCGCCGCGTCCGCCGCCGACGGGGCGGGGGCCGCCGAGCCCGTCCGGGCACCCGCCGGCACCCACTACGCCGTGCTCACCTCCGGCTCCACCGGGACTCCCAAGGCCGTCGCCGTCGGCGAGTCCTCGCTCGGCGCGACGCTGCACTGGTACCGCGAGCTGACCGGCCTCGGCCCCGGCGACCGGCACAGCCTGCTGATCGGCGTCGCCTTCGACCCGCACCTGATGGAGCTGTGGGGCACGCTCACCGCCGGTGCCGCGCTCAGCGTCGCCCCCGACGCCGTCCGCTGGGACCGGACCGCGCTCACCGACTGGTGGCGCGAGGCCGGCATCACCGTCGCCGTGCTGCCCACCCCGCTCGCCGAACCCGTCCTGGACCACCCGTGGCCCGCCGGCCTGCCGCTGCGCCACCTGACCATCGGTGGCGACCGGCTGCGCCGCGTCCCCGGCCCGGACGTCACCGCCACCGTCCACAACGCCTACGGGCCGGCCGAGGCCACCGTCACCACCACCGTGCACACGATGGCGCCGGGCGGCGGCCACGGCACCGGCGCACCGCCGATCGGCCTGCCGATTCCCGGCGCCGCGGTGCTGGTCGCCGACCCGGACGGGCGGCCCGTCCCGCGCGGCGAGGCCGGCGAGCTGCTGATCGGCGGGCGGGGCCTGGCGATCGGGTACCTGGACTCCGAGCTGACCGCCCGCCGCTTCGTCGGCGCGCCGGTCGGCGTCGAGGGCACCGACCGGGTCTACCGCACCGGCGACCGGGTGGTCATGCGCCCCGACGGGGTGCTGGAGTTCCTCGGCCGGCTGGACGACCAGGTGAAGGTGAGCGGCGTCCGGATCGAGCCCGCCGAGGTCGAGGCCGCCTTCGAACGGGACCCCAGGGTGCGCCGCGCCGTCGTCGCCGCCCGGCCGGCCCCGGCCGGCGGCTACCAGCTGGTCGCCTTCGTCCAGTCGGCGCCGGATCAGGGCGGGTCGACCGCGGCGGAGCTGCTGGACGCGGTGCGGCCCTGGCTGCCGGAGCAGGCCGTGCCGGCCGTCGTCCGCCCGGTCGACGACTTCCCGCTGGACGCCAACGGCAAGGTGGACCGGGCGGCACTGCTCGCTGCGTACGCCGATGCGCAGCCCGCAGCCGGGGCAGCGGACGGGGCAGTGGACGGGACGGCGGAGGGGGCGGAGCCGGGCGCGACGCCGGTCGAGCGCACCGTGCTGCGGCTCTGCCGCGAACTGCTCGGCCGCAGCGACCTCGGCCCCGCCGACAACTTCCTCGACGCGGGCGGGAGTTCGATCACGGCCGCCCGGCTGCTGGCCGCCCTGGAGGAGGTGTGCGGCGTCCGGCTGCGCGCGCCGCAGCTGCTGCGCCAGCCCGACCTTCGCGCCGTCGGCCGGCTCGTCGAGGACCGCCTCGCGAGCGCCGCGGCCTGACGCCCCGCCCACCCACCGCCACATGGCCGCAGGGCGCCCCGGCAGCTGCCGGGGCGCCCGGAAGGGACCACTCATGACCGCTCCCACCCCGGGCGGCAGCACGCCGGAGCAGCCCGCCGGCGTCCCCGCCCTGATCGTCCGCCAGGCCGCGCAGCGCCCGCGCGCCCTCGCCGTCACCGACGGCACCACCGCCCTGACCTACCGCGAACTCGTCATGGCCGCGGGCCGGCTGGCCGAGGAGCTGGCCGCCCGCGGCGTCCGCCCCGGCACCGGCGTCGGCCTGCTCAGCGCGCGCTCCACCCGACTGGTGGTGGCCCAGCTCGCCGTCTGGTGGGCCGGCGGCCACGTCGTGCCGCTGGACCAGGCCTACCCGCGGCCGCGCATCGCCGCGATGCTGGACGACGCCGGCGTGCGGCTCACCCTGGGGGACAAGGCCCTGCTCGCCGACGCCGGACTGGCCGACGGGAAGGTCCTGGTGCTGACCGAGACCGGACCGTCCGACACCCCCGTCGACGCCTCCTCCGACACATCCTCCGACGGGCAGGCCGACGCCTCGTCCGACGGCCCGGCCGACCGCCGGGAAGGCGCCGCCCCCGCCCCGGGGCCGCTGGCCCTCGTGCACTACACCTCCGGCTCCACCGGCCGCCCCAAGGGCGTCCAGGTGCCGCACACCGCGGTCGCCGACCTGGTCACCGCCCCCGACGCGGTCGCGCTCCGCCCGGGTGACCGGGTGCTCTTCCACTCGCCCGCCACCTTCGACGCCGCCACCTTCGAGCTCTGGGCCGCGCTGGCCCGGGGCGCCGCCGTCGCCGTGTCGCCCGTCGAGCGGCCCTCCGCCGAGGAGCTCGCCCGGGACATCGAGCGGTTCGGCGTCACCACCGCGTTCCTGACCACGGCGCTCTTCCACCAGCTGGCGGCCCGCCGCTCCCGGGTGTTCGCGGTGCTGCGCACGCTGATCGTCGGTGGGGAGGCGCTCTCCGCCGAGCACGCGGAGGCGGTGCTGCGGGCCTTCCCCTGGCTCGACCTGGTCAACGCCTACGGCCCGACCGAGGCGACCACCTTCACCACGCTGCACCGGCTCGATCTCGCGGACTGCGCGGGCCCGGTGCCGATCGGCCGCCCCTTCGGCGGCGCCCGCACCCACGTCCTGGACGAGCAGCAGGCCCCGGTGCCGGACGGTGTCCGCGGTGAACTCTGGATCTCCGGCGCTCGGTTGGCCCTCGGCTACCTCGGCCGGCCGGAGCTCACCGCCGAGCGCTTCCGCGAGCTGCCCGGCCTCGGCCGGGCCTACCGCACCGGGGATCTCGCCGTCCGCCGCCCGGGCGGCACCCTGGAGTTCCACGGCCGGGCCGACGACCAGGTGAAGGTGCGCGGGTTCCGGATCGAGCCCGGCGAGGTCGAGCACGCGCTGCGGGCCTTCCCCGAGGTGGCCGAGGTGGCCGTGGTGGTCCGCCGGGCCGGGCAGGAGGGCGCCGCGCTCACCGCCTGCCTGGTACCCGCCGAGGGCGCCCGCCCGGTGCCCGAGACGCTCCGCCGCCGGTTGGCCGACCAGCTGCCGGCGCACCTCGTGCCCACCGGCTGGACGCTGCTGGACGCCCTTCCGCTCACCACCTCCGGCAAGGTGGACCGCCGCGCGCTGGCCGCCGAGCCGGGCTCCGCCGCCGAGCCGGGCTCCGTCGGCGAGTCCGGCGCCGGCCGGCCCGGAGGGAGTGCCGCACCGGCCGCCCTGACGCCGATCCAGCAGGTCGTCGCCGAGGCCTGGTCGCGGGCCCTGGAGCGCCCGGTGACCGCGCCGGACGCGGACTTCTTCGCCGAGGGCGGCCACTCGCTGCTCGCGATGTGGGTCGTCGACGACCTGCGCGAGGACCTCGGCGTCGAGCTCCCGCTCGGCGACTTCCTCGACCACCCCACCGTGGCCGGTCAGGCCGCCCTGATCGAGCGCAGCCTGCTGGCCACCGACGACCGCACCCCGGACGGCCACGCCCCGGAGCACCCCGCCCCGGCCGACCACACCTCCGACGACCGCACCCCGGACGGTCCCACCCACGCCGGCGGCGCCCCCGAGGCCGCACCTGCCGCGCACCCCCTGGAGCCGACCCGATGACCGCCACCACTCCCGCCCCCCGCCATGGCGCCGACCCCGTCGCACGCCAGGCCGAGCTGCTCGACCGGGCCCGCCGCCGGGCCGGCACCGAACGCGCCCGCACCGCCGGCCCGTTGTCCCGCACGGACACCCCCGGCCCGGCCCCGCTCTCGCACGCCCAGCACCGGATGTGGCTGATGGACCGGCTCGGCCGGGGCGGCGCCGTCTACCACGTACCGCTCGCCACCCGGCTGCGCGGCCCGCTCGACCACGAGGCCCTCGCCACCGCCCTCACCGCGCTGACCGAGCGCCACGCCGTGCTGCGCACCAGCTACGGCAGCCACGACGACGCGCGCCCGTACCAGGAGGCCGGGCCGGTCGCCCCGGTGCCGCTGCCCGTCGTCCCCGCCGGCCCGGCGGCCGCCCCCGGCCTCCTGCACGCCGAGGCGGCCCGCCCGTTCGACCTGGCCGCCGGCCCGGTGCTCCGTGCCCTTCTGCTGCGGCACGCCCCGGACGACCACACCCTTCTGCTGACGATCCATCACATCGCGGTGGACGGTGGCTCGTTGCCGGTCCTCACGGCCGACCTCGGCGCCCTGTACGCGGCCGCCCGCGAGGGCCGGCCGGCCGAACTGCCGGCGCCCGGCCCGCACTACACCGACTACGCCCGCTGGGAGCGCTCCCGGGACGCCGAGCTCGCGAGCGCGGCCGACGCCCGGGCCGCCCGGCTCGCGGGCGCCCGGCCGCTGCCCCTGCTGCGGCCCGTCCCGGCCGGGGCCCCGGAGCGGCCGGCGGCCCTGCACACCGCCCCGCTGGGCACCGACACCCTGGACGCCCTGCGCCGGCTGGGTGCCCGGCACGGCGCGACGCTCTTCACCGTCGTCCTGGCGGCGGCCTTCGCCACCCTGCGGATCGCCTCCGGCGAGCCCGACCTGACCCTCGGCTGCGCCGGCGGGCACCGGGCCCGGCCCGAACTGCGCCGGCTGGTGGGCCTGAACGTCAACACCCTCCCGATCCGGGCCGACCTCTCCGGTGACCCGGACTTCACCGCCCTGCTGGCGGACGTCCGGACGGCCCTGCTCGACGCGCAGCAGCACCAGGACGTCCCGTTCGACCTCGTCGTCCAGCGGCTGGGCGCCGCCGCCCGGGGCGCGGACGGCACCCCGCTGCTCTCCGTCGGGTGCGACGTCGTCCAGCCGGCCGAGCCGCTCGCCCTGCCGGGGCTCGCCGCCGAGGCCGTCGAGATCGACCTCGGGCTGGCGAAGTTCGGCCTCACGCTGCTGGTCGAGGACGGCCCGCAGCCCCGCTGCCTGCTCCAGCACGACCCGGCGGTCCTCCCGGAGCCGGACGCACGCCGGCTGCTCACCGCCTTCGCCGGGCTGCTCGCGGCCGTCGCCGAGGCCCCGGAGCGCCGCCTCGGCGAGCTGCCCGGCACCCTGCTGGCCGCGCCCGCGCCCGATGCCGACGCCGAACCCGGCCCGGACTCCGCCCACCCGGACTCCGCCCACCCGGCCGCCGCCGCCCTGCTGGCCGACCCCAGGATCGCCGACGCGGCCGTCCTGGCCCCCGCCACCGGGCCCGTCCTCGCCTACGCGGTGGCCCGTGGCACGGCCGCCCCGAGCCCGGGCGCACTGCGCGCCGCACTGCGCCCGCACCTCACGCCGGAGCAACTCCCGTCCGCCGTCACTCTTCTGGACGCGATACCGCGCCACCCCGACGGCTCCCTCGACCCGGCCCGCCTCCCCGGCGCGCCGGCCGCCGTCCCCGACCCGGCCGCCGGCGGCCCGGGCCCGCTCGACACCGTCCGGGCGGCCTTCGCGGAACTGCTCGGCACCCGCCCGCCGGCGGACGGGGACTTCTTCCAGCTGGGCGGCCACTCGCTGGTCGCCGTCCAGCTGGCCGAGCGGCTGCGCACCCGCACCGGTCTGCCGCTGACCGGTCTGGACGTGCTGGAGCAGCGCACCCCGCAGGCCCTCGCCACGTTGCTCGCCGCCCGCGCCGCCGAGCGCCGGGCGGCCCTCGCCCGGCGGACCGGCCCGGCGGTGCGGGACACCCGGGCGGGCACGGTCCTGCTCACCGGCGCCACCGGCGGCGTCGGCGCGGCGGTGCTCCAGGAGCTGACGGCGCAGGGCCGCCCGGTCCGGGCGCTGGTCCGGCCGGAGTCGGCGCACCTGGTGGCGCGCAGCGGCGTCGAGGTCGCCGAGGGCGATCTCGCGGACCTGGACGGTCTGCGCCGCGCGGTCGAGGGTGTGGACGCCGTCATCCACGCCGCCTGCACCTTCACCGAGCACGCCACCGACATCGCGGCGATGCGCGCCCTGGTGGACGGTTGGCGCGGCGGTGCGTTCGTCTTCGTCGGCAGCATCGACGCGTACGGCCGCCCGGACACGACCGACGTCCCCGAGGGCGCGCCGGCCACCGAGCCGGTCAGCCCGTACGGGCGGGCGAAGCTGGAGTGCGAGCGGATCCTGCTGGCCGCGGCCGGCACCGACGGCCGCGGCCCGGGCACGGTGGTGCGCTCCCCGCTGGTCTGGGGCCCGCACCGGCGGCTGCGCGACCAGCTCCGCTGGGGCGCGACCGGCACGCTCTACCAGGCCGCCCTGGCCGGCCGGCCCCTCGTGCTCCCGGAGGAGGCCGGGGATCCCGGCCGGTACGGCGCGGCCTGGGTGCACTCCGCCGCGCTCGCCCGGGCCCTGGCAGGGTGCACGGACGGCTCCGGCCGGGCGGCCGGCCGGGTCGTCAACGCCGTCTCCGGCCACGTGCCCTGGCCCGAGTTCACCGCGGAGCTCGTCCGCCTGCTCGGCTCCCGGAGCCCGGTCGGGCCGGGCCCGGACGCCGATCCGGAGCTCTGCCGCCCGTGGCACTACCGGGCCGACGCGCTCGCCGAGCTGCTCCGCCCGGAGCCGGGGGAGGACTGGCGCACCGTCCTCGCCGCGATGACGGCCTGAGCCGCCGTCCGCGCGGGCCCCTCGCGGGCCCTGCCGCAGGACGCCGGCCCGGGCGCGGACACGCCGGTGCCCCGCAGGTGCACACCTGCGGGGCACCGCACGGCCGGGCGTCAGTTGAGGCCGCCGCGCTCCCAGCGGTAGAACTCGCGCGCCATGGCGTCGGCGGGCCCCCGCCAGGTGGCCGGGTCGTAGGCCTGCACGTACGCGGTGAGGGCGTCGCTGACCGCCCGGAACTCCGGGTGGCCGGTGACCTGGGCGACGGCCGGGCCCGGCGGGCGGTCGGCCTCGATCAGGTGCAGGTAGACGTCACCGAACTGGAAGAGGCTGCGGCCGGTGACGCCGATCAGGTGCGGCAGTTCACCGCGGTCGGACTCGGCGAACACATCGGCGATGCCGGTGGCGGCGTCCGGCTTCATCCGGGCGACGATCAGGGCGCGGTGCATCCGGTCACACCTCCCCGGCCTGCTTCTCGACCTTCTCGCGGATCAGCTGGAGCTGGATGCGCGAGTTGCGGTTGATGTGGTTGACCATGCCGTCGTCGTCGACCGGGGCGGTGGGCTTCATCGCGAAGTCCTGGACCCAGCGCATCCGGGTGCCGGCCGGGACCTCCGCGTACTCCCAGCGGATGTCCATGAACTCGAACGGCCCGGGCTCGACCCGGCGGGCGCGCACCGCGAGCGAGGCCCGGTCGGTGGTGCGCTCGGAGACCCAGCTCCAGATCTGGCCGTTCTCGTCGGGGTGCATGGTGAGCCGGAAGCGCACGCTGTCGCCCGCCCGCTCCAGCACCTCGACGGAGGCGTACTCGCTGAACAGCTGCGGCCAGTTCTCCAGGTCGTTGGTGATCTCCCAGACCAGGTCGAGCGGCGCGGCGATGACGATCTCGTTGTCCGTGTGTCCGGGCATCTCAGGCACCGGCCTTCGTGGTGAACGCGGAGTTCACCAGTTCGAGGAACTCGGCCGGGGTCTTGGCCGACTCCGCGCCGTTGGTGACCTTGACGCCGTGGCGGTTCTCCAGTTCGCCGACCACGCCGAGCAGGCCGAGGGAGTCCACGCCGAACTCGTCGAAGCTGACGCCGGGGCGCTCCAGTTGGACCGGGTCGATCGCGACGCCGGCGCGGGCCTGGATCAGCGCCGCCAGTTCGGGGTGGGTGAGGGTGTTGCTGCTCACGGGGTGTTTCCCTTCGCTAGTGAGCCAGAGGGGGCAGGGGTGGAGGGGGCCGGGGTGGGCCGGGTGGCCGGGGCGGCCCGGCCGGGGACCGCGGCCGGACCGGACCGCGGCCGCACCGGGGTCGTGCGGTCAGGCCGGGTCGTGGCGCCGCAGGACCAGCGCGGCGTTGGATCCCATCAGTCCGCGGCTGAGCACCAGGGCAGTGCGCAGCTCGGCCGGGCGGGCCCGGCCGGTCACCAGGGCGAGGTCGTGGCAGACCTCGGTGACCCTCGGGGTGGGCGGCACGATGCCGTCCTCCATGGCGAGCACGGCCGCCGCCGCGTCCAGCACCGGCGCGCCGCAGTAGGCCCGTCCGGTACCCGCCTTGGGGGCGGTCACCGGGACGCGCTCGGCGTACGGGCCGAGGGCGTCGGCCAGGGCGAGCGCCTCGGCGCGGTCGGCGGCCGGGACGCCGAGGGCGTCCGCGAAGACCACGTCGACCTCCTCCGGGGCGATCCGGGCCTGGTCGAGCGCGATCCGGATCGCGGCGGCCAGGCCCTCCCGGGACTCCTCCCAGCGGGAGGCGCCGGTGAAGGTGGCGCCGTGTCCGGCGACGTGGGCCCGGACGGCGGCGCCGCGCCGGCGGGCCGCCTGTTCGTCCTCCAGCAGCAGCATCGCGCCGCCCTCGGCGGGGGCGAACCCGGCAGCCCGCGGGGAGAACGGCAGGTAGGCGTCCTGCGGGTCCTCGGCGAGGCTGAGCTCGCGGTAGCCGAGCTGGCAGACCATCGAGTACGGCGCCAGCGGTGCCTCGGCGGCGCCGGCCACCACCGCGTCGGTGCCGCGTTCGATGGCGCGGGCCGCGTGGGCGAGGGCGTCCAGGCCACCGGCCTCGTCGCTGGCGACCACGCCGCACGGGCCCTTGTAGCCGCCGCGGATCGACACCTGGCCGGTGCTGGCCGCGTAGAACCAGGCAATCGACTGGTACGGCCCGACGAACTGCGGCCCCTGGCCCCAGAGTTGCTGGAGCTCGCGCTGGCCGAACTCGCCGCCGCCGGATCCGGCCGCGGTCACCACGCCGACGGCGTAGGGCTGTTCCGGGTCCGGGACGAAGCCGGCGTCCGTCACCGCCAGGTCGGCGGCGGCCATCGCGTAGTGCGTGAAGCGGTCGGTCTGCACCAGGTAGCGGCTGTCGATCACGGACTGCGGGTCGAAGTCCCGTACCTGGCCGGCGACGCGCAGCGGGAGGCCGGTGCAGCCCTCGCGGGATATCCGGTCGAGGACGCTCACGCCCTGCCTGGTGGCCTTCCAGAAGGCGTCGGCACCGACGCCGTTCGGCGCCACCACGCCGAGGCCGGTGATCACGGCCCGGCGGCCCTGTTGACGTGACGTCATGGATCTCACCCCGTTCTTCTGAGCACAACGGCGGACTGGAATCCACCGAATCCGCTGCCGACCGACAGGATGTGACGGAGCGGCAGCTCGCGCGCGACGCGCGGCACGTAATCGAGGTCGCACTCCGGGTCCGGAGTCTCGTAGTTGGCGGTCGGCGGGACGACGCCGTGGGCCAGGGCGAGGGTGCAGGCGACCACCTCGATCGCGCCGATCGCGCCGAGCGAGTGCCCGACCATCGACTTGATCGAGCTCATCGGTGTCTCGTAGGCGTGCGGCCCGAGCGAGCGCTTGACGGCCGCCGTCTCGTGCCGGTCGTTCTGCTTGGTGCCCGAGCCGTGCGCGTTGACGTAGTCGACGTCGGTGCGGTCGACCCGGGCGTGGGCGAGGGCGTCGTCGATCGCCCGCGACATCTCCAGCCCCTCCTGGGTGAGGCCGGTCATGTGGTAGGCGTTGCCGTAGGTCGCGAAGCCGCCGATCTCGCCGTAGATCCGGGCGCCGCGCCGGCGGGCGTGCTCCAGCTCCTCCAGCACCAGGACGGCGCCGCCCTCGCCGAGCACGAAGCCGTCCCGGTGGGCGTCGAAGGGGCGGGAGGCGTGCTCCGGGTCGTCGTTGCGTTCGCTGGTGGCCTTGATGGCGTCGAAGCAGGCGACGGTGATCGGCGAGATCGGCGAGTCGGAGGCGCCGGCGAGGCAGATGTCGGCGCGTCCCTCCTCGACCGCCTGGAAGGCGTACCCGATCGCGTCCAGGCCGGAGGTGCACCCGGTGGAGACGGTCTGCACCGGGCCGTGCGCGCCGGTGCGTTCGGCGACCGCCGAGGCCAGCGTGCTGGGTGCGAACGCCCGGTGCAGCTGCGGCTCGGCCTGCCGGTGGTCGACGTCCCAGCGGGCGCCGCCGGCGCTCACCAGGGCGTAGTCGTGCTCCAGCCGGGTGGTGCCGCCGACGGCGGTGCCGAGCGAGACGCCGATCCGCCACGGGTCCTCCGTGGCGAGGTCGAGCCCCGCGTCGGCGATCGCCTCGTCCGTCGCGACCATCGCGAACTGCACGTACCGGTCGGCCCGTTGGACGTCCTCCGGGCCGAGCCCGTGGGCCGCCGGGTCGAAGTCGCACTCGGCGGCGATCCGGGAGCGGAATCCGGTCGGGTCGAAGAGCGTGATGCCCCGGGTCGCGGTCCGGCCGGAGGTGAGCAGCCGCCAGAAGGCCGGCACGCCCACGCCGCCGGGCGCGACGACGCCGATCCCGGTGACGGCGACCCGGCGGGTCACGAAGCCACCTTGGCGTGTTCCGGCGGGCCGGAGGTGGCGGACTCCTCGGTCTCCTCGGTGTCGACGTGGCCGAGCTCCGGGCGCGGGGCGAGCGGGCCGAGGTGGAAGACCATCCGGGCCTCGGTGTCGCCGACGTTGCGGAACCGGTGGCGCATGTTCAGCGGGATCATCAGGCCCTGGTTCGGCTGCAGGGTCCGGGTGACGCCGTCGAGGTCCACCTCCAGGTCACCGCTGACCACGAAGACGAACTCCTCGGAGTACGGGTGGTAGTGCTCGCCGATCCGCTCGCCCGGCTCCACGATGGCCAGGCCCATGAAGCCGCTGGTCGCGCCACAGGTGGTGGGGGTGAGCATGGCGCGCAGGTCACCGCCGCGCCGGCGGTTCTCCGGTGCCTCGTCGACGTGCACGATCCGTGGGTACTGCGTGGACATGTTTCTTCCTCCGAGTCGGGGTGCTGGGTCCGGTCCTGCTGGTCCTGCTGGTGACTGGGGCGGCCTGCCGGCTCCTCAGTCGGTCGGGGAGATGCGGTCGGTGACCGGCCGCATCGCGCGGGCGGCGAGCACGGCGCTCAGCCCTGCGACGGTGCGCAGGTCGCCCTCGGGGCCGAGGTCGAGCAGCCGGCCGAGGACGGTGGCCTCCCGCTCGCCGGCCACGGCGAGCGCCGCCGCGGGGTCGGCCTCGGCCGGCACCCGAAGGTCCACCAGGCGGACGACGACGTCCTCCCGGTGGAAGACGAAGGCCGCCGCGACCGGGCCGGTCGGGTCGGCGGTGGCCAGGTTGTCGTACTCGGCCAGCAGCGCGGCGACGGCCGCGCCGTTGCCGGGCTTCACCGGGTAGAGCACGGCGTGCCGGTGCAGCCGCCCGGAGGCCGGGGAGCCGGCGATCGCCTGGTGCTCGGCGGGCAGCGCGGCCTTGGCGAAGAACGCGCGCGCGGCCTGCGGGTCGCCCAGCCGGCGGTCCTCCTCCAGGTGCGGGTTGATCGCCTCCTCGACGGCCCGGACCTCGGGCTGCATCGCCACGTGGCGCAGCGCGTCACCGAGGCTGCCGATCACCTCGACGGCGCGCACCACCCGGTTGCCGTGCATGAAGAGCGAGGTGCGGCGCAGCCGGGTGTCCTCGTCCACCTCGGCCTGCGGGGAGGCGTAGCCGGAGAGGATCCGGGCCACCTCGTGCTCGGTGCCGGGCTTGACGGTGAAGGTCAGCGCGTGCCGGACGACGCCGTCCGGGCCGGGCGCGGCCTGCGGCGGGCCGACGTGCCCGGCCTGCACGGTCGGCGGCAGGCCCGGCGGTACCGGGGCCGGCGCGCGGGTGCCGCTGGTGCCGGCAGCGGTCGTCTCCCGCAGGATCGAGTAGCGCAGCGAGCGGAAGGTGTCGCTGACGCAGCCGTGCATCGGCTTGACCATCTCGCGGTGCGCCGGGCTGTCCACCCACTCCAGGAAGGTCTCCTGGTCCCGCCACTCGCTGGTGATCAGCCACTGCCGGGGGTCGTTGATGGACTGGCAGAGCTGGTCGCTGACGTGGCCGGGGACCGAGGCCACCTGGTGGCGCAGCTTCTCGTAGACGTCGAGGAAGCGCTGCTGGGCGCCGTCCTTGATCTCCAGCATGAGCATCACGCGCAGCCGGGTGTCGGTCTCGGCGTGCTGCTGTGCCTGCGGTTCGGACAGAGTCGTCATGATCCACTTTCTGCTTCTGGGTGCTGCTTCCGGTGTTCTGCTTCCGGGCCGCCCGCGGAGGGCCGCCGGGGCGTCCTGCGGGCGGAGGCGCCCGGCGGTCGGGGCGGTGCGGTGGGGGCGGTGCGGTGGCGGTCGGCCCGGGCTGTCGGCGCCAGGCCTGAGGTCGATCGTGCGCGGACGCCACGGGCGGCGCGAGATTTGCGGGCCATCCGGGCGAAGAGGCGCAGAACGCCCTCGGCGCGGGGGATGGAGAGACGGGGCCGCCGTCTGTGCGCGCCCCGCCGAGGGCGGCACCGAGCCCCGCAGCCGCTCTGCGAACTCCCGTACAGGCTGGAGTAATTGATGAATCCGAAGGTTGACGACCGGGTCCCGGTGCTGATCGTCGGCGGCTCGCTGGTCGGGTTGTCGGCGTCCCTCTTCCTGGGCCGACTGGGTGTCAGACACCTGCTGGTCGAGAAGCACGCCGACACCTCGCACCACCCGCGTGGCCGAGGCAACAACGTCCGCACGATGGAGCTGTACCGGGTGGCCGGGATCGAGACGGCGATCCGCGAGGCGGCCTCGGTGCTCGCGGCGAACCACGGCATCCTGCAGACGCCCTCGCTGACCGGCGAGGAGCAGGAGTGGCTGTTCCGGGAGATCGACCCCGGGGGCCGGCTGGCCCGGTTCAGCCCGAGCGCGTGGTGCCTGTGCAGCCAGAACGACCTGGAGCCGGTCCTGCTGCGGGCCGCCCGCGAGCTCGGCGGCGACCTGCGCTTCAGCACCGAGCTGATCTCCTTCGAGCAGGACGCCGACGGGGTGACGGCGCTGCTGCGCAGCCGGGAGACCGGTGAGGAGCGGACGGTCCGGGCGCAGTACCTGATCGCGGCGGACGGCCCGCGCAGCCCGGTCCGCGAGCAGCTGGGCATCGGCCAGACCGGCAAGGGTGAGCTGTTCCACAACGTCAGCATCACGTTCCGGGCCAAGCGGCTGGCCGAGGCGGTGGGCGACCGGCACTTCATCGCCTGCTACCTCACCAACCCGGAGGCGGACGGCGCGCTGCTGCCGGTGGACAACCACGAGGAGTGGGTGTTCCACGCCCCCTGGCACCCGGAGCACGGCGAGCCGCTGGAGGCGTTCACCGACGGGCGGTGCGTGCAGCACATCCGGGCCGCCGTCGGCATCCCCGACCTGGAGGTCGAGGTCACCGGGAAGGCCCCCTGGCACGCGGCCGAGCGGGTGGCGGAGCACTACTCCGGCGGGCGGGTCTTCCTCGCCGGGGACTCCGCGCACGAGATGTCGCCGACCGGGGCCTTCGGCTCCAACACCGGCATCCAGGACGCGCACAACCTGGCCTGGAAGCTGGCCGCGGCGCTCGGCGGCTGGGGCGGGCCGGGCCTGCTGGAGACGTACGGGCAGGAGCGGCGGCCGGTCGCGCAGGTGACCGGTGAGCGCGCCTCGGCCCGCTCGGCCGAGCACAGCCACCCGGGGTACGCGGTGGTGCCGGGCGTCGGCCGGCAGGCCGGGGTGCTGGCGGTGGCGCTCGGCTACCGCTACCCGGTCGGCGCGGTGGCCGGGGCGGACGCCGCGGGCCCGGTGGTGCCCGAGGCGTTCGGCTCGACCGGCGAGCCGGGCAGCCGGGCGCCGCACCAGTGGCTGCTGCGGGCGGGCGTGAAGCTCTCCACGCTCGACCTGTACGAGCAGGCGATGGTGCTGCTCACGGGCCCGGAGGGCGGGGCGTGGCACGCGGGCGCCCGCCGGGCGGCGGACGCGCTGGCCGTCCCGCTGGACACCTACCGGATCGGCTCCGGTGCCGAGGACGACCTGGCGCCCGAGCCGGGCGCGGACTTCGCCGAGCTGCACGGCGTCCGGCCGGAGGGTGCGGTGCTCGTCCGTCCGGACGGCTTCGTCGCCTGGCGTTCGGAGGAGGCGGTGGCGGATCCGGAGGCGGCGGTGGCGGCGGCGCTCCGGGCGGTGCTGAAGCTGTAGCGCCGGCGGCCGCAGCCGCGGAGGAAGCGGGTGCGGCCGCCGGAACGGACGCGGGACGGGCCCGCCGGGTGAACCGGCGGGCCCGTCCCGTTGTCGTTCGGGGTCGTGCCAGGGGTGCTGCGGGGGTCAGTGACCGCCCGCGTCGACGACCTCGATGTCTTCGATGTTCCGCTCGATCGCCTCGGCCGGCAGGGCCACCCGGATCGCCCAGTAGTAGACGGCGACGGCGAACACGGCGACCGCGCCCATGTCCCACCACATCGGGATGTTGCCCCGGCCGTCGCCGAAGCCGCCCTGCCACGAGATCAGGCCGAGACCCACCAGGTAGACCGGCAGCCACTGCGCGGCCCGCCAGTCCAGACGGGGCGCGTTCGGCAGGCCCTTGCGGATCGCGTACGCGGCGTAGCTGCCGAGCAGGCCGTAGCCGAGGATGATCGCGAGGCCCAGCCGGGACAGGGTGTGCCAGCCGGACCAGTAGATGATCAGGCTCGCGACGACGAACGCGACCGGGGAGATCACGCCGCCGAGGGGCAGCCGGTAGGAGCGCTCGCGGTCGGGCAGCCGGCGGCGCAGCGCGCCGAAGGCCAGCGGGGCGCCCGCGTACATCAGCACGCTGGCGGAGGTGATGAAGCCGACCAGCTCCTGCCAGCTGGGGAAGGGCAGGAAGCAGATCACGCCGGTGACGAAGGAGAGCCCCAGGCCGAACCACGGCACGCCGCGCTTGTCGAGCTGCTCGAACTTCTGCGGCGCGTAGCCGTTCTTGCTCAGGCCGTAGGAGATGCGCGAGGTGGAGGTGGTGTAGATCAGGCCGGTGCCGCCGGGGGAGACGATGGCGTCGAAGTACAGCACGTAGGCGAGCCAGCCGAGGCCGACCAGGGTGGCCAGACCGGCGAACGGGCCCTCGATGCCGGGGAAGTCGAGCTTGTCCCAGCCGTTGAGGAAGGCGCTGCCGGGCAGGGCGCCGATGAAGACGACCTGGAGCAGGACGTAGATCAGGGTGCCGATGGCCACCGACCCGAGCACGGCGCGGGGGATGTCGCGCTTCGGGTTGCGGCTCTCGCCGGAGATCTGGATGGCCTGCTCGAAGCCGAGCAGCGCGAAGATGATGCCGCTGGAGCTGATCGCCGCGAGCACGCCCTTGATGCCGAACGGGGCGAAGCCGTGCGAGGTGAAGTTCGAGCCGTGGAAGTTGGTCAGCGCCAGCACGAAGATCGTCAGCAGCGGGATGAAGATCTTCAGCCAGGTGGCGACCGAGTTGGTGTGGGCCAGCACCCGCACACCGAGGAAGTTGACCGCGACGAAGACGCCCATCAGCAGCACGGCGACGATGAAGCCGCTGGTGGTGAGCGTGCCGTTGTCGTTGAGGAAGCTCTTCGCGAACTCCCAGTGGCCCGCGTAGCCGATCATGGCCTCGACCTCGATCGGTGCCACCGTCGCGGCCTGCAGCCAGGAGAACCAGCCGAAGGACATGCCGGCCAGGCCGCCGAAGGCGTAGTGCGGGTACCGCGCGGTGCCACCGGCGACCGGGAAGAGCCCGCCGAGCTCGGCGTGCACCAGGGCGAGGAGCACGATCGCGACGGCGCCGATGCCCCAGGAGATGAGTGCGGCCGGTCCGGCCACCATGACGGCGTTCTTGGCGCCGAACAGCCAGCCGGAGCCGATGATCGAGCCGACCGAGGCCCAGAGGAGGCCGATCAGGCCGACCTCGCGACGGAGGGAGCGGTGGGTGGTGCTACCGGTCTCGGTGCCGGAACTCGGCGGAGAGAGCTGGTTGAGGGATGCCATGCGAAATCTCTCTGTGGTGTGGGGGCCCCGGCAGCCGGAGCGCGGAGAGTTGCCACACAGTAGGCGTATTCATAGGCCTCTGCACAGATTTCATTACTGAATGTTTACCTACTTTGCGGCACATCCTCGCAGGTAGGGGGCATTCAGTTCATACGTGTGTTACATAACTGGTGAGTAGGTTCAGCATTTGAGCGGCAATTGAGCTTGGCCCCGCGGTCCGGCAATATTGACGACGCATAGGGTTATACAAATAGTGATCGCCGCATAGTGATGCCACCCCGAACGGGTGAGGCCCTCTCCCCCGGGGGTGGTTCGTCCGCTACGGTATGCGCCACACCGCGGCACAACGTCGTGTCCGCGCGCTCTTACCCCCTCGAAGGTGCGCGCAGATGAAACTCACTCCCCACGAGCAGGAGCGCCTGCTCATCCACGTGGCCGCCGACGTGGCCCGCTCCCGGCGGGCCCGGGGGCTACGGCTCAACCACCCCGAAGCGGTCGCCCTGATCACCTCGCACGTCCTCGAAGGCGCGCGGGACGGCCGGACCGTCGCCGAGCTGATGGCGTCCGGCCGCACGGTGCTCACCCGGGACGACGTCATGACGGGCATCCCCGAGATGATCCCCGACGTCCAGGTCGAGGCGACCTTCCCCGACGGCACCAAGCTGGTCACCGTCCACGGGCCGATCCGGTGAACGCCGCCGACGAGGTGACGCCGGGTCAGATCCTGCTCGGCAGCGGCCTGATCGAGCTGAACCAGGGGCTCGCCGTCACCCGGCTGACGGTGCTCAACGCCGCCGACCGGCCGGTCCAGATCGGCTCCCACTACCACTTCGCCGAGGCCAATCCCGGGCTGGAGTTCGACCGGACGGCCGCCCGCGGCCTGCGGCTCAACATCCCGGCCGGCACCGCCGTCCGCTTCGAGCCCGGCATCCCGGCGGAGGTCGAACTCGTCCCGCTCACCGGCCGCCGCGAAGTGGCGGGCCTGCGCGGGGAGACGGCGGGGGCCCTCGATGGCTGAGCCCGTCGCAGCCCCGCCGGCCGGGCGCCCCCGTGGCGGCCGGCCCGCCCTGCTGCTCACCCGGGAGCGCTACGCCGACCTGTACGGACCGACCACCGGCGACCGGATCCGCCTCGGTGACACCAACCTGCTGATCGAGATCGAGGAGGACCGCAGCCGCGGCGGCGACGAAGCCGTCTTCGGCGGCGGCAAGGTGATCCGCGAGTCCATGGGCCAGGCCCGGACCAGCCGTGCCGAGGGCGCCCCGGACACCGTCATCACCGGCGCCGTGGTGCTCGACCACTGGGGCGTCGTCAAGGCCGACATCGGCATCCGGGACGGCCGGATCACCGCCCTCGGCAAGGCCGGCAACCCCGAGACCATGGACGGTGTCCACCCCGGCCTGGTGATCGGCCCCGAGACCGAGGTGATCTCCGGCAACGGGCGGATCGTCACCGCCGGAGCCGTCGACGCGCACGTCCACTTCATCTGCCCGCAACTGGCCGACGAGGCACTGGCCTCCGGCGTCACCACCCTGGTCGGCGGCGGCACCGGGCCCGCCGAGGGCACCCGGGCCACCACGATCACCCCCGGCGCCTGGCACCTCGGCCGGATGTTCGCGGCGATGGACGACCTGCCGGTCAACGTCGGGCTGCTCGGCAAGGGCAACACCGTCAACGAGACCTCGATGCACGACCAGCTGCGGGCCGGCGCGCTCGGCTTCAAGATCCACGAGGACTGGGGCGCCACCCCGGCCGCGATCGACGCCTGCCTGCGGGTCTGCGACCGCACCGGGGCCCAACTCGCCATCCACACCGACACCCTGAACGAGGCCGGGTTCGTCGGCGACACCCTCGCCGCCATCGCCGGCCGCGGCATCCACGCCTACCACACCGAGGGCGCCGGCGGCGGCCACGCACCCGACATCATCACCGTGGTGAGCGAGGCCAACGTGCTGCCCAGCTCCACCAATCCGACCAGGCCGCACACCGTCAACACCATCGACGAGCACCTCGACATGCTGATGGTCTGTCACCACCTCAGCCCGCACGTGCCGGAGGACCTCGCCTTCGCCGAGTCCCGGATCCGGCCGTCCACCATCGCCGCCGAGGACGTCCTGCACGACCTCGGCGCGATCTCCATCATCAGCTCCGACTCCCAGGCGATGGGCCGGATCGGCGAGGTGGTGCTGCGCACCTGGCAGACCGCCCACGTGATGAAGGCCAGGCGCGGTGCACTGCCCGGCGACGGCCGCGCCGACAACCACCGGGCCCGCCGCTACGTCGCCAAGTACACCATCAACCCGGCCGTCGCCCAGGGCCTGGACGGCGAGATCGGCTCCGTCGAGCCGGGCAAGCTCGCCGACCTGGTGCTCTGGTCGCCCGCCTTCTTCGGGGTCAAGCCCGATCTGGTGGTCAAGGGCGGCCAGATCGCCCGCGCCCAGATCGGCGACGCCAACGCCTCCATCCCCACGCCCCAACCGATGCTGCCCCGGCCGATGTTCGGTGCCGTCGGGCGCTCCGCGGCGGCCAACTCGGTCAACTTCACCGCGCCGGCGGCGATCGAGCACGGCCTGCCCGAGCGGCTGGCCGAACAGCTCGGCGTGGCGAAGGAGTTCACCGCGATCCGGAACACCCGCGGCGTCAGCAAGGACCAGATGGTCAACAACAGTGCCCGCCCGGACGTCCGGGTCGATCCGGACACCTTCACCGTCACCGTCGACGGCGAGCTCATCACCCCCGCACCGGCCACCGAACTGCCGCTCGCCCAGCGGTACTTCCTCTTCTGATGTCGGTGGCGGCACTGCTGCTGCTCGCCGACGGGCGGTTCCCCGCCGGCGGGCACGCGCACTCCGGCGGGGCCGAGGCCGCCGTCCGGGCCGGCCGGGTGCACGACACCGCGAGCATGGCGGCCTTCCTCACCGGACGGCTGCACACCACCGGCCTGGTCACCGCCGCCCTGGCCGCGGCCGCCGCCGCCGGGCAGGACCACGACCTGCTCGACGCCGCCGCCGACGCCCGCACCCCCGCACCCGCCCTGCGCGTCACCAGCCGCCGGCTCGGCCGGCAGCTGCTCCGGGCCGCCCGCGCCGCCTGGCCGCACCCCGGCCTCGACCGGCTCGCCGCCGCCCACCCGCGCGGCGCGCACCAGCCCGTGGTGCTCGGCACCACCGCGCTGGCCGCCGGGCTCACCCCCGGCCAGGCCGCGGCCGCCGCCGCGTACGAGAGCGTCAACGGACCGGCCGCCGCGTGCGTCCGGCTGCTCGGACTCGACCCGTACGAGGTCACCGCCGCGCTCGCCCGCCTCGCGCCGCACCTCGACGCCGTGGCCGGCGAGGCTACCGAGGCCGCCGCCCTGGGCGACCCGGACGCGCTGCCCGCCGCCTCCGCCCCCCTGCTCGACGTCTACGCCGAGCAGCACCGCTCCTGGAAGGTCCGCCTCTTTGCATCGTGACCACGTCGACCCGCTCGACGCCCCCGCCCGCCACACCTACGCCCCGGCCGCCACCGCCACCGGGCACCGCCGCGCCCTGCGGATCGGCCTCGGCGGCCCGGTCGGCTCCGGCAAGACCGCCACCGTCGCCGCGCTCTGCCGCCTCCTCCGCGAGGAGCTCTCGCTCGCCGTCGTCACCAACGACATCTACACCACCGAGGACGCCGAGTTCCTGCTCCGCAACGCCGTCCTGCCGCCCGAGCGGATCACCGCCGTCGAGACCGGCTGCTGCCCGCACACCGCGATCCGCGACGACATCTCCGCCAACCTGGAGGCCGTCGAGGACTTGGAGGAGGCGGCCGGCCCGCTCGACCTGGTGCTGGTCGAGTCCGGCGGCGACAACCTGACCGCCACCTTCAGCCGCGGCCTGGTCGACCACCAGATCTTCGTCATCGACGTCTCCGGCGGCGACAAGATCCCGCGCAAGGGCGGCCCCGGCGTCTCCACCTCCGACCTCCTGGTGATCAACAAGACCGACCTGGCCCCGCTGGTCGGCGCCGACCTCGGCGTGATGGCCCGCGACGCCGCCGCCCAGCGCGGCGAACTGCCCACCGTGTTCTGCTCGCTGACCTCCACGGACGGCGTCGCGCCGGTCGCCGCCTGGGTCCGCGAACGGCTCACCGCCTGGCGCGCCGCCCGGTGACGACCGCCCCGACGGCGCGGGCCCGGATCCTCGCCGCGCCGGACGGGCGGGGCGCCACCGCGCTGCCCGTCCTCACCGGGGCCGGGCCGCTCGCGCCCCGCCGCACCCGGGACACCGACGGCGGCGCCCACGTCGTGCTGGTCGGCTCGATGGCCGCCCCGCTCGGCGGCGACCGGCTGGCACTCGCCGTCGAGGTCGCCGACGGCGCCGCGCTCACCGTCACCAGCGCCGCCGCCACCATCAGCCTGCCCGGCCCCGGGCCGGCCCGCTACGAGCTCGACCTGACGGTGGGGGAGGGCGCCCGGCTCGACTGGCGGCCCGAACCGGTCGTCGCCGCGAGCGGCAGCCACCTCGTCCTGCACACCCGGATCACCCTCGCCCCGGGCGCCCGGCTGCGCCACCGCGAGGAGCTGGTCCTCGGCCGCCACCACGACTGGGCCCGCGGCGCCGGCCCCGGCCGGCTCACCTCCCGCCTCACCGTCCGCCGCGGCGGCCGGCTCCTGCTCGACCAGCAGACCGACCTCGGCCCCGGCGCCCCCGGCTGGGACGGCCCCGCCGTCCTCGGCGGCCACCGCGCCGCCGGCCAGCTCCTCACCGTCGGCCACCCACCGCCCGCGCCACCCGCGGACGGTGACGCGGCCCTGCTCGCCCTGGCCGACCCGGCGGCCCTGCTGCTCACCGCCGTCGCCCCCGACGCGCTCGCCCTGCGCCGCACGCTGCTGGGCGCCGCGGGCGGGCCGGGCCGCGGGGGCGGGCGTGGCGGACCGGAGGAGCCGTGATCACCGGCCCTAGCCTGGGGCGATGACCGACCGCAAGCCCGGGCCGCCCCGCCAGGGCCGCTACCGCCCGCTCTCCCCGCTGCGCGAGCACCTGCGGGAGTCGTTCTGGTTCGCCCCGCTGCTCACCTGTGCGGCCGCCGTCGTGCTGGCCTCGGTCACCGCGTGGCTGGACGAGGCCGCCGTATCGGCCACCGTCGCCGAGACCGGCTCCGCCGACGAGCTGATGCGGTTCACCGGCGCCGCCAAGAGCGTGGTCTCGACCGTCAGTTCGGCGATGCTGACATTCATCGCGGTGGTCTTCTCGATCTCCCTGGTCGCCCTCCAGATGGCGGCCAGCCAGTTCTCCCCGCGCGTGCTGCGGCTCTACGTGCGCAGCCGGCTGACCAAGGCCACCTTCTCGGTCTGCCTGGCCACCTTCCTCTTCGCGCTGCTCGTCCAGCTCAGCTACGACGACTCCACCGACCCGGCGAAGGTCACCTCGGTGCCGGTCTTCTCCGGCCTGTTCGCCGTCCTGCTGGTGCTGCTCAGCCTGGGGCTGTTCGTGCTCTACGTGCAGTCCACGATGCGGCTGCTGCGCGTCCCGCACGTCATCGACCGGGTGGCCGGCGAGTCGGTCGCGGTGATCCTCCAGTACCGGCTGACGCCGCCCGAACCGCAGCCGCCGGCCGTCCCCGCGGACGCGCCCACCCTGCTGCACGAGGGTCGCTCCGGAGCGCTGCGCGACGTCAACATCGGCCGGCTGGTGCGGATCGCCCGCAAGCACGACGCGGTGCTCCACCTCGTGCCACGGATCGGCGACTTCGTCACCCCCGGTACCCCGATCGTCCGGGTGGCCGGGGCCCGCCCGCCGCGGCCGCGCCGGATCGCGGCCGCGTTCAACGTCGGCGTCGAGCGCACCATGCACCAGGACCTGAGCTTCGGGTTCCGACAGCTGGTCGACATCGCGATCCGCGCGCTCTCGCCGGCCGTCAACGACCCGACCACCGCCGTCCAGGCGATCGACCGGATCCACCAGCTGCTCGCGATGCTCGTCCACGAGAGCTTCGGGGACCTCTGCTTCCGCGACCGCGACGGCGCCGTCCGGCTGGTCGAGCCGGTGCCGGACTGGCAGTGCGTGGTGGACCTCGCGTTCACCGAGATCCGGCTCTGCGGCGCCGGTCACCCCCAGGTGACGCGGCGCCTGGCCGCCGCGCTGGACGACCTGCTGCGGATCTGCCCGGAGGGCCGGCGGGGTCAACTCCTGGAGCAGCGGGAGCTGCTGGACCGGGCGGTGGCCGAGCAGCTGGCCGACCCCGAGGTGCGCGCCTTCGCCCTGCTGCCGGACCGCCAGGGCATCGGCTGACGGCAGATCGGCTGACGGCAGGCCCGGACGCGCGGGGCGCCCGGGCCGCCCGGCCCGTCGGCTCAGCGCCCGGTCTCAGCGCGCCACGAGGTCCGACGGGTCGGTGTTCGCGCCGCAGAGCAGCACGGCGATCCGCTCGCCGTCCACCTGCTCCAGCGCCGCGAGCGAGGTGGCGGCCGCGTGCTCGACGGCGATCCGGCGCTCGTCCCAGAGCGCCTGCCGGGCCCGGACGATGGCGTCGTCCGGCACCAGTACGGTGTGCACGCCCTCCTGGCGGGCCGCGTGCACGGCGAGCGCCGTGGCCCGGCGGGCGCCCAGCGAGTCCGCCGCGACCGACGCCACCGCGACGTCCACCGGGGCGCCCGCCGCCACGGCCGCGTGCAGGGCCTTGCTGCCGTCCGGCTCGACGGCCACCACCCGCACACCGTGCTCGCGTGCGGCGGCCGCCACTCCCGCGAACAGCCCGCCGCCGCCCACCGACAGCACCACCGTGTCCAGCCCCGGCAGCCGGTCGCGGATCTCCTCCAGCACCGTCCCCGCCCCGGCCGCGATCAGCGGGTGGTCGTAGGCGTGCGAGGCCAGGGCGCCGCTGGCCGCGGCGAACTCCTCGCACGCGGCCAGCGCCTCGGCGTACTCGCGGCCCGCCAGCCGGACGTCGGCGCCGTAGGAGCGCAGGCGCGCGACCTTCACCGCCGGGGCCGTGTCCGGCAGGAACACCGTCGCCCGCACCCCGAGCCCGCCCGCCGCCCAGGCACAGGCCAGGCCGGCGTTCCCGCCCGAGGCGATGGTGACGCCGGCCTCCGGCAGGGTGCCCGCCCCGGCGTGCGCGAGCAGGAAGTTCTGTGCGCCCCGGGCCTTGAAGCTGCCGGTGTGCTGGAGGTACTCCAGGGCCAGCCAGACCCGCCCGCGCTCGTCCCCCGGCGCCACCACCACGGGCCGCACCCGCCCCGCGATCCGCTCCCGGGCGGCCTGCACCTCGGCGTACGTCAGGTGGTCCACGCTGCTCTCCTCCGCACCGGCGGCGAAGGACGATCTCCGCCGCGTCGCTGCCGACGGTACGTGGTCGGACGGACGAAGTGAAGATCACGACGGGGCTGCTCTGTCTGCTGCCGCTCGCCGTCGCCGAGGGCGGTGTGCTGCCCGCCGACGGCGATCCGGTGCCGACGGCGGCCGCCCTGCTGTTCCTCGGGACCGTCCCGACCCTGTTCGCCTACCGCTGGTACTTCGCGGGCCTGGCCACCGTGCCGGGGGCGACGGCCGCCGTGCTCGTCCTGCTCGAACCGGCCACGGCGGCGGTGCTCGCCACCGCCTGCTTCGGCGAGCCGCTCACCCCGGCGCTGCTGGCCGGCTCCGCCCTGCTGCTGACCGCCATCGCCGCGCTGACCCGCGAGACCGGCTGAGCAAGGCCGCCCGTACCCGCCCGTACCCGCCGCCGGGACGCGGGCGGGTGCGGGCGGCCGGCGGCGGCCTACGACACCGGCCGCAGGAGCGGTGGCCCCGGTCGGAGCGCCCGCAGCACCAGATCGACCTGGACGTGCGCGGCGCCCGCGCGGAGCAGGGCGGTGGAGATGGCGCGCAACTCCTCGGGGCCGGTGCAGGCGAGCCGGAGTTCGAGGTCGGCCCCGCCGGCCAGGGTGAGCCCGCTCTGCACCGCGGGGTGCTCGGCGGCCAGCCGGTGGAAGTCCAGCGGGACGGGGCCGAAGCCGACCCGGGCGAGGGCGTGCAGCGGCCTGGCCGGTTCGGGGCCGGGCTCGCCGGCGCCCGGGAGCAGGTGGAGGGCGGTCACCGGGGCTGGAGCTGGGCCGCCGGGGCGGGGGAGCCGGCGGTGACCGGCGGTGCGACCAGGCGCGGGTCCAGGACGAGGGTGTCCACGCCGAGCGGTGCGGTGAGTGCCCGCAGCGCGGGTTCGCCGAGCTCGGTGAACGCCTGGTCCGGCCCGAGCAGCGCGGTGAGCGCCTCGGCGGTGGCGAAGCCGACCGCGCAGCGGCGGCCGTCGCGGAGTCGGAAGAGGCGGAGTGCGGTGCTGCGTCCGGTGACGGTGACCGGGACGTGCCAGACGACGCGGGCCATGCGGGTGCTCCCGAGTGGAGGTGGGGCCTGCCGGAACTGCTCCTCCGACGCTAGGGCGGTTCCCCGCCGCCGGGCACCGTCCTGACGCGGTGTTGACCGAATGCGGTGCTGCGTTGACGAACTCCTGACGGTGTCGGGCCTGGCGCGCACCGCAAGACTCCGCAACCTTCCTCATCCTTCCGTATTCATCCCTTTCGGTGAAGTCTTCATGGTAGTTTGCGTAACGACGAAGAACTTGGCGAGAGGTGGCAGCCGGTGCCGCAGTACTACTCGGTGGAGCAGGTGGCCGAACTGCTCGGTCTGCACGTCCGGACCGTCCGCGGCTATGTCCGCGACGGCCGGCTCCCGGCGGCCAGGATCGGCAAGCAGTACCGGATCGCCGCCGCGGATCTCGCGGCCTTCACCGGAGCCCCGGCCGCTCCGGAGCCGCCCGCGGCCCCGGAACGCCACACCGAGGCCTCCACGATCGTCCAGGTCGACGGCATCGGGACGCGGGAGGCCGCCCGGCTCGCCAACACCGTGATGGCCGCGATCGCCGGCCCGCGGGAGGGCGGCGAGCCGCTCAGGGTGCAGACCGTCCACCACGAGGAGCGGTCGGTGCTCAAGGTGATCATCCTCGGCGGGCTCGCCGACACGGCCGAGCTGCTCGTCATCATCAACGCGCTGATCAGGGAGAACAGTCATGACTGAGCACGGCGAGCACACCCCCGCCGTCCTGCGCCTGCCCGCCGGCGGCCCGCCGGTGCGCGACGAGCGGGACGCCGTCCTCCTCCTCGGCGAGGCGTTCGCCCGGGACACCGCCTGGGTGCTCGCCCCGGTGGAGCGCTTCGAGGACGACTTCTTCCGGCTGCGCACCCGGGTGGCGGGCGAGATCGTGCAGAAGTTCGTCACCTACCGCGTCGGCCTGGCCGTCGTCGGCGACATCTCCCGGCACACCGCCGCCAGCGAGGCCCTGCAGGCCTTCGTCCGGGAGAGCAACCGCGGCAACCAGCTCTGGTTCCTGGCCGACGAGGCGGAGTTCGACGCCCGCCTGGCGGCCCGCCCCGCCCGGTCGTAGCGCTCCCCACTTGCCCCGGGCCCGGCCCGGGACCACGGTGGACGTGACCGCCGCGCTCCCGGGCCGGGCCCGGGCGCACGATCCGGGGCGGGGGGTGGTGGAGCGAAGGGCCGATCACGAGATATCTTGACGTCAAGACGTTGGAGACGTGAAGCGGAGTACCGATGACTGACTCGACCATCATCTATACGCACACCGACGAGGCGCCGGCCCTGGCAACGTACTCGTTCCTGCCCGTGGTCCAGGCCTACGCCTCGACGGCCGGCGTGCAGGTGGAGACGCGCGACATCTCCCTGGCCGGGCGGATCATCGCCAGCTTCCCGGAGCGTCTGGAGGAGGGCCAGCGGATCGAGGACGCCCTCGCCGAGCTCGGCGAGCTCGCCAAGACCCCGGGCGCCAACATCATCAAGCTGCCGAACATCTCGGCCTCCATCCCGCAGCTCAAGGCGGCCGTCGCCGAGCTGCAGGCGCAGGGCTACGCGCTGCCGGACTACCCGGACGACCCGCAGACCGACGAGGACAAGGACGTCCGCGCCCGGTACGACAAGGTCAAGGGCAGCGCCGTCAACCCCGTCCTGCGTGAGGGCAACTCGGACCGCCGCGCCCCCGCGTCGGTCAAGAACTACGCCAAGACGCACCCGCACCGCATGGGCGCCTGGACGGCCGACTCCAAGACCAACGTCGCCACCATGGGCCAGAACGACTTCCGTTCCACCGAGAAGTCGACCGTCGTCGCCGCCGACGGCTCGCTCCGCATCGAGCTGACCGCCGAGGACGGCAGCACCACCGTGCTGCGCGAGTCGGTACCGGTGCTGGCCGGCGAGGTCGTCGACGCCTCCGTGCTGCGCGTCGCCGCGCTGCGCGAGTTCCTGGCCGCCCAGGTGGCCCGCGCGAAGGCCGAGGGCGTGCTGTTCTCGGTGCACCTCAAGGCCACCATGATGAAGGTCTCCGACCCGATCGTCTTCGGTCACGTCGTCCGCGCCTTCTTCCCGAACACCTTCGCCAAGTACGGCGAGGTGCTCGTCGCCGCCGGCCTGAACCCGAACAACGGCCTCGGCGGCATCCTGGCCGGCCTCGACAAGCTGGAGAACGGCGCCGAGATCAAGGCCTCGTTCGAGGCCGAGCTGGCCGACGGCCCGGCGCTGGCCATGGTCGACTCCGACAAGGGCATCACCAACCTGCACGTGCCGTCCGACGTCATCGTCGACGCCTCGATGCCGGCCATGATCCGCACCTCCGGCCACATGTGGGGCCCGGACGGCAAGGAGGCCGACACCCTGGCCGTCCTGCCGGACAGCAGCTACTCCGGCGTGTACCAGGCCGTCCTCGACGACTGCCGCGCCAACGGCGCCCTCGACCCGGCCACCATCGGCTCGGTGCCGAACGTCGGCCTGATGGCGCAGGCGGCCGAGGAGTACGGCAGCCACGACAAGACCTTCGAGATCCCGGCCGCCGGCACCGTCCGCCTGGTCGACACCGAGGGCAACGTCGTCCTGGAGCAGGCCGTCCAGGCGGGCGACATCTTCCGCGCCTGCCAGACCAAGGACGTGCCGATCCGCGACTGGGTCAAGCTGGCCGTCACCCGCGCCCGCGCCACCGGCAGCCCGGCCGTCTTCTGGCTGGACGAGACCCGCGCCCACGACGCCGTCCTGATCGAGAAGGTCAAGGCGTACCTGCCGGAGCACGACACCACCGGCCTGCAGATCGAGATCAAGGCCCCGGTCGAGGCCACCGCGTTCTCGCTGGAGCGCATCCGCCGCGGCGAGGACACCATCTCGGTGACCGGCAACGTGCTGCGCGACTACCTGACCGACCTCTTCCCGATCCTGGAGCTGGGCACCAGCGCCAAGATGCTGTCGGTCGTCCCGCTGATCAACGGCGGCGGCCTGTTCGAGACCGGCGCCGGCGGCTCCGCCCCGAAGCACGTCCAGCAGCTGGTCAAGGAGAACTACCTGCGCTGGGACAGCCTGGGCGAGTTCTTCGCGCTGGCCGCCAGCTTCGAGCACCTGGCCGCCACCACCGGCAACGCCCGCGCCCAGGTGCTGGCCGACACGCTGGACCGCGCCACCGGCACCTTCCTCAACGAGGACAAGTCGCCGAGCCGCCGCCTCGGCGGGATCGACAACCGCGGCAGCCACTTCTACCTGGCCATGTACTGGGCCCAGGAGCTGGCCGGGCAGACCGCCGACGCCGAGCTCGCCCAGGCGTTCGCCGGCCTGGCCGCCTCGCTGAGCGAGCAGGAGCAGACCATCGTGGACGAGCTCATCGCCGTCCAGGGCTCGCCGGTCGACCTCGGTGGCTACTACCAGCCCGACCCGGCCAAGGCCGCGGCCGTGATGCGCCCGTCGAAGACCCTGAACGACGCGCTGGCCAACCTCGGCTGATCATGGCCGGGCCGTTTCCCCCGCCGGGCCCCCGTGGCCCGGCGGAGGGCCGGCGCGAAGAGCCCCCCGATCCCGAGTTCGCGGACCGGGGGGCTCTCGCGTGTCGGGGCCGCGGCGGCCCGGGGCCACCGGTCAGCGGTGCCAGCCGACGACGGCGCCGGCCGTCGCGAGCAGCAGGACGGCCGCGCCGTTCACCCGCGGGTAGAGCAGGGCGGTCGCGACCACCTCGCGCAGCACCGCGCTCGGCCAGTAGTAGGCGGCGGTCGGCGCGCCGACCACCTGCCCGGGCACACCGGCCCGGCGGGTGGTGATCGCGGAGCGGAGCACGTGGAAGCTGCTGGTGACCACCGTGCAGTGGTAGCCGGGGTGCTCGCGCTCCATCAGCTCGCGGCTGAACGCGAGGTTCTCGGTGGTGCTGGTGGCCTTCTCCTCCAGCAGGATCCGCTCCCGCGGGCAGCCCCGGGCGACCAGGTGGTCGGCCATCGCCGCCGCCTCGGTACAGCTCTCGTCCGGCCCCTTGCCACCCGTCACCAGGATCAGCGGGGCGCGGCCGGCGGCCTCCTCGGCCCGGTACAGGGCCAGCGCGCGGTCGAGCCGGGAGGCCAGCAGCGGCGGTACCTCGCAGCCGTTCAGCCCGGCGCCCAGCACGACCACGAAGTCGGCCCCCGGGCGCAGGGCCAGCCGTCGGTAGAGCAGCGTGTAGCCGAGGAAGCAGAGCAGCAGGAACACGCCGTAGGCGCCGAGCAGCACGCCGGCGCCGGCGGCCGCGCGCAGGGCCCGCACGCTCAGCCAGGTGGCCGACAGCAGGAGCGCCAGCAGGGCGAGCAGGGCCGCGCCGGTGAGCAGGGCGAGCAGGGTGGCCGGGCGAGTGCCCTCCCGGCGGACCATGGTGATGCCGTTGGCCACCAGCAGCGCCGCCGCGACGAGCCCGCTCGACCAGACCGCGGCGGCCACGACCGCGGTGACGGCGCTCCCGGCCGGCGCGGAGAAGTGCCCGACGGCGCTCACCGTGCCGACCGCCACGCAGACGCCGGCCAGCCCGAGCAGCACGCCGTTGCCGAAGCGTCTCGGTTCCTGGATCCGGGAGAGCAGCACCACGGCGAGCAGGGCGGCCATCAGAAGGGCTTGCATGTACCGGATGGTAAGCAGACGACGCCGCCCGCCGGGTGATGCTCCCCGGTGGGCGGCGTCGTGCGGTGGGTGTCGGGCGCGGTGCGCCGGGCGCCGGGCACCGGGCGGCGGGCCTCAGCCCTCGTGTTCCGGGCGGGCCCGCCGGGGGAGCAGGAAGGCGACCAGGAACGCGAGCGCCAGCAGGCCGGCCGTGAGGCCGAACGTCCAGCCGGCGGCGTGCCGGAACCCGTCGGAGCCGGCCCAGCCGAAGAACGCCGTGCCCAGCAGCGCGACGCCGATCGAGCCGCCCAGCTGCTGCTGGGCGTTGAGCACGCCGGAGGCCGAGCCGGTCTCCGACTCCTCCACCCCGGCCAGGGCGATGTCGAAGAACGGCGCCATGATCAGGCCGAGGCCGAAGCCGGTGAGCGCCAGGCCGGGGACGAGCGTCCAGCTGGTCAGTGCGTCGGCCCAGTGCTCCACCGAGGCCTGGAGCGCGAGCACGCCGAGGGCGGCGACGACCATGCCGGCGTGCAGGACGCGGCGGCCGTACTTGGGGCCGAGGAAGCCGCCGGAGAGGATCGCGCCGGCCACGATGCCGAGCGAGAGCGGGATCATGCTGAGGCCGGAGTGCAGCGCCGTCCAGCCGAGGCCGAGCTGGAGGTAGAGGGTGAAGGTCAGCATCAGGCCGGAGAGCGCGGCGAAGAACACCAGCCCGGTCGCGAGGGCGGAGGTGAAGGCCCGCTTGCCGAAGAGCGAGGGCTCGATCAGCGGGGTGCCGCCGCGGCGCAGCACCCGGCGCTGCTGGAGGACGAAGAGCCGGAGCACCGGCAGCGAGGCGGCCATCGCGAGGTAGGTCCAGAGCGGCCAGCCGAGCTCGCGACCCTGCACCAGCGGGTAGACCAGCAGCAGCACGGCGGCGCTGAGCAGCAGCACGCCGACCGGGTCGAGCCGGCCGGCGCCGGCGGTACGGGCGGTGCGGTCGGTGGGCAGCACCTTCAGCCCGGTGAGCACCGCGAGCAGGCCGAGCGGCAGGTTGATCAGGAAGACCATCCGCCAGCCGGTGCCGAACCAGTCGGCGTCCGTGAGGTACCCGCCCAGGGTCGGCCCGAGGACGGAGGAGAGCCCGAGCACCGGGCCGAACAGGCCGAAGGCGGCGCCGATCTCCTTCGGCGGGAACATCGACTTGATCAGGCCGAGCCCCTGCGGGATCAGCAGCGCGGCGAAGAGGCCCTGGACGGTGCGGGCGGCGATCAGGGTGCCGGAGCCGGCCGAGGCGGCGCAGAGCACCGAGGCGAGCGTGAAGCCGGCCGCGCCGGCGACGAAGAGGCGCTTGCGGCCGAGGAGGTCGCCGAGCCGGGCGCCGGTGATCAGCAGGACGGCGAAGGCGAGCGTGTACGAGGCGGAGATCCACTGGATCTGTGCGTCGGTGCCGCCGAAGTCGCTCCGGATGGCGGGGGAGGCGACGCCGACGATGGTGGTGTCGAGCAGGTCCATCACCTCGGCGGCCAGGATGACGGCGAGCGCGGCCCAGCGCAGCCGGTAGCCGGTCGGTTCGGGTGCGGTGGCGGGTGCGGTGTCGGGTCCGGCCGTGGTGGCGGTCGGCGGTGGGGCGGTCCGGTTGGTCATGGGTGGGGTCTCCGTACGGTCGGAGTGGGCGAACGGCGTTCGCCTGGACGAACACTGTTTTCTTTAACGAACAGTGTTCTCCCATGGAACGGTGTTCGTGTCAAGTAGTGTGGGTCCCGTCGCCGACCGCCGAAGGAGCCCCCATGACCAGTGCCGCCCCACGTCCGAGCTGGTCGGCGCACTGGCAGGAGAAGGAGGGCGGCGCGCCCAGGCGCCGGCCGCTGAGCCGCGAGCGGATCGTCGAGGCGGCGCTGCGGATCGTCGACGCCGAGGGCATGGACGCGCTGAGCATGCGCCGGGTCGGCCAGGAGCTCGGCACCGGCGCGGCCAGCCTCTACGCGCACGTCGGCAGCAAGGAGGAGCTGGTCGAGCTCGTCCTCGACCTGGCCTACTCCGAGATCGAGCTGGAGCAGCCCGACGAGGCCGACTGGCAGGAGCAGATCAAGCGGCTGATGCGCCGCTCCCGGGACGTCCTGCTCGGCCACCGCGACCTGGCCAGGGCCGCCGTGGTGGCGAACGTGCCGACCACCCCGCACGCCATGGACGTCGCGGAGGCCATGCTCGGCATCCTGCGGGCGGGGGGGCTCGACGAGCAGACCGCCGCGTACGGGGTCGACCTGCTCGGGCTGTACACCACGGCGACCACCTTCGAGGTGTCCACCCGCGGTGGCGGGAACTCCCAGGAGTACACCGACCGGGTACGGGACTACTTCGGTACGATCCCGGCCGACCGGTACCCGATGATCACCTCGATGGCGGGCGCGCTGACCCGCAACGTCGGGGACGAGCGCTTCGACTTCGGCCTGGACATCCTGGTGGCCGGCCTCGCCCGGCAGGTCGGCGCGGGCGGGCCGGCGGCCGCCTGAGCCTTCCAGGTCCGGTCCGGCCGGGACCGGGGTGGCCCGGCCGGCTCCGGGAACGACGGAACCCCCGCCCGGTCGGGCAGGGGCTCCGTGCTGCGGCTGTCCGGCCGCCGGGCCGGCCGGGGCTCAGCCGGCGTCGGCCGCCGGGGCCGGGGTAGGGGCAGGTGTCGGGCGCCGGCCGCGCTTGTCCAGCGAGGCCAGGTATGCGTTGTACGCCGCCAGCTCGGCGTCGCCGCTGCGCTCCTCGGCGCGGTCCCGGCGGCGGGACACCCGCTGCTCGGAGCGCATCCACTGGTAGACCAGCGCGATCAGCACGATCGCGGTCGGGATCTCGCCGAACGCCCAGGTGATGCCGCCGGCCAGTTTCTGGTCGTCCAGCAGTTTCGTCCCGGGCGGTGCCGTCTCCTCGGTGAAGGTCGTCACCAGCGGGTGGCTGGCCATCATGACCGCGACGCCGAAGAAGGCGTGGAACGGCATCCCCATGAACAGCTCGATGATCCGCATGACGTGGCCGGGCCGGTGCGGGCCCGGGTCGACGCCCATGATCGGCCAGAAGAACGCCAGCCCGGCGGCCAGGAAGTGCACCATCATGAAGATGTGGCCGAGCCGGTACTGCATGAGGAAGTCGAACAGCGAGGTGAAGTAGACCCCGTACAGGCTCGCGATGAACAGCGGGATGGTGAAGCCCGGGTGCGAGATCACCTTCACGTAGGTGCTGTGCAGCAGGGCCACCAGCAGCTCGCGCGGCCCGCGCGGGCGGCCCTTGCCGGCCGGGCGCAGCGCCCGCAGGGCCAGCGTGATCGGCGCGCCGAGCAGCAGCAGGATCGGCGAGAGCATGGAGAGCACCATGTGCTGCATCATGTGCGCACTGAACAGCACCATGCCGTAGTCGTTCAGCCCGGTGCAGGTGACCAGGATCACCGAACCGGTGCCCGCCACCCAGCCGACGGTCCGCCCGATCGGCCAGCGGTCGCCGCGCCGGTACAGCCTCACGACGCCCGCGCCGTACAGCGCGAGGGCGGCCAGGCTGCCGATCAGGAACACCCAGTCGGGGGACCAGGTCATGACGTTGGAGAGGGAGAACGGTCCCAGTTCCGTCATTCCGCCGTGGTGGTGCATGCCTGACATTCCGTCGCCCATCGGCGGGTCCTGCTTTCCCTCTGCGCGGCCCCTGGGTGGGTCCGGTTCGCCCGTTTTGCTTCGGGCAACAGCCTAGGCGGGCCTTACCCCGGCGCTTCCCCCGCCCCCTCGGCCGGGGCGTGTCCGGCCGTCGCGCCGGGTGCCGGGCGCGGTGCGGGCCCCGGCTCGTTCGCGGGCGGCCCACCGTCCGGCCGCGGTCCGACCGCGGTCCGACCGGCGATGGCCGCCGGAGGTCAGCTTTGGCGATCCCAGGCGATTCGGCTTGATGGGCATGTTATGTATCGGCTAGTATCCCGCTATCACCTATGAATCGAAGGAAGATGAGCGTCATGGCCGAGGGTACTCGGGTTGTCGTCGGAATCAGCGGATCACTGGCCAACCTGGCCGCCCTGCACCGCGCGGTCGAGGAGGCCCTCCTCCGCGACGCGGTGCTCGTCCCGGTGATCGCCTGGACCCCGGTCGGCGGTGAGCCGGCCTACCGCGCGCACCCGTGCCCCCAGCTGGCCGAGCTCTGGGCCCGGGCGGCCCACGACCGGCTCGACGCGGCGTTCGAGCAGGCCTTCGGCGGGTACCCCGCCGGCCTCCGGGTCACGCCGATGGTGCTGCGGGCCGACGCCGGACGGGCCCTGGTGGCCGTCGCCGACCGGCCGGACGACCTGCTGGTGGTGGGCGCCGGGCGGCGCGGGCGGCTGCCGCGGATCCTGCGGCCCTCGGTGACCAGGCACTGCCAGGCGCACGCCGTCTGCACGGTGGTGACCGTGCCGCCCTCCGAGCTGCTGAAGGACCTCCGGCGCGCGGACTGGAACGCCGACGCGCTGGCCCTCGTCGCGGCCTGACGACCGGCTCCCCGTTGTCCGGGGAGCCGGGGCGGTGCCCGGCGGGTGGGGCCCGGAACGGTCCGGACCCCACCCGCACGGACGGGGGCTACCGGCGCAGCGGACCCTCGCAGGTGTATTCCGCGGAGCCGGCCTTGCCGGTGGGCCAGACGTCGACCTTGCCGAACCAGCAGTTCATGTCGGCGAGGTTGTCGGCCGCGGCGCCGCCGCGGGCGAGCAGGTAGTAGTCGACGGTGCCGGCCATGTCCTTGCGCACCTGGCCGGCGTCGGCGGTGTTGGTGAGGTTGGCGGTGATCCGCCCCGTGCAGGTGAACCGCATCTTGTTGTTCCAGTCGCCGTTGTCCTTGCACACCGGGGTGTTCTGGGTCGCGGCGGCGAAGGCGGCCTGCACCTCGGTGGCCCAGGCGTAGTCCAGCGACCCGTTGGGGGTGTAGCTGGTCGCCGGGACGTAGAGCGAGTCGGCGAGCGGGATCTCCGCGTCGAGGAAGGCCGTGTACTCGCGCTGGAGGGCGGCGTCCCGGCCGAGGCGGTCGCGCCAGGCGTCGTACCCGGCCCGGTCGTCGGCGCGCAGCAGCCGGTACATCTCGGCCAGCTGGTCGGGGTGCTTCTCGCCGAGCAGGTTGAAGAACGTCGCCGCGTACGGGTAGGCGCGGAAGCCCTGGTTCTCCCAGGTGGCGTGGAGGACCTGGTCCACGGTCAGCCGGGGGGTGCCGGCCTGGTCGTCCCAGCCGACCTGGCGGACCATGTACTTGCGGGCCTTGACGCCGTCCTTGCTGGTGGAGCCGGCGAAGTACTCGGCGGTGCCCTCGTTCATGGCGAAGGTCGCGGCGCCGGGCCAACGGGTGGTGTAGCCGGACTCGGGGATCGCCCAGCGGGCGTTCAGGTAGTGGGTGTACTCGTGGCGGAACAGCTCCTCCAGGCTGAAGTAGGACTCCGCGGTGGTGCGCTGGTAGGTGTAGAAGGTGGACTGCTCCTCGATGAACATGCCGCCGTTGTTGACGTCGCCGATCCCGAAGAACAGGGACTGGAAGGCCTGGTAGTTGGCCTTGGTGTCGTACAGCTGGACGGTCAGGGTGGGGTGGGTGTCGTCGGCGAGCGGCTGGTCGGTGCCGAGGACGCGGAAGAACTGGGCCTTGACCTGCTTGGTGGCGTAGTACAGCTGGTCGGCGGTGGCCTTGTCGAGGGCGGTCCGCACGACGAGCGAGCCGTTGTCGTACGTGTAGGTGTTGGGGAAGACCTCGCGGATCAGGTCGGCCCGGCAGGCGCCGTACTGGCCACAGAGGCCGAGGTCGTTGACCGGGCCGGCGAGGTTGGCCCACGGGCGGCTCATCCGGCCGAAGACGGCGGCGGCCTGCTGGATGGCCGGGCCGAGGTCCCTGGTCAGCTCGGCCTTGAGGGCGCCGATCGAGGCGAAGCGCCCGTACTCCAGCATCGCGTCGGCGGCGGCCCACTCGCTCGTGGTGCCCTTGAGGTGGGTGTAGCCGGCGTAGGCCCGGAAGGCCGCGCGGTAGTCGGCGTCGGCGGCGACGGCGGCGCGGAAGAGCCCCTGCGGGTCCTCGCCGACGTTGCCGATGCCCTGGAAGTTGATCTGGAGGGCGCCCTGGACGGCCCAGTTCCAGCCCCGGTCGCCGATGACCGGACTGCCGGGGGCGAACGACCGGAGGACCTGCTTGACCAGGGGGAGGCGTGCCACCCGCAGGCCGGGTGCGGTGCTGGTCTGGAGCAGCTCGCCCATGGTGTCGCCGTTGGTGGTGGTCGGCTCGAACACCCGGGAGTTGGCGGTGTAGGCGCGGATGGCCCGGTCGACGGCGGCGACGCTGTTCGCGTCGGAGATGTCGATCTCGCTGTGCGAGAAGTCGAACAGGACGGCGACGTGCAGGAAGTACCAGAGCTCCTGCTGGTTCAGGTTGTTGGCGCTGTCGAAGCGCGGTGCGAGGGCGGTGATCCGGTCGGCGACCGCCTGGATGTGGGCGGGCGTCATCACCTTGGCGGTTTGAACGTTCCAATTGACCAGCAGCGGGCGCAGGCAGTCCTGGTAGGTGTGGCCGCGGTCGCTGAGGAAGTCGGCGAGCGCCGCCGGGCCGAGGGCGGTGAACGCCTCGGGGGTGCAGGCCGTGGGCTGGTCGGCGACGGCCGCGAGCCCCGCGCCGGCCGGGTCACCGGGCTGGGCGCCGGTGGTCGGCTGGAGCGCGGCCGCGCCGGGCCAGCCCTGCGGGCCGGCCGAGGACGCCCCGCCGGGCGCGGCCCGGTGCGCGGCCTGGTCGGTGCCGGCGGGGGCGAGGCCGGCCGAGGCACCGGCGGCCGCGGTGACGGGTGCGGCGGTGACGGATGCCGAAGGCGCGGCGGCCTGGGCGCTCTGGACGAGCGGCACCGCGAGGGCGGCGGTCAGGGCGGCGGCGAGCAGGGTGTTGCGGACGGACGGTGTGGGGGTCAAGACGGACCTTCCGGTGGGTGTGTGGGGGTGTGGGGTGTGCGGCGGCTGCCGGGGGTGGGGAGGCGGCAGACGACCGGGCATGCGGACCGGAGCGAGGGATCGCCCCGGTCGGACCGACGCGGGGTTCGGGGCCCGGTCGGACGGCGCGCGCGGGTGGCGCGCGGCTCCGCGGTGCGCGGCCGGGGCGGGGAGGGGGCCACGGCGGGCGCGGGAGCGGAGGTGGTGTGCGGGAGGTGCTGCGCGGAGGCGGTGCGCGGGAGGAGGCCCGGCGGTGCCGTTACCGGCGCAGCGGCCCCTCGCAGGTGTAGTCGCTGGTGCCGGCGCGGCCGCCGGTCCAGATGTCGACCTTGCCGAAGAAGCAGTTCATGTCGTTCAGGTTGTTGGCACCGGCGACGTTCTTGGTCCGGGTCAGGATGAAGTAGTCGACGGTGCCGGACATGTCCTTGAACACCTGGTCGGGGTTGCCGGCGTCGGCGAGGTTGGCGGTGATCCGGCCGGTGCAGGTGAACCGCATCGGCTTGTTGTCCCAGTCGCCGTTGTCCTTGCACACCGGGGTGTTCTGGGTGGCGGCGGCGATGGCGTCCCGGACCTCGGTGGGCCAGGCGAAGTCCAGCGACCCGTTGGGGGTGAAGGTCGTGGACGGCACGTAGAGGCTGTCGGCCTCGCGGATCCGGGCGTCGAGGAAGGCGTCGTACTCGGCCTGCAGCGCGGTGTCGGCGCCCAGGCGGGTGCGCCAGGCGTTGTAGCCGGCCGGGTCGTCGGCCCGCTGGAGGTCGTACATCTCGCGGACCAGCGTGGGGTGCGCCCCCCAGAGGAACTCGAAGAAGGTGCCGGCGTAGTTGTAGAAGTGGAACGCCGGGGTGGAGTCGTAGGAGGCGTGCAGCAGCTGGTCGACGGTCAGCCGCGGGATGCCCTTGGCCTCGTCGGCGGCGAGCTTGCGGACGAGGGACTTGCGGACCAGGATCCCCTGGTCCCGGGTGGCACCGTCGAAGAACTCGGCGGTGCCCTCGTCCATCGCGGTGGTCATGCTGTCGGCGTACCAGCGCGGGTCGTTGAAGTAGCCGGGGGTCGCCCAGCGGCCGTTCAGGTAGTGGACGTACTCGTGGCGGAACAGCTCCTCCAGCGTGAGCTGGGAGTCCTGCGGCACCCGGCGCTGGTAGGTGTAGAAGGTGGCGCCGCGCTCGATGTACATGCCGCCGTTGGCGGTCGAGTAGCCGGTCAGGACGGGCTGGTAGACCTCGTAGTCGGCGCGCGAGGCGTAGAGGTGGATGTGCAGCGTGGCGTTGGTGTCCCCGGCCAGCGGCTTGTCGGTGCCGAGTACGCGGAAGAACTGGCTCTTGACCTGCTGGCCCGCGTAGTACATCTGGTCGACGGTGGCCTTGTCGAGGGCGGTGCGGACTTCGATCGCGCCGTTGTCGTAGCGGTAGGTGTTCGGGAAGAGCCGGTCCTCCAACTGGCTGATGCAGACGCCGTACTGCTCGCACACGCCGAAGTAGGCGGCCCAGCCGATGAGCTTGGTCCACGGGTCGGAGTACTCACCGAAGGTGGTCCTGGCGGTGTCCAGCAGCGGGCCGAGATCGGCCACGACGGCGTCGCGCAGGGCGGGTATCTGGCCGAAGCGGCCGTACTCGGCCATCGCGTCGCGGGCGGCCCAGGCGGTGGTGGTGCCCTTGAGGTGGCCGTAGGAGGCGAAAGCCCGGAAGGCGGCGCGGTACTGGGGGTCGGCGGCGACGGCCGTCAGGAACGCCTGGTCCTGGTTGCGGATGCCGAGGTAGTTGAGGTTCAGCGCCTGGAGGACGGCCTTGCTCCACTGGGCGCTGCCGGCGACGCTCGTGCCCGGGGCGAGGGCGCCCAGGATCCGGCGGGCGAGGTCGAGGTTCTGCGCGCGCAGCCCGTCGCTGCCGGCGGTGATGGCCGCCTCGCGCAGGATCGCCGCGGCGGCGTCGGTGGGATCGAAGGCGTGCGGGTTGGCGCTGTACGCCGTGATCGCGCGCTGGACCGAGGCGAGCGTCGCGGCATCGGTGATGTCGATCTCGCCGTGGCCGAAGTCGTGGAAGACGGTCGCGTGCAGGAACGTCCACAGCTCGTAGAGGTGCGAGCCGCCGCTGCCGTCGTCGGTGGCGGACAGCCCGGTGATCCGGTCGGCGACGGCCCGCACGTGCGCGTCGTCCATGCTGGTGGCGAAGCGCGCGTCCCACGTCCAGAGGAACGCCTTGAGGCAGCCGTCGGCGGTGACCGCCGGGTCGGTGAGGAAGGCGACCAGCTGGTCCGGGCCCAGCCCGGTCATGCCGTCGACGGTGCACGGCACGCCGGCCGCCGTGGCGGCGGCGGGCAACCCGGCGGTTTCGGAGGCGATCTGATCGGCCGTCGGCGCGGGTGCTCCGGCCCGGTCGGCCAGCAGGCCGGGGATCAGGGAGTCGCCCAGCGAGCCGCCGCCGGGTGCCGGGGCGGCTCCGCCCGGCCGGGCGACGGCGTCGCCGAGGTGGGCGGCCTCGTCGTAGGCGGTCCGCTCCGGGGCGTCCGCCGTGGCGGTGGGGGCCGGGGTGGCGGCCGGGGCCGCCGCAGGGGCGGCGGGCGTGTGGGCGTACGCGCTCTGCAGGGCGGGCAGCGTGAGGCCGGCCGCCAGGACGGCGGCGAGCAGGACTCTGCGCGTGGCAGGGGGAGTGGACACCGGTGCTCCTGAGGGGAGGAAGTGGGCGGTGCGGGGTTGCGCCGGTTGCTGCTGGGCCCGGTGCCGGTGGGCGCCGGGTTCACGGCGCCGGTTCACGGCCGTGGGTGCGGGGCCGCGCCGGATCGGGGCAGGGGTGGGTGCCGTCGGTGGGTCGGGAGCCACCTGTGGGGGGGTGGAGCCCGGTCCTGCGGTTCATGTGAGATGTAACATAGTAATGTGAAATTGCATTCACAAGAGGATCGAGGGCTTGTTCTTCTTTCGTGATGATCAAGCCCGCCCGGGGCCGGTGTGACGGGGGTTGTGAGCGCCGGTGCGGGGCCGCCCCGGCCGACGACATCGATGTAGACCGAACGCCCGCGCGCGGCTATGGTGGGGCTGGGTCTGCGCCGCGAGCGGTGCCGGTGCCGCGCGTCGCGTGCGCGTGGCCCCCGGGCGCCTCCGTGCCCGGTGCACGGCAGCGTGGCATGCGTCGGTGGTGGCCGTTGCCCCGGCCGGAGGTGGTGTGGCCCTCCCCAGCGATTGGATGCGGCGTGTACGACCGGAGGAAGGGCTCGTCGAGTCCCTTCGAGCAGACCGTCTTCCTGCTGTCGGAGGCGGGCAGGGCGGCCGACTCGCTGCTGGCGAGGCGCCTGGAGGACCGCGGGATGAGCCCGGTCCACCTGACGGTCCTGTCGACGCTGGCCCGGCTGGGCCCGCACGCCCGGCTCGATCTCGCCGCCCGGCTCCAGGTGCCCGCGGCCGACGCCACCCGCACCCTCGACGACCTGCAGTCGGCCGGTCTGGTGCAGTCCCTCTTCGTCCAGGTCGGCGGCCGGCACGAGGTGGTGACGCTCACCTCGGCCGGGGAGACGGCGCTGGAGCTGCTGCACGGCGAGGCGGCCGCCGCGCAGCACGACCTGCTGGCGTCCTTGACGAGGGGTGAGCGCACCCAGCTGAACTCCCTGCTGCGACGCGTCTGCGCGACTGCGGCCCGGGTCGCCGGGGCGGGCCGGGACCCGCAGCAGACCGCCTCCTAGGGCTGGTCCGAGCGGCGGTCACGGCCCCGGCCGGGGCGACCGGATGCGGCCGGGCCGGGCATGCGCCGGTCGCCCCGGGGAGCGCCACTTCGGCGCTGGCGCCGGTGTCGCGGAGCCGGATGCGGTGGCGTGCGCCGTTCGGGTCAGGCGGCCCGGGCGGCGGCGAGCGGGGTGAGGGCGGCGTACTCC
This sequence comes from Kitasatospora sp. NBC_01560, assembly GCF_045208415.1. Classification (NCBI taxonomy): domain Bacteria; kingdom Bacillati; phylum Actinomycetota; class Actinomycetes; order Kitasatosporales; family Streptomycetaceae; genus Kitasatospora; species Kitasatospora sp. NBC_01560. Next base: position 1,808,761 of record NZ_CP109364.1, on the reverse strand, counting down.
AGGGGGGCCGAGGGGTCGATCGACAGGTCCATCGGTGCGGGTTCGGCGCCGGACCGGACGAGCAGGTCGCCGATGGCGGCGACCATCGCGCCGTTGTCGGTGCACAGGCGCAGGGCCGGGACGCGCAGGGTGATGCCGGCGGCGGCGCAGCGCTGTTCGGTGAGGGCGCGGATGCGGGAGTTGGCGGCGACGCCGCCGACCACGACCAGGGTGGAGATGCCGTGGTCGGTGCAGGCGCGGACGGCCTTGCGGGTCAGGGTGTCGGCGATCGCCTCCTGGAGGGCGGCGGCCGCATCGGGGACGTGCGGTTCGCCGCCGGCGGCGCGCTGCGCCTCGACCCAGCGGGCGGCGGCGGTCTTGAGGCCGGAGAAGGAGAAGGCGTACGGGGGGTCGTTCGGTCCGCTCAGCGGGCGGGGGAGCCGGACGGCCGCCGGGTTGCCGTCGCGGGCGGCGAGGTCGATGGCGGGGCCGCCGGGGTAGGGCAGGCGCAGGACCCGGGCGACCTTGTCGAAGCACTCGCCGGCCGCGTCGTCGAGGGTGTCGCCGAGGTGGACGATCGGGTCGCGGGCGAGGTCGCGGACGAGCAGCAGGGAGGTGTGCCCGCCGGAGACGATGAGGACGATGCTCGGGTTCGGGAGCGGGCCGCCGTCGAGCGTCGCGGCGGCGACGTGGCCGGCGAGGTGGTGGACGCCGTGGAGGGGGACGCCGAGGGAGAAGGCGTAGCCCTTCGCGGCGGCCACGCCGACCTGGAGCGCGCCGGACAGGCCGGGGCCGGTGGTGACGGCGACGGCCCCGATGTCGGAGAGCGTCAGCCCGGCCCGGTCGAGGGCCTCGCCGACCACCGGGACCATGGCGTGCACGTGCGCACGGGCGGCGATCTCGGGCACCACGCCGCCGTAGCGGGCGTGTTCGTCCATGGACGATGCCACCGCGTGGCCCAGCAGCACGCCGTTGCGCACCAGCCCGGCCCCGGTCTCGTCGCAGGACGACTCGATCCCGAGTACCACCGGCGATCCCGTCATGAGCCCGCTCCTTCTTGCTCTGAATCCGCAATTGCGAACTATAAGCAATAAGGATAGGCGAGTGCCCCTTCCGGGGGAGTCGTCGGACCCGCGGTCCGCCGGTGGCTCCGGGCGGCCTCAGGGCCGGGGGACGAGGGTGTTCTCGTTGGTGCGGCCGGCTTCGTGGTCCTCGACGTTGCGGACGGTGGCGTCGATGATCTGGCCGACGGCGGTGCGGGTGAAGTAGGCCTGGTGGGAGGTGACCAGGACTTGGGGGAAGGTGACGAGCCGGGCGAGGGTGTCGTCGCTGATTCCTTCGACGGAGCGGTCGTAGAAGAAGACGCCGGTCTCCTCCTCGTAGACGTCGAGGCCGACGCCGGAGAGCCGCCCGGCGCGCAGGGTCTCGACCAGGGCGGCGGTGTCGACGAGGCCGCCGCGGCTGGAGTTGACGAGGATCGCGTCGTCCTTCATGCGGGCCAGGGCGGCGGCGTCGATGAGGTGGTGGGTGGCGGGGAGCAGCGGGACGTGCAGGCTGATCAGGTCGGACCGGGTCAGGAGCTCGTCCAGGTCCGTGTATTTCATGCCGAGTTCGGTGCAGGCCGGATTGGGGGCGAGGTCCCACCCGAGGAGTTCGGTGCCGAAGCCGTGGGCGATCCGGGCGAAGCACTCGCCGATCTTGCCGGTGCCGATGACGCCGACGGTCATGCCGTGGATGTCACGGCCGAGCAGCCCGTCGAGGCGGAAGTCGAACTCGCGGCTGCGGCTCGCGGCCCGGGTCAGCCGGCGGTTCACGGCGAGCGCCAGGCCCCACGCGTGCTCGGCGACGGCGTACGGGCTGTAGAAGGAGACTCTGGCGACGGTGAGGCCGAGCTCGGCGGCGGCCTCCAGGTCGATGTTGTTGAAGCCGGTGGAGCGTTGGGCGATCAGCTCGGTGCCGCCCGCCGCGAGGAGCGTGAGCGTGCCGGCGTCGAGGACGTCGTTGACGCTGCTGCTGACGACGGGGTAGCCGGTGGCCAGCGGGGCCGTGTCGTGGTTGAGGAACACCGCCAGGCTGCGAAGGACGTGCCGCTCGGCGAAGGCCTTCTCCAGCAGGGGCCGTTCATCTTGTTGGACGCCGTAGGCGAGGATCTCCATCCCCTCACGCTACCGAGCGGTCCGCGGCGGGCGGGGTACGGCGTGCCGGGGGCCTGCGCACTTCGGCCACGGGGGCCGGGGGCGGCCGGACGGAGGCCGTCGCATCGCGCCATCCTGCCCGGGTGAGGCCGGTCACCGCCGGTGGGTCGGGGACGGAGGATCTTCGGCGCGGGATCTGCACAGCGTGAAGATCCATTTCGTTCTGACGATCTTTCAGTGGAGAAACGGGAGATCTTCCCGAAGCGTCCGAGGTGTGGTCGACCGACCGGTGGCTGGATTCCGACGCATCCGTACGTACCCCCGCCGATCGGCTGTTCTCTAGGTCAGTCAGCCCTGGAAGCATCGAAACAGCGAGAGTGATCATGAAATCCCCTCGCATTAACGTTTCTGCAAGCCTTTCTGAACGGCACCCCAACATCAGCCGGGGTGCTCAAGGGGGTACCACCATGTCCGAAGTCACCCATGCCTCGGAGCTGACCCGGCGCCGGATGCTCCAGGGAGCCGCCGTCGCGCTGACCGCGGCGGCCGGCACCGTCGTCCTCGGCGTCGCCGGTCCGACCACCAAGTCGGCGACGGCCGCCGACCCGGGCGCGTCCGACACCTTCGACGAGGTCTTCCAGGGCCGCCGCATCCAGGGCCACCCGGTCACCGACGGCAGCAGCCACCACCACGGCGGCGCCGGCTACTCGGTGCGGATCGACGGCGACGAGCTGCACATGATGCGCAACGCCGACGGCACCTGGATCAGCGTCGTCAACCACTACCAGACCTTCACCACGCCGCGCGCGCTCGCCCGCGCCGCCGTCACCGAGTTGCAGGGCGCCACCCTCGTGCCGATCACGACCGCCTGAGCACCACCTCCGAACACCCTTACCCGGCAGACCACTTCACACCCAAGGGGGGACTCATGGCAGTCCGCAAGAACCAGGCGACCCTGACGGCCCAGGAGAAGCGCGCCTTCGTCAACGCCGTGCTCGAACTCAAGCGCAGCGGTGGCTACGACTCGTTCGTCTCGACCCACAACACCTTCATCGTCAGCGACACCGACAACGGCGAGCGGGTCGGTCACCGCTCGCCGTCCTTCCTGCCCTGGCACCGTCGCTTCCTGCTGCAGTTCGAGGAGGCGCTCCAGGCGATCGACCCCACCGTCAACCTCCCGTACTGGGACTGGACGGCGGACCGCACCACCGGCGCCTCGATCTGGGGGGCCGACTTCCTGGGCGGCAACGGCCGCAGCAGTGACGGCCAGGTGACCACCGGGCCGTTCGCCTACTCCGCGGGCAACTGGACGCTGAGCGTGCGGCCCGACAGCCGCAACTTCCTGCGGCGCCAGCTCGGCAGCGCCGTCGCCCAGCTGCCGACCCGCGCCGAGGCCACCGGCGTGCTCGCCATCGGCACGTACGACGCGGCGCCGTGGAACAGCCAGTCGGACGGCTTCCGCAACAACCTGGAGGGCTGGCGCGGGGTCAACCTGCACAACCGGGTGCACGTCTGGGTCGGCGGCCACATGACCACCGGCATGTCGCCCAACGACCCGGTGTTCTGGCTGCACCACTGCTTCATCGACAAGCTCTGGTCGGAGTGGCAGAAGGCCCACCCGTCGGCCGGCTACCTGCCGACCGCCGGTACGGCGAACGTGGTCGACCTCAACGAGACCATGAAGCCGTGGAACAACGTCACCCCGGCGGACATGCTCGACCACAGCGCCCGCTACACCTACGACACCGGGTTCTGAGCCGGCCGCCGGCCCGCCCCGGCAGCCGGCCCCGGACGCCCCGACCGGCCGCCGGCCCGGAACGGCAGCCGGCCCCCGAGCGGTGCTCGGGGGCCGGCTGCCGGGGCGGGGGCGGTCAGAGGACCGTCTCCGCCTCCAGGTAGCGCTCCTGGGGCACGGTCTTCAGCTCGGCGACGGCCTCGGCGAGCGGCACCAGGTTGATGCTGGTGCCCTGCAGTGCGGTGATGTGGCCGAAGGCGCCCTTGTGGACGGCCTCCACGGCGTGCCAGCCGAACCGGGTGGCGAGCACCCGGTCGTACGCGGTCGGGGTCCCGCCGCGCTGGGTGTGGCCGAGGATCACCGGGCGGGCCTCCTTGCCGAGCCGGTGCTCCAGCTCGCTGGAGAGCTGGGTCGCGATCCCGGTGAACCGCTCGTGGCCGTAGATGTCCTTGGTGCCCTCCTCCCAGTGCATGGTGCCGGCCTCGGGCTTGGCGCCCTCGGCGCAGACCACGATCGCGAACTTCTTCTGCCGGTCGAAGCGTTCGCGGACCACGGCGGTGAGCTTGTCGATGTGGAACGGGCGCTCCGGGACGACGATCGCGTGGGCACCGGCGGCCATGCCCGCGTTGAGCGCGATCCAGCCGGTGTGGCGGCCCATGACCTCGACCACCATGACGCGCTGGTGGGACTCCGCGGTGGTCTTCAGCCGGTCCAGCGCCTCGGTGGCGACCGAGACGGCGGTGTCGAAGCCGAAGGTGACGTCGGTGGCGGCGATGTCGTTGTCGATCGTCTTCGGCACGCCGACGATCGGCAGTCCGGCGTCGCTCATCAGCTTGGCGGCCTTGAGGGTGCCCTCGCCGCCGATCGGGATCACCGCGTCCAGGCCGAGGTCCGCGCAGTACCGCTTGGCGCGTTCGACGCCGTCGCGCAGGTGGCTCGGCTGGACCCGGGAGGAGCCGAGGATCGTGCCGCCCTGGGCGAGGATGCCGCTCACCGAATCCAGGGTCAGGGGGCGGTGCACGCCCTCCAGGAAACCGCGCCAGCCGTCCTCGAACCCGATGATCTCGTCGCCGTGGTCGACCACCCCCCGGTGGACCACGGAGCGGATCACCGCGTTCAGGCCGGGGCAGTCACCGCCGCTGGTCAGCACTCCAATACGCATTGCTTTGCAACTCCCGAGCAGAACCGAGGAACGGCCGGACTACAGGCTGGGACGACGAACCGCCACCGTAGCGAGCCAGTTCCTCACCGTGATGGCGAGGAGATGGCCGTGGGGTGAAGGGCCGGCCGATCCGGACAGAACGTCCGAAACCGGCCGGAGAGTCGAGCATACGGCTCCTGCGTCCGGCCGGGCAGGAGCCGACGCGGGAGCGGCGCCGTCGGCGCCCCCGCGCGGAATTGCAGCCTGCTGCCGAGGAGGGTGTGCAGCCGGCAGCCCCATTGTCGTACGTCCGGGCCGGTCCGTGGACCGGGTGACCGCGATGCGGGCACCCGGCCGGGGCGGACGGGCCCGGGGGCGTACTACGCGGGGCGCGAAGTGGCCGCGATGCGCTCGGCGCGCAGCGCGTCGTACCAGGTGGTGTCGGCCGGCGGCAGGGCGTTCACGTCCAGCGCCAGCTTGATCAGCATGTCCGCCACGGCGGGGTTGCGGGCCATCACGGGCCCGTGCAGGTAGGTGCCGAAGACGGTGTCCCGCCAGGCGCCCTCGGTGCCGTCCCCGGTGCCGTTGCCCCGGCCGACGGTGACGTTGGCCAGCGGCTGGACGCCCTGGCCGAGGTGGGTGACGCCCTGGTGGTTCTCGAAACCGGTCAGCGGCGGCAGGCCCAGGCGCGGGTCGACGTCGGCGAGCACGTCGCCGACGCAGCGGGCGCCCTCGCCGCGGGTGGTCCAGACGTCGAGCAGGCCGAGGCCCGGCTCGCGCTCGCCGAGGTCGTTGACGAACTCGTGGCCCAGGATCTGGTAGCCGGCGCAGACGGCGAAGATGATCGCGCCGTTCTCGGCGGCCCGGACGAGCCCGGAGTCGCCGCGCAGCCGCTCGGCGGCGAGCCGCTGCGGGCGGTCCTCGCCGCCGCCGATCAGGTAGATGTCCCCGCTGGTGGGCACCGCCTGGTCGGAGCGGACGTCGATCCGGGTCACGTTGAGGTGGCGCTGGCGGGCCCGGCGCTCCACGACCAGGGCGTTGCCCCGGTCGCCGTAGGTGCTCAGCAGGTCCGGGTACACCCAGACCACGCGCAGGCTGCTCTCACTCATCCTCGAAGGCCTTCCGTCACGCTCATTCGATGGGGCTGCTGGACCGGCATCAGCCGGCCACGACCTTCCGCAGCTGCTGGAAGGCGGTGTAGTTGGCGATCGCCTCGATCCGGCCGGGCGGGGCCATCCGGACGGCCTGCTCCAGCGAGTCCACGACGTGGAACTGCAGACCGGCGACCTCCAGGCGGACGGCGAGGTCCAGCTTGCGCTGGCCCATCACGAACACCGGGTGCCCGGCGAGGCGCTCGTAGTCGACGTCCCAGAGCCACGAGGTGTCGGTGCCGTCCGCGTCGAGCGCGTTGACGGAGAGGATGACCGGGGCCGGCGGGCCGTCGATCAGCGAGAAGGTCTCCAGCCAGCCGGCCGGGTTCTTGGCCAGCAGGAGCCGGATGTCGCGGCCCTGGTACTGGACGACGTCGTAACGGCCGGCCACGGCCGTCACCGACTGCATCCGCTCCAGCGCGACCTGCGGCGAGACGCCGAAGACGGCCGCGACCGCGGCGGAGCTGGTGGCGTTGGCGAGGTTGGCCCGGCCGGGCAGCTGGAGCTGGATCGGCCAGGCGCCGCGCTGCGGGTCGATCACGTGGGTGCCCTGGAGCGCCCAGTGCGGGTTGGGGCGCCGGAAGCCGCAGTCCTGGCAGAACCAGTCGTCGCCGGGGCGCTGCATGACGCCGCCGCAGGCGGGGCAGGACCAGGCGTCCTCCTTCCACGCCTGCCCGGCGGCCACCCAGACCACCTTCTTGCAGGAGGAGGCGGCCCAGGTCACCAGCGGGTCGTCGGCGTTGGCGATGACCACGGCCTCGGTGTCCTGGAGGCCCTCGCGCCACTTCTCGGCCATCATCCGGGTCTCGGCGGCGCGGTCGAGCTGGTCGCGCGAGAGGTTGAGCAGGGCGATCGCCTTGGGGTGGGTGTCGCGGGCGACCCCGGCCAGGTACTTCTCGTCCACCTCGATGACGCCGAAGCGGGCGTCCGAGCCGCCGGCCAGGGCGGAGGTGATGCCGGCCGGCATGTTGGCGCCCAGGGCGTTGGAGACCACCGGGCCGGCGGCGCGCAGCGCCTCGGCGATCAGCCGGGTGGTCGTGGTCTTCCCGTTGGTGGCGCTGACCAGCACGACGTCCAGGTGGTCGGCGAGGGTGGCGAGCAGATCGGGGTCGAGCTTGAGGGCGATCTTGCCGCCGATCACCGAGCCGCTGCCTCGGCCCGCCTTCTGGGAGAGGGCGGCGGCCACCTTGCCGGCCGTGACCGCGATCTTGGCGCGGGCGGGCAGCGAGGCGTCGCGTGCGCCTGTGGGCTCCGATTCGGTGCCTGCCATGCTCAGTGGTTCCTCCTTGCTGCGGCACCGCCCGGGGCCCGATAACGGGCCGTTGGGCGGCGGGGACGGGGCCAGCCTACCGACTCCGCCGCCCGGGTCGGTGCTCCGGACCCCGCGCCGCCTGCCGCGACGGGCCCGGCGGCCCGGCCGGCCGGGCGCTGACGGCCCGTCGGGGCAGGCGGTGTACGGACGGGCTTCTCACCGTCCGGGACGCCCTGGTGGGGCCGTGCGGTTCCCCGCGGGCGGCCACGGCGACGGGCCGGACGGCGGGGATCGCCGTCCGGCCCGCGGGGCGCCGTGAGGATGTGGTGAAGAAACGATCACCTGCCCGGCCGGGAGGGCCACGGGACCGGCAGCTCCTCGGCCGCCTCGGCGAGGTGCGCGGTGATCACCAGGGTGCCCTCGTCGACCTGGTAGTCCAGCGGCGCGGCCAGCTTGCGCATGGTGGCGATCAGCCCGGTGTTGGAGGACTGCGTGACGGCGTACACCGTCTCCACCCCGGCCTCCAGGGCCAGCGCCGACATCCGCCGCATGAGGTCCAGCCCCAGCCCGCGGCGCTGCCAGGCGTCCTCGACCAGCACCGCCACCTCGGCGCTGCCGTCGTCCCACATCAGGTGCCCGAGGGCGACGATCCGCCCGTCCGCGGCCTCCACCGCCAGGGCCTGGCCGTGCCGGGCGTCCAGCAGGTGGTCCAGGTAGCGGTCGGCGTCCGGGACCGGGCCGTGGTAGCGCTTGCGCAGCGTCTCGGGGGAGCAGCGCCGGTGCATGGCCAGCGCCGCGGCCTTGTCACCGGCGTCGGCGCGCCGGACGGTCAGGTCGGCGCCGGCGGGCAGGGTCAGCCGGGCCGACACGTCCGGCACCCGGGGGCCGAGCAGGGTGTCCAGCTCGACCAGCGCCTGGGCCCGGGCGAACTCGGTCGGGGTGAACGGCAGCTGCGGCCGGGTGAGCTCGATCAGGTCGCCGGACGGCACCGGCAGCCGCATCACGTGCCCGTCCACCCCGGCGCCGCCGCGCTTCGCCGCGCCCGGGTACTGGCGGATGGTGCACTGCCCGAACAGCTGGCGCAGGGCGATCGGCAGCTCGGCCGCGTCCAGCGCGGTGCGGGTCGCCAGCGCCAGCACGTGGGTGGGCACGTCGACCAGGTCGTGCGCGTCCGCGGGGGCGGTCCAGATGTCGTGCCCGCCGGCCCCCGCCACCAGCGCGGTCAGCCCGGCCCGGGTGAGCGACTGCGGCGCGCGGACGAAGAACTCGTCCACGGCGCCCTCCGGCAGCGGGTGCGACTGCATCGAGACGATGTTCACCTGCTGCCCGGCGAAGGCCGTGCAGACCCGGGCCAGGCTGCCGGGGGAGTCCTGCACCGTGGTGCGGACCCGCCAGAGCACCGTCCGCTCGAAGTCGTGCAGCGGCCCCCGCAGTGGCTCGGGTGCGGCGGCCGCCGGCTCGTCCGGGGGCGCGGGCGCGTCCGGGGCCGGTGGCCCGTGCAGCTGGTGGCGGTGCGACCACCAGCTGTGGAAGACCGCCGTGCCCACCAGGGCCACCGCGGAGGAGGCGAGCACGACCGGGCCCTCCGGGCCGTGCACCACGACCTTGGCCACCAGGTCGGCCGCGGTCACCGAGAGGAAGACCGCGGCGAGCTCCACGGTGTCGCGGCGCCAGCGGTGGGTGCGGGCACCGCGCCGCTGGGCACGGGAGGGGGTCGGCGCCGGGGTCGAGGTCGGTTCGGTCGTCGTCAGCTGCTCCGTGTGCTCCATGACATCAATCTGCCGCCCGGGTGTTTCGCGATCACGAATCCTCCGTGACCTGTCGGTTAATGTCTCCGGGCCCCGGTTACCGCGCGTCGACGGGCGGGCCGGCGAGCTCCCGCGCGGCGGCCTTCACCTCGGTGAGCAGGAGGGCGAGGTCGGCCTCGGTGGTGGCGGCGTTGAGCAGGCAGGCGCGGAGCACCTCGTGGCCGGCCAGCCGGGCGCCGGTGACGAAGACCCGGCCGCGGCGCTGGACGGCCACCGGGAGCTCGCGGTTGACGGCGTCGATCGCGGCCCCGGTGGCCCCGGCGGCGCGGTGACGGAAGGCCACGATCGAGGTCTGCACCTCGGCCATCAGCTCCAACTCGTCGTCGGCCTCGACGAGTTCGCCGAGCCGGCGGGCGAGGGCGGTGCACCGGGCGATGTCCTGCGCGAGGCCGTCGCGGCCGCGGTGGGCGATGGTCGCCCAGACCTTGAGGGCGCGGAACGGGCGAGTCTGCTCGGTGCCGTACTCGGAGAACCAGCCGAGCGAGCCGGCCGCCTCGTCGCGCAGGTAGGAGGGGACGAGGCTGAAGGTGGAGCGCAGCTCCTCGGAGTCGCGGACCAGCGCGCAGCCGCAGTCCACCGGGACGCCGAGCCACTTGTGCGGGTCGAGGGCGAGCGAGTCGGCCCGGGCCATCCCCGTGTAGCGGTGCGCGATCGCCGGGTCCAGCACGCCGAAGGCGCCGTACGCGCCGTCCACGTGCAGCCAGAGCCGCTGCTCGGCGCAGAGGTCGGCGATCGGGTCGAAGTCGTCGACCGCGCCGGTGCCCACCGTGCCGGCCGAGGCGACGACCAGGAACGGCAGCAGGCCGGCGGCCCGGTCGCGCTCGATCGCGGCACGCAGCTCGGCGACGTCCAGCAGGCCGTCCGGGCCGGTGGCGACGGTGCGCAGGTGCCGGCTGCCGAGGCCGAGCAGCTCGGCGGCCTTGCGGACGCAGGAGTGGGTCTCGCCGGTGACGTAGCCGACCAGCGGCGGCATGCCCGCGAGGCCGTCCTCGCGGACGTCCCACCCGGCGGCGCGGGCGGCGCGGCCCCGGGCGGCGGCCAGGCAGACGATGGTCGCCATCGAGGTGCCGGAGGTGAGCAGCCCGCCGCCGGCCGGGTGCGGGAACCCCACCAGCTCGGCGATCCAGCGGACCACCGCCCGTTCGAGGTGGACGTCGGCGTGGTCGCCCCCGGCCGAGCTGGGGTTCATCGCGGCGGCGGTCAGGGTGGCGAGCACGCCGGCCGGGGCCGGGGCGGAGTTCACCCAGCCGAAGAACCGCGGGCTGCCGTTGCCCATCGGGTACGGCAGGACGTCCTTCTCGACGGCGGCGAGCAGCTCGGCGAGCGGGCGGCCGGCCGCGGGCAGCGGCGCGTCCAGGAGGGTCGAGCGGGCGGCGTCGTCCATCGGCTGCCAGACCGGGCGGTCGGCCAGGCCGGCCAGGTGGTCGGCGGCGAGGTCGGCGGCGGTGTGCGCGGCGGCGCGGAAGTCCTCGGAGGTCACGGCGGGCTCCAGGTGGTGGTGCGGGGCCTGGTGGCGCGGCGTCCTCGGCGCACCCGATCACCGCGATCCTACGGAAAGGGGCCCGCGCCGTGCGGCGCGGGCCCCTCCGGAGCGGTGGGCGGATCAGTCCAGCGAGGCGGAGAGCCCGCCGGCCGAGCGGCAGTAGCCCTGCATCTCCTTGTTGGTGATCTTGGCGCAGAGCCGGCCCGCGGCCCCGCCGTCCGTGTAGTTCACCGTGTAGTAGCTGACCAGGCCCTCGGCGCAGGCCTTGCGCTGCCAGCCGTCGACGGCGGTGGCGCACTGCTGGGCGGCCCAGTCCTCGCGGTCGAGGTTGTACTTCATGGTCCGCGAGCCGACGCCCCGGCTGCAGTCGACCGAGCCGCCGGAGGCCTTGCCGTTGAGGCACCACTTCAGGGCGTCGGCGTAGACCTCGGGGTGGTTCGGGTAGTCGTGCGAGGAGAGGTAGAAGGTCGGCGCGTAGAAGAAGCAGGCGGACTGGAACAGCGCCGGCTGGTCCTTGCACGGGTACAGCGGGTCCTGGGCGAGCTTGTCGGCGGGCAGGTTCGCCTTCGCCGTCTCGTCCTCCTCGTCCGGGCCGAAGAGCTGCATGAAGAGGCCCTCGGAGCAGCGGATCCGGTTCTGGTCGGTGGTGAACTTGTTGCACAGGTCGCGGGCCTTGGCGACGTCCTGCTTGGCGACGAACATCGTGCCGTGGCCGACGCCGTGGATGCACGGCCCGGTGTTCTTGGGCGCGCAGAGCTTCAGCAGGTCCACCTCGGGCTGGGTGGAGGCGTTGAGCATCTCCTCGACCGCGCCGTGCAGGTAGCCGGCCGCGCAGGTCTCGTGCGGGAACGAGATGACCTTCTGGAAGTCGGCGTTGAACCGCTTCACGGCCGCGTGCCCGAGCTCGTGCGCGATCGGGTGGCAGAACCGGACGGTGTACGGCTGGGCCTTGGTGATCCTGTCGAGGTCGGCCAGGGCGACGCCGGGGTCGGTGGCCTCCATCTCGGACATCAGCTTGTTCCGCAGCGTCGAGCGGGTCCAGACCGCCGGGTCGCCGGTCGGGGTGGCCGTCGTGCCGGCGGTCTGCGCGCCGGCCGGCGGCGCCCCCGCCGACCCGGGCGCGGCGGTGGCGGCGACCGGCGCGGCGGTACCGGGCGTCCAGTCGGTGACGGCCACCGACCCGAGGCCCAGGATTCCCAGCAGGAAGGCGGTGAGGATCGCGAATACTCGCGGTTGCATGACGGAGATCCCCCGGCGGATCGGAACGGACGGGTCGCTCCCCATCCTGACGGCACGTGGGTGGGAATCCGTGTTTTCGGCCGCCATTCGGGAGGTGTCGGCGACGCTACCGCACGCCGTAACCGCTCAACGAGCCGGGATGGCCGGGCGTCACCGTCCGGACGGTGCAGCGGCACCCGGTCGTGCCGCTGCGCCGTCCGACGTACTGACGCTCGGGGCCCGCCGCCGGGTTCAGCTGCTCCGGCGGCGGGCCCGGACCGGTCGCACCGGTCAGAGCTCCAGCGAGACCTGGTACTCCGTCAGCCAGGTGTTGAGGTCGAGGACGAGGTCGGCGGCGAGCCGGACGGACTGCGGGTCGGTGTCCGGCGCCAGCGCGTCGGTGAGTGCCCGGCGGTCGAGCAGTGCGAGGACGGGGGAGTGGGGGTCGGCGGCGAGCGCGGCCAGTTCGGCCCGCAGCAGCGCCGGGTAGCGCGGGTCCTGGACGACGGGGTACGGCGCTTTCACCCGGTCGGCGATCTCGGCGGGCAGGACGTCCCGGACGGCGGCGCGCAGCAGGCTCTTCTCCCGGCCGTCGAAGCTCTTCATCGCCCACGGGGTGTTGAAGACGTACTGGACGAGCCGGTGGTCGCAGAACGGCACCCGCACCTCCAGGCCGTTGGCCATGCTCATCCGGTCCTTGCGGTCCAGCAGGATGCGGACGAAGCGGGTCAGGTTGAGGTACGAGATCTCCCGCATCCGCCGCTCCAGCGGGTCGGCGTCCGGCAGGTGGGGGACTTCGGCGAGTGCCTCGCGGTAGCTGGCCCGCCGGTACCCGGGCACGTCGAGCTTGGCGAGCAGCCCGCGGTCGAGCAGCAGCTCGCGCGGCCCGGCGCCGGCGCCGGCGAGCTGCGTCACCGCGCCCGCCCACGGGAAGTCCTCGGCGGCGACCAGCCGTGGGTCGTGGAACCACCGGTACCCGCCGAACAGCTCGTCCGCGGACTCGCCGGACAGCGCCACCGTGGAGTGCTCGCGGACCCCGCGGAAGAGCAGCATCAGCGAGATGTCCATGTCGCCGAAGCCGCCCGGGGCGTCCCGGGCGCGCAGCGCGGCGACGCGTTCCGCCGGGTCGGTGAGGGCGGCGCTCCCCAGCTCGACGACGCTGTGCTCGGCGCCGACGTGGCCGGCCAGCAGCCGGGCGTACGGGCCGTCCGGGGTGGAACGCACCTCGTCGGCCCGGAAGTGCTCGTCCTGGCCGGCGAAGCCGACCGCGAAGGAGCGCACCGGGCCGGCACCGGCGGCGCGCAGGGCCCGGGCCGCCAGCGCGGTGACGGCGCTGGAGTCGAGGCCGCCGGAGAGCAGCGAGCAGAGCGGGACGTCCGACTCCAGCTGGCGGTGGACGATGTCGTCGAGCAGGGCCCGGACGGTGGTCACCGTGCTGCCCAGGTCGTGGGGGTGCGTGCGGGCCTCCAGCGCCCAGTACCGGTGGACGGTGAGGCCCCCGCGGTGCACCCGCACCAGGTGGCCCGGCTGCACCTCGGCGATGCCGCGGTACACCGTCCGGCCGGGGGACTTGGTGACGGCGAGCATCTCGCGCAGGCCGTCCAGGTCGGTCACCGGCCGGACGGCGGGGTGGGCGAGGACGGCCTTCGCCTCGGAGCCGAAGACCACGCCGTGCGCCGTCCGGTGGTAGTGCAGCGGTTTGACGCCCATCCGGTCGCGGACCAGCAGCAGCTCCTCGCTGCGGGCGTCCCAGACCGCGAACGCGAACATGCCGTTCAGCCGCTCGGCCAGGCCGGCGCCCCACTCCAGGTAGGCGTGCAGCACCACCTCGGTGTCGCTGCGGGTGCGGAACCGGTGGCCGGCCGCGGCGAGCTCGGCCCGCAGTTCGCGGTGGTTGTACACCTCGCCGCTGTAGCTGAGGGCGGCCAGCAGCCGGCCGTCGTGCTCGACGGTCATCGGCTGGGCGCCGCCCTCCGGGTCGATCACGGCGAGGCGGCGGTGGCCGAGCGCGGCGTGCCGCTCCAGGTGGATCCCGCCGGCGTCCGGGCCGCGGCAGAGCTGGGTGGCGGTCATCGCGTCGAGCACGGGGCGTTCGGTGGTGAGGTCGCGGTCGAAGGCGACCCATCCGGTGATCCCACACATCAGCAAGCCTCCGGTTCTTCCGATCCGTATCTCCGATGCGTATGCGGACCAACACGCTACGTGGCGGCGCCCGGGCGCTACAAGGGCGTGTCGGCGAGGTGGCGCGCCCCCGTCCGCGCCGGGTGGCGCGGCCCGCCGGGGCGTCCGGCGGCGTTCGTTGCGCCAAAAGTCTCAAGATCTGCCCGAATTCGGGCAAGATCTTTGGCTTCCTCGCCGAGCCCGCCCTAGAGTCCTCAATCGTGTCCAGCTCACCCGGCTCCTCGCACCCTCACGAAGACCTGCTCGCCCACCTCACCCGGACCAGCCCGCTCGGGCCCCGGGAGGCGGCGCGGGTGGTGGCGGAGGTGCTGGCGTACTTCTCCGAGACGACCGAGGAGTACGTCCGCCGCCGCCACGGCGAGCTGCAGGCACGCGGCCTGACCAACGAGCGGATCTTCACCCGGCTCGCGGAGGAACTGCCCGCCCGGCGGGTGGCGGCCCCCGAACTCTCGGCCCGGCAGCTGCGCCGGATCGTCTACGGCTGAGAGCCCCACGGCCGAGCGCCGCCCCCACCGTCTTACGAAGGAGTCCACCCAGATGTGCGGAATCGTGGCCTACATCGGCCCCAAGGACGCGACCCCCTTCCTGCTGGAGGGCCTGGCCCGCCTGGAGTACCGCGGCTACGACTCGGCCGGCGTGGCCGTCACCGGCCGCACCGGCGGCCTGAAGGTCCGCAAGGTCAAGGGCCGGGTCGCCGACCTCGCCGCCGCCGTCCCGGCCCGGTTCAAGGGCACCACCGGCATCGGCCACACCCGCTGGGCCACCCACGGCGTGCCGAGCGACGCCAACGCCCACCCGCACCTGGACAACGCGGAGAGGATCGCCGTCGTCCACAACGGCATCATCGAGAATGCCGACGAGCTGCGCGCCCGGCTGGCCGAGGACGGCGCCGTCTTCCGCTCCGAGACCGACACCGAGGTGCTCGCCCACCTGATCGCCGCCCACACCAAGGAGGGCGTGGAGCTGGAGGAGGCCGTGCGCGCCGCGCTCGGCAAGGTGGTCGGCACCTACGGCATCGCCGTGCTCGACGCCGAGCAGCCCGACCGGATCGTGGCCGCCCGCAACGGCAGCCCGATCGTGCTCGGCATCGGTGAGAAGGAGATGTTCGTCGCCTCCGACGTCTCCGCCCTCGTCCGCTACACCCGCCAGGTCGTCCACCTGGAGGACGGCGAGCTGGCGACCGTCCGCGCCGACGGCTTCCGCACCTTCACCGAGGACGCCCGCACCACCCACCGCCAGCCGTCCACCGTGGACTGGGAGATCGACTCCTACGACACCGGCGGCTACGAGCACTTCCTGCTCAAGGAGATCCACGAGCAGCCCGGCTCGGTCGAGCGCACCCTCAGCGGCCGGCTCGACGAGCGGTTCTCCACCGCCCACCTCGGCGGCCTCAACCTGGACGCCCGCGAGCTCCGCGAGATCCGCCGGGTCAAGATCCTCGGCTGCGGCTCCGCCTACTACGCCGGCGAGATGGGCGCGCAGCTCATCGAGGAGCTCTCCCGCATCCCCGCGCACAGCGAGCCCGCCTCCGAGTTCCGCTACCGCAACCCGGTCATCGAGGCGGACACCCTCTACATCGCGGTCAGCCAGTCCGGCGAGACCTACGACACCCTCGCCGCCGTCCAGGAGATCAAGCGCAAGGGCGGCCGCGTCCTCGGCGTCGTCAACACCGTCGGCAGCGCCATCGCCCGCGAATGCGACGGCGGCATCTACCTGCACGCCGGGCCGGAGATCTCCGTCGCCTCCACCAAGGCGTTCACCTCCACGGTCATCGCCTTCGCGCTGCTCGCCCTGCACTTCGGCCGGATCCACGACCTCTCGCCCGCCGACGGCCGCCGCATCGTCGCCGGCCTGCGGGCCCTGCCGGACCAGATCCGGGAGATCCTCGCGCAGAGCGACGGCATCGCCGAACTCGCCGCCGAGTACGCGAAGTCCGAGGGCATGATGTTCATCGGGCGGGTCCGCGGCTACCCCGTGGCCCGCGAGGGTGCGCAGAAGCTCAAGGAGATCTCCTACGTCCACGCCGAGGCCTACCCGGCCAGCGAGTTGAAGCACGGCCCGCTCGCGCTGATCAGCCCCGAACTGCCGACCGTCGCCCTGGTGCCGGACGACGAGCTGCTGGACAAGAACCTCACCACGCTCGGCGAGATCAAGGCCCGCTCCGGCCGGGTGGTGGCCATCGCGCACCGCCGCCCCGAGGCCAAGCTCGCCGACCACTGCATCCTCGTCCCGAAGAACGAGCCCGAGCTCGACCCGCTGCTGCTCAACATCCCGCTTCAGCTGCTCGCCTACCACGCCGCGGTGGCGCTCGGCCGCGACGTGGACAAGCCGCGCAACCTGGCCAAGAGCGTGACGGTCGAGTAGACCGGCCGCCTGCCGCGCCGGCGAGCCCGCACCGCGGGCGGACCGGCGCGGTCCCGTGCGCGCAGCGGCCACCGCCGGGCCGGGCTCTCCGTTAGGCTGGGCCCATGCCGAAACCGGATCCGCTGCTCACCGGAATCACCGCGATGGTGGAGTCGACGGGCAGCAATCAGATGCCGATCACCGTCGTCGTTCCCGGAGCCGTCATCACCGGCCGACTCGCCACCGAGGCCGTCTGGCGGGAACGCGTCGCCGAGGTCCTGGAGGCCTCCGAGCACCTCAAGCCGTTCGCGCCGCTCTTCGCCGACGCCGCGGCGGCCCCGGCCTCCGGGGCGGGCCAGGCGAGCCACCTGCACCTGCACCTGGCGAAGATCCTCCAGGGGGACTTCGGCCTCCCGCACACCGGCGGGATG
The DNA here is from genome assembly GCF_045208415.1 of Kitasatospora sp. NBC_01560. Classification (NCBI taxonomy): domain Bacteria; kingdom Bacillati; phylum Actinomycetota; class Actinomycetes; order Kitasatosporales; family Streptomycetaceae; genus Kitasatospora; species Kitasatospora sp. NBC_01560. The sequence goes on along the minus strand of NZ_CP109364.1, from coordinate 1,791,904 downwards.
TACCGGATCGCGATCGAGGACGTCAGCAGCTGGACCCTCGGGGACCTCGGCTACTCCGACCAGTGACGCGGAGCCGGTGGCCGTGAGCCGTTGTTCGTTGAGCGGCTGTCCGTCGAGTTGCCGGTCGTGAGCAGCGGGCGCCGAGTCGCCGGCCGTCAGCCCCTGGCGAGGACACCGGTGACCGCCGGCCGGAGAGGCACGTCGCCCCCGGCCGGCGGTCACCGGTGTCCCGCCGTTCCCGGCCCGGTCACTGCGCCCGGTGCACCACCTCACCGCCGACCACCGCGAGGTCGACCCGGGCGTCCAGGAACGCCTTCGGCTCCAGCTCGAAGAGGTCGTCCGAGAGCAGGACGAGGTCGCCCAGCTTGCCCGGGGTGAGCGAACCGAGCCGGTCGTCCAGGAAGTTGGCGCGGGCGCTGCCCAGCGTGTACCCGCGCAGCGCGGTGGCCAGCGACACCGTCTCGGCGGGCATCCACGGCTCGCCGCCGTCCAGGCCGCGGCGGGTGACGGCCGTGTAGAGGCCGACCAGCGGGTCCATCTCGGCGACGTTCCAGTCACTGGAGAAGGCCAGCACCGCGCCCGCCTCCTCCAGGCTGCGCATCGGCCAGGCCTTGGACCAGCGGCCCTCCCCGACGGCCTCCGCCCAGTCCTTGCCGGGCCCGGCGATGTCGGGCGAGCAGTGCCGGGGCTGCATGCAGGCGACCACGCCCAGCTCGGCGAAGCGCGGCACGTCGGCCGGGTCGAGGCACTCGACGTGGACCACCTGGTGGCGGGCGTCGCGCGGGCCGTTGACCCGGCGGGCGTGCTCGACGGCGTCCAGCACCGTTCTGATGCCGCGGTCGCCGGTGGCGTGCACGAAGGCCTGGAAGCCGGCCGCGTCGAGGCGGGCCAGCACCTCGGCGAACTCCTCGGCCGGGTAGAAGGTCTCGCCGCGGTGGCTGTGGTGCCCGGCGTAGGGCTCCAGCAGCGCGGCGGTGTGCGGCTCCACGACGTCGTCGATGTACAGCTTCAGCGGGCCGACCCGGAACCGGTCGGTGTCGTACCGGCGGGCCGCCGCCGCGAACTCGGCGAGCTCCGCGTCGGTCGTGCCGCGCGGGTGGAAGAGTGCGGCGACCAGGCGGGACCGGAGCCGGCCCTCGGCGATCGCCCGCTCGAACAGGGCCAGGTCGTCCAGCGAGTTCTGCGGCTCGACGATGGTGGTGATGCCGTAGCGGGCGGCGAGGTCGAGGCTGGCCGCGAGCCGGCCGTACTGCCGGTCGGGGGAGGCCCAGGGGACGCCGGCCGCCCGCAGTGCCCGGTGGCCGTCGCGGGAGAGGCCGCGGACGGCGAAGTCGGTGAGGAAGCCGGTGGGCTCGCCGGTGGCCTCGTCCTTCCGGACGGTGCCGAAGGCGAGCTCGCGGGTGTCCGCGGTGATGCCGAGGCGGCGCAGGGCCGCGGTGTTCAGCCAGGCGGTGTGCACGTCGTAGCTGAGCACGAAGGCGGGCCGGTCGCCGGTGTACGGGTCGAGGTCGGCGGCGGTGGGCATCCGGCCGTCGGGGACGGCGGTGTAGTCGAAGGCCTCGCCCTCGATCCAGTCGGCGTCCGGGTTGCGGCGCAGCCACTCGGTGATCCGGCGGCCGATCTCGGGCAGGGAGCCGGCGCCGGCCAGCTGCACGCAGGCCGCGTCGGAGCCGAGCCGGACGTGGTTGTGGCTGTCCACGAACCCGGGCAGCAGCAGCCGGCCGCGGGCGTCGACCACCTCGGTGCCGGGGCCGGCCAGTTCGCGCCAGTCGTCGCCGTCGCCGACCCAGGCGATCCGCCCGTCCCGGACGGCGACCGCCTCGGCGCGGGGGCGGCTGTCGTCGACGGTGTGGACGTGGGCGTTGTGGACGATCAGCTCGGCGGGGCGGTTCACGAGTTCTCCCGGACGGGGGCGGCGGGGGTGGTGGTGGTGGTGGTGGTGGCGGTGGGGGCGGCCCCGAAGGCGGCGGCGCCCGGGGCGGTGCTCCAGCCGGTGTCCCGGTCGTCGTTCCGGTCGCTGCCCGGGGCGTCGTGCGGGCCGTCGTGCGGGTCGGTGCGCGGGTCGGTGCCCGGGTCGTTGCTCTGGTCGGCGGGGAGGCTGAGCACCCAGTGGGTGGCGCTGCGCGGGCGCAGGTAGAGCACCCAGTACAGGAGGCCGACCACCACCACGGCGAGCGTGATCAGCAAGTCCCGCCCGGTCTGCTGGGTGAGCGTGTAGCCGAGGACGACGGTGGTCAGAACGGGGGCGGCCGGCCAGAGCGGCATCCGCCAGGCGTCGACCAGCCGGTGCCGGCCGCGCCGGGCGGCCAGGGCGGCGACGCCGAGCAGCAGGTAGATCACCGCGACGACCACGCCGGTGAAGCCGAGCAGGGCGTCGATCGGCACGGTCAGCGCGAGGACGGCGCCGGGCAGGCCGATCGCGAGGGTGGCCACCCAGGGCGAGCCCCAGCGCGGGTGCAGGGTGCCGAGGGCGCGGTTCACCGGGTCGGGCCAGGTCCGGTCGCGGGCCGAGGCGTACAGCACCCGGCCGTTCTGGATCACCATCACGATCACGGCGTTGAGGATGGCCGCGGCGATGCAGAGGCTGACGAAGGTCCCGACGCCGGTGCCGGCCCAGTCGTCCACGATGGCCACGAGGTCCCCCGTGGCGAGCTGGTCCGGGGAGCTGACGCCCAGGCAGATCGCGATCACCGGGAGGGTGATCACGACGACTCCGGCCAGCAGCGACCAGAGCACCGTCTGGGCGACCGAGCGCCGGGGGTCGCGCAGGTCCTCGGAGAGGTAGACGGCGGTGCCGAACCCGTTGTAGGTGAAGATCGCCACGGCCAGGCCGGAGACCAGCAGCCCCGCGGTGAACGGGCTGGTGCCGCCCTGGCCGTCCGGGACGACCGCGTGCACCAGGGTCGAGACCGGCTGGTGGACGTGGGTCAGACCGAGCACGGTGACGACGCCGGCGGCCAGCACCTCCAGGCCGAGGAAGGTGCCGGTGATCAGCGCGTTGGACTTGATGTCCAGCACGCCCACCGCGACGGCGAGCAGCATCACCGCGCCGCCGGCCACGGCCGGGTCCAGCGAGAGCACCGAACCGAGGTAGCCGGCGGTGCCGAGGGCGATGATCGGCGGGATCACCAGCAGCGACACGATCGAGATCACGAAGACCAGCCAGCCGACCGGCCGGCCTAGGACCCGGCCGACGATCGAGTACTCGCCGCCGGCGCTGGGCACCAGGGTGCCGAGCTCGGCGTAGCACAGGCCCACCCCGAGCGACAGCACGGCGGCCACCAGCAGGCTGATCACGGCGCCGCTGCCCTGCGACTGGAGCAGCGGGGGCACGACGATGAACAGCGACGAGGCGGGCGTGACGCAGGACAGGGTCAGCAGGACCCCGCCGAACACGCCCAGGGACCGAGGCAGCGCCGCGACCTGCGGCGGAGGGGGAGGAGAAGACGCCATCGGGGGGACCGGACTCTCTCGCGGGGGAAGGGGTGTGCGGCCATTGAAGGCGGGCGAAAAGAACGCGTCAAGAGAGTCACGGCATCGTTTCGCCGGTGAATGGTCATCAGCACGGCGATTCATCTGTTCAGGTGGTCTTGGGCGACCGGATCGCCTACCTGATGGGCAGATCGTAGGTGTAGGACTCCTTCACGATCTCCAGGTGTACCCAGGATTCCGAGCGGGCCACCCCCGGCAGCCCCCGCACCGCCTCCAGGCCGGCCAGCAGCGCGGACCGGTCCGGCGCGTCCAGGCCGCACACCACGTCGAACCGCCCGTAGCCCGTCGCCACGTAGTTCACCCCCGGCAGCGCCGCCGCGGCGTCCGCCACCGACCGGACCGGGCCGCGCACCCCCAGGCCCACCCCGGCCGCCTCCCGGACGCCCAGCGCGCGGGACTCCACCAGCCCCGTGACATGGACGGCGCCGCCGTCCAGCAGCCGCAGCACCCGGGCCCGGGTGGCCGGCTGGGACAGGCCGATCGCCTCCGCGAGCACCGCGAAACTGGCCCGTCCGTCGAGCTGGAGCAGGCCGATCAGCCGCCGGTCCGCCGCGTCCAGCTCGGGCGGCGGGCCGGGCCGGCCCCCCGCCACCTCGGGCGAGTAGGCGTCCCGGACCAGCTCCGCGCAGCGGAACACCTCCAGGCCGCGCACCCCCGGCACCGCCCGCAGCGCCGTGAACTCGCGCTCCAGGGCCGCATCGTCGGGGACCCGTAGCTCGGCGAGCACGCTCTGCGCCCCGGCCGTGCAGGAGACGAAGCTGGCCGCCCGGCGCCGGGCCGCCAGCGCCGCCACCGGGCCACTCGGGCCGGCCACGTCCATCGACACGTGCGCCACCGCCGTGATCCCGGCGGCGGCGGGCGGCACGATGCCGACGATCCGCACCTCGCCGCGCTGCAGCAGCCGCTGCACCCGGGCCCGGGCCGCCTCGCGCGAGATGCCGAGCAGCTCGGACAGCCGTTGGTAGCTGACCCGCCCGTCGTGCTGCAGTTCGCGGACGAGGGCGGCGTCGGTGGCATCGAGCAACGGGGGCTCCTGGGGCTCCTGGGGGCGAGGTGGGGAGTCCCGGCAATCTACCGTCCGGCATCCGGCGGTGGGGTGGGGCGGGGTGGCGACGGGGGCGACGGGGGACGGCGGCTGCGGCCGGCGTCGGGCCCCGGGCCGGGCCGGCCGGTGCGCGGGGGGCCGGTGCGCGGGCGGCCGGTCAGGTGGCGGGGTGCCCGGGGCCGGCCCGGAAGGCGATCATGGCGATGTCGTCCCGGGCGTCCGGCACCTCGGCGAGCAGGTGGTCGCAGAGGGCCGGCAGCGACAGGGTGCGGGCCCGGTCGGCACTGGCCGCCAGCCGGGCCAGGCCGGTGGCCAGGTTCTCGCCGGGGACTTCGATGAGGCCGTCGGTGTAGAGCAGCACGGTGTCCCCCGGGGCGATCCGGGTGCGGTGGGTACGGCGCGGCTCCGCGGGGGCGACGCAGAGCGGGACGTCGGCCTCGTCGGTGTCGAGGAACCGGGGCGGGCCCTCGGCCGGCAGCAGCAGCGGCGGCGGGTGCCCGGCGTTCGACCAGGCCGCCTGCCAGCTGCCGTCGTCCGTGCCGTCCGTGTCGTCCGTGCCGTCCGTGCCGTCGGTGCTGCCGTCCCCGGGGCCGTCCGGGTCGCCCGCGTCGTCCGCGCCCCGGCCGGTGCGGGCGAGGTGCAGGTGGACGGCGGTCGCGAAGGTGGCGACGCCCAGCCCGTCGGCGGCGGTGTCCAGCCCGGTGAGGGCGTCCGCGGGCGTGTGCAGGTGGGTGCGGTTGTAGGCGATCGAGCGCAGCATGCTGCGCAGCTGGCCCATGGTGGTCGCGGCGGTGAGGTCGTGGCCGGCCACGTCGCCGATGGTCAGGGCGAGCGACCCGTCGGGCAGCACGAACGCGTCGAACCAGTCGCCGCCGACCTCGGCGGCGCGGTTGCCGGGCTGGTAGCGGGCGGCGAGCACGGCGCCCGGCACCTCGGGCGGGGCGGTGAGCAGGGCCCGCTGGAGGACGAGGGCGGCGTGCCGGGTGCGCTGGAGTTCGAGGGTCTGGCGCAGCGGCAGCTGGGCGCGCTGGAGGACCTCCTGGAGCAGCTCGATGTCCGCCCGGCCCGGTGGCGGGCTGTCGCCGCAGCCGGCGGCCGCGGCCAGGGCGACGGCTGCGCCGTCGAGGACGATCGGCAGCAGGGTCAGGCTGGTGGCGCCGGCCCGGGCCAGCCAGCGGGAGGACTCCTCCGGGACGAGCCCGGGCGGGACGTGGCCGGCCGGGAAGGTCAGCAGGGCGGCCGACTGCTCGGCCACCGCCCGCCGGGCCTCGGGCCCGAGCAGGAAGGTCTGCTGGCGCAGCGGCGGCAGCGGGGGCAGGCCGAGGCGGGCGGTGGAGGCGATCCGGATGCCGCGCAGCTCGTCCGGCTGGGACGCGTGCTCCCGGCCGGACAGGACGAACACCGTGCAGGCGTCGGTGAGTTCGGGCACCACCAGGTCGGCGACGGCGGCAAAGGCGTCCTCCGGGCGGGTGGCCTCGGTGACGGCGACGGCCCGGGCGAGCATGCGCTCGCGCATCCGGTTGCGCCAGCGGTCCTCGATGTCGGAGGTGGCGCCGATCCACTCCACCAGCCGGCCGTCGCGGACGATCGGCACGGCGCGAGTGGCGACGTGCCGGTAGTCGCCGGAGACGGTCCGGACCCGGAAGGTGTGCTCGAACATCGCCGGCTCGCCGGCCGCCGCCTCGGCCCAGCGCCGGACGAGCCCGTCCCGGTCCCGGGGGTGGATCAGCTCGAACCAGGTCTCGTCCATGGTGTCCCGCCAGGGGTACCCGGTCAGCTCCTCCCAGCCCGGGACGAGTTCGGCCATCGTGCCGTCCGCGCGGGTGAGCCAGACCAGCTGGGAGACGGCCGACATCAGCGCCTCGTAGCGCTGGAGGGCCTGGAGGCGGTCGGCCGACAGCCGCTCGGCCCGCTGCACGGAGTGCACCTCGGCGGTGGTGTCGATCGCGCTCACCAGGACGCCGGGGCCGAACCGGGAGGAGACCGGCGAGCAGCTGTAGATGAAGTGCCGGTGGTCCTCCGGGTCGTCCTCGGAGGTCTCCACGGTGCGTGGGGTGGTGACCTGGCGGGCCGTCCGGTCGGCGCCCACCAGGTCGAGGGTCTCGAAGAACCGCTCCACCCCGGGCTCGGTGAACACCTCCCGGACGGGCAGTCCGACCGGCCGCGGACCGAACAGGCTGCGGAAGGCGTCGTTGCAGTACACCAGCCGGTGCTCCGGGCCGGCGGTGAGGGCGATCGCCGCGATGGCTCGGTCGAAGACCTCCGGAGTCAGCTGAGGCTCGGGCACCTGTGTCGTCCCCTTCGGCGGTGCAGGGCGGCGACGGCGGGTCCAGCGCCGCGGCCGCTCGGTGAGCGACGGCCGCGAGGCGAGCAGCGCTGATCGCCGGCGGCCGTCCCCCCGCACGGTACCGGCGGACCGGGTGCGTGCGGGGAGCAGAGCCGCTCCGCCGGCCGACGTGTCGCGCCGGGCCGGCGGAGCGGGGCCGCCGGTCCGGCGGGGCTGCGGCGGGGCTGCGGCGGGTCGGGGGCGGGACCGGCGGCCGTGGAGGGTCGGGCCGGCGGCGGGTCGGGGGTCAGGCGGTGGGGGTGCGCGCGGCCGTGGCGGCGCGGACGGCCGCCGCGGCGAGCCGGTGGTTCTCCGCGGCGCCGCCGCCCTCGCCGAAGGCGAACCGGCGGCGGGTGTAGCTGTAGGCGATGCCGCTGCGCGGGTCGGCGAAGGACTGGGCACCCACCGCGCCGCTGTGGCCGAAGGCGTCCGGGCCGAGGAAGGGGTAACGGGAGCTCTGGGCCTCGAAGCCGAGACCGAAGTGGTCCTGCTCGCCGGTCACCAGGTCGGTGCCACGGGTCCGGACGGTGCCGAACTCGGCGATCGTCCCCGGGGTGAGCAACGGGGGCCGGCCGTCCAGCCCGGCGGCCGCCGCCGCGTACAGCCCGGCCAGCCCGCGGGCGTTGCCGACGCCGCCGCTGGAGGCCGGACCGAGCGCCCGCACCGCGCGGGAGCCGGCGTACTCGACCAGGTCGGTGGGCGGGGTGGCGTTCAGGTTGAAGGCGATCCCGGTGAGGCTGTCCGGCGCCGGCGCGCCCGCCGCCGCCACGGCCTCCTGCTCCACGGTGAGCAGCGCGGGCAGCACCGGCAGGTAACGCGGCTCCAGCTCCGCGGGCAGCCCGAGGTGGAAGTCGAGCCCGTACGGCGCCCGGACCAGCTCCTCGTACAGCTCCTGGATCGAGCGGCCGGTGCGGCGGCGGACCACCTCACCGGTGAGCGCGCCGATCACGAACGCGTGGTAGCCGTAGCCCGCCCCGGGCTCCCAGTACGGCTTCTGCACGGCCAGCCGGGCGGCCAGCCGCCGGTCGTCGGCCAGCTCCTCGACGGTGAAGCCGCCGTCCACGCCGATCAGCCCGGCGCGGTGCTCCAGCACCTGCCGCAGGGTGATCCCGCCCTTGCCCTCGGCCGCGAACTCGGGCCAGGAGCGGGCCACTTGCTCGTCGAGGTCGAGCACGCCGCGCTGCACCAGTAGGGCGACCACCAGGTGTGCGGCGCCCTTGGCGGAGGAGTACAGGGCGAACAGTGAATCGCCGGAGACCCCCTCGCCGGCCCAGAGGTCCACCACCCGGAGCCCGTCGAGGTGCACGGCGAGCTGGGCGCCGCCGCTCTCCGGCTCGGCCGCCACGACGGCGGCGAACTCCGCCCGTACCTCCTCGAACCCGGGCGCGACGCTCCCCCGGACGGTGACACTGCTCGCCATGACTCCCCCTCGGCACCGGACCTGGTCAGGCCTTGATCACCGGCCTGCCGAGGCGTCAACCACCGGCAGGCCGGGTGCATTCCGGATAGGGGCGCCCGGCCATCGGCCGAGCGCCCCCGGTCGCGGTCGGCGGTCGGCGGTCGGCGTCGGGCCGGCCGCCGGCGGGCCCGACGTCAGTCGGCGGTGTGCCGCGCGGTGAGGGCGTTGAGCAGGGCGGCGCCGCGCTCGGCGTCGTCGACGCTGACGGCGAAGTCGGCGCCCCGGTGCGGGTGGACGACCAGGCAGTCGCCGCCGCGGAGCATCACCGTGGTGCCGAGGCCGTTGAGGCGGTAGCCCCAGCCGCCGACCTGGGCCGGGGTGCGCTGTTCGGCCCGGGCCGACTCGATCGCCTCGACCGGCCAGCGGCGGACCGGCCAGCCGGCCGGACCGAAGGCGACCTCCAGGCCCTTCGGCGTCACCAGCGTCTGGACGGAGGAGCAGGCGAACGCGGCGAGCGAGACGACCGCGAGCGGGGCGAGCACCGGCCACGGCGTGCCGATCAGGCCGGCGACGGCGGCGACGGTGGCGCCGAGGGAGGCCAGGCCGAACACGGCGGCGGTCAGCTGGAGCCAGGGGTTGACGGTGCGCGAGAGCCAGGCGAAGCGCTCACCGGCGGGGATGTCGAGGCGCGGGCCGCCGTCGGGCGCCGGGCCCGGCCCGTCGGCCCGGCCGCCCGCCCCGGCGCCGCCGCGGTGGGCGGCGAGCCGGCCGAGGAGGCCGGCCAGCAGCGACGCCACGAGGACGAGGACGACCTCGGGGCCGATCGCGGCGGCCTCCGTCCAGGTGGTCCGGTCCAGGTTGGCGTGCACGATGGACGCCTGGGCGCCGGTCAGCAGGACGCCTCCGGCGATCAGCCCCGCGGCGTACCAGGACCGGGGCGCCGGTCCGGTCCGGCGCGCGGTCAGGGCGAGCGCCAGCACCAGGGCGGCCCAGATCCCGGCCGGGACGAGCGGCACCGCCCAGAACGGCAGCGAGCCGTCCGGGCGTCCGCCGGCGCCCCAGTGGGTGGCGACGCGGTCCGGCAGCCGGCCGGCCGCCACCAGCGGCAGCGCGACCAGCGTCGCGGCGACCCCTGTCGTCCAGGCGGCCGCGCTCCACCGCGCCCCACGTATCCCGGTTCCCCCGCCGTTCACGGCAGCCTCCTGATCAGTTCGACGAGATCGGTCCTGCTGTAGCCCAGCCGTGCCGCCTCGGCGACCAACGCCGCCGCCTGGACGAGCAGTTCGGCTCGCTGGTCGGCGGCCGTGGCCACCGTCACCCCGCGGCCGCGGCGGAACTCCAGCACTCCTTCGTCCCGCAGCGCGCGCAGGCCGCGCAGGACGGTGTTGGTGTTGACGCCCAGGGCCCGGGAGAGCTCCCGGGCGGGCGGCAGTCGGTCGCCCGGCGCGCACTCGCCCTCGGCGATGGCGCGCCGGATGGCACCCGCGACCTGCTCGTGCAGGGGGCGGCTGTCGGTGAGATCCAGCTTCAGCAGCATGATGCTATCGACAGTAGCACCATCGAGCGCGCATGCCACCGGTGCCGGCGCACCCCGGGCCTCCGGCGCCCCGGCGGGCCGGGAACGCCGCGCGGCCGGGCACGCCCCGGGGTGGTGCGGGGTGTGCCCGGCCGCGTCGGCGTCGGGTCGGGTGGTGCCGCGTCAGTAGTCGACGCTGGGGGCGGCCGCGGTGGGGCCGAGGTCGGGCAGGTCGCGGAGCTCCACCGCCTCGCCGTGGGTGTCGAGTTCGAGGACGATCAGCTCGTTGGTGCCCGGGCGCCAGAGCGGGGCCGGGGCGTACAGGGTGCGCTGCGGGCCCTGCCGGGTGTGGCGGCCGAGCAGGAAGCCGTTCAGCCAGAGCAGGCCGCGGCCCCAGCCGGGAAGGGCCACGAAGGCGTCGGCGGGGGCGTCGAGTTCGGCCTCGAAGCGGTGGAAGACCGGATCGCCGTCGACCGCCCCGACGCCGTCGGAGAAGGCGAGCGCAGCGAGGTCGGCGAGCGGCAGCGGCCGCAACTCCCAGCCGAACAGGCGCTGGTGGCCGTGCGCGACGCCGCGCACGACGCCCTTCCGGTCGTTCTCCAGCAGCGGCCCGTAGTTCACCCGGCCGAGCGCCTCGACCAGGATGTCGAGCGTCACCCCGGCCGGCCCGGTCGCCAGCGGCAGTGTCCCGCCCGGGGAGTTGCGGTCCAGCACGCCGAGCGGCACGCCGTCGGCGAAGACCTGGGCGCGGTCGCCGACGCCGTCGATCCGCAGCGGCAGCGCGGGCCGCGGGCCGGGGACGACCGTGCGGTAGTGGATCAGGCCGAGGGACTGGCCGACCCGCTCCATCGGCTCGGGGGCCGCCCGGTGCACCGGCGCGGAGAGGGCGTCCAGGGACGCGAGCAGGCGGGCCCGGCCGGTCGCCCGCTCGATCCGCTGCGGTGCGACCCGCGGCGGCTGCTCCGGCAGCTCGACCTCCGGCAGCGGCACGTACCGGCCGATGACCTCCCGGAACGCGTGGAACTTCGCGGTGAGTTCACCGGCCTCGCCGATCGGCGCGTCGTAGTCGTAGCTGGTGCCGGTCGGCTGGTGGCCGGCGTCCTCCGGATGGGCACCGGTGTGGTTGGCCCCGGCCCAGAGGCCGAAGTTGGTGCCGCCGTGGGCCATGTAGAGGTTGACGGAGGCGCCGGTGGCGAGCAGGTCGTCCAGGGCCCGGGCGGACTCCTCGGGATCCCGCACGTGGTGCGGCTCGCCCACGTGGTCGAACCAGCCGATCCAGAACTCCATCGCCGTCAGCGGGCCCTTGGGCTGGTGGCGCCGCAGCACCTCGAAGCGCTCGGCGGGCCGCGAGCCGAAGGTGGCGGTGGAGAGGTGACCGGGGACGGTGCCGCCCTGCTGCATGGTGTCCTCGGCACCGTCGGCGGTGAACAGCAGGCAGTCGACGCCCCGGGCGAGCAGGCCGTCGCGCAGGTGGGCGAGGTAGGCGGCGTCGTTGCCGTAACTGCCGTACTCGTTCTCCACCTGGACGGCCACCACCGGGCCGCCCCGGCTCGCCAGCAGCGGCAGGATCTCCGGCACCACCGCGTCGAACCAGCCGTCCACCTCGGCCAGGTAGGCCGGATCGGCGCTGCGCAGCCGCACTCCGTCGGTGGCGAGCAGCCGGGCCGGGAACCCGCCGAACTCCCATTCCGCACAGATGTACGGGCCGGGGCGCAGGATCACGTCGAGGCCGTTCGCCCGGGCCAGCGCGACGAACCGGCCGAGATCCCGCCAGCCGGTGAAGTCGACCTCGCCGGAGGGGAGTTCGTGGAAGTTCCAGGGGATGTAGGTGTCGACGGTGTTGGCGCCCATGGCGCGCAGGCGGCGCAGGCGGTCGTCCCAGAGGTCGGGGTGGATGCGGAAGTAGTGCACGGCGCCGGAGATGATCCGGTGCGGCGCGCCGTCGCGGCGGAATCCGTCGTCGTCGTAGTCGAGCATGGGGACCGGCTTTCAGGGGGAACGTGGCTGGCTGGTCGAGGAGTCGGGCTGCTCGGGCAGCCGCTCGCAGCGGTGGCGATCTCGCATTGTCCGTACCGGCAGGATAGGCGGGCGGACCGGGCCGGCGGCGGCGGCCGTGTCGGCGAGCCGGGCACCGCACGGGGCGCAAGCCTGCCGGGGCGGCGGTGCGCCGCGGGCAGGGGCCGGCCCGTTCGACCGGCCGCCGGGTACGTACTAGGCCGTCCGGTGGATGCCTTCGGGCAGGACGGGGTGGGCGAAGGGCAATCCCTCGGTGTAGCGGGCGAGTTCGTCGGCGGCTGCGGTGGCCATGCGGTGGAGTTCGGTGCCGAGGGAGCCGGCGATGTGGGGGGTGAGGAGGACGTTGGGCAGGTCGTAGAGGGGGGAGTCCGGGGGGAGGACGTCGGGGGTGGTGACGTCGAGGACGGCGTGGAGGCGGCCGGTGCGTGCTTCGTGGATGAGGGCGTTCTGGTCGAGGAGGGAGCCGCGGGCGGTGTTGACGAGGGTGGCGCCGTCGGGCATGAGGGCGAGGCGGCGGGCGTCGATGAGGTGGTGGGTTTCGGGGAGTTCGGGGGCGTGGATGCTCACCACGTCCGAGGCGGAGCAGAGTTCGTCGAGGGGGACGGCGCGGGCGCCGAGTGCGGTGGCCTCGTCGGCGGTGATGTAGGGGTCGTGCAGCAGCAGTTCGAGGTCGTACGGGCGGAGCAGTTCGAGGACGCGGCGGCCGATCCGGGAGGCGCCGACGATGCCGACGGTCTTGCGGTAGTTGCCGATGTTGTCGCCGGGGGTTCGGGGGGTGCGGGCTCGGCGGTAGTCCGCGCCGAGCTGGAGGATCCGCTTGTTGGCGAGGAGGACGGCGGCGACGGTGTACTCGGCGACGGGGAGGGCGTTGGCCCAGGCGGCGGAGCTGACGGTGATGCCGCGGTCCCAGCAGGCGTCGGTGATGTGGTGTTTGACGGAGCCGGCGGCGTGGATGACGGCGCGCAGTGCGGGTGCGGCGGCGAGTGTGGTGGCGTCCAGCGGGGGGCAGCCCCAGCAGCTGATGATGACTTCGGTGCGGGCGAGGGCGGCGGTGGCCTCGGGGGTGGTGAAGTCGTCGACGACCAGGGTGGGGTCGAGGTCCGCGAGGGCGGTGAGCCTGGCCATGGTCGCGGGGTCGATCAGCCGGGCGGGCATCGTGCGGTCCATGGCGAGGAGGGCCCTGGGGCGGCGCCCGGCTCCGGCGGTGGGCCGGGGGGCGGACGTGGTGGCGGGTGCGGCCGGCGGGTCGGGCGGCGGCAGGAGCGGGGTGGTGCGCACGGTGGTCATTTGACGCTTCCTGCGGTGAGGCCGGCTTTCCAGTGGCGTTGGAGGGTGATGAAGGCGGCGATGAGGGGGAGGACGGCGAGGAGGGAGCCGCTGACGACGAGGGGGTAGTACTCGGGGAAGGCGTGGGTCTGGGCGTTCCAGCTGTAGAGGCCGAGGCTGACGGGGAAGAGGTGGTTGTCGGAGAGCATGACCAGGGGGAGGAAGAAGTTGTTCCAGATGGCGGTGAACTGGAAGAGGAAGATGGTGACGAAGCCGGGGGTGAGCATGGGCAGGCCGATGGAGCGGAAGGTGCGCAGTTCGCCCGCGCCGTCGATGCGGGCGGCTTCGAGGATTTCGCCGGGGAGGTAGCCGGCGCTGAAGACGCGGGCGAGGTAGACGCCGAAGGGGTTGACGAGGGAGGGGAGGAAGACGGCCCAGAAGGTGTTGACGAGGTGGAGTCGGGAGGCGAGCAGGTACATGGGCAGGGCGAGTGCGGTGGTGGGGACGAGGACGCCGAGGAGCACGAGGGCGAAGAGTTTTTCCTTGCCGGGGAACGTGTGGACGTGGAAGGCGTAGCCGGCGCTGACGCAGACGAGGGCGCAGAGGAGGGCGCCTATGCCGGCGTAGAGGAGGGAGTTGAGGTACCAGCGGAAGTAGATGCCGTCGCCGGTGGTGGCGAGTTGGTGGAGGTTGTCGCCGAGGTGCCAGTTGGTGGGGGTGAGGGTGTTGCCGGCGAGGAGGTCGCCGGTGTTCTTGGCGGTGGCGGTGAGGAGCCAGCCGAGGGGGAGCAGGGTGTAGGTGGTGGCGAGGACGAGGGCGCCGTTGACGGCGGCCCGCGACAACGTCCACGGCCGACGGGGCGACGTCCGCGGGCCGGGCGCACCGCGGTGCTGCGCGCGGCGGGGGCGGCGTTCGGGGGCGAGGGTGGTCATGCCGGGGCCTCCGTCCGGCGGGCCGGGCGGGTGCGGGTGGCCCGGGTGATGAGGAAGGACAGTGCGGCGGCGGTCAGTGCGAGCAGCACCGACGCGGCGGCCGCCAGGCCGTAGTCGCCGCGTTCGAAGGCGGCGGTGTAGGCGTACATGTTGGGCGTCCAGGTGGAGACCACACCGGGCGAGACACCGTGCAGGATCATCGGTTCGGTGAACAGCTGGAGCGAGCCGATCACGGTGAACAGGGCGACCATCACGACGGACGCGCGGATCAGCGGGATCTTGACGCTGAGAGCGGTCCGCAGCGGCCCGGCGCCGTCCATCACGGCCGCTTCCAGCACCTCGCGCGGCACGGCCTGCAGCGCGGCGTAGAAGATCACCATGTTGTAGCCGGTCCACTCCCAGAGCGCGATGTTGACGACGGCCGGCAACGGGCTGCCGAGCGGTTCGGGGTGGGCGCCGGCCGCGTTCAGCACGTCGAGCACCGGGCTGATGCCGGGCGTGTACAGGTACATCCAGACCAGGGCGGCGATGAGGCCGGGCACCGCGTGCGGCAGGAAGAGCGCGAGCTGGAAGAACCGGCGGGCCCGGGCCAGCGCGGAGTCCAGCAGCAGGGCGAGCAGCAGGGAGAACCCGAGCATCAGCGGGATGTAGAGCAGGCAGTACTCGGCGGTGGTCCGGAAGCCCGCCCGGAAGGCCTGGTCGCCGAGGGCGCGGGTGTAGTTGCCGAGCCCGGTGAAGACCGTCTCGGTGCCGCCGAAGCCCAGGCCCGAGCGGTGTTCGGTGTACAGGCTGAGGTGGACGGCGTAGCCGATCGGGATCAGCGTGCAGGCGGTGAACAGGACCAGGAACGGGGCGAGCAGCAGGGCCGCCGCCCCGTGACGGCCGCGCCGCCGGGCGCCGGCTCCCTGCCGAGGGGGCCGGCCGGCGGCACGGGCGGACGCCGCGGGCGGGGTGCGGTCCGTCACTGCTGGACCTTGAGTCCGCGGTTCTTCAGCTCGCCGAGGGTGGCCTGCTGTGCCGCGTCGAGGGCGCCCTGGACGGTGCCGCCCTGGGTGAGCTTGCCGAAGGAGTCCTTGAGCGAGGTGTTGGTGGCGCCCATGGCCGGGCCCCACTGCCAGTTCGGCTTGATCGACTTCGCGGCGTCGGCGTAGACGGCGTAGATGTCCTGGCCGCCGTAGAAGTCCGCCTTGAAGGCCTCCTTGGCGACCGGCACCAGCGCGGGGGCGGCCGGGTAGGCGGAGGAGGTGCCGGAGGCGATCCGGGCCTTGATGCCCTCGGGCGTGGTGGTGGCCCAGGTGGCGAACTCGACGGCTGCCCTGGCCTTCCTGCTGTCCTTGGAGACGGCGAAGGTGGTGCCGCCGACCATGCCGCTGGCCGCATTGCCGTCCCAGGTCGGGACGGGCGCCACGGCCCACTTGCCGGCGGCGTCGGGCAGGGTGCTCTTCAGCACGCCACCGCCCCAGGAGGCGCCCAGGTAGCCGGCGGTCTCGCCCTTCTGCAGGGAGGCCGTCCACTGCTGGCTGAACGAGGGCTGGACGCGGACGAGGTCCTCGGCGATCAGCTGCTGCCAGTACTCGGCGGCCTGCTTGGTCCGGCCGCCGTTCACGTCCACGTTCCAGGTGTCGCCGACGCCGGTGAACCAGTGCGCGTCGGCCTGCCAGGCCATCGCCTCGAGGGTGACCGGGTCGTCGGGGAAGAAGGTGGCGATCCGGGCGTCGGGCTGGGCCTGCTTCAGCTTCTGCGCGGCGGTGCGGAACTCCTGCCAGGTCTTCGGCGGGGTGAGGCCGGCCTTGTCGAAGAGGTCCTTGCGGTAGTAGAAGGCCTGCGGAGAGGCGTCCAGCGGCAGGGCCCAGGTGGCGCCGCCGAGGGTGGTCAGCTCGACCGCCTGGGGCAGGTACTTCGCCTTGAGGTCGGTGCCGACCAGCTTGCCGATGTTCTGGACGGCGCCCTGGCTGACGAAGTCCGGCAGCTGGGCGTACTCGACGTTGAACACGTCGGGTGCGTTGCCGGCCTTCACCGCGTTGGTGATCTTCGCGTAGCCGCCGGCCACGCCGGACGGGATCTCCTCGAAGGTGACCTTGATGTTCGGGTGCGAGGCGTTGAAGGCGTCGACGACCTCCTTCGTCCCCTTCGACCAGGCCCAGAACGTCAGGGTGACGGGCTTGCCGTCCGAGGCCCCGGCGTCCGAGCTGCTGTCACCGCTGCCGCAGGCCGCGAGGAGGGTGGTGCAGAGGGCGGCCGCGGTGGCACCGGACGCGGCGCGGAGGGCTCTGCGACGGGAGAACGAAGCTGAGGGCATGCACGGCTCCTGGGGCGAGAACGCGGTCCGGGCGACGGGTCGGGGTGGATCGGCCCGCGGACCGCGAGGGGTGGGGGCGAATGCACGCCATCTTGGGCGGGCGTTCGATCGGAGTCAAGGGATTGAGATCAAATGATGTCATTCGATCGCTCGATCCGGGGTGCCGGTGCGTCGCTCGTCACTCCCATGACCTGCGACTATGCGGGCTCGGTGGAGAATCCGGCCGAGGGGTTACGATCCGATCTCGTGGATCATTCGATCGGTAAGGTGTGGCGAATGATCAGCCGCTTCCCGGCGACGCCGCAGCGCCCGCCGGTTCGGCCCGCAGGTCGGGAGCGCGGTGCGGAGCTGGAGCGGGTGCGGAGTTGGGGTAGTGCGGAGTTGGGGTAGTGCGGAGTTGGAGCGCAGGGCCGACCGGGTGGGTCGGGGGTGGGCCGGGTGGACCGGTGCCCGTCCGGGCTCAGCCGCCGCAGGAGGTGCGGACGCTGAGCCCGGGCAGCAGGGAGATCCGGTGCACGGGCAGCTCGCGGCCGGCCGCGAGCCGGCGCAGCAGCAGACCGACGGCGGTCTCGCCGACTGCCCGGGTCGGCGGGGCGACGGCGGTCAGCGCGGGCGCGGCGAGGGCGGCGAACACGTCGTCGTAGGAGATCAGCGCGAGGTCGTCCGGTACGGCCAGGCCGTGCGAGCGCAGCAGCGGGGGGAGCTGGATGGCGTCCTGGTCGTTGTGGACCAGGACGGCCCGCACGCCCTCCGCGGCGGCCTCCGCGATCCTCCGTGCGAGCTCGCCGGGGTCGGTCGGCCGGCCGTCCGGTCCCAAGGTGTCGAGGACCGGCAGCGGGGCGAGGCCGAGCCGGCGGGTGCCGTCCTCGTACCCCGCCCGGACTTCGCGGGCCGTCCAGGAGTCCCCGCGGGCCGCCAGCAGGACCGACCCGTGGCCCAGCCCGGCGAGGTGGTGCAGGGCCAGCAGGACGCCGTGGCGGTGGTCGGAGCTGACCGCGTCCAGGCCGGCGCCGGGCGTGCCGTACCCGGGGGAGCCGCGCTCGACCAGGACGGCTGGTACCGGGAGGGTGTCCAGCCAGTCGTGCTCCCGGCCGGCCCGCCCGGGAGCGAGACCGGGGGTGAGGTCGGGACCGAGGTTGGGGGTGAGGAGCAGGCCGTCGGCGCCGGACTCCAGCAGCCGTTCGGCCTGGGCGCGGTCGTCGCCCGCCTCGTACGGGGCGATGCCGAGGATCAGGTGGGAGCCGCCGGCCGTGGCGGCGGCCCGGGCGCCGGCGATCAGTGCGTCGAAGTAGGAGCCGACGGACGGCACCAGCAGTCCGAGGGTGTACTGCCGGACGCCGGACGCGGCGGCGGGCGGGCCGGTCCGCGGGTCCGACAGCCCCGCTCCCGGACCGGTCCGCGGGTCCGCCCGCCCGTCGGCCTGCGGGCGGCCCAGGGAGACGAAGCCGTGCGAGCGGCCCAGCCGGCCCGCCTCGGCGAGTTCGGCGACGTCGCGGCGCACCGTGACCGCTGGGATGCCGAGGTGGGTCGCGAGGTCGGTGAGGCGGACGGGGCCGTCCAGATCGCGGACGGCCCCGAGGATCAGCTCCCGACGCTCCTCGGCCGAGATGGCCATGGTTCTCCTCCAGGCTGGTCCGGACCGGGCGCTCTTTGATCGAACAGTATCGTTCGATCAACTTCCGATCAAGTGTGCCGTGCCTGCCGGCTGTGTCCTACCGCTGTGTCCGCCCGCCGGCACCGCCCCGACGCATCGGGGCGGTGCCGGCCGCCCGGCCCGTCAGCTGTTGAGGGCCGACCAGAGCCAGGCGCCGTTCACCCGGACGTAGAGCCGACGGTCGGCCGTGTCGACGGCGAGCGTCCCGTCCGCCGGGGGCCGGGGGAACGACGCGTCGCTCACCGGTCCGGCGACCAGCCGCAGCGGTGCGTTCGGTGCGTGGCGGGTGGGCAGGGTGCCCCCGGCCTGGCTGCCGGTGTTCCCGTAGGAGTTCTCGACCCGGAAGTCACCGGTGCTGGAGCTCTCGTAGTAGACGTGGTGGCCGGTCGGCCGGGTGCCGTAGAGGCCGACGACGTCGCGCAGTACGGCCACCGCGCCGGGGCCGGAGTACAGGTCGACGCCGGAGTTCACCGTCGCGACCGGCCCGTTGGCGATCAGGACGTTCTCCAGGGCGGAGGCGGTGCCGGCCCAGGCGATGATGTTCTGCGGCGTGGACCAGCCGGCCGCGAAGTTGCCGGCGTAGGCGTAGATGTTGCGGGCGTACACGTGCTTGCAGGAGGCGTCGACCTTGAGGTGCGGGCCGCCCTGCATCTGCGAAGTCTCGAACTTGCAGTCCGTCAGGTAGATCCCGTTCGGGTTGTTGGACGCCGCGGCGCCCTGGGTGATCCAGAGCGCGCCGGTGCCGAAGGCCTCGAACCGGCAGCCGGTGAAGTGGATCTGGTTGACGTTGTCGCCGCTGTAGCCCCAGCCCGTGGTGGCGGAGGAGTTGCGCAGCCAGACGTTGGGCTGGGTGGTGCTGCCCGCCGGGCCGGTGCTGGACTCGACGACCAGGTTGTAGAACCGGGAGTCCCAGAACTCCACCGCGTCGATGCAGAGATCGTTGTTGCTGCTGATGTAGACGTCGCGGACGTAGGTGTTGTCGTTGTAGTAGAGCTCCAGGACGAGCCCGGTGCGGCGGTTGCCGTTGAAGCCGAGGTCCTCCACCGAGCAGTAGCGGCGGTGGGTGGCGCCGCTCGGGTCGGCCCGGTCGCCCGAGACCCGCAGCAGGATCCCGTCCCCGCCCTTGACCAGCGTGGACGCCTTGCTGCTCGCGCCGACCAGCCGGATTCCGTTGCCGCTCACGGTCAGCGCGGGCGCGCCGGCCGCCGGCACGACGAGGTACGCGCCGACCGGGAAGTAGACGGTGCCCCCGCCGGCGGCCGCCGCCGCGTTGATCGCGCCCTGCACGGCGGCCGTGTCGTTGGCGACCCCGTCGCCGACGGCGCCGTGGGCCTTGACGTCGAACCAGTCGGGAGCTGCGCCGGTCGTCGCCGTGGTCGCCGCCGTCGCGGGCCCGGTGGCCGCGACCGTCGCCGCCCCCGCCAGCCCGGCCACCGCGCCGGCGAGCAGCGCCCGGCGCCGCGTGGTGTCCCCCGATGCCCGTGCGGCTGCTGCCCGGTCGGTCTCTGCCCTGTTCATCGTGGCCCCCTGGGGTGTCCGCCGGGCACGGCCCCCTGCCGCCCCCGGATCGGCCCACAAGATCGCAGGACGTCCGACGGGCCGTCAACCCCGTTCCGGCGGGCCGGCCGCCGGGGAGGGGCCGGTGCCGGCGGCCCGCCCGGTGCGCTGCCGACCGCGCGCTCCCCGGCGGTCGACGGGGTGTCCGGACGGACCCGCCGCGCCTAGACTGCGGAACTCGCGCGTATTACCGGCCGGTAGGGATGGGAGTTCGCATGGCGGAGGAGCGGGTTCACGCGTTCGGGGACGACGCGCTGGGGGAGCACGACGCGGTCGGGCTGGCGGCGTTGGTGCGGGCCGGTGCGGTGAGTCCGGCGGAGCTGGCGCAGGCCGCGGCGGCCCGTGCCGAGCGGGTCGACGCGGCCCTGGCACCGGTCGCGTACGCCGCGTACGGGCATCCGCGGACCGCGCCGGCCGGAGCGGACGGTCTGCTGTTCGGAGTGCCCAGCTACCTGAAGGACAACGTGGACCTGCAGGGCATGCCGACGGGGCAGGGGAGTTCGGCGTTCCGTGCCCGGCCCGCGCGCCGGACGGCCGGCTTCGCCGAGCAGTTCCTCGGCACCGGCCTGGCCGTCCTCGGCAAGACCAGGCTGCCGGAGTTCGGCCTCAACGCCTCGACCGAGTTCGCCGAGGCCCGCCCGGTGCGCAACCCGTGGCGGCCCTCGCACTCGCCCGGCGCCTCCTCGGGCGGTGCGGCCGCGCTGGTCGCGGCGGGTGTCGTCCCGATCGCGCACGCCAACGACGGCGGCGGCTCGATACGGATCCCCGCGGCCTGCTGCGGCCTGGTCGGCCTGAAGCCCACCCGCGGCCGTACGGTCGTCAACGACCAGGGCCGCCGGCTGCCGATCGACCTGGTCACCGACGGCGTGCTGACCCGCACCGTGCGCGACACGGCCGCGTTCTTCGCCGCGGCCGAGCGCCACCACCGCAACCCCGCGCTGCCCCCGCTGGGCCTGGTCGAAGGCCCCGGCGACCGGCCGCTGCGGATCGGGCTGGTGGTGGACTCACCGGTGGCGGTCACCGACGCGCCGACCCGGCAGGCGGTCGAGCTGACGGCGGCCCGGTTGGAGGCGATGGGCCACAAGGTGACGCCGGCGGTCCTGCCGTTCGGCGAGGAGTTCTCCCGCGACTTCACCCTCTACTGGGGCTACATCGCCTTCCTGATCGCCGCCACCGGCAAGCTGATGCTGGACCCGGGCTTCCAGGCCCGCAGGCTGGACGGCCTGACCACCGGGCTGCGGCGCACCTTCCACCGCGAGTTCCGGAAGACGCCGGGCGTCCTGCGCCGGCTGCGGCGGGCGGAGGCCGCGTACGCGGGGCTGTTCCGCGACCACGACGTGATCCTCTCGCCGGTGCTCGCGCACGTGGCACCGCCGATCGGGCACCTGAGCCCGAACGTGGCGTTCGAGGAGCTGATTCAGCGGCTGCACCGCTACGTGGCGTTCACGCCGGTGAACAACGTGACCGGCAGCCCGGCGATCTCGCTGCCGGCCGAGCCGGCGGGCAACGGCCTGCCGATCGGCGTGCACCTCTCCGCGGCGCACGGTCAGGAGCGGCTGCTGCTGGAGCTGGCCTTCGCCCTGGAGGCGGACCGGCCCTGGCGCCGGATCCAGGACTGAGCCGGGCCGGTCGCGAGGGCCCGCGGCCGGTCGCGAGGGCTTGCGCCCGGTCGTGAGGGCTCGCCGGGAGTGTCTGCCGGGAGTGCCCGCTCAGGCCGGGGCCGGTGTGGCGATCACCTGCGCGGCCCGGACCTCGCGGCGGAGCGGGTCCAGCACACCGCTCGGCCCGCCGCCGCGAGCACCGGGGCTGCGAGCACCGGGGCCGCCGGGGCTGCCGCGGTCGTCGAGACCGCCCGGGCCGCCCGGGCCGTCGGCGCCGTCCGTCGCCCCCGCCGGGGCCGTCGGCCCGACCCCCGTCCTCAGCGCGTCCGCCAGTGCGGTCAGCTCCCGGGAGATGGCCGCGACCTCGGCGGGCGGCGGCTCCGGCTCCCCGTGGTCGACCCGGACCCGGGTGGCCGTGGTGGCCTCCACGATCCGCTCGACGGCGATCACCAGCGGCCACCAGGCGGCCGCGCGCGTCCCCACCGGCGGCGGCTCGGTGAGCGCGCGCTGGAACTCCGACCGGACGACCGACAGGTCGCGGTAGAGCCGCCGCCGGTGGCGCAGCCGGCCGCCCTGGTCCCGCCCGGGCGGCCGGGCGAAGGCCAGCGTGACGTACGCGGCGGTGTCCGCGACGGCGTCGGCGAGCCGGTCGCCGATCCGGGTGTGCCAGGACTCCGGCCAGCACAGGTACCCGGCCAGCAGCGAGATCGCGCAGCCGATCAGCGAGTCGTACAGGCGGGGCAGCACCAGCTGGAAGCCCTGGTGGTTGAGCTGGTCGGAGAGCAGCAGGATGACCGGTGTGACGGCGGCCGTCTGGAACGCGTAGCCCTTCGCCGAGAAGGCCGGGATCAGCATGGCGAGCAGCGCCGCCATGGGGACGTCCCACCACCCGCGCGGTACTTCGGCGAGCACCGGGATGGCGATCAGCAGGCCGGCCGCGGTGCCGAGCGCGCGCAGCACGGCCCGCGAGAAGACCGAGCCGAAGTCCGGCTTCATGACGAAGGTGACGGTCAGCGCCACCCAGTACGAGCGGGGGACGACCAGCGTCGAGACGAGCACCTGGGCGAGGCCGATGCAGAGCGCGAGCCGCAGCCCGTACCGCCAGGAGGCCCCGGAGAGCAGGGCCGCCCGGGCGGCCCGCCGGGTGCGGACGCGCAGGCCGGCGGGCCGTCCGAGCCGGTCGGCCGGGCCGAACGGGTCGGGCGAGGGCTCCCGGGCGATGTCGGCCGCGTACCGCAGCGCCTGGTCCAGGGCGCGCTCCGAGGGGCCGGTCGGCGGCGGCAGGTCGAGGGCGCCCGTGCCGGGCCGGCCCCGGTCGACGACGGTGGCCAGGCTCCGCAGCGCCGCCGGGTAGGCGGGCGCGAGCGGGCCCAGCGAGGGCGGCCGCAGCTTGGCCGCCGAGCCGGCCTCGACGACCGGCATCACCGCGTTGAGCTGGGCGATCAGCCGGGCGAGCGCGGGGGAGCGGCCGTGCCGCCGGGTGCGGTGCGCGAGCAGCAGGTCGTAGGAGCGGTTGAGGGACTGCGTGACGGCCTGCCGCTGCTCGTCGTGCGCGGGTGTGCCGGCCGCCGCCAGGAAGTCGGCGACGGTCCGGTACGCCGCGGCGACGGCCACCCGTTCCGGCACGCCGCCGCGCAGTGGCCAGGCGAACAGCGTGAGGACCAGCACCCACAGGCCGCCCAGGGTCAGCAGCAGCGGCGGCTTCCACCACGGCGCGGGCATCGGCAGGCCGGCGCCGACCACGGCGTTGAGCAGGAGCAACAGCCCGGAGGCGGAGGCGACGGCGCCGATCGAGGAGATCATGCCGGAGACCAGCGCGACCGCGGTGAGCGCGACGACCGCGCTCCAGCCCTCCCCGTACACGAGCGTCCCGAGGGTGACGCCGAGCGCGCCGAACAACTGGGGGACGGCGATGTTGAACACCCGCATCCGGTACGCGTCGGCGGTGTCGCCGATGACGGCGTTGAGCGCGCCCATCGAGGCGATCGCGCCGTAGCCGGGCTGCCCGGCGGCCAGGCCGACCGCGAGCGGCGCGGAGAGCGCGAGGCCGGCCCGGGCCACCGCCGCCCGGGGGACGGGTGTGGGGTGCGGGCGCAGGCCCGCCGTGAGCCAGCTGGGGGGTGCGAGCCGCCCGGCCCGTGAGCTCCGTGTCACAGGAAGAACGTACGGCTCCGGGGGCTGCCGGGCCCGGGGGCGGCCCGGGCCCGGCGCGCCGCGTCAGTGACCGGGCAGGGCGGCCGGTCCGTCGCGGCGGGTCAGCTCCATGACCCAGTTGGTCAGCCAGGTCGTGCCCCCGTCGACGGAGAACGCCTGCTCCCAGCGGGCGGAGTCGGCGGTGATGCCGGACCAGACGAAGCGGACCCGCACCGCCCGGCCGTCGTACGTGTCGTCGCCGTGGAACTCGCCCCGGCCGTCCGTGAACCCGCCGACGACGGGCGGGAACAGGGTGCCGCTCCGGGTGCTCGACCAGTACAGCGACCACGTCCGGGCCGCGGGGTCGAAGAGCCGCAGCGTCAGGCCGGTGAAGCCCTCGGTCGGGAACTCGATCTCGTCGAAGCTCGCGCCGCCGCCGAAGTGCCGGGTGGCGCGGCTGACCGCGGGGAACTCCCGCCAGTCGGCGGCCGGGTCGAGGAAGTCGGCCCGGCGCCGGTTGGCGACGTCCCAGGTGCCGAGCAGGAAGTCGAAGTCGTTCACGGGCAGGGTGTCCACGGGCAGGTCGCTCACGGGCGGTCTCCGGTCGTGCGTGCGGGCAGGGCGTCGGCGGCCGGACCGGCAGGGCTCTCGCCGCCGGGGGCACAGCTGGACGCTAGGCGCCGTCCGCTGACATCCTCTGTCAGTGAAGTCCGGCCGCATGCTCTCGATCCTGCTGCTCCTCCAGACCAACGGCCGGATGACCGCGGCCCGGCTGGCCGAGGAGCTGGAGGTCTCGGTCCGTACGGTCTACCGGGACATCGACTCCCTGCAGGCGGCCGGCGTGCCGCTGTACGCCGACGCCGGGCACGGCGGCGGCTACGAAGTCCTGGCCGGCTACCGCACCCGCCTGACCGGGCTCAACTCCGGCGAGGCGGAGGCGCTCTTCCTCTCCGGCCTGCCCGGGCCCGCCGCCGCGCTCGGACTGGGCCCCGCCCTCGCCGCCGCCCAGCTCAAGCTGCTCGCCGCGATCCCGCCCGAACTGCGCGCGGACGCCGACCGGATCCGCTCGCGGTTCCACCTGGAGGCACCCGGCTGGTACGCGGAGAACGACGAGGTGCCGTTCCTGCCGCAGGTCGCGGAGGCGGTCTGGACCGGGCGCGTCCTCCGGGTGCGGTACCGGCGCTGGAAGGAGCCGGCCGAGGTCGAGCGGCGCCTGGAGCCCTACGGCCTGGTGCTGAAGGCGGGCCGCTGGTACGTCGTGGCCGGGCCAGGACCACGCACCTACCGGGTCGACCAGATCATCGAACTCGCCTTCTCCGGCGAGCGGTTCGACGCTCCCGAAGGGTTCGACCTGCCCGCCCACTGGCGGGGCTACGAGGCGGACTTCCACGCCCGGCTGCACCAGGGCGAGGCGGTGGTGCGGTTGGCGCCCGCCGCCGCGGAACGGCTCACGGGTGCCGTGGCGCGGGCCCTGCGTGCGAGCGCGGTCACCGAGCCCGACGGCCGGGTGCGGGCCGTCCTGCCGATCGAGTCGCTCGACCGGGCCCACGCCTTCTTCCTCGGGCTCGGGGCGGACGTCGAGGTCCTGGAGCCGGCGGAGCTGCGGGAGCGGCTGGCCGGGACGGTCCGCACGCTGGCCGCTCGCTACGGTGCGTGACCGTCGGTGGCCCGACGCACCGCGTGACGGCCGGCCGCGCGTTGCCGTGACACGCCGGCCGCCCGCCGCCCGCCGCGCACTACGGCGCCACCGGACCGCCCCCGGTGGCCGCGTGCCGGGCCAGGCTCTCGCGCAGCAGGGTCAGCCGGGCGATCTCGGCGTCCAGGGCGGCCAGCCGCTGTTCGACCACCGGCGCGAAGGTCTCCGGCCCGGCGTCCCCCGTCGAGGCGCAGCTGCGCGGTGGGTCCTCGGTGAGCAGGTCGAGCCGGTGCGCCCGGCTGCGCACGTCCTCGACGGTCAGCCCGAGGGCCAGCAGCTCGCGGATCGCCCGCACCCGGGCCACCTCGGCCGGCCCGTACTCGCGCTGGCCGGCCGCTGTGCGGACGGGCGGCGTCAGCAGGCCGCGCTGCTCGTAGAACCGCAGTGCCCGGGGCGTCGTGCCCGCCGCTGCCGCCGCGTCGCCGATCCGCATCCGCTCCCCCTCCCGCTGCCGGCCGCGCCGGCCCGCCGGGCGGCCGGTGCCCGGCGGCGCACCGCCGGGCCGGCAGTCGCTCACACTTCGACGATCAGAGCTCCGAACGTACGGCCCTCGATCAGTTGCGGCAACGCCTGGGGGGCCCGGTCGAGTCCCGGCACGGCCGTCCACGGGAAGACGATCTCCCCGGCGCGCAGCCAGCCGCCGAACCGCTCCCGCCACTCCGCCTCCAGATCGGGGTGGTCCTGACCGCGGAACCCGCGCACGGTGACGCCCTGGTTCAGCAGCCGGAAGGTGTCGACCACCGCCGGGGAGCTGCCGCCCCTGCGGTCCGGCGCCAGCTGCCCGGCCAGCGCCCCGACCAGCGCGAACCGCGCACCCGGCCGGGCCGCCTCGACGGCCGCGGTCAGCTGCTCGCCGCCGACGTTGTCCAGCAGCACGTCGATGCCCTCCGGCGCGGCCTTCGCCAGCTGCTCGCCGATCGGCCCGGCGCCACGCACCAGCACCGCGTCGAAGCCGAGCTCGGCCGTCAGCCGCTCGGCCTTGGCCGGTGAGCCGGTGGTGCCGATCACCCGCGAGGCCCCCAGCAGTCGGGCGACCTGCCCGGCCACCGTGCCGACCGCACCCGCGGCACCGGTGACCAGCACGACGTCACCGGCCCGCACCCCGGCCGACCGGGTCAGCGCGCCGTACCCGGCCGAGGACGGGGAGAGCAGGGCGACCGGGTCCGGCAGCGTGGCGTCCACCGGGGTGAAACCGGCCGCGTCGCCGACGGCGTGGTCCCGCCAGCCCTGCAGGTGGGTGACGAGGTCGCCCGGGCGCAGCGGGCCGTCCGCCGGGGCGGCCAGCACCTCGCCGAGCGCCGGACCGAACAGTGCCCCGCCCGGCAGGATCCGCGGCAGCGGGAGGCCCTGCAGCTCGCCGCCGATCAGGGTGCGCAGACCGGGGAAGACCAGGAAGGACCGGTTGCGGACCAGCACCTGGCCGGGCCCGGGCGCGGCGAGCGGGGTCTCGACGAGCGCGAAGTCCCCGGGGGCGGGCAGCCCGTCCGGGGCGGTGATGAGCCGGACCTCGCGGGCGGTCGTCGGGAGAGGCATGGTGGAACTCCGGGAGACACGGCAGCGGCCGTCCCGCTGCGGGTGCCGGGACGCTAACCCCTGACCCGCGGGTCAGGGGCAAGAGACGGCGGCCGAGCGGTGCCTGACGGACGGTCCGCCGGGCGGTCCGCCGGACAGGAGGCCCGATGATCTTCTAGAGTCGCCCGCGGTACGAACACGCGAACGCACCACCCGTATCCACCCGCACCAGCCATACCCACCCGCACCACCTGTACCGACTGCACCACCTGTACCGACTGCACGACCCGCACCGACTGCACCGCATGCACCACGGAGAGGCGGCACCACCATGAACGAGCAGCAGGCCCCCGAGCCCTTCGAGCCCGTCACCGAGGACTGGCAGACCGCGCTGGCGGTGGTCGCCCACCCCGACGACATGGAGTACGGCGGTGCCGCGGCCGTCGCCCGCTGGACGGCCCAGGGCAAGAAGGTGGTCTACGTGATGGTCACCAGCGGCGAGGCCGGCATCGACTCGCTGGACCCCGCGGAGTGCGGCCCGTTGCGCGAGGCCGAGCAGATCGCCTCCGCCGCCGTGGTCGGCGTCGACACCGTCGAGTTCCTCGGCCACCCGGACGGCGTCCTGGAGTACGGGCTGCCGCTGCGCCGCGACATCGCCCGCACCGTCCGCCGGCACCGCCCGGACATCGTCATCACGAGCAACTTCCGTGAGACGTACGGCGGGACGTTCCTCAACCAGGCCGACCACATCGCCGTCGGCCGGGCCACCCTGGACGCGGTGCGGGACGCCGGGAACCGCTGGGTGTTCCGCGAGCTGACCGCCGAGGGGCACGAGCCGTGGGGCGGCGTCCGCGAGGTCTGGGCGGTCGCCTCGCCCGAGTCGCGGCACGCCGTCGACACCACCGACCACTTCGAGAAGGGCATCGCCTCGCTGGCCGAGCACAAGGCGTACCTGGCCGGTCTCGGCGGGGCGATGGCCGACCCGCGGGAGTTCCTGGAGGGCTTCGGCCGCGGCGCCGGCAGCCGGCTCGGGACGCGCTTCGCCGTCCCGTTCGAGGTGTTCCCGCTCCACTAGGGAGTGCTCCGCCGCCCGTCGCCGCCGGCCGGTCCCCTGCCCTCGTTCTCGCCCCGGTTCCTGCGTTCGCTCCTGCGCGCGCCCTCGCCGCCGCCGTCGTCGTCCCGCCCGTGTCCCCGCCGCCGGCGGAGCAGGTGCCGGACGGCGACGGCGGCGCAGAGCACGACGACCGCCACCAGCAGCCAGAGCTGGTAGCGCACCGCCGTCCGGTACACGGCGCCGATGTTGGCCCCGGCCAGGTAGCCGAAGGCGGACCAGACGCCGACCCAGAGCGCCGCGCCGAGCACGTTGAACGGCTGGAACCGGCGCCACGGCATCTCGGTGGTGCCGGCGATGATGCCGTTCGTCTGGCGCAGCCCGTCCACGAAACGGGCGACGGTGACGACCTTGCCGCCGTGCCGGGCGAAGAACCCGTCGGCGCGCTCCATCCGGGCCGGGGTGAGCAGGACGTACGGGCCCCACCGGTGCACGAAGGCGCGTCCGCCGGTGCTGCCGATCAGGTGGCCGAGGCTGTTGCTGACGACCGCGGCAGCGAAGGCGATCGCCACGACGGCGGTGAAGCTCAGGTGTCCGGCACCGGCGTAGACGGCGGCGAGCACCAGGATGGTCTGGCCGGGCGCCGGGATGCCGCAGTTGTCCAGCAGGACGAAGAGCGCGACCGCCTGGTAGCCGTACTGGTCGAGCAGCGGCGCCAGGCCGGCGAGCGCACCGGGCAGCGCGGGAGCGGGTTCGGACACGAGGGTCACCACCCCGCGCCGCGGGAGCGCGGGGTGGTGGCGGGCTGGGTCAGCGGAGCACCTCGCGGGGCTCGATGTTGCAGTCGGGCCCGGGGTAGATCAGGCCGGTGTGGCCGTCCTCGAAGCGGACCATGTAGGGCGGCTCGCCGCCGGCGCCCCGCACCTCGATGATCTCGCCCTTCTGGTCGACCATGCCCACCGACCTGCTGTGGATGTGGAGCTGGTCACCTACCGCTGCGTGCATGGTCTGCTCCTCGGATCGCGCGGCCGCACGGGCAGCTGTTCTGCTTCCACCGTTCTGCTTCCACTGTGCTGCGGCGGGAGCGGGCCCGCAACGGCTCGGGCGGTCCGGCCGGGCCGCCCGCCGGCCGCCGGCCGGGCCCGGCGGTCTCAGCAGGGCGGGAGCGTGCCGGAGAGCTGTTCGGCCAGGTAGCAGCGGACCAGCCGCTTGCACTCGCCGATCAGGGCCGGGTCGCCGTCCGGATCGCTGCGGAAGGCGAGCTTGAGCACCGCGTCGGCCGCCTCCAGGGCCACCCGCAGCCCGAGCGTGAGCGTCACCGGGTCGGCCGCCGCGAACAGTTCGCCGCCGAGCGCCTGCAAACGCAGCGCGACGGCGGTGTTGTTGTCCAGGTCGGCGTCGATCAGGTGCCGGTCGTCCCGGACACCGGCCGGCACGGCGGCGCCGGCCAGCCCGAAGTCCACCTGGCCGAAGCCGGCCACACTCCGCTTCATCGTCACGAACTCGTCCACCGCGAGGTCGGTGAACCCGGCCGGCCCGGTCGGCGCCTCGGCGAGCAGCCGCCGGTCCAGCCGCTGCAGGTAGTGGTCGAGGTTGCGCCCGGCGAGGGCGGCCAGCAGGTCCTCCTTGCCGGCGAAGAACTGGTAGAGCGTCCCGATCGGCACCTCGGCGCGGTGCGCGACCTCCTTGGTGGTGAGCGCGGTCGCGCCGACCTCGTCGAGCAGTCCGGCGCAGGCGTCCAGGATCCGGCCGTAGCGCTCCTGGCTGCGCTGCTGCACCGGCCGTCGTCTCCCGGGGGCGGGTTGCCCGGCGACCTGGTGACTCCTCGTGTCCGCACTCATGGGCCCACTGTGCCGCATCGGGCGTTCCCCGGGCCAATCTCCGACATGAGTGTTGCTCGTGTTCTCCGCAGGTGGGACGGCCGGAGCGCCGTCGCGGCGTCAGGGGTGCGGGACGACGGCCACCGGACACCGGATGTGGTGGATCGCGGCGTGGGCGACCGGCCCGAGGTGCCCGCCGAACGGCGAGCGGTGCGCACGGCGGCCGACCACCACGAGGGCGGCCCGGTCCGCCGTCCCGACCAGGACGGCGGCGGCACTCCCGAGGATCAGCTCCGCCGTGGCCGCCACCCCCGGGTAGTGCTCCTGCCAGGGCCGCCAGGCATCCGCCAGCTCCCGGCGGGCGGCCGCCGCGAGGTCCTCGTCGGTGTTGCCGATCGCGGCGAACGCCATCAGGGCGCTGTCCGTCGGCGGGTCCCAGGCCCGGACGGCCCGCAGCGGCGCCGAGCGGGCGGCGGCGGCCCGGAAGGCGAAGGCGACCACCGCCGCGCACGGCTTCTCCAGGTCCAGGCCGACCACGACCTCCCGCCCGGTGCCGGTGCCGGTGCCCGTGCCGGGATCGGTGCCCCCGTCGGCCGTGGCGCTCCCGGCGTTCCCGGCCCCGGGGCCGTCGGCCGTACCGTGTGCGGGGCCCTCGGCCCGGACGAGCACCACCGGGCAGGTCGCCCGCCGCAGCACCTCCTGGCTCACGGACCCGACCAGGTAGCCGCGCAGCGCGCCGAGCCCGCGGGATCCGAGCACCAGCATCGTGGCGTCCCGGCCCGCGGCTGCCAGCACCGCCGCCGGATCCTCCGGGACCTGGATGGAGGTCACCTCGGCCCCCGGGGCGAGGGCGCGCAGCTCGGCCTCCCGCGTGATCAGGAGGTACCCGTCCCGGGCGTCGGAGGTGCCCGGCCCGCCCGTCCCGTCCCGGGGCCCGACCCGGACGAGCTCCAGCGGCAGCCGGCGGAGCACCGCCTCGTGGGCCGCCCACTCGGTGGCGGTGATGCTCTCGGCCGATCCGTCGAAGCCCGCCACGATCGGTCCGTTCACGGCGCCCTCCGATGCCGGTCGACGCTGCGCGCAGAGGGTGGCGGTGCGGGCACGGACGCGGCAGCGCGGCGGATGCCCGGCGCGCCGCCCGCCACGTCCTCCGGTACCGCGCATGGGTCCACTGCCAGCCTAGGCCCTCCGGACGTGCCGGACCGGCGCGTCCTGGCCCACCGGCGGCAGCGCGCGGGTCCATCGGCCCGGCGGCCCGTGCCGCCCGACCCTGGTGATCACCGCTCGCCGGGGGGAGGCTGGGGGAGAGGGGATCGGTACCGCCGCCGCCCGGTGGGCCCCGACCCCGACGGCCCGCGGACGGCCGGCACGCCTCGCCGCTGCGGCCCGGAGGCCGCGGGGTCGAGAACCAGGAAGTCGACGAACCGACGAACCGACGAACCGAGGAGTCGAGGAGTCGAGGAACAGGGAAGTCGACGAGCGGAGGAGCCGACGAGCGAGGAGCAGAGGGTGAACCAGAACGACGACATCGAAGCCGCCCGGCAGGCCGATCCCGCCGCCGTCGCCCGGCGGGTCGCCGAGCGCCGCGACCAGCTCGGGCTGACCGACGAGATGCTGGCCTACCAGGCGGCCATGGCGCCGCGCTACCTCCAGCACCTGCTGGAGGCCGGACCGGCCTTCGACCCGGGGGCCTACCTGCGGATCGCCGCCGCCCTGCGCCTCACCTTCCGGGGTCTCGTCGAGGGCCGCGCCGACGCCACGCCGGGACAGGGCGACGCGCCCGCGCACCCGATGCTGCGCCACCTCACCGCCGCCGAGTGCTGGGAGATGCTCGGCACCCACGGGGTGGGCCGGATCGCCCTCCCCGTCCAGCCGGGGCCGGCGGTCTTCCCGGTCAACTACACCGTGGACGCCGGGAGCATCCTCTTCCGCACGGCCGCCCGGAGCCCGGCCGCACCGGAGGACGGGCTCCCGGTGTCGTTCCAGGTCGACCGGATCGACGACCGCCTGAGCCGGGGCTGGAGCGTCCTGATCCTCGGCGAGGCGCACCACGTGACGGACGCCGACGAGGTGCGGCGGCTGTCGGGGCTGCCCGGGGCCACCCCCTGGGCCGGCGGGGACCGCCCGCTCTGGGTGCGGATCCGGGCGGACGAGATCACCGGCCGCCGGATCGGCGGCGACTGAGCCGGTGCCGGGCATGACTCCCGGTCAGGGGCGGTCGGGCGAGCGGTCGCGGTCGCGCGGTCAGTTCAGGCCGAGGCAGTCGCAGAGTGCGTGCACGCCGTCGAGGTAGACGCCTTCCCGGCCCGACGCGACGGCCCGACCGGGAAGCTCGGTGCGGTCCCGGTGGGTCAGTTCGATGCTGACCATGCCGTGCATGGCGGCCCGCAGCATGTCGAACGCCCGCTCGTGGAGGGTTTGAAGCATGCCCGTTCGGCTGCCGAAGCGGCTGTACACGCCCATGGTGGACGAACCGGCGGCTTCGGCGACCCGCCGCACCGTGAGGCCGGCCGGACCGTGCTCGGCGACCACCCGCAACGCGGCCTCGCCACCTTCCCGCCGGGGCTGCTGCTGATGGCCGCCGGCGTCGCCCGGCTGGGCATCACACTGATCAAGCGCGCACCGCGCCTCGAACCGTAGCGGCGCGGGCGAGCGGGGCATCCGCCGACTCGCCCGGCATCATCGAAGGTCTCCAGGACACCGAGCCTGCTCCGGGCCGGGCCCCTGCCACGACCGTCCGACGGAGCTCCGTCCGGCGGCACGAGGCCTGCACGAGCCCGGACGCCCCAGGCGGGGCGTCCGGGCTCGGCCGCCGGTGCGGCGCGGTGCGCGGTGCGCGGTCCGCGATCGGCACGGGGCGCGGTATCGGCGCGGCGGTGGAACTCTGGAAGGGGAGTCGTCGGCAGCCGACTCGGCAGGTCCGCGGGCTCCCCCGACCAGGGAGGCCGACATGGCGAGCAACGTCAACCAGCCGCAGCCCGGGCAGGCAACCGCCCGCCCCTCGCGGCACATCCTGCGATCCGGCTGGACCGTCCTCGCGGCCGTGCTGATGATCTTCGGCGGGGCCATCGCGGTCCTGGAGGGAATCAGCGCCATCGCCAAGGACGACCTGTTCGTCAGGACGGCGAACTACACGTTCAAGTTCAGCCTGACCGGCTGGGGCTGGATCCACCTCATCCTCGGCATCCTCGTGCTCGTCGCCGGCTTCGCCGTGTTCTACGGAGCCGTCTGGGCACGCGCCGTCGGCGTGGTGCTCGTCGGG
Source organism: Kitasatospora sp. NBC_01560 (assembly GCF_045208415.1). Lineage (NCBI taxonomy): Bacteria > Bacillati > Actinomycetota > Actinomycetes > Kitasatosporales > Streptomycetaceae > Kitasatospora > Kitasatospora sp. NBC_01560. Next base: position 1,759,327 of record NZ_CP109364.1, on the reverse strand, counting down.
CTGAGCCTGATCGCCAACTTCCTCTGGCTGCCCTACTACCCGTTCTGGGCCATCGTCCTGATCGCCGTCGACATCTTCATCATCTGGGCGCTGTGCGCGGGGACGCTGCACGACCGCAGCAGGCCGTAGCGGCTGACGGACCGTCGCATCAGGTGCCGGGGCGCCAGGTGGTCGGGGCACCGAGCGGTCGGGGGACCGGGCGGTCGGGCCGCGTCAGGCCTGGTTTTCGGCCGGCTCCTCCAGGACGGCCTGCGCCGCGTTGTGGCCCGGGATGCCGCTCACCCCGCCGCCGCGGATCGCTCCCGCTCCGCACAGCAGCACGTTCGGGTGCGCCGTGGCGACGCCCCAGCGGGCGGCGGCGCCGTCCGGCTGCTCGTCCGCCGCGAACGGGAACGAGAGGTCCCGGTGGAAGATGTGGCCGCCCGGGAGCCCGATCTCCCGCTCCAGCTCCGGCGGGGTCCTGGCCTCGATGCAGGGCCGTCCGGCGGCGTCCGTCGCCAGGCAGTCGGCGATCGGCTCGGCCAGTACCGCGTCGAGCTGCGCCAGGCTCGCCGCGAGTGCGCGCTCCTTGGCCGCCGGGTCGGTGAACAGCCGCGCGGGCATGTGCAGGCCGAACAGGGTCAGCGTCTGGAGCCCCTGCCGGACGGCCTCCGGCCCCAGGATCGACGGGTCGGTCAGGGTGTGGCAGTAGATCTCCGACGGCGGTGCCGAGGGGATCCGGCCCTCCTGTGCCTCGGCGTGGGCCGTCGCCAACTGCCGGTAACCCTCGGCGATGTGGAACGTCCCCGCGAAGGCGTCCCGGGGATCGGCGGCGGTGTCCCGGAGCTTCGGCAGCCGGCGCAGCACCATGTTGACCTTCAGCTGGGCGCCCTCGGGTGCGGGGCCCGGATCCTCGCCCAGCAGCCGGGCCAGGACGGCCGGGGCCGCGTTCACCAGGGCCCGGCGGCCCACTGCTCGCGCCTCCCCGCCCCGGTGGCGGTAGGACACCTCGACGTCCCCGACGCCGTCGGTGGCGACGGCGGTGACCTTGCAGCCCGTCCGGATCTCCGCGCCGGCCCGCAGTGCCGCGCCGGCCAGCGCGTCCGTCACCGCGCCCATGCCGCCGACCGGGACGTCCCAGTCGCCCGTCCCGTTGCCGATGGTGTGGTAGAGGAAGCAGCGGTTCTGCAGGAGCGAGGAGTCGTGGGCGTGGGTGAAGCTGCCGATCAGCGCGTCCGTCAGCACCACGCCGCGGACCAGGTCGTCGGTGAAGGTCCGCTCGACCGTCTCGCCCAGCGGCCGTTCGAACAGGGCGTCCCAGGCGGCATCGTCCGCGACCCGCCGGCGCAGCGCGGCCCGGGAGGGCAGCGGCTCGGTGAGGGTCGGGAACACCCGCTCGGCGACCTGCCCGGTCATCCCGTAGAAGCGCTGCCAGGCCTCCCACTCCCGCTCCGTACCGGTCACCGCCCGGAACGACTCCCGGGTCCGGCCGGGGTCGGCCGCGTCCACCAGCAGCCCGGTGGGCCGCCCGTCCCGGACGACGGGCGTGTACGAGGAGATCCGGCGGCGCCGCAGGTCCAGCCGGAGCCCGAGGTCCTTCACCACCTGGTGCGGCAGCAGGCTGACCAGGTACGAGTAGCGCGACAGCCGGGCGTCCACCCCCTCGAAGGCCCGGGCCGACACCGCCGCCCCGCCCACCTGCGGCAGCCGTTCGAGCACCAGCACCCGCTGCCCGGCCCGTGCCAGGTACGCCGCCGCCACCAGGCCGTTGTGCCCGCCACCGACGATCACGACATCGTGCCGGGAGGACGCGTTGGTCTTCACCCCGGCCACGCTACGGCAGTCCGGAGGGCCGGGGAACAGGCGCGTACGGGGCCGTCCGCCGTCCGCCGTCCGCCGTCGGCGCCGCGCGGGTCCGGCGCGGGCCTACAGTGGCAGGTGTGGCTCAGGGCAGCTCCGAGATCCCCGGACTGGCCGCAGTACGGCGGCGGCTCGGGGCGGAGCTGTTCGCCCGGGTGGCCGGACCGCAGGGCCCGGCGGCCCGGAGCCGGATCCACGACACGCCCGGTCCCCGGTGGTTCGGCCCGGAGCGGCCGATCCGCACCGTCCACGGCGACGCCTCGATGTTCATCGGCGGCGTCCGGGCCCTGCTGCTGCAGTCGCTGCACCCGACGGCCATGGCGGCCGTCGCCGCGCACTCCGGCTACCGGGGCGATCCGTGGGGGCGGCTCCAGCGCACCAGCACCTTCCTCGCGGTGACGACGTTCGGGACGGCCGCCGACGCCCGGCAGGCGGTCGACCGGGTCCGGGCTGTGCACGAGCGGGTCCGCGGCACCGGCCCGGGCGGCGAGCCGTACCGGGCCGCCGATCCGCACCTGCTCGGCTGGGTCCACGCCGCCGAGGTCGACAGCTTCCTCCGCGCCCACCGGCGCTACGGTGCGAGGACGTTGGACGAAGAGGCGTACGACGCGTACGTCGCCGACACAGCGATCGTCGGTGCCGCCCTGGGCGTCCTCGACCCGCCCCGCGACCAGCGTCAGCTGGCCGCGCTGCTCCGGGACTACCGGCCCGAACTGCGCGCCACCGCGCCCGCGCTCGACGCGGCCCGCTTCATCCTCCTGCAACCGCCCCTGCCCTGGGCCGCCCGCCCGCCGTACGGGCTGCTCGCGGCCGCCGCCGTCGCCCTGCTGCCCGGCTGGGCGCGGCGGGAGCTCCGGCTGCCGTACGTGCCGATCGTCGAGGAGACCGCGGTGCGGCTGGGCGGGGCCGGCGTCACCAGGGTGATCCGGTGGGCGATGGCCCGCCCGGCCGAGGCGGGCGGCCGCGCGGACGACGGGGCGGGCGACGGGGCGGGCGACCGGCCGCCGGCCGGAACCACACCGGACTGACCCGCGGCACAGGACCGCCGGCGCCGCCCGGACCGCCGGCGCTATCCCGGCCGGTGCCGCCCGACCCGGCGGCGGAGGTGTGTGACGAGCAGGGCGGTCAGGGCGACGGCGGCGACCGCCTGGGCGCAGGCCGTGACGGTCTTCTCGGTGAACCAGACGGGCTCGTTCAGTTCGGGCAGCGGCCCGAGGGCGCCGACGTCCACGTAGCGGTAGAGCAGCAGGGCGGCCAGCCCACCGGCGGCGACGGCCCAGGCGTACAGGTCGCCGGCGAAGCGGCGCCAGAGGACGACGAGGGCGACGGCCAGGAGGGCGAGGGCACCCTCGACGCGGAACAGGGTGCCCTCGCTGACGGTGGCGGTGACGCGGTCGTAGCGCTCGGCGAGGTGGAGGTGGACGGCGGCGTCGACGGCGAGCCCGGCGGCGGCGAACAGCCGCAGGGCCACCTCGGTGGCCTGTCGGCGCCGCAGGGTGCGGGGTGGGGAGGGGGAGGCCACGGCGGTGGTGGGGTCCGTTCGGTGGGGGCGCTGATGGTGGGCGGGCCTGCTCGTACCGGTACGGGCACGCACGGTGACGAGTCTGCCGTGGGAGGGCCGCCGGGCGGTGGGACGCGCCCGGCGTGGCCGGGGGAGGGGCGCTACGGAGGACGTGCGGGTGCGCGGTCGGCCGTCGGTGCCCGGAACGATGCACCAACGGTGCGAGTAGCCTGCCGGAAGTCACCGACGGGACGGTGGCAGGGTGACAGAGCTCCAGGATCAGTGGTCCGCCGAACGCCGCTTCGGTGCGGGGCGCCCCGGTGGGGGCCGCCCCGCACCGAAGCGGCGCGAAGCCCCGACCGGTCGTACGGACGCCCTGCGTGCCCTGATGCCGCTGGTGGCGCAGGGGGACCAGGACGCCTTCTCGCAGCTGTACGAAGTGCTGGCGCCACCGGTGCTGGGACTGGTGCGGCGGGTACTGCGGGATCCGGCGCAGTCGGAGGAGGTCGCACAGGAGGTGATGCTGGAGGTGTGGCGGAGCGCCGCGCAGTACCGCCCCGAGCGCGGCGAGGTGATGGCGTGGGCGCTGACCGTCGCGCACCGGCGCGCGGTGGACCGGGTGCGGGCCGCGCAGGCCGCCGCCGACCGCGACCGTCGGGTGGCAGCCGCCTCCCGGCTCCCGCTGTTCGACGAGGTCGCCGACCAGGTCGAGCGCCGGTCCGAGTGCGAGCGGGTGCGCGGCATCCTCCGTCAACTCACTTACGTGCAGCGCGAGTCGCTGGTGCTGGCCTACTACGGCGGCTTCTCGCAGTCGCAGATCGCCGAGATCCTCGGCACGCCGTTGGGCACGGTCAAGACCCGCATGCGCGACGGACTGGGCCGGCTGCGCGACCGGCTCACCGCCGAGGCCGGGCCCGGCCGGCGCGGACCGGCGGCAGCGCCGCTCCCCGCGCGGGCCGCCCGGGCCGGCCGGCCCGGGCCGGTGAACGGCTGCCCGCTGTCGGCCTGATCGGGCGCCGCCCGGACCGGCGGCGGACGGGACGGACCGGCGGGCGGGGCGGGATGGACCGGCGGGCGGACGGGACGGACAGGATGCACGACGGGACGGACAGAACGGAGTGGGGAGATGACGACGGAGCCGGACCGGGGCGGCGAGTCGGTCTGGGACTACCCGCGGCCGCCGAGGATCGACGCGGCGGACGGTCGGCTGGTACAGGTGCTGTTCGCCGGCCGGCAGGTGGCGTCCACCCGTCGCGCGCTGCGGGTGCTGGAGACCAGCCACCCGCCGGTCTGGTACGTCCCGCCGGAGGACGTGGCGACGGAGCTGCTCCACCCCGCGGCCGGCGAGAGCCACTGCGAGTGGAAGGGGTCCGCGCACTACTGGGACCTGCGGGTCGGCGGGCTCCGCTCCGAGCGCGCCGCTTGGTCCTACCCCCGGCCGGAGCCCGCGTTCCGGCAGCTCCGGGGCCACTTCGCGTTCTACCCGGCCCGGGTGGACCGCTGCACCGTCGACGGCGAGACGGTGCGCCCGCAGGAGGGCGACTTCTACGGGGGGTGGATCACGTCCGAGATCCGCGGGCCGTTCAAGGGCGCCCCGGGGACGGGCGGTTGGTGACGGGCCGGGACCCGGTGCGCCTCGCCGCGCAACTCGCCGCGCAACTCGCCGCGCAACTCGCCGCGCGCGACGCCGCACACCCCGCCGCGCACGACGCTGCGTGCCCCGCCGCGTGCGACGCTGCGAAAACGGTGCGAGATGCCGGTGGCCGGCCGGCGGACGAGACTGGGGACCAGCGAGCAGGAGCGGTGCAGCCCGGTACGGCCGAGGACAGCCGCACCGGGGACAGCCGCACCGGCCGAAGCCGAGGAGGTGCGTCCGAACCCGACCGAAGCGTTCGCCCCAGGGCCGCCGACCGGCCCGCGTCCCGTCCGGAGGATCACCATGGCGCTGACCGAGCCCGCCGCGGCAGCCGTCCGCCCGCCCGCCAGCAGGCCGAAGCCCACCGAGACCCCAGAGTGCGAAGCCTCCACCTGCGCGGGGATCTCCACCCCGGAGGCGCCCGAACTGCACACCGCCTGGCCGGGGTGGCTCCCGTTGCTGGTCATCGGCGTCCTGGTGGTGAGCTGCGTCGGCTTCGCGGTCGGCCGGATCGCCGGATGGTGAGCGTGGCGGCCGCCCCGCCCGTACCGCCCGAACCGGGGGCACCGGTCGTCCCGACGGCGCCGGGGCGACCGGGTGCGCCGCCCGTCGGCCGCCCGCCGGCGCCGTAAGCTCCGCACCGTGCCCGAATCCGCCCCGCCCCCGCCGTCCGCCGAGGTGAGCCTGCCCACCGGTGCGGTGGCCCGCCGGCTGGGCGTCTCGCCCACCACCGTCCGGTCCTGGGAGCGCCGCTACGGCATCGGCCCCGCACACCGGGAGAGCGGCCACCACCGCCGGTGGCGACCGCAGGACGTCGCCGTCCTGGAGGCGATGTGCCGGCTGACCGCCCGCGGTGTGCCGCCCGGCGAGGCGGCCCGGGCAGCGCTGGCGTCCGCCCCGGCTCCGACGTCCGCCCCGGCTGTCGCGGACCTCGCGGAACCCGCGACGCCGGAACCCGGGACGCCGGAGCCCGGGGCGTCGGAACCCGCGACGCCGGCGCCCCCGGACCGGTCGCATCTCCCGGTGCCCCCGGAGCGGGCGGAGGCGCCGGCCGGGCCGGGTGTGCCGCCGGGGCGCGCGGGTGGCTCCGGCACACCCGGTGGGAGCAACGCGTTGCCGGTCGGCCCGGTCCGTCCCGAGTGCCGGGGGCTCGCGCGGGCCGCCGTCCGCCTCGACACCCCCGAGGTGGCGCGGATCCTCCGCACGGTGGTCGACGACCTCGGGCCGGTGACGGCCTGGACCGAGGTGATGATGCCGGCGCTGCGCGCTGCCGGCCGCAAGTGGGCCGTCGAGGGCGAGCGTTACGTCGAGGTGGAGCACCTGCTGTCCTGGCACGTCTCCAGCGCCCTGCGGCGCATCGCCGACCCGTTGGGCGAGGTTCGGGAGGGCCCGCCCGTCCTGCTGGCCGGCATGCCGGCGGAGCTGCACACCCTGCCGCTGGAGGCCGTGGCCGCCGGCCTCGCCGAACGCGGGCTCCCGTTCCGGATGTTCGGCCCGGCCGTCCCCCCGGAGGCGCTGATGGAGGCGGTGCGCCGGACCGGCCCGGCGGCCGTCATGCTCTGGTCCCAGGTGCGCCGGACCGCCGACCGGGCCCTGGTCCGCCGCGTCACGGAGACCGTCTGGGGCGGCCGCGGCTCGCGGGCCCGCCCGGTCGTCCTCGCCGCGGGCCCCGGCTGGGCGGGCGTCCGGAGCCCCCAGGGCACGCTGCGCCCCCGCGACCTGCGCGGAGCAGTGGACCTGCTGGAGCAACTGCTCACCGCCTGACGGCGACCCGCCGCCCGCACGCCCGGCGGGTCGGAGCGTGCGGGCCGAGGGCGTCCGGACCGAGGCGTCCGGACCGAGGCGTCCGGGTGGAGGCGTCCGGGTCAGAGCGTGCGGGCCGCGGTACGGAGGCGGTGTGCGGTGGCGGCGGGGTCGCGGGCGGTGAAGAGGACGGTGAGCGAGCGGTCGGCCGCGGCCGCGTCCAGGATCCTTAGCAGGGTGGTGAGTTCACCGACCGGTTCGTCGGCGAGCAGCGCCTCGGCGCCGGTGACGAGCAGCAGGAGCCGTGCGGAGCCGCCGCCGGTCGGGTGGAGGGCGGTCGGGCCGAGGGCGGTCGGGTCGACGGTGGTCGGGTGGAGGGCGTCGCCCAGGCACTCCTCGAAGGCGTCCCAGTTGTGACCGAAGTAGCCGGGGAAGGCCAGCGCGTGGGCCCACGTGGTCAGCAGCTCCGGCTTGGTGCGGCAGCGCAGGCCGTCGACGGTGGCCCGGCGGACCGGCTCGGTGGGCCCGGCACTGGTCAGCCCGGCCCAGGGATGCCCGGGGAGGACGTCCCACCGGGCCGTCGCCAGCAGGTGGTCCGGCGGTACCTCCGGCATGTCAGCAACCGCCTGCGGTCGCACGGCCGTCGAGGCAGTGGCCGGTGGCGCACCGGGGCCGGGAGGTCGGCGGCAGGACGGCGCGGTCCGGGGCGGGTGCGGCCGGCCCGGGGCGGCGGCGTGAGGTCATGCCGGTAGCTGTAGCGCCTGCGGGGGCGGCGGTCCGGGGGCCACGCCGGGGCGTCCGGACGGCTCACCCGGGCGGGCGCGCGGCGGGGCCCCCTTCCGCCGCCGCCGATACCGCGAGGATCCGGAGCGACGGTCGCGGACCACGCCGTCCGCACGGGTGAGGCACCGTCACCGACGGTGCTGCGCAGCTCCCTCCGGAGCCGGGTGCCCGGCCGCACGCCGGGGCGGCCTTCGCCGCCGGGTGGAGACTTCGACAGGCCGTCACATCTGCCGGCCAAACACCGGTGCATTGCTTGGCGGAACATCCAATGGATGGGTTGCGATCCACCACATGTAATAAAGGCCACCGGTTGCAAGGGAGTTGGCCCTCGGGAAACATCGAGGAGAACACTTCGGCGCGGCTCGGCACACCACCCACCCGCGAGGAGAAGCACTGTGCGCGTCCTTTTCACGGCTCCCGGCTCCGTCGGCCATATCTTCCCGCTCGTCCCGACCGCGCAGGCCCTGCGGGCCGCCGGCCACGACGTCCTGTTCGCCGGGCAGACCCCGATCGAGAAGCTGCGCAACGTCGGGCTGCCCGCCGTGGACGTCGGCGACGGGACGGACGTCAACGACGCCTTCGCACGGGTCCTCAAGGGCGTCCGGTTCGCCTCCGGGGAGCGCTCCGAGGACGAGACGATGGAGCTGGCGGCCCAGGGCTTCGCCGAGCACGGCCGGGTGACCGTAGCGGGCCTGCTGGAGGTAGCCCGCGGCTGGCGGCCGGACGTCGTCGTGCACGCCCCGTTCCAGGCGGCCGCGCCGCTGGTGGCCGCCGAGCTCGGCATCCCGGCCGTGATGCACAACTTCGGCGTCACCACCGGCGGGGTGGCCGCCCGGATGGCCCGGATCCTCGGCCACGAGTACGCCGCGCACGGGCTCGAAGGCCCCGCGGAGCACACGGTCGTGGACGTCCTCCCGGCCTCGCTCGGCGGCGACGGCGGCGGCTGGCGCGTGCGCTACGTCCCGTTCAACGGGGGCGGCACCGTGCCGGCGGACCTCTTCGGCCGCGGCCCGCGCCGGCGGATCGCGGTGACGCTGGGGACGGTCTTCGCCCAGTGGGAGGGCATCGGCGCCCTCTCCGGCCTCATCGACCAGGCGGGCCGCGTCGACGCCGAGATCCTGCTCGCCCTGGGGGACACCGACCTCGCCCCGCTCGGCGAGCTGCCCGCCAACGTCCGGGCGCTGTCGTGGGTGCCGCTCAACGAACTGCTCGAAGCCTGCGACGCGGTGGTGCACCACGGCGGCTCCGGCACGATGATGACCGCTGCCGCGCTGGGCGTGCCGCAGCTGATCCTGCCTCAGGGGGCGGACCACTTCGCGAACGCCGCGGCCGGCGGGGCCGCCGGGTTCGCACTCACGTCGAGCACGGACGAGGTGGACGCCGAACTGCTCGACCGCCTGCTGGGTGACGACGCCCTGCGCAAGTCGGCCACCGCCGTGCGGGCGGAGATCCGGGCCATGCCGTCCCCGGCCGAGTTCGTCGCGAACTTCGAGGGCCTGCTCACCTGATCACCGGCTGCACGGCCCCGCTCGTGGGTGCGGCGGCCCGGACGGCCCGGCGGGGCCCCGGCCCCGGCTGACGTCCCGGCCACGTCCGCGCGGCCGGGGCGTCAGCCGTGCTCCGCCGAGCCGGTGAGCCGGAGCTTGCGCTGGGCCCGCTGGTAGAAGGTGGTGCGGCCGAGTCGTACGACGCGTGCGGCGGCGGGCAGCATCGTCACCCTGACGACGTCGCCCGGCGAGACGTGGCCGACCAGGAGGCCGTCGGCCTCCACGGCGAGACCGCCGCTCTGCGGCAGGACCACCAGGTCGAGCCGCTCGCCGCTGGAGAGGAAGACGGAGCGGTTGAACGCGGCATGCGGGGCCACGGGGGTGATCAGCAGCCCCTCCGCGTTCGGGGAGACGATCGGGCCGCCGGCCGAGAAGCTGTAGGCGGTGGAGCCGGTCGGGGTGGCGACCACGACCGCGTCGGCGGTGTAGTCCACGAAGGGCTCGTCCTGGACCCGCACGGCGACCGCCGCGGACTTGTGCCCCGGGCTGCGCAGGAGCACGACGTCGTTGAGCGCCGTCTCCCGGGCGGCCCCGAAACGGGCGTGGACGGCGGAGCGGACCTCCACGGTGAAGCGCTGGGCGTCGACGGCGTCCAGTGCCGCGGGGAGCTCCGGGATGTCGACCTCGGCGAGAAAGCCCAGCCGGCCGACGTTGACGCCCAGGACGGGCGCGTGGCCCCCGGTCGCGAGCCGCATCGTGCGCAGCATGGTGCCGTCCCCGCCGAGGCTGATCAGCAGGTCCGCGCTCGCGGCCATCTCCTCGGCCCCGACCGGTACGGCCTCGCAGCCGATCCGGGCCACCTCCGCCGCCAGCCCCAGGACCTTCGTGCCCCGGGCCCGGCTCCACCGGACCACGGCGTCCACGGTGGGCGCGCAGGTGCGCTCGGGGTGGAGTACCAGCCCCACCGTGCCGATGAATCCCATCCGGGCACCTCGATGTCGACCGGGACGCTGTTGCTCCCTCCAGTCATGCACAGCCCGGGCAGTCATGCACGGCCCGGGCCGGAGCGCCTACGCTGAAGACGCCCGACCGCTGCTCGTCGCGGAGTTCCGTACGAGCCGGCGGCCGGGGAACCGGACGGACCGGACCGATGGCTCCGGCGGCTCCGGTGGCGGCCCGCCGGACCGGCGTCCGACCGGGCCTTCGAGGAGAGGCGGGTCCGATGGCTGACAGCCCGATCCGGGGGGACAGTCCGATCCGGGGGATCGATCCCTCCGCGCGGCCGAGCGGGGACGGGTGCGTGGAGTGCCTGGCGGGCGACGGGCCCGGGTGGTGGTTCCACCTGCGGCGGTGTGCCGCGTGCGGGCACATCGGGTGCTGCGACTCCTCGCCCGCCCAGCACGGCACGCGGCACGCCCGGGAGGCGGGGCACCCGTTCCTGGCCAGCTTCGAGCCGGGTGAGGCGTGGCTGTGGAACATCGACACCGACCAGTACTACGAGGGCGCGGAGCTCGCGGAGCCGGCCGCGCACCCCACCTCGCAGCCGGCGCCCGGCCCACCGGGGAAGGTCCCGGCGGACTGGCAGCTGCACCTGCACTGAGGCGCCCGGCGCGGGGGCCTCGGTGGCGCTGCCGGAGTGGCGGAGGCCGGAGCCGTCGCTGCCGGCGCGGGGGCCGGAGCGTCGGGGCCGGCCGGGGTGGATGCGTGCTGGGGTGGCGTTCCTTCTGGGTACCGGAGGGACCGCCAGGTGTCCGCGGATCGGGTGCCTGTTCCGGGTGGGTGGGAGGACCAGGGTGCTCGTGAGGGTCGCGTTGGGATTCAGGGCCTCCCACAACCTCTGTGTCACACCTCAGTGGCAGACTGCGGCACGACGAAGTTTCGGAAGGGCAGGGCGTCGCGGCAGGGGTCACCCGTCGAACGCACTGCTCGGGGGTGGCTGGTGCCACGGGGGAGATGTTCGGCTGTGATCTTCGACAGTCTTGATGTGTCGTACGGCGAGATGTGGGGTCCCTATCGGGGAATGACCCATCGGAGCCCGATGTCACGCGCGCTCGCGGCACGCAAGCATGCGGCCGGGAAGGATTACGCGGTTCTGCTGTCCGCGCGGGAGCAACCGCTGGCACTGGTCGAATACTGGCCGGGGCGGATGTGGCGTGTGTATCTGTTCGACGACAGGTCTTGGTGCATGCAGATGATCGACCTCAAGCCGCACGGCACGGGGATGTTGCTGGCTCAGCAGAACATCCGATGGCAGTTTCCCAACGATCAGGCGCACTTGTACGGGAAGTGGGATGTTCAGGAGACCACCACCGTCTCAGCCGACGGACAGATCGAGGTGAAGTCCGAGTTCGTCGGACCGCGGGGCGGATCGCCGGAGTCATCGCACGATCGAGCATCCGGCCCGTCGAGCGTCCCCGGACGGCGGTTCGCGACGCCCGTCGAGGACTTCCTCTGTCCCGCACCGGAATTCGGCGACTGGCAAGTGTTCGCTCCGCTCCTCACCCAGCAGGGCCACGAGTCCGCCGCCACGACCGTAGTCCTGAACGACAGGTCGGTGGACGAAGGATCGGGACCGCTGCGCGCCACCGGAATTGAGCAACTGTTCAATCCGGGTGCGTGCGACACCCGGGAGGGGCCGGCCGTCGTCGAGCCCATTGACGCCGGCATGCTGCGGATCACCTCAGGGCAGCTGGCGGTCTCGGACCCCGGCTGGATCAGCAACCTGCGGACCGTCGCAGTGCCGCTGGGCGACTTCCCGGTCACACTGTCGCTTTTGCGCACGAAACACGGGGCCGATGTCGCCGCGGCCAGGGTGACGTTTCTGGACGCCCCTCCCCACGAGTGGGAAATGACCCTCCGGCCCGACGAGGACCTGGGGCTGCTCGGCGAGGGCCAGTTCTACGGGGTCGGCGTGGATACCGGAACAGCGGCTTTCATGGATGCGACGCGGACCGTGACCGAAGACCAGCTGGACGACGACATTTTCGTACCCCTCGACAGCGACAGCCATTTCAGCGTCGAACTGCCCGGCACGGAGCCCGAGCCGAATCTCATCGCCTTCCGTGCCGGCCAAGGCGACGGCTCCTACCCCGTCTGGACCGGCCGCACCGAAGACGGACAGGTTGGTTGCGTCGTCGTCGACTTCCAGCTCCATTCCGCCGCCGGGACAGAGTAAGGATCGCCGACCACCTGCGCGAGGCCGCACAGGCCGGTCAGCTGGGCGGACTGCTTCAGTTCAACACGCTGAACTTGACAGCGATAATGACGGGAGGTGAACGCGCGGTGACGGTCCGGGGTCGCGGCCGCGCGGCGCGGGGGGGCGAGGAGGGACGCCACGGACCATGGCTGCGTCCGTTCGTCGGTGCGCCACGTGCCCGGAGGAGTCCCCGTGTCTGCTGGTCGGTCAGTCGTGATCCGTTCCCTCACACCGTCGGTGCTGGCCCTCGCCCTGGCGGTCGCCGCCGCGGGGTGCGGCTCGGAGTCCGACAGCGAGGCAGGGGCCCCGCCGACCTCCGCATCGATCGCCTGTGACGGATCCGGCCAGCTGCTGGGCGCCGGTTCGACCGCCCAGGGCAACGCGATCGACCTGTGGAAGACCACGTACGGATCGGCGTGCCCGCACGTCACCGTCAACTACGGCGGTGGCGGGTCGGGCGCCGGAGTCCAGCAGTTCAACACGGGCAAGGTCGCCTTCGCGGGTACCGACGCGGCCCTCGCCCCCGCCGAGGTCGACGCCTCGAAGCAGGTCTGCACCGGCGGCCGGGGCATCGACCTGCCGATGGTCGGCGGCCTGATCTCGATCGTCTTCAACATCAGCGGGGTCGACAAGCTCGTCCTCGACGGACCCACCACCGCCAAGATCTTCGACTCGCAGATCACCACCTGGAACGACCCGGCGATCGTCGCCCTCAATCCGGGCACCGCCCTGCCCGACGCGCCGATCCAGGCCATCCACCGCGCGGACGACTCCGGCACCACCGCCAACCTGACCGCCTACTTCGCCGCGGCCTCCAACGGCGCCTGGGCCAATCCGGCCGGAAAGTCCTGGACGGGTCGGGGCGGCCAGTCCGCGAACGGCTCCGCCGGGGTCGCGGCGCAGGTCAAGCAGGTCGACAACGCCATCGGCTACGTCGAACTCTCCTTCGCGCAGACCAGCAAGCTGAAGAGCGCCGCCATCGACACCGGCGCCGCGGCGCCGGTCGACGCCACCGCGGCGAACGCGGCCACCACCCTGGCCAAGGCGCAGATCACCGGCACCGACGGCGACCTCACCCTGAGCCTGGACTACGCGACCAAGGACGCGAACGCCTACCCGCTCGTCCTCGTCACCTACGAGGTCGTCTGCGACAAGGGGAACAAGCCCTCGACGCTGCCCGCCCTGAAGTCGTTCCTGGCCTACACCAGCAGCGACACCGGCCAGCAGGCCATCGCCCCGATCGGCTACGTGCCCCTGCCGCAGGAGCTGACGTCCAAGGTGCAGACCGCGGTCGCCGGCCTCGCCTGAACCCTCGCCCGAACCCCCGACGGGCCCGTCGGGGCCGGCGCCCGGCAGCCCGTGCAGGAATCCGTTTGGCGGAGCGCGGTGGCCGCTGCTAGGTTTCCGGCAGCCGTGCGAGAGAACGAGGAGGTGGTACCCGTGAACGCTGTATCGACATGGGTGCTCCCCTCCGGGGTCACGGTCGGGCGATAGGTCGTCCGGGAGCGCCGTTCCAGAGCACTCCCGAAAGGCACGACCATGCAGTTCACCTCCGAACAGCGCCTCGACGACGGCGTCCTCGAACGCGAGTTCACCCTCGGTGAGATCCCCGGCATCCTGTGGACCCCCGGATCGGCCTCCGCCTCCGCGCCGGTGCCGCTGATCCTGCTCGGCCACCCCCCGCTCGGGTTGCAGCGGATGTACCCCCGGCTGGTGGAGCGGGCCCGGTCCGCCGCGGCGGACGGCTTCGCCGCGGCCACCATCGAGCTCCCCGGCAGCGGTGACCGGCCCCGCTGGCCCGCCGTCGAGCAGGCCCGCGCGGACCTGCGCCGGGTGCTGGCGGCCGGCGAGCCGGTCGGCGACGAGATCGTCGACGCCCTCGTCCTCCCGCTGGTCGACAAGGCGGTCCCGGAATGGCAGGCCGCCCTGGACGCCCTCCTCCTGCTGCCCGAGCTCGGCGGCCCGGTCGGGTACTCGGGGGGAGTGATCTCGATCGGGACCAGGCTGGCGGTGGTCGAGCCGCGCATCGCGGCCGCCGTGCTGTTCGCCGGGAGCTTCGTCCCGCGCGCCGTGTTCGAGGAGGCCCGACGGGTCACCGTTCCGCTGCACGTCCTGTTGCAGTGGGACGACGAGGGGAACGACCGGCAGGCGGCGCTGGATCTCTTCGACGCCTTCGGCTCCGAGGAGAAGACGCTGAACGCCAACATGGGCGGGCACACCGGCGTCCCGCCGTTCGCGGGGGAGGCCGCGGCCCGGTTCCTCGCGCGGCACCTGAGGTGAGGCCGGGCCGTCGGGCCACCTCCGGACGGTAGGCGGTGCCGGCCGGGATGCTGCCCGCCACGAGCAGCATCCCGGCTCTCCTCGCCCACTGCACCGGGGCCCGGCCGGACGTCCTCCGGCCGGGGCCCGGTGCACGCGACGGACCGCGACGGCGCACGCGACCGCGACCGCGACGGCGACCGCCGAGCGTCACGTCACTTCACGTCACTGTGCGGACAGCCGCGGCGTGCGCGACGGCGCCGTCCGCCGGTCGCCCGTCGCCTCGAAGGCCGCGCCGAGGGCCAGCAGCGCGTTGTCGTCGTAGGCACGGCCGGCGAAGGTCAGGCCGACGGGCATGCCGGTGTCCGTCATGGTGCCCATGGGCACGGTCACCGTGGGGATGCCGAGGTGACGGGGCACCAGGTTGCCGTTCGCGACCCAGACGCCGTTGCGCCAGCCGAGGTCGGCGGAGGCCTCGGAGACGTCCATGTCCGCGGGGCCGACGTCGGCGACGGCGGGGAACACGACCGCATCCAGGCGCAGTTCGTCCATCCACGACTCCAGGTCGACCCGGCGCGTCTCCTCCAGGCCGCGCAGCCCCTGTTCGAGGTGCGGCATGTCGGTGAAGGAGGCGTACGGGCGCTCGCGCACGAGACGCGGGTAGTCGCCGATCGTGTCGTCGAAGCCGGCGTAGCGGTCGGGGAGTTCGCCCGGCTGCTTGGGCCAGATGCGGTCGCTGTCGACGTCGGCCAGGGTGGGGAGGGCCGGGTCCCCGTTGGCGCGCAGGAAGTCGTCCCACGCCCACGCGGACAGGTCCTCGATCTCGACGGTGAGGTAGTCGCGGCCGACCAGGCCGCGGGTGAGCAGCGAGGGTGCGCCGGGGCGGTCGGACTCGTAGTTGGACACGACGGGGAAGTCGACCTCGACCACCTCGGCGCCGGCGGCCTCCAGGTCGCGGCGCGCGGCTTCCCACAGGGCGATCACGGAGGGGCGGGTGTCGATCCGGTCGCCGGTCTGGCCGCCGATGCCACCGTCGGGGTTGGTGCCGGCCTCCGGGTCGGCGTTGATGTACATCCTGGGGACGCCGACGCGCTTGCCGGCCAGCGCGGCGTGCGCCGTGCGGGCGTCAGCGGGTGCCAGTGCCGGGTACGAGGCGGGGCGCACCTGCGAGGCCGCGGGCAGCGGCACCCACGGCTGGGCGCGCCACAGGTCGCCGCGGGTGTCCGGGTCGTCGGCCACGATGACGTCGAGCAGTTCGAGCAGGTCGGCCATGGTGCGGGTGTGCGGGACCACGACGTCCATGGTCGGCACGAGCGGCCAGTTGCCGCGCACCGAGATCACGCCGCGGCTGGGCGTGTAGGCGCACAGCGCGTTGTTCGAGGCGGGCGCCCGGCCCGACGACCAGGTCTCCTCGCCGAGGCCGAACGCGCCGAACGACGCGGCGGTCGCGGTGCCGGAGCCGTTGGACGAGCCGGAGCCGTAGGCGCTGGTGAGCCAGTCGGCGCTGTACGGGCTCTCCGCGCGGCCGTACACGCCGCGCTGCATGCCGCCGTTCGCCATCGGCGGCATGTTGGTCAGGCCGATGAGGACGGCCCCGCCCGCGCGCAGCCGCTCGATGGCGAAGGCGTCGCGCTGGGCGACGAGGTGCTCGAAGGCGGGCGAACCGGCCGCGGCCGTCAGCCCCTTCGCGAGGTAGCTGTCCTTCGCGGTGTAGGGGATGCCGTCGAGCGGGCCGAGCGTCGCGCCGCCCGCTCGGCGTGCGTCGGAGGCCTCGGCCTCGGCGCGGGCGTCCGGGTTCATCACGACCATCGCGTTGAGTGCGGTGGCGGTGCCGGGCCGGTCGTAGGCGTCGATCCGTGCGAGGTAGGCGTCGAGCAGCTCGACCGCCGTCGTGCGGCCCTTCTCCAGCGCCTCGCGCAGGTCGGCGATACAGGTCTCCACTACGTCGAATCCGCGCGTCATGCGGGTGTCTCCTGGATGGTCGGGCCGGACGGGCAGATCGCTGGGCGTCGAACCGATCGCGCGCGGTGCCGTGCCTCCGGTCGTGCTGATTAGATTTTCAGTCTAGACTACCGATCTAGAACCCCAGAATCGAGATGAGGCCGCCATGCCGACGCCCGAGCCCGAGCCCGCGTCCGGATCCGAGCCCGCGTCCGGATCCGAGCCCGAGTTCGCGTCGGAGCGGCCGCAGCGCTCCCTCCCGGCGGACCGCGCGCCCGGGCCTGCGGCAGGCGCCGGCCCCGAGCCGCTCCCCACCCCGCTGCCGGCCCGGGCGGCCCCGGGTGGCCGGAAGCGCCAGCCCAGCGGCGACGAGGCGCGCGGCCGGGCGATGCAGGCCGCGATCAGCGCCATCGCGGAGAAGGGCGCCGCGGCCGTGCGAATGTCGGACATCGCCGCGCGGGCCGGGATGAGCACCGGTCACATCCTCTACCACTTCGGCAAGAAGGACCGGCTCCTGCTGGAGGTCCTCGCCTGGAGCGAGGCGGACCTCGGGGCCAGGTACCAGCAGGCCGCCGACGAGGCCGCGTCCCCTGCCGAGAAGCTGGCGCTGTTCGTCCGCTTCTACCTCCCCCGCCACCAGGGCGACGAACGCTACGCGTTGTGGACGCAGGTGCTGGCCCAGCGCCACGACGACGCCGGCCGGCAACTCCTCACCGCGCTGTCCGACGCCTGGGAGGAGCGCCTGGACGCCATCCTTCGCGAGGGGTGGGCGCTGGGACAGTTCGCCGAGGTCGACCTCCCCGAGTTCGTCATCAGGGCGGTGGCCATGCTCAACGGGCTCTCCGGCGACGTGATGTTCGGGCGGTCGCGTTGGCAGGACGCCTCCGCGCACACCTTCGCCCTGTCCGCCCTCGAACGCGAACTGCGCCCGACCGGTCGGGCGTGACGACGGGCCCGGCGGCACGCGGTACGCGCGCCGCCGCGTCCTTTCCGGCCGCGCGGGTCCTCAGTCCAGCAGGGCGCGCAGCGCCAGTTGGCCGACCCGCGCCAGCTCCTCGTGGTCGCGGCCGGCCGCGGCCTGGACGGCGATGCCGTCGGTGACCGTGTGGACGAGTGCGGCCAGGTCGGCCGGGGCGTAGCGGGAGGGGAGATCGGTGGCCTGCTCCAGCCGTCTGCGCAGTGCCGCCTCACCGGCTTTGCGTGCGGCGACGGCGTCCTGGCGTGCGGCCTGCGCGTCGGGCCCGCCGGCGTGGACGCTCTTGACGCAGAGGCAGCCGCTGGGCGTGCTCCTGCCCGTGGTCAGGTCGACGGCGCCGTGGATCAGCCGCTCGACGACCTCGCGGCCGGTGGGCGCGTCCAGCGCGTCGGCGGCGTAGGCTCCGGGGCCTTCGAGGTAACGGGCGAGGACCTTGCCGAACAGGTCCTCCTTGTTGCCGAAGGCGGCATAGAGGCTGGGCCTGTTGATGCCCATCGCGGCGGTCAGATCGGTCAGCGAGGTGCCCTCGTACCCCTGCCGCCAGAACACCTCCAGCGCGCGGTCGAGTGCGGTGTCCGTGTCGAACGACCGTGGGCGTCCACCGGGCATGCCGTCCTCCCTTCCCAGTTCTATACCTATCGGTACGTTACCTCTTGCGCGAGGGCGGCGCGCCCGCCTAGTTTCGTACCGGAAGGTACACAACTGAGGGGGCGCACATGATCCGAGTCGGAGTTGTCGGGGCGAGCGGCTGGGCGGACGGTTCGCACTTGCCGGCGCTCGCCGCACTGGAGGAGTTCGAAGTGACCGCGGTCGCGACGACCAACCGGGCCAGCGCGGAGCGCGCGGCAGCCGCCCACGGCGTACGACACGCCTTCACCGACGCGGGCAGGCTCGCCGCGCACCCCGACGTCGACCTGGTCGTCGTCTCGGTGAGGGCCTCCGGGCATGCCGCCGTGATCAGGGCCGCGCTCGCCGCCGGCAAGCACGTGGTGTCCGAATGGCCGCTGGGCGTCGACGCCGAGGAAGCGCACGAGCTGACCGAGGCCGCCTCCGCTGCCGGCATCGTCCACGCGGTCGTCCTCCAGGGCCATCACTCCCCGAGCGCCCGTTTCGCCGCCGACCTCGTGGCCGAAGGCCGGATCGGCACACTGGAGTCGGTCGTGCTGGTGGCCGACGGCGCCCCGTGGGGTGGCAGTCGCATCTGGCCGAACCTGGTCTTCGGCCTGGACCCCGCGGAGGGGACCGACATCCTGACCGTCATGGCCGGCCATTTCCTGGCCACACTCGAACGGGTCGCGGGCCCGCTGACCGAAGTCTCCGCACGACTGCCCCGGATGCACGACCGCGTGCTGGTCGCCGGAACGGAGCGGACCGCACCCAACGCCACGCCCAGCCACGTGCTGCTGCACGGCGCACTGGCGGGCGGCGCCACCGCCTCCGTCGCCGTGCACGGCGGCAACGAGCCCACCGGGGACGGCTTCCTCCTCGAACTCGTCGGCAGCGAGGCAACGTTGACCGCCACTCCGGCCCGGCCCGGTACGTTCATCCACTGGGGTGACTGGGCCATCAGGATCGGTGACGAAGTCCTGACCGTGCCCGACGCCTGTCGCACCGTCCCCGCCGCCGTCCGGTCCGGCCCGCCGGCCAACATCGCGGCCCTCTACCAGGAGGTCGCCCGGGCCATCGCCGAAGGCCGTCAGCCGCACCCGAGCTTCGGGACCGCCCTGCGCCACCACCGGCTCCTGGCCGCCATCGAACGGTCCGCGGCCGCCGGCGCCGTCCACGTGGTCCCGTAACGGCTCGGCGGCGTGCCGCCCGGGCGGTGCAGTAGGAAGAGCCCGGCATGCTGCTCGCCACCGCCCGGGACGGTTCGCCAAGGGGATGGCGATCAGCGGAAGACCCGCATGCCGGACCCCCGTTCGGCGGTGTTGATCAGGTCGATCACCTGGACCCGGTGGAGCGACAGTGCGTCGTTGGCGAGCCGGCCGACGTCCACGGGGTGGTCGGCTGTCCGAGCGGATGGGGGAAGCCGGTGACCACCCGGTTCCCGCCCAGCGGTGACGCGTCGTCGAGGACCCACTCCCGGTGCGCGCCGTGCTCGTCGCGTCCGCGGCCGGTGCTGCCTCGCCGACGGCTCCGCCGCAGGTGGGACGTAGTACCGCGGTACCACCGGCCGGGCGGGGCACCAGCCCCCGGTACCACGGTTACCGGGCCGGGCGCGGCTAGCGTTGCCGGTGAGGCGTCCCGGGACGGCCGGCGCCCGAGTGCGAGGGAGCACCCATGATCGAGGCGTACCAGCTGACCAAGCGGTACGGCGAGAAGACGGCGGTCGACCGGCTGGACTTCACCGTCCGGCCGGGGGCGGTCACCGGCTTCCTGGGACCCAACGGGGCCGGCAAGTCCACCACCATGCGGATGATCGTCGGCCTCGACGCCCCGACCGCGGGGGCGGTGACGGTCAACGGCCGCCGCTACGCCGAGCACACCTCGCCGTTGCAGGAGGTCGGCGCGCTGCTGGAGGCCAAGTCCATCCACCCGGGCCGCTCGGCCTTCGACCACCTGATGGCCCAGGCCTACACGCACGGCATTCCGCGCCGCCGGGTCGACGAGGTGATCGAGCTGACCGGACTGCGCACGGTGGCGAAGAAGCGCGCCGGGGCGTTCTCGCTCGGCATGGGCCAGCGGCTCGGCATCGCCGCCGCCCTGCTCGGCGACCCGGCCACGGTCATGCTCGACGAGCCGGTCAACGGCCTCGACCCCGAGGGCGTGCTCTGGATCCGCAACCTGCTCACCGCCCTCGCCGCCGAGGGCCGCACGGTCTTCGTCTCCTCGCACCTGATGAGCGAGATGGCGCTCGTCGCCGAGCACCTGATCATCGTCGGACGCGGGCGGCTGCTCGCCGACACCACCGTGAAGGACCTCGTCCGGCAGGCCGGCGGCGACACCGTCAAGGTGGCCAGTGCCGATGCGGCCCGGCTGCGCGAGGTGCTGGCCGGGCCCGGCGTCGAGATCACCGGCCGGGTCGGCTCCGAGGAGCTGCAGGTGACCGGCCTGACCCCGCGCGCGATCGGGCTGAAGGCCGCCGAGCACGGCATCGCGCTGTTCGAGCTGACGGCCAGGGCGGTGTCCCTGGAGGAGGCGTTCATGGACCTGACCAGGGACTCCGTCGAGTACCACGGGACCACCACCGGCATCGAGACCCCCGGGAGGGTGGCATGACCACCATCACCCCCGTCCACTCCGCGGAGCCGTCCGGTACCCGGCCCGCCCGCCCGGCCTACCGGGTCAGCGGCCGCCGGGTGCTGCGCGCGGAGTGGGCCAAGCTGTGGTCGCTGCGCTCCACCTGGATCACGCTGGGGCTCGCCCTGGTCTTCGTGATCGCCTTCGGCCTGATCGCCTGCGCGCAGTACAAGCACCGGATCACCTCCGGCGGGCACATGGACCGGGACTTCGCCGGTGCCACGGCCGTCCGCCTGTCGCTGTTCGGCACCAACTTCGGCCAGCTCGCGCTGGGCGTGCTGGGCGTCCTGGTCACCGCCGGCGAGTACTCCACCGGGATGATCCGCTCGACCCTGGCCGCCGTGCCGCGCCGGCTGCCGGTGCTGTGGTCCAAGGCCGCCGTGTACGGGGCGGTCGCCCTGGTGGTCGGGACGGTGGGGGCGTTCACCGCCTTCCTGATCGGCAGCGGGATCGTCGCCGGCACCCCGGCCGCGCTCACCGTCTCCGACCCCGGCGTGGTGCGCAGCCTGCTCGGCGCGGGCCTCTACCTGGCTCTGGTCGGTGTGGTCGGCGCCGCCCTGGGCGCGCTGCTGCGCTCCGTGGCGGGCGGGATCTCGGTGCTGGTCGCCACGCTGATGCTGATCCCCGGCCTGGTCAGCCTGCTGCCCACCTCCTGGCAGGACCACATCAGCCCGTACCTGCCCAGCAACGCGGGGGAGGCGATGTTCGCGCTGCACCACGACGCCACCATGCTGAGCCCGACCGCCGGGCTGCTGGTCCTCCTCGCCTGGGCCGCCCTGGCGCTGGGCGCCGCGGCCTGGCGCCTGGTGCGCACCGATGCGTGACGGCTGACGCATCGGTGCCCGATGCCCGACGTCCGACGCCTGACGTCCGACGCCTGACGTCCGATGCCTGACGTCCGATGCCCGACGTCCGACGCCTCCCGTCCGACGTCGGGCATCGGACATCGGGCGTCAGGCATCGGACCGCCGGCGGCACTGCTCGGGCGGCGGGCCGCCGGGCATCGCCCACTATGGACAGGTGACCTCCGTGACCGCAGACGACTCCGGCACCCGGGCGGGCCCCGCCACGCCCCCGGCGCCCCCTCCGCAGGGGCTCGAAACCCTGTGGGCGCACCCCGTGGTGGTCCGGCTGACCCGGGCCGGCCAGCGGCTGCGCGGGCTGGACCAGCGCCACCCGTGGCTACTGGACACGGCCGTGGTGGCCGTCGTCCTCCTGCTGTTCTGCGTACCGGACCTCGTGCACGACGCCGGGCCGCGCGAGCGGATCCGGATCGCGCACCTCTCGACCGCCGCCACCCTGGTCTGGCAGCTCGCGCTGGTGCTGCCCCTGTGGTGGCGCCGAAGGGCGCCGTCGGCGACATTCGCGGTGATCGCGGCGGTCTTCATGGCGCAGTGGGCCGGGATGGTCTGGCTGCGTGCGGACGTGGCGCTGCTGATCGCGTTGTACAGCCTGGCGCTGCACGGCCGGCTGCGGCACCTGCCCTGGGCCTGCGCCGTCATGGCTGCGGCGCTCGGGGTGGCCGCCGTGCGGCTGTCCAGCGCGGTGTTCTTCGGTGACGCGCTGTTCTTCCTCGCCAGCGCCGCCACCGCATCCGTCGCGCTGGGCCTGGTGCTCCGGATCCGCCGGGCGCACGTGGCCGCTCTGCGCGAGCGCGCCGTCCGGCTGGAGATCGAACGCGACCAGCGCACCGAGCTGGCAGCCGCCACCGAGCGGGCCAGGGTGGCCCGCGAGATGCACGACATCATCGGCCACAACCTGTCGGTGATCATCGGCCTCGCCGACGGCGGCGCGTACGCGGCGGAGCTCAACCCCGGCCGAGCCAAGGAGGCGCTGCAGCTGATCGCCGGCACCGGACGGCAGGCGCTCGGCGAGATGCGCCGGATGCTCGGCGTGCTGCGCGAGCAGCGGCAGGGGCCCGAGCTCAGCCCGCAGCCGGGCGTCGCCGACCTCGACGAGCTCTGCGAGCGGGTGCGGGCCGCCGGGCCGCAGGTCCGCTACCGCACCGCCGGTGACGTGGAACTGCTCGACCCGGCGGCCCAGCTGACCGTCTACCGCATCGTGCAGGAGGCGCTCACCAACAGCCTCAAGCACGCGGGCACCCGCACCCGGGCCGAGCTCCGGATCGCGGTCGAGGGCGACACGGTGCTGATCCGGGTGCAGGACAACGGCCCGCCGGACGGTCCGAGCGCCGCACCGCCCAACGAGGAGGGGCACGGCCTGGCCGGTATGCGCGAGCGGGCCGCCCTCTACGGCGGCACCGTCGCGGCCGGTCCGGCGCCGGGCGGCGGCTGGACGGTCGAAGCCCTCCTCAGCCTCACCCCGCCCACCGACCCCGGAGGCTCCGCGTCGTGACCACCGTGCTGATCGTCGACGACCAGCCGCTGCAGCGGCTGGGCTTCCGGATGCTGCTCGAAAGCAGCCCCGAGACCGAGGTGGTCGGTGAGGCCGGGCACGGCGCCGACGCGGTGCGCCGGGCCGCCGAACTGCGGCCCGACGTGGTGCTGATGGACGTGCGGATGCCGGGCATGGACGGGATCGAGGCCACCCGCCGGATCGTGGCCGCGGGCGGGCGCTGCCGGGTCCTGGTGCTGACCACCTTCGACATGGACGAGTACGCCCACGCGGCGCTGCGGGCCGGAGCCAGCGGGTTCCTGCTCAAGGACGCCCTGCCGGAGGAGCTGCTCGCCGGCATCCGGGCGGTTGCCTCGGGTGACGCGGTGATCGCCCCCGGGCTGACCCGGAGGCTGCTCGACGCCTACGCCCACCACCTGCCGGCCCGTGGGCCGGGCGAGGGGCCGGCCGGAGACCCGCGACTGGCCGCGCTGACCGAGCGCGAGCGGGAGATCCTGGTCGCGATCGCCCAGGGCTGGACCAACGGCGAGATCGCCCAACGCCTGGTGCTCGCCGAATCCACCGTCAAGACGCACGTCGGACGGGTGCTGGCGAAGATCGGCGCCCGGGACCGGGTGCAGGCCGTGATCTTCGCGTACGACATGGGGCTGACCCGGCCGGTGTGACGGGGGCGGGTCGGGGCCGGGGGCCGGACCGGGGGTGACGGCACCGAGGTGGCGGTCGCTCCCGTCGAGGCCGGGGACGACGACGTGGGGCGCTCGCCGTCGGTATCCGCGCGCCCGGCGTCCGCCCGCCCGGTATCCGCCCGCCCGGTATCCGTCCGCCTGTGCCGCCGTCCTGGCCGCAGAGGCGCCGCCCGTTCGGCGTAGGACCGTGGTACCGCCCCGACCACGAGGTTCCGTCCCGAGTACCACGGTCGGCCGCCGCTCTGCCGTTAGCGTGAATGGCAGGACGACCGGCCGGCCACCGGACCGACCGTCCGACCGAGGCCCTGGCCGGATCTCCCGGCTCCCCGGGGCCGTCCGTGCTCGCGACCAGCAGTACCGTCGACGGCATTCGGAGGTTGGCATGGACACCACGATCTCTTCGACCATGAACGGCCGCGGGCCCGTCCGGCCCGTCCGGCCCGTCCGGGCCCCAGGCTCCACCGTCACGCCCGCCGGGTGGGCGACCCGCCATCCCGGACCGCTGCCGACGCCGGCGCCCATGACCCGGAACGGCCTTGGCGCGCCGACTGCGGCCACCTGGACCCTGCGGGCGCCCGCGCCACCACGGTGCCCGTGTCCGTGCGCGTCCTCGGCCCGCGCCTCGGCCCCGTGGCAGGCCCCGTCCGCCTTCTCGCCGTGGTGATCCCGGTCGTACCGGAGGTCGCCATGCAGGACGAGGACGGCCGCGGCCCGGCGGTGTGGGACGGTTTCACCGCCCGGCCCGGCACCGTACGGGACGAGCCGATGCCGTCAGGGCTGCCCGATCAGAGGAGCTGGAAGGACCACTCCTGCTTCCAGCCGCCCTCGCAGCTCCACACGCCGAGTTGCTTGAAGTCGGAGTCGTGGGTGAGGCAGTCGTCGTCGGAGATCTGGATCCGGTACTTGCCGTTGCCGAGGCTGACGAACCGCCACTTCTGGTTGGAGGTGTCGCCCCACGCCTGCTGCTCGGCCAGGTAGGTCTCCGGGTTCTCGGTGAGGTTGTAGCCGAGGTCGTTGACGATCCGGTAGCGGTCGCCGCCCAGCGGTTTGATCGTCCATCGCGACCCCTTGTACCCCAGGATCCCGGCCACGATCGGCGAGCCCCAGCTCGCGGTCTCGGTGGGTGCCGACGCGCCCAGCCCGTTGGACAGTTTCAGGAACAGCGGCCGCTCGGTCGGGACGGCGGAACCGCCACCGGTCGTCGGGGGCTTCGGGTCCGTCGGCGGCTTCGGGTTCGTCGGAGTGCCCGGTTCGGCCGGGGTGATCACGCCGCCGGACTGGGACTCCAGGACCCACTCCTGCTGCCAGCCCCGCTTGCACGTCCACACGCCGAGTTGCTTGAAGTCGGCGTCGTGGGCGAGGCAGTCGTCGTCGGAGATCCGGATCTGGTACCTGCCGTTGCCGACTCCGAAGAGCTCCCACTTCTGCCGCGAGGAGTTGCTCCACGGCTGGAGTTCGGCCATGTAGTTGCTGCTCTCGGTGAGTTCCAGCCCGTAGGAGCTGGTGATGCGGTAGCGACCGCCGCCCACCGAGGTGATCTTCCACTTGGATTCGCTGCCGCCCCGGATCCCGGGGACGACCGAGGCGCCGGCGGAGCCGCTGAGCGGGACGGCGCCCAGTCCGTTGTCGAGCTTCAGGTACACGTCTGCGCCGTTGGCGGGCGTGGTCGGGGTGGTGGTCGGCGGGGTGCCGCCCCAGGCCCAGTTCTGGTTGGGGGCGTCCCGCCTGTCCTCGGCGCCGCAGGCCCAGGCCGTCACCGAACTGCTGTTGGCGGTCCGGCCGCTGAAGTCGTCGATGCAGACGTCCTTGGACCGGTCGTCCTGGTCCGTCATGTGCCTAAAGCCGCCGCCGGCCGACATGTTCCAGCGCTGACCGGGGATTTCCAGGCAGTCCCAGATCTGGAGCTTGGCCCCGTTCTCGGCTCTGTTGTCCGCAAGATCGAGGCACTTGCCGTTGGCTGCCCGGAGCTTGTAGCCGTTGTAGGTCCACTTCTGGGCGTCGCCGCCGTTGCACTCCCACATCTGCACGGGGGTGCCGTTCGCGGTGCCATTGCCGCTGACGTCCAGGCAGGCGTGGTAGCCGGGGCCACTGGAGTCGGGGGTCAGGCTGCCGGTCCTGGTGGCGTAACCGGATCGCGCGGGGAAGTGGATGGTGCGCACGTCACCGTCGCACTTGTAGGGCCGCGCGGTGCCCGACCGGCAGGTCCACGACTCCTTCTTGACGGTGTCGCCGTCATTGCCGACGAACGCCCAGTTCAGGTAGCCGCCGTCGCCCCGGTTGCGGAAGGTCGAGTCCCCCTGGAAGACCCAGATCCGGAACTTGTCGTAGCCGGAGGGCTCCTTCTTCTCCTTGTCCAGGAAGTGGTTGAGTTTGTAGGTGGTGTCGAGCAATACCCCCTTCATATCGGCCTTGTGCTCGTTCGTGAACCATTCGGTGTCATAGAGGTCGGTGCCCACCGTCTTGAACACCATGACGTTGAACCCCGGAAACTTCTGGCTCAACTTCGTCGCGGTGCTCTGGGTGAACTCCGCGTTGTCCAGCTTGTTGAGGTTGGCGGCATTGTGCATGAGTCTGATCGTGTCGAATGCGGAGCTGATCAACGAGCTCATGCAGTTGCCGCCACCAGGCACGGCCGGGGTTCCGCAGGTCTTGTCCACGGGGGCCGCCGCCGGCGCGGCCTGGGCCTGCACGGTCAGGCCGGAGACCACGGCGACTGCTGCCACCCCGCAGGCCAGGGCACGTTTCAGGCGGGACAGGGATTTCATGTCAGAAGCATCTTTCTTCTCGAAGAATATGGATGCTAGACCTCGGAAATCCTCCGTCCCGGGACTCCTGATGGGATCCATACGACAAGGTCGGGAGATCTGCCCTTTCGTGCACCACCCGCCCCGGTGGGCTTTGCGGGACAGGCGTCCTCGGCCGATCCCGGTCCTTTGTGACGGATCGCCGGCTCCGCCGGCGGGCCGTTCCGGATTGGCCGGGCCGGGTTTTCTCCTGCGGAATACGGCGAGGCTCCCGGCCTTGTGCGTGCGACCCTTACGCACCGGACCGGTTGGTGGTTCAGCTGCCGGCCGAGGATCCGGCCCGCCGGCCCGCCGGCCCGCCGGCGCGGACGCGCTGAACGGCCGGCGGGGCGCACCCGGCCGACCGTCAGCGCACTCCGACGGTCCGGGCCTACCGGCCACCCGCGGCGAGGGGGAGCGGTGCCCCGCTGCGGGCGGTGAGCGTCAGCCGCTCCAGCAGCTCGGACGGCGACACGGCGATGACCCGGCAGGTCGCACAGGTGCGGCAGTAGCGCAGGACGGAGCGGTGCAGCAGGCGGTCGAGGCGGCCGTGCCCGCCGGTGCCGACCACGAGCAGGTCGGCCGGGCCGGTGACCGCGCGGACCAAGGCCGCACCTGCGTGCCCCTGGACCACGAGAGGGTGGACGACCAGGCCGGCGGGGTAGCCGCCGAACGTCTGGGCGAAGGCGGTGTCGAGGCGCTTGCGGGCGGCATGCTCCAGCTCGGACAGCGGGCGCAGGTCGCCGCAGCCGGTGCCGTCGGACGGGGACCAGGCGACGACCGGCACCAGCGTGGCGCCGAGCCGGGCGGCCTCCTCCACGGCGCGGTACAACGCGGCGAGGCTGCTCAGCGAGCCGCTGAGTCCGACGATCACGCGGGTGGTTCCGGTCATGGCTGTTCGCCTCCGTCGGCGGATGGGTCTCGCCATGTCCAGTGAACGCGTAGCGAGGGCGTCCGCGGCACCTGCTGACGCCGTCATGACGCCCGGCGGCGGATTCCTGACGGACTCCTGACGTGCGAGGTCTCCGATGGTGACCAGCCGGCTCACCGCGTGAGCGCCCGGCCCGATACGCCACCTCCTGCCGGACCGGCCGGAAGCCGGCAGTGCACGGACACTCGTGGGGTCGTCCCCGCACCAGCCGCCATGGGTGCTGCGCCCGGCCGACGTGGAGTGTCTGCCCTTTCCCGGACGGGCACCCGAGCCACCTCGGCCGACGGCTCCGTCGAGGCCACCTCCGGCCGCCGCGGGACGCGGCTTCCGTTCGCTCGCGGCCGGGCCGGATCTCCCAGTGGGGCAGTACGTTCGACGTCCGGACGCCCCTGCCTCGTCAATGGGGCGTCAGGGAGGCGCAAGGGGTTCGTCAGGGTGGGCGGCCGGACATGGCCCGGACGGGCAGCGGAGGCTTTGATGGGGGCATGAACGGCTCGACACGCCACCACGACCGTCCGCCGCATACGCGGCCGCGGATCGTCGCTGTCGCGGTCGTCACCGCCGTCCGGTAGGACCGAGCCTCCCCGCTCCACTGCCGGCCGTGTCACGAGCCCGACCCCGATCCGTCGCGCCCGTGCCGCTCATCGCGTCCGTCCCTGCCCGTCCATTGTGCGGGCAGGGGCGGGCGCGCGCTCTCATCGCACCAACCTTCCTGCACGGACGGCCCCGTGGGCAGTCGGCACCTGCCGTGCCCGCGTGCCCCGCCGTGCCTTTCACCCTTGGACGGGTCATGTCCGACGCTGTTCTGTCCGCGCTCCCCCAGCCTTCGGCCGGGGGTGCCCCCATCGCCCTCGTCACCGGCGCCTCCTCCGGGATCGGCTGGGAGACCGCCCGCCTGCTGGCCGGGCACGGGGCGACCGTTCTGGTGCACGCCCGCACCACCGCCGAGGCCGAGGACGCCGTCGAGCGTCTGGTCGCCGTGGGCACCCGGCGCAACCGACTCGTCGCGCTGGCAGCCGACTTCACCCGTCTCTCGGAGGTGGCCGTACTGGCCGGCACGGTCGTGAAGCACTACCCGGCGCTGGACCTGCTGGTGAACAACGCCGCCGTGATGGCTCCCGAGCGCTGCACCCTCACCGACGACGGCAACGAGGTCTCGCTCCAGGTCAACTTCCTTGCCGCGCACCTGCTGGCCAAGCTGCTGCGGGCCCCGCTGTCCGCGGCCGGCGACGCGCGGATCGTCAACGTCTCCTCCTCGCTGCACCGCACCGCCTCGATGAACTGGACGGACCCGCACCGGGTGAAGAAGTACTCGCGGGTTGCCGCATACGCGCAGTCGCAGTTGGCGCTGACCATGGCGACCGCCGACATGGCCCCGGCAGGCTCGGGCATCACCGCCGTCAGTCTCAACCCGGGCCCGTGCGACACCGCCTTGCTGCCGCTGTACGGGCGGGTCGGCGCGCCGCCGGCCGAGGGTGCGGCGGCCGTGGTCCGGCTCTGCCTTCCGTCCGCCGCCCTCACCAACGGCGCCTACTACGACGGGGGAGCCGTCGCACCCACCGCCCAGGCGGTCCAGGAGGAGCGCTCGCAGAAGCGTCTGTCCAAGCTCGCCGACCAGCTCGTCGGCCAGGCCGTCTGAACGCGCCGACCCAACGATCCGGGAGGAGCAGCATGCCCAGGTGCTCCCGCAGGAAGCAGGCCGTTGGAGGAAGAAGGCGGACCACGGCCGCCCGCGCCACCTGATCACCGAGCCGGGTATCGGCCACCGCTTCCAGCCATGACCCCGGCGCCAACGATCCGTCAAGATCGATGCCTTGCGCGTCAAGGAGGCGTCAGTGCCGACCGGACAGGGCGGGTTCCGGCCATAGCGTGATCAGTGCAGAAACGGTTCGCCACCAGCTCAACGGCTGGGGGCGGCCCGGGCCGAATCCCAGCCCCGGCCAGCTGCGCCGGGGCAAGTTCGGCGGCCAGTGAAAAACAGGGGAGGGGGCGCGCGGCGATGCCAACGGGTTCGTCGAGCGGAACGATCGTCGTGGGGAAAGCGGGCGAGCCGGGGGTGGCGAGCCCGGATACGACTGTTCCACGACCCGTGCCGCGTGTCCCCCGTCACTGGACCTCCCCCGGCTGGCGCAGCCGTGCCTGGTGGAACACCCCGCGCCTGGTCCGCGCGCTGACCGCCCTCTGCCTGGTGGCGCTGCTCGCCGCCGGGGCCGTGACCGCCACCGTCCTGGGCGGGGCCCGGGACGGGACGGACGTGATCGGCCACCGGGCCGCCCCGCAGGTGGTGCGCTCGGCCGACCTGTACTTCGCGCTCAACGACATGGACGCCCAGGCCGCCAACCTGCTGCTGTTCGGCGCCGAGCCGGACTACGCGAAGCCGCGCCAGGAGACGCTGGACACCTACGAGCGGCGCCGCACCCAGGCCGACAACGACCTGCAGCGCGTCGCGGAGGCGGCGGCGGGCGATCCGGCCGGACAGCGGGCCGTGCAGGCGGTGATCGGCGAACTCGGCCACTACGAGGCCCTGGTGGCCCGGGCCCAGCTCCTGGAGGACCAGGCCCACGCACCCGCGGGCAAGCCGTCGGCGGACGCGCTGGCGTCCTACCGGCAGGCCACCGACCTGCTGCGGCAGCGCCTGCTGCCCGCCGTGGACGAGGTGACGGCGGCCAACTCGGCCACCGTCCAGCACATTTACGACGCCCGGCGCGGTGATCTGGCGGCCGGCTGGTGGTGGATCCTGGTCACGGGTCTGCTCGCGCTCGCCGCGCTCGGTGTGCTGCAGCGGTTGCTGGCGGTCTGCTTCCACCGGCTGGTCAACGTGCCGCTCGCCGTCACCACCCTGCTCGCCCTCGCCGGGTTGCTCACCGCGCTGACGCTGGCCTCCCGGGCCGACCACCAGCTGGTCGTGGCGAAGAGCAACTCCTTCGACTCGGTGATCGCGCTCAGCCGCGCCAGGGCGGTGGCGTACGACCTCAACGCGGACGAGAGCCGCTACCTCACGGATCCGGCCCGCTCGGCCGCCTACGAGCAGAGCTTCCTCGACAAGACCCAGTCCTTCGCCCGCCTCGACGGCGCCACCCTGGCCGGCTACAACACCGAGCTCGCCTCCTTCGCGGACCGGCATCGCGCCGACCACGCCGCCGTCGGCTTCGGCGGGTACCTCGGCGACGAACTGCGCAACATCACCTTCGACGGGGAGCAGGACGCCGCCGAGCAGGTGCTGACCGCTTTCCAGCAGTACCAGCGGGACGACCGAAAGATCCGCGAACTGAACGTGCAGGGGCGCCTCAAGGAGGCCGTCACCTTCAACACCGGCACCGCCGCCGGCCAGTCCAACGCCGACTTCGGCGTGCTCAGCGGCGCCATCGACGCCACCCAGGCGATCAACCAGCGAGCCTTCGAGAGCGCGGTCGCCGCCACCGACGACGACCTCGGCGTGACCACCGCAGCCCTCGGCGGGGCCGCGCTCGCGGCGGCGCTGGCCCTGACGGCGCTGGGAGTCCGGCCGCGGCTCCGCGAGTTCGGGTGATCCCCGGCGGGCTGATCGAAGTTCGTCGGGACCCGTCAGTGGATCATCGAAGCGGGGCTTTCGGTGAATCCGGTGCACAGCGTGCCGTGGAAGGTCACGGCGTGGACGGTGAGGTCGTGCTGTCCGCCGAGGATCCGGATCCGTTGCGCGCCGGCGTTGCCCGTCGTGCCGTTCATCGCTCCGTCTCCGTCTCCGTCTCCCTCTCCGGTCGCGCGCCGACGGTCCTTGTCAGCCGAGGCCGGGGACGAACCGGATCAGCAGGTCGATGGCCTTGATGCCGAGGAAGGGGAGGATCAGGCCGCCGAGTCCGTAGACGCGCAGGTTGCGGCGGAGCAGGTCGGTGGCGTTGGCGGGCTGGTAGCGGACGCCACGCAGGGCGAGCGGGATCAGGGCGACGATGATCAGGGCGTTGAAGACGATCGCGGAGGCGATGGCCGAGGTCGGGCTGTGCAGTTCCATGATGTTGAGATGCCGCAGTCCGGGGTGCGAGGCGGAGAACATCGCGGGGATGATCGCGAAGAACTTGGCGACGTCGTTGGTGATCGAGAAGGTGGTCAACGCTCCTCGGGTGATGAGGAGTTGCTTGCCGACGCGGATGATCTCGATCAGCTTGGTGGGGTTGGAGTCGAGGTCGACCATGTTGCCGGCCTCCTTGGCTGCCGGGGTGCCGGTGTTCATGGCGACGCCGACGTCGGCCTGGGCGAGGGCGGGGGCGTCGTTGGTGCCGTCGCCAGTCATCGCGACCATGTTCCCGGCCGCCTGCTCCTTCTTCAGGTAGGCGAGTTTGTCCTCTGGCGTGGCCTCGGCCAGGACGTCGTCCACGCCGGCCTCGGCGGCGATGGCCCGCGCGGTGAGCGGGTTGTCCCCGGTGACCATCACGGTGCGGATGCCCATCCGGCGCAGCTCCGCGAAGCGTTCGGCGATGCCCTCCTTGACCACGTCCTTGAGCTCGACCACGCCCAGCGCCCGCGCGCCGTGCCGGTCGTGGACGGCGACCAGCAGCGGGGTGCCGCCGGCGGCGGAGATCCGGTCGACCACGCCCTTGGCCTCCATCGGAAGCCGGCCACCCGAGCGCACCACCCACTGGGCGACCGCACTGGCCGCGCCCTTGCGGACGAGGCAGCCTGCCCCGTCCGGCCAGGAGAGGTCGACGCCGCTCATCCGGCTCTGCGCGGTGAACGGGACGGGCCGGTGCTCGCCCAGTTCGCCCGGTGCGCGCGGCGGTACCCAGTACTGGCGGTCGGTGAGCTCGATGATCGACCGGCCCTCGGGGGTTCCGTCGGCGAATGAGGCGAGCTGGGCGGCCTCGGCGAGCTGTTCGACGGTGGCGCCGGGGAGCGGGTGCAGGGCGGTCGCGCGGCGGTTGCCGTGGGTGATGGTGCCGGTCTTGTCGAGCAGCAGCACGTCCACGTCGCCGGCCGCCTCGACGGCGCGGCCGGAGAGCGCGACCACGTTGCGCTGCACCAGCCGGTCCATGCCGGCGATGCCGATCGCCGAGAGCAGGGCACCGATGGTGGTCGGGATGAGCGCGACCATCAGGGCGACCAGGACGACGCTGGTCTGCGGGGCGCCCGCGTAGATCGCCATCGGCTGGAGCGACACCACGGAGAGGACGAAGACGACGGTCAGCGAGGCGAGGAGGATGTTGAGGGCGATCTCGTTCGGGGTCTTCTGCCGGTTCGCGCCCTCGACCAGGGCGATCATGCGGTCGATGAAGCTCTGGCCCGGCCGGGAGGTGATCCGGACGACGAGGTGGTCGGAGAGCACCCGGGTGCCGCCGGTGACACTGGTGCGGTCGCCGCCGGACTCGCGGATCACGGGCGCGGACTCGCCGGTGATCGCCGACTCGTCCACCGAGGCCACGCCCTCGATCACCTCGCCGTCGCCGGGGATCGCCTCGCCGGCATGCACGAGCACGATGTGGACGGTCGGTGGGATTCGGCGTAACGGGGACGCGGCACAGCGAAGCACCGGATCTCCGCACGCCCGGCGCATCTTGACGGGAGCTTGGCGCGGCGCCGTTCATCCTTGACAGCTCCCTGACGTCGCGTCGGACCCCTCCCCGCCGGACCGCCCCGCCACGGTCGCCCGCCACGGTCGCGCCGACGACCCGCGCCGAGGATCACCAGGAGCCACGTGGCGCTGTCGGGTCTGCTGCGGCGCGCCGAGACCGGGTCGGCGGCGAGCGGCACTCCCGGCCGGTGGTCGCCGTGCATGATCGGTGCATCGACCGCCCGATGCACCTCGCCGGAGCGGGAGCAGTCCACCCGGAGGAGGATCACCTTGGCCAGGGACGGTTCCACTGCACGGCCGCCGGAGGCCCGCCACTCGCCCGCGCACGACACGGCGCGGCTCGGGCTGGTGGTCGGTGCTCTCGGCGTGGTCTTCGGCGACATCGGGACCAGCCCGATCTACACCCTCCAGACGGTGTTCGATCCGGACGACCCCCACCCCGTTCCGGTCACCACGCAGAACGTGTACGGGGTGGTGTCGCTCGTCTTCTGGTCGGTGGTGATCATCGTCCTGGTCACCTATGTGCTGCTGGCGATGCGCGCCGACAACGACGGCGAGGGCGGCATCATGGCGCTGATCACCCTGCTGCGACGCTCGGGCTCAAGGCGCGGCCGGCGGACCACCGCCGTGCTGGCCGCGTTGGGCATCTTCGGTGCGTCGCTGTTCTTCGGCGACAGCATGATCACCCCGGCGATCTCGGTGCTCTCCGCGGTCGAGGGCCTCAAGGTCGTCGAGCCCTCGCTGGGGGACGCGGTCGTGCCGATCACCGCGGCGATCATCGTGGTGCTGTTCCTGGTCCAGCGCAGGGGAACGGCGGCGGTCGGCCGGGTGTTCGGGCCGGTGATGATCGTCTGGTTCACGGCCATCGGCGCGTGCGGCCTCTCCGGTATCGCCGACCACCCTCGGATCCTCAGGGCGCTGTCGCCGAGCTATGCCCTGGGCTTCCTGTTCGGCCACTTCGGCACCGCGTTCTTCGCCCTCGCCGCGGTGGTGCTCGCCGTCACCGGCGCCGAGGCGCTCTACGCCGACATGGGGCATTTCGGCCGCCGGCCGATCACCCGCGGCTGGCTGTTCCTGGTCTTCCCCGCCTGCGTGCTGAGCTACCTCGGCCAGGGCGCGCTGATCCTGGACGACCCGGCGCACATCAGCAGTCCGTTCTTCCTCCTGGTACCCGGCTGGGGACGCTGGCCGATGGTCGTGCTGGCGACGGCGGCCACCGTGATCGCCTCCCAGGCCGTGATCACCGGCGCGTACTCGGTCGCCTCCCAGGCCGCCCAGCTCGGCTACCTGCCGAGGCTGCGGATCGCCTACACCTCCGAGTCCACCATGGGTCAGATCTACGTCCCCTGGATCAACTGGCTGCTGATGGTCTCGGTCCTCACCCTGGTCTTCGCCTTCCGCAGCTCCGCCGCCCTGGCCTTCGCCTTCGGCATGGCGGTCACCGGCACCATCACCATCACCACCCTGCTGTTCTTCCACGTGGCCCGCGCCCGGTGGGACACGCCGAAGTGGCTGGTCGCCGTCGGGGCGACCGTGCTGCTCTTCGTCGACCTGCTGTTCGTGGCCGCCAACGCGACCAAGCTCCTCCACGGAGCCTGGCTGCCGCTGCTCATCGGCCTCAGCGCGTTCACCGTCATGACCACCTGGCAGCGCGGCCGCGAGATCGTCACCACGGGGCGGGCGCGCCACGAAGGCCCGCTCCGCGAGTTCGTCGATGGCCTCCACACCGGGCAGGTACGGGCACAGAAGGTCCCCGGCACGGCCGTATTCCTCAACCGGGGCAAGCAGACCGCACCGCTCGCCATGCGCGCCAACGTCGAGCACAACCACGTCCGGCACGACCAGGTCGTGATCCTCTCCATCGAGACCGAGACGGTGCCCCGCGTACCGGCCGATCGGCGGATCCTCCTCGACGACCTCGGCTACGCCGAGGACGGGATCATCCACGTCACCGCCCGGTTCGGCTACATGGAGACCCCGGACGTGCCCGGCACGCTGGCGCTGCTCGACCCGGCACGGACGGAAGGACGGCTGGAGCTCGACCAGGCGTCCTACTTCCTGTCGAAGATCGAGCTCCGGCGAGGGAAGGAACCGACCATGGCACCCTGGCGCAAGCGGCTGTTCATCGCCACCTCCTACATCACCGCCGACGCCGCCGAGTACTTCGGCCTGCCCCGCGACCGCACCATCATCATGGGCTCGCAGATCGAGGTGTAGGTGTCGGGGTCGGGGCTGGCCTGCACTGCTCCGCCCCCGGTACGAGGTGAGCAGCCTCCCGCGAGGACCAGAAGACGCATCTCGTCCGCGACGCGACGCCACTGCAGGATCACGTCCCAGCCCCCCCGGACAGGGCTGACCGCCAAAGCCCCGTCAAGACGGCCGTCAAGCGCGTCAAGGACGCGTCAGGGCGGGCGGACGGAGGCTCGGCCGCACCTAGCGTGATCTGCGAGGAAACGGTTCGCCGCTCGGGCGTGGGGCCTGGCGGCGAACCGTTTGCCGACCCCCGGCCCCGGTGAGTTCCACCGGGATGGTTCGGCGGCCGGTGAAGGCAGGGGGAGAGGCGCACGGCGACGCCAACGGGTACGCCGGGCGGTACGGCCGACGCGGAGACCACGGGTCGCGTCGGCCGGGCGTCGCCGACAGCGACCGCCTGCGTCATCGGCCCGGCCGGCAGCAGGATGTGCGTGGGCTTGGTCCACCCGGCGTGAATGGTGCATCACTATTGACGACTTGTTGACAACTCCTGTCATTAACCAACTTGACCGGATCATCGACCAGGGGAGGGAATGATCAGCGGTGAGATCGCCGGATTTCAACGAAGGGGCCGACACGGCCGGGAGTCCTGCGCCTCTGAAGGCGGCGCTGCACGAACTCGCGGAGGAGAACGACAGGATCCGCGCGCTCGGCGCCCGCTCGGCCGCCTCCGCGGCGGCAGCCCTCGACGGATTCGCCACCGGCGACGCGCTGCGTACGGCGCTCACCCGATGGCAGCACCGGGCCGATGCGGTGGCCGAATCGCTCGCCGAGGCGTCGACGGCCCTCGGTGACAGCCCGGATCCTGGCGCCTGACCGATCGAGCCGGAAGCGCGCTCCATGCACCCGACCGAACTCGCCGGGCAACTCGACGGCCGGACCGCTGTGAGGGTGCGGCCCCACGAGTCTCGCGCCGCCAACGCCGAGGCCCGCTGGATCTGCCATCTGCACGGCTGCCGGACAGCGGACGAACGCCGCGCCGGGCCGCACCCGGAACTGCTCGCCGTCCCGGACTCCGCCCCTGCTGCCCTCAACGAACGACGGCCTCGGGGTCAAGGGGCCGCAGGTTCACATCCTGTCGCCGGTCGGTCCGGCTCACCCGCGGAGCGGCTCCTGACCGGCGGCGATGGCAGGGGTGACCGTCCAGGAGGGGTGGGTGTTGACCTGGGTCACGGTGGCCCCGCCCAGCTGCTTGTAGCGGGCCGCGATCTGCTCGGCCTCCCCGACGGGCAGCGCCCCGCCGTGCTCCTCGGCTCGGGCGATGGTCTCCTCCGGCCCGGAATCCCGGTTGGCCAGCACGATCGCGTTGACGGTCGGCCGACGCATCCGGTCGTAGCGGTTCAGAGCGGCGACGGCGTCGTCGTCCCGGGCCAGGCACCAGGCCAGCACCCGGCCGTCGACGACGGACTGCGATCCTCCGTTCATGCCCATGGGGAACATCGGGTGCGCGGCGTCGCCGAGGAGCGTGACCCGTCCGAAGCTCCAGCGGGGCAGCGGATCGCGGTCGATCATCGGGTACTCGACGATCGCCGAGGAGCGTTCGGCGAGCGCCGTGAGGTCGATCCAGGGCAGGTCCCACGACGACAGCCCGGCGCGGGCCTCCGCCGCGGTGACGCGACGGCCGGGGCCGCCCGCGGGTGGGGCGGACGGGCCGTGCCGCACCTCCAGCACCCAGTTCACCAGGGCGTCGGCGGACGCGGTCGCGGTGTCCTCGATCGGGTAGGCGACGAACTTCGCGCCGGGGGTGCCGCCGGCCACCACGATCGAACGGCCGTCGAGGACGTGCGGGAGCTGTGCGACCCCGCGCCACATGTGGACGCCGTTCCCGTTCGGGAGGCCCTCGTCCGGGTACAGCCGACTGCGGACCGCGGAGTCGATGCCGTCGGCGCCGACCAGCACGTCGGCGTCATCGACCACGGGCCGACCGCTCGACCGGTCCAGGAACTGGGCGCGGACGCCGCCGGCGCTCTGCTCGAAGCTCCGGAACCGCAGGCCGGTGCGGACCGAGTCCGGCCCCAGCCGCTCGCGTACCGCCGCGAGCAGCAGCATCTGCAGACGGCCGCGGTGCACGGAGTACTGCGGCCAGTGGTACCCGGCGGCGCGTCCCAGCGGCTCCTCCCAGACCGTCCGGCCCGCCCGGTCGCGGTAGCTCAGCAGGTGCGGGGGCAGTGCGACGGAGGCCAGCTCGCCGTCCAGGCCGAGTTCGGATAGTTCCCGGACGGCGTGCGGCAACAGGTTGATCCCGACGCCGACCGCCTCGACCGTGCGTGCCGCCTCGTACACCCGTGGTGCGAAGCCGGCGGCGTGCAGGCTCAGGGCGCAGGTCAGTCCGGCGATGCCGCCGCCGACGACGGTCACTCTCATCGGTCCGTTCCCACCCTTCGCCGGGCCGGGAGTCCGGCCGACACACTGCCACCAAGCTTCGGGGCCCCGGCCGCGCGCGTCCAATACGGATCGGTGATGGGGGCGGTCACGATCGCTGATCGCGCCTGGGCCCGCTGTACCGGGACGGAACCCGGGACCGCACGCCGGATCGGTGGTCGATGTCACAACCAGGCTGGTGAGCTGCGGAATTGATAGTCTGTCGGCCGTGGAACTCCGTACCCTTGAGTATTTCGTCGCGGTGGCGGAGGAGCGGTCGTTCACGAAGGCGGCGGCCCGCTGTCATGTCGTGCAGCCCGCGATCAGCCAGCAGATCCAGGCCCTGGAGAAGGAGCTGGGGGAGCTGCTGTTCGAACGGCTGCCCCGGCAGGTGGTCCTCACCTCCGGCGGCGCCGCGCTGCTACCGCACGCCCGTGCCTGTCTGGCGTCGGCCGCGTCGGCCGTCCTGGAGTTCGCCGACCGCTCGGGCCTGCTCGGCGGCTCGTTCGCGCTGGGGACCGTCGGCGGTCTGGAGGGCACCGGCATCCCCCGGCTGCTGGGGGAGTACCACCGCCGGTACCCCCGGGTCGCGGTGAGTCTCACCGGGGCGTCGAGCCCGTCACTGCTGGCGAAGGTCCGCGACGGGGAGATCGACGCGGCCGTGGTCGCGGGACCGCCGGACGGCGAACCCGCCGGGGTGGCCTCGCGGGTGCTCCTGGAGGACCGGATCGTCGCGGTCCTCCCCGCCGGAAGCCGGCCCGCGAACCGTCCGATGACCTTCGACGAGGCGGTCCGCGGTTCGGTCATCAGCTACGGCCCCGACAGCGGAGTGCACGCGTTCGTCCGCGCGGCCTTCGCCGCGGAGGGGCTGCGGCTGGACATCGCCTACGCGACGAACGACGTCGCCCTCCAGCTCGCGCTGGTCGCCGAGCGGATCGGTATCGCCCTGACCTCCCGTGCGAGTCCGGTCCTCGCCGCCGACCCGCGCTTCACCGTGGTGCCGCTGGAGCCCGCCATCCGGTTGCGGAAGGTGTTCGTGTGGAGAGCCGGTACCCGGCCGAGCGTGCCGCTGAGGGCCTTTCTCGACCTGTGGGCGGAGCTGTCCGACCTGCCGGCGCCCGACGGTCCGGCGGCCGGGGCCGTCGTCGGTGGATGACGTCCGCAGGGGGCGCAGGCCGAAGCGGTTCGGCGCACCGCCGGACCGGGGCGCGAAGGGGCTACGGCCCGAGGGGTGATGACGGTTCGGCAGCACTCTCTCGGATCAGGCGGCGGTAGTGGAGCGGGGCTGTGCCGGTGACGCGTTTGAAGGCGTTGCTGAAGGCGCTCTCCGAGGAGTACCCGAGGGCGGCGGCCAGGGCGGCGACCGGCCTGTCGTCGTACCGAAGGCCGTGTCGGGCCAGCCGTATACGCCAGTTGCAGAGGTAGGTCAGGGGCGGAGCGCCGGCGACGGTCCTGAACCGGTTCGCGAAGCTGGTGCGCGACATGGCCGCCGCCGTGGCCAGTTCGGCCAGGGTCCACGGGTGGGCGGGGTCTCCGTGCATGAGCCGCAGCACCGGGCCGATGCGCGCGTCACTCAGCGCCCGCAGCCAGCCGGTGGGGAAGGTGTGGGCCTCGCGCAGGAAGGCGCGCAGGACCTGGACGAAGAGCAGTCGGGCCAGGTGGTTCGCCGCGAACGTGGCGCCGGGCCGGTCCGCACGCATCTCGTGGAACGCCTGGGTGAGGAGCCAGCGGGCGGCCGGAGCCTCGGGCGTCGTGGCCCGCATGTGCATCAGGGGCGGCAGCGCGTCGAGGAGAAGGTCCCGTCCGGCGGCTTCGAGCTCGATGTGGCCCCCGATCGCGACGGTCTCCGGGGCGCCCGGAGGCCCTGCGTGGTGGAAGGGCTCCACGGTCGCCTTCGGCAGCGGCAGGGCTTCGGCCGGAGGCAGGCCCGGTGCGCTTGCCAGCACGTACCGCCGATCGCCGGCGAGGACCACGACATCGCCCGCCTCCAGCAGGACCGGCGCGGCGATCCCGTCCATCAGCAGCCAGGTGGTGCCTTCGAGGACCGCGTGGAGCTTCAGCCTGCCGGGCGCGGGAAACGCCAGCGACCAGGGGCCGGTGAAGGTGAGGCCACGCGTCAGTGCCCAGCGGGCGCCGGCCAGTTCGAGTGCCTCGGCGATCGGGTCGCCCCCCATCGGGTGCGGGGACGGCACGGGCAGGAGGTCCATGGCGGGACTGTCGCGCAATCCGCAAGGGCGGGCAACTCTCCTCCCACGACCGGAAACCCGGCGCCGACCAGGGCCGGAACACGGGCCCGTCGCCCGGAGCCACGCCTGCGGGCCTCGGGGGATGCTGCTCCGGTCGGCATCCGATGGCCGGCGGGGCCCTCCGGCGGCCGGATGCCGGCCGAGTGACTCCTTTCACCCGAACGCGGTACCCGCTACCGGCGGGCCTGGACAGGGATGCCCGGCCTCCCGGGGAAATGGCGTGGACGGCGGCGTGCCCGAGTGCGGACTCTCGCGCAGGTTACCCGTACGGGCAAGCATTCACATGCCGCGACCGGTCGGTCACGATCGGTTGCGGCGCATACGCACGCTGTGCTGTGCGACCGGAGTCGGGCCGCCGACCGGTGGCCGGCTCCCCAGTCTCAGGAGGTAGTTCCCATGGGCGGATTCCAGGACCGCGACAAGTTCCACCCGGACGAGGTCGTGCTGTCGGTCGCCGAGCAGCGCATCATCGCCGAGTTCGCCACGGACGGCCGGGCCGACTCGGGCGAGTCCACCGACGAGGGCTGACACCAACCCGAGGGCATGAACAGCCAGGGGCGCCGGGCCGCGGCGGTCGCACACCGTCCACCGCGGGCCGACGCCCCACCGAGCAGACGGGACGGCCGTGACCACCACCCCCACACACACCGCACCTCCCCAGTCCGGGGAACGCAGCCTCCTCCCTGACGCGGCGTCCGGAAGGGCTGCGGCCGCGATCGCGGCCCTGGGGCTGGAGGCCGATCTCGCCCCGATCCTCGACGGCAGTCCCGGGACCTGGCGGTGCGTCCTGAGCCGAGCCGGAGTACCGCTGCGCACCGGGCTCGGGCTGGGCAAGGGCGGTCGGGCGGAGGCCCGGGCGGGTGCGCTGTTCGAGGCCCTGGAACACTTTCTCAGCGGGGTCGACGGACTGGTCGGCGCGCCGATCCGGTTGGCCGCCGCCCACGGCGTCGCCCGTGGTCCGCTCCGG
Source organism: Kitasatospora sp. NBC_01560 (assembly GCF_045208415.1). Classification (NCBI taxonomy): domain Bacteria; kingdom Bacillati; phylum Actinomycetota; class Actinomycetes; order Kitasatosporales; family Streptomycetaceae; genus Kitasatospora; species Kitasatospora sp. NBC_01560. Next base: position 1,718,602 of record NZ_CP109364.1, on the reverse strand, counting down.
TACGACGTCGCCGCCGCGCTGCTGGCCCAGGCGCCCGACCACCCGCTGGGATGCCTGCCGTACCGGTCACTGGACGGCGGCCCGGACACCGACGTCCCGCTCTTCCTGTCCATGCCCGAATACCTGAGACCGGCCGGCGACGACCTGCGCCGGGAGGCCGGCGACTCCTACGACTACCGGTCGGTGGGCCGCTACTCGGTCAACAACGGCTGGGCCGCCGGGGCCGATCCGGTCGAAGCCGCCGTGCACGCGATCAACGAGCTGATCGAGCGTGACGCGCTTTCCCTGCTGCTGGTCGGCCAGTTCCTGCGGGAGCGGCCGCGGCGGCTGGTCGTGGTCGACCCGGCGTCGCTGCCCGGCGACCTCACCACCCTCCTCGGCTTCACCACCGCCCGCACCGGCCGGCCGGTGCACCTGATCGACATGACCACCGACCTGGGCGTGCCGGCGTACACGGCCTACCAGGCACCGCCCCCGGGGCGGCCCGCGCGGATCTGCGGGTGGGGCGCGTCGCTCTCGCGCCGCTACGCGATCTCGCGGGCACTGAGCGAACTCGTCCAGCTGCACAGCACCATCGGCCTGCGTGAACAGTACGCGGATCTGCTGCCGGCGCAGCGTGACGACACCGGCCCCTACCCCGGGCTCCACGCCTGCTACCTGTCCGACTTCGGCGCCGCGCTGGAGGCCGCCGAGGTGCGCCCGTTCGAGCCGACCGTGGCGCCGGACACCCCGCACGGGCATCTCGACCGACTCCTGGGGCTTCTGCGGGAGCGCGGCTTCGCGGCGTACCAGCGCGACCACCACGTCACGCCGGACGCTGCCGTGGTCAATGTGCTGGTGCCCGGGCTGGAGCGGTTCATGCTGGTCACCGATGGCCAGGTCGTGGTGCCCGGTGGGCGCGGACTCGCGGAGGCCCGCAGTGAGTGAGCCGGTGTGGCGCCCGCTCGCCCGCTCCGACGCGCGCCGCACCGCGGAGCTGCTGGCCGTCTGCGAGCGCGCCGACGGAACGGGCGACCGGCGGGGCGAGCAGGACGTCCTCGACGGCTGGGCCGCTTCGGGCATCGACCTGGCCGCCGGCACGATCTCCGGCTGGGCCGGACCGGAGCAGGTGGCGCATGCGGTCACGCGGACGCGTGAACAGGCGGACCCCGTCCACGAGATGACCGTGGAGATCGCGGTGCACCCGGCCTACCGGACCTCGGAGACGGCCGAGTACCTCCTCGCCTGGTGCCGTCGCGCGGCCACCCGAAGGCACCGGCAGCGGTTCACCGGCACCCCGCTGGAGCTCCACGCCCGGACGCACGGCCGTCAGCGGTGGCTCGCGGGGCAGTTGGATGCCGCAGGGTACCGAAGGGCACGCAGCTACCGGGGCATGCGGATCGACCTGGCGCGGTACGCGTCGGCCGCCGCGCGGTTGCCGCCGCGCGGCACCGCGATCGTGCCGTTCGAGGACCGGTACGACGCGCAGTTGCTGGCGGCCCGGAACGAGATCTTCGCCGACACCTGGGGCAGCGTGCGGATGACGGCGGCGACCTGGCGTCATTCCGTGACCGGCAGCCCGTACTTCCGCCCCGCGTCGTCCTTCCTGCTGCTGTCCGCCGAGTGCCGGGAGATTCTCTGCTACCTGCTCTGCACCGAACTCGCCGACGCGGGAGCCGAACGCGAGCTCTACCTCGCCAACGCGGGCACCCGCCCGGACCTGCACGGCCGAGGCCTGTACCGCGCCGTGTTCACCCACACGCTCGCCCGGGCGAAGGCCGAGGGCTACCGGTGGGCCGTCGCGGACGTCGACTCCACCAACGCCATGGCGGCCGGCGGCTTCTACGACCGCGTGGGCCTGCGCACCTTCCGCACCTGGACCGGGCACGTGCTGGACCTCGCGGGCACGGCGGAGAGCAGCCCCGCCCGCGGGCGGGAGGCCGTCGGCCGGACGGGGGCGAGCGAGCGGACACCACGACCGCCGGGGCACGGCCCTGCCGCACGAAAGCTCGACCCACTGGTCACGGGCGGTCACCTGGGTGAGACGTCAGCGCTGTCCGGGTGAGTGCAGCGACCCCGGGTGCGGGCCGGGCAGGCACCTGCGGGGTGTCCGTGCGATCGTTCGAGCAGGGCGGTGCCGGACGGCGTGGGTGGGGGCGCGCAGACCGGGGGACCGGGCCGGCACGGCGAGTCCTGGCGACCAGCTGGAGGAGTCCGCGATGGATCTGCACCTGTCGGGCAAGGCCGCCGTGGTCACCGGGGCGGGGAAGGGTATCGGCCTCGCGGTCACCCGCGCCCTCGCCGCCGAGGGGGCCAGTGTGCTGGCCGCCTCGCGAACCGTGACCGAGGAACTCGCCCGCCTCGGCCGCGGTGCCAACGTCGTCCCGCTGCCAGTGGACCTCACCGCCCCGGACGCCCCTGCTCGCGCTGTCGACCAGGCTGTTTCGCTCTTCGGCGGGCTCGACGTCCTGGTCAACAACGTCGGCGCCGTCCTCCCCCGCCTCGACGGCTTCCTCTCCGTGACCGACGACGACTGGACGCGGACGCTGACGATCAACTTCCTGGCCGCCGTCCGGACCACCCGAGCGGCACTGCCCCACCTCCTGGAGCGCGGCAGCGCCTCGATCGTGACCGTCAGCTCGGTCAACGCCTACCTTCCGGACCCGCTGGTCATCGACTACAGCGCGGCGAAGGCGGCGCTGGCCAACTTCTGCAAGTCCCTCTCCAAGGAGGTCGGCCCCCGAGGCGTGCGGGTCAACACGATCAGCCCGGGGCCGGTCTCGACAGCACTGTGGCTCGGCGAGGACGGCGTCGCAGCGACCGTGGCGAAGGCCGGCGGCGGCACGGCGGACGACGTGGTCCAGCGGGCCACGGCAGAGTTCGCCACACGCCGCTTCACCCGCCCGGAGGAGGTCGCCGACCTCGTCGTGCTGCTCGCCGGTGACCGCACCGGCAACGTCACCGGCGCCGACTTCCGGATCGACGGCGGACTCGTCACCACCCTGTGACGCCTTCAGGGCGAACCGTCGAACGGTCCGGAATCGAGGGGCGGTCGCGGCCCGTAGCCGGGAGTAATAGCGTGGATACCCAAGGTGGTCCTTCTGTCATGGCTTGGTGTCCGCGAATGGGGAAATCATGACCAACAAGGCCGGCATCGTCTTCGCCCACGGACTCTGGGCCGACGGCTCGTGCTTCAACAAGCTCATCCCCGCCCTCCAGGCCGAAGGGCACGAGGTGTCCGCCTCGCAGCACGGCCTGGACTCGCTCGCGGGCGACGTCGCCTGCGTCACCCGCTCCATCGACCACGTGCCGGGGCCGGTCGTGCTCGTCGGTCATTCCTACGGCGGCACGCTGATCACCAAGGCCGGCACCCACGACCGCGTGGGCGCCCTGGTCTACATCGCCGCCCTCGCGCCTGACGATGACGAGACCTCGCAGGACCAGCAGGACAAATTCCCGCGCACGCCCGTCTTCGACCACATCGACATCGCCGACGGCCGGATCTGGCTCCTTGAGTCCGGCGTCGGCGACTTCTGCGGCGACCTTCCGGCAGCCGAGCAGAAGCTCGTCCTCGCGACGGGCGCCGTGCCGGTCCCCGACCTGTTCACCCAGCAGGTTCCCGGCACCGCCTGGCGCACGAAGCCGAGTTGGTACATCGTCGCGAACAACGACCGCACGGTGCACCCGGACCTGGAGCGGGCGGCCGCCGAACGCATCGGCGCCAAGACCTACGCCGTCGACAGCAGCCACGTGCCCATGCTCTCGCATCCCGACCTCGTCCTCGACGTCATCCGCGACGCCGCGAAGACCCTCGAAGCGTAGAACCGGTGCCGGGGAGGCGTGCCCTTCCCCGCGCGGTCTGCCGCCCGTCGGCGTAGCCCCGTGCCCTGGGCCGCTCTGCCGTCGCGCTGTGCGTATCGACCGTGCCAGGTCGGGCGGCGCCTGCTTCACGGGTCGAGGGTCGCGTGAAGCAGGCGGCCCGGGCCGCTCGGGTCAGCCCAGCACGCGGTCGAGGTTGAAGGCGGCGCTGATCAGGGAGAGGTGGGTGAAGGCCTGGGGGAAGTTGCCGAGCTGTTCGCCGGTCGGGCCGATCTCCTCCGCGAACAGGCCGACGTGGTTGGCGTAGGTGAGCATCTTCTCGAAGGCGAGCCGGGCCTCCTCCAGCCGGCCCGCGCGGGCCAGCGCCTCCACGTACCAGAAGGAACAGATCGAGAAGGTGCCCTCGGGGCCGTGCAGGCCGTCCGGGCTGGTGGCCGGGTTGTAGCGGTGGACCAGTGAGTCGGAGACCAGGTCCGTGGCGAGGGCGTCCAGGGTGGAGAGCCACTTGGGGTCGGTGGGCGAGACGAACTTGGCCATCGGCATCATCAGCAGCGAGGCGTCCAGCTCGTCGTCGTCCAGAGCCTGGGTGAACGCGCTCCGCCGGGCCGACCAGCCGCGCCGCATGATCTGCCGGTAGATCGCGTCCCGGGACTCCCGCCAGCGGGGCAGGTCGGCCGGCAGGCCGCGGCGGTTCGCCATCCGCATCGCCCGCTCCAGCGCCACCCAGCACATCAGCCGCGAGTACACGAAGTCCCTGCGGCCCGCGCGGGTCTCCCAGATTCCCTCGTCGGGCTGGTCCCAGTGCTCGCAGAGCCAGTCCGCGACCGCGCCGACCTCGTCCCAACGCTCGCTGCCGATCGGCTGCCCCCACTTGTCGTACAGGTAGACGGAGTCGATCAGGGCTCCGTAGATGTCCAGCTGGAGCTGGCCCGTCGCGGCGTTGCCGACCCGGACCGGCGCGGAGCCGAGGTAGCCCTCCAGGTGCGGCAGCTCGTACTCGGGCAGCTCACTGCGCCCGTCGATGCCGTACATGATCTGCAACGGGCCGGTCGCGCCGGCGCCGCGCATGACACCGCGTTCGTCGAGGAACCCCATGAACGCCTCGGCCTCCGAGGTGAACCCCAGCCGCAGCATGGCGTAGACGCAGAAGGCGGCGTCCCGGACCCAGACGTACCGGTAGTCCCAGTTGCGCTCGCCGCCGATCAGTTCGGGCAGGCTGGTGGTCGGTGCGGCGATGATCGCCCCGGTCGGCGCGTAGGTGAGCAGCTTGAGCACCAGGGCGGAGCGGTTCACCATTTCCCGCCACCGTCCGTGGTAGCGCGAACCGGCCAGCCAGTGACGCCAGAACCGGACGGTCGCCTTGGCCTGCTCCTGCGCCTCGGCGCGTGGACAGGACCGAGGGGCCACGTCGTCGCCGATCTGGTCGAGGGCGAAGACGTGGGACTCGCCCTCCAGGAGCTTGAAGTGCGACCACACGTCCAGGCCGTCGCTCTCCAGGGGTGCGGTGGACGTCAGGGCGAGCGTCAGGGACGGGGAGCGGAACACCGCCTGGTTGCCTTCGAGGTGTGTGGTGTGCGCTTCGGCGCCGTAGCCGAAGCGGGGGGCGATGCGCGCTCCGAAGGGGAGGGTTCCGCGGACGCAGAGCACCCGCCGGATCAGCCGGTGCCGGGCTGCCTCGCGCGCCTCGTCGACCAGGGGCATGAAGTCCTGGATCTCCGCCACACCGTCTGCGGCGAAGAACCGCGTGATCAGCACGTTCGTGTCGGGGAAGTAGAACTGCCTGGTGCGGGTCGGGACCTCGGCGGCCAACTCGAACGACCCGCCCCGGTCGGCGTCGAGGATGGACCCGAACACACTGGGCGCATCGAAGCGCGGGCAGCAGTACCAGTCGATGGTGCCGTTGGTGCCGACCAGCGCGGTCGTCCGAAGGTCGCCGATCAGGCCGTGCTCGGAGATCGGTAGGTAGCGGGAGTCGCCCGCCTGCGCGAACCCGGTCGTGTCGAACGCCATGCCGGCCTCCCTGCCGCTGAGGTGCGGGCCTGGAGATGGAGCCTTGCCCTTCATGCTAGATCGCCACCCGGGATGCGGCTCCGTCGGAGTCGCGGGCGCCGGTTCCGCATCACCCCGCCCAGGGCGGTGTCTGCTGCACCGGGCGGTGCCGGAGGCACTGGCGAACGCACTGCTCCTGCCTGCATGCCTGCCGCGACGCGCTGCCGGCGCCGCGGGGTTCCGCCTCCTGGCGGCCCGGATGCTAGGACGCCGGGCGGCCGGGCTCCGCGCCGTCGGCCGTGGCCGCGGAGTCGCAGATGTCGGCGTCGGCGTCGCAGGGCCGGCTCCCCGGTCCGGTGTCCAGCGCACTGCGGGCGACCCGCCCGAGCAGGGCCCGGAACGCCTCGCGCCCGGTCTCGTCGACGGCGGAGAGAAGGGCGTCCTCGGCCTCGCGCACCTGGCGCCGGAGGTGTTGCAGGGTGTCGATGCCGTGGTCGGTCGCAACGATCCTGCGCCGTCGCCGGTCGGAGGGGTCGAGTCGGCGCACGACCAGGTCGGCCGCGACCAGATCGTCGAGCAGGTAGGTCATCACGGTGCGGTCGATCCGCAGATAGCCGGCCAGGGCGAGCTGGCTCGGCCCGTCGCCGTCCACCACGGCGGCAAGCGTCTGGAAGCCGCGCGCACCTTGCGGCACGGCCTCCAGGACCGAGGAGACGGCGGTCCGGTAGGCATGCGCCACCACCATCAGCGAGAACCCGAAGTCCTCGGTGAGATCGGCGCACCCGGCCGCCGGCGCGGTGGACGTCTCGCTGCCCATGACAGGAATGGTACCCAGCGACTCTTTGTTGACCAGATCGTCTGCTCGGCAGACGATCTGCCGGGCCGCGTACCGTGCAGGCGCCATGCGTCCGCGCACGAGGAAAGGCAGGGCCCGTCATGCCCAAGATCGGCATCATCCTCGGCAGTACCCGCCCCAACCGCAACGGCGAACAGGTCGCCCGCTGGGTGCTGGACATCGCCGCACGCCGCACAGACGCCCGGTTCGAGCTCCTGGACCTGCGTGACCACCCGCTGCCGCACCTCGACGAGCCCATGCCGCCCTCGCTCGGCCGGTACCAGAACGAGCACACCCGGCAGTGGGCTGACACGATCGCGTCGTTCGACGGGTTCGTCATCGTGACGCCGGAGTACAACCACGGCATCCCCGGCGTGCTGAAGAACGCCCTGGACTTCCTCTACGCCGAGTGGAACAACAAGGCGGTCGGCTTCGTGTCCTACGGCGGGGTCGGTGGCGTCCGGGCGGTGGAGCAGCTGCGTCTGGTGGCCGGCGAGCTCCAGCTGGCCGACGTGCGCCAGCAGGTCGCGCTCTCGCTGATCACCGAGTTCGAGAACTACCAGGTCTTCAAGCCCGGCGACTACAACGTGCCCGCCCTGAACACGATGATCGACCAGGTCATCGCCTGGAGCGCCGCGCTCGCCCCGCTTCGGGAGTCCCGGGCCCTCGTTGCCTGAGCCGGGTTCGCGACCTGTGGCGGCCTGTCGGGATCAAGGAGTCAACGGCTGTTCACGGGTGCTGAGTTGAATGTCTCGCGGTAGGTGCTCGGCGGTGCCCCGACGTGTGCTTCGATTCGTTGCCGGCGTGCTTCGGCGTCGGGATCAGGCGCGGCGTCGGTTGCTGTCATGGCGGAGGCGGTCGGTGTGGGCGGTGAGGGCGTCGAGGCGCGTGGCGAGGTCGGTGTGGCCGGTGCCGAGGTGGGGGCGGATGTGGGTGAGGGGTGTGACGAGGTCGGCAGGGTCGGCGGTGCCGAGGGCAGTGGCGAGGGCTCTCTGGGCCGGGCGTGCTGCGGGGGCCAGATCGGTGAGGGCGGTGATCCGGGCGGCGATCACGCGCAGGTCGGCGGCGTTGTCGCGGGCCCAGGCGGTGACGGCGCGGTCGGCGGCGCGGCGGTCGCGGACGGTCTTGACCCGTCCGGCGCGGGTGTCCCCGGTCGCGTCGGTGCTGTCGGCGGGGCGCAGGCGCAGGTAGCGGTTCTCGGCGGCCTGCCGGCTGGCGACGCCCATGGGATGGGCGAGGTCGGCCCAGGTGGCGCCGGCGGCGCGGGCGGTCTCGACGAGGCCGGCCTCCCAACCGGCGAGGTTGGTGCGCAGTTCGCGCAGCAGCAGGAGCGCGGCGAGGGCCGTGGCGGGGTCGGTCGCGGGCTCGGGGCCGGTGGTGGTGGGCGGGGTTCGGGCGGTGCGGACGGCGTCGTCCATGGCGGCGAGCGCGTCGGCCGCGGCGAGGAAGGAGGAGGGCTCGGTCGGCGAGGTGTTCCCGGTCGGCGGGGTGGTCGGTTTGTCTGCCATTCGCTGTCACTCTCCCAGTGACTCGTGAGGTTGTCATCGAGTGGATGACATGTTAGAACGGATTCAGGTGAAGCGCACTGGCACCCATTCGATCTGTGGAGGTGTTTCGCGATGCTGATGCGCACTGACCCGTTCCGCGAGCTGGACCGGCTGTCCCAGGAGTTCCTGGGCACGACGGCAGGCACGTGGTCGCGGCCGAGTCCGATGCCGCTGGATGCTTACCGCGCCGGCGACGAGTACGTAATCTGCTTCGACCTGCCCGGGGTGGATCCGCAGGCGATCGACATCGACGTCGAGCGGAACATGCTGACCGTGAAGGCCGAGCGCCGTCCCCGCCATCAGGGTGAGGACGTGAAGTGGGAGCTGTCCGAGCGCCCGCTCGGCGTCTTCTCGCGGCAGGTCATGCTGTCCGACACCCTGGATCCCGAGGGGATCAGCGCCGACTACGACGCCGGTGTGCTGACTCTGAAGATCCCGGTCGCCGAGCGGGCCAAGCCCCGCAAGATCGCGATCAGCCACAGCGGCGACCGCAAGCAGATCCGGGCTTGATCAGCACGGTTCCGACCGAGGCCGGCCCGCGCGGATCTCTCCCCTCATGCGCGCGGGCCGGCCCGCCTCCGGGCCGCGGTCCGGAGGTTCGTGCCGGGCGGAGGACGAGGGTGTCATGTCCGATCGACGGAGGATGGCGGCGACCGTGGTGACCGTGAGCGGCGACCTCGACCTCGACACCGCCCCGGCACTGTGCGGCGCACTGACCACCGCCCTGAACAGTCACCGCGAGGTGGTACTCGACCTGTCCGGGGTGGAGTTCATGGACTGCGCGGGCCTGGGCGCCCTCGTCCAAGCCCACAACCAGGCCGACCGAGTCGGCGCGCGCCTGGTCCTGCGTGGTGCTGACCGCTCCGTCGTGCGGCTGCTGGGACTCACCGGCCTCGACCGGCGCCTGAGGGTGGGACCCGGGCCGGGAGCCTGCGCGGGTGCCGTCTGAGCGAAGGGAGATTCGTGGTGACCCTGCAATGGGAGGCGTTCCTGGACCGGGTCCGCGACCTCGGCCGCTACACGACCGCCCACCACGCCGAGCACGTCCTGGAAGCCGTGCTGGCCGTACTCGGTTCCCAGCTCACCGGCGAGGAGCGCTGCGACCTCGCCGCCGCTCTGCCGGTGCGGGCCCGCACCGCCCTCGCCGCCCCGATTCCCCTCACCCAACCGGTCCCGGCCCCCGCGTTCGTCGAGGCCGTCGCCCGCGAGCTCGACACCACCCTGGCCCAGGCCCGCTGGGACGCCTCCGCCGTCCTGGTCGCTCTCGGCGGCCTCGTCGGCGACCGGCTCACCGACCGCCTCCTCACCCACCTGCCCCGCGGGTACGCGCTCCTGTTCGGACGGGCCGACCTCGTCACCACCGCCTGAACCGGTGCCCGGCACCGGTGGTCGCCACTGCCCGGGTCACGGCAGTTCGGTCGCGTGCAGGCAGGTGTGCGCGTGCAGGCAGGTGCCGGCCGGCCTGCGGGAGGAGGGGGCGCACCGGTCGGCGCCCAGGAGTCTCCACTTGATCCTGGTCAGGTGCCGTCGCGCCCGCGTGGCGGCGTCGGCCCGCCGCCGACACCGTGGTTCCCGACGGGCAGCGGGGAAGCTACGGCCGCTGCCCGGGCGCTCGACCGGTCCTGGGCTCAGCGCGCCGTCGGTTTTCGCGATCGGCCTGTTCGGCGTCGGCCGGATCGGCCCGACGGGGCCTCTGCGGCCGCTGGGCGGCACACTGCCCCGGGCCCGTGCGGAGGGTCGAGTCCTCGTCCTTCCGGGCTCGTTCTATGCGCTCAGTGTTCTTCTGGGCGACTTCGTCCTTGAGGTGGGACAAGTTCTTGGATTTCCGGTGGGCCTGCTCACGGTCGAACTCGCTCATGGGCTGCCTTCCTGGGTGGGCGCGGTAGTGGGGCCCGGCTGTCAGTCGGGCCAGGTCCCCGTGAGGCGGCGGGTGCCGACGGCTCCACTGCGGTCGACCACCGCCTTGACGAGGGCGAAGACCGCTCCGTTGAGGGCAGCGGCAGTCAGCACCTCTTTCCAGGTGCGGTCCTCGTCGGTGGCCTGCGGCGCGCTGCCCTCATGACCGAGGACAGCCCACAGGCGCCGGAAGACGGCAGCCGCGATCACCCCGCCGAGGGCACCGAACAGCAGGCCGAGGGGCTTGTAAAGGATCTTCACCATTGCGGTCTCCTCCGTTGGCATGACCACCGTGGCGTGGCGGCCACTGTGCGTCTGTCCGTAGGGCGCACAGCCAATCGTCGGAACGGCCGGTGCGCGGCCGGCACCGGGAGTGCAGGCCGCGGCCGCAGTCCGGAGGCGGCAGAGGGCCGGCGGACGTAACTTGCCGACATGACCACAGACGGGGCGACCGTGCCGGCGGTAGGGGCGCGCAGGCCGGGCGCGGTACTCGACGCAGTGAGGGCAGCCAACCGTCTGCCCTTACCGTGCGCCGCTTCGAACACGGCGTGCGGGCGGCCTGTCGGTGGGCCGCGGGAGCCCGGCGATAGCTCCCCGATCCGAGGGAAGAAGCAGCACCATGGGCCAATTCGATTCGTTCGCCGCCTTGTTGGACTACCCGGTGTATGTCGTCACCGCGACGACCGGAGGGGAGCACGCGGGGTGCCTGGTCGGCTTCGCCGGCCAGTGCTCGATTCAGCCGCTCCGCTTCGCCGTGTGGATCTCCAAGGCGAACCGGACCTATGCCGTCGCGTCGCGCTCCCCGGTGCTGGTGGTCCATCTGCTCCCGACGCGCCGACATGATCTCGCCGAGCTGTTCGGCGGCCGCACGGGTGACGACGTCGACAAGTTCGCGGTCGCCGCGTGGGAGGCGGGACCATACGGAGTTCCGGTGCTGGCAGGTGCCTTGGCCTGGTTCGCCGGCCGTGTCCTCGACCGGGCGGACTGGGGCGACCACGTGGGCTTCCTCCTGGAACCGATCGACACCGAAGCCGCATCGAGCGGCAGCCCGCTGACCTTCCAGGACGTCAAGGACATCGACGCCGGACACCCCGCGTGAAGAGAGTCGGGGCCCGGCGGCGAGGCAGGACGGCGCTGCGGTTCCGGCCGGAAGGCCGCCCGTTGCCGTCCAGCGGGGCTGCGAGGCGCTGAGAGCGTCGGGAGTGACAGCCTCATCGTCTGCGGCGCACAGGCCAGGCCCGAGACAGCTCCCGGGTTCGACACCAGCGTCGTCCGGCCAGACATGGCGGCCGTCCACCATGACCGCAGGAGCCGCTCGGGAAGGTCCGGCAGGGCCGACAACCACGGCGAGGCCCTCGCCGGGCCGGGTTTGCGGCAAGCTGCCATCCTGCCCATCCTCCGACGCTCCGTTCTGCGGACAACTGCACCGCTGGGCGATCCGGCCATTGTGCCCGCGACCGGGGTGCCGACGCCGTGGCGGGGCGTCGGCGACCGCTTCGGGTGACTATGGAAAGGCACCGAAGGCCCGGGCGCGGCCACCAGCATCGGAGGGCAGGATGTCTCCTTCACTCGTGATGCGGCCGCTGGCCGTCTACCTGAACGACCACCTCACCGGCGCGGTTGCGGGCGCCGCACTGGCCCGTCGGATGGCCGACACCCACCGCTACAGCGGCCGCGCCCGTGAACTCCGGTCACTGGCCAGGGACATTGAGGAGGACCGCGAGGAGCTCGTGCGGATCATGACGCGGCTCGGCGTGCCCGTGCGCCGCTACCGCACGTGGCTGGGGCTCGCCGCGGAACGGGCCGGCCGCCTCAAGCCCAACGGCACCCTGGTCCGGCGCGCACCGTTGTCCGACCTGATCGAGCTGGAGACCCTACGCACCGGTGTCGAAGCCGAAGCAGCCTTGTGGAGAGCGTTGCAGGCCATCGCGGACGACGAACCGCGACTGGAGACCCGGCAACTGGAGCGGCTGTCCGAGCGGGCCCGTGACCAGGCGCGGACCCTGAACGGCCGGCACCGTGCCGCCAGCTCCCGGGTCCTCCCCGACAATGCCCCCGGTGTCAGCAGCAGCACCGGGCTGCCCCTGTGAGCACGCATGGACACGATCGGACGGGGCAGACGAATCCACGTCGAGCACGACGACGCTGATGACGGAGGTCGCTGACGATGGTTCCCTTCTGCTGGTGCTGCTGCTCGTTCTGATCCTCTTCGGCGCGGGGTTCGCGCTGAAGGCTCTGTGGTGGGTGGCGATCGTCGTTCTGGCCGTCCGGCTGCTCGGCTTCGTCGCACGCGGTACCAGCAGTGTCGGAAGCCGGGGCCGCTGGTACCGCCGGTAGCACTCAGATGATCCTGCACCCGCGATACGCACTGACGCTTCCCGGCAGGGCCGTGGCGAAGGTGGTTGTCGTGGTGCACCTGCTCGTGGAGGCGGTGGGAAGCCCCGTCCGGAGCGGTACAGGGGCGCAGTGGCGGGTGCGGGGACCGACGGTGGCGCCGAGACCGAGCTGGGCGCCCCTGCCGGCTGCGGGGCGCGGCAGAGCCTGCGAGCGGTCCCGCTGTCCCGGGCGGGTTGCCGGCACTCGGTGCAGAGTCGAACCGGGCACGTTCCTCGCCGACGACATGGCCGACGACATGAAGGAGCACAGCGTGAGCGTTCAGCCGATCCACCGACTCGACCGGCACCACCCCGGTCGGACCGCCGCTCACGCGGAGGAGCGATGAGGGCCGGGACCGTCGCCGAAGACCTACCCGTCGGTACGGCGGCCGAGGAGCACCGTGCGTGGGTGGGTGCGGAGTTCAGGCGGATGGGTGCCACGGGCGAGCTTGCGCTGCCGCTTCCCGGCGGCGGCAGCACCCGTGCCCGGTGGGCGACCTTCACCCGGTGGGCCCAGCGGGACCTGTCCCTGGCCCGGTTGGGGGAGGGCCACGCCGACGCGGTGGCGATCCTCGCGGAACTCGGAGCTTCGGCCGACCCAGCCGGGGACGACGCCTTGTGGGGGGTGTGGGCGGCGGAGCCGCCCGGCTACACCTTGGAGGCGCGCCGTGCGGGTGCCGGCTGGTTGTTGTCCGGGGTGAAGCCGTTCTGTTCGGGGGCGCGGGTGTGCACCCGGGCGTTGGTGACCGCGCGGGAGGGGGACCGGCGGCGGTTGTTCGCCGTGGACGCCGGCCACCCGGGTGTCGTTCCGCGCCCGGAGAGCTGGCCTGCCGCCGGGATGGCGGGCAGCGACACGCTGGATGTCGACTTTGACGCCGTCGCGGCGGTGAACGTCGGTGAGCCGGGCGCGTACGTGGAGCGGCCCGGGTTCCACCACGGCGGCATCGGCGTGGCTGCGTGCTGGTACGGCGGTGCCCGCGCGGTCGCCAACACCCTGCTGACAGCCTCACGCTCCTGGGACCTCGATTCGCACGCCCTGGCTCACCTGGGCGCCGTCGACTCCAGGCTCGCGACGGTGGGGGCGCTGCTGGAGGAGGCGGCCCGGCAGGTGGACGCCGACCCCTCGGACCGCGCCGGCACGGCCCGCCTCCGAACGATGCGGGTCCGCGCCGCCGTCGAGGACGCCGTCGGCGACGTGCTGCGACGGGTCGGCCGCGCACTGGGCGCAGCTCCCCTCGGCCACGACGCCGCTCACGCCCGCGCGGTCGCGGACCTGACCGTGTACGTGCGCCAGCACCACGCCGAGCGCGACCTCGCGGCGCTCGGCAAGGCCGCCTCCGCCACCCGTCTGTCCTGGGAGGTGGCATGAGGGAGAACGCGGTGCCGTTGGCGCCGAAGGGCCCGGCGGACGCGATCCAGGCCCCTGGTACCCCCGAAGCCGAGTGGCAGGCGTGGGGCGGACTCCGGGACCTTCCTCGGCTCGACCCGCTCAGCCGACTCCCCGCCGGCCCGGGCCGCGTTTCCAGGGTCGTCGTGATCGCGGCGCACCCGGATGACGAAGTCCTCGGCTTCGGCGGTACCCTCGCGCTCCTCGCCGACGCGGGAGTGCGGCCGGTCCTGGTGTCGGTCACCGACGGCGAAGCCTCGCACCCGAACAGCCGTTCCCCGCAGGCCCGCGACCTCGCCGCGGCCCGCACCCAGGAATTGGACCGGGCCCTGTCCCGGCTGCACGCCCGGATGCACCGGACGGCCCTGCACCTTCCGGACGGCGGCGTCGGTCGGCACGAGAAGGACCTGACGGACCGGCTCACCCGGCTGCTGGACGGATGCGACCTGTGCGTCGCCCCCTACAGTCGGGACCTGCACCCGGACCACGAGGCGGCCGGCCGCGCGGCGCTGGCCGCCGCGAAGGTTCGCGGCGTGCCGGTGTGGGAGTACCCGGTCTGGTCCTGGCACTGGGCCCGGCCCGCGGACCCCGCGCTGCCCTGGCACCGCGCGGCCCGCATCCCGCTGCCCGCCGGGATCCAGGCCCGCAAGCAGGCCGCCCTCGACTGCTTCCGCAGCCAGACCCGGCCCCTCGGCACCGGGCCGGGCGACAAGCCGATCCTGCCCCCGGAGGAACTGGTCCACTTCCAGCGCGACTTCGAGGTGATATGGCAGTGACCGCACCCCGCATCCCGGCGGCGGTCGAGGGCACGCCGGGGGACTACTTCGTCCGTATGTACGCCCACCGGCCCGACCCGTGGCAGCTCGCCGACCGCTGGTACGAACAGCGCAAGTACGCCCTCACCCTCGCTGCCCTCCCCGAGCGGCACTACCGCAGCGCCTTCGAGCCCGGCTGCTCCGTCGGCGTCCTCTCCGGCAGGCTCGCCACCCGCTGCCAGGCACTGCTCTCCTGTGACCGCGAGGAGACCGCGGTGGCCCAGGCCCGTTCGAGGCTCGCCCACCTTCCGCATGTCACCGTCCAGCAGCGGGTTCTGCCCGGTGACTGGCCTCCGGGCCGTTTCGACCTCGTCGTCCTGTCCGAGCTGCTGTACTACTTCACCGCGGACGACAGCGGTCGGCTCCTCGACCTGGCCGTCGCATCGCTGGATCCCGGTGGGACATTGATGCTCGTCCACTGGCGCCCGGAGGTGGCGGAGCACGCGCAGCCCGGAGACGCCGTCCACCAGCAGGCCCGCTCCCACCCGGAGCTGGTCCGAATCGCCGAGCACACCGAGCCGGACTTCCTCCTGGACGCATTCGTGCGATCCGAGCAGCCCGCCGCACCGCACCGGCTGTCCGTCGCCGCAGCGGAGGGCCTGCGGTGATCGGCGCCCTGGCCGTGGTCGTCCCGGCCCGCGACGAGGAGGAACTGCTCCCCGGCTGCCTGGAAGCGCTCGACCGAGCGCTCCGGCACCCGGGCGTGCCCGACCTCCCGGTCCTGGTCACCGTGGTCGCCGACGGGTGCACGGACGCCACCGCCCGGATCGGCCGCGCCTTCGGCGCCGCGGTCCTGGAGGTGAACGCCTGCAACGTGGGTGCTGCCCGCGCGGCGGGCAGCACCCACGCCCTCGGGGCCGCCGCGCAGATCGCGCCCGGCCAGGGCGCCGGCGGGGTGTGGCTGGCCCACACCGACGCGGACTCCCGGATTCCGCCCGACTGGATCGCCCGCCAGCTCGCCTACGCCGTCTCCGGCTGGCACGCCGTCGCGGGAACCGTCCGCGTGACCGACTGGCACGGCCACCCGGAGCGCACCGCGGCCGCTTTCGCACGGCACTACCAGCACGATGACGACCCGCGATCCGCCGGGCACCCGCACGTCCACGGCGCGAACCTCGGCGTACGCGGGGACGCCTACCGGGCAGTCGGAGGCTTCCAGCCCCTCGCCGTCGGCGAGGACCGGGCCCTGGTCGCGGCCCTGGACACGGCGGGCTACCACGTAGGACGCACCGTCCACAGCCCCGTGACCACGTCGGGGCGGCGGGACCCGCGCGCCCGTGGCGGGTTCGGCGACTACCTGCGCGGCCTGGACACCCTGGCCGGCTGACTCCCCGGCGGCTACGCCACTCGGCTCAGCCCGCCCCGCACCGAACAGGAGGTACTGGCAGCGTGACCCTCATGGGGGTCATACTCGCGCGAAGCACCCGAACCGCCCGCTGATTCGCCGGCCCGGGTCCTGGCGCGGCGGCCGCATGCGCGTTCCGCACGCGGGTACATGCTCAGCATGCTGACCCTCGGCGTTGAAGAGGAATACCTCCTGCTCGACCCGGCCACCGGGCTCCCGGTGGCCCGCGCCGCCCAGGTCCGGGAGGCCGCCCGCCTCCAACCTGCCCTGGAGCGCGGCGAGGTCCAGCGAGAACTGCTCCAGGCGCAGATGGAGGTCGCCACCCCCGTCTGCCACGACCTGGAGGAGGTCGGCGGACACCTGCTGCGGATGCGCCTGGCCCTCGGTGAGGCCGCCCGGCAGGAAGGCTGCCGCTTGGCCGCGTGCGGCGCGGCGCCGTTCACCGATCGCCTGCCGGTCCCCATCACGGATACCGCCCGCTACCGCGCCATCCACTCCGACACCCGGCTCCTCACCGACCAGCAGCTGATCACGGGCATGCACGTCCACCTCGGCATCCCCGACCGCGGCGCGGGCGTCACCGTGATGAACGGGCTGCGTCCATGGCTGCCGCTACTGATCGCGCTCGCCGCCAACTCACCGCTTTGGCAGAACACGGACACCGGCTTCGCCAGCTGGCGCACCGTCGTCTTCGGCCGCTGGCCCGTCAGCGGGCCGCCGCCCTTCTTCCACGACGCCGACGCCTACGACCGGCGCACCAAAGCTCTGGTCAAGGGCGGCCTGATCCGCGATGTCGGGCAGGTCTACTGGCACATCCGCCTGTCCGAGAACTTCCCCACCGTGGAGATCCGGGCCATGGATGTCCAGTTGCGCGCGGACGAAGCGGTGATGCTCGCCGGGGTCGTGCGTGCCCTTGCCACGTGCGCCCTCAGCGATGCGCGAGCTCGGCAGCGCGTCCCGCCCGTCGAGCAGGAGATGCTCGCGGCCGCCGTGTGGCACGGCGCCCGGCACGGCTGCGCGAGCACGATGTTCGACCCGCTCTCCGGCCACCTGGCCGATGCGGGGGACGCGGTGGCCGCGCTGCTGGACCACATCGACCCGGTGATCGAAGAAAGTACGGACCTGCGACACCTCGTCCCCGTCCTGGAGCGTCTGCTGCGGGACGGCAACGGCGCCGCCCGCCAGCTGCGCCGACTGCGCACCGAGGGCCGTGACGGTCTCGTGACGATGATCACCGACCAGAGCACCGGCGTGTAGCGGCGCCTCCCTTCACGGCTGAACGGCGCCTTGTCAGAGGCGGACGACGCCCGCAGCCATGTCGTCGCGAGCACCGCCGGCGACGCCGAGTCGCGCGGGCAGTGCGTCGGCCGGCCGCGCCGGGCCCGAGGCCGGTGAGGCCGGCGATGCGGTGAACGGCCGGTCCAGGCCGGTGCCGATGCCCTCTTCACGGTGTTCGATCAGCCCGCCGGCGCAGAGGGTGAGGGCGTCTGCCGGGGGAGTGGGCGATGCGGGCGTGTCGTCGGGGCACGTGCTCGGGCCGCTGTGGTACTGCCCCGCGCAAGTTCGTGGAGGGGTGCCGGAGGGCGAGTCTGGACACGTCGGTTGTGTCAGGCGAATGAGAAGTGCGCGGCGGCTTCGGCGGGCGTGGTTGCTTGGCGGCGTCCGGGGACGTCGTGGACGGCGGTTGCGCCCTCGGAGCGCAGTTGGTCGGCGGTGGCGTGTCGGGCCATGATCGCGGCGTAGGCGCGGACGTCTGCGGCGGTGATGTCACTGCGGCCTCGCTCCGCCTGTTGCCGGAGGAGGTCGGTGAGGTCCGGGTCGAATCGCAGCATGGTCACCGGGGCGTTGTAGCGCCTGGCGATGGCGATGAGTCGTGCGCGCGCCTGCGGGGTGACGTTCGTGGACTCGGCGACTGCGCTGTGTCCGGTCGCGAGCCTGGCGGCGATTCTGCGGTCGCGTTCCTCGAAGATCCGTCCGTCCGCCGCCTCCGAGTCCGCGTCGGTGGGTGACGTGCCGAAGAGTTCCACGCGGATCTCGTCGCTGGATACCACGGTTTCCATGTTGATCTGCCGACGCTCGATCAGTGCCCGAACGAAGCTGGTCTTGCCCGAGGCGGGAGGGCCGACGAGGATGACCAGTCCCGCGGGCCCACGGATCGGCCCGGAGCCGCCCGGCGCGAGAGCGTCGAGGTAGAGGTTGCCTGCGCAGTCGAGGGCCTCTTCGGCGGAGCCGGCAGGCAGGCCGCTGGGCAGGATGCTGTCCTTGTAGGTGTCGGTGTCACGGCCGGGGAGACCGAGAACCCCGAGAAGATCATGCCGAAGGCGATCAACTCGATCATGTGGCGGGTGGGCCTCTTCTACGTCGGCTCGGTGGTCCTGCTGTCGATGCTGATGCCCTGGAACAGGTACACCTCCGGCCAGAGCCCCTTCGTGACCGTGCTGTCCCACATCGGTATCCCGGCGGCCGACAGCGTGATGAACCTGGTCGTCCTCACCGCGGCCATGTCCTCGCTCAACTCCGGCCTGTACTCCACCGGCCGCATCCTGCGCTCGATGGCCGTCAACGAGTCCGCCCCGCGCTTCACCGCCCGGATGAGCCGCACCCAGGTGCCGTACGGCGGCATCCTGCTCACCAGCGGCATGTGCGTCCTGGGCGTCGGTCTCAACTTCGTGGTGCCCGCCGACGCGTTCGAGATCGTGCTCAACCTCGCGGCGATCGGCATCATCGCCACCTGGGGCATGATCATGGTCTGCCACCTCTTCTTCTGGCGGAAGACCCGGGCCGGCGAACTGTCCCGCCCCGCGTACCGCCTGCCCGGCTCCCCCTGGACCCAGATCGTGACGCTGGCCTTCCTTGCCGTCGTCCTGGTCCTCATGTACGCCGACGGCGGCGCCGGACGCACCACCGTGCTGTGCGTGCCGCTGATCGCCGCCGCACTCGTCGCCGGCTGGTACGCCGTCCGCAGGCGCCTCGCGCGCGAAGCCGCCAGGGCCGACGGCTGAACCGAGCGGCGGCCCGCGACGACGCGCGGACGGCTCCCGCCGTCGCCGGGGCCGCCGCCGGCCGACTGACCGGAAGCGACCCACCACCGATCGAGGCAGTGATGCACAGAACTCCATCGGCCTGGTGACGGCACTGAACCCGCATATCGGGTACACGGCCGCCACCGACATCGCCAAGGAGGCCCTCGCCAGCGGCCGGGGCGTGGCCGAACTCGTCCTGGAGAAGGGCCTGCTCCCGGCCGAGACGCTCAGCGCGCTGCTGCGGCCCGAGGTGATCGCGGGCAGCGGCGTGCCCGTGGTCTGAGAACGGGCGCGGTTCGGGAGCGAATGACGGGCCGCCGCACCGGGACCGGTGCGGCGGCCCGTCGCGTCCATCCGGATCGGACCGGACCACCCCGCGGCACGATCGAAGAAGGGCGTCGAAGTCCGACGTACCGGATCTCAGGAATTGGCACAGCGAGACTGTGACGGACCGTGCGGCCTGCTCGACCAGTTCAGCCACCTGAGTCGAGCAACGCGGTCAGGGGCGGCTCCGGCACCACCGGACCTCACGATCGGCTGACCACTTGCCTGACGATGCGCGAGGGTCCCGGCCGTAGCGGCCGGGACCCTCGCGTGTGCAGGACCCAGGGGGGTGTTCAGTGCTTGAAGGCGTCCTTGACGTGTTCGCCGGCCTGCTTGAGGTCGCCCTTGGCCTGGTCGGTCTTGCCCTCGGCTTCGAGGCGCTCGTTGCCGACCGCCTTGCCGACGGTCTCCTTGACCTTGCCCTTGATCTTGTCGGCGGTGTTCTCGGCCTTGTCGCTCGTGCTCATCGCACTCTCCTCACAGCTGGTGGACCGTGGCGTACGGCAGCACGCCTGCCCGCCGACAGCCCGAAGATTCCTACGAATAGTCGTCCCGGGCCGGGGCAGCCGGTCTCCCGACACTGACTGTGGAGGTCACGATGGTTCCCCTTCTTCTCGTCCTGCTGCTCGCTCTGCTCCTGTTCGGTCTCGGTTTCGCGGTGAAGGTCCTGTGGTGGGTCGCGATCATCGTTCTGGTGGTGTGGCTGGTCGGTTTCGTGGCCCGCGGCACCGGCGCCTCCGGCAGCCGCGGCCGCTGGTACCGCTGGTAGGAGTGGTTCGGAGGACACCGGACCGAGCGGGGCGCACGCCACGGCGTGCACCCCGCTCCGGCATGCCCCGCCCCCCACCGCCCGATGTCGTCCAGCGCCTCCACCTGGGACCTGTGGCTGCGGGACCGGGGCACTGGCACCTGGACCATGCCCGAGGTCGACCCGAAGGAGTTCCCGGCCCGCTGTGGCGAGGCTCTGACGTGGAACGAGCTTGCCTGCGAGTACGGCCCGTTGACCGCACTGGCCGACGACCGCCGCATCGGCGGCCGCCGGCGCTGACTGACGGGTGGCCTGTTGTGTGTTCCGGTCGACGTCGTACAGGACGTCTCCCGGCCGGCCCCCCCGCAGCGACACGGTGACGACGCTGCGTTCCGCGGACGCCTCCAGTGTCCCCGTCGGAAGGTTGGTCAGCCGAGGCCTTCGGGGCGGGGGGCACGAGCGGTTGACGTTGCGTCACCGCGCAGTGGTCGGATGCCGTCGGTGGGGGCGGGGGTGGTGAGGTATTCGAGCGTGCCGGTCGTTTCGAGGAGGCGGTCCAGCTTCGCCGGGCGGTCGTCGAGGTGGAGGTTCACACCTGCTTCGGCGGTGCGCCTGCGGATCATCAGCAGGACGGACAGGCCCGTGGAGTCGGTGGTGTCGAGCCCGCCGCAGTGGAGGTGCAGGTGTTCAAGATCGTGCCGGCCGGCGAGTTGCGTGGTGACCTGGGCCAACAGCATGCCGGCGTTGTCGTGGTCCAGGTCGCCGTGGAGTTCTATGCGCACGGTGTCCTCGGTGTCCACCGTGATCAGGCGGAGGGGGGCGAAGGAGGGGCTGGTCATGCGGTCTTCCCTGCGGGTGCGGTGTGGTGGTCGGCGAGCTCCCGTAGGCCGTGCCGCAGGACGCGGGTGGCTCGGGGGAAGTCCTTCAGCTCGTCTGCGAGGAGGCCGAGGGCCGCCGGCACGCTTGGGGCGAGGACTGTGCGGGCCGCCAGGATCTGTGCGGTCCAGGCGATGAAGGAGGCGAAGAGGTCGTCCTCGTCGAGGTAGAGAGCGGTGGCGAGGAACTCCACGATGTGAGCGAGGTCTTCGGCGGCGTGCTCACGATGTTTGTCGCTGTAGGCG
This sequence comes from Kitasatospora sp. NBC_01560, assembly GCF_045208415.1. NCBI lineage: Bacteria > Bacillati > Actinomycetota > Actinomycetes > Kitasatosporales > Streptomycetaceae > Kitasatospora > Kitasatospora sp. NBC_01560. The sequence continues at coordinate 1,697,399 of NZ_CP109364.1, read as the reverse complement.
CTTACGGCGGGGAAGGTGTCCTCCAAGCCGGTGAGGACGGCGCGGACCAGGTCTGAGCTGTTCCGGGTGACCAGTGTGTACTCCTGGTCCGTGAGGTGCGGCAGGTCGTCCAGTTGCTGGTGGTCGGGCTGCGGACGCGGCAGCGGCTCGGCTGCCAGGAGGTCGGCGGCGGCCCGAGCGTCCGGGGCCCAGGCGTCCGCTCCCAGCCGCCTGGCGTACCGGCCGCCCGGTCCGAAGGCAGCGCCGCCGGTGAGGACGGGTACGCCCACGGTCTGGCAGGCGGTGATCACCGCGTGGGCGGTGGGCAGGCGGGTGGAGATCGAGCCGGACAGCGCGACGGTGTCGGTCCGGGTGGTGTGGAGGTGGGCGATCAGGCGTGTGGAAGGGACCTGCGCGCCCAGGAAGTCGACCTGCCATCCCCGCAGCTTCAGCACCTCGGCCAGCAAGCGGGCGGGAAGGGCGTGCCACTCACCCTCCACGCATGCCACCGCGATCCTGCCCCGGGAGGCGGTGGTGCGGGTGCGGGGGTGGCCGGCCAGGGCAGCGACGCAGCGTTGGTTGATGGCGGTGGCAGAGTGTTCCTGCGCGACACTGATCGTGTTGGCCGCCCACCGCTCGCCGATCCTGCCCTGGACCACCGCGATCACATCCAGCAGAAGACTCTCCGCGTCGACGCCCTCCTCCAAGGCGCCCACCAGCAGGTCGGTGGCACGGTACTCGTCCTTTGCCAGGACGGCGTCCAAGAGGGCATCCGCCAGCAACGGCTGCGGGGAAACGGCGAGGAGCCCGTCCGAGGTACTGGTGATCATGCGGTGTACCGACCGTCGGCGTGCCCGTTGACCATGGTCAGATGTCGGGCGGGGGGTGCGGAGATGACGACTACGGCCATGTCGTCGTGGCGCTTACTGCCCAGCCACTGGGCGGCGAGCATCTGGACGTGTTCCACGACACCTTCGGCGGGCATGCCCACGCACTCGGCGAGCGCCCGTTTGAGGCGCTCCTCGCCGAAGAGGACGCCCCCGAGTGGACCGCCCTTCGCCTCGGTGATCCCGTCGGTGTACAGCACGCAGAACTCGCCCGGCGCGAGTGTGACCTCGGCGGTGCGGGCAAAGACCTGGGGAAGGACCCCGACCAGGCTCCCGCGAGTGTCGGCCTCTTCCACAGTGCCGTCAGCCCGGACGATCAGCGGGACGGGATGGCCGCCGCTGGTCAGCCGCAGGCCCACCGCGGAGCCCTGGCGGACGGCGGAGGCCAGGACCACCGTCGCGAACCGGGTGTGGCGGGAGGTGAGCAGGGCGGTGTTCAGCAGGTCCAGAATCCGCTCGTGGTCGCCCGCCAGGGGAAGCAGTGCGTGCAGCGTGTTGCGGATCTTCCCCGCCAGCACGGCCGCCTCCAGGCCCTTGCCGCAGACGTCCCCCATGATGACCAGTGACGGTTCACCCTCCACCGCGGCGGGGTGCACGTCGTAGAAGTCCCCGCCGACCCGCTCGTGATCGGCCGAGGGCTGGTAGCCGCCCGCGAAGTCCACCCCGGCAATCCGGTGCAGCGCCGGCGGCAGCAACTCCTGCGTCAGGACCTCGCTGATGGCGGTCTGCTCCGCGTAGAGCCGGGCGGCCGAGATCGCCGCCCCGGACCGGGCGGCGAACAGGCGGGCGAAGACTTCCTCCTCCTCGGAGAACGCCGTGCTCTCCGACCGGCGCAGCAGTACCAGGGCGCCGGCGGGCACACCGTGCCCGGGCAGCGGGGTGATCACGATCGAGCCCACCGGGCCGAAGTCCTCGGGCACCATCCACTCCGGAGCAGAGGCTGGGTCGATCCAGCGGGCCGGGACGGGTGGGAATCCGCGCAGCGCCTCCCCGAGTCCGGTAACCCCGTCCGGGTCCACCGTGTGCCGGGACTCGAAGGGGGTCCCGCCACGCAGGCAGGCCACCACCGGGAACCACGGGCCCCTGGACGGCGCCAGGACCAGTGCTGCATCCGCCAGGCTCTCCGCGGCCAGTTGTGCCGTGACGTTCATGCAGCGCTCGAGGTTGAGAGAGGAGAGCAGGGCACTGGAGGCCTTGGCCAGGAAGGCGGTTCGCTCCCGCTCCATACGCAGCGCTTCCCGGGCGAGCCGGTAGTCGGTGTCGTCCACCAGCCACCACGCCACCGCGCCGTCCTCCCGCACACTCGGGTGCGCCTCGTAGCTCCGTCCGCCGATCAGGCCGGACGGCGGGTCGCCCGCCGCCGCGTCCGCATCTGCACCGCCGGCCGAACCGAGAGCGTGGTGTGCTTCGGAGAGCCAGTCGGGGACGGCCTTCGCGAGTGGCGTTCCGGGATCCGCCAGCGGAAGCAGCAGACCGGCAGCGTCGTTGCGCTGGACAAGCACTGCCTGCGCGTCAGCGACCAGTACCGGACAGGGAGCGCCTGACCAGGGGAAGTGCCGGCCCTGCGGTTCGGTGGTCAGCGTGTGGGTTGAAGCCAAATGTTGAGGATCCGCTAGGCGAATCCCTCACCTCATCAACTCGACGGAACAGTTGTCGTGCGACAACAATCCCTCATGGTGCCTCGCGGCAGCAACCCGTACTCCCGGGGGAGGCTCCCCAGCCCGCCCCGGCCGTCCTGGGCGCGGGCGCGCCGTCCGCCCGCGGGAAGGCGGTGGGCGGCCGATTACAGGGACGCCAACATTTGCCCACTGGCAACATTTGCCATGTGGAACAATGGGCGGATCATCATCGACGACGCCAACACGAGGAGCCGTGATGTTCAGGCGGTGCGCACATGCGGTACCGCTGTACGGTCCGCAGCCAGTTCGGCACTCGCGGCACGGAACCCCTTCAGCCCGGCCGACAGCGCCCGACGGTCGGCCGCGGACATGACGGCGAGGACCTTGCCGAGCGACTCCTCACGTGCGGCGCGCATATCGGTGACCAAGGCCAGCCCCGCAGGCGTGAGGTGCAGCTCCAGCTCACGCCTGCTGACAGCGCTGGCGGTGCGCTGAAGAAGCCCGACCGCCTCGAGACGGTCGCACAGCCGGCTCACCGAAGAAGGCTTCGAATCGAGGCTCTCGGTGAGGGTACGCAGATTGATGCCGTCGCTTCCCGCCAGAACGAAGAGGACGCGCAGTTGGGACACCGACACCGGCGTCGCTGCCAGATCACGGCCCCCGCCCCAGAGCACCTCCAGCAGCTCGGCAACCGACGACGCGATGCCCGCGACATCGGCGGGGCTCGGGAACTGCGAGGCGGGGTTCATGAGCCCATCCTGACACTGCCCCCGACGCCACTGACAACCCAACGACCCAATCAGCCGACTTTCACAGAAGCAAGGAGCAAGGGTGACCCCCGCCCTGTCCGCCGTCGAGCGCGCGCTGCGCACCGCCGCCCCGTACGCACTGCTGGACGCCCTGCGCGAGAACCTGACGCGCCTCTACGGTGTAACGACGACCGAACTGCTGCTGGCCGACTACAGCCTCACCGTCCTGCAAAGGGTCACGGAGCTTCCGCTCACCACCGAGCCGATCTCCGTGCACACCAGTGCGGCCGGCCGTGCCTTCGGATCCCAACTGCCCCACACCGAGGCGGCACGCGACACCGGTCGTGTGATCCTGCACCTGCCTGTCACCGTACGCGGCGACCGCCTCGGCGTTCTCAGCCTCGGCCTGCGAGCCACCGACCTCACACCGGGGTTGCGGGACGAGTTCTGCGAGATCGCCGAAATACTCGGCCACCAGATCGTCGTGGCCGACCGGGACACCGACCTCTACCTCCAGGCCCGTCGCAAGGACCGCCTCACCCTCGCCGCCGAGATGCAGTGGCAGCTCCTCCCGGCTCGTGCCTGTGCCCGCGAGGAGTACGCCGTCGGCGCGCAACTCGAACCCGCGTACGCCATCCACGGTGACAACTTCGACTGGTCGGCCACCGAGGACCGCCTCACCCTGACCATTACCAACGGCATGGGCGAAGGCATCGACGCCTCCATGCTCACCAACCTTGCCGTCAATGCCCTACGGAACGCCCGCCGCGCCGGCGTCACCATCGCCGACCAAGCCGCACTCGCCGATCAGGCCGTCTACGCCCGGCATCGCGGGGAGGCCTACCTCTCCGTCCTCCTCCTGGAGTTCCACCTCGACACCGGCCTGGTGGAGGTCGTCGATGCGGGCTCACCGCAGCTGCACCGGCTGCGGAACGGCACCGTCAGCCACGTCCCCTTCGAGGCCCAGCTCCCGCTCGGGCTGGCCGACGACACCCCTTACGAAGCGCAGCGCATCCGGGTACAGCGCGGTGACCGGCTGATCTTCGTCAGCGACGGAGTCCACGCGGTGGCCTCCAAGGTCGGCGAGATCTACGGCCGGGCGGCACTTGCGCGTGCCATCCAGTCCACGCGTCTGCTCCCCGCGGCCGAGGTACCCCGGGCCATCCTGACCGAACTCGCCACCTACCGCGACGACGACCCCCAGGACGACGCCCTGATCGTCTGCCTCGACTGGAACGGCCGCCATCCCTCCTCCGAGGACGCCCGCCCGAGCTGATCACCGGGGTGACCGCAGCGGAGAGACCTGAAATCGACCGGGCTACGTCGTCGGTGGCTTCGGCCCCGAGCCCCGCCCCCCGCCCGCCGCCCCTAAGCGGATGGATCATCCGTTTGCATGTTACGGTTCCAGCAAGCGGATGAACTATCCGAATATCTGGGTGGAGGGGCACATGACGAAGACAGCCGTGGTCACAGCGGGAACGGCCGGTATCGGACTGGAGACGGCCCTGGGGCTGGCCGACGCCGGCTTCTCGGTCACCGTGGTCGGACGCGACGCCGACCGTGGTGCCCGGGCGGTCGACCGGATCAACGCGACGAACCCCGCGCATCCCGGACGGTTCCTGCCCGCCGACCTCGGCTCGCTCGACCAGGTGCGCGCGCTCGCCGACCGGATCGCCGCTGAGCACACCGCCTCCGGCGACCCGCTGACCGTACTGGTCAACAACGTCGGGGCGATGTTCCCGCAACGACAGACCCTGGACGGCATCGAAGCGTCGTTCGTCGTCAACCACCTCTCGCCGTACCTGCTGACGGAACTGCTGCTGCCCACGCTGACAGGCGGAGCGCCGAGCAGGATCGTGAACGTGACCTCGGGCGCGGTCGGGCTCGCGAAGAAGGCCTTCGACACCGTCGAGCCGCCCGGCGGCTACTACGGCTTCCACTGGTACGGCCGCGCCAAGCTCGCCAACCTCGCCTACACGATCGACCTGGCGAACCGCCTGAAGGGCACCGCCGCCTCCGTCTTCGCCGCCGACCCGGGAGGTGCCGCGACCGACATGACCAACGGCACCATGACCGACCCGAAGATCGTCTCACCGGCCCTTCGACTGCTGTGGCCACTGGTGCGCCGCAGGTTCGAACGCTCCACCTCGGGTCCGGCGTCCGTGGCTGCCCGGCCCTCGATCGTCGCCGCCACCGACGAAGCCCTCACGGGCCGGACCGGCATCGTCATCGGGGCTCGGGCACACCCGGTGACGCCGCTGCGCGCAGCGACCGACCCCCGCATCGCCCAGGACGTGCGCCGGCTCAGTGAACGGTACGCACCTCTCGCCACCACCTGACCCGCCAGGCGGTGCGGGTGCTGTGGGTGGCATCATCCGGATGGAGAATCCGGTTAGCATGTCCCCATGACGATGCCCCTGCGCAAGGACGCGGCCCGCAACTGGGACCGGATCGTCGCAGTCGCCCGTGCCCTGGTTGACCAGGGCACACCCCTGCAGCTGAACGACGTCGCCGGCCGTGCCGGACTCGGAGTCGGCACCGTCTACCGGCACTTCGCCACCCCCGAGGCGCTGCTGGAGACCGTCGCCACCCCGTGCCTGGAAGCCCTGGCCGACCACGGCCGGCAGGCCCTGACCGGGACCGACCCCTGGCGCGCCCTCGAAGGTTTCCTGTTCCGCACCATCGAAGCGCAGGTCACCGATGCGTCCCTGGCCCCGGTCACCGCGGCAGCCACTGACACCCTGCCGCGTACCACGGAACTCAAGGAGACGCTTCGGTCGGTCGGCACCGTACTCCTCGACCGGGCTCGCGATGCCGGAACGGTCCGACGTGACCTGGCCGCGACCGACCTCGTCCCGCTCATGTGCGGCATCGCCTACGCCGTCAACGTCCACGGCGGCACACCCGCCGACCGGATCGACACCGCACACCGCTACCTGGCCACACTCCTCGAAGGCCTGCGCGCTACGCCGCGGCACGCGTGAGAGCACCGCTTGCGCCGTCGGTTCCGGCTGCGGTGAGGACATGCTGCACGTGGGTCTTGGCAGTGCCGCGGTAGCGGCAGTGGCGGAGGCCATGGGCGTGCACGGTCTCGGAGACGGTGGCCTCCCAGCCGGGCGCTGAGGGCGTATCGCTCGCGCCATGGACTGGTCTGCTGGTCGCGTCGCACCTGGTTCTGGATCTCCTGCAGGGGGTGAGGCAGGAGGAGGATGTGCCGGCCTTTGCCGTCGACGTTGCCGGTGCCTTTCAGCCGGTCCTCGCAGGCCCGCCAGGTTGCTCGGGGGAAGAGCACCGGCATGCGCTCCTGGCCGTCGGAGAGCGCCGGCTTCCCTGGCGGGCTGCTCCCTCCGTTCGGGCAAGTCAGAGCCTTCTGCCGCCAGTTGGGAAGGCCGTCTTCTTCAGCCGCTCGCGCTCGGCGGCGCGCAGGGCTGTCGGGCGGGCAGTGGCAACGGGCAAGGCAGGCAGGCCGATCGGGAGAAGTGGATCACGACCCGCCGAAGCGTGCCGTATCCGGGAACCGGCCCGTCGGGCAGGATGGGCGCCATGCCCACGCCTTCGGGACACCCCCGCCCGTAATGCGTGGCGGGTGGTGGATGGCTGGTGCCAAGATGGCCGGATGCCAACGCGGGCGATGCCCGCGGACTTCCCCGCCTGGGACCGCGTCTACGCGTTCTTGCGGCGCCGGCGGGACAAGGGCCTGGTCGGCGAGTTCCACGACCGGCTGGTGGAGCGCTGCGCGACAGTCGGCGGCCGCCTGGGCCGGCCTTCCGGCGTCCAAGGCGTCATTGAGCCGGCCCGGGGCACGCTGCAGGCCTGTGTCTGCCGCGTCCAAGTAGTCATCGCCCGACCGCACACGCGATCCGCCTGTTATTGCCGTGGATCGACTGTTCCGCGAGTCCGGCAGGCTTGGCGCTTCGAACCTTCGCACAACATCTGGTGCTTCGCCCGTCAGCCGCTAACATGAGGATGCCTCATATTTGATGCTTCCGTTGAGTGCATACTCATCGCCATCGCCATCGCCATCGCGAGCAAGGAGCGGGCCGTGCAGGATCGTCTCGACCTTCCGGCGGGGTTCCGCTGGGGTGTTTCCACCGCCGCCTACCAGATCGAGGGAGCCGTCGAGGAGGACGGCCGCGGCCCGTCCGTCTGGGACGTCTTCGCCGCCCGCCCCGGCGCCGTCCGCGACGGCCACACGGGGGCGGTCGCCTGCGACCACTACCACCGCTACACCGAGGACATCGCCCTGATGAAGGGCCTCGGCCTGGACGGCTACCGCTTCTCCATCGCCTGGCCCCGCGTGCAGCCCACCGGCGCCGGCTCGGTCAACCCGGCCGGACTCGCCTTCTACGACCGCCTGGTGGACGCCCTGCTGGAAGTCGCCATCACCCCGCTGCCCACCCTCTTCCACTGGGACCTGCCGCAGGCCCTGGAAGACACCGGCGGCTGGCTGAACCGCGACACCGCGTACCGCTTCGCCGAGTACGCCGCGGTTGTCGCCGACCGCCTGGGCGACCGGATCCCCGCCTGGATCACTCTCAACGAGCCCTTCGTGCACATGGTCTACGGCTACGCGCTGGGCATCCACGCCCCCGGCCGCACCCTGATGCTCGACGCACTGCCCGCGGCCCACCACCAGCTGCTCGGCCACGGCCTCGCCGCCTCCGCACTGCGCGAGCGCGGCCTGGAGGTGATGATCGCCAACAACCTCACACCGGTGTGGCCGGCCTCGTCCTCCGACGCCGACCTCGCCGCGGCCGAGGCCTACGACGCCCTCCACAACCGGCTCTTCACCGACCCGCTGCTCCTCGGCCGCTACCCCGACCTCTCGGCCTTCGGCGTCGGTCCCGACCTCGGCGGCAGCGTCCAGGACGGCGACCTCAAGCTGATCGCCGCCACCTCGTTGGACGGCCTCGGCGTCAACTACTACAACCCCACCCGGATCGCCGCCCCCACCGACCCCGGCCTTCCCTTCACCGAGGCCCCGATCGAAGGCGTCCCCCGCACCGCGTTCGACTGGCCGGTCGTCCCCGACGGCCTCCGCGAACTCCTCACCGGCCTCCGCGACCGCTACGGCTCCGCCCTCCCGCCCATCACCATCACCGAGAACGGCTGCTCGACGGCCGCGGCCGTCGACGACCAGCCCCGCATCGACTACCTGGCCGGCCACCTCGACGCCCTCGCCGCCGCCGTCGCCGAGGGCGTCGACGTCCGCGGCTACTTCACCTGGTCACTTATTGACAACTATGAGTGGGCGCAAGGGTTCAGCCAAAAGTTCGGTCTCGTCCACGTGGACTTCGAGACCCAGCAGCGCACCCCGAGGTCCTCGTACATCTGGTACCGCGACCTGATCGCCGCCCACCGGGCGCGGTGTACGAAGGAGGGGTCGGTGACTTTCCGGTGAAGTCACCGAGCCGGGTCGGAAGAGCGGCTCAAGGTCGAGCACCGTCACGATCGTCGGCGGTGGTCGTCGGTCCCGTGACGGCGGACCGCGGACGTCGTGGGGCGCCCGCGGTCCGCTGCTGCAACTACCGGACCACCGCCAGGGAGCGGGGTGCCTCGGGAGCGGGCTTCGGCTGGTAGTACTCCGTGTGTCCTTCGACGTGGAGGTGGGGCAGACGGCGGTCCAGCCAGCCGGGCAGCCACCAGTTGCCGCGGCCGAGGAGGTGCATCACGGCCGGTACCAGCAGCAGTCGGACCAGCGTGGCGTCGATCAGGATGGCCGAGCCCATGCCGACGCCGATGACCTTGATCGGCAGGTCGGGCGAGGGGACGAAGGCCGCGAACACGGCGACCATGATGGCCGCCGCCGCGGTGATGACCCGCGCGGTGCCCGCCAGTCCGCTGACGATGGACTCCGCGTTGTCGTTGCTGCGAAGCCAGGCCTCACGCATCCGACTCACCAGGAAGACCTCGTAGTCCATCGACAGGCCGAACAGGACGGCGAAGGTCAGCACCGGCACGAAGGCCGGCAGCGGGGTGGGGCTGTCGATGCCGATCAATCGGCCGGCGGTGCCGCCTTCGAGGACGAGCGCGACCACGCCGTATGCGGCTCCGACGGAGAGCAGGTTCATCACAGCGGCCTTGAGGGCGACGGCGAGGCTGCGGAAGGCCACCAGGAGCAGGAGCATCGACACCGTGACCACGCCGCCGACCAGCAGTGGGATGCGACGGGAGATGTTGTCGGTGCTGTCGATCGCGCTCGCGGTCGCCCCGCCGACGTGCACCCGGACGCCGGGGCCGACCGCAGCCGGGACGACGTGATCGCGGAGGTCGCGGACCAGGGCCTTGGTGGCGCCGGCCTGCGGACCGCTGTCCGGGACGACGGTGAGCAGCAGCGAGCGGCCGTCGGAGCCGGGCATCGGAGGGGTCACCGCCGTGACGCCGGGCATCGCCTTCAGCGCGGTGGGCAGCGCGGCTGTCGCGTCGGCGGGGGTGCCCGGCGCCAACTCGGCGACCAGGACCAGCGGTCCGTTGCTGCCCGGTCCGAAGCCGGCGGCCACCGTGTCGTACGCCAGCCGGTTCGAGCGCCCGGCGGGGTCGTTGCCCGCGTCGGGGAAGCCGAAGCGCACTCCCAGGAACGGTGCCGCGAGCGCCAGCAGGACGACGGCGCCGGTGACGGCACCGAGGACGCGGTGACGCTCGACGAGCCTGCTCCAGCGCAGCCAGCCGGTGCCCACCGAGCTCCCGCCCCGGGCGGCGCGGCGCTGGGGCAGGGGCAGTCGGAGGCGCTCGATGTGTCGGCCGAGGTAGCCGAGCAGGGCGGGGAAGAGCGTGGTGGACGCGGCGATCACGACGAGCACGGAGAGGATCGCCGAGACCGCGGCGCCGCGCATGAACGACAGGCCCATCGCGAACAGCCCGAGCATGCTGACCACCACGGTCATTCCGGCGACCACGACCGCGCGGCCCGCGGTGTCCAGCGCGGCGACCGTGGCGGCCTCGGGTTCTAGCCCCTCGGCGCGCCACTCGCGGAACCGCGTGACCAGCAGCAGCGCGTAGTCGATGCCGACGCCGATGCCCAGCATCGCGGCGAGCGAGGTGGACCAGTCCGGGACCGGCATGATCGCGGCGAGGACCGGAAGCAGGGTGCTGCTGACCGCGAGCCCGCCGAGCGCGGTGAGCATCGGCAGGCCGGCGGCCACGACTGAGCCGAAGGTGATCACCAGGATCACGGCGGCGGCCGCGATGCCGATGGCCTCCGAGCCGATCGCGCCCTGCTCGGCCTGCTGGACCGTCATGCCGCCGAGGTGGACGCGCAGGCCGCCGTCGACGGTGCGGGCGAGGTCGAGCAGCCGCTGGGTGTCCGCCTTCGGCATGTCGGGTGCGACGGCGACGTCCAGGTGAATCTGCCCGAGGGCGGTGCGGCCGTCCGCCGACACCTTGCCGCGCGGGCCGTACGGGTCGTCGATGCCGCTGACGTGCGGCACCGCGGTCATCCGGGTGACCAGGTCCTCGACCCGGTCGCGGGTGGCGGTGTCGGTCACGCTGCCGTCGGTGGCCAGCACCAGGCTGATCGATTCACCGCCCAGCCCGGGGAAGTCCCGTGTCAGCAACTGCTGGGCCTGCTTGGAGTCCGAGCCGGGTGCGGTGTAGTCGGCGCTGTACTTGGCGCCGAGGCCGGCCGAGAGGCCGAAGGCCGCGCCGGCGGCGAGCAGCCAGAGCAGCACCGTGCGGCCCCGGTTCCGGAAGCTCCAACCGGCTATTCGGCCGAGCGGGCCGGGCCGGTGTGGCCCGCTCTCCCCGGCGGCTGTCCGCCGGTCCTCGCGCAGTCCCTGGGACATGTGGTCCTCCGTGCGTCGTCAGGGGCTCCGGCCCCAGGCGGTGCGTTACGCTTCATAACGCACCTTATGACGCGTAACGTTCCCCTCGATGGGTACGGATTGTCAACGCGGTGACTGGCGCGGCGGGCGGACGGAGATGCGATGACGAGTGGGCCGGCCGATGAGAGCGGGCAGCGGAACCGCCGTGAACGGTTGCGCGCCGACACCGTGGAGGAGATCAAGCGCGCGGCCCTGAGCCTCATCGTCGAGCGCGGCGCCGCGAACCTCCGATTCACCGACATCGCCCGCAGCATGGGGATGACCCCGCCCGCCCTGTACCGCTACTTCGCCGACCGGGACGAGCTGCTCACCGCGCTGGTCGCCGATTCCTACGACAGCCTGTCGGACGCGTTGACGGCGACGCGTGGGACCGTGCCGCCGGACGACCTGGACGGCCGCTTCGTGGCCACCTGCATTGCCTACCGCACCTGGGCGCAGCGGAATCCGGAGCGCTTCGCCCTCATCTTCGGCTCCCCCGTACCCGGGTACGCGGCCCCACCGGACGGACCGACTGTGGCGGCCGGTCAACGGGCGATGGAGCACATGGCCGAACTCGTCGCCGACACGGCCGGGCGTGGCCGGCTCGGCAGCTCGCTGGTGCCGGACCCGGCGGAAGCCCTGATGCTGGCCTGGGCCACGGTGCACGGCTTCGTCACCCTTGAGGCGCACGGCCACTTCCACACGCTCGACCAGCAAGCGCGGGACCGCCTCTTCGCAGTCCAGGCGGGCGTTGCCGCGCGCACCGCAGGCCTGTCGCCGACCGTGGACCAGCAGTGATCAGGGCCCGCGAGGCACACGGCGCCGGCTCGGGCGACGAGGACAGTACCGTCCTCGACCTCTACGCCTCCCCGACGTGCCGGTTGGTCCGGGCCGGCCGGTACGCAACGGACTGACACGAATTCCCGGTGACGGCTCCCACGAGCGGTTGCTCGACCTGGCGCGACCCGAGGTCGGTAGCCCGACACCGCCAAGCTCCGGCGAAGCACCGAACCAGAACGGGGCGCGCGGCGAGTTCGTCTGACGCCAGCAGTAAATGATCGACCGATTTGTACAATGACAGTCTGTTCGACAGGCCGAGGGGTTCCATCAGAGGTTCGGTCTCGTCCGCGTCGACTTCGGGACGCAGCGGCGCACACCGAAGGCCTCGTACGCCTGGTACCGCGACCTGATTGCCAGTCATGATGGCGACCTGAAGCAATAGTTGTGGACGAGTCACCGTGACGGTCGAGAGGCCGTCCGAACGGTGCGTCCCGCCCCCGTGGAAGTCGGGGGCGGGACGCGGTGCGGGCTCGGGGCCCGCGGGGGTTGGGCGCGGTGTCACGTCACGCCCGGTGGCTCAGGCAGCGGCTCAGTACCAGAGGTCGGGGCTGAGCTGGTAGTCGTAGCCGCTGCCGGGCTGCCAGTAGAAGCGGGCCTCGGCCTTGTAGTCGTGGCCCGGGGTCGGGTTGGTGAGGGAGTAGGTGTAGGAGTACTGGCCGGAGTGGCAGGGGAACGAGGTGGAGAGCGCCTGGCTGCCGGTGGTGTAGTCCCAGATGATGATCTGCTCGGTGCAGTTGTTGCTGGAGAAGTTGGTGGTGACCTGCGCCGACACCTGGCCGCCGCCGGCGCTGATACAGGTCTGCTTCCAGCCGGGGCCGCCGCAGCCGCCGCCACTCGATGCCGAAGCCGCCCCGGCGCCGGTCAGCGCGATCCCGCCGGCGAGCGCGGTGGTGGCCAGGCCCAGGACGACCCGACGGATTCCCTTGACGGACATGTGCAGTCCTCCCTGTCTGCCCGGCCTGATTGACCGGGGCACGACATGAGGCTCGGTCACGGCGATGGACATTCGATGACCACGCCGAGCAGCTGCTCGGTCTCGGCCGCGTAGGCGTCGAGATTCAGCCGCCGGAAGTGCTCCAGTGCCTGCCCGAGACAGGCCCGGGCCCGGCTGCGGTGACCCAGGTCGGCGAGGGCCTGGCCGAGGGCGCTCAGCACGGTGCCCTCCAGCATGCCGCCGACGCAGCGGGCCTGCGGAAGTGCCTCCTCGGCGGCCCGGACGGCCGCCGTCGGCCGCCCCGCCGTGAGGTGGATCCGGGTGATCAGGCCGCCGGTCGCGGCCTGGAAGCCGGGCATGCCGAACGAACGGAACCGGGCCAGGGCGGCTTCCGCCCGCTCCAGGGCCCGGGCGAGGTCGCCGCAGAGGTGGAGGATCCGGGCCAGGTAGTAGCTCCCGACGGACGAGGAGATGGACACCTCGCCACCGGTCAGCTCGGCACACCGCTCGCCGGCCGTGCGGGCCAGGGAGAAGCGGCCGCACCTCGCGTGGTTGTAGCCGAGCTCGCCGAGTGCGAGGCCCTCGGCGGTTGCGTCGTCGAGCCGGTGGAACAGCGACGACGCCTCTTCGAGCGGACCGATCGCCGCCTCGAAGTCGCCCAGCACGCGCGCGTTCGCCCCGATCAACTGGAGGACGTTGGCGCGCAGTCGGCGCAGCGGCGCCCGGGCGCACAGCGGCAGGCAGCGGCGGAGCTCCTCGCCCGCCGCCGGGTAGGAGCCGGCGTGCCAGAGCATGCTGCCGCGGACCGAGCGGGCGAGCGCCTCGGCGTCCCGTTCGCCCCGGCCCGGCGCCGCCTCGGCGACCAGGGCCGCCAGGTCGCCGACCGTGGTGACGTAGTCGCGGCCGAACAGGATCGAGCCCATCTTGTCCGTCAGGTCGGCGGCCTGGGCGAGCGGCAGGGCCGGGTCCTGGCAGGCCCGGCGGATCACCGCCTGGTGGAGGTCGGTCTGGTCGCGCAGCCAGGCGGTGGCGTCCTCGACCGTCCCGAAGGTCCGGCCCGGCACGGCGGCCTCCGCCGTGATCAGGCTGCGCCGGGCGTGCTCGACGTGGTGGGCGGTCGCCTCGGCGTTGCGCGCGCTGGCCAGGCAGAAGGCGAGCAGTCGGGCGTACGCGGCCGAGACCTCCGCCGGAAGGTCCTCGCCGGCGCCGCGCCGACGGGCGAAGACCCGCAGCAGGTCGTGGAGCCCGTACCGGTCGGCGGCCGGCGAGTGCAGCAGGTTCAGGTCGACCAGGGTCTCCAGGAGTTCGCGGGTGCCTCCCAGGGAGCGGTCGAGCAGTGCTGCGGCCGCTCCCAGGCCGAGTACGGGCGTGTCCGGGAGGGCGAGCAGTCGCAGGGCGCGGGCCTGTCCGGGGTTGAGCCGGGCGTAGGAGAGCGCCAGGACGGGCTCCACCGCCGTGTGGTGGTGGGCGAGTTCGGCGAGTCGTGTCTGCTCGTCCGCCAGGGCGGCGGCCAGGCCGGCCAGGGACTGCGCGGGGTCGGCGGCGAGCCGCGAGCCGACCACGCGTACGGCCAGCGGCAGCCGGCCGCAGGCTGTGACGATCGCGGTGGCGGCCTCGGGCTCGGCCGCGGTCCGGGCGCGGCCGGCGACGGCGGCGAGCAGGTCCAGCGCTTCGGCCGGCTCCATCGCGTCGAGGTGGAGGTGGTGGGCGCCCGGGAGGCGGGTCAGCCAGACCCGGCTCGTGATCAGGACGGCGCAGGTCCGATCGCCGGGCAGCAACGGTGCGGTCTGATCGGCGGAGGCCGCGTTGTCGAGCAGTACCAGCAGGCGGCGGCCGGCCACGGTGGTGCGGTAGAGCGCGGCGCGCTCGGCCGGGTCGGCCGGGATCTCCCGGTCCGCGACGCCGAGGGCGTTCAGCAGCAGGCCGAGTGCCTCGGCCGGGTCGAGCGGATCGGCCTGGGCGCCGCGCAGGTCCAGGTGCAGTCGGCCGTCGGGGAACCGCTCGCGCAGGGCGTGGGCGACGTGGACGGCCAGACTGCTCTTTCCCGCTCCCCCGATTCCGTTGACCGCCGCGATGACCACGGCGCCCGGGTCGGGCCGGGTGAGTACGGTGGTCAGCTCCGCAACGGCGCTCGATCGGCCGGTGAAGTCGACGAGGGGAGGGGGAAGTTGTTCCGGTATTGGCAGCCGGCCGGCGGCCGTCCCCCGGTCGGGGACCGGCCGGTCGTGGGCGGCGGCCGAGCGGTGCCCAGGGCGGGAGTCCGTGCCGAGCGTGGGGTCGGCACGCCGAATCCGCGCGTGCAGCGCGTCGAGCTCCGGGCAGTCCAGCCCCTCGGTGTGGTAGTCGCGCCGGGCATCGGCGTACGCGGCCAGCGCCTCGGCCGGGCGGTCCGCCAGGTGGTACTCCAGCATCAGCAGGGCGCGGAACCGCTCGCGGAACGGGTGGGCGAACACGGCCTGGTCCAGCTCGACCAGGCAGGACGGGTTGTCCCCCAGGTCGACGTCGAGGGCGAGTTTGGCCTCCAGCGCGTCGACCCTGCGTTCGGTCAGGTGACGGCGCAGCTCGACGGCATGGCCTCCGGGCAGTCCGGCCAGCGGCTCGCCCTCGTGCAGGGCCAGCGCCCTGGTCAACAGGTCACGGGCCGATGGCCGGTCGGCGGCGGCGCGGGCGTCCTCCGCCTGCGAGACGAGGCGGTCGAAGGTGACGGAGTCCAGTGACTCGGCGGGGACGTCGAGGCGGTAGCCGCCGTCGACGGTGACCAGGAGGTGTTCGGCGTGGTGGTCGCGCAGCGCGCGACGCAGCCGGTAGGCGTGGGTGGCGAGGGCGGACTTGGGCCGGGCGGGCGGGTTGTCCTCGTCGAAGACGCCCGCGGCGAGGTGGGCGGCGGTCAGTGGCCGGCCCGGGTGGGCGAGCAGCATGGCGAGGAAGGACTGCTGTTGGCTGCGGCCCAGGTCGAGGCGGCGGTCGCCGACCCGGGCGGTGAGCGGGCCGAGCAGGTGGAAGCGCAGGTCCGGCGTGCTGGCAGGTGAGCGTTCGGTGGAGACTGCGGGTGCGGGTGCGCGTTCGGTGGCGATGACGGCTCTCCCGGAGGCTCGTCGGGCCCCGGCCCGGCCGGGCCGGCGCGCCGGGGCTGGTGGATGGCGGTGGCGCGAGGGGATGCCCAGCGGGCCGAGACGGAGAGCCGGGCGTCGGGGGAGGGGGGCACGGTGCGCGGGGGCTCAGCAGCTCTCCGGCACCGGCCGGACGACATGGGGGCTCTCGGTGGAGCCCGGGGCGGTGACCCCACCGTGCAGCCCGCCTCCGGTGGCCGGTACGCCGGTCCCCGGCATCGCGACGGCGGCACTTCCGGCCGACGCGCGGCTGATACGTGTGACGGTTCCACTCATCTGTTCGTCCTCTTCCCGTCGCTGGTGATACCGGGCGGCCTGCCTGATCAGACGGTGGTCGCGGCCGCCGACGGGATTTTGTGATGGGCCGGTTGACGAGGGATGAACGCTCGCGTTTATTCGCAGACGGATCTTATCCACAGGAGTGCGAAAGGAGGGCGGAAACAGGCCAGGCGGGACGGCCCACCAAGCGGCTCGCGGCCAGGCGCAGGGCGTGGGGCTGGTGGTCGCACGCGGCGGCCAGGGCCCGGACGGCGTCCGGTTCCCGGGCCAGGCGACAGGGGCCGAGGGCGCGGGACAACAGTTCGACCCCCTCGTCGGGCGTCATCCGGCCGACGGTGACGGTGGGTCCGCCCGGTAGCGGTCGGCCGGTGGTGGTGACGAGAGCCGCGCTTCCGGGCTCGGCCGGCAGCAGCGGGCGGACCTGCTCGGCGCCGGCAGCGCCGTCGAGCAGTACCAGGACGCGCCGCCCGGCGAGCAGCCGGAGGTAGAGCGCGCGCAGGTCGGCGAGGCCCGGCGGGACGGCTCGCTCCTCGACGCCCAGGGCCCGTACGAAGCTGGCCAGGACGGTGGCCGGGTCCGCACCGAGGGTCTTCCCGTCCAGGCCGGCGTGGAGCTGGCCGTCGGGAAAGCCGGGGGCGAGCCGGTGGGCGGCGTGGACGGCGAGCGCGCTCTTGCCGTAGCCGGGCGGCCCGGTGACGGTGACCCAGCGTGGGCCCGGCGCGGCCAGGGCGGCGGCGAGCTCGCCGAGCAAGGCCGCTCGCCCGGTGAAGTCGGCGATGTCCGGCGGGAGTTGGTACGGCCGCCGAATCGGCCTGGGGGTGGTCCGGGAGGCCCAGGGTGTCCAGCTCGCCAGGTCCGTGGCCCGGCCGCGGAGGCGTGCCGCCAGAGCCGCCGCCTCGCCGCCGGGGGCGGAGTCGGCGAGCAGGGCGAGGGCCTGCACGGTGCGCCCGGCCCGGGCCAGCGCGAGCGCGTGGGGGACGACGGTGGCCGGTTTCGGCCCGAGGTCCGCCGGGAGCGCCAGTCCGAGTTCGACGTCGAGTTCGAGTCGCGCCAGCCGGGCCTCCTCCCGGCGCCCGGCCAGCATCCGGCGGTCGTGCTCGGCGAACGGGCCCGGCACGCCGTCCAGGGCCACCGGAGCGGACCACCGGCCGAGCGCGGCCGTGAGCAGGGCGTGGGCCCGCTCGGGCTGCCGGTTCCGACGGGCGGCGGTGGCGGCGGCGAACTCGGTGAGGAACGCCGTACGGTCGATGTTCACCCGGTCCACCTCCAGCCGGTACGCCTTGCCGACGTGCCGCAGGACGCTGCCGCTCTCGACGGCGCCGCTCTCGACGGCGCCGCCCTCGACGCTGCCGTCCTCGCCGGCCAGGGTGTTGCGCAGCCGGTACATGGTGGCGGGCAGCCCCCTGGCCCGGTTCGGCGCCTCGTCCGCCTCCTCGCCCCAGACGCCGTCGATGATCTCCGCCACGGGCACCGGCCGCCCGGCGTGGACGAGCAGGACGGCGAGCACCGCGCGGTCCCGGGCCCGGTTCAGCCGCAGCTCCCGGTCGCCGCGCCGGGCCTTGAGCGATCCGAGCATGCTGAAGTGCAGCTCCAGGGGGATTCTCCTTACGCGACCGAATCCGACAACCGGTCATGCTACGGAGGTGACGCGTGCGGACAAGAGGGCCGGTCGGTATCACGCCACCGACCTGGGCCCTCGCCCGGCGGCGGACCGGCTGGTGGTGGCGGCCGGTGCCTGGTCGGGCAGCCTGCCCGGCCTGCCGAGCCTGCCCGTCCACCCGCTGCGCGGTCAGATGATCGAGTTGCAGGACCCGGAGATCCGGATCGATCACGTCATCTCCGGGCGGACGTACCTGTGCCCCTGGCGGGACGGCGGGCTGTGCACGGGCGCCACGGAGGAACAGGCCGGCTTCGCCGAGCACGTCACCGCCGCCGGAGTCGCCTTCCTGCTGTCCCGGCTGGTGCGGGACTTCCCGCTGCTCGCCCGGGCCCGGCCGGTCCGCTCCTGGGCGGGGCTGCGGTCGGCCGCCCCGGACGGCCGGCTCGTCCTCGGGGGTACCCGTCGACCACCCGCGTCCTGGTCGGCACCGCTCACGGCGGACAGGGCATCCTCACCGGTCACCGCACCGGCCGGCTGCTGGCGGAGATCCTGGCCGGTCACGCCACCGCCGGGCCGG
Source organism: Kitasatospora sp. NBC_01560 (assembly GCF_045208415.1). Classification (NCBI taxonomy): domain Bacteria; kingdom Bacillati; phylum Actinomycetota; class Actinomycetes; order Kitasatosporales; family Streptomycetaceae; genus Kitasatospora; species Kitasatospora sp. NBC_01560. The sequence continues at coordinate 1,679,026 of NZ_CP109364.1, read as the reverse complement.
CCGAGTTCGCCCCCGACCGGGCCGGGAGCCCGGCCCCCGGGGGCGGGTCGACGGGTGGCGCACCGTCCGGCGGCCCGCCGGGATCTCCGCCCGGGACCAGGACGACCTCCGGCACGTCATCAGCGGCGAGCAGCGATCCCGCGGCGCGGGCCGCCCGGCCCGGCAGGACAGGAGGCGCCGGCCGCGCGGCGCCGGGAGGTCAGGCGTAGACCCGGGCGTAGAGCTCCCGGATCTGGTCGGCGGTGGGCACGACGGGGTTGTTGGCGGGCGAGCCGGACCGCAGGGCCTGCTCGGCCATGAGCGGCGTCAGCCGGGCCCAGGCGTCCGGGTCGATGCCGTGGGCGCGGGGAGTGGGGACGTCGAGGTCGTGGCAGAGCGCGCGGAGCGCGTCGACGAGCGCGGCGGCGGCAGCGTCGTCGGAGTCCGTCGCGGCCGCGGCGCCCAGGGCGCGGGCGCAGTCGGCGTACCGGCCGGGCGCCGCGTGCACGGAGAAGGCCGTCACCGCGGGGAACAGCATCGCGTTCGACAGGCCGTGCGCGACGTGGAAGTGCGCGCCGATCGGGCGGCTCATGCCGTGCACGAGGGCGACGCTGGAGTTGGAGAACGCCATACCGGCCTGCGTCGCGGCGAGCATCATGGCCTCGCGGGCCGCGGCGTCCGAGCCGTCCGCGTAGGCACGGCGCAGATGGCGGCCGATGGTGGTGACGGCGGCGAGGGCGAGGCCGTCGGAGAACGGATTGGCCTTGCGGCTGACGTACGCCTCGACGGCGTGGGTGAGGGCGTCGATGCCGGTGTCGGCGGTCAGCCGGGGCGGCATCGACATGGTCAGGTCGGCGTCGACCACGGCCGCGAGCGGCAGGAACGCCGGGCCCAGGCAGAGCATTTTCTCGTCCGTGCCGCTGTCGGTGATGACGGTGACCTGGGTCGCCTCCGATCCGCTGCCGGCGGTGGTGGGCACGGCGATCACCGGGAGCGCCGGCCCGCGGTTGACGCGCGGCGCCCGGTAGTCGCGCATGTGACCGCCCTGCACGCCGAGGAGGGCGAGGGCCTTGGCGCTGTCCATCGGGCTGCCGCCGCCGAACCCGATGACCGAGTCCGCTCCGTGCTCGCGCAGTGCTTCCAGGCCCGCGGCCAGCGAGTCGGTCGTCGGGTCGGGCACGGTGCCGGAGAAGAGCCGCGGGTGCAGTCCGGCCCGGCGCAGCGTCGCCGTCAGGCGCTCGGCCGCGCCCGTCCCGACCAGGAACGCATCCGTGACGAGGAGGGGGCGGCTCAGCCCCAGGTCGGCGACGACGTCGCCGAGGTCCTCGGCGGCACCGCGGCCGACGCGCACGATCCGGGGCAGGGACAGGCCGGCGACCATGGTGGACCCCTCGACGGTGGGCGGAACGGCGGCCGGGTCCGCCGGCCGGCGCGCTTCGACTCTGCCGCCCGCGCGGTGGCGCGTTCAAGCGCCAATCGTGCAGAGGGCGTGTGCGCGGATGCAGATACGCTGCCCCGGTGCGCTCCCGATCCCGTCCGGCCGGCGACGGCCCGGACCCGCCTCCGCCTTCGCCTCCGCAGAGGGGGGCCGGCCGTCCCGATCCGGGCGCGGTGCGCGCCGACGACCTGCGGTACCTGCTCGCGGTCGCCCGGACGGGGCGCCTGGTGAGTGCGGCCGACGCGCTCGGGGTGGACCACACCACCGTGTCCCGCCGGATCACCGCCCTGGAGAAGACCCTCGGGGCGCGGCTGATGGAGCGCGGCACCGAGGGCTGGGGCCTGACCGAGGCCGGACGGGCCGTCGCGGAGAGCGCCCGCGCGGTCGAGGAGGCCCTCGTCCGGGTCGTCGACGCGGTGTCCGGTCAGGACGCGCCGTCCCTGCACGGTACCGTCCGGGTGAGTGCCCCGGACGGCTTCGGTACCGTCTTCGCCACCCCGGCGCTGGCCCGGGTCCGCCGGTACCACCCCCGGCTGCGCGCCGAACTCATCACGGCCACCCGGCAGTTGTCCCTGCGGCCGGCCGGCTTCGACCTCGCCCTGGCGATCGGCCGGCCGCCCCGGAGCCGGCTGGTGACCGAGCACCTCACCGACTACGCGCTGGGGCTGTACGCCGGTGCCGAGTACCTCGCGCGGTGCGGAGCCCCCGGCTCGGTCGCCGAGCTCCGGGAGCACCCGCTGATCTTCTACATCGAGTCGATGCTCCAGGTCGGCGACCTCGACATCGAGCGCCATCTGCCGGGCGTCACGCCCGCATTCTCCTCCACCAACGTCTTCGCCCAGCTCGAAGCCACCCGGCTGGGGGCCGGCATAGGGGTGTTGCCGGCCTTCCTCGCCGAACGGGCCGGGCTGCGGCGGCTGTTGCCGGACGAGGTCGACATCCGGTTGCCGATCGTCCTGGCCGTGCGCCGGGAGGCGGTGAGCCACCCCGCCGTCCGGGCGGTGCGCGACGCCCTGCACCACGAAGTCGCCCGCCGCGCCGACGAGCTGCTCCCACGCGGGAGCGCCAGGACCGGCGACGCGCACGACACGGGCGGGGCCGGCGCGGGCGACACGGGCGGAGCCGGCGCGGGCGACGCGGGTGGGGCCGTACGGGATCGCCGCGCCGGTGGGCGGTGACTTCAGCCTGGCCGACCGGGCGCCCGGCGCCCGGCGCCCGGCGCCCGGTGTCCTTGTGCACGCCGACAGTCCTCGCCGGGCGGGCGCCGCTGCGGAAGCTCCCCGGGCCCGGAGACCCGCGGATGCGGCCCGTGGCGGCACCATGGGTGTATGGCGAGAGACGCGGGCCCGTCCCCCCGGCCGTCCCGGCGCCGGCCGAACGGCCGCCGCGGGCGGGGGGACGCGCGCCCGGCCGCCGCGCAGGCGCCTCCGCCGCGGCGCCTGCGGTCGGTGCTCAGCATCCGCAGCGTGGCCGGGCAGATGTTCGCCCTGCAGGTGCTCATCGTGCTGCTGCTGGTGGTGGCGGCCGTCGTCGCGCTGCTGATCCAGTCCCGCAGTGACCGGTACGCCGCGGCGCGTGACCGCTCGCTCGCCGCGGCCCAGACGTACGCCCACAGCCCCGGCCTGGTGGCGGCGATGCAGGGCCCCGACCCCAGCGCGGTGCTCCAGCCGTCCACCGAGGCGGCCCGCAAGGCCGCCGGGGTCGACTTCATCGTGGTGGCCGACCGGAACGGCATCCGCTACACCCACCCGCAGCCCGAGCAGATCGGCAAGAAGTTCGTCGGCACCATCGGGCCGTCGCTGCGGGGCATGGTCACCGTCGAGCAGGTGAACGGCCCGCTCGGCCGGGAGTACCAGGTGGTGGTCCCGGTGGAGGACGCCCGCGGTGCGGTGATCGGCATCGTCTCCTCGGGGATGAAGGTCGCCAACGTGAGCAGCGCGATCAACCGCCAGCTGCCCGTCGTTCTGGGCGCGGGCACCCTCGCGCTCGGCCTGGCCACGGCCGGCACGGCGCTGGTGGGCAGGCGTCTCCTGGGTCAGACCCACGGGTTGGGCCCGGAGGAGATGACGCGGATGTACGAACACCACGACGCCGTGCTGCACGCGGTGCGCGAGGGGGTGGCCATCGTCGGCGGCGACGGCCGGGTCCTGCTCGCCAACGACGAGGCGCGCCGGCTGCTCGACCTGCCGCCCGACACGGAGGGGCGCGCCGTCGCCGGCCTCGGCCTCGCGCCGCGGACGGCCGAGCTGCTGCTCTCCGGCGACGCCGTCACCGACGAGGTGATCCCGGTCGGCGAGCGCCTGCTGGCGGTCAACACCCGGTCCACCGGGAACGGGGGAGGCCCGGGCGGCAGCGTCACCACCCTGCGGGACTCCACCGAGCTGATGGCCCTCGCGGGGAAGGCCGAGGTCGCCCAGGGCCGGCTCCGGCTGCTGTACGACGCGAGCATGGCGATCGGGACGACGCTGGACGTCCGGCGCACCGCGGAGGAGCTCGCCGGGATGGCCACCCGGGAGTTCTGCGACTACGCCACCGTCGACCTCGCCGAGGACGTTCTGCACGGGGACGAGCCGCCGACCCTGGCCGTCGGCGCCCCAGTGGAACTGCGGCGGGTGGCCGTCGCCGGCGCCCGGGACGATTCGCCGCTGTACCCCCCGGGGGAACTCGTCCGCTGGGCGGGGCGCACCCCGCAGGCGGAGGGCTTCGTCAGCGGGAGCTCCGCGCTCGTCTCCGAGCCGGCGGCCGACGCGGGGTGGCGCACGCAGGACGCCGAGCGCACGCAGGCGGTGCTGGAATTCGGCCTGGCGTCGCTGATCGCGGTACCGCTGACGGCCCGCGGCGTGCTGATGGGCGTCGCCTCCTTCTGGCGCGTCCACGACCGGGAGCGCTTCGACGAGGACGACCTGTCGCTGGCCGAGGAGCTGGCGGCCCGGGCCGCCGTGTCCATCGACAACGCCCGCCGCTTCACCCGCGAGCACACGATGGCCGTCACGCTGCAGCACAGCCTCCTGCCGCGGGCGCTGCCCGAGCAGAGCGCCCTCGTCGTCGCGCACCGCTACCTGCCGGCCCAGGCGGGGGTCGGCGGCGACTGGTTCGACGTCGTCCCGCTGCCGGGCGCCCGGGTGGCGCTCGTCGTCGGCGACGTCGTCGGACACGGTCTGCACGCGGCCGCGACCATGGGCCGGCTGCGCACCGCCGTCCAGAACTTCTCCACGCTCGACCTGCCGCCCGACGAGCTCCTCGGGCACCTGGACGAACTGGTGAGCCACATCGACCAGGAGACGGACCCGGCCGAAGGGGCGCTCGCGATCTCCGGCGCCACCTGCCTCTACGCCATCTACGACCCCACCACCGCCACGTGCGTCCTGGCCGGGGCCGGGCACCCGCCGCCCGTCCTCGTCCACCCGGACGGCAGGGCGGAGTTCCTCGACGTCCCCGTCGGTCCGCCGCTCGGCGTGGGCGGGATGCCCTTCGAGGCCACCGAGCTGCGGCTGCCGGAGGGCAGCAGCCTGGTGCTCTACACCGACGGCCTGGTCGAGGACCGCACCCGTGACATCGGTGTCGGGCTGGATCTGCTCAGGGCCGCCCTGGCGCACCCCGACCGGTCGCCCGACGAGGTCTGCGACGCGGTGCTCGGCGCCCTCCTGCCCGCGCGGCAGACCGACGACATCGCCGTCCTCGTCGCCCGCACCCGGGTACTGGACCGCGACCGGACCGCCGAGTGGGAGGTGGCCGGGGTGCCCGAGGCCGTGGCCCTGGCCCGCGCCGAGGCCACCCGGCGGCTCACCGCGTGGGGCCTGGACGAGGCCGTCTTCGTCACCGAGCTGGCGCTCAGCGAGCTGGTGACCAATGCCATCCGCTACGCGACCGGTCCGATCGGGGTGCGACTCCTCTACGACCGCACGCTGATCTGCGAGGTGTCGGACACCAGCAGCACCGCCCCGCACCTCCGCTACGCCGTCGCGGAGGACGAGGGCGGCCGCGGGCTGTTCCTCGTCGCCCAGCTCGCCGACCGCTGGGGCGTCCGCTACACCGCCGGCGGCAAGATCGTCTGGGCCGAGCAGGTCCTGCACCCGGACGCGCCGGCGGGCTGACGCGGGCCGCCCGCCGGGGCCGGTGCGGACGGTCAGCGGCGCGTGCGGCGGGCCCGGAGGTACTCGCGGCCGAGCAGGCGAAGGGCGGCGGGTCTGGCCGGGCCGGCCGAGCGGCGGAGCAGGGCGGGAACGTCGGCCCGGGCGGCGCGGCTGGTCAGCTCGTCCAGGCCGATCATGCAGCGGACCATGGGCCGGTGCGCGGGCGGGACGAGACCGACGACGGCGCGGCCCTCGGCGAGGGTGCGGTCGACCCGGTCGAGCTGGTCGGTGACCATCGCCCGGACGGCCGGGAGATTGCGGCCCCGTTCGAGGTCGCCGCGGGTGACCCCGTGCGCGCCCAGGTACTGCTCGGGGACGGTCAGGCGGCCGTCGGCGAGGTCCTCGGCGAGGTCGCTGACGAAGTCGAGCCGCTGGCTGGCGTCGATGAAGGTGCGGCAGGCGGACCGGTAGGCCGTCCGGTCGCCGTCCGGGCCGAGCAGGGTGGCGACCACCATGAACGCGGGCAGCGAGTACGCGTCCACGTAGCGCTGGTAGTCGGCCTCGGTGGCGAATCCGGCGAAGTCGAGGTCGGCGGCGGCGCCGGCGAGGTGCTCCAGGGCGGCCTCGCGCAGGGCGGGGTGCACGGCGACGGTGTTCAGCAGCGGACGCAGCTCGGGGTGGTCCGTCCCGCCGCCGGCGAGGCCGTCGGCGACCTCCTGCTCCCAGCGCGCGTACGCCGCCTTCCGGCCGTCGGGCGGGCCGCTGTCGAGCAGGCTGTCGGTGCGGTGCATGTAGGCGGTGGCCGCGATCACGTGCGGGACGAGCCGGGCCGGCAGGAGGAGCCGTGCGGCGAGGACGGCCTCGGGCTTGTACCGCGTCACCCGGCGGCGCTGCCGGCCGTAGTCCTCGCGGAGTCCGGGCTCCCCGATCCCGGCGGCGTCCAGCGCCTTCTCCCAGCTGCCCACGCGTGCTCGCCCTCTCCCCGGTCGGTGTCCCCCGAGCCTAGAGGAGCCGACACCGTGCCGGCGCCCGGCCCGGCCACCCCGGCGCGGACGCAGGGTCAGGAGCGGGGGCGGTGCCGGAGGGGAGGGCCGGTGACCAGGAGAATGGTGCGGACAACTCCCGGAAGTACAGAGAAAGCGAACCCCCCACATGGATCTCGGCGTGCGCTGGAAGCTGCACGGTGACGGGCGGACGCCCGCACCGGGAGCGGTCGTCCGCCCCGACGAACGACTCTCCTGGCCCCGGACGGCGGGGCTCGGCGCCCAGCACGTGGTGGCCATGTTCGGCGCGAGCTTCGTGGCGCCCGTGCTGATGGGGCTCGACCCCAACCTGGCGATCATGATGTCCGGCGTCGCGACCGTCATCTTCCTGCTGGCGACCCGCGGCCGGGTGCCCAGCTACCTCGGCTGCTCGTTGTCCTTCGTCGGCGTGGCCGCGGTGATCCGGGCGCAGGGCGGCACCAGCGCGACCGTCACCGGTGCCGTGTTCGTGGTGGGCGGGGCGCTGTTCCTGGTCGGCGTGGCCGTCCAGCGGTTCGGGGCGAGGATCATCCACGCCGCGATGCCGCCGATCGTCACCGGCGCCGTCGTCATGCTGATCGGCTTCAACCTCGCGCCGGTCACCGCCTCGACGTACTGGCCGCAGGACCAGTGGACGGCGCTGCTGGTGATGCTGTTCACCGGGCTGGCCGTGGTCTGCCTGCGCGGCTTCTGGTCACGCGTGGCGATCTTCCTCGGGCTGGTCTTCGGCTACGGGATCTCCTGGCTGTTCGACCGGGTCTTCGGGCGGATCCACTCGGCGGACGCGGCCGGCCACCTCACCGACCACTGGCGCCTGGACCTCTCGGGCGTCGGCAAGGCGGACTGGGTCGGCCTGCCCGCCTTCCACGGCCCGTCCTTCCAGTGGTCCGCGATCCTGGTGGCCCTGCCTGTGGTGATCGCGCTGGTCGCGGAGAACGCCGGGCACGTCAAGGCCGTGGGGGAGATGACCGGTCAGACGCTGGACGACAAGCTCGGCACCGCGATCTCCGCCGACGGCGTCGGCTCGATGCTCTCCACCGCGCTCGGCGGCCCGCCGAACACCACGTACTCCGAGAACATCGGCGTCATGGCCGCCACCCGCGTGTACTCCACCGCCGCCTACTGGGCCGCGGCCGGCTTCGCGCTGCTGTTCGGCGTCTGCCCGAAGTTCGGTGCCGTCGTGGCCGCGATCCCCGGCGGGGTGCTCGGCGGCATCACCGTCATCCTGTACGGCATGATCGGCCTGCTCGGCGCGCAGATCTGGACCAACGCCCGGGTGGACCTGCGCAACCCGCTGAACCTGGTGCCGGCCGCCGCGGGCATCATCATCGGCATCGGCAACGTCACCATCGAGTTCACCGACACCTTCAGTCTCAGCGGCATCGCGCTGGGCACCCTGGTCGTCATCACCGGCTACCACGTGCTGCGGGCGCTCGCCCCCGCGCACCTCAAGACGCAGGAGCCGCTGCTGGACGAGGGCACCTCCTCCTACGACGCGGACGCCGAGGGCCCGGGGGAGCCCGGGGAGCCGGGCGGGGCGCAGCCGCAGGCGCGGTAGCGGGGCACGGGCGGGCCCGTGGTGCCGGTGGGACACCACGGGCCCGGTGCCCGGTTGCCCGAGGCCGGCCGGCGGGACTGCCCGAAAGGGCCACGGCCGGCCGGCCCGCTTGGCCCGACGCGTCGTCAGGTGGTCGAATCGCTCCGTGCGTCCGGGCCGATCGGCCCGGACCGCTTCCGTTCCGGCCACTCATCCCCCCGGGAGAGGCATGTCCCTTCTGTCCCACCACCGCAGGACCGCCGCCGGCGTCGTGGCCCTCACGACGTTCGCGATCTCCTTCGGCTCGGCCACCGCCAGCAGCTCCGCCGCGACGGGCAAGGTCCTCTGGAGCCCGAGCACCAGCAAGGGCGCGTCCTCCTTCGCCGCCGTCCAGTGCGCCTCGGGCAACTTCGGCGTCGTCAAGGACGCCACCAAGGGCAGTGTGTGGCGGGCCTTCCAGGCCGCGGGCGAGGAGCGCTGCGAGACGCTGAGCCCCGACCTGAAGGAGGGCGACACCTTCTATCTCGGCTGGTCGTCCAAGGTGGACATCAAGGACGCGAACAGCCGCTACGTCTTCCAGCTCAAGTGCTCGCCGAGCACCGACACGGCGAACCACCCGATCGAGATCGACGCGACGACCGGGCGCATCCGCCTCCAGGAGTGGGACACCGAGCACGTCGCGCACCAGCTGTGGACGGCGCCGACGGCCAACAACCAGTGGCACTCCTACGCGCTGAAGATCCGCCTGGGCCGCACCGACGGCACCATCGACTTCTGGTTCGACGGCGTGAAGCAGACCTTCACCACCGGCTCGGGCACCTTCAAGGGCACCACCTGGGACGGCGACCGCAACTACCTCAAGTGGGGCTCCTACCACCCCTCCACGGGCGACGCGACGAACACCTTCACCAGCCCGGTGATGGCGACCACCCTGGAGGCGGCCACCGCCGGCTCGTAGCGGCGGGGCAGCGGCGGGGCCGGCCCCGGCCCGGCCCCGTCCGGGCAGACGGGCACCCCGACCGGTGGCCGCAGCGCCGCCCGCCCCGGCCCCCGGCCGCGGGGATTGTCAAGCCCGCACCGGAGCCGGTCGTTCCGCAGTAGCCTCGGCGTCGTCAACGACGTTCGCACGACGGCGCATTGGGGGCGAAGGTGACCGATGGGGGGACCGCGGCCGGGGGTGACGGCGGATCCGGCCGGGACGGCTGCCAGCTGCACGAACGCGAGGCCGAGATCCGGTCGGCCGGGCGGGCGGTCGAGGCCCTGACCCGGCCCGCCGGAGCCGGCACCGGCGAGCTGCTGCTCTACACCGGTGCGGCCGGGCTGGGCAAGACCGCCGTGCTGGCCGAGGTCCGGCGGGAGGCGAAGCGCGCGGGGTGCACGGTGCTGTTCGCCCGCGGCGGCGAGCGGCAGCGCCACGAGCCGTTCCGCGTGGTGCGCCAGCTGCTGCAACCGGTGCTGGCGGCGCTCTCCGCGGAGGAACGGGCGCAGGCCTTCGGCCCCTGGGAGGACATCGTCGGCCCGGCCGTCGGGCTGCTGCCGCCCGGCGGGCAGCTCGACCCGCAGGGCGTCCGGGACGGGCTGGACTTCGTGCTCACCCACCTCGTGCAGCGGCACTCACCGGTGGCCGTGATCGTCGACGACCTGCACTGGGCCGACCCGGAGTCGCTCGGCTGGCTGGCGGGCTTCGCGGTGCGCGCCCGCGAGCTGCCGGCGCTGCTGGTGCTCGCCTGCCGCGACGAGTTCCCCGACGACGCCCTGGCGCTCCAGCACGGCCTCGTCGGCCGGGCCGACCGGCGGCACGAACTGCGCCCGCTCCAGCCGGCCTCGGTCGCGCACCTCGTCCGGGCCGCCGTGGGCGTGGAAGCGGAGGACGCCTTCTGCCGGCACGTCTGGGCGGTCACCGGCGGGAACCCGTACGAGACCACCGCCCTGCTGCGCGAGGTGCTCGACCAGCGGCTCGACCCGGTCGAGGAGAGCACCGGCCAGCTGCGCGAACTCGCCGCGGGAGCACGTGGCATGACGCTCCGTCACTGGCTCGACAAGCTCGGCCCGGCCACCCTCCGCTTCGCCTGGGCGGCGTCGATGTTGGGCACCGACATCCGCCCCGACCTCGCCGCCGTCGTCTGCGCCCAGGGCCCGGAGACCGCCGACCAGTCGATCCGGGAGCTGCGCCGGCACGGGGTGCTGACCGGCACGCCGGGCGGCCGGCTGGAGTTCGTCCACCCACTGATCGCCACCTCCGTCTACCAGTCGATGCCGCCCGCCGTCCGGACCGGGATGCACGGAGTCGCCGCCGTCGAGACCGAGAACGCCGGCCTCGGCCTGCTGACGGCATCCCGGCACCTGCTGGAGACCCTGCCCGAGGGGGACGGCGCGATCGTCGGCAAGCTGCGCCGCGCCGCCCGCGAACACCTGGCCATCGGGGCGCCCGAGGCGGCCCAGCGCTGCCTGCGCCGCGCCATCAGCGAACCCCCGGCCGACGAGGACCGCGCCGTGGTGCTCCACGAACTCGGCTGCTCCGCGCTGCTCACCGACCCGGCGACCACCGTCAACCAGCTGCGCCTGGCGCTCGCGGACCCGTACGGATTGGGCCCCGAGCTCCGGGTGGACGCGACCTTCCGGCTCGCGCAGGCCCTCGCCCACAGCAACCGGGTCGGCGAGGCCGCCGAGGTGTGTGCCGAGGAGGCCGCGCGCACCGAGCCCGGCCCGGGCCGGCTGCGCCTGGAGGTGGCCCACTTCATGTTCGCCGCGTTCCAGTCCGAGGACGCGGACGGGCCGGGACGCTCGCGGCGGCTGGCGGAGTTCGCCCGGATGCTCGACATGATCGGACTGGCCTTCACCGACGCGGGTGCCGGTGCCGGCACTGCCGTCGGCCCGGGTGCGGGCGGCGGGCCGACCCCCGACGAGGTCCTGTTCGAACGCGACGGCCTGGCCCACGCGGTGGCCGTGCTGCGCTGCTGGGACCTCACGCTCCGCGGTGCCGACCGGGCGGAGGCGATCGCGCTCGCCGAGTCCGCGCTGCCGGGCGGCCGGCTGCCCCGCAGCCTCGGCTGGACCAACACCATTTGGGGTTTCGAGCTGCCCGGGATCCTCGGCATCAGCTACCTCTACGCGGACCGGGTCGACCGGGCGGAGGAGCTCTTCACCGAGGCGGTCCGGGCGTACGAGGTGGCCGGGTGGAGCGGCGGCCACCTCGGCTTCGCCCACCTGCTGACCGGCATGCTCCGATTTCGCTGCGGCGCCCTCGTGGAGGCGGAGGACCACCTGCGCCGGGCCCTGCGGATCGCCGAACGGATCGGCCCGGAAGGGCCGTTGCACTGGGACGCGGTCGGGGCGCTGGCCGAGACCCTGGCCGCGCGCGGGCAGCTCGCCGAGGCCCTGGAGCTCACCCGGACGCACGCCTTCGGCCCGCCGTACCCGACGGTGATGGTGCTGCCCGACGCGCCGACGCTGTACGGCCGCCTGCTGCTGGCCCGGGGCGACGCGGCCGGCGCGGCCGAGACGCTGACCGCCGCCGGCGCGGCCCTGGACGCGCGCGGCTGGCGCAACACGGTGTGGGCGCCGTGGCTCGGGCACCTGGCGCGCGCCGTCGCCCCCGACCGGCCGGAGGAGGCCCGCGAACTCGCCGGGGAGGCCGTCCGCCGGGCCCGGGAGTCCGGGACGGACTCGGCCGTCGGCAGTGCGCTGCGGCTCTGCGCGGCGGTGCACGAGCGGCCGCGCGCCGCCGAACTGCTCACGGAGGCCGTCCGGCACCTGGAGCGCTCACCGGCCCGCTACGAGCATGCACTCGCCCTGGTCGACCTGGGTGAGGCGCTGGGCACCGCGCCGACCGCCCGCACGGCGCTGGCCCGGGGGCTGGAGCTGGCCGCGCACTGCGGCGCGGAGGCCCTGGCGGCCCGGGCCGGGGAGCTCCTGCGGACGGGCGCGGCGGGCTGAGGCCTGGGTGCCGGGCCGCCGGCGCCGAAGTGACGGCTGCGGCCCGGAGGGGCCAGACCCTGTCCGGTCGATCATGCGCGGAGCAAGGTCATGAAGGCTGCGACCGTGACGGTCCCCAGGTGGACGTATGCCCGTTTGTCATATCGCGTCGCGACGGCGCGGTAGTTCAGCAGTTTGCTGATGGCTCGTTCGACGGTGTTGCGCTTCCTGTACCGAACCGGGTCAAACCCGGGTGGTCGGCCGCCGGCATGCCCGCGAGTCCGGCGGATGGCCGCCTGGTCGCGCTTCCCGGGGATGCTGTGGCGTATCTTGCGTCGCCGCAGGCATTGGCCTATCGCCTGGTTGCTGTACGCCTTGTCCGCGCTGACGCTCGACGGGGTGCTCCGAGGCCGGCCGGCACCGATGCGAGGAACCTGAATGCCGTTCATCACTGCCTCGAACTCTGTACAGTCCGCGCGCTGGCCCTGTGTCAGGACCAGCGAGAGCACGCGGCACCGGCCGTCGGCGCTCAGGTGAATCCAGGTTGTGGAGCCGCCTCGCGGGCGACCCGGGGCATCGCCCTCACATACCGCAGTTGCCGCTTTGCCAACACCCGGCCCGAGCCCGCCGGCGGAGTAGCACCCGTACGAAAGGGGCATCGGCACAGCACGGTGGGCACCAGCGGCGTGCTGGTGGGCGCGCACGGATGTGGAGTCGACCGCGATCTCCCAGTCGATGTCACCTTCCGCATCGGCTTCGGCCTGGAGCCGACGCAGCACCAGGGCCCAGGTACCGTCCGCCGACCACCGCCGATGCCGTTCGGAAACGGTCTTCCACGGCCCGTAGCGGTGCGGCAGGTCACGCCACGGCACACCGGTCCGAATCCGGTGCAGCACCCCGTTGATCACCTGCCGGTGGTCGCGCCACCTGCCGCACCGCCCGGTGCCCACCGGCAGGTACGGCCGAAGCCGCTCCCACTGCGCATCCGTGAGATCGCCCCTGCCTCTGTCCTCCACGGCCGGGTCAACGACCGATCCGCCAACCGGAAACCGGGCAGACGCCTGCGGCGTGCCGCGCTCAAGGAAGGTGCGCAGACGGACGATGCATCAGGTGACCGTCGTGCGTGGGGCTGTCCCGGCCCCGGGGACGGTCCCCTTTTCGTGAACGGAGACCTGATGCGACTGTCCGCGCGTTGCGCGTCCGCCGCCCTCATGCTGATCATTCCCCTGGCCGCCGCGCAGGGAGCGGCAGCCGACGGCCCCTCCGGGCGGGCTGTCGCGGCTCCCCTGCACAGGACGGCCAAGGCCGTCCCCGGTGAGTACATCGTCACGGTGGACAAAGGCCTGGACCCGGCCCGGGTGGCGGCCAGGGCCGGGGGCGTCGAGCCGCTGCACACCTACCGCCACGTCCTGAACGGGTTCTCCGCCCGCCTGGACGCAGCCCAGCTGGAGCGGGTACGTGCCCTGCCCGGGGTGGAGGCCGTCGAGGAGAACGGCCGCGCCGGCACCGGGGCGGGCACCGTCTCGCCCACCCAGGACAAGCGGGCGGTGGCCGCCAGCTGGGGTCTGGACCGCATCGACCAGCACGACTGGGACAAGGACGCGGGGACCGGTGACGGGCAGTTCAACGTCGAGGGCAACGGAGCCGGCGTCACCGCCTACCTGATCGGCACCGGCATCGACTTCGGCCACGACGAGTTCGAGGGCCGCGCCACCCTGGGCACCGACACCGTCGGCGACGGGAAGAACGGTGCCGACTGCAACGGCGTCGGCACCAACGTCGCCGGCATCGTCGGCGGCAAGACCTACGGCGTCGCCCGCAAGGTGAACCTGGTCAGCGTCCGGGTCGTGGGCTGTGACGGCAAGGGCACCACCGAGCAGATCATCGCGGGCCTCGACTGGGTGGCGGCCAACGCCAAGAAGCCCGCCGTCGCCAACATCTCCGTCGGCGGCGACAAGGACGAAGCACTCAACAAGGCCGCCACCGCGCTCTCCGACGCGGGCATCATGCCCGTCGTCTCCGGCGGCAACGTCGCCCGTGACGCCTGCGACGCCTCCCCCTCCTCCGCCGAGCGGGTCATCACCGTCGGCGCGACCGACAAGTACGACGAGGAGACCGACTTCAGCAACTACGGCCGGTGCGTCTCGCTGTACGCGCCCGGCAAGGACATCACCTCCGCCCAGCTCGGCGGCGGCAGCATCTCCAACAGCGGCACCGCCATGGCCGCCCCGCACGTCACCGGCACCGTCGCCCTCTACCTCGCCGGGCACACCGACGCGACCCCCGAGGACCTCGCGGGGTGGCTCTCCACCGAAACCACCAAGGACGCCCTGACCGTCACCAAGAGCAGCCCCAACGAACTGCTGTACACCGCCGGTCTCTGACCCGCCCTGCCGCACAACCGCCGCCCCGCCGAGCCCACAAAGCCGGCGGGGCGGTCCCACGTCAAGACCCACACCGTGCACGGCCCCACCCAGAACCCAGCACAGCCACGCACATGATCGACCGGACAGGGCCTAGAGCAGGTGGTCGGCGTTGCCCGCCTTGATGTCCAGGATGAGGGTGCGCAGGGCAGCCCTGGAGTCGGTGATGGCCCGGTCCTCCTGGCCCTTGACGGCGATGTAGGCGTTGCCGTCGGCGTCGGTGCCGAGGCGGAAGCATGAGTTGCCCTCGCCGCAGAAGGGGTCTTCCCAGGTGATGGTGGGCATCGAACGTCTCCTTACAGTTGGTCGGCGATCTCGCGGATGAAATCACGGGATCGTCGCGGGGTCAGCGCCAGATCTTCCAACCGATCAAGCTGGGCACGGTGTTTCGTCAGCTGTCCTTCGGCCTCCAGGAACTGGGGGCCATGCGCCCTGTCCACCTGAACCGTGTCGAGCTGTGGCACCGGCCCCTCCGCGTAGAGGACGGTGTGCCCGGCGCCCGGAAAGGCCCCGTGCTCGAAAGGAACGACGCGAAGCGTGACGTTGTCCCGTTCGGATGCGTCGAGCAGGTATTCCAGTTGGGCGTGCATGCCCTTGCGGCCGCCGAACTGCATCCGCAGAACTGCTTCGTGCACAACGGCGACGTAGTTGGGCGGATCGTCACCGGTGAGCACTTGCCGGCGTTCCGTCCGATGAGCGAGTCGCAGGCCGACCTCATGCTCGGGCAGCGGTGGGAACACCGCCCGGAATACGGCGAGGGCGTGGTCCGAGGTCTGCAACAGCCCTGGAACGTGGACGGTGTCGGTGGTGCGGAGTCGCTTCGCGCGTGCTTCGAGCTCGTCCTCTGGATCGCCGACGGCCACTGCTGGCTGGCCGTTTCCGACCCGGGGGCCGGCCGGCCCGTCCTCGTCGACCCGCGCCCGCAGGAGTGCGGCGGGCGGGGTCTGTTGCTGGTCGACGCGCTCTGCGACATCTGGGCCGTCGTGCCCCGGCGGACCTGCGGCAAGTCCGTGGTCGCGGGGGTCAGACTCCACGCGGCCTGACGAAACGTCAAAAACAATCGGCTGCACCGCCGGAGGGGACGGTGCAGCCGCTCGTGGTGCTCGCTGTCGTGGGCGAAGGGCGCTACAGGCGTTCGGGGACGGGGTTGCCGACGGCCTCGATGGCGCGGCGCAGCGGCACCTTCGTCAGCAGGGCGAAGCCGATCACGAAGAACACCAGCAGGGAGATGATCGCCGAGCGGTAGCTGCCGGTGATCTGGTAGGCGAGGCCGAAGACCAGCGGGCCCATCCAGCTGGTGCCACGGTCGCTGACCTTGTAGAGGCTGAAGTACTCGGCCTCCCGGCCGGCCGGGATGAGGTGGGAGAACAGCGAGCGGGAGAGCGCCTGGCTGCCGCCCAGTACCAGGCCGATCATGCAGGCCAGGGCGAAGAACCAGACGGGCTGGTGGGCGGGCATCAGGTACCCGAGGGCGAGGGTGATCACCCAGCCGACCAGTGAGCCGAGGACGGTCCGCTTGGCGCCGTACCGGCGGGCGATCCGGCCGAGCAGCAGCGCGCCGCCGATCGCGACGATCTGGACCATGAGCACGGCGGCGACCAGCGAGGTCTGGTCCATGCCGAGCTCCTCGCTGCCGAAGAGCGAGGCCTGCGAGACGACGGTCTGGATGCCGTCGTTGTAGCAGAGGAAGGCGCCCAGGTAGAGCAGCGTGAGCGGGTACTGGCGCATGCCGCGCAGGGTGCGGGCGAGTTCGCGCAGGCTGCTGGTGGTGGGCCGGCCCGGCTCGGCCGCGGCGCGTTCGGGTGCCACCCCGGCCCGGGAGGGCAGCCGCAGCAGCGGGACTATGGTGAACAGCGCCCACCAGAGGCCGGCCGAGGCCAGGCAGATCCGCACGGCCGTGCCGGAGGAGACGCCGAGTGCGTCGTGGCCCTCGAACAGCGCCAGGTTGGCGATCAGCAGCAGGCCGCCGCCCGCGTACCCGTACGCCCAGCCCTTGGAGGAGACGGCGTCGCGCTCGTCGGGGGCGGCCAGACCCGGCAGGTAGGCGTAGGAGAGCGCGACCGACACCGCGTAGGCGATGTTCGCGACCACCAGCAGTGCGCCGCCGAGGAGGTAGCGGTCGCCGCCGAGGAAGAACATCCCCATCGTGGCGGTCGCGCCGACGTAGGCGAAGCCGCACATCAGCTCCTTGTGCCGCCCGGTGCGGTCCGCGATCGTCCCGGTCAGCAGCATCACCGCGACCGAGAGCAGCACGGAGAAGGAGACCGTGTACGGGAAGAACGACCCCGCGCGGACCGAGAGGCCGAGCGGGTGCACATTGCCGGCCGGGTCGGCGGCGTCCTTGGCGATCGACGTCAGGTACGGCCCGAGGAACACCGTCAGGACGGTGGCGGAGAAGGCGGCGTTCGCCCAGTCGTTGATGTACCAGCCGAACTGCATCCGGCGCAGGGCGCGGTCGTCGGTGGTGCCCGCCAGGTGGTCCGGCGGGTGGGCGGTGGTGGTCATGAGGCTCCTGCCACGGTGTCGGAGCCGGTGCTGCTGTCGGTCCAGCAGCCGCGCTCGCCGAGGACGTCCCGCAGGACGTCGATGCGATCGGCCATGATGCCATCCACACCGAGGTCGAGGAGAGCCCGGATCCGGGTGGGATCGTCCACGGTCCAGACGTGCACCGGCAGGCCGAGGCGGTGGGCGGCGCGGACGAAGGCCCGGTCGACGACCGGGACGCCCCGGTGACGCTCCGGCACCTGCGCGCACACCCCGGCGAACGGCGCCCCGCGCCCCCGCAGCAGCGGTCCGGCCAGCGAGCGCAGCCGCAGCCGGGCCACCTCGCGCGGGCCGAGCGAGGTGGCCAGCCGGGGGCCGGCGGCGGCGCGGACGGCCGCGAGGCGGCTGTCGGAGAAGCCGCCGACGCAGACCCGGTCCCAGGCGTTCGTCCGGCGGACGGCCTCGACCAGCGGTCCGACGGCCGGGGCGGCCTTGACGTCGATGTTGAAGCGGGCCGCCGGGAACGCGTCGAGCAGTTCCTCCAGCAGCGGCACCGGCTCGGTGCCGCCGATCCGGGCCTGCCGGACGGTGGCCCAGGGCAGTTCGGCCACCGCCCCGGTGCGGTCGGTGACCCGGTCGAGGCGCGAGTCGTGGAAGGCCACCAGCACGCCGTCGCTCGTGGCGTGGACGTCCGTTTCGAGGTAGCGGTACCCGAGGGCCACCGCGGCGGCGAAGGCGGCGAGCGAGTTCTCCGGGTGGCCGAGTTCACCGCCCCGGTGCGCGAAGGCGAGCGGCCCCGGCTGGTCGAGGAAGGGGTGCATGTCGTGCTCCGAGCTGCAGGGGGAGGGATCCGCCGGCCCGCGAGGCGCTGCCCGCTCCGACGGCGCCTCCGGGTGGCGCGCGTTACATTATTACGCGCCCTGTCAAGCAGTAACGCTCGGTGCTGCCGTGGGCGGGCTGTCGATGGCCGGCCGCGTCTACGGGCGGGCGAGCGCCCCGTCGAGCGCCCCGTCGAGCACCCCGTCGGGCACAGCGTTGAGCACCCCGTCGGGCACAGCGTCGAGTACCCCGCTGGGCACAGCGGTCGGACCGATGGCCGGATCGGGCACGATCGGTGGGCGTGTGCAACCTTTCGCCCGACTCGGGGCATCCAAGTGGTGTCAGGGGCGTGAAGGGGGAGGGGAGGGGGCGTACGCGAAGCCGCGGGCGCGCAGCTGCGCAGCCGGCGCCGGCCCGAACGCACCGGCGGCCGATGTCCTCGGCGGATCCCCCGACAGGTCTCGCCGGCGGATTCCTCCGCGGATTCTCCGGCGGATTTCGCGCGGTTCCCCAGCGCGTCAGGGAAATGGGTTCATGGACTGGGTGTGAATTCCCCGCGCGCATACGATCCGTATACGATTCGCCCTTGCAGGGCAACCTTCCGGCTCTGTTGCAAGGCTGTGACAGCCCTGCGCGGCCAGGCGCCCGAATGTCCGTTCGTACGGGCTAGCATTTCGCCATGGAATCGAATCTCCCGCCGATATGGAATTCAGCCGACGCGGCGGATGCCCCGCCGTCCCGTAATTCTCGGCTCCGGCCGGTCCGCCACGGTGCGACCTTCCTGGGGGTGAGCGTGGTGTCCGGTGCGTTGCTCGCCGGCCTCGCGCTCCCCGCCGCCGGGGCGCTCGGGCTGACCGCCAAGGGCACGGTGGAGGGCTTCGACGACATTCCGGCCGACTTCAGGACACCGCCGCTCACCCAGGCCACGCAGATCTTCGACGCCAAGGGCGCGCTGATCGCCAAGGTCTACGAGCGCGACCGCACCGTCCTCACCCCCGAGCAGATGTCCCCCCTGATGCGGCAGGCGCAGGTCGACATCGAGGACGCCCGCTTCTACGAGCACGGCGCCGTCGACCTCAAGGGCGTGCTGCGGGCGCTCGGCAAGAACGCGGAGAGCGGCACCGCCTCGCAGGGCGCGTCCACCCTGACCCAGCAGTACGTCAAGAACGTCAACGTGGAGAACGCCGGCGACGACCTGGCCGCCGTCCGCGAGGCCCAGCGCAAGACCCTCGGCCGCAAGATCCAGGAGCTGAAGGTCGCGATCAAGCTGGAGGGCGAGCTGACGAAGGACCAGATCCTCACCAACTACCTGAACATCACGTACTACGGCAACGGCGCCTACGGCGTGGAGGCGGCCTCCCAGCGCTACTTCGGCAAGAGCAACAAGGACCTCACCGTCGCCGAGGCCGCCACCCTCGCCGGGCTGGTGCAGAACCCGTCGGCCTACGACCCCAAGCTCCACCCGCAGGCCGCGCAGACCCGCCGCGACACCGTCATCGACAAGCTGCTGGAGAACAAGCACATCACCGCGGACCAGGCCAGGGAGGCCAAGGCCGCCCCGCTGGGCCTGAACTACCGGGAGCCGCAGAACGGCTGCATCACCGCCAAGGCGGGCATGGGCTTCTTCTGCGACTACGTCCGCCACGTGGTCAAGCAGGACCCTGCCTTCGGCGCGACCGCCGCCGAGCGGAAGAAGTTCTGGGACCAGGGCGGCCTGAACATCCAGACCACCCTCGACCCGGACAAGCAGGACGCCGCCCAGAAGGCGGTGAGCGGCAACGTGCGCGTCACGGACAGCGTCTCCGCCGCCGCCACCATGATCGAACCGGGCACCGGGAAGATCCTGGCGATGGCCCAGACCCGCCCCTACGGGCTGGACAAGGACCACAACCAGACCGTGGTCAACCTCAACGTCGACCAGGCGATGGGCGGCGGCAACGGCTTCCAGCCAGGCTCCACCTTCAAGCCGGTCGTCGCGGCCGCGGCGCTGGAGGAGGGCGTGCCGGCGACCCGGGAGTACTCGGCGCCGAACAAGCTGGAGTACCCGACGATGAAGACCTGCGCGGGCACGTGGAAGAACACCGGCAAGCCCAAGACGGTGGTGCCCAACGAGTCCGCGAGCGAGAAGGGCCCCTACCAGCTGAAGAAGGCGATGGCCCTCTCGGTCAACACGTACTTCGTGCAGATGGAGCAGGAGATCGGGCTCTGCTCCGTCAAGCAGATGGCCAACAAGCTCGGCATCACCGCCAAGGCCAGTGGCAAGCCGCTGGAGGAGGTCCCCGCGATGGCCCTGGGCGTCGAGGAGCTGAGCCCGCTGACGATGGCGAACGTCTACGCGACCTTCGCCGCCGAGGGCAAGTCCTGCACGCCGGTCGCGATCAACCGGATCACCACGGTGGACGGAAAGGACGTCCCCGCCCCGGCCGGCCACTGCGAGCAGGCGTTCTCCGCCTCCACGGCGCAGGCGATGAACACTGTCCTGAACGGCGTGACCGCCGAGAACGGGACGGGCGCGGCGCTCAACCTGGAGGGTGACCGGCAGATCGCCGGCAAGACCGGCACCTCGGACCAGAAGAAGGCCGCGTGGTTCAGCGGCTACACCCCGCAGCTCGCCACCGCCGTCTGGCTCGGCGGCCCCAACGGGGGAGTCGAGATGCGCAACATCACCATCAACGGGAAGTACCACGGCGAGGTGTTCGGCGCCGACGGCCCCGGGCCGATCTGGCGGGACGCCATGAACCAGGCCTTGCGCGGCGCACCCAAGCAGCCCCTGCGGATGGCCGACATCCCCGACCCGGCGCCGAAGCCCGACCCGAACGCCACCGAGACCGGTAGCGCCCCGCCGGCCTCCACCCCGCCCGGCCCGCAGCGCTGACAGCTCTCACCGCCGCGGGCCGGGCCGGCCGTCGTCCGGGAGCCGGTCGAGCGCCAGCAGGGCGGCGCCGATCGCGCCCGCGTCGTTGGCGAACCGGGCCGTCAGCACGGGCACGGGCGGGCGGTCCCCGGGTGAGTGGAGCCGGCGGGCGAACGAGGCGCGCGCGGGTGCGAGCAGCAGTTCCCCGGCGGAGACCGGACCGCCTCCGACGATCAGAACGGACGGGTCGAACAGGTTGGCCAGCGCGGCCAGTCCGGTGCCGGTGAGCGTTCCCACCCGGTCCAGGATCTCCAGGGCCTGCCGGTCGCCGCCGCGGGCGGCCTCGGTGACGGCCTCTCCGGCGTCGGGGGAGCCCCGGTCGATCAGGCGGCCCAGCAGCGATGCCGGGCGCGCCGCCGCAGCCTGTCGCCCGAGCCGCGCGATGGTGGCGCCGGACGCGGACACTCCCCAGCACCCGCGGTTGCCGCACTCGCACAGGGGCCCGCCGGGTTCGACCGTCAGGTGGCTGGCCTCGGCCGCGAAGCCGTGCGAGCCGCGCAACAGGCGGCCGGCGACGACCACGCCGCAGCCCAGACCCGTGCCCAGGGTCACCAGCACCAGGTGGTCGTGTCCGCGCCCCGCGCCGAGGCGGTACTCGGCCCACGCGGCCGCGTTCGCGTCGTTGTCGGCCACCACCGGGAGCCCCACCGCCTCCGCGATCAGTGCGCGGAGCGGAGCCCGCGCGAAGGCCAGGCCGGGCCCGAAGGCCAGCGCTCCGGTGCGGGCGTCGACCATGCCGGGCAGGCCGACACCGACCGCGGTGACCCGCTCGCCGCGCACCTGCGTCACGAGGTCGCCGACGGCACCGACGAGCGTGTGCGCGGTGCCGCGCGGGGTGGCACGGCGGGCCCGCGCCACGACCGTGCCGTCGGCCGACACCCGCACCGCCGCGATCTTCGTGGCGCCGACGTCGACGCCGACGGCCTCGGCCGCCGTGGTGACCGGACGCGGTGCCGAGGACGACGGCGTCATGGCCCCTCCGGCAGGTGTATGCGGGCCTCGCCCCGCCCACCGGCGGTGCGCAGGTCGAAGCCGCCCGGCCGGCGGACGGCGGAGAGGTCGCACGGCCGGTCGGTGGTCAACACGTCGTGGCCCACCCGCACATGGACGGGTGCCCCCGCGCCGCTCTGCTCGTTCAGCCCCTTCACGTAGCAGGCCGCCAGCCGTCCGTGCGACACCCGCAGGGCGGCGCAGCCGCTCCCGACGAGGTCGACGGTGACGAGCTGCTCCCCGCAGGTGGTGCGCGCCCGCAAGGGTGCGCCGGAGCGGTTGAAGAGGAAGACGAGCGCGTCCTCGGGGCCCGCGACGGTCCTTCGCAGTTCGAGCCACGCCCCCGGCCTGGCGCGCGGCGGCGTAGCGGGGTCCGCACCGAGCCACTCCTCGACGGCCGCTCCGACGGACCGCCCGCCGAGGGCCACCGCGCGCACCCGGGCGGCCCCGCGCGGTGGCGCGGTGCACCGCCGCACGGCGTCGGCCAGCTCGGTGCAGGGGCGCAGGTGCTCGTCCAGGTGGGGGAGTTCCCCCAGGAGCAGCAGCGACCCGCCCTGCTCGGCGAACCGAGCGAGCCGCTGTTGCAGGGCCCGCTCCATGAAGCGGGCCGACACCGTGACCAGTGGCCCCGCGCCGGTGCCGAGTGCGGTCCGGTGGGTCAGCTCCTCCACCTGGAACGGCAGGTTGCGCCGCAGGCAGTGGGCGACGAAGGGCCGCAAGGTCCGATCGGCCGTGGGCACCGGTCCGTCCCCGTCCCCGTTGCCGCGCCGGCCCGTCTCCCGGCACCACGCACCGACTGCCGCGTACGCCGGATGGACGCCCCACCGCACGCCGGGCTCCGGGCGGGAGACGGCCAGCACCTCCTGTTGGCCGGCCAGGAAGTGCGTCAGCACCCTCAGGGTGGCGAAGGCCGGGCCGGGGCCGCCGTCGACCAGGACCGGGGCGGCGTCCCCGTAGGGCGGATCGAACCGGGCGGCGTCACCGGCCGCCCCGGCGGGCCGGGAGCGGTCCACCGCGAGGTGGTCGCCCCAGCCCGCGGTGGCGCAGGCCGGGTAGACGCTGATGCCGGTCGCGCCGCACGCCACGCCGAGCAGGGTGTGGTGGACCGGCACCACCGGGAAGGCACAGCCCGGGTCCGCCCAGCGGAGCCCCCAGTTCTCCTCGATGTTCGGGCCGCGTCCGCCCTTGGCCGCCAGGACG
This sequence comes from Kitasatospora sp. NBC_01560, assembly GCF_045208415.1. Classification (NCBI taxonomy): domain Bacteria; kingdom Bacillati; phylum Actinomycetota; class Actinomycetes; order Kitasatosporales; family Streptomycetaceae; genus Kitasatospora; species Kitasatospora sp. NBC_01560. The sequence continues at coordinate 1,656,232 of NZ_CP109364.1, read as the reverse complement.
TAGTTCACCAGCGCCTCGTCGTCCGTCAGGACGTTGCCCGTCCAGCTCGTGTAGGCGCGGGGCAGTGCGCTGGGCGCGCCGACCCTGTTCCTCGCCAGCCAGGCGTCGTACCGCCCGGCCGCCCGGCCGGGGTCGCGGTCGGCCCTGGCGGGCGGCGAGTACGTGGTGAGGACGGGGATGTCCGGCCCGAGCGCTTCGGCCAGCCCCGCCATCCCGGCGGTGAGCGCCTCGGCCGACCACGCCCCCCAGCGGACCAGGGAGAGCAGCCCGTTCGGGGAGGGCGGGGTGCCGGTCTCCACGGGGGTGCCGGTCCGCACGGGGGCGTCGACGCCGGGCGCGAACCGGGCGAAGGCGGCGGCGCCCGGCGGCGAGTAGTCGAGTGCGTCGATCGGCAGGGCCGTCTCCCCGTAGTGCCCCTCGTTGCCGATCTGGACGGCGACGACCGGCCCCCGCGGATGCACGAAGGGCCGGACGAAGCGGCCGACGGCGCGGAGCCAACCCGTCGCGTCCGCGAGGAACCTCGGGTCCAGTGCCGACGGAAGCTCGAACTGCCGGCAGGGCAGTGGCCGGCCGTCGGCCGACCGGGCGGCGTGCCGGTCCGGATCGAGGGTGGGGCTGACCCGGTCGGGCAGCCCGCCGAAGGGGAGTTCGGCGTGGACGTAGGGGCCCGGCTTCGGCAGCGCGAGCAGGCCGGCCGCCGCGATCAACTCCAGGAAGGCGGCCAGGTCGCGGTTGCCGTCGCGGTCGAAGCACCAGCTTCGGCCGCCGTCCCGGGTGATCTCGTGGTGCCGCCAGGGCACGTAGCAGGTCACCACCTCGATGCCGGCGTCGCGCAGGGCGCCCAGCTTGGCCGCCCAACGCCCGGGGTCGTCCCGGTAGTAGGGGTACTCGCCGGTGATGAGGAAGCGGGGGAGCCCGTCCAGCCAGAGCGTTCCGTCCGCGAACGCCGGACGGGCACCGCTTCGTCCGGCGCTCACGGGGTGGGGCTCCCGTCCGGGGCGAGCAGGACCTTCATCGCGCGGTATTCGCCGGCGGGTGACCGGCCCGGCCCGTCCGGTGCGACCGCCAGCAGCGCCAGGGCCTCGGCGTACCGTGCGAGCGGCAGCACGTGCGTCACCAGTTCGTCGAGCGGTAGATCCCGTGCGAGGTCCACCGCCAGCTCGAAGTCCGCCGGCCGGTACGGTCCCGCCCCCGTCAGCCGGATCCCTCCGGTCACCAGGGGCCGCAGGCGGACGGTGGCGACGCCGGCCTCCCGCTCGCCCATCACCACGACCGTGCCGCCGGCCGCCACCGTGCCCAGGACGTCACCCGGTAGCGACCCCGTGGTGTCGACGACGACGTCGGGCGCCGGGCGGCCCGGCCCGGCCGCCTCCTCCGGGGCCAGCACCCGCACCGTCCGCGGCAGCAGCAGGCGGGCGATCTCCGCCCTCCCGGGGTCGCGCTCGACCAGCGCGACCCGGGAGCCGCGCCGGGCCAGGACCATCGCGCACAGCGCGCCGACGGGACCGGCACCGATCACGAGCACCTGGTCGTCCCAGCGCGGCCGAGCCGCCCTCAGGTTGTTCAGTACACAGGCGAGCGGCTCCACCAGGGCGCCCCGCCGGTAGGACACCGAGGCGGGCAGCCGGTGGACGAAGTGCTCGGGCACGACGGCGAAGTCGGCCATCGTCCCGTCACGGTCGACGCCGACCTCCCGGCCCGCCTTCGCCGCGCAGTGTGCGGGCATCCCCCGGCGGCAGGGGCGGCACCGGCCGCAGTAGTACGTCGGGTTGATCACCACCCGGTCACCCGGTGCCACCGAGCTGACGCCGGATCCGGTCGCGGCGACCGCGCCGACCGCCTCGTGCCCCAGCACCACACCGCGCCGCGCCGGGAACTCGCCCAGCAGGATCGCCCGGTCCGTGCCGCAGATGCCGGTGGCGGCCACCTCGACCAGGACGTCGCCGGCGTCGCAGGAGGGGACGGCGCGGTCGTGGAGGCCCGCCAGGCCCACGTCCTCGAACACGACGGCCTTCATCGCAGCCTCCCACGGATGTCTCGTCAGCGGTGTCATAAAGTCCCCGGTATGAGCCTGTTCCGGCAGTCCGACGGAGGTCACTTCCCGTCGCGCGGGTGTGACCTCCCTCCGAGCTCGCGGTCGAGGATCCTGTTGCTCGGCGCGTCGGGGTTCGTGGGCGGCGGCCTCTGGACGTACCTGACGCACCGTCACGACGTCGTCGGCACCTTCGCCACCCGGCCGGTCGCCGGGCTGGTCCGGGTGGACCTGCGCGACGAGCGCCGACTCGCGGAACTGGTGGCCGACGGCTTCGACCTGGTCGTCCACGCGGCCGGTCTGGTGCCCCTGGAGGCGGCGGAAGCCGACCCGGAGCTGGCCCACCGTCTCAACGTCCGCCCCGTCGAGGTGCTGCTGGACGCCGTGCGCGGCACCGCGGCGAAGCTGGTCCTGCTCTCCAGCGACAACGTCTTCGACGGCACCCGCCACCAGTACACCGAGGAGGACCGGCGCCGCCCCGTCAACGTCTACGGACGGACCAAGGTGGCGGCCGAGGACCTGCTGCTCGCCGAGGGCGGCCACCTGGTCGTGCGGATTCCCCTCGTCTTCGGGCGCGGCCCCTGGTCGAACAGCTTCCTGGCGCGGCTGGCGGGGCCGACGACCACCGCCCGCACGGATCTGGTCTGCGCCCCGGTGTACCTGCCCAGCCTCGGCCCGGCGCTGGCCCGGCTCTGGGACCGCACGGGTGTCGTGCACTACGGCGGCAGCGATGTGGTGACCCGGTTCGAGTTGATGTCCGGCGTCCAGCAGGCCCTGGACCTGCCCACCCGGGTGGTGGCCACCAGTGGGCAGGAGGCCGGCGCCGGCTGCCGCCGCCCGCCGCGGCTGGTGCTGCGCAGCACCCGGCACCCGCTGCTGGGCCCCGCGCTCGGCCCCGCGCTCGCCCACCTGGCGGGCCTGCCGCGCACCTGACGGCCGGCCGCGGGCGTGCGGGCGGGCTGCCACGTCACCCACCGGGGAGGTGGTCGGCCACCAGGGCGAGGTGGCTCCCGGCGTCCACGCGCCCGGCCCGGTCGAGCTGCCCGGCGAGATCGTTGATCAGCAGGGTGCCGAGCAGGTAGTGGCCGAGCGCGAGTTCCGCGGGAGCGGAGTCCTTCCCCAGCAGGTCGGGCTTGGGCTTGCGGTCCGAGAGCCGGCACGGCGCCTCCGCCAGGACGTGCAGGTCGTGGGTGAGCAGCAGCCGCTGCAGCCAGCCGGGATCGTCGCGGAACAGGACCGCCAGGCCCTCGCAGGACTCCAGGTGCGGCAGGAACCGGTGGATCGCCGCGCGGTAGCCCGGAAAGGCCGGCTGCCGGAACCCGACCTCGTACCCCACCCGTCGGCCGGGCCGGCCCGACCTGCGCACCGAGAAGCCCAGCCGCAGCGCGGGATCCCACACGGTGAGGCTGAAGAGCGTCTTCGCCAGGTCGTAGACCGGATCCCACGGCTCGGTGGAGCCGCGCGGATCGATGAGCCGGAAGTCCACCGCGGCCGCGTCGGGGCGGGCGGACAGCAGCACGTTGCGCGTGTTGGCGTCCCCGTGGGCCGGGGCCATCAACCTGGGCGGCGCCAGCGGGGCCAGCCGGTCCGTCAGGCGTTCCAGCACGACGTGCGGGTGCTCGCACGGCACGCCGTTGACCGCGAACCGCCCGGCCGCCGGCAGGTCGGCGGGCAGCGCCTCCCGCAGCGCCGGCAGCCGGCGCAGGAACCGGCCCACGACGGTCTCCGCCACGTACCCGGCCGGGGCGGGGTGGGACTGCGCGGCGTACCCGTCCAGGACGAGGGCCCGGGTGACCGCCGTGTACCGTCCGAAGAACTCCCGGGTGCCCTGCGCCGACTCCCGCAGCGGGGCCGCGAGGTCCACCGAGTCGTAGAACGGCGTCGTACAGGCCGACCACCCGTCGCCGTCGAGGGAGTGCGTGATCGGCAGGTAGTGCGCAGCCAGGCGCGGTGCCACGGTGCGCAGCAGCTCGATCTGGTGCACCTTGCGGCGGAAGGACACCAGGTCGTGGCCGTCCACGGCGCCCCGCGCGGGTACCAGGACCTTGACCGCGAGGTCCTCCCCGGCCGCGGTGGTGGCCCGGTAGACCCGGGCCGGGGACCCTCCGTCCAGGATCTCGTACGCGACCCGGAGGCCGAGGGTTTCCGTGACGGCCGCCAGGGCCGTCCGGTCGGTCCACCCGCCGGCCGCCGGGTGGGCGGGCACGGCCGGCTCGTGCCGGCGATCGGTGACCACGAGCGTCTCCTCCCTGGGCTCCGCCGCCCGCCTACCAGCGGATCGAGTCGATCAGTCCCGCGTGCAACTGCGCCGTGCAGGCGGCGATGCACGACCGCTGGTTGAGCGGCCCGATGTCCAGCAGCAGGGTGTCGTGCAGCGACTTGCCGTAGGCGTCGGTGATGGTCACCCCGGCCCGCTCCGCCAGGAAGACCGAGGCGGCGATGTCGTACGGGAACAGGTGGAGGATGCTCCCGTGACCGACCCGGCGGAAGTCCGTCTCGGTGGCGGGACGGTCGCGGAGCAGCCGGTTGCCGATGTCGACGTAGGCGTCCATCTGCCCGGTGATGATCCGTGAGATGGAGAAGGAGGCGCTGTTGAACACGTACACACCACCGGTGTTGGCCGAGGCGTCGATCAGGTGGCCGTAGGCACCGGTCATCAACGCGGCCGGGTGGCCGTTGAACTCCAGCGACCAGAACATCCGGTCCAGGTCGGTGGCGGACGAGAGCCGGGGCACCGCGACGGGAAAGCCGCCGGACTCGATCCCTACCCCTGCGGTGTCGGCGTAGAGCCAGTTCCCGGATTTGATCTCCTGGAGCATCGCGTACCGGATGTCCCCGATGACGGGGGCCTCGCCGAAGGGGGCCGCGGCGATGGAGACGCAGGCCATCTCCAGGTCGGCGGCGGCGCCGCGGGTGCCGTCGATCGGATCGATGATCAGGACGTACGCGGGACTGCGGCCGATCGTGCGCAGCCCCTCGCTCTCGGTGTAGACGGCGACGGGCTCGTCCCGCTCCTTCAGGAAGTCCCAGGCGGCGCGCTCGGCGAGCACGTCGACCGGGAACTCGGCGTCTCCCCCCTTCGCCGTGCCCTCCACGTAGCGGCTGCCGACGTCGTGCAGGCCGGCGCGGACGGCCGCCCGGATCCGTCCGGACAGCTCCTGGACGAGGCCCCTCATGAGACCGAGAGGAAGAGTCGTTCCAGCAGATCGCACATCTCGTCCGCCTCCTGACGGGTCATGATCAGCGCCGGGCGGACCTTCAGCACGTTGCCGTGTCCGTACAGCGAGGTCCGCAGCAGGAGCCCGTGCTCCATGCCGAGTTCGGCCAGGTGATTGGTGAGCCGGGGGTCGGGCCGGCCCTCCCGGTCCACGATGTCGATGCCGATCATCAGCCCCACTCCGCGGACCTCGCGGACGAACGGCACCTTCGTGGCCAGGTCGCGCAGCCGGTCGAGCACGTGCGCACCGACGGCCCGCACGTTCTCCAGGAACCCGGGGCGGCCGATGATCTCCAGCGTCTTCAGGGCGGCCGCGGCGGCCAGGACGTTGCCACCGAAGGTCGAGTTGATGTGGTGCCCCTCCACGCCGGCCAGCCGCTCCTCCGTCAGGATGCCGGCGATGGGCATCCCGGAGCCGCCGAGCCCCTTGCCGAAGGTCATCATGTGCGGGGCGACGCCGAAGTGGTCCGCGGCGAACATCCGGCCGGTGCGGCCGAACCCGGTCTGGATCTCGTCGAAGACCAGGACGATGCCGCGTTCCTCGCACAGGTCCTTGAGCGCCTGGAGGTAGCCGTCGGGCGGGACGACGTTGCCGCCGTTGCCGCTGATCGGCTCCAGCACCACGCAGGCCACCCGGCCGGTGCTCGCGTAGTCGATGAAGTCGTTGATCCGGTCCACGCAGAGCAGGCCGCAGGTGGCGCGCTCCTGCCCGTAGAAGCAGCGCAGGCAGTGCGGATCGGGGACGTGCACGACACCGGGGAGGTGCGAGGGGAAGGGCGTGCGCCGGAACGCGGCGCCGGAGGCACCGATCATGCCGAGGGTCTGGCCGAGGTGCCCTCGGAAGAGCGTGATCACGTCGGAGTTCCCGGTGTGGACCTGGGCGATCTTGACGGCGCTCTCGTTGGCGTCGGAGCCGCTCGCCGACTTCAGGTGCACCCGGGTGAGGTTCGGCGGGGATATCTCGGCCAGCTTCGACACCAGCGCGTTCAGCGGTCCGGTCTGGAACTTCGAGGTGACGTGGATGAGTTCGCCGGCCTGTTCGCGGACGACGGCCACGATCTCGGGGTGGGCGTAGCCCAGGCTCAGGTTGAACGTCCCCGAGGAGCAGTCGAGATAGCGCCGACCGTCCTCGGCGTAGAGGTGGACGCCCTCGCCGCCGACCACCCGGAGTTCGTCCGGAAGGTAGTAGTAGTGCCGGAGGACGCCGGCGACGTCCGGTGCGGTCGGCGGCCTCGGTGCCGCAGTGCTGACGTGTTCCATCGGTTTTCCTCCGAGAATTCCTGGCAGATCGATCTGCTCGAACGATTCGAAACGCAGATCCGCCTCGTGGAGATCGAGCGAGGCGGTCATCGAGTTCGGTACGACGACGCATCGGATTCCGGCCCGTTTCGCCGCGAGCACACCGCTCGGAGAATCCTCGAATGCCACCGCCCGCCCGGCCGGAATTCCCAGGGAGGCGAGTGCCGCGACGTACAGGTTCGGTTCGGGTTTCGCGTTGGTGCAGTCTCCGTCGGCGCACTGTAGTGTGCTCCACCCTTCGGCGATGTTGCATTGCCGGGCGTATCGGGAAATCCATTCCCGGGTCGAGTTGCTGACGATCCCGCGGGCGATTCCCAGCGCGTCGACCGTCCGCAGGATCCGCTCCACTCCGGGTCGGCTCGACAGGCCGCCGAGCAGCTCCTGCTGCCGGAAGCGGACCCGCTCCTGCACCTCCCGCCGGTCCACCGTGCGCCCGGTGAGCCGTTCGAGGTGTGTCCACAGGTCGAACCCGATGGTGCCGACGAGCGACGACCACACGTCCATCGGGAGTTGATGGCCGGATTCCAGGAAGATCTCCGCATGGGCGCGGAATATCTCGGATTCCGGATCCCACAGCGTCCCGTCGAAGTCGAAGAGGACAGCATGCACTTCGTTCACGTACACCTCCGTCGGGCGCGCTCCCACCGTGCGGCCACCAGGTGGTGCACGGAGCTGAAACGCCCAGGTGTCATCATTGCGGAACTCGTACCGGCCCGCCATTCATGGTTCGTTGACGCACCCTCGACCGGAGTAGGCCGCGCGGCGCGGACGGACGGACGGTGATCGACTTGGGGCGGCGCCGGCGAAGGGCCGGCCCGAAAGCCGAGGAGCCATGGACGAAGACATCCGCCCCGCCGGTGCGGCGGCTCCCGCGGGCAGGCCGCGGGTGGCCGTGGTGGGACACGTCGAGTGGACGACGATCGCAGGCCTCGACCAAGTGCCCAGCGCCGGTGAGGTGATCCACGCGGAGCGCCTCTGGCGCGGCCCCGCCGGCGGTGGCGCGGTCGCCGCCGTCCGGCTGGCCGAACTGACCGGCGGTTGCACCTTCTTCACCGCCCTCGGCGACGACCACGCCGGGCGGCGCTCGCGCACGGAGCTGGAGCACCGCGGCGTCCGGGTGCTCGCCGCCTCCCGGGCCGGTCCCACCCGCGCGGCGGTGAGCATGGTCGACCGGTCCGGCGAGCGCACCACGATCACCCTGGGCGAACGCCTGCAACCCGCCGCGGCCGATCCGGTCGACTGGGGGGAACTGGCCTCCTTCGACGCGGTGTTCTTCACCGCCGGGGACGCCGCCCTGCTGCGCCGGGCCCGCCGGGCCAGGGTGCTCGTGGTGACGGCGCGTGAGTTCACCACCGTGCGGGAGTCCGGTGTCAGGGTCGACGCGATGGTGGGCAGCGGCTGCGACCCGGCCGAGCGCTGCGATCCGGCGCTGCTGAGCAGGCCACCGGATCTGGTGGTCAGCACCGAAGGCCGTCACGGCGGCGTGTTCAGCTGCGGCGGCCGGCCCCCTCGGCGCTACCGGCCCGCCCGCGCCCCCGGCCCCCTGGTGGACACCTACGGGGTGGGGGACAACTTCGCGGCCGTCCTCACGTACGCGCTCGCCACCGGCTCGGCCGCGGCCGCGGCACTGGACCTCGCCGCCAGGCACGGTGCGGCCTCCACCGCGCGGCGGGGCCCGTTCGCGGCCGGGCCCACGCCACCGCGACGGGCGGCCGGGACATGAGGCGGATCCTCCTCCTGTGGGACATCGACGGCACGCTGATCGACGACGGCGCCGTCGGCGAGACCGTCTACCCGCTCGTGTTCGAACGGCTCACCGGGAGGCCGGCCCGCCATCGGGTCGCGACCGCGGGCCGCACCGAACTGGACGTGATGGACGAGCTGTTCGCCCGGCACGGTGTCGACGCGGTCGAACCGGGCCGGGTCGCCGCCGAGCTGGCCGCGCAACTGCGCCGGCTGGCCACCGAGCTCCGGACGGCCGGACGGATCCTCCCCGGGGCGGTCGAGGCCCTGCGGGCGCTGCGGGCCCGGCCCGACGTGACCCAGTCCGTGCTGACCGGGAACCTCCGGGCCAACGCCGCCCTGAAACTACGGCTGTTCGGGTTGGCGGAGTTCGTGGACCTCGGGGCCGGCGCGTACGGCGACGACGCACGCGAGCGGGCCGCGCTGCTCCCGGTGGCCCGGCGGCGCGCGGCGGCCGTGCACGGGCGCCACTTCGACTCCGGCCGCACCGTCCTGATCGGCGACACTCCGCAGGACGTGCGCGCGGGCGTCGTCGGTGGGTCGCGGGTGGTCGCCGTGGCCTCGGGCGCGAGCAGTGCCGAAGCGTTGCGAGCGGCCGGGGCCGATGCGGTCCTGGCGGATCTGCGCGACACCGCCGCGGTGATCCGCGCCGTCCGCGCACCGACCCCGACCCCGGCCGCGCGGAGCGGGCGATGAACGGGAGCGCTCCCCGGGTGGGCCTGGTCTCGGTCGTCATGCCTGCGCGGAACGCCGAGCCGACGCTGGCCGCGCAGCTGGAGGCCCTGCGCCGGCAGACCTATCCGGACCAGTGGGAGCTCGTCGTCGTGGAGAACGGATCGAGTGACGGCACCCCCGCGCTCCTGCGGTCCTGGCAGCGGCGGATGCCCCAGCTCAGGGTGGTCGACGTCGCCGGGGCCTGCGGCGTCAACGGTGCGCGCAACATCGGTTGCCGGTGCGCGCGGGGCGAGTTCGTGCTCTGCTGCGACGCGGACGACGTGGTGGCCCCCGGGTGGATGGCCGCCCTGGTCGACGCGCTGCGGACCAGCCCGGCCGTCGGAGGAGCGCTCGAACGCCGCCTGCTCAACACGCGGGTGGCCCTCGCCGCGCGCCCGCCGAAGGAGGCCGACGCCCTGCTCGACACCTTCGGCTTCCTGCCCTACCCGGCGGGTGCCAACTGCGGATTCCACAAGGAGCTGTGGGCCCGCCTGGGCGGCTTCGACGAGAGCTACCGCTACGGCGGTGACGATGTCGAGTTCTTCTGGCGTGCCCAACTGGCCGGGTACCGGCTGGCCTTCTCGCCCGACGCCGTCGTGCACTACCGGCTCCGCGGTGACGCCCCGGCCATCGCACGCCAGCTCTACCGCTACGGCCGCTCGCACCCCAAGCTCTACCGGGACTTCGCCGGCCACGGCATGCCCGCCTCGCGCCCGGGCGACGCTGCCCGGGCCTGGTGCCGGATGCTGGCACACCTGCCCGACCTGGCCGGCCGTGCGGACGGCCGCGCGGCCTGGCTGGCCCAACTCTCCCTGCGGGCCGGCCGGATGGCCGGCAGCGTCGGGCACCGGCGGTGGTACCTGTAGGCCGCCGGGGGTGGGCCGCCCGGGCCCGGGTGCCCGGGCGGCCCACCCCCGGCGCCCACCTAACCGGCCGCGGTCGGCTGGCGGACGGCCCGGGCGGGGGCGGTGTCCCGGTCCTCGCCGGGGAGGGCCTGCAGGATCGCGTCCACGCTCTGCTTGGCGTCCCCGAAGAGCATGCTGCTGTTCTCGCGGAAGAACAGCGGGTTCTGCACCCCCGCGTAGCCGGAGGCCATCGACCGCTTGAAGACGATCACCTGCTCCGCCTCCCACACCCGCAGGACCGGCATCCCGGCGATCGGGCTGGACGGGTCGTCCATGGCGGCCGGGTTGACGGTGTCGTTGGCGCCGATGACGAGGACGACGGAGGTCTTGGCGAAGTCCTCGTTGATCTCGTCCATCTCCAGGACGATGTCGTACGGCACCTTGGCCTCGGCCAGCAGCACGTTCATGTGCCCGGGCAGGCGGCCGGCCACCGGGTGCACGCCGAAGCGGACTTCGACGCCGCGCTCGCGCAGCCGCCGCGTCAGCTCCGCCACGGGGTGCTGGGCCTGGGCCACCGCCATCCCGTAGCCGGGGGTGATGATCACGGACTGGGCCTGCGCGAGCAGGCCGGCCGTCTCCTCCGCGCGGATCTCGCGGTGTTCCCCCTGTTCGGCGTCGCCGCCCGACGGGGCCTCGATGCCGAAGCCGCCGGCGATGACCGAGACGAACGAGCGGTTCATCGCCCGGCACATGATGTACGACAGGTAGGCGCCGGAGGAGCCGACCAGCGCGCCGGTGACGATGAGCAGGTTGTTGTTGAGCAGGAACCCGGCGGCGGCCGCGGCCCAGCCCGAGTAGCTGTTCAGCATGGAGACGACGACGGGCATGTCACCGCCGCCGATCGAGGCGACCAGGTGCCAGCCGAGGACGAGCGCCAGGACGGTCACCGCGATCATCAGCCCCAGCTGCGGGCTGACGGTGAACCAGACGGTCAGCCCCGCGAACGCCGCCAGCGCCCCCAGGTTGAGGCCGTTCTTGCCGGGCAGCGTCAGCGGGCGCGAGGCGATCCGGGCGGACAGCTTGAGGTAGGCCACGATGGAGCCGGTGAAGGTGACCCCGCCGATGAAGATGCCGATGAAGACCTCGGCGTGGTGGATGCCCAGCAGGTCGCCGGAGACCACCGTCTGCGCCGCGCCGTGGGCCTCGACCTCCAGGTAGCTGTTCCAGCCGACCAGGACGGCGGCGAGACCGACGAAACTGTGCAGGACGGCGATGAGTTCGGGCATCTGCGTCATCTCGACCCGGCGGGCCTGCCAGAGGCCCGCCGCACCGCCGAGCACCATCGCGAGGACGATCAGCAGGACGGCGCCGGCGGTGATGCTCTGCGCCGCCAGGACGACGGTGGCGACCAGGGCCAGCGCCATGCCGGCGATGCCGTAGACGACGCCCGCGCGTGACGTCCGGTGCTGGGACAGCCCGGCCAGGCTGAGGATGAACAACAGGGCGGCGACGAGGTCCGCGGCGTGGGATGCCGTCGTGGAAGTCATCGGGCTCAGCGCCTTTCGGGGGCAGTCGAGAACATGCTCAGCATGCGGCGGGTCACGGCGAAGCCTCCGAAGATGTTCACGCTGGTCAGCAGGATCGCCACGAACGACAGCGTGGTCACCACCCAGCTCCCGTGCCCGATCTGCAACAGGGCACCGATCACCACGATCCCGGAGACGGCGTTGGTCACCGACATCAGCGGGGTGTGCAGGGCGTGGTGCACCTTGCCGATGACGTAGTAGCCGATCACCACGGCGAGCGCGAACACCGTGAAGTTCTCGGCCAGTTGGGTCGGCGCGAAGGCGATCAGCAGGAAGAGCGCCAGCATCCCCAGGCCGATCAGGCCGAACCGCACCGCGGGGGTGAGCCGGGACGGCGTCGCCGCCACCGGTGCGACCGGGGCCGCGGGCGGCGCGGCCGGCGCCGCCGACACGGCCACCGGCGGTGGTGGCCAGGTCACCTCACCGGCCCGGACGACCGTCACGGCCCGCTGGACGACGTCGTCGAAGTCGATGACGAGCCGGCCGTCCCCGCCGGGGGTCAGCAGCTTCAACAGGTTCACCAGGTTGGTGCCGAACAGCTGCGAGGCCTGGGTGGCCAGCCGGCCCGCCAGATCCGTGTAGCCGATGATGGTGACGCCGTTCTCGGTCACCACGGCCCGGCCGGCCACGGTGCCCTCGACGTTGCCGCCCTGGGCGGCGGCCATGTCGACGATGACACTGCCCGGCTTCATCGCCGCCACGTCCGCGGCCGTGACCAGCCGCGGCGCGGTCCGGCCGGGGATCAGCGCCGTGGTGACGATGATGTCCACGTCCGCGGCCTGCCGGTGGTACAGCGCGGCGGCGGCGCGGTCGTAGTCGGCGGAGGTCGCCTTGGCGTAGCCGTCGGTGCTCGCCTCCTGCACGACGTCCACCGCCAGGTACTCGCCGCCCAGCGAGCGGACCTGGTCCGCGACCTCGGGCCGCGGATCGGTGGCCCGGACGATCGCGCCCAGGCTGGTCGCCGCACCGATGGCGGCGAGACCGGCGACGCCGGCGCCCGCCACGAGCACCTTCGCCGGCGGCACCTTGCCCGCGGCGGTGACCTGGCCGGTGAAGAACCGCCCGAACACGTGGGCCGCCTCGATCACCGCCCGGTACCCCGCGATGTTCGCCATCGAGCTGAGCACGTCCATCGACTGCGCCCGCGAGATCCGCGGGACGCCGTCCAGCGCGAGCGCCGTGACGCCGCGTGCGGACAACTCCTGCACCAGCTCGGGGTGCTGCGCCGGCGCGAGCAGGCCGACGACGGTGGCGTCCGCGCGCAGCCGGGCGATCTCGTCGTGCGACGGTGCGTTGACCTTGAGGACCACCTCGGCCGCCCAGGCGTCGCCGATGTCCGCGCCGGCCTCGGTGTAGGCCGCGTCGGTGAATCCGGAGGCCGTGCCGGCCTCCGACTCGACGACGACCCGGTAGCCGAGGCCGAGCAACTGCCGCACCGTGGCGGGAGTCGCGGCGACCCGGGTCTCCCCGGCGGTCGACTCGGCGACCACGCCGATGCGCTGGGGCGGGTGGTGGGTGGGGACCTGTGCAGACATGTCTGGTGTCTCTCTCGTCGGAGGCGCTGCTGACCGGGCATCTGCGGCAGCGGGGCGTGCTTCACCCGCTGGTCGCAGGAACGTACACCTCCCCCCACCTCCGGGCCGACACCGCGAGCCAGTGATTAGCCTCACGGAGTGAGGGGACGGGCGGACGCGGGGAAGGGCACCCCGGTCCTGCCTCCGGACCTCGCGCCCCGACCCCGTGCCTCGCCCCCGTGCCCCGCCCCGGCCTGCACCCTGAACTTGCGTCCTGCCCCTGCACCCTGCCCGTGCGCTCCGTCCGTACACGCCGTTCGTGCACCGTGTTCGTGCACCGTGTTCGTGCTCCTGGTGGGTGCACCGTGTTCGTCCGCATCGTTCGTTCGCCGTACTGGCTCGTCGTGCCGGTGCCGGTGCCGGTGCCGGTGCCGGTGCCGGTGCCGGTGCCGTCGGCCGGCCGGCCGGGCCCCGGGAACCACCGGGGCCGGAGGCGCCGCGGGGTGCGGTGCCTCCGGCCCGGGCGGGCGGGTCGGGTGGGCAGGGGTCAGGTGCGGGCCATCTGCCACGCGCCGACGAAGTCGCAGGCGTAGGAGCTGAAGACGGTGATGCGGTAGCCGGGCGGGATGGGCGATCCGGAGCAGGCCCAGATGCCGGGGTAGATCTGTTCGTGCAGCCAGCTGCCGATGCCGTTGCAGCCGGCGATGGTGTGCCTGGTCGCCACGTACCCGGCGACGATCGGCGAGCCCGAGCACGTCCACATGTTGTTGTGGACGATCTGGTGGTACCAGCCGCCGAGGCCGTCGCAGCCCCGGCTGTCGTAGTTGGTGATGACGTACCCGGTCACGATCGGCGAGCCGGAGCACGTCCAGATCCCGTCCTGGACGGGCTGCTGGTACCAGGAGCCGGCGCCGTTGCAGCCGCCGGTGTTGTGGCCGGTGATGACCCAGCCGGCGGGGACGGGTGCCCCCGAACAGGACCACTGGCCGGCGGGCCAGCGGAGGTCTTCGGTGGTCGTGGCGCCGGCGGTGGCGGCGGAGGCGCCGACGAGGAGGACGGACGCGAGCAGCGCCACCACTCCCGCCATCGCGGCGACCCGGCCGCGGACGACTCTCGTCGCGGCCCCGCTCCACAGTCGGTCGATGAGGCTCTTCATGGCACACCTGTCCTTTCGGCACGGTCGTTCGACGGCCCCCGACGGCAGAGCACCGCAGCGGGCCGGCCGTCGCGGGGCGACGGGTCCGGCCGGGTTGCGGCGATGCGGTGAAGACTGTCATATGCACGACAAGTCGAGCAGGGAGAATCCGGCCATTCGGCGGACGGCGGCCGTGGTGCCCGGCCCGGCTGACCGGTCGGCCACGGGCGCGCCGCCTAGCTTGGGCGGATGAACAGCCCAGCCGTCCCGCCCCGGGAAGGGGACAGTGCAGGACCGCCGGGGGCGGAGCGCACGGACTACGCGGGCGCGGTCTACGGCTCCCTGCTCGCGGCCTCGGTGGTGGCGACTGCCGGCGCCGTCGCCACGTATCCGCGGCTCCAGCTCGCCGTCCTGCTGATCGTCACCGGCCTGGTGTTCTGGGGCACCCACGTGTACGCGCAGCTCGCCGGCGAGCGGCTGGTCGGGCAGCCGATCACCTGGCAGGAGGCCCGGCACGTCGCCCGGCACGAGTGGTCGATCGTGGAGGCAGCGCTGCTGCCGACCGCCGCCGTGCTGGTCAGCCCGCTCCTGGGGCTGGACCTCGCCGGGACGGCCTGGCTGGCGCTGAGCGTCGCCGTCGCCCAGCAGGTCGCCTGGGCGGTCGTGGGAGCGGTCCGGGCCGGGGCGAGCCGGGGACAGGTGGCGGTCGAGGGGCTGGCCAACCTGGCGTTCGGCCTGGTGATCGTCGTGGCCAAGGCGGCGCTCGGGCACTGACCCCGTCGCCCGCGCGGCCGATCCTCCGGGCCCCGCCTCCCCGGCCCGGGCGGGCACGCCCCGTCCGGCATGCCCCGGCCCCGGCGAGTCGCGGAGTTCCCGGGGAGGCGATCCACCTGGGAGGGAACGCGGTCGGCGGTCGGCGGGCCCCAGGCCGGCCGGCCCCGGGAGGTGACGTCCGTGACGCGAGGCGAGCAGGACGCGCGAGGCGAGCAGGTCCGGGGCTCCGTCCCGGTGGGCGAGACCGGGCAGGCCCTGCTGGAGGCCCTGCTCACCGTCTCACCGGTCGGCCTGCACGTCCTCGACACCGAGCTGCGGGTGGTCCGGATCAACACGGCCACCCCCGCCATGCGCGGCGTCCGCGCACAGGACCTCCTCGGGCGCCGCCTGACCGAGGCGTACGGCCTGGTCGACCCGGACGGCATGGAGGCCCTCGCCCGCGGGGTGCTGGAGACCGGCCTCCCCGTCCTCGACCGCATCGTCCGGATCCGGCCGCCGGAGGAGCCGGACGACGAGCGCTTCCACTCGATCTCGGCCTTCCGCCTGGCGGACCGGCGGGGCCGGGCCCTCGGGCCGGCCGTCGCGGCGGTCGACGTCACCGACCGTGAGCGGGCGCGCGGCGGCCTGGCGCTGCTGGAGGCCGTCCACCGGGGCGTGGGCCGGACCCTGGACACCGTGGTGACCTGCCGGGAACTGGCGGACGTCCTGGTGCCCGCCTTCGCCGAGGTCCCGGAGGGCGGTGTCCTGGTCCTCGCCGGGCTCCCGGACGCCGACGGGGATCCGGCCGGTCCGCGGGGCGATGCACTGCCCGGGCCGCCGGACGGCGCGCCGCCCGGGCTCCGGGCGGCCCTCCGGAAGTCGCCGGTCGGCGGCGCCGGTCCCTTGCAGGACCTCTGCGACGAGATCGTCTACCGGCGGGACCAGGCGGCCGGCCGGGCGGACGGGGCGGTGCTCCTGCTCGCCCGCACCCGGGCCTTCCCCGCCGACCGGGTCGCCGCCTGGCCGCTGGAGGCCGACCTCGCGGCGGTCGCCGTCGCGCGCCGCCACGTCCGTGCCCGGCTGCGGGACTGGGGGGTGGACGAGGAGACGGCCTCCAACACCGAACTCATCGTCAGCGAGCTCGTCACCAACGCCGTCCGCCACGGCGCGCCGCCGCTGACCCTGCGGCTGATCCACGACCGGACGCTCACCTGCGAGGTCCGCGACCACAGCCTGGCCGCGCCGTTGCTGCGCCACGCCCGCGCGGCCGACGAGGGCGGGCGCGGGCTGTTCATCGTCTCCCGGCTCGCGCAGCTCTGGGGCACCTGCTTCGCGGCCGACGGCAAGACCCTCTGGACCGAAAAGTCGCTCCCGGCGCCGCCGGACCGAGCCGGCCCGCCGGCCTGACCGCCCGCCGTCCGCGGGCCCGCTGCCGCCCGGTCAGGCCGACCCGTCCGCCCGGTCAGACCGGCCCGTCCGCCCCGGCCGGGAGTGCCCGGTGCCAGTCGGCCGGGCCGCTCGGCGGGAGGTGACGGGGCAGGCCGTCGGTCCAGCGCTTGGTGCCGTCGGGCAGGACGGCGAGGGCCTCGACGCCGGGCCGGCCGGACACCCAGGCGAGCGCGCGGTCCGGGCCCATGGCGAAGGCGGCGGTAGCCCAGGCATCGGTGCGCGCGAGGCCGGTGCCCGGGCCGGTGACCAGGGTCAGCGAGGCCAGGCCGGTCGCGGGGAGCCCGGTGTGCGGGTCGCGGATGTGCGCCCCGCGCTCGGCGGTGCCGGAGGTGGCGACCGCGAGGCCGCTGCCGCCCAGGACGGCGGCGAGCCGGCCGGCCCGCAGCGGGTGGGCGACGCCGATCCGCCACGGGCCGCCCGAGGTCTGCACGTCCCCGCCGCCGCTGACGCAGAACTCCGTCGAGCCTGCGGCGCGGAGCAGCCGGGCCGCCTCCTCGACCGCCCAGCCCTTGACCCAGCCGCTGGGGTCGAGGCGGCCGTCGGGCCGGTCGGTGAAGTACCCGTCGGTCTCCGCGGCGACCTCGCGGCAGGCCGCCAGCACCGCGCGGACCTCCGGGGCGCAGGCGTCGGGGCGGAGTTCGGCGCGGTCCAGACGGCTGATGGCGCTGTCCGCGCGGTAGGGGGAGAACACCGCGTCGATGCGGTGCAGCCGGTCGGCGACGCGTCGGAGCGCCGCGGCGGTGTCCGGTCCGGGATCGCGGACCACGATCGAGAAGACGGTGCCCATGACGGGCTCGGCGTGGCGGAGCACGGCGGCTCAGCGCCCGGCCTGGTCGAGGGCGCTCTGCAGGGAGCGGATGTAGCCCTGGCTGGTGAAGGTCGCACCGCTGACCACGTCGATGGCGGCGCTCTGGGCGGCTATCGCCTCCTGGTTGAGCAGCGGCAGCGCGGAGCTGTTGATCTCCCGGTCCCGGCGGTCCTCCGTCGGGTACTTGATCACGTCGACGGCGCTGATCCGGCTGCCGGCGAGGGTGACCCGGACCTGCACCGGCCCGTAGCGGGTGTTCGCCGCGGTGCCGGTGACCGTCCGCGGGCCGGCGGCAGTGGCGCCGGCCCCGGTACCGGTGCCGGCAGTCGATGACGGCGCTGTCGCCCCGGACGGTGCGGAGGCGTCCGACGGCGCCGGCGCGGTGCCGGCGGCGTCGGTCCCGCCCGAGCCGATGACCGCGGCCGGTCCGGCGGCCTGGTGCGGTTTCAGGGAGAGCAGCAGGATGATTCCGGCCGTGGTGGCGGCGCTGCTGACGACGGCTCGGCGCATGGGGATGCTCCTCGGGAAACGGGACGGGTGCCGGTGACGGGGGCTCGGAACGGCGAACGGATCGGTGAACAGAACGGCGAACGGCCCGGTGGCCGGGCTCGGTGGCCGGGCCCGGTACTGGGCGCCGGAAGGCGTCAGAAAGCGTCAGAAGGTGAAGGACTCGCGGTGGATCCGGCCCCGCCGGACCCCGGCGGCCCGCAGCGACCGGACGGCCTCCTCGGCCATGGCCTCCGGGCCGCAGACGTACACCTCGTGCTCGGCCAGCCCGGGCACCAGCCGGGCGAGCGCGGTGCCGAGGTCCCCGACCCGCGCCCGCGGGCCGACCAGCTCGTGCACCCGCGCGCCGCGCCGCCGGGCGACCTCCGCCAGCTCCGCGCGGAAGAGGACGTCCTCCGGCCGGCCGGCGCGCTGCACCAGCGTCACCTCGCCCGGCATCGTCTCGAACAGGGCCCGCAGCGGGGTGATCCCCACCCCCGCCCCGAGCAGCAGCACGCGTCGGCGCCGCCGGGTCCGCGCAGTGAAGGCACCGTACGGGCCCTCGGCGCGGACGCGGGTGCCCGGACGCAGCGTGGCCACCGCCGCGCTGTGCCGGCCGAGGTCCTTGACGGTGAACCGCAGGAAGCGCGGGTGCGGCGGCGCGGACAGCGAGTACGGGTTGGCGGCCCAGCGCAGGCCGGGGGCGTCGAACTGGAGCCGGAAGAACTGCCCCGGCTCGGCGTGCAGTTCGTCGATCCGCTCGCCGCTCAGGAAGAGCGACACCACGCCGGGGCCCTCGGGCCGGACCTCGGCCACGGTGAGCCGGTGGCGGCGGTCGCGCAGCCACGGCCGGACCAGCCGGTACCAGCCGAGCAGGGCCGCCGTGCCCAGGTAGAGGGCGTACCAGGCGAGCCGGGCCGGGCCGTCGCCGAGGTCGGCACCGGTGGCCAGTTGGTGGCCGAAGGCGAGGGCGACGGCCAGGTACGTCGCCAGGTGCAGGTAGTACCAGGTCTCGTAGGAGAGCCGGCGGCGTGCCGCCCGGGCGGAGACCGCGCCGGTGCCGAGCATCAGGAGGGTGGCGAGCGCGGCCTTGAGCATCTCGGGGAAGTGGAACACGATCTCCACGCCCTCGCCGAGCAGGCCCCGGCCGTCCGTCAGGGCGTAGCCCCAGACGATCGTGAGCACGTGCGCCGTCACCGTGGTCACCAGCCAGCGGCCGCCGAAGGCGTGCCACCGGGCCAGGCGGTCGGCGCCGACCTCGCGTTCCAGCGGCGGCAGCCGGGCCATCAGCAGGAGCAGCACGGGTGCCGCGTACCCGGCGAGCAGGCCGGTGATCCGGCCCGCTCCGGTGAGCCAGCCGGCCGCGCCGGTCACGGCGGCGGTGTCGGCCCACCACCGGGCGAGGACGGCGAGTGCGCCCGCGCCGATCAGCGCGAGGGCAGCGGCCGGCACGGCGGCCCGCAGGCCGCCCGGCGCGGGCGGCGCGTTCGGTGGGGTGGCGGGGCGGCGTGGCAGCGCCCGCCGGGTCGGGCGTGCGGCGCGCGGCGGGGCGGTGCCGGCCATCGGGGTCTCCCTCCTTCCGGCGGTGCTGCCCGCCGGGGTGATCACGATGGCACTGCAAGCTCTCAGTTACCTCTGAACGCGGCACCGGCACCACCGCCCGGCGGCAGGCATCGGTGCAGGTCGGGGCCGGTTCTGCCGGGCCAAAGGGGGATCCCGGCGGGGCCTTCGGTCTCATGGCTTTCTCACCGTGGTGTGACCAGAATGAAAGCCGACGACTGCGTCGCACGCCGAGGGAGCACCATGGATGACACCGCCGACCCGTGCGCCTGGCGGATCCTCGTGGTGGACGACGAACCCGACCTGGTCGAGGTGGTCTGCGGCGCGCTCCGCTACGAGGGCTGGCAGGCCCTGGGCGAGACGAGTGGCCTCGCCGCCGTCCGGGCGGCGGCGGCCTGGCAGCCGCACGCCGTCGTGCTCGACATGATGCTCCCGGACCTCGACGGTCTGGAGGTGCTGCGCCGCGTCCACCAGGAGCAGCCCGAAGTCCGGGTGCTGTTCCTCACCGCCCGGGACGCCGTCGAGGACCGCATCGCGGGCATCGCCGCCGGCGGCGACGACTACGTGACCAAACCGTTCAGCCTGGCCGAGGTGGTCGTCCGGCTGCGCGGGTTGCTGCGCCGCGCCGCACCGCCGGTGGCGGCGCAGGCCCCGCCCCCGCACGCGCTGGTGCTCGGCGACCTCGTCCTCGACGAGCGGGCCCGCGAGGTGACCAGGGGCGGCGACACCGTCGAGCTGAGCCCCACCGAGTACGCGCTCCTCGCGTACCTGGTGCACCACCCGCGCCAGGTGCTGAGCAAGGCGCAGATCCTGGACGCCGTCTGGTCCTACGACTTCGGCGGGCAGGCGCACGTCGTCGAGCTCTACATCAGCTACCTGCGCAAGAAGCTGGACGCCGGCCGGGCGCCGATGATCCACACCGTCCGCGGGGCCGGTTACCTGATCAAGGCGGCCCCGTGACCGGCGTACCACGCGGCCGGGCCGCCGGACTGCTGCGCGGCCGGTCGCTGCCGCGTTGCCAGGCCCTGCGCCCGCGGGTGCTGCCGCGGACGCTTCGATCCCGGCTGATCGCTGGGCTGGTGGTGCTCCTGGTGGTGACCTGCGCCGCCGTCGGGTTCGCCACCACGGCGGCGCTGCGCCACTTCCTGGTGGACCGGTTGGACCAGCAGCTCGCCGATTCGGGCGGGCGGTACGCGGCCAGCCTGGAGCACGGCGGGCAGGGCGGCGACACCCGGGCCCAGGCACCCGGTACCTTCGGCGCCCGGCTGCTGGACGGCCGGGTGACCGCGGCCGGCGTGGTCGACGGCGACGCCGACGACGCGGACGACCCCAATGACGACGACCGGGTGGCGCTGTCGCCGGCCGGCCGGCGCGCTCTTGCCGCCCTCCCGGCCGGCGGGCCGGCCCGCACCGTCGACCTGGGCGGCGCCACCGGCCCCTACCGGGTGCGCGCGGTGGCCGGCCGGGACGGCGACGTGCTGGTCAGCGGGCTGCCCCTGCGCCAGGTCGAGGACACGGTGGACCGGCTGGTGACGCTGGAGCTCACGGTGTTCGCGCTGGCCGCCGCCGGGGCGGGGGTCGCCGGCGCGCTCTGGGTCCGCTGGTCACTGCGTCCGCTGGACCGGGTGGCGCGGACGGCCGAGCAGGTCGCCGCCCTGCCGCTGGCCAGCGGCGCCGTCACGCTGGCGGCCCGCGTCCCGGACGACGACCCGCGCACCGAGGTCGGCCGGGTCGGCGCCGGCCTCAACCGGATGCTCGACCACGTGGGGGCCGCCCTGGCCCGGCGGCACGCGGTGGAGGAGCGGTTGCGGGCGTTCGCCGCCGACGCCAGCCACGAGTTGCGGACGCCCGTCGCGGCGGTTCGCGGCCACGCGGAGCTGGCGTTGCGGCACCCCGGCGAGGTGCCCGGGCCGGTGCGTCACTCGCTGGAGCGGATCAGTGCGGAGGCGGGCCGGATGGGCACGATCGTCGAGGACCTGCTGCTGCTCGCGCGGCTGGACGCCGGCCGCCCGCTGCTCGACGAGGAGGTCGATCTGACCCGGATCGCGCTGGACGCGCTGGCCGACGCCAGGGCCGCCGGACCGGAGCACCGCTGGCGCCTCGCCCTGCCCGAGGAGCCCGTGCTGGTGCGCGGGGACACGCTCCGGCTGAGCCAGGTGGCGGCCAATCTGCTGGCGAACGCCCACCGCCACACCCCGCCCGGGACCGAGGTCGAGCTCGGTCTGGCGTGCGCCGGAGAGCTGGTCCTGATGACCGTCGCCGACAACGGTCCGGGCATTGCACCCGAGTTGGCCGAGCGGGTGTTCGAGCGCTTCGTCCGCGGCGACCGGGCCCGCTCGCGCGCGACCGGATCGACCGGGCTCGGCCTGTCGATCGTGCGGGCGGTCGTCCGGGCGCAGGGCGGCGAGGTGGAGCTGCTGAGCGGGCCGGGGCGCACCGTGTTCGCGGTCCGGCTCCCGGCCGCGCCCCCGGCCTGACCGGCGGGCGCGTCCGCCGGTTCGGTCGGTCGGCCGGCTGCCTGCCGCGTCCGCCGGTCAGCCGCCTGCCGTGCCGGGGCGGACCCGGCCGCCGTACGCCCTCTACCCGGTGGCCCTGATGCCGGGCTGGCTCCAGGCGGTCAGCAAGGTCAACCCGCTCAGCTACGAGGTCGACGCACTGCGCGGCCTGCTGATCGGCACCCCCGCGCACCTCCTGCTGGACTTCGGGGTCCTCGCCCTGGCGACGGCCCTCGGCATCGCCGCGGCCTCGTCGCTGCTCGGCCGCCTCGCGCGCTGACGGCTGCGCCCCCCGGGGCTTGTGCGCTTCCTGGAATGCCACGACGCCGCTGGACCGGTCCGGGGTTTCCGGGCGGTGCAGCGGCGTGGTCGTGGTGCGGGGTGGTGCGGGCGCGGGGGTGGTGCGCCGGTGTGGTGGTGCTGGTGGCCCGGGGCGGTGTGTTGCTCGGGGTGTTACTTGGTGAGGCCGGCCTTGACGGAGCAGACGGGCCAGGCGCCGGGGCCCTGGGCGGCGAGGACCTTTTCGCCGATGGTGATCTGCTGGGCCTTGGTGGCCTGGTGGGCCTGGGGGGCGTAGGCGGTGCCGCCGAAGGCGGCCCAGGTGCTGGAGGTGAACTGGAGGCCGCCGTAGAAGCCGTTGCCGGAGTTGATGGCCCAGTTGCCGGTGGCTTCGCAGGCGGCGACCTTGTCCCAGACGCCGGCGGGGGCTGCGGAGGCGGCGTTGGCCGTGACGAGTCCGGCCACGGGGAGGGCGACGAGCGCCCCGGCCATCAGTGCGGTGCGGACGCGGTTGCGGCGCTTGGCGGTGGTGGCGGTGGCGGTGGTCTCGTTACGGAGGGTCATGCGGGTCCTTTCGGCGGGGGGTGCGGGCGTGCGGAACCAGGCCCTGGGGTGGGCCTCGGTTTCTGCGGGGGTGTCGCTCGCGGGGTGGGGCACCGTTCGCGTTCCCGGGGCGGTGGGGCCCTGGTGTGCGGTGTGCTCGGTGCAACGGGTTCGAAGTTACGGGGGTCGGGCCGGGGGTTTCAAGGATTCGTAGGTTTGGGCATGTCAGGGGGCTGTTACCTGAGGTATGGATCAAGCTTTTGGGTTGTTTTGGCCCGTTTTTCGCCCATTTTCTTGGTCGTTGGGGTGGGGGAAGTGGTCCGGGCCACAGGGAAAGTGGTGTGAGGCCGGGCACATCGTCGACGGTGGGTGACGGGCCGTCGGCGGGGGGTGCCGGTGGTGGGGTGCCGGGGTGGGGGTGCGGGTGGCCCGCACCACAGCCCTCACCCGCTGCCCGCCGGGCCCGCACGCTCCGTCACCGAACGGGCCCCGGACGCGGCGCTCAGGCGTAGCTGCGGAGCAGGTGCGCGAGGTAGTCGGCGGCGACGCCGGGGTGGCCGGCGTCCTGCGCGCCGTGGCGGTGCAGCTCCAGCCCTCCGTCGGGGTGCAGGCGCACGGTGGTGGTGGCCCGTCGCGCGTCCGGGCCGAGCTCGGCGGCCGGTCCGTCGGGGTCGGCGAGCACGGGAACGGCGGGCGCGAAGACCGCGGCGGCCTGCGCGGCGGTGGCGCAGGGCGGCTGCCCGGTCCGGTTGGCGCTGCTGACGTAGAGCAGCGGGAACGCGTCCAGCAGCGGCCGCAGGCCCGGGCGGCGGGCGCCGAACAGGAGGGCCCAGCCGTCGCGCGAGGCCGGGCCGAGCCACCCGGGCGGCGTCCGGTCGCCCCGCAGCGGGACGAGCAGGGTGAGGAGCTCCTCGGCCAGCAGCCGGCGGGCCAGCCGCAGGCCGGCCGGCTCGAGGTCGAGCAGCCCCGCGAGCCGGCCGACGGTGTCGGGGTGGTGGGCCCACAGCGCGACGGCCTGACCGGGCGGGCGCTGCTTGGCCGCGTTGACAGCGGCGGGATCGGTGCCGGCGACCACACAGGTCAGCGGCGCGGGATTCGGCAGCACGACGGCCGAGCCTCCGGCGAGGGCCAGCCGCACGGCGGCCGCGTCGGAGGTGGCGCCGCCGTCGGCCGCTCCGGTGGAGGTGGGCGCGGATCCGGCGGGTTCGTCGGGGGCGGGGGCGCTGTTCACGGGCGGACCTCACTGCCGGGGGTGGCGGTCGCGGGCCGGGTCGGCGAGGGCAGCGCGGCCGGGTACTGGGCGTCGGAGGGCTGCGCGGCCGAATGCTGCGCGGACGGGGGCTGGGCGTCAGAGGGCCGAGCGTCGGGGAGTCGGGTGGCGCCGGCTGCCGCGAGACCGTCGAGGTAGCCGCCGAACGCCTGCTCGTCGACCTCGGCACGGCCGGTCCGGTAGGCGCGGGCCTTGACCCACGTCATGGCGGCTCGCGCCTGGGCGGCGTCCAGCCGGTGGCCGAGCCCGGCCGCCACGGCGGTGACCACGCGGGCACTGGCCAGGTGGGTGAGGACGACACCGGGTTCGATCCCCAGCAGCGCCTTCGGGTCGTAGGGCTGGAAGAGGTCCGGGCGGACGAAGGGGGTGCCGGTGGAGATCGATCCGACACCGGTGCCCACCACCGGCGTCGTGACGGTCAGCGGCACCCCGGTGTGCTCGGAGACCATGGCGGCGATGGCGGGCAGCCGGGTCAGGTCCGGCGCCGTCCACCAGAGGCCGCCCCCGTCACCGCCCCCGGGCGGGAGGCCGTCCGTCCGGCCGGCCGGCGGGCCGAGCAGCAGCGCCGCGCGGCCGGGGTCGTGGGCCAGCAGGAAGAGCAGCTGCTCGGTGGCGACCATTCCGGAGCGCTCGGCGATGCCCAGCCAGGAGGACGAGGTCACCCGTACGCCCGCCCGCAGCGCCTCCAGGGTGTTGGCCAGGCCCAGCCCGAGGTCGTTGTGCAGGTGCGACCCCAGCACCACCCCGGCGCCCGCACCCGCGCCGACCTCGGCGAACATCGCGGCCGCCTCCCCGGGCAGCTGGCGGCCCACCGTGTCGGCGAGCAGCACCACACCGGCCCCGGCCGCCGTCATCGCCGCCGCGGCCTGCGCCATCGCGCCGTGGTCGGCCCGGGAGGCGTCGGCCAGGCACACGTCGACGGCCACGCCGTTGTCCGACTCCCTTGCCGCCCGGACGAGTTCGACGCCCTCCGCGAGCGCGCGGCGGGCGTCCCGGTGCACCATCACGCCGGCCATCGCCTCCGACGCGGGCACCACCAGCATCACCCGGGCGTGCGCCGTCCCGCGGACGGCGGCGACGGCCTGGGCCGCGTCCGCCCGGGTGCCCCGGCAGACGGCCGCCACGCTGACCGCCCCTTCGGCCTCGACGGCGACCTTCCGGACGGCTTCGAACTCCTCGGTGCACACGGCCGGGAACCCGGCGGCGAACACCACGTGCCGCGGCCCGTCCGCGCCGAACGCCTCGCCCTGCGCGCGGGCCAGCCGCACCCGGAACCCGGCCGGCATCAGCGTCTTGGCCTGTGCTCCGTCCCGCGCCGACTCCTCCCACACCACCAGCCGCCCGGCCCGGGCCGACTCCCGCACCACGTCCTGCATCGCGCCCCCCATCACTCCCGGCCTCCGGACGGCCGTCGGCCCGCACGGTAGCGACGGGCGGCGTCACCGCGTCGGGCCCGGCCTCTTGCGGGGAGATTCGGTGAAGGGTCCGCGGATTTTCCGGGGAGTCCGGCCCTGGTCGGCCGATCGGCGCTACAAGGCGCCGTCGTGCGGTGGGCCCGGCCGCCGAGGGGGGACGACGACCGGGCCCGTACCGGGACGGTGGCGCTCCGGGGGCGGAGGGGGGATTCCGCCGGCCGGAGCGTTCGGCCGCCCGAACGGCGTCTGACCGCTTTCGCGTCCGGCAAACCTCTCGGATCCGGCGAGTCCTGCGCCGGGCCGAGCCCGTCAGTCCGGTGGTTCCGTCGGCTGCGGGCCGGCGGGGCGGGGCCCGGCGGGCTCGGGCCGGGGTGGTTCCGGTGGCGGCAGCGGCGATCCGGGCGGCGCGGGAGGGTCCGGCAGCAGCGGGGGCGGGGACGGCTCGGGTGCGGCGGGCAGGGGGGCCGCGCCGCCGGGGACGCCGCGGACGCCGGGGGAGGGGTGTGCTTCTCGTTCGGTCATGGGCCCCGTATCCCCCCGATCGCCGGCGGCATTCCCCCCTTTGCGCAGGCCACGGCAGCTGTGCGGTGGGTCGGCACCCGGGCACCCGGCCGCCCGGGCGGTGGGAGGCCGGTCGGCGCGGGGCCACGGCGGAGCGGAGGACTTTCCGTTATCCGGGGCGCCCCGCCCCGGTCTCCTGTCCGGTGGGGCCGTGGCCCTCCCGCTCCGCTCCGCACCCGACCGGTCCGACCCGGCCGGCCACCGCTCCACGCGCCTCCCGGCGCCCTCACGAGGTGAAGACCTGCCGATGTTCGCTTCCCGCCGTTCGACCTCCCGCACGTGGGCCCTGGTGTCCGCGGTACCCGTGCTGCTGCTCGTCGGGCTCTTCGCGGGTGGCTCGCCCGCACCCCCGGGGGGCACCGGCGCACCGGGCGCGGGGCGCGCGGTGCAGGTCTCCGGCAGTGCGGGCGGGCCCGGCGTGCCGGCCGTCCCGGAGCTGTCGGCGGACGCCGTGGGCCTGGCCGCCGAACGGGACGGCTACCGGCTGGACACGGCCGTCACCGAGCTGCCCGCCGGCCGGGCGGTGGAGTACCCGTTCACCGTCACCGGCCCGGACGGCCGGCCGGTGACCGACTTCGCCGTGCACCAGGCCGAGAAGCTGCACTTCTACGCCGTCCGCGCCGACCTCACCGGCTTCCAGCACCTGCACCCGACGATGGCCGCCGACGGCACCTGGACGGCCGCCCTGGCGGCGCTCGCCCCGGGCCGCTGGCGGCTCTACGCCTCCTTCGTGCCGGTCGCCGACGCCCGGCAGGGGAGCGAGATCGTACTCAGCCGCACGGTGACGGTGCCGGGCACGAGTGCGGAGCTGCCACTGCCCGCCCCGGCCGGCAGCACCACGGTGGACGGCTTCACCGTCGCACTCCGGGTCGAGCCGAAGGCCGGTGCCCACCACCTCACGGCCACCATCGGCAGGGACGGCCGGCCGGTCACGGACCTCCAGCCGTACCTGGACAGCTACGCGCACCTCACCGCCTTCCACGAGGGGGACCAGGCGCTGGCCCACCTGCACCCGATGAACGAGGTCGACGGCGACCGGGGAGGTCCGGTGCTGGACTTCTACGCGCTGCTCGGCCGGGCCGGGAACTGGCGGGTCTTCCTGCAGTTCCGGACGGCCGGGCAGCTGCACACCGCGGAGCTGACGCTGCACATCGCGTGAGGCGCGGCCGCCGGGCGCGGCGTACCGGGCCCGGCCGGGCTCAGGCCGTGCGGCGGTAGTAGGTGACGGTCACCCGGACCGGGCCGTCGTCCGGGCCGGTGGTGAGCGCGCGGACGACGGCGAACTCCCGGCCGCCCTTGGCACGGACGCAGAAGCTCCGGTCGGTGCCGACCGTGCCGAAGGGCAGGGTGGACGCGGGCTGGGTCTCGACGCCCTTGACGCAGTCCGGCAGGGTCAGGTCGGCGCCGGGCGCGAGGTAGGCGTCGCTGTCCTCGGGGATGTAGAACTCGCCGTTGTGGCGGCCCAGGTACCAGGCGGAGGTGTCCTGGGCGGCGACCTTCCCGGTCCTGAGGTCGAACTCGTAGGAGTGGTCGGGGGAGGTGAGTTCGAGGTTGCTGTAGACGGCGGTGAAGCCGGGGAGGGTGGTGGCCGGCGGGGGCGTGGTCGCGGTCGAGGGCGCCGCGGGAGCCGGCGCGGCGGTGGCGGCGGTGGACGGGCCGGGGCTGCCGGTGGCAGCGACGTTCTGGTCGTCGAGGTCGTCGAGGTAGCCGGGATCGAGCAGGAGGAACGCCCCGGCGGCGCCGACCAGCAGGGCGGCGGTGGTCAGCACGGCAGTGCGGGCGCCGCGGCGCGCGGTGGCCGCGGCTCTGCGTCTGCCCGTGCCCGGCTCCCCGCCCGGGCCTCCGCCGGTGGCCGGGCCCGTGTCGGTGACCGGCGCCAGCCGGGTGGCCGGTGCGGCGGGGACGAGCGCGGTCGGGGCGTCGGCGGCGGCCCGGGCCCGGTCCAGGGCGGTGGCCGGCGGGGGAGTGCCGGCCGGCAGGTCGGTGTGGCGGTGGATCTCGGTGCTGACCTGCCGGGGCAGCCAGTCGTCGGAGAAGCGGAGCTCGCCGCCGGTGGCCGGGTGGTTGCGGGCGGCCTCGATGAGCCGGGCGGTGTCCGGCCGGTCCCCGGGGTTCTTGGCCAGGCAGCGCCGGACCAGCTCGTGCAGCCCGGCCGGCAGCCCGGAGACGTCCGGCTCCTCGTGCACCGCCCGGTAGAGCGAGGCCGGTTCGGGGCCGTCGCCGAACGGCGGGGTGCCGGAGCCGACGTAGGCGATCAGGGCGCCCAGCGCGAAGACGTCGGTGGCCGGGGTGGCCCCGCCGCCGACGACCTGCTCGGGGGCCATGTAGCCCGGTGAGCCGATCCGCAGGCCGGTGCCGGTGAGCGGGCTGGCATCGGCGGCCCGGGCGATGCCGAAGTCGATGACGCGCGGCCCGTCGGCGGCGATCAGGACGTTGCCGGGCTTGAGGTCGCGGTGGACGACGCCTGCCGCGTGGATCGCCTGGAGGGCCTCGGCGATGCCGGCCAGCAGCAGCAGGGCGGTCCGCTCGGGCAGCGGGCCGTGGCGGTGGACGACCTGCTGGAGGGACGGCCCGGGCACGAAGGTGGTGGCCAGCCAGGGGGTGGCGGCGTCGGTGCCCGCGTCGACCACCTGGGCGGTGTAGAGGCCGTGGATGCGCCGTGCGCTGGCGACCTCCTGGGCGAAGCGGTGCCGGAACTCCGGGTCCTCGGCGAGCTCGGGGCGGACGACCTTGAGGGCGACCGGGCGGCCCCCGGGGGTGTGGGCGAGGTAGACGCGGCCCATGCCGCCCGCGCCCAGCCGGGCGCGGAGGCGGTAGCCGCCGACCTCGCGGGGGTCGTCCGGGGTCAGCGCCTGGAACGCCGTGGGCGACGGGGCGCCGAAGGGCTCTGCGGTCATGCTGGCTCCCAGCGGGTCGAGCGGGCGGGGCGGGCGGGTGCGGGCCGCCCTGGGCGGACGATCCGGACGGCCGGTGGTCCGGACGGCCGGCCGGCCGGGGACGCGGCGGCTGCCGGCGCGCGGTGCGCGCCGCCGGTGGGGTGGCCACGCGGGCATGCCGGCGATCCGATGCGGAGGCGATCCGATTCGGAGGCGATCCGATTCGGACCGGAGCATACCCCGACTGGAGTTTCAGTCAGGATCGGGACCGCTGCGTCCGTTCGGGCGGTCCTGCCGGTAGGGTGATCGCTTGTGGCTGACCGTCGAACCCTGATCATGGAAGCGGCCGCGCGGGTCATTGCCCGGCGCGGTGTCCGCGGGCTGCGCGTGGAGGAGCTGGCCGCGGAGGCGGGCGTCTCCACCGCGCTGATCTACTACCACTTCAAGGACCGCACCGGGATCCTCCGCGCGACCCTGGAGTTCATCAACGACCGGGCCGAGCGGTACACGACCGAGCGCGCCGAGGACGAACCGCCCCTGGACGCCCGGGGCGAGCTGGAGCAGACGCTGCTGCTGGAGTTCCAGGACACCCCGCAGGTGCGGGAGAACAGCACGGCCTGGGGTGAGCTGCGGGCCAGCGCGGTGTTCGACCCCGAGCTCCGGGAGGACCTGGCCCGCGCCACGCTGGTCTGGGTGCAGGAGGTCGCGGAACTGCTCGGCCAGGTCCGGCCGATGAGCGGTGCGGCCGCGCTGGCCGCCTCCGCCGAGCGGCTGACCGCACTGCTGGAGGGTCTGAGCGTCCGCTGGCTGAGCGGCAGCGTGCCGCTGAGCCACGCGCGCGAGCTGATGGCCGGCGCGATCGACAGCGAGCTGGAGCACCTGAGCGGCTGACGCGCGGGCAGGGCAGGACGGCGGGTTCCGGGGTTCCCCGGGGCCCGCCGTCCTCGTCCGGGGGCGCTTTCCGGGCCCGGGGTACGCAGCTCTCGGGTACGCAGCCCTCGGGTACGCAGCTCCCTCGCCTTGACTGAATTTTCAGTCAGTGCGAGAGTGAGGGCACGGCGCCGCACGACGCTTCCGTGATGCCGGGCCGGGCCGGGCCTGCCGCCTGCCCGGCGGGGCCGCGAGCGACGAACCGCTCGCGGGCAGCACCGCACGAGGCCGCCGCACCGTACCGACGGGCCGCCCGTCCCGCGGGCACCGTCCCCCTCGGGGAGGCCGCCACCCCGCGCCCCGGTACGGCCCGGTGGGCCATACTTGATTCGGAGATCCGCATGAGCGACCCCTACCGCGACGACAGCTCCCTGTTCGGCCGGCTCTTCGGCGCCGAGTCGTCCCGCAGGTCGGTGCTCGGCGCCGCCGCAGGCCTGGGCGCGGCGGGGATCGCGGCTGGCGCGGCACCGGCCTACGGGGCGTCCGCCAGCCGGGCCGACGGCCCGCTCCCGCGCTGGTGGGTCGACCGCGACGACGTCCCGCACGCCCGGACGTGGATGTCCTGGCCCTCCCGGTCCTCCGTCTGGGGCCGCCAGCTGAGCGGGGTCAAGGAGGACATCGCGCTGATCGCCCGGACGATCGCCCTCTACGAGCCGGTGATCCTCTGCGCCCCCGACGACTACAGCGTCCGGGAGGCCCGGTCGTACACCGGCCCCACCGTCGACGTGATCGGCTCGATCGGCACCGACGACCTCTGGATGCGCGACATCGCCCCGGTGTTCCGCCGCGACGGCCGGGGCGGCCTCGACGCCGTCGGCCTCAACTTCAACGGCTGGGGCAACAAGCAGACCCACCGGTGGGACGCCGAGGTCGCCCGCCACGTCGCCGACTGGTCGCGCGTCCGGTTCGGCCGGGCGGACTTCGTCGGCGAGGGCGGCTCGATCGAGACCGACGGCGACGGCACGCTGATGGCCACCGAGAGCAGCCTCGTCAACAAGAACCGCAACCGGGGCATGAGCCGCGACGAGATCGAGGCCGAAGTCCTGCGCGTGTACGGCGCGGACAAGATGATCTGGGTCCCCGGCATCAAGGGCGAGGACATCACCGACGACCACATCGACGTCACCTCCCGGTTCGTGCGGCCGGGCGTGGTGCTGGTCCAGCTGCCGCCCGAGGACCGCAACGACATCTGGGCCCGGGACGCCCGCCAGCAGTACGACATCCTGTCCCGCGCCACCGACGCCCGGGGCCGCCGGCTCCAGGTGATCCGGGTGGACGGCCCCGACACCGTGCGGTCGAAGGACCCGAAGTTCGTCGACTCCTACCTCAACTTCCACGTCGTCAACGGCGCGGTGATCGCGACCCAGTTCGGGGACCGGGTGAAGGACGAGGCCGCCCGGCGCACCCTCGCCGCGGCCTTCCCCGGCCGGGAGGTGGTCCAGCTCGACGTCGACCGTCTGATGGCCGGTGGCGGCGGCATCCACTGCTCCACCATGCAGGAGCCCCTGCCGTAACCGCCCCGCGGCCCGGCGCGACCGCCGGGCCGCGGCGCCCCTGCCGATCCGGGTCCGGGCGCGTCCCGCCGTGTCCCACCCGTCCGCCCTCTCCCGCCGGAGTGCTCCCGTGCCAGAATCCACCTCCCCCCGTCCCTCCCCGTCCCGCCGGACGGTGCTGCGCGCGGCGGCCGGCGCCGGTCTGCTGACCCTCGGGGCCGTCGCCTGCTCCCCGTTCGACGACGATGACGACCCGGCCGCGCCGGAGGCGACGCGCCCGCCGGCGCCCGGCGAGACCGGCGCCACCGGGGCGACGCCCGGGCGGCGGTTCGGCGCCGAGTGGGAGAGCCACGCCCGCACCTTCATGGCCTGGCCGGCCTCCACCGGCATCTGGGCCGACCAACTGCCCGACGTCCGCGCGGACATCGCCCGGCTGGCCCGTGCCGTCGGCGGCTACGAGCCGGTGGTGATGTTCGCCCGCCCGGCCCAGGTGGACGCGGCGCAGAGCGCCTGCGGCAAGGACGTCGAGGTCGTCCCGCTGCCCGTCGACGACCTGTGGGCGCGCGACACCGTCCCGGTCTTCGTCGAGGACGGCAGCACCCTCAAGGGCGTCGACTTCAACTTCAGCGGCTGGGGCAACAAGCAGAAGGAGCACGGGAACGACACCGCGCTGGCCGCCGCGGCGCTCGGCAGGTACGGGATCGAGCGGGTCCGCACACCGGTGGTCGCCGAGGGCGGCTCCTTCGAGACCGACGGCCAGGGCACGCTGATGGTCACCGAGAGCTCGGTGGTCAACGAGCGGCGCAACCCGGGCAAGAGCCGGGACGAGATCGAGGCCGAGCTCAAGAAGGCCCTGGGCGTGACCAAGGTGATCTGGTTCGCCGGCGTCCGCGACCAGGACATCACCGACGCGCACGTGGACTGCCTGGTGCGGTTCGCCGCCCCCGGGGTCGTCCTGCTGGACCAGCCCTTCCCCGGCGCACCCGCCGACGTCTGGTCGCGCTCCGCCGCCCAGGCGCGCGAGGTGCTCAAGAGCGCCACCGACGCGCACGGCAAGCCGCTGCGGGTGATCGACCTCCCGCAGCCCGACCCGGACCGGATCACCGGGCGCGGTGACGCCTTCGTCTCCTCGTACATCAACTTCTACGTCGCCAACAAGTCGCTGTTCCTGCCGCGCTTCGGGGACGCCAAGGCCGACGACCGGGCCCAGCAGATCCTGCGCGACCACTTCCCCGGCCGGGACATCGTGCCGGTGAAGATCGACAACATCGCCTCCGGCGGCGGCGGGATCCACTGCTCGACGCACGACCAGCCGGGCAAGCCGGCCGAAGGCTGATCCGCACCCACCCCGACCGGTCCCTCCCACCGGCGAGCCGCTCCGTTCCGGCCCGCCGACCCCGTCTCCCGCCACCGGCTGTACTTCCTCCGGCCGGACGCGGGTGCCGCGTCCCTCCTCGGGGCGGACGCGGACAAGGCCTCCGAGCTCCCGGGCTCGGAGGCTTCGGCGTTCCCGTGGCCGGGCGGGGCCGGGCGGGGCCGGGCGCGGCCAGGGCGGGCCGCATCGGATCAGGACGGGTCCGGGGACAGCTCCGGGGCCGGGGCGTGCGGCGGCCGCCCGGGCCGGGCAGCGGAAGACCGCCGGGCGGGGCGACACCGGAGTGTCACCCCGCCCGACGGCGGTGGCAGGTGGGGCGGGCGCTGCTCAGACCGTCCGGTCCGGCCGGACGGGAGTCTGCG
Source organism: Kitasatospora sp. NBC_01560 (assembly GCF_045208415.1). Classification (NCBI taxonomy): domain Bacteria; kingdom Bacillati; phylum Actinomycetota; class Actinomycetes; order Kitasatosporales; family Streptomycetaceae; genus Kitasatospora; species Kitasatospora sp. NBC_01560. Next base: position 1,623,492 of record NZ_CP109364.1, on the reverse strand, counting down.
CCGCGGCCGCGGTGTGCGCGGCCGGGGCAACGGACGGCGCAACGGGCGGAGCGGCGGTGTGCGCGCCGTCCTGGGCGGGCGCGCCCGCCCCCGCACCCGCGGGCTCCGGCGGGGCGTCGCCCTCGCGCATGGCTGCCGTCTCGGCCTTCAGGATGCGCATCGACTTGCCGAGCCCGCGGGCCATGTCGGGCAGCTTCTTCGAGCCGAACAGGAGGACGACGACGGCGATCACGATCAGCAGGTGCCAGGGTTCCAGACCGTTGCGGAGCATCGCGGCTCACCGTGCCTTTCGCGAGGGGGAGCGGTTCGGTGGGGGAACCGCCAGTCTCGCATTGACTGAAATATCAGTCAACAGTGATGCCGGCCGGCTGGAGCTCCGGGTGGCGGCCGCCGAGCTCCGCGGCGATCGCCCCGCCGAGCAGCCGGCGGGCGTGCTCCCGCGGCAGCGAGCCGCTCAGCCAGCGGACGCTCAGCCCCTCCAGCAGGGCCGTGAGGCGCTCCGCGGAGGCGGCGTGGGCCGGCGCCGTCCCGGTCGGCTGGGCGCGGCCGAGCAGCTCGGCGATCTCGTGGACCCAGGTGTGGGTGGCCTTGGCGAGATCCACCCGGAGGTCGGCGTCGAAGACCGCACTGGCCCTCAACTCGCCCCAGGCGGTGCTGTTCTCCCGCACCTCCACGGTGTCCTGGAGCTCCAGCAGGAGGACTTGTGCCAGCTCGGTCAGGGGGTTGTCCGCCGCTTCGCCGGGGTCCCACTGTGCGGTGTAGCGGTCGGCCCGCTCGCTGATGAACTCCAGGGTCTCGCGGAGGATCCCGGCCCGGTCGGTGAAGTGGTAGTAGATCAGTGAGGTGGACACCCCGGCCTCGGCCGCCAGCTCGGCCACGCGGAGCCCCCGCACGCCGCGGCGGGTGATGACGCGCGTGGCGGCTCTGAGTATTTCTGTTCGACGGTCTGACACGAGCGTTCACTGTACTCGCACAAGCGGGAGTCGACGAGCTATTTCCTGATCAGATCTTCAGGCTCTGTCTGGCGGGGATCGATTCAGGACATCCCTGCTCAGCAAGGTTTTGGGCGTGTCCATGGCGTCTTCCGGTGGTGTCGCAAGGGGGAACCGCCCTCCGCTCGGGCCGGGGAGGATCAACCCATCCCAGCATCTTGACTGAATTTTCAGTTCAGAGCAGGATGTGGGTCACCCCACACCTCCCGACCCCTCCAGGGAGCCCCATGAACACGCCCGTCCCCACCCGGCGCAGCCTGCTCAAGTTCGGTGCGGCGGCCCTGCCACTGACCGCACTCGGCGCGGCCCTCCCGGGGATCGCCCTCCCCACCAGCGCCGCGGCCGCCACCGCCCCCTCCGGTGCCACGCTGCGGATCCCGGCGGAGACCGACCGGCACACCCGGACCTTCATGGCCTGGCCGGCCCTCCGCCCGGTCTGGCAGGACCAGCTCTCGGCGGTGCGCCGCGACATCGCGAACGTCGCGTACGAGATCTCCCGGTACGAGCCCGTCGTGGTGCTGGCCCGCCCCGAGCAGGCCGCCGACGCCCGCTACACCTGCGGTTCCGGTGCCTACTACTCCATCGAGGTCGAGGAGATCGCCAACGACGACCTCTGGATCCGCGACTTCGGGCCCACCTTCGTCGTCGCGCCGGGGGCGATCGCCGGCGTCGACACCAACTTCAACGGCTGGGGGAAGACGGGCACGTCCTACTTCCAGCCGTTCGGCAACGACGCGGCGGCGGCCGCCACGCTGCTGGGCCGGTACGGCGTCGACCGCGTCCGGGCCGGCTTCGTCGGCGAGGGCGGCTCGCTGGAGACCGACGGGCAGGGCACGCTGCTGGCCACCGTCAGCTCGCTGGTCAACCCCAACCGCAACCCGGGGATGAGCCAGGGCGAGGTCGAGCGGGCGCTCAAGGCCTCGCTCGGGATCGACAAGGTGATCTGGGTCCCCGGGCTCGCCGGCCAGGACATCACCGACTGCCACATCGACTGCCTCGCCCGGTTCACCGCCCCCGGCAAGGTCCTCCTGGACCAGCCCGGCGCCGGGGCGGACGCCAAGTGGGTCGCGGTCTACAACGAGGCGAAGCAGGTGCTCCAGAACGCCACGGACGCCCAGGGCCGCCGGCTGGAGATCACCGAGATGCCGGGGCCGGACCGCCGGCTGATCCGCGGCCGCGGCAAGGAGTTCCTCTCCAGCTACAGCAACTACTACACCGTCAACGGCGCCGTCATCGCCCCGCAGTTCGGTGACGGCTACGCGGACGGCCTCGCCTACGCGATCCTCCAGGCCGCGTACCCGGACCGCCGGATCGTCCAGGTGAACATCGACGGCATCGCGAGCGGTGGCGGCGGGATCCACTGCGCCACGCAGTCCCAGCCGGTGGTGCCCGCCGCCTGAGCGGGCGCGACCCGGCCCGCGGGGGCGGCCGGAGACCAGGCGTATCCGCCTTTCTATTACTGACCGAATTTTTGAACAGGAGACATGTCACCATGACTTTCCGTATGCCGGCCGAGTGGACCGAGCACGAGGGCTGCCTGATGGCCTGGCCCACCAGGGCCGAGCTCTGGGGCGAGACGCTGGACGAGGCGAGGCGGGAGTACGCCGGCGTCGCCCGGGCGATCTCCGCGTTCGAGCCGGTGACGATGGTCGCCTGTCCCGGTCAGGGCGAGGAGGCCCGGGCCCTGTGCGGGGACGGCGTCGAGGTGGTCGAGCTGCCGATCGACGACTCCTGGTTCCGCGACTCCGGCCCGATCTTCGTCCTCGGCCCCGACGGCGAGCGCGCCGGGGTGGACTTCCGCTTCAACGCCTGGGGGCAGAAGCACCACCCGTTCGACACCGATGACAAGATCGCCGCCCTGCTGCTGGAGCGTCTGGACGTCGAGCGCATCGACTCCCGGATGATCCTGGAGGGCGGCGCGATCACCGTCGACGGCGAGGGCACGCTGATCACCACCGAGCAGTGCCTGCTCCACCCCAACCGCAACCCGGGGATGAGCAAGGAGGAGATCGAGGCCGAGCTGGTGGCCCGGCTCGGCGTCACCACGGTGATCTGGCTGCCCTACGGCGGGCTGCTGGACACCGAGACCGACGGCCACGTCGACGGCGTCTGCGCCTTCGTCGCCCCCGGCAAGGTGGTCGTCCAGCTCCCCGGCGACCCGGACCACCCGGACTACGAGCGGATGCGCGCCAACCGCGCCGTGCTGGAGGCCGCCGTCGACGCCCGGGGCCGCAAGCTGGAGATCATCGACCTGCCGCAGAGCGCCTTCGTCGAGGTCGACGGCAAGCAGACCGAGGTCGGCTACCTCAACTTCTACATCGCCAACGGCGGCGTCGTCGTCCCGACGGCCGGCGTCCCCGAGGCGGACGAGGGCGCGCTCGCCGTGCTCGCGGCGGCGCTGCCCGGCCGCAAGGTCGTGGGGGTGCACTCCCGGGTGATCGCCTACGGCGGCGGCGGCGTCCACTGCATCACCCAGCAGGTACCGGCGGCCCGCCCCACCGCGTGACCGCCGGGGCGCGCCCCGCCGCCGGCCCCGGCAGGCGCGCCCGGCACCGAGCACCTCGCAGCAGGACCGGCGGGCCCGCACCCCCACGCATCCGCGGCCCCGCCGGCCCGGCCCCTCGCCACCCCCGTCCCGCACGGATCCCGTCACGCACGGAAGAGAGCCACCCTCATGCCAGACCCCCGCACCAGCTCAGGAACCCGCAGATCCCCGCGCCGCCGGCGCTCCCTCCCGGCCGCCGCGCTGGCCGCCGCCACCCTGGCGTCCTTCACGCTCGCCACCGCCTGCTCCGGCCCGCCGAAGACCGGTGGCACCGACGGCGCCGCGGCCTACCGGCTGTCCGCCGGCACCCCGGCCGCCAAGGGCGGGCTGGAGTCCTTCACCTGGGCGGTGTACGCCGAGCCGCCGACGCTGGACTACATCTCCGCCTTCGACTACCCGCAGAACACCGTGCTCTCCAACGTCTGCGAGAGCCTGATGCGGTGGACCCCGCAGCTGACCCTGGCCCCGGGGCTGGCGGAGAAGGCCTCCAACCCCGACCCGACCACCTGGGTCTACGACCTGCGCCCGAACGTGCACTTCCACGACGGCGGCGTGATGACCGCCGACGACGTGGTCTACAGCCTCGGCCGGCAGACGAACCCGGACAACGCGGCCGCCTGGGCCCAGCAGTTCCAGAACGTCAGCAGCATCACCAAGACCGGCCCGCTCCAGGTCACCGTGAAGCTCACCCAGCCCGACTCGCAGTTCAACCAGTACCTGGCCACCGCCGCCGGCGTGGTCGCCTCGAAGGCGGGGATCGAGGCGGCCGGCAAGGACTACGGCACCGGCGGCAGCCTCGCCTGCACCGGTCCCTTCAAGCTCGGCTCCTGGACCAAGGGCCAGTCGATCGAGCTGCAGCGCTTCGACGACTACTGGGGCACCAAGGCGAAGTCGGCCAAGGCCGTCTTCCGCTTCCTCACCGACCCGTCGGCCCGCGTCAACGCCATGCTCAGCGGTGAGGCCGACGGCGGCTACCTGATCCCCACCGAGAGCTACGAGCGGCTGCGCACCGGCGGCACGGGCTCGCTCTACTTCGGCGAGGGCCTCAGCACCGTCAACGTCAACGTCACCAACATGCAGGGCGCGCTCGGCGACGTGCGGGTCCGCAGGGCGCTCTCGCTCGCGCTCGACCGCTCCGGCTTCGTCCGCACCGGGCTCGGCGGGGCCGGCAGCGTCACCGGCTCGCTGACCACCCGCGCCGCGTGGGCCGCCGCCCCCGAGCACGTCCGCACCGAGGCCTTCGAGGGGCTCACCCCCACCGCGCCGGACCTCGAAAGGGCCAAGGCGCTGATCAAGGAGGCCGGCGCCACCGGGAAGACCCTCACCGTCGCCACCAGCCCGATCGGCCAGGACGTCTCGCTGCTCGCGACCGCCGTGCAGTCCGCCGGGGCGAAGATCGGCCTGGACATCCGGCTGAAGACCATCGCACCGAACGCCTTCACCGCGCTGTTCACGGACCCGAAGGCCCGCGAGGGCATCGACATGTTCCCGGAGACGTACTACGACTCCATCACCGACCCGCTGGACCTGCTGGGCAACTTCCGGACCGGCGCCTACCAGAACTTCGCCTCCTACAGCGACCCCGGCTACGACGACCTGGTCAAGAAGGCCGCGGCCGCCACCGACTCCACCGAGCGCTTCACGCTGGAGGCGCAGCTCCAGAAGACCGCCTCCGAGCAGTTGCTCTGGATACCCGTCGCCGAGTGGCCCACCGCGGTCTTCCTCAACAAGCGGATCACCGGCGCGCCGACCACCATCTCGTACCTGTACTACCCGTGGGCGGCCGACGTGGGGGCGGCCCAGTGAGTTTCCTGAGATTCGCCGTCCGGCGGCTGGCCGAGATGGCCGCCACCCTGGCCGGCGCCTCGTTCGTGATCTTCGGGGCGATGTACCTCGCGCCGGGCAGCCCGGCGAGCTTCCTGCTCGCCGGCCGCTCGGCCTCCCCGGAGGCCCTGCGGGCGGTCAACGCCCAGTACCACCTGGACGACCCCTTCCTGCTGCAGTACCTGCGCTGGGCCGGGCAGATCCTGCACGGCGACTTCGGCCGCTCGATCACGTACCGGACGGACGTCTCCCGGCTGCTCGCCGACCGGCTGCCCGCCACCCTGCTGCTGGTCGTGATGGCGCTCGTCCTCGTCCTCGCCCTCGGCCTGCTGCTGGGCTGGATCGGCGCCGTCCGCGGCGGCGCCGCCGACTCCACCATCCTGGTCACCACCACGGTGGCCGTCGGCACCCCCTCCTTCGTCGCCGCCGTCCTGCTCCAGGGCCTGTTCGCGGTGAAGCTGGGCTGGTTCCCCACCGGCGGCACCGGCGACGGCCTCGGGTCGATGCTCTGGCACCTCGCCCTGCCCGCCCTGGCCCTCGCGCTGTACCTGATCGGCATGCTCGCCCGGGTCACCCGCGCCGCGATGGTCGACGTGCTCGGCCACGAGCACGTCACCGTCGCCCGCAGCCGCGGCGTCGGCGAGCACCACGTGATTCGCCGGCACGTCTTCCGCAATGCCCTGGGCACCGTCCTGACCACCGGCGGGCTCATCGTCTCCACGCTGCTGGTCTGCACCGTCCTGGTGGAGACGGCGTTCAGCGTCGGCGGCATCGGCCAGCTCCTCGAACTGTCCACCACTACCAAGGACTTCCCCACCGTGCAGGCCATCTCGCTGATCATGGTCGGGCTGTTCATGGCGGTGAACCTGGTCGTCGACCTGCTCCACCCGCTGGTCGACCCCCGGGTCACCCTCGGAGCGAGAAAGGCAGCCGGATGACCGTCACCCTGCTGCGCCGGCCCGGCCTCGGCCGGGTCCGCACCGCGCGCGCCCCGCTCCAGCTGCTCTGCCTCGGCTTCGTCGTCCTGGTCGTCCTGGCCGCGCTCCTCGCCCCGTGGATCGCCCCCGCCGACCCGAACGCCGTCGACCTGGGCAACGCCCTCGCCGGACCCTCCGGTGACCACCTGCTCGGCGTCGACGCCTCCGGGCGCGACACCCTCTCCCGCCTGGTCACCGGCGCCCGGACGTCCCTGCTCGGACCGCTCGGCGTGGTCGCCTTCTCGACCCTGGCCGGCGTCGCCGTCGGCGTCACCGCCGCCTGGCGCGGCGGCTGGCTCGACTCCGTGCTCTCCCGCAGCACCGAACTGGTCTTCGCCTTCCCCGGCATGCTGCTGGCGATCCTGATCGTCTCCGTCTACGGCGAGGGGCTGCTCGCCCCGGTCGTCGCCCTCGCCGTCGCCTACCTGCCCTACGTCAGCCGGCTCACCCGCTCGCTCGTCCTCGCCGAACGCTCCCGCCCCTACGTCGAGGCGTACCAGGTCCAGGGCCACTCCGGCCTGCAGATCTGCCTGCGGCACGTCATCCCCGGCATCGCGCCGGTGGTGCTGGCGCAGTCCACCATCAACTTCGGCTACGCCCTGATCGACCTGGCGGGCCTGTCCTTCCTCGGGCTCGGCGTCCCCGCGCTCACGCCCGACTGGGGCCGGATGGTCTTCGACGGCCAGTCCGCCGTCCAGCACGGCTACCCGCTGTCGGCCGTCCTGCCCTGCGCCGCGATCGTGCTGACCGTCGTCGCCTTCAACGTCGTCGGCGAACGCTGGGCCGACCAGGTCGCCAGGAGGGACCGATGACCACCCTCGACATCCAGGCCTACCGCCTGCGCCTGCCCAACACCGCCCGGCCCGTCCTGGCCGGCGTCGACCTCACCGTCGACGCCCGGGAGACGGTCGCCCTGGTCGGCGAGTCCGGCTCGGGGAAGAGCCTCACCTCCCGCAGCGTCCTCGGCCTGCTCCCCTCCGGCGCCGCCACCGAGGGCACCGTGCGGGTCAACGGCGAGGACGTCCTCACCATGACGCCCGAGCAGCTGCGCCGCCTGCGCACCGGCACCGCCGCGATGATCTTCCAGGACCCGCGGGCGGCCATCAACCCGCTGCGCCGCCTGGGGGACTTCCTCACCGAGAGCGTGCGCCTCAACGGCGGCCTGGGCGCCGAGGCCGCCTCCGCGCGGGCCGCCGAGATGCTGGACGCGGTGGGCCTGCCCGCGTCGGTCCTCGGCCGCTACCCGGGGCAGGTGTCCGGCGGCATGCTCCAACGCGTCATGATCGCGGCCGCCCTGATGGGCGATCCCGCGCTGATCCTCGCCGACGAGCCCACCACCGCCCTGGACGTCACCTCGCAGGCCGAGGTGGTCGCGCTGCTCGGCGACCTCCAGGAGCGCTTCGGCACCGGCCTGCTCTTCGTCACCCACGACCTGGGCCTGGCCGCCGCCATCAGCGACCGCGTCTACGTGATGTACGCCGGCCGGATCGTCGAGACCGGCCCGGCCGAGGCGCTGTTCGAACGGCCGCGCCACCCCTACACGGCCGCGCTGCTCGCCTCGACCCCGCGCCTGGACGGCCCGCGCGGCAGGCTCGCCGCCATCGAGGGCCGGCCGCCGAGCCTGCGCGACGAACCGGCGGGCTGCCCGTTCGCGCCGCGCTGCCCGTACGCGACCTTCCTCTGCACGCAGGAGGAGCCCGTCCTGCTGCCCGTCCCGGCCGAGCCCGGCCGGCTGACCGCCTGCCACCACAGCGACCGGACGGGGGAGGGGAGCGCCGATGCGTAGCCCGGACCTCGGGGCCGCGGCCCGTTCGAAGGAAGTGCCGCCGATGCGCAGGACCGTCCTGGAGGCGGTCGGCCTGCACCGCGCCTACGGGGGCGTACAGGCCGTCGACAACGTCTCCTTCGCCCTGCCGGAGGGCGGGTCGCTGGGCATCGTCGGCGAGTCCGGCTCCGGCAAGACCACCACCGCCCGGATCGTGGTCGGGCTGGAACGGGCCGACTCCGGCCGGGTGCTCGTCCACCGCCGGGACCGGACCGAGCAGCGGCGCGGCCGGGCCCACCGGCTGGCGCGGGCCCGCGAGGTCCAGATGGTCTTCCAGGACCCGTACCTGTCCCTGGACCCGCGCACCACGGTGGGCGCGGTGCTGCGGGAGACCCTCCGGCTGCACTTCCCCGGGGCGGACCACGCCCACCGGATCGCCGAGCTCCTGGAGCAGGTCGGTCTCGGCGAGCGGGAGGCCGGCGCACTGCCCCGGGAGCTCTCCGGCGGGCAGCGCCAGCGCGTCGCGATCGCGCGGGCGCTGGCGGTCGAGCCGGCCGTCCTCGTCCTCGACGAGGCGGTGGCCGCCCTCGACGTCTCCGTGCAGGCCCAGATCCTGAACCTGCTCGCCGACATCCGGGAGGCGACGCGCATCGGTTACCTCTTCATCACCCACGACCTCGGTGTCGTCCGCGCCGTCACCGACGACGTCATCGTGATGCGGCACGGGAAGATCGTGGAGTCCGGCCGGACCGCCGACGTGCTGGCCCGCCCCCACCACCCCTACACCCGGCTGCTGCTGGACTCCGTCCCGCGGCCCGGCTGGGATCCGCGGTCCATCGCGGACGCCCGTCGTGCCCTGTAGGGGCGGCTCCCGTACCCGGGCCCGGACCGTCGACGGGTCCGGGCCCGGACCGTCGACGCCCCCACGGCGGTGGTCCGGGCCCGCCCCGATTCGCCCGATCGGCGGCGCGCGGGCTCACCCGCACGGCCCCCGGCCCCCTCTACTGTCGGATATCGCCCGTTCCGGGGTGCATTCGGACGAACGAGGGGATCTGCCGTGAGAGACCGCTTCCTGTCCCGCCGGGCCGTGCTGCGCTCGGGGGCGGCCGCCGCGGCGCTCGCCCTGCTGGAGGGCTGCAGCTCCGACGCCACCCCCTCGGGCGGGGCCGACGAGTCCTCGGCCTCCCCGGCGGGCTCGGCCGCGCCGTCCACGTACGCGATGCCGGCCGAGTCGCGCCCGCACACCAGGACCTTCATGGCCTGGCCGGCCCTCGAAGAGGTCTGGGGGGACCAGCTGCCGGCCGTGCGCCAGGACATCGCCCACGTGGCACAGGCCGTCGCCCGCTTCGAGCCGGTGGTGCTGATGGCCCGCCCGGACCAGAGCGCCGCGGCGCGGCAGTTGGTCGGCTCCGACGTGGAGGTGATCGACCTCCCGGTCGACGACCTGTGGGCCCGCGACACCGGCCCGACCTTCGTCACCGGCCCGGGCGGCATCGCCGGCGTCGACCTCAACTTCAACGGCTGGGGGAACAAGCAGACCCACGCGGAGGACAGCCAGGTCGCCCGCAGGCTCCTCGACCACTACGGCATCCGCCGGATCCAGGCGCCGGTCACGGGTGAGGGCGGCGGCATCGAGGTGGACGGCGAGGGCACCCTGATGGCCACCGAGAGCTCGTGGGTGAACGAGAACCGCAACCCGGGGAAGACCAGGGACCAGATCGAGGCCGCCTTCAAGGACCTGTTCGGCGTCCGCAAGGTCATCTGGTTCACCGGGGTGGCCGGGCAGGACATCACCGACTGCCACATCGACGCCCTGGCCCGGTTCGCCGAGCCGGGCGTGGTGGTGATCCACCGCCCCGGGCCGGACACCCCGCCGGACATCTGGTCCCGCGCCTCCGACCAGGCGCTGGAGGTGCTCCGCGGGGCCACCGACGCCGCGGGTCGCAGCCTGCGCGTCGTCGACCTCACCGAGCCCGACCTCGCCGCCCTGCCGGATCGCGGAAAGGACTTCCTGGCCACCTACCTCAACTACTACGTGGTGAACGGGGCCGTCATCATGCCGCGGTTCGGGGACAAGGCGTCCGACGACCGGGCGGCGGGCATCCTGGCCGACCTCCACCCCGGGCGGGAGGTCGTGCCGGTGGGCATCGACGCCATCGCCGCGGGCGGCGGCGGTATCCACTGCTCCACCCAGCAGCAGCCCGCACTGCCCGCTGCCTCGCCGTCCGCGGCCCCGGCCGGCCCGTGACCGGGTCAGGCCCCGGCCGCTCCGGGCGCGTCGGCGGCTCCGTCAGCCCCAGCAGCTCCGGCAGCTCCGGCAGCTCCGGTCGCGCCGGCGGCGAGGCCGAGGACGAGGGCCCGCATCACCGGGGCGGAGTCGATCCGCGCGCCGAGGGACTGGAGCGCCGCGAGCCCGTCCGTCCCGGCCGCCGCCGCCTCGGCCAGCGGCCGGGGGTCGAACCCGCCGCCCTGCTCGTCCGCCAGGGTCCGGTACAGCGCGACGAAGCACTCCCGCCACCGCCGGTACTCGCCCTCCAGGCTCTCCCGCACGCGCTCGTCCCCGGCGGCGAACCAGTGCAGCGCGGAGTGCAGCCGGGAGAGGTCGCCGGCCTCCGGCTGCGCCAGCATCGCGACGACCCGCTCGGCCCGTTCGGCGAACGTGCCGGGGCCGGCCACGGCCTCCTCCAGGGGCGTGATCCACTCCGGCCGGATGCTCTCCACCACCGCGACGATCAGGTCGCTGCGGTTCTGGAAGTGGTAGTGGCACATGCCGTGGGTCACCCCGCCCAGGGCGGCCACGTTGCGGGTGGTGAAGGGCACCGTGCCGTCCCCGGCGAGCAGTTCGCGGGCGGCGGCGAGCAGTCGCGCCCGGGTCTGCTCGCCCTTCGCCGAGGCGCGGGGGCGCTTCGGGCCGGCGCCGGCCGCGGTCTCCCGGGCCGCCGGGTCGGTGGGGTCGAGGTCCTCGGTGCGCGTAGCCATCCGGAAACTCTAGCGATCTCGCACCGGTGACGGAGCGGCAGTTCGGCGCAAGCGGATCCGACAAGCCTTGCGAAAAGTATTGACCGAGCGCTTGGTCAGTTTTACCGTCATGGCCATCACGTGGATGGACCACGAGGAGCAGAAGAGGAGGCCGAGAGATGAACGGTCACAGTGACCCGCACGTCTCGTCCGGCAGAGCACCGGGCGCGCTGGGACGCAGGAACTTCCTGGTCGCGGCCGGGCTGGTGACGGCGGGCAGCGCCGTCGCGGGCACCGGCGCGGTCTCCGCGGCGGCCGCGGCGGGCCGCGCCGCCACCGCGGCCGCGGGCACCTTCGCGGTGCCGATCGACACGGTGACCCACACCCGGACCTGGATGGCCTGGCCCGACGACCCCACCATCTGGACCGGCCGCCGCGGCGGCCGGCGCGGCGGGACGACGCCCTCGGTGGCCCAGATCCAGGCCAACATCGCCCTGGTCGTCAACACCATCGCCAAGTACGAGCCCGTGTACCTGTGCGCCAACCCCGCCGCGGCCGCGGCCGCCCGGCGGGCCTGCCCGGGCGCCAACGTCACGGTGATCACCACCATCCCGGTCAACGACTGCTGGATGCGCGACTCCGGCCCCGTCTTCCGCACCGACGGACAGGGCGGCCTCGACGCGATCGGCCTCAACTTCAACGGCTGGGGCGGCAACCAGACCTACACCAACGACGGCAAGGTCGCCGCCCGGGTCGCCGCCTACGTCGGGGTGCCGTTCACCGCCGCGGGCCTGGTCGGCGAGGGCGGCGCCATCGAGACCGACGGCGCGGGCACCCTGATGGCCACCCGGAGCAGCATCCTCGTCTCCAACCGCAACCCGGGCATGTCACAGACCCAGGCCGAGAACGCGATGAAGGCCGCGTACGGCGCCACCAAGGTGATCTGGTTCGCCGGGGTGGCCGGGCAGGACATCACCGGCGACCACGTGGACGCGACCTCGCGCTTCCTCACCCCGGGCAAGGGTCTCGTCCAGCAGCCGAACGCCACCGACGACCCCTCCGACGTCTGGACCAAGGACGAGATCAACCAGTACAACGTGCTGGCCGCGGCGACCGACGCCCGCGGCGTCCGCATCCAGGCCACCAAGCTCGGCGGCCCCGACTACTACACGATCCGGCAGAGCGACCCCGCGTTCGTCGGCTCCTACGCCAACTACTACGTCTGCAACGGCGCGGTGATCGCCGCCCAGTTCGGGGACTCCCGGGCCGACGCCGCGGCGAGGGCGAAGCTCCAGTCGCTCTTCCCCGGCCGGGTCGTCGAGCAGCTGAACATCGACTACATCGGCCTCGGCGGTGGCGGCATCCACTGCGTCACCCAGCCGCAGCCGATTCCGTAGGTCCGGCGCCGGCCGGACGACCGCAGGCCCGGGGGGCGGTGCCCCTCCGGGCCTGCGGCGCACCTGAGGCAGACGCGTGGCCGGTACCTGGCCGGTACGTGGCGGGTGCCGGCGGTCAGGCTGCCGAGTACCAGACCTGGGCGCCCGTCCCGTTGCACGTCCAGAGGTTGAGCGGGACGCCCGGGACGGCGGTGGACCGCGGATCGTCCAGGCACAGGCCGGACGCCGGGTTGAGCAGGTAGCCGGTCGGCGACAGCAGCCACTGCTGCGCCGCGGTGCCCGCGCAGGGGGCGAGCAGGACGGTGCTGCCGGCCGTACCGGCGCTGCCGGCGTCCAGGCAGGCCCCGGTGGAGACGCGCAGGGTGCCGTCCTTGACGAGCTGCCAGTTCTGCGGCGGCGTGGTGGTGCCGGCGCAGGTGTGCAGGCTGACCGAGGTGGGGTTCTCGACCCCGCCGCTGAGGCAGTAGTTGGTCACCTTGTTGGTGAAGGCGCTCCAGAGCGGCTGCCCGCTGTACGGGAGGCGCCAGTCCTGCCCGCTCGCGCCGCAGCTCCACAGGACCAGCGCGGTGCCGTCGGCGGTCGACGCGCCGGGGTCGGTCAGGCAGCGGCCGGACTGCGGGTTCAGCAGCCCCTTGGCGTTCTGCGTCCACACCTGTGAGCCGGTGCCGTTGCAGGGGTACAGCTGGACGGGGGTGCCGTCGGTGGTGCCGCCGCCACTGACGTCGAGGCACTTGCCGAGGGCCTTGAAGGTGCCGTCGTTGCCGACCGTCCAGGCCCGGTCCGGCGTGGTGGCGCAGCCCCGGACCTCCACGGGCGCGGCGGAGGCCTCCGGTCCGGCCGCGTTGCTCCCGGCGTCGAGGCACTTGCCGGGCACGCCGGAGGTCACGCTGCCGGTCGGCAGGCCCGCCGCGGGCTGGTAGGAGAAGGAGTTGGTGGCCAGGCCGGCGCCGCCGTTCCAGATCTCGAAGCCCGCCTGCACGGAGCAGAGCTGACCGTTCGCGGGGACGAACCCGCGGACCACCGCGTCGGCGGTGACGGCCCGCAGGTTCAGCGCGTAGACCGAGGTGGTCGGCGTGGTCATCAGGTAGCTGATGACCTGCCGGCCACTGGCGGCGTCCTGCCACTGGTGGACCTGGTACGTCCGGCCGCCGAGGGTGACCTGCTGGGTGGCCGCCCCCAGCGGGACGGGCCCGCCCTGCCGCCCGAGCCAGATCATCAGCTCGTGCGAGGTGGTCGGACCGCACCCGGCGGCCGTGTCCGCGTACCAGAGGTCGTACGCCGTGTTGTACTGCCCCGGGGCGCCGCCGGTGGTCCGCCAGCCGGTCAGCGTGTCGCCCATCGTGGCCACCGGCATGGGGAGTTCACCCGGCCGCGGCACGTACTCGATGCGCGCGTAGGCACCCGGTGCGCCGGGCCTGGTGTTGGTGGCGCTGCTGAGCGCACTGCTGGTGACGGTGAAGTTCGCACCGCCGTCGCTGCTCATGCACAGCTCGGCCGAGGAGTTCCACTCGTCCGGCATGATCCGGTACCGGCCGCCGCCGACGGTCGCCGAGCCGAACGGCCCGTTGACGGAGGTGCACAGTGACACCGCCGGGTCCGCCGTCGCCACGTCGGCCAGTCCGCCCTGCACCGCGCCGGCCAGCGCGAGCGTCACGACGACGGACCGTGCCCGCCGCCAGAAGGAGTGGCGGCCCGGGCGGGCGCGCCGCTGATGAAGCGTCATGTCTGTTCCCCCTGTGAGCGCCGGGTGCGTCCCGACGGGATCAGACTGTAGTGCGAGCGGACCGGTCCACCCCGCGAGGCCCGGCGGGCGGTCAGCCGGCCGGCCGGTGCTCGACGCGGGCGAGGGCGGCGAGGGCCCGGTGCAGGCAGGCGTCGGTGCCGGCCGTCGCATCCAGGGTCAGGCCGGGCTCGTCCGGCCGCAGCGGCTCCAGCGCGGCGTACTGGGAGTCGAGGAGGGCGAGCGGCATGAAGTGCCCGGGGCGGTGCGCGATCCGGGCCGCCGCGGTGGCACGGTCGAGGGTGAGGTGCAGGAACCAGACCGGCCCGGCCGCGCGGAGCTCGTCCCGGTACTCCCGCTTGAGGGCGGAGCACGAGAGGACGGCGCCCTGCCGGGCCCGGGCGGCCCGGTGGACCACCGCGGCCACGGCGTGCAGCCACGGCGCGCGCTCCGCATCGTCCAGGGGGTGCCCGGCGGTCATCCGGGCGATGTTCGCCGGCGGGTGGAGGTCGTCGCCCTCCGTGAACGGCACGCCCCGGCGGTCGGCGAGCAGCCGCCCGAGGGTGCTCTTGCCGGACGCCGAGACGCCCATCACCACCACGATCGCGGGTGCCTGTACAGAGGTCTCCACCGTGCTCCCGGGTCCGCTGGGGTCGGCTGCTCCGGGTGAATCCTGCGAGCCGCGCCGCCCGCCCGGCGCTCGCGACGCCGTCCGGCCGGGCGCGCCCACCCGGATGGCCCAGGAGCGGCGCGTGGTTGCCGCGCCGGGCGAGCGCTGCTGGGATCGGACCATGAGCCTCTCCCAGCCCCACGAGTCGCCCGGCGGTCCGGTGCCCAGGATCCTGCTCCCGTACCCGCCCGACCTGATCGGCGGGCTGCCGCCGGTGCCGGTGGCGGTCTGGGACGGTGAGGGCGGGGCGCCGGCCGAGCGGGTGATCCGGGAGACCGAGTTCTTCGTCCTCCCCTACGGGCGCACCACGGCGGCACTGCCGCTGCTGGAGCGGATGACCCGGCTGCGGGTGATCCAGAGCCTCTCCGCGGGCGTCGACAACCTGCTGCCGTTCCTTCCGCCCGGGGTGATGCTCTGCAACGCGCGTGGGGTGCACGACGCGAGTACGGCCGAGCTCGCGGTCGCGCTCGTGCTGGCGGCCCTGCGCGGCATCCCGGGCTTCGTCCGGGCGCAGGACACCGGGACGTGGCGCGGCGGGTCGTTCGCCTCGCTCGCCGACCGCACCGTCCTGGTGATCGGGTACGGCTCGATCGGGTCGGCCGTCGAGGAGCGCCTCACGCCTTTCGAGTGCCGGATCCTGCGGGTGGCCCGCACCGGCCGGCCCTCGGCCCGGGGGCCGGTGCACGCCATGGCGGAGCTGCCCCGCCTGCTGCCGCAGGCCGACGTGGTGGTGCTGACCGTCCCCCTCACCGAGCAGACCCGCGGGCTCGTCGACGCCGGCTTCCTGGCCTCGCTCCGGGACGGCGCCCTGCTGGTCAACGTGGCGCGCGGCCCGGTCGTCGACACCGACGCCCTGCTGGCCGAACTGCGCAGCGGGCGCCTCGCCGCGGCGCTGGACGTCACGGACCCCGAGCCGCTGCCCGCCGGCCACCCCCTGTGGTCCGCCCCCAACACGCTGATCAGTCCGCACGTGGGCGGCAACT
This sequence comes from Kitasatospora sp. NBC_01560, assembly GCF_045208415.1. Classification (NCBI taxonomy): domain Bacteria; kingdom Bacillati; phylum Actinomycetota; class Actinomycetes; order Kitasatosporales; family Streptomycetaceae; genus Kitasatospora; species Kitasatospora sp. NBC_01560. The sequence goes on along the minus strand of NZ_CP109364.1, from coordinate 1,607,661 downwards.
CCTCGGCGTTCCTGCCGCGGGCCCTGCGGCTGGTCCGCGCCCAGCTGACGCGCTACCTCGGGGGGGAGCGGTTGGAGAACGTGGTGGCCGGGCCCGGCAGGTGAGCTCCGGCCCCGGGCCGGGACGTCACGGCCGGGCCACTGCTCCGCCGGAGGGACATCGCCGGCCGTCGCCGCGTGCCGTCGCCGCCCGCCCGTGCCCAGGTGGGGAATCTTGTCCCTCGACAGTGGCGGCGAGAACGGGAGACAGCAGTGACCTCACCTGTGGACGAGCGGCGGCCGGCGCAGCCGCTGCTGCTGCGCGGACAGAAGGCCCTGGTGACCGGTGCGAACTCGGGCATCGGGCGGGCCACCGCGATCGGCCTGGGCCGGGCGGGAGCCGACGTCGTCGTCAACTACGTCTTCGGCCGCGAGGCGGCGGAGGAGGTGGTGGAGGAGATCAGGTCCTTCGGGGTGAACGCCTACGCGCACGAGGCGGACGTCTCCGACGAGGGCCAGGTCACCGCGATGGTCGGGCGGATGGTCGAGGAGCTCGGCACGATCGACGTCATGGTGGCCAACGCCGGCCTCCAGCGCGACGCCGCGAGCACCGAGATGACCCTCGACCAGTGGAACAAGGTGCTGGAGGTCAACCTCACCGGACAGTTCCTGTGCGCCCGGGAGGCGGCCAAGGAGTTCGTCCGCCGGGGCGTCGTCGCCGAGGTGTCCCGCTCCGCCGGGAAGATCATCTGCATGAGCTCCGTCCACCAGATCATCCCCTGGGCGGGCCACGTGAACTACGCGGCCTCCAAGGGCGGGGTCCTGATGCTGATGCAGACCCTCGCCCAGGAGCTCGCCCCGCAGCACATCCGGGTCAACGCGGTGGCGCCGGGCGCGATCCGCACCCCCATCAACAAGTCGGCCTGGGACACCCCCGAGGCCGAGGCCGACCTGCTGCGGCTGATCCCCTACCGCCGGGTCGGCGACCCGGACGACATCGCCAACGCGGTGACCGTCCTGGCCTCCGACCTGATGGACTACGTGGTCGGCGCCACCCTCTACGTCGACGGCGGCATGACCCTCTTCCCCGGCTTCGCCACCGGAGGCTGACCCGACGGTGGACACCACGCTGCACGTCCTCGCGAGTACCCCGGCGCAGCTGCTCCCCGCCCGGGAGCTGATGGCGTTCACGCTCGCCTCCCACATCCTGCTGGTGCCGATGGGGGTGGCGCTGCCGTTCATCACCCTGGTGATGCACCACCGGGGGCTGCGCCGGGGGGACCCCGACGCGATGCTGCTCGCCCGCCGCTGGTCGGCCGTGATGGCCGTCCAGTTCGCCGTCGGGGTCGTCACCGGCACCGTGCTGTCGTTCGAGTTCGGCCTGCTGTGGCCGGGCATGATGGGCCGCTGGGGGGACGTGTTCGGCCTTGGCTTCGGGGTCGAGGCGTGGGCGTTCTTCCTGGAGGCGATCCTCATCGCGATCTACCTCTACGGCTGGCGCCGGCTGAAACCGTGGACCCACTTCTGGCTCGGTGTGCCGCTGCCGGCCGCGGCGCTCATGGGCGCGTTCGGCATCATCGCGGCCAACTCGTGGATGAACACCCCGCAGGGCTTCACCCTCGACTCCTCCGGCGCGCCGGTGAACGTCTCCGTCCGGCAGGCGATCTTCACGCCGATGTTCGGCCCGCAGTACTGGCACTTCGTGGTGGCGATGTTCCTGACGGCCGGCTACGTGGTGGCCGGCGTCTACGCGGTGGGGTGGCTGCGCGGCCGCCGGGACCGCTACCACCGGCTCGGCTTCACCGTGCCGTTCACGATCGCCGCGATCCTGACCCCCCTGCAGTTCTTCCTCGGCGACAACATCGCGCGCCAGATCTTCCACAAGCAGCCGATCAAGTTCGCCGCCGCCGAGCTGGTCTGGAACTCCGGGACGCACGTGCCGGAGTACCTGTTCGGACGCCTGCAGTCCGACGGGACGATCAAGGGGGGTCTCAAGATCCCCCAACTCGACTCCATCCTGGCCGGGTTCACCCCCGACACGGAGGTCCCCGGGCTCACCTCGGTGCCCGCCTCCGACCGGCCCACCGCCACCCAGGCCACCATCGTCCACTGGGCCTTCGACTTCATGGCGACCATCGGCAGCGTGCTGATCCTGCTCGCGCTCTGGTACGCGTGGTGCTGGCTGCGCCGCCGCGACCTGCCCCGGTCGCGCTGGTTCTTCCGGTGCGCCGCGGTCTCCGGCGTGGCCAGCCTGCTGACCGTCGAGGCCGGCTGGATCACCACCGAGGTGGGCCGCCAGCCCTGGATCGTGTACCAGAACATGCGGGTGTCCGATGCCGTCACCCCGACCGGCGCCGCCTCGCTCTGGACCATGTTCGGCGTCGTCGTGGTGGTCTACGTCCTCGTCTTCGGGAGCTTCCTCGCCGTGCTGCTGACGATGCGCACCCGCTGGCGGCGCGCCGACGCCGGCGCCGCGGCCGTACCCGGCGAGGGCCCGGAGACCGACACGCCGTACGGGCCGCGCCCGGAGCCCGCCGTCACCGGAGCGGGGCCACCCACGCCGCCGGCCGGTCCGGGGCCGGGAGAGCGACCGGGGCCGGGACGACCGCCGGGGAGCGCTGGATGATCGCCGATGTCGTCGCCTGGGTCCTGCTGCTGGCGATCGCCGCGTACGCCTGCGGCGGCGGCGTCGACTACGGCGCCGGGTTCTGGGACTTGGTGGCCGGCGGGGCCGACCGGGGCAAGCGGCCGCGCTGGCTGGTCGACCACGCCATGGCGCCGGTCTGGGAGGTCAACAACGTCTGGCTGATCTTCGTCCTGGTGCTCATGTGGACCGGATTCCCGGTCTTCTTCCAGACGGTGTTCAGCGCGCTCTGGCTCCCGCTGGCGCTCGCCGCCGTCGGCATGGTGCTGCGCGGCGCCGGGTTCGCGCTGCGCAAGCCCACCCGGCGGCTCGCCCAACGACGCCTCTACGGTGCGGTCTTCGCCGTGTCCTCGCTCCTCACCCCGTTCTTCCTGGGCGCGGCGATCGGCGGCGTCGCCTCCGGGCGGGTCGCCCCCGGTACCACCGCGTCGGCCGACGCCTGGGCCAACATCACCTCGGTGCTCGGCGGCCTGTTCGCCGTTGCCGCGGCCGCCTTCCTCGGCGCGGTGTTCCTCACCGTGGACGCCCGCCGCTTCGGGGCGGAGGACCTGGTCGGCTACTTCCGGCTGCGGTCCTGGGCCGGGGCCGGGGCGCTCGCCCTGCTCGGTGTGCTCGGCCTGTCGCTGACCGGCGACGACGCCTCGTACGTGCACCACGGGCTCACCCACGGCGCGGGCCTGGCGCTCGTCGTGACCGCCGCCGTCGCGGTGGCCGTGACCGGGTTCCTCGTCGCCGGCCCGGCCGCCGGGTACGCGCGCTACACCTCGGTGGCCGCCGTCGCCCTGTCGGTCGCCGCCTGGGGCGTCGCCCAGCGCCCGTACCTCGTCCCGACCTCGCTGACGGTCCAGCAGGCGGCGGGTGCCGCGGCGCCGCTCAAGTGGATGCTCCTCGTCGCCGCCGTGGCGCTCGTCCTGATCGGTCCGGCGCTCGTCGTGCTCTACCGCCTCGACACGCACGGCGTCCTGGAACCGCTGAGCGAGGAGGACGTCGAGAGGTGACCGCCGCGCGCCCGGCGGTCACCGGGCCCTGACCTCGTACCGGCCGGGCCGGCCGGTACCGGCGACCACCACGGGATCCCCGTACAGGAGACAGGCAGTGACGGCCGATCAAGTGTTGCTGGGCGTGGCGCTGATCCTGGTGCTGGCGGTCGGCTGCCAGCTCCTGGCGAGCCTGCTGCACCTGCCCGCGCTGCTCCTGCTGCTCCCGGCCGGGTTCACCGCCGGCGCCCTCACCGACGACGTCGACCCGCAGTTGCTGCTCGGGCCCGCGTTCTCGCCCATGGTCTCGCTGGCGGTGGCGGTGATCCTCTACGACGCGGGTCTCGAACTCGACCTGCGCCGCAGCCGTGGGCACGCCCGGCGCGTCGTGGTCCGGCTGATCTGCCTCGGCACCGTCCTCACCTGCCTGTCCGCCGCGCTGTTCGCCGTGCCGGTGCTGGACATGTCGCGGTCGGCGGCGATCATGCTGGGCGCCATCCTCGTGGTGTCGGGGCCGACGGTCGTCGGGCCGCTGCTCAACTTCGTCCGCCCGACGGAGCGGTTGCAGCGGATCCTGGTCTGGGAGGGCTCCCTGATCGACCCGGTCGGGGGCATCCTCGGCGCGGTCGTCTTCCACGCGGTCGTCGCCGCGGACCAGCACGACCCCGGCAGCCAGCTGGTGGCGTTCCTCGGCAGTACGGCCGTCGGCCTCGTGGGCGGTGTGCTGGGCGCCGGGCTGCTCTGGTTCCTGCTGCACCGCGTGCGGATGAGCGAAGTCCTCGCCACCACCTGCCAGCTCGCCGTCGTCGTCGGCGTGGCCGCGGTCTGCGACGCCTTCCGCGACGACACCGGTCTGATCGCCGCGGTGGTGACGGGGATGACGCTCGCCAACCTGCGCGGCCTCGACATGCCGGCCAGGCGGCCCTTCTTCGCGACCCTGGCCGCACTGATCATCGGCGTGCTCTTCGTCTCCATCTCGGCGACCGTCACCCCGGAGTCCCTGCGGCACGTGGTGCTGCCGGCGCTCGCCCTGGTCGGCCTGCTCGTCCTCGTGGTCAGGCCGGTGGTGGCCGCGCTGGCGACGGCCCGGACCGACCTGTCGCGCGGGGAGCGCGCGTTCATCGGCTGGATGGCACCGCGCGGGATCGTCGCCGCGGCGACGGCCTCGACGTTCTCCGCCACCCTCGTCGGCAAGGGGATCGGCGGCGCCGAGCGGATCCTGCCGGCCACCTTCGTGGTGATCGTCGCCACCGTCATGCTCTACGGCCTGAGCGCGTTCCCCGTCGCCGGGCGGCTCGGGGTGCTGCGGCCGGCCCGCTCGCGGCCGCTCCTGGTGGGCGGGGACCAGTGGGCGATCGACCTCGGGCGGGCGCTGCGCTCGGCCGGTCTCGACGTGCTGATGTGGGCGGGCGCCGAGGCCCAGCGCTCCCGCATCGAGGAGGCGGGCCTCGCCCTTGCACCCGGTGAGCTGCTGGCCGCGGCCACCGGCGCCGGCGCGGAGCTGGAAGGGATCACCGGGGTGCTGCTGCTCACCGAGGAGGACGACTTCAACGCCCTGGCGTCGATGACCCTCCAGGAGACCGTCGAGGGCGGCGTCCACCGTCTCGCGCCGTCGGTCGGCAGTCAGGGCGTGGTCGCGCCCTACGGCGGTGCCGACGCGCTCTTCGGCGCCGGGCTGACCCGGGTGGAACTGGCCCGGCGGTACGGCGAGGGCGCGCGGATCACCGTCCACCGGGTGGTGGGCGGGCTCCCGCCGGGGCACGAGCTGCTCTTCCTGGTGCGGCCGGACGGGCAGCTCGCACCGGTCACCGAGGCCGCGGTGCCCGAGCCGGGTGCCGGCGACCTCGCCGTGCTGCTCGGCCCCGTGCCGGGCGGCCGTGCGGAGGAGGCCGCCCGGTAGGCCGAGGGGTGTGCTGGGGGGTGGTCGGCGGGGTGGGGCGGGCCGGTGGGTGTCGTGGCCGGCCGGTGGCGGCTCAGCCCAGGCGCTCGGCGATGTGGTCACCGACCCGCAGGGCGTTGGCGATCGCCGTCAGCGACGGGTTCACCGCGCCGATGCTCGGGAAGAAGCTCGTGTCGACGACGTACAGGTTGTCCAGGTCGTGGGCCTTGCAGTGGACGTCGAGGGCCGAGGCCGCCGGGTCGGTGCCGAAGCGGACGGTCCCGGCCTGGTGGGCGGTGGCGCCGATCGGCATGCCCTTGTGCAGGTAGAGGCTGTGCGGGAGCAGGTGGTGCGGGTGCATGCCGAGGTGTCCCAGGAGACCCTGCAGCTTGTGCCGGAGGCGTTCGAGCCCCGCGATGTTGTTCTTCTCGTCCAGCGTCAGGTGGATGGCGCCGTCACCGTCGAGCGTGACGCGGTTCTCCGGTTGCGGGAGGTCCTCGCCGCAGAGCCAGAAGTCGACCGCGTGGTGGGCCAGAACCTCGAACGGCATGTCCGGCGAGGCCAGTCCGGCCCAGCGCGGCGCCTCGCCCTGGATCTGGTCGGCGTCGGACTTGCCGAGCATCTGGATGCCGCCGAGCGGGTACTCCCAGTCGTCGGAGCCGAGGTACCAGTCGTTCACCGCGAGGGTCTTCTGGAACTGGGTGTCGTTCGGCTCCTTCGAGACCGCCATCAGGGCCAGGTTGTTGTGCCGCATGTAGTGGCGCCCGACCGTGCCGGAGCTGTTGGCCAGGCCGTCGGGGTGCCGCTCGTTCGCCGAACGCAGGAGCAGCGCGGCCGAGTTGACGGCGCCGCAGGCCACCACGACGATGTCGCCGGTGAAACCGGCGGTCGAGCCGTCGTCGAGTTCGGCCACCACGCGGGTCACGCTGCGTCCGGTCGGATCGGTCTCCAGACTCCGCACGTCGGCGCCCGTCACCAGTTCGACGCCCGGGTACTCCAACGCCGGGTCGACGCAGATCACCTGGGCGTCCGCCTTGCCGCGGACGAGGCAGGGGAAGCCGTCGACCCGGTCGCAGCGGATGCAGACGCTGTCGTGGGTGGCCCGGCCGTGCTCGTCCTGGGTGAGGTTGACGCCGATCGGCAGGTGGAAGGGGTGCAGTCCGCGCTTCTCCAGGTCGTCGCTGAGCTGCTGGATCCTCGGCTCGTGCTCGACCGGGGGGTAGGCGTACTGGGCGCTGACCGGCCCTTCGCCGGGGTCCTCGCCGTGGCGTCCGTGCACGAGGTAGAGGTGCTCGGCCCGGGTGTAGTAGGGCTCCAGGTCGGCGTAGTCGATCGGCCAGGCGGGGGAGATGCCCCCGTGGTGGCGCAGTTCGCCGAAGTCCTCGGGGCGCAGCCGGAACAGCGCGGCGCCGTAGAACTTGGTGTTCCCGCCGACGTAGTAGTTGACCTCCGGGGGGAAGCTCTCGCCGTGTTTGTCGTACCAGAACTCCGGAGCGCGGTACTTGCCCCGGACGAAGACCGCCGTCGACTCCCAGTTGTCCCGCTCGCGTGGCAGGTAACCGCCGCGTTCCAGGAGCAGGATGCGCCGGCCCGTGGGTGCGAGGCGGTGGGCGAGCGTGCCGCCGCCCGCTCCGGTGCCGATGACGATGACGTCGTAGTGCGCGGTGTCGGCCATGAGCCGTGCCCTCTCCGGGAGTCGGGTGTCAGAGGATCGCGATGGGGTTGACGGGCGAGCCGGTGGCCGCGGGGAGCCGCAGCGGTGCGATCACGCAGAGGAAGGACCAGCGGTCCTCCTGCTCGCAGAGCGGCAGCACGCTCTCGAACTGGAGGTAGTCCAGGAGGTGGATCCCGAGGGCGTGGATCGCCAGCACGTGCACCGGGAAGTCGACCCCCTCGGCGAGGCTCGGGGCGGTGTCGCCGTTGCTGTCGCTGCCGAGCGCGGCCACCCGCCGCTCGGCCAGGAACGCCACCGCGGCGGGGTGCAGGCCGGCCCTTCGGCCGGCGGCGTCCCACGGGCCCGCCTCCAGGCGCCGGCGCCGGTGGCCGACCCGCAGCAGGAGGATGTCCCCGGGCCCGACCCGCACGTGCTGGGCGGTCTCGGCGGCGAGCAGGTCGTCGGTGGTGACGTGGTCGCCCGGTTCCAGCCAGGGCACCCCGCGCACCCGTGGGATGTCGAGCAGCACGCCCCGGCCGACGATCCCGTCGCGGGCCAGCTCGACCGGGAGGGCGGTGGCGCCGTCCGCGGTGACGGTGCCCGCCGGCACTCCGCCGTGCAGGGTGCCCTCGTAGACGACGTGGCACAGCGCGTCGAGGTGGCTGTCGGCGTCGCCGTGCACGTTCATGGCGAACCGGTCGGTGGCGAAGGCCAGGCCGGTGCTGCCCGCCGCAGCCCCGGGCGGGCTGGTCAGCCGGTGGCCGGCCGGGTGCGGGTTGTCCGGGCCCGGCCGGGTCTCGATCGGGGAGGCGAGGGTGACGGTGCGGCCCGAACGGACCTCGGCGGCGGCGGCGCGCACCGTCTCCGGCGTGATGGTGGCCAGGGCGCCCCGGCCGCCGGGATCGACGGCCCCGGCGCGCAGGCTCGCGTACAGGGCGCGGAACTCCTCCCGGCCGAGCGGCGCGGAGTACCCGGGGTCGGCGCCGGGGTCGGATGCGGAGGCGGGGTCGGCTCCTGGCCCGGTGGACATCAGGACTCCCGCTGCCCCGTCGCCGGGCTCACAGCGCCCGTCCGGTGTCCCGCTGCCGGTCCAGTGCCTCGTCCAGCGTGCTGGCGGCCATGATGAGCGACAGGTGTGTGAACGCCTGGGGGAAGTTGCCCAGTTGTTCGCCGCTGGGGCCCACCTCCTCGGCGAACAGCCCGACGTGGTTGGCGTAGGTGTGCATCTTCTCGAAGGTGTACCGGGCCTGGCGCAGCCGCCCGGCCCGGGCCAGCGCGTCGACGTAGAGGAAGGTGCAGAGGCTGAAGGTGCCCTCGGAGCCGCGCAGGCCGTCCGGCGAGGCGGCCGGGTCGTAGCGGTAGACCAGGCTGTCCGACACCAGGGTCCGGTCCATCGCGTCCAGGGTCGAGAGCCAGCTCGGGTCCCGCGCGGCCACGAAGCCCACCCGGGGCATCAGCAGGAGCGAGGCGTCCAGGACGGCACCACCGCCGTAGTGCTGGACGAACGCCCGGTCCTTCGTGCTCCAGCCCCGCTCCATCACCTGCTCCAGGATGGCGTCCCGCGCCTTCGTCCAGCGCTCGGTGTCGGCGGGCCGGCGGAAGTCCTCGGCCATCCGCAGCCCGCGGTCGAAGGCGGCCCAGCACATGATCCGGCTGTAGGTGAAGTCCTGGCGGCCGCCGCGGGTCTCCCAGATGCCCTCGTCGGGGCGGTCCCAGGTGTCGGCGAGCCAGTCCAGGGCGCGGGCGCAGGCCTTCCAGCCCTGGTAGTCGGCCTGCACGGCGATGTGCCGGGCCTGGGAGAGGCCGTAGAGCGCCTCGCCGTAGATGTCCAGCTGGAGTTGGTCGGCGGCCGCGTTGCCGACCCGCACCGGGTACGAGCCGCGGTACCCCTCGAAGTGTTCGAGGATCTCCTCCGTCAGGATCGGCTCCCCGTCGACCCGGTACATGATCTGGAGGGCCTCCTCCGCCCCGCGCTCCTGCTCGGCCAGCAGCCGGTTGCGGATCCAGTGGGTGAAGGCGGTCGCCTCCTCGGCGAATCCGAGGTCGAGCAGGGCGCGGACGGAGAGCGAGCCGTCGCGCACCCAGGTGTAGCGGTAGTCCCAGTTGCGTTCGCCGCCGACCTGCTCGGGCAGGCCCATGGTGGCCGCGGCGACCGGCGCGCCGGTGGGCGCGTAGGTGAGCAGCTTCAGGGTGATCGCGGACCGGTTGACCATGTCGGGCCAGCGGCCCCGGTAGCGGGACCTGTGCACCCAGCCCTGCCAGAAGTCGACGGCCTTCCAGAGCTCCTCCATCAGGGCGTCGGCGGTCGGCTGCGGCGGCGCCGGGCGGTCGGGGTCGCAGACGGTGAGGACGGCCGCCGCGAGGTCTCCCGCGTCGAGGGTGACGGTGCCGACGGCGTCCTGGCCGTCGCGCTCCAGGGGGAAGGTGGTCTGCAGGTGGGCGGTGGTGCCGGGGGCCCGGAAGACCGCCCCGTCGGCGGAGAGGTCCAGCTCGTGGCCGGCCCGGGCGTAGTCGAACCGCGGACGGCACTCCATGGTGAACCGCACCCGGCCGCGCACCGCGCGCACGCCCCGTACCAGGACGTGGCGGTCGGTGGCCGAGCCGGAGCGCTCCGGGATCATCCAGTCGAGCACCTCGCCGACGCCGTCGGGCGAGAGGAAGCGCGTCACCAGGACCGCCGTGTCCGGGTAGTACAGCTGCTTCCGGGAGCCCGCCGGGGTGTCGTCCGGCGAGAGGCGGAAGTAGCCGCCGTGGTCGTGGTCGAGCAGGGCGGCGAAGATGCTCGGCGAGTCGAACCGCGGGGCGGCGAACCAGTCGACTACCCCCTGGGCGGAGATCAGCGCGGCGGTCTGGAGGTCGCCCACGAGGCCGTGGTCGGCGATCGGCGGGTAGCGGTCCATGAGTGTCCAATCCCAGGAGATCCCCCCCTTCCACTATCCGACGCGCCGGGTGCGTGCGCCTCCCGTGCCCGGTCGGGGGCCTGCGGGACCGGGGTGTGCGGGATGTCCGGGGTGTCCGGCCCGACGGCGGTCGCCCGGGCCCGCCACGGTGGCCCGGATTGCCGGAGCCCGCGCGTCCGGCGCTACTGGAAGGGAGGCCCGCACGGCGCGCGCCCGGTCCTGCCCGCCGTGCTGCTGCGCGGTGCGGCGGTGCCGCGCCACGCCGGCGGTACGGAGCGGACGGCACGTCAGACCCCCTGGGAGTGCAGGATGGACATGATCCATGTCCGCGCGGTGAGCCCGCCGGACCTCACCGGCGCGGTCGTCGAGCTGCTCGCCGCCGACCCGTGCGTGCTCAACCTCGTCGTCCAGCCCGATGCGGCCCGCAACCCGGACGGGGACTCCATCGCCTGCGACGTCCTGACCGGCGACGCGAACGAACTGCTGCGGGCGCTGCGCGCGTTGCACGTCGACGGCCGGGGGTCGATCGTCGTGGAGTCGGTCGACATGGCCTTCTCGGCCCGGGCCGCGGCCCGCGGCGCCGCCGAGCTCGGCCCGCTCACGGGTGCGCCGGTGTGGGAGCAGGTGGAGGCGCGGATCCGGGCCGAGGGCAGGTACGCGCCGAGCTTCTACCTGTACCTGGTCGTCGCCGGGCTGATCGGCTCGGTCGGCATCGTCACCAACTCGCAGATCCTGATCGTCGCGGCAATGGTGGTCGGGCCCGAGTACGGGGCGATCGTCAGCATCGCGCTCGGCATCGACCGGCGGGACCGGCCCAGGATCCGGGCGGGCCTGGCGGCCCTCTCGGTCGGCTTCGCGCTGGCCATCACCGCCACGTTGCTCTTCAGTCTCCTGATCCGCGCCTTCGACCTGCAGTCGCGGGCGTTCGAGCTCGGGTTGCGACCCGTCTCCGACCTGATCGACAGCCCCGACTTCTTCTCGGTCGCGGTGGCCGTCCTGGCGGGCGTGGTCGGGATCGTCTCGCTCACCGAGGCGAGGACCAGCGCACTCCTGGGGGTGTTCATCTCGGTGACGACCATCCCCGCGGCGGCGGACGTCGGTGTCTCGGTCGCGTTCGGCAGTTGGAGCCAGGCCAGGGGATCGCTGATCCAGCTGCTGGTCAACATCGTCGTGCTGGTCGCGGTGGGCACGGCCGCGCTCCGCGGCCAGCGGGAGATCTGGCGCCGGGTGGCACTGCGCCGCGGGCGGGCCCGGCGGCGGTAGCCCCGGCCGTGCGGCGGGTGGGTGCCGGGCCGAGGTCGGGGGCCGAGGGGGCGGCGGGCCGGTGGATCGGTGAACTCCGGTTCCGTTGCAGCTTGGTAACGGCCGGTCAGTCGCCTGGTTGTGCCATTGCACATGTCACATCATGCATCTCATGAAAAGACTCATCGCCCTGCTCTCGGCAGCCGCGGCCGTCGCCGCGCTCGGCGGAGCGTCCACCGGCGCCGCGGCCGAGGCCGCTCCCCCCGAGGACACCGGGCAGGGGAAGCTCGTCTGGAGCTCCTGCGAGGACGCCACCACGCCCGCGCTCCAGTGCGCCCTGCTCGACGTGCCGGTGGACTACGCCGACCCGCACGGCCGCACGATCCGGATCAAGCTGAACCGGCTCCCCGCCACCGCGCCCAAGGAGAAGCAGCAGGGCCCGATCCTGCTCAACCCCGGGGGCCCGGGGGACTCCGGGCTCTGGATGCCCGCCTACATCTCCGGGCAGCTCCCGCAGGACGTCGCCGGCACCTACGACTGGATCGGCTTCGACCCGCGCGGGACCAACGGCAGCGAGCCCCATGTCGTCTGCGACGCGCACTACTTCGACGCCGAGCGGCCCGACTACCAGGTGAGCCGGGGGACGTCGAAGGCCTGGCTGGCGAAGGCGGCCGGGTACGCGGCCGACTGCGCCGCCGACTGGTCCTGGCTGCTGCCGCACATGACCACCGTCGACAACGCCCGCGACATGGACAGCATCCGGCGGGCGCTCGGCGCTCCGAAGATCAACTTCTACGGCGGCTCCTGGGGCACCTCACTGGGCTCCACGTACGGCCAGCTCTTCCCCTCGCGCGTCCGGCGGATGGTGCTGGACAGCATCGTCGGCCCGAGCATCAGCTGGTACGACCACAACATCCTCCAGGACAAGGAGCACCAGCGCCGCTTCGAGGCGTTCACGGTCTGGGCGGCCAAGGCCGACCCGGTCTACCACCTCGGCACCGACGCCGCCGCGGTGGAGAAGGCCTACTACCAGGTCGAGGCCGCGCTGCGGGCCGACCCGGTGGACGCCGCCCCGGCCCCCGGCCGGATCGGCCCGGCCGAGCTGGCCGACACCTTCTACGGCGGCGGGTACAACTTCCTGCGCTGGCCGCGGATGGCCACCGTGCTCTCGGCCTACCTCACCCAGCAGGACACCCGGCCGCTGAACATCGCCTACAACCGCTACGCGGCGCCCGGCGCCGACGACGGCGCCTTCCCGGCGTACAACGCGGCCCAGTGCACCGAGAACGCCTGGCCGCGGGACTGGGAGTTCTGGAAGAAGGACCAGGCCAAGGTCGACGCCGTCGCACCCTTCTACACCTATAACAACATGTGGTACAACGCCGCCTGCATGTTCTGGCCCTACCAGGGCAACCAGGCGGGCCGGACGAGGATCACGGGCAAGGGCCTGCCGCCCGTCCTGCTCTTCCAGGCCACCGAGGACGCCGCCACCCCGTACGAGGGCGGCCTCGCGATGCACGACGCACTGCCCGGCTCGAAGCTGGTCGTCCAGACCGGCGGCAGCTTCCACGAGATCCTCTTCCACGGGAACGCCTGCCTGGACGACACCTTCACCGCCTACCTCCGGGACGGCAGCCTGCCGAAGGGCAACGGCCGGATCGCCAGGACCTGCGCCCCCGAGCCGGACCCCGAGCCGGTCTACGTGACCCCGCCGCCGGCCGCCGCCGCCAAGACCGCCGCGGCCGCCACCCCGCTCGCGCCGACCGACCCCGAGGCCGTCCGCGGCGTCCTCCGGTAGCCGGCCGGCCCCGGCCCGACGGGACGCCGGCCCGCGGCCGGCCGCCGTCGGGCCGGGCGGCGCGGGGGCATCGCACACCGGCGGACCGCCGGCGCCGGCCGCCTGACAGCGCGCGGTGCGCGGTCTGCCAGCGGCGGGGCGGAGGCTGGGCCCGTCCAGGTCATCCACCGAACAGAGGACAGGCCCGTGCCCGATCAGTTGTCACCCCCTCGCATCTCTTCCCCGGCCCGTGCCGTGCGGACCCGCCGCCGGCGCGTGCTGCCCGCCGTGATCACGGCCTGCTGTCTGGCCACCGGGCCGGTCGCGGCCGCGGCACCGGCAGTCCGCCCCGCGGCGCCGGCCGCCCGGCCCGGACCGGAGGCCGGCACGGACGGCACGGACGGCACCGACGCGCAGCGGGCCCGGCTCACCCAGCTGGCGCGGGCCCTGGTGGCGGCCGGCGCACCCGGGGTGGTCGTCCGGGTGGACGACGGCCGCGGCCGGCCCGTCGAGATCGTCGAACAGGCCGCGTGGGCGGCGCGGGACCAGCGGCTCACCGCCGGTGACGAGTTCCGGATGGGCTCCAACACCAAGACCCTGATGGCCACGCTGGTGCTGCAACTGGCCGCCGAGGGCAGGCTCACCCTCGACGACCCGGTGGAGCGGTGGCTGCCCGGCCGGGTGCCGAACGGCGGGGCGATCACGCTGCGGATGCTGCTGAACCACACCAGCGGCCTGTTCGACTACACCCTGGACGGCGCGCTCCTGCCGTCCGTCCTCGGCCGGGAGCCGCGGCGGTGGACCGCACTGGACCTGCTCGCCGTCGGGGTGCGGCACGAGCCGCTGTTCGCCCCGGGCGCCCGCTGGTCGTACAGCAACACCGACTACGCCGCCGTCGGTGCCGTGCTCGAAGCCGTCACCGGGCAGAGCGCGGCCGACCTGGTCCGCGACCGGATCGCCCGCCCGCTGGGCCTGCGCCACACCTACCTCCCCACGGACGCGGCCTGGCGCGGCCGGCACGCCCTCGGCTACGAACCGGACGCCGCCCACATGCCGCCGGGCGTCCCGGCCGAGTACCGCGACGTCGCCGGACGCCGCCTCGACGGCCACGTCGACGTCTCCGGCAACGACCCGGGCTGGGGCGGGACCGCCGGGGCCGTGGTGTCCACCGCGCAGGACTGGGCCCGCTTCTACGCCGCGCTGCTGGGCGGCCGGCTGCTGCCCGCGACGCAGCTCGCCGAGCTGCGCACCACCGTCCCGATGGATCCGGAGCACCCGGTGGACGGGCCCGGCTCCGGGCTCGGCATCGAGACCGGGGCCACGCCCTGCGGCACGGTCTGGGCCCACGACGGGGGGATCACCGGCTACTCCAGCAGCAACATCACCGACGGCACCGGCAGCCGCACCGCCACCGTGCTCGTCCCGACGGAGCTGCGGTACGAGTTCGACGCCGACCCGGCGCTCGCCGAGGCGGACCGCGCCCTGCACCTCGCGGCGGTCTGCGCGATGTTCGGCAAGCCCGTCCCGGCGGCCGCACCCGCCGGGGCGGGCGGGGCTCAGGCCGGCTGACCTCCCCGGCCGGGCCCGGGCCCGGAGCCGGAGCCGGAGCCGGAGCCGGAGCCGGGCCCGGTGACGAGGGCGGCGACCAGGCTCCGGGCCCGGCCCCGCGGCATCGCCGCACCCTCGGCGTGCGCGGCGGCGAAACCGCTGCTGCCCAGCGCGGCGGTGGCCCGCCGGGTGGTCCCGTGCACGTCCTCGCCGCCGGGTTCCGCCGTGCCGCCGAGCGCGGCGGCCGCACCGAGCAGCCGGGCGGCGCCCTCCGGCCGGGCGCGGGCCAGCTCGATCTCGGCGGCCACCACCGCGAGCCCGGCCGCCACCGGGGTGTCCCAGCTCAGGACGAGGTGCACCGCCGGGTGGTCGAGCCGGCGCACCGCCTCCTCGGGGCGTCCGTCGGCCGCGTCCGCCCGGGCGAGCACCGCCCGCAGCAGGGCGGTCAGGTGCGCGGGGGGAGCAGGGGGAGCGGGGGACGCCGGGGGAGCGGGGGACGGTTGCTCGGCGGGTGGCCCGGCCAGACCGGCCCGTGCGTGCGCGCGGGCCGGTTCGGCCCGCCCGGCCTGCCACTCCAGGCGGGCCAGACCCAGGTGCACCAGCGCCCACAGCTCCGCCGACCCGGTCGGCTCCACCTGCTCGCGCAGGCGCTCCAACTGCCGCCGCCCACCCGTCACGTCCCCGGCCCGGGCATGGATCAGGGCGGCCTCCACGTCGTTCTCGACGCTGTACTCCCGCATGCCGAGCTCCTGGAAGTACCGGCCGGCCCGCTCGTTGAGCGCCAGTGCGGCGGCCGGGTCGCCGGCCCGCCGCCGGAGCGATCCGAGGGCGCTCAGCGTGCTCGCCAGGCCCCAACGCTCCCCGAGCTCCTCGAAGCCGGCCAGCGCGCGGGTGAGCAGGGCGGTCGCGCGGGGGGCGTCCCCCCTGTGCAGGGCGAGCCTGCCGCGGACCGTCAGCCCGAACGCCCGGCTCCAGGGGTCCCGTTGTCCGTCGTCCTCCGCGTCGGGATCGTCCTCGGCGTCGGGACGGTCCGGGCCGTCCGGGCCGTCCGGGCCGTTCGGAACGGTCGCCCGGTCCGGCGCTTCGGAGGCCGGTGCGGTGACGGCGGTGGCCAGCCGGGCCAGCTCCAGCAGGGGGTGGTGGCGCGGATCGACGCCCTGCGCCGCCCGCCCGATCCGGCCGAGCGCGGCCTCCGCCTCGTGCGGCGCACCGACCTCGGCGACGCCGAGCGCGTGGGCCACCCGCACCAGCGTGCGGGCCACCGGATCGGCCGGCCCGGGCACCTCCAGGATCCGGCCGAGCAGGTCCAGCGACTCCGGGGGGTTGCCGCGCAGGGACCAGAACCAGCCGAGCGCGGCACCGAACCGGACGGCGGTGCCGGCGTCCCCGGCCCCGATCGCCCGGCGGATCGCGGCGAGCAGGTTCTCCCGCTCGGCCGACAGCCGGGCCAGCCAGCGCAGTTGGTCGCGGGTGCGGAGCCGGGGCTCGGCGGCCTCGGCCAGGTCGAGGAGGAACGCGAGGTACCGGCCGCGGGCGGCGTCGGCCTCGGCGCGGCGGGCGAGCTGGTCCAGGCCGTACTCCCGGACGGTCTCCAGCATGCCGTAGCGCGGCTCACCCGGGTCGCCGGCCCGGACGGGGTGCAGCAGGGACTTCTCGGCCAGCGCCGCCAGCAGCTCCGGGACGTCGGCGGTCGGGTGGTCGTCGGCCCGGTCGTGGTGGGGCCGGTCGCGGTCCGTCCGCCGGCCGGGCCCGCGGAGGGCCTGCGCCGCGTCCTCCGTGAAGCTGCCGGGCACCACCGCGAGCCGCTCCAGGAGGGCCCGCTCGTCGGCGTCCAGCTGGTCCCAGCTCCAGGCCACCACGGCCCGCAGCGTCCGGTGGCGCGGCAGTGCCGTCCGGCTGCCCCCGGTGAGCAGCCGGAACCTGTCGTCCAGCCGGGCCGTCACCGCCTCGATCGGCAGGGTGCGCAGCCGGGCCGCGGCCAGTTCGATCGCGAGCGGCAGGCCGTCCAGGCGCCGGCAGATCTCCGTCACCGCGGCCACCGAGCGGGCGTCCACGGTGAATCCGGGCCGGACCGCCGCGGCCCGGTCCTCGAAGAGCCGGACGGCCGCGCAGGCGCGGGCCCGACCGGCCGGCGCACCCGGCGGGGGCAGTTCGAGGGGGAGGACGGGGTGCAGGGTCTCGCCGTCGATCCGCAGGGCCTCCCGGCCGGTGGCGAGGATCCGCAGCCGGGGGCAGCGGCCGAGCAGGGCGCCGGCCAGCTGCGCGGCGGCCTCCACCACGTGCTCGCAGTTGTCCAGGAGCAGTACCGTCTCGTCGTCCGCCAGCGCGTCGGCCAGGTGGTCCAGGACGTCGGCGGGCCGGGGGCCGCCGGCGGGGCCGCCGCTGGGATCGGGGTCGCGGGGCCGGGGCGGACGGTCCGTCGGGGCGGTCTGCCGGGGCGGACGGTCGGTGCGACCGCGCAGGACGTCGAGGACGGCCCGGGGCACGTCCTCGGCGACGACCGGGGCCAGCGCGACCAGCCAGACCCCGCCCGCGGGCGTGAGTTCCCGGCCGGCGGTGACGGCCAGCCGGGTCTTGCCGGAGCCGCCCGGCCCGACGAGGGTGACCAGCCGGGCCCGGTCGAGCAGTCCGACCACCCGGCGCACGTCCTCCTGGCGGCCGACGAAGCTGGTCAGCGGCGCGTCCAGGTTGCCGGGCAGCCGCGGGCGGTCGGGCCGTGGCCGGGCCGGCCCGCCGCGCAGTACGGCGAGATGGGCCGCCTGCACGTCCGGTCCGGGGTCGCTGCCGAAGGTCTCGGCCAGCCGGTCGCGGAGCTGCTGGTGGGCGGCCAGCGCCTCGGTGCCCCGGCCGGCCGCAGCCAGGGCGCGGATCAGGTGGGCGTGCAGCCGTTCGCGCAGCGGGTGGTCCGCCGTCAGGGACTCCAGCTCGGCAACGAGTTCGGGCCCGGCGCCCGGTGCGAGTCCGGGCCCGGCGCCCACGGCGAGGTCGGCCTCGATCCGGTCCTCCAGCGCGGCCAGCCGGGCCCGTTCGAGCCGTTCGGCCTCGGCGTCGGCGAACGGCGCCGCGCGCACGTCGGCCAGGGCGGGGCCCTGCCAGAGGCCCAGCGCCTCCCGCAGGGCGGCGGCGGCCTCGACGGGCCGGCTCCTGGCGAGCAACTGACGCCCTGATCTGGCGAGTTGCTCGAACCGGACGGTGTCCACCGCGTCCGGAGCGACGGCCAGCCGGTACCCGGCCGGGCCCGAGGTGAGCCGGGCCGGGTCGCCCAGGACGCGGCGCAGCCGGGAGACCAGTGACTGGAGAGCGTTCGCCGGGTCGGCCGGCGCCTCGGCCCAGAGCGCTTCGGCCAGGGCCTCCGGCCGGACGGCGCGCCCGGCGTCCAGCGCCAGCCGGGCCAGCAGCGCCCGCAGCCGGGGGCCGCCGACCGGGACCGGGCCGGCGCCGTTGTCCAGCACCAGAGGTCCGAGCAGGCCGACGCGCACCCGGCCACTATGGCAGGGCGGCCCGCTCGACCGTCAAGTCGGGTGCCTGGGGCCCGCGTCGGCCGCTTCGGGGCCGCCGGGGCCCGGCCCGGTCAGGGCGTGGCGATGACGAGGAGGGTGCGGGCCGGGGCGTCGCCGGAGAGCCGGCAGCGGTGCGGGACGTCGCCGCGGTGGTGGGCGCTCTGGCCGGCACGCAGGGTGAGCGGCTCCTCGCCGTCGATCTCCAGCACGACCTCGCCCTCCAGCACGTAGAGGAAGTCCTCGCCGGGGTGCTCGAACCGCCCCCGTTCGCCCTGGCCGGGCTCGAAGTGGTGCTCGTAGGCCTCCATCAGGCTGCTGCTGCCGCCCGGGATGAGCACCCGGGCGATCTGGCCGGCACCCTCGCTGACCCGGATCACCTGCGGGTCGCTCTCGTGGCTGACGGTGCCCGGCCGGGCGGGCGGGCGCAGGAAGGCACCGGGCGGGACGCCCAGGGCCTCGGCGATCCGGTAGATCGAGCTGAGGCTGGGCGTGCTGAGCCCGCGTTCGAGCTGGCTGAGGAAGGGCTGGGAGAGGCCGGAGCGGGCGGCGAGCTCGGCCATCGGCACACCGCGCTCCTTGCGGCGGCTGCGGACCAGCCGGCCGACGGCGAGCGCCTCGGGGGAGGGTTCGAGTCGGGACACGCTCGTGAACGTACCGCATCGTCGCGGGGCGGACGGGGGTGGAAGGAACGTTTCGCACGGCTGCAACACGCCGTTGATAAGTGTCGTCAATTATTGATGACACTTATATCGGCCCGGGTGGACGCCCGGCAGCCCCGAGGAGACGACCGCGTGCACCCCACCGAATCCCCGCCCCCCGCGGCCGTCCTGACCCGACTCCTGCCACCGCTCGCCGCCGCCGTGGCCGTCGTCGCCGGCTGGACCGCCCTCGCGGCCTCCGGCGCGGTGGCGCCCGGCCTGCTGCCCACCCCCGCCGCCACCTGGCGCGCCCTGGAGGAGAGCGTCCGCACCGGCACCCTCGGGGCCGACCTCGCCGCCAGCCTCGGCCGGGCCGGGCAGGGCTTCGCCCTCGGCGCCGCCCTGGGCTGCGGGCTCGGCTTCGCCACCGGCTACCTGCCCCGGCTGTCCGCCGCCGTCACCCCGCTGGTCTCCTTCCTCCGCCCGATCCCGGCCATCGCCCTGGTGCCGCTGGCCACGGCCTGGTTCGGCATCGGCGAGACGGCCAAGCGCCTGCTGATCGCCTACGCCGTCCTGCTCGCCGTCTGGCTCTACGTCCACGACGGCGTCTCCCGGGTGCCCGCGGCCCACCTGCGGGCGGCCCGCTCCCTCGGGGCGCCGCTGCACCGCCGGTTCGCCGAGGTGCTGCTGCCGGCGGCTGCGCCCGCCCTGCTGGCCGCGCTGCGGTACGGCGCCTCGGTGGCGCTGCTCGCCCTGGTCGCCGCCGAACTCGGCGGAGCACAGAACGGATTGGCCTACCGGCTCCAGGTGGACGGGCAGTTCCTGCGGACCGACCGGATGTTCGCCGGGCTGCTGGTGCTGGGGCTGCTCGGCGTGGCCGTCGACCTCGCCCTGGCCGCGCTCGGCCGCCGGATCGTCCACTGGAGCGCGTCATGAGCCAGGACATCCGGCTGGACGGCCTGGCCGTCGGCCACGGCCCGCGCCGCCGCAGCACCCCGGTCCTCGCCCCCACCGACCTCGACTTCACCGCCGGCTCCTTCACCGCGCTGCTCGGCCCGAGCGGCTGCGGCAAGTCGACCCTGCTCAACGCCGTCGCCGGCTTCGTCCGCCCCACCGCCGGCCGGGTGTTCGTCGGCGCCCGGCCGGTCACCGGCCCCGGGCCCGACCGGGGCATGGTCTTCCAGCACTACGCGCTCTTCCCCTGGCTCACCGCCCGGGGGAACGTCGAGTTCGCCCTCAAGCGGCTCGGCCTGCCGCGCGCGGAGCGCCGCCGGCGGGCGCTGGCCGCGCTCGCCGAGGTCGAGCTCGCCGACGGCGCCGAGAAGTACCCGGCCCAGCTCTCCGGCGGGATGCAGCAGCGCGTCGCGCTGGCCCGCGCGCTCGCCGCCGAGCCCGAAGTCCTGCTCATGGACGAGCCGTTCGGCGCCCTCGACGCGCTCACCAGGGCCCGGATGCAGGCCCTGCTCAGCCGGCTCCGGCAGGGCACCGGGGCCACCGTGCTCTTCGTCACCCACGACCTCGACGAGGCGCTCGCCCTCGCCGAGCGGGTCGTGGTGCTCGGCGGGAAGCCCGGCCGGGTGCTCGCCGACCACGCCGTCCCGGCCGGCCGGCCCGATCCGGCCCTGCGCGAACTGATCGCCCGTCGACTCGGCCACGGCTGAACCGGCCTGCCGTGGCCCGCCCTGCCACACGAACTGCTCCTCCACACGAACCGCTCTCCCACCACGAGGAACCCGCCCATGCCCAGACCCCGTGCAGCCGCCGTCCTGCTCCTGGCCGTCCTGCTCGCCGCCGCCACCGCCTGCTCCCGCCCCGGCTCCTCCGGTGGTTCCCCCGCCGCGGGGGACGGCCCGTCCGTCACCGTCGCCGGCAGCGACTACCTCGGCGGCGCGCCCGTCCACCTGGCGCAGGAGCGCGGGCTCTGGGCCGCCGAGCACGTCCGGGTGAAACCGGAAGCCTTCAGTACCGGCCGGGACGCGCTCAACGCCGTCCTCGGCGGCCAGGCGCAGCTCGGCGTCGTCGGCGACCTGCCCGCCGTCACCGCCGCCCTCACCGGCCGCGACCTGCGCATCGTCGCGGACCTCTCGCGGTTCTCCGACTGGCGGCTGCTCACCCGCGCCGACCACGGCATCACCGGCTTCGACCGGCTGCGCGGCCGCCGGATCGGCCTGCCCCAGGGCACCAACGTCGAGTACGCGGTGGCCCGGATGCTCGCCTCCGCCGGGCTCACCGCCGCCGACGTCCAGGTCGTCAACCTCGCACCCAACCAGATCCCCGCCGCCCTCGCCCGCGGTGACATCGACGCCGGTGCGACCTTCCCCAGCTTCTACGACGCCACCCGCACCGCGCTCGGCGACCGCTACGCCGAACTGCGCTTCACCGGCTACACCGCCCGGACCCTGTTGGTGGCCGGCCCGGCCGCGACCGACCCCGCCACCACCGCCGTCCTGCGCGCCCTGCTGCGGGCCCAGGCCGAGCTGACCGCCGACCCGGCGGCCGCCCGCCGCGCCGTGCTCGCGCAGTCCGACGGCGCGCTGCAGAGCGCCTACGTGGAGGCCTTCCAGCCCGCCTACGAGTACCGGCCGACGCTCTCCGCCGAGCTGCTCCAGCAGCTCCAGGACGAGGCCGGCTGGGCGAAGGCCGCCCAGGGCCTCCCCGGCCCGGCCGACCGGGCCGCGCTGCTGGCCCGGCTGCACCCCGGCCCGCTCGCCGCCGCCGACCCGGGCGCCGTCGCCGCCCTCTGAGCCCGCGGCCGGCCCTGCCGCTGCTGCACCGCCGCGCCGCCGTACCACCCCCACGAACCCACCCGCACGACACAGGAGTTCCCCGATCACCGTGACCGTCGACCAGAACACCCTCCGCCGGCGCGGCCTCGGCCTGCGCGCCCACGACCCCGCGCGCAGCTGGGGCGGCTACACCCTCTACACCCCGATCGCCGGCCCCGGTGACGTCCACCTGGTGGACATCGAGGGCCGCCCCGCCCACACCTGGCGGCTCCCGCACCCGCCCGGCCGGCACGCCCGGCTGCTCCCCGGCGGCAACCTCTTCTACCAGGGCAAGGACACCACGGGCCCGAGCCTCTTCCCGATCTGGGACGTCTACCACGGCGGCATCCTCCAGGAGATCGCCCCCGACGGCACGGTGCTGCGCGAGCTCCGCCACCCGTTCCACCACCACGACGCCTCGGTGCTGCGCAACGGCAACCTGCTGGTGCTCGGCGTCGAGCCGCTGACCGCCGCCGACGCCGCGCGGATCCGCGGCGGCATCCCCGGCTCCGAGGCCCCCGGCGGCGTCATCCACGGCGACGTCGTGTACGAGGTCACCTGGGACGGCGAGGTGGTGTGGCGCTGGGCCGCGATCGATCACCTGGACCCCGAACTGACCCCGCTCAACCCGCACTTCGCCCGCGAGCACTGGCCGATGGCCAACACCGTCAACGAACTGCGGGACGGCGGCGTCGTGGTGGGCTTCCGCAGCGCCTCGACCACCGTGGCCGTGAACCGGGCGGACGGCTCGATCCGCTGGCGGATCGGACCGGACGTCCTCGCCCAGCAGCACTACCCGCACGAACTCGCCGACGGGCACATCCTGGTGTTCGACAACGGCACCTACCGGGACACCACCTCGGTGCCGTACTCGCGGGTCGTCGAGATCGACCCGGCGGACGGCCGGACGGTCTGGACGTACGAGGACAACCCGCCGCAGAACTTCTACAGCCCCTACATGTCGAGCGCCCAGCGGCTGCCCAACGGGAACACCTTCGTCGCCGAGGGCTCGTTCGGCCGGCTCTTCGAGGTCACGCCCGAGGGCGACGTGGTGTGGGAGTTCGTCGTCCCCGAGTTCGGTGCGTTCGGCCGCGGGGTCGGCCTGGAATCCTCTCGGGGCGCCCAGAACGCCGTCTTCCGGGCCTACCGGTACGCCGCGGAGGAGATCCCCTGGCTCTGAGGGCGTCCGGCCGGGGCCGGACGGGCGCCCCGGCCCGGCCCGGCCGGGCATGCCGGGTACAGAGGCACCGGGTGCGGAGCTGCCTGGTACGGAGGCGTCCAGTGCAGCGGTGCTCGCTACGACGTCATATGACGTCGATCGACATATCTCGCAGGACGGCTTATGGTGTTGACGACGGACCGTCACCTGCGCCCGCTGCGGCGGGTGCAGTGATCTGACGAGTCGTCAGGCACGGGTGCGCGCAAGCGTGCAGGCCCGCGCCACGACCACCGAACCCCGTCCCGTGAGAGGACCGCTGTGCATCACCGCTCCCGCAGGCCCAGGGTGCTCGGCGCCGGCCTGGCCGCCGTGCTGAGCCTCGGCCTTGCCGCGCCGGTCGCCCTGGCCGCTCCGGCCGCCGAACCCGACCCCGTGCCCGGCCTGGTGGCCGGTCAGGACACCAGCGCCCCGCAACTGGTCACCGGCCTGGCCGAGCCGGCCCCCGGCAACCCCGCCGACGCCGCCCGGGCCCACCTCGCGGCCCACCAGGACCGGTACCGGATCGACCCCGGGCAGCTCACCGAACTCGCCGCCGAGCGCGGCGCCGACGGCCGGCACACCGTCAGGTTCCAGCAGCTTCACGGCGGCGTACCGGTGCTCGGCGCGCAGTACCTCGTCCACCTCACCGGCGACGGCCCCGGTCAGCGGGTGGAGTCGGCCGGCGGCAAGTACTTCACCGGCCTCACCGTGCCGACCACGCCCACCGTGCCCGCCGCCGTGCTGCGGGGCCTGGCGCTCGGCGAGATCGCGGACCAGCGGGCCCGGGCCGCGGCCACCGCCGAGGACCACGGCCCGGTGGTGCTGCCGGGCGGCGCCGGGCGGCTGGCCCAGCACTTCACCGTGCGCGCCGCCGACCCGGCGACGGGGGCCCCGCTGGTCCGCGAGGTCTACGTGGACGCGCTGGCCGGCGCCGTCGCCCTCGCCCTCGACGCCCGGGCGCCGTCCCCGGGCCCGGCCCGCACCCCGGCTGCCTCCCCGGCCCGCACCCCGGCGCCGGCCGGGGCGAGTGCCGCACCGGCTCCGGCTGCCCCCGGCGCGACCGTGGCCGCCGCGCCCGTCGGCGTGCCCGCCACCGGCACCGCCACCGACGCCCTCGGCCGCCCCGCCGTGGTCAACACCGCCCGCCTCGCGGACGGGACGTACCAGCTCACCGACCTCACCCGGGCCGCCACCGTCACCACCTACGACGCGGCCGGCCGGGACTCCTACGAGTTCGACGGCGGGATGCCCGCCGACATCGTGCCGGTCCGCTCCCCGGGCCCGGCCTTCCCGGCCACGACCGGCACCAGCGGCGCCACCGACGCGCACCTCAACGCCGGCATCGTGTACGACTTCTACCGCGACCGCCTCGGCCGGGAGGGGCTGGACGGCAAGGCCGGTCCGATCGTCTCCGTGGTCAACGTGACGGACGGCGGCCGGCCGTTCCCGAACGCGTTCTGGGACGGCAGCAAGATGGTCTACGGCGACAGCGGCCCCAAGTACCGGCCGTTCTCCGTCATGCTCGACGTGGCCGGGCACGAGATGACCCACGGTGTCGTCGCGAACACCGCCAAGCTGGTCTACCTCGACCAGTCCGGCGCGATGGACGAGGCGCTGGCCGACTACTTCGGCAACGCCATCGAGGTGACCGCCCGCGGGGTGGCGATGGACGACCCGCGAGCCGCGCTGCTGGGCGAGAGCAAGTGCCTCACCGGTACCCCGGAGGCCTGTGCCGACCGCCGGATGGACGATCACCGCACCACCGTGGACGACTACCTCGGCCTGGCGCACTCCTACGACAACGGCGGGGTGCACTACAACTCCACCATCTTCTCCGGCGCGCTCTGGGACCTCCGGCGCACCCTGGACCCGCTCACCGCCGACCGGCTGGTCTACCGCGCGCTCGCCGAGTACCTCACCCCGCTGGACGACTTCGTCGACGGCCGCAACGCCGTCCTCGCCGCCGGCCGCTCGATGAACCTCGGCCGGGCCGAACTCCGCGCGGTGGCCGCCGCGTTCGACGCCCACGGCATCCGCGCCGGCTGGCAGAACCGGATCGGGCTGGACAGCCGCCCGCTGCTGCGCGACGTCGCCGCCCCGCTCGCCCCGGTCGCCGCCGACGGGCACTGGGTGATGAGCAACACCGCCGGGTCCACCGCCAAGCCCGGGTCCGGGGCCAAGCCCGGGGCCGGCGGCACGGCCCTGTTCACCGGATCCACCGGCAGCGCCGGCACCCCGACCCGCCTCAGCCCGGAGGACGGGCGCCTGCACAGCTGGGCCGGCACCGACGGCCGGTCCGCCGCCTGGGTGGCCGTCGGCAACGACGCCCAGGGCGTGTGGGGGATGGAGGTGCTGACCCGCCCGCTCGCCGGCGGGCCGGTCCGCAGCGTGTACCGGACGTCGTCCGAGCAGATCGGCGAGGCCCACGTGACCGGCCAGGACGTCGTCTTCCGGGCGACGGCCTTCGCCACCGGCCGGACGACGATCCGGCTCTCCCACGACGGCGCCCCGCCCGTCGAGATCCCGCTGCCGGAGGGCCACAGCGCCACCGGCGTCACCGTCTCCGACGGCATGGTCGGCTGGTCCGAGGAGTGGCAGGCCGGGGGCGAGCGCGCCGGCGCCGCGACCGCCTACTCGATCGCCGCGGGCAAGGTCACCGCCCGGTACCCGGCCGGCGCCGTGGGCGCCACCGTCGAATCCGTCGTGCTCGCCGGCGGCCGGCTGATCTGGGTGGAGCAGCCCCGCGACGCCACGAGGGCCGCCTCGATCCGCGCGGGTGCACCGGACGGCTCCGGCGCGACCGACCTCGTGCCCGCCGGTTCGCCGTACGCGCCGCACGGCAGCACCGCCGTCACCGCCTCCGACCGGGCCGTCACCTACGAGGTCAACGGTCTCCGGCACGGTGGTGAGGTGTCCAATGCGAACCTGCCCAAGCTCTGGCAGCTGCCGATCACCGGCGGCACCCCCCAGCGGCTCTCCTGCAACCGCGGCGGCCAGTCCCAGGCCGCGGCCGACCGGGGCACCCGGGTGATCTGGCTCGACGCCAGCGCGGGCCGCACCGACCTGGTGATGCGGGACCGCCCGGCGGGCTCCTGCTGATCCACCGCGGGCCGGGTCCCGGGCGGCGCGTACGCGCCGCCCGGGACCCGGCCGTTCAGTGCTCCGACGACAGGTACCGGCGGCCCGCTATCTGCTCGAAGATCAGGTTGGTGCGGGTCTGCGCCACCGCGGGGTGGGTGGTGAGGTTGTCGACGACGAAATCGCGCAGCGCCTCGGGGCCGGCGACACCGACGTGCAGGAGGTAGTCGTCGGACCCGGCCATGTGGAAGACCGCCAGCACCCCGGGCAGGTCGGGCGCGGTGCTGCGGAAGCTCTCGTTCTGCTCGCGGGTGTGCGCCCTCAGCCGGACCGAGATCATCGCCTGGAGCGGGAGCCCGATCGCCGCCGGATCGACCTCCGCCCGGAACCCACGGATGACCCCGCGCTCCTGCAGCGCGCGGACCCGGGCCAGACAGGTCGAGGGGGCGATCCCGACCGCCTCGGCGAGGGCGTTGTTCGGGATCCGGGCGTTCTCCGCGAGCGCCCGGACGATCGCCCGGTCGACGGCGTCGATGGGCGTCCGGCGCGGCGGTGGATTGTTCGGCACGCGGCCCATGATCGCAGCCCGTTCCGATGAATCGCAAGATTCTACGGGCCCGGACCGAATTTCCTTCGAAGGGTCTTCCGTACGGCGGCAAGAAGTTCCAAGCTGACCGCGAGCGGCCAACGCCCTCCGCCGCTGTCCGGACGACCCACGGACCGGGCGACCAGCGAACCCGGAGTCCCGTGCCCATGAGCCCGACCGCCACGTTTGCCGCCGCGCCCGCCGTCGACCCGGGCCCGGAGCTGGACGGCCGCGAGTTCGCACTCCCCACGACCGGGCTGGACGACGCCGAACGCCTGCGCGCCCTGGACACCGTGGACGAGTACCTGACGCGCAAGCGCCGGCACCTCGTCGGCTACCAGGCCACCCAGGACATGCAGGGCTGCGCCCTGGACCTGGCCCGGTTCATGCCGAACAACATCAACAACCTCGGCGACCCGTTCCAGAGCGGCGGCTACAAGCCCAACACCAAGGTCGTCGAGCGTGCGGTGCTCGACTACTACGCGGCACTGTGGAACGCCGAGCGCCCGCACGACCCGGCCGACCCCGAGTCGTACTGGGGCTACATGCTCTCCATGGGCTCGACCGAGGGCAACATGTACGCACTGTGGAACGCCCGGGACTACCTGAGCGGCAAGGCCCTGATCCAGCCGCCCGCGGCCCCGTTCGACGCCCTGCGCTACGTGCAGGCCGCCCCCGACCGGAGCAACCCCAACGCCCACCGCCCGGTGGCCTTCTACTCCGAGGACACCCACTACTCCTTCGCCAAGGCCGTCCGCGTCCTGGGCGTCGAGACCTTCCACGCCGTCGGCCTGGAGAAGTACCCGGACGACTGCCCGATCGTCGACCCCGCCACCGGGCGCCGCGAGTGGCCCACCGAGGTGCCCTCCGCCCCCGGCCCCTCCGGCCGGTCCTGGGACGGCCCGGGCGAGATAGACGTCGACGCCCTCGTGGCGCTGGTCGAGTTCTTCGCCGCCAACGGCCACCCGGTCTTCGTCAACCTCAACCTCGGCAGCACCTTCAAGGGCGCCCACGACGACGTCCGGACGGTCTGCGAACGACTGCTGCCGGTCTTCGAGAAGTACGGCCTGATCCAGCGCGAGGTGGTCTACGGCACCGACCCGCAGTCCGGCGAGCCGCTGGTCGACCGGCGCCGCGGCTTCTGGATCCACGTGGACGGCGCGCTCGGCGCCGGCTACGCGCCGTTCCTGCGGATGGCCGCGCAGGACCCGGCGGCGTACGGCTGGACGCCGGAGGTGGCGCTGCCGGAGTACGACTTCGGCCTGCGCCTGCCCACGCGGGAGTACGGCGACCTCGACATGGTCTCCTCGATCGCGATGAGCGGGCACAAGTGGCCGGGCGCGCCGTGGCCGTGCGGCATCTACATGACGAAGGTCAAGTACCAGATCTCGCCGCCGTCCCAGCCCGACTACATCGGTGCACCGGACACCACCTTCGCGGGCTCCCGGAACGGCTTCTCCCCGCTCGTCCTCTGGGACCACCTCTCCCGGCACTCCTACCAGGACCAGGTCGACCGGATCCGCAGCGCCCAGGAGCTGGCCGGCTACCTGGAGCGGCGCCTGCGGGACATCGAGCAGGAGACCGGCGTCGAGCTGTGGCCGGCCCGCACCCCGGGCGCCGTCACCGTGCGGTTCCGCAAGCCCAGCGCCGACCTGGTGGCGAAGTGGTCGCTCTCCTCCCAGGACGTCCTGATGGTCCCGGGCGACGAAGCCACCCGCCGCAGCTACGTGCACGTCTTCGTGATGCCCTCGGTCGACCGGACCAAGCTGGACGCCCTGCTGGCGGAGCTCGCCCAGGACCCGGTGATCCTGGCGGGCGCGGCCCTGGCGGGGTGACGGTCCGGCGGCGTGACGGCGAAACCGGCGGCGGTGCGGGGAGATACCGGGTGCCGGGCAGGCGCCGGGCGGGTGCGAAATCCGCAGCCCGGAATACGAATTCCTGACGCGAGGTCATATCCCCGAAAGGGATCATGCCGACGGAATCCGTCGCCCCGCGCGGGCGGGGGCCGTTGACTGCTTTCCGCCGCCCCCACCGCTTCGGCGCGAGTTCCTCGCCCGTCGCTGACCGTCGGCCGCCCGTCGCGCGCCGTCGCCGTGCGGGCGCGGAGGCCGCCGGCCACCGCGTTCCCGCCGGTCGGCCACCGCCGCCCGGTCGCGGTACGAGCCGGTAGCGTCACCCCGGCCGCCGGGAAATAACAATTGCCCCCGGGGGCTGTCAGAAATTCCGGCCGGGGCCTAGGCTGCGGCGCGTGTCGATCCTCAGAAGGCTTCGCGCCTCCGGCCCGCGCCTGCTGCCGGAACTCGACGACGTCAAACTCGGTCGTGTGCGGCGACAATTGAATTCCCCCGGGATACCGGGCCAGGGCAGTATTCAGGCCGACCAGGTCGAACGGCTCCTCCAGGAGGCCGGGACGGACTGGGACCGCCGGTCGCACCGCCTCGGTGTGCTCGCCGAGGCGGCCGCGCCCTCCGGGCTCGCCCGCTCCTGGCGGCTGCGCCGCTCGGGCAGCGCCGACGCCCTCGTCTTCGAGGGCTGGGTCGAGCTGGTCCGCGGCCGGCACGCGGGGAAGATGGAGGACGCCCGGGCCGCCGCCGACCTCTGCTACGCCGCCGCCGACGCCCTCCCCGACGACCCCTCGCCCTGGGTGGTGCTGCTCGGCATCCTGCGCCTGATGCGCGCCGATTCGCGCGAACTGTTCGCCGTCTGGCACGAGATCACCGCGCGCGACCCCTGGCACCGCGAGGCCCATCTGCAGATGCTGCGCTACCTCTCCCCGGAGGAGTGCGGCTCGCGCAGCAGCCAGCTGGAGTTCGTGCACACCGTCCGGGCCGGGGTGCCGGCGACGGCCCCCGCCGTGGGTGTGGAACTGACCGCGCTGGTCGACGAGCACGCCCGCACCGTCGCCCGGGGCGGCGTCGAGGGGCTGCTCGCCCGCCGCCAGTGGGCGACCCACCGGGCCGCCGGGGCGCTGGACGCCGCGCTGGCCGGCTGGCCCCGCCCGGGCCACCTGCAGTACGCGGCCGCGCTGGCCGACCTCAACCTGCTCGGCTACGCCCTGGTCCAGGCCGGCCGGACGCGCGAGAGCACCGGCGTCTTCGAGTTGATCGGCGACACCGTCACGCCGTGGCCGTGGTCCCTCGAAGGTGACCCGCTCCGCCAGTTCGGGTACTGGCAGGCCAAGGCCCTGGGCTGACGGCCGGCGGGCCGCCGCCCGCCGGCCGTCGCTGCTGCTGCCGGCCGTCGCCCGCCCGCAGGCGGTTGCCGGGCGGCCCCCTCCCGGCGGGTTCGAGGGGGCGACGCCCCATCTGCTGAGTCGATCAGGCCGCGAGCAGTCCCATGCAGGCGCCCGGCCGGGGTTTCCCGGCCGGGCGCTTCTGCGTGCCCGGCCGCCGGGTTCGGCGGCCGGCGCCGTCGGGCCATCGGGGCGGCCGGGCCGGGCCGGTGCCCTCGCGAGAGCGGTGACGAAGCCGGAGCGTCCCCGGCCGCACCTCCGGCCGGGGTGCAGATCGGCCAGCCCGTGCGGCCCGTCCGCCCGCGGGGCCCGCGGCCGACCTCCCGGCCCGTGCCGCGACGGCTGCCGGGCGCCCGCCCGCCGGGGCTGTCCCGGCTGCCGTCGTCGCAGGTCAGCCGTGCAGAGGGGCGCCGTGAGTAACGAGGTGGCTGAAACTGCCATGACATATGACCTGTGACATTGTTCTCACCTTCATTCGGTGACAGGATCCACGCCACTCCCTCATCCGGCCTGACCCCACGTCAGGCCGCCCCCACTCGAAGAAGGACTCGGCGTGCACCTGCGCATACGACTCTCCACGCTCGCAGCCGGCGTCGTCGCCTGTTGCGCCACGGCCACCGCCGTGCTGCCGGCCCAGGCCTTCGCGGCACCCCCTGCCGCCACCGCCGGACCGGCCCCGACCGCGACCGCCCCGACCGCCGCCCCGACCGCCGCCGCCGCGAAGCCGGCGGGCCTGTCCGCCGCCGGTGCGACGACGCAGTCCGAGAACTTCGCTGCTCCCGCCGCCCCGCTGCCCCCGGCGCTGCTCAGCGAGACCCTGATGGGCGAGCCGGCCGCCACGGCCGTCGCGGCCGCCCCCGTCCGGCCCAACTCCCCGGCGGCACGGGCCCAGTCGGGCCCGGCCGCGGAAGCCGCCGCACAGAGCTGCACCCCGGCGGACTTCGCCGGCCACAGCGGTGCCGACCTGGTCGCGTTCCTCAAGAGCTCGACCACCGACTGCGTGAACGCGCTGTTC
Organism: Kitasatospora sp. NBC_01560; assembly: GCF_045208415.1. NCBI lineage: Bacteria > Bacillati > Actinomycetota > Actinomycetes > Kitasatosporales > Streptomycetaceae > Kitasatospora > Kitasatospora sp. NBC_01560. The sequence continues at coordinate 1,577,050 of NZ_CP109364.1, read as the reverse complement.
ACCAGCGGCGGCGCCGACCCGGGTATCTTCAAGCAGTCGCGGATGCTGCCCGTCGCGGCCGCCTTCAAGGACCTGGCGGCCACGTACACCGGCGACAACTCGACCGGCATCCTGCAACTGGTGCTCTACCTGCGGGTGGGCTACTACATCCAGTCCTACTACCCCGACGCGGCCGGCCCGTACACCGGCGAGCTCACCACCGCCGTCAAGGCCGGCCTGGACGCGTTCTTCGCCGGCGCCCGCTGGCAGGACGTCTCCGAGGGCAACGGCAGCGTTCTCCTCGAAGTGCTGACGCTCACCGACAGCGCCAACATCCAGGGCAACTACCTGGGCGTCTACAAGCGGGTGCTGGACGACTACAACAACTCCTACAACGCCGTCCCGAAGATAGTCAGCGCGGTCAACTCCGTGCTGAGGTACCCGCTCTGGCGGGGCAATGGCAACCCGAACTTCGTCAACGCGGTCGCTGCCGACCCGGGCGTCGTCACCTCCCTCGCCAACTTCGCGATCAACCACAAGGACCTGCTCAGCGGGCCCAACGCCGTTCTCGACACCAACGCGGGCAACGACCTGGGCCGGATCGCCGGGAGCAGCCCCGCCGTCGAGGCCGCGGCCAAGCCGCTGGTCAAGCAGGTGCTGAACGCCGCTCCGCTCCTCACGGCCGACGCCTCGCTGTACGTGCACACGGCCTTCCAGGCCACCGTCTACGACAACAACCAGTGCTCGTACTACGACATATGCGACCTGCCCGCCAAGCTCACCGCGGTGGTCCTGCCGAACCAGCTGGTCTGCGACAACCGCACCATCCAGGCCCAGGCCCTGTCGGCCGCCGAACTGGCCGCCGTCTGCACCAGCCTGCGCAACGAGGACGCGTTCTTCCACAACGTGGTCAAGGACAACGGGCCGATCCCGAACCAGTACAACAAGACCGTCACCCAGGGGATCTTCGCCAACAAGACCGACTACACCACGTACTCGTGGGCGATCTTCGGCAACTCGACCGACAACGGCGGCCAGACCGTCATGGACCCGACCGACCCGAACAACCGCGCCGTGAACGTGATGTACCAGAAGTCCTGGAACAACACTGACCCCGCCCGGGTGTGGAACCTCAACCACGAGTACACCCACTACCTCGACGGCATCTACGACATGAAGGGCACCTTCACCGCCCAGACGTCCGTCCCGGACATCTGGTGGGTCGAGGGCCTCGCCGAGTACATGTCCTACAGCTACCGCGCCACCACCGACACCGACGCGATGGCCCAGGCCGCCCAGCACACCTACAAGCTCAGCACCATCTTCCAGAACACCTACGGCAATTCGGACTCGACCCGGGTCTACCCGTGGGGCTACCTGGCCGTCCGCTACATGCTGGAGAAGCACCCGGCCGACGTCCAGGCCATGCTGGCCCGCTTCCGGGCCGGCGACTACACCGGCGGCTACGCGGTCTACAACAACCTCGGCACCTCCTACGACGCCGACTTCGACGCCTGGCTGACCGCCTGCGCCGCCGGCGCCTGCTACGCCGCCGGCCCGACCGCCCTGTTCGACACGTCGGTGAACGGCGCGACCGTCAGCGTGACCGAGCGGTCCGTCCAGACCGGCCCCGGCCGGATCACTGCCTGGCACTGGACCTTCGGCGACGGCACCTCCTCGGACGAGCACAACCCGAGCCACACCTACGCGGCCGCCGGTTCGTACACCGTCGCCCTGACCACCACCGACAGCACCGGCAGGACCGCCACCACCCCGGCCTCGGTCACCGTGACCGCCGCGCCCGTCACCCTGCCGAACTGCACCGAGCCGCGCACCGACGCGATGGGCCGGAACTGCTCGCGGACCGGCCGCGCCGCGACCGCCGGCAACACCGACTTCCTGTACGTCTACCTGCCGGCCGGCACCACCACGCTGAAGGTCACCACTTCCGGCGGCACCGGCACCGCGAACCTGTACTACAACCCGGGCACCTGGGCCTCGCCGAGCGCCTTCACCGCCTCCTCCACCGGCACCGGCACCACCCAGTCCCTCACCGTCACCAACCCCACCGCCGGCTACCGCTACCTCAGCCTGTACGCCGTCACCGACTTCAGCGGCGTCACGGTCAGCACCCAGTTCTGACCCCCGACCGACCGGAGCACCCGCGGAGCCGTCACCGGCCCCGCGGGTGCGCGGCGTTGCAGCAGGGCCGCGCGCGCCCTCGCCCTCCTACAGCGGCACCGTCACGAACGTCCGACCGGACTCGTTCACCACCGACACGGAGGCGACGTCCTCCGGAGCGACCAGGGCGGAGCCGTCCAGCGTGGTGCCGGCCTCGGCACCGGCCGGCGAGACCAGCCAGCTGCCCGCGTCCGCCCTCGCCCCGTTCCTGCCGTTGACCACCAGGTGGCATCGCTGACCCGCCGGGATCCCGGTGACCGCCGCGCTCACCCGCACCCAGCCCGCCGCCGGGGTGACGGTCAGCGTCATCCGGGCACCGGTGGACGGCTCCGTCGCCGACAGTGTCCGCGTGCCGGCCGGCGGCGGCGCCACACTCGCCGCGGACGGCGCCGGGGCGACCGCGACCGGCGGCGGTGCCGACGCCGTGCTGCGGCCCAGCGAGACCCCCGCGGTCAGGACCGCCGCGGCCGCCACCGCCGCCGCGACGCCGATCCACGCCCGGCGCCGCCGGAGCTCGGTGCCCCGCTCGGCGCGGGCCTGTCGCAGCGACCGCTGCAACAGCAGGTCGCCGCCCTCGGGCGGCCCGTCCACCAGCAGCTCCGGCGGGACCTCGCCCAGGACGCGCTCCAGATCCCGCAACTCGGCCACCTCCTGGCGGCAGGGCGCGCAGCCGGTCAGGTGCCGCTCCACCGACTCCGCCTCCGCCGGCTCCAACACGCCCAGGACATGGGCGCCGAGCAGCCCCGCGCTCCGCTCGTGCTCCCCGTGCTCCCCGTGCAGCTCGTGCTGCCGGTCTTCCTCGTGCCGCTCGTGCTGCTCGGGTCGCTCGAACCGCTCCGTGCTCACACCGCCACCTCCTTCCACGTCCCCGCCCCGCCGGTGTACGACCGCTTCAGCGCCCGGAGCGCGTAGTGCGCCCGGGACTTGACCGTCCCCGCCGGCACGCCCAGCTGCACCGCGGCCTCGGCGACCGACAACCGCTGGAAGTAGATGGAGCGCAGCACCTCCCGGTGCTCGGGCGAGAGCTGGTCCAGCGCCTCCGTCATCGCCAGTGTCTCCACCACGCCGTCCGCGTGGTCGCGCTCCACCGGCACGGTGGCCATCTCCTCGGACACTTCGGCGACCTCCGCCGGGCGCGCGGCCCTGGCCCGGAACCGGTCGGTGATCAGGTTGCGTTCCACCGTCAGCAGCCAGGCGCGGACCGACCCCCGGGCCTCGGTCAGGGCCTCGGGGTTGCGCCAGGCGCGGATCAGGGTCTCCTGCACCACGTCCTCGGCCGCGGCCCGGTCGCCGGTGAGCCGCACGGCGTACGCGAGCAGCGCGCCGCCGTGCTGCTCGTAGAGCGTTCGGATCAGTGCCTCGTCGGCCGCGTCGCGCCGCGCGCCGGGTCGTGTCCTCGCCATCCGCCCATTCCTCCGTCGTCAGGTGCCAGGACCAGCACGTACGGGACGGCCGTCCGGTTCAACCGGATTCCCGACAGGTGCGGTCCTGGTTCAGACAGGCCACCACGGAGGCCATCTGTCCGTCGCTCATGAGGCCGACGAACACCCCGTGGTCGGTGAGCGGACTGTGCTGCTGCTCCGGGAACGCGTCCAGGGCGAAGGTCGTGCCCGGCGGTGGCCGGTAACCGACGGTCACCCGCAGCTGCGGGATCGGGAAGGTGTGCGGCGGGCAGACTCCCGAGGCGGTCGGGAACACCGTGTGGGCGCGGTGGTTGGGGCTGTCGGTGCGGCGCCCGTCCCAGCAGCTGGGGAAGTCGAGCGTCCGGGTGAGCAGGCTTCCGGCCGGGCAGAGCGGGTAGCGGGTGGTGGTCCGGCCGGGGAACCCGCTGCAGCCCCACCGCGCCCGGGCGTCCGCGCCGCCGTCGGTGGCCGCCGTCGGGTCACCCTCCAGCAGCCGCAGGAAGCGCGGCATCGGCACGACCTTGCTCCAGGGGTTTCCGCGGTACTCGACGGACACCGTCTCGGGGGTGAGGATCTCGCCGGTGTTACCGTGCCCGCCGTCCGCCGGTGCGTGCGGTCCGTGCGGTCCGGCCTCCGCGGTCCGGTCCGTGCGGCGCAGCACCGGCCAGTAGTAGCTGGAGCGGTCGCCGCCGGTGCAGGTCGTCCCGGCGGCGACCAGCGTCGCATCGGTGGACGAGGCGTCCGTGGACACGTTGCCGACGTAGTCGTGGACGTGGTGCGCGCCGCCGACGACCCCCGGCGAGATCACCACGTTGTCGGCGTTGCGGTGCCCCTCCCGGTTGCGTCCGCAGTCCTCGGCGTACGAGCCGGTGGAGGCATCCGGTCCGGCCGGCTCCGGTGCGGCCTCGGCGCTGACCGCGCTGATCGCGACGTAGTCGGCCGGGGGAGCGGGCGCCGGCCACAGGCGCACCGCCAGCAGCGACAGGCCCAGGGCAAGGCAGAGCAGGACGCCGACCGGGAGCGCGGCGCCCTCCAGCGGGTGGTGAGAGCGGCCCGGGTGCACCGCGACAGTCTCCCCGGTCGCCCGCGGCGCAGGCAAGGCGGCCCCGGCCGGTCACGCCTGCGCCGCCCTTCGGCCCGCGGTCAGTAGCCGCCCGAGTAGCCGCCGCTCGGCGACGCGCTCGCCGCCGGCGCCGTGCCGGGCGCCTGCCCGGCCGCCTGGGCCTTCCTGCCCTCGGGCGTGCTCGCGAACCAGGTGCCGCCGACGCCCTGCCCGTTGACCTGCCCCGCCGCACTGTCCCCGGCGAACCGGTACAGCGGCCAGCCGTTCAGCGTCAGCTGCTTGCTCCCGTCGGGCCTGGTCACGCTCCCGACCAGTGCGGAGCTGACGCCGGTGACGTCGACCTTGTCCTGCACGGTGACGGGCGGCCACTTCGCGGCACAGGCATCGGTGCAGGTGCTCGCGGACGGCTTGGCGGTGTCCTTGTCGAACCGGTACAGCGTCCGCCCGGAGGCGTCCGTCACGATCGCCCCGAGCGCCGCCGAGTCGGCCGCCACCAGCCGGACACCCGCCGCCGCCCCGGACGCCGGGGCCGCCGGGGTTGCCGGGGCCGCCGCCGAGGACCCCGACGCCGCGGGCGGAGCCGCGGCCGCCCCGGCCGGGCTGTCGTCACCGGGCCCGCAGGCCGTCACGGCGAGGGCGACGGCGGCGAGGCCGGCGACGGCGAGCAGACGACGGCTCCCGAAGTACTTGGACATGACGAACTCCTCCTGGTACCAGGTTGGTTGATGCTGACCGCGTCCCGTTGACGCTTGCACCCCCAACACGGATCCCGGCCCGGATCGGTTCAACGCCGGCGGAATTCTTTTTCGGCGGCCGCCCGGGGGCGCTCGCAGGAGTGCCCTCCGGCGCCGGTCGGGAAGGCCCGGGTCGGGTGGGGGCGAGCAGCACGTCCGCCCGGCAGCCCGGGGTGGGCTGCCGGGCGGACGCTGCCGGCTGGGGGCCGGGGTCGCCGGGTGTGTCAGACGCGGTCGGCGGCGATGAGGACGTACTGGAAGGAGCCGTCCTTGTAGGAGTTGATGAACGCCTCCTCGATGCCGGTGACGAGGGAGGAGGTGGCGCGCAGCTCCCAGTAGGGGAGCGTGTCGGGGGTGAGGTCGATGACGGCCTGGGGGACGAGGCGGTTGTCGGCCATGGCGCGCAGGTACTCGCGGCGGGAGTGGATGTTGCACTCGAAGTGCGCGTTGATCTGGGAGACCCACTTCGACGGCTGGCCGTAGGCCGGGTTCCAGCAGCCGGTGATGGTCACGTAGCGGCCACCCACGGAGAGGATCCGCGAGTGCTCGGCGAAGAGGTCGTGCAAGTCGACGTACATGCTGGACTCGTTGTTCCAGGAGCCCGCCACCTCGCCGGTGCCGAAGGGCATGTCGAGCATGTTGCAGACCTGGGCGCGGACGGAGCCGTCGATGCCCAGCTCGCGGGCGCGCCGGTTGCCGAACTCGGCCTGCTTGGCCGACAGGGTGACGCCCTCGACCCGGCAGCCGAAGCGCTGGTGGGCCATCACGCTGGAGCCGCCGCGGCCGCAGCCGGCGTCCACCAGGGTGGCGTCGCGCCGGATGTCACCCAGGTGGTCCAGGAGCACATCGGTCTGGGCGGACTCCAGGCGGTGCAGTTCGGTGATGATCTTCTTCTCGCGCTCGCTGTCACCGGGCTCGCCCAGCGCGGCGTGGTCGACGGCGCCGATGCCGTAGTGGTGGTGGTAGAGGCCGTCCACATCGCCGAGGCGCAGGTTGACGGGCCGGGCCTCGCCGTCCCAGTAGCGGGCGATGTCGTCCTGGTAGGGGGTTGCGGGCCCGGGGATCGGGGCGGTGGTGAGGGCGGTGGTGATGTCGGTCGTCGTCATTGGTCAGCTCCTTGGTTACCAGAAGTCGGGCAGGCTGTAGCGGTAGGTGTTGGTCCGGTGCCAGTGGTGGTTGCCGTCGACCCAGGCGGCCACGCCGCGCAGGAAGCGCAGCAGGGTGGGGGCGGGGAGTTCGGCGGCCAGCGTGGTGGCCTCGTCCTCGAAGGCGTGCATGAGGTCGTTGTGGACCTCGACCGCCTTGAGGTAGGCGTCGCGGTCGGCGAGGTCCTCGCGCTCGGCGATCACCACGGGCAGGTTCAGGTGCCGGCCGGGGCCGGCCAGCTCCTTGGTGTACGAGTACAGGTCGTTGACGATCGTCGTCGCGTTGGAGGCGAGCGCGATGACGCGCTGGACGGCGGGCAGCGCGTGCAGGTCGGCCGGCAGTTCGTAGCCGCCCACGGTGTCCGTGATGGTCGGGCAGGGGCGGAAGTTGTTGAACTGGCGCATCGCCAGGTACTCCCACACGTCCGGGACGTGGTCGGTCTCGGACCAGGAGGCCTCGGCGAGGTAGCCCAGGTGCAGGCGTGCCATGTCGTGGCGGAACCGGTCCACCTGGGACGGCGTGGCCGCGCGGACGAAGTAGTCCATGGCCGAGCGGTAGCCCCGCCGGGGGGCGTCCGCGTGCAGCGACTCGGCCCAGGCCGGGTGGTACTCCGGTGCGGTGTGCAGCGGGTCGAGCGCGGTGTGCGCCAGCAGCAGGCGCCCGCCGAGGCCGACGGGCGAGCCGCCGTGGTCCTCGCAGTAGCAGTCGTCGACCGCGTTCTCGGCCGTCATCAGCCGGGCGGCGATCATCAGGTGCTCGATGTCGGGGGCGTCGGGGTGGCAGGCGACCATGTAGCGGCCCACCGAGAAGCCGTCGAACTGGTCCTCCCACTCCGGCGGGTAGAGCTCGACCTCGTCCACCGCCCAGGCCTTGATCCGGTGGCCGACCTCCTCGGAGCGGACGGGGTCGGGTTCGGCGATCGGGTGGTGGTAGAGGCCGGGGATGGCGTCGCCGGGCTGTGGTGCCGTGTCGCTCCGGGCGGGCCGCAGGCCTGCCGTCCCCAGTCCGCTGGGGCCGCCGAGGATCCGCTCCAGGGTCCGGCGGCTCACGGCCGTGCCGCCGGGGTGTCCGTGCGGCGCTCCGTCGTGCGTGGTCCGGTCGTGCGTAGCTCCGTCGTGCCTGGTCCCGTTGTGCGTAGTCCCGTCGTGCGGTGCTCCGCTGTGGTGCCCACGGGCATGGGGAAGCCTCCCTCTGTGAAGGACCGGTAGTCATGACGGGCCGTCGCCTGGCCTGGCAGGGAGGGGAGTTCGGCGTCTGGCCCCCTTGTCGCCCGCTGATCAACGGTAGGCGGGGCGGTGCGACCGGGAGCGCTCCTGAGCGATCTCTGTACCCGATAGGGTGAACGTTCCGGGGAATCAGGTTTGAATCGCGGCAGGTGCGAAAACGCCCTGCCAGGGTGCCGTTCGGGTAGGAACGGCACTGTCCTGCAAGGGGGTTGAGGCAGGAACCCGGCTCCACGACGCGGCGGGAACGGCGGAAGACCGCTCGCCCGGAGGGGAACGGTCTTCCGCGGAGGGTGCGGGGGCGGGCCCCGCGGCGGTCAGGCCACCGAGGCGCCGGTCGGGACGACGACCCCGTACAGGTCGGCGATGGTGGCGAGCGCGGCGTGGTGGACCTGGGCGGCGGTCAGGTCGGCGCCCACCGATCGCAGCGGCCGGGTGGCGCAGGCGTCGGCGACCACGGTGGGCCGGTTGCCGCGCAGGAAGGCGCCCGCGGTGGTGAAGGTGACGCACATGTGCGTCATGAAGCCGGCGACGATGACGTCCTTGTGGCCGGCGGCGTCGACGTGCCGGTCGAGGTCGGTGTCGAGGAAGGCGTTCGGCGTCTGCTTGACGACCACCGGCTCGCCCTCCACCGGTGCCACCCGCGGGTGGATCCGGCCGATCTCGGCGCGGATGTCGTACGGGGTGCCCTCGCCGCCGTCGTTGACGACGTGGATGACCTTGCTGCCCGCGGTGCGGGCCCGGGCCAGGAGGGCGGCGGCGGAGTCGAGCGCGGTCTCCCAGCCCTCCAGCTCCATCACGCCGCCGACGTAGGTGTTCTGGTAGTCGATCAGGATCAGGGTCGCGTCGGCGAGTGACGCGGGCGTCTCGTCGAGACCGTTGAGCGCGCGCAGGGTCGTCGTAGCCATGGGGGTACCACCTTCGGTTCCGTGCTGGGGTTTCCGCGGTTTCGCCCGCGGTGGGCTGCCCTTGAAAGCTACGGCCGGCCGTGCGATGTCGGCAATGCCGTCTAACATGCAGATACCGACATCGGGGATGCGCCGACCGGGCCGGGCCGGGCCGGCTGGCTGGGTCGGGTCGGACTCAGATCGGGCCGAGACCCGGGGCCGGGCCCGGACTCGGGGCCGGAGAGAGTCAGGAGCTGCATGAGCACCGTCGAACGCTTCATCGTCGTCGTCCTCTTCGAGGGCGTCGACCTGCTCGACGTCACCGGGCCGCCGGAGGTGTTCTCGCTCGTCCAGCGCGAGACCGACGACGCGACGGGCTACCGCGTCGTCCTCGCCGCGGCCACGACGGACCCCGTCACCACCTCCGCGGGCGTGCGGATCCTCCCCGACCTCACCTTCGGCGAGGCGGCCGCGCGGCGCATCGACACCCTCCTGGTGCCGGGCGCGGTGGAGGTCGACAGCCGGCGCCGCGTGCACCCGCTGACCGACCCGGCCGTGGTCGCGTGGGTGCGGACGCTGGCCGGCAACGCCCGGAGGGTGGCCTCGGTCTGCGTCGGCGCGCACATCCTCGCCGCCGCCGGGCTGCTCGACGGCAGGCGCGCCACCACCCACTGGTCGACCGCGCAGCAACTCGCCGCCGACCACCCGGAGATCGAGGTCGACGCCGACCCGATCTTCATCCGCGAGGGCAACGTGTGGACGGGCGCGGGGATCAGCGCCTGCCTCGACCTGTCACTGGCCCTCGTCGCCGAGGACTTCGGCGAGACCGTCGCGCTGCGCGTCGCCCGCCAGCTCGTGATGTACCTGAAGCGGCCGAGCGGGCAGAGCCAGTTCAGCGTCCCGCTGGAGCCCGTCTCCACGACGCGGCGCATCGAGGAGCTGCGGCTCCACATCACGCGCAACCTGGCCGGTCCGCTCACCGTCGCGGACCTCGCTGCCCACGCCCACGTCGGGGAGCGGCAGCTCACGCGGATCTTCAAGGCGGAGCTCGGCATGACGCCGAGCGCCTACGTCGAGTCGGCCCGGGTCGAGCGGGCCCGCCACCAGCTGGAAGCCACCGACGCCACGCTCGACCGGATCGCGTCCGGCTGCGGGTTCGGCACGACGGACACCCTCGTCCGGGCGTTCCGCCGGACCCTCGACACAACGCCGACGGAGTACCGGCTCCGGTTCCGGACCGTCCCCGGCTGATGGCGCTGTCGGCCCGGCGCGACCCGGCCCGACCCGGGGCGTGGTCGTGGCGGGGGAGGGGCGGGTCAGGGCGGCAAGGGGCGGGGGAGGGGCGGGTCAGGCCGTCGGTCGGGGCGGGGCCGTGGTCTCGGGGAAGGCCTGGCCGAGCAGGGTGCGCAGGGTGGTGCGCTCGTCCCCGGTGAGCTGTCCGAGGGAGGTGAGGCCGGACATCAGCTCCGCCCGAATGCGTCCGACCGTCTCCTCGCCCTGTTCGGTGAGGACGATGTTCTTGATCCGGCGGTCGTCGGGGTCGGCTTCGCGCCGGACGAGCTCCTGGGTGGTCAGCCGGTCGACGATGCCGGTGACGTTGGAGGCGTCGCAGGCCAGCAGTTCGGCCAGGGCGCGCATGGGCCGCGGGCGGCCGAGCAGGCTGAGGGTCTTGCCCTGCATCAGGGTGAGGCCGTGCCCGGCGGCCACCGCGGCGAAGTGGCGGTAGTACGCCGCGGCGACCCGGGCGAGCTGGTCCATCAGCTCTTCGGGCGAGGGCGGCGGTACGGCCTGGGGTGTCTGCGGCATACATCCAGCATAGGGAGATTGCTTGACATCCTCAACCATTGAGGTCTACGGTCAAAATACTTGAAGACATAAACCATCTAGGTCATCAAGCCTCCGGAAGGACCGCGAGCCCCCTCATGACGCACACCCCGACCTCCGCCACCCCGGCCTCCGCCGCTCCCGCCCCGGCCACCGCCGTCGCGGACATCCCCGCGCTGGTCACCCGCCTGCGCACCGCCTTCGCCGGCGGCCGCACCAAGCCGCTCGACCGGCGGCTGGAGCAGCTGGCGGCCCTGCGCGCCCTGCTCACCGAGCAGGCCGAGGAGTTCCAGCGGGCGCTGGCCGCCGACCTCGGCAAGAGCGCGGCGGAGGCGTACCGCACCGAGATCGGGTTCACGCTCCACGAGCTCGACCACACCGTGGCGCACCTGGAGGAGTGGCTCCGGCCGAAGCCGGCCGCCGTGCCGGAGGTCTTCCGCCCGGCCGAGGCCCGGGTGGTCCGCGACCCGCTCGGCGTGGTGCTGATCATCGCGCCGTGGAACTACCCGCTGCAGCTCGCGCTGGCCCCGCTGGTCGGCGCCCTGGCGGCGGGCAACGTGGCGGTCGTCAAGCCGAGCGAGCTGGCCCCGGCGACCTCCGCGGCGATGGCCCGGCTGCTGCCGCGCTACCTCGACCCGGAGACGGTGACCGTGGTCGAGGGGGCCGTCCCCGAGACCACCGCCCTGCTGGAGCAGCGCTTCGACCACATCTTCTACACCGGCAACGGCACGGTCGGCCGGATCGTCATGGCGGCGGCCGCCCGGCACCTCACGCCGGTCACCCTGGAGCTCGGCGGCAAGAGCCCGGTCGTGGTCGAGCCCGGCGCCGACCTCGCGCTCACCGCCCGGCGGATCGCCCGCGGCAAGTTCCTCAACGCCGGCCAGACCTGCGTCGCCCCCGACTACGTCCTCGCCGTCGGTGGGACGGCCGCCGGGCTGGAGGAGCAGCTCGCCGCCGCCGTCCACGAGCTGTACGGCGACGACCCGGCCGCCAGCCCCGCCTACGGGCGGATCGTCAACGAGCGCCACTTCGACCGGCTCACCGCGCTGCTCGCGGACGGGCGGGTGGTCACCGGCGGCGGGCACGACCGCGCGGAGCGCTACCTCGCCCCGACCGTCCTCGCCGACGTCTCCCCGGACGCCCCGGTGATGACGGCGGAGATCTTCGGCCCCGTCCTGCCGATCGTCACCGTGCCCGACCTCGATGCGGCGATCGCCTTCATCAACGAGCGGGACAAGCCGCTCGCGCTGTACGCCTTCACCGAGTCGGAGGCGACCAAGCAGCGGCTGACCGAGGAGACCTCCTCCGGCGCGCTCACCTTCGGCCTGCCCGTCTCTCACCTGGCCATGCCCGAGCTGCCCTTCGGCGGCGTGGGGGAGAGCGGGATGGGCCGGTACCACGGCGAGTACTCCATCGACACGTTCAGCCATGCCAAGGCCGTGGTCGACAAGCCCCTCACCGACCGGCCGCTGGCATGACCGGTCCGGCACCGGCCGGGACCGCCCCCGCGCCGGCCGGGCCCCTGCCCGTCGACACCCTGCCCGTCGACACCCTGCCCGTCGACACCCTTTCCGACCCACCGATTCACCGCTCCGGGAGAAGGACGTCCGTGACCACCACCCTCGACCACGGCGGCGCCGTCGCCGCCGAGACCGCCCGCTTCGTCGCCGCCGTCCGGGATGCCGACCCGGCGACCGCCGTGCCCACCTGCCCGGGCTGGACGCTGACCGACCTGGTCCGCCACGCCGGCAGCGTGCAGCGCTGGTTCACCGTCCTGCTGCGGCAGCGGGTCCAGGAGCCGCCGCGCAGCCGTGAGGTCGACCTGCGGCTGCCGGACGGGCCGGACGGCTACCCCGACTGGCTGGCCGAGGCGGCGGCCGAGGCCGGTGCGGAGTTCGCCGCGGCCGACCTCGACGCGCCGATGTGGGCCTGGGGTGCGGATCAGCACGCGCGGTTCTGGGTGCGCCGGATGCTGTTCGAGACGCTGGTCCACCGGGTGGACGCGGAGCTCGCGCTCGGCCACCGCCCGGAGATCGACCCGGCCCTGGCGGCCGACGGGGTGGCCGAGTTCCTGGTCAACCTGCCCTTCGCCGCCCTCTTCGCCCCGAGGACCGCCGAGCTGCGGGCCGCGGGCCGGACCGTCCGGTTCACCCGCACCGACGGGGCCGGCGACTGGCTGGTCCGGCTCCGGCCGGACGGGTTCGGGCTCGTACCGCAGGGCGCCGACGCGGCCGCCGGGACCCCTGCCGACGCGACCGTCCGGGGCACCGCGGCGGACCTGTTGCTGCTCCTCTACGGCCGGCTGGACCGGTCCGACGACCGTTTCGACGTGCAGGGGGACGAGCAGCTGCTGGCCCACTGGTTCGCCCACTCGGCCTTCTGACGGTTTGCCAGGGCCCGGCGGTGCCGCCGTCGGGCCCTGGCCGTCCGTTCCGGGGGCACTCTTGAACCTCCTGTAGTTGAATGATAAATTAAAACCATGATCGGCGGGGCGAACCCCCGCGCTCACCCCGAGGAGGACCGATGGCCACCGATGTGACGGACAACCCGGAGAAGTCGCGGTACGACATCACCGACGACGGCAAGCCCGCCGGCTTCGCCGAGTACCACCGGTACGAGCGCGAGATCGCCTTCATCCACACCGAGATCGACCCGGAGTTCGCCGGCCGCGGCCTCGCCGGCACGCTCGCCCGCGCCGCCCTGGACGACGCCCGCGCGCAGGGCCTCGCCGTCCTCCCGTACTGCCCCTTCATCCGCGGCTGGCTGGGCAAGCACCCCGACTACGTCGACCTGGTGCCCGAGGCCCAGCGCGCCCGGTTCGGCCTGTGACCGCCGCCCCGGCGGAGCACCCGGCCGCCACGCCCGACGCCGCGTCCGCCACCGTCCCCGCCGCCTCGGCGCCCGCCGCCGACTTCGTCCGGTCCGCCGCCGCCGTCGCCACCAGCACGGGCGAGGACTACCGGATCGACATCCGCTCCGGCCGGCACCGGCTCGCCGCCGACGAACCCGAGTCGGCCGGCGGTGCCGACACCGCCACCACCCCGGTCGGCCTGCTCCTCTCCGCGCTCGGCTCGTGCACCGCGATCACCCTGCGGATGTACGCGCAGCGCAAGGGCTGGCCGCTGGAGACCGTCCGGGTCCACCTCGGCTACGAGAAGGGGCCGGAGAAGGCCGTCCGGATCACCCGGCGGATCGACCTGGTCGGCGACCTCGACGACGCCCAGCGCGCCCGGCTGCTGGACATCGCCGAGCGCACGCCCGTCACCCGCGCGGTCACCGCCGGAACGCCCGTCGTGCCCGCCCCCGCCCGCGCGGCCGGCACCCCCACCACCGCAGGAAGCACGGCACACCATGGCTGAGCCCGACCTCCGAGCCGTCACCCCCGACCTCCGCAGCGGCGCCCGACCCGGCGGCCCCGTCCACGAACTGCTGGCCCCGCGCGAGACCGCGCTCGGTGGCAGTACGGTGGTGCGGCGGTTGCTGCCGAATCTGGGGCGGCGGATGGTCGGGGCGTGGTGTTTCGTCGACCACTACGGTCCGGACGACATCGCGGGTGAGCCGGGGATGCAGGTGCCGCCGCACCCGCACATGGGCCTGCAGACGGTCAGCTGGCTGCACGAGGGCGAGGTGCTGCACCGCGACAGTCTGGGGAGCCTGCGGACGGTGCGCCCGCGCGAGCTGGGCCTGATGACCTCCGGCCGGGCGATCTCCCACTCCGAGGAGTCCCCCCGCGAGCACGCCCGCCTGCTGCACGGCGCCCAGCTCTGGGTCGCCCTCCCGGACGCCCACCGGCACACCGACCCGGCCTTCGAGCACCACGCCGAGCTGCCCGTCGTCACCGCCCCCGGCCTGCACGCCACCGTCATCCTGGGCACCCTCGACACCGCCACCTCGCCCGGCACCACCCACACCCCCCTGGTCGGCGCCGACCTCACCCTCACCCAGGGCGCCGACCTGCGCCTGCCCCTGGAACCCGGCTTCGAGTACGCCGTCCTCACCATGTCCGGGCGCACCGACGTCGACGGCGTCCCCCTCGACCCCGGCTCGATGCTCTACCTCGGCACCGACCGCCGCGAACTCCCCCTCCACGCCCGCACCGACAGCTCCCTGCTGCTGCTCGGCGGCGCCCCCTTCGAGGAACACCTCGTCATGTGGTGGAACTTCATCGGCCGATCCGGTGACGAGATCGTACAGGCACGAAATGACTGGGAGAAGGGGTTTCGCTTCGGTGAAGTGCACGGCTACGACGGGGCTCGTCTGCGGGCGCCAGAGCTTCCGGGCCTCCCCCTGAAGGCGCGCGGGCGAGTGCGCTGACCTCGTGAAATGTGTTTGTGAGGCACGCATCTGCGGTCCTCTCCAGTGGTGGATCCGGATCACGCGGTGTGCCGGCTTGAGGGGCTGTGGGGGCGCGCCGGTCGGGTGAAAGGACCCTGTGGGGGATGTCACGTCGAGTCGCATGTTTGGGACGGTGTGACAGCCTTTAATCGGATCGATGCTGACCTTTTGCTGACTTTTCTGATGATCCATCAGTTGACTCGGTGGGTTCTCCTGAGACCACGGCGCATGGAGCTGGTCGATCTGTTTACACCGTGCGCTCGCACAGCGGCGCCGTGCCGTGAGTTCGCAGTCGCTTCGCCGCTGCGGTCACCAGATCCGTCGCTGTGCGGGGCGGGCTCCGACGGCGCCGGTCAGTGCAGGAAGACGGCGACGGTGATGGTGAGGAGCAGCGTGGTCGGGTTGACCGGCCACATTGGGTCGGTTGACCTCATAGGGCGGAAGTCAGTGAAGCGCGTTGGACGGCGCGGCACAGCTGAGTTCTGCGTCGCATGAGCGGGGCTTCGGCGGACTGAACCGGAGGGCCCCGACAGAGCTGATCGGATCCGCGATCGGCTGCGCAGAGACGGCGGTCCCGGCACCCGGGACCGCCGCAGGGTGTCTCGCGAACTGGGGTGTCGGTCGCCTCGGATCGGCATAATCGGAGTTCGCGGCGCCTGCGTAGTGTGATCGGAACGGTTCAGTGGACGAGGGTGCCCGTGATCTTCTACACGTGGTATCCGGTGCCGGGGAACGTGATCCGCTCGCCGGTACGGACGGTGGTGGCGACCTGGCCGGTGGTCGTGTCCGTGGCGGTGTAGGAACCGTTGAAGATCGGGCTCCGGACGGCCAGTTGCTGGGACGCCCACGGCGTGATCGTGAACGTAGCGGACCCGTCCGTGGACCAGATCGCGCCGACACTGGCGTTACCGCGCGCCTTGAGGCCGCTGTAGGAGCCGGCGAGCCGGGCGTATTCGGTCACGGTTCTGAAGGGCCCGATGGTGGGGGCGGTGGCCCGGGGCGGGTCAGGACGTCAGGGCCGGCGGTGTAGGGGCGGTGCTCGGCCAGCATCGTGTTCAGCACGGGCATACCCGGGTCGTCGAGGAGCTGGAGGAAGTCCTTGTCCGCGCTCATCACGTCCACCGGCCGCTCGTCCTGGCGGGCGAAGGTGATCAGCGTGGCGACGACGTCGTCGGCCTCGCAGCCGTAATGCTCGATCCAGCGCACCTCGACGTGGTCCAGCGCGGTCTTGATGTGCTACAGCGACCCGATCAACCCGGCGTCCGGTTCCATCGCCCGATTGGCCTCGCAGTAGCGAGCTCAGGCTCTACTGGGCGCGGCGGCGCCGGACTGGCAGGATCGGCCGCATGAGGATCCTTGTATTGGGCGGAGGCTGGTTCCTGGGCCCGGCAGTCGTGAGTGATGCCCTGACGCGAGGCTGGGAGGTGACGACGTTCACGCGCGGGCGGTCTGGAAATCCCGTGCCCGGCGCGAGCGCTGTGCACGGCGATCGGGAGCGACCCGAAGACCTCGCCCGACTGGCAGCGCACGGCCCGTGGGACGCGGTGATCGATACCTCCGCCTCTGCGCTTCACCCGGGAGCCGTACTTGCCGGCGCCCGCGCCCTGGAACCGGTCGCCGGCCGGTACGTGTACGTGTCCACGGTGGCGGTGTACGAGGGCTGGCCAACCGAGCCTCTGACCACCGACTCGCCGGTGTGGGAGGCTCCGGCTGACGCCGGCCCGGAATACGGCCAGCCGCCGGAGGGAGCATCCGGGGTCAATCCCTACTACGGGCAGCGGAAGGCCGGCACCGAGCGTGCGGTGACCGAGACGTTCGGCCTCAGCCGCACGAGCCTTCTGCGACCCAGCGTGATCCTCGGACCGGGGGAGTACGTGGGGCGGCTGCCGTGGTGGTTGCGACGGGCCGAACACGGCGGACGAATCCTCGCGCCCGGGGATCCCGCGAGGAGCATTCAGCCGGTGGATGTCCGGGACGTCGCGGCGTTCGCGCTCGACCAGGCCCTGCGCGTCGGTCACCAGGTCCACAACATCGCCGCGCCGACCGGCCAGGAGACGATGGGCGGCTTCCTCTGGGCGTGCTTGGACGTGACCGGCAGCTCCGGAGAGCTGGTGTGGGTCGAGGACGGGGTCCTGCTTCGCAGCGGCCTGCGCCAGTGGACTGAACTCCCGCTGTGGTGGACCCACCCAGGGGTCTCGGTCATCGACTCGTCAATGGCGGTCGCGGCTGGGGGTCAAGGGGGCGCAGGTTCAAATCCTGTCGTCCCGACCAGCGTTTTTGCAGGTCGGAAGCCACTTCTATCGAAATGATAGGAGTGGCTTTTTCCTTTGGTGGTCGCAAGGTGATCGTGAACGCTCGTTCACGCGGCCTTGCTGGGCGCGTTTCCGCAGGCCTGGCCCCTGTGATCCGGCCGTGACGGGGTATTTGTTCACCTATCCGGAATCCGCGTGCGGCCGATCGCGGACCGGTCGCCTCGGCGGCGCTGAAATGGGCCGGGATTCGCGGGAAATGGGCATGCCGGTGGAACCTGCGGCGTCGTCTGTTGCGACGGGCCGCACGTTTATCGGGTGTCAGTTATGAGCCGGGAGTCCCGCGTGCTTTCGGCCCCGGAGGCCGGGGTGGCTCGGAACGCTGAGCCGACCTCAGGGGTGCGTTGGTCAGGCCGCGTGGCTGAACAGTGGGTTCGGCGGGCCGACGTCGTGGGCAGGGGCGTCCGGGTCGTGCCGGATGCGGGTTTCGACGAGGTGGAGCCTTGCTTCGATGGTGTTCACGGCGGCTCTGGCGACGTCCCGGGTCAGGTGGCTGTAGATGTTGGCGGTGGTCGAGAGTGTCGAGTGCCGCAGGGTCTTGGAGATGACGGCCATGGAGACGTTGCCCTCCAGGGCGAGGGTGGCGGCGAGGTGGCGCAGGTCGTGGATGGTGACGTGGGGCAGTGCGGCCTGTTCGCGCAGTTCGTGGAAGCGCCGGCGGACGGCGGCCGGGTGGAGGGGCTTGCCGTCGGGGCCCTGGAAGACGTGGCCGTTGATGGTGGCCGTGCTGCGGGTCATGGCGCGCTGGAGGGCGGCGGCGACGCGCTCCGACAGGGGCACCCAGTTGCGGCTCTTCCTGGTCTTCGGTGCGGTCAGGACGAGTTCGTGGTTGTCGATCGCGGACAGGGTGTGGCGGATGTACATGACGCGGTCGTCGAGCCGCACGCACGGGCGCTGGAGGCCGAGTGCCTCGCCCTTGCGCAGGCCGGTGCCGATGATGACCTCGAAGAGGTCGGCGAAGGCGGGGTCGACGCCTCGGCAGTGCCCCAGGAAGGCGACGGCCTGCTCCGCGGTCCAGGGGACGCGTTCGTCGGGGCGGGGCCTGCGCATGGGCAGGGGCTGGGCGGCGTTGAAGGGCAGGCGGTGGGTGCGGACGGCTGTGCCGAGGGCGCTGGAGAGGGTTGCGAGGCAGTGGTAGACGGCCTGGCGTCCGCGGCCGGCTTCGAGCTGTTCGTGGGCGTAGGTGGCGATGTGGTCGTGGGCGAGCTCCTCCAGGCGCAGCTTGCCGAAGACGGGTATCAACTCGCAGAGCACGTAGGTGCGGTAGCGGGCGTAGGTGGTGGGTTTGAGCAGGAACTCCATGCCCTTGAGCCACTTGGTGAGGTAGGCGGCGACCGTCTCGTGGGGGTCGGCGTCGAAGCCGAGTTTGCGCCCTTCGAGGAAGCGCCGCAGCGCCGTCTCGGCGGCGAAGGCGTCCTCGAAGCCGCCACGGCGTACGGTGCGCCTGCGGCCGGTGAGGGAGGGGATGTCGACGGCGAACGTCCACGTACCGTGCCCCTCCTCGGCCAGGTGCGGACACGCCGCCCCGAGCTGGCGCCGGGCTGCGTCCCGGCATCCGCAACGGCGGTAGACCCGGCCTGGCCGTGCTGACTTGCGCACTTCGTGTTCCTCCAGCGGTCGTTGGTTCGTGATCGGCTCGCGGAGGTTAGCGGTGCGACCGGCCGGAGGGTCGTCTGCGACCACCATGCGATCACCAACGCCGGATCAGGCCTCTGACCTGCGACTCGCGGTGAGGACCCGCTGGGCATGCGGATGTGCGGACGACTCCCTCGATACCCGGGTCGGCACTGCGGATGCCCGGAATTTCGTTACTGTACGTAACTGCCTGAGGGTCTGGGGATGGAGGTCATGCCCCTCGATGCGGCTACGTCGTGTCACTGAACAGCGGGCCAGGTCAGCCGGCCTGGGGTCGGACGGGACTGCGGGGAATCCGTGGGCGGGTGGGCACGGCGGGCGGTCAGACGAGTCGGTCGCGGTGGGCGGCCGCGGCTTCGCGAACGAGCTGGGCGAAGCGGCTGCGGCTGCGACTGCGGTTGTGCGGCTGTCCGGCGTGCTCGGCGCCGTCCCGGTCCTCGTCGTCGAGGTCGTCCTCGTCGTCGAGTTCGTCGTATTCCTCGTGGAGGAGCCAGCAGCCGTGGATGCCGGTGAGGAGGTCTTCGAGGAGGTCGCGGGCGGGGCGCTTGGGGTCGAGGGGGGTGAGGTGCAGGCCGGTGTCCTCGGGGTCGGTGTCCGGGCCTGTGTGTTCGGTGAGGTCGTCGTGGAGGTCTTCGAGTTGTTCGCGCAGGCCGGCGGGGTCGGGGAGGTGGCCGTCGGCGACGTGGAGGGCGTGGCGTACGAGGCCGGTGACCGCGTCGTAGGGGGAGACGCCTGCTTCGAGGAGTTCGAGGACGAGGGTGGGGGTTTCGTGGGGGAGAGCTTCGATGCCGTCGGCTTCGAGGAGCACGGTGGTGGGGGAGTGGCCGGTGGCTTCGGCGGTGACCTCGGCGGCGGCCGCCAGCCAGTGTGCGGCGGCGACGGCGGCGGCGGTGGGGTCGATCTCGGTGAGGAGCACGGCGGGGCCGAAGGGGTTCTGTTCGAGGAGGCGGTCGGCGGCGGCGACCTGGACGGGGGAGGCGCCTTCGCGACTGAGGAGGACGGCCTGGCGGGCGCGGCCGGTGAGGTCACCGAGCTCGGCGTTCTCGACGGCGACGAGCTCGACGGCGGCTTCGGCGAGGACGGCGTCGGTGAGCAGCTGGTCGTCGAGGGCGTGCAGGGCGCGGCCGGCGCGGTGGGCGGATTCGACCAGGGGGCTGTATTCGACGTCGAGCATGCCGTCCCGGGGGAGGTTGGGCCGGGTGATGGCATCGGGGACCTCGTCGAAGGACTTGCGTTCCTCCTCGCGGCGCCAGCCCTCGGAGTTGGGCTCGACGGAGGAGGCGGCACTGGCGGGGTGGGTGTAGGTGCGCCAGGCGGCGTCGGACAGGTGGCTGAGCGCGCTGGCCAGGCGCAGCAGAACGGAGGTCTCGGCCCCGGCCGGGAGGGAGACTACCCGGGTGGCGAGGTCGCCTTCGCCGGTTCCCCAGGTGGCGATCAGCTCGTGCCGGTCGGGGTCGACGCTGTATCGCGTCATGGGTTGCACCTCCGGGTTCGGTCCTGATGCCTTCTGGCACTCGGCCATTCTGACGTGCCGACAGATCTCCGGTGGTACGGCTGCCGGTGGTGATCGGCCGTCGCGAGGACCGGGCCGGTGAGCGTCGTCATTGCGTGAGTGGCGAGTCGGTCGTCGGGGTTCTGTGCGGCCGCACCTGGGTGAGCGACTTTCTCCGGGCGGTCGTCGCTCGCTTCTGAACCGGCCTTTGGTGGCCGGCGTGGTTACACCTCGATGTGTGAGCCCATGATGATCGTGCGGTCGCGGGGGAGGCCGAAGTATTCGGCGGCGTCGGCGGTGATGTAGGAGGTGGCGATGAACAGCCGCTTGCGCCAGGGTGCCATGGTGGGTGTCTTCCCGCGTCGGAGCTCGATCTTCGACAGGAAGTAGGACGCCTGGTCGAGTTGCAGCTGTCCCTCGGTCTCGGCCGGGGTGAGCATGGCCAGTGTGCCGGGCACGTCCGGGGTCTCCATGTAGCCGAACCGGGCGGTGACGTGGATGATCCCGTCCTCGGCGTAGCCGAGGTCGTCGACGAGGATGCGCCGGTCGGCCGGGACGCGGGGCACTGTCTCGGTCTCGATGGAGAGGATCACGACCTGGTCGTGGCGGACGTGGTTGTGCTCGACGTTGGCGCGCATGGCCAGGGGGGCGGTCTGCTTGCCGCGGTTGAGGAAGACGGCCGTGCCGGGGACCCGCAGCGCCTGCACCTGCCCGCTGTGGAGGTGGTCGACGAACTCGCGCAGCGGGCCTTCGTGTCGTGCGCGCTCCGCGGTGACGATTTCGCGGCCGCGCTGCCAGGTGGTCATGACGGAGAAGGCGGTGAGGCCGATCAGCAGTGGCAGCCACGCGCCGTGGAGGAGTTTGGTGGCGTTGGCCGCCACGAACAGCAGGTCCACCGACAGCAGCGCGGTCGCGCCGACGGCGACCAGCCACTTCGGCGTGCCCCACCTCGCGCGGGCCACGTAGAAGAACAGCAGGGTGGTGATGGTGATGGTGCCGGTGACCGCCATGCCGAAGGCGAAGGCCAGCGCCGTCGAGCTGCGGAAGGCGAAGACCAGGGTGAGCACCGAGACCATCAGCAGCCAGTTGATCCAGGGCACGTAGATCTGACCCATGGTGGACTCGGACGTGTACGCGATCCGCAGCCTCGGCAGGTAGCCGAGCTGGGCGGCCTGGGAGGCGACCGAGTACGCGCCGGTGATCACGGCCTGGGAGGCGATCACCGTCGCCGCCGTGGCCAGGACGACCATCGCGATCTGTCCCCAGCCGGGGACGAGCAGGAAGAACGGGCTGCTGATGTTGCCCGGATCGTCGAGGATCAGCGCGCCCTGGCCGAGGTAGCTCAGCACGCACGCGGGGAAGACGAGGAACAGCCAGCCGCGGGTGATGGACCGGCGGCCGAAGTGCCCCATGTCGGCGTAGAGCGCCTCGGCGCCGGTGACGGCGAGCACGACTGCGGCCAGCGCGAAGAACGCGGTGCCGAAATGGCCGGCCAGGAATCCCAGGGCGTAGCCGGGCGACAGGGCCCTGAGGATCTGCGGGTGGTCCGCGATGCCCCTCACGCCGCACGCGGCGATGGCCACGAACCAGACGATCATCACGGGCCCGAACAGCCGGCCCACCGCCGCGGACCCCTTGCGCTGCACCAGGAACAGCACCACGATGATCGCCGCGGTGCCGGGCACGACCGCGTTCTCCAACGACGCGTCGACGACCTTGAGCCCCTCCATGGCGGACAGCACCGAGATCGCCGGAGTGATCATGCTGTCGCCGAAGAACAGCGACGCGCCGAAGATCCCGAGCGCGGCGAGGACAGCGGTGGTGCGACGGCCCTGTGCGGAGCCCGACCGCCGAAGCAGGGTGATCAGCGCCATGATGCCGCCCTCGCCCTCGTTGTCGGCGCGCATCGCCAGCAGCACGTAGGTGACCAGGACGATGATCACCACCGACCAGAACACCGGCGACACCACCCCGTACACGTTCGCCACCGTGACCGGCACGGGGTGCGGGTCGCTCGGGTTGAACACGGTCTGGAGGGTGTAGATGGGGCTGGTCCCGATGTCACCGAAGACCACGCCGAGCGCACCGACCACCAGCGCGAGGCGCGCCGTGTCCTGGGTGCTCGGCCGGCGAGCCGCCGGTGGCCGGGGTACGGAACCGCGATCGGCCATGGTGGTCCTCCTCCGTGCGGGCTGCTGGGCCGCAGGCATGGTGCCTCGGGGCGGACGATACCGATCCCGTGGCGCAACCGCCGGTAGGCGTGCGCGTCGCCGAGCAGGGCGGGAACAGGTTGGACGTCGCTCGGCCGCAGGTCGCCGGACTCCGCGGCGTGGTCCGGAGTTCCGCTTCCGGGGGCGGTGTGGGCACCCCAGCACACCCGGTAGGTTGGCTGGCTGTCGGCGGCGGTGTGTGCGGAGGGTGGTGGCCGGGATGGTTGCGCGGGCGGTTGTGGACTGTGCACTGTACGAGGACGGGCGGCGGCTGCCGGGCGAGGTGGACCTGTCGAAGGTGCTGCGGCGGATAGGCGAGCGGGAGGGCCGGTTCGTGTGGATCGGTCTGTATCAGCCGACGGCTGAGCAGTTCGCGGAGATCGCGGCGGCGTTCGAGCTGCACCCGTTGGCGGTGGAGGACGCGGTTCGTGCGCATCAGCGGCCGAAGTTGGAGCGGTACGGGGACACGCTGTTCCTGGTGCTGAAGACGATCGTCTACGTGGAGCACGACAAGGTGACGGCGACCAGTGAGATCGTCGACACCGGGGAGATCATGGTGTTCGCCGGGCCGGGGTTCGCGATCGTGGTGCGGCACGGGAGTGCGCCGGGCCTGACCGGGGTGCGGCGTGACATGGAGGCCGCCCCGGAGCTGTTGGCGCTCGGCCCCGCGGCGGTGCTGCACGCGGTGGCCGACCACGTCGTCGACCGGTATCTGGAGGTGGCGGACGCCTTCGAGCGGGACGTGGAGGAGCTGGAGAGCGAGGTCTTCTCTCCGGAGCGCGGTGACCATTCCGGGCGGACCTACCAGCTCAAGCGTGAACTGTTGGAGTTCAAGCGGGCCGTGGTGCCACTCGGTCTGCCGCTCCAGCGGCTGGCGGACGGGTCGCTGTCGGAGGTGCCGGCGGGGATCGCCGCCTATCTGCGGGATGTCGCCGACCATCACGCGCAGGCGAAGGAGCGGATCGTCGGGTTCGACGAGTTGGTCTCCAGCATCCTTGACGTGAGCGTTGCGCGGTTGTCGTTGCAGCAGAACACCGACATGCGCAAGATCAGCGCCGGGGCGGCCCTGGTGGCGGTGCCGACGATGGTGGTGGGTGTGTACGGCATGAACTTCGACTACATGCCGGAGCTGCGGTGGACGTTCGGCTACCCGGCGGTGCTGCTGGTGACCGTCGCCGTCTGTGTGTTCGTCTTCCGCGCGTTTCGCCGTAACGGCTGGCTCTGACAGGGCGGCCCAGCGCGGCTGGCGCGTGGGCAGGGCGTCGCGTCGGTGCGTTCCAGGTGGTGTCCTCACAGCCAGTCGCGGCGTTTGAAGATCACGTACAGGCCGACGCAGACCGCGGCCATCAGGGCGATGGCGAACGGGTAGCCGAACAGCCAGTTGAGTTCGGGCATGTGGACGAAGTTCATGCCGTAGACGGTGCCGATGAGGGTCGGGGCGAAGAGGATGGCGGCCCAGGAGGAGATCTTCTTGATCTCGTCGTTCTGGGCGTGGCCGGCTTCGGCGAGCTGTTTCATCTCCTCGTTCTGGGCCTGGGAGACGAGGGTGGCGTTGACGGTGAGGATGTTCTGGAGCATCTGGCGGAAGCCGTCGACGCGCTCGGCGGCGTAGGTGGCGTGGTCGGCGACGTCGCGCAGGTAGCGCTGGAGTTCCTGATCGGTGCCGTACTTGTCGAAGCCGGCCTCCAGACTGCCCATGATGTCGAGGAGCGGGCGGGTGGCCCGCTGGAGGTCGATGACCTCGCGGGAGAGTTCGTAGATGCGCCGGGACACCTTGGGGTCGCCGCCGAAGACCTCGGTCTCGATCTCGTCGATGTCGTGCTGCAGGCCCGCGATGACCGGTGCGTATCCGTCCACGACCGCGTCGAGGATTGCGTACAGCACGGCTTCGGGGCCGAGGGCGAGCAGGTCGGGGTCGGCCTCCAGCCGCCGGCGGACCGCCGACAGGTCGGGGGACTGGGAGTGGCGGACGGTGAGCACGAAGTCGGGGCCGACGAAGAGGTGGATCTCGCCGAAGTCGACCTCTTCGACGTCGTCCAGGTAGCGGGCGGCGCGCAGGACGACGAAGAGGGTGTCGCCGTAGCGTTCAAGCTTGGGGCGCTGGTGGGCGACGATGGCATCCTCGACGGCCAGCTCGTGCAGGCCGAAGCGCTCGGCGGCCTCCAGCAGCTGGGCCTCGGCAGGGCGGTACAGTCCGATCCAGGCCATGGCGCCGGGTTCACCGGGGAGTTGGCGGTAGATGTCGGTGAGGCCGGTGGGGACGTCGATCCGGCAGCCGTCGCGGTACACGGCGGCGTCGACCAGCGACTGTTCCAGTGGCACCTGCTCGCCCGCGGGCTCGGACCTCGGGTCCATCGACTGCTCCGGAGCCGGGTGCGGGGCAGGTCCGCCCGCCGGCTCGGCGGGCCGGTAGAGCGGCTTCCGGCCGTCACGTGCCGCACGCGCACGCCAATCGGACATCGCAGCAACCTCCACCCGCCAGTGTCCGCCGTGCCGGACCGTGCTGCATGTCGCTGGGGCTCGATCATGAGTCGAACGGTCGGGACGGCTCTGTGCGACCACCGTCGATCTGCCGTATTTCCGCACTTCACGGACGTTGCTCGTGTTCCCGCCCGCGGTCGCTTCTCGCGGGCTCGCATGTCCCGGTCTCCAGGTGTCCGACCGCAGGGTGGAGCTTCAGTGGGCGTGGGCGCCCGTGTAGTGGACGGGGCCGTGGGTGCGTCCGCGCTCAGGACTGGGTTACTGGTCCATGCGGATCCAGATGACGAGGAAGGTGATCCAGGCGAGCATCGCGCAGATGACGATCGCCGGTGCGTAGCGGCGCATTCGAGATTTCCTTTCGGAGGCCGGTCGCGCGGTGCCAGGTCGGTGCCGGCGTGGCGGACCACGGATGTCGGGTGTGGCGGTGTCTGGTCGCCGGGAGCGTCGCCTTGCGACGGGCATGGCCCGTAGCGCGTACGGCCGGTTACCATACTTGCATGGGGACGCAAATAGTGTCGTGGGATTCGGCTGATGCCGAGCGGGCGGTCGCTGTCTTGAAGGCGGTGGCCGACGCCTCGCGCTACCGGCTGCTGTGGGCGCTGACGCGGCGGGAGCTGCCGGTGAGTGCGCTTGCGGAGCTGCTCGGTGCGCATGTCGCCGCGACCTCGCAGCATCTGGCGCGGCTGCGGGCGGCGGGTCTGGTGGAGTCGCGGCGGGAGGGGACGCGCATCTACTACCGGGCGGCCGAGCACGTCAGCGGGCTCCTGGAGGAGACGCAGCTGGTGGCCAGGGCCACCGCGGAGCGGGCCACCGGTGAGGCCGCCGTGCCGTCCGGGGCCGCGGCTGCCCGGGAGCAGCCTGCCCGGGCCGCCCGGCGGGTGCACGCCGCCCGGCCAGTCACCGGACACGGGTGAGAGGTGGCCTGACGCGTCTCTCTCGTCCTCCGCACCGCGTTCGGCCCGTCCGGGCCCGCTGTGCTTGCTTCCGCCGGCGGAGGGGTGTCCGGATCGGGGCACCGTCTCCGCCGGCGTGGGCAGCGGCGTCGGGTTGTTCAGGACCGGGCCGTCGGCCGGGGCTGGTCGTTCTCGAGGCGGTATTCCTGGGGGTCGGCGTCGTAGGCGTAGAGCTCGGCGTAGCGGCCCCAGTCGGTGGCGGTTTCCAGCTGCTGGGTGACCTGCTCG
The DNA here is from genome assembly GCF_045208415.1 of Kitasatospora sp. NBC_01560. NCBI lineage: Bacteria > Bacillati > Actinomycetota > Actinomycetes > Kitasatosporales > Streptomycetaceae > Kitasatospora > Kitasatospora sp. NBC_01560. Next base: position 1,550,967 of record NZ_CP109364.1, on the reverse strand, counting down.
CTGGTGTAGTGGTGGGCGAGGACGTCGCGGAAGAAGCCGGCGCGCAGGGTGCCGCCGGCGTTCTGGTGCAGGCTGGTGGTGATGAGCTTGACCAGGGGGGCGTGCATCGCGGCCTCGGCGAAGATCGTCTTGGATTCCTGGACGTCGGCGCCGGCGTAGGCGGTACCGCGGTCGGTGAGGAGGAGGTCGTCGCCGCTGATGCCGGCGAAGCCGAGGAGTTCCAGGGCGTCGACGAGGGGGAGGATGTCGTCGACCTCGAGGCCGAGGTCGTCGGCGAGGTCGGCGAGGTCGCAGCGGCCGTCGTGGTGGGCGATCATCTCGGCGAGGCCGGAGAGGCCGTCGACGCTGGCGCCGGGCAGCGGGGTGTTCGCGGGGGTGCGCCGGTCGGTGTCGATGCCGTCGGGACGGCCCGGGATGCGGGATTCCTTGGTGCGGCCGGTCATGACGCGGTAGACGCGGTCGATGAGGTCCTGGAAGGCGGGGGAGTTGCGGTCGCGCGGCCCGTCGAGGTCGACGTGGAAGGTCTCCTTGACGGTGCCGGGCCGGGAGCCGAGGACGACGATGCGGTCGGCCATCAGGACGGCTTCCTCGATGTTGTGGGTGACCAGCACGATGGCGCGGGTGGGGAACTGGCCGGAGGCCCACAGTTCCATCAGCTCGCCGCGCAGGTTCTCGGCGGTCAGGACGTCGAGGGCGGAGAACGGTTCGTCCATCATGAGGACGTCCGGTTCGACGACCAGGGCGCGGGCGAAGCCGACGCGCTGGCGCATGCCGCCGGAGAGCTCCTTGGGGAAGGCGGACTCGAAGCCGTCCAGGCCGATCAGGTCGATGGCGGCGCGGGCGGCCTCGGCGCGCTGGTCGGGGGCTGTGCCGCGGGCTTCCAGACCGAGTTCGACGTTCTGCTGGACGGTGAGCCAGGGCAGCAGGGCGAAGGTCTGGAAGACCATGGCGGTGCCGGGGTTGGCGCCCTTGAGCGGCTGGTCCCGGTAGGCAACGGTGCCGGAGCTGGGCGGGATGAGGCCGGCCAGGCAGCGCAGCAGGGTGGATTTGCCGGACCCGGAGCGGCCGAGCAGGGCGACGACCTCACCGGCCCGGATCTGCAGGTCGATACCGGCGAGGACGGGCAGTTCGCCGTCGGCGCCGGCGTAGGTCTTGGTGAGCGCGGTGGTCTCGAGCAGGATCTCGCCGTCGACGGCGCGCGCCGGCTTGGCGGTGGCAGAGCTGGAGGAGGGGGCGGGGATGGTCGCGGTGGGCGTGCGCAGGTTGCGAAGGGTGCTCAGCACCATGGCGGGCTCCAGGGGGTGGGTAGCAGCGGGAGGAAGATCAGAGGGCGAAGCGGGTGTCCGCCAGGCGGTAGAGGCGGCGCCAGAACAGGCGGTTGAGGCCGACGACGTAGAGGCTCATCACCGCGATGCCGGCGAGCAGGTGCGGGAAGTCGCCGGCCGCGGTGGCCTTCGCGATGTACGCGCCGAGGCCGGTGGCGGTCAGGGTGGTGCCGCCGAAGGTGACCACCTCCGCGACGATGGAGGCGTTCCAGGCGCCGCCGGAGGCGGTGATGCCGCCGGTGACGTAGGAGGGGAAGATGCCGGGCAGGATGAGCCGCTTCCAGCGCTGCCAGCCGTGCACGCCGAGGTCGTCCATGGCCTCGCGCAGGTCGCTGGGGATGGCCATGGCGCCGGCGATGGTGTTGAAGAGGATGTACCACTGGGCGCCGAGCGACATCAGCAGGATGCCGCCGATGTTGATCGACAGACCGGTCTTGAGGAAGAACCACATGGCCAGCGGGAAGAGGAAGTTGGCGGGGAAGCTCGCGAGGACCTGGACGACCGGTTGGGCGATGCGGGTCAGCTTCGGCGAGAAGCCGATCTTCACGCCGATCGGCACCCAGATCACGGTGGCGACGGCGACCAGCAGGATGACCCGTCCGAAGGTGACCAGGCCGAGCAGCAGTGGTTCGCCGAAGACCCCGAGGCCGGTCTGGTCGTTGAGGTAGCGGGCGAGGTCGTAGAGGCCCCAGAGGATCACGGCGCCGGCGACGACGGTGAAGGCGATGTCGCCGGTGCGCTTGCGCGCCGGGTCGACGGTCAGCGGCCGGTCGTCGGTGCCCAGGATGCGGCCGGCGCGGCTCAGTCCCCGCCCGACGGGGCGCAGCAGGTTGCCGAGGATCTGGGGCCAGTTGGAGCGTCGCAGGAGGTTGAGGACGGCGGAGGTCTGGACCTCGGTGGCCTCGGACTGCTCGTTCTTGAACTTCTCGGCCCAGGCCGTGAGCGGCCGCCAGAACAGCAGGTTCACGCCGATGACCATGGCGGCCATGGTGAGGATGGCCCAGCCGACCTTGCCGAGGTCGCCGTCGGCGATCGCGGCGCCCGCGTAGGAGCCGACGCCCGGCAGCACGTAGTTGGTGTCCTTGACGCTGATTGCCTCGGAGGCGACGAGGAAGAACCAGCCTCCGCCGAAGCTCATCATGCCGTTCCAGACCAGGCTGATCATCCCGGAGGGCACTTCCACCTTCCAGAATCGCATCCACCTGGTGAAGCGGAACGAGCGTGACAGCTCGTCGAGTTCACGCGGCAGCGAGGTGAGGGTGTAGTAGAAGCCGAAGGTCATGTTCCAGGCCTGCGAGGTGAAGATCGCGAAGACCGACGCGCATTCCAGGGCCAGCATGGAACCGGGGTGCAGGGCGATGAACCCCGCGACGGCGACGCTCAGGAAGCCCAGCACCGGCACCGACTGCAGGATGTCCAGCGCCGGGATCAGTACCCGCTCCAGCCGCTTGCTCTTGGCCGCCGCGTAGGCGTATATGAGCGTGAAGACGGTGGAGGCGGCGAGCGCGGCGAACATCCGCAGCAGCGATCTCGCCGCGTCGTACGGCAGCCGGCTCGGGTCGGTGTCGACCTTGGCGGACTGGTCGGTGGCGAAACGCACGGTGGTGCCCTGGCCGACCCGCAGCGCGAGGTAGAGCAGGACGAGTACGGCGGCGGCGACCGCCAGGTCGATCCAGGTCATACGGGCCAGGCGGCCCGCCGCCCGGGAGGGGAGCGAGGCCCGCGAGATGGGGCTGCTCGTCCGGAACGACATCACAGGAAACCTCCGACCACACAAGGGGCATGACGGGACACCAGGACGCACGACGGCGCGTCCGGGCAGCACGGGGCCCGGCGTGGAGAGAACAGGAAAAGGGATGGGATCACCGCCGGGCGCCGGACTCACGGCGCCGTGCGATGGCAACGCCCCGTCGTGGCCAGGACAGCCAGCAGGGGGACGCGCAAGAGAAGTGGGTCAGAGACCGTCGATGAGGCAGTGCGTACTGGGAGGGTCTTCGCCCACGGCTGCCCCCATTCGCTGACGTGCTTCGGTCGGTAGGAACGGCAGCGCCCAGCCGTGTGAGGCGGCGGGCAGCGTGCCGCGTGAAGTCTGCCGCTTATTGCGCGCATACGCAAATAGCAGCGAGGTGACACCGGACCAATGGTGCGCATATCGGTGCGGCTCGGTGTCGACGGTGACCGACGGCCAGGTGAGGTGGCCCGACGGGGCGCCGTCGAGTGGTGCGGTACTCAGCAGCACCGGCCGGGCGGCCCGTGCCGTGGTGATGGCGGTGGCGGTCAAGATGTGCCTCCCTGCCCCGCGGTGGGGGAGGTCGGGGCGCGCAACAACGAATCCCCTGGGAGTGCGCTCCACAGCGACCCGCGAGCGGCATCAGGCCGTGCGGAGGCAAGGGCGCGTCGGGCGCGTAGGGGGTGGTTACCGCGTACCGCTGGAGTGCGAGGACATGCGGGTGGGGGGCGGGCGGCGCGCAGGACGCCCTGTGAGGGCCCGGCCGGTCAGCCAACGACGGCGGTTTGGGAAGCTCGGCCTCCCCCAGTCTTCGGCCGGGGGACCCCCACGCAGCACGTCGCCGTAGAAGGCACGCAGCAGCGGCTCACTCCTGGGCGGTGCGGCGAGTTGTACGTGGTCAAGGGCCGTGATCACTGACGGCCTCCTCTCGATTTCGACGGACAGGTCTGCGTGGGGCGGTGACTGGCGACTCTCGATTCAGCCGGCGGGAGGGCGGACTCATCCCGGCGACTGCGGCGGAGACGCCGCAGGGGCGCCACCGTGGCCCTGGTGGCGAGCGGCGTCGACCAGCAGGTGGGTGGCCTCGGACGGCAGGTCGAGGTGGTGGGTGATCCAGGCCGCGTCGTGGCCGTGGGTGGCGAGGATCCATGCGGTGTGCAGCCGGTCGAGGCCGACCGCGTCGGGCCCCAGCAGCAGCGGCCGGACGGCGTCCGTCGGGAAGCCCTCCAGTGCGCTCGCCGTGAACGTCGGCTCGTCTCCCGCTTCGGTCGACCGTGCGGCAGGCGCGCGGTGGCGTCTCCGCAGCCTGTGCCACAGCAGGCCGGCCACGCCGAGAACCGCGGCACTGGCGCCGAACAGCGCACCGCCGACCGCGGGCCGGTCCTCGACCGGGAGTACGACCAGCGTGATCATCTCCAGTCCGAGGAGGGTGAGCACGCTCAGCACCACCGCGCCCTCGCCCGTCCGGGGACGGGGTACCGCTTTCATCCGGATCACCTGTTCCTCCCCTCCCATCATCTTCTCGGCCGGCCCGACGGCAGTGTCGAGCCGATCCGTCCCTGACGAACTTCCTACGGTCAGGCCAGCACCTGGTGCTTCGCGTCGTCCTCCTCCAGGTGCCAGTGCAGGTCACTGACGCCCGGCTCCAGCGAGAGGCGGGAGACGACCTGCTCCAGTGCAGGGGCGACGTCCCCGTTCACGGCGACGGTGGCCCGCAGGCTGGTGGTGTCACCACGCTCGTCGCGGCGCGCCCGCAACCCGGTGGGGCTGAGACCGGAGCCGTTCAGGGCCTGCAGCAGCAGTGCCCGGATGTGCGTCTCCGCGCCGCGCTCGCACTCCAGGTGGACGGTGGCGCGCACTGTGGAGTCGGGGTCCGTTCCCGCGGCCGGTGCCCGGTCGAGCAGCCGGCCGGCCGGGCGCAGGACCACGTGCACGGCCAGGACCGTGAGCGTGCCCAGCAGGGCGAGGTCGAGCTTGCCGGAGGCGGCCAGGACGCCGACGGCGGCCGAGCACCACAGTGTGGCGGCCGTGTTCAGCCCGCGGACCCCGCCTCCGTCGCGCAGGATCACGCCACCGCCCAGGAAGCCGATCCCGGAGACGACGTAGGAGGCGACCCTCGTCGGGCTGCCGGCGTCGCCGACGGCCTCGCTGTAGAGCACGAACAGCGTCGCGCCCGCCGCCACCAGGGCGTTCGTGCGCAGGCCCGCCATCCGGGCCCGCCACTGGCGCTCGACGCCGATCAGCGCCCCGCAGCCGACGCCGACGGCGAGGCGGATCACGAAGTCGAAGGTGGTCAGGGTGTGCACGGGGCACCTCCTCGTTGATGGGTGGTACGTCGAGTCAACCCCGGGTGGGTGAAGCCCAGGCTGCTTCGGCGAAGCGCGGGTCGTACTTGTAGCCGATCTGGCGGACAGTGGCGATCACGGCCCGATGGGCGGGGCCGAGCTCGCTCCGCAGCCTGGTGATGTGGGTGGAGACGGTCCGGGTGTCGCCGTTGTCGGGCCGGCCCCAGACGGTCTCCATCAGGGTGCTCCGGGAGTGGACGCGCAGGGGGTGGGCCACCAGATGGGCAAGGAGCTCGAACTCCATTTAGGTGAGGCCGAGTTCGCGGCCGGCGACGGTCGCGGTCCGCAGTGCGGGGTCGACCACCAGGTTCCCGGGGGTGGCGCGAGCCGGTTCGGGAAGCCCGGGCGACCCGGCCTGCGGCGCCGCACTCCTGGTACGGATGGCCGAGGTCACGATGGTGCGGTCGGAGAAGATCACGTTCAGGCGTGGGTAGCGCACGACCATGTCAGGCTCCTTCTGCGGTCAGTGGTCGGGGTGCCAGGTGGCTTCGAGGCGGGTCGTGCCGTCGGTGGTGGTGACGGCCTTCCAGTGGGCCCTCATCCGGACCGGAGGGCCGGCGGGCGCCTGGGCGGCAATCGCGTCCAGCACCGGGCTGTCGAGCGGACTGGCGGCGAGCCGGCGGAGGATCCCGCTGACGGTGGTGCGCAGGCGTCCGGGAGCGGCCGGGGCGTGGAAGGCGGCGAGGGTGGCCATGGGTAACTCACCTTCGTGAGGGGGCGATGGGCATGCGAGGGCATGGCGCGGCCGAGTGGCTGGTGAAGCGGGGCGTGTCTGGCGGTTCGTCAGCAGTCGGACGTGCGTGCGGCGGCGCGGGTGAGGCGGTGTGCGGCGGCGGGCGGCAGGTTCGCGAATCGGGCGAGCCAGTCCGGGCGGTGGCCCTGGCTGGCCAGCAGGTAGGCGAGGTGGACGCGCGGTTCGTACGCCGAGGCGACGGTGTTGGGCGTGCCGGAGTACGGGCAGGTCCCGGGGTCGTCGAGGCGGTAGGAGCGTTCGATTCCGTCGTCCAGGGCCAGGGAGACGCGCGGACAGACATGCGGCGGCGCGAAGGACCGTGATGCGTCGTGCACGGCTGTGCCCGTCCTTCCACGGGGCAGGGCGCGGGTCAGGTTCCGAGCGGCGGAGTGGCGGACCGGTGAGGCAGTCATGACGTGGCTCCCTACCCCCTCGGCAGCGGGGGCGGTCGGGGCGCGCAGCAACGAATCCCCTGCGAACGCGCGCCACAGCGACCCCGCGAGCGGCATCGGGCCGTGCGGGGGCGAAGGCGAAGAGCGAAAGGGGTTACCGCGTGCCGGTGGAGTGCGAGGGCATGCTGGTGGGGGGCCGTTCGTGGCCCGGACTACTACTGCTCGAATCCATGTCTCTCGCCTCCCTCCGGCCGGCGGCGCACATCGTGTGCGCCGCACCGACGCGGCAAGGAGTACACCGGCGCGGCATGAGCCGGTACACCCCAACTCGTCAGAGCTTTGGCACTCCACGGCGTGATCCCCTGTGAGGGGGAAGCCACTTGGGATCAACCCTTAGGTCGGGAAGATCTGTCCTGAACCTGGGCGTCTCTCGACGTCGTCGGGTCAGTGGCCTGTGTCCGTGAAGACGCCTCACCGAACGAGGTGCCTTTCAAAACCTCGACAAGCGTAGACCCTGCCCGGCCATGCGGCTGCCACATTTGCTGAATCTTAACGCCTCGGTCACGCCCCGTGACGGACAGCGTCCCTCGGCCGGGCCGACGACTCGGCCGCCCTTCGGTTGCCCTCTTGGGTGACCTGCTCGACACGGCCGCCACCGACCAGGGACACGGGTGTGCGACCACCGGCACCCACCGACGGCCGGAGTCCCAACCACGGACAGACGGAAGAGCGGCTCCGTGGCCGACGTGTCCAGGCTGCCGCCGCCGCAGAGCTGAGGGCTGTCGCCCGCCCCACGGCCCACCGGAGGATCACCCCGCCGCCCACATCCCGCCGGCTACGAGGTGAACCCGGGAGCCGACCGCGCCGACCAGGCCGGAGTGTCCATCATCGACCACCACTTCGCCACCAAGCAGTTCGTGCGGCACGAGGAACGCGAGCACAAGAGCGGCCGCGGCTGCCCGGCCGACTGGTCCGCCATCGTGCCCGCGACCAGCGGCTCGACTCCCCCGTCTGGCAGCGCCGCTACGAGCCGACCAGGATGCTGCCCAACTTCTCGCCCCATCCCGCGCCTTGGCCCGCCTGCGCCGCCGAGGACTGAGTCGGTGACGCTCGGCCGGTTCGTGGAGCCGGCCGGGGCGGTGCTCAACCTCTGCGGCAGCGGCGTCTACGCGCTGCGAACGCTGCGCGGATCGTTACGGCCGAACCTCGTCACCTGGCTGCTGTAAGCCCTCACACCGGGCGTGGCGTTCGCGGCCCAAGCCGCTCGCCACGTCAGCCTGCCCGCCCTCACCACTCTCAGCATGGGCCTCGGCCCGTTGCTGGTGTTCCTGTGCGCCTCCGGCCGACCCAAGCGCGCCCGCAAGAAGAAGGCCCGTCGCAAGAAGAAGGCGAACCACGGCCGCAAGCCCGGACAGTGACCCCGTAGACCCACCCGGTGCCGCGTGCCACCGGCACCGGGTGCACCTTTTCGGCCCCGAGTCCGTAGTCCGGCTGTGCGGCGGATTCCGGTCCGCATCGCCCGCCGAGGAATCGAGTCCTTCACCCGCCTCGGCGGCCGCCGTTGACCATCGGGCGCACCGTCGCCTGGCTCGGCGGCTTCTGGCGGCGGCTCCATCACCGCTACGAGAGAAAGGTCGGCCATTTCGCCGCCGCACCCATCTGTTGTCGGCGCCGTTCGCAGCACGTGTGACGTACCCCGTCGGCCGCTACGGGACGTTCCAGGCGGCGATGACCGGCTGCCCCTGTTCCGTGTTCAGGAAGCCGAGAGTGCCCGGACGCGGGTGGCCGAGCAGTCGGCCGGCGGACGGGGCGAGGCCGAGCCAGCGTACGGCGAGTACGCGCGCGAGATGCCCGTGCGCGACGACGGCGACGTCGCCGTCACCCAGGAGCTGCCGGATCCGGTCGAGTACTGCGTCGGTGCGAGCGGCCACCTGCTGGAGTCGCTCGCCAGGATGCGCGGCGTCGCCGGGGACGACGCCGTCCCGCCACAGGTCCCACCCCGGCCTCGCTTCCTGGATCTGCTCCGTGGTCAGGCCCTCATAGCCGCCGTAGTCCCACTCCACCAGGTCAGGATCGGGCTTGACGTCGGTCAGGCCCGCCAGTTCGGCCGTCCGCACGGCGCGGCTCAGGGGACTGCTGAAGACGGCGACCGGACGGTGCTGAGCCAGCCTCGGGGCGAGTGCCCTGGCGGCGGCCTCACCTGCGGCCGTCAGCGGAACGTCGGTCCGGCCCGCATGCCGGCCCGACAGGCTCCATTCCGTCTGGCCGTGCCTGATCACAATCAGCTCACCCATGGCCCTGGACGATGCCTGACGGCTCGTCTGCCCGCTGGACGGGCGTGTGCGGTCAGCCACGAGTGCCGGCGACCTGGCGTACGGCCTTGGCGACCGCCGCGAAGTCCTTCTTGAGGATCATGTCGTGGTTGCTCGCGACCTTCGCGCTGATCTCGATGTTCGAGTTCCGCTCGGTGACGGCCTGGAGGCTGGCGCGGATCCGCTCCTGTTCGTCGCCCTTGCTGCCGAGTGAGGACCCAGAGGCGACCACGTACCGTGCCGGGACGGCAATGGCGTCCAGAACCGGGCCCATCAAGCTCGCGCGGGCGACCTTGCCGAGTTCGATGTTGCACTCGGCCATCTGCGCGGCGGTCAGCCGGGGCGTCAGGCCGGTCGGGCGAGCCAGGGCCACCAGGGGAGCGAGGCGGCGGAAGAGCTTGCGGATCCGCTGCTCCATCGCGTCGTCCAGCCAGTCGTACGGCTGCGCGCCCTCGACCATCACCGCGCCCAGCGCCCGGTCCGGGTTGCGGCTGGCCCAGTGCGCCGCGACGAACGCCCCGTAGGACCAGCCCACCACCACCGCACGGTCCACGCCCCGGGCGGTGAGCACCGCATCGACGTCCGTGACCATGGTCGCGAAGGAGTAGTCCGCCGAGCGCCCCGACTTCCGGCCGCGGCCCCGCATGTCGTAGGTGATGTGCCGCCAGCGCGGCCCCAGCTCGGCAATGGTGTGCCGCCAGTAGCCCTGGGTGGCGAACTGGCCGTTGACGTAGATCACGGGGGTGCCGGAACCGCCGGTGTCGGTGGCGGCCAGGGCCGTGTCGTCCACCGGCACCATGCCGGTCCACTGTGTGTTCGTCATGACGTCCTCCTGGTCGGGGTGGCCCACGTGCCGTCAGGCGGCGTCGAGGGCGCCGGTGATCTTGCGGATGATGTCGGCCAGGACCGGGCCGGGCTCACCCTTGAGGCCGCGGGTGGCCGCGCCGATGGCGACCAGGACGGTGCTGCGGAAGTTCTCGGCCTCGGCCTGGTCCTGCCGTTTGAGCAGGCCCATCGCCGCCGTCAGAGCCGGCAGCACCTGGTCCGCGACGGCGGCCACGGATGTGCTGTCGAGCTTCGCGCCCTCGGACTTCTCGGCGAGCACGTGCCCGACCAGGCCGGTCGCGGCCGACAGGGCGATGGAGCCCTCGGTGGCGATCTTGTGGGGCTTGTTGGTGGCACTGGCGGCGGTCAGCAGCGCGACGGCGCCGTGGGCGGCGGTGCGGAGGGTCAGCTTGTCCTGCTCGGAGAGGGTGACGGACATGGTGGGGCGCTCCTTCGGCGGGGCGGTGTCGAGTGTTCGGTGATTGCTGAACATCTACGACGGTACATTGCGTTCAGTGATCACGCAACGCTCGAAAGCCTGGAAATCCCTTATATCCAACGGCTTTTATGCCAGCTATTGCAATGATTGTGGCGCTAAACGCAAGGAGCGATCGGGGCCGCATTGCAATGACTGTCGCGTGCCCGGATACTGTGCGGCAGGGCGCGGGACCGCCGCGCAGAAGCTGGGAGACGAACATCGATGCCCGGAGGCAGGCTCACCGACGAGGACCGCCGGCGGATCGCTACCGGGCTGGCCGAAGGGCTCGGATACACGGAGATCGGCCGCCGCCTGGACCGGCCCGCCTCCACGATCATGCGTGAGGTCACCCGCAACGGCGGACCGGACGACTACCAGGCGGACCGGGCCCAGGAGGCCACCCGGCAGCGCGCGCGTCGGCCCATGCAGGACGCACCCCAGGCGCCGCCGCCGCTCGCCGATGGCCGGGGTCGCGACCCGCGAGTGGTCCGGGATGTCGCGGAGTCCATCGCCAAGCTCATCGAGCAGCAGGGCATGCCCGCGATGACGGCCAAGGTGCTGGTCTGCCTGCTCGTCACCGACGAGGGCACCCTCACTGCCGCCGACCTGGTCCAGCAGCTCCAGGTCAGCCCGGCCTCCGTCTCGCACGCCGTGGCCTTCCTCGAACAGCAGGGCCTGCTCCGGCGGGAACGGGTCCCCGGCCAGCGGCGCGAGCGCTACGCGATCGACGGCGAGATCTGGCTCCGGTCCACCCTGGCCGCGGTGCAGATGCACCGGGCCCTGGTGACCGAACTCCGCAGCGCCGCCGAGGCCCTCGGACCAGCCACCCCCGTCGGAGCCCGCTTCGGGGACTCCGCCGAGTTCCTGACCCTCATGAGCGAGACCCTCCAGCAGGTCGTCGACCAATGGCGGCAGGGCCGGGCGGACCGCGACGCGGCAGACGGTGCACCCTGATCCACGATGCCTCGTAGTGCAGGCTCTGCCCCGGCCTTGGCCGGTGGCGACAAAGCTGTGTCAAGACGGCTGCCGACCGCGTCAAGGATGCGTCAGGGCGGATGGGCGAATGTTCGAGCGCACCTAGCGTGAGCTGCGAGGAAACGGTTCTCCGTCCGGGCGTGGGGCCTGGCGGAGAACCGTTTGCCGACACCGCCCCGGAGATTCCTCCGGGGAAGGTTCGGCGGCCAGTGAAAAGCAGGTGAGGGGGCGCGCGGCGATGCCGACGGGTACGTCGGGCGGTACGGCTGTCATGGGGAAAACGGTCGCGTCGGAGACGGCGCGCCAGGAGACAGCCGCACCGCCTCCGGCGTCGCGCGCCCCCGGTCACTGGTACAGCCGTACCGTCTCCGGCGTCGCGCGCCCCCGGTCACTGGTTCGGCCGCTCCTGGCGCAGCCGGGCCTGGTGGAACACTCCGCGCCTGGTGCGTGGCCTGACCGGGCTCTGTCTGGTGGCGCTGCTCGGCACCGGCATGGCGACCGCCACCGTTCTGACCAACACGGAAGGAAGCAGAAGGAATCGTGAGCAACCACGTCGTCGTGGCCGAGATCGGCCTGACCAAGAACCGCTTCGGCGCCGAGATCAGGACCTCCGAGCCGATGTCCCTGGAGGAGGCGCGAGCGTTCGCACTGGAGGCCGCCCGCGGCCAACACCCCGACTTCGCGCCGACGGCGAAGGAGGCCCAGCTGCTACGGGCGGGGGCGGATCAGTACCTGATGGTCGAGGGCCACCGGTTGAACCCCGACAGCCTGAACCGGTTCACCGTCACCCAGGTCGTCGACCCCGGCTGACCGCCCTCGCGCGAGCGTGACATCGCGGTTCGTCTCCCCAGCCGGTGGGCCGGGGAGACGAACGATTCGGGCTGGGCCGGCAAGAGCTCGGAACTGGCCAAGCCCGCCCTCCAGCGCGGCAACGACCAGCTCGGCGCCGCTGCGACCGAGGCCGGTCTCCGATGGGCGGCAGGGGCCGCTGCCGTCGTGGTCGGCCTCGGCGCCGGCCTGTTCGGCTGGCACTACCACCTCGATCAGGGCGTGCAGCGCCCGCCGGCCGTGGACCTCTCCCACGGCGAGTGCCGGGGAACCCTCGGCGACCCGCGCTTCGCCGCGTCCCTGGGGTCCACCCGACAGGTCCGGATCGACACCACGTTCATTCCGGGCGGGTCCACCTTGCCGGACCTCCTGGCCTGCTTCGTGGACGGCGAACACCGGCGGGACCTGAGCGTCAGGGTGAGCGGCGCGGGCGGCGCGCCCTGGCCGGAAAGATCGTGGTCAATCGTCTTCGCGGGACTTGCGGCGGTGCAGGAACCGGCCATGGGCGGCTTCGGCATGGGTGACGACGTACACGTCGATGTCGTCTCCGGAGCCCTCGATGATGGTCTCGCCGGTGCCACGGCCGAACAGGCCCTTGAGACGGCTGCGGCGGGTGGCGCCGATGACGATCTGGGTGGCGTTGACCTGCCGGGCGAACGCCAGGACCGCCTGCGCCGGGTCGCCGCCGGTCACCGCGTGCCACTTTCCGCCCAGGCTCTCGACGAGCGCGCGCTGGCGGGCCAGCAGCTGTGGGGGTGCGCCGGTCAGGCCGTCGTCGCGGGCGACGTGGACGGCCAGGAACTCACCGCCCGCGCCCCGGGAAGCGGTGCGCTTGGCCCGCCGGATGAGGGTGTCGCCCTCGGGGCCGCCGGACAGGGCGACCAGGACGCGTTCCCGGGTGCTCCAGGGCTGCTGGATGCCGTGATCGTGGCGGTAGCGCAGCAGGGCCTCCTCGACCCGGTCGGCGGCCCAGAGCAGGGCGAGTTCGCGCAGGGCGGTCAGGTTGCCGGCGCGGAAGAAGTTCGCGAGCGCCGCGTCGATCTTCTCGGGAGGGTAGACGTTGCCGTGCGCCATCCGCCTGCGCAGGGCTTCGGCGGACATGTCGACCAGTTCGATCTGGTCGGCGCGCCGCACCACGTCGTCCGGGATCGTCTCGCGCTGGCGGACACCGGTGATCTGTTCCACGACGTCGTTCAGCGATTCCAGGTGCTGGATGTTGACCGTGGAGATGACGTCGATCCCGGCTTCCAGCAGTTCCTCGACGTCCTGCCAGCGCTTCTCGTGCCGGCAGCCCGGGACGTTGGTGTGCGCGAGCTCGTCGACGAGGGCGACCCGGGGGCGGCGGGCGAGGACCGCGTCCAGGTCCATCTCGGTGAAGGAGCAGCCCCGGTACGACATGGTCCGGCGGGGCACACTCTCCAGGCCCTCGGCCATCCGGCGGGTGAGAGGACGGCCGTAGTCCTCGACGAAGGCGATCACCACGTCGGTGCCGCGTGCGGCACGGCGCTGGCCCTCGGCGAGCATGTCGTACGTCTTGCCGACCCCGGGAGCGGCTCCGAGGTAGACCCGCAGCTGACCGCGAGGCATCACCGCCGTCCTTCCCAGCCGCCCGGCGTGACCCGGTACGGTTCGACAGCCTTCCTGTCCATCGTCGTCCTCATCCGTACGGATGCTCGCCGGGATGTGGGCCGTGGTGCTCGCGCCCTGTGCGTGCCGACCGTGCCCCCGGCGACGTGCGGATAGGCCCTGACACTCCCCGCTAATGTCCCGATAAGATGACCACAGGTGTGCCGGGAAGTCTGGTCGGCTCGGGGGACGACTACGGCGATCGGGCGGCAGTGACCCCGCTCGTCGTGATGAGGTCTTCACCCCGACGCACGTAGTGGGGATCGTTCTCGTCCTGGTGGTTCTGGCCACGACCGTGGCCACCTTCGCCCGGCGCCTACGGGTGCCCGCGCACTCGCTGCTCGTCATCGCGGTCATCTGCACGGTCTCCCAGACCGTCGTCGCGCCGATCGGATGCCCGAGGCGGACCAGTTCGCCCTGGATCCGGTAGCCCCAGCGCGGATTCTCCTTGGTGTCCTTGGCCGCATCCCCGCGCAGCAGCATCGCCGGAACCGAAAGCAGATTCCGCGCCTCCCGATACACCAGTGAGACGATCATCCGGACAGGGGTCCGGTAGGTCGTGACGGCGCGTCAGACTCACACCGAGCAGCATCGATGAGTTTCCGAACGGCACGGGGTACGTCTGCCGGGCCAGGCCGATGTCGGCAGCAGTGGCATCGGTGCGTGACCACCGAAGCCACGGCGGCATCCGGCGAACTCCGCCCGCGCCCACACCGTCGGGCGATGGCAAAGACCGGTCAAGGATTCGAGAACCGCCCACTGAGAAGGGTGTTGGGCGCCCGCCGTACGGCGGGCGCCCAACACCGTGACTCCGGCCGGTGCGAGGAGAGGATGTCCTCGGCCTCATGCGCGGGAGGGTGCTGCTGAGGGATGCCGATCAGAGGAGCTGGAAGGACCACTCCTGCTTCCAGCCGCCCTCGCAGCTCCACACGCCGAGCTGCTTGAAGTCGGAGTCGTGGGTGAGGCAGTCGTCGTCGGAGATCCGGATCTGGTACTTGCCGTTGCCGAGGTTGACGAACTCCCACTTCTGGTTGGCGGTGTTGCCCCAGGCCTGCTGTTCGGCGACATAGGTGTCGGGGTTCTCGGTGAGGTTGAACCCGAGGTCGTTGACGATCCGGTAGCGATCCCCGCCGAGCGGTTTGATCGTCCAGCGGGACCCCTTGTACCCCAGGATCCCGCCCACGATGGGCGAGCCCCAGCTCGCGGTCTCGGTGGGTGCCGAGGCGCCCAGCCCGTTGGAGAGCTTCAGGAACAGCGGCCGCTCGGTCGGGATGCCGGCACCGCCGCCGCCCGTCGGGGGCTTCGGGTCCTTCGGGTCGGTCGGCGTGCCCGGTTCGGCCGGGGTGATCACGCCGCCGGACGTGGACTCCAGGACCCACTCCTGCTGCCAGCCCTGCTTGCACGTCCACACGCCGAGCTGCTTGAAGTCGGCGTCGTGGGCGAGGCAGTCGTCGTCGGAGATCCGGATCTGGTACTTGCCGTTGCCGACTCCGAAGAGCTCCCACTTCTGCTTGGAGGAGTTGCTCCACGGCTGGAGTTCGGCCATGTAGTTGCTGTTCTCGGTGAGGTCCAGCCCGTAGGAGCTGGTGATCCGGTAGCGACCGCCGCCCACCGAGGCGACCTTCCACTTGGATTCGTTGCCACCCCGGATCCCGGGGACGACCGCCGCGCCGGCGGAACCGCTGAGCGGGACGGCGCCCAGCCCGTTGGAGAGCTTCAGGTACACATCGGCGCCGTTGGCGGGCGTGGTCGGGGTGGTGGTCGGCGGGGTGCCGCCCCAGGCCCAGTTCTGGTTGGGCGCGTCCCGGTTGCTCTCGGAGCCGCAGGCCCAGGCCGCCACGGTGCTGCCGTTGGCGGTCCGGCCGCTGAAGTCGTCGATGCAGACGTCCTTGGACCGGTCGTCCTGGTCCGTCATGTGCCGAAAACCGCCGCTGGCCGACATGTTCCAGCGCTGACCGGGGATCTCCAGGCAGTCCCAGATCTGGAGCTTGGCCCCGTTCGCCGCGTTGTTGCCCGCCAGGTCCAGGCACTTGCCGTTGGCCGCCCGGAGCTTGTACCCGTTGTAGGTCCACTTCTGCGCGTCGCCGCCGTTGCACTCCCACATCTGCACGGGGGTGCCGTTCGCGGTGCCGTTCCCGCTGACGTCCAGGCAGGCGTGGTAGCCGGGGGCGCTGACGTCGGGGGTCAGGCTGCCCGTCCGGCTGCCGTAGCCGGAGCGTGCGGGGAAGTGGATGGTGCGCACGTCGCCGTCGCACTTGTAGGGCCGCGCGGTGCCCATCCGGCAGGTCCACGGCTCCTTCTTGACGCTGTCGCCGTCGTTGCCGACGAACGCCCAGTTCATGTAGCCGCCGTCGCCCCGGTTGCGGAAGGTCGAGTCGCCCTGGAAGACCCAGATCCGGAATTTGTCGTAGCCGGAGGGCTCCTTCTTCTCCTTGTCCAGGAAATGGTTGAGCTTGTAGGTGGTGTCGAGCAGCACCCCCTTCATGTCGGCCTTGTGCTCGTTCGTGAACCACTCGGTGTCGTAGAGGTCGGTGCCGACCGTCTTGAACACCATGACGTTGAACCCGGGAAACTTCTCGCTCAACTTCGCCGCGGTGTTCTGGGTGAACTCCGCGTTGTCGAGCTTGTTGAGGTTGGCGGCGTTGTGCATGAGCTTGATCACGTCGAAGGTGGCGCTGATCAGCGAGGACATGCAGTTGCCACCGCCGGGCACGGCCGGGGTGCCGCAGGTCTTGTCCACGGGGGCGTTCGGCGCAGCCTGGGCCTGCACGGTCAGGCCGGAGACCAAGGCGAAGGCGGCGACCCCGCAGGCAAGGGCACGTTTCAGGCGGGACAGGGGTTTCATGTCGGAATCGTCTTTCTGCTGGGCTCGAAACATCTTTCGTCTCGACGAAGATGGACGATAGGCCCCGGAAACCTCCGTCCCGCGACTCCTTACGGCATCCATACGACAAGGTTGGGAGGGTCTGCCTTTTCGGGCACTCGCCCGGCCGGGTGAGCTTTGCGGACCAGCCTCAATACCAGTGGCTGAAGGATTGCTGCTGACCGAGATCGCGCGGAGGCCCCTGGAGGGGCACCGCTCCAGAACAGCGGACTGGGTCCCGGCTCATGGACTGCTGTGGTGCCCGTCCCGTCCCGGCGGCCGGTCTCCTGACACGGCGTTGACGTCCTTCGCCGACCGCCGACGATCTGGCCCGGTTCGCGTGGAGGTGACCGGTCGAAACCGGCTGCCGGTAGCGGGGCTGCAGCGCCGCTACCGGCAGCCGTGCGCCGTACGGGGGACGACGTATCAAGGGCGCGTCGAAACCGCCCCCGATCGTGTAGCCCGCGCGTCAAGGACCGGTGTCATCGGCGCGGATCGGGTCTCCACTGGTGACGGGGCAGAGTCCGCCCGGCGGATTCCTGGAAGGCCGGACAGCCCCGCCCGCACGGCGCGGCCCTGCGGGACCGCGCTCGGAAGGAAGCGACCATGAGCATCACCACGCACGACACGGTCGAGATCGATCACCCTCGCGACAGCCTCCGGGCAGCCGCCCCCGGGTATCGCGTGACACCCCTGCGCGATCTCCTGCCGATGCCCGCGATCGACCAGACCGATCCCGCCGACACCGACAACCTGATGGAGCACGGCGAGGACGGTCGCCGGGCCATCGGGGCTCGCTGCCGGATCTCCATGGGCTACCTGGACTGACGTTTCCGTCGGTGTGACCTCAATTCCCTCCGGCACGAGGAGCGCAACCCCATGAGCGTCACCGTCGCCCGACCGCTCGCCGGTCGTTCCCCTTCAGCTGAGGTCCCCTCTCAGGACGGCCGCGCGGTGGGCAGTCCGTGGCCCGCGTCGGCCCGTGACCTGCTGGCCGTCCCCGTCGCCGGCGCCTACCAACTGTCCATGGCCTCCAGCTACAACCTCGTCGGCCGCCCCGCCGTGGTCGCCGTCCGCGACGGCCGGGCCCGCCAGCTGATCCGCCGCGAGACGGTCGAGGACTTCCTCAGCCGCGAGGTGGGGCGCCAGCCGGGGTCCCGCGCAAGGGTTGCGTCAAGAGCCGCCCGCCCCGGATGCGCGAAGCCCCCGCTCTGGTACACCGGAACGTAGGAGGTGCACGATGCGCCGGTATCTCACCAGAGGCCCCGCCTCGGCCATCGCGGCGGTGGCGGCCCCGCTCGCTCTCAGCGCCGTCCTGCTGCCCTTCCGCAGCCATCTGGCCAACACCAACGTAGCCCTGCTGCTGGTCGCGGTCGTGGTGGCCGTGGCGGCGCTGGGCAGGCGGTCGGCCGGAGCGGTCGCGGCGGTGACCGCCGCCCTCTGCTTCGACTTCTTCTACACCCGCCCCTACGAGCGGTTCGCGATCAGCAAGTCCTCCGACCTCGCCACGGCCGGCCTGCTGCTCCTCGTCGGCCTCGCCGTCTCCCAACTGGCAGCCCGCGCCCGCCGGCTGGAGGTGATCGCCATCACCGACGCCGACCACCTGGCCCGCATCCACGACACCGCCGTCCTCACCCGCTCCGCCGGATCGGCGCTGACCGCGGTCGACCACGTACGGGCCCAGCTGATCGACCTGCTCCAGCTGCGCGGCTGCCGCTTCGAGTACGGAAACCTCATGGGCCACCCGGCGCGCCTGGAACCCGACGGCTCCGTCGTCATCGGGCGCAGGCAGTGGGACGCCGACCGGCTCGGACTGCCCGACGAGGACGTGGAGCTGCGCCTTTTCGGCAGCGGCAGGTACATCGGCCGCTTCATGCTCGAACCCACCCTCGGCGCCGTGCCCTCCCGGCAGGCGCGGCTCGTCGCCGTGACCCTGGCCGACCAGGCCGGTGCCGCACTGGACACCCTGCGCCAACCGGCGAATGCGCGCTGAACGGCCAGGACGCCGGCCACCCGGGCCGGTACTGCGGAGCGGCCGATCACGAGGCCGGCCTGTCGAGGTGGCAGGTCGCGGGCCGCCGAGCGCCGACGTGGGCAGGACGACCAGGCCACGGCGAACGCGGCGCGCGGCGCGGTTGCCGGAGTCGGTCGACACGGTGAAGGCCGAGCTCGACCGAAGGCCGGACCGGTACCGGTGTGAGAGGGGAGTCCACGACGACGCTGGTCTTGTTCGTCGTCCTGCTGGCGACCCCCAACGGTCCAGCTGTTGATGTCTTCGATGGCGATGCGGTACATGCTGCCGGCGTGGGGCAGCGCGAAGTCGCCCCTGCAGGATTCTCGCCCGGTGGAGGTGGAGGTGGGTGGGCCGTGCGGGCGGGGCGTCCGCAGGCCGGGCGAAGAGGGCGGCGAACGGCTTGAGGTGCTCCGAGGCATGGAGGCGGGACGACCTTCGTGTTCGGTCTCCGCCAGGCCGGGGCGGGCACCCCCGGTTAGCGCACGTGCGCTGCCGCGGCGAGCGGCAGGGGCGCGCCGTTGCGGGCGGCGAACTCCAGGCTGTGCAGCAGGTCGGAGGGCGAGACGACGACCACGCGGCAGGCGGCGTGCGCGCGGCAGTGGCGTGAGGTCGAGCCGTGCAGGGCGTGCCGCAGCCGACCGTGCCCGGCGGCGCCGAGCACGATGAGGTCGCCCTGGGTCGCCACGGCCGAGACCAGGGCGGGGCCCGCCTCGCCGCGGACCACCGCGGGGTGGACGACCAGGTCGGCGGGGTAACCGCCGAATGCCTGCTCGAAGGCGGTGTCGATGCGCCGGCGGGCGGCGTGCTCCAGCTCGGACAGCGGGCGCAGGCCGTCGTCCGGGGAAGGCGTCCAGGCGGTCAGAGGGACGAGCGTCGCCTCGCGGGAGGCCGCCTCCTGCACCGCGCGGTAGAGGGCGGCGAGGCTGCTCAGCGACCCGTCGAGTCCGACGATCACTCGCGTGGTGCCGATCACGGCCGCTCAACTCCTTCTCGGTTCAGGGGCGGCTGTCCGCCCCCGGTATCCAGTGAAGCCACCCCCGAGCGGGGTGGGCCGCCGCTGACGCAACCTTGACGCCCGGGGGTTCGGACTTGGCGGGTCCTTGACGGGGCCCGCTGTCGCTCTCAGCCCAGGCCCGGGACGAACTGGATCAGCAGGTCGATGGCCTTGATGCCGAGGAACGGGAGGACCAGGCCGCCGAGCCCGTAGACCCGCAGGTTGCGGCGGAGCAGGTCGGTGGCGTCGGCGGGCTGGTAGCGGACGCCGCGCAGGGCGAGCGGGATCAGGGCGACGATGATCAGGGCGTTGAAGATGATCGCGGAGGCGATGGCCGAGGTCGGGCTGTGCAGTCCCATGATGTTGAGGCTCTGCAGTCCCGGGTAGGAGGTGGAGAACATCGCGGGGATGATCGCGAAGAACTTGGCGACGTCGTTGGTGATCGAGAAGGTGGTCAACGCTCCCCGGGTGATGAGGAGTTGCTTGCCGACCCGGATGATCTCGATCAGTTTGGTGGGGTTGGAGTCCAGGTCGACCATGTTCCCGGCCTCCTTGGCGGCCGGGGTGCCGGTGTTCATCGCGACGCCGACGTCGGCCTGGGCGAGGGCGGGGGCGTCGTTGGTGCCGTCGCCGGTCATCGCGACCATGTTGCCCGCGGCCTGCTCCTTCTTGAGGTAGGCGAGTTTGTCCTCGGGGGTGGCCTCGGCGAGGTAGTCGTCGACCCCGGCCTCGGCGGCGATCGCCTTGGCGGTGAGCGGGTTGTCGCCGGTGATCATGACGGTGCGGATGCCCATCCGGCGCAGCTCGGCGAACCGCTCCGCGATGCCGTCCTTCACCACGTCCTTGAGATCGACGACGCCGAGCGCGCGGGCGCCGTGCCGGTCGTGCACGGCCACCAGCAGGGGGGTACCGCCCTCGGCGGAGATGCCGTCGACGACGGGCTTCGCCTCGATGGGCAGCCGGCCGCCGGAGCGGACGATCCACTGGGCGACCGCACTCGCCGCGCCCTTGCGGATCAGGCAGGTGGTGCCGTCGGGCCAGCTGAGGTCGACGCCGCTCATCCGGCTCTGCGCGGTGAACGGGACGAACCGCGGTGTGCCGAGTTCGCCCTCGGCGCGCGGCGGCACCCAGTGCTGGCGGTTGGTCAGCTCGATGATCGAGCGGCCTTCGGGGGTCTCGTCGGCGAGGGAGGCGAGTTGGGCGGCCTCGGCGAGCTGTTCGACGGTGGCGCCGGTGAACGGCCGCAGGGCCACGGCCTGCCGGTTGCCGTGGGTGATCGTGCCGGTCTTGTCGAGCAGCAGGACGTCGACGTCGCCGGCGGCCTCGACCGCGCGGCCGGAGAGGGCGACCACGTTGCGCTGGACCAGCCGGTCCATGCCCGCGATGCCGATCGCCGAGAGCAGCGCGCCGATCGTGGTCGGGATGAGGGCGACCATGAGTGCCACCAACACGATCGTGGTCTGCGGGGCGCCGGCGTAGATCGCCATCGGCTGGAGTGAGACCACGGAGAGGACGAAGACGATGGTCAGGGAGGCGAGCAGGATGTTGAGCGCGATCTCGTTCGGGGTCTTCTGGCGGTTCGCGCCCTCGACCAGGGAGATCATGCGGTCGATGAAGCTCTGGCCCGGGCGGGAGGTGATCCGGACCACGAGCTGGTCGGAGATCACCTTGGTGCCGCCGGTGACGCCGGTGCGGTCACCGCCGGACTCGCGGATGACGGGCGCGGACTCGCCGGTGATCGCCGACTCGTCCACGGCCGCGACGCCGTCGACCACCTCGCCGTCGCCCGGGATCATCTCGCCGGCCCGAACCAGCACGATGTCGTGCAGGAGCAGTTCCTCGGCGGGGAGCGTCTCGTGCCGGTGGTCGGGGATGCCGACCCTCCAGTGCAGCAGCCGGCGGGCCGTCATCCCGGTCTGCGCCTGGCGCAGCGAGTCGGCCTGGGCCTTGCCCCGGCTCTCGGCGACGGCCTCGGCGAGGTTGGCGAACAGCACGGTCAGCCAGAGCCAGAAGCTGATCATCCAGGCGAACACGCTCGGGTGAATGACGGCGGTGAGCGTGGTGAGGGCGGAACCGGTCTCGACCACCAGCATGACGGGGTTCTTCGCCATGGTGCGGGGGTGGAGCTTGCGCAGCGCGGCGGGCAGCGCCTCGCGCAGCTGCCGGGCGGTGATCAGTCTGCGGCGGCCGGGCCGGGGCGACGAAGGGCGGTGGCCCGGGTGCGGCGGCGCCGGCCGGGCGCCGCCGCCGGGCTTCGGGCGCCGGAACCAGTCCGGTGGGGTCGCGGCCTGAGTGGTGGTGTCCGGTGGGGTGAGGGCCGAACGGCGCATCGGTTCTGGACCTTCCGGGCCGGCCCGGGGGACGGGGCGGCGCTGGGGCGGGAACGGGGGACGGCGGACAGCGAACCACCGGATCTCCACACGGCACGCGCGTCTTGACGCCCGTTTGGCGCGGCACGGGGAGTCCTTGACGCGACCCTGACGCGAGCACCTGACGCCTCGTCGGCCGACCGGGTCACCGGGCCGCGGCCGGGCCCGCCCAGTACACGACTTCGCGCCGGATCGCTCGGAAGCCCGCGGCCTCGGCGAGGGCCCGGCTGGCGAGGTTGCTCTCCGGGGCGGACCAGGTCGGGGTGAGGCCGTGCGCGTGGGCGGCGGCGGTGGCCGCGTGGACGCAGGCCAGGGCGAGGTCGAGGTGCCGGAAGGCGGGGTCGGTCGCGACGGCGATCTCCAGGTGGTCCCGGCCGACGAGGTACCCGCAGGCGAGCGAAGCCAGATACGGGCCGAGGAACGCGCCCCAGGCGAATCCGCTCGCCGCGAGTTCGCGGTGGCCGCCCCACGTCCCGGCCGTCCAGTGCGGCTCGCCGCTGTGTGCGGCGCCGCCGCGTAGCGCGAAGCGGTCGAGCCGGCTCCCGTCGCCGGGGCCGAGCGGTCGGACCCAGCCTGCGGTGTGCGGCGACACCGGACGTGGGCGTTCCCGGTGGACGTACACCACGCGCACCCACGGGGTGAGGTGGGTGAAGGTACGGCCCAGCAGGGGGAGGAAGCGGTCCGGGGCGTGGAACTGGCCCCGGCCGAGGCCGGCGAGGACGGCGGGGTCGAGCCGGGCCGGGTCGCCGCGCAGCAGCCGTTCCGGCCCGCAGTGCACCAGCAGCGTGTGCACCGCGCCGGGATCGTCCGCCCACCATCCGCCGTGGCCGCTGCGCTGGAGGTGGGCGGGCAGGGTGGTGGCCCCGGGCAGTTCCGGGGTGAACCACTCGGTGGAGGGGAGCGCTGTGGCGGGGGTGGTGACGGAAGCGGGCACCCTTCCAGTACCGCGCACCGGACGGCCCCGGTGGCCTGCCCTTGACGGAAGCCTGGCGGTGACCGGCACGGCGCTGACGCAACCTTGGCGCGGTCCGGGACGCGGCCGCGCGCTACACGGCGTCAAGGCCGCGTTGGGAACGAGGTCGGCCGCGTCAGAATCCCGTCAAGAGCACGCGGACCGGCCCCCGCCCGGGGCTTGGCTGGAGGCGGCCGGCGGCAGCCGACCACCGGACGCGTGAACAGCGGAAGTGTGAGGACGGGACATGAACGGCAGCCACCGCAACGACGAGCGGCCACAGGGCCGGGTGGTGGTGGGAGTCAGCGGCTCCCTGGGCAGCCTGGCCGCCCTTCACCGCGCGGTCGCCGAGGCCCGCCGCACCGGCGCCGAGGTTCTTCCCGTGCTGGCCTGGGAACCGCCGGGCGGCGAGCTCGGCTACCGCCGCTCCCCGTGCCCGCCCCTGCTCGCGGCCGTGCGGGACGCCGCCGAGCAGCGCCTGCGTGACGCCCTGGACACGGCCTTCCCCGGCAGCGGACCGGGCGTGCCGATGCACCCGCTGGTGGTCCGTGGCGAGACCGGCCCCGCGCTGGTGCAGACCGCCGACCGCCCCGAAGACCTCCTCGTGGTGGGCCGGAGCGGCGGCCTGCTGCGCCGCCGACTGCGGCGCTCCGTGACCGCCTACTGCACGCGGAAGGCCGGCTGCGCCGTCCTCGCCGTCCCGAGGCCGGAGCTCCAGCATGACCTGGAGGCACTGTACCGGCGCAACCACTGGCACCTCCCGGTCGGCCCCGCGCCCGAGTCCGCGCGCGCGAAGGGATAGTCCGTCGTGCGGATGTACTCGGCCCGCCCCGGCGGCCACCGCTACCGCCCGGTGCTCGGCCGGCTTCCCGTCGCGATGTCGGGCACGGTGACTCTGGTCGCCGGCGCCGCCCTGGCGCTCGGCCTGGGCATGCTCGGCGAGCTGCGTCCCGGCTGGTTCGCGTATGCCGCCTACATCGGGCTGAGCGGGCTGCTCGGCGCCTTCTCCCGGCTCTCGGCGGCACCGGCCATCGGCCTGGCCACCTGGCTGTGCTGCAACGCCTTCGTCGAGCACCGACACGCCGAGCTCGGCTGGTCCGGCCCCGGCACGGAGGGCGGTCACTTCGCACTGTTCACCGCGGCCGCCCTGTTGCTCGCGCTGCCCACGGCCCTGCCGCGCCGGAAGGTCCGGGTGGACCGCCTCCCGATCGCCTGACCGGCACCCGTGCGAACGGGCCGCTGAAGTCCGGCGGTCAACGGTCCTGACGGTCCGGGGCTCTCCCCTGGTCGCGGCCGAGCAGGATGTCGAATGGCGGGTGCGCGGGCGGGAGGTGCTGCTCTGACGCTCCGGTGGCAGGTCGTCCACGGAGGTGCTGCCCGGCTGTGTGCGAACGGCGGTGTCCGTGCTGAGCCCGGCCTACGACGCCGCGGCCGCAACCTCGGCCGACCGGCCAGAACGCCAGCTAGTGCGGCGGGAGGATGACGAGAGCGACGACCGCCGCGACGACAATGACGACGACGGCGCCGATCACGACGGGGGTCAGTCGGTCCCGGAACTGCTTCTGAGGCTGGACCCGTCCGGCCGGGTCTGTGCTCAGCTCCCACCAGTTGACGACCCGCTGGAACTGCTCGTCGAAGTCGTCGGCGGGGTGCAGCGCGCTGTGGTAGAGCCCGGGCAGCGAACGGCGCCGTCCGCCTTCCAGGAACATCCGGACCGCGTAGGCCGACCCGTCCTGGGACTGGGTCTTGCGCTTGTCGATCCACCGGATCGCGTGCCAGGGGTAGGTGCGACCGCGTCCGAGGCCCCAGCAGATGGTTATTCCGTCGGCCCCGATCCTGCTCCAGCCCCGGGATCCGACGAGGGCAAGGGGTGTGAGGAGCACGATCGTCCCGCCCAGGATCCACGAAGCGCCGACCATGCCGAACTGGCTGACGGCGGCGGCCCCTTCGACGAGCACGGCGACCAGCGCCAGCGCGAAGCGCCACTTTGCCGGACGACGTCGGTCTTTCCAATCAGCTCGTTCACGGCGGGCACACTACGCCTGCGGCCCCGGGTTGTGAAACGACGGGGGCCGGACTGTCACTGACAGCCAGTCGGAGACGGTGGACGGATGCGTAGCGGACTTCAGGCGCAGGATTCCGGATGTACCGCTCGCCGAGGCAGGTCGGGCCGATGGCGAGCCGCCCCGCCGTGCGGCGCGGGTGCATGGAGAAGGCCGGCTGTCAAAGGATCGTCAGGGATCCACCCAGGCCGGTGAACGGGCTTGCCCGGGGGTGTGGGAGGGGGATTGGATGGGGGCATGAACCGCTCGACACGGCACCACGACCGCCCGCCGCATACGCGGCCGCGGGTGGTGGCCGTTGCGGTCGTCACCGCCGACCGGTAGGACCGGGGCGCCTTCACGCGCCGCCCGCCGGTGGTAGCTGCGGGCTCGCCGGCGCCGTTCCGCCGGGCCCGTGCCGCTCATCGCCGTCCGCCGCCTCGTACCGCTGACCACAGTGGTACGAGGCCGGACGCGCCATTCATCGCACCAATCTCCCGCGCCGGCGGCCCCGGTCGCGTGTGCCCGCACGCGCTGCCGCACCCCGCCGGTGCCCGTTCACCCTTGGATGGGTCATGTCCGACGCTGTTCTGTCCGCCCGCACCGCTCTCGTCACCGGGGCCTCCTCCGGCATCGGCTGGGAGACCGCCCGGCTGCTGGCCGAGTTCGGTGCCACCGTCCTGGTGCACGCCCGCACCACCGCCGAGGCCGAGGACGCCGTCGAGCGACTGGTGGCCGCGGGCGCCCGTCGCGACCAACTCGTCGAGCTCGCTGCCGACTTCACCCGGCTCTCGGAGGTCGCGGTGCTGGCCGGCACCGTGGTGAAGCACTACCCGGCACTGGACCTGCTGGTCAACAACGCCGCCGTGATGGCCCCCGAGCGCTGCACCCTGACCGACGACGGCAACGAGGCCTCGCTCCAGGTCAACTTCCTCGCCGCGCACCTGCTCGCCAAGCTCCTGCGCGCCCCGCTCTCGGCGGCCGGCGACGCCCGGATCGTCAACGTGTCCTCCTCGCTGCACCGCACCGCCTCGATGAACTGGACGGACCCGCACCGGACGAAGAAGTACTCGCGGGTCGCGGCGTACGCGCAGTCGCAGCTCGCCCTGACCATGGCCACCGCCGACATGGCGCCCGCGGGTTCGGGCATCACCGCCGTCAGCCTCAACCCGGGCCTGTGCGACACCGCGCTGCTCCCGCTGTACGGCCGGGTGGGCGCGCCGGCGGCCGAGGGCGCGGCCGCCGTGGTCCGGCTCTGCCTGCCCGAGGTTTCGCTGCTCAACGGCGAGTACTACGACGGCGGCGAGCTCGCCCCGACGGCCGCGGCCGCACAGGAGGAGCGCTCGCAGAAGCGCCTCGCCAAACTGGCCGACCAGCTCGTCGGCCAGGCCTGACTCGTCCCCATCACCACGTCGAGAAAGAACGAGATGTCCAAGCGCGCCCGCAAGAAGAAGGCCCGTCGCAAGAAGAAGGCCAACCACGGCCGCAAGCCGGGCCAGTAACCCCATGAACCACCCGGTGCCGCGTGCCATCGGCACCGGGTGAACGATCGGCCCCCGGTGGCCCCTGTCCGGACTGTGGCGGACGGGCGGCTCCGGGGGCCGTTGCATGCCCGCGGCCGTCAAGATGCCGTCAAGGCTGCTGGTGTCCGCGTCAAGGGAACGCAATAAGCGGCGGCCCGGCTTCCGGACAGCCCCACGATCGTGGAACACACGATCGATGGAGAAGTGGATGTCGGACATCACCACCCCGGTTGCCACCGCCGAGCCCGAGCCCCCGGATGCCGGCGCCGTTCGGGAGGACCGCCATCGGCTTTCCGTGCTGGGCGGGTTGGCGGCGTTGTCGTTGGACGCGATGGCGTCGGTGGCGTACGGGCCGGAGTCGATCGTGCTGGTGCTGGCGGCGGCCGGGGCGTACGGGCTGGGGTTCACGGTGCCGGTGACGGTGGCGATCGCGGTGCTGCTGGCGGTGCTGGTGGCCTCGTACCGGCAGGTGATCGCGGCGTTCCCGGACGGCGGGGGCTCGTACGCGGTGGCGAAGGCGCACCTGGGGCGGCGGACGGCGCTGACCGCGGCCGCCTCGCTGGTGATCGATTACGTGCTGAACGTGGCGGTGTCGGTGACGGCCGGGGTGGCGGCGCTGACCTCGGCGGTGCCGGGCCTGTACGGCGACCGGGTCTGGCTCTGCCTGGGCGTGCTGGCGCTGGTCACGGCGGTGAACCTGCGGGGGATCGCGGAGTCGGCGCGCTGGTTCATGGCGCCCACCGCCGTCTTCGTGCTGTCGATCCTGACGATCGTCGTGGTCGGGCTGTTCCGGGACGCGCCGGTGAGCACGGCGGCGGCCGAGGGGCATGCGTCCGTCCTGGCCGGGAACGCCACCGCGGTCGGCGCGTTGCTGCTGCTCAAGGCCTTCGCGGCCGGCTGCTCGGCGCTGACCGGCGTGGAGGCGGTGGCGAACGCCGTCCCGTCCTTCCGCACGCCCGGCGTGAAGCGCGCGCAGGACACCGAGGTCGCGCTCGGCGCGCTGCTGGGCGTGATGCTGATCGGACTGGCCGTGCTGATCGGCCGCTTCCACCTCCAGCCGGTCGAGGGCGTCACCGTCCTGGCCCAGCTCGCCGACGCCTCGCTCGGCCACGGCGCCGGCTTCTACCTGGTGCAGTTCGCCACCGTGGTGCTGCTCGGGCTGGCCGCCAACACCTCCTTCGGCGGCCTGCCCGTCCTGCTCCACCTGCTGGCCCGCGACAACCACCTCCCGCACGTCTTCGCGCTGCGCGCCGACCGCCAGGTCCACCGCCACGGCGTGCTGTTCCTCGCCGGCGTCTCGGCGGTGCTGCTGGTCGGTTCGGGCGGGGACGTCAACAGCCTGGTGCCGCTCTTCGCGATCGGCGTGTTCGTCGGCTTCACGATCTGCCAGGTCGGCATGGTCCGGCACTGGTTCCTGGAGAGGCCGGCGCGCTGGCGGGCCAGGGCCGCCCTGAACGGCTTCGGCGCCCTGCTCACCGGGGTGGCCGCCGTCGTCGTCACCGGCACCAAGTTCACCGAGGGCGCCTGGGGCATCTGCCTGGCCCTGCCGCTGCTGGTGCTGCTCTTCGAGGCGATCCACCGCGGCTACGCCCGGATCGGCGAGCGGCTGGAGCTCGGCCGCATCCCCGGCGCCGTCACCCGCAGCCGCAGCCTGGTCGTCGTCCCGGTCACCGCGATCACCCGCCTCACCCGCGACGCCCTGTCCGCCGCGTTGTCGCTCGGCGACGAGGTCATGGCCGTCACCGTGGTCCACGAGCCCGCCGAGGCCGAGGCCCTGCGCCGGGACTGGGAGCTCTGGCAGCCGGGCGTGCCACTGGTGGAGATCCCGGACGGTCACCGCCGGCTCGGCCCGCCGATCGCCGCCTTCGTCAACGAGCTCGCCGCCGAGCGCGCCTACGACCGGCTCACCGTGCTGATCCCCGAGGTCGAGCCGGCCCGCCCCTGGCAGCGGGCGCTGCAGAACCGGCGCGGCGCCGTCATCGACCGGGCCCTGCGCCGTCACACCGACGCGGTGGTCTGCCGACTCCGGATGCGGATGTAGCAGGACGAGGAAAGGACTGGCCACGGGGCCCCCGGACAGCGCCGCTGTCCGGGGCCCGAAACGTTTAGGACAACCCGTGGTCTCGGGTGAATGACGCAGATATCAAGGCTGCGTCAATGTTTCCGAATCACCCGTATGGACGGCATCAGGGAACCGCTGCGCGCCCTCACCGGCTGGTTGGCTGCTCCAGCCGGTCTTCCCCCGGCGCTGCGGCCGATCCCTCCGGGGCCGGCCGCGGCATCCTCGTAGCCGCTCTGGTGGAGCCCATGTCCGATCTCATCTACGTCGCCGTCACGCTAGCCGTGTTCGGCGTCATCGCCCTGATCGCGCGGGGGGTGGAGAAGCTGTGACCGCGGAGAACATCGCAGGTCTCATCGTGGCCGTCGCCCTCGTCGGCTACCTCGTCGTGGCGCTGATCTACCCGGAGAAGTTCTGACATGAGCTCCACTCTCGCGGGCTGGCTGCAGGTCCTCGCGCTCATCGGCGCCCTGGCCCTGTGCTACCGCCCCCTGGGCGACTACATCGCCCGTATCCTCACCACCTCCAAGCACCTCAGAGCCGAGAAGGCGCTCTACAAGGTGATCGGCGTGGACGCCGACGCCGACCAGCGCTGGCCGGTCTACCTGCGCTCGGTGCTGGCCTTTTCGGCCGTCTCGGTCCTCTTCCTGTACGGCCTGATCCGGGTGCAGCAGTGGCTGCCGCTGGGCCTCGGCGTCGAGCAGATGGCGGGCCACCAGGCCTGGAACACCGCGATCTCCTTCGTCACGAACACCAACTGGCAGTCCTACAGCGGCGAGGCGGCGATGGGCCACCTCGCCCAGATGGCCGGCCTGGCGGTGCAGAACTTCGTCTCCGCGGCCGTCGGCATCGCCGTCGTCGCCACCCTGATCCGCGGCTTCACCCGCAACCGGACCGATCGGGTCGGCAACTTCTGGGTCGACCTGACCCGGATCTGCCTGCGGCTGCTGCTGCCGCTCGCGGTCGTCTTCGCGCTGGTTCTGGTCGCCACCGGTGTGGTGCAGAACTTCCACGGCTTCCACGAGGTGGCCGGTCTGGTGGGCGATCCGCAGTCGATCCCGGGCGGGCCGGTGGCCTCGCAGGAGGTCATCAAGGAGCTGGGCACCAACGGCGGCGGTTTCTACAACGCCAACTCGGCGCACCCCTTCGAGAACCCCACCGGTCTCAGCAACTTCCTGGAGATCTTCCTCATCCTGCTGATCCCGTTCGCGCTGCCGCGCGCCTTCGGCAAGATGGTCGGGGACAACCGCCAGGGCTACGCGATCGTCGCGGTGATGGGCCTGTTCTGGGTGTCCTCGGTCGCGTTGATCACCTTCTTCGAGTCGCAGCACGCGGGCACCGCGATGCAGGCGGCCGGCGGGGCGATGGAGGGCAAGGAGCAGCGGTTCGGCATCGCGGCGTCCGGCTTGTTCGCCGCCTCGACGACGCTGACGTCGACGGGTGCGGTGAACTCCTTCCACGATTCGTACTCCGCGTTCGGCGGCGGTCTGACGACGTTCAACATGATGCTGGGCGAGATCGCGCCCGGTGGTGTGGGCTCGGGCCTGTACGGGATGCTGGTGCTGGCGATCGTCGCGGTCTTCGTGGCCGGTCTGATGGTCGGCCGCACGCCGGAGTACCTGGGCAAGAAGCTCGGCGGGCGGGAGATGAAGTTCGCCTCCCTGTACATCCTGACCACGCCGATCCTGGTGCTGGTCGGCACCGGGGTGGCGATGGCGCTGCCGGGTGAGCGGGCCGGGATGCTCAACTCCGGTGCGCACGGTTTCTCCGAGGTGCTGTACGCGTTCACCTCCGCGAGCAACAACAACGGTTCGGCGTTCGCGGGCATCACGGTGAACACGGACTGGTACGACACCGCGCTGGGCCTGTGCATGGTGTTCGGGCGATTCGTGCCGATGGTGTTCGTCCTGGCGCTGGCCGGTGCGCTCGCGCAGCAGCAGCCGGTCCCGGCCACCCCGGGCACCCTGCCCACCCACAAGCCGCTGTTCGTGGGCCTGCTGTCGGGCGTCGTCCTGATCGTCGTCGGCCTCACCTACTTCCCGGCCCTGGCCCTCGGGCCGATCGCGGAAGGTCTCTCCTCCTGATGTCCACGCCAACGCTCACTCCCGCTCCGGCCGACAAGGCCGAGAGCACAGTGCCGCACAGAGTCTCCGGCGGCCTGCTGGACCCGAAGCTGATCGTGAAGTCCCTGCCGGACGCGGTGAAGAAGCTCGACCCCCGGGTGATGGTGAAGAACCCGGTGATGTTCGTGGTCGAGGTCGGCTCGGTGGTCACCACCGTCGCCGCGGTCGCCGACCCGTCGGTGTTCGCGTGGTCGATCACGGTCTGGCTCTGGCTGACCACGGTCTTCGCCAACCTGGCGGAGGCCGTGGCCGAGGGCCGCGGCAAGGCGCAGGCGGACACCCTGCGCAAGACCAAGACCGACACGATGGCCCGCCGGCTGCTCGACTGGCCGAAGGGCCGGGCCGAGGAGGAGGTGCCGGGGACGGCACTGCGGCTCGGCGACCACGTGGTGGTCGAGGCCGGGCAGATCATCCCGGGCGACGGGGACGTCGTCGAGGGCGTCGCCTCCGTCGACGAGTCGGCGATCACGGGCGAGTCGGCCCCCGTCATCCGCGAGTCGGGCGGTGACCGCAGCGCGGTGACCGGCGGGACGAAGGTGCTCTCGGACCGGATCGTGGTGAAGATCGCCTCGGAGCCCGGAAAGTCGTTCATCGACCGGATGATCGCCCTGGTCGAGGGCGCGGCCCGGCAGAAGACGCCGAACGAGATCGCGCTCAACATCCTGCTGGCCTCACTGACCATCGTCTTCCTGATCGCGGTCGTCACGCTCCAGCCGATGGCGACGTTCGCGGGCGCCCCGCAGTCGATGATCGTGCTGGTCGCCCTGATCGTGGCGCTCATCCCGACCACCATCGGCGCGCTGCTCTCCGCGATCGGCATCGCCGGCATGGACCGCCTCGTCCAGCGCAACGTGCTGGCGATGTCCGGCCGCGCCGTCGAGGCCGCGGGCGACGTCAACACCCTGCTGCTCGACAAGACCGGCACCATCACCCTCGGCAACCGCCAGGCCGCCGAGTTCCTACCCGCTCCGGGTGTGGAGCAGGACGACCTGGCCAGCGCCGCTCAGCTGTCCTCCCTCGCGGACGAGACCCCGGAGGGCCGCTCGATCGTCGTCCTCGCCAAGACGGAGTACGGCCTGCGGGCCCGCGCCCAGGGCGAGCTGACGCACGCCACCTGGGTGCCGTTCACCGCGCAGACCCGGATGTCGGGTGTCGACCTGGACGAGGCCGACGGGGTGCACCAGGTCCGCAAGGGCGCGGCCAACGCGGTCACCAACTGGGTGAACGAGCAGGGCGGTTCGGTCGGCCCAGAGGTGTCGGCGCTCGTCGACGGCATCTCCGGCGCGGGCGGCACGCCACTGGTCGTCGCCACCAGGATCGGCTCCAAGCCCGCCCGGGTCCTGGGGGTCATCCACCTCAAGGACGTGGTGAAGGAGGGCATGCGGGAGCGGTTCGACGAGCTGCGCCGGATGGGCATCAAGACCATCATGATCACCGGCGACAACCCGCTGACCGCCAGGGCGATCGCGGAGGAGGCGGGCGTGGACGACTTCCTCGCCGAGGCCACCCCCGAGGACAAGATGGCCCTGATCAAGAAGGAGCAGGAGGGGGGCAAGCTGGTCGCGATGACCGGTGACGGCACCAACGACGCCCCCGCGCTCGCCCAGGCCGACGTCGGTGTCGCGATGAACACCGGGACCATGGCGGCCAAGGAGGCCGGCAACATGGTCGACCTGGACTCCAACCCGACCAAGCTGATCGAGATCGTCGAGATCGGCAAGCAGCTCCTGATCACCCGCGGCGCGCTGACCACCTTCTCGATCGCCAACGACGTCGCGAAGTACTTCGCGATCATCCCGGCGATGTTCGCCGCGGTCTACCCGGGCCTGGACAAGCTCAACATCATGGGCCTGCACAGCCCCCAGTCCGCGATCACCTCGGCCATCATCTTCAACGCCCTGGTCATCGTCGGCCTCATCCCGCTCGCCCTGCGCGGCGTCAAGTACCGCCCCTCCGACGCCAGTTCACTGCTGCGCCGGAACATCGGGGTCTACGGTTTCGGCGGTCTGGTCGTCCCGTTCATCGGCATCAAGCTGATCGACCTGGTCGTCCAGTTCATCCCCGGCCTCAACTAGCAAGAGAGGAGAACGCATCATGTCCAAGCCCCTGCCCACCGCCGTGCGCACCTACTTCACCGCGTTGCGGGCCCTGCTGGTCCTGACGGTGCTCCTCGGCATCGCCTACCCGCTGCTGGTCACCGGCGTCGCCCAGGCCGTCTTCACCGACCAGGCCAACGGCTCGATCGTGAAGGCCGACGGCAAGGAGATCGGGTCCAGCCTGCTGGGCCAGAGCTACGACCTGCCGAAGAAGAACCCCGACGACGCCGACGAGGCCGCGGTCCCGGACCCGCAGTGGTTCCAGCCCCGGCCCTCCGCCAACGGCTACGACCCGAAGGTCTCCGGCGCCTCCAACCTGGGCCCGAACAGCGAGGACCTCACCACGACGATCGAGGACCGCCGCAAGGCCGTCGCCGCGTTCGACGGCGTCGACCCGGCGAGCGTCCCGGTGGACGCGGTCACCGCCTCCGGCTCCAGCCTCGACCCGCACATCTCCGTGGCCTACGCCAAGGAGCAGGTCGACCGGATCGCCAAGACCCGCGGCAACGTCTCGCCCGAGCAGCTGAACAAGCTCGTCGAGAAGTACACCGACGGCCCGTCGCTCGGCTTCCTCGGACAGGAGGGCGTCAACGTCGTCCTGCTCAACAAGGCGCTGAGCGAGCAGAAGTGACCTCGCGCCGTACAGCCGACTGACCGGACCGACCCGGACACGGGAGAGCACCTCCTGTGTCCGGGTCGGTCCGCCCATATCCGTGTGCCTCCGATGTGCCCCCTCAGACGAAAGAGCAGCGCCCATGGCCCGCGACCTCACCCCCGGCACCGTGCACCGCCGTGGCCGGCTGAGGGTGTACCTCGGTTCCGCCCCCGGTGTCGGCAAGACCTACCGGATGCTGGACGAGGCCCACCGCAGACAGGAGCGGGGCGCGGAGGTGGTGGTCGGATACATCGAATGTCACGGGCGGAGGTTCACCGAAGGGCTGGTGGACGGTCTTGAGGTGGTGCCGCGGGTCTCCCGCTCCTACCGGGACGCCGACTTCGAGGAGATGGACCTCGACGGGGTGCTCGAACGCCGCCCCTCGGTCGTCCTGGTGGACGAGCTGGCGCACACCAACATCCCCGGCGGGCGCAACGGCAAGCGCTGGCAGGACGTCGAGGAGCTGCTGGACGCCGGGATCGACGTCATCACCACCGTCAACATCCAGCACCTCGAATCGCTGAACGACGTCGTCCAGAAGATCACCGGCATTCCCCAGCGCGAGACCGTCCCGGACGAGGTGGTCCGCCGGGCCGACCAGATCGAACTCGTCGACATGGCCCCCCAGGCGCTGCGGCGCCGGATGGCCCACGGCAACGTCTACAAGGCGGAGAAGGTGGACGCCGCGCTCTCCAACTACTTCCGGGTCGGCAACCTCACCGCCCTGCGCGAAGTCGCCCTGCTCTGGGTCGCCGGCCGCGTCGACGAGGGCCTGCGCGACTACCGCGCCGCCCACAGCATCGACCGGGTCTGGGAGACCCGCGAACGCGTCGTGGTCGCCCTCACCGGCGGCCCCGAGGGCGAGACCCTGATCCGCCGCGCCGCCCGTATCGCCGACCGCACCGCCGGCGGCGACCTGCTCGCCGTCCACGTCACCCGCAGCGACGGCCTGGCCGGCGCCTCCTCCGGCGAACTCGCCCAGCAGCGGCAACTGGTCGAGTCCCTCGGCGGCAGCTACCACGTGGTCGTCGGCGACGACATCCCGACCGCGCTGCTCGCCTTCGCCCGCGCCCACGACGCCACCCAGCTGGTCCTCGGCACCAGCCGCCGGGGTCGGCTGAACCGCTTCCTCACCGGCCCGGGCAACGGGCAGATCACCGTGGACGCCTCCGAGGACATCGACGTCCACATGGTCACCCACGAGTTCACCGGCCGCGGCCGGCTGCCCGCCCTCGGCCGTCGGCACTCCAAGCGCCGGACCATCGCCGGCTATGTCGCCGGATTCGTCCTGCCCTGGCTGATCACCGTGGTCCTCTCGCAGTTCCACGACACCGTCAACCTGACCACCGACGCGCTGATCTTCCAGCTCGGTGTCGTAGCAGTCGCGTTGCTCGGTGGGGCGGTGTCCGCCCTGGTGGCATCCGTCATAGCGTCACTCCTACTGAACTACTTCTTCATCCAACCGGTCCACGCGTTCACCATCGGCGAGACCAACAACCTGATCGCCCTGGCGGTCTTCGCCGTCGTCGCGCTCACTGTCTCCACCGTGGTCGACCACGCCGGCCGGCTCACCACCCGGGCCGCCCGGGCCACCGCCGAGGCCGAGACCCTCTCCACCCTGGCCGGCAGCGTGCTGCGCGGCGCCGACGCGCTGCCCGCCCTGCTGGAGAAGTCCCGCACCGCCTTCGGCATGCGGGCCGTCGCCCTGCTGGAGCGCACCGGCGGTGAGGTGCTGGCCGCCTCCGACGAGGGCGGCGAGCCCGAACCGGGACAGCCCGAGGAGACCACCGAGATCCCGGTCGGCGCCGACGCCGTCCTCGTCCTCACCGGCCGCCGGCTGCCCGCCGCCGACCAGCGCGTCCTCACCGCCTTCGCCGCGCACGTCGCGGCCGCGCTGGAACGCGACCGGCTCGCCGTGGTCGCCGCCGAGGTCGAGCCGATCAAGGCCGCCGACCGGATGCGCACCGCCCTGCTCGCCGCCGTCAGCCACGACCTGCGCACCCCCCTTGCGGCCGCGCTCGCCTCGGTCGGCTCGCTGCGCAGCCCCGACGTCGAGTTCTCCGAGGAGGACCAGGCCGAACTGCTGGCGACGGCGGACGAGTCCCTGGTCAAGCTCACCCGGCTGGTGGACAACCTGCTCGACATGAGCCGCCTCCAGGCCGGCGCGCTCACCCTCCACCTGGCGCCCACGCACCTGGACGAGATCCTGCCGCGCGCGGTGGACACCCTCCCCGACCCGTACGCCCCCGTCCAGCCGCTCGACCTCGACACCGTCCCGGCGGTCCTCGTGGACCCGCCGCTGCTGGAGCGCGTCCTCGCCAACGTGATCGCCAACGCGCTGCGGCACAACGCGCCCGGCGCGCCCGTGCTGGTCGCCGCCAGTCACCACGCCGAGCGGGTGGAGGTCCGGGTGATCGATCGTGGCCCCGGCATCGCCCCCGAGGACCGTGACCGGGTCTTCCTGCCGTTCCAGCGCCTCGGCGACACCGACAACACCACCGGCGTCGGCCTGGGCCTCGCTCTCTCCCGCGGCCTCGCCGAGGCCATGGGCGGCAGCCTGGAGGTCGAGGACACCCCCGGCGGCGGCACCACCATGCTGCTCACCCTGCCCGCCGCACCGGAGGAACCGGCGTCGGGGAGTGACAGCGCGACGCTTCCGGCGTCCGAGTCCGGTGCGGACCACCTGGAGAGGAACGCAGGCCGATGAGCCACATCCTCGTCGTCGACGACGAGCCGGCGCTGCTGCGCGCGCTGCAGATCAGCCTCAAAGCACGCCACTACTCGGTCCTGACGGCGAACACCGGCCAGGAAGCGCTCGACTCGGCCGGCCGGACGCCACCCGAGGCGGTGGTGCTGGACCTCGGGCTGCCCGACTTCGACGGGGTGGACGTCATCCGGGGCGTCCGCTCCACGCTGGACGTGCCGATCATCGTCCTGTCCGGACGAGCCGAGACCGAGGAGAAGATCCGGGCGCTCGACGCGGGGGCGGACGACTACGTCACCAAGCCGTTCGTCATGGACGAGCTCTTCGCCCGGCTGAGGGCCGTCCTGCGTCGGCCGGTGACCACTGTCCCCGGACCGCCGCCGCGGATCGGCGCGTACGAGATCGATCTCGCCGCGACCACGGTGACCGGGCCGGAAGGAGCGGTGCGGCTCACCCCCACGGAATGGAAGATCCTCGCCCTGCTGATGGCCAATCCGGGCCGATTGGTGCCCGGGCGGCAGATCCTGGCCGAAGTCTGGGGACCGGAGGCGGAGAACAACGGCAACTACCTGCGGGTCTACCTGGCCACCATGCGCCGCAAGCTCGAAACCGACCCGGCGCGCCCGCGCCACCTGATCACCGAGCCCGGAATCGGCTACCGCTACCAGCCCTGACCTGCGGCGCCAAGGCTTCGTCAAGATCGCCGGGCGAGCCGTCAAGGAGGCGTCAGGGTGGTCCGATCACGGCATCGGCGGGGCATAGCGTCAGCGGTGAGGAAACGGTTCGCCACCGGAGTCAACGACTGGCGGCGCGCCGTGCCGAATCCCAGCCCCGGCGGTTCCTCCGGGGCCGTTTCGGCGGCCAGTGAAAAACAGGGGAGGGGGGCGCGCGGCGATGCCAACGGGTACGTCGGGCAGATCGATCGTCGTGGGGACGGGCTCGCCGGGGGTGGCGGGCGCAGATCCGTTCGATCCGACACCCACGCCGCGCGCCCCCCGTCACTGGAAACCTCGAACTGCGGCGTCCCGCGGCTGGCTCCGCCGGTCGTGGTGGAACACGCCGCGCCTGGTGCGCGGCCTCACCGGGCTCTGCCTGGCGGTCCTGCTGACCGCCGCAGCGGCCACCGCCACCGTTCTGACCGGAGCCCGCGAGGGCACCGACGCCATCGGCCACCACGCCGCACCCCAGGTGGTGCGCTCCGCGGACCTGTACTTCGCGCTCAACGACATGGACGCCCAGGCCGCCAACCTGCTGCTCTTCGGCGCCGATCCGGACTTCACGGCCCTGCGCAGGCAGACCCTGGACACGTACGAGCAGCGCCGCGCCCAGGCCGACACCGACCTTCAGCGCGTCGCCGAGGCGGTGGCCGGCGATCCGGCCGGACAGCGGGCCGTGCAGACCGTCCTCGGCGAACTCGGCCGCTACGAAGGCCGGGTGGCCCGGGCCCAGTTGCTGGAGGAGCAGGCCCACGCGCCCGCCGGCAAGCCGTCGGCGGAAGCGCTCGCGGCCTACCGGGAGGCGACCGACCTGCTCCGTCAGCGGCTGCTGCCCGCCGTGGACGAGGTCACCGCGGCCAACTCCGCGACGGTGGAGCGGATCTACGCGGCCCAGCGGGGCGACCTCGGCACCGGCTGGTGGTGGATCCTGGCCACCGGTCTGCTCGCGCTCGCCGCCCTCGGCGCCCTTCAACGCGTCCTGACGGTGCGCTTCCACCGGTTGGTGAACGTGCCGCTCGCCCTCACCACCCTGCTGGCCCTGGTCGGACTGATCGTCGGGCTGGCCCTCGCCTCCCGGGCAGAACACCAGTTGGTCGTCGCCAAGAGCAACTCCTACGACTCGGTGATCGCCCTCGGCCGGGCCCGCGCGGTGGCGTACGACCTGAACGCCGACGAGAGCCGCTACCTGACCGACCCGGCCCGCGCCGCCGCGTACGAGCAGAGCTTCTTCGACAAGACCCAGTCCTTCGCCCGGGTCGACGGCGCGACCATCTCCGGCTACAACGCGAAGCTCGCCGCCTTGGCGGACACCCACCGGGCCGACCACGCCACCGTCGGCTTCGGCGGATTCCTCGGCGACGAGCTGCGGAACATCACCTTCGCCGGCGAGCAGGACGCGGCCGAGCGGGTGCTGGCGGCGTTCCAGGCCTACCAGCGGGACGACCGCAGGATCCGCGAACTGAACGCCCAGGGGCGCCTCAAGGAGGCCGTCACCTTCAACACCGGCCTCGCCGCCGGCCAGTCCAACGCGGACTTCGGCGTGCTGAGCGCGGCGATCGACGACGTTCAGGCGATCAACCAGCGCGCGCTCGACAGCGCGGTCGCGGCCACCGACGACGACCTCGACGCGGTCACCGCCACCACCGGCGGATCGGTGCTCGCCGCGGTTCTGGCGCTCACCCTGCTGGGGGTCCGACCCCGGCTGCGGGAGTTCGCCTGAAGCGGCCTTCGGTGGGGGGACGGGGGACGTGTGACCACCGAGGGGCGGCCGGTGTCGGCCGACACGGGTCCACTCGGGGCCGCGTCGAGGGCGCTGATCCTTCGCGCGGGAGAATTCCATGCGCTCGCTCGTTCGGCACCGCGATCGGCAACAACGGCTGGATCGTGATCGCCTGGTGCGTCGCCCTGACCGTACTCGGGTACCGCTGGTCGACGGCGCAGTTCGACCGCGACCCGAAATGAGTGCGCGGGCTGCCTCCCACAGCCCGTACCGCTCCAGGGCGGCGTACTCCGACACCGCGTCGGCGTACGCCGCCCGGTCGGCGTCCTCGGCCTGCCAGACCGCGGCCGTGGGGCCCTGGCGAGCTGTTCGCACCGGCGGCGAGGCCCGTCGGCGTCAGGGTGCGGCAGGGATGGCTCGTGCCGCCTTCCGATCGGGGACGAGGCGAACTCAGCCGCCGAGCGCCATCAGGAGGAGTGCGGCGAGCGCCATGGCGCCGCCCAGCCCCAGGAAGGCGTACTCCATGCGGTAGCGCTCCCGCCCGTCGACGAGGATCTGGCCTGGGTCCGCCGGGTCGTACCGGATCCGCCGCTCGCGACCCTCCCAGTATTGCCGTCGGCGACGGGGCTCGACGTTGTCCTCGCGTCAAGGTTCCGGCTTCACCGCCCGGCGGTGGGCGGCGCGGAGCGTTCACCGTCCGCCGAGGCCGGTCTCCTCCAGGTCGAGGTCGCGCTGGAGCTGTCGGAGGGTGGTGTCGCTGATCCTGTGGTCGTCGTAGAGGCGGTGCAGCTCGTCGCTCTGTACGGCGATGACCTCGCGGCGGACGTCCCGGTAGGCGGCCAGGACGTCGGTGCCCGCCGTGTCGTCCGGCTCGTCGGCGTGCCGCAGGCGGGCCTCCAGGCCCCGGCGGACCCGGTCCAGGACGTGGTCCGGGATCGACTCCAGATCGGTGAGCTGGTCCAGGTGGGACAGCCCGGCGCGGGCGATGGCCGCGCGCGCGTCCGCCTCCTCGCGTGCGGTGTGCTCGGGTGCCAGGGCGAGGCCGGAGCGGGTGACCAGCGGGGCGAGGCTCAGCCCCTGGACGACCAGGGTGAAGACGACCACGGCCGTGGTCAGCACCAGTACCAGCGGGCGCCCGTCGAGTCGCTGCCCGTCATCGGTGGCCAGCGGGATGGACAAGGCGGCCGCCAGGGGCATCACCCCCCGGGTACCGGCCCAGGCGACGACGCTCGCGACCCGCCAGGACGGTCGGCCGCCGGTCGGCCTCACCGCAGCGGACAGCGGCAGCATCCAGATCACCCGTAGCCCGATCAGCACCGCGGCCAGGGCGAGCGCCTGGAGCGGCCAGAGCCCGCTGCCGCTGGGCAGCTCCTTGACCAGCATGGGCAGTTCGAGCCCGATGATGCTGAACACCACGCTCTCCAGCAGGAAGACCACCACCGCGTACACGGCGTGCAGCTGGAGCCTGATCCGGGCGTCGCTCAGCCGGTGCCCGGAGCGCCCGAGCAGCACCCCGGCAACCACGACCGCAGTGACGCCGGAGGTGTGCGCGGACTCGGCGAGCACGTACGCGCCGTATGGGGTGACCAGGGCGATCACCGTCTCCAGCACCGGGTCCGTGGTGCGGCGACGGATCAGGGCGACGGCGCCGGCCACGGCCGCGCCGATCGCGCAGCCACCGCCGGCGAGCAGCAGGAACTGGCCGCCGGCCGCTTGCCAGCCCACCGCCCCCGAGGCCACGGCGATCGTCACCGCGACCCGGAAGAGGACCAGCGAGGTCGCGTCGTTGAACAGGCTCTCCGCCTGGACCAGGACCTGCACCCGCCCCGGCAGGGCGAGGCGGCGGCCGAGCGCGCTGACCGCGACCGGGTCGGTGCTGGCCAGTACCGCGCCGAGTACCAGCGCCATGGACCCGGGCAGCGGTGTCAGGGCTGCGGAGAGCAGGCCGACGGTGGCGGCGGAGGCCAGGACCAGTCCGAAGGCGAGCACCGTCACCGGCCGCCACACCGCCCGCAGGTCGCGCAGCGACAGCTCCTCGGCGGAGGCGTAGAGCAGCGGCGGCAGGACGACCAGACCGATCGTCTCCGGCGCGATGTGCAGGGCCGGCGCCCCGGGTATCAGCGCGACCGCGAGCCCGGCCAGGACGAGCAGGGACGGCGCGGGCACCCGCCATCGCCGGGCACCGGTGGCCACCGCCGTCGCCAGTACCACCAGAAGGAGAACCGTGCCCACCGCGCGCATCTGCGGAAACCTCGGACTTCGCTCACGGGGGCGCCGCGGCCGACTGCCGCGGTCCGTCCCCCGGCCGACCAGGCTTCCCGGCACACCGTGGTCGTATTTTATCAATCCCTTACGGGTGGTGTTAGGAAGGTGTCAGGAGAGGGGAGGTGGCTGTTGGCGAGCCGTTAACAGTTCTTTTTGCGAACGAAGTTGATCGGGCCTGGCGACGGGGGAGGGAATGGCTGGCGACGCCCGTGAGTGGGTCAGTTGCAGCAGTCGCAGCCGGGGCGGCAGCCGCATGCGTCGGATTCGCTGTCGGCGGTGGCTGTGGATGTGACGGGTGCGGCGCAGCAGCCCTTGCCCTGCCAGGCGTCGCGGCCTTCCTTGACGGCGATGGCGGCGATGATCAGGGCGGCGATGGGGTCGGCCCAGGGGGTCGGCCCAGGACCAGCCGAGGGTGGCGTTGAGGAGCAGGCCGACGAGGAGGACGGTGGAGAGGTAGGTGCAGAGCAGGGTCTGCTTGGAGTCGGCGACGGCGCCGGCGGAGCCGAGTTCGCGGCCGGCCTTGCGCTGGGCGGCGGACAGGAACGGCAGGACCGCGAGGGACAGGGCGGCGAGCGCGAGGGCGGGGATGGAGTGCTCGGCCTCGCCGGTGCCGGTCGGAGCGCGCGCGGGGTCGACGGCGACGGCCGTCTCGATCACGTTGCAGGCGATGGTGGCGGCCACCAGCAGCTGTATTCGGCGAGCCGCCACCGGTACGGGACGTGCCGGAGCCCGAGAAACTCTGATCGCGCAGGACGAGGCAGCGGCTCCGGCGGACGATTGCTGTTCACGGGCAGTGTGATCCCGAAGTGAGCGAGGGACTTCGGACTCGGTGTGGATTGCGACACCTGCACCGGCTCCCGGAAGGCGATGGCGTCCCGCCGAGTGGTGTAGCAGGGATCTTGGTGTAGCCCCTGGTCATGAAGGAGCCATCGCGCAACTCTCCGAGCCTGCCTCCCCGGGCCCGGGCCGGACCGGTTTCAGGCGGCAGCGAGGGCGGGGCGGCGGTCGCTGCCCGCCGCGCCGGTGTCCACCGAGGCGGTCGGCGGGACCGCCACCACGGTGCAGGCGGCGTGCGCCAGGCAGTAGCGGCTCACCGAGCCGCGTTGGAGGAGCGTCCGCAGCGGGCTGCGTCGGCCGGTGCCCACCACGAGCAGGTCGCCCGGTCGGTCGGCGACCCGGGTCAGCACCGGACCGGTCTCGCCGCGCATCACCACCGGCTCGATGCGGATGTCCGCGGGGTGGCCGCCGAAGGCCCGGGCGACGGCGGCGTCGAGCCGGTCCCGGGCGTCCTGCACCCAGATCCGTGCCAGCTCCGGACACGGCGCGGCGCGGTAGGCGGCCTCGCCGCCGACCGGGGTCCAGGCGATCACCGGGACGAGCACGGCGTTCCGCAGGCGGGTCTCCTGCACCGCGCGGTGCAGGGCGGCCAGGTTGCCGGTCGATCCGCTGACTCCGACGACGATCCTGGTGTCCTCGGCCATGGTGTCGCTTCCCTCGGTTGATTGCTTGCAGTTCCTGGGAATCCTTGGAGATGGGGCGGACAGTTAGATGAATCTGCTGCGGGATCTCCAGGTTTTCCTGGGATCCATAAGACGCCGTGCGTGGCGGCAGCGCGATCCCCTTGACGACTTCCCTACGCGCAGCACCGTCGGGTTAACGCGCTCTTGACTACAGGGGATCGCCGGGCAGGCCGAGGTAGTCGTCGCGCAGCGCGGCGATCACCGGGTGGCGCTCCGGAAACGTGAACCCGTCCACGGCCGCGACCGCCCGGACGCCGATCGCGGCGTTGGTGGCGAAGGCCGCCTCGAAGCCGCCGAGGGCCGCCGACGGCAGCCGTTCCACGCGGTGCGGCCGGGCCCGGCGCAGCAGCTCCATCGTCGTGCCGGCCAGGCAGTCGGCATCGGGCCAGACCACCTGGGAGCCGCGGACGAGGCCGATGTTCCAGGTGCCGCCCTCGGAGACGTGGCCTTCCCGGTCGACGAAGAGCGCGTCGTCGAAGCCGGCCCGCCGGGCCTCGCTGCGGTGGTACAGCGCGCCGAACAGGCCGACGCTCTTGACCGCGGGAAGGTCACGGACGTACGGGACGGAGCGGACCCGCAGGGGCGGGAATTCGGGGGCGCCCGCGGGGCGGGTGGTCACCAGCACCCGGGGCTCG
This sequence comes from Kitasatospora sp. NBC_01560, assembly GCF_045208415.1. Lineage (NCBI taxonomy): Bacteria > Bacillati > Actinomycetota > Actinomycetes > Kitasatosporales > Streptomycetaceae > Kitasatospora > Kitasatospora sp. NBC_01560. Next base: position 1,508,149 of record NZ_CP109364.1, on the reverse strand, counting down.
GCGTCCGCGCCGAGGCTCCCGACGTCCAGGGCCGGGTCGAACACCGTCACCCGGACCATGGCGACCGCGCCGCCGGGTGCGGCCCGCCGCGCGTACGCCCGCACGCGCTCGGGGTCGAGTGCGGCACCGAAGACCGTCCGGCAGTCCCGGACCAGGCGTGCCAGGTGCAGCGCGAGCCCGCGGACCCGGCCCGCCTCGACCCGCATCGTGGTGAAGTGCCCGAAGTTGGTGAGTGCCAGTGCCTGGAGCTCCTCCGTGCGCACCGGGACGCCGTTCAGTTCCGCCATGGCCCCAGCATGGCACCCGCGGGCCCGCCCGAGTGACGGCGAAGTCTCGAAAATTCCTTAGCTTCTTTCTGCTTCGCTGACTGTGCCGAGAACGGCCTGCCGCGGTGAGGTCTGCGACCGCTCGACGGGCTCATCCATCGTGGCGAGAAGAGGAACGATGTCCAAGCGTGCCCTGATCACCGGAATCACCGGTCAGGACGGATCGTATCTGGCCGAGCACCTGATCTCCCTCGGGTACCAGGTCTGGGGCCTGACCAGGGGGCAGGCGAACCCGCGGAAGGACCGGGTCAGCCGGCTGATCCCCGATCTCCGTTTCGTGGACGGCGACTTGATGGACCAGGGCAGCCTGGTGTCCGCAGTGGACGCCGTCCAGCCGGACGAGGTCTACAACCTGGGGGCGATCTCCTTCGTCCCGATGTCCTGGCAGCAGCCGGAGCTGGTCACCGAGGTCAACGGGACCGGGGTGCTCCGGACGCTGGAGGCGATCCGGATGGTGAGCGGGCTCAACAAGCCGGCGGCACGCGCCGGGGCGACCGGGCAGATCCGGTTCTACCAGGCCTCCTCGTCCGAGATGTTCGGCAAGGTGGCGCAGACACCGCAGACCGAGACGACCTCCTTCCACCCGCGCAGCCCGTACGGCGTGGTCAAGACGTACGGGCACTACATCACCCGGAACTACCGCGAGTCCTACGGCATGTACGGCGTCTCCGGGATCCTGTTCAACCACGAGTCGCCGCGCCGCGGCGCGGAGTTCGTGACCCGGAAGATCTCGCTGGCGGTCGCGCAGATCAAGCTCGGGCTCCAGGAGAAGCTGAGCCTGGGCAACCTCGACGCTGAGCGCGACTGGGGCTTCGCCGGCGACTACGTCCGCGCCATGCACCTGATGCTCCAGCAGGACGAGCCGCGGGACTACGTGGTGGGCACCGGGCGGATGCACACGGTGCGCGACGTGGCCAGGGTGGCGTTCGAGTGCGTGGGCCTGAACTGGGAGGACCACGTGGTCATCGATCCGGGGCTGGTCCGGCCCGCGGAGGTGGAGACGCTCTGCGCCGACTCCGGCAGCGCGCGCAAGGAGCTCGGCTGGGCGCCGGAGGTGGACTTCACGGGACTGATCCAGATGATGGTCGAGTCCGACCTCGGTCAGGCGCAGCTGGTGCACGAGTACGGCTCGGTGCTCTCCGGAGTCCGGTGGTGACCGAGGTGCGCCGGTAGGCGTCCGCCGGCGGTGCGCGGGCCCGCCGGCGGCCGGCGCGTCACTGCGGCCGGACAACCCCTAGCGGGCCGGCGGGCGGGACAGCGCGAGGATCGCCAAGGCGATCTCGGCGCCCGGCTGCCCGAGGCGGCTCGTGTACTGGCGCAGCATCGCGTTCTCCTGGCCGAGGGTGCTGGCCGGGAGGCTCGCGGCACGCCGGCTCAGCTGGTGCGCCCGGGCGCACCGGGTACGCCGCAGCAGCTGCGAGACGATCTGCTCGTCGAGCTCCTCCAGCTCGGCCAGATCGGCGAGTTCGGCCAGTGCGGAACGCTCGGCAGCGCCTTCCGGGGTGCTTTCGCCAAGAGGGGCCGAGGGCCTCGGCGGGTCGCCGTGCAGAACGGGTTCGGGCATGGGGGACATCCTCGTCGAAGTCGGCGGCCGGGCACGGTCCCGGGGCCCGATGGCTCGCGTGCAGCGATCGTCCTGCCGGATCGCCCGGCAAATCCCTAGTCTCGGGGCCGCTCCGCCCGGCCCGACGGCCGTCCGGACCGAAAAGTCTCGGGTCTCACCTAGCGCGGCCCGCTCCATAGTTGCCCCTCGACGTGCGGATGCGTACCGCGCGGCGCCGCCCGGCAGACGCCGGCGGTGCGGACGACCTGGAGGGTGATGTGAGAACGACCATCAGAGCGCTGATCGAGGACGCGGTGCGGACCCTCGCCGACACCGGGACGGTGATCGCCCCACGGCCGGACGCCGAGGCGCTGGCCGCCCACCTGTTCGGCGCGGGCCTGGCCGAGTTGGAGCCGGACGGCGAGCCGGGCGACCGGGAGACCGCGCGCTACCAGGAGCTGGTGGCCGGGCGGGCCGCCGGGGTCCCGCTCGGCCACCTGACCGGGGTGGCCGAGCTCGCGGGTGTCGAAGTGGCGGTCGGACCGGGCGTGTTCGTGCCACGGGTGCAGAGCGAGTCGATGCTCGCGAACGGCCTGGGCGCGATCGAGGGCACCGACCGGCCCCTCGTGGTCGACCTCTGCACCGGCTCCGGGGCGGTCGCGCTCGCGGTGGCGCACCACCGGCCGGACGCCACGGTGCACGCGGCGGACTGCGACCCGGTGGCGCTGGAGTTCGCCCGCCGCAACAGCGCGCGGCGGGCCGCGCTCGGTGACACGCCGATCGAGCTGCACCACGCCGACGTCACCGAGCCCGGTCTGCTGGCCGGTCTGGACGGCACGGTGGACCTGGTGCTGGCCAATCCCCCCTTCATGCCGGACGACGCGGAGGTACCCGCCGAGTTCGGGGTGTACCAGCCCCGCCTGGCGGTCTTCGGCGGCCCGGACGGTCTGCACGTCATCCGGCACGTGGTGGAGGCGGCGGCGCGACTGCTGCGGCCGGGCGGCACGCTGGTCGTCGAGCACGGCCACCTGCACGCGGCGGCGGTTGCCGGGCTGTGCTTGGCCGACCCGCGCTTCACCGAGGTGTCCAGCCACCTGGACCAGTACGGGTGGCCGCTGTACGCCGCCGCCCGGTTCGGCGGGACCAAGCCCCTCACGGCCCCCTGACGGCCCTCTGACGCACCCCGCGCGTTCGAAGGCCCGGCCGGACGACACTAGGGGTTTTCCTGGCCGGGCCGACCCGAGACTGATCGCTGGTGTGCAGGAATGCGAGCGCTGCACGTGCGGTCCACGCCGGCTGTCCACATCGAATCGCCTGCTGTCCGCCGGTCTTCCAGATGGGTTGAGTTGATATGGACAAGGAACAGAAGCTCCGGGACTACCTCAAGCGGGCGGGCGCGGACCTCCAGCGCTCGCGGCAGCGGGTGAGCGAACTGGAGGCGGCGGCGAACGAGCCGATCGCCATCGTCGGGATGAGCTGCCGCTACCCGGGTGGCGTGGCCAACCCGGAGGACCTCTGGACCATGCTGGTCAACGGTGAGGACGGCATCTCGGGCTTCCCGGCCGACCGCGGTTGGGAGTTCGCCGCGGGGGACGGGCAGGTCGAGGTCCGCGGCGGGTTCCTGCACGGCGCACCCGAGTTCGACCCCGACTTCTTCGGCATCTCGCCGCGCGAGGCGCTGTCCATGGACCCGCAGCAGCGCGTCCTGCTGGAGTCCTCCTGGGAGGCCTTCGAGCGGGCGGGCATCGACCCCACCTCGCTCCGGGGCACCCGGACCGGTGTATTCGTCGGCGCGATGCCCCAGGACTACCGGGTGGGCCCGGACGACGACGTGCAGGGCTTCGTCCTTACCGGCAACGCCACCAGCATCATCTCCGGCCGGCTCTCCTACTTCTTCGGGGCGGTGGGCCCGGCTGTCACCGTGGACACCGCCTGCTCCTCCTCGCTGGTGGCGCTGCACCTGGCCGCGCAGTCGCTGCGCTCGGGGGAGAGCACGCTGGCGCTCGCCGCCGGCGTCACCGTCATGTCCAGCCCCACCACCTTCGTCGAGTTCGCCCGCCAGGGCGGGCTGGCCGCCGACGGGTACTGCCGCTCGTTCGCCGACTCGGCGAACGGCACCGGCTGGGCCGAGGGCGTCGGCGTGCTGGTGCTGGAGCGGCTCTCCGAGGCGCGACGCAACGGGCACCAGGTGCTGGCCGTGGTGCGCGGCACCGCCGTCAACCAGGACGGCGCCTCCAACGGCCTGACCGCGCCGAACGGCCCCTCGCAGCAGCGGGTGATCGAACAGGCGCTGGTCAACGCCCGGCTCTCGGCCGACCAGGTCGACGTGGTGGAGGCGCACGGCACCGGGACCACGCTCGGCGACCCGGTCGAGGCGCAGGCGCTGCTGGCCACCTACGGGCAGGGCCGCGACCCCGAACGCCCGCTGCTCCTCGGGTCGGTCAAGTCGAACATCAGCCACACCCAGGCCGCGGCCGGTGTCGCGGGTGTGATCAAGATGGTGCTGGCGATGCGGCACGGGGTCCTGCCGAAGACCCTGCACGTCGACGCGCCGTCCTCGCACGTCGACTGGACGGCGGGGGCGGTGCGGCTGCTCACCGAGCGGACCGAGTGGCCGCAGCGGTCCGAGCCGCGCCGGGCCGGCGTCTCCTCCTTCGGGCTCAGCGGCACCAACGCGCACGCGATCATCGAGCAGGCCCCCGCGCCCGAGACCGACGAAGCGCCGGAGGAACCCACCGGTGCGCGGGAACTGCCCTGGCTGGTGTCCGGCCGGACCCCCGACGCGCTGCGTGCCCAGGCCGAGCGGCTGGTGGCCTTCCTCGACTCCGGCGCGGCCCCCGGCGACACCGACACCGCCTTCTCCCTGGCCACCACCCGGTCCGGGCTGGAGCACCGTGCGGCCGTGGTCGCCGCCGACCGCTCGCAGGCGCTGGCCGCGCTGCGGGGCCTGGCCGACGGCGAACCGGCGCCGGCCGGTCTGCTGCGGGGCAGCCCCCAGGGCCGCGGCAGGCTCGCCTTCCTGTTCGCCGGCCAGGGCTCGCAGCGGCTCGGGACGGGGCGTGAACTGTACGCCCGCTTCCCGGTGTTCGCGCAGGCGCTGGACGAGGTGCTGGCGCAGCTGGACGCCGGGCCGGCGCGGCCGCTGCGCGAGGTGCTGTTCGCGGCCGAGGGCACGCCCGAGGCGGACCTGTTGGACCGCACGGAGTACGCGCAGCCCGCACTCTTCGCGATCGAGGTGGCGCTCCACCGGCTGGTCGAGTCCTGGGGCGTCAGGCCGGACTACCTCGCCGGGCACTCGATCGGCGAGATCGCCGCCGCGCACGTGGCCGGGGTGTTCTCGCTCGCCGACGCCGCGACCCTGGTGCTGGCCCGCGGCCGGCTGATGCAGGCGCTGCCCGCCGGCGGGGTGATGATCGCGCTCCAGGCGAGCGAGGACGAGGTCGCACCGCTGGTCGCCGCCCGGTGCGAGCAGGTCTCGATCGCCGCCGTCAACGGCCCCGCCGCCGTGGTCGTCTCCGGCACGGCCGAGGCGGCCGCCGCCGTCGCCGAGCACTTCACCGCGCTGGGCCGCCGGGTGCGGCCGCTGCGCGTCTCGCACGCGTTCCACTCGCCGCTGATGGACCCGATGCTGGAGGAGTTCCGCGCGGTGGTCGGGGGCCTGTCGCCGCAGGCACCCGTGCTGCCCGTGGTCTCGACGCTGACCGGCGTCCCGGCCACGGTCGCGCAGCTGACCTCCGTCGAGTACTGGGTCGACCACGCCCGCCGGGCCGTCCGGTTCGCCGACGCCGTCTCCTGGCTGAGCGGTCACGGCACGCGGACCTTCCTGGAGCTCGGCCCCGACGGCGTGCTCAGCACGCTGACCCGGGCCTGCCTGGACGAGGGCGGCGACAGCGGCCCGGTGGCACTGCCCGCGCTGCGGGCGGGCCGCCCGGAGACCGAAACGCTCACCGAGGCGGTGGCCGGCCTGCACGTCCGCGGGATCCCGGTCCGCTGGCAGCCGTACTTCGCCGGCACCGGCGCCCGCCCGGCCGACCTGCCGACCTACGCGTTCCAGCACCGCCGGTTCTGGCCCAGGACCGTGCTGAGCCGCGCCGGCGACGTGCGCGCCGCCGGACTCGGCGCCGCGCACCATCCGCTGCTGGCCGCCGCCGTGTCGCTGGCGAACTCGGAGGGCCTGCTGCTGACCGGGCGGCTCTCCGTACAGGCCCACCCCTGGCTGGCCGACCACGCCGTCCGCGGCGTCGTGCTGGTGCCCGGCACCGCCTTCCTGGAACTGGCCGTGCACGCCGGTGACGAGGTCGGGTGCGAGCTGGTCGAGGACCTCACGCTGATCGCCCCACTGACCCTGCCCGAGCAGGGCGGGGTGCAGGTGCAGGTGTGGGTCGGAAGCCCCGACGAGTCGGGCCGGCGCACACTTGGCATCCACTCCCGCCCCGATGGGGCCGAGGACCGGCCGTGGACGCAGCACGCCGCGGGCATCCTGGCGGCCGGCGAGGAGCGGGCCGGGTACGAGCAGGTCACCACCGGGGCCTGGCCGCCGGCCGACGCCGAGCCGCTGGCCCTGGACGGGCTGTACGAGCGGCTCGCCGACAGCGGCTTCGGGTACGGGCCCGTCTTCCAGGGCCTGCGCGCAGCGTGGCGCCGGGGCGAGGAGGTGTTCGCCGAGGTGGCGCTGCCCGAGCGCGCCGGCGCCGAGGCCGCGGCCTTCGGCCTGCACCCCGCGCTGCTCGACGCCGCGCTGCACGCCTGCGCCTTCCTGGAGCTCGGCGAGCACGTGCGCGGCGCGCTGCCGTTCGCCTGGCAGGACGTCACCCTGCACGCCAGTGGCGCCTCCGCCCTGCGGGTGCGGCTCGGCTGGGCCGCGGACGACGCGGTGTCGATCACGGTGGACGACACCGAGGGCAGGCCGGTCGCCTCGATCGGGTCGCTGGTGCTGCGCGCGCTGCCCGACGAGCGGACGGGCGCGACCGGCGCCCTGCTGCGCGAGGCGATGTTCGAGCTGGGCTGGCCCCGGCTGCGCGGTGGCCCGGCGAGCGCGCCCGAGTCGGTCGCGGTGCTCGGAGAGGACCCGTTCGGACTCGGCTTCGAACCGGCCGACGGCACGGCACCGCTGCCCGCGGTCGTTCTGGCACCGGTGGTGGGCGACCCCGGTGACGGCCCGGTCGGGTCGGCGCACGCCCTGACGGGGCGGGTACTGGAACAGATGCAGTCCTGGCTGCGGGACGACGCGTGCGCCGACTCGCGCCTGGTCTTCGTGACCCGCGGCGCGGTGGCCGTGGCCGGCGAGGGGGTGAGCGACCCGGCGGCGGCCGCCGTCTGGGGCCTGGTGCGGTCCGCACAGGCCGAGCACCCCGGCCGCTTCGGGCTGCTGGACCTCGATCCGACCACCGCCGCCGTCCCCGCCCGGGCGCTCGCCACCGACGAGCCGCAGCTGGCCGTCCGGGACGGTGCCGTGCTGGTCGCCCGGCTGGCCCGGACCGGCCCTGCCGACGGGGCCGGTGGCGGTACCGACTGGAACCCCGAGGGCACAGTGCTGGTCACCGGCGGGACGGGTGGGCTGGGCCAGGTGCTGGCCCGACACCTGGTCACCGGGCGCGGCGTGCGGCACGTGCTGCTGGCGAGCCGGCGCGGCGGGGCGGCCGAGGGGGCCGCGGCCCTGGCCGCCGAGCTGCGCGACCTGGGTGCGCACGTCACCGTCGCGGCCTGCGACCTGACCGACCGCGCGGCGCTCCGGCGGCTGCTGGCCGGCATACCCGCCGCACACCCGCTCACCGCGGTGGTGCACACCGCCGGCGTGCTGGACGACGGCGTGATCGACTCGCTGACGCCGGAGCGGATCAGCGCGGTGCTGCGGCCCAAGGCCGACGCGCTCTGGCACCTGCACCGGGAGACCCGCGGGCTCGACCTCGCCGCCTTCGTCGTCTTCTCCTCCCTCTCCGGCACCGTCGGGGCGGCGGGGCAGGGCAACTACGCCGCCGCCAACGCCTTCGCCGACGCCCTCGTCCGGCTGCGCCGCGCCGAGGGCCTGCCGGGCGTCTCGCTGGGCTGGGGCCCGTGGGCGCCGTCGGGCGGCATGACCGGCGGCCTGACCGAGGCCGAGCAGGAACGGCTGGCCCGGCTGGGCACACCCGCGCTCACCGAACGGGACGGCGTGGCGCTCTTCGACGCCGCGCTCGCCCTGAACACCCCCGCGCTGCTGCCGGTACGCCTGGACCTCGCGGCGCTGCGCGCCCGGGGTGAGGTGCCGCCGCTGCTGCGCGGGCTGATCCGCACTCCCGTCCGGCGCTCGGTGGTGGCCGGCTCGGAGGCGGCCGCGAGCCTCGTGCAGCGGCTCTCCCGGCTGGACGCGGCGGGCCGCACCGAGGCGGTCGTGGAGCTGGTCCGGGCCCAGGTGGCCGCGGTGCTCCGGCACACGGGCACGGCGGACGTCGACCCGCTGCGCCGGTTCCAGGACCTCGGGTTCGACTCGCTCACCGCCGTGGAACTGCGCAACCGGCTCAGTACCGCCACCGGCCTGCGGACCTCGGCCACCGTGGTCTTCGACTACCCGACGGTGACGGCGCTGGCCGGGCACGTGCTGGAGCAGCTGACGGACGCCGGCGACGACCGGCCGGTCGACGCCCCGTCCGTCGCCGCCGACGGCGACCCGATCGTGATCGTCGGCATGGGCTGCCGCTACCCGGGCGGGGTCGCCTCGCCCGAGGACCTGTGGCGTCTGGTCAGCGAGGGCACCGACGCGATCTCCGGGCTGCCCACCGACCGCGGCTGGAACCTCGACGCGCTCTACGACCCGGACCCGGACCACCTCGGTACGGCCTACACCCGGTTCGGTGGGTTCCTGCACGAGGCCGCCGAGTTCGACCCCGCGTTCTTCGGGATGAGCCCGCGCGAGGCGCTGGCCACCGACGCGCAGCAGCGGCTGCTGCTGGAGGCCTCCTGGGAGGCGATCGAACGCGCCGGGATCGACCCGCTCTCGCTGCGCGGCAGCCGGACGGGCGTCTTCGCCGGCGTGATGTACAACGACTACGCGGCCCACCTGACCGGCGGCCAGTACGAGGGGTACCAGGGCAGCGGCACCTCACCGAGCATTGCCTCCGGGCGGGTCTCCTACACCCTCGGGCTGGAGGGCCCGGCCGTCACCGTCGACACCGCGTGCTCCTCCTCGCTGGTCGCCATGCACTGGGCGATGCAGGCCCTGCGGGCCGGCGAGTGCTCGCTGGCCCTGGCCGGCGGCGTCACGGTGATGTCCACCCCGACCTCGCTGATCGAGTTCTCCCGCCAGCGCGGGCTCTCCCCGGACGGCCGCTGCAAGGCCTACTCGGACAGTGCCGACGGGGTCGGCTGGTCCGAGGGCGTCGGCGTGCTCGTCCTGGAGCGGCTCTCCGACGCGCGGCGCAACGGACACCGGGTGCTGGCCGTGGTCCGGGGCAGCGCCGTCAACCAGGACGGCGCCTCCAACGGGCTGACCGCGCCGAACGGTCCCTCGCAGCAGCGGGTGATCCGCCAGGCGCTGGCCGCCGCGGGGCTGCGCGCCGCCGACGTGGACGTGGTCGAGGGCCACGGCACCGGCACCACCCTCGGTGACCCGATCGAGGCGCAGGCGCTGCTCGCCACCTACGGTCAGGACCGCGAACTCCCGCTCCACCTCGGCTCGATCAAGTCGAACATCGGCCACACCCAGGCGGCCGCGGGCGTCGCCGGCGTGATCAAGATGGTCATGGCGATGCGCCACGGCGTCATCCCGGGCACGCTGCACGCCGAGCGGCCCTCCTCCCACGTGGACTGGGAGGCCGGGGCGGTGGAGCCCGTCACCGAGCAGTTGCCCTGGCCGCGGACGGGCCGGCCGCGCCGGGCCGGCATCTCCTCGTTCGGCTTCAGCGGCACCAACGCGCACCTGATCGTCGAGCAGGCGCCGCAGCAGCCCGAGGTGTCGCAGGCGGCCGCGATCACGCCGGGCGTGGCCGCCTGGCCGCTCGCCGGCCGCAACCGGGCAGCGCTGCGTGACCAGGCGGCCCGGATGCGCGCCTTCGTGACGGAACGTCCGGAGCTGCGGCCGGCCGACATCGGCCTGTCCCTCGCGACCACCCGGTCCGGCTTCGAGCAGCGCGCGGTCGTCACCGGCGGCCGGGAGGAGCTGCTGCACGCGCTCGCCGCACTGGCCGAGGGGGCGCCCGCCGCAGGGCTGATCGAGGGCGAGACCGGCGGTGCGGGCCGCCCGGCCTTCCTGTTCACCGGCCAGGGCTCGCAGCGGCTCGGGATGGGCCGTGAACTGCACGCCCGCTTCCCGGTGTTCGCACAGGCGCTGGACGAGGTGCTGGCACAGCTGGACACCCGGCTGGAGCGGCCGCTGCACGAGGTGCTGTTCGCCGCGGGGGACACCCCCGAGGCCGCCCTGCTGGAGCGGACCGGCTACGCGCAGCCCGCGCTCTTCGCGATCGAGGTCGCGCTCCACCGGCTCGTCGAGTCCTGGGGCGTCCGCCCCGCCGCGCTGCTCGGCCACTCGGTCGGCGAGATCGCCGCCGCGCACGTCGCGGGCGTGCTCTCGCTGCCGGACGCGGCCACGCTGGTCTGCGCCCGCGCCCGGCTGATGCAGGCGCTGCCGGCCGGCGGCGCGATGATCTCCGTCCAGGCCACCGAGGAGGAGGTGCAACCGCTGCTCACGGCGGGCGTGTCGGTGGCGGCGGTCAACGGCCCGCGGGCCGTGGTGATCGCCGGGGACGAGGACGAAGCCGTCCGGATCGCCGGGCAGTTCGCCGACCAGGGGCGCAAGACCAGGCGGCTGCGCGTCTCGCACGCGTTCCACTCGCCGCTGATGGACCCGATGCTGGCGGAGTTCCGGCAGGTGGTCGGCACGCTCGCGTTCCGCGAGCCGCTCATCGCCCTGGTGTCGAGCGTGACCGGCCGGCCCGCGACCGGGGAGCAGCTGGCCTCGCCCGACTACTGGACCGAGCAGGTGCGTCGCACGGTCCGCTTCGCCGACGGCGTGCGCACCCTGCGCGCCTCGGGCACCACCACCTTCCTGGAGCTCGGCCCCGACGGCGTGCTCTGCGCGCTCGCCCAGGACACCCTGGGCGACGAGGAAGGCCTGGACCTGGTGCCGCTGCTGCGCGCCGACCGCGCCGAGGAGCAGGCCGCCGCCACGGCACTGGCCCGGCTGCACGTGCGCGGGATCCCGGTGGACTGGGAGCAGTTCTACGCCGGGACCGGAGCGAACCGCGTCGACCTGCCGACCTACGCCTTCCAGCACGAGCGGTACTGGCCCGAGCTCACGGCCGCCCCCGGCACCGGGACCGCCGCCGACCCCGCCGACACGGCGCTGTGGGGAGCGGTCGACCGCGGCGACGCCGCCGAGCTGGCCGTCCTGCTCGGCCTGCGCGACGAGCAGCACGCCAACCTGTACGCCCTGCTGCCCGCCCTGTCGAACTGGCGCCGCCACCGGCAGGAACAGACCCTGCTGGACGCCGCCCGCTACCGGGTGGAGTGGAAGCCGGTGCGCGCGAGCGCGGCGCCGGTGCTGGACGGCTGCTGGCTGGTGGTCACCGCCGACGGGGCCGAGGACACCGGGCTGCTGGACGCACTGCGCGGCCACGGAGCGCGGTTCGAGCGGCTGGTGCTCTCCGAGGACTGCCTCGACCGGGCCGAACTGGCCTCCCGGATCGGCGCGTTCGACGAACTCTCCGGCGTCCTGTCGCTGCTCCCGCTGGCCGACCGGCCGGAGCTCACCACGGCCGGGCTGCCGCTCGGCTTCGCCCTGAGTGCGGTGCTCGCCCAGGCCCTGGGCGACACCGACTCGACCGCCCCGCTCTGGACGGTGACCCGGGGCGCGGTCTCGGTCGGCGCCGGTGACCCGCTGGGCAACCCCGTCCAGGCCGCGGTCTGGGGCCTGGGGCGGGCGGCCGCGCTGGAGCGCCCGCAGCAGTGGAGCGGGCTCGTCGACCTCCCTCCCGTGCTCGACACGCCGACCGTGCAACGACTGGTCAGCGTGCTGGCGGCGCGCGGCGGGGAGGGCACCGAGGACCAGCTCGCGCTGCGCGCGGGCACCGCCCACGGCCGGCGCCTGGTCCGCCACCCCGGCGCCGAACTGCCGCAGGCCGCCGACTTCACCGCCACCGGGACGGTGCTGATCACCGGCGGTACCGGCGCTCTCGGCGCCGAGACCGCCCGCTGGCTCGCCCTCAGCGGCGCACAGCACCTGGTGCTGACCGGCCGGCGCGGCCCGGACGCCCCCGGCACCCGGGAGCTCGTCGCCGAGCTGGAAGAGTCGGGCGCCCGGGTGACCGTCGCGGCCTGCGACGTCGCCGACCCGGAGCAACTGGCCACCCTGCTGGCCACCATCGAGGCCGACCACCCGCTGACCGGCGTGGTGCACGCGGCGGGAGTCGGTCAGGCCGCGCCGCTCGCCGCGACACCGCTGGCCGACATCGCCGGGCTGACCTCGGCGAAGCTGCGCGGCGCGGCCAACCTCGACGCCCTGCTCGGCGACCGCGAACTGGACTTCTTCGTCCTGGTCTCCTCCGTCGCGGGAGTCTGGGGCAGCGCCGGGCAGAGCGCCTACGGCGCCGCGAACGCCTACCTCGACGCGCTCGCCGAGCACCGGCGGGCCCGCGGTCTGGCCGCCACCTCGGTGGCCTGGGGCCCGTGGGCCGGGGCCGGCATGGCCGCCCACGAGGCTGTCGCGGAGAGCCTGGGCCGGCAGGGGCTGCGGTTCCTGGCCCCCGAATCGGCGATCGCCGAGCTGCGCCGCGCGGTGCTCCAGCGCGAAGTGACCGTGACGGTCGCCGACGTCGACTGGGAGCGGTACGCGCCGGTCTTCACCGCCGCCCGGCCGAGCGCGCTGCTCGCCGAACTACCGGAGGCCCGAGCGGTCCTGACGGCGGTGCAGGAGGTCGACGGAGTCGCGTCGGACTTCGCCCGCCGGCTGGCCGGCCTGGGCGAGGCCGAGCAGCAGCGGACGCTGGTCGACCTGGTCCGCCGCGAGGCGGCCGTCGTCCTCGGGCACTCCTCCGCCGAAGGAGTGGCGGAGAAGCGCGCCTTCCGCGACGCGGGCTTCGACTCGCTGACCGCCGTGGAGCTGCGCAAGCGGCTGGCCACGCTGACCGGCCTCGCGCTGCCGAGCACGATGGCCTTCGACTACCCGACCCCGCTGGCTCTGGCCGGCTTCCTGCGCGGCCGGATCCTCGGCCTCGCCGAGGCCGGGGCAGCCACCGCGGCCGCCGCCACCGGGCGGTTCGACGAGCCGATCGCGATCGTCGGCATGGGCTGCCGGCTGCCCGGTGGGGTCCGCTCGCCGGAGCAGTTCTGGGAGCTGGTCTCCCAGGGCACCGACGCCATCTCCGAGTTCCCGGTCAACCGGGGCTGGGACACCACCGACCTGTACGACGCGGACCCGGACGCACCGGGCAAGGCCTACACCGTGCAGGGCGGCTTCCTGCACGACGCCGGCGAGTTCGACCCCGGCTTCTTCGGCATCTCGCCGCGCGAGGCACTGTCGATGGACCCGCAGCAGCGCCTGCTGCTGGAGACCACCTGGGAGGCCTTCGAGTCCGCCGGCATCGACCCGGGCACCGTTCACGGCAGCCCCACCGGTACCTTCATCGGCTCGACCTACCAGGAGTACGGGCTCGGCATGGCGGACGGCTCCGCCGGCCACGCCGTGACCGGGAGCAGCCCGAGCGTGTTGTCCGGGCGGCTCGCCTACCTGTTCGGGCTGGAGGGCCCGGCCGTCACCGTGGACACCGCGTGCTCCTCCTCGCTGGTCGCGCTGCACCTGGCCTGCCAGTCGCTGCGCAACGGCGAGAGCTCGCTGGCCCTGGCCGGCGGCGCGACGGTGATGACCAACCCGGCCTCCTTCATCGCCTTCAGCCGGCAGCGGGCGCTCGCCGCCGACGGCCGGTGCAAGTCCTTCGCCGAGGACGCCGACGGCATGACCCTCGCCGAGGGCGTCGGCGTGCTCGTCCTGGAACGGCTCGGTGACGCCGAGCGCAACGGCCACCGGATCCTCGCCGTGGTGCGGGGGTCGGCCATCAACCAGGACGGCGCCAGCAACGGCCTCACCGCGCCCAACGGCCCCGCCCAGCAGCGGGTGATCCGGCAGGCGCTGAGCAACGCCGGGCTCGACGCGGGCGACATCGACGCCGTCGAGGCGCACGGCACCGGCACCTCGCTCGGCGACCCGATCGAGGCGCAGGCCCTCCAGGCCACCTACGGCCGTGACCGCGATCCGCAGCGCCCGCTGCTGCTGGGCTCGGTCAAGTCCAACATCGGCCACACCCAGTCGGCGGCGGGCGTCGCCGGCATCATCAAGATGGTGCTGGCGATGCGTCACGGGACGCTGCCGCGCACCCTGCACGCGGACCGGCCGTCCTCGCACATCGACTGGACCCCGGGCACGGTGTCCCTGCTCAACGACTCCGTCGAGTGGCCGGAGGGCGAGCGGACCAGGCGCTGCGCGGTGTCGTCCTTCGGGATCAGCGGCACCAACGCGCACGCCGTCCTGGAGGAGGCTCCGCGGCCTCCCGTGGTCGAGGAGGACCGGGCGGTCCACCCGGCCGGGAAGGTCGTCCCCTGGGTGCTGTCCGCCCGGACGCCGGGCGCGCTGCGGGCCCAGGCCGCCAACCTCGCCGCCCACGACCCGGAGCTGCGCCCCGTCGACGTCGGTCACTCGCTGGTCGGCTCGCGCGCACTGTTCGACCACCGCGCGGTGGTCCTCGGCACCGACTCCGCGACCCTGCGGGAGGGGCTGGCTGCCCTGGGCACGGGCCGGTCCTCGGCGAGCGTGGTGCACGGCGTCGCGGCGGCCGGGGGCCGGACCGTCTTCGTCTTCCCCGGCCAGGGCTCCCAGTGGGCGGGCATGGGCGCGCGGCTGCTGGACGAGTCGCCGGTCTTCGCCGAGCGCCTGCACGAGTGCGCCGCCGCGCTGTCGGCCTTCGTCGACTGGTCGCTGGTCGACGTGCTGCGCCAGGCCGACGGCGCGCCGTCGCTGGTGGGGGCACCCCCGGCCGGAGGCTGGGGGAGGGTCGACGTCGTCCAGCCCGCGTCGTTCGCGGTCATGGTGTCGCTGGCCCACCTGTGGCAGTCGTACGGCGTCGTGCCCGACGCCGTCCTCGGGCACTCGCAGGGCGAGATCGCCGCCGCCGCCGTGGCCGGGGCCCTGTCGCTGGAGGACGCGGCCCGGGTGGTCGCGCTGCGCAGCCGGGCCATCGCCCGGGTGCTGGCCGGTTCCGGCGGCATGGTGTCCGTCCCACTGGCGGCGGCCGAGACCGAGGAGCTCCTGCGGGCCCGCGGCGGGGACGTCTGCGTCGCCGCTGTCAACGGACCGCGCACCGTGGTCGTCGCCGGCCCGCCGGAGCAGCTGGACGCGCTGATCGCCGACCTGGCCGCCGAGGGCGTCCGGGCCCGGCGGATCGCCGTGGACTACGCCTCGCACTCCACCCAGGTGGAGCTGGTGCGGGAGGAGCTGCTGACGGTGCTGGCGCCGGTGCGCCCGCGGGCCGCCCGGCTGCCGTTCTTCTCCACCGTGACCGGCGACTGGCTGGACACCACCGGGCTGGACGCCGGGTACTGGTACCGCAACCTGCGGCAGACCGTGGCCTTCGACCCCGCCGTGCGGGAACTGCTCGCCCAGGAACACTCGGTGTTCGTCGAGGTCAGCTCGCACCCGGTGCTCACCATGACCGTCCAGGCGACCGCCGAGGACGCCGGCGCGCGGGCGAGCGCCATCGGCACGCTGCGCCGCGACAAGGGCGGCATGGACCGCTTCCTGGCCTCGCTCGCCGAGGCCCACGTCCAGGGCGTGCGGGTGGACTGGGCCCCGGTCTTCGCGGGCACCGGCGCCCGCCGGGTCGACCTGCCGACGTACGCCTTCCAGCGGGAGCACCTGTGGGCCGTCCCGGCCCCGGCGCCGGCCGCGGGCGCGGCGGATCCGGCGGACGCCGCGTTCTGGACCGCCGTCGAACAGGAGGACGTGGACACGCTCGCCGCGAGCCTGCGGCTCGACCGCACCTCGCTGGCCCCGGTGCTGCCCGCGCTGTCCGACTGGCGCCGTCGCCGGCGCGACCGCGCCACGGTCGACTCCTGGCGCTACCGCGCCGTGTGGGAGCCGCTCGGCGGGCTGGGTCCGGCCACCCTCCCGGGCAGCTGGCTGCTCGTCACGGGCGCGTCCGCGTCCGCAACCGCGGCCGCCGACGACGTGGCCGAGGCGCTGACGGCGCACGGCGCGCAGCTACGGCGACTGGTGCTGGACGGGGCCGGCACCGACCGGGCCGCCCTGGCCGAACGCCTCCGGGAGCTGGGCGAGCCGGGGGGCCTGGGGGAGTTCGCCGGCATTGTGTCGGCGCTGGCCGCCGACGAGGCGCCCAGCGAGCGCCACCCGGCGCTCTCCGCGGGCCTCGCGCTGACCCTCGCCCTGGTCCAGGCCCTGGGCGACGCGGGCATCGACGCGCCGCTCTGGTGCGTCACCCGCGGCGCCGTCTCCACCGGGCGGGCCGACCGGCTGACCAACCCCGTCCAGGCGCAGATCCACGGCCTGGGCTGGACGGTCGCGCTGGAGCACCCGCAGCGCTGGGGCGGTCTGGTCGACCTGCCCGAGACCCTGGACCGTCGGGCCGGCGAGCGGCTGGCCGCCGTCCTCGCGGGCGGCACCGGCGAGGACCAGGTCGCCGTCCGGCCCTCCGGCGCGCTCGCCCGGAGGATCGTGCGCGCCGCCGCGGCCGCCACCGAGCCCGCCGCCGGGTGGACGCCGCGCGGCACCACCCTGGTGACCGGCGGCACCGGTACGCTCGGCCCGCACCTGGCCCGCTGGCTCGCCGAACAGGGCGCCGAGCGGCTGGTGCTGACCAGCCGCCGGGGCATGGCGGCGCCCGGCGCGGCCGAACTGCTCGCCGAGCTCGCCGAGCGGGGCTGCCAGGCCACCGTGGTCTCCTGCGACCTCACCGACCGCG
Source organism: Kitasatospora sp. NBC_01560 (assembly GCF_045208415.1). NCBI lineage: Bacteria > Bacillati > Actinomycetota > Actinomycetes > Kitasatosporales > Streptomycetaceae > Kitasatospora > Kitasatospora sp. NBC_01560. Next base: position 1,491,341 of record NZ_CP109364.1, on the reverse strand, counting down.
ACGCGGTCGCCCGCCTGCTGGCGGAGCTGGAGGCCGAGGGCCACACCGTCCGCACGGTGGTGCACACGGCTGCCGTGATCGAACTCGCCTCGCTGGACGAAACGACCCCCGAGGCCTTCGCCCGGGTCGTGCACGCCAAGGTCGCCGGTGCCCGGCACCTCGACGAACTCCTCGACGACGAGCAGCTCGACGCCTTCGTCCTCTACTCCTCCACCGCGGGCATGTGGGGCAGCGGGCAGCACGCCGCGTACGTCGCGGCCAACGCCTACCTCAACGCGCTGGCCGAGCACCGCCGGGCCCGCGGCGCCCGCGCCACCTCCGTCTCGTGGGGCATCTGGGCCGACGACCTCGAACTCGGCCGGGTCGACCCGGGCCAGATCCGCCGCAGCGGCCTGGTCTTCATGGAGCCGCAGCAGGCCCTGGCCGCACTGCGCCAGGCCCTCGACGAGCAGGGCGTGCTGGCCGTCGCCGACATCGACTGGGATCGCTACCACCCGGTCTTCACCTCCGGCCGCCCGACCGCGCTCTTCGAGCGCATCCCGGAGGTACAGCGCCTCCTGGCGGAGGCCGAACGCCCGGCCGGCGACGGCGAGTTCGCCGCCCGGCTGCGGGCGCTGCCGGGCGGCGAGCAGGGCCGGGTGCTGCTGGACCTCGTCCGCGCCGAGGCGGCCACCGTGCTGGGGCACGCCTCGCCCGAGGTGCTGTCCGAGCAGCGGGCGTTCCGCGAGGTCGGCTTCGACTCGCTGACCGCCGTGGACCTGCGCAACCGGCTGGCCGGCGTGACCGGGCTGACCCTGCCCAGCACCATGGTCTTCGACTACCCGAACCCCCTCGCACTGGTGGAGTTCCTGCGCACGCGGATCGCCGGCGCATCGGCGGCGGCCACCGCCGTGCCGCAGCACGCGGGCGGCGCCGCCGACGAGGACCCGATCGCCATCATCGGCATGAGCTGCCGCTACCCCGGCGGGGCCGGCTCGCCCGAGGCCCTGTGGCAGCTGGTCTCCCAGGGTGGGGACGCCATCACGGAGTTCCCGCCCGACCGTGGCTGGGACACCGAGGGGCTGTACGACCCGGACCCGGACCGCCCGGGCCGCACCTACTCGGTCCGCGGCGGCTTCCTGCACGAGGCCGCCGACTTCGACGCCGCGTTCTTCGGCATCTCGCCGCGCGAGGCGCTGGCGATGGACCCGCAGCAGCGTCTGCTGCTGGAAACCGGCTGGGAGGCGATGGAGCGGGCCGGGATCGACCCCGCCGCGCTGCGCGGCAGCCGGACCGGCACCTTCATCGGCGCGAGCTACCAGGACTACGTCGCGGGCGGCTCCGGCCAGGACGGCGCTGAAGGACACCTGATCACCGGCACCATCCCCAGTGTGCTGTCCGGGCGGCTCTCCTACACCTTCGGCTTCGAAGGCCCGGCCGTCACCCTGGACACCGCGTGCTCCTCCTCGCTGGTCGCGCTCCACCTGGCCTGCCAGTCACTGCGCAACGGTGAGAGCACGCTCGCCCTCGCGGGCGGCGTGAGCATCATGGCCACGCCCAACGCGTTCGTCGGCTTCAGCCGGCAGCGGGCGATGGCCGTCGACGGCCGCTGCAAGGCGTACGCCGAGGCCGCCGACGGCATGAGCCTGGCCGAAGGCGTCGGCCTGGTCCTGGTCGAGCGGCTCTCCGACGCGCGGCGCAACGGGCACCGGGTGCTGGCCGTGGTCCGGGGCAGCGCCGTCAACCAGGACGGCGCCTCCAACGGGCTGACCGCGCCGAACGGCCCCTCGCAGCAGCGGGTGATCCGCCAGGCGCTGGCGAACGCGCGGCTGACCGCCACCGAGGTCGACGTCGTGGAGGGCCACGGCACCGGCACCCGGCTGGGCGACCCGATCGAGGCCCAGGCGCTGCTGGCGACCTACGGCCAGGACCGGGAGCACCCGCTCCTGCTCGGCTCGGTCAAGTCGAACATCGGCCACACCCAGATGGCCTCCGGCGTGGCCGGCGTGATCAAGATGGTGATGGCGATGCGGCAGGGCGTGCTACCGCCCACGCTGCACGTCGACCGGCCGTCCTCGCACGTCGACTGGTCGGCCGGTGCGATCGAGCTGCTGACCGAGCAGCGCGAGTGGCCGTCGACCGGCCGGCCGCGCCGTGCGGGCGTCTCCTCCTTCGGCCTCAGCGGCACCAACGCGCACCTCGTCCTGGAACAGGCGCCGGCCGCGGCCGGGCCCACCGCCGCCGAGCCCGCCGCCGAGCCCGCCGCGCCGTCCGCCGTCCCGGTGGTGCTCTCCGCGCGGACCGACCTCGCGCTGCGCGCCCAGGCCGACCAGGTGCTCACCCTGCTCGGCCGGCGGCCGCAGCTGCCGCTGACCGACCTGGCCCACTCGCTCGCTACCACCCGCTCCGCACTGGAGCGGCGGGCGGCCGTGGTGACCGGGCAGCGCGAGGAGCTCGCACGCGCCCTCACCGCTCTGCGGGACGGCCTGCCCGACGGCGCCCTGGTCACCGGCCGGGCCGCCCGGGGCCGGCTGGCCTTCCTCTTCACCGGACAGGGCAGCCAGCGGCCGGCGATGGGCCGGGAGCTCTACGAGCGCCACCCGGTGTTCGCCGAGGCCCTGGACGCCGTCCTGAACCGCTTCGACCTCGAACTCGACCGCCCGGTCAGGGAGGTGCTGTTCGCCGAGCCGGGCACCCCGGAGTCCGGGCTGCTGGACGACACCGGCTTCACCCAGCCCGCCCTGTTCGCGGTCGAGGTGGCGCTCTACCGGCTCGTCGAGTCCTGGGGCCTGCGGCCGGACCACCTGGTCGGGCACTCGGTCGGCGAGCTCGCCGCCGCGCACGTGGCCGGCGTGCTCTCCCTGGACGACGCCTGCCGCCTGGTGGCGGCCCGCGGCCGGCTGATGGCCGCGCTGCCCGCCGGGGGCGCGATGGCCTCCCTGGAGGTGGGCGAGGAGGAGGTGCGGCCGCTGCTCGACGCGGCGGTCTCGATCGCCGCGGTCAACGCGCCGGCCTCCCTGGTCGTCGCGGGCGAGGAGGCGGCCGTCCGGGCGCTGGTCGACCGGTTCACGGCCGACGGGCGCCGGGCCAAGCGGCTGCGCGTCTCGCACGCCTTCCACTCGCCGCTGATGGACCCGATGCTCGCCGCGTTCGCCGAGGTCGCCGCCACGGTGACCTACCACCCGCCGGTGATCCCGCTGGTCTCCACCGTCACCGGCGGGCTCGCCACCGCCGAGCAGCTCTGCTCGCCCGACTACTGGGTCGACCAGGTCCGCCGCACCGTGCGCTTCGCGGACGCCGTGCGCCTGCTCGCCGACCAGGGCACCACCACCTTCCTGGAGCTGGGCCCCGACGGGGTGCTGGCCGGTGCCGCCCGGGACACCCTCGGCGACGCGGCGCAGCCGGTCACGATCGCGGCCCTGCGGCGCGGTCGTGCCGAGGAGGCGACCCTCACCGGCGCGCTCGCCCGGCTCCACGCGAACGGTGTGCCGCTGGACTGGGACGCGGTCTTCGCCGGCACCGGCGCCCGCCGCGTCGACCTGCCGACCTACCCGTTCCAGCGCCGGCGCTACTGGCCCGAGGCCGACGCCGTCCGGCCCGCCGGCCGACCGGACCCTGCGGACGCGCAGTTCTGGTCCGCGGTGGAGCGCGCCGACCTGCCGGCGCTCGGCGCCGGACTGCACCTGGACGACGACACGCTGCGGGTGATGGTGCCCGCGCTGTCGACCTGGCGCCGCGGGCAACGCGACCGCTCGACGGTGGACGGCTGGCGCTACCGCGTCACCTGGAAGCCGCTCCCCGCCCCGCCGGCCACGCGTCCCACCGGGACCTGGCTGGTCCTCCTGCCGGCCGGGGAGACGGCCGGTCAGGCGTGGCTCGACACGCTGTTCGACGACCCGGTCCGGCTGGCGGTCAGCGGGCCGGACCGGGCCGAGCTGGCCCGGAGCCTGCGTGAACTCACCTCCGACAGGCAGGAGTTCGCCGGGGTTCTGGCGTTGCTCGCGCTGGGCGGGGACGGCCTGCTGTCGACCGCCATGGCGGTGCAGGCACTCGGCGACGCCGGCATCGAGGCCCCGCTCTGGTGCCTGACCCGCGGCGCCGTCACGACCGGCCGCTCCGAGCACCTCACCGACCCCACCCGGGGTGCGGTCTGGGGCCTCGGGCGCAGCGTCGCGCTCGAACACCCGCAGCGCTGGGGCGGCCTGGTCGACCTGCCGGAGACGGTCGACGAGACGGCCGTCCGCCGGCTGTCGGCCGTGCTGGCCGGAGCCACCGGCGAGGACGAGGTGGCGCTGCGGCCCACCGGCGCCTTCGCCCGGCGGCTCGCCCGGCACCCGGCGGCCGACCGGCCTGCGGACCGGGCGTTCACCCCCACAGGCACCGTGCTGGTCACCGGTGGCACCGGCGGCCTCGGCGGCCACGTCGCCCGCTGGCTGGCCGGCCGGGGCGCCGAGCACCTGCTGCTGGTCAGCCGCCGCGGCCCCGAGGCCCCGGGAGCGGACGAGCTGAGCCGTGAACTCACCGCGCTGGGGGCCAGGGTCACCGTGGCCGCCTGCGACACCGCCGACCGGGAGCGGCTGGCGGCCGTGCTGGCCGCCGTGCCCGAGGAGCTCCCGCTCACCGCGGTGTTCCACACCGCCGGCGTGGTCGCGGACGGCGTCCTCGACACCCTGACCGCCGAGAGCTTCGCGGCCGTCATGCGGCCCAAGCTCGACTCCGCGGTGCACCTGCACGAGCTGACCCGCGACGCAGGCCTGACGGCCTTCGTCCTCTTCTCCTCCACCACCGGCACGTTCGGTGCCGCCGGACAGGCCAACTACGCCGCCGCCAACGCGGCCCTGGACGCCCTCGCGCAGCACCGCCGGGCCGAGGGCCTGCCCGCGACCTCCGTCGCCTGGGGCCCCTGGGCCGGGGCCGGCATGGCCGCCGACGGCGCCGGTGTCGAAGCGCGGGTGCGCCGGGGCGGCTTCGCCCCGATGGCGCCCCGGCTCGCCCTGGCCGCACTCGGTCACGCCCTCGGGCAGGACGAGCCGGTGGTGGCCGTGGCGGACATCGACTGGCAGCGGTTCGCCGCGGTGTTCACCACCCTGCGGCCGAACCCGCTGGTCGCCGACCTGCCCGAGCTGCGCCGGGCACCGGCCGCGGACCGGTCCGCGGCGGCCGACGGGGAGTCCGGGCTGCGGCAGCGACTGGCCGAGCTCACCGGCGCTGCCCGCGCCCGCCTGGTCCAGGACCTGGTGCGCGCCCACGTGGCCGCCGTCCTCGGCCACGCCGACGCCGCGGCCGTCGAGGCCGACCAGGCCTTCACCGACCTCGGCTTCGACTCGCTGACCATCGTCGAACTGCGCAACGCCCTGAACGCCACGACCGGCCTGCGCCTGCCCGCCACGCTGGTCTACGACCACCCCAACCTGCACGCGCTCGCCGACTTCCTGCTCGCCGAACTGCTCGGCGAGCTGCCGGACCACGACACCGTCGCCCCGGCCCCCAGGGCCGTCGACGACGACCCGGTCGCGATCGTCGGCATCGGCTGCCGCTTCCCCGGCGCCGTGGAGTCCCCGGAGGACCTCTGGCGGGTGCTGGCGCGCGGGGAGGACGTGATCTCGGGTTTCCCCACCGACCGGGGCTGGGACCTCGACACCCTCGGGCACGGCGCCTCGGCCACGCTCCAGGGCGGATTCCTGGACGGCGTGGGTCGGTTCGACGCCCCGTTCTTCGGGATCTCGCCGCGCGAGGCGATCGCGATGGACCCCCAGCAGCGGCTGCTGCTGGAGACCACCTGGGAGGCGCTGGAGCGGGCCGGTATCGCCGCGGACTCGCTGCGCGGCAGCGCCACCGGCGTCTTCGTCGGCACCAACGGCCAGGACTACACCTCGGTGCTGCGCCGCGGCACGGTCGAGGTCCAGGGTCACGTCGCCACCGGCAACACGGCCAGCGTCATGTCCGGGCGGCTCTCCTACACGCTGGGCCTGGAGGGCCCTGCCGTCACCGTGGACACCGCCTGCTCCTCCGCCCTGGTGGCCATGCACCTGGCCGCGCGCACGCTGCGCAGCGGCGAGTGCTCGCTGGCGCTGGCCGGCGGTGTGTCGGTGATGTCCAGCCCCGACGCGTTCATCGAGTTCACCGCCCAGGGCGGCCTGGCCCCCGACGGCCGGTGCAAGGCGTTCGCCGACTCGGCGGACGGCACGGCGTGGTCGGAGGGCGCGGGCGTGCTCGTGCTGGAACGACTCTCCGACGCCCGCCGCAACGGCCACCGGATCTGGGGCCTCCTGCGCGGCGCGGCCGTCAACCAGGACGGCGCGAGCAACGGGCTGACCGCGCCGAACGGGCGCGCGCAGCAGCGCGTCGTGCGCGAGGCGTTGGCCGACGCCGGCCTGACGCACACCCAGGTCGACGCGGTGGAGGCGCACGGTACCGGGACCACCCTGGGCGACCCGATCGAGGCCAACGCGCTGATCGCGGCCTACGGGCGGGACCGGGAACGGCCGCTGCTGGTCGGCGCGGTCAAGTCGAACCTGGGGCACACCCAGGCGGCGGCGGGCGTCGCGGGCGTGATCAAGATGGTCATGGCGATGCAGCACGGCGTGCTGCCGAGGACGCTGCACGTGGACGAGCCGTCCTCGCACGTCGACTGGGACGGCGGCGCCGTGACGCTGCTGCGCGAGGCGCAGCCCTGGCCGTCCACCGGAGCACCGCGCCGGGCGGGCGTCTCCGCCTTCGGTGTCAGCGGGACCAACGCCCATGTGATCGTCGAGCAGGCGCCGACCGTCGAGGCTCCGGCCGAGGCGCCCGTGGTGTCGCCCTCGGCGGCGCCGTGGGTGGTGTCAGGCAAGTCGTCGGCGGCACTGGCCGCCCAGCTGGAGCGGGTGTCCGGAGTGGGTGGGCCGTCCCCATTGGATGTGGGATTCTCGCTCGCCTCGGGGCGGGCGGCCTTCGGGCACCGGGCGGTGCTGCTGGACGGCGCCGAGCTGGCCCGGGGCGTGGCCGCGGATCGCTCGCCGGCCGTGCTCTTCTCCGGCCAGGGCTCGCAACGCCTCGGCATGGGACGGGAGTTGTACGACCGGTTCACGGTGTTCGCCGAGGCCTTCGACGCGGTGTGCGCACAGCCGGGCTTCGAGGCGGTGCGCGAGGTGGTCCGGGGCGAGGACGCCGAGCTGCTGGACCGGACCGCGCACGCGCAGGCCGCTCTGTTCGCGGTCGAGGTGGCGCTCTTCCGGCTGGTGGAATCCCTGGGCGTCCGGCCCGAGTTCGTCGCCGGACACTCGATCGGCGAGGTCGCGGCCGCGCACGTGGCCGGGGTGTTCTCGCTGGCCGACGCCTGCGCCCTGGTGGCCGCCCGCGGCCGCCTGATGCAGGCGCTGCCCGCGGGCGGGGCGATGGTGGCCGTCCAGGCCACGGAGGACGAAGTCCTTCCGCTACTCGGTGAGTTGCTGTCGATCGCCGCCGTCAACGGGCCGCAGTCCGTGGTGCTGTCCGGCGCCGAGGACGAAGTCCTGCGCGCTGCTGGGGAGTTCGAGGCCAAGGGTCGCAGGACCAGTCGGCTGCGGGTGAGCCATGCCTTCCACTCGCCGCTGATGGAGCCGATGCTGGCCGAGTTCCGCGCCGTGGTGGCGGGCCTCTCCTTCGGGCGGCCGTCGATCCCGCTGGTGTCGAACCTGACCGGCGGAATCGCGACGCCCGAGCTGGTCGGCACACCGGAGTACTGGGTGCGCCACATCCGGGAGACCGTCCGGTTCGCCGACGGCGTCCGGGTGATGGCCGAAGCGGGCGCGAACGCCTTCCTGGAGCTCGGTCCCGACGGAGTGCTGACCGCGCTGGTGCAGCAGATCGTGGACCGGGAGACGGTGGCCGCGGCCGTGCTGCGCAAGGACCGCGCCGAGGAGACCGCCCTGGTCACCGGCCTGGCCCGGCTTCACGTCGCGGGTCTGCCCGTCGACTGGGCCGCGTACTTCGACGGCACCGGCGCCCGCCGGGTGGACCTGCCGACCTACGCCTTCCAGCGCGAACTGTACTGGCCGGAACCCGCGCCCGCACCGGTCGCCGCCACGGACCCGGCGGACAGCGCGTTCTGGTCCGCCGTCGAGCGCGAGGACCTGGAGCTGCTCGGCTCCACCCTGGAACTCGGCGACGACACCGCCCTGTCCGCACTCGTCCCGGCCCTGTCCGCGTGGCGCCGCAAGCGCTCCGAGCAGTCCACCGTCGACGCCTGGCGCTACCGGGTCACCTGGAAGCCGCTGGCCGCTCCGACGGCCGGCCCGCAACCGCCCACCGGGAGCTGGCTGGTGCTCGTCCCGGCGGGCCGCGCCACCGACCCGTGGCCGGCCGCGCTGACCGGCGCGCTCGGCACCGACACCGTCCGCGCCGAGGCCGACCCCGCCGACCAGGACGGGCTGACCGCCCGCCTGAAGGAGCTCGGCACCCCGTTCGCCGGCGTGCTGTCGCTGCTCGCCACCGGGGACGAGCCCCTTCCGGCCGGCCTGGCCCGGCCGGACGTGCTGGTCGCGGCGGTGGCCGCGGCCGGCATCGACGCCCCCGTCTGGTGCGCCACCCGGGGAGCGGTGTCGGCGGCCCGGTCCGAGGCACCCGCCGACCCGGCCCAGGCCGCGGTCTGGGGGATCGGCCGGGTGACCGCACTGGAACACCCCACCCGATGGGGCGGGTTGATCGACCTCCCGCAGGAGCCCGACGAGCGGTCGGCGGGCCGGCTGCGCGCCGCCCTGGCGCGCGGTGACGGAGAGGACCAGCTCGCGCTGCGTCCCTCCGGCGTCTTCGCCCGTCGGCTGGTCCGGGCCGCGACGGACCCGGCGGCCGCCGGCTGGCGGCCCAATGGCACCGTCCTGGTGATCGGTGCGGCGGCCGGCTTCGGCGGGCAGGTCGCCCGCTGGCTCGCCGGCCAGGGCGCCGGCCACGTGCTGCTGCTCGGCCCGGACCACCCGGACGACGCCGAGCCGACCGCACTCGCCGCCGAACTGGCCGGACTCGGCGTCGAGTTCACTCCGGCGACGGGCGATCCGGCCGACCCCGACCGGCTGGCGGCGATTCTCGCCGCCGTCCCGGAGCGGCTCCCGCTGACCGCGGTGGTCCACGCCGGCCACAGCGCCGACCTGCCCACGCTGAGCGCCGGTCTCGACACCCTCGAAGCGGCCCTCGGCGACCACCCCCTGGACGCCTTCGTGCTGTTCACGTCGATCGCCGGGATCTGGGGCGTCCGCGGCCAGGAGAGCGGAGCCGCCGCCGGCGCCTACCTGGACGCGGTCGCCGAGCGCCGCCACGCACGAGGGGCGAACGCCCTCTCCGTCGCGTGGGGCGCCTGGGCGGACAGCACCCCCGCCTCCCTCGCCCAGCACCTGCGGCTCAGCGGACTGCCCGTCATGGACCCCGGGCGGGCGCTGTCGGCGCTGCGCCGGGCCGTCACGGACGGCGTCCCCACCGTCACGGTGGCCGACGTGGCCTGGGACCGGTTCGCACCGGCGTTCACCCGGACCAGGCCGAACCCGTTCTTCGCGGAGCTGCCCGAGGCGCGCACCGCCGTCGCCCGCGCCGCGGCCGGTACACAGGAGCAGGCGTCCACCGCCGGCACCCTGCGGGCGGGGCTGCTCGCCCGCTCCACGGCCGACCGGGCCGAGGCGCTGCTGTCGCTGGTGCGCGCCGAGGTGGCAGCCGTGCTCGGCTACCCCGACGCCACCGACATCCCGTCGGGCCACGCGTTCAAGGACCTCGGCTTCGACTCGCTGACCGCCGTCGACCTGCGCAACCAGCTCAACACCGCCACCGGTCTCGCCCTACCGGCCACGCTGGTCTTCGACTACCCGACGCCGGCGGCTCTCGCGGACCACCTGCGGGCCGAACTGCTCGGCGCCGACGAGCAGGAGAGCGCCGCCCCGGCGGCACCCACCGCAGCAGGTGGCGCCGACGATCCGGTCGTGATCGTCGGCATGAGCTGCCGCTACCCCGGTGGCGTCCGCTCGCCGGAAGACCTGTGGGACCTGCTGCGGGCGGAGGTGGACGCGATCGGATCCTTCCCGACCGACCGCGGCTGGGACCTCGAACGGCTGGCCCGGGGCGATCAGGACGGCCGCGGCCGCAGCGTCACCCGCAGCGGCGGATTCCTCTACGACGTGGCGGACTTCGACGCCGCCTTCTTCGGCGTCGCGCCGCGGGAGGCGATGGTGGTCGACCCGCAGCAGCGGATCGTGCTGGAGGCCGCCTGGGAGGCGCTGGAACGCGCCGGGATCGACCCGGTCGGCCTGCGCGGCGGCGGCACCGGCGTGTTCATCGGCGGCGGCAGCGGCGACTACCGGCCCGCCGCCGGGCAGCTCGGCCACGTGCAGACCGCCCAGTCGGCCAGCCTGCTGTCCGGCCGACTCTCCTACACCCTCGGGCTGGAAGGGCCCTCGGTGACCGTGGACACCGCCTGCTCCTCCTCGCTGGTGGCGCTGCACCTCGCCGCCCAGGCGCTGCGCGCCGGGGAGTGCTCGACGGCGCTGGCGGGTGGGGTGACCGTGATGTCCACCCCGGTGGGCTTCGTCGAGTTCGGGGAGATGGGCGCACTCTCGCCGGACGGCCGCTGCCGGGCCTTCGCCGACTCGGCGAACGGCACCGGCTGGTCGGAGGGCGTCGGCGTGCTCGTCCTCGAACGGCTCTCGCAGGCCCGTCGCGAGGGGCACCGGGTGCTCGCCGTGCTGCGCGGCTCGGCGGTCAACCAGGACGGCGCGTCCAACGGCATCACGGCGCCCAACGGCCCGTCGCAGCAGCGCGTCATCCGCCGGGCCCTCGGCAACGCCGGCCTGTCGGCCGCGGACGTGGACGTCGTCGAGGCGCACGGCACCGGGACCACCCTCGGCGACCCGATCGAGGCCCAGGCCCTGCTGACCACCTACGGCCGCGACCGGGACCCGCAGCGCCCGCTGCTGCTCGGCGCCGTCAAGTCCAACATCGGCCACACCCAGGCGGCCTCGGGCGTCGCGGGCGTGATCAAGATGATCATGGCGATGCGGCACGGCGTACTGCCGAGGACGCTGCACCTGGAGACGCCGTCCTCGCACGTCGACTGGTCGGCGGGCGCGGTCGAACTGCTCGCCGAGGAGACCGCCTGGCCGGAGACCGACCGGCCGCGCCGCGCCGGGGTCTCGGCCTTCGGGGCGAGCGGCACCAACGCGCACGTGATCCTGGAGCAGGCCCCGGCGGACGCTCCTGACACCGCGTCCGGCCCGGCCGCGGTCACCCCCGCGGTGCTGCCGGTCGCGCTGTCCGCCGTCACCCCCGAGGCGCTGCGCGCCCAGGCCGGCCGACTGGCCGCCCACCTGGCCGCCCACCCCGGCCTGGCCGTCACCGACCTCGGATACTCCCTGGCCACCACCAGGTCGGCCTTCGAGTACCGGGCCACCGTGCTGGCCGGCGACCGCGACGAGCTGCTCGGCGGTCTCACCGCCCTCACGCAGGGCCGCGGTGCGGCACACCTGGTCCAGGGCCGGGCGGCCGGGCGCGGCCGGACGGCCTTCCTGTTCTCCGGCCAGGGCACCCAGCGCGTGGGCATGGGCCGGGAACTGTACGACCGGTTCCCGGTGTTCGGGCAGGCCCTCGACGAGGTGCTGGCCCACTTCGACGCCCTGCTCGACCGCCCGCTGCGGGACGTGCTGTTCGCGCCCGCCGGCACGGCTCCGGCCGCGCTGCTCGACGACACCGGCTACACCCAGCCCGCCCTGTTCGCGATCGAGGTGGCACTCTTCCGCCTGGTCGAGTCCTGGGGCGTCAGGCCGGACTTCCTGGCCGGCCACTCGGTCGGCGAGATCGCCGCCGCCCACCTGGCCGGGGTGTTCTCGCTGGCGGACGCCTGCACCCTGGTCGCGGCCCGGGCCCGGCTGATGGCCGCACTGCCCGCGGGGGGCGCGATGGTCGCCGTCCGGGCGACCGAGGAGCAGGTCGTCGCACGACTGACCGACGGCGTGTCGGTGGCGGCGGTGAACGGCCCGCAGGCCGTGGTGATCGCCGGCGACGAGGCGCGGGTGCAGCGGATCGCCGCCGCCTTCGAGGCGGACGGCCGGAAGACTAGGCGTTTGCGGGTGAGCCATGCATTTCACTCCGTACACATGGACGCGATGCTCGATGACTTCGAACGGGTCGCCCGGGGCATCTCGTACCACGCCCCGAGCGTGCCGCTGATGTCGAACGTGACGGGGGAGCCCGCCACGGCCGATCTCGTCCGCACCCCCGAGTACTGGGTGCGCCACGTCCGCGAGACCGTCCGGTTCGGCGACGGCGTGCGCGCGCTCGCCGCGAACGGCGTCACCCGGTTCCTCGAACTCGGCCCGGACAGCGCACTGACGGCACTGACCCGGGAGGTCCTCGACGGCGAACCCGAGCTGTCGCGCCGCCCCGTGCTCGCCGTGCCGGCTCTGCGCAAGGACCGGAACGAGGAGACCAGCCTGCTCACGGCACTGGCCCGGCTTCAGGTCGACGGCCTGGGCCCGGACTGGTCCGGCGTGTTCGCGGGCACCGGCGCCCGCCGGGTGGACCTGCCGACCTACGCCTTCCAGCACGAGCGGTTCTGGTTGCAGGCGGCCGAGGCCGACACCGCCGCCGGGACCGCCACCGGGACGGAGGACGAGGAGTTCTGGTCCGCGGTCCGCGAGGAAGCCTTCGACACCCTGGCCGGGACCCTCGACGTGGACAGCGACTCGCTGGCCAAGGTGCTGCCCGCCCTCCGTGACTGGCGCACCCGGCGCAGCGAGCAGGCCATCCTGGACGGCTGGCGGCAGCGGATCGGCTGGAAGCCGCTGGACCGCGCGGGAGCCGGCACCCCGAACGGGACCTGGCTCGCCGTCACCCCGGCCGGACGCTCCGCGGAGGGCCGGATCGCCGAGGTCGTGGCCCTGCTGGGCCCCGACGCCGTCGGCGTCGAGGCCGCCGCCGGCACCGACCGCAAGGCTCTGGCCGAGCGGCTGCGCGAAGCGGCCGGGGGCCGCACCGGCGTCACCGGTGTGCTGTCCCTGCTCGCCCTCGACGACTCGCCCGCGGCAACGGCGGACAGTGCGGCGCCCGCGGGCGTCTCCGGCACCGCGACCCTGCTGCAGGCGCTCGGCGACGCCGGGATCACCGCACCGCTGTGGTGCGTCACCCGGGGCGCCCAGGCGGTGTCCCCCGAGGAGCCGGTGGCCGGCCTGCACCAGGCCGGCGTCTGGGGCCTGGGCCGGGTCGCCGCGCTGGAGTACCCACGGCGCTGGGGCGGCCTGATCGACCTGCCCGACGAGCTCGACCGGAGCTCGGCGGCCCGGTTCGCCGGCTTCCTCGCGGACCCGGACGGCGAGGACCAGGTCGCGGTGCGGACCTCGGCGGTCTACGGCCGCCGCCTGCGGCAGCTGCCCGCCGGCGTCGGCCCGGTGCGCAGCTGGGACCCGGCCGGGACCGTCCTGGTCACCGGCGGCACCGGCGCCCTGGGCGCCCACGTCGCCCGGCGCCTCGCCGAGCAGGGCGCACGGCACCTGGTGCTGCTCAGCCGCGGCGGCCCGGCCGCGCCCGGCGCGGCGCAGCTGCAGGCCGAGCTGACCGCCGCCGGGGCCCGTGTCACCATCGCCGCCTGCGACGCCGCCGACCGCGACGCGCTCGCCGCCGTGCTGGCGGCAGTCCCCGCGGACGCGCCGCTCACGGCGGTCGTGCACGCGGCCGCCGTGGTCGACGACGGCGTCGTGGAGAGCCTCACCCCGGCCCGCTTCGAGCCGGTGTTCCGGGCCAAGGTCGCCTCGGCGCTCCTCCTGGACGAGCTGACGCGGGGGCAGGACCTCGCGGTCTTCGCCCTCTTCTCCTCCGCCTCCGCGGCGGTCGGCAACCCCGGGCAGGGCGCGTACGCCGCCGCCAACGCCGTGCTGGACGCCCTGGCCGAGCGGCGCCGGGCCCAGGGCCTGGCCGCCACCTCGATCGCCTGGGGAGCCTGGGGCGGGGACGGCATGGCCGCCACCGACCGGGCGGCCGCCGCGGCCCGGCGGACCGGCATCCGGCCGCTCGACCCGGACCTGGCGGTCCGGGCCCTGCGGCAGGCGGTGATGGACGCCGAACCGACGACGGTCGTCTCCGACGTCGAACCGGCGGCGTTCCTGCGGGCCTTCACGGCCGTGCGGCCCAGCCGGCTGCTCGCCGAACTCCCGGGCCACGCGGAGCTGCCCGCCGCCGGGACCGCACCGCGCGACAACGGACCGTCGGCCGGCCTCGCCCTGCGCGAGGAACTGGACGGGCTCTCCCACAGCCGCCGGTCGGCGGCCGTGCTGCGGCTGGTCCGCAGCCGGGCGGCGGAGGTGCTGGGCCACACGAGCACCGACCTGGTCGGCCCGGACAAGGCGTTCCGCGACCTCGGCTTCGACTCGCTGGGGGCGGTGGAGCTGCGCAACCAGCTCAACGCCGCCACCGGGCTGAGCCTGTCCGCGACGCTCGTCTTCGACCACCCGACGCCGGCCGAACTGGCCGAGCACATCCTGCGGGAGCTCTCCCCGGCGGGCCGGGACGAGCTGCCGGACGAGGCCGACCAGTCGCGGATCCGGTCCCTGCTCGCCTCCGTCCCGATCGCCCAACTGCGCCGGATCGGGGTGCTGGAACCGCTTCTGAAGCTGGCCGCCACCCAGGACACCGCGCAGGGCGAAGAGGCCGAGGACACCTTCGGCGAGTCCATCGACACGATGGATGTCGACGCCCTGGTGCAGGCGGCCCTGCAGCACACTTCTGACCACGAGCAGGACTGACGGAGCGACACATGACCACGCCCACCGACAAGGTTGTCGAAGCCCTCCGGTCCTCGATGAAGGAGACCGAACGGCTGCGGCGGCAGAACCGCAGTCTCGTCGCCGCGGCGACCGAGCCGATCGCCGTGGTCGCGATCGGCTGCCGGTACCCCGGCGGGGTGGCGTCCCCGGAGGACCTCTGGGAGCTGGCGGCGGCCGGCACCGACGCGATGTCCGCCTTCCCGGCCGACCGCGGATGGGATCTCGACGCCCTCCACGCGGCCGGCGTCGACGAGCGGGGCACCAGCGTCAGCCGGCGTGGTGGCTTCCTCGACTCCGTCGCCGGGTTCGACGCCGACTTCTTCGGCATCTCGCCGCGCGAGGCCGTCACGATGGACCCCCAGCAGCGGCTGCTGCTGGAGACCTCGTGGGAGGCGTTCGAGCGGGCCGGGATCGATCCGGTGACGCTGCGCGGCACCCGGACCGGTGTCTTCGTCGGCACCAACGGCCAGGACTACGCCTACCTCCTGGTGCGGGGCCTGGACGACGCCACCGGGGACATCGGCACCGGGATCGCCGCCAGTGCCGCGTCCGGCCGCATCTCGTACCAGCTGGGGCTGGAGGGCCCGGCCGTCACGGTCGACACCGCCTGCTCGTCCTCCCTCGTCGCCCTGCACTGGGCGGTGCAGTCCCTGCGGTCCGGCGAGTGCTCCCTCGCGCTGGCCGGCGGCGTGAACGTCATGTCGACGCCCGGCTCCCTGATGGAGTTCAGCCGGCAGGGTGGGCTGGCTTCGGACGGTCGGTGCAAGGCGTTCGCGGAGGCGGCGGACGGCACGGGCTGGTCGGAGGGTGTGGGTGTGCTGGTGCTGGAGCGGCTGTCGGACGCGCGGCGCAACGGGCATCCGGTGCTGGCGGTGGTGCGCGGCAGTGCGGTGAACCAGGACGGTGCCTCGAACGGCTTCACCGCGCCGAACGGTCCGTCGCAGCAGCGGGTGATCCGCGAGGCGCTCGCCAATGCAGGCCTGGCGGCCGCCGACGTGGACGCGGTCGAGGGCCACGGGACGGGCACGCCGCTGGGCGACCCGGTCGAGGCGCAGGCCCTGCTGGCGACGTACGGCCAGGACCGGGACGTGCCGCTCCAGCTGGGCTCGATCAAGTCCAACATCGGGCACACGCAGGCGGCTGCGGGTGTGGCGGGTGTGATCAAGATGGTGATGGCGATGCGGCACGGCGTGTTGCCGAAGACGCTGCACGTGGACGCGCCGTCCTCGCACGTCGACTGGTCGTCCGGTGCGGTCGGGCTGCTCACGGAGACGCGGCCCTGGCCCGAGCTGGACCGGCCACGGCGGGCCGGAGTCTCCTCGTTCGGGATCAGCGGGACGAACGCGCACGTGATCGTCGAGCAGGCTCCGGTGGAGGACGAGGTGGCTGCCGCGGAGCCCGTGGTGTCGCCGGGTGTGGTGCCGTGGGTGGTCTCGGGGAAGTCGGAGGCGGCACTCGACGCGCAGCTGGAGCGGGTGGCCGAGTCGGTTGAACTGTCGCCGGTCGATGTGGGGTTGTCGTTGGCGGGGCGTACCCGCTTCGGGCACCGGGCGGTGCTGTTGGACGGCGTGGAGGTGGCGCGCGGTGTGGCCGTGGGTCGTCGCTCGCTGGCGGTGCTGTTCTCCGGTCAGGGATCGCAACGCCTGGGTATGGGGCGGGAGTTGTATGCCCGGTTCCCGGTGTTCGCGGAGGCGTTCGACGCGGTCTGTGCGCAGCCGGGCTTCGGGTCGGTGCGCGACATCGTCTGGGGTGCGGACGCGGGGCTGCTGGATCGGACGGTGCATGCCCAGGCGGCGCTGTTCGCGGTCGAGGTGGCGCTGTTCCGGCTGGTCGAATCGCTGGGTGTGCGGCCGGACTTCGTGGCGGGGCACTCGATCGGTGAGGTGGCGGCCGCGCATGTGGCGGGAGTGTTCTCGCTGGCGGACGCCTGCACGCTGGTGGCTGCCCGTGGCCGGTTGATGGAGGCGTTGCCCGCGGGCGGTGCGATGGTCGCGGTCGAGGCCACCGAGGCCGAAATCCGGCCTTTCGTCGATGAGTTCGTGTCGATTGCTGCTGTCAACGGCCCGTTGTCCATCGTGGTCTCTGGGGTCGGGAGCGCAGTCGAGGGGGTCCGGGAGTTCTTCGCGGGGCAGGGTCGGAAGACCTCCCGTCTCTCGGTGAGTCATGCGTTCCACTCGCCGCTGATGGATCCGATGCTGGACGAGTTCCGCACGGTCGTGAAGGGCCTGTCGTACGGTGCGCCGGAGTTGGCGTTGGTGTCGAACGTGACCGGCGGTGTCGCGACGGCCGAGCTGGTGTGCTCGCCGGAGTACTGGGTGCGCCACGTTCGGGAGACCGTCCGCTTCGCCGACGGGGTGCGGGCGCTGGTCACCGAGGGTGTCTCGGCATGCCTGGAGCTCGGCCCCGACGGGGTGCTGACCGGGCTGGCGCAGCTGGCGGTGGCCGAGGAGCTCGCGGCGGCGCCGGCCATGCGCAAGGACCGCGGTGAGGAGTCTGCCCTGCTCGCGGGCCTGGCTCGGCTGCACGTCGCCGGCGTGGCCGTCGACTGGGTGCGGGTCTTCGACGGCACCGGCGCCCGCCGGGTCGACCTGCCCACCTACGCCTTCCAGCGTGAGCGCCACTGGCCGGCGCTGGCGCCGGCCGTGGGTGACGTGACGACGGCGGGGCTCTTCAGCGCCGGGCACCCGATGCTGGGTGCGGCGATCCCGCTGGCCGGCTCCGAGGCGGTGCTCTTCACCAGTCGGCTCTCCTCCCGGACGCATCCGTGGCTGGCCGAGAACACCATGGACGAGCCGGTGGCCTTCCCGGCCACCGGCTTCCTGGAACTGGCCGTCCGGGTGGGCGACCACGTCGGCTGCGACCGGGTCGAGGAGCTCACGCTGACCGCACCGCTGCTCCTCACGGGCCGCGACGGCGTCATGTTCCAGGTGCGGGTCGGCGCGCCGAATGAATCGGGTGCGCGAACCCTGGGCTTCTTCTCATGCGGTGAAGGGGCGCTGGACGGCTCCTGGACCGAGCATGCCTCGGGTGTGCTGGTGGTGGGGGAGCGGGTGGCGGACTTCGACGGGTCGGTGTGGCCGCCGCGTGGTGCGGTGGCCGTGGCGTCGGGCGACGGGCTGTCGGTGTGGCGGAGGGGTGAGGAGACCTTCGTCGAGGCCGCGTTGGCGGGTGAGGTGGGCCGGGACGCGGGGCGGTACGGGATTCATCCGGCGTTGTTGGGGGCGGTGGTGCGGGCTGTCGGCGGCGAGTTGGTGCCGGTGGCGTGGGGTGGTGTGTCGCTGCATGCGGCGGGTGCGGCGGTGGTTCGGGCGGGGGTGCTCCGGGTCGGTGGGGACGTGGTGTCGCTGGCGGTGGTGGATGTCGAGGGTGAGCCGGTGCTCTCGGTGGAGTCGCTCACGCTGGGCACTCTGGCGGCCGGGGCTGTTGCCGTGCAGGACGGGTTGTTGCGGTTGGAGTGGGTGCCGGCGGTGTCGCGTCCGGTGTCGGGGGTGGTGCGGTGTGTGACGTTGGGTGTGGAGGTGTCGTGCCTGGCGGAGGTGTCGGGGGATGCGGGGCTGGTGGCGGTTCCGGTGTCGGGCGCGGGGAGCGACGTTCCCGGTGGCGTGCATGAACTTTCGGCGTGGGTGCTGGGGTTGGTGCAGGAGTGGGTTGCTGCGGAGCGGTCGGCGCGGCTGGTCTTCGTGACGCGCAATGCTGTGCAGGCTGATGCCGGTGAGGTGGTGCGGGACCTGGCTGCCGGTGCGGTGTGGGGTCTGGTGCGCTCGGCGCAGTCGGAGAACCCGGGCCGGTTCCTGCTGGTGGATCTGGACGAGGGTGGTGAGCTGCCGGTCGGCGAGGTGCTGGCTGCGGACGAGTCGCAGCTGGTGGTGCGTGGTGGTGTGGTGCGGGTGGGTCGGTTGGGTCGTCTGGCGGTCGGTGGTGACGGGTCTTCGGTGTGGGCCGGGGCGGGGACGGTGCTGGTGACGGGTGGCACGGGTGGTCTGGGTGCGGTGGTGGCCCGGCATCTGGTGGTCGAGCACGGTGTGCGGAAGTTGCTGTTGGTGAGCCGGCGTGGTCTGGAGGCGCCGGGTGCGGTGGGGTTGCGTGCGGAGCTTGCGGGGCTGGGTGCGGAGGTCGCGGTCGTCGGGTGTGATGTGGCGGATCGCGGGGCGTTGGCCGGGGTGCTGGCGCGGGTGGGTGATCTGTCGGCGGTGGTGCACACGGCGGGTGTGCTGGACGACGGCATTGTCACGGGTCTGACGCCCGAGCGGCTCTCCGTCGTGTTGCGGCCGAAGGTGGATGCGGCCTGGTACCTGCACGAGCTGACCGAGCACCTGGACCTGTCGGCGTTCGTGCTGTTCTCGTCGGTCTCGGGTGTGATGGGCAGCGCGGGCCAGGGCAACTATGCGGCGGGCAACGTGTTCCTGGACTGTCTGGCGCAGTTCCGTGCTTCGCGTGGTCTGCCGGCGCAGTCTCTGGCGTGGGGTGCGTGGGTCCGGTCCGCGGGCATGACGGGGACGTTGTCGGAGGCGGACATGCGGCGGATCGCCGGGTCCGGGGTTCCGCCGCTGTCGGTGGAGCAGGGCCTGGCCCTCCTCGACGCCGCGACCACCACCGACGAACCGTTCCTGGTACCCCTCGGCCCGCTCGCCGGAACCGCGCAGCCGAACCGCGAGGTACCGCCGCTCTTCCACCACCTGATCCGTGGCGCACGGCGCAGGGCGGCGACCACGGCCGGCGGGGCCGGTACGGCCACCGCCCTCGCGACCCGCCTGCGCGAGCTGCGGGACGGCGACCGGGCCCGCTCCGTCGTGGACCTCGTCCGTAACGAGGCCGCCGCCGTGCTGGGGCACGCCTCCGCCATGTCGGTCGACGCGGGCCGGGAGTTCCGGGAGCTGGGCTTCGACTCGCTGACCGCCGTCGAGTTGCGCAACAGGCTGACCGCGGCCACCGGGCTGCGGCTGCCGGCGACCCTGGTCTTCGACTACCCGACCCCCACCGTCCTCGCCGAGCACCTCCTCGCCGAACTCCTCGACGACCAGGGGGAGAAGGACACCCCGGAGCCGGCCCTCCTGGACAGCAACGAGCCCATTGCCATCGTCGGCATGGCCTGCCGGATGCCCGGTGGCGCGGACACTCCCGAGGAGCTGTGGCAGCTGCTGTTCGACGGCCGGGAGGGGATGGCGGACTTCCCCACCGACCGGGGCTGGGACCTGCCGGCGCTCCTCGGCGGGGCCGGTGCGGACGGCCGCGGAGTCAGTGCGACCCGGCGTGGGGGATTCCTCGCTGGACTGGCCGGGTTCGACGCCGGCTTCTTCGGCATCTCGCCGCGCGAGGCACTGGCGATGGACCCCCAGCAGCGGCTGCTGCTGGAGACGTCCTGGGAGGCCTTCGAGCGGGCCGGGATCGACCCGGTGACGCTGCGCGGCACCCGGACGGGTGTCTTCGTCGGCACGACCGGCCAGGACTACGCCTCGCTGGTGATGAACTCCCGTGAGGACGTGGAGGGCCACGCCAGTACGGGCCTGGCGAACAGCGTGATCTCGGGCCGGATCTCCTACACCTTCGGCCTGGAAGGACCGGCCGTCACGCTGGACACGGCCTGCTCGTCCTCCCTGGTGGCGCTCCACCTCGCCACCCGGTCGCTGCGTAGCGGTGAGTCCTCACTGGCGCTGGCGGGCGGGGTGACGGTGCTCTCCACGCCGATGAGCTTTCTGGGCTTCACCCGGCAGGGTGGGCTGGCTTCGGACGGTCGGTGCAAGGCGTTCGCGGAGGCGGCGGACGGCACGGGCTGGTCGGAGGGTGTGGGTGTGCTGGTGCTGGAGCGGCTGTCGGACGCGCGGCGCAACGGGCACGAGGTGCTGGCGGTGGTGCGTGGAAGTGCGGTCAACCAGGACGGTGCCTCGAACGGCCTCACCGCGCCGAACGGCCCGTCGCAGCAGCGGGTGATCCGCGAGGCGCTCGCCAATGCAGGCCTGGCGGCCGCCGATGTGGACGCGGTCGAGGGCCACGGGACGGGGACGCCGCTGGGTGACCCGATCGAGGCGCAGGCGTTGCTGGCGACGTACGGGCAGGACCGGGACGTGCCGCTCCAGCTGGGTTCGATCAAGTCCAACATCGGGCACACGCAGGCGGCTGCGGGTGTGGCGGGTGTGATCAAGATGGTGATGGCGATGCGGCACGGCGTGTTGCCGAAGACGCTGCACGTGGACGCGCCGTCCTCGCACGTCGACTGGGACGGGGGAGCGGTCGCGCTGCTCACCGAGCCGACTCCGTGGCCTGCGGTGGACCGGCCATGGCGAGCCGGGGTGTCGTCGTTCGGGCTGAGCGGGACGAACGCGCACGTGATCGTGGAGCAGGCGCCGGTGGTGGAGGAGGTTGCCGCCGAGCCGGTGGTCTCGCCGGGTGTGGCGCCGGGTGTGGTGCCGTGGGTGGTGTCGGGGAAGTCGGAGGCGGCACTCGACGCGCAGCTGGCGCAGGTGGCCGAGTCGGCCGAACTGTCCTCGCTCGACGTGGGGTTGTCGCTGGCAGGGCGTACCCGCTTCGGGTATCGGGCGGTGCTGTTGGACGGCGTGGAGGTGGCTCGGGGCGAGAGCGGTGAGCGGTCGCCGGCGGTGCTGTTCTCCGGCCAGGGGTCGCAGCGGTTGGGGATGGGGCGGGAGTTGTACGCCCGGTTCCCGGTGTTCGCGGAGGCCTTCGACGCGGTGTGTGCGGAGCCGGGCTTCGGGTCGGTGCGTGACATCGTCTGGGGGGCGGACGCGGAGTTGCTGGATCGCACGGTGAACGCCCAGGCCGCGCTGTTCGCGGTCGAGGTGGCGCTGTTCCGGCTGGTGGAGTCGCTGGGCGTGCACCCGGACTTCGTGGCCGGTCACTCGATCGGTGAGGTCGCGGCCGCGCACGTGGCGGGTGTGTTCTCGTTGGCGGACGCCTGCACGCTGGTGGCCGCCCGCGGCCGGTTGATGCAGGCGCTGCCCGCGGGCGGTGCGATGGTCGCCGTCGAGGCCACCGAGGCCGAAGTCCTGCCTCTGCTGGGTGAGTCGGTGTCGATCGCGGCGGTGAACGGCCCGTCGTCCGTGGTGGTCTCCGGCGCTCACGAAGCAGTGGAGGTGGTCCGCGCACGCTTCGAGGGCGAGCGCCGCAGGACCACCCGGCTCAGGGTCGGCCATGCGTTCCACTCGCCGCTGATGGACCCGATGCTGGACGAGTTCCGCACGGTCGTCGAGGGTCTCTCGTACGGCGCGCCGCGGATCCCGCTGGTGTCGAACGTGACGGGCGGGCTCGCGACGGCCGAGCTGGTCGGTGCTCCGGAGTACTGGGTGCGCCACGTCCGGGAGACCGTTCGCTTCGCCGACGGCGTGCGGGCGCTGGCCGCGGCAGGAGCCTCCGCCTTCGTGGAGCTCGGCCCTGACGGGGTGCTGACCGCCCTGGCCCAGCCGGTGCTGGAGCAGGACGTGGTGGCGGTGCCGGCGCTCCGCAAGGACCGGGCCGAGGAGTCTGCCCTGCTCGCCGGCCTGGCCCGGCTGCACGTCGCGGGTGTGGCCGTCGACTGGGCCCGGCTGTTCGACGGCACCGGCGCCCGCCGCGTGGACCTGCCCACCTACGCCTTCCAGCACGAGAAGTACTGGCCCGTTCCCGCGGCCCGGACCGGCGATGTGAGCGGCGCGGGCCTCACCCCGACCGAGCATCCGCTGCTCGGAGCGGCGGTCGAGCTCGCCGGATCGTCGGCCGTGCTGCTGACCGGCCGACTGTCGACCGACTTGCAGCCCTGGCTCGCCGACTACCGGATCGGCGCGCCCGTCCTCCTCCCGGCCACCGGATTCCTGGAGCTGGCGGTCCGCGCCGGGGACCAGGTCGGCTGCGGCCGGGTCGAGGAGCTGACCCTGACCGATCCGTTGGTGATCGCCGAGGGGAGCGCCACCGTACTCCAGGTCTCGGTCGGAGCCGCCGACGGGAGCGGCCGTCGGCAGTTGAGCTGCTACGCGCGCCCGGCCGGCATGCCGGACGCCCCGTGGACCCGCCACGCCACCGGCACCCTCGCCGCGGACACGCGGACGGCGCCGGACTTCGACGCGGCGGTCTGGCCGCCCCGGGACGCCCTCGCGGTGGACCTGGCGGGCTTCTACGAGCCGACGGAGTACGGGGCGGCGTTCCGGACGCTGCGGTCGGTGTGGCAGCGCGGTGACGAGGTGTTCGTCGAGGCGGCGCTGCCCGGCCGGGCGGACGACGCCGGGGCGTTCGGTCTGCATCCGGCGTTGCTGGAGGCGGTCGTGCAGGTCGCCGGTCTGGCCGGGGTGGACGACGGCGAGAGCCTGGTGCCCTCCGCGTGGACCGGGGTGGAGCTCCACGCGAGCGGCGCGTCCGTGCTCCGGCTGCGCGTGGTGAAGACCGGCGACAGCTCGGTCGCCGTGGAGGCGGCCGATGCCGACGGTGCTCCGGTGCTGTCGGTGGAGTCCCTGGTGCTGTCCGCCCCCGCGGCCGCTCCCGACACCGCCGCCGACCGCGGCCCGGACGGGTTGTTGCGGTTGGAGTGGGTGCCGGCGGTGTCGCGTCCGGTGTCGGGGGTGGTGCGGTGTGTGACGTTGGGTGTGGAGGTCTCGTGCCTGGCGGAAGTGTCGGGGGATGCGGGGCTGGTGGTGGTTCCGGTGTCGGGCGCGGGGAGCGACGTTCCCGGTGGTGTGCATGAACTTTCGGCGTGGGTGCTGGGGTTGGTGCAGGAGTGGGTTGCTGCGGAGCGGTCGGCGCGGTTGGTGTTCGTGACGCGCAATGCTGTGCAGGCTGATGCCGGTGAGGTGGTGCGGGACCTGGCTGCCGGTGCGGTGTGGGGTCTGGTGCGCTCGGCGCAGTCGGAGAACCCGGACCGGTTCGCTCTCCTGGACGTCGAACGGGAGACGGAGGCGGCCGGCGTGGTCAGCGGCCTCGCCCCGTTGCTCGCCGACGGTGAGGCGCAGTTCGTGGTGCGTGGTGGTGTGGTGCGGGTGGGTCGGTTGGGTCGTCTGGCGGTCGGTGGTGACGGGTCTTCGGTGTGGGCCGGGGCGGGGACGGTGCTGGTGACGGGTGGGACGGGTGGTCTGGGTGCGGTGGTGGCCCGGCATCTGGTGGTCGAGCACGGTGTGCGGAAGTTGCTGTTGGTGAGCCGGCGTGGTCTGGAGGCGCCGGGTGCGGTGGGGTTGCGTGCGGAGCTTGCGGGGCTGGGTGCGGAGGTCGCGGTCGTCGGGTGTGATGTGGCGGATCGCGGGGCGTTGGCCGGGGTGCTGGCGCGGGTGGGTGATCTGTCGGCGGTGGTGCACACGGCGGGTGTGCTGGACGACGGCATCGTCACGGGTCTGACGCCCGAGCGGCTCTCCGTCGTGTTGCGGCCGAAGGTGGATGCGGCCTGGTACCTGCACGAGCTGACCGAGCACCTGGACCTGTCGGCGTTCGTGCTGTTCTCGTCGGTCTCGGGTGTGATGGGCAGCGCGGGCCAGGGCAACTATGCGGCGGGCAACGTGTTCCTGGACTGTCTGGCGCAGTTCCGTGCTTCGCGTGGTCTGCCGGCGCAGTCTCTGGCGTGGGGTGCGTGGGTCCGGTCCGCGGGCATGACGGGGACGTTGTCGGAGGCGGACATGCGGCGGATCGCCGGGTCCGGGGTGCCGCCGCTGTCGGTGGAGCAGGGCCTGGCCCTCCTCGACGCCGCCACGCAGACCGACGAGCCCTACCTGGTGGCGACCGGTCGGGCCGCCGGCGCCAGGCGCATGCAGGGGCACGTCCCCGCGCTGCTGCGCGGTCTGGTCCGGGGGGCCAGGCGGACGGCGTCGAGCGGGGGAGGCGGGGCGGCGACATCCGCGGCTCTCACCGCCCGGCTGCGGGCGATGCGGGACGGCGAGCGTCTTCGCACCGTCATCGACCTGGTCCGGACCGAAGGGGCCGCCGTGCTGGGGTACGTCTCCGCCAAGTCGGTGGACGCGGGCCGGGAGTTCCGGGAGCTGGGCTTCGACTCGCTGACCGCCGTCGAGCTGCGCAACCGGCTGACCACGGCAACCGGACTGCGGCTGCCGGCCACCCTGGTCTTCGACCACCCCACCCCCACCGTCCTCGCCGAGCACCTGCTCGGCGAACTCCTCGACGAGCACGGCACGGCCGACGCGTACGCGCTGCTGACGGAACTCGACCGCCTGAGCGCCGCGCTGACGGCCGAGGAGCCGGACGAGCCGACCAAGGCCGCGTTGTCCGTCCGACTGCGCCGGATGCTGGAGCAGGTGCAGGGCAACACGGCGGCCACCTCGGCGAGCAGTGTTGCCGAGCGGATCGAGTCCGCGAGCGCGGACGAGATCCTCGCCTTCATCGACAACGAGCTCGGCCGTCCGAGCGACCGCTGATCCGGTCCTCATCACCACAGGAAGGTTCCTCTCCACCATGTCGAACGACAGCAAGCTCGTTGACTACCTCAAGTGGGTCACGGCGGACCTGCACCAGACCCGCCAACGGTTGCTGGAGGTCGAGTCGGGCCAGCACGAGCCGGTCGCCATCGTGGGCATGGCGTGCCGGCTGCCCGGCGGGGTGGGCTCCCCGGAGGATCTCTGGCGGCTGCTCGCCGAGGGGCGGGACGGCGTCGCGGAGTTCCCCACGGACCGCGGGTGGGACCTGGACGCCCTGGCGGGTGACGGCAACGGGAGCAGCGCGGCGCTGGAGGGTGGCTTCGTCGATGCCGGCGCCTTCGATGCGGACTTCTTCGGCATCTCGCCGCGCGAGGCCGTGGCGATGGACCCGCAGCAACGGCTGCTGCTGGAGACCTCGTGGGAGGCGTTCGAGCGGGTCGGCATCGACCCGGTGACGCTGCGGGGCAGCCGGACCGGTGTCTTCGTCGGCACCGCAGGGGTGGACTACGTCGGCGTGGTGATGAACTCCGCCGAGGACGTGGAGGGCCACGCCACGACGGGCCTCACGGCGAGCGTGCTGTCGGGTCGGATCTCGTACGCACTCGGCCTGGAGGGGCCGGCGGTCACGCTGGACACGGCCTGCTCCTCCTCGCTGGTGGCCCTGCACCTGGCGGCGCACTCGCTGCGGTCCGGCGAGTGCGCGTTGGCGCTGGCGGGCGGGGTGACGGTGCTCTCCACGCCGATGAGCTTCTCCGGTTTCACCCGGCAGGGTGGGCTGGCTTCGGACGGTCGGTGCAAGGCGTTCGCGGAGGCGGCGGACGGCACGGGCTGGTCGGAGGGTGTGGGTGTGCTGGTGCTGGAGCGGCTGTCGGACGCCCGGCGCAACGGGCACGAGGTGCTGGCGGTGGTGCGCGGTAGTGCGGTCAACCAGGACGGTGCCTCGAACGGCCTCACCGCGCCGAACGGCCCGTCGCAGCAGCGGGTGATCCGCCAGGCGCTGGTGAGTGCCGGTCTGTCCGCGGCAGACGTCGATGTGGTGGAGGGCCACGGCACGGGTACGCCGTTGGGTGACCCGATCGAGGCGCAGGCGTTGCTGGCGACGTACGGCCAGGAGCGGCCGGCGGGCCGGCCGTTGCTGTTGGGTTCGCTGAAGTCGAACATCGGGCACACGCAGGCGGCTGCGGGTGTGGCGGGTGTGATCAAGACGGTGATGGCGATGCGGCACGGCGTGTTGCCGAAGACGCTGCACGTGGACGCGCCGTCCTCGCAGGTCGACTGGTCGGCCGGGTCGGTGGAGCTGCTGACCGAGGCGGTGGCGTGGCCGGAGAGTGACCGTCCGCGTCGTGCGGCGGTGTCGGCGTTCGGGATCAGTGGGACGAACGCGCATGTGATCGTGGAGCAGGCGCCGGTGGTGGAGGAGGTTGCCGCCGAGCCGGTGGTGGCGCCGGGTGTGGTGCCGTGGGTGGTGTCGGGGAAGTCGGAGGCGGCGCTCGACGCGCAACTGGTGCAGGTGGCCGAGTCGGCCGGACTGTCGCCGGTCGATGTGGGGTTGTCGCTGGCCGGGCGTACGGCGTTCGGGCACCGGGCGGTGCTGTTGGACGGCGTGGAGGTGGCGCGCGGCACGGCCGTGGAGCGGTCGCCGGCGGTGCTGTTCTCCGGGCAGGGGTCGCAGCGGTTGGGGATGGGGCGGGAGTTGTACGCCCGGTTCCCGGTGTTCGCGGAGGCCTTCGACGCGGTGTGTGCGGAGCCGGGCTTCGGGTCGGTGCGCGACATCGTCTGGGGCGCGGACGCGGAGCTGCTGGATCGCACGGTGCATGCCCAGGCCGCGCTGTTCGCGGTCGAGGTGGCGCTGTTCCGGCTGGTGGAGTCGCTGGGCGTGCACCCGGACTTCGTGGCCGGTCACTCGATCGGTGAGGTCGCGGCCGCGCACGTGGCGGGAGTGTTCTCGTTGACGGACGCCTGCACGCTGGTGGCCGCCCGCGGCCGGCTGATGCAGGCGCTGCCCGCGGGCGGTGCGATGGTCGCCGTCGAGGCCACCGAGGCCGAAGTACAGTCCCTGCTCAACGAGTTCGTGTCGATCGCTGCCGTCAACGGACCGTCGTCCGTGGTGCTCTCGGGTGAGTGTGAAGCAGTTGAGGCGGTCCGCGCCCACTTCGCGCACCAGGGCCGCCGGACCACTCCGCTGTCGGTGAGCCACGCGTTCCACTCGTCGCTGATGAATCCGATGCTGGACGAGTTCCGCACGGTCGTGAAGGGTCTGTCGTACTCCGCGCCGCGGATCCCGCTGGTGTCGAACGTGACGGGCGGGCTCGCGACGGCCGAGCTGGTCGGTGCTCCGGAGTACTGGGTGCGCCACGTCCGGGAGACCGTTCGCTTCGCCGACGGCGTGCGGGCGCTGGCCGCGGCAGGAGCCTCCGCCTTCGTGGAGCTCGGCCCTGACGGGGTGCTGACCGCCCTGGCCCAGCCGGTGCTGGAGCAGGACGTGGTGGCGGTGCCGGCGCTCCGCAAGGACCGGGCCGAGGAGTCTGCCCTGCTCGCCGGCCTGGCCCGGCTGCACGTCGCGGGTGTGGCCGTCGACTGGGCCCGGCTGTTCGACGGCACCGGCGCCCGCCGCGTGGACCTGCCCACCTACGCCTTCCAGCACGAGAAGTACTGGCCCAGGCCGGCGACGCACCTGGGCGACCTGACCGGGGCCGGGCTGATGCCCGCGGAGCACCCGTTGCTCGGCGCGACCGTCGCCCTGGCGAACTCCGAGGGCATGCTGTTCACCGGTCGGCTGTCGCCGAAGGCGCACTCGTGGCTGGCCGAGCACACCGTGGACGGGGTCGTGACCTTCCCGGCCACCGGCTTCCTGGAGCTGGCCGTCCGGGCCGGCGACTTCGTGGGCTGCGACCGGGTCGAGGAGTTCACCCTCTCGGCGCCGCTGGTCCTGGCCGAGAGCAGCGCGGTGTCGGTCCAGGTCTGGCTGGGCGCTCCCGACCCGTCGGGCGCGCGGACGCTGAGCCTCTTCTCGCGTCCTGACGGAGTCGTCGAGGGCCCTTGGACGGAGCACGCCTCGGGTGTGCTGGTGGTGGGGGAGCGGGTGGCGGACTTCGACGGGTCGGTGTGGCCGCCGCGTGGTGCGGTGGCCGTGGCGTCGGGCGACGGGCTGTCGGTGTGGCGGAGGGGCGAGGAGACCTTCGTCGAGGCGGGGCTGCCGGACGCGGTGGCCCGGGACGCTCAGCAGTACGGTATACACCCGGCGTTGCTGGCGGAGGTGGTGCGGGCCGTCGGCGGCGAGTTGGTGCCGGTGGCGTGGGGTGGTGTGTCGCTGCATGCGGCGGGTGCGCCGCGCGTGCGGGCGCGGGTGGTCCGGGTCGGCGAGGACGTGGTGTCGCTGGCGGTGGTGGATGTCGAGGGTGCGCCGGTGCTCTCGGTGGACTCGCTCGCGTTGGGCACTCTGTCGGCCGGGACGGCTGCGGCGCAGGACGGGTTGCTGCGTCTGGAGTGGGTTCCGGCTGCGTCGAGTCCGCCGGCGGTGTCGCGTCCGGTGTCGGGGGTGGTGCGGTCGGTGACCTTGGGCGTGGAGGTCTCGTGCCTGGCGGAGGTGCCGGAGGACGCCGCGCTGGTGGTGGTTCCGGTGGCCGGCGCTGGGTCGGACGTCCCGGGTGCGGTACATGAACTCACGGCTCGGGTGCTGGGGTTGGTGCAGGAGTGGGTTGCTGCGGAGCGGTCGGCGCGGCTGGTCTTCGTGACGCGCAACGCGGTGCAGGCCGATGCCGGTGAGGTGGTGCGGGACCTGGCTGCCGGTGCGGTGTGGGGTCTGGTGCGGTCGGCGCAGTCGGAGAACCCGGGCCGGTTCCTGTTGGTGGATGTGGACGAGGGCGCCGAGCTGCCGGTCGGCGAGGTGCTGGCTGCGGACGAGTCGCAGCTGGTGGTGCGTGGTGGTGTGGTGCGGGTGGGTCGGCTGGCCCGCCAGGCCACGGGTTCGGGATCCTCGGTGTGGGCCGGGGCGGGGACGGTGCTGGTCACGGGTGGGACGGGTGGTCTGGGCGCGGTGGTCGCCCGCCACCTGGTGGTCGAGCAGGGGGTGCGCACGCTCCTGCTGCTGAGCCGTCGCGGCCCGGAGGCGCCGGGAGCGGCGGAGTTGCGGGCGGAGCTCGCCGGGCTGGGTGCCGAGGTGGCGGTCGTTGCGTGTGACGCGGCGGACCGTGTGGCGTTGGCCGGGGTACTGGAGCAGGTCCGCGATCTGTCGGCGGTGGTGCACACAGCGGGTGTGCTGGACGACGGTGTCGTCACCTCGCTGACGGCGGAGCGCCTCTCGGCCGTGTTGCGGCCGAAGGTGGATGCGGCGTGGAATCTACACGAGTTGACCGAGCACCTGGACCTGTCGGCCTTCGTGCTCTTCTCCTCGATCTCGGGCCTGATGGGCAGCGCCGGTCAGGGCAACTACGCGGCGGGCAACCTCTTCCTGGACTCGCTCTCCCGGCACCGCCGTTCCCGTGGCCTGGCGGCGCAGTCGCTGGCCTGGGGCGCTTGGGCCCCCTCGGGCGGTATGACGGGGACGCTCTCCGAGGCGGATCGCCGGCGGATCGCCGCGTCCGGGGTGCCGCCGCTGTCGGTGGAGCAGGGCCTGGCCCTCCTCGACGCCGCGACCGCCACCGACGAACCGTTCCTGGTGCCCCTGGGCCCGTTGGTGACAGCGGGACCGCCGCGCCTTCGGGGCGAGGTGCCGACCATGTTCCGCGGCCTGGTCCGGGGCGGGCGCCGGATGGCCGCCACCACCGCGGACGGGGCCGGCACCGCGGTGGCGCTCGCCGCACGGCTGTGGGCACTGCGCGAGAGCGAGCGGGCCAGGCACCTGGTGGAGCTTGTCCGCACCGAGGCCGCCTCCGTCCTGGGGCACGCCTCGGCGCGGTCCATCGGCGCCGAGCGGGACTTCCACGACCTGGGCCTGGACTCGTTGACCGCGTTGGAGCTGCGCAACCGGCTGACGTCGGTGACCGGGCTGAGGCTGCCGGCCACCCTGGTCTTCGACCACCCGACCCCCACTGTCCTGGCCGAGCACCTGCTCGCCGAACTGCTGGACGATCACGGTGAGGTGACCGTCCCCGCTGCGGTGGCCGCGGGCATCTCGGACGACCCCGTCGCGATCGTCGGCATGGCCTGCCGCCTCCCGGGTGGGATCGCCTCCCCGGAGGAGCTCTGGCAACTGGTCCTCGACGGCGGGGAGGGGATAACCGACTTCCCCACCGACCGGGGCTGGGACTTGGACACCCTGCAGAGCGGCGGCCAGGACGGTCGTGGCCGCAGTGCCACCGCCAAGGGTGGATTCCTCTCCGAGGTGGCCGAGTTCGACGCCGGCTTCTTCGGCATCTCGCCGCGCGAGGCCATGGCGATGGACCCGCAGCAGCGGCTGCTGCTGGAGACCTCCTGGGAGGCGGTCGAGCGCGCCGCGATCGACCCCGCGACCCTGCGCGGCAGCCGGACCGGTGTCTTCGTCGGCACGGGCGGTCAGGACTACCTCATGCTGGTGATGAACTCGCGCGAGGACATCGAGGGCCACGCCAGTACGGGCCTCGCCGCGAGCGTGGTCTCCGGCCGCGTGTCGTACACCTTCGGCCTGGAGGGCCCCGCGGTCACCGTCGACACGGCCTGCTCGTCCTCCCTGGTGGCGATGCACCTCGCCGCCCAGTCGCTGCGCAGTGGCGAGTGCTCGCTCGCCCTGGCCGGTGGCGTCACCGTGATGTCCTCCTCCCTCGGTTTCCCCGGTTTCACCCGGCAGGGTGGGCTGGCTTCGGACGGTCGGTGCAAGGCGTTCGCGGAGGCGGCGGACGGCACGGGCTGGTCGGAGGGTGTGGGTGTGCTGGTGCTGGAGCGGCTGTCGGATGCCCGGCGCAACGGGCACGAGGTGCTGGCGGTGGTGCGGGGCAGTGCGGTCAACCAGGACGGCGCCTCGAACGGCCTCACCGCGCCGAACGGCCCGTCGCAGCAGCGGGTGATCCGTCAGGCCCTCGCCAACGCCGGCCTGGCGGCCGCCGACGTGGACGCGGTCGAGGGCCACGGCACGGGTACCACGCTGGGTGACCCGATCGAGGCGCAGGCGTTGCTGGCGACGTACGGCCAGGACCGGCCGGCGGGCCGGCCGTTGCTGTTGGGTTCGCTGAAGTCGAACATCGGGCACACGCAGGCGGCTGCGGGTGTGGCGGGTGTGATCAAGACGGTGATGGCGATGCGGCACGGCGTGTTGCCGAAGACGCTGCATGTGGACGCGCCGTCCTCGCACGTCGACTGGTCGGCCGGTGCGGTCGGGCTGCTCACGGAGGCGCTGCCCTGGCCCGAGGTGGATCGTCCGCGTCGTGCGGCGGTGTCGGCGTTCGGGATCAGCGGGACGAACGCGCACGTGATCGTCGAGCAGGCGCCGGCGGTGGAAGAGCCTGCCGCGGGGTCCGTGGTCTCGCCGGGTGTGGTGCCGTGGGTGGTCTCGGGCAAGTCGGAGGCGGCACTCGACGCCCAGTTGGGGCAGGTGTCCGCACTGGAGGAACTGTCCTCGCTCGATGTGGGGTTGTCGCTGGCCGGGCGGACGGCGTTCGGGCACCGGGCGGTGCTGCTGGACGGCGTGGAGGTGGCTCGGGGTGAGAGCGATGAGCGGTCGCTGGCGGTGCTGTTCTCCGGGCAGGGCTCGCAACGCCTGGGTATGGGACGGGAGTTGTATGCCCGGTTCCCGGTGTTCGCGGAGGCGTTCGACGCGGTGTGTGCGGAGCCGGGCTTCGGGTCGGTGCGTGACATCGTCTGGGGTGCGGACGCGGGGTTGCTGGATCGGACGGTGCATGCCCAGGCCGCGCTGTTCGCGGTCGAGGTGGCGCTTTTCCGGCTGGTCGAGTCGCTGGGCGTGCGGCCGGACTTCGTGGCCGGTCACTCGATCGGTGAGGTCGCGGCCGCGCACGTGGCGGGCGTGTTCTCGCTGGCGGACGCCTGCACGCTGGTCGCTGCCCGTGGGCGCCTGATGCAGGCGCTGCCGGCCGGCGGCGCGATGGTCGCCGTCGAGGCCGCCGAGGCCGAAGTCCTCCCCCTGATAGGCGAGTTCGTCTCGATCGCCGCTGTCAACGGACCGTCGTCCGTGGTGCTCTCGGGTGACCGTGAAGCGGTCGAGGCGGTCCGCGCCCACTTTGCGCACCAGGGCCGCCGGACCACCCCGCTGCCGGTGAGCCACGCGTTCCACTCGCCGTTGATGGATCCGATGCTGGACGAGTTCCGCACGGTCGTCGAGGGTCTCTCGTACGGCGCGCCGCGGATCCCGCTGGTGTCGAACGTGACGGGCGGGCTCGCGACGGCCGAGCAGGTGTGTTCGCCGGAGTACTGGGTGCGCCACGTCCGGGAGACCGTCCGCTTCGCCGACGGAGTAAGGGCGTTGGCCGAGAGCGGCGCGTCGGCCTTCCTGGAGCTGGGCCCCGACGGAGTGCTGACCGCCCTTGTCCGGCAGAGTCTGGACCAGGACAGCGTGGTGGCCCCGGTCCTCCGCAAGGACCGCGGCGAGGAAGCTGCCCTGCTCTCGGGCCTCGCCCGGTTGTACGTGGCGGGCGTGGCCCTCGACTGGGCCAGGCTCTTCGACGGCACCGGCGCCCGCCGCGCGGCACTCCCCACCTATGCCTTCCAGCACGAGCGCTACTGGCCGGACAACCGCCCCGTCGCCACCCGGGCGCCGGGCGCCGACGAGGATCCCTTCGACGCACGGTTCTGGGCCGCCGTGGACGGCGAGGTCCTGGACACGCTCGCGGCGGATCTCGACGTGGACAGCGAGGCCCTCGGGGCCGTGCTGCCGGCGCTCTCCTCCTGGCGGCGCCACCGCCGTGACCAGTCGCTGCTGGACGCCCTGCGCTTCCACGAGTCCTGGCAGCCGATGACCGGGGTGTCCGCACCCCGGGCGCCGGGCGGGTGGCTGGTCGTCGCCCCGGCGCGCACCTCCGACGAGGAGTGGACGGCTGCCGTGATCGAGGCGGTCGGACCGGAGGCGCTCTGCCTCACGGTCGAGACGGTCGAGTCCGCGCCGGACCGTCTCGCGCTCGCCACGCAGCTGCGTGAGCTCCCCACCACCGGAATCCCGTTCGCCGGCGTCGTGTCGCTGCTCGCGACGGCGGAGCCGGCCGGTGCCGGCGGGCCGGGGGCGGTGGTCTCGACCGCGGTGCTGCTCCAGGCCCTGCGGGATGCGGGGATCGCGTCGCCGCTGTGGTGCGTGACCCGCGGTGCGGTGGCGGTCGGCAGCAGTGAGTCGCCCGGGTCTCCGGCGCAGGCCGGGGTATGGGGCCTGGGCCGGGTCGCGGCGCTGGAGCACCCGCAGCAGTGGGGCGGCCTGATCGACCTGCCGGACTCGTTCGACCGGCGGGCGGCGCGACGCTTCGCGGGTGTGCTGGCGGGCCCCGGCGGTGAGGACCAGCTCGCGGTGCGGTCGGGGGCCGTCCACGCCCGCCGACTGGTGCCCGCTCCCGCCGGTTCACCGGATGCGGGCTGGACCCCCGGGGCCACCCGGGGCACCGTCCTGATCACGGGCGGGACCGGTGGCCGGGGTGCGCAGGTGGCCCGTTGGCTGGCCGGGGCCGGTGCGAGTCACCTGCTGCTGGTGAGCCGTCGCGGCCCGCAGGCGCCGGGTGCGGCGGAGCTGGCCGCGGAACTGCGCTCGCTGGGAGCCGACGTGACCGTGGCCGCCTGCGACGCCGCCGACCGCGAGGCGCTGGCGGCCGTCCTGCGGGCAGTGCCGCAGGACGCGCCGCTGACCGCGGTGGTGCACGCGGCCGCACTCGTCGACGACGGCGTGCTGGACGATCTGACGCCCGAGCGCTTCGCCGCGGTGTACCGCTCCAAGGTGGTGTCCGCGCTGTACCTGGACGAGCTGACGCGTGAGCAGGAGCTCTCCGCGTTCGTCCTCTTCTCCTCGGTGGCGGGTGCGGTCGGCACTCCCGGGCGGGCGACCGCTGCCGCCGCCAACGCGGTGCTCGACGCACTGGCCCGGCGGCGCCGGGCCGAGGGGCTGGCCGGGACGTCCCTGGCCTGGGGCGCCTGGGTCGGTGCGGAGGCGGCCGGGCCGGCCGGTTCCCAGCACGGCCCGGCACGCCGCACCACGGTCCCGGTGGTCCACCCCGAGCTGGCCCTCGCCGCGCTGCGGCAGGCCGTCACCCGGCCGGCGGCGACGCTGGTGGTGCTCGACCTGCGTCAGCCGCAGATCATCGACACGCTGGTGGGCCTGCGCGGCAATCCGCTCCTGAAGGACCTGCCGGCGGCCCGGCAGGCCATCGCCGACGCGGACGCGGCACGTCAGGAGTTCGCCTCGGCCTCCTCGGAGCTCGGGCAGCGGCTGCGGCCGTTGGGCGAGGGGGAGCGGCTGGCGGCGGTGACGGATCTCGTGCGGACGCAGGTGGCGGCCGTACTCGGGTACGCCGACCGGGCGGCCGTGGCACCCGACCGGAAGTTCCGGGACCTGGGCTTCGACTCGCTGACCGCGATCGAGCTGCCCGAGCGGCTGCACCTGGCCACCGGCGTGAAGCTGTCGGCGACCTCCGTCTTCGACTACCCGACCTCGGCCGTGCTGGCCGGACACCTCCTCGCGGAGCTGCTCCACGACCAGGACGACCCGCGCGACCGGCAGGGCCGGGCCGCCGGACGGCTTCCGTCCGCGGCGGCTCCGGTCACCGACGACCCGATCGCGATCGTCGGCATGGCCTGCCGGCTGCCGGGCGGGGTCGCCTCGCCGGAGGACCTGTGGCGGCTGGTCGCCGAGGGACGCGACGGGATCTCCGACTTCCCGGAGGACCGCGGCTGGGACCTCCGGACGCTGCTCGTCGGCGACCGGAACGGGCGTGGGCGCAGCGCGACCCTCGAAGGCGGTTTCCTGCGGGACGTCGCCGACTTCGACGCCGCCTTCTTCGGGATCTCGCCGCGCGAGGCGCTCGCGATGGACCCGCAGCAGCGCCTGCTCCTGGAGACCTCCTGGGAGGCGGTCGAGCGCGCGGGCATCGATCCGGAGCGCCTGGAGGGCAGCCGGACCGGTGTCTTCGTCGGCACCAACGGCCTGGACTACGCGACGCTCATGATGAACTCGCGGGAGGACATCGGCGGTCACGCCGGCACGGGTCTGGCCACCAGCGTGCTCTCCGGACGCATCTCGTACACCCTCGGCCTGGAAGGGCCGGCCGTCACCGTCGACACCGCGTGCTCCTCCTCGCTCGTGGCGCTGCACTGGGCCACCCAGGCGCTGCGCAACGGCGAGTGCACGCTCGCCCTCGCGGGCGGCGTCACGGTGATGACCACTCCGGTGAGCTTCGCCGGGTTCACGGTGCAGAGCGGGCTGGCCTCGGACGGCCGGTGCAAGGCGTACTCGGACGCGGCGGACGGCACCAACTGGTCCGAGGGCGTGGGCATGCTCGTCCTGGAGCGGCTGTCGGACGCGCGGGCCAACGGGCACGAGGTGCTGGCGGTGGTGCGCGGGAGTGCGGTGAACCAGGACGGCGCCTCCAACGGCATCACCGCGCCCAACGGCCCGTCGCAGCAGCGGGTGATCCGCCAGGCGCTGGCGAGCGCCGGTCTGACGGCCGCCGACGTGGACGCGGTGGAGGGGCACGGCACGGGCACCTCCCTCGGCGACCCGATCGAGGCGCAGGCGCTGCTGGCGACCTACGGGCGCGACCGCGATCCGCAGCGTCCACTGCTGCTGGGTTCGCTCAAGTCGAACATCGGGCACAGCCAGGCGGCGGCGGGTGTCGCCGGCGTGATCAAGACGGTGATGGCGATGCGGCACGGCGTGCTGCCGAAGTCGCTGCACATCGACCGGCCGTCCTCGCACGTCGACTGGTCGGCGGGTGCGGTGGAGCTGCTGACCGAGGCGCGGCCCTGGCCCGAGGTGGCCCGGCCGTGGCGGGCGGGCGTGTCGTCGTTCGGGATCAGCGGTACCAACGCGCACGTGATCGTCGAGCAGGCGCCCGCGGCCGAGGAGGCCGCCGGGGAGCCGGTGGTGTCACCTGGGGCGGTGCCGTGGGTGGTGTCGGGCCGGTCGGAGGCGGCGTTGGAGGCCCAGCTGGGGCAGGTCTCGGCGCTCGCCGGACTCTCCCCGCTCGATGTGGGGCTGTCGCTGGCGGGGCGTACCCGCTTCGGCTACCGGGCGGTGCTGCTGGACGGCACCGAGGCGGCCCGCGGCACCGCCGTGGAGCGGACGACGGCGGCACTCTTCTCCGGCCAGGGCTCGCAACGCCTCGGTATGGGGCGAGAGTTGTACGCCCGGTTCCCGGTGTTCGCGGAGGCCTTCGACGCCGTCTGTGCGGGGTTCGACGGACCGCTGCGCGAGGTCGTCTGGGGTACGGACGCGGGGCTACTGGATCGGACGGTGCACGCCCAGGCCGCGCTGTTCGCGGTCGAGGTGGCGCTGTTCCGGCTGGTCGAGTCGTTGGGCGTGCGCCCGGACTTCGTGGCCGGGCACTCGATCGGCGAGGTCGCGGCCGCGCACGTGGCGGGAGTGTTCTCGCTGGCGGACGCCTGCGCGCTGGTCGCCGCCCGCGGCCGGCTGATGGAGGCGCTGCCCACCGGAGGCGCGATGGTGGCCATCGAGGCCACCGAGGCCGAACTTCTGCCCCTGCTGGGCGAGTCCGTGTCCATCGCGGCGATCAACGGTCCGAACTCGGTCG
Source organism: Kitasatospora sp. NBC_01560 (assembly GCF_045208415.1). Taxonomy (NCBI): domain Bacteria; kingdom Bacillati; phylum Actinomycetota; class Actinomycetes; order Kitasatosporales; family Streptomycetaceae; genus Kitasatospora; species Kitasatospora sp. NBC_01560. The sequence goes on along the minus strand of NZ_CP109364.1, from coordinate 1,454,630 downwards.
TGCTGGCCGGAGCCGAAACCGACGTCCTGCACATCGCCGACGGTTTCGCGGCCCAGGACCGCAGGACGAGCCGCCTGGCGGTCGGCCACGCGTTCCACTCGCCGCTGATGGATCCGATGCTGGACGAGTTCCGGACCGCCGTCGAGGGCCTCTCCTACTCCGCGCCGCGGATCCCGCTGATGTCGAACGTGACCGGCGGCATCGCGACGGCCGAGCTGGTGTGCTCACCGGAGTACTGGGTCCGGCACGTCCGCGAGGCCGTCCGCTTCGCCGACGGTGTGCGGGAGTTGCGGGCCAAGGGGGTGTCCGCCTTCCTGGAGCTCGGCCCCGACGGGGTTCTGACGGCCCTGGCCCAGCTGAGCCTGGACCAGGAGTGCGTGGTCACCCCGGTCCTCCGCAAGGACCGCGGCGAGGAGGCCGCCCTGCTCACCGGCCTCGCCCGGCTGCACGTCGCCGGCGTGGCCGTCGACTGGGCCCGGGCCTTCGACGGCACCGCCGCGCGCCGCGCGGACCTGCCCACCTACGCCTTCCAGCACGAGCAGTACTGGCCGCGCCCGGCCGCCCTGTCGGGCGACGTGACCTCCGTCGGCCTGGTGCCGGCCGAGCACCCGCTGCTGGGCGCCGCCGTTCCGCTGGCCGGCTCCGACGGCGTGCTGTTCACCAGCCGCCTGTCGCCGCGCGTGCACCCCTGGCTGCTCGACCACACGGTCGACGGGCAGGCGTTCTTCCCGGCCACCGGCTTCCTGGAGCTGGCCGTCCGGGCCGGGGACCAGGTCGGCTGTCAGCGGATCGTGGACTTCACCACGACCACGCCGCTGCCGCTGTCCGGGGACGACGAGCCGGTGGTACAGGTGTGGGTCGGCGCCGCCGACGACTCGGGTCTGCGCAGCGTCACCTGCTTCGCGCGCCCGGCGGAGGCCGCGCCGGACGAGCCGTGGACGCGCTGCGCCACCGGCACGCTGGCCACCGGGGCGGGGGAGCCGGCCGCCGAGCTCGACGGGGTGATCTGGCCGCCGGCCGGTGCGGCCGAGCTCGACCTGGACGGCTTCCACCGGGAGACCGGCCACGGGCCCGCGTTCCACGGCCTCCGGGCCGCCTGGCTGCGCGGCGACGAGGTGTTCGCCGAGGCCGAACTGCCCGGCGACCTCGCGGAGGACGCCCGGTACTTCGGCATGCACCCGGCTCTGCTCGGCGCGGCGCTGCAGGCCGCCGTGCTGCTAGGGCTGGGTGAGGAGGAGCGGATCCCGCTGCTGTGCGCGTGGCAGGACGTGTCGCTGCAGGCCGGTGGCGCCGCCGCCGTCCGGATCCGGCTGACCCGGCTCGGCGAGGACTCGGTGTCGGTCACGGCGATCGACGCCGAGGGCGCACCGGTGCTCTCGGTACGGTCGCTGACCCTGCGGGCCCCGGAGACGGAAGCCACGACGGCCGGGCCGCGGAGCCGCCGGGAACCGCTGTTCACGCTGGAGTGGCCCGAGGTCGGGCAGCACACCGGCGCCGCGGCGCCGCGGTCGGCGGCGCTGGGCACCGACGAGTTCGGGCTGGGCGCGGCGGTCGGCTCGCTGGCCGAGCTGGCCAGGAGCCGGGCGGGCGTCGTCCCGGACCTGGTGGTGGCCGCACTGCCGGCCGCGGCCGGCGACGATGTACCCGCCGCCGTCCATGCCCTGACCGCGCGGGTCCTGGGCCTCGTGCAGGAATGGCTGGCCGAGGAGCGGTTCGCCCGCTCGCGCCTGGTGTTCGTGACCCGCAACGCCGTCCGCGCCGCCGACGGCGAGGAGGTGCGGGACCTCGCCGGTGGGTCCGCGTGGGGCCTGGTCCGCTCGGCGCACGCCGAGCACCCCGACCGGTTCGTCCTCCTCGACGTCGAGAAGGACGAGGACGTGCGGGCCGCGCTGGCCGGCCTCTCCGGCCCGCTGGCCGACGGCGAAGCCCAGTTCGCGGTGCGCGAGGGCGTCGTGCGGGTCGGGCGGCTGGCGGCCCTGACGCCCGGCAGCGGGAGCGGGCTGCCGAGCTGGGACCGGGACGGGACGGTCCTGATCACCGGCGGCACCGGTGCACTCGGCCGTCACCTGGCCCGCCGGCTCGCCGGCTCCGGTCTGCGGCACCTCCTGCTCACCAGCCGGCGCGGGCCGGCGGCGCCCGGTGCGGCCGAGCTGACGGCGGAACTGCGCGCGCTGGGCGCGCAGGTGACGATCGCGGCCTGCGACACGGCGGACCGGGCGGCAGCGGCCGACCTGCTGGCGGCCGTCCCGGCCGAGCACCCGCTGACCGCGGTGATCCACACCGCCGGCGTGCTCGACGACGGCATCGTCACCGCGCTGACGCCCGAGCGCCTGTCGGCCGTCCTGCGGCCGAAGGTGGACGCGGCCTGGCACCTGCACGAGCTCACCCGCGAACTCGACCTGGCCGCCTTCCTCACCTTCTCCTCCGTCGCGGGCGTGATGGGCAGTCCCGGCCAGGCGAACTACGCCGCGGCCAACTCCTTCCTGGACACCCTCGCCGACCACCGCAGGTCCCTCGGACTGGCCGGGACCTCGATCGCCTGGGGTCCGTGGGTCCAGGACGACGGCATGACCAGTGAGTTGACCGACACCGACATGCGCCGCATGCAGTCGGGCGGCATGCCGCCGCTCTCGATCGAGCAGGGGCTCGCCCTGTTCGAGGCGGCGACCGGCCGCACCGAACCGCTGCTCGTCCCGCTCGGGCTGACCGCCGGCGGCATGCGGCCGCAGGGTGAGGTGCCCCCGCTCTTCCGCGGGCTGGTGCGCAGCGCCCGCCGCACCGCCGCCGGCGCCTCGGGCGGCGCGGCCGCGGTGGCCGGCTTCACCCGGCAGCTGGGGGAGCTGGGGGAGCAGGACCGGGTCCGTTTCCTCGTCGAGACGGTCCGGGCCGAGATCGCCACCGTGCTCGGCCACGCCTCGCCCAGCACCGTCGAGGCGGACCGGGACTTCTACGAGCTGGGGTTCGACTCCCTGACGGCGGTGGAACTGCGCAACCGGCTGGCCGCGGTCACCGGGCTGCGGCTGCCGGCGACGGTCGTCTTCGACAGCCGGACACCCGCCGACCTCGCCGCCTGGCTGCGCAGCGAACTCTCCGCGCAGCCGGGCCCGGACACGGCGGGCGCCGGAGCCGCCGCCCTGCCCGCCGGCGGGCAGGAGCTCGACTCGCTGGAGCGGCTGTTCCTGGAGGCCCTGGCGGTGGGGAAGACCGGCGAGGCCCAGCGGATGCTGGCGACCGTGGCCGCGCTGCGCCCGACCTTCGAGGCGACCGCCGAACTGGAGGACCTGCCCTGGGCGGCCACGCTGGCCGAAGGCCCGCGAAAGCCGCGGCTGATCTGCGTCAGCGCGCCCACCGCCAACGCGGGCATCCACCAGTACGCCAGGCTCGCCGCGCACTTCCGCGGCGACCGGGACGTCTCCGCCCTGCCGCTGGTCGGCTTCGCCACCGGCGAGCGGCTGCCGGCCACGCCGGAGGCCGCCGTGCGGGTGATCGCCGAGAGCGCGCTGCGGGCGAGCGAGGGCCACCCCTTCGTCCTGGTCGGCCACTCCTCCGGCGGCTCCTTCGCCTACGCGGCCGCCGGACTGCTGGAGAGCACCTGGGGGATCAGGCCCGCGGGCGTCGTCCTGCTGGACACCCTGAGCTTCCGGCACCAGGCGGACGAGGGGGTCGACTACTCCGGCATGATGCGGGTCAACTTCACCCAGGCGGACGCCTCTCCGGTGCGGCTGACCAACTCCAGGCTGTCGGCGATGGGGCGCTGGATGGTCCTGCTGAACCAGCTGGACGTCCAGCACACCACGGCCCCGGTCCTGCTGGTCCAGTGCGGCAAGCCGCTCTTCGGCGCGGTCGACGCCGGTGAGCCGGTCGCGCCCGCGCAGGGCCGGAGGGAGCCGCTGGTCGCGGGCGCGGACGTGCGCCTGGTCGCGGCGGACCACCTGTCGATGATCCGGGAGGACTCGGCGCGGACGGCACGGATCGTGGAGGAGTGGCTGCGCGCCACCGACGCGGTGGAGTGACCGAGCGGCACACCGGGCGCACCGGGCACCCCAGGGTGCCCGGTGCGCCTTCGCGCGCCCGTCCCGAGGCGCCCCGGGGGCCGCCCGGCTCTAGGGAATTCCGCAGTCGACCGTGGTCAGACTGGGCGGCGGGTCGGACCTGGATGTCAGGAGCCCGGCATCTCACCCCGAGAGGTTGACATCGTGATGTCGAACGAGGAGAAGCTCCGCGACTATCTGAAGCGGGCCGTCGAGGACCTCCACGAGACTCGCGAGCAGCTGCGCGAGGCGGACGGGCGGAGCCGGGAGCCGATCGCGATCGTCGGGATGGCCTGCCGCTATCCGGGCGGTGTCCGGTCGCCCGGCGAGCTGTGGGAGCTGGTGCGTGACGGCGTCGACGCGGTCTCGGGCTTCCCCGCCGACCGGGGCTGGGACCTCGACGCGCTGTACGACCCCGACCCGGACCACCCCGGCACCACCAGCACCCGAGCGAGCGCGTTCCTGCACGAGGCGGCGGAGTTCGACGCCGCCTTCTTCGGCATCTCGCCGCGCGAGGCGCTCGCGATGGACCCCCAGCAGCGGCTGCTGCTGGAGACCGCCTGGGAGGCCGTCGAGCGCGCCGGGATCGCCCCCGACTCGCTGCACGGCACGGACACCGGTGTGTTCGTCGGCGCCGGCCACGGTGGCTACGACTCGGTCCTCACCGGGCGGCGGCAGGAGGAGGAGACGGGCGGGCACCTGCTGACCGGGAACACCGTCAGCGTCGCCTCCGGGCGCATCTCCTACGTGCTCGGCCTGGAAGGGCCGGCCGTGACGGTCGACACCGCGTGCTCGTCCTCGCTGGTGGCCCTGCACCTGGCGGTCCAGTCGCTGCGCCGCGGCGAGTGCTCGCTGGCGCTGGCCGGCGGCGTCACCGTGATGTCGACCCCGCAGATGTTCGTGGAGTTCTCCCGGCAGCGCGGGCTGGCGCCGGACGGGCGGTGCAAGCCGTTCGCGGCCGCGGCCGACGGCACCGCGTGGAGCGAGGGCGTCGGGCTGCTGCTGGTCGAGCGCCTCTCGGACGCCCTGCGGCTCGGCCACCCGGTGTTGGCGGTGGTGCGCGGCAGCGCGGTGAACCAGGACGGCGCGTCGAACGGTCTCACGGCGCCGAACGGTCCTTCGCAGCAGCGGGTGATCCGCCGGGCGCTGGCCGACGCCGGGCTGTCCGCGGCGGAGGTGGACGTGGTCGAGGCGCACGGCACCGGCACCCGGCTGGGCGACCCGATCGAGGCCGAGGCCCTGCTCGCGACGTACGGGCAGGGCCGGCCGGCGGGCCGGCCGCTGCTGCTCGGATCGCTGAAGTCGAACATCGGTCACACCCAGGCCGCTTCGGGCGTCGCGGGCGTGATCAAGATGGTGCTGGCGATGCGGCACGGCCTGGTGCCCAGGAGCCTGCACATCGACGCCCCCTCACCCCACGTCGACTGGTCCGCCGGCGCCGTCGAACTGCTCACCGAGCCGGCCGAGTGGCCCGCCACCGACCAGCCGCACCGGGCGGCGGTCTCCTCGTTCGGGGTCAGCGGGACCAACGCCCACGTGATCGTCGAGCAGGCTCCCGAGGCCCCGTCCGATCAGCCGGGCGCCGATCAGCCTTCGCTTCCGGTCTGGCTGTTGTCGGCCAGGAGCGGTGAGGCGCTCCAGGCGCAGGCGGAGCGGCTGGCCGCCCGGGTGCGGTCCCTGCCGGAGCTCGCCACCGCGGACGTGGCCCTCTCCCTGGCGACCACGCGGGCCCTGCTGGAGCACCGCGCCGTCGTGGCCGCGGCCGACCGGGAGGAGGCGCTGCGCGGACTGGACGCGCTGGCCGAGGGACGTACCGCCGCCGGACTGGTCGACGGGGTCGCGGCGAAGGCGCCGGTGGCCTTTCTCTTCTCCGGCCAGGGCTCGCAGCGGCTCGGGATGGGGCGGGAGCTGTACGACCGGTACCCGGTCTTCACGGGGGCCTTCGACGCCGTCTGCGCGGGGTTCGACGGACCGCTGCGCGAGGTCGTCTGGGGCGAGGACGCAGAGCTGCTCGACCGGACCGAGTACGCCCAGGCCGCGCTGTTCGCGGTCGAGGTCGCGCTGTTCCGGCTGCTCGAATCCTGGGGTGTCAGGCCGCAGTTCGTGGCCGGACACTCGATCGGTGAGATCGCCGCCGCGCACGCGGCCGGGGTCTTCTCACTGGCGGACGCCTGCACCCTGGTCGCCGCGCGGGGTCGGTTGATGCAGGCGCTGCCCGCCGGCGGGGCGATGCTGGCGGTGCAGGCCACGGAGGGCGAAGTCCTCCCGCTCCTCGGCGAGTTCGTCTCGATCGCCGCGGTCAACGGTCCGACGTCCGTGGTGGTCTCCGGCACCGAGGAGGCCGTCGAGACGATCCGCGTCCACTTCGAGCAGCAGGGCCGCAGGACGACCCGCCTGCGGGTCAGCCACGCCTTCCACTCGCCGCTGATGGACCCGATGCTGGACGAGTTCCGCACGGTGCTGGAGCGCCTCTCCTTCGCCGCACCCACGCTGCCGGTGGTGTCGAACCTGACCGGTGGCCTGGCCACGGCCGAGCAGCTCCGCTCGCCGGAGTACTGGGTGCGCCACGTCCGCGAGACGGTCCGCTTCGCCGACGGCGTGCGCACCCTGCACGCCCAGGGCGTCACCCGCTTCGTGGAGCTCGGCCCGGACGGCGTGCTCTCCGCCGTGGCCCAGGAGTCGGCCGGGGAGGACGCCGTGCTGGTCCCCGTCCTGCGCAAGGACCGTGCCGAGGCGGAGACGGCGCTGAACGCGCTGTCGCAGCTCCACGTCCACGGCGTGAAGGTCGACTGGACCGCGCCGGCCCCCGGCACGCGGGCGCGCCGCGTCGAGCTGCCGACCTACGCCTTCCAGCGCCGGCGGTTCTGGCCGCCGACCGGCGCCCTGGACGTGCTGACGGGCGAATCGCCGACCGATCCGCTGGAGACCGCCTTCTGGGCGGCGGTCGAGCGCGGCGACCTGCGGGAGGCGTCCGCCGTGCTCGGGATCGAGGGGCGGGCGGCCACGGCCTCGCTCGACGACCTGCTCCCCGTGCTGGCGTCCTGGCGGCGGCAGCGGCGGGAGTCCTCCACCGTGGACGGGTGGGGCTACCGGACGTCCTGGACGCCGGTCACCGCCCGCCCCGGGCGGGCCGTGACCGGTCGCTGGCTGGTCGTCGTCCCGCAGGGCGCCGACGAGGACGGCTGGTCGGCCGCCCTCGTCGACGGCCTGGCCGCCCGGGGGGTGCGGGTCGAACGCCTGACCGTGGCGGGGGTGGACGCCGACGAGGTCACCGCCCGTCTGGGCGCGGATCAGCTGACCGCGGAGCCGCCGGCCGGCGTGCTCTCCCTCCTGGCCCTGGACGAGCGGCCGCACCCCGTGTTCCCGGCGGTGCCGCGCGGGCTGGCCGCGACGGCCGGGCTGCTGCGCGCCCTGGAACGGTCGGGCGTCCGGGCACCGCTGTGGTGCGTCACCCGCGAGGCGGTGGCCGCCGACCGGACGGACCGGGTGTCCGGTGCGGCGCAGGCGCAGTTCTGGGGCCTCGGGCGGGTCGCCGCGTTGGAGCACCCGCAGCTGTGGGGCGGACTCGTCGACCTGCCGGCGGTGCTGAACAGCCGGATCCCGGCGGGGCTGGCCGACGTCCTGGCCGGCGTCGGCGAGGACCAGGTCGCGGTCCGTGCGGCCGGCGTGCTCGCCCGCAGGCTGGCCCGGACCCCGGCGGCCGACACGCCGACCGCGGCCGCCGCGGACGGCTGGACGGCGCCCGGCGGCACGGTGCTGGTCAGCGGCGGTACGGGCGCACTGGGCGCCCAGGTGGCGCAGTGGCTGGCCGCCGCGGGCGCCGAGCACCTGCTGCTGGTCGGCCGCCGGGGCGCGGCCGCCGAGGGCGTGGCCGAACTGGAGGCACGGCTGACGGCGCTGGGGACGAGGGTCACCGTGGCCACCTGCGACCTCGCGGACCGGGCGGCGGTGGCCCGGCTGCTCTCCGGGATCCCGGCGGAGCTGCCGCTGACCGGAGTGGTGCACGCGGCCGGCCTGCTGGACGACGGCGTGCTGGAGTCGCTGACCACCGACCGCTTCGACAGCGTGCTGCGCGCCAAGGCCGAGGGGGCACGGCACCTGCACGAGCTGACCCGCGACCACGACCTGGCGATGTTCGTCCTGTTCTCGTCGGTCTCCGGCGTGCTGGGCAACGCCGGGCAGGCCAACTACGCGGCGGCCAACGCCTACCTGGACGCGCTGGCCGAACAGCGCCGGGCCGAGGGCCTGGTGGCGACCTCGGTGGCCTGGGGCCCCTGGGCGGGCCGCGGCATGGCCGCCGCCGCCGAGCTGCCGGCCGAGCGGACCCGTCGGAGCGGGCTTCTCCCGATGGCGCCGGAGCCGGCGCTGCTGGCCCTGCGCCGGGCGGTCGCGAGCGGCACGACCAGTGTGACCGTGGCCGACGTCGACTGGCCGTCGCTGGCGGCCGTCCTGACGGCGGCCCGCCCGAGCCCGCTGATCGGCGACCTGCCCGAGGTACGGGCGCTGCGCGCCGCCGACCGGCCCGCCGAAGCCGGCGCCGCGACGCTGCGCGGGCGCCTGGCCGGCCTCGCCGCGGCCGAGCAGGGGCGCATCCTGGTCGAACTTGTGCGCGAGCAGATCGCCCGGGTGCTCGGCCACGCCTCCCCGGGCAGCATCGACGCCAAGCGCGCCTTCCGGGAGCTGGGCTTCGACTCGCTGACGGCCGTCGAGCTGCGCAACCGGCTCGCCGCCGTGACGGGCCTTCGACTGCCGGCCACCCTGCTCTTCGACCACCCGACGGCCGTCGCGGTCGCCGCCCACCTGCGGGCCGAGCTGACCGGCGGCCGTGGCACGGCCGCTCCCGTCGCCGCGGCCGGCTCCGACGAGCCCGTCGCGATCGTGGCGATGGCCTGCCGCTTCCCGGGCGGGGTGAGCACCCCGGAGGAGCTCTGGCAGCTGCTCGCCGACGAGGTGGACGGCATCACCGGCTTCCCGGCGGACCGCGGCTGGGACACCGAGCGGATCTACCACCCGGACCCGGAGCACCCGGACACCAGCTACGTCCGCGAGGGCGGGTTCATCGCGGACCCGGCCGGTTTCGACGCCGAGCTCTTCGGCATCTCGCCGCGCGAGGCGCTGGCGATGGACCCCCAGCAGCGCCTGCTCCTGGAGACCGCCTGGGAGACCCTCGAACGGGCGGGCGTGGCACCGGACTCGCTGCGCGGCAGCGCCACCGGCGTGTTCGTCGGCTCCAACTTCCAGGACTACCCCAGGCTCCTCGACACGGCCGAGGACGACGTCGCGGGCTACCTGATGACCGGCAGCGCGTCGAGCGTGGTCTCCGGCCGGCTCTCCTACACCTTCGGCTTCGAGGGCCCGGCCGTGACGGTCGACACCGCGTGCTCGTCCTCGCTGGTGGCCCTGCACCTGGCGGTCCAGTCGCTGCGCCGCGGCGAGTGCTCGCTGGCGCTGGCCGGGGGCGTGACGCTGATGTCGACCCCGCAGGCCTTCGTGGAGTTCTCCCGGCAGCGCGGGCTGGCGCCGGACGGGCGGTGCAAGCCGTTCGCGGCCGCGGCCGACGGCACCGGCTGGAGCGAGGGCGTCGGGCTGCTGCTGGTCGAGCGCCTCTCGGACGCCCTGCGGCTCGGCCACCCGGTGTTGGCGGTGGTGCGCGGCAGCGCGGTGAACCAGGACGGCGCGTCGAACGGTCTCACGGCGCCGAACGGTCCTTCGCAGCAGCGGGTGATCCGCCGGGCGCTGGCCGACGCCGGGCTGTCCGCGGCGGAGGTGGACGTGGTCGAGGCGCACGGCACCGGCACCCGGCTGGGCGACCCGATCGAGGCGCAGGCCCTGCTCGCCACCTACGGCCAGGACCGCCCCGGCGACCGGCCGCTGCTGCTCGGATCGGTGAAGTCCAACCTCGGCCACACCCAGGCCGCCGCCGGTGTCGCGGGCGTGATGAAGATGGTGCTGGCGATGCGGCACGGCCTGGTGCCCAGGAGCCTGCACATCGACGCCCCCTCGCCGCACGTCGACTGGTCCGCGGGCGCGGTCGAACCGGTCGCCGAGGCGACCGCCTGGCCCGCCACGGACCGCCCGTACCGCGCCGGGGTCTCCTCCTTCGGGCTCAGCGGCACCAACGCCCACGTGATCCTGGAGGCGCTCCCCGGACCGGCACCCCGCTCCGCCGCCGACGCACCGTCGCTGCTGCCCTGGGTGCTGTCCGCGCACACCCCGCAGGCGCTGCGCGCACAGGCCGGCCGCCTCGCCGCGCACCTGGCGGCCGCCGGCACCGAGCCGGCCGGCCTCGCCCACGCACTGGCGACCACCCGGGCCGCGCTGGACCACCGCGCGGCCGTCGTGGCCGCCGACCGGGCGAGCCTGCTGGACGGGCTCGACTCGCTGGCCGCGGGCCGGGCCCACCCGGCCGTCCGCGAGGGTCACTGCGAGGGCGACGGCGAGACGGTGTTCGTCTTCCCCGGCCAGGGTTCGCAGTGGGCCGGGATGGCGCTGGAACTGCTGGACACCTCACCGGTCTTCGCCGAGCGGCTGGACGCCTGCGCGGCCGCGCTCGCACCCCACGTCGACTGGTCGCTGCACGACGTGCTGCGCGGTGCGCCCGGCGCGCCGCCGGCGGACCGCGTCGACGTCGTCCAGCCCGTGCTGTTCGCCGTCATGGTCTCCCTCGCGCAGCTGTGGCAGGCACACGGGGTGCGGCCGGCCGCCGTGGTCGGTCACTCGCAGGGCGAGATCGCCGCGGCCTGCGTGGCCGGCGCGCTCTCGCTGGACGACGCCGCCCGGGTGGTCGCCCTGCGCAGCAAGGCGCTGACCTCGCTGTCCGGCCAGGGCGGGATGGTCTCGGTCGCGACCTCGGCCGAGGCCGTCCGCGAGCTCGTCCGCCCCTGGGGCGAGCGGGTGTCGCTTGCCGCCGTCAACGGCCCGGACTCGGTGGTGCTCTCCGGCGAGCCGCAGGCCCTCGACGCGCTGATCGCCGCCTGCGAGCGCGACGACATCCGGGCCCGCCGGATACCGGTGGACTACGCCTCGCACTCCGCCCAGGTGGAGCGCATCGAGGAGGAGCTGCACGCCCTGCTGGCGCCGATCGCGCCCCGCCCGGCGGAGATCCCCTTCTACTCGACGGTCAGCGGCACACCGCTCGACACCACCGGGCTGGACGCCGCCTACTGGTACCGCAACCTGCGCGGGACCGTGCAGTTCGAGCAGGCCACCCGGGCCCTGCTGGCCGACGGCTACCGGGTGTTCGTCGAGATCAGCCCCCACCCGGTGGTGACCACGGGCGTGCAGGAGACCATCGACTCCACCGGGATCGCCGCCGCGGCCACCGGCACGCTGCGACGTGACGAAGGCTCACTCGCGCGGTTCCTGCTCTCGCTGGCCGAGGCCCGCAACCACGGCACCCGGATCGACTGGACCGCGCTCTTCACCGGCCGGCCCGCCGACCCGGCGCAGCTGCCGACCTACGCGTTCCAGCACCGGCGGTTCTGGCCGCGCCCCTCGCCGACGGCGGGGGACGTCACCGCGGCGGGCCTGGGCACGCTGGACCACCCGCTGCTCGGCGCCGCCGTGGAACTCGCCGGCGGCGACGGGCTGGTGGCAACGGCTCGCTGGTCGCTGCGGAGCCACCCCTGGCTCGCCGAGCACGCCGTGACCGGCGCGGTGGTGGTGCCCGGCGCGGCCCTGGCGGAGGCGGTGATCCGGGCCGGCGACGAGCTCGGCTGCGGCCGGATCGAGGAACTCACCCTGCACGCACCGGTGCTGCTGCCCGACACCGGCGAGCTGCGGGTGCAGATCGCCGTCGGCGCCGCCGACGGGTCGGGGCTGCGCCCGGTGACCGTGCACACCGGCCGGGGCGACACGGGCGCGCCGTGGACCGAACACGCCACCGGCACCCTGACCGCACCCCGGGCCGGGGACGCCTCCGACGGCCTCGCCGACTGGCCGCCGCGCGGGGCGCAGCCGCTGCCCGTCGACGGCTTCTACCCGGCGCTGCGCGAGGACGGCTACGAGTACGGCCCGGTGTTCCAGGGCGTCCGGGCGGCCTGGCGCCTCGGCGAGGAGGTGTTCGCCGAGGTGGAGCTGCCCGAGGCGGCGCAGCCGCAGGCGGCCCGGTTCGGGATCCACCCGGCGCTGCTGGACGCCGCCCTGCACGCGGCCGGCCTGGGGCCGCTGCGCGTCGAGGACGGCCGGCCCGGCCTGCCGTTCTCCTGGACGGGCGTCTCGCTGCACGCCGCCGGGGCCACCGCCCTGCGGGTGCGGCTGAGCCCGGCCGGGCCCGGCAGCGTCCGCGTCCTGATGGCCGACCCGGCGGGTCGGCCGGTGGCCGTGATCGACGCGTTGGCCGTACGACCGCTCGCGGCCCACTCCCTGGAGGCCGGGCCGAGTGCCGTCCGGGACGCGCTCCTCGGCATCGAGTGGCCCGAAGTACCCGTCCCGGAACGGACCGTGGCGCCGGCCGCCCGGTGGGCACTGATCGGCCCCGAGCCGCGTCACGCGGCGGCCCTGGCCGAGGGCGGGGTCGTGCTGGCGGCCTGGGACGACCGGGCCGGGCCGGAGGCGCCCGAGGTCGTCATGGTGACGGCGCCGCAGCCGCTCCCCGGCGTCCCCGGTGACCCCGGCGTCCCCGGGGCGACCGCCGCGACGCTGGAGCGCGTCCTCGGGCTGCTCCAGGAGTTCCTCGCCGACGACCGCCTCGCGAACATCCGGCTGCTCGCGGTCACCGAGCAGGCCGTCGCGACCGAGGCCGGCGGGGACGTCACGGACCTGCCCGGCGCCGCGCTGTGGGGCCTCGTCCGCTCGGCGCAGACCGAGCACCCCGGCCGGATCGTGCTGGCCGACCTCGACGGGCAGCCCGCCTCCTGGCGCGCGCTGCCCGGCGCGCTGGAGGCGGACGAACCGCAGCTCGCGCTGCGGCAGGGCGCCGCCCACGCGCCGCGGCTGGCCGGCGACCCGGCGGGCGAGGCACTGACCGTGCCGGACACCGCAGGACCGTGGCGGCTGGACATCACCGAGAAGGGCACCGTCGACCGGCTCGCCCTGCTGCCCGGCCCGGAGGCGGTGGCCGCGCTGGAACCGGGCCAGGTCCGACTGGCGGTACGGGCCGCCGGTCTGAACTTCCGCGACGTCCTCAACGCGCTGGGCATGTACCCCGGCGGCGCCCGCCTCCTCGGCTCCGAGGCCGCCGGGACGGTGGTCGAGGTCGGCCCGGGGGTGACCGGACTGGCCCCCGGCGACCGGGTGATGGGCATGGTGACCGGCGGCTTCGGCCCGCTGGCCGTCGCCGACCACCGGGTGCTGGTGCGGATGCCGCAGGGCTGGACCTTCGCCGAGGCGGCCGCCGTCCCCGTGGTCTTCCTCACCGCCTACTACGCCCTGCGCGACCTCGCCGGCCTGGCCCGCGGTGAGTCCGTCCTGGTGCACGCGGCCACCGGCGGCGTCGGCATGGCCGCCACCCAGCTGGCCCGGCTCTGGGGAGCCGAGGTCTACGGCACCGCGGGCGAGGCCAAGCAGGAGCTGCTGCGCGCCGAGGGGTGGCCCGCCGAGCGTCTGGCCTCCTCCCGGACACTCGACTTCGAGGACGCCTTCCGCACCGCCACCGGCGGCCGGGGCGTGGACGTCGTGCTGAACTCCCTGGCCGGGGAGTACGTCGACGCCTCGCTGCGCCTGCTGCGCCCGGGCGGCCGGCTGATCGAGATGGGCAAGACCGACGTCCGCGCGCCGGAGCAGGTCGCCCGGGACCACCGGGGCGCCGGCTACCGCGCCTTCGACCTGATCGAGGCCGGACCGGACCGGATCCAGCAGATGCTGACCGAGCTGGTCGCGCTCTTCGAGCAGGGCGCGCTGCACCCGCTCCCGCTCACCACCTGGGACGTGCGGCACGCCCGTGAGGCGTTCCGCCACATGGCCCAGGCCCGCCACATCGGCAAGGTCGTGCTGACCGTACCCCGCCCGTGGGACGCGGACGGCACCGTGCTGATCACCGGCGGCACCGGCGAGCTGGGCGGTCTGCTCGCACGGCACCTGGTCGCCGAACGCGGAGTCCGCCACCTGCTGCTGGTCGGCCGGCGGGGCCCGGACGCCCCCGGCGCCGAGGCACTGCACGCGGAACTCACCGCCCTCGGCGCCCGGGTCACCGTGGCCGCCTGCGACGTCGCCGACCGGGAGGCGCTGGGCGACCTGCTGGCCACGGTGGCGCCCGAGCACCCGCTCACCGCCGTGGTGCACGCCGCGGGCGTGCTCGACGACGGCGTGATCGCCTCGCTCACCCCCGACCGGCTGCGCACCGTCCTGCGGCCCAAGGCCGACGCCGCCTGGCACCTGCACGAGCTGACCGAGCGGCTGGACCTGGCCGAGCTGGTGTTCTTCTCCTCCGCCGCGGGCGTCTTCGGCTCGGCCGGACAGGGCAACTACGCGGCGGCCAACACCTTCCTGGACGGCCTCGCCCAGCACCGCCGGGTCCGCGGGCTGCCCACCACCTCACTGGCCTGGGGCCTGTGGGCGCAGGCCAGCGGGATGACCGGGCACCTGGACGCCGCCGACCTGACCCGCGCACGGCAGACCGGCGGGCTGCCCCTGGACACCCGGGACGGACTCGCACTCTTCGACGCGGCCGTCGCGGCGGGGCGGGCCCAGCTCGCCCCCGTCCGGCTCGACGCCGCCGCGCTGCGCTCCCGTACCCGGGACCACCTCCCGCCCCTGCTGCGGGCGCTGTTCCGCGGCAAGGCCCGCCGGACGGCCGAGCGCACCGAAGCCGCCGCACCGGACGGACTGCGGCGGAGGCTGGCCGGGCTGACGCCCGCCGACCGCCGGGCCCTGCTGCTCGGCCTGGTGACCGGCAACGCCGCCGCGGTGCTGGGCCACGCGGGTACGGACGCCGTCCACGCGGGCCGGGCCTTCCGGGACCTCGGCTTCGACTCGCTCACCGCGGTCGAGCTGCGCAACCGGCTCAACACCGCCACCGGCCTGCGGCTGCCGGCCACCCTGGTCTTCGACCACCCGAGCCCGGGCGCGCTCGCGGACCACCTCGACACGCAGCTCGCGGGCGGTGCGGCCGAGTCCGGCGCACCGGCCGCAGCCGCAGCCGCAGCCGCAACCACGGCCACGGCCGTCGCCGCCGACGAGCCGATCGCGATCGTCGGCATGGCCTGCCACTACCCCGGCGGCGTCCGCTCGCCGGAGGACCTCTGGACCCTGCTCGCCTCGGGCACCGACGCCGTCGCGGGCCTGCCCACCGACCGCGGCTGGGACTTGGAGCGGCTCTACGACGCCGTCCCCGACGACCTCGGCGGCTCCCGCACCCTGGAGGGCGGGTTCCTGCACGAGGCCGCCGACTTCGACGCCGACTTCTTCGGCATCGGCCCGAACGAGGCCCTGGCCATGGACCCGCAGCAGCGGCTGCTGCTGGAGACCGCCTGGGAGGCGGTCGAGCGGGCCGGCATCGACCCGAGGACGCTGCGCGGCAGCCGGACCGGCGTCTTCGCCGGCCTCTCCTCCAGCGACTACATCGGCCGGGTCGGGCAGCTCCCCGAGGAGCTCGCGGGCTACGTCAACAACGGCAACGCCGGCAGCGTGGTCTCCGGCCGGGTCGCCTACACCCTGGGGCTGGAAGGCCCGGCGGTCACCGTCGACACGGCCTGCTCCTCGTCCCTGGTGGCCCTGCACCTGGCGGCGCAGGCGCTGCGCGGCGGCGAGTGCTCGCTGGCGCTGGCCGGCGGCGTGACCGTGATGTCCTCCCCGGGGATCATGGTCGATTTCTCCCGGCAGCGCGGGCTGGCCGCCGACGGGCGCTGCAAGCCGTTCGCGGCGGCCGCCGACGGGACGGGCTTCGCCGAGGGCGTCGGCCTGCTCGTCGTCGAACGGCTCTCCGACGCGCTGCGCAACGGCCACGAGGTCTGGGCCGTGTTGCGCGGTTCCGCGGTCAACCAGGACGGCGCCAGCAACGGCCTCAGCGCCCCGAACGGCCCCTCCCAGCAGCGGGTGATCCGCCGGGCGCTGGCCAACGCCGGGCTGACTCCAGGCGAGGTGGACGCGGTCGAGGCCCACGGCACCGGCACCCGGCTCGGCGACCCGATCGAGGCCCAGGCCCTGCTGGCCACCTACGGGCGGGAACGGGCGGAGGGGCGGCCGCTGCTGCTCGGCTCCATCAAGTCGAACATCGGGCACAGCCAGGCCGCGGCCGGCGTGGCCGGCGTGATGAAGATGGTGCTGGCGATGCGGCACGGCCTGCTCCCCAAGAGCCTGCACATCGACGCCCCCACCCCGGAGGTGGACTGGTCCGCCGGCGCCGTCGGCCTGCTCACCGAGGCCGCCCCCTGGCCGGCCACCGGGCGGCCGCGCCGGGCCGGCGTCTCCTCCTTCGGCATCAGCGGCACCAACGCGCACGTCATCCTCGAACAGGCTCCCGGCGCCGATCCCGGCCGGGCCGAGCCCGTGCCCGCGCCCTCGGCACTGCCCCTGCTGCTGTCGGCGCGCAGCGCACCCGCCCTGCGCGGTCAGGCCCGGGCGCTGCTCGACCACCTGGACGAGGCCGCGGCACTCGACACCGCCGCCTCGCTGGTCGGCGGGCGCGCCACCCTCGAACACCGGGCCGTCGTGGTCGGCACCGACCACGAGGCCCTGCGGACCGGACTGCGCGCGCTGGCCGAGGCCCGGCCGGCACCCGGCGTCGTCCACGGCCGCTGGGCCACCGGCCGCGACCGCAAGGTCGTCCTGGTCTTCCCCGGCCAGGGTTCCCAGTGGGCCGGTATGGGCGCCGAACTGCTCGACGGCTCACCGGCGTTCGCCGGCCGGATCGCCGAGTGCGAGCAGGCACTGGCGCCGTACACCGACTGGTCGCTGAGCGCCGTACTGCGCGGCGACGCCGGCGCGCCCGGCCTCGACCGGGTGGACGTCGCCCAGCCCGCACTGTGGGCGATGATGGTCGCGCTGGCCGAGGTGTGGCGCGCCCACGGCGTGGAGCCGGCCGCGGTACTGGG
Source organism: Kitasatospora sp. NBC_01560 (assembly GCF_045208415.1). Taxonomy (NCBI): domain Bacteria; kingdom Bacillati; phylum Actinomycetota; class Actinomycetes; order Kitasatosporales; family Streptomycetaceae; genus Kitasatospora; species Kitasatospora sp. NBC_01560. Next base: position 1,437,628 of record NZ_CP109364.1, on the reverse strand, counting down.
GCACTCCCAGGGCGAGATCGCGGCCGCCTGCGTCGCAGGCCTGCTCACGCCGGCCGACGCGGCCAAGGTGGTCGCCCTGCGCAGCCGGGCCATCGCCACCGGACTCTCGGGCCACGGCGGAATGGTGTCGTTGACCGTGCCGCACGCCGAGGTGCCGGCCCGGCTCGCCGCCTGGCGCGGCCGGATCTCGATCGCCGCGGTCAACGGACCCGCCGGCGTGGTCGTGTCCGGCGATCCCGGGGCGCTGGCCGAACTGATCGAGTCCTGCGCGCGCGACGGCGTGCGCGCCAAGCGGATCCCGGTGGACTACGCCTCGCACTCGGTGCAGGTCGAACGGATCCGCGAGACCCTGCTGGCGGACCTCGCCGGCATCGAGACCCGCCCGGGCCGGATCCCGTTCTTCTCGACGGTGACGGCCGACTGGGCCGACCACGGGACCCGGCTCGACGCGCACTACTGGTACCAGAACCTGCGGCACACCGTGCGCCTGGAGGAGTCGGTACGCGCGCTGCTCGGCCAGGGCCACGACGTCTTCGTCGAGTCCAGCCCGCACCCCGTCCTCACCATGGGTATCGAGGACACCGTCGCGGCCGCGGAGGCGGAGGCGGTGGTGATCGGCTCCGTCCGCCGTGACGAGGGCGGCCCGGCCCGGGTGCTGGCCTCCCTCGCCGACGCGCACGTGAACGGCGTCCGGGTCGACTGGAGCGGCGCCGTCGCGGGCGGCAGGGCCGTGGACCTGCCCACCTACGCCTTCCAGCGGGAGCGCTACTGGCTGGACGCGGCGCCCCGGGCCGGCGACGCCCTGCCGCAGGCCGACCCGCAGGGTTCGCTGTACCGCGTCGAATGGAGCGAGCTGCCCGGTGCGGCGGCCGCCGGCCCGGCCGCCGCACCGGCCCGCACCTTCGACGGGCCGGCGGACCTGCGCGCGGCCCTCGTCACCGACCCCGCCGCCGACCCCACGTCCGGAGAGCTGGACCCGGAGCCGGCGCCCGAGACCGTGCTGCTGCGATTCGCGCCCGGGACACCGCCCGACGGCGCCGGCGTCCCGGCGGCCGTGCACGAAGCCGTGCACACCGTGCTCGACCTCGCCCGGCGCTGGCTGGCCGACGCCCGGTACGCGGCCGCGCGGCTGGTCCTGGTGACCTCCGGCGCGGTCGGCACCGGACCGCGGGAGGACGTCCGGGACCAGGCGGCCGCGGCCGCCTGGGGCCTGATCCGCTCCGCGCAGTCCGAGCACCCCGGCCGGTTCCTGCTGGCCGACCTGGACGGCCTGGCGGACTCCGAGCAGGCCCTGCCGGCCGCCACGGCGGCCGCCGTCGCCGCCGGGGAGTCCCAACTGGCCGTCAGGAACGGGACGGCGCTGGTGCCACGGCTGCTCCCGGCAGCCGCCGCGGACCCCGCCGGCACCGCCCGGCCCTGGGAGGGCGCCGCGGAGGGCACCGTGCTGATCACCGGCGGGACGGGCACGCTCGGAGCCCTGGTCGCCCGGCACCTGGTCACCCGCCACGGCGTACGCCACCTGCTGCTGACCGGACGGCGCGGACCCGACGCCCCCGGGGCCGAGGCGCTCCGCGAGGAGCTGGCAGGGCTCGGAGCCGAAGTCTCCGTGGTCGCCTGCGACGCCGCCGACCGGGACCGGCTCGCCGCGGTCCTGCGCGACATCCCGGCCGAGCACCCCCTGACCGGGGTGGTCCACGCGGCCGGCGTACTCCGGGACGGCCTGCTGGAGACCCTGACGGACGAACAGGTCGATCAGGTCCTGCGGCCCAAGGTGGACGCGGCCTGGAACCTGCACGAGCTGACCCGGGGCGCGGACCTCTCCGCCTTCGTGCTCTTCTCCTCCTTCGCCGGCCTCGCCGGCGGCATGGCGCAGGGCAACTACGCGGCGGCCAACGCCTCCCTCGACGCCCTGGCCCGGCACCGCCGGGCGCGCGGCCTGCCCGCCGTCTCGCTGGCCTGGGGATACTGGGGAGATTCCAGTGGAATGACGGCCACCCTGGGCGACATGGATGTCGCCCGCCTCGCCCGCTCCGGGATGCTGCCGCTCTCGGCCGCCCGCGGACTCGCACTGCTCGACACGGCCTCGGCCGCCGACAGCCCGCTGCTGGTCCCGGTCCGGCTGGACCTGCGGTCCCTCACCTCCGGTGACGTGCCCGCGCTGCTGCACGGCCTGCTCCCCGCCCCGGTGCGCCGGGCCGAGCACCCGGCCGCGACCGGGGCACGGGACGCGCAGGTCGCGGAGCGGGAACTCCGCGCCCGGCTGGCCGGGCTGAGCACGGCCAAGCAGGAGCACCTGCTGCTGGAGCTGATCGTCGGGCACGTCGCCACCGTCCTCGGCCACGGCTCCACCGCGGCGATCGAGGCCGAGCGGGGCTTCCTGGACCTCGGCATGTCCTCGCTGACGGCGGTCGAACTGCGCAACCGCCTCAACACGGAGACCGGCCTGCGGCTGCCGACCACCGCGATCTTCGACCACCCGACCCCCGTCCGGCTGGCCCGCCACCTGCGCACAGCACTGGACACCGGGCCGGCCACACCCGTCCTCGCCGAGCTCGACGGCCTGGAGAAGGCCGTCGCCGGCGCCGAACTGGACACCGAGACCCGCGCCCAGCTGGTCCTCCGGCTCAGGACACTCCAGTGGAAGCTCGACACCCCCGACGAGGACGACCCCGCCGAGCACGGCGACGCCGACCTCACGGCCTCGACCGACGACGAGATCTTCGACCTCATCGACAACGAACTCGGCCTCGCCTGACCGGGCCCCACCGATCACCCGGGGTCACCCCGAACACGCGGCACGCCGCACAACGCCCTTTCCGAACTGCGAGGTTTTCCCACCCATGGCCAGCACCTCCGAGGACAAGCTCCGCGACTACCTCAAGAAGGTCACCGCCGACCTCAAGCGGACCAGGCAGCGCCTGGAGACCGTCGAGGCCAGGGAGAACGAGCCGATCGCCATCGTCGGCATGGCCTGCCGCCTCCCCGGCGGCGTCCGGTCGCCGGAGGACCTGTGGCGGATGGTCGCCGACGGCGTCGACGCCATCGGCGAGCTGCCGGAGGACCGCGGCTGGGACACCGAGGCGCTCTTCGACCCCATCCCCGGCACACCGGGCAAGAGCTACGTGCGCCACGGCGGCTTCCTGGACGGCGTGGGCGACTTCGACGCGGAGCTCTTCGGCATCGCGCCGCGCGAGGCACTGGCGATGGACCCGCAGCAGCGGCTGCTGCTGGAATCGGCCTGGGAGGCGGTCGAGGACGCCCGGATCGACCCCGCCTCGCTGCGCGGCAGCGACACCGGCGTCTTCGTCGGAGGCGCCGACACCGACTACGGCTCGCTCGCCCGGCAGTCCGCGGAGACCGAGGGCCACCTGCTCACCGGCGGTGCGGTCAGCGTGCTCTCCGGGCGGATCTCCTACGTCCTCGGTCTGGAAGGGCCGGCGGTCACCGTCGACACGGCCTGCTCCTCCGCACTGGTCGCCCTGCACCTGGCCGTCCGGGCGCTGCGCGCCGGTGAGTGCTCGATGGCCCTGGCGGCCGGCGTGGCCGTGATCCCGACCACCCGCCTGTTCACCGAGTTCTCCCGCCAGCGCGGGCTCGCCCCCGACGGCCGCTGCAAGCCGTTCGCCGAGGCGGCGGACGGCACCTCCTGGGCCGAGGGCGTGGGCGTCCTGATGGTCGAACGGCTCTCCGACGCCCGGCGCAACGGGCACCGGGTGCTGGCCGTGGTCCGCGGCACCGCCGTCAACCAGGACGGCGCCAGCAGCCGGCTCACCGCCCCCAACGGTCCCTCCCAGCAGCGGGTTATCAGGGCCGCACTCGCCAACGCACAGCTCTCGGCCGACCAGGTCGACGCGGTGGAGGCGCACGGCACCGGGACGACGCTGGGCGACCCCATCGAGGCACAGGCGCTGCTCACGACGTACGGGCAGGACCGCGATCCCGCCCGGCCGCTGCTGCTCGGCGCGATCAAGTCCAACATCGGTCACACCCAGGCCGCCTCCGGCGCCGCCGGCGTGATCAAGATGGTGATGGCGCTGCGCCACGGCATCCTGCCGCGCACCCTGCACGTCGACACGCCCTCCTCGCACGTCGACTGGACCACCGGCGCGGTCGAACTGCTGACGGACACCCGGGAGTGGCCGGCGACCGGCCGGCCGCGCCGGGCCGGCGTGTCGGCGTTCGGCATCAGCGGCACCAATGCGCACGTCGTGCTCGAACAGGCCGAACAGGCCGAGCAGGCCGAGCAGGCCGGACTTCCCGCTCCGGAAGGCCGAACGGAGACGCCCGGCGCGGTGGCCTGGGTGCTGTCCGGCCGGACCGAGGTCGCGCTGCGAAGCCAGGCCGCGCGGCTGGCCTCGCACGTCCGGGCCGGCGCGGGCCTCCGCCCGGCCGACGTCGCCTTCTCGCTGGCGACCACCCGGGCGACGCTGGAGCACCGGGCCGCCGTGGTGGCCGGGGACGGCGAACGGCTCCTGGAGGGCCTGGACGCCCTGGCCGCGGGCCGGGCCGCCGCCGGGCTCTTCACGGGCGCGGCGGCCAAGGCTCCCGTGGCCTTCCTGTTCTCGGGGCAGGGCTCGCAGCGCCTCGGTATGGGGCGGGAGTTGTACGGCCGGTTCCCGGTGTTCGCGGCGGCGTTCGATGCGGTCTGCGCGGAGCCGGGCTTCGAGTCGGTCCGCGACGTGGTGTGGGGTACGGACGCGGAGGTGCTGGACCGGACGGTGCATGCCCAGACGGGTCTGTTCGCCGTGGAGGTGGCGCTGTTCCGGTTGCTCGAATCGTGGGGTGTGCGGCCGGACTTCGTGGCGGGGCACTCGATCGGTGAGGTCGCGGCGGCGCATGTGGCGGGGGTGTTCTCGCTGGCGGACGCGTGTGCGCTGGTGGCGGCGCGGGGCAGTCTGATGCAGGCGTTGCCCGCGGGCGGCGCGATGCTCGCCGTCCAGGCAACGGAGGACGAAGTCCTACCGCTCCTGGGCGAGTTCGTGTCGATTGCTGCGGTCAACGGTCCGGCGTCCGTGGTGGTCTCCGGTGCCGAGGAGGCGGTGGAGGCCGTTCGTTCGCAGTTCGAGGAGTTGGGCCGCAAGGCGACCCGCCTGCGCGTGTCGCATGCCTTCCACTCGCCGTTGATGGATCCGATGCTGGAGGAGTTCCGCCAGGTGGTGGCGGGCCTGCCCTTCGCCGCACCCACGATCCCGGTCGTCTCCAACCTGACGGGCGGGCTCGCGACGGTCGGGGAGTTGTGCGCCCCGGAGTACTGGGTGCGCCACGTCCGGGAGGCGGTCCGTTTCGCCGACGGTGTGAGCGCGCTGGAGGCCGAGGACGTCACCCGCTTCGTGGAGCTCGGCCCGGACGGCGTGCTCTCCGCCATGGCCGCGGCGTCGCTGCCGGACGGCACGGTGCTGGTGCCGGTGCTGCGCAAGGCGCAGGAGGAGGAGGCCACGCTGCTCGGTGCGGTGGCGCAGCTGCACACCGTCGGTGTCCGGGTCGACCGGTCCGCGTTCTGCGCGGGGGCCTCCGCCCGGGCCGTCGACCTGCCGACGTACGCCTTCCAGCACCAGCGCTTCTGGCCCGCCCCCGCCCTCCCGGCGCCCGGCGACGTCAGCGCGGCCGGCCTGGCGTCCGCGGACCACCCGCTGCTCGGTGCCGCCGTCGAACTGGCCGACGGCGACGGCCTGATGTTCACGGGGCGGCTGTCGCTGCGGTCCCACCCGTGGCTCGGCGACCACGTCGTGCTGGGCTCGGTGCTGCTCCCGGGCACGGCCTTCCTGGAGCTGGCGATCCGCGCGGCCGACGAGGTCGGCTGCGGTCGGATCGACGAGCTGACCCTGGCCGCGCCGCTCGTGCTGCCGGAGGACGGCGGAGTCCAGCTCCAGGTGAGGGTGGGAGCGGCCGACCCGGCCGGCCGTCGCACCCTGGACGTCCGGTCCCGGGAGGACGGAGCCGTCGACCGGCCGTGGGCCCAGCACGCGACCGGTGTCCTCGCGCCCGCGGAGCAGAGCGCCGACTTCGACGCCACGGCGTGGCCCCCCGTCGGCGCGGAGCCGGTGGACCTGACCGGCCTCTACGAGCAGATGTCCGAGGGCGGCTTCGGGTACGGCCCGGTGTTCCAGGGGCTGCGGGCCGCGTGGCGACTGGGCGAGCAGGTGTTCGCGGAGGTCGCGCTGCCCGAGGGCGTGGACGGCGGACCGTTCGGGCTGCACCCCGCGCTGCTGGACGCCGTCCTGCACGTGTCGGCCTTCAACGGCCTGCCTCGGGGCGTGGTCCCGTTCTCCTGGGAGGGCGTCTCACTGCACGCCTCGGGCGCCTCGTCGGTGCGGGCACGAGTGACCCGGACCGGCGACGACTCGGTGGCCGTGGCGGTCACGGACGATGCGGGGGCGCCGGTCGCCTCGGCGGCGTCGCTGGTTCTGCGGGCGGCCTCGGCCGCGCAGGTGACCCGGGCAGGTGCCGCCGGCACCGGTGATGCGCTGTTCCGGGTGGAGTGGGTGCCGGTCGCGGTGGGCGACGGTGGTCCGGCGCCGCTGGTGACGGTGGCGTCGGACGCGGACCTGGCGTCGTTGGTGGATGTTCCCGGTGTGGTGCTGGTCGAGCTTCCGGCCGGTACGTCCGGTGGCGTGGTGGAGTCGGTGCACGGGCTGACGGCGCGGGTTCTGGGCCTGGTGCAGTCGTGGTTGGCGGAGGAGCGGTTCGGGGCGTCGCGGTTGGTGTTCGTGACGCGTGGTGCGGCCTGCGGATCGGATCTGGCGGGTGCTGCGGTGTGGGGTCTGGTGCGGTCGGCGCTGTCGGAGGAGCCGGGCCGGTTCGGTCTGGTGGATCTGGAGGGTGCGGGCGAACTGCCCTCGGGTGTTGTTGCGTTGGACGAGCCGCAGGTGTTGGTGCGTGGTGGTGAGGTGTTGGCGGCCCGGTTGGTGCGGGTGCCGGCTGCGGTCGAGGTGGCTGTTCCCGCGTGGGCCGGTGACGGCGCGGTGTTGATCACGGGTGGTACGGGTGGTTTGGGTCGGGTGGTGGCCCGTCATCTGGTGGCGGAGCACGGTGTGCGGAGTCTGGTGTTGGTGAGTCGTCGTGGCGTGGAGGTTGATGGGGTAGCGGAGTTGGTGGCCGAGTTGGCGGCGTCGGGGGCGGAGGTGTTGGTCGAGTCGTGTGATGTCGCGGATCGCGGGGCGGTGGCGGCGTTGGTCGCTCGTCATCCGGTGCGGGCGGTGGTGCACGCGGCGGGTGTGCTGGATGACGGGGTGGTCGGTTCGCTGACGCCGGAGCGGCTGGCGGCGGTGTTGCGGCCGAAGGTGGATGCGGCGTGGTATCTGCACGAGGCGACGAAGGATCTGGATCTCGCGGCGTTCGTGGTCTTCTCGTCGGTGTCCGGCACCTTCGGTGGCCCCGGCCAGGGCAGCTACGCGGCCGGCAACACCTTCCTGGACGCGCTGGCGCGGCACCGGCGGGCTGCCGGGCTGCCGGGTGTGTCGCTGGCGTGGGGTCCGTGGACCCAGGACGGCGGCATGACCGGCACCCTGGACGCCGTCGACCTTCGGCGGATCGCCCGCACTGGGATGCCCGAGCTCACTCCGGCGGACGGCGCGGCCCTGTTCGACGCGGCGCTCGCCGTGGACGAGGCCGTCGTCCTGCCGGTGCGGTTCGACCTGGCGGTCCTACGGTCGAGCGGCGAGGTGCCCGCGCTGCTGCGGGGGCTGGTCCGTGCGCGGGTGCGGCGGTCGGCCGTCGCCGGAACAGCGGCGGTGGCGGCCCTGGTGCAGCGGCTGTCCGGCCTGGGGGCGGACGAGCGGCAGGAGGTGCTCCTGGATCTGGTGCGTGCGCAGATCGCTCTGGTGCTCGGCCATGCGGGCGCGGCGGAGGTGGATGCGACGCGGGCGTTCCAGGATCTGGGGTTCGATTCGCTGACCGCGGTGGAGTTGCGGAACCGGCTCGGTGGGGTGACGGGTCTGCGGTTGCCGGCGACGGTGGTGTTCGACCATCCGTCGGCGGAGGCGCTGGTCCGGTTCCTGCTGGGCGAGTTGTTCGGTGGTGCGGCGGAGGTCGTGCAGGTGTCGGTCGGGCTGCCGGCGGTGGTGGACGATCCGGTGGTGATCGTGGGGATGGCGTGCCGGTACCCGGGTGGGGTGCGCTCGCCCGAGGGCCTGTGGCAGCTGGTCTCCGAGGGGGTGGACGCAATCTCCGGCTTCCCCACCGACCGTGGCTGGGACCTGGCGGCGTTGTCCAGCACGGATCGCGAGGCGCGGGGTACCTCGTCCACGCGCTCGGGCGGCTTCCTTTACGAGGCAGCGGAGTTCGATCCGGAGTTCTTCGGGATGAGTCCGCGGGAGGCGTTGGCGACGGATGCGCAGCAGCGGTTGCTGTTGGAGACGTCGTGGGAGGCGTTCGAGCGGGCCGGGATCGATCCGGTGTCGCTGCGGGGCAGCCGAACGGGTGTCTTCACCGGCGTGATGTACACGGACTACCGTGATCTGCTCGGGAGCGACCAGTTCGAGGGCTTCCGCGGCAACGGCAGTGCGCCGAGCATCGCCTCGGGGCGGGTGTCGTACACGCTGGGGCTGGAGGGCCCGGCGGTGACGGTGGACACGGCGTGCTCGTCGTCGCTGGTGGCGATGCACTGGGCGGCGCAGGCGCTGCGGTCGGGTGAGTGCTCGCTGGCGGTGGCCGGCGGTGTGACGGTGATGTCCACCCCGAACACCTTCGTGGAGTTCTCGCGCCAGGGCGGCCTGTCGGCGGACGGCCGGTGCCGTTCCTTCGCCGAGGCGGCGGACGGTGTGGGCTGGGGCGAGGGTGTGGGCATGGTGGTGCTGGAGCGCCAGTCCGACGCGCGGCGCAACGGGCACCGCATCCTGGCGGTGCTGCGGGGTAGTGCGGTGAACCAGGACGGTGCGTCGAACGGTCTGACGGCGCCGAACGGTCCCTCGCAGCAGCGGGTGATCCGGCAGGCGTTGGCCAGCGGCGGGTTGTCGGCCGCCGATGTGGACGCGGTGGAGGGCCACGGTACGGGGACCACTCTGGGTGATCCGATCGAGGCGCAGGCCATCCTCGCCACCTACGGACAGGACCGGCCCGAGGGCCGGCCGGTCCGTCTGGGATCCCTCAAGTCGAACATCGGTCACACGCAGGCGGCGGCCGGTGTGGCGGGTGTGATCAAGATGGTGATGGCGATGCGTCATGGCGCGTTGCCGAAGACGCTGCACGTGGACGCGCCGTCCTCGCACGTGGACTGGAGCGAGGGCGCCGTCGAGTTGCTGACCGAGGCCCAGGAGTGGCCGGAGACCGGCCGCCCGCGCCGTGCGGGTGTGTCCTCGTTCGGGATCAGTGGCACCAACGCGCACGTGGTCCTGGAGCAGGGCGAGCCGGCGCAACTGCCGGCTGTTGAGCAGCCGGTGGTGGCGCCCGGGGTGGTGCCGTGGGTGCTCTCGGGTCGGACCGAGGCCGCGCTGCGCGCGCAGGCGGCGAGCCTGCTCTCCCACGTGGCCGACGAGGGCGACCAATCGCTGACCGACGTCGCCTTCTCGCTGGTGATCAGCCGATCGACGTTCCACCACCGTGCGGTGGTCGTGGCCGACGACCGGGACGCCGTCCTGGGCGGACTGGCCGCGCTGGCGGCGGGTGAGTCGGTGGCCGGTGTGGTGGAGGGCTCGGTGGGTGCGGGCCGGCGTGCCTTCCTGTTCTCCGGGCAGGGGTCGCAGCGCCTCGGTATGGGGCGGGAGTTGTACGGCCGGTTCGCGGTGTTCGCGGCGGCGTTCGATGCGGTCTGCGCGGAGCCGGGCTTCGAGTCGGTCCGCGACGTGGTGTGGGGTACGGACGCGGAGGTGCTGGACCGGACGGTGCACGCCCAGGCGGCGTTGTTCGCCGTGGAGGTGGCGTTGTTCCGGTTGCTCGAATCGTGGGGTGTGCGGCCGGACTTCGTGGCGGGGCACTCGATCGGTGAGGTCGCGGCGGCGCATGTGGCGGGGGTGTTCTCGCTGGCGGACGCGTGTGCGCTGGTGGTGGCGCGGGGCAGTCTGATGCAGGCGTTGCCCGCGGGCGGTGCGATGCTCGCCGTTCAGGCCACGGAGGAGGAAGTCCTGCCGCTGCTCGGCGAGTTCGTGTCGATCGCTGCGGTCAACGGCGCGACGTCCGTGGTGGTGTCCGGTGCCGAGGAGGCGGTGGAGCGGATCCGGGTCCACTTCGAGGGCCGCAAGGCGACCCGCCTGCGCGTGTCGCATGCCTTCCACTCGCCGTTGATGGACCCGATGCTGGACGACTTCCGCACGGTGGTCGAAGGCCTGTCCTTCGCCGCGCCCACGATCCCGGTCGTCTCCAACCTGACCGGTGGCCTCGCGACGACCGAGGAGTTGTGCTCGCCGGAGTACTGGGTGCGCCACGTCCGTGAGGCCGTGCGCTTCGCCGACGGCGTGCGCACCCTGGCGGCCCAGGGTGTCACGCGGTTCGTCGAACTCGGCCCGGACGGCGTGCTGTCCGCCATGGCCCGGGAGTCGGTCGCCGAGGACGCTGTCCTGGCGCCCGTCCTGCGCAAGGATCGCAGCGAGGAGGCGTCCGCGCTGTACGCGCTGGCGCAGCTCCACGTCCACGGCGTGAAGGTCGACTGGACCGCGCTTCTCGCCGGCACCGGCGCCCGAGGCGTCGAACTGCCCACCTACGCCTTCCAGCACCAGCACTTCTGGCCGGTCGGTGCGGTGCTCCGACCGGGGGACCTGCGCTTCGCAGGGCTGGAATCACCCGAGCACCCGCTCCTGGGTGCGGCCGTCGAGCTGGTCAACACGGACGGGTACGTGTTCACCGGTCGCCTGTCGGTGCAGTCGCACCCATGGCTGGAGGACCACGTGGTCCTCGGGTCGGTGCTGGTCCCCGGTACGGCGCTGCTGGAGCTGGCGATGCGGGCCGGCGACGAGGTCGGCTGCGACCTCGTCGAGGAGCTGACGCTCGCGGCACCGCTGGTGCTGTCCGGCCGGGGTGACGTGCGGGTGCAGGTGTGGGTGGGCGAGGCGGACGAATCCGGCCGACGCGCGCTGACCGTGCACTCCCGCCCCGCCGACGACGAGTCGACCTGGGCCCTGAACGCCACCGGTGTGCTGGCCTCGGGTGCGGTGTCGCCGGCCTTCGACGCGGCGGTCTGGCCGCCGGTCGGGGCCGAGTCGTTGGACGTGGCCGGTGCTTACGAGCGGATCGCCGAGGGCGGTCTTGAGTACGGTCCGGCGTTCCGGGGTCTCCGGGCGGCCTGGCGGCTCGGTGCGGAGGTGTTCGCGGAGGTCGCGTTGCCCGAGGGGGTGGACGGCGGGGCGTTCGGCCTGCACCCGGCTCTGCTGGACGCGTGCCTGCATGCCTCGGTGTTCGCCGGTGAGGACGGGCGGGGCCTGGACGGTGTGCCGTTCGCGTGGTCGGGTGTTTCGCTGTACGCGGCCGGCGTGTCCGCGGTGCGGGTGCGGTTGTCGCGGGCGGTCGCCGGTGGGGTGTCGCTGGCGGTCGCGGACGTCTCGGGAGCGCCGGTCGCCTCGGTGGGGTCGCTCGCCGTCCGGCCGATCAGCGCCGAGCAACTGGGTACGGAGGCTGTCGCCCGGGATGCGCTGTTCCGGGTGGAGTGGGTGCCGGTCGCGGTGGGCGACGGTGGTCCGGCGCCGCTGGTGACGGTGGCGTCGGACGCGGACCTGGCGTCGTTGGTGGATGTTCCCGGTGTGGTGCTGGTCGAGCTTCCGGCCGGTACGTCCGGTGGCGTGGTGGAGTCGGTGCACGGGCTGACGGCGCGGGTTCTGGACCTGGTGCAGTCGTGGTTGGCGGAGGAGCGGTTCGGGGCGTCGCGGTTGGTGTTCGTGACGCGTGGTGCGGCCTGCGGATCGGATCTGGCGGGTGCTGCGGTGTGGGGTCTGGTGCGGTCGGCGCTGTCGGAGGAGCCGGGCCGGTTCGGTCTGGTGGATCTGGAGGGTGCGGGCGAACTGCCCTCGGGTGTTGTTGCGTTGGACGAGCCGCAGGTGTTGGTGCGTGGTGGTGAGGTGTTGGCGGCCCGGTTGGTGCGGGTGCCGGCTGCGGTCGAGGTGGCTGTTCCTGCGTGGGCCGGTGACGGCGCGGTGTTGATCACGGGTGGTACGGGTGGTTTGGGTCGGGTGGTGGCCCGTCATCTGGTGGCGGAGCACGGTGTGCGGAGTCTGGTGTTGGTGAGTCGTCGTGGCGTGGAGGTTGATGGGGTAGCGGAGTTGGTGGCCGAGTTGGCGGCGTCGGGGGCGGAGGTGTTGGTCGAGTCGTGTGATGTCGCGGATCGCGGGGCGGTGGCGGCGTTGGTCGCTCGTCATCCGGTGCGGGCGGTGGTGCACGCGGCGGGTGTGCTGGATGACGGGGTGGTCGGTTCGCTGACGCCGGAGCGGCTGGCGGCGGTGTTGCGGCCGAAGGTGGATGCGGCGTGGTATCTGCACGAGGCGACGAAGGATCTGGACCTCGCGGCGTTCGTGGTCTTCTCGTCGGTGGCGGGGACGTTCGGCAGTGCGGGGCAGGCGAGCTACGCGGCGGGTAACGCGTTTCTGGACGCGTTGGCGCGGCACCGGCGAGCGGCCGGCCTCCCGGGTGTGTCGCTGGCGTGGGGTCCGTGGACCCGGGGCGGCGGCATGACTGGCACCCTCAGCGACGCCGACATCGAGCGCATCGCCCGGTTGGGCATGCCGCCACTCACTCCCGAGGACGGGCTCGCGCTCTTCGACGCTGCGCTCGCAGGCGGGGAGCCGTCGACGCTGCCGGTTCGTCTGGACCTGGCGGCCCTGCGGTCGAGCGGCGAGGTGCCCGCGCTGCTGCGCGGCCTGATCCGTACGCGGGCGCGTCGGTCGGCCGTGGCCGGTTCGCCCGCGGCCGACGAGCTGACCCGCCGACTCGCCGCTCTGGGGGCGGAGGAGCGCCGTGAGGCGGTACTCGACGTGGTGCGTTCGCAGATCGCCACGGTGCTGGGCCATGCGGGCGCGGCGGAGGTGGATGCGACGCGCGCGTTCCAGGACCTGGGGTTCGATTCGCTGACCGCGGTGGAGTTGCGGAACCGGCTCGGTGCGGTGACGGGTCTTCGGTTGCCGGCGACGGTGGTGTTCGACTACCCGTCGGCGGAGGCGCTGGTCCGGTTCCTGCTGGGCGAGTTGTTCGGTGGTGCGGCGGAGGTCGTGCAGGTGTCGGCCGGTCTGCCGTCGGTGGTGGACGATCCGGTGGTGATCGTGGGGATGGCGTGCCGGTACCCGGGTGGGGTGCGGTCGCCGGAGGGTCTGTGGCAGCTGGTCGCGGAGGGCGTGGATGCGGTCTCCGGGTTCCCGACGGATCGTGGTTGGGACGTGGAGACGCTCTACGATCCCGACCCGGACCACCTGGGCACGTCCTACACGCGTTCGGGCGGTTTCCTGTACGAGGCAGCGGAGTTCGATCCGGAGTTCTTCGGGATGAGTCCGCGGGAGGCGTTGGCGACGGATGCGCAGCAGCGGTTGCTGTTGGAGACGTCGTGGGAGGCGTTCGAGCGGGCCGGGATCGATCCGGTGTCGCTGCGGGGCAGTCGAACGGGTGTCTTCGCCGGAGTGATGTACAGCGACTACGCGAGTCTGTTGGGTGGGCGTGAGTTCGAGGGTTACCAGGGCAGCGGCAGTGCGCCGAGCATCGCCTCGGGGCGGGTGTCGTACACGTTCGGGCTGGAGGGCCCGGCGGTGACGGTGGACACGGCGTGCTCGTCGTCGCTGGTGGCCATGCACCTGGCGGCGCAGGCGCTCCGCTCGGGTGAGTGCTCGCTGGCGCTGGCCGGCGGCGTGACCGTGATGTCCACTCCGACGACGTTCGTGGAGTTCTCCCGGCAGCGCGGTCTCGCGGCGGACGGTCGGAGCAAGGCCTTCGCCGAGTCGGCGGACGGTGTGGGCTGGGGCGAGGGTGTGGGCATGGTGGTGCTGGAGCGCCAGTCCGACGCGCGGCGCAACGGGCACCGCATCCTGGCGGTGCTGCGGGGTAGTGCGGTGAACCAGGACGGTGCGTCGAACGGTCTGACGGCGCCGAACGGTCCCTCGCAGCAGCGGGTGATCCGGCAGGCGCTGGCCAGCGGCGGGTTGTCGGCCGCCGATGTGGACGCGGTGGAGGCGCACGGTACGGGGACCACTCTGGGTGACCCGATCGAGGCGCAGGCGCTGCTGGCGACCTACGGCCAGGAACGGGAGGCCGAACAGCCCTTGTGGTTGGGCTCGGTGAAGTCGAACATCGGCCATGCGCAGGCTGCTGCGGGTGTGGCGGGTGTGATCAAGATGGTGATGGCGATGCGTCATGGCGTGTTGCCGAAGACGCTGCACGTGGACGCGCCGTCCTCGCACGTGGACTGGAGCGAGGGCGCCGTCGAGCTGCTGACCGAGGCCCAGGAGTGGCCGGAGACCGGCCGCCCGCGCCGTGCGGGTGTGTCCTCGTTCGGGATCAGTGGCACCAACGCGCACGTGGTCCTGGAGCAGGGCGAGCCGGCGCAACTGCCGGCTGTTGAGCAGCCGGTGGTGGCGCCCGGGGTGGTGCCGTGGGTGCTCTCGGGTCGGACCGAGGCCGCGCTGCGCGCGCAGGCGGCGAGCCTGCTCTCCCACGTGGCCGACGAGGGCGACCAATCGCTGACCGACGTCGCCTTCTCGCTGGTGATCAGCCGATCGACGTTCCACCACCGTGCGGTGGTCGTGGCCGACGACCGGGACGCCGTCCTGGGCGGACTGGCCGCGCTGGCGGCGGGTGAGTCGGTGGCCGGTGTGGTGGAGGGCTCGGTGGGTGCGGGCCGGCGTGCCTTCCTGTTCTCCGGGCAGGGGTCGCAACGCCTCGGCATGGGGCGGGAGTTGTACGGCCGGTTCGCGGTGTTCGCGGAGGCGTTCGATGCGGTCTGTGCGGAGTTCGGCAGCCTTCGCGAGGTGGTGTGGGGTGAGGACGCGGAGTTGCTGGACCGGACGGTGCACGCCCAGGCGGGCTTGTTCGCGGTCGAGGTGGCGCTGTTCCGGTTGCTCGAATCGTGTGGTGTGCGGCCGGACTTCGTGGCGGGGCACTCGATCGGTGAGGTCGCGGCGGCGCATGTGGCCGGGGTGTTCTCCCTGGCTGACGCCTGCACGCTGGTGGCGGCACGCGGCAGCCTGATGCAGGCCCTTCCCGCCGGCGGCGCGATGCTCGCCGTCCAGGCCACGGAAGACGAAGTCCTTCCGATGCTAAGCGAGTTCGTCTCGATCGCGGCGGTCAACGGCGCCACGGCCGTCGTGGTCTCCGGCACCGAGGACGAGGTCGAGCGGATCCGCGCCCACTTCGACCAGGAGGGTCGCAAGACGACCCGGCTGCGCGTTTCGCATGCCTTCCACTCGCCGCTGATGGACCCGATGCTGGACGACTTCCGGGCCGTGGTCCACAGGCTGTCCTTCACGGCGCCGACGATCCCGGTGGTGTCGAACTTGACGGGCGGCCTGGCCACGGCCGAGGAGTTGTGCTCGCCGGAGTACTGGGTGCGCCACGTCCGCGAGGCGGTCCGCTTCGCCGACGGCCTGCGCACCCTGGAGGCCCAGGGCGTCAGCCGGTTCGTGGAGTTGGGTCCGGACGGTGTGCTGTCCGCGATGGCGCGAGAGTCGCTCGGTGAGGACGCCGTCCTGGTGACTGTCCTCCGCAAGGACCGCAACGAGGAGGCGACCGCGCTGCACGCGCTCGCGCGCCTCCACGTCCACGGCGTGAAGGTCGACTGGACCGCTCTCCTCGCCGGCACCGGCGCCCGAGGCGTCGAACTGCCCACCTA
The DNA here is from genome assembly GCF_045208415.1 of Kitasatospora sp. NBC_01560. Taxonomy (NCBI): domain Bacteria; kingdom Bacillati; phylum Actinomycetota; class Actinomycetes; order Kitasatosporales; family Streptomycetaceae; genus Kitasatospora; species Kitasatospora sp. NBC_01560. The sequence continues at coordinate 1,421,901 of NZ_CP109364.1, read as the reverse complement.
CGCCTTCCAGCACCAGCGCTTCTGGCCGGTCGGCTCCCTGCTGCGTGCGGGGGATGTCCGGTTCGCCGGCCTGCAGTCGCCCGAGCACCCGATGCTGGGCGCGGCTGTCGTTCTGGCGACCGACGACGGCGTCCTGCTCACCGGCCGCCTGTCGGTGCAGTCGCACCCGTGGCTGGCCGATCACGCGGTGCGGGGCACCGTGCTCGTCCCGGGTACCGGGCTGGTCGAGCTGGCCCTGCGGGCCGGCGACGAGGTCGGCTGCGAGCTGCTGGAGGAGCTGACGCTGGCCGCGCCGCTGCTACTGCCCGAGCACGGCGGCGTGCGGCTTCAGGTGCGCGTCGGCACGCCGGACGACTCCGGACGGCGCGTGCTGAGTGTGCACTCCCAGCCGGACGACGAGGACCAGGAGCACGCGGCCTGGGTCGAGCACGCCCGCGGTGTGATGGCCGACGGCACGGCCGAGCCGCTGCCGTTGGACACGTCGGTCTGGCCGCCGGTCGGCGCCGAGTCGCTGCCGGTCGACGGCGCGTACGAGTCGTTCGCTGACCAGGGCTACCGGTACGGGCCGCTGTTCCAGGGCCTCAGGGCCGCCTGGCGTCGTGGCGACGAGCTCTTCGCGGAGGTCGCGCTGCCGGAGGGGGTGGACGGCGGGGCGTTCGGTCTGCACCCGGCGCTGCTGGACGCGGCGATGCACGCCGCGATCCTTGACAGCGGCAGCGGCGGGACCGTGATCCCGTTCGTCTGGAACGACGTGTCCCTCCACGCGGTGGGTGCTTCGGCGGTGCGGGTGCGGCTGACGCGCCTCGCCGACGGCGGGTTGTCGCTGGCGGTCGCCGACACCGCCGGCCTGCCGGTGCTCTCGGTCCGATCCGTGACGGGGCGCCCGGTGTCGGCGGAGCAGTTGGGGGGTGGTGTCGGCGGGCCGTTGTTCGGGGTCGAGTGGTCGCCGGTGCCGTCAGGTGATGCGGTCGGCCTGTCCTGGTCGGAGTGGGAGGGTTTGTCGGAGTCGGGTTCGGTGCCGGGTGCGGTGGTGCTGGACTGCGGTGCGCCGGAGCGGGTGGATGTGCCTTCCGGGGTGCGTGCGTTGACGGGTCGGGTGCTGGAGGTCGTGCAGTCCTGGCTTTCGGACGAGCGCTTTGCCGGTTCGCGGTTGGTGGTGGTGACGCGTGGTGCGGTGGCCACCGGGGAGGGGGATGGCCTGGATGTGGTGCAGGCTCCGGTGTGGGGTCTGCTGAGGTCGGCGCAGGCGGAGAACCCGGGCCGGTTCCTGCTGGTGGACGTCGAGGCCGGGGTCGGTGTCGATGCGGCGCTGGTGGCCGTGGCGTCGGGTGAGCCGGAGTCGGCGGTGCGTGGGGGCGAGGTGTTGGTCCCGCGTCTGGTCCGGTTGGCGGCGGAGGACTCGGCAGTCGCCTTCGATGTCGAGGGCGTGGTGTTGATCACGGGTGGTACGGGTGGTCTGGGTGCGGTGGTGGCCCGGTTCCTGGTGGTCGAGCGTGGTGTGCGGCATCTCGTGCTGACGAGCCGTCGCGGCCTGGGGGCACCGGGCGCGGCGGAGCTTGCGGCCGAGTTGGAGGGGCTCGGTGCGCGGGTGCGGATCGTGGCCTGTGACGTGTCGGACCGTTCGGCGTTGGCCGGGCTGGTCGCCGGGATTGTCGCGGAGCGGGCGCTGACGGCGGTCGTGCACGCGGCAGGCATCGGCGACAACGCCCTGGTCGGTGCGTTGACGCCGGAGCGCATCGATGCCGTGCTGGCGCCGAAGGTGGATGCGGCCTGGTACCTGCACGAGCTGACGCGGGGGATGGACCTGGCGGCGTTCGTGCTGTTCTCCTCGGCCGGTGGTCTGGTGCTGACGGCGGGGCAGGGCAACTATGCGGCGGCCAACGTCTTCCTGGACGGGCTGGCCACTCTTCGGCGTTCCGAGGGCCTGCCGGCCACGTCGGTCGCCTTCGGCCTCTGGGAGGTCGGCGCCGGTCTGGGCAGTTTCCTGACCGACGTCGACCGCAAGCGGATGGCGACCCAGGGCGTCCCCGTCCTCAGCCGTGAGGCGGGTCTGGCCCTGTTCGCGGCTGCCCTGCGGTCGGAGCGGGCCACCGTGGTCCCGATCCGCGTCGACACCGCCGCCCTGCGCACCCGCACCGACGAGGTCCCCGCGCTGCTGCGCGGCCTGAGGCCGCGGGCCCGGCGGGCCGCAATCTCCCGCGGTGCCGCGTCGACGGCCGTGCTGGAGCACCGGCTCGCGGGGCTGACCGCGGGCGAGCGCGAGCGCGAGGTGCTGCGGATCGTCCGTGCGCAGGTCGCCGGGGTGCTGGGGCACGCCTCGGCCGAGGCGATCGCACCGGACCGGGCCTTCCAGGAGCTCGGCTTCGACTCCCTGGCCGCGACCGAACTGCGCAACCATCTCAACACCCACACCGGACTGCGCCTGCCGGCCACCCTCGCCTTCGACCACCCCAACGCCCGGGCGGTCGCCGACCACATCCTCACGACGCTCGCCGAGGCCACGGCCGCGGACGAGGGCGAGGCCCCCGGAACGGACAGCGCGGGCCCGCAGCGCTTCGACGGCGAGCCGATCGCGATCGTGGGCATGGCCTGCCGCTACCCGGGAGGCGTGACCTCGCCCGAGGAGCTCTGGCAGTTGCTGGTCGACGGCGGGGACACCGTCTCCGACCTGCCGACCAACCGCGGCTGGAACATCGAGAACCTGTACGACCCGGAGCCGGGCAAGGAGGGCCGGAGCTACACGCGCCGAGGCAGCTTCCTGCACGACGCGGCCGCGTTCGACCCCGGCTTCTTCGGCATCTCGCCGCGCGAGGCGCTGTACATGGACCCGCAGCAGCGGCTGCTGCTCGAAACCTCGTGGGAGGCGCTGGAACGCGCCGGGATCGACCCGCAGTCACTGCGCGGCAGCAGCACCGGCGTCTTCGCCGGCGTCATGTACCACGACTACGCGCTCAATGCGGACCCCTCCGGCACCAGCGGCGGCAGCGTCGTCTCGGGACGGGTGTCGTACACGCTCGGCCTGGAGGGTCCGGCGCTGACGGTGGACACGGCCTGCTCCTCCTCGCTGGTGGCCCTGCACCTGGCGGTGCAGGCGCTGCGGTCCGGTGAGTGCTCATTGGCACTGGCCGGCGGCGCCACGGTGATGTCCACCCCCGGCATGTTCATCGAGTTCAGCCGCCAGCGCGGGCTGTCCGTGGACGGGCGCTGCAAGGCGTTCGCCGGCGCGGCGGACGGCGTGGGCTGGTCCGAGGGCGTCGGCGTGCTGCTGGTCGAGCGCCTGTCGGACGCACTGCGGAACGGGCACCAGGTCCTCGCGGTCGTGCGCGGCACGGCCGTCAACCAGGACGGCGCGAGCAACGGGTTCGCCGCGCCCAACGGCCCCTCGCAGCAGCGGGTGATCCGCCAGGCACTGGCGAGCGCGGGTCTGTCGGCGTCCGAGGTTGACGCGGTTGAGGCACATGGCACCGGGACCACGCTGGGTGACCCGATCGAGGCGCAGGCGCTGCTGGTGGCGTACGGGCAGGACCGTGACCCGGAGCGGCCGTTGTGGCTGGGCTCGGTGAAGTCGAACATCGGCCACGCGCAGGCTGCCGCCGGTGTGGCCGGTGTGATCAAGATGGTGATGGCGATGCGCCACGGCGTGCTGCCGCGGACCCTGCACGTGGACGAGCCCTCGTCGCACGTGGACTGGTCCGAGGGTGCCGTCGAGCTGCTGACCGAGGCACAGGAGTGGCCGGAGACCGGCCGTCCGCGGCGCGCGGGCGTGTCGGCGTTCGGGATCAGTGGCACCAACGCGCACGTCGTCCTGGAGCAGGGTCCGCGGCCGGCCGCCCGGTCGGCGGCGGAGGTGACCGGGACTCCCGGGGCGGCGGTCCCGTGGCTGGTGTCGGCCGCGACGCCGGAGGCGTTGCGCGAGCAGGCCGAGCGGTTGCTCGCGTTCGCCGAGGCCCGGCCGGAGCTGGAACCGCGGGAGACGGCCTACGCGCTGGCGACGACCCGGTCCGCGCTCGAGCAGCGCGCCGTGGTGGTCGGCCGTGACCGTGCGGAGCTGCTGAGCGGACTTCGCGCCCTGGCCGAAGGTGCGGCCGCGCCCGGCGTTCACCGCGGGTCCGCCCGCGGCGGCGGCCAGACGGCCTTCCTGTTCTCGGGGCAGGGGTCGCAGCGCCTCGGTATGGGGTGGGAGTTGTACGGCCGGTTCGCGGTGTTCGCGGCGGCGTTCGATGCGGCCTGCGCGGAGCTGCCTGAGGTCCGCGAGGTCATGTGGGGTGAGGACTCGGAGCTGCTGGACCGGACGGTGCACGCCCAGGCGGCGTTGTTCGCCGTGGAGGTGGCGTTGTTCCGGCTGCTCGAATCGTGGGGTGTGCGGCCGGACTTCGTCGTCGGCCACTCGATCGGTGAGGTCGCCGCGGCCCATGTGGCCGGGGTGTTCTCGCTGGCGGACGCGTGTGCGCTGGTGGCGGCGCGGGGCCGGTTGATGCAGGCGTTGCCCGCGGGCGGCGCGATGCTCGCCGTTCAGGCCACGGAGGAGGAAGTCCTGCCGCTGCTGGGCGAGTTCGTGTCGATCGCTGCGGTCAACGGCGCGACGTCCGTGGTGGTGTCCGGTGCCGAGGAGGCGGTGGAGCGGATCCGGGTTCACTTCGAGGGCCGCAAGGCGACCCGCCTGCGGGTGTCGCACGCGTTCCACTCGCCGTTGATGGACCCGATGCTGGACGACTTCCGCACGGTGGTCGAAGGCCTGTCCTTCGCCGCGCCCACGATCCCGGTCGTCTCCAACCTGACCGGTGGCCTCGCGACGGCCGAGGAGTTGTGCTCGCCGGAGTACTGGGTGCGCCACGTCCGCGAGGCGGTCCGCTTCGCCGACGGCGTACGCACCCTTCAGACGCGCGGCGTGACCCGCTTCGTGGAGTTCGGGCCCGATGCCGTCCTGACCGGGATGGCCCAGGACTGCCTGCCGGACACGGAGGCGGAGACGATGCTGGTCCTCCCGCTGCTGCGCGTGGGCCGGGACGAAGCCTCGACGCTGGTGGCGGCGACGGGCCGCCTGCACACGTCCGGCGTGCCGGTCGACTGGCGGGCCTTCTTCGCCGGCACCGGGGTCGGGCGGGTCGAGCTGCCCACCTACGCGTTCCAGCGGCAACAGTTCTGGCTCGACGCCACGAGCCCGCTCGGTGATCTGCGCGCGGTCGGCGTGGATGCGGCGGACCACCCGCTGCTCGGCGCGGCCGTGGAACTGGTCGACCTGGACGGGTTTCTGTTCACCGGCCGGGTCTCACTGGAGTCGCACCCGTGGCTGGCGGACCACACCGTCCTGGACCGCGTGCTCGTACCCGGCACGGGCCTGCTCGAACTGGCCCTGCGGGCCGGGGCCGAGGTCGGCTGCTCGCAGGTGGAGGAGCTGACGCTGGCCGCGCCGCTGGTGCTGCCCGAGCAGGGCGGCGTGCAGTTGCAGGTGCGGGTCGGCGATCCCGACGGGTCGGGCCGCCGGCCGGTGACGGTGCACTCCCGTCAGCAGGACGGGCCGGAGCACGGCTGGGCCAGGCACGCCTCCGGCTTCCTGAGCGCGGGTTCGGTCGGCTCCGCCGGGGCGTTCGAGCTGAGCGAGTGGCCTCCCACCGGGGCCGAGGTGGTGTCCGTCGACGGGGCCTACGAAGGCTTCGCGGACGCCGGGTTCGGCTACGGCCCGGTGTTCCGGGGGCTCCGTGCGGTCTGGCGTCGTGACGGCGAACTCTTTGCCGAGGTCGCGCTGCCGGAGGGGGTGGACGGCGGGGCGTTCGGTCTGCACCCGGCGCTGCTGGACGCGGCGATGCACGCCGCGATCCTCACCAGCACCGGCGAGTTGGCGATTCCCTTCGTGTGGAACGACGTGTCCCTCCACGCGGTGGGTGCTTCGGCGCTGCGGGTGCGGCTGACGCGGGTCGGCGACGGCGGATGGTCGTTGGCCCTCGCCGACGTGTCGGGTCGGCCGGTCATGTCGGTCGGGTCGATGGTGGGGCGTGCGGTGTCGGCGGAGCAGTTGGGTGCGGCCGGCGGTGGTGGCGGGTCGTTGTTCGGGGTGGAGTGGTCGGTGGTGCCCTCGGGTGCCGGTGCCGGTGCCGGTGGCGGGGCGTCGTGGTCGGAGTGGGAGGGCCTGTCGGAGGGTTTGTCGGAGTCGGGTTCGGTGCCGGATGTGGTGGTGCTGGACTGCGGTGCGCCGGAGCGGGTGGATGTGCCTTCCGGGGTGCGTGCGTTGACGGGTCGGGTGCTGGAGGTCGTGCAGTCGTGGCTTGCGGATGAGCGGTTCGCGGGTTCGCGGTTGGTGGTGGTGACGCGTGGTGCGGTGGCCACCGGGGAGGGGGATGGCCTGGATGTGGTGCAGGCTCCGGTGTGGGGTCTGCTGAGGTCGGCGCAGGCGGAGAATCCGGGCCGGTTCCTGCTGGTGGACGTCGAGGCCGGGGTCGGTGTCGATGCGGCGCTGGTGGCCGTGGCGTCGGGTGAGCCGGAGTCGGCGGTGCGTGGGGGCGAGGTGTTGGTTCCGCGGCTGGTGCGGTTGCCGGCCGAGGATTCCGATGTCGTCCTCGATGTCGACGGCGTGGTGTTGATCACGGGTGGTACGGGTGGTCTGGGTGCGGTGGTGGCCCGGTTCCTGGTGGTCGAGCGTGGTGTGCGGCATCTCGTGCTGACGAGCCGTCGTGGCCTGGGGGCACCGGGCGCGGCGGAGCTTGCGGCCGAGTTGGAGGGGCTCGGTGCGCGGGTGCGGATCGTGGCCTGTGACGTGTCGGACCGTGCGGCGTTGGCCGGGCTGGTCGGGGGGATCGTCGCGGAGCGGGCGCTGACGGCGGTCGTGCACGCGGCAGGCGTCGGCGACAGTGCGCTGACGACCTCCCTCACCGATGAGCAACTCGATGCCGTGCTGGCGCCGAAGGTGGATGCGGCCTGGTACCTGCACGAGCTGACGCGGGGGATGGACCTGGCGGCGTTCGTGCTGTTCTCCTCGGCCGGTGGTCTGGTGCTGACGGCGGGGCAGGGCAACTATGCGGCGGCCAACGTCTTCCTGGACGCGCTGGCCACTCTTCGGCGTTCCGAGGGCCTGCCGGCCACGTCGGTCGCCTTCGGCCTCTGGGAGGTCGGCGCCGGCCTGGGAAGTTTTCTGACGGAGATCGACCGCAAGCGGATGGCGACCCAGGGCGTCCCCGCGCTCACCCGTGAGGCGGGTCTGGCCCTGTTCGCGGCTGCCCTGCGGTCGGAGCGGGCCACCGTGGTCCCGATCCGCGTCGACACCGCCGCCCTGCGCACCCGCACCGACGAGATCCCCGCGCTCCTGCGCGGCTTGACGCCGGTGAGGCGTCGCGCCGCGGTGGCCGACGCACCCGCATCGGCGACGACCCTGGGAGAGCGCCTGGCCGGGCTCGCTCCGGCCGAGCGCCGACGGGCCGTGCTGCAGATCGTCCGTGCGCAGGTCGCCGGGGTGCTGGGGCACGCCTCGGCCGAGGCGATCGCACCGGACCGGGCCTTCCAGGAGCTCGGCTTCGACTCCCTGGCCGCGACCGAACTGCGCAACCATCTCAACACCCACACCGGACTGCGCCTGCCGGCCACCCTCGCCTTCGACCACCCCAACGCCCAGGCGGTCGCCGACCACATCCTCACGACGCTCGCCGAGGCCACGGGCGACGGCGACGGTGCGAGTGATGTCGAGGCCGAGATCCGTTCCGCCCTCCGGTCGATCCCGACCAGCCGGCTCCGCGACGCGGGCCTGATGGACAGCCTGCTGGAGCTGGCGGAGGTCCGCCCCATCGGCTCCGCGGAGGCCGAGGACGGCGACGAACTCGACCGGCCGGACGACGACCAGGAGGCCGGTGACCAGGCCGACGGCGCCGCGCTGCGCGCCGCGCGGCAGGAGGCCACCCGGCTGCGCGCGCACAACCGCGAGCTCGCCGCGACCCGGCACGAGCCGATCGCCATCGTCGGGATGGCCTGCCGCTACCCGGGCGGCGTGAGCAGCCCGGAGGAGCTGTGGCAGCTGGTGGCGAACGGGGGTGACGGGATCTCCGGCTTCCCGACCGACCGCGGCTGGGACCTCGCGTCCGTACGCGATCCGAACAGCGACCGGCCCAGCCACTACACCCGCGAGGGCGGGTTCCTCGAAGGAGCCGCCGAGTTCGACCCGGGCTTCTTCGGGATCTCGCCGCGCGAGGCGCTGGCCATGGACCCGCAGCAGCGGCTGACCCTGGAACTCTCCTGGGAGGCGCTGGAACGGGCGGGGATCGATCCCACCTCGCTGCGGGGCTCCCGCACCGGCGTGTTCGCCGGTGTGATGTACCACGACTACCCGGGCAGCGACGGCAACGGCAGCGTGGTCCCGGGCCGGGTCTCCTACAAGCTCGGCCTCGAAGGGCCCGCGGTCTCGGTGGACACCGCCTGCTCCTCCTCGCTGGTCGCGCTGCACCTCGCGGTGCAGGCGCTGCGCCAGGGGGAGTGCACGCTCGCCGTGACCGGCGGCGTGACCGTGATGGCCACCCCCGGAGTCTTCGCCGAGTTCGGCCGACAGGGGGCGCTCGCCTCCGACGGCAGGTGCAAGTCCTTCGCCTCCGCTGCCGACGGCACCGGATTCGCCGAGGGAGCGGGCTTCCTGGTGGTCGAACGACTGTCGGACGCGGTGCGCAACGGCCACCCCGTGCTGGCCCTGGTCCGCGGCTCCGCAGTCAACCAGGACGGCGCGAGCAACGGCCTGACGGCACCGAACGGCCCGTCCCAGCGCCGGGTGATCCGGCAGGCCCTGGCCAACGCCCGGCTGGCCGCCGACCAGATCGACGTCGTGGAGGCGCACGGCACGGGGACGAGGCTCGGCGACCCGATCGAGGCCCAGGCCCTGCTGGCGACCTACGGCCAGAACCGTCCGGCCGACCGCCCGCTGTGGCTGGGTTCGGTGAAGTCGAACATCGGCCACGCGCAGGCGGCCGCCGGTGTGGCCGGTGTGATCAAGATGGTGATGGCGATGCGCCACGGGGTGCTGCCCTCCACGCTCCACGTGGACGAACCGAGCCGCCAGGTCGACTGGTCGGCCGGTGCGGTCCGGCTGCTGACCGAGGCCAGGGAGTGGCACGCGGGCGACCGTCCGCGGCGCGCGGGTGTCTCGTCCTTCGGGATCAGCGGTACCAACGCGCACGTGCTGGTGGAGGAGGCGCCGGCATCCGTGCCGGCGACGGACCGGCCCGAACCCGCGATCGGAATCCCGCCGGTACCGTTCGTGGTGTCGGCCGCGACGACGGAGGCCCTGCGGGCCCAGGCCGAGCGGCTGCTCGCGCTGGTCACGCGGGAACCCGCTCTCCGCCCGGTCGACCTCGCCCATTCCCTCGCCACCACGAGGGCTGTTCTGGACCACGGTGCGGCGGTCGTCGCCGCCGATCGGGACGAACTGCTGGCCGGGCTAGATGCCTTGGCGCGTGGGGAGTCCCCCACCGCGGCGAGGTCGGCAGGACTTCTGGCCTTCCTGTTCTCGGGGCAGGGGTCGCAGCGCCTCGGTATGGGGTGGGAGTTGTACGGCCGGTTCGCGGTGTTCGCGGCGGCGTTCGATGCGGTCTGTGCGGAGCTGCCTGAGGTCCGCGACGTGGTGTGGGGTACGGACGCGGAGGTGCTGGACCGGACGGTGCACGCCCAGGCGGCGTTGTTCGCCGTGGAGGTGGCGTTGTTCCGGTTGCTCGAATCGTGGGGTGTGCGGCCGGACTTCGTGGCGGGGCACTCGATCGGTGAGGTCGCGGCGGCGCATGTGGCGGGGGTGTTCTCGCTGGCGGACGCGTGTGCGCTGGTGGTGGCGCGGGGCCGGTTGATGCAGGCGTTGCCCGCGGGCGGTGCGATGCTCGCCGTTCAGGCCACGGAGGAGGAAGTCCTGCCGCTCCTGGGCGAGTTCGTGTCGATCGCTGCGGTCAACGGTCCGGCGTCCGTGGTGGTCTCCGGTGCCGAGGAGGCGGTGGAGCGGATCCGGGTCCACTTCGAGGGCCGCAAGGCGACCCGCCTGCGCGTGTCGCACGCGTTCCACTCGCCGTTGATGGACCCGATGCTGGACGACTTCCGCACGGTGGTCGAAGGCCTGTCCTTCGCCGCGCCCACGATCCCGGTGGTGTCGAACCTGACCGGCGGTCTCGCGACGGCCGAGGAGTTGTGCTCGCCGGAGTACTGGGTGCGCCACGTCCGCGAGGCGGTCCGCTTCGCCGACGGCGTGCGCACCCTGGAGACCGAGGGCGTCACCCGGTTTGTGGAGCTCGGCCCCGACGGGGTGCTCTCCGGCATGGCGCGGGAGTCGGTCACCGAGGGCGCTGCCCTGGTGCCCGTCCTGCGCAAGGACCGCAGTGAGGAGCGGACGGCGCTCCGGGCGGCGGCCGAGCTGCACCTCCACGGCGTGCCGGTCGACTGGACGGCGTTGCTGGTCGGCACCGGTGCCCGACGTGTCGAGCTGCCCACCTACGCCTTCCAGCACCGGCGGTTCTGGCCCTCGGTGCTGACGTTCGCCGGAAGCGCCGAGTCCGTCGGGCTGAAGTCCCTGGAGCACCCGGTGCTTTCGGGCGCGGTGGAGTTGGCCGGTTCGGCCGGGTTCCTGTTCACGGGTCGGCTGTCGGTGCAGTCGCAGCCGTGGCTGGCGGAGCACGTGGTCCTCGGGTCGGTGCTGGTCCCCGGGGCCGCACTGCTGGATCTGGCGATGCGGGCGGGTGACGAGGTCGGCTGCGACCTCGTCGAGGAGCTGACGCTCGCGGCACCGCTGGTCCTGCCCGAGCAGGGCGGCGTGCAGCTTCAGGTGTGGGTGGGCGAGCCGGACGAGTCCGGCCGGCGGGCGGTCAGCATCCACTCCTCCCCGGGCGGTGGGGCCGACCGGTTCTGGACGTTGCACGCGAGTGGCCTGTTGGGTACCGGCGCGGTGCCCGCGGCCTTCGACGCGGCGGTCTGGCCGCCGGTCGGGGCCGAGTCGTTGGACGTGGCCGGTGTCTACGACCGGTTCGCGGAGGCCGGTTTCGAGTACGGCTCCCTGTTTCAGGGGCTGCGTGCGGTCTGGCGGCTCGGTGCGGAGGTGTTCGCGGAGGTCGCGTTGCCCGAGGGGGTGGACGGCGGGGCGTTCGGCCTGCACCCGGTTCTGCTGGACGCGTGCCTTCACGCGTTGGCCTTCGTCGATGACGACGGGCGGGGGCAGGGCGGTGTGCCGTTCGCGTGGTCGGGTGTTTCGCTGCATGCGGCGGGCGCGTCGGCGGTGCGGGTGCGGTTGTCGCGGGCGGGCGCCGGCAAGCTGTCGCTGGCGGTCGCGGACGTCTCGGGGGCGCCGGTCGCCACGGTGGAGTCTCTGGCCGTCCGGCCGATCAGCGCCGAGCGGTTGGGCGGGTTGGAGGCGGTCATGCGGGACGCCTTGTTCCAGGTGGAGTGGGCGCCGGTGGTCGTGCCGGGCGCCGCCTCGGACGCCGAACCGGTGCCGATCCTGACGGCTGGTCCGGATGTCGACCTGGCGTCGATCGTGGATGTTCCGGGCGCGCTGGTGGTTGAACTCCCGGTCGGCAGTGCGTCCGCCGATGTGGCCGGGGCGGTTCATGTCGTGACCTCGCGGGTGTTGGCTCTGGTGCAGTCGTGGTTGGCGGAGGAGCGGTTCGGGGCGTCGCGGTTGGTGTTCGTGACGCGTGGTGCGGCCTGCGGATCGGATCTGGCGGGTGCTGCGGTGTGGGGTCTGGTGCGGTCGGCGCTGTCGGAGGAGCCGGGCCGGTTCGGTCTGGTGGATCTGGAGGGTGCGGGCGAACTGCCTTCGGGTGTTGTTGCGTTGGACGAGCCGCAGGTGTTGGTGCGTGGTGGTGAGGTGTTGGCGGCCCGGTTGGTGCGGGTGCCGGCTGCGGTCGAGGTGGCTGTTCCCGCGTGGGCCGGTGACGGCGCGGTGTTGATCACGGGTGGTACGGGTGGTTTGGGCCGGGTGGTGGCCCGTCATCTGGTGGCGGAGCACGGTGTGCGGAGTCTGGTGTTGGTGAGTCGTCGTGGCGTGGAGGTTGATGGGGTAGCGGAGTTGGTGGCCGAGTTGGCGGCGTCGGGGGCGGAGGTGTTGGTCGAGTCGTGTGATGTCGCGGATCGCGGGGCGGTGGCGGCGTTGGTCGCTCGTCATCCGGTGCGGGCGGTGGTGCACGCGGCGGGTGTGCTGGATGACGGGGTGGTCGGTTCGCTGACGCCGGAGCGGCTGGCGGCGGTGTTGCGGCCGAAGGTGGATGCGGCGTGGTATCTGCACGAGGCGACGAAGGATCTGGATCTCGCGGCGTTCGTGGTCTTCTCGTCGGTGGCGGGGACGTTCGGTAGTGCGGGGCAGGCGAGCTACGCGGCGGGTAACGCGTTTCTGGACGCGTTGGCGCGGCACCGGCGAGCGGCCGGCCTCCCGGGTGTGTCGCTGGCGTGGGGTCCGTGGACCCAGGACGGCGGCATGACCGGCACCCTCAGCGACGCCGACATCGAGCGGATGACGCATGCCGGAATGCCGCCGCTCTCCCCGGAGCAGGGCCTCGCGCTCTTCGACGCGGCCGTGCCCCACGAGGTACCCGGCGTCCTCCCGGTCCGGCTGGACCTGGCGGCGATTCGCTCCCGGGGTGAGGTACCGGCGCTACTGCGCGGCCTGATCCGGATGCGTACGCGGCGGAATGCCACGACCGGGGCGGCCGTCGAGCTGATCGGGCGGCTGTCCGGCCTGGCACCGGAGGAGCGTCGCGAGGCGCTGTTGGACGTGGTGCGTGCGCAGATCGCACTGGTGCTCGGCCACACCGGTGTGGCCGAGGTGGATGCCACGAGGGCGTTCCAGGATCTCGGGTTCGATTCGCTGACCGCGGTGGAGTTGCGCAATCGGCTGAACACGGTCGTGGGCGTGCGGTTGCCGGCGACGGTGGTGTTCGACTACCCGTCGGCGGAGGCGCTGGTCCGGTTCCTGCTGGGCGAGTTGTTCGGTGGTGTGGCCGAGGTCGTGCAGGTGTCGGCCGGTCTGCCGTCGGTGGTGGACGATCCGGTGGTGATCGTGGGGATGGCGTGCCGGTACCCGGGTGGGGTGCGGTCGCCGGAGGGTCTGTGGCAGCTGGTCGCGGAGGGCGTGGATGCGGTCTCCGGGTTCCCGACGGATCGTGGTTGGGACGTGGAGACGCTCTACGATCCCGACCCGGACCACCTGGGCACGTCCTACACGCGTTCGGGCGGTTTCCTGTACGAGGCAGCGGAGTTCGATCCGGAGTTCTTCGGGATGAGTCCGCGGGAGGCGTTGGCGACGGATGCGCAGCAGCGGTTGCTGTTGGAGACGTCGTGGGAGGCGTTCGAGCGGGCCGGGATCGATCCGGTGTCGCTGCGGGGCAGTCGAACGGGTGTCTTCGCCGGAGTGATGTACAGCGACTACGCGAGTCTGTTGGGTGGGCGTGAGTTCGAGGGTTACCAGGGCAGCGGCAGTGCGCCGAGCATCGCCTCGGGGCGGGTGTCGTACACGTTCGGGCTGGAGGGCCCGGCGGTGACGGTGGACACGGCGTGCTCGTCGTCGCTGGTGGCCATGCACCTGGCGGCGCAGGCGCTCCGCTCGGGTGAGTGCTCGCTGGCGCTGGCCGGCGGCGTGACCGTGATGTCCACTCCGACGACGTTCGTGGAGTTCTCCCGGCAGCGCGGTCTCGCGGCGGACGGTCGGAGCAAGGCCTTCGCCGAGTCGGCGGACGGTGTGGGCTGGGGCGAGGGTGTGGGCATGGTGGTGCTGGAGCGCCAGTCCGACGCGCGGCGCAACGGGCACCGCATCCTGGCGGTGCTGCGGGGTAGTGCGGTGAACCAGGACGGTGCGTCGAACGGTCTGACGGCGCCGAACGGTCCCTCGCAGCAGCGGGTGATCCGGCAGGCGCTGGCCAGCGGCGGGTTGTCGGCCGCCGATGTGGACGCGGTGGAGGCGCACGGTACGGGGACCACTCTGGGTGACCCGATCGAGGCGCAGGCGCTGCTGGCGACCTACGGCCAGGAACGGGAGGCCGAACAGCCCTTGTGGTTGGGCTCGGTGAAGTCGAACATCGGCCATGCGCAGGCTGCTGCGGGTGTGGCGGGTGTGATCAAGATGGTGATGGCGATGCGTCATGGCGTGTTGCCGAAGACGCTGCACGTGGACGCGCCGTCCTCGCACGTGGACTGGAGCGAGGGCGCCGTCGAGCTGCTGACCGAGGCCCAGGAGTGGCCGGAGACCGGCCGCCCGCGCCGTGCGGGTGTGTCCTCGTTCGGGATCAGTGGCACCAACGCGCACGTGGTCCTGGAGCAGGGCGAGCCGGCGCAACTGCCGGCTGTTGAGCAGCCGGTGGTGGCGCCCGGGGTGGTGCCGTGGGTGCTCTCGGGTCGGACCGAGGCCGCGCTGCGCGCGCAGGCGGCGAGCCTGCTCTCCCACGTCCAGGAGCACACCCAGCTCTCTTCGGTGGATGTCGCCCTGTCGCTGGCGACCGAGCGGTCGGTGTTCAACCACCGTGCGGTGGTGCTTGCTTCGGACCGTGCGGCGGCGCTGGCCGCGCTGGCGGCGGGCGAGTCCGTGGCCGGTGTGGTGGAGGGCTCGGTGGGTGCGGGCCGGCGTGCCTTCCTGTTCTCCGGGCAGGGGTCGCAACGCCTCGGCATGGGGCGGGAGTTGTACGGCCGGTTCGCGGTGTTCGCGGAGGCGTTCGACACGGTCTGCGCGGAGTTCGACGGACTTCGCGAGGCGGTGTGGGGTGAGGACGCGGAGTTGCTGGACCGGACGGTGCACGCCCAGGCGGGCTTGTTCGCGGTCGAGGTGGCGCTGTTCCGACTGCTCGAATCCTGGGGTGTCAGGCCGGACTTCGTCGCCGGGCACTCCATCGGTGAGGTCGCGGCGGCGCATGTGGCCGGGGTGCTCTCGCTGACGGACGCGTGCACGCTGGTGGCGGCGCGGGGCAGCCTGATGCAGGCCCTTCCCGCCGGCGGCGCGATGCTCGCCGTCCAGGCTACGGAGGCTGAAACCCTCTCGCTCCTCGGTGAGTTCGTGTCGATCGCTGCGGTCAACGGTCCGGCGTCCGTGGTGGTCTCCGGTGCAGAGGAGGCGGTGGAGCGGATCCGTGCCCACTTCGAGGGCCGCAAGGCGACCCGCCTGCGGGTGAGCCACGCGTTCCACTCGCCGTTGATGGATCCGATGCTGGCGAAGTTCCGGGCGGTGCTGGAGAGCTTGTCCTTCACCGCGCCCACGATTCCGGTGGTGTCGAACCTGACCGGTGGCCTGGCCACGGCCGAGCAGCTCTGCTCGCCGGAGTACTGGGTGCGCCACGTCCGTGAGGCGGTCCGCTTCGCCGACGGCGTGCGCACGCTGGAGGCCCAGGGCGTCACCCTCTTCGTGGAACTGGGCCCGGACGGCGTGCTCTCCGCGATGGCCCAGCAGTCGGTGTCCGGGGACGTCGTCACGGTGCCGCTCCTGCGCAAGGACCGGGACGAGGAGGCGACCGCGCTGCACGCGCTGGCCCGCGTCCACGTCCACGGTGTGAAGGTCGACTGGACCGCGCTTCTCGTCGGCACCGGCGCCCGCCGGACCGACCTGCCCACCTACGCCTTCCAGCACCAGCGCTTCTGGCCGACCGCCGTACCTGGCGGCCGCGGGGCCGAGGCGCTCGGGCTGAGGGCCGCCGAGCACCCGTTGCTCTCGGGGGCGGTGGAGTTGGCGGGTTCGGCCGGGTTCCTGTTCACGGGTCGGCTCTCGGTGCAGTCGCACCCGTGGCTGGCGGACCACGTGGTGCTCGGGTCGGTGCTGCTGCCGGGGACGGCGCTGCTGGAGCTGGCGATGCGGGCCGGCGACGAGGTCGGCTGCGACCTCGTCGAGGAGCTGACGCTGGCCGCGCCGCTGGTGCTGCCCGAGCAGGGCGGCGTGCAGGTCCAGGTGGCGGTCGGCGGTGCGGACGACGAGGGCAGGCGCACGCTGAGCGTGCACTCGCGGCGGGGCACCGCCGCGCAGGAGCCGTGGACGCTGCACGCGAGCGGTGTGCTGGCGAACGGCGTGTCGGCCGGTGGTGCGGTACCGGTGCCGTTCGAGGCGACGATCTGGCCGCCGGCCGGGGCCGAGCCCCTCGACGTGTCCGGCCTCTATGACGGCTTTGCGGCGGCCGGGTTCGAGTACGGTCCGGTGTTCCAGGGTCTGCGGGCCGTCTGGCGGCTCGGCGAGGACCTCTTCGCCGAGGTCGGGCTGCCCGAGGGAGTGGACGGCGGATCCTTCGGTCTGCACCCCGCGCTGTTCGATGCGAGCCTGCACGCCGTCGCGGCGGGTGCGGGGGAGAGCGGGGCTCCGGCCGGGGTGCCGTTCGCGTGGTCGGGGGTGTCCCTGCACGCGGTGGGGGCTTCGGCAGTGCGGGTGCGGTTGTCGCGCACCGCTGCCGGTGGCTTGTCGCTGGCGGTCGCGGATGTCACCGGTGCGCTGGTCGCCTCGGTGGAGTCGCTCGTCGTCCGGCCGATCGGCGCCGAGCAGTTGGGCGGGCCGGCGAGCGTCTCCCGGGACGCGATGTTCCGGCTCGACTGGGTGCCCGTGCCGGTCCCGGCGCCTGAGCAGATGCCGGACACCGACCTGGTTCCGCACGTGTTCCTGGCGCCGGACGCGGATCCGGCGTCGCTGGACGAAGTCCCGGGCGCGGTGCTGGTGCCCGTCGCCGGCGATCCGTCGGCCCCGACGCCGGCGGCCGTGCATGCGCTGACCTCGCGCGTGCTGGGTCTGTTGCAGTCGTGGCTGGCCGACGAGCGTTTCGCGGCCTCGCGGCTGCTGTTCGTGACGCGTGGTGCGACGTCGGGCGCCGATCTGGCGGGCGCTGCGGTTCGGGGCCTGGTGCGGTCGGCGATCTCGGAGAACCCGGGCCGGTTCGGCCTGGTGGACCTGGACGGCGACGGGGCTGCCGTGCCGGCGTGGGCCCTCGCGCTGGACGAGCCGCAGCTGCTCGTCCGCGGTGCCGAGGTGCTGGCGGCGCGGCTCGTCCGGGTGCCGGCCCCGGAGGAGCTGACCGCCCCCGGGTGGGCCGGTGACGGCACGGTGCTGGTCACCGGGGGGACGGGCGGCCTCGGCCGGATCGTGGCCCGCCATCTGGTGGTCGCGCACGGCGTGCGCAGCCTGGTGTTGGTCGGCCGCCGGGGTGCGGAGGCCGAGGGCGTGGCCGGGTTTGTCGCCGAGCTGGCGGCCTTGGGCGCGGAGGCGACGGTCGAGGCGTGTGACGTCGCGGATCGCAGCGCGGTGGCCGGTCTGATCGGGCGTCACCCGGTCCGCGTGGTGGTCCACGCGGCCGGCGTACTGGACGACGGGGTGATCGGCTCGCTGACCCCCGAGCGGCTGGCGGCGGTGCTGCGGCCGAAGGTGGACGCCGCGTGGAACCTGCACGAGGCGACCGAGGGGCTCGACCTCGCGGCCTTCGTCACGTTCTCCTCGGCCGCGGGCACCCTCGGCAACCCGGGCCAGGGGAACTACGCCGCCGCCAATGCCTTCCTGGACGCGCTCGCGTCCCACCGCCGGTCGCTGCAGCGCCCGGGGCTGTCCCTCGCGTGGGGCCCGTGGGCCCGTACCGGTGGGATGACCGGCGAGCTCGGCGAGGCCGACGTGCAGCGGATGGCGCGGGCCGGAATGCCGCCCCTGGCGGTGGAGGACGGGCTGGCGCTCCTCGACACGGCGGTGGTCGGCGGGGAGCCGGCCGTGGTGCCGGTCCGGCTGGACCTGGCGGCGCTGCGGGCGCGGGGCGAGGTGCCGGCGCTGCTGCGCGGGCTGGTCCGTCCGTCACTGCGCCGCACCCAGGACGCGGGCGCCGCCGGCGGCTCCGGTCTGGTGCAGCGCCTGTCGGGGCTCCCCGGGGCCGAGCGGCACGGGGCGCTGCTGGACGAGGTGCGCGGCCAGATCGCCGCCGTCCTCGGGCACGCCGGCGGGTCGGAGGTCGACCCGGAGCGCGCCTTCCAGGACCTCGGGTTCGACTCGCTCACGGCGGTCGAACTGCGGAACCGGCTGGGCGCCCTGGTGGGGGTCCGGCTGCCGGCCACCCTGGTCTTCGACCACCCGACACCGCTGGAGTTGACGGACCGGCTCTTCGCCCAGCTGGAGCTGGCCCCGGAGACGGCGGCCGGGCCGGACGCACTCCTGGCCGACCTGGAGAGGTTGGAGAAGGCCTTCACCGACCTTGAGGTCGGTGAGGAGCTGCACCAGTTGGTTGCGGGCCGTCTGGAGGTGATGAAGGCGAAGTGGGCCGCCCTGCGCGGCGACTCCGCCTCCGGTGCCGCCTTCGACTTCGACACGGCCTCCGACGAGGACGTCTTCGACCTGCTGGACAAGGAGCTGGGCCTGTCGTGACCGCCGCTTCGTGACCCGCCGGTTCGAGACCGGCGGGTGATGAGCCCCGGTTCGTGAGCCCCGGTGAACAGTCCTCGGGCCCGGTCCTCAGCGGAGGACCGGGCCCGAGGACTGTCGCGTCCGTCGCCCTACAGCGGACGGCGGAAGCCGAGTACCGCGAAGGCGGCGCCGACCGCCGCGATGGCACCGCTGAACAGCAGGGCGGGCAGGATGGCGTCGGCACCCGGGATGCCGAGGGCGAGGGCGCGGGTGGCGTCGATGGCGTAGGTCAGGGGGTTGACCCGGGCGACCGCGCCGAGCCAGGCCGGCAGGTCGGCGACCGGGATGTAGGCGCTGGAGGCGAACATCATGGGCAGGACGGCGATGACGGCGAGGTTCTGCATCGGCTCGGCGCGTCGCAGCCAGGCGCCCGCGGCGATGAACGCCCACCCGAGGGCCCAGCTGATGAAGAGGGTCAGCCCGACCGAGGCGGCGATCTCGGCCACTCCGCCGTGCGGCGAGTACCCCAGCAGCGTGACGGCCAGAATCAGGATGACGACCGCCTGGACCGCGCTGCGGACCAGGTTCGCCAGGCTGCGGGCGACCAGCAGCGAGCTCGGGTGGATCGGCAGTGAGCGGAGCCGGGCCACGATCCCGTTCTTCATGTCGTCCACCAGCCCGACCCCGGACTGCACCGCGGACTGCACCGCGTTGTCGACCAGGACGGCCGACAGGACGAAGTCGAGGTAGCTGACCCCCTCGGGGAAGTGCGGCGGGGCGCCCATCTTGCTGAAGACCTGGGTGAGTACGAAGAGGATGATCACCGGTTGCAGCAGCCCGAACAGCACCACGCCGGGATCGGTCACCAGGGCCCGCAGCGACCGCCCGGTGAGCACCCGGATCTGCAGGAGCATCGAACTGCCGTCCCAGCGCGCGGGCGGCGCGGCCACCGCGGTGGTCCGCGCCGCCGTGCTCGTACCGGTACTCATGCGCATGGTCCTCCTGATGACGGGGCGGGCTGTGCCGCCAGGGTGAGGTAGACGTCGTCGAGGCTCGGCTCCGCGAAGGCGAGTCCGGCCGCCTCGATGCCCACCTGGTCGAGCGCCCTGACCACGCGGGCCATCTCCCGCGACGCGTCGACGGGGACGACGATCCACGGGTCGGCGGGGCCGGCCACCGGCTCCAGACCGTGCCGTCGCAGTGCCGTGACGGCGAGCTGCGGGTCGTCCGCGCCGTCGAGGGTGACGGTGATGGTGAGCCGGCCGACCTTGGCCTTCAGCTCGGCCGCGGTGCCGCTGGCGATCACCGCGCCGGAGGCCAGGACCACGATCGAGTCCGCGAGCCGGTCGGCCTCCTCCAGGTACTGCGTGGTCAGCACCACCGTGGTTCCCTCGGCGACGAGGCCCTCCACGATCTCCCAGAGCCCGAGCCGGCTCGACGGGTCCAGACCGGTGGTCGGCTCGTCGAGGAAGACGACCTCGGGCCGGCCGACCAGGCTGGCGGCGAGGTCGAGGCGCCTGCGCAGTCCTCCGGAGTAGGTGCCGGCCCTGCGGGTGGCCACCTCCCGCAGGGCGAACAGCTCCAGCAGTTCGTCGGCCCGGGCGACGGCGGCCCGGCGGTCGGCGCCCAGCAGCCGCGCGAGCAGGACGAGGTTGTCCCGCCCGCCGAGCCGGCCGTCGACCGACGCGAACTGTCCGGTGAGGCCGATGCGCCGGCGGATCTCGCGGGGCTGCCGCACGACGTCGAAGCCGGCCACCGAGGCGCGGCCCGAGGTGGGCGGGAGGGAGGCGGTGAGGATGTTGACGAGGGTGGTCTTGCCCGCGCCGTTGTGCCCGAGCAGGGCGAGGACGGTCCCGCGACGCGCCGAGACGGTCACGGAGTCGAGCGCCCGGACGCTGCCGAACACCTTGCTCAGGTCGTGAGCCTCGATCATGACCTCCCCGGGGGCTCGGGGGAGGGGAGGTGGGGTGGGCCCGGTCATCGGTGGTCTCCCGCGGTCGGACGGTGGATGGGGGAATCAGGGGTGGAGCGAGGAAAGCCGACCGGCGATCGGTCGCCGGTCGGCTGCTGGGTCCGTCGTTCGGGCAGGCCGCGGGCGACTGCCGGGGCGGGCCTACCCGCCGGCGCCGTCCAGGAGCCGGAAGAGTTCCTCGTCGGTGGCCGTACGGACGTCGGGCCGGCCGTTTCCGCCGGTCGGCGCCGGCCCCCAGCGTCCGGCCAGCTCCCTGAGCCGCGCGGCGGTGTCCGCGTCGAGGCCGGCGCCGGACCGGAGCAGGTGCTCCAACTCGTCCGTGAGGGCGGTCGCCGAGCGCGGGGTCGCCGCGGTGGAGCGGGTGAGTTCCGCGCGGACGAGCCGTGCGATCGCGCCGGGCGTGGGGTGGTCGAACACCAGGGTGGCCGGCAGACGGGCACCGGTGGCCGCGATGATCCGGTTACGCAGCTCGATCGCGTTCACCGAGTTGATGCCGAGCTCCGAGAAGGGCTGCGCGCCGGGGGAGTCACCCGGCGTCTCGCCGCCGAGCACGGCCGCGGTCTCGGTGAGGACCAGCCGCAGCAGCAGTTCCTCCTGCTCGGCCTCGCAGAGTCCGGCCAGCAGGTCGGCCGGCAGGTCGGCCGGCGCGGGCGCCGGGGAGGCGGCGGGCAGCACGCGGACCGGGGGACCGTCGCCGGCCATCGCCCTGGGCGGTGCCTCGATCCAGTACCGCCGACGTTGGAACGGATAGCCGGGCAGCGGCACCGTCCGGGCGCCGGGGAGCACGGCGGCCCAGTCCACCGGCGCCCCGTCGAGGTGGAGCCGGGCGACGGCGGCGAGCACGGCCTGCTCCTCGTCGTGGCCGCCGCCCGGCCCGGCGGCCACGACGCTCGCTCCCGCAGGGTCGGCACCGGAGGCGGCGAGGCATTCGTCGATCATCGGTGTGAGCGCGGCCGTGGGGCCCAGCTCCAGGAAGCGGTCGGTCCGCTCGCCGCGCAGGAGCTCGACGGCGTCCAGGAACCGGACCGGCTCGCGGACCTGCCGGACCCAGTACTCCGGGTCCCGGGCCTCCTGCTCGGTCAGCAGCCGGCCGGTGAGGCCGGAGACCAGCGGGATGGCCGGCGCGGCCGGGGTGAGGCCGGCGATCGCCTCCCGGAAGTCCGCCAGCATGGGTGCCATCAGCGGGGAGTGGAATGCGTGGCTGACGGCGAGCCGCTTGGTCCGGTGTCCGGCATCGGAGAGGCGGGCGGCCAGGTCGGCCAGCGGGCCTTCGGCGCCCGACAGGACGACGGAGCGCGGCCCGTTCACCGCCGCGACCGCCACCGGGCCGGCGAGGCCGCCCAGCCAGGGTGCGAGCTCCCGCTCCGGGAGCCGGACGGCGAGCATCGCGCCGCCGGCCGGCAGGGCCTCCATCAGCCGGGCGCGGGCGGCCACCAGCGCGCAGGCGTCCCGCAGCGGGAGGACACCGGCCACGTGGGCGGCCGTGATCTCGCCGATCGAGTGGCCGACCACCCGGTCCGGGGCGACCCCCCAGGACTCGAAGAGGCGGTGGAGCGCCGTTTCGTGGGCGAAGAGCGCCGGCTGCGCGTAGCCCGTCCGGTCGATCGGCGCGGGCCCGTCCGCCGCACCCTCGGCATGCTCGCCGTCGGCCCACATCACCGGGAGCAGCGGCCGGTCGAGCAGCGGGTCGAGGTGCGCGCAGACCTCGCGCAGCGCGGCGTCGAACACCGGGAACGCCTGCGCGAGCCGCCGGCCCATACCGGGCCGCTGGCTGCCCTGCCCGGCGAAGGCGAAGGCCAGCCCGCCGTAGGGGCGGCGCCCCGGTACGAGGCCGGCGGACGAGCCGCCGTCGCCGAGCGTCGCGGCGGCCGACCGCAGGCGCTCCGGGTCGGCCCCGACCAGGAGGGCGCGATGGTCCCCGTGCAGCGCGCGGGTGGTGGCCAGCGCGTACGCGATGTCGCGGGCGGACTGCTCGGGGTGGGCCGTGACGTGCTCGGCGAGCTGCCGTGCGCGGGCGCGCAGTGCGGGCCCGCTGCGGGCCGAGAGCATCCAGGGCACGGCCGGGCCGGCCGGGGGAGTGTCGGCCCCGGCCGCCTCCGGGGGGGCCTCCTCCAGGATCAGATGGGCGTTGGTGCCGCTGATCCCGAACGAGGAGACGCCCGCCCGCCGCGTCCGGCCGGGCTCCCGCGGCCACGGCTCGGGTTCCGTCAGCAGCCTGACCGTCCCGGCGGACCAGTCCACGTGCGTGGAGGGTTCGTCCACGTGCAGGGTCCTGGGCAGCACCTCGTGCCGCAGGGCCTGCACCATCTTGATCACCCCGGCCACGCCGGCGGCGGCCTGGGCGTGCCCGATGTTCGACTTGACCGATCCCAGCCGGAGCGGCCGGTCCTCGGTGCGCGCCCGGCCGTAGGCCGTGATCAGGGCCTGGGCCTCGATCGGGTCGCCCAGGGTGGTGCCGGTGCCGTGCGCCTCGACCGCGTCGACGTCGGCCGCGGTCAGCCCGGCGTCCGCCAGCGCCCGGCGGATGACGCGCTGCTGAGCGGGCCCGTTCGGTGCGGTGAGGCCGTTCGAGGCACCGTCCTGGTTCACCGCGGATCCCCGGACCACCGCCAGCACCCGGTGCCCGTTGCGCAGGGCGTCGCCGAGCCGTTCCAGGACGAGCAGGCCCACCCCCTCCGACCAGCCCGCGCCGTCGGCGGCCGCTGCGAACGACTTGCACCGGCCGTCGGGGGAGAGGGCCCGCAGCCGGGAGAACTCCACGAAGGAGGCCGGGGTCGCCATCACGGTGACGCCGCCGGCCAGTGCGAGCGTGGACTCGCCGCTGCGCAGAGAGCGGCAGGCCAGGTGGAGGGCGACCAGCGAGGACGAGCAGGCCGTGTCGACGGTCAGCGCCGGACCCTCCAGCCCGAGGGTGAAGGAGATCCGGCCGGCCAGTGCGCTCGCGGCCGTGCCGATGCCGAGCAGCCCCTCGAGCTCCCCGGCCCCGCCGTTCGCCAGGTGCGCCGCGTAGTCGTGGTACATCGCACCGGCGAACACCCCGGTCCGGCTCCCGCGCAGCGTCGTCGCGTCGATCCGGGCCTGCTCCAGGGCCTCCCAGGCGGTCTCCAGCAGCAGCCGCTGCTGCGGATCGGTCGCCAGGGCCTCCCGCTGCGAGAGCCCGAAGAACTCGGCGTCGAAGTGGCCCGCGTCGTGCAGGAACCCGCCCGCCCGGGCGTACGAGGTGCCCGGGTGGTCCGGGTCGGCGTCGAAAAGTCCGGCGAGGTCCCAGCCGCGGTCGTCGGGGAAGCCGGAGACCGCGTCGGTGCCGTTCGCGACAAGGGTCCAGAGGTCCTCCGCGGAGGCCACCCGGCCGGGCAGCCGGCAGGCCATCCCGACGATGGCGATCGGCTCGTCGGGCGAGCCGGCGCCGGGCACCGGGAGTTCCGGCGCGCCGCTCGGGTCGGCCCGGCCGACCAGGACCCGGGCCACCGCCACCGGGTCGGGGAAGTCGAAGGCCAGGCTGACCGGGAGTGGCAGGCCGGTCGCCTCGGCCAGCAGGTTGCGCAGCCGGATGGCGCGGACCGAGTCCAGCCCGTGGCTGCGGAAGGTGGTTCCGGGCCCGATCGGGTCCTGCTCGGCGTCCGGGCCGAGCACCGTGGTGACGCAGCGTCGGACGAGGTCGAGAGCGTCCACGAGGCTGCCCGGTGCGGACGCCGACGGCGGGTCCGCTGCCCGCGCGGGGCCGTCGCCGGCGAGCAGCCCCTCCAGCGCCCGCCGGTGGATCTTGCCTGCGGGGGTGCGGGGCAGCTCGGGGACGGTCACCAGCTCCAGCGGGATCTTGTAGTCGGCGACCCCGCGTTCCCGGAGGAACTCCGTCACCTCGCCGAGACCGGTCCGGCCGGCCGCGAGATCGGTGACGACCAGACAGGGGTACTCTCCGAGCCGGGGATCGGGCCTGGCGACCACCGCCAGCGGACCGATCTGCGGGAGTTCGGCCAGCAGGTCCTGGATCTCGGTGGCGTTGAACTTCCGGCCGCCGACGTTGATCAGCTCGGCCGCCCGCCCGTGGAACCGGACCAGGCCCTCCTCGTCGATGCTCGCCAGGTCGCCGGTTCGCAGCCAGCCGTCCGTGGTGACCGCGGCCCGGGTCAGCTCCGGATCCCGGAAGTAGCCCCGGAACATGCCGCGGCTGTGGTAGCGCAGCTCGCCGACCTCGCCCGGCGGGCACGGTTCGCCGTCCTCGCGGACGACGGTCACCCGTGCGCCGGCGGTCGGCCGTCCGACGCTGCGGGCGGCCACCTCGGCGGGATCGTCCGCGCGGGTGCAGGTGCCGGTGCCGAGTTCGGACATCCCCCAGACCACCACCAGGCTGGTGTCCAGCGCGGCCCGCACGTGGGAGACCAGTGCCCCGGCGACGGCCGCTCCGGCGGTGCGCACCTCGCGCGGGCGGAAGCCGGCCGGCTCGCCGGTCCGCGCGAGGCGGGCGACCACGTCGTGCAGCTGCGCCGGCACCGCGAAGACGACGCCGGGCTCGGTCCTCCGGGCCAGCTCCAGGAAGGTGTCCGGGTCCCAGCCGCGGAGCAGGACCTGTCGGCAGGCGGTGAACAGCGCGGTGTGCAGCGACTGCAGACCGAACAGATGGGTGAGCGGGCACGCGGTGATGACCGCGCCGGTGAACGCCGCCGCGCCCGCGGCGGCCACCGAGGCGGTGTTCGAGAGCAGACCGTCGTGGCTGTGCAGGCAGAGCTTGGGCCGCGCCGAGGTCGTGCCGGAGGACGGGATCAGGACGAACGGGAGGTCCGGGCGCACGTCCACCGGATGCGGGCTGCTTCCCAGCCAGTCGGCCAGCAGCCGGTCCACCGGGAGCACCCGGGGATCCGGCCCTTCGGCGGGCGCCCCGGCGACCAGCACGGCGCGCAGCGAGGGCACCTCGGCAAGCAGCGCCTGCGTGGCCGCCGACGGGCCACAGCCGCCCGGGCCGGGGGTCTCGGGCGCCAGCACGAGCAGTGCCGGGTCCACCCGGTCCAGCAGCGCGCGCACGTCGGCGCTGCCGCTGCCCCGGTGCACCGGCATCATCACCGCACCGACGGCAGCGACGGCCAGGTGCAGGGTCGCGTACTCCCAGCAGTTGGGCAGCTGGACGGCGACCACGTCACCGACGCCGATGCCGAGCTCCTGGAGGCCGCGGGCGAGCGCATCGACCTCGGCGCTCCACTGGCGCCAGGTCCGTGACCGGTCCCCGTCCGTGAGCGCCACCGCGTCCGGGTCGGTGCGTACGGCGGCGGCGAACACCGCCGGCAGCGTGAGACCGCGCAGGGCCCGGTCGGGCGGATCCGACGGGCCGGGCCGCCGCCCGTCGTCGGCCGGATCGAACGCGTAGTCATCGGTACGGACGGACACCATCACTCCCCGGAAGAGCCGGCCACTGCACTGCTGCTCCATGCTCGGCCGGGGAGCACCGGGAATGCCCTAGAGGTGTCCGGAGGGGACCGGCCGGCCCGGGATCTCGGCGTCGAGCAGCATCCGCAGCGGCTTCGCCTTCACCACGGTCTCCTCGAACTCCGCCTCGGGGTCCGAGAGGGCGATGATCGCGCCGCCGACGCCGTACCGAAGCCTCCCGCCGCTCAGCACCACGGTGCGGATGACGATGCTCAGATCGGCGGCCCCGGTCAGCGAGAAGTACCCGATGGCGCCGGAGTAGAGGCCGCGCGGCCCGCCTTCGAGCCGGTCGATGATCTGCATGGTGCGGATCTTCGGGGCGCCGGTCATCGAACCGCCGGGGAACGCGGAGCGCACCGCCGCCACCGCCGTGGTGTCCGGGCGCAGCCTCGCCCGCACGGTACTGACCAGCTGGTGCACCGTGGCGTAGGTCTCCACCTGGAAGACCGGGTCGGCCACCACCGTGCCGACCTCGGCGCAGCGCCCGAGGTCGTGCCGGACGAGGTCGACGATCATCAGGTTCTCAGCCCGGTCCTTCTCACTGGCCGCCAGGTCGGCCGCCAGCAGCGCGTCCTCGGCCGGCGTGGCCCCCCTCGGCCTTGTGCCCTTGATGGGCTTGGACTCCATGACCCCCCGCCGGTCGACCCGCAGGAAGCGCTCCGGCGAGGTGCTCAGTACCGACAGACCGGGGAAGTCGAGGAAGGCGCCGAACGGGGCGGGGCTGGCGCGGCGCAGGAACCGGTAGGCCTGCCACGGGTCGAGGTCCGTCTCCGCCTCGATCATGTTGGTGAGGCACACCTCGTAGGTCTCGCCGGCCCTGATCTCCTCCTGGCACGTCTCGATGAGGTCGAGATAGGCCTCGTGGTCGTGCCGGAGCCGCAGGTCGGTGCCCGGGTGCCGGGCCGGCGGTTCGACCGGAGAGGGCGGCTGTGCGGCGCAGGCGGCCAGCTGTGCCGCCGCGGTGCGCAGCCAGGCCCGGGCCGCCTGCTCCTGGCCGTCCTCGGCGAGCGCCAGCAGGTGGGTCGTCCCCGCGTGGTGATCGAGGACGACCGCCCGGTCCGTGAAGACCATGGCCGCGTCCGGATCGGCGGAGTGGTGTGCCCAGTCGCCGTCGCACTCGGCCTTGAGCTCGTAGCCCAGGCAGCCGACCCAGCCCAGCGCGAAGTCGAACGGGAGCTCGGGCAGCTCGACCCGCACGGCCCGCAGGTCGCGGTCCAGCCAGTCGAGAAAGGGGCTGCGGACCACCCGGGTCGTCTCCGCCGTGATCTCGGTCACGGTGCCGGCGAACACGTCGGCGGTGACCACCCGGGCCAGCGGGCCGGAGGCGTCGCCCAGGACGGAGAGCCGCCCCAGGGCGTCGCCGGGCCGGCTGCTGTCCAGCCAGAACGGACTGCGGCCCGGGCGGAACAGGCGGTCGAAGACCACCTCGGCGTCCCACTCGGTGGTCAGGCGCTCGGCGAGCACCCGCAGTCGGCGGACCGGTGCGGCGGCGCGGGTGTCAGCGGTGCCGGTAGCAGTGCCGGTGGCGGGAGCCGCGGGCACCGGGGCGGCGACGGCGGCCGGCGAGGGCCGCCGGCGGCCGTGCAGCCGGGTCAGCCGCCGGAAGTTGTCCAGGAGCCGGTGGCCGTCCTCGGTGCCGATGGACTCGGGGTGGAACTGCACTCCCCAGAGCGGCAGTGCGCGGTGCCGCAGTGCCATCACCACGCCGTCGTCCTGGGCCCAGGCGACCGGTTCGAGGGCGGGGGCCAGGGCGGTGACGGCGAGCGAGTGGTAGCGGACCACCTCCAGGGGTTGCGGCAGCCCGTCGAAGAGGCCGGTGCCGTCGTGCCGGACGAGGGAGGAGCGGCCGTGCCGGGGCTCTGGGGCGCGTTCCACCCTGGCGCCGTGGGCGAGGGCCATGCCCTGGTGCCCGAGGCAGACCCCGAGGACGGGGAGCCGCCCCTCCTCGGCTATCCGCGCGCAGAGGCCGAAGTCGGCTGGGCGGTGCGGGGTGCCCGGTCCGGGGGACAGTACGACGTTGTCGAACCCGTCCAGCAGCTCCGGGCGCCAGGCCGGATCGTCGTTGCGGATCACCTCGGGCTCCCGCCCGTTGACCTCTGCGAGGTAGTGGAAGAGGTTGTAGGTGAAGGAGTCGTAGTTGTCGACGAGCAGTGTGCGCATCAGAGGGTCCTTGTCCGGTGCGTGCCTCGGACGGGAGGCTCGACGAGGCGGTGGCGGGGTGTCATGCCCGTTCGAGCGCGCGGGCGATCTCGTCGTTCACGGCCTCCTGTTGGCCGGTGAGGAAGAAGTGGCCGCCGGGGAGCACCCGGAGCCGGAACGGTCCGCTGGTGTGCGTCTGCCAGGCCTCGGCCTCGGCGAGGGAGGTCCGCGGGTCGGCGTCCCCGGTCAGCACGGTGATCGGGCAGCGGACCTGACGGTCCGGGGGGCAGCCGTAGGTCTCGATCGCGTGGTAGTCGCCGCGCAGCGCGGGCAGTGCCATGCGCAGGATCTCGTCGTCGCCCAGGAGCTGCGCCTGGGTGCCGTCGAGCAGCCGGATCTCGGCGAGGATCCCGTCGTCGCCGAGGCGGTGCACGGTCTCGGTGCGGGTGGTGGAGGGCCCTCGGCGACCGGAGGCGATGACGGCCGTGGGCTCGTGCGTCCCCTTCAGTTCGAGGCGCCAGGCCGTCTCGAAGGCCAGCACGGCGCCCATGCTGTGGCCGAAGAACACGGTGGGCCGCTCGTCCAGGGCGAGGAGTTCGTAGGTGATCCGGTCGGCCAGCGTGCCGATGTCCTCGACGCAGGGTTCGTGGCGCCGGTCCTGCCGCCCCGGGTACTGCAGTGCGATCACGTCGACGTCCGGGGAGAACCGGGTGGAGACCGGGCGGTAGAAGCCGGCGGATCCGCCGGCGTGCGGGAAGCAGACCAGCCGGACGGGGCTGTCCGCGGTCGGGTGGAAGCGCCGCAGCCACAGCGTCGTGGAGTTGTCCGTGCTGTTCACGGGAGGATCGTTCCTTTCGATCGGGTGACAGGGTCAGGCCTCGTGGACGGTGATCGCCCGGGACGGGCAGAGGCTGCCCGCCCGGCGGACGTCCGGCCACTCCCCGGCGGCAGGCCGCGGGGTGAGTACGGTGACCAGGCCGTCCTCGTCCTGGTCGAAGGCCTCGGGTGCGTTCAGCACGCACTGGCCGGCGCCGACGCAGCGGGTGGTGTCGACGGTGATCTGCATGAGGGGTTCTCCCAGTGGTCGGGGCCTACCAGCGGACCGGCAGCTCGTGCAGCCCGCAGAGCACGCCGTCGTACTTGAACGGCAGCTCCTCGATCGGTACGGCGAGCTCCAGGGTCGGGATGCGTTCGAAGAGCCGGCGGTAGGCGATCTCCAGCTCGACCCGGACGAGGTTCTGCCCCAGGCACTGGTGCACGCCGTAGCCGAAGGCGACGTGGTGGCGCTCGGCCCGGGCCGGGTCGAAGGCGTGCGGGCAGGCGAAGACCTCGGCGTCGTGGTTGGCCGCGCCGACCAGCGGCACGATGCCCTCGCCCGCCCTGATCAGCTGGCCGGCGATCTCCACGTCCTCGACGGCCACCCGCAGCGACACCAGGTCGGCCACCGAGTGGATGCGCAGGGTCTCCTCGACCGCGCGGTCGTCGCCCTTCCACTCCGGGTTTGCGAGTAGCGTCACCACCCCCAGGGCGATGTTGTTCGCGGTGGTCTCGTGGCCGGCGATCAGGAGCAGCAGCAGGACGCCCGACAGCTCCTGCGCCCGGATCGCCCCGGTGGCCAGCAGCCGGCTGATCAGGTCGTCGCCGGGCCACTTCTCCTTGATCGCGACGAGCCTGTTGATGTAGCGCAGCAGCTCCCGGGTGGCGGTGTCGCGCTGCTGGTCGGTCGAGGCGCGGATGGCGATCAGCGTCCGGGTGCGGGACTCGAAGAAGTCCCGGTCGACCGGCGGTACCCCGAGCAGGGTCGAGATCACCAGCGACGGCACGGGGAGCGCGAACTCGGCGACGAGGTCCGCCGCGTTCCCCCCGGCGAGCAGGGCGTCGATGCGCTCGTCGACGGTGCGTTCGATGGCGGGGCGCATGTCGCGCACCCGTCGGACGGTGAACTCGGGGATCAGCGCCTTGCGGAACCGGTCGTGCTCCGGCGAGTCCAGCCCCACGAACCAGCCGGGGATCTGCTCCTGCCGGGGTACGCCCATGGTGGCGCTGATGTTGGGGAAGCCCGGGTGGTCGGGGTTGGAGCTGATCCGGCGGTCGGTGAGCACCTCGCGCACGTCCTGGTGCCGGGTCACCAGCCAGCACTTGTTCCCGTTGGGCAGGTAGGACAGCACCAGCCCCTGCTGCTGCCGGTACTCCTCGTAGCGCGGCGGCGGGAACGGCTCGCCCGGCCGGCGCAGCGGGAAGCCGACCACGGGCGGCTCGGTGCCGGTCATGAGGTGCTTCCGTAGAAGGCGCGGATCTTCCCGGTGATGTGGTCCTGGTCGGCCGCGGTCAGTGCGGTGTAGGTCGGCAGGTAGAGCCCGTCCTCGGCGAACCGGTTGGCGTTGAGCGAGGGCCAGTGCGGGGCGAGGTAGCCCGGCTGGCGGCTCATCGGCTTGAAGAAGAGCCTGGTCTCGATGCCCTCGCCGGCCAGGAAGTCGCGCAGCTCGTCCCGGCGCTCGGCCCGGAGGTCGTACATCCACAGCACGTCGCGCGGCGGCATCAGGGCGATGCCCGGAATGTCCTTGAGCCCCTGGTCGTAGCGGTGCTCGATGTCCCGGCGCGTGGCGAGGATCTCCGGCAGGCGCTCCACCTGGGCCAGCGCGACCGCTGCCTGGAGTGCCGTCATCCGGAAGTTGTAGGCCGGCTTCTTGTGGAGGAAGCTGTGGTCGGTGGTGAAGGCCATCGCGCGCAGATGCGCGAGCTGTCCGGCCAGCCTGGCGTCGTCGGTGAGGCAGATTCCCCCCTCGCCGGCCGTAATGATCTTGTTGGCGAAGAGCGAGAAGCAGGCGATGTCACCCACCGGGCGGATGCCGTGGGCCTCGGCGGAGTCCTCGACGACCCTCAGGTTGTACTGGAAGGCGATGTCCATGATCGCGTCCATGTCGCACCGCCGGCCGTAGACGTGGACCGGCATGAGGGCCTTCGTCCGCGGCGTGATCCTCTCCTCGATGCGCGCCGGGTCGATGTTCAGGTCGTCGCCGCAGTCGACGAAGACGGGCGTCGCGCCGGTGTAGCTGACGGCCCAGGCGGAGGCGATCATCGTGAACTCGGGGACGATCACCTCGTCACCGGGGCCGATGCCGAGTGCGCGCAGCGCCAGCGTGAGTGCGGCCGTTCCGGAGGAACAGGCGACGCCGTACGCGATGGAGTTGTGGTCGGCGAACGCCTGCTCGAACCGCTGGACGTACGGGCCCTGGGAGGAGATCCATCCGTCGTTGATCGTGTTCGTGACATATTCGAGTTCCCGTCCGTCGAGACCGGGCTGGGAAACGGGGTACCTGAACGTCATTCGGTCCTCACTCGCTGGGTCCTGTGTCACTCTTCGGGCTCCGCACGGCTGCTGCCGGTCAGCGCAGTGCGGGCAGGTCGAGGATCAGATCGGCCGCGGCGGCGCGACCGCCGGCCGCCCGTTGGAGCTCCCCGAGCTTTTCGGCGCGCCGGCGGAACGACGGATCGCCCAGTACCCGGGTGAGCTTGTCGACGACGTCGTCGGGGTCGATGGTCTGCGGCCGATCGAGGGTGAGGCTGATGCCGAAGTCCTGGCCGCGCACGGCCTGGTCGAAGCAGTCCACCCAGAGCGGGCGCACCACCAGGGGCTTGCCGAAGTAGACGCCCTCGTGGAATCCGTTGCCGCCGCCGTGGGTGAAGAACACCTTGACCGCCGGATGGGCGAGGACGTCCAGCTGGGAGGGCACCCAGCTCTCGATCCGCAGATTGCCGGGGAGCGACTCGCGCGCGGGCAGCAGGTGCTGCTGTTCCTCCGGCAGCTTCCACAGGATGTCGTGCGTGCCGTCGAGCCGGCGGGCCACCTCCACCAGGGCGCCGACCTGGTGGCGTGTCAGCCGGGTGATGGTGCCGAACCCCATGTAGACGACGGAGGACCGGGCGTCGAGCCACGTCCCGAGGCCGCCGTCGGCCGCGCCCGCGGGGCCCTCCGGCAACGGTGGCATCACCGCACCGACCAGCTTCATCTTCTCCGGTACCTCGAACGGGTAGTCCAGCTCCGGCACGGAATTGCAGAGGATCATTTCCGCCCGGTCGATCCTGGTCATCGGACTGGGTGCCGGCAGGCCCAGTTCCTTGCGGATCCGGGCGTCCTCGGAAAGGACCTTCCCCATGCTCGGATTGAGGAAAAGGGCCAGTGTTCGCAGTTTGAAGAGGTGGTTTCCCAGGCGCTGCCGGAAATTCATCGGGAACGGGAGCCCGGAATGCGGCACCGGAAAGCTCTTCGGGGTGTAGGAAGTGCCGAAAGGATTGTGCGAGGTCAGCACATTGCTCGGCAGGAACGGAACGCTCAGGACGAACGGGATGTTCTTGGTCAGCGCCAGGTCGACGGCGAAGGAACTCATGGACTCGATGACCATCAGGGCCGGGCCGATCTTTTCCACGGCGGACTCCAGGCGGCGGTACTTCTCGGCCTGTAGATCCGGCCGGTAGGACTGCCGGATGACCGCGCGGTGCGCCTTGAAGCGGGAGGGCTGGGTGACCTCGCGGTAGACCCGGTCGTCCCAGCTGACCGCGGAGAGCTCGGAGAACACCTCGCCGAGGGAGGCGAACTCCACCGGCGTACGCCCTGCCAGACGCTGAACGTCGGTGCGCCGGGGCTCGTCGGTGGCGAACCAGAGGTCGGCCGTGCCGCGCTGCGCGAGCTCGCGCGCCAGCACCAGCATCGGGTTGAGGAGCCCGCTCTCCGGAAGGCTGACAAACAGGATCGGCCGCTGTGCGGTGCTCATCTGACTCCCTTGGGCATGGCCGTGGTCGGGGCTGCTCGGTGCACGAGAACTTGGTCTCACGGCCGGCACCGGGAAATCCTTAGACTCACGGCGCGGAGCGGGCGCGCGGCCTGCCGGGCACCCCGCTCCGCCAGTCCTTTATGTCCGACTTGATCCAGTGTCGGAGGGGCTGCCCGGGCCCGGCGCCCCGGTCATCCTTGACAGTTCCCATACGTTTCCCGCCGTCGGGTCCGGGTACGCTGGCGCAGAGCCGAGGCCTTTGTGGTGCAAGGCTCGGATTGAAGCCGGAAAAACCGATTCCGGACCTTTCACGGGGGTGATGGGGGGATTGTTTTCCATGAACCGCGCGGCCGTTCCCGTACCGCCCGCTCCGTTGGCCGGCCGCACCGGTGAGCTGGAAACGCTGGAGGCGCGGCTGGCGGCCGCGGGCCGCGGCCGGGCCGGCCTGGTGGTGATGTCCGGGACCACCGGCATGGGCAAGACCCGCCTGCTGCGCTCCTTCCTGGAGCGTGCGCGCGGACGGGACGTGACGGTGCTGGAGGGCGCGTGCGGGCGGACCGCCGCCGGCCCGGGTCATGCCGCGGCGCCGGCGTTGTTCGCCCGGCTCGCCCCGGCCGGCCCGGACACCGCGGAACCGCCCCGGTTCGGGACCAGCTACCAGGTCCTGCACGGCCTGCACGCGCTGGTGCTGAAACTGACGGCGGACCGCCCGCTGGTCCTGGCGCTGGACGACGCCCACAGTTGCGACGAGCAGTCGCTGCGCTGGCTGGACTTCACCCTGCGCCGGGCGCAGGGGCTGCGCCTGCTGGTGGTCCTCGCCCGGCGCGCCGAGGCCGAGCCGGCCGCCCCGGAGGCGTGGGCCGACCTCGTCGCACAGCCCGCCTGCTCGACGGTGCACCTCGGTCCGCTCGGCCAGGCCCAGATCGGTGCCCTGGCGCGGCAGGTCTTCCGCACGCCGGTCGCGCCCGTCTTCGCCGAACAGGTCGCCGGCTGCTCCGGCGGCAACCCCCGCCGGGCGACTCGGCTGCTGCGCGCGCTCTGCGCGGAGGGCGTGCGGCCGGACGCCCGCGGTGCGGGCCGGGCCGCCGAGCTCGGCGAACGGCTGGTCGCCCTGTCCGTCCACGGCCGCCTGGCCCGGCTGCCCGGCTGGATCCGGGAGGTGGCCGCCGCGGCGGCGGTGCTCGGCGAGGTGTCGCCGGAGCTCGTCGGTGCGCTGGCCGGCGTCCCCGGCGGGCTCGTCCGGGACGCGCTGGGGACGCTGCGCCGCTGCGAGCTGGTCCCCGAACAGCACCCGGCGCGGATGGACGAAGCGGTCCGCGCCGCGGTCCTGGAGCCGCTCGCCCCCGCGGAGCTCACCCGACTGCGCTGTCGGGCCGCCCTGCTGCTCAGCGATGCGGGCCGCCCGGCCGAGCAGGTCGCCGGTCATCTGCTGCAACTGCCGGGCCCGCCTGAGCCGTGGATGGTCACGGTGCTGCACGAGGCGGCCGCGCGGGCCGAGGACCGCGGCGCGCCCGGCAGCGCGGCCGCCTTCTTCCACCGGGTGCTGGAGGCCCGGCCCGAGGACGACACGGTGCGGCTGCGGCTGGCCACCGCGCTGGCGCAGGCCGACCCGTCCGAGGCGGTTCCGCTCCTGCGGGAGGCCCTGGCCCGCACCGCCGACGTGCGGGCCCGAGCCCGGATCGCGGTCCAGTACGGGATGACCTGCCTGGCCGCGCACCAGGCACCGGCCGCCGCCGGGGAGCTCGCCGAGATCCTGCACGCACTGCGGGTTGAGCTCGATCCTGCCGATGAACTGCGCACGGCCGTGGAGTCCGTGCTGCTGATCACCGGCTCCGCCGACCGCGGCACGGTCGCCTCGGTGCGCGAACGCGTCCGGCGGCCCTCCGCGCCGGGCACCGGAGGCGCGGCAGCGCACCAGCGGCACGCGCTGACCGCACTGCTGGCAGCCCTGTACGGGTGCTCCAGGGAGGTGACGGTCGAGCATGCCCGGAGAGTCCTGGAGACCCCGGAGCCGGTCCCGCAGAGCTGGCCCGTGATCACCTCGGCCGTCGCCCTGGGACTGGCCGACGAGACGTCGGACGCGCTCGCGGTGCTGGAGCGCTCCCTCCGGCACGGGCAGGGCGACCGGGCGGAGTGGAACCGCGCGCTCGCCCTGTCCGGCCGCGCGCTGGTGCGCTACGCCACCGGCGCGATCCCCGAGGCGATGGCCGATGCGCGCACCGTTCTGGAGACCGCCGCCGAGGAGAGCAGCGGCGCGCGCCTCACGCTGCCGCGCGTGGTGCTGGCCTCGGCGCAACTCGACCGGGGCGAAGCCGAATCGGCCGATCGGCTGCTCGGCGGGATCGCCCGTCCGCAGCCCCAGGGCTCGATCCTGGACTACCACCCGTACCTGCTGGCGCGGGCGCGCGCCCGCCGGGCCCTCGGCGATGCCGAGGCGGCCCTGGCCCTGCTGCTGGAGAGCGGTCGGGCTCAGAGCGCGGCCGGCCTGGCCAACCCGGTGTTCTCCCCCTGGTGGTCGGAGGCCTGCCACGCCCTCGCCGCGCTGGGCCGCCCCGACGAGGCCCGGGAGTTCGCCGAGCACGGCGACGAACTGGCGCAGCGGTGGGGCACGGCGCGCGGGCTCGGACTCGCGGCCCTGGCCCGCGGCGTGATCACCGCGGGGCGGCCCGGCGTCGACCTGCTCGCGGAGTCGGTCGCGCGGCTGGCCTGCTCACCCGCCCGGACCGAGCACGCCCGGGCCGAGTACGCGCTCGGCCGGGCCCTCCTGGCGAGCGGTGACCTGGCCGACGCGCGCGAGCACCTGCGCGCCGCCGCCGACCGGGCCCGCGGCTGCGGGGCCCTGGCGCTCGCCCGGGCGGCCCGTCGGCTGCTGATCACCGCAGGCGGCCGGATGCGCGAGATCACCGCCTCGCGGGTCGACATGCTGACCGACGCCGAGTGCAAGGTAGCCGGCCTGGTGGCGGGCGGGGCGAGCAACCGGCAGATCGCCAGCACGCTGTTCGTCACGGTGCGCACGGTGGAGACCCACCTGACCAACGTGTACCGGAAACTCGGGGTCGGTCACCGGGCCGCGCTCGCCACGGTGCTGCCGGCCCGCACCCTCACGGCGTCCGCCCGCCCCTGCTGACCGGACGACCACGCCGACCGGGCGCCGTACGAAACCGCCCGATGATCCGAAGGCCTGAGACTGACCATGCACGCGCGCGACTTCGTCCACTCCCACCGCACCGTGGCCGCCGTGGCGTCCCCGGCGGATCCGGCCGCAGACCACCACGAGGAGGAGCGGCGGGCCCTCTCCCGGCTGCTCGTGGAGGTCGAGGCGGGCGGGCCGGCCGTCGCGCTGGTGGCGGGCCCACCCGGTTTCGGGCAGAACGCGCTGGTGCGCCGGGCCGCCCGCCGGGCCGAGCAACGCGGGCTGCGCGTGCTCTGGGCCTGCGCGGCACGGTTCGAACGCGAGTCGCACCACGGCGTCGTCGGCCAACTGTTCACCGCGGCGGCCGTCGCCGGCGAGCCCGCACCGGGCCGTCCGCCGCGGCCGTCCGCCGTGCTGTCCGCCGCCCGGGAGCGGCCCACCCTGGTGGCGGTCGAGAACGCCCAGTGGCTCGACGCCGAGTCGCTGGGCTGGCTCTGCGCGTTGCTGCGACGGTCGGCCGGTCACCCGGTGGCGGTGCTGGCCGGCGGCAGCACGGTCACGGTCACCGGGCCCGACTGGCGCGACCTGGCCGCCGCGCCCCCGGGCCCGGTCACGGTCCGCGAGCTCACGCTGTCGCAGCTCGACGCCGCCGAGGCGGCCGCCGTGGTGGCGCAGGCCTGCGGCCGCACCGGCGAGGAGCGGTTCACCGCGGCCGCACACGCGATCGCGGCTGGCCACCCCGCCGTCCTGCGCGAGGCGCTGCGGCAGTTCGCCGCGCACGGGCACCGGCCGGTCGCCGATCGGATACCCGAACTGCGGACGATCGGCAGCCGCGTCCTGGGCGACCAGGTCACCCGGGTACTCGGCGGTCTGGAGGACGAGGTGGTCGGCGTCCTGCGGGCGCTCGCGGTCTGCGGCGACCTGCTGGACCTCCCCGCCGTCTGCCACCTCGCGCGGGTGACCGCCGTGGGTGAGGTACGGCTGCGGGGCGCCCTGGCGGGTACCGGACTCGTCCGCTCGGCGGCCGCGCGGCCGCGCCTCGACCCGGTCGCGCGGGTCCGCGTCCTGGAGGAGACGACCCCGGACGAGCGGGCCCGGCTGCACGCCGAGGCCGCGGAGCTTGCCCACCGGGGCGCCGTGGACGACCGGACCGTCGCCGCGCTGCTGCTGGGCGCGCGACCGGTCGGAGCACCCTGGGCCGGCGCCGCGCTGCGCCGCGGCGGCCTGGCCGCGCTGCGGCAGGGGGAGCGCGAGCGCGCCGTCGGCTACCTCGTCCGGGCACTGGCGGAGGAGACCGAACCGGAGCCGCGCGCGCGGCTGGGTCTCGAGTTGGCGGCCGTCGAGTTGCTGAGCGCGCCGGACGCGGGTGACCGCCGGCTCGATGGGATAGTCCGCGGTGGCACCGCGCCCGCCGCGCTGCGCGTCCGGTCGGTCGATCTCGCGCTCGGCTGCGGTGACGCCGAGGCGATGCGCCGGGCCGTGGCCGATGTGCTGCCCGCGACCCACGGGAGCGAACGGGACGACCTGATCGCCCTGTTCTGGTCCGCCGACCCGACCGGCCCGGACGGCGCCGTGTCCTTCTCGCCCGAGGTTCCCGCGCTGCCCGACCGGCCGGCCTCGCCCACCCAGGCCGGGGTACGCGCCTGGCAGCTCGCCCGGGCCGGCGACCGGCGGGAGCTGGCCAGGCAGCTGGCCCGGATCGCCCTGTCCCGCAGCGCCCCCGCCCGGGCCGGTGCGGCCGGCGAGCTGATCCAGCCGCGCCTGGCCGCCTGCAAGGCCCTGCTCCTGACCGACGACCACGACGAGGCCGAGGCCGGGTTCTCCTCGCTCCTGGCGGAACTGCGGAGCCGTCAGGTCCGTCTGGGCCTCGCGCCGGTGTTCGCGGCCAGAGCCGAACTACAGCTTCGCCGTGGCAGGTTGGCGGCTGCCGAGGCCGACATCAGCGCCGCCGAGCAGGCGCTGGTGCCGGTCGGCCGGTCCGCCGACACCATGCCCTACCTGAGGGCGGTACGCATCGTCGTCGAGCTCGGGTGCGGCCGGGTGGACCGCGCCCGGTCGCTCGCCTCGACCCAGCTGCCCGGCGCGGCCCGAGCCGGCGCGTACTGGCCCCATCTGCTCTTCGCCCGGGCCCTGGTGGCCTCGGCCGAGACCGACCCGCGGCAGGCCCTGGAGCTGCTGCGGGAGGCCGGCCGGCGGCTGCTGAACCGGCACCACCTCAACCCGGCCCTGCTGCCCTGGCGGTCACTCGCCGCCAGAGCCTGCCGCGAGCTCGGCGACCACCCGGAGGCACTGCGGCTGAGCAGTGCGGAGCTGCAGCTCGCCCGGCGGTGGGGTGCGCCGATCGCGACGGCCTGGGCCGAGTTGTGCGCGCACCGGACGGACGGCACCGACCGGGCGGCCACGGTCCGCGGGATCGTGCGGACGGCCGGCTCGGGGCCGGCCGGCCCTGGTGGTCCCGTGCACGCCCGGGCGCTGGCCGAACTGGTCGCCGCCGAACTGGCCCGGGGCAGCGGTGGCCGGTCGGCCGCCGCCGCGGCGCTCGCCGAACTGACCCGCCTCGACACGACCCACCCGGACGGGCCGATGGCGGCGCGGGCGCGGCGGCTCGCGCGGGAACTGGCGCGGACCTCCGAGCGGGACGGCGACGGGCACCCGGCCTGGAGCACGCTCTCGCCGGCCGAGCAGCAGACCGTGCTGCTCGTCGGGCGCGGCCACAGCAACCGGTCCGCGGCCGATGTCCTCATGGTCTCCACCCGCACGGTCGAGCTCAGGCTGAGCCGGGCGTACCGCAAGCTCCACATCAGTGGCCGGCAGGAACTCTGTGCGCTCCTGCGCGAGACGGAAGGACGCTGAGCGGATGCTGCTCGAACGGGAATCCGAACTGGACCTGGTGCGGGAGGCACTCCGCGGTTGCCGGGCGGGCGGGACCGTGCTGTTGGTGGCCGGCCCGCTCGGGGCCGGACGGTCGGCGCTGCTGACCGAACTGGCCAACCGGGCCGCCGACCAGGACGTGTGCGTGCTGCGCGCCAACGCCGCGCCGATGGAGCGGGACTTCGCCTTCGGCGTGGTGCGCCAGCTGTTCGAGAACCGGTTGGCCGTCGCGCCCGCCCGGACCCGTGAGCGGTGGCTGCACGACGCCGGGGCCGCCCGCCACGTGGTCACCGACGACGTCCTGCCGGCCGGCGGCGCTTCCGACGCCGCTTCCGACGCCGTGCTGCACGGCCTGCGGGCCCTGCTGGCCGCCGTCGGCGCCGGAGTCCCGCTGCTGGTCCTGGTCGACGACCTCCAGTGGGCCGACCGCGAGTCACTGCGCTGGCTCGCCCACCTCGCCAGGCGGCTGCGAGGGCTGCGCGCCGTGCTGGTCTGCACGCTGCGGGACGGCGATCCGGCGGCCACCGATCCGCTGGTGCGC
Organism: Kitasatospora sp. NBC_01560; assembly: GCF_045208415.1. Classification (NCBI taxonomy): domain Bacteria; kingdom Bacillati; phylum Actinomycetota; class Actinomycetes; order Kitasatosporales; family Streptomycetaceae; genus Kitasatospora; species Kitasatospora sp. NBC_01560. The sequence continues at coordinate 1,382,787 of NZ_CP109364.1, read as the reverse complement.
GAGGTGGAGAGCGCGGCGCAGCACGTGCTGCGACCCGGACCACTGTCGCCCGCCGCCGTCGGACAGCTGGTTCACCGCCAATTCGGCGAGCCGGGGGACGCGGAGTTCACCCGGGCCTGTCACCGCACCGGCTCGGGCAACCCGCTGCTGCTGACCTCCGTCCTGCGCGGCGCGGCGGAGGCCGGCCTCCGGCCGACCGCCGAGCACGTCGACGCGGCGTGCGCGCTGCGCCCGGCGCAGCTGCGGGACCGGTTGGCGAGCTGTCTGCGCGGCCAGCCGCAGCCGGTGCGGGACCTCGCCGCCGCGATGGCGACGCTCGGCGCGCAGAGCGACCGGGTGCTGGTGGCCGCGCTGGCGGGGCTGGACCCGAGCGGCTTCGCGGCGGCACTGCGCGTGCTCCACCGCCTCGGTCTGGTGGCCGACGAGAACGCACCGCGCTTCGTCCACCCGGTGGTCCAGGACGCGGTCGAATCCGTGCTGACCCTGGCGGAGCGAACCGGTCGCCAGGAGTCGGCGGCGAGCCTGCTGTACCGCAACGGACGCCCGGCGGAGCAGGTCGCGGCCCAGTTGGTGGCCGTTCCGGCGGCGGGCCACCCCTGGGCGGTGCCGGTGCTGCGCGCCGCCGCGCAGAGCGCACTGCAGCGGGGCGCGCCCGAGACGGCCGCCCGCTACCTGCTGCGCGCACTGCTGGACAGCGCTGAGCAGAACGAGGACCGGGCCCGGCTGCTGATCGAACTGGCGGCGGTGGAGCACATGTTCGACCCGGCGGCCGCTGAGAGGCACATCGCCCAGGCGATTCCGCTGCTGCCCACCGCCACCGACCGGGCGGCCGCGGCGCTGCGAGGCGTGCCGGGCGTGGTGGGCGCCACCACCCCTGCGGCGGTCGCCGTACTGCGGCAGACCGCCGGCGGCCTGGACGCCCCCGACCGGCTGGAGGGATCGGCGCGCGCGGTGGCCCTGCGGTTGGAGGCACGGCTGCGGCACTGCGGCCGGGAGGAGGGCGCCGAGCTCGCGGCCGCCGTCGAGCGGCTGCGCGGGCTGGGGGAGGAGCCGGCGATCTGCTCGGGCCCCGAGCGCGAGTTGCTGGCGGTGCTGCTCGACGCGGCCACGCTCGCCCGCAGCCTGCCCGCCGGCGAGGTCGCCCGCCAGGCCCAGCGGATCCTGGAGCGTGAACCGGCCACCGCGGGGTGTGCCAACTCGGCCCTGCCGCTGGTGATGTGCGCCTTGGTCGGCGCAGACTCGCCGGGGGCGGCGCAGGCCTGGCTGGCGGCCCGGGAGCCCGCGCGGCAGCGGGCCGGCGGCGGAGCGGACGCGCTCGACCACGCCGAACGGGCGCTCGTCCTGCTGGCCCGTGGGCGGCTGGGCCCGGCCCGGGAGCACGGCGAGCGGGCGTTCGAGGTTGCCGCGTCCGACTGGCAGCGGAGCGGAGCGCTCGCCACCGCCGCGCTCGCCGCGGTCGCCCTGGAGGGCCGTGACGGTGTGCTGACCGAACGGGTCCTGGCCGAGGCCGCCCGCCGGCCCCCGGTGGGCCTGCTGGAAACGGTGATGCTGCGCCTGTTGCAGGTGTCGGTCTACACCCGGCACGGTCACCGGGCGCGCGCGCTGGACGCCGCGTTGGCCTGCGGCCGGGAGCTGGAGGCGGCGGGTTGGCGCAACCCGGTGCTGTTTCCGTGGCGGCCCTGGGCGATCAGCCTCTCCCACCAGCTCGGTGACTCCCACGCGGCCCGGGCGCTCGCCGAGCAGGAGCTCGGCGAGGCCGTCGCCTGGGGCGCACCTGTCGGGGTGGGCCGCGCGTTGCGACTCAAGGGCGGGTTGCAGGACGGCAGCGCGGGCACCGACCTGCTGCGTGAGGCCGTGGCCGTCCTGCGGGGCTCCGCCAACGAGCTCGAACTCGCCCGGGCGCTGCGCTGCCTGGGCAGCCGGCTGGGACAGGGGGCCGAAGCGTGCGCGGTGCTGCGCGAGGCCGTCGAACTCTCGGCCGTCTGCGGGGCTCCCTGGTCGGGCCAGGGTGGCGGCGGTCAGGTCGGATTCCCGCACCAGGTCGTGCTGACGCCCACCGAGCGCCGGGTGGGTGCACTCGTGGGCGGCGGGCTGACCAACCACGAGGTCGCCGAGGCGCTCGGAGTGACGTCGCGCGCGGTGGAGAAACATTTGACGAATTCCTATCGGAAGCTCGGAATTTCCGGCCGGCGCGAGTTGGTCGCAATCCTCGGCGAGGTGCAACCGGCCGGCCGGTGACGAGGGGCGGGTGAGAAACACTTCGGCGCCCGCGCCGAGGTTCGGTTCCGCCCGCCCTGCCGCCCGCCCGGCCGCTCCGGCGAAAGGCGGGCGCTCGTTCGATGTACGAACATTTATGCCGGTCACCGGCGTGCGTGGCGGCGGCCGGCGGCCGCACCGTACCGAACCTCCGAAGATTCGGTGCCGGACCGAACCCCACCGGCGGCCGACCACGGGGTTGGCGGTGAACAGGCCTTGGCACATTGACCCGAATCGCTCCACAAATCTAGGCTGTGTTTCATGTTCCGCCGTGCTGTCCGCAGAATTTCGGCGGTGCGGGGAATGCAGAGTTCCGTGCTATTGAATTCGTGAAGGGGAATGAGTTCCTTGGCGACTTCCGCTCCCGTCCTGGTGGAATCGGTGCAGACTTCGGCGCCGGATCGTGGGTCCGACCGTGTCGGGTCGGCCGGGGCCCATCCGGCGTCCGGCGAGTCGGGCCTGAACATGGCCTGCCTGGACCGGACACTGACGATCCAGGAGGCCACCCCGGAGTTCTTCCGGCAGTTCGGCGACTCCGCGGCGGGCCTGTGCGGCCGCACCTTCTGCGATCTGGTGCACCCCAGCGTCCAGCAGCCGCTGCTGCGCCAGTTCGCCGGTCTCGTCGAGGGCCGCCGCGACCGGTTCGCCACCGAGGTCATAGCGGTGGGTACGGAGGGCGACGCGTTCACCGTTCCGCTCACGGCCGTCGCGGTGCGCGGCGGGACCCCCGAACTCTCCTCGATCCTGGTGATGATGCCGACGCGTCAGGACGTCGGGGAGGTCGGGGTCGTCAGCAGCCGCAAGAAGCTGCTGAGCGAGATCGACGCACGCATCCTCGAAGGCATCGCGGCCGGCGTCTCCACCGTTCCGCTGGCCGCCCGGCTCTACCTGAGCCGCCAGGGCGTCGAGTACCACGTGACCTGCCTGCTACGGAAGCTCAGGGTACCCAACCGGGCCGCACTGGTGTCCCGCGCGTACTCGATGGGCGTCCTCAAGGTGGGCATCTGGCCGCCCAAGGTCGTCCCGGACTTCATCAAGTGAGGCGGTGCGGCCGGGCCCGGGCGGATCGCCCGGGCCCGGCCGCCGGTCGTCCGCGCGGCCTTCGGTGCGGCGTGGGACTACGCCGCCGCCCAGGCGCTCGGAGCCTGGTAGGACGCGAATGTCCAGCAAGCCCGCCGAACTGCCGCGACCGGTGGCGCGTGCGATGCCCGCACTGCCGCCGATTCCGATCGGCAGCGCCGCAACAGGGCCACGGTGATGGCGGCGAGCTCCTCGTCGCTCACCCTGCCACGCAGAATTCGCAGAACGGGTTCCTCGGTATTGCCGTCGACCTCCGTGCCGACTGGCAAGCTTCCCCCTTTCCCGGGCGAGTGTTTCTCAGCACGGGCCGAATCACCGACCGGTGCGCTTCAGGACTCTGATCGTACGGAATCCGCCACTAGGGAAATCCGCAGAGGCGGATTCGTCGGCCCGGAGCCCGGACAGGCCTGGAGCCGAACCGTCCGCCCGCCGACAACTTCTCGCGTGATCCCACCGGGCGCCTCGACGCACAGGTCCCGCACCCGGCGCGAGTGACCCGGGAAGCCGGCTGTTCCAGCGCTTGAACGGTGCGCCGGCGAATTCCTGGAACGGGCTTCGCCCGCCTCGCCGTCGTTTCGGCGCGGTGGCCCACCGGGACGGTCAGCGGTCGGGCGGGAGCAGGACGGCCATGCCGTCGAGGATGCGGTCGAGGCCGAATTCGAACCGGGTCTCCATCGAGGGGTCGGTGAGCTCTCCGGCCAGGGCGACCAGGTTGGGGAAGGTCTCCGGGGCGAGTGCCCGCAGCCGGTCGCCCGCTGCGAGGGCGGCCTCACGGCGGGTGGCGCCCATGGCTTCGGCGGCGGACAACGGGGCCTGCTCCTGGAGGACGAAACCCTGGACGTACGTGCCGAGCAGGTGGGTGGCCAGGGCGGCGTCGGCGGCGGAGAAACCGGCCTCGCACAGTCGGTCCAGCTGGTCCTCCATCAGGCTCAGCAGGTGCGGGCCGGGCGTGAGCCGGCCGGCCACGACCTTGGCAGCGTCCCGCTTGCCCAGCAGCTGACTACGGTGGCGCAGTCCGTACTCGCGGAACTGGCTGCGCCAGTCGCCCTCGCGGGGCGGCGGTTCGGCATCGGCCATGATCGCGTCGGTGAGCAGGTCGAGCAGTTCCTCCTTGTTGCGCACGTGCCAGTAGAGCGAGGAGGCCTTCACCCCGACCTCGGCGGCGACCTTGCGCATGGACAGCCCGGCGAGACCGTCCCGTTCGAGGACGGTCAGGGCCGCCTGGGCGAGGCCGTCACGAGTCAGCCCGGGTGGTGCGCCGACTTTCGTCATGGATGACTCCCACCCTCGTGGCATCGGACAATCCTGCGGGCAATCTAACACCGTTAGGGGTGGCTGCTCCGGCGGTGCACCGATGTCATGAGAGCCTGCCCCCGGACAGGAGCAGAGCCGGTCGGGGTCACCGGGCCGCGGCCGGGCCCGCCCAGTACACGACTTCGCGCCGGATCGCTCGGAAGCCCGCGGCCTCGGCGAGGGCCCGGCTGGCGAGGTTGCTCTCCGGGGCGGACCAGGTCGGGGTGAGGCCGTGCGCGTGGGCGGCGGCGGTGGCCGCGTGGACGCAGGCCAGGGCGAGGTCGAGGTGGCGGAAGGCGGGGTCGGTCGCGACGGAAGCGGGCACCCTTCCAGTACCGCGCACCGGACGGCCCCGGTGGCCTGCCCTTGACGGAAGCCTGGCGGTGACCGGCACGATGCTGACGCAACCTTGGCGCCACCGGCACACGTGCGACGGGTCCTGAAGTCCGGCGGTCATCGCTCCTGGCGGCTCCGGGCTCTCCGTTGGTCGCGGTCGAGCAGGATGTCGAAGCCGGCCCGGGTGGTGGCAAGCACGACGCGGTCCTCGGGGCGGAGCACGTACCCGGGGTGCAGATGCCAGTCGAGCTCCGGCTGGAAGAGCCGCAGGGAGCCGTACGAGGTGGTGGACGAGCCGTAGACGACGGTCGAGCGCTGGTCCCCGGGGGCGGTGGTGTCCCGGGCGATCACCCGCCACTGGCCGGGGCGGAACGCGGCGGCGACGGTCTGGCCCACCAGTTCGGGGTGGTCGCGGACGTCGACTGCGGTGAACAGCAGCACGCCGCGCTCCACCGGCATCACGCCGAGGACGCGCCGCCCCATCATGGCCGCGGCGAAGGCCGACGCGGACAGCGCGGAGACGCTGCGGCTCCGGGTGACGGCGTTCGGGTACGAGTCACGCAGCGTCCGGTAGACGGTGGCGGCGAAGTCATCGTCGAACAGGCGCATCACCGCCCGGAGGTCCGGTCTGATCTCACGGGCGGCCAGTACGGCCTCCAGGTTGGTGCTGTCGTTCCTGGTCAGCGCCAGCATGGCCCGACTGCGGCGGACACCGGCCTCCGTCAGGACCCCGGATTCGGTCACGTCGGCGATGAGGGTCGGTACCCGGAGACGGCGTGCCAGGGCGACGCCGCGGGCCTCCGGGTCGCGTTCGACACAGACCACGCGCACCTTGCGGCCGTGGAGCTCGCCGAGGACGCGGGTGCCCACTTTGCCCAGGCCGACCACGACCACGTGGTCGGAGAGTTCACGCGAGGGCCGGAGCGTGCTGGAGGCGGTGCGGAAGGCGCCCATGGCGTCGAGCACGGCGGCCAGCAGCACGGGAAGGAAGAGCAGCCCGGCGAGGCCGGCGGTGAGCTGCATCAGCTGGCGGCCGAGTGAGGCCTCGGTCGCCGGATCGCCCATGGTGAACACGTCCAGCAGCGTCAGGTAGGCCGCGTGCAGTCCGGACCCGCCCTCGGCCAGCCAGGTGACCGCGGCCATGGCCACGACGAGCAGGGTCATCAGGCCACAGATCGTCCGGACCCGGCGGGAGAACAGGATGCCCAGCGGCAGCCGTTCCCACAGGCCCGCGACCGCCGTGCGGAGTCGGCCGCGCGGTGCCGGGCCACCGGGCGGCAGCCCGGCACCGGAGCCGTTCTCGGTGATCGCCTCCAGGACGACCAGGCCGCGCACGGCCCGGGAGCGGTCCACCGTGCGCTCGTCGGGCAGCAGTTGGGTACCGCCCTCACCCGGCGCCTCGGCGCTGTCCTCGCCGGCCGGGTCGTCCGCGGTGCCACCGGACATCACGGCCAGGACGCAGAGGTCGGTGCTGCGGCGCGGGGTGCCGGCGGGCCGTTCCGCGGGGTGCAGCAGCAGGCCGTCGGCGGCGATGACGTTGGCGGAGCCGTCGAAGGCTGCGGCGACCAGCTCCGGCGCAGCCGTGCCGACGTCGGAGAGCACGGTGGTCGAGACGTCCAGGGCCGGACGGCCGAGCCCGGGCGAGCGCGCCTCGGTCGCGCGGTCGAGCAACTTCTCCACATGGCGGCCGAGTTCGCGGTTGAACATCCGGATGACCAGTCGCAGGTCCGGGTTGAGCCGACGGGCACTCAGTGCCGCGTGGATGTTGGTCTGGTCGTCGCCGTAGGCGAGGGCGAGCGCGGCGGCGCGTTCGATGCCCGCGTCGAGCAGGGTGGCGTCGTCCGGGCGACGGGCCTCGATCAGCCGGACGGAGACCGCCGGATCGCGGGCCAGAGAGCCGAGTTGGGGGCCGTGGCCCTCGTGCAGGGAGGGGACGAGGACCGTGACCTGCTCGCCGCACCGGGCGGCGAGTTCGAAGGCGAGGCGGTGCGCGAGGCCGTCGTCGCCGCACACGACCATATGGCCGGACGGCGGCGTTGACCTGTCGTCGAAGTGGATTGAGGAGTTGAGTGACACGTGGGTGAACGCCCTAGGGGCGGTTGACCGTTCCATGATCAGGCGTCAGGGATGCGTCAAGGGACTCCGGGGGCGGCGGGCCTCTTGTGCTCCGGCTGCCGACGGGTAGTGTCGACAGCGGTGTGCCGGGAAGTCTGGTCGGCGTGAAGAACGCGGTCACCTCGGGGTGGTTGCGTACACGGTTCTGATCAAGGGAGGCGCCATGGGCGTCGTCGTCCCGATCGTACTGTTCCTTGCCCTGGCCGCTCTCGTGCTGATCGCGCCACGGGCAGACGCGTACCGTGCACGGCACCGATCCCGCGCGATCGTCAGGGAGTTGGCGACCGGGCACGACTTCAGGGCAAGGCCCGATTTCGCGCTCGGGCGGCTTCCGCTCGCCGGCCCGCCGTTCCACTACGGAACCGCCCGGACGCTCTCCGAGCAGGCGAGCGGCGCCGTTGACGGCCTGACCGTCACCGTGGCCGGCTACAGCTGCCGCGACAACGGCTCGACCCACGGCTACGGCCTCGCGCTGGTGTCGCTGCCGGAGCCCTCGGCCCGGATCGAGGTGCGGCACGAACCGGCGTTCCACTCCACACTGGTCGTCGAGCCGGTTCCGGGCGGCAGGGTACACACGGGCGTGGCGCCGTTCGACGCGCGGTACGAGGTCTACGTGTCCGATTCGCACGGCAAGCGGACGGGGCTGTCGGTCGCCGACACCGAGGCCCTGCTGGCGGGGCCGGAACCGTTCAGCTGGCGGGTGCACGGGCGGGACGTGATGCTCTGGCGCCCGGACGGGTGGTCGTCCGCGGGCGAGCTGCTGAGCTCTGTCCGCGTCACGGTGTCCGTGCTCCGCCCGGACCGTGACGCCATGACCACGGTCCGGGCGGAGCGTCCTGACCGGTAGCCGCGTCACGGGCGGGTGCCTCCCGAGTCGGAGCAGCTGCCCGCCCTCGTGGAGGGATCGCTGAAGGCCGAGTGCCCTGCGGCCTCAACTTGGTCACGCAGTGTCACTGAAAGTGGCTCGGGTGGGCGGGGCACCGCTGGCTCCTCGAACCCCTGTGGGCCCTCGTCCGCGCGGGCATCTCCGCACGCCTCGCCCTCGCCCGCACCACGCTCACCGCAGCCGCCACCGACCGCATCGAGCAGTGGGCCCACCAACCACTGCGCCGGGACGCGCCGGCCGAGCCCGCCGCGTCCTATGTGCGGCGGCCTCTCGACTACACGCTGGAGGCGTTCCAGGCCGCGTCGCCGGTCCGGTTCGAGGAGATGTGCCGCGAACTGCTGGAACGCGACGGCTTCACCAGCGCGGAGCGGGTCGGCGGGGCCGGGGACCTCGGCGCCGACGTCGTCGCCCACGACTACCTGGGACGGCGCGTGGTGCTGCAGTGCAAGCGGTACGCGAACGCCGTGGGGTCGGAAGCCGGGCAGAAGTTCAACGGCACCGCCCGGCCGGTGCACGGCGCAGCCGTCCCGGTCGTCGTCGCCCTCAACGGCTTCACCGAACCCGCAGCCGCCTTCGCCAACCGGCAACGCCTCCACCTCGTCGACCGCGAGCGCCTCGCGCGCTGGGGCGCCGGTCACCACCTCTACGACGTCCTGGAGATCGACCGCGGCCCGGCGTGAGGCCGCCAGGTCCCCCTGGAGCTGACCGGACTGTCCCGCGGCAGCACCGTCATGCACGTGCGGCCCCGGCCATCCCCCGATCCCGAGCCGGACTACGACGGACTGCCGCTGGACATCTCACCGGCCGACGCCGGCGTGCGCGCACTCGTCAACCTGCTGCGCGCACTCGAGGACGAGCAGGACGTCCGGGCCTGGAGCGAGATCCTCGACCCGGTCGACGTGGTCGTCAAAGCCCTCGACAAGTTCGACCTCGGCATGGGCCTGAAATGGCTCGCCTCCGACGGTGCTGTTCGCACCGCCACCCTGACAACCCGCGGCCGGGCGTACGTCGCCCGTCTTCGCGAGACCCACACAGCCATCGACGTCCAGCGCCTGTCCGGCCGGATCACCGAACTGCGCAGCTCCGGTGTGGTACGGATCAAGACCGGCGTCTCGAAGAAGTCACCAGCCTGGGACGTGAAGTTCGACGACCCCGAGCAGCTCTTCGCCATGCGCCTGGCGCTCGGCGACCAAGTCCGCTTCGTCGTCGAGCAACGCCGCACCTTCGACGCGATGAGCCGCACCCGAGCCACCGAGTACCGCTTCCTCGACGTCGACCACGGCCCTGAGGCGCTACCTGCCGGCTGACCGGGGTCCGCTGCCGCGTTGGTCATCCAGTCCCATCATCGGGAGGTTGATCCAGGCGGTGCGCTTGCGGAGCCAGCCATGGCCGCAATGGGCCATGGCGTACCACCCGGACAGGACGAAGTCCTCCTCCGTGCCGGGCACGGATAGAGTCGACGCAGCGGCCCAGGACCGGGACGTGTGACGGAGGAACCGGGCTGGAGGACGGGGCATGTACCTCAAGAACGTGCGGGTGCGGAACGTGCGCGGCTTCCGCGGCGCCCGTGAGGTGAACCTTGACCTGACCCGGCCCGACGGCTCCTATGCCGGATGGACGGTGCTGGCCGGCCGCAACGGCTCCGGGAAGTCCACCCTGCTGCGCGCCGTCGCGCTGGCGGTCAGTGGCCCGAGCGCGGCACGCGGGCTGGTGTCCGGCTTCGACTCGTGGATCAGCGACGAGCGCGAGCGGGCCGTCGCGGAGGTGTGCCTGCATCCGGACCCGTCGGAGGACCGGTTCAGCACGGGTCGGCCTCCGGCCGGCGTGTTCTGGGCAGGCCTGCAGTGGACCGCGCCGGAGCCCACCGTCGCCGCCGGTCGGCATGCCCAGCCGGCCCTGACCCCGGTGGCGTACAAGAAGGCACCGACCGCCGCTCAGCGAGGGCCGTGGGCGGACAACCCCGTGGGCTGGTTCTGTGCGGGCTACGGGCCGTTCCGCCGGCTCGTCGGAGGTTCGGGGGAGGTTCAGCGGCGCATGGCCGGGTCCGGTGCCGTGGCCCGGTTGACCAGCCTTTTCCACGAGGACGCCTCGCTGGCGGAGGGTGTCAGCTGGCTGATCGAGCAGCACCTTCGGTCCCTGGAGAACCGCCCGGGCGCGGCCGAGCTGAAGCGCACCGCCCTGGAGATCCTCGGCGACGACCTGCTGCCCGACGACTACACCATCGGGGACGTCGACTCCGACGGCCTGTGGGTCGCGCACGACGGCAGGTCCTTCGCCCTGCGGGAGATGAGCGACGGCTACCGGACCGTTGCCGCGCTGGTGGTCGACATCCTCAAGCAGCTCCACGACACCTACGGCGCCATCCACGTGGAGCGTGACGGCGGGCGCCCCGTCGTGACCGTTCCTGGTGTCGTGATCATCGACGAGATCGACGCGCACCTGCACGTGTCCTGGCAGAAGCGAATCGGGGGCTGGCTCAAGCAGCACTTCCCGCTGGTGCAGTTCCTGGTCACCACCCACAGCCCCTACATCTGCCAGGCCGCCGACCCCGCCGGCCTGATCCGCCTGCCCGGACCGGACGTCGACGAAGCCCCCGAGGTCGTAGGGACTGACCTGTACGACCGGGTGGTGTTCGGCAGCGGCGACGACGCGGTGCTGTCCGAGCTCTTCGGCCTCGACACCCCGTACTCGCAGCGCGCGGACGAGGCCCGGGCACTTCTGGTCGCGCTGGAGATGAAGATCGTGGCCGGCGAGGCCGGCGAGGAGGAGCGGGAGCGCTACCGGCAGCTGAAGCGGACCCTGACCAGCTCGCCGGCCGCCCGGGTCGACGAGGTCGCCGCCCGCCTGCACGCCCTGACCGGGCACGTCGAGTGATCCGAATCCAGCGGCTTCCCCTGCCGGAGCCGCCGCGCTCCCGCATGGCCGAGTGCACCTGCGACATCGTGCTCGCCGAGAAGCCCGCGGCGCGGGCGCGAGAACTCTGGAAGCACACCACGGTGCGACGGAACGTCCACGCGCCGCTTCGGGACCTCCTCGCGGACATGGCGGCCGGACGAGAGCGGTGCATGTACTGCGGGGACAACCAGGGCACCGACATCGACCACTTCGATCCCATCGACCGGCACCCGATACGCGCCTTCGACTGGACCAACCACGTCCTCGCCTGCTCACTGTGCAACAGCCACCTCAAGAAGGCCGTCTTCCCGCTCGACCCCGGCGGGAAGCCGCTGCTGATCGACCCCACGGCCGAGGATCCGACACCGCACCTGCGGCTGGTCCTGGCGGTAGGCCAGTACCACCCGCTGACCCCCAGGGGCCGGGCCACCATCGACCTGTTCGACCTCAACCGCGGCTTGCTGGCCAAGGGCCGGGTGAACGCCTTCCACGTCACCAAGGCCTGTGTCGCCCAGTGGGCCGGTGCCACCGCCAAGGGCGACCGTGACGACGCCGCCCACTGGGCCGCGGTCGTCAACGAATAGCCGATAGCCGACGTCGTCCAGGCCATGCTGCACCAAGCGCTCGACCCCGCCGCCGAGATCCTCTTCGACGACGACCCCCAGCTCCTCGCCCACCTCCGCGAACCCGCTCTCCGTACGGCTCTGCTCATCCGGTAGGACACCGCGGGAGGGCCAGTCACCGTTCGGACCCGCGTGCGGCGTTGCGAGCCCGCACGGCCTCGGGGCGGTGGTCCGGCCGCGAGGCCGGTCCCCGAACCCCGCCGGGAGCCGGTCAGTTCGCCGTGTTCGCCTGCCAGCCGCGAGGAATTTTCGGCAGGCCGATCAAGGCGTCGCCCCCAGGTATCCCAGGAGGAGGGACTTCAGCTCGCGGCCGTCGACCAGGTGGAGGTGCTCACCTTTGCCCGCTGCAGCGTCCTAGTGCCGCATCAGGCAACGTTCGCCCTGTTGATCACCGTGCGGAGGCGCTTGTCGGCGGCGTGCTTGTTTCGCCAGATGATGTAGCGGCGGATCATGCTGCCCTGGGCCTTGTGGCTGGGGTGGTCGGTACCGTCGAGAGCGAAGTAGCGCAGGGCGGTGAACTGGGCCTCGATGCGGTTCAGCCATGAGCTGTTCGTGGGCGTGTAGGCGAACTCGACGTTGTTGGCCGCGGCCCAGTCGCCGACTCTGGTGTCCTTCTTCGTGCTCAGGTGGGGCGAGTAGTTGTCGAGCACGATGGCGATGCGGGTCCGGGGCGGGTGGAGGCTGCGCAGGTATCGGCAGAACTCCAGGAACCTGGTGCGGTGCTTCCTCGGCTTGATGTGGCCGTAGAGCTGGTCCTTGCCCAGGTCGTAGGCAGCGAACAGGTGCCGCACCCCGTGCGGGCGGGTGTAGGTCGCCCGGCGGCGCCGTCGGGGTTCACGGTCGGGCTCCTTGTGTCTGCCGCCGCGTTCAGCCCATTGCCGGCCGGGGTGGGGCTGGAGGTTGAGCGGCCCGAACTCGTCCAGGCAGAACACGACCTCGGGCTCGCCTGGCTCGGGCAGGACCTCGCCGTCGGCGATGGCGTAGAGGTGCTCGACACGAGCCTTCTTGACCGCGTAGTCGGGATCCTTCGAGGTCTTCCAGGTCTTCAGGCGTTGAAAGGAGACGCCTTCCTCGCGGAGCAGGATGCGCAGGCCCTCGTGGCTGATGTCGTCGACCACCCCCTCGGCGACCAGGAAGTCGGCCAGCTTGACCAGGCTCCAGGTCGAGAACGGCAGGCCGTGCTCGACCGGCCTGGACTTGGCGATCTTCTTGATCTCACGTCGCTCGGGCAGGGTGAACGTCCTGGGCCGGCCGCCCTGGTACTTCGGGTAGAGCGAGGCGAAGCCGTCGCCATTGAAGTTGTGGATCACGTCACGGACCCGGTCGGGGCTGGTGAACGTCACCTCAGCGATCTTGGCCACGTCCATGCCCTGGGCCGATAACAGCACCATCTGGGCCCGCCGCCAAGTCACCACCGACCCCGTTCCCCGGCGGATGATCCGCAGCAGTCGCTGCCCCTCGTCGTCATCGATCTCGCGCACCCTCACACGCTCAGCCACGCAGAGAGCTTGCCGTGACCGGCACCATCCATTCCAGCTCCGGGATCAGTTCACGCCATCCGACGCTTCCTCAGCTCAGCGAGCCACAGCCGAACCTGCTCGTCGTCATGCAGGTAGCCGCCGCCCGGCCCCTCGAAGAGATCGATGCCATGAAGGAGGCTCAACGCCCACCAGGACAGGTCGTCCCAGTCCAACTCGTCCTGTGTCACCCACCCTGCGGCCCAGCGGTCGACCTCGTCCCGCGTCAGCCGACCCTCGACAAGAGCAACAAAACGGTCTTCGATCTCATCGAGGGTCGGCTGCGAAATGGCACTCATGCCCCGACCGTACCGGCGGGGCGAACGTTGTCTGATGCGGCACTAGCTTGCATTGCCGACCTCGAGGTGGTCATCAGGACACTGCGAGACGGGCTGGTGAGCTCCACGGCGCGGAGCAGGGTCGCGCACCCCTGGATTTCTGGCACGGGGCATCGACTTCTCCTGCGTGCTCCGGCCCCAGGGCATCCACCACGGACGTCACGGCGACGTTCCCAGCGGTGGTACCGGGCCTTTTTCATACGGGGTCTCGTCGCAGGTCGGATCCCCGAGTAGCGCGAACATGCGCAGGGACACGCTGGGGCTAACCCGGTACGGCGAATCATGCTCACCGATCGTCAGTTACCCGTGATCGGCGACCAGTTGTCGTACCCAGACTGTACCCTCCGAGGTTATGGCAGGAGTCTCCGAAGAGTCCCGTGACCGCCGTCGCTCGTTCAACAGTGCAGAGCGCGTCGCGCTGTTTCTCGCGGCTGACGGGCGGTGCTCCAGATGCGGGGGCGAGTTGGAGCCTGGGTGGCATGGCGACCACATGGAGCCGTGGTCCAAGGGCGGCCCGACCGACGTGATCAACGGGCAGGCGCTCTGCCCTTCGTGCAATCTGAAGAAGGGATCTTCTGTGACGAACGACTCCGGACTCCGCGACTGGCAGGCCGATGCGCTCGACCGCTACACCATGCGCAACGGCGGCAAGGACGGGAACTTCCTAGTCGTAGCGACGCCGGGAGCCGGGAAGACCACCTTCGCCCTCACGGCCGCCCGCAACCTGATCGAGCGCGGGACGATCGACAGCATCGTAGTGATCGTCCCCACCAGTCACCTGCGGCGGCAATGGGCTGAGGCTGCCGCCCGCATGGGCATCAGGATCGACCACACTTTCGAGAATGGGAACGGCGTCGTCAGCTCCACCTTTGACGGCGTCGCGAGCACCTACCAGGGCGTAGCGTCCGCTCCTCTGGTGTGGCGCAGGATCACCGGCAAGAAGCGCACGCTCGTGATCTTCGATGAGATACACCACGCAGGGGATGGTGAGAATCTGGTCTGGGGCGACGCCCTCAAGGAAGCATTCGAACCGGCCGTCCGTCGTCTGCTTCTCTCCGGGACGCCGTTCCGCACAGACCGTAAGCCGATCCCGTTCGTCGCCTATGACGAGAACCGTCGAGCCATTCACGACTACGACTACGACTATGGCAAGGCGCTCATAGATGGCAGTGTCGTGCGTCCCGCGGTGTTCCCGGCCTGGGACGGGAAGTCAAGGTGGCGGCGGTCCGGTGAGATGGCGGTCACCGAGGTGGACCTGAGCGATGCCGACAAGACGGAGATCCCCCCGGCACTGAAGGCCGCCCTCGACCCAGAGGGGGAGTGGATTCCCTCTGTGTTGCACAAGGCGAACCACGACCTGATGACGATACGCGAGGACACCCCCGATGCCGGCGGCCTAGTAGTGGCCTCCGACCAGTTTCACGCCAACGCATACGCGAAGATCCTGAGCCGGATCTGCGGCCAGGAGGTCCCGGTCGCCATCTCCGACGAGCCGAATTCCTCCGGGATCATCAAGGAGTTCGCCAGGGGGAGCTCACCTTGGATCGTCGCCGTTCAGATGATCGCCGAAGGTGTCGACATCCCCCGTCTCGCCGTCGGCGTCTACGCCTCCCGAGTCCGCACGCAGATGTTCTTCATCCAGGTGGTCGGCCGGTTCGTGCGCCTGCGCGGTGAGGAGGACTACACCACGGCCAGGCTGTTCATCCCGTCCATCGGGATACTCCTCCGATACGCGCAAGACATTGAGAAGACCGTCGATGCCGTCTTGGCCGAGGAAGAGGAGAAGGTCCGAGCTGACCAGACCGACGAGGGGGAAGGGGGCATTGACACCCTGCTGCCCGCCTACGAGACGGTGGGGTCATCCGTCGCGGTTCACCACGCAACCATCGCGAGCGGCGCCAGCCTCACACCCGAGCACCTGGAGACGGCCCGGCGAGAAAAGGCGAGGATCGGCGCGGCGGTGGCCTCCGTTACGGTCGAGCAGATGGCGGCCATCCTCACATCGCTTGGCCACTTCAACACGAACACAGTTCCCGCATCGCGCTCCCCACACTCGGAAGCCCCGCTCGTCGGCGACCAGATGAAGGATCTGCGTAGGGTGATCCACAAGCGGGTCTCCAAGTTGGCGAGGATCACCGGCCAGGATTACATGGAGATCAACGCCGACCTCAACAAGTTCCTGGGTAACAGGGTGAAGACCGCGACCTTCGAGCAGCTTCAGGAGCGGCTGCAGACGCTTGATGAAGCGATCAAGAAGGAAAGGAAGTAGAAGTGAACGAAGCCAACCCGGGTGGAAACGCCGTCCTGGTCAACGCGCTCGGATCGTCTATGCGGTTTGCCCTGAACGGCATGGACAACGTTCCCGGCCTGCTTCGCCAGGTTATCGAGGAAGGCTCCTGGCGGAGCTTCACGACCCCCCGTGGCGAGAACGTCACCCACGACACCTTCGAGTCATTCATCACGACCAAGCCGTCGAAGGGGCTCGGCTACTCGATCGAGGCCCTAGTGCGCCTGATCGGCGACGACGACGAACTCCTCGGCCAAGTCGCCGAACTGGCCGGCCGCACCGCCGCCGAACTTCGGCAGTGGATCGATCCCAACCAGCAGCCGCTCTGGCGCGACCCGTCCGACGACGCTGACGCAGTGCCGACTGGCACGATCGAGGAACCTGACCTCGACCTCACCGACCCCGTCGACCGCGACGCGTACGAGCTTCGGACCGTGGGCAAGTCGGGTGGCTGGGTCTGGGCGCTCAAGGTCGCCCGGAACGTGCAGCTGGACGTTGACCATGGGGTCGTAGAGGATCAGAAACGGGACGTGCTAAGCCTCTCTCGCGCCGAGAAGGTATCCGCGAACGAGTTCGCGCGCCGCATTGGCTGGTCAACCCCGCGTGTGATGCGTTACTACCGAGCGTGGGAGCGGGGGATCGAGAAGTATGGGCTCCCTGACTTCAACCAGCTCCAGCCCGGCGTGGATGTAGATCTCCCCTCGGCGAAGACCTGGACGGCCTGTTTCACGGCAGGCCGTGTGAACCCCGACCGGGCCGAAGCGCTCGCGGCAGGGGCGGAGGAAGCTGGCCTCAGCGTCCGTGAGGTCATCTATGCCGCGAAGAGTCCTGGCGCGATGAAGGCCGCCATCCTGGCCGACGACAGCACCGCCGAAGCCGCCCGGACGGCGCTTCTGGAGCGTGCGCGCGACGACGGTGAGTTGCGTGCCGCGATGGTGCGCACCATCGCCAACGACCCTGTCTTCCGCAAGGAGACTGCGGTGGAGGGACGACGTGCCGAGCGGGCCGAGTACGTTCGCCATGTCGCTGACGATGGGAAGGTGCGAACCCCTGGCGGCCAGACCCTCGAACTTCCGCAAGAAGCCAAGGCGGAAGTCTCGAAGCTCCTGACCGTCGTCAACAGCCCGCACGCCACCGCCGAAGATGTAGCGGAGGTCTACGAAGTCGTTCAGGGTCTGACGGCGAAGGCCATCGAGGCCGATCCCGAGATCCAACTACGCGAACAGCGAAGTAAGTTCACAAAGGCACTCAGCAACACCTCGAAGAACATCCAGGCCATCGACCCGGATGACCTCCTCGCCGTTGCCGACGACGACGTGCGAGCGGTGCTGACCGAGTTGCAGACGAAAGTCAACGCGCTGGCCGACCTTGTCGGAGAGCTATAGCGCTGGCGTCCGTGTTACCGCGAGGCCCCCGGCCCACATCGACTGGAACCGGGGGCCCCGCGCACCGCCTACGGGAGATCCACTTCTTCCTCGGCGTCGCCATCACCGGGGTCATGGCTGTTGAAGTCTGGGTGGTCTTGATCGGCCTTGTAAGCGAGATGGAGCGGCGCAGCGCGCAGGGTGCGGTGATCCCAGGCGATGGCCTGGTCGCACAGACGCGCGATGAAGGCCATGAGGTCACCGGGTTCCCAGATGCCGGGGCTCGGGACCGTGATCTCGATGCGGCTGGTGGCGTGGAGGTCCTTGTTCATCGGGTTGGAGGGCAAGGTGTGGAAGTCCTCGCGGGTTCGCCGGTTGCCCTCGCGCAGCATGGGCGAGTTGCCCGCTTGCTGATGCGACTGCTGGGTGAGCATCCAGACAGTCTCGTGGGGGTGGCGCTTCTCGAAGATGAGCGTCCGACGGTAGCTGGGCGTCATGGTTTCGAGATTGTCGGTGCCGTCGCGGTAGACGGTCGCCGGCCGCGCCGCGTGCTGGCCGAAGGCGAGTCGTACGACGGCTACGTCGACGCCGTCGTGGGCGAGGCCGCGGCCCGGCAGATGGCCGCCCGAGAACGGGTTGTCACCGACGCCGGAGTAGATGCTGCGGCTGCCTTCCTTGTCCAGGACGACGACGACTCGGTTGCCGCCGTTGGGGATGATCAGGCCATCAAGGGCGGTCTCGATGTGGTCGCGAACCGCCTGGGCTCCATCGGCGGCCCGGCCCCAGTTCTCGTTTCCGATGTCGGCGCCGTGGTAGGCGGCGCGTCCCTCGGCGAGGCGTAGCCACTGGCCGTTGTGGTACATCTCGGTGTACGGCGGCGTCTCGGCGTCCGGTGTGAAGTGCATCGCGACCAGGCAGGCGACGAGTTTGGGCCGGCGGGGAGCCTGGCCTCGTACGCGCTGGTAGTTGTGACGACGCAGGTGGACACCGACGACGGTGACCGGTTCCGTGAGGGGTGCTTCGATGCGGACGTCGGGCGAGGCGCACGTTGCCCGTGCGAGACGGTCGTCGATGATGCCGGCATCCTGGAAGACGTGGCGCAGGGCTGCGCTGGCAGGGAAGTCGGTCTCCTCGTCCTTTGCCGGGACGGCTGCTTCGACGAGGAACTGGCTGACGATCCTGGCCGCGCCGAGTGCCTTCCGGGTGAGAGGCTTGCCGTCCTTGGGGACGGGCTTCCCGTCCCAGGTGGTCTCACAGATGGCAGCGATGAGCTGGTCGGGGTCTTCACTGTGAAGAGGGCCGCACAGTCGAATGACCTCGGCACGGTCATGGCCGCCGTGCATGACGAGTTCGGGGATCTTCCGGAACTCAAGGGTGATCGTCGGCGCGATCTCCACGAACGCTCCGTCGAACGCCGCGTCCGGTGCCGCGAGTACAGCGGGGATCGGGACTCCGTAATCGGCGCGCAGTTGGCGCAGGATCCGGCGGGGCGTCGTGGCCGCGGCGTAGACCACCACCAGGCGCATGGACTTCCAGTCAGCGGCTTCCAGCGCCTGGGGCAGCTTCTTGGCGGGGATGGGGCCGCTGGTGAGGCTCTTCTGCGGGATGCTGTAGCGGGATTTGTCGTAGATGATCGGTTGAACGCCGAGGACTCCGGCGATGTGGGCGGCCATGCGCAGGGTGAAGTACGCGCCTACGCCTTTACCCACGGGGTGCTTGCCCTTGTTGCGGAAGACGGCGCGGACATGGTCGAGGTCTCCGTCCGCATTGTCGGGCAGTGTGACGGGGCTGAGGCCGCATGCCTGGACGATGGCGGCGGTGTGGCCCCGGAACTTCGTCTTCCAGACGGGGTAGCCGTTCTTGTCCTGGAGCTTCTTGCCGTCGGGGCCCACTTCGGGGACGTGGCGGACCGGCACGCGCAGCAGGGTGTCGAACTGCGGGTGGTTGATAAAGACGGTCTTGACGTTGCGCCAGTGCTCGGCGACCCGGGTGACGTGGCAGTCGAAGCGGAGAACCGGGTCGGGCAGGCCACGCTGGGTCTCTCCGACGACGGAGACGTAGGCCATCGCCCAGCCGGTCCGTTCGTTCGGCCTTCCCTCGTAGAGGGTGCGGTAGTAGGGATAGTCCCAAGCCAGAAGCTTTTTGGCGTCGTGGGCGAGCCCTACCCGGAAGTTTGTGGTGCGCTGGGTGGGGTGCGCTTTGTCGATCATGGGCTGGGAGGCGAGGCGCTGGATGACCGACCATCCGGCGGCGTCCTTCCACCACCACGGTCCGGTGATGTATCCGGCATCGTCCCGCTCGAGGACGTCCGCGAGGTGAAGGCATTCCGCGCCGTCGAAGTCGATGAACTGGCTGAGGAGCTGACCCTTGGCCTGGGTCCGGAAGTGCAGCTTCTGCCAGGTATCGAAGCATCGGGTGGTGAGCTTCGGATCGAGGGGGCCGTCGGCGACGATCAAGCTCCGCTTCTGGCCGGACCGAGTGTCGCGGTGCCGGGCGACGGTAAAGACGATCATGCGGCCGGTGACCGTGCCCAGGGCGACGCGAAGGGCTCCGTGGGGGGTGCGGAAGCCCTCTTCGGGATCCCACTGCCGTTCGCAGATCTCCCAGAGGTCCTCGAACTCCGGTGTGAGCGGGTAGAACCAGACCTGTCCCATCAGTTCGGGGCTGAGGGGGAAGTCGACGGTGTAGAGGCGTGTGGGGCTGGCGGCCATCAGTTACTGGTCCTTTCGTCGGCGAAGTCGAAGATCGCCCGGAGGGTGCTGCCGTAGATGTTCTGGAGGAGTTCGAGCTGCCCGGCCCGTGCCCAGCCGTCGCGCAGTTCGCGGATCAGGCGGGGCAGGTCGCTGCCGCTGGTGGTGTTGTGGAAGGCGTGGTCGGCGAGGTAGAGGACGCCTTGGTCTCCGCCGCGTCGTACTCGGCCGCCGAGCTGGATGATGCCGATGAGCATCTCGGCGACGATCGACAGCCGTACCTTGCTCGGCAGCGACTGGAAGAAGTGGTGGCTGCGGAACAGCTCCTCGTGGACGGCGCTGGACGCGGTGGAGAGCTCGCGGAGCATCCCGGCAGGGTCCTCTGAGCGGTTGACGCTGCTGTAGGCGCGGCTGGAGATGAGGGCGAGGAGCTGGGCCGGCTCGTCCATCAGCGGGATCGGGCGGACTGCGAGGATGACCTCTCCTACGAGGGAGCGTCCGCTGTTGTCGACCATGTTCAGGCCGCGCTCGGCGATGGCGAGCGGTGCGATCAGGACCTTGGCGGTCGGGTGGTGGGGGAAACGTTCCAGGGCGTCCGACGGGATCGCGTACCAGGCCGGGCGGCGACGGTAATGGGCCGGCACCGTGCTTTCGTCGCTCGCGCGGGTGGCGACCGCGATGCTTTCGGGATCCGCGCCGGCGGAGATCATTCCTTCGGCGAGTTGAGCGGCGCCGAGGTAGGAGGTGCAGGCGACGAGGATGCGGGCGCGGTGTGCGGTGGCCGGCCGGCTGGCCAGCTTCTTCAGCCGCTGGATGATCTGGGTCCACAGTGCGCGCCCCATCTGCTGGTGGGCCTGGTCCCGGTGGATGTCCGAGGTGCCGGAGATTCGAATGGGGTTGTTCCGGTCGTCCACGAGGCGGAGCGGCCGTAGGACGAGCGATCCGGTGATGTCGTCGGGGACGTACCAGGTCGGGGGCGTGATGAGGTGGTGCATGGTGCCGCCGGGCATGTGAGCGGTGGCGGACAGTCCGATCACGATGCGGCGCTGGCTGCACAGGGCCAGCGCGGTGGTGTCGCCCAGTTGCGCGGTGTAGGCGTGCGGGTCCCCGGTGAAGGAGGTCAGGGCCAGCTCGGTGCGGTGCTTGTCCTCGACGTCGTGGATGGCAGTGAAGCCGAAGACCGGTGCTCCCAGCGGGCCGTAGGGAGCGGCGTGCCACTGCTTGTTGTCCTCCAGCATCTCGGTTAGCTCGTTGGCCGCGTTGATGCCGGAGGCTTTCAGCGAGGTGCCGAGCCTGGTCACGTACTCGATCTGGGCGCGGATCTGCTCGAGGTAGGCCCTTCGTACCAGGAGATCGACGAGGAGTTCGCGGTCGTCCTCGGTGAGCGCTGGGGCCAGGAGGGGCTGCACAACGGCGGCGATCTTCGCGTGCACGTTGTTGTAGACCGGATCGGTGCCCTCGCGCAGAGCGGTGGCATCGAGCAGCTCGGCGCGCAGCACGGCCAGGTGCTTGCTACTGCTGTCGCCGATGCCGGGAATGGCCGGGACGGTCGCGTCCTCGAGCTGTGCTTCCTCCTTCGGGTTGAAGAGCTTTCGGAAGGCGTCGATCTGCTCGCGGGTGGGCGAGGTGCCGTCAGCTGTTCGCCACAGGCGGGCGGTGCACCAGGCGTCCCAGCGGCGCGGGATGATCAGGCGACGGCGGGCGAGCTGCTGGCGGTTGCGCTCGTTCGGTCCCCGCTGGGCGATCCGGCCGTTGGCGGCGTTGCTGACGTAGCTCTCGGAGAGGAACCGCGCCTGCGTGATCTTGGGGTGGATGTAGCGCTCGAGCTCGTACATCAGTGCCCCGGCCCGGACGCTGAACTGATCGTGGAGCTCTTGCAGGGCGCTGGGCTGTCGGCTTCCGTACCGGGCGAGCGTGACGTGGTGGGCACTCTTGGCGAACCCGGTGGCCTGGAAGGCGTCCGCCTCGTCGATGAGCAGAAGGTGGGTGAGCCGGAGGAGTGCCTCCTCGACTGTCATGTAGTTGCGTACTTGGCCGCCGGCCAGAACCGGGACGTGCAGGCGGCCGGACATCAGGTTGATGTGGCTGGTGACGATGACGTTGGCGGTGTCGAGCGCCATCTGGTGGCGGTGCTTCCCGCAGTGGGCGAACCACGCGCAGCGGTAGCGTCGCATCTCGCCGGACTCGGGGTCGGTGCCCTCGAAGTCCGCGCACCGCTCCTGGCCGGGCTGCCAGAGGTCGACGTCCTGCTTGTTGGTGGACTTCGCCTGCATCGCGCATCCGTAGGAGAATTCGCCGTACGCCTCGTCTGCTTCTTCGGTTCGCCCTTCCTCGGTAAGACTGCGGGCGGTCTTCTCGGCTTCGTCCTGCATGCTGTTCGGCGAGATCAGCGGCACGACCGCGTTCGGAAGACCGAGAACAGCCAACTCCTCACGGAGCGCTCGGGTGAAGGAGAACACTGCGTCATTGCGTGGAACGACAATCCCGGTGACCAGGTTGTTCTTGACGCCCCATTCGGCGAGCAGTTTGGCCAGGACGCTCTTGCCCGAACCGGTGCACGCGCTCAGCACGCGGATCAGGCCAGCGTCGAGAGTCAGGAAGCCGTCCGTGAGCAAGGAGCCGTCGGCCCGGCGGATGTGCTTGAAGAGCCGGTCCAGGCTCTTGCGACGATGGCTCTGCCCGAACTTCCCGTCCACGGCATCGG
This sequence comes from Kitasatospora sp. NBC_01560, assembly GCF_045208415.1. Lineage (NCBI taxonomy): Bacteria > Bacillati > Actinomycetota > Actinomycetes > Kitasatosporales > Streptomycetaceae > Kitasatospora > Kitasatospora sp. NBC_01560. Next base: position 1,360,403 of record NZ_CP109364.1, on the reverse strand, counting down.
CGATCGCGCGCAACTCGTCGATCGGCACGCGGAGCGTGAGGCATTCCTTGGGCTTGCCGAAGTCCGGAAGCGGCGTCTGGATCTCAGGCAGGTCGAGGACATAGTGGGCCTGAATCACACCGTTGCCGGGGCGGCTCGGGTCCGGGATCTGGGTGCCCATCCTGAAGTGGCCGTGCAGGGCAAGGTCGCGACTGCGTCCTTCATCAGCCGCTGCCCTGCGGTCGTCGAGGGTCTCCAGGGCCTCGTCCACCAGCGATGCCAGGCGCTGCTGGAGAGGCCCGGTCACGAGGTAGAGCTCGTCGTCGAGCGGTGCGAACCCCTCGGGCAGCTCGGGTGAGTCGAACAGCTCTTGCGCGGCGCGGCGGAACGCCGCGTAGATGGCCAGGCGCCCCGGCCGATGCAGCAGGAGCCGGGTGACCCTCCGGGTGTCCTCGGGGGACAGATCCGGAAAGCGGTCCCACAGGTGGGTGTGTCCGGAGACGAGGAAATGCGCGTCACGGATCGCCGAAGCGTGGCGGAAGGGCTCCTCCGCACGGTTCGGAAACAGGCGCGCCGCCAAGGCCAGCGCGGCCACCGTGCTCAGACGCTGGGCTCTCGCCGCAGACAGGGGGCGGCCGGTCATCGCCCCTCCTTCAGCGCGTTTCGGACCGCGGTCTTGAACGCGCGCACCGTACGCACCTCGTACTGGCCCGGCGGCAATGACCGCCGCAGCTGTGCGACCTGCCAGGCCCGGTAGTCCGGTACGACGACGTGCCGGGCCCTGGGCGGCCTCGCGGCGACCTGCGACGGGGACCTGGTGTCCTTCAGATCGATCTCGAAGATGTCGGCGCCGGCTCGGACGGTGATGTCCCATCGGTCCTTGTGCGGCCACTTCGTCACCGCGTCGGTACCGATTCCGGGCTGCTCCGCCAGCCATGTCATCAGCTCGACCTCGGTGACCCCGGGGATCGTGATGTAGCGCCAAACCGCCTCATGGACGCACACCACCTCTGCCGCGCTCAGCGCGCGCACTGGCCTTGGCCCACGGACTCGCGGCGCCCCGGTGTCGTCGACTTCGTCCGTCACCTTGAACAGGCCGGAGTGCTGGGGGTAGCGGCAGGCCAGCTCCGCGCCCTGGACGTGCATGGGCCAGTTGCACACAGGACACGGCACGTACCAGGAGTCGCGGCCGACAACGAATCGTCGGTCCGGTGGCAGCGGCTCGTACGCCTCGGTGTGCAGCGCGCCGCGCTCGTGCAGCGCGTCGCTGACGAACTCCGCTGTGCCTGCCGGTACCTCGATCAGCATCTGCCGCGTGGCGACGTACTCCTCTTGCCCGGCCGACGAGAGCACTGTGTAGATGGAGCGCTCCACCTTCTCGAAGGTCTGCTGTGCCCAGCGGGGTACCCAGTCGATGCCGGCCCCATGGTTCTCAAAGAGGGCCTCGCTGTAGTCGGAGCCGTATTCGATGGCGTCGCCGGTCAGCAGGCCGTCCTCGCCCAGAATCGTGAAGGATCCGAGCTCGTCCGGCAGGTCGTCCCAAGTCAGAGGCACCCACTGCCTCATGGGACGGTGCAGGGCCTTGATCATGTCACCTGGTGTCGTGGGACCGGCTCCAGGTGGCAGCAGGCTGAGAAACGCCCCGTGCATCCGAGACACCTCTCGCCATGCCTCAGGCTGCTCCCGTCGAGAAGACCACGCCTTGGCGGCCCGCAACCCCGTCGTCGTCAAGTCGCCGACCAGTTTCGCCGTCCGTGTGCTGTCTGCTCTGTGCAGCCCGGAGTTGTCATGTGTTTCACGCGCCATGGCTGTCCAGAGTGAGCCCTCGCACGAGCGCCCACCGTCGCAGCCGGTGACTTTCGGCCAACCTAGGCCAGCCCGGACTCCCGAAGGCCGGGGCCTGGGGCGTACGCAACAGCCATTTGGTCATGCCAACGGGCAACAGAGACTGGCGCGAACCAGTGGTCGACGAGGTCCCGCTGTCAGCCATGCCCGGTATTTGGGGCCCATCAGTGCCCAGTGGCAAGGATGGGTTCGGTCACCCCGCCTGGATACGGCGGCCCAGCGGAGGGTGACCGGCTGGCCGTCACAACGTCCTCCCCGCCCATGGATCCGCCGAAGATGGTTCACCATCCTGTGCCGCACGCTGCAGTTCCCCAGCCTCGCCCGTCCGCTCCTCGAGGCTGCGCCACCTGTTCGAGCAGCGGCGACGGACCAGAACCCTTGCCAGTAGAACCCTGACCGGCGGCTCTGATGCCGAGCGCAGGCTTCCTCACGTGAGCACCGGGCAGATATCAACCCGCCGCGCTCCACCGCGAAGGTTTCCGGGTCACCTTGTCGGTGCCCCCGGCTACGCTCACAAGCCGAGACCGATAGGGGAGTTACGTGCTCGACAGCTCACTCACCGCCGACGTCCCGCTCGGCCCTTTCGAGGACACGCCCGTCACCGTCCACGCGACCAAGGGCAAGAACGCCAAGCTCCACGCCACGACGACGTGCACCCAGCTGCGCAGCCGCGACATCGCGACGATCCAGGTGCCGCTGAACGCGGACACGATCGGCCGGATGTGCTCGCGCTGCGCGCGGTGGGGCGCGTGGGCGCGGCCGGACACGGGGCTCGGCATCTTCCTGCGGGCGCTCGGCGGTATCGGGCTGCTGTACCAACTGCAGAGCTACACGGCGCCGGACCCCGACGACTGCTGGGGGCCGGACGAGGTCCAGGCCGCCGCCGCCCTGCTGGGCACCGATCCAGTCGAGCCGGCCGCCGCCTCGGAGGACTACGAGGAGCCGGACGAGGAGGATTGGGAGGCGCGCGACGAGGCGAAGCGTCTGCGGGACAGCGTGTTGTCCACCTGGCGCGGCGCGGCTACGAGCCTCCACCTGGCTCAGGTCGCAGTCACCCTGTTCCCGTGGCTGGGGCAGTGGGCGGAGCCGAAGCTGGCCGTGAAGCAGCAGTACCTGGAGGTCCTTCGGGTCAAGGCTGTGCTGTTCGTCGACTCCGAAGGGCTCATGGCTGCCGCCGCCGCGGCAGCCATGGAGGAGCCCGAACTCCCCAGCGATGAAGCGGCGTTCAGTGCGATCGGTACCGGCAAGGAAGTCGGCACACAGCTGAAGGCGCTCTGGCACGAGTGGCAGGACAAGGCCGGACGCGGGTGGGAGGGGCCCAGCGCGCGTACCTACCTCGCCTACGGCCCCACCCACGGCATCCGCCCCAACCGGAAGGGCTACGCCGCAACCCGCGCCGCGGTCGACGAACTCGTCGCCTCCTGGGAGGGCCTGGCCCGGGACGTGGCCGCGGAGCCCGCCACGCTGGGGTGGGTGACCGTGCGGCTGCCCGAAGTCAAGGAGGACACCACGCCGCCCTGGCGCGAGCACGGCTTCCTCGCCGACCTCGACGACTGGACGACCGGCGTCCTGATCACCTACCTCGCCGACGCCGACTGGGCGGGCCGCACCCTCACCCTGCGCGTGCCCCAGCTCATCGCCGACCGGCTCCTGTCCCACCCCCACCGCCTCGACTGCCAAGCCCACCAGGACAGGCCGACCCCCACCACGCCCGCACCCTCGGCGAACCCGATCCGGCCCGGGATCTTCGACGACACCCCGGTCCGCGGGCGCCAGCCGCTCACCGCGGACCACCTGCGCCTGCTGCGTTCGATGCGCGCCACCGCCGCAGACTCGCTGTACATCGTCTTCTCGACGGACGACGGTACCGAGGTCCTGCCCCTGCCGGTACTCGAGAAGCGCCTGGCCCGCGGATGGCAGTGCTTCCTCCTCGCCGGCGCCTCGGACCTCCCCACCGACGTGATCGAACCATGGACCCGCGAGGTCGGCCCCAGGCCCGAAGACCGTGAAAGCCTCTGGCCGCAGTACCCGCGCAGTGCGCACGCCCCGCTCTTCGGCGAGGACCTCGGCCTGGCACAGGGAGCCACACGGGCAGCCTGGCTCGCGTACGAGCACCAGGACGCGGACCGCAACCTGCGTCTGCTCGCCATGGCCCGCGGCGTGCGGGACCTGCGGACACTGGACGGCGGATACGACGACCAAGGACGATCCTGCACCCTTCCCCACCCGGTGTGGCTGGGGCTGCTGGCCCACGCCGAGGACCTGGACCTCGAACCGTTCGAAGCCCCGGACGCCGACCCGGGGAGCAGCGGCGGCAGCGGCATCCCGCTCGGCGTCCTCGCCGACGTGCAGGTCTACACGACCAACGCCGACCCCCGGATCCAGGGCAAGAGCCACTCGCCGTTCTGCCCACACTCCAGGGAACGCGGCGTCGTCGCCGGTGATGACCTGCTGACCGTCGCCGACCTGCTCGACAACGACGACTACGACTGGTGCAGCAAGTGCCAGGGCTACGCGATCCGCCGCCTGACCGACACCCAGCTGTCCTACTACCGCGCCGCCCACCGGCTCCACGACATCGCCCAGAGCCTCGACCCCGGCCGAGGCGGCCACGACCGCCTCGACATCGAGACGATCACCCGACAGCTCCGTGAACTCGCCGACTGGCGCCCCGCCGGCGAGGACCACTGGTACACGAGCGGAGCGCGGCGCTGGAGGCGCATCGTCCACGAGCTGCAGGCGAAGGCCGAAGCAGCCGGCCGCGACACCCCGTGACAGCCAACCGCGCAGCACCCCGTACCCGACCGCGTTGAACAGGCCGCCCATGACCAGCACACCGTCCGAGACGCTGTCACTGCACGCCACCGGCCCCCGGCTACTCGCCCGGCTCACCGCACCGCTCCGCCGGGCCGGCTGGACGGAGGGCGAACTCTGGGACGACACGGACGAGGACGACGAGCCCGGCGCCGGTCCGCTCTACCGGGAGTTCTCCCGCTCGAACTTCCACATCAGCGTCACCTGGAATCCCGCTGACGCCCGGCTCACCGTCGATGACCCGACCGAGCACTGGGACTGGGACGACGGCCTGCCCCCGCTGTGTCCCCTCGACCAGCCCCTCACCGTCGACCTGAGCACCCACCCCACCCAGGCCGCCAAGGCTGAGGCTGCGCGCCGTGCATTCGCCGAAGCCGGACTTCTCGACGCCACCCGCGTCCACGTCCCGGAGCAAGCCCGGGATCTGTGCCACGACCTGGTCGTGCAGTTGTGGGCGGCTACCGTCCACGACGCGATCGCCCGGCACCGGTGCGACGGCGGCGGGCGTGAGGCCATTGCCGCGCTGGGCGAGGAGTTCTCATGGCGCCTGGGTGACGGGCTGCGTACCCACCCGCTGATCGTTCCGGACCCGGTTCCGTCGGCGGCGGCCCGCGGCATCGCCGAGTGGTGCTGGCGTCGGGAGAGCGACGTCGAGGAGTGGCACTTCAAGATCGACGACATCGCCATGGCCCGCGCCAACATCGCCGCGACCCGTGCCGTCCTGCCCCACGTCCACCCCGAGGGTGTCGACTGGCCGGCCGTGCGACTCGCCCTCACCGCGCCCACCCGACGACTCGCCGACGGTCAGGCTCTCGCCGACATTCTCGAAGAGGGCTGGACGCCTGTCCTCGCCTCCGTCCACCGCGAGATCGACCTCTGGCAGCGGGCCGACGAGACGCTAGGCCCTGAAGCCGTCCTGCGCATGCTCAGCCTCCACGGCTCCCGCACCGAGTCCGTCGGCGAATGGTGGGGGTCCGGCTGGTACGAGACCGCCGCCCGCCGCGCCGTCGCCCGCGCGGCGACCAGCGGGAGCCTCCCCGCCGCGGTGTCCGCGGTCTTCCCCGACACCGAGCACCTGGCCGACACCGCGGCCGCCCACCCCGACCTCCTCGACGACGACACCTTCACCTGGATCACCGAAGCCGTCTTCACGGAGGGATCCCTCCTGCGCGAAGCCCGGCTGCCGGTCCCACCGGCGATGACCCTCCCGGACTGGGCAGCCCACGACCTCCTCGACATGCTCCGCCCGGACTCCGACGAGCACGAGGCCCCAGCTGCCGACGCCACGCTCGGGCGTCCCTGACCGGACGCACAGCCAGAGACGCCCCACCCCGCCCAAGCCGCAGCACGGAAGCCGTCCGGCGCGCGGCTACGCCACCCGCCGGAGAACCTCGCCGGGCCCGGGGACCGGACTCTGCTTGGCGGCGGCCCGGTCGAGGGCCTGGGCCAACGCGAGCACGGCCTGGTCGGCGGAGTCTTTGAGGAGGTGGCCGTAGAGGTTGATGGTGGTGGCGATGGTGGAGTGCCGCAGGGTCTTGGAGATGACGGCGACGGGGATGTTCTCCGCGATCATGATGCTGGCCGCGGTGTGGCGAAGGTCGTGCAGGCCGATCCTGGGCAGGTCGAGCTCGGCGGTGCGCTTGCGGAGCTGGTCGAGGACCCACTGGGGCCGCAACGGTGTCCCGCCCGGGCGGGCGAAGACCAGGCCCTCGAGCCGGCCGTCCGGGTGGGCGGCCGGCTGGATCGCGGCCTGGCGGTGGAGGGCGGCCATGACCCTGGGGGAGAGGCTGATCCAGGCCCGGCTGGCCTCGGTCTTGGGTGCGCGAAGGTGGATCCTGCCGTTGTCGATCGCGGCGAGGGTCCAGCGGACGAACAGCTTGCGGTCCATGAGGTGGACGTCCGACCAGTGCAGGGCGAGAACCTCACCGCGGCGCATGCCGGTGCCGAGCATGACCTCGAACAGGTCGGTCAGCTGGTCCGCGTACTGCTCCGCACTGTGCTGCAGGAAGGTCGCGGCCTGCTCGGGGGTCCAGCAGGTGCGTTCGGCTGCGCGGGGCTTGGGCGGCACCGAGTGCTTGGCCGGGTTGTAGCGCAGGCGCCAGGAGCGCACGGCGGCGTTGAGTGCGTTGCGCAGGGTGGACACGGCCCGGTAGACGGTGACGCGTCCGCGCTGGGCCTCCAGCTGGGCGGTGACCCAGGCGTCGATGTGTTCCGGGCGCAGGTCGAGGAGCCGGAGGTGGCCGAAGGCGGGGACGAGGTCGCGCTCGACGCACGCGGCGTAGCCGGCGTACGTGTTCGGCGCGAGGTACGGCTTCCTCGTGGCGAGCCATTCGCGCAGGTAGCTCGCGACGGTGGTGCGGCGGTTCTCGTAGACCCCGCGCAGCTCACCGTCCAGCACCGCGGCCATCTCGCGGGCCGCCTCCGCCCGGCTGGTGAAGCCGCCCCGTCGACGGGTCCTTCGCCTCCCGTCTTCCGGAGCGAGGTCGACGCAGTACGTCCACGACCCGTGACCCGCCTCCTCCACCAATCGCACGCACCACGGACCCAGCTGCTTGCGGTGCTCGTCCGTACATCCGCACCGCCGGTAGACCCGACCCCGCCGCGCACGCTGTCCCATGAGCTTCCCCTTCTGTCGATCGGGTGATCCGGGACCAAGAGTCGCCGCCCGGTCGGGCGTGGCGGCAGAGCGTGAGAGGCGGTGCGCGACGTAGTCACAACCACACGGCGACGACACGCTCAAGACGACACACCGCCCGGAAGATCACTATGCGCAACCGGTGGGTAAGCGACCATGATCCGCCCGCAGGACCGGGCCCCGCAGGCCGGCCGACGGCATCGACGCAGGGGCAGTCAGGCAGGTACGACGCCGCTTGCTGAAGGGGCCGACAGGTATCGATCACAGGCAGTAGCCGCGGCTAGGCGCCCGGCCTGGGGACCACTTTGGGACCACACCCGATGAGCGCCTATGGGCGCCCATGGTCCGAAACGGACACTTCTGCACGAAGTAAACACTGAGCAACTGTCAGCTCGCTGCGTCGCCGTTTCCGTCGGGAAGTCCCAACTCAATTGTACCCCAGGGTAGTTGAGCGAGAGGAAAGCCGAGGCCTTGAGGCCTCGGCTGCCGACAATAGTTGAACCCCTTGACTGGGGGTCAAGGGTGACAGAATCGACGATAATGGCCAAGCAGCCATTGTCGGAACGGTCGCTTGCAGGCGCCTATCACAGGACTTTGGGCTCGGCCAAAAAGCCGTTCACGTGTGAGCCTCTCCGCTGTTGCCAGCTGTCGCAGAGGAGGAGCCCATGGCTCAGCAGTTCATGAGTGTCAAGGAGACCGCAGAGTATCTGAACATGTCCGTCCCGTGGGTCTATCGCGAGGCGTCTCGTGGGGGCCTTGTTCCCTTTAGGTTCGGGCATGGGCAGAATGCGAAGCTTCAGTTCAAGGTGTCTGAGGTCCAGGCGTGGGTGAAGCAGCAGCGGTTGTCCGGCGGCTGAGTCCATAGGAACGGAGTGCGGAGGCCCTGCCCCCGATCCAGGCGATCGGGGGCAGGGCCTCCGCCGTTCAGGCAGCGAGGCCGAGGTCGAGGACCTGGGCGGCGCGGCCGATGGAGCCAGGCATGAGGTGGCGGTAGATCTTGAACGTGATGTCGAGGCTGCGGTGGCCCATCCATTCCGCGACATCCGTGATCGGGATGTTGTGGGTGAGGCAGTTGGACGCGAAGAAGTGGCGGAGGCTGTAGATGACCATGCCTTCGGGGATCTCGACGAGTCCGTCGCTCTTGATTCGCCGCCACTGGTTGTGCATGAAGTAGTACGGCAGAGGCTTGGTCAGGTCTCGGGGATGTCGCAGCAGGTAGCCGTCGATGGTGCCGTATGTGTTTGCGTACCGCTCGATGCTGTGCTTGACGCGGGCGGGAAGGGGGACATCGCGGTAGTCGCCGGCCTTTCGGTGCTTGAGCGGTGCGTAGTCCTTCGTGGTCTGGTTGACCTGCTCGGTGATCCGGTACACGTCGTCAGCGACGATGTTGTTGATATTGACGGCCAGGGCCTCGCCGTTGCGCATGCCGCAGCCGCTCATCAGGTCAGCGGTGAGGCGGAACATGTCGTCGCCGGCGGTGCGTATGTCCTGGAGCTGGGCAGGGGAGGGGATGACGGCACGCTTGAGGTCGTACTGCGGCGGCTTGACCCCGTCGAGCGGGTTGTCGTCGTAGAGACCGAGCCGGTGGGCATCCAGGAGGATCGACTTCAGCTTGTCGAAGACGTTCGACTGGGTGGCCAGTCCGACGCCGTTGCGCTCCATCGTCTGGATGAACGCCTCGACGACTTTGTGGTCGAAGGTGCCCATCCGGCGGCTCCGGAACGCCGGGAAGAGGTGGTGCTCCAGGAGCGAGTCGAGGTGCCGCATCGAGCTGGGGCGCAGGTCGCGCTGGCCTGCCCTCCACTCGGTCACGTACGGCTCGAACTGCATCGGGCCGTACTTCTGGATGCGTTCCGCCTTGCGCTGGCTCTGCGGGTTGTTCTTCCGTGCCTGGTAGACCTCGGCGAGTCGGGCCTTGGCCTTGTCCTGGGTGGTGAAGCCGGACTCCTCGGTCTGGCTGCCGGCTGCGTTGCGGTAGCGGATCTTGTACTCGTGGGGGCACCTCTGCCACCGGCTCTCGGGGTGATCGCACTCCTTGAAGAAGCTGCCCATGCCGCGGACGAGGTTGATGGTGGCCATGGTTGTCTACCCCCGGGTGTCTTGCTGACCTTTTGCTGACACCGGATGGTCGATCAGGCCCCTGACCTGGGACGAAACGGTAGAACCGTGGTATGTGGTGGAACTTCATCGGCCGCTCCGGTGAGGAGATCGTACAAGCACGGAATGACTGGGAGAAGGGTTTGCGATTCGGTGAGGTGCACGGCTACGACGGTGCCCGCCTGCGTGCGCCTGTTCTCCCCGACATCCCGTTGAAGGCGCGTGGTCGGGTGCGCTGAACTGCGGTTCCCTGGTCCTTCCAGCCGGTTGAGCCGGCACGCTCGGACAGGGCTTACCCATGGGTTGGGTCCTGGTCGACCGAGGACATCCGAGCCCGATGGCCATGTAAGCGGGGGCTGCCGGAGGCTCGGCCGGTTCTCGTGTTCAGCTGCGTTCGGCAGGGTCTGATCGGATAGATGCTGACCTTTTGCCGACTCTCCTGACGGGTTGTCAGGCACGTGCTCTGGACCTCTCTGGATCGCCTGACCTCCGCGCGGCGGGACGTCCGGCACGGACGGTGGTGCTCGCCGGGGAAGTGGGATGAGCGCCGCGTGGCCCCGTCACAGGCTCGGATGGCGTCCGGCGGCTCGAAGCCCGGTGGGAATCCAAGCACCGAGCACGCCTGAGCCTGCTGCGGGTCGCCGCCGGCGTGCGGCCGGGGTGGGTGCGCCGTCGCTGCGGCGTCCGTGCTGCGAGGTGCTACGCCGGCGGTAGGGCGGGCATCCGGTACTTGCGGTGGCTCCGGTCGGGGCGAGCGGTCGGAGTTCGGGGAGCGTGAGTTCGGCGGCCGGCCGGGCGGCGTGGACGGGGGTGAGATCAGCTCGGCCGGGTGATCCGGAGCGGACGCACCTCGCCGACGCCGTTGCAAGCGGTTCCGCCGGCTTGTAGAGGTCCTTGACCGCAGCCTTGATGTGAAGACCGCGGGCCACCCCGAGGACGCCAGCCAGTACCGCGGGCCACGGCTTCGCCGCCGTCGGCTGAGTCCAATTCGGCTGCTCCTACGAAGCCCTGGCGGACACCACCTGCTCAGCCACCACGATCCGCAACCGCCGTGATGAGTGGATCCGGCTCGGCGTCTTCACCCGGCTCCGACACATCGCCACCAGAGCCTGGCAGCCGTCCGCAGCGGTGGGTTACGGCATTGCCGCGAACGCCTCCCGGTGGTCGCGTGCCCACCGCTCGAACGTGCCCGCCGAACGGCCGAGCACCTGCGGCACGTGGTCGGTGATGTAGGCCGCACCGCCGGCGCGCGCCCAGCCGATGCCAGTGAGCATCCCGGCCGGCAACTGGTCGAGCGCATTCGTGTCAGTGAGCTTGACCGGCCGTTCCAGCACGCCCTCCAGAATCGCCGCCTGGTCTGCGAACGTCAGCAGCTCCGGCCCGGTCAGGTCGTACCGCTGCCCATCGTGTGCATCGCTGGTCATGGCGGCGACGGCGACCGCAGCCACGTCCCTCGGGTCGACGATGGCCTGCCGGGAGTCGCCGGCCAGGTTCGGGATCGGCTCTCCGGCCTGGATCAGCGCCCGGTGCCACAAGAAGTTCGAGGCGAAGCTCGGCGGGCGAAGCATCGTCCACAGGAGCCCGCTGGCCTCGATCGCCTCCTCCGCGGCGAGGTGCCACGCGCCGACGGTCGCGCCGTCGAACCGCTCGCCGCTGCCGATGGCGGACAGCTTGACGATCTTACGGACGCCTGCCGCCCGCGCGGCTGCGACCAGGGCGATGTCGTGGTCCGCGGTCGGCACGGGGGGCACGGTTACGAGGAAGACCGTGTCGACGTCGGCCACCGCGCGCGCCAGCGACGCCGGGTCGTCGAAGTCGGCCCGCACCCCGCCGGCCCGCTCACGGCGGGACATCGCCCGGAACGGCACACCCCGCTCGGTGAGCAGACGGACGACGTGACTACCGATGGTGCCGGTGGCACCGGTAACAAGGATCATGTGCCCGACGATGACAGCGCTCTCACACCTCGTGATAGGAAGTTTCGGCACTATCGTGGGCCGCATGAGTTCTCTCGTCGTGCCGCCCGCCCTCCTGCGGTGGGTGGCCGGCATCGATGTCGCTACGGCGGCGGGTTCGGCGGCGGTCGACGTGCCCGATCACGCCACCACGCTTCTCCTGCGTACTGACAAGCGCGAGCTGATCGTCATGGGCCCCCGCACCCGGGCCGCCTATCACGTCGCCGCGCCCGGCCACTCGTGCGTGCAGGTCCGTATGCGTCCGGGTCGTGCCCAAGCCCTGCTCGGACGTTCGCTGAATGGTCTCGCCGACGGTGTCCTGCCGCTCGGCGAACTACCGGGTCTGGACGTCGACCAGCTCGCCGCCGACCCGGTCACCGCTCTCGAAAAGGCATTGGCCGACCGCCCGGAGCCGTCGGAGCGGCTCGACGAGGCGGCGCGTCTACTGGTCGGCGCCACTGTCGCCGCGACCGCGGCCCGGTTGCACATCAGTGAGCGCCGCCTGCACGCCCTGTTCACCGACGCCACCGGTCTGTCCCCCAAGCACTTCGCACGCATCGACCGCGTTCGCACCGTGCTCGCGGCCGATGCCGGCCGATGGGCGGACATCGCCGCGACGGCCGGCTACTACGACCAGTCCCACATGACGGCCGAGTTCCGCCACTTCATGGGTGTCCCACCGGCCGCGTACACCGCGGGGCGGCGCCCCGCCGCGACTTTGTGCACCGCCTGAGTTCCCGGACTGACAAAGGAGGAGTCGCAGCAGCTTGTCGAGGATGGTCCGGTCGCTGATCCGTGCGGTGGCAGCCCAGCGGGTGGGTTGGATCGTAGACGGGCCGCTGCGGAAGCAGCGCCGCGAATTGGTCCCACAAGGGTTCGGTCAGCCATGACGGCAAGGCAGGCACAGGTCTCCCGGTGATCACAGAGCGTCGCAACCTCCATGATCACCAAGCCCTGTGCCTCCTCTTCTCCCGAGGTGAAGCCGGAGCTTTCGGCGTCGCGGATTTGGTTGAGATGACTGAACGCTGAAGCGAGCCCAGTGGGCCAAGGTCCCAGCAAAGTGACAGATCATCCAGTTGGTGACGGTTTGTGAAGGGCGGGCCCGGCCCGGACCAGGCCGATGTCGTTCGGCTCACGGGCCGCAGCGCCGTTGTGGCCCTCGTGGCGGACCGCCTTCTGCACTGCGCCGCCGGGCTCCCGCACCGGCCGCACCGACAGGCCGCGCGAGACCCCTCGCGAAGCCGTCCGCCCGTGCGCCGCCGGTCAGAAGATGGACCAGCCGGTGAGGGTGGTGAGGGTGTCGAGCGCGGTGATGCCGGCGATCGAGTTGCCGTGGCTGTCGAGGGCCGGTCCCCAGGTGCAGAGCGTTCCGCGCCCGGGGATCACGGCGAGGATGCCCCCGCCGATGCCGCTCTTGGCGGGCAGGCCGACGCGGTGGGCGAACTCGCCGGCGGCGTCGTAGGTGCCGCCGATCAGCATGACGGCGTTGACGCGCTTGGCTTCGCTGCGGGTGAGCAGCCGGGTGCCGTCGGACCGGAGGCCGTGCCGGGCGAGGAATCCCGCGGCGAGGGCGAGGTCGTGGCAGCTCATGGTGAGGGCGCACTGCCAGAAGTAGTGGTCGAGGACGTCCGGGACGGGGTTGTCGAGGCGGCCGTGGTCGGCCAGCAGGTGGGCGAGGGCCGCGTTGCGGTGTCCGTGGTGGCTCTCGCTCCAGGCGACCTGGGCGTCGAAGTCGATGTGGGGGTTGCCGCTCTCGGTGCGGAGGAACTCGCGCAGGGTGCCCCGGGAGTCCCCGGTGAGGGTGAGCAGCCGGTCGGTGATCACCAGGGCGCCGGCGTTGACGAAGGGGTTGCGCGGGATCGCGTTCTCACGTTCCAGCTGGGCGAGGGAGTTGAAGGGCGACCCAGAGGGCTCCTTCCCCACCCGGGCCCAGAGCGAGTCGCCGTCGGCGGCCAGCACCAGGGCCAGGGTGAACACCTTGGAGATGGACTGGATGGAGAACGGGACCTGCCAGTCCCCGGTGCCGCGTGGCGGTTTGCGGGTGGCGGTGTCCGCGATGGCGAGGCCGAACCGGTGGGGGTCGACGGCGGCGAGGGCCGGGATGTACTGGGCGACGGTTCCCTCGTTCAGGACGGGGTGGACGGCGTCGTCGATGCGTTCGAACAGGTTCTTGTAGTCCATGCCGGTCCCCCTCCGCGGGCGGGACGCCGTTGTCCGGCCCGGAATCAGCATGCGCCGGGGCGCTCGCGGGGGGAAGAGCGCCCGAACTGGAGAGGGCCGGTCCCGATGGTCCGGGCTACCGCCCCGCGCCCAGGTCGGCCGGACCTTCGTGACCTGTACGCCCCTTTACGTCGCACTCCCATGGTCATGCCCCTGAACCGAGACTGATGCTGACTTTTACTGACCTCGGCTGACGGGAAGTCAGGTGAGATCCACCGTGTGGCGGGCGGGCCGACCTCTGCGGCGTTCGGCGGCAGTATCGCCGCGGTCGGCCACACCGACTCCGACGGCGCCAGGCCCCTGGAGGCGATCGCCACCGTCGCCACCCACCCGCCTTCGAATCCTCGCCCGGGTCAAGGCCGTTCGAATTCCAGGGACATGCCGGTGTTGGCGTCGTGGATCAGGCCGCTGGTGGCACGGGGGCCGGGGAGGGCCGGGCGCTGGTCGGTGACGGTAGTGCGAGGACATCGCCGCACCGGAGGTGTCTTTCGTGGCAGGCCGGGTGCGAAACCGCTTCTCTCTACGGCGCCGCCTGAACCACCCGCGGACCGATCCTGACGCACCGGGTGACCACTTGGCCGGGCTGCTCCGAGTCGGCCTCTTCGGCATCGGCGAGTGCCCGGTGGACGGAGGTCATCGAGGGGTTCTTCCCGGCGTTCTTGCCGGTCCTGATGACCAGCTCCTTGGCGATGTCGGGCACGGGCACGTCCTGGGCGGCCTCCTTGATGGCGTTGGCCAGGGCGCGCGCCGGTTGCGATTCCCCACTGGTGGCCAGTTGGTGGGGAGGTAACTGGCCACCGACGGTTACTCACTGGTGATGGAGCGGGTCGCTCGTCCGGCGCAGGTGGGCGTCGATCAGAGCGAAGGTGGCTTCCGGTTGTTCGATCTGCGGAAGGTGGCCGGCCTCGGGTATGACCTTGAGTCGGCCGTTGCCGAAGGCGTCGGCGTACGCCGCGCCGTAGGCGGGAGTGACGATGCGGTCGCTCTCACCCCAGAGCAGGAGGGCAGGCGTCTGAACATGTCCGAGCCGGCGCAGCAGCTTGGGGTCATGCATGTAGGGGTCGCCGGCGAGGATGCGCATGGTGGTCATGTTGCTTTGTCTGCGTGCGAGTTCTTCGGCCGGGATGTTGGCCGGGTCGAGGTGGTACCGGTCGGAGTCGTGCCAGGAGTGCTCCGCAACGCCGCGGGCGTCGAGGGCGAAGAAGTCGGTGATCGGCTCCGTCTCGACCTGCACGCCGACGGCGTCGATCAGGACAAGGCCGGTGATGCTTCCCGTGCTGTCGCGTACGGCCATCTCGGCAGCTATCCAGCCCCCGAGCGAGGAGCCGACGACGAGAACGTCGCGCAGTCGACGTTCGCGCACGGTGTGCAGGTAGGCGAGGGCGAGGTCGTCGATGCCGGTGAGCCATGCGGGGCGGTGGGTGCCGTCCCAGCCGGGGTGCACAGGCGTGATGGTGTGGGCGATGCGGGAGAGGCGCTGGGCGAGGCCGGCCACTGTGGCGGGGCCTCCGCCGCCGTGCAGGATGAGGACCGGCCTGCCGGCTCCGGCCTCGGACAGAGTGAGGGACAGGTCAGCGGACTCGGCTGATGCGTCGGTGAGCATGCCCACCACCATAACTAAACATCCTTATATAAGCTACCTTGATCATGGCGTAGACTCGCTCCATGCATGGTGAGCTGCAAGAACTCGGCAGAGCGGTCAAACAAGCCCAGTATCGACAGCATCGGGCGCTCGACAGCGCGCTGTCGGCCATCGGCACGACGCTGGCGCAGTGGGATGCCCTGCGCGCGATCAGCCGCTCACCCGGGGCGTCGGCCAGCGAGTTGGCCGCGGCGACGTTTCAGACCGGACAGGCCTTCGGTACGCTCGTCGGCCGCCTCGCGGCACAGGGCCTCGTGGAGCGCCGACCGGGACACGGCCGGCGCATCGAGCACCACCTCACGCCCGCCGGCGAGGAAGTCCTGACGGTCGGCAACAAGGTTGCTGACGAGGTGCTCGCCGCCTGCTTCTCCAGCTTGCCCGACGCGGACCGCGCAACCCTGCTCGACCTGCTTCAGCGCCTCACCGCAGAACGGGACACGTAGCCCGACCGCCAGACACACCCACCTCCCACGGGTGTATCCATCCCCCGCTGCCCGTTGAGCGGCCGCTTCGGGTGCGGCTCGAAACAGATGGCTGGCGTGCGCCTCGGCCAGCCCGCAGGTTCGTCACCGACTGTTACATCGCAACTGGCCGTCCGTGGGGAGTTCCAGGTGGCTGCTGACAGACGACGCCGGAGTCCAGGGCGGAGTTCCGAACCCCCCTGCCAGCCGGGCACCAGCGCGTCCGGCCATCGGCAGACCGACCGAGGCGAGCACCGCCCGCAGCCGTTCAGTCCATCGGCCGTGGCGTCGAGTCAGCCCGGCGATCTGCTCGATGAACGGCTGTCCGCGGCCGGGCTCGGAGGCCGTTTCACCTGTTCTGCCCGTAGGTGGGGGCAGTTGCGTCCAGGGAAGTGGTGTACGGCGCCGGGTGGCCCCGCCGGAGGCGTCGTCACGGCAGGACCGGCAGGGAGACCGGGCCACGCATCAGCCGGGTGTGGCGCCACTCCAACTCCTCGGCAGGCACGGCGAGGCGGAGCCGGGGGAAGCGCGTGACGAGGGCGCGCAGCGCGATCCCGCCTTCGGCCCGTGCCAGTGGAGCGCCGAGGCACCGGTGGATGCCGTGTCCGAAGGCGAGGTGTCCGCCGGCCCCGCGGTCGAGGTCGAGCCGGTCCGGCTCGGGGAAGCGGGCGGGGTCGCGGTTCGCGGCGCCCGGCGCGATGAGCACGGGTGACCGGGCCGGAATCTCCGTGCCACCCAGCCTGATGGTCTCGGTGGTGAAACGGAACGTGGCGATGCCGACGGGGGAGTCGAGCCGGAGCAGCTCGTCGACGGCGGCCTCGACCAGGTCGGGGTCCTCGCGCAGGCGGTGCAGCGATTCCGGAGCCCGGAGGAGTGCCACGAGGCCGTTGCCGATCAGATTGGTGGTGGTCTCGTGCCCGGCGACGAGAAGCAGCACCGCGAGGGAGACGAGTTCGTCCTCGCCGAGCCGGTCCTCACCGTCCTCGCCGTCGCGGGCGCGGATCAGATCGCTGAGCAGGCTGTCGTCGGGCGTGCGGCGCTTGGCCGCGACGAGGTCGGCCAGGTAGCCGGCGACGGCGTGCGAGGCGGCGTCGATCCGTTCGGGCCGTCCGGCCGCGAAGAGTTCGTCCGACCAGGTCCGGACGGCCGCGTGGTCGGCGTCGGGAACCCCCAGCAGTCGGCAGATGACGGCGACGGGCAGCGGGCCGGCCAGGGTGGCGACGGCGTCGGTCGGCTCGCCGGGGACCCACTGGTCGAGCAGCGCGTCCGTCACGCCGGCGATGTACGGGCGCAGGCGGGCGACGGCACCCGGTGTGAACGCCTTCGTGACCAGGCTCCGCAGCCGCGTGTGCCGGGGCGGATCGGTGGCCAGCATGCTCCGGGACACGGCGGGGTGCAGGTTGCGTCCGGTGTCCTCGCCGGCGAAGAAGGCCGCCGCGTCCTTGGACAGCCGTGGGTCGGTGAACGCCTCCCTGGCTTCGGCGTAGCCGGTGACGAGGTAGCTCGACCGCCCTCCGCCGCCGGGTACCTCCCGGACCGGTGAAGCGCTTCGGAGCGCCGCGTAGGTGGGGTACGGGTTCCGGAAGAACTCCGGGTCCTGAAGCGGGTTGCTCATGCTCGTCCCTGTGCCGTCGGCTCGACCCGGCACACCGCTCGCCGACTGCGGTGTGAGCCCGCCCGGGTGCGTGCCGGCAGGCCGGGTCGAGGGTGTCCGTGCTGCCGGCCTTGAGGCGGAACCGGCTCACGAACACTAACCGCCCGAGCCCCCGGGTTGCCGCTCGGCCCGCACGAACGGTGCGTCCGCCGGGCCGGCGCACGACGTCATGCCCCCGGAACGTCGACCGTCCGCGGAACGCCGACCGGTGCCGGTGCCGGTGCCGGGCCGGCGGCGGCCAGGGGGGCCGGGGGGCCGAGCTTCCTCCGACGTATTGTGGCGCGACCTGTGGGTGGGCCCGGCGGGCTTGCTGCCGGCGCAGTGCCCGGCGGACCGCGGACCGCGGGCGGTGCGGCCAGGCCGGTCAGGGCGAACAGGGCCCCGAGACGTACCAGACACCGTTGGCGAATCCTGACGAGCTACTCCGCATGCCGGAGAGCGGCGAAGTGAGACGTGCGGGTGCGGGCCCGTGGTGTGCCGATCAGCCAGGCGTCAATGCGGTGCAGGTTCATCGCGGTGGCAGTGAGCTGATGCTGGAGCCGGGCTTTGGCGAGGCCGAGATGGCGACATCGGCGCAGGTCGAAGGAGCGGACGCCCTGGGCGATGGTCCCTTCCACGCCGGCGCGGTGGGCGTACTGCTCCTTCCACTCGGAGCTTGCTTCCCGGGTCTGCGCTTGTCGGATGACCTCATGCTCGGCCTGGGGCGCAGGGTGATCCTTCGTCCGTGGCTTGTCTCCGCGCGGGTGCAATGCGCCTTGGCGGTGCAGGGGCGGCAGTCGTGGATCGAGAATCGGGCGCGGATGACGGGGGCGTCCTGTTGTGATCGACCGGGGGCCCAGGAATTGCTGGTCTTGCCGTTGGGGCAGGTGACCTGCTGGTTCGTCCAGTCGATCATGAAATCGTCCTGGGTGTAGCCCTCGCCGGCCCTGGTCTGCCAGCTGGTGGAGCCAAGCACGGGGCCGATGAGTTCGATCCCGTGCTGTTCGTGGGCCGTGACCACTTCCCCGGCGGTGGTGTAACCGGAGTCGAGGAGGTGCACAGCTGGTAGCCAGTCCCGCTCGGCGAGGTGCGCGTGGATCGGCCGCACGAGCGCCACGTCCTGGACCGTGGAGTCGGCGGTGGCCACGTGGGTGATCAAGTTGGGCGCGTCCGGCTCGCAGGTCTCGGTGAGGTGGACCTTGTAGCCGTCCCAGAAGGTGCCGCGCTTCACGCTGCCGCGGGCATCGGTGTCGTAGGGGCTGACCAGGCGCTTGGCGCCCGGCGGACGGTCCTTGATGTCGCGGCGGCGGACCACGCCGTCCATGACGACGTACTCCTGGATCCACATCGCCCGAAGGGTCTGAACGGCGGGCAGCAGGCGCAGGAGGGGCGGGGCCTGCGGGCCGGTCACTGCACGCAGGAAGTCCATCCCGTCGGTGCCGATCTGTTCGATCAGCTCGGTCTCCTAGTCTGGGCCGTTGGCAGCCGGATGTCCTCAAAGCGGATCGCGTATCGGTCGAACCACTCCGGCCGGATCTGAACGGCCAGCCATGTCGGGTCCACCGCGGCGACCATGTTCAGCGCGGCCCGCAGCGTCTCGCCCAGCCGCACCAAGCCACTCATCTTCCGGGTCGCCGCCAGAACGATGGTCGAGTCCGTCCTGGCCCGCCCTCCCGTCTTCAGGAGTCCTCGCCGGTCGGCGGCCTGAAGGATCCGGTCGAGCAACTGCATACCGACGTCTCCGGTGATCAGCCGGTCCCGGAACTCGCTGAGGACCGAGTAGTCGAAGCCCGGGTCCGTCAGCTCCAATCCCAGGAGGTACTTCCAGTCGACGCGCCCGCGCACCGCATCCGCAGTCTGCCGATCCGACAGCCCTTCCGCGAACTGCAGCACCGACACCACCGCGAGCCGCGCGGGCGACCAAGCCGGCTTCCCCCGCGCGGGGTAGAGACCCGCGTAGTCCTCATCGGTGAACAGTTCCCCCAGCTCGTCGCGCAGCCGCATGGCCAGGCTTCCTTTCGGGAACGCCGCCCGTGCCACCCGCGCCGTCTCCGACGGAATCTCGCCCGGCTGACCCGCACGCATCGACACGTCTACCCCCAGCGACAAGACGACGGCCTTCGAGAGCAATCCTCGTAGGCCGTCGTTGCGCGTCGCAGCAGATCAAGTACCCTACCCGCGGGTAGGAGCACTGCTCGCCAAGCTCGTGGCTTCACAGGCTGGCCCTGCCAGGGCGCCAGCAGCGGACAATTGCTTGGGCGCTAACCTCCGGGGCATGGCTCAATCCCCCTGCCCCCTGCGGTTCATCACACGGCTCGTCGACGGACGCATCTGTGCCTACGACCTGGCTTCCGATGCCAGTGGCGTGCTGTCGCCCGTCATGTTCTTCCGGCCGGCTCCTGACGACGACGTCGTTGACCACGCAGTTTCCGATGGCCTTCAGCTCGCCTACTACGCGACCCTCAATGCAGTCGTCTGCGTGTCAGTAGAAGGGGCCGAGGTCTGGCGGTCACTGTTCGAACCGCAGTCAGAGCAGCCACGCGGACACCGGCCCAGCTGCACGCTGTCGTTGGACGGACGCGTGTTGTGGGTCTACCGGCCTGACGTTATGGCAGGGCGTGACCGACCCGACCAGTGGGCCGCCCTGGACGCCGGGACCGGAGCGGTCATCGCGCAGGAGGATCTGCAGACTGTCGGGCACGGTGGCCAGCACCTGCTGCACCCGGCGAGCGATCAAGTCCTTCTCGATGTGGGTGAAGGGCAGGACGGTTCGATGATCTACCGTGCGTCGCTTACCGGGGCTCGAATGGAGCTCATCAGCTACCCCTGGGACGACCGGTGCCTCATTGCCCTGTCGCCCGATGGGCGCCAGTTCATGACCGTTCACCACGAGCAGGGCGACATTGCCATCCACACCTACCCCGACGGCGAGGTGACGTTTGCCCTCTCCGTCGACGCCTTCGGACACGACCCGGACGAGATCTACGTGGAATGGAGCGGCGGCTACCTGACCCAGGACACCATCATCGTCACCCTCACCGGCGAAACCGAGGACGAGCTGGAGTGGTTCCGCCACTACCGTGTCGATGTGCCCTCGGGCCAGGTCCAAGCGGAGTTCGACGCCCACTCGGAGAACCCGTACGACATCCAACCCCTTGGAGACGGATCCTGGCTCACCACAGATCCATCCGGTCACCCGATTCGCTGGACCGAATCGTAGGAACCCCGCCACGGACGGACCTGGGCCTCCCGGACGACGACCGGACCGGATTCGCCAACAGTGTCCGTACCACCCGGGGGCCCCAGGTGATGCAGAGGGAGATGAGCAGCGCCGGGCCGAAGGCTTCGGCCAGTCCGGTGCCGAGGCCGAGCACGCCGAGGTACTGACCGGTGGCGTGCTGCGGGGCGAGCGAGAAGGACACCTCGAAACCGGCGGCGCAGTGGCAGAGTTCGCCGATCGTGTGGATCACCATCGCGATCGTGAGCAGGGCGGCGGGCCCATTGGCGGCCTGTGCCCGGGCAGTTCGAATCCCTGGCGATTGGTCCAGACCTATTGACGCGCCTTGCCGCCCCTCCTACGATCCGGTTCGGCACAGCCCCACATGTCCCCACCTCACCCAGAGCCGGGCGTCGTCACGCCCCCACGCGTCGGTCATGTCCATGACGCTCGGCGGGAAGGGAGCACCACATGTTCCGTCGAAGGTCGCGCTCTCCACGTCCTTCGGGCGATTTCCGCCCCAGCCCGGCCCCCGGCCGCCCCGACGTCGACGGGGCGGGCAGCGAGCCGCTCCGTGCTGTGCGCCCCCAACGGGCGGCGGTGGAACGCGCATTGCAGATGCACCGGACCGGCCGCACCGAGCACGGGCCGACCGTCGTGCGCCGCTCCCTCGCCGCGGTGAGCGCCGTCGCCGTCATCGGGGCCGGCCTCGCCGTGGCCGGCACCGTCACGGCCGGAGCCGCCGTCACCAACCTGGTGGCCAACCCCGGGTTCGAGAGCGGGCTCTCCGACTGGACGTGTTCCGGCGGCTCCGGCGCGGTCGTCGGCAGCCCGGTCCACGCCGGCACCGCCGCGCTCAAAGCCACGCCGACCGGCCAGGACACGGCCCAGTGCAGCCAGACCATCAGCGTGCAGCCCAACTCCCAGTACACGCTGAGCGCCTACGTCCAGGGCAGCTACGTCTACCTGGGCGCCACCGGTACCGGCATCACCAGCGCCCCGTCCACCTGGACGCCGAACAGCGCGTCGTACAGCCAGCTCAGCGTCGGCTTCACCACCGGGGCGACCACCACCTCGGTGACCGTCTACGTGCACGGCTGGTACGGGCAGCCCGCGTTCTACGCGGACGACGTGTCGCTCACCGGCCCCGGCGGCAGCAGCCCCACGCCGACCACCACGCCACCGACGACGCCGCCCACCACCCCGCCCACCACGCCGCCGACGACCCCGCCGACGACCCCGCCGACGACCCCGCCGACGACGCCGCCGACGACCCCGCCGACGACGCCGCCCACCACCCCGCCGGGCGACACCTGCGCCACGAAGCCCAAGCCGTCGGGCAAGGTGCTGCAGGGGTACTGGGAGAACTGGGACGGCGCCGCGAACGGCGTCCACCCCGGCATGGGCTGGGTGCCGATCACGGACAGCCGGATCGCCGCCCACGGCTACAACGTCATCAACGCCGCCTTCCCGGTGATCCTCTCGGACGGCACCGTCCTGTGGCAGGACGGCATGGACGCCGGCGTCAAGGTCTCGACGCCCGCCGAGATGTGCCAGGCCAAGGCGGCCGGGGCGACGCTCCTGATGTCGATCGGCGGCGCCGCCGCGGGCATCGACCTGAGCTCCAGCACCGTCGCCGACAAGTTCGTGGCGACCGTCGTCCCGATCCTCAAGAAGTACAACTTCGACGGCATCGACATCGACATCGAGACCGGCCTGTCCGGGAGCGGCAACATCAACACGTTGTCCGCCTCCCAGTCCAACCTGATTCGCATCATCGACGGCGTCCTCGCCCAGATGCCGGCCGGCTTCGGCCTCACCATGGCCCCCGAGACCGCCTACGTCACCGGCGGCAGCGTCACCTACGGGTCGATCTGGGGTTCCTACCTGCCGATCATCAAGAAGTACGTCGACAACGGCCGGCTCTGGTGGCTGAACATGCAGTACTACAACGGCAGCATGTACGGCTGCTCCGGCGACTCCTACCAGGCCGGCACCGTCCAGGGCTTCACCGCGCAGACCACCTGCCTGAACAACGGCCTGGTCATCCAGGGCACCACGATCAAGGTGCCGTACGACAAGCAGGTGCCCGGCCTGCCGGCCCAGCCCGGTGCGGGCGGCGGCTACATGGCGCCGAGCCTGGTGAGCCAGTCGTGGGGCGCCTTCGGCGGCTCGCTGAAGGGGCTCATGACGTGGTCGGTCAACTGGGACGGTTCGAAGGGCTGGAGCTTCGGCGACAACGTCAAGTCCCTCCAGGG
Organism: Kitasatospora sp. NBC_01560; assembly: GCF_045208415.1. Classification (NCBI taxonomy): domain Bacteria; kingdom Bacillati; phylum Actinomycetota; class Actinomycetes; order Kitasatosporales; family Streptomycetaceae; genus Kitasatospora; species Kitasatospora sp. NBC_01560. Next base: position 1,337,647 of record NZ_CP109364.1, on the reverse strand, counting down.
GCGTTGATGTCCCGCTGATCTCCGCTGAGCTCCGCTGAGCTCCGGGTGACGCCCGCCGGGGCGTTGCCGGTGGTCCGCTGCTGCCCGGGTGCCCCGGTGCGCCGTTGTGCGCCGGGGCACCCGGGCCGGGGCGGTCAGGAGGCGGCGCGGCGCCCGAGCACCCGCCGGCGTTCGGCGACGGTGAGGAACAGGCTGAGGTTGGGGATCCTGCTCACCGCGGTGTCGCCCGGTCCGCGGCCCCTTCCGGAGGCCTTGATCCGGACGATGCCGTTCGCCGCCCTGATCTCCTCGACCTCCTCCCAGGGCACCGCCCCCCGCGCGGACCCGACCTCGTCCCGGGTCATCCACAGCGGGCCGAAGTCGAGGCGCCCGCCCGAGGCCATCGTGGCCGCGGCGCCGGGGAGCTGGGCGCGGGTCACCGCCTGCTGGATGGCCGGCCCCCACTCCTGGGGCGAGTCGATCCTGCCCTTCTGGGCGACCTGCCCGAACGTGTCCACCCGCCCCCTCAGCACGAGCTTCGCACCCTCGGTGTCGGTGAGCGTGTACTCGTACGCGGTGTGGCCGGCGGCTCCCGTGTGCCGGACGACGTGCTGCAGGACGGCGGTGCTCTCGTAGCGGACGGTGCGGACGGAGCCCTGCACCACGGTGGTGAGGCCGTGCTCGAAGAGGTCGAGCCGCAGGCCGCCGTTCTTCCGCGACGTCGCCCGCTCGTGCCGGATGCTGAACGGGACGACCAGCAGGAGCCCGAACGGGATGACGGCCAGCACCGCCGCCTCGGTCATGGCGAGGACGAGCCCGAGGCCGCCGAGGACCACGACGCCCGCCACGGCGCAGCCGAGGGAGCCGGCCTGCGACCGGGCGCCCTGGTACACGGCGCGGCGCCCGCCCAGCCGGCCGCGGGCCGCGGCCTCGTCGATCATCGGCAGGAACCGGTCCGCGTCGTCCCTGCCGGGCCCGCCGCCGTCCCCGCCGCCTTCCGTCCGGCCGTTCACTCGGTCGTCCTGCCCGGTCATGCTCGTCCTCCAGTGGTCCGGAACCGCACACCGGCGGAGCGAGGGCCGGGTGCGTACCTGTCGTGGGCGTACCTGTCGTGGGCGTGTGCGTGGGCTTCGTGGGCCTGGGCGTTCCGGCGGGCGGGCCCGGACCGGCGGTGGGTGGGCCGCCGGCCCGGGCCCGCCCGGTCTGCGGGTGCTCAGCCCGCCGCGCCGAACGCGGCCGCGAGGCGCGGGACGTAGTCGGCGAGCGCGGGCGCCCAGCAGCCGTAGTTGTGCCCGCCGTCGCAGGTGGGCGACAGGCTCGATCCGTCGCCGTAGTCGACGAAGCGGCTGGGGATCCCGAGCCGGTCGAGCCGGTCCCGGACGGTCCGGGTGGCCATCGCGGTGAAGTGGTCGATCGGGCCCTGGTCGCCGGTGTAGAGGTCGACCGCCGTCCCGGACAGCTTGGCCAGGTTGCCGGCGGCGGCGGGGTTCAGCTCGTTCCAGACGTGGTCGGCGTTGAACACCGGGTACGGCGAGCCGAAGATCGCGTCGCTGTCGACGTACGTCCCGTAGCCGGTGCAGTGGCCGGTGCCGGAGGTGCTCACGGCGCACCACGCGCCCGGCAGGTTGAGCTCGGTGGCCACGACCGTCGCGCGGATCTCCGCCATGCCGAAGTCGATGCCGCCGGACAGGGAGGCGACGTGGCCGAACAGGTCGGGGCGGTACTCGGCGTAGTGCAGCGCGCCGTAGCCGCCCATCGACAGGCCGACGACGGCGCGGTGGGCCCGGTCGGCGACGGTGCGCAGGTTGGCGTCGATGAACGGGACGACCTGCCGGGTGTGGAAGGTCTGCCAGTTGGCCGCGCCGAGGGCGGTGTTCTGCATCAGCCAGTCGGCGTACCAGCCCTTCAGGCCGCCGTCCGGGACGACGGTGATCATCGCGTCCGAGTGCAGGGCGGGGGCCGCCGCGGCGTCGTCCACGGTGCCGGCCCCGCCGTGCAGGAAGTAGGCCACCGGCCACCGCCTGCCGGGGTCGGCGGCGTAGTCGCGGGGGAGCAGGATCCGGATCCGGTGGGTGCCGGACAGCTGGCCGGTGGCCACGGTGAGCGTGAAGTCGGTGCTCGAATGCACCTCGGGGCGGCCGACCAGGGTCAGCCCGGACCCGTTGGTGAAGGGCGGCGGGGCGGTGTCGTCCGCGTGCGCGGGCAGGGGGGTGAGCAGGACGGTCACGGCCATTGCGGCGGCGACGACGGCCGCCTTCGCGTGGCGGCGCCAGGTGGGCAGGAGCGGGATCATCGGCGGTCCTCTCGGTGGTGGCGGTCGCGGCACGGCAGGGCTGCGCGTGGGAACCGTGCCCGGGGTGGCGGGGCTACAGCGCGCAGTAGGCGTCGGCCGTCGCCCGGCCGGTGTCCTGCTGGCCCTTCGTCCCGGCGAGCAGGTGGAACTCGTTGTTGGCGCGCGCGACCTGCCGGCTGCCGTCGTCGCTCGTGTACCAGTCGCTGAAGTAGCCCAGCACGGCGCCGTTGTGGCTCCAGGCCCACTGGCCGCACGGCAGCTGCACGTGGAGGATGCCCAGGCCGTAGCCCACGGTGCCGTCGGCCGTCACGGGGACGGTGGTCTTCAGCTCGGCCTGCTGCGCCGGTGCCAGGAGACGCCCGGTCACCAGGGCCCGGGAGAAGGCGGTGAGGTCGTCGAGGGTCGACACGATCGCCCCGGCGGGCCCGAAGGCCTGGACGTCGGACGTGCTGACGTCCCTGATGCCGATGCCGATCACCGGGTACTCGTACCCGTGCAGGTAGTTGCCCGAGAGCGACGGGTCGGTGGTGGGGAAGGTGGTGTCGTGCAGGCCGAGCGGTTCGATGATCCGGGCCCTGACCTCGGTCGCCGTGTCGTTCCCCGTGACGGCCTTGATCACCATCCCCGCGAGGACGTAGTTGGTGTTGGAGTAGCTCCACTTCTGCCCCGGCGCCCCGGTGGGCCTGCGCTGCGCGAGGCCGAGGTCGACCAGGGTCTGCGGCGCCCAGGCCCGGTCGGGCTGGAGATTCAGCGCGTAGCCCAGCGAGAACCCGGCGTCCTTGGCGTAGTCGGGCAGGTCGGAAGTGTGGTTGAGGAGCTGACGGATCGTGATCCGCGCGCCGTCGTAACCGTTCGCGTTCACGGCGCCGGGGAGCCACTTGGCGACGCTGTCGTCGAGCGACAGGCGCTGCTCGCCCTCCAGCTGGAGCAGCACGGTGGCGGTGAACGCCTTGGTGTTGCTGCCGATCCGGAACGTCGCGGCCGGGTCGGCGGGCGCCCGGGTGGCCAGGTTGCCGACGCCCGCGTGCACGTACTGGGTCGTGCCGCCCCGGCGGACCAGGCCGATCACCCCGGGGTAGCCGTCGGCGACCCCCTGCTGCGCGCCGGCCTGGAGGAGGCCGGCCGCGGTCGGGGTGTCGGCGTGCGCGGGGCCGGCGCCGGCGCCGGCCAGGACGGCGAGGGCCAGCGCTGCGCCGGCAGCGGTCAGGCGGAGGGGCTTCATCGGACTCCTTGGGCTGAGGGTGGTCCCGGCGGCGCGCTGCGCCCGCCGGTGTGCCGCGGTGGCCGACGGCGTGTCCGCCGCGCCGGCCGGGTCCCTCCGATGCTGCTGCCCGCCCGGCCCGTCGGACAGGCCACGGCACCGGCCACATATGACCGGCCGTCCGGTGACGTCCGGTCACTCCGCCCGGTGACGTCCGGCCACCCCGCCCGGTCGCCCCGTCCGGCCGTCACCCGGCGCGCGGGCTCCGGCCGGTCAGGACGGCCCGGTCGCTCCGGTCGGGGCCGGTGGTGCCGGTGGTGCGGGCGGTCCCGGTGGTCCGGGCGGTCCCGGTGGTGCGGGCGGGAAGGTGGCCGGGGCGAAGCCGGTGTGGCGCTGGCGGAACGCGCGCCCGAGGTGGTGCTGCAGCCGCACGTGCCGGAACTGGTAGACCGCGCCCGTCTGCCGCAGCACCCCGCGGTGGTAGGCGTCCTCCAGGAACGCGGCCGGCTGCCAGGGCAGCCGGCCGGTCAGCGGCAACCAGGCGCGGGACAGCACCACCCACTGCCCCCAGGCGGTGAAGGCGAGGAGGTAGGCGGCCGTCCCGCCCGCCCCGCCGACCGCGCCGATGAAGAGGCCGTCGGCGAGCCCCCAGCTCAGCGGCCCGAGCAGGCCCTGGAACAGGTCGACGACGAGGCGCCCGCAGCCGGCGATGGCGAGGGTGAGCGCCGGCGCCAGGACGAGGAACTGACGCCCGACCGTCGCCCGGTTCGAGGCGAGCAGGGCGGCCGGGGTGGCCGCGGAGGTCACGTCGACGGGTGCCTCCAGCGCGGCCGAGAGGCCGAAGACCAGGCCGGCGGCCGATCCGAACGTCAGCCCGAAGCAGAGCATGTTGATCAGGGTGCCCTCGATCACCTTCGGATCGGTGAGTGGTGGCCCGGTGCAGACCGCGCGCTCCAGGGCGAGGGCGCACGCGTACCCGACGCCCATGACGGCCCCTCCGAGCAGGCCGTTCCCGAACCGGGTGACGAAGGTGCGGACGGGCCGGCGGCCGAGGCTGCCGCGGGTGCCGGGCAGCCGCAGCCGGGCGCGGGCCGGTTCGAAGGCCTTCCCGCCGCCGAGCGTGATCAGGATCGCGTACACCGAGCCGAAGGCGAGGCCCGCGACCGGGCCCACGAGGCTCCCCTGGAGGAGGATCTCGCCGATCCCCAGCGGGGCGCCGATCAGCGGGCCGACGAGCAGGCAGGCGAGCCAGTCGGACAGGGCGACGCTCGTGGCGGTGGCCGCCACGACGGCCGTGACGCGGGTGGAGCGCGGCAGCGAGTCGCCGAGCTGCCACCAGGCGACGTCCTGCCGGTCGTGCTCGGCCCGCACCAGGTGGTGGGCGAGGTGCCCGAGCCAGTGCTGCGCCCGCTCGGGATCCCACCCCGGTGAGCGCGGCCGGTGGCCGGCGGCGTCCCGCTCGGCGGCGCGGTGCCGGTAGACCGCGGGGACGAAGCCCGACAGCAGGTGCTCCTCGATCGCCCTCGTGGTGGGGAACCGTGCGGAGTCGAGCAGTTCGGCGGGATCGCGGCCGGGCGTCTCGCTGTGGACGGTGCGCGCCAGGATGACCATGAGCGGGGTGGTCAGCGCGGCGGCGAGGTTCGCGGCGGCCGGCGTCCCCCCGGCGCGCAGCTCCTTGAGGACGGCGCCCCACCCACCGTCGTTCGTAGCGCCGTCGGTCGTACCGCCGTCGGTCGTACTGCCGTCGCCGCCCTCGGCGCCGGTGCGCCCGCCGCCGGCGACCGCTCGGGCGGTGCGAGGCAGGTAGTCGGCCAGGTCGTCGGGGGTGAGATCGGTGAGCTCGATGCCGGCCGCCCAGAGCAGCGGGGCGTGTGCCTCCTGGACGGCCTCGGCGAACTCGGCCCGCCGGCTGGTGAGGACGAGCGGCAGCGAGGTGGCGTTGAGCACGTCGAGGGCCTCCCGCCGCAGGCCCTCCGCGATCTCGTCGAACCCGTCGAGGACCGGGAGGATCAGGTCGGCGTCGACCAGCGCGGCGGCCAGCGTCGAACCCCGGGGGCCGCGGCGGGCCAGGTGCGGGTGGTCGCGCAGCAGCCGGCCGATCAGCCAGTCCCGCAGCGCGGTGGTCGTCGGGTCCCAGGAGCCGAGGCCGACGACGACCGGCACTCGCCCGGGGGCGGCCGGGGCCGCCTCCAGGTGGTCCAGGAGGAACCTGATCGCGAGGATCGACTTGCCGGAGCCGGCCTGTCCGAGCACCACCAGCCGCCCGGAGCCGATCCGCCGGTAGAGCTCCGCCACGCTCCGCAGGTCACCGCTCAGGTCCACCGGGCGGGGCTCGGCGCCCGGCCCCAGCCGCTGGATGTTCTCCGGGCGGTCGGTGAGGGCCGCGGGGGCGGGTCGCCACCGGACGGGCAGCGGGAACGGGTCGTGGACGCGGCGCTGCGCCTCCTCGCGCCGCCAGCGGCGCCGGACCTCCGTCGCCAGCTCCTGCGCGGCCTCGGCCAGGACGGCGGGCACCGGCCGCGGCGCGGGGACCGCCACGGCGGGTGGCGCGGCGGGTTCGGGCGGCACGGGTGGCGCGGCAGGTTCGGGCGGCACGGTTTCGGCTTCGGGGGCGGCGGCGGGTGCGGGCACCACGGGGGAGGGAGGCGCGGGCGACGGAGCCGCGGGCACGGCCGGTCCGGCGGCCCCGTCGGCAGCCCCGTCGGGCGCCCCGCTCCGCGAGGTGGCGAGGGCGGTGGCCAGCTGCCGGCGCTCCTCCTGGCCGATCCCGAGGGCGTCGGCCAGCAGGTTCACCGTGCCCAGCCGGTGGTCGGTGGATCTGCCGCTCTCCAGCCGGCGGATCGTGCGAACGCTCACTCCGGACCGTTCGGCCACCTGCTCCTGGGTCAGGCCCGCCTGGCCGCGCAGCCGGCGCAACAGCGTGCCGAGCTGTTCTGCCACCGATGTGCCTCTCTACTCGCCGGTAAGGGTCGGCGGCGAGCCTACCCGTGACACCCGGTCAGGTATGGCCGGTGGCCTGGCCTGTTCGCCGGGCATGACCAACGCCACAATCGCTGCCCTTACGGACCCGTCGCACGGCGAGACACGAGGAGACGGCGTGGTGTTCCGCTACTGGTGCGGTGAGTGCGGCTACCGGACGGGGTGGGTCGGCCGGTCGGAGGGGGAGCGGCAGCAGGTCGGGCACTACGCGCGGCGGCATGCCGGCACGCCTCCCGGCGGTCATGTCGAGGTCGGCCGCAGACGCGGCGCGGGGTGCGGCTGCCTCCCGTTGGCCGTGGTCGCGCTCCTGCTGGTGGTCGTGGCGGCGGCGTGCCACCGCTGAGCGCGGGCCCGCCGCCCGCGGGCCGGTGCCACGCGGGCTGCCTACCGGGTCCGCGGGCCGCCGGTGCGGCCGGAGATGACGAAAGGCTGACGGCTGCGCGCCGGGGCTGGCCGCGGGGCGGTTGCGCCTGGTCGAATCGGGGCCGTGGACAGAACAGCGAAGAACCCCCGCGGCACCCCGGTGGGCCGCCGGGTGGTGCTCGGCCTCCTCGGCCTCGGCGCCGCGGGCGTGGCGGTCGGCCCCTCCCTCCAGCGGGCGCAGGACACCGTGGCCGGCAAGGACCCGACAGGGCTCACCGGTCTGCTGCCGGGCGGCGGGGGCTTCCGGTACTACTCGGTGGCCGCCTCGGTGCCGACCAGGGGCGCCGACACGTACGAGCTCACGGTGGACGGCCTGGTGGAGCGCCCCGGCCGGTACCGCCTGGCCGACCTCCAGGGGATGCCGCAGCGCCGCCTCGTGCGGGACGTGCAGTGCGTGACCGGCTGGCGGGTGCCGGCCACGCCGTTCGAGGGCGTGCCGCTCGCCCACCTGCTGGACGCCGCCGGGGTCACCGCGGGCGCCGCCGCCGTCCGGTTCAGCTGCTTCGACGGCGAGTACACCGAGAGCCTCACCCTGGAGCAGGCCCGCCGGGAGGACGTGGTGGTCGCGCTGAAGCTGCAGGACGCCCCGATCTCGCACTCCCACGGCGGGCCGGTCCGCCTGTACGTGGCGCCGATGTACTTCTACAAGTCGGCCAAGTGGCTGTCCGGGATCACCGTCACCGACGCGGTGCAGCCGGGCTACTGGGAGCAGAACGGCTACGACACCGACGCCTGGGTCGGCCGGTCGAACGGACGTGACGATGCGCCGACCGCCTGAGACGCTGCTCCGCTTCGGCCGTGCCCAGCGCTGGGTGCACCGCGTCACCGCCGGCCTGATGCTGACCTGCCTCGCCACCGCCGCCTGTCTCTACCTGCCGCCGCTGGCCGAACTGGTCGGCCGCCGGCGGCTGGTCGTCACCGTGCACGTGTGGTGCGGCCTGGCGCTGCCGGCGCCGCTGCTGCTCGGGCTCGCCTTCCGGGCGGTGCGGGCGGACGTGGCGGGGCTGAGCCGGTTCTTCCCCGAGGACCGGGCCTGGCTGCGGGCGACGTGGGCGCGGGCGAGGCACCGCCCGGCGGGCAAGTTCAACGCCGGGCAGAAGCTCTACGCGCAGTGGACGCTCGGCGCGATGCTGGTGCTCCTCGGCACGGGCCTGCTGATGTGGCTCACCCACCTGGCGCCGCCGGCCTGGCGGACGGGTGCGACCTTCGTCCACGACTGGCTGGCCGCGGCCGTCGCGGTGGTGACCGCCGGGCACGTCCGGATGGCAGTGCGGGATCCCGAGGCCCGGCTGGGGATGCGGACGGGGTGGGTCGACCGCCGGTGGGCCGAGCGGGAGCACCCACTGTGGCGGCCGGAGGGGAGCACGGCGGAGGTGGAGCAGTAGCCCCGGCCGGCGTGGGCCGGTGAGCGGTGAGGCGCCCGACGACCGGATTCGGACCGGCCGGCGAAGGGCGCCTTTCTGCTGCCCGGGGCCCGTGGTGCGGGAGGGATCGGGGAAAGGAAGGGTCGGCCGGGAAATGCCAGTGGAATTACTCGGCAATATGAGCTAATCCACGGCGGCTGTCGCACAGACGGGCGACGGTCGCACGCACGGTGAATTCCGGGGTGCGGGTGCGGCCGGCCCGCGGCGGCGGTGCGGGGAGCGCCCGGCGGCGCACCTCGCGCCGGCCGCCGAGGGTGGTGACTTCGCTGGTCGGCGCCATGATTCGGCTCGGTCGGCCGGTGGGTGGCGCGTTCGGCCGGACGGGTGGGGGCGGCCCGGAGACCCGGCGTGCGGACCGGCGCACGGCGGGCACCTGCGGGGCGCTTTTCCACGCCGCGGCTCACGCCGGGCGGGGGGCGGCGCTCCGTCGTGAATATTTCCGGGAAATTACTTCTCGTGCGCTGTTGTCAATCATCTCCGCATATCTGAATACTTCGGATGGTCGCACCGAATTCCGGAGGCTCGCCCTCCGCACAGTGCGCCGGATCCCGTATTCCCGGCCGACGGCAGGTGTCGGCTCCATGCCGCCCTGTCAGCGCACAGCCGCCACGAGGAGGGTCCCGTTGGACAACCAGTACGAGGCCTACGCCTTCGCCGACCCGGTCTTCTACGACTCGCCCCGGCGATGGGGAGCCACCGAGGAGTTCGCCGCCGTCGCCCGGCCGCTGCCCGAGGGGTGGGAGCGCGGCGATCTGGAGATGTGGGCCGTCGTACGTCCGACGGGTGTGCAACTGCCCCTCCAGGGCTGGAAGATCCACGTCTCCACGACGCCGGCGGACGCCGAGGCCGTCCTCGCGGAGGTCTTCGAGTACTGCCTCCGCGAGGGAGTGACGTTCAAGTTCCTGCGGGGGCTGCCGATCCTCCAGGTGCAGAACTCTAAGTACGCCCCGCGCGGGTCGAGCGGGAAGTTCTGCACCCTCTACCCGCGGGACGACGCCGAGCTGGAGCGATGTCTCGACGGCCTCGGCCGCCGGCTCGCCGGCCGCCCCGGCCCGTACATCCTCAGCGACCTGCGCTGGGGCGAGGGGCCGCTCTACCTGCGCTACGGGGGATTCGCCGAGCGCTACACCCGCAACGCGGCGGGGGACCGCGTGCTGGCCCTGGAGGACGGCGAGGGCCGGCTGCTCCCGGACGTCCGGGGAGCCGGATTCTCGGTGCCCGCCTGGGCGCCGGTGCCGGACTGCATAGCACCCGCGGTGGCGGCCCGCGCCGCCCAGCAGGACACCGGGCTGCCCTACACCGTGGAACGGGTCCTGCACTTCTCCAACGCCGGGGGCGTCTACCTGGCCCGCGCCACGGCCGACGGCCCGCAGGTGGTACTGAAGGAGGCGAGGCCGCACGCCGGCCTGGACCAGCGCGGCGTCGACGCGGTGACCAGGCTCCAGCAGGAGCACGACATGCTCGCCCGGCTGGCCGGCGTCCCCGGCGTCCCCGTCCTGCACGAGCTGCTGACGGCCTGGGAACACCGCTTCCTCGTCCAGGAGTTCGTCGAGGGGGACTCGCTCAGCCAGTGGCTCACCGCCCACTACCCGCTGATCCACCCGGACGCGGACGAGCACGCCGTCGCCCGGTACACCCGCGAGGCCGTCGGCATCGTCGACCGGATCGAGCGCACCCTCGACGCGGTGCACGCCCGCGGCGTCGTCTTCGGCGACCTCCACCCGCGTAACGTGATCATCCGGCCGGACCGCTCCATCTGCTTCATCGACTTCGAACTCGCCAGCACCGTCGAGGACTTCCTCCGCCCCGCGCTCGGCGCCATGGGCTTCACCGCGCCGCCGGGGTACACCGGACCGCAGATCGACCGGTACGGACTCGCCGCGATCCGCCTCTGGCTCTTCCTCCCGCTGGCCCAGCTGCCCGCCCTGGACCCGGGGAAGGCGGCCGAGCTCGCCGACACCGTCGAACGGCGCTTCCCGGTGCCGCCCGGCTACACCGACGAGATCCGCCGCCTGCTGGGCTCCGCCCCCGGCGACGGGCGCACCCCCCGGCCGGTGCTCGGACAGCGCCGCGGCGAGCTCACCGGGCTGCTGGCCGCACCGCACGCCGACTGGCCGCGGATCCGGGCCTCGCTCGCCGAGGGGATCGCCGCGACGGCCACCCCGGACCGGGCCGACCGCCTCTTCCCCGGCGACGTCGCCCAGTTCACCCAGGGCGGCCTGGGCCTGGCGCACGGCGCGGCCGGCGTCCTCTACGCCCTGCACGCCACCGGCGCCGGGACGGACCCCGACCACGTCCGGTGGCTGGTGGACGCCGTGCACCGGCGCCCGCCCGGGCCCGGCCTCTACCACGGGGGCCACGGCGTGGCGTACGTGCTCGACCTGCTGGGCGAGCGGGAGACGGCCCTGCTGCTGCTCCGACGGCTGGCCGAGCCCACCGAGGAGGACCGCGGGCCCTCCCTGGGCAGCGGGAGCGCCGGCACCGCCCTGGCCCTGCTGCACTTCGCGGCCGTGACCGGGGACGAGGCCCTGCTGAAGGAGGCGCTGACCCTCGTCGGCTCCGCCGCCGACGCGACGGAGCAGGCGGCGGCCGGCGGGCACCAGCGCCGCGTGGGGCTGCTCGCGGGAGCCTCCGGGGTCGCACTGGCCCTCGTCCGGGTGTACGAGCAGACCGGTGCGACCGCCCTGCTCGACCGGGCCGAGACCCTGCTCCGGCTGGACCTCGACCGCTGCGCGACCGTCGCCGACGGCACGCTCCAGGTGGTCGACGGCCGCCGCGTCCTGCCCTACATCGAGACCGGCAGCGCCGGCATCGGGCTGGCGCTGGACGCCCTGCTCGCGCACCGCCCGGGGAGCGCGGCCGCCGCGCACGTGCAGCCGATCCGCCGCGCGGCCGAGCCCGAATTCGTCATCCAGCCGGGGCTGTTCAACGGCCGCGCCGGGCTGGTCGGGCTGCTGTCCGCCACCCGCCCGGCCGGGGACACCCCACCGGCGACGGAGACCCCGCAGACCCCGCCGACCTCGCAGACCGCGGAGCCCCCGCAGACCGCGGAGCCCCCGCAGGCCGCGGAGTCCCCGGAGCGGACCGCGGCCGTCCTCGACCGGCACCGCCGGCTGCTGGCGCTGCACCAGATCTCCTACCGCGGGCACCTCGCCTTCCCCGGGGACCAGCTGTTGCGGCTCTCGACGGACCTCGCGACCGGCAGCGCCGGTGTCCTGCTCGCCCTGGGCACCGCCCTGGCCGGCACCCCGTTCCTGCCCTGGACCGGCCGCGCACCCGGTGCGGCACCGACCGCCGCCGACGGCTGACCCCGCCGCCGGGAGTCGCCCCCGCGAGTCCCCCCGCGAGTCGGCCTGGACGCCACCCGCGGCACCCCCGCGGCGCAGCCACCGGCGCCGCCCCCCAGTCTCCCGGCCGCCCGGCCGGGTGGTTCCACCCGTCACCACCTCGAAGGAGAACATCATGGCGATCCTCGACCTCCAGACCATGGAGCTGCCCGAGACCGAGGCGGCCCCGATCGACGACACCCTCGCCAGCACCAGCTCGCTGAGCGTGCTCAACTGCGGCACCAGCACGGTCAGCACGCTGATCTGTCTCTGACCGGTACCCGGCACCGCCCCTGCCGGGGCGGTCGGTGACCACCTGAAGCCGGCCGGGCAGCAGCGCTCCACGCTGCCGCCCGGCCGGCCCGCCGCCGGGCCCCACCCTCCACCCAGCCTTCCGCCGCCCGCAGCAGAGAGGTTCCCCGTGGCCGACCACCACCCGCGCACCGCCCGCCCCGCGGGCCCGGTCCGGCTCCGCCACGAACTCACCCGCGAACCCGGCCGGCTCGCCGCCGCCCTGCTCCTCGCCCTCGCCGCCACCGCCGCCACCATCGCGCTCCCGCTGCTGCTGCGCGAGGTCGTCATCGACTTCTCCGACCACCTGCCGCTCGCCGCCGACGTCGCGCTGATGTGCGCCGCGGCCGCGGGCAGCGCCCTCGCCCAGGCCGGCTGCGGCTTCCTGCTGGCGCGGATCGGCGAGCGGATGGCCTACCGGCTGCGGATCCGGCTGATGGAACACGCGCTGCGCCTGCCGCTCGCCGTCGTCCGGACCCAGGGCACCGGGGAGCTGGCCGCCCGGATCACCTCGGACGCCCTGCTGCTGCGCCAGGTCGTCGACGTGGCCACCCAACTGCCCATCGCCGCGCTGACCGTGGTCGCCACGCTGGCCGTGATGGTCTGGATCGACTGGGTCCTCACCCTGGTCACCGTCGTCTCGCTGAGCGCCCTGACCCTCGTCATCGCGCTGGTCCTGCGCCGGATGCGGGCCAACGTGACGGGCCAGCAGGACGCCGTCGGCCGGATCGCCCAGCGCTTCACGGCGAACCTGGAGGCCCTCACCACCATCAAGGCCTACCGGGCGGAGCCGGTCGTCACCCGGGTGCTGGCGGCCGACGCGGAGCGCCTGCGGGTGGTCTCGCTGGAGGGCGCACGGCTCGGGGCCCTGATCCCCGCCGTGCTCACGCTGGGCAACCAGTTCGCGATGATCGCGGTGATCCTGACCGGCGGGGTCCGACTGGCCTCCGGGGAGCTCGCAGCGGCGACGTTCGCGGCCTTCCTGCTCTACCTGCTGCAGACCATCCCCTCCGTCAACACCCTGGCCACCGGCCTCGGCCGGCTGCAGTCCGGCCTGGCGGCCCGCGACCGCTGCAACGACCTGCTCCGGCTCGTCCCCGAGAGCGACCCGCAGGACGGCGACCGCACCGCCCCCGTCCCGCTGCCGGGCGCCCCGTCGGTCACCTTCGACGCCGTCTCCTACACCCACAGCGGCGCCGACGACCCCGCGCTGCGCGGCGTCTCCTTCACCACCGCGCGGACCGGGCTCACCGCACTCGTCGGGCCGTCGGGAGCGGGCAAGAGCACCACGCTCTCGCTCATCGACCGCTTCGTCCGGCCCTCGTCCGGCGCGATCACCGTGCTCGGCCACGACACCCGGCACTGGCCGCTCGACGCGCTGCGCGCCCGGATCGCCTACGTCGACCAGGCGTTCACCCTGCTGGAGGCCACTGCCCGGGAGAACCTCCAGCTGGGCCGGGCGGGCGGGGCCAGCGACGCCGAACTGGCGGGCGCGCTCGCCGCCGTCGGCCTCACCGAGGACATCGCCCGCCTCCCGCAGGGGCTCGACACCGTGCTGGGCCGGGAGTCCGACCTCTCCGGCGGCCAGCGCCAGCGGATGGCCCTGGCCCGGGCCCTGCTCTCGGACGCCGACATCGTGCTGCTCGACGAGCCCACCAGCCAGCTCGACGGCCTGAACGAGCAGCGGTTCCGCGCGGTCGTGGACCGCCTCGCCGCGACGCGGGCCGTCATCGTCGTCGCCCACCGGCTCTCGACGGTGCAGCACGCGCACCACGTGATCATGATGAGCGACGGCAACGTCGTCGACGCCGGGGAGCACCCCGCACTGCTGGCGCGCTGCGTCCCGTACCGGCAGCTGGTCGCCAGCCAGAAGCTCCCGGCCGCCTGAGCAGGCATTGCGCCGCCCGGTACCGCATTGGCCGGCACCGCGCTGCCCGGCACCGCACTGCCCGGTACCGCATTGGCCGGCACCGCGGGGGCCCGGTACCGAAGCGGCCCGGCGCGGGCGGGGGCCCGGCCGTTCGGGTCGGCGGGCGTCAGGGAGCCGTCAAGGACGGCCGCCGCGGCGTAGGCCACGCGTCAAGGAGGGCCGCACGAGGTGCGCACCGGGTCTCCACTGGAGGTGCGGGCCCGACCGGTGCCCCGCACCCACGCCGGAAGGATCCGCCCCCATGAGTGAGACCCAGGCCGTCATGACCGCCGCGCGGCCGCTGCGCACGGTCGGGCCCAGCGCCGTCCTGCCGCGCCGCCCCGAGCGTGCGTCGACCCCTGCGGTCCGGCCGGACCGGGGTGAGGAGGAGCCCGCTGACGGGCCGTCTGCGGACGGTGGCCGGCACCTGCGCGGGCGGGCGGCGCACTGCCGGGCCGCCATGGGCTACGTCGACTGAGGATCGAGGCCCGCGCAGGCCTGTCGCGCCACGTCCGCAAGCCCCTTCGACTCCCCGCAGGAGCAGTACGCCATGACGAAGCCGTCCACCGCCCCGATCGCCGTCCTTCCCGCGCCCGGCGGCGCACCGCACCGCGCGCCCGCCCCCGGCGCCACCGCCGTCGGCGGCCCCTGGCCGGCCTCGGCGCGCTCCGGCCCCGGCGGCGAGCTGACGGTCGGGGGTGTCGGCATCGCCGAGGCCGCCGACCGCTTCGGCACCCCGCTGTACCTCCTCGACGAGGCCGAGGTGCGGGCCCGCGCCCGGGCCTACCGGAAGGCCCTCCCGCACGCCGAAGTGCTCTACGCGGCCAAGGCGTTCCTGTGCAGCGCGATGGCGGACTGGGTCGCCGAGGAGGGCCTCGGCCTGGACGTCTGCTCCTCCGGCGAGCTCCGGCTGGCGGCCGCCGCGGGCTTCCCGGCGCAGCGGATCGTGCTGCACGGCAACGCCAAGACGCCGGAGGAGCTGCGCCTGGCCCGGCGGCTGCGGGTCGGCCGGATCGTCATCGACGGGCCGGCCGAGATCCCCCGGCTGGCGGCGCTGGTGGCGGCGGACACGCCGCAGCGGGTGCTGGTGCGGGTGGTCCCCGGGGTCGCCGCCGGTCACCACGAGGCGGTGCGGACGGGCGTCGGCGGCCAGAAGTTCGGCTTCCCGATCGACGGCGGTGACGCCGCCGACGCCGTCGCCCGGGTGCTGGCCCAGCCGGGCCTCGAACTGGCGGGCCTGCATTGCCACCTGGGCTCCCAGATCACCGAGGTCGAGCCCTACCTCGCCGCCGTGGACGCGGTGGTGCGGTTCTTCGCCGAGGTGCGCGACCGGCACGGCGTCGAGCTGCCCGAGCTGGACCTCGGCGGCGGCCACGGCATCCGCTACCTGCCCGGGGACGACGAGTTCGACCTCGCGGGCTTCGCCGGCCGGGTGACGGCCCGGCTGGCTGCTCGCTGCGCCGAGGCCGGGCTCGGCACCCCGCGGCTGCTGGTCGAACCGGGCCGGGCCGTCGCCGGGCCGGCAGGCGTCGCCGTCTACCGCGTGCTGTCGGTGAAGCACACCGCCGACGGCCGGGTGTTCGCCGCGGTCGACGGCGGCATGAGCGATAATCCGCGGCCCGCCCTCTACGGTGCGCCGTACACCGTGCGGCTGGTCGGCCGGTGCTCGGACGCCCCGCCGGCCCGGATCGACGTGGTCGGCCGGCACTGCGAGGCCGGCGACGTGCTGGTCCGGGACGCCCGGCTGCCCGCCGACCTGCGGGCCGGTGACCTGCTGGCCGTCCCGGCCGCCGGCGCCTACCAGTTCTCGATGGCCTCGGGCTACAACCTGGTCGGCCGCCCGGCCGTGGTCGCCGTCCACGGGGGCCGGGCCCGGCTGCTGATCCGCCGGGAGACGGTCGAGGACTTCCGCGCCCGCGAGGTGGGCCGCTGACGGCACGGGCCCGCGACCGGGGCGGCCACCGGCCCTACCGTTCGACGGCCCGGAGGATGCGGTCGGCGCCGGCGCCGGGGACGACCTCCACCCGGGCCGCGGGCACGACTCTGCCGAGCCGGTCGGCGACTTCGCGCGCGTCGTGCAGGGCGCTGCGTTCCCCGAGCAGGAACAGCGTGGGGACGGTCAGGCGGCGCAACTCTTCGTCGGAGAGCACCGGCGGCACCGGGAGCGCGCGGCGAAAACCCGTCGACGCGCGCATCAGGCTCATCAGTCCGGTCTCCAGGACGGCGCTGTTGCCGACCAGCCGGGCCAGTCGGGGGCGCAGTGGCCGCGGCGCGGTGGCGGCGAGCGCGCCGGCGATCAGCCAGCCGTAGAACCGGGGGCCGAAGCCCGCGAGGCCGGCGGGGTCCACCAGGGTGAGGGAGGCGGTCCGGCCGGGGTGGTGGAGCTGCTGGTTGAGCGCCAGTCAGCCGCCGTAGGAGCAGCCGACGAGATGGGCGGCCGTCACCTCCAGTGCGGCCAGGAGCTCGTCGAGCCAGGCGGCGAACGCCCGGCCGTCGAGGATCGGGGCGCTCTGCTCGCTCGCGCCGCCGAGGCCGGCGTCTCGCTGCGACTGGTGCAGTACTACTTCGAGGGCAAGGAAGGGCTGCTGCTGGACGCACTGGCCAGGCTCGGTGCCCAGCTCCAGGACCGGATGGCGCAGTGGATCGGCGCGGCGGGCTCCCCGCCCACGCCGCGCGGCACGGTGACGGCCGTCCTGTCCTGCGTCCTGCCGACCGATCCGGAGAGCCGCCGGATCACCCGGACCTACGCCGCGTACTACACGCTGGTGCTCAGCGACCCCGAGGTGCTGGCGAAGCACGGCACGGCCCAGCCGGATCTGCTGGAGGGCTTCCTCGCCCGGCAGCTCCGGGCCGCCCAGCAGACCGGTGACGTCGACCCCGGCCGGGATCCGGAGGTGACCGCCGCCGGACTGCTGGCCATGGTCAACGGCCTGGGTTCGAGCGTGCTGGGCGGCCAGCGCACCGGCGACGCCGCGCTGGCGATCCTGACCCGTCACCTGGACGAGCTGTTCCGCTCGCCCTGAGCTTGCTGTTCAACGTGCATCCAAGATCCAACTGAACGGATGAGTGTCCTTCGACTCGGCTGGGTCGACTGCGGAACGAGACGGAGGGCAATGCCGTGCACCTTGGCATCGAGCGACTTGCTCAGGTCATGTCGCCGGAGAACGGCGCCGACGAGCGCGTGGATTGGGCGGCTGCCGGGACGAGCTGGGGTACCACCTTCCCCAAGGACTACCGGGCCTTCACGGCGGTGTTCGGTAGCGGCTCGGTCAGCGACGAGATGGACCTCCTCGCCCCCGCGCCGGTGGGCAGCACCCTGGTTGCGTCGATGGCGGACGTGACGGCAGACGCTCGCTACGCCTGCGAGACGGAGGGTGGCCGGGCTGCCCTCGATGTCGGCCCTGACCACATCCTGGCGTGGGGGACGACATCCGGCCCGGACATGCTGTGCTGGCTGACCACAACCGAGGATCCTGACGACTGGCCGGTGCTGGTCATCGGCCGTCACACCCGACCGATGTTCACGGTCCACCCGTTGGGCATGGCCGAGTTCCTTCTCCGGCTGCTGGGTGAGGATTCGACCGCGTGGGAGCGGTGGCCGCTCAGTATCGGGCGCCCGCTACTGGTGAAGCCGTCGGCAGGCTTCGTGCACTGGCAGGTGCAGGAGCACAGGTGGAGGGCCGGCCTCGACCCGGCCACGGGAGAGCCGAGCAGGTACCCCGACGGCTTCTGATCCTCCGGTCAGCTTGCCGCTGAGAACAAGTGGTCTCGCGGTCACTCGTCCGAGTGTCCACGGGGACATGGGTGCGGCCTTGGCGTAATCCTGTACCCCTTGCAGATCCAGGATCGTGCGAGGGCGGACCTGCTGTCCGGGAATACCCATGCGGGTGATCGGCTCGCGGTCGGACCGGCTACGGCGCCAAACAGGGGTCACCCGTCGGCTTTCTCCGCTCGCCCTCGGGGGTGAAGGTCAACGATTCGCGGAACGAGCCGCCGCCGAATCGCACAGCGAGGAGCGACGGTTGCTCGTGCTCGGGTGGCCACGATCCAGCCCCGGGTTCGGTGCCGTTCCACAGGTGGAAGACCACCATCGGCTGCTGCGGATCCTCGGTGAGGTAGCCAAGCGTCTTCCCGTACAGAGGATTGTTCCCACCGAAGAGCAAAGAGGGAGGACCGAACTCCGCCGTCACGTCGACCCAGGTCCGGTCAACCTCGGCCCACTGCCGGACCCTGCCTGTGAGGGCCTCGTACTCCTCCCCGGTGAGAGTGCGATCGGGCTTGAGCCAGCCGCGTCGCTGTGCGAACTCCGCGTACACCGAGGCGACCTCACAGCAGTCGACCTGAGCGGGGAGCATGTCCCGGAAAGCCCCGGCGGGGCCTATGGGGGTCCACAGCCCCCGCTCGTCCCAACCCTGTTTCAACTCGGCCCAGGCCTCGGGCTGGCGCTCCACGAACAGCAGGTGGTCGATCAGGACCCGAAGAGCCACCTCGCCCCCGAACATCCCGGGCCGACGAAGCGCGAGATCGAGCTGGTCAATGAGGTAATCGTGGATCTCTTCAGCAGCGGCAAGCGGAGTAGGAAGGGGCACGCACACAGTCTTCCGCACGATGATCACCACGGGCCACGGATTCCGATGACGATCACGAGTGGTTGAACGTCAAGCCGAGCGGCGGTCGGACACCCGGCGCGCGACCGCGGGCCCACCGGGCCGGCGGCCGCGCACGGTTCACGTCGCGGGTACGGCGGCCGGGGCGGTGGTGGTCCGGGCGGTGAGGGCCCGGCCGTAGCGGCGCAGCAGGAGGACGGCGGTGGCGGCGAGGCCGACCAGCAGGCCGACCCAGAGCCCCCGCGCCCCCCGTCCAGCGGGTACGCGAAGAGCCGGGCGGCGGGCAGGCCGACCGGGAGCGCGAACACACACCCGGCCGGGATCAGCTCCTTCCGGTCGTGGGCCCCGCCGGTTGCGGCCGGCGGGGCCCAGGTGTGTCAGGTGGTGGGGGTGAGGGTCCAGCGTTGGTTGGGGTTGTTGAGGCAGTCCCAGATGCCGAGTTGGGTGCCGGGGCCGGTCTGCCATCCGGGGAGTTCGAGGCAGCGGTCGGACGTGGTGGTGCGGATCGTGCCGTCCGGCCTGCGCGTCCAGCGCTGCGCGGGTGCCCCGGTGCAGGTCTGCATCTCCACAGCTGCGCCGTTTCCGGTGTTGTTGCCGGTGGTGGCCAGGCAGTAGCCGTTGTTACGGATGCTGCCGTCGACGGTGAGGTTGAAGTGCTGGTTGGCGCCGTCGTAGCAGTTGTAGAGGACGACCTGCGCGCCGGGGCGGGGGCCGCCGAGGGCGTCGGCGCAGGTGTTGCTGAGGTCGGAGCGCAGGGAGACGGCGGCGGTGGTCCTGCCCATGGTGGAGGGGGAGGTGAAGCCGTCGACGCGGTTGGCCGTGGCCGAGTGGTTGACGCCACGCCAGATGGTGAGGTTACCGCCGGTGTCGGTGGTCCACAGGTCGGCGAGGCCGTCACCGTCGAGGTCGCCGGAGGACCCGATGGCGGGATAGTTGGCGATGGTGGTGCCGCTTCCGGCCAGGATCAGGTAACCGCTGTCGGGGCGGGTCAGTGCGCTGTAGTCGGGGCTGGTCCCGCCGGTGATGGCGTAGGCGTAGACGTTGCCGGCGCGCTGGGGGTCGCTGCCCCGGTACCGGGCCCACAGGGTGGGCTGGTTGACGGTCGTGGTGGCGCCGGTCGTGGTGGAGGTGGGGCCGTTGGCCGGGCCCGGGTTGATCAGCTCGTAGTCGTTCCAGGTGCCGGACTCGGGTGCGATGAGCTGGGCGGTGGAATCGAGTTGGTTCAGTCCGGGCTGGGGCCGGTGAAGCCACAACTGGCCGTTCTCGACGGTCAGGAGAGAGGTAGCGGTGTTGACAAGTGGGTTCCCCGCCGGCGGGGCGACCGGCTCGCCCTCGGGTGTGCCCAGGGCGACGACCTGGGTCACGTCACCCCATCCCGACTTGAAGGCTGCGGGGCAGGCCTGCTTCGGGCCGCCGGGGGTGAGGATGCACTGCGTGGGGCGTACGAGTTCGGCCTGAATGCCGAACAGGCCGGCCTGGTTGTTGGTCAGGACGTAGAGCTTGTCCTTGAGGGTGGCGTTGTTGGTGTTGTGTGCGATCAGCTGGTCCACGGCAGAGCCCTTGTTGAGGGTGCCGCGGTGGGTGATCTGGTAGTCGCTCCAGCTGCTGGGGGTGTTGATGTCCAGACGGGGGGCGCCTCCGGCGGGCACGGACGAGGCACGCGTGGGATCGGTGTTCCCGCCGATGGTGCGCAGGTTGCCGGCGCTGTCGGGCAGCAGGATGTCGGGGACGAGGTCGCCGTCGACGTCGCCGAAGACCTGCGGGGTGCCGGGCTTCCAGGGCGCGTAGTACCGGTAGACGGCGACCTGGCTGTAGTTGCCGGCGCGGTCCTGCGCCTGTGCGTAGAGCAGGTTGGTGCCCCAGCGGCCGGGCACGTGCGTGAAGGAGAACTGGCCGCTGGCGTCCGGGCGTACGGAGTTGGGGTCGTCGCAGCGCCAGCCGGTGACCGGGGTGGGGTCGATGCTCACCCGGAAGCACGCCAGGCCGGAGGCGTTGAGCCCGTTGCCGGGGGCGGGGTCGGTGCCGGTGAGCACGAAGCGGCCGGCGTCGGTGTTGTAGCGGCTGGGGTGGTCGTTGGGGGTGCCGGAGGGCGGGAAGTCGGTTGAGGTGATGGCCGCGGTCGGGTTGGTGCGGTCGACCCGGAAGTAGCACCAGGGCGACTCCGCCGAGGTGAGGGTGCCGTCGGTGACGGCGGCGCGCCAGCCGTACTGGTGTCCGTCGGTGAGGGAGCCCACGGCGATGGTGGTTCCTTCGTTGTAGCTGCCGGCCCACGGGGCGTCCTGGTAGAGGTGGAAGCCGGCGTCGTTGTCGTCCCACAGGTGGAAGCCGGTGTAGAGGTTGAATCCGGCGGGGGACCAGCTGTTGACGGACAGGTAGATGTTCTGGTTGTTGCCGACCCAGCCGGGGTTGTCCCACGGGGAGGCGCCGCCGGAGGTGCACGCTGCCTGGCCGCCGGTGTCGGCGAAGCCGGGCGCGGGGCTGGTGCGCGAGTACCAGACGGAGGGGGTGATGTCGTACTCCGTCGTGATCGACGGGTTGTTGGCGAAGTGGTGGCGGTAGAGCTTCTCGTTCTCGCTGTCAGGTGCGATGGCGACGGTCCAGCTGCTCTGGTGGTCCGCCGTCAGCTGCTGGACGGCCGCCGTGACGTCGAAGCCGAGACCGCCGGTGTTGGTGAGGGATCCGCCGGTGATCCTCGGGCAGCCCTGCAACCCGTCGACCCGGCACGGCTGGTGGTTCCAGTCGGTGGAGCTGCCGATACTGGAGCCGTAGGGGGCGCCGTAGACCCCGTAGGGCGTGTCGGTCGAGGGGCTGGATGCGGCGGTCACCGTCGTGTTGAGGGTGGAGCGGAAGACGCTCGGTGCCGCGGGTGCTCCGTTGGGGGTGGTGGTGAGCGCCGGGTTCAGCGCGAACTGGAAGTAGGCGCGTTGCCGGCCGAACGGGTTGCACGACGGGACGTTGCTGTAGCCGCAGTACCCGGTGGCGACGTTGGCGAGCGCGTTGTAGTTGCGTGCGCCGGGGTGGTTCTCCTGGACCTCGACCGATCCCGCGGCGCTGCTGGTGGCCACCAGGGTGGGGTCGATGTACCAGGGGCCCTGGCCCTTGCCGAGCACGGCCTTGTCGGGTGTGAGCTCGAGTGTGGTGCCGGAGACGCGGGTGGCGACGGGGGCGACGCGGGACCCGGGCCCGGGTGCCTCGGCGGTGGCCGGTGCCGTGGTCGAGGCCGGTGTCCCGATGTCGGTGGCGGAACTGCGGGCGGTGAGCGACGCGGCGGTCTTGCCGGCGGTGGGCGCGACGTCGATCGAGGAGTCCCACTGCAGCGGCGGCGGGGCGCTGAAGCGGGCCGTGCCCTTGTCGTCGAGCGCCGTGATGTTGCCGGCGGCGTCGGCGGTCACCGCCAGGCCGGTCGCCGACGTCGTGAACTTCAGGGTCGCCAGCGCCGGGTCGGCGGCGGCCTGCGCGGTGTGGACGACGATGACGTTGCGCCAGCCGCCTACCTCGAGCGCGGTGACCTGGAGGTCGATGTCGGGCAGGACTCCCGCGTACAGGGCGGTGGAGCCGTTGAGCGAGGGCGCGGGCAGCGGGAACGGCGCGGTGACGGCCAGCGTCCTGCCGTCCTGTGTGGCCAGGGTGGCCATCGGCCCGGATCCGCCGCCGGAGAAGCTGACCTGCACCGGTGACAGTACGGGGGCCACAGAGTTGTCGGCGTTCCTGCGTAGCGTCATGTCGATCGCGGACCAGGAGCCACCGGACCGGGCCCGGACCGGGTTCGCGTTTTCAGTGGTGGCCAGCCGCCCGGTGGGGAAGACCGTCGTCTGCGAGGTCGCTGTGGTCAGTGCGTCCACCACGACGGCCGCGCCGGTGGACCTGGCTCGGGCGAGCGCGGTGGTGATCGCTTGCTGTTCGGCGGTCGGAGCCGGACGGCTGCCGGCGGGCGGGCTGACCGTCAGTGGGGAGGCGGGGCCGTGTCCTGGGGGCTGCCCGGTGCCACCGGTGGCGGAGGCCGGCGCGCAGATCCCCCCGAGGACGAGGGCGAATGTGAAGGCGGGGAGAAGTAGACGCCGGGCTCGGGGAGTTGCGCCGTGTGACGTTCCTCGCCGTCGGCGCTGTCGGTTCGGTGCTGTGGTCATCGGCATGGCTGAAGTCGCTTCCCCCTGGTCAGAGCCTTTTCCGCCCGGTCGGACGATGAGGGGAACGATGCGCGGATCCTCGAACGAGGTCAAGCCAGGGGGTGACTTATTGTCACATGTCCATTTGGTTCCACTGCTGACGATCAAGAAAAGATAAAGATTCGGTGGGCGGGTCGGTCGGCTCTGGTGGTCTGTCACTCCCTGCCCCTAGGGTCTGCACTGATCATCGCACCTGTGTGCGAACTTGTACGTTGAGTCACGAATGCCGGGAGCTTTGCGGTGGGGATTTGGCATGCTCGAACACCGAGCGGTCGCAACATCGGACACGGACGCTGGATCGGGCTGACCATCGCCCTGTCCGTCGCCATGGGCAGCCTGACGGCCCCCTCGACCGCCGCGTGGGCCGCCCTCGCGGCATCCGGCAAGGGACAGAACTGGGTCCCTCCCAATCACTCCGTCGGCGACACCGACCACCCAGTCGCGGTCCACGACCTGCAGGTGACACCGCTCAAGAAAACCCCGCCACCCGCCTCACAGGTCTGGCACCCCGCCCCGCCCCCGCCGCTGCAGACCGGCACCGCCACCGTGACGCTCGGCCCCGACGGCCAGGAGGCCAAGGCCGCACGCGCACTGAGCGCAGGCGTCGCGCCGAGCTCGTCCGGCCAGGCCTTCGCCCAGGCCGGCACTCTCCCTGTGAGCGCAGCCGCAGCAATCGATCCCGCAGTATCGGCCGCCGCGGTGACGGTCTCGGTCACCGACCAGGCCACGGGCCGGGCCGCCGGCGTCAACTCCCCGCTGATCACGCTCAGCACGCCCCAGCCCGCGCCCCAGCCCGGCACACGACAGGCCAAAGTCGCCATCGACCCGGCCTCCTGGCAGGGACCGGGCTGGGCCGACCGCACCCGCCTCGTCAGCCTCCCGGCCTGCGCCCTGACCCACCCCGAACGCGCCGAATGCCGTACCCAGACCCCGGTCGCCTCACAGGTCGACCCGGCAACGGGCCAAGTGAGCGCCGAGGTGACCCTGTCGCCCACCGCCGCGCCTTCGGCAGGCAAGCCCGAAACGGCAGGTGCCCAGGCGCCCGCAGCCCAGACAGCCGCCGCACCCGTCGGTGCGACCGTCCTCGCCACCACCACCGCCCCCTCCGGGCCCGGCGGGGACTACAGCGCGACACCACTGACCCCCTCGGCGGCATGGAGCAGCGGACCCAACACGGGCAGCTTCACCTACAGCTACCCCATCCAGACCCCCTCCTCGGTCGGCGGCGGCGCTCCGACCGTCGCGCTGACCTACAACTCCGCCGCGGTGGACGGACGCACCTCCGCGACGAACTCCCAGTCCTCCTGGCTCGGCGACGGCTGGGGCTACAACCCCGGATTCATCGAGCGCTCCTACCAGAGCTGCAGCATCAAGGACAGCACCGGCACGGCCAGGATCAACGGATCGGGCGACCGCTGCTGGTCCGGCCAGAACGCCACCCTCTCCCTCGCCGGTCACTCCGGCACCCTGGTGCGCGCGGACAACACCGGCGTCTGGCACCTGCAGAACGACGACGGCTCGAAGGTCGAACAGATCACCGCCTCCACGAGCGACAACAAGGTCGTCGAGTACTGGAGGGTCTCCACGTCCGACGGCATGGAGTACTACTTCGGACGCAACCACCTGCCCGGTGGTGACGGAAGCGACCCCGAGACCAAATCCGCCCTCACCGTCCCGGTCTACTCACCCGCACCAGGCGACCCCTGCTACGACCCCGCCAAGGGCGCAGGCTCCTGGTGCCAGATGGGATGGCGCTGGCAACTCGACTACGTCGTCGACACCCACAAGAACCTCATCACCTACACCTACAAGGCCGAACAGAACACCTACAACCGCGGCGCCGGCCAGAACAACGGCAACGGAACCCTCACCAACTACCAGCGCGGCGCCACCCTCGCCCAGATCGGCTACGGCCTGCGCCTGCCCGACCAGATCGCCGCCAAGGGAAGCCTCCCCCAACCCGCCCGCGTGCTGTTCGACGCCGACAAGGAACGCTGCGACCCCGACGGCACTACCTTCAGCTGCGCCGAGTCCGAGCGGAGCAGCTCCAACGCACGGTTCTGGCCGGACACCCCGCTGGACCAGATCTGCCCGGACGCCGGACCGTGCGCGAACGCGGCCCCCACGTTCTTCAGCACCAAGAAGCTCACCGGCATCAGCACCGAGGTGTTGGTGGACGCCAAGCCCGTCACGGTCGACAGCTGGGAGTTCGCCCACACCTGGTACAACCCCAACGACACCACCGCCAAGACGCTGTGGCTGTCCGCCATCAAGCGAAGCGGCACCAACGGCCAGGCCAAGGAGACGCTGCCCGCCGTCACGTTCGCCTGGCGCGGCATCGCCAACCGCGTCGACGGCCTGGTCCCCGCCGCGCCGAGGTTCTGGCGCCCGCGCGTCAGTGAGATCGTCACCGAGACCGGCGGAAAGATCAGCGTCAACTACATCGGCGCCGGACCCGACCAGGCATCGGCACCGGGTACGGACCGCGCCGCGTGTTCACGCGTGGAAGGCCGCATGCCGGTCTCCGCCGACAACAACCCCATGGCCTGCCTGCCCAGTAAGTGGTACCGGGACGGTTCGACGACCCCGGTCGACGACTGGTTTCTCAAGCCTCTCGTGGCCACCGTCACCGAGACCGACGCCGTCACCGGCCCCAGCGTCAGCAAGACCACCACCTACACCTACAACGGCGACGCCGCCTGGCACCGCAACGACTCCGAGTTCGCCGACTCGAAGACGCGCACGTGGGACGACTTCCGCGGCTACCAGTCCGTCACCACCACCACCGGCAGCGCCCAGACCGGCGAGGCCCCGCTGACCCGCCACACCGTCACCTACCTGCGCGGCATGAACGGCGACCTCCTCGCCGACGGGAAGACCACCCGGGCGACCAAGGTCACCAACCCGGTCACTGGCACCGCCACGGACGACGACAACTGGCTCGCCGGCAGCGTCCTGGCCACCGAGGCCTACGACAAGGCCGGACCCGGTGGCACCGTCACGAGCCGCACCACCTCGCTCTCCACCGGCAGCACGGTCACCGCCACCCGCACCTACCCCGGCCGCACCGACCTGCGCCCCCTCGAAGCCCGCTACCCGGCCGACCAGCTCACCACCGTGACCCAGACCCGGCTCACCGGCGACCAGTGGCGAACGGCCACCACCGTTGCCAAGAGCGAGCCCGCCTACGGCAACCGCCTGCTGTGGACCGATGATCAGGGCGACGGCACCAGTTCCACCCCGCGCCTCTGCACCACCCGGGCCTACGCCACCTCCACCAATTCCGGGTTCGCCACCCTGATTGCCGAACAGACCACCACCACCGGCTCGTGCGGGACGCCTGCGACCAAGGACAACACGGTCTCCAGCGTTCGCACACTGTTCGACAACAAGCCGTTCAAGCAGGCCGGCGACCTGGGAGACATCACCAGCACCCAGATCCTCGACCACTACGACCCCTCCGGGCGCCCCGTCTACGCACTGACCGCAACCGCTGCCTACGACACCTACGGCCGCAACACCCGCTCCGCAACCACCGACGGGTCGACCTATGACAAGGACGGCAACCAACTCACCAGCGGGACAGTGACCCCTGCGGCGACCTCGACCACGCGTACCCCCAGCAGCGCAGCCATCCCCAAGACGGTCACCACCGACGGGCCGATGCCCGGCTGGACCAGCACCGTCGTCCAGGACCCGGGCCGCAGCACCCCTCTGACTGCCACCGACGCCAACGGCCGCACCACCACCTCCCGCTACGACGGACTCGGACGAATCAAGGCCGTCTGGCTGCCCGGCCGCCCCACTGACCAGAACGCCAACCGCAAGTTCGACTACACCGTCAACGGCATAACCGGCCCTTCCGCGGTCACCACCCACATCCTGAACGAGCACGGCACCACCTACTCCGGCAGGACCGAACTCTTCGACGGCCTGGGCCGGCTTCGCCAGACCCAGCAGAGCAGTCCGTCCAAGGACGCCGGCCGCCTGATCACCGACACGGCCTACGACTCGCACGGCTGGCCGATCAAGTCCTCCGCCCCGTACTACGACGACAAGAGTGCCCCGGCCCAGGCCATGGTGAGCGCGCAGGACTCGCAGATCCCGGCCCAGACCTGGACTACGTACGACGGGCAGGGACGCGTACTGAGGGAGGAGTTCCGCTCCTACGGCAACCTGCAATGGGCAACGGTCACTGCCTACCCGCGGGCCGACCGGGTCGACGTCAACCCTCCGACCGGCGGCACTCCGACCTCGACGGTCACCGATGCTCGTGGCCGAGTCGCCGAGCTCTGGCAGTACCGCACGGCGACCGCAACGGGCAACCGGGCCGACGCCGACGTCACCGCCTACCAGTACACCCCGGCCGGTCAGGAGGCCTCTCACACCGATGCTGTTGGGAACACCTGGTCCTACACCTACGACCAGCGCGGACGTCAGATTTCGGCGGCCGACCCCGACACCGGTGTCACCCGGACGTTCTACGACGCCAACTCCCGCATCGACCACACGACCGACGCCAAGGGCAGTACGCTCACCTCCACCTACGACCTGCTCGGCCGCAGGACCGGTCTCTACGACGGCCCGGTGAACGACGACAAGAAGCTCGCCGCGTGGAAGTACGACACGCTTGCTAACGCCAAGGGCCAGCTGGCCGAGTCAACCCGCTACACCGCGGGCGTCCGGGGCCCCGCCTACACCAAGGCGATCACCGGGTACGACGAGGCCTACCGCCCGCTCGGCACGTCCATCACGATCCCCTCCAACGAGGGTGCGCTGGCAGGCACCTACACCACCACGAACACCTACAACCCGATCCTGGGCACCATCAACTCGGTCAGCATGCCCGCAGCCGGCGGCCTGCCGGCCGAGACCTTGGGCCTCACGTACGGCGACCGCGGTGCCCTGACCGGCACGGGCAGCACCCTCTCCGGCAACCCCGTGGTGGCCAACGTCGTCTACGACGCGATGGGCCGGGCTGTGCAGACGAACATCAACCCGCCCGGCACACAGGTCGTCTCGACCCAGGAGTACGACTGGGCCACCGGGCGGCTGATCAACTCGTTCGTCGACCGGCAACTCGGCACGGTTGCGGCCGACCAGACGTCGTACACCTACAGCCCGTCCGGCCGCGTCACCTCCGCGACCAGCCTCCAGAACGCCTCCGTCCGCGACACCCAGTGCTTCGGCTATGACTACCTCGGCCGACTCACCCAGGCGTGGACCGACACCGGCGGCACCTCCACCACCGCGGACTGGACGGACAGCACCGGCAAGGCGCACGGCACCGGAAGCTCCAGCAAGGTGCCGGGAACCGGCGCCTGCAACAACAGCACCGGCCCCGCCACCACCGGCACCGGAGCCAACAGCGTCGGCGGCCCCGCCCCGTACTGGAACGAATACTCCTACGACGCCACCGGCAACCGCACCGGCCTCACCCAGCACACCACCGCCGGCACCAACGGCCTGGACGCCGCGCAGATCACCCAGCTCACCACCGCCGGCGACGCCACCCAGACCTGGGCCGTCGCCCTGGCCGGCGGCAAGATCTGGCTCGCCCCGCAGGCCCCCGACAGCAGTTGGGGCCAGTTCACCGACCTCGGTGCCAAGGCAGGTGCCCTCACTGGAGTCGAATCGGTCTCGGCCGCGGTCAGTAACGGCCAGCTCCAGGTGATGGCCATCGCCGGCGGCAAAATCTGGCACACCCTGCGTAACCCGGACGGCAGCTGGCAGCAGTGGGGTGACGTCTACGGTGCCGTCGGCCCCCTGACCCAGCCCAGCCAGCTCGCCCTGACCTCCACCGCCGCCGGCCTCGAAGTGCTGACCACCTCCGGCGGCAAGCTCTGGCACACCCTGCGCAAGCCCGACGGCTATTGGCAGTCGATTGGCTGGGGCGACGTCTACGGTGCCGTCGGACCGCTGAACGGCACTGTCAGCCAGATCGCCGCGTCCTCCACCGCCTCCGGCCTGGAGATCATGGCGATCGCCGGCGGCAAGCTCTGGCACACGGTACGCATGACCAGCGGCTACTGGCAGGCTCAGGGCTGGGGTGACGTCTACGGCGCCACCGGAACCATCGGTGCATCCCGAGTCAGCCTCGCCGGCGGCAACGACGGCAGCCTGCAGGCCGTCGCCCTCGCCCAGGGCAAACCCTGGCACGTCGTCCGCGACACCTCCGGGAACTGGACGACCTGGGGCGACGTCACCGGCGCCGCCGGCCCCATCGGCGCCTCCACCGCGGTGGGCGTCTCCACGGCCGGTCCTGACCTCAAGGTCCTGGTCGCCGCCGCGGGCAAACTCCAGTACACCCGCCGCGACGGCAACACCAAGGCCTGGACGCTGTGGAACGCCCTCGCCACCGCATCCTCCAGCGACTCCACGACCGCCCAGAGCTTCCCGCCGGCACGCACCACCAACAGCCCCACCACCGCCCCGAACACCGGCGGCGGAACCGGCGGCCCGCACGCCCTGCTCACCTCGACCACCACCTCGACCGCAGGCACCAAAGCGGTCACCTACCAGTACGACGCCAACGGCAACACGACCGCCATCACCGATACCGCCGGTACCACCACCCTCCAGTGGAACAGCGAGAACAAGCTCGCCTCCCTGAACAAGACCGGCACGGCCGGTGCCACCACCTACCTCTACGACGCCGACGGCAACCAGCTCATCCGCCGTAACCCCGGCAAGGTCACCCTCACCCTCACCAACGACGAACTCACCCTCGACACCGCATCAGGCTCAACCACCAACACCCGCTACCTGCCCTCACCCGGCGGCCTCACCGTCCTTCGCGTCACCGCACCCGTCGGCGGCGGAACCCTCCTCGTCCAGGCCATGGACCCGCACGGCACCAGCAACCTCCAGATCGTCCCCGACAACAACCAGGCCCCAAGCCACCGCCTCACCGACCCCTTCGGCAACCCCCGAGGCACCCAGCCCGACGCCGCCGCCTGGGCCAGTCAGAAGGGGTTCGTCGGCGGCAGCAAGGACGAGACCACCGGCCTCACCAACCTCGGAGCCCGTCAGTACGACCCCACCACCGGCCGCTTCATCAGCCCCGACCCCCTCCTCGCGCCAGCCGACCCCCAGCAGTGGAACGGCTACGCCTACAGCAACAACGATCCGGTCAACCTCAGCGACCCCAGCGGCCTGATATCGACCGACTGCAAGGAAGGCGGATGCAACGGCCACTACGATCCGCACTCCAGCGCTGTAGGACCAGTCAGGCCGATGGCCAGTTTCTGTGCGACCCTCCAGTGCGCCCAGCAGACCTCAAACGGCGACTACTGGGACGACGCCCTCAAGACCGCAGCAAAGGCAGTAACCAGCGCTGGAAACGGCTCCGGTAAATCCACGAGCGGCTGTTACTGGGCGATGGGAATGAAATACGGCTGCTCGGACAACAGTGGGAGCCGCGGGAACTCCAACTATCCGTCGACCCAGAAGAAGATCGACGGGGCACCCGGCTTGAAGGATGTCTCGCCGTGGCAGCAGGCCATCATCATCGGGGTATCCGCTATTGCCGGTGCTGTCGTTGTGGCACCAATTTGCGCAGCGATGCCTGTGGAGTGTGTTGGAGTTGCTGTCGATGAAATGATCAGCAACCAGGCGGACGTCCCCATCGGTCTGAACCCGAACGGGGTTGCCAAGCAGGGGGCCAAGGCCGAAGCGAAGGCCGAAGCGAAGGCCGTGATCGTCTGCCACAGCTTCCCCGCAGGAACCCTCGTCCTCATGGCCGACGGCACGGTAAAGCCGATCGAGGAAATTACCCGCACAGACTACGTACAGGCGACAGACCCGCAGACAGGCAAAAGCGAGAACGCGGCCGTCGAGCAGACGATCTACACGCCGGACGACAAGGAATTCACGGAGCTCAGTCTCACGGATTCCGCTGGGACTGTCGTTGCCATCACCTCCACTCAGAAGCACCCGTACTGGGACGCGACCGCTAGCCGGTGGGTGAACGCAGTAGACCTTCTCGCCGGTCATCAGGTTCTCGCCGGCACCCAGAATGATCTCACCGTCAGTACCGTCCGAAACTACACAACGCCACCCCGCGGCGCCTATAATCTCACGATCGCTGACCTCCACACGTACTATGTCCTGGCTGGAAACACGCCTGTCCTGGTGCACAACAGCAGTTGTGATGAATTTGGCAATTTCATAGCCGGATCGGCCGATGCGCAGAAACTTGTAAGTCAGCTACGAACTGAGTCTGCGAGCTCCCCATTCACTGCCGATGGGCGGCTGACGCAGGATGCGATCAACAGCTCTCGGCTGGCAATGCCAGGAAGCAAGATGGGCAATACGGAACTTCAGGAGCGCTTCGCAGCTAGAGGCGGCGCGGCGCAATGGGGAAAGTACAGCACTGTCACGAGCCAGAGCCCGTACGGCGACTACCAGGTGCATTACTATATGAACTCTGTAACAGGAGAGGTCATGTACGACTATGACTACAAGGTGGTCCTGAACCGAAGGGGTGCGAAGTGAAGGTTCGGTTCACGGACCCGGGGGGACTTGACCGGCGCATTCGGCAAGGGTCTGATGCTCTGCATCCAGGTGCCGAGTACGCGGTCCTGGAGATCTTCTGCCAAGCTGATGGTCCTAATTATTTCAGGATTGAGTTCCATGAAGGGGAACTCCCGCCGCTCTTTGACTCTCGGCTATTCGAAATCGTGGATCCAGAACTTCATCCATCGTGGAGTTTCCGCCTGGAGTGGGACGGGTCAATAACGATTGGCCCGGCCGCGTGGAGCGTGTCCGAATTTTGGGAGGAGTTCATGGAGCACGATGCCCGAGCAATTGAGAGTTACCGGGTCGAGCGCGATAGGATTCTAAACTCGCAGTAAGCGAGTTGGATCTGTAGATATCGAGGCTGCGGGCTTCCAGAATCCCCGCCGGAGTCGCTCCGGCGGGGATTTTGGGCAGCTTGACGGCAGTAGTTGACGGCAACGTCAGCTTCCGTGCATCCGGGTCGTTCCTTCCAGGTGGAATTCCTGCCCCCTGGATGTTTGTGAAGAATGAGCTCTTCGGGCATTATGATGATGTGCGAGATATTGATGGATGGGGTCATTATGAGACATATTCTGCAGTGAGCATGGAAAGCGGTGGGAGATACTTCTTCAGGTTTGCCTGGGGCTTGTTGCAGGAGATCGAGGAGATGTAGGGCCGTGGAGTTGGCGGGTCACTGACTGTTGTCATGCCCGCCGAAGTAGTGCTGGGCGGCAACTTGCCGCCCAGTTGCGTATGCGGGCCAGATGGGGCCACATTTCACACACATTGCCCTTCAGTGACGACAGCGGCCCCACCGCTCGTGCGGTGCGGCCGGAGCCGGCGTACCTGTCGGGCTTCTACCGGTGCAGGCCCGGGAGGTGGGACGCGGCCTCTTGGGCCTGCTCGATGTACTCGTGCAGGCCGTAGGCGGAGCCGAGGCTCAGGGTGAGCGAGAGGGCGACCACGGCGAGCAGGGCGAGCGCGGTGATCCGCAGGGCCCGGCCGCGCGGCGGCGCGGGCGGGGGTGCGAGCAGGGCGCCGACCCGGCGCGGGACGGGGCCGGTGCCGATCGCCGGGAGCAGGCTGGGGCGCCGTTCCGCGGAGGCGGCGGCCAGCGCCGCCCGGGCGACGGCCGCCGCGGTCAGCTTCCGGTCGCCCACTGCGGCGGCGGCCTCCTCGTCGGCCCAGCGCTCCAGCTGGAACGAGGTCGCGGACGCGAGGCCGCGGACGGCGGGGTGCGCGGCCGAGGCGAGCTGGACGGTCCGCGCGAGCAGGTGGTGGCGCCCGGCGAGGTGGGCCCGCTCGTGGGCGAGCAGGACGTCGCGTCCGGGGGTGTCGAGGGTGCGCAGCATCGCCGAGGTGACCACGATCCGGCCTGGCCGGCCGTCGTGGCCGGGGAGGGCGAAGGCGTCCGCGGACTCCCCGGGGACGACCAGGAGGTCGCCGTCGCCGTCGGGCTGCCCGCCCACCGTCCGCCAGGTCCGGGTGAGCAGCTGCCGCTGCCGCCGCCAGAGCCGCGTCATCAGGCCCGCGACCACCAGCAGGGCGGCCGCACCGGCCAGGGCGGCCGGGACGGCGGCAGGCGTGGCGTCGGCCCAGGAGCGGGCCGGGCCGGCCTCCTCCGCGAGCAGCTGGAGGTGCAGCACCCCGCCGGCGACCAGGCCGCCCAGCGCCCACACGGTGCTGCCGGCCACCGCCACGGCCGAGCCGACCAGGGTGAGGGCGGCGGCCTTCGGCGGGAGGAGGCCGGCCAGGCGCCGGGCCGCGGGGACGGCCGCCCAGGGCCAGGCCAGGGCCAGCACCAGCAGCGCCACCACGAGGAGGCTCACTCGCCGCTCTCCTCGGCGGTGCGCAGCAGCCGGCGCAGTACGTCCTCGTCGTCCGGGGAGAGGGCGGAGACGAAGCGTTCCAGGACGAGGTCGCGGTGCGGGTCGCTGTGGAGTTCGCGGTGCATGCGGCTGGCGGTCAGGCCGGGTGCGTCGTGGACGGGGGAGTAGACGAACCCGCGGCCGTCGCGCTCGCGGGTGAGCGTCCCCTTCTCGTGCAGGCGGGTGAGGATGGTGGTCACGGTGGTCCTGGCCAGTCGCTCGCCGAGGGCCTCCCGGACCTGGGCGGGGGTCAGTGGCCCGGGCGCGGCCCAGAGCGCGGCGAGCACGTCGGCCACGAGTTCGCCGTGCGGCCGCTTGGAGTCTCTCCCGTCCGACATGTACGTCGCTCCTGTTCGTGGTGGTGGGCCGTGGCCCGGCACCGGGCGTTCGCCCACGCGGGACGGTCGTGCCACGGGGGCGGCGGTGACGGTGCGGCCGGATCGGCCGGATTTCCCGAAGATATGACTCGGCCAACTGTACGGGCCGCCCGTTCGGGAGCGTGATCGCCTCCCCCCGGTCTCCCCCCGGTCCGCCGACGCGCTTCCGGTCGCTCCTGGCATTCGCGAGGCTACCGACCGTAACAGGCTCGCACCTGCGAGGGTGGCCTCCTGGTCTCCTCCTGGTCGATCCTCCAGTCACGATCCGGGGCCGTGGTGCTGGCACCCACTCGTTCCCGCCCCTGACCATTGCTTCAATCGCCGTATCGATCAGTCGAGGACGGTGGACGCAGGGTGGACCTGAACACGGTGGTGGAGATGCGCGACGCGCGGCGTCGCGACACATGGCGGCCCGGGGACGCCTGGCTCGGCGGCGGCACGTACCTGTTCTCCGAGCCGCAGCCGCAGATCCGCCGGCTCATCGACCTGAGCCGGATGGGCTGGGAGCCCCTCCGGCTCACCTCCGCTGGCGATCTGGAGATCGCCGCGACCTGCACGATCGCCCAACTCTCCCGCTTCGCCGCGGGCGCGGACTGGCCGGCGGCGCCGCTGTTCGAGCAGTGCTGCCGGGCGTTCCTGGCCTCCTGGAAGATCTGGAACATGGCCACCGTCGGCGGCAACCTCTGCAACGGCCTGCCTGCCGGGCCGATGATCTCGCTGACCGCCGCCCTGGACGGCGTCTGCCGGCTGCTCGCCCCCTCGGGCGCCGTCCGCGAGGTGCCGGTGAAGGACTTCGTCACCGGCGCCGGCGTGAAGGACCTGCGGCCCGGCGAGCTGCTCCGCTCGATCACCGTGCCGGCCCGCGCCCTGGCGGGCCGGACGGCCTTCCGGCAGGCCTCCCTCTACGGGCTCGGCCGGTCCGGCGCCCTGCTGATCGGCACCGTCGACCCGGTCGACGGCGAGCTGACCCTGACCGTCACGGCGTCCACCGTCCGGCCGGTCCGGTTCCGCTTCGCCGTCCCGCCGAACGCGGAGGCGGTCCGGGAGGCCGTCGACGGCGGGATCCGGCCCGAGGAGTACTTCGACGACATCCACGGACTCCCGGCCTGGCGGCGGCACATGACCTTCCGCTACGCCGAGGAGATCCGCCACGAACTGGTCGAGGAGGCCGGGCGATGAGTTTCTCGATCCGCGTCAACGGGCAGGACTTCGACGCCGAGCCCCGGGCGGGCCAGTGCCTGCGCACCTACTTGCGCGAACGCGGCTGGTTCGGGGTGAAGAAGGGCTGCGACGCCGGGGACTGCGGCGCCTGCACCGTGCAGGTCGACGGCGCCCCCGTGCACAGCTGCCTCTACCCGGCGCTGCGCGCCGAGGGCCGCTCCGTGACCACCGTGGAGGGCCTCGCCAAGGACGGCGAACTCCACCCGATGCAGCAGAAGTTCCTCGACGCGCAGGGCTTCCAGTGCGGCTTCTGCACCGCCGGCATGCTGATGACCACCTCCGCCCTCGACGAGGAGAAGCTCGCCGACCTGCCCCGGGCCCTGAAGGGCAACCTCTGCCGCTGCACCGGCTACCGGGCGATCGAGGACTCCGTCCGGGGCGTCAAGCACACCGAGTCGCCGTGCGCCGGGCAGGCGGTCGGCCGCAGCCTGGGAGCCCCCGCCGGGCCGCAGGTGGTCACCGGCACCGCCCGGTACACCTTCGACCTCGACGTCGAGGGCCTGCTGCACATCAAGCTGCTGCGCTCGCCGCACCCGCACGCCCGGATCGTCTCGATCGACACCACGGCGGCCCTGCGGGTGCCCGGGGTGGTCGCGGTGTTCACCCACCACGACGCGCCCGAGCGGCTGTACTCCTCCGCCCGGCACGAGCACCCCACCGAGGACCCGGACGACACCCGCGTCCTGGACGACGTGGTCCGTTTCGTCGGGCAGCGGGTCGCCGCCGTGGTCGCGGAGAGCGAGGGCGCCGCGGAGGAGGGCTGCCGCAGGATCGTCGTCGCGTACGAGGAGCTCCCCTTCGTCATCGATCCGGAGGAGGCGATGGCGCCGGGGGCGCCGGTGATCCACCCGAAGGGCCCGGAGTCCCGGATCGCCCGGCCGGAGAACAACGTCTGCGGCGAGGCCCACGGCGAGACGGGCGACGTCGCGCAGGGCTTCGCCGAGGCGGACGTCGTGTACGAGGAGACCTTCCGCACCCAGCGGGTGCAGCACGCCAGCCTCGAGACCCACGGCTGTGTCGTCTGGTTCGAGGAGGCCGAGGAGACGGGCGAGGAGCGGATCGTGGTCCGGTCCTCCACCCAGGTGCCGTTCCTCACCCGGCGCGCGCTGTGCGACCTGTACGACCTGCCGATGGAGAAGGTCCGGGTGGTCGCCGGCCGGGTCGGCGGCGGCTTCGGCGGCAAGCAGGAGATGCTCACCGAGGACATCGCCGTCCTCGCGGCGATGCGGCTGCGCCGGCCGGTGAAGCTGGAGTTCACCCGCGCCGAGCAGTTCTACGGCGCCACCACCCGCCACCCGTTCACCATCACCGTCAAGCTCGGCGCCAGGGCGGACGGCACCCTGACGGCGATCCGGTTCCGGGTGGTCTCCGACACCGGGGCGTACGGGAACCACGGGCCGGCGGTGATGTTCCACAGCGTGGGCGAGTCGATGGGCGTCTACCGGGCGCCGCACAAGAAGGTCGAGGCGTACTCCGTCTACACCAACGCGGTGCCCGCCGGGGCCTTCCGCGGCTACGGCCTCGGCCAGGTCACCTTCGCCGTGGAGTCGGCGATGGACGAACTCGCCCGGCGCCTCGGGATCGACCCGCTCGTCCTGCGCGAGCGCAACATCATCGGCCCCGGCGAGCACATGGAGGGCCCGCTCGGCGAGGAGGAGGACCTCCACATCGCCAGCTACGGCCTCGACCAGTGCCTCGGTGTCGTCCGGGCCGCCCTCGCCGACGACACCAGTGCCGAACTCGCCCCCGCCGGCTGGCTGGTCGGCCAGGGCTTCGCCATGGCGGCCATCGCCTGCGGCCCGCCCGGCGGCCACATCGCCGACGCCACGGTGAAGCTGCTGGAGGACGGCAGCTACGACATCGCCGTGGGCACGGCCGAGTTCGGCAACGGCACCACCACCGTGCACAAGCAGATCACCGCCGGTGCGCTGGGCACCACCGTCGACCGGATCGGCATCCGGCAGTCCGACACCGACGTCGTCAAGCACGACACCGGCGCCTTCGGTTCGGCCGGCACCGTCGTCGCGGGCAAGGCGGTGATGAAGGCGGCCAACGCGCTCGCCGAGCAGCTCCTGAGCTTCACCGCGGAGTACGCCCGCACCCCGCGCGCCCTGCTGCGGCTGACTGCCGACGCGGTCGACTGCGACGGCCGCGTGGTGACGCTCAAGGAGATCTTCGAGGCCGCCCGCGGCGCGGGCGTCGAGCTCAGCGCCGACGGCCACTTCGGCGGCTCGCCGCGCTCGATCGCCTTCAACTCCCAGTGGTTCCGCATCGCCGTCGACCCGGACACCGGCGAGATCCGCATCCTTCGCAGCGTCCACGGGGCCGACGCCGGCAAGGTGATGAACCCGCTGCAGTGCCGCGGCCAGGTCGAGGGCGGCGTCGCCCAGGCGCTCGGCGCCACCCTGTTCGAACGGGTGCTGGTCGACGAGCGCGGCGAGGTCACCACCGCGGCGTTCCGCCGCTACCGGCTGCCCGCGTACGCGGACGTGCCGCGCACCGAGGTGCACTTCTCGGACACCTCGGACGCCATCGGCCCGCTCGGCGCCAAGTCGATGTCCGAGAGCCCGTTCAACCCGGTGCCGCCCGCCTTCGCCAACGCCCTGCGCGACGCCACCGGCATCCGCTTCACCGAGGCGCCGTTCCTGCGCGACAAGGTGTGGCAGGCGATCCACGAGCGGCGGGAGACGGCGTGAAGAGGCCCGGCCCCGCCCTCACGGGCACCCGCGGCTGCCCGTGAGGGCGGTGTAACCCCGGAGACGCACGGGGCGTGACGGCCCGGAAATCCGGCCTTCCTAGAGTGGTGCCCGTGGGAGACCTCCCACCGCGCGCCCCGCCGCCGTACGGCGGGCCGTGCGGAGCAGTCCCGAGGGAGGGGAGCCCTGGTGGCACCAGACTCGAAGACCGGCGCCGTCCGGACGGTCTGCTCGTACTGCGGGGTCGGCTGCGGCATCGTCCTCGACGTCGCGGCCGACCCGGCGACCGGCCTGCGGCGCGTGGTGAAGGCCACCGGGGACCGCGACCACCCGGCGAACCGCGGCCGGCTCTGCACCAAGGGCGCCACCAGCGCCGAGCTGATGGCCGCCGGCGGGCGGGCCCGGACGGCCCTGGTGCGGACGGAGCGGGGCGCCGAGCCCGTCGGGACGGACGTCGACGCGGCCGTCACCGCGGTGGCCGGCCGGCTGCGCGCGATCCTGGACGAGCATGGGCCGGACGCCCTGTCGTTCTACGTCTCCGGCCAGATGTCCCTGGAGGCGCAGTACCTGGCGAACAAGCTCGCCAAGGGCTTCGTGCGGACCAACCAGATCGAGTCCAACTCCCGCCTGTGCATGGCCTCCGCGGGCTCCGGCTACAAGCTCTCGCTGGGCGCGGACGGTCCGCCCGGCTCCTACCGGGACTTCGACACCGCGGACACCTTCCTCGTCATCGGCGCCAACATGGCCGACTGCCACCCGATCCTCTTCCTGCGCATGATGGACCGGGTCAAGGCGGGCGCGCGCCTCATCGTCGTCGACCCGCGGCGCAACGCCACCGCCGACCGGGCCGACCTCTTCCTGCAGATCGAGCCGGGCACCGACCTCGCCCTGCTGAACGGCCTGCTGCACCTGCTCGTCGCGAACGGGCACACCGACGAGGCGTTCATCGCCGAGGCCACCGAGGGCTGGGAGGACCTGCCGGCCTTCCTCGCCGACTACGCCCCCGCCGAGGTCGCCGCGATCACCGGGATACCCGAGGCCGACATCCGGCAGGCCGCGCAGTGGATCGGCGAGGCGGGCGAGTGGATGAGCTGCTGGACGATGGGGCTCAACCAGTCCACCCACGGCACCTGGAACACCAACGCGCTGGTCAACCTGCACCTGGCCACCGGCGCGATCTGCCGCCCCGGCTCGGGCCCGTTCTCGCTGACCGGCCAGCCCAACGCGATGGGCGGCCGCGAGATGGGCTACATGGGCCCGGGCCTGCCCGGCCAGCGCTCCGTCCTGGTGGCCGAGGAACGCGCCTTCGTCGAGGAGCTCTGGGGCATCGCGCCCGGTGCGCTCCGGACGGACGTCGGCCGCGGCACGGTGGAGATGTTCGAGCGGATGGCGGCCGGCGAGATCAAGGCCTGCTGGATCATCTGCACCAACCCGGTCGCCTCCGTCGCCAACCGCAGGACCGTCATCGCCGCACTGGAGGCCGCCGACCTGGTCATCACCCAGGACGTCTTCGCCGACACCGAGACCAACGCCTACGCGGACGTGGTGCTGCCCGCCACGCTGTGGGCGGAGTCCGACGGCGTCATGGTCAACTCCGAGCGGAACCTCACCCTCGTCCGGGGCGTCGTCGACCCGCCCGGCCAGGCCCTGCCCGACTGGCAGCTGATCGCCCGGGTCGCCTGCGAGATGGGCTTCGCCGAGGCCTTCACCTACACCTCCTCGGAGGAGGTGTTCGAGGAGCTGAAGCGGGCCTGGAACCCCGCGACCGGCTGGGACCTGCGCGGCGTCGACTACGCCCGGCTGCGCACCACCCCCGTCCAGTGGCCGGCGGCGACGGCCGACGGCCCGGACCGCAACCCGATCCGCTACCTCAACGACGGCGTCAGCCAGACGCTGCTGGAGCGCCCGGACGGCAGCCGGCCCCGGCTGGTCTTCCCCACCGCGAGCGGCCGCGCCCGGTTCTTCGCCCGCCCGCACCTGCCGCCCGCCGAACTGCCCGACGACGACTACCCGTTCGTCCTCAACACCGGGCGCCTCCAGCACCATTGGCACACCATGACCAAGACCGGGAAGGTCG
Source organism: Kitasatospora sp. NBC_01560 (assembly GCF_045208415.1). Classification (NCBI taxonomy): domain Bacteria; kingdom Bacillati; phylum Actinomycetota; class Actinomycetes; order Kitasatosporales; family Streptomycetaceae; genus Kitasatospora; species Kitasatospora sp. NBC_01560. The sequence goes on along the minus strand of NZ_CP109364.1, from coordinate 1,298,311 downwards.
CCGAACTGGCCAGGCTGCACCCCGGCCCGTTCGTCGAGGTCCACCCCGAGGACGCGGCCGGCCTCGGCGTCACCGACGGCGACCGCCTCGACATCGTCTCGCGCCGCGGCCGCGCGGTGCTACCCGTCGTGGTGACCGACCGCGTCCGGCCGGGCAACTGCTTCGCGCCCTTCCACTGGAACGACCTGTTCGGCGAGTACCTCAGCGTCAACGCCGTGACCAACGACGCGATCGACCCGATCTCCTTCCAGCCCGAGTTCAAGGTGTGTGCGGTGACGCTCAGCAGGACGGCGGCCCAGGGCCCCGCAGTACCGCCGGCTCCCACGGCGGCGGCCCTCCCGGCGGCGGCCCTCGCGGCGCAGCAGGCCCTCCCGTCCGGGCAGCCCGCCGCGCCGGCGGGCGGGGCCGTCCCCGCGCTCGCCGCGCTGTTCGGCGTCGCAGGCGTCGCCCCGCCCGCGCTCGCCGAACCGGAGCGGCACTACCTCGCGGGCTACCTCTCCGGCCTCGCCGCCGCCCCGCCCGACGGCCGCGTCCCGACCCTGCCAGCGGACGCCCCCGTCGAACCGGCGCACGCCCGCTGGATATCCGGCGTCCTCGCCGGCATGTTCGCCCGCACCGGCGGGGCGCCCGCCGCGGCCGGCGACACCGCCCCGGCCGACCGCGCCGGCGCCGGCGCGGCGGGCACCGTCCCGACCCGCCGGCTGCTCCTGCTCTGGGCCTCCCAGACCGGCACCGCCGAGGACTTCGCCGTCACCGTGGCGAGCCGCCTCGGCGACGCCGGGCGCACGCCGGAGCTGCTCCCGATGGCCGACGCCGACCTTGCCCAACTCGCCGCCGGGGCGGACGTGCTGGTCGTCACCAGTACGTTCGGCGACGGCGCCGCGCCGGACAACGGCGCCGGCTTCTGGCAGGCGCTCAACGCCGCCGACGCCCCCCGGCTGGAGGAGGTGCGCTACTCCGTCCTGGCCTTCGGGGACTCCAGCTACGCCGACTTCTGCGGCCACGGCCGCCGGCTGGACGAGCGTCTCGCCGAGCTCGGCGCCACCCGCCTGCACGGCCGGACCGACTGCGAGCCCGACTTCGAGGAGAGTGCCGAGGCCTGGCTCACCGCCGTCCTCGGCGCGCTCGCCGCCGCCCCCCGGCCGGACCGCGTCCCGGCGGTGGCCGGCGGCGCCCGTGACGCGGCCTCCACCGCCGCCGTCCCCGCCGCCGCCCGCAGCGGCGAGCGCCCGGCCGTCTGGACGAAGGCCGCACCGTTCGCCACCCTGCTCGTCGGCAACCGCCTGCTGAGCCTGCCGGGCTCGCAGAAGGAGGTGCGCCGGTTCGCCCTCGACACCCGGGGCGGCGAACTCGCCTACGAGGCCGGCGACGCGCTCGGCGTCTGGCCGGCCAACAGCGCCGGCCTCGTCACCGAGTGGCTCGCGCTGACCGGCCTCGACCCGGAGGAGCCCGTCACCGTCGGCGACGGCGGCCCCGTCCCGCTGGCGGAGGCCCTGCGGACCCGCCTCGACATCGCCCGGATCACCCCGGACCTGCTGAGATTCGTCGCCGAGCGGACGGGCCACCACGACCTCCGGCGGCTGCTCCGCCCCGGCCACAAGGACGAGCTCGCCAAGTGGAGCTGGGGCCTGCAGGCCGCAGACCTGATCGAGGCCTTCCCCGTCCGCGCCCCCGCCGCCGACTGGACGGCCGTCCTCAAGCGCCTCCAGCCGCGGCTGTACTCGATCTCCTCCAGCCCGCTGGCCCACCCGGACGAAGTCCGCCTCACCGTCTCCGTCGTCCGCTACACCAACGACCGCGGCCGCAACCGCCGGGGCGTCTGCTCCAGCTACCTCGCCGACTGCGCGGACGACGGCCCCGTCCAGGTCTTCGTGCAGCGCTCCCCGGCCTTCCGCCCGCCCGCGAACCCCGCCACCCCCATGATCATGGTCGGCCCGGGGACGGGCGTGGCGCCCTTCATCGGCTTCCTGGAGGACCGCCGGGCCCGCGGCCACCACGGACCGAACTGGCTGTTCTTCGGCGAACAGCGCGAGGCCACCGACTTCTACTACCGGGAGGAGCTCGAAGCCCACCGGGCCTCCGGCCACCTCGACCGCCTCGACGTCGCCTTCTCCCGCGACCACCGCAACAAGGTCTACGTCCAGGACCGCATGCGCGAGAGCGGCGCCGCCCTCTGGAGCCGGCTCCAGGAGGGTGCCCACTTCTACGTCTGCGGCGACGCCGGCCGGATGGCCACGGACGTCGACCGGACCCTGCGCGAGGTGGTCGCCCTGCACGGCGCCATGACGGCCGAGGACGCGGCCCTGTACGTCAAGCAGCTCTCCGCCGACGGGCGCTACGTCCGCGACGTGTACTGACGCACCGACGCCGCCGGCGGGCCACGCCCCGGCACCCGCTCCGGCTGGTCGGCGGGCGGGCGGGCGGGCGGGCAGGCGGGTCGGCGCCGGAGCGGTCAGGATCGGAGAAGCGCCGCGACGGGCCCCGCACCTAGCCTGGTCCGCATGGACAGCACGCGCCTCGGCAGCCCCCGGACCGCCCTCCCGCACCACCACCCGGAGGCCACGCCCGGCTCCCGCGGCCGGGCCGACCGGCTCGGCTGAGCCGCGCCACGACGGCCGCCCGCCCCTCGCCGGGCGGGCGGCCCGAAGCTGGTTGGATCGGACCAGGCGATGCCGACGGGGAGCACCCCGGCCGACGGAGACCGCGGGCGGACGGGCCCCGGGGATGGAGACACGATGAGCAGGGCCAGCAAGGCGGCCGGGCAGCCGGCCGGGCCGCAGGGCGCCGACAGCCACGACCGGATCCGCGTGCACGGCGCGCGCGTGAACAACCTCAAGGACATCAGCGTCGAGCTCCCGAAGCGCCGGCTGACGGTGTTCACCGGCGTCTCCGGCTCGGGCAAGAGCTCGCTGGTGTTCGGCACCGTCGCCGCCGAGTCGCAGCGGCTGATCAACGAGACGTACAGCGCCTTCGTCCAGGGCTTCATGCCGACCCTCGCCCGGCCCGAGGTGGACGTCCTCGAAGGGCTGACCACCGCGATCATCGTCGACCAGCAGCGGATGGGCAGCGACCCGCGCTCCACCGTCGGCACCGCCACCGACGCCAACGCGATGCTGCGCATCCTCTTCAGCCGGCTGGGCGCCCCGCACATCGGCCCGCCGAGCGCGTACGCCTTCAACGTCCCCTCGGTGCGGGCCAGCGGAGCGATCACCGTCGAGCGCGGCACCAAGAAGACGGTGAAGGCGACCTTCAGCCGCACGGGCGGGATGTGTCCGCGCTGCGAGGGCCGCGGCGCCGTCTCCGACATCGACCTCACCCAGCTCTACGACGACTCCAAGTCGCTGGCCGAGGGCGCCTTCACCATCCCCGGCTGGAAGTCCGACAGCTTCTGGACGGTGCGGGTCTACGCCGAGTCCGGCCTGCTCGACCCGGACAAGCCGATCCGGAAGTACACCAAGAAGGAGATGCACGACTTCCTCTACCGGGAGCCGACCAAGGTGAAGGTCGAGGGCGTCAACCTCACCTACGAAGGGCTGATCCCCAAGATCCAGAAGTCCTTCCTGTCCAAGGACAAGGAGGCGCTCCAGCCGCACATCCGGGCGTTCGTGGAGCGTGCCGTCACCTTCACCACCTGCCCCGAGTGCGACGGCACGCGGCTCGGCGAGGCGGCCCGGTCCTCGCGGATCGGCGGGACCAGCATCGCCGAAGCCTGCGCGATGCAGATCACCGACCTGGCCGACTGGGTCCGCGGGCTCGACGAACCGGCCGTGGCGCCGCTGCTCACCACCCTGGGCGGGACCCTGGACTCGTTCGTGGAGATCGGCCTCGGCTACCTCTCGCTCGACCGGCCCTCGGGCACCCTGTCGGGCGGCGAGGCGCAGCGCGTCAAGATGATCCGCCACCTCGGCTCCGCGCTCACCGACACCACCTACGTCTTCGACGAGCCCACCACGGGCCTGCACCCGCACGACATCCAGCGGATGAACGGCCTGCTGCTGCGCCTGCGGGACAAGGGCAACACGGTGCTCGTCGTGGAGCACAAGCCGGAGACGATCGCGATCGCCGACCACGTCGTCGACCTCGGCCCCGGGGCCGGGGCGGCCGGCGGCACCGTCTGCTTCGAGGGCACCGTCGAGGGCCTGCGGGCCAGCGGCACCGTCACCGGCCGGCACTTCGACGACCGGGCGGCCCTCAAGGCGTCGGTGCGCACGCCGACCGGCGCGCTGGAGATCCGCGGCGCCTCGACGCACAACCTGCGCGGCGTGGACGTCGACGTCCCGCTCGGGGTGCTCACCGTGATCACCGGCGTCGCCGGCTCCGGCAAGAGCTCGCTCGTGCACGGCTCGCTGGTCAACGGCTCGCCGGCCGACGGCGGGGGTGCGGCCGGGGAGGGTGTGGTCTCGGTCGACCAGGGCGCGATCCGCGGCTCGCGGCGGAGCAACCCCGCGACGTACAGCGGCCTGCTCGACCCGATCCGCAAGGCGTTCGCCAAGGCGAACGGCGTGAAGCCGGCCCTGTTCAGCGCCAACTCCGAAGGCGCCTGCCCGACGTGCAACGGCGTCGGGGTGGTCTACACCGACCTGGCGATGATGGCCGGGGTCGCCGCCGTCTGCGAGGAGTGCGAGGGCCGGCGGTTCGAGGCGTCGGTGCTCGACCACCACCTCGGCGGCCGCGACATCAGCCAGGTGCTCGCGATGTCGGTGACCGAGGCCGAGGAGTTCTTCGGCGCGGGCGAGGCGCGCACGCCGGCCGCGCACGCCGTCCTGCGGCGGCTCGCCGACGTCGGGCTCGGCTACCTCAGCCTCGGCCAGCCGCTCACCACGCTGTCCGGCGGCGAGCGGCAGCGGCTCAAGCTGGCCGCCCACATGGCCGAGAAGGGCGGCGTCTACGTCCTCGACGAGCCGACCACCGGACTGCACCTCGCCGACGTCGAGCAACTGCTCGGCCTGCTCGACCGGCTGGTCGACTCCGGCAAGTCGGTCATCGTCATCGAGCACCACCAGGCGGTGATGGCGCACGCCGACTGGATCATCGACCTCGGCCCCGGTGCCGGCCACGACGGCGGCCGGATCGTCTTCGAGGGCACCCCCGCCGACCTGGTCGCCGCCCGCTCGACCCTCACCGGTGAGCACCTCGCGGCCTACGTCGGGGCCTGAGCCCGGGTGCGGCCCGCGCACCCGGACGCGGGCCGCTCCTCAGCCGGCCCGGTCGTCCGCCGGGTAGGCCTGGGCGGACCAGATCGTCTTGCCGCGCTCCGCGAAGCGGGTGCCCCAGCGCCGGCTGAGCTGCCCGACGAGGAAGAGGCCCCGGCCGCCCTCGTCGGTCTCGTCGGCGATGCGCAGGTGCGGGGTGGTGCTGCTCCCGTCGGAGACCTCGCAGATCAGCTCCCGGTCGCGCAGCAGTCGCAGCGTCAGCGGCGGGCTGCCGTAGCGGATGGCGTTGGTGACCAGCTCGCTGACGACGAGAGTGGTGCTGTCGGTCAGTCCGTCGAGGTGCCAGGCGGCGAGCTGGTGGCCGGCCAGCCTGCGCGCGGTGACCACCACGGAGGGGTCGAGCGGCAGCGTCCAGTGCGCCACCCGGTCCTCGCCCAGGACGCGGGTGCGGGCCAGCAGCAGGCTCGCGTCGTCCGCGGACGGGTCCGGCGGCAGACCGTACGCGGCGTCGTCGCAGAGCTGCGCGAGGTCGTGGTCGGGGGTGCCCAGGATCCGCCGCAGCGCCCGGCGCCCGTCCTCCGACGGCCGGTCGCGCCGGTCCACCAGGCCGCGGCTGTACAGGGCGATCAGGCTGCCCTCCGCCAGCTCGGCCGTCGCGCTGCCGCGGCCGCCGCCCGCGCCGAGCGGCGGCCCGGCGCGCAGGGGCAGTGCGACGTCGCTGCCGTCGGGGGCGAGGACGAGCGGCGGGTGATGGCCGGCGCTCGCCGCGGTGCAGCGGCGGGAGACCGGATCGTAGACCAGGTAGAGGCAGCTGGCGGCCGGCTGCCCGAACTCGCGCCCGGCCGGCCCGGGCGCGGCGTCCGCGGCGAGCCGGGCGGCCGCCTCGTCCAGCCGGGTGAGCAGTTCGTCGGGTGCGAGGTCCTGGGCGGCCAGGGTCTGGACGGCGGTGCGCAGCTGCCCCATGGCGGCCGCGGCCTCGATGCCGCGGCCGGACACCGTGCCGACGGTCAGCGCGATCCGGGCCCCGGAGAGCGGGATGACGTCGAACCAGTCCGCGCCGTGGTCGCCGGGCAGCAGCAGGTGGGCTGTTTCGGCCGCCGAGGTGTCGGGCGGCCCGGCCGGCAGCAGGTGGCGCTGGAGCGCCGTCGCGATGGTCCGCTCGCGTACGTACGCGTGCGCCCGGTCCAGGCTCATCGCCGTCCGGGAGGCGAGCTTCTCGGCGAGCCGCAGGTCGTCCGGTCCGAACGGGTCGCGGCGGCGGTGGCGGTAGAGCACGGCGAGGCCGAGTGCCGTGTTGTGGACGGTCAGCGGGAGGACCAGCAGGGAGTGCACGCCGAGCGCGGAGAGCCGCCGGGCCCGTACGGGGTCGCCGGCGAACCACGGTTCGTCACCCGTCACGTCGGCGATCAGCCGGGGCCGCAGGTCGGCCAGGCTCTGCGAGTACGGGGTGTGCGGCGGGAGTGCGAGCAGCTCACCCGGATCGATCAGCGGCGGGCCGGCGTCGACGTTGCGGCGGGCGGCGCGCCGCAGCACGGCGTCGGGGCCGACCTGGCCGGGTTGCAGCCGGCGGCCCTGGACGGCGTCCTCCAGGACGTCCACGACGATCCCGTCGGCGAAGGCCGGGACGGCGACCTCGACGAGTTCCTGGGCGGTGGCCGTGACGTCGAGGGTGTTCCCGATCACCTGGTGGGCGCGGTCGAGGATGCGCAGCCGGCCCAGGGCGGTCTCCCGGACCGTCACGTCCTCGGCCAGCAGGGCCAGCCCCAGCACCCGGCCGTTGTGGTCGCTCAGCCGGAACAGCGACAGGGACAGTGACACCTCCTGGCCGTTCTCGTCCGGGTAGCGGCCGCGGACGAGCCGGCTCCGGACGGTCTCGCCGCCGGCCAGGACCTGTTCGGCGAGGGCGAGCAGCTCGGGGGTGGCCAGGGCCGGGGCGCACTGGTCCAGGGTGCGGCCGAGCACCTGCTCGGGGCGGAAGCCGTCGGGGCCGCCGGCGGCCCGGTTGTAGCGGACGACCCGGAGCTCCGGGTCGGTGATGAACAGCCCCATCGGTGCCTGGGTGAACAGGGCCTCCAGGAGCGCGGCACCGGCCTCCCCGGCCTCGTCCTCGGGCACGCCCCCACCTCCTCGGCGGATTTCTCTAGACCACGATCGCAGGCCGGGCGGCTTCGGCAACTCGGCCGGGGGCGCCCTCCCGGCGGTGCGGACGCCTCGGTGGGGTGCGCCCGGCCGGTGCGGGCCGGGCTACCCGGGGACCGTCCAGAGCGGGAAGGCGTCGGGGGCGGCGGGCCGCACCCGGGCCGGCGGCCGTCAGGCCGGTTCGGCGGCCGCCGGCCCGCGGGGGCGGACCGGCCGGGCCACCACGACCAGGCCCGCCAGCAGGAGCGCCATCCCGAGCGCCGCCCAGCGGCCGGGGCGCTCGCCCAGCAGCAGCACCCCGAGCAGCGCGGCCAGCACCGGCACGACCCCGCTCCGCACCGCCCCTCCAGCAGCCACCGCGCGCTCTCCCCTCGCCCCGGAACCGGCCGGCTGCGCCGGCTGCGACAGACCCTAGGCGGGCCGTCCGGGCGGGCCAATTGGGGAATTCCCCCGACCCCGGACCGTTGAAGCAGACCCAGTGGCAGGCCCGCCGCGACCGCGAGGCGCTGCTGCAGAACGGCGCCTGCGCGACCGGCCTGCACCGGATCCTCACCGCGCAGGGCCCGCCCGGCCCGGGGCTGGTGACGCACGCCGTCCTCGTCCCCGCCGAGGGTCTGCTCGCCGGCGACTACCTGGGCACCCTCGCCCTCCCGGACGGCTCCACCGCCGCCTTGCTGGGCGACGTCGCGGGCCACGGCGTCGACGCCGGGCTGCTGGCGGCCCAGCTGAAGGTGCGCGGCCTCCGCGAGCATGGCACCGGAGCCGCTGACCACCCCGGCCAGGGCCCTTCGCGAGCGCGATGGCGAGGTTGGCGGCCCCCGCCAGCAGGACGGTGCCGGTGCTCTCCCCGGAGCCGTGCTCCGGGCCGGGCGCGTCGCTCCGGTCGGTGGTGCGGCCCTGGTCGGCCATGCGGTACCCCCGGGCGGATCGGTTCCCCGCCGCCGGTAGCCACTGGGTGCGCCGGTCGCTCGGCGGGGCGTCCGACGGGGTCGCCCGATCGGCGCAGACCGGCCTGCGGGCGGCCCGGGCGTACCCGAGGGTGGGGGGACGGCCGCGGCCGTCCGCCGGAACCCGGGGGCATGGCCGGGCCGCGAGCGGGGAGGCTGGGACCGGGCGGCCCCGAACGGGACCGCCCGGCAGGTCGGAACGGCAGGTCGGAACGGCAGGTCGGAGCAGCTGGTGGAAGCCGGTCGGTGGAAGAGCCGGGGCGTGGACCGGGAGGACCGGGACACGCCCGCGGCGCGGCGAGGAACGGGAGGCGAGCGAGGGGTGAGCGAGGGGTGAGCGGCCCGAGCGATCCGCGCGGCTCCGTCCGGGCCCGCACCCTGGCGCGGCTCGCGCTGCTCGCCGCCGCCGGCGCGATCGTCCTGCTGCTGCTCGTGATCGGCAGAGCCGGGCTGGTCGTGCCCCTGGTCGGACTCCTCGGACTGGCCCTCGCGGCCGCCGGGCTCTGGTGGGCCCTGACCCACCACGGGCTCGGGCGGCTGGCCGGCGCGCTGGTGGCCCTCGGAGCGCCGGCCGCCGTGGTGGCGGTGTACGCCACCGCCGGGGTCTGGCTCCCCGTGCTGGGCGCACTGGCGCTGTGGGCGCTCTCGCTCGGCTGCGCGCGGACCGGCCTGCACCTCGTCCGCCCGCCCCGCCCGATGCGCGCGCACCGCACGCCCCGGCCGCAGCGGCCCTTCCTGATCATGAACCCGCGCTCCGGCGGCGGGAAGGTCGAGCGGTTCGGCCTGGCCGAGCGGGCCCGCCGGCTCGGTGCCGAGGTGGCCCTGCTGGACGGGCCGGACAAGGTCGACGTCACCGCACTCGCCCGCCGTGCCGTGGCCGACGGCGCGGACCTGCTCGGCGTCGCCGGCGGCGACGGCACCCAGGCCCTGGTCGCCGCCGTCGCCGCCGAGCACGACGTGCCGTTCCTGGTCGTCTCGGCCGGCACGCGGAACCACTTCGCCATGGACCTCGGGCTGGACCGCACCGACCCGTCCCGCTGCCTGGACGCGCTGACGGACGGCGAGGAACTGCGCGTGGACCTCGGCACCGTCGCCGGGCTCCCCTTCGTCAACACCGTCTCCTTCGGGGCCTACGCGGAGATCGTGCAGAGCCCCGCCTACCGGGACGCCAAGGTCGGCACCGCGCTGGAGGCGCTGCCCGCCCTGCTGCTCGGCGGCCCCGACCGGCGGCTGCAGGCCAGCGCCGACGACGTCCGGCTCGACGGGCAGCAGGCCCTGCTGGTCAGCAACAACGCCTACACCGGCGCCGACCCGCTGGCCGCCGGCCGGCGGGCCCGTCTGGACGGCGGCGTGCTCGGCGTGTTCGGCATCCGGGTGGAGGGGCCCGCGCAGGCCGCCGAGATCGCCCTGCGCGGCGCCCGGGCCTCCGGCCTGCGGACGCTGACGGCCCGCGAGGTCGTCGTCACCAGCCCCGCCGCCGGCCCCGAGGGCCTGGCCGTCGCCGTCGACGGCGAGGCGCTGCGCCTGGTGCCGCCCGTCCGCTGCGTCGTCCGGCCGCTGGCGCTGCGCGTCCGGGTGCCGGTGCACCGGCCGGGGGCACCGGTCACCGATCTGCCGCTGGACTGGCGCCGGCTCGTCGCGCTCGCGCTCGCCCGCCCCCAGCCCCCGGACCGACTGCCCCCGGACCGCGACACCCCACCCCGATGAGGAACTCCGTGCCCCAGAAGGACCACGCCCCGACCGTCCCGCTGCTGCGCGACCTGGAGACGATCGACCAGGTCGTCTACGCGGCCGTCGCCACCGTCGACACCCCGGTCCTCGACACCGGGCTGCGCCGGCTCTCCCGGGCCGCCGACCACTCGAAGATCTCGCTCACCGTCGCCGCCCTGCTCGCGCTGCGGCCCGGCCGGACCCGCCGGGCGGCGCTCGGAGGCGTCGCCGCGATCGGCCTCGCCTCCGCGACGGCCAACCTGCTGGGCAAGCGGCTCGCCCGCCGCCCGCGGCCGAACCGGGCGGCCGCCGAGGTCGTGGTGGGCCGTCACGTGCCCATGCCGGCCTCCCCGTCGTTCCCGTCCGGCCACACCGCCTCCGCCGTCGCCTTCGCGGTGGCGGCCGGCGCCGTCCTGCCGGAGGCCGCCCTGCCGCTCGGCGTGCTCGCCTCCGCGGTCGGCTACTCCCGGGTGCACACCGGCGTGCACTACCCCGGCGACGTGCTGGCCGGCGCCGTCCTCGGCGCCACCTGCGCCGCGGCCGTCACCTGGGCCGGCGCCCGGTTCTGCGGGACGGCCACCCCGGCGGCCCGGCCCGGCGGGAGGTCCGTCGGGCCGGCGTGAGCCGCACGGCCCGGGCGCGCCCGGCCGCGAGCCCCGCGCCCGTGGTGCGGAGCGGGCACTTTCCCACGGTGGCCCCCCCGCGCCACCGGCGGCCGCGGGCCGTGCCACCGGCGGTACTCCGGTGCTGCCCGGGGAAACGAATCGATCGATCCGGTGGTGTCGTGGTATTCGTGGGCGGTGCACTCTGCGATCTCCCGCTTCCCGCGCCGCGCGCTCCTCGCCCTGGTCGTCGCCCTCGCCCTGCCGGCCGGCTGTACCACGCCGAGCGGGCCGGAGGCGGGCGGCGTCCGGGCGGGCGGCCCGGCGACCCGCCCCCCGGTCGCCGAGATGGTCTCCGCCACCGCCGCCCCGGCCCTGCGTGCCCTCTACGACCAGCAGATCGACTGGATACCCTGCACCGACGGCGCCGCCCAGGAGGACGAGACCGTGCTGTGCGGCACCCTCAAAGTCCCGCTGGACTACGCCTCGCCGGACGGTGAGACCCTGGACGTCGCTGTCGTCCGGGTGCCCGCCGCCGACCAGCAGCAGCGCCTCGGCTCCCTCGTGTTCAATCCCGGCGGGCCCGGCAACTCCGGCACCGCGATGCTGGAGTGGGGGTGGACGGGCTACCGCGGCCCGCTGCACGACCACTACGACCTCGTCAGTTTCGATCCGCGCGGTGCCGGTGGCACCAGCCCGATCGGCTGCCTCGACGACGCCACCCGTGCCGAGTGGACCACCACCGACGACCCGGCCTACGACCGCGGCCGCATCCTCGCCGACGCCTGCGGGGCCAAGTACGGCGCTCTCCTGGCCCACGTCGGCACCCGCGACGCGGCCCGCGACCTCGACCTGCTGCGCGGCGCCCTCGGCGAGCGCAAGCTCGACTTCGTCGGCTTCTCCTACGGCACCTACCTCGGCGCCCTCTACGCCGAGGAGTTCCCCGAACGGACCGGCCGGATGGTCCTCGACGGCGCCGTCGAGCGCAGCACCGACCTGATGCACCTGGACGCCGACCAGGCCGCCGCCACCGAGACCGAGTTCGAGGCCTTCGCCGCCGACTGCGCCACGTCGGTGGAGTCCTGTCCCTTCGGCAGCGACCCCGCCACCGCCCCGAAGGTGCTGGCCGACTTCCTCGACGGCCTGCGCGACCACCCGCTGACCGCCGGCAACGGCCGCCGCGTCACCGCCACGCTCGGCTGGACCGGCGTCCTCGCCGCCCTCTACGACGGCCAGAGCTCCTGGGAACTCGTGCGCACCGCCGTCGGACCGGCCCTCACCCGCGGCGACGCCGACGAGCTGCTCAGGCTCGGCGACGCCGGCACCGGCCGCGACGAGGACGGCCACTACGGCGCCTCCGCCGACGCGTTCGTCGCCGTCCACTGCGCGGACGCCCTGCTGGCACCCACCGACGCGGACCTCCGCGCGGCGCTCGCCGACCTCGCCGTGCGGGCCCCGCTCGTCGGAAAGCACGACACCCGGGTCGCCCTGCTCGATCCCGACTGCCGCCCCTGGCCGTACCGGTCGACCGAGCGGCCGCACACGGTGAAGGCGGCCGGCACCGGCCCGATCCTGGTCGTCGGTTCCACCGGCGACCCCGTCACGCCGTACGCGTGGGCCCAGCGGATGGCGTCCGGCTTCGAGCACGGCGTGCTGCTGACGCGGGACGGTGACGGGCACACCGGGTACTGGCACAGCGCGTGCGTGCGGGAGACCGCCGCGGCGTACCTGGTGGACGGCACGCTGCCGGCGGCGGGGACGGTCTGCCCCTCGAACTGAGGGTGACCGGCGCCGCCCGGGCCACTTCCCGGACCGGTGCCGCCCGGGCCGGTGCCGCCCGGGCCGGTGCCGCCCGGGCCGGGCAACGCTCCGGTGCCCGGACCGGGGAAACCGCGGCGTTACCCGCAGGAAGCAGCCCGGTAGGACGGCGCGCGTAGGGTGCCGGTGGAGACCCCGAACCCACCGGACCGAGGACAGCGTGCACCGCCCCGACACCAGAGCACCCGACTGGCTGCGCCACCCGCTGGCCCGGCAGCCCGGACCGCTCCCGTGGGGCGGTGTGCTGCGCGGCGCCCTCGGAATGGGCCCGCTGCTCGCGGCGGCCGCCGCCTGCGGGCGCCCCCAGGCGGGCGTCCTGGCCGGCCTCGCCGCGATGTTCGGCAGTATCAACGACCGCCCCGGCACCGCCCGTTCGGCCGCCGCCCTGGTCGGCGTACCGGCCCTCGCCGGCGCCGCCGGGCTGCTGATCGGCCAGGCACCCGGCTGGTGGGCGGTGGCCCTGCTCGCCGCGGTGGGCGCGGTCTGCGGCGCCGCCAGCGTGGCCGGGCCGGTCAGCTCGGCGGCCGGCGTGCAACTGCTGGTGCTCACCGCCGTCGGCTGCGGCATGCCGATGGCCGGCCCGGCCTGGACGAAGGCCGGCTGGTACCTGCTCGGCGGCGGGTGGGCCCTGCTGCTGCGCCTCGCCCTCCGACCGCCGCCGGCCTTCCGCCGGCTGCACGGCGAACGGGCGGCCGTCGCCGCCGTGTTCGACGCCCTCGCCGCGGCGCTGCGCGCGGTCGGCACCCCCGGGGCCGAACCCGCCCGCCGGGGGCTCACCGTGGCCCTCGACCGGGCCGACGAGGCACTGCGCCTCCAGCGGCTGCTGCGCCGGCCCGGCCCGCGCCGGCCCGACGAACTCCGCCTCGACGAGCGCTTCGCCGCCGCGTCCGCCCTCTGCGAGGCGAGCGTCGCCCTGCTCTGGGAGGGCGAGCCGCTGCCGGTCCGGGTACTCGCCGGCCCGCACCGCCTCGCCGAGGCCGTCCGCCGCGACACCGCACCCGGCCCGCTGTCGGTGCCGGTGGCCGCCGGCCCGGCCCGCAGCGCCTTCGACCGCGCCGTCCTGGCCGCCGGGCTCGCCTTCGACCACCGCCCGGGCGGCACCGGCACCCCGGGCCCGGAGCAGTTCGAGCGGCCGGCGCCGCGTCGGCCCCGCCGGACCCGCCGCGGCGCCGACCCCGCGGGCCCGGTGGGCCGCGAGTACGGGCTGCGGGTCGGCGCCTGCGTCGCCGTCACCACGGCGCTCGCGCTCCTGCTCCACGCCGACCACTGGTACTGGCTGCCCGTCACGGCCGCCTTCCTGGTGAAGCCCGACTACGGCCCGCTGTTCTCCCGGGTGGTCAACCGCTTCGTCGGGACGGCCGCCGGCGTCCTGCTCTTCGCCGCCCTCGGCCCGGTGGCGGCCGCGGCCGGGTACGGGCCCGCGCCGGGGCCCTGGCCGACGGTGGTGGCGGTCGCACTCTGCGGGGCGCTGATCGCCCCCGCGCTGCGGCACTTCGCCCTGCAGACCGCGGTGGTCACGCTCACCGTGCTCGCCTTCGTCTCCGCCGGCGGCGACACCCAGGCCGCGGCGTCCCGGCTGACGGACACGGCGCTCGCCTGCGCCGTGGTGCTCGTGGTCGGGCACCTGCCGCGGCTGGTGAACACCCGGGCCCGGGTCGGCCACCGGTGCGCGGAGGCGCTGCGGCACACCCAGCGCTATCTGCACGACGTGCTCGCCGTGCCCGGCCCGGCGGGGGCGCCGGACGATCCGGCGCGGCGCGCCGAGCTGCGCCGGCAGGCGTACCGGGCGCTCGCGGAGGCCCGGGTGGCGGCCGAGACGGTCCGCGCCGAGCTGCTCGCGGACCCGGGCCGCGACTGGCTGACGGTGGCGCTCTGCGCCGAGCGGATCGCCGATGCCGCGACGGCCTGCGCGATCCGGCTCGCCCACGGCCTGGAGCGGCCCGACGAGGTGACGGCCCGGCGGATCGTCGCGGCGGTGGGCGCGGTGGCCGACGTGCTGGAGGGGCGGGCCGGGCCGGCCGCCGGGCCCGCGGTCGATGCGGTGGACCCGGCCGGCTGCCGCACGCTGCACGACATCGTCACGGAGCTGCACGGCATCCGGCGGCGGGAGCGGGCGCTGGCCGGCGCGGCGGGCTGACGGCACCGTCGGGACGGTGCCGCCCTCGCCACCTGGCTGCTCACCGCGGGGGGTCGAGGGGTGGGGGGCGATCCGCGGCGGGGCCGCGCCGGCCGTGGCCGGCGGCGAGCCGGGCCCCGGCCTCCCGCAGCCAGTGGAGCGCCCGGGACCGGGCCGCCCCGGCGGAGCCCGCGAGGCCCGTCAGGGTGAGGACGGTGGGGTCCGCGGACTCGCCGGCGACCACGACGGTGCGCACGCCCGCCCGTGCGGCGCGCTGCGTTACCTCGCCGACGGCCTTGCCCCGCAGGCTGGTCGCGTCGAACCGGCCCTCGCCGGAGACGGCCAGATCGGCCCCGGCCAGGGCCGCGTCGAGGCCGAGCAGATCGGCCACGGCGGCGGCGCCGAGGGTGGTCGTGGCACCCCAGGCGGCGGCCAGTCCGTAGGCGGTGCCGCCGGCCGCACCCGCGCCGGGGGCGGCCGGATCCCCGCCGAGGTGCGCGGCCAGCCGGGCCAGACCCTGTTCCAGCCGGGCGATGTCGGCCGGGCCGGCCCCCTTCTGCGGCCCGTACACGGCGGCGGCGCCGTCGGGGCCGAGCAGCGGGTTGGTGACGTCGGTGAGCAGCCGGACGCCGCCCGGCGGGGCGGGCCGCAGCCCACTC
Source organism: Kitasatospora sp. NBC_01560 (assembly GCF_045208415.1). NCBI lineage: Bacteria > Bacillati > Actinomycetota > Actinomycetes > Kitasatosporales > Streptomycetaceae > Kitasatospora > Kitasatospora sp. NBC_01560. The sequence goes on along the minus strand of NZ_CP109364.1, from coordinate 1,283,167 downwards.
CGGTCGACGGTCGCGAGCTCGGCCAGCGAACCTCCGCCGTCCGGGAGTTGCCGCCCGTCACGGTCGAGCAGCCGCAGCCCCAGGGCGGCCAGCAACCCCGCGCCGCCGTCCGTCCCGGCGGAGCCGCCGAGGGCGATCAGCAGGCGGCGGGCGCCGCGGTCGAGCGCGGCGGCGACGGCCTCGCCGGTGCCGCGGGTGGTGGCGGTGAGCGGCGCCAGGTCCGGGCCGAGCAGTGGGAGCCCGCTCGCGGTGGCGAGCTCGACCAGCGCGGTGCCGTCCGGGAACACGGCGCAGGCGCCGGTGACGGGCCGGCCGTCCGGGCCGGTGCAGCCGGGGAGCCGGTGGACGGTCGCGCCGGGGCGGGCGGCGGTGACGGCGGCGAGGGTGCCCTCGCCGCCGTCCGCCATCGGGCGGAGCAGCAGGTCGTCACCGGGGCGGGCGGTGTGCCAGCCCTCGGCGAGCGCGGCGGCCGCGTCCGCGGCGGTGGCCGTCCCCTTGAACGAGTCCGGGGCCAGGACGATCCTCACGCGCTGCCCCCGGAAGGTGCTAGGTACGGCTCCACATACGTGCTATGACGATCCATCAGGGTGCGGAGGGTCTGCGCGCCGGGTGTCCGCCAGACCTGCTCGTTGAAGATCTCGACCTCGACCCAGCCGGTGTAGCCCGCGGCCGTGACCTGCCGGGTGAGGGCGGCGAAGTCGATGTGGCCGTCGCCGACGTGGCCGCGGCCGAGCAGGGCGTCGGCGGGGAGCGGAGTGGTCCAGTCGCACACCTGGTAGGCGGCGATCCGCTGCTCGCGGCCGGCCCGGGCGAGCTGCCGGGCGAGGTCCGGATCCCACCAGAGGTGGTAGCTGTCGACCACCACGCCGACCTGGCCGGCGGGGAAGGGCGCGGCGAGGTCGAGCGCCTGGCCGAGGGTGGAGATCACGGCCCGGTCGGCGCAGAACATCGGGTGGAGTGGCTCGATGGCGAGCCGGACGCCGAAGTCACCGGCGTGCGGGGCGAGTTCGCCGATCAGGTCGGCCGCGCGGGCGCGGGCGCCGGCCAGGTCGCGGCTGCCCTCGGGGAGGCCCCCGACGACGAGGACGAGGGTGTCGGTGCCGAGTTCGGCGGCCTCCTCGATCGCCCGGAGGTTGTCGGCGAGGGCGGCGCGGCGCTCGTCCGGCCCGGTCGCGGTGAGGAACCCGCCGCGGCAGAGGCTGCTGACGACGAGACCGGCCTCGCGGACCAGCCGGGCCGCCTCGGCGGTGCCGGTCTCGGCGACCTTGTCGCGCCAGAGCCCGATGGCGGGCAGACCGGCCTCGGCGCAGCCCCGGACGGCCTCGGCCAGGCTCCACCGCTCGGTGGTGATCTGGTTGAGCGAGAGCCGGTTCACGCCGCCACCCCCGCCAGGGCGAGCAGGGTCCGCATCCGGTGGGCGGCGAGATCCGGGTCGGGCAGGACTCCGGCGAGGTCGGCCAGCCGGAAGAGCTCGATCAGGTGCGGCAGCGAGCGGCCGCTCTGGGCGCCGCCGACCATGGTGAAGTGGTCCTGGTGGCCGGCGAGCCAGGCGAGGAGGACGATGCCGGTCTTGTAGTGGTAGGTGGGCGCGGCGAACAGGTGGCGGGCGAGCGGCAGGGTCGGGCCGAGCAGCGCGTCGTAGCGGTCGTGGTCGCCCGCGTCGAGGGCGTGCAGGGCTGCGGCGGCGTGGCCGGCGATCGGGTCGAAGATGCCCAGCAGGGCGTCGCTGTGGCCGAGTTCGTCGCCCCGGACGAGTTCGGGGTAGTGGAAGTCGTCGCCCGTGTAGAGGCGGACGCCGGCGGGGAGGGCGCGGCGCAGCGCGACCTCGCGGTCGGCGTCGAGCAGGGAGACCTTGATGCCGTCGATCCGGGCGGCGTGCTCCCGGATCAGGGTGAGGACCGTCCCGGTGGCGGCGTCGAGGTCGGCGGAGCCCCAGTAGCCGGTCAGGGCGGGGTCGAACATGTCGCCGAGCCAGTGCAGGACGACGGGCCGGGAGGCCTGGCCGATCAGCCGGGAGTAGACGCGCAGGTAGTCCTCGGGGCCCTCGGCGACGGCGGCCAGGGCTCGGCTGGCCATCAGGACGGGCTGGGCGCCGGCCTCCTCGACCACCGCGAGCTGCTGCTCGTAGGCATCCTGGACATCGGTCGGAGTCGATGGTGTGGAGGGCAGTTGGTCGGTCCCGACACCGCAGGCGAGCCGGCCCCCGACGGCGCGGGCCTCGGCCCCGGAGCGGAGGATGAGTTCGCGGGTCGCCGGCCAGTCCAGCCCCATGCCGCGCTGGGCGGTGTCCATCGCGTCGGCCACGCCGAGGCCGAGGGACCACAGGCGGTGGCGGAAGGCCAGCGTGGCCTGCCAGTCGACGGCGGCGGGAGCGCCCGGCGCGTTGTCGCCGAGGGGGTCGGCGACGACGTGCGCGGCGGCGAAGGCGGTGCGGGAGGTGGCGGGGCCGGCCGGAACGGTGAGCGGCTCGGGGGAGCGGAGCCGGTAGCGGCCGTGGCCGGGCAGGGTGAGGTGGGCCATCAGATCTCCAGTGCGGGGACGTCGAGGCGGCGGCCCTGGCGGGCGGAGGCGAGGCCGAGCTCGGCCAGCTGGACGCCCTTGGCCCCTTCGAGGAGGTCCCAGCGGTAGTCGGATCCGGTGGCGACGTGCCGGAGGAACAGCTCCCACTGGATCTTGAAGCCGTTGTCGAACTCGGCGTTGTCGGGCACGGCCTGCCACTGGTCGCGGAACGGCTCGGTGACGGCGAGGTCCGGGTTCCAGACCGGCTTGGGCGTGCCCGCGCGGTGCTGGAAGCGGCAGTTGCGCAGACCGGCGACGGCACTGCCGTGCGTCCCGTCGACCTGGAACTCGACCAGTTCGTCCCGGTCGACCCGCACCGCCCAGGACGAGTTGATCTGGGCCGTGACGCCGCCCTCCAGCTCGAAGATGCCGTAGGCGGCGTCGTCGGCGGTCGCCGGGTAGGGGCGGCCCTGCTCGTCCACGCGCTGCGGGATGTGGGTGGCGGTGTGGGCGTAGACGGAGCGGACCGGGGCGATCAGGTTGTCCAGCACGTAACGCCAGTGCGGGAACATGTCCAGGATCATGCCGCCGCCGTCCTCGGCGCGGTAGTTCCAGGACGGGCGCTGGGCATCCTGCCAGTCGCCCTCGAAGACCCAGTAGCCGAACTCACCGCGCACGGACAGGATCCGGCCGAAGAACCCGCTGTCGACCAGCCGCTTGAGCTTGATCAGCCCGGGCAGGAAGAGCTTGTCCTGCACGGCACCGTTGCGGACTCCGGCCGCCCGGGCGAGCCGCGCCAGCTCCAGCGCCGCGTCGAGGGATTCCGCGGTCGGCTTCTCGGTGTAGATGTGCTTTCCGGCCGCGATGGCGGTGCGCAGGGCACTCTCGCGGGCGGTGGTGACCTGGGCGTCGAAGTAGATCTCGGCGAGCGGGTGGGCGAGGGCCTCGTCGAGGGAGGTGGTCCAGTGCTCCAGGCCGTGGCGGTCGGCGAGTTCCTTCAGCTTGCCGGCGTTGCGGCCGACCAGGATGGGCTCGGGGCGGAGCACGTCGCCGTTGCCGAGGTCGAGGCCACCCTGCTCGCGGATGGCGAGGATCGAGCGGACGAGGTGCTGGCGGTAGCCCATGCGGCCGGTGACACCGTTCATGACGATGCCGATCACCCTCTGGGGCATGGAGTTCTCCTCTTGCTTGCGCGGATCGGGGTGGCTCGGGCGGCGCGGGCGGCGCGGTGGATGCCTTCGGGCAGGTCGAGCGGGCGGAGGGGCCGCAGCTGTACGGGGCCGCAGCTGTACCGGGCCGCCGCCGTGCACGGCGGGCGGGGGAAGGCGTGACACGGCTCCCGGACGGGCGGTGTACGCCGGGGAGCCCGACGGCCGGGGGAGCGGTCGGTCGGGGACGACGCCATCCTGAGCCCGCATTCGATCGGAGTCAAGCCTGTTGTATCGAACGATCGACAGTGGATCGACCTCGGCAGTGGCCCGATCAGCCGCGAAGTCCTAAATGACCTGTGGATCTGGGGGCTTTGGGCGCTCGGCGGGCGATCAATCGACGATCACCTGTCGATCGGAGCGGTCATTCGACCTCTTGCATTGACTATCGATCAATAAGTTCCTAGATTCGGCCCGCCACCCCTGCGGACGAAGGACGTGCCATGCAACTGCCACCCGAGGACCGCCGTACCAGCCCGTACACCGGCTGGACCAGGGCCCACTGGGAGGCCGTTGCCGACACCCTGCTCACCGCGGTCCGCCCGTACGCCTCCCCGGGCCGGGCGCTGATCAACCTGCCCGGACCGCGCCCCAGCAGCTCCGGGCGGCGCTCCGACGGCCTGGAGGGCTTCGCCCGCACCTTCCTGCTCGCGGCCTTCCGCATCGCCGGAGCGGACGGCGCCGACCCGCACGGGCTGCTCGAACGCTATGCCGCCGGCCTCGACGCCGGCACCCGCCGGCCCACCACCGAGCGCGACCTCGCCGACGGCGACGGCGAGTCGTGGGGCGTCATCGCCGACCGCAGCCAGCCCCTGGTCGAGGCCGCCTCGATCGCCACCGCCCTGCGGCTCACCCGGCCCTGGCTCTGGGACCGGCTCGACGAGCCCGTCCGCGAACGCGCCGGCCGCTGGCTCGCGGACGCGCTGCACCGCGCCCCCGTCGACAACAACTGGTGGCTCTTCCCGCTCACCGTCGGCGGTTTCCTCGCCGAGGTGGGCATCGAGACCGAGGCCGCCCGGGCGGCCGTCCGACGCGGCCTCGACCGGATCCAGCCCTGGTACCTCGGCGACGGGTGGTACACCGACGGCCGCCCCCGCGCCTTCGACCACTACAACGGCTGGGCCCTGCACCTCTACCCCGTGCTGGACGCCCACCTCGCGGGGGACGCCGCCCGCACCGCCCGTTACGGTGCCCGGCTCGCCGCCCATCTCGACGGCTACGCAAGGCTGTTCGGCGCGGACGGCGCTCCCGTCCACCAGGGCCGCTCGCTCAGCTACCGGTTCGCCGCGGCCGCCCCGCTCTGGGCCGGGGCGCTCACCGGCCACACCCCGCTCAGCCCGGGTGCCACCCGCCGGATCGCCTCCGGCGCGCTGCGGCACTTCGTCGACCGCGGCGCCGTTGGTGCGGACGGCCTGCTCGCGCTGGGCTGGTACGGCGCCCATCCGCCGCTGGTCCAGGCGTACTCCGGCCCGGCGTCGCCGTACTGGGCGAGCAAGGGCTTCCTCGGCCTGCTCCTCCCCGCCGACCACCCCGTCTGGACCGAGCCCGAGGAGCCCGGCCCGGCCGAGGCGGCGGACGCGGTGGTGGCGCTGCCCGCCCCCGGCTGGCTGGTCCAGTCGACCGTGGCCGACGGGATCGTCCGGCTGCACAACCACGGCAGCGACGACCAGCCCGCCGACACCGTCCAACCGGACGACCCGCTGTACGCGCGCTTCGCGCACTCCACGGCAACGGGGCCGGTCGGCGGTCCGGCGGTCGGCGGTCCGGGAGCCGGCGGGCCGGTGGGCGCGGACCGGGCCGACGGTCCGGCCGACAACCGGTTCACCCTGGTGGTCGGCGGGGTGGCCGGCGAGCGCGGCCGGATCCGGCCGCTGGGGACGGGCGACGGCTGGGCGGCGTCCGCGCACCGCCCCCGGATCGGCGGGCGGGAACTCCCCGGTGTCACCGTCACCTCGCTGACCCTCGCCCATGCGGCGGAGGAGGTCCTCGTCCACCTGGTGACCGGGGCCGACCCCGGTACCGAAGTCCGCCAGGGCGGCTGGGCGGTGGCCGGTGAGCGGGCGTCCGGAACGGCGGAGGGTCTGCGCGCCCGGGTCAGCGCGGAGGGCGGGCCCGGCGCGACGGGGGTGCTGCGCGCGGAGCTGACGGCGGTGCACGGCTACCGCGCGGTCGGGGTGGACGACGCCCCGGGCGGGACGGCCTTCGGCCCGCGCGCGACCGTCCCCTGGGCGGCCGGCAGCACCGGCAGTAGCCGTACCGGCACCGGCGGCACCGGCGACGGGCTGTTCGTCTGCACGAGCCGGCTGGCCCGGACGGCGGGGCCGGCGCAGGAAGTGCCGCTCCCGGACGGCCGAGCGGCCGGGGCGCCGGTGCCCGGGGAGGTGTCCGTGCGGACCGAAGCGGTGCCCGGCGGGTACCGGGTCACCGTGCGCTGGCCGGACGGCAGCGGGCACCGGGCGCAGCTCGCCGCCGGGTCCGTCGCCGTCCACCGCGGCTGAGGGGGCGTCGTGCCGCTCGCGTTCTCCACCCTGGGCGTGCCCGGGCTCCCGCTCGCCGACGCGGCCCGGCTGGCCGCCGACCACGGCTGGCAGGGCCTGGAGTTGCGGTGCGCCGACGGCGAGACCGTCCACCCCGCGATGGCCGCGGGCGAACGGCGCGCCGCCGTTCGCACCCTGCGCGCCGCGCGCGTCAGGCCGATCGCCCTCGCCTCCTACCTGGGCGTGGCCGCGCCCGGCGCGGACGGCCCGCTGGTCGCCGGGCTGCGGGGCGCGCTCCGGCTGGCGGCCGACCTCGGGGCGCCCGCCGTCCGGGTGTTCCCGCACGGCGGCGACGGTCCCGCGGCGGAGGCCGACGCCCGGGCGGTCCGGCGGCTGCACGCGGTCGCGGCGGACGCGGCCCGGCTCGGCGTCCGGGTCCTGGTCGAGACCCACGACTCCCACCGCGCCGGCCGCCGCCTCGCGGACCTGCTCGACCGGGTGGACCACCCCGCCGTGGGCGCCCTCTGGGACTTGATGCACACCCACCTGGCCGGCGAGACGCCCGCGCAGACGTCCGCCGCGCTGGCGACCCACCTCGGCCACGTGCAGGTCAAGGACATCGCGGGGGCCGGGGACCGGACGCCGCTCCCGCTGGGCGCGGGCGTCCTGCCGATCGCCGCCTGTGTGCGCCTGCTGCCGCCGGGGGCCTGGGTCTGCTGGGAGTACGAGGCGCCGTGGCACCCGGCGGCGGCCCCGCTGCCGCCCCTGCTGGCCGCCGGGGCCGACCTGTTGACGGGGCTGGCCGCCGGGGCCTGACCGCCGGTGTCCTGACGCCGCGGCGCCGCGACGCCGTCGTGCCGCCGCGACGCCGTCGTGCCGCCGCCCCGCCGCCGGGGCGGCGGCTCAGTCCTGCCGGGGGAGTGCGCCGCAGGAGGCGCGCACCTTGAGGGTGGGGAGCAGGGCGATGTGATGGGCGGGCAGGTCGCTCGGGCTCAGCCGGCGCAGCAGCAGGTCGAGGGCGACGGCGCCGACGGCGCGCTTGGGCGGGGCGACGGCGGTCAGCGGCGGCGTGGTGAGGGCCGCGAACACGTCGTCGTAGGAGATCAGCGCGATGTCCTCGGGGACGCGCAGGCCGCGGGCGCGCAGCAGCGGCGGGAGCTGGATGGCGTCGCGGTCGTTGTGGACGAGGACGGCGCGCACGCCCTCCCCGGCGCTGACGGCGAGCTGGTCGGCCACCCATTCCGGGTCGGCGGGGGTGAGCGGCCCGCCGCCGGGGTGGTGCAGGTCGAGGGTGGGGCGGGGTTCGAGGCCGAGGATGCGGACGGCCTCGGTGTAGCCGGCCCGGACTTCGTGGGCCGTCCAGGTGTCGTGCCGGGCGGCGAGCAGCACGCTGCGGTGGCCGAGCCCGGCCAGGTGGCGCAGGGCGAGCAGCACGCCGTGCCGGTGGTCGGAGCCGACCGCGTCCAGCTCGGCGGCGGCGCTGCCGGGGGCGGCCCGCCGTTCGACCAGGACGGAGGGGACGGGCAGGTCGCGCAGCCAGTCGCCCTCTTCGGCGGGGCCGCCGGGCAGCCAGTTGGGGGTGAGCAGCAGGCCGTCGACGCCGGACTCCAGGGTCCGGGCGACCTGGCCGCGGTCGTCGCGGGCCTCGTAGGGGGAGATGCCGAGCACCAGCCGGGCGCCGGCGGCGGTGGCGGCCGAGCGGGCGCCGTCGATGATCTCGTCGAAGTAGGAGCCGACGGTCGGCACCAGCATGCCGATGACGCGGCCACGGCCGTCCGGTGCGGCCCGCCCGGCGAGGTCGGAGCCGGTCGCGGTGGTCGTGCCGTGGGCGCCGGCGCCGCCCGGGCCGCCGGGCGCTCCGGCGTCGGGCAGGGTCACCGAACCGTGCGAGCGGCGCAGCCGGCCGGCGTCGGCGAGGGTCGCCACGTCCCGGCGGACGGTCACGGTGGGCATGCCGAGCCGGGTGGCGAGGTCCGCCACCCGGACCGTGCCGAGCTCGCGCACCACTTCGAGGATGCGGGCCCGACGCTTGTCCGCCGACGCGGCCATGACGTCTCCTTCTGCCGGTTCTGCTGCTGGTTTCGCCGAACGCTCGGTGATCGATCAAATCGTATCGCACGATCGAAAAGCGATCGAAGGGCAGATCGCCCGGGATGCGGTCGATCACCACCGCACGCCTCCGCCCTCCGACCCCTGGCACAGCGATACATCGACTCAGCGATGCAGCGACATCGCGGCACATCGACTCGGCAACATCGCGTCACAGCGTCACAGCGACACAGCCGGCAACCCGGCAACCTGCGCGGCCGGAGCAGTCGCAGCGTGCCCTAGCCTGCCGGTATGGCGATCAACGGCTTCGGCACGACAGAGTTCCCACTCGTGCTGCTGCGCCGGATGGCCGACTTCAACCCCGTCCTGGTCGAGCAGGCCGTGCAGCGGCTCGGCGTCTCCCGCGGCAGCATGCGGGAGGCGAACCGGCGCTGGCAGGCGATGATCCGCTCGCCCGGGTTCCCGCGCGGCGCCCGGCGTACGGCCGCGGTGCTCGGTCCGCCGAAGGCGACGGCGCCGCGCCGGATCGGCGACCTCGCCTGCACCGTGCAGCAGTGGGCGCTCCCGCTCTGGCCCGGGCTCCGTTTCGAAGTGCTGCTGGGACCGGCGGAGGCCGGCTCCCCGCTGCTGAACGAGTGGCTGGTCCGCGCCGACGACGCCCCCGCGCCCGTGCTGCGGACGCTCGCCGACCTCACGCCGTGGAGCTGCGTGGTGGCCGACCTGGGGGCGGCATTCCCGCCGGCGGTGCCGCGCGAGGGCAGCGCGCCGACCCGGTTCCGGCTCGACTTCACCGCCCCGGACGCGGCCGGCCGCCCGCACCCGTGCACCGCGGACTTCACCTGGGGCCTGCTCCAGGAGGTGCGGCCCGCGGAGCCGTGAGGCCTCGGGCCGGGGCAGCCGTGACGGCCGGGCCGCCCGCCCGCACCGAGTACCGCCCGCACCCCGTACCGCCCCCCGAGTGCCGCCGCACCCCGTACCGCCGCTCAGAGCTCCGCGGCGTGGACCGTCCGCCCGCCCAGCACCGTGCGCCCGGGCCGCAGTTCGCGCAGCTGCTCGACCGGGCAGGCGAGCGGGTCGACCGCCCAGAGCGTCAGGTCGGCCAGTGCCCCCGGCCGCAGGCTGCCGCGCTCGGCGCTCTCGCCCAGCAGCCGGGCGGCGTCGACGGTGTGCAGGGCGACGGCCTCCGCCCGCCCGATCGCGTGCTCGGGCCCGACCACCCCGGCCACCGTCCGGCGGGTGGTCATGCCCCACACCGACACCATCGCGCCGTAGGGGCCGACGGGGAAGTCCGAACCGGCCGCGAGCAGCGCGCCCTCGTCCAGCCACTCCCGCAGCGGGAAGATGCCGCTGGTCCGCTCCTCGCCCCAGGCCCGCTGCTGGGCGAGCGCGCCGTCGTGCAGCAGCGGGTGCTGCACGGTGACGGGGATGCCGAGCGAGATCGCCCGGGCCCGCTGGTCGGCGTGGGCCAGCCCGCCGTGCTCGATCACCAGCGTGCCGGGCGGCAGGCCCGGCCGGCGCTTCAGCACGGTCTCGAAGACGTCCAGCAGGGTGCGCAGGCCGCGGTCGCCCCAGGCGTGCACGCCGACCCGCCAGCCGCGTTCGACCACCCGGTCGACGGCCGCGGCGAGCGCGTCCGGCTCCCAGAGCAGCCTGCCGTGGTAGCAGGGCTGCCCCTGGTACGGCTCCTCCAGGGCGCCGGCCTCGAAGCCGCCGTCGATGCCGAACTTGACGCCCCAGACCCGCAGCAGGTCGTCGTCCTCGCCGGCGGCGCGCCAGGCGTCCATCCGGTCGAGCAGCGCGTCCACCTGCGCCGGGGTGCGGGCCGCGAAGCCGGAGACCAGCGCCCGGACCCGCACCGCGAGCACGCCGGCCGCGCGGGCCGCCCGCAGCACCTCCAGGTCCTCGACGGGGACGAGGCAGTCGCGGACGGTGCCGATCCCGGTGGCGGCGTAGTCGGCCGAGGCGGCGCGCAGGCCCTCGATCCGCTCGGCGGGTGCGGGGCGCGGCAGGACCCGTTCGACCAGCTCGATCGCCGTGTTGACCAGGCGTCCGGTCAGCCGGCCGCGCGGGTCGCGTTCGATCACGCCGCCGGGCGGGGCGGGGGTGTCGGCGGTGATGCCGGCCAGCCGCAGCGCGGCCGAGTTGAGCACCATGTTGTAGGCGCCGCGGCGGACCAGCACGGGGTGGTCGGTGGTGGCCCGGTCGAGCTCCTCGGTGGTCGGCATCCGCTGCTCGGTCAGCTGCACCTCCTGCCAGTTGACGGTGGTGCGGATCCACTCGCCGGCCGGGGTGCGGGCGGCGCGCTCGCGGATCAGGGCGAGGAACCCGGGGATGTCCCGCGCCCGGTGGACGGGCACGCCGTGGACGCTGTGCCCGGCGAGGATCAGGTGGGTGTGCGTGTCGTCGAAGGCGGGCAGCACCGTGGCGGCGGGCGCGTCCAGCACCTCGGTGTCGGGGCCGACGAGCCCGTCCAGGCCGTCGGGCGCGGGCGACAGGGCGGTGATCCGGGTGCCGGTGACGGCGATCGCGCGCTGCGGCGCCTCCCCGGGGACGAGCGTGTGCACCGCGGCCGCGCGGACCAGCAGGTCGGCGGTGCGCCGGTGCGGGGCGGCGGGGGTCAGGTCGGTCATGACGGCTCCTGGGGTTGCGGGAGGGCGGCCGGCAGCCCGGTGACCTTCTCGACGTGGCGCAGGCCGGGGTCGGCGAGCAGCGTGTGCAGCTCGGTGAAGACGGCCCGCGCCGCGACGGCGTTCCAGTCCGCGGGCAGCAGCGGTTCGGGCAGGCCCGGGTCGAGGTACGGCAGCCGGCGCCACTGGGTGAGCATTGGGACGTAGGCACGGAACGCCTCGACCGGCTCGGTGGGCGCCCGGCCGCGCAGTTCGGCGGCGACGGGGTGCCAGGCGTCGGTGAAGGCCGCGTACTGCGCCTCGATCGCGGGGAAGTCCCACCAGCCGGAGACGGCCGTGCGCAGTTCGGCGAAGCCCGCGTACTCGGCGGAGAGGAAGAGGTGGACGTAGGCGCTCAGGCCGAGCCGTTCCAGCAGCCGCCGGGCGTCCGGGAGCAGCCGGGCGGGCGCCAGCCAGACGCCGGGGGCCGCGTTGCCGAAGCCGAGCCAGCTGAGCCGGGAGCGCAGCTGGTGGCGGTGGGCGCGTTCGGCCTCGGGCACGGAGAAGACCGCCACCACCCAGCCGTCGGCGAGTTCGGCGGGCTCCAGGCTGTGGAAGATCCGGCGGTCGCCCTCCTCGAAGACCGGCCCCATCGCCGGGCCGAGCCGGTAGCCGGTGGCGTCGCGGCGCTCCTGGATCAGCGTGCCGGCCTTCTTGAGGCGGGAGATGGCCGAACGGACGGCGGGGCCGTCGACGTCCAGTTCGGCCATCAGCGCGATCAGGTCCGCTATCGAGATCCAGCCGCCGAGGCGGCGGACGAACTCGCCGTAGATGGTGTGGATGAGGGAGCTCGGCCGGGATGTGTTCTCCGACATGGTGGGCCCTCCTCCCCGGCAGCTCGTGGTGATCATAGCGGTGGGGCGGCTCCGGCCGGGGGCTCGGCGCCGGTCCGGGCCACGGCGGCGGCCGTCGGGGACCCGGCCGCCCGCAGCGCCGCCTGCTGCACGGCGGGCGGCACCGCGGGCGGCACCGCGGGCGGCACCGCGGGCGGCACCGCCTGCTGCACGGCGGGCGGCACCGCGGGCGGCACCGCGGGCGGCGCCTCGGCGTAGGCGCCGGAGAGCAGGTGACCGGCCCCGGGGGCGAAGGCCGGCAGGCCGAGGGCCCGCAGCAGCTGGTGCGCGGTGCAGATCGCCGCCGAGACGACGGGCTTTCCGAGCTGCTGCTCGGCCTCCTCGACGGCGGCGAGCGAGGGCATCTGCACGCAGGCCGAGAGCACCACGGCGTCGGCCCGCGCGTGGGCGAGGCCGCCCGCGATGGCGGGCAGTTTCGCCGGGTCGTGGGCGGCCACGTCGAGGTTGTCGGGGATCTCCAGGGCCGCGTGGTCGAGCACCTCGATGCCCTCGTGGGCCAGGTAGTCCACCACGGTGCGGGCCAGCGGCCGCAGGTACGGCGTGACCAGCACGACCCTGCGCGCGCCCAGCGTGTGCAGCCCGGCGACCAGCGCGCCGGCACTGGTGACCACCGGCGCCGGTGCGCCGTTCTCGGCGGTGCGCCGGTGCAGTCGCCGCTCGGCCTCGCGGTGGTAGCCGGGGCCGGTGCTCATCACGGCGACCAGGCAGGCGTAGCCGAGTACGTCGACCCGGGCGTCGGAGAGTTCGACCGCGCACCGGTCGGACTCGGCGTCCATCGCGCGCAGCTGCTCGGGGGTGACCCTGGTCATCCGCATCCGGCTGGAGTGGAAGGTGAACCGCTCGGGCGCGACCGCTTCACGGGCCCGCAGCAGCGCCGGGACTTCGGTCTCCATGGTGACGTTGGAGCTCGGGACGATCTGGCCGATCCGGTAGGTGGTCACGGGCGCGGGCTCCTTCCGGGGGCTGCCGGGCGGGACGGGGCGGCGGCCGGCCGCGGGTGCCGGCCGCCGGGGCGCCCGGTCACCGCGCGTCGACGACCGGGTTGGCGAGCGTGCCGATCCGCTCGATGGTGGCCTCGACGAGGTCGCCCGGCTGGAGGAACTGCGGCGGCACCAGGCCGGCGCCGACCCCGGACGGCGAGCCGGTGGCGATCACGTCCCCGGGCTCCAGGGTGACCCCGGAGGAGATGTCCGCGATCAGCCGGGCGATGCCGAACAGCATGTGCCGGGTGTTGGAGTCCTGCCGCAGTTCGCCGTTGACGCGGAGCGAGAGGTCGAGCTGCTGCGGGTCGGGGATCTCGTCGGCGGTCACCACGACCGGGCCGAACGGGGCGTAGGAGTCCTGGCCCTTGGAGAAGAACCACTGTCCGGAGCGGCGCTGGTCGCGGGCGCTGATGTCGTTGACGATGCTGTAGCCGAAGACGTGCCGCCAGGCGTCGGCCTCGGTGACCCGGCGGGCCGGTTCGCCGATCACCACGGCGAGTTCGCACTCCCAGTCGAGCTGCTTGGTGAGCTCGGCGTTGTGCAGGATCGGCTGGCCCGGGCCGGTGACGGCGGTGGCCGGCTTGTCGAACAGCACCGGCCGGTCGGGCAGTTCGCGGTCGGTGTCCAGCGTGCGGTGCGACTCGGCCACGTGCTCCACGTAGTTGAGGCCGACGCCGACGATCTTGCCGGGCCGCAGCGGCGCCCGCAGCGAGACCTCGGTGAGCGGGCGCAGTGCCGGGCCGGGTGCCGCGGTGGCGAGCAGGGCGCGGGCGGTGGCCAGGGCGGGCGCGCCGGCCCGGACGAGGCCGAGCAGGTCGCCGGGCAGTTCGGCGCCGGCCGCCGCGGCGAGGGCGGTGAGGTCGGCGACCCGGCTGCCGAGCCGGGCGCCGAGGCGCGGGGTGTCCGAGCCGTCGGCGCAGTAGGTGAGCAGGTGCATGGTCGGGGCTCCTTGGGGGCGCGTCCTACGGGGCGGGGAGGGGCTGGTGTCCGTCGTGCTCCGGGTAGGCCTCCTCGCGGTGGAGGCCGAGCGCGTGCATCACCGGGAAGTCGTTGAACGAGAACAGACAGGCGTCCTCCGCGGGCTCGGCGTTCGCGTGCTCGTGCCAGGCCCAGGACGGGACGACGAAGATGTCGCCCTGCTGCCACGCGAAGCGCTGCCCGGCGACCACCGAGACGCCGCGCCCCTTGGCCGCCGTGTAGACCACCGAGCCGGTGTGGCGGTGGGCCCGGGTGGCCTGGCCCGGGCGCAGCAGTTGCAGGTGCGCGGACATGGTCGGCATCACCGCGCCGCCGGTGACCGGGTTGGTGTACTCCATGATCACCCCGTCGTACGGTGATCCCTCGGTGGTGCGGGCGAGTTGGCAGAGCGCCTGGTAGCTGGGCTCCCAGGGCCAGCCGAGCAGCGGGGAGTACGGCCTGGTCCACTTCTCCGTGCCGTACGGCAGCAGGTTGCCGCCGTAGCGGAGCAGCGAGGAGTTGATCACCTTGCCCGGCCGCTGGTACAGCTCGGGGTGGACTTCGTAGAAGTTGGCGTCGAGGGCGTTGACCAGCGGGATGTCCAGGCCGTCCTGCCAGATCACCGGGCCGTCGGTGGATTCGTTGCCGTGCTCGTGCCAGGTGCCGTTGGGGGTGATCGCGAAGTCGCGCGGGCCGACCTTGAGCTTCTGGCCGTCGACGACGGTCCAGGCGCCGGTGCCCTCGTGCACGAAGCGCAGGGCGGCGGCCTGGTGGCGGTGGGCCGTCATCGCCTCGCCGGGCCCCATGATCTGCAGGCCGGTGTACAGCAGGCCGACGGCGGCGCTGAGTTCGCGCCGGCCTGGGTTGACCAGCATGACCACGCGGCGGCCGGCGTCGTCGGCCTTGACCAGGGGCAGCGCCTTGCGGACCAGCGGGCGCAGGTCCGCGTAGCGCCAGAGCACCGGCACCGACTTGGGCTGCGGGTACCAGGGTTCGATCTCGTTCGCCACCGTCCAGAGGGCGCCGGCCTCGTGCTTGGCCAGCTCCTCGTAGAACGCGACGAGTTCGGGGCTCTCGGAGACGCGGGCCCGGCCGATCCGGTCGTCGTCGTAGCTGCCGGGGCTGCCGGGGCTGCCGGGGCCGCCGGCGGTGTCTGCGCCGCCGGGGCCGCCGGGGCGTGTGCTGTCGGGGCCGCCGGAGCCGTCCGGGCGGGCCGTCCCGCCGGTGTCGTGGCCGGTCATGACTCCTCCTCGGGGAGCAGCAGGGGCCGCAGCGGTCGGTCGTCCACCTGCAGCCGGAAGATGTCGAAGCGGTTGTAGTGGCCGACGATGTCGTGCATCTGCTTGGGCCGGATGCACCGGCCGAGATCGATCTCGGCGTAGACGATGCCCTCCTCGTCGACCAGCGGTTCGCCCACCGGGCGCCCGTCGGGGCCGAAGATTCCGGACAACGCGCTGCGTGGGCGGCCGAGTTGCTTGCGCAGCTGCTGGTCGTCCCCGGCGATCACGTCCACGATCCCGGGCGAGATCGTGGAGCAGGAGACCACGGTGAACACCTTGCCCTCGAAGCAGTGCGTGGCGGCGCGCAGGGCGATCGCCTCCGCCATGTCGTAGTCCTCGGGCGCCACCGGGAGCGCGATGTAGCTCGCGGCGTGAACGAGTTCGCCCTGGGCCAGCAGGGTGAAGCGGGCCAGCGGATTGGTGTTCTCGCCGCAGGCGAGCGCGCCGAGCGGGCCGACGGCCGTCCGGTGCACCTTCAGCGAGCTGCCGTCGCCCGGCGTCCAGGTCAGCTTCTCGGCCCAGGTGGGCACCAGTTTGCGGTGCACGCCGAGCAGTTCGCCGTCCGAGCCGATGATCAGCAGGGTGTTGTACAGGACGCCGAGGCTGTGCCGACCGCGTTCGTTGACGCCGATCACCAGCACCACGCCGGCCTGCCGGGCGGCGGCGCGCAGGGTGTCGACGTACGGGCCGGGGACGTCCACCGAGGCGCGGTACAGCCGCTCGTACCAGGGCGAGCCCTGCACGGGGTTCATCGTCCAGTTCCAGTACGGGTAGCCGGGGACGAAGACCTCGGGGAAGACCACCAGCGAGGCGCCGTGGCCGGCCGCCTCGTGGATCAGGGCGACGGCCTTGTCGACGGTGGCGGCCGGGTCCAGGTAGACGGGCGCGGCCTGCACCGCGGCGGCGGTGAAGCGCGGCAGGTGGGGGGCGGTGTCCGGTGCGGTCATCGGTCCTCCTCGGTCCGGCGCGGGCGGTCCGGCGGGCTGGTCCGGAGCGGGTCGCCGGCCCGGTCCGGGGGCCAGCGGCGGTGCACGGGGGCGGCGGCCGCGCGCAGCAGGTCGAGGCGCGGGGCGACCCGGTCGGCGCCCGGGCCCGGCGGCTTGCGGCTGCCCGCCGCCCAGGGGCCGGGCCAGCTGACGCCGGGGCCGGTGTAGTCCTGGTCGGCGGCGGCGTGCAGCGTCCAGAGCGGGTCGTACAGCTGGGCCCGCCCGATCGCGACCAGGTCGGCCCGCCCGGCCAGCAGGACGGAGTTGGCGTCGTCGTGGCCGGCGATCGCGCCGACGGCGACGGTCGGCAGGCCGGTCGCGCCGCGGATCAGCTCGGCGAACGGCGTCTGGTAGCCGCGCCCGTACGGCGGCCGCTGGTGCGCGACCACCTCGCCGGTGGAGACGTCCACCGCGTCGGCGCCGCCGTCCGCCAGTGCGCGGCAGATCGCGACGGCCTCCGGCCCGGTGGTGCCGCCGGGGGCCCAGTCGCTCGCCGAGATCCGCACCAGCAGCGGCCGGCCGGCGGGCCAGGCCGCGCGGACGGCGGCCAGTACCTCCAGCGGCAGCAGCAGCCGGTGCGCGAGCGGGCCGCCGTAGCGGTCGCTGCGGTGGTTGGTCAGCGGGGAGAGGAAGCCCGACACCAGGTGTCCGTGGCCGAACTGCAGCTCCAGGACGTCGAAGCCGGCCCGCGCCGCGCGCTCGGCGGCCTCGGCGAAGGCGGCGACGACCTCGGCCAGTCCGGTGGTGTTCAGGGCGTGCGGCCGCGGGCTCCCGGTGTCCCAGGGCAGCGGCGAGGCGGCGTGCACCGGCCAGCCGTCGGCCAGCGGGCGCCCGATGCCGTCCGGTCCGGGCACGGCGCTCGCGGCCCGGCGGCCGGCGTGGGTCAGCTGGATACCGAGCGGCGTGTCGCTCACCGTGCGGACGGCCCGGACGAGGCTGCGCCAGGCCTCCTCCTGCCGGTCGTTCCACAGCCCGGGGCAGTGGTCGGTGGCCCGGCCGGCCGGGCTGACGGCGGTCATCCCGGCGAGGACGAGCCCGGCGCCGCCGAGCGCGTGCGCCGTCAGCTGGGCCCGGTCGAAGGTGCTGGGCAGCGCGTCGGGGGAGGTGAAGGTGGCCAGCGGCGGCACCACCACCCGGTTGCGCAGCTCCAGCGCGCCCAGCTTCAGCGGCCGGAACATCGGCGGTACGCCGGGCGCGCTCCCGAACGCGGTGTCGACCGCGTCGACGAACCCGGGGTCGCGGGCCCGCAGGTTGCCGTAGGTGACGCGGCGGCTGCGGGTGAGCAGGTTGAAGGCGAACCGGTCGGGGCCCTGCCCGGTGCGCCGGGCCACCGTCTCGAACCACTCCAGGCTCGCCTGCGCGGCCCGCTGGGCGGACTCCACCACCGGCCGGCGGGCCGCCTCGAAGGACTCCAACGCCTCTTCGAGGGAGGGCTGTTCGTGCAGGCTGGCGGCGAGCGCGAGAGCGTCCTCCAGGGCCAGCTTGGTGCCCGAGCCGATCGAGAAGTGCGCGGAGTGCGCCGCGTCGCCGAGCAGCACGACGTTCCGGTGCCGCCAGGTGGCGTTGCGCACGGTGGTGAAGCGGATCCAGCGGGAGGCGTTCGGGATCAGCCGGTGGCCGTCCAGGTGCCCGGCGAGCAGCTCGGCGCAGCGCCGGACACTCGCCGTGTCGCTCTCGCCGCGCGCGAACTCCCGGGCGGCGAGGGCCTCGAAGCCGCCCCGGCGCCAGGCGTCCTCGGCCATCTCCACGATGAACGTCGAACGCTCCGCGCTGTACGGGTAGGCGTGCACCTGGAGCACGCCGAAGTCGTACTGCTCGACGATGAAGGTGAAGGCCTCGAAGACGCGGTCGGTGGCGAGCCAGATGTAGCGGCAGCTCCGCTCGTCCAGCTCGGGCCGGAACGTCCCGGCGTAGGCCGCCCGGGTGGCGGAGTGGATGCCGTCGGCGGCGACCACCAGGTCGTAGTCGGCGGCGAGGCGGGCGGCGGGCGGGGCGGGCGTGCGGTAGCGCACGTCCACCGCCAGCTGCTCGCAGCGCCGTTGGAGGATCGCCCGGAGCCGGTTGCGGTCCAGGGCCGCGAAGCCGTGCCCGCCGCAGGTGCGCACCTGGCCGGCGTAGCGGACGTCGATGTCGGTCCAGCGGGCGAACTCGGCGCCGATCGCGGCGAAGACCTGCGGGTCGGCCTGGGCGATGCCGTCCAGGGTCTCGTCGGAGAAGACCACACCGAAGCCGAACGCGTCCTCCCGGGCGTCGCGCTCGAACACCGTGATGTCGCGCTGCGGCGCCAACTGCTTGGCCAGCGCGGCGAAGTAGAGCCCGGCCGGGCCGCCGCCGATCACCGCGACGCGGCCGACGCCGGTCACCGCAGCACCTCGGGCCGCTGCACCTCGGACCGCTGCGGTCCGGCCTCGGCGAGCGCCCGCCGGACCGGCGCCGGCCAGGGCGCCGCGCCCTCGGCGTGCGGCGCCGCGTGCACCACCGACATCCGCCCGCTCGCGGCCAGGCCGTGCGGGCCGTGCACCTCGAACGCGTAGTGCAACGAGGAGCCGCCGACCCGGTCGACCCGCAGTTCGGTGCGGACGACGTCGCCGAACCAGAGCCGCTCGCGGTAGTCGGCCTCGAAGTGCACCCGGGGGATCCGGCCGAACAGGTCGGCCAGGCCGAGCCGGCGCAGCAGCTCCGCCTCCGCGGCCTCGGCCCAGCGCTGCACGGCCGAGAAGTGGTAGTGCCCGGCCGCGTCGGTGTCCGACCACTCGACCCGGCGCTCGACCGCGACACTCGCCGGTGCCGGTGCCGGTGCCTCCGGGGTTGCCGGTGTCTCTGCGGTTGCCGGTGCCTCCGGTGCCTCCGGGGCCGCCGGAGCCACCGCCGGCCCGGGTCCGGCCCCGTCCGCCGGCCCCGGCCGGTCCGGTCCCAGCGCGGCCAGGCGGCGCAGCTCGGCGCGGTGCAGCTTGCCGGTGGCGGTGCGTGGCAGCTCGGCGACGAACTCGACCGCCCGCGGGTACTTGTACGGCGCTATGGTCCGTTTGACGTGCTCCTGGAGGTCCCGGACGGCCTCCGGCCCGGCGGGCGCGCCCGCCCGCAGCACCACGTAGGCCTTGACCACCGCGCCGCGCCGCTCGTCCGGCGCGGCGACCACCGCGCAGTCGGCGACGTCGGGGTGGCCGGCGAGCACCTGCTCCACCTCGGGCCCGGCGATGTTGTAGCCGGCCGAGACGATCATGTCGTCGTTGCGCGCCTGGTACCAGAAGTAGCCGTCCCGGTCGCGCACGTAGGTGTCGCCGGTGAAGTTCCAGCCGTCCCGGACGTAGCCGCGCTGGCGCTCGTCGCGCAGGTAGCGGCAGCCGGTCGGGCCCTTGACCGCGAGCAGTCCGGGCCGGCCGTCGGGCACCGGCCGGCCCTGCTCGTCCAGCACCGCGGCCCGGTAGCCGGGGACGGGCCGGCCGGTCGCGCCGGGGCGGATGTCGCCGTCGGCGGCGGAGATGAACACGTGCAGCAGCTCGGTGGCGCCGATGCCGTCGATCAGCCGCTGTCCGGTGGCGGCGTGGAAGGCCTCCCAGACGGCGGCGGGCAGGTGCTCGCCGGCCGAGACGCAGCGCCGGACGCCCTCCAGCCGGCCGGCCAGCCCGGCGGCCAGGATCGCCCGGTAGGCCGTCGGCGCGGTGAACAGCACGCTGACCCCGTGCCGCCGGACCTGCTCGGCGAGCTGCTCGGGGGTGGCCTGCTCCAGCAGCAGCGAGGCGGCGCCGGCGCGCAGCGGGAAGACCACCAGGCCGCCGAGCCCGAAGGTGAAGGCGAGCGGCGGGGTGCCGCCGAACAGGTCGTCGGGGGTGGGCCGGAGCAGGTGCCGGGAGAAGGTGTCGGCGTTGGCGAGCACGTCGCGGTGGAAGTGCAGGGTGGCCTTCGGGCGGCCCGTGGTCCCGGAGGTGAAGGCGATCAGGGCGACGTCGTCGGCGGCGGTCGGCACCGCGGTGTACCGGGCGGGCTTGGCGGCGCAGCGGGCGCCGAGGTCCTCCGGGCCGGGCCCGCCGTAGGCCAGCACCGTCAGGCCTGGCGCCGCGGCGCGGGTCAGTTCGCCCAGGTAGCGGTGGTCGCAGAGGGCGAGGACGGGCGCGGCGATCGCGTGCACCTCGCGCAGTTCGGGGGCCCGCAGCAGCGGCACGGTGGTGACGACCACCCCGCCGGCCTTCAGGACGGCGAGCCAGCAGGCGACCAGCCAGGGGGTGTTGGGGCCGCGCAGCAGGACGCGGTTGCCGGTGGCCAGGTGCAGGTCCTCGGTCAGCACCCGGGCTATCCGGTCGACGCGCTCGCGCAGCTCGCCGTAGGCCCACTGCTCGGTCGGGGTGAGCAGGCAGCGGCGGTCCGGGCCGAACCGGTCGATCGTCTCGTCGAGCAGCGCCTGCGCGCAGTTGAGCCGGGCCGGGTAGGCGAGCTCCGGTAATTCGAAGAGGAGCTCGGGCCACTGGTCGGGGGGCGGGAGGTTGTCGCGACAGAACGTGTCCACGTGCGCGGAGGGGGAGAGCTCCATGGGCGGTCACCTCATCGGGCGAGCGGGGAGTGAGGCCAGTATGGCGCTTGGATGACGGCAGTCAATAGAGCTATACATGCATTCGGGCGACTGCGCGCCGCTTCGGTGGCCCGCGCGCGCCCCGCCCTGCCCCGCCGCACCTGCCACCCCGCCGCCCGACGGAGTCCGCAACCAGGCCGCCGACCGGGCCGCCGACCAGGCCCGCAACCGGCCTCCCGGCCCGGCCCGCAACCGGCCTCCCGACCGGCCCCCGCGGCCCGCCCGGCCCTGTGGGGACGGGGTAGTTGATCCCGTTTCGACTCCCTCGGCTACCGGAAGGTAAGCCTCTAGTACGATCGCGTCCACGACACCGTCGGGCGTCCGTTCCGCAGGCCGGGGAGCGCGTCACCCGGGTGCCGCGACGCCCTGAAGCGGCCCCCGGGCCCGCGCGACGCGTACGCGCGACGTGCATCGGACCTCGCGGCGGACGGCCGGCGGGACAGCGGGTTCGAACGGGGGAAACGAGCGGACATGAGTACACCCACACCGGCCGGCGGCGAGGCGTTCACCGTCAACGGCCCGGCCATGAACAGTGCGCAGACGGCACTGAACGGCATGGCACTGGACAGCAAGAACATCGGCGCGCTGGCGGACGAGTCGACCAACGCGGCCGCCGCGGCGCACCAGGGCTGGGACACGGCCGGAGCGCTGCGGGCCGCGCTCACCGAGTGGCACGAGCAGGTCGACCAGCTGACCGCGCGGCTGCACCAGAACAGCGCGGCGATGCAGCAGACCACGCTGAACTACCACACCACCAACCAGTCCATCGCCGACTCGCTCAAGGTGAAGTGACCCATGCTCGGATACGAGGACGTCCTCCACGCGAACCCTGCCACGCTCTCCACCGCGGCGGGCAAGTGGCGCGAGATGGCGCAGCGGTTCCACACGATGGAGACCACCTTCGACAGCGACGTGCTGTCGGTGACCCGCAACGGGCTCTGGCTCGGCGGCGCGGCCGGTCTGGCCGACTTCCAGTTGCTGGCCACCAAGGGCCAGATCGTCGCCGCCCAGGTCGAGGCGAACGCCATGGCCTCGCTGCTCGACGACGCGCACGCGGACTTCGACGCCGCGCAGAAGCAGGTCCGCGAGGCCGCGGACGGTGCCGTCAAGGCCGGCTTCACGGTCACCGGGACGGGCGTCGCCGTGCTCGACCCGAGCACGCTCGACCCGGGCACCCGGAACGACCTCCACCACGACGCCGACACCCAGCGGGCCTACCAGGAGGCCGCGGCGAAGTGGACCGCAGCCATCGAGGCCGGCCTCCAGCGGGCCACCGACGCCGACGCGCGCGCCGCCCGCGCGCTGCGCAGCGCCTCGAAGGCGGGCAGCATCGACAACTCCTTCAACGGCCAGGCCCTGGGCGGCGGCGACGCGGCGGACGCGCAGCGCGCCGCCGACCTCGCCACCCGGATCGACGGGCTCAGCGACGACGAGCGCGCACAGCTGGCGAACCTGATGAAGGCCAACGCCGACAGCCCGCAGTTCTCGCAGACCCTGCTGGACAGGCTCGGGCCCGACGGCACCCTGAACCTCGCGGAGAAGCTCAACGACCCCGGCAAGGACGGCGGGAAGAAGGCCGCCTACCCGGGGCTGCAGTCCGACCTCACCCGCGCGCTGGCCTCCGCCACCCAGGACCCGAACACCGAGTTCTACCGCAAGTGGCGCGAGGACATGAAGGGCGCCGGCACCAAGAACTACGGCTCCAACACCCAGCCGGTCTACGGCTACCAGATCCTCAGCACCCTGATGACCAAGGGCGACCCGAACGCGAACTACTCCTCGCCGTTCCTCGGCAACCTCGCCGACGACATCATCGCGAGCGAGAAGCAGCACCCGGGGCTGTGGAGCTACCGGGCCTCCCACGACGGCACCTCGCTGGGCGCCGACCCGCTGGACGAGGTGCTCGGCGTGATGGGCCGCCGGCCCGAGGCCGCGACCGCCTACCTGGACCCGGGCGCGGACGGCTCCAACCAGCGGCTGCACTTCCTGCTCAAGGAGCGCGACTGGCCGCAGGGCTACCTCACCGGTATGACCGGCGAGATGAAGATGCCCGACCCGCTCTCCCAGAGCGGGCTGGGCGCCGCGATCGAGGCCGCCACCACCGGCGAGCGGGCCGGCGCCGCGCACGACGGCAAGCACACCGACGCCCAGGCCCGGATCATGCACGACACCATCGTCACGATGGACGAGGACCACGGCGCCGACAAGATCAAGGACACCCTGCGCCAGCCGCTCGCCAACTCCCTCGCCGACTACGTCGGGGACACCCACGAGCTGCTCAACGGCCGCAACGACGTCTACAACAACCACACCGGGCACGACTCCGTCTGGAAGGACGGGGACACCGTGCGGATGGCCGTCGGTCAGGACAGCCTGGTCCGGTTCATGCGCGGGGTCTCCGAGGACCCGGCCGCCTACGGCACCCTGCACCAGGCGGAGACCGGCCGGATCTCCCAGGAGCTGGCGGCGATCGGGCCCAACCCCACCGAGGCCCAGATGAAGGACCCGATGGGCAAGGGCGCGGCCGCGCTCGGCGTGTACGACGCGATCCGGGCCGACACCGTGATGGACATGCGCGACGACAAGAACGCGCAGGCCGACTGGAAGGCCAAAGTGCTCTACCACACCATCGGCGCCCCGATCACTCCGATCGCACCGCTCGGCGACGCCGCCCAGCGACTCGTCGACACCTGGACGTACGAGGTCAGCCTGGAGGAGAAGGACCGGAACAACACCGAGGCGAACGCCAAGATCTCGGACACCTACCTGGGCGCCAACCGCGAGATGTCCGACCTGGTCGGCGTCTGGGCGCGGGACCGCGGCCAGAACCCGGACAGCCCGGAGATCAACTCGCTCCAGGACGACATGCTGAACAGCCGCAACCGCAGCAACGACACCGCCAGTCGGTACCTGGGCCGGGGCAACGCCTGATGCCCGTCCGGCCCTCCGGCCGGGCCGCTGCCGCCGCCGTCGCCCTGGTGGTGGCGGCGGCAGCGGCCGGCGCGGTGCTCTGGTGGACGCTCGGCCGCGACGACCCCGACCGCGACTGCGCCGGGCTGCGCCGCGACGACCGGATCCGCACAGTGCTCGGCGGCACCTGGCGCTCCGGCCTGCCGTGCGGCGAACTCGCCGAGGGGCTGCGCCGGGCCGCCGTCGGAGCCGGGCCCGGCAGCCACACGCCGGACGGGGCCCGCGCGCTGCGCGCCGTCCTGCTCGCCGCCGCCACGGGCCCGGACCACCGCGTCCACCCGGCGCTGCGCCGGCCGCTGGCCGAGGCCCTCGCCGACTACGCCGCCGACACCCACGCGGTGCTCACCGGCATCGACGACTCCTACCTGGCCCACGACGCGCCGGACGCCGACGTCTGGCAGGACGGCCGGGGCGTCCACGTCGCCGTTCCGAAGGACCGGCTGGTCGCGGTGGTGCGGGGGCTGTCGGAGGATCCGGCGGCCTACGCGGTGCTGCGGGCCGCCGACCTCCGGCAGGGCGCGGCCGGCCTCGGCGCCCTGCCGTCCGGGGCGTCCGGGGCGGCGCTCACGGACGCTGTGGTCCGTTCCGCCTCGCCCGCCGGGGTCTTCGACGGCATCGCCGACGACGCTCTGCGGGGCCGCGACGCTGCGGCCCGCGGGGTCTGGCGGGCGGACGCGCTGGGCGGGCTGGCGCCGAACGGCGACGTCCCGCCGTTCGGCACCGACCCGGCCGGCCATCTCGCCGAGGGCTGGTTGCAACGGGGGGCCGGCGCACCGGACGGCATCGCGGCCCTCCGCGACCAGGCCGCCGGCCTGGTCGCGCTGTGGGCCGAGGCCGTGCGCGCGGACACCGGCCGGATCGGCCTGCCCGCGCTCCAGGACCGGGCCCGCACCACCACCGACCGCGAACGCGTTGGGGTGAAGGAGCAGTTGAAGCAGGACGCCGGCTGATCCGGCGGGGCCGGGTGCGGTCCGGTGCGCGGGTGTCCCCGGTCCGGTGGGCCGGGGGCACCCGCGTTTCGAATTGCATGATCATCTGTCGATATGCTGCGAGGCCGTCGGGCACGCGGTGTGCCCGGCCACCGAGCCGACCGAAGGATGGTTCTCGCGATGATGGGACCGGCGCACTCGCTTTCCGGGGCGGCGGCCTGGCTGGGGGTGGGCGCCGCAGCGGCGGCCTGGGACCACCCGATGCCGTGGCCGGTGCTGCTCGCGGGGGCGCTGATCTGCGCGGGAGCGGCCCTCGCCCCCGACCTCGACCACAAGGCCGCGACCATATCGCGCGCCTTCGGACCGGTCTCCCGGACTCTGTGCGAGGTGATCGACAAGCTCTCGTACGCGGTCTACCGGTCGACCCGGGGCAAGCGCGACCCCCGCCGGTCCGGCGGACACCGCACGCTCACCCACACCTGGCTCTGGGCGGTGCTCTGCGGGGCCGGTGCGGCGGCGGTCTGCGTCTACGGGGGCCGGTGGGGCGTCCTGGCGGTGCTCTTCGTCCACATGGTGCTGGCCATCGAGGGGCTGCTCTGGCGGCACGCCCGGGTCTCCAGCGACGTACTGGTCTGGCTGCTCGGCGCGTGCAGCGCGTGGATGCTGGTCGAGGTGCTCGACCGGCCGGGCAACGGCGCCGGCTGGCTGTTCACCGAGCCCGGGCAGGAGTACCTCTGGGTCGGCCTGCCGATCGTGCTCGGCGCGCTGGTGCACTGCATCGGTGACGCGCTGACCGTCTCCGGCTGCCCGATCCTGTGGCCGATCCCGGTCGGCCGCCGCCGCTGGTACCCGATCGGCCCGCCGAAGGCCATGCGGTTCCGGGCCGGCAGCCGCGTCGAGATCAAGATCCTGATGCCGGTCTTCATGGTGCTGGGCGGGGCCGGCGCGGTGGGCGCCCTCGGCCTGCTCGGCTGACACCGCCCGCTCCCCGGTGGCGGCCCTTACGCCGCTCCGATTTGCGAACCCTTTACACTTCTGTAGAGCGATCGGCCGGGCCCGCGGGCCCGGCCGCCTCGCCGAACAGACCCCCTCACTGCCGTAAAGGAGTCGCGGTCCCCGCGATGGACGAGCCTCCCAGTTCCCACCGTGCCGTTTCCGCCCTGTTGTCGATTCCTGCCGGGGCGGGGGTGGCACGGTGACCGAAGTGCTCCTGCTGCTGCTCGCCCTGGTGCTCACCGCCGCCTGCGCGGTCTTCGTCGCCGCCGAGTTCTCCCTGACCACCGTCGAGCGCGGTGCGGTGGAGCGGGCGGCCGCGAACGGCGAGCGCGGCGCCGCCACCGTCCTCAAGGCGGTCGGGCGGCTGACCTTCCAGCTCTCCGGAGCCCAGCTCGGCATCACCATCACCAGCCTGGTGATCGGCATGATCGCCCAGCCGTCCGTGGCCACCCTGCTGCGCGGCCCGCTGACCGCACTCGGCCTGCCGGGCGGCGTCGCCGACACCCTGGCCGTCCTGCTCGGCGTCGTCCTGTCGACGGTCGTCCTGATGGTCGCCGGCGAACTGGTCCCGAAGAACTGGGCGATCTCCCGGCCGCTCGCGGTGGCCAAGGTGGTGGCCGGCCCGCAGTACTGGTTCTCCGCGGCGTTCTCGCCGTTCATCGGCCACCTCAACAACACCGCCAACCGCGTGGTGCGCCGGCTCGGCATGGAGCCCGCCGAGCACCTGGCCTCCGCCCGCACCCCGCAGGAGCTCGTGGCGCTGGCCCGGCACTCGGCCCGCGCGGGCGTGATGGAGCACGACACCGCCGAGCTGTTCGTCCGCTCGCTGAACCTGCGCGAGCTGACGGCGGAGAACGTGATGACCCCGCGGGTCGACGTCCGGGCACTGGAGGAGCACGCCACCGCCGCCGACGTCGCCAACCTGACCCGCGCCACCGGCCTGTCCCGGTTCCCGGTCTACCGGAACAACCTCGACCAGGTGGTCGGCGCCGTCCACATCAAGGACGCGCTCACCGTCCCCGCGGACCGGCGCCACCTGCACCCGGTGTCCAACCTGATGACGGAGCCCCTGCTGGTGCCCGAGACGCTCACCGTCGACCGCCTGCTGGACCAGCTGCGCGGCGAGCAGACGATGGCCGTCGTCATCGACGAGTACGGCGGCACCGCCGGGATCGCCACCCTGGAGGACATCGTCGAGGAGGTCGTCGGCGAGGTCGTGGACGAACACGACCCGGCCGAGCTCCCGGACCTGATCGACCTCGGCGAGGGCCGGGACGGCCGGCACCGCTGGGACGCCGACGGCATCACCCGCACCGACCAGCTCCAGGCCCTCGGCATTCCCGGTACCGACGGCCCGTACGAGACGCTGGCCGGGCTGATCGCCGACCGGCTCGGCCGCATCCCCGTCCCCGGGGACCGGATCGAGACCGGCGGCTGGGTGCTCGACGTCAACGCCGTCGCCCACCACGTCGCCGAGCGGGTCCGGATCACCGCGCCCGACCCCGGCGAGGCCGGGCAGACCGAGGACGAGGACGGCCGCAACGGCGGCACCGGCCCCGGCCGCCGCCCGGAGGGCACCCGATGACCGCCGTCCAGCTCGTCGTCGGCCTGCTCACGCTGGTCACCAACGCCTTCTTCGTCGGCGGCGAGTTCGCCCTCATCTCGGTGCGCCGCAGCCAGATCGAACCGCGCGCGGAGGCCGGCGACCGCCGGGCCCGCACCGTCATCTGGGGCCTGGAGCACGTCTCCGCGATGCTGGCCACCGCGCAGCTCGGCATCACCGTCTCCTCGCTGGTGCTCGGCGCGGTCGCCGAACCGGCCATCGCCCACCTGCTGGAGCCGCCGCTGCACTCCGCCGGCGTCCCGGACGGGCTGATCCACCCGATCGCGTTCGTCGTCGCGCTGACCGTCGCGACCTACCTGCACATGCTGCTCGGTGAGATGATCCCGAAGAACATCGCGCTCGCCGCACCGGAGAAGGCCGCGTACCTGCTGGTGCCGCCGCTGGTCGCGGCGACCAGGGCGCTGCGCCCGCTGGTGTTCTCGGTCAACGCCTTCGCCAACCGGGTGCTGCGGCTGCTGCGGGTCGAGCCGAAGGACGAGGTCGCCTCGGTGTTCACCGAGGAGGAGCTGGCCCGCATGGTCAAGGACTCCTCCGACGCCGAACTGCTCAGCGAGCGCGACACCGCACTGCTCCAGGACGCCCTGGAGCTCGGCTCCCGCCCCGTCTCGGAGGTGGTCACCCCGCGCGGGCGGATCGTCTTCGCCGGCCCCGGCACCACGCCGGAACAGCTGGAGCAGCTCGCCGCGCGGACCGGCTACTCGCGGTTCCCGGTGCTCTCCGCGGACCGCACCGTCACGGGCTACCTGCACATCAAGGACGCGCTGGAGCAGGACAACGCCCGCGACCGGCCGTTCCCCGCCCGGGTCCTGCGGCCGATCGCCCACGTCCCCGCGGACACCCCGCTGGACGACGTGCTCACCGCGATGCGCCGCTCCGGCACCCACCTCGCGGCGGCCGTCGAGGCGGACGGGACGGCCGTGGGCCTGGTCACCATGGAGGACGTGCTCAAGGAGCTCGTGGGCCCGGTGCCCGCCGGGTCCTGACACCTGGCCAGCTGGCCAGCTGACCGCCTGTCCACCTGACCATCTGACACCTCAGGCCCGACGTCGTCCGACGTCCGGCATGTGACACCTGCAGCGCCGGGGCGGCCCGCCCCGGCGCTGCGGTCTTCCCCCCGGTTCCCCGACGGTGCTCGCTGGAGTCCGTGAGACGAAACGTCTCGTCTTGACGGATCGCCGGACGCGGTGCATAGTGGAGCCATCGAACGAGACGAACCGTCTCGTCTCTGACGAAGGAGTGCCACAGATGCGTACCTCAGCCGGAAGCACCGAAGCCGCCGCCACCGGCCGGGTCTGGTTCATCACGGGTGCCAGCCGGGGCCTCGGCCGGGCCTTCGCCGACGCGGCGCTCGCCGCGGGCGACGTCGTCGCCGTCGCGGCCCGCACCACCGCGCCCCTGGAGGAGCTGGCGGCCGCCCACCCCGGGCGGGTGCTGCCGCTCCGCCTGGACGTCACCGACCGGGCCGCCGTCCTCGCCGCCGTCGCCGCGGCGACGGACCACTACGGACGCCTCGACATCGTCGTCAACAACGCCGGAATGCTCACCATGGGCATGGCCGAGGAGTTCACCGAGGCGGAGGCCCGGGCCCAACTCGACGTCAACTTCTTCGGCGCGCTCTGGGTGAGCCAGGCCGTCCTGCCCGTCCTGCGCGCCCAGGGCTCCGGCCACCTCGTGCAGATCTCCAGCATCGCCGCCCTCGCCGGCTTCCCGAGCACCGGCCTCTACAGCGCGAGCAAGTTCGCGCTGGAGGGCCTGAGCGAGGCCATCGCGATGGAGGCGGCCGGCTTCGGCGTCAAGGTGAGCATCGTCCAGCCCGGCGGCTACTGGACCGACCTCTACAGCGCGATGCGCACGACCACCCCGCTGGACGCGTACGCCCCGCTCCGGGCCGAGCTGGAGAAGCAGTTCGCCGAGGGCTCGGTGGACAGCGACCCCGCTCTCGCCGCCGCCGCGCTGCTCCAGCTGGTCGACAGCGACGAACCGCCGCTGCGCCTGCTGCTCGGCGGCATGGTCTACGACCTCGCGTTCGACCTCGCCCGGCGGCGGATGGAGACGTGGGCCGGGTGGGAGAAGGTCAGCCGGGCGGCCGAGCACGCCGTCCCGGCGCCCGTCCCGGTGCTGCCCGGGCCGGACACGGGGTCGGACACGGGGACGGACGCCGGGGTGGCGCAGGTGCCGGCGTGACACCGGCGGCCCCGGCCCGCGGGCGTCAGCGGCCGCGCCGGGAGCGGGTGCTGCCCGCGAGCACCGCGCCCGCCGCGGCCGCGACCACCCCGGCGGCCATCAGGCCGTTCCGGGACCGCCAGGACAGCACCGACCAGCGGGAGTTGGCGGAGAGCAGCGAGCCGAGGCTCAGCCAGGAGCCGGCCGAGAGTGCGGAGAGCGCGGAGCCGGCCGAGCCGATCGACAGCACGCTCCCGACCGAGCCCACCGAGAGCACGGAGCCGACCGAGCCGATCGACAGGGCCGAGCCGATCGAGGCGACGGAGAGGACGGAGTCCTCGGACCAGAGCGACAGGGACGACGAGGATGCGCATCGAGCGGTCATGCGCCGATCGTATGCCGTGTCCGGGGAGTCCGGCCGACTGTCCGGGGCCGGAGACGCGTGCGGGAGCCCCCCCGCGGTGCGAGCGGGCTCCCGCGGTGAGGATCAGCCGAGCCGGCGCGCCCCGGCCGAGGGCGTGGCGCTGAAGATCCGGGGGGCGGTGTGGCCGGCCGCCGCGAAGGCCGCGACGACCTCGGCGGCGACGCCGTCGGCGCCCCCGTCCGGCACCAGGGCGATCACCGACCCGCCGAACCCGCCGCCGGTCATCCGGGCACCCAGGGCGCCCGCGGCGACGGCGACCTCGACCGCGAGGTCCGTCTCCGGGCAGGAGACGCGGAAGTCGTCCCGGAGCGAGGCGTGGCCGGCGGTGAGGACGGGGCCGACGGCCGCGAGCCGGCCGGCGTCGAGCAGGCCGATCACCTCCCGCACCCGGTCGTTCTCGGTGACGACGTGCCGTACCAGCAGGGCCAGTTCGGGCGGGAGCCGGTCGAGCGCGGCGGTGAGGCTCCCGGTCGGCAGGTCGCGCAGGGCGGGCAGCCCGAGGAGGGCGGCGGCCTGCTCGCAGCCGGCCCGCAGCTGCGCGTAGGCGCCGTCCGCGAGGTCGTGCTTGACCCGGGTGTCGATGACGAGCAGCCGGAGCCCGGCGGCGGCGAGGTCAAAGGGCACCTGGCGCTGGGTGAGGTCCCGGGTGTCCAGCAGGAGGGCGCTGCCCTCCTCGCAGCCCATCGAGGCCATCTGGTCCATGATCCCGCACGGCACGCCGACGAAGTCGTTCTCGGCCTGCTGCGCGGTGAGCGCCAACTCCCTGACGTCCAGGTCGAGTTTGTGGAGGTCCCGGTAGGCGAGGGCGACGGCGCACTCCAGTGCGGCGGAGGAGGAGAGCCCCGCCCCGCTGGGCACGTCGCTCGCGATGTGGAGGTCGGCGCCGCCGACCTCGTGCCCGGCCCGGCGCAGGGTCCAGACCACCGAGGCCGGGTACACGGCCCAGCCGGGCACGCCGCCGGGGGCGAGCTCGTCGACCGACAGCTCGACCGGGTCGCCCTCCGTCCGGGTGCTGTGCAGGCGCAGCAGGCCGTCGTCCCGGCGACGGGCGGTGACGCGGGTGGCGTGGGGCAGGGCGATCGGCAGCACGAAGCCGTCGTTGTAGTCGGTGTGCTCACCGATCAGGTTGACCCGGCCGGGCGCGGCCCATTCGCCGTCGGGGTCGTGGCCGAAGAGCCGGCGGAAGGCGTCGGTGCTCATCGGGCCACCTCGCGCAGCCGGCGGGCGGCGTCCTCGGGGGCGATGTCGTTCATGAAGGCCTCCATGCCGGACTCGGTGCCGGCCAGGTACTTGAGCTTGTCGGTGGTGCGGCGGACGGTGAACAGTTCGAGGTGCAGCGCGAGTTCCTCGCCGCCGGTGCGGGGTGCCTGGTGCCAGGCCGAGATGTAGGGGGCCCGGACGGGCGCCTCGGGGGTGCCGAAGAGCCGGTCGAAGCGGCGGAGCAGGTCGAGGTAGAGGCCGGGGAGTTCGGCGCGCTCGGGCTCGGAGA
This sequence comes from Kitasatospora sp. NBC_01560, assembly GCF_045208415.1. Lineage (NCBI taxonomy): Bacteria > Bacillati > Actinomycetota > Actinomycetes > Kitasatosporales > Streptomycetaceae > Kitasatospora > Kitasatospora sp. NBC_01560. The sequence continues at coordinate 1,252,046 of NZ_CP109364.1, read as the reverse complement.
GGTGGGTGAGGTCGGGGACGCGGCGGTGCGGGTGGAGGTGCACCTCGTACGGCCAGCGGGCGGCGAAGGGGACGAAGGCCGTCCAGTGCTCGCCGGCGGCCACCACTCGGACGGGGTCGGCGCGTTCGGCGGCGAGGAGGTCCTCGAAGAGGTTGCGGCCGGTGGCGGCGCGGTGGCGGGCGGCCTGTTCGGTCATCCGGGCGGTGCGGGGCGTGGCGAAGGGGAAGGCGTAGATCTGGCCGTGCGGGTGGGCGAGGGTGACGCCGATCTCGGCGCCGCGGTTCTCGAAGCAGTAGACCTGCTCGACGCCGGGCAGGGCGGAGAGTTCGGCGGTGCGGTCGGTCCAGGCGTCCAGGACGAGCCGGGCCCGGGCCTCGTCGAGGTCGGCGAAGGAGGCGCCGTGGTCGGAGGTGAAGCAGACCACCTCGCACCGCCCGTTCCCGGCCCGGACGTCGTACGGCGGGCCGGGCGCGTGCGGGGAGGGGTGGAGGTCGGCCGCGACGGGTGCCGGTGCGAGCGAGGGGAACCGGTTCTCGAAGACGGCCACCTGGTAGTCGGCGTCCGGGATCTCGCTGAGCCGCCCGTCCCGGGAGGGGCAGAGCGGGCACTCGTCGGCGGGCGGGTGGTAGATCCGGGACTGCCGGTGGGCGGCGATCGTCACCCAGGCCCCGGTCGCCGGGTCGCGGCGGATCTCCGACCGGCTGCTGACCGCCTCCAGCGGACGCAGGTCGCGGGTGCCCCGGTCGGCGGCGGCGTCACTGTCGAAGTAGATCAGCTCGCGCCCGTCGGCGAGCTTGGCGGTGGTTCTGATCACGGCGACCTCGTTGCAACATAAGACAACAGAAAGTATCAGAAACCAACATACGTGCTCAGTCGGCAACAGACCAGCCTCGGGCGGTGTCGGACCCTCCGGCGCGTCACATGGCGCGGACGGGACGGGATCCGGCCGGCCGGTCGGCGGCCCGTCGGGCCGGCCGGGGCGGCGTCCGGGGGGGGCGTCGCCCGGCGCCCGTTGTGAGGCGGATCACGCCCGCGGTGGACGGTTCGGCCCCCTACGATCCTGATGACGGGCCCGGGTGCGGCGTCGCACCGGCCCGGCCGACCGCACCGTCCCGCTCGAGGAGAACCGCCCCCGTGACCACCGGCACCGCCCCCCGTGAGAGCTACTACCAGCGCACGGGCGAGAACCGCTACAAGCCCACGGCCCACGCGGGCGGCGCCTGGCACGCCGACGAGCAGCACTTCAGCCCGCTGGCCGGCCTGGTCGTCCACGCGATCGACCGCCACCTCGCCGGCCGGCCCGGCGACAGCCTGGCCATCGGCCGGATCAGCTACGACATCCTCGGGCAGATAGCGCTGGACGAGTGCGAGATCACGGTGGAGGTGATCCGCCCCGGCCGGACCATCGAGCTGCTCGAAGCCGTCGTGGTGACCGGCGGCCGGCCGGTGGTCCGTGCCCGCGCCTGGCTCCTCACCCAACTCGACAGCTCGGCCGTGGCGGACACCCCGCACGAGCGCATTCCCGCCCCCGGGGCCCTCCCGGCGTGGCCGATGCACGAGGAGTGGAGCGGCGGCTTCATCTCGTCCGTGGAGGTCCGGCGGACGGCGCCGGTCCGCCGGGGCCGCGCACAGGCGTGGATCTCCTCGGCCGTCGACCTGGTGGCCGGCGAGCCCAGCAGCCCGCTCGCCTCCTACCTCGCCCTGGTGGACGCCGCCAACGGCATCGCGATCCAGCAGGACCCCACCGAGTGGATGTTCCCCAACCTCGATCTGACGGTCCACCTGCACCGCCCGCCGACCGGGCCGTGGACCGGCCTGGACATCACGGCCACCTTCGGCCCGTCCGGGCAGGGGATCACCAGCAGCGTCCTGCACGACCTCGACGGCCCGGTCGGCCACGCCGAGCAGATCCTCACCGTCCGCCCGTTGACCCGCTGATCCGCCGGCCTGCTGACCCGCCGGCCCGCTGACCCGCTGACCTGCTGATCCGCCGGTCTGCTGACCCGCCGGCCCGCCGAAGCCGGCCGCGCGCCGGCGTCGGCCGGCCCGGCCTGTTCTCCGACGTCCAGCAGGGTCTCCGGGACGGCTGTAGGTTCTCCACGATGACTTCGATGGAGACCGAGAGCCTCACGTCGATGACGGACGGGGCGCAGATTCGCTGGACGGTACTGGGCGACACGACCCGGACGCCGCCCGTGGTCCTGCTCCACGGCGGCCCGGGCCTGCCGGACTACCTGGGCGCCGTCGCCCGCATGATCGCGGATCTCGCGCCCGTCCACCGCTACGACCAGCGCGGCACGGGCGGATCGCCGTGGCAGGGCCGCCATACCTTCGCGCGGCACGTGGACGATCTTGCCGGGCTGCTCGACCGGTGGGGCGCCGCCGAGGCGCTGCTGATCGGGCACTCCTACGGCAGCGGTCTGGCCGCCCGGTTCTGCCTGGCGCACCCCGACCGGGTGGCCGGCCTGCTGCTGATGTGCGGGCCGTTCGTCGGTGACTGGCGCACGGGGGAGCGGGCGGAACGAAGCCGCCGCATGTCCGCAGCGCAGCAGGAGCGCCTCGATGCCCTGGAACGTACGCCCGACCGCACGGAGGGCCAGGAAGTCGAACTGCTCACGCTGGCGTGGTTCGCCGACCACGCCGACCCGGAGCGGGGTTGGGGCTGGGCGGCGCAGGGCGCTCGGCAGCGCCGCCCCGTCAACTGGGCGATGAACAGCGAACTCGGCACGGAAGGGCGCGCCGACCCGCTCGACGGGCACCTGGACGAGCTGCGCGCGTGCCTGCCGGCGCGCGTGGAGCTCCTCGGCGGGGCCTGCGACCCCCGCCCGCTGTCGGCACTGGAATCGCTCGCGCTCCGGTGGGAGGTGCCGTTGCGGCGGATCGAGGACGCCGGACACGAACCGTGGCTGGAGCAGCCCGACACCGTGCGCGAACACCTGCGGGCTTTCGTGCGGGGCACGGCGGGCCGACAGCCCGCTCCTCGGGCCGGTTGCCCGAGGACACCGAACGCGACCGGGCCGGACGGGAACGACAGGCTCAGGCGTCCGTCGGCAGGGTCGGGGCGGTCCGGCGCGGGGCGGCCACCCGGGGGTGGACGGGGAGCGGGAGGCTGAGGGCGTCGGGGGAGTCGGCGGGGAGGGCCAGCGCGGCGCCGACCTCGGGGGGCAGGTCGCGCAGCCCGAGCAGGCCGGCGCCGAGGCGGGCGGTGGCGCGGTGCCAGTCGCCGATCCGCTGGAGCAGGGCGTGGCCGCTGCCGGTCACGGTGTAGCCGCAGACCCGGGCGCCGGCGGCCCGGCTGCGGGCGGCGAAGCGGAGGGTGTCGGCGGGCAGCGTGACCTTGTCGCGGTCGCCGTGCAGCATCAGGACGTCGCGGTCGGCCAACTGCTCGCACGGGTCCCCCGCCGGGCACCAGGGGGCGAGGGCGATCACGCCGGTGACGTTCGGGTGGCCGGCCGACCGCAGGGCCGCCCGCCCGCCCATGGAGTGGCCGACCAGCAGGGTGGGCACGTGGCCGAGCTCCTCGGCGAGGTCGCCGAGGGCGGCGCAGGTGTCACGGGCGGCGTCGGCGCGCTCGCCGTTCCAGCCGCGGTGACGGTAGCGGACGGTGCCGATCGCCACTCCGGCGCCCGCCGTCTCACGGCGGAGCGCGCGGACGAAGCCGGCCATCCGCAGGCCCGGCAGGTTCAGCGGGCCGGGCCGGGCGAGGCTGTGCTCCTCGCCGCCGTGCAGGACGAGCACCGCGGCCACCGGCTGCTCCGGCAGCTCGCGCCAGACCAGTGCGCGGTGGCCGCCGGTGCGGCTCTCGCGGCCCGCTCCGACCGTGCCCGACACGTCGTCCCTGATCACCCTGTACCGCCCCGCCCCGCCGTCCGTTCCGTGGACCGCCACTGTACGCGCCGGGGGTGGTGGGGCGGGCCCGGTCGTGGGTCCGGTCCCGTTGACCGGCGCGCGCGGCCCCGGCACGCGCCGGGCGGTACGCGCGTGCGCCGCCGTACGGACGGGCCGGTCAGGTGGTGAGCAGGCCCTGTTCGCGGACCAGCCAGCAGACGGCGGTCAGCCGCTGCACCGCGTAGTCCTGGCCGGCCGGCTCCAGCCGGCCGGTCTCGGCGAGCGCGTCCAGCAGGCCGAGTGCGTAGTCCGACAGCTCTGCGCGGTCCAGCGGCCTCGGCAGCAGCTCCGGCCCCTGCGCGTACAGCAGGTCGCGGATCTGCGCGGCGTGCTGGTCGACCGCCGCGACGAACCCGGGATCCACGGCGAACGCGGCGAGCCGCGGCGTGAAGGCGGCGACGATTCCGGGCAGCGGGCAGCCGGCCGGAAGGCCGGGGGAGCCTCGGTGCGGCTCGTCGGGGGTGGCGGACATCCGTCCACGGTAGGGGAGGCGGCGGGCCGGGCCGCTCCGCTCCGGCTGAGACCTTGGCCACCCCGAGGGCCACCGCCGTCGGCAACACCGGCGGAGCTGCCACCGGCGCGCGGGTGCTCTGTACCAGAATGGCCCTTATGGATCTTCGAATCTTCACCGAACCCCAGCAGGGCGCGAGCTACGACACGCTGCTGCGGGTGGCCCGGACCGCCGAGCAGCTCGGCGCCTTCAGCGCCTTCTTCCGTTCCGACCACTACCTGCGGATGGGCGGCGCCGACGGCCTGCCCGGCCCGACCGACGCCTGGATCACCCTGGCCGGTCTGGCCCGCGACACCAGCACCATCCGGCTCGGCACCCTGATGACGGCCGCCACCTTCCGGCTGCCGGGCGTGCTCGCGATCCAGGTCGCCCAGGTCGACGCGATGAGCGGCGGCCGGGTCGAGTTCGGTCTCGGCGCGGGCTGGTACGAGGAGGAGCACGCCGCCTACGGCATCCCGTTCCCGAAGGAGCGGTTCGGGCGGCTGGAGGAGCAGCTGGCGATCGTCACCGGGCTCTGGAACACCAAGCTCGGCGACACCTTCGACTTCACCGGGGAGTACTACCGGCTGGTGGACTCGCCCGCGCTGCCCAAGCCCGCCCAGGAGCGGATCCCCGTCCTGGTCGGCGGCACCGGCCCGACCCGCACCCCGGCGCTGGCCGCCCGCTTCGCCGACGAGTTCAACCAGCCGTTCAGCTCGGTGGAGGACACCGCCGCGCAGTTCGGCCGGGTCCGCGCCGCGGTGGAGCGGGCCGGGCGCCGGGCCGACGACCTGGTGTACTCCAACGCCCTGGTCGCCTGCGTGGGCCGGGACGACGCCGAGGTGGCGCGCCGGGCCGCCGTGATCGGCCGGGACGTGGCCGAGCTGAAGGCCAACGGCCTGGCCGGCACGCCCGACGAGGTGGTGGCGAAGCTCGGCCGCTACGCCGCCGTCGGGACCGGCCGGGTCTACCTCCAGATCCTCGACCTGGACGATCTCGACCACCTGGAGCTGATCGCCACGCAGGTCGCTCCGCAGCTGGGCTGACCGGCCCGGTTCGCCCCCGCACCGCCGGTACGCCCGGGGCCCGTCCCGGGGTGGCGGCGGTGCGGTGCTGTGAGCGGACGGTGAAGAGGCTCGGCCGGACCGCCGCTGACCACTAGTCTTTACTCTCTCTTGGAAAAGGGAAGGCTCCCTCCGAGAGGCGGCGGGCCGGGGAGCCGGAGCCGGAGAGCCGGAGCCCGGAAGTCGGGCCGGGGAGTCGGGGCCGGGAAGTCAGGGGGAGTGCCGGTGGTGGAGACGAAGGTGTCGGGGGCGGGCCCGTCCGGAGCGGGGCCGGCCGGGGCCCGGGTGCCCGTGCCGAGGCAGGGGCCCGGCGTACCCGTCCGGCCGGTCGCCGGTGCGGGGCCGGTGCTGCGCCCGCGCGGGGTGCACGACCTGCGGCAGGGCCGCCCGGGGCAGCCGACGGCCGGCGCCGGGCCGACCGCGCTGCACTACCGCGCCGACGACCTGCTGGTCGTCTCCGGTCTGCCCGGCAGTGGCAAGAGCACGCTGATGCGCCGCTGCGTCACCGCCCGACTGGTCGACTCCCAGCAGGTGCGCGCGGAGTACGCGGCCCGGCTGCCGCGCTGGCTGCCGTACTTCGTCTACCGCCCGGTCGTCCGGGCCGCGCACTACCGGCGGCTGCGCCGGGCGGTGCTCGCCGGCGGGCCGGTCGCGGTGCACGACTGCGGGGCGCTGCCCTGGGTGCGGCACTGGGTCTCCCGGGCGGCGGCCCGGCAGGGGCGGCGGGTGCACCTGATCCTGCTGGACGCGAGCGCGGGCGAGGCGCGGGAGGGTCAGCAGGCCCGCGGCCAGCGGGTCTCCGCGTACGCCTTCGCCCGGCACCGCGAGTCCGCCCGGCGGCTGCGCCGCAGGCTGGCGGGGGCGGGGGAGCCGCCGGCCGGCTGTGCGTCGGCCGTGGTACTCGACCGGGCCGGTGCGCGCGCCCTGCGGGAGATCGTCTTCGTGGCGTCGTAGTCTCGGCGAGGCGGTGCGGGGCCGCCGGCCGACCCGTCCGGGCGGCCCCTGCGTGGGCCTGTCGGGCGGACGGAGCGTCAGGTTTCGGACATCTCCCGGGTGCTGGCTTTGATCGTGCGGTACGGGAGATGTTCCACCTTCGCCCGGCGCCGGGCGGTCGGGCTTCCGGACAATGCCCGATTTGTCGTCATAATGTTCGGGCCGGAAGAGAACTGACGCGTACACGCGGCCCTGCGTAGCCTAGGCTCGGCGGCCCCCCATGGCCGCCACCCCCCACCACTCCCCTCAGGAGCGCAGATGCGTCGTTCTGCCCGCGTCCCCTCGGGTGTCCCCCGCAGATTCCTCAGCGCCGCAGCCCTCGTCACCGCCCTCGGGCTCACCCAGTTCGCCGCACCCTCCGCGTTCTCCATCGCCGCCGCCCCGGCCCCGGCCCAGGCCCCGGCCTCCGGTCAGTGCGTCGGCGGGGCGGTCGCGGACGACGCGGCCGCTGCGGATCCGGCGGCCCGCAAGCCCGCCGGCAGCACCGCCGGCCACGAGCCGAACGCCGTCACCGACGCCCAGGCCAAGGCCATGGACGCCGACCTGCAGGCCCGGGTCTCCCAGCTCGCGCACTCCGCGCAGGGCAGCACGCTGCTCGCCCCCGGCACGCTGGCCGCCACCACCACCGTCCAGGTGTACGTGCACGTCATCCACTCCGGGACGACCGGCAAGCTCAGTGCGGCGGACATCGGGCAGCAGATCTCCGTCCTCAACGCCGCCTACGGCGGCCAGGGGTCGGGCAACACCGCCAGCCAGTTCCAGTTCCGGCTGGCCGGCACCGACTACACCGACAACAGCAGCTGGTACAACGGCATCACCCCGGGCTCGGCCGCCGAGCGGTCGATGAAGACCTCGCTGCGCAAGGGCGGGGCCGGCACGCTCAACCTCTACACCGCCAAGCTCGGCCAGTCGCTGCTCGGCTGGGCGACCTTCCCCAGCTCCTACCGGTCGAACCCGAGCGACGACGGCGTGGTCGTGCTCGACTCCTCGTTCCCGGGCGGCTCGGCCGCCAACTACAACGAGGGCGACACCGCCACCCACGAGATCGGCCACTGGCTCGGGCTCTACCACACCTTCCAGGGCGGCTGCGGCGGCCAGGGCGACTACGTCTCCGACACCCCGGCCGAGAAGACCGCCGCCTACCAGTGCCCGACGGGCCGCGACACCTGCACCGCCACCGGCCTCGACCCGATCCACAACTTCATGGACTACACGTACGACTCCTGCATGACGCAGTTCACCCCCGGACAGGTCGCCAGGATGTCCAACTCCTGGGCCGCCTACCGGGTCTGACCCGGCTCCGGCCGCCCCCGGGCGGACCGGGACGACGCCGGTGACGCCGGTGGTGCGCGGGCCGGCGGGCCCGTGCACCACCGCGCCGGCCCCGGGCCGCCGCCGGCTCAGCAGTCCGTGTCGACGAACAGCAGCGTCCGGCCGTCCTCGGCGGTGAACTCGTAGGCGAGGTGGGACGGCAGCCCCTCGCTCCCGTAGTGCTCCCTGATCTCCTCCCAGGCGGCCGCGCGCCCGGCCCCGGTGAGGAAGGCCGGGAACCAGTCCTCCAGCACGTGGTCGTAGGCGGTGCCGAAGGCCATCGCGTCCGCGGCGCGGACCAGGCGCTTGGCGCGGCGCGGATCGAGCGGGCCGCGGGCGCGCGTCCAGCGGCAGCCGGCCGCATCGGTGAACCCGCCGGCGGCGACCGGGGGGAGCACCCCGGCGGAGTACGGGTGCTCCACCGGCTCCAGCGCGGTGACGAACTCGGCGAACCCCGTGCCGCGATGGCTCTTCCTCGCGTTCCGCTTCGTCATCGGGCCAGGATCGCACAGGGTTCGAATGCGTTCGGGCCTCCCGGCGTGGCAATCGGTGGTGATATATCCCTGTTGATCTATGTTTGGTGGGTCAGCGGCAGGTGAAGCCGAGGAAGCAGTCGAACAAGGAGCAGCGGCATGGCCCAGAGTGCGCACCCCCGGATCGTCGTCGGCGTGGACGGCTCGCCCGCCTCCGAGCAGGCGCTGCGCTGGGCGGTCGACTACGCCCTGCTGACCGGCGGCAGCGTCCAGGCGATCACCGCCTGGGAGTACCCCGCGTTCTACGGCTGGGCCGGGCTCGGCGTGCCCCCGGCGGAGGGCTTCAACCCCGAGGAGCTGGCCGGGCAGACCCTCTCCGAGACCGTCACCAAGGTGGTCGGCGACGACCCCGGCGTCCGGATCACCGAGGCCGTTCTGCCGGGCAACGCCGCGCAGGCGCTGCTGGAGGCCGCGCAGGGCGCCGGGCTGGTCGTGGTCGGCAGCCGCGGGCTGGGCGGCTTCTCCGGCGCGCTGCTCGGCTCCGTCAGCCGCCACCTGACCGAGCACGCGCCGTGCCCCGTGGTCGTGGTCCGCGACGGGCAGGTGCCGGGCCCGGCCGCCGGCTGAGCGACGCCGGGCGCCGCCGCGCCGGAACGCCCCGGCCGTGCGGGCCGTGCGGGCCGTGCGGGCTCCGGGCCACCTCCCGGCCGTGCGGGCGCCGGGCCGCCGTACGGGGGCAGGATGGAGCCATGCCCGAAGGTGACTCCGTCTACCGCGCCGCCGCCCGGCTGCACGCCGCCCTGGCCGGCCGGGTGCTGACCACCGCCGACCTGCGGGTGCCCGCGCACGCCACCGCCGCCCTGGCCGGCCGGCACGTGCTGGAGGTCGCCCCACGCGGCAAGCACCTGCTCACCCGCCTCGACGGCGGGCTCACCCTCCACACCCACCTGCGGATGGACGGCCGGTGGGAGGTCTACCGCCCCGGCGAACGCTGGACCGGCGGGCCCGCGCACCAGATCCGCGCCGTCCTCGGCACCGACGGCGCCACCGCCGTCGGCTACCGGCTGCCGGTCGTCGAACTGCTGCGCACGGCCGACGAGGAACGCGCCGTCGGCCACCTCGGGCCCGACCTGCTCGGCCCCGGCTGGGACGCCGCCGAGGCCGTCCGCCGGCTGCTCGCCCACCCCGAGCGGCCGGTCGCCGAGGCCCTCCTCGACCAGCGCAACCTGGCCGGCATCGGCAACGTCTACGCCAACGAGCTCTGCTTCCTCGCCGGCGTCACCCCGTGGACCCCGATCGGCGACCTGCCCCGCCCCGACCGCCTGGTCGAACGGGCCCGGCAGCTCCTCGACGCCAACCGGCTGCGCCCCGGCCACATCACCACCGGCGACACCCGGCCGGGCCGCCGGCACTGGGTCTACGGCCGGGCCGGGCGCCCCTGCCCACGCTGCGGGACGCAGGTGCTGACGGCCACGCGGGGCACCCCGCCGCAGGACCGCGTCGCGTTCTGGTGCCCCTACTGCCAGCGCGGCCCCGCCCCGGCGGCCGGGCCTACCCGGGGCCGACCAGGGCCGGGTGGCGCGGGTCGTCGACGCGGACGGTGAGATCGGCGGCCCCGGCCGGGCCGGTCTCCGCCTCGTAGCGGGCGAAGGCGGGCAGCGTCCACCGCTCCTGCGGCGCCGTCCGCCGGGCCAGCGCGGCCGGGGAGAGCGCCAGGTGGACGGTCAGCTCCAGCGGAAGCCAGCGGCCGAGCAGCAGGGCGCCGTCCAGCAGCAGCACCCCGCCCGGCGGCAGCGCGGCGTAGGGGACGCGGGTCGACCGGTCCGTCACCGGATCGCGCAGCGAGGGCAGCACGCGGCCGCTGCCACCGGGATCCAGCGGCTCCAGCACCTCGCGCAGCAGCGCGCCGTCGTCCAGCCAGAGGTCGTGGAAGGCGTCCGCGTCCTGCTTGCCGTACTCCAGCCGCACCGAGGCCGGGCGGAGGAAGTCCGCCGCCGACACCCGGAGCGTCGGGCGCCCGCGCAGCCGCAACGGCTCGACCAGTGCGTCCGCCAGCGCGGCCGGGCCGGCGGCGGGGGCGCCGTCCACCGCCACCCGCAGCCACCGCTGCCCGGCGCCGGGCAGCGCCGTGATGCGGTCGGCGAGGAGCGCGGCGAGCCGGTCCGGCGAGATCGGTTGTACCTGCATCCGCCCATCCTGCCCGCCCGCCGCACCGCCGGGCCGCGCCGGGGTCACGGGAGCGGCAGCGCGTGCAGGACGTCGTCGTGGCCGGCGTAGAGGCGGGCGGCGTCATTGGAGAGCGACCAGACGTCCACGCCCGGGCCGGAGTCCCGGAACGTCCACCGCTCCTCGCCGGTCGCGGCGTCCAGCGCGCGGACGCCCGCGGCGGCCGGGCCCGGTACGAACAGGGTCGGCCCGGCGAGCAGCAGGCGGCTGCGGCGGTCCAGCCGGAACGGCAGCCGGTGCGCCCAGAGCCGGGCCCCGGTGGCCGCGGCGTGCGCGGTGACCAGGCCGTCGTCCCGCGGGAGGTAGACCCGGGTGCCGTCGGAGACCGGCGGCAGGCAGCGCCACTCCTCGGACCGGCCCGGCAGCACCGACCAGTGGGCGGCGCCGTCGGAGACCCGCAGCGCCCGCACCCCCGCCGCGCCGGCCGGGGCGTAGACGTGCTCCGCGTCGGTGACCGCCCAGCCGGTGCCCGGTTCGGCGGGCACCGACCAGAGCCGCTCGCCGGTGGCGGTCGCCAGCAGGGTGAGGCGGCTCGCACCGGCGGCGCTGCCGAGGAGCGGGAGGTGCCCGCCGGCCGCCGTGGGCGGGGAGAGCGGCCGCTCGCCGTCGACCGCCGGGCCGGACCAGAGCAGGTGGCGGTCCGGGTAGCGGACGGCGAACAGGTTGTCCGGGGAGTCGAACGGCCGGGGCCGGACCCGGCCGAGGACGACGTCCCCGTCGCAGCCGATCAGGGTGACGGTGGCGCCCAGCTCCTCGGGCAGCGGCGCGCTCCAGCCGGCGGCCGGGTCGGTGAGGAGACGGCCGTCGAGGTGGCCGTTCGAGATGGTGAACACGCGGTCCCCACCGGTCACCACCCGGTTGTCCGGCAGCTCGGCGTCGCTCGGCCAGTCCGCCGGCGGCGCCGCGAACCCCAGCGTGTGCTGCAGCGCACCGGTGGCCGGGTCCAGCACCTGGAGCCCGGCCCGGGAGAGGAAGACCGGCCGGGCGGGGCGGTCGCTCAGCCGCTCCGGCGTCATCGCCTCCGGGCCCCGGTACGTCCAGACCGGATCCGGCCCGGTGAGCCGGGTGGGCCGCGGCCTGGGCGGCGCGGGCTCCGCACCGCCGTCACCGGACCGGGCGAACGCCCAGAGCGCCCCGCCCGCCACCAGCGCCCCGGCCCCGCCCAGCAGGCGCCGCCGGCTCAGCCACGGCCCGCCGTCCTCGCCGGAGCCGCCGGCCACCACGTCCACCGGCGCCTGCTCCGCGTCGTCCGCCGCACCGTCCCACTGCCAGGACGCGCCGCCCGGCTGCTCGGCCTCCCGGCCCCCGGACCGGTCGGACGCTGTCGGCCGCATCTGTCGTTCTCGCTTCCCCCGGGGCGGCCGCTGCGCTGCGCAGTGCCGTCCGACGGAGGATATCGAAGCAGCGCCCGACGGTTCGCACGCGGCCGTCACCGGCCGGCGCACGGGCGGCGGGCACCGGGCCGGGACAGCGCGGCGGCCGCACGGAGCGCCCGCCGGTGACGGGCCGGCCGGGCGGGCTCGCCTTGACAGTCTCTTGACCCGGGCGTAGCAAGAGAGAATGCCCCAGGGTGTGCCGGCGGACCGGCTCGGTCCGCGCGTGAGAGACGGTGCCTGGGCGGCGCGACCCGAACCGCACCGCCCCCGGGAGCTCGATGCCTCCGCCAGGGCGGCGCACGAGCGGGAGGCGCTGCTCGCCACCGCGGTCCGCAAGGCGCTCGGCAGCACCGAGGCCTACGGCGGGATGGTCTACCTGCGCTCGCAGGACCGGCGCTCGCTGGTGCTCTGCACGATCGCCGGCGTGCCGCTCTCGCTGATCAGCGCGTTCCGCCGGGTCGCCGCGGCCGGGCCGCTGCCGGTGGCCGTCAGCTACCGCACCGGGCGGACGGTCACGCTGTCCGACACCGAGGACACCATGCGCCGGTTCCCGCAGCTCGCCGTGGGCATGCCCTACGACTTCGCCTCCGCGTGCGTGCCGGTGACCGTGGGCGAGGAGCGCTACGGGGTGCTCAGCGTGCTCTGGCCGGCCTCCGCCGAAGGCGTCCCGGAGGGCGCCCGCCGGCACCTGCGGACGGTCGCCAACCGGCTCGCGGCCGGGCTGGCGGCGCTGGAGGCGGACGGGCACCGCGTCGAACCGAACGGAGACACCGCCGTGGTCGAGCTGGTGCCGGCCTCCCCGCCCACGACCCGGATCGGGCTCTTCGACTGGAACGTGGCCACCGGGGCGCTCTCCGCCGACGACCAGTTCTGCGAGATCTTCGGCATCGACCCGGCCGACTTCGACGGCCGGGTGGCGACGCTGACCACCCGGATCGCCCCGGGCGACCTCCCGGACTTCCGCGCCACCGCGCGCTCCGCGCTCGACGAGGGCCGGATGCTCGCGGCCCGGGTGCGCGTCCTGGACCGCGACGGCCACCCGTACCCGGTCGAGCTGTGGGGCCGCGTCCCCGAGAGTGCCGGCCCGGACGGCCGCACCCACCTGGTCGGGGCCGTCCTGGACACCCGGACCGGCACCGCCGCCGCGGCCGCCGTCGAGCGGCTGCGCGAGGGCGTCTTCTCGCTCGACCCGGACGGCCGGATCACCTACGCCAACCGCAGCGTCGAACTGCTGCTGAACACCCGCCGCGAGGACCTGCTCGGCCACCACCCGTGGGAGGCCCTCGACTGGCTCTCCGACCCGGTGTACGAGAACCGCTACCGGGCCGCCATGCTCTCCCAGCAGCCCACCGCCTTCCTGGCCGCCCGCCCGCCGGGCGACTGGTTCGCGTTCTCGCTCTACCCCGACGCGCACGGCGTCACCGGCCGGGTGGTCGCCGCCGAGCCGCCCGCCGGGGTGACGGAGCCGCCCACCGAACCCCCGCCCGGCGCGCGGACCGGCGTCGGTGCCATGTACCACCTGCTCCAGCTGGCCAGCGCGCTCAGCGAGGCCGTCACCGTCCGCGAGGTCTGCCGGGCCGTCGCCGACCAGATCCTGCCGGCCTTCGGCGGCCAGGAGCTCGCCATCTACGCCGTCCGCGACAAGCGCCTCCACCTGATCTCGCAGACCGGCTACCCGGACGGCTTCCTCGACCGCTTCGAGGGCACCGCGACCAGCGCCCGCATCCCCGGCGCCGAGGCCCTCAGCACCGGCACCCCGATCTTCTTCGAGTCGGTCCACCAGCTCGCCGCCGCCTACCCCGGCATCGCCCTGGACGAGATGCGGGCCTGGGCCTTCCTGCCGCTGATCGCCTCCGGCCACCCGGTCGGCAGCTGCATCCTCGGCTTCGACGAGGCCCGCGCCTTCACCCTGGAGGACCGCGGCCTGCTCACCGGCCTCGGCGGCTTCATCGCCCAAGCCCTGGAACGCGCCCGGCTCTACGACGCCGAGTTCGCCCTCGCCCGCGGCCTCCAGCAGGCCCTGCTGCCGCACCGGCTGCCCCGGCTGGACGGCATCCGGATCGCCGCCCGCTACCTGCCCGGCACCCAGGGCATGGAGATCGGCGGCGACTGGTACGACGCCATCGTCACCGGCCGCCACCTCACCCTCGTCATCGGCGACGTCGAGGGGCACAGCGTCGGCGCCGCCGCCACCATGGGCCAGCTCCGCAGCGCGGTGCGGGCCTTCACCACCGGTGGCCACCCGCCGGACGAGGTGCTCGCCCGCACCAACCAGCTCCTGGTCGACCTGGACCCGGGGCTGCTCGCCAGCTGCTGCCTGGTCCGGCTCACCCCCGACGACGGCGCCACCCTGATCGCCCGCGCCGGGCACCTCCCGCCGGTGCTGCGCCACCCCGGCGGGCGGACCGAGGCGCTGTACGTCGCGGGCGGCCCGCTGCTCGGCGTCGAGCCGCGGGCCGACTACCCCGTCACCGAACTGCGGCTGGACCGCGGCTCGGTGCTCGCCCTCTACACGGACGGGCTGGTCGAGGACCCGGCGGTCGCCATCGACGAGGGCGTGGACCGGCTGCGGGCGGCCCTCGCCCACGCGGCCGGTGTGACGGACCCGGCCGAGGACGCGATGGACCAGCTGGCGGAGCGGCTGCTGCACGACGTCGGCTCCACCCACCGGGTGGACGACGTGGCGCTGCTGCTCACCGCGTACGGCTGACCCGGCCGGGACCCGGGGGCCGACCCGGGGCGGGCCGTGTGCGCGACTTTCGTCGTGCCGGGGAGCGACGAAGGGTGCAGGCGCGCCCTCCGCCCGTTCGTTAGCCTCGGCCGGGTGAATGCACTGGCACGGGCTTGGTCGAAGGCGGTACGAGTGGCGCTGCCCGGGCCCTGGCGGCCCTGGCCGGCGGTGCGCGAGCTGGGCTGCGCGCTGCTGTTCGGCGTGCTCGCCGCCGTCCTGGAGGGCGTCGACGGCTTCGGCTCCGGCTCCTGGCTGCTTGCCGGGCCGGTCGTCGCCGTGCTCTTCCTGCTCCGCCGCGGCCTGCCCGCCACCGTCCTGGTGCTCAGTGCGATGCTGGCCGGCTGGGCCGCCGGGCCGCTGCCGCTGCTGGTCTGCGCGGGTTGGTCGGCCGGTGCCAGGATCAGGCGGGTCCCCGTCCTGGCCGGCTCGTTCGCCGGCGCGCTCCTGCTGATGACGGCGACGGGCCTGCTGAAGGAGGCCGGCGCGGCGCCGCTCAAGCTGATGGCCGGGCTCTCGCTGGCCGGCTTCCTGCTGCTCGCGGTGCTGCCCGCGCTCTGGGGCCGCTACCGGGCCCAGCGCCGCGCCCTGCTGGACGCGCTGCGCGAGCGCAACGACCAGCTGCTGCGCGAGCACACCATGATCGCGCACCAGGCGCGGCTGCGGGAGCGGCACCGGATCGCCCAGGACATGCACGACAGCCTGGGCCACCAGCTGGCCCTGATCTCCGTCCACTCCGGCGCCCTGGAGGTGGACCGCACCCTCGGCGACCGGCAGCGCGAGGCCGTCGGCGTGCTGCGGCTGGCCGCGGTCTCCGCGATGCGCGAGCTGCGCGAGGTGGTCGGCGTCCTGCACGACGAGTCGACCGCCCCGCCGCCGGCGCCGGGAGCCGCCCCGGCGGCGGCCGCGGGCCGGACCGGCGGGCTGGAGGGGATCGGCAAGCTGGTCGGCTCCTCCCGGGCGGCCGGCGCGGCGGTCTCCTTCGCCGAGGACGGCGAGCCGCGCCCGGCGGCCGCCGGCGTCGGCCAGGCGGCGTACCGGATCGTCCAGGAGGCGCTGACCAACGCCCACAAGCACGCACCGGGCGCACCGATCACCGTGGCGCTGCGTTACGAGCCGGACGCACTGGTGGTGGAGGTCGCCAACCCGCGCGCGCCCGAGCCGGTCGGCGTCCGGGCGGGCGGCGGCACCGCGGTGATCAGCGGCGGGCAGGGGCTGACCGGTCTGCGCGAGCGGGCCCGGCTGGTCGGCGGGATGGTCCATGCCGGGCCGACGCCCGAGGCCGGGTTCCGCCTCGCCGCCGTGCTGCCGTACGAAGGGGCCGGCGGGGCCGGGGCGGACGGCCCGGCGGGGGCCGCCGGCGGCGCCGACGACGTCGAACCCTGGATACCCGACGCGCTCTCGGCGGCAGGTGCGGGGCCGGCGCCCCGGAGGCGGCGCAGCCCGGCGCTGGGGTGCGCCGTCGGCGGGGCGGTGGTGCTGCTCGCGCTGGTCGGCCTGCTGGTCTGGGGCGTGCTGTCGTTCGTCCGCGCCGCGGGCGAGGCGACGGTCTCGAAGTCGCTGTACGAGGACATCCAGGTCGGTACGGCACAGACCGAGGTGGAGCGCCGTCTGCCCACCGGCAACAGGTTCTTCACCAAGGACTACGAGGGCAGCGGGCCGGCCCGGCCGGAGGGCTCGACCTGCCGCGTCTTCCTCTCGGGCGAGGTGACCGACCGCCTGGGCGAGGACAACGTCGCCCGGTTCTGCTTCAAGGACGGTGTGCTGGTGGAGAAGCAGCACTTCCTGGCGAAGTCCTGACGGCGGGCCGGGCGCAGGGTGGGGCCGGTGAGGGGCGGGGCCGGGAGGTGTGAGGATGGTGCGCAGCAGTGCCACCCGCAGCCAAAGAGGGGACGACCAGCAGTGATCCGAGTCCTCGTCGCCGACGACGAGCCGCTCATCCGGGCCGGGATCAGGATGATCCTGTCCTCCGCCGAGGACATCGACGTGGTCGCCGAGGCGGCCGACGGGCGGGAGGCCCTGGACCTCGCGCGGGCCCACCGGGTCGACGTCGTCCTGCTGGACATCCAGATGCCGGTGATGGACGGTCTCACCGCGCTCGGCGAACTGCGCCGGGTCGCGCCCGGCGCGCGGGCGCTGATCCTCACCACCTTCGGGGAGCGCGACAACGTGCTGCGCGCGGTGACGGAGGGTGGCGCCGGGTTCCTGCTGAAGGACACCGCCCCGGCGGAGCTGATCCAGGCCGTCCGGGCCGCCGCCACCGGCAACGCCTTCCTCTCGCCCGCCGCCACCCGGCACATCGTCGACTCGCTGGCCGGCGGCCGCAGCGGCCCGGCCGTGGCCCGGGGCGCGCAGGCCCGGCGGCGGCTGGAGGTGCTGACCGCGCGCGAGCTGGAGGTGCTGGCCCTGCTGGGCGAGGGGCTCTCCAACGCGGACGCGGGCGCCCGGATCCACATGAGCGAGGCGACGGTGAAGACGTACGTCAGCCGGATTCTGGCCAAGCTGGGCTGCGACAACCGGGTGCAGGCGGCGCTGCTGGCACGGGACGCGGGGCTGGACGCCGGGGCCTGAGCCGGGACGGCCCGTGGGCGGCGGGGGCTTCGGCGGTGCTCAGCGGCCGGCGATCCGCAGGGCCAGCCGGGTACTGGAGTGGGCCACCCCGGCCTCGTGCTTGAGCCGGCGCAGCAGCTGGTCGAGCCCGGCCGCGTCGGCGACCCGGGCGCGCAGGAGGTAGTCGTACTCGCCGGTGACGTGCGCGGTCTCGGTGACGCCGGGCAGCCGCAGGGCCTGCGCCTCGAAGGCGTCGCTGTCCGTCTCCGGGCGCAGCCGGACGTCGATGAAGACGGTCAGGCCGGGGCGGGCGGCGTCCGCGACCGGATCGACCAGGACGGTGAAGCCGCGGATCACCCCGGTGCGGAGCAGCCGGCGTACGCGGTCGGCGGTCGCGTTGGCGCTCAGGCCCACCCGGGCGCCGAGGTCGCGGTAGGAGATCCGCGCGTCCGCGCGCAGTTCACCGAGGATTTCCCTGTCCAGCTCGTCCATACCGCGATTGTCGCGGTCGAAGCCGAGAAACAGCCGTTCTTTCCGGGGCCGGTGCGTCACGGTGGCGGACATGACGGGAGCGACGGGAACGGCAGGGGCGCTGCTCGCGGGCGCCGGCGCGGGGCTGGGGGTGGCGGTGCCGCTGGGCGCCGTCGGGGTGCTGCTGCTGGAGGAGGGGCGGCGCGGGCGCGCGGCGGCGGTCGGCGCGGCGTGCGCGGTGGCCTTCGTGGACATGGCGTACGCGGCGCTCGCCACGGCGCTCGGTGCGCGGCTCGCACCGGCTCTGGCCGGTTGGGAGGGGTGGGCGCGGGCCGGCTCGGCGGCGGTGCTGGCGGTGGTCGCGGTGCGGGGGCTGCTGGGGCTGCGGCGCGCACCCGTGCCGGCGGTGACGGGGGCGGCGACGGTGGCGGTGGCGGGGTCGGGGGCGGCGGGGGAGGTGGCTGGAGGAGGGCCGGCGGCGGGCGGTCCGGGGCGGACGTTCCTGCGATTCGCCGCGCTGACGGCGGTGAACCCGGCCACCGCGCTGTACTTCGCGGCCTTCGTGACGGGCGGTGGCGGCCCTCACGGCCCGGGCGGTGGTGGGGGCCTGTCCGGTGCGGCGTTCGTGGCCGGGGTGCTGCTCGCCTCCCTGACGTGGCAACAACTGCTCGCGGCCGTCGGCGTATCGCTCGGGGCCCGGCTCTCCGAGCGGGCCCGCAGGCTCACCTACTGCGCCGGATACGGACTGATCGTGTACTACGCCCTGCACATGGTGTGGCCACGCTGAGTGACGAGTGTGGGCGACGCCACGAGCGGCCGGCGCGGAACCGGGAACTCCGGTGGCACCGGTGACGGTGCGTCGACCCTTCGTCGCCCAGGGTCGACGGTGTGGGTGGGCTCACAGGCGGACAGATGTGAGCGAGGGCACGAATATTGACCATTTGATCTTGAAAATGCTGTCAAACCTGGTCATTTCGGATGCGGTTACATGATCAATACCGCCGGTAACAGTCAACTGACCTGCGGCGTCCAAGAATTGCTTGAAAGCGGCCCGGGCGGGCCCGTAGCTTCATTGGCGGTGCAACGAGCACCACCCGGGTTCACCCCCGACGCACAGCCCGCCGACTGACCCCCGGCGCAAGGGCAGTGCCCGCCGACGCGGCCGGCTCGAACAGGCCGTCGGCGAGCGGGGGTGGCCGGGGCGGCACGGCACGTCGGACACGTGCGTGGCTGCCCAACGAGTGAGGTGAGCGACGAAGGCCCTGCCAAGGGTCTGGTTCCGCCTGCCCGCCCGGGGCTTGTCGAGAGGACTTTCATGACGATCCGTAACGAGACCACCGCTGCCACCACCAACACCACCACCACCGGGAAGCGCCGCCGCCGTGCCCGCCTGGCGCTGGTCGGCGGGGCCGTCGCGGCCCTCCCGGTGGCAGGCCTCGTCACGGCCACCTCGGCCTCCGCCGCGTCCACCTCGACCTGGGACACCGTCGCCCAGTGCGAGAGCGGTGGCAACTGGAGCATCAGCACCGGGAACGGCTTCTCCGGCGGACTGCAGTTCACCCCCAGCACCTGGAAGGCCTACGGCGGCACCGCCTACGCGCCGTCGGCCAACCAGGCGACCAAGGCCCAGCAGATCTCCGTCGCCGAGAAGGTGCTCGCCTCGCAGGGCCCCGGCGCCTGGCCGGTCTGCTCCCAGAAGGCCGGGCTGTCCAAGGGCGGCGCCCCGGCGGCCGTCGACACCTCGGCCCCGGCGCCCTCGGCCAAGGCCGCCACCCCGAAGCCGGCCGCCCAGCAGCCGGCCAAGCCGGCCCAGGCCCCGGCCCAGGGCGGGCAGAAGGCCCAGAAGCCCTCGGCCCCGAAGACCCAGTCGTTCAAGCCGCAGTCCGGCGCGTCGCAGGACGTGGCCAAGTCGTCGAAGCCGGCCACCCCGGCCACCAACACCGCCGGCGGCAGCTACACCGTCCGGAGCGGCGACACCCTGAGCGACATCGCGGCCAAGTTCGGTACCGACACCGCGAGCCTGCACGCCAAGAACGTCAAGGCGATCGGCGGCAACCCGGACCTCATCTTCCCGGGCCAGACCCTGAGCCTCTGACGGCTGCGCCCCGCCCGGTCGGGCGGGGCCCGGTCCGTCGGCCCGTCGTTCCGAGCGGCCACTCCCTGCCGGGGGTGGCCGCTCGGGCGCGTCCGGGCCGGTGGGTAGGGTCCGGCTGCGGTTGGTGACGGCTGCGACTGGTCACGGCGGCGGTGGCGGACTGGGAGCCCGCCCGCAGTGACGACCTGATCACCTGCGTGCACGGGCTGCACTACGTCGGCGACCAGCTCGGTGCGATCGTCCGGGCGGCGGGCCGGCTCGCGCCGGACGGGCGGTTCGCCGCGCACTTCGACCCGGAGTCGGTCCGGCACCGGGACGGGTCGAGTGCGGCGCGGCCGGTGCTGGCGGCGCTGCGGACGGCGGGGTTCGGCTGTCGGGCCCGGCGGCACCTGCTGGAACTGGACGGTGGGCGGGCGGTCCGGCTGCCGTTCGCCTGCCTCGGGGCGGATCCGGCGGCCGGGCCCAACTGCACCGGTCAGTCGGTGGTCGGCTCGTACTACCGGGCGGCTCCGGCGGTCTGACGCAGAATCCGGCGCGTCCGGGTCCGGTCCGCGCCCGTCCGCACCCCTTCGTGCCGGAGTTCGCACGTTCGTGCCGGGGCGCGCCGTGTTCGCATAAGGGTGTGCAAGGTGCGGCGGGGCGCGGTTGGGCGTACGGGGCGCGCGCGGGGTGATTGTTGAAAGTTGAACGCGACGTCCGAATACCGCCGGATTCGTGCGTCCCCAGGGCCGAGGATCGAGTCATGTCCGAGAACAAGGCAAGGAGTTCAACCGATATGACGATGACTCGGTTCGCGAAGCTCGACGGCAAGGTCGCCCTGGTGACCGGTGGCAGCCGGGGGATCGGGGAGGCCGTCGCCCTGCGGCTGGCCGAGGACGGCGCCGACGTCGTACTGACGTACCGCGGCAGCACGGAGCGCGCCGAGGCGGTCGCGGCCAAGATCACCGCGATGGGCCGGCGCGGCTGGGCCGTCCGGGCCGACAGCGCCGACCCGGAGGCGATCCGGGGCGTGGTGGCGGCGGTGGTCGAGCGGTTCGACCGCCTCGACATCCTGGTCAACAACGCGGGCGTCGGCGTCCTCGGCCCGATCGGCGAGCTGACGGCGGAGGATGTGGACCTGGCGATCGACGTCAACGTCCGGGCGCCCTTCCTGTTCGCCCAGGCCGCCTCCGCGCACATGACCGAGGGCGGTCGGATCATCTCCATCGGCAGCTGTATCGCCAAGCGGGTCGCCTTCGCGGGCGGCACGCTGTACGCGAGCAGCAAGGCCGCGACGATCGGCCTCACCAAGGCGCTGGCCCGGGAGCTGGGCCCGCGCGGGATCACCGTCAACGTGGTTCACCCGGGGCCGATCGACACCGAGCTGAACCCGGGTGACGGTCCGTCGGCCGAGTTCCAGGCCTCGCTGACCGCCCTCGGCAGCTTCGGCCGGGTCGGTGACATCGCGGCCACCGTCGCCCACCTCGCGGGCGAGGACGGTCGCTACATCACGGCCGCCGAGATCGCCGTGGACGGCGGCCTGGCGGGCTGACCCACCGGCCCGATGCCGCCGGCCCGGTCCACTGGGCCGATCCACTGGACCGGTGGCACCGGGCCGATCCGCAGGCCCGAGCGGTAGGCCCGGTCCGCAGGCCCGACCCGATGGTCGGGCCTGCGGATCGGGCGCCCCGACCGGCCCGGCGCGGTGTTGCGCCGGGCCGGTTGTCGGTGGTCCCGTTTACGATCGGCCGGTCCGAGCACATGTCCCAGCTCCGAAGAGGTGTCGCCATGACCGCAACGGAAGACCCGATCGACCTGCTCGCCCGGGCGCTGGCGCAGACCGCCGGCCTGATCGACGGCGTCGGCACCGAGCTGGCCGGCCACCCCACCGCCTGCCACTCCTGGGACGTCGGTCAGCTGATCAGCCACCTGCTCTTCGACCTCCGCCAGTTCACGGTCCGGGCGAACGGCGACAACCCGGACTGGTCGCAGCCCTTCGAGCGGGTCGAGGACGACTGGCTGCACGCCTTCGAGGCCGGCGCCGAGGAGCTGGTCGCCACCTGGCGGGCCGCCGGGGACCTCACCGGCGTGATCGAGGTCCCGGGCGTCGGCGAGCTTCCCGCGCGGTTCCCGGTGGACCAGCAGATCGCCGAGTTCGCGGTGCACGGGTGGGACTTGGCCCGCGCCACCGACCAGTCCACGGACGGCCTGGACCACGAGGTGGCCGTCACCTCGCTGGCCTGGGGGCGCGGGGCGCTGAGCCCGAAGTACCGCGGCAGCGAGGAGGACGGCCACTCCTTCGGTCCCGAGGTCGCCGTGGCCGAGGATGCACCGGTCTACGACCGGCTCGCCGCCTTCTTCGGCCGCCAGCCGTAGCGGAGGCGGCCGGGCACGGCCGGGTGCGGCCGGGGGTGACAGTGCGCGCCGCGGGCCCGGTCAGTGGAAGACGGCGAGGACGGCTCCCCACTGCGAGCTGGTCCGCCCGGTCGCCGCGCAGGGTCCGTCCGCCGCCGCCACCTGGTACGCGGTGGTGAGCCGGTACGAGGAGAGGGTGAGCACCGGAAGGGCCGTCCAGCCGGTGGCGAAGCCGGGTGCGGTGCCGGTGTTGCTGCCCACGGTGCCGATCATGAGGTCGCCGGGGGCGCAGGCGGCGGGCGTGCCGCTGGTGGTGAAGGCCGTCCCGCCGGCCGGGCCGTGCGCCTGTGCGGTGTCCCGGAGGGCGGAGATCCCGCGGAACTCGTCCACCGCGACGTGGTACTTGGCGGCCTGCGGGTAGCTGACCCGGAGCGAGTCCGCCGTGGTGAGGGCCGGTACGGCGAAGGCCGCGAAGACGAGGACGCGGTGCCGGCGGGAGTCCGTCACCTCGCCGGCCGGGCGGAAGAAGTCGCCCCGGGTGTCCGTCACCGTGACGCGCCCGGGGCAGGTGCTGGTCAGCATCATGGTCACGACCAGGGCGTCCCCGCGGGTGACCGGGGTGAGCACGGGCAGCACGACGTCCGTGGCGGAGAGGACGGCCTGGTCCGCGGCCGGGCGGGCCACCCAGGCCGGGGCCGGGTCGGTGCCCGAGCCGCCGTCCGTGCCCGAGCCGGTGCCTGGGCCGGCGTCTGCGCCGGTGCCTGGGCCGGCGTCCGGGCCGTCCGTCGTCCGGCGTGCGGTGTCGCCGTGGTGGGCGGCCGGCCCGGGGTCGGGGCCGGTGGCCGATCCTGGGCCGGGCCCGGCGGGCGGGAGCCCGCCGGAGGCTTCGGCCGGACAGTCCTGCGGGGCGGGCGCCGCGGTGACCGGGCCGCGGAACGCGACCACGCCCAGGGTGGTGCAGGCCCCGATCAACGCGCCGATCAGCAGGGTGACGGCGTGCGTCCAGAACCGGCGGCCGGTCGCGGGTGGCTTGCCGGCCGTACCGGCCGGTTCGGCCGGGGGTGCTGCCGGTTCGCCGGTGGGCGGGCCCGGCGGGGCGGGGTGCGCCGGGTGGGCGGGCGCGGGAGGTGGCGGGCCGGGGGCTGCCGGAGCCGGCTCCTTGCTGGTGGCGGCGGACCAGCGGAGCCGCCACTCGGCCTCGTCACCGCCGCAGGCCTGCACGTAGGCCCGGGTGGTGGGCCAGGACGGCAGGCGCGAGCCGGAGGCCGCCTCGTACAGCGTGGTGTGGGAGATGGAGCCGGCGTTCCTGGCCATGGTCCGGAACGAGGGCTGCCCCGCGTCCTGTCGGAGCCGGCGGAGCTCGGCGGCGAAGCCCTCCGCGGCGGCCCGCCCCGCGGCCCGCTGTGCTCCCGGGCCTCCCGGTACCCCCTCCGGTCTCTCCGCTGCGCCCGGTCGTTCCGTGGATCGCGGTTCCCCCTGCGACCCTCGCTCCGTCATGACGCTCCCCCTGCTGTCGGACCGTGTCAGATCCCTCGGTGACGCTGTTCGTTTGTCGCGTACGGATCATATCGACGGGGTGGCCGCGCGGATCGGTCATCGGCCGAATCACCTGGGCGGGGGCCGCCGGTGGGGGCGGGCCCGCGCTGTCAGCTGTTGTCAGTTTCCGTCAGCCGGTACCGAACACCGCAGGTGGTCCGGTCAGCTGTCCCCGCCGTCGCAGTCCGGACGGCGGCACGCCAGTGCAGGACAACGACGGGAGAATCGACATGCGCAAGGGACTTCTCGGCAGGCTCGGACGCCGCGGTGCGACCGCCGCGGCGGTGGCGGCACTGGCGGCCGGGGCGGTCGGTCTGGCCGGCGGCAGCGCGTCCGCCGACACCTGGTACGGCCTCAAGGCCCACGAGACCGGCCACGGCGTCGGCGTCTACGCGCAGCCCACCTCGCAGTCGGGCAAGAACTTCGGCGACCTCTGGTCGACGCAGCTCACCGGGGACGCGATCGACTACCAGTGCTGGACGCGCGGCGAGACGATCAACAACCAGGGCAACGTCTGGTACCGGGTCAGCCAGGTCTACTCCGCCAACTACGGCTACGGGTACGGGACGTCCTACGTCTACGGCGCCTACACGGACGGCAACAGCCTCTTCCACACCGTCTTCCAGGACGGCCGCGTCGGCCAGTGCTGACCGCCCGCTCGACGGTCGGCTGATCCGGTGATCCGGTGATCCGGTGATCCGCTGACGTGCCGACCTGCTGACCCGCCGACGGCGACGGCCCCTGCGCCTGCGCCACCCGGAGGCCCCCACGCCTCCGGGAGACCCCCACGTCGGCCGGGGTCCCGCGCCGTCCGAGGACCGGGTGGCGCGGGGCCGTCGGGTCGCACGACCGTCACGCGCGGGCCGTGGCTCCCGACCGGGTCGGTCCGCTCCGCTCTGCCCCGCTCCGTCAGAACTGCTCGTCCCAGGTGGTGACGGTGAGCTCCACGTCGTACCGGCCGTCGTCCACGTCCACCCGCAGGAACCCGTGCATCCGACCCGGCGACGTCCGGTCGGTGATGGCGAACCTGCTCCAGCCGTCCAGCTCGGCGAAGGGGCGCAGGGTCTCCCGGCCGATGTCGTCGTGACCGATGTCGTCGAGCTCCTTGACCATGAACTCGACGCCCTTGCGGTAGGGCAGGAACTCGGGCACCCACTGGTTGAGGTCCCGGACGGCGTCCTGCTCGAAGTCGCCGATCGTGTCGTTGTCGACGTAGGCGGTCGGGACGCCGTCCGTGGTGATGCCGAGCTCGATGTCGTCGGCGCCCCAGCCTCCGGTCTCCTTGGTGCACACCAGCCGCGGTGCGCCCCGGCTCCCGCCGAGCACCAGGGTGAGGTCGACGGTGGCGGCGACGAGGAACCCCAGCTCGCGCAGCGACGGTTGGTCCCAGCGGGTGACCTGGACGTAGAGCTGGTCACCCTTGTCGATCAGCGCGTCCAGCTCGGCCGTCGCGCCGCCGCCGGACTGGGTGAGCTGCCTCCACGTACCGGGCGGGTCCTCGCGGACCACGGTGGCGGTGAAGCCCGGGTCGCCCCGGGTGCGGGTGACGGTGATCCGCGCCTTCAGCGCGGAGCCCAGCGAGACCGGCGGACCGTCCAGGCGGAACCACTTGGTGTCCTCGTCGACCCAGTCGGTGGCGGGAAAGTCCTGGTTGAGCAACTGCAGGACGGGGAACGACTCGGGGACGATCTCGCCGTACGGCAGCTGGATCGCGTCCTCCGGCCCGACGCCCTGGTGCCGGTGGGCGTGGAACTCGAACCGGGCCTCCCCGGTGCGGGCCCTGGGGAACACCTTGACCAGGAACGGCGGGGCGGCGATCACGTACTTGTCGCCGCGTCGCGGAGTGGACTCCTGGCGGTACTGCCGGCGCGGCCGGGACAGGTCGGTGTCCAGGTAGACCTCGTAGGCGATCCGGTCGTGGTCCTGGTCGAGCCGGAAGTCGTAGGTGCCGGCCTCGTCGAAGCGGAGCCACATCGTCTGCCCGTCGGCCAGCAACTGGCGCCCGCTGTCGAAGTCCGCGGGGCCGGCCGCGGCCGCGAGGGCGGTCGCCGGGGTGGAGTGCGGCCGGGGCGACGCCAGCTCCACGCGCAGCGGGCGGTGGTCGCTGAGGTAGCTCACCTCGGGGTGCCCCGGCGGGACGTTCGCCAGGTCGTAGTCGATCATCACGTGCTGGGCGGCCAGGGAGCCGGTGGTGGCGGCGGACGCGTAGTCGAGCCGCTGCTGCCGGGGATCGTAGGTCACCGTGGCGGAGTACCCGCGGTCGCGCAGCCCCGGCGGGCCGGTGCACTGCCGGCGGCCCCAGAGGTCGACGGTGCGGTCGGAGAGCAGCCGGCCCGGGGCGTCGAAGCAGCTCTTCCACTCCCCGTCGTGGTCGGCCTCCGCCATGAGCTCACCGACGATGTTGAGGTCGCCCAGGAAGAAGATCTCCTCGCCCGACGGCGCGCCGCCGGTGCAGGCCCCGATGAACTCCTCGGCCGCGGCCATCTGCCGGGAGCGGGTGCCGCGGTACTGCCCCGACGCGCTCGCGTCGGCCTGGGTGTGGCTCAGGAACAGGTGGTACTCCTGCCCGGGCGCCCGCACGATCCGGGCGTACGCGATGCCCTTGGCCGCGAACCGGTCCAGGCCCGCCGCGTCCTGGTAGGGCAGGAAGTTCACCGCCGGAACCACCGCCGGCACGGGGTAGCCGCGGTCCGCGGACTGCTGCTTCAGCGCGGAGTCGAGGCCACCCGTGTCGAGCTGCGCGAACGGCCATCTGCTGAGGACCATCAGGCCGCTGTCCTCGGGCCGCCATCCGGTCACCACATCGGGCACCCCGATCAGCACCCACTGGGTGGAGAGGGCGCAGGTCTGCCCGGCGCCGGCCTCCTCGGCCTGGAGGTAGTCCCCGTCGCACTTGGTGACGATGTACGGGAACCGCGCGCGCAGGCTGTCCCGCAGGATCGCGCGGGCGTCCTCGTCGAACACCTCGCAGAGGCCGACGATGTCGTAGTCGAACGCGCTGCTCAGGATGTTGTCGGCGATGAACCCCGCCCGTGCGGCGGCGGTGTCCACCGGCGGGAGGGTCGGGGGGAAGCCGGCCTCCATCCCCCACGACCGAAGCTGCGTGTTGAAGGACAGGATGCGCAGGCTCTCGTTCATGACACGGCCAATCCGGTCAGGCGGGTGAACTCCGGCCCGGGGAGGGCACCGGGGGCGCCGGCCAGCCGCCCGGTGGCCTGCCAGCCACCGCCGGCGGCCGCCCAGCGAGTGACCTGGGCGGCACCGGCGTCGGCGACCAGGACGGTCCCGTCGTCCGCGGCCGCGGCGACGGGGGCGATCAACTCGTCCGTGCCGTCGATCAGGACGCTCGCCGAGTCGTCCGGGTGCAGCCGGAGCACCGAACGCGTGGCGAGCTCGGTGACCAGCGCGCCGGCGGTGTCCCACCGGACGCCGTACGGCGTGGTCGCCCCGGCGGGCAGCGGGAGCTCGGTCCAGTTCAGGCCGGTCATGTCGTCGAAGCGGACCAGGCGGTGGGCGGCGGGGTCGGTGACCAGCACGCGCCCCGCGCCGTCGACGGCGACGCCGGTCGGCGCCAGGAAGCCGCCGGGTGAGGCCGTGCCGGGCGTGCCCCAGGCCGACCAGCCCGGGGCGTCGACGCAGGACGCCCGCACGATGCGGTGGTTGCCGGTGTCGGCGATGTACACGGCGCCGCCGGCGTCCACCGTCACCCCGGTCGGGCCCTTGAGCGCTCCGACGGGCGTGCCTGCCGGGTCGAGCAGCTCCGGGTCCTCGCCGGCGGTCGTCATGACCACGATCGTCGACCCGGCCCGGTCCGCCAGCACCAGGCGGCCGTCGGCGGTGAGCGCCGGCCCGGCGGGCACCGGGGCGGGGGTGAGCGCCGGGGCCAACGTCTCCCAGCTGCTCCCGTCGAGGGCGGCCAGCACCACCACCGCGTGCTGCCGTTCGTCGCTGAGGTAGATCACGGCTGCCCCCGATCGTCCGTCGTGGCAGGTGATTTCAGCCTGTCACACTTGGCCGACCGGTGCAGTTCGTGCACGCAGCGTCACTGTGGTTCGGAGCGTCCGCCCGGTGGGGGAGTGCGCTGCTACCGGCGGGTACCCCAGACGAAGTCGACCTCGGGGTGGCGCGGGGTGGGGCCGTCGAGCAGGGGGGCGGGGCAGCCGCGCAGCACGCGGTCGAAATGGGCCAGGGTGTAGGCGCGGGCGAGGGCGGTCGCCCGGGAGGGGGCGACGGTGCCGAACAGCTCGGAGTAGACCTCGGCCGGGAGGTGCTCGGCCAGCCGGCCGGGGCCGGCCGCGTGCGGGAGATCGGTGAAGCTGAGGTGGCCTGCGGTGCGGATGCGCAACTGCCGCCCCCAGCCGCGCTGGTGCTCGCGCCAGAGCCGCCAGGTGTCGTGGTCGGCGAGCGAGGTGAGCAGCAGGAACGGGCGGTTCAGACCGGTGTGCGGCACCGGTGAGCCGAACAGGCCGCCGTCCAGGTCGAGCCCGGCGGCGAAGCGGTCGTCCTGGCGGACCGCTTCGGCGGCGGCGGCGCCGCCCATGGAGTGGCCGAGCACCCCGGTCCGGTGCCGGTCGGCGCGCGGAAGGCCGGGCCGGCGGGCGGTGCCCCCGGTGGTGAGCTCGGTGACCACGAAGCGCAAGTCCCCGACCCGGGTGGAGATCTCCTTGCGGTCGGCGGCGTCCGGATCCGCCGGGTCGTCCTCCAGCGCGCCGAGGACCACCCGGCCGTCCGGGAACTCCACGGCGGCCGCGTCGTAGGTGTGGTCGACCGCCGCGACGAGGTAGCCGCGGGCGGCCAACTCCTCTGCGAGAGCAGTGCAGTTGCTCCGCCCGCCGGTGCGCCCGTGGCTGAGGACGAGCAGTGGCAGCGCGCCCGGGGCGGCGGGCGCGCCGAGCCGGGCGGTCGGGCGCAGCCGGACGAGGACCCCGGGCTCCAGCGGGAGGCGCTGCTCGACGGCGGCGGCCACCCGGGGGGAGAGGTACGGCGCGCGGGGGCGGCCGGTGGTGGCGGTGGCCGGGTACCAGAGCTGGACCATGAGCTCGCGCGGCGCGGGTACGGGGGAGAACGGGTCCTGGCGGGCCCGGTCCACCAGGTGCAGTGACACCGTCCCGATCGGACGGTCGCCGGTCGGGGCCGGCAGGTCGATCCTTTCGGGTGCGGCACCCCCGGGTGAGGGGGCCGGTCCGGGGGATGCGGCCCGGGCGGCGGTGGCGGGCAGGGTCAGTGCGGCGCCGCCGGCCCCGGCGGCGGTCAGCAGTGAGCGACGTCCGATCATCCTCAACCACCCCTCAAGTCCGTTGCCCTGGCGGATCATCACTCTAGTGCCGCTCCGGACGACCGGTTCCGGTCGGGGCCGGTCCGTCCTCGCCGGCTCGGCCGGCCGCCCACGCCGACGGCCCCGGGGCGGCGCGCGTCCGACCTGGTGGCGCCCGCGCGTCCGGCCTGGTGGCACCACTGGGGGCCGCGAATTGCGGGCGACAGGGGGTTGCCGGGGCTGACACGATGTGCGGCATGGGGAGAGTCGTGAGCGTGAAGGAGGACTTGGCGTCCCGCCGTCGGCATACGACGCTCTACCGGGAGTCCTTCGACGGCAGTGATCTCGTCTCGGCGCGGCTGCCGTCGCTGCGGTTCACGCGGTGTTCGTTCCGCGGGGCCGATCTGCGGCATGCCACCCTGGACGGCTGCCGGTTCAAGCTGTGCGACTTCCGCGGGGCCGATCTGCGCGGCGCCTCCCTGCGCGGCGTCCTGCTGGCGGGCTGTGAGCTGGCCGGCGCCGACTTCCGGGCGGTGGACCTGACCGCTGCGCGGCTCGGCCGCGTCCTCACCGGTGCGTCGACGCACGGGCTGACCGACGCCACGGGCATCCGGCTGGACAACGCCGTCCTGCGTGACATCGAGCTCGACCAGGTCGTCGGCTGGCCCGTCGCCCGGTAGCCGGCCGCCGTCCGGGGTGTCCGGGCCCGCCCGTGGCCGTGGCCGGCCGGACCGGTGGGTCTGCTCCATGGATTCACTCGGCCATTGATTCGGCGTCGCTCGATTTGTCGGGCATTCCCGCGAGAAGCAGTGCGGGCACGTCGCCGCTCGGGTTCAACCTGCACGTCACCTGGGGGCCGAGAAATCCGTATTCGTTGCCGAATTGCAGCCCGGAAGATCTTTCGGAATTCATATTTCTATGATATCCTGTCAAATTGGGCGGCTAATGTTCACTCTCATGGTGAACAATGAACAGCCGAGCCAGACAGCACTCATGGCGGCCGCAGCGCGCGCGGCACATCTGCTCGTTGACGACGCCCCCTCGATCTTCGCCGACACCATGGCGCAGACCTTCCTGGGGGAGCGCGCGGATGAACTCCTCGGGTACCACCGGTCCTACGGAGGCCACCCCGTCCTGTCCGGTGCACGGACGACGGCCGTCACCCGCAGCCGCTACACCGAGGACCGGCTGTCCGAGCTGGCCGCGCATGGCATCGACCAGTACGTGATCCTCGGCGCGGGGCTGGACTCCTTTGCCTACCGCTCCGAACTGGCCGACCGGGTCAGGGTGTTCGAGGTCGACCAGCCCTCGACCCAGGACTGGAAGCGGGCGCGGCTGGCTGCGACGGGGACGAAGGTGCCGTCGTCCGCCGTCTTCGTCCCGGTCGACTTCGAGCAGGAGCCCACCCAGTCGCTGACCGACCGTCTCGTCCGGTTCGGCTTCGACCTGAGCCGGCCCGCGCTGGTCGGCTGGCTCGGGGTCACGATGTACCTCACCCGGGAGGCGATCGACCGGACCCTGGCCGCGGTCAGCGGCTTCGCACCCGGCACCGAGCTCGTCGTGGAGCACCTTCTCCCGGCCGAATTGCGCGACGAGGCAGGCCGGTCGTACGCGGAGCTGGTGATGGCCGCCGCGGCCGAGCAGGGCGAGCCCTGGCAGACCTTCCTCAGCTTCGAGCAGATGGACAGCATTCTGTGCGAGCACCGGCTCCAGCCGGTCGAGCACGTTCGGCAGCACGAGACGATCGACGCTGCGGGCTGGGAACGTACGGACTCGCTCCGCCCGTTCGCACTGTCCGTGCTCTCCCGCGCGAGCGTCCCCGCCCGCTAGCGGCTTGTCGGGCCGCCACGGCAGGGTGGTGGGTCCGGGCGTGGTCGGGTGAGTCGGGGGTGAAGCCGCTCTTCGGCTCGGCAGGGGGAAGGTTTCAGTCCGGCGGCTACCGGCAGCCGGTCGATTTCCAGGTCGGCCGACCGGGCAGAGCCGCCGGGGTGGGGGCCGGGGGTGGGGGCCGGACTACGGGGTGGGGGGCGGCGGGAGCTGGGCGGCCGCCTGCTTGATGGCCTCGCGGATCCGGGGGTACGTGCCGCAGCGGCAGATGTTCTGGATCTGGTCGATGTCGGCGTCGGTGGGCGCCGGGGTGCGGCGGAGCAGCGCGGCCGCGGTCATGATCTGGCCGGGCTGGCAGAACCCGCACTGCGCGACGTCGCAGGCCAGCCAGGCCTCCTGGACGGGGTGCAGGGTGTCGCCGTCGGCCAGGCCCTCGATGGTGGTGACCTGACGGCCGGCGCAGTCGCCGACCGCCAGCGTGCACGGCTGGAACTCCTCGCCGTCCAGGTGACTGGTGCAGGCGCGGCAGACGCCGACGCCGCAGCCGTACTTGGGCCCGGTGACGCCGAGCTTGTCGCGCAGGACCCAGAGCAGCGGCATGTCGTCCGGTGCGTCGACGGTGACCGGTTGCCCGTTGAGGACGAAGGTGTGGCTGGGCATCGGGAGGTGCGCCCTTCGGGTCGGGGCCCGGCGCTGGTCCGGGCGTTGGATCGGGCCGGGAGCCGGCCGGGGACGGTGTGAGGTCGGGGCCGGGGTCGGCCCGGCAACGGTGCGGGACCGGTCGGGCGGGGTCAGAAGTTGATCGGGAACGAGCGCGGGCGGATGCCGGTGGCCCGGGCGTAGGCGTTGGCGACCGCCGCCGAGGCCGCCGGGACGCCCAACTCGCCCGCGCCGCCGGGCGGTCCGCTCGGCGGCAGCAGGTGGATCTCGACCGACGGCGGCGAGTGCCGCTGCCGCGCGTAGTGGAAGTCGGCGAAGCTGCCCTCACGGACGGCGCCGTGGTCGATGTGGTTGCCGGCTTGCAGGATCACCGAGATGCCGTCGATCAGCGCACCCGTCAACTGGGCCTCCAGGCCACGGGGGTTGATCACCAGGCCGACGTCGGCGGCGATCACGGCCCGCGTCACGCGCGGCTGCCGCGGGTCGGCGGCGTCGAGTTCGACGAGGTAGGCGACGCGCCCGCCGTTCTCGTCGTGGTAGCCGATGCCCTGGGCCTGGCCGGCGGGCATCGGCCGGCCCCAGCGGCCCTCCTGGGCGACCTTGTCGAGCACGGCCCGGCCGGCGGCGCCGCGCACCCGGGCACGGCGGAAGGCGACCGGGTCCTGGCCGAAGCGGCGGGCCAGTTCGTCCATCATGATCTCGTCGGCCACGCGCACGGTGCCGGAGTAGACCGAGCGCCAGCTGCCGGTGTGCATGTCGAGCGGGACTTCGGCGAGCAACTGGGTGGGCAGGCCGACGTCGTACGGGTTCTTCTCGCTGAGCAGGAAGAACGCCTGGGCGAGGCTGATCCCGGCGACCGACAGGTTGAACCCGGCGGCGGTGAGCGCCTCGCCGAGCCCGTGCCGGAAGTCGGTCTGCACCGTGGCGGCCCGGTGCTCGTAGCTGATCACCTGGCCGAGGCCGTAGGTGGCGCGGATCCGGTGGTGGCTGGCCGGGCGCAGCCGCCCGTGCCGCATGTCGTCGTTGCGCGTCCACATCAGCTTCACCGGCCGGCCCGCCGCCCGGGAGACCTGTGCGGCCTCCAGCGCCGCGTCGAAGAACAGCCGGCGGCCGAACGAGCCGCCGCCGCGCACCACGTGGACGGTGACGGCGTCCTGCGGGAGGCCGAGTTCGGCGGCGATGGTCTGCTGGGCGACGATCGGCGTCTGCGAGGCGAACCAGATCTCGGCGCGGTTGGCGCGTACGTCGGCGACGGCCGTCAGCACCTCCATCGGCGCGTGGTTGACGAAGGCGAAGTCGAACTCGCCGTCCACGTACTGGGTCAGCAGCGGCGGCACGAGGAAGGGCGCGTGGGCGGCGCGCAGCCGGGCCCGGATGTCGGCGTCGGAGAGCGCGGCGACCGGGCCGGGGTTCCAGCTGGTCCGCAGGGCGTCGCGGGCCTTGAGCGCCTGGTCGAAGGTCTCGGCGAGCACGGCGACGCCGCTCGGGACGGTGACCACACCGAGGACGCCGGGCATGGTGCGGGCCGCCGCCGCGTCCACCGACCTGAGCGTGCCGTTGATGGTGGTCGGCCGGGCGATCACGCAGGGCACGGCCCCCGGGACGGCGAGGTCACCCGCGTACTTGGCGCGGCCGGTGACGATGTCGCGGGCGTCGATCCGGCCGGTCGGCCGGCCCACCAGCCGCTGCTGCCCGGGCGGTTTGGGCGCGGCGGACACGGCGGGGACGGCGATGCCGGCGGCCGCGGCGGCGAGTGCGCCGTAGCCGGCCCTGCGGCCGTCGGGGGCCAGCACGGCGGAGTCGGCGGTGCGCAGCGTGTCGGCCGGCAGGGACCAGTGGAGGGCGGCCGCGGTGACCAGCCGGGCCCGGGCCGCCGCCGCGGCGGCGCGAACCGGGTCGTACAGCGAGCGGACCGAGTTGGAGGCGCCGGTGAGCTGGTTGAACAGCAGGCCGGGGCGGCCGTCGGAGAGCGGCACGTCGACGTCGGTGAGCCGGGCGTCGAGCTCCTCGGCGACCAGCATCGCGATCGCGGTGGTGAGGCCCTGACCGACCTCCAGCCGGGGGAGGTACAGCGCGGCGCGGCCCTCGGCGGTGATCTCCAGCACCAGCAGGTGGGAGGTGGGCAGGCCGGCCAGGATCAGCGCGTCCCCGAGGTCCAGCACGTCCGGGATGCCGGGCAGGCCGAGCAACTGTGGTGCTGCGGCCGGCTGTTCGGCGGCCTCGGCGGTTCGGACGGCGGCCCGGGCGGTGGCCGGCGCGGCGGCGTCCAGGCCGAGCCGGGCGGCAACGGTGAGGGTGGGGGCGGCGAGCAGGTAGGTGAGGAAGCGCCGCCGCCCGGCGGCCGCGGCCCCGGGGCCGGCGCCGTTCGCGCCGGGGAGCGCTTCGGTGGGCGTGGCGGGCGTGGCGGGCGTGGCGGGCGTGGTGGTCCCGGCGGTCCCGGCGGGCGGGGTCGTTCGGACCGGCGCGGTCGTTCCGGCGGGCGTGGAGGCCGGGGTGGCGGGGTCGGCGTCGTGGGGTGCGATGGAGGTGCTGATGGGAGGAGCCCTTCGAGCCGGTGACGGCTCCGGCCGGGCGGGGGCCTCGGAGGCCCGGGCCCCGAGGCCGGATCGCGAACGCGGACGAGCATAGGAGGGGGCAACGGGCCGGTCAACACGGGCACTTCGGGCCGGAACGGACATCCCGTCGGATCCCGGATCGGGCGGACACGGACGGTGCGGGGCAGGCCGGTGACAGCCGTCGTTACGCCGTGCGGGGGGCGGATGCTCCGTCCCCGTACCGGAGTTCGGCCGCCGCCCGCCCGTGCGGCGGATGGCGCCGGGGCCGGGGCGCCGGCCTGCGGCGGACCGGCCCGGCGGCGCCAAGTGGCCCAGGGGCAACCGTGACAACTGGACCTGTCCACTGGTCCACCTGACCTCTAGGATCGATCGTGTCAGGAAGAAACGGGTGGTCCGGGCAGGGCCACCGCACCGGGGGAGTTCCGTTGTCGATCCGTCTCGTACCGCCCGCCGGCGTCCAGCGGACGCTCGCCGTCGCCCAGTTGGTGGGTGCGGTGGGCGACGGCGCCTACTACACCTGCTCGGCGCTGTACTTCACCCGGGTCATCGGGATGTCGCCGACCCGGCTCGGTGTCGGGCTCGCCGTCGCGTGGGCGGTCGGCTCGCTGGTGGGCGTGCCGCTCGGTCACCTCGCCGACCGGCGCGGCCCGCGCCGCACGGCGGTGGCGCTCGCGCTGGCGACCGGCGTGGTGGTCGCCTCCTTCCTGGCCATCCGCTCCTTCGTTCCGTTCCTGGTGGCGGTCTGCTTCTACGCCACGGCGCAGTCCGGGCTGACGGCCGCCCGGCAGGCACTGGTCGGCGGCCTCGTCCCGCGCGCGGAGCGGACCACGCTGCTGGCCCACCTCCAGTCGACCCTGAATGCCGGGCTGGCGCTCGGCGCCGCCCTGGGCGGCGTGGTGGTGGGGGCCGGGAGCCGGGCGGGCTACCTGGTGGTGTTCGCCGCCACCGCGGTCGCCTTCGTGGCCGGCGGCCTGATCCTGCTGCGGCTGCCCGAGGTGGCGCCCGTGACCGGAGCGGCGGGCGCCGGATCGAAGCTGGCGGTGCTCTCCGACCGCCCGTATGCCGTCGTCACGCTGGTCAACACCGTGCTGCTGCTGCGGATGCCCCTGCTCAGCCTGGTCATCCCGCTCTGGATCGCGGCCCGGGCGGAGCAGCTCGGCTGGCTCGGCCCGGGGCTGTTCGTGCTCAACACCGCGGTGGTGATGGGCTTCCAGGTCCGTGCGGCCCGCGGCGTCACCGGGCTGCGTGCCGCGACCCGCGCCGTCCGCGACGCCGGCGCCGTTCTGCTGGCCTCCTGCGCGGTGTTCGCCCTGTCGGCCGCGAGCGCCCCGCTCTGGGTGACGGCCGTGCTCCTGGTGGCCGCGGCGACGCTCCAGGTGATCGGCGAGATGAAGCAGTCCGCGGGCTCCTGGCAGATCAGCTTCGACCTGGCGCCCGCCCACCAGACCGGTCAGTACCAGGGCTTCTTCGGCTCGGGCGTGGCGGTGGCGCGCACCGTCGGCCCGCTGCTGCTCACCACGCTGCTGCTGGACTGGGGCGCGCCGGGGTGGCTGCTGCTGGGCGGGCTCTTCCTGGCGGCGGGGTTCGCGATGGGACCGGTCGTGCGGTGGGCGGAGCGCAACCGCCCCGCCGCGGTGGCCCCGGTGGCGGACGCGGCGACGGCGCTGCCGGCCGCCGCGCGGTCCTGACGGCGGCGTCCGGTGCTTCCCGGGGCAACGCGGGGTGTCCCGGGGTGGTGTGCTGCGGTGGTGCCGGTGCTTCCCGGAGTGCCCGGGGTGGCGGATGATCGCCACCTCGCCGCCGCCACCAAAGTGGCGATGTACCGTCAAATAGCTGGAGATCCTGCACCGGAGTGCCCGTCAGTCCCCTGAAACGACTGCGACATGACGGTGTGACGGAAGGTTCGACGGCGACGCATGGTCTTCCCCTCCCGGGGGTCGACTGACAGGCTGACCGCGTCCGTTCAACCGGAGGAGGTCACGTGTCCCGCATACCCAGTCTGGCGTTGGCCGTCGCCAGCGCGTTCGCGCTCGTCGCCGGAACCGCTGTCGCGGCGTCGGCCGCGCCGGAACCACCGTCGGTCGCAGCCGTTGCCGAGGCCCGGGTCGACCCGGTCGCCTGGACGCCGTGCAATCCCGACCCGTCCAAGCCGGATCCCGGCATCTACGACTGCGCCGTCTACCCGGTGCCGCTCGACTACGCCGACCCGTCCGGCGAGAAGATCGGCATCGCGATGATGCGCCGCCGCGCCGGGGATCCGGCCAAGCGGATCGGCTCGCTCTTCATGAACCCGGGCGGTCCCGGCGGCAGCGGGTACCTCTGGGCCACCACCACCCGTTTCTCCCCCGACGTCCAGAGCCGGTTCGACCTGATCGGCTTCGACCCGCGCGGCGTGGCCCGGAGCAACCCGCTCAAGTGCTTCACCACCGACGAGGAGGCGAGCTCCGTCTTCGACCGGCAGGTCGCCGTCCCCGTCACCAAGGCCGAGGTGGACGCCACGCTGGCCGCCACCGAGGACTACACCGACGCCTGCGACCGCAACGCCGGCCCGCTGATCGAGTTCATGTCCACCGAGAACGTCGTCCGTGACCTCGACCGGATGCGCCGGGCCGTCGGCGACAAGCAGCTCAACTACGCGGGCTTCTCCTACGGCACCCTGATCGGCGCCACCTACGCCTCGATGTACCCGGACAAGGTCCGGGCGCTGATCATCGACGGCAACGTCGACCCCGACCTGCGGCTGCACAACGGCCTGGAGTACGACCGGCGGCGCGCGGCCGGCTTCGAGCTCGCCCTGGACCAGTTCCTCAAGCGGTGCAGTGCGGCCGGCGCCCCGCGCTGCGCCTTCGGTGCGGGTGACACCCGGGCCAAGTTCGACGCGATCCGAGACCACCTGCGCACCTCGCCGGTCACCCTGGCGGACGGCACCGCGGTGACTCTCTCCAGCTTCACCAGCCAGGTGGCGAACGCGCTCTACGCCCAGACCCGGCAGGCGCCGCTGGCGAAGTCCCTCCAGGCCGTGGACGACGTGATCCGGCAGCAG
Source organism: Kitasatospora sp. NBC_01560 (assembly GCF_045208415.1). Classification (NCBI taxonomy): domain Bacteria; kingdom Bacillati; phylum Actinomycetota; class Actinomycetes; order Kitasatosporales; family Streptomycetaceae; genus Kitasatospora; species Kitasatospora sp. NBC_01560. Next base: position 1,215,172 of record NZ_CP109364.1, on the reverse strand, counting down.
GGCGCACCGTCGCTGGCGCCGGCGGGCACGGAGGATGCGAAGGCGCTCGCCGTGACCGTCCCCACCGCACTGCGCGAGGCCCTGCCGGAGACCCCGTACAGCGCCGACGACTCCTACTACGGCGTCAACTGCCAGGACAAGCCGTACCCGTCCAACCCGCGGGTGTTCGCCAACCTGGCCCGCTCCTGGGAGAAGGACGCGCCGACCTTCGGCCGCTACCAGGCCTTCGACGCGCCCGCCTGTGCCACCTGGCCCGTCCCGGCGCGGGACGCCGAGCGCTACACCGGTCCGTGGAACCGCCGCACCGCCAGCCCGGTGATGGTGATCGGCAACCTCTACGACCCGGCCACCCAGTACAAGTTCGCCCAGAACATGCAGCGTGAGCTGGGCAACGCCGTGCTGGTCAGCGTCGACGTGGTCGAGCACTGCGCGGTCGGCCGGAGCAAGGCGCTGGACAAGCTGGTCACCGACTACCTGGTGAACAAGGCGGTGCCGGCGCCCGGCCAGCTCCTCCAGCCCGACCTGGAGGCCTTCCCGCCGGTCGCCTGACGACCGACCGTCCGACGGCCGGTCACCTGCTCGGCCGAGGGCCCACCCCCGGGGCACACCGCCCCGGGGGTGGGCCCTGCCGTTTGCCTGCCCCTGCCGTTTGTCGCCTCTGGCCGTCCGGGGGGTGCGGAACAGGACGCGGAGTAGTAAGTTTCTCTTCGGAACTCACTAAGTCCCCGAAAGGAACCCACGATGCCCGCGGAGACCCGCCAGCCCGACCGGCAGCAGACCTGGACCGCCGTCGACAGCTACTTCAACGGCCTGCTGATCGACGAGGACGCCGCGCTGCTCACCGCCGTCGCCGACAGTGAGGCGGCCGGCCTGCCGCCGCACCAGGTCGCGCCCAACCAGGGCAAGCTGCTCGCGCTGCTGGCCCGGATCCACGGCGCCCGCCGCGTCCTGGAGATCGGCACGCTCGGCGGCTACAGCACCATCTGGCTGGCCCGCGCCCTGCCCGAGGGCGGCCGGGTGGTCACCCTGGAGGCCGACGAGCGCTGCGCCGCCGTGGCGACCGCGAACATCGCCCGGGCCGGACTGGCCGAGGTGGTCGAGGTACGGACCGGCCCGGCCCTGGACACCCTGCCGCAGCTGGCCGCCGACGGCGGCGAGCCCTTCGACCTGGTCTTCATCGACGCCGACAAGCCCAGCAACCCCGCCTACCTGGAGTGGGCGCTCCGGCTCACCCGCCCCGGCAGCCTGATCATCGGCGACAACGTCGTCCGCGACGGCGCCGTCACCGACCCGGCCAGCACCGACCCGCGCGTGCGGGGCGTCCGCCGCTTCACCGAACTCGTCGGCGAACACCCGCGGCTGACCGCGACCGCGATCCAGACCGTCGGCGAGAAGGGCTACGACGGCTTCGTCCTCGCCCTCGTCACCGGCTGACCCCCGGTCCGGCGGTGGCTGGTACCGGACCCTCGCCGCGCGGTCCCTCAGTGCGGCCGCCTCCGGACGATCGGCGACGGACCCGCCGAACGCGCTCAGTCGTGGACGTCCTGAGGCGTTGTGCGACGGGGCAGCGGCAGGCGCCATTCGCCGAGCCGGGCCACGAGGATCCGGCGGGCCCGGGCCCGCACCTCGTTCCAGCCCGCCCCGGAGGCCAGCGCGTCGGCCCACCGGCCGCCCCCGTCGCGGGTCACCGCCTCGCCGACGATCCGGTCGATGGCCCGGAGATCCTGGAGCGCTTCCGGTTCGAGGGTTCCCCGTTCCGCCATTCCCTCGGCCAGCTGCAGGACGAACCGGACATCGTCGGCGACGGCGACGGCGCTCACCCGGTGCTCGCCCGCCCAGGCCGGCTGATCCGAAGGATCCGCGGCGAGAATGGCCAGCAGCCTCTCCAGCCAGCGCCGCCAGTAGTCGTTGTCGTCGAGGTGCATGCGAGCAGGATCGCACCGGACCGTCTCAGGCCGCCGGCCCGGACACGTGCACGCCCGGTTCACGGCGGCCCGGCCGGGCGCTCCGGTGGCCGAAGCCCTCCCGTGGCCGGTCGAGGAACGGGGGCCGGGTCTACGGCCGGAGGTCGCGCCGGTACCAGGTGCCGGACTTGCCGCCGAGGTCGGCCGGGCCGGCCGGGCCGGTCGGGACGAAACCGGCCTTGGTCAGCACCTGCCGGGAGGCGGCGTTGTCGTGGGAGGTGGCCGCCCGCAGCGTGTGCAGGCCGTGCCCCGCCGCCGCGATCCGGCACAGCTCCGCGACGGTCGCGGTCGCCAGGCCGCGGCCGGCGGCCTGTTCGGCGACGCGGTAGCCGAGTTGGGCGGTGCCGTCCTCGGCGTCGTACAGGTTGAACCTGCCCAGTACCGAGCCGTCCTCGTCGACGAGCACGTAGAAGGTGCAGGCGCCGGCCTCCTGCTCGGCCAGCAGGGCGTCGTGCCGGTCGGCGAACCGGTCGAAGTAGTCGTCGCCGCGGTCGGGGACCGAGGCGGCGAAGTACGCGCGGTTCGCCAGCTCGAAGGCCAGGACCGCCGGGGCGTGGTCGGCGTGAAGCCGCTTCAGCTCGGGCATGGCCCGACCCTATCCGGATCGACGGCCGGGCCCACCGGGGTTTTCCGCGGCGACGGGCAGCCCTTCGGGGCCGGACGGGGAGCGGGATGCAGAGAACCCCGGCGACCCTCGCCGGGGTCGGGGCCCGTGGGGGGAACAGGACGGGCCGTGTGGGAGGGCGAGGCGGGCGGAGGAGGCGCGCGCTGTGCACGTCCCAGTGCGGCTGAACTGCGCACGGCTCCGGGCCAGTTGCTCAACCGGATGCCCGCGCTCCCAGAGTTCCTCGGTCCCCGGATCGTTTCCTGTCGATCACGTTCACCAGCCATGGGTGCGGCCTGGATACAGTGTCGGCGTGACGACGATCCTGCGGCACCCTCGACCTGGATTCATGTGGGACTGGTGGGCAGTGGATACTCGGGGCTTCCTCGTGCAGTTCACCGGCGGTCCGGCTCCTGAGCATCTGCTGGCGCATGTGGATCTCGTCGGCGCGGCAGCTGTTTGGGCGGAGGAGAACTGCCCTGCATGGTTCAGCGATGGCGTCCCGCCGCTCCACGCCTTCAGCTGCGACGGTGAGTTGCCGACCTACACGCGCAACGGTGTCCCGGACTCTCCGCTGCGGCTGTCCGACGCGCCGGCAACCGTCGCAGACGTCGCCGCCTTGGTTGATCTTCACTGGGCAGTAGGAGATACCTGGACGGTTCACCTCGACGAGGGATGGGTCTAGACAGCTCGGCTGGGTGTTCACGGTTCGCGGCATCGCCCCCGGTGAGCCGGTGGCGGGCGAGAGAGTAGAGCCCCCGCGCTCACACTGCCCGGTGTGGGCGCGGGGGTTCTGTGCTGCTCAGACGTCGCCGAGGGGGACGGCCGGGTCCGTCAGGCGGTCCACGGTCACCGTGCGCTTCGAGCGGACGAGTTCGCGGATCGGGTCGGTGACGTCCCAGACGTTGACGTTCATGCCCGCGAGGACCCGGCCGTCGGAGAGCCAGAAGGCGATGAACTCGCGGGTGGCCGGGTCGCCGCGGAACACCACCCGGTCGTAGCCGCCGGGTTCGACGTAGCCGGTGTACTCCATGCCGAAGTCGTCGTACTGGTCGGTGAAGAAGTACGGCACCCGGTCGTAGACCGTCTCCGGGCCTTCCCGGCCGAGCAGTGCCCGGGCCGCGGTCTGCGGCTGGTTGACGGCGTTGGCCCAGTGCTCGACCCGCAGGTGCCGGCCGAACAGCGGGTGGAAGGCGCTGGCGACGTCGCCCGCCGCGTAGATGTCCGGGTCCGAGGTGCGCAGGTGCTCGTCGGTCCTGATGCCGTTCTCGGTCTCCAGCCCGGCCGCCTCGGCGAGGGCCGTGACCGGGGAGATGCCGATGCCGACGATCACCGCGTCGGCCGCCACCGTCGAGCCGTCCGCGAGCCGGACGCCGGTGACGGTGCCGCCGGTGCCGGTCAGCTCCTCGACGGAGGCGTTGAACCGCAGCTCGACCCCGTGGTCGCGGTGCAGGTCGGCGAAGACCTGCGCCACCTCGCGGCCGAGCACCCGCAGCAGCGGCAGCTCGGCCGCCTCCAGTACCGTCACGTCGGCGCCCGCCGTGCGGGCGGCCGCCGCCGTCTCCAGGCCGATCCAGCCGGCGCCGATCACCACGATCCGGGCGCCGGGCCTCAGCACGGCCCGGATCCGGTCGCTGTCCTCCACCCGGCGAAGGTGGAGCACGCCGTCCTGGTCCGCCCCGGGCACCGGCAGCCGGCGGGGCACCGAGCCCGTGGTGAGGAGCAGCTTCGCGTACCCGATCCGGCCGTCGTCGGCGAGCGTGACGGTGTGCGCGGCCGGGTCGATCGCGGTCACCGGGGTGCCGAGCCGGAGGGTGACGTCGTGCTCGGCGTACCACTGCGGCGGGTGCACGTAGATCTTCTCGCGCGGGGTCTTGCCGAGCAGGTAGCCCTTGGAGAGCGGCGGCCGCTCGTACGGCCGCTCGTGCTCGTCGCCGATCAGGACGATGCCGCCCCGGTACCCGGCCGCGCGCAGGGCCTCGGCGGCCTTCGCACCGCCGAGGGAGGCGCCGACGATGACGACGGGCCGCTCCTGTCCGCTGCCGTCGGCCGTTCCCGCTGTGTCCGTACCCATGCTGAACTCCTCGCTCTCCGGCCGGGATCACGGACAGCCTGCCGTCGGCCGGCGCGGCGTGTCGAGGCCGGGCCGGGCGCGGCGCGGCGCGCTCCCCCGAACGGGTGAACCGTCCCCGTGCCCGGGTTCGACCCCGGGTTCGACCCCGGGCGCGGCGGTGGGCACGGCGGCCCCGGAGCGGGAACGCCGTGGTGGCGTCACGGCGTCACGGCGTCAAGGCGTCATGGCGTCGCGGACCAGCGCAGTGTCGACGAACTGCTCGAAGCGGACGATCCGGCCGCCACGCACGGTGAAGTGGTGCGCCACCCGGACGGCCAGCGGGCGGCGGGTCGCCCGGTGGACGGCGGTGTACCGGGCCAGCACCACGACGTTCTCGCCGTCCGCCACGTACCTGTCGTCGTGCGCGGCCCAGTCCTCCCACTCGGCGGCCAGGCGCTCCATCACCCCGCTGGTCACGCCCTTCGGGGTGCGGTAGGTGCCGCCCAGCGGGAAGCCGGCCATCTCCGTCCACTCGACGTCCTCGGAGAGCGTCGCCCGCAGGGCGGAGAGGTCGCCGCGGGCCGAAGCCAGGTACTGGCGTCGGACGACGTCGGCGGGGGCGTCGGACTCGGCGAAGGACGCGGTGGACCTCGGGATCTCGATCATCGCGGCTCAGCCCCAGACCAGTTCGCCCTTGGCGACCTTCGTCCCGAGGTCGACCGCGAGGGTCATCCCGAGATCCGGGTAGCGTTGCTCCAGGGCCTCCTTGGCGGCCGCCGCGTCGGGCGCCCGGCCGATCTCGGTCTCGAAGGCCCGCAGGTAGTCGCGGGTGTGGTCGATCGAGGTGGTGTCGGTGGGCGCGCCGGCCATGCGGTGCCCGGCCGCCACGAACGCCGGCTCCAGTGCCGCCATGCCGTCCAGCAGGTCGATCCAGGCGGCCCGCTGCTCCGGCCGGGCGGTGTCGGCGGTCCAGACGTGCAGGCCCTCGAAGAGCAGCACCCCGCCGAGGATCGTCCGGTGGTGGTGCTGCCAGAGGTAGTGCCGGTCGGGCAGGTGGAAGTCGGCTCCGCGCAGTTCGAACCGGTGGCCCTCGAAGACGAGTTCGTCGCCGGGCAGCACCTCCGGCCGGACCAGCCGGGTCGGCAGCTCCGGGCCGAGGTGCGCCCAGGCCTTCAGCTTGCCCTCGTAGGACTCCTCGATGTGCTCGACGGTGGACTCGGTGGCCAGGAACCGCGCCTCGGGGAAGGCGTCCTGCACCTCCTGCGCACCGAAGTAGAAGTCCGGGTCGCCGTGGCTGACGAACACCGTGGTGAGTCGCTTGCCGGCGGCCCTGATCCGCTCGACCAGCCGGCGTCCGTCGGACCGGGTGAACCCGGCGTCGACCAGGAGGGCGTGGTCGGGGCCGGTCACCAGCACGGAGGTCTTGTTGAGCGAGGCGTCTGGGCTGTCGATGACCTCGAAGTCGAGGGAGCTCATGCGGGGTCGTCCTTCCTCGGGCCGGCCCGGCTGTCGTACGCCGGACACGCGTCGTCGCCCAGCATCGGCGACCGGGTGACCGGCCGCACGTCGGGACGCGCGGGGGAGGAGCGGGCCGCCGGCGCGAGGGCGGTCAGTGGTGGGGGCCGGGGCGGGTCCAGAGGGTGAGGTCGCTGCTGGTGGCCACGGCCAGGGTCCGGCCCGAGGGGGAGAAACCGGCCGCGCGGAAGGTGGACCACGAGGAGTGGTGGACGTGCCACCACGTCTCGCCGTGCTCGCCCTCGAACGGGCCGCGGCCGGTGCAGAGCAGCACCCGCTCGTTCGGCCACTCCGGGACCACCACCTCCACGTGCCAGCCGCCCTCGGCGCCGGTGTGCAGGCCGCCGCCGTATGCGCCGGCCACCGGGATGCGGACGTCCGCGACCGGGCCGAGCCCCGGGCAGGCGAGGTCGGGGCCGTCCGGCTCCTCCTCCGGGTCGTACGCGCGGTGGAGCCTCTCGCCGGTGGCGGCGTCGAACAGGCCGTGGCCGCTGGTGGACACCGTCAGCACGACGTCCCCGCCGGTGGCCGGGTCGGTGGCGAAGCCGATGCCGAGCAGCCCGCCGACCGGGATCAGACCTCGCCCGACGGGCTGCCAGGGCGCCGGCGGCGCTGTCACGGTGGCTGCGAGGAAGCGGTCGCGGAGCTGCTGTTGGTACACGGAGACGGCCATGAGGAGGATCGTCCCACCGACGCGTGTCATGCCTGCGGGGCCAGCCTGGTCACCGCCGCGGCCGCGAGCAGGGTGGCGGCCGCCAGTGCGGGCCAGAGCACGCCCGGCCCGGCGGCCAGCAGCGCGGTCAGCACGGCCGGGGCCAGCGCGCGGCCGACGCCCGTCGACATCTCCCAGCGGGCCAGTGCCCGCCCGAGCAGCCGGGGCGGCGCGGCGGCGGCGACCAGGGCCGTCCCCGAGCCGCTGTAGAGGATCTCGCCGAGCGTGAACAGCACCGAGACGGCCGCCACGGTGGCCGCGCCGGCCGTGCCGCCGATCGCCCCCGCCGCCCAGAAGCCCAGGTAGGCGAGCGCCAGGACCACTCCGGCGACGGCGAGCACGGTCCGTCGGGAACGGTGGGCGAGCCGGAGCACGATCGCGAGCTGAAGCGTGATCACCAGCACGGTGTTGCCCACGAACACCCCCGAGGACCAGGCCGGGGACACGTGCAGATGGAGGACCAGCAGCGCCGGCAGCGCCACCTCCAGGACGTCGAAGCAGAACGCGTAGGGGAGGCCGGCGATGCTGAGCAGGCCGATCCGGCGCAGCGCCGGGCCGGTGGCGGCGGCGGGCGCGGGCGCGGGGGTCGGGTCAGCGGCGGGTGCGGGTGCGGGTGCGGGGGTGGAGGGCGGGCCGGACGCGGCGTCGGCGTCGGTCACCCGGAGCGAGTGCACCAGCGCCCCCGCGACCAGGCACGCGGCGGCCGTCGCCCCGGCCAGCAGCCGGATCGCGCCCGGCCCACCGGCCACCGCCAGGGTGGCGAGCAGCGCGCCCGCACCGACGCCCGCGTTGCGCAGCGTCCGCCCGGCGGCCAGCGCGGCGTCCCGGGTACGCCCCGCGGAGAGGGTGCTGACCAGGGCCGCGTGGGTGGTCGGCCAGCACTGGCCGCCGATGCCGAGCAGCACGGCGGCCGTCGTGAACCCGCCGAGGCCGTCCGCCCACAGCAGCATCACCGCTGCGCCGACCGCCCTGACCAGGAGGGTCACCGCGGCCGGGAGGCTGCGCGCGCCGCGATCGATCCAGCGGCCGGTCAGCGGGAGCACCAGCAGACCCGCCACCAGACCGGCGGACAGCGCCAGGCCGACCGTGTCGGCGCCGAGCCGCAGCACCCCGATGCCGTAGAGGAGCATGAACGGGCGGAGCAGGCCGGTGCCGAGCGCGTCCACCAGCAGTGCGGTGGCGTAGCGGCGGCCACCGGCGGCGGTGAGCAGCGCGGGCAGGGCGGTGGGCTCGGCGGGCCGGGGGGTCGGCGGGCTCGACGGACGGACATCGCGGGCGGGGGCGTCTGCGGACGGGGACTTCTGCCGGAGGGGACTCATGGCCGGTACCGTGCGGCCGCGCACCGCCTCCGAGCACGTCGATTGACAAGTCCCGTCAATCGACGGCGCCGCCGTCGCGACGGGCTGGCAGGATCACGGGCGTGAGCCTCAGCATCGACATCACCGCCCTGCCCGACGACCGCGTCTCCTTCACCCCCTCGCCCCTGGCCGAGCTGAGCTCGATGCTGCACGTCCTCGCCGAGCCCGCGCACCACCCCGGGCTGCACGGCTGGGCGGCGAGCACGGCGGCCTCGATCACCCCGGAGCTGTCCGAGCGCCTCGCGGAGGCCGACTTCCTCTGGCGCTCCTCGCGGGCCGACTTCCTGGTCCCCGGTCTGCCGGGGGCCACCCTGGCCGAGGAGCTGGACGCTGTCGACCGGATCGACGACGAGTTGTACGTCCGGGCCGCCTTCCTCATGACCTGCGGGACGTCGCGGCTCTCCCGCCGGAACGACTCACCGCTCACCGACCCGGCGGCTCAGGAGCGGGCCCGGGAGCTCGCGATCGCCCGGGGCCCCCGCCAGGCCGCCTTCGCCGACCGCCTGCTGGCCGACCCGCCGGCCGTCCGGGCGCTGGTCCGGCGGCTGCTGGACGACTGCGGGGAGGCGTTCTTCACGGCGGCCTGGCGGCGGGTGCTGCCGGACCTCGCGGCCGACGCCCGGCACAAGGCGGACCTGCTGGCCCGGCAGGGCCTCGAAGGGGCGCTCGCGGCGGTCTCCTCCGCGATCGCGCTGGAGCGGAGGCCGGACGGGCGGCGGCGCCTGGTCGTCGACAAGCTCCAGGACAACGCCACCCGGGCCGATGCCGGGGGAGTGACCTTCATCCCGACCGCCTTCGGGTACCCGCACCTGCTGGTGGTGGCCGCGCCCGGGTGGCGGCCGGTGGTGCAGTACCCGATCGCGGAGGGCGGGCTGCCCGAGCCGGTCTCGCTCGCCGTGGTGCAGCAGCGCCTGGGGGCGCTGGCCCACCCCGTCCGGCTCCGGCTCGCTCGTACGATGGCGCGCGGTCCGCACACCACGGGCGAGTTGGCGGCGGCCTGGGAGCTCAGTGCGCCGGAGGTGTCACGCCACCTGGGGGTGCTGCGCCGGGCCGGGCTGCTCACCACCCGGCGGCGCGGGCGGTACATGCTGTACCGGCTCGACCTGGCGGGCAGCGCCCGGCTGGGCTCGGACCTGCTGGAGGCGGTGCTGCGCTGACGGTGCCGCGCCGACTGCTGTGCTGACGCTGCCGCGCCGAGGGGGCCGGCGGGACTGCGGGACTGCGGGACTGCGGGCCGGCGGGACTGCGGGCCGGCGGGTACTGCGGGCCGGCGGGACGGCGTGGGGTGGTGCGTCGGGGCGCGGATGCGGGGCTGGGGCGTGCGACGTGCGGCACACCACCGGTCGGGTCCGGCGGCCGGGAACAGGCGGGCGAACGGCGGTGTTCGAGCGGGCATGATCACTGACGAGGTGCCCGAGGCAGTCCCCGAGAGCGACGTCCTGCGCTACACCGCCTTCGCCACCGACCCGGGCGGGGGCAACCCGGCGGGCGTGGTGCTCGACGCCACCGGTCTCTCCGCCAAGCGGATGCTCGCCGTCGCGGCCGGGCTCGGCTACTCCGAGACGGCCTTCCTGGTCCCCGGTGGCCCGGGCGAGGCAGCGGGCAGCTACACCGTGCGGTACTTCAGCCCGCTGGCCGAGGTGCCGTTCTGCGGCCACGCGACCGTCGCCTCCGCCGTCGCGCTCGCCGACCGGGTCGGCCCCGGCCGCTTCGTCTTCGCCACTCGGGCGGGCGAGGTGCCGGTCGAGGTGGACAAGGGCGCGGACGGCGTGCTGCGCGCCACCCTCACCAGCGTCGAGCCGCACGTCGAGGAGGTCGGCGACGTGGACGTCACCGAGGCGCTCGGCCTGCTCGGCTGGTCGGCCGGCGAGCTGGACGCCGCACTGCCGCCCCGGATCGCCTACGCCGGCGCCCGCCACCTGGTGCTGGCCGTCGCCGACCGCGACCGGCTGGCCCGGCTGGACTACGACTTCGACGGGCTCGCCGCCTACATGACGGCCCGCGAGCTGGTCACCCTCCAGCTGGTGTGGCGGGCCGCCGAGCACGTCTTCCACGTGCGCAACCCCTTCCCGGTCGGCGGCGTCGTGGAGGATCCGGCCACCGGCGCGGCCGCCGCCGCCTTCGGCGCCTACCTGCGGGAGCAGGGCGCGGTCACCGCACCGGCCACCCTGACCCTCCACCAGGGCGAGGACCTCGGCCGCCCCGGCGTGCTGACGGTCGAGCTCCGCGAGGGCGACCGCCGGGTCCGGGTCTCGGGTGCGGCGGTGCCGATCGAGTAGCCGGGGAGTCGAGTGGTCGGGGAGCCGGGGATCCGGGGATCCGGGGATCCGGGGAGTCGAGTGGCCGGGGAGCCGGCTGTCCGCCCGGAAAATCGGTCGCGCGGCGGGTGGCCGATCGGCGACGCTGCTCGGATGAAGCGAGCGAACGGTCGGACGGTCACGGCGCATCTCACGCACGGGGACGAGTACTTCGGAGCCGTGGGCCCCTACGAGGTGGCGGAGGGGTGGTGGTCGGCGGCCGCGCCGGTGGTCGAGCGGGTGTCGGCCGAGCTCGGGGTGCCCGTGGTGGTGCTCCGGCTCACCGGGGGCGTCAGCCCGGACGGCGGCCATGGCGGCCACGGCGGGCAGGTGACGTACCACGTCGAGGCCCTGGAGCGGCCCGCCGGGCCGGTACCGCGCCGGCCGGGCCCGGAGACCCTCGCCCTTCTCGGGCCGGCCACGCGCCGGGCGGGCTGGGCCACGCCCGCCGGGCTGCGGGAGGCGCTCGACTGGGCGGGGCAGGCCCTGGGCCGGGCCGGGCGCCCGGCTGCCGGGCCCGCCGAGCAGATCCGGACGTGGAACCTCTCCGGCCTGTTCCGCTACCGCACCGCCACCGGTGCCGGCGCCTGGCTGAAGACGATCAACCCCGCCTTCAACTCGCGCGAGGGCGACGTGATCGCGCTGCTCGGCACCGCCGACGCCACGCTGGTGCCGGCCGTCCTCGGCTCCGACCCGGCGCGCGGGTGGCTGCTGCTCGACCACATCCCCGGCCGGGACTGCTGGGGGCCGTCCGCCGAGGAGGTCGCCGACGTGGTGCCGCGGCTGGTCGCCGCCCAGGCGGCGCTGGCCGCCGACGGCCGGGCCGCCGCGGCCGGCCTCCGGGACCGTACCCTGCCCGTGCTCCTCGCCCAGGTGGACGCACTGCTCGACCGGCTCGGCGCGGAGCCCCCCGCCGCCCCGGCCGGTGACGGCTCCGGCGGCGGCTCCGGTGCCGGGCTGACGGCCGCGGAGCTCACCGCGGCCCGGGCGCTCGCCGGCCGACTGCCCGCGCTGGCGGCGGAGCTGACGGCCTGCGGACTCCCCGACACCCTGGTGCACGGCGACTTCCACCCGGGAAACTGGCGCTCCGACGGCACCCGGTCGGTGGTCGTGGACTACGCCGACGCCTCGTTCGGCCACCCGGCCATGGACGGGCTGCGCCCGCGGCAGTACGTGGACGAGGAGCGCTGGGCCCAGGCCGCCGGGGTGTGGGCGCGGGCCTGGCGGGAGCACGTCCCCGGATCGGACCCGGAGCGGGCGCTGGAGCTGTTCGAGCCCTTCTACCACCTCGCGTACGCGGTGCGGTACCAGGAGTTCCTGGATCACATCGAGACCAGCGAGCGGCCCTACCACGAGGATGACCCGGCGAGTGAGCTCCGTGCCGCACTGGCCTGTGCGGACGCGGTCTGACGGGCCGGTACCGAAGGGGACGGCCTGGCGGTGCCGGCCGCCGCACGCCCCCTCGGCCGTGCGGCGCCGACCCGGACCACGGGGCGGCGCCGCACAAGGCGTCAGATGTCGGGCCGTCGGGCCGTCAGGGGGACGGGCCTCAGGGAGACGGGGCGACCGGGCGGCCGTCGCGGGCGTCGTACAGGGCCAGTGCCTCGACCGGACAGAAGTCGACCGCGTCGGCGAGCTCCTCGGTGAGCGGCTCGCCGGCGCCGTCCGGCCGTCCCGGCTGCGCCGCCCGGGCCGGGTGGGCCAGCCCGTCGGCACCGAGCACCAGCGAACCGGGTGCGGTGAGCGCGCACATCCCGGAGCCGATGCAGCGCGCGTGGTCGACCCGGACGACGACCGCCTCGGCGGCCGCCGGCGGTGCGGGCCGGGCCCGGTCCGCCGTCACCAGGCGACCTGGAGGGTGTGCGGGCTGCGGGTCAGCAGGCCGCGCCGCCACTCGATGGTGTCGGTCGGCCCGGTGAGCCGCAGGGAGGGCAGCCGGCGGGCCAACCGGTGCAGGCCCAGCTCCAGCTCCATCCGGGCCAGCCAGGCGCCCAGGCAGTGGTGCGGCCCGGCACCGAAGGTGTAGCTCTGGCCGGCGAGCGGGGCGAACAGCTCGTCCAGGAGGTCCCCGGTGAAGACGTCCGGGTCCTGGTTGGCGGCGTCGGTGTCGGCGGCGACCACACTCCCGGCCGGGATCACCACGCCGCCGATCTCCACGTCCTCGACGGTGCGCCGCAGCAGGCCGGGGAGGTGCGCGGTGTCACCGAGCGGGACGGCGCGCAGCAGCTGTTCGGTGGCGGCGGCCGCGCTCTGCTCGTCGGAGGCGAGCCGCTGCCAGGCCTCGCTGCCGTCGCCGAGCAGGTAGACCAGGGCGTTGCCCAGGGTGGTCATGGTGGTCTCGTGTCCGGCCACCACCAGACCGATCACCAGGGAGACCAGCTGCGGTTCGCCGATGTCGCCGCTCTCCGCGGCCGCCGCGAGGAGTCCGCTGACCAGGTCGTCGCCGGGGGCGGCGCGGCGTTCGGCGATCAGTTCGGCACCGAAGGCCGAGAATTCGCCGATCGCCGTGCGGATCGCCTCGGCGGAGTAGGCGGTGGCGGAGAGCGCGTGGTCGCTCCAGTGCGCGAGCCGCTTGCCGTCCAGGCCGTCCAGCCCCATCAGCCGGCTGATCACGGCGACCGGCAGCGGGCGGGTGTAGGCGGCGACGATGTCGGCGGGGGAGCCGTGGTCGATCAGCTCGTCCAGCAGGCCCTCGATCACCGAGGCCACCCAGGGCCGCCAGCGGGCTATCGCACGCGGCGTGAACGCGCGCTGCACGGTGCGGCGCAGCCGCTGGTGGTCGACGCCGTCGATGTTGAGCATGCTCTGCGGGTCGTCCAGCAGGTTCGGGGCGATCGAGATCGGGGGCGCGTCGGGCGCGAAGAGCGGGGCGCGGCCCAGCCGCGGGTCGGTGAGCACCTGGCGGACGTCGGCGTGCCGGCTGACCAGCCAGACCGGGGTACCGGTGGGGAGGGCGCCGAGCCGGGGCGGGCCCGGCGCGAGGTGGCGCAGGCAGTGCAGCGGCGGCAGCGCGGCCGCGCTGGCCAGGGCGGTGCCGTTGCTCCGGGCGGTGGTGCCGCTCCCGGCACGGGTGGCACTGTTCTCGACGGACATCCGTACTCCAGACTCCAGGGCGGTGGGCGGCGCGGGCCGGCCCGGCGGGGGCGGCTCCGGGGAGGTGCGGGGGGACGGGTCGGGCGGGGCTGGGCGGCTCGGTCGTGCGGGTGCGCGGACGTGGTGGATCGGACGTGGTGGATCGGACGCGGTGGATCGGACGCGGTGGGTCGGACGTGGTGGGTCGGACGCGGTGGATCGGAGGCGGTGTCAGGGGCCGGTGCCGGCAACCGGTGCAGGGGCGGCCGCAACGGCAGAACGGGCAGGGGCACGCGGGAGGGGACGGACGGGAGGGGACGAACGGGCAGGGCAGGCGGGAAGGGACGGACGGGGCAGGAGGGGCCGGGGCAGGACGGTCGTGGACGGGGCGTTCGTGGGCGGGACGGATGGGTCGGGCGTGTCGGGTTCGGTTCGACCGTACGTGGGCGCCGGGCGACAGTCAGCAACGATTCCAGCCAACGCCGGTCGCCCGGGGGCCGATGACGGGCGCTCGGTCGCGGCCGCGCGCCCCTGGCCCGGTGTCGGGGGCGGCCGGCCCGGGTCGTGCGGTGCCGGCCCGGGCCCGCCGAGGGCGGCGGTGAGCCGGATCACGGGAGCCGTTCGCCGGGCGCGGGCGCGCGCGGGCGATACGCTTCGTGGGCAAGTCGTTTGAGCAGGTCACGCCGGTGCAGAGCGGCATCGGCCGACGGAGGTGGAATCGGATGGCCCAGCAGGTCAAGGCAGTCATCGCGCGCGCCAAGGGCGCGCCCGTGGAGGTGACGACGATCGTCGTACCCGACCCGGGGCCTGGCGAGGCGGTGGTCCGGATCCAGGCCTGCGGCGTCTGCCACACCGACCTCCACTACCGTGAGGGCGGCATCAACGACGAGTTCCCGTTCCTGCTCGGCCACGAGGCGGCGGGCATCGTGGAGTCGGTCGGCGCGGACGTCACGGAGGTCGCCCCCGGCGACTTCGTCGTCCTCAACTGGCGTGCCGTCTGCGGCCAGTGCCGTGCCTGTCGGCGCGGGCGGTCGCAGTACTGCTTCAACACCCACAACGCCAAGCAGAAGATGACGCTGCTGGACGGCACCGAGCTGTCGCCGGCCCTGGGGATCGGCGCGTTCGCGGAGAAGACCCTCGTCGCGGCCGGCCAGTGCACCAAGGTCGACCCGGCGGCCGAGCCGGCCGTCGCCGGCCTGCTGGGCTGCGGGGTGATGGCGGGCATCGGTGCCGCGATCAACACCGGCAACGTCGGCCGGGGCGACTCCGTCGCGGTGATCGGCTGCGGCGGCGTCGGCGGCGCGGCCGTGCTCGGCTCCCGGCTGGCCGGTGCGGCCAAGATCATCGCGGTGGACATCGACGACCGCAAGCTGGCGGGCGCGCTGAAGCTCGGCGCCACCCACACCGTCAACTCCCGCACGACCGACCCGGTCGAGGCGATCCGCGCCCTGACCGACGGCAACGGCGCGGACGTGGTGATCGAGGCGGTCGGCCGTCCGGAGACGTACACCCAGGCGTTCTACGCCCGTGACCTGGCCGGCACCGTCGTCCTGGTCGGCGTGCCCACGCCGGAGATGAAGCTGGAGCTGCCACTGCTCGACGTGTTCGGCCGCGGCGGCGCGCTGAAGTCCTCCTGGTACGGCGACTGCCTGCCCTCGCGGGACTTCCCGATGCTGATCGACCTGTACCTCCAGGGCCGGCTGGACCTCGGTGCCTTCGTCACCGGCACGGTCGGGCTCGACGGCGTGGAGGAGGCCTTCGCGCGGATGCACGAGGGCGACGTCCTCCGCTCGGTGGTGATCCTGTGAGCACGGCCCGGATCGACCGGCTGGTCACCGCCGGCACCTTCGAACTCGACGGCGGCAGCTGGGAGGTGGAGAACAACGTCTGGATCGTCGGCGACGACGCGGAGGCCGTGGTGATCGACGCGGCCCACGACGCCGACGCCATCGAGGCCGCGCTCGGCGGCCGCCGGCTGCTGGCGATCGTCTCCACCCACGCGCACAACGACCACATCGACGCCGCACCGGCGCTCGCCGCCCGCACCGGCGCGCCGATCCTGCTGCACCCGGACGACCTGCCGCTCTGGAAGCTCACCCACCCCGACCGGCTCCCGGACGGCGAACTCGCCGACGGGCAGCGGATCGAGGTGGCGGGCACCGGGCTGACCGTCCTGCACACCCCCGGTCACGCCCCGGGCGCGGTCTGCCTGTACGCGCCCGATCTCGGCACCGTCTTCACCGGCGACACCCTGTTCCAGGGCGGTCCCGGCGCCACCGGCCGGTCGTTCTCGCACTTCCCGACCATCATCGACTCGATCCGCGACCGCCTGCTCGGGCTCCCGCCGGAGACGGTCGTCCGCACCGGGCACGGCGACCCGACCACCATCGGCGCCGAGGCCCCCGCACTCCCCGAGTGGCTCGCCCGCGGCCACTGAGCGGGCCGCCCCGCCCGGGCCCACTGACCTGGGCCGTTCCGCCCGCCCCGGTGCCCCGCGCGCCGGGGCGGGCGTCGTACGATCGCGGGCATGGCCCATGATCCGCGCGAACTCGACGAAGCGTTCCTTGCCTTCTGGCGGGAGCGGCACATCTCCACGCTGACCACGCGGCGGCCGGACGGTTCGCCGCACGTGGTGCCGGTGGGCGTCACGTACCAGCCGGAGACCGGGACCGCCCGGGTGATCAGCAGCCGGACCAGCCGCAAGGTGCGCAACGTCCTCGCGGCCGGAGCCGACGGGATGCGGGTCGCGGTCTGCCAGGTGGACCGGGCCCGCTGGTCCACGCTGGAGGGCGTGGCCGTGGTGCGGGACGAACCCGAGGCGGTGGCCGACGCCGTCCGGCGCTACACCGAGCGCTACCGCGAACCGCGGGTGAACCCGGACCGGGTGGTCATCGAGATCACCGTCGACCGGGTGCTCGGCCGGGCCTGACCACCCGCGGCGGTCGGCCGGGGGAACGGCGGCCCGCGCCCGCACCGCTGCGCCCGCGCCGCTGGCAGCGGCTTCATGCCGTCGCCACTCCCGCGCAACACGCCGCTGCCAGCATCGACCGCATGCTCTCCCTGGTCGCACCTCCCGCGTTCGGCCGCGCCGCGCCGCCCGCCGAGGGCGGCGCGGCCGGCCTCGTCCTGCGGGCCGTCCTGGCCGGCGGCCCGCTGACCCGCACCGCCGTCGGCCGGGCCATCGGGCTCAGCCCGGCCGCCGTCTCCCGCCACACCGCCGACCTGATCGCGCTCGGACTGCTGCGCGAACTGCCGCCGCAGGGACCGCCCCGGTCCGGCCGGCCGCAGCTGCCGCTCGACATCGACACCCGCGGCCATCTGGCGATGGGCGTCCACATCGGGGTGCCCTGGCTGACCTTCGCCCTGCTCGACCTGCGCGGCCGCGTCGTCGCCCACGAACGCCTGCCCCGGCAGGGGGACGCCTCCGACGTGCTGCGGGTGGTCCGGGCGCACCTGCCCGGGTTCGTCGCCCGGCGGTCGGCCGGCCGGCCGCTGCTGGGGCTCGGCGTGGTGACCGGCGGCTGGGTCGACTCCGAACGCGGCACCGTGGTGGAGCACGGCCCGCTCGGCTGGCAGGACGTCCCGGTGCGGGACGTGCTCGCCGGGGCGACCAGGCTGCCCGTCCACCTGGACAGCCACGCCCGGGCCCTCGCCCAGGCCGAGCTGCTGTTCGGCGCCGGCCACGGCGCCACCGAGCTCGTCCACCTCTTCGTCGGCAACGTCGTCGACGCCGCGATCGCCACCAGCGGCGGTGTGCTGCGCGGTCGCCGCTCCCGGGCCGGGGACATCGGCCACCTGCCGGTGCCGGGCTCCACCGAGCCCTGCCCGTGCGGCCGGACGGGCTGCCTCCAGGCCTCCGTATCCGAACGGACCCTGGCCCGCCGGGCCCACCGCGAGGGCCTCCTCCCTGCGCCGGACTTCGACCGGCTGCTGGCCCTGGCAGGCGCGGGCGAACCGGCCGCGCTGCGGCTGTTCGAGGAACGGCTGCGGCTCGTCGCCCCGGCGGCCGAACTGCTGCTCAACATGCTCAACCCGGAGGTCCTGGTGGTCACCGAGGCCGGACTGGCGGTGGCACCCGGGCTGGCCGAGCACCTCCACCGGCGGCTCGCGGAACACGCCCGGCCCGAGGCCGCCCGGCTGGTGACGGCCGGCTCCTTCGGCGTGGACGTCCTCGCCGTCGCGGCCTGCGCCGGAGTGCTGGACAGCGCCTACCGGCGGCCGATGGAGCTGCGTACCGCACCGGTCGCCGCGTGGTCGGGCGCCCGCGTGGCGGCGGCGTCAACGGCGCATTAATTCCCCCCGCCGGTGAATCGTTGTCCCCGGGCGGGGCGGCGGAGAGGATTCTGACATCCCTTCCCCCCTCCCTCTCCCCTTCCCCGAACCCGGAGGCGATCCGTCATGCCCGCTGCCGAGCGGCAGTTGCACTTCAACCTCTTCCTGATGGGCGTCGGCCACCACGAGGCCGCCTGGCGCCACCCGCGGACCGATCCGGCCCGGGCCGGTGACGTCGCGCACTACCAGGGCCTGGCCCGGGCCGCCGAGGCGGCCGCCTTCGACTCGGTCTTCCTCGCGGACGGCGTCGAGGCGCGCACCGACGGCGGCTGGGGCCTGGTCGGGCACTTCGAGCCGATCACGCTGCTCACCGCGCTCGCCACCGTGACCGAGCGGATCGGCCTGATCGGCACCGTCTCCACCGGGTTCACCGAACCGTACAACCTGGCCCGGCAGTTCGCCTCGCTCGACCACATCAGCGGCGGCCGGGCCGGGTGGAACATCGTCACCTCGGCCGGTGACCGGGCCGCGCAGAACTTCGGCCGCGACGCCAACCAGGAGCACGCCGTCCGCTACCGGCGGGCCGACGAGTTCCTCCGGGTCGCCACCGCGCTGTGGGACAGCTGGGAGGACGACGCGCTGCAGCTCGACCGCGCCGGCGGCCGGTTCGCCGACGAGGCGAAGGTCCACGAGATCAACCACGCCGGCGAGCACTTCCGGGTGCGCGGGCCGCTCAACATCCCGCGCAGCCCGCAGGGACACCCGCTGCTGGTGCAGGCCGGCTCCTCGGAGAGCGGCCGGGCGTTCGCCGCGCGCTGGGCGGAGGCGGTGTTCACCGCGCAGCAGACCCTCGCCGAGGGGCAGGCGTTCTACGCCGACCTCAAGCGCCGGGCGGCCGCCCACGGGCGGGACGTCCGGGTGCTGCCCGGCGTCGTCCCGGTGCTCGGCTCGACCGAGGAGGAGGCCCGGCGGCTCGACCGCGAGCTGGACGAACTGATCAGCCCGGAGCGCTCGATCGGGGTGCTGTCCTCGGTGCTGGGCGTCGACCTCTCCGGCCACCCGCTGGACGAACCGCTGCCGCCGCTGCCGCCGGTCGCCGAGATCAACGGGGCGAAGAGCCGGTTCGAGCTGATCCGCGACCTCGCCGGGCGCGAGCGGCTGACCCTGCGCCGGCTGATCGGCCGGCTCGGGGGCGGCCGCGGCCACCAGGTCGTGGTGGGGACGCCCGAGCGGATCGCGGCGCACATCGAGACCTGGTTCACCCGGGGCGCGGCCGACGGCTTCAACATCATGCCGCCCGTCCTCCCGGGCGGCTTCGAGGACTTCACCGCGCAGGTCCTGCCGCTGCTGCGCAAGCGCGGCCTGTTCCGGGAGGAGTACACCGGGCGGACGCTGCGCGACCACTACGGCCTGCCGCGACCGGTGCCGCGACCGGCGGCGGGGCCTGTGGCGGCGGCTGCTGCCGCAAGCTGACTGCACCGCGCGGGTGCGGTGCGGTGGCGGGAACGCCGGGAGCCGCCCGGGGATTCGCTCCCCGGGCGGCTCCCGGCGTTCGGCACCGGCCGTCGGTCCTGCGGTTCGGCCCCCCCGGTTCGTTCCTGCGGTCCGGGCGGGCCGTTCGGGCGGGCCGGTCAGGAAGCGGTGTAGTGGGAGGCCTCGTCACCCTCCAGCACACGGCTCGGCTCGCCCGAGACACCGACCGGCACGTCCCCGGCGACGGTGACGCGGTGGAGCCGGCGCGGCAGGTCGTCGTAGTCGTCCGGCGCGTAGTGCTGGGTCGCCCGATTGTCGAACAGCACGACGTCACCGACCTCCCAGCGCCAGCGGACGACGTTCTCCGGCCGGGTCACGTACGACTGGAGCGTGCGCAGCAGGTCACGCGAGGCGTCCGACGGCAGGCCGGTGATCCGCTCGGCGAACCCGCCGACGAACAGCCCGCGTTCGCCGGAGTCCGGGTGGACCCGGACCACCGGGTGGGCGGTGCGGTACGTCGTCGAGGTGAAGACCCGCCGCTGCTCCGCCTCCTCGGCACCGAGCTCACGGCCCTGGGCGTAGTCGTAGTCGTTGGTGTGCTCGGCCCAGAGGCCGTCCACCCATGCCCGCAGAGCCTCCGGCAGGTCCCGGTAGGCGGTCTGGGTGTTGGCGATCAGCGTGTTCCCGCCGTACGGGGGCACCACCAGGCTGCGCAGGGTGGAGGCCTTGGGCGGCGTGCGGACGAAGGTCACGTCGGTGTGCCAGTGGTTGGCCCGGCCGCCGCCCTCGCTGTCGACCGGCAGGACGTTGGGCTGTCCGTCGAGCGAGGGGACGGTCGGGTGGGCGGTGGTGAGCGGGCCGAAGTACCGGGCGAAGCGCTGCTGGCCCTCGTCGTCCAGGTGCTGGCCCCGGAAGAACAGGGCCTTGTGCCGGAGCAGCGCTTCGTCGAGGGCGGTCACGGTCTTCTCGTCGAGCGGTCCGGCCAGGTCGATGCCGGTGATCTCGGCGCCGATCCGGCCGCCGATCCGGTGGATCTCGAAGCTGGGCATGGTGGTCCCTAAGAATGTTGGCGGTCCGGGAGGACCGGGTGAACGGGAACGGGGTGTCGCGGGGGCGGACGGGTGGTCAGGAGGTGACGGGGACGGCGCCCAGGTCCGGTCCGACGGAGTGCAGCGAGCCGATGGTGCGGCCCCGGCCCCAGCCGATCCGGGCCCGGTAGCTGCCGAGCAGCCCGGCCTCGGCGAGCTGTCGCTCGTCCTGGGGCGCGCGGGTGGTGTGCGGGGCCACGAAGAGCGCGTCCACCGGGCAGTTGGCCTCGCACTGGAAGCAGGTCTGGCAGTCGTCGTGCCGGGCGACGACCGGGACGCCGTCCGGGCCGCGGTCGAAGACGTCGGTGGGGCAGACCTTGATGCACCTGTCGCAGGTGATGCAGCGTTCGGCGGAGACGATCTCGATCACACGGGCTCCTCGGTCGGGCGGGCTCCTCGGGCAGGGGGTGCCGGGGCAGGGGGCGCCGGCGGAGTGGGGCACTCCGGTCAGACCGGCCCCTTCAGCGGGCGGGTCCAGACCTCGTCCAGCCCGCCGGAGACGATCCGGTGGTGCTGGGCCGGGTCCTGGTCCGGGTGGTCGAGCCGGCGGGCCATGCCGCGGCTCTCCGTCCGGGCGAGTGCCGAGCGGTACATCCACCGGGCGTTGGCGGCGAGCGCGGCGGCCTGCCGGGCCCGGACCGCGCCGCGGCCGATGCCCCGCAGGCCGCCGCGCAGCTGCCGCCAGGTGTCGTCCAGCACGGTGAGCGCCTCGGTGAGGCCGTCGCCGTGCCGCAGGTAGTTCTTGTCGTACGGCAGCACCTCGCCCTGCACGGTGGCCACCACGTCGCGGTGGTCGACCCCGGCGCGGCCGGCCGGGCGCAGGCCCGCCCCGCCGGCCGCGCGCAGCGGCCGGCCCGCGGCCCCGCGGCCGAGCGCCAGCGCGTACCGGGCGGCGCCGCGGCCGGCCCAGCTGCCGGAGGACATCGCCCAGGCGGCGTTGTGGCTGCCGCCGCCGGTGAAGCCGCCGCAGATCAGCTCGCGGGTGGCGGCGTCCCCCGCGGCGTACAGGCCGGGCACGGTGGTCCGGCAGTCGTCGCCGGCGATCCGGATGCCGCCGGTACCGCGCACGGTGCCCTCGGCGAGCAGGGTGACGGCGAACCGGTCGTGGAACGGGTCGATGCCGAGCCGGTCGAAGGTGAGGAAGAAGTTCGGCTGGGCGCGCCGCATCGCGGCCTGCGCGGCGGTGTCCGCCCGGTCGAGGACGCAGTACACCTTGCCCTCCAGCAGGGCGCGGGCGATCACCGAGCGCCCGCCCTGGCTCGCCGCGCCCTCCAGCACGCCGCCGTCCTCGCGGAGGAAGGTGGCGAAGGCGTAGAAGGCGGTCTTGGTGACGGAGGTGCCCTCGGGGGCGATGCCGTACGCGTTGGAGAACTCCATGCCGGACAGCTCCGCGCCCACCTCGGCGGCGTACAGGGCGCCGTCGCCGGTGTCGGTGTCGGTGCCCAGTGCCTTGCTCAGGAAGGCGCAGCCGCCGGTGGCGAGCACCACCGCGCCGGCCCGCACCCGGTAGGGGCGGCCCTCCTGGCGCCGGTAGCCGGCCGCGCCGGCCACCACCCCGTCGGCGGTGGTGAGCAGCTCGGTGACGGGGCTGTGGTCGAGGATCCGCACCCCGGCCCGGCGCACCCGGATCCGCATCCGGCGCATGTACTCGGGGCCCTGCAGCCCGTTGCGCAGCGGTCGGCCGTCCGGGCCGGTCGGGAAGCGGTACGTCCCGCTCTCGGCGAGCTCGTTGACGGCCTCGTACGTCCGGTCGAGGACGCGGGCCATCCAGCGCCGGTCGGCGAGGTGGCCGCCGAGCGCCTCGCGGCTCGCCATCGCGGCCGCCCGGGCGGCCGGGTCCGGGTCGACGTACCAGACGCCGGTGCCGCCGGCGGCGGTGGCGCCGCTGGTGCCGCAGTAGCCCTTGTCGGCGAGCACCACCCGGGCGCCGGCCCGGGCGGCGTCCAGCGCGGCCCAGGTGGCGGCAGGGCCGCCGCCGACCACCAGGACGTCGGTGGCGAGGTCCTCGGTCACGACACCTCCCGGGCGGGCCGCCAGGAGGTGAACCGGCGCTCCACGGTGACCAGCAGCTGGTTGAAGGCCACCCCGATCACCGAGACGGTGAGGATGCCCGCGTACATCTGCGGGATGGCGAAGTTGTACTGCGAGGCGTTGATCAGGTAGCCGAGCCCGGCCTTCGCGCCGACCATCTCGGCGGCGACCAGGACGAGGACGGACACCGCGCCGGCCAGCCGGATGCCGGTGAAGACGGCCGGGACGGAGGCGGGCAGGATCACCTTCTGGAACAGCCGCAGCGGTGGCAGGTCGAGCGACCGGGCGAGCCGCAGCAGGGTGGGGTCGACGGTGCGGACGGCGCTGATGGTGTTGAGCAGCACCGGCCAGACGCAGGCGTACAGCACGATGGAGATCTTGGAGGTCTCGCCAATGCCGAGGATCAGCACGAACACCGGCAGCAGGGCCAGCGCCGCGGTGTTGCGGAACAGCTCCAGCAGGGGGCTGAGCAGGTCGGCGACCGGCCGGTACCAGCCGATCAGCAGGCCGAGCGGCACTCCGAGGCCCACCGCCAGGCCGAAGCCGGTCAGGGACCGGGTCAGGCTCGCCCCGGTGTCGGTGGCGAGCCGCCCGTCCAGCAGCAGCCCGTACCAGGCGTCCAGCACCTCGCTGAACGGCGGCAGGAACGTCCGGTCGACGAGGCCGAGCCGCGGGGCCGTCTCCCAGAGGGCCAGCAGCAGGGCGACGGCCAGGCTCCTGGTGACGGCCGTCCGCAGCAGCCGGCGGAGCCGGCGCGGCCGCGTCGGGCGTGCGGTCGGCGTCGCGGGGCCCGGCCGTTCGGCGGCCCGGTCGGCCGTGCCGGTGGGCTGCCCTGCTGCGGGCTGTCCTGCTGCGGGCTGCCCTGCTGCGGGCGGCTCCGGCCGTGCCGGTCGTGGGGCCTTGACATCGGTACTCATACTCGGCTGACCTCCCTCTCCAACTGCTGTGCCCGGCTGACCTCTTCGTGCAGCAGGCTCCAGATCTCGTGCCGGTAGCGGGCGAACTCGGGGCTGGACCGGAGATCCCGGGCCTGCTCGCGGTCGCCCAGGTCGATGCCGACGACCTCCTTGACCCGCCCGGGCCGTGAGGTCAGCACCGCGACGCGTTGGCCGAGGTAGACCGCCTCCTCGATGCCGTGCGTGATGAACAGCACCGTCTTGCCGGTGCGCTGCCAGATCCGCAGCAGCTCGGTCTGCAACGACTCCCGGGTCTGCGCGTCCAGCGCGGCGAACGGCTCGTCCATCAGCAGCACCTCGGGGTCGTACGCGAGGCTGCGGGCGATGGCCACCCGCTGCTTCATGCCGCCGGACAGCTCGTGCGGATACCGCTCCTCGAAGCCGGCCAGCCCCACCAGGTCGAGGAACTCCCGGGCCCGGGCAGCTCGTTGCCGGCGGGGCAGACCGATCGACTCCAGCCCGAACTCGACGTTGCCGCGGGCCGTGCGCCACGGCAGCAGTGCGTACTGCTGGAACACCGTGGAGCGGTCCCGGCCGGGGCCGGCGACGGGGCGGCCGTCGAGCAGGATCTCGCCCGACGTGGGCGCGGTGAGCCCGCCCACCAAGTCCAGCAGGGTGGACTTCCCGCAGCCGCTCGGGCCGACCAGGACGGTGAACTCGCCCGCGGCGATGGAGAGGTCGACGCGGTCGACGGCGACGAACCCGGCCCCGGGGCGTCCGCGGACCGGGAACGTCTTGGTGACGCCCCGGAAGCTGATCTGTGCGCTCATCGTGCTCAACCCCCGTATCCGTTGCACTGGTTGGTGTAGAGACCGGCCGGCTTCACCTGGCCGGCCCGGATGTCGCCGTGCGCGACCAGCCAGTCCGTCCACGGTTTGAACTGCTCGTCGGTGATCCGTCCGGCCGTCTCCGCGACGCCGGTGGACTTCCAGTACTTGAGCGCGGCCGTGTCCTCGCCGCGGCCGCGCTTCTGGATGATCCGGGTGCTCCGGGCGATCACCTCCTCGGCCGGGGTGGTCCGGGCCCACTCGATCGCCCGGGCCACCCCGGTGACGAAGGTCCGGGCGGTGACGGGGTGCTCCTTGAGGAAGCGCTCGGTCACCACGTAGGTGCCGGCGCTG
The DNA here is from genome assembly GCF_045208415.1 of Kitasatospora sp. NBC_01560. Taxonomy (NCBI): domain Bacteria; kingdom Bacillati; phylum Actinomycetota; class Actinomycetes; order Kitasatosporales; family Streptomycetaceae; genus Kitasatospora; species Kitasatospora sp. NBC_01560. The sequence continues at coordinate 1,190,656 of NZ_CP109364.1, read as the reverse complement.
AACCGCCCGAGCAGGTCGAAGTCGCTGAACAGCGGCCGGATCCCGCCCGTGGCCAGTGCCTTGTCCCGCAGGACGCCGCCGAGCACCGCGACCTCGATCTGTTTCTGCCGCAGGGCCTGTTCGGTGTTGACCGGGGGGACGACGGTCGGCTCCACCTTGCCGATCTCCGCCGCGGTCAGGCCGTTGCGCTGGAGGTAGAGGTCGAGGATCGCCTCGGCGTGCGCGCCCAGGGTGTTCATGCCGACCTTCTTGCCGAGGAGGTCCCGGGCCGAGCGGATCGGGCTGTCCTCCAGGACGTAGTAGCCGCTGAAGGTCTGCTCGTCGACGCCGTAGTAGCTGATCACCGCCTTGACCGGGGCGCCGGCGGCGATCAGCTTCACCACCGCGCCGTTGAATGCGCCGCCGAAGTCGATCTGCCCGGTGGCTGCGGACTGGACGTCCTGCGGCCCGCTGATCGTGTTGCCCACCCACTCCAGCTTCACGTCGCCGAAGTAGCCCAGGTCCTCGGCGAGTTCGGGCAGGGTGACCTGTCCGGCCCAGCCCTGGTAGCGGAGCTTCCGCGCCCCGTCGCCGCCGCCTCCCGAGGCGGTGGCCTGCCCGCAGGCGGCGGCCACGGCGCCCAGGGCGGCGAGGGCGAGGAGTTGGCGGCGGGAGGTGGAGGCCATGGGGCGGTTCCTTTGCGGCGGTGGGCGTGCGGCGGGGGTGCGGCGGTCGTCCGCCGGTGTGCGACGGGCGCCGGCGGGTGCGCGGAGGTACGCCGCCGGGCCCGTCGGGAGTACGGCGGGGAGCGGCGGCACGAGGGCGCGGGGCCGCCCGGGCGGGCGGGGACGACGGCACGGGCGTCGGACGGGACGGCCGGGCCGGAGTGCGCCGGGGGCGGGGTGGGTGAGCGGGGGCAGCCGGGCGTCAGCGACCGGCGACGGCACAGATCGCGCTCGCGTGACGTCGCAGATCGACGTGCAGGCGGCCTACGAGGCTCTGGGACTGGCTCACACCGACAGCGTTCCAGCGCCCGCCCGGCAGGGTCAACGTAAGTTCACGGGGCGGAAGAAACCCGGCACCGCGGCGGGCGGCCGGCGGTGTTTATCGCGCGTTGATCGTCGGCGCGTAGCGTCGCCGCATGAACGAAGGAACGGCCGGGACACGGGGTGGGCAGGGCATGCAGGGCGGGCAGGGCAGGCGAGAGGTGCGGGGCGTGGGCGACGGGCGGGTGCGGCGGCCCGAGGGGCGGATGACGGGGCAGGACGTGGAGCGCTTCCGGGTGCTGCTGGAGCGGCTGGAGAGCTCGCTGGCGGCGGACCGGGCCGGGCAGGCCGTCCCCGCGGCACGGGCGGTGGTGCTGAACGGGGCGGCGGTCCCGGATGCGTGACCGTGCGGCGGGGTGGCCGGTCCCCGTGCTGCCGCTCTGGCAGCGGGGGCCGGCCGTCCCGGGCGGTCCGGCGGGCGCCGCCGGAGGCGCCGGGAGTGCAGGGTCGGAACGTGCCGGGCCGGAGGGTGCCGGGGCGGAACCTGCCGGGCGGGCGTCAGGCGTCCCGGGGCCCTCCGGGCGGGCGGCTCAGTTGCAGCCGCCGCAGTCGCAACCGCCGTCGCACCCGCAGCCGTCGCATCCGCACCCGTCGCAGCAGCCGCCGTCGCCGCAGCACTGGCAGCACTGACAGCAGTCGCCGCAGCCCGAGCAGTCGCCGCAGCCGCAGTCCTGCTGGGGGCACCAGCCGGGCTTGCGCTCGCGGGAGAACGGGTCGTCGTGGTCGCAGCACATCAGCCGGCACGTGCAGGCCATCAGCGCCCAGACCGCGCAGCCGGCCAGCAGGTTGCGGCGGTGCGGCGGCGGGGCGCCGGGCGGGGTGAACCCGGGGCCCCGGGGTACCCACGGCGGCACGGGCGCGCCCGGTCCGGTGGGCGGCGTCCGGTCCGGGTGGTGGGTGGGGGAGGAGTGCCGGGGGTCGGCGGCGGTGGGGGCGGCGGCGCCGGTCCGGCAGCCGGCCGCGTGCGCGGCGGGGCCGAAGACCCGCTCGACGGCGCGTTCGGTCTCGTGCGCGAGCAGCACGTGCACCAGAGCCCGGTCGGTCAGTTCCACCTCGCGCAGCGCCAGCCGGATGCCGTGGACGGCGTCCCGGCAGAGGCGCTCGGCCTCGGCACGACCGGTGCCGGTCGCGGTGAGCGGGTTCCACGCGCCGCTCGCGGCGTCGGCGGCCTCGTCCTCGGCGGCGTCCAGGAGGTGCGCGAGCCGGCCGAACAGCCGGCCGGCCTCGGCCAGCGGCCGGGCGTTGCCGGGCCGCCCGGCCAGCACGGCGGTGTGGGCGAACGCGGCCGAGGTGGCGCTCTCGGTCGGCTCGGTGACCAGCAGGACGGAGCCGCCGGGCGGGAGCGCGCGCTCCAACTCGCCCTGGCGGGCGGCTGCGTCGAGCAGCACGGCGGTGTCGAAGCCGACCGCCGAGGCGCTGCCCGCGCTCTTCCGGTCCCAGCGCCGGGTGACGGCGCGCGCCCCGACCGCGACGGGCCGGCGGGCGAACACGCCGTCCCCGTCCTCGACGTGGTCGCGGATCTTCACCGAGGCGAGGGCCAGCGAGACGGCGGCCGCCAGCCGGGCCCCCTCGCCCTTGGCGACCGAGGCGGTCCGCATCCCCCGCAGCGGGCAGGGCCCGGCGGTGCGGCGCCAGGAGGCGTCGTCCGGCGCGGTCTGCGCCTCGACCAGGACGGAGATGATCAGGCCGTCGTAGTTGGTGGCGGTCCGGGCGAGTTGGCCGTGGTCGTCACGGAGGGCGAGGCAGAGCCCGCACAGGTGCGCCATCCACGAGGTCTGCAGGCGTTCGGAGAGCCGGTGCCGGCACGGCCTGATGATGCCGAACATGATCCCCCTTGCCCGTGCGGGCCTCGATCGGCCCTGGTCGCACATCATATGACCAGCCGGTGGAGGCTTCGGGGACGGCGACCGCTCGGGACGACCGGCCCGCGGCAGTCGGGGTCGGGGCCCGGTCGGGAGCCCGGGCTGGGCCCGGCCGGGTTGTCCGGCCGGGCTGCGCCTACGGCCCTGCTTACGGCCCCGTCACCCACGTCCGGAGCTCCGGCAGGATCTGCTCGGCCATCCGGAACAGCGCCGCCTCGTCCGGGTCCGCGCTGTCCTGACGCCAGATCGCGAGCTCGAACGAGCCGCCGCCGAGGGCCCCGGGGGCCTTCGCGACGACGAGGTGCCGCGCGATGCCGCCTGTCCCGGCGCTGGCCTTCCCGCCGGTGAGACCGAAGCTGATGGCCATCGTGTGGTCCGTGAAGGTCCGCGCGGAGTGGTCGAGCACCTGCGTGCGGACGGGCGGCGAGGAGGTGAAGAAGGCGGCGTCGTCGACCGTGAGGGTGCGGTTGTCGGTGATGCGCACCCGGACCTGGCCGATCTGCACCTCGGCCGCAGGGACGTCCTCCTTCGTCCCGTCCGCGTAGGTGACCGGGCCGCCGCCGGACTGCGCGACCGAGACGCGCTCGGTCGGCATGCCGACGAGGGTCGGCAGGTCGGGGCGGTTGAGCGCGGCGCACAGCGCCGGGTACTCGGCTGCGTCCGACTGCTTGGGCGCGGGGCACGCGGCGGGCTCGTTGCCGTTCGCCGAGGCGTTGCCCAGCACGCCGAACCCCCACAGGCCCGCGACGGTGCCGCCGATCAGCAGCAGTGCCGTCGCGGCCTGCACGGCCCCGCTCGGCTCGCTCTTGCCGGCCTCCACCACGTCCTCGCTCATCCGCCCCGCCCCGAGTCCCTCGCCCCACCCCGTGCGGCCTGCACGGGCTGCGCGATCGTAGCCCACGGGCGGGGCGCCGGTCGCCGCAGTTTTCCGCGGTGACCGGCCACTCACCGGCGCAGGCCCGGCAGGCCTGCGCCGGTGCTGCCGGGAGGGGCGGGTCAGCGGTTCTTGAACTCCTCGATGGCCTCCCGGACGGTGTGCACCATGGCCTCGCTGCCGACGTGCCCCGAGTCCTCGAAGATGTGCAGCCGCGCGTCCGGCCAGGCCTTCGCCAGGGCCCACGCCGACTCCACCGGGCTGCCCATGTCGTGCCGGCCGTGGACCAGCACGCCGGGGATCCCGGCCAGCCGATGGGCGTCCCGCAACAACTGGTCCTCCGCCAGCCAGGCACCGTTGCTGAAGAAGTGCGCGCAGATCCGGACGAAGGCGATCCGCTCGTCGGTCTCGCGGGCGCTGTACATGCCGGGGATGCCGTTGGGCTCGTCGGAGACGACGGCGTCCTCCCAGGCGAGCCAGTCGTTGGCGGCCCGCTCCCGGACGGCCCGGTCGGGGTGCTCCATCAGCCGGGCGTAGGCAGCGAGCAGGTCGCCGTCCCGCTCGTCCGCGGGGACCCCGTCGCGGAACCGGTCCCACGCCTCGGGCTTGAACCGTCCGGCGCCCCGGTAGAGCCAGTGGGTCTCGGAGGGGCGGGTCATCGTCACCGCCTGGATGATGATCTCGCTGACCCGCTCGGGGTACTGCTGCGCGTACGCCAGGAGGAGTGTCGATCCCCAGGAGGCGCCGTTCAGCAACCACCGGTCGACGCCGAGGTGTTCGCGCAGCCGCTCCATGTCGTCGATCAGGTGCTGCGTGGTGTTGAGGCCCATGTCCGCCGCCGGGTCGCTGGCGTGCGGGGTGCTGAGGCCGCAGTTGCGCTGGTCGAAGCGGATGACGCGGTAGCGGTCAGGGTCCCAGGCCCGGGTCGGCCGCTTCGGCGTGCCCGCGCCCGGCCCGCCGTGCACGTACAGGACGGGCTTGCCGGTGGGGCTGCCGAGTTGTTCGTAGTAGATGCGGTTGCCGTCTCCGGTGTCGAGGAATCCGTGGTGGTAGGGGTGGGTCGGAGGATAGAGATCAACCATGACCGTCGATCCTAGGCGGCCTCCCGGGCCCGGCGCCCGCGATTTTCCTCCCAAGCCTCCTCCTCGGTAGGGGTGTTGGGCGAGGCGGCCGGTCTCGGCCGGGCGCCGGAGCGTGTGCCCTTCTGGCGATCCCGGATCCGGGATAGCATCGCGAATATGGGAATCGACGGTGCCGCCGACGAGCGGCTGGCCGGCCGACTGGCCGAGTTGCGGCTCGAACGAGGCTGGACGCTGGAGGAGTTGGCCCGGCGGGCCGAGGTGAGCCGGTCCACCCTGTCGCGGGTCGAGCGGGCCGAGGTGAGTCCGACCGCGGCGCTGCTCGGGCGGCTCTGCGCCGTCTACGGGCGGACCATGTCGCGGCTGCTGGCCGAGGTCGAGTCGGCGCCGGCGCGGCTGGTGCGGGCCGGGGAGCAGCGGGTGTGGCGGGACGAGGCGACCGGGTTCGTCCGGCGGTCGGTCTCCCCGCCGCACGGGTCGCTGCGGGCGGAGCTCGTCGAGGGCCTGCTGCCGGCCGGTGCCGACATCGCCTACGACCGGCCGTCGGTGCCCGGGCTGGAACACCATCTCTGGCTGCTGGAAGGCGATTTGGAGCTGACGGTGGACGGTGATCCGCAGCTGCTCGGGGCCGGTGACTGCCTGCGGTTCGTCGCGGAGAGCACGAGGTTCCGCTGCCCGGGGCCCGCGGACGCCCGGTACGTGCTGGTGGTGGTCGTCCCGTGAAGCGGACCAGCGACGGGCCGGCGCCGGAGCCGATACCGGGGCCGATACCGGGGCCGGTGCCGGGGCCGGTACCCGGCGAGGGGGTTCCGGCTCCCCGGGAACGGTTCGACGCGGCCGGGCGCCGGGTGCTGCTGGTCTGTGTCGCGGGCGGGTTCACCACTCTGCTCGACCAGTCCGTACTGAACACCGCGCTCCCCGCGCTGCGCGAGAGCCTGCACGCCCAGCCCGCCCACCTGCAGTGGATCGTGGCCGGCTACTCGCTCGCCTTCGGGCTGGCACTGGTGCCCGGCGGGCGGCTCGGCGACGTCCGGGGCCGCAAGTGGCTCTTCGTCGTCGGGCTGGCGGTGTTCACCCTGGTCAGCCTCCTCTCGGCGACCGCCACCGAACCGTGGGTGCTGGTGGCCGCCCGGCTGCTCCAGGGCGCGGGCGCGGGGCTGGTCAACTCGCAGATGATCGGCACCCTCCAGGACGTGTTCACCGGGCAGCTGCGGGCCCGGGCGCTCGGCATGTACGCCGTGACCGGCGGGCTCGCCTTCACCCTCGGCCCGCCGGTGGGCGGTGCGGTACTGGCCGCGGTCGGCCCCGAGTACGGCTGGCGGCTGACCTTCCTGCTGAACCTGCCGTTCGGCCTGGCCACCGTCGCCCTGGCGGCCCGCTACCTGCCCCGGCCGCGGCCGAGCGCCCGGAACGCCGACCTGGACGTGGTCGGGCTGCTGCTGGTCGGCGCGCTGACCCTGACGCTGATGCTGCCCTTCGTCCAGCCGCCCGGCTGGACCGGCGGGCTGGCCTTCACGGCCGGCGCCTGTCTGCTGCTCGGCGTCCTCGTCCGGTGGCAGCGCCGGCGGGCCCGGTCCGGCGGCCAGCCGTTGATCCACCCGGCGCTCACCCGGTCCCGGCCGTACGCGCTGGGGACGGCCGTGGCGATGGCCCAGTTCGGCTCCTCCGTCGCGGCCGGGCTGGTACTGACCATGTTCCTTCAGGACGGCCTGGGGCTCTCCCCGATGGGCGCGGCCCTGGTCGCGCTGCCGTCGGCGGTGTCCATGGGAGTCGCCTCGGCGCTGGCCTGGCGGGTGGTGCAGCGGTTCGGCCGGCGGACGGTCACCGCCGGGCTGACCGGCTCGGCCCTGGTGATGCTGACGAGCGGTCTGGTGGTGCACTGGGGGCCGGCCGGTGCGCTGCCCTGGCTGCTCGCCGCGCTGCAACTGCTCGGCGGCGCCGCCGTGGGCGTGATGGGCGCCACCAACCAGGCCTTCGTGCTGCGCCATGCACCGGCCGAGGCGGCCGGGGTGAGCGGGGCGATCCTGCAGATGGCGCAGCGGATAGCGGCGGCGGTCTGCGTCTCGGCGCTCTCCGGCGTCTACCTGCGGGCCACCGGCGGTGGAGGCGGGCACCGGGCCGCCTACACCTGGGCGGCGGCGGTCTGCGCGGCGGTGACCGGACTGGCGGTGCTGGCCTCGGTGTTCGCGGGGCGGGCGGCGGCCGACCGGGAGCCGACCGACCGGGCCGGTGGTGCGGTCGGCGGTGGGCTCGGTGGTGCGGTCGGCCACGCGGCCGACGGGCAGCGGGCGGGGAAGGCTGCGGGCGAGGTCGCGGGCCGGGCGGTGTGACGGCCCGACCGGGCCGCCCCGGGGCCTGACCTGGCCCGACCCGGCCGGACCGGGGTTGAGCGCTGGGCGAACAGCCGTCCGGATCGGGGCCGGTGCGACGTACGGTGATCGTCATGACGACGTACGGGACGGTGGAACTGCCGGAGGTCACCCTCAACTACGGGGAGAGCGGGCCCCCGGACGGCCCGCCGCTGGTCCTGCTGCACGCCCTCGGCGAGCGGTCGCTCGACTGGGCCGGCGTGCTGCCGGAGCTCGCCCCCGCCCATCACGTGTTCGCGCTCGACCTGCGCGGGCACGGCGACAGCGGCCGGCCCGGCCGGTACGGCCTGGTGGAGATGCGGGACGACGTGCTCGCCTTCCTGGACGCGCTCGGGCTGGAGCGCGTCGACCTGGTCGGCCACTCGATGGGCGGCGTGGTGGCGTACCTGGTCGCCCAGGAGCGGCCCGGGCGGATCCGCCGGCTGGTGCTGGAGGACGTCCCCGCGCCGCACCCGCGCCCGGCGAGCCGGGTGGCCGACGCGCCGGACGGGCCGGTGCACTTCGACTGGGCGGTGGTGAAGGCGGTCAAGGGGCAGGTGGACACCCCGGATCCGCGCTGGCTGGAGCGGCTGGCCGCGATCACCGCGCCGACGTTGATCGTCGCGGGTGGTTCGGCCAGCCACGTCCCGCAGGGCGGGATCGCGGAGATGGCGGTGCGGATCCCGGACTGCCGGGTGGTCACCATCGAGGCCGGGCACCTCGTCCACCAGGCCCGGCCGGCGGAGTTCGTCGCGGCCGTCGCACCGTTCCTGGGCGCGGCCTGAGCCCGGGTGAACCGCGGCCCCGGGCCGGGGCCGCGATCCGGGCCCCGGGCAGGGCCGGGCGCGGGCCGGGCGCGGAGCCCGGCCCGGTCAGGGGTCAGACGCCGTGCTCGGCCGTGAGCCGGCCGGCCCGTATGGCCGCGACCAGGTCGGCGTGGTCCGCCTCGGTGCGGTCCGCGTACGCCACCGCGAAGGCGGCGATCGCGTCGTCGAGCGCCTCGTTCTTGCCGCAGTACCCGGTGATCGTGCCGGGGTCGGCGGTGTGCGCGTGCGCCCGGGCCAGCAGGGCGCCGGTGATCCGCGCGTAGTCGTCGAGCTGCGCCGGCAGCAGCGCCGCCGGGTCCACGCTGCCCTTGCGGTTGCGGAACTGCCGTACCTGGTAGGGCAGTCCGTCCACCGTCGTCCAGCCGAGCAGGGTGTCGCTGACCACCTGCATGCGCTTCTGGCCGAGCACCACCCGGCGGCCCTCGTGGCCGTCCTGCGCCGTCACCGGGTGCCCCGCGCGGGCCAGGTGGGGCAGCAGCACCGACGGCCGGGCCTCCTTCACCTGGAGCACCAGCGGCTGGCCGCGGTGGTCGGTGAGCAGCACGACGTACGAGCGGGTGCCGACGCTGCCGGTGCCGACCACCCGGAACGCCACGTCCTGCACGTGGTGCCGGGCGAGCAGCGGCTGCAGCTCGCCCGGCACCGTGCTCACGTACGGGCCGAGCGCCGCGGCCACCGCACGTGCCGTCGCGTCCGGCACCTCGCTGAGCACCGGCGGAGCGGCGGTGAACCGCCAACCGCCCTCCTCCGTCCGGACGGTGGACTTGGCGGCGAACTTGGCGCTGGTGTTGCCGAGCGCCTTGGCGCCGACCTTCTGCAGGGCATCGGCCAGGTCGTGCGCCTGGGCGAAGGAGATCAGCTGGTCGTCGGCGACGGCGTTCCAGGCGTCCAGGGCAGAGAGCTTGGCCAGCGCCCGCATGGTCCGCCGGTACGAGCCCGCCGCGTCGAAGGCGGCCCGGCGTGCGGTCGTCTCGTCGGCGCCGATCTCGCGGCCGGCCAGCACCAGGCTGGCGGCGAGCCGCTTGAGGTCCCACTCCCAGGGACCGGGCACCGTCTCGTCGAAGTCGTTGATGTCCATCACGAGGTGGCCGCGGGCGTCGCCGTAGAGGCCGAAGTTGGCGGCGTGCGCGTCGCCGCAGAGCTGGGCGGTGATCCCGCTGGTCGGGGTGGTGGCGAGGTCGGCCGCCATCAGGCCGGCCGACCCGCGCAGGAACGCGAACGGGGTGGCCGCCATCCGGCCGAGCCGGATCGGCACCAGCTCGGTGAGCCGGCCGGCGTTGGACGCCTCGATCGCCTCGACGGCCGTCGGCCGGTCGTCGGCGGGCACGAACTCGGCATGCCGCTCGCGCGGGGTCCGCTCCCGCAGGGCCTTGCCGCGCTCGCGCGCCCGGCCGTCGTGGCGCGGGGCGAAGCCCTCCACGGTGAACCGGCGCCCCGGGCCCCCGCCGTCCCCCGCCTCGTCCGCCTGCCGGTCGGACCTCTCCACCGCTTCGGTCAGCTGCGTCACCGCGTCCCGCCCCGTCCCTCTGTCGTTCCACGTCGTACCCGCCCGCGACCTGCGCGGACCCGGCCCCTCGGCGGGCCGGGCAGCAGGGTACCCGGCCCGCCGGACCGGCCTGTCGGGAGGGAGGGACGCCGCGCGGGCGGCGGCGGTTCCGGGGGCCGTCGGGGCGCCGTCGGGGTGCCGTCCGGTCGTGGACGATCGTCGGCGGGGAGCCTGCGAGCCGGGGCCGGGGGGCCGGGGGGCCGGGGGCCGGGGGCCGGGGGCCGGGGGCCGGGGGCCGGGAGGAGGGGAGGAGGGAGGGGCGAGGAGGGGACGGAAGGGCGCAGGGACGGGGTGCAGGGGGCGAATTGCGGTGATATGACTCGATTGACCGCCGTCCACTCTCGGGCGGCGCTGGTAGCCGGGTGGCCGCCGATCCGGTCCCGGAGCGGCCACCGCGAGGAGGGCACCGTGGACGACTATCCGCTGCTCAACCTGTTCTGGACGATGCTGGAGTTCTTCCTGCTCGTGCTCTGGTTCTTCCTGCTGTTCAAGATCATTGTCGACATCTTCCGCAGCCACGACATGGGTGGCTGGGGCAAGGCCGGCTGGATGCTCTTCGTGATCCTGCTGCCCCTCCTCGGCGTGCTGGTCTACGTGATCGTGCGCGGCAGGTCGATGGGCGAGCGCGACGCGGAGGACGCAGCGCGGGCGGACGCCGCGTTCAAGGCGTACGTCAAGGAGACCGCCGCAGAGAGCGGTGGGGGCGGCGCCGGCCAGACCGACCAGCTGGCCAAGCTCGCCGACCTGAGGAGCAGCGGGGCGATCTCCGAGGAGGAGTTCCGGAAGGCGAAGGAGAAGCTGCTCGCCTGACCGGCCGGTCCGGCGGAGGCCACTCGCCACCGCCGGACGCCGTTCGCACCGCGCGGCGGAAGCAGGACGTCCGGGGCGGTGCAACGGCAGGGCGAACGGCAGGGCGAACGGCAGGGCGAGCGGCAGGGCCTCGCGGGTGGTCGAGCAGGTCGTGGGCGGGCAGCTCGTGACGCCGAGGGGCGGCGGCCGGCTTGCGCCCGCGCCCGCCCCCTCGGCCGGGTCTCAGCCCTTGACCCTGCTGCGGCGGCCCAGGAAGAAGCCGATGGCCAGCCCGGTGGCCAGCGTCACGGCGAGGACCACCCAGAGCGGCAGGGTGACATCGGCGACCCAGAGGGTGATGGACACCGAACCGGTGTTGACCGCGATGAACCACACGGCGAGCACCGAGAGAACGGCGACCCCGATCGTACGCAGCCGCATCTCGCGTCCCTTGACCGTGACGGTCGACGGGCGGTGCGGCGGCGGAGTGTTCTGCGCCATGCCCCCAGTATGGAGCGATCCGCGGGCCTCGGCCTGCGGTGGCCGGTCGGCCGCCGCCCGGCGCCCCTCCGGCCCCAGCGCCGCCCGACACCGACCGGCCCGCGTGGCCGGCCCGGTACCCCGGGTCCGCGCGCCTTCGCCGGCCCCCTGCCCGCGGCTCGCGTGCCCGAGCGGTGCCGGGTGCGCTGGGGTAGCGTCGCCAGCGCGGTTGCGCGCACACCGGCCCGGTCACGGCGTCCCCCACCGTTCGCCCGCCCCGACCGTTGCCGCACCCGGGTGTCCTCGGCGGAGGGAGTCGGACATGGCCCTTGCACCGCACCCGGCGTGCCCGTGCGGCCCCGGCCGTGAACCCCCGCAGGCGGGCTGACGGTGGCCGCCCGCGCCGCGCTCCGCCGCCGACGCCGGGCGCGCGCCGACGCCGGCCAGCTGCTCGCGGCCCTGGCCGGGCTGGGCCTGGGCGTCACCCTGCCGAGGATCTCCGGCGGGCCGATGACGCCGGCCGGTCCCGTCACCGAGATCGTGCTTTCCCTGGGGATCGGCCTGCTGGGGGCGATCGCCCTGATCTTCTCGCTGCTCTTCCTCGTGGTGCAGTGGGCCGCCACGACCTTCACCCCGCGCCTGACGCTCTTCCGCGACGCCCCGATCGTCTGGCGGACCTTCGCCCTCACCATCGGGCTGGTCGTCTTCTCCGTCACCGCCGCGCTCTCCGTCGGCGACCGGACGGAGGTCTCGGTGGCCGTCCCCGCCACCGAACTGCTGCTCCTCCTCCTCTTGCTCCTCCTCCTGCGCACCCTCCAGCTCCGGGCGTTCGCCGCCATCCAGTTGGCCGCAGTGGTCTCCTCGGTCGCCGGGCGCGGGCGCGACCTGCTCGGCCTGCTGACTCCGGGCCCGATCGCGCCGGCCCGGGCCCGGAGCGGGGCGACGGCCGGCGCGACGACCGGACCGGGCGCCGAGGAGGACTTGTCGACCGCGCCGCCCCGTTCGACGGTCGTCTGGCCGGGCCCGCCGGCCGTGCTCCAGCAGGTCGACATCGACCGCCTGCTCCGGGCCGCCACCGTGGCCGGGGCGGTCGTCGTCCTGCGGTTCGCCCCGGGCCGGACGCTGCGCCGCGGCGCCGCCACCGCCGACGTCCACGGCGGGGACCTGCCGGCCGGAGCCGTGCTGGACTGCCTGGTCACGGGCACGGAGCGGACGTTCGAGCAGGATCCGACGCTTAGCCTGCGGCTGCTCGCGGACATCGCACTGCGGTCGCTGTCCTCGGCGATCAACGATCCCGCCACCGCCGTTCAGGCGCTCGACCAACTGGAGGACCTGCTGACCGGGCCCGCGGCGACGGCGGCCGCGGTCGTGCGCGTTCATGACGACAGCCGTACGGTGCGCGTGATCATCCGGCTGCCCGCCTGGGAGGAGATCCTCCGCTCGACCGTCGACGACCTCGTGGTGGCCTCGTTCACCTCCCCGCTGGTGCTCTCCCGCATGCGGGAGCTGCTCCGGCACCTGCTCGCCCTCGCCTGCGCCGAGCACCGGGCGTCGATCGCCCGGCGGCTGGCCTGGCTCGACGAGGAGGACGCCGCCCGCTACCCCCGGCTGCGGGCGGAGGATCCCGAGCCGTGAGCCGTGAGCCGTGAGCCGTGAGCCGTGAGCCGTGAGCCGTGAGCCGTGTGCGGCGTGCGGCGTGCGGTGGGCCTTCGGGGGCGCCCGACCGCCCCGTCGGGGGTCCGCTAGTCTCCCGGGGTGAACGACAGCAGCGCGGCCCCGGCGTCGGCCTCGGCGCCGGCCTCGGCCGAGGAGCAGGTGGCGGCCAAGTGGCAGCAGGTCCGGGAGATGGAGGCGAAGTACGTCGACCAGGACCTCGTCGAGGCGGCCTACGCCGATCCCGTACTCAGAGGCCTCTTCCCGCTGGTCGCCCACGGATCGCTGCAGTTCAGCCGGTGCACCCGCTTCCCCTGGTCGCACGACCTGCCGTCGGTCCTTCCGCTCCACGGGTGCCTGTTCCGCGTGCTGCGGCTCGGCGCGGAGGAGCACTCCGGAGGGGGCTTGATCGGTGAGGGGTACACCGCGGCGGAGGCCGTCGCGGTGCTGGTCGCCCACCTGCCGGCAGGCTGCGGCCCCGCCGTGGCCGGCCGCCCGGACGTTCTCGAACCGCTCGGCTGACGGAAGGACCGGTGCTCCGGCCGCCCGTCGGACGGTGAGCGCGGCCGCCTTCCGCGTCGGACGCCACCTCGCCGGTGTCGTCGTCCGGACCGTCTGCTGAGTGGTCCCCGGCCCCACGGCCCGGTCCCTTAGGGTGGCCGATGTGGATGATCTTCGGGGGAGGCCTGCGGCCGGGGCTCGGCCCGTCGCGGCCGAGCGGGCTGTGCGCGTACGGGCGCCGCGCGGCGTGTGGCGGGTGCGCGGTGTGGCCGGCGCGGCTGCGGTGCTGACGGTGGCGGCCGGGCTGGGCGTACGGGCGGTGGTCGGCGGGGAGTTCGCGAAGTGCGCCGGGGACGCGCTGTACACGGTGCTGGTGTACGCGGTGGTGGTGGTCGCCGCCCCGCGGCTGCGGCCGCTCCGGGCGGGTGCTGTGGCCGCGGCGCTGAGCTGGGCGGTCGAGCTCTTCCAACTCACCGGCGTGCCAGAGGAGCTGGGCAGCCGCAGCACGGCGGCCCGGTTGGTGCTGGGGACGACGTTCAACGCGCCGGACCTCTTCTGGTACCTGGTGGGCGCCGCGGCGGCCGCGCTGGTGCACGGGGGACTGGCGCGAAGGGGCCGGTGAAGTCCGGCCCGGGGCGCGTCCCGCGCCTCACCGGTCCCGGCTCCCGGGCGATGAGGAACCGGCGTGACGTCCGGCCTGCGCGCGAGGGTGTGGAACTGGGGCGACGCCGACGGCTGCACGACGGCCGGTGCCGTCGCCTTCCTGCGCGGCGCCGCCACTTGGATCCCCGCCCGCCAGGGCTGGCCGACCACCACCCCGGGGAGGGGCCGCCCCTCCCCGGGGTGCACCCCGGTTGACCGGAGCCCCGCCATGGACGAACCGCCCCTCTTCCCCAGCCCTACGCCCAAGCCGCGCCGCTTAATGCTGAGTTGCAACAATTCCGATCGCGCCTGGGACAACATCTACACGTGGACTCTGTCGGCCTGGGCAGGCCCGGTTCCCTAACGGCCTCACCTACAACGCCTGCCCGGAGGCGGGGGTCTGCGCGGCCGGCATCGGGGCGTAATCTGTGTCCCGCAGTGGTCGTGTCTCGTTGAGACGAAACCAGCTGGCCCCTGAGTTGAAGGCTAATCCCTCAACGGATGTGCATCAGATCAGGAGGTCAAAGTGACGTGGGTCATGCGAGAGGTGGCTGGCAGACACCGGCCAGCGGAGGATGGTGGGGGAATGCATCGACCTTCGGCCGATCCGGCAGTGCCGAGCCCGCTTTGCTGCGTCTGGCCGGACGGCGGCGTCAGTGTCCTTCAGCTGGGTGGTCCTGGGGTTTCAGCCGCGCGGAAGCCTCGGCGGGGGCTCCTCCGGACCCCGCCCCCGCCGGATTCGGCCCCATGCTGAGCTGTGTCGCTGAGCTCGCTCAGGGGATCGTGCAGCAGGTATCGGCGGATCTCAGGGTCGCACGTACACCGAGGTCATGAAGTCAATGATCTGCATATCTGTGAGGCGCTGGCCTTCGCGATGGCCCATAGCAAGATCAGCCTCGCTGATCATGCCGACCAGTTGACCGTTATCGATCACCGGGACCCGGCGGATTTGGTGCTGCTCCATCCTTTTGAGGACCATCTCCATGTGGTCGTCTGCGTGGACGGCGTGCGTCGCACCGGCTGCCTCGGCAGTTGTCATCGTCCAGGGATCTTTGCCAACGGCAACGCACTTGACAACGATGTCACGATCGGTGATAAGTCCCTTAATGGCCCCATCGGAGTCGCAGACCGGGAGGGCGCTGACGGCCGACTCTGCCATCATCTCGGCGGCCTCGGCGAGCGTTGCAGTACTGGCAATACACACCGTGCCACTGTGCATGATGTCGCGGGCGGTTATGCCCCCTCGTCTGGGAGCCCACGCCGCTTCGCGGTCCGAATCCTGGCGGTGTGCCCCTGTGGGGGCTGTGCCGCGGGACGGGAATCGTTCGCGAAGATCATCGATCTGCTTCTCGCTCGGCTCCCCTGTTCGCGCGTTCTCAGCCATGGCGTGGGAAAGCTTGTCCGCTACCTTGGGATCGATGTCAGGGCGATTGGCAACCAGCAGATCGCGCATGATCTCTTGACTTGATCGTTTGCCGCGGCTCTTTATGGTCATGCGCGTCACCTTCCCAGCAATCGAGATACCTAGTCTTGCCTGGGGTGGCCACAAAATCCATCCTTAGCGTCAAGCCATAGACTCTCCTGGGCATCCCGCTCAGCTACCTGAAGCTTCTTTTCCTTCGTTCTCTGCCGTTCAACGTCGCTCGAACTGTTCAAGAAGTGAAGTACAGTGAGTCGCCAGTGCTCACTCGCCTCCGCCCAGTCGCCGCCATGGACCTTCACGAAGTCATTCGCAAACAGTCTGCCTCCACCGCCACCCCTGTGTATATCTGCCAAGGTTCTCATGTGCCACCCCCGTGCGCCCCCGGACCGTCTCGGCGTGCGTCAACATGAAGATCGTCTGCGACCGCGTCGCTCGGATCGGCCCGGCGTTCGCCAATCTGTGCGCTGACGATGGCGCCCACTACGCCGCCGATGAACGCTGGTACGAACATCCAGCCGAGAACCGACAGCGGCCAGGTAACCGCTGGCCAGCCCGCGTTCTTGGCAGAGGTCCGGCCGACAAAGATCTCCCAGGAATCGCCAAATCCGATGACGGTGCCGGAGATCAAGAACGGCACTAAGAAGATCAGGATCCATTTCCAGGACTTGAACAAGATCCAGTACGGAAGCCTGTTCATCAACGCCTTCTGCTCTGCTTTCCAGCATTTCAGGCGTACTAACCAGGACTTACTGTCACCCGCAAGGGGGGGCGGCCCAGGCGTCATGTCGTCCACCTCCCTGACGCCAACCACTTACGTCGACTGTCGCTCCAGACCTGACAACTGGCCCCTTGTACCAGTCTGAACCCTTCACGCCAGCGGTGCCCAAGGGCCAGGTGAGGCCGCACCGCGCCGGCGAAGGGCGAGACAACCGGGCCCCCACCGGAGCCTGGCTGCCAGGCTGGTGCTGTCAAGTGAATCAGCAGGGCCAACGGCTAATTAGAGTAGCTAACACAAAGCGCGGACGCGCCGGTAGATGATCACGCAGCAGGCCAGCTTGAGGAACGCCTCATGGATGTCGTCGCGTATGTCCCATCGGATGGGGAGGCGTCGGAAGCCGTGGATCCAGGAATGCGCGGTATTGCGTCCAGCAGAGGCAGCAGTTGGGTGACGTCGCGCCTGTTTCCGCCGGTCAGGGTGATGGCGAGCGGGGCGCCGTGGGCATCGGTGATGACGTGGGGCCCGTCGATCACTTCCCGGGACCAGTCCAGCTTCCCGGCGCGGTGCAGCTCGGTCAGCAGGACCTGATGGAGTCGGCCCCAGACGCAGGCCTCGTGCCAGTCCTGCTGCTGACGCCAGCACGTCATCCCGGAGCCGAAACCCGGCTCCTGCGGCAGCCGCTCCCACTGGATCCCGGTGTGCAGTACGAACAGGATCCCCTGCAGACAGCCGCGATCATCAAGAGGCAACCGACCCGCATTACGAGACCGGCGCTGCCTCACCGGCAGCAGCGGCTCGATCCGTGCCCAGAGATCATCCGACACCACCCAGGCGGACCCTTCCGCTTCCGCACGGGGGGACCAACGAGCAGACGGACGAGGAGACATGGCCGAACGACGGCCTTGTGTTAGCTGCTCTTACCCGCGGCCAGGTCTCCTTCTTCACGCCTTGACGCCGCGTCGTCGCGTTCGGTCGCCCGCCGGGCGGGCTGCTGCCAGCTCCAGCCGTGCCGCTTCAGCAGCCGCCAGGTGCCCTCGACCGTGTTGGAGGCGTGGAACAGTCGGCCGATCAGCGTCTTGATCCGTGCCAGTGTCCACCGCTGGTCCCTCCAGCCGTGAGCCAGCGGACCGCCGCTCCGAATCCTGCTCCAGCCGGGCGAGCTGCGCCTGACTGGGTCCTCCTCTCGTCACTGATCCTAGCTATCTCATTCCCCTCCGCCGGCCGCGCGGGCCGTGATGATCTCGTCCACCACCCGCTGTGCCCGCTCCAGCTCCGGCATCAGCCGGGTCTTCTCGCCCTTCGGGAAGCGCGGGTTGGCGAGGAATGCCTTGTGGTTGGCGGCATGACTCCGCCATACCGGCAGGTGACAGGGGTGGTGGGTGGCCTGCGGGCAGCGGGCCGAGTCGCAGACCCCTGCCAGCGGGCGCCTTGCGCCCGGTGTCCCGGCCAGCTTCAGGCACAGGGCCTTGGCGGGGTCGTGGAACCAGCAGTGGTTCGCCGCCTGGGGGAGCAGGTGCTTCGGCTGCTGCCGCAGCGTCATCTCCAGGCGCCGCTCGTTGTCGATCACCGACGCGTTCCCCAGATCGTGCTCCTTCAGCGCGGCGTCGAAATAACCCCCGCAGGCCGGTCGGGCCTTCCGATGCTGCGTCAGAGCGGCATGAGCTCCGGGCGCTTGGCCTCGACGTGGTCCCCGGAGGACTCGCCCCGCAGGCGCCGTCCCACCCACGGCAGCAGGTACTCGCGCGCCCACTGCAGGTTCTCCCGGCGGTGGTCGGCGGCGGTCTGGACGGGGAGGACCGGCCAGGGCGCCTCCGGGTCCTGCTGGGTGCGCAGGCCCAGCGAACGGGCCGCCAGCAGGGCGACCCGCTGGTGCCCCTCCGGGGAGAGGTGCAGCCGGTCGTCGCTCCACGCCCGGCGGTCCTGCACCGCCCGCAGCGACCAGAGGTCGGCCACCTTGCAGCCGTTGCGGTCGGCGACCGCCCGCATGTGGCCGTTGTAGGTGGCGATCTTGCCGCGCAGGTGCTTCAGCAGCGGCACGCCCCGGGTGTCGAAGCCGGTGCAGATGAGCACCGTCCCGGCCGACTCCACGAGCTGGACGACGGCCGCCTCGAAGCGTTCGGCCACCTCGTCCGGGTCGCTTCCGGGGCGCAGGATGTCGTTGCCGCCGGCGCAGAAGGTGGCCAGGTCGGGCCGGATGCGGCGGACCTCGGGCACCTGCTCGGCGACGATCTGGTCCAGCAGCCGGCCCCGCACCGCGAGGTTGGCGTACCGGAAGCCGCCCGGCGGCCGCCCGTCGGAGAGCAACCCCGCCAGCCGGTCGGCCCAGCCGGCGAAGGCGCCGTCGGCGCCGGGGTCGTTCAGGCCTTCGGTGAAGCTGTCCCCGAGGGCGGCGTACGAACTGAGGTCAAGGGTCTCCTGGAGGTTCGGCATGAAGGAGATAGTTCACTGTCTCAAGTGACCTACGCCACCGTAGGTGGCCGTTGTGGGGACGTGAGATGGGCCACGTGCGGTGGCCGGCGGCGGGTGTGACGGACGGAGCGTCAGGCCGGCAGTCGGGAGAAGCCTTGCTGTACAAGGGCGTTGGGGCTGTGCGGTCGCCCCGGGGCCGGGTCGCGGTGCCGGACGGCCCGGCGGCCCCCGCGGTCGGACGGCGCGTGCCGAGCCACCGTGCGCCCGGGGGTGCGCCGGGTGCGCGGGGGGTTGCGTCCGCCGGGGGCAGGCGTACGCGTGTACCCGTCGCGCGGCCGGGGCAGCCGCCCTCTGGGCCGTGCATCCGCCCGGCTGCGGGACCGCTCCACTGCTGGGCCGTTGGACCGCTCGACTGCTCGACTGCTCGACTGCTCGACTGCTCGACCGCTCGATTGCTCGATTGCAGGGCCACGGGCCCGCTCGCGCTCGCCCCGTGTGATCGCACGCCCGACTCCCGAACCCCGGACGGCGGAGGTTGCCGCATGCCGTATCCAATCCCGGAGCGTGTCGCCAGGCCGCGGCGCTACCTGATGTGCCGGCCGACGCACTTCACCGTCGACTACCGGATCAACCCCTGGATGGATCCGGCGCGGCCGACCGACACCGCGCTCGCCGTCCGCCAGTGGGAGCAGCTGTACGCGCTGTACCGGCGGCTCGGCCACACCGTCGAGCTGATCGACCCGCTGCCCGGCCTTCCCGACATGGTCTACACCGCGAACGGCGCGACCGTGCTGAACGGGCGGGCGCTGGTGGCGACCTTCCGGCACCCCGAGCGGGCCGGCGAGTCCGAGGCCTACCAGGACTGGTTCCGGGCCCACGGGTACCGCGAGGTCCACCGGGCGGGCCACGTCAACGAGGGCGAGGGCGACCACCTGGTGGCCGGCCGGCGGGTGCTCGCCGGGACGGGCTTCCGCACCGACCCGGCCGCGCACGCGGAGGCCCGGGCACTGTTCGGCGTCCAGGTGCTCAGCCTGACCCTGGTCGACCCGCGCTTCTACCACCTGGACACCGCGCTCGCCGTCCTCGACGACGATCACGTCATGTACTACCCGGCGGCCTTCTCGCCGGACAGCCAGGCGCTGCTGCGCAGCCTCTACCCGGACGCGATCCTGGCCGACCGCGCCGACGCCGAGGTGTTCGGCCTCAACGCGGTGTCGGACGGGCGGCACGTCCTGCTCCCGGAGACCGCCAAGGCCCTGGCCGTCCGGCTGTCCGGGCAGGGCTACACCCCGGTGCCGGTGGACGTGTCCGAGCTGCTCAAGGGCGGCGGCGGCGCGAAGTGCTGCACCCTGGAGCTGCGGCCGGCCTGATCCAGGGTGGGGGTGGGGGCGGGGGTACGTGCGCGGCCGTTCTCAGCTGCGGGTGGTGACGAGCACGACCTCCAGGGTGCGCGGGCCGTGCACGCCCTCGACCCGGTCGAGTTCGATGTCACTGGTGGCCGAGGGCCCCGAGATCCAGGTCTGCGGCCGGGTCGGGTCGAGGAGCGGCAGGGCCAGCGGGACGGAGGCGACCACCTGGTCGGGCGCCAGCACGACGCAGATGTGGTGGTCCGGGACGAGGGTGAGCAGCCGGCGGCCCTGGGCCGGGCCCGCGTCCAGGACCAGGGTGCCGGTCTCCGCGACGGCCAGGGCGCAGCCGGTCAGCACACTGTCCGTCCGGTCGAGGGCGGCGGCGGTGAGCGTGCCGTCGTCCGGCAGCACGGTGATCCGCGCGGCCCCGGTGATACCGGTGACGCCTCTGACGCCTGCGACGCCGGGGGCGGCCGCCGTGCCGAGCCAGGCCGGTGGCAGGTCGGCCGGGACGGCGACCGTCCGGGCGCCGCGTGCGGCGAGCAGGCCGGCGAGGAGCCCGGGCAGTTCGGCCGGCGTGCAGCGGTGCACCCGGGCGCGGTAGTCGGCGAGGTTGTGGTGCAGGAGGTCGAGCAGGGCGGCCGGGTCGTCCGCCGGGGTGTGGCTCGGCCAGTAGTCGCGCGGCGGCGCGGGCTCACCGGGGCCGGTGGCGCCCGGGCCACCGGGGGCCGCCCCGGTCCGGCCGAGGGCGGCGCGGATCCGTGCCAGGACGAGCTCGCGGGAGCCGCCGCCCGCCTCGCCCGCCTCGCCCGCCTCGCTCGTCTCGCCCGCCTTGCCCGCCTCGCGTGGCCCGGTCGTCGGGTCGTGGGCGTCGGCCGGTCGGTCTGCGGTCATCCGCGGTTCCTCCGCCACCAGTCGCGGAACGGTTCGGCGGGCGGCTGCGGCAGGTCGCGGGTGTCCGTCCAGGCCCGGCCCGGTCCGGGCAGCCGGCGCAGGTGCAGCCGCCTCGTCCGGGCGGCCGCCCGTTCGGCCGCCGCGAGCAGCGCGGGGCGGTCCAGCACGTACGTGGCCGCGGCCATGGCGGCCCGCTCCAGCCGGTGCCCGCGCTGCCGGACGACCCGCTCGCGCAGGTGGACCAGGACCTCGGGGATGTCGATCGCCACCGGGCAGACGTCGTAGCAGGCCCCGCAGAGCGTGGAGGCGAACGGCAGCGAGGCGTCCAGCGGGCTGGTGGTGCCGCGAAGTTGGGGTGTGAGGACGGCGCCGATCGGCCCCGGGTAGACCGAACCGTAGGCGTGGCCGCCGGCCCGCTCGTAGACCGGGCAGACGTTCAGACAGGCCGAGCAGCGGATGCAGCGCAGGACTTGGCGCCCGGTCTGGTCGGCCAGCGCCGTCGTCCGCCCGTTGTCGAGCAGGACGAGGTGGAACGCGGACGGCCCGTCGCCCGCCGTCGTGCCGGTCCAGAGCGAGGTGTACGGGTTCATCCGCTCGGCGGTGGAGGAGCGGGGGAGCAGTTGCAGGAACACTTCGAGGTCCCGCCAGGTCGGCACCACCTTCTCGATGCCCACCACCGAGATCAGGGTGTCCGGCAGGGTGAGGCACATCCGGCCGTTGCCCTCGGACTCCACGACCACCAGCGTGCCGGTCTCGGCGACCATGAAGTTGGCGCCGGAGACCGCCACCCGGGCGCGGAGGAACGTCTCGCGCAGGTGCAGCCGCGCCGCCTCGGCGAGGTCGGCGGGCCGGTCGGTGAGGCCCTCCGGGGCCGGGCGGCCCCACTCGCTCATCCGCTCGGCGAAGATCTCCCGGATCTCGGCGCGGTTGCGGTGGATCGCCGGGACGAGGATGTGCGAGGGCCGGTCGTCGCCCAACTGCACGATCAGCTCGGCGAGATCGGTCTCGTAGGCGGTGATTCCCGCGGCGGCGAGGGCTTCGTTCAGCCCGATCTCCTGGGTGGCCATCGACTTGACCTTGACCACTTCGCGCTCGCCGGTCGCCCGGACCAGCCGCGTCACGATCCGGTTGGCCTCGTCGGCGTCGGCGGCCCAGTGCACGGTGCCGCCGGCGGCCGTCACGGCCCGCTCCAGCCGGAGGAGGTAGTGGTCGAGGTGGCGCAGGGTGTGGTCCTTGATCGCCTTGCCGGCGGCGCGCAGTTCGGGCCAGTCGCCGAGTTCGGCGACGGCGCGGGCCCGCTTCTCGCGGATGGTGCGGGTGGCGTGCCGCAGGTTGGCCCGCAGCGTCGCGTCCCGGGT
This sequence comes from Kitasatospora sp. NBC_01560, assembly GCF_045208415.1. NCBI lineage: Bacteria > Bacillati > Actinomycetota > Actinomycetes > Kitasatosporales > Streptomycetaceae > Kitasatospora > Kitasatospora sp. NBC_01560. The sequence goes on along the minus strand of NZ_CP109364.1, from coordinate 1,168,879 downwards.
GGCGAGGGCCGCGGCCGCCGGGAACGCGGGCATGCCGAGGAAGGTACCGCTGCTCAATCCGCACCCCCGGGGCCGGTGGTCGTTCGGGTGCGTGCGGTCGTTCCGGCGCCGGCCGGTTGCCAGGGGTGGGCCTCGGTGGCGGCGAGGATCTCGGCCAGGTGCAGCGGCCGCAGGGCGTCGCCCCGGCGGTGCAGCAGCCCGCCGAGGTGCAGCAGGCAGGAGTTGTCGGCGCCGCAGAGCACCCGGGCGCCGGTGGAGCGTGCGTGGTGCAGCTTGTCCTCACCCATCGCGGCCGAGACCGCCGGGTTCTTCACGGCGAAGGTGCCGCCGAAGCCGCAGCACTCCTCGGCGCCCGGCAGCTCCAGCAGTTCCAGCCCGCGGACCGCCCGGAGCAGTCGCAGCGGCCGGTCGCCGAGGCCCAGCACGCGCAGCCCGTGGCAGGACGGATGGTAGGTGACGGTGTGCGGGAAGGACGCACCGACGTCCTCGACACCCAGTACATCGATCAGGAACTCGGTCAACTCGACCACACGCGGTGTGAGTTGCGCGGCGAGGTCGGCCAGCCCGGTGCCCCGCCCCTCGGCCGCGGCCCGGGCCCCGATCCGCGGGTAGTTGTCGCGGACCATCGCCACGCAGGAGCCCGAGGGCGTGACCACGTGGTCGTAGCCGGCGAAGGCCCGCGCCGTCCGGCGGACCAGCGGTTCGCAGGCCCGCCGGTAGCCGGTGTTGAACTGCGGCTGTCCGCAACAACTCTGGCCGGCGGGGAAGTCGACCTCGACGCCGAGCCGCTCCAGCAGCCGGACGGTGGCGATCGCGGTGGACGGGTACAGCGCGTCGTTGACGCAGGTGGCGAACAGTGCGACCCGCAACGTCCCTCCCCGCGCCCGTGGTTCGGGGCCGTCGGCCGGCCCGCCGGTGATCGTGCGGCTGTGATGCTACCGAGCGGCCCGGCCGGGCGGGAGGGCGCCGCGCCGTGGGGGTGAGCCTTGCCGGGGTCCGGAGCCCCGCGGGTCCGGAGCCTCGGGGATCGGAGCCCGGGGTTCGGATCCCCGGGGGATCGGCCGCTCAGGCGTCCTGGCCGAGCCAGAGGTCGGGGCCGAACACCTCGTAGTGGATCGCGGCGGCCGGGACGCCGGCGCTGAGCAGCTGGCTGCGGACGGAGCGCAGGAAGGGCAGCGGGCCGCAGAGGTAGGCGGTGGTGCCGGGCGGGACGGGCACGGTCGCGAGGTCGACCAGCCCGGTGCGCTCCTGCGGCCAGTCGCCGAGCGGCCGCTCGTAGAAGACGTGGGCGGTGGCGTTCGGCAGCTTGGCGGTGAGCTGGCCGAGGTCCGCGCGGAAGGCGTGCGAGAGCTGGTCGCGGTCGCCGTGGACGGAGACCACCGTGCGCGGCGACCCGCCGTCGGCGAGGTGGGCCAGCATCGCGGTCATCGGGGTGTTGCCGATGCCGGCCGAGGCGAGCAGCACCGGGCCGTCGCCGTCGGCCAGGGTGATGTCGCCGAGCGGCGGCGCGACGTCGATGACGTCCCCGGTGTGCAGGTGGTCGTGCAGGTGGGTGGAGACCTCGCCGGCCGGGCCGTCCCCGGCCGCGGCGGCGGCCCGCTTGACGGTGAACCGGAGCCCGCCGTCCGGGTTGCCGGAGAGGCTGTACTGACGGATCTGCCGGGCGCCGTCCGCGAGCACGGTGCGCACCGAGACGTACTGGCCGGGCCGGGAGGGCGGCACCGGTCCACCGTCGGCCGGGCGGACGAGGTAGCTGGTCACGTCGTCGGTCTCCTGGTGGCGGGCGACGACCGTGTACGGGCGCCAGAGGTCGTCCGGGCCGCTGCCCTGCCCGGCGGCCGCCTCGGCGCGCAGCCGGGCCTCGACGGCGATCAGCGCGTTGGCCATCAGCCAGTACACCTCGTCCCAGGCGGCGGCGACCTCGGGCGTCACCGCCTCGCCGAGCACCTCGACGATGGCGGCGAAGAGGTGCTCGTGGACGATCCGGTACTGGTCGGCGGTGATGCCGACCGAGACGTGCTTGTGGGCGATCCGGGCGAGCATCGCGTCCGGCCGCACGTCGGGGTGGGCGATCAGCGCGGAGGCGAACGCGGCTATCGAGCCGGCGAGGGCCTGCCGCTGGGAGCCGTTCGCCTGGTTGCCGCGGTTGAACAGGTCGCGCAGCAGCTCCGGGTGGGCGGCGAAGAGCTTGTCGTAGAAGAGCGGCGTGATGTCGCCGATCGCGGCGCCCACGGCGGGCAGGGTGGCTTCGACGACCTCGGCGGACTTGGCGGACAGCATGGGGTTCGCTCCAAACTGGTATCTGAGAGTCGTATTTCAGGTCGTGTGGAGGCACGGCCCGAGGGTGCTGGCGGGTCGGTCGGTCGGACGAGTCGGGGAGGTCGTCAGTAGGCGGGTCTGCCGGTGAGGCTCAGCAGGACCGGCCCGGTCGGGGAGGCGACCAGGTCGCCGATCGAGAGCGGGTCGAGCGAGACGAAGAAGGCCTCCTGCGCGGTGCGCAGCGCCCCGCGCAGCCGGCAGGCCGCCCGCAGCGGACACGGCGGCTCGTCCTCGCAGCCGACCACGTCACCGACGCCCTCCAGCTCGCGGAGCAGCAGCCCGAGCGAGCCCGTCCGGCCGGCGAAGGTGAGCACCAGCCCCCCGCCCCGCCCACGCCGCGCCTCCAGCACGCCGAGGTGCTGGAGCCGGCTGACCACCTTGGCGGCGTGCGTGTACGGCACGCCGACCGCCTCGGCCACCTCGCGGGTGGTCGGGTTGGCGTCCGCGTCGAGGACGGCCAGCCGCATGGCGATGCGGAGGGCGATGTCGGTGCTCTTGGTCAGCCTCACGAGCATGAGGCTAGCTAATACGACTCCTGGAATCCAATTTCCTGCACGCACGCCGGGCCCCGGCCTCCGAGGGGGGCCGCCAGGGGGGATCGTGTCCCCTGGCGGGCGGCGGTCGGCTCGACGACGGAGTCGAGGTGTCGGGGCGGTCGCCCTGGCGCGCGACGGTCACCGCCCACTGCGCGAACTGCGCAGGGGGCATCGCGGCCGAGCCGACGAGGTCGCGCCGCCACCTCCTGGAGGCCTTCGCCGAGACGTACTCGTACTCGCTCCAGCAGACGCTGCACGCGATGGCCAACCGGGTGCTGGCGCACCGCTCCGAGGTGAACGAGGTGCGGCTCAACCTGCCGAACAAGCACCACTTCCTGGTGGACCTGGAGCCGTTCGGGCTGAAGAACGACAACGAGGTCTACTACGCCGCCGACCGGATGTACGGCCTGATCGAGGGCACCATTCACCGCCCGGGCGTCACCCCCGTCATCCCGGTGGAGGACTGGATCACCGGCTGACCGGTCGGGGTCCGTCCGGCGCCCCGCCCGCACGGTCGTCCCCCGTCCCCGCCGTCCCCGCGGTCGTCCGCCGTCCCCGCCGTGACCCCGCTCCGAAGTGCGGCTCGGCGGTGGGCAGCCGGGCGGTGGGCGGCGGCCGTTCCCGATCGGGCGGCGCACTGTGCCCGAACGCTTCTGTGCCGCCCCGGGCCGCACCGGTAGAGATGGGGGTTCTTGATCGCGAGGGCACACCCGGACCCGCCTGCGGCCGACCCCGCCGTCACGGGGGCAGCCCCGCCCGGTCCGGTGTTCCGCCCGTACGGTGGCGGCTGCCGCTTGGAGTTGGAAACAGATGCGTGCCCAGTTCGTCCTGTCAGAGATCGGCATCGGCCTGCGCCGCAACCTGACGATGACCATCGCTGTCGTCATCAGCGTGGCCCTCGCCCTGGCGCTGGCCGGTGCCAGCCTGCTCGTCCGGGCCCAGGTCGACTCGATGAAGGGCTTCTGGTACGACCGGGTCGAGGTCAGCGTCTACTTCTGCACCAGGACGGACGTCATCTACTCGCCGCAGTGCACGGGTGGCGCCGCCACCGACCAGCAGATCGCCGAGGTGAAGACGGCCCTCGACAAGATGGCAGTGGTGAAGTCCGTCAGCTTCGAGAGCGCGGTGGACGGCTACAAGCGCTGGAAGGAGATGGTGCCGAACAGCCCGCTGGCCTCGGTGGTCGGCCCGGAGGCGATCCAGCAGTCCTGGCGGGTCAAGCTGACCGACCCGGCGAAGTACGACGTCATCAGGTCGGCCTTCCAGGGCAAGCCCGGAGTCCACTCGGTGACCGACCAGCGCTCCGTCATGGAGAACCTCTTCCTGGTGCTCAACACCCTCCAGCAGACGGCACTCGTGCTGACCGGGCTGATGCTCTGCGTCGCACTCCTGCTGATCGTCAACACCGTCCGGATCTCCGCCTTCAGCCGGCGGCGGGAGACCGGCGTCATGCGGCTGGTCGGCGCGTCCAACCTCTACGTCCAGATCCCGTTCATCGCCGAGGCCGTCTTCGCCGCCCTGCTGGGCGCGGCGCTGGCGTCCGGGCTGCTGTTCGCCGGCCACTACGTCGTCACCCACGTGATCGGCAAGCGGATCAACTTCATCCACTTCATCGGCGTCTCCTCCGTGCTCTCGGTGATCCCCCTGCTGGTCGTGGCCGGAACGGTGATGGCGGCCGGCGCGGCGACGGTCACCCTGCGCAAGTACCTGCGGGTGTAGGGCCTTTCGGAGTCTCCTGGCTGGCCGGAATGCCGTGGTGATCACCGGTGCGTGTTCAAGTGGCCGTGGCATCGGAGCGGATCCCACCCGCGGGATCCGCTCCGGTCGAGGACGCCCGGGAGGGCCGGGCGCCAGCCGGGCCGACCCGGGCTGTTGCTGGTGGCGGGCGTTCGTCGCGGGTGTCCGGTCGGGCGAGTTCGGCAAGGTCTGACGGTGGTCGGGGGGTAGGGCGGAGGTCCTAGGTCGCCCGGTCCACCCGGTTCAGGACCGGGGCCGGAGGTCAACCGTCCGACGCGGTGCGTACGGTGGGGGCATGACGGTTGACCTGGAGAAGTACTTCGCCCGCGTCGGGTGGGACGGTGAGCGGGAGCCGACCCTTGCCACCCTGAGGTCCCTGCACCTCGCGCACCTGCTCAGCATCCCGTTCGAGAACATCGACGTCGTCCTCGGCACGGTCCCCTCGCTGGACCTCGCCGACCTCCAGGGCAAGCTGGTCGAGAACTCCCGCGGCGGCTACTGCTTCGAGCACAACAGCCTGTTCGCGGCCGTGCTGGAAGAGCTCGGTTTCGGCGTCACCCGCCTCACCGGCCGGGTCCGATTCGGTGCCCGCCCGGGGGAGGAGCGCCCGCGGACGCACATGGTGCTCGCCGTGGACGTGCCCGGCACCCCGGGCCGCTACCTCGCCGATGTCGGCTACGGGGCGGTCGGCGGGCTGCTGGAGCCGCTGCCGATGGTGCCCGAGGAGGTCGGCGAGGGGGCCGGGCGCCGGCACCGGCTCGTGCTGGAGGAGGCCGAGAGCCCCTCGCCGGTCTGGGTGCTCCAGGCCCGGACGGACGACAGCTGGGTCGACCAGACCGCGTTCACTCTCGACCGCGCCCCCGTCGCCGACCTGAAGATGGCCAACTGGTACGTGGCGACCAGCCCGCGCTCGCCGTTCCACCGGCTCTTCGCCCAGCGCACGCTGCCCACCGGGCACCTGCTGTTCGACGGCACGACCTTCACCCGGCGCGGCACGGACGGCACGACGTCGACCCGTGAGGTGGTGGGCGCCGACGCGGTCCGCGAGCTGTTCGAGTCGGAGTTCGGGATTGCCACGCCCGCCGGGTTCCAGCAGGCCGTCGCGGCGGGCTGAGCGGCCCGCCGCGGTCGTTCGCGTCCGGTCCGGCACGCTCCGACCCCACCGCCGTCACGCGGGCCCCGACCGGTTTCCCGGCCGGGGCCCGCGGCGCGACCGGCCGGCCGGGCCCTACCGCTGCACGCGCGGACCCCACGGTTCGGGCACGCCCACCCGGGCGTCCAAGTCCCACAGGACGCATTCCTCGGTGGGCCGGGCCGCGAAGGACCACGCCACTTCGGTCCGCTGAAGCTGTTCGTGCATCGAGCCCGCGCGCTTCGCGTTCCCGGGGAGCGCGCCCCCTCGGGGGTGGTGGTGCAGGAACCGCCCGTAGGCGGCCCGGCAGAAGGCCGCGTAGCGCTCGGTGCACAGGATCAGCCCGTGCCACGCCTCGTCGACGGCGTACGAGGGCATGCCGATGACCTGCCGGTCGAGCATCGCCGCGCCGCAGCACCGCAGCCACTGGCGAAGCCCGGTTTCCACCAACTCCCGTGGCTGGAACGGGCATGTCCGGTAGACGGCCGGCGGGAGTTCGAGCGCGTCGACCGCCGTCCGGACGCGCTCGATGCGCCGTGAGTATGTTCGCGAAAGCACGCTGGTCCCCGTTCCGGCCGACCGGGCCCGCTCAGCTGCCGCCGCCGCAGCCGCCGCCGCATCCCCCGCCGCCGCAGCCACCTCCCCCGCCGCAACCGCTGTGGCCGCCGCCGGAGTCGCCGCCGCTGCCACCCCCGTCGCCGCCCCGGTAGCGGGACTTCCTGCGGGTGTCGTCCCGGCTCACGGCCCACCACAGGACCTTGATGCCGAGCAGGACGATTCCGCCGATGATGATCAGGCCGATGAAGCTCACTCGTCTGCTCCCCCCAGTAGCGACCGACCCAGTAGCGACCGACGAGGCGGGGCGTCGCGCCGTGCGACCCGACTGCGCGCACACGGGGTGCGCGGGTCGTACGGGTTGCACGGGTCGGGTCACGACGGTGCGCGCGAATCCGGGATCGGCCGCGCCTGGACGTCCCCTCGTCGGCGGCGATACTTCATTGTGCTCGCAGGGACTGACAGCAAAACGTCGTCGGGCCCCGCCGGTGGCGCCCCCGCGCCGCCCTCACCCGGTGGCGCCCCCGCGCCCGCCCTCACCCGGTGGCGAACGTCCGGCGCAGGCAGCCGACCAGGCCGTCCGGGGTGGGCGGGTGGAACCGCCCGGCGAGGTGGCCGTCGGGTCGGACGAGGAACGCCTCGCCCGGGCGGGCCCCGTACGCGGCGGCGAACTCTCCCGCCCCGTCGCGGACGATCGGCATCCGCCACTGCGGCGCCGGCGCCCCGGGGGCGAGCACCGCGTAGACGTCCAGCAGCCCGTGGGCGGCGGAGAGCGCCGCGACGGCGCAGGTGGTGACGGACTCGCCCGGGGCCCCGGGGCCGACGTGGAACAGCAGCGTGTGCCGGGGGCTGCGCAGCACGTCGAACAGCCGCAGGGGGAAGCTCGCGAGCTCGCGCTCCAGGCCCCGGCAGTCGGGTGCCCGGTCGCCGGGGGCGGGCCCGGCGGGGGAGCCGTCGGCCGGGGCGACCAGGGGGCTGTCCGGGTAGCCGACCAGGAGCTGGGCCTCGCGCCGGAGGACGGTGTCGAGGTCCTCGGGGTCGGCCGGCACGCCCGCCCCGGCGTGGCGCACCGTCCGGCCGACCACTTCCGCGCCGACCGGGTGCCGTTCGGCGTGGTAGCTGTCGAGCAGGCCGTCCGCGTCGATACCGCGCACCGCCAGCGCCAGCTTCCAGGCCAGGTTGTAGGCGTCCTGGATCCCGGTGTTCATGCCCTGCGCCCCGGTCGGCGGGTGGATGTGGGCGGCGTCCCCGGCGAGGAACAGGCGGTCGGAGCGGTAGGAGCCGGCCAGCCGGGCGCTGATCCGGAAGGTGGAGGACCAGCGCAGCCCGGAGGCCTGCACCGGCCGCGGCGAGAGCCGGTCCAGCACCGCCTGGATGTGCCGCAGCTCCGGTGCCCGGTCGCCGTCCAGGCCGTGCCGGACGCTGTCCGCCGCGCCGCTGCCGGTCGTCGCGCCGCCGCCGTCCGCACCACCCTCCGCCGCACCACCCGCCGCCGGGCCGCCGCCTGCCGGGCCGTCGTCGCCGGACAGCTCCTTCGGCACCATCATCGACATCCGGTACCGCCCGCGGCCGGGGAGCGGGATGCAGACCAGGAGGTCGTCCACCGCGCCGTCCGCGTCGTGGTGGCTGGCCCGCACGCCGTACCCCTCCGGGAGGTCCCACTCCACCTCGACGTCGCCCAGCATGTACTGCTCGGGGAAGGCATCGCCCTCGAACGTCACACCGGCGGCCTTCCGGACCAGGCTGTGCGCGCCGTCGCAGCCGATCACGTAGCGGGCCCGGACGGTGCGCGGCCCGCCGGGCGTCCGCAGCCCGGCATCGACGTGGCCGGCGCTCTGGTGGAGCGAGACCAGCTCGCTGCCGCGTTCGACGTGGGTGCCGTAGCCGGCCAGGTGCTCGGTGAGCAGGCGTTCCGTCGTGTACTGCGGGAGCGCGGCGAACGTGTAGGGGATGTCGGGCGGCAGGGCCAGCTCGATCCGCGGGCCGGGCCGGCCGTCGACGAACAGCAGCTGTCCGCGCATCGGGACGGCCTCGTCCAGGGCGGCGCGGACCAGGCCCATCGCGTCCCACAGCTCCAGGGTGCGCGGCTGCACGCCCACCGCCTTGGCGTAGTGCTGCGGGGTGGCCAGCCGGTCCACGATCCGGCAGCCGACCCCGTGCCGCCGCAGCTCCGCCGCGGCCGTCAGCCCCACCGGGCCGGCGCCCACCACCAGTACGTCGGTCTCGTCCATCACCGCTCCTCGGCCGGCCGCTCGACGACCGACCGCCCGCGAACCGCTCGTCGACGGCTCGTCGGCCGCCGTCCGGGCATGCGCGATCGTCTCCCTTCCAGGCTGCGCCCGACCCGCACCGGGCCGCCACCCGTGCACACCGGGCCGCCACCCGTGCACCGGCCCGGCGGCGTCGAACCGGCGCCCCCGGTCCGGCGGTGGGGCGCGGTGCCCCGGCCGGCGGCGCTACCGGCTCCCGGCGCGCGGCTCCATCCGCAGCCCGAAGGCCGCCGTGCCGGGGTCGAGGGCGGTGACCCCGCCGTCGACGGTGAGCACCGCGCCGTTGACGTAGCTCGCGGCGGGGGAGAGCAGCCAGCCGATGGCCGCGGCCACCTCGGCGGGCTCGCCGGGGCGCCCGGCGGGGGTGAGCCGGGTGGCCTCGCGGTAGGCCTGCTCGATGCCGCCCGGCAGCTGCTCGTTCTCGGCGAAGCGCGCCATCGGGCGGTCGGCCATTTCGGTGCGCACCCAGCTGGGGCAGACGGTGTTGGCGCGCAGCCCGCGGTGGCCGTAGTCGACGGCGAGCGAGCGGCAGAGCTGGAGCAGCGCGGCCTTCGAGGTGGCGTAGGCGGCGTTCGCGGTGCCGTTGAGCAGGGCCGAGACCGAGGCGACGGCGACGACGGCCCCGCGCGACTCCAGCAGGTGCGGGAGCGCCTCGCGCAGCAGCAGGAACGGGCCGGTGACGTTGGTCCGCATCACCAGCTCCCAGTCCTCCGGGGTGACGTCGCCGACGGAGCCGCCGCGGCCGACCCCGGCGTTGAGTACGAGCCCGTCGAGCCGGCCGTGGGCGGCGACGGTGGCCGCGACGAGGGCGCGGACGTCGTCGGGGTCGGTGGTGTCGGAGACCTGGGCGAGCGCCCCGGTCTCCCGGGCGACGAGCTCCAGCGGTTCGGCGCGCCGGCCGGAGACCACCACCCGGTGGCCCTCGGCCGCGAGCAGGCGGGCGGTGGCGGCGCCGATGCCGGTGCCGCCGCCGGTGACGAGGACGACGCGCTGGTCGGACATGCCGGTACCCCCGGGGAGTTCGATGCTCTGTGGACCATCGGATTGTAGGCTCACGGCCCGTCAGCTCCGGTGCCCGGGGCCACCCGCAGGGGCGGCGGGCACCGGCCGGGCGAGCCGGCCGCAGGGCTGCGCCCGGTGCTCCGGCCGGGAGGGCGTACGGCCTCACCCGATGGGTGTAACTCGGCCCGCCCGGCCCGCCGCCGCACCGCGTCCGGGCGGACCGGCGTGCGACCTTGGCGCTGCGGTCCGGTCGGCAGCGCCCGCCGCCGAGACGCCGAGACGCCGAGACGCCGAGACGCCGAGACGCCGAGACGCCGAGACGCCGAGGCGCCGAGCCGCCCAGCCGCCCAGCCGCGAGGTGGCCGGGACCACGGGCACCGGCCGCCACCCCCCCGCCGAAGTCACCGATCCACCGGAGCTGTCACATGCGCCGACGCCGGAGCCTGCTCCTGCTCGCAGCCACCCTCCTCGCCCTCTCGGCCAGTACCTCCCAGAGCGCCGTGGCCGGTCACCCGCCGGACGGCGGCCCGGACCTCCAGCGCGGCGTCGTCCGCAGCGGGGACACCCCGCTCGGCGCCGCCGAGGTGACGCTGTACCGGGCCGGCCGCCGGCCGGGGGAGCCGGCCGAGGCGCTCGCCCGGGCCCGGACCGACGCCGAGGGCCGGTTCCGGCTCGCCTACCACCGGCCCGCCGACCCGCGGGCGGTGCTGTACCTGTTCGCCGAGCGCGGCCGCGGCGGGCCGGTCGGCCTGGCCGCCGTGCTGGGCGCCCCGCACCCGTACCCCGAGGTGGTGGTCAACGAGCGGACGACGGTGGCGGCCGCGTACGCGATGGCCCGGTTCGCGGGCGCGGCGGGGCTCCCGGGCGCGGCGGGGGGCCCGGGCGGGGCGGGGATCTCGGGCGGCTACCCGGGGCTGCAGAACGCCGCCGCGATCACGCACAATCTGGCCGACCTCGCGGACGGCGGTGTCGCCCGGGTGCTCGCCACAGCGCCGAACGGCCCGGAGACCTCGACGCTGCCCGCCTTCAACTCGCTGGCGGACATCCTGGCCGGCTGCGTGGCCGGGCAGACCTGCGAGGAGCTGTTCCGGCTCGCGCGGCGGCCCGGGCAGCCGGAGCCGGCCAACACCTTCGAGGCGGCCGTCGCCGTCGCGCACGCGCCGGGCGAGCACGTCGCCGAGCTGTTCGCGCTGGCCGCCGTGCGGCCGCTCTACCGGCCGGCGCTGCCCGCCGCGCCCGACGCCTGGACGCTGGCGCTGCGCTACACCGGCAACGGCCACGAGTTGAACGGCCCGGGCAACCTCGCCTTCGACGCCGACGGCAACGCCTGGGTCGCCAACAACTACCAGTACGCCGCGGACCCCCGCACCTCCGTCTGCGGTGGCCGGAGCCTCCTGCGGTTCACCCCGACCGGCGAGGACGCGCCGGGCGCGCCGTACCAGGGCGGCGGCCTCTACGGCGCGGGCTACGGCGTCGCGTTGGACCCGAAGGGGGACGTCTGGGTCGGCAACTTCGGCTTCCAGGGCGCCGGTTGCCCGCTCGACCCGGATCAGCTCCACCGCAGCGTCTCGCAGTTCGGGCCGGACGGGACGGCCAAGTCCCCCGCCGACGGGTGGCGTTCCGGCGGTATCGTGCAGCCCCAGGGAACGATCGCCGACCGGGACGGCACCATCTGGATCGCCGACTGCGGCGGGCGAAGCGTCACCGTCCTGCCGCACGGCGACCCGCAGGCCGCGCGCCGGATCGCCCCGCCGGACGGCGCCCTCGTCAAGCCCTTCGACCTCGCCGTCGACGGGGACGGCCGGGTGTGGGTGTCCGGCAACGGCAGCGACAGCCTCGTGCAGCTCTCGCCGGAGGGCGAGCCGGTCCGCACCGTCACCGGCGGGGGCATCAAGAACCCCCTGGGCGTCGCCACGGACAGCCGCGGCAACGCCTGGGTGGCCAACAGCGGTGTCGTGCCGCTGCCCTGCGAGGACGGCACCGCCGCCGGTCTGGCCGACGCCGTCCGGGACGTGCGGCAGCGGGTGCCCGGCGCCTCGGTGACCATGGTCCGCCCGGACGGGACCACCCCGGAGCAGCCCTTCGTGAACGACGGGCTGTTCCTGCCCTGGGGCATCGCGGTGGACGGCGACGACACCGTCTGGGTCGCCAACTTCGGCGGACACCGGGTGGCGCAGCTCTGCGGCACCCGGCTCTCCGCCTGCCCGCCCGGCCACCGGACCGGGCAGCCGATCTCGCCGCCCGCGACCGGCTACACCTTCGACGGCCTGACGCGGAACACCGCGGTGCAGATCGACCCCTCCGGGAACGTCTGGCTCGCCAACAACTGGCAGACGGTGCCGCTGCCGACCAACCCTGGCGGCCGCGAACTGGTCGTCTTCATCGGCCTCGCCGCACCGGTCTGCGCCCCGCTGATCGGCCCGCCCGAGCAGCCCTGACCGCCGCGGCGGGGCGGGCGGCGACGGCGGGCGGCGACGGGGGCGGGGCGGTCGGTGCCGGGCGGCCGCCCACCCCGGGCCCGGCGGTGTCGGCGGCGGACCGTAGATTCGGCGCGACCGAGCAGCCCCGAGCCAGCCGTGAACAGGACGCCGAGAGTCATGACTTCACCCACCGCCGACCACCGCACCGGCCGGGCCCGGCACCGCTCCGGCGCCGCCGAGCACGGCGCCGCCCTCACCGAGCGCGTCGTCGCCGCCGTGGCGGCCGACCCGGGCCGGCCGGTGGTCGGCCACGCCCCGTCGGCCGGCCCGTGGCTGACCGGTGCGCCCGAGCCGCTGCCGGCCGGCGCCCCGGCCGCCGCCGCCTTCCCCAGCGGGCGCCCGCTGCCGCCGAGCCTGCGGCGCTGGCTGGCCTTCGACACCGGCCTGCTGCGCCGGTCCGGCTGGCTGGGCCCGGACGACCGGTTCACGCCGCGCCCGCTGGGCCGGCTGGCCCGGGACGAGTTCGGCGAGCCGTGGGGCTCCTGCTTCGACCCGCTCTCCGACCGCTTCGACGAGTGCTTCCTGCTCCCCGGCGGCTCCGACTCGCGCCGGGTGCTGGCCACCGGCGAGGCCGACGCGTACGGCGAGTACCCGGTGTTCGCCCTGGACGTGGACGACCTGCCGTGCATCGAGCTGATGTATCCCGGGCTGGACGTCTACCTGGCGGACACCGCCGGGCTGATCGTCCGTCGGGGCACCGGCTACTCCGCCCTGGCGCAGGACGCCGTCTACGGTCCGCGGATGCGCACGCACGCGCGCAACGCCTTCGACGGGCAGCTGTACGAGGAGTGCCTGCCGGAGGCGTTCTGACCGGGAGGTCCGCCGGTCCGGGCCCGGACCGGCCGCCGTGCCCGCCGGACCGGCCGCTGTGCTCCCCGCTGCGGGAGGGTGGGGCGCCGGGTGCGGCGCGGTGCTCCTGGGGCCGGTGATCGCGGTGGCCTCTTGCGGTCACCCGGCGCCGTCCGGCCGTCGGGTGGTTGACCCCGGGGCAGGCGGCCGGTTGGCTCGGTCGCGGGCCCCGGGGCCGGGCGCCCGACCGGCGGCCGGCCGGGGTCCGCGTCCAGGAGCGCAGGGCCATCGTGGGGGGACCACCATGAAGTGGACCAGGAGCAGGGCCGTCCGAGCGGTGGGCTGCACGGGCGTGCTGGCGGCGCTGGCGCTGGCGGGCGTCGCCGTCCCGGCCGGGGCGTCGCCGGGCGCGGTTGCCCGGCCGCGCACCGAACTCCTCAGCAGCACGCCGGCCGGCGCGCCGGGCGCCGGGCGGTCGTACGCCGGGGCGCTGAGCCCGGGCGGCCGGTACGCGGTGTTCGACTCCGAGGCCGCGGACCTCGTGCCCGGGGACACCAACGGGACGCAGGACGTCTTCGTCCGCGACCTCTCGACCGGCCTGGTCGAGCGGGTCAGCGTGGCGTCGGACGGGGGCCAGGCCGGCGGTTACTCGATCTCCGGGGGGATCAGCGCGGACGGACGGTTCGTCACCTTCTCGTCCGAGGCCGACAACCTGGTGCCGGGGGACACCAACGGTGCCGAGGACGTCTTCGTCCGCGACCGCCGGACGGGCCGGACCGAGCGGATCAGCACCGGCGATCCCGCCCAGCCGCAGACCGGCGGCTCGGGCTCCCCGGTGATCAGCTGGGACGGGCGCTACGTGGCCTACGACTCGGGCCGGGCGGACCTCGTCCCCGGTGACACCAACCAGGTGGCCGACGTCTTCGTGTTCGACCGCCGCACCGGGGCGACGAGGCGCGCCTCCGTGGGCGTCGGCGGCGCGGAGGCGGACCGCGCCTCCGTCAACCCGGTGCTCAGCTCGGACGGCAGCCGGGTGGGCTTCACCTCGAAGGCCGGCAACCTGCTGCCGGGCGGCCCGGCCACGCCGGCGGCCCGCGCCGGCGGGGACGGCCCGGGCACGGGGCCGGCGGCCCGCGCGGCCGCCGAGGGGCCGGGGATCACCAAGCCGCAGACGTACCCGTACTACGTCCACGACCTGCGGACCGGCCGGACGGAGGGCGGGAGCCTCGGCTCCGACGGGGTGCTGGCCAGTGCGAACGCCGGGTACCTCAGCCCGGACGGGCGCCGGGTGGTCTTCACCACGCGCTCGTCCGACATCGTCCCGGGGGACACCAACGGCCTGCTGGACGTGTTCGTCCGCGACCTGGCCACCGGGACGACCCGGCTGGTCAGTTCGGCGCAGGACGGCACCGCGTCGAACGGGATGTCCTACGATCCGGTGATCACGGCGGACGGCCGTAGCGTCTTCTTCACCTCGGAGGCCGACAGCCTCGTCCCCGGTGACACCAACGCGGTCTCCGACGTCTTCCGGCGGGACCTCGTGACGGGCCGGGTGGAGCGGGTCAGCGTGGCGGCGGACGGCGGCCAGACGGCGGGTGCCTCCAGCGGCCCGTCGGTCGACGCGCTCGGCGCCGTCGTGGTGTTCGGCTCCGAGGACGGCACGCTCGCCGCGGGCGACACCAACGGCGCCCCCGACGCCTTCGCCCGCAGGCTGTAGCGGCTCCGCGGGCCGCTCCGCCGCCGGGACCGCCCCCGCTCCACGGGGTGCCGGGCCCGGTGGCGTGGCCCGTCCGGCCGCGCCGTGGCGAGGCGTCACCTACCGTTTTGCGATTGTGAGCAGTTCTGAACAGTTAGCGACAATCCCGGTCAACTCCTGACGATCCGTCAACGGGTCTCCTACGCTTCGTCCGGCTTCGGCAGGTGTCGGAGCGCCCGCATGACCCGATGATCCGACCAGTCTGGAGAGAATTTTCGTGAGAATACGTCGTTCGCCGCTCCGCTCCTGGACGGCCGTGGCCGCCACCGGTGCGGCCACGGCCGCGCTGCTGTCGCAGCCCGGCACCGCCGCGGCGGCCGCGCCGCCGCCCGTCACGGCGGCCACCGTCGCGGTGGCGGCCTACCCGGCCGGCGTCGCGCTCGCCCCGGACGGCAGCCGGGCGTACGTGACCAGCCAGAGCAGCGGCACCGTCACCGTGCTCGACACCGCCGCCAACGCGGTGGCCGGCACCTTCACGGCCGGCACCGGCTCGTACGCGGTGGCCTGGGCGCCGGACGGCCGGCACGCGTACCTGACGCACCACCAGGACGGTACCGTCAGCGTGCTGGACACGGCGAGCAACACCGTGACGGCCACCGTCCCGGTCGGCGCCGAGCCCTTCGGGGTGGCGGTCGCGCCCGACGGCGCGCACGCGTACGTGAGCAATGCGGGGGACGGCACGGTCAGCGTGCTGGACACGGCGACCAACACCGTGACGGCCACCGTCCCGGTCGGCGCCGAACCGCACGGCGTGGTCGTGGCGCCCGACGGGGCGCACGTCTACGTGGCAGCCTCGGGCGCCCAGGCGGTGGACGTCATCGCGACCGCGAGCAACACGGTCGGCGCCGGCGTCCCGGTCGGCCACGGCGTCTTCGGGCTGGCACTCAACGCCGACGGCTCCCGGCTCTGGACGGCCAACGGCGGCGACAACACCGTCAGCGTGCTGGACACCGGCGCCGGCACCGTCACGGGCACCGTGACGGTGGGCACCAACCCGTACTCCGTCTCGCTCTCGCCGGACGGGCGCCGGGCGTTCGTCTCCAACTACGCCGACAACACGCTGAGCGTGATCACCACGGCCGACCGTGCGGTCACCGCGACCGTCCCGACCGGCGCCAGCCCCTTCACGCTCGCCCTCACCCCGGACGGGCGGCACGGCTACCTGAGCGACTTCGACGGCAGCGCCGTCACCGTGCTCGGCTTCCCGCTGCCGGTGCCGGCCGTGACCGCCGTCGCCCCCGCCTCCGGCCCGCAGGCCGGCGGTACGGTCGTCACCCTCACCGGCACCGACCTGGCCGGCGCCACCGCGGTCGGCTTCGGCGCCGCCGGCAACGCCACCGCCTTCAGCTGCACCGAGACCTCCTGCACCGCCACCGCGCCCGCCGCCACCGCGGCCGGAGCCGTGGACGTGCGGGTCACCACCCCGGGCGGGACGAGCGCGGTGACCACCGCCGACCGGTTCAGCTACGTCGCGCCGACCGCCGACCTCGCCGTCGCGCTCACCGCCCACCCGGTGGGCGGCCTGTTCTCCGGCCGGGTCGACTACACGCTGACCCTCACCAACCAGGGCCCGAACGCGGTGGACTCGGCCACCGTCGTCGCCGACCTGCCCTCCGGGTTCAGCGCCTCGTCCACCGACTGCACGGTGGCGGCCGGCAAGCTGACCTGCACCGTGGCCGGCCCGCTCGCCAAGAGCGCGAGCACCACCCGGCACCTGACCGTCCAGGTCGGCCTGCTCAACCTCGGCCGCACCTTCACCGTGACGGCCAACCGCACCGCGAGCGCGCCCACCGACCCGGTGGCGGCCAACGACCGCGCGGCCCGGACCTGCACCGCCACCCTGGCGCTGCTGATCAGCTGCACCTGAGCCCGCCCGTCGCCGGCCCCGGCCCCCCGTGCCGGTGCCGGCGGCGGCCACGCCCCCGTTCCCTCCCCGACTGCGGGGCGGGGGCGGGGGCGCGGCCGTTCTGGACGAAACGTCCAGACTGGACGTACAGTCCAGACATGCGTACGGAACGTCCGACAGCGGCCCCCGGGCCCCCGCCCGCCGCCCCCGCCGCCCCCGCCGCCCCCGAGGCACCGGCCGGGCCCGCCGACCCGCGCCTGCGGCCCTGGGGGCCCGTCTGCCAGGCGGTGGCACTGCTGCTCGGCCCCTACGCCGAGGTCGTCCTGCACGACGCCGTCCGGGACGAGGTGCTCGCCATCTGGAACCCGACGGGCGGCCGCGCCCCCGGTGACCCGTCCCTGCTCGGCGAGCTGGCCGGGCTCGACCCGGCGGCGCCCGACGTCTACGGCCCCTACGCCAAGCTGCTGCCCGACGGCCGGCGGCTCTCCTCGGTCAGCGCCGTGCTGCGCGACACCGACGGTCACCCCGCGGCGGTGCTCTGCGTCAACCTCGACCGCGGGCCGCTGGAACACGCCGCCGCCCTGCTGGCCGGCTTCGCCGCCCCGACCGTGCCCCGCCCCGAGCCGCTCTTCGAACAGGACTGGACCGAGCGGATGAACGACGTCATCGGCGGCTACGTCCGCGCCCACGGCCGGCCACTGGACCGGTTCGGCCGCGAGGACCGGCTCGCCGTGCTCGGCGAACTCGACCGGGCCGGTGTGCTCACCGTCCGCCGGGCCGTCCCCGCCGTCGCCACCGCACTCAGGGTGTCGCGCTCCACCGTGTACACCCTCCTCGCCGAGCTCAAGGCCGGCCCCGCCCCCACCGCCCCACCGAGGAAAGACAGATGACCGTGCTGCCCGACTTCCGGCTGGAAACCTACTTCTCCCGCTGGGAGTTCACCGCCCGCCACCACCTCACCGCCTCGGACGCCCAGACCATGGCGATGTCCGAACTCCTCGCCCTGGCCGGCCCCGAGGACCGCCACGCCTGGGAACACCTCACCCTCGGCTACACCGAGACCTTCGGCGACCCGGCCCTGCGCCACGCGATCGCCGGCATGTACGAGCACCTCGACGCCGACGACGTGATCTGCTTCGGCGGCGCGCAGGAGGCGCTCAACCTCGCCATGCAGGTGCTCCTCGGCCCCGGTGACCACGCCGTCGTCGTCACCCCCGCCTACCAGTCCGCCGAGACCGTCCCGCTCTCGCTCTGCGACGTCACCGGAATCGCCCTGGACGCCGACCGCGACTGGGCGCTCGACCTGGACGCGCTGACCGCCGCGCTGCGCCCCAACACCCGCGTCGTCTCGGTGAACTTCCCCAACAACCCCACCGGCAAGGTGATCGACGCCGAGGACTTCACCCGGCTCGTCCGGCTCTGCGACGAGCGCGGCATCCACCTGTTCAGCGACGAGGTCTACCGGGGGCTGGAGCGCGACCCGGCCCGCACGCTGCCGCAGGCCGCCGACCTCTCCGAACGCGCCCTCTCGCTCAACGTCACCTCCAAGTCGCTCGGCCTGCCGGGCCTGCGGATCGGCTGGATCGCCTGCCGGGACGGCGAGTTGCGCAGCCGGCTGGAGCGCGCCAAGCACTACACCACGATCTGCAACTCCGCGCCGAGCGAGATCCTGGCCCGGATCGCCATCGAGAACCGCGAGCGGATCCTCGCCCGCAACCGCGGCATCCTGGCCGCCAACCTGCCGGTCTTCGAGGAGTTCTTCGCGGCCTTCCCCGAGCTCTTCGACTGGCAGGCCCCGGACGGCGGCTGCGTCGCCTACCCCCGCTACCTCGGGCCGGACGGGGTGGAGGACTTCTGCACCGGCCTGGTCGAGGAGGCCGGCGTCCTGCTCCTCCCGGCGAGCATCTACCGCTCCGAGCTGACCCCGACGCCCCCCGACCGGTTCCGGATCGGCCTCGGCCGCCGCGACCCGGGCCCGGCGCTGGAGGCCTTCGCCGACTGGCTGACGGCCCGGCGCTGACCCGCGCCCGGGCGAGGTGAACCGCCCCGGCCCCGCGGCCCGTTGAGGGAGGTGCGGGGCCGGGTGGTCCCGCACGGAGACCTCGGGAGGGCGGCCGTGCTGCGAATGGACGGACCGTGGCGGATCACGGTCATCGGCAAGGACGCCGCCTTCGACCAGCGGGTGGTGGTCCGGGCCTCGTACGGGACCAGCGTCCTGGCCGGCCGGGTGGGGGAGTGCCTGGACGTCCGCGACGACGAGTGGGAGCTGGCGCTGGAGCACCGCTTCAACGGCCAGTGGTGGCCCAACGTCCGGATGCGGCCCGGCCCGGTGCAGATCCTCGGCTCCGGCGTCCGCACCCGGGTGATCCGGAGCAAGGACGCCGACTGGACGGGCGGCCACCCCGACCACCCGAACCTGGAGCTGCGGCTCGAATCGCTGGGCACCGCCGCGCCCCGGGCTGCCGGGGCGGCCGACGCCGCCGGCGCTCCCGAGGCCGCGGGCACGGTGGTGCCGGCGCTGCAGGTGGGCGTGCCGGCGCTGCCGGCCATGCCGCCCCGCCCCGCGACGGCGGCCAGTCCCGTGACGGCGGCCCGCCCCGCGACGGCGGCTTGGGCGGTGTCGGGGGCCGGCGGGCCGGCGGTCGGCGGGGACGGCATCCCGGCGGCGACCCAGACGATCCGCACCAGCTCCGGTGCGGGCAGTCCGGACGGTACGGGCGGTACGAGCAGTGCGGGCGGCACGAGCAGTGCGAGCGGTACGGGCAGCACGGGTGGTGCCGGCCGGGAGCAGGCCGGGGGAGCGGAGCGGACCGGCCGCTGACCGGGCAGGCGCCCGACCGCGCCTGCACCCGCGCCGGCCTGCGCCCGTCCGCCGGCCTCAGCCCTGCCGGGCCGCCTTCGCCCGGTACTTGAGCCCGAGCAGGGCGCCGGAGAGGCCGTGCGGCACCAGCCAGGAGACGTCCTCGCGGTCCACCGCGTCGAACCGGTACTTGTACGACTCGGTGCCACGCAGGAAGTCGAAGGTGGCCAGGCCCTGGCCGGCGGCGGCCCGGATCGCCTCGGCGATCACCGCGGTGCCGAGCCGCAGCGGGGCCCAGGACTGGTCCCAGCCGATCTGGTAGTACGCGAAGGTGTCCCGCCAGCGGAACCCGTACAGCACGCCGACCACCTCGCCGGCCCGCTCGGCGACCAGGAAGGCCGGGCCCTCGCCGCGCCCGGTCGCGGCGGCTCGCTCCAGCAGGCGCAGGTGCAGCGGCGCACGGGCCGCGTCGAAGGTGGTGGGCCGGCCGAGGGCGGCCCGGCGTTGCCGGTGCAGCCGGAGTACGGCGTGCACCAGCTCGGCCCGCTCGGCGAGTTGGTCCTCCCCGGTGGCCGGCGCCACCCAGCGGAAGGTGATCCCCTCGGCGGCCAGCTTGCGGCCGTAGCGGCGCAGGTCGGCGCGGAACTGCCGGGAGCCGAGTGCGTCCGGGCCCGCCGTGAGGTCGGCGCGCGGGCAGGGGGTGCGGCCGGTCTCGGCCGCGCCGGGCGGGAGCAGTCCGGTCTGCCCGGCGTCGAGGTCGGTGAGCAGCAGGGTTGTGCGGCGGGCCCGCCGGCCGAGCCAGCCGGCCACCTCGGCACGGCGTTCCGGCGCGACGGTGAAGCCGCAGTGGTCGGCGGCTCCGGGGCCGGAGCCCAGGACGGTCAGGCAGGGTACGGCCAGCGGCGCGCGCGGGTGGAGCCGGCGCCGGGTGCGCAGCAGCGGCACGACGGCCGAGACCCGGCCGTCCGGCTCGCGCCAGACCGTGATCTCGCCGGTGCCCTCCTTCGCACCGAGCGTCTCCCACCAGGAGAGCGCCCACTCGGGCGTGCTGAACCACGAGCTGTCCGGATCACCGGCGGCCAGTGCCCGCCAGCCGTCCAGGACGTCCGCCGGCAGTGCGGCGCTCCGGTACCGGACGGGCGTGGCCGCCCCGGTCACCGCGTCGGCAGGTGCCATCCCCCAACCCCCAGTTCTGCGTGGGCCCGTGGCCGGCCCGGGCGCGACCCGGCCACGGGCCCGTTCGGACCGCTGCTCCTCAGACCCCGCCGCGCAGCCGGTGCACGGCCGGGTGCAGCCCGGAGAGAATGGTGTCGAACCTGTCCCGTCCGGTGGCGGAGTTCACCCGGAGCCGGCTGATCCGCAGCGGGCGGCGCGGCAGCAGCCGGTCGTGCCGGTGGTCGAAGAGGAAGCCGAGCCGGTAGCCGAGCCCGCGCAGCACGGCGTCGGCGCGCTCGTCGACGTTGCCGTTGGGGTAGGCGAAGGCGGTGGGCTCCGCGCCGCCGAGCCAGCCGGCCAGCTCGGAGTGGGCGCGGGTGATCTCGCTGCGGACGGTGTCGTCGTCGCAGTGGTCCAGGCAGGGGTGGCCGGCGGTGTGGTTGCCGATCGTCACGCCGGCCCGGTGGAGCGTCAGCAGGTCCTGGCGGGTCAGCTGTTGCTGCCGTGGCGCGGCGGCGCGGGCACTGTCGCGCAGTTCGGCGAGGGCGGTGCGGCGGTCGGCGTCGGGGAGGGTCTTGAGCCGGCGGACGACCGCGCCGGGTGCGCAGCCGGCGAGCCGGCGGGCGGTGCCGCGGTGGGCGGCCAGGAAGGCGGCCTCCGTCCACCAGAACGGCTGGTCCCCGTCGATGTGGTCGGTGACCACGAAGGCGGCCGCCGGGATGCCGAGCCGGGTCAGGACGGGCAGGGCCTCGGTGAGTACCGTGCGGTCGCCGTCGTCGAAGGTGACCAGGACGCTGCGGGCCGGCAGCGGGCGGCCGCCGTGGACGGCCTCCTCGACCAGGGCCGGCGGGACCGGGCGGGCGATCCGGACGAGCCGGGCCATCTGGAGCGCGAACGTCCGGGGGTCGTCGATGCCGTGGTAGGCGAGGACGGCCAGGCGGCGGGTGGCGGCGAGCCGGAACAGCGGTTGCGCGGGTGAGTGGCGCAGCACCGCGTCGACGGTGGCGCGCCGGCCGGCCAGCCGTCCGCGGGCCGCCGGCGTCGGCGGTCCGCCCGGTCCGCCGGCCGTTCCGGCCGGGTCGTCGGTGCTGCCGGCGGGGCCGCCGCCGGCCTCGGTCGAACGCGTGGTCCCCTCGGGCATCGACACGCTCCCCCTTCGTCCCCGTCGGTCCTGCGGTGGCGGGGGTGGAGCGCGGTGCGTGGGCAGGCCGCGCCGTTCGGCGCGCGCCTGCGGGTGGGCGGCCCGCCCCGCTCCACGAAGTCCCAAGATAGAGCAAAAACCCATGCTCCGAGGAGGGTTGCACCGGTCGGTCGGGTTTCTCGGGGAGGTTGGCGCATTGTCGGCGGGCCGGTGGCCCGGGTGCGGGCCGGGAGTTTTCCGAGTGGTCGCCGGTGGCGGCGGGAGGCGCGGGAGGGGCGGGCCCCACCGCGCCTCCCGCGCCCCCTTCCGGCCCACCGGGGCCGGAAGAGAGCCGCGGATCCCGAGGGATCAGAAGGGGCCGGTGCAGCTGGTCACCCGCTGGGCCGCGTCCAGGGCCGGGCCGCCGGTGGCGCAGACCATCCGGAGGTCCTTGGTGACGACCCGCGGGGTGACGGCCTTGGCGAAGCCGTTGGTGACGGTGGTCGCGGAGGCGACGGTGACCCACGGGGCGCCCCAGGACCGCTGGGTGCGGACCTCGACCTGAACGAGCGTCAGGTGGGCCGGGTCCGCGGCCGACACCTGGGCCACTCCGACGAATCCCCCGCCGTCCTTCTCCTGCCAGACGCACGGCCGGTTGACCGCGGTGATGCAGGCCACGGCCCCCTCCCCGCTGCTTGCCGTCGTTGCCGGGGCCGCCACGGCCGGCAGTGCGGTCGCCGCCGTGATCCCTGCCACCGTGACCATCAGAGCTGCGATTTGAGCGCGCATGATATGAACCTCCTTGGAAAACAAGGGAATCTCACTGGGTGGGATGAGTCTTGCACATTTCATGGGCATGCCATATGTGCGCTGCATCACACTCAAGGTGACCGTTCAACTACGTGCTGCAACCAGGCGCCCCGAGGGCCCCGGCGGCCCCGGGCGTCGGCGGACGGCGGGCCGCACCGGCCACCGGCCCCGCCGGGGCGCCGCCCCGCAGGGTGCGGCCCGCCCCGCGCGCCCCCGCCAACTCGGCGGGTTCGGCATCGGATTGACGCCCGGTCGGCCCGCCGGCCGACGGCGCGACGCGGCGTTCACTCGTCCGGGTGGCGGACCTGCGTGCGGCGGTTCGGACGGCTACGATCGACGCGACCCACGGAGGTGGCCCGGATGGACACGGTCATCGTGCAACTGCCCGAATCCCGTCGGGAGCCCGCTCCCGCCGGCCCGTCGCACCGACCGGCCCGGCCCCTCCGCACCGCCCGGCCCGCCGGCCCGGCGCCGGCCGCCCGGCCCGCGCTGCTGCACCTGGGCCCGGGCGAGGTGGCCGGGTTCGGGCGCGGCGAGCCCGGCCGACCGGCCGCCGTCCCGCTCACCGACCGGGGCGTCGCGCGCCGCGCCGGCGAGATCACCGCCGCCGAGGACTACTGGCGGCTCTCCAACTTCAGCGGCACCGCCACCTACGTGGTGGAGAATCTGGAGGGGGCGGGCGAGCACGTCAAGGTGGCGCCCGGCAGGCTCGGCGCGCCGGTGCCGTTCGAGTTCTCCCGGGTGCTGCTGCCGGCCCTCGGCGAGCCGGTCTCGTTCAAGGTCTTCGCCCCCCAGCACGCCTACCTGGACGGCGGGCCGGGCCCCGACGGCGGCGAGCCGACGGTCAGCCCGTTCGCCCTCGACCCGACCTCGAAGTACTTCCTGGTGCTGCTCGCCCTCTGCGAGCCCCGGCTCCGCTCGCCGTCCGCCGCCCTCGTCCCGGGGGCGACCGAGGTGGTGAGCAGGCTGCGCGCCCTGCCGGCCTGCCGCGAGCTCACCCGCTCCGCCGTCAACTACCACATCGACTACCTGGTGGCCACCAAGCTCCGGCTGCGCGAGAGCCCCGAGGAGAGCCCGGAGGCGGCCGCGCGCGGCGGCGGCAAACGGGAGGAACTCGTCGCCCTGGCGCTGCGGTTCGACCTCGTCCGGGAGGAGCACCTCGCACTGCTCCCGCCCCGGCGGGGCTGCTGACCCCCGTGCCGCCGCCCGCCCGCCCCGGCGCCGCGCGCCCCCCGGACCGGCCCGGCGAACCGTCCCCCGCCGTGCCGTCCTCCGCCGTGCCGCCCGGGTACCTCGTGGCCGGCTACCGGATCGGCGAGCAGATCGGCGCGGGCGCCTGGGGCACCGTCCACGCGGCCCGCGCCGCTCCCGGCACGGGCGGACCGGCCGAAGCCGCCGTCAAGTTCATCGGCCCGGGGCAGCTCGGCCCCGGCCGGCGCCGGACGGTCGCGCAGGTCGCCCGGAGCGAGATGCGGTTCAGCCGCCGGGCCGACCACCCGCACCTGATCCGCACCCACGCCGTGGTCACCCTCGACGATCCGGCGCACCCAGCGCTCGACGGCGCGGTCGCCCTGGTGATGGAGCGGGCCGCCCGCAGCCTCCAGGACGTGCTCTCCTCCGCCCGCCCGCACCGGCCCGTCCCCGGGGCCGCCCGCATCCTCGCCGAGGTCGGCGCGGGCCTCGTCCACATGCACCGGGCCGGCTGGGTGCACGGCGACCTCAAGCCCGGCAACGTCCTGCTGATGCCGGACGGCACGGCCAAGCTCGCCGACTTCGGCCTGACCGCCGAGATCGAGGGCACCCACGCCTATGCGCCGCCGCTCGGCTCGCCCGACCACGTCCCGCCCGAGTGGTGGTCCGAGCGGGCCGGCGCGCGCGGCGTCGCCCTGCGCCCCGGTGCCGACCTGTGGGCCTTCGGCGTCCTCGCCCACCAGCTGCTCACCGGCGGGCTGCACCCCTTCCTCGGTGCCACCGCCCGGGCCCGCTCGCTCGCCGCCCAGGCCTACGCGCGCGGCGCCGCGCCGCTACGGCTGGACGACGCGCTGCCCGCGCCGTGGCGCGCGGTGGTGACGGCCTGCCTGACGGCGGACCGCCGGGCCCGGGGGCGGCTGGACCTCGCCGCGCTGCTCGCGGCGGCCGGCGGGCCCCGCCGCGCCGCCGCCCCGGCCCGCCGTCGCCGCCCGCTGCTCGCCGCGGCGGGCGGCCTGGCGGCGGCCGCCCTGCTCACCCTCACCGGCGCCCCGGAGCCGCCGGCCGTGGCCGGGCCCCGCCCCGCGGCCGGCCCCGCGCAGCCGCCGCCGTCCCGGCCGGCGGGCGCGATCCCGGCCGGTGCCGACGTCCCCGCGGAGCTGCGCGGGCCGATCGAGGACGCCGCCCGCCGCTGCCCCGAGCCGGAGATCACGCCGGCGCTGCTGGCCGCCATGCTCAAGGCCGAGAGTGGCTTCGACCCGCACGCCGCCCGCCCGGAGTCCGGCGAGTACGGCGTCGCGATGTGGACGCCCGCGGTCTTCAACGCCTGGGCGCAGGACGGTGACCACGACGGCGTCAAGGACTACCTGGATCCGGCCGACGCCATCGTCTCGATGGGCAACTACGTCTGCTGGCTGGACCAGCAGTTCAAGCACCGGGGGATGACGGCGGATCTGCCCGCCCTCGTCACGGCCGGGTACCGGACCAGCGACAAGACCGTCGCCGCCGCGGGCGGCGTACCCGAGCGGGTGAAGGCGCATGTCGACAAGGTGCTCGGCTACCTCGCCGAGTACGGTGGCTGACGGCTGCGGACCGGCGCGGTTGCCGTCCGGCCGGGCTACGGGCCCGTCACCCCGGTGGCCCTCCCCGGCGGTGTCACCCGGTCGCGGGGGTGGCGGGATGCGATGCTCGGCCGCATGTTCACGAAGCTCAACGCGGCCGCGACCCAGTGGACCGTCGTCGTCCCGGTGGTGGCCTTTGTCGTCCTCCTCCTGACCTGGCACCGCTCCGTGCCCGGCTGGGTGGTGGCCGTGGTCGCCTGCCTCCTGGCCGGTGCGGTGCTCTCCGCCGTGCACCACGCCGAGGTGATCGCCCACCGGGTGGGGGAGCCGTTCGGCTCGCTGGTGCTCGCCGTGGCGGTGACCGTCATCGAGGTGGCGCTGATCGTGACGCTGATGGCCGACGGCGGGGACAAGGCCGCCACGCTGGCCCGGGACACCGTGTTCGCCGCCGTGATGATCACCTGCAACGGGATCCTCGGCGTCTCCATCCTGGTGGCCGCCCTCAAGTACCGGGTCGCCGTGTTCAACGCCGAGGGCACCGGCGCCGCGCTGGCGTGCATCGGCACCCTCGCCACCCTCAGCCTGGTGCTGCCGACCTTCACCACCAGCTCGCCGGGACCGCAGTTCTCCTCCACCCAGCTGATCTTCGCCGCGACGGCGTCCCTCGTCCTGTACGGACTGTTCGTGGCCACCCTGACCGTCCGCCACCGGGACTACTTCCTCCCGGTCACCCCGGAGGGCGAGGTCGTCGACGAGGAGGACCACGCCGGGCTGCCGACCGTCCGGGCGACCCTGGTCAGCCTGGCGCTGCTCGGGGTCGGACTGATCGCGGTGGTGGGTCTGGCCAAGGGCGTCTCGCCGACCATCGAGTCCGCCGTGTACTCGGCCGGGCTGCCGTCCTCCGTGGTCGGCGTGGTGATCGCGCTGCTGGTGCTGCTGCCGGAGACCATCGCGGCGGTCCGGGCGGCCCTGCGCAACCGGGTGCAGACCAGCCTCAACCTGGCCCTCGGCTCGGCGCTGGCCAGCATCGGGCTGACCATCCCGGCGGTCGCCGTCGCCTCCGTCTGGCTGCCCGGGCCCCTGGTGCTCGGACTCGGCCCGTCGCACCTCGTCCTGCTCTCGCTGACCGTCGCCCTCGGCACGCTCACCGTCATCCCGCGCCGGGCGACGCCGCTGCAGGGCGCGGTGCACCTGGCCGTGCTGGCGGCGTACGTGGTGCTCGCCGTGAACCCCTGAGCCGCTCCGCGCGCCCCGGGCGCACGCCCACTCCGCACGCTCACTCCGCACGCCCCGGCCGTCCTGCCGCGTCCCGGCGGGGCTGCGCCGCCCCGGCCCGCACCGGCCGCCACGCGGCCCGTACCGACCTGCGCCGGCCCGTACTGACCCCTACTGACCGGTACCGGCCCGCGCCGGACCCGCCTCCGCCGAGCGCCGGGCAGGGTGCGAGGATGGCCCCGACCGCCCCCGACGGCGGATCCCCGCCGACCGGCCGCCCCCGCACCCCGGGGCGGCCCATCTGGGCACACGGCGAGGTGGTCCGCGCTGCGTACCCCGGCAGCCACTCCGGCGCGGCGTCTCCCTGCACGTACCCCCTCACCTGCGAAGAAGACGCATCGCGATGCACCGTACCCTCATCACCCCTGCCTCCAGACCCGCCCCGCCCGCCGCCGGCGCCCCCGCTGCCGGCGCCCGTGCCCCCGGCTCCTCCGGGCCCGGCACCCCCGCCTCCGGGCGGGTCCGCGGGCCGCTGCGGACCGCCGCCCTGTTCGGTGCGGGCGGGCTCCTGCTCACCGGCTGCGGCAGCGGCGCCGCCCCGGCCCCCGGCAGCCCGGACGACCTCCGCGCCGCGCTCCCCAAGGCCGTCCGGACGGCCGGAGTGCTCAAGATCGGCTCCTACCTGAACTACCCGCCGGTCGACTTCAAGGAGCCCGGCGGCGCGCCCGCCGGCCTCGACCCGGAACTGGCCCGGGCGATCGGCTCCGCCCTCGGGCTGCGGGTCGAATTCACCGACATGGCGTTCGAGAAACTGATCCCGGCCGTCCAGGCCAAGCAGATCGATCTGGCCATGTCCGCGGTGATCGACACCAAGCAGCGCCAGCTCGGCGCGGCCGACGACGGCCACCAGGCCGACCCGGGCGTGGACTTCGTCGACTACTTCGGCTCCGGCACGTCGATGGTGGTCAAGGCCGGCAATCCACTGAACCTCGCCTCGCTGGAGAGCCTCTGCGGGCGGACGGTCGCCGTCCAGCGCGGCACCGTCCAGGACGAGCTGGCCACCCGGCAGACCGCGGCCTGCCTGCGGACCGGGAAGGCGTTGCAGATCCACCGGTTCGAGAGTGACGACCAGGCGCTCGCCGAGGTCGCCGCCGGCACCGCGGCCGCCGATCTGAACGACTACCCGGTGGCCCAGTACAACACCACCCAGCCGGGCGGGGCCGGCACGTTCCAGCTGGCCGGGACCAACTTCCTCCAGGCCGGCCCGTACGGCATCACCGTCGCCAAGGACAACACGGTGCTGCGCGACGTGATCGCCAGGGCGCTCGACCAGGTGATCCACAGCGGCGCCTACGACAAGATCCTCGCGCAGTGGAACCTGCACCGGGGCGCCGTCTCCAGTGCGGTGGTCAACGGCGGCCTCTGACGGCCGTCGGCGCCGGGCCGGGGCCGGTGGACCGGGCCGGCCCCGCCCGGCGGAGCCACCGGGCCCGCCCGCCCCGATGGCCGGTAACGACCGGTCATCGGGGCGGAGTCCGCGTGTCGGGGCGCGGTGCGGCGGTCGCTGTCCCTATCGTCTGAGAGCGCTGAGTCCGCTGAGTCCGCCGTCGAACCGACCCCGTGGGAGTGCCTGATGCCCGGCCCAGAGCAGCAGTTGCCCGCCGACAACCACCCCGGCCGCGAGCAGGACAGCGCCGACGTGATCGTGGTGGGCGCGGGCCCGGCAGGCTCCACCGCCGCCTACCACCTGGCCCGGACCGGGCTCGACGTGCTGCTGCTGGAGAAGTCCTCGTTCCCCCGCGAGAAGGTCTGCGGCGACGGCCTGACGCCGCGCGCCGTCAAGCAGTTGATCGATCTGGGCATCGACGTCTCCGAGGAGGCCGGCTGGCTGCACAACCGCGGGCTGCGGCTGGTCTCCGGGCAGCGCCGGCTGGAGCTGGACTGGCCCCAGCTCTCGGCCTTCCCGTCGTTCGGCCTGGTCCGCCGCCGGGCCGACTTCGACGAGCTGCTCGCCCGCCGGGCCGCCGCGGCCGGCGCCCGACTGGTCGAACGGGCCAACGTGGCGGGCCCGTTGGTCGACGAGCGGACCGGCAGGATCACCGGGGTGACGGCCCGGCTCGGCGAGGACCGGCAGCCGGCCGGCTACCGCGCGCCGTTGGTGGTCGCCGCGGACGGCAACTCCACCCGGCTCTCGCTCGCGATGAAGCGCTACCGCCGCACCGACCGGGCGATGGGGGTCGCCTACCGGACGTACTTCACCACCCCGCGGCACGACGACCGCTACCTGGAGGCCTGGCTCGACCTGCGCGACCCGAAGGAGCCGACCCGGCGGCTGACCCCCGGCTACGCCTGGGTGTTCGGGATGGGCGACGGCACCGCGAACATCGGCCTCGGCGTCCTGGACACCGCGGCCGTCGCCCACGAGGTCGACTGGCGGGAGGTGCTCCACCGCTGGTGCGCCGACCTGCCGCCCGAGTACGGCTTCACCCCCGAGGGCATCACCGAGCCCGTCCGCGGCTCCGCCCTCCCGATGGGCCTCAACCGCCGGCCGCACTACGCGGACGGCCTGCTGCTGGTCGGCGACGCGGGCGGCACGGTCAGCCCGGGCACCGGCGAGGGCATCGCCTACGCGATGGAGTCCGGCCGCTACGCCGCCGAGACGATCGTCCAGGCGATGGCCCGGCGCACCGACCGCGGCCGTGAACTCGCCCTGCGCGCCTACCCGCAGGCGCTGCGCGCCGCCTACGACGGCTACTTCGCGCTCGGCCGGCTGGCCGCCGACGTGCTGGCCCGCCCGCGGTTGCTCGGGACGGCCGGCGCGCTCGGCCTCGGCCACCCCGCCCTGCTCCGGACGGCCTTCCGGCTGATGGTCAACCTGACCGAGCCGAACTCCCGCGACGCGCTGGACCGGCTGCTGCACGTCCTCGGCAAGGTGGCGCCCAGCGGCCGGTCGTGACCGCCGCGGCGGTCACGTGCGCGGCCCGTGACGGCGGGCGGACCGGTCGCCGCACCTGCGGAGGCGGCCGGTCCGTCACGCGTTGAACCACCAGCGGCCCCGGTGCGAGGCGAAGGCCCCGATGGCGAGGAGGGAGACCGCCAGGCCGCCCAGCGCGACGAAGGCGCCGCTGAACAGCTGGATCAGGCCGGAGACGACCCCGAGCCACTCGACCGCCAGCACGGCGGTGCGGGTCCAGCGGGCCCGCCGCGGGGCCAGCGCGGCGCAGCCGCCCAGCAGGACGGCGATCGCCAGGGACAGCACCGCGAAGAACCGGACGAGCCCGGCGTCGCTCCCGTAGTCCCCGCTGACCAGTGCGAACAGCAGGAGCCCCGCGACGCCGTTGAGGACGGCGTGCAGCCAGACCGCGGCGACCGCCCACCTGATCGCCGCCGGCATCCGTTCGGGCGCCCATGAGTCCGCCATCACCCGCCACCCCCTGGCTCGTTGCGTACCCGTACCCGTACCCGTACCCGTACCCGTACCCGTACCCGTACCCGTACCCGTACCCGCACCTGAACCTGGACCGGCCGGGCAGGGCGTGACCCTCCATCCTGCCCGCCCCCGGAGTGGGAGGTGGGCGGGTTGGCCGAAACGGCAGGGATCAGCGGCACTTCGGGCACTTCTTATTGACGGGAAGTCAGATGATCCGCTTGCCTGGGTCGCGACCTGGCCACGGAGGGTGACGGATCACCCTCCGGCCGTCCTGCCGCCGACCCGACGGAGACCATCGTGCGCCTTCGCCTTCGCCTGATCGCAGCCCCGTTCGCTGCGGTCGTCGCCCTGCTCGCCCCCGCCGTCCCGGCCGCCGCCGCCGACGTCACCAGCACTGCCGCGGCCGCCGCCACGCCGGCGGACGAGTGCTCGACCGCCGACCGGCACGGTGACCCGCGGCTCGGCCCCGACGACCTGCCGCGCATCGGACCGGTCGGCCGCGAGCTGATCGGCTACCGGCGCACCGGCGGCCTCTCCGAGGACAAGTTCCTCGCCACCTACTACAGCCCCACCGCCAACAACGGCGCCCCGGGCTGGATCTACCCGCCGGCCAACGGTTACGTCACGCTCCCCGACGGCACCCCGGTCGAGTTCGAGCTCACCCTCTACCCGAACCAGAACATCGACCGGTTCGGCAGTGAGTACGGCTCCTTCCTCGCGCCCGAGGGCCTTCCCTACGCCAGCCGCTCGATCCCGCCGCAGAGCCTCGACAGCACGCCGGCCGCGAGCTGCAACTACCACGACTACAAGGTGCTGAAGCCGTTCAAGGTGCACGCCGGCCCGATCGCGCCGTGGTTCGGCCAGCCCGGCTACGGCCTGCAGTACCAGCTCGACGCCGCCCTGGTGCCGAACGGCCCGGCCCGGCTGAACGTGCTCTGGCTGGTCGACAACGGCTACCTCGCACGGATCTGACGCACCGTCGCGCGGCGCCCCGGGGGTGCGCGCGGGAATTCGCTGGCGGCATCGCCCCGGACCGGGGTAGGAAGGGCGGATGACCACCGTCGACACCACCTCCGACCAGCGCGTCTTCACCCCCACCGGGATCGACCTCGGTGACCTCGCCCTGCACCCCTGGGGGCGGGGCACCGAGGTCCGCGGCGGCGCGGTGCCCGCGCTCGTCGCGGCCGCGGCCGATCCGCTGATCGCGCTCTGGAACCCGCTCCGCACCGCCGACGAAGCCGCGGCCGAGGCGTACCTCGACCGCTGCGGCGCCGGCTGGGAGAACGGCACCGTGGCCGCGTTCGCGGTGCTCGACAGCGCCGACGCGACCCTGCTGGGCAACGTCGCGCTGCGCTGGACCGGCCGGGCCGACGGCCTCGCGATGATCGGCTACTGGCTGCTCCCCGCCGCCCGCGGACGCGGCGCCGCCACCCGTGCGGTCCGGTCCGTCACCCGCTGGGGCATCGACACGGCCGCCGCCCGCCGGATCGAGATCGCCCACGCGGTCGACAACCACGCCTCCTGCCGGGTCGCCGAGCGCTGCGGCTATCCCGCCGAGGGCACCCTGCGCGCCTCGTACCGGTTCGGCGACGGCCGGTACCACGACGAGCACCTGCACGCCCGGCTCGCCACCGACCCCGACCCTGCGGCCGGGTAGCCCGCCGGGCGCGCCGGGGGCCCACCGGGCGGGCCGACCTCCCGTGCGGGGAGCGGGCGTTGGGTCGCCCGCAGTGTCCGCGCGGTACCTCGGTGTCGCCGTTCCGGCGCCCGCCGGGGCCGATCCGGCCGACTTCCGGCACCGGGCCGCTGTGGCCGGGCGCGGCGCGGGGTGGGAGGCCTAACCTGGAAGGGCGCGCCGGTGCGTGCGACGGAACGGGAACGGTGGACCATGACGGTCATCTCGGCGGCTCTCTTCGGAACGGACTGGCGGGCGGCGCTGCCCGGTCCCGGCCACGCCGTGCTTCCGGCCACCGCGCCGTTCGTCGCGCCCGCCCCCGGTGACGCAGAGCTGCTGCGCGAATGCGCCGCGCGCGGCTGGACGGTGGTGCTGACCGGGCCCGGCCCGGCCGGTGCTCCGGCCCTCGCCGTCACCGCCCCGGGGCGTGACCCCCTGCGCACGGCCCTCGGCCTGGTGGACGGTGCCCCGTCGCACGCCGTGTACGTCGCCGGGAGCGTGCCCGAGGTGCTGGCGGCGTGCCGGGCGGCGGTGCCCTGCGTCGCGCTGGAGACCGGCCGCGCGACCGGTACCGAACTGCGGGCGGCCGGCGCCGCCGAGGTGCACCGCGATCCCGTCGCACTGCTGCATGTGCTGGACGACAGCCTGTTGGCCAGACCCAGGGCCTTCGGCGTCGGTCGTCCGGCGGCTCCCGCCACCGCGACCGGCCCGGCCGGGCCCGGCCGGAGCGGTTGACGGACCCGCGTACCGGGCAATCGCCCGGGTGAGAACGACGTCACCGGACGTGTCGGAGGTGACCGAGATGGACGGACCCGCCTTGAGCGGCCGGGAACGGCGACTCCTGGAGGAGATCGAGTCCGAGCTGCGCCAGGACGCGCGGCTGGACCGGCGGTTGAGCACCATGGGTGCCAAGCCGCCGAGCCGGCTCCGAAAGGTGCCGCGCCGTCTCGCGCGGAAGACGCCACCGGGTGTACTGATGACCGCACTGGTGATGTCGGCGATCTGCCTCAGCATCGGCGTGCGCGCCCCGACCACCGCCGCCCTGGTCACCGTCGCACTGGTCTGGGCACTCAGCGTGGCCGTCTCGGTCGGCGTGGCCGTCCTGCTGCGCCGCCGCCGCCCGGCCCGGCCGGACGCCTGGGACGGCCCGGACCACCCCGGCGCCGGCCGCCCGCCCCGCGAAGGGCGGGAACGCGGGCCGCGCGGGGAGCACGGCGAACCCCGCGGCTGGGACCGGCCGGAGGCGTGAGCGCCATGACGACCGACCTGTGGGAGTACCGCCCGGGCTCCCACCACGCCACCGACCTGGCCCTGGCCGGTTACGAGGTGGAGGCGACCGACGGCCCGCTCGGGCGGGTGGAGCAGGACCTCGGCGACCGCCTCCTCGTCGACGCCGCCCCGTGGGTGCGCGGCAGCCGGCTGCTCGTCCCGGTGGGCCTGGTGGCCCGGATCGACCACCTGGAGCTCGTCGTCCACCTGGACTGCCCGCGCGCCCGGCTCCGCTCCGCGCCGCCGCCGTCCGCCGTCGAGCTGAACGCGCTCGGCCGCTCCGCACCGGACGGCCCCTTCATCGGCTGAAGCACCCGCGTCCGTCGGCTGAAGCGCCGCGTCCGTCGGGTGAGGCGCCCGCGTCCGTCGGGTGAGGCGCCCGCGTCCGTCGGCCGAGGCGCCCGCGCGAGGGCCCGGCGCCGGTGTGCGGCTCAGTCGCCGCGCAGGCGGACGAAGGTGGCCGCCGGCGGCCTCCCGGTGACCGTCACCTCGGCGCGGAGCACCGCGGTCAGCGGGCGCAGGCTGCCGTGCTCCGGATCGCGGACCGCCGGGCCGAGGAACTCCCCGGCCGCCTCGGCGAGCTGCCGGGACTGCACCGCCGTCAGCCGGGGGGTGGAGAGCAGCACCCGGCCGTCGTCCAGCTCCAGGACCAGGGCCCGTGGCCGCGCCGCCGCCCCCACGAGAGCGCGGACGGTCGCGTCGACCGTGTCGCTGCGCCGGTACTTCACCCAGACCTGGCCCGCGCCGCGCGGGCGGTAGGCGGAGCCGGCGGCTTTGCAGACCAGCCCCTCCACCCCGGTGCCCGCCAGCTGCTCCGTCCAGGCCAGTGCCTCGGCCCGGTCCGTGGTCGCCAGCACCGCCTGGACCGGCGGCGGTACGTCGGCCAGGGCGGCGAGCAGCAGCCGGCGCCGGTCGGCCAACGGCAGCCGGCGGACGTCCCGCCCGGGCAGGGCCAGGACGTCGAAGGCGATCAGCCCGAGCGCGGTGTCGTCGGCGGCGCGGGCCTGCCGGGTGCGCAGCAGCTCCTCGAAGGCGAACCGGCCTGCGCGCCAGGCGACCAGCTCCGCGTCCAGGACCAGCCCCTCCGGCAGCCGGGCGACGGCGGCGGCGATCGGCGGGAACTCACCGGAGAGGTCCCGGCCGGAGCGCGACTGGAGGTAGGGCGGGCGGTCCCCGCGCGCGAAGGCCACGCAGCGGAAGCCGTCCAGCTTGAGTTCGTACTGCACGCCCGCGCCGCCCAGTCCGTCCGCCGGCGGGACGGCGCGGACGGCGGCCGGGCGCATCACCTCGACGGGCGGGTGCAGCACCAGCGGCGTGCCGCCCGCACTGCCCGTCCCGGTGGGCGCGCGAGCGGGGGCGCGGGTGGAAGTCGGGGTGGGTGCGCGCCGGGTGCCGCCGGTGGGCCCGGGGGCCGGGGCCGGACCGGTGGGGAGGGGGCGGGCCCGGCCGGCGTCCAGCAGCGGGGCGAAGAGGTCGCCGGACTCCGCGAGCCGCTCCGGGACGTCGGCGATCGTGAAGACGAAGTCATCCTCGGACCGCGCCCGCTCCAGCTCGGCCCAGGAGAGCGGCGCCGACACCGTCGGCCGTGGCCGGGCCCGCAGGGTGTAGGGCGCGGCGGTGGTCTTCCTGGCGGAGTTCTGCGACCAGTCGACCAGCACCCGGCCGGTGCGCCGCACCTTTGCCATGGTGTGCACCACGAGGTCCGGGCGGGCCGTCTCCAGCGAGGCGGCGAGCGCCTTCGCGTACGCGGACACCGCGGCGCTGGGCGTCGGTTCCAGCGGCACCAGCAGGTGCAGCCCCTTGGAGCCGGAGGTCTTCACCCAGCAGTCGAGCCCGTCCGCCGCGAGCCGCTCGCGGAGCAGCAGGGCCACCGCCCGGCAGGTCAGCACGGACGCGCCCGCGCCGGGGTCGAGGTCCAGCACCAGCCGGTCCGCGAGCCCCGGTGCGGCAGCGTGCCACTGCGGCACGTGCAGCTCCAGACAGCCCAGGTTGGCGGCCCAGAGCAGCGCCGCCCCGTCGTCCAGCACCACCTGCCGGAGGTCCCCGCCGCTGCTCGGCACCTCCACCGTGCGCACCCAGCGCGGCGTTCCGGCCGGCGGGTTCTTGGCGATGAACACCTCGCCCTCCACACCGTCCGGGCAGCGCAGGAAGGAGACCGGGCGATCGCGCAGGTGCGGCAGCAGCACGGTGTGCACGGCCGCGTAGTAGCGCAGCACCTCGCCCTTGAGCGTGCCCGTCCGCGGGTAGTACACCTTCTCCAGGTGCGAGAGGGCGAGCGTGCGCCCGTCCACCACCATCTGCGGCATGGCCGCCTCCGTGCTGTACCGGTCCTCGCGCCGTGCCGGTCCCCGCGTCCCCCGCATCGGTTCGCGGGCCCGCGCAGCCAGTCTGCCCGGCCTCCGGCCCGTCCGCGCGCCCGTCCGGGTGCCCGCCCGGGGCGGCCGTCCGCGCGCCCGCCCGGGGCGGCCGTGGCGCCGGGGCCGCCCCGGACGCCGCTACGGCGCGAGCAGGGCCCGGGCGGTGCGGACCAACTCCTCGTCGGCGGCGGGTTCGCGCTCGCCCGCGATGCCCGAACGGAACAGCGAGGCTCCCTCGATCAGCATCACGAACACCTGCGCACGCCCCCGGAGAACCTCCTCGGGGAGCTCCGGGCGGTGCCGGGCGACGAACGCCGCGACCTGCTCCCGATACGCGGTGTAGAAGCCCCGGACGGCGCCCGCGACCTCCGCGTCCCGGGCCGCGAGCGCCCAGAGCCCGGCGAAGAGCCCGACCAGCCGGGTGTCCTCCTGTTCGGCGAGCAGGGCCCGGACCAGCTCCTCGGCCACGACGCCGGGACCGTCGGTGCCGGCGGGGTCGGTGCTGGTGGTGCCTGTGGTGCCTGTGGTGCCGGAGCCGGCACCTGTCGGGCCGGTGCCGGCCAGGAGGGGCGCCAGCCGCTCCGCCGACCGGCCGAGGACGCGCTCCAGGACGGCCGCGACCAGCGCGGCGTGCGTCGGGAAGTAGTACTGGAGGTGGCCCAGCCGGACGCCCGCCGCCGCCGCTACCGCCCGCATCGAGAGGTCCGCACCGCCCGTCGTCACCACCACCTCCTCCGCCGCGTCCAGCAGCTGCGCCCGCCGCTCCGCCCCCTTGGCGCTGCTGCGCCTGGTGCCGCCGCCGCCTGCCGGGCCGCCGTGCGCGCCGCCGCCGCTCGTGCCGTCGCTCGGGCTCCCGTTCATGCCGCCGCCCCCGCCCGCTGCGCGGCCCGGTCGGTGCCGTCGCCGGTGTCGGCGCCGGTGTCGGTGACCGTGACGGTGACACCCAGCGCCGCCAGGTCGGTGACGGCCGCGCCCGGCCGGGGCGTCTGCTCGGGGAAGACCACCCCGACCGGTGGTGCCGCACCGTCCGTGCCCAGCACCCGGCGCAGGCCCAGCAGCGCGCCGACGGCCGTCAGGTGGGCCTGCCCGGCCCCGTCCTCGACCACCGCGCTCAGGCTCCGCCCGCCGTGCGCGACGTCGATCCGCAGCCGGGCGACGCCGCCCTCGCCGGGCGAGTACAGCAGTGCGCGCCGGGCCGGCTGCCAGCGCTCGCCCCGGCCCCACCGGAAGAACCCGGCGCGCCGGGCGGCCAGCAGCGCCGTCGTGCCGGCCCGCGAGCTGAAGCCGATCCGGGTGGTGGCCGTGGTGGTGCCCAGGGTCAGCGGCAGCGTGAACTGCTCGGGGGTGTCGATCCCGGCGACGAGGGTGGGGGAGCCGCCGATCCGGACGGTGCGCGCGCCGCCCAGCGGGGCCACCGACTGCCGGCGGCCGTCCCGGACCACCTCGTAGTCCAGGCCGAGCCGGTCCATGAACTCCACCGAGTCGGCGCCCGCCCGGTCGGCGAGGTCCCACCGGACGGCGGTCTCGACGTGCGCCGCCCCGCCGAGCCGCTCCGCCAGGGCGGCCGCGACCAGGCTGGTCACCCCACCCATCCACGCGGAGGAGAGCAGCACCGGTGCGGCCGGCCGGAGCAGGGCGGCGACGGTGGCGGCGCGCTGGAGCCGGGCCGTCCAGCGGGTGACGTCCACGAAGGGGACGCCCGCCCGGGCCGCCGCCCGGAGCACCCGGTCGTCGGGGTCGTTCACCACGCCGACCACGGCCCGGACGGCGGCGGCGAACGGCGCCGGGTCGGCGAGGTCCCAGCGGCGCACGGTGACCCGGGCGGTGCCGAGCTGCCGGGCCAGGGCGGCGCCGCGCTGCTCGGACCGGCCGGTCAGCAGGAGCGGCAGCCCCGGGGCCGCCAGCCGGGCGAGTTCCGCGCCGACCGTGCCGTAGCCGCCGACCAGCAGGACGGGGCCGTCGGGATCGTGGGTGAGGCGGTCGTCGAACACCAGGGGGAGGTTCATGGCAACAAGAATAGGTCGAGTGACCTAAAGATCTTGTCAGCCGCCGACCAGGGCGTGCGCGTCGGCCACCAAGTCCTCGATCCGGGGCCAGTCGACCGGCGCCACGTCCAGGCGGACGCCGACCCAGCCGCGGTGGCCGACGTACGGCGGCCGGAAGAACCGCGCCGGATCCTCGGCGATCAGGAACTCCTGCGCACCGGCCGCGGCCGGACACCAGAACGCCAGCCGGTCGTCGTGATGGTGGTCGGCCAGCATCACGAACACCCGGGCCCGCCGGCCCGCCCCCGCGAACCAGGTCGGCTCGCCGTGGCTGACCCGCTCCGCCACGGCCGGCAGCGCCAGGGAGACGGCCCGCAGCCGCTCGACGGCCGCCTCCCCGGTCGCCTCCCCGGTCGCCGGTCCGGTGTCCACCGGCACTGCGCTCACCCCCGGGCCGGGAGCGGCTGCGCGGGCGGAAGCGGCTGCGCGGGCGGGAACGGCTGCGCGGGCGCCGGTGCCGGACGGCCGGGGCATCGCCGGATCACCCGGCGGCCGGGCGGGGTGCGCCCCGGTAGGTGCCGAAGTACCAGCGGTTGCCCTCCGGATCGGCGGCGGCGAAGTCCCGCGAGCCGTAGTCGGTCTCGTGCAGACCGGTGGTGATCCGGGCCCCGGCGGCGACGGCGCGGGCGTGCACCGCGTCCGGGTCCGCGGTCACGACGTAGGCGGTGAAGCCGCCGGGGCGCCCCGGCCACGGGTCGCTGCCCTCGGGGTCGGGGCGGTCCGAGCCGAGCATCACGCCGCCGCCCTCCGGCCAGGCCAGCTCGGCGTGCGCGACCGTCCCGCCCTCCCCGTACGCCACGACCTCCTGGAAGCCGAACGCGTCCGTCAGGAAGCGGATCAGGGCCCGGGCGTCGCGGGCGCGCAGGCTGGGCCAGACCTGCGGGGCGGGAGTGGTGGTGTCCATCGCGGCAGTCCTCCTCGGAGCGGTGGTGCGGCCCGGCAGGCCGTCACCACTCCCACTCTGGTGCCGCCGCTGCCGCCCCGCCTTGGACGTTTCGGAACTTCGCCGCCTCCGCCCCCTCCTCGGCCAGCCACACGCTCGGCGCGCAACCGGCCAGCGCACGGAACTCCCGCGCCAGGTGGGCCTGGTCGAAGTAGCCGCAGTGCGCGGCCAGCGTCGCCAGCCGCGGCAGCGGCCCGGGCGCGCCGAGCAGCCGCCGGGCCCGGTCGAAGCGGATCACCCGGGCGGCCGCCTTCGGGGTGAGGCCGGTCTCGCGCCGGAACCCGTCCTGGAGGTGCCGGCTGCTCCACCCGGTCTCCCGGGCCAGCGCCGCGACCGGCACCGATCCGCCGCTGCTCCGCAGCGCCTGCCAGGCCCGGACGACCTCCGGCGGCACCCGGCCGGAGGGCCGCGCGGCCCGCAGCAGCGCGGCGTCCAGGGCGGCGAACCGCTCCGGCCAGCCGGCGGCCAGCTGGAGCTCCTCCTGGAGCCGCCGCCCGGCCGGGCCGAGCACGGCCTCGGCCGGGACGTCCAGCCCGGCCAGCTCGCCGGCGGGCAACCCGAACAGGGCCCGGGCCGCCAGCGGGTGCACGGCGATCTGGACACCCGACTGCCGGCCGTCGTGGGTGATCAGCGCGGGGGAGGTGTGCAGCCCGCCCAGCAGGGTCGGGTAGTCGCCGCCCGCCTGCGCCGGATCCGGATGGCCGGCCATGGTGAGCGGCTCGTCCAGGGTCAGGATGAAGGTCAGGTACGGGGAGGGCAGTCCGCGGTGCACGGCCGGCGCGACGCCGCGCTGGCGGTAGCCCGAGTACCAGGCCACGTACGGCCGCAAGGCCGTCGCGGGCCGGGCCCGGACGGCTTCGTCGACGGTGCCGGCGAGTTCCTGCGTCACCCTCCCAGTATCGGCCCCGGGGCGGCCCGGCACCGGTCGCGGGCCAGTCGCGCGGTCGGCCGTGCGACCGGTCGCGGGGGTGGTCACTGGGGCGGTCACGCGGTCGGCCGTGCGGCCGCCCGTGGCCCGCGCCGCCCGTCCCCGGGTGCGCTCGCGGGCGGTCGGGGTGTTGCTTATGGTGAGCGCACCGGAACAACCGGTACGCGGGGGCGGACTTGAGAGGGATCCCAGTGACCACTGCCCGAGACATCATGCACACCGGCGCCCAGTGCATCCGCGCCGACCAGACGCTCGCCGAAGCCGCCATGATGATGCGCGACATGAACGTCGGTGCCCTGCCGATCTGTGGCGACGACCAGAAGTTGAAGGGCATCATCACGGACCGCGACATCGTCGTCCGATGTATCGCGGAGGGCAAGGACCCGGCCGACATGATGGCGATGGACATGGCCGGCCACCTGCACTGCGTGCGCGCCGAGGACAACATGGACGCGGTGCTCAAGAAGATGGAGCAGCACCAGATCCGCCGCATCCCGGTCATCGACGGGGAGCGGCTGGTCGGCATGATCAGCGAGGCCGACCTGGCCATGGGCCACCGCGAAGGCCAGCGTCTGACGGACCAGCAGATCATCGAATTCATGGACAGCGTCTACATGATGCGCTGACCGGTCCGGTTCTTCCCGCCGGTCGGCCGCCGGCCGTCCGCCGCGGGTTGAGGCGCGCGAGTGTCCCCGTGCCGTAGCGTCCGGGGGCACTCGTCGTACGCGGCGGTCCGGGCACCCGGGCCGCCCGTCGGACCCTTGGTCGCAGGGCGGCCCGGGACAGCCTTCGGGGTCGGCACGGGCAACAACCACTTACGTGCCGGGATGCTCCGGCAGAGCGAGCCAGTCCGACCAGGAGATCTCACGGCCGAGGAAGCGCGGCTGCTCGAACGGCCAGTCGGCGGCGATCCACTGCGGCACCAGCGCGTCGAAGGCCTGCTCGACCTCGCTGCCCACCAGCTCGTCCACCACCCACCAGGAGATCTCGCCGTCCGCGCCGGCCCTCTCCGGCGGGTCGATGTAGACGCAGCCGAGCAGAACCGTCTCCGCCGCGTCGAACAGTGCGTAGTTGAAGGACTGGTGCGCGGCGATCTCCTTCTCGTGCCGCAACAGGTCGGCCTGGTCGGCCTCGTAGGTCATGGTGTCCGCGGGCCAGCCCCAGGCCGGGCCGAAGATGGTCCACAGCCGCTCGCGCGAACCCATCACAGCGGGATAGTCGAGCGGGGTGTCCGCCTCCCGGATCGGCCGCAGGTGATGACCACCGCCCGGCAGCGGTACCAGGACGGGGTGGACGAAGTCATCGGGAAGCCAGCTCATGGCGCCCGACCGTAGCAGTGCGCGGCCGTCCGCTCCCCTGGATTTTCCCCGCATACCGCCGGGCACTGCTCTCGTGCCGGGCAGGACCCGCGATCACCCGGTCGAGACTCCCGCGGCATCGTGAAGCTTGCTCAGGGCGGCATGGTCGTTGCTCACCAGCAGGCGGTAGCAGGGCAGCGCGATGCCGTGATCAATCACGGGTCGAGGGTACGGCGGATCCACCCCAGGGCCGCAAATCCGGGCTCACAAACCCCAGGGCCACGGGCTTACTTGGAGCCGGTCGCCACACGTACGTTCATTTCGTCTCGCAATGTGAGCCGAAGGTTCTTGGCATCTGGGATGGGGGCAGAATCGCCCCATGGGAAAGACCTACGAGAAGATCGACGGCCGCCTCCGGGACTTCATCGAGCGCCAGCCCGTCTACTTCGTCGCCACGGCGCCGCTCGAGGCCGGCGGGCATGTCAACGTCTCACCCAAGGGGCGCTCGGGCACGCTCGCCGTGATCGACGAACTGACGGTCGCTTACCTGGACTTCGGGGGGTCGACGGCGGAGACCATCGCGCACCTGCGGGAGAACGGGCGGATCACGCTGATGTGGTGCGCCTTCGACGGCCCGCCGACCGTGGTCCGGGTGCACGGGCAGGGCGAGGCGGTGTTCCGCGACGACGCCCGGTTCGCCGGCCTGCTGCGGCACTTCGACCCGACGGCGGACGGATCGGCGCTGCGGGCGATCGTCCTGGTCCACGCCGACCGGGTGAGCGACTCGTGCGGGTTCGCCGTTCCGTTGATGGAGTACCGCTCGGACCGGGAGCTGCACGAGCAGTTCTTCGACCGCAAGTCGGACGAGGAGTTCAGCACGTACTGCGAGGGCAAGGAGTACGTCGCCACCAGTATCGACGGCCTGCCCGGTCTCCCGCTGCCGCTCCCGCCGCGCCCGTAGGGCCCGCGGCGGAGCCGTGGCCCGTCAGGCCGCGGGCTGCGCCGGGCCGCGGTGGAGACGGAGATCGCGCAGCAGGGCGGTCTCGGCGCCGTGGTGGAGCAGTTCCTGGTTGACCCACCACATGACCTCGGCGAACCGGTCCTCCGGGTCGCTGCCGTACGGGTAGGCACTGTGCCCGACGGTGTCGAGCGCCGCCTCGTCGGTGGAGGCCGGGACCGCCCGCCAGGCGTCGGCCGCCGCCGCGAAGGCCGCGATCGCGGTGGCCGCGTCACCGGCCACCGGCAGGTCGTCCCGGGTGAGCGAGCGGGTGCCGTCCGTGTGGTCGGTCCGGAGGGCGAGCAGCTCGGTGAGGTGGCTGAGCCGCCAGGCCGGCGTGGTGAACGGCGGCGGCACCGGATGCGGGGCGGGCGTGGCGTCGCGCCCCCAGTCGCCGTTACCGACCAGCAGGGTGGCACGGGCCCCGGGCCCGTCGGCGTGACGGCGCACCGACCAGCGGGCGGCGACGGGCTCCCAGAGGTACTCGTCGTCCGTGAGCGGGCCGACCGCGACGTCCGTGCCGTTGCCGCTGTCCACCACCGGGCCGGCCAGGCGGTCGGCCAGGCGCCGGTGGGCGAAGTCGTCCTGCTCCAGCAGCGGGACCATGCGCGGCGGCATCGTCATCGGGCACTCCTCGGTCTGTCCTGATCGGCCGGGCCGGGGGCTGCCCGTCACCCGTCCGCACCCTGCCACGACGTGGGCGCCGAGGGCGGCGGATTATCCGCCCGCTCGCCGGGCGCCGGTGTCCGCCGGCCCGCCGGCCCGCCCGCCCGACGTCCGGGGCCGGGGCCGGTGGCCCGACGGTCAAGGGCGCCGGGCCGCCGGGAGCGCCGTCCTGGACGGGGCGGGGCTGCGCCGCCGGTGGTAGGCGAAGGCGAGGGCCAGCACGATCGGGCCCCAGAGCATCACCGGACCGATGCACACGCGGGCCAGCAGCAGCCACCACCCGTTGCCGAACGCCACTTCGTGGAAGCCGAGGACGTCGAACCAGGCGAGCGGCATGGTGTCCCAGAGCGCCACCAGGCCCAGGCCGCCCAGGGTGGCCGGGACCACCGCCGCGAGCGGGGCGACCCGCTGCCCGCCGATCAGCGGGATCCACGCCGGGACGACCTCGCCCCACCCGCTGACCAGCCCGGTGCAGAGCAGGGCGAGCGCCTCGGTGAGCAGGCTGAGCCCGAACACGTAGGGCGCTCCCCACCAGGGCATCGGCGGCGCCGCCGGGTCGACCGTTCCCATCGTGAAGCCGAAGGCGAACGGCAGGCGCCACAGGCAGTGCGGCAGCACGACGAACGGCAGGGCCCGGGCGAGGCGGAGTGCCCAGGGCGGGACGGGGCGTTCGGTGGTGGACGGAGGCGGTGAGATCGGCATGGCTCCACCGTCGCGGAGCCGCGCGGGGCGGGCGTCGGCCGGCCGGAGGAGCCGGCTCCCCCGGGAGAGCTGTCCCGGGTCGTCCCCGCGGATGAGCATCGGCAGGACCGGGGCGCGTCGGTCGTTTGCTTCCCGGAATGCCACGACGCCGCTGGACCGGTCCGGGGTTTCCGGGCGGTGCAGCGGCGTGGTCGTGGTGCGGGGTGGTGCGGGCGCGGGGGTGGTGCGCCGGTGTGGTGGTGCTGGTGGCCCGGGGCGGTGTGTTGCTCGGGGTGTTACTTGGTGAGGCCGGCCTTGACGGAGCAGACGGGCCAGGCGCCGGGGCCCTGGGCGGCGAGGACCTTTTCGCCGATGGTGATCTGCTGGGCCTTGGTGGCCTGGTGGGCCTGGGGGGCGTAGGCGGTGCCGCCGAAGGCGGCCCAGGTGCTGGAGGTGAACTGGAGGCCGCCGTAG
The DNA here is from genome assembly GCF_045208415.1 of Kitasatospora sp. NBC_01560. Taxonomy (NCBI): domain Bacteria; kingdom Bacillati; phylum Actinomycetota; class Actinomycetes; order Kitasatosporales; family Streptomycetaceae; genus Kitasatospora; species Kitasatospora sp. NBC_01560. The sequence continues at coordinate 1,125,844 of NZ_CP109364.1, read as the reverse complement.
AAGCCGTTGCCGGAGTTGATGGCCCAGTTGCCGGTGGCTTCGCAGGCGGCGACCTTGTCCCAGACGCCGGCGGGGGCTGCGGAGGCGGCGTTGGCCGTGACGAGTCCGGCCACGGGGAGGGCGACGAGCGCCCCGGCCATCAGTGCGGTGCGGACGCGGTTGCGGCGCTTGGCGGTGGTGGCGGTGGCGGTGGTCTCGTTACGGAGGGTCATGCGGGTCCTTTCGGCGGGGGGTGCGGGCGTGCGGAACCAGGCCCTGGGGTGGGCCTCGGTTTCTGCGGGGGTGTCGCTCGCGGGGTGGGGCACCGTTCGCGGTCCGGGGCGGTGGGGCCCTGGTGTGCGGTGTGCTCGGTGCAACGGGTTCGAAGTTACGGGGGTCGGGGTGGGGGTTTCAAGGATTCGTAGGTTTGGGCATGTCAGGGGGCTGTTACCTGAGGTATGGATCAAGCTTTTGGGTTGTTTTGGCCCGTTTTTCGCCCATTTTCTTGGTCGTTGGGGTGGGGGAAGTGGTCCGGGCCACAGGGTTGGGGGTGTGAGGCCGGGCACATCGTCGACGGTGGGTGACGGGCCGTCGGCGGGGGGTGCCGGTGGTGGGGTGCCGGGGTGGGGGTGCGGGTGGCCCGCACCACAGCCCTCACCCGCCGTGCCCCGTACCTCCACCCGCTGTGGCCGCCATAGCCTCGGGGCATGAGCAACGAGAGCGATGCAGAGGCCGTCGGCGGTGCCGAGGAGCCGGGGGCGGCGGTCGCGCCGGCCGGGTTCGAGCTGGGCACCGACGGACCCCGGATGATCCTGGCCGGGCTGGACGGCTCGGACTCCTCCTGGCGGGCCACCGCCTACGCGGCCGGGCTCGCCCGCCGGCAGCGGGCGACCCTCGCGGTCGCCTACGTGCAGCCCGTCCTCGGCGCGGCCACCGCCCTCGCGGGTGCTGCGGTGGAGGAGACCACCCAGGAGATCGCCGACGAGCTGCTGGCCGCCCTGCGCGAGGCCGAGCACCGGATGCGGGACGTCTGGCAGCTGGACTGGCGTTTCCTGACCGTCCGCGGCGACCCGTACACCGCCCTGGCGCGGATGGCGGATGAGCTGCGGGCGGACGCCGTGGTGGTCGGGGCGTCGGAGCGGGCCGGCCACCGGGTGATCGGCTCGGTGGCGGTGCGGCTGGTGAAGGCGGGGCGCTGGCCGGTGACCGTCGTGCCGTAGCCGTGGCTCGCCGGGGGAGGGGAGGAACGGCGGTGGGCCGAACAGGGAAGAGGGCTGCGATCCCGGGCGGAAGCCGGGGTCGCAGCCCTCTGTTCGGAAGGGGCGGACAGCGGTGAGCGAGAACTCCCGGGGTCCGTGTCAGCCGAGAACGGAGGCGCCGTTGCCGCAGATGTTGATCGGGATGCTGATCGGGATCTGGATCTGGTTGCCGGAGAGCACGCCCGGGGAGCCGGTCACCACGCCGCTCGCGTAGGCGCCGCCGGTGTTGATGCACGTCGTCCCGCCGCCGAACGCCGCGTCCTGGAGGGCCGCTCCGGACGGTTCGGGGGCGCTGTACCCGGAGTCGCAGCCGCCGGCGAAGGCGGTGCCCGTGGACATGACGGCCAGCGCAGCGGTGAAGCCGGCGGCGAGCAGGTACTTCCTGGTCTTGGTCATGCCGGAAGAGATAGCCAGCCGACACGCAGGACACGACACAATCCACCCCTGGCACCACTCGAACGCAGGAGTGATCGGCCACGGATGCAGGAGTCGCGCCACCCGACCGGAGTAGACCCGTACCCCGGCGTCCGGGCCCGGCGCCGTCGCCGGCGGCCGTCCCCCGTCCCGTCCCCCGCACGGCTCCCGGGCCCCGAGGCCCCTGTCCCGGGACGGGGAACGGGACCGGAACGGGCCGCCCGCCCCGTGTCACCGGGACGCCCACCCGCCGATGCTCGGAGTACCGACCGGGCGCGGCGGACGGCGGACCACCCCCGGGCCCGCCCCCGGCCGGCCACCGGTCCCGTGGTGCGAGGCACCGAACCGCGAGGGGCGCACCGAACGGCGAGGGGCGGGACCGAACCGCGAGAGGCAGGCCGACATGTACGAGCACTGGGGCACCTACTCCGAGCACGACTCGCTGGGCGACTGCCTCGGTCTGGCCGCGGAAGCCCTGCGGCAACAGGGCCTCCGGATCTGGGACCTCGCCGGCGACGGCGGCCACCGGGTGACGGGCGGGAACGGCGATGTCATCACCGACATCGTCTGCGTCCCGCAGTCCGGCGCGGTCTGGCTGACGGTCAGCACCTACTCCCCGGACCGGGCGCTCGCCGAGCGCACCCGCGACGACGTGCGCGCGTACCTGACCGGTGCGATCCGCACGGCCTGAGCCGGGGCCGTCCCGGGCTTGCCGGGTTCCCCGGGATCCCCCGGCTCCCCGGTGCTCGGGCGGTGGGCCGCGGGCGGGGCCCGCGGCCGGGGGCGCCGCCCGCCCGGCGATAGGGTTCGTGACCATGACGGAGACCCCGGCCGGCGGCGCCCTCACCGCGTCCGGCAGCGACCTGCACCTGGAACTGCCCGCCACCGGGGGCCGTCGGGCGGCGCTGATGGCCGCCCTGCGCGAGGCGGTCCGGAGCGGCCGCCTGACCCCCGGCACCCGGTTGCCGCCCTACCGGGTGCTGGCCGCCGACCTCGGGATCGCCCGCAACACCGCCGCCGACGCGTACGCCGAACTCGTCGCCGAGGGCTGGCTCACCGCACGGCAGGGATCGGGCACCACCGTCGCGGAGCGGGCCGAGCCGGTCGCCCCGGCCCGCTCGCGCCGGGCGGTCCCGCGGCCGAGAGCGGCGCACGACCTGCGGCAGGGGCAGCCGGACGCCTCCTCGTTCCCGCGCGCGGCCTGGCTCGCCGCGGGCCGCCGGGCGCTCACCGCCGCGCCCAACGAGGCCTTCGGACCGGGGGACCCGCAGGGCCGGCGCGAGCTGCGCAACGCCCTCGCCGACTACCTGGCCCGCGCCCGCGGCGTCCGCGCCGACCCCGAACGGATCGTCGTCTGCTCCGGCTTCGCCCACGCGCTGCGCCTGCTGTTCGAGGGCCCCGGCGCGGTGCTGCCCGCGCCGTCCGCCGGCTCGCTGGCGGTCGAGGCGTACGGGTTGGCCTTCCACCGCGGCCTGCTGGCCCGCGCCGGGGTGACCACCGTGCCGCTGCCGCTGGACGCCGACGGCGCGCAGGTCGACGGGCTGGCCGGGCGTCCGGACGTCCGCTCGGTGCTGCTCACCCCCGCCCACCAGTTCCCGACCGGAGGCCCACTGCACGCCGCCCGCCGCGCGGCGGTGGTGGACTGGGCGCGCGGGCGCGGCGGCCTCGTGCTGGAGGACGACTACGACGGCGAGTTCCGCTACGACCGGCAGCCGGTCGGTGCGCTGCAGGGCCTCGACCCGGAGCGGGTGATCTACCTGGGCACCGCCAGCAAGAGCCTCACACCGGCGCTGCGGCTCGGCTGGATGGTGCTGCCCGAGCACCTGGTGGACCGGGTGCTGGCGGCCAAGGGCGAGCGCGAGGCGTGGGCGAGCGCGCTCGACCAGCTGACCCTCGCCGAGTTCATCGAATCGGGCGGCTACGACAAGCACGTCCGCCGGATGCGCCGCCGCTACCGGGACCGCCGTGACCACCTGGTGGCCGCCCTGGCGGAGCGGGCGCCGTACGTCGAGGTGTCCGGCATCGCGGCCGGCCTGCACGCGGTGCTCCGGCTGGAGCCCGGGACGGAGCGGTCGGTGCTCAAGGCGGCCGCGTACCGGGGGCTGGCCGTGGAGGGCCTCGCGGACTACCGGCACCCGGGCGTCGGGCCGGCCGCGATGCCGGTGGCGGGCGGTCTGGTGGTCGGGTACGCGACCCCGCCCGACCACGCCTACCAGGCGGCGGTCGCGGCCCTCTGCGACATCCTGCCGCCGCCGGTCTGAACCGCTGCCGGCCCGGACCGCCGCTCGTCGGCACCGGCGCCGTCCAGCGGCCGTGGCGGCCGGAGGGTACGGGGGACGGGCCCGCTCCGGTGCGGTCCGGGGCGGCAGAGCGTAGGCAATGGCCCGCCGCGTCCGCCCCGCTGTCATATGCCAGTACGGGCCGGGGCGGAGCGCGGCCCCCGGAGCGGCGGCGGCCCCTAGCCTTTCTCGTCATGCGCACATCACATGTTGGCCGGTTCGGCCTCGCCGCGATCCTGGCCCTTCTCCTCGGTCTGTTCCTCTCGGCCGTCCCCGCCCAGGCCGGCACCCCGCTGCTCTCCGTCAGTTCCGACAAGGCGACGGCGACGCCGGGCTCCTCCGTCACGCTGACCCTGACCCTGACCAACCCGCACGACACCCCTGTGCAGTTCGTCTACCAGTCCGTCCAGCCGACCTACGTCACCACCCAGAACACCGGGCTGAAGTACGCCTTCTCCGCCTGCGGCGGCAATGTCAGTGCCTGCGACACCGGTGCCACCAGCGGGCTGGTGCACCACACCGTGCCGGTCGCGGCCGGGGCCACCACCACCATCACGCTCACCTACGCCATCGCCGCCGACTCGGCCTGCGGCTCCGGCGCGCGGATCGACTTCTACACCTATATCTACGACGAGTACCAGGCCGGTGCGGCCAGCGACTCCGGCATCTTCGACGTCCCCGGCAACGAAGTCACCTGCTCCTGAGCCGTCCCGCCGCCCCGGAGCGCCACCGGGCGACCGTCGGGGACGCCCGACCGGGACGCCACCGCTGAGCCGCTCCCCGAACCCCCGTCAGGTGCCGGCCGCCCCCGTACCGGCACCTGACGGGCCTTCCGCCCGTGCGGCCGCAGCGGGACGTCGGACGGGCCTTCCACCCGTGATGTCGGACCGGGATGGCAGGCTTGGGCCCATGGCCGAACCGCTGACCACCGACACCCCCGGGACCGCTCGTACGGGCGGGCCCGACGGCGTACCCGCAGCCCCCGACCGGACGGCGGTCCCGGCCGGGCTCCCGCTGCCCCACGCCGTGTACGCCGCGATCCGCGCGCGGGCGGACGCACGGACGGCGCCCCTGGTGGATGCGCTGCTCCGGCCCTCGCTCGCCCTCGAACCCCTCGCGGACGAAGCTCCGGCCCCGGAGGTTCCGGCCCCGGGCGGCCCGGCCCCGGAAGCCCGCGGGGCGCAGGCCGCGGGCCCGGCCGTCGGCCGGCTGGGAGGCCTGCCCGCACTGCCCCGCGGCACCGGGTGGCCGGAGTTCGGCGGCCGGCCGATGCAGTTCCTCGCCCAGCTGGACTGCGCAGCCCTGGCGGCGGCCTTCCGCACCGGCGGCGCCACCACCGGCGACGGCGACGACCGGTCGCTGCCCGGCGAGGGCCTGCTGCTCTTCTTCCACGACGAGTGGATCTCCGACTTCACCGGCCGCGGCTGCCGCGTCCTGCACGTCCCCGCCGGATCGCCGGCCGGGCCGGCCCCGGAGAGCGAGCTGAGCACCCCCGTGGTGCCGGCCGTCCCGGTCGGGGCGCACTGGCGGCTCTCCGCCCCCTCCTACCAGGACCAGGAGCTGGAGGACGTCTTCCCCGAGGATTTCATGATCGCGCTCGATCTGGCCTCCGACTTCCGCGAGCTCCTGCCCGCTCCGGACGTGCGGGTGCTCGGCTGGTGCGACACCGACTCCGGGCGCCCCGCCGGCCACCGGCCGCTGCTCCAGATCGAGAGCCGCGCCCTGGACGCGGACTGGGGAGAGTGCGTCAACGTCTCGTTCTGGATCACCGACGAGGATCTGGCGGCGGGCCGCTTCGACCGTGTCCGGCAGGGCTTCGAGGTGGCCTGACGGTGCCCGCCGTCCATCGTGCCGCCCGCCGTCCGTCTCCGGCCGCCGGGTGCCCGACGGCAGCCGACGCCAGGCGGGAAGTGCCGGCCTCGTCCTAGGCTGCTGGAAGGAGCCCGGACCAGTGAGGCAGACGTGGCACCAGAGGAACCGGACGCAACGGACCCGCCGGACCCGTCGGGCCCGTCCGTCGGGCCCGACCTGCCCGACCCCTCGGACGTGCCCGGCCGCGACCTGACCACCCCCGACCCGGCCACCCCCGACCCTCCTGAGCCCCCGGTGAGGGAGCTGGTGCACTCGGCCCGGGCCCACCCCTCCTGGCTGCCGGAGCTGCTCGCCCAGTTCGCCGTCCGCCACCGCGGCCCGCGCGCCGCCCGTCGGGTCGCCGGACTGCGGGAGGCACACCCGGACGCGCCGCAGGCCGAGCTGGTCCGGCGGATCGTCGACCACGCGCGCCGGGTGAGCCAGAGCGAGGGCGCCTTCGTCGGCGGGCCGTTCCTCTGGATGGCGCCGTTCGCGTTCTGCATCGCCCTGCTCGCCCAGGGGCAGCTGATGCTCGAACTCGCCGCCGTGTCCGGGAAGGACCCGGCGGCCCGGGAGCGGGTCGCCGAGCTGCTGGTGATCCAGGGCGCCCACCCCGACCGGTCCTCCGCCGAGCGCGCCCTCGCGGCAGGGCCTCCCGCCCCGAAGGGCGGCGGCCGGCTGCGGGGCTTCCTGGCGCTGGTCTGGCGGATGGCCCGGCTGCTCGGCCTGACCACGGTGGACGAGGATCCACCGCCGTCCCGCCGGCGGACGGTCGGCGAGTGGGTGCTCGTGCTGGTGGTCCTCCTCGTGGGGCTGGTCGCGCCGCTGGTCTGGCTGCCCTACATGGCGCTCTCCTATCACTGGGCCACCGACCGGCTCGCGGCCCGGGCCGCCGCCTACTACTTCGGCGGTGACCCCGCCGAGTGGCTCGGCGTGCGTCACCGCCGGGCGGATCCCGGTGCCATCGCGGCGGCCCTGCGCGCAGGGCTCTCGCTGCTCCTGCCGCTGGTGGGCGTGATCGTGGTGGTGGGGGCGGACCTTAGGGTGGCCGGGAGCCACTGGCCGGTGCTCGCGGGCGTGGTGATCTCCCTCTCCTGCCTGGTCGGCGTGCTCTGGTACCGGGGCCACCGCACCTGGCGGAACCGCTGAGCAGGTCGGCCGACCGGCCTGTTCGAAGCCGGAGCGGACGGCGCGCGGGCCGGTGATGTCGGCCGGGTCCGGCAAGGTGTGCGTGGACGGGGTGGCCGAAGGCGCTGGGGAGCGGGTGTTCGTCTGCCGGTTCCTGCAGGCCCGCGAGCGCGACCGGGTGGGCGTGCCGTTCTTCGCCCGCCACGACGAACACGCGACCTGGTACGACCGGTTGCGGCCGGCCTCGTTCGGGCGGCGGCCGTGGTTCGCGGCGGAGCCGGTGCTGGTCCGAGGCCGGGCGCCGGCCGGCCCGCCGGGTGCCCCCGGCCGCCTCGGCCCGGGCCCGGCGGCGGGCCTTTCACGGGGCCCGAGCCGGCTCGGCGAGCTCCGAACGGTCGTGCGTTCGAAGGTCGAACTGAAGTCCGGAAGACCCGTGGTCCGGCCACTGGTCCGCAGGCCTTCGCGCTGCTCCGTTCGGGTGGAGGGGATCGTTCCGAGGGCCGGGCGATTCGCATGCACAGGAATTCGAAGCTCCGTCTAGGGACTGTGCACGGATTCCAACCACCGCATGGGAGAGATTCACCCTATCGGGGGGCACTCACCGTTCGTACGGGGTTGCTCCGGTGCCGGTGATCTAGGGTTCCCGGTGGGCCGCTCGAAAGGGCGGAGAACAGTGCGCTTGATTCGCCAACACCCCCACCATGACGCCTATCTGACGATCCGACACCGCCTGTGCCGGGCGGATCGGCGTGACCTGACCAGATGAGAAGGAGAACCCTGCCGATGCCGGTGGACACGAACCCGGAGACACAGCAGGTTCCGCAGCAGTCGAGCCTCACGACGGCCGCTGCCCGCAATCTCGCCACCACCACCAAGTCCGCGCCGCAGATGCAGGAGATCACCTCCCGCTGGCTGCTCAAGGTGCTCCCCTGGGTGCAGGCCGCCGGTGGCGCCTACCGGGTGAACCGCCGCCTCACCTACACCGTGGGCGACGGCCGGATCGAGTTCATCAAGACCGGGTCGCAGGTCCGGGTGATCCCGCGCGAACTGGGTGAACTCGCCCTGCTGCGCGGTTTCGAGGACGACGACGTGCTGGCGGCCCTGGCCGACCGCTGCCAGCAGCAGGACTTCGGCCCGGGGGAGGTGCTGGTCGAGCGCGGTGCCGCCGCCGACCGCATCTACCTGATCGCCCACGGCAAGATCAACCAGATCGGCACCGGCAAGTACGGGGACGAGACGGTGGTCGCCGTGCTCGGCGACGGCGACCGCTTCGGCGAGCAGTCCGTCCTGGACGCCGACGCCGTCTGGGAGTTCACTGCCAAGACCGCCACCGCCGGTACCGTCCTCTCGCTGCCGCGGCGGGAGTTCCAGGCGATCCGGGACGGCTCGACCGCGCTCCAGGACCACCTCCGCGACTTCCTCGCGCTGCCGCTCCAGCGCCAGAACGAGCGCGGCGAGGCCGAGATCGCGATGTCGGCGGGCCACCGGGGCGAGCACGAGCTCCCCGGCGCCTTCGTGGACTACGAGTTGAAGCCGCGCGAGTACGAGCTGAGCGTCGCGCAGACGGTGCTCAAGGTGCACACCCGGGTCGCCGACCTCTACAACCAGCCGATGAACCAGACCGAGCACCAGCTCCGGCTGACCATCGAGGCGCTGCGCGAGCGCCAGGAGTACGAGCTCATCAACAACCCGGAGTTCGGCCTGCTCAACAACGCCGACTTCGACCAGCGGATCCAGACCCACTCCGGCCCGCCCACCCCGGACGACCTGGACGAGCTGCTCAGCCGCCGCCGCGACCCGGACTACCTGCTCGCCCACCCGCGGACCATCGCCGCGATCGGCCGCGAGCTGAACGCGCGCGGGCTCTACCCGCACCACGTCGACCTCGGCGGGCAGCAGGTGCCGGCATGGCGCGGGGTCCCGATCCTGCCGTGCAGCAAGATCCCGATCACCAAGGAGAACACCAGCTCGATCCTGGTGATCCGGACCGGTGAGGACAACCAGGGCGTCATCGGCCTGCACCAGACCGGCATCCCGGACGAGTACCAGCCCAGCCTGTCGGTCCGCTTCATGGGGATCAGCGAGAAGGCGATCATCTCCTACCTGGTGAGCGCCTACTACTCGGCCGCGATCCTGGTGCCGGACGCGGTCGGCGTCCTGGAGAACGTCGAGATCGCGCACCAGCGCCACTGAGCGGTCGCGCACCGCCGCCACCGGGGCGCACCCGGCTGTCGGCGCCGACGGCCGGACAACCCGCGGCCGGGCCGTAACCCGGCCGGCGCAAGATCGTTTCACCTGATGACGGACGGCCCGCCCTTCGAGGCGGGCCGTCCGGTGTCGGCCCACCGTGCGCCGACCGATCCCCGACGACGCTCCCGACGACACGAGAGGTGCATGGAGCCCATGCTGCAGCGACAGCGGCCCCGGCAGCCGCGACGGATACCGGTGGACGGGCAGCCGTGACCGCGGACCTGATCATGGTGACCGACGGTGCGGGAGGCCCGGTGCTCGGCCGCCGGGCCCGGCTGGCCGGTGCGGCGGCCGGGGTGGCCGCGCTCTGCGCGCTGCTCAGCGGCGCGGCCGGCGCCCGGGCCCCGGAACGCCAGGGCGGTGGCAAGCCGCACGGCCCGGTGGTCGAGACCTGCGTGGACACCGGGACGGACGTCTCGGTGTCGGTCGGCAAGGGGGGAGTGGACGTCGAGGTCGACGTCGACGTGGAGGTCGGCGTGACGGTCGACCTCTCCGGGGTGCTCCACCACCCCGGGCCGGGCGGAAAGCCGTGGCCCGAGCCGCACCCCAGGCCCAGCCACTCGCACGAGCACCACCACCCGTGCCCGAAGCCGACGCCGACCCCGAAGCCGACCCCCACGCCGACCCCCACGCCGACACCCACACCCACGCCGACGCCGACCCCGACCCCGAAGCCCACTCCGACCCCAACACCCACTCCGGTACTCACCCCGCCACCGGCCCCCGCGCCGGTACCGCCGGTCGTGCCCGCCCCGACGCCGCGCCCCACCCCGCCGCCCGCGTCCTCCCGGCCGACGCCGAAACCCACGCCGAAGCCGACCGTGCAGCCCGTCGTCCCGCCGCCACCACCGGCGCCGGCCCCCGAGCCGTCGGTCACGCCCAGCCCGCCGGCTCCCGCGCCGGTGCTGCCGAGGCCGGTGGCCAAGCCCGTCCGGCTGCCACAGGCATTGCCCGCGCCCGAGCCGGCGCGCCACCACGGCGCCTCGCCGACCAGGACGATGCTGCTGGTCACCGTGCCCGCCGTGCTGGCGGCGGCGGCCCTGCGGCCACGCGGTGGCGGCCGTGGCGGGCGAGGCGGCGGCGGCCGCTCCTGACCTTGCCGGCCGCGGTCGGTGGGCAGGCGAATCGTTCCGCCGGGGCCCGGCCCACCGAGCCGGGCCCCGGCGGCGCCGCCCGCACCCGCAGAGCCGCGGCGCCGCCGCCCCGGTGCGCCCCTCCGTGCCGTTCGGAGAGGCACGCCGCGCCCCCGCGGCCGTGGAAGAACCCGGGCCCAGCCGGCCCGGCCCCGAATGCCAAGCCGAAGAAGGGAGTTCCCATGTCCGAATGGTTGGCACTGGCCATCGCCATGTCGGCGGCCTGTGCCGTCGTGGTGGCGGTCGTGCTGCTGAGGCACCGCCGGGCCAGCGTGGACGAGAACACCGACGAAACACCCGACGTCATCGAGTACATGACGATGATGATCGGCGTCGTCTACGCGATCGTGCTCGGCCTCGCCATCGCGGGCGTCTGGGAGGCGCGCGGCGCCGCCCAGGACGACGTCCTGCGCGAGGCCCAGTCGCTGCACGAGGTGAGCGAGCGCGCCCAGGTCTACCCGGTCGAGTTTCGCGACAAGGTCCGCGCCGACGTGGACGGTTACGTCCAGTACGTCGTCGACGTCGAGTGGGCGTACATGCGCGAGCACGGCGAGATCTCCGAACGCGGCACCGAGTTACTGGCGAAGCTGCGCCAGGACGTCGCGACCCGCACACCGGCCAGTGACCTGGAGGCCCAGGCGTACCAGCCGATCATGGACCGGATCGCCGTCGCCGACGAGACCCGCAACGCCCGCGGCCAGAACGCCGGTCCGACCATGCCGGGCGTGGTCTGGTTCGGGCTGATCGTGGGGGCCGTGGTGACCGTCGGCATGGTGTTCGCGCTCCAGATCCGGCGCTCGACCCGGGAGTTGCTGCTGGCGGGCATGTTCAGTGCGCTGATCGCCTTCCTGCTCTTCCTGATCTGGGACTTCGACGACCCGTTCGGCCGGAGCGTGTCGGTGACGACCCAGCCGTTCACCGACCTGTTCCCCACCCTCGGTGGCGGCCAGGACTGAACCTCCGCACGGGTGTCCGCAGGGGCCGTGTCCTTCGATAGTCTGATCGGGCCGTCGGGGGCCGGCCCCGTCGGCGTACCGAAGGGACCGTGAAGCGTGGCCTTCCCGCCGCACCAGCCGCCTGCCCCGTACCCGTCACGGCGCCCGGAACGGGCCTGGTGGTGGCTGCCGGAGAAGGAGCGCCGGCGGCGGAAGCTCCAGCGGCGGGAGTGGCTCGCCCACCGGCGGAAGAACCGCCCGAAGAAGGACCGCGACTGGTCGGACGCCTGCGACGCCTGTGACTGCTGCGATCTGGGCGACCCCTGCCTGATCGCGCTCGTGCCGGTGATGACGGTCGCGGGCCTCCGGTTCGCGCTCGGTGCGGGCCGGGGCGGCCGGCGGGCCGAGGCCGATCCGGCGGCACCCGCCCCGGGCGGGTTCGCGGCGGGGGTGCTGTACGGGGCGGTGCGGTACTACCGGACCGAGGTCAGCCCGAAGCGCCCGGCCTGCTGCCCGTACACGCCGAGTTGCTCGACGTACGCCGTCCAGGCGCTGCACCGGCACGGCGCGGTGCGCGGTGCCCGGCTGACGGTCGGGCGGCTGCTGCGGTGCCGCCCGGGGGCGGCCCGCCGCGGCGGGGCGGACCCGGTGCCGGGACACTGACGGGCGGTCCGGCGCCCGGCGGTGTGGACAGCCCGGCGGTGCGGAGAGCCGGACGGCACGCGGGGACCGCACGGATCTTCCCGATCCGTGCGGCCCCCGGTGTTCATGACGCTGCGTCAGAAGCGATGCGCCATCAGTGACGTGGTGTCAGTGCAGACTGCTGTTGATCGCGCTGAGCAGCGTGCCGGAGGCGTCGTCGTTCTCCAGGGAGAAGGCGAACATCCCGGCCAGGCCCTTGCTCTTGGCGTACGCTCCGCGGGCCTGGATGGCCTGCGGGGTGTCACCCGTCCAGAAGTTGGTGCCGTCGTAGACCCAGGAGGTCTCGGTCACCGGGTCCCAGTGGGTGGTGGCGGCCGTGGCGTTCAGTTCCTTCCAGGCGGCCAGGCCGGCCTCGGCGCTGAGCGGCTTGGCCGGGGTCGGCCCGGTCGCGCTCTGGTAGAGGCCGAAGTTGGTCCCGGCCGGGACGCCCGTCCAGCCGCGCCAGTAGAACGGGATGCCCAGCACGAGCTTGTTGGCGGGGAACCCGCCGGTGATCCCGTACTCGGGCAGGCCGGTGGTGTACGCGGTGAGCGTGGTGTCCACGTTGTACTTGCGGGTGCCCGGGGTGATCGGCGTGGTCGGGTCGTTCGGGCTGTCGTGCAGCGGGTCCTGGTGGTTGGTCGGGCCCTTGGCGTCCCAGGCGCCGTGCATGTCGTAGGTCATCACGTCGGCGTAGTCGAGGTAGGCGCCGATCTTGTCGGTCTCCAGCTGCGCGACCTTGTCCTGGCCGCTGGGCAGGGCAGCGGTCAGCAGGAAGCGCTTGCCCTGGGCGTTGCCGAGGGCGTCCAGCTGGGTGCGGAACTCCTTGAGCAGCAGGGTGAAGTTCTGCTTGTCGGCGGCGGAGTAGTGGTTACCGGTGTGGCCGCCGGCCGAGCCCGGGTACTCCCAGTCGAGGTCGACGCCGTCGAAGAGGCCGGCCGCGGAGGCCGTGCCGCCGGAGGCGTCACCGGCGATGCCGGTCGGCAGGTTCCCCTTGAGGAACATGTCGACGCAGGAGGAGACGAAGGCCTTGCGGGAGGCGTCGGTGGCGGCCGCGTCGGAGAAGTACTTGGAGTACGTCCAGCCGCCGATCGAGATGGTGAGGCGCAGGTTCGGGTACTTGGCCTTCAGCTGGCGCAGCTGGTTGAAGTTGCCCTTGAGCGGCTGCTCGTAGATGTCGCTGCTGCCGTCCACGCTGGCCGCGCCGGTGTAGTCGGCCTGGTAGTCGGCGTAGGCGTCACCGGCGCCGTCACCGGCGTTGGGGTTGGACTCGTTGGCCGAGTCGGAGGCCTTCACCGCCTGGAAGCAGGTGTGCGAGGTCGGGTGGATGTTGGCGAAGGCGTAGGTGATGACGTCCAGCTTGCCGGCGGCGCCGCTGGTGTCGACGTTCTTCGCGTGGTACGCGTTCTCGTAGACGCCCCACTGGTCGAAGTAGGCCGAGCGGAACGGGCTCGCGGCAGGCGCGGCCGCGGTGGTCGTGGAGACCTTCGCGGACTGGGCGGAGCCGTGGCTGCCCGAGTAGCCCTGGACGGTGAAGCCGTAGGCGGTGCTCGGCAGCAGGGAGCTGACGTCGACCGAGGTGCCCATCGAGGTGGCCACCAGCTGGTTGCCCGAGTACACCTTGTAGGCGACCACGCCGTCGCCGCTGGTCAGGGTGGACGGCTGCCAGCTGAGCACCACGGCGTTGTGGGTCACCTTGGTGACGGTGACGCCGGTGGGCGTGGTGACCTTGCCGTCCCCGGCCGGGGCGGTGCCCGTGGCGGTGGCGGTGGCCGTCGCCGTGGGGCTGTTGGACGCCGTGGGGCTGTTCGAGGCGGTCGGGCTGTTGGACGCGGTCGGGCTGTTGGACGCGGTGGGGCTGTTCGAGGCAGTGGGGCTGTTGGACGCGGTGGGGCTGTTCGAGGCCGTCGGGCTGCTGGACGCCGTGGGGCTGTTGGACGCCGTGGGGCTGGTGCTGCTGGTCGGCCCGGCCGGGCCGGTGAGGCTGAGGTCGTCCGCGCGGTAGGCGCCGGTGCCGTACCAGCCGTGGGTGTAGACCGTCACCGAGGTGGTGCTCGCACCGGTGGTGAAGGTGGTGCTGAGCTGGCTCCAGCCAGTGGCGTTCGGCGTCCAGGACTGGGAGTTGACGCCTGTTCCGGTCGCGCCGAGGTAGACGTAGCTGCCCTGCACCCAGCCCGACAGGGTGTACTGGGTGTTGGGCTGGACGGTGACGGTCTGCTGGCACTGGGCGGTGTCGGAGGCCGAGGCGGCGCCGCTGAGCGCGTAACCGCCGCCGTGCACCGGGGTCGTGACGACCGATCCGTTGGCACAGGTCCAGCCGGCCAGGCTGCCGCTCTCGAAGTCGGCGTTGGTCAGCAGGTTGACGGCCGCCGCCGAGGCGGTGTTGAGCGAGAGGGCCAGTGCGGCGCTGCCCGTGGTGAGCGTGGCCGCGAGGGCCAGTGCGGTGGCCCGCCGGCGTGGCGCGGCGGCCCGGCGCTCGGCAGGGCGCGCGGGCGTGACTCTGTCGTGCATGCGGTTGTCCTCCGGAGGAGTGGGGTTTCCGGCGGTGCAATGGCCCGGGTGGGCCGCGGGGAGCCGAGCCGAGCGCGGTGGGGGCGCGCGGCCGGGTGACACATGCTTCCGGACCAATGGCCCGTACGCATCAACGACATCACAGATTGGACTGGACCAATATTCGCCGTCAAGGGTGTCCGCCCGCTGGACGGTTGCGAGCCACCGCCGGCGGTACCGTGGCGTACCGTGCGGCCCGCAGGTCGGAGCGGCCCGCGGGACGGAGGAGGAGCGATGGACAACCGGGCCTGGGACGAGCGCTACGCCGCGAGTGAGCTGGTCTGGGGGGCCGAGCCGAACCGGTGGGTGGTCCGCGAGACCGCCGGCCTCGCCCCCGGCCGGGCCCTTGACCTCGCGGCCGGTGAGGGCCGCAACAGCATCTGGCTGGCCCGGCAGGGCTGGCGGGTCACTGGCCTCGACTTCTCCGCCGTCGCCCTCGACCGCGCCGCCCGCCTCACCGCCGGGCTGTCCGCCGAGGTGGCCGGCCGGCTCACCTGGCGGCAGGGCGACGCCCGCACCTTCCCGGAGCCGGCCGGGGTCTACGACCTCGTGGTGGTCGCCTACCTCCAACTGCCCGCCGACGACCGCCGGGCGGCACTGCGCCGCGCCGCCGCCGTCCTCGCCCCCGGCGGGACGCTGCTGGTGGTCGGCCACGACACCACCAACCTGACCGAGGGGGTGGGCGGCCCGCAGGACCCACGTGTCCTGTTCACCCCGGCCGACGTCCTGGCCGACCTCGGCGGGGCCGGTCTGCGCACCGTCCGCGCCGAGCGGGTCCGCCGCCCGGTCACGGCGGAATCCGGCCACCACCGGGCCGGTGCGGCCGGTGTGGCGGGGGCGGCGGCCGGTGCGGCCGGTCCGGCGAGGACCGAGGCGGTCGACGCCCTGGTGCGGCTCGTCCGGCCGGAGCGGAACACCTGAGCCCGGAGCCCGGCGCCCTGAGCCCGGAACGCCCGGGCCCTGAGCCCGAGCCCCGAGCCGCTTGGCCCCCGGCGTCAGCCCGTCCCCGGCTCCAGGAGGCCCGTCAGGTGGTCCAGGGCGACGTGGACGTGCAGGCGGACGCCGGTGGCGAGGGTGTCGTCGTCCGCGTAGAAGTGCGGGTTGTGGTTGACGGCCATGCCGCGCCCGCCGGGCACCGGGACGACCGTGCCCGCGGCGGTCCGCTCGGTGTCCTGGACGCCGAGCATCACGTAGAGCCCGCCGTAGCGGTTGACGAATTCGGACACGTCGTCGTAGCCGAGCGACGGCTGGACTTCGTCGACGCGGTCCGCGCCGACCACCCGGTGGAAGGTGGGCAGCGCGGCCGTCACCCACTCCGGGCGGTTGTGCAGGGCGGGCACCGGCTGGAGGTACGCCACCTCGGCGGTGCAGTGGTAGGCCTGCGCGGTGTGCTCGGCCAGCGTGGCGAGCCGGCGCTCCACCTCGGCCACGTCGGCCTCGACGGCGCAGCGGATCGTCCCCCAGAGGGTCACCGTCTCGCCGATGATGTTGAACCGGCCGACGTCCTCCAGGTGGCCGATGCTGACCGCGACCGGGTCGAAGGCGGAGCGCTGCCGGTAGAGCTGGCCGATCCCGGTCAGGACGGCGCCGGCGGCCGGCATCGGGTCGTCGCCGCGCCACGGCGCGGAGCCGTGCGTCTGCCGGCCGGTGATCACGATCCGGACCAGCCGGGAGGCCGCCAGCTGGTGGCCGGCGTGGTAGCCGATCCGGCCCTTCGGGTCCGGGCCCACGTGCAGGCCGAAGACCATGGTCGGCTCGGGGTCGGCGAGCGCACCCTCGGCGAGCATCTGCCGGGCACCGCCCGGCTCGTCCACCGGCGGGCCCTCCTCGGCGGGCTGGAAGACGAACAGGACGGTGCCGGGCAGCTCCGCGCGGACGCCGGCCAGGACGGTGGCCGCGCCGAGCAGGATCGCCACGTGGCAGTCGTGGCCGCAGGCGTGCGAGACGGAGAACGGCCCGCCGGGGTAGTCGGCGTCCACCACGGTGGAGGCGAAGTCGGTGCCGCAGCGGTCCGGGACGGGCAGGGCGTCGGTGTCGGCCCGCAGGGCGACGACCCGGCCGCCGGGGCGCCCGCCGCGCAGGACGCCGACCACACCGTGGCCGGCGATGCCGGTGCGGACCTCGTCCAGGCCGAGCGCGCGCAGCCGGTCGGCGATCAGGGCGGCGGTGCCGGCCTCGCGGTTGGAGAGTTCGGGGTGGGCGTGCAGGTGGTGCCGCCAGGCGATCACCTGCTCGGCCACCCCGGCGGCCCGGCGGTCCAGTTCGGCGCGGAGCGCCCCGGTGGTCCCGTCCTGGAGCGTGTCACTCATCGCTTACCCCTCGCAGTGCTCGGATGATGTGGTGTCGATCCTAGGAACGGGGTACCTGGTCTCCCAGGGCCGAATGTTGCGTCCGGATGAAACCGTCCTGGCGAAGCCATCTCTACAGTGCTGTAGATTCAAACGCGCAGGCGGAGGAACGAGGAGGGCACGATGAGCGTTTCGCTGGCCAAGGGTCAGAAACTGAGCCTGGAGAAGCCGGGCGGCGGGCAGCTGGGCCTGGTCCGGATGGGACTGGGCTGGCGGGCCGCGCAGAAGAAGGGCTTCTTCGCCAAGCTGCTGGCCTCGCAGGAGATCGACCTGGACGCCTCGGCGGTGCTGTTCGCCGCGGGCAAGCCGGTGGACGTGGTGTTCTTCCAGCACCTGCAGAGCAACGACGGCTCGGTCCGCCACAGCGGCGACAACCTGACCGGCGGGGCCGGCGACGCGACCGACGACGAGTCGATCACCGTCGACCTCACCCGGGTGCCGGCCGAGGTCGACCAGATCGTCTTCACCGTCAACTCCTTCACCGGGCAGACCTTCCAGGAGGTCGAGAACGCCTTCTGCCGGCTGGTCGACGAGCAGACCGGCGCCGAGCTGGCCCGCTACACGCTGACCGGCGGCGGCCCGTACACCGCGCAGATCATGGCCAAGGTGCAGCGCACGGGCGGCGGCTGGCAGATGGCCGCGATCGGCCAGCCCGCCAGCGGCCGGACCTTCCAGGACCTGATGCCGGAGCTGGTCAAGCACCTCTGACGGCCCGGCGGCCGTCCGCCCCGACTGGCGGGCGGCCCCCCGGCGGCGCCCCCGGACCGGCGGCGCGGGGCCCGTCCGATCTCCCCCCGGACGGGCCCCGCGTTTGCCGTTGCGGCCGGGCGCGGCGTGACCGTACGACGGCCGCGGGCCGGGAGCGAGCGCTCCCGGCCCGCGGCCGTCGTGGTGGGTCAGTGCACGGTGGGTCAGTGCGCGGCGGGTGCGGGCACCGCAGCCGGGGAGAGGCTCGCCGAGGGCGACGGGGCCTCCGAGGGGCCGGCGCCGGTCGTGGCCGGGGCCGTCGCACTCGCCGAGGGGGCCGGGCAGCCGGGGGCGGTCGGCGTGGCGGTCGCGGTGGCCGAGGGGGTGGCCGACGGCGAGGCGGTCGCGGTCGGAGTGGCCGTGGGGGACGTGGTGGCACCGGGGCAGCCGGTGGGGGTGGCCGTGGGCGTCCCGGTGGGCGTGCCCGTCGGGGTTGCGGTCGGCGTTGTGGTCGGGGTGCCGCTCGGGCTCCCGGTCGGCGTGGCCGTGGGGGTGGTGCCGGGCGTCGTGCTCGGCGTCGCGGAGGCCGTGGGGGCCGGCGCGGTGGTCGCCGGGGCGGACGGAGCTCCCGAGGGCGTCTCCGAAGGCGTGCCCGAGGGCGTCTCCGGCGCTGCGGGTGAGGCCGGCACGGATGCGGCCGGGGCCGGCGCGGTCGGGGGGACGGGCGTCGTCGGCGTGGTGCCGGCGGCCGGCGCCGACCGGTCCGGGGTGGTGGCCGGGGTGCCGGAGCCGAAGTGCGCCATCCAGTTCCTGACGGTCCGCAGGTACTCGCCCGAGTTGTTGTAGCCGAGCACCGCCCGGTCCAGCTGGGCCGGGTCGGCGAGGTTGCGGCCGCCCGCGCAGAGGTAGCGGCCCGCGGCCTCGGCGGCGTCGTAGATGTTGTTCGGGTCGGTCAGGCCGTCGCCGTTGGCGTCGACGCCCCAGGAGGCCCAGGTGGAGGGGATGAACTGCATCGGGCCGACCGCCCGGTCCCAGACCCGGTCGCCGTCGTACCGGCCGCCGTCGGTGTCGGTTATCGCGGCGAATCCCTTGCCGTCCAGCACCGGGCCGAGGATCGGCCGGTACGTCGTGCCGGCGGCGTCCACCGCACCGCGGCCGGCCTGGCCGGACTCGACCTCGCCGATCGCGGCGAGCAGCTGCCACGGCAGGTGGCAGCCGGGCGAGCGCACGGCGAGCGCCGTCTCGGCCTTGCGGTAGGCCGCGAAGACGGTCTCGGGCAGGGCCGGCCCGGTCCGGAAGGGGCCGGCCGAGGGGTCGCCGGGCAGCGTGGCCGGCGGCTGCGGCAGCTGGACGGGGCCGCCGCCGTCCACCGGGACGCCGCCGGCACCCGGCGTGTTGGCGAGCGTCGGCCGCACCCCGTCGGGGAGGGCGAAGGTGGGCAGCGTGCCGGCGAGGGCGACGGGGACGACCGGGTCGAGCACCGGCGGCGGGCCCGCGGCCGCCGCCGGGGAGAGCCCGATCCCGGTCACCTGCGAGCCGGTCAGGGCCGCGAGCGCGGTGAACGCGGCGGCCGCCCCGGTGACCCGCTTGCCCAGCCGCAGCCGGCGCCCCGTCAGGGCCGGTCCGCGCTCCGCGGTGTCGTGCCGACCGGCGCCCCCGTGCCCCAGGGTCCGCTGCCCCGCGCTCCGCCGCCCCGTCGTCGTGCCGTGCTCTGTGCGGCTCTGCCCTGCCGTCATGCCGTGCCCTCCCCGTGACCGTCGTTGACCCTCCGGGAACGGACGGACCGTCGGCATCGTGCCTGGCGGTGCATGACAGTTCGTGTTCCCGGAACGATTAGTATCACGACGATCTGACGCGACCGGAGTGACCGAAGGGCAGCTCGCAGGCCACCGTTCGATGAACGGGGAGGTCCCGGCGGTGGTGCCGGCGGGGCAGTCGCGGCAGGCCCGCCCGGCTGTCCGCCCCACCCGGCTGCGCCGGGTGCGCGCCCGCCCCGCCCGGCTGCGGCCCGACCGGGCCCGGCCCGCCCGTGCCCCGCCGCCGGATCAGAGCTCGATCAGCGTCCCGTCCTCGGCGACGGCCGCGCCCGCCGCGGCCAGCTCCCGGGCGAGCGCCCCGGTGCCGGGAGAGCCGGGGTGGGCCAGCGGGTTGGTGTTGTTGAGGTGGGTGTAGAGGTAGCGCGGGCCGGGCCGGGCGGCCAGGTGCGGCAGCGAGTCGCGGACGGCGAGATGCCCCATGCCGCGGGACGTCCGGGTGCCCCCGGTGTCCCCGGCGAGCTCGTCGTCGGTGGCGAAGGTGCCGTCCAGGATCACCACGTCCGCGCCGGTCACCGCGTCGTCCAGCTCCGGCGTCCACGCGGCCAGCCCCGGCGCGTACACCGCGCTCGCCCGGTCGCCGGCCGCCGTGAACCGGAAGCCGCAGACCCAGTCCGGCCGGCCCTCCCAGCCCTCGCCGGGCAGGTCCGCGGCGTAGCGGGGCCGCTTGCCGCCGAGCGCCAGCGGCTGCGCGCGCAGCCCGCCGGCCAGTTCGACGGTCTCGCCCGGGGTGAGGGTCTGCCAGCCGGCCTTGGTGTAGGGCGCGAGCAGCGGGCCGACGGGGAAGGCCGAGTGGAGCGCGAAGCGCACCGGAAGGGTGGCGTGCACGGTCAGCCCGGCGGCCTCCCGCAGGGTCAACAGGCCCAGCGTGTGGTCGAGTTCCCCGCTGGTCAGCAGGACGCCGCGGAGCGGGGTGTCCCGGGTGCCCGGGGCGGGGGCGAGCTCGGGGGCGGCGAGCAGCTGGCCGCGCAGGTCGGGCGAGGCGTTGACCAGGTACCAGGCGGCGCCGTCCGCGCTGACCGCGAGGCAGTCCTGGCTGCGCGCGGCGTGGGTGCGGCGCGCGGTGGTGCAGCCCGCGCAGCCGCAGTTCCACTGGGGCAGTCCGCCGCCGGCGGCGGTGCCGAGGATCCGGATCTTCAGCGCATTCTCCGAGGTGCGGGGGCCGGGCCGGTCACGGGGGCCGGCCCGGAGAGCAGGTGGTGGTGCGGGGAGAGCCGGCAGGCCGGGTCGGTGGCGCCGGCGTCACCGGTGAACTGGAACGCCTGGCACCGGCAGCCGCCGTGATCCACCTCGCGCAGCGCGCAGCTGTGGCACGGCTCCGGCATCCAGTCGGTGCCCCGGTACCGGTTGAACGCGGGCGAGTCGTACCAGATCGCGGCCAGGCCGTCGGTCACCGCGCTGGGCACCGGGAGGCCGGGCAGTTGGGCGGCGGCCAGGCAGGGCAGCACGGCGCCGTCGGGCGCGACGACCAGTTGCCGCCGCCCCCAGCCGTCCATGCAGGGCTTGGCGGTGCCGCCGTGGTGGTCGGCGGCGACGTGCACGATCTCGATCCGGTCGCCGTGGCGCAGGCGGGCGGCGGCGACGTCGAGTTCGGCCTGCCGGACCTGCGCCGCGCTCGGGGCCAGATGGGCCCGGTTCTGCCAGGCCCAGCCGTAGAACTGGGTGTGCGCCAGCTCGACCCGGTCGGCCCCCAGGGCCACCGCGAGGTCGGCGAGGGCGCCGAGCCGGGCCAGGTTGCCGCGGTGCAGCACGGCGTTGACGGTCAGCGGCAGGCCCGCGCCGGTCAGCAGTGCCGCCGCGGCGAGCTTGCGCTCGTGCGCGGCGAGGCCGGCCACGGCGTCCGCGCGGCGCAGGTCGGCGTCCTGGACGGAGAGCTGGACGTGGTCGAGCCCGGCGTCGGCGAGCTCCGCGACGCGGGCGGCGTCCAGCGGGAGGCCGCTGGTGACCAGGTTGGTGTAGAGGCCCAGCCGGTGGGCGTGGGCCACGAGGGTGGCCAGGTCGCGGCGGAGCAGCGGCTCGCCACCGGTGAGGTGGAGCTGTAGGACGCCCAGCCCGCGCGCCTGGTCGAGCAGGCGCAGCCACTGCCCGGTGTCCAGCTCCGCACGGTGGCGGGTGAGTTCGACGGGGTTGGCGCAGTAGGTGCACTGCAGCGGGCAGCGGTGGGTGAGTTCGGCGACCAGGCCGAACGGCGCGGGCGCGCGGACCGCGGCGCCGGGCAGTCCGGCGGCCGGCCGTGCGGTGGCCGGTGCACCGGTGCCGTCGAGGGTGAGCAGCCGCCGCCCGGCGAGGTCGGCGAGCAGCGAGCGGACCTCTCCACCGTCCACGCCCTCGTACTCGCCGGCGAGTTCGGCGGTGATGCCGTCCGCCCCGCGCCGGCCGTCGCAGTGCCGGAGGACGGCGGCGGCGGTGTCGTTGAGCAGCAGCACGCCCTCGGGGTGGAGCAGCGCGGTACGGTCGCGGACGGGGTCGTGCACCAGCCGCACCCCGGGCCGCAGCCCGGGCACCTGGTCGGGTACCTGGCCGGTCCGGGCGGGGGCGGTCACCGGTCGGCGCCGTAGTCGACGGCGTCCAGCATGGCGCGCAGCACCTCGCACTTGAAGGTCAGCGCCGCCAGCGCGGCCTGCTGCTGGTGGGCGGTGACGCAGTGGTCGAGGACGAGTTCGAGGGTGCGGGCGCTGTCCTTGCGGGCGGTGGGGATGCGGTGCTCGAAGTAGGCGTAGCCGGTGGGGGCGATCCAGTCGTAGTGGGTGCGCCACGCCGTCACCCGATCGGCCATGTGGTCGGGCGAGAACATCTCGGTGAGCGCCGCCGCCACGCCCTCGGTCCACGACCTGGTCTGGCAGAAGTGCAGGTAGCCGTCGACGGCGAAGCGCACCCCGCGGGCGACGTGCCGCTCGTCGAGGACTTCGGCGCGGTCCAGGCCGACGGCCTCGCCGAGCACCAGCCAGTCGGCGAGGCCGCCCTCGTCGCCGCTCGGCCCGTCCTGGTAGGGGAGCCGCTCGCCCCAGGCGCGACGGACCTCCGGCAGCGGGCAGTTGGCGATGATGGCGGCGTTCTTGCGGGTCAGGCAGAGCTGGTAGTACCAGCGGTTGGCGACCCAGCGCCGCAACTCCGGTGGCGTGCAGCCGCCGGAGTGCAGGCGCAGGTGGAACGGGTGGGTGTCCCAGTACCGTCCGCGCAGGTCGTACAGCCCGGCCGCGAACCGCTCGCGGGTCAGGGGCTGCGTCACCGGGCGGTCCGCGCGGCGTAGGCGGTCACCTCGGCGCCGGTGCGGTGGCTTTCCACCGCGGGGGCGGTCCAGACGGGCTTGGCGGCGGTGGCCGCCGGCTGCCCGGCGGGGGCGGCGGGGGCCGGGCGGGGCGTGGTGGCGTGCGGCATCGGAACGCTCCTCGGGGGAGGGGACGGACGGGGGAGGGGCGCGAACGGCCCCGTGGGTCAGGACGCTACGAGCCGCCGGGCCCGGCCGCCGGTCCAACCCGCGCGTTCCGCGGACAATCGCGCTCGAACGGGTGACGGAGGGGCCGGGCCGGGCTGTCGGCCGTGCGGGGTGCGGGCGTTTGGGCGCCCGCGGATTCCGGCGGACCGGGCGGACCGGGTGGACCGGGCCGGGTCGTGGTGGACCCCGGTGGACCCCGGTGGATCCCGGTGGGTCGGGTGCCCGGGCCGCCGGACGTGGTCAGGCGTCGGGGCCGCCGAACGCGATCAGGTGGCCGTCCTTGGTGCCGACGAACACCCGCCCGCCGTCCGTCGCCGGGACGGAGAACCTGGTCACCGTGCCGAGGGCGAAGCTGCGGCGCAGCTTCAGCGCGCCGTTCACCGGTACCGGGTCGTAGACCCGCAGTTCGCCGTTCTGCCCGCCCGGGCCGGTGCCGGAGTAGATCAGCCAGACCAGCGCCGATCCCGTGGTCGTCCCGTCGGAGGTCACCACCGGGGAGCCGGAGGCGTAGCCGAAGCCCTCGGCGCTCGTCCCGGCACTGGTCAGCTGCGGATCGCCGGAGCTGTTCACCGAGTACTTGAGCGCCCGCAGCGAGCCGTAGTTCTCGGTCAGGTACACGTAGCCGCCGTCCCCGCCCCAGACTCCCGGGTGGCCCCAGACGCCCTTGTACGGGCCGGTGGTGCCGAGGACGGCGTCGGTGCCGTTCGGGCCCTGGCCGGTGCCGCCGAGGTTGTCCCGGTCCAGCAGGAAGATCCGCCCGTCCTTGCCCACCTGCACCAGCAGGTGCGGGTGGGAGTCGGTGCCGAACCCGGCGGGCAGCGCGGCGGGGCCGCCGGAGCCGAGGTCCAGGTCGTTGTGGTCGAGGTCCCGGTTGTTGCTCGGACTGAAGAAGTCCTTCGGGGCGAGCGAGCCGTCGCCGTTGACGCCGAGCCGGACCACCGAGTCGGCGAAGTGCCCCTGCGGCTTGTTGCCGGGGCCCTTGGGCGGTGAGGAGCCGGTGCCCGCGCCGTTGCCGGTGGCGATGATGATCCGCCCGGCCCCGTCGGAGACGAGGCCGCCGCCGCTCATCCAGACGCCGCCGTTCTGCGACTTCGAGCCCGACTCGGTGGACCAGAGCGTCAGCTTCCGGCTGCTGGTGTTCACCCCCGCGACGTGGCCGACGTAGGTGCCGACGCCGCAGTCCGACGCGAACCCGAAGTACACCGCGCCGTCGAGGAGCAGGAGCCCGGCGCGCTGCGCGGAGGTCGTCGGGTCGAACGGGACGCCCGGACTGTTCACCGGGTCCCCCTGGACCGGCACCGGCCAGCCGCTGCGCTCCGCGCCGGAGACGACGTCCAGGGCGTGGACGGAGAAGCGCGCGCCGCTCTCGTCGGACTTCGCGACCAGGTAGACGGTGCCGGTCGCCTTGTCGTACACCGGCGTCGAGGTGATGCCGGTGCCCGGGGAGAGGCAGGCGGTGGAGGAGGGCACGGGGGTGCCGAGCGCGCGCTGCCAGCGGATCCTGCCGTCCGCGGCGCCCACGCCGTAGACGTGGTTGGTCTCGGTCGCGACGACCACCGTCGCACCGGCCACCAGCGGCTGCGCGAACACCGCGCCGTCGACGGCCGTGGACCAGCGCCGGCCGAAGCCCGCGGCGGAGACCTTCGCGGGGGCCAGGGCCGGTTCGGCCGCGTCCCAGGCGGTGCGCAGGGAGTTCACCGAGACGGTCGGACTGTCGGCCCGTGCGGGCACCGCGGCGGCCAGCGACCCGGCCGCCGCGGCGGGGGCGAGCAGGGCGAGGCCGGAGAGCAGGGACGCCGCACGGCGCCGGCCCTTCGCGGGCGGGGGTGGGTGGAATCGGCTCATACGGTCCGCCTTGGCTGTCGTGGGAGTACGGGGTACGGCGCCGTGGCGTCATTCTGTGAACGCCCGCGCCGTACCCGCATCCGCCCGCCGCTCCCGCCCCGGCCCCGTTCACGCCCCGGGGGGAACGGGCTGCGCCGCCCGGCGTCGTCGCGCCGCCTCCGAACGGCCCGCTGTTGGGCGGGGGCCGGGAGGCGGGTGCCGGGAGGCCGGAGGCGGCCCGGGCCCGGTACCCGGTCCGTTCCCCGGCCTGTCCACCCCGGCCCGGGCCCGTTGTGCGGCCCCGGCCGGGCAGCGGGCTCAGCCCGTGAGCGACTTGGCGAGCACCATGGCGAGTGCGCTCTCGGCCAGCGCCTCCGCCGGGGCGTTGACGCCGTCGTCCGGGCCGCGGTCCTTGCGCACCTCGACGGAGTACGCGCGGCCGCCGGCCAGGAAGTAGACCATCGGATGGGTGCCGTCCGCGCGCTGCGCCAGGATCGCCTCGCTCCCGACCCCCGGCACCGGGGTGGTCCGGCGCTCGGGGTCCGCCTTCGCGGCGGCGACGACGGACGGCTGCACCTCGTGGATCGCGGCGTAGGACTGCCGGGAGCCCCAGGTGCAGCCCCAGACCGCGCTGCCGTCGCTCGCCGGATCCAGGTGAGTACCGGTGAACGGCCCGCCGGTGCCGACGGAGGCGATCACCTGGGGCGAGCTGAGCAGCTTGCAGGCGTCCGCGGGCCGGTCGGCGGCCGTCCCGGGGGACGCCGCACCGGTCGCGGCCGGGGTGGCGGCGGCGGTCGGAGCCGAACTCGTGGGCGCGGCGGCCGGGGTGGACGCACCCCCGGTGGTGGTGGCGGCCCCGGTGGCCGCCGTGCCGGCGGGGGAGGGGGCCGCGCTCGACCCGCCTCCCCCGCCGGAGGAACATCCGGCCAGCGCGGCGCCCGTGAGCACCAGCGCGGGCAGCCAGAGGCGCCGACGGCCGTTCGGGACCGCTCGGTCGAGCTGCATGGGAAACCCCCTCGGTGGCGCCCGCCACGAAGGCGGCGGACTGCGACGGCAGGATCCTAGTGGCCGATGCGGTCCGGTATGTCCGGCTCCTGCAACGGGAGTTGTACGACCGCGTCACGGCAGGTGGTCGGTCGGCACACGCACGGTGATCCGGCGACGCGGGCGGGGCGGGAGCGGGCGTGCCCCTGGGGTGGGGGCCGGTGGGTGCGGGCCCGCCCGGGTGCGGGCGCGGGCTCGGGTGGACCGCGCGCGGCGGGAGGCCGAACGGGCGGTCCGGGGCACGGGGGTGGTGCGCGCACGTGCCATCGGGCTCCGGGCGCCGCCCACCGTCCCCTGTCCTGACCTGCCCCGATGGGCTGCGGGCGCCATACCAGGGCCGGCCCCGTGGTGCCGCGCTCTACACCATGCCCTCCCCGGACGGGTGATGTTCCGGTGAAAGTGGTCATGCCAGGAATGGCGACCCGGCATCCTGGGGCCCGTGATCAGGGGGACCAGGTGGCCGGGGGTGACCCGTGCCCAGGTGAGCAGGTGGATCCCGCGACCGGTGGATCCCGTGACCGACCGGGCGGATCCCGTAACCAGGCGGATGGAGGCCCAGACAGTGAGCACGAACCTGCCGGAGACCGTGGTGGACAGTCCGGTCGTGCTGCCGGCGCCGCCCCGGGTGGTCGACGACCTGGCCCGTGACCTGACCCACGCCGCGGCCGCGGTCCGGGCGGTCTCGCGCGCCGGGCGCAGCGGCGGCGACGTCTCGGTCGCCGCCTACACCGCGGTGGTCTGCACCGGCCGTTCGGCGGCCCGGGCCCTGGAGGAGGCCGCGGCCTGGTGCGGGCAGGCACCGGAGGCCGAGGTCCATTCCCTGGCCTGGGCGCGGGTCCCCGGCCACCGCGACGACGTCTTCGAGTACCGGGTGACCCTCGCGGTCAGCTTCCCCGACCACGAGACCGGCGAGCACACCGGCGACACCCACCACGCGCCTCGTTGAGGCCGGGTTAGGATGCACCCCATGGATGCAGGGGGTACGAACAGCACGGTGGAAGCGGCGCCGGAGGAGCGGTCGGAGCACGGTCCGGGGGAGCGTGAACTCTCCACCGGCGGTGCCGTGGTGGCCACCGTCCTGGCGGCGCTCGGTGCGGTGGCGGTGCTGCTGTCGGTCATGCACTGGCTGGGCTGGACGCTCCCCGGGGTGGGCTGGCTGATCGCCAAGGGCGCCGTCAAGCTCTGCGCGGGCGGCGCCGTCGGCCTGGTCGGCGCGCTCGCCTGGCTGCGCCAACGGCGCTCCGGCCGGGGCGGATCGGGCGGCCGGGGCGGATCGGGCGAACAGGCGCCGCTGTAGGGCCGGGTGGCCGGAAGAGCCCTGCGGGGGCGGCTGATGATCGATCAGGCTCCATGGCCGCACTCCTGACGGTCCGTCGGACTGCGCTGCCGGCCGGCCGGACAGCCCGTGCGGGGCGTCCGGCCGCCCGACCGGTTCAGGGCACCAGGACCAGCCGCCCGCGCAGGCCGCCCCGGGCCAGCCGGCGGTGTGCCTCGTCGGCCTGCTCCAGCGGATGGGTGCCGGCCACCCGCAGCGTCAGGCGCCGGCCGGCGGCCAGGCCGGACAGGGCGGTGAGCGCCGGGCCGTCGGCGGCGACCCACACGTTGGCCACCCGGATGCCGCGCAGGCCGGGCGGGGCTCCGCCGGAGACGGTGACGAAGGCCCCCCGGTTGCGGACCGCGCCCAGGGCGGGGATCCCGAGCAGGGCGGCGTCCAGGGCACCGTCCACCCCGCCGGGGGCGAGCCCCCGGACGGCGGCGGCCGGGTCGGGGGTGTCGCGCGGGACGAACCAGTCGGCGCCCAACTCCCTTACCAGCGCCTCGTCCTGCGGCCCGGCCAGCGCGACCACCCGCAGCCCGCGCAGTACGGCCAGCTCGATCGCGAAGCCGCCCACCCCGCCCGCCCCGCCGGTCACCAGCAGGGTGGCGCCGGCGGGCAGCCCGAGCAGGTCCAGCGCCTGGAGGGCGGTCAGGCCGTTCAGTGGCAGCGTCGCCGCCTCGGCCGCCGGCACTCCGGCCGGCGCCGGGGCGAGTGCCGAGGCGTCCAGCACCAGGTACTCCGCGTAGGCGCCCAGTGGCACGTCCAGCCGGTCCCGCAGGCCGATCACCCGCTCGCCCGGCACGAACCCGGTCACTCCCGGCCCGACCTGGTCCACCACCCCGGCCACGTCCCAGCCGATCCCGACCACCTCGCACGGCGCCATCAGCCCCGCCCCCGCCAGGGCCCCGGACCGGGTCACCGCGTCCACCGGGTTCACCCCCGCCGCCTCCACCCGTACCCGCACCTGGCCGGGGCCGGCCACCGGTACGGGTACCTCCACCAGCTCCAGGGCCTCGGGGCCGGCGAAGGAACGAACGACAACGGCACGCATGGCGCACTCCTCGGGTGTGGATCAACGGGTGGATCACGGCGTGGATCCACGGGGCGAACACCTCTCAAGCTAAGGAGAGTTACTCTCCAGGAGGAAGGACGCACCCGTAAGTGCGTACCGCACGGGGAGGAGAGCCCATGGCCACCACGACCGCCGCGCAGCGCCGCGCGGCCGAGCGGGCCGGCTTCGACGCCTACCTGGCCGAGTGCCCGGCCCGGCAACTGCTCGACCGGATCAGCGACAAGTGGGTCAGCCTGGTCGTCAACGCCCTCGCCGACGGCCCGCAGCGCTACAGCGAGCTGCGCCGCCGACTGGCCGGGGTGAGCGAGAAGATGCTGACCCAGACCCTGCGCGCGCTGGAACGCGACGGCCTGCTCACCCGCACGGTGACGCCGTCCGTCCCGGCCCGGGTCGACTACGCGCTCACCCCGCTGGGGGCGGGCCTGCTGCCGCTGATGCAGGCGATCAAGGCCTGGGCCGAACAGAACATGCCCGAGGTGCTCGCGGCCCGCGACGGCTACGACGGCCGGTCGGCCCCGGTGGACGGCTGACGCCCACCCGGCCCGGGCCGACCCGCGTCGGCGACCCCCACGGCGGCCGGAGCGGGGCGGCCGGTGACGCCGTGGCTACTGCTGTCGCTCCCACTGCGGCACTGGCGGCCGCTCTCGCGGGCAGTCGTCGGCCGTTGTGCTGACGGGGGCGCCCGGGCGGCCACCTCGAACCGGGGGAGCCGGCCGCCGGGCGGGCTGCGGCACCCGGCGGGGAAAACCCGGTGACGGCGGCGGGGGCGGTCCCTAGACTCGGCTCGCAGCCGCGCGCCGCCACCGTTCCGTGGCCGGCGCCACCGTGACGAGTCGAGGGAGGGTCAGTCGTGCGTTACCGCACCGCTGTCGTCGTTCCCTCCTCGCGCTACGAGGTGATCCTGGTGTCCTCGTGCGCCCGGTGCCCGCTGCGCGGCCGGCACCGGACAGCTGCGACGAACGTCTGAACCCCGCACCGCTGCCGCCCTGTTGACCGGGGCGCAGCCGGAGCACCGTGGACCGTGGGCTCATCTGGTCCCTGGTCCCTGGTCCCGGTCTTCGATGAACGATGACCGATCACCGGTGGCCGGGCGTTCCCTTCGCCGCAATCGCGCCGCCCTTCTCCGGAACACCCCGAAAGGCACCGGGCCATGCGCACCGACCTCACCAGCACGACCGCCACCGCCACGACCGCCACCGCCACGCCCACCACGGCGACGGCCCCCACGGCGGCGTCCGCGACCCTCGCCGGGATCGCCACCGTCCGCAACCTCGGCATCCTCGCCCACGTCGACGCGGGCAAGACCACCGTCACCGAGCGGATCCTCTTCCTCACCGGCGAGACCCACAAGCGCGGCGAGGTCCACGACGGCACCACCGTCACCGACTTCGACCCGCAGGAGCGCGACCGCGGAATCACCATCTTCGCCGCGGCCGTGAGCTGCGCGTGGGGCGGCCACCGGATCAACCTGATCGACACTCCGGGCCACGTGGACTTCGCGGACGAGGTGGAGCGTTCGCTGCGCGTGCTCGACGGGGCGGTCGCGGTCTTCGACGCGGTCGCCGGCGTGGAGCCGCAGAGCGAGTCGGTCTGGCGGCAGGCCGACCGGCACGGCGTGCCGCGGATCGCGTTCGTCAACAAGCTCGACCGGGCCGGCGCCGACCTGGACGCCGCCGTCGCCTCCATCCGCGACCGGCTGCACCCGGCGCCGCTGGTCGTCCAGCTGCCGATCGGGCAGGAGGACGGCTTCACCGGTGTGGTCGACCTGCTGCGGATGCGCGCCCTCACCTGGGCCGACGGGGCCGGGCCGGACGCCTACCGCGAGGGCCCGGTGCCCGAGGAGCTGCGGGAGGAGGCGGCCCGGCGCCGGCACCTGCTGGAGGAGGCGGCGGCCGGGCTGCACCCGGGTGCGCTGGAGGAGTTCTGTGCCCGGGGCGCGTTGTCCGCCGACACGCTGTCCACCGCCCTGCGCGAGCTCACCCGGACCGGTGAGGCGGTCGTCGTGCTGTGCGGATCGGCCTACCGCAACCGGGGGATCGAACCGCTGCTGGAGGCCGTGGTGGCGTACCTGCCCTCGCCGCTGGACGTGCCCGCCGTGCGCGGCACGCTCGACGGTGCGGCAGGCCGTCCGGCGCGCGGTGCAACAGACGGTGCAACAGAGGGCGCGCCGCGCGGTGCGGCGGGTGGCGCGGCCGAGGGGACGGAGGCGGAGCGCGCCGCCGACCCGGCCGGACCGTTCGCGGCACTGGTCTTCAAGGTGAACGCCACCGCCACCGGCCGGCTCACCTACCTGCGGATCTACTCGGGCACCCTACGGAAGGGGGACACGGTGCTGGACGCCGGCACGGGGCGCACCGAGCGGATCGCCCGGATCCTCCGGGTCCAGGCCGACCGGCACGCCGAGACCGGCGCGGCGGTGGCCGGGGACATCGTCGCGGTGGTCGGCGCCAAGGCCGCCCGCGCGGGGGCGACACTCTGCGACCCCGCCGCGCCCGTCGTACTGGAACCGTCCGTCGCGGCGGACCCGGTGGTCACGGTCGCCGTCGAGGCCCGGCGGGCCACTGACACCGACCGGCTGGCCACGGCACTGGCCCGGCTGGTCGAGGAGGATCCGTCGCTGGTGGTCCGCACCGATCCGGAAACGGGCCAGCGGGTGCTGTCCGGCATGGGCGAACTGCACCTCGAAGTGGCGGTGGAGAAGATCCGTCGCGCCCAGGGGCTGGAGATCACCGTCGGGCGGCCGCAGGTCGCCTACCGGGAGACCATCACCGGCACGGTCTCCGGCCTGGTCCACCGGCACGTCAAACAGGACGGCGGCGCCGGCCAGTTCGCCCACCTGGTGCTCGACGTGGCGCCGCTGGCGGGTGAGGGGGCGGAGGGCTTCGAGTTCCGCTCCACCGTCACCGGCGGCCGGGTGCCCAGGGAGTACGTCCAGGCGGTCGAGGCCGGCTGCCGGGACGCGCTCGCCGAGGGCCCGTTGGGCGGCCACCCCGTCACCGGCGTGCTGGTCACGCTGACCGACGGGGCGACCCACCCGAAGGACTCCTCGGAGCTCGCGTTCCGCACCGCCGGGCGGTTCGCCCTGCGCGAGGCGCTCCGGAAGGCCCGTCCGCTGCTCCTGGAGCCGGTCACCGAGGTGACGGTGAGCGTTCCGGAGGAGTCGGTCGGCGCTGTCCTCGGTGACCTCGCCGCCCGCCGCGGCAAGGTCCAGGGCTCGGCGCCCCGCGCCGGCACCGCCGTGGTGACGGCCACCGTGCCGCTGGCCGAGCTCTTCGGCTACGCGACGAGGCTGCGCAGCCGTACCCAGGGCCGGGGCACCTTCACCACCCGGCCCGCCGGCTACGCCCCGGCGCCGCAGTAGCGGCCCGTCGGCCCCACCCCCGTTCGCGGGGGTGGGGCCGGCCCGGTCCTCCGCCCCCCGGGCACGGGCCCTCAGTCCTGCCAGTGGAAGACCAGCGTGTCGACGACGAGCGGCTCGCGTTCGCCGAAGTAGTAGACGCAGAGACCGGTGACCCGGATTCCGCGCGTGCCTTCGCCGATCCAGCGGAAGCCGGCCGATTCGAGCGCCCGCTGGGCGGTGGCGTCGCACTCGGAATCGGTGACGAACCGTCCGAGGGTGCTGAGGAACACCTCGTTCTCGCCGCACTTGATCACGTGGTACGTCCCGTCGCCCTGCTTGTTGTGCTCGCCGGCCGGGACCGGCGCTTCGGGTGCCAGACCGGCCGCGGTCAGCGCGGCCGTCGCGCGGCGGAGTTGTTCGTCCTGGTCGGGACGGTCGGGCGGCTCGGTGCAGAGAGCCTCGACCCGCCACCGGGGATCGGTCCCCCGTTCGCTCCGGCCCGCGTACTCGTGCACGATCGCGGCGCGCAGCTCGTCGTCGAGCCCGGCCACCTCGACCCGCGGGCGCCCCAGCGCCTCGTGGATCGCCCGGGTCTGCGCCGTCGATCCCGTGAGGCGGTGCAGCGCGAGGGCGGCCCAGAGCTTCGCCGTCGTCGTGGGCGCCTCGTCGAGGTAGTCGCGGAGCCGGTCGGGATCCGTCAGGAGCGACTGGGCCAGGTACGCGACGGTGTGATCGGGATCGGCCAGCGCATCCGTCACGTCGGCCCCGTCGGCGTGCCGCATCCGCAGGCGGACGATGCGGTCCTCGGGCCGTGCGTCGCCGAGGTCGGCGAGCACCGTGCCGGCCCCGTGCCGCGCGACCAGCCCGTCGAGCCCCGCCTCGCCGACGGCGCGGCGATCCGGCCACGGCGACGCCGCAAGGGTGGCCAGCCCAGGTGCGGCCGACCGGTCGCCGAGCATACCGCGCGCCTTCAGGATCGCCTCGGGCATCCCGTACGCGTGCTCACGCAGCCGGTCCTCGTGCGCCAGCCAGGCCGCCAGCTCCGGCCGGCCCGCCAGCACGTCGAGCAGTGCGACGCGCACCTCGGTCGTGTCGCCCAGGTCGTGGACGCGGGCGAGCAGCCCCGGGACCCCTCGCTCGGGCACCCGGCCCGCCAAGGCCACCGCACACGCCCTGCGCCGCCACCACGCGTGCCCCGGATCGGCCACGTACCGCACGAGTTCGTCCGCATCGACCGCCCGCAACCCGGCCTCGTCGACCGCCCCCACGGACGGCACCAGCATCTCGATGGTTCGCATGCCCGGATGCTAGCGCTGCCGCGCGCAGGCCCGGTCGGGAGGTCCGGGGCCTGCGACGGGACGCGGGCCCTGATCCCTCGGTGGTGTGTACGGCTGTTCCGGCCTCAGGCCCGGGCGGCGCGCTCCAGGTGTCGCGCCACGGCGGCCGCGAATTCGGTGGGATGGCTGAGGTGGGGTGCGTGGCCTGCGCCGGTGAGGGTGTGCAAGGTAGCGGCGGGCAGGCGTTCGGCGAGGATCGCCGTGCTCCGCCGGACCACGGCGGGCCCGTCGGTGCCCATGGTCAGCGTGATCGGGACGCGGCCCGCGGCCAGCGCGTCGAGGTCGAGCGCGTAGTGGTCCGGGTCCCGGAACTGCGCGAGGAAGGTGTGGGCGTTGGCGGCGAGCATGGCGCGCTCCGCCGGTGGGAACAACTCCCGCCAGGTGGGCCCGAACCCGACCTTCTCGGCGAACAGCGCTACCGCTTCCTCCTCGCGCCCCGCCTCGATGAGGGCGGCCACCTCGATGACGTGCTCCCGGGCCTCGATAGCCAGCGGCTCGCCCTCCTTGTCACCGGACAGCAGGGACAGCGCCGGCGGCTCATGCACCAGGACGCTGCGGATCAGCTCCGGGTGGCGGGCGGCGACGAGCAGGGCGATCAGCGCGCCGTAGGAGTGTCCGACCACGTGGGCGCTGCCGCCCGCGAGTTCGGTGATCACGGCGACCAGGTCGCCGGCGTGTTCGTGGGAGCCGGCCCGGCCCGGGGCGCTGCTGCCGGAGTGGCCGCGCCGGTCGTAGCGGACGGCGGTGACGCCCGGGGGGAGGAGTGGGACGACCTTCTCCCAGCTGCTGCTGTCGTCGAAGGAGCCGTGGACGAACACCACAATCGTCGCGGCCTGGTCCGTGTGCCAGTTCAGCTCGGCCCCGCCGGTCCTGAGGTGGCCGGTGCGGGTGGCGGCGGTGGCTCGGCTTGCCGGAGTTGCAGAACTCATGGCTCGAAGGGAATCATGGGCATCGCGCGTAAGTCAATCATTGACCCTTTTTCGATCATGGAGGCGTGATGCTCAAGGTCCGGCCCGCGTCGCGGGTGGAGCAGGTCGCCGAGGCGATGCTGGAACAGATCGGCAGCGGGCACTGGCAGGTCGGCGACCGCATCCCACCGGAGCCGAAGCTGCTGGAGATGCTCGGCGTCGCCAGGAACACGATGCGCGAGGCCGTGCGGGCGCTCGCCCACGCGGGTGTGCTGGAGATCCGTCACGGGGACGGCGTCTACGTGCGGGCGCGCACCGACACCGAGGGGATCCTGCGACGCCGGTTCGCCCCGGTGGACCTCCTCGACATCCTCACGGCACGCCGCGCCCTGGAGGTGGAGGCCGCGAGATCGGCGGCCGAGCGGCGTACGCCCGAGGACCTCGCCCGCCTGGCCGCAGCCTGGCACGAGCGATGCAGCAGCGGTACGACGGCGGCCGGAATCGCCTTCCACCGCGCCGTGGTGGACGCCTCGCACAACGTCGTCCTGATCGAGTTGTACCAGGGGCTGGTGAGCGCGGTGGCCGAGAGCCTGCGCCACTCGGCCGTGCCCGGTGAGCTGCCCGAACTGCCCGCAGATCTCCACGAGGGGCTGTACGAGGCGATCCGGGCCGGCGACCCGGTCCGCGCCGCCGCCGAGGCGACCAGGCATCTCGACACCCTGATCGACGCACTCCGCTCGAACCGCTCGAACCGCTCGAACTGACGGATCGCCGGGTGCGACGGTGCAGACCTCCACCGGCCGGCCGCTGAACAGCACCCTCACCGACCAGGACATCGCCCAGGGCCTGGACGCGGCGGCGGCCGTCGGTGACGACCGGATCCAGAAGCAGGCCACCGGCCGGATCGATCCGGAGAGCTGGACCCACGGCTCATCGGAGCAGCGGAAGACCTGGTTCACCACCGGCCACCGCACCGGGGACGTGGCGAAGTGCGACACCTTCGCCGTGCAGCGCTGAGCAGCGGGTTTCCGGGCCCGGGCACCCTGTCGACTGTCAGGGACCGTTGCCGGCGGACCGCTCCTAGGCTGCTGATCACTGGCCGGACCAGCCACTTCAGAGGGAGATCCACTCATGCGCAAGATCCTCCACGCCACCGCGCTCGTCCTCGCGACCGCCGCCATGACCACCGTGACCACCCTGGGCGCGACCGGCGCCCAGGCCGCCGACGGTTCGTGGGACGGCTGCCCGTCCGGGGCGGTCTGCATCTACGGAGAGGGCGCGCCCACCTCCACCCCGCCGACCGACGTGCTGTGGAGCTACGGCGCCCACAACCTGCAGAACAAGCAGGGCTGGCACTGGGTCCTCAACAACCAGTCCGGCGGAGCCCACGCCCACCTCTGCCTCGGCTACAACGGCACCAACTGCAACTACGACATGCCGGCCCAGAACGGCGTCTGGGCCGACCTGGGGCCGGTCAACTCCATCACCCTCGACCGCCCGTGACCGGCGGTCGGTGACAGCCGGTCGGTGACCGATCGCCGGTGACCGCCCGCTCCTCACCGCCCGCTTCCGCCTCCGCCCGTGGCCGCCGGATCCCGTCCGGCGGCCACGCCGCGTCCCGCGGGCGCCGCCCGCCCGCGGGCTCCGGGCTCACCCCGCCGTCGGCGACGTCGACGGTGACGGCGAGGGGCAGGTGAGGTCGCGCGCGGGCGTCCGGCCGGCCAGCAGGTACGACTCGACGACGTCGCGCACGCAGGTGTTCGGGCCGGGGTACTGGCCGTGGTCGCCGTTCCCGGTGACCGTCACCAGGCGGGAGCCGCGCAGCGCCCGGTGGGCGGAGAGCGCGGCCTCGTAGTACGTGGCCGGGTCGTGCACCGAGTTGAGCATCAGGGTCGGCGGCAGGCCGGCGCCGGTGACGTGCACCGGCGGAGCGGTCGGGGTGGGCCAGCCGGCGCAGACGGCGGCGAAGGCGAGCGATCGGGCCCCCGCCAGCGGCCACCTGGCGGTCAGTTCGGCGCTCCGGGCGGTCCAGACGGAGAGGTCGCGCGTCCACGGGGTGTCGGCGCAGGTCACGGCGAAGTACTCGGCGACGAAGTCCGCGGCGAGGTACTGGCCGAAGACCAGCTGCACGGCGGCCCGGGCGGTCCGGTCGGCGTGCGGCCAGTCCTCCAGCGCGGCCAGCCCGGCGGCCAGCGCCGGGAAGCCCTGCTCCGCTTTGTAGACGGCCTGGATGGTGCCGTTGTCGAGCTGGTTGGCACCGACCGTCAGCGTGCCGTCGACCAGCGGGTCGTCGTGCAGGGCGGCGCGGCGCTGCTCCCAGCGGGCTCCGGCCTCGGCGGGGGTGGCGCCGAGGTGGTAGGTGCTGTCGTGCGCCGCCAGCCAGGGCAGGAAGTCCTCCTCGAAGCGGCGCTGGAAGCTCATCGGCTGGCCGAGCTGGAACCGCTCCCAGCTGCCGTCGAAGCCGACGTTGCTGTCCAGCACCATCCGCTCGACCCGCTGCGGGAAGAGCGTCGCGTAGTAGGCCCCGATCATGGTGGCGTAGGACGGGCCGTAGTAGCTGATCCTCCGCTCGCCGAGCAGCGCACGGAACAGGTCGAGGTCCCTCACCGTCTGCTCGGTGGTCAGGTAGGGCAGCAGGCCGCCGCTGTTCCGCTCGCAGTCGGCGGCCATCTTGCGGGAGTTGGCGATGACGCGGTCGCGGGCGGCGGGCGAGTCGTCCCGGAAGTCCCCGGCGAAGAAGGCGTCCACCTCCTCGGGCGTCTCGCACACGGCCCGGGTGCTCCGGCCGACCCCGCGCTGGTCGAAGCCGACCACGTCGTACGCGGCCGCGACGGCCGGCGCGCTCCGGGCGAAGTCGGCCGGGCGCAGCAGGCCCTTGCCACCGGGGCCGCCCGCCGCCATCAGCAGCGTGCCCCGCCGCTGCGCCCGGTCGGTCGTGAGGTGCCGGGAGACGGCGATCGTGACGTCCGGCCCGTCCGCGGGGTGGTGCCAGTCGCGCGGGGCGGTCATGGTGGCGCACTCCAGCGAGGGCTCGCCGGTACAGGGCTGCCAGGCGAGCTGCTGGTGGGCGTACCGGGCGGGGACGCCCGGCACGGCCGCCGCCGTGGCGGATCCGGCCCCGGCCGTGGCGGGCAGGGCAACGGCGGCGAGCAGGGCGGCCGTCAGACCGGCGAGCGACGCCCGGCGTCGGCGGCCGGGGGGTCGCCGGGCACCGGCCCGGACGTGCGGGCGGGGGGTGGCGGCGTGCACGGTCGCCGGCACGTCCGGTTCGGGGTTCACTGTCACCTCGGAGCTCGGCTTCGGGTTCTGGCTCGGGTTCGGGTGCACGTCCGCGTTCGGGTCCGCGTTCATGTCCGCCTTCGGGATCGGATCCGGGTTCATGATGGTGATCATCGGCGTTCGGACCGGGTGCGATCGATAGCGCGTGCACCCGTCTTCGGGGTGGTGCCGGCGACACCCCCCCGAACGGGGGCTGCCGCCCGGGCGGCAGCCGGTGGTGCCGGACCTGTCAGGGGGTCAGCAAGCCCCAGTAGAGCGCCCAGGGCACGAACGTCACGGCCGCGGCGGCCAGCAGCGCGAGCCGGATCTGCTCGGCCCGGGGCACCGCCGCCCGCGCCGCCCCGCCGGCCGGACGGCGGGCGCGCGACCACTGCACGGCGAGTGCGACGGCGGCCGGCACCGTCGTGACGGCGGCGAGTTGGAGCAGGAGCCAGGGCAGCGGTCGGCCGAGCAGGACGGGGCCGGTGAAGGCGCCGGCCGTGACCACCATGAAGAGCAGGTAGCACAGGCCGCCGACCAGAGCCGTCAGCCCCGCCGCGGCCACCAGCCGGGCCGGGCGGGCCGCCACCGGCCGCTCGCGTCGGCCCCGGAGGCGGCGGACCAGTGCGGTGAGCGGGTGGCCGAGGAAGCCGACGGCGCAGACCAGGACGGCGGTGAGCTGCACCCACGGCGCCTCGTACCCGGCGAGCGGGGCGAGTGCCCGGCTCGGGTGGTCCGGGGCGGGGAAGGCGTCGACCCGGATCGCGGGCGGTGCGGTGCCGAGGCCCCGGATCCAGGCCGACTCGAAGTCGGCGTAGTCCGGCGGGAGGTCGTCCGGCCGGTCGAAGCCCTCGTCGGCGGTGCGGTTCAGGTTGTGCCGGACGCCGGGGACGGCGCGCAGCGTGTAGTGGGTGTTGCCGGCCCGGTCGAGCGCCCCCCGGATGATCGCCGCGCTCTCCTGTGGCGCGGCCTCCCGGTCGAATTCGCCCCATTCGGCGAGGACCGGACGGCGGATCGCGCTCCACGCGGGCACCGGGTCGTAGTCGGCCTCGGGGAAGAGGCCGGCCCCGCCGAGCACCCGGGCGGCGGTGCGCTGCATGGTCGGGATCAGCGAGCCCCGCACGCCGTGGTGCCGCAGGTAGCCGCCGTAGGCCCAGGCCTGCTGGCGGAGCGGGCTGAGGCCGACGGCCCCGACGGTGACCACGAACGCGGCGTCCGGGGTCCGGCCGGCCGCGAGCGAGACCACCCAGGCACCCTCCGACAGCCCCCAGAAGCCGGCGCGCGCGGGATCGACGTCCGCGCGGCCCCGCAGCAGGCGGAACGCGGCCTGTGCGTCGTCGGCCAGTTGGGAGTAGTCGCGGTGGAGGGTCGAGTAGCCGTCGGTCCGCTTGTCGTAGACGAGGACGACCGTGCCGTGCCGCGCGTACGCCTCGGCGGCCGCCCGGAGGTCCGCCCGCCCCGTGGGCCCGGCGCCGGGCACCATCACCAGCCCCGGCCGCGCGGCGGTGGCGTCACCGGCCGGGGAGAGGACGGTGCCGTGCAGGGTGACGCCGCCGGAGCCGGTGAAGTCGGTGTCGGTGGCGGTCACCGCGGCCGGGGCGGCGACCGCCTGCGGCGCGAGCAGCAACGCCACGGCGGCGAGAGCGGCCAGGACGCGCGCGGCCCGGGCGGTGCGGGCGTGCGGCGCGGCGGTCGAGCGGAGCGGCCTCCGGCGGCCGCGGCGTCCGGTGAGGTGGTGCACGAGCTCCCCCTGGGGTCCGGCCGCCTCGGGCGGCGGTGGTCCATGAACGGATTCAGGCTGCCGGAGCCGGAGGGTGACGCACCATCAGGAGGCCCCCCGGGCGGTGCTGGGGAAAGCCCCCCGCCCCGGGCCCCGCCGCCCGCCCGCCCGCCCCCGCCCGCCACCGCGAAACCCCCGCGCGGCACTGTGACGCAGCTCTCACCGGGTGCAGAACCTGCGCGCCCGATCGGGCGTCTGGCTGGTGTGAGATCACGCAGGAGAGCACTGGAGGAGCTGGACGAGGAACGCCTCGTCCGGTTGGTCGCCCGAGGTGACCGCAGGGCGTTCGACGAGCTGTACCGGCGCACGTCGCCGTGGCTGGCGGTGCGACTGCGCCGCCGCTGCGCCGACGAGCAGATCGTCGCCGAGGTCATGCAGGAGACGTACCTGGCGGTGTGGCGCGCGGCCGGGGCGTTCGCCGGGAGCGCGGTCGGCGGGACGGCCGTCGGGTGGCTGTGGACGATCGCGGCGCGCCGCCTGGTCGACGCCTTCCGGCGCCGCGCCCACCACGCCGACCCGCCGGCCGCCGCCGCCGAGCGGGCGGTGGTGCCCGCGGCGGAGGAGGAGGCACTCGCCGGGACGGTCGGCGGCGACGTCGGCGACGCCCTGCGCAGGCTGGCGCCGGAACTCCGGGACGTCCTGCGGGCCACCGTGCTCGACGGGCTCTCCGTCCGGGAGACCGCCGTCCTGCTCAGACTGCCCGAAGGCACGGTCAAGACCCGTGCCCGCCGGGCCCGGATCG
Source organism: Kitasatospora sp. NBC_01560 (assembly GCF_045208415.1). Taxonomy (NCBI): domain Bacteria; kingdom Bacillati; phylum Actinomycetota; class Actinomycetes; order Kitasatosporales; family Streptomycetaceae; genus Kitasatospora; species Kitasatospora sp. NBC_01560. The sequence continues at coordinate 1,086,477 of NZ_CP109364.1, read as the reverse complement.
CGATGCGGGAGGCGCTGGCATGAGCGGGGAACACGCGTCGAGGCGGTTGATCGACGACTACGCGCGCGGTGACACGACGATGGCCGCGGACACGGTGTGGGCGCTGGAGGCCCACCTGGAGCGGTGCGCGCCGTGCCGGAGCGACCTGGCGGCCTCCGTGGCCGCCGGGGCACCCGACATCGCCGTGCTCGTCGGCACCGTCCGGACGGCTCTGGAGCCGCAGCTGACCGCGGCCGCCACCGCACCGGCGCGGCGGCGCCGTCCACGGTGGGTCGCCGCCTGGATGACGCCGGTCATGGCCCCCTGGCTGGCCATGACCGTGGTCGTCACCCTGACGGCGCTGCTGCTGGACGCGGTCGCGTCGCCCCTGCTCCTCGGTGACGCCTCCGTGCTGCTGCCGGTCGCGCCCGTGCTGCCGCTCTGCGGCGTCGCCGCGTCGTGGTCGCGCGCCCTGGACCCGTCGTACGAACTGACCGCCTCGACGGCCCGGGCCGGCCTGCCCCTGCTGCTCCGCCGCACCACGGCCGTCCTCCTGGTGGTCCTGCCCGGGCTCCTGGTCGGGGGGTGGCTGACCGGAAGCATGACGGCCGCGCAGTGGCTGCTGCCCTCCCTGGCCTTCACCTCCACCGCCCTGGCGCTGGGCAGCGTGATCGGCGTGACCCGCGCCGCCGCCGGGCTGGCGGTCGGGTGGGGTGTCGTGGTGGCACCCTCCTGGGCCGCCGGCCGCGTCCCCGCCGCCCTGCAGCCGGACCAACTGCCCCTCTGGGGCCTGCTGCTCGCCCTCGGCACCGGCGCCGTGATCGCCCGCAGAAACGCCTGCGCCACGCTGTGAACACCGCCGCCGACCTGGAAGAGGACCACCGCATGACACCCACGACGACCGCGGCCGACACCGCGCCGAAGACCTACGCCTGGGAGATCCGGGCCGCCGGCCTGAGAGTCCGCGCCGGACGCCGCAAGATGGCCGTCGACGGGCTCGACCTCTCGCTGGGCATCGGCACCCACGGCCTGCTGGGGCCCAACGGCGCGGGGAAGACCACCCTGATCCGGGCGCTGGCCACCGTGCTGCGCCCGGCCGGCGGGGAGCTGGAGCTGCTCGGCGCCCCGGTGGGAGGGACGGGCGACCACCGGGCCCTGCGCCGCCGGATCGGCTACCTGCCGCAGGACTTCGGCTACTACCGGCGCTTCACGGTGCGTGAGTTCGTCGAGTACATGGCCTGGTTGAAGGAGGTGCCGAAGGCGGACATCCCCGCGGCCGTCCAGCGGGCCGTGGAACGGGTGGGCCTGGCGGACCGCGCCGACCACCGGATGAAGACCCTCTCCGGCGGCATGGTCCGGCGGGCCGGCATCGCCCAGGCCATCGTCAACGACCCCGTGCTGCTGTTGCTGGACGAGCCGACGGCCGGTCTGGACCCGGCGCAGCGGCTGAGATTCCGCAAACTGCTGCAGGAGCTGGGGCAGGACACCTGCGTGGTCGTCTCCACCCACCTGGTCGAGGACGTCGCGGCCGCCTGCTCCGACGTGGTGCTCTTCGCCGACGGCCGCCTCGTCTTCCAGGGCACGCCGGACGACCTGGCCGCCGCGGGCGGCCCCGAGCACCCGGGCGACAGCCCCCTGGAGCGCGGCTACTCGGCGCTGCTGCGCACCTCCGGGCAGCAGGGCGGCACCTGGTGAACGGACGTGTGCTGCGCACCGAGCTGAGGCGCTCCGTCGCCCCCTGGACCGGCGCCGTCGTCCTGGGCGGCAGTCTGGCGGTCTTCTGCCTGATCGACGGGATCTGGTGGCGGGGCACCGCGGGGTGGACGGCCCAATGGACCTCCATGGCCATGTGGACCAGGTACCTGCTGGCCTTCTGGTGGCCGCTCGTGGTGGGCATGGGAGCCGTGTACGGGTTGCGCGACTCCCGCTCGCGGATGACCGAACTGCTGGCGACCACGCCGTTGCCGGCCGGGCGCCGTGCGGCGCTGTCGGCGGGCGCGACGGCGCTCTCGCTGGCGGCGGGCTTCGGGCTCCTCGTCCTCGTGGGCGGGGTGCAGGTGGCCGTCGGCGGCACCGCCTACGCGCCCCTCGGCTGGCTGCCGATCTCACTCGTGGCGGTGCTGGCTCTCGTCGCGGGGGCCGTGTTCGGCATGGGCGTCGCGCGGGCGCTGCCCTCCGTGCTGACCCCGCCCGCCCTGGTGGTGTCGTTCCTCATGCTGACCGGCGTCCTCCTGCGGCAGGTCGGTGACGGGGCCCTGCCGTCGAGCATCGCGCCGAACCGGCTCGCGCTGCTCTCCCCGGTGACGGTGGAGCCGCGCGAGATGCTGCTCACCCTGTCCGCGTCCGTGCACCTCGGCCAGGCGCTCTGGCTGCTCGGCCTGCTCGCCACCGGCTTCGCCCTGCTGTCGGCGGTGACCCGCCGGGCCAGGCTGCTCGCGGTGGTCCCCGTCCTGGCCGGCGCGGCCCTGGCCCTGCTGGTCCTCCCGGCCGATCCGCGCGACACCTACGTGGTCGACGGGGCCGCCGCCGCCCCGGTCTGCGACGGACCGGTGTGCGTGACGCGGGCGAACCGCTCGCACCTGCCCGAGCTCGTGGCGCGAAGCCGGGATGCGCTGCGCGTGCTGCACGACGTCCTCGGCGCGCAGGCGCCGGGCACGGTGCGGGAGGACACCCGGCTGCGCGCGCTCGGCGACGCACGCGAACTCTCCGCCGACGTGGTGCTGGTCGACTTCGACGAGCGGCTGTTCGCCGGGGCGACGGGTGACGCGGTGACCCGCGCGCTGATCGCCCAGGGGCTGGCGCCGAACTGCTACCCGCGCAACGACCGCGAGGGCGGGGACGCCACGGGCGTCGCCGTCCAGAGCATCGTGGTGAGCTGGGCGCTCGGTGACCCAGGGCTCCGGCCGCTGGAGGAGAAGGGCACCGACGCGTACGCGCTGAAGACCTGGGCGGACGCGGACGCCGCCTGGCAGAAGCTGACGGCGCTGGCCCCGGACCAGCAGCGCTCGCGGATCGTCGCGGTGCGCGCCGCCGAGCTCTCCTGCGCCGGGCACGGCGGGCTCGCGGTGCTGGCGGGGGAGGAGTCGCGATGAGATGGCTGGTCCTGTACGCCCGCTCCCGGCAGGTGCCCGCCTCGGCCGCCGCGGTCGCGCTCGTCGCGCTGGTGGTGTGGGCCCTCAACCAGGACGGCCCGGGCCCGCTGAGCCTGGGGACGGCGATGCTGGTGCTCACCGCGAGCGTCGTGGCCGCTTCCGTCGGGTTCGGCGGGTGCGACGTCGTGCTGGAGCGGACGGCCGCGATCCGGTGGGTGCCCCGCCGCGCGGGGCACGTGCTGCTGATCGGGGCGTTCGCCGCCGCGGCGCTGCTGGCGGTCCAGGCGGGGGGAGCACGGCTCGTCCCCACCGGGGTCGTCGTCCGGGACAGCGCGGGCCTCGTCGGCCTGGCCGCGCTCGGGGCGGCGCTGTGCGGGGCGCGGTTCGCCTGGACCCTGCCGACCGGCTGGCTGGCGTTCTCCCTCCTCGTCCCGACGCCGGGCGGCACCGTGGGGCAGGTGGCCAACTGGATGCTCTTTCCCCCCGGCGCGGCGGCCTCCAGCGGGACGGCGTGGGCGCTGCTGGCCACCGGCACGGTGGTGTACGCCCTGGCGGGGCCGCGCCGCTGACGGGCCCGCCGGGTGGGTGGGGGCAGGACGCCGACTCCGGTGGCCGGTCGGAGGAGCCGGGAGCGGTTCCGGCGGGCACGGACGGTCCTCCGGTGGAAGGTACGGACGGTCGTCCGGTGGCAGGCACGGACGTGCTCCGACGGCAGGTTCGAGCCTGGCCGAAATCAATACTGGACGAAGTTATTTATTCGCCAATACGTTGCTCCCATGTGTCCGAAGCACGTGCGACCACTGGTCACCGCGCCCGCCGGGACGTCGGTGCTGGCCCTGCTGCTGGCGGAGAGTCCGCTGAGCCGGGTCGAGCTCGCCCGTCGTACCGGCCTGTCGTCGACGGCCGTGACCAAGGCTGCGCGGCCGCTCATCGACGACGGCTACCTGCACGAACTCCCCCCGGAGCGCACCGCGCCGGGGGCAGGCCGCCCGGTCAACCCGCTGGCCGTCACCGTGGACCGGGAGTTCTTCGTCGGGATCAAGATCAGTGCCGATGCCCTGTTCGGTGTGGTGTGCGACCTGCGGGCCGGCATGCGGGTCACCGCCGGCCGGCGGCTGGGCGAGGACCGCGGTCCGGAGGCCGTCTGCGGCCTGCTGTGCGAACTCGTCGAGGAACTCCTCGGCGCGGACCGGGCGTTCCGGGAGCGCACGCGGCGCCTGGGGATCGCGGTCTCCGGCGACGTGGACCGCCGGGCCGGCCGCGTACGGTACTCCGTGCTCCCCGGCTGGCGCGACGTACCGCTGGCCGGGATGGCCGCCGCGGCGACCGGCCTGAGCGTCACCGTCGAGAACGACGTCAAGGCGCTGACCGCCGCCGAGCACTGGTTCGGCGAGGGGATCGGCACCGAGTACTTCGCCCTGGTCACCATCGGTGCGGGCATCGGCTCCGGACTGGTCGTCGACGGCCGGCTGATCGCCGGGGCCCACGGCGTCGCAGGCGAGATGGGGCACGTCAGCATCGACCCGGCCGGGCCGCGGTGCCACTGCGGTCAGATCGGCTGCGTGGAGGCGATCGCCTCCAGCGACGCCATCCTCGCCTCGGTCCGCGGCGCGACCGGCCGCACCGACCTCGACTTCGACCTCGCCGTCGAGCTGGCCCGGGACGGGAACCCGGCCGCCGTGGAGGCCTTCGCCCGGGCCGGACGGGCGATCGGCAAGGGCATCGCCATCCTCGTCAACCTGATCGGCCCCGAACGGGTCGTCGTCACCGGAGAAGGGCTCGAAACCTACGACCTCCTCGGAGCCCACATCCAGGACTCCTACGCCGCCCACTGCTTCAAGGCCGCGGCGAACTGCCCACTGACCCTGCGCCCGCTCCCCTGGGAGGAATGGGCCAGAGGAGCCGCCGTCCTGGGCATCCAGGCGCTCCTTCCCTAGGGCTTGCCCGACAGCGGGCGGCCCGCCGCCCCGACCGCTCTGCCGCCCCAACGGCTCCGCCGCACGGTTGCACGACCCCCCACCCGGGACACCCGTCCCCCGCCTCCGGAGGGAACCACCATGAGATCCGACCGACCGGCCCCACCGGCCCCGGCCGTCAGAAGGCCCGTCAGCCGCCTCCTGCCCGTTGCGATCGCCGCGGCGGCCCTCGTCCTCGCCGGAGTGCCCGGCGCCGCGGCGCTGCCGACCGCCCCCGCGGCCGGCTCCGCCGTCACGGCCCCGGTGCTGACCGGCGAGCAGCTCGCCGCGTCCTGGACCGGCCCGCTCAGCACCCGGGGCCGGTACGTCGTCGACGCCAAGGGCGACCGCTTCAGGCTCAAGTCCGCCAACTGGGCCGGCGCCCAGGGCACCTGGGAGGGCAGCGGGGCCGCCGACCTCCCGGAGAACAACCAGGCGGACCAGGTGTCGAGCAACATCCCGCTCGGCCTGGACCGGGTGCCGATGGCGAAGCTGATGGCCGATTTCCACGGCCTGGGCATCAACAGCATCCGGCTGCCGTTCGCCAACGCGATGATCCACGACACCACCCCGGTGCCGGACCGCGCCGTCACGGCCAACCCGCAGCTCAGGGGCAGGACTCCGCTCCAGGTGTTCGACGCCGTGGTCGCGGCGCTCACCGCGGACGGCTTCGCGGTCGTCCTCAACAACCACACCACCAGTTACCGCTTCTGCTGCGGCCTGGACGGCAACGAGCGGTGGAACAGCGGCCAGTCCACCCAGCAGTGGATCGACGACTGGCTGTTCCTGGTGAAGCGCTACCAGGCGAACAAGCGGGTGGTCGGCGCGGACCTGCGCAACGAAGTCCGCCGCGACACCTGGGACGACCCGAACTGGGGCTGGGGCAACGACAAGGACCTGTACAAGGCGTTCGAGGACGCCGGCAACGCGATCCTCCAGGCCGACCCGGACCTGCTCGTCGTCATGGAGGGCATCAACTGGCAGGGCATCCCCCAGGGCATGTTCAGCCACGGCCGGCCGATGCTCACCCCGGTCCGGAACCTCTCCAATTCCCTGATCACGTCGGGCAAGCTGGTCTACGCCGCGCACTTCTACGGCTACACCGGCCCCAACCACACCGGCGCGAGCGGCGGTTGGCAGAACGGCGAGACCAACGACCCCCGGTACCAGGACCTCAGCCCCGACGAGCTCGTCAAGGTCGTCGACAACCAGGCGCTGTTCGTCACCGAGGCCGGTCAGCACTTCACCGCCCCGGTCTGGATCAGCGAGTTCGGCGCCGCCGGCCGCGGCTCCGACAACGCCAAGGAGAAGGACTGGTTCGCCAGGTTCACCGGGATCCTGGCGAACAACGACAGCGACTTCGCCTTCTGGCCGCTGGTCGGCTGGGCCGATGCCACCGGCAAGCCGAACGACTCCTGGGCCCTGCTCTCCTACGACGCCACCGGAAAGCGGACCGGCCTCCAGGACGGCGGCGACTGGCGGATCGACGGCTGGAACAAGCTCCTCGACGCGCCGGGCCGGACGGGCCTGGTCCCCCCGGTCGACCACTGGAACATGGTCGACCTCGACTTCGACAACCAGAACCTCTCCGCCACCATGCGCCGGCAGGCGGACTGGAGCGTCGGCAACCGCAAGGGCAACTGCCCCGACGGCCAGCGGCTGACCGCCCTGGCCCGCAGCAACAACCGCGGCCTCTGCACCGACGCGGGCGAGCCCGGCAAGGCCGACAGCACGTGGACCACCGTCGTCGACGAGCGCTACGTCACCCACGGCGACTGGGCCTCCGGCTACAACAAGCTGCAGTGCCCCGACAACACCTTCGCTGTCGGCTACAGCGTCAACGGCAACGCGATGGCCGCTCTGCTCTGCGCGCCCGCCGCGAAGCCCCTGCCCCTCACCGGCCGCAACGCCTGGTTCGACCACGGCGACAACCGGCCCGCCACCGGCGGCTCGGTGAACAGCGACTGGGCGCCCGGTGCCTACAAGGGCCAGTGCGCGGACAACGAGTACCTCGCCGGCATCGCCTACACCTGGAGGTGGCAGCACGGCGGTGTCCCCGACGCCCTGCTCTGCCGCCCCCTCGCCTGACCCGCCCCGGACCAACAGCCAGGAGCCCCGGAGCCGTGCCGCGACCGGAGACCGCCGCGGACGGCTCCCGTCCCGACGACCGACCGACCGTTCCGGATCGTCGGGCGGCGGTGGCCGCCATGCGCAACCGGTCGACTACTGTATGCGCCGAACACGGGGGCGGCTCAGGCTCGACCTCCCGGCCCTTCGACGCAGGAGACATCCCGTGGCAGAAAGCCTCATCGCGACCCTGGACACCACCCTCGGCAGGATCAAGGTCAAGCTGCTCCCGAACCACGCGCCCAAGACCGTGCGCAACTTCGTGGAGCTCGCCCAGGGCGAGCGCGAGTGGACCCACCCGGAGACCGGCGAGACGTCGACGGACCGGCTCTACGACGGCACCGTCTTCCACCGGGTGATCAAGGGCTTCATGATCCAGGGCGGTGACCCGCTGGGCCAGGGCATCGGCGGGCCCGGGTACGAGTTCAACGACGAGATCCACCCCGACCTGTTCTTCAACCGGCCCTACCTGCTGGCCATGGCCAACGCGGGCAAGCGCAACGGGAAGGGCACCAACGGCTCGCAGTTCTTCATCACCGTCGGACCGGCTCCGCACCTCAACGCCAAGCACACGATCTTCGGCGAGGTCGTCGAGGGCACCGACGTGGTCGACGCGATCGCCACGGCGGAGACCGGTGCCGGCGACCGCCCGGTGCAGGAGATCGTCCTGGAGAAGGTCACCATCGAGCGCGTCACCTCCTGACGCCGGCCGGGCGTCGGCCCGGGCCCACGCCCGGGCGCGCCACCGGCCGAGCCCCCGGACACCTGTCCGGGGGCTCGGCCGTTTCCGGGCGGGCCCACCCCCGTCGGGCCCGCCCGGGTCCTTCCGCCGGGCCCGTCTCAGTAGGCCGCGGTGAAGCGGGTGCGGTGGTGGGCGGGGTGCTCGGCCTCGTCGACGAGCACGACGGCGAGGTCCTCCATGGAGATCGCGGAGGTGCCGTCGGCGTCGACCACCAGTTCGTCCCGGCCGAGGCGGTAGCGGCCGGTGCGCTCGCCCGGTTCGAGCAGGGCGGCGGGGCTGAGGTAGGCCCAGTCGAGCTCGGTCTCGGTGCGGCAGAGGGCGAGCTGGTCGGCGCAGGCCACCGCGATGGGCAGCCAGGAGGGCGGGAAGCCGGGGTCGTCGACGACGGTGGCGCCGCCCCCGCCCGGCAGGGTCAGGCTGCCGGCGCCGCCGACCAGCAGCAGGCGCACGCCCGTGCCGGCCAGGCCGGCCAGCAGGCCCTTGGTGGCGGTGGCGAGTTCGGCCTCGCTGCCGGCGGGCGGGCGGGTGGCGCCGATCACCACGTCCTGCCCGGAGGCCAGCCGGGCGACGTCCTCGGGGTTGCGGGCGTCGCCGGTGGCGATCGTGGCGGCGGCGGGCAGGCTGTGCGGCCGGGCCGGGTCGCGGAGGACGGCGGTGACGTGGTGGCCGCGGCCGACGGCCTCGGCCACCACCCGGCTGCCGACGTTGCCGGTGGCGCCGAAAACGGTGATGCGCATGGGGTTCTCCGGTTCGTGAGAGGAATCGTGCGGTCCGGGGTCGTGCCGTCCGGACGAGGTCAGTGGTGGACGGGCGGCCGGTGTGCGGCCGGTCGCGGCTCCGCGACGGCCGGTGCCGCCGGTGCCGCCGGTACTTCGGTGGCGGTGGCGGTGGCGGTGGCGCGCGGCCGCTGGGTCTGGGCGGCGACCAGCGAGCCGAGCACGATCACCGCGCCGAAGGCCTGGACGAGGCTGAGGTCCTGTCCGAGGGCCAGCCAGCCGAGGGCAGTGGCGACCACCGGGCTGAGCAGCCCGAGGAAGGTGACGGAGGTCGGCGAGAGGGCGTGGATCCCGCGGAACCACAGCGCGTACGCGAAGGCCGCGCCGATCAGGCCCAGGTAGCCGTAGCCGAGCAGGTTGGCGCCGGTGAGGTGGGCCGGCGGCGGGCCTTCGACCAGCAGGGCGGCAGGGAGCAGCACCAGGCCACCCGCGGTGAGCTGCCAGCCGGTGGTGGCGAGCAGCGGGGCCTGCGGCGTCCACCGCTTGGAGAGGACGACGCCGGTGGCCATCACGACCGCGCCGCCGAGTGCGGCCGCGACGCCGAGGCCGTCGAGCCGGGCGCCGGCGCGCAGCACCAGCAGGCTGACCCCGGCGACGCCGGCGACGCCGGAGAGCACGGTGCGCAGGGAGAGCCGGTCGCCGAGCAGCGCGGCGGAGAGGCCGGCGGCGATCAGCGGCTGGAGGGAGCTGAGGGTGGCCGCGACCCCGCCGGGCAGCCGGTAGGCGGCGATGAAGAGCAGGGCGAAGAACGCGCCGATGTTGAGGGTGCCCAGCACCAGTGAGCGCCACCACCAACTCCCCTTCGGCAGGCGGCGGGTGATGGCGATGAGGAGCAGTCCGGCGGGCAGGGCGCGGAGCACGCCGGCCAGCAGCGGACGACCGGGCGGCAGCAGTTCCGTGGTGACGAGGTAGGTCGACCCCCAGACGGCAGGGGCTAGGGCGGTCACCAGCACGATTCCGAGTCGATTCCTTAGCACTAAGCCAATGTATCTCAGCGCTAAGGCATATGGATCCGATCGGGTGGGTCGGGCGTTGTGATGTATCTCACCGCTAAGGCATCGTCTAGGCTTGCGGCGTGGCAGATCACGTGGACCGAGTGGTGCAGCAGTGGGGCGCGGAGCGCCCCGACCTCGACGTCTCCCCGATGGAGGTGATCGGCCGGCTCAAACGGCTCGCCCGGCTCGTCGACACCGAACTCAAGCGGAACTTCGCCGACCACGACCTGGACGCCGCCTCGTTCGACGTCCTCGCCACCCTGCGCCGCAGCGGCCCGCCCTACCGGCTGACCCCCACCGGCCTGATGCAGTCCGCGATGGTCACCTCCGGAGCGATCAGCCAGCGCCTCGACCGCCTGGAGGCGCGCGGGCTGGTCACCCGCACGGCCAGCGGCTCCGACGGCCGCAGCCGCGACGTCGCCCTCACCGCGGAGGGGAACGCCCTGATCGACCGGGCCCTCCCGGCCCACCTCCTGGTGGAGCAGCGCATCCTGGCCGACCTCGACGAACCGCAGACCGAGGCGCTGCTGGGGGCCCTGCGCACCATGCTCGCCACCCTCGGGGACGGCGACGCGGACGGCTGAGCGGCGGCCGGGCCCACCTCGCCGCACCTGACTACGGGTTGACCGCCACGCCCTTGAAGAAGGTGTAGTGGAACGTCCCGCCGTCCTCCGCCGTCCGGTGCAGGTCGGCGATGCCCCGGTCGAACCGGTCCGCCGTGGTCAGGCCGGCCGCGAGCGCCTCCGCCCGCACCGACTCCACCATCGCGACGAACGTCCGCCGGGTGAACCCCTCCATCAGCTCCGGGCGGCCCGCGTCCGCGTACATGGTGCGGGGGCGGACGCTGACGCCGGTGAACCCGGCCGCCGTCAGCAGCGGGTGCAGCCGGCGGCCGATCAGGCCGTCGCCGCCCGCGTCGGCCTGGAGGCGGACCAGGTGACCGACCGTCTCCCGGGCGGCGGCACTCTCCGGGTGGAAGAAGGCCGAGCCGTGGTCCCCCTCGATCACGGTGACCGTGCCGCCCGGCCGGAGCACCCGCCGCAGTGCCGTCAGCGCCGCCACCGGGTCCGCCAGGTGCTCCAGCACGAAGCAGACGAAGAGGTGGTCGAAGGAGCCGTCGGCGAACGGCAGTCGGTGCAGGTCCCCGTGGTGCCACTCCACCCGGGCGCCGGGTGCGTGCGCCGCCACCCGGGCGCGGGCCTGGGCCAGCGAGTCGGCCGAGATGTCGGTGGCGGTCAGCCGGACGCCGGGGGCCGCCGCCAGCAGGTGCACCGTCTGCGCCCCGACGCCGCAGCCCGCCTCCAGGACCCGGCTGCCCGCCGGGTACGCCGTGCCCGCGTGCAGCAGCTCCGCGAGGGTGTTCGCCTGGTCGCCGAGGCGCTGCGCCTCGGCCGTCGAATAGCCGTGCACGTAGGCGGGGTGCTCCGGGCCGCCGGTGGCCGGGCCGTGCTCGGTGCGGACCGGTGCTGTCGTCTCTGTGGTCATGGCTTAACCCTGGCCCCACAATGGACCGGTGAACAGGTCCAAAGAACCGGCTGCCGCCAGGTCCAAAACGGCAGGCGACGCGACGGACGGCCACCCCGCGGCGCCGGGCGGCCCCGCGCCGGGCGGCCCCGCTCCGGGCCGTCCCGGGCCCGCCGGCGCCGACTTCCTCCAGCTCGACCCCGCCGCCGCCCCGCCCGGCGGACTCGCCGACTGGCTGGCCGCCCAACTGCGCTCCGCCGTCGCGGACGGCCGCCTCCCCACCGGCAGCAGACTGCCCGCCACCCGGGTGCTCGCCGGGGAGCTGAAGGTCTCCCGAGGGGTCGTCACCGACGCCTACCGGCGCCTCGCCGAGGAGGGGCAGATCGCCGGCCGGGGGAGGGGCGGCACCGTCGTCGTCGCCACCCCCGCGCCGCCCGTCCCGCCGCCCGGGCCCACGGCGGCCGTCCCCGCCCTGTTCGACGACGCGCCCGTCCCCGAGAGCTTCGACGCGCTGCGCGCCGCCCCCGCCCGGATCGACCTCTCGCCCGGCGTCCCCGACCTCGCCGCCTTCCCGCGCGCCGCCTGGCTCCGCGCCGAGCGCGTCGTCCTCGACGCGCTCCCCGCCCAGGACTTCGGCTACGGGGACCCGCGCGGCACCCCCGCACTCCGCCGGGCCGTCGCCCACTGGCTGGCCCGCAACCGGGGCATCCGCGCCGACCCCGAGGAAGTGCTGATCGTCGCGGGCGCCGCCCAGTCGCTCGCCCTCCTGGGCCAGGTGTTCCGGGCCCGGGGCATCACCGAGGTGGCCGTCGAGGACCCGGGCTCCCTCGGCACCCGCCAGCACCTCGGCCACTGGCTCGCCGCCACCCCGCCCGTCCCGGTGGACGCCGAGGGCATCCGGGTGGACGCCCTGCGGGCCACCGGCGCGCCCGCCGTCCTGCTCACCCCCGCGCACCAGTTCCCGACCGGTGTGGTGCTCGGCGGCGAGCGGCGCCGCGAACTCCTGCGCTGGGCCGGCGAGGGCGGCCTCGTCATCGAGGACGACTACGACGCCGAGCACCGCTACGACCGCGCCCCCGTCCCCGCCCTCCGCGCCGTCCGGCCCGAACAGGTCTGCTACACCGGCAGCGTCTCCAAACTCCTTGCCCCCGCGCTGCGCACCGGCTGGCTGCTCGTGCCGCCCCGCCACCGCGAGGCCGCCCTCGCGGCCAAACGCTTCGCCGACCTCGGCAATGCCGCGCTGCCCCAACTGGTGCTCGCCCAGCTGATGGAGAGCGGTGAGCTGGAACGCCACCTGCGCCTGCTGCGCCCCCGCCACCGGCGGCGCCGGGACGCCATGATCGCCGCGATCGGCACTCATCTGCCCGGGGCGGTCGTGCACGGCGCGGCGGCCGGGCTGCACCTGATGGTCACCTTCCCGGCCGGCCTCGACTGCTCCGACGGCGAACTCGCCACGGCGGCGCTCGCCCACGGCGTCAAGGTGCAGCCGGTCTCCTGGCACGCCCGGCTGCCGCAGCCGCCTGGGCTGGTGCTCGGCTACGCGGCCCGTGCGCCGGGGGAGATCGCGGAGGGCCTGGCCGTCCTGGGCCGGCTCGTGCGGCGGATGGGGTGACGGTCGGCGCGTTGCGGGGGCCGCGGTTCGGCGCGCTCCGCCCGGCCCCGCTACGCTCTGCCCGTGCCGGTCCGGCCGTGCCCCGCTCCGTCCCAGCCCCCTCCTGGAGGATCGATGCCGCCGCTCCGGCGCACCGCGCAGGTCGCGGTACTGGTCGCGCTGCTGACCGTGCTGACACCGCCCCCGGCCGGGACGGCCCGGGGGATGCACCGGCCGCCGCCCGCCGCCGAGAGGACACCGCCGGTGCCGACCGAGGACTCCCGCCTGCTCGCCGGCCGGCGGATCGTCTACTCCTACCCCGGGCCGACCCCGCCGCCCGCCCTGCTTCGCCTCGTCCGGGAGGGTCGGGCGGCCGGCGTCATCCTGTTCGGTGAGAACGCCACCTCACCCGAGCGGCTCCGGTCGGCCGTCGCACAGTTGCGCCAGGCTGCCGCGGAGGCGCCGGGCGGCCGCCCGCTGCTGCTGATGACCGACCAGGAGGGGGGCAAGGTCCGCCGGCTGCCCGGCGCACCCGAACTCTCCGCCCGCAGCACCGGGCTCGCACCCGACCCGGTCGCCGAGGCGGGCCGCTCCGGTGCCGGCGCCGGCCGCAACCTCGCCGGCAGTGGTCTCAACACCAACCTCGCCCCGGTCCTCGACGTCTACGACACCCCCGGCAACTTCATCGACCAGCACGAGCGCTCCTACGGCCAGGATCCTGCGGTGGTGGCCCGGTTGGGCGCCGCGTTCCTCACCGCGCAGCAGGGCCTCGGCGTCGCCGCCACCGCCAAGCACTTCCCCGGTCTCGGCTCCGCGGCCGCAGGCCTGAACACCGACGACGGGCCCGTCACCCTCGCCGTCCCGCTCGCCGAGCTCCGCGCCCGTGGCGAGGAGCCCTACCGCGCCGCCATCGCGGCCGGCGTCCGGCTGGTGATGACCTCCTGGGCCGTCTACCCGGCCCTCGACGCGGCCCGCCCGGCAGGCCTGTCGCCCACCGTCGTGCGGGGCGAGCTCCGGGACCGTCTCGGCTTCGAGGGCGTCACCGTCACCGACGCGCTCGAAGCGGGCGCGCTGGCCCCCTACGGCGACACCTCCGCCCGGGCCCTCGCCGCTGCCGGGGCCGGCGTCGACCTCGTCCTCTGCTCCGCCCGCGCCGTCGACCAGGGGGAGGACGCCGCCGCGGCCCTGGCCGACGCCCTCGACTCCGGCCGGCTGGACCGCCCGGCCTTCCTCGACGCCGTCAACCGGATCGATGCCCTCCGGGACTCCCTCGAAGGCCCGTGATGCCCCTGCGCGGACCCGCGGCCGGGTGCGGGCGGGCCGCCCGTAGCCGGTTCGGGGTGCCGCCGGTGCGTCGGTCGTCGAGCAGTTCGCGCAGGTCCAGGAGGCGGTAGCCGCGGGCGCGGACGGCGTCGACGATCAGCGGGAGGGCCTCGGCGTCCAGGCAGCGGTGGTCGGGGCTCGCGTCGGAGGCGCCGACGTGGAGTTGGAGGACGGCGCCGGGGGCGAGCGCGGCGAGGGCGCGGTCCACGGCCTCGGCGGTGGTCATGCCGCCGGCGGTGCCGAGGTAGCCGTTGGTGTCGGCGGTGAACTCCAGGTCGGCGTAGCCGAGGGCGTTGACGTCGGCGATCCGCTGTGGGGTGGTCTCGCTGTAGGGGAAGCGGAAGAACGGCAGTGGCTCCGCCCCGGAGGCCGTGCGGATCGCGGCGTCGGCACGCAGCACCTCGGCCCGCGCCTGCCGCGCCGTCAGGTCGGTGAAGTGCGGGTGGCTGTACGAGTGGTTGCCGAGCCCGTGGCCGGCGGCGGTGACGGCCCGGAGGGCGTCCGGGTGCTCTTCGGCGAACTGCCCGGTGGGGAAGAAGGCGGCGGGCGCGGCGAGGTCGCGCAGTGCGGCGAGGACGGCGTCCAGGCCGGTCTCGTCCCAGGCGGCGTTGAAGGTGAGCGCGACGACGCGCTCCTCGGTGGGGAGTTGCCGGATCTCGGCGCCGAGCAGTGCCGAGGGCGGCGCGGTGCGCTGCGCGGCGGACCGGGTGGTGGGCAGGGCAGCGGACCGGGCGGTGGCCGCCGCCGGGGTGGGTGGGGCGGCCGGGGTGGGGGTCGCGGCGGCCAGGGCGAACGCCACGGCAAGGGCCGGGGCCGGGGGAACGGCCAGGAGTCGCATCACGTCCGTCCAACGGCCCGGTCCGGCCGGGGTCACGGGTCGGGGCGGTCGGCCGGGGGCAGGGATCGCGCCATCGAAGGCCGGTTTCCGGTCTGCGAAGTGGATGAGAGGGCAGATCGTCGGACGGGCATACGAATCGTGTGCGAGAGTATGAAATGGCACATGTGAAATGTCACATGTGCCAACTGATGACGTGTATGGAGAAATGGAGAGTCCAATGAACCGACTCACTCTGCTCGCGGCGGGCGTCGCCGGTGCGGCGACCCTGCTGGCCGTTCCGGCCGAGGCGGGCGCGGTGACCGCGACCACCACGACCACGACCGTCACCTGTGGTGCGTCCGGCCTCCAGTCCGGGTTGTCGACCAAGGTGTGCGCCGAGGTCACCGGCGACGGTGTCCAGTTCTACGGGCAGATCGGCCTGGCGGGCCCGCCGAGCCCGGGCAGCCCGCAGCCGCAGCCCCGGGAGCTGCTGACCGGCCTCTCCGGGGAGGTCGTCGGTGGCGCCTCGCTCGGTTCGGTGAACGGGCGCACGGTGTTCACGGCCAGCACGGTGCAGGTGCGCGGCGTCGGCGGGACGGTCCCGTGCGGGTCCACCGTCCACGCGAGCTTCAGCGTGGCCGGCTACCCGTGGAACCCGGCGCCGGTGACCGTGGACGTCGTGGTGGCCTGTTGATGACCTGCCACTAGGCAGGTGCCGGGCCCGGGAGGTGGTCGCCTCCCGGGCCCGGCGTCGTTCGGGCCCGGCGTCCGGCGGGTGCCCGTGCACCCGGGTGGGCTCCGGCGGGTGCCGGTGCGCCCGGGAGGCCCGGCCGGACGCCGAATCGATGAGGACTTGAAGAATTCTTCATCTTCAGGGGATGATGCTCCCCGGCCGGCACCGGGGCGGACAGCCCACCCGGCCCCCCGGCGGCAGCCGGCGAGCAGCGGAGAGGGGGAGCGGACGATGCCCGTCCCGCTGTACCAGGCCAAGGCCGAGTTCTTCCGTACCCTCGGGCACCCCGTCCGCATCCGCGTCCTGGAGCTGCTGCAGGACGGGCCGCGGCCGGTGCGCGAGCTGCTGGCCGAGATCGGCATCGAGCCGTCCAGCCTCTCCCAGCAGCTCGCGGTGCTGCGCCGTACCCAGCTGGTCGCGGCGACCCGCGAGGGCAACACGGTGGTGTACGGGCTGAGCACGCCGGACGTCGCGGAGCTGCTGCGGGCGGCGCGGCGCATCCTCACCGACCTCATCACCGACCAGGGCGCCCTGCTCACCGAGCTGAGCGCCCCCGGTGCCGCGCCCGCCGCGCCCGCCGTGCCCGCCGCGGGCGGATGAGCACGACCCGGCGCCGGTACCGGCGTCCGGCCGACCGGCGGCACGACTGCCCGAGCGAAGGAGCACCCGGCCATGGCCGACGGCACCAGTGACGAGAGGACCAGGCGCCGGGCGATGCTCGTCCGCGCCGGGATCTACATCTTCGCCACACACCTGTTCGCCGGTTTCGTCCTCCTGCTGTTCACCCTCGGGGACCGGCACTGAGGTACCGGCGGCTGGTGCTGGTCCAGGCGTACACGCCGTCGACCAGCTCCCGGGTGCCGTTGAGGTACCAGTCGCCGGCCGGGTGACGGGGCAGCAGGTGCCGCCGCAGGCTGTCGCTCTCCGCCCGCAGGTGGGCGATCCGGGCGCGGACGGCCGCGGCGGCCTGCGTGCGGGTGCAGCCGCGGACGCGTTGCAGGGTCAGGACGGTGTTGAAGGCGGCGGCCGGCTGGCGCTCCTCCCGTTCCAGTGAGTAGAGGTCGTTGATCAGCGTGGCGGCGTCGGCGGTGTGCGCGCGCAGCCGGTGCAGTGCGGGCTCGGCGTGCAGCCGGGCCGGGGCGTCGGAGCCGTGGACCCGCTCCAGTATGTTCATGAACGGGTAGAGGCAGCTGGCATGGCGGCGCAGCCGCACGGTCTCGGGGAGACCGGGGGAGGTGCGGCCGGCCCGGTGGGCGGACTCCGCGAGGAAGGTCTCCAGGCAGGCGCGCCACTCGGCGGCGCTGCGTTCGCGCCAGGCGGGCGACATGGCACGGCACTGGCGCTGCCAGAGCTCCCGCCAGGCCTTCAGCATGGCGGAGTCGCCCGCTGTGGGCGGTGGGGCGCCGCCGGCCAGGACGGCCAGCAGCGGGTGGACGAGGGCGCGGGCCTGCGCGGGGCGGTGGCCGGGCGGGCCGTCGAAACGGTCGTCGAGGATGGTGAACCAGCCGAGGACGTCGACCAGCAGGCCGAGTTCGGCGCCGCGGGCCCCGGGGTAGGCGTGCCCGATCAGCTCGGGCAGTGCGTAGGCCTGGTAGCGGGGCAGGTCGGCGGGGGTGAGCAGGCCGTGGTGCACCGCCCAGTCGGCGTGCCGGGCGGTGGCGGTGTGCAGTTCGCCGGGGAGCCGGCGGTCGGCGGCCGGGGCGGCCGTCGGCACCGGCCGGGTGGCCGGGGCGGGCCGCGGGACGGCGACCGCCTGGGCGGTGCCGGTGCCGGTGCCGGTGCGGGTGTGGGTGCCGGTGCGGGTGCGGGTGCGTACGGCCACGCCGGCACCGGCGGGCGGTCCGCTGTCCTCGGCGGCGGTCGCCGGGGCGGCGCCCTCCCGGCCGACCGTCCCGGTGCTTGTCCCGGCTCCCGGCCCAGCTCCCGTCCCGGCGCCTGTCCCGGGGCCGCTCCCCGGGGCGTGGCCGCCGCGCGGGGCCAGTCGGACGTGCAGGCCCTGCGCCTGTACGGTGGTCCAGACCACTTCGCGGGCCCGGGCGGCACCGGGCACCGCCGTCGGCCGCCAGCGGCGCAGGATCGCGGCGGCGGCCACCGTCAACTCGGCCCAGGCGAAGGCCTCCCCGATGCACTTGTGCTTGCCCGCCCCGAACGGCAGGAAGGACTGCCGGCCGCCGCTCGCCGGGCCGCCCTCGCGCCAGCGCTCGGGCCGGAACCGCAGCGGCTCGGGGTGCACTCGCGGGTCGCGGTGCAGGGCGGTGAGGCTGTAGAGCAGCTCGGTGCCGGCCGGGATCCGGTACGGGCCGAGCGAGACCGGCACGGTGGCCGTCCGCATCAGGAAGGCGTTCGGCGCGTGCAGCCGGACGACCTCCTGGGTGACGCTGCGGGTGTACGTGAGGCGGGCGAGCGCCTCGGGCGTGGGGACGGTGCCGGCCGGGAGGTGCTCGTCCAGCTCGGCGAGGACGCGGGCCTCCACCCGCGGGTGCCGGAGCAGTTCGTCGATCAGCCAGGTGAGGGTGGTGGAGACGGTCTCGGTGCCCGCCCCGAACATGGTGATCGCCTCGGAGCGGACGGCGGCCTCGGTGAGCGGGCGGCCGGTGGCGGGATCGGTGGCGGCGCGCAGCAGCCCGGGCAGCGTACGCTCCGCGCCGTGCTCCCGGCCGCCGCCTGCGCCTTCGGGGGTGAGCGGAGCGGCGGGGCCGCCGAACGGACATCGGCCCGCCGCCGGACCGCCCGGCCGGCCGGTGCGGCCGACGGCCTGGTCGACCACCTGGTTCAGCACCCGGACGGCGGCGTCGAACCGCCGGTTGACCGGCAACGGCAGCCGGGCGAGCGCCGCGTGCGGGTAGAGCGACTGGACGATCTGGCCCTTCACGAGGTCGGGGAGGGCCCGGTGGAAGGCGAGTGTGGCCTCCTCGCTCAGCCGGGCGTCGAACAGCGCCCGGGTGACGATCTCCAGGGCGAGGTGGTTCATCTCCTTGCCGACGTCGAGGACCTGGCCCGGCCGCCACCGCCCGGCCCGCTCCTCGGTCACCTGGTGCATCACGGCCAGGTACCCGGCCATCCGGTCCGGGCCGAAGGCGGGCTGGAGGATCCTGCGGCGGTCCCGGTGCGCCTGGCCCTCGGACATCAGCAGGCCGTCGCCGAACGCCGTCCTGAGGGTGTCCTGCACGGCGCCGCGCGGGCAGTCGTGGGCGAGCGCGACCAGCAGGGTGTGGACGAGGTGCGCGTCGGTCACCACGCAGACGGTGCGCGGCCCGAGCCGGATCCGCACCACGCCGCCGTGCCGGGCGAGCGAACCGAGGAAGCCGAGCGGGTCGCGGAGCAGGGCGGGGGCGTGGCCGAGGCCGGGGAGCGCGCCCGGCGCGAGTGGGGGGACGGCCGTGGGGGTCGGCGGCGCGGTGTCCCCGGAGGGGCTGATCCGTCTACGGGGCTCGGTCGTCAGGGGCATGACATCACCTCTCACCAGGGGGACCGGCGCGGCGGGACTGCCGGAGCCGTCGCCGCGACGGGCGGGATCCGGGGGCCCTCGCCAGCGCGGACCCCCGCGCACGCCACCGAAAGAGGGCGCACGCCATAGCAAACGCGCCGGTCCGGAGAGTGTTGCGCCGCAGCCCGGGGGATCACTCCATCGGTGGATCGCGCCGCCGTCCCCCCGGCGCGGCGGACGGACCGGGCTCGTCGGCCGGCCGGGGTGTGGTAGAACCCGCCGCGGGTCGGACACGACCGGAGGCCGGAGGGAGCGCTCCTGAGCGATCGTCGGACGGTACGACCACGAGCCCCGGGCCAGGACCGGCCGGTCCCGGTGGCCCGGATCCGGCCGGGCCGGCCGGCACGCCGCCCCACCTGGGCGGACGACCCGGGCCGGGTGGCCCGGCCCTGCCTCCCGGGCAGGGTCTTTAGGCCCTCGGCCGGAGGCACCGCGCGGGTCCAGCATGGTCCGGAAGCGAGGAGGACCCTGATGACCCGTCCGAGCCACCGGCCCGCCCCCGACGTACGGGTGGAGATCCGCGGCGAGCTGCCCCGCCAGGACGCCGAGTACGCGCGGGAGCAGGCCCGGGCGCTGGCCGCGGCGCTCGGCCCGGACACCCGGGCGGCCCGGGTCCGGCTCACCCTGCTGCGCAGCCGCGCGGTGACCCGGCCGGCCGTGGCGCAGGCCGCGGTGGAGCTGGCCGGCCTCGGTCCCGTCCGGGTCCAACTGGCCGCGGTGACCGGGCGGGAGGCGGTGGACGTGGCGGTCGGCACGCTGGTCGGCCGGGCCGCCCGGCTGCGCGAACTGGGGGAGATCGGGTTCGCCGCGGTGCACGAGAGCTCCTATCGGCCGCAGTTCACCCCGAGGCCGCTGGCCGAACGCCGGATCGTCCGGCGCAAACCCGTCGTGCCGGCCCTCCGCACCCCCGACCGGGCGGCCCGCGAACTGCTCGCCCTGGACCACGGCTTCCACCTCTTCGTCGACGCACTGACCGGCCAGGACAGCGTGGTCCACCGCAGGCCGGCGGACGGCGGCCTCCGGCTGGTCCGCGCCCACTCCACGGCCCGGCCCGGCGGATCCGGGCTCCCGCTGCCCGAGGCCCGGCAGCCCGTACCCCGGATCGACCTGCCCGAGGCCCGGCGCCCCGCACCCCGGATCGACCTGCCCGAGGCCCGGCGCCCCGCACCCCGGATCGACCTGCCCGAGGCCGCCCGGCGGCTCTGGCTCGGCTGCCGGCCGTTCGTCTTCCACACCGACCCCGTGGACGGCCGGGGCAGGGTCCTCTACCGCCGCTACGACGGCCATTACGGCCTGATTGCGCCGGTGACAGAAGCCCCCTGACGGGGCAGGACATGATCGGGGACGACCCGGTACGAGCGCACGAGCACAGCCACCGACGGCAACCCGAGCGGAAGACGGGAACTGGGACCATGGACTGCGAAGAAGTCATGCTGACCGTCCGGACCACCGCGGCCGAGCGTGCGCTGCTGCGCGAGCTTGCACGCGGCCACGGCAGCGACGTGTCGGAGGTGGCGGCGGACGGCCTGCTCGACGTCGTCCCGGCCCTGCCCGGCGCCGGCGCCGAAGCGGTCCGGCTGCAGGGCGTCCTGGCCCGGCCCGCGCCCTGTGCCGTCACGCTCTGGCTGCCGCTGCCGCTCGTCGACCTGCTCCCGCTGCTCGGCGACCGGGTCGCGCGGGCCACCGGGCTTCCGGCCTGCCCGGCCGGTGCGGCGCTCGCCGCCGCCCTGCGGTACTGGCTCGCCGGGGACCCTGCGCGGCTGGCCGCCGCGCTCGCCACGATGCACGCCCCGGGTACCCGCCGGGCCGCCTTCCCGCCGATGGTCCACCGGTCGGTGTCCCGCCCCGTACCGCGCCCGGCTCCGCGGCCCGCCGCCCTGCTCACCGCCCGTTCCGCCGCCCGGCCGGTGCCGCAGCGCGTGCCGCAGCCCGTGCCGCAGCCCGTGCCGCGGACGGTCGGGCCGGCCGTCCCTCCGCTCGTCGTGGCGGCCTGATCGTCCGGGGGCCGCCGTGGTGCGAGCGGCCGCCGTGACACCTGTGCCGAAGGCGGGTGATCCCGGCGGCGGACCGGTCCGCCTGGCAAGTCCTGGCCGGGGAATCGGCTGGTGAGGGCTCCGGCCAGGGGCTCCCGGCAGGTCCGGTGCAGCGCGCCGCGTTGATCCCCCGGGGGTTCACGCGGCTTTGCGTAGTCTGTCGTCGGGTCAGCCGGGTGCGGGCCGCGGCGGCGTTCGGCATTCCTCCGGCCGGTGCCAGGAGCGCCTCTCCCGTCCGACTGCGGAATCGGCAACGGTGGCAATGGTGCCACCATTTATTCGGGTGCCAGGCTCATGGCCGGTACGGGGCCGCTGAACCTAGCGTCGGTCCCATGAAACGCAATCGCCGTATCAGCGCTGTCGCGGTGCTGGCGCTCGCCGCCCTCGTCGCCGGAACCGGCAGCGGGTCCGCCGCCACGGCCACACCGTCGGCCATACCGGTGGCCACGCACGTGTTCGACGCCGCACCGGCCACGGCCACGGCCACGGCCACGGCCACCACGCCCACGCCGTCCTTCCGAGGCACGCTCCCGGCGCCGACCGGCCCCTACGCCGCCGGCGAGGACGTCATCCACCTCACCGACGCGAGCCGTCCCGACCCGTGGGTGCCGGCATCCGGCCCCCGCCGACTGACCGTCACGATGGTCTACCCGGCCGTCCCCGGGACGGGCACTCCGGCCCCTTACATGACCCTCGCCGAGGCGGCCGGATCCCTCCAGCGCCGGAAGATGCCGGCGAGCTCCGGCATCACCCCACAGAGCCTTTCCGGCGTCACCACTCACGCCTTCGACGGCGCGCGGCCGCAGCGCGGCAAGCATCCGCTGGTGGTCCTCTCACCCGCGTACGAGGACCCGCGCACGGTGCTCACCTCGCTCGCGACCGACCTGGCCAGTCACGGCTACGTCGTCGCGCTCGTCGGCCACACCTACGAGGACAGCGGCGAGACGCTGGCGAACGGCGAGACTCCGCCGTGCGCGATCTGCGACGACCCGGCACTCGACTTCGACGCCCTCGCTGCCAGCCGCGCGCTGGACGTGTCCTTCGTGATCGACCGGTTGACGCACGGCAATACCGCGTGGCCCCTGGCCCACCTCATCGACAAGCACGAGATCGGTATGGCCGGACACTCC
The DNA here is from genome assembly GCF_045208415.1 of Kitasatospora sp. NBC_01560. Classification (NCBI taxonomy): domain Bacteria; kingdom Bacillati; phylum Actinomycetota; class Actinomycetes; order Kitasatosporales; family Streptomycetaceae; genus Kitasatospora; species Kitasatospora sp. NBC_01560. The sequence goes on along the minus strand of NZ_CP109364.1, from coordinate 1,064,233 downwards.
ATCGGCGGAGCTGCGGCCGCCGCCACGATGATCGCCGACCCGCGAGTACGGGCCGGAGTGAACATGGACGGCACCTTCCACCCGGCCCCGATGCCCGGCCAGATCGACCGGCCGTTCCTCATGCTGGGTGCGGCCGCCAACCACCCGGCCGGCGGCCACGACACCACGTGGGGGCAGACCTGGGCAGCCCTCGGCGGCTACAGGAAGTGGCTGACGGTCGCCGGTGCCGACCACTTCAGCTTCGCCGACCTGGACCTGCTCCTGGAGGAGGCCGGGTTCCCGTCGCCGGCCCTCTCCCCGGAACGCGGGGTGGTGATCACCCGCGAGTACGTGACAGCGTTCTTCGACCGGACGCTGAAGGGGATCCACAGTCCGCTGCTGGACGGCCCCTCGCCGAACAATCCGGAAGTGCTCTTCCCGTACCGGTGAAGCTCCGCGGTGATCCTTCGGGGGTTCGTGCGGCTCGGAGTGGGCTGCCGTCGTAGGCCCGGCGGTAGGGCTCGGCATCGTGTTCGTCGACCGCCTCCCGCTCCCGCCGCCTTGCGCCGCGTCCCCTGTCGGTGCCTCACCGACGGCCCGTCCGGGCCGTGCTCGTGACGGCCCCGCCGCACCGCCGGGATCGTTCGCGCGATTTTCGAAAGAGGTTTCTGTTATCTCCTCCCGCCCCGTCCGCTCTCCAGAGTGTCGGAAGGCCTGACCGCCGCAAACGGGTGGCACGCGGGCCGTCGCACCGAGGACAGGAGAGAGCATGGGACACCGGGGTACGGAGCACAGGCGCGAGCGCCGCAAGAGGTCGGGGCGCCGGACGGCGCTGCTGGCGGTGGCGGTGGCCGCGGGTCTGCTGGCGAGCGCGCTGGGCATCCAGACCGCACTGGAGCCGACCGCCGCCCGCAGCAACACCGCGGTGGCCGCGGACGGTTCGGCCGACCGGGCGGAGGCGGCCGGCCAGCTCACCGAGGACGCGGGGGAGACCGGCACCGCCGAGGGTGCGACGAAGGCGCCCGGGCCGAAGCGCGAGCAGAAGGCCGCGCCGCTGAAGGAGATACCCAAGGACCAGCCGGAGCGCGGTCTGGTCTACGCCGGCCTCACCCTGCCGACCGGTGACCGGTGCGCCGGATCGCTGGAGGTCCCCGGGGGTGAGCTCTGCAGCCACGGCCCGGACGCGCCGCCGAAGGACGTGGACATCCGCAAGGACGTCGCCCCGGTGACCGCCGCGGCCGCCCAGGCGCCGCCGCTCGCGCCGCCCGCCAACGCCCAGCCCCCCGCCGTGGCCGACCTGTTGAAGGGCTCCGCCCCGGTGCTCGACGCCGGCCAGAAGGCCCTGCTGGCCGATGCCGGCGCCACCCCCGGTGCCTCCGCGCCCCAGCAGACGGCGGCCGCCGACGGCTCCGGCCTCGTCTGCGAGGGCGACGGCAGCAGCGGCAACCGCGTGCAGGTGGTGTACGTCCACGGCCCGGGCAACGACCGGTTCGCGCAGTACCTGGCCTCCTTCAAGAAGTGGGCGTCCGAGGTCGATGTCATCTACAACGCCAGCGCCCAGGAGACCGGCGGCGTCCGGCACGTCCGGTTCGTCACCGAATCCGACTGCAGCGCCTCGGTGCTGAACGTGCAGATCGCGGACTCCGAGATCCAGGACTTCAACGCGAGCAACCGCGCGCTCGCCGCGCAGGGGTTCAACCGCAAGGACCGCAAGTACATGATGTTCACCGATGCCAAGGTGTACTGCGGCATCGGTACCTTCGCGGGCGACGAGCGGCCCGGCCAGGACAACATGAGCAACTTCGGCCCCTCGTACGGCCGGACGGACTCCGGCTGCTGGGGCGGCCACACCGCGGCGCACGAGCTCGGCCACAACCTGGGCGCGGTGAGCAACAGCGCGCCCAACTCCAGCAAGGGTGGCCACTGCGTCGACGAGTGGGACCTCATGTGCTACTCGGACACCCCGTACTACCCGGCGATGAAGACGGTCTGCCCGGACAACGCCAGTGACAGCCGGCTCGACTGCCACCACGACGACTACTACAACACCGCACCCGCGCCCGGCAGTTACCTGGCCACCCACTGGAACGTCGCCAACAACCGGTTCCTGATCGCCGGCGGCGGCACCGGCCCGAACCCCACCCCGACTCCGACGCCGACCCCCACGCCGACCCCCACGGCCACCGGCACCACCACCCCGAGCCCGACCCGGACGCCGTCGCCGTCCCCGACGGCCACCGGCACCACCACCCCGAGCCCCACCGGGACCCCGTCGCCCACCGGCTCGCCGACCCGTACCGGCTCGCCCTCCCCGACCGCCACGCCGACCGCGGGCACCACCGGCCCGGACATGACGGCCAGTCAGGTCACCCAGAACTCGGCCGTGCTGAGCTGGCCCGCCGTCCCGTCGGCTGCCGGGTACGACGTGCTGCTGAACGGTCAGGCCATCGGCACCGTCCGCGCCACCGTGGTCGGCCTCGTCCGGCTCGCGCCCGGTACCTCGTACACCGTGGCCGTCGCCGTCCGTGACGCGGCCGGCGCCGTCTCCAAGCCCGGCCGGGCCGCCACCTTCCGCACCCTCGCGGACGCCGGCCGGCCGCAGCCCGGCAGCCGGTACAGCCTGGTCAACGGGCTCACCGGCCAGGCCGCCGACCTGTGGGGCAGCTCGCTCAACAACGGCACCGTGGCCATCGCCTACCAGCGCACCGGCTACGCCAACCAGAAGTGGAGCTTCGAGGACGCCGGCGCCGGCGCCGTCCGGATCAAGTCCGCCCGCTCGGACAAGTGCCTCCAGCTGGGCGGCGACGCGGTGGCCGGCCAGTACCTCGCGCAGCAGCCCTGCTCCGACGTGGCGGCCCAGAAGTGGCGGCTCACCGAGGCGGGCGGCGGCTTCACCCTGAGCGCCGACGGCTCGTCCCTGGTGCTCGGGATCAGCAACCGCTGGTACTACGGCGGTTGGCTGCTGGAGCTGCAGAAGCCGAACGGCCAGGCGTACCAGTCCTGGACGCTGCAGAAGACCTCCTGAGCAGTCTCCCCGCAGACCCTCCGGGTGCGGCCGTCACCGGGTACACCGGTGGCGGCCGCACCCGGCCATTCCTCCCCACAAGGATCCCCGTCATGCGCATCCGACCGCTCGCCGCCGCCCTCGCCCTCGCCGTGGCGGCCGTCCTCGGACCGGCCGCCCTCCCCGCGGCGGCGCACGGTGACACCGTGCACCTCGACGTCACCGGCCAGGAGAACGGGCACGTCACCACCGTCGCCACCTTCGAGAACGACCACGACCCGGTCACCCGCGAGTTCGCCGGCACGCTCTCCGCCACCTCGGCCGACGGGCGGTCGGCCGGGCCGTGGCCCATGGTCGCCGTCCCCGGCCGACCCGGGACGTACACCACCCGGGAGATCCTCCCCGCCGGCCACTGGAAGGTGAGCGTCGACTGCGCGTTCCCCTCCCTCGGGCACGGCGAGCGCGAACTCGACGTCGAGGCCGCCGTCATCACCGACCCGGTCCTGCCGACCCCGCCCGCCGGCCCGTCCACGTCCACCGCCACGCCGTCCACCGCCACGCCGTCCACGGCCGCGCCGTCCACCACGCCGGGCACCTCGACCGCGTCCGGCGCCCCGGTGACCGTCACCGCACCGGGCGCCACCCCGGCCGGCACCGCGGGCGCCACCGAGGCGGGCTCGTCGGGGAGCAGCTCCGACGCGCTCACCTGGGCCGCCGTCGGTACCGCCGTCGCGGCCGTCCTCGTGGTCGGCGCCGGTTTCGCGCTCCGCCGCCGGGCCCGCCGGAGCTGATCCGCAAGCCGGTGGAACCCGCCGTGCGCGATCGATCGTCCCCCTCTTCGGCGGGCGCCACCCGGGCGCCCGACGACGGCGAGGAGCGCGCGCATGAAGAAGGTCCTGATCACCGGTGGTGCCGGCTACATCGGCAGCACCGTGGCGTCCACGCTGCTCGACCGGGGCATCACGCCGGTGATCCTGGACGACCTGTCCCGGGGCCGGGCCGAGTTCGTCGAGGGGCGGGTGTTCTACCGGGGCGACATCGCCGACGGCGCACTGATCGACCGGATCTTCGCCGAGCACCCCGACATCACCGCCACCCTGCACTGCGCGGCACGGATCGTCGTCCCGGAGTCGGTCGCCAAGCCGCTCTTCTACTACCGGGAGAACGTGGCCAAGACGGTCGAACTGCTCGACTCCCTCCAGCGCAACGGCTGTACCCGGGTCGTCTTCAGCAGCTCCGCGTCCCTCTACGCGCCCACCCCGGACGGCCGGGTGGACGAGACCTGCCCGCTCGACGCCAACAGCCCCTACGCGCGCACCAAGCTGATGATGGAGCAGGTCCTCCAGGACTGGACCCGCGGCGACGGGGCCGAGCAGCTCCGGGTCATCGTGCTGCGGTACTTCAACCCGGTCGGCGCGGACCCGCAGCTGCGCACCGGCCTCCAGGACCTCCGGCCGACCCACGCGCTCGGCAAGCTGATCGAGGCGCACACCGACGGCACGCCGTTCACCGTCACCGGCGTCGACTGGGCGACCAGGGACGGCTCCGGCATCCGCGACTACATCCACGTCCAGGACGTCGCGGAGGCCCACGCCGCGGCGCTGCTCCGCTTCGACGAGGTCGTCGGGGGCACCGCGGACGACCGTTACTGGGTGCTCAACATCGGCACGGGGGAGGGCACCACCGTCCGCGAGCTGGTCGCCGCCTTCGAACAGGCCGTCGGCGGCCGGGTCGAGGTCCGCGAGGCCGGGCCCCGGCCCGGCGACGTCCTCGGCTGCTACGCCGCCGTGGACAGCGCGCGGGAGCTGCTCGGGTGGTCCGCGCAGCGCACCATCGCCGAGGGGGTCGCGGACGCCCTCGCCTGGCGGGCCCGGTGGTCCGCCCACCTCGCCACCGCCTGAGCCCGTCCGCCCGCCCGCCCGTCCGCCCGTCCGCCCGGCCCCGCGTCCCGGAACCGGCGGCCGGTGCGGGGCGTCTTCCGCCGGAGCCGGACGAACAGGAGTGACGCGTGGGGAAGAAGCCGACGGGCAAGCAGGCGAAGGGCAAGCAGGCGGCGGGGGCCCGACCGGGGCGCGGCGCCCGCCGGGTGTGGGCCAGGCGGGTACTGGCCGGGCTCTGCGCGCTCGTCCTGGTGCCGTCGGCCGTGCTGGCCGTGGTGCGGGCCGGTGACTGGGACGACGGCACGACGCTCGCCCTGCCGATGGTGCTGCTGCCCTACGCCGCGGCGGCCACCCTGCTCGCGCTCCTCGTGCTGCTCGCGCTCCGCTCGTGGTGGGCGGCCGGGGCCGCCGCGCTGCTCGCGGTCGTCCAACTCTGCTGGCTGGTACCGCGGTTCGTGCCGGAGGGTGGAGCGGTGGCGGCCGACGCACCGCGGCTGCGGGTGGCCACCAGCAACGCGTACATGGGGCAGGTCGACGGCGCCGCCCTCGTCCGGCTGGTGCGTGAGCAGCGGGTGGACGTACTCGCGCTGGAGGAGTTCTGGGGCGCTGCGCCGGCCGCGCTGGACCGGGCGGGGATCGCCGAGCTGCTGCCGTACCGGGAGGTCCGGCCGGGGCGGGACACCGTGATCTACTCGCGGCTGCCGCTCACCCCGCTCGACGCGTCCGTCCCGGAGGCGGTCCGGGCCCAGGTGGCCGCCGAGGTCACCGTCGGCGGGCGGGCGGTGCGGCTCACGGCCGTGCACACCTACTACCCGCTGGGCGACGCCAAGCGCTGGGGCGAGGACTTCGCCGCCCTGCGGGCTGCGGCGGCCGGTGCCGGCCGCAACGCCGTCTTCCTGGGGGACTTCAACGCGACGCTCGACCATGCTCCGATGCGCAGCCTGCTGGCCACCGGCCTCACCGACACCCACGCCGAGCTGGGCCGCGGGGCCTCGCCCACCTGGCCGGAGGGGAACGCGGACTTCCCGTACCTGCCGCCGATGATCCAGATCGACCACGTGCTGCACGGCGACGCCCTGACGGCGGTGTCCGTGGCCGAGCACCCGGTGCAGGGGGCGGACCACCGCGCGGTGGTGGCCGAGCTGGCGGTCACCGGCTGAGCACCGCCCGCTGCGCCCGCCCCGGCCGGGCGCAGCGGGCGCGCCCGGGGAGCGAGGCCGGTCCGGAGCCGCCGGGCCGCCGCGGTCAGGCGCGGCCGGCGGCCTTCTGGGTGCGGCGGGCCAGCGAGTCGACGACCACGGCGGCCAGCAGCACCGCACCGGTGATCATGAACTGGATCGCGTTGCTCAGCCCCTGGATGTTCATCCCGGACTGGATCGAGCCGATCACCAGCGCACCGAGCAGGGCCGACCAGGTCGACCCGCGCCCGCCGAAGAGGCTGGTGCCGCCGATGACGGCCGCCGCGATGGCGTTCATCAGCAGGTTGCCGCCGCCGGAGGTCTGGCTGGCGGACTGGATCTGCGCGGCCAGGAAGAGACCGCCGACCGCCGCCATCGTCGAGCAGATGGTGAAGACGCTGATCCTGATCCACGAGACGTTGATACCGGCCCTGCGGGCGCCCTCGATGTTGCCGCCGAGCGCGAAGACCTCCCGGCCGTACTTGGTGCGGCGCAGGACGAAGTCCAGGACCACGATGAAGATCAGGAAGATCAGCAGGGCCAGCGGAAGCCCCTTGTACTGGTTGAGCGTGTAGGCGGCGAGGAACCCGATGACGGCGATGGCCACCGTCCGCAACGCGATGTCCGCGGGCGGCCGGTACGGCACCCCGGCCGCCCGGCGGCGCCTGGCGTCGGTCAGCGAGGCGAGGAGGAACAGCACCACCCCGGCCGCGGCCGCGCCGTACGCGGCGGCCTGCTGTCCGTAGATCGTGCTGTAGAGGCGCGAGACGATGTCGGTGCCGCTGAGGTTGACCGTGCCGTTGCTGCCGAGGATCTGCAGCATCAGGCCGTTCCAGCCGAGGTTGCCGGCGAGGGTGACGACGAAGGCCGGCACGCCGACCTTCGCGAAGAACACGCCCTGGATGAACCCGACGACCGCGCCGCCGGAGAGCGCGACGAGCAGCGCCACCCACTGGTTGACCCCGTGGGTGACTTCGAGGACGGCGTAGATCGCCGCGCAGAGGCCGCTGACCGAGCCGACCGAGAGGTCGATCTCGCCGAGCAGCAGCACGAAGACCACGCCGATCGCGATCATGCCGGTGCCGACGATCTGCTGGGACAGGTTGGAGAGGTTCTGGGCGGAGAGGAAGCTGCTGTTCAGGCTGCCGAACACGGCCCAGATCACGATCAGGGCCAGCACCACCGGCAGCGAGCCGAGTTCACCGCTGCTGAGCCGGCGGCGGAACTCGCCGAGGTAGCCCTTGATGCCTTCCTGGCGCACGATCAGCCGCGGGTCCACGGCCGGGGTCGCCTCCGCCGCCACCGGGACCGGGGCGTTGACGCCGCCCTTGGGCATGTTGTCCTCGGGCAGGGGGACGTGATGACGGCCCTCGTCGCCGCCCGGAGTGTTGTCGGTCACTGGGAGCCCTCCGTGCCGCGGGCCTGCCGGCGGGTCACGGCGTTGTCCGTGGCGCCGGTGATGGCGGAGATGATCTGTTCCTGGTTGGTGGAGCGTTTGTCGAAGACGCCGTTGTTGCGGCCGAGCCGCAGCACCGCGACGGTGTCGGCGACGGCCATGACGTCCGCCATGTTGTGGCTGATCAGGACCACTCCGAGGCCGCGCTCGCGGAGCCGCTCGACGAGGTCGAGCACCTGCGCGGTCTGCTCGACGCCGAGTGCGGCGGTCGGCTCGTCCAGCATCACGACCTTCGGCGAGCCGATCAGGGCGCGGGCGATGGCCACCACCTGGCGCTGGCCGCCGGAGAGCGAGGCGACGGGGATCCGCACGCTGGGGATCCGGATCGAGAGGGTGTCCAGCAGCTCTCGGGAGCGCTTCTCCATCTCGACCTCGTCGAGGATGGTGAAGCGCCGGATCTCGCGCCCGAGGAAGAGGTTGCCGACCACGTCGAGGTTGTCGCAGAGCGCGAGGTCCTGGTAGACCGTCGCCACACCCAACTGCTGGGCGTCCTGCGGGCGGTGGATGGCCACCGGCTTGCCGTGCCACTCGATGACGCCCTCGTCCGGCTGGTGCACGCCGGCGATCGACTTGACCAGCGTCGACTTGCCGGCGCCGTTGTCGCCGACCAGGGCCAGCACTTCGCCGGCGTGCACCTCCAACTCGATGTCGGTGAGCGCCTGGACGGCGCCGAACCGTTTGGAGACCCCGCGCAGGGCCAGTACGGTCTCACCTGCCACAGTGACCAACTCCCTTGCCCCGCCTTCGGGGGAAGGCGGGGCAGCTCGTGTCGGGGTAGTGCCGGGTTACTGGAGGCCGGCCGCGGTGCAGGCGGAGGCGTAGTCCGGCGTGCAGATCTGGGCGACGGTGTAGAGGCCGTCCTGGACCACGGTGGTCTTGATGTTGTCCTTGTTGACGACGACGGGCGTGATCAGGTTGGCCAGCGTCTTGTTGTTGCTGCCGTTGGTCGCCGTCGTCGGCACGAGGGAGGGGGCGGGCGTCTGGCCGGCGGCGAAGGCGACGGCCATCCGGGCCGCGGCGTCGGTCTCCGGCTTGAACGGCTTGTAGATGGTCATGGTCTGGGTGTTGATCAGGATGCGCTGGATGGCGTCGAGCTGGGCGTCCTGACCGGTGAGCGGCGTGTTGATCCCGGCCGCCTTCTGCGCGGTGGCGATGCCCGCGGCCATGCCGTCGTTGGCGGAGTAGATGCCGACCACGTTGGCCGGGCCGATCGCGGTGATGCCCGCCGCGGCCTCCTGGTTGGCGTTGTTCGGGTCCCAGTTCGGCGTGTCGTACTCCTTGCCGATCTTGAGCTTGCCGTCGATGGCGCTGTGCGCGCCGGCCTTGAAGTCGGCCGCGTTGGGGTCGGTGGGCGAGCCGTTGATCATGATGATCGACCCGGCGTTCGCCTTGTCCCCCACCGCCGCCACCAGGGCCTCGCCCTGCAGTTGGCCGACCTTGTGGTTGTCGAAGGAGACGTACGCGTCGACCGGCCCCTGGGCCAGCCGGTCGTAGGCGATCACCTTGACGCCCGCGTCGTGGGCCTTCTGGACGGAGGACTGGATCGACTTGGCGTCCACCGCGTCCAGGATCAGCACCTTGTCGCCCTTGGTCAGGGCGGTGTCGACCTGCGTCTGCTGGGTGGTCGCGTCCTGGTTGGCGTTGTAGTAGTCGATCTGCGCGTCCGGCGCCAGCTCCTTGATCCTCTGCTCGATCAGCGGGCGGTCGAACTGCTCGTACCTGGTGGTCTTGGTCTCCGGCAGGAGCAGACCGATGCGAACCGCCCCGACCGCGGTCCCGCTCGCGCTGCCCGAGGACGTGCTGCCGGTCGACTGCTTTGCACTGCCGCAGGACGCCAGACCGACCCCGACGGAAACCACTACGGCCGCCGCGAGGGCGCGGCGAAGGGCGTTGCTCATGAGGATGCCTCTCCGGTTGAGTCCACCCCCGTATACGAGTGTGTGAACATCGGCCCGACGGCACGATCCGGGCTGGGCCGAACGGGTAAGGCAGCCCCGCGACGGATCCGGTTCCGGTCCGGGGCCGGAACCGGCGGAGCGGGCGCGCCGCCACCGCACTCCGCGGGATCGGCCGGCCGACCGGGGAAGCGGTCGGGCCCGCCCGGTCGTTGGGCAAGGTGTGACGGACGAGGTGGCGGGTGACGCGCGGCGGGCGCCGATGGTGTGGGCGTTCGCGGTGCGCGAGGCGGCGGGTGCGCTGTTCGCGGAGGCGATCGTGGAGGTCGGCGCGCGGCTGCACGGCGAGCTGGTCGCGGATGCCGTGGACAGCGGGTTCCTGCTCGCGGCGGGCGAGCCGCCGGCGACCACCGGGGTGGTGGAGGTGGGCGGGCAGCGGTTCGAGCGGCTGGTGCTGGTGGGCGGCCGGCAGGTCTGGGAGCCGGCCTCGGGGGTGGCGGTCTCGCCCGGCTGGCTGTCCGCCGCCGAGCGGCGCGGGGGAGTGGTGGTGATCGTGGTCCCGCCCGGCACCTGGCCGGCCGGCCTGATGGGGCTGGAGCCGGAGGAACGGGTGGCGGCGTTCACCCGGAGCCTGGACGCCGCGCGGGCGGCGGGCCTGTTGCTGCACGGCATGGTCGGCATCGAGAGCCGCTGATCGCGGGCCCGCGGCCGTGCGCCGGGTTCACCCGGCCGGCTCAGCGGCGGGTGGCGGCCGGGAGCGGGCCGCAGCCGCCGGTCCGGGCCGCGCCATGCCCCGCCGGCCCTGGACGCCGCGCGCCGGTGCCGGGCGCGGTCGCGGGTGCGGCCGTAGCGTCAAGGGCATGACTGGCGACGAGACGACGATGGTGGCGGTGGGTGTGCGCTCGGTGGCGGAGGTGTTCGCCGCGTTGGAGGAGGCGAACGGCCGCCGGCCACCGTGGACGCGCTACGAGTACGGCGTGGTGGGCGCCTACCGCTGGGCGGTCGGAGCCCAGGTGGGAGGCCCGGTGACGGCGGCTGCGGCCGTCGGGGCGGTCGGGCCGTGCCGGGCCCAGCTGCTCGCCGAGTTCCAGGCCGCCGCGGTGGAGATCCGCGCGGGCGCCGGGCGGGAGGTGGACGCGGACTACGCGCTGGGCGCCTACGGTGCGCTGGCCTGGATCTGCGGCCACCACGAGGAACAGCCGTAGCCCGCCCGACGGGGGCCGGCAGCAGGGCGTGACGTGATCCGGGCCGTCGCCTTCGGGCGGCGGCCCGGTGCGTTCGGGCGGTGCCGGTCGATTCCGGTCGATTCCGGGTGGTTCCGGTCGATTCCGGGCGGTGTCGGGAGGGGCGGGTGGCCGGGCGGTGCGGGGAACGGCGCTGCCGGGCGCGCTCCGGCCGCTCCGCCGGGAGTGGATGGACGGGTAGCTGCCCCGGGCCTCCGAGCGCCGGGAGGTGGGCCCGCCGCCGCCCCGCGGACTTCCGCGGCTGAGCGCGGCCGGCCCGCCGGGTGCGTCCGGCGGGCCGGCCGTTCGGACGGGAGGGGCTCAGCCGCGCCGGACCTCGGCCGCGGGCCGTGCGTCCGCCGCCGGCCCCGTCAGGGGCACCGCGGCCGGAGCGGTCCGGCCGCGCCGGGCGAGCGCCAGCAGGGCGGCGCCGACCGCGACCCCGGCGAGCAGGACGACCGCGCCGACCGCGACCGCGTGGCCGACCGCGTCGGTGAACGCCGAGGCCACCTCGGCCGGCCGGGGCCGGCCGAGCCCGCCGAGGTGCTCCTCGAACCGGGTGGTCATCAGGGTGCCGAGGATGCTGGTGCCGAGCACCGCGCCGGCCTGGCGGGCGGCGTTGACCGTGCCGGCGGCCACGCCCTCCTTGCCGGGCGGCACCTGGCCGACGGCCAGCGCGGTGGACGGCGCGTTGGCCAGGCCGCAGCCGAAGCCGAGCACCACCAGGGCCGGGGCGTAGTCGGCGAAGGTGTCGGCCGGCCCGACGCGGGCGAACAGCGCGGCGCCGGCGGCGGCCAGCAGCAGCCCGGTGACGATCAGCGGCGCCGGTCCGACCCGCCGGCCGAGCAGCCCGGCGATCACCGAGGCGAGGATGAAGGTGGCGAACTCCGCGAGGAGCTGGACGCCCACCTGGAGCGCGGTCAGGCCGCGGACCTGCTGCAGCCAGAGCACCTGGAGCAGTGCGAGGCCGACGAAGCCGAAGAGCACCGTGGCGGCCAGCAGCAGGGCGGCGCCGTAGGAGGGGTTGCGCATCAGCCGGAGGTCGAGCAGGGGCCGGTCGCGGCGCAGTTCGACCACGACGAAGGCGGTGAGCAGGACGACGGAGGCGGCGCCGGCGGCGAGCGGCGCGCCGGCGGTGTAGCCGTGGTGGCCGCCGTCGATCAGCCAGTAGATCAGCAGGGCCGCGCCGGCGGTGGCGAGCAGCTGGCCGGGCCAGTCCAGCCGGCCGCCCTCGGCCCGGGACTCCGGCACGCCCGCGAGCGCCGCGGCGGCGGCGAGGGCGGCGACGACGGGGCCGAGCCAGAACGCGGTGTGCCAGGTCGACCAGCGCAGGGCCAGGCCGGCGGTGATCGGCCCGAGCGCGAGGCCGACGCCCGAGGCGGCGGCCCAGGCGGAGATCGCCCCGGCCCGGCGCCGGGGGTCGGGGAAGGCGTGGGTGACGAGGGCGAGCGAGCTGGGGGTGATCAGGGCGCCGCCGAGGCCGGCCACGGCCTGTCCGGCGAGGACGGCCGGCAGGCTGTGAGCGAAGACCAGGACGAGGCCGCCGGCGGCCATCGCGAGAGTGCCCAGCAGGAAGATCCGCCGCCGCCCCCAGCGGTCGGCGAAGGCACCCGCGCCCAGCACCACGGAGGCCACCACCAGGGTGTACGTGCTCGGGATCCAGACCAGGTCGGCGGAGTCGAGGCCGAGGTCGGTGCGGACGGCGGCGAGGGTGCCGATGGTCTGGGTGGTCTGGACGAAGGCGGTGAAGAGGCCGAGGCAGGCGGCCAGCAGGACGATGCCACCGCGCTCGGGGAGCCGGCTGGTGCTGCGGCCGGTGCTGGGACCGGTGCTGGGACCGGTGCTGGGACCGGTACTGCGGTCGGTACGGCCGTCGGTACGGCCGTCGGTACGGCCGTCGGTGCTGCGGTCACTGCGCGGCATCGGGCACCTCCGGGGCGCGCGAACCGGCGGGGAGGGGATGGGTCACGGGGGCTCCAGGAGGATGCAAGGCCGGTCGGTTCGAGAACGGGACTCACCCTAGCGGTAGTGAGTTTGATATTCCAACCTTGCTGGTCCCCCGTGCCCGGACGACAGCACGGCGGCGGGCGCCCCGGAGAGTCCGGGGCGCCCGCCGCCGTGCGGCGGGCCGAGGCTCGCGCGGGTCAGCTGGGCCCGCCGCCGGTGGCCGTCGGACACGGCGGGAGCGTCGACGGGAGGACGGTCGCACAGGCCACGGTGGCCGCCGTGGTCGTGCCGGTCGCCGTGGTCGTCGTCGTCGCCGTCGCCGTGCCCACCGTGGCCGTCGCCGTGCTCGCCGTGACCGTCGCGGTGGACGGCGCCACGCTCGCCGTGGAGGGGGCGGCCGACTTCGTCACCGAGGACGGCGGGGCCGAGGAGGCGGTGGAGGGCGGGGACGAGGCGGTGCTCGCCGTGGACGACGGCCCGGACGGCGTACCGGAGGAGTGCGACGCCGAGGCCGTTCCGGTGGACGGGCCGGTCGAGCCCGAGGTCGAGCCCGAGCTCGGGCCGGAGCTCGCGCCGGAGCTGCTCGCCGAGTGCGAGCCCGAGGTGCTCGCCGACGTCGAACCCGACACGCTCGCCGAGGGCGAGAGCGGCTTCATCGGCGCGGCCGGCGGAATGCCCGGCGCCAGCTCCTTCGGCGGCTGCACCGGATGGTCCTCCACCTTGATCTGCCCGGTCACCCGGGCGAACCAGCCGCCGGTGGCGACGTTCACCAGGATGATCTCGGTCACCGGCTGGGGCGCGGGCACCACGACGACCAGCGTGGACGGCTGGAAGCCCGTCCAGCTCTTGCCGGTGTACTTGGCGTCGGTCACCAGCGAGGGCGGCGTCAGCGGATTGCCGCAGGCGCACCGCACCCGCGGCACTCCCTGCGAGTCGACCAGGACGGCGGTACCCGCCTGTAGCACCGACTGGTAGCTGGACACCGCGCCGCTCTTGTAGCCGTGGTTGGTCACCCGGGTGTCCACCCGGAGGTAGGCCGAGGTCAGCGAGCGCAGGTAGCTCGGGATCGCGGACTGCTGGATGCCCTGGACGGAGGCCCAGGCCCGGCCGGTGTCACCCGTCGAGGTCATCGTGATCAGCCGCTCCACGTCACAGCTGGCCTGGGACATCGACCCGGCGTACAGCCCGGCCGAGCTGCCCTGGACGCTGTGGATGCCGGTCGGGGAGCCCGCGGCGCTGCTCGTGGCCCCGCCCGCCGCGGGCGGCGCGGAGACCGAGGCCGTTTCCACCGACTGGGTGAACGGCGCCGGGCCCGGGTCCGCCGGCATCTGCAGCGCCACCTCGTTGGCGGCGGGGATGGCGTCGGACGGCTTGCTGCTGTTGTTGTTGACGATCAGCACCGTGGCCACCACGGCCAGCACCGCGGTGCCGCCGACCACGGCGAGTTTCTTGCCGGAGCGCCACCACGGCGTCGGGCGCCCGCCCGAGGGGCCGCCGGGTGCACCGCCGGAGGGGCCGCCCGGTGCGCCGCCGGCCGGGCCGCCCGGCGTTCCACCGGGAGGCCCGCCGGATGCTCCACCGGAGTAACCGCCCGGCCCCGAATAACCGCCCGAACCGGAGGGGCCGGACGGGGGAACCGACGGTGGACCGGAGGGCGGGCCGGACTTGGGCCCGGAGAGCGGACCGGACGGCGGGCCCGACGGTGGGCCGGACGGGGGCCCGGAGGGCGGGCCGTAGGGGGGCGGTTGGGAACTCATCGAGGCTCCGTTTCGCAGGCGGCCGGCGAAACGGCCGGCCCAGCAGTGCTCCCCCACCGGGTTCCATTTCTGCCCCGGCCGGTCCGCGACCGCAACAGCAGGTGGTGCGCCGACCGCCGCACCGCGCAGCGCGCGCCGGGCCGTCCTGGGTGAATCTGGACTCAGACGCGAGGGGGGCACCCGAGTCCACAGGAGCCCCCATGCACCCGGAGCCCCCCACCGTGGCGGCCGGCCCGCCCGGCGCCCTGCGCGGCTGGCTGGACGCACTCGCCGTGGTCGTCGCGGGGCTCGCCGCGATGGCGGCGGTCGCCGCGCTCGGCCTCTGGGCGGCCGGCGCCGGCTCCCTCCCGGGCGGCGGGTTCCCGTCGGTCCTGGCCGCGGCGCTGGTGCTCGCCGTCGGCGGCTCCGTCCAGCTCGACGGCGGCGCCGGCTCCTTCGCCCAGGTGGACGCGGGGATCACCGCCATGCCACTGACCGTCGGTCTGGTCGGCGCCCTGGTGATGGCCGAGGTGTTCCTGCGCCAGCTGCGCTTCCGGGCCGTCGTCCACGGCGCCGAACTGCTCGGACGGGTGGCCCGGACGGCCGCCGTCTGGGTGGTGGCCCTGGTGCTGCTCACCGTGGCCGCCCGGCACAGCTTCACCGTCACGCTGGGCAACGACCTCGTCCAGCAGCTCGGCGGCGCCCTGGGGCTGACCCCGGAGGTCGGCTTCCACGCCGAGGCGGCGAGCACGATCGGCCTCGGCCTGCTCTGGCTGCTGGTGGTCCTGGCGGCCGTCTTCGCCGTCTCCCGCCGGGCGCCGCTGCCGCGCGGCCTCCTGCCGTTCCAGCAGGCCGTCCGGCCGGCCGCCTTCGCGATGGTGCTGCTCCTGCTCGTGTACGTGGTGATCGGACTCGTCGCCGGCCTGCTCACCGTCGTCGTCAACGGGAACGCCCGGGAGACGGCGGCCGTGCTGCTGCTGGCCCTGCCCAACCTGGCCTGGCTCGGTTTCGGGGTCGGGCTCGGTGCCGAGTGGCACGGTCAGCTGGTCGGCGCGATCGGGCTGCCGGTGCCCAAGACGCTGGCCGCGGTGATGCGCGGGGCGGACGGCCAGGAGGCCACGATCAGCCTCGGCACGCTCGCCGAGCAGGACGCCCGGGCCTGGTGGCTGCTGCCGGTGGCCGCCGTCCTGATGCTCGGGGCGGGCGTCCTGACGGCGTACCGCTCGCCGCGCGACGTCCGGCCCTGGCGGCACGCCGTCAGGCTGGGGGTCGCGGCGGCCGTCACCATGCTGCTGGTGGGCGTCTGGTCACGGGTCTCCGCGGACTACGGCCTCTCGGTGCTCGGCGTCGGGGTCGGCGAGGGCGGTCTCGGTGACCTCCTCGGGTCCGTCCTCGGGGGCACCGACCCGCTGGCCGGCCTCGGCGGCGGGAAGCTGGAGCTGCAGCCGCAGCTCCTGGTGGCGGTGCCGCTGGCGGCGGGGTGGGGCCTGCTGGCGGGCTGGCTGGGCGGGCTGATCGCCCCGCTCCTGCGCCGCGGCCGCAACGGCCGTCCGGGCACCCCGTAGGGCGGGCTTCGCCGGGCGTAGGGCGGGCTTCGCCGGGCGGGCCCGCGCCCGGGCCCGGAGCAGCCCGGTCCGCGGCACGGTCCGGTGCAGCCCGGTCCGCGGCACGGTCCGGTGCAGCCCGGGTCCGCGGCACAGTCCGGTTCTGGCACGGTCCGGTGCAGCCCGGTCCGGTGCTCAGAACAGGTCGGCGAGCAGGACCACGGCCGGCGGCACGGCCTGGGCGAGGGCCACCCGCCAGAGCCGGCGCTCGGAGACGAAGAGGATGATCCCGCCGGCGAGCATGAAGGCGCAGACGTACACGACCAGCGCACGGCCGCTCGTGCCGTGCCCGGTGTGCAGGGCCGTCACGCCGGCGGCGAGGCCGAGCGCCAGGAACAGGTTGTAGAAGCCGACGTTGAACCGCCACAGCCGCACCTCGGGAGCGTCCGCCGTGCTGCCGGTGAGCAGGTAGCGGACCCGCGGGTGCCCGTAGAGGAAGCTCTCCAGCGGCCAGGCGATCACGTGGATCGCGGCAGCGATCAGGGCGAAGACCTGGCTGACGGCGTTCATGGCGGCTCCGCGGGCGGGGATCGGGCTCGGCGTGCGGGAGGGGCCGGGGCGCGGAGCACCCCGGGCCGGCGGGGCCCGGGGCGGCCCCGGGCCGGGCGGCTCAGGGCGGCGGCGGGTGGACGACCGGGGCGGCCCAGGGCGGCGCCGGCGGGACGGGCGTCGGAGGGGCGGGCGGGGCGGCCGCGGCCGGTGGCGCGGGTGCGGCGGCCGCAGGGGCGGGCGGGTCCGGTACGGCCCGGCTGCGGGCCGGGACGACCCTGGTCGGCGGCCCGGCCGCCTGCCACGGGTCGGCGGAGGGCGGGCCGGGGGCGGCGATCGCGGCGCGCAGCGCGCCGGCGAACGTGAGGCAGTCGCCGAACCGTTGCACGGGCTCCTTGGCGAGCGCCCGGGTCATCACGGTGTCCACCGCCTCGGGCAGGTCGGGCCGGTGCTCGCGGAGCGAGGGCGGCGGGTCGTTGAGGTGGGCCCAGAGCAGCGCGAGGTCGCTCTCGCGGCGGAACGGCGGCCGCCCGGCCAGCATCTCGAACACCACGCAGGCCAGGCTGTACTGGTCGCAGCGGCCGTCCAGCGGGTGGCCGGAGATCTGCTCGGGCGCCGCGTAGTCCAGCGTGCCGACGATCTGGCCGACGCTGGTCAGGCCGCTGAGGGAGAGGGACTTCTTGGTGAGGCCGAAGTCGGCCAGGTAGAGGTGCTCCGGGTGCTCGCTGTCCGTGCCGGCGGCGACCAGCACGTTGCCGGGTTTGACGTCGCGGTGGACGAGGTCGCGGTCGTGCGCGGCGTCCAGCGCCGAGGCGATCTGCAGGGTCAGCCGGGCCGCCCGCTCACCGGGGAACGGGCCGTCCCGGTTCATCAGGCCGCGCAGGTCGCCGCCCTGCACGTAGCGCATCGCGATGAACAGGATGCCGTCGGCCTCGCTCGCCTCGAACACCGGGATGATGTGCGGGTGGTCGATCGCGGCGGCGGCCTCCGACTCGTGCATGAACCGCTGCCGGAACACCTCGTTGCGGGCCAGCTCGGGGGCCAGCAGCTTGACCGCGACGGTCCGGCCCAGCCGCAGGTCCTTGGCCCGGTAGACGACCGCCATGCCGCCGCGCCCGATCTCGGCCTCCAGCCGGTAGCCGGCCAGCTTGCTGCCGACCATGCCGGACGGGAGGCCCGCGTCGGCCTCCGGCCCGCGCCCGCCACCGCCGCCCGGGGCCTCGGGGCGGATCACGGCTCACCCGTCCGGGTGGGCTCGTACCCGCTCGGGGAGGGTGCGGCCGGTGGAGTGCCCGGACCGGAGCGCGGCCCGGACTGCGGGCGCCCGGACGTCGCGTAGGTCTGGAGCTGGAGGCCGTCGCAGTAGCACCAGCGGTCGTGCACCGGGTCGAACAGCCAGAGCGCCTCGCCGTCGACGACCAGCCCGATCCGCCGGCCGCGGGCGCGGTCCCGGAAGGTCTCCAGGTCGTCGCGGCCGGCCGCGAGGTCCTCCAGCAGCGAGCGGTAGTACGCCAGCACCCCCTCGGCCTCGGCCAGCGCCGGGCGCGGGTCCGCGGTCCGGGACGGCGGCCCGGTGGCGGCCGGCGGCGCGTCGGGGAGGGCGACCAGCAGCCGGCCGTCCACCCAGGTGGACCAGCCGTTGGAGCAGAGCACCTGCGCCCAGTCGCCCCGCCGGTCGATCAGCCGCACCGGGAGCAGCGGGTCCAGCGGCGTCGAGGACAGCGTGGCGGCCGGCGACGCCCAGGTCGCCATCCCGCTCGGTGCGGCGACGTGGGTCGGGCGGAACGCGAACTCTTCCATGGGCGGCTGCCTGTCTCCCGGCTGCTTCCGTTGCTCGAACTGCTGACTGCGTCCATCGGCACCGCTGCTCCCGCCCCGCGCCGCCGGGGCCCGCTACTTGCGCATGATCGCGGGCTCCTGCCGGCGCAGCAGCGCCAGCACGGCGATGCCGAGCACCACCGACAGGCCCACCAGCAGGCCCATGCAGCGGAGCCAGACGGACCGGTCGGGCCGGAACAGCGGATCGGCGGTGATGGCGGTGGGGAAGACCGTGTGCAGATCGATGGTCTGGGCCATCGCGGCCAGACCCCAGCGGGACGGCACCAGCCAGGCGAACTGCTCCAGGCCGGGCACCCCGTGCAGCTTCAGCATGGCTCCGCTGAACACGATCTGCACCACCGAGAGGAGCACCAGCATCGGCATGGTGGCCTCCTCCTTGCTGACCAGCGCCGAGACCAGCAGGCCGAGCATCATGGCGGAGAAGGAGAGCAGCGCGACGGCGATGATCAGCTCGGCCAGGGGTGGCAGCACCACCCCGGTCTGCACCGCCACGCCGTTCGGCAGCGTCGGGCTGAGGTCGACGCCCGCCAGGCCGACGGTGGTCAGCACGACGGCCTGGGCCACCGTGATCGTGCCGAGCACCACCACCTTGGACGCCAGGTACGCCGATCTGGACAGGCCGACCACGCGTTCCCGCTGGTAGATCGGCCGTTCCTTGACGATCTCGCGGACGGCGTTGGCGGAGCCGGTGAGCAGCCCGCCGATGCAGAGCGTGAGCAGCACGTTGATGGCGTTGTCGGAGGAGATCCGGGAGCCGGCCATCGCCCGGCACATGATGCCGATGATGAACGGCAGCGCGATCATCACGGTGAGGAAGAGCCGGTCGGCGGCCAGCACCGAGGTGTAGCGGCGGACGAGGGTGCCCAGCTGGGAGAACCAGCCCTGCGGCTTCTCCGGGCCGATCCGGCCCCCGGCGGGGCCGGGTCGGCCTACCGGGACGGCTGGCACCGCGCCGGCGGTCACGTACCGAAGGTACTGCGGGGACTCCCGGAAGCGCTGCTGCCAGGTGGCGTGGTCCTCGCTGTCGAACGCCTCGAAGGCCTCCGGCCACTCGGTGTAGCCGAAGTACGGGAGGGCCTCGTCGGGCGGGCCGTAGTAGGCGGTGCGGCCGCCGGGGGCGAGCACCAGCAGCCGGTCGCAGACGCCCAGGCTGAGCACGCTGTGGGTGACCACGACGACGGTGCGGCCGTCGTCGGCCAGATCGCGCAGCATCCGCATCACCGAGCGCTCCATGCCCGGGTCCAGCCCGGAGGTGGGCTCGTCGAGGAAGAGCAGCGAGGGCTTGGTGAGCAGTTCGAGGGCGACGCTGACGCGCTTGCGCTGGCCGCCGGAGAGGCTGGAGATCACCAGGTCGGCCCGGGCGTCCAGGCCGAGTTCGTGGATCACCTCGTCGACCCGGGCCTCCCGCTCCTCGCGCGTGGTGTCGCCGGGGAATCGTAATTCGGCCGCGTAGGCGAGGGCCCGCCGGACGGTGAGCTGGGTGTGCAGGATGTCGTCCTGCGGCACCAGGCCGATCCGGCGGCGCAGCTCGGCGTAGTCGCGGTAGAGGTCGCGCCCGTCGTAGAGGACGGTGCCGTCGTCGGCGGGGCGCAGGCCGGTCAGGGCGTTGAGCAGGGTGGACTTGCCGGCGCCGCTCGGGCCGGCGACGGCGAGCAGGGCCTTCTCGGCGAGCGGGAAGCCGACGTCGTCCAGCAGCACCCGGTGGTCGGGGCCGACCCGCACCACCAGGCCCTGGACGTTGAGCGAGACCTCGCCGGTGTCGGTGTACTCGACCAGTTCGTCGCCGGACAGGCAGAGGGCCGAGTGGCCGATGCCGACGATGTCGGCCGGGCCGACCGGGGCGCGCTCCACCGGGCTGCCGTTGACGTAGGTGCCGTTGTGGCTGGCCAGGTCGACGATCTCGTGGCCGCCGTCGGGGAGCGTGCGCAGTTCGGCGTGGTGGCGGGAGACCACCAGGTCGTCCAGGACGAGGTCGTTGTCGCCGGCGCGGCCGATCCGCACCGTCCGGCCGGGCAGCCGGATGACGGCGCTGGGCTGGCGGAAGACGCCGGAGGCCTGCGGGGCGATCAGCGAGGGCCGTTCCCCGGCGGCCGGCGCGGGCAGGCCGGCGAAGGACGCGGCCGGGCCGTCCGGATCGCCGAACCGCAGCAGCGTGCCGGGGCCGACATCCTCGTGCTCGACGCGGTGGCCCTCGGTGAAGGTGCCGTTGGTGCTGCCGACGTCCTCCAGCAGCCAGTGGCCCTCGGTGGCGCGCAGCACGGCGTGGTGCCAGGACACCCGCGGGTCGTCGATGACGATCTCGCTCGTCGGGTCGCGGCCGACGTGGTACGCCCGGCGCGGATCGATCAGCTGCGAATCCGAACCGGTGACGAGAACCAGAGGCGGCGCGACGGGCGCGCCAGCGCGCTCTCCCATGCCTGGGAGTCTAGTCCGGCCGGGCGGGCCCAGCAGGATGGGAGCCGGGGCGGGGCGGAGGAGGGGTGGAGCCGGGGCGGGGCGGAGGCGGGGTGGCCGGGCCCGGCGGGGGCGCCGGGCCCGGCCGGTTCGGAAAATTGGACTGGACCACTGGCTCCGTGCGGGTCCGCTGCCCTATCGTTCGGGGTGCCGCCCCACCGCCCGGGGTGAAGCACACGACTCCTTGCGAGCCCCCGGGATGGACCCATGAGCGTCTGGCCGCAGTTGCGCGAATCCCGGCTCGTCCGGGCCGGCCGGGCACCGGGAACGGTCCTGCACTGCGGGCTGGTGGACACCATGCTCGCCGACCTCTCGGTCTCCGTGGTGCTCTTCTTCGAACGCGCGCTGGACGAGGACCGGCTCGCCGCCGGGCTCGCCCGGGCGCTGGAGCGGGTGCCGGTGTTCGCCGGCCGGCTGCGCACCGTCGACGGGATGCTCACGGCGGTCTGCGACGACGCCGGCGTGCCGATGGACAGCTACACCGTGGACGGCACCCTCGCCGAGGCGATGGGCCGGGTGACCGCGGCCGGCGCCCAGCTGGTCGACCCGGTGGACGCCCCGGCCGCGCGGAACGGCGGCGTGCCGCTGTTCACCGTGCGCGTCACCCGGCCCTCGGCCGGCGGCACGGTGCTCGGCTGCTCCTGGCACCACGCGATCGGCGACCTGCAGAGCTTCATGCTGCTGATGCAGGCGTGGTCCGCCGCGGTGGAGGGCGAGGAACTGCCCGAGGTCCGGCTCGTCGAGGACCAGGACGCCCTGCTGGACAAGGTGCTGCCCGCGGAGGACTGCGGACGGCCCGGCTTCCGGCTGCCGTCCCCGGCCGAGGCGGCCGTCCTGGCCCGCGAGGTGGCGGCCGGCCCGCGCGCCAACCGGACCGTCCAGATCTACTTCGGCGACGCCGAACTCGACCGGATGCGCACGGAGTTCGCCGCGACGGCGGGCCGCCGGCTCTCCTCGGGGGACGCCCTCCTCGCCCATGTCGTCTCGGTGATCCGCGAGTTGGACGGCGACCGGGAGGAGCGCTGGCTCACCGTCCCGGTGAACGTACGCCGCCCGCTCGGCCTGCCGGCGTCCCTGGTGGGCAACCTGCTGAGCGAGATCCACCTGCCGCAGCAGCCCCAGGACGGGCCGGCCGCGCTCGCCGCCGCCGTGCGCACGGCCGTCGAGAACTTCACCGCCGAGCACCTCAACCTCCGGGCCAACCTGTCCTTCCTGGAGTCGCTCGGGCGGCTCCGGCTGCGTGAGTGCGTCCCGCTCGGCTTCGATCCGGAGCGGCGGCGGTTCAGCTTCTCGAACTGGAGCCGGTTCGGCGCGTACCAGGTGGCGTTCCAGGGGCAGCGGCCGGTGTTCTTCAGCCCGGCCGCCAACTACCCGATCCCGTGGGTCTGCTGGACGGTCGAGGGGTTCCACGGCACCGGCCTGCTGGCCAGCGTCGTCCTGCCGGTCCGGCTGGCCGCCCGGCTGCGCGGCGCCGAGGGGCGGGCGGCGCTGCACCGCCACCGCGATCCGGCGGACGTGCTGCCGGCGGTGGCCGCCGCCGTGCCCAAGGTGCTCTGAGCCGGGGCGGGTTCGGCACGGGGCTCAGTGGATCGCCGCCGGCGTGATGGAGCCGGAGGCTGTCGGGTGGTTGCTCGTCGACGTGGCCCCCGGCATATTGCGCCGGTCCCGGGCGTTGGGGCGCTGTCGTGTTCGTCATGACCGGTAGCGAACGGGGACACGGAGGCTCCGGCCCGGTCGATGTCCACCGGATCTCATCGCTCTCCACACGATCGACTACGGCTCCGTCACGATCACGCGGCGAACCGCCTGACTGCACAACGCCGTCAACACATCCGTGGCACAGTGCCCGTACGGGGGCGGGGGCCGACCGGGAGCGCGGGCCAGACCTGCCCGGATCCGGTCGGACGATCGGGGGGAGAGTACAAGTGCTCGACAGGGAAAGCGCGTTGAGGCTCGCCGGGGCGTGCGCGCACGAGTCGGAGATCCGCGAGCGGCTCCGTGGCAGCGCCCTGGGTGCCGAGATGCCCCTGGACGCCGTCCTGGCACAGGCCCGGGACGATCGGGAGCTGCCCGACCTCCTGGCGCAGGCCCGGGACGATCGGGAACTGCCCGACCTGCTCGAAGCGCTGCACCGGACGCTGCGGGCCACCGGCGACCGGCGCGGGCTGGACGCCTACACCGGCGCGGACGACAGGAACGCGCGGGGCCTGTTCACGGCGGGGGTCGACCACGCCGTGCCGACCGAACCCTTACTGCTGTGTCCGCTACAGCTCTGCCTGCGCCACGAGCGGCCCGACGCTTCCGCCGGGGCGCCTCGGTGCGCCGCGAACGGCGACCTGCTACTGCGCCGCGAGGACTGAGGGGTGGGCGGTGTGCTCGCGGAACTGGGGAAGAAACTCGCCGAGAAGTGGCTCACCCTGCTGGTCCTGCCGGGCGCGCTCTACCTGGCCGTCGGGGTGGCGGCGGACCTGCTCGGGCACGCGCACCCGTTCGACGCTGCCGGGCTGTCCGACCGGGTCGGCGCCTGGGCGAAGGCCCCAGCGCTCGGCACGTTCGGCGGCCAGGCGGTGCTGCTCGCCGCCGTGGGCGTCGCGGCCGCCGGAGTCGGAGTGGTCGTGCAGGCGCTCGGCTCCCTGGTCGAACGGCTGCACCTGGCCGCCGACTGGCGCGGATGGCCCGCCGGCGTCCGTACCTTGGCGGACCTCGCCACCCGGCGGCGGCACGCACGCTGGCAGCACCGGCGCGAACTGGCCGGCCGGGCGCGGGCCCAGGCCCACATCGCCGACCCTGCCTCCCGCCCGGCCGCTTCGGAGGCCGCGGCCGAGGCGCGCGCGGCCGTGCACCGCGTCGGTGCCGAGGAGCCCGTGCGGCCCACTTGGAGCGGAGACCGCGTCCACCTTGCCGCGCTGCGCGTCCGACGCCACTACGGGCTCGACCTGGCCGCGCTCTGGCCGTACCTGTGGCTCACCCTCCCCGACCCGCCGCGCGCCGAGGTCACCGCCGCCCGGCAGGCCTTGGCCCGCGCGGCGACGCTCACCGCCTGGGCCGTGCTGTACCTGCCGCTGGCCCTGTGGTGGTGGCCCGCGCTGATCGTCGCGGCCGTCCTCGCCCTCACCGGGCACCACCGCTTCCGGGCCGCTGCCGACGGCTACGCCACCCTCCTGGAGGCCGTCGTCCGGCTGCACGCGGTCGACTTGGCGCGCAGGCTCGGCCTCGACTGCGCGGGCCCACTCACCGCCGCCGACGGCGCGCGCCTCGCCGAACTCCTGGTCCCCCGCCCGCCCTCGACCGCGTCCGCGACCGCAGGTGGTACCGCGCCGACGCTGCCGGCCTGACCCCGTACGACCCGAACCGACCCGAACCGACCCGGCGCGGCACGTCCGCCGCGGACCGGTCCGAACGTTCCCGGTCCAGTGGGACCGTCCTCACGGAGGATGAGTGGACAGCGACATGACGCGTACGGCACGACTGGCCGCGCTGTGGGCCCGGGTCAACCGGTCCGAGGACGAGGAGAACCCGGCCCTGCTGCTGGAGCCCGCGGCGCTCGACGAAGCCCGGGCGGTGGCCGGGTACTACGCGAACGGCGACCCCGATGCGGCGTACGTGCTCGGCTGGTTCCACTTCTTCCGATACCTGGCCCTGCCCGAGGGCGCGGACCAGGACGACTTCGAGGCGGCCAACGAGGCGTTCGGGCTGTGCTTCTTCCTCGGCCAGCCCGATCGGCCCGATCTGCCCGACCTGCCCGAGGACATGCTGCCGAACCTCGCCAGGGCCGCCGTCCCGGACGCCACCGAGCTGCTGGAGCGCTCGCAGTTCTCCCCCGACCCCGGTGTGCTCTCCCACGCGGTGGGGCTGTGGCAGCGCATCGTCCGGGCCACCCCGGCCGACCACCGCTACCGCGCCGACCGGCTGTTCCACCTCGGGATCGCGCTGGAGGACCGCTACAACCGACTGGACGACCCGGCGGACTTGGACGCCATCATCGAGGCGGGCCGGGCCGCGGAGGCCGCCGGCCCCGCCGACCACCCCGACCGGGCGCTGCGGCTGAACAACCTGGGGAACGCCCTGCGGCGGCGTTTCGCACGGCGGTCCCGAGCAGCGGACCTGGCGGAAGCGATCCGTGTCCTCCGCCTCGCCGTCGACGTCTCGATCGACGCCTTCGACCGCCCGATCGCGCTGCTCAACCTGGCGCTGGCGCTGCGCGACAGGTTTGCCTGGGCGGGCGCGGCGGCCGACCTGGATGCGGCGGTCGCGCACGTGGAGGAGGCGTCGACCATCGCCGCCCCCGACCACTCCGAGCGGGCCGGGATCCTGGCCCTCCGGCAGGAGTTGTCCGAGCACCGGTCCGGGGACCGGGAGGCACGGGCGGGCACTCAGGACCTGGTCGAGCGCTCCGAGGCCGCAGTGGCCGCCGCGACGGATGCCGCCGATCGCGCCGAGAGCCTGTTCGACCTTGGTGAGGCCCTTCGCTTCCGTTTCCTGCACACGGGCGTGGTGGCTGACGCGGACGCCGCGATCGACCGTTTCCGGGAGACCGTGGCGGCGACCCCGCCCGGCCACCCCGACCTGGCCAGAAGGCTGTGCCACCTCGGTGAGTGCCTGCGCCTGCGCTACCTGAGGACGGCCCGGCCTGCCGACCTGGACGCGGCGATCGACCACTTCAGCATGGCGGTGGTCGCCGCCGTCGACCCGGACGAGCGCGCCACGCAGCGGTTCCACCTCGGCGGCGTGCTCATCGATCGTGGCCTCACGCAGCGGTCGCTCGCAGACGTGGCCACCGCGATCGACTACCTGCGGCAGGCCGTGGCCGCCGTTCCGGACGACGCTCCCGGGCAGGCCGGTCCCCCTGACCGTCCGGACCGGACGACGCGGCTGGCCCGGCTCACCCACGCGCTGCAGGTCCGCTTCGAGCTGTCCGGTCGAATGGCGGACCTGGACGCCGTGATCGACGAAACCCGCGCCGCAGCGCCCACCGCTCCACCGGACCACCCCGAGCGGGCCTCGCTGCTCCTCGCGCTCGGCGGCGCATTGGGCAAGCGGGGCGAGCTGATGGGAACGCTGGCGGACACGGACGCCGCCGTCGGTCACCTGACGGAGCTGCTGAAGTCCACGCCGCCGGAGCTGCTGCACCGGGCCGGCGTCCTCAACGGCCTCGGCATGGCGCTGCGGGCCCGCTTCGATCGGACGGGAGCACTGGAAGACCTGGACGCCGCGGTCGACCACTTCCGGGCGGCGGCGGAGGCCGCCGAGGACGACGACGAACGCTCGGTCCCACTGACCAACCTCGGTAACGCGCTGCGGCACCGGAGCGAACGGCTGGTCACGGCCGCGGACGCGGACGCCGCCGTCGACTGCCTGACCCGGGCGGTCACCCTCACCCCCGCCGGCCACCCCCAGCGCGCAGTGCGGCTGTCCAAGCTCGGCATGGCCCTGCGCTCCCGCTACGACCGGAGGAAGCGGGTCACGGACCTGGACGGCGCGATCAACTGCTTCACGGAGGCGGTGTCCCACGCCGGGGGCACGCCCGGCCTGGCCGGCATCCTGACCAACCTCGGCGGCGCGCTCCAGCGCAGGTTCGAACTGACGAAGTCGCCCGCCGACCTGGACGCGGCGATCGACCGCCTGACCGAGGCGGTGGCCGCCGCCCCGGCGGACAACCTCGAACGGGCCGCGATGCTGAACAACCTCGGCGGCACGCTCCGGCGTAGGTTCGAACTGACGAAGTCGCCCGCCGACCTGGACGCGGCGATCGACCGCCTGACCGAGACGGTGGCCGCGGTTCCCGCCCACCACCCCGACTACGCGTTGGGCCTGTCCAACCTCGCCGACAGCCTGCTGACCCGCTACCAGCAGACGCAGCAGCCCGCCGACCTGCGCGAGGCGATCTCCTGCCGACTGGCGGCCTCGAAGGTCCGGTCCGCCACGCCCGGCCGCCGGATCATGGAGGCGGGCCAGGCGGCGGGCCTGCTCGCCGCGTCGGGCGACCCGGCCGGCGCGGCGGCCGCGGCGGAGAGCGCGGTTCTGCTGCTGCCGCAGGTGGCGCCCCGGCGCCTGGCCCGCGGCGACCAGCAGTACGCCATGGCCCAGTTCGCGGGGCTGGTCGGCGACGCCGCCGCGCTGGCCCTCGCCGCTCCGGGCGGCACCCCCGCCGGACGTGCCGAACGCGCCCTGGGCCTGCTGGAGACCGGCCGGGCCGTCCTGCTCAGCCAGGCCCTGGAGACCCGCAACGACCTGACCGACCTGCGCAAGGACCACCGCGAACTCGCCGAGCGCTTCAGCGACCTGCGGGAGCGGCTCGACAGCCCCGCCGACGTCGCCGGACCCGCACCCGGCAGCGCCGTCCCCGGGTCGACCGGCAGCGGAACGGCGACGGACGGGCCGGCCGCGGACGAGCCGCCGCGCGAACGGCACTTGCTCGCCCGGGACTTCGCCGACCTGCTGGCGGAGATCCGCGCACTGGAAGGCTTCCACACCTTTGCGCTGCCACCCGCCCCGGCCGAACTCCGCGCCCAGGTGACCCACGGCCCCATCGTGGTGTTCAACACCAGCGCGTACCGCAGTGACGCACTGCTGGTCACCGAATGCGGGATCCGGACCCTGAACCTGCCAGACCTGGCTTTGCAGCCCCTGGTCGAACGGATCGATACCTTCCTGCGGGCGCAACGGGACACATCGAGCCCGGACCAGGACGAGCGGGTCGCGGCCGAGGCCGCCATGGCCGAGGTCCTGCGGTGGCTGTGGGACGCGGCCGCGGGCCCTGTGCTGCACGCGCTGGGGTTCCGCGGACAGCCCGGCGACACGAAGGACTGGCCGCGGGTGTGGTGGGTGCCGGGCGGCTTGCTGGGGCTGCTCCCCTTGCATGCCGCGGGCCACCACGACGACCCGCGCGACCGTCCGGACCGGCGCACGGTGATGGACCGGGTCGTCTCCTCCTACACCCCGACGATCCGCGCGCTGCGCCACGCCCGTGAACGCGCCCGGACCGCCGCCGCGGCCGGGCCGGCGCGCAGCCTGGTCGTGGCGATGCCGACCACGCCCGGCCTGCCCCGAGACGGACGGCTGAGGTACGTCGGGAAGGAGGAGGCGGTCCTGCTCGAACGGCTGCCGGCCCCGGTGCTGTTGCGGGAGCCGGGCCCCGGCGAGGATCCGACCGACCGGAGGTTGCCGGTGCCGACGAAGGCCGCCGTCCTGGAGCGGCTGCCGGACTGCTCGATCGCGCACTTCTGCTGCCACGGTTCGAGCGACCCCGCCGACCCCTCCCGGAGCCTGCTCCTGCTGCACGACCACGCGGACGACCCGCTCACCGTCGCGGGCCTCGCCGCCGTCGAACTGGGACGGGCCCGGCTGGCCTACCTCTCGGCCTGCCGGACGGCGGCCGTCGACACCGCCGAGCTGCTCGACGAGGCCATCCACCTCACCTCGGCCTTCCAGCTCGCCGGGTTCCCCCACGTGATCGGCACGCTGTGGGAGATCGACGACGAACTCGCGGTCACCGTAGCCGAGTTGTTCTACGATGCGCTGGGAAGCGGGGCCGGGGGCCTGGACCCGGACCGCTCGGCGTACGCGCTCCACCGGGCCGTCCGTCTGATCCGTGACGGCTACGACCTGCCCGCCCCGATGGACCTGAGCGGATTGCCCTCGCTCTGGGCCGCGTACCTGCACTCGGGCGCCTGACTGGGCGTTTTGGCATCGTCTGCCCAGATCGGGTGAACCGTGCCTGCCCTGCTGCCGGCACCTACTGGCGGAGGCCCTGCGGGGCAATCCGTCCGGGGCTGCGCGGGGCTGCGCGGGGCTGCGCCGCCCGGGTACCGGGACGTGCCGCAGGGGGACGGCCGTTGCACGGCCGTCCCCCTGTGCTCGACGTGCTGCTCGGTTCCGGTCGGTGCCGGTCGGTGCCGGCCGGTCCGGTGGGGGCCCGGTCCGGAGCCCGGGCTACTTCATGACGGCGCGCAGGGCGTGCCGCAGTTGCTCCCGGTCGGGCTGGAGCGCGCGGTCCAGCCCGGGGGCGAACGGGAGCACCGCGCCGTCCGGGCGGGTGACCCGGCGGGGGGGCGCGATCAGCCGCATCTCCTCGGCGGCGGTGGCCAGCACCTCGGCCCCGATGCCGCAGCTGCGGTTGGAGTCGTCGACGACCACCAGCCGGCCGGTGCGCTCCAGCGAGGCGGCCAGCGCCGCCCAGTCGAACGGGTACAGGGTGCGCGGGTCGAGCACCTCGACCGAGATCTCGTCGGCGAGCTCCGCGGCGACCGCCAGCGCGTCGTGGACGAGGTGGCCGACCGCGACCAGGGTGACGTCGGTGCCGGGCCGGTGCACGCGCGCCGAGCCGAGCGGGATCGGCGCCAGCTCCCAGGTGACCGTCTCGCGGACGGCCAGCGCGGCCGCCGGCGCGAACAGCACGACCGGGTCCGGGTCGCGGACGGCGGAGCGGAGCAGGCCGTAGGCGTCGGTCGGGGTGGCCGGCACCACGGTCTTCACCCCGGCATGCGCGAAGAGGCTGTACGGGTGGTCGGAGTGCTGGCCGGCCCAGCCGTCCCGGGAGCCCGACCCCGGGACGATGCAGGTCAGCGGCACGCTCGCCTGGCCGCCCGTCATCAGGGAGAACTTGTGCGCCTGGTTGACGAGTTGCTCGAAGACGAGGAAGAGCAGCGAGGGGATCTGGAACTCCAGGACGGGGCGCCGCCCGGCCAGCGCCGCACCGATCGCCATCGAGGTGAAGGCCTGTTCGGAGAGCGGGGTGTCGACGATCCGCTCCGGCCCGAAGCGCTTCAGCAGCCCGAGCGTCGGGCCGGCCAGGCCGGCGCCGATGTCCTCGCCGAACACGCAGACCGCCTCGTCCGCGGCGAGTTCGTCGGCCAGCGCCCGGTTGAGCGCCTTGGTGTACGAGAGCCTGGTCATACGACCGCCCCCGCCCGCGGCCGGCTTCCGTCGGCGTACAGGTAGGCGGACGCGCGCTCCGGATCCGGGTGTGCGGAGGCGAGGGCGAACCGCTCGGCCTCCGCCAGTTCGGCCGCCACCTCGGCGTCCAGCGCGGCGGTCGCCGCCTCGCCGATCGCGGCGGCGGCGCGCAGCAGGGGATCGCGGGTGCGCCAGGCGTCCACCTCCTCGGGGGTGCGGTAGTGCAGCTTCATCCGCCGCTCCATGGTGTGGTGGCCCTCGAAGCGGTAGGTGCGGCACTCCAGGAACCCGGGGCCGCCGCCGGCGCGCGCCCGGGCCACGGCCTCCTCGGCGGCGGCCCGGACGGCCTCGGTGTCCATCCCGTCGACCGTCACGGCGGGGATGCCGAAGGCGGCCGCCCGGCCGGTCGCGCTGCCGGCCACCGCGGTGGCGGCGGGCAGTGTGGTGGCGTAGCCGTTGTTCTCGCAGACGAAGACCACCGGGGCCCGCCACATCGCGGCCAGGTTGAGGGCCTCCAGCAGGACGCCCTGGTTGAGCGCGCCGTCGCCGAAGAAGGAGACGGCCACCGCGTCGGAGCCGGCCTGCCGGGCCGCCCAGGCGGCGCCGACCGCGATCGGCGCACCGGCGCCGACCATGCCGTTGGCGCCGAGGATGCCCAGTGAGAAGTCGGCGGCGTGCATCGAGCCGCCCCGCCCCCGGTTCAACCCGTCGACCCGGCCGGCGAGTTCGGCCAGCAGCCGGTGCGGCTCGGCGCCCCGGGCCAGCACGTGGCCGTGGCCGCGGTGGGTCGAGGTGAGCCGGTCGTCCGGGCCGAGCGCGGCGCAGACGCCGACCGCGACGGCCTCCTGTCCGATGTACGGGTGGATGCCGCCGGTGATCACCCCGGACTTCACCAGGCCGAGTGCCAGCTCCTCGAACCCCCGGATCAGCCGCAGCATCCGGTACCGCTGCCCGGGGGTACCGAGAGGCGCCGGCGCCGCCGGGGGCCGCGCCGTCACAGGGCTCCCCGCCAGACCGGCGGGCAGAACTCCGGGTCGGCGTAGTCGGGCCGGCCGTCGGGCGTGCGGCGGACCACCACGTCGTGGTTGTAGACCACCTCGCCGCCGTCCGGCCGGACGGCCGGGCGGTACTCGTTGGCGCCGTCCTGGAGGTGCAGCGAGACGGCGCGGCGCGGCGTCGTCGCGAGGTTGGGGCCGCTGCCGTGGTAGGTGCGGCAGTGGTGGAAGCTGACGTGCCCGCGTGGGATCACCACCGGGACCTTGCGCACCTGCCGGCCGTTGAAGCGGGCGTTCTCGGTGAGGATGTCCTCCAGCTCCGAGTTGTCGCGCTCGGCGAAGTGCCGGGTGGAGTCCTCGCCGGAGCCCAGTTCGCGCCAGCGGTGGCTGCCGTCCACCATGGTGATGGTGCCGTTCTCCTCGCCGCAGTCGTGGAACGGCAGGAACGCGGTGAGCATCCGGTCGGACGTCGAGGTCTGCCAGTAGTGCTTGTCGAAGTGCCAGGGCACCCGGTTGCTGGGCTCCTCGGGCACCGGCGGCTTGTAGATCAGCGTCGCCTGGAAGACCCGGATCTCCTCGGCCTCGGCGAGCAGCGCGGCGACGGCACCGAGCAGCGGCTTGCGCAGGATCGCACCGATCGCGTCGCTCTCGTAGTGCACGTAGTCGTTGTGCCGCTGGACCGGGCCGTGCGAGGGCTCCCAGGAGGCCAGGCGCGGCGGGCGGACGGGCAGTTCGCGGTCCCGGTGGCCCTCGTAGTACTTCTCGGTGGCGGCCTGCAGGGTGTCCAGCTCATCGTCGCTGAACAGCCGACGGGAGAGGTACCAGCCGTGTTCGAGGTAGCCGGCCACCTCCTCGGGGGTGGGCAGCAGCGCGCGTTCGGCCTCGGTCAGCCGGAACTCGGCGGTGGTGGTCATGGGTCGGTGCCTCCTTCGGTCGGGGTGGGGCGGGGCGCTCAGACGGAGGCGGTGGCGTTCTGCCGCTCGACGGCCTCGTAGAGGGCCTTGATGTTGGCGGTGCCGAAGGTGCCCGCTCCCTGGCGCTCGATCAGCTCCAGGAAGTACGTCCGGCGGGGGTGCGTGGATCGGGCGAAGATCTGGAACAGCTGCCCGCCGTGGTCCTGGTCGACCAGGACGTCGAGCTCGCGCAGCGTCCCGACCGGGATGGCCGTGCCGCCGAGCCGCTCTGCCAGCGCGTCGTAGTACGCGCCCGGGGTGCTGAGGAACTCGACCCCGCGGCTGCGGGCGGTGCGGACGGCGGTGGCGATGTCGTCGGTGCGGAAGGCCAGGTGCTGGACGCCGGCGCCGTCGTGATCGGCCAGGAAGGTGTCGATCTGGCCCGGGCGGCGGGAGGTGTCGGGCTCGATCAGCGTGAAGGTGACCTCGCCGGAGGCACTCTGCACCACACTGGAGTCCATCGCCTGCTCGCCGACCTCGATGTACTCGCCGAAGATCCGGTGCAGGCCGAGCGCGGCCTCGCAGAACTTCACGGCCGGGGCCAGCTCGCCGGCCGGCACGCAGATCGCGGCGTGGTCGAGGGCGTCCAGCAGGGTGCCGCCGGCCGTTCCGGTGTCCGGTTCGGCGGGCTGCGGCACGAAGCGCAGCGCGAGGTCCCCGAAGCCGGCCACCAGGCCGCCGGCCCGGTCCAGCACCCGGGCGCCGTGGCGTTCGGCGCGCTCCAGCGAGGCCTGCGGGTCGGTGCAGCCGAGTGCGATCACCGCGACGCCGTCGCCGTGCCGGGCCGCGTACCGGGCCACCGGGTGGGCGGGGTCGGTGGCGGAGGAGAGCTGCAGCCGGACGGAGCCCTGGCGCAGCCGGACGGTGCGCAGACCGCCGGCCGCGGGTTCGTCGGGCTTGAGCTGTCCGGGCGTGAGCTGTTCGGGCGTGCGCGACCCGGGTGCGGACGCCTCGGGTGCGGACGCCTCGGGTGCGGACGCCTCGGGGGTGGAGGCCTCGGGGGTGGACGTCTCGGCGGTGAAGCCGTAGTCGGCGCAGAGGGCGGCGGCGGCCTGCTCGGCGTCGACGCAGTGGAACTCGACGTGCGTGATGGACTGGACGGACAACGGGATCTCCCCGGGGTGGCGAAGGGCGAGTGGCTGGGTGCGTGGTCGGGGCACGACACGGCCGGGTGCGGCCGAGCGCGGAGGGTCCGGGAGCTGCTGGGACGGCCTGGCGCTCGGCGGGCGGGTCGGGTGGTGCCGGGCGCCCCGGTGCGGCCGGGGCGCCCGGGTGCTACCGGACGGTGCGGGTGGAGGCCTGGCCGAAGACGAGGCTGACGTTGTGGCCGCCGAACGCGAAGGCGTTGCTCAGGGCGGCCTGCAACGGCGCCGGCCGGGCCGCGCCGCGGACGTGGTCGAGGGCGCAGGCCGCGTCCGGGTCGGTGAGGTTCACCGTCGGCGGCAGCGTGCCCCGGGCCACTGCCATTGCGGTCACGGCCGCCTCCAACGCCCCTGCGGCGCCGAGCAGATGGCCGGTGGCTCCCTTGGTGGAGCTGACCGCGGGCCCGTGCTCGCCGAAGACCGCGCGCAGCGCGGCCGTCTCGGCGATGTCGCCCAGCTTCGTCCCGGTGCCGTGCGCGTTGACGTAGCCGATGTCGGATGCTGCCAGGCCGGCGTTGGCGAGCGCGGAGCGCATCGCGTCGGCGGCGCCCTCGCCGTCCGGGCGCGGCATGGTCGGGTGGTGGGCGTCGGTGGTGGCGCCCCACCCGGTGAGGTCGGCATACCCGGCCGCGCCCCGGGCGTCCGCGTGCTCGGCGCGCTCCAGGACGAGGACGGCGCTGCCCTCGCCCAGCACGAAGCCGTTGCGGCGGGCGTCGAAGGGCCGGCTCGCCTGCTCCGGATCGTCCCAACCGGACGACAGCGCACGGGCGTTGGTGAACGCCGCGGCGATCGTCGGGTGCAGCGAGGACTCGCTGCCGCCGCAGACCACCACGTCGGCGTCGCCGGCCCGGATCAGCCGCAGCCCCTCGGCAACGGCCTGGGCACCGGCCGCGCAGGCCGTCACGATGGCCGAACTGAAGCCCCGGATACCGTGCTTGATGGCGATCCGGGCGGTGGCCATGTTGGAGAGCATGCCGGGCAGCAGGTACGGATTGACGCCGGGCCGGCCGCGCTCCAGCCGCCGGTGCGACTGCTGCTCGAAGGTCTCCAGCCCGCCGCCGCCGGTGGCGAGGACGACGGCGGTGCGGCGCGGGTCGGCGTCCCGGCCGACCACCAGGCCGGCGTCGGCGAGCGCGTCGTCG
This sequence comes from Kitasatospora sp. NBC_01560, assembly GCF_045208415.1. Classification (NCBI taxonomy): domain Bacteria; kingdom Bacillati; phylum Actinomycetota; class Actinomycetes; order Kitasatosporales; family Streptomycetaceae; genus Kitasatospora; species Kitasatospora sp. NBC_01560. The sequence goes on along the minus strand of NZ_CP109364.1, from coordinate 1,030,422 downwards.
GCGGCGGCCAGGGCGAGCAGCACGAACCGGTCCACGCAGCGGGTCTCGGTCGGCGGGAGGACTTCGCGCCCCTCGATGGCGGGGGCGATCCCGGCGGCGGTGAGCCAGCCGTGCGCGGCGTGCCCCTCCGGCAGCGTGCGGATGCCGGAGCGGCCGGCGGTGAGCGCCTCGAAGACCTCGGCGGGCTTGCGGCCGACGGGAGTGACCATGCCGATGCCGGTCACGACGGCGCCCGGGCGGGCGGTGCCGGGCGGCGTCATCGGGCGGCCACCGAGTCGAGGTAGCGGTTGCGCAGCAGCACCTTGCGGACCTTTCCGGTCGGTCCGAGCGGGATGTCGTCGCCGGTCACCACCAACACCTGGCGGACGGTGGCCGCGGCGGCCTCGTCGAGTGCCGCCGTGACCTCCTTGGTGCGGTCGGCGGCCGGGTCGGCGCCGGCCGCGAGGACGAGCAGCACGTCGGTGACCACCCGGTCGCCGTCCCGGACGGCGACCACCGTGCAGTCCGCCACGTCGGGCAGCGCGGCCAGCACGCGCTCCTCCGACATCGCGGTGAACAGCCGCTTTCCGTCGCCGAGTTCGACCGAGTCGACCAGCCGGTCCACGTGGTAGTAGAAGCCCTCCTCGTCCCGGTACATGAGGTCGCCGGTGAGGAAGCGCCCGCGGAGCCTGGTCCGGAAGGTGGTGGCGGAGTCGTTCCAGTAGCCGAGCGCCAGGGTGGGGGAGGTGGTGGCGAGTTCGCCGACCTCGCCGGGCCCGAGCGGCTCGCCGTCCGGGCCGACCACCTCGCAGTCGACGAAGGCGTGCGGACGGCCGACGCAGCGGCCGTACCGGTCGGTGCCCGGGCCGTGGGTGATGAAGAAGTGCGAGTGGCCCATCTCGGTGGAGCCCAGGCCGTCGACGAACAGCGAGCCGGGGATCCGGATCCGGCCCTGGCGGGACAACGACTCGCGGCTGCCGGCCGCGATCAGCCGGCGGATGTGCACCTCGTGCGCGCAGTCGCCGGTGTTCCACCAGAGTGCGACGGAGTCCAAGTCCCGTGCGGAGAGGTCGTGGTGGGCCAGCTCGGCCCAGGTTGCGGCGAAGCCGACGACGCCGCTGGGCCGCCAGCTCTCGACCGCGTCCAGCACGCCGGCGCCCGACTGCTGCGAGAGCAGGGCGAGCTGGGTGTGCGAGCTGAGCGCCAGGTTCACCGCGATCAGGGTCGCCGCGTGCGGAGCGGGCAGCGCGCTGAGCATCCGGTCCTGGCCCTGGGGCCGGGGGAGCCGGAGCCGGTGGCGGATCGCCGCGTACAGGCTCGCGTGCGAGTGGACGACGGCCTTGGGCAGGCCGGTGGTGCCCGAGGAGTGGGTGATCGCCACCGGGTCGCCGGACCAGTGCCGGTAGGGCGCGGGCGCGGCCTCCGGATCACCCGAGCCGAGCGTGGAGATCTCCGGGAGCAAGGGTGCGCCGGCGTCGTGGCCCTCCAGCGCGGCCAGGTGCGCCGGGTCGGCGAGGATGCCGACCGGGCCGAGCTTGGTGATGTACCGGGCGGCGCGTTCCGCCGCGAGGTTCGGGTTCAGCAGTGCGGGGATCGCGCCGAGCCGGGAGAGCGCGAGGAAGGACAGGACGTGGTCGGCCGCGTCGCTCGCGTACACCACCACCGGGTCGCGGCGGCCGACCCCGAGCGCGTGCAGCGCCGCGGCCCGGGCCCGGACGGCGCGGTCCAGCTCGCGCAGGGTGAAGGGCTGCCAGGCGGGGTGGTCGTCCACCGGGGTGTCGAAGGTCAGCAGCGGCTCGTCGAGGCCGAGGCCGAGGGCCAGTCGGCTGGTCAGGACGTTGCCGGCGCCGACGTCCGGGTCGTCCGCCAGAAGGGCGCGGATACTGCGGATGCTCACGGTGGTGGATCCCTCCCATGGTGCAGGGCGTGCTGCGGCGGGACGCGGCGTTGCGGGGCCGCTCGCGCGGGTGCGGTGGTGCTCGGTGACGGTGGTGTGCTCGGTGACGCGGGTGCGGGGTGCGGGGTGCGGGGTGGCAGTGGGGTGGGTGGGTCGTGCGCCGGTCAGGCCGTGGTGACCAGGACGGCGACGGCCCGGTCGGTGTCGACGCGGTCGCCGTCCTGGCGCTCGGTGTCGGCGCGGTCGGCGTCGGGGTGCTCGGCGTCGGGGTGCTCGGCGTCGGCGTGCTCGGGATCGGCCTGTTCGGCGGCGATGACCAGGACGAGGTCGGCGTCGCCGTCCGCGAGGAGCAGGGCGGCGTGGTCGAGCGCGTCCTGCGGCACGGTGCCCGGGCGGGCCTCGACGGGGCTGATCGCGACCACGGGACCGGTCAGGCCCCAGCGGGCGGCGATGTGGCCGAGAACGGCGTTCGGGTTGGACTGGAAGAAGAGCAGGGGTGGCACCCGCCGCCCGGAGGCCGCGGCCTCGTCGATGGCCCGCGCGGTGGCGCGGTCACCGCCCACGCTGGCCAGCAGCAGGGCCGTCCGGCCGGGCGCCGGGGCGGCGCCGTGGTGGGCGCGCAGGCAGCGCTCGGCGGCCTCGGCCACCAACGGGTTGAAGGTGGACGCGGAGAAGCCGGGGATCGGGGGCAGCACGTCGCCGTGGCCGTGGCCGTGGCCGGGGGCGGGGGCGGGGGCGGCGGCGTGGTCGGGGCCGGGGTCGGGCCAGCGGCCCTCGGCGAGGATGCGCAGTCCGGTCATCGGGCGGCCACCAGGAGTGCGGTGTTGGCCCCGCCGAAGGCGGAGTTGAGGCTCAGCGCGTAGCGCGGCCGGGCGGCGCGCGGGCCGTCGAGGACGAGGTCGAGGCCGACGTCCGGGTCGGCGCCGAGCCAGCCGGCGTTCACCGGCAGCCGGCCGTGGTTCAACGCCGCGATGGTGACGGCGAGTTCGAGCAGCGCCGAGGCCTCCAGGGCATGGCCGTGGACGCCCTTGCTGGAGCTGACCGGCACTCGGTCCGCCCGGGTGCCGAACACCCGGCGCAGCGCGCTCGCCTCGGCCCGGTCGGCCAGCGGCGAGCCGGTCCCGTTGGCGTTGACGTAGCCGATGTCCGCCGGGTCGAGGCCGGCCCGGCCGAGCGCCGCGTCGATCGCCCGGGCGGCCCCCTCGCCGTCCGGTTCGGGGCGGCACACGTGGTGGGCGTCCCCCGTCCGGCCCCAGCCGGCCAGCCGGGCGAGCACGGGCGCACCGCGGCGTTCGGCGACCGGCTCGGCCTCGATCACCACGGCCGCCGCCGCGTCGCCGAGCAGGGTGCCGCTGCGGCCTGCGCTGAACGGACGCAGTTCGCCGTCACGGGCCAGTGCGCGGCCGGCGTCGAAGGCGGCGAACACCCCCGGTTCCACGAGGTGCCCGGCCGCGACCAGCACCCGGGGGTGCCGGCCGGTCGCGACCAGCGCCGCGGCGTCGGCGACGGCGGTTCCGGCCGCGACGCAGGCGCCGGTGTAGATCCGGGTGACGCCCGCGGCGCCCCAGGCGGCCACGCCGGCGGCGACGGCGCCGGCCACCGCCCTGGTCCGCAGGTCGCTGTGCAGGGCGAGCAGGACGGGCAGGCCCCGGTCTTCCGGTCCGGGGGTGCCGTCGGCCGGGCCGGTGGCCGCCGCCGTGCCGCGTCCGGCCTGTCGCCCGACCGGACGCCCGCCGGTACGACCGGCCGGACTGCCGTCGGCCGGGCCCGCCGCCAGGCCGGCCTGGCGGCAGGCCTCGTCCACGGCGGTGAGCACCGCCTCGGCGAGCGGCACCGGCTCGGGCAGCAGCGCGGCCCGGGTGGTGCGGCGCCCGGACACGTCGAAGCGGGTCACGGTGCCGAACGCGCCCTTGCCGTGGGCGGTGGCCTCGGCGAGTGCGCCCAGCCCGGAGCCGGCCGCGCTGAGCACGCCGACACCGGTGACCACGGGCCGGACGGCGGGCGGGGCGTGGCCGGTCATGACGACGCGACTCCGGGCGTTGCGGGCACGGCCGTTGCGGTTGGGGGAGCTGCGGGCGTGCCGTCCCCGGCGGCCTCGACGGCCGCCCGGAGCACGCCGGTGGCGTCGTCCACCGTGCGGACCGCCTCGAACTGCGCGTCGTCGAGATCCAGCTCGACGCCGTAGCGCTGCTCGAACTCGGCGATCAGCCAGGTGAGCTCCAGGGATCCGAGCTCCTCGGGCACGGAGTCGGCGGCGCGCTGCCCGAACGCCGCCAGGATCTCCAGCACCTCGGCCCGGCCGGGCAGGGTACGACCGGTCACGCGGCGCTGCCCGCGGTGGCGGCCGTGGCGGCGACGCGCGCGGCGACGTCGGCGGTGAACTGGTCGAGCGTCATCAGCGCGGTGCTCTCCATCTCGTCCAGGTCGAACTTGACCCCGAACTCGTCCTCCACCTGGACGGAGAGGTCGGCGAGGGCGAGCGACTCCAGGTCGAGCCCGGCCGGGCCGAGGTCGGTGTCACCGGTGACGTCGTCGACGTCGTACTGCATCTCGGTCAGCGCGGCGAGGACGAACTCGCGGATGCGGTCCTGCATGGTGTGCTCCTTGTGGCTGCGCGCGTGCGTGCGTGCGGTGCGCGTGCGGTCGGGGAATTCCGTTCGGGCCCGGTGGAAATGCCGGTTCGGCCGGGCCGGAGAAATACCGGCCCGGGCCCGGTGGATCGTCAGGGTCTGCCCGATCGGGAAACCGGGCCGGGTATTTCCGGGAAGCCGGCCCGGGGCCGTTCGGTCGGGCCGGCCGGGGTGGACCGGGGAATCGCGGTGGAGCCCTTCGGTGGGCGGTCGTTCGGCAGACGGGAGTTGGACGGCGGGGCGTTCAGTGGCGGGCGTTCGGTGGCGGGTTCCAGTGGGCGGCCGCGCGCAGGGCGGCCGGGTCGCGGAGCAGTTTTCCGGTGGCGGTGCGGGGCAGTCGGGGCAGGAAGGCCAGCCGGCGCGGCCGTTTGTAGGCGGCCAACTGCCGGGCCAGCTGGTCACGGACGAGGTCCTGGTCGGTGTCCTCCTCGGTGGCGAGGTACGCCTCCACGGCGCCCTCGTCGAAGACCACCACGGCCTCGCTGATCCCGGGCAGGGCGGCCAGGATCTGTTCGACCTCGGTGAGGTCGACCTTGAGCCCGCCGATCGAGACCTGGGAGTCCCGCCGGCCGAGCACGGTGACCAGGCCGGTTCCCGGATCCAGGACGGCGGCGTCCCGGGTGTGGAGCCAGCCGTCCGACCAGCGGGTCGGGTCGTCCAGCCCCGGGTACGGCGAGGCCGCCGTCCCGATCCGCAGCTCCCCCTCCACCAGCCGGAGGTCCATCCCGGCCACCGGCTGCTTGGCGGGGTGCAGGCGGCCGGTCAGGTCGGTGGCGATCACGCCGAGTTCGGTCATCCCGTACATGGTGCCGAGCGGGACGCCGTACCTGGCGGTGAACGCCTCCGGCAGGCCGGGCCGGACGAGTTCCCCGGCCACCACCATCCGCCGGAGCAGGGGCAGCTGCGGGGGTGCGGCCACGCCTGCCAGCAGTTCGGCGTGGAAGGGGACGCCGATCACGGTGGTCGGCCGGGCCGGCTCCGCGCCGACGGCGGCGAGGATTCCCGCGGCCGTCATCCGTTCCGGCACGGTCAGCGGTGCGCGGGCGTGCAGGCTGTTCAGCAGTCCGCCGACCAGCCCGAGCACGTGCACCACGGAGGAGAGCAGCACCACCCGGTCGCCCTCGCCCGGGAAATCCACCAGCTTCCGGTAGCAGGTGAGTTCACGAACGAGATCGCCGGCGGTGCGGGCGATGACCTTGGCCGGACCGGTGGATCCGGAGCTGAGCTGCACCAGTGCGTGGCCGGTCGCCGCCGGTCGCCCGTCCGGCAGCCGGACGGCCACCGGGTGGACTTCGGAGAAGCCGCGGAGCGCCACCGAAGGCCGGTGTTCGGACCCTACCAGCACCTGCGGGGCCAGCCGCGCGACCGCCAGACCGATCTCGTGCTCGGTCAGCCGGTGGTCCAACAGGGCCACCTGGGCGCGCAGTTGCCAGGCGGCGAGCAGCACGGCCACGAAGCCCAGCGAGGGCGGCAGTCGCAGTGCGACGGTGCCGCCCGGCGCCAGGCCGGCCGCGGCCAGCCGTTCGTGTTGGTCGTCGACCAGGGCCCGCAGGGTGTCCCGGTCGACGGGGGTGCCGAATCGGAGGCACTCCTCGCTCCCGGGGCCTGCCAGCAGGAGCCGATCCACCCAGTCGTCGGGGGCATCGGCGTGCGGCGGTACGGAGAGCGGAAGTGCGGAGAGGGAAATACCGGTCAACGCCACTCCACGCAGAGGAGATTTGACATGAACGCCGTTATCGACCAATACGGTCAATTCCGTTGCCAGACCTTTGCACAGACGATTGGTCAAATCAAGGTCTATACCAATGTGGTTCAGACCTCCTACGCTGCCGAGCCGGGACTGGTCCGAGCGCGGCCGTCCGGGAACGAGGATGCCCGTGGGACTACTCACGCTGGCCGGGATCGAGCGCGCGGCACGCGCCCAACTTCCCCCAGAAATATGGGACTTCATCGAGGGTGGCAGCGAAGCGGAACGCACCCTCGCGGGGAACCGGGAAATGTTCGGCCGCTATGCACTGCGGCCCCGCACGCTCGTCGACGTCTCCGGCTGCTCGTCAAGTGTCCGACTGCTCGGATCCGAGCTCCGGCTCCCGGTCGGGATTGCCCCGATGGCCTACCACCGGCTGGTCGATCCGGACGGCGAGACCGCGACCGCCCGGGCAGCCGGAGAGGCAGGCGCCCTGCTGGTCGCCGGGATCTTCGCCAGCCGCACGCTCGAAGCCATCGCCGCGGCCTCGGCCGGCGGCCCGCTCTGGCTCCAGCTCTACTGGCTGCGCCGCCGCGACGCGCTCGCCGCGCTGGTCGAGCGCGCCGAGGCGGCCGGTTTCGGCGCCCTGATGCTGACCGTGGACGCCCCGCGGATCGGCCGCCGTCTGCGCGACCTGCGCAACGGCTTCGCCGTGCCGCCGCAGATCCGGGCCGTCAACCTGGACCCCGAGCTGATGACCGCCACCCACCGGGCCGACACCGGCTCCTCCGGCATCGCCGACCACGCGCGGGAACAGTTCGACCCCACCCTGACCTGGTCCGACCTGGCCTGGCTGCGCGAACGCACCCGCCTGCCCCTGGTCCTGAAGGGCATCCTGACCGCCGAGGACGCCCGGCTGGCCGCCGAGCACGGCGTGGACGCCGTGGTGGTCTCCAACCACGGCGGCCGCCAGCTGGACGGCGCACTGCCCGCCCTCGCCGCGCTCCCCGAGGTGGCCGCCGCGCTCGGGCCGGACGTGCCGGTCCTGCTGGACGGCGGTGTGCGCAGCGGCGCCGACATCGCCGTCGCCCTCGCGCTCGGCGCCCGTGCCGTCCTGGTCGGCCGCCCCGTGCTCTGGGGGCTCGCCACCGGGGGAGCGGGCGGCGTGGCCCGCGTGCTGGGCCTGCTCCGCGACGAGTTCGAGCACACGCTCGCGCTGCTCGGCCGCCCCACGCCCGGCGCGCTGGACGGCACCGCCCTGGCGCCCTGGCCCCTCGCACCCGCGGGGCCGCTCGTACCCGCGGTGCCGCCCGTGCCCGCGGTGCCGCCCGTGCCGCTCGTACCCGCGATGCCCGTCGCGCCTGCCGGCGCCTGACCGCCCCCGCCGGGCCACCCCCAGGCCCGGTGGCCGGGCGCCACCCGCCGCCCGGCACCCTCCCCACAGAAGGACCGACGACATGAAGAACCAGGACGCCTTCCCCGGCTGGGACTGGGACGACCCCGAGGGCCTCGCCGCACGCCTGGACGCCGTCAGCGAGCAGGTCGCCACCTGCAAGACCCTCGACCCGGCCGACCGGCTCCCGCACGACCACGCGGACTTCACCGCTCTCGGCGTCACCGGCATCGAGTTCGCGGCCTTCCGGACGGCCCACCCGGCCGGTCTCGGCACCGACCTGACCGCCCTGCGCAGCCCCGACGCCGGTACCGAGCCCGGCACCCTCTACCGCGTCGACGGCGACCGCTGGTTCACCCAGCTGGACGTCTCCCGGCCGCTGCCGTTCGCCGACGCCAGCGTCGACTGGGTGTACGCCGAGCACCTCATCGAGCACGTCACCCTGCCGGTCGCGGTCGGCTGGCTGCGCGAGGCCCGCCGGGTGCTCAGACCCGGCGGCGTCCTCCGGATCACCACCCCGGACCTGGCCCGCTACCTGGTCGGCTACGCCACCGACGACGGCTTCCTGGCGAAGCACCGCCGCCGGCTCACCACGATGGGGTTCGGCCCGCCGATGCCCAACCGGCCGGCCTTCCTGGTCAACCAGATCTTCCGCCACTACGGCCACCAGTGGATCTACGACCTGGACGAGCTGCGGCACGTCCTCACCCGGGCAGGCTTCGAGCCGGGGCAGATCCGGCACTGCGCCTACCGGCAGGGCGTGCGTACCGATGTCGCCGACCTCGACACCGCGCACCGCACCGACGAGACGATCTACGTCGAGGCCGACCGCTGACCGCCGACCGCTGACCCCTGCCCGCGCCCGCGCCGGCCGACGCCACAGCACCGCCCCCGCTCCGCCTGCCCGCTGATCCGCCGACGCCGCGCGGCGTCGGCGGCCCGGCCGCGCCCGCTGCTCGGACGGCGGGACGGCACGCAGCGGAGCGCCCGTACCCGGACCGTCCGTACCGGGACCGCCCGTACCGGGACCGCCCGTGCCCGTGCCGCCGGCCCGCGGGTGTCGACCCGAAGAGCCCGACCCCCTTCGATGGGATGACCATGCCACTGCACCCCCAGGCCCAGGCGCTGCGCGACCGCCGCGCCCAGGCCGGCACACCGCCGCTCTACACCCTGACCCCGGCCCAGGCACGGGCCGCCGACCTCGCCGACATCCGGTCCGCCGCCGGCACCCCGGAGCCCGTCGCGGCCGTCGAGGAACACCGGATCCCCGGCCCCGGCGGCGAACTCACCCTCCGCCTCTACCGCCCCGGCCCGGCCGCGGGCCCCGACGGCGCGGACGGCCCGCTCCCCGCCCTGCTCTACCTCTTCGGCGGCGGCTGGACGCTCGGCTCGCCGGACACCAGCGACGCGATCTGCCGCCGCCTCACCAACGCCGTCGGCTGCGTCACCGCGTCCGTCGGCTACCGCCTCGCGCCGGAGCACCCCTTCCCCGCCGCCGTCCACGACTGTTGCGCCGCAGCCCGCTGGCTGGCCGAGCACGCCGCGGACCTCGGCATCGACCCGGGGCGGCTGGCCGTCGGCGGTGACAGCGCCGGCGGCAACCTGGCCGCCGCCCTCACCCTGCTCGCCCGCGACGAGGGCGGGCCGGCCCTGCGCCACCAGCTCCTCGTCTACCCCAACACCGACCACCGGGCCGGCGCCGCCTCGCTGGACGAGCACGACGATCCGGTGCTCTTCAACCGCCGCTCGGTCGCCTGGTACTGGGGCCACTACCTGGCCGATCCGGCCGACGGCGACCACCCGCACGCCTCGCCGCTGCGCGCCCCGAGCCTGGCCGGGCTGCCGCCCGCCACCGTGATCACCGCCGAGTACGACCCGCTGCGGGACGAGGGCGAGCGCTACGCCGAGGCCCTTCGCGCGGCAGGCGTCCCCGTCGAGGCCCGGCGGTACGACGGCGTGCCGCACGGCTTCTTCGCCATGACGGGCGTCCTGGACGCGGCGGGCGACGCCCAGCGGTACGCCGCCGAGCGGCTGCGCGAGGCGCTCCGGTGAGCGCCGCCGCCGCGTCGGCCGGGCCCGCCCCGACGAAGCCGGCCCGGACGGCGCCCGAGCCGGTGACGCCCGCCCCGACGATGCCCGAGCCGCTCGCCCTGACGGACCTGCACGCCTCGCTCGCCGACCCGCTGCTCGACGCGATGACCTTCCTCAACGAAGTCACCACCCGCTACCCCGAGGCCGTCTCCTTCGCCCCCGGGCGCCCCTACGAGGGCTTCTTCGAACCCGAGGACGTCCACGCCTACCTCGACACCTACCTGGACCACCTGGCGGCCCGCGGCCTCGGCCGCGGCGCCGTCCGCACCGCGCTGTTCCAGTACGGGCCGACCAAGGGCATCATCCCCGACCTGGTCGCCCGTACCCTCGCGCACGACGAGGGCCTGACCGTCCCGCCGGAGGCCCTGGTGCTCACCGTGGGCGCCCAGGAGGGCATGCTGCTGACGCTGCGCGCCCTGTGCGCCGGGCCGGACGACGTGCTGCTGGTCAGCTCGCCCTGCTACGTCGGGGTGACCGGTGCCGCCCGGCTGCTCGACATCACCACCGTCCCGGTGCCCGAGGGCCCGGAGGGCGGGCCCGACCCGCAGGCCGTGCGCGCCGCGGCGCGGGCCGTCCGGGCCGAGGGGCGGCGCCCGCGCGCGCTGTACGTCGTCCCCGACTTCGCCAACCCCTCCGGGACCAGCATGCCCCTGCCCGCCCGGGCCGAACTGCTGGACGCAGCGGCGGCGGAGGGCCTGCTCGTCATCGAGGACAACCCGTACGGCTTCTTCGCCCGGGATCCCGGCGAGCGGCCGACCCTGAAGGCGCTGGACCGCCGCCGTCAGGTCGTCTACCTCGGCTCCTTCGCCAAGACCTGCTTCCCGGGTGCCCGGCTCGGCTACGTCGTGGCCGACCAGGAGGTGGCCGGCCCGGGCGGGCGGCGCTCGCTGCTCGCGGACGAGCTGGCCAAGCTGAAGAGCATGACGACGGTCAACACGCCCGCGCTCAGCCAGGCCGTGATCGGGGGCATGCTGCTGCGCCACGACTGCCGGCTGCGCGCCGCCAACGCCCGGGCGACGGCCTACTACGCGGCCAACCTGACGGTCCTGCTCCGGGAGTTGGAGCGGCAGTTCCCCGCCCCGGAGCGCGACCGGCGGGGCCTGTCCTGGAACCGGCCGGAGGGCGGCTTCTTTGCCGTCCTGACCGTGCCCTTCGAGGCGGACGAGGCGGCCATGGAGCGCTGCGCCCGGGAGTTCGGGGTGCTCTGGACGCCGATGGCACCGTTCTACCCGGCCGGTGGCGGCGAGCGGCGGCTCCGGCTCTCCATCAGTTCGCTGAGCGAGGAGCAGATCGTGGCGGGCGTCGCCGCGCTGGCCCGGTTCATCCGCACCGAGCCGGCCTCCGAGTCGGCCTCCGGGCCGGCCGACGGGTAGGGGAGCATCGGTCGGGGACGTACGTAGGCAGGAGGGGCGGGGATCAAGGTCCCCGCCCCTCCTGCCTACGTCCTGCCCCCCGACCGGCGTTCGGACCGCCCCGCGTCAGCGCACCCGGGTGGAGAACAGCCGCGCCGACCAGTACACCGCCGCCACCGTCATCACCGCGACGATCAGCATCCCCTGCCAGACCACGCTGTCCCCGACGTGCCCGGAGAACAGCGCGCGCATGCCCTCCACGGCCCAGTAGAAGGGGTTCCACTTGGCCATCGACTGAAGCCACATCGGTGCCAGGGCGAGCGGCAGCAGCACCCCGGAGAGCAGCGCGATCGGCTGCGCCAGGGTGTTCACCACCGGCGCCATCGCCTCGTCGGCCGGCAGCACCAGGGCGATGCCGTACGAGATGGCCGAGGTCATCAGGGCCAGCAGGCCGAGCAGCAGGTAGGCGAGCAGCAGGTTCACCGGGCCGACCCGGAGGCCGAACGGCAGCGCGATCAGGGTGATGATCACGGCCTGCACCAGCAGCGCCACCGTCTCCCGCAGCGCCCGGCCGAGCAACAGGGCGAGCCGGCTGACCGGGGTCACCCGGGCGCGCTCGATGATGCCCGCCTTCAGCTCGCCGAGCAGGCTGAAGCCGGTGTAGAGGCCGCCGAAGATGCAGAGCACCGCCAGCAGGCCCGGCACGTAGACCTGGTAGGCCTCGGCGTAGGTGACGGTGCCCATCGGCGCCAGCACCTTCTTCAGCAGCGGCGCGAACAGCAGCAGGTAGAAGAGCGGCTGGATCACTCCGACGGCGATCCAGATCGGTGTCCGCCACATCAGCAGCACCTGGCGCTGGAAGACCAGCCAGGTGTCACGGGCGAGCTTCATGAGAGCCCCTCGGGGAGTTCGGAGGTCAGGACTGCTCGATCGAGCGGCCGGTGCGGGCCAGGAACACGTCGTCCAGGCTGGGGCGCTGAAGCTGCACGGTGCGGGGCACCACGCCCGCGGCGTCGAGCACGCGCAGCAGCTGCGGGATGGCGGCGGCGCCGTCGTCCAGGTAGAGCCGCAGCCCGTCCTCGCCCTGCACCTCCAGCCGGTGCAGGTAGGCCTCTTCGTGCAGGGCCTTGGTGGCCTGTTCGGTTTCCCCGGCAGGCAGCCCGACCAGCACCACGTCGCCCGAGATCTCGCGCTTCAGCGTCTCGGGGGTGCCCTCGGCGACCATGCCGCCGTGGTCGACGATCGCCACCCGGTCGCAGAGCGCGTCGGCCTCCTCCAGGTAGTGCGTGGTCACGACCACGGTCATGCCCTCGTCGCGCAGCCGGCGGATCTCGGCCCAGACGTGGCCGCGGCTGGCGGGGTCGAGGCCCACGGTGGGCTCGTCGAGGAAGAGCACCCGGGGGGAGTGGATGACCCCGAGTGCGATGTCCACGCGGCGGCGCTGGCCGCCGGAGTACGTCTTGCAGGGGCGGTCGGCGAACTCGGTGAGCTCGAAGGCCCGGAGCGCCTCCTCGGCGCGCTGCAGCGCCGCGGCCTTGCCGGTGCCGTGCATCCGGGCCTGGAGCACCAGCTCCTCGCGGGCGGTGACGGTGTCGGTGGTGCCGCCGCCCTGGGCGACGTAGCCGATGCGGCGGCGGACCTCGGCGGGGTCCGTGAGCAGGTCGGCGCCGGCGATCAGGGCCTCGCCGCCGTCCGGCCGGATGAGGGTGGCGAGCATGCGCAGCGTCGTCGTCTTGCCGGCGCCGTTGGGGCCGAGGAAGCCGAAGATCTCGCCTGCGGCCACGTCCAGGTCGATGCCGCGGACGGCGTCGACGGCGCTCTGGCCGCGTTTTTTGGACGGATAGGACTTACGAAGTCCCTTGGTCTCGATCAACCAGAACTCCCGTGCGGGGATGGGTTGCCGGGGCACCCGCGAGTGCGGTGCGGCGTAAGGGGTACTGCGCGCCACCCTAGGGTCTGCGGCGCTTCCGAAACAATGGCCTAGACCAATGGATTCTGACGGCCCGTCCCGCCCGCGACCAGCGACTCCAGCCGGTCGGCCGCCGTCGCGGCGCCGCCGCCGGCCAGCAGCGCCGCTCCCACCCGCGCGGCGGCCGCCCGGTGCCCGGGCGAGTCCAGGATGGTGCGCAGCCGCTCCGCCAGCCGCTCCGGCGACACCCGGGCGAACGGCACCCGCAGCCCCGCACCGGCCGCCGCGACCTGCGCCGCGACGAACGGCTGGTCGTGCCGGATCGGGGCCGTCACCAGCGGCAGACCGTGGGCGAGCGCCTCGCCGACGGTGTTCATCCCGCCGTGGCAGAGCACCGCGTCCAGCGCGCCGCGCGCCATCAGCTCCAGCACCGGCGCCCGGTCCACCGCGACCGCGTGGCCGGGCAGTTCGGGCAGCAGTGCGCGCGGCGCCGCGATCACCGGCTGCACGTCGTCCCCGCACAGGGCGAGCGCCCGGACGGCCCTGGCGTGGAAGTCCGCGCCGAGCTCGCCGGCCAGCGTGCCCATGGTGACCAGCACCTTCCGCCGCCCCGGATCCAGCCGCTCCCAGGGGAAGCCGGGGTCGGCGGGCCGGTCGGCGAGCACTGGTCCGACGGCGGCGGTCTGTGCCGGGAGCGCCGCCGGCCCGGTCAGCGCCGGCCCGGTCAGCGCCAGCACCAGGGCGGGGGAGAAGCGCGGGTCGGTGTACTCCTCCTCGGGCAGCCCGGCCCGCCGCCAGAGGCCGCGGAGCAGCTCCTCCATCCACGCCTCGACCTGCGGCAACGCCCGGAACGGCCGCCCCAGCTCCATCGCTCCCGGTGCGAAGCTCGCCCACGGCAGCCCGTGCCGGTGCGCCACCAGCGCGCCCGCGGGGGTGTGCTGGTCGACGAGCAGTGCGTCCGGCCGGAACTCCCGCACCAACGCGTCCAGCGGCTTCGCCGTGAACCGCGCGTACGGGACGATGAACCCCGCCCAGAGCGAACGCAGCGCGGCCAGCCCGTGCCCGCCCTGCGCCCGGAACGCCCGGGTGCCGGTGCCCAGCACGCGCGCGTCGGGCCCGAGGAGCGGCCGGAGCACCGTTTCGGTGCCCGTCCAGGCAACCTCGTGCCCGCGGGCGGACAGCTCCCGGGCGATCCCCACGGTCGGGTTCACGTGCCCGGTCAGCGGCGGTACGACGAACAGGAAGCGGCTCATCGGGCTGCCCCGACGGGCAGCAGCCGCTGCACCTCGGCGACGGTCAGCGCCTCCAGCGCGTCGAGGTCGAGCCCGGCGCGCAGCGCGGCCAGGCCGGCCGCGGCGCCGAACCGCTCGGTCAACAGGGTGTCCAGCACGGCGAGCTCGCACTCGTCGAGCAGGAGATCGGCGTCCAGCCGGGCCTGCGGGGTGATCGACGCGGCCCATTCCGGCGGCGCCTCGGCGGCTCTGACCAGCAGCTCGACCAACTCCGGGCGGACCGGGGCAGGGGGGAGGAAAGATTCACGATCGGTCATGGGGTGTGGCTCCACCAGCTCGACGGCAGGGGGCGGGAGAGTCCGCGAACGGGCCGAGATCACTTGTGCGACCCGCCGGGCGTCGGAATACTAGCCCGCGTGACCGCACTGGAGGCAGTGGCCGTCCACCTCCCCCACCACACCGTGCCCATCGAGGCGGTGGGCGAGCGCATCGGCCTGACCCCACGTCAACTTCGACTCTTCCGCCGCTTCCACGGCCTGGACCAGCTACGACTGGATCCGGACGGGAAGCTGCCCGACCTTCTCGGCGCCGCCGTCGAGGCCCTGCCGGAGCTGCGCGGACGCGAACGGCACGTCCGTTTCGTGATCCACGCGCGCAGCATGCCGGTGGCGGTGCCCTACCCGCTCAACCCGCTGCACGACCTGCTCGACCGGTACGGGCTGGCGCACGCCGCGGCCTTCACCGTCACCCACCACGCCTGCGCGGTGGGCCTGCTGGCCGTCGACCTGGCCGGCCGCCTGCTGGCCGGCACCGACGACCCGGAGGCGCTCGCGCTGGTGCTCGCCGGGGAGAAGACCTTCACCAAGGACGCCCAGGTGGTGCCCGAGACGGGGATCTTCGCCGAGGGCGCGGCCGCCTGCCTGGTCCGTGCGACCGGGGAGCGCAACCGCGTGCTCTCCTACGCCGTCCGCCACCGGCCGGAGTTCGACGGCCGCCTGGCCGAGGATCCGGAGCTGCTCGCCCGCTACCAACGGGAGTACCCGGCGGTGATGATCGAGGCGATCGAGGCCGCCCTGGACCAGGCTGGTCTGGACCTCTCGGACCTCGCGTTGATCCTTCCGCACAACGTCAACCAGGCATCCTGGCGCATGATTTGCCGCCGGATCGGATACCCGGTCGACAAGGTGGTGCTGGACAACGTGCTCTCGGTCGGGCACAGTTTCGCTGCAGACGGCCTCATCAATCTCCACACCGCCACCACGCGGGGGTTGCTGCGCCGCGGCGACCGTTACCTGATCGCCGCCGCCGGCGTCGGAGCGACCTTCTCGGCGATGGCCGTCGAGCACTGACGCACCGCCGGTGCCCGTGCCACCCCTTGCCGGTATTCCGGACCGGCCCGGTGGTGGCACGGCCCCGACCGGGCGCCGGCTCCGCCGCGAGGCCGCGGCGGACGGCGCCGGCGCTGCGTCGAGTCGGCCCGACGCCGTGGCGGCAGGCCGTGCCGGCACTGCGACGGCACCCCGTCGGCGCAGCCCGGTACCGCTGCGGCTCCTGCCCGGAATGCCGCTCCGGCGTCAGCGGCATCACTCCGGCCTCACTCCGGCCTCACTCCCGGGCGAGGAGGGTCACCACACCCTTCGCCGGGGAGCCGGGCGCCGCCCGCACATCGCATCCACTCACCTCTCATGCACGACGGGACGGGACATCCATGCCAGACCCCGCGGTCCAGACCACTGACACCGAGCTGCGCGACCGGGTCCTGCAGAGCCTCGGCGAGCTGCTGCCGCGCGTCCTCAAGCGCGACCTGCCCGAAATCCCCGCCGACGCCTGCCTCTTCGACGACCTCGGGCTCACCTCGGCGAGCACCATCGAGCTGATCCTCGAAGTCGAGGAGGCGCTCGACATCCAGGTCGACGTCGAGCAGATCGGTGAGGACGACCTGCGCTCGGTGACCAGCCTGGCCGACTACGTGGCCGGCCACCTCATCGCCGAGGACTGACCGGATGGCCGCCGCTGCCGCCCCCGGCCTGGGCATCACCCGGGCCGTGACCGGCTACTTCGACGGCCGGTCCGAGACCTCGCTCGACCCCGACCTGCGGGTGTTCGTCTCGGACCTGGCCCGCCCGTACGGGCTGCCGCTGCGGGAGGACCTGCTGGTCGAGGGCGTCGGCCACTCCTACGAGGAGATGGCCGAGGGGCTGTTGCGCGAGGCGCTCGCCGACGGCCGGCCGGTCGACCTGCTGATCCTGGCGTTCGACACCCCGGACGTCCGCCCGGCGGCGCCGAGTTCGCTGGCGCTGAGCCGTTCCTGCCCGGGCGAACCGCTCTCCTTCGCCCTCTGCGACCAGGGCACGGCCGCCGCCTTCAGCGCCCTGCGGATCGCCGCCGAGTACCATCGCACGGGCGCCTGTCGCCGCGCGGTGGTGGTGCTGGCCGAGCAGACCACGCTGCACCACCACCCGCACGTTCCGGTGGAGTTGCCGGAGCGGCACTGTGCGGTCGTGCTGGTCTGCGAGGAAGTCGACGGCGGTGGCGGTCTGGCCGTCCGGCAGCAGTCGACGGCCGACGCCGAGCTCGCGGCGAAGACCGTCCGGGCCGAGGTGCAGGAGCTGGGCGCGGGGGCTTCCGTGCTTCTCGGCGCTGGGTTGGACTTCGGCCCGGAGGCCGGTCCGGAGTTCGACGGTGCCACGGCGGCAACCCCCGGCCAGCCCTTCACCGGCCTCTGGTCGGCGCTGGCCGAGCAGCTCCCCGCCTGGCGGGCGGACGGCCGGCCGCTGCTGGCCGCCGGCCTCGACCGCCGGCTCGGCATCCTCAGCACCCTCACGTTGGGGGCCGGTCCGTGACCGCCCCGGCCGGTCGCGCCGGCCGGCGCGACACGGTCCACCTCTGGATCATTCGGACGGACCAACCCGACGCCGTGGTCGGCGAGTTGGCGGAGCTGCTCGACCCCGCAGAACGCGCCCGCGCCGCCGGCGCGGAGCGGCTGCTCGCCCGCCGCCACACCGTCGTGCACGGCGCCGTCCGGCTGCTGGTGGCCGAGCGGCTGGGCCTGCACCCGGGCGAACTCGTTTGGCGCCGCGGCCCGCACGGCAAACCCGAGCCGGCCGGCGCGGACCGCGGGCTCGGCGTCAACTACTCGGCCTCCGGCCCGCTGGCCGTCCTCGCCCTGACCGACGGCCGGTCCGTCGGTGCTGACGTCGAGGAGGTCCGCGATCCGCGCGTCGCCGCCCGGATCGCCGACCGCTACTTCCCGGCCGCCGAGGCCGCGGCGCTGGCGCAGTCCCCCTCGCCCGGCGCGCTGGCCGAGCGGTTCACCGAGCTCTGGTGCCGCCGCGAGGCGTGCGTCAAGGCGTACGGCGGGCGGCTGGTCCAGGGCTTCGGCCTGCCGCTGGCCGGCCCGGCGCCGCTCGTACTGGCCGACGTGGGCGCGCTCGGCAGCGGCCCGTGCCGGATCGCCGACGTCCCGGTGCCCGGACCGTTCCGCGCCGCCGTGGCCGCCGTCGGCGACCGCCCGTTCGACGTCCGGGTGCACCGGTGGACGGCGGGGGAGCGCCTCGTCCCCACCGGCTTCCAATCGTTCTGACGGACCATCAGCGATGCTGCGGTGGCTGCCGGGAGGCTTGGGTGGGGCCCGTTCGCCCTCCCGGGTTCCCGGTCCGTCCCACGTGGTAGACCCGCTGGTGCGCCCCGATCCGCACCCCGCGGAAACCCCGCCGGCGTCCCCCGGCGCACCCCCTGACATCCCTGCTGACACACCCCTGAGTACGCACCCCTGAGTACGCACCCCCGCGTACACACCCCCGCGTACACACCCCCGGCAAGCCGAAGGGCACGGACGACGTGACAGAGACCAGCCGGCGGATCGCCGTCCGGTACGAGGGGGCGAGCAGCGGCTCCGGGCCGCTCACCCTCGGCCAGGACAACATGATCCGCTGCATCCGGCGCGACCTCCCCGAGCAGATCAACAAGGAGGCCGCCTGGCCCGTCCCCGACGGGACGACCCTGCCCGCCGCCCTCGACGCGCTGCGCGCCCTCGTCGAGCGGCACGAATCGCTGCGCACCGTCTTCCCGCCCGGGCCCGGCCCGGACGGCGCTCCGGAACGCCAGGAGGTGCACGGCGAGGGCGGGTTCGACGTCGCCGTCCATGACGTCGGAGACCTCCCTCCGGCCGAACTGAACGCCATTGCTGCGGACTTGGGGCGCCGGGAGGTGGCCGTCCGGTTCGACCTGGCGGCCGGCCCGCGGCTGCGCTTCATCGTCCTGACGGACGCCGAGCAGGTGCTGCGGCTGGTCGTGGTGGTCTGCCACGCCGGTGCTGACGGCGTCGCGACCACGCTGCTGATCCAGGACTGGGTGGCCCTCGCCGCCGGCAAGGACCTGCCGCCCGTGACCGCACCGACCCCGCTGGAGGTCGCCGCGCGGGAGCGGAGCGATCAGGGCCGGCGCAAGGCCGCGGCCGCCCTCGGCCACTGGGCGAAGATCCTCGCCACCGGCCCGCAGGCGGTCTTCGCCGACTCCCGGATCACCGGACCGGCCGACGGCCTGGCCGCCGTCGTCGTGCGCTCCCGCACGGGCGGCGCCGACCTCGCCGCCGCCGCGCAACGGACCGGCGCCAGCCCCTCGATCGTCCTGCTCGCGGTCTACGCCGCGCTGGTCGCCCAACGGGCCGGCCGGACCGACCTGGTGCTGGCCGCACTCTCCGCCAACCGCCAGCGCGCCGTGATGGCCGAGCACATCGGCACCCTCGCCCAGGACGCGCTGCTCGCCCTGGACACCGACACCGCCGACCTGGACGAGCTGATCGGCCGCACCAAGGCGGCCGCGCTCGCCGGTTACTGGCACAGCACCCTCAACGCCGACGACGTCTGGCAGCTGATCGAGGACATGGCCCACGTGCGCGGCGGGCGCTTCGCCCGCCAGGTGGTGGTCAACGACCTCAGCCTCGCCATCCCCGAGGCGATCTCCGAGGCCCGCCCGGCCCCGGTCGCCGACCCCGAACTGACCTGGCTGCCCGACCAGCCGCTGCCCGTCCGCACCATGCTCAACGTCCTGCGGACGTCCGGCACGCTGGAGTTCGCGCTGCTCGCCTGCCCGCAGGTGCTCGACCGGGCGGAGACCGAACGGTTCGCGCTCGCGCTGCCCGCCGTCCTGAAGGCCGTCGCCCGCGGACCGCTCCCGCTCGCCGACCTGCCGGCCCTGACCGGCCTGCCGGCGCCCGTCCGGACCGGTGCCTGGCACCAGGTCGACGGCTGCTGGATCGACCTCGACGCCGTCCGGGCGCTGCTCACCGCGGCCCTCCCCGGCACAGCGTCCGACGTGCGTCCGGTGGACGGCCGCCTGGTCGCGCGGATCGCCACCCGGGACGGCGCGCTCACGCCGCTCGCCGCCCACCGGGCGGTGGTCGCGGCGCTCCCCGGCCGCGACACGGCGATGGCCCCGCACGCGTACGTCATCCACGCGGCCGACCCCGCCGCGGCACCGGCAGGCCCGCCGTCCTGGGACACCCTGCCGGTGACGGCGGAGGGCACCGGCCGTGACCCGGAGGTCGCCACCCGCATCCCGCGGCTCCGCTGACCGGGCGGCGCGCCCACCGAGCGGGCCGGCTCACCCGGCCGCCCACTCCGCGGCCCGCCGTCCGCACCTCGGCCGCCGCGCGGGGGCCGAGGTGCGGACGCCGGCAGCCGCCGGATCGTCGCGAGCGCCCGCGCGGGCCCGGCCGACAGCACGAGGTCGAGGCCTACGGCCCCGGACCGGGAGGGGTGCGGATCGTACGCGCGGCCCTCCCGGACCACGACGAAGTTCGCACGATCACCTGTCCGGCGAGGACGGCGAACACCGGGCCGTGCGCGCCACCGGATTCCCGGGCACGGTGCCGCCCGCCGGTGCGCGGGCCGCGGTGGGGGACCAGACTGGGGGTGGATCCTGCTCCCGAGCTGGGAGAGCCATGCTGCTCGGACTCACCACCGCGCTGATCGCGACCGGCTGCTTCGGGTTCGGGTCGGTCTTCCAGGCGCGCGGCGCCCGGTCGGCGCCCCGGGCGGACCGGGTACGGGCCGGACTGCTGGCCGCGCTGCTCCGGTCCTGGCAGTTCCTGCTCGGCACCGGCCTGGACATCGCCGGCTTCGCCCTGAGCATCGTCGCCCTGCGCACCCTGCCGCTGTTCCTCGTCCAGGCCGTCACCAACGCCAGCCTCGCCGTCACCGCACTCGCCGCCGCCCGGCTGCTCGGGGCCCGACTGCGGCGCAGCGATCTGGCCGGGATCGTCGCCGTGGTGCTCGGCCTGACCCTGCTCGCGCTCGCCTCCGGCGCCGACGGCCGCGACCGGGCGCCACCGGCCTTTCACTGGGCGCTGCTCGCCACCACGGCGGTCATGCTCCTGCTCACCGTGGTGCTGGCCCGCCGCAGCGGCAACGCGGCGGCGGCCGGCCTCGGGCTGCTCGCGGGCGTCGGCTTCGGCGTGACCAGCCTGGCCGTGCGCGTCCTGGACGTCAGCGGCCCGGCGGCGGTCCTCACCGACCCGGCGGCGTACGCGCTCGCCGTGGGCGGCCTGGGCGGCTACCTCGCGTACGCGCTCGCGCTGCAGCGCGGCACGGTGACGGCGGCGACCGCGGCCGGGACGGTGGCCGAGACCTTCGGCCCGGCACTGATCGGCGTCGTCGCCCTGGGGGACGCGGCGCGGCCCGGCTACGGCTGGTGTGCGCTGACCGGCTTCGCGGTGGCCGTGGGCGGGACGTTCGTGCTCTCCCGCTTCGGTGAGGTGGAGGCCGAGGTGGGCCCCGGCGCCCGGCCGGGCGTCCCGGAGGACACCGCGGCCGCCCTGCCTCCCCGGTAGCCGGACGGGCCTCCCCGGCTCGGCGGCGCCGGCCCGGGCGCCGGCCCCGGGCGCCGGCCCCGCAGGAGTGGCGAACGCCCTGGTGGGACGGGGTCCGCAGGCGGTCCGGTCGCCCGCGCGGCACCGGCGTGCGAAGGTGGCTTGCCGGGCCAGAACGCCGGTCCGGCCGCATCCGTACGACGACGCGGTCCACCACCCGGCGGGCCGACCCGACGGGCCCGACGAGCGACGGGCCCGACGAGCCGGACCCCGGCCACCGCAGGAACCGCCTACGCCCCCGGCGACCGGCCCGCTCGCCGGCCCGCTCGCCGACCGGGGAGCACCGTGCACACAGAGCGGCAGCACACAGAGCGGCAGGAGCCATGACGGACGACGCCCACCGACCCGCCCGCCGCCCCCGGCGTCCAGCGGCCGACCCGCCGGTGGCCCTGATCACGGGAGCCTCCTCCGGCATCGGCGCGGCCACCGCAGGCCTGCTCGGCGCGGCCGGCTGGCGGCTGCTGCTCTCCGGTACCGACCGCGCCCGGCTGGACGCCGTCGCCGCCCGGACCGGCGGCCGCGCCCTGCCCGAGGACCTCGCGAAGCCGGACGGCCCGCAGCGGCTCGCCGAAGCCGCCCTGGCCGCCGAAGGCCGGGTGGACGCGCTGGTCGCCAGCGCCGGCCTGGGCTGGCGCGGCCCCTTCGCCGAGACGCCCTCCGACGTCCTGGACCGGATGATCGAGGTCAACCTCGCCGCCCCGCTGCGGCTGTCCCGGCTGCTGCTGCCCGGCATGCTGGAGCGGCGCCGCGGCCGGATCGTGCTGGTCGGCTCGGTGGCCGGCCAGGTCGGCGTCCGCGACGAGGCCGCCTACGCGGCGACCAAGGCCGGGCTGGCGATGTTCGCCGAGAGCCTCTGGTACGAGCTGCGCGGGACGGGCGTCGGAGTCCGGATCGTCCTGCCGGGCCCGGTGGACACGCCGTTCTTCGCCCGCCGCGGCACCCCGTACCAGCGTGAACGCCCCCGCCCGGTGGCGCCCGAGCTGGTGGCGGAGCGGGTGGTCGCGACCATCACCACCGCCGCCGACCGGCCCTTCGTCCCGGGCTGGCTCGGCTTCCCCGCCCGGATCCACGGCGCCGCGCCGGGGGTGTTCCGGCGGATGGCCGCCCGGTTCGGCTGACCGCAGAGGCACCGATGGACCGAGCACCGGCGGGCCGCGCACCGACGGACCGACCAGCGATCGACCGCTTTCCGGACCGCGCCCCGACGAACCGGGCGCGCACGCTCCGCCGGGCGGCGCTCTTCGCGGCGGGCGGCGAACTCCTCCACCTGGCACCGGCCGCCGTCCGCCTGCCGCCGGTCCGCCGGACGCTGGCCCGCCGCACCGCCGGGTACGGCACCGCACCCGGGCACCTCGCGCTGACCTTCGACGACGGGCCCGACCGGCGCAGCACGCCCTACGTCCTCGACGCCCTCGACGAGTTGGGCGCCCGCGCCACCTTCTTCCTGCTCGGCACGATGCTGGAGCGCGCCCCCGACCTGGGCCGTGAGCTGGTGGCCCGCGGTCACGAAGTCGCCGTGCACGGTTGGTACCACCGCTCCCAGTGGTACCCGGCCCCCGCCCGGGACCTGCGCGAACTGCGCCGTGCCACGGAGGCGGTGACGGAGCTGTGCGGCGCCCGGCCGCTCTGGTACCGCCCGCCCTACGGAGTCCTGACGGCCGGTCCGGCGCTGGCCGCCCACCGCGTAGGGCTGCGCACCGTGCTCTGGACGGCCTGGGGGCGGGACTGGACCGAGGACGCCACCGCCGCCTCCGTCCACGCCACCGCCCGCCCCGGCCTGACCGCCGGCGCCACCCTCCTCCTGCACGATTCCGACTGCACCTCCGCCCCCGGCTCCTGGCGGGCCACCCTCGGTGCGCTTCCCCTGATCGCCGCCCACTGCCGCCGCCGCGGCCTCACCCTCGGCCCGCTGCGCGACCACGGCCTCCTCGGGTGACGTGCCCGGCCGCCGCCCTCGCCGCCCGGCCGCCGCCCTGGCCGCCCGGTACCGCGCTACAGCCCGACGTCCCGCAGGGCCGCCGCGAACCCCGTCCGCCAGCCGTCCGGCGTGGCACCGGCGGACGGGGCGGGGGCCGGCCGGTCCAGGGCGGCGAGGGCGTTGCGGACCACCTCGGCGGGCCGGGCCGAGGTGACGTCGGCGTGGCCGAGCTCCAGCTCGTGCTGGAGGTTGTCCCGGCCGTGGCCCTGGACGACGTCCAGCAGGAGCAGCCGGCGGCCGAGCGCGCGGGCCTCGCTACAGGTGTCGCCGGAGCTGGTCACCACCAGGTCGGCGGCAGTCATCAGGTCGGGGATCCGGTCGGTCCAGCCGAACGGGTGGAGGTTCGGGCGGCGCCCGGCGGCGTGCCGGAGCCGGCGGTCGAGCTCCCGGTTGTTGCCGGCCACGGCGAGCACGTGCGGTCCGGCGTCGGCCAGTGCGGCCGCGGTCCGGGCCAGCGGGCCGAGCCCCCAGGAGCCGGACATCAGCAGCACGCACCGCGCGTCCGGCGGCACGCCCGCCCGGGCCCGGGCCCGGGCCCGGGCGGGCGGCCGGTAGAACGGCGCCCGCAGCGGCGCCGGGAGCACCGCGACCCTGGCGTCCGGCCGGTAGCGCCGCACCGCGCAGGCCGCGACCTCGGAGGTGACCAGGAAGAGGTCGGTGCCGTCCTGCACCCAGAGCCGGTGCGGCGTGACGTCGGTGCAGAGCACGAGGTGGCGGAAGGCGGGCCCGCCGTACCCGCGCAGCCGGTTCACCGCCGAGGTGGCGGTGGCGAACACCGACACCACCAGCTCCGGCCGCTGCTCCGCGAGCAGCCCGCGCAGGGCCGGCACCAGCCGGTAGCGCGCCGCCGCGTCCGCGAGCAGCGCGAGCCGGGCGCCGGGCCGCAGGGCCGAGAAGTGGAAGGCGTCGTAGACCCCGGGCAGGTCGAGCAGCCGCCGGAACACCGCCTCCCCGGCCGCACCCGCCCGCTGCCCGAGCAGCGCCATCGCGTCCACCGTGGTGGTGGTCCACCCGCGTTCGTGCAGCGAGTCCGCGCAGGCCCGGGCCATCACGTCGTGGCCCTGCCCGAGAGAACCGGAGACCAGGAGCGCGTGCGGCACCCGGCCCGCCTCAGGAGGCGCCGGGAGCGGTGCCGGGCGCGCCGCCGGCAGTGGTGCCGGTGCCCGGGCGGCGCTTCGGCGCGGGACCGCCGGCCGCGAGCGCGTCCCGGTACCACTCGGCGTAGCGCCGCACCCCGTCGGCGAAGTTGGTCCGCGGCGACCAGCCCAGCAGGCGCTTGGCCTGGGCGGCCGAGATCCGGCGCCCGGAGTAGTCGGCCGTCCGGGCCTCGATGTGCTCGATGCTGACCGGCCCGAGCAGTTCGTCCACGGTGTCGGCGATGCCGCGCACCGAGACCGGGGTCGAGCCCTCCAGGGCGAAGGTCTGGTCCTCCGCGGCGGGCGACAGGGCCCGGACGTGCGCGTCCGCGAGGTCCTCGACGTAGACGAAGTTGCGACTCTGCCGGCCGTCGCCCGCGATGGTGATCGGCCGGCCGGCCAGCGCGGCCTGCACGAACCGGGCGACCACCAACTCGTCCCGCATCCGCGGCCCGTACGGGATGCCGTAGCGCAGGATGGTGAAGTGCCGCCCGTACAGCTCCCGGTAGCTGTGCACCAGCATCTCGGCGGCGAGCTTGGTGGCCACGTACAGGTGCCCGCTGTGCTCCAGCTCGATCGGCACGTGCTCGTCGAGCTCCTGCTCGCCGGTCGCCCCGGCCTCGGCCAGCGCGGCGCCGTAGACCCAGACGGTACTGGCCAGCACCGTGCGGCTGAGGTTGCTGCGCCGCGCCGCCTCCAGGACGGCCTCGGTGCCGTCGATGTTGGTGCGGACGGCCCGGACGGGGTCGGCGGCGACCTGCTCGACGTCGGCCATCGCGGCCAGGTGGAACACCACCTCGCTGCCGTCCAGCGCGTCGGTCAGGCCCGGCAGGTCGAGGATGTCGATCCGGGCGTGCTCGGCGCCGGGGTTGAGGTACTTGTCGGTGGTGTCGACCGTGAGCACCTCGTGCCCGGCTGCGAGCAGCCGGTCCACGACGTGCGAGCCGATGAATCCGCATCCCCCGGTGACGGCTACGCGCACGTTCTCTCTCCTTCTCCGGAAGGCCACCCGCCCGGTGCTGCGCCGGTGGGCGTGCGCCTCGGGCCGGTGGGCCTGTACCTCGGGCCGGTGGGCCCGTAGCTCGGTGGGTCCGCACGGCGGTCGTGCGGGTGTACGAATGAGCGGGTCAGCCGGTGACCCGCCGGTGGACGGCGGTGACGGCCCGGATGACCTCGTCGGTCTCGTCGTCGGTCATGTCGGAGTGCACCGGCAGGCAGATCTGCCGGGCACAGACGTCCTCGGCGACCGGCAGCGGGCCGCGCCGGTGGTCGGCCAGCACCGGTTGCAGGTGCAGCGGCAGGTCGTAGACCTCGCCGGAGAGCCGGACGCCGTGGTCCTCGGCCATCGCCCGCTTGAACGCGGCGCGGTCGACGCCGGGCGGCAGCAGCGCCACGTACTTGTAGTAGTTGCTGCGCACGCCGGCCGGTTCGGTGACCGGCCGGACGCCGTCGAGCCCGGCCAGCGCCGCGTCGTACTGCCGGGCGACCCGACGCCTGGTCTCGACGAACTCCTTGAGCCGCCGCAGGTGTACCGTGCCGACCGCCGCGTTCAGCTCGCTCAGCCGCCAGGAGGCGCCGAACCGGACGTGGTGGTTGGTGGTGAACGAGCCCTTGCCCTGGTCGCGGTAGATCCGGGCCTCGTCGCGCAGCTCGGCGGACTCGGTGAGGATCATGCCGCCCTCGCCACTGGTGGTGACCTTGGTCGGGTAGAACGAGAAGGCACCGGCGAGCCCGAAGGTACCGGCCGCGCGCCCGGCGAAGCTGCTCCCGTGGGCGTGCGCGGCGTCCTCGACCAGCGGGACGCCGCGGCGGTCGCAGATCGCCCGCAGGGCGTCCACGTCGGGGGTGATCAGGCCGCCGATGTGCACCAGCACGACGGCGGCCGTGTCCGGGGTGAGCGCGGCCTCCAGCGTCTCCGGGCTCAGCGCGAGGGTGGCCGGGTCGACGTCGGCGAGGACCGGCCGCCCGCCCGCGTGCACGATGGCGCCCGCGGTCGCGTAGAAGGTGACGGCCGGGACGACCACGTCACGGTCACGGACCCCGACGGTGCGCAGGACGATCTCCAGCGCGGCCGTGCCGCTGGCGACGGCGACGGCGTGCGAGGCGCCGTGCTCTGCCGCGAACGCCTGCTCGAACCGTTCGGTCCAGGGGCCGAGCGTCAGGGCTCCGGTGGCAAGGATCTCGGTCACGGCTTCGGCGACCGCCTCGCGGTCGCTCTCGTCGAACACGATGCGAGCGGCTGGCACGCCCATCGGGCACTCCTCCGGCAGCGGGACGAACACGGCACGGGATGAACACAGCAGGGGACGACTACGGCAGGGGCGAACATGGCGCGGGACGGACACGGCAACGGGACGAACACGGCAACGGACAGGCCGGGCTTCCGGCCCGGACTCCGGCGGGACCGGGCGAACCGGTCGGGCCAGGCACATCACGCTACTTCGCCCGCCCGGCCCCGGCCCGTCGTCACCGCCCGCCCGGGTGACCTCGCGCCGGGGCGCCGTGCCCCGCCGTGTCGATACCGGGGGAGGAGGGCCGGAGCCTCCCCCGGCAGGCCCGGACTGCTCCGTCCGGGTGTCCCGGCTACTGCGTCCGCAGTACGCGAAGTGCCTGCTGAGCGATGACGACGGGAGGGCTCCCGGCGGCCGAGGATGGCGGTGCTCCGGTCGACCGGGGTGCTCCGGTCGCTCCGGGGCGTCGGTTTTCCTTCCCTTCCCTCTGAGGAGTCTGCTCTCCTGTGGCCACCTTCCTGTACCGCCTGGGCCGATGGGCCTACCTCCGGCGCCGACTGACGACCCTGCTCTGGGTCGCCCTGCTGGCGGCCGCCGGAGTGCTGGCCGCCAAGGCCCCGGCGGCACCCGACGACGGGTTCTCCATGCCGGGTACGGAGGCACAGCAGGCCTTCGACCTGATGGACCAGCGGTTCCCCGGCGGGATGGCCGAGGGCGCCTCGGCCCGGATCGTCTTCGTGGCGCCCTCCGGGCAGAAGATCACGGCCGCCGCCAACCAGCAGGCGGTCGAGCGGACGGTCGCCGAGCTGGCCCACGCCGAGCAGGTCACCGCCGCCGTGTCGCCGTTCAAGGCGGGCGCGGTGTCCGAGGACGGCACGACGGCCTACGCGACGGTCAGCTACGACGCCAAGCCCGGTTCGGTCGGCGAGCCCGCCACGGAGGCCCTGAAGCAGGCCGCCCAGCACGGGCGGGACGCCGGGCTCACGGTCGAGATCGGCGGCTCCGCGCTGCAGGGCGGTCCCGAGCCGGGCGGCGCGACGGAGGCGGTGGGCATGGCCATCTCCGCCGTCGTGCTGGTGATCACCTTCGGATCACTGGCCGCGGCCGGCCTGCCGCTGCTGACCGCACTGATCGGGGTCGGGCTCGGCATCGCCGCCATCACCGGGCTGGGCAGCACCCTCGGGCTCTCCAGCACCACCAGCACGCTGGCGATGATGCTCGGCCTCGCGGTCGGCATCGACTACGCCGTCTTCATCGTCTCCCGCTACCGCGCCGAGCTCGCCGACGGCCACGAGCCGCGCGAGGCCGCCGGGCGGGCGGTGGGCACGGCGGGCTCCGCGGTGGTCTTCGCCGGGCTCACCGTCGTGATCGCCCTGGCCGGCCTCTCCGTGGTGGGCATCCCGGTGCTGGCCAAGATGGGCCTGGCCGCGGCCGGCACCGTGGTGATCGCGGTGCTGATCGCGCTCACCCTCGTCCCCGCGCTGCTCGGCTTCCTCGGCCGCCGGGTGCTGCCGCGGCGGGAGCGCCGCACCCGGCGCTCCGGCGCCCGCCGGTCGTCGGACGCCACCACCCTGCCGCACGCCGTCACCACTGCGGCCGGCCCGGCCGTCGAGCCGCGGCCCAACGGCGGCACCCGGTGGGCCCGGTTCGTGCTCCGCCGCCCGGTGGCGGTCCTGCTGGGCGGCGTCATCGGCCTCGGCATCCTCGCGGTGCCCGCGCTCGACCTGCGGCTCGGCCTGCCGGGCGAGGAGTCCCAGCCCACCTCCACCACCCAGCGCCGCGCCTACGACCTGCTCTCCGCCGGCTTCGGCCCCGGATTCAACGGGCCGCTGACCGTCCTGGTCGACGCCAAGGGCACCGCCGACCCCAAGGCCGTGGCCGACCAGGTGGGCAGGACGGTCGCCGGCCTGCCGGGCGTGGTGTCGGTGTCACCCGCGATGTTCAACCGGGCGGGCGACACGGCGATGATCAGCGCGATACCGGCGACCGGGCCGAACGAGGCCGCGACCAAGGAGCTGGTGCACGCCATCCGGGCCGGCGCGCCCGGCCTGAAGAGCTCCATCGGTGCGACCGTGCTGGTGAGCGGCGCCACGGCGATGAACATCGACGTCTCGCAGAAGCTGACCGACGCACTGGTGCCGTACCTGGCCGTGGTCGTGGGCCTGGCGGTCCTGCTGCTGCTGGTGGTGTTCCGCTCGGTGGTCGTCCCGCTCAAGGCGGCGCTCGGCTTCCTGCTCTCGGTCGCGGCCGCGCTCGGCGCCGTGGTCGCGGTCTTCCAGTGGGGCTGGCTGGCCGACCTGATCGGGGTCGAGCAGACCGGTCCGGTGATGAGCGTCATGCCGATCTTCATGATCGGTGTGGTGTTCGGCCTGGCCATGGACTACGAGGTCTTCCTGGTCACCCGGATACGCGAGGCCTTCGTCCACGGCGAGGAGCCCGGCCAGGCCGTGGTCACCGGTTTCCGGCACAACGCCCGGGTGGTCACGGCGGCCGCACTCATCATGATCAGCGTCTTCGCCGGCTTCATCGGAATGAACCAGTCGATGATCAAGATGATGGGGCTCGGCCTGGCCACCGCCGTCGCCTTCGACGCCTTCGTGGTCCGGATGGCGATCGTGCCCGCGGCCCTCGCCCTGCTCGGCCACCGGGCCTGGTGGCTGCCGCGCCCGCTGGCGCGGATCCTGCCGGACATCGACGTCGAGGGCGCCCGGCTGCAGACCCCCGCGCCGGAACCGGTGCAGGTCAGGCACTCGGTCGGCGTCTAGATCGTTGACCGGGCGTACCGGGGGCCGTCGCCGTCCGCGCCGACGGCCCCCGGCACGCCTACCCCCGTCGTCGGCGGCGCCCGCCCCCGGCGACGGGTCACGGTGGGCCCACAGGCGGAGGCCGGCGAGCCGGCTCCCCGCCCCGGCGGCCGGCCCGGCACCCCTGTACCGGAGAGCACCACGAGCACGAAGAGCACGAGATGACGCGATGTACGAGATGCACGAGATGACGCGATGAACGACTCCTGGCTGCGCCGCACCCGCCGCCGCCACCCCCGGCTGTTCGACACCGTCGGCGGGCTGGCCCTGCTCGCCGTGACCTGCCTCGGCACCATGATCGAGCAGCCCGGCCGCTACGTCCGGCCGGACGTGCTGCCGTTCACCCTCGCGGTGCTCTCCAGCCTCGTCGTGCTCGCCCACCGGCGGTACCCGCGCACGGTGACCGGGGTGACGCTCGGCTGCGCCCTGCTGTTCGAACTCACCTCGGCCAGACCCAGCCCCACCCTGAGCGCGCCGCTCCTCACCGCCCTCTACTTCCTCGCCGTCCGCACCGACCGGCTCACCGCACGCGTGGCGACGGCCGTCGCGGGCGTGCTGCTCACGATCACCGCGCTGGTCGTCGACTCCGGCGCCCCGCTCGGCGAGCGGATCGGCATCCTGACCTGGGTGGTGCTGCCCGGTGCGATCGGGGACTCGATCCGGAACCGGCGCGCCCACCTCGCCGCGATCGAGGAGCGTGCCGAACGCGCCGAGCGGACGCGTGAGGAGGAGGCCCGCCACCGGGTCGCCGACGAGCGGATCCGGATCGCCCGCGACCTGCACGACGTCGTCGCCCACCACATCGCGCTGGCCAACGCCCAGGCCGGCATCGCCGTCCACCTCCTGGACACCCACCCTGCGCAGGCTCGCGAGATGCTCAGCCACCTGACCGACGCCACCGGCTCCGCACTCCAGGAGCTCCGGGCCACCGTCGGACTGCTGCGCCGGGCCGACGACCCCGAGGCGCCACTGGAACCGGCCCCCGGCCTCGGCCGGCTCCCCGAGCTGATCAACTCCTTCGAACGGGCCGGGCTGCCGGTCCGGCTCACCGTCGAGGGCGAGCCGCGTCCGCTCTCCGCGGGCGTGGACCTCACCGCGTACCGGATCCTCCAGGAGTCCCTGACCAACGTGGCCAAGCACGCCCGGGGCGCGGGCGCGGACGTCACCCTGGTGTACTCGGGCAGCCGGGTCGCGCTCTCCGTCGCGAACGGGCGACCCCGCCCGGCGCGCGCGCCCCACCCGGCCGGCCCCGCCGCCCCACCCCGTCCCGCCACCCCGCCCCGCCCCGCCGCCCCGTCCCGTCCCGCCGACGCCGCCGGCTACGGGCTTCTCGGCATGCGGGAGCGGGCCGGTGCCGTCGGCTACGGGCTTCTCGGCATGCGGGAGCGGGCCGGTGCCGTCGGGGGCCGGCTCTCGGCCGACCCCCGGCCGGGGGGCGGCTTCCTCGTCACCGCCGAACTGCCGCTGCGCACCGCCGCAGCCCGAGAGGACAAGGACCACGCATGACCATCCGCGTACTGCTCGCCGACGACCAGGCACTGCTGCGCGGCGCCTTCCGGGTACTGATCGACGCCGCCGAGGACATGGAGGTGGTCGGGGAGGCCGCCGACGGCCGGGAGGCCGTCGAGCTCGCCCGCGCCACCCGGCCCGACGTCGTCCTGATGGACATCCGGATGCCCGGTGTGGACGGGCTCTCCGCGACCGCCGCGATCTGCGCGGACCAGGAGCTCGTCGGCACCCGGGTGCTCATCCTCACCACCTTCGAGATCGACGAGTACGTGGCCCAGGCGCTGCGGGCGGGCGCGAGCGGCTTCCTCGGCAAGGGCGCCGACCCGAAGGAGCTGCTCGCCGCACTCCGTACGGTGGCGGCCGGCGATGCCCTGCTCTCGCCCGCGGCCACCCGGGCCGTGATCGGCCAGTTCCTCGCGCAGCCCGAGCCGGCCCTCGTCCCCGGGACCGTCCCGGAGCGGCTCACGGCGCTCACCGCCCGCGAGCGGGAGGTGATGGTGATGGCCGCGGCCGGGCTGAGCAACGAGGAGATCGCCGAGCGGATGTACGTCAGCCCGTTCACCGTGCGCACCCACGTCCACCGGGCGATGGCCAAACTCGACGCCCGGGACCGCGCGCAGCTGGTCGCCATCGCCTACCAGTCCGGCCTGGTCCCCGCCCCGCGTCCGACCGCCTGACCGGCCCGGGGCTCCGATCGGTCGAGGCCCCTGCCGGTCCGGGGGCCCCACCGGTCACGACGGTGGTCTGGACCACTATGCGGAATGCCGGTGACAGTGCGGGGGTCGGCGTGTGATCGTCTCCGCCATGCCGATCTTCCTCTCGTACGACCGCACCAGGATCAGTTACGACCTGAGGGGCGAGGGCGAGCCGCTGGTGGTGCTCGCCGGCGGGCCGGGGATGGACGCGCGGTACCTGGGCGGCCTCGGCGGGCTCGACCGCCGGCGCCGACTGGTGCTGCTCGACGCCCGGGCCACCGGGCGGTCCGACGTCCCCGCCGACCGGGCCACCGTCTCCTTCGTCGAGCAGGCCCGCGACGTGGAGGCGCTCCGCCGGCACCTCGGGCTGGACCGCCTAGACCTGCTCGCCCACTCGGCCGGCTGCCTCACGGCCCAGGAGTACCGGGCCGAACACCCGGACCGCGTCCGGCGGACGGTGCTGGTCGCACCGGTCGGCCGGGCCGGCCGGGAGCCGGACCAGGCCGAGCTGACCGCCCTGCGCGCCGCCCGCGCGGGCGAGAGTTGGTACCCGGATGCCGCCGAGGCCGACCGCCTGCTCGCCGCGGGCGGCCACACCGACGCGGAACTCGCCGCCCTCCAGCGCCTGATCGTGCCCTTCTTCTGGCACCGCTGGACGGAGGAACGCCGCGCCGAGTACCGGCCCGAGCACGCCACCACGCTGGACTGGTTGCGCGACGCCTTCTATGCGGGCTCGGCCCGCCCCGACACGCTCGCCGGGCGGATCGCCCGGCTGGCCGCCCCCGCGAGCCCGCTCCTGGTGCTGGCGGGGGCCTCGGACGGCATGATCGGCACCGCGCCGGCCCGGGCCGTCGCCGACTGCCATCCGGGCGGCCGGCTGGAGATGCTCGCCCGCTCCGGCCACCGCCCGTGGGTGGAGGAGCCGGAGCGGTTCGTCGGGGTGGTGGAGGAGTTCCTCGCGGCGCGCTGACCGCTTCGGTCGGTCCACGGCGTTCTCCCCGGCCGCCCCCCACACCGTGGGGTCGACAACCCGACCCGCAGCAGGGCCCGTTCGCCGCACCGGCGCCCCGCAGCGCCGACGGGCGGCGCCGGTGACGTGGCCGGAGCTCAGGCGGGCCCGGATCGTGAGGACGGCGGCACGGTGCACGGCGCGCTCTCCCGCACGGGTCGCTCTCCTGCACGGGGCGATGGTGGCACACTTCGGACAGCCCGCAGCTGACATCCGTCGGGTACCGAGGGCCCCGGGGACTCGCACACCGAGGACTCGCACGCCGAGGCCCTCGTCGGTGGAAGAGCACCATCCAGTGGGAGCGATGCCGTGGACCGACCGCCGACCCCGCCGACCCCGCCGACCCCGCCGACCCCGCCCACGCCGCCCACCCCGCGCGGCGTGTGGGCGGTCGGCATCGATGTCGGCGGCACCGGTGCGCGGCTCGCCCTCGCCCCGGCCGACCGGGTCGACGACCTGCGCGGCGCGCAGACCCGGGACGTCCCCGTCGCCGCCCGGATCGGCGCGTCCGGCCACGACGCCCGGGCCCTGCTCGGCCGGCTCCTGCCCGCGTTGGAAACCCTCACCGCCGAGCTGCCGCCCGGAGCCCGCATCGGCGCGGTCGCCGTCGGTGCCACCGGCATGGCGCTGCTCGGCCGCGACCTCGCCGCCGGACTGCCCGGCCCGCTGGCCCGGGCGACCGGAGCCGAGCACCTGGTGCTGGCCGGCGACGCCGTGGCCGCGCACGTGGGCGCACTCGGCACCCGGTCGGGGGTCACTGTCGCCGCGGGCACCGGCCTGGTGGCGATCGGCCGCGCCCCCGGCGCCGGGTGGTGCCGGGCGGACGGCTGGGGCCAGCTGCTGGGGGACTGCGGCAGTGGCGCCTGGATCGGCCGCGCCGGCCTGGAAGCCGCCCTGCGCGCCCACGACGGCCGGACGGGCGGCTCGCCCGCGCTGCTGGCGGCGGCCGAGCGCCGCTACGGCCCGGTGGCGGGTCTCCCCGCCGCGCTCCAGCCGCGCCCCGACCGCGCCGGGCTGCTGGCGGCCTTCGCCCCCGACGTGCTGGCCGCGGCCGACGACGGCTGCCCGGCCGCCGCAGCGATCGTCCGGCAGGCCGGGGAGGAGATCGCCGCCACGGCGACGGCGGCCGCCGCCGCCGCCGCGGGCCTGAGCGCGCCCCGACTCGCCCTGACCGGCGGCCTGTTCAACCTGGCAGGCGTGCGGTCGGCCGCCGAGGAGGCCCTCGCCCGTCACCTCCCGACGGCCCGCCCGCACCGCCCGGACGGCCCGCCCCTGCTCGGCGCCCTCCGCCTCGCCGCCGCCGCGACCGCCACCGCCACCGCGCCCTTCCCCTGGCCCGTCGACCCTCCGCTCCTCGACCTCCGCCGCATCGGTGGGGGCTGACCGGAGCGCTTGTGCCTGCGTCTGCATGGCGACCCGCCGCGCCACCGAGGACCGCTCCGACTCGTACGTGTCCAGCAGCCCGTCCGGCGCACGGCCACGCACCTCCGCGGCCAGTTTCCAGCCGAGGTTCACCGCATCCTGGAGGCCCGGATTGAGCCCCGGGCCGCCGATCGCCGCATGCACGTGCGCGGCGTCGCCGAGCAGGAACACGCGACCCGCCCGGTACTGCGACGCGGTCCGGGTGTTGCCTCCGGACAGCCGCCTCATCAGGTGGGGCCCGGGCCCGGTCAGCGGGTCGAGCAGCACGTCCGTGCCGAGCACCCGGGCGGCGCTGGCCCGGAGCTCGTCGAGCGAGGCCTCGCCCTCGGCCGGCTGCTCCCACTCCGTCGTGCTGATCAGCGGTGCGCCGCCCGGGAACGGCGCCCAGGTGATCATGCCGCGCTCGGTGCGCAGGTGGCGGAACGGCGGCACGAGACCGAAGCCGGGTACGAGCAGGCCGCCGTCGGCACCGACCGCCTCCGGGAGCACGCCCACGTGGCCGGTGCGCGACGCCGAGGAGTCCGTGGTCACGCCGGGGAATCCGATTCCGGCGAGCTTGCGGACGGTGCTGTGCCCGCCGTCGGCGCCCACCAGGCAGGCCGCTTCGAGCGGATCGCCCTCACGCAGTCCGACGGTCACCGAGTCCGTGCCCTGCGTCAGGCCGGTGACCTCGTGCCCGCGGCGGACCTCGACGCCCAGTTCGGCCGCCCGTTCGGCGAGCATCTGCTCGATCCTGCGCTGCGGCACCATCAGGGTGTGCAGCGGGTTGTCGGCCAGGTCGGCGAGGTCGAGCGGGAGCGCGCCGAACACGAAACCGGGCGCCGGCTCGGGTACGGCCCCGGGTGCGGTCGGCCGCGCGTACAGTCCGCGCCGGTCGAGCATCCGGACGACCTGGCCGACCAGGCCGTTCGCGCGTTGCTCGTCGGTCGGTTCGGTGCGGTGTTCCAGGACGAGCGGGCGCGCGCCGGCCAGGGCGAGCTCGCAGGCGAGCATCAGGCCGTTGGGTCCGGCGCCCGCGACGATGACGTCGATCATGGACGGCTTCCTTCCGGGCAGGCGGCATCGGCCCGGCCGACTGCCGGGCGTCGGCCCTCGGTGGAGCGTCAGGGGGTCGGCAGACCCGCCGCGATCCCGACGAGGGCGTCCGCGAGCAGACGCCCCAGCGGTACCGGCGGATCGGTGCGGAGGTGGCGGGCCATGGCGGTGTTGGTGGCGGCCGTGACCGAGGCGGCGACGAGGTGCGGGTACAAGTCCCGTCCCAGGTCGGTGCCGGTGCGGTCGGCGACGGCGGAGGCGATCTCGGCCTCGGTGGTGGCACCGGCCCGCAGCATCTCGCCCTGCGGGGCCGGCTCGGCGAGCATCATGCGCACGCCTGCCGTCCACTGCGCCGCGCCCGGCGCGGGGTGGGCGGCCGCCGCGGCGTCCGGTGCGAACTGCGCCGGCACCGCGCGGGCGATCGCGTCCCACAGTGGCTCCGCCGGGCACTCGCGCAGCGCGGCCGGGCGCGCCGGGC
This sequence comes from Kitasatospora sp. NBC_01560, assembly GCF_045208415.1. Taxonomy (NCBI): domain Bacteria; kingdom Bacillati; phylum Actinomycetota; class Actinomycetes; order Kitasatosporales; family Streptomycetaceae; genus Kitasatospora; species Kitasatospora sp. NBC_01560. The sequence goes on along the minus strand of NZ_CP109364.1, from coordinate 995,084 downwards.
CGGCCGTCCGCGGCGCCGCCGGCGGTGCCCGTCGAGCGGACCGGCCCGGACCGGAGCAGGATGGAACCTCCCGGACATCACCCCGTGGACAGGCCCGAGAATGGGAGGTCGTGATGATCGGAGCGGCGGACATCAGGGAGTGGCGGGGCCACGCCGTGGTCGACGAGGCGGACCACCGGATCGGCACGCTCGAATCCGTCTACGTCGAGACCGCGAGCGACCAGGCGTTCTTCGCCACCGTCACGGTCGGCCTGCCGACGCGCCACCGGCTGGTGTTCGTGCCGCTGGACGACGCCGTCGTCGGGCCGGGGTACGTGCGGGTGGCGTTCCCGAAGGCCCTGGTCAAGCAGGCGCCGTCGATCGGCACGGACGACGTGCTGCCTGCGGAGGACGAGCCGGCGGTCTTCGCGCACTACTCGTTGGAGTACACCCCCGGGGCCGGCGGCGAACGCCGGCTGGCCAGACGCTGACCGCGCCGCCGATGGCGCCGCCGGCCGGGTGTCGGACGGGTGCCGGACGGTGGGCGCGCCCACCGGACGCCCTGGCTGCGCCGTTCGGGTGAATCCGGACCGCGGCGGCCATCCACCCGCGGCTTCGCTCCGAAGCGCCGTTACCGGCCCGGGCACTGTGGGAGGTGTCCGGACGGGTCCGGGGCGGGGGCGCGCTCCTTGTGTCGGCGCCCCCGTCCCGCCGACGCCGACTCCGACTCCGACTCCGACTCCGACGCCGGACGTCGACGCGCCCCGACCCCGACCCGAGAACCCCGACCCCGACCCGAGGAGGAGCCTTGATGCGCGGACCGGAGCTGGACGCGGTGATCGTGGGGGCCGGGCTCGCCGGGCTCGCCTGCGCCCTGGACCTCTGCCGGGCCGGCCGGCGGGTGGCGGTGCTGGAGGCGTCGGACGCCGTCGGCGGGCGGATGCGCACCGACACCGTCGGCGAGTTCACGCTCGACCGCGGGTTCCAGGTGGTCAACACCTCCTACCCCCAGCTCCGCCGCCGGGTGGACCTGCGCTCCCTCGCCCTGCACCCGTTCACGCCCGGGTACCTGCTGGTCGGCTCGGCGGGCCGGCGCCGCCTCACGGACCCGACGCGCGGTCCGGGCCGCTTCGGCGCGCTCCTCACGGACCCGCCCCTCCCCGCCCGGGACCTCGCCGCCCTCGGCCTGCTCTCCACTCGGGACGTGCTGCTCCCGCCGGCCCTCCAGCGCCGCTGCGCCGACGTCCCGACCCACCGCGCGCTCCGCCGGTCCGGCCTGTCCCAGCGGGCCGTCGACGACGTGCTGGCACCGTTCCTGGCCGGCGTGTTCCTCGACGACACGCTGGAGACGTCCAGCCGGGTGTTCCACCTGGTCTGGCGCAGCATGCTGCGGGGCACGCTCTGCCTGCCGCGCAGCGGGGTCGGGGCCGTGCCGGCGCAGCTGGCGGCCGGCCTGCCGGCCGGGGTGGTGCGGCTGGAGTCGCCGGTCACGGCGCTCACGGACGAGGGGGTGGTGCTGGCCGACGGTTCGGTGCTGGCCGCGCCCACCGTCGTGGTCGCCACGGGCGCCGCGGCCGCGGCGCGGCTGCTCCCCGGCCACCCGCTCCCCGCGATGCGCGCGGTCACCACCGTCTACCACGCCGCCCCGGTGCCGCCGCTGCGTGACCCGACGCTGCTGGTCGACACCGACGGCGTGCTGCTCAACTCGGTGGTGCTGTCCGAGGTGGTGCCGGCGTACGCGAGGAACGGGCGGGCGCTGGTGTCGACGTCGCTGCTCGGGGTGGACCGGGACACCCGCCGGGTGCCGGCCAGGCTGGCGGAGCTCTACGGCACGGACACCTCGGACTGGGAGGAGCTGGCCGTGTACCGGATCGCCGACGCGCTGCCGGCGATGCCCTCCCCGCACCCGCTGAGCCGTCCGACGCGGTGGTCCCGCGGCCGCTTCGTCTGTGGCGACCACCGGGCGACGGGCTCCGTGCAGGGAGCGCTCGCGTCCGGGGCGCGCGCGGCCCGCGAGGTGCTCGCCGACGCTGCCGGCAGCTGACCGGCAGCCCATTGCCCGACCGGCCGGTCGGGCAATGGGCAGCCGTGCCCGCAGCCCGCCGAAACCCCGCGAAATCCGGGCCAATCCGTTCGGCCGTCGGCTCCGAAGGAGGAGCGGCCCACCCGGACGACCCCCGTACGAGCGGGCGGGCCCGAGCGCCCGCCCCGGCGTGCCGTGCCCCTGCACGGCCGCCGGGAGTGGGAGGCTCGCACGTCGCCGCCGGGCCGTCACGGCCGGGGCGGCGCCGCCCAGACCGCCACGACCACCACCGGGCCCGCCACGATGACCGTTTCCATCGCCCTGTTCACCCAGGACCTCCGCCTGCACGACAACCCGGTGCTGCGCGCCGCGGCCGATGCCGCGGACGAGGTCGTGCCGCTGTTCGTCCTCGATCCGGGCGTCGCCGCCGCAGGATTCGACGCGCCCAACCGTGCCGCCTTCCTCGCCGACTGCCTCGCCGATCTCGACGACCAGCTGCGCTCCCTCGGCAGCCGGCTGGTCCTGCGGAGCGGACCGGCCGCCGCCGAGGTCGCCCGGCTCGCCGCGGAGACGGGCGCCGCCTCGGTGCACGTCGCCGCCGGGGTGAGCGGCTTCGCGCACCGCCGCGAGCTGGCCCTGCACGCGCTCCTCGGCGACCGGCTGAAGGTGCACGACGGCTCCCTCACGGTGGCCCTGCCGGGCGCTGTCACGCCCGCCGGCAAGGACCACTACGCCGTGTTCACCCCGTACTTCCGCGCCTGGCAGCAGGCCCCGCGCCGGACGGTCCACCGCGTGCCCCGGGCGCTGCGCACCCCCGAGGGCCTCGCGAGCGATCCGCTGCCCGCGGCCGAACCGGAGTCGCCGGGCCTGCCGCCGGGCGGCGAGCGGGCCGGGCGGCGGCGCTGGCTCCACTACGACCTGGACCAGTACGCCGAGCTGCACGACGACCTCGCCGCCGACGGCACCTCGCGGCTCTCGCCCTACCTGCACTTCGGCTGCCTCTCCGCGGCCGAGCTGGCCGCCGCCGCCGCGCGGCAGGACGGCGCCGGGCCGGAGGCGTTCGTCCGGCAGCTGGCCTGGCGGGACTTCCACCACCAGGTGCTGGCGGCCCGTCCGGACGCCGCGCACCACGACTACCGGAGCAAGGGCGACCGCTGGCTCTCCGACAGCGCGGAGGCCGAGGCCTGGCGCCGCGGCCGGACCGGCTTCCCGCTGGTGGATGCCGGGATGCGCCAACTCGCGTACGAGGGCTGGATGCACAACCGGGCCCGGCTGGTCACGGCCTCCTTCCTGGCCAAGACGCTCTACCAGGACTGGCGCCTCGGGGCCCGGCACTTCCTGCGCCTGCTGGTGGACGGGGACGTGGCGAACAACCAGCTCAACTGGCAGTGGGTGGCGGGGACCGGCACCGACACCCGGCCGAACCGTGTGCTCAGCCCGCTCGCCCAGGCCGACCGGCTGGACCCGGACGGTGCGTACGTCCGCCGCTGGGTGCCCGAACTCGCCGCCCTCCCGGGCAAGTCGGTCCACCGGCCGTGGCGCCTGGAGCGCCGGCCCGCCGGTTACCCGGCCCCGCTGGTCGACCCGGACGCCGTCGCCGCCCGCCTCCGCGCGGCCCGCGGCCTCGACTGAGCGCACCCGGCACGCCCCGCCGCACACCCCCGTCCGCACGCCCCCGTCCGCACCCCCGCCGGCCCGGACGCGCCGCCCCGTCCGTACCGCCCCACCGGCGAGAAGTCCGGGAGTTCCCGCGGCGCCCGATATTCCGTCATACGTCGTTCATGCCCTGGTCGCCGTCCTTCGGCTGAATGGGGCCGCCCTCAGTTGTACAGCCAACTGTGGGGCGACCCTCCCTCCAGCCTCCGTGACCAGTCGCGCACGGGACACCGGCCCGCCGCTCCGCCCGGCGGGCCGGTGTCCCGTGCGCGGCGGACAGGACAACCGTGGCCACAGGCAGCGCCCTGGCGCTCACCTCCTCCGCCGACCCCGTCGAAGGCGACCGGCTCACCTTCCACTGGACGACCGACGCTCCGGACCAGAAGAACTGGGTCGGCATCTACGACGGCTCCCGTCGGCCCGGCACCGGCTCCTCGCTGCTCTGGAAGTACACCCCGGCCGGGGCCGGCGACGTCCAGCTCGACACCTCCGCCCTCACCGGCGGCCCGTACACCGCCTACCTGCTGGCCAAGGACGGCTACGGCATCCTCGCGCAGACGGCGCCGTTCACCTTCCGGCCCAAGCCGGCCGTGGTCCGCCCGCACGCCGCCGTGGACGCGCTGACCACCGCCCCCGTCGCGCCCGGTGCCGCCGTCTCCGTCAGGCTCGGCGGCCTCTGGTCCCGTCCGGCCGGCAATCCGGCGGGCACCGCGACGTTCCGCAAGGTGTCCGGCCCGGCCTGGGCGTCCGTCGCCGCCGACGGCCTGCTCACCGGCACCGCGCCGGCCGGTGCGCCGGCCGATCCGGAGGTGGTGGTCGTCGGCGTCAAGGACAGCGCCGGTGCGACCGACACCGTCACGGTGCAGATCCCCGTCGCCGACCCGGCCGGGCCGTTGCGGCTGAAGGCGGCGAGCTGGAACCTCGCCAACGCGGGCGCCGGCTTCACCGACGCGTCGGAGAAGCAGCTCCGGGTGGTGCTCGCCCAGGGCCTGGACGTGCTCGGCCTCCAGGAGACCGCCGGCACCGCCGCGCAGAAGCTCGCCGACGCGCTCGGCTGGTACGCCTACCAGAGCGCCGGCAGCGTCGGCATCCTGAGCCGCTACCCGCTGACGGCCGTCACGCCCGCCACGGCCTCGCTGCCCGCCGCCGGGGCCACGCTCCAGCTGCCGGGGGGGCGCACCGCCCGCTTCTGGACGGCGCACCTGGACGAGGCGGACTACGGCCCGTACGCCGTGCAGGACGGCCGGAGCACCGCCCAGGTCCTGGCCGCCGAGAACGGCTCCGTCCGGCTCCGGCAGGCCCGGGCGCTGGCCGACGCCGTCCGCGCCGACGCGGCCGCGGGTACGCCACTGCTGCTGGCCGGCGCGCTCGCCTCGCCGTCCCACCTGGACTGGACGGCCGCCACCGCGCCCGCGCACGGCGGTGTCGGCCCGCTCGCCTGGCCGGTCACCGGCGCCCTCCAGGCCGCCGGACTGACCGACAGCTTCCGCGAGGAGAACGGCAACCCGGTGAAGGCGCCCGGTGCGACCTGGTCGCCGACCCGCAAGCAGCGTGCCGCCGGCAAGGCCGAGCCGCAGGACCGGATCGACTACGTCCTCCACACGGGCCCGTTGAAGCTGGTCGAGGCCCACACCCTGGTCGCCGACTGGCCCGCCACCGGCACCGACCAGGCCGCCGTCGCCGCCAACGAGTGGCCCTCCGACACGGCCGCCGCCGTCGCCACCTTCCAGCTCTGAGAGGCCACGCCGCCATGTCCGACCTTTCCCGCCGTACCTTCGTCGGCGCCACCGCGGCCGCTGCCGGCACCGTCGCCCTCACCGGCCTCCCGGGCACGCCCGCTGCCGCCGCCGCGCCCGCCGGGGGCCGCCTCACCGGCACCATCAAGGACGTCAAGCACGTCGTGGTGCTGATGCAGGAGAACCGCAGCTTCGACCACTACTTCGGCACGCTGAACGGCGTCCGCGGCTTCGGCGACAAGCAGGCGCTGCAGTTCCCCGACGGCACCGACGTGTTCCGCCAGCCGGACGCCGGCCGCAGCGACGGCGGCGCGATGCTGCCGTACCGGATGGACACCGGCAAGTACAACGCGCAGAACGCCGGCGGCCTCCCGCACGACTGGGCCACCGGCCACCAGGCGATCAACAACGGCGCGATGAACAAGTGGATCGCCGCCAAGGGCGAGCGCACGATGGGCTACTTCACCCGCGCCGACATCCCCTACCAGTACGCCCTGGCCGACGCCTTCACCCTCTGTGACGCCTACTTCACGTCACTCGCCGGCCCGACCGACCCGAACCGGCTCTACCTCTGGACGGGCACCTCCGGCCCCGGCCGGGACGGCACCACCGGCCCGTGGATCGACAACACCCCCGTCACCGACAACCCCGTCGCCGACTGGACGACCTACGCCGAGCGCCTCCAGTCCGCCGGCGTCTCCTGGCGGGTCTACCACAACCCGAGCAAGGACGACCGGACGGGCGACTACGACGACAACGCCCTCTCCTACTTCAAGCAGTTCCACAACTTCCCCCACGACGACCCGCGGTACGTCAACGCGATGACCAAGTTCGACCCGGCGGCCTTCGACGCCCACTGCAAGGACGGGACGCTGCCGACGATCTCCTGGCTGGTCGCGCCCTACCTCTTCTCGGAGCACCCGGAGGCCGGGCCGGCGTACGGGGCGCACTGGGTCAACACCGCACTCCAGTCGCTGATGTCCAACCCGGCGGTCTGGCAGCACACCGTCTTCCTCGTCATGTACGACGAGAACGACGGCTACTTCGACCACATGGTGCCGCCCACCCCCGAGCCGGGCACCCCCGAGGAGTACACCCAGGGCCGCGCCATCGGCCTGGGCAACCGCGTCCCGCTCTGGGTCGCCTCGCCCTGGTCCCGCGGCGGCTACGTCAACTCCCAGGTCTTCGACCACACGTCGGTGCTGCGTTTCATGGAGCAGGTCACCGGCGTCGCCGAACCCAACATCTCCGCCTGGCGGCGCGCCGTCTGCGGCGACCTCACCAGCTGCTTCGACTTCGCGGCCCCCGACCACTCGATCCCCCCGCTGCCGGACACCAACGCCCTGATGGCCAGGGCCGACGCCGGCACCAAGCTCCCCGGCGTCCAACTCCCGGCCGTCGGCGCGCAGTCCATGCCCGTCCAGGAGCGCGGCGAGCGCCCGCACCGGCCGCTGCCGTACCAGCCCTGGGCCGACGCCGAGGTGGACCGGAAGACCGGCCGGGTCACCTGCACGATGAGCAACGACGGCACGGTCGCGTTCCCGTACACCGTCTACCCCAACATCCTGCTCCCGTTCGCCGGCACCTCGTACACCGTCGCGCCCGGCGCCACCGCCACGTACGTGTGGGACGCCGCGAAGAGCAACGGCCGTTACGACTTCACCGTGCACGGCCCGGACGGCTTCGTCCGCCGCTTCGCCGGCACCGTCGTCCGGGACGGGCAGGACGGCCAGAACGACATCGGCGTGCCGATCGTCACGGCGGACCTCGCCGACTCCGGCCGGCTCACCCTCCAGCTGGTCAACGACGGTATGACCGAGATCGGCTTCACCGCCACGCCCAACGACTTCGCGGGGACGGCGCGGACGGTCCGGGTCAAGCCCGGCAAGCAGGTCAACCTGGTCTGGCCGCTGGACAAGCAGGGCCGCTACGACGTCGTCGTGACGGCCGGGACGGGGCTGCGCTTCACCCAGCGTTACGCGGGCTGGGTGCACTGACCCGACCGCTGTTCCGACGGCACCCCCGGCCGTCGAACCGGCCGCACCGACGGCCGGGGGTGCCGAACCGGTGACCCCCGGCCGTGGCGCGGCCGCCCGGCCAGGGCTCGCGGCTACCGTCGGGCCCATGCAGAAGATCAGCACCTTCCTCTGGTTCGACGACCAGGCCGAAGCGGCCGCCCGGTTCTACACCTCGGTGTTCGCCGACTCCCGGATCGTCGGGACGACCCACTACACCGAGGCCGGCCCCGGCGCGGCGGGCACCGTCATGACCGTCACCTTCGAGCTCGCCGGGCAGAGCTACACCGCCCTCAACGGCGGCCCGATCTTCCCCTTCACCGAGGCGATCTCGCTCCAGGTGGACTGCGCCGACCAGCAGGAGGTGGACGAGCTCTGGACGAAGCTCACCGCCGACGGCGGCGAGGACGGCCAGTGCGGCTGGATCAAGGACCGCTACGGCCTCTCCTGGCAGCTCGTCCCGCGCGTGCTCACCGAGCTGATCGCCGACCCGGACCGGGCCAAGGCCTCCCGGGTCATCGCGGCGATGCTGCAGATGCAGAAGATCGACGTCGGCAAGCTGCTGGACGCCGCCGAGGGGTGACGCCCCGGCAGCCCGGGCAGCCCGGGCAGCCCTGGTTGCTCCGGTAGCCCCGGCGGTCCCGGCCGCACGGCCGCGGCCCGGCTGCGGCCGCCACGGCGGGGCGCTCAGCCGGTCCCGCGCCGGAGCCGGGCGCGCCGCAGCCGCCCGGCCCGCAGCCGCTCGCCCCGGGCGAGGCGGCGCAGCCAGGCGAACCGGGAGAACCGCTCCCGGTTCGCCACCGAGGCGCGGTCCAGCTCCTCCATCAGCCGCCGGCTGCGGTGTTCGAGGTCCAGCTCGTCCAGGATCCGGTCCACCTCGGCCAGCAGCGCACCGTGCAGCTGCCAGGCCTCCGGGTGCTCCCGGACCTGCTGCAGCAGCAGGTGCGCGACGTTCTCCCGGCTGGCCCAGGCGGCGACCAGCTCGGCGGCGAGCCGCCGCTCGGCCTCCTCGGCGTTGCGGCTCACCTGGGTGGTCACCAGCACCGCGAAGCTCACCAGCGCGCCGCCGACGTGGGCCAGCAGCTCCTCCAGCGCCACGGCGAGCTCGGCGGGGAAGAGCTGCTCGCCGGGCCCGCGCCGCTTCGCCAGGTCGGTGAGCGAGCGGGCGAGCACCCGGATCACCACGACGCAGATCTCCAGGGTGTCCAGACCGGTGCGCAGCACCAGCCGGGAGAGCAGCCCCTCGCTGATCCGGGGGTTGAGCCGCAGGCTGTCCTCGGCCTGCCGCAGCGCCCCGTCCACGTCCGCGATGGCCTGGTCGAGCCGGCGGGCCTCGTGCAGGCGCTCGGCCGCGCGGGCCACCGGGGTCGGCCGGCCCAGCTCCTCGGCGATGCCGTTCAGCAGGTGGCGGGCGCGCCGGGCGAGGTCCTCGATCGACTCGCCGGCGGTGTCCACCCAGACCGGCGGCGCGAACAGCAGGTTGAACAGCAGCCCGACGACGGCGCCGATCAGCGTCTCCAGCACCCGGTCCCAGGCCTGCGAGGTGACCTGCGAGACGCCCAGGATGAGCATCGCGCTGATCGCCACCTCCTGGACGAACTCGTCCACCCGGACGAACCGCCCGATGGTCAGCGAGGCCAGGATGATCAGCCCGAGGCTCCACCAGGAGAGCCCCACCACGCTGCTGAACCCGATCGCGATCAGCACCCCGACCACCACCGAGTTGACCCGGCGGATGCTGGTCGTCAGCGTCGAGTAGACGGTCACCTGGACGACCAGCAGCGCGGTCAGCGGTGCGGTCAGGGGAGCGGGCTCGCTGCTCAGCTGGGTGGCCACCGCGTACGACAGGGTGGCGGCGACGGTCGCCCGGATCGTCTGGACGACGAAGGGCTCTCGGGCGCCGCGGCGCAGCGTGGTCGCGAGGGACTCCGGGAGAAGGGCCATGCCGCCCTACTTTCCCCGCGGCGGCGGCTTACACCGCCACCGCGCCGGACAGCTACCCGAAAGTGCCGCCGCCGGGGCGCGTTCGCCGCGCCGCCGCGCCTGCCCGCGTCCGCCGCTACGGCTGCCGGCGCTGGTCGCGGAGCAGCTTCCAGGGCGCGAGCGCGGACTCGACCTGCACCGCGAGGCTCATCTTCGACGCGCCCTTGACCCGCTCCTCGAAGCGGATCGGCACCTCGCGCACGGTGAGCCCGCGCTTGACCACGCGGTAGTTCAGCTCGACCTGGAACGAGTACCCGTTGCTGTGCACCGAGGGCAGGTCGATCGCCCGCAGGGCGTCCGCCCGCCAGGCCTTGAAGCCGGCGGTGGCGTCCCGGACGCCGAGGCCGAGGATGGTGTTGACGTAGAAGTTCGCCCAGGAGGAGAGCGCCTTGCGGTGCCACGGCCACTCCTCGGCGGTCGAGCCGCCCGGCACGTAGCGGGAGCCGAGCACCACGGCGGTGTCGTCGGCCAGCAGGGTCTCCAGCATCACCGGGATCACCGAGGCCGGGTGCGAGAGGTCGGCGTCCATCTGGACGACGACGTCGGCGCCCTCCGCCAGGGCCCGGGTCATGCCCGCGACGTACGCCCGCCCCAGGCCGTCCTTCTCGGTGCGGTGCAGCACGCCGACCGTGTCGGGGGAGTCCAGCGCCAGCTTGTCGGCGACGGCGCCGGTGCCGTCGGGGGAGTTGTCGTCGACGACCAGCAGGTGCAGGCCGGGCAGCCGGAGGTCGGCGAGCAGCCCGGCGAGGACCGGGAGGTTCTCCCGTTCGTTGTACGTGGGTACGACGACAACGACCTTGGGGGAGGCCTCGACCATGTTCTGTCCCTCGCGCGATTCGCGGCCGGGGCCGCGCCGTCGGCGTGCGCACCCGGCCGGACGGTTGTCCACTTCGGTCGGGCGAGTCTAGCCGCGCCGGTACGTGCCCGTACCCCGGGTGCGGGCCGCCCGCCCCCGGCGGGGCGCCGAGCGGGCGACGCACCGGGGCGCGCCCATCGCGTTCCGCGCCGTCGCCGACCCCGTCACATAGCCTGACCGGGCCGTCCGTCCGGCGGCCAGGAGTCCGGGCCGTGTGCGGGTGGGCGGCCGGCGTCGTGGACAGGGGTGTACGTGGGCTCGTCAGCTTCGCGCCGTCCGGCAGCTCCGGGGGCAGCCCCGTCGGCCCGGGAGCGCTTCCGCGCGTGGCTGCTCGAAGGGTTGGCCGACCGGGCAAAGCAGCACCCCGGGCCGCACGCCGACCCTCCGGCCGAGCACCGGGGCGCCCGCTGGTGGCGGGTGATGTGCCTGACCGGTCTGGACTACTTCTCGACGCTCGGCTACCAGCCGGGCATCGCCGCCCTGGCGGCCGGGCTGCTGTCGCCGGTGGCGACGATCGTGCTGGTGCTGGTCACGCTGTTCGGCGCGCTGCCGGTGTACCGGCGGGTGGCGCAGGAGAGCCCGCACGGCGAGGGCTCGATCGCGATGCTGGAGCGGCTGCTGTCGTTCTGGAAGGGCAAGCTGTTCGTCCTCGCGCTGCTGGGCTTCGCCGCCACCGACTTCATGATCACCATCACGCTGTCCGCCGCCGACGCCACCGCCCACCTGGTGGAGAACCCGCACCTGCACAGCGCCCTCACCGGCCGGCAGGTGATGATCACGCTGATCCTGGTCGCCCTGCTGGGCGCCGTCTTCCTCAAGGGCTTCGGCGAGGCGATCGGCCTGGCCGTCGTGCTGGTCGCCGTCTACCTGTCGCTGAACGTGGTCGTCGTCGCCACCGGCCTCTACGAAGTCCTGCGGGCCCCGCAGCTGGTCAGCGACTGGCGGGCCGCGCTGACCGCCGAGCACGGCAACGTGGTCGCCATGATCGGCGTCGCCCTGGTGGTCTTCCCCAAACTGGCGCTCGGCCTGTCCGGCTTCGAGACCGGCGTCGCGGTGATGCCGCACATCGAGGGTGACCCTGAGGACACCGAGGAGCAGCCGACCGGCCGGATCCGCGGGGCCCGCAAGCTGCTCACCACCGCGGCGCTGATCATGAGCGTCTTCCTGATCACCACCAGCTTCATCACCACCCTGCTGATCCCGAAGGCGGCCTTCGAGCCCGGCGGGCCGGCCAACGGCCGGGCCCTCGCCTACCTCGCGCACGAGTACCTCGGCAACACCTTCGGCACCGTCTACGACCTCTCCACCATCGCGATCCTCTGGTTCGCCGGTGCCTCCGCCATGGCCGGGCTGCTCAACCTGATGCCGCGCTACCTGCCCCGCTACGGCATGGCCCCGCAGTGGGCCCGCGCGGTGCGCCCGACCGTCCTGGTGCTGACCGCCATCGCCTTCCTGGTGACGTGGCTCTTCGACGCCAGCGTGGACGCCCAGGGCGGCGCGTACGCCACCGGTGTGCTGGTGCTGATCAGCTCGGCGGCGATCGCCGTGACCATCGCCGCCCACAAAGCGGGGGAGCGGAACTGGACGATCGGCTTCGCGGTGATCGCCGGGGTCTTCCTCTACACCACGGCGGTCAACATCGCCGAGCGGCCGGACGGCGTCAAGATCGGTGCCTGCTTCATCGCCGGCATCATGCTGCTCTCGCTGCTCTCCCGGCTCAAGCGCGCCTTCGAGCTGCGGGTGACGGACGTCGTGTTCGACGAGGCCGCCGGGCGGTTCATCCGCGACTACACGCACCGCCCGCTGCGGCTGGTCGCCAACGAGCCGAACAGCCGGGACCTCGTGGAGTACCAGGAGAAGAAGCGGCAGATCCGGGCGGACAACGACATCCCGGCCGAGGACGACCTGGTCTTCGTCGAGGTCACCGTGCTCGACCCGTCGGAGTTCGAGGCCGTGCTGCGGGTGCGCGGCGAGGTGCTGCACGACCGCTACCGGGTGCTCTCGCTGGAGAGCTCCAGCGTGCCGAACGCGCTGGCGGCGCTGCTGCTGACGGTCCGCGACCGGACGGGGCAGCAGCCGCACATCTACTTCGAGTGGACGGAGGGCAACCCGTTCGCGCAGTTCCTGCGGTTCTTCCTGTTCGGCCACGGGGAGGTCGCGCCGGTCACCCGGGAGGTGCTGCGGGAGGCGGAGCCGGACCGGGACCGCCGCCCGCGCGTCCACGTCGGCTGAGGCGCGGGCCTCAGGCGTCCTCGGCGGGCCCCTCGGAGGCGTCCTCGGAGGCTTCCTCGAAGGGCTCGTCGGACCAGCGGAAGGAGGCCCGGCCGCCGTCGATGTGCAGCAGGAACTCGGCCACCGGGCCGTCCGGCGCGACCAGCGTCAGGGCGTCGGCGATCCGGTCGTAGGACCGGTCGAAGGCTTCGTGGTCCTCCGCGTCCAGCAGGGCGCGGGACTCCTCGAACCACGGCCGCACCGCGGCGAAGCCGGGCGCGGGAGCGAAGCCGCCGCTCAGCCAGGGGAAGTCACCGTCGTCGACGTGGATCTCGCCGATCGGCTCGTCGCCCCGCAGCAGGCGCCAGGTACTGCCGGAGAAAGCCACCCAACCCACCTCCGCCGGGGCCCGGACCTCGGACCCCGGCGCGAGTCTGCCACCCGGCACCGACGGGCGGGCGGGCGGCCGCGGCTCATCTGTTGGGGTGGGACCTGCTCCAGGCCGGGGCGACGAGGGCGATGATGCCGACTGCGAAGGCAAGCTGGAGCGCGTGGCGGATCCAGTCGATGCCCCCGGTGTGGCGCACCCCCAGCCAGCCGGAGACGGCGTTGCCCAGCCATGCCCCGGCCGCACCGAGCAGCATCGTCAGCCACCACGGGATCGCCTGCGGGCCGCGCAGGATCAGCTTGGCCAGGACCCCCAGCACGAAACCGATGAGCAGAATCCACAGGAGCTGGAACATCGCATTCCACCTTTCGAGGCGCGTGGGCGCGTTTTCCCATGATCGCGCGGAATGCCCGCCCCGGCACGTCGGACGGCGGTGACGCCGCTCCGCCCGGGCCCGCGCGCGGCCCGTGCTCCTCCCGGCCCGGCCACGCCACCGGCACGCGCCCCGGCGGGCCGGGCCGGCACCCGAGGGGGAGGTGACACTCCGACAGCACCGGCCCGGGGGGCCGGAGAAGAGGCCGGGCGGCTCTGGCGGACGGCGCGGCCCAGCCGATACGGTCTGGACCAACCACCGGTCCGGCCGCTCGGCCGCGGTACCTTCCCCCTGGTCATGCTCCGGGAGTCACCATCAACACCCGATCCACCGCCGGCCCCCCTCTCACGCTGCCCGACCTGCTGGACGACCGGGCGCACCGGCACCCCGACCGGCCCGCCCTGCTGGTCGGCGGCGCGTCCCTCGGGTACCGCGACTGGCGGGACCGCGCCGTCCGGGCCGCCCACGGACTGGCCCGCGCGGGCGTCCGCCCCGGTGACCGGGTGCTTCTGCTCTTCACCAACCGCGCCTGGGACGCGTACGCGGTGGCCTTCCTGGCCGCCCACTACGCCGGTGCGGCCGGCGTCGTCGTCCGCGAGGACCTCGGGGCCGAGGACACCGCCCGGCTCGCGGCGGCGAGCGGAGCGGGCCACGCGGTGGCCGGCGGTGCGGGCGACGCCCGGGCCGCCGCGGCCGGCGTCCCCGCCCTGCTGCTCGCCGACCTGGAGGCCGCGCCCGGCACGCCGGACCACCCGCCGCACCGGCCCGGCCCCGACGACCTCGCCCAGGTGATCGGCACCTCCGGCACCACCGGGGCGCCCAAGGGTGTGCAGGCCGCCCATGCCAGCCTCACCGCCGGCCACGTCCTCGACCCCCGCCCGCGCCCCTACGCCCACTCGGCGCACGCCGTGCACGCCTTCCCGATCGGCACCAACGCCGCGCAGGTCGTGCTGGTCAACGCGCTCGTCGCGGCCCCCGCGACGATCTGCCTGCCGCGGTTCGAGGCCGAGGAGTTCGGCCGGGTGGTCGAGGAGCACCGCGCCGGCACCGTCTTCCTGGTGCCGTCGATGGCCGTGGAACTGCTCAACTCGGGCGTCGCCGCCCGGCGCGACCTGGGCAGCGTGCTGCTGGTCAGCTCCTCCGCCGCCGCCCTGCCGGCCCCCGTCGCGACGGCGCTGGCCGCGGCCCTGCCCGGCGCGACCGTGGTCAACACCTACACCTCCGCCGAGGCCTCGCCCGCCCAGATATCCGCCGTCGTGGACGCCCGCCGGCCCGGCTCGGTCGGCCGCCCCGCCAACCCGGCCGACCTGCGGCTGCTCGGCCCCGACGGCGCGCCGGTGGCCACCGGCGAGGCCGGCGAGGTCTGGCTGCGCCAGCCCGGGCCGCCGCGCGGCTACGTGGCCGGGGCCGCGGAGTCGGCGGCGGTCTTCCGGGACGGCTGGGTGCGGATGGGGGACCTCGGGCGGCTCGACGCCGACGGCTACCTGTACCTGGTCGACCGGGAGAGCGACGTCATCAAGTCCGGCGCGCTGAAGGTCTCCACGCTGCGGATCGAGGACGTGCTGCACGCCCACCCCGGGGTCGCGGACGCCGCGGCCCTGGGCGTCCCGCACCCGGTGATGGGCGCCGTGCCGGTCGCCGCCGTGGTGCCCGCCGCCGGCGGCCTGGACGTCGACGAGCTGCGGCTCTTCCTCAGTGCCCGGCTCGGACGGGCCGAACTGCCGGTGCGGATCCTGCTCACCGACCGGCTGCCGCGCAACCCCAGCGGCAAGGTGCTCAAGCACGAACTGCGCGCCCGGTTCACCGAACCGGCCGCCGGCCGCGTCGCCCCCGGCACCCCGCCCGCCACCGACCGCGAGGTCGCGCTGGCCGGGCTCTGGCGGCGCGTCCTGGGCCGCCCCGTCCATGCGGTGGAGGACGAGTTCTTCGCCCTCGGCGGCGACTCCTTCCGCGCCGTCCAGCTGGCCGCCGCGATCTCCGCCGAGTTCGGCGTCACCGCCCGCACCGCCCTGGTCTTCGAGCGTCCCTCGCTCCGCGCGCAGGCGGCCTGGATCGAGGACGCCCCGCCGGCCGCGGCCGGGCCGCCCCGCCCCGGCGCCGGGGCGGACGTCTCCGCCTTCCTCCGGGAGCTGCGTGCCCAGCCGCACGACGTGCCGCTCACCTCGCAGCAGGAGAACTTCCTGCGCTGGACGGCCGAGGCCGAGGGGCGCAACGTCGGCTCGGTGGCCGTGATGTTCCGGGTCACCGAACCGCTGCGCACCGACCTGCTGGCCGAGGCGCTGCACGAGGCCGTGCGCCGCCACCCGGCGCTGCGGACGCGGTTCGTCCCGGTGCCGGGCGCAGTGCAGCCGGGCGTGCGGCGCGCGGTGGTCGACGCGGAGCCCGCTGCCGAGGTCGTGCTCGCCGAGGCCCCGGGCGAGACCGACGACGAGGTGTCGGCCCGGCTGGTCGCCGTCCGGGACAAGCTCACCGACGTCGCCGAGGGGCCGATGGCCCGCCTCGCGGTCGTCACCCGGGGCCCGGACGACCACGCGGTGCTGCTCGCGGTGCACCACATCGTCGCCGACGGCTGGTCGGTCGGCGTGCTGCTGCGCGAACTCGGCGTCCTCTACTCGGCGTTGCGGCGCGGCCGGCCCGCCCCGGCGCCGCGGCCGGGGCCGGGGCCGGAGTACGCCGACCTGGTCGCCCGGGCGAACGCCCACTGGCCGGACTCCCGCGCGCACTTCGCCCGTACCCTGGCCGGCGCGCCCGAGGCGGTGGACCCGTTCCCGGGCCGCCGTGACACCGAGACGGTGCTGAGTGCGGCCCGCCGGATCGCCGTCCCGCCCGCGCGGGCCGAGGCGCTCCGCGCGCGGGCCGCGGAGGCCGGCGCGACCCCGTTCCAGGCGCTGGCGGCCGTCTGGCTGGGACTGCTCGCCGACCGCAGCGGCCGGCCCGACCTGGTGCTGATGACCCCGGTGCCGGGCCGGACCGACCCGGCGGCGGAGCGGGCCGTGGGCTGCTTCGTCCAGTCACTGCTGCTGCGGATCGACGCCTCGGGCGGGCCCGGCTTCGCCGAGCTGCTCGCCCGCGTCCGCGACACCTCCACGGCCGCGCTGGACCACCAGCTGTACCCGTTCGCCGAGTTCAGCCCGCAGGTGCCGTTCGCCGCCTGGCTCCGCTACGAGAGCTGGAACGCCCCCGCGCAGCTGCCCGGCCTGGCCTGCACGGCCTGGGAGGTCCCGCGCAGCGCGACCGTCCCCTACCCGCTGCCCGGCGGCGACCGCCACGTCCCCGAGCTGGCGGCCACCGAGCAGCCCGACGGCAGCCTGGTCTGCTGGCTCCGCTACAACGAACACGCCTTCACGGCGGCGGCCGTCGAGGCGCTGGCCGCCGACCTGGAGGCGCGCCTGGCCGAAGCCGCCGGCACCTGACCGCGGGGTGCCCGCCGGGGCGGGCCCGGCGGGCACCCGGCCTCTCGCGGCAGGCCTCCGCTCAGCTCCGGGCGTCCTGCCGGCAGGAGGCGACGAACCCGAGCAGGCGGTCGTTGACCACGTCCGGACGCTCCAGGTTGAGCCCGTGGCCGGCCCGCCGCACGATCTCGGCGCGGACCCCCGGGATCAGCGCGGTGACCCGCGCGAGGGCCTGGCGCGGCCGGAGGAGGGCGCTGCGGGCGCCCAGCAGGACGAGGACGGGCAGCCGGACGGAGCCCAGCTCCTCGTCGGTGAACGGCGGGGCGGCGGGGCGGGCGTTCGGCCGGTACGTCCGCATGCCCAGCATCAGCGGCGCGATCATCTCGGGCGGCGAGCCGAGCGCGGGGTTGGCGAGCAGGCGTCCCAGCGCCGGGCGCAGCGGCCGCGGGGCGAGCATCCCGAGCAGGCCGCCGACCATGTGCGCGTAGAACCGGGCGGGGACCTTCTCGATCCCGCCCGGGTCCAGCGGCGCGATCGAGGCGAGGCGCCCGGGGGCGTGGACGGCCTGGTTGAGGGCCAGCCAGCCGCCGTAGGAGACGCCGACCAGGTGGATCCGCTCCAGCCCGAGACCGGCGAAGACCTCGTCGAGCCAGCCGGCGTTCTCCGCGGACCCGGCCGCGACCACGCGTTGCACGCTGCGGCCCGGGTCGTCCAGCGTGTCGATCGCGTAGACCGGGTGGTGCTCGCCGAGCGCGGCGATCTGTGGGTACCAGTTGGACGCGTGCCCGGCGTGGCCGTGCAGCAGCACGACCGGTTCGCCGGTCGGCGGCCCGTAGTGGTGGACGTGGACGGTGCCGTAGGAGGTCTCGACGTCGAGCTCCCGGCGGGGGCCCGGCCACAGCTCCATCGCCCGGTCGTATGCCTCAAGGAACTTCGCTCGGGCCTCCGCGCTGACGAAGCGTCCGACGCTGGTCCTGGTCATGGTCCCTCCCGGTGCACGAAACAGCAGGACTTGATGGTATGTGTGTACCATAAAAATAATCGAAGGGAACCCGATGCCGAAACTGGTGGATCACGAGGAGCGGCGGGCCCACATCGTCGACGCCCTGCTGCGCGCGGCGGCGGCCACCGGACTGCACGCCGTCACCATGAGGTCGGTCGCGGTCGAGGCGGGCGTCTCGGTGCGGCTCGTGCAGTACTACTTCGACACCAAGGAACAGCTCCTGCTCGCGGCGATGACCCGGCTGGCCGTGCGCATGGGCGAGCGGGTCCGCGACCGGGCCAGGGCGGCCGGGCCCTCCCCGGCCCCGCGCGACATCGTCGAGGCGGTCCTGCTCGAAGCCGTGCCGACTGACGAGGAGAGCCGGACCTTCCACCTCGTGTACACCGAGTACGCGGTGCTCTCCGTCACCGACCCCGCACTCGCCGGCCCGTCGTTCCTCGCGGCGCCCAACGAGATGGAGGACTTCCTGGCCGACCGGCTGACCGCCGCCCAACGGGCCGGCGACACCGACCCGCACCTGGACGCCCGGCAGGAGGCCGTCGTCCTGCTGGCCGTCTCCGCCGGACTCGGCCTCAGTGTGCTGCTCGGCCGGCGGACGGCGGCCGAAGCGACCGCCGTCCTGCACTACCACCTCGGCCGGGTCTTCCCCGGCGCGGCGGCCGCCTGACCGTGCCGGGGTCAGCCGGTCAGCCGGTCGGCGGCCTCGTCCTCGCTGAGGGCGTCGATCTCGGCGATCAGCAGCTCCTCGACGCGGGCGGCGAGGGCGGCCGCCGTGGTGAGTTCGAAGGCGTCGCGGATCGGGACGTCCAGCCCGGCGCCGGCGCGGATCCGGGCGACGACCCTCGTCACCAGGAGCGAGTCCCCGCCGAGCTCGAAGAAGTCGTCGAGGACGCCGATCCGGGGGCGGCCCAGGACTTCCTGCCAGAGGTCGGTGACGAAGTGCTCCGCGTCGGTGCGGGGAGCGAGGTAGGCGTGGGCGGCGACGGGCTCCGGTTCGGGGAGGGCGGCGGTGTCCAGCTTGCCGTTCAGCGTCAGCGGCAGGCGGTCGAGCAGGACGACGGTGTCCGGGACGGCGTACGCGGGCAGCCGACGGGCGAGGTGCTCGCGCAGGGCGGCCGGGGCCGGGGCGGCACCGGCGGCGGGGACGGCGTAGGCGACCAGCCGGCGGCCGCCGAGAACGACGGCGGCGGCCCGGGCGATGTCGGGACGGACGGTCAGGGCGGCCTCGATCTCGGCCGGTTCGATCCGGTACCCGCGCAGCTTGACCTGCTCGTCGGTGCGGCCCAGGTACTCCAGCCGGCCGTCGGTGCGCCACCGGGCCCGGTCGCCGGTGCGGTAGAGCCGGCCCCCGGCGAACGCGTCCGGACGGAACACGGCGTCGGTGAGGTCGGGGCGGCCGAGGTAGCCGCGGGCGAGGCTGGCGCCGCCGATCGACAGCTCGCCCTCCGCGCCGCGCGGCAGCAGGGCGCCGCGCTCGTCCAGCACGTACAGCCGCACGCCGGGCAGCGGCCGGCCGAGCGGCGGGCGCCGGGCGGCGTCCGGGGCGCCGAGGTCGGCCGCGGTGACGATGACGGTGGCCTCCGTCGGGCCGTAGGTGTTGACCAGCCGGACGGTGTCGCCGTGCCGGTCCCGCCAGCGGGCGACGGCCTCGGAGCGGGCCTCGGAGCCGCCGAGCACCACGAGCCGCAGGGCGGCCGGCCACGGCGTCCGGTCGTCGAGCGAGACCAGCTCCTCCCAGTAGGCGGTCGGCAGGTCGAGCACCGTGACGGAGGGGCCGTGCCGGCCGCGGAGCAGGTCGGGCAGCGTCCGGCCGCCGCCGGGGAGCAGCACCACGCAGGCGCCGGCGGCCAGCGCGGGCCAGAGCTCCTCGGCGTGGGTGTCGAAGCCGATCGAGGCGAACTGGACGATGCGGTCGCCCGGCGCCAGCCGGTAGCCGTCCGGCCCGGCCATCCAGTCGACCCGGGCGGCGAGCGCCTCGTGGCCGACGGCCACCGCCTTGGGCGTACCCGTCGAGCCGGAGGTGTGCAGGACGTAGGCGAGGCCGGCCCGGTCGTCGCCGGGCGAGGGATCGGCGGCCGGGACGATCCGCAGGCCCTCACCCTCGCCCTCGCCCCCGCCCTCGCCCTCGCCTCCGCTCACGTCGTCGTCGCCGACCTGGCCGGTGCCGTCGCCGCCGTCGGCGTCGTCGGCCCGGTCGGTCAGCAGCAGGACGGCGCCCGACTCGCGGAGCATCAGCCGGCGCCGCTCCGCCGGGTGGGCCGGGTCGAGCGGCAGGTAGCCGGCGCCGGCCTTCCAGACCGCCAGCAGCGCCACCACCAGGTCGAAGGACGGTGCCAGCCGCACCGCCACCAGCTGCCCGGCCACCGGGCCCAGCCGGCCGGCCAGTTCGGTGGAGAGCCGGTCCAGTTCGGCGTAGGACAGGGTGCGTCCGTCACACTCCAGCGCCGGGGCGGCGGGCGTCCCGGCGGCCTGCGCCGCGAACCGCGCCAGGACGGGCGGCGCGGCCGCGGCGGGCACCGGGCCGGAGCCCAGCGCCAGCAGCTCGGCCCGCTCCGCCGCCCCGATCAGCCAGTCGCCGTGCAGCGGCAGCCCGGGGTCGGCCACGACGGCGGTGAGCAGGGCCCGGCAGCGGGCGCCGAGCGCGACCACGGTGGCCTCGTCGAGGAGTTCACGGTCGAAGGAGAAGGAGAGCGTCAGCCCGCCGTCGGGGGTGCGCCAGCTGTCCAGCAGCAGATCGGTCTTGGCGCGTTCGAAGCCGGAGTCCATCGAGCTGGTGCGGACGCCGTCCGGCAGCTCCTGGCCGCCGCTGCCGTCGGCCAGGTCGTACTGGCTCTGGTGGACGAACACCGCCTGGTAGAGCGGTGCCGACCCGGCCTCGGCGGGCAGGCCCAGGTGCGCGGCGAGCCGCTCGACCGGCACGTCCTGGTGGCTCAGTGCGCCCAGCGTGGCGGCCCGGGTGCGGTGCAGGACGGTCCGGAAGTCCGGCTCGCCGGTGAGGTCGGCGCGGATGATCCCGGTCCGGGCGAAGTAGCCGACCAGGCCCTCCTGGGCGGCCTCCGTCCGGCCCGCCAGCGGGGTGCCGACCAGGAAGTCGGTGGTGCCCGTCCACCGGGCCAGCACGCACTGGTAGGCGGCCAGCAGCACCATGAACGGGGTGCAGCGCTCCCGCCGGGACAACCCGTCCAGGGCAGCGGTCAGTTCGGGCCCGAGCGCCACCTCGGCGAAGCCCGCGGGGTGCGCCGGCTCCACGGGCCGGGGGTGGTCGAGCGGCAGCCGCAGCCGCCCGGTGCCGGCCAGCCGTTCCGCCCAGTACCGGAAGGACGCCTCGGCGCCGCCGGCGGCCGCGCGCTCCTGCTCGGCGCGGGCGACGTCGCCGTAGCGCAGCGCGAGCGGCGCCAGGCCGGCCGGCGCCCCGCCGGTCTCCGCCCGGTACAGCGCGAGCAGTTCGCGCCAGAGGATCCGGAACGACCAGCCGTCCGCGACGATGTGGTGCATCACCACGGCGAGGGCGTGCTCGTCCGGGCCCGAGGAGACCAGGACGGCGCGCAGCGGCGGGCGCCGCGCGAGGTCGAACGGCGCGTTCACCGCCGGGCGGCAGGCGTCGGTGAAGTCCTGCTCGGAGGCGCCGGGCGCCAGCTCGACGACGTCGAGCGGGACGGCGGCGGGCGGCTCGACCAGCTGGACGGGCGTCTCGCCGTCCAGGGCGAAGCGGGTGCGCAGCGTCTCGTGCCGGGCGGCCAGCCCGGACAGTGCGGCGCGCAGCGCGCCCCGGTCGAGCGGGCCGCTCCAGCGGCGGCACAGGTACATGTTGAAGCCGGCGTCGGCGGGCTGGAGCTGCTGGAGGAACCAGAGCCGCCGCTGCTCCTCGGTGAGCGGGTGGGTGGCCTCGGTGCCGCGGGCGGGCTGGGTCGGGTCGGCGGTGGTCATCGGAGGGCGGCCTCGGTTCCGGTTCGGTGCTCGGCGGTGGTGGCAGTGGCAGGGGCGGTGGTGTCCGTGGCGCCGGCGACGGCGGTGGTGTCCGTGGTGCCGGCGGTGGTGGCGGCGGGCGTGGCGGCGGTCCCGCCGGTGCCGGGTGCCGCGGGCGTGGCGGCGCGCGCCCCGAGCGCGGCGAGGCCGACCAGGTCGTCGGGCTCCGCGTCGGGGACGTCGCGGTCGAAGTGGCGCAGCGCCGGGACGGCCAGGCAGGCCAGCACCAGCAGCGCCATGGCGAGCCCGAACAGCAGGTAGAGCAGGCCGATGCCGCGCCCCTCGCCGGTGCCGATCAGGCGCCCGACGGAGTCGGCCAGCGCCCCGCCCTCGTCCACCCACGGCTGGACCAGCCGGGGCCCGAACGGGGCCACCACGGCGAAACCGAGCGGCAGGGTGGACCAGGCGACCATGGTGTTCACCGCGATCACCCGGCCGTGGAACCGCAGCGGCACCTTGGTCTGCACGATCGTCGCGTAGACGCCGTTGACCAGCGCCAGCCCGTACGCCATGCCGAAGGCGCCGAGCGCCACCGGGCCGACCGACGGGCGCAGCCCCGTCACCAGGCAGGCGGCGGCCAGCCCGAGGGTCGCCAGCAGCACCCCGCGCAGCCGCAGCCGCCGCGGCCCGCCCCAGACGAGCAGCGTCAGGCCGCCCAGTACGGCGCCGAGGCCGGCCGCGACGGAGACCCAGCCGGCCGCCGCGAGCGGGGCGAAGGAGAGCACCAGCGGGGTGGTGAGCAGGAACAGCGGGGAGAGGAAGATGTTCAGGACGGCGAAGAACAGCAGCATCGCGCGGAAGTGCCGGCTGCCGAGCGCGCGTCGGAACCCGGCCCTGATCTCGACGGCGACGCTCTCCCGCCGGCGGGCGGCCATCACGTCCGGGAACCGCACGGCCAGCGTGACCCCGGTCGCCACCACGTAGCTGGCGACGTCCAGGGCGAGGATGCCGCCGAGCCCGAGCGCCGACAGCAGGCCCACCGCGAACAGCGGTACCAGGAACTGGCCCAGCCCGAAGGCCATCTGGACGACGCCGTTGGCCCGGCCGAGGAACCGCTTCGGGACGAGCTGCGGCACGGCCGAGTTCCAGGCCAGCCGCTGGAAGGTCAGCGCCGTGGAGAGCACCGCGATCAGCACGTAGGCGTGCCACACCTCCAGAGTGCCGGTCAGGTACAGCAGCAGCATCACCGCCTGGGTGAGGCCGGCCGCGACGTCGCCGCCGAGCATGATCCGGCGCCGGTCGCCGCGGTCCACCAGGGCGCCGGCGACCGGCGCGGTGAGGATGCCGGGTACCAGGCCGCAGGCGGCCAGCAGGCCGAACTGGGCGAGCGAGCCGGTGCTCAGGTAGATCCAGACCGGCAGGGCGAACTCGGTGAGCGCGGAGCCGATCATCGAGATCTGCTGCCCGGCGGCGACCCCGAGGAAGCGCCGCATGGTCGGGCGCACCGGGGGCGGGCCGTCCGGGGCCGGCTGCGCACCGGCGCCGCGGGAGAGCCCGGCCAGCCACCAGGTGGCGCCCTCGGTGCGGTGGTGCCGCTCCTCCTCGCCGGCCGCGACCGAGCGGTGCACGGTGGTGAGGACGGCGGCCAGCTCCGCGGCCCGGTACTTGAGGTAGAAGTGCCCGGCCTCGTCGAGCACGACGACTCCGGTGGTGTCGCTGAGCCGGTGCCACTCGCGGAACCGCTCCTGGTAGAACTCGGTGGCCGGATCCCGGTCGCCGCAGACGGCGATGACCGGCGCGGCGATCCGGCCGTCCTCGCTCTCGAACAGCCGGGTGAAGTACCGTTCGGCCTCCTTGGTGCCGACCCGACGGTTGCGGACCATCAGCCGCAGCTGATCGGTGCCGACCTCGTCGGTGTCCAGGCCGGCCGCCGCCAGGGCGTTGATCATGCCCTGGTCGCTGCGCAGCCGGTCGGCGGTCTGCGCCCACCACTCGCCGACGGCCGCGCCGCGCCCGGCGGGCCGGGCGAACGGGAAGATGCCGCCGAGGTGGACGGCGTCGATCTCGCGCCCGGCCGCCTCGACCCGGCGGGCGATCTCGACCGCGAGCCGCACCCCCACGCCGCAGTGGCCGTAGAGGACGATCCGGCCCTCGACGGTGTCGACGATCTCCCGGGCGCAGATCGCGGCCACCTCGTCGATGTCCATCGCCTCCTCGCCCAGCTCGTGGCCGGGCACGCCGACCGAGTGCAGGGCCCAGTCGGCGGGCAGCGCGTCGGCGAGCGGCTTGTAGATCAGCGCGCTGCCGCCGCCGTACGGGGTGCAGACGATACTGCCGGTGGTCCGCCGGCCGGCCGGGGTGAGCCGGTGCAGTAGCCGGCGCGGGCCGCGGTCGGCGTGCGGGTCGGTGAGCAGGCCGGCGAGGCGGCGCACGGTGGGGTACTTGAAGAGGTCCATCACCCCGACGGGGGCTGGGAGTTCGGGGAAGGCCCGGCGCAGCCTGGCGACCACCTGGGTGGCGAGCAGCGAGTGGCCGCCGAGCTCGAAGAAGTCGTCCTGGGCACCGACCCGGGGGACGTCCAGCAGGTCGGCCCAGAGCGTGGCGAGGAACTGCTCGGCCTCGCCCTCCGGTTCGACGTACTCGCCGGCCGCGACGGTGTCCTCCGGCTCGGGCAGTGCCGCGCGGTCCACCTTGCCGTGGGCCAGCAGGGGCAGCCGGTCGAGCACCACGTAGCGGGCCGGGACCATGTAGTCGGGCAGCACCTCGGCGAGTGTGTCGCGCAGCTCCGCGGCGGCGGGCGCCGGGCCGTCACCGGGGTGTTCCAGGTAGGCGACCAGGGTCTGCCGCAGCCCCTCGCCGCGGGCCAGCACCAGGGCCTGGGTGACTCCGGGCAGCGCGGTGAGGGCGGCCTCGATCTCGCCGGGCTCCACCCGGTAGCCGCGTACCTTGATCTGGTCGTCGGCGCGGCCCAGGTAGTCGAGAGTGCCGTCGGGCCGCCAGCGGGCGAGGTCGCCGGTGCGGTAGAGGCGGTCGCCGGGCGCGCCGAAGGGGTCGTCGAGAAACCGTTCGGCGGTGAGGTCGGGGCGGCCCAGGTAGCCGCGGGCGAGGCGGTCGCCGCCGAGGTGGAGCTCACCGGTGACGCCCGGCGGCACCGGCTGGAGCGCCTCGTCCAGCACGTGGCAGCGGGCGCCGGCGAGCGGGGTGCCGATGGGGGTGCTGCCGGGCCCGGCGTCCGCGGCGGTGACCTCGTGGACGGTGACGCCGACGGTGGCCTCGGTCGGGCCGTAGTGGTTGAAGACGGCGCAGCGGCCGAGGGCGGCCAGCTCGGCGGCCCAGGCCAGCGCGGACGCCTCGCCGCCGAGCACGAGGGCGCGGCGGGGCAGCAGCCGCTCCGGCGGCGCGTCGGCGCTCAACGCGGCCAGGTGGGACGGGGTCATCTTGAGGTAGTCGAGCTCCAGCGTCTCGATCTGCTCGGCGAGTTCGGCGCCCGCGATCCGGCGCGGCAGCAGGTGGACGCGGCCGCCGGTGCTCAGGGCGAGGTAGAGCATGGTGAGGCTGAAGTCGAAGGCGAGCGACTGCAGCAGCCCGTAGCCGGCGCCGGGTTCGATCCGCAGCCGTTCCCGCACGCCGGCCAGGTAGTTGAGGATCTGGCGGTGCTGGACGGCGACGCCCTTGGGGGTGCCGGTGGAGCCCGAGGTGTAGATGACGTAGGCGAGGTGGTCGGCGCCGGAGGCCTCCGGCAGCTGGTCCGCGTCGGTCTCCGGGGGGCCGGGCTCGACGGCGCCGGTGCCGGCCGGGTCGGGGTCGAGCAGCAGGACCGCTCCGGTGTGACCGGGGAGGCGCTCGCGCAGCACCGGGTCGGTGATCAGGACCTGCACCCCGGCGTCGGCGAGCAGGTGGCCGAGCCGCGCGGGCGGCTGCTCCGGGTCGAGCGGGAGGTAGGCGCCGCCGGCCTTGAGCACGCCGACCAGCGCGACCGCGAGGTCGGGCGACTGCTCCAGGCAGACCGCCACCCGGTCGTCCGGGCGGACGCCGAGCGCGCGCAGCCGGCGGGCCAGGGCGGTGGCCCGCTGCTCCAGCTCGCGGTAGCGGACGGTGCGCTCACCGGCGACCAGCGCCGGGCGGTCCGGGTGGGCGCGCGCGGCGTCGGCGAGCAGGGCGGTGAGGGTACGCGGGCCGGCCGCCGGGTCGGGCAGGGCGGGGCCGGCGGCCCAGTGTTCCAGCACGTCCTGGCGTTCGCCGGGGGTGAGCAGCGGCAGCCGGGAGACGGGGCGGGCCGGATCGGCGACGGCGGCGGCCACCAGCAGTTCGAAGCGCTCCACCAGCCGTCGCACGGTGGCGGCGTCGAACAGGTCGGTGCGGTAGGTGAGCAGGCCGTACAGGCCGCCGTCGGTCTTCTCCCGCATGTAGAGGGCGAGGTCGGTGCGGGTGGTGGCGGTCTCGTGGCCGAAGCTCTCGCCGGCCAGCGCGCCGGGCCCGGGCCCGGCGCCGCGGTCACCGTAGTTCTGGAAGGCGAAGCTGACCTGGAAGACGGCGGACCGGCTGACGTCGCGTTCGATCTCCAGGTCGGCCACCATCTGCTCGAACGGCACCTCCTGGTGGGTGTACGCGTCGAGGGTGGTTCCGCGGACCCTGCCGAGCAGCTCGGTGAAGGTCGGGTCGCCGTCCAGCCGGGCCCGGATCGGCAGCATGTTGACGAACAGGCCGACGACGTCCTCCAGTTCGCGGTGGAGCCGGCCGGCGACCGCGGAGCCGATCGCGAAGTCCCGCCGCCCGGCGTGCCGGCCGAGCAGCGTCTGCAGGGCCGCCATCAGCACCATGTACGCGGAGGCGTTCGCGCCGCGGGCCAGGTCGGCGACGCCGCGGCCGAGCCCGGCGTCCCAGTGGAACTCCAGGGCGGCGCCGTCGAAGGTGAGCACCGGCGGGCGGGGCCGGTCGGTGGGCAGGTCCAGTGCGGGGACGCCCCGCAGCGCCTCGCGCCAGTACGCGCGGGAGTCGGCCAGTGCGCCGCCGGTCAGCCGCTCGCGCTGCCAGCACGCGTAGTCGCCGAAGCGGACCGCCGGCGCCGCCAGCCCGTCCGGGGTGCCGTGGGCGTGCCGGGCGTACAGCGCGTCGAGCTCGCGGTGCAGGATGTCGAGTGACCAGCCGTCGCTGACGATGTGGTGCATGACCAGGGCGAGGACGTGCTCCTCGGGCGCGGTGCGGACGAGCAGGGCGCGCAGCAGCGGTCCGGCGGCGAGGTCGAACGGTTCGCCGACCAGGGCGCCCAGCTCGGCGGAGGCGCGGCGGGCCGGGTCCGGCTCACCGGTGGCGTCGAGGTAGCGGGCCGAGAAGGGAGCGGGCTCGGCGACCCGGACGTCCGCGGTGCCCTCGGGGGTGCTCGGGAAGGTCATCCGCAGGGCCTCGTGCCGGGCGACCAGGTCGGTCAGGGCGGCGTCGAGCGCGTCCCGGTCGAGCGGGCCGCGCAGCCGGCGGGCCGGTGCGAGGGCGTAGGCGGTGGAGCCCGGGGCGAACTGGTCCATGAACCAGAGCCGTTCCTGGCCGGAGGAGAGCGGCGGCGGCGTCCCGGGCGGTCGGGCGGGGACGGTTCTGGCGGGGGCCGCGGCGGTGCGCAGGCGCTGGGAGAGCAGGGCGCGCTTGGTCGCGGAGAGCCCGGCCGCAGGGGCCTGGATGTCGGTCATCGGTGTTCCATTCGGCGCACGTCGGGGGCGGCGGTGCCGTCGGGCGGGGTTCGCCGCGGGTGGGGAGGGGCGGCGCGGGGGAGTCGCGCCGCCCCGGGAGTCAGCGCCGGGCGCGGACGGCGTCCGCGATCCCGGCCGGGGTGGGCGTCGCGAAGAAGACGTCGAAGTCGAGCTCGACGCCGAGCAGGTCGCGGATCCTGGCCGTGATCTGGATGATCGTCAGGGAGTGCCCGCCGAGGTCGAAGAGGTCCTCGTCGGGGCCGAGGCCGGGCAGGCCGAGCACCTGGGCCCAGACGTCGAGGACGGTGCCCAGCACCTCGTCCCGGCCCTCGTCGCCGGCTCCTGCGGCAGTGCGGTCCTCGGCGGTGGCGGCGGGTACCGGCGGGACGGGCAGTGCACGGCGGTCGAGTTTGCCGTTGGGGGTCAGCGGCAGCCGGTCGAGCACCAGGAACCGCTGGGGGACCGCGGCGGCCGGCAGCACGCGCTGGAGGTGGGCCCGCAGGTCGGCGGGCTCCGGAGCGGGAGCGCCGGGCGCGGGGACGAGGTAACCGGCCACGAACGGCTCGCCGTCGCCCTCCTGGTGGACCGCGGCCGCGGCGCCGCCGACCGCCGGGTGCTCCAGCAGCGCCGACTCGATCTCGCCGAGCTCGATCCGGTGGCCGCGGACCTTGACCTGGTCGTCCAGCCGGCCCAGGAAGTCCAGCTCGCCGTCGGCGGTCCAGGCGGCGAGGTCGCCGGTGCGGTAGAGCCGGTCGCCGGCCGCCCCGAACGGGTCGGCGACGAAGCGCTCGGCGGTCAGCTCCGGGCGGCCCAGGTACCCCTCGGCGACGCCGTCGCCGCCGAGGTACAGCTCGCCCGGCACGCCGACGGGCAGCGGTCGGCGGGCCGGATCGAGCACGTAGGCGCGGGTGTTGGCGATCGGCCGGCCGATCCGGACGGCCTCCGGCCCGGGCGGGATCTCGGCGCAGGTGGACCAGACGGTGGTCTCGGTGGGCCCGTAGACGTTGAGCAGCCGGGTGGTCTGCGCCCGCAGCTCGCGGGCGAGCGGCAGTGGCAGCGCCTCGCCGCCGACCAGCGCCGTCAGGCCGGGCGGCAGCGGGCCGGCGCCGAGCAGCACCCGCCAGCCGGAGGGGGTGGCCTGGGCGTGCGTCACGCCCTCGCGGGCGATCAGCGCGCGCAGGCCCGGCCCGTCCACGGCGAGGCCGTCGGGGGCGAGGACCAGCCGGCCGCCGGTGACCAGCGGCAGCAGCAGTTCGAGGGCGGAGATGTCGAAGGAGAGCGAGGTGAGGCCGAGCCAGACGTCCCGCGGCCCGGAGCCGAGCCGGTCGGCGAAGGCGGACAGCAGGTTGACCAGGGCGCGGTGGCCGATCCGGACGCCCTTGGGGCGGCCGGTGGAGCCGGAGGTGTAGAGCACGTACGCGAGCGGGCCGGGGCCGTCGTCGACGAGCGGCACCGCCGCCGGTATCGGCGCCGGTATCGGCGCCGTGGCCGGAGCGGCCGGGTCCGCGGGCAGCCGGAGCAGCGCCGGCGCGGCGGCCGCCACCTCGGGGGCCGGCTCGCGGTCGGCGAGCAGCAGGGCGGCGCCGGAGTCGGCGAGGACGAAGGCGAGCCGCTCGGCCGGGTAGCCGGGGTCGAGCGGCAGGTAGCCGGCCCCGACGGCGTGCACCGCGAGCAGGGCGGCGGGCAGGGCGGTGGTGCGGCCCAGGTGCAGGCCGACCACGTCACCGCGGCGGACGCCGGCCGCCCGCAGGGCGCCGGCGAGCTCGTCCACCCGTTGCAGCAACTCCCGGTAGCCGAGCTGCTGTTCGCCGGCCACCACGGCGGTGGCGTCCGGTGCGGCCGCCGCCCGTTCGCGGACCAGGTCGAGCACCGTCCGCTCGGCGGGGTAGGCGTGGGCGGTGTCGTTCCACCCGGTCGTGACGAGCCGCTCCTCGGCCTCGTCGAGCAGCGGCAGCTCGGCCAGCGGCGTCCCGGGGGCGGCCGCCGCGGCGGCCAGCAGGGTGCGGAGGTGGCCGGCGATCCGGCCGGCGGCGGGCGGGGTGAGCACGGCCGGGTCGTACTGGAGCGAGAACGCGATCCACGGGCCGCTCTCGACCGCCTGGAGGTGCAGGGTGTTGCGGGCCGCGCCGGGGAAGACCGTCCAGCTCACCCGCGTCTCGGAGCCGGGGAAGACCGGATCGGCGGTGGTGCGCCGGCGGTAGCCGAAGGAGACCGGGGCGAGGCCGGCCCGCGGGGTGAGCCCGGGCACGGCCGCGCCGAACGGGACGGTGCGGTGGGCGGCGCAGTGGCGGGCCTCGGCGCGGACCGCCAGGGCGTACTGCGCGAACGGCGTCTCCCCGCCGACGCCCGGGGGTGCGTGCACGGGCAGCTCGTTGACGAACAGGCCGATCTCGGTGCGCTGCTCCGGGCGGCGGGTGGCGAAGGGCACGGCGACCGGGACGGCCTCGCCGCCGTAGCGGTGCAGCAGGGCGTGCAGCCCGGCGAGCAGGAACTCGAAGACGGTGACGCCGCACTCCCGCGCGGCGTCGGTGAGGGCGGTGCGGGCGGGGCCGAAGAGCCGCCACTGGACGGTCTCGCCGGGGCCGGGACCGGTGGTGGCGCGCGGGGTGCCGGGCAGGACCGGATCGGTGGCCGCGGCCCACCGGGGGCGGTGGAACTCGGCTGCCCGGGCGGCGAGTTCGGCCTCGTCGGGTGCGGGGCCGTCGGGTGCGGGGCCGTCGGGTGCGGGGCCGGTGGGCGAAGCGGCGGGCTCGGGGCCGTCGGGCGACGCGTCCGGCCCGGCGGCGCAGCCGGCGTAGGCGGCGGCCAGGTCGGCGGCCAGCACGTCCTTGGAGTGGCCGTCGAACACGGCGTGGTGGGCCACCACCAGCAGGTCGGCCGCCCCGCCGGGCCCCCGGTACAGCGTGAACCGGGCGAGCGGCCCGGTGGCGAGGTCGAAGGGCAGCGCGATCTCCTCGGCCCGCCGCTTGGCGAGGGCCTCGTAGTCGTCGACGGTGGTCTCGACCACGGTGAGCGCGGGCGGGCGCCCGGCGGGCACCTGGTGCACCCGGCCGTCGCGTTCGACCAGGGCCGAGGCCAGCGCGGGGTGGCGCTCGACGGTCGCGGAGACCGCCCGGGCCAGGGCGGTGGCGTCGATCCGGTCGAAGGAGAACCGGAGGGCGAGGTGGAAGGCCTCGGGGTGCTGGGTCTGCCGGCCGGTCAGCCAGATCCCGTGCTGGGCGGGGGAGGCGGGGCGGCCGGCGTCCGCCGGGGTGCTCGCGGGTCTCCCGGGCTGCTCCGGGGTGGCGGCGGCGGCCGCGGCGGGGGAGTCGGACATGCGGGGCTCGATTCGGGAGTCGGTGACGGAGCTGCGGTGCGTCCGTCCGCGCGGCGGCCGTGGCGACGGCCGGCGGGCCGACGGCGCGGCTGCCGCGCGGTGTCCGGCCCGTCCCCCGGGCCGGTCGGCAGGCCGCTGCGGCAAGGCCCGCCCGACTCCCAGGTTCCCCCCTGATGCGTCAGGCGCTCCGATCCCTCCCCCCGTGGAAAGATCATTGGCCTGGACCTGGCGAGAGGTTCGCACAGACCACATGCGCCGTCAAGGGTTGTTCACGACCCGGTGGCGGGCACCCGACGGTTCGTCAACTGTGCCCGCTGTCCGGGTCGCTGGAGCGGTGCCGGGAGGGCGGGCGGGGCAGGCCGCCAAACCGGTCAAGTTGTCTGTACAGCTCTGGGTCCATTGCCTGTCATCGAAGCGCCATCGAACCGCTCCGCTGCCGTCCATCTCGGCCACGTACACATAACGGGTCTGGGCCGAAACAGCCCCCGCCCAGCGTTCGTGATCAAGGAGTCACCCCCCGATGAGTCCGATGCCCGAACTGTCTCGCCGCACCCTGCTCGGCGGCGCGGCGGCGGCCGCCGTGCTGTCCGCCCTCCCGCTCAGCGTGCAGCAGGCGCTGGCCGCGCCGGCCCGGCCCGGCAAGCTGGCGGACATCCAGCATGTCGTGGTGTTCATGCAGGAGAACCGCGCGTTCGACCACTACTTCGGCACCCTGCCCGGCGTGCGCGGCTTCGGCGACCGGACGGCGGTCCGCGGGGTCAACGGGCGCTCGGTGTTCCACCAGCCCGACCCGAGCCGCAAGGAGGGCCACCTGCTGCCCTTCCCGATGAACGCCGCGCACACCAACGCGTACCAGCAGGGCGCCCCGGCCTTCGGCTTCGTCGACTCGATGAACGCCTGGAACGACGGCCGGGCCGACGGCTCGGTGACCCGCCGCTCCGGGGGCTGGCTCGGCCAGGGCTTCTACGAGAGCGCCGACATGCCCTTCTACCACGCGCTCGCCTCGGTGTTCACCACCTGCGACGCCTACTACGCGTCGGTGCAGTGCAACACCAACACCAACCGCGACCACCTGATGACCGGCACCAGCGGCGGCACCGTCCGGGACACCCCGGTGACCGACAACACCGAGATCCCCGGCGGGTACGAGTGGACCACCTACGCCGAGCGCCTGGAGCGGGCCGGCGTCAGCTGGAAGACCTACCAGGCGCTGGACAACTTCGACGACAACGCGCTCGCCTGGTTCACGCCCTTCGTCAAGGCCAAGCCGGGTGAGCCGCTGTACGAGCGCGGCATGCGGGCCGTCGGCGACCCGGCGAAGAAGAACGACCCCTTCGCGATGGGCGACGCCCTGGTCGAGGCCTTCGCCGCCGACATCCAGGCCGACACCCTGCCGCAGGTCTCCTGGATCGTCGCCCCCGCCGCGCTCTCCGAGCACGCCAACTACGCGCCGCCGAACGGTGAGCACCTGACGGCCCGGCTGCTCGCCGCGCTGGCGGCCAAGCCGGAGGTCTGGGAGAAGACCGTCTTCGTCCTCAACTACGACGAGCACGGCGGCTTCTTCGACCACCACCTCCCGCCCGTCCCGCCGCTGGCCGCCGGGCGCGGCAAGTCCAGCGTCCCGGTGGACGGTGAGGTGGTCGTCCGGGTCAGCAAGGGCGGCTCGACCTACCACCGGGTGGTCGGCCAGGACGGCAAGTACCGGGTGAAGGCCGCCGACGGCTCGCTCGGCTGGTCCGACACCCTCCCGGCCGGCGAGACGCTCGTCTCCGGCCCGTACCCGATGGGCCTCGGCGTCCGGGTGCCGATGATCGTCGTCTCGCCGTGGACCCGCGGCGGCGTGGTCGACTCCAGCGTCTACGACCACACCTCGGTGCTGCGCTTCCTGGAGCAGCGGTTCGGCGTCCAGGAGCCCAACATCAGCCCCTGGCGGCGCGCCGTCTGCGGCGACCTCACCAACGTCTTCGACTTCTCCGGCCGCGACCCGCAGTGGCCGCAGCTGCCGGACACCAGCGGCAACCGGCAGAAGGTGGTCGACACCGGCAAGCTGCCCGCCCCGACCGTGCCCAGCCCGCAGGTCTTCCCGCAGCAGCAGCGCGGCACCCGCGCCGCGCGCCCGCTGCCGTACGACCTGCTGGTCAAGCCCAGGCTCAAGGGCGACGAGCTGACCCTGGACTTCATCAACCAGGGCCGCCAGGCCGCCGTGCTCGCCGTCTACCCGGCTCCGGGCACGGCGCCGCGGCACTACACGGTGGGCGGCAAGTCCCGTCTGTCCGACGTCTGGAAGGTCGGCCCGGAGGGCTACGACCTGCGGGTGCACGGCCCGAACGGCGCGCTCTGGCACCTGCGCGGGGACGCCGCCTCGGCGTACGAGGTCTCGCTCTCCGAGGAGCAGAACGGCAGGGTGCTGGAGGTGGACGTGATCAACCGCTCGCGCACCGCCCAGACCTTCCTGGTCGGCGACCTCGCCTACGGCGACGGCCTGCGCGAGGTCCGGGTCGCGGCCGGCGACGACCGGACGGTCAACGTCAAGGTCGGGCCGGAGGGCTGGTACGACGTCGCGGTCGGCGTCCGCGGCGAGCTCGGCTTCCGCCGCCGGATCGCCGGGCGCTTCCCGTGGGACGGCGAGCACCTGGTGACCGACCCGGCGATGGGCCTCGCCGACCCGCTCGCCCTGGACGTCACGCTCAAGGCCGCCTCCACCACCATCGACGAGGCGATCCTGCTGCCCGGACGCCCCGCCCGGGTCGCCGCCCGGTTCACCGCGACCGCCGCGCTGACCGCCGTCGAGGCCCAGCCCACCGTGCCGGCCGGCTGGACGGTCACCGCCGTCACCCCGCCGCCCGCCTCGCTCGCCGCCGGCGCCACCGCGACCGCCGAGTGGGACGTCACCCCGCCGGCCGTGCTGCCGGACGGCGCCACCCACCGGATCCTGGTCACCGCCCGGGCCCTGGCCGGCGAGCGCTTCGCCCTGGCCGACGGCGAGATCGCCGCCCGCACCGCCCCGGTGATGACCGGTCACCTGCTCGGCGAGGACTTCGAGTCGCTGGCCGGCCTGCTGCAGCCGCTCGGCGGCGTGCTCGGCTGGACGCCGCAGGCCCCGCAGGGCTGGTCGGTGGTCAACGCCCCGGGCATGCCGCAGGGCACCGTCCGCCTCCAGGGCTGGACCTTCCACACCAAGCGCGCCTGGTCCACCCCGGCCGGGCAGGACCGCGGGAACTTCACCCGGGGCCTGGGCGTCCTCGCGGTCGCCGACCCGGACGACTGGGACGACACCGGTGCGCCGTCGGCCAAGGGCAAGTTCGACTCCACCCTGGTCTCGCCCGCCGTCCAGCTCCCGGCCGGCGCCACCACGCTGTACCTCGGCTTCGACTCCCACTACCGCCAGGAGGCCCCGCAGAAGGCGTCCGTCACCGCCGTCTTCGACAACGGCACCGAGACCAGGCTGCTCGCCTACAGCAGTGACGCCACCGGCAACGACAACGCCGGCAAGGACGTCCAGAACGCCTTCGTCACCAAGCAGTTCGCCGTCCCGGCGGGTGCCCGCACGGTGACGCTGAAGTTCCGGATGTACGACGCCGGCAACAACTGGTTCTGGGCGGTGGACCACATCCGCCTCGACACCCGGCCGGTCACCGGCTGACGGCCGCACCCCGGCCGCCGGGCCCGCACGCTCCCGCACGGGGGGTGTGCGGGCCCTCGGTGCAGGGCAGCGGTGCAGGGCGGTCGGGATACGGGGCGGCTCGGGCGCCGGGCGGGTCGGATGTGGGGCGGGTCCGGCCGGGGGAGCCGCCGGATCGGGCCG
Organism: Kitasatospora sp. NBC_01560; assembly: GCF_045208415.1. Classification (NCBI taxonomy): domain Bacteria; kingdom Bacillati; phylum Actinomycetota; class Actinomycetes; order Kitasatosporales; family Streptomycetaceae; genus Kitasatospora; species Kitasatospora sp. NBC_01560. Next base: position 960,761 of record NZ_CP109364.1, on the reverse strand, counting down.
GAAAGCCACTGGGCGCGGGTGGAGTGCCGCGCCAGGATACGTATTGACGCGGACATGCCGCGTCGATGGAGGGAGCCGCCGCATGAACCGACTTCGGACCGTCCTCGCCCTGGGCTGTACGGCCGCCGCGCTGACCCTGACGATGCCCACCGCGCACGCCGCGCCCGGCGGCACCACCACGATGTGCGGCAGCACGCTCACCCCGAGCGGATTCGTCGACGTGCAGTGGTGGAACAGCGCGGGCTGCGGCTCGGGCTTCACCCCGAACAGCAAGAAGGTCATGCAGCTCACCGGCTACCCGGTCGGCACCGTGCTGAACGCCTGCGGCTCGACCTGGCCGCCGGCCGGCTGGGTGCCGGTCAGCGAGTTCTACGGCTCCGCCTGCAACTACTCCGCCGTGCCGAGCCTCGGCAAGAACTCCTGGCAGCTGAAGCGCGTCTCCTGACGCACCGCCCGCCGCCCGCGGCCGGTCCCGGTGCCCGACCCGGGGCCGCCGTCGGCAGGCTGAGGCTGAGGCTGAGGCTGAGGCCGGATCCGGGGTCGGGATCGGGGTCGGGCCGCGGCGCTCGGTCCGCGGGTCGGTGAGGCTGGTGGCGCCGCGGGCCGGTGGGGCCGGTGGGGCCGATGGCGGGGATGGTGGGGATGGGCGGGACGGGCGGGGGCGGCAAAATCTCTCGATCATTGAGATATATGATGCGACCGACCGTCACCGGACTTGCCATGAAGGGCGCCCCCATTGCGTACCGGAAGCCCCACCGCCCGGCGTCGAGCCCGGCTGCTGATCCCGCTGGCCCTGCTCGTCGTCTGGCTCGGCCTGGGCGGCGCCTTCGGCTCGTACGCGGGCAAGCTCTCCGAGGTCGCCACCAACGACCGGGCCGCCTTCCTGCCGCGCAGCGCCGAGTCCACCGAGGTGGCGCAGCTCGGGCAGGGGTTCCAGAGCGCGGCGACGCTCCCCGTCATCGTGATCTGGGAGAGCCGCACCGGGGCCGTCGGCGACACGCAGCGCTCCGCCGCCGACCAGGCGCTGCGCGCGGCCGCCGACGTCCCCGGCGGCACCGGGCGGGTCTCGCCCGCCGTCGCGGCCGAGGACGGCCGCGCCCTGCAGGGGGTCGTCCAGCTCCGCGCCGACCTCGGGCGGCAGACCGGCGACAGCGTGCGCGCCGTGCGCGAGCTCGCCGCGCAGGTGCCGGACACCACCGTGGGCCTCGCCGGCCCGGCCGCCGTCGCGGCCGACCTCGGCAGCGCCTTCGCCGGGATCGACGGGCTACTGCTCGGCGTCGCCCTCGGTGTGGTGCTGCTCATCCTGCTCGCCGTCTACCGGGCCCTGCTGCTCCCGCTGCTGGTCATCCTCGGCGCCGTCTTCGCGCTCGGCATCGCCTGTGCGCTGGTCTACCTGCTCGCCGACCACGGCGTGGTCCGGGTGGACGGGCAGGTGCAGGGCCTGCTGTCGATCCTGGTGATCGGCGCGGCCACCGACTACGGGCTGCTGCTCTCCGCCCGCTTCCGCGAGGAACTCCACCTCGACGGCGACCGGTTCGCCGCGATGCGGACCGCCTGGCGCCGGTCGGTCGAGCCGATCGCGGCCTCGGGGGCGACGGTCGCCCTCGGCCTGCTCGTCCTGCTGCTCTCCGACCTGACGAACAACCGGGCGCTGGGCCCGGTCGGCGCGATCGGGATCGGCTGCGCCGTGCTCTCCGCGCTGACGTTCCTGCCCGCCGCGCTCGTCCTGCTCGGCCGGGCCGCCTACTGGCCGGCCCGGCCGCCCGCCGACGGCCGGGCCCCGGTGCACGCCGTCTGGGAGCGGGTGGCCGCCCTGGTCGGCCGCCGGCCGCGGGCCACCTGGGCGGCGAGCCTGGCCGTGCTCGCCGCGCTGGCGGCCTTCGCCCCCACCCTGGACTCCGGCGGTGTGCCGCAGAGCGAACTCTTCGTCAAGGCCCAGCCCTCGGCGGCCGGGCAGCAGCTGCTCTCGGCGCACTTCCCCGGCGGATCGGGCAACCCGGCCGTCGTGCTGGCCGCGGTGGGGCGGGCGGAGGCGGTCACCGCCGCGGCCGGTGTCGAGGGGACGGCGGGCGTCCGGCCGTACGCGGGCGGCGCGCCGGGCGGCCCGCCCAAGGTGGTGGACGGGCGGATCCGGCTGGACGTCACGCTCGCCGACCCGGCCGACAGCGACGAGGCGATCGCCACCGTGCAGCGGCTGCGCCGGGCGGTGCACGCCGTCCCTGAGGCGGACGCGCTGGTCGGCGGCTACACCGCGCAGCAGTACGACACCCGGGTTACGGCGGAGCGCGACCGCTCGCTGATCATGCCCGTGGTGCTGCTCTGCATCCTGGCCGTGCTGATCCTGCTGCTGCGCTCGCTGCTGGCCCCGGTGCTGCTCGCGGCCACCGTCGCGCTCTCCTACCTGGCCACGCTCGGCGTGAGCGCGGTGGTGTTCCCGCACGTGTTCGGGTTCTCCGCCACCGACCCCTCGGTGCCGTTGTACGGGTTCGTGTTCCTGGTCGCGCTGGGGGTGGACTACAACATCTTCCTGATGACCAGGGTCCGCGAGGAGGCGCTGCGGGTGGGCACCCGGGAGGGGGTGCTGCGCGGGCTGACCGCGACCGGCGGGGTGATCACCTCGGCCGGGGTGGTGCTGGCCGCGACCTTCGCCGCACTCGGCGTGATCCCGCTGGCGTTCCTGGCCCAGATCGCGTTCATCGTGGCGTTCGGCGTGCTGCTGGACACCCTGCTGGTGCGCTCGCTGCTCGTCCCCGCGCTGGTCCGCGACCTCGGGGACCGGGTCTGGTGGCCCGCCCGGCCCGGGCGGGCGGCGGTGGCGCCGGTCCCCGAGCAGGTCGGCGAGCGCGTCTGACGGCGCGGCGCGGCCCGCCCGGGCACCCGCCCCCGCTGGCCGCGCCGCCCGTTAGGCTGAACGGGTCAACAGGCGGACACGACCGGAGCGGGTGGCCTTGTCGGAGCAGGAAGCGGGCCCGGCGTCCCGCCGGGCGGCAGCGCCCGACACGCCGGCGCTCGGGCGGCTCCTCCAGGAACTCGCCGCCGAGATGCACCTGCTCGGCCACGGCTTCGCCGCCGCGAGCGGCCTGCACGCCACCGACGTGCAGGCCCTGCTGGCCGTCATGCGGGCCGCCCCGGCCGAGGACGGCGGCCCCGGCGGGATCACCCCCGGCCGGCTGCGCGAGGAGCTGGCCCTCACCTCGGGCGCGGTCACCGCGGTGCTGGACCGGCTGGAGCGGGCCGGGCACGTGCGCCGCACCCGGGACGACACCGACCGCCGGCAGGTCCTCGTGCACTACCTGCCGGGCGCCGGGCGGATGGCCGCCGAGTGGTTCGCCCCGGTGGGGCGCCGCACCGAGGCGCTGCGCGGTGAGTTCACCGCGGCCGAACTGGCCGCCGTCGGCCGCTTCCTGGGCCGGATGACCGGCGAGCTCGCGGAGCTGCGGCACTCGCGCTGAGCCGGCGGGCGCGGCCCCGCCGGGCTACCGCATCGGGGCGATCCGGGCGCCGCCGTCCAGCACCGCCTCCACCGTGACGGTGGCCCGGGCGGGGCGCTCGACGGCGAGGGTGTGGTCGGGCGCGGGGCGGTCGGCCGTCCAGTCCGGGCCCTTGACGCTCAGCCGGGCGACCCGTCGGCTGCCCGCCGCGAGCAGGTACTCCGCGCCCTGCGGCGCGCGCCACCAGGCCCAGGCGACGGTGTCCTGTTCGAACCGGCTGCAGGCCCGGCCGGGGCCGCCCCCGGTGCGCTGCGGTCCGCGCGCCCCGGGCAGCAGCACCGCCGTCGCCGCGCTGCCCTCGCCGTTCCAGCGGTCGGCCCGCAGGCAGACCCAGGACGCCGCCCCCGCGTTCTGCGGCAGCTGCTGGACGGCGAAGGCCCAGAGGTTGAGCTGCTTGACGCCGGGCGTGCCGTCCGGCACCGCGCAGCCGGCCCGGGCCCAGGCCAGCAGCGCGTCCGGGGAGACGGCCTCGCGGGGCTCCCGGGCGGGCTGCGTGCGGTCCGGCGGCGGGGTGTAGCTGAGGTGGGCGGGGACGAGCCCGCCGAGGTCGGCGAGCAGGAACGCGTGCTTCTCGGCGACCACGGGGGAGGAGCGCAACTGGAGCACGGTGCTGCCGCGGCAGTCGGTGAGCGCGCCGGGGGAGTCCGGCCCGGCGGGCACCGCGGGGGCCGCCGCCGTCACCCCGTCCGCGCGGTCCAGCGGCTTGGCGGGGCTGTCGGGCTGGTCGGTCCGGCGGGTCTCCGCGGTGTCGATCCAGGGCGCGAGCAGGTACCGGGCCGAGGTGCCCTGGCGGCGGAGCACCACCGCGGCGGCGGTGGTGACGGAGGAGTCGTCGGCCCGGGCGAGGTCGAGGCCGCCGCCGCGCCCGTCGGTGTACCGGGCGATGCGCCCGCCGTCGTACAGCACCACCACGCCGGTGCCGTCCACGGTGCCGGCGAACAGCAGGTGCGGCGGGTCGGCCGGCGCGGTGGTGGCCGTGCCCGGCTCGGCCCTGGTCTGCGGGCCCGGGCGGGACCACGCCGCGAGGGCCCGGTCGAGCAGCGCGGCGTCCTCGCGCCGGTCGCCGCGCGCCGGCCAGGCCGAGAAGTCGAGCCGGGCGGTGTGCTGCCACTGGTCCGCCGCCACCCGGACCGGCGCGGCCGGTGCGGGCCCGGCCGGCGGGGCGGGGAGGGCCCGCCGGCCGGCGGCGGTCACCGCGCCGCCGTCGCCCGAGCCGGCCAGGACGGCCGCCGTGGTGGTGAGGGCGAGCACGGTGGCGGCGAGCACGGCACCGCGGCTGCGACGGCGGCGCAGCAGGTCGGTCGGCTGCACGCGGACGGCGCACGGGTCGAAGGCCGGCAGCGCGGGCTCCGGGACGGGCAGCGCGGCCGCCTCGTCGACCGGGCCGTCCGATGCGGCCACCCCCGCCTGCCGCAGCACCTCGGCGGCGGCGCCGCGCCCGAGCCCCTCCACCACCAGCAGCGCGAACGCCGCACGGGCGGGTGCGCCCAGAGCGGCCAGCGCCCGGTCCAGGGCCGCGTCCTCCTCGCTGCCGCCGGGGGTGAACAGCCGCAGGCCCCAGACGCGTGGCAGGCCCCGGACCAGCGGGAGGCCCCGGGGCCGCGCCGCCGTCAGGGCCCGTGCCGCGCCCGCCCGGCCCGCGGCGCGCGGGTGCAGGGCCGCCCGGAGCACCCGCAGCCGCAGCGCGGCGTACACCCGGTCATCGTCGTCACCGGCCCCGGTGGCCCCGGTGGCCCCGGCGGCCAGGGTGTCCGGGCCGGCCGGGCGGGTCCAGCGGGACGGCAGGGAGCGCTGGACGGCGGCGTGCGCGGCGAGCACCCGGCTGTGCCGGTCCCGGTCGGCTGGCAGGGCCAGGTAGGCGAGCCGCACCAGCCGGCGGTAGTGGCGCACCAGTGCCGCCTCCGCCTGCGCCACGGGGCGCGCGGCCGCGCCCCTGGGCGGTGATCCGCCGTCCGTCCGTCCTGCCAACGAAGCCTCCCCGCCGTCGTGAGCCGTGTGGTGGTGGACGGTCCAACGAGTCGATCATGTGATGGTTGCGCCGTTCGGGTCAGGGGTTCCGGCGAGCTCGGTCGCGCGCTCGGCGATCCGGCGGGCCATCCCGCCGAAAACGACGGTGTGGAACGGTGCCACCGACCACCAGTACGCGTGCCCGGCCAGGCCGTGCGGGTGGAACACCGCCCGCTGCCGGTAGCGGCTCCCGCCGGGCCCGTCGGGCGTGACCGACAGCTCCAGCCAGGCCAGGCCGGGCAGCCGCATCTCGGCGCGCAGCCGCAGCAGCCGCCCGGGCTCGATCTCCTCGACCCGCCAGAAGTCCAGCGCGTCCCCCACCCGCAGCCGGGCCGGGTCGCGCCGGCCCCGGCGCAGCCCCACCCCGCCGGCCAGCCGGTCGAGCCGGCCGCGCAGCGCCCAGGCGAGCGGGAAGGAGTACCAGCCGTTCTCCCCGCCGATGCCCTCCACGACCCGCCAGAGCGCCTCCGGCGCGGCCGCCACCGGCCGCTCCCGGACGTCCTGGTAGAGGCTGCCGCCGGCCCAGTCCGGGTCGGTGGGCAGTGCGTCGCTGGGCGCGCCGGGCGGGGTGGCCGAGGACCAGCGGGTGACCACCTCGGCGTCCCGGATCCGGCGCAGGGCCAGCCGCACCGACGCGTCGAAGCCGGTAGGTCCGCCGGGCGGTGCGGGTACGTACCGGTCGAGGTCGTGCTCGCGGCGGACCACCTCGTGCCGCAGCGACTCCACCAGCGGCCGCGCCAGCGCGTTCGGCACCGGCGTCACGAGCCCGACCCAGTGGCTGGAGAGCCACGGGGTGAGGACCGGCACCGGGACGATCAGGCGCCGTGGCAGGCCGGCCACCGCGGCGTAGCGCTGCATCATGTCGCGGTAGGTCAGCACCTCGGGGCCGCCGATGTCGAAGGTGCGGTTCAGCCCGGGCGGCAGCCCGGCGGCCCCGACCAGCAGGCGCAGCACGTCCCGGACGGCGATCGGCTGGATCCGGGTTCCGACCCAGCTCGGTGTGACCATTACCGGCAGCCGCTCGGTCAGGTAGCGGAGCATCTCGAACGAGGCCGAGCCCGAGCCGATGATCACGGCCGCGCGGAGCTCGGCGGTGGGCACGCCGCAGTCGCGCAGCACCCGGCCGACCTCGGCCCGCGAGCGCAGGTGCGGTGAGAGGTCGGCGGCCGGTACCCCGGCGGGGAGCAGGCCGCCCAGGTAGACGATCCGGCGGACGCCCTCCCGGGCCGCGGCCGCCCCGAAGGCCGCGGCGGCGGCCCGGTCGGTGGCCTCGAAGCCGCGGCCGGTGCCGAGCGAGTGCACGAGGTAGTACGCGACGTCGATGCCGGAGAAGGCCCCGGTCAGCGTGGCGGGCCGGGTGACGTCCCCGGCGGCGGCCTCCACCCGGGCCCGCCACGGGTGGTCGCGCAGCCGCCCCGGATCGCGCACCAGGCAGCGGACGGAGTGCCCGGCGTCCAGCAGCTCCGGGACGAGCCGGCCGCCGATGTACCCGGTGGCGCCGGTGACCAGGCAGCGCAGCGGGGCGGTGGGGCCGGCGGGCGGGTCGGCGGGCGGGCCGGTCGGTGCGGTCATGGCGTCCTCCGGGGTCTCGGACACGGTGACGGGAGGGGTGGCGGGCGGCGGGTGCGCCGCAGGTACCGGTGGGCCGGGCCGATGGGCCGGTGGGCCGACGGCCGGGCCGGCGGGGGCACGGGGGCCGGTCGCGGCCGGGCGCGCCGCCCCCGGCCAGCTTGGCCGCCCGCGGCCCGGGGCGCCACAGGACCGCCCGGGATCGCCCGCCGGGCCGGCTCGGGGGCGGTCCGCCCGGCGGTGGGAGCGGAGCCGCCCGATGGCATAGCGTGCGCGGCGGAGCTCGCGGAGCACGCAGCGCGCACGCCACCACCGCCGGCCGCGGGAGGCACCGGCGGCGCGGGCCAATCCGTGCGGGCCCCCGCTCCGAACACCCGTTGCCGACACCCGTACGACTTGCCCGGCACCGCACCGTCCGTGCCGGGTACCGGAGGACCGTATGTCAACGAACTGCCCGCCGGGCAGGCAGCCCCGCTGCCCGGCCCGACCGGCGGCCCGCGCCGGCGCCCGAGCGGAGGTGGCGACGTGAGCAGCGTTGTGCACCTGGCCGGCCCGCACCGGCGCGGACCGGACCTGGAGGAGCTGGTCGCCAAGACCGCGTTCGGTGACCACGACGCCTTCGCGGTGCTCTACGAGGCGGTCACCGGGCAGGTGTTCGGCCTCGTCCGGCGGGTGCTGCGCGACCCCGCGCAGTCCGAGGAGGTCACCCAGGAGGTCCTGTTGGAGGTCTGGCGCACGGCCGCGCGGTACCGGCCCGAGCGGGGCGGGGTCATGACGTGGGTGCTGACCATGGCGCACCGCCGCGCCGTGGACCGGGTCCGGGCGGCCCAGGCCGCGGCCGACCGGGACCAGCGGGCCGCGGCCAAGGCCCACACCCCGGTCTACGACGAGGTCGCCGAACAGGTCGAGGGCCGGTTGGAGCGCGAGCAGGTGCGGCGCTGCCTGCGGACGCTCACCGAGCTCCAGCGCGAGGCAGTCACCCTCGCCTACTACCGTGGCTTCTCCTACCGCGAGGTGGCAGACCTGCTCGCCACCCCGCTCGGCACGGTGAAGACCCGGATGCGGGACGGCCTCATCCGGCTGCGCGACTGCCTGGGGGTGTCGTCATGACCATCGCGCCCGATCTGCACACACTCACCGGCGCCTACGCGGCCCACGCCCTGCCGGCCCCCGAGCGGGAGGCCTTCGAACGGCACCTCGCCCAGTGCCCGGCCTGCGCGCGTGAGGTCGACGAGTTCACCGCCACACTGGCCCGGCTCGGTGCCGCCGAGGTGGTCACCCCGCCCGCCGCCCTGAAGGCCCGGGTGATGGCGGAGATCGGCTCCGTCCGCCAGCTGCCGCCCGACAGCGCGGCACCCGCCGGGCGCCCCGGCCGGGGCGGCACCGTCCGGCGCCAGTGGCCGCGGTTCGCCCTCGCCGCCTCCGTCGTGATCGCCGCCGCACTCGGCGGCGTCGCCGTCCAGCAGCACGACCAGGCCGAGCAGGCACGCGCGGAGACCGCCCGGCTGGCCCAGCAGCAGGCGAGCTTCGGCGCGCTGCTCACCGCCCCCGACGCCCGGACGGCCACCGCGACCGCCGGCTCCGGGGTGGGCACCGTGGTCTGGTCGGAGAGCAAGGGCCAGGCCGGCTTCCTGGCCGCCGGGATGCCCCCGCTGCCGACCGGCAAGGCCTACGAGCTCTGGTTCAACGACCACGGGACGATGCGGCCGGCGGGCCTGCTGCCGAAGTCGGACGGGTCGCTGCTGCTCGACGGCCCGCTCGACGGCGCCGTCGGGATCGGGCTCACGGTCGAACCGGCCGGCGGATCGCCGCACCCGACCGGTGCGCCCGTGATGCTGCTGTCCTTCGCCTGACGGGCCGTCCCGCCCACGGGGCGGCGGACCCCAATCCGTACCGCGGGCCGCTCCGAATCCCCTCCGTACCGAGCACCGCCCGGCATCCGGCCGGGCGCGCGAGACGGAGGGGCACCCCGTGGACATGTCCGGACCAGTCACCACCCCGGCGGGAGTCGGCGCGCCGCGCCGGCCGGCCGGCTCCCACCGGCGCCGGATCGCCGTGGTGGGCGCCGGGGTGGCCGGCCTGACGGCCGCCTACGAGCTCGGCCGCGGCGGGGCCGAGGTCGAGCTGTTCGAGGCGGACGCCCGGCTCGGCGGCCACGCCCACACCCAGCTGGTCACCGCCTCCGACGGGCGGACCGTCCCGCTCGACACCGGCTTCCTCGTCCACAACCGGCGCACCTACCCGGAGTTGACCAGGCTCTTCGCCGAGCTCGGCGTCGAGACCCGCGAGAGCGAGATGAGCATGTCCGTCCGGTGCGAGGGCTGCGGGCTCGAATACGCCGGCTCCCGCGGCCCGGCCGGCCTGCTCGCCCGGCCCGGCAGCCTGCTGCGCGGCCCCTACCTGCGGATGCTCGCCGAGATCCCGCTCTTCCACCGCCGGGCCCGCCGGCTGCTCGCGGACCCTGACGCCGGCGACCCCACCCTCGGCGAGTTCCTGCGGACCGGCGGCTTCACGCCCTACTTCACCGGCCACTTCATGACCCCGCTGGTCTCCTCCGTCTGGTCCTGCGCGCCCGACGTCGCGGGGGAGTACCCCGCCCGGTACCTCTTCGCCTTCCTGGAGAACCACGGCCTGCTGAGCGTCACCGGCTCGCCGACCTGGCGCACCGTCGTCGGCGGCTCCCGCACCTACGTCGAGCGGATCGCCGAACGCGTCGACGCCGTCCACCGCGCCGCGCCCGTCCGCGCCGTGCGGCGCCACCCCGACGGCGTCACCGTCGTCACCGAGGACGGCCGGCGCACCGAGGCCGACGCCGTGGTCGTCGCCACCCACGCCGACCAGGCGTTGCGCCTGCTCGCCGACCCCACCCCGGCCGAACGCGAACTCCTCGGCGCCTTCGGGTACTCGCGCAACCCCACCGTGCTGCACCGCGACGCCGAGCACCTGCCGCGCGCCGTCTGGGCACGCGCCTCCTGGAACTACCTGATGAGCGACTGCGGCGGCCGGGCCGACGGCGTCCGGGTCAGCTACCACCTCAACCGGCTGCTCGGTCTCGGCACCCGGGAGGACTACGTGGTCACCCTCAACGAGGACCGCCACCGCCCGGTGCCCGAGGCCCAGGTGGTCTCCCGCACCGTCTACGAGCACCCCGTCTACACCCGGGAGGCCGTCGCCGCCCAGCACCGGCTGCCCGAACTCACCACCGGGCGGACGGCGTTCGCCGGCGCCTACCACGGCTGGGGCTTCCACGAGGACGGCTGCCGGTCCGGGGTGGCCGCCGCCCGCAGCCTGCTCGGGGTGAGCGCCCGATGACCGGCCCCGCCCCCGCCGAACCCGCCCGCGCCCCCGCCGAACCCGCCCCCGCCGGACCCCCGGCCGGAGCCCTGCCCGGGCCCTGGGGCGCCGCCCTCTACGAGTGCCGCATCACCCACCTGCGCACCGACCCGCTCCGGCACGCCTTCCAGCACCGCACCTACCTCTGGCTGGTCGACCTCGACCACCTCCCGCGGCTGCCCCGGCCGCTGCGCCCGCTCGCCCGGTTCCGGGCCGCCGACCACCCGGGCGACCCGCGGCTCGGACTCCGCACCAACCTCGACGCCTACCTGGCCGGCCAGGGCGTGGACCTCGCCGGCGGCCCCGTCCTGATGCTCGCCCAGGCCCGCTCGCTCGGCCACGTCTTCAACCCGCTCACCGTCTACTGGTGCCACGACCCGGCCGGCCGGCCGGTCTGCACCGTCGCCGAGGTCCACAACACCTACGGCGGCGCCCATCGCTACCTGCTGCGCCCCGACGACCGCGGCCGGGCCGGGGCCGCGAAGGAGTTCTACGTCTCGCCGTTCTTCCCGGTGGACGGCGCGTACCGGATGTCCCTGCCGGAGCCCGCCGAGCGGCTCGACCTCATGGTGGGTCTGGACCGCTCCGGCCGGCGCGTGTTCACCGCCACCGTGCGCGGGGTGCGGCAGCCGGCCTCCGCCGGCGCGCTGCTCCGGGCGGCGCTGCGGCACCCGTTCTCGACCCTCGCCGTCAGCGCGCACATCCGCCTCCAGGGCATCCGGCTGCTGCTGCGCGGACTGCCCGTCCACCCCAGGCCGCGCCCGGCCCGGCCCACCGACGCCGCTGCTTCCGACGCCGCGACCGGTGCCGCTGCCGCCGCCGCCGGCGGTTGCCCCGCCGCGCCCCGGCCCGGCCCGCCCGGGCCCGGCACCGGCCGTCCCACTCCGTACGGCCCGCGCCCCGGCCGTCCCCGCACCCGTGCCCGGAAAGAGGTCCAGCACCCGTGACCGCACCGACCCGATCCCCCCTCGACCCGGCAGCCGCCCCGGACCAGGACCCCGACCGGAGCCCGGACGCGGATCCGGAGCAGGGCCCGGACCCGGACGTCGACCCGCTGTACTGGCCCGACGTCGCCGCCACCCCCCGCGGCGCGCTGCGGGCCGCCGTCGCCGGTCGGCTGCTGCGCCGGGCGGCCCGACAGCGCGGCCTGCGCGTCGAGCGGCCCGACGGGAGCCTGCTCGTCCCGGCGCCCGCGGACGGCCCGACGCTCCGGCTGCACCGGCCCGGCGCCTTCGCGCGGCGGGTCGGCGCAGCCGGTCTGATCGGCTTCGGCGAGGCCTACCAGGCCGGCGACTGGGACTCGCCCGACCTCGTCGGCCTGCTCACCGCCCTCGCCACCGCGCCCGAGACGCTCGTCCCGGCCGGTACGGCCCGGCTGCGCCCGCTGGTCGTCCGCCGCACCCCGGCGGGGGAGCTGGGCACCGTCGAGAACGCCCGGCGCAACATCCAGCGGCACTACGACCTCTCCAACGAGCTGTTCGGCCTCTTCCTCGACCCGACCATGACCTACTCCTCGGCGGTCTTCCCGACCGGCCCCGACGGCGCGCCCCGGGCCTCCTGGCCCGGCCTCGCCGCCGCACAGCACCGCAAGATCGACCGGCTGCTGGACCTCGCCGCGGTCGGCCCCGGCAGCCGGGTGCTGGAGATCGGCACCGGCTGGGGCGAGCTGGCCCTGAGGGCCGCCGCCCGCGGGGCGCGCGTGGTCAGCCTCACCCTCTCCGCCGAGCAGCTCGCGCTGGCCCGGCACCGGATCGCCGAGGCCGGCCTGGCCGGCCTGGCGGAGGTCCGGCTCTGCGACTACCGCCGGGCTGAGGGCGAGTACGACGCCGTGGTCAGCGTCGAGATGGTCGAGGCGGTGGGCCGGGCGTTCTGGCCCGACTACTTCGCCGTGCTGGACCGCGTACTGGCGCCCGGCGGCCGGGTCGCGATCCAGTCGATCACGATGCCGCACGAGCGCATGATGGCCTCCGCCGGGACGCACACCTGGATCCTGAAGTACGTCTTCCCCGGCGGGCTGATCCCCTCCACCCGGGCGCTCGCGGAGACCGCGGCCCGGCACACCGGCCTGCTGCTCACCGAGGAGCACGGGTACGGCCCGCACTACGCCGAGACCTTGCGCCTGTGGCGCGAGCGCTTCGCCGAACGGGCCGGCGAGGTGGCCGCGCTCGGCTTCGACCGGGTGTTCCGGCGGACGTGGGAGCTCTACCTCGCCTACTCGGAGGCCGGCTTCCGCAGCGGCTACCTGGACGTCCGGCAACTGCTGTTCACCCGGCCCGGCGAGGTCGGCCCGGCGCCGTCCGCGGCGCCGGCGACCCTGCCGCGGACGCCCGCACCGCGCGTCGGTCCGGCGTGAACGCGGCCGCCTTCGCCGTCAACCTCGCCGCCACCGCCGGCGCGGCCCTGGTGGTCATGCTGGCCGCCTTCGCCGTCGGCCTCCGGACCGGCCGGCACCGGGGCGTCGACGTCGCCTGGGGCCTCGCGTTCACCGCGATCGCCCTCACCGGCTACGCCCTCTCGGCCAACTACGGGGGTGGGGCCGGAGGCGGGCTGCGCCGGGCGCTCGCCACCGCACTGGTGGTGGTCTGGGGCCTGCGGCTCGCCGCGCACATCGCCCGGCGCGGCCGGGGCGCCCCCGAGGACCCGCGCTACGCCCGGATGCTGGCCAGGGCCCCGGCCGGGCGGCGGACGGCCTACGCGCTGCGCAAGGTCTACCTGCTCCAGGCGGCCATCGCCTGGTTCGTCTCGCTGCCGGTGCAGGCCGCCCAGTACCTGCCGGACCCGCCGGGCGCCGTGGTGTGGGCGGGTGTGCTGCTCTGGGCGTTCGGTCTCTGCTTCGAGGCGGTCGGCGATCACCAGCTGGCCCGCTTCCGGGCCGACCCGGCCAACCGCGGCCGGGTGATGGACCGCGGGCTCTGGGCCTGGACGCGGCACCCGAACTACTTCGGCGACGCGTGCGTCTGGTGGGGCCTGTTCCTGCTCGCCGCCGACGCCCCGGTGGGCTGGGCCTGCATCGGCGGCCCACTGCTGATGACGTGGCTGCTGGCCTTCGGCAGCGGGCGGCCGATGCTGGAGCGGCAACTCGCGGCCGGCAAGCCGGGCTGGGCCGAGTACGCGGCCCGGACCAGCTCCTTCCTGCCGCGCCCGCCGCGGCGCCGGGTGCGGACGGGCGGCGCGGACGGCGCTTGAGTCCGGTGCGTCGGACCGATGCGTCGGACCGGTGCCGGAGGGCGGCGTCTGAGGGCGGCGTGTGAGGGCGCCGTTCGCCGGCAGGGGTCCTTGGTCCCGGGCTTTCAGCCCCTTGGCCCCTGGCGGCGGGCGCGGCGAGCGGCGATGCTCCAGGTAACACCGGCCGGACGACGGTCGTCCGGCCGACATCGCTCGCGGACGAGGTGAACCGGCGTGCGGCATGCCAACGTCGAATCAGTGATGACCAGCCCGGTGGTCCGGGTCGCGCCCGAGACCGGATTCCGGGAGATCGTCGCGCTGCTGGCCGAGTACGACATCACCGGTGTCCCGGTGGTGGACGCCGACGGGCGGCCGCTCGGCATCGTCTCGGAGGCGGACCTCCTGCTCACCCTGGCGGCCCAGGAGGACCAGGGCAGCCTGCTGCCCGCCCCCGACCTGGCCCGCACCGGTCCGGGCGGCGCCGTCACCGCCGCCGACCTGATGACCGGTCCGGCGGTCTGCACCACACCCGGCACCAGCGTGGTCGCGGCCGCGCGGCAGATGAGCCGGCACGGGGTGAAGCGGCTGCCGGTGCTGGACGAGGAGGGCCGGGTGTTCGGCATGGTCAGCCGGGGCGACCTGCTGCGGGTCTTCCTGCGCGGGGACGGGGTGATCCGCCGGGAGATCGTCGAGGAGGTGCTCGGCCGGGTGGAGGGCGTCAGCCCCGCCGAGGTCGGGGTCGAGGTGGACCAGGGCCGGGTGGTGCTCAGCGGGAGCGTGCCCGAGCCGCACCTGATCCCGATCGTGCTGAACCTGTGCCGGTCGGTGGACGGCGTGGTCTCGGTCACCGACCGGCTCGGCAGTACCGGGGCGGCGCCCGTCCAGGTCGGCTGAGTCCGCGGCCTGCCTGCCCGGCCGGGCAGGCAGGCAGGCGGGACGGCCGTTCCGCCTCGGGCCCGGTGCGGTCCGTTCGTGCTCGGATCCGGAGGGTCCGCTTCGCATACTGCGCAGCGTGGCGGGTAAGTCACTCTGTGTGCGCATGCGGCGTCGGGCCGCGGCGGCACAGGGGCACCGGGGAGGCGGCCGTGGCAGTCGTTTTCGACGCGGATTTCACTTCGACCAGGCAGTGGACGGCGGGGCGCAGCAGCGCCTATCCCCGGATGGGGCCGACCAACCGGGGCGACCACAAACTCGACTTCCTCAGCCGCGCCTACTGCCCCGGCGGGGTCTTCGCCGCCACGCGGCGGCGCGGCGGGGACCTCTGGACGTGCAGCCTGCTGACCACGGAGGGGAGCCCCGAGGGCTTCCAGCTGCGCACCGGCGACGTGCTGAGCGCGCGGGTGACCCTCCCCGTCGAGCCGGGAGCCTGGCCGGCCATCTGGACGTGGCGGGACGGCGGCAACGAGGTCGACGTCTTCGAGTACCACCCCGACCACCCGGACCTGCTGGAGTTCTCCAACCACGTCCGCGGCGGGTTCCGCTACTGGCACGGTGCCGCGCTCGGGATAGCCCCCGGCGCGACCTTCGAGTTGAAGGCGGTGCTCGGCGCGTTCTCGGTCGACTGGTTCGTCGGCGACACGCTGGTGCACGCGGACCGGCGCGGGGTCGGGCCGGACTGGCACGCGTACCTGATCGTCAACATGTCGGTGGCGGACGGCACGTACCACGACCGGCCGGCGCCGACCGGGCCGGACCGGCTGAGCTGGGTCTGCCACACCCTGCGCGTGGAGCGCTGACGGCGGGCGCCGCGGACCGGCGGTGCGGGGCGCCGGCGGTCCGGCGCCCCGGTGCCCCTGGTCCGGTCGTTCGGCGGGTCAGGCGTCCGGCGGTCCGGTGGTCCGGTCGTTCGGCGGGTCAGGCGTCCGGTGGGAAGGTCGCGGTGATCGGGCCGTGCGGGCCGGAGCGCTGGAACCAGACCACCCGGCGGTACGGGCCGATGAACGCCGGCTGCGTCACGTACAGGTCGTCCCGCGGGGCCCGCTCGTTGCCGGGTGCGAGGGCGGCGTCGACGGCGTCCTCGGCGATGCCGCGCAGCAGCGCGCACGCCGTCGCGGTGGCCGCGGACGGCGCGATGGCGAGGGCGGTGAGTTCGCGCCAGAGCGCGGTCGAGACGTAGCTGATCGGTGAGCGGCCGAGGGCCGGGTGCGGGTGCGGGTCCTCGTAGTGGCGCAGCACCCCGGCCGTGACGAGCCGCTCGCGCTCCTCGGCCGGCAGGTGGTGGTTCATGGCCCGAACGCTACTCCGGTGGGGCCGCCGGGCGTGCTGCGAGCGCTCTTCCGGACATTCTCCGGCAGGCTCGGCGTCCGCCCGGTCGTTTCCGGGCGCACGATGGTAGGTGGGGCACCGGTCGCCTCGACGATGACGTCGCCCCGGCTGTCACCGGATCCCGGCGGTCACCGGATCCGGGGGCCGAGGACCGGGCCCGGAGCAGGAGGTCGTGATGAGGCACTGGGACGGGCACGGGTACGGCCACGGCCACCAGGTGGGCGGCTGGGGCCTGGGGCTGATGGTGATCCTGGGGCTGCTGGTCCTGGCGGTGCTGGTGCTGGCCGTCGTCGCGCTGGTCCGCCATCTCGCGCGGACGCCGCGTCCGGTGCCGCCGGGCGCCTGGGGCGCGGGCGGGACGGCCGCGGTGCCGCCGGGGCGGGCGGCGTCGCCGACGCCCGAGCAGCTGCTCGCCGAGCGGTTCGCGCGCGGGGAGATCGACGCGGAGGAGTACCGCCACCGCCTGGAGACGCTGCGGGCCGCGAACGGTGCGGGCGCCGGCCCGGGCAGCGGCGGGAGCGGCTGACCCCGGCGCGCGGAACGGGCGGGCGAGCCGGAACGGGTGCGGCACGGACGGGCGCAGGGCCCGCCGCACGGGTGTGCGGCGGGCCCTGCGGTGCGTACCGGGTGCGGCCGGCCCTGCTGCCCGACCGTCCGGCGCGCGGCCGGTCGCCTGCTCGCCTGCTCGACTACTCGACGACGAGCTCGACCGGGATGTTCCCGCGGGTGGCCCGGGAGTACGGGCAGACCTCGTGCGCCTGCTTGACCAGCAGCTCGCCGCTCTCCCCGGCCAGCGCCTCGGGCAGCTCGACGCGCAGGACCACCGCGAGGCCGAAGCCCGCGCCGTCCTTGCCGATCGACACCTCGGCGGTGACGGAGACCTCGCTGGTGTCGACCCGCGCCTGGCGGCCGACCAGGCCGAGGGCGCTCGCGAAGCAGGCCGCGTAGCCGGCCGCGAACAGCTGCTCGGGGTTGGTGCCCTCGCCGTTGCCGCCCAGCGGGACGGGCATCGCCAGGGCGAGGTCCAGTCGGCCGTCGGAGCTGACGGCGCGGCCCTCCCGGCCGTTCGCGGTGGCCACTGCGGTGTAGATCGCGTCCATGGGTCCGATCCCTTCCGTCCTGCGTCGGTCGTGCTTCTGTTCTCGGTGGCCCGGTGGGGCCGCCTTCCGGTACAAGTAGAGCACGCAATTCAATTGCGCACAACTGAATGGCGCGAAGGGTGGTCGGTACCATGGGTGCATGGCCAAGCTCCCCGAGACCGCCCGCGTCGAGTCGACCGACCACGACCAGCTGCGTGACGACGACCTGCTGCGCGACGAGGACCTGCTCCGCCTCGACCAGCAGATCTGCTTCTCGCTCAACGCTGCCTCCCGGGCCTTCGGGGGCGTCTACCGGGTGCTGCTCAAGGATCTCGGTCTCACGTACCCGCAGTACCTGGTCATGCTGGTGCTCTGGGAGCACGGGGACCTGCCCGTGAAGCGGATCGGCGAGCACCTGCGGCTGGACTCCGGCACGCTCTCCCCGCTGCTCAAGCGGCTGGAGGCGGCCGGGCTGGTGCGCCGCGAGCGCAGCCCCGCGGACGAGCGGTCCGTCACCGTCGGCCTCACCGGTGCCGGGCTGGCCCTGCGGGACCGGGCGGGCCGGGTGCCGCGCCGGCTGCTGGCCGCCACCAGCCTCCCGGTCGAGGACCTCGCGGCCCTGCGCTCGCTGCTCGACCGGGTGACCGGCGCCCTGGACTCGGCCGTCCTCGCGGAGGACCTGGCGGACCCGGAGGACCTGGAGGGCCCGGAGGACCTGGCGGGCGCCAGGGGCGCCGAGGGCTGATCCACGGCGGCGCCGGCCCGAGCCGGCCGCCGCCCGTCGGTCGCTCCTCCGCGGGTGCCTGCTCAGGCGCCGGCGGTGGCCGCCCTGCCGCGCAGGGCGGCCTTCTTGGCGCGGTTGCCGCAGATGTCCATCGAGCACCAGCGCCGGGTGCCGGGGCGGGAGTTGTCGAGGAAGAGTGCGCAGCAGTCGGGGCCCGCGCACTCGCGGACGCGGGTGGCGGCGGCCGAGGTGGCGAGGTCGAGGGCGTCGCGGGCGACCAGGGCGAGGGTGGCCGCGACCGGGTCGTCGGCGTGCCAGGTGAGGTGCCCGGCCGGGTCCAGCTCCGGCGTCGGCGCGGGGTGCGCGGCCGCCCGGTTGATCCGGTCCGCGTCGGTCCGGTCGAAGCCGGCCAGGGCGTCGGTGTGGTGCCCGTTCCCCCCGCCGTGCCCGCGCTCCGTGCCGCACGTTCCGTTCGCGCCGCGCGCGCCGTCGGGACCGTCCGGGCCGCTCGCGCCCCGGGCGGTCCCGATCAGCCGGTGGACCGCCTCCCGCAGGTCGCGCGCCGCCGCCACCTCCGCCGGGCCGGGTGCGGCCGCCGGCCGGTCGGGGCGGCCCGGGCGGGGGGCGAACTGCCGGACCCAGGCGGCCAGGGCGGCGGGGTCGGTGAGCTCCTCGGCGGCGTCCGGCCGGCCGCGGTGGCGCAGGGTGCGGAGGAAGTCCAGGCAGAGCCGGCCGGATCCCTGCCGAAAGCGGTCGGTGTCGGTGATGGCGGCCATGCCGGTCACCCTACCTCCGGAACCGGTTTGACTGGTACGGTCGCGGAACCACTTGAACCGGTTCCGATGAGGTGTCACGTGCCCCCGTACCCCGGTCCGAAAGCTCCGCCACCGCCCCCGCCCGCAGCGCCGCCCGCCTCCCTGGGGCGCGGGGTGATCCTGCTCCTGGCCGTCGCCTGCGGCGTCGCGGTGGCCGACGTCTACTTCCCGCAGGCCATCAGCCCGCTTGTCGCCGCCGATCTGGCGATCTCGCCCGGCTCCGCCGCGCTGGTGGCCACGGCCGCCCAACTCGGCTACGCCGCAGGGATATTCCTGCTGGTCCCACTGGGCGACCGGGTGCCGCACCGGCCGCTGCTGGTCACCCTGCTCGTCCTCACCTGCGGCGGACTGCTGATCGCCGGCGCGGCCCCGTCCCTCGCGGTGCTGGTCGCCGCGAGCGCGGCGACCGGCGCCACCACCGTCGTGCCGCAGATCGTCATCCCGATGGCCGTCGGCCTGACCGCCCCGGACCGACGCGGCGCCGTCACGGGCACCCTGCTCAGCGGCCTGATCGGCGGCATCCTGCTCGCCCGCACCTTCAGCGGCACGGTCGGCGCCTGGCTGGGCTGGCGAGCGCCGTACCTGGTGGCCGCGGGCGTGGTGCTGGTGCTCGCGCTGGTGCTGGCCGCCAAGGTGCCGGTGACCACCCCGCCGTCGCGGCAGCGGTATCCGGCGCTGCTGGCCGAGTCGCTCAGGCTGCTGCGCTCCGAGCCCGAGCTGCGGCGCTCCTGCTTCTACCAGGCCACCGTCTTCGCCGGCTTCAGTGCGGCCTGGACGAGCGTCGCCCTGTTCGTCACCGGCCCGGCGTACGGGATGGGCGCGCCGGTGGTCGGGCTGATCGCCCTGGTGGGCGCCGGCAGCATGTTCTGCACACCGGTCGCGGGCCGCCGGGTGGACCGCTCCGGGCCGGAACCGGTCAGCCTGGTCTGCCTCCTCGGTGCCGTGCTGTCCGCGGTCGTCCTGCTGGGCGGGCTGGCCCGCGGGGCACTGGGCCTGGTGGCGCTGGCCGCGGGGCTGCTGCTGCTCGACATCGCCATGCAGGCCGGCCAGGTGGCCAACCAGGCACGGATCTTCGTACTCCGGCCGGAGGCCCGCAGCCGGCTCAACACGGCCTACATGACCTGCGCCTTCCTCGGCGGCAGCGTCGGCTCCTGGCTGGGCGTCCGCGCCTACCGCTCGCTCGGCTGGGCCGGCGTCTGCACGCTGGTGGCCGTCGCCGCGGTGCTCGCCCTGCTGCGGCACCTGCTGCGGGCGGGCGGGCAGGTCGCCGTGACGGCCGACCGGCCCGAGCCGGCCGCGCCCACCCCGGCGGCCCGCTGAGCGGAGACCGCCGCCGATGCCCTGCCCGGCGGGCTCCGCGCGCCGTGCCCCGACCCGTGCTCCCGTGCTCCCGTGCTCCCGGGCGGGCGGGCGGGCGGGCGGGCGGGCGGGTCGGGGCCGGCCGGGCAGCCGTCGCGGTGGCGTCAGACGCGCTCCGCCTCCGGCGTCCGGCGGGCCAGCCGGTCGAGGAGGGCTGCCCGGTGGCCCTCCCCGGTGGCGAGGGCGATCGCCGTCCAGGCCATCGCGAGGCCGCCGTCGAGCACGGCACGGTCGGCGCCGGAGCTGGTGCCGTAGCGGGTGAAGTCCGTTGACCCCGCGGTGCGGCATCGCGGCCGCGTGCGCGGGCTGCCCGGCGTACGAGACCTCCCAGCTGCTGATCGCCAGCGACGTCATGCCCACTCCGTCCTGCCGCGCGGCGTGGACCATCATCGCCGCCGCGACGTCGTCGAAGGCGCCGCCGCGGATCATGTCGACCTTTCCGCCGCCGTACTCCTCGGCCGCGGTGCCGAGCAGCTTGACGGTGACGCCGATCTCGTCGGCGACCTCGGCGAGGGCCAGCACCGCCGCGACCGAGGCCGAGCCGTTCACGTTGTGCCCGCAGGCGTGGCCGATGCCGGGCAGTGCGTCGTCTCGACGGCCCGATCGCCGGGCTCGACGGCGTCACCGGCGTGCACTCCCAGGTCGCCCTGCAGCTTTTGCTCACCGTCAACGACGGGGCCCCCTTCGACGACGAACCCACCGAGCTGCGCCGCGCCGTCGCCGAAGGCCGGCCACTGCCCGAACCGGTGAGCGTCGACGAGCTGGACGAGCGACTCGTCTCCCTGCCGGAGGCCGACGCCAGGATGTCGATGACCCGGCCGGCCCGCGAACTGAGCGTCGGGGAGACCACCGCACGCTGGACGAGCTGGAGGCATTCACCGCCCGAGCCCTCGGGGCCGCCGGGGACACCGTCGTCGACACCGCCCTGCTGATGCGCAGCTACAAGCGCGCGGGCCGCCCGGCCCCCGCCTGACCGCGACCCCGACTCCCGCCCGGCCGCGGTGCCCGCCGGATCCCGGATCCCGGATCCCGGATCGCGGACCCCGGACGCCCGGCAGCCCCGTGCAGCCGACCGGGCACGCGGAGTACGCGGACCGGCCCCGGCCGTACTACCGGACAGGCCGGCCCCGCTGTCCGGCCCCGCGCTGTGGAGGATCGGACGGTGTCCCCGACGGTCCGCGCCGCGAACCATGGACGAGTTGCGCGGTCGCGGCCCGGGCCCGGCCACCGCAGCAGCCAGCGGCGATCCCCTCCCCGTTCCGCCGCTGCGGGCACCAGGAAGACGATGCACATGTCCCACACCCCGTCCGCCGCCGGCCACTCGCTGATCGAGCAGCACGGCGTCGACACCATCCCCGAGGCCGAGCGCACCAGCACCCCGCGTGACGTGCTCTCCATCCTGGTCGGATCGAACCTGGCCTTCGGCGTCGTGGTCTTCGGCTGGCTCCCGGTCTCCTTCGGCCTCTCCTTCTGGGCCTCCGCCAGCGCGCTCGTCCTCGGCACCACGCTCGGCATCGTCCTCACCGCGCCGCTGGCCCTGGTGTCGCTGCGCACCGCCACCAACCTGTCCACCAGCTCCGGCGCCTTCTTCGGCGTCCGGGGGCGGCTGCTCGGCTCGGTGATCGGGCTGCTGCTCTCGCTCGGCTACACGGCGCTCTCGCTCTGGGTCGGCGGTGACGTGGTGGTCGGCGCGCTCAACCGGATGCTCGGCCTGCCCACCGGCGGGGCCTCCTACGTGGTGACGTACAGCGTGCTGGCCGCGCTCAGCGCCACGGCGGCCGTCTTCGGCTACCGGCTGCTGCTGAAGCTGGAACGCGTCCTGATGTGGGCCATGGGCGCCCTGCTGCTGGCCGGCCTGTTCGCCTTCGCGCCGCACTTCGACGGCTCCGCGCACGGCGACTACCTGCTCGGCGGCTTCTGGCAGACCTGGCTGCTGGCGGTCGTCGCGGCCGGGCTGAGCGGGCCGATCGCCTTCATCACCCTGCTCGGCGACTACACCCGCTACGTCTCCCCGGCCCGGCACAGCAGCAGCCGGGTGCTCCGCTCCACGGCCGTCGGCCTGTTCGTGGGCCTGCTGGTCCCGCAGCTGTTCGGCGCCTTCACCGCCGTCGCCACCGGCGCGGGCGACGACTACGTCGGCAGCCTGATCGCCGGTGCCCCGATGTGGATCCTGCTGCCGCTGCTGCTCAACGGCCTGCTCGGCAGCGCGGGCAACACCGGCCTGATGCTCTACAGCATGGGCCTGGACCTCGATGCCATCCTGCCGCGCGCCACCCGCCTCCAGGCCACCTACGTGGTGGCGGCGCTGGCCACCGTGCTGGTCTTCCTCGGTCACTTCGTCTGGAGCGCGCAGTCCGCGGTGACCTCCTTCGTCCTGGTGCTGACCGCGATCGGCACCCCGTGGGCGGTGATCACCCTGATCGGCCACCGGCGGTTCCGCGGCGACTACGACCGGCAGTCCCTCCAGGTCTACAACCGCGGTACCCGGGGCGGCATCTACTGGTACCGCTCGGGCTGGAACGCGCCGGCCACCGTCGCCTGGGCCGCCGGCAGCGCGATCGGCCTCTGTGCGGTGGACACGCCGGTGTACCGGGGGCCGCTGCTGCCGCTGACCGGCGGCATCGACCTCAGCTTCGTCCTCTCGGGCGCGCTCGCGGCGGTGGTCTACGTCCTGCTGTCGCGGTCCGCGCGGGGCCGGGCCGGCCGGGCGCCGTCCCCGGTGACCGGTGCGGCGACCGGTGCGGTGACCGGTTCGGCTGCCGCGGCCGGGCGGGAGCAGGCCGCCAGACTCGACGGCTGAGGGCCGGCGTCCCGGCCCCGGACGGGCCGGTCGCCGACGGGATCGAGACACCACTCCAGCAGCGACGGCCACGGCCCGTACCCGGCGTCCGGGTTGAGATGCGCCCCGCCGGCCACCACGTCGACCGGGAGGCCGTACGGCTCGCCGTACGCGGCGGCAGCGCCCTCCGGGCAGCACGGATCGTCGTCACTGCCGACGATCCGGGTGGCGCGGGCCGCGGCCCGGAGCCCACCGCCGGCCGGCGGCGGCGGCGGGGGCGCGAACGCGGCGACCTCGGTGTGCTGCCGCAGGAAGCCCGGCGACGGCGGGGCGACGAGCAGCACCCGGTCGACCGGGACGGCCACGGTGCCGCGGGCCTCGGCGTGCAGCCAGAGCGCGCAGGCGAGGCTGTGGCAGACGACGGTGCGCCGACCGGCGGGCAGGCCATCGAGGCGGGTGCGCAGCTCGGCCAGCCACTGGTCCAGGTCGGGGTGGTCGGGGTCGGGGAGCTGCGGGTGGTCGGCCCGGTGGCCGAGCCCGGCGAGCCGGCCGGCGAGCCAGGTCTGCCAGTGGCCGGCGGGGCGGTGGTTCTGCCATCCGTGCAGGATCAGGAAGCCCTGTGCGCGCGTGCTGCCGGTCATCGTCGTTCGCCGTCCGGGGGAGAGGGTGCGGGAGGCCGAGGGGGAGTACGGGGGGCACCGGGGAGTACGGGTCGTGGTCCCGTGCAGTGCGGAGGTGCGACGGGGTGCCGAGGACCGCTCCCGGCGCCCGGCCCGGGAACGATTCTGCGGCCGGCCGATCACAGCGGTCCAGTTAATCTCTCCGGATGGAACCGGTTAGCAATTCCTTCACCGTCGACCTGCGCCGGCTGGGTGTCCTGCGGGAGCTGGCCCGCCGCGGCAGCCTGGCCCGGACCGCCGACGCGCTGCACCTGACACCGTCGGCGGTCTCGCAGCAACTCGCGGCACTGGCAAGGGAGGTGGGGGTGCCGCTGCTGGAGAAGCACGGCCGGGGCGTCCGGCTGACCGGGCAGGCCCGGATCCTGCTGGAGCACGCCGACCTGATGGCCGCGCAGTGGGAGCGGGCCCGGGTGGACCTGGCCGCCTGGGAGGAGGGCCGGCGCGGGGCCGTCACCGTCGGCGCGTTCTCCAGTGCCGTCAACGGGCTGCTGCCGGGCGCCGTGCGGGCCCTCGCCGCGCACCACCCGGACCTCGGCCTCCGGGTGGTCGAGGCCGGCGCCCCGGACGTGTTCACCCTCCTCGACGCCCGGGAGATCGACGTCGCCGTCGCGGTCGACTTCGCCGCGGCCCCGCCCCGGACGGACCCGCGCTACTCGCGCACCGCCCTGCTGGCCGACGTCCTGGACATCGCCCTCCCGGCGGACCACCCGCGGGCGGGCCGGGACCGGATCCCCCTCCAGGACCTCGCCGCCGACGCCTGGATCGTCGGCGACGCCGGCAGCTGCTGCGGTGCCGTCACCCGCTCGGTCTGTGCGGCCAACGGCTTCACCCCGGACATCCGCCACGCCGTCGACGACTGGACGGCGCTCGCCGCGCTGGTCGAGTCGGGGCTCGGCGTCGCGCTCGTGCCGCGACTCGTCCAGCCGTTGCACCGCCCCGGGCTGGTGCTGCGGCGCCCGGCCGGCCCGCCCCCGGTGCGGCACGTCTTCGCCGCGGTCCGGGCCGGCTCCGGCGCGGATCCGGCCCAGGCCGCCGTCCTCGACGCGCTCCGGACGGCCGCCGCCGAGGCCGCCGGGCCCACCCCGGCCGGTCCGTGACGACGGCCGGTCCGTGACGACGGCGGGTCCGTGACGACGGCCGGTCCGTGACGGTGCCCGGCGGCGCGAGCCGGGTGGGTCGTGTGCCGGGCCTGCGGGCCCTGAGGGGCGGGGTGAGGTCTCGTCAGAGCGGTTGCCCGCAGCGCAGGTTCCAGCGGGCGGCGCGGCCGCTGAGCTCGGTCAGGGTGAGCGGCGGCACGTCGATGCGCCAGAACGCCTGCGCGGGCAGGGCGAGGGCGTGGACCACGGCGGCGCGGACCACCGCGGGCTCGACGACGGCCAGGACCCGCCCGGAGGCGCCCAGCCCGTCCAGCCAGGCGCCGACCCGCGCACCGAAGGCGGTGAGGGACTCACCGCCGTGGGGCGTGGCGTCGGGGTCGGAGAGCCAGGCGGCGAGCTCCTGCGGGTCGGCGGCGGCGAGGTCCTCCAGGCGGCGGCCGTGCCAGCGGCCCCAGTCGCAGTCGGCGGGCCCGGCGGCGCCGGCCGGGCCGAGGCCCAGTGCGGCGGCCGTGCCGGCACACCGTGCGGAGGGTCCGGCGACGACGAGGTCGGCCCGGGGCAGGGCGGCGGCCGCTGCGCGGGTGCGGCGCACGGCGGCGTCGTCGAGGGGCGCGTCCGCACCGAAGCGCGCCTGCCTGCCGTCGTCGGTCAGCGCCGGTGAGACAAGCATCACCCGTATCGTCATTCCCGTGCTCCTCCGTGGTTCCTGTTCGGGCCGCGTGCGGGCGGGCGGTCCGTGTGCGGACCCTGTGCCGGCCGGGCACGCGCCGGGAATCGCCGAGGTCACGGTTGGCTCCGGCCCCTTGGCCCGGCCCGGCGGCACACGCTACCGTCTGGCCGTTAAAGACGACGGTGTGACGGAATTCCGGTGAAACTCCGGTACGGTCGCGCCACTGTGAGCCCGGCGGTCCCACACCCCCCGAGGGGTGGGCCGGCGGGGAGTCAGACCCGCCACTGTCGTCCTCTGCTCCATCGAACGGGACGCGTGTTCCCCAAGGAGGTCTGGTCATGGCTCACCCCATTGCCCCCGCCGCCGTCACTCCGGCCGTCACCCCCATCTCACTCAAGGCGCTCGCCCCCTGGGCGCTGTTCGTCGGCGTCCTGATGCTCGTCCTGCTCTACTTCGTGGGCGCCGAACAGGGCGCCTTCTCGGTGTTCTCCGGCGAGGACGTCCACGAATGGGTCCACGACGGCCGTCACCTGCTCGGCTTCCCCTGCCACTGACACCCCGGGAGTCGAACACCGTGAACATCTCCGTCGGATCCCTGCTCGGCCGCGGCATGCTCGCCGGCCTGCTGGCAGGACTCCCCGCCCTCGCCGTCGCCTACCTGCTCGGCGAGGGTCCCATCGACTCGGCCATCGCGTACGAGGACGGCCACCTGGCCGCCCACGGCATGGGGGGCGAGGAGGAACTCGTCAGCCGGGCCCTCCAGTCCACGGCCGGCCTGGCCACCGGGGTGCTCGTCACCGCGGTGGCGCTGGGCGGCATCGCCGCCCTCGTGTACGCCTTCGCGCTCGGCCGGATCGGGCGGTTCGGCCCCCGGGCGACCGCCCTGCTGCTGTCCGGTGCGGCCTTCACCGCCATCGGCCTGGTGCCGTTCCTGAAGTACCCGGCCAACCCGCCGGCCGCCAACGACGCGGAGACGATCAACACCCGGACGGCGTTGTTCTTCCTGATGGTCGCGCTCAGCATCCTGCTGGCGGTGGCGGCCACCATCCTCGGCCGGCGACTGGCACCGCGGCTGGGCAACTGGAACGCCACGCTGGCCGCCGGCCTGGCGTTCGTCGTCGCCGTCGGGGTGGCCTACGCGGCCCTGCCGGCGGTCAGCGAGACGCCGGAGGACTTCCCGGCCACCGTGCTGTGGCAGTTCCGGGTGGCCTCCCTGGCCATCCAGCTCACCCTCTGGGCGTCCTTCGGACTGGTCTTCGGCCACTTCGCCGAGCGCCTGATCAACCCGGTGGCCCGCGCGGTGCGGGCCACGGAGCAGCCGGCCCCGGCCGCCTGATCCGTCCCGGCACCGGCCGGGGGCCCTGCGGGCACGTCGTCCTCGTGACGGCGTGCCCGCACCCGTTCGCGGCCCGTCCGCGGACCCGTTCGCGGACCGCGCGGTCGGGCGGGGTCGGGCAAGGTTCTTCGGGCGGGGTCGTTCAACCGTGCTCGTTCAGCTGCGTTCGTTCAGGCAGAGGATGTTCCCCTCGCTGTCCTTGAACCAGGCGGCACGCATGCCCGCCTCCTCCGCGACGCCGTTGACCGTCTTCAGGCCGGGGAAGTCGTACTCCTCGAACGTGATGCCGCGGGCGCGCAGCGCGGTCATCTCACCGTCGAGGTCGGTGACCTTGAAGCTGGCCAGGGTGTGGGCGGCCTGCCCGCCGCTCGGGGTCTCGTAGATGCCCAACTCCGTGCCGCCGCATTCGAACGTGATGTCGTGCGCGCCCTCCTCGGTGAGCTTCAGGCCGAGGGTGTCGGTGTAGAAGCTCCGTGCGCGGGCCAGATCGGCGGCCGGGATGATGGCAACCAGGGGTGCGTCTCCAAGCATGTCCATCGCCTCCTACTCACCAGGCTAGGGACCTCGGCCGCGGCCTGCCCACCGGGCCGGGGCGGCCCGCGCCGCGCCGGGCCCGACCTCCCCGGCCCGGGCACGGCGCGTTGCCACCAGCGGTGTCAGCGGCGGTGTCACCGGCCGTGTCACCAGCCGTGCGGCACCCGCTCCAGCACGCCACCGGCGAACAGCTCGTAGAGCGGCAGCGACTCCAGGTGCACGTAGCCGATGTGGCAGTCGCAGACCGGCAGCGGGCAGCCGCGCGGGCCGAGCCGGGCGCGGTACGAGCCGTCGTAGAGGTTGCCGAGCACGTCGCGGACGAAGTGGCAGCGGCGGACGGTGCCGTCGCCGTCGACCGAGAGGACGGACTCGCCGGTGCGGCAGGGGCGGCCGGCGCTGAGGTGGGCGTGCCGGCTGTAGCCGAAGTGCGGGTCGACGGCCTGCCAGTCGGCGGCCTCCGCGTCGGTGTAGGTGCGGCCCTCGGCGGCGTTGATCCACAGGTAGACGCCGGGGGAGAGCTCCGCGCGCAGCCGGCGGGCCTCGGCGAGGTGCTCGGGCTGCCCCACCACGCCCACGCTGTACCGGACGCCGAGCCGGTCCAGCTCCCGGCACTTGGCGAGGAAGCGCTCCCGGTCGACCTGGCCGGGGTGGTACGTCACCCAGAGCGCCAGCGTGCCGAGGTCGGCCTCGGCCAGCCAGTCGGTGCGGCAGCTGAGGTTGGTCTGGATCGCCACCCGCCGGACGTGCGGCAGCCGGCTCAGGGAGACCAGCGCCCGCCGGTACCAGGACCGCACCAGCCCCTCGCCCCAGGGCGTGAACAGCACGGACAGCGTGTCACCGGTGCCGGCCCGCCCCGCGGCCCAGCCGGTGAACCGGTCCAGCGCGGCGCGGTCGGCCCGCAGCTGCTCGGGGGTGTCGCGGCGCTTGGCGAACGGGCAGTACGGGCAGTCGTAGTCGCAGGAGGCCAGCGGGCCCCGGTAGAGCAGCGTGAGGTCCCGCCCGCCGTCCGCTGCGGCGCCGGGGACAGGAACAGGCGCCGGGGCGGGGGCGGGGGCAGTGGGAGGTGAAGGGGCAGCTGAAGGGGCAGGGCGGGGCGCGGGCATGCCGAGGAAGGTCATTTCACCTCGTATTCGGCCATCAGCCGGTGGACCTCCGGCGAGAACAGCATCGGGCCGGCGAGGTCGGAGTGGGCCAGCCCCTCGGGCGAGAGCACCAGCCGCAGCGGGTCGTCCGCCAGCCAGCCCCGGGCCTCGAACGCGGCCAGCTCCGCGGGGAAGTCCTCGGTGGGCGTCGAGCCGAACCGGGCCCGGTACTCGGCCACCGGCAGGCCCTCGGCCTGCAGCAGCGACTGGACGAGGTGCCGCCGGCGGGCCTCCTCGGGCGTGGTGCGGCGGCCCACCACGGCGTGCCCGAAGTCCTCGGTGGCCACGTAGTCGTCGATGATCCCGCGGACCTCGGTGGCGTTCACCGCGTAGTCGAAGGAGTAGTGCAGCGCCGAGGTGTAGGAGCGGGCGCCGCAGCCGAGGCCCACCATGCCGTCGGTCTGGCAGGCGTACTCGCCGCTGCCGGCCTGCGCGGAGGCGGCGCGGCGGAACATCCGCATCGACACCTGCTGGTAGCCGTGCGCGAGCAGGTGGTCCCGCCCGGCGCGGTAGAGGGCCAGCCGGCGGGTGTCCCACGCGGCCCGGCTCTCCTGCTCGCCGCGCCGGGCGAGGCCGGTCAGCGGCCGGACGTAGAGCGGGTAGAGGTAGAGCTCCTCGGGCTCCCAGGCCAGCGCCGCGTCGAGGGAGTGCAGCCAGCTCTCCGCGGTCTGGCCGTCGATGCCGTAGATCAGGTCGATGTTCAGGACGGGGAAGCCGGCGGCGCGGATCCGGCCGAGCGCGGCCTCGACCTCGGCGCGCTTCTGCGGGCGGACGGCCGAGCGGGCCTCCGCGTCGACGAAGGACTGCACGCCCAGGCTCAGCCGGGTGGTGCCGCGGGCGGCCAGCACCTCCAGCCGGTCGGCGGTGGCGGTGGACGGTGAGGCCTCCACCGAGAGCGGGATCGCCCGCAGGTCGGCGCCCGTCCGCCGCTCGGCGATGTCGCAGAGCCGCTCCAGCTCGCCGGCCGTCAGGAAGGTCGGCGTGCCGCCGCCGAACGCGGCCAGCGCGAACCGGGCGTCGCCGTCCAGCGCCTCGCGGACGGCGCCGGCCTGCCGGTCGAGCGCGTCCAGGTAGGCGGTGGTCAGGCCCTCCGGGCTGCCGATCCGGGTGAAGAGGTTGCAGAAGCCGCAGCGGACTTCGCAGAACGGTATGTGCAGGTAGAGCGAGAGCGCGTGCTGCGGCTCGCCGGCCCACAGCTCACGCAGCGCCGGGCGCTCCGGCAGCGGCCGGTACGCGGTCTTGTGCGGGTAGGCGTACACGTACGACTGGTACGGCGACTCGGCCGCCCGGACGGGTGCCGTGGTCATGCGGTCTCCTCGGCGGTGGCGGTGGCGGTGGCGGTGGCGGTGGCGGTGGTTGGGTCGGTTCCCTCGGGCCGGCCTGCGTCTGCGCCGGCGGCTGCGGAGGACGG
This sequence comes from Kitasatospora sp. NBC_01560, assembly GCF_045208415.1. Lineage (NCBI taxonomy): Bacteria > Bacillati > Actinomycetota > Actinomycetes > Kitasatosporales > Streptomycetaceae > Kitasatospora > Kitasatospora sp. NBC_01560. Next base: position 931,305 of record NZ_CP109364.1, on the reverse strand, counting down.
GGCGTCTGCGGCTGCGGAGGACGGGGCGGCTGCGGCGGGGAGGGTGAAGTGTGCGTACGGGACCGTCCAGACCACCTCGTGGCCGATCCGGTGGCCGGTGTAGCCGTCCTCGCCGTAGGCGGTGCCGTGGTCGGAGCAGACGATCGCGAAGCACGGCCGGCGGCTGCTCATCGCCGCGAAGAGCCGGCCGATGTGGGCGTCCACGTACTCCAGCGCGGCCGCGTGACTCTCCCGGGAGTCCCCGTGCTCGCGGGTGGCACCGGGCAGGTGGAACCAGTTCGGCTGGTGCAGCGCGGAGACGTTGACGAACAGGAAGAGCGGCTGCCCGGCCGGCTGCTCGGCGGCCACCTGCTCGGCACGCGCCACCTGGGCCTCGAAGGAGACCGGGGAGGGGACGCCCATCTCGGGTGCCCAGTGGCTCTCCTGGAACAGGCCGGGCAGCACCGAGCCGAGCGGGCCCTGCCGGTTGAAGAAGCCGACGCCGCCGATGCAGACCGTCCGGTACCCGGCCCCGGCGAGCGCGCGCGGGAGGTCGGCGGTGTCGAACACCCAGGTCCGCGGGGCGGTGGTCTCCGAGCCGGCGAACCGGGCGGCGAACAGGCGCGGGTGCGGACCGGTCGGCGAGGCCGGGGTCGGCAGGAAGCCGGCCAGGATCGCCTGGTGCGAGGCGTAGGTGAAGCTGCCGGGGGAGTGCCGGCGCTCCCAGCGGCCGCCGGGGAGATGGGCAGCGAGGTGCGGGATCCGCCCGGCCGCGGCCAGCTCCTCGGCCACGTCGAAGCGCAGGGTGTCCAGCGTGACGAGGAGCAGGTCGTGGCTGCCCACGACGGCGTTCATGTCGGGCGTCGCCGCCTCGGCCGCTGCGACAGGCGCCGCCGCCGCGACAGACGCGGCAGGCGTGGCCGGCTCGGTCGGGGCGGCAGCTGTGGAGCTCGTGGTGGGTTCGGGCTGCTGGTGGCTCATCGGCTCGGTTCCGTACGTGCGTCGTGGGTGGGCGCTGAGGGGTGGGCGCGGTCGCCCCGGTGCCGGGGGCCGGCCCCGGGCGCGGGGTGCCGGTGGAGGGCGGCGAGCTGGGCCGCGTAGGTGTCGAGGCCCTCGGCCGGGCCGCCGGGCAGGCCGGTGAGCCGGGGCAGCAGGTCGCCGAAGGCGTTCACCTCGCCGACCAGCGCCCGGCGCCAGCCCGCGGTGGGCAGCACGTCGACACCGACCATCGGCGCGTGCGGGAAGCACGCGGCCGCCCGCTCCGCCGTGTCGAGCAGGACCGGCCAGCCGGCCCCGGCGGCCTCCTGCGCGAGGGCGAGGCTGCCGCGGGAACCGCCGAGGTGCAGATTGGTCATCGGCTGACTGCTGGTGCGCACCACCACGTGGGTGGCCCGTCCGTCGATCACCACCACCCGGAGGTCCGCCGAGCGGCCGGCCTGCGAGGCCTTCGGGATCCACTGCTCGACGTGCAGGCCGTCCGGGGCGAGCCGGTCGATCAGCCCGGCCACCTGCCGCTCGTCCCGGTAGCGCCGGACCTGCAGCGAGTTGTGCAGCTGCCCGTCCGCCTGCTCGACCGAGGTGGTGGCCAGTACCTGCCCGCGCGGGCCGAACTCCAGCGCCACCACGCCGGAGGCCGAGGAGCCGTGCGCGGGTTTGACGAACACCCGGCGCAGGCCGGCCGGGTGCAGCCGCGCCCGGAGGTCGTCCCAGCCGGTGACGGGCGGGCCGGCGAGTGCCCGCGGCACCGGCACCCCGGCGGCCGCCAGCAGCGCGTGGGCCCGGCGCTTGTCGAACATCACCGCGATCTCCTCCGGATCGCCGAGCAGCCGGACGCCGGGGTGCCGGGCCAGCATCCGCAGGGCGGCCGTCACCCCCGCGTACCAGGCCGCGCCGCCCTCCACCCTGGTCGGCGCATAGGAGGAGCCGAGCGCCGGCCCGCGCAGCAGCTCGTCCACCGCCGGCTCCTCGCCGGGCGACTCGATCCGCACCACGCTCCCCGCAGGCAGCCGGAACGTGCCGCGCAGCACGTCGAGCCAGGGCAGCACGACCGGTTCGGGCAGGCCGGCCGCCCGGGCCGCGGCGGCGAACAGCGTCACCCGCCGGTGGCCGGGATTGCCGAGCACGGTGAGCAGTCCGGTCGGCGGCACGGTGTCCGACCGTGCGGCGCTCGGCGGCCGGGACGCGGTCGGGGTGGGGGTCGGGGTGGGCACCGGGGCGGCCGTTCGGCTACTCGGCGACCGCGACGTAGCGGTCCTCCGGGTCGTCCTCTTCCTCGGCCTCGGAGAGGTCGAGCGCCACCCCCGGGAGGGCCTCGCGGAGCCGCTCCTGCATCGGCTCCGAGAGGTAGTGGTGGTGCAGGTCGAGGGCGCGCAGGTGGGTGAGCGGCTGGCCCTCCAGCAGCGCGGTGGCGCCCTCGTCGGTGAGCATCCCCATGGAGAGGTCGAGGGTTTCCAGCCGGGCCACCACCGGGGCGTGCGCGACGGCCGCGGCGATCTCGTCCTGGTACTCGCTGTTGGCCAGGCCGAGGTGGCGCAGCGCGGGGAAGCGGGAGCCGTCGAGGAACGGTGCCAGGTCGTCGTCGGTGGAGTCACCGCCGTACTCGTCCACGCCGAGCCAGAGCACGAGGCGCTCCAGCGCGGGCAGTTCGGAGGCCGCCACCGCCCGCACCACGGTGCCCGGGAGGCCGCCCGACTCGAACCGCAGGGCCGTCAGCCGGTCGTGCCGGACCGGGGCGAGCGCGAGGCCGTTGCCGCCGCGCACCACCAGCTCGGTCAGCCGGGGGAAGGCCGTCAGCACCGGGGTGACGTCGGACATCTCCAGCCAGGAGATCTCGCACTCCTCGGACGTCACGTCGGCCAGGAAGAGCGCCTCCAGGGCGGGGAGCCGCGCCGCCTCACGGACGAGTGCGGCGAGCGTGCCGGCGATCGGCCCGTAGTCCCGCTCCCACCAGCCGCCGAGGACGACGGCCCGTACCCCGGCCGTGTCCACCGTGTCGAGAAAGGCCTTCCAGACGTCCTCGAACGTGGTGCCCGAGTCGTACTCGACCGAGACCCGCCAGGCGACCGCGCCCGCGGCGGGCAGCTCCCGGGGGTCCGTGGGGGCAGCGGCCTCGCCGTCGACGCCATGGGTGTCGACGGCGACGCGGAAGTCGAACACGGGCAGGCCATGGAACTCCCCGGAGTGGTGGTTGACGGTCATGGTGCCCCCTGCGGCGCTCTGCTGTCGGGTGGTGGGTCGGTGGGCCCGGTCGGTACGGCGGGTACGACGGGTCGTGCGGCGGTGGTGCGCGGGCCGGCTACTCGGCGACGGCGACGTAACGCCACTGCTCGTCCGGCTTGCCGGCCTCGGAGAGGTCGATCGCCACCTCCGGCAGGGCTTTGCGCAGTCGCTCCTGCACCGGCTCGGACAGATAGTGGTGGTGCAGGTCGAGTGCCCGCAGGTGGGTGAGCGGCTGGCCCTCCAGCAGCGCGGTGACGCCCTCGTCGGTCAGCACGCCCATCGACAGGTCGAGCGACTCCAGCCGGGCCACCACCGGGGCGTGTGCGACGGCCGCGGCGATCTCGTCCTGGTACTCGCTGTTGGCCAGGCCGAGGTGGCGCAGGGCGGGGAAGCGGGAGCCGTCGAGGAACGGCGCCAGGTCGGCGAGGGTGGAGCTGCCGCCGTAGTTCTCCACGCCGAGCCAGAACTCCAGGCGCTCCAGCGCGGGCAGCTCACTGGCCGCGACAGCCCGCAGCACCTCGACGGGCAGGCCGCCCGACTCGAACCGCAGGGCGCGCAGGTGCTCGTGCCGCAGCGGCTCGATGCCGATCCCCTCGCCCCCGGAGTAGCTGCCCGCGGCGCCGCGCACCACCAGCTCCTCCAGCAGCGGGAACGCCGTCAGCAGCGGCGTGGAGTGGACCATCTCGATCCAGGAGATCTCGTTCTCCTCGTACGTGATGTCCCCGACGAACAGGGCGCGCAGCGCCGGCAGCCGGGGCGCCGCCTCCAGGAGCGCCTCCAGCGGGCCGGCGAAGCTCTCCGGCCCGTCGCTCGACCATTCGCCGACCACCACGGCGGTGACCCGCCCGGTGTCGACGGTGTCGAGGAACTGCTGCCACCGTTCGAGATAGGGCTGCGGCGTGTCGTACTCGACGCCGACCTTCCAGGCCACCGACGCCGCGTCGGGCAGTGCGGTGCCGGCCTCGACGGCCGGGACGAAGTCCAGGACGGGGAGGCCGTGGAACTGCTCGATGTGCTTGTTCACCGTCATGCGCTGCTCCTCCGGGATCGGTACCGAACAGATGTCTACCAGTCGGGTCCGACAATCCGGCGGGTGGGGCACATACCGGGCGGTTTGTCGGACCCCCTCGCTACGTTTCGGGGCATGGGGAGCCGACGTCCGTCGGTCCGGTGAGGGAGGTTTGATGTACCGCCAGGGAGACGTGCTGATGGTGCCGGTCGAGGAGGCCGCGGTGCCGCCCCGGGTGGCGGCGCTGGCCGCGCAGCCGCGGGACGCCCGGGGCCGGCTGGTGCTGGCGCTCGGCGAGGTGACGGGCCACGCGCACGCCGTGGTCGGCCCCGGCACGCTGCGCCGGGAGGCCGGGCCGTTCGGTGCCGCCTGGCTGCACCTGCCCGAGGGCGGCCGGGTGGTCCATGAGGAGCATGCCGCGATACCGCTGCCCAAGGGCTGGTACCGGGTGGTGCGCCAGCGCGAGTACGTGCCGGGCGCGGTGCGCGTCGTCGCGGACTGACGGGGCCGCCCCGCGGGTGTGCACGCTCGGCGGCGGCGGTGACGGCGGAGTTCGGCGGCCGGGCGGGGTGCCCGGCCGGGATCGGAGCAGGTGGTGGCGACGGTGGCGACGGAGACGGCAGTGACAGCGGTGACGGCAGTGACGGCGGCAGGGAGTGCCGGGCAGGAGGCGACAGGCGTGGTGGCCGGGGTGACGGCGCGGTGGCGGGCGAGGGCCGCGGCCACCGGCCCGGCCGACCGGGCCGGGGTCGAGCGGGCGGTGCGGGCCGCCTACGGGGCGGCCGGGCTCGCCGGGCCGGCGCGGGTGCGCTGGTTCGGCTCGCCCCTGGCGGCCGCCGAAGCCGCCCTGGAGCTGCGGGCCGCCGGCGCGGTGAGCGTCCGCGAGGCCGTCCGGACGGCGCCGTGGGAGGCGGCGCGTCGCGCGGCCGTCGAGCGGGTCGGCGCGGCCGGCTGGGCGCCGCTCTGGGCGCTGACCGGCGGTGAGCTGGGCCCGGTGACCACCGCGCTGGCCGGGCGGATCCGCGACGCGGTGCTGGACCGGCTGGCCCCCGAGGCCGACCCCGACGAGGAGTCGCAGGCCCTGGTCGACGCCGCCCGGGCGCGCCGGACCACCGCCCGCCTCGCCCTGCTGGACGCCGTCCGCGGCCAGCACGACGCGCCCTGGTTCGCCGTCTTCGAGGCCGCCGGCCTGCTCGGTGACGCCCCTGCCGCCGGCGGTGCCGACACCGTCGGCGAGCACCCTGCGCCGCCGGCCGGGCTCGCGGCGCTCGCCGACGCGGCGTGCGGTACCGGCTGGTGGTGGCCCTACGAGGGGGTGGTCCTGCTCTCCGAACGGCCGGTCTCCCTGCACCGCGACGAGGCGGGCCGGCTCGACCGCGCCGACGGCCCGGCGCTGGAGTACACCGACGGCTTTGCCCTGCACGCCTGGCGTGGCATGCCCGTCCCGGCCAACTTCCTGGCCGGCCTCGGCGCCGTCACCGTCGAGCGGATCCGCACCGAGGAGAACGCCGAGCTGCGCCGCGTGCTGCTGGAGCACTACGGCTACGAGCAGTACCTCGCGGACTCCGGCGCCGAGCCGCTGCACCGCGACGGGACGGGTGTGCTGTGGCGGATCCAACTGCCGGACGACGAGCCGGTGGTGATGGTCGAGGTGGTCAACTCCACCGCCGAGCCCGACGGCACCTTCCGCACCTACTGGCTGCGCGTGCCGCCGAGCATCCGGACGGCCCGGGCGGGCGTCGCCTGGACCTTCGGTGTCCCCGAGGCGGAGTACCACCCGGAGCGCGAGACCTGACCGGCTGCCGGGCGGCGGCCGGTCGCGGGCCCGGCGCCGCACAGCGCACCGCCCGCGCCGGAACGGCGCGGGCGGCGGGTGGCGTGGGGCGGGTGGGGAGGAGGATCAGGACGGGGCGCTGCCGTTGAAGGAGCCGACCACGTTGTCGCCGCCGACGTTGAAGATGTCGCCGCCGGCGAGCTGGTTGCCGGTGCCGATCACGGTGATCGTGGTGGTGTTCACGGTCGGGCCGTCGGCGAAAGCCTGGACCGGCGCGGCGGCGATGCCGGCGGCGGCGAGCAGGACGGCGACGGTACGGACGGTGCGGTACATGGAGTAATCCCTTCGTGGGCCAACTTGCTCTGCACACTAGGGACCTGAGGTGCGCTCCCGGGCGGATTGTCACTCGAATGGTCCGTGCTGCGTGTCGGCCCGGCCGCAGCCCGGCCGCAGCCCGCCCACGGCCCTGTCGCGGCCCGGCCCGCCGGCCTCGCGGCGCGGGCCGGGCGGAGTGTCACGGCCGGTACACCGTCAGGGCGTTGGTTGCCTTGGCGAGGCGGAGGGAGCCGGCCGCCGGGAGGCTCTCGCCGTCGACGGAGATGCGGTCGGCGGTGCCGAGCGAGTCGATGTCCAGCGCGTGCAGGCGGGCGGAGTGGTAGACCCGGGACCGGCCGAGGGTGCCTGAGAGGAAGGCGGCCGCGAGCCTGGTCCGGGCGAACGGACTGCCGCCGTCGATCACCCGGATGTCCAGCAGTCCGTCGGCCAGTCCGGTCCGGCGGGTGGGCGCGAACCCCGGCGGGTCGTACGCGCCGTTGCCCGCGAACAGCAGCCAGACGCGCCGACTGCGGCCGCCCACGGTCACGGTGACCGGCTCGCCCTGGGCGAGCGCCCGGGAGACGGCCACCGCCAGGGCCGGCCACTTGCCGATCCGCCCCTCCAACGACTCGCGCAGGCGCACCAGTTCGGGGTAGATGCCGAGGCTGAAGGTGTTCAGGAAGACCCGCCGCTCGTGGTCGTCCACGGCCAGACCGAGATCGACCCCGCAGGCCGAGCCGGCCGCCACCGCCCCGGCCGTCTCCTCGGACGAGCCGATGCCGAGGTCCAGCGCGAAGTGGTTGAGCGTCCCGCCGGGGAAGACCGCCAGCGGGAGGTTGCGTTCGTGGGCGAGCGAGGCGGCGAGGTTGACGCTGCCGTCGCCGCCGCAGACCCCGAGCGCGCCGCCGGCCGCCGCCGCCCGGTCGGCGGCCTCGGTGAGCAGCTCCGGCAGGTCGTCGTCCGGGCCGCAGAGCCGTACCTCGGCGCGGGGGAGCAGGGCGCGCAGCGCGGCCACGGTCTCCTCCGGGTCGGCCGGCAGCAGGGCGCCACTGCCGGAGCCGCTGTTGACCACCACCGACAGGCCCGCGCCCTCGGGCAGCGCCGGCGCCGGCCGGCGAGCCGGCCCGGCGGGCGGCGGTTCGTCGTTCGACCGCGGCCACCACTGCAGGGTGAGGGCCGCCAGCGCCGAGCCGACCGCGAAGCCGGCCACCACCGCGCCCGCCGCCCGCGCCCCGCCGGCGGCGCGCGGCAGCCCGACCGCGGCCGCCACCGGCGCCAGCGCGGCGCCCAGCCACGGGGTCTCCACGGCGACGCCGGCCACGAAGGCCGCCGCCGCGGCGGAACGCCGGGCAGGCAGGGGCACCGTGGCGGGCCGGGGGCCAGCCGCGCGGCGAGGCCCGCCGCGGACGACGCCAGCGCCAGCGATCCGACCCCGCGCAGTGCGGCCCGCCGCCCGGCCCGGCCGCCGACCGCGCCGAGCACGGCGGCGGTGCCCAGCCAGAGCAGCCCGTGACCGGCGGCGCGCTCCGGTCCGCGCAGCCACCGCGCCACGTCCGGTCGGTGGGGCGCTGCCGCCCGCTCGAACAACGTCCGGCTTCTCACGTCGAGTCGCATCCTGTGAGCCTAGCCCGATACGGCGGACGTACACCTACGACTGCTGTGGAGCGGTGCGCTACCGGCAGGCGATGAAGGTGCCGGCCGCGGCCGGAGGCAATCGCCCACCTGCGCCGGCGCAACGCCGCCGCCCGCCGCCCCGACGTCCTGGAAGCCCGACGCCGCGAACGCGCCCGCATCCGCAGCGAGAAAGGAATTCGCCGGGCGCTCGGCCCACCCTTGTTGCCTGAATCACTCGGCCCCGAGCGAGCCGTCCGGCTGGGAACGTCGTGTCGCGACAACCGCTGAGCTGGACGGTGTGGTGAGTATCTCGGTGGCGTGAAGGGCGGGATGGGTGAGGTAGAAGACTCGGAGCTCATCCACCTCGCCGCCGTAGCGAGGCGGCCAGTCGGGCGAGGGCGTGAAGTCATCCAGGATGAGAAGGCCCCCGGGGGCGAGGAGTTCGACAACCCGCTGGGGGGCGTCACGCTTGCCGCCGCCGTCACAGAAGAAGACGTCGAAGGGGGCGTGCTGCTCAAGCAACCGCCAGTCCCCGGTGAGGATGCTCACGCGCTTGTCGTCCACGAAGACACCGGCCGCCCGACGGGCCAGATTCTCGTCGCGCTCCACGGTGACCAGGCGCGCCCCGGCACCGAGGCCGCTGTGCAGCCATGCGGTTCCGACTCCCGAGCCGGTGCCGCTTTCCGCGATGGTCCCACAGGGCTTCGAAGCCGCGGCCAGGCTGAGCAGCCTGCCCACTTGAGGAATGCAGCTCTTCTTGAAGGCCGCCTCCGCAGCAATCCTCTCTGCGGCCACCACGCGTGGCGGAACGGCACGTTCTGCCATGTCCATGGGCCTCCCCCTTCGAACGGCGAATGTGACGCTACCGCCCGGCCGAGGTGCACGCAGGGACTTCCGCCCGTCCGGACCCGGCGAACGTTGCCGGGCACAGCACTACCGTGGTGAGGAGCGGTCGTCGGCCGTCCGGCGAGGCCGGGGTGCGTACGCGGGCGAGTACCGGTACGAGGACCGGGTTGAGTACGGGTACTCAGGTGCGGCGGGCCGGTGGGGCGAAGACTGGGGGCAGCGCGGCAGGCTGCCGCGCCTCCGCCGCTCGTTCGAGAAGCCGGGCCACCGCCATGCTCAGTCTTACCGCCGCCGTCCTCGTGCCCGCCTTCGGCGCCCTGCACGTCACCGCCGATCCGGGGGCGGTCCTCGCGCCCGGGTCCATCGTCGCGGCCAACCACACGGCGCTCGCCGATCCGGCGATCGTGCTGGCGGCCCTGCAACGTCTCGACACGCGGCCGGTGGTGCTCGCGGCGGCCGGGCTCTGGCGGGTGCCGGTGCTCGGGCGGGCGCTGCGGAGCGGCGGTCACATTCCCGTGCACCGCGGCACCGCCCGGGCGGCCGAGGCCCTCGACCGGGCGGCGGAGGCGCTGGCGGCCGGGCGGCTGGTGCTGATCTACGGTGAGGGAGGCCTGCCGCGGCGCCGTGACTCCGGTGAGCGGCCGCCCGGCGCGTTCCGCAGCGGTCTGGCCCGGCTCGCGGCGGCCACCGGTGCGCCGGTCGTCCCGCTCGGCCAGGCCGGTGCCCGCCGGGTCGTCTCGGGTGGCGTACTGAAGCAGCTGGCCGGCCTGGCCACGGCGCCGGCCCGGCGGCCGGCCCTGCACGTCCACGTCGGTGCGCCGCTGCGGCTGGCGGGGGAGCCGGCCGCAGCGACGGCACTGGCGCACCGTGCGGTGACGGCGGCGTGGGAGACGGCGGCGCGGAGCGCCCGGCCCGGGACTTGAGGCCCCGGGCCGGGCCGGCCGCGCGCCCCCCGACGTGGCCGGTCAGGGCAGGTCAGGGCAGGTCAGGCACCGCCGGCGATCTGTCCGAGGTTGCTCCAGCCGTTGCCGCCGGCGCTGTCGCCCCCGCGGTAGGCGTAGGCGGTGACGGCGCCGCCGGGGGCGGTCCGGAGGTAGTCGGCGTGGGTGTCACCGTCGAAGTCGGTGAACTGCACGCTGCCGTGCTCGGTGGTCACGCCGGTGGCGACGCGGCCGATGCCCTGCCAGCCGCCGCGGCGGTCGCCACCGTGGTTGAGCCAGGCGTGCACGGAGCCGTCGGGGTTGATCATCAGGTAGTCGGCCTTGCCGTCGCCGTCGAGGTCGGCGAGCCGGACCCGGCTGCGGTCGGTGGTGACGCCGGTGGCGGTCTGGCCGATGCCGTACCAGCCGTAGGCGCCCGCGGGGTCGCCGCCGCGGTTGAGCCAGACCTTGACGGCGCCGCTGTCCTCGACGACCAGGTAGTCCGTGCGGCCGTCGCCGTCGAAGTCGGCGAAGCGGACCTGCTCCTGCTGGGTGGTGAGGCCGGTGGCGACGCGGCCGATGCCCTGCCAGCCGCCGTTGCCGGCCGGGTCGCCGCCGCGGTTGAGCCAGACGTCGACGGAGCCGTCGGGGTTGATCATCAGGTAGTCGGCGCGGCCGTCGCCGTCGAAGTCGGCGAGCCGCACCCGGGTGCGGTCGGTGGTGACGCCGGTGGCGACGCGGCCGATGCCCTGCCAGCCGGCGCTGCCGGCCGGGTCGCCGCCGTGATTGAGCCAGACGGAGACCTCGCCGGTGTCGGCCACGACGGTGTAGTCGGGCCGGCCGTCGCCGTCGAAGTCGGCCCACCGCACGCGGCCGCTTCCGCCGACCTCGGTGCCGGCCCGCGGGGCGGGCGGGCGGGACGCCCAGCCGTCGGCGACCACCTGGTCGAGGGCGTGGTGGAACACCTCCGCCATCTTGCGGTAGCCGCTGTCGCTCGGGTGCAGCCGGTCGGGGAGGTCGGCCGCGGGGTCGAGGTCCGCCGGGGCCACGTACCGGAAGTGCCGGCCGACGGGGCCGCCGGTCGTCGGCTGGAGGGCGGCGAAGGTGCTGTTGAACCGGGCGGTCTTCTCCTCCAGGCCGGGGGTGGCGGTGAGGAGGCCCTGCACGACGACGGTCACGGCCGGCTTGTCGGTGAAGATCCGGTCGACCAGCTCGGAGAGCCGTTGGGCGGCCTGGACGGGGTCGGCGTCCTGCTCCCACTTGAGGTCGTTGATGCCGAGGTGCAGCAGGACGACGTCGGGGTCGGCGGCGGCGAGCCAGCGGTCGATGTCCGCCCGGATCTGGGCGATCCGGTAGCCGCTGTGCCCCTCGTGGTCGGGGTCGGCGATAGCGCCGGAGGAGTTGGTGCCGACCAGGTCGAGGGCGTAGCGGGACTGCTGGGCGGTGAGGTCACGGAGCGGCGCGCGGTAGCCGGCCCCGCCGGTGCTGCCGGCGCCGTCGGTGATCGAGTCGCCGAGCGGCATGACCTTGACCACCGGCGGCAGGGGTGCCGCGGCGGCGGTCTCCGCCGCCGCGGAGCCGGCGCCGGGGCCGAGGGCCAGGGCGGCGAGGGCGGCCAGTGCGGTCAGGGTGGCGCGTTTCACGAGGTGTCCGTTCTGCGGGAGAGGATGCGCGCGGGCCGGGCCGGGGCGGCCGCGGGGTGCGGCCGCGCCGGCCCGGCCCGCGCGGTGGATCAGGGTCCGTCCGGTCCGGGGCGCCCGTCCGCGCTGAACGCGACGGGCGGACGCCCCGGGGGGCGGCGGAGGGAGGGGGTGCCTGCTCAGGCCCCGCTGGCGACCTTGCCGAGCAGCTCCCAGCCGCCGCGGCCGTCGCCGCCCTTGTTGGCGTACCCCTGGGTGCTGCCGTCGCCGGGGTTCCAGAGGTAGTCGGCGCGGCCGTCACCGTTGAAGTCCGTCAGGAAGACGGCGTTCTGGTCGGTGGTCAGGCCGGTGGCGACGCGGCCGAGGGACGGCCAGCCGCCCGCCGCGTCGCCGCCGCGGTTGAGCCAGACGTTGATCGAGCCGTCGGGGTTGACGACGGTGTAGTCGGCCTTGCCGTCGCCGTCGAAGTCCGCCAGGCGGACCCGGGCGCGGTCGGTGGTGACGCCCTGGGCGACCTGGCCGATGCCCTGCCAGCCGTTGCCGCCGGCCGGGTCGCCGCCGCGGTTCAGCCAGACCTTGACGGCGCCGCTGTCCTCGACGACGACGTAGTCGGAGCGCCCGTCGCCGTCGAAGTCGGCGAAGCGGACCTGCTCCTGGCGGTTGGTGACGCCGGTGGCGACGCGGCCGATGGGCTGCCAGCCGTTGCTGCCGGCCTTGTCGCCGCCGTGGTTGAGCCAGACGTTGACGGAGCCGTCGGGGTTGACGACGGTGTAGTCGGCCTTGCCGTCGCCGTCGAAGTCCGCGAAGCGGACCCGGGCGCGGTCGGTGGTGACGCCCTGGGCGACCTGGCCGATGCCCTGCCAGCCGTTGCCGCCGGCCGGGTCGCCGCCGCGGTTCAGCCAGACCTTGACCGCGCCGTTGTCCTCGACGGTGATGTAGTCCGGCTTGCCGTCGCCGTCGAAGTCCGCGAAGCGCAGGCGGCCGGTGCCGACCTCGTTGACCGCGGTGGAACGGCGCTCGCGCAGGCCGGTGATCCACGGTCCGAGGTCGTCCACCCGGGTCTGGTAGGCGCCGGTGCGGCTCTCGGTGGCGGTCAGGCAGCCGTTCTGCCAGGAGCGGCTGGTGACGGCGACGAGCTCGGTCTTCCCGGCGCTCTCCCGGACGGCGGGGCCGCCGGCGTCGCCGAGGCAGACGGTCGCGTCGGCGGGTGCCTTGGCGGTGATGTCGACGCCGGTGGCCTCGACGGCGCCGACGGCGAAGGTGGCGGTGTGCGGCGCGGCCGGGACCCACTCGGTCCTGGTCCGGCCGTAGCCGGAGACCTTCAGCTCCTCGCCGGTGACCGGGCCGGTGCCGGCCAGGGCGACCGGGGTGATGCCGTAGGCGGGGACGTCCAGCCGGGCCATCACGAGGTCGCGGTCGGCGCGCGGCACCAGCTCGACCACGGCGGTGGTGTGGCCGCCGGTGCCGTTGAGGTCGCCGCGGCCGATCGTCGCGGTGGTCTGCTTCTGCGGGGCGCCGGCCGGGACGGCGAGCGACTGCGCGGGGTCGTCGGCGAAGCAGCTCGCCGTGGTGAGCACCCAGCGGGGGTCGACCAGGGTCGCGGTGCAGCCGCGGCCGCCGATGTCGAGCTTGGCCACGTAGGGCCGGTCCGACGGGCCGGAGTTGGCGGAGACCGGCCCGGTCGCGGTGATGTCCAGCAGGGTGTGCGCCCGGCTCTGGGGGTCGGCGGCCTCCCCGACGGCGGTCCACAGCTTCTTGTCGACGGGGAACGAGGTGGTGGTGCCGTCGACGGACATGGCGACGGACACGTCGCGCACGCCGTCGCTCTGGATGCCGTGCACCCGCGGGACTTCGAGGCTCAGGCGGCCGGTGGTGCCGGTCATCCGGAAGCAGATGTCGTCCCGCTCGCGCGCCATGATCCGCAACTGGCCGCCGCCGGGTGCGCAGGCGGCGAGCAGGATGTTGCCGTTGCCGCTCTTCAGGCGGACGCCGGACTCGGCCAGGATGCGGGCCGCGTCCGGGTAGGCGTAGCCCTCGACGGCGAACGGCGCGCCGCCGGTCGCCGAGGCGTTGGCGGCCGGGATGCCGGCGGCACCGGCGAGAAACGTGAGACCGGCCGTCGCGGTGGCGGCCAGGATTCGAGAAGAGGCCCTCATATCGGGCTCCTCACCCCCCATGGGTGTGTCGGGTTTTCCGGGTCGGCGCGTACTGCGGGTACGGCGCGGCCGGCCGCCGCGGGTGACTTCCCCGGGTGGCCGCGGCCGGGCACCTGCCGAGGGCTCCGTCCGAACTGACGGACCATTGATATCACTCCCTCGTGGCAGGTCAACTGATGGATGTCCGTGATGCAACAGTTGGTAAAGGTTGTGGCGAAAGAGAGATTTTGACGCATCGTCGGATCTCCTCCGGGGACGGACTTTCCATTTCCGTTGTGACATCATGTGCGGCCGGGCGGGGGTGCCCGTCCGATCGGTCTTCACCGAACTGACGTGGTTTCGAGGGGATATGACGCAGCAGATATCATGGGGGCGCTGGAAGGCATCCCCGCACAGGGAACTGACCCGCCGTCTGGCGACGGCGGGAGTAGCGCTCGCGCTGACGGTCGGACCGCTGGCCGGGGCCGGGGCCGCCGCGGACGGGGCACCGGCGCCGGCGCCGGCGAGCCCGCGGGCGCAGGCGGTGGCCGAGTGGAAGGCGGGGGGCGGGGCGGTGAGGTCCGCCGCCGAGCTGGCGCTGACCGGCAGCGACGGCGACGTCGCCGCGTTCCTGGAGACCGGCCGCCGGATCGCCGCCGAGCAGGACGAACGGCTCTCCGTCCTCCAGCTGCTGAACGTCAGCGGACCCGGCGTCCGCGAGGCGGCGCAGGCCGCGCTGGCGGGCACGCCGGAGCAGCTGCACGCGTTCGTGTCGTCCGGCTGGGCCAGGCCGCTGGCGGACGACCAGAAGGTCAGCGTGCTGCGGGCCATGAACACCGGCGGCACCGCCGTCCAGGAGGCCGGGCAGAAGGCCCTGAACGACGGCTCGCCCGAGGCGGTCGCGCAGTTCCTCGGCGCCGACCTGAAGAAGGCCCAGGAGGAGGACGACCGCGTCCAGGCGCTGCGCCTGATGCACCTCGGCGGCCCGCAGCTGCGGAGCGCGGGCAGCGCGGCACTGGACGCCGGGCCCGTCGCCGTCCGCGAGTTCCTGCGGGAGGGGCAGCACGCCGCCCGGGCGCAGGACCAGGAGTCCATGACGGTCGGCCAGCTGGTCGAGACGGCGCGGCAGGCCGGCCAGGAGGCGAGCAAGGAGACCGCGTCGGCGAAGGAGGCCTCCGGCCGTGCGGTGGCTGCCGCACGCCTGGCCAAGGAGGCCGCCGAGAAGGCCGCCGCCGAGACCGCCGCGGCCCAGAACTCGGCCCAGAAGGCGACCGCCGCCGCACACCGCGCCGCCGACGCCGCCGAGAGCGCGGCGAACGCCGCGCGGACCGCGATCAACGCCGCCAACGCGGCCAGCAACGCCGCCCGGACGGCGTCCTCCGCCGCCGCCGCGGCAGCCTCCGCAGCCGCCGGTGCGGGGCGGGCCGCGGCCCAGGCCTACCAGGCCGCGTCCGCCGCGGCGAAGGACCGGACGCAGGCCGACGCCGCCCGGGACGCGGCGCGGACGGCCCGCGACGCCGCCCGCGGGGCGACCTCGGCCGCCGAGTCGGTGTTCCGGGCCATCGGCGCCCTGAACGAGGCCCTCACCTCGGTCGGTGACGCCGTCAGCGCCGGCCTCCACGCCGCGGCCGCCGCGCAGGCGGCCGCCGACGCCGGGGGCAACAGCGCCGTCGCCCAGGCGGAGTCCCAGCGCGCGGCCAACGCCGCGGCCAAGGCCCGCCGGCTGTCCGCCACCGCCAGCAGCGCCGCCGGCACCGCCCGCGCGATGGCGAACCAGGCGCTGACCGCCGCCCAGCAGGCCCGCACCGCCGCCAACGACGCGGCCGGACACGCCAACGCCGCCGCACAGGCCGCCGAGGACGCCGCCGCCCACGCGGGCGAGGCCTCCAACTGGGCCGACCTCGCGACCAAGCACGCGGACGCCGCGCTCAAGGCCGCGGAGAAGGCCACCGGGGCCGCCAACCAGGCCGACCAGGTGGAACAGACCGCCCGGCAGGCCGAGCAGGTGGCGCTGGAGAGCAACCGCGACCTGGCGATCCAGGCCGCCGAGGAGCTCAGGACGCAGTACACCGAGCAGCAGTCCGCCCAGGTCACGGAGCGCGCCGAGGTACAGCGTCAGGACGCCGAGACCAAGCAGCTGCTGGCCGACGCCGGCGCCCCCGGCGCCGACCCGGCGGTGGTCCTGACCAAGGGCCGCAAGGCCGCCGTCCACCTGCTGGTGGACGGTTCGCCGTGGACGGAGCGCGCCGCCGAGGCGGCCCTCGCCGGCACCGACACCGACGTCCGCCAGTGGCTCGCCACCGGACGCCGGGCGGCCGCGGCCCAGGACGACTACACCAAGATCGCCGACCTGGCCACGACCGGCACCACCGCCCTCCGCGCCGCCGCCCTCACCGCGCTCGGCACGAGCACGGACGACCAGGCGGCCTTCCTGGAGACCGGCCGGCACACCGTGCTGAAGGACGACTACCGGGTGCAGGTCCTCGCCCTGATGAGCGAGGGCGGCAAGGCCGTCAAGGAGAAGGGCTCGGCCGCCCTCGACGCCAACACCACCGAGGCCCTGCGCGCCTTCGTCGCCACCGGCCAGTACCGGGCCCGGGAGGAGGACGACAAGGTCGAGGCCCTGCGGCTCTCCGCCAACGGCGGACCGCGCGTCCGGGCGGCGGCGCAGGTCGCGCTCGCCGGTCCTGCCCCGCTGCTGCGGGAGTTTGTCGGCATCGCGCAGTTCACCGCCGCGCAGCGCGACCAGACCGACGCCGTCCACGTCGCCGGCGTCCGACGCCTGGTCGCCGAGGGCAAGGCGATCGCCGCCACCGCCACCCACGACGCGGCACAGGCCGCCGACGCCGCGGCGACCGCACGTGGTGCGGCCGCCGACGCCGCGAACTACGCCAGGCAGGCGAACGAGTCCGCTGCCGCCGCCAACGTCGCGGCCGGCCAGGCCTCGGACGCGGCCAAGTCGGCCGACGCCTCGGCGCGCCGGGCCGCCGCCTCGGCCAAGTCCGCGAAGGACGCGGCCGCCTCGGCCAGTGGCTCGGCCGCGCAGGCGGGCCGGTCCGCCACCCGGGCGGCCAACTCCGCCAGCGCGGCGGCAGCTTCGGCCGGCGCCGCCTACGACTCGGCCGACCGGGCGTACGCCTCGGCCGTGGCGGCCGGCAAGAGCGCCGGCGAGGCGCTGACCTTCGCCGGTGAGGCCTTCGCCCACGCGATGGACCTGGCCCGCCAGGAGGCGAAGGCGAACGCCACCGCCCCGACCGGGCCGACCGACCCGGGCGGGTCGGACGGCGGCTACGAGCCGGAGCACCCCGACGAGGAACTCGTCCTGGAGGGCGGGCTGTCCGCCGCGGACGCCGCCACCCTCGCGCTGGACATCGCCGGCATGTTCGACCCGACGCCGATCAGCGACGGGGCCTCGGGCGTGGTCAGCCTGTTCCGCGGCGACTGGTCCGGCGCCGGCCTCTCCGCGCTCGGGATGATCCCCTACGCCGGCGACGCCCTGGGCAAGCCGGCCAAGATCGCCAAGCTGATCGGCAAGAACGCCAACATCGCCAAGAAGGTGGCCGACCCCAAGTGGCTGGAGTGGGCCGCCCAGAGCCTGAAGCACGTGTCGGTGGGCAAGATCGGCGACGGCGTGGCCACGCTCAACTCGCTGGCCCGGGACGCCAAGAAGGGCTACAACGCGAACTCGCGGGCCGCGGCCGTCAAGCACAACCTGCCGACCGACCTCGAAGGCCCCGTCCCGTTCGTCCCGCCGAAGGGCTGGATGGGCAAGCCGGAGAAGGGCGGTGGCTTCAAGGACGCCTACGGCAACCTCTGGAAGAAGGCGACCGACGGCAAGGACGAGTGGGACGTCCAGGTGAAGAAGGGCACCAAGTTCTCCATCTTCTCCAGCGGCAAGAACCAGGGGAAGGATTTCGAGCACGCGAACATCGCCCCGGACGGGTACGTGACGCACTGATGTCGTGAATTCCCCGTCGACGGTGACGACTTCCGGTCGCCGCCGACGGTCCGGACCGCGGTGCGGGCCCGGCCCCGACGGAACCGATCGGCTCCGTCGGGGCCGGGCCCTCCCGGATTCCGCTGCCCGGAACAATTCCGGGCCGCTTCGGCA
Source organism: Kitasatospora sp. NBC_01560 (assembly GCF_045208415.1). NCBI lineage: Bacteria > Bacillati > Actinomycetota > Actinomycetes > Kitasatosporales > Streptomycetaceae > Kitasatospora > Kitasatospora sp. NBC_01560. The sequence continues at coordinate 913,743 of NZ_CP109364.1, read as the reverse complement.
GCCCTCGCCGGGGCTTCCGGAAGACGGCCCGGACGGCCGGATACCATCCGTGGGCGGAACGGGCCACCGGGCCCGTGTCCCGCCATTGTCGGTTCCTGTTCCGCCTCTGCCGCACGGGGAGGTTGCGGGGGCGTTTCCCGGACGGCTTCCGGGAACCTCCCGATGCTTTCCCCCTGATTCACCCGACCCCTCGGATTCCCCTGATTCGCCCCGCGTCCCCTGCTTTTCCGGGAGGCGCCCCGCGTTGCCGCTCCACGGCCGGTGGAGCGCCCGATCCGAACCGACCGCTCCACCGTGGAGGCGACCGCGCCATGACCCTGGCCCCCTACCGCTCCGTCTGGATGAACCTCTGGGTGGACGCCCCTGCCGAGCAGGGCGCCGCGCTCACCCGGGAGATCGCCGCCGTCCTGGCCCCGTTCGGCCCGGTGACGGTCACCTCCCGGGGCCCGTACTGGCGCACCCCCGAGCTGCTCCGCCTCGACGTCGAACTCGTGCCCGCGACCACCACCACGGAGTGCCTCCGCGCCCTGGGCCTGCACCCCGACGAGGACGGCGACTGGCCGACCCGCGAGCGCGCCCGCGACGGCGAGTTCCTGCACCCCGCCGTCCAGGGCGCCCAGGTGGGCGAGGAGGAGGCCGGCACCCCGCCGCCGTTCGGCAACGGCGAGGTCGTGGTCGTCCTCGACAGCCCGGCCGCCCGGGAGGAGGGCCTGGCGGGCGCCGAGGCCGTCGTCCACTCCTCCTTCTACGACCCGCGGCAGCCTGATCCGCTGCTGCGCCGCTGGCAGCACCAGGTGATGCCCGAGGGCCGCGAGATGCTGGAGCCGTTCGCGAGCACCGAGCTGCGCCCCACCGGCCGCCGGGCCGCCGTCCCGGGGCCGCCCCCGGCCGTGTACGTCGCCCGTGCCGGCGGCGCCTGAGGCCCGCGCGGGTCCGGCTCCCGCGTGACCGGGTGCCCGCGCGGCGCGGTGGCCCGGCGCGGCGCCTGCGGCCGGCCGGGACGAAATCCGCTGGCCAGGACGGTCGGGGGCGGCCATGATGCCGGTATGTCGCGTACGTTCGAAGAGCTGATCACCGAGGCCGAGGCGGTCTCCGTCGACGGCTGGGACTTCTCCTGGCTGGACGGGCGGGCCACCGAGCAGCGGCCCTCCTGGGGGTACCAGCGCCTGCTGGGGGAGCGGCTGGCCGCCGCCTCCGCGGCCCTGGACGTCCAGACCGGCGGCGGCGAGGTGCTGGCCGGGGCGGGTGCCTTCCCGCCGGCCATGGTCGCGACCGAGTCCTGGCCGCCCAACGTGGCGCGGGCGACCGGGCTGCTGCACCCGCTGGGCGCGATCGTCGTCGCCGATCCGGACGAGCCGCCGCTGCCTTTCGCCGACGGCGCCTTCGACCTGGTGACCAGCCGCCACCCCGCCACGGTCTGGTGGGCGGAGATCGCCCGGGTGCTGCGGCCCGGCGGGGTGTACTTCGCCCAGCACGTCGGGCCGGCGTCGGTGTTCGAGCTGGTCGAGTACTTCCTCGGGCCGCAGCCGCAGGCACGGCTCGCCCGCCACCCCGACGCGGAGAGCGCCGACGCGCGGGCGGCCGGGCTGGAGGTGGTGGACCTGCGCTCCGAGCGGCTCCGGCTGGAGTTCTTCGACATCGGTGCGGTGGTCTACTTCCTCCGGAAGGTGATCTGGATGGTGCCCGGGTTCACCGTGGGCGCCCACCGCGACCGGCTGCGCGAACTCGACGCCCGGATCCGGGCCGAGGGGCCGTTCGTGGCCCACTCCGCCCGGTTCCTGATCGAGGCCCGCAAGCCCTGCTGAGCGGCCGGGCGGGCTCCCGTCGCCCGCCCGGCCGCAGCGGCGGCCCCGCCGGGGCGGGTGCTCCCGCCGCCAGGTGAGGCCGGGGCAGGCGTGCCGGGCTAGTCTTGGTGGGGAGGGGCACTCCTGCGGGCGGAGGAGCGGCTCCGTCGTGGTTCCGGGCCCGGAAACGGACCGGTGGAGGCAGTCGCCGCCGTCGTGTCGCCGCCCCGGCCTCGTGCCCCGCCTCTGTGCCCCGACGGCCGCGCCGCGTGCGCGGCCCAGCCCCGGCCGGACCGGCCCACCCCGTCGATCCGGCCTCACTACTCCGGTACTCCAGGAGCTGCAGTGAGCAACGAACCCAGCGGACCGGGCGAGCTGGACGAACCCGGCCCCATCGACTACCTCGTCATCGAGTTCCCCGGCAGCCGGCTGACCGGCGAGGGACTGCCGCTCCTGGTCGACCTGGTCGACCGCGGCATCATCCGCATCCTCGACCTGACGTTCGTCACCAAGGCGGAGGACGGTTCGGTGGTCGGCATCGAGCTGGCCGACGTGAACGGCGACGGGGAGCTCGACCTCACCGTCTTCGAAGGCGTCTCCTCCGGGCTGATCGACCAGGGCGACCTCACCGAGGCCGGGTCCCTCCTCGCTCCGGGCGACTCGGCCGCCGTGCTCCTCTACGAGAACCTGTGGGCCGCACCGCTCGCGGCGGCCCTGCGCCGCGCCGGCGCCCGCATGATCGCCGGCGGCCGGGTACCGGCCCAGGACGTCATCGAGGCGCTCGAAGCGCTCGAATCCACGACCTGACCGGGCGGCACCCACCGCCCGCCCGGTCGTCCACCGTCCGCCCCTCAACCACTGGCAGGAAGCCATGCCCGGACTACTTCGGGGAGTCGCCCGCACCGCGGTCATCGCCGGTACGGCCACCACCGTCTCCAACCGCGTCTCCCGCCGGCAGGCCGGCCGCTGGGCCCAGCAGGACGCCAACCAGGCCGCCGCCCAGCAGCAGACCTACGCCGAGCCGCCGCCCCCGGCCGCCGCACCGCCCTCCATGGACGACAAGATCGGCCAGCTCAAGGAGCTCTCCGCCCTCAAGGAGCAGGGCGTCCTCACGGAACAGGAGTTCGCCGCCCAGAAGGCGCGCATCCTCGGGGGCTGATCCTGCTCGACCCGCCGGTGCCGTCGTCGGCACCGAGGCCGTCGGGGCCGTCGAGGCCGCCGGTGGTGTCCGGTCCCGCCGATCGCGAGCGGGACCGGGCCAGCGGGCGGCTCGGCGGCCCGAGGCCCTGCGGCCCAGGGGCCGGCGGACCCGTGACCCCGGCGGACCCGTGACCCCGGCGGACCCGTGAACCCGGCGGACCCGTGACCCCGCCGGACCCGTGAACCCGCGCCGGATCGGCATCCGGAGAGTCGGCAGCTGGAGGCATGGTGGACCGGTGGAAGACCCTGATCGTGCTCGGCATCGCCCAGTTCCTGATGGTGCTCGACGCCTCCGTCATGAACGTGTCGATCAGCCAACTGGTTGAGGACTTCGACACCGAGGTCACCGCGATCCAGGCCGTCATCACCCTGTACACGCTGGTGATGGCGGCCTTCATGCTGACCGGCGGCAAACTCGGTGACATGTTCGGCCGCCGCCGGATGTTCGGCGTCGGCATGGTCGTGTACGGGGTGGGCTCCGGGCTGACGGCCGTCTCGCCGACCGTCTGGGTGCTCGCCCTCGGCTGGTCGGTCATCGAGGGCCTCGGCGCGGCCCTGGTGCTGCCCGCCCTCGCCGCCCTGGTGGCCGGCTCCTACACCGGCCGCGCGAGGGCCACGGCCTACGGCGTCATCGGCGGCGTCGCCGGAGCCGGCATCGCGGTGGGCCCGCTGCTGGGCGGCTGGGTCACCACCTACCTCACCTGGCGGCTGGTGTTCGCCGGCGAGGTCGTCCTCGTCGTGCTGGTGCTGTTCCTGATGCGCTGGATCCCGCCGGAGCGCGCCCCGGAGCACCGCGTCCGGCTCGACGTGACCGGCGCCGCGCTCTCCGCCGCCGGCCTCGCCCTGATCGTCCTCGCCGTGCTGCAGAGCGGCACCTGGGGCTGGGTCACCCCGCGCAACCCGCCGTTCACCGTCCTCGGGTTCTCCCCGACGCTGTTCCTCGTCGCGCTCGGCGGTGCGCTGCTGTGGCTGTTCTGCACCCACGAGCGCCGTCGCGAGGCGCAGGGCCGCGAACCGCTGGTCTCGCTCGACCTGTTCGGCAACCGTCCGCTGCGGGCCGGGCTGGCCACCCTGTTCAACCAGAACACCATCCTGCTCGGCACCTTCTTCGTCATCCCCCTGTACCTCCAGGTCGTCCAGGGGCTCGACGCCTTCGAGACCGGGCTGCGGCTCCTCCCGGTGTCGGTCACCATGCTCGCCGCCTCGATGTGCGGCACCGCGCTGCTGCGCATCGCCTCGCCGCGCGCCATCGTCCGGGTCGGGCTGCTCGTGCTGCTCGCCTCCAGCCTCTGGCTGATCACCGCGATCGGACCGGAGCTGAAGGGCGCCTCCTTCGCGGGCGCCATGGCGCTGATGGGCCTGGGGATGGGCATGCTCGCCTCCCAGCTGGGGAACACCGTGCAGTCCAGCGTGCACGAGGACGACCGCAGCGAGGCCGGCGGCCTGCAGTACACCGCGCAGAACCTCGGCTCCTCGCTGGGGACGGCTCTGGTCGGTGCCGTCCTGATCGGTGCTCTGGCCGGGTCGGTGACCGGCCGGATCGAGAGCGACCCGCGCATCTCGGAGGCCGTCGCCGGGCAGACCGCGATCCGGGTTGAGTCGGGCATCTCGTTCGTCCCCGCCGATCAGGTGGCCACGGCCCTGGCCGGGCAGCCCGAGGTGTCGCCGGAGGAGGCCGACGCGATCGTCGAACACTACGAGGACGCCCAGATCGGCGGTCTGAAGGCGGCCATCCTCACCTGCGCCGGGATCACGGCCGCGAGCTTCCTGTTCACCGGCAGCCTGCCGTCCGGGTCGCCCGGCGGCGGAAAGGGCGGCGGAAAGGGCGGCGGCCGTGGTGCGGTGCGCTCGCGCCGGTCCGACGGCGCCGCGGACGGGCCCGGGCAGCACGGCTGAGCCGTCGGGCCGCTGGGGCGCCGAGTTGCCGGGACCCTGAACCGCGCGCGCCGTCGGGCCGCCCACGGGGACCGCCCGGCCGCGGCGGAGCAGGCGGTTTCGGCCACGGGCGGGCCGGGTGGCCGGGCGGACGTTCTTGCCGGTCCGGCCGGCCCGGCGGTTCGATGGCCGCATGGGTCCCAGTGAGCTCGTTCTGATGACCGATCACAGCTCCACCGAGGGCAGTCGGGAGACCCTCACCACCGCGGCGCGGATGGTCACCGGCAGGGCACCCGTCCTGCTGGACGCACAGCACTTCATGACCGGCGGCACCGGCCGGATCTCTCCGGCGGGCCGGGCCGGCAGCGTCCGCCTGGAGGTGCCCGGGGAGGGCGTCGCCGTGACGGCGGAGGCGGTGGTCGTCTACGAGATCCCGCCGCACCGGCGGCGCGACTTCGAGCCGTGCCAGCGGCGGCTGCACGAGCTCGGCGCCCGCTCGCTCGGTACCGGCGCGGACGCCTGGCGGGCGGCCACCGAGAAGGACCGGACCGTCGAGCGGTTCGCCCGTGACGGCATCGCGCAGATGCCCACGATCGCGCTCTCCCGGCCCGGCCCCGAGGCCGCTGCTGAGGTGTTCGACCGGCTCGGCGGCGACGTGTGGGCCCGGCCGACCGTCGGCATGGGCGGCGACGACGTCTTCCACGTCACGGACCGCGCCCGGCTCGCCGCCGTCGCCCGCCACTACGCCGCGGCCGGCGCCGACTGGCTGCTCGCCCGGGACGCCGGGAACTTCACCGCGGACGGGCTCCGCCACCAGTACCGGGTGGTGGTGCTCGGCGGGGCCGTGGTCCGGGCGGTCGAGCACGTCCAGCCGGATCCGGACGCGCCCTGCAACGAATCCCGCGGAGCCGCCTCCACCGTCCTGGCGGAGACCGAACTACCGGCTGGTCTTGCGGAGTTGGCGGTGGCCGCCACCAAGTCGCTCGGCCTCCCGTTCGCCGGCGTCGACCTTGCCGCGGAGAGCGGCGGCGTCGTCTTCGAGGTGAACGTCCACCCGGCGTTCGGGAGCGTCGGCGGCCTGGAGACCGTCGCCGTCCCGTACGTGGCCGCCCACCTCGTACCGGCCCGCTGAGCCGGGCCCGCTGAGCCGAGGCGACCGGGACCGACCGGGGCCGCCCCGCCGGGCCGGACCGCTCCGAAGCGGCCCGTCCCGGCGGCCTCCGCACGAGCCCCGGGACCGCCCGCGCCCGGGGCTCCAGCCCGCCCGCGGAAAGCGGCGGCCCCGCCCGTGGTCGGAAGAAGGGCCGGGAGGGTACTAGACTCGGTGAGGTTGTGAAGGCACCTCGTTCGGTGAGGCGTCGCCATGGACACAGGCCACTGACCCCACGACGTCGAGAGACGCCCAGGTTCAGGACAGGTCTCCCCGGCCTAAGGGGTGACCCCAAGTGGCTGCACCCTCGGGTGCTACGCCGTGGCGTGCCAAAGCTCTGACGAGATCAGGGGTGCCCACCTGTTCCTGCGGCTGCTTTCCGTGTGCGGCCGTGCCGGGTGGATCCTCCTGATGGCTTGGTTACGGCGGCCCGGTGTGCGGGCCGTCCGGCGGCGAGGAGGTGAGAGCTGTGGAGTGCAGTAGTCCGGGTCGAAGTCGGCCCCGCCCCCAGGAAGTCCCGCTCTTCTCCTGGCCCCCGGCACCCCTCCTCCCGTACCGCTCCCGCACCTGCCGCCGTAGCGCGCGCCGCTGACCCGGCCGGCGCCGCCGGGCGCCGTGCGCGGTGGAGGACGGCCGGGAGCCTCCCCGCCCGCCCCGCCCCGGTCACCACGTGCCCGGGAGCGGCGGCCACCGAACCGTGGAGGTCCCCGCCATGTCCGACTGGCGTGTGCGCGCAGTGCGCGCGAGCAAGCGTCCGTTCTCCCGTCCCGCCACCCCCACCCGCACCGGGTGCGCCCAGCCCGCCCCCGAGCACTCGATGGACCCGCGGCACGAGCAGCCCGGCGAGCCGCCCACGCTGGAGCGCTCGCTGGTGGACGCGGCCGTCTACCACGACGGCCGCCGCATCGCCGAGCCCACCAGCCTCGCCGACATCTACCGGCAACTGCCCGGTAAGCCGGGCACGATGGCCTGGATCGGGCTGTTCCGGCCGGCCGAGGCACAGCTGCTGGAGGCGGCCGAGCGGTTCAACCTGCACGAACTGTCCGTCGAGGACGCCATCGTGGCCCACCAGCGGCCCAAGCTGGAGCGCTACGGCGACACCCTCTTCGTGGTGCTGCGCGCCGCCCGGTACCTGGACGACGTCGAGGAGGTCGACTTCGGCGAGATCCACCTCTTCGTCGGCCCCGACTTCGTCCTCACCGTCCGGCACTCGCAGGCCCCCGACCTCTCCGCCGTCCGCCGCCGGCTGGAGGCCGACCCGGAACTGCTCGCGCTCGGTCCGGAGGCGGTGCTGTACGCGGTGCTGGACGCCGTGGTCGACGGCTACGCGCCGGTGATCGCCGGCCTCCAGCACGACATCGACGAGATCGAGACCGAGGTGTTCGGCGGCGACCCGCAGGTCTCCCGCCGCATCTACGAACTCTCCCGCGAGGTCATCGAGTTCCAGCGGGCCACCCGGCCGCTGCTGGAGATCATGAAGAGCCTGGAGGCGGGTTTCGGCAAGTACGGCACCGACGACGAGCTCCAGCGCTACCTGCGCGACGTCGCCGACCACGCCACCTACGCCGCCGAACGCGTCGACGGCTTCCGGCAGATGCTGCAGAACATCCTCGCCGTCAACGCGACCCTGGTCTCGCAGCGCCAGAACGAGGAGATGAAGCAGCTCGCCGAGGCCGGGCACGCGCAGAACGACGAGATCAAGAAGATCTCCTCCTGGGCGGCCATCCTGTTCGCGCCGACGCTGATCGGCACCGTCTACGGCATGAACTTCACCACCATGCCCGAGCTGAAGTGGGCCTTCGGCTACCCGTTCGCGATCGGCCTGATGGCGCTCGTCTGCACCGGGCTGTACCTGGTGTTCAAACGCCGCGACTGGCTCTGACCGTCCGCCCGGCCGACCTCGGCTGCGGGACGTCCTTGAGGAACACGAGGCCGTCGGCGGCCGCGAGGTGGGCCGGGTCGAGCGGGGCGTAGCCGAACCAGGGGGAGACGCGGGGCACGGGCGGGGTGTCGCGGAGGGCGGCGGCCAGCCGGCGGGCGTCGACGAGGCAGCGGTCCTGCGGGAGTGCGTGGAGGAGGCCTTCGACGGTGTCCGGCGCAGGGGCGTCCACGCCGCGGTGCCGGATCGTGCCGAGGGCGGTGGCCAGGAAGGCGTACTCCTCACCGAGCTGCTCGCTCACCAGCGCGCCGGCGCTCCACCACTCCAGTGGCGTCCCGCCCATCCGCATGCTGCTCTTCTCGCGCTGGAGGTGGGCGTTGTGGGCGTGGACGAGTGCCGGGCCCCGGGCCGCGAGGGCGAGGAGGTTCCGGGCCATCATCTCGTCCCGCAGGCCCACCAGCCGGGCCATCCGGGCCGGTGAGGTGTCGGCCATCCAGTGGTGATAGCGCAGCAGGCCGGTCGCGGTGCGCCCGTGGAGGCGTGCCCGGTCCAGTTCCTCCGGTGAGGTCGCCGCGGCCAACTGCGGTGTCTGTGCGTCGAGCAGGGACACCAGGTCGTCGGCGAGCAGCCGCAGCCGGCCGGCCTCGGCGGACTGTCCGACGGACCGGCTCGGGTCCGTCATCGCGGCGGGGTCGGTCCACCGGTCGTCGGCGCCGAGCAGGCGGTCGAGCGTCTGCGCGGTGCAGGGCAGCAGGCCCGCCCCGACCTGGCGCGAGAGGTAGGCGTGCAGTGCGGTGAGGGCCCGGCGGGGGCTCGCGGCGCCGGTGATCTCCAGTGGGCCGTCGAAGCCGGCGAAGCGGAGCTGCTCGGACGCGGGCCGGCCGTCGTTGTGGGCGCGCATCCGGCGGACGAGTTCGCGGTTGGCCGCGGAGGCGCCCCAGCCGTGGCTGAATCCGTGCTCCATGACCACGTCGAGACTGCCCGCGCCCGAGGTGACGTAGTCGTCCACCAGCAGGCCCGCCAGGCAGTCGCTCTCGATCGTGATCGTCCGGTAGCCCCCCTGCTCGACGAGTTGCCGGAAGAGCTCGTTGCGCAGGTCGAGCAGGCTCTCCTCGCCGTGGGTGGGCTCGCCCAGGGCGAGCAGCCGCGGCCGGTTCGGGAGCAGCCGCAGGACGGCGGAAGCGTCGACGGTGTGGATGGTGTCCTTCGTGTCGGTAACCATGGCTTCCACGCTATCGTTGAACCTTCGGTGGAGACTTTTCCGCGATATCGTCGGTGCCATGGGCCGAAACCCTCAAAGCGGTGGGCAGCTGAGGCCGATCGACCTGGCGCGCCGGCACGGGCTCTCCACGCAGGCGGTCAGGAACTACGAGGAGGCCGGCATCCTCCCGGCGGCCGCTCGTACGCCGACCGGCTACCGCACCTACACCCCGCTGCACGCGCGGGCCCTCACCGCATTCCTCGCCCTGCTGCCCGGGCACGGCCACCGGACGGCGGCGTCGATCATGCAGGCCGTGAACCGGGGCGCGGCCGACGAGGCGTTCCAGCTCATCGACGAGAGTCACGCCCAACTGCTCGACGACCGGCGGACGCTCCGGGCCGTGGAGAACGCCCTCCGCGACCTTGCGCCCGGCACGGCGCCCGGCCCGGCATCCGGGCCCGGTGCGCTCCCCGGGCCGACCGCGGGGCCGGGGGCGCCTGCGGAGCCCGAGCGGGCGGCGGTGCCCTCGTCGGGCGGCACGTTCATCGGGCCGCTGGCCCGGAAGCTCGGGATCCGGCCCGCGACGCTGCGCGCCTGGGAACAGGCCGGGCTGCTGCACCCGCGCCGCGACCCGCTGACCGGATACCGCGTGTACGACGGGGCCGACGTCCGGGATGCCCGGATGACTCACCAACTCCGGCGGGGCGGCTATCTGTTGGAGCAGATCGCCCCGCTGATCGCCCAGGTGCGGGCGGCCGGTGGGCCGGTGCCGCTGGAGGCCGTCCTGGACGACTGGCGCAGCCGGCTGTCCGCCCGCGGGCGGGCGATGCTGACTGGGGCCGCCGAGCTGGACGCGTACCTCTGTGAGCGTGGACGGGACTGAGGCCGCCCGGGCAGCCGCAGTGAGCCGGGCCCGACTGCCCCTTCCGGACCGGGCGGCTCCGGACCGACACCACGGTGGCCGAGGGCGATCCCGTCGCGCCGGCGACCACGGCGTTCCGGCGCCGAGCGGACGGGCTGGCGGGGGTTTCCGGCCTGCGTCACAACTCGGCCTCGCCGGGGGCCCGTTGGCTGGCGCCGGCGGTTGCGGACCGGGATGCTTCGGAGGCCGGGGGCCCTGGGTGGTCCGGGGGTGGCGAGGAGGCGGCTGTGGGGGAGCGGGCGGAGCGGACCGGTCGGGAGGCACAGGCCGGTCGTCAGGCAGGGGACGTACGGGACGTACAGGATGTACGGGGTGATCAGGACGATCGGGGCGGGTCCGGTGGCGGGCGGTGGCGGCTGTTGGCCGCCGCCGCTGCCGCCGCGGCCGTCTGCGGAGGGCTGCTCGGCGGCGCGGTGGGTCTCTTCCTCTTCCTCTTCTCGGACTGGTTCGACCCGATCGCCGTCCTTGTCCACGATCGCGGCTTCTGCTTCTTGATGATGTGCATGCCGGAGTACTAGCCAGGGGGCCGGTTCGGGATGCCGCGCCCCCGCCGATCGGGGGCGTGGCGGGCAGCCGGGGGGCGTGTTAGCTTCCGGCCCATGGGATCACGTGGGGGGCGCGGGGCGGCGGCACAACAGGCGATCGAGGGTTTGCGCGAGTTGGCGGGAGCCGGACTGGAGGCGGCGGAGGTCTTTCGGACGGCCGATCAACTCCTGCGCGATGTGCTGGAGTTCGATGCGGTCTGCTGGCACACCGCCGATCCGGCGACGGGTCTGGTCAACTCCGTGTTCAGCGACGACCTCAGCCTGTCCGCCTTCCAGGACGCCGTCCGGTTGGAGGTCTGGGCGGACGACGTCGCCACCTTCCCGAAGATCCGGCACAGCGGCGTCCGTGCCGAGGCGCTCAGCCGGGTGACGCAGGGCCGGCCCGAACGCAGCGTCCGCTACCGCGAGCAGATCGCCCCGGCCGGGTTCGGGGACGAACTGCGTGCGGTGTTCGACGCGCACGGCGGGATGTGGGGCTGCGCCGCGTTCATGCGGTCACCGGACCGCGGGCCCTATCTCGGCCGGCAGCGCGAGCTGGCCGACGCCGCCGCCCGTCACCTCGGCCACGCGCTGCGCGCCTGCCACCTACCGGGTGGCGGGGCGGTGGCCGGGACATCGGCCGGGGTGGCGGCGGCGGGGCCGGCGGGCTGGGCCGACCCGTCGGACACCGGGCCCGCCGTCCTGGTGTTCGGTGCCGGTAACCGCCTGCTCGGCGTCTCCGGTCCGGCCGAGGACCTGCTCGCCAGGCTCGCCGATCCCAGCCGCACCGGCCTCGGCGTACCGGTGGCCTTCGCGATGGCCGCCGAACAGGCCCGCCGGGCTGCGCACGGACTGCCCGCCTCGCAGACCAGGGTCCGGGTGCAGGCCCGGGACGGCCGCTGGTACGTGCTGCACGCCTCGCCGCTGCGCGGTTCGGCGGTGGGGGAGGTGACGGTGGTGGCCGTCCCGGCCGGCCCGGCGGAGACGATGCCGCTCTACCTCTCCGCCTACGGGCTGACGGCGCGGGAGCAGGAGGTGGCGCTGCTGCTGGTCCGTGGGTGCGACACCCGGGACGTCTCCCGGCTGCTGGCGATGAAGCCGTACACCGTCCAGGACCACCTCAAGTCGGTGTTCGCGAAGGCGGGCGTGGCGAGCCGCCGCGAGCTGATCGCCCGGATCATGCTGGGCGGCGCAGGCTGAGGCGGCGGTCGGGGGCGTGCGGTCGGGGGTGGGTGAACGGGGGTGGGTGAACGGGGGCGGCCCGTTTGACAAACCGGCTTGCCGGAGCGGCAGATAGTGGACATGGCACCTCCCCAGCACGCCGCGGGCCGCCACGGCGGTCGTCACGACCCGCACCCCGCCGGCCCGGGTACGGGCCCCGCCCCCGCCGCTGCCGCCCCGGACACCCCGGACGCGCCGGACACCGCAGGTACTGCGGGTACCGCCGAGGACGCCGACGGGGCCGACGGTGCCGGCCCGGGTGGCGTCCTCGCCACCGTCCTGGATGCGGTCGGCCCCCGCCTGCGGGCGCTGCGGCGCGAGCGCGGCACCACCCTCGCCCAGCTGAGCGAGGCCACCGGGATCTCCCTCAGCACCCTGTCCCGGCTGGAGTCCGGCCGGCGCAAGCCCACCCTGGAGCTGCTGCTCCCGCTGGCCCAGGAGTACCGCGTCCCGCTGGACGAGCTGGTGGGCGCACCGGCCACCGGGGACCCCCGGGTGCACGCCCGCCCGTTCACCCGGGGCGGCCAGACCTTCGTCCCGCTCACCCGTCACCTCGGCGGGCTGCACGCCTACAAGCAGATCATGCCCCCGGGCTTCCGGTCCGGCCCCGAACTGGAGCCCAAGGTGCACGAGGGCCACGAGTGGGTCTACGTTCTCGCGGGGCGGCTGCGCCTGCTGCTCGGCTCGCAGGACCTCGTGCTCACGGCCGGGGAGGCCGCGGAGTTCGACACCCGGATCCCGCACGCCTTCGGCAACGCCGGGCCGAACGCGGTCGAGTTTCTCAGCCTCTTCGGGGCGCAGGGCGAACGGATGCACGTCCGGGCGCGGCCGGGAACCTCCGTTCGTTAGCTGACATCGGGGGTTCCGGCCGGGCCCCCAGGCCGTTCGGAGGGGCCCAGAGCATGAGTGGCGAGAACACCGCGAGTACCGGCGGGTCGAACGCGGCGACGTCGAACGCGGCGACGTCGGATCCGGGGGCGTCGGATCAGGCGGCGGCAGGGGCGTCGGCGCCGGATGCGGGTACGCGGGATGCACCGGCGTCGGATCCGGCGGCGTCCGACCGGGGTGACCGGGAGAAGGACGGCCGGGCGGAGCGCAGGAAGCGCCCGTTCTGGCAGGAGCTGCCGATCCTGGTGGTGGTCGCCCTGGTGCTCTCGCTCGCCATCAAGACCTTCTTCGTCCAGGCGTTCTCGATCCCCTCGGGCTCGATGCAGCCCACCCTGGAGAAGGGCGACCGCGTCCTGGTCGACAAACTGACCCCGTGGTTCGGCGCCGTCCCCGAACGCGGCGAGGCGGTGGTCTTCCGTGACCCGGGCGGCTGGCTGGAGACGGCGCCGGCGCAGCCCGAGAACTCCGTCGTCCGGTGGATCAAGAAGGCGCTCAGCGTGGTCGGCCTGATGCCCTCGGAGGACGAGAAGGACCTGATCAAGCGGGTGATCGCGGTCGGCGGCGACACCGTCGAGTGCAACAGCGGCAGCCCGGTGAAGGTGAACGGCGTGGCCCTGGACGAGCCGTACCTCTACCCGGGGGCGACGCCCTGCGGCGACGCGCCCGTCGGCACGGTGAAGGTGCCCAAGGACCACCTCTGGGTGATGGGCGACCACCGCAACAACTCCAGCGACTCCCGCTACCACGTCAACGGCGCCGACGGCGGTTTCGTCCCGGTGGACAACGTGATCGGCCGCGCCTTCGTCGTCGCCTGGCCCGTCGGCCGGTGGGACACCCTGCCGGTACCCGGCACCTTCGACCGGAAGGCTCTGGACAACCAGCAGGCCGGGACGGCCGGTTCGGGCACGCCGGGCGGATCCGCCGTCCCGGACGGCAACGCCGCGCCGGAGAACCTCCCGGCCCCCGAGGCCGCTGCGCTCGCCGCCGCCCTCCCGCTGGCCCTCCTGCAGCGCCGCCGCGCCGCGGCCGCCCGCCGCGAGGCCGGCGCGGGGGAGGAGCGGGCCGGCTCCTGAGGCCCGCCGGGCCGCCCCGCGGGGCCGCCCGGGCGCCGTCACCCGGGTGCGCGGGGTGGCGGCTCGCCCCGCGGTGCGGGCTCGCCGTGCGTGGTTCCGGCCCGTCGTGCTCTACACCGTTGTAGAGTCGGGCGGGTCGGCGGTACGTCCGGCCGTGCGGCCGTCCCGCCCAGGGGGCCCACGGGCGGACCCCAACGGGAGGCGGAACCGTGGTGGAGAGTCTGCGCAGTCCTGTGCGGGGCGGCGAGCACGTCGGTGACCCGGCGGTCGTGGAGGCCGATGTCGACCGCGTCTACCAGCCGGTCGAGGTGCACTTCGCCGACGGCAGCTGGGCGGTGGGCCGGATCAGCGGCTGGTGGCAGGACGGCGACGGCGCGCGCTGGTGCCTCCTCCGGGTCGCCCGGAGCGGACGCCCGGCCCGCTGGGAGCCGTTCGACCCGGCCCGGATGGTGCTGCTGCCGACCGGTGGGCTCTGAGCGGGAGCTGTCCGGCTTCAGCCCGGCGGACGGGCCCCGGCCCCCGGAGCCCCGCCCCCGTGACGCGCCCCGTGACGCCCAGGGCCAATCGGGCGGGATTGGCCCTGGCCCCCGGGGCCCGGCGCGCCCGAGGATGGACGGCATGAGCGACTTCCCCGGCGCGCTGCGCCCCGAGAGCCGGACCGTCCACCCGCCCCTCCACGAGGTGACCGGCAGCCGCCCGCTGGGCGTGCCGCTGCACCAGAGCCACGTGTTCGCCTTCGAGGACTCCGACGCGCTGGTCAGCGCCTTCACCGGCCCGGACCAGGCGTTCGTCTACAACCGCTTCGGCAATCCGACGGTCCGATCGCTGGAGTCGGCGGTGGCCGGCCTGGAGGGCGGCGTGGCCGGGCTCGCCACCGCCTCCGGCATGGGGGCGATCAACACCGTGCTGCTCGCCCTGCTCAAGTCCGGCGACCACGTGATCGCCCAGCAGAGCCTGTACGGCGGCACCTTCGCGATGCTCGCCGACCTGGCCCGGCGCTGGGGCGTCGAGGTGACCCACGTCCGGGGCGACGACCCCGCCGAGGTACGGGCCGCCCTGCGCCCCACGACCAGGCTGCTGCACCTGGAGACGATCTCCAACCCGACGACCCGGGTCACCGACCTGCCCGGCCTGCTGGCCGTCGCCCGGGAGGCGGGCGTGGTCGGCGTGGTCGACAACACCTTCGCCAGCCCGCTGCTCTGCCGGCCCATCGAGCACGGCGCCGACATCGTGATCCACTCCGCCACCAAGTACCTCGGCGGGCACGGCGACGTGCTGGCCGGCGTCGCCGTGTTCGCCGATGCCGAACTGCACCGCACCGTCTGGCAGTACGCCACCGAACTGGGCGCCTCGGCCGACCCGTACGCGGCCTGGCTGACGCTGCGCGGGATGCAGACGCTGGGGCTGCGGATGCGCCGGCACAGCGAGACCGCGCTCGACCTGGCCGGCCGGCTGGCCGCCCACCCGGCCGTCACCGCCGTCCACTACCCGGGCCTGCCGACCCACCCCGACCACGAGCTGGCCCGCCGTCTGCTGCCCGAGGGCCACGGCGGCGTGCTCTCCTTCGACCTGGCCGGCGGACGCGAGGCGGCCCGAGCCCTCACCGAGTCCGTCCGGCTCGCCTCGCTCGCCCCCTCCCTCGGCGGCGTACACACCCTGATCATCCACCCGGCCAGCACCTCCCACCGCCAGCTCGACGGCGACCAGTTGGCCGCCGCGGGCATCGGCCCCGGCACCGTCCGCCTCGCCGTCGGCATCGAACACCCCGAGGACCTCTGGACCGACCTCGACCAGGCACTCGCCAAGCTCTGACGCCCCACCTGCCGGGGCCGGCCACCTCGGTCGGCCCCGGCAGCCCGGCCACTTCACGGCCGACGGGCCACTGGTCCGTCACCGGCCGCACGTGTGGGGGCCGGCCGCTCCGGCCGTCGTCGCGTCTGAGTCGTGACAAGCCGCCCGCGACTGCCACGGCGGTCGCTGCCGCATGACCCGGTTCGGCAACCGTCCGAGCATGCGCACAGCCGCACGCCGAATCAGCCCTACCCGCGCGCGGCCTGAAGCATCGGTCGGACACCGGTCCTCGGCTGACGTTCGTCCCCGCAGGGCGAGGTGACCCCCGTCGGCAGTACGGCGCGGCACCTGGGGATTTTCGGTCCGCCGGGGGTGTTCCCCGGCGGACCGGTGCTCCCGTGCGGCGCCGGAGGCGGGCCGGGGCCACTGTGGGTGGACGGGTGGGCGGGATGCCCGGGCGGACCGGGCGTGGCCGGTGGGCGGTTTCGGTCAGGGGGCGGCAGTTTACGGACCGTTCCGCCGGCGGTTGCCCGGACGGGGCCTGAGTGTTGAAGGGCCATGGCAGTATCAATGTCAGATGTGACATATCACATTGCTCACGAAGGGTGTCGCCCCACACGGCATGCCTCGCCGACTCTCAGGAGAACTCCCGTGAAGCGAACCACCCTGACCCTCGCCGCCCTGGCCGTGTTCGGCCTGCCGCTCGCGGCGACCCCGGCGGCGGCCAGCCCGGCGGCCGCCGCGACGGCTACCGTTGCGTCCCCCGCTGCGGCCACCGCCGCGACCGCCGGGGCGACGACGACCTGCGGCCCGTCCGTCAGGATGATCACCAGGCTGAACACCGTCTGCGTGACGGTCGACGCCGACTCCGTGCGCGTCTACGGGGTCAGCAGCCTGCTGGTGGCCGGCTCCGGTCGGAGCTACATCTACAAGGTGTCCGCGGACGTTGTGGGCGGCGCGTCGCTCGGTACGGACAGCGGTTCGGCCTACTTCGGCAGCGGGACGGCCTACGTCGGCGGCCCGAGCGGCGTCGTCCCCTGCGGCTCCACGGTGCGGGCGTCGTTCGCGCTGACGGACTTCGGCACGCCGCCGCCCACCTCCGTCGTGGAGGTCGCGGTCACCTGCTGAGCCGGCCCGGGCGGGTGCGCCCGACCGGACGGAGGGCCGTCCGCACCGCTCGCCGTCGGCAGCGGTGCGGACGACCCTCCAGGGTGGTCGTCGGGGTGGTCGCCGGGCGGGGTGGCCCGCGGGGGTCAGCCCTTTCCGCCGGCCTTGAGCACCTGGGCTGCGGCCACCCCGGCGGCGCTGTTGCCGTGGCCGCCGCCCTCGACCTCGGCGGCCACCGCGAGGTCGTTGCGGTAGGCGATGAACCAGCTGTTGGTGCTGTTTCCGGTGCCGGTCTCGACGGTGCCGGTCTTGGCGCCGATCTGGCCGCCCAGCCCGGACATCGGGGTCCGTGCGGTGCCCTGGGTGGCCGTCCTGGCCATCATCGCCCGCAGGTCCCGGGCGACGCTCTCGGGCAGCTTCGCCGGGGCCGACACGCGCTTGGCGTCCGGGCGCAGGACGGGCTGGCGGAACGTTCCGCTCTGCACGGTGGCCGCCACCGAGGCCATCGCCAGTGAGTTCACCTGGATCTGGCCCTGGCCGATGAAGGTGGCGGCCGCGTCGTCCGTGCTCTTCGGCACCGGGACGGTGGCGTCCCGGGTGGGGATGCCGATGTGCCACTCCAGGCCGAGGCCGAACTGCTGGCGGGCGACGTCCGGCACCGTGCCGAGCTGGAGCTTCTCCAGGCCCTTGTCGATGAACCCGGTGTTGCACGAGTGCGTGAAGTCGTCGGTGAGGGTGTAGTCGGGGAAGCTGCCGGGCTCGTCGTTGTGCCAGGGGCGCGGGGACTTGGTGGTCTCCTTGCAGGGCACCACGGTGTCCGGGCGCACCCCGGCCTCCAGCAGGGCGGCCGAGGTGATCACCTTCATGGTGGAGCCGGGCGGCTGCCCGCCGCCGACGGCGCGGTTGAAGTTGTCCGGCGAGGAGTAGGCGAGGGCGAGGATGTTGCCGGTGCTCGGCTGGACGGCGACCAGCGACGCGGGCTTTCCGCCGGCGGCCTGCTGCTTGACGGCCTCCTCGGCGACCTGCTGGAGGTCGGCGTCCAGGGTGAGCCTGATCTCCGGCGCGCTCGCCGGGGTGAGCACGAAGAGCTGCTCCGGTGTCTTCGCGCCGTCCGAGATCACCACCGCCTGCCCGTCCGTGACGGACGCGCCCTCGGCGGGGGTGATCTGCGGCAGCACCGCCCTCAGCGAGGGGAAGGCGTCGAGCGGCTTGCCGTTGCGGTCGACCGGCTTGACCACCGGGTTGGGCAGCAGCTTGACGCCGATGGTCTCGCCCGGGTCGAGGTGCGGGTGGATGACGGTCGGCGCCCACCGCACGACCACCTTCCCGTCCGCGGCTCGCACCGCGCTCAGTTTGCCGTCGTACTCCCAGGCGCCCGCGGTGCCCTCGAACTCCGCCTTCGCCCGGAAGCCGAGCGCCGGCTCGGTGGGCGTGGCCGAGGGGGCCGGGCCGGTGCCGGTCAGCGTGAAGGCGCGCGGCTTCAGCGCGTCCCGGAACGCCGTCAGGGCCGTGCGGGCGCTGTCCTGGCGGTCGGTGAGGGCGGCGGCGGCCGCGAGGTCTCCCCGGCTCCAGGCGGCCAGGAAGTCCTTCGCCGCGCTCTCGGCCTGCTCGGCGGTGGGCGGCTGTTGCTGCGCGGTGGCCGCCGCGGTGCCGGCCGCCGGGTGGTCGCCGTCGCCCGGGGAGTCGCCCCCGGTCACGGCGTTCAGCACGTTGTAGGCGCCGACGCCGCCGACCGCCAGCAGCCCGGCGACGCCCAGGGCCAGCCCCGCCTGCCAGGCGCGGCGCGACGCCGGTCGGCCCGGGCGCTGCTCGTCCTCCGGGAACTCCGCGAGATCTGGGAGATCCGGGAGATCCGCGACGCCCCGGAGATCGCCGAGATCGCCGAGGTCCCCGGGATTGCCCGGATAGCCCGGGTCACCTGGATAGCCCGGGTCACCCGGGTCACCCGGATCGCTTGGGCCGTCGAGACCCCCGGGCTGCCAGGGGCTCCGGTCGGTGTGGCCGTGGTACTCGGTGCCGTCGGCGTACGCGCCGAACTCGTCCCGATGATCGGGCATGGTTCTTCCCCCCTGAAGATGTCCAGTCGCAGGCCCGCCCCCGGATCCTGCGCCGTAGCCCGAACACTCCGCCGGCCGTGCGACCGTTCGGACCGTTCGGGCCCGTCCCAGAATAGGCGGCGGTCGACGGCCGTCCGGCGCGGGGTGGGGGCGGCGACCGGCCGCCCGCTCAGCGGAGCAGGCCCGCGCCGGGCGGCGCACCCGGTGGGCGGGGCCGTGGACGGGCGGCCAGCACCGCGATGTCGTCCTCGGCCGGCGGGGCGGTCGGCCCGGTCGGGGCGAGGGAGTGCAGCACCGCGTCCAGCAGATCGTCCAGTTCGCCGGTGGTGGGCAGCCGCAACGCGGCGAGCCGGGCGAGCGAGTCGTCGATGTCCTCGCCGCGCCGCTCGACCAGCCCGTCGGTGTAGAGCAGGAGGGTCTCGTCGGGCCGCAGGTCGCGGGTGGTCTGCTCGTAGCCGCCGAGACCGGTGCCGAGCGGCGGGCCGGTGGGGACGGCGAGCAGTTCGGTGGGCAGGCCGGGGCCGATCAGTGCGGGCGGCAGGTGGCCGGCGCTGGAGAGGGTCCAGCGGCCGCGGCCGGGATCGGCCAGGGCGAGCAGGCAGGTCGCCGGGCGGGCGGACTCGTTGGCGGCGATGACGGTGTCGAGCTGGCGCAGGATGCGGTGCGGCGGCAGGTCCATGCCCGCGACGTCGCGCAGGGTGGAGCGGTAGGTGCTCATGTCGACGGCTGCCTCGACACCGTGCCCCATCACGTCGCCCATCACCAGCAGGGTCCGCCCGAACGGCAGCCGCACCGTCTCGTACCAGTCGCCGCCGACGACCGAGCTGGTGCCCGACGGCAGGTAGCGGGCGGCGAGGTCGAGGTTCTGGTGCGGGCTGCCCGGCTCACTGAGCAGTGCGCGCTGGAGTTCCAGGGCGATGCCCTGGGAGCGGGTGTAGCGGCGGGCGTTGTCGATGCCGAGGGCGGCGCGGGCGGCCAGGCCGCCGATCAGGGTGGTGTCCTCGGCGGTGAACGGCGCCCGGGAGGGCAACCGCGTCAGGGTCAGGACGCCGACCGGCTCGCCGCGGGCGACGAGCGGCAGCACCAGCAGGGACGCCGGGCCGGCGGCAGTGGCGTCGGCCTCGGCGTTCCCCTCGTCGGTGGGCCGGTCGGTGCGGACGGCGATGCCGCCGGCCAGGGCGCGGGCGGCGGCCGAGCCCTCCGGGTGCCGCACGGACTCGCCCGGCCCGGCCCGGCCCGCCACCACGTCGTGCAGCCCCTCGGCGCAGCTGACGGCGGCGCGGTGCAGCCGGGGGGTGCCGGTGCGGCCGGGGCGGACGGTGGCGTCGGGCGGCAGGACGTCGACGGTCGCCACGTCGGCGAGCCGGGGGACGGCGAACGCGGCCAGCTCGCCGCAGGTGGTGTCGACGTCGAGGGTGGTGCCGATCCGTTCGGCGGCCGCGTCGAGCAGTGCCAGCCTGGTCCGGGCCTGCGCCAGCTCGCGGCGCAGCTCCTCCTCGGTGGCGGGTTCCGCCGTGCCGGGTGCGGCCGTTCCGGGTTCCGCCGTGCCGGGTTCTGCTGCCGGACCGGGCTCGGCCGCTCCGGGCTCTCCGGCCGCTCCGGGCTCTCCGGGCTCTCCCGCCGGGGCGTCGCGGAGCGAGGCCGTCCCGTCGCCCGGCGTGACGGCACTGTCCGCGGCGGGTGGTTCGGTCGCTGCCGCCGCGCGTCGCCGGTCGCCCGGGTCCGCGGGGGTGGCGCCCCCTCCTCCGTTGCCGTGCCCTGACCGCATAGGTCCATGATCACGCCCCGGGGCGCGGCACGCCCACGGACCGGCGAAACCTTGACTCGCCGCCGGTGGTGCGGTAATCGGTTCGGCCCGGGGTCGGACGCAGGGCCGGGCCCGTGCTCCGGCCCGGACTCGGGCTCAGGCGCGGGCTTCGGGTGCGGTGGTCCGGGCTTCGGGTGCGGCGGTGCGGGCTTCGGGTGTGGCGGTGCGGGGCGGCTGCTTGAGCTTTGCCCAGACGGCTTCGAGGGCGGCGATGTCCGCGTCGTCGAGCCGGTCGTCGAAGGGTTCGGCGAGGGCGGCGCGCCGGGTGGCGTCGGCCGCGGCGAAGAGCCGGCGGCCCTCCGCGGTGAGCGCGATCCGGACCGAGCGGGCGTCGGTGGGGGAGGGGGCGCGCTCGATCAGGCCGCGGGCCTGGAGCGAGTCGGCGACCCGGGACACCTGGCTGCGGCTGAGCAGGGTCTTGGCGCCGAGGTCGGAGGCGGCGACCGGTTCGTCCTGCCCGTGCAGCCAGAGCATCACCTCGAACCAGGAGAGCGGCAGGTCGTGGGCCTTGGTGAGGGCCTGGTCGACCCGGGTGCTCAGGGTGGTGCCGGCCCACACCAGGCCGTAGAAGGCGTGGTCGCGGGTGGTGAGGTCTCCCAGGGTGAGGTCGGTGCGCGCCATGCCCGGCACTCTACCTGTTTGCGTGTGCGCGCACACATCGCCTATGGTGTGTGTGCACGCACACAACTGCCAAGCTGCCCCCGCAGTCAGGAGCCCCCCATGACCACCACCCGCCGCACCGTCCTGATCACCGGCACCTCCTCCGGCATCGGCCTCGCCGCCGCGGTGGCCGCCGCCGCCGCGGGCTTCCACGTCGTCGCCACCATGCGCGACCCCGGCCGCTCCGACGCGCTGCGCGCGGCCGCCGCCGAGGCCGGCGTCGCCGACCACGTGGAGATCGCCCGGCTCGACGTCACCGACCCGGCCTCCGTCCAGGAGTGCCTGGACGGCCTGCTCGCCCGGCACGGCCGGCTCGACGCGGTGGTCAACAACGCCGGTGCCGGCTACGTCGGCACCGTCGAACAGGACGGGCTGGACCCGGTCCGCGCCACCATGGAGGTCAACTTCTTCGGCGTCGTCGACGTCACCCGGGCCGCGCTGCCGCACCTGCGGGCGAGCGGCGGCCGGGTGATCACCGTCACGAGCGTCGGCGGCATCGTCGGCCAGCCCTTCAACGAGGCGTACTGTGCCGCCAAGTTCGCCGTCGAGGGCTTCATGGAGTCGCTCGCGCCGGTCGCCGCCACCGTCGGCGTGCACGTCTCGGTGGTCGAACCGGGCGCCGTCGCCAGCGAGTTCGTCGCCAGCCAGGGGATCGACCTGCCCGCCCTGCTCACCGCCGCCGGGCCGTACGCGCCCGCGCTGGAGGCCTACGCCGCCCGTACCCGGACGGCCTTCGCCGCGGCCCAGACCTCCGCCGAGGCCGCCGGTACGGTCATCGACGTCCTCACCGCCGAACACCCGCCGTTCCGCGCCCAGACCTCCGACCGGGCCCGCGCCTTCGTCGCGCCCAAGCTCGCCGACCTCGACGGCTCCGCCGTGCAGTCCCTCACCGGGACCTGGGTCGCCTGAGCGGCACCGGCCTCCCGAGCGGCACCCGCCGGCCGGGAGGCACCGGTCGCCCGAGCGGTGCCGGTGGGCTGAGTGGCACCGGCCGGCACTTCCCCCGAACGGTGGGTTGACGAGCGGTCATACTGTGGAGGCCCAGCTCAGGGCGCCGCCCGCGGCACCCGAGCACCCGCGAGACCGGAGGACCCGATGAGCCGCCACCTGCCGACCACCGTTCCGCCGGGCGGGCCGCCGGCGCAGACGTGGAACCGGCAGCGGCTGCGCAGCAACAACGAGTGGCTGCTGCTCGAACTGCTGCGCACCGGTGGTGCCTCCTCGCGCGCCCAGCTGGCCCGGGACACCGGCCTCTCCAAGCCCACCGTCTCGGCCGCCCTGGCCGCGCTGGAACAGGCCGGACTGGCCCGCGAGGCCGGCCGCTTCGTGCCCGAGCGCGGCCGGACGGCGGTGCTGTACGAGCTCGACCCGACCGCCGGGTACGTGCTCGGCGTGGACATCGGCCGGGCCCGGCTCCGGGTCGCCGTGGCGGACCTCGCCGGGCTGATCGTGGCCCGCCGCGACATCCCGAACAAGGGCCGCACCGCCAACGCGGTGGCCGACGCCGTGGTCGCCGCGGCCCGGGAGGCCACCGCCGAGGCCGGGCTGACGGCCGCCGACATCGTGCACGCGGTGATCGGCACACCGGGCGTCTGGGACGAGGAGCGCCGCGGCGTCCGCTACGCCACCAGCCTGCCCGGCTGGGGCCGGCCCGGGCTCTTCGACCGGATCGCGGAGGGCCTGGGGACGACCATCACCGTCGGCAACGACGCCAACCTCGCCGCCCTCGGCGAGTACACCCTCGGCGCAGGCCGCGGCAGCCGGATGTTCGCCTACCTGCTCGTCGGGACCGGCCTCGGCGTCGGCGTCGTGAAGGACGGCGAACTCCTCTCCGGCGCCCACGGTGCGGCCGGCGAGGTCGGCCTCGTCCCGCTGCCCGCCCGCCCCGACGGCGCCCCCGGCGGCACCATCGAGCAGGCCGCCGCGGCGGACGCGGTGGTCGCGACGGCGACGGAGCTCGGCATGCGGGGCCCGCTGACGGCCAAGCAGGTCTTCGACGCGGCCCGGACGGGCGACCCGCTCGCCGCCGAGGCCGTCCGCCGCGAGGCCGAACAGCTCGCCTACGCCGTCGCGGTGCTCTCCGCCGTCCTCGACCCCGACCTCCTCGTCCTCGGTGGCGGCCTCGGCAACAGCGCCGACCTCCTGCTGGAGCCGCTGGAGCGGGCTCTGCACCGGCTCACCCCGCTGCGCCCGCGGCTCGCCCGGAGTGAGCTCGGCGAGGAGGTCGTCCTGCTCGGCGCCGTCGCCACGGCACTGGAGAACGCCCGCCCCGAGGTGTTCGAACGCCGCAGCGCCCTGGCGGACCACGGCACTTCGCTCTGATGCGGCGGGCCTCGGGCCCCGGTGCTCGGGGGTCCGAGGGCCGACGCTGGGCGTCAGACGCCCAGGGCCTCCCGGCCCCGGCGCCCGGCGCGGCGGGTCAGGGAGGACAGCGCCAGGTAGCAGAGGAAGGCGGCGCCGCTCGGGACGGCCCCGGTGAGCGGGAGTTCACCCCGGGTCAGCGACATCACGTGGAGCAGCAGCACGGGCAGGGCCAGCAGCGTCCAGCCGACCTGCAGCACCACCTGCGCCGGGAAGGCCACGTCCGCACCCGAGGCGTGGCGGAACGACACCCCCGCCACGAGTGCGATCACGGCGCTCACCCCCGCGGCGGCCGCCGTGGCGGTCGCCCACGGCCCGCCGAGATCGAAGGCCGCCACGGCGGCGACAGCCATCAGCGCGCCGGCCTCGGCGTAGGCGGCGGCCGCGGCCCGGTGGTGGCGGCTCTTGTCCAGCATCGCGGAGCCCTTGCTCCGGACAGCGGGCCCGTCCGCCCCGGTGCCGTCCAACGCGGTGCCGTCCAACGCGGGCCCGCGGGCCGCGGCGCCCGGCAGGACGGCGCCCGGCCCGACGGTGGCCTCCAGCACGGTGACCGTCGGCAGGCCGGCGCGCTCCGCCCGGGCCGGGTGCACGGCCGTCCGGGCGACCGGCTCACTGCTGCGGCGCACGGCCGCCCGCGACCGCCGGAAGGCGGCCGAGGCCTCCTCGGTGCGGTGCGAGGCCGCCAGCACCGTGCCGAGCAGGGCGGCCGCCCACACCTCGGCCAGCGGATCGTCGCCCGCGGCGGCCACGGCCACCGCCTCGTTCAACGGGCCGACCGCCTCCGGCGTCCGTCCGGCGTCGTGCAGCGCGCGGCCCAGTGCGGCCAACGAGGCCGTGAGGACGGCCGGTTGCCCGGCCCCCCGGGCCAGTTCGACGGCCTCGGTGACCGTCCCGACGGCCGCCTCGTGGCGCCCGAGGGCAGCGAGCGCGGTGGCGAGGGAGGTCAGTGCGCGGGCCTGCCCGGCCGGATCGCCGGTCCGGGCGCGGAAGTCGGCGACGGCTCGGCAGACCGTCGCGGCCGACTCGTGCTGCTTCAGGTCGTGCAGGGCGTCGGCCGCCTCCTCCAGCACCAGGTGGGCGCCGTGCTCGTCCCCCAGGGCGAGCAACCCCCCGGCGGCGTCGGAGAGGAACTTCTGGCCGGCGTCGTCGCCGATCCGGCCGGCCAGCCCCATTGCGACGTGGTGCCGCCACTCGTCCCCCGCCTCGCGGAAGGCGTGGAAGGCGATCCCGAACAGGGCGGCGCCGGCCAGGCCCCGGCCCAGCAGGTCGATCCCGACCAGGCCGAGCTGCAGGTGGGCGACACCCGCGCAGCCGTGGTCGCCGGCGGCCTCGGCCACCCTGATGGACCGGCTGAGATCCTTCGCGGCGGCCTTGCCCCGCCCCTTCTCGGCCAGTGCGATCCCGGCGTGCAGGCTCCCGCGGTACTCGATCTCGGGGCTGCCGGCCTGGCGGGCGATCGCGGCCGCGCGCCGACCCTCGCGCGTCGCCGCGTCCCACTGGCCGACCGCCCGCCAGGTCTCCGCCAGGCCGGCCAGGGCCGCGGCGGCCACGTGCAAGTGCCGGATCCGCCGGGCTCCCTCCGCGGCCTCGCGCAGCGCCATCAGGGCGTCCTCGTGGCGACCCTCCCGACAACGCAGCCGGCCCAGCCTGACCAGTGCCGTCAACCGGGCTGCCTCGTCGCCGTGTTCGGCGGCCACGTCGCGGGCGAGGGTGGCGGCGTCGGCGAGTTCGTCGTGGCGCAGCCCGTGCTCCAGGTACGGGTCGAGGGCCAGGGCGAGGTCGATCACCGGGGCCGGCCCGCCGGTGGCCGCCGCCCGGCGCAGCAGCCCCGCGTTGGCGGCGTGCTCCTCGTCCAGCCAGGCGAGCGCGGCGGCGCGGTCGGCGAAGGCGCGCGGATCGCCGCCACCACCGCGCAGCGGGCTCAGCAGGCGGCCGGCGGCGCGGGCCAGCTCGGTGTGGGCGACCACCAGCCGCGCCCGCGCCTCCCGGGCCTCGGCGGCCGCGCCGCCGGCCGGCGCCGTGCCGAGCGGCACGCTCAGCGCGAGGTCGTCGTCGCCCTGCAGCGTCGCCCGCCAGCGGGTGCCGGCCCGCTCGACCAGACCCGCTGTGACCAGCACCGCGAGGTCGGCCTCGACCGTCCGGCCGCCGTCACCGGCCAGATGCCGGGCCGTGGCGGTGGAGAAGTCCGGCCCCGGGGCGAGGGCGAGCAGCCGCAGCAGACGGACGGGACCGGCCCCGAGGCCGTCCAGCGCGAGGCGGTGGACGGCCGTCAGGACGGCGAGCGGTGCGTCGAGGTGTCGCTGCGGCCGGTGTCGCTCGATCTCCCGGGTGGTGTCGGCCGCCGTCCGGCCGGCCCGGGCCATGGCCGCGGCGGCCAGCAGCAGTGCCGCCGGCAGGCCGCCGCAGGCCTTCGCGAGCCGGCGCAGGTCCAGCCCGTGCACGGCGTCCGGCGGCACCTGGGCGCCCCGGGCGGTCAACTCGCGCCGCAGCAGCTCGGTTGCGGCCGTCGTGCCGAGCGGCGCGAGCGCCTGGACGGTGCCGTCCGCGGTATCCGGCACGGCCCGTCTCGCCGTCACCAGGACACCGGCGGTGCCCGGAGTGGGCATCAGCGAGGTGAGGTCGTCGTCGGCGGCCGCGTCGTCGAGGAGCAGCAGCACCCGGCGGCCCTGGGCGGCGTAGGCGGCCAGCGCGCGGCGCAGCGCGCCGGCCCGGCCCGCCACGTCGGTCGGCAGGTGCGCGGTCGGCAGGCCCAGGGTGCGCAGCAGCTGGTCCAGGACGCGGGCGGGCGGGAGGCGGCGGGCATGGTCGGAGCCGTGCAGCTCGACGGTGAGCAGCCCGCCGGGGAAGTGGCCGTCGGCGTGCAGCGCGTGGCCGAGCGCGCGGGCCAGCGCGCTCTTGCCGACGCCCGGCGGGCCGGTGATCACCGCGCACGGATCGCCGGCACCGGTGAGCGCGGTGCGCAGCGCGGCGAGGTCGGCCTCCCGGCCGGCGAGCCCGCCGCGGTCGGCGGGCGGCCCACCGGCGGCCGCCGCGACGACGGCGGGCAGCCGTACCGCGTAGGGCCGTCCGGCCGTCCGCCCGTGACACAGCACGCCCTCGCGCTCCCGGGCGAGCCAGGACCAGTCCACCGTGTTCATCCAGCCCCTCGAAGTCCGTGTCGTCGGCATGGACGGTCGGCCGCGCACCCGCGGCTCCGCCCCCCCGGCCGTTCCATCCAGAAAACTCTGACGATACATCAACCTCATTGGGAAATAAGGAGTTTGAACACCTTCTGGACACCTCCGGTGGGGCCGACGGGAGCGGGCGGACGGGAGGGCACGGGTGAGGGGCATGTGAGGTGGATGTGGCGTTGCAGGCGCCGGCCCGCGCGGTGGCGACGGCCGTCCCGGGCGCAGTACTGGGGGTGCGGCCACGGCTCCGGGGTGCTGCGGCTCCTGGTGGACCACCTCTTCGGCGCCTTCGACCTTCGGCGGCTGAAGCTGGACACTTGGAGCGGGAACGAACGGGTTGTCCGGGCGTTCACCCGGCCCGGCTTCGTGGAGGAGGGCGCCGCCGCAGGTCCGTCCGCGTGGCCGGCCGCTCCTACGACCGCGTCCTCCTCGGCATGCTCCGCGAGGAGTGGTCCGAGCCCGCCGACGTACCGGGCGCCGCCGGTCCCGGCCCCGCTCCTGGTCCGAGCCGACCTGCGACGCCCCGGGCGGCGATCGTCGGTCAGGGCTGCTGGTCAGGGCCGGTCGGTGCGCAGGCCGTCGAGGGTGAGGTCGAGGAGCCGTTCGGCCTGCTCGCGCTGGTCCGGCCGGCCCGAGGCGAGGGCGATGCCGGTGAGGGCGGCGAACATGTCGGTGGCGCCGATGTCCGCGCGGACGGTGCCGGCCTCGACGCCGGCCGCGAGCAGTGAGGTCAGGGCGGCCAGCATCAGCTCGTGGCTCTGCGCGTAGGGGTTGACACCGGCTTCGACGAGGGAGCGGAGTGCGTCGGCCATGCCGAGCTTGGCCGTCGCGTAGTCGATGAACCGGCCCATCCAGGCGCGCAGCGCCTCGCGCGGGGGCAGGGCGGCGAGCAGTTCGGGGGCGGAGTCGCAGAGCCGGCCGAGCTCGTTGCGGTAGGCGGCCTCGATGAGGGCCTCCCGGGTGGGGAAGTTGCGGTAGAGCGTGCCGGAGCCGACGCCGGCCTCCTTGGCGATGCGTTCGAGATGGGCGTCCAGCCCGTCCTCGGCGAAGATCCGCACCGCGGCGGCGAGGATCTTGTCCCGGTTGCGCTGGGCGTCGGCCCGCAGTGGGCGCCCGGTCTCTGCGGCCATCGGTGGTCTCCTGTCCGTCCGGTTGCTAAGTGGAGGTGCCTCCACTTAGGCTGGAGGAAGAAGCGGGGACGCCTCCGCTTCCACTCTAGGTCATGCCCGCCCGCCCGGTACCCGCCGGGCCGCGCCGTGCTGCCCGGCCCCCCGACGGTCCGCCCGATATGCGGACCGGTACGCGGCGCGCCGGTGCCGCGGTCGCTTCGGTCGCCGTGCGCGGCGCCCGCTCACCCACAGGAGAAGAAGATGAGCCTCTCGCTCGAAGGAAAAGTCGCCGTCATCACCGGTGGCGCGTCCGGGGTCGGCCTCGGCATCGCCCACGAATTCGCCGCCGCCGGCGCCAGCGTCGTCATCACCGACCTGGAACAGCAGGCGCTCGACGCGGCAGCGGCAGCCGTCGGGCCGACCTGTACGGGCATCGTCGCCGACGTCACCAGGCTCGCCGACATGCAGGCCGTCTACCGGCAGGTCGAGGAGCGGTACGGACGCCTCGACGCCGTCGTGGCCAACGCCGGGATCGGCGCGCACGCGCCGCTCGACGCGATCACCGAGGAGCAGTTCGACCGCACCTTCGACGTCAATGGCAAGGGCGTTCTGTTCACCGTCCAGCCCGCCCTCGCGCTCCTGCCGCCCGGCGGCACCGTCGTCGTCATCGGCTCCACGGCCTCCATCCGGCCACCGCGCGGGATGAGCCTCTACGGCGGGTCGAAGGCCGCGGTGCGGGCCTTCGTCCGGGCCTGGATCCAGGACATCAAGGGATCGGGCGTGCGGATGAACATCCTCAGCCCCGGCGCGGTCGACACCGACTCGCTGCGCAGCGCCCTCGCGATGGCGCAGGGGGCCGACCAGGTGGACGCCGCCGTCAGGACCATGGGGGAGGGCAACCCGACCGGCCGGATCGCCGACCCGCGGGAGATGGGCCGGGCCGCGGTCTTCCTCTCCAGTGACGCCTCCAGCTTCGTCACCGGTGTCGAACTCTTCGCGGACGGCGGCATGGCACAGGTCTGAGCCGCCCTGCCGGGCCACCAGCTCTGCCCAGCATGGCCCTTGCCGCCGCGCCCGGGCGGCCAGGATGATCGAGCGGAGGATCTACGGGGGATTCTGTGGGGGATCTACGGGGGCGATGGGGCATGGGGTGGGGGCGCGGGAGGGCGAAACGGCCCGGCGAGGCGGAGCTGACCGGGGTCAAGCCCTGGGCCCGCCCGGTGGAGGACGGCCAGGGCGTGCCGACGCCCGAGGACCGGGACCGGATCGAAGACGATCTGCGGTGGTGCACCGCCCAGTTCGGTCCGGCGGCCGTCCACCGCCCGGTCGCGCTGCCGACGGCCGGCTTCTTCCCGCCGGCCCTGAGCGCCGCCGGCCGGACGGCCGTCGAGGACCTGGTCCGGCGGGTCTGCGCCGTCATGGACGTGGACGCCGCCGCGCTCGACGTCCGGCTCTTCGGGAACGGCGAGACGGCTCCGGACGAACCGGTCCGCGACAGCGGGAGGAAACGGACGGTCGGCCGCTATCAACGGATCGACGGGCGGGACGTCATCGACCTCGACACCCGTGAGGTGGCGCAGCCGAGCGTGTTCGCGGCCGTCATCGCCCACGAACTCGGCCACGTACGGCTGCTCGGAGAAGGGCGGGCCCGGCCCACCGACGCCCGCCACGAGAAGCTGACCGACCTGGTGACGGTCTTCCTCGGCATGGGGGTGTTCACCGCCAACGCCGCCAACCGCTTCCGTCCTGCCCGGCGGGGTTTCACCGTCCTGCCCGCCGGCGAACTCACCAGCCGGATGCTCAACGGCGCTGCCCACGACGACAGCGTGCACCACCTCGGCTATCTGGCGGCCAGTCAGTTCGCCTACGCGCTCGCCTGCTGCGCCCACCTGCGGGGCGAGAGCGATCCACCGTGGGCCCGGCACCTGGAGCCGGGGGTGCGGGCGGGCCTCAACCACGGGCTGACCCACCTGGCCCGCCACCCGCTCGCCTGACCCGCCCGGTCCGCCTGGTAGGCCCGTCGGCCTGGTCCGATTCGGTCCGCCCGATTCGATCCGAGGATCCTTGACAGCTGCTCATGTTCCTGACAGCACTGGTCCTGTACCACTCCCACGAACGGCATCGCATCGCGAAGGGGGCATCAGCGCATGACCGAGCCTGAGAGCACGGGAGCCGACTACGACGTCGTCATCAGCGGAGCCGGCCTCGCCGGCAGCGCCGCGGCGATCCTGCTCGCCCGCCGCGGGGTCCGCGTCGCACTGCTGGAACGCCGTTCGGACCTCGCGGCGTACAAGGTGCTCTGCACCCACTCCCTCACGGCCGGCGCCTACCCGGTGCTGGACGAACTCGGCCTGGTGCCCGCCCTGGAGGAGGCGGGAGCCGTCCGCAACCACGCCCGTTGGTACACCCGCTGGGGGTGGATCGAGCCGCGGGCCGCACCGGCGGGCCCCGAGCTGCCGTACGGGTACAACGTCCGGCGCAGCACCCTCGACCCGATGATCCGCTCCCTTGCGGCGCGGACCCCTGGTGTCGACCTGCTCCTCGGCCACCGGGTGACCGGGCTGCTCCAGGACGCCGGGCGCACCGTGGGAGTTCGCGCGTCGACGGCAGCGGGCGAGGGCGAGCGTGAGCGCGAGCGCGAGATCAGGGCGCGGCTCGTGGTCGGCGCCGACGGCAAGGACTCGGCCGTCGCGAAGCTCGCCCGGATACCCGCCCGCGTGCACGAGAACGCGCGGTTCGGCTATCTCGCGCACTTCCGCGGCCTCCCGCTGCGTGACGGGATCGCCCACACCTGGTTCCTGGAGCCGGACATGGCGTACGCGTTCCCGAACGACGACGGGGTGACGGTCGTCGCGGTGCTCCCGGACAAGAAGCGGCTGCCGGCCTTCCGGGAGGACCTGGAGGGCAGCTTCCTCTCCTTCGTCCGGTCCCTGCCCGAGGCGCCGCCCATCGAGTCCGCCGAGCGGATCACGAAGATCATCGGCACGGTCGACTACCCGCTCCACACCCGCAGGCCGAGCGCACCGGGCGTCGCGCTCGTCGGCGACGCCGCCCTGACCGGCGACCCCCTGTGGGGAGTGGGGTGCGGGTGGGCCCTGCAGTCCGCGCAGTGGCTGGCACGGGCGGTCGCCCCGGCCGCGACGGGTCGGGGCGACCTCGACCGGGCGCTCGCGCGGTACGCCCGCACGCACGGACGCAAGCTGCGCGGGCACCAGTACCTGGCCGCGGACTTCGCCACGGCGCGTCCGTTCAATCCCCTGGAGCGGCTGATGTTCTCCGCGGCGGCCCGCGACGAGCGGGCGGCACGGCACATGTACCGGTTCGCATCCCGGCTGATCGGTCCGCTGCACTTCCTCAACCCGCTGGCGGTGGCCAGGGCTTCGGCCGTCAACCTCAGGCACCGCCGGGCGGTTGCGCCCTCCGTTCACCGGTCACGTACGGGATCGTGACCGGCCCCCGGCCCCCGGTCCCCGGACGCAGGCCCCGGGCGGCCGGGGCAGGGGTGACCGGGTGGATCGGCCTGGTGCATGCTCGCCCGTATGACTGAGCTCCGTGCGACATCGGCCGACGGCACACCCGTCACCGCTCTCGACGACGGCCGCGGCCCGGCCCTGCTGCTCGTGCACGGCGGCGGGGAACGGGCCACCGCCTGGGGTGGAGTGGTGCGGTCGCTGACCGCCGACTTCCGCGTCGTCCGGCTGAACCGCCGGATCTACGTCCCCGGCGCCGTCGTCGCGCCGACGCACTCGGTGGCGGTCGAGGCCGCGGACGTCCTCGCCGTGGCCCGGGCGCTCGGCCGTCCGGTGCTCCTGGTGGGGCACTCGTCGGGCGCCGTCGCGGCGCTGGAGGCCGCGTTGCTCGAACCGGCTGCGTTCGCCGGGCTGTTCCTCTACGAGCCGCCGCTGCCCACCAGATCACTGGTCGGCGGCGAGGCGACGCGACGGGTCCGGGCCGCCCTCGCCGCGGGGGACCCGGCCGAGGCGGTGCGCATCCAACTGCGCGACATCGTACGGATACCGGCGGACACGGTGGACGTCCTGGCCGCGGCGCCGGGCGGCACGGCCGCGTTGGCGGCCAGGGTGCTGGCGCAGCTCGCCGACGTGGAGGCCGTCGACGCACTGGGCATCGGCGTCGACCGCTTCGGCGCGCTGAGCCTGCCGACCACACTGCTGGAGGGCGGCGAGAGCCCGCCGCACCTGCGCGAGCGGCTGGCCGACCTGGCCGCCGTCCTCCCGGACGCGCGCGTTCTCACCCTCCCCGGCCACGGCCACGTCGCCCACCGCACCGCCCCCGACGAACTCGCCCGCGTGATCCGGGAGACGGCCGCACGTGTCCTGACCTGAGCACCGCCCACCCGCGGCCGGTGCCCCCTGGCCGGACTACGAACCGTAGTCCGGCCAGGGGGCACCGAAGCCGGATGCCGGACGGCGGCAGGTCAGTTGCCGGACGGGAAGTCCCCAACGCGGATGCCGGACACGAAGGACTGCCAGGCGCGGCTGTCGAAGGCGAGGGCGGGGCCGTCGGCGTCCTTGCTGTCCCGGACCACGACGGCGCTGTCGAGTCGGCCGTACTCCACGCAGTTGTCGTTCGGGTTGCTGGCAGTGGCCTTCGCCCACTTCACGGGGAGGGTCGAGGCGACGGGGAAGTGGGTCACTTGAGCTGGTCTCTCTTCTCTGCGATGAGGTGGAACGATTGGTCGAGGTCCAGGGCCGTCGCCATGATCTCGTCGAAGGCGGCTCGGTAGACGTCCACATGGTTCGGATCCTCGACCCAATCGCTGCTCAGCATTCCGCTGAGAAGGACGAGGTCGAGATCCCGCTGGCGAAACTCCAGGAGGGCGAAGGGGCCGGTCATCCCAGGGTGTGGAGGTGCCATGGCAGGCATGACCTGGATCTTGACGTTCGGTAGCTTGCCGAACTGCAGCAGCTTGTCCAACTGGTCGGTCATCACGCCGGGTGCTGCGCTCATGGTCAGGGCTGATTCGTGGATGACCGCCCACAGCTTCAGTGGATTCTCGGGCCTGGTCAGGACGGACTGGCGGTTGATCCGGACCTCGACACGCTCTTCGACGCTGGTCTTCACGACGCCGCTGGAGATGATGGCGTGGGCGTAGTGCCGAGTCTGAAGCAGGCCTGGGATATATGCGGACTCGTACGACTTGTTGCCGACGGCCGTTTCTTCGAGCCGGATCAGGTCGGTGTAGAGCGGGTTCAACTGCTCGTATGCGGCCATCCAGCCCGGGCGGCGCTTGTCCCGGAGGATTTCGACCAGGACTTCCTTCAACTCCTCGTCGCACTCGTAGAAGTCGAGCAGCGCGCGGACGACATCGGGTTTGAGCTGGACCCGCGCGTTCTCGTACCTGCTCAGCTTCACGAGGTTCACGCCGTCGACCTGGGCGACCACCTCTTCGGCTGAGAGGTTCTTGAGTTCGCGGAGCCGCCTGAGCTCTGCCGCGATGCGTCGGTAGCGCACGGCGGGCACTGCAACTGCCATCTGCGTAACCCCTCCAGAGCTGTCAGTGAACCAGTGTGCCTGCCGTCACCGGTGCTTCGCCACTGTCAATCCGAGGCCAGGGGCAGCACCTTGAGGTTCGAGATGAAAGTTTTCATATTTGCTCGACATGGCTTGCGATCATGCTCGCCAGAGTCCCATGCTGAACGTGACGAGTCGCTGACGCATGGTGATATCCGTTGCTTGTGCGGCCTCTCGCTGCTTCATGCCGCCCGGTCGTAGCCGAGGCCTGACTCCCCGTAAGCGAAAGGTGGTTTCGCCATGCCCGGAACACCCGTAGAGCCGACAGAAGACGCTGTCGAAAGCTGCTGGCTGCCGCGTAGTAGGCGCTCGCCGGCCGAGGGGTGGCGGGCGCTCGAAGTGCTCCTCGCGGACTACCCCGGCGGTCAGCAGTTCGCTGACGTCGGGCTGTTGATCGTCTCGGAGTTGGTGACCAACGCCGTCGTGCACGGCACGCCCGGCGGCAGCCGCATTCAGCTGGTGCTCGCCGTCGGCCCGACCCGTCTGCGGATCGAGGTGCACGATGCACGTGCTGATCGCGGGCCCCTGCTCCGCCGGAGCGCTCCGGACGACGAGTCAGGCCGCGGCCTTCTCCTGGTCAAGTCCCTCTCGCTGCGGTGGGGGTGCTGTCCGCGTCGGGGAGTCGGCAAGATCGTGTGGGCGGAAGTCGCGCCGTCCGCCGTGGCCGACTGCTCGGGTGTGGAGCCTGTCGCCCCCCGAGGCGGGCGATGATCCGGCGCTGCCGTCCCTGGTGCTGCGTCAACTACTGCCGTGCGGCGGACGTCCGGCCGTTGCGGAGGCATGGGAGGAGTGTGTCCTGACGGGGTGCGGCCCCGGAGTGGGCTCCGGGGCCGCACCCCGTCAGGCAGGGTCAGCCGGTGGTGGCGTACTCCTCGTGCGCCTCGGGTCCGCCGGGTCCGCCGGGTTCGCCGGGGGCCTCGCGTGGGCCGAAGGGCCAGGTGTGTTCGGCGCGGGCCCAGAGCAGGAAGGCGCCGCAGCCGGCGGCCACCCAGGCGAGTGACCATTCGATGGGGTGGAATCCCGGTGCGTTGCGGTCCGCGTAGCCGTAGATCACCAGCCAGCCGACGGCGGCGAGGATGCCGGGTGCCGGGTAGAGCCACATCCGGTAGGGGCGGGCCAGGTCCGGCCGGCGGCGGCGCAGCACCGTCACGGCGACGATCTGGGCGAGCGCCTGGACGATCACCATCACGGTGGTGAGCAGGTTGATCAGGACGGTGAGCGGGGGGTGCGCGGCGTTGCTGCCGAGGTGGCGCCCGAGGAGGAACCCGGCGGCGGTCAGCACGCCCATCGCCGTCAGGCCGTGGACCGGGAAGCCGTGCCTGGGGTGCAGCCGGCCGAAGGCGCGGAAGAACACGCCGTCACGCGCCGCGTCGTACGGCACCCGGGAGCCGCCGAGCAGGCCGGCCAGGACGGAGGCGAAGGCGGTGATCAGGATGAGGACGGTCACGACGTCGGCGGCGCCCTTGCCCCAGGTGCTCTCCAGGACGGCGGAGGCGACCGACTTCGAGGCCACCGAGTCGGGGTCGAGCATCGCGTGCCAGTCCATCGCGCCGAGTACGCCGATCTGGAGCAGCAGGTAGATGCCCATGATGCCGAGGATGGAGAGCACGATGGCGCGCGGCAGGACACGCCCCGGCTGCCGGACCTCGGCGCCGAGGTAGGCGGCGGTGTTGTAGCCGAGGTAGTCGTAGATGCCGATGGTGAGGCCGGCGGCGAAGCCGAGCCAGAACTGACCGTGCGTCAGCTCGATCGCGTGCGCTGGCCAGTCGAAGGCGCGGCTCGGGCTGAAGTGGGTGTAGCAGGCGAGGATCACGGCGAGCACGGAGGCGAGCATCACCACCCACATGACGGTGGTGAGCTTGGCGATGCTCTCGACCCGGCGCCAGAGCAGCAGGACGACGAGGGCGCAGAACGCCAGGCCGACGGCATCGCCCTGGCCGCCCGTCATGCCGGGCCAGAGGTAGCCGAGGTACTGGACGAAGCCGACCACGCCGGTGGACATGATGAGCGGGATGAAGAGCATCGCCGTCCAGACGAAGAGGAACGGCATCAGCCGGCCGCTGCGGTGCCGGAAGGCTTCGCGGAGGTAGACGTAGGTGCCGCCGGAGCCGGGGAGGGCGGCGCCCAGTTCGGCCCAGACGAGGCCGTCGGCGAGGGCGAGGGCGGCGCCGGCGATCCAGCCGATCACCGCCTGCGGGCCGCCGAACGCGGCGACCATGAGCGGGATGGTGACGAAGGGGCCGATGCCGCACATCTGGCTCATGTTGAGGGCGGTGGCCTGGAAGAGGCCGATTCTTCGGGACAGACCTGGGGATGACACCGGGGCCTCCGGGCGTGGGGGAGTGGAGCGCCGTGGGTGGGGCGGAGGCTCAAGTTAGGGAGCATTACTTATTTCGTCAAGGCCGGCGGCCGGTCGTCCGGGCGTGCTGCGCGGCGCCGCGGTCCGGCGCGGGGTGGCGGGTCGGCGTCCGGGCGGGCTCCGGTGGACATGATCACGAGTCACCCCGGCAGGCATGATCACGCGTCATCTCGGGGGGCATGATCGCGTGTCACTCCGACGGCGCCTCAAGCCACTTCGCAGGGTTGCGACTCCCAATCATTGGGAAACTTTCCTAACGAAAGCCATTGACCGGGCGCCCCGGTGCCCCGATTCTGTAGGCGCCTGCTGTGGTCACTGTCGCCGCCCGTGGCAGGTGCTCTCCTCGTGCTCCCCGCGCGCTCTTCCCGTGCACGTTCCGTCCTCGCCCCGTCCTCCCCCGGGTCTGCCGCCTTCGAGCGGCAGGTCGACGAAAGTGAGTTGGCATGAACAAAACTACCGGAGTCCGTCCCGCGGCTGCACTGCTGGCCGCCGCCCTCGGCCCGGCGGCGCTGCTGCTCGCCCCCGTGGGCACCGCGCAGGCCGCCCCCGCCGCCCCCGCGCAGATCACCCCCGCCGCTTCCGCCGCCGTCCCGGGGATGGCGGCCGCGCCGTACGAGTACCTCGGCTGGGGCAACCCGCAGAAGCCGACCGACGTGATGAAGGCGACCGGGGTCAAGTGGTTCACCCTGGCCTTCATCCTCTCCGACGGCGGCTGCAACCCGAAGTGGGACGGCAGCCGGGCGCTCGCCGGCGGCTCCGACGAGGCCGCGATCAAGTCGATCCGGGCGGCCGGCGGCGACGTGATGGTCTCGGTCGGCGGCTGGAGCGGGAACAAGCTCGGCGAGAAGTGTTCCAGCGCGAGCGCGCTGGCCGGCGCGTACCAGAAGGTGATCGACGCGTACAAGCTGAAGGCGCTCGACATCGACATCGAGGACACCGAGTTCTCCAACGCGACGGTCCGTCAGCGGGTGGTCGACGCGCTGAAGATCGTCAAGACCAAGAACCCCGGCATCGTCACGTACATCACCATGGGCACCACCCCGAGCGGGCCGGACTCCACCGGCAAGGACCTGATCAAGCGCGGCGCCGCGGCCGGTCTCGCCAACGACGGCTGGGTGATCATGCCGTTCGACTTCGGTGGCCACAGCGGCACCATGGGGCAGGCCACGGTCAGCGCCCTGGACGGGCTGAAGGCGGCGGTGAAGAGCGCCTACGGCTACAGCGACGACGCCGCCTTCCGGCACATCGGCGTCTCCTCGATGAACGGGAAGACCGACGAGGCCGGCGAGACCGTCACCACCGCCGACTTCCGCACCATCCTCGGCTACGCGCAGCAGCACCACCTCGCCCGGTTCGCCTTCTGGTCGGTCAACCGCGACCGCGCCTGCGGCTCCGGCGCGGACGCCGACGCGTGCAGCGGCGTCACGCAGTCCCCGTACGAGTTCACCAAGATCGTCGTCCAGTACCAGGGCTGAGGAGCACCCCCATGGCACAGTTGACCACCCGGAGCCGTCTTCGCGCCGCCGCCGCCCTCGTCGTGGGTGCGGGCCTGGCCGCCGGACTGCTCGCCGCACCACCCGCCTCGGCCGAGGCCGCCGCGC
Organism: Kitasatospora sp. NBC_01560; assembly: GCF_045208415.1. NCBI lineage: Bacteria > Bacillati > Actinomycetota > Actinomycetes > Kitasatosporales > Streptomycetaceae > Kitasatospora > Kitasatospora sp. NBC_01560. The sequence goes on along the minus strand of NZ_CP109364.1, from coordinate 876,472 downwards.
GGCAGGCCGCGGCGACCGCCGGCACCGCGCAGGCCGCCGCCACGCCGGCCGTACCGTTCGGCAGTCACCGCTACCCGTACGCGGCGGGCACCCTCAAGCCCTCCGGCGCGCAGGCCACGCTCGACCAGCAGGTCGTCACCACGTACAACGCCTGGAAGGCCGCGTTCGTCAAGCAGAACTGCGGCAACGGCTGGTACGAGGTGATCTCGCCGGACGCCGACCACCCGTACGTCGCCGAGGCGCAGGGGTACGGCATGGTCGTCACCGCCACCATGGCGGGCGCCGACCCGAACGCGAAGACCGTCTTCGACGGCCTGGTGAAGTACGTGCTGGCGCACAAGTCCGTCAACAACCCGGACCTGCTGGCCGCAGAGCAGGACGCCTCCTGCAAGAGCGTGGACGGCTCCGACTCGGCCACCGACGGGGACCTCGACGTCGCCTACGGGCTGCTGCTCGCCGACCGGCAGTGGGGCAGCACCGGCACCTACAACTACAAGGACCTCGCCGTCCGGCACATCAACGCGATCAAGGCGAGCGAGATCAACACGAAGACCCACCTCACGCTGCTCGGCGACTGGTCGGACTCGGGGGACTCCCTCCACTACGTCACCCGCTCCTCGGACTGGATGATCGACCACTTCCGGGCGTTCCGAACCGCGACCGGCGACACCACCTGGGACACCGTCCGCACCGCGCACCAGGACCTGATCACCAAGCAGCAGAGCGGCTACGCCGCCGGCACCGGCCTGCTCGCCGACTTCGTGGTCAACACCAACGGCACTGCCAAGCCCGCCGCCGGCCAGGTGCTGGAGAGCGCGCACGACGGCGAGTACGGCTGGAACGCCTGCCGCGACCCGTGGCGGATCGGCGCCGACGCCGTCACCAGCGGGGACGCCGCCTCGCTCGCCTCGGCGCGCAGGATCAACGCCTGGATCAAGGGCAAGGCGGGCGGCAACCCGGCCAACATCGTCACCGGCTACAAGCTCAACGGCTCGGCCTTCGACAGCGGCCACGACATGGCGTTCACCGCGCCGTTCGTGGTCACGGCGATGACCGACCCGGGCTCGCAGGCCTGGCTCGACGCACTCTGGGCGAAGCTGGCGGGCACGGCGATCGACAAGTCCCTGTACTACGGCGGCAGCGTCCAGCTCCAGTCGATGATCGTGGCCTCCGGCAACCACTGGGTGCCGTAGCCCCGGCTGTGTTGTAACCCCGGCTGCGCCGTGGCCGGGGCGGGAGCCCGCCCCGGCCACGGCACCGTCCTACTCTCCCCCTGTCGCAGGAGGTCCGTGTGTTACCCCGAACGATTGCCGCGCTGACCGGTGCGGTGGCCCTCCTCCTCTCCTCCGGAGCGGCTACGGCGAACGCCACCACCGCCACTGGTGTCACCGCCGGGGCGGAGGTGAACGTCTCCACGGCCGCCGGGCTGCGGGCCGCGCTGGCGGCCGCCGTGCCGGGGCAGACGATCCGCCTGGCACCCGGCGAGTACCACGGTGCGTTCCTGGGCCGGAAGGCCGGCACCGCGGCGAAGCCGATCACCGTCACCGGGCCGCGCACCGCCGTCCTGGTCAACGACGGACCGGCCGGCTCCGCCCCGTCCTGCCCGGCGCCCACGACCGGCTGGGACCCGGGCTACGGGTTCTGGCTGTACGACGCGCCGTACTGGAACCTCACCGGCTTCACCGTGAAGGACGCCAAGAAGGGCGTCGTCGTCGACAACTCGCCGCACGTGGTGCTCGACGGGCTGTACGTCCACCACACCGAGGACGAGGGCGTGCACTTCCGCCGGTCCTCCGCCGACGGGGTGCTCCGCAACTCGGTGGTCGAGTACACCGGAGTGGTCCAGCCCGGCTACGGCGAAGGCGTCTACCTCGGCTCGGCCGGCTCCAACTGGGGCTGCCACGGCAACAGCGGCGGCGCCGACCGCTCGGACCGGGTGCTGGTGGAGAACAACCGGATCGGCCCGTACGTCGCCGCCGAGGGGATCGACGTCAAGGAAGGCACCACGGGCGGCGTGATCCGCGGCAACACCTTCGACGGCCGCGGGATCTCCGGCGAGAACTCGGCGGACTCGTGGGTGGACGTGAAGGGCAGCGGCTATCTCATCGAGGGCAACAGGGGCAGCTTCACCGGCCCGGGGACGTTCGCCAACGGCTACGAGACGCACAACCCGGCCACCACGCCCGCCTTCCCGAACGGGTGCGGCAACGTCTGGCGCGGCAACAGCTCGGACCTGGGCGGCGTGGGCGCCTACGCGGTGCGGATCACCTCGGTCTCGGCCTGCGCGGGCCGCCCCAACCAGGTCTACGCCTCGAACACGGTGACCCGGGCGGTGTCCGGGCTGACCAACATCCCCGTGACGCCCTGACCCGTCGACGCCGCCCGCAGCGGACGGCGTGCACCCGGAGCCGCCGGCCACCGCGTGGGCGGGGAGCGGGTGTTCAGCCCGTGGCCGTCGCACCCAGTGCGGCGGCCACGGCCGGGAGCCGGCCCATGGTGTGGGCGACGGCCAGGCCGTCCATGTAGTCCCGGGCCCGGACGATCAGACCGTCGCGGACCCGGAGCACCAGCAGGCCCGGGAACGCGAACGGCTGCCCGGTGCCGGCGATCTCGCCCTTGACCACCTGCTCCGCGACGATCACCTCGGGGTCGGTGCTCTCGTGCGTGGCGACCTCGTGGATCTCCATCGGCCGCGCCGGACTGGCACCCCAGGCCGCCCGGTAGGCGGCGCGCACCTCCTCCCGGCCGCGGTACGCGGCGGGCATTCCCGGGAAGACGAACGGGAGTTCGTGGACGCCGTCCGGCGCGTAGAGGTCGGCGAGGGCGTCGGCGGACCTGTCGATGATCGCCTGTCGGTAACGGACCAGGACGCTGCGCGGGGTGGTGAGGTCCGACACGGCGCGGACTCCTCTCGGGGGTGTGTGGCGTGGTGTGGGCGGTGTTGGTGCGGCGGGCCGGAAACTCTGGGGCCAGGTGGCGTCGGGCCAGGTGGCGTGGGGCCGGGTGGTACGGGGCCAGGTGGCGTGGGGCCGGGCCGATTCTGCCGCAGGGGGCCGAGGCAGGCAGCCGGATTCACCTACGGCGCCCGGCCGTCCCGTCCCGGCGGTGGACGCTGTGTGACCGGAAGGTCTCGATCCGCCGACAAAGTGTGTGAACCGTGGGAACACCGTGACGCCGGTCTGATGGAATCACCATCTTCTTTCAAGCGGAACGGAGTGTTCTCTCCCCATGGATTCACGGATCCGCGGCGGCCGGCGCAGCTTGGGCGCCGTCGCCGGACTTGTCCTCACCATCGGCCTGGCCCTGACCGGTTGCGACCCGGCGGCGGTCGACACCGCCGCCACCGCGGCCGCCTCGGCGCCCGCCGTCGCCGCCACCACGGCCGCACCGAGCGCCGGCGCGCCGACCGCCACCGAACCGACTGCCAACCCCCCGGCGCCGGTTCCGGCCGAGCCCGCGCCGACCACCCCGCCGCCGGTCGCGACCACCCCGCCCGCAGCGGCCCCCAAGGCGGCGCCGCAGCCCGCGGCACCGACCGCCAAGCCGTCGGCGCCCGAGACGAAGGCGGCCCCGGCGCCCGCCCCCAGAACCACCAGCGCCGAGCCGCAGCCCGCGCAGCCGCAGGCTGCCGGTGGGGACTGCGAGCTCCGCTCGAACGCGGGCAACTGCTACCAGGCCGGCCAGTTCTGCCGCAATGCGGACCTGGGGGCGAGCACCCACGACGCCCACGGCCGGATGATCTACTGCCGGATGGTCAGCGGCAAGCCGCACTGGCAGGCCTGAGCGGCGGACCTCGTCGGGGTCCGGGGGTGTCCGGTGTTCTCATGGGTGCCGGACGCCCCCGGAGCTCCGGGCTCCGGGTACTACGAGGGCCGTGCGACCGGCAGGGCGTCGAGGGTCTCCCAGAACAGCCGCTCGTAGGCCTGGAGCAGGGTGCTGTACTCGCGGGCGGCGGTGAGGGTGCCGCCGTCCAGGCCGGCGTCACCCGTGTCACCTGTGTCACCGGCGTCGCCCCGGTTCGGGCCGAGGGCCTCGGCGGCCTGCTGCTCCAGGGCGATGGCCGGTCGGGCGAAGAAGTCGAAGAAGGCGCAGTCCTCGTCGGCGAACCCGTAGTGACGGCGCAGCCCGGCGCCGATTGCGGCGCAGTAGCCGCCCCAGGCGGTGAAGTTCGCGACCAGTGCCCCCGCTACGGCGGCGGGCCGGCCGTTGAGCGCGAGCCAGGCGAGGTACGCGGGGTAGGCCTGGCAGCCGGGCAGGGGCGGGCGGGCGGCGGCATGCTCCGGATCGAGCCCGCAGGCGGCGGCGAGGGCCGGCAGGATCCGCAGGGCGGGGCCCTCGCCCTCGGCCAGGTCGGCGAACCAGGCGCCCACCGGCAGGTCCGCGCAGCGGGTGGCGAGCAGCAGCAGGCTGCGCCGGTCGGAGGCGATGATCCGCTGCTGCTGCGCGGCCAGTTCGGCGAGCACGCCCAGCGGGGCGCAACCGGACGCGACCGCGGCGACCAGGGCCGGGGGCTCCTCCGATCGGGCCTGCTCCGCCTGCAGCTGACGTAGTTGCTCCGCGACTCGCCGGCTCACCGCGTTCGCACCTCCGACTCGGACCGGCCCCCGGGTGTCATTCCTACCGCGTTGCCCGGGCCGGCCGGGCCGGCGACCCGCCGCCCGGCGCGAGCCGCTCGCCGTCCGGCGCGCGCCGTTCGGTGCGCGGGCTCGGGCGGTGCCACCCGGTGGGTCAGACCGTGTCCTGCACCGGCAGTGCCGCCACCAGTGGATGGTCCTTCGCGATCAGGCCGAGCTTGGCGCTGCCGCCGGGGGAGCCGAGGTCGGTGAAGAACTCGGCGTTCGCCGCGTTGAACGGCCGCCACTCGTCCGGGGTGTCGTCCTCGAAGTAGATCGCCTCGACCGGGCAGATCGGTTCGCAGGCGCCGCAGTCGATGCACTCGTCGGGGTGGATGTACAGCATCCGCTCGCCCTCGTAGATGCAGTCGACGGGGCACTCCTCCAGGCATGCCTTGTCCTTGACGTCCACGCAGGGCAGGGCGATCACAAAAGTCATCGGGCTGCCGTCCTCTCCGGATCGGTACCGCTTGCCGCTCTGGCACGGCCGACCGTAGGGCCTCAAGTAGACTTGAGGTCAAAGGAGGAGGCAGCGCATGGCGACTCATCGGCCCGTCGACCCCGGGGCCACCCCCGACGACTGGCTGGCCATCGGCGAGGTCGGCGCGCGGACCGGCACGGCGGTGTCCGCCCTGCGGTTCTACGAGGAACTCGGCCTGATCGCCTCCGAACGCGATGCGCGCAACCAGCGCCGCTACCCCCGGCACATGCTGCGCCGCGTCGCCCTGATCTCGGTGGCGAAACGGATCGGCATCCCGCTGGAGGACCTCCGGGAGGCGTTCGCCGACGTCCCGCTCGACCGGCCGCCGAGCCACCACGAATGGCAGCGTGCCTCGCGCGGCTGGAAGCGCCGGCTGGAGGAGCGTCGCCAAACCATCGAACGGTTGGAGGCCGAACTCACGGGATGCATCGGCTGCGGTTGCCTCTCGATGAAGGCCTGCGCCCTGCTGAATCCCGGTGACGCGCTCGCCGAGGACGGTGTCGGCCCCCGGCGCCTGTAGGGGCCCATGTCCGGGGCGGTCCCGGTCAGCGGGCGTAGCGGGCGAGGATCAGGTCCACTCCGGACGTGGCCAGGTGGACGAGTTCGGAGTCGTGGAGCGGGATCGCGGGGGAGAAGGTGTTCATCAGCTGCGGGACGCCCACCGTGACGGCCACGAGTTGCTGGACGGCGAGCGTGGGCTCGGGAATGTCCAGGACGCCGAGCTGGTCGAGTTCGGTGAAGGCATCGGTCAGCGGCCCGTTGATCATGTCGTAGCTGACCCGGTACCAGAGCTGGCCGAGCTGGGGGAAGCGCTCCGTCTCGCCGATGACCAGGCGGCGCAGCGACATGATGTCGGGGTGCAGCAGGGTGCGGGCCCAGGCGGTGGTGAGGTCGATCAGCGCCTTCCGCAGATCGGGGGCCTCGACGATGGTGGAGGTGCAGGATTCGAGCCCCGCGTACGTCCGGGGCAGCAGGCCCCCGATGACGGCGAGGAACAGGCGCTCCTTGCTGCCGAAGTGCTTGTAGATGGTCGCCTTGGACACGCCGGAGCCGCTGGTGATGGCGTCCATGGAGGCCGCCGAGTAGCCCTCGGCGAGGAACTCGGCCTGAGCCGAGTCGATGATCGCCTGGCGCTTGCGCTGGGCGGCGTCGGTGGGGTCCGGGATGATCGGGATGCCGAACTCGTCCGTCGCGTCCGGAGTGCCTGCCGTGTCGACGCCCATGTCGGTGTCCTCCTGGTACTGGACCGGGTGAGGGGGATGTGTCGGAATGTCCCGGGTGGTTCAGTCTAAGAACTGAACGGTTCGGTTCGCAAAGGCCGCCGACGGGAGCAGAACCGGGCGCGCCGCGCGTCCGCGGCGCGCCCGGCGGCCGCCGCCGGTCACAGCGGGAGCCGGCCCATCAGCCCGCGGCCGAAGTCCTGCTGGGCCTGGCGCAGTTCGGCGGCGGTGTTCATCACGAACGGCCCGCTGCGGGCGACGGGTTCGCCGATCGGCTCGCCGGTCAGGACGAGGACCTCGGCCGCTCCGCCCCGGGCCTCGACGGTGAACCTGTCGCCGTCCTGGGCGAGCACGGCGAGGTGGCCGTCCCGGAGCTCTGCGTCCCGGGTGGCTGCCGCGCCGGACATCACGTACAGCATCGCGTTGTGGCCGACGGGAGCGGTGAACTCCGCACGACCGCCTGCCGCGAGCCGGGCGTGCACCACGAGGACGGGCGTGTGGGTCGCGAACGGGCCGGTCGCCCCGTGCGTGTTGCCGGCGATCACCGTGAGTTCGGCGCCGTCCGCGGTGGTGACCACGGGCAGCTCGCCGGGCTCGGCGTTCTGGCTGCGCGGCGGGACGGACTTGAGCCGGGCCGGCAGGTTGACCCAGATCTGCAGGAGGTGCTGCAGGCCGCCCTCGGCGAGGAACTCCTCGGTGGGCAGCGCCTCGTGGACGATGCCGGAGCCGGCGGTGAGCCACTGCACGCCGCCGCCCCGGACGACGGCGTGGTGGCCGCGGGAGTCGGCGTTGGCGATGTCCCCGGAGATGACGTACTGGATCGTCTCGAAGCCGCGGTGCGGGTGCGGGGGAGCGCCCTTGGCCTCGCCGGGGCCGAGCTCCACCGGGCCGACCTGGTCGACCATCAGGAACGGGTCGAGGAAGGGCAGGTCGGCGGTCGGGAAGGGGCGCCGGACCGGGAAGCCCGCTCCCTCGTAGGTGTGTACGGGGCTGACGACGCGGACGGTCGAGCGGACGGTGCCGGTTGCGACCGGTCCGGTTGCAATGGGTCCGGCGGCCGGGGCGGTGGCGGTGGCGCTCGGTGCGGTGGTGGAGGTCATGGATGAAATGAACTACACGATTCAGTTCACTGTCAAGACTGAACCGTTCGGTTGACACTTTGAACTGATCGGTTTAGTTTTTTGCCTGTCGAAGCCGCCCGGTCCGCCGGGCGGGCGACACCTCCCCGTCGTCCGACCTCTCTGTCGTCCGACCTGCCCGAAGGAGTGCCACCATGGCCACCAGCAAGATCCTCGCCATCTCCGGTTCGCTGCGCGCCGACTCGCACAACACCCGCCTGCTGCACGCCGCCCGCACGCTCGACCCGGGCCGCCAGGAGATCGAGATCTACGAGGGCCTGCGCGACCTCCCCGCGTACGACCAGGACCTCGATACCCCGGAGAAGCGCCCGGCGATCGTGACGGACCTGCGCCGCCGGGTACTCGCTGCCGACGGACTGCTCATCGCCACCCCGGAGTTCAACTACTCGATCCCCGGCGTGCTCAAGAACGCCCTCGACTGGCTCAGCACCGACTGGACGAAGACCGAGGGCCTGCCGCTGCACCGCAAGCCCACCGCGATCCTCGGGGCCGCACCGACCAACTTCGGCTCCGTCCGCGCCCAGCTGGCGCTGCGGCAGGTCTTCGTCTGGACGGAGAGCGACGTCGTGGTCAAGCCCGAGGTGATCGTCTTCCGTTCGCACGAGCGCTTCGACGCGGAGGGCAACCTCACGGACGAGACCACCGTCGGGCTGCTCCGGGGCCTGCTGGAGGCGCTCCAGGGCAAGATCGACGCCGCCCCCGCACGCTGACCCCGACCCGTCCGTCCCCGTCCGTCCCCGTCCGTCAGTGTCCTTCCCCGCCCGTCCCCTCCCGTCCCAGCTCTGGGCCCTCGTCGAAGGAGCGTCCGCCATGGCCATCGCGGGTACTGAAACCCAGGTCACCACAACCCCCGGCACCACAACCCCCGGCACCGCAAGCCCCGGCACCGCAAGCCCCGTGACCGCAACGCCGGTCACCGTCACCTACCTCGGCACCGCAAGCCCCGGCACCACAACCCCCGGCACCGCAAGCCCCGTGACCGCAACGCCGGTCACCGTCACCTACCTCGGCACCGCCACCGTCCTGCTGCGGATCGGCGATCTGACGATCCTCACCGACCCCGCCCTGGACCAGCAGCCGGGCGAGTACCCGGCCGCCCGCCCGCTGCGCCGTACCGCGGGTGCGGCGTTCGGCGCCGATCAACTGCCGCCCGTGGACCTCGTCCTGCTCTCGCACGACCAGCACGCCGACAACCTCGACCACGCCGGCCGGGAGGTGGCCGCTCGGGCGGGCGCGGTGCTCACCACGCCCGAGGCCGCTGCCCGGCTGGGCGGCAGGGCGACCGGCCTCGCCCCCTGGGAGAGCGTCAGGACGACCGCCGGAGCGACCACCGTGACGGTCACCGCGACCCCGGCCCGGCACGGCCCGGCCGGCACCGAGCCGGTCACGGGCCCGGTCACCGGGTTCGTCGTCGAGTACGAGGGCGGCACGCTCTACTTCTCGGGCGACACCACGCGTCACGCCGCGCTGGACGGGATCGCCGAACGCTTCGCCGTCGACACGGCCTTCCTGCACCTCGGCGACGCGCATTTCCCCGCCACCGGGGAGCTCGCCTTCTCGTTGAGTGCGGCGGACGGTGCCGAACTGGCCCGCACGCTCGGTGCCCGCCAGGTGGTCCCGCTGCACTTCGACTCCTGGGAGCACTTCGTCGAGGACCCGGCCCGCATCGCCGAGGCGTTCGCCGCCGCGGGCCTGGCCGACCGCCTGCGCCGACTGCCGCCGGGCACGGCCGAACTGCTCTGACCGTCCGCGCACCGCCCTCTCACCCCGGAGTTCCCCATGTCATCCGTACGTCCCCCGCTCCCGCCGTTCACCGCGGAGACCGCCGCCGCCAAGGTCCGGGCGGCCGAGGACGCGTGGAACACCCGCGACCCGCAGCGCGTGGCCCTCGCCTACACACCCGATTCGCTCTGGCGCAACCGCGACCGCTTCGTCACCGGGCGCGAGGAGATCGCCGCCTTCCTCACCGACAAGTGGGCCAGGGAGCACGAGTACGCGCTGCGCAAGCAGCTCTGGTCCTTCACCGACGACCGCATCGCCGTCCGCTTCCAGTACGAGTGGCACGACGACGACGGCCAGTGGTGGCGCAGTCACGGCAACGAGCTGTGGGAGTTCGCCCCCGACGGCCTGATGCGGCGCCGCGAGGCCAGCATCAACGACATCCCGATCAGTGAGGCCGAGCGCACCATCCGCGGCCCGCGCGGGGCCGACGAGCACTGACGATCGCGCGGCCGCCCGGCCGGAGGTCGGGGCCGGGCGCGGACGGGTCCCGGGACGCGCGGGGGTTCGGAAAACCGAACCCCCGGTCCGGGGGCTCGCACGATCGATTGCCGCGCCCGGTCCGGCCAGCATGGAGCCATGGCTGAAACGACATGGACGACGACCGCCGAAGCCGCGGTCCGGGCCGACGACCTGCACCGGGAGTACGGCCGCGGCGCCGCCGCCGTGCGGGCGCTGCGGGGGGTCTCGGTGGCCTTCGCACCGGGGACGTTCACCGCGGTGATGGGCCCCTCCGGATCCGGCAAGACGACCCTGCTGCACTGCCTGGCAGGGATGGACCGGCCCTCCCGCGGCACCGTCCGGTGGGGCGGCACCGAGGTGTCCCGGCTCCCCGAGCGGCGGCTGGCCGAACTGCGGCGCAGCCGGGTCGGGTTCGTCTTCCAGGCCTTCAACCTGATGCCCGCGATGACCGTCACCCAGAACGTGGAACTGCCCGGCCGGCTGGCCGGCACCCGCCCCGACCGGGCGGCCGTCCGGGACGCCCTCGCGCGGGTCGGCCTGGCCGGGCGCGAGCGGCACCGGCCGGGTCAGCTCTCCGGCGGACAGCAGCAGCGCGTCGCGATCGCCCGCGCCCTGGTCGCCCGCCCCGACGCGGTGTTCGCCGACGAGCCCACCGGCGCGCTCGACCGGGCGACCGGCCACGAGATCCTCACCCTGCTGCGCACCGGTGTGGACCGGGACGGGCAGACCTGTGTGATGGTCACCCACGACCCGGTCGCCGCGGGCTACGCGGACCGGGTGCTGCTGCTCGCGGACGGTCTGCTGGTCGACGAACTGGCCCGGCCGACGGCGGCGCTGGTCGCCGAGCGGCTGAGCCGGCTGGGCGGGTGAGCGCGCGATGACCGCCCAGATCCTCTCCGGCCGCCCGGGCGGCCGACCGCTGCCCGCCCTGGTACTCGGCCAACTCCGCCGCCGGCCCGCCGCGTTCGTCGGGCCGGCCGCAGCGCTCTTCCTCGCCGTCGCCACGGTGACGCTCTTCGGCTCACTGTTCGCCGCGGCGGCCGCCGCGCCCGCCGCCGACCGCCGGGCACCCGCCGGGCCGGGGCTGATGGTGATCGCGGGCGCGTTCGGCGAGATCGCCGTCCTGGTGGCCTTCTTCGTGGTGGTCAACGCCCTGGGCTTCGCGCTCCGCCAGCAGTACCGGGAGCTGGCGCTGCTGCGGACCGTCGCCGCCACGCCCCGGCAGGTCCGGAGGGTGGTGCGCGGGCAGGTGGTCGCGACGACCCTGCTGGCGGCCGGGCCGGGCTGGGTGGTTGGCGCCCTGGGTGCCCGCCGCTTCCTCGCCGCCCTCCAGGAGCGCGGGATGGCCGCGCCCGCCGTCCGGGTGCCGGCCACGCCGCTGCCGATGCTGGTCGCGCTCGCGGCCGCGCTGCTGGTGGCCCTGGCGGCGGCGGCCGTCGCGGGGCGGCGGGTCACCCGGATCCCGCCGGCCGCCGCGCTCACCGCCGGTACGACCGAGCACGCGCGGACGGGCGTCCCGCGGGTGCTCGCCGGCCTCGGCGCGCTGGCCGGCGGCGGGCTGCTGGTCCGGCTGGCGGCGACCCGGCCGGCCGACCAGCTCGACAAGGCGGGGCAGGCGGCGCTGCTCGGCTCGATCGTCCTGCTGGTCGCCGTCGCCCTGCTCGGCCCGCTCGCGGCCCGGGTGCTGGTCGCCGTGCTGGGCGCGCCGGTGCGGCTGGCGGCGCCGCGGACGGGCTGGCTGGCCGATGCGAACCTGCGTGGTTACGCGCACCGGCTCTCGTCCGCGGTGGTGCCGGTGGCGCTCCTGGTCGGCCTGTCGGGCACCATGTTGATCATGACAAGCACCGCCGAGCACGTGGCGAGCCGTGCCCTGCCCGCGGCCACCGGCGCCGCCACGGCGTCCGCCGCCGCCACCGCCACCGCGTCCGCCGTCAGCTCCGCGACCGACGTCTGGCTGCGGCAGGCCGAGCTGGCCATGCTGGTCTGCTTCGCCGCCGTCTCCACCGTCAACACCCTGGTGGCCCTGACCGCCGATCGCCGCCGCGAGTTCGCCCTGCTCCGGCTGGTCGGCGCGACCCGGCGCCAGCTGCTGCGGATGCTCGGCGCCGAGGCGGCCCTGACCACGGTCGTCGGCGTGCTGCTGGGTGCCACGGTCGCCGGCACCGCCTCGGCCGCCTTCAGCTCGGCGGCCACCGGATCGCTCGTGCCGGTCGTGCCGGTGGGCGCCTGCGGCTGGATCGTCGCCGGCGCGGCCGCCCTGACCGCGCCCGGCATCCTGCTCACCGGGCTGCGCGCGTTCGCCGGCCCGGCGGTGGAGGCGGTCGGTGGCGAGCGTGGCTGAGCAGCGGGCCGGGCGGCCGGCCCGCCGGACCCGGCGGTACGTCACCGCCCCGGGCGGCGAGCTGCTGTTCGCCGTCGCGGGCCTGCTGCCGGCCGTGCTCGGCGGCGCCTACGCGCTGGCCGTCCTGTACGCGGGAACGCTGCTCTCCCTGACCGTCGTCGGGCTGCCGTTCGTGGCCGCCGCGCTCGCCGGTGCGCGCGGCCTCGGCGCGCTCCACCGGCGGGCGGTGGAGCGGCTGCTGGGCGAGCGGGTCGAACCGCCGGTGCCGCCGCGGCGGCCGGCCGGCCCGCTCGCCCGGGGCCGCGCGGTGCTGGCCGACCCGGTCGCGTGGCGCTCGCTCGTCTACCTGCTCGCCCGGCTGCCGCTCGGGCTGCTCGGCTTCGCCGCCGTCGTCGTGCTGCCGCTCGGCAGTGGCTGGCTGCTCGGGTTCCCGCTCTGGGTCCGGCTGCTGGAACCGGGGGAGCGGCCGGCCGGCTGGCTCGACGCGGCCGCCGTGCTGCTCGGCCTGGCCGTGCTGGCCGCCGTGCCGGGCGCCAACCGCGTGCTCAGTACGGCCAATCGGAGGCTGGCCCGGCTGCTGCTCGGCCCGGCCCGCTCCCAGCGGCGCGTCCGCGACCTGGAGCAGGCCCGCGCCACCCTGCTCGCCGCCGGCACCGACCGCCTGCGCCGGCTGGAGCGCGACCTGCACGACGGCACCCAGGCCCAGCTGGTGGCGCTCGCCATCACGCTGTCGCTGGCCGACGACGTGTTGGCCAGCGCCCCGTCGGCCGGCGGTGGTCCGGACGACAGCGGTCCGGACGGCGGTGGTCCGGACAACGGCGGGCAGGCCGGTCCGGGGCCGGACGTGGCGCGGTTACGGGCCCTGGTCGACCGGGCCCGCAACCAGACCGACGACACCATCGCCGGGCTGCGCCGGCTCACCGCGGGCATCCACCCGGTGGCGCTGGACGGCGGGCTCGAAGCGGCCCTGCCCGGGCTGGCCGCCGGCTCGCCCGTCCCGGTCGCCGTCCGCCTCGACCTGCGCGAGCGGCCGGATCCGGCGATCGAACAGGCCGTCTACTACTGCGCGGCCGAGCTGCTCACGAACCTCGCCAAGCACAGCGGAGCCCGGTCGGCCGTGTTGTCGGCCACCGCCGCGGGCGGTCTGGTCCGGCTGACGGTGCGCGACGACGGCCGGGGCGGGGCCGCCGCCGCGGGAGGCGCGTCCGGTGGCGGTGCGGGCGGCGGGACCGGCGGTGGGACGGGGCTGGCCGGCCTGGGCGAACGGCTGGCGGCGGTGGACGGCGTCCTGCGGGTGGAGAGCCCGGTGGGCGGGCCGACCGTGGTCACCGCCGAGCTGCCCAGCCGCATCTGAGCCGCCGCGTCCGACCGGCCGGACCACACCGGCCGGATCCGTCCAGGTGGACCAGACCAGCCTGACCACACCGGCCGTACCGGACCGGCCGTACCCCGGCGCGTCCGGAAGTGACGAATCGTCAGGGTGCGGCGGTCTCGGCGAGGAAGGCGAGGACCGCCTTCACCCGCCGGTTGTCGGCGTCCGTCGGCGGCAGGTCGAACTTGGTGAAGACGGCGGCGACGTGCTTCTCCACCGCCCGCTCCGACACCACCAGCCGTGCGGAGATCGAACGGTTGGAGTGCCCCTGCGCCATCAGCTCCAGCACCTCGCGCTCGCGCGGCGTGAGGGCGTCCAGCCGGCCGCGCGGGCCGCCCCGCAGCAGTCCGGTCACCACCGCGGGGTCCAGCGCCGTCCCGCCGGCGGCCACGCGGCGCAGCGCGTCCATGAACTCGGACGTCCGCGCCACCCGCTCCTTCAGCAGGTATCCGATGCCGGCGGCGCCGCCGGCCAGCAGACGGGCGGCCCAGACCGTCTCGACGTGCTGGGAGAAGACCAGGACGCCGACGCCGGGCGCGGCGGCGCGCAGCTCGACCGCGGCCCGGATGCCCTCGTCGGTGTGGGTGGGCGGCATCCGGATGTCCACCACGGCGACGTCCGGCCGGTGCCCGGCCACCGCGGCGAGCAGCTCGGGCGCGGTGCCGACCGCCGCGACCACCTCGCAGCCACGGGCCGCGAGCAGCTCCACCATCCCGTCCCGCAGGATCACCGAGTCCTCGGCCAGTACCACCCGCAGCTGCTTCTCGATCATGGAGCCATTGTCGCGGCCCCGGAACGGCGGGCACCACGCCCCCGGGGCGATGGGCGCGCCGGCCGAGATGTACCGGCGCCGTCATGAGCTTGTTGTGTCCCCTTCATGTGAGGGATGCTCTGCTCCGGCATCGTCCCGGAACGATGCCGCACGCCCGCCGGGCCATTCGCAGACCTTCTGACAAGGGGACAGTCATCGTGACCGTACGCCGCGCCCTCGCCGGCACCATCGCCACCGGTCTGCTCGCCGCGGCCGCCGCCCTCGTGCCCGTTGCGCAGGCCGACGCGACGGACCCGGGTGACCTCCCGTTCGGCTCGGCCACCACCGTCGGGATCCATAACACCTACGACCCGGCCGCATTCGCCCACCTCGCGGATGGCCTGGACACCGGTACCGGCATGATCGAGCTGGACGCCTGGACGGACACCGTCACCAAGGAGTGGAAGGTCAGCCACTCCAACCCGCTCGGCAACAGCAACAACTGCGCCGCCGCGACGACGCCCGCCCAGCTCTACACCGGCGGCACCAACAAGAACCTGGAGACCTGCCTCGACGACGTCCGGATCTGGCTCGGCGCCCACCCCGGTGCCGGCCCGCTGGTCGTCAAGCTGGAGCTCAAGGGCGGCTTCGCCGGCAACCGCGGGATGGGCCCCGCCCAGCTCGACGCGCTGATCGCCGCCCACCTCGGCTCCGCCGTCTTCCGCCCCGCCGACCTGCTCGCCAAGCCCGGCGGCGGTAGCTACCCCACGGCGGACGAGGCCGCCCGCGCGGGCAACTGGCCGACCCGCGCCGCCCTCGCCGGCCGGGCGCTGGTCTACGTGATCCCCGGCTCCGTCGAGGAGAGCAACCCCTTCGACACCCTGCTCACCGACGTCGAGTACGCCCGCCACCTGCGCGACCTCGCCGCGGCGGGCCGCACCGGCGACGCGCAGGTTTTCCCCGCCGTCCACGGGGCCGCCGCCGGCGACCCGCGCGGCAAGTACGGCGAGACGTCGATCCGCCCGTGGTTCGTGGTCTTCGACGGCGACGCGGCCGCGTACGCCGGCGGGATCGACACCTCCTGGTACGACGGCCGCCACTACCTGCTGACCATGACGGACGCGCACAACGTCGCTCCCGCGATCAGCGCCACCGACCCGACGGCGGACCAGGCCCGCGCCCGCACCCAGCAGCTCGCCCGGGCCCACGCGAGCATCGTGTCGAGCGACTGGCGCAAGCTGCCCGCCGTGCAGGGGCTCGTCCTGCCGCGCGGCTGACCCTCGACGACCCGACGACCCGACGCCCCGATGCCCCCGGACTCCGGACCCCGAACCCCGGGGGCGAAGCGGTGGCGAAACGGTGGCGACGCCCGGGAGTTGACGGCCGGACGGCCGCGACGGTCCGATCCGCACCCGCCGGGCCGGCCCCGTCCGGCCGACCCGCAGATCCCCGCCCGCACCTCCCCGCACCCGCCGGGCTGCCCGAACGGGTCGACCCCGTCCGACGGGGGGTGACACTGCGAGAGTCCGTGTGCGACGCTGCACCCGCGCGTGATCATCCGCGCTGCGGAGGGACGGGGTGCCCGCATGAAGGACGACAGACCGGCGGCCGGTGAACGGCCCGTCGGGGGCCGGCCCGGCCGCGACGGGCGACTGCCGGGTGCGCTGCTGGTGCTCGGCGGCCTGCTGCTCGCGGCCGCGGCCCTGCGGCCGCCGGACGGCGGACTGCTCGGCCCGCCCACGGCAGGTCCGGTCCGGATGGCCGGGCTGGTGATGCTGATCGCCGTCGGGGCGGGGATCCTGATCGGCCGGTCGGCCGTGCGATTCCGCGAGGAGGCCCGCCACCTGGCCGGGCCGACGCCGTGGGTCGAGCGCCTGCGCGAGGCGGCCGCGGTGCTGTTGCCCGGCGCGGCCGTGGCGGTGCCGTTGCTCGCGCTGATCCTCCGTGGCCGTGGCGGTGTCGGCCCGGCCGCTCCCCCCGAGCCCCTGCCGACCGCCCTGCCCACCGACCTGCCGGCGACCGGGCCGCCGCCCGCCGTGCTGCCGGTCGGGCGGGAGCACGCCCAGGACGCCGGGGGCCCGGTGACGTGGATCCTCATGGTGGGCTACGCCGTGCTCGGCCTCGTGGCCCTGGCCGGGCTGGTCCTGCTCCTGATGGAGGTGTGGCGACGGCTGGCGGTGCGCCGGGGTCGCCGGGCGCCGGGCCTGCTGCCCGCCGCCCCGCCGCGGCCCGAGGACGCCCTCGCGGCCGCCGTCGCCACCGGCCGCCGCGCCCTGACGGGCGAGGACGCCCGTGCCGCGGTGATCGCCTGCTACGCCGCGATGGAGGGCTCGCTGTCGGCCTCCGGGGTGTCCCGCCGCGCCAGCGAGAACCCCACGGAGCTGCTGGAACGCGCGGTGGCCGACCACCTGGTGGACCGGCTCCCCGCCCAGGAGCTCACCGCGCTGTTCCGGGAGGCGCGTTACTCGACGCACCCGATGGAGGGCTCCCACGTGCAGCGCGCGCAGACCGCCCTGGACGCGCTGGCAGCCGGCCTCGCCACCCGCGCGGCCGGGCCGGAGGACGTACCGGCAGGCGTACCGGAGAACGTGCCGGCAGGCGTAGCGGCGGACGCGGCGGCGGACGGGCCGGCCGGTGCACCGGAGGCGGCACCCGACACCACCGGAGGTCGCCGATGAGCCCCGAACCCACCGGGTACCGGGCCGCGGAGCCCGGCTCAGTCCGGCACAGCCTGATCGAACTGACCGCGGTGGCCGTGCTGGCCGAGATCGTGTTCGCTCTGGTCGGCGGCGTGCCCGGGGCCGTGGCCGGCGCCGTCCTGCTGCTGGCCGCAGCGCTGCTCACCGCCTGCTACGTCGCGGGCGCCGGGCAGCTGGACGACGGACTCCGGAAGCGGACCAGGCTGATGGAGGCGTACGAGCCGGGGCTCGGTGACTGGCGCTGGACCGTCCGGCACGGCCTGGACCCGGAGGGCGACGTCCGGCCGCTCCGCGGGCGGCTCCAACGGCTCTACGCGGCACGGTTGTCGGAGGTGTACGGCCTCTCGCCCGCCACCGACCGGGAGCGGGTGGCCGAGCTGCTCGGCCCGCGGCTCTGGCCGTGGATCGACCCGGAGGCGCCGGCCCCGGAGGAGACCCTCCCGGAGCCTGTCCTCACCGCACTCGTCGACCGGCTCGAATCCCTCTGAGGCCCGGCCCGGCCCGGGCCGGTGCCGTGCCCGCCCGCCCCGGCACGACCCCCGCCCGCACACCGCCCACCCGCACAGCTCGCGCCCGCACACCGCCCGCCCGCACAGCTCGCGCCCGTACGTCCGTCCGCCCGCACACCCCGTGCCGCCACGCTCCGCGCCCGGCGGGGCGCGTCAGGTCCGCGGGGGCTCCGAACCCGAAGTCCCGTCAGGAGAGTCATGACCGCCGTTCCCCAGGCCGCCACCGCCGTCGACGCCGCGCCGGACCCGACCGTGCCCGCCCTCGCCCCGCCCGCCGCCGTGCCGGTACCCGAACTGACCCCGCAGGAGGCCGGCAAGCGGGCCCGCGCGGTCGTGGAGGAGATCGAGCGGGCCGTGGTCGGCAAGCCCGAGGCGCTCCGGCTGGTCATGCTGGGCGTGCTGGCCGGCGGCCACGTGCTGATCGAGGACCTCCCCGGGCTCGGCAAGACCCTGCTGGCCCGCTCCTTCGCGACCGCCCTCGGGCTGGACTTCCGCCGCATCCAGTTCACCCCCGACCTGCTGCCCTCGGACGTCACGGGTGCGCCGTTCTACGACCGGAGCAGCGGGGAGATGGTCTTCCGGCCCGGCCCGATCTTCACCCAGCTGCTGCTGGCCGACGAGATCAACCGGACACCGCCGAAGACCCAGGCCGCGCTGCTGGAGGCGATGGCCGAGGGACAGGTCTCGGTGGACGGCGCCACCCGCCGGCTGCCGGAGCCGTTCGCCGTGATCGCCACCGCCAACCCGATCGAGTACGAGGGCACCTACTCCCTCCCGGAGGCGCAGCTCGACCGCTTCCTGCTACGGGTGCGGATGGGGTACCTGTCCACCGGGCTGGAGGCCGCCATGCTGCGGGCCCGGCTCGACCGGTCCGCGCCCGAGGCGGTCGTCGCGACGGTCGGCAGCCCGGCCGAACTGCTCGCCATGCGGGCGGCGGTGGAGCGGGTCGAGGTGGACGACGACCTGGTCGAGTACGTGGTGGCGCTGGTCGCCGCGACCCGAAACGACCAGCAGATCCAGGTCGGCGCCTCGCCCCGCGGCGGTCTCGCGCTCGTCCAGCTGGCCCGTGCCCGGGCGATGACGGAGGGCCGCGACTACCTGACGCCGGAGGACGTGAAGGCGCTGGCCGTCCCCGCGCTCGCCCACCGCGTCACCCTGAAGCCGGAGTTGTGGGTGCGCCAGATCGAGGCGGACGACGTGGTGGCGCGGCTGGTCGAGACCGTCCCGGCGCCGCAGACGCTGCCGCGCGCGGCGGACGCGGATCGCGATCCGGGCAGCGTCCGATGAGCCCCGCCTCATCCACCGGGCCGGCTGGAGCGACCGGCCGCTCGACCCAGGCCGGCTCCTCGATCCAGACCGGCCGCTCGACCCAGGCCGGCTCCTCCGCCCGGACCGGTCCCTCGGCCCGGCCGGTCCGGCGGCTCGCTGTGCCGCCGGCGGACCGGCGGACCGGCCGGGCGGAGCCTCGGCCGGGCGCCGCCGCTACCGCCGCCCCCATTGCCCCCGCCCCCACCTCCGCCCCCGCCCGCACCCCCGTCCCCGTCCCCACCGCCACCGGGCGCCGGGCGGGCGACCGGGCCACCGCCCGCGTCCTGGCCCGCAGCGCGCGGGCCACCGCGGCGGGCCTGCCGACCACCCCGCCCTCGCCGTACTGGCGGATCGGTGAGCAGACCCTGCGGCTGCTCACGGTGGCCACCGTGGCGGGGGTGGCCGCCCTGGCCACCGGGCACGCCTGGCTGCTGGCGCTGGCCGCCGGCCCGGCCGTCCTGCTCGTCCTGGCCGCCCCCGGGCGCAGCAGACCCACCGTGCTCGGCACCGAGGCCACCGTCGAGCCGCGCCGCTGCTTCGAGGGCGAGTCGATCGTCGTCCGGATCACCGTGCGGCACGACGGGCGGATCGGCCGGCTCGACCCGACCGTCGCGCTCGGCCGGGGTGTCGCACTGGAGGCCCTCACCGTCGGCGCCGCCGAGGTCGACCTGGTCGTCCGGGCTGCCAACTGGGGCCGCTGGACGCTGGGCAGCGTCGACGTCGACGTCTACGACGCGGGCGGCCTGACCCGGCGCACGGTACGCACCGACCTCGGACAACTGGACGTGTTCCCGGTGCCGACCGCGGCCCGGCTGACCCCGATCCCGGTCCGGCTGCCCGAGCGGCTCGGCGAGCACACCACCGCGCACGAGGGCACCGGTGTCGAGGTGATCGGGGTGCGGCCGCACGTGCCGGGGGAGCGGCAGCGGCGCATCCACTGGCCGTCGACGACCCGTCGCGACGCCGTGCAGATCAACCAGTTCGCGGCCGAGCGGGCTGCCGACGCGGTCGTCCTGCTGGACACACTGGCCGACTTCCGGGACGTCTCCACCGGGCTGTCCAGCCTGGACGAGACACTGCGCGCGGCCGGCGGGCTGATCCGCGCCTACCTGCGCCGGCACGACCGGGTCGGTCTGATCACCGTCGGCGGCCGGTTGCGCTGGCTCACCGCGGGCAGTGGGGACCGGCAGTTCTACCGGATGGTGGAGAGCGTGCTGGAGGTCCGCCAGGACCGCGTCCACCGCGGCCCCGTCCTCCCGCGGTTCCCGCCGGCCGCTCTGCCGGGGCACGCGCTGGTGTACGCGTTCACCCCGCTCGCCGACCAGCGGATCCTGGACGTGCTCGGGCAGGTCCGCGACCGGGGCAATCCGCTGGTCGTGGTCGAGATCCCGGCCGGCGAACCGGCGGTGGAGCCCGGCGACGACGTGGCCGCGACGGCTCTGCGGCTCTGGCGGGCGGAGCGCGAGGCGATGCGCGCGGCCCTACGGGCCAAGGGCATCCCGGTGACCCGCTACGTGCCTGGCGAGGCGCTCGACCTGGCGCTCGCACCCCTGCTGCGCCGCCGGATCGGAGGAGGAGCCCGATGAGCCCCACGAGTCCGGCGAGTCCGGCAAATCCGGTGAGCCCGGCGAGCCAGGCGGTCGCGCCCGCGGCCGTCGGCACCGCAGCGTCGTCCCACCCGTCCCGCCCGTCCCGCCCGTCCCGCCCGTCCCGGCGTCCGGCGGCCCTGCCGCCGTGGCTGGAGCGTGCCGTCCTGCGCGCCACGGGTGCGGCGCTGGCGCTGGCCGCCGCCGGTCCGGGGAGTCCGGGCAGCGCCGTGGACCGGTTCGGCCCGGCCGCGGCGGTGGCGGCGGCGGTGCTGGGCGCCGTGGCGGTCCCGCCGGAGGGCGGGGCGGAGCGCCCGGAGGGCCGGGCCGCCCGGCTCGTCGCGGCCCGCGCCACCGTCCTGCCCGTCGTCGCGGTGCTGCTGGCCGCACTGGGCGAGCGGTCGTTCCCGCAGGCGGCCGCGATCGTCGTGGCGCTGATCGGTCAGCTGCTGCTCGTCGGCGCCTTCGGCCCGCAGCGCGGGCTCGTCCGGCCGGCGCACGTGGTGGCGGCGGTCGCCGCGTCCGCGCTGGTCCTGCCGGTGGCGTTCGCGCCGGCCGTGGCGGGCGGGTGGTCGCGTCCAATCGCCGTGCTCGGGCTGGCGGCCGCCGCCTGCGGCCTCGGCCTGGTCCTCCGTCCGCACCGGGCGGAGCCGCCGGAGGGTGCAGAGGGTGCGGAGGGGGCGGGGAGGGAGACCGGGACGAGCGGGAGTAGCGGCCCGGCCGCGGGGAAGGAAACCGCCGTCACATCACGGCGAGGGAGCCATTCATGACGTTGAGTCACCGCGAGCTCGGCACCGGCCCGCACAAGGTCCTGGTGCTGCACGACTGGTTCGGTACCACGGCCGGTTGGGGCCAGTTCCTCGACCACCTGGACGACGAGGCCTTCGGCTACGCCTTCCTCGACTACCGGGGCTACGGCGAACGGCTGGACGTGGAGGGCGAGTACACGCTGGCCGAGATCGCCTCGGACGCGCTCGCGCTCGCCGACCGGCTCGGCTGGGCCGAGTTCTCGGTGGTCGGCCACTCGATGGGCGGCAAGGCGGCGCAGCGCGTCCTGGCCGAGGCGCCGGGGCGGGTGCGCAAGCTGGTCGGTGTGACGCCCGTCCCGGCGAGCGCGTACCCGCTGGAGGGCGACGCGTACGACCTCTTCCACGGTGCGGCGGGCCACCCGGCCAACCGGCGGGCCATCCTCGACCTGGTGACCGGGAACCGCGCGTGCGACCGCTGGCTGGACGCGATGACGGCCCGCTCGGTGGCGGGCTGCCGCCCGGAGGCGATGGCCGGCTACCTGCGCGACTGGACCACCCTGGACTTCGCGGCGAAGGTGGCCGGCAGCACGCTCCCGGTCAAGGTCTTCGTCGGCGAGCACGACCCGGCGCTCTCCGCCGAGCTGATGCGCGGCACCTGGCTGGCCCACTACCCGCAGGCGGAGCTGGAGGTGCTCGGCAACTCCGGGCACTATCCGATGCACGAAGTCCCGGTGGCCTTCGCCACCGCCCTGGAGGCCTTCCTGCGCGCCTGACCGCGGCCGGACGCGCTCCCGCCCCGGCGTGGCCGGCCGCCGGGCCGGGGCGCCGCCCGCCGGGCCCGCCCTCGCCGCCACCCCTTCGCCGCCACCCCCTCCCGTTGGGCGGTTCGCAGGCGTACGGTGGCCACACGGTGGCGCGCAGTCCGGCGGCGCGCCCGGCGGTCGCGGCGGCACGGTCGCGGTGCGGCGGTCGTGGCCCGGCGGCGTCACCGCCCCGCCCTGGCCCGCCCCGCCGGAGACCGCGATGGCTGATTCCATGGCCGACCGCCTGGCCTTTCTCACCACGCCCAGCCGGCCGCGCGAGCGCCGGGCGCCGCAGGAGCGGCTGGGGGACCGGCACGAGGTCTACCGGGAGGGTGCGCTGCTGCCGGTCATCGCCGGCCAGGCGGGCCGCTGCATGGACTGCGGCCTGCCGTTCTGCCACCACGCCTGCCCGCTGGGCAATCTCGTCCCGGACTGGAACACGCTGGTCGCGCACGACGCGTGGCGCTCGGCCGCCGCCCGCCTGCTCGCCACCAACAACTTCCCGGAGTTCACCGGCCGCCTCTGCCCGGCCCCCTGCGAGAGCGCCTGCGTGCTGGCGATCGACTCCGACGCCGTGACGATCAAGAACGTGGAGCTGTCGATCGCCGACCGGGCCTGGGAGAGCGGGTACGACCGGCCGCAGCCGCCGGAGCGGATGACCGGACAGCGGGTGGCCGTGGTGGGGTCCGGCCCGGCCGGCCTGGCCGCCGCCCAGCAGCTGACCAGGGCCGGCCACACCACCACGGTGTACGAGCGGGCCGACCGGATCGGCGGGCTGCTGCGCTACGGCATCCCGCCGTTCCGGCTGGAGAAGCACCGTCTGGACCGGCGGATCGACCAGATGAGGGCGGAGGGCACCCGGTTCCGGACCGGGGTGGCGGTGGGCCGGGACGTGGCCGCGGACGACCTGCGGGCCCGGTACGACGCGGTGGTGGTGGCGGTCGGCGCCACAGCCTGCCGGGACCTTCCGGTGCCGGGCCGCGGGCTGCCCGGGGTGCACCAGGCGATGACGTACCTGACCCACGCGAACCGGGTGGACGAGGGCGACTACGCCGTCTCCCCGCTCTCCGCGGAGGGGCTCGACGTGGTCATCGTCGGGGGCGGGGACACCGCCGCGGACTGCCTCGGCACGGCGCTGCGCCAGCGGGCCGCGGCCGTCACCCAGCTCGACATCAATCCCCGGCCGCCCGCGCGGCGGGCCCCCGGGCAGCCCTGGCCCGTGCACCCCAAGGTGTACCGGGTGACGACCTCGCACGAGGAGGCGGGCGGTGCGGCGGCCGAGCCCCGGGTGTTCGCGGCGACGGCGGTGGGGTTCGACGCCGGGCCGGACGGACGGCTGGCGGCCGTCCGGTTCGCCGAGGCGGAGCAGCCCGGGCGCCGGCCGCTGCCGGGGACGGAGTGCACCGTCCCGGCCGGGCTGGTGCTGCTGGCCCTCGGCTTCTCCGGGCCTGAGCAGGACGGCCCCGACCGGGACGATCCCGAGCAGGACGGCCCCGAGCAGGACGGGCCTTCCCCGGCGGACCGGGCGGACCGTCCCGGCCGGGCCGACCGGGGAGACCCGGCCGACCGGGGCGGCGGCCGAGCCCGGGGCGGCGGGCTGGTCGGCCAACTCGGCCTCACGATCGACCCGCAGGGCCGCCTGACCCGCGACGACGGCTTCGCCGCCCCGGCGGACGGCGTGTTCGTCGCGGGCGACGCCGGGCGCGGGCAGTCGCTGATCGTCTGGGCGATCGCGGAGGGCCGGGCCGTGGCCGCCGCCGTCGACCGCTACCTGCGGGGCAGCACCGAGCTCCCGGCCCCGATCGCGCCGTCCGACGGGCCGCTGACCGTCTGAGGGCCCGCCGGCGGCCGGGGGATCAGACGAGTTCGAGGACGAGTTTGCCGGTGTTCTCGCCGCGGAAGAGCATCTGCAGGGTCTGCGGGAAGTCGTCGATCGTGCCGCGGACGACGTGCTCCAGGACCTTGATCCGCCCGTCCGCGATCCAGCCGCCGATCTCCCGGGCGGCCTCGGTGAAGCGCGGCGCGTAGTCGAACACCACGAAGCCCTCCATCCGGGCGCGGCGGACGAGCAGCGACAGGTAGTTCGACGGGCCGTGCACGCCGTCCTTGGCGTTGTACTGGCTGATCGCGCCGGAGATCACCACCCGGGCACGCAGCGCCAGGCAGGACAGCGCCGCCTCCAGGATCTCGCCGCCGACGTTGTCCAGGAAGACGTCGATGCCGTCCGGCGCGTGGGTGCGCAGGGCCTTGCGCACGTCCTCGGACCGGTAGTCGATCGCGGCGTCGAAGCCGAGTTCGTCGGTCAGCAGCGCGCACTTGGCGGCCCCGCCGGCGATGCCGACGACCCGGCAGCCCTTCGCCTTGGCGATCTGGCCGGCCATGGTGCCCACCGCGCCGGCCGCGCCGGAGACGACCACCGTCTCGCCCTCCTGCAGCGCGCCGACGTCCAGTAGCCCGAAGTAGGCCGTCATGCCCGGCATGCCGAGGGCGCCGAGGTAGGTCGAGGGCGAGGCGGTGGCCGGGTCGATCCGCAGCACGCCCTTGCCGTCGGAGACCACGTGCTCCTGGACGCCGAAGGTGCCGACGGCCAGGTCGCCGATCCGGTACCCCGGGTGGTTGGACTCGGTGACCTCGACCACCGAGCCCGCGCGCATCACCTCGCCGAGGCCCACCGGCGGCAGGTAGGAGCGGCGGTCGTCCAGCCAGCCGCGCATCGCCGGGTCCAGCGAGATGAACCGCGTCCGCCCGGCGAACTGGCCCTCGCCGGGGGCCGCGGCCGCCTCGGTGACGTGTGTCCAGTCCTCGGGGCGGACGTCACCCTCGGGCCGGCGGGCGAGGCGGATCTGACGGTTCTCTGCGGACAGCATGGCGGCTCCCGGCGGTACTGGGCGGTGGGTCGGGCGGGGACGGACGGCCGTGCGGGGTACTTCGCAGGGCCGGTGCGATTCTAAGCAAGCGCTTAGTCATCGCGCCAGGCCGGGCCGGGGTGCGGCCTCGACCGCCCCGCCGCCGGAGCCGGCCCCGGATGCGGCGGCCACCGCCGAGCAGGTCGGACGTGGGCGCGGCGCGGGCGAGGCGCCACGGCCCGGCAGGGGCGGGAGGCTACGTTCGGGCGGGGGCCGACCGAACGACGTCGACGGGAGAGCCATGACTTCGAACCGGCCCGAGGCGGGCGTGCGGGCCTGGCAGGTGCTGCGCAACCCCAAGGTCTGGATGGTGCCGACGATCATCGTCGGCACGGTGGGATTCCTGCTCTCGCTGCTCTACATGGGCGGCATCATCAACCCGCGCGCGGACCTGCACCGGCTCCCGATCGGTCTGATCAACTCCGACCGGGGCGCCGTCCTGGCCGGGCAGCAGCAGAACCTCGGTGCGCAGATCACCGCCGCCGTCGCGGGTGCGCCCGCCACGCAGGGGCAGGTGGACTGGCGGCAGCTCGACCGGGCCGCGGCCGACGACCAGCTGGCCTCCGGCAAGCTCGCGGGCGCGCTGGAGGTCCCGGCCGGCTTCACGGCCGCCGTCGCCGCCCTGGGCGCCCCGGCCGGGTCGCAGCAACCGCCGCGCCCGACCATGACCGTCCTGACCAACCCCGGCGTGGGCAGCCTGGCCTCCTCGCTGGCCTCCTCGATCTCCCAGGCGGCCGCGCAGCAGGCCTCGGCGCAGCTCGGCGCCACGCTCACCGCGCAGGCCCGGGCCCAGGCGCAGCAACAGCCGCCCGGGCAGCCCGCGGCCGGCGGCGCGACCAACGCGGCGGCGCTCCAGCTGGCCGATCCGATCACGGTCGACGTCCGGGTCGGCCACCCGATCGGCCCGCACAGCGGCCTCGGCCTGACGGCGTTCTACTACACGCTGCTGCTCGTGCTCTGCGGCTTCCTGGGGGCGAACGTGATCAGCAACGGCGTGGACGTGGCGCTCGGCTATGCGGCCAGCGAGCTGGGCCCGCTGCGCACCCAGCACCCGGTGGTGCGGATCAGCCGCACCCAGACGCTGGCCGTCACCTCCGTGATGTCGGTCGGCCTGGCGGTGCTGACCTCCAGTCTGGTGATGCTGGCCACCGTCGTGGTGCTGGGCATGGACGCCTCGCACCTGCCGCTGCTCTGGGTCTTCTCGGTCTGCGCCAGCGCGGCGGTGGGGCTCGGGACGCAGGCGCTGTGCGCGGCGTTCGGCGGGATCGGGCAGCTGATCAGCATGTTCGTCTTCATCGCGCTGTCCCTGCCGTCCTCCGGGGCGACCATCCCGTTGCAGGCGCTGCCGGACTTCTACCGGGGGCTGGCGGTGTTCGAGCCGATGCGTCAGCTCAGCGACGGCGTCCGGTCGATCCTGTACTTCGACGCGCAGGCCGACGCCGGGCTCGCCCGGGCCTGGATCATGATCGCGATCGGGACGGTGGCGGCCCTGGTCTTCGGCTTCGCGATGACCAGGTACTACGACCGCAAGGGCCTGCACCGGTTCCACCCCGAGGCGGGCTGAGCACCGCACCCCGCGAGCCCTTGATGTCCCACCGAGACTCATGTCCCGATGGGACATTTTCGGGTGTACGGTGGACGGCGTGAGGATCGAGAAGGCCCAGAACACCGAGCCCGCCGAGCCCGCCCGGAGCGCCGATGACCCCGACCGGGTCGGGCGGACCGGGCCGGCCGAGTGGACCGGGCGGACCGAGTGGACCGGGCCGGCCGAGGAGGCCCCCGCCGGGCGGCGCGCCCGCAAGGCGCTCCGCACCAGGGAGTCGCTGGCCGCCGCCGCGCTGCGGCTGGTGCTGGAACGGGGCCTGGCCGCCGTGTCCGTCGAGGACATCACCGACCTGGCCGACGTCTCCCGGCGCACCTTCAGCCGGTACTTCCCGTCCCGCGAGGACGCCGTCCTGGACTGCCTGCGGGCGGACTTCGCCCGGATCAACGCGGCGCTGGCCGCCCGCCCGGACGGCGAGACGCCGCTGACCGCCTACCGGGCGGCGCTGCGGATCTGGCTGCGGGACGAGCAGGAGCCGGCCTGGCACCGGCGCCCCGGCGTGCGTGACCTGTTCGGGCTGATCGCCGAGGAGCCCACGCTGACCGCCGCCTACCGGCGGATCTGCGTCGACGAGGAGGAGGCGTCCGTCCGGATCGCCGCCGCCCGGCTGGGCCTGGACGCGGAGCGCGACCTGCGCCCCGCCGTCGCCGTCGGCCTCGGGGTGGCCGCCCTCCAGGCGGCCTC
This sequence comes from Kitasatospora sp. NBC_01560, assembly GCF_045208415.1. Taxonomy (NCBI): domain Bacteria; kingdom Bacillati; phylum Actinomycetota; class Actinomycetes; order Kitasatosporales; family Streptomycetaceae; genus Kitasatospora; species Kitasatospora sp. NBC_01560. Next base: position 849,467 of record NZ_CP109364.1, on the reverse strand, counting down.
CCGTGCCTGGGTCCGGCACCCCGGAGCCGGTTCCGCCGGCGCCCCGGACCTGCCCGGACTCGTCGAGGAGGCGTTCTCCCTGCTCGCCGCGGAGCCACCGGCCGCCGACCCGGCCGGCTGACCCCGCGTGCCCGTCACCGGGCGCCCACCCCTGCGCGCCCACCCCCGCGCGCACCCGCAACGAGAGGACGTATCGCCATGACCGCAGACATCACCGAGCACGCCCGGGAGTTCGCCGGCCGGGTCGCCCTGGTCACCGGCGGCGCCTCCGGCATCGGTCTCGCCGTGGCCCGCCGGCTGGCGGCCGGCGGCGCGGCGGTCGCGATCGCCGACCACGACCTCGACGGCGCCCGCAGGGCCGCCGCCGAACTCGCCGCCGACGGCGCCCGCACCCTGGCCGTCGAGGTCGACGTCACCGACCCCGAGTCGGTGCGCGCCGCCGTCCGGGCCACCGTGGACGCGCTGGGCGCCCTGCACCTGGCCGTCAACAACGCGGGCATCGCCGGCGCCAGCGCCCCCACCGGGGAGTACGAACCCGAGGCGTGGCGCCGGGTGCTGGCCACCAATCTCGACGGCGTCTTCTACTCGCTGCACCACGAGCTCCCCGCCATCCTCGCCTCCGGCGGCGGCGCGGTGGTCAACATGGCGTCGATCCTCGGCACCAACGGTTTCGCGGGCTCGGCCGCCTACACCGCCGCCAAGCACGGCGTGGTCGGCCTGACCAAGACCGCCGCACTCGAATACGCGGCCCGGGGCGTGCGGATCAACGCCGTCGGCCCCGGCTTCATCGACACCCCGCTGTTGCAGAACGCCGACGCGGCGGCCCGCGACGCCCTGATCGCCCTGCACCCGGCCGGCCGGCTCGGCCGCCCCGAGGAGGTCGCCGAGCTGACCGCGTTCCTGCTGTCCGACCGGGCCTCCTTCATCCACGGCAGCTACCACCTGGTGGACGGCGCCTACGCGGCCCGCTGACCGGCGGTCACCGGCCGGCGGTCACCGGCGTGGAGGGGCCGGGCCGCCCGGCACGGCAGAGCGCCGTCCAGCTGGGCTCGAAATGATCCGATGATCCGTCAACTACCTTTTCTGGAGCGGCTGTTGATCGCGATAGGCTCGCGCCCCGGACACCCGAAGGAGCGATCCGCTTGACCAGTTCGACGACCGTCTCCCCTGCCGAATTCGCCGCCACCCTCCCCAGGCACGCCGTCTCCTCCACCCTGCTGGTCACCGACCGCTCGGGCCGCATCCTGATGCTCCACCAGGCCCGTGCCTACCCCGGCCACCCCGCCTGGTGGCAGCTCCCCGGCGGGCTCGGCGACCTCGGCGAACAGCCCGCCCGCACCGCCCGGCGCGAGGCCGAGGAGGAGACCGGCCTGTGCCCGGCCGGCGCTCTGCGCCCGCTCGTGATCGACTACCGGTCGGCCGCCGACGGCTGGCCCCCCGTGGTCGACTTCGCCTTCGAAGCCGAGCCCGTCCCCGACGGCCAGCCGGTACGGCTCAGCCCCGAGCACGACACCTACGCCTGGCGCGCCTACGACCAGTGGCTCCCCTACCTTCAGCCCGAGCAACTCGACTGGTTCGTCTCCCTCTGGAGGGCCCACACCACCCGGACGACGGCGCTGCTCACGGACGGCCGGGACGTCACCGCCTCCACCGTCGTGGAGACCGGCTGACCGGGCAGGCGGCGAGCCCCGGCACGCGGTGCTCCCCCGAACGGCTGACGGCGGACGGCGGACGGCGGAGCGCCCCTGGTCGTGGGCCCGTCGCGGTGGGACCGCTGCCGTAGGACCGGGGGAGGAGGGCGGCCGGGCGGGTGGTCCTGTGGTCGGAGCCCGATTCCGTCCTGCGGGTTGACGGCGGGCGGCCGGGTGCTCCGTATCGTCGGAGGCATGAACCGACCGCTGCACCTGGCCGCGTACCTGCTGGCCTTCGACACGCAGGCCGGCGCCCTCCAGGACCGCGCCAGGGCCGGCTTCCTGCTGCGCGCCGCCGCCCTGGCCGAACTCGCCCACCGGGGCGCCGCCGTCGAGGACGCGGACGGCCGGGTGCGGGTGGCGGAGGCCGGACCGACCGGTGACGCCGTCCTCGACGCGCTGCTGGCCGAGCTGGGCACGGCGGCCCGCACCTGGAAGTCCTGGATCAAACGGGACCGCGACGACACCCTGGAGGCCGTCGAGCAGCGGCTCGCCGTGCTCGGCGTGCTGACCGTGACGGACCGGGACCCCTACGGCCCGGTCGTGCCGCAGCGGGCGGTGGCGATGACCGATCCGCGCGAGGCGCTGGACCTCCAGGCACGGATCGCGGAGCTGGTGCGTGGCTCCGGCCCGGTCGGCGGGGCGTCCTTCGCCGAGGCCGTCCTGGCGGCGCTGGCCGCCCACGGACACCTGCGGCTGGTGCTCGCGCGGCAGGACCGGCGGGCCCACGCCGGGCGGGTCGCGGCCTGCACCGACCGGCTAGGGGCCGAGGCCCCGGGCCTGGCCCGCGCGGTGGCCGGGCTGAACCTGACGATGGTCGCCGCCCAGGGCGGGATGGGCGGCGGCTGACCGGGCCGGGCCCGCGGTACTGCTGCCGGCAAGGCCGCCGACCGCCGACCGCCGACCGGCGGCCGGCCGGGCGGACGGTCAGCCCGGCAGGCGGATCTCGCCCAGCTCGTTCACCGGCAGGCCCGGGCGAAGCAGGGCCGGCGTCTCGAAGAGGGCGCCGGACGCGATGCCCGGCACCGTCCTGAGGTACCGCCAGCCGCAGCAGCGGTAGTAGCCGTGCAGGGCGGGGTTGTCCGTGCGGGCGTCCAGCCTGAGCACGGCGGCGCCCGCGGAGGCGGCCCGGTGAGCGGCCCACTCGTGCAGCAGCCGGCCGATGCCGCGGCCCGCGTGGGCGCGGTCCACCGTGCTCGCGCGCAGGTAGCGGGCGGGGACGGTGCGCTCCTCGTCCGTCCACCGCCGCCTGCTGCCGTGGGCCCGGACGGTGCAGGTGGCCACCGGCGGACCGTCCGGCGCCAGCAGGGCCAGTACCGTCGCGCCCTGCCCGATCAGGGCCAGTCTGCGCTCGGGCCGGTCGGGGCCGGACCACTGCCGGTTGCCGTGCCGCCGGGCCACCCACGCCGCCGCCTCCCGGCGCCAGCGGGCGAGCAGCTCGGCGTCCTCGGGCACGGCGGCACGGACGTACAGGACCGGGGGCGGCGCGGCACCGCCGGGGCGGCGGTCGTCGATGGTCTTCACGACCGGCGAACGACCCGGCGGCGGAAAGGATGTGCGCATCGGGGGCGGCGTCGGCGGCGGCGCGGGGCTGAGCGTTCGGCGGCGGCGTACCGCCGGTGGCCGGGGCCTCGTGCGGGTCCCCGGTGAGGCGTCCGAAGGCCTCGTCGGGCCCGGACCAGGCATGCTGTCGGTGGCTCGTGCCAGGGTGGCCCCCGGCGGGTGACCCCGCCCGTCACCACCCCGGATCCTGAAGGGCCGCCACGTATGAGCACGACCGGAACAGCCGACCCGGGCAGCGGCGCGGGCACCGCCGGGCCGAAGCCCGCCGCCGGCACCGACCTGCCGGTGATCACCTGGGAGCGGTTCTGGGAGCTGGTCGGCCTGCTCGGCGGTCGGGCCGGGACGTCGACCTGCCACGACATCGAGGCGGGCTGCGCGCGGCTGGTGGAGGTGCTCGCGGCCGGGCCGGTCGGCGAGATCGTCGGCTTCGGCGAGCGGCTCGCCGAGGCGCTCTACCGCATCGACCAGGAGGTGTTCGGCACGCTGCCGGTCGCCGGCATGGAGCGGCCCGGCGGCGAGCCCTTCCCGCAGTCGGACGACGGGTTCCTGTACGCGCGCGCGGCCGTCGTCGCCGCCGGCCGCGCGACCTACGAGGGCGTCTTCGGCAGGCCGGAGCGGTTCGCGCCGTTCACCGCGCTCCACTGCGAGGAGCTGCTGTACGTGCACGAGGAGGCGTACGAGCAGGCCACGGGCGAGGAGTGGTCCATCCTGACCCGGTACGACTACGAGAGCTGCTCCAACCGTGAGGGCTGGCCCGGGCTCGACGACTGACGGTCCGGGGTGTCGGGGCGTCGGGGTGTCGGGGCGTCGGGGCGTCGGCCGCTGGTCCGCCGCCGCCGCGCCACGACCGGGAAACCCGCTGGTGGGCGCCGCGGCGGCACCCGTAGACTCCGGTGCTCGTGACCGAGACCAGCACCCGCCCGAGCACCGACACTCCCGCGACCGACACCCCCGCGACCGACACCCTCACGGCCGACGCCGCCGGGAGCGACAGCCCCGCGGCCGGCGGTGCCCGTCCGGCAGGCCTCGCCGCGGACGCCGAGCAGATCGGCGCCGCCGTGGCCGCCGCCGGCCGGGGCATGATCGACCGTGAGACGGTCGCCGAGGTGGTGACGCTCTGTGCGGTCGCCGGTGAGCACCTGCTGGTCGTCGGCGCGCCGGGCACCGCCAAGTCCGAGGCGGTGCGCCGGGTCGCCGGGCAGTTCGGCGGACGCTACTTCGAGTACCTGCTCGGCCGGTTCACCGAGCCGAACGAGCTGTTCGGCCCGGTCGACCTGCGCCGGCTCCGGGAGGGGCGGGTCGAGTTCGAGACCGCCGGGATGCTGCCCGAGGCCGACATCGCCTTCCTGGACGAGGTGTTCCTCGGCTCGACGGCCGTGCTGAACACCCTGCTCGGCCTCCTCAACGAGCGGGTCTTCCGCCGCGGCCGCACCGTGCTCGCCAGCCCGCTGCGGGTCTGCGTCGGCGCCGCGAACCACCTGCCGGACGACCCCGCGCTCGCCGCCTTCGCCGACCGCTTCCTGGCCCGGGTGTTCGTCGAGCCGGTGGCCGACTCCCGGCTGGAGGAGCTGCTGGAGGCCGGCCGGCGTCCGGCGGCCGCCCCGGCGCACCCGGCCGACCTGCTCGGCGCCGTGGACCGGTTGGCGGCCGCCGCCCGTGACTGCGACCTGGACGAGGTGACGCCGCTGCTCGCCGCGGCCCTGCGCAGGCTCCGTGGTGCCGGTGTGCCCGTCAGTGACCGGCGGGCGGTGCGCTCGCAACGGCTGATCGCCGCGGCCGCCGTGCTGGACGGCCGGAGCGCGGCCTCCGCCCGCGACCTCTGGGTGCTGCCGCTGATCGCCCCGACCGCCGACGCCCAGGCACTGGCCCGGGACACCCTGGCCGACCTGATCGGGAAGGCCGCCAACCGCAGCCTGGTGCACGCCGCCGAGGAGCTGTCGCGCAGCACGGCCGCCCGGGCCGAACGGATCGCCCGCACCGGGACGGCCCTGCTCGCCGAGCACGGCGGCCTGCCCGCCGGGCGCGACTCGCGGCTGCGGCTGGAGGCGGCGCTGCGGGAGATCGACGCCGGCTTCGACCCGGCCGACCTGCCGGCCGCGCTGGCCGGCATACGCGCTGAGCTGGTCGCGGCGGTCGCGCCCTCGTGAGCACCACCCCGCCGCCCGGCCCGCCGACCGCCGGTCCCTCGCTCGCGCCGTCCTTCGCGCCGTCCTTCGCGCTGCACTGGGAGCGGCGCGAGCCACCGTTGCCGGCCGCTGCCGTGCTGGCCGTGGGCGACGCCGTGCCCGCGCTGGCCACCGCCACGCGGGACCGGCTCCTCGACGGCGCCCGGCTCTCGGTGCTCGTCGAGGACGGCCCGTGGCCCGAGGACGCCGCCCGCCCGGCGGACGGCACGCCGGCCGCCGGTGGTCGTGCCCGGCCCGTCGCCGAGCAGAACCGGCGGAACCAGCCGCAGCCGCACCAGCCGCACCAGCACCAGCAGCCGCGGCACGAGCAGCAGCCGCACCAGCACCAGCAGCCGCGGCACGAGCAGCAGCTGCACCAGCAGCCGCAGCTGCTGCTCGTGCTCGGTGCCGAGGGCGACCTGCCGTGGGCCGACGGCGCCCGCTACCTCGGCCGCGAGGCCGGACTGCTCGTCCCGACCACCGCCCGCCCCGGCCCCGCTCCCGCGCTCTGGCGCCGGGTGCTCGGCGCCGCGGACGACCGGCTCTGCGTCCTCGTCCCGGGCCATGCCCTGGTCGCCGACCCGCCCCCGCCCGCCACCGCGGCCGCCCTGGAGCCGTACACCGGGAGCACCGCCCGATGACGACCGCCCGACTGCCCGCGGCCCTTGCCCCCTGGGCCGCCACCCTCTCCGCACTCACCCCCGAACTCGCCACCGCCCTCGGCCCGTTGCTGCGCCGGCTGGACGCGCTGGTCGGTGATCGGGAGCCCGTCGCCGACCGGCTCGGCGAGCCGGACGGCCTCGGCGGCCTCGCCCGCTCCGGCCGGCCGGACCAGCTGCTGCCCACCGAGTGGCTGCTCGCCGACGCGTACCCCGACGAGTTCCTGCGCCGCTTCGTGGACGGCGAACTGCTGCACTTCGCCCCCGAGCTCCGCACGCCCACCGCCCGGGGCCGGATCGTCGCGCTGGTCGACGCCGGCCCGCGCCAGGCCGGCGCCGGGCGGCTGGTCCAGCTCGCCGCGCTGCTCGTCCTGCACCGCCGGGCGGCCGCCCGCGGCACCGAGCTGGTGGTCGGGGTGCTCGGCGACCCGGCCGGCCGGTGGCTCCCCGGCGACCTCGCCGAGCTGCTCCCGGCCTGGCTGGCCGCCCGCCGGCGGGCCGACGCGACGCCCGAGGACGTGCGCACGGCCGAGGAGGCCCTCGACGCCGACGACCGGGCCTGGCTGCTGACCTCGCCCCGGCCCGCCGGGCAGCTCCCGGCCAGGGCCCACATGCTGGCGAGCGAGCCGAGCCGGTGGTCCGCCGCCGGCGCCACCCACGTGACCGTCCAGCTCGCCGGGACGGTGGCGGAACTGCCGCTGCCCGCAGCGGAGATCGCGGTGCGGGCGCTGCGCGGTGCGGAGTTCCGCCGGGCCGCCGCGGCGGCCGTCGTCGGGCTGCCCGCCGAGACCGGCGGGGGAGCCCGGCCCGCCTTCACCACCACCGCCCGCACCCTGCTCGCCCGCGGCCGGCGCGCCACCACCCTGCTCGCCGTCAACCTGCCGAGCGGCGACGGCTCCCACGCCGACCCGGTGCGGGCCCGGCGGCACGAGCTGCCCGGTCCGGTGGTCGCCGCCGGGCGGACCGGCCGGCGGCTGATCGCCCTGTACGCCGCCGGGGACCGCCTCGTCCCGTACGTCAGCGGCCGGCCGTTCTCCGGGCGGGGCGGCGAGCCCGGCGGGTTCACCGCCGACCTCGCCGCCTTCGGCGTCGACCGCGCGCTCTCCACCGAACTGCTCACCCGGCCCGTCCTGCCCCTGCTGCGCGGCGGTGACGACCTGCTGCTGCCGCTGGCCGGCCGCTGGTGGCGGATCACACCCGACGGCACCGTCACCGACGACGGCGCGGTGGGCCGCGGCACCGGGGCGCCGTCCCACTTCGACCGGTTCCGCGAGCCCCGGCTGTACGGCGGGCACCTGCCGCCCGAGGCCGTCGACGCCCGCCATCTGGTGCACAGCGGCGCCACCGTCGGCTGGTCGGAGGACGGCCGGACGTGGGAGCTGCGGACGGCGTCGGGTGCGCGGGAGCGGATCTCCTTCCGGGAGAACGCGGACGTCGTCGGCCTGGTCCACCACGGCACGGTGCCCGCGCTGGTCACCTGCACCCGCAGCGGCCGCCTGGTCCGGGCCGTCCGCCCCGACGGCGTCCGCACCCTGAGCCGCTTCTCGGGCGGCACCACCCCGCCGGCCGTCCACCCGACGCTGCCGCTGATCGCCGCCGAGACCCGGCCGGGCCGGATCGTGGTCGGCGACGCGCAGACCGGCCGGATCCACCACCTGATCGGGAGCGACGAGTGACCGCCACCCCCGCCGCGGCGTTCCGCGCCACCCTCGCCGCTGCCGGCTTCCTCCTCGACGTGCCGGTGATCGGCGCGACCGAGGCCGCCGGGCGCGTCCTCGCGCACTGGCAGGAGGGCGCCGAGCTGCGCGAACTCCCCGACGGACGCTGGCTGCTGGTGCTCGCCGAGCCGGTGGGGATCCGGGCCGACCGGGCCCCCGGGCTCCCGCTGCGGCGCGTGGGCAACGGCGCGCTGGTCGCCGTCGGCACCGCCCCGGACGACGGCACCGTCCCGTCCGACGGCACCGCCCCGGACGGTGGATCGCCGGCCGCGCCCGGCCATCTCGTCCACCCGGCGGGCGGGCGGACGCTCACCCACCGCATCGCCGACCTGACCCCGCTGGACCCGGCCGACTGGCTCGACCCGACCGGGCTCACTGTGCACCGCCCGCGGCCGCTCGGTGCCGCCGACGCTGCGGCGGCCGAGCCCGTCCGGGAGGCCCTGCCGCCGCGCCCGCGGCCCGACCTGCGGACGGCGGCCGGCATCGGCCCGCGCAGCGAACGGGCCCGCCGGCTCACCGCGGACACCCCGGAAGGCGCGCACCCCGCCGACGGGACGGCCCGCCGACGGGTCCTCGGCCGCTGGCGCTCCGCCCGCGCGGCCGTGGCCGGCCCGGCGGCGTACGGAACGGCCCTGGCCGTGCTGGTGGTGGCCGCGTTGGCCGCGGTGGTCGGCCTCCTCCGGCTGATCGAGGACCGCGGCCTCCACCCCGCCGGGCTGCTCGGCGCGATCGCCGTCGGGCTGCTCGCCGCCCGGCGCCGCGTCCGTGGGGCCACCGGTGGCGGCGCCCCGGGCGCCCACGCCCCCGGAGCGGACGGGCCCGCCACGCCGCCCGCCGGCGGCGGCAAGCCGCGCGGCGCCCGCCGCCACGCGCTGCTCGCCGACCTGGTGGCCCGGCTGACCATGCGCAGCCCGGCCGGCCGCCTGGTGGCCGGCCGGCACGCCCGCTACCTCCGCGAGCTGACCCGCGCCTTCGAACAACGCCGCTGGGAGGACGCGCTGCGCGACGCCGTCCGGCTCGCCGGGGACGCCCCGGGCACCCACCGGCCCTGGCTCTCGCTCGGCCTGCCCCGCCGCTACGCCGGCGAGCTGCGGCCCACCCCGGGGGCGGACGGCCCGGCCGGCACCTCCCCGCTCTCCGGCCCCACCGTCCACCAGCACCTCGGCGATCTCTACCGCCGCGCCGCCGAGTCGCTGGAGCGCGAGGGCCGGATCGACGAGGCGGCGTTCGTCCTCGCCGACCTGCTGGGCGCGCCCGCCGAGGCCGTCGCCCTGCTGGACCGGCACGGCCGCACCGCCCGGGCCGCCGAGCTCGCCGAGGGCCGCGAGCTGGCCGCCGACCTGGTCGTCCGGCTCTGGTGGCGGGCCGGCGAGCGCGAGCGGGCCGTCCGCACGGCGCACCGCCGGGGCGCGTTCGCCGCCGCCGTCGAGCGCCTCGGCGTCGACCACCCGGAGGCCGCGCGGGAGCTGCGCCTCGCCTGGGCCCAGCACTGCCGGGAGGCCGGCGACCGGCTGGGCGCCGTCGAGGCGGTCTGGCCCGACGAGGCGCTGCGCCCCACCGTCGCCGCCGACCTGCGGGACGCGGTCGCCCTCGGCGGGCCCGCCCGGGGCCGGGCCCTGCCCTTCCTGCTGGCCCTGGGCGCGGGGGAGGCGACCCGGGGGCTCGCGCTCGCGGTGCTCGACGGCGACGGCGACCCGGAGCACACCGGCCGGGCGGCGCTGGCCGCGGCACTGGCCGACCTGCCGGCCGCCGACCGGGCCGCCGACCGAGAACTCGCCACCGCCGCGGCCCGGGCGGCCGTCCGGGACGGCGGCTTCGGCGGGCACCACGGCGCCCGGAGCGACGGCGCCCTGTTCGACCGGCTCAAGCGCCGTGCGGACCCGCTGGCCGCCGCCGACCTGCCCAGGCCCCGGCGCCGCAGCCACCCCGCGGCCGCCCCGCCCGCCCACACCGCCGCGGCCCGGCCCGGCACGCTGCCCGTGCTCGACGCCGCCCTGCTCGGCTCCGGGTCGGTGCTGGTCGCCTGCGGCCAGGCCGGGGTGCGGCTGCTCGCCCCCGACGGGCGCACCAGGGCCCGCTGGGACGTGCCCGCCGACCGCCTGGTGGTGGCCGACCACGGCGGCAGCGCCCTGCTGGTCGCCGGGTACGGGCGGGTCCGCGAGGTCGCCCGGCTCGACCTCGCGACCAGGACCGTCCGGCCCTGGGCCACCCTGCCGGCGACGCAGTTCGCCGGCTCCTACGACGGCCGCCACCTGATCACCGCCGACCAGGACGGCATCGCGGTGCTGGACACCCTGGCCCGGCGCCCCACCGTGGTCTGGCGCGAACTCGGCGGCGGGCAGCGGCCGGTGGGCCGGATCGCCCGCACAGCCGGCAGTTGCGCGGCGGTCGTCGTCTCCCCGCTGCCCGACGGCTCGGCGCTCACCGAGCTGTGGCGCTGGGACCAGCCCGGCTGGCAGTTGCGCTCCCGACTCCCGCTGGACGCGGCCGACACCGACCCGGCCGCCTCGGCGGCGCTCGCCACCGGCGGCCTGCTCACCGCGGCGGTCCGCGAACTGCCGGGTGCCGAGGCCCAGCGGGTCACCGCGCTGCGGCGGACGACCGAGTCAACCGACCGGGACGACCGGGGCGACGAACTGACCGTCGAGGGCGCCGCCCCGTCCGGGCCGGTCGCGGACGGCGACGCCTGGGCGCTCGCCGTCCGGCTCCCCGGCGGCTCCGGCCTGCTCGTGCACACGGGCAGCGGCCCGGCCGCCGCGCCGGCCGCCACCGTGGCCTTCCCGCACGCGGACGGGGTCTCGGTGGGCCTGCGCCGGCACGCCGACGCGCTGACCCTGTGGCACCGGTCCGGCCGGGTCGTGGCGACCTCCGCGGACGGCGCCACCCTGCTCGCCAACCTGCGGGTCACGGTGGACTGAGGCCGGCGGCGAGGGTTTCCGGATCTCCCGGTACCCGGCTGTCGAACTCCGGCGGTCCGATCCGTCGAAGGGGTGGCAGCACGAACGGACCAGGAGATCAGGACCCCACCGCGAACGACGCCCGCAGGCCAACCCCGCCGTCGTCATCCCCGAGACGACGCCCGCGATCCTGAGCGGGCGAAGGCCGCGCGGGAAGGCGGTGTGCCCGAAACTCGTCCACTGCGCGCCGGCCGGATCGACGACTGCAGCTACTGCGTCGTCGGAGGCGTGGCGAGCGCGAAGAGGAACGGCGAGAGCGACGAGCGGCTGCACGCCGTCGCCGCGTGGCGTGAGGCACCGTACCTCACCGGGCCGGAGTGCCCGACGTGGACACCTTCCGCCACCTGCGCACCGCCGTCGGCGCGAGTCGTCGAATCCCATGGTCGGCTGGGTGCGACAGGGTCCGGACGGATCGATGCTGCCTCGCCGCCCAGGTGGCCGCCGCTACCACCCGGTGTTGGACCGGCTGCCTGTCGCGATGTCGGGCACGGTGGCGCTGGCCGCCGGCGGTGCCTTGGCGGTCGGCCTGGTCCGGCTCGGTGAGCTGCACTCCGGCTGGTCGGCGTATGCCGCCTGCATCGGACTGAGCGCGCTGCTCGGCGCCTTCTCAAGGCCCTCGGCGGCACCGGTGATCGGCATGGTCGTCTGGCTGTGCCGCAACGCCTTCGCCGAGCATCGCCACGCGGAGCTCGGTTGGTCCGGCGTCGGCGCGGAGAGCGGCCACTACGCGCTGTTCACGGCGGCCGCCCTGTTCCTCGCGCTGCCCCCGGCCGTGCCGCGCCGCGCCGTACGGGTCGCCCGACTGTCGATCGCCTGATCGTCGTACCTGTGCCGGTGCTGCCTCTGCCTGAGGCTGCACCGGCACACGTACGCGTCTCGCGGACAGTGCAACCGCAGCCGTGGCCGCCACTGCCATCAGAGGGGGGTGACAGGCCGTGGGCGGACAACCCGGTGGGCTGGTTCTGCGCGGCTACGGTCCGTTCCGCCGACTCGTCGGCGGAACGGGACAGGTCCAGCGGCCTGCGTCCGGGTGAAGGCCGCCAAAGACATGTCAGGAAGTGCTCGGGAGGGTTCTACCTGTCCTCTGCGCCGGCTCGGACGGTCGGCACAGAACGGCGGCAGCGGTGTCGTTGGCCCTGCCCCGGAAGGCCCCGGGCGCGGTATCCGCCTCGGCTTCACGTGTCGCGGTGATGATCCGGCCGGGCCCGGCTTCGGAGAGCTCGGCCATGAAGTGCGGCCAACTCCAGCCGTGGCGTTCCGGCAGGTGGGCGGCGCCCTCGGACAGTACGGCGAACTGCTCTATCTGGGACAACGGGATGCTGGCCGTCAGCGCGTGGTCCGCGGCCTCGGGCTTCGCACCCGCCACCCAGAAGCCGCCTGCGGGGTTGTTGCGGTAGCCGCTCACGGCTTCCGGCGCGTACGAGTCGAGGTACGCCGCCCGGTCGTCGACGATCACCTCGACTGCTCCGTTGGTCCGCTGCAGTGCGACGGGCGAGTGACCGAGCACGAGGATGTCCAGCGCGCCGTCCCGCTCGCGGACCACCGCGACGGTCGAGGAGGGACTGTCCGCGTTCGTCATGTCACAGGTCCGGCCGTGCTTTTCGACCAACGCGGCCAGGGCGGTGCGCAGGATCTCCCGCAGGCCGGGCGATCCGTCGGTGAGCAGCCGCGCGCACAGGAGGCCCGCCAACTGCCTCACGTACCAGGCGACGTCGTGGGCGCAGCCCGTCGTGGCTCCTGTGGCGGTGGCGCCGTCCAGGACGAGGGCGAACGCGGGCCCGGTGACGACGGCTGCCTCGCTGACACCGCCGGGCGCCGGAACGGTGGCGTGCGTGATCTCGAACGGCATCAGGAACTTCCCCTGTTCGGGTCGGTCGGACTGGGTGGCGGGCATGAGCGGCAGCGGTGGCCCGGCCGGCCACGCCGGGGGCTCAGGCGCCAGTGGGGCGCGGGAGGGGCGGCATCCGTCGGCCGCGGGCGGGCGGCAGGCGCCCGCCTCCGGGACGAGGAGGAGAGCCGGCGCACCTGGACGTCAGAGCAGAGCCATTCCCGGTGCCGGCATCAGCGGAGCGGTCTTCTCCAGGCTCGGGGCGTGGACCTGGTGGCCCGTCGACATGCCGCTCACCATCCGGGCGAACTGCAGCCGGAACGCGTACCCGCGGCGGGTGAGTGTTTCTGTCGCGTGCTGCGTGAACGTGCCCCGTGCGGAGGGTGACTGAGGGAGCGTCCGATGAGCGGGGGGCAGGAGGTGATCGGCGCGGGGCTGGTACCGGGCGCTGGCGACGAGCGGCCGTGAGACGGCGAGGCGGCGCGATGTACGGTCGGGAACGGGGATGCGAGGGACCCTTCTCGGGCGGCACGCCATCAGAACACTCCGCGCCACAGGCGGCGGGAGGTGCAGGTGCGGGCCAGGAGTGTGAAGTGCGGGCGACCGGAAGATGCCTGCCGTGTACGGCGCGCGTGATCGGCGCCGTACGACGCCCCATGTGAGCGGAGCGGCTCGGACCGCGGCACGATCCGGATTGCGGCGGATGCGGACGGGCACTGCGCGCTGTGCGCCGGGCTGGAGGCGAGGGGGCCTCAACGGCCGGGTGTGTCATGACGCGCTGCCGAGCGAGGGGGCCCGCACCGGACATGAAGTACGCGGTGCGGGCCCCTCGCTGCCAGGCGGGTGCCGTGGCAGAAAAACTACAGCGGACGAATGTTCTCGGCCTGCGGGCCCTTCTGGCCCTGCGTGACGTCGAACTCGACCTTCTGGCCCTCAAGCAGCTCACGGAAGCCGTTGGCGTTGATGTTCGAGTAGTGGGCGAACACGTCAGGACCGCCACCGTCCTGCTCGATGAAGCCGAAGCCCTTTTCCGCGTTGAACCACTTCACAGTGCCATGAGCCATAAAGAAATCTCCTTCAAGGGGCCGTCCGAAGCGTGCACAGTGCCCGCTCCGAGTCGCCGCGATGAGCACCCACCCGGGGAAGAGCCGGGAAACAAAAAGGCGCCTGCGAAACATCAGCAGGCGCACACAAGGTTCATGGGACCACAACTGCAACTCAAAAGACTGTAGCAGACTCCGCACGGTGACGAGAGAGCCGGAGCCGTCCCCGACCGTGATGTGCCCGCCCGCCCGCGGCAAGCACGCCTCGGTACGGCGGCTCCAGGCCCAGCCCCGAAGGCCCGATTCGACCGATCAAGTCAGTTCCTCCATAACAAAATTGACTGACAGTCATTCCGCCGGTGCAGGGCCGTGCTGCGGGGCTGCCCTTGGTCGTGCCGGCGGGCGGCGAGGTTCGCACGTCGCAGACCGGCTCGAACAGATGCCTGCCGTCGACGGCCGATGCCCGACCTCCGCGTTCCGGTGCCGTGGTGGTCGGCGTCGAGGGGCCCGGTGCTCTGCGCCCGGTCGTTCGGCACTTGTGCGCAGGGAGGACGGTGGTTGTGCGCTGGGGGCGAAGTCGGCGTTCGGTCCGCTGGAAGGGTTGGTCGTGTTCCCGATCAGCTCTCGCAGGAGTCAACTCGTGCAAATCCACAGCACAGCGGGCCGACGGCTCGTCGGCGTCCTTCTCGCGCTCGGTCTCGCGCTCGGGCTGTTGCAGACCGCGTCGGCGCCGGCGGCGCACGCCGATCCGAGCGACACGATCACCAAGTTCGACTGGGACATCGGCGACCTCGAATGGGGCGGCGACGCGGCGCACTCGAACTACTGGTACGCCATCGACCAGCTCCACCGGATCAGCGGCCACGACATCCCGAACCACCCCGAGGTCGCCTCCCAGCTCGACGAGACGACGCTGCTGCCGACCCGCCTGATCGAAGCCCGCATCCTCACCCACGGGCAGTACCGCGGATCGCTCTACTGGTGGGCGGACAACCTCTACTTCGCCGGCTTCTACCAGCCCGCGTACGACAACCACCCGGGCACCCACTACGGTTTCCCGGACGTCTGGCCCACCGAGTTCCAGCAGGCCACCCACAGCGTCAACTTCCAGCGTCTGCCCTGGGACGGGAACTACTCCCGGCTGCCCGGCGGTGGCTCGGGCGAGCGCGCCGGGCGGGCCATCGGCTACGCCAACCTCACCAATGCCCTCACCAGCATCGCGACCGCGGCCACCCGCATCCAGCGCGACCCGAACGCCTTCGCCCGCGAGATGGTGACGATCATCCAGGCGACCTCCGAGGCCGCCCGCTTCGGTCGCATCTTCGACAACATCCGGGGCAACATCCGCAACTACACCTCGAACGCCATGGGGTCGGAGAACGTCGACCTCCAGCAGCACTGGGACGACGCTTCCACGTTCGTGTACCGGCGGCTGGGCGGTCAGACGCCGACGTTCAGCATCAGCGGGCGGACGTTCCAGACGCTGGCGGCCTTCCTCGCCTACGTCGGCTACATGGAGCTCCACGCCAAGGTGCCCCGCTGACCGTCGGATGCCACGGTCTTCCCTCCTGGGCCGCGGCCCGGCAGGCCCGGCCGAGCTCCGCGGGCCCGGTGCACCCGTGGGCAAGCCCAGTGCGGCCGGGGAGCACCCGGGCCCCGGCCGACTGGCTACCGTCAGCCTCGTCCGCAGCCACTCCGGGACGCCCCGGCGACGACCTCCCGGTGCCCAGGGGGACCGGACCGGGGCGTTCCGGACCGCACGTCTCCTCCACCCATCGGAACAGGGACCATGACGATCAGTGAGACTTCCCCGGCCGGAGCGCCGGACGGTCGGCGCTTCGAGCCCGACCTGCGCCGCATGACCCGGATCAACCTGCGGCCGATCGCGTCGCCGATGCCGCTCGGGTTCTACACGGTCGGGATCGCCTCGGTGATGGTCGGCTGCTTTCAGCTCGGCGTCTTCGAGGACGGCGCGCGGCGGGCGGTGGGCCTGGCGATCCTGCCGGCGTTCGTCCTGCAACTGGTGGTGGCGGTGTTCGCCCTCGGTGCCCGGGACGCCCTGGCGGCCACCCTGATGGCTTGCTTCTCCGGTCTCTGGCTCGCGAGTTCGCTCGTCCTGGTGGTGGATCCGGTCGGTGGTACCGGCGTGCTGGGCGTGCTGAACGCGACCTTCGCGCTGTTCGCCCTGATGATGGCGGCGGTCGCGGGCCGCAAGCGGGCGCTCTGGCTGGTGCTGTGCACTGCGGTGCCCCGGTTCGCGGTGGCCGCGCTGTCCAACCTGACCGGCGTCGCCCGGCTGGGCACCCTCTCCGGCGCTCTCGGGCTGCTACTCGCGGCGGTGGCCCTCTACACGGCGTTCGCGCTGATGCTGGAGGACATGCGGGGCGAAGAGGTCCTGCCGATCGGCCGCAGTGGCCCCGCCCACCACGCGGTGGAGGGCGATCTGACGGTCCAGCTCCGCGACCTCGAACGCCAGGCCGGCGTACGCCGCACCCTCTGAACTCCTCCTGAAAGCGACGACCATGGCCGACTCCATGTCCGTCGGCGGCACTGTGCCCGCTGCCGGTCCGCCCCAGCACCCCGCCGACCTCGTCCTGCGCAACGCGAAGATCCACACCGGTGACCGGGCCCGGCCCGAGGCCACCGCGCTCGCCGTCCGCGACGGCCGCGTCCTCGCCCTCGGGGACGAGCGTGCCGTCGCGGCCCACATCGGGCCGGACACCCGGGTGGTCGACGGCCTGGGCCGGCGGGTCGTGCCCGGGCTCAACGACTCCCACCTGCACGTCATCCGCGGCGGGTTGAACTACGTGCTGGAACTGCGCTGGGACGGCGTGCGCTCGCTGCGCCAAGGTCTCGCCATGCTCCGCGAGCAGGCCACCCGTACCCCGAAGGGCCAGTGGATCCGGGTGGTCGGCGGGTGGACGGCCGAGCAGTTCGCCGAACGCCGACTGCCCACCCCGGCGGAGCTCAACGCCGCCGCGCCGGACACCCCGGTCTTCGTCCTGCACCTCTACCAGTCGGCG
The DNA here is from genome assembly GCF_045208415.1 of Kitasatospora sp. NBC_01560. Taxonomy (NCBI): domain Bacteria; kingdom Bacillati; phylum Actinomycetota; class Actinomycetes; order Kitasatosporales; family Streptomycetaceae; genus Kitasatospora; species Kitasatospora sp. NBC_01560. The sequence continues at coordinate 832,820 of NZ_CP109364.1, read as the reverse complement.
ATCCTGAACCGGGCCGCCGTGCGCGCGGCCGGATTCACCCGCGACACCCCTGATCCGCGCGGCGGGCAGATCGTCCGGGGCCGCGACGGCGAACCCAACGGCGTCCTGCTGGCCGCCCCCGGCGCGCTCGTGCTGTACGCGACCCTGGCGAAGGCGCCCGCGCTGGACGAGGCGGACCGCAAGACCTCCACCCGGCACTTCCTGCGCGAGCTGAACCGCTTCGGCCTCACCTCGGCGGTGGACGCGGCCGGAGGCTTCCAGAACTTCCCCGACAACTACGCCACCGTCATCGAGCTGGCCCGCGAAGGGCGGCTCACGCTGCGCATCGCCTATCACCTGTTCCCGCAGACGGCCGGACAGGAGCTCGACGACCTGCGCCGCTGGGTCGAGACGGTCCGCCCCGACGAGGGCGACGAGTGGCTGCGGCTGAACGGTGCGGGGGAGAACCTCACCTGGGCCGCCGCCGACTTCGAGAACTTCAGCGAGCCCCGGCCCGAGCTGGAGGCCGGCTACGAGGGCCGGTTCGAGCAGGCCGTGCGGCTGCTGATGGAGCACGGCTGGGGCTTCCGGCTGCACGCGACGTACGACGAGACCATCCGGCGCGACCTCGCGGTCTTCGAGAAGCTCGCCGCGGACGGGCTCTTCCCGGCCGGCAACCGCTGGCTCTTCGACCACGCCGAGACCGTCTCCCCGCACAGCCTGGAGCGGATCGCCGCACTCGGCGGTGCGATCGGCGTGCAGAACCGGATGTCCTTCCAGGGCTCGGCGTTCGTCGACCGCTACGGTGCCGAGGCCGCCGCCCGGACCCCTCCGGTGACCGAGATGCTGGCGCTCGGCCTACCGGTCGCGGCCGGCACGGACGCCACCCGGGTCTCCTCCTACAACCCCTGGGTGGCCCTGCACTGGCTGGTGACCGGGCGGACCGTCGGCGGTCGCGCGCTCTACCCGCCGCAGCGGCTGCTCTCCCGGGAGGGCGCGCTGGAGCTGTACACCCGCGGCGGCGCCCGGATCACCGGCGAGGAGGAGGTGAAGGGGCTGCTGAAGGAGGGCTTCCTCGCGGACTTCGCGGTGCTCTCCCACGACTACTTCACCGTCCCCTCCGAGGACATCCCGCACATCGAGGCCGTGCTGACCGTGGTGGGCGGCCGGCTCGTCCACGCGGTGGCCGAGTACGAGGGCCTGGACGAGGCGGCGCCGCCGATCAGCCCCGCCTGGAGCCCGGTCGCCCGCTTCGGCGGCTACCAGGCCTCCCCGCCGCCCTCGGCCTCCGGTGCCCGGCAGGCCGACCGCCTGGCCGAAGTGGCGGCCGGCGCCGAGGAGCAGTACCGGTGGCGGCTCGCCCGCGGCCTCGAACCCGCCGGCCCGGCCGGCTTCGTCGACCCCTGCTACGGGGGCTGATCCGCCGTCCGTCCGACACCACCTGTCCGACCGTCCGAACCCGACCATCCGATACCGACTTTCCCCTCTCAAGGAGTTGACCGTGACCGACCTCGCCTTCGACCTCGCCGACGTCTCGGCCCGGCCCAGCCCGGACCTCATCTCGCCCGACAACGCGATGATGCTGTTCGTCGACCACCAACCGCAGATGTTCTTCGGCGCGGCGAGCGCCGACCGGGCCGGGGTCATCAACGCGACCGTGGGCCTGGCCAAGGCCGCCCGGGTCTTCGACGTGCCGGTGGTGCTCTCCACCGTCGCGGCCGAGTCCTTCTCCGGCCCGATACTGCCGCAGCTGCGCGCGGTCTTCCCGAAGCACGAGGTCGTGGACCGCACCTCGATGAACGCCTGGGAGGACGCCGCGCTGGTCGACGCCGTCAAGGCCACCGGCCGCCGCAAGATCGTGCTCTCCGGCCTCTGGACCGAGGTCTGCCTGGTCCTGCCGGCGCTGTCCGCCCTTGCCCAGGGCTACCAGGTCTACGTGGTCGCCGACGCCTCCGCCGGTGTCACGCCGGCCGCGCACGAGCACGCCCTCCAGCGGATGACCGCGGCCGGCGCGGTGCCGGTCACCTGGCTCCAGGTGCTGCTGGAGCTCCAGCGCGACTGGGCCCGCACCGAGACCTACGCGGACACCCTGGACGTGGTGAAGGAGCACGGCGGCGCGTACGGGATGGGCGTGGTCTACGCGCAGTCCATGATCGACCCGCACGCCGCGGGCTGAGCGGGAACGGAACGAGACCATGGACACCGGTCTGCTCATTCTCCGCCTGGTGGCCGGGCTGCTGATCGCCGGCCACGGCATCCAGAAGGTCAGCTTCCGGCTCGACGGCAGCGGCCTGGCCGGCGGCACGGAGGAGTTCCGGCGCGACGGCTTCCGCGGTGGGACGCTCACCGCCCTCGCGGCCGGAGCCGGCCAGATCGGCTCGGGTCTGCTGCTCGCCGCCGGTGCGCTGACCCCGCTCGCGGCGGCCGGCGCGGCCGGGGTGATGACCGTCGCCCTGACCGTGAAGTGGCCGCACGGCCTCTGGGTGCAGAAGGACGGCTACGAGTACCCGCTGGTGCTGATCGTCGTCGCCACCGTGCTCGCACTCACCGGGCCCGGCCGCTACTCCGTCGACCAGGCCCTGGGCCTGGCGCCGTGGGCCGCCTGGTGGGTCGCGGTCACCCTGCTGGGCGGCGTCGGCACCGGACTCGCCGTCCGCGTCCTGCTGCACCGCCCCGAGCCGGTGACCGCCCGCCCCTGAGGCCGGTTCCGCCCCTTCTCCCTTCAGCGGCCCGCCCGCCACACGCGGCGGGACCGCCTCCATCGGCCCGGCCCACCGGCCCGGCCGTACCACCGACACCGAAAGGCACACCATGCCCTTCATCACGCTCTCCGACGGTTCGCAGAAGTTCTTCAAGGACTGGGGCACCGGTCGTCCGGTCGTCCTCTCGCACGGTTGGCCGCTGAACGCCGACGCGTGGGACAGCCTCGCCGTCGCCGTCGCCGAGGCCGGCTACCGGGTCATCGCCCACGACCGGCGCGGGCACGGCCGCTCCGAGCAGACCTGGGCCGGCAACCACATGGACCAGTACGCGGACGACCTGGCCGAACTGCTGGAGCAGCTCGACCTCACGGACGCCGTCCTGGTCGGCCACTCGACCGGTGGCGGCGAGGTGGCCCGCTACCTCGGCCGCCACGGCAGCGACCGGGTGCGCAAGGCCGTACTGCTGGGCGCCGTGCCGCCGCTGATGCTGCGGACCGGAGCGAACCCCGAGGGCACCCCGATCGAGGCCTTCGACGGCATCCGGGCCGGCGTCGCCGCCGACCGGTCGCAGTTCTACTACGACCTCAGCGAGGCCTTCTTCGGCTTCAACCGGCCCGGCGCCGAGGTCTCCGAGGGCAAGCGCCGCGAGTTCTGGCTCCAGGGCATGCAGGCCGGCATCAAGGGGGCCCTCGACTGCGTCGAGGCGTTCTCGGAGACCGACTTCACCGAGGACCTCCAGAAGATCGACATCCCGGTCCTGGTCGCCCACGGTGACGACGACCAGATCGTCCCGATCGCCGCTTCCGCGGAGAAGGCCGTGAAGCTGCTCTCCCAGGGCGTCCTCAAGGTCTACCCGGGCGCCCCGCACGGCCTGGTCGGCGCCTACGAGGCCGCGTTCACCAAGGATCTGCTGGAGTTCGTCGGCGCCTGACCCGCTCCGGCCGCTCCGGCCGCGCCTGACCCGCTCCGGCCGCTCCGATCCTGCCGGTTCCACCGGGTGCATCGGCCACGCACCACCGCGGCACCGCACGCCCCACGGGCCCCTCACCTGCGCCGACGCGCAGCCGAGGGGCCCGTGGGTGTTCCCGGCCCGGCACGCGCACGGCTGACGGGCGGTTAGCCTTGACCCTGCCCGGCGACGGGTCGCCGTCGGGCGACCCCGGCCCGCCGGCTGCCGCGCGCCAGCGCGGGCAGAACGATCTGCGGACCCCCTCCGGGAGGTCGCCGGCCCGGGGGGAGCGACGGTGTGGGAGTTGTGCGACCCGCTCCTGATCGGTCGCCGGCGGGAGACGGACCTGCTGGACGCGGCACTCGCCCGGGCGGCCGATGGCGAGGGCGGTTCGGCCGTGCTGGTGCGGGGCGAGCCCGGCGTCGGCAAGAGCACGCTGCTGGAGCGGACGGCCCGCGAGGCGCGTGAGCGCGGGTTCACCGTCCTGCGGGCGGTCGGCACCGAAGCGGAGACCGACCTCGCCTTCGGGGCGCTGCACCAGGCACTCTGGGCCCTGCTGAGCGACTGCGACTCCCGCACGCTGTCGGCCCATCAGCGGGAGGCACTCGAAAGCGCCCTGGGCATCCAGGCCGGCGCGGCGCCGAGCGGGTTCGCCGTCGGCGCCGCTGCCCTGGCCCTGCTGGCCGAGGCGTCACTGGACGGGCCGCTCCTGCTGCTGCTGGACGACCTGCACTGGATCGACTCCTCCAGTGCCACGGTGTTCGCGTTCGTGCGCCGGCGCTGCGCCGAGCTGCCGCTGGTGATCGTCGGAGCGAGCCGGCCGGGTGGTCCGGTGGCGCAGTCGTGGTCGGCCGAGCCCATCGAGGTACGGGCGCTCTCCGAGCCGGACGCCGCCCTGCTGCTGCACCGGAGCTACCCGCAGCTGGCGGCGACCACCGTCCGGCGGGTCCTGCGGGAGGCGGCCGGCAACCCGCTCGCGCTGATCGAGCTGCCGCGCCAGCTGGCCGCGGAGCAGCAGCGGGGCGTCGTCCCGCTGCCGGACAGCCTGCCGCTGGGGCGCCAGTTGGAGCGGATGTTCGCCGGGCGGCTCGCCGCGGTGACCCCGGCAGCCGGGCGCCTGCTCCTGCTGGCGGCCCTGGCCGCCGGGCCGGACTCCTCGGGCGGGGTCTGGCTGCGGGCCGTCGCCGGCGAGGACGCCACGGATGCCCTGGAGCAGATCGAGGCCGGCGGCCTGGCCCGGCTGGATGGGGCCGGGCGGCTGGTCTTCCGTCACCCGCTGGTGCGCACGGCGGTGATCTCGGCGGCCTCGCCGGCCGCCCGGCGCGAGGCCCACCGCACGCTCGCGGGCTGCCTGGCGCCGGAAGACCCGCAGCGACTGGTCCACGAGGCGTCGGCGGCGTTGTTCCCGGACGAGGACCTGGCCAGGCGCCTCCAGGAGGCCGGCAGCCGGCTGGCCCGCCGGGGCGGCGACGCGGAAGGGGCACTGCTGCTGGACCGCGCCGCCGCGCTCAGCGCCGACGCCGACGAGCGCGCCCGACGGCTCACCTGGGCGGCCGTGATGGCGGCCCGCGGCGGGCAACTGCGGCACACCGCGGCCGTGGTGGAGGAGCTGAGGAGCCGGCCGGTCCCGCCGGACATCGCCCCGCTGTTCGCCTACGCGGTGGTGTACGTCGACCAGAGCCACCGGATCGACTTCGAGTCGGCCGCCGCGCTGCTGCCCGCGGCCCTGGACGCGCTGACCGCCCCCGGCGCCGAGCAGTTCGACGGGCTGGCCGAGCAGGTCTTCTTCAAACTGCTGCTCACCGCGACCTACACCGACGACCCGAGGGCCTGGCAGGCGCTGGACCGCCACCGCGATCGTGCCTCGGAGCCCGCCCGGCTCTGCCACCGGGCCTGGCTCGACCCGGCCCGTACCGCCCGCGGGGTGGCCCGGGAGCTGAGCGTGGTGGTCGACCGGATGAGCGAGGAGCAGGAGGCGGGCGCGGCCTGGCTGCTGCTCTGGACCGCCTCGGCGGTCGACGTGGCCGACGGAGACCTCTGGCGGCGCTTCACCGGCCTGCACGGCTACGCCACCCAGGGCTCGGTCGCGAAGGCCAAGTGCTACCAGGACTTCCTGCGCGGCCGCTGGGACCGCGCGGCCGTCTGCCTGCGCGAGGCCGAGGCGGCGGAGGAACTCGGCTACCACTGCAACGCTCTGATGTTCCGTCACTACCACGCACACTTTCTCGCCGGCCGGGGCGACGAGTCGGGGCTGGCGGCGACGACAGGGCTGATCCGGCCGCTGGCGGCCCGCGCCGGGATGCGGTTCGTGCTGGACCGGCTGACCCATCTGGAGGGCCTGGCCGCGCTAGCGCACGGGCGGTACGAGGAGGCGTACACACACTTCACCGGGCTGACTCCGGCCGGGCGACTGCCCCGCCGGGGTCAGCCCTGGTTCCACCAGCTGGCCTTCGACCTGGCCGAGGCCGCCGCGCACACCGGCCGGCGCGGTGAGGTCCGCGCCCTCGTCGCCGCCGGGTCGGCCGAGCGACCTGGAGAGATCTCCGACCACCACGCCTTCCTGTTCGCCGCCGCGGCCGCCCTGGCGGCCGAGGACGACGCGGCCGACGACGCCTACCGCGCCGCGTACCGGACACCGGGTGCCGAGCAGTGGGTCTTCGAACTGGCCCGGCTGCGGCTGGCCCACGGCTCGTGGTTGCGCCGCCGCCACCGGGCCGAGGCCCGCGAGGTGCTCCGCGCGGCGCACCGGGCCTTCCGGGGGCTCCAGTCCGAGCCGTGGGCCCTGCGCTGCGAGGAGGAGCTGCGCGCCGCCGGCGGCCCGCTCGCCCCGGAGCCGCACCGGGTGCCCGAGGCGTTGACCGGTCAGGAGTTGCGCATCGCCCGGCTCGCCGCGTCCGGCCTGAGCAACAAGGAGATCGGCCACCGGCTCGGGCTCTCGCACCGCACCGTCGCGGCGCACCTGTACAAGGTCTTCCCCAAGCTCGGCATCGCCTCGCGGGCGGCACTCACCCGCGCCCTGGAGGGCCACTGAGGCTGCGGGGCCGGGCACCCGCCCGCTTTCGCGGCCCGTCCCGCCCACTGTGCTCGCCGTGCACTCCGCCGTGACTCTCGGCGCACGGCCGCCCGCGCCCGGCGGAGCGACAGTCAGATGACCTAGGCGACCCTGCGCTCCCCGGAGCAGGCTGGTCGTGCGGGGCTTCGGCCGCGCATGCCGAGAGAAAGGGGGCTGCCCGGTGAACCTGCAGGTCACGACAGCTTCGGTGCCGGTCGGGGAGAAGGCGGTGCACTGGGGTCGGGCGGTGTCGTACGCCCTGGCGCCGGTGGAGGTGGTGCCGCTCGCCGACGGCCCGTTCGACGGCCGGCTGGACTCGCACCGGCTGGGCTGCCTGCGGGTCTCCACACTGGAGGCGGACGCGACGCGGCTTTCCCGGACGCCGGGCCTGATCGCGCGCTCGGCCGGGGCGGAGGCCCAGGTGGCCGTGGGCGTCCAGGTGTCCGGCCGTGCCGTGCTGGCCCAGGACGGCCGCAGGGCCGAGGTGGCGGCCGGCGACCTCGTGCTGTACGACACCGCGCGGCCCTACTCCCTGGACTACCCGCAGCGCTTCCGCTCCCACGTGTTCCACCTGCCGCACCGGCTGCTCGGTGTGCCGGAGGCCGAGATCCGTCGGGTGACCGGGCGCGCCGTCACCTCGCGGGAGAGCCTCGGGGCCGTGTTGCTCCCGTTCCTCGACACCCTCGCCGACGCCGCGCCCGGCTACCCGGCGGCCGTCGGTGACCTGCTGGCCGGCAGCGTCGCCGACCTCATCGTCACCCTCGTCGCCGAACTCGCCGGCCGGCCGGCCGTCGCCCCCGACGACGCGAACGCCCACCTCGTCCGGGCGGTCCGTACCCACATCGACCGCCAGCTCGGCGAACCCGGGCTGACCCCGCAGAGCATCGCCGACGCCCACCGGATCTCGGTGCGGTACCTGCACCGGCTCTTCGAGGGCGAAGGGGTGACGGTGAGCCGGTTGATCCAGCGTCGCCGGCTGGAGGAGTGCGCCCGGGAGCTCGGTCGGCGCGGCCGCAGCGCGCCGACGGTCTCGGCGGTCGCCCAGCGCTGGGGGTTCGTCAACCCCGCGCACTTCAGCCGGGCCTTCCGGGCCGCGTACGGCACGTCCCCGCGCGAGTGGCGGGCACGGCGCGCCGAAGGGGCCTGACGGCGGCGGGCCGGGACGGCCGTGCACGGTGGGGCGGATTCCGGTTCCCTCTCGGCACTGTTCCGCAGCGGCCGCTGCCTAGCGTGGCGAGGTGCCGGCCCGGGCGCTTCGGCCCCGGGCCGGCACGGCCGCCGGGCACGGTGGCAGTACCCCCGGCTCGCCTCCGTGCCCGGAACCGCCGCGGTGGCCGGCACGGGAGACGAGCGGACTCCGGCCCGACCGGCCACTACGCCAGGAGCGCACCCGTGTCCGACAGCACCACCTCCGACGGCCGGGGTCCGGTCCTGGACGGCGGCCTCCGGGAGTTCCTGGCCACTCGTGTCCGCCGGCCCGACGCAGGGGCGGGCGGGAGCGCCGCGGCCGCGCCCCTGGATCTCTCCTTCCTGGCCGGACCGCACCCGTCGGACGGTCACCAGGACACGGTCGCCACCTGGCTGGCGTTGCCGACACCGGTCGGTCACGTCCGGATCCAGGTGATCAGACCGGTCGACGCGGCCCGGCCGGCGCCGGTCGTCCTCTTCCTGCACGGCCTCGGCTGGGCGCTGGGCGACGCCGGCAGCTACCGCCATCTGCTGCGTGAGTTCGCCGTGGGCGCCGATGCCGCCGTGGTCTTCGTCGACTACGGACGGCCGCCCGCCGAGCGGTTCCCGGTCCCCGTCGAGCAGTGCTACGCCGTGGCCTGCTGGATCGCCGCGCACGGGGACGAGATCGGGCTCGACGGGAGCCGGATCGCCGCCGCCGGCGACTCTGCCGGCGCCAACCTGGTCGCGGCCCTGACCCTGCTCCTGCGCCGGCGCGGCGGTGCCCGGTTGCTCCACCAGGTACTGCTCTGCCCGGTCACTGACGCGGACTTCGACACCACGTCCTACCGCGACTTCGCCGAGGGGTACTTCCTCCACCGGGCGGACATGCGCCGCTACTGGGACGCCTACCTGCCCGACCCGGCCGACCGCACGCAGGCCACCGCAGCCCCGCTGCGCGCCGGCCTGGACGAACTCGCCGGCCTGCCGGCGACCTTGGTGATCACCGCGGAGGCGGACGTGCTGCGGGACGAGGGCGAGGCCTACGCAGCCCGGCTGCGGAGGGCCGGAGTGCCGGTCGTGGCCACCCGCTACCAGGGCGTCGTGCACGGCTTCGTGCTGCTCGACTCCCACTACCGCACGGCCTCGGCCCGCGCCGCTCTCATCCAGGCCGTGGACACCCTGCACCTCGCCCTGCACCGCCACCCCTGGTAGCGGGCGCCGCCGCTCGCCGGCCGGTCGCGGTCACCCGGGGGTCGGCGGGCCCGCGCATCCTCCCGGGTGCGCCGTACGGCCCGACCTTCGCGCACGCCGACGAGGTCGACACCGAACCGGCCGGCTTCCTCGCCCGACAGTCGTAGGGCCGGCGCGCCGCGCAGCAACGGGGGAGGCGAAGTTCCTCCTGTTGTTCTTCCTGGCCACGCGCCGCCCGGCACGGTGGGATGAGGGGGCGGGCCGCAGCGGCTCACCGGCAGGCCGGGGCGACGGCCCGGGCACCCGGTCGGCGCTGCCCCGCGCCCGACCCTCACCCCGCGTCAGAACGCGGCCCTCCCGGACACCGCCCGGCGGCCGCCGCAGGAGTACCGATGCCTGTCCTCACCCTCGCCCCGCCGTCACCCGGCGCGGTGCCCGCCCCGAGCGCCGCGCAGCAGCCGGCACCGCCCCGGGGCGTCCCCTACGCCGCGAGCATCGCCGGCCACCGGCTCGGCCCACTGCGGATCTCCTCGATCGTGGCCGGACCGTGGCCGGCCGCGCACGGTCGCAACGTCGTGCTGTGCGGTCGGGAGGAGCACGTCACCGTGGTGCTGCCCCACCACGGCACGGCTGCCCTGCTCCTGGACGGCAGCCGGCTGCCGCTGCGACCGGGCGCGTTCGCCGTCGCCCGGGCCGGTCGTCCGGTCGTCCTGGAGGTGTCGGAGGACTTCTCCGGCACGGCCTTCCACTGGCTCCGGGAGGCTGCCGGACCGACCGAGGACGATCTGCTGGAGCTGTCCGGGACGGCCTTCGGGACGGACACCGGGACGGCCGCGCTGGTGGCCGCCTATCTGGGGCGGCTCGCCCGGCCGGTGGTCTCGCTGGACCCCCAGGTGGCCACCCGGCTCGTCACCACGGCCATGGACCTGCTCACCGTCCTCGCCCACGAACACCGCCGGCGGGAGGCCCGGCCGGTGCCCGAGGAGGTGCGCGTCACGATCGCCAGGACGAAGGAGTACATCCTGCGGCGCCTCGGCGACCCCGGTCTCACCCCGGAGGGGATCGCGGCCGCCCATCACTTCTCGGTGCGCTACCTCCACAAGCTCTACCAGTACGAGGGTGTCACCGTGGGCCGCTGGATCCAGCGCCGGCGCCTGGAGATGTGCCGGCGCGAGCTGGGCCGGCCGTCGGCCCGGCCGGCCACGGTGGCGGCCGTCGCCGGGCGCTGGGGGTTCGTGAGCACGAGCCACTTCAGCCGGGTGTTCCGGGCCGCCTACGGGGTCACTCCGCGCGAGTGGCAGGCGGGTGCCCGGGAGCCGGGTACCTGGCCGACCGTGCCCGGCCCGGCCGGGCCGATCGGGGCGACCCGGCCCGAGACGGTCTGACCCGGCGCTACCCACAGTGGCCCGGCGCCGTCCCGGGAGGCCCCGGGTCGGGTCAGTGCCGGTCGGGCCGGGTCGGGCGGGTCAGTCCTCGGCGGCCGCCAACGCGGCCAGCAGGGCGGTCGCCTCGGCCAGCCGGGCCGGATCCCTGGCTGTCTCGGCGAACGCCCGGGCCTCCCGCGCGGCCCCGAGGGCGCGTTCCCGTTCCCCGAGCTCCGCGAGGGACCGCGCCAGGCCGAGCCCGGCGATGGCCCGGAGCAGCGGCACCTCGACCCGCGCGCCCACCAGGCGTGCGTCGCTGAAGGTGTGTTCGGCTTCCTGCGGCCGGCCGAGCGCCAGCAGGGCCCGCCCCTTCTGGACGAGCGCGTTTGTCCGGGTGAAGTCGCCGATGTGCGCGGCGGGTGCGGTGGCCGGGTCGCCGAGCAGGTCGAGGATGACGTCGGTGGTGGCCACCGCGTCCCCGTGGCTGCCCGTGCCGGCCTGGGCCGAGGCCAGGGCCAGCAGTGCCTGCGGGTGCCCCTCGCGGTCGCCCGCCGTCGCGAACAGCTCCGCCGCCCGCCGGGCCCGGCGCACCGCCTCGTCCAGCTCGCCCAGCCTGACGGCGGCGGCCGCCGCGTAGAAGTGCGCCCACGCCTCCTGGGTGACATCCCCGCCCCGGCGCGCGAGTTCGGCCGCCTGCTCCGCGATCGCCGACGACTCGCGGGGCTGGTGCGAGCAGTAGTGCACCGCCCAGGCCAGGTAGTTGGCGTGGGTGGCCGCCAGGACGTCGTCGCCCAGCGCGTGGGCCGCCGTTCGGGACAGCCCGAAGACCGTCGGCCAGTGGCCCCAGTTGGTCCACCGGTCGGAGAACCAGTGCATGGACTCCGCCGTCCGCACCACCTCGGCGTGGCGGCCGGCCGCGGCCGCGACCCGCAGCGCGGCCAGCCAGTTGGCGCTCTCGGCCTCCAGCCAGGCCTGCGCGGCCCGCGCCGAGCCGAACCCGCCGGCCGGGGTCGCCCCGCCGGTCGCCGCCCCGCCGGACGGCGACGGGCCGGGTTGGAACCACTGGCCGGCGGCCGCCGCCGTATCGAGCAGCCAGTGGTGCAGGGCGGCCTCGGCGGCGGCGCGCTCCTGCGAGGTCTCCTCCTCCTGCAACCGCTCGCGCGCGTAGAGCCGCAGGAGGTCGTGGAACAGCAGCCGGTCGGTGGCAGTGTGGCTGAGCAGGCCCAGGTCGAGGAGCTCGTCGAGCATCTCCTCGACGAGGTCCGGGCCCAGGCCGGTGAGGGCGGCGCCCGCCCCCGGGCCGAAGTCCGGCCCCGGGACGAGCGCCAGTCGGCGGAAGAGGCGCCGCACCGGCTCGGGGAGCTGTTCGTAGGAGAGCCGGAAGGCCGAGCGAATGCGCAGATCCCCGGCGGTCAGGCGCTGGAGGCGCAGGTCCTCGTCCCCGAGCCGCTCGGCGAGGCCGCGCGCGTTCCAGGCAGGCCGGCTCAGCAGCCGGTTGCCCGCGATGCGCAGCGCCAGCGGCAGGTGCCCGCACAGCTCGGCGATCCGCGCCAGCACCGCCGGGCCGGGCCCGTCCGGACCGGCCGCCTCGTCCTCGCGCTGCGCGAGGATCGCGCCGAGCAGCGCGGTGGCGGCGCCGACGGGCAGCGGCGCCAGGACGAGCCGTCGCGCGTGCTCGATCCCGGCGAGCGTGCGGCGGCTGGTCACCCAGATCCTGCTCGACCCCGGTCCGGGCAACAGGGCGCGCACCTGGGCCTCGTGGGCGGCGTTGTCGAGGACGACGAGGGCCTCCCGTCCCCGCATCAGGCGCCGATAGAGCGCGCGGCGCTCGTCGGTCTCGGCCGGCAGGTCGCGTTCGCGGACGCCCAGCGCCCGCAGCAGGCGCGCCAGGGCGTCGTGCGGCACGACGGGTTCGGCATCCAGACCGCGCAGGTCGAGGAAGAAGCACCCGTCCGGGAACCGGCCGGCCAGCTGGGTTCCGGCGTGCACCACCAGGGCGGTCTTGCCCAGACCGGGCGCGCCGGAGACGATCGAGACCGGTGGACCGGCCGGGGCGGTGACGCTGCGCCCGAGCCAGGCGGTCTCGTTCTCGCGGCCGGTGAAGTCGGGTACCGCAGGCGGCAGGTCGCAGAGGCCGGGTGCCGCGGTTGCCTGCTGGCGCCGCCGGCCCGCGCGGGCCGCGCCCACCAACTCCTCGGTGGCGGCCCGGGTGAGCCCCAGGGCGACGGCGAGGGCCTCGACGGTGCGGGCCTGGGGGCCGCGGCTGTGACCGCGCTCCATGTCGCCGATGGCGCGGGCGCTGACGCCCGACTCCTCCGCCAACTCCTCCAGGGTCAACCCGGCGTCGTGGCGGTGCGCACGTAGCAGCGGCCCCAGGGCCGGCGGCTCCAGCTGGCTCATCTGCCCCCCCGATAGGTGAGTGAACATCATACCGGCTGGTGGCTCTGACCTGGGAAGACGTGCTCTTCCGGCCGGCGGCCGGCGGCCGTCGTTCCGGGGGCCGGTGTCGCCGACCCGGTCCCACCCGGGCAGCGGGGGCGGTTCGCGAGGCCGTGTACGGACGCTGCCGGCGAGGGGTGGAGGGGTCGCGGCCGAGCCGGACTCCGGCCCCTCGGGGCGCCTCCCGTTCCGCGCGGTCCTTCAGGGGCACGATGACCTGTGTCCCGACCCAGCGGAGGAGCCGAACCGTGGACCTGACGACGTTCAACGGCGTGCCCGTGCACGTTCTCCTCGTGCACGCCGTCGTCGTCCTGGTGCCGCTCACCGCCCTTGCCGTGGTCGCCTGCGCACTACGGCCTCCACTGCTGCGCCGCTTCGGGCTGGGGTTGCCCCTGCTCGCCCTGGTCTCGCTCGGCTCTGTTCCGCTCACCACGAACGCGGGTGAGTGGTTGGCGGAGCACGTCCGCGAGAGCACTCTGGTGGAACGGCACGCCGAGCTGGGCGACGGCCTCCTGCCGTGGGCCGTCGGGCTGTTCGTCCTCGCGGCGGCTCTGGGCTGGGCGGCATGGCGCCCGGACCGCTCGCCGGCCGTGCTGTCAGCGGCGGCAGGACAGTCCGCCGGCCGGACCGCCGGCCGGAGCCGCGCCGCGGTCATGGCCCTCGCAGTGATCCTGGCCGTTGGGGCGGTCGTCCAGGTGTACCGCATCGGCGACTCGGGGGCGCAGGCCACCTGGCAGGGCGTCACCACCGCGAACACCACCGAGAACGAGCGCCCCCGGGGCTGATCAGGGCATATGCGGAACACATCGCTGCATTCGTTGTCAGGGGAGCCGGCCATCCCACGCGATTCCATCCCCAAATCTGGGCATCCCTTTGCCCGGCCTTCCGGCGGCCCAACCTTCGGTGATTCTTCTCGATTCTGACGATCCGTCCGACATTGCCGGCCGCTCCGTTGATGCCTTTCGGTCTCCTGACGCACTGCGCTCCGGCGACCGCCGGGCACGGGCCCTTCGGCCCGCTCCGGCGGTCGCCCACGCCCCGCTGATCGCCGACGGCGACGTTCACCGGCTCTACGCCCGCCGCGGCTTCACCGGGCCGGCCCCGCCCTCGGCGGGCATGCACCGCCTCGTCCGAGCCCCGGCCGAGGCGTTCGTCGCGATGCCCGCCCGGGTCCCGGGCCCGCTGGCTCAGCCGTGGATGCCCTGCCCCGGGGTCAGGATGCCCGCCGGGTCGTACCGCTGCTTCGCGGCCACCGCCGCCGCCCACCGGGTGCCGTAGTGGCGCCGCCAGTCGGTGCGGGTCATCCCGGGGATCGCCCCGACCAGGTACCGCTTGCCGCCGAGCGCCACCGCCCGGTCGTACAGCAGCCGGTTGCGGCGCAGCGCGGCGGCGGAGTCGGCCCCCGGCGCGGGGAAGGAGAGCAGGTCGAAGTGCCAGGCCACCGGCTCGGCCGGCATCACGGCCATCGGCCGGGTCAACCGGTCGGTGCGGTACGGGTGGAAGAGCAGCAGCCCGGCGCCCAGGTCGGCGGGCGTGAGCAGCGCTTCGGCCTCGCGCATGAACGCCGCGGTGGTCGAGGCCGGCAGGAAGAGGCTCAGCCAGGGCTTGGGCTGCTCCCAGAGGCCGGCCGCCTTCAGGTACCCGGCGAAGCCGTCCACCCGGAACGCGTACTCGCGGGCGGTCTGGTCCACCACCGTCGTCTCGGCCGCGACGCAGCGCAGCCCGCGCAGCAGCGCCGCGCGGTCGGGCACCGCGGCGCCGTCGTAGTGGGCGACGGCCTCCACCTTGTACCGCCAGCCGGTGCCCGCCGCGTTCCGCACCACCTCGCCGACCTGGAGGTCGAAGCGCCGCTCGGTCATCAGCCGCTCCTGGTCGGCGAGGTAGACGGCCAGGTCGTCGTAGAAGAGGTTGAACACCAGGGCCCGCTCGCGGGCCCGCACCAGCCGCAACGTCGCCCGGACGATGATCCCGGCCTGGCCGCCGCCGGCCAGCACCGCGTCGAACAGGTCGCGGTTGGCGGTGGGCGAGGCGGTGACCAGCCGGCCGGTGCCGGTCACCACGTCGACCGACTCCACGGTGTCCACCTGCAGCCCGTACCGGTGCACGGCGCCGCCGATCCCGCCGACGCTCAGCGTGCCGCCGACGGACAGGTGCAGGAAGTCCGTCAGACAGGGCGGAGCCCAGCCCTGGGCGAGCGCGGCGTCGGTCAGCTGGGCCCAGGTGACGCCGGCCTCCACGACCGCGCGGCCCGGGGTGACGGAGAGGATCCGGCCCAGGCCGCGGGCGTCGACGGCGATGCCGCCGGGCGCGCCGGCCTGCCCGTAGCTGGAGTGCGACTCCAGTTCGGAGGCTCCGCCCACGCCGTCACCGCTCTGCCCGTTCATCGCGACCGGAATGCGGTGGCGGTGGGCGAAGCCGACGACGGCGGCGACGTCACGCACCGAACCGGGCCGCAGCACGGCGCGCGGAGCGGTGGTCACCAGGTGGCCGAAGTCGCCCCCGAAGCGCGCCAGCGTTGCCGGGTCGGCGACGACGCTCCCGTCCAGCGGCGGCAGCGCGGCGAACGCCGGCGGGCTCGCGGCGGACCCGGCCTCGCCGCCCGCCCCGGCGGTGCCGTCCGGGCCGGTGGTGCCGTCCGTACCGGCGACGGCCCAGGAGCGTCCGGCGGTGTTCCAGCCGATCACCGTGGCGGCGGCACCCACGAGCAGGCCGCGGCGCGGCAGAGCTGACTTGGTCATGGCAGATTTCTCCGATCGATCGTCAACTCGCTGATTTCTACCGCAGTCGGTGCGTACGCGGGGGACCGCCCCCTCGCGGGTGCCCGGTCGCCCGCCCGGTGCGCGACCGGGCGGGCGACCGGGCGGGCGACGGTGCACCCGGGCCCTACGCGGCCGGTTCGGTCCCCGGGCCCGCCGGGGCCGCCGGAGCCGCCCGAGCTGCCAGGGCCGCCAGGGCCCGGGCGAGGACCTTGGCCCGGTACGGGTTCCCCGGCTGCAGCGCCTGCGCCACCGCGACCGCCTCCTCCAGCAGCGCCCGCCGCTCCTGCGGGAGCAGCGCGGGCGCGGCGGCCGCCCCGGTCAGCACGTGCGCCGGCTTGGAGCCGTACACCTCGGGCTCGACCGCGGTCAGCAGCCGGTACACCGGCAGGGCCTTCGGCCCGCGCAGCACCCGCTGGTTGCTGCTCAGCAGCATGACCCGCGCCCGCAGCACCGCGTCCTGGTTCAGACCGTTCATCAGCTGTTTCCCCCTCGATCCGCCGACTCCGCCCGGCCGGCTGGGCAGCACGACGTGCGCGACGGCGCCCGCGGACGGGTGCCGGCACGGGGCCGGGGGAGTGGATGCGGACGAGTCTGCGGGCCCGCGGTGCACCGCGGCAAGGCACAACGGACGTGTGCTGAGTCCTACCGCCGGCGCCGCTGAGCTGGCAGGATGTGGGTCGACACGCTGCCGCGGACGGTCAGGCGTCGGCCTCCACGATCAGCAGCGTCCCCCGGCTCCCGGCCGCCACCGCGTGCGGGACGCCCGCCGGGACGACGTACATCCCGCCCGGCCCCACCGGCACCGCCGAGCCGTCGACCACCAGCTCCAGCCGCCCGTCGAGGACGAGCAGCACCTCGGTCTGCGCGTGTCGCTCGACCGGTATCGGCCGCCCGTCCATCCGCAGCACCTTCACGGCCGCCGGGCCCACCCGGCCGAGCACCCGCGAGCCCCAGGCCTGCGGCAGCGCCGCCGCGAGGGCCGGGACGTCGATCCGGTCGGTCCCTTCAGGCCCTTCGGCCCGTTCGGTCCGGTCGGCTCCTTCGGTCCGTTCGGTCCGTTCGGTCCGGTCGGCTCCTTCGGTCCGTTCGCTTCGCCCGGTCCGGTTCACGGCACACCTCTTCCCGCGCGGTCCTCCCGCGCCCTGTCGTCCAAGGGATGTCCTGCACGCTAGCCCGCCGACGTGCCCCGTTGGTCGACCGTTCGGTAAAATCCGCGCCCCCGGGGCCGGCTGACGAGCCGTCCGGAGCGGCCGCTAGCCTGGGCTCATGTTCGTACTGGAGCTCACCTACACCGGGCCGCTGGAGCGCATCGACGCCGTGCTCCCGGAGCACATCGACTGGCTGAAGGAGCACTACGCGGCCGGCACCTTCCTCGCCTCGGGCCGCAAGGTGCCCCGCGACGGCGGCGTGATCCTCGCCGCCGGCGCCGACCGGGCGGCGATCGAGGAGATCACCCGCAGCGATCCCTTCACCGTGGCCGGCCTGGCCGCCTACCGGGTCACGGAGTTCGTGGCCACCACCACCGCCCCCGCCCTGGACGCCTTCCGCGAGCAGCTGCCCGTCTGACCTGGCCCGACCCCGGCCGCCCCGCGGGCCCCGCGCGACCCGGCCCGGGGCCGCCCGGGTACGGCCGCCGGTCGTGTTCTGGTTACGATCGGTGAGCACGGGGCAAGGAAGCGCCGGGCCGGCCGGGCCGGCGTCCGGACAGCGAACTGGTGGGAGACACGTATGGCACACGCACGGGCCGGTCAGCTTGCGCAGCCGGACGACCTGGTGGACGTGGCGCGGCTGGTGACGGCGTACTACGCGCTGCACCCGGATCCGGAGGAGCCGGGCCAGCGGGTGGCCTTCGGCACCTCGGGCCACCGCGGCTCCTCCCTCGACGCCGCCTTCAACGACGACCACATCGCCGCCACCACCCAGGCGATCTGCGAATACCGGGCCGCCCAGGGCATCGCCGGCCCGCTCTTCCTCGGCGCGGACACCCACGCGCTGTCCGAGCCGGCCCGGGTGACCGCCGTCGAGGTGCTGGCGGCCAACGGCGTCACCGTGCTGCTGGACGACGCCGACGGCTACACGCCCACCCCGGCGGTCTCGCACGCGATCCTCGCCCACAACCGCCGCCACCCGCAGGCGCTCGCCGACGGCATCGTCGTCACGCCCTCGCACAACCCGCCGCGCGACGGCGGCTTCAAGTACAACCCGCCGAGCGGCGGCCCGGCCGGGTCGGACGCCACCGGCTGGATCCAGGACCGCGCCAACTCCCTGATCCGGGACGGCCTGCGCGGTGTCAAGCGGGTGCCGTACGCGCGCGCGCTGGCCGCCGCGACCACCGGCCGGTACGACTTCCTCACCACCTACACCGAGGACCTCGTCTCGGTGCTGGACCTCGACGCCGTCCGGGCCGCCGGCCTGCGGATCGGCGCGGACCCGCTGGGCGGGGCCTCGGTCGCCTACTGGGGCCGGATCGCCGAGACCCACCGCCTCGACCTGACCGTCGTCAACCCCGTCACCGACCCGACCTGGCGCTTCATGACGCTGGACTGGGACGGCAAGATCCGGATGGACTGCTCCTCGCCCGCCGCGATGGCCTCGCTGATCGGCCGCCGCGACGAGTACGCGATCGCCACCGGCAACGACGCCGACGCCGACCGGCACGGCATCGTCACCCCCGACGGCCTGATGAACCCGAACCACTACCTGGCCGTCGCCGTCGACTACCTGTACCGCCACCGCGCCGACTGGCCGGCGGACGCGGCCGTGGGCAAGACACTGGTCTCCTCCTCGATGCTGGACCGGGTCGCGGCCGACCTCGGGCGCGAGCTGACCGAGGTGCCGGTGGGCTTCAAGTGGTTCGTCGACGGGCTGCTGGAGGGCTCCATCGCGTTCGGCGGCGAGGAGTCCGCCGGGGCGTCCTTCCTGCGCCGCGACGGCGGGGTGTGGACCACCGACAAGGACGGCATCCTGCTCGCCCTGCTGGCCTCGGAGATCACCGCCGTGACCGGCCGCACGCCCAGCGAGTACTACCGCGACCTGACCGCCCGCCACGGCGCCCCCGCCTACGCCCGGGTGGACGCGCCGGCCGACCGGGAGCAGAAGGCGCTGCTGGCCCGGCTGTCGCCGCAGCAGGTGAAGGCCGGCGAGCTGGCCGGGGAGCCGATCACCGCCGTCCTCACCGAGGCGCCCGGCAACGGTGCGGCGATCGGCGGCATCAAGGTCTGCACCGAGAACGCCTGGTTCGCGGCCCGGCCGTCCGGCACCGAGGACGTGTACAAGATCTACGGCGAGTCGTTCCGGGGCGAGGAGCACCTCGCCCGCGTGCAGGCCGAGGCGCGCGAGCTGGTCACCGAGGTCCTGGCCGGCTGAGCCGGTCGGGCCACCCGCCCGCAGGCGTCCGGCGTACCGGCCGGGCCCTGCGGGCGGGCGGGGGCACCGCGCGGTACGCCGCGCCGCCGTGACCGGCTCAGCGGGTGGCGGCCGGCTGCTCGGCGTCGCCGAACCGCGCCAGGGTGAGCGCCCCGGCCACCGCGGCCGTGAAGCCCGCGACGGCGAGCGGCGTGGCGCCGTGCCGGGTGTGGTCGCCGAGGACGAGCACCCCGACGACGGCCGGGCCCAGCGTCTCCCCGAGCACCATGGTGGCCGTCGCCGCGGTCACCGATCCGCTCTGCATCGCCCAGGTCAGCGCCGCGAACCCGCCCAGCCCGGCCACCGCGACCGCGTACGCGGAGGGCTCGGCCAGCAGGTCGGGCAGCCGCGGGTCGGGCAGCACCCGCACCGCGACACCGACCACCCCGAACTGAAGGCCCGCCACCAGCCCCAGCAGCGGTGCCCGCCGGGCCCCGGCGTACCGGACCACCAGCCCGGCGACGCCCGTCAGCACCACCGCGACCAGCAGCACGCCGAGCCGCAGCGCGGCGTCCCCCGTGCCGTCGCCGTCCCGCCCGGCGGTGAGCGCGAGCACGCAGAGCCCGACGCAGACCGCGGCCACCCCCGCCCACTCGCTGCGCCGCAGCCGCACCCGCAGGACGCGCGCGGCCCCGACGGCGGTCACGGCGAGCGCCGAGGCCAGCGCGGCCTCGACCACGTAGAGCGGCAGGCGGCCGAGGGCGACGAGCTCGGCGCCGAAACCGAGCATGTCCAGGCCGACGCCGACCAGGAACGGCCACTGGCGGAAGGCACCGGCCAGTGCCGCGGCCTCGCCTGCCTGCGGCTCGGCCGCGGCCCGGCGGGCGCCGACCGCCTGCAGGACGGTGGCCGAACCGGTGAGCAGCGCGGCCAGGAGGGCCGACAACAGGCCGAGGGACATGCGCCGACGGTACGGCGCCGGGGCCCGCCGGGCCGGCCTGGCACGCCGTCAGGAGCGGCCGGCCGTTCGGCGGGGGTCGGACGGCGGGGGTCGGACGGCGGGTGTGATTCCGGCCCGCTGACCGATTGTCATGCGCAGATTAGACAACAAGTTACTTTTCGGTAATCTCAGGTCGTCCCCCGGGTGAACCACCCGTCACTTCCCGAAGGAACCACACGTGCACCTCCCCTGGTCCCGCCGGCCCGGCCGCCTGCTGCGCTCGGCCCTGGCCGCCGCCGCAGCCACCACCCTGCTCGCCGTCGCCTCGCCCCTGCCCGCCCACGCGGACCCGGCGAAGAGCCCCGCCCCCGGCGGCGAAGCCGGCACCCCCCACCTCGACGCGATCGAGCGGGCGCTGCGCGAGGTGGCCCCCGGCCTGGAGGGCACCGTCTGGCAGCGCACCGAGGGCAACAGCCTGAACGCCGGCGCCGACGACCCGGCCGGCTGGCTGCTCCAGACCCCGGGCTGCTGGGGCGACGCCGCGTGCGCGGACCGCCCGGGCACCCGCGCCCTGCTGGACCGGATGCGCACGGACGTCGCCGCCGCGACCCGCACCGTCGACGTCTCCACCCTCGCGCCGTTCCCCAACGGCGGCTTCGAGGACGCCCTGGTGGAGGGGCTGAAGGCGGCCGTGGCCGCCGGCAACCGCCTCCAGGTGCGGATCCTGGTCGGCGCCGCGCCGCTCTACAACGTCAACGTCCTGCCGTCCCGCTACCGTGACGAGCTGGTCTCCCGGCTCGGCCCGGCGGCCGCCTCGGTGAACCTGACGGTGGCCTCGATGACCACCTCGCGGACGGCCTTCTCCTGGAACCACTCCAAGCTGCTGGTCGTCGACGGCCGCAGCGTGGTGGCCGGCGGCATCAACGGGTGGAAGGACGACTACCTCGACACCGCCCACCCCGTCTCCGACGTCGACCTGGCGCTCACCGGCCCGGCCGCCGGCTCCGCCGCCCGCTACCTGGACACCCTCTGGGAGTGGACCTGCGGCCGGACGGGCGTCTTCGACAACGCCTGGTTCGCCTCCTCGAACGGCGCCGCCTGCCGCCCCTCGATGGAGCGCGAGCTCAACCCCGCCCCGCCCGCCACCGGCACCGTCCCGGTCCTCGCCGTCGGCGGCCTGGGTGTCGGCATCAAGACGAACGACCCCGCCTCGGCCTACCGGCCCGCCGTCGTCCCCGGCGTGTCCGACACCAAGTGCGGACCGCTCACCCTGCACGACAACACCAACGCGGACCGCGACTACGAGACGGTCAACCCCGAGGAGAACGCGCTGCGGGCGCTGGTGGCCGGCGCGACCGGGCACATCGAGATCTCCCAGCAGGACATGAACGGCACCTGCCCGCCGCTGCCCCGCTACGACGCCCGGCTGTACGAGACGCTGGCCGCCAAGCTGGCCGCCGGGGTGAAGGTCCGCATCGTGGTCAGCGACCCGGCCAACCGCGGCACCGTCGGCAGCGGAGGCTACTCGCAGATCAAGTCCCTGAACGAGATCAGCGACGTCCTCAAGGCCCGGCTCACCGCCCTCACCGGCGATCCGGCCAAGGCCGGCGCCGCGCTCTGCGGCAACCTCCAGCTCGCCACCTTCCGCGCCGCCCCGGCCGCGACCTGGGCCGACGGACACCCGTACGCGCTGCACCACAAGCTGGTCTCGGTGGACGGATCGGCGTTCTACATCGGCTCGAAGAACCTCTACCCGGCCTGGCTGCAGGACTTCGGCTACGTGGTGGAGGACAAGGCGGCCGCCTCCCAGCTGGACCGCGACCTGCTGGCGCCCGAGTGGCGCTACTCCCAGGCCGCGGCCTCGGTGGACTGGGCCACCGGCCTCTGCCGGGCCTGACGCCGGCCGGTCCGCACGGAGGTGGCCCCGGGCCGCCGCCCGCTCCGGCGGGTGGCGACCCGGGGCCGTGCCGTCAGCCGGCCACGTTGCGGCCGGTGCTGCTGCGGGCGGCGAGGTTCCAGCTGACGATGCGCTCGGGGTGCACCCGGAGGATGTCGTGGGCGAAGAACGCGGGCGCCACCGGCGGGACGTCGACGGTCAGCGCCTCGGCCCGGCCGCGGATCTCGACCCCGCGGCCCCAGCCCGGCGCCGGCGCGTCCGGGTCGTCCGCCGGGGTCATGTCGTCGACCAGGAACGAGACCCGCGGGTCGCGGACGGCGTTGCGGTACTTCTGGCTGTCCGCCATCCGGGGCCCGCCGATGTCGATCGTGCCGTCCTCGTTGAGCCGGAAGCCCACCGGCCGCACCTGCGGTGCGCCCTGCGGGCCGAGGGTGGCCAGCCGGCCGAGCTGCTGGGTGTCGAGGTAGGCGCGTTCCTCGGGGGTGAAGACCATGGCTGTGGCGCTCCGTTCGAAGGCTTCCCGCGGGTGGCGCGGCGCGGGGTCGAGTATGGGGTCGGGCAGGGGCCTGAAGTGTCAGGCGCGGTGTCGGGCGAGGTGTCGGGTCGGGCTTGCGGGCAGCACGGCCTGCGGGCCGGCCACGGGGACGACCGTAGAAGGTGAAGTCCGGTTGAGGTCAAGCGGTGGCGGGCGGCTCCCGGGCCGGCGCCGGTGCCGCGGCCGCCGGGCACGGCAGGAATCGGCCAACTCCCGTTCATTGTCAGTTTTCTGATGATCAGTCAAGCTCTTCCCCAGAGGGCTGATCGCCGTCGGACGCCTGGCGAGGGGGGACCACTCATGGACCGGCGAAGGCGGCTCCGCCGCACCTGCACCGTGCTCGGCGTGACCGCGGCCCTGGGCATCGGCGCCGGCGGGGCCCTGCCCGCCGCGGCGGCGCCGCCCGAGGGGCAGGTGCAGGGCGCGCAGTCCCCGAACGCGGTACCGGGCAGCTACCTCGTCGTCCTGAAGCCGCAGGCCGCCGCGGCCCGCCCGGTCGCCGCCGGCGCGCAGGGCCTCGCCCGCGCCTACGGCGGCACCGTCCGGCGGACGTACGACGCGGCGCTCCACGGCTTCTCCGCCCAGCTCTCCGCCCGCGACGCCCGCCGGCTGGCCGCGGATCCGGCGGTGGCGCTGGTGTCGCAGAACCGCCGGGTGCGGCTGGACGCCGTGCAGCCCGAGCCCTCGGCCTGGGGGCTGGACCGGATCGACCAGCGCAGGCTGCCGTACGACAACCGGTACGCCTACCCGGACTCGGCGGGCAGCGGCGTCACGGCGTACATCGTCGACACCGGCGTGCGGGTCACCCAGGAGGAGTTCGACGGGCGGGCCTCCTACGGGTACGACGCCGTCGACGGGGACGCCGAGGCCGAGGACGGCCACGGGCACGGGACGCACGTGGCGGGGACGGTGGCGAGCAGCGTGTTCGGGGTCGCGAAGGCCGCGAAGATCGTCGCGGTGCGGGTCCTGGACGACGACGGCTTCGGCACCACCGAGCAGGTGGTGGCGGGCATCGACTGGGTGACGGCGCACGCCGTCAGGCCCGCGGTGGTCAACATGAGCCTCGGCAGCGAGCCGGATCCGGTGTTCGACGCGGCGGTGGCCGGCTCGATCGCCACCGGCCTCACCTACACGGTGGCGGCCGGGAACGACGACATCGACGCCGCCGACCACTCGCCCGCGCGGGTGCCCACCGCGCTCACCGTCGGCGCCACCGACGCGGACGACCAGCGGGCGTCCTTCTCCAACCACGGCCCGCTGGTCGACCTCTTCGCGCCCGGCGTGGACATCGAGTCGACGCAGAACTGGAGCGACTACGGCGGCTTCGGCCTCCTCATGTCGGGCACCTCGATGGCGGCCCCGCACGTGGCGGGTGCCGCGGCGCTCTACCTGTCGGGCCACCCGACAGCCACGCCCGCCCAGGTGGCCACGGCGCTGACCGCCGCCGCCACCACCGGGGCCGTCACCGACCCGGGCCAGGGCTCGCCCGACCGGCTGCTGTACACCGGATCGGTGCCGAACCGGACGCGCGGCCCGCTGTTCGCCACCGACACCCCGGTGCCGATCGACGGCCAGGGCGTCCACGAAGCCCCGGTGACCGTCTCCGGCATGACCGGCAACGCCCCGAAGGACCTGGAGGTCCAGCTCGCCATCGACTACCCGTGGCGCGGGGACCTCCGGGTCGAGCTGGTGGCGCCGAACGGCGCGGTCTTCCTGCTCCGGGAGGAGAAGATCTGGGACGGCTTCCCGAACATCCGCGGGATCTTCGGGGCCGATGCCTCGGCCGTCCCGGCCAACGGCGTCTGGCGGCTGCGGGCGACCGACCTCTACGGCTACTGGACCGGGACGATCACCGCTTGGACGCTGCGGTTCTGACCCTGTGCTTCCGACCCTCTGCGAGAAGGCTCGCCGGGGCGGTGCGACGGGCCGCTCAGGCCGTCCCGAGGACGGCCGCCTCCTGCCGGATCAGCTCCCGCAGGGCGGCCGTCCCCGGCCGCGCGTCGTCCAGCCGCCACTGCATCTCCAGCGGCAGTGTGGCCCGTCCGGCGAGCCGGAGGGTGACGACGTCCTCGGTCAGGTGCCCGGCCATCGAGGCGGGGACGAGGGAGAACGCGCGGTTCTGCGCGAGCAGGTAGAGCCGCGAGCCGACGATCCGCGGCGGGCTGACCAGGACCGGCGGCTCGATGCCGCGCTCCGAGCAGAGGCCGAGCACGTGGTCGTAGTACCGCGGATGCTGCTCGCGCGACCAGAGCAGCAGCGGCAGGTCGCCCAGCTCGTCCAGTCGGACGGCGGCCCGCCCGGCCAGGGCGTGCCGGCGGCTGACCGCCACCCGGAGGGGTTCGTCGGTGAGCCGCTCGCGCCGGTAGCCGGGCACGTCGTCGAGGAAGCGGCCGAGGCCGATGTCGGCGAGTTCGGCACCGAGCGTCGCCGACACGTGCCCGGTGTCGACGGTCAGCTCCGCCGTCTCCAGCGCGGGCAGCTCCCGCTCGGCCCGGCTGACCACCGCCGGCAGCAGCCGGTTCATGACGCTGGGGGAGGCGACGATCCGGGCCGTCGCCGTCCGGGTCTCCTCGTGCAGCCGCACCCGGGCGAGCAGCGAGCGCGCCCGGTCGAGCAGGAGGGCGGCCTCGCCGGCCATCACCTCGCCGGCCGGGGTCAGCCGTACCGCCCGCCGGCTGCGGTCGAAGAGCTCCACGCCGGTCGTGCGCTCCAGCCGGGCGACCTCCTGGCTGACCGTCGGCTGGGAGATGTGCAGGCGGTCGGCGGCCCGGCCGAAGTGCAGCGTGTCGGCCACCGCGAGGAAGACCTCCAGCTGACGCAGTGTGAAACCCATAGCCGCCAGCCTATGGGAAGCCCCAGGAGTCATTCTGGATCCCGATGCGAACGATCCCTAGGCTGAGCCGCGGTTGCCACACCGTGGTGGTATCGCAGAGGAGCACGCGCCATGACCGGTCTGCCGATCCGTATCTCCGACGAAGTCGCCCGGGCCGTCGCCGCCGGCGCCCCCGTCGTCGCGCTGGAATCGACCATCTTCAGCCACGGGCTGCCCCGGCCGCGCAACCTGGAGGTGGCGCTGGAGGCCGAGGAGCAGCTGCGGGCCGCCGGCGTCGTCCCGGCCACGATCGGCGTCCACGCCGGAGTGCCCACGGTCGGCCTCGGAGCGGATCTGATCGAGGAGCTCTCCCGGGCGGACGACCTCGACAAGGTGAGCCTGCGTGACCTGCCGGTGGTCGCCGCGCTCGGCCGGCACGGGGGGACGACCGTCGCCGCCACCGCCTTCCTCGCCCACCGGGCGGGCATCCCGGTCTTCTCCACCGGCGGCCTCGGCGGCGTGCACTTCGGGGCGTCCGAGAGCTTCGACGAGTCCGCCGACCTGACGACCCTGGCCGTCACGCCCGTCACCGTGATCAGCGCCGGTGTGAAGTCGATCCTCGACATCCGGGCGACCCTGGAGCGGTTCGAGACGCTCAACATCCCCGTCATCGGCTACCGGACCAACCAGTACCCCGGCTTCTACGTCACCGACTCCGGCCACCGGATCGGCTACCGGGTCGACTCGCCCGAGGAGGCGGCCCGGGTGATCGCCGCCCGGGACGGCCTGGCGCTGGGCCAGGCCGTCCTGATCGCCAACCCGGTCGACCCGGCGAAGCAGCTGCCGCCGCAGGAGCTCGACGAACTGCTGGCCCGCGCCTGGGCCGAGGCCGAGCGCCGCGGGATCACCGGCAACGCCTCGACGCCGTTCCTGCTCGACTTCATCCAGCGCGACACCGGGGGCCGCAGCCTGGACGTCAACGTCGAGGTCTACCGGGGCAACGTCCGGCTCGGCGGGCAGATCGCCACCGCACTCGCCGCGCTGCGGAACGAGGCGTAGGCCCGTGCTCGGCGTGCTCGGCGACCTCGTCGAAGACGTCGTCGTCTGGGTGGACGGCCCGCTCCGGCACGGCACCGACTCCAGCGCCCGGATCTTCCGGCGGCGCGGCGGCAGCGCGGCCAACGTCGCGGTCTTCGCCGCCGGCCGGTGCCCCGCGCGCTTCCTCGGCTGCGTCGGCGACGATCCGACCGGGGACGGCCTCGTCGCCGAACTCACCGGCCACGGCGTCGACGTGCGGGTCCAGCGCCGGGGCGGGACGGGCAGCATCGTGCTGCTGATCGACGAGGCCGGCGAACGGACGATGCTCCCCGACCGGGGCGCGGCCACGCTGCTCGGCACCGTCCCGGACGCCTGGCTGGCCGGCCTGACCCACCTGCACGTGCCCGCCTACTCCTTCGACGGGGAGCCCGTCGCCACCACCGCCGTCGACGCCCTGCACAGGGTCCGCCGGGCGGGCGCCACCACCTCGCTCGACGCGTCCTCGACCGGGATGCTCGGCGAGTTCGGCCGCGAGCGGTTCCTCGCCCTGGCCGGGGAGCTGGCGCCCACCCTGCTCTTCGCCAACCGCGAGGAGTCGGCCTTCCTCGGGCTCCTCGTCGACGGCCGCCCCGGCCCCGGGCGGGCGCGGCTGGCGGCCACCACGGTGGTCACCAAATCCGGTGCCGGGCCGACGGTGGTGGACGCCCCCGGGCGGGCGCCGTTCGCGGTGCCCGTCCCGCCGGTCGGCGGGATCCGCGACCTCACCGGCGCCGGTGACGCGTTCGCCGCCGGCTTCCTGACCGGGTACCTCGCCGACGGTGACCTGCGCGCCGCAGCCGTCCGCGGGCACGCGTGCGCGGCGAAGGTGCTGGCCTCGCCGGGGGCGTCCTGCGGCGAGGCATGACGCCGCGGGGCCCCGACGCCGTCCCCGTCCCCGAGGCCGTCCCCGCCGTCCTGTCGGCCGGCTCGGCGGCGGGGGCGGTGCCGCTGCGGGCCGATGCCGGCCCCTGCGGCCCCTCACGCCTCCGGGGGCGCGTCGGGGCCGAGGGCGTCGTCGACGTACGCGGCGAGCGAGGCCCGCAGGGCTTCGGGTGCCATCCCCTGATCGTCGATCAGGTGGGCCACGAGGTCCGCGCGGATCGCGGCCAGCAACGCGTGAGCGGTGAAGTCCGCGCTCCGGACGCCGGGCAGCTCGGCCAGTGCCGCCCGGAGGACCTCGTGCCACCGGCCGTAGTGCTCGGCCCGGTAGGGGCTGCTGAGCCCGGCGTCCTCGGCGGCCGACATCAGGTTCCGGTTCTCGATCTTGAAGCGCAGAGCGGCGTCGAGAAGGTCCAGCACCCGCTGCCGGGGTGGGGACGCGCCCTCCTCCCCGGCCTCCCGCACGGCTTGCTGCAGGGGGTCGAGGCGGGAGGCGATGACGGCGCCGATCAGCCCGGCGCGGTCACCGAACCGGCGGAAGAGCGTGCCCTTGCCGACGCCCGCGGCGGCGGCGATCTCCTCCATCGACACGCTCTGGGGGCTGCTGCTGGCGGCGAAGAGCGCGTCGGCGGCAGCCAGGACGGCCTCCCGGTTGCGCAGGGCGTCCGCCCGCTCCCGGCGCTGGGTCACGTGTCCTCCTCCTGGTCTGCGGCCCCACCGGGCCCTGGGTGTCGGCGAGTCCGAGTCCGGCCGTCCGTGCGCCCTGTCGGCAGGTCGGGCCGTGTCGCCGTCCGGCGGGACGACCCGTCGGATCAGCCGGACCGGCCGGACCTGTCGAACTGTTTCATGACAGCTCCCGTTCGGCGAAAGCGCGGAAGCTGCCCGGCGGCCGGCCGGTGAGGCGTTCGACCGTGTCCGTGGTGCGGTCCTCGGCGCCCCCGGCGATGGCGCGGTCCAGGCCGGCCAGCAGGGCGGCGAACTCCGCCGGGATCTCGGCCGCCCACCGGTCGCGCAACTGCTCGAACGTCAGATGCCGGTGTGTGACGGGCCGGCCGGTGACCTCGCCGATGATCGCGGCGGCCTCGTCGTAGCTCAGCCGCTGCGGCCCGGTGAGGACCAGGTCGGTGTTGGGGGCCGCGTCGTCGGTCAGGGCGCGGACGGCGACGGCGGCGATGTCCGCCGCGTCGACGAACCCCACGCGGCCGTCGCCGGTGGCCGTGCTGACGGTGCCGTCCTCGCGGATGCTGCGGGCGTGAGGGGTCGAGCCGGTGAAGTTCTGCATGAACCAGGAGGGCCGCAGCACCGCCCACTGCTCGAACAGGCCGGGCAGCGCCTGGTGGACCTGCCCCACGGCCGGGCCGCCGGAGGCGATCGCGGAGGAGCTGAGCAGCACCGCGCGGTGCACGCCCGCGGCGCGGGCCCGCTGGAGGAAGGGCACCATGACCGCGGCCGGGTCGGCGGAGCCGATCGGGGGGACGAGGTAGACGCGGTCGACGCCGTCCAGGGCCCCGCCCCAGGTCAACGGCGCGTGCCAGTCGAAGCGGACGGCCCGGGCGCCCGCCACCGGGGTGGCGTTCCGGCCGGCGGCCCGGACGCCGCGGCGCTCGGCGGCCAGCCCGGCGACCACGCGGCGGCCGGTGGTGCCGGTGGCCCCGATGACCAGGGTGGTGCCGGGAGCGGTCATGCCGCCGCTCCCAGGAAGTCGGCGCCGGGCTGCTGGACGGCGAGGGGGTTCCAGTAGTCGCGGTAGGAGGTGATGAGCCCGTCCGCGACGGTGACCACGGCGATGTAGGTCATGTCGAAGGGGCTGTCGGCCTGGACGAGGCGGCCGATCCCGCGCATCTCCACCACGATCGTCCCGGGGTCGGTGGTCCGGTGGATCCTGACGTCGGTGAACTCGTGGAGGTCGACGTGGTCCGGGTAGTGGCGCATGTAGTCCGCGACGGCCTGCCGGCCCTCCAGCCGCCCGGGCCGGCCCGGGGGCGCGAAGGGGAACTCCAGCACACCGTGCTCGTCCCACAGGTCGATCCAGCCGGCGATGTCCTTCTCCACCAGCAGGTGCAGGCCGTGGAGGTACAGCTCCGCGGCTGTCGTTGGCACTGTCACGATCAGGGTTTCCGTTCTGCTCCGCGGCGCGGCGGCCGACCTTAAGCGGACCATCGGTCCGGATGGTGTTGGAGCATGCGGACCGATGGTCCGCTTAGCAATGCGGGTGGCCCCTGCCGGCAGGGGAGGCTGCCGCGGGCGGGGCTGCCGGCGTCGCCGCATCACCGGGCGACACGGGAATGCGGAGGAAGAAGGGAGCCGCCGGGAAGTACCTGCTGCTCGTCATCGGCGTTCAGGACGCCGAGCCCATGACGACCGAGCCGGCCACGGTCTGCTGGAGGCGTTCACGGCCTACCGGAAGGCGCTGCACGAGGCACGCGTGGTGGTCGGGAGCAACGTGCTGGACTCGTACCGGACGGGCGTCTGCGTCCAGGTGGACGCGGACGAGGAACGCCGTGTCACCGACGGGCCGCCCGCCGTGCCCGTACGCGGCTCCCGGCGGGCGGGCTTCCGGTCGGCGGCACGGCTCCGGCCGACCGGGTGCACGGCGGCACGGCTCCGGCCTGTCTGGGGCCGACCAGGTGGCCGGCGTGGGTCAGCGGCTTCGCCCCCGGAGGGGAGCGGTACTCCGGTGCCGACCGCGCGCGCCGGGGTCGGCCGGTCCGCCGCAGCGGACTCCGTCGGCGGCGGGGCACGGAGGCAGGGGCAGCACCCCTTCGACGGGCTCTACTCCCCGTCCCAGGGGGTGGCGATCAGGACGCCGCCACCGGCCCGGCGGGCGTAGCGGCAGGTGACGGGAAGTCGGAAGTCGACCCGGGCGGGGCCGGTGACCGCCCGCAGGTCCGCGAGCAGGGCGTCCTCGGGCAGCCCGGCGGCCGCCTCCCGGAGGACCGGGTCGGCCGCGGCCCGGGCCTCGGGCACGGTGAGGGTGCCCACGGTCGGCGGGCGGTCGTCCAGGGCGGCCCAGTGCTCGCCGAAGCGGCTGCCGAAGGCCCGGGTGGCGGCGGGCGTGGCCTCGCCGTCCGGTCCGAGCTCGATTCCGGTGACTCCGGTGACTGTTGCTGTGGTGTCGGTCCCGGCGGTCCCGGCCCCGGCCGAGGTCTCGGCGAGGGCGCGCGAGGCGCAGTCGGCGACCTGGTGGACCCAGGCCGGCAGGGACGGCGCGATGCGGACGGTGTCGGTGGCGTCCCAGAACCGGAGGACCGGCCCCCACGCCCCGGTCCCGGCGTCCACGTCGACGTAAGTGTGCCCGTCGCCGTGGTCGGTGTGGACGAACCAGTGGCTCCCGGTGCCGCCGGCGTGCTCCACGTACCAGTTCGTGTCGAGGCCGTGGTACCGGCCCTCGTTGTACGGATGGGCGAAGTCGAGCTGATCGTACGAGGCGTGACCGTTCACCGCGGAGCGCGAGACGGTGAACCGCACGCCCCCGACCGCCCGGAACAGCACCCGGATCTCCTCGGGCACCGGGACGGGCCAGGAGTCCATCGCCGCGTCGTCGATCCCCGGGGCGAGGCTGACCAGCCCCGACGAGGCCGCCGCCAGCCGACGCAGCAGCAGCACCGTCCCGGCGGTGTCGAATGCGGTCATGGCTGCCCCTGGTGGTCGTCCGTCACGTGCAGGCCGACCCTACCGCCGGGGCCGGACAAATCCGGCGCCGGGGTCTGACGCGGACGGTGGCCGCGCCGTTATGGTGAGTGACGGGCGGACGGGCCGGCGTGCGGGAGCGGGCAGGAGGTCGGTGCAGTGGAGGTCACCGGGATCGCCGAGGTCACCGACGTCTCCGATGTCACGGTCCGCCGGGACGACGTGCGGCTCGATGCGGAGCGGCGCTGCGCGGGGTCCTTCGAGCCGGTGGCGGCGGTGGAGCTGCCCGAGCAGGTCGAGGTCTACCGGATCGGCGACGGCCGGGGCGAGCCGGTGGCCTGCTCCGGGGCCGAGCGCGTGCGCTGGAGCAAGGCCGCGGCCACCTTCCTGGCCGCCGTGTCCCGCGCACTGGAGGAGCTGTACCGCGCGCACGGCGGCGCCGCCGCGGCGTTCGACCTGGACCGGGGCACCGGGGCCTGGCGCGCGGTACCCCCGCCGCGGCACTGGCCGGGCTGGAGGAGACGGGCCGTCGACCGCTCGGCGGCCGCCCAGCGTGCCTTCCTGACGGAGGTGCAGCGTGCGGCCGAGGCCTACCGGCCGGTCCGCGAGGAGGTCGAACAGCGGCTGGCGGAGCAGCGCACGGCCCGGCAGGCGGACGAGGGGGCACGGGCGGAGGAGACGCGGCTGCGCCGCACCGCTCTGGAGGCGGTCGCCGGCCGGCGGGTCTGGCTGTACGAGGTGGGGGAGTCGGACGGCCTGGTGCGGGTCCGGGTCTTCCGGGCCGACGTCCCGCCCGCCGGCCCGGCCACTGCCGCTCCGGGGCCGGGCCCCGCTGCTCCGGGCCCGGCCCCTGCGCCGGTGCTGCCCCGGGAGCCACTCACGGCGGCGGAGCTGGAGAAGGACCTGTACGCCCTGTCACGCGCCGGGACGGCCGGAGTCGCCCTCCGGTGGGACGACGCGGCCCGCGCCGCCGTCGAGGAGGAGTCCCGCGAGCAGGGCCTCGCCCTGGCCTTCGGCCGGTGGTGGTCGGAGGTGGCCAGGCACAGCTGGACGGACCGCCGGCACGGCCCGCAGCCGATCCCGCCGCCCGGCACCCGCGCGAAGGCCGGCGGCGGTTCCGGCGGCGGTGGGCGGACCGGCAGCCACAGTTGAGCGCAGTGGTGGTGCAGGACGCCCCCGGCCGTTCGGCGGGCGGTGGTCAGGGGGCCGGGGGGCCGAACCAGCGGGTGGCGGCGTGCCGGAACGGCCCGGGGCCGCCGTCGGAGCCGTGGTCCCGGGCCCAGGCGACGATGCCGTCGGGGCGCACGAGGGCGGCGCTGTACCCGAGGTCGTCGGCGGCCGGCCCGGCGGCGTAGTGGATGCGGTCCTCCCAGGCCGTGGCCACGTCCTTCAGGCTGCGGTCGGTGGTGAAGTCGAGGAGGACGCCGTGCCCCTCGTTCAGCAGGTCGCCCAGGCGGGTGCCGTCGGCGAGGTGGAAGTCCGGGCCGGTGCCGCCGACCAGGGGCCGGTCGCTGCCCAGGTCGTAGCGGTGGGTGAGCCCCGAGGTGTTGCGGAAGACGTGGGTGGCGCCGTCGCGGGTGTCGAGCAGTCCGGTGACCAGCTTGCGCAGGGCGGGGGTGTTGGGGCCGGGCTTCATCGTGGCCACCTGGGCGCGGGACCAGTCGAGGACGGCCGCGCCGACGGGGTGGCGTTCGGCGGTGTAGGTGTCGAGCAGGCCCTCGGGCGCGGTTCCGCGAACGGCGGCGGCCAGTTTCCAGCCGAGGTTCATCGCGTCGCCGAGCCCGAGGTTCAGGCCCTGGCCGCCGAGCGGGGAGTGGATGTGGGCGGCGTCGCCGGCCAGCAGGACGCGGCCCTCGCGGTAGCTGGTGGCCTGCATGGCGCGGTCGGTGAAGCTGGAGGCGAGACGGACCGCGGTCAGGGTCACGTCGGTGCCGCTGACGCGGCGCAGGACGGACTGGAGGTGTGCGCGGGTCAGGGGCTTCGAGCGGTCGAAGGCCCCGCCGTCGAAGTCCATCATGCCCAGGTGCCCTTCGAAGGGCGTGCGCAGGTACATGCCGGTGGGCGTGTGCCGGAAGCCCGTGCCCAACTGCTCGGGGTCCGCGAAGTCCACGCGGGCGACGTAGCCGGTGAACAACGGTTCGGTGCCGACGAAGGTGAAGCCGGCCAGTCGGCGCACCGTGCTGCGACCGCCGTCGCATCCCACGAGCCAGCGCGCCCGGTGGTCGTGGCCGCCCGCCCGTGCGACGACGCCCTCCCCGTCCTGGGCCAGGTCGTCCAGCCCGGCACCGCGGACGATCCGTGCGCCGAGCCGGGCCGCGCGCTGCTCCAGGACGGTTCCGACCGCGTCGAGGCTGGTCATGATGCCCGCCATGGCGGGCCCGGGGAGCCTCGACGAGTAGGCGCCGGGGTCGACGAGGCTCGCGTCGACGGGCAGGCCCGCGAAGTGGCTCAGGTCGCGGGGGGCCGTCGAGCCGTGCGGATCCGCGCCGACCCGTGCCGCATCGACGCCCGAGGCATCCAGCAGCTCGCGCAGCATCCCGCGGCGGTGGAACGCCTCGACCGACCCGGCGTTCAGACCCCGCAGGCCCAGTGGGAGCTGTTTCCAGGCGGTGGTGGGCTCCTGGTCCTTCTCCAGCACCAGCACCGAGCAGTCGGCCAGTGCGAGTTCGGCGGCGAGGAACAGGCCCACCGGGCCGGCCCCCACGATCATCACGTCGTACACGCGGAACCTCCTCCAGTCGGAACCCCGGCACCGCGCAGGGTTCTCCGGCGGAGCCGGGGCCGCGAACGGCGGCCACGACCACCAGGTTGGAGCGTTGCTCCAATATTGGAACCGTACTCCATCATGGAGCAGTGCTCCAACCCTGGCATGATGGGGGTATGGCCATGCAGACACGTCAGTCACAGCGGCGCAGGCAGGTGCTCTCCCGCGAGCGCATCGTCGAGGCAGCCGTCGAGCTGCTGGACGCGGCGGGGCAGGAGGCCCTGACGGTCCGGGCGCTGACCGAGCGCCTGTCCACCGGGTCCGGAGCGATCTACCACCACGTGGGCACCATGGGTGAACTGCTGACCGCCGCGACGGAGAGCGTCGTCGTCGGCGTCCTGGCCGCGCGCCCCGCCCCTGCCGGCCCGGCCGATCCCGCCGACCCCGTCGAAGGCTCCGTAGCCGCGAGGGCGACCGCGGAGGAGATCCGTGCCGTCGCACTGGCCCTGTACGACGCGGTCTGCGAGCATCCGTGGCTGGCCACCCAGCTCGCCGTGCAGCTCACCCGCAGCCCCTGGGGGGCGGTGACACCGCGGGTGTTCGAGAGCATCGGCCGGCACGTGCGCAGGCTCGGCCTGCCCCGGGACGACTGGTTCGCCGCGACCTCGACGCTGGTCCACTACATCCTCGGCGCCACCGCCCAGAACGTCCGGACCCCGGGCGACGCCGGCCGGGGTCCGGGCCCCGGAGCCGGCCCGGACCGTGCCGAGTTCCTCGACGCCGCTGCCCGGGCCTGGCAGGACCTCGACCCCGACGAGTACCCGTTCATCCACGACATCGCCGAGCAGATGCGCGGGCACGACGACCGCGAGCAGTTCCTCACCGGTATCGACCTCGTCCTCACCGGCATCCTCGCCGGCATCGGCGCCACCCGCCCGGCCGCGGATCTCGGCCACCACCCCCGGACCGGATGACCCGCTGCCCGCCCCGGGGTCGTTGCCGCCGGTGCTCGTGCTCCTCGCCCCGGGCCCGGAGGCGGACGCCCGGCTCCGGGCCGCCGTCCCGCCGACCGCCGGGCCGCCGACCGCCGGGCCGCTGACCGCCGGCCGTCGACCGGATGTCAGTGCGGGCCACTACGCTGCGGATCATGTCGGTCAACATCGATCTCCACCTCAGTGTCAGTGGTCTCGCCGATCAGGACGAGGCCGAGCAGGTGCTCGGCGCCCTGGCCGGCCTGTTGCGGGAGGAGGGCATCGAGGACGAGGTGCCCATCGGCTGGGTGGACGACCGGGGCGAGTACTTCGTCACCGGCGAGAGCAGGTACGCGCTGAGCATCAGCAGGTTCTACCGGTGGCGGCCGGCGTTCGAGGAGGCGGTGGCCCGCGTCGTCGGCGATGCCGTGCCGGCCGCGAAGCCGACGGTGACGTGGGGCTACCCCGACGAGGAGGACTGACCGGCCCTGCCGGAGCGCTGACACGCCCACGGACGGCGGAGCGTCCACGGCCGTGAACGAACCGTCCGATAGGGATGGCTCGTCCATCGCCTACCCGGAGGGTCCGCCATGTCCGTCAGCTCCGTCCTGTCCCCGAACACCACGAGCACCCCGAAGCCGTCGAAGTCGGTACGGTCGGTGAAGTTCGCCGCCCGCGCCGCCTGTTCCGTCCTGCTGCTCGCCGCCCCGCTCCTGCTCGCCCAGCCGGCCACGGCCAACAACGGGCCGAAGACGCCCGAGGAGTCCGCGGCCTGCCGGGGCGTCCTGAACACGCTGATCGGCGGCTCGCTGTTCGGCGCGGGCGGCGTCGGCGCGGTCTGCGCCGTCCAGCCGTCGACCGAGGCCGGCCAGTCCACCTCCGCCGGCCAGTCCCTCTCCTCCGGCCCGTCCACCCGCGGCGCGGTCAGGGCGGACCTCCCGAAGATGCGGCAGGAGGTCGCCGACCTGCGGAGCCGCGCCGCCACCCTGGACGCGCTCGGTGAGCACGAGGCGGCGCAGCGCACCCGGGCGCGGGCGGACGCGCTCCAGCGCCGGATCGACGCGATCGTCCGGGCCGAGGAGAACAACTGACCCTCCCCGCGCCGCCCGCCCCGGACCGCTCCGGGCGGGCGGCCCACCCGGCCGCCGGCTCCCCGCCGGGGCTCACCCGGCCGCCGGCTCCCCGCCGGGGCTGAACGGATCCGCCAGGGCGGCGAGTTCGGCCGGTTCGAGGACGAGCCCGGCGGCTGCGGCGGAGTCCCGGATGCTGGCGGGGCGGCGGGCTCCGGGGATCGGGACGACGGCGGGGGAGAGGGCCAGCAGCCAGGCGAGCCCGATCTGTTGGGGGGAGACGCCGCGGGCGGCGGCGATCCGGTGGAAGGCACTGCGCTCGACGGTGGTGTCGGCGGGATCGTCCAGCACGCTGCGCGACAGGCCGCCGAGCGGGCTCCACGGGAGGAACGCCAGCCCGAGCCGTTCGCTGAGCCGCAGCTCCGGTTCGGCGGTGCGGACGGCCGGGGAGAACCGGTTCTGCACCGAGACCAGGCCGGGGCCGAGGATCTCCCGGGCTGTCAGGATCTGCTCCTCGTCCACGTTGGAGATGCCCGCCGCGCGGATCTTCCCGGCGTCCAGCAGCTCGCGGAGCGCGCCCACCGAGTCCGCCCACGGGACGAGCGGGTCCGGCTTGTGCAGCTGGTAGAGGCCGATCGCCGGTACGCCGAGCCGCCGCAAGGAGCCCTCGCAGGCCTGCCGCAGGTGCTCGGGCCGGCCGTCGACCGTCCAGGAGCCGTCGCCGGGCCGCCCGCGGCCGCCCTTGGTGGCCACCAGCACCTGCGCCCGCTCGGCGGCCGGGCGGGCCGCCAGGGCGCGGGCCACCAGCTCCTCGTTGTGGCCGAGTTCGCCGGCGTGCCAGTGGTAGGAGTCGGCGGTGTCGAGCAGGGTGACGCCCGCGTCGAGCGCGGCGTGCAGGGTGGCCAGGGCCGCGTCCGGACCGGGCCGGCCCTCGACCGAGAGCGGCATCGCCCCGAGGCCCACGGCGCCGACCGGGATGCCGCCGATGGTGCGCCGGTGCATCTCAGGCCGCCCTTCCGGGGGTGAGGACGGCCGCGTCCCCGGCGGCCGCGTCGGCCACCGCCTCGGCGACGGCGCCCGGCAGCCACTGGGCCAGCGGCGAGAAGTGCAGGCCGAGCCCCGCGGCGCGCCGCTGGTCCATCGGATACCAGCGGTCGAAGGAGAACGGCGAGGCGTCCGCGCCCGTCGCCTCGCGGTAGCGGGCGGTGGTGCCGAGGCGGTCGGCGACGAGCTCGCAGAGCGCGACCACGTCGAGCGGCTCGGCCGAGCAGGCGTTGACCGCGCCGGTGGCCGTCGAGCCGGCCAGCTCGACCAGGGCGGCCGCGATCTCCCGGTGTTGGACGAAGGAGGTCGGCTGCGGCTGCTCGTGGACGGCGATCGGCCGCCCGGCCGCGATCCGCTCCACGTAGTGCGCCAGCCGGCCGGTGAAGTCCCGCGCGCCGCCGCCCAGGACGTGTGCGCTGCGCACGCTCGCCCAGGAGAACGGCGCGTCCTGGGCGAGCACCGCCTCGGCCCGCCGCTTGCCCTCCGCGTAACGGGTGGCCTCGTCGGGGTACCGGTCGGCCGCCGGCTGCCGGTTCGCGCCGAGCCCTGCTGCACCGGACCGCGCTGCACCGGACCACGCCGCGTCGGGCCCGGCCGCGCCGGGGCGCAGCGGGTCCACGGTGTCCTCGGAGACCGGGACACCCGGTGCGGTGCGCACCAGCGGCGAGGTCGCCGGGTCGTACACCTCCATGGTGGAGGTCATCACGTAGCGGCCGGTGCGGCCGTCGAAGACCCGGCGGGCCACCGCCGCCTCGGCGGGCGTGTAGAGCACCTGGTCGATCACGGCGTCGAAGGTGCGGGCACCGAGCGCCGCCGTCAGCCCGGCCTCGTCGGAGCGGTCGGCGACGACGTGGTCGACGCCGGGCGGGGGCGGGGTGGAGCCGCGGTTGATCACGGTGACGCGGGCGCCGGAGTCGCGCAGCAGGGTGACCAGGTGGAGGCCGAAGTAGCGGCTGCCGCCGATCACGCAGACGTCGCGCAGCTGGTTGCTGGTGGGGTTTCGCATGACCACCACTGTGCTCGCGTATCGTCCTCAGCAGAACTACCGACCTGCTGAACGCGTCATCAGCAGAACTGTCGACCGGGGGAGCCCCACCATGATCGATGTCCGACGGCTCGCCGTGCTCCGGACGGTGGCCGAGCACGGCAGCTTCAACCGGGCCGCCGCCGCCCTGCTGCTCACCCCGTCGGCGGTGTCCCAGCAGATCGCGGCCCTCGAACGGGGCCTCGGGACGGCGGTGGTGGAGCGCTCCACCCGCGGGGTGCGGCTCACCGAGGCCGGGCGGCTGCTGGTGGAGGCGGTCGGTGCGATCGACGCCGAACTCAGCAACGCCCGGGAGCGGATCGCCCGGCTCGGGGCCGACCGGGCCCGGCTCACCCTGGCCACCTTCACCAGCGGCGGCCGCCACCTGCTGCCCGCCGTCCTGGCCCGGTTCGCCGCCGAGCACCCGGAGGTGGAACTCCACATCGTGGAGCGGGAGCCCGAGGACAGCCTGCCGATGGTCCGGGAGGGCGTCGCCGACCTCGCGCTCGCCTACGGCTTCGACGGCCCGCTGCCCGTCCTCCCGGGGGACCGCTCCGGCCTGGACTGGACGCCGCTGATGGACGACCCGCTCTCGGTGGTGCTCCCGGCGGGCCACCCGCTGGCCGGCCGGGAGGCCCTCGACCTCGCCGAACTCGCCCAGGAGCGATGGGTCCTGGGCTGTCTGAAGACCGAGGCCTTTCTGCGGCGGTACGCCGAGCTGGCCGGCTTCGAACTCCGCGTCGTGGGCGCCACCACCGACTACTTCTTCGCCCGCTCGCTGGTCGCCGCCGGCGTCGGGGTCTCGCTGGTGCCGTACGTCGCCCTCGAACCGGCACAGCCCGGGACGAGCGTCGTCCCGGTGCAACCACCGCGCCCCGCACGGCACTTCGGCGTCGTGCTGCCCCGTCGCCGGCCCCGCCCGTACGCCGAGGCGCTGGCCGGGCTGCTCCGGGCCCACGTGGCGGAGCGTACGGGCGGGAGCGGCACGCCGTAGCCCGCCCCGGCGTGCCGCAGGCCCACCGCCCGGCCCGCCCCGGGCCCGTCGTAGGGTGGAGGGATGAGCTCCTCGCACCCGCGCGTCCCGGTCCGCACGGCCACGCCGGCGGACGTGGACGCCGTCGTGGCCACACTGACGACGGCGTTCTTCCACGACCCGCTCTGGGGCCCGGCCTTCCCCGACGCCGAGCGCCGCGCCGTGCAGGCCGCGGTGATGTGGCGGGTCTACGCGACGTCCGCGCTGCGCTACCCGTGGCTGCTGGTCACGCCGAACGTGGAGGCCGCCGCCGTCTGGATCCCGCCGGGCGGGCGGGAGCTCACCGAGGAGGAGGAGAACGGGCTGGCGGAGCTGCTGGTCCGGACCACGGACGAGCCGACGGCGGAGGCGATCCTCGCCATCAACGAGCAGCTTTACTCCGTGGCCCCCACCGAACCCTGCTTCTATCTGACCCTCCTGGGCACCCACGACGACCACCGGGGCAAGGGGCTGGGCATGGGGCTGCTGGCCGAGAGCCTGGCCCGGATCGACGCCGTCGGCGCGCCCGCCTACCTGGAGTCCTCCAACCCCGCCAACCTCGACCGCTACCGGAGCGTCGGCTTCACCGCCCGCGACGAGCTGACCACGGCGACCGGCCACGTCGTCACCACCATGTGGCGCCCGGCCCGCTGAGGGGGCCGGGGTCGGCCGGTCGGGGTCGGCCCGCGGGTGTCGTCGCGCGCCGGACGCCGGTGCGGGCCGCTCTCGGTACGGGCCCGGGGCCTGCGGTGCCGCGACGCGCTGACGTACTGTCAGCGCCCGGTTCGCCGCCCGCGAATCCCGCGCCGTTCGCCGTCTCCCAGCCGTCTCGGATCGAGGTTGAGACCCTTTCAAACGCCGACGGGTCACGTGAGCGAAGCCGGCCTCCGAGCCCTGAGTCGGAGGCCGGCTTCCGTCGTACCGGGCTTCCGGGGTGCCGGGGTGCCGGGGTGCCGCCGCCGCGCAAGCTCGCGACGGCGACCGGCCACGTCGTCACCGCCACCCGGTGGGCGCAGGTGCCCGAGTCCGGGGCGCCCGAGTGGGAGCGGCGCGACCTCCTGGAGGCCCAGGGCATGGCCGACCAGGTCGCCGCCCTCGCGCCGCGGGTGCGGACCGTCGCCGACGGGGAGGAGATCTTCCCCGGTGTGCGGGTGCGGATCACCCCGGGCCACACCGTCGGCCACGCCGAGTACGTCATCACCGGCGGCGGCCGGCGGCTGATCGCCTTCGGCGACGCGGTGCACTCGCCGATCCAGATCGACCACCCGGAGTGGTCCTCGGGCTTCGACCACGACCTCGCCCGGACGGCCGTCCACCGCCGCCGCCTCGTCGCCGAACTGGCTGAGCCCGGCACGATCGGCTTCGGCGTCCACTTCGCCGACGTCGTGTTCGGCCACGTCCGGGCGGCCGGGGACGGCCCGGCCTGGCGGCCCGTGGACGCCTGACCGGCGGGGCGGCGCGGGGGCCGGCCCCGGACGTCGGCCCCCGGCCCCGGACGTCGGCCCCCGCGCCGTCCGCCCGGAGTCGGCCCCCGGCGCAGCTGCCTAGGTGGAGGGCTTCTGCTGGGTGTACCAGTAGGAGCCCCAGCCGCGGGGCGTGAAGTCGCGGTACCAGGGGATGTTGTTGGCATCCGTCGAGCCGATGGTGAAGGTGTTGTCGGCCGTCTTCTTGGTGATCCGGACCTTGCTCCGCATGTCGCCGCCCAGGGAGGCCCAGCCGGTGCTGCCGGTGCGGAACCAGACGGCGTGGTCCAGGCCGATCACGAAGACCCCGGCGTCCCCGCCGAGGGAGACGACCGCCGTCTCGCCGCTCCCGTAGGCGCCGCCGCAGTAGAACTGCCCGCCGAAGAGGGTGCTGCTGCAGGTGGATTCGGCGGCCTGGGCCGGGGTGGCCGCGAGCGCGGTGGCGGCGATCGCGGTCACGGTGACCGCGAGGGTCTTGAGCCTGTTCAACGGGTGTCCTTCGATTCGGTGGTTCCGGTCTGCCCGTCGAACGCTCCAGCACCTGGCGGTGGCCCGTCAACGAAGTCCGGCGGGAGAGGTTCGGATGCGGATCGATGCTGCCCCGAAGGCCGGGGCCCGGATGCCCGACCGGCCGCCGGGCGGGAGCGGACGCACCGTCAGCTCCTCTCCCTCTTCGGAGTCGGCGGCCGTCGGCGGCCCGGTCACGAGGGTGGCCTGCACGGCGCCGGCCCCGGCGCGCCGGAGGCGGCGGGTGAGGGCCTCGGTGAACGCCGGGGTGTCCCGGGCGGGCGGCAACGGCGGCCGCCCCGGATAACGGAAGGGTTTCAGCGGACCGTGTGGTGGCGCAGGGGGGTTGACGGCGCCACCCGGGTGCGCGTTTGCTGTCACCCATCCCCGCAGGAATGTTTGATTCTGCTGGGTTTTGTGGATTTGAACGTTCAAAACCCTGGAGGGATGTCATGCCGGAGCGCTCCGTCCCGGAGTACCTGAGGCAGTTCGGCGAACCGGTCGGATACCTCGACTTCGCGCGCTTCGGGCCCGTGTCCACCGCGGTGCAGGAGGTGCTGGCCCGATCGGCGGCGCAACTGCACCGCGGCGGCTGGGAGACGCTGGACGGTCTCGACGCCGAGGCGGCGCGGACGGCCCGGACGGCGGCGTTGCTGCTGGGCTGCGCGCCGCACGAGATCGCGTTCGTCAGCTCGACCTCGCACGGGATGTTCGCCGCCGCCCATGCCTTCGGGTCCGCCCCTGCCGGGGGCACCGTGCTGGTCTGCCGGTCGGACTTCCCCGGCGCCGTCTACCCGTGGCTGCGGGCGGCCGGCAACGGTGGCCTCGCCGTCCGGCTGCTGGAGGGCCCGGTCACGGTGGACGCGGTGCGGGCCCATCTGGACGACCGGGTCCGTGCCGTGTCGGTGTGCGCGGTGGACAGCGCCACCGGGTACCGCACGCCACTGGCCGCGATCAAGGAGCTGATCGGCCCGCAGCGCGTCCTGGTCGTCGACGCCGTCCAGGCGCTGGGCGCGGTGCCGTTCGCCGCCGACGCGGCCGACGTCCTCGCCTCCGGCGGCCAGAAGTGGCTGCGCTCCGGCTGGGGCGCAGCGCTCCTGCTGGTCCGCGACCGGGTGGCCGGGCTGCTCGGGCCCGGCCTCGGCGGCTGGTCGGGCGTCGTCGACCCGATCGACGCGCCCGACCACCCGCGGCCCGCCCGTCCGGGGGCCGTCGCACACACCGTCACCAACCCCGACGGCCCGGCCGTCGCCGCGCTGGGCGCCGGCCTCGGGCTGGTCCGGGAGCTCGGCGTCGGGCGGATCAACGCCCTGATCGGCGAGGCGCTCGGCACACTGCTCGACGCGGCCCGCGCGGCCGGCGCCGAAACCTCGGGCGGTGAGCGGACGGACGACCCCGGTGCCGGCGCCGACGAGGCCGGCGGCAGCGGGATCGCCCGCTTGCGGCTGCCCGGCGCGGACCCGCTCGCCGTCCACGACGCGTTGACGCGAGCGGGCCTGGCGACCACCCGGCGCGGCGAGTGGATCCGGCTGTCGCCGCACGCCAGCACCGGCCCGGAGCCCGCCGAGCGGCTCGCCGGGGCGCTGCGCGCCGCGGCCGCCGGCTGACCGGCCGGGCGCCGACGGGCCGCCGCCACCCCAGCGGCTCCGCCACCACCTGCGGCCGGTCCGCGGGCCACCACCACCGGCCCGCACCACCCGCGCCACCGCACCACCTGCGCCACCCACGGCCCCGCGCCGCCACCCGGCTCGCCGCGGCCCGTACCCCGTAGCCGTGCGTCGAAGCACCAGCCGAAGCACCAGCCCAAGCACCACCCCCACGCAAGCCCCGCTCGCCCCCGGGACCAGGCCCGCCCCCAGAAACGGGCCCACCCTCAGAGAGGAATGCCATGTCACACCTTTCCCGCCGCGATCTGCTCCGCGCCTCCGGCGCCGGCCTGTTCACCCTCGCCGCCGGCGGCGCACTGTCCGCCTGCGGCGGCTCCGGCTCCGGATCCTCCGGCGGGGACGCCGCCACCGGCACCGTCACCGTCTGGTCCTGGACCAGCGCCGCCGAGGCCCTGCGCGGCGTCGTCCCCGCGTTCGAGAAGGACAACCCCGGCATCAAGGTCGACGTCCAGGACGTCGGCAACCCGGCGATCTGGGACAAGATCACGGTCGGCCTGGCGGCCGGCGGCCAGGGGCTGGGCGACGTCCTCCACATCGGCTGCGACTACCTGCCCGGCTACATGGAGAAGTTCCCCGGCGGCCTGGCCGACCTCTCGGCGCTCGGCGCCGACGGCTACAAGGACAAGTTCGCCCAGGGCCTGTGGCCGGCCGTCTCGGACAAGGACGGCCATGTCCGCGCGCTGCCGTGGGAGGTCAACGCACAGGGCTTCTTCTACCGCAACGACATGTTCGACCGGGCCGGGATCGACCCGACCGCGTTCCAGACCTGGGACGACGTGATCGCCGCGGCCGAGAAGTTCAAGGCAGCCAACCCCGGCGTCGCCCTGATCGGCATCAACAAGTCCGGTACGCCGTCCCCCGACCTGGACTTCCTGCAGTCGCTGATGCAGCAGCAGGGTGCCTTCTACTTCGACCTCAAGGGCGACATCACCGTCGCCTCCCCGGAGGCGGTCCGCGCCCTGACGCTGGTCAAGCGGCTCGACGACGCCGGCCTGATCCTCGACTCCGCCAGCTCCACGATCTGGCGCAGCCAGATCAAGGAGGGCAAGATCGGCGCCAACCCGCTGGCCTCCTGGGGCGCGCACTGGATCGAGACCAAGTTCCCCGAGCAGAGCGGCAACTGGCGCCTCACCCGGCCGCCGGCGGTCACCCCCGGCGGCAAGCGCACCGCCATCGTCAACTCCACCCACCTGGCCGTCTCCGCGACCAGCCCCCGCCGCACCGCGGCCTGGAAGTTCGTCGAGTACGCCCTCACCCGGCCGGCCTCCGTCAACACGATGTTCAACGCCGGCGGTGTCTTCCCCGCGCTCACCGAGGCCTACCAGGATCCGACGTACAGCACGCCCAACGCCTACTACGGCGGCCAGCCCGTCCTGAAGACCTTCGCCGACCTGCTCGGCGAGGGCGGCGACGCCACCAACTACTCCGGGGACTTCGCCCGCGCCCTCAAGCTCGTCAACGACGCCCAGGCCAAGGTGCTGACCAAGGGCGCGGACCCGGCCGCCGCCCTCCAGGACGCCGCCAAGCAGCTGGCCCAGCAGACCGGGCGCAAGATCAAGTGACCACCGCCCTGCGCCCCGCCGCCACGCCCCGGGCCGCCGCGCCGCCGCCCTCCCGGCGCCGCGCGATCCTGCGCCGCAAGGCCCTGCCCTATCTCCTGCTCGCCCCCGCCCTGGTGACGTTCGGGGTGTTCAAGGCCTACCCGATCGTCTCCTCGCTGCTGCTGTCGCTGACCACCGGCTCCGGCGCCAATACCCGCAACGCCGGCCTGGCCAACTACCGCAAGCTGCTGGACGATCCGCTGTTCTGGACGGCGCTGGGCAACACCGCCCGGATCCTCGTCGTGCAGGTCCCGCTGATGCTCGCGCTCGCGCTCGGGCTCTCCGTCGCCCTCCACGCGGCGTTCGTCCGGTTCCGCACGGTCTGGCGGCTCGGCATCTTCATGCCCGCCGTCACCGGCCTGGTCGCCACCGGCGTGGTGTTCGCCTTCCTGCTCGACACCGACCGCGGCGCCGTCAACAGCCTGCTCAAGGCGATCGGCCTGTCCGGCGTCGACTGGCTGGGCAACGGCTTCTGGGCCCGGATGGCCGTCGTCCTCGTCCTCAGCTGGCACTACACCGGCTACAACGCCGTCATCTACCTGGCCGGCCTGCAGGGCATCCCGAAGGAGCTCTACGAGGCCGCGATGGTGGACGGCGCCGGCCCGCTGCGCCGGTTCTTCTCGATCACCGTGCCGGCACTGCGGCCCGTCCTGCTGTTCACCGTGGTGCTCTCCACCATCGGCACCCTCCAGCTGTTCGACGAGCCGTACGTCCTCACCCGCGGCGGTCCCGACAACGCCACGA
This sequence comes from Kitasatospora sp. NBC_01560, assembly GCF_045208415.1. Classification (NCBI taxonomy): domain Bacteria; kingdom Bacillati; phylum Actinomycetota; class Actinomycetes; order Kitasatosporales; family Streptomycetaceae; genus Kitasatospora; species Kitasatospora sp. NBC_01560. Next base: position 788,293 of record NZ_CP109364.1, on the reverse strand, counting down.
TGACCGTCTCCATGTACCTGTACGACAACGGCTTCCGCTACTTCGACTTCGGCTACGCCTCCGCCATCGCCTACGCGCTCACCCTGATCGTCTCGGTGCTCGGCGCGGTCCAGATGCGCCTGATGGGAGAACGCGAATGACCCTGACGACGCGGGCGGGCCGCGTGACACCGACGATCGCGACGGCGTCCGGCAGGAGCCTGTGGGCCCGGCTGCGCGGCTGGCCCACCACCCTGCTCCTGGCCGCGGTCACCGGAGTGTCCGTCGCTCCCTTCTACTGGCTGGTGGTCTCCGCCACCCACAGCGACACCGAGATCTTCTCCTGGCCGCCCAAGCTGCTGCCCGGCTCCCACCTCGGCGAGAACATCTCGCACCTGAACGCGAAGATCGGCCTCGGCCGGGTCCTGCTCAACTCGGTGCTCGTCGCCGGGGTGCAGACCCTCGGCGCCCTCGTGGTCGCGCTGCTCGCCGGCTACGCCTTCGCGAAGTTCCGCTTCCGCGGCCGGACGGCGCTGTTCGTCGTCCTGCTGTCCACCCTGGTGGTGCCGGACCAGGTACTGCTGGTCCCGCTGTTCAAGATGATGATGTCGTTCGGCCTGATGGACAGCTACCAGGCGCTCATCCTTCCCGGCCTCTGCGTGCCCTTCGCGATCTTCCTGATGCGGCAGGCCCTGGCCGGGATGCCGGACGAACTCCTCGACGCCGCCCGGGTGGACGGCGCGGGCGAGCTCCGGGTGCTGTTCGGCGTGGTCGTCCCGGTCATGCGCCCCGTCCTGGCGGCGCTGGGGATCTTCCTCTTCCTCGGCTCGTGGAACAGCTTCGTCTGGCCGCTGATCGCCCTGCGCAGCGCCGACATGCACACCCTGCCGGTCGCCCTGGCCACCCTGCACGGCATGAAGAGCAACACCGACTACGGCCTGATCCTGGCCGGCACCGCCCTGTCCACCCTGCCGATGATGGTCCTCTTCCTGGCCCTTCAGCGGCAGTTCATCTCCGGCCTGCTGGCCGGCGCCACGAAAGGCTGACCATGGACGACATCTGGGAACCGCACGCCCCCGCCGCCGCCGGCGGACTCCGGCCGCTGCACGCCGCAGGCCTCGACCTGCGGGTGAGCGGCAGCGCCACCGTCCGGGAGACGGCCGACGGCGTGATCGAGGTGACCGCCGACGACGCCGCCGGGAGCCCCGACGGGACGCGCATCGAATGGCGCCTGCCCTGCACCGACGCCGTCGCCCTCTGGACGCCGGAGCTCCGCGGCAGCAGCTGGCTGCCCGCCGCCTGGAGCGCCCCGCGCCGGACCTCGCTCGCCAAGGGCGCACCCGTCGCCGCCCTGGTCGGCACCGGTGACGTCGCGATCTGCGCCTTCGCCGCCGACCGCCCCGACGTCCTGGCCGGCGCCGGGGTCGTCGAGGAGAACGGCGAGTTCCGCTTCTGGGTGCAGGCCACCGGCCGCCTGACCGTGCGGATCGACACCTCCCGCCGGCACTTCGCCCGCTGCCTGGCCGACCTCGCCGACTGGTGGGGCGCGGGGCACCGGGCCGACGTCCCCGACGCCGCCCGCCGCCCGGCCTTCTCCACCTGGTACGCGATGCAGCAGAACATCACCCCCGAGGCGGTGGAGACCCAGGCCGCGCTGGGCAAGGAGCTCGGCCTCGACACGATCATCGTCGACGACGGCTGGATGACGGTGGACCGCACCCGCGGCTACGCCCACTGCGGCGACTGGGAGCCGCACTCCCTGCCCGACACCGCCGCCCACATCCGCCGCGTCCACGACCTCGGCGTGCGGTATCTGCTCTGGTACGCCCTGCCGTTCATCGGCAAGGAGAGCGAGGCCTGGGAGCATCTCGGCCAGTACGCGCTCGCCGATGCCGGACACCTCGGCGCGATCGTCGCCGACCCGCGCTACCCGGCCGTCCGCGAGCACCTCACCGGCTGCCTGGCGCGGGCCGTCGAGGAGTGGGGCGCCGACGGCCTGAAGATCGACTTCGTGGACTGGTTCGCCGTCGCGGACCCGCCGGCCGCCGGCCCCGAGGCCGACTGCGCCACCGTCGACGAGGGCGTCGAGCGACTGCTCGCTGCCATCCGCGGGCGGATCACCGCCGTGCAGCCGGAGGCGATGATCGAGCACCGCCAGCCCTACACCAGCCCCGGTCTCTGGCCCTGGACCACGATGGTCCGCGCCACCGACTGCCCGCTCAGCCCGCAGGACAACCGCGAGCGCACCGTCGACCTGCGGCTCGTCTCCGGACCGATCGCCGTGCACGCCGACATGCTCATGTGGCACCCGGACGAGTCGCCCGAGCAGGTCGCCTGCCACCTGATCAACGTGCTCTTCGCCGTCCCGCAGATCTCCGTCGACCTGTCCACCCAGAGCCCGGAGCAGCGCGAGGCCCTCGCCTTCTGGCTCGGCGTCGTCCGCGACCACACGCAGACCCTGCAACTCGGCGACCTGCGCCCGGCCAGGCCCGACCTCGGCTACCCGATGGTCACCGCCTCCGGCGCCGGGACGGTCGCCGTCGCCCGCTACGCCCCGCTGCCCGTCCGGGCCGAGGGCGACGGGTGGCACACGCTGCTGGTCGCCAACGCCGACGCCGATCCCGACGTCCGCCTGCACGGCATCCAGGGACCGGCCGAGGTCACCGTCCAGGACGCCCGCGGGCGTATCGTCCGTAGCGACACCGCGGACCTGGCCGACGGCAGCGTCGTCACCGTCCCCCGCGGGGGCCTGCTGACCGTGCGCCGGCCCCAGGACAACCCGTAGCCGGCGCCGGACGACCCCCGGCGCCCGCCACCCCGACCGAGCCACCGGAGCACCGATGACCCAGGGAGCACGCCCGCCACGCCGCGCCACCACCATCGCGGAGGTCGCCCGCGTGGCGGGCGTGTCCCGGCAGACCGTCTCCAACACGCTCAACGCACCCCACCGCCTCCACCCCGACACCCTGGCCCGGGTCACCGCGGCCATCGAGGAGCTCGGCTACCGGCCCGACCAGTCGGCCCGCTCGCTGCGCACCGGCGAGCGGCGCACCATCGGCTACCTCGCCCCGGTGGACGACCCGTTCGACCCGAATCCGCTGATGGCGGGCTTCCTGGAGGCCCTGGTGGACGCGGCCGGCGCGGAGGGGCACCGGGTGCTGCTGGTCCGCCCCGCACCGGGCCCGGCGCAGGCCCGGGCGGCGATCGACGAGCTGGTGGCGGCCCGCCAGGTGGACGGGCTGGTCCTCGCCGACGTGCTGGCCGACGACGCCCGGGTCGGCCAGGCCGTGCTGGCCGGCGTCCCGTTCGTCGCCTTCGGCCGGACGGCGCCCGACCTGCCGCAGCACTGGGTGGACATCGACAACGGCGCGGCGATGGCCGAGGTGCTCGGGCACCTGGCCGGGCGCGGCCACCGCCTGGTCGGCTTCGCGGAGTCCGCCGCCGACCTGCCCTGGCTGGTGGCCCGGCGCGAGGGCTTCCACGCCGAGGCCGGCCGGCTCGGCCTGGAGGTGGTGCGGGTGCAGCCGGAGCCGGGTGCGGCGGGCGTGGCGGCTCTGCGCGGGCTGCTGCGCGGGCCGCGGCGCCCGACGGCGGTGGTGGCCGAGAGTGATCTGGCGGCCCTGGACGTCTACGAGGCCGTCCGGGCCGAGGGCCTGTCCGTCGGGCCGGACGTCGCGGTGACGGGCTTCCACGACACGCCGCTCTGCCGGCACCTGCACCCGGCGCTGACCTCCGTCCGGCTGCCACTGCGGGCGATCGCCGCCGCGCTGGTGCGGCGGCTGCTGGCGCAGGTCCGCGGCGAGCCCGGGCCCGCCGCGGGCGAGGTGCTGACGGCCGACCTGGTCGTCCGGGCCAGCTCGGCGTAGCCGCGGCGGCCCGGCGGGGCCGGTGGTCGGCGGTCGGTAGTCGGCAGGGGGAGCGGGGACGCCGGTGGCGCGGTGCCCGGGCCTGGCCCGGGCACCGCGCCGTCCTTCGGGTGGCGCCGTCTCAGCAGCTGAGGACGGGGTTCGCCCAGTCGGCGTGGTCGCTGTTGGTGCCGTCGCCGCCGTCGGTGACGACGAGGCGCAGCTCGTCGGCGCCGGTGAGGTCGGCGGTCAGGTGCTTGGCGGCGTCCTTGCCGGTGAGCAGGCCGCTGTCGGCGACCTTCGTGCCGTCCTTGTAGATCTCGAAGGAGACGCTGCCCCGGCCCTGCGCCTCGGCGTCCACGCCGACGTCGGTGGCGATCGAGGTGCACGACCCGCCGAGGTAGTAGACCACCTCGCTGAAGGCGTTGACGCCCAGGCCCTTGGCGTAGGTGGCGCCCGCGACGGTGATGGTCCCGCCGTCCCGGGCCTGGTTGTCGCCGTTGCTCATGTCCCGCTCGACCGGGCCCCAGCTGTTGCCGGCGGAGGACCAGGCGAGGTCGGAGAGCGGGTGGGCACCGGCGGCCGGGCCGCTGCCGCAGGCGATCCGCGCGCCCGCCCAGTCGGCGTGGTCGTAGCTGGTGCCGTCGCCGGCGTCGGTGGCCACCAGGCGGACGGTGCCGGCGCCGGTGAGGTCGGCGGTGAGGTGCTTGGCGGCGTCCTTGCCGGTGAGCGGGCCGCTGTCGGCGACGAGCGTGTCGTCCTTGTAGACCCGGAACACCACCGAGCCGTTGCCGTAGGAGTCGTCGTCGATCCCGACGTCGGTCACCAGGTTGCGGCAGGTGCCGCCGAGGTGGAAGGCGATCTCACTGGGGGCGTGCGCGCCCAGGCCCTTGGCGTAGCCGGCGCCCCGCAGGGTGATGGCCGGTCCGTCGGCCGCACCGTGGTCGCCGTTGCTCATGTCCCGCTCGACCGGGCCCCAGAAGTTGGAGACGGAGGCGAAGGGCAGGTCGCTCAGGTAGCTGACCCCGTTGGGCGGCGAGACGGGCGAGGAGGGCGTCACCCGGAACATCGCGGTGCCGTGCCCGGGCACGGTGGCGCTGATGGTCCCCGTGCTGGTGCTGCTCTGCTTGGTCCAGAGGTCCTTGACGGTGTACGAGGCCGCGCCGCCGATCCCGAGGGTCTGCGCGGTGGCGGAGACGACGGCGTCGTAGGAGCCCTCGTTGGTGAGGGTGACGGCCCGGCTGCCGTCCGCGAGCGGCTTGCTCATCACCACCAGGCCGTTTTGGCTGGAGACGACCGCGCCCTGGCGGCCCAGTGGATCCTGGTCGACGGCGATCACGTCGGTGTTGGTGAGGATCTCGAAGGTCTCCGGCTCGGCCGTCCGCAGGTCGGTGCCGATCATCAGCGGGGCGGCCATCTCGGCCCAGAGGCTGAAGTGTGTGCGGTACTCCGTGGCGGTCATGCCGCCGTTGCCGACCTCCAGCATGTCGGGGTCGTTGAAGGCCCCGGCCTTGGCGTAGCCGGCCAGGCCCTGGTTGGCCTGGGCTATCGAGATCATGCTCTGCCAGGTGTCGCTGATGTCCCCGGTGGTGCGCCAGGAGTTGCCGACCGGCGCGGCCCAGTTCCACGGGCCGGTGCTGCCCCACTCGCAGATGCTGTACAGGATCGGCCGGCCGGTGGCCTTCAGCGCGTCGCCCATCGCGCGGTACCGCGTCCGGGCGTCGAGGCCCTGGCTGTTGCAGTTGTCGTACTTGAGGTAGTCGACGCCCCAGGAGGCCCAGAGCCGGGCGTCCTGCTGCTCGTGGCCGAGGCCGCCGGGGAAGCCCTTGACGTCACAGGTCTTGGTGCCGGCGCTGGAGTAGATGCCGAACTTGAGGCCCTTGCCGTGGACGTAGTCGGCCAACGCCTTGATGCCGTGCGGGAACCGGACCGGGTCGGGGACGAGGTCGCCGGCCGCGTTGCGCTCCGGCAGCGCCCAGCAGTCGTCGAGGTTGACGTACTGGTACCCGGCGGCCTTGAGGCCCTTGCCGACGAAGAGGTCGGCGATGCCCTTGATCATGTCCTCGTTGAACCGGTCGCCGCAGTGGGTGGAGTTCCAGTTGTTGAAACCCATCTGGGGCGTCCGGTTGAGGCCGTTCTCGACGGCCGACGCCGCGGGGGCGGTGGCGAGCTGGAGCCCGACGGCGAGGGCGCCGCCGCCGGCGAGCAGGGTGAGGGCGGTCACCGCCGAGGCTAAGCGGCGGGGCAGTGCGGTGCCTTGGGAGCGCAAGGGTCCTCCTCGGAGAGGGTGCGGAGAGTGGTGCGGACGGGCCCCCGGCCCCGGCGGGACCGCCGGGGCCGGGGGAGTCTGGGGGGTGGTCAGGAGAGCAGCGTCCAGGACTGCCCGGCCGCGGATCCGTCCTGCCGGTCGAGGACGACGGGCGAGCCGGCGGCGGTCCGCGGAGCGCCGAGGGCGAGCCCGGTGGCCACGTTGGTGATGGTCAGTGCGCCGGTGGCGGTGCTCTGCACGACGCGCCACTTCTGGTACGGGCTGTTGGGGTCGTAGGCGTTCAGCACCCAGGCGGAGCCGCCGGGACCGTTCGGGCCGGTGAGGGTGCCGTGCCGCTGCGTGCCGGTGTCGCAGTTGTCGGTGATCCGCACGGTGCCGTCGGCGTTCGGGGTGAACGTCCACTGCTCCGAGGTGTGCGTGCTCCACCAGGTGTTGATGTCGGTGACCGACCCGTCGGGCGCGCTGCAGGTGCCCTGGACCTCCAGGGCCTGGCCGCCGGTGCCGCCGGCGCTGACGCCGTGGTAGCGGCCGTCGCCGATCACCGCGGCCGGGACGGTCGTGGGCAGCGCCCGCAGGCGGTACATGGCGACGCCGTGCGGCTCGACGGTGGCGCCGAGCGTGCCGGTGACGTTGCCGCCGGAGCCCGTCCACAGCTCCTTGGCGGAGTAGCCGGGGCCGGTCAGGCCGAGCTCGGCCAGGGTGGTGGAGACGGTGCGGGCGGCGTTCGGGTCCTGGTTGACCAGCAGGACGGCGGTGTCGCCGTCGGCGAGGCGGCGCTTCAGGACGATCGGCGCGGTGCTGCTGTTCGGCGGGTTGCCGACCAGCGTGGCGGGCTGGGCGAGGCTGTCCTGGTCGACGGCGATGACGTCGGTGTTCTTGTAGACGGCCAGCTGGTCGGCGGTGATGCCGGTGGACCAGGTCAGGCCGTCCTGGGTGTGCCGGGAGTCGGCGGCGGTGCGCAGGTCCGCGCCGGTGATGAGCGGCGAGGCCATCATGGCGAGGACGGACATCTCGCTGCGGGACTCGGTGAGGCTCATCGGCTTGTGGCAGGTGCAGGTGTCGGTCACGCCGTACACGCCGTACGGGTTCAGCCAGCCGGCGAACATCATGTCCATGTCGTTCCAGCTGCCCGGCCGGACGTTGCCCGGGTACTCCAGGGCCGTCCGCAACTGGCCGTTGTAGAGCACGCCGTCGAGGTCCGGGCCGCGGTCGCCGCCGATCCGGCACAGGTGCGCCACCTGCCCGCACCACACGCCGGTCGGGGCGTAGCCGGGGGCCTGCCGGTCGGGGGTGCCGGCCGCGAGGATCACCGGGTCGGTGCGGGCCGGGTCGTTGGCCGCGAGCAGGTACGGGACGCCGGTGTGCACCGGCTGCGCGGAGACGCTGAGGGTCACCTTCGGGCGGCCCTGGGCGGCGGAGGCGGCGTCGAGCGCCTGCTGGAAGTCGCGCACCCGGGCGTAGACGGAGCGGGTCAGCTCCCGGCCCTCGCCCTGCGTCCAGTAGTTGTGACCGTCGGGCCCGACGATCTGCGGGCCGTACGGGCAGTCGTCGTACTTGACGAAGTCGACGCCCCAGGACACGAAGTCGGCGGCGTCGGTGGCCTCGTGGCCCAGGCTGCCGGGGCGGCCCTGACAGGTGGTGTAGGTGTCCGTCGCGTACAGGCCGAACTTCATGCCCTTGCTGTGCGCGTACCAGGACAGGTACTGGATGCCGTTCAGGGTCTGCCCGTTGACGGTGCGCGAGGGGAAGCGCTCGGGCGAGGGCACGAGGTGGCCGGTGGTGGGGTCGAACCCGTTGCCGTCGGTGCCGCTGACGGGGTTGTGGTTCGCGTCGTAGAGCTGCATGGCCCCCTCGGCGGTCTTCACCAGGTCGGTGCTCTGGCCGTCGCGGTGGCCGAGCGACCAGCCGTCGTCGATGGTGACGGTGTTGTAGCCGGCCTGGACGAGGCCGTTCGCGGCCATGAAGTCGATCGTCTGGACGACCTGCTGCTGGGTGACGCCGGTGCCCAGGGTGTTCCAGGAGTTCCAGCCCATCGGCGGGGTGAGGGCGAGTCCGTTGCCCAGGGCCGCCGCGGGGGTGGCGCCTCCGAGGGCGACGCCGCCGAGCGCGGACGCGGCGAGCGACAGTGCGGCCAGGACGCGGGGTGCGCTGCGGAGCAGGGGGCGGGACCGGTGTCCGGGCAGGACCGGGCGCAGGGGTGGGCGCATGGGCACTCCAAAAGTGCGCAGGTGGGGGTGGGGGAGGCAGTGCACTGGGGGAGGCAGCCCACGGCCGTGGCTTTCCGTTTGAATCTCCAACAGAAAGCAACGCAGCATAGACACAGCCGGGAGGCGCGCTCAAGTACCCCGTACGGAACGGCGGATGACGCCGACTCGGATCGGATGGCACGGTCGGCACCGGCCGGTGTCGCGGCACGTCACAGGTTGATCTCGGCGCGTCAATCCCCTTGACGTGCATTCAGAGCACGGTGTGATATTTCACATTGCGTTTAAATGCGTTGGGTTCTGATCACTTACCGAACATCCCGCTCGGCCCAGTCAGCTCGGCGTCCCACCCCGAAATCCCCACCCGTGCCGGCCCGGCGCCCCGCCCCGGCACAGAGGAGCGCTCCCCCCATGAACCGAAGCACCACCGGCCGCGCCGCCGCCGGCCTCCTGCTCACCCTGGGCCTGACCGCCACTGCCTGCTCCAACGGCCAGGACACCACCACGGGAGCCGGCTCCGTCGCCCCGGTGAGCGGGAAGATCTCGATCACCTACCTGCAGAAGCAGGGTGACCAGGAGTACTTCGTCGGCGAGGCCGCCGGGGCCAAGGCGAAGGCCGCCGAACTCGGTATCGACCTCAAGGTCGTCAACCTCGGCAACGACGCCAACAAGACGGTCAGCGAAGTCCAGGCGGCGGCGGCCCAGAAGGCCAACGGTGTGATCATCGTCGTGCCCGACCCGGCCGTGGGCCCGCAGGTCGTCCAGACCGCCCGGGACGCGAAGATCGCCCTGCTCACCTCGGACGACCAGATCTGCGCGACCGGCCCGGACCCGGCGCTCTGCGCGAAGGGCGACCTCGTCCCCCGGGTCGGGTTCAGCGGCGCCCAGATGGGCACCGAGGTCGGCAAGCGGGCCGCCGCCGAGTATCAGAAGGCCGGCTGGACTTCCGCCGACACCCGTGTCATCTCGGCCTCGAAGCAGGACGTCACCGTCTGCGGCGACCGCGTGAAGGCCGCCAGGGAGGCCTTCGGCGCCGTCGCCCCCGGCGTCCAGACCCTCGACGTCGCCACCGACAACACCCCCACCGGCGCCCAGGACAAGGTGGCCGCCACCATCACCGCCAACCCCGGGATCAAGCACTGGGTCGTCTGGGGCTGCAACGACGAGAACGTGCACGGCGGCGTCACCGCCCTGCAGAACGCCGGCGTGAGCGCCGACAACGTGGTCGGCGTCGGCATCGGCGCCTACCTGGCCTGCAAGGACTGGAGCGGCAGCAAGCCCTCGGGGATGAAGGCCGCCCTGTTCATCAACGGCCGGGACGTCGGCGCACTCGCCGTCCAGACCCTCTTCGACCGCCTGAAGAACAGCAAGGAGATGCCCGCCGAGACCCTCGCGAAGACCACCATGGTCGACGCCGCGAGCTGGAAGAGCGCCGGCGTCACCTGCAGCTGACGCCGCACCGCGACCGGCGCCGCCCGCCCCGGTGCACGACCCTCCCGGCTCCCCCGCGGACGGCCGTGCACCGGGGCCGGGGCACCGTCGGACCGGGCGGGCGCCCGCGACGGTCAGGCCGTGGGTACCTGAGCGATCACCAGCTCGCCGACCGCCTCCGCGAGGACCCCGCGGGCGTGCTCGCCGAGCCCCGAGTCCGTGACGTACACGCCGATGTCCTCCAGCGCGGCGAAGCCGCTGAGGCCGACCACGCCCCACTTGCTGTGGTCCGCCACCACCGCGACCCGGCGGGCGGAGGTGATCAGGGCCCGGTTGGTCTGCGACTCGGCCAGGTTCGGCGTGGTCAGACCGGCCTGCTCGGAGACCCCGTGGGCCCCGAGGATCAGCAGGTCGACGTGGAGCGCCCGGATCGACTGGTCCGCCAGCGGCCCGACCAGCGCCGCGGACGGCGTGGGCGCGCCCCCGGTCAGCAGCAGTGACGGCGCCTCCGCGTCCGCGTGCTCGCCGGCCGAGCGGATCAGCTCCGCGACGGGCAGCGAGTTGGTGACGACGGTCAGCCGCGGCACCCGGAGCAGCCGCGCCGCGACGGCGTAGGCGGTCGTCCCCGCCGAGATCGCGATCACGCTGCCCGGTTCGACCAGGCCCGCCGCCGCGTCCGCGACCGCCGCCTTGGCCGCCGATTCGAGGCCGGACTTGGCCTCGAACCCCGGCTCGTCGGCCGCCGTCTCGGCCCCCAGCACGGCACCCCCGTGCACCTTCTTCACCGCCCCCGAACGCTCCAGGGCGTCCAGGTCGCGGCGGATGGTCATGTCGGAGACCCCCAGCTGTTCGACCAGCTCGGCGACCCGCACAGCGCCGCTGCGGCGCACGATCCCGGCGATCAGCGCCTGCCGCTGATGGGCGAGAAGCCCCGAATCCGCCACCATCCCCACACCCCTCACCAACGAACCGAAAACACCAGGAGCCAACAGTGATCGAGGATACTGAATCCGCGCCGGTCGTGGTCACCACCCGGGCACCCGGTCCGGTCCTGGCAGCTCCGGGCAGAGGTGGCGGGGGTCAGGAGTCGGTCGGAGCGCCGTCGAGCTGCTCGGCCAGGGCGGCGAGCGTCGTGCCGAGCGGCCGGGAGAGCCTCAGCTCCGCGTACGCGTCGCCGCGGGTGGCGCCCTGGTTGACGATGGCGACGGGCTTGCCGGCGCGGGCGGCGTGCCGCACGAAGCGCAGGCCGGACAGGACGGCGAGCGAGGAGCCGAGGACGAGCAGGGAGCGCGCCGCGTCGACCAGCTCGAAGCAGTGCTCGACGCGGTCCTTGGGCACGTTCTCGCCGAAGAAGACCACGTCCGGTTTGAGGATCCCCCCGCAGAGGGTGCAGGGCGCGACCCGGAAGGACGCGACCAGGGCCTCCGGCAGCTCCACGTCTCCGTCCGGATTGACCCGTGTGCCCGCGTCCTCGGGCGCGCCGTTGAGGTCGCGCAGGCGGTGGTCCAGCTCCTGGCGGGTGCTGCGGCGCCCGCAGCCGAGGCAGAGCACCCGGTCGAGTCCACCGTGCAGCTCGACGGCGTCCAGGGTGCCGGCCGCGCGGTGCAGCCCGTCGACGTTCTGGGTGATCACCGCCGAGACCAGGCCGGCCCGGCGCAGCCGTTCGACCGCCCGGTGCCCGTCGTTCGGCCGGGCCCGCGCGATCGTCCGCCACCCGGTGTGACTGCGGGCCCAGTACCGGCGGCGGGCCGCCTCGCTCCCGGCGAACTCCTGGTAGGTCATCGGCGTGTGGCGGCGCTGCCGGCCGGTGGCGCCCCGGTAGTCGGGGATGCCGGACTCGGTGGAGAGGCCGGCGCCGGTCAGCACGACGACGCCGCGGTCCTCCAGCAGCTGCCGGACGCCGTCGAGCGGGTCGGCGGGCCGAGGGCGCGCCGAGGCGGCCGCAGTGGCCGGGGTGTCCGGTCCCGGAAGCACAGGCATGCGGCCAGCGTAGTCCCGCGGCCGCGCGGACCGGGAGGCCGCGCGGTGCTCGCGTCACCGGCCGGCCGCGGCCCTGCTGCCGCTCGCCGGCGCCCGCTGCCGTCCCGCTGCCGTCCTGCGGCGGCTCCGGCCCGGAGCCGCCGCAGGACGCTGGTCAGGAGCAGGCGCCGCCGCAGGACGCGGGGGTCAGTGCGCGGTGCCGCCGCCCAGTGCGGCCACGTCGGCGCGGAGCACGGGCAGGTCCGCGTATATCGTGCCGCCGGGGCAGTCGGTGGCCAGCCAGTCACGGTGGCCGCTGATCATGTCGACCGGCTTGGTCACGCCGTTGACCGGGTTGACGAAGGTGGTGTGCGCCTGCGGGTCCAGCTGGTGCGTGCGGGCCAGTACGGAGAGCAGGCCGGTGAGCGCGCGGCGGGCCGGTGCGGTGGGCGCCTGGTTGCTGAGGGTGCCGAGCAGGGCGATCCCGAGGTTGCCGGAGTTGAAGCCCGCGGTGTGGAAGGCGGTCACGACGTTGCCGGACGCGTCGTGCGCCGGGATGCCGTCGTCACCGGACCAGCGGCCCTCGTAGATCCGGCCGGCCTCGTCGATCAGGAAGTGGTAGCCGATGTCGCCCCAGTCGTTGGTGATGGCGTGGTACTCGTAGATCGCCCGGACGGTGGCCGCCGGGTCGGGGTCGGCGTTCGGGGTGTCCGTGTGGTGGACCGTCAGCGTCTGGAGCGGGTAGTACTTGGCCGGCGAGTTCTCCACGCCGTTCTTGAACCGCTTGGTCTCGTCGGCGCCCCAGGCGGCCCGCGAGAGGTACTCGACGCCGCAGAAGCTGACCGGAGCGGTCGGCGCGAGCGCGACGCTGCGGACCGGACCGTGCACGGTGTCGATGGCCGCGGTACGGACGTTGCCGGCGCCGTCGGGCAGGCGCAGGTCGTAGCCCGGGGCGCCGCCGGCGGCGATCAGCGCGGTGGCCGTGGTGGTGGCGGTGGCAGCGGCGCTGCGGGCCGTCTGCGCCGGCTCGTCGGGGCCGCCCGCGCAGCCGGCGGGCAGCGGCTGCCACGCGCCGGGGGCGCCGCCGTCGCGGTGCAGCCGGATCGCCGCACCCCGGGCGGGACCGTCCCAGCTGACCCCGACGTACCGGATCGGGAACCCGGGCCGCACGGTCGTGGCCTCCGCGCCCGCCGCCGACTGCGCCCGGGTGGCGGGGACGCTGACCGTCCGCGGGCCCCGGCCGGCGGAGCCGGCGGCCCCGGCGGGGGACGGAGCGGGAGTGGGAGCGGCGGCCGCGGCCGACGTGGCGGGGGCGACGGCGAGCGCGGCGGCCGTGGCGCCGATCGCCCCGACGAGGGTGCGCCGGCTGACGGCGGGCTGCGGGTTCGACATGGGTGTCCTGTCTCGGGTGCGGGTCCAGGGCGGTGGACGTGCTGCCCAGCTGCACTGCGACGCCCCCGCCGACTGATCATCAGTCAGCCCCGAATGTACACGCTTGATCGTTTCTGTTCCCCCGATCTGCCCCTTTTCTGCCTGAAGGGGCACCTGGCCTGCGGCTTTCCCCTCCGGGGGCCCCGGGCGGGCGGCCCCCCGCCCGCCCGCCGTCCGCCTGCGGCCCTCCCGCCGCCCTCCCGCCGCCCGCCCGCCGTCAGGAGGCCTCGACGGCCGCCTTGATCCGGCTGCCGAACGCGGGTGCGTCCTTGCGGGCGGCGCTCAGGGCGAGACCCACCAGCAGCTTGCCGAGCCCGTGGCCCTCCAACTCGTTGAAGATCCGCACCCGGGTGCGGGCCGGCGACAGCTCGGTGAGGTCGTAGCCCCCGGAGGCGGAGGTCACCAGGTTCTTGGACACCTCCGTCCAGCGGAGCCGGGTCGGGGCGTCGAGCTCCGTGATCCGGATCCGCCGCCCGGTCTTCATCCCGGCGTCCTTGACCGTGCTGGTGAAGACGGTGCCGACGGCGGTCGGCCCGTCCGGCGCCTTGTCGATCGTCAGGACGCGCGGGCTGAACGCCGGGTCGTTCCGGCCGTCCGCGAGGAAGGCGAAGACCTCCGCGATCGGTCGGTCGACGTCGACGGAGGTCTCGAACTGACCTGCCATGGATACTCCTCCGGGATCAGGGCTCGGCGATGACGGCTCGACGGCCCGTGGGCTGCGGTGGTGGCGCCCGGGTCGTGCGCGACGGGCGCCACCACCGGGGCTGCGTCGCGCCATCGTTCCAGTCCGCTCAGGTGAATGACGTCAGGCGCGGCCCTGCATAGACTCGGGCGCCAGCTGTCCGGACCAGCCGAGGAGTTCACGCATGCCAGCACCCTCTCCCAGCATCAGCACCGGCAGCTCGGCCGTACCCCTGCTGGACGGGACGATCGGCGCGGCCCTGGACCGCGCCGTCCGTGCCTTCCCCGACCGGGAGGCCCTGGTCGACGTTCCGGCCGGCCGCCGCTGGACGTACTGCGAACTCTCCACCGAGGTGGACCGGGTGGCCGCCGCGCTGCTGGCGCTCGGCGTCGGGGCCGGCGACCGGGTCGGCATCTGGGCCCCGAACTGCGCGGAGTGGGTGTTCGTGCAGTACGCCACCGCCCGGATCGGCGCCGTCCTGGTGGCCGTCAATCCCGGCTACCGCACCCACGAACTCGAATACGTCCTGCGGCAGTCGGGCATCCGCACGATGGTCGCGGCCCCCTCGTTCAAGACCTCCGACTACGCGGCGATGCTCGCCGAGGCTGCCCCGCGCTGCCCGGACCTCCGCGACGTCCTGCTGATCGGCTCCACCGCCTGGCACGACCTGTCGGCCGCCGCACCCGCCGCCCCGGCCGCCCTGGAGGCGGCCGGCGCCGGGCTCGCCCCGGACGACCCGATCAACATCCAGTACACCTCCGGCACCACCGGCTTCCCCAAGGGTGCGACGCTCTCGCATCGCAACATCCTCAACAACGGCTACTTCGTCGGCGAGCTCTGCGGCTACACCGAGCGCGACCGGATCTGCGTCCCGGTGCCCTTCTACCACTGTTTCGGCATGGTGATGGGAAATCTGGCCGCGCTCTCGCACGGCGCCTGCGTGGTCATCCCCGCCCCCGCGTTCGACCCCGCCGCCACCCTGCGCGCCGTCGCCGCCGAACGCTGCACCTCGCTCTACGGCGTCCCCACCATGTTCATCGCCGAGCTCAACGACCCGGCCTTCGACGAGCACGACCTCGCCACCCTGCGCACCGGCATCATGGCGGGCTCCCCGTGCCCGACCGAGGTGATGAAGGAGGTCGTCGAACGGATGGGCATGCGCGACGTGTCGATCTGCTACGGGATGACCGAGACCTCCCCGGTCTCCACCCAGACCCGCGTCGACGACCCGCTCGAACGCCGCGTCTCCACCGTCGGCCGGGCCGGCCCGCACCTGGAGGTCAAGGTGGTCGACCCGGACACCGGCGACACCGTCCCGCGCGGCACCCCCGGCGAACTCTGCACCCGCGGCTACTCCGTCATGCTCGGCTACTGGGACCAGCCCGACCGGACGGCCGAGGTGATCGACGCCGACGGCTGGATGCACACCGGCGACCTCGCCGAGATGGACGAGGAGGACTACCTCACCATCACCGGCCGGATCAAGGACATGGTCATCCGCGGCGGCGAGAACATCTACCCGCGCGAGATCGAGGAGTTCCTCCACACCCACCCCGACGTGCTGGACGCCCAGGTCATCGGCGTTCCCGACGCCAAGTACGGCGAGGAGCTGATGGCCTGGATCCGGCTGCGCCCCGGCGCTCCCGCGCTGACCGCCGACACCCTGCGCGCGTTCTGCACCGGCCGGATCGCCCACTACAAGATCCCGCGCTACGTCCACCTGGTCGACGACTTCCCGATGACCGTCACCGGCAAGGTCCGCAAGATCGAGATGCGTGAGCAGGCCGCCGTCCTGCTCGCGCCCGGAACGGACCCCGGGAACGGTTCCGCCTGACCGGGCCCGGCCACGACCGGCCGCCGAACGCGGGCGGCGGGCCGTGGCCGGTGCACCCAACGGCCGGTCCGGCCCGCGCGGTCGCGGCCCCGTGGCGGCGGGCGCAGACTCGACGTGGAGGTGGTGGGCGGCCATGACCATGGAGCACGTACCCGGGCGACGGGGGTCTCCGCCCCCGACCGCCGTTCCCGCCGCAGCACGGAACCGCCCCATCGGTGGCGGGCCGGCGGCGATCACCCCGGTGGAGAGGTCCGTCCGTGCGCCGGTGCCGTCCGCCACCGGCGTCGACTTCAGCGGGGTACCGGTACGGTCCCGGGCGATCCAGCGGGCCCCGAACGGCGGCCGGACGGTCCCGGAGACCGCACCCCCGATCGTCGCCCAGGTGCTGGCGGCACCCGGGCGCCCGCTCGACGACCGGACGCAGGCCCGGATGGAGACGTACTTCGGCCGCTCGTTCGGCGACGTGCGGATCCACACCGACCAGCAGGCGGCGCAGTCGGCCCTGGCCGTGGATGCCCGCGCCTACACGTTCGGGCGGCACATCGTCTTCGGCCACCGGCTCTTCGCGCCCGAGTCGCGGGCCGGCCGGCGCCTGCTGGCCCACGAGTTGACGCACGTCGTCCAGCAGGAGGCCCTGCCGGAGCGTGCCGGCCCGGCGCGGGCCCGCATCGCAGGCCCCGAATCCGAGCCGGCCGAGCACCAGGCCCGAAGCACGGCGGACATTGTCCACGGCGCGATGCGCGCGCACCTGCGCCGACCGGTGCCGGCCGCGGGTGTCCAGCGCGAAGTCCTGGGCACCGCGTTCCGCCACCCGGCGAAGGCCAAGCCCCCCTACAAGAAGATCACCGGCCATTTCGACGGCGCGACGTTCACCGTCTTCGGTGACGGCCGGCAGCTGATGCAGGCCGGGGCGCAGTCCGGCCGCCCGTACACCGTCCGCCCCGGTGACGCGGCCGCCTGCCACGGCGATCCGGGCGACAGCTACCTGAACAATCCGCGCTACGTCGGCATCGCGGACAACGGCCCCATCCCGGAGGGGACGTTCCAGTTCGAGGCGACGCAGTTGGCGACCTTCTCGCGGCCGGAGCAGCTGAAGATGCTGCCCGGAGGCAACTACACCGACCCCTTCGGCGCGGCCCTGCACGGCGGCGACTGGGGAGCGGGCCGGGTGCCGCTGAAGCCCGTGTCGATCGTTGCCGGGCCCAAGGGCTGCGGCAGTACCCGGGCCCGGAGCGGGTTCTACCTCCACGGCGGTGTCATGCCGGGCTCCTCCGGCTGCATCGACATCGGTGATGCCGGCGTCGGACAGCTCGTCGCTCTCCTGCCGGGGTACACCGGGAAGGTCGTCGTCACGGTCAAGTACACCGTCGCTCCACCCGGCGTGGGCTGGTGGGACCGGGCTGTCGGGCGGTTCACCTACCCGAAGAAGAAGGATCCCTCCCTCTGGGACCGCATCAAGGCAGGCACCGGCTTGGAGGACTGAGGCTCGGGGCAGGGGCAGGGGCAGGGGCAGGGGCAGGGGCAGAGGGCGGGGCAGGGGGCGGGGGCAGGGGGCGGGGCCGGTGTTCGGGGCGGCGCCTCCGGTCGGGACGGTGCTGCCGGCCCGGCCCGGGCGCCCCCGCCCTGGGGACCGGGAGCGGAGCCCGGCAGAATCGGGGGATGGGTGATCATCCGTACGTTGACCTGGGATTTGTCACGGCGCCGTCCGGGGCGAGGGGCCGGGCGAGGGGAGCTGACCCGCTCCGGGGCCGGTCGGCTCAGCCGAACGGTGTGCGGTGCAGGGAGATGAGCAGCCGCCAGCTGTGTCCGGCGAGTTCCTCGGGCGTGGCCGGCAGCAGCGCGTGCAGCCAGTCCGCGAGCAGGGCGGTGAAGGTCGCGGCGACGGCGGTGGCCACGAGGTCGGGGTGCGGCGCGCCGGCCAGGGCCCGTTCGGTGCGGCTGCGTTCGCGCAGCTCGCGGTGGAGGACTTCGCCGAGTGGTCCGCCGCCGCCGGGCAGCAGCAGGGAGCGGTGGACGGCCGCGTGCCGGTGCACCTCGGTGAGGAACGCGGCCAGGGCGGGCGGCGGTGCCGCCGGATCCGGGGTGCCGCGCCAGGCGTGCAGGGCGTCGACGCCATTGCGGGCGACCTCGGCGCAGGCGTCCACCGCGAGGGCCTGGAGGTCCTCGTAGTGGAGGTAGAAGGTGGCGCGTCCGACGGCTGCCCGGCGGACCACGGCGGCCACGCTGACCGCGGCCAGCGGGCGTTCGGCGCACTCGGCCAGCAGGGCCGCGCGGAGCTTGGCCCGGGTGCGGTCGGCCCGTGCGTCGCTCACCGGGCGGCCAGCACGGCGGCGAGCGCGAGGGCACCGGGCAGGGCCTGCGCGAACAGGATGCGACGGTTGGCGGTGGCCGCGCCGTAGAGACCGGCCACCACCACGCAGGACAGGAAGAAGACCTGGACGCGGAAGCCGGTGGGGTCGTCCGCGATCAGCCCCCAGACCAGGCCGGCGGCGAGGAAGCCGTTGTAGAGGCCCTGGTTGGCGGCGAGCGCGGCGGTGGCCTTCGCCATCGGGGCGTCGAAGCCGGAGAGCTTCCGCCCGGGTGCCCGCTCCCAGAGGAACATCTCCAGCACCAGGAAGTACCCGTGCAGGGCGGCGACCAGGCCCACGAGTGTGTTCGCGACGATGCCCATGACGGGCTCCCTTCTGGACTGTTGTCCAGCAATCATAGACACATGTCCAGAAACTGCGCCAGCACCGCGGCGTCGAGCGATTGCTTCAAGAGATGAACTCGTGACTCCCGGAACGAAGTCAGTTGCTTCATCTCTTGACCGGAGCCCATCGGGGCGGGACAGTGTGGCGACTGTTGAGAGCGCTCTCAGACGTCGCTCCGCGGTCATGCCGTGTCCGTCCACCCCCGGAGGTGCACCACCGTGTCCGCGAACACCGTGCCCAGAGCCACCGCCACCCGCCGACGGCGCCCGCGCCGGGCGCCGGCCACCGTCCTGACCGCGGCCGGCGCGGCCGCCGCGCTCTGTGCCGCGCTGCTCGGCTCCACCGCCACCGCCGCGGTGCCGCCCGCACCGGCCGGGTGGACCACCGTCTGGAGCGACGACTTCGGCGGCGCCGCCGACACCCTCCCGTCCGGCGCCGACTGGATCGTCGACACCGGCACCAGCTACCCCGGCGGCGCCGCCAACTGGGGCACCGGCGAAGTCCAGACCTACACCTCGGAGACCGCCAACCTCCGCCAGGACGGCGCCGGGAACCTGCGGATCACCCCGATCCGGGACGCCGCCGGCCACTGGACCTCGGGCCGGATCGAGACCAGGCGCAGCGACTTCGAGCCGCCGGCCGGCGGCAAGCTCCGGATCGAGTCGCGGATCCAGATGCCGAACGTGACCGGCCCGGCCGCCGCCGGCTACTGGCCGGCCTTCTGGACGCTGGGCGCGCCGTACCGCGGGAACTACTGGAACTGGCCGACCATCGGCGAGTTCGACCTGATGGAGAACGTCAACGGCGTCAACCAGGTCTGGGGCACCCTGCACTGCGGCGGCAACCCCGGCGGTCCGTGCAACGAGACCACCGGCCTCGGCGCGGTGCACGCCTGCCCGGGCTCCGCCTGCCAGGGCAACTTCCACACCTACGCGCTGGAGTGGGACCGCACCGTCAGCCCGCAGCAACTGCGCTGGTACGTCGACGGGGTGCAGTACCACGCCGTCACCTCGGCGCAGATGGACGCCGCGAGCTGGAACGCCGCCACCGCGCACGGGCACTTCATCCTGCTCAACGTCGCGATGGGCGGGGCCTTCCCCGACCCGGTCGCCGGGTATCCGACCCCCACGGCGGGCACCGCGTCGGGCGTCCCGATGCTGGTCGACTACGTCGCGGTCTACAGCTCCGGCGGCGGCACCACACCCCCGACCACTCCGCCCCCGACCACCACGCCCCCGACCACGCCCCCGACCACGCAGCCCCCGACGACGACCCCGTCCGGCGGGACCGGCAGCGCGTACGGCACCATCCAGGCCGAGGCCTACGGCGCGCAGTCGGGGACGGCGCTGGAGGCGACCGCCGACAGCGGCGGCGGCCAGGACCTCGCCGCCCTGGCGAACGGGGACTGGGCGCTCTACCCGGGCGTGGACTTCGGCACTACCGCGGCCCGCCAGTTCAGGGCGAGGGTGGCCTCGGGCGCGGGCGGCGGCGTCAGCGGCCTGGTCGAGGTGCGGCTGGACAGCCGGACCAGTGCCCCGGTCGGCTCGTTCGCCGTCGCCAACACCGGCGGCTGGCAGAGCTGGACGACCGTGCCGGCCAACATCAGTGGCGTGACCGGCAGGCACGATGTCTACCTGACCTTCACCAGCGGCCAGCCGGCCGACTTCGTGAACGTCAACTGGTTCACCTTCAGCACCACCTGACGCGGGGGCCGGGCGGCGGCAGGCGCTCACCGCCCGCCGCCGCCACGGCCGGGCGGCACCCGTCGCCGCACTCGTCGCCGCGGCAGCGGCTGTGGCGGCCGGTGCGGCAGTCGCGCGGCGATCATCCGGTGGGAGCGCTCTCAGAAGCCCGCCGACCCGCTAGGCTCTGAGGACGAAGCGTCCGCGCGAGAGGAGCCCACGGTGCCGGAGCAGTCGCCGCGTCCCACGGTCGAGGCCGACCCGGCCGGGTCGCGTCCGACGCTGGAGTCGGTCGCCGAGCGGGCCGGGGTCTCCCGGGCCACGGCCTCGCGGGTGGTGAACGGCGGCGCCGGGGTCCGTCAGGCGCTGCGCGAGAAGGTCGAGAAGGCGGTCGAGGAGCTCGGCTACGTCCCCAACCTGGCCGCCCGCACCCTGGTCACCCGGCGGAACCAGGCCGTCGCGGTGGTGGTGGCCGAGCCCGGCAGCCGGCTGTTCTCCGACCCGTTCTTCGCCCAGCAGCTCCGCGGTATCGGCCGCGAACTCTCCGCCGCCGACAACCAGATGGTCCTGATGATGGTCGAGGACCAGCACGACTACGAACGGGTCGGCCGCTACCTTGCGGGCGGGCACGTGGACGGTGCGCTGCTGTTCTCGCTGCACCAGCCGGACCCGCTGCCCGGGATGGCCCGCCGCTCCGGCCTGCCCTTCGTGGTGGGCGGCCGGCCCGGCTGGCCGGGGGCCGAGTCCGACCGCGACCTGGTCTACGTGGACAGCGACAACCGCGGTGGCGCCCGGCTCGCCGTCGGCCACCTGCGCTCGCTCGGGCGGCGCGCCATCGCGACCATCACCGGCCCGCTCGACCAGACCTCCGCCCTCGACCGCCTGGACGGCTACCGCGACGTGCTGCCCGACGGCGATCCGTCGCTGGTCGCCGAGGCCGACTTCACCACGGACGGCGGCGGCCGGGCGATGGCCGAACTGCTCGCCCGCCGGCCCGACCTGGACGCCGTCTTCGCCGCCTCCGACGCGATGGCCTCGGGAGCGCTGCGGGTGCTGCGCGACGCGGGGCGCCGGGTGCCGGAGGACGTCGCCGTGGTCGGCTTCGACGACGTCGAGTCGATCGCGGCCTGGACCGAGCCGCCGCTGACCACGGTGCGCCAGGACATCGAGGAGATGGGCCGGCTGATGGCGCGCCTGCTGCTGCGCCGGCTCGCCGCTCCCGCCGCACCCGCCGTGGCGCTCTCCGGCACGTCCGCCGTCGCTTCGGTACCGGGGCTGCGCGCGGGCGGCCCGACCTCGGTGATCACCCCGACCCGCCTGGTCCGGCGCGCCTCGGCCTGAGCGCCCTCCCGGGCAGTACCCGCGACCGGGCAGTACCCGCGACCGGGCAGTGCCCGCGGCTCCGGGCAGCACCCGCGACTCCGGGCCCCCGGATGCCTGCGCGCCGCCTCCGCGCTGCTGCTCCCGCGCTGCTGCTCCCGCGCCGCCTCCCGCGCTGCCGCTCCCGCAGGGCCCCGTGTGCTGTCTGCGTGTCCCGGCCCGGCGTGCCGGCCCCACGGGTGGTTCCGGGCGGCCCCCGAACGGCTCCGGTGCGCACCCCTGCCCTGAGCAGCGCTTTCATTCCCTGAACGCCGGATCTCCGATATCTGCGAGATTACGTTCAGGTTTCGACCTCTTGACCGACTCGTCGGCGCGCGGCACTCTCCTTTCAACGCGCTGAGAGCGCTCTCAGAAAGCGCTCTCGCCAGCTGTCGCACCGCTGCCCCGCCACGAAGCCCACCCGCCCCGCCAGGGAGACCTCATGCGCCGCTCCGCCGCTGTCCTCGGCAGCACCGCCCTCGCCGCCACCCTCCTGCTCACCGCCTGCGCCGGCTCCACCGGGTCGGCCGACGCCGCCGGCGGCAAGGTCACCGTCACCGTCGACCTCTTCGGCACCTTCGGCTTCAAGGAGAGCGGGCTGTACGAGGAGTACATGAAGCTCCACCCGAACATCACCGTCAAGCAGACCGACACCCAGGACGAGGGCCAGTACTGGCAGGCCCTGCAGACCAAGCTCGCCGGCGGCGGCGGCCTCGCGGACGTCCAGGGCCTGGAGGTCGGCCGGGTGGCGAGCGTGCTGCAGAAGCAGGCGGACAAGTTCACCGACCTCAAGACCCTCGGCCTCGGCGCCGTCAACGACGAGCTGGTGCCGTGGAAGGGCGCCGCCGTGAAGAGCGCGGACGGCCGGATCCTCGGTGCCGGCACCGACATCGGCCCGGAGGCGATCTGCTTCCGCACCGATCTGCTCAAGGCCGCCGGCCTGCCCACCGACCGCACCGAACTGGCCGCCCGCTGGTCGACCTGGCAGGGCTACCTCGACCTCGGCAAGGAGTACGTCGCCAAGGCCACCCCCGGCAACGTCTGGACGGACAGCGCGGCCGGTCTGTTCACCGCGGAGGTCGGCCAGCAGAAGGTGCGCTACGCCGACGAGAGCGGCAAGCCGGTCTTCGACAGCAGCCAGGCCGTGAAGACCGCCTGGGGCGACGCCACCCGGCTGGTCGCGGACGGCCTCTCGGCCAAGCTGCCGCAGTGGACCCCGGAGTGGAACAAGGCCTTCAGCACCGGCAAGTTCGCCACCCTCAGCTGCCCGGCCTGGATGCTCGGCTTCATCAAGGGCCAGGCGGGGGAGGCCGGTTCGGGCACCTGGGACGTCGCACCCGGCCCCGGCCGGACGGGCAACTGGGGCGGTTCCTACCTGACCGTGCCGAAGACCGCCAAGCACCCGAAGGAGGCCGCCGAGCTGATCAAGTGGCTGACCGCCAAGGAGCAGCAGCAGACCCTGTTCACCAAGCAGGGCTCGTTCCCGTCCTCCACCGGCGCGCAGGCCGCGATCAAGGACGTCGCGGACCCGTACTTCAACAACGCGCCGATCGGCCGGATCTTCAGCGAGTCGGCGGCCGCCATGCCGGCCCAGGTGCTCGGCGTGGACGACGGCGTGATCGGCAAGGCCTTCACCGACGCGCTCGGCGAGGTCGAGCGGACGGGCACCGCACCCGACGCCGCGTGGAAGCACGCGACGGACAACATCCGCAAGGCCAACGGCAACTGACCCGGCCCCGGACGGCACCCGTCATGACACTCACCTCCTCCGCCCGGCTCCCCGCGGCGGGCCCCGCCCGCACCCGCGTCCGCCGCGCCGGCCGGCTCGCCCCCTACGGCTTCGTCGCCCCGTTCTTCGTGCTCTTCGCGGCCTTCGGCCTGTTCCCGCTGCTCTACACCGCCTACGTCTCGCTGCACCGGGTCGAGCTGCAGAGCACCGACCGGATGGACTGGCTGGGCCTGCAGAACTACACCCGCCTGCTGGCCGACCCGTTCTTCTGGAACGCGCTGCGCAACACCTTCACCATCGGCGTGCTCTCCACCGTCCCGCAGCTGCTGATGGCCCTCGGCCTGGCGCACCTGCTCAACTACCGCCTGCGCGGCCGCACCTTCTTCCGGGTCGCGATGCTGCTGCCGTACGCGACCTCGGTGGCCGCCGCGACCCTGGTCTTCGCCCAGCTCTTCGGCCGCGACTACGGCCTGATCAACTGGGCGCTGCGCCAGCTCGGCCTCGACCCGGTCGACTGGCAGGCCGACACCTGGGCCTCCCAGTTCGGCGTCTCGGCGATCGTCACCTGGCGGTGGACCGGCTACAACGCGCTGATCTACCTGGCCGGCATGCAGGCGATCCCGGGCGAGCTGTACGAGTCGGCGGCGGTGGACGGCGCCTCCAAGTGGCAGCAGTTCCGGCACGTCACCGTCCCGGGGCTGCGCCCGACGATCGTCTTCACCGTCGTGGTCTCCACCATCGGCGCCACTCAGCTGTTCGGCGAGCCTCTGCTCTACGAGGGCAACGCCGGCGGCGGGATCTCGCACCAGTACCAGACCCTCGGCCTCTACCTGTACGAGCAGGGCTGGAGCTTCTTCCACCTGGGCCGGGCGGCCGCCGTGGCCTGGGTGATGTTCCTGCTGATCGTCCTTCTCGCCCTGCTGAACGCGGCGATCGCCGCCCGCCGCAACCGTACGGACCGGTGACCCGCATGCGACCGACCCTGCGCTCCCCGCTGACCGGCGGCCCGCTCGCCTACGCGATCCTGCTCGGCGCCACCGTGGTCGCCGCCTTCCCGTTCTACTGGACGCTGGTGGCCGCCAGCCGCTCCAACGCCGAACTCAGCTCCGCCACACCGGCGCTGACGCCCGGGCCGAACCTGCTGCACAACATCGGCGAGGCCCTCCAGCAGGCCGAGATCGGCCGGGCGCTGCTCAACTCGCTGATCGTCGCGGGCACCGTCACCGTCGGCGTGGTGCTCTCCTCGACGCTGGCCGGCTTCGCCTTCGCCAAGCTGCGGTTCCGCGGCCGCGGACTGCTGCTGGCGCTGACCGTCGCCACCATGATGATCCCGCCGCAGCTCGGGGTGATCCCGCTGTTCATGCTGATCGTCCGGCTCGACCTGCAGAGCACCCTGCCCTCGGTGATCCTCCCCGGGCTGGTCTCCGCCTTCGGGGTGTTCTTCATGCGGCAGTACCTCGTCCAGGCGCTGCCGGACGAACTGATCGAGGCCGGCCGCGTCGACGGCGCCTCGCTGCTGCGGATCTTCCGCTCGATCGTGCTGCCGGCCGCCCGGCCGGGGATGGCGGTGCTGGGCATGCTGACCTTCATGGCCACCTGGAACGACTTCTTCTGGCCGGTCGTCGCCCTCAGCTCGCAGAACCCCACCGTGCAGGTCGCGTTGAAGTCCCTCGGCCAGGGGTACGTACCCGACCAGTCGATCGTGATGGCCGGCACCCTGATCGGCACGCTCCCCGTCCTGCTGGTGTTCGGCCTGCTCGGCCGCCAGATCGTCGGCGGCATCATGCAGGGCGCCGTCAAGGGATGACCCCGAACCACCGACCCCGGAAGGCGACATGACCGACCAATCCGCGCCCCTCGCGTTCCCCGCCGACTTCGTCTGGGGTGCGGCCACCGCCGCCTACCAGATCGAGGGCGCGGCCGCCGAGGACGGCCGCACCCCGTCCGTCTGGGACACCTTCAGCCGCACCCCGGGGAAGGTCCGCAACGGCGACACCGGCGACATCGCCACCGACCACTACCACCGCTACCCCGCGGACGTCGCGCTGATGGCCGGACTCGGCCTGCCCGCCTACCGGTTCTCGCTCGCCTGGCCGCGCGTCCGGCCGGGCGGCAGCGGGCCCGCCAACAAGGCCGGCCTGGACTTCTACGACCGGCTCGTGGACGAGCTGCTCGGCCACGGCATCGCCCCGGTCGCCACGCTCTACCACTGGGACCTCCCCCAGGAGTTGGAGGACGCGGGCGGCTGGACGGCCCGGGACACCGCCCACCGCTTCGCCGAGTACGCCGCCCTGGCCGCCGACCGCCTCGGCGACCGGATCGCCACCTGGACCACCCTCAACGAGCCCTGGTGCAGCGCCTTCCTCGGCTACGGCAGCGGCGTCCACGCCCCCGGCCGCACCGATCCGGCCGCCGCGCTCGCCGCCCACCACCACCTGCTGCTCGCCCACGGCCTCGCCGTCGGCGCCCTGCGCGCCGCGCTCCCCGGCACCGCGCAGGTCTCGCTCACCCTCAACCTCGCCGCCGTCCGCCCGCTCACCGGGGCGCCCGCCGACCGGGAGGCGGCCCGGCGGATCGACGGGCTGGCCAACCGGATCTTCCTCGACCCGGTGTTCCACGGCCGCTACCCGGCCGACGTCCTCGCCGACACCGCGGAGGTCACCGACTGGTCCTTCGTCCGGGACGGCGACCTCGCCGAGATCTCCCGGCCACTGGACTCGCTCGGCCTCAACTACTACACCCCGACGGTGGTCGCCGCCGACGACCCGGCCGACCCGGCCCCGCGCCGCGACGGCCACGGCGGCGAGCGGTCGCCCTGGCCCGCCGACCGCGGCATCCGGTTCCTGCCCGCCGACGGCGAACGCACCGCGATGGGCTGGCCGGTGGACGCCGACGGCCTGTACGAGCTGCTCACCCGGCTGCGCGACGAACTGCCCGGGCTTCCCCTGCTGGTCACCGAGAACGGCGCCGCCTACGACGACTACAGCGACCCGACGGGCGCCGTCCACGACCCCGAGCGGATCGCCTACCTGCACGCCCACCTCGCCGCCGTCCACCGCGCCATCGCCGCCGGCGTGCCCGTGCGGGGCTACTTCCTCTGGTCCCTGCTCGACAACTTCGAGTGGGCGTACGGCTACGGCAAGCGGTTCGGCATCGTGCACGTCGACTTCGCCTCGCAGCGCCGGACGCCCAAGGACAGCGCCCGCTGGTACGCCGAGGTCGTCCGGACCGGGCTGCTGCCGCCGCCGGCCTGAGCACTGCCGACGGGGGTGGGGGTGCGCGGGGGACGGCACCGGCGGGGGCGGCGGGGCGCGGGGGGAAGGAGAGCCGAAAAACCACTGGTGCGCCCACGCCGAAGTGGCCAGGCTGCCGCCCATGGACTGGATGCCCCTGCTCTCCACCCTCGCCGGCGCCGGAATCGGCATCGCCGCCACCCTGGTCGCCGACCGCAACCGCTGGCGCCGGGAGGAGACCCGCCACGCGCTGAACGTGCGCCGCGAGGTGTACACCGAGTTCGTCACCGCGCTGAAGGAGGCGGGCGAGGAGATCAGGGCCGTCGCCCTCGGCGACCACCGTTCCGACGCGGCGCGCGACGCGGCGGTCCGGGAGGCCTTCCGCAGTGTCGGCCTGTACCCGGCGAGCGAGCGTCTCTGGCTGGTCGGGCCGACCCAGGTGGTGTCGGCCGGCAACGAGGCGTTCCTGAGCCTGCGCCGGCTGCGCGACGCCTACGCCCGCGGGGTGGCCGTCGGCTCCCCGGAGGACGCGTCGATGATCGCCCAGCGCCGGAAGGCGATGGCCCGGATGCGCGGCCTGATGCGGGAGGACCTGGGCATCGGGCCGCTGGGCTTCGAGTGAGCGCCGGTGCCGGCCGGGCCGGAACGCCCTGGTCAACGAACCGTGCACGCTCCTGGTTCGTCCGAACGGGGGTGGGGTAGGGTCGGCTGAACTAAGCCCGCTGACGCATGGGGGAGGGCCGGTTCGGCGCTATGACCAGGGAACTCGTCAAGGCCTCGCGTGTGCGCATCGCCGATCTGACACCGGGTACCGAGCTCTACCTCGGGGTGCACCTGACCGCGCCGGGGCTGGCGTTCGACATCAGCTGCTTCGGCCTGGACGCCGACGAGCGGCTCAGTGACGACCGCTACTTCGTCTTCTTCAACCAGCCGGCCAGTCCGGAGGGCTCGATCCGTCTGCTGGGCGCGCAGTCCGGCGACACCGAGGCGTTCCGGGTCGTCCTGGCGGACGTCCCGCCGGCCATCCACCGGCTGAGCCTGACCGCGACCATCGACGGGGACGGCCTGATGTCGCAGGTGGCCTCCGGGTACGTCCGGCTGGTCGCGGACGGCGCCGAGGTCGGCCGGTACTCCTTCACGGGTGCCGAGTTCAGCACCGAGCGCGCCGTGATGCTGGCGGACGTCTACCGGCGCAACGGCGAGTGGCGGTTCACGCCGGTCGGCCAGGGCTTCGACGGCGGCCTGCGGGCGCTGCTGGAGAACTTCGGCGGCGAGGCGATCGAGGACGAGACCCCCGCGCCCCAGGCACCGCCCGCACCCGTCCTCCCGCCCGCACCCGTCCCGCCGGCGCCCGCACCGACGCCGCCCGCGGCCACCGTGCAGGTACCGACCGTACCCGCGCCGGCCACGTCGGAGCCGACCGTGCAGGTGCCCGCCGTTCAGCCGCCGCCGTACGCCGCACCGCCCGCACCGCCCGCCCCGCCCGGCGTGCGGGTGAGCCTGGTCAAGTACGCCGAGGTCCCCGAGCAGTCCGGCTGGGTCCAGCAGAACGACCACCTGGTGCGCTACACCCTGACGAAGGGGCAGGAGGTCCTCGCCCTGCACGGCAGCATGGTCGCCTACCAGGGCCGGGCCGACTTCGCCCACGAGAGCTCCGGCATGCTGCGCAAGCTGACCGGCAACCTCACCGGGCAGACGCTCAAGCTGATGCGGGTCACCGGCGAGGGCCAGGTGTTCCTGGCCGACGAGGCGAGCCACCTGCACATGGTGCGGCTGGAGGGCGACGCGATCTGCGTCAGCTCCGACCGGGTGCTGGCCTTCGACGCCCACCTGGAGCACGAGGTGCGCCGGATCGAGGGCGAGGGGCTGCCGAACGGGGGCTTCTACACGCTCCAGTTCAGCGGCCACGGCACGGTCGTGGTGAAGACCAACGGCATCCCGGTGGTGCTGCCCGTCACCCCCGCGCCGGAGACGTATGCCGATGTCCACGCGCTGGTCGCCTGGTCGCGCGGCTCGCAGGTGATCACCACCGCCCCGGTGCGGATCCGGCGCTCGGCCTACGCGGGGCACGCCGCGGAGGCGTACAGCCTGCAGTTCCGGGGCGGGCCGGGCAACTTCATCGTGGTCCAGCCGTTCGAGGTCTGAGCGGGCGGCGGGGGGAGCCCCGGTCAGCGGGCGCGGAGCCCGGTCGAGGAGGACGGAAATGGAACGGCAACTGCTCTCGGGTACCTACCTGGAGGGGTACACGGCCTCGCCGGCCACCGCCCGGATGAGCCATCACGGCGGCGCGATGTGCAAGGTCGCGGTGACGGGCGGGCAGGACGTGCTCGCCAAGTCGGGCGCGATGGTCGCCTACGACGGCTTCCTCCAGTACGAGCCGGTCTCGCAGACCCTCCGGCGGACGCTCGGCGAGTGGGCGTCGGGGGAGCGCACCCCGCTGCTGCGCTGGTTCGGTGACGGCACGCTCTACCTCGCCGACTTCGGCGCGGACGTGCTCAACCTCCAGCTGGACGACGAGTCGCTCTCCGTCAACGGCTCGCACCTGCTGGCGCTGGACGCCTCGCTGGGCTGCACCGTGGAGAAGGTGAAGGGGCCGGCCCTGCTGGCCGGCACCGGGCTGTACAACGTGACGGTCAGCGGCAGCGGCTGGGTGTCGGTCACCTCGCGCGGCGTCCCGGTGGTGCTGGACTGCGCCGAGGCGGAGACGTACGTCGACCCGGACGCGCTGGTCGCCTGGACGACCGGACTGGAGATCAGGACCAGGCGCACGCTCAAGGTGGGCTCGCTGATCGGCCGGGGCAGCGGGGAGGCGATGCAGCTGGGCTTCACCGGCGCGGGCTTCGTCGTCGTCCAGCCCAGCGAGGACACCTCCGACCGGCTCCGGCTCCGGGGCTGAACCCCGTCCGGCCCCGCCCGCCGAACGATCCGTCCGCAGCCAAGGAGCAGCGAGCACCGTGCACAGTTCCCTTCTCGACCACACCGCCCTGGCCGGTGACGAGCGTTTCGCCCTGCAGAACCCGCAGCTGCTGCGGGTCGCCCTGGACGGCCGGGCCGAGGTGCTGGCCCGCAGCGGCGCGATGGTCGCGCACACCGGGCGGGTCCAGTTCACCGGGTGGACGCCGCCCGGGCGCCGCGGCCGCGGCCGGGCGAACCGGCCGCAGCAGCAGGGCTCCCACCAGCAGCCGGGGCCCCACCAGCAGTGGCCCGGGCAGCCGGGCCACCAGCCGGCCCCCGCGCTGGACCTCATGCGCTGCGCCGGCACCGGCACGGTCTATCTGGCCAACCTGGCCCAGCACCTGCACATTCTGGAGCTCCGCCGCGACCGGCTGACCATCACCAGCAACTACGTGCTGGCCCTGGACACCACCATCGACTGGCAGGCGGTCGGGATCGAGGGCGGGGAGCGGATCACCGGGGTCGGCCGGAACAGCCTGGAGCTGTCCGGCAGCGGCACACTGGTGGTGATGACCTCCGGCCGGCCGCTGGTCATGCCGGTCCGCGCGGGCGAGTACGTCTATGCGGACGCCGACGCGGTGGTCGGCTGGTCCTCGGCGCTGGAGGTGCAGCTCCAGGCGCAGTCCGCCAACACCGAGGCCTGGCGCCGGCGGGGCACCGCCACCGAGGGCTGGGAGCTGTCCTTCACCGGCGACGGCTTCGTGATCGTCCAGCCGAGCGAGCTGCTGCCGCCGCAGCGCCTGCCGCTGCGCTGACCCCCGGGCGGGGGCTCACCTGCGGACCGTGAACCCGCCCTCGACCAGGTAGAAGTCCGAAGCGTCGACGGTGGGGGCCACGCACCTGGCGGCGGCGGGCGGGGCCGTCGGGTCGCCGAAGCGCGGGATTCGCCAGCCGATCCGGCGCTGTCCGCCGTCCTCGGTGTAGAAGCTGAAGGCGGTCTCGGGGTGCCAGGAGTCCGTGCTCCCGGGAGGCTGCTCGTACCCGGGCGGCACGGTGATGGTCACCGACTCGACCACCCCGGTGAGGGAGGTGGTGCGGCCGCGGGTGATCAGGCAGTCGATGGCGATCTCCATCCGCGAGGTCGAGAAGGTGCCGTCCCCGTTCGGGAAGGCGTGCTGGATCGTCACGTGCCCGCGGGCCTCGGCCGCGCCGCCGGCGCCGGCCCGGTGCCGGGCCGTGGCGTCGACGGCCAGCGTGAGCCGGTCCTCCCCGGGGACGGGGCCGGCCGGGTCGAGGCGCGCCCACCCGTGCAGGCCCGCGCCCGGCCGCGCGGCCACGGCGGCCGGTGCGGCGGTCACCGCCAGGGCGGCCGTGATCGCTGTCACCGCAAGAAACCTACGCATCGTCGAACTCCTCGGTCGGGAGTGGAATCCGTGCTCCGGGCCGTCGGTGGCCCGGCCTCCAACCTCGCATCCGGCGGGCGTCCGGGGCCTCCACCCCGGGAACGGTCCGACTCCCCCGCGCGGGGGAGCGGCCTCGTACTGACGGCCCCTCGCGGGGAATTGGTGCGCGCCGACGTCTTGGCAGGGCGAGGGCGCCGTCCTTACCGTCGAGTAACGCAATCCGGCCGGCAGCCTCCTCCGAGGCTGTGCGAACGCGCGAAGGAGCGGCCATGCCCGTCACCGAGCCCCGGTCCGACCGCCATCCCACCCGCTGGTCCCGGCGGGTCAGGGCCCTCGGCGCCCTCGGCGTCGTCGCCGTCCTGCCCCTCGCCGCCATCGCGCCGGCGGCCGCGACGGCGGGCCCTGCGCCGGCCCTGCGCGACGTGATGTTCGTGGGCAACAACTGGGACGGCACCGCCGACGTCATCCGTTCCACCGGCGACTTCGCCCGGATCGGCCGCGTCAACGTCATCCCCGACAAGGACCAGAGGCTCACCGAGATCTACCTCGACCCCGTCAGGCTCGCCTACTTCCTGGGCATCCGGCTCGGCCCGGGCGAGGGCCACGACCAGTTCGTCGACGACATGTACTCCACCCCGGACGGGTCGGCGGTGGTCGTCTCCCGGCCGAGCTTCGCCGACGTCGTCTCCATCGACCTCGCCACCGGCCGGATCAACTGGCGCTTCCCCGTTTCGGGTTACCGCTCGGACCACATGGCGCTCTCCCCGGACGGCACCCGCGTGGCGGTCTCCGCCTCCACCTCCAACACGGTCCACGTGCTCGACGTGCGCACCGGCACGCAGCTCGGTTCGTTCGCGACCGGCGACAAGCCCCACGAGAACCTCTTCACCGACGGCGGGCGGCGGATCTGGAACATGTCGATCGGCGAGGTGAACACCGCCCTCGACGCGCCGTGGCTGGACTGGACGAAGGGCGACCGCCGGATCACCGTGGTGGATGCCGACACCTTCGCGCAGGTCAGGGTCATCGACATGCGGGAGCGGCTGGACGCCGCCGGGCGGCCGGACCTCTCCGACGCGATCCGTCCGGCCGCCTTCACCCCCGACGGCTCGACGCTGTACTTCCAGGTGTCGTTCTTCAACGGCCTGGTCGAGTACGACGTCGCCGCCGACCGGATCACCCGCGTCAAGACCCTGCCGAAGAACCCCGCGACCAGCGAGGACCGCACCACCTGGGTCAACGACTCGCGCCACCACGGCCTGTCGATGAGTCCGGCCGGTGACAAGTTGTGTGTCGCCGGCACCATGGACGACTACGCGACGGTGGTCGACCGGGCCACGCTCCAGGAAGGGCCGCTGGTGCCCGCCCAGAAGCCCTACTGGGCCACCGTGAGCGGCGACGGCAAGTCCTGCGTGATCTCCGAGAGCGGCGCCGACCAGGTCACCGCGATCGATTTCGCGACCGGCCGCAAGACCGTCTCCGTCCCGGTCGGCGACCATCCGCAGCGGGTACGGATCGGCCACGTCCCGGCCGACTGGACCGGCCCCTCCGGGCGGTGAGCCGGTCGGGCCGCCCCGCCAGCGCGCCCCGGCGCTCCGCCCCGTCCGGCTGCCCTGTCACTGCGCCCTGTCGGTCCGCCCCGTCACTCGGCCCGGTGGACGATCAGGAAGTCGTCGAAGACGTGCCGCCCGGGCCGGCCGCCCACCTCGTCGAGGGCCCGGCGGATGTCGTGCAGCTGCCCGATCGTCATCTGCAACGGCGGCTCGTCGGGCTGGTACGTCCAGCGGATCGGGTAGTCGACACCCGGGCGGTCGGTCATCTCGATGTGGCAGCCGAGCACGTGGCCGACCGGGTGGGCCGCCGCGAAGGCGGTCAGCCGGTCGATCGTCGCCGTGTAGGCGGCCCAGTCCGCGACGTACAGCCGGCCCGGGTAGACGGTGTCGCCGGTGAGCAGGAAGCCGGTGTACGGGTCGAAGTAGGTGACGGCCGCCTCGTGGTGCCCGGGGCTGGCCAGGCAGCTCAGCACCCGGCCGCCGAGGTCCAGCAGCGCCGGCTCGTCGAGGTCCTCGCCCAGGCCGAGGAAGGCCCGGACGGCGTCGAGCCCGGCGTCCACCAGCAGTGTGTCCGGGCGGTCGGCGAACTGGGCGTCCCCCGCGACGTGGTCGCCGTGGCCGTGGCTGTGCAGGACGAGGAGCCGGTAGCTGGTCCGTGGGTGGCGGGCGAGCCAGTCGGCGACCAGCTCGTCGACGACGCGGCGGAGCGGGAAGTACGCGGGGGAGGCGGTGGCGCCGGTGTCGATCAGGACGGCGCGCTCGTTGCCGAAGAGCAGGAACAGGAACGGGGCCTCGTAGTTGACGGCCATGTTCTGCCGCAGCAGGACGGTGTGCTCGTCGTAGTGGTGGACGTGGATCTCGGGGTCGGTGTTGTGCTTCGCCGATTCGGAGCCGTGGATCCAGCGCACGTCGAGGGAGCGCCGCGCGAGCTGCCCGGACGGGTCGGTGAAGTCCACCGGTCCCGTGGCGGGGGCCGCGGCCGTGGGGTGGGTCGGGCCGGGGTCGGCCGGGGTCGGTCCGGAGGTCATGGGCTCTCCCGTCGGCGTCCGCCGCGCCGGCCGGGCGGCCGGGGACGCCGCGTCTCCCGCCCGGTGTCGGCCCGCCTTCGGGCCGTCGCCGCGAAACTACCAGGCGTGCGGGCTCAGTTCACCGGCGGCAGGTCCCCCGGCGGTGCTTCCGCCCTCGCGAGTGCCCCGGTCCCGAGTGCCCCGGTCCCGAGTGCCCCGGTCCCGAGTGCCCCGGTCCCGAGTGCCCCGGTCCCGAGTGCCCCGGTCCCGGGCGCCCCGGTCCCGGGCGCCCCGGTCCCGGGCGCCCCGCCGTCGGCCGCCGGCAGGGCCTCGGCGGCGGTGTGCAGGTCGATCCGGTGCAGCAGCGGCGGCAGTTCGGCCCGGCTGCGGACCAGCCCGAGCCGGCGGACGGTCGCGGCCACGATGATCTCGGCGGTGACCTCCGCCGCCGGCGGGCTCTGCACCACCATCGCCAGCCGCACGTCGCCGAGCAGGGGGTGGTTCGGCACGGCGCGCAGGCGCCACTCGGGGTCGCTCTGGCCACGGCCGAGTGCGGTGACGTACTGCTCCTCGCGGCTGCCGCTGCGGCTGTACTCGACCGACGGTTCGACGAATCCGAGCGGGGCGCCGACCGAGATCCGGAAGGACCGGTCGGTCGGCGCGGCGGCGGTCCGCGGCGCCAGGGCGAGCGCGACCGGCTGCGGCCCGTCGCCCGGGGTACTGAGCCGCACCCCGATCCGGGACTCCACGAAGGGCACCGCGCCCACGTCGGCGGCGGGCCGGTAGGTGCAGTAGAAGGCCACCACGAAGTAGTCGTCGCCGGCCGGCAGGCTCGCCAGCAGCGCCGGATCGACGTCGACGTCGGCCAGCCCGGCCCGGGTCAGGCGGGTGACGAAGGGCCGGCGGCTGACGGCCAGCCGGCCCCGGATGCGTTCCTCGGTGGACGGCCGTTGCAGGGTGGCGGGCACGACGAGGTCGACCTCGCCGGACTCCAGGGCGGGGATGTCGATCGCCATCTCAGTCGGTCCCTTCCTCGCTGCGGTGGAGGCTTCCGGAGTAGCTGAACGCACCCCAGTCGCGGTACTGCGGGTGGCGCAGCCGGGTGGCCTGCTGGGCCAGTCGGAAGGCCGCCACCGGCCCGACGTCCTCGCCGAGGGCGCGGTACAGCTCGGTGAAGAAGCAGGTCGCCGCCTCGGGTTCGACCGGCCAGAGGCAGCCGACCACGGCTTTGGCTCCGGCTAGCAGGAAGGCGGCGGGGAGCCCGCGCAGGTTGTCGCCGAGGTCGAACCGGCCGAGCGCGGACTCGCAGGCGCCGAGGGTCACCAGCTCCACCCCGCGCAGGTCCGCGGCGACGACCTGGTGGGCGAAGAGCCGCCCGTCGGCGGGCCCGTGCGGCGGCGCCGCGCCTTCCGGCGCCGGCCCCGGGGCGTCTGCCGCCGCGCCGGCGGTGTCCGGCTGCGGCGGGTTGAGGTACAGGCACTGGAACCAGGGCGCGACCGGGCTGTGCGAGCCGTGCGCGGCGATGTGCAGGTACCGGTGGCCCGGGGCGCGCGCGAGCAGCGCCTGCGGGGTGGCGTCCGCCCCGGTCAGTGCGGTGCCGCCGGCCTCTGCGGCCACCGACCGTACGTGCGCGTCGAGTTCGGGCTCGGCCGGCAGGCCCCGGGCGGCGCCGCCGTGGGCCGCGCCGAGCGCCAGCAGCCCCGTGCCGGGCGGGTGCGCGGGCGGCGCGGTGAGGCAGACGGGGCTCGGCACGGTGGTCACCGTCCAGCGGTCCGCGAGCGGCCGGCCACCGGAGTGGAGCAGGTGGAACGGCAGGTAGTGGAACGGCCCGTGCGCCCAGACGCAGAGGTGCCGGCGGCCCTCGGCGTGGAG
Source organism: Kitasatospora sp. NBC_01560 (assembly GCF_045208415.1). Classification (NCBI taxonomy): domain Bacteria; kingdom Bacillati; phylum Actinomycetota; class Actinomycetes; order Kitasatosporales; family Streptomycetaceae; genus Kitasatospora; species Kitasatospora sp. NBC_01560. The sequence continues at coordinate 753,234 of NZ_CP109364.1, read as the reverse complement.
CCGGTCGAGGGTGTCGGCGAGGCCGGCGCCGAGGACGCCCTCCAGGGCCAGCCGCTCCTCCGCCTCGCGGCCGACCGGGCGGTGCAGCGGATCGTCCAGGACGGCGGCGCGGACGTCCGCCACGGTCGTCGCGAAGGGGTGCAGGGTGTGGCTGTAGCCGTCCTTGGCGATCCGGTGCAGTGCGGCCGGTACGCCGTCCGAGGCCACCAGCCGGAGGTCGGCGACGCCGTCCCGGGTCAGGGTGACGAGGTAGTGGGCGACCGTCGCCGGTGCGCCGTCCGGGGCCGCGGGGCCCTCGCCCGGTGTCCCGTCCGGTGTCCCGTCCGGCGGGGTGAGGCCCACGAACAGGGTGAGCAGCACGGTGTCCGGCGGCAGGGCCCGGCAGAGCTCGTCGAGGTCGGCGGCGTGCCGCCGGTCGCGTGCCGCGGCGTCGCCCCGCGCCCCGTACAGCCACCGGGAGAAGGCGCGGTCGAACCCGCGGCGCAGGTTGTCGAGGTAGGAGCGGGCGTCGGCGCCGTCGTCCGTCTCCTGCGCGCCGGCGTAGCAGAGCATGTGCAGGTCCTCGGCGAGGTCGGTGAGCCGGTGCGTCTCCCCGGCCTCGGGGAGCGCTCCCTCGGCGCGGCCGATCTCGCCCAGCAGCTCGTGCAGGCCCGGGCGGACGGCGCGGGGGCCGCGGTGCCCGGCGAGGGCGGCGCCGAAGTCGAGGCCCTTGACGGCGGTCACCACCTCGAACAGCGCGCCCGGGGAGACCTGATGGGTGCCGAGCGCCGTCGGCAGGCGCTGGCCGGCGCGGTACAGCGCGAAGCCGACGTCGGCCCGCGGGATCGCGGACAGCGCGGGGGCGGTGGACTGGCGCAGGATCACCGCGGCGAGGACGGCGGCGTCGGGGGTGCCGGCGCCGGCCACCAGGTGGTCCAGCTGCTGGACGGCGAGGTCGGCCAGGCCGAGCGCGGCGTAGTCCTCCGCCGCCTGCCCGTGCAGTTGCAGGGCGGGCATCGGCCGGCCGGCCCCGGCGTGTTCGAGTGCCGCCCGGGAGGCGACCGCGGCACGCAGGTGGACGAGGGCCGGCAGGACGCGCTCGGCGTGGGCGTCCGCCGGGAGCTCGCTCCAGGCCCGTCGCACGAGCTGCTGGGCGAACCGGGCGTCGCCGCGGTGGTAGAGGTGGGCGGCCAGGTGCAGGGCGGCCGCCGGCCGGGCCCAGGCGTCCCCGGCGGGCCCGTCGTTCCCGTCGATTCCGGCGCTGCCGGCGGCGGTGGCGGCGGCGAGGAGCAGCTCGGCCCCGGCCGCGTCGACCGGGCAGGGGAGGCTGCTGCCGGGCAGGGCGTGCACCTCGCTCTCCCAGATTTCGAGGCACCGCTCGGGGTCGTCGAGGTGCGGCAGGGCCGCGTGCGCCTCGTCGAGGAGCGCCCGCAGCGCCGCGGTGTCTCCCTGCTCGCGGAAGAGGCAGAGCGCCTGGTCCACGACGGCGCCGGCCTCCCGTCCGCCGAGCCGGCGGACGAGGTCGGCGACCGGGCCGCCCAGCAGGTCGTGGACGGTCTGCCGCGGGCCGGCGGGCACGTGCCTCGCGGGAGCTCGGTCGTCGGGAGCTCGGTCGTCGGGAGCCCGGTCGTCGGGAGCCCGGTCGGCCGGGGAGAGCAGGCGCATGAGCTTGATCCGGTTGTACGGGTCCTGCGCCGGGTCGAGCAGGGCGACGGCCTGCCGGGCGCTGCGCAGCAGCTCCTCGTCGATCCAGGGGGCGCCCATGCCGGTGTGTGCGAGCAGGGCCAGCGCCTCGCCGAGGGCGACGAGGCAGCGCCCGCGCCGGTGACCCTCGCTCAGGCCCACCGCGCCGTACAGGTAGGGCAGCGCGTCCAGGGCCGACTCGGCGGCGTCGGGCATGCCGTGCGGCAGGCCGTCGGGATCGCTTCCGCGGGCGAACGGCCTGCGGAGCGTCTCGCGCTCCCGCTGCCGGGCGAGCAGTTCCTCGGGCGGGAGGCCGGCCCGGGCGATGCCGGTGAACGGATGCACCCGCAGGAGGCCGGCCGCGAACATCGTCTCGGCCAGCTCCTCCAGCTCGCGGTCGGCGCGCAGGGTGCCGATCTGCTCGTCGGCGACCGCGCAGGCGTGCCGGAACCGGGCGCCGTCGGGCTCCGTCACCAGCAGCAGCCGGGCGCACTCGACCACCCGGTCGGCCGCCGCCCACCACATGCTCTCCCGGCTGCGCCCCCAGCGGACGTCCGCCGCCTCCAGGACGAGCCGCGCCAGCAGGTAGCCGCCCGAGGGATCGGCGGCGCGGGCGTGGGCGTCGCTGAGCAGGGTCAGGAACGCGGCGTGCTGCTCGGTCATCACCCACGCGGGGTCGCGGACCAGGGCGACGGCGGCGGTCTCGCTCAGGTGGTGCGCGTGGACGTCCCGGACGAGTCCGAGGACGGCCTGCACGGCGGGGTCGTCCCGCCGCTCGTCCTGCCGTCCGTTCGGTTGCCCGGCCCGCCGGTCGGTCGTGCTGCGCTCGCTCCCCGCGTCGGTGCGCCCGTCGGTGCCCGGGTCGGTGCCCGGGTCGGTTTCCGGGTCGGTGTGCTCGTCGGTGTGCTCGTGCAAGCCGGTGCCCCCTCCGGGCCCCGTCCCCCGCGGGGCCTGCCGAGGATCATGGCACAGCGCGCCGGTGCGCTCGCCCGTCGTGCGACCCGCCCGGCCCCGGCGCAGCTGTCCGGGCGGCGCCGGGCGTGGTAGCTTGCTTTGCATGGTAGATGGCTATGCAAGCAACCCCGAGGCCGACGGCCGGGTGGCCAGTCAGCTGCGCAAGGGCGTACTGGAGTACTGCGTGCTTGCGCTGCTGCGGGACGGGCCCCGCTACGGGGTCGAGTTGCTGGCGGAGCTCGCCCGGGTCGAGGTGATGGCCACCAGTCAGGGCACCATCTACCCGCTGCTGTCGCGCCTGCGCCGGACCGGGCTCGCCGACACCGAGCTGCGCGAGTCCGAGAGCGGGCCGCCGCGCAGGTACTACACGCTGACCGACGCCGGCCGGAGCGCGTTGGAGGAGTTCACCGCGAACTGGCCCTCCTTCCGCGCCGCCGTCGACCACTTCCTCACCCCCGGAGAGCCGACGTGAACGAGCCCCTCAGCCACCCCCTGGTACGGACGTACCTGACCGCGGTCGAGGACCGGACCGCTGCGCTGCCCGTCGCCCGCCGCCGGGAGCTGCTGGCCGACCTGCGCGAGCACGTCGAGGTCGCCCTGGCGGAGTCCGGCACCCTCGACGACGACGCCGTGCGGCGGGTCCTGGGGCAGCTGGGCGCGCCGGCGGAGATCGCGGCGGCCGCCCTCGCCGAGGAGCCCGGTGACCGTCCGGTGCCGGAGAGCAGCCGCCGGACCCTCGTCACCCTCGGACTGGTCGTGCTGGCGATGCCAGCCGCGTTCGTCCCCGCGGTCGGGCCGTTCCTCGGGGCGGTCGTGGCGATCGCCGCCCTGGTCCGGCTCTGGCGCTCGCCGCAGTGGGCCGGCCCGGAGAAGCGGACGGCGACGCTGCTCATGCTCTCGCCGGTCGTCACCCTGCCGGTGCTCGCGGTGCTGCTCTCCGTGCTGCTCGGCGGCCTGAGCGCGGCGGCCCTGACGGTGGCGCTCCCGGTGGCGCTCTGCCTCCCGGTGGTCGCCGCGGTGCGGCTCGGCCGGTCCGCCGCGGGGCTCCGCGGGCGGGCGGCCTGACTGGAGGTCCGAGGGTGGGCGGCGGCGGTCCCTTGTGAGCAATTTAGCGAAGGTGCTAAATATGAGGGGTGACAGAAGCTCAGGACGAGGCCGGCGCCTTCCGCGCGCTCGCCGACCCGACCAGGCGGCAGATCCTGGAGTACCTCAGGGGCGGCGAGCTCGCGGCCGGTGAGATCGCCGGCCGGTTCCCGATCAGCGCGCCCTCCGTCTCGCGCCACCTCGGTGTGCTCAAGGGCGCCGGGCTGGTGACCGAACGGCGCGACGGCAACCGGATCCTCTACTCGCTGGCGGAGGAACGCCTCGCGATCTGCATCGGCCGCTTCCTCAGCGCCGTCTGCCCCGAACAGATCGTGCTCCGGCACACCGCCTGGCGCCCCGCCGCGCAGAAGGAGGAGTCGTGATCCAGCCCCGACTGGCCAGCGTCGTCGAACGCCGGCTGCTGGTGAACTACCGGGTCGCCCCGGACGTGGCGGCGCGACTGCTCCCCGCACCGCTGCGCCCGCAGCTGGTGCACGGTCACGCCGTCGCGGGCCTCTGCCTGCTGCGCCTCGGCGGTGTCCGGCCGGACTGGGCGCCCCGCGGGGTCGGGCTGCGCAGCGAGAACGCGGCGCACCGGATCGCCGTTGAATGGGACGGGCCGGACGGCGTCGAGACCGGCGTCTACATCCCGCGGCGCGACACCGCGTCACGGGTCAACGCCTGGGCGGGCGGCCGGATCTTCCCCGGTCGGCACGGCCGCGCCGACTTCGACGTGGAGGAGAGCGCCGGCCGGGTGCGGGTGGCCTTCGCGACCCGGGACGGTGCCGTGCGCGCCGAGGCGACCGTCGACGTGGCCGGGGAGCTCCGGGGCAGTAGTCTGTTCGCCGACCTCGCGGAGGCCTCGCGGTTCTTCCGGGGCGGCGCGAAGGGCTACTCGGCCACCCGGGCGGGCCGGCACCTGGACGGCATGGAGCTGCGCACCGCTGCCTGGCACGTCGAGGCCGGTGCCGTCCGCGCGGTGTCCTCGTCCTACTTCGAAGACCCGGACCGCTTCCCGCCGGGGAGCGCGACGCTGGACTGCGCGCTGGTCATGCGCGACGTGCCGGTCGCGTGGCGGCCGCTCCCGGCCATGGCCGCGGCCTGACCCGTCGTCCGGCCTGACCCGTCTTTCGGCCGGACCGGCCCGAACCCGAGCAGCCCGGACCGGTCGGTTTCCCGGGCGCCCGTCCGCCCGTCGTGTGCCTCAGTGCCGGGCGGGCCCGATCTCCGCGGCGCCCCCGGCGCACGGGGGAGCGGTGCGGCGGCAGTCGCCCGACGGGCAGGCGCCGTCCGGCACGGCCGGAGCGTCCGGCGGGGTGCGACGGGTGAGCAGGGACCAGAGGATCCAGCCCGTCAGCCGGGAGCGGGCGAGTACGACCTTGCCCCACCGGGCGCCGAGCGGTGACGTCCAGCTGTCCACGATCTCGACCCGGTCGCCGCACCGGGCCAGGCCGAGGACGGTGTCGTTGACGGAGTGGTCGCGGCGGACGTTGGCCGCGCCGGCCGAGACCTCCCAGCCGCTCGGACCGCTCCCGGCCGGCCCCGGCGACCCGGGCGGGTCGGGCCGGGGCGTCGCCGCACGGCCGCCGGTGGCGCCGACCGCGGGGAGGATCAGGATCGTCAGGGACAGGACCGCCGACGCGGCCCTGCCGATCAGGCGCACCGGAGCCCCGGTGCCTCGGCGTGTGTGGGCATGTACGGCAGAACGAGCGGGCGCTGCGTGTGCGGAGGTTTGCGCCCCAGGCTCACCCGGTCGGCGGCGGCCGGTCCGTCGAACGGGTGGCCGGCGCCGTGCGGCGGACCGTGCGGCGGGCCGGGCGCGCGAGGGTGTGCGCGGGTGCGCGCGGGTGCGCGCGGGCCGGAGCGATGCCGGCGGGTCACCGGGCCGGCCGTCGTGCGAGGCCCCCGGGGGCGGCACCCGGACGACGGGCGAAACCCGGATGATCCGTGATCACATCATCCGCTATATTCGCGGCGCGACCCGCAGGGATCGGGCGCCACCACCGACCTCACCGGGGAACCAAGCCACCGTGTCGCAGCCTCTCGACGATCCTTCCTCCGCCGTGCCCGTTCCGCCGTCCACCGGCACCGCTCCGGCCGGCCCTGCCGCACCCGCTGCGCCTGCCGGACCCGCTGCGCCCGCCGGTCCCGCAGCGTCCGCCGCACCCACAGCGCCTGTCGGACCGGCCGGACCCGCAGCGCCCGCACAGTCGCCGTTCGGCGCCGACCCCTTTGTGCCGCCGTCGGCCGGCCAGGCGCCGTTCGGCCCCGGCCCCCAGGCGTGGCCGGCCTACGGGACGGCCGGGCCGCCGGCGAAGAAGCCGTGGAGCGGGCTCGCCATGACCTCCCTCGTGCTGGGCGTGATCGGCTTCGTCCCGCCGCTGTCGCTGGTCTCCTTCGGGCTCTCCATCGGCGCCTTCCGGCGGATCTCGCGCCGGGGCCAGCGCGGGTTCGGGATGGCCGTCGGCGGCCTCGCCCTCTCCCTCGTCTGGGGGCTCGTGACCGTCCTGGTGGTCAGCCTGGTCGCCGTGGCCGTGCGGCAGCTGCACTCCGGCCCCGACCGCGGCCCGGACGGCCGGCCCGCGACCGCCGGCCCGGCCGGTCAGCTGTACCTGCGGGAGGGCGACTGCGCCACCGACTACCTGGGCGGCCTCAACGAGCCGGACGACTACCACGTCGTCCCGTGCGAGCAGGCGCACCGGTTCGAGGTGTACGCGGTGGTCCGCCTCCCCGGTGGGACGGGCTACCCGGGCACGTCCGCCGTCGAGGACGCCGCGGACCGCCTCTGCACGGCGCGGCAGTCCGCGACGGAGCCGCCGCCGGGTGGCGTCACCAGCTTCTCCTACCCGTCGCAGGTGGCCTGGTGGGTGCGCAGCGACCACGAGGCGATCTGCTACTACACCTCCGCCACGGCGTGGACCGGCCCGGTCAAGCCGGCGGCCACGGCCGGGAGCGCGACGACCGTCTGACCTGGGGCGGAGCCGTCCGCTCGGCCGGGCCGCGGCCGCCCGGAGCCGCCCGATCGCGGCCGCCCGGGGCGGCTCGTCCGGCGGGCGGGAAAAAACTTCGGCCGGTGGTGTCGAGAACGTGTGGCCGGCTCCGTCCCAGGGGTGAAGGCGGCCAGAATGGGCCGCACCAGCACCGAGGAGAGAGCCACCATGGCGAAGTACCTTCTGCTCAAGCACTACCGCGGCGCCCCGGCGGCGGTCAACGACGTGCCCATGGACCAGTGGGCGCCGGAGGAGATCTCCGCGCACGTCCAGTACATGCAGGACTTCGCGGACCGGCTGGAGAAGAGCGGCGAGTTCGTCGACGGCCAGGCGCTCGCCCCCGGGGGAGCCTGGGTCCGGTACGACGGGGAGGGCCGCCCGCCGGTCACCGACGGCCCGTTCGCCGAGACGAAGGACCTCATCGCCGGCTGGATGGTGATCGACGTGGACAGCTACGAGCGCGCCGTCGAGCTGGCCGGTGAGCTGTCGGCGGCCCCCGGGGCGGGCGGGAAGCCCATCCACGAGTGGCTGGAGCTGCGGCCGTTCCTGACCGCCCCGCCCACCGTCACGCAGTGACCGTTCCGGCCGAGGAGGCCCTGCTCCGGAGCCTCACGCCGAGCGTGCTCGCCGTCCTCGTCCGCCGCGGAGCCGGCTTCGCGGCGGCCGAGGACGCCCTGCAGGACGCGCTGGTGGAGGCGGTCCGGGTCTGGCCGGCCGAGCCGCCGCGCGACCCGAAGGGCTGGCTGGTCACTGTCGCCTGGCGCAGGTTCCTCGACGCGACGCGGGCCGACACCGCCCGCCGCCGGCGCGAGGACCTCGTCGACGAGGAGCCGCCGCCCGGCCCCGCACCCGCGGCGGACGACACCCTCCAGCTCTACTTCCTCTGCGCGCACCCCTCGCTGACGCCGTCCTCCGCGGTCGCGCTCACGCTGCGCGCCGTCGGCGGGCTGACCACCCGTCAGATCGCCCGGGCCTACCTGGTGCCCGAGGCGACGATGGCGCAGAGGATCAGCCGGGCCAAACGCACCGTCTCCGGCGTGCGCCTCGACCGGCCGGGGGATGTCGCCACCGTGCTGCGCGTCCTCTACCTGGTCTTCAACGAGGGCTACTCCGGTGACGTCGACCTCGCCGCCGAGGCCGTCCGGCTCACCCGGCAGCTCGCGGCCGCGATCGACCACCCGGAGGTGGCGGGCCTGCTCGCCCTCATGCTGCTCCACCACGCCCGGCGCACCGCCCGGACGGCGCCCGACGGCAGCCTGGTCCCGCTCGCCGAGCAGGACCGCGGCCGGTGGGACACCGGGGCGATCGCCGAGGGTGTCGAGATCCTTCAGGCGGCCCTGGCCCGCGACCGGCTGGGGGAGTTCCAGGCCCAGGCCGCCGTCGCGGCGCTGCACGCCGACGCACCCACCGCCGAGGAGACCGACTGGGTGCAGATCGTGGAGTGGTACGACGAGTTGGTCCGGCTGACCGGCAGTCCCGTCGTCCGGCTCAACCGCGCGGTGGCCGTCGGCGAGGCCGACGGACCGCGCGCCGGTCTGGCGGCGCTCGCGGAGCTGGACGACTCGCTGCCCCGCCACACCGCGGCGGCGGCGTACCTCCACGAGCGCGACGGTGATCTCGCGACCGCGGCCCGGCTCTACGCGGAGGCGGCGCTGAAGGCCACCGACCTCGCCGAACGCGACCACCTGACGCGCCGGGCCGCCCGGCTCAACGCCCGCCGGAGCCGCTGACGGGCCGCGCCCGGCCCCCGCGGGCGCCCGGGATCCCCGGCCCCGGGGCCGCGCCCGGGGCTCCCCGGGGCCGGGGCCGCGCCCGGGGCTCCCGGGGCCGGCGCGCCGCCGGGGCGGCGCGCCGCCGGGGCGGCACGTCGCGGGCCGCACTCTGGACTTACTAGGACGTCCGACTATATGGTCGTGGACAAGGCCCGCAGTGCAGGGAAGCCGGTGTGAATCCGGCACGGTCCCGCCACTGTGACCGGGGAGTGCGTCGCCGCAGTACCAGCCACTGGCAGCCGGCCGGGAAGGCCGGGCGGCGCACGGTGATCCGGGAGTCAGGATACCGACTGCGGGTGTTCCGTGTTGTCCACGAGGATGGAGCAAACACGCATGGCACCGGTCTGCGCCCTTCCCGACCCTGGTGATCCTGCGACGGCTGCTGCGCGCCCGTCACCCTGACGGCACGCCGCGCCCGGCAGCGCCCCCCGACCCCGCTCCGTCCCGAGCGCCGGCCGGCCGCTCTGCCGTGCCCCCTTCCCTCGGATCCAGCTGACTTCCTGACGAGAGCAGGTTTCTGATGGTCCGTGAACTCACCCACTTCATCGGCGGCAAGCACGTCGCCGGTACCTCCGGGGCGTTCGGCGACGTCTACGACCCCAACACCGGCACGGTGCAGGCCCGCGTGCCGCTCGCGAGCCGGGCCGAGACCGGGGCGGCGATCGCCGACGCCGAACAGGCCCAGGCCGAATGGGCCGCCTGGAACCCGCAGCGGCGGGCCCGGGTGCTGCTGCGCTTCCTCCAGCTGGTCGAGCAGGAGAAGGACGAGCTCGCCCGGCTGCTCTCCGCCGAGCACGGCAAGACCGTCGCCGACGCCCACGGCGATCTCCAACGCGGCCTGGAGGTCGTGGAGTTCGCCGCCGGGATCCCGCACCTGCTGAAGGGCGAGTTCACCGACAGCGCCGGTACCGGCATCGACGTGTACTCCTTGCGCCAGCCGCTCGGCGTGGTCGCCGGCATCACCCCGTTCAACTTCCCCGCGATGATCCCGCTGTGGAAGGCGGCGCCCGCGATCGCCTGCGGAAACGCCTTCGTGCTCAAGCCGTCCGAGCGCGACCCGTCGGTGCCGCTGCGGCTCGCCGAGCTCTTCCTCGAAGCGTGCCTGCCGCCCGGCGTGCTGAACGTCGTCAACGGCGGCAAGGAGGCCGTGGACACCCTGCTGGAGGACCCGAGGGTCCAGGCGCTCGGCTTCGTCGGCTCGACGCCGATCGCCCAGTACGTCTACGCGACGGCCGCCGCCCACGGCAAGCGGGCGCAGTGCTTCGGCGGCGCCAAGAACCACCTGATCGTGATGCCCGACGCCGACCTCGACCAGGCCGCCGACGCGCTCATCGGCGCCGGCTACGGCTCCGCCGGCGAGCGGTGCATGGCCATCTCCGTCGCCGTGCCGGTGGGGGAGGGGACGGCCGACGCCCTGGTGGCCAAGCTCACTGAGCGGATCGCCGCCCTCAAGGTCGGCGCCTCCCACGACCCGGAGGCCGACTTCGGCCCGCTGGTCAGCCGGGACGCCCTGGACCGGGTGCGCGGATTCCTCGACGTCGGCGTCGAGGAGGGCGCCGAACTGGTCGTCGACGGCCGCGATCTGACGGTGCCGGGGTACGAGGGCGGGTACTTCCTCGGTGCCACCCTCTTCGACCGGGTCACCCCCGGGATGCGGATCTACCGGGAGGAGATCTTCGGCCCGGTGCTGTGCGTGGTGCGCGCCGCGGACTACGCCGAGGCGCTCCGGCTGCCGAGCGAGCACGAGTACGGCAACGGCGTGGCGATCTTCACCCGGGACGGCGACACCGCACGGGACTTCGCCCGCCGGGTCAACACCGGCATGATCGGCGTCAACGTGCCGATCCCCGTCCCGGTCGCCTACCACACCTTCGGGGGCTGGAAGCGCTCCGGCTTCGGCGACCTCAACCAGCACGGGCCGGACTCGATCCGCTTCTACACCCGCACCAAGACCGTCACCTCGCGCTGGCCCTCCGGGGTCAAGGAGGGCGCGAGCTTCACCATCCCGACGATGGGCTGAGGCCGTGCACGCACTGACGGAGGACCAGCTCGCCATCGCCGCGACCACCAGGGGCTTCGCGCGCGAGCACCTCGCCCCGCACGCCGTCGCCTGGGACCGCGACAAGCACTTCCCGCTCGACGTGCTGCGCAAGGCCGCCGGGCTCGGGCTCGGCGGGGTGTACGTCCGCGAGGAGGAGGGCGGTTCGGGGCTCACCCGGCAGGACGGCGTCCTGGTGTTCGAGGCGCTGGCCACCGGCTGCCCCTCGATCGCCGCCTACCTCTCCATCCACAACATGGTCGCCTGGATGGTCGACCGCCACGGCACGGCCGCGCAGCGCGCCCGCTGGCTGCCCGGCCTCTGCGCGGTCGAGAGCCCGGGCAGCTACTGCCTGACCGAGCCCGGCGCGGGCTCCGACGCCGCCGCCCTGGCCACCCGGGCCGTCCGGGACGGCGACGGCTGGGTGCTGGACGGCGTCAAGCAGTTCATCTCCGGGGCCGGGGCCTCACAGGTCTACCTCGTGATGGCGCGCACCGGGGGCAGCGGCCCGCGCGGGATCTCGGCGTTCGTCGTCGAACGCGACGACCCGGGGCTCTCCTTCGGCCCGAACGAGCAGAAGATGGGCTGGAACGCCCAGCCGACCCGCCAGGTCGTGCTGGACGGCGTCCGGCTGCCGGCCGGCCGGCTGCTCGGGGCGGAGGGCGAGGGCTTCCGGATCGCCATGGGCGGGCTGAACGGCGGCCGGCTGGGCATCGCCGCCTGCTCGCTCGGCGGCGCGCAGGACGCGCTGGAGCGGGCCACCGGCTACCTCGCCGAGCGGGAGGCGTTCGGCGCCAGACTCCTGCACGCCCAGGCACTGCAGTTCCGACTGGCGGACATGGCCACGGAGTTGGAGGCGGCCCGGTCGCTGCTCTGGCGGGCCGCCGCCGCGCTCGACCGGGGCGACCCGCGGGCGCCCGAGCTGTGCGCGATGGCCAAGCGGTACGCCACCGACACCGGCTTCGAGGTGGCCAACCAGGCGCTCCAACTGCACGGCGGCTACGGCTACCTGGCCGAGTACGGCATCGAGAAGATCGTCCGCGACCTGCGGGTGCACCAGATCCTGGAAGGGACCAACGAGATCATGCGCGTCATCGTCGCCCGCGGCCTGACCGGAGCCGCCTGATGGCCGGGCACACCACCGACGAGGTACTGGTCCAGCGCGAGGGCCGGGCCGGGCTGATCGTCCTCAACCGGCCCGCCGCCCTCAACGCCCTCACCCACGGCATGGTCCGGAGCATCGCCGCCGCGCTCGACGCCTGGGAGGACGACGACCGGGTGCAGGCCGTCGTCGTCACCGGGGCCGGCGAGCGGGCCTTCTGCGCCGGCGGCGACATCGTCGCCATCCACCGGGCCGCCACCGGCGGGGACGCGCGCGCGGTCGAGGAGTTCTGGCGTGACGAGTACCGGCTGAACGCCCGCATCGCCCGCTACCCCAAGCCCTACGTCGCCGTCATGAACGGCATCGTGATGGGCGGCGGGGTCGGCGTCTCCGCCCACGGCAGCACCCGGATCGTCACCGGGGCCACCCGGCTGGCCATGCCGGAGGCCGGCATCGGCTTCGTCCCCGACGTCGGCGGCACCTACCTGCTCGCCCTCGCCCCCGGCGAACTGGGCACCCACCTCGCCCTGACCGCGGGCTCGGCCGGTGCCGCGGACGCCCTGCTCTGCGGCCTCGCCGACCACTACGTGCCCGCCGAACGGCTGCCCGCCCTGCTCGACGACCTCGCCGAGCGGCCCGTCCACGACGCGCTCGCCCGGCACGTCGAGCCCGCACCGCCGGCCCCGCTCGCCGGACAGCGCGGGTGGATCGACAGCTGTTACGCGGCCGGCACCGTCGAGGAGATCCTCGACCGGCTCGGCGACAGCGGCGAGCCCGAGGCCAAGAAGGCGGCCGACCGGATCACCGCCAACTCGCCGACCGCGGTCAAGGCGACGCTCGCCGCGCTGCGCCGGGCCCGCGCGCTCGGCCCGCTGGAGGCCGTGCTCGACCAGGAGTACCGGACGTCCTGCGCCGCACTCGCCACCCCGGACCTCGCCGAGGGCATCCGGGCCCGGGTGATCGACAAGGACCGCACGCCGCGCTGGCGGCCGGCCACCCTGGGCGGCGTCGAACCCGCCGCGGTGGCACGGTACTTCGCCCCGCTCGGCGAGCGGGAACTCGGCCTCGCCACCACCAGACCCCTGGAGCGCTGGTGACCCTGACCATCGGATTCGTCGGACTCGGCAACATGGGCGGCCCGATGGCCGCCAACCTCGTCGCGGCCGGGCACCGGGTGCACGGCCACGACCTCGCGCCGGAGGCCCTCCGGCAGGCGGAGGCGGCCGGGGTCCGCCCGGCGGCCTCGGCGGCCGACGCGGTGCGCGACGCCGACGTGGTGATCACCATGCTGCCGGCCGGCCGCCACCTGCTGGCCGCCTACGGGGCGGCGCTGCCCGCCGCCCGCCCGGGAACGCTCTTCGTCGACTGCTCCACCGTCGACGTCGCGGAGGCCCGGACGGCCAACGCCCGTGCGGTGCAGGCCGGGCACCGGGCGCTCGACGCGCCGGTGTCCGGCGGCGTGCCGGGCGCGACCGCCGGGAGCCTCACCTTCATGGTGGGCGCCGCGGAGGCGGACTTCGCCGCCGCCCGGCCGGTGCTGGCGGCGATGGGCAGCAAGGTCGTGCACTGCGGCCCCCCGGGGGCCGGTCAGGCCGCGAAGATCTGCAACAACATGATCCTCGGTATCTCGATGATCGCCGTCAGCGAGGCATTCGTCCTCGGCGAGAGCCTGGGCCTCAGCCACCAGGCGCTCTTCGACGTGGCCTCGACCGCCTCCGGGCAGTGCTGGGCACTGACCAGCAACTGCCCGGTGCCGGGCCCGGTCCCGGCCAGTCCGGCGAACCGGGAGTACCGGGCGGGCTTCGCGGCCGCACTGATGGCCAAGGACCTCGGACTGGCCGCCGGGGCCGCCGAATCCGCCGGCCTGCCGGTGGAACTCGGCCTGAAGGCGGCGCAGTTGTACGCCGACTTCGCCGCCGACGAGGGCGCCGGCCTGGACTTCTCGGCGATCATCACCACCATCAGGGAGAACGGCAAATGAGCGGCTACCGGACGATCCTGGTCGAGCGCAGGGGCCGGGTCGGGCTGATCACCCTCGACCGGCCGGAGGCGCTCAATGCGCTCAACACCCGGCTGATGACCGAAGTGGTCGCCGCGGCCAGGGAGTTCGACCGGGACGAGGGGATCGGCGCGCTGGTGATCACCGGCTCGGAGAGGGCCTTCGCCGCGGGTGCGGACATCAAGGAGATGCAGCCGCTGACCTTCGTCGACGCCTATCTCGGCGACTGGTTCGCGGCCTGGGACGAACTGGGCCGGCTGCGCAAGCCGGTGGTCGCCGCCGTGGCGGGCTACGCGCTGGGCGGCGGCTGCGAGCTGGCGATGCTCTGCGACGTCCTGCTCGCGGCGGACACCGCGAAGTTCGGTCAGCCGGAGATCAAGCTCGGCGTGATCCCGGGCATCGGCGGCTCGCAGCGGCTGACCCGCGCGATCGGCAAGGCCAAGGCGATGGAGCTCTGCCTGACCGGCCGGACGATGGGGGCCGAGGAGGCCGAGCGGGCCGGCCTGGTCTCCCGGATCGTCCCGGCCGACCGGCTGCTCGCCGAGGCGCTGGCCACCGCCGGGACGATCGCGGGGATGTCCACCCCGGCGGCCGTGATGATGAAGGAGAGCGTCAACCGCGCCTTCGAGACCACGCTGGCCGAGGGCGTCCGCTTCGAACGCCGGCTGTTCCACGCGGTGTTCGCGACGGCGGACCAGAAGGAGGGCATGGCCGCCTTCGCCGAGAAGCGCCCGGCCTCCTTCACCCACCGCTGACCCGCGCCGTGGTGGGCCGGGCCCCGCCCGCGGGCCGGCCCACCACGGGCCGTCAGCCCTCCGTACGGCGGAGCAGGTACGTGTCCATGATCCAGCCCTTGCGCTCGCGGGCCTCCTCGCGCAACTCGCCGATCCGCGGGGCGGCCTCCGCCAGCGGGCCGGCCACCAGGATCTCGTCCGGGGTGCCGAGATAGGCGCCGTAGTGGATCTCCAGGCCCTCGGGGTCGATCGCGGCGAACGCGGCGCGCCCGTCCAGCATCACCACCACGTCGTCCACGCCCTCGGGGAAGCCCTCCGCGAGGCGGCGCCCGGTGGTGATCTGCACCGGGCGGCCGACCCGGGTCAGCGTGGTCCGGTGCCGGGCCGCGAGCGCCGAGACGCTGCTGATGCCCGGCACGACCTCGTACGCGAAGGTGGCGGTGCCGCGGGCCAGCACCTCGTCGACGACGGCGATGACGCTGTCGTAGAGGCTCGGATCGCCCCAGACCAGGAACGCGCCGGTCTCCTCCGGCCCGAGGTGCTCGGCCACCAGCCGCTCGACGAGGTCCGCCCGGCGGCTGCGCCAGTCGTCCACGGCCGCCGCGTACGCGGGGGTGGCGCGGTCCCGGTCCGCGTCCGGGACGCCGACCACGCGGTGGCCGGGCCGCCCGTGCTCGGCCAGCATCTGCCGCCGCAGCCGGATGAGGTCCTGCCGGTCCTCGTTCTTGTCGAGGATGAAGAAGACGTCGGTGCGGGCGAGCGCCTTCACTGCCTGGAGGGTGAGGTGGTCGGGATCGCCCGCGCCGATGCCGATGACGAGGATGTGCTGCATGGCAGTGATTCTGCCGCGTGCCCGGTGCGGCCGTGAACCCCCGGCCCCCGCCGCCCGGGCCCGGGGGGGCGCCGTCCTCAGGCCGCGTCGAGCTCAAGGGTGCAGCACTTGGCCCCGCCGCCGGCCCGCCGGAACTCCGACACGTCGACGCCGACGGGTTCGAAGCCCCGGTCGGCCAGGCGGCGGGCCAGCCGGTCCGCGGCGGCGGGGAGCACGACGTGGCGGCCGTCGCTGAAGGCGTTCAGCTCGAAGCGCTCGGCCTCCTCGCGGGTCGCGAGCAGGGCGTCAGGGAAGAGAGCCTCCAGCACGGCCCGACTCGCCCGGTCGAACGCGCCGGGGTAGTAGGCCGCCTCGGTGTCGCTCAGCACGCACAGCGCGGTGTCGAGGTGGTAGAAGCGCGGGTCCACCAGCCGCAGCGTCACCACCGGGCGGCCCAGCCGGCGGCGGACTTCGTCGTGCGCCGCCGGCTCGGTGCGGAACCCCGTGCCGGCCAGCAGGATCCGGCCCGCCGTGAGGATGTCGCCCTGTCCCTCGTTGACGTACGCGGCCGTGCCGACAGTGAACGGGCGCCCGGCGAACCAGCGCCGGAACGCCGGTGCCTCCGGGGCCCGCTGCGGGTGGCGGAAGCGCGAGACCAGCACCCGCCCGCCGACCACCGTGGCCGCGTTGGCGCTGAACACCATGTCGGGCAGACCCGGCAGCGGGTCGGCGAACTCCACCTGGTGGCCCAGCGACCGGTACACGCGCACCAGCTGCTCCCACTGGCGGACGGCGAGCCGCCGGTCGACCGGCCTCCCGGGGTCCATCCAGGGGTTGATCGCGTAGTCCACCGCGAAGTACGTGGGCGGGCACATCAGCACCCGGCGGCGGTGCGGGTCGTGCGCCGGTCGCGCCATGGTCGGTCACTCCTCCGGTCCGACGGGGCCCCCGGGAGGCGTCTGCCCGGTGGCGGCGCGCCCAGACGGTATCGGCCCGGGCGGAAGCGCGGCCCCGCGAGGTCCACGCCGGCCGGACGGTTTCGGATCCGCTCTCCGGAGCAGACGCCCGGAGACGTCGGCCCGTACGGAGGGCCGGCCGGAGCACGGAGGAGCGACGCCATGGGCACCGGGGACAAGATGAGGAACGTCGCCGAGAAGGCGAAGGGCAAGACCAAGGAAGCGGTCGGCCGGGCCACCGACGACCCGGGCCTGAAGGCCGAGGGCCGGGCGACCCAGGCCAAGAGCGACGTCAAGCAGGCCGCCGAGAAGCTCAAGGACGCCGCCAAGGACGCCAAGAAGCACTGACCGCCGACGATCCGGGCCGCGATCGGCCCGGCGCGGGAGCGCGCAGTGGGACGTACGCCGCGGCGTCCGCCCACGGGGCCCACGAGCGGCCCGGCCCACCGACGGCCGGGCCGCTCGCCGCCGTCCGGCCCCGGCACACCTTCACCGCAGGGCCGGGCGCGCCGGTTCCACCGGCGGCTGCGGGGTAGGCGCGAGGCCCGGGCCCGTACTCCACCGGCCCGGACCGCTCCGGGAGAGCCGAGGTGCGTCGTGCGGTGTGTACCCACGCTCGACGTCGACCTGGACGGAACCCCCGGGTCGGAGGGCCGGGCGCGCCGCGCCGCGGGCAGCTTCCTCGGCGAACTGGCCGGCCTCGGCCGGGGCGGGCTGAGCTCGCAGACCCGCCTGGACGCGGTGCTGGTGGTCAGCGAGCTGGTGGGCAACGCCTGCCGCCACGCACCGGGCCCCTGCCGGCTGAGCATGGCCGTCGCCGACGCGGGCGTCGAGATCGCCGTCGAGGACACCAGCCCGGAGCTGCTCCACCCGGTCGCGCAGCCGGGGGCCTTCGGGCACGGCCTGCTCCTGGCGGCGGTCGTCGGTCAGCGGGTGCACGCCGTCCGGACGGCCACGGGCAAGGTCGTCGAGACCACCGTCCGCGACCGCGGCGCGGCGATCCGGCCTATCGTGGAGTGACAGCGAGGGAGGAGCGCACGCCCATGGAAGCTGACCGTGCCCCGGCCGGCCTCACGGTGGTGGTCGGCGCCTCCGGGCGGAGCGTGGTCCTGCGCCCCGAGGGCGAACTGGACCACGACACGGCGCAGCCGCTGCGCGAGGCACTGGAGACCGCGCTGCGCGGCCCGCCCGGCCCGGTCGTGATCGACTGCGAGGCGCTGTCGTTCTGCGACTCCACCGGTCTGAACCTGCTGCTCCGCACCCGCCTCGCCGCCGAGGACGGCGGCCGGGCGCTGGTGCTCGCCGGGCCCGGCCCGATGGTGGCCCGGATGCTCGAAATCACCGGCGCACAGGGGATCATCGACGTCTTCCCGTCGGTGGCCGAGGCACTGGCCGGCCAGGACTCCTGATGCGACCCGCCACCGACCGCCGCCTGCCCCTCGGGTCCGTCACCGGGGCGGTCACCCGGTCCCGCGCCTTCACCGCCGAGGTGCTGGCCGACTGGGGCTGGCTGCCGGCCGCCGCGGGCGGGGAGCGCCGGGCCGTGGCGGACGACGTCCTGCTGGTCGTGAGCGAGCTCGTCACCAACGCCGTCCGGCACGGCGGCGGCCGGATCGAGCTGCGGCTGCGCCCGTCGCCCCCGGGGTTGCGCGTCGAGGTGTCGGACGGCAGCACCGAGCCGCCGGTGCTCCGGTACGACGACGACCCGGCCGTTCCCGGCCGGCACGGGCTGCGCGTGGTCGCGCTGCTCTCCTGGGACTGGGGCAGCGTTCCGGCGGCGGGCGGCAAGACCGTGTGGTCGGAGATCGCTGCCCCGCCCGCGGCCGCCGCCGGGCGCCGTCCGGATTGACGACCGCGAACCGCGGCGCCGTTCCCCGTGCGCGCCGCGCGCCCGCACCTCGGCGCCGCACCGCCGCGCGGCCCGCTCGGCGCCGCCCCGTCCCCGGCCTAAGCTGGAATCTCGACACGGCGCTCCGCACCCTCCCCGCCCGCCCGGACGGGCGCGGACCGGGGCCTCGGCAGAACGGACCAGGGGGCGAGGCGTGGCGGAACAGGAGAGCGAGAGCGTCCGACTGCGGGCCACCATCGACCGCCTGCGCGGTGA
Source organism: Kitasatospora sp. NBC_01560 (assembly GCF_045208415.1). Classification (NCBI taxonomy): domain Bacteria; kingdom Bacillati; phylum Actinomycetota; class Actinomycetes; order Kitasatosporales; family Streptomycetaceae; genus Kitasatospora; species Kitasatospora sp. NBC_01560. Next base: position 735,029 of record NZ_CP109364.1, on the reverse strand, counting down.
GGTGGAGGGCCAGCGCCGGGCCATGCGCACGCGCGCCGTGATCGAGCAGGCCAAGGGCATCCTGATCGAGCGGATCGCCTGCACGCCGGACGAGGCCTTCAGCCACCTCGTCCAGCTGTCCCAGGACAGCAACCGCAAGCTCGTCGACATCGCCGCCGACCTCCTCGCAACGGTCGCGCCGCCGGAGGCCGAGCAGCTCCTGCCGCCCGCCGCACCACGCTCCGCCCGCGCCGAACCCGGCCCGGCCGCCGGCGCGCCCGCAGCGGACACGGCCTCCGCCGACACCGTCACCGGCGACTTTGCGGCCCGCTACCACGTCGCCGCCTCGGCCCTCGCCTCGGCGGAGTCTCCCGACGAACTCGCCGCCCGGCTCACCGAGACGGCCCTTGCCCCGCTGGGCGTGGGCGCGGTCGCCCTCACCCTCCTGGAGCCCGACGGCGCACTGCGCCTGGTCGCCAGCCACGGCGTGCCCGCCCACCAGCTCAGCCAGTGGCAGCGGATCCCCCCGCACACCTCCCTCCCGCTGACCGACGCGGCGCGCGGCGGAGCCACCGTCTGGGTGCGCGGACGCACCGAGTTCGGCACGCGCTACCCCGACCTGAAGGGCGAGGACCTCGTCCCCGGCGACACCGTCTGCGCCCTGCCGCTGCGCACCGGGGAACAGCTGATCGGCGCGATGAAGCTCGGCTGGCCCGGGACGTTCCGGGCGGACCGGGCCACCGAGCGCTACCTCTCCGCGCTGGCCCGGCTCTGCGCCGCCCAGTTGCTGCGCGTGCTCGCCCCCGGCGGGGAGGACGGGGGAGCACCGGTGCCGGCCGGCGAGCCGTGGTTCCGGGCGGTGCTGGACGCGCTCCTCGACCCGGTCCTGATCCTGCACGGCGTGCGCGAGGCCGAGGGGAAGGTCACCGACCTGCGCGTCGCGCACGCCAACGCGGCCACCATTGACCTGGCCGGCCGGACCGGCCAGGACATCGCCGGCCGGCTGCTCAGCGAGCTCTACCCCGGCATGGTCTCCTCGGGCACCTTCCAGCGCCTGCTCGACGTCGCGGTCTCCGGCGTGCCGTACCAGGGGGAGGCCGAGCAGTACATCGAGATCGTCGGCGGTGCCGTCCACGGGTCGACCATGACGCTGCACGCCACGCCGTTCCTCGACGGGGTCCTGGTCAGCTGGCGCACGCACGACGAGCAGGAGCGCCGCGACCAGCAGCTCGCCCAGGCGCAGCGGCTGGCCGGCCTCGGCACCTGGCAGTGGGAGGTGGCCAGCGCGCGGATGGACTGCTCGCCCGAGGTCTTCCGGCTGCTCGGCCTGCCGGGGCGGGCGGAGCCGGGCACCCTCACCCCGGCCGAGGCGGAGGCGGCCGTCGCCCCGGCCGACCGCGCCGCCGTCCGGCTCCTGGCGGAGCGGCTGCTCGCCGGGCGCGCCTCCGGCACGCTCGAATTCCGGGTGGTCCGCCCGGACGGCGTCACCCGGAGCGTGCGGGCGACCGCCGAGACCGTGCCCGGGAGCGGTGACGACGACGTCCTCGCCGTCCACGGCGTCATCCAGGACGTCACCGCCTGGCGGCACACCGAGAAGGCGCTCGCCGACACCAGGGCCCGGCTCGCCGAGCAGGTCCGCCGGACGGCCGTCGAGCATCGCGCCGTCCGGGCCCTCCAGCACGCGCTGATGGACGTGCCGAGCGGCCCGTCGGCGGACGGCCTCGACATGGCGGCCCGCTACCTGCCGGCCGAGCGCGACGCCCGGGTCGGCGGCGACTGGTACGACGCGCTCACCCTCCCCGACGGCACCGTCCTGATCGTGGTCGGCGACGTCTCCGGCCACGGCCTGCGGGCCGCCGCCGGGATGGCGCAGCTGCGCGACGCGCTGCGCGGCCTGGCGTTCACCGGCGTCCAGCCGGACGAACTGCTCCACCTGCTCAACGAGATGCTCTGCCACCTCGGCGGCGACTTCATCGCCACGGTCGTCTGCGGCCGGCTCGACCCCGCCCGGCGCACCCTGGTCTGGGCCCGGGCCGGGCACCTGCCGCCGCTGCTGGTCCACGACGGCGTCGCCCGCTACCTGGAGCCGCCGCCGGGGCCGCTGCTCGGTGCCCGCCCGGGCGCCGTCTACCGCAGCGGCGTCCTGACGCTGGAGCCGGACGACGTCGTCCTGCTCTTCACCGACGGGCTGGTCGAACGGCGCGACGAGGGCCTCGACCGCGGTCTCGAACGGCTGATCGCGGCGGTGGAGGAGTACCGGGTGCCGGGGATCCCGGGGCTGCTCGACCACGTGCTGCGCCGGCTCGGGGCCCCCAACCCGCAGGACGACACCTGCGTGATCGGTATCCGCCCGTCCTGACCGGCGGCCCCGGCCCCGGACGCCCACGGGCCGCCACCGGCGGCGGTGGCGGCCGTGCGGGGGCCTCGGACCGGCGGGGCGTCAGATGACGTGGCCACCGTAGAAGGGGCCGTAGTAGTCCGCGTACCGCTCCTGGTAGCGGGCGTCGCCGTCGTGCGTGTCCTTGTCGTACTCCGGGCTGCCCTTGATCTCGTCCTTGGTCCGGTCGACGTAGACCTTCTTCTCCTCCTGGTCGACCCGCAGCACGGTGCCGGCGGGGAGCAGGACGTGCTTGCCGAAGATCCACGGTCCGGTGTCGACGACCAGGTACTGGGAGCCGACCACCTCGGACAGCTTGTCGACCTTCCCGATCGCGCCGTCCGCCGCCTCCACGTGGAAGCCGATCAGGTCGGTGCCGGTGACGTGCCCGGAGGTACTGCGGAAGTCCCAGATCTCGATGCCGCTCATGGCGTCTCCCTCGGGTCGCGGCGCCGCCCGGGCGGTTCCCGGTGCGGCGCGTTCTGCGTCCCCCCGCCTGCCCCGGCACCCGCGCCCCACACCTCCGGCTCCGGCCCGGATCCGGGCCGGCGCCGGCCCGGCTCAGCGCACGGTGACCCCGATCAGGCAGGTGTCGTCGTCGGTGTCGGAGCTGCTGTACCGCAGCAGGTGGTCGAGCCGGCGGTCCAGCTCGGTGAGGCCGTCCGCCGTTCCGGCGGCGGCCAGCAGGTCGTCGAGCGACTGCTCCAGGGAGCGGTCCCGGCGTTCGATCAGACCGTCGGTGTACATCATCAGGGTGTCCCCGGCCTGCAGCCGGATCTCGCCCTCCTCGTAGTCGGCCTGGTCGATCGCGCCCAGCAGGATCCCGGAGACGGTCGGCAGTTCGGCGGCCGTGCCGTCGCGCACCAGGATCGGGGGCAGGTGGCCGGCCCGGGCCCAGCGCAGCGCCCTGGTCCGCGGTTCGTAGAGGGCACAGATGGTCGTCGCGGTGACGTTGTCGGTCAGGTGGTGCGTCACCGTGTTGAGCCATCCCAGGAGCTGGCCCGGGCCGGCACCGGTGGCGGCGAGACCGCGCAGGGCGTTGCGCAGCGCCACCATGCCGGTGGCCGCCTCGATGCCGTGCCCGGCGACGTCGCCCACGCAGAGCAGCACCTGGCCGGTCGGCAGGGCGAGCGCGTCGTACCAGTCGCCGCCGACCAGGTGGTCCTTCTCGGCCGGCCGGTAGCGCACCGCCACCCGGAGGTCGTGCAGGTCCAGCGGGCCGCGGCTGGGCGGCATGATGGCGTGCTGGAGCTGGAGGGCCAGCCGGTTGCGCTCGGCGGCCTGCTGCTCGGTGTGGGCGAGCTGGTCGCGGGTGGCCGCGAGCGCGACCTCCGTCCAGTGCTGGGCGGAGACGTCCTGGTAGGCGCCCCGGACGGCGGTGATGCGGCTGTCGGCGTCGAGGACGGGTTCGGCGACGACCCGGATGTGCCGGGCGATGCCGTCGGCGCGCTGGAGGCGGAAGGCCGTGGACGCGGGCCGCTGGTGGTGCAGCAGGGTGCGCAGGAACCGGCCGATGGTGTGCCCGTCGTCGGGGTGCGCGTGGGCGGGCAGGCGTTCGAGCGGGACGGGGTCGGCGTGCGGCGGGAGGCCGTGGAGGTCGAACAGGGTCTCGTTCCAGACGATCTCGCCGGTGCGCAGGTTCTCCTCGAACCCGCCGATCCGCCCGAGGCGCTGGGCGTGCTGGAGCAGGCTGGCGACCCGCGCGGTGCCGTCCTCGGTGCGCCAGATGACGACCGCGCGCGTGCCGTGGCGACTGATGCTCACCCGCGCCCGGGTGGTCAGCGGGACGCCGTCGACCAGGGCGGAGAGGCCCATCGCCGGGGAGCGGAACGATTCGCCGGTCGCCAGGACGTGTTCGATCTTCTCGAAGAGGCCGCCCGGTTCGGCCGCGAGCGGGTACGCCTCCAGCAGCCGGGCGCCGAGGATGGCGCTGCGCGGCCGCCCGGCGAAGTCCTCGAAGCCCGGATTGACGTGCTCGATGAGGTGGTCGGTGGGCCGGCCGGCCGCGTCGAGCTCCGGCCGCATCACCAGGCAGGCGTCCTGCAGGCCGTGGACCAGCTCCAGCAGGTCGGCGGTCTGCTGGTCCACGCCGTCCCCGCTCCCGGTGGCCGGGCGGGACTCCAGAGCGGTCGCGCACAGCTCGGCCAGGGCCTCGAACTGCCGTTGCAGCGACTGGGACTGCGCCGGCAGGTCACCGCTCCAGCAGACCTCCAGGACGCCGGTGATCCGCCCGCCCGCGCCGGCCGGCAGCGCCAGCCGTCCGCCGCCGAACTCCCGCTGCCCGATCGAGGGGAGCCCCGCCGCTGCCAGCGACGCATAGGCCGCGGGGGCCCGATCGGTCAGGGCGCGGCGGGCCGGGACGGGCACGCCGGGCGGGACGTGGCGCCAGCGCAGCGCCTCCTCGCCGGCGAACCCGGCACTGCCCGCCAGCGTCAGCGACTGGTCGGAGTTGGCCGCCCAGATCGCCACCGCCTGCGCCCCGAGCGGGCGCAGCGCGTGCTCCAGCACCGACTCCGCGACGGCCTGGACGTCGGAGGCTCCCAGCATCCCCGTCTCGGCGCTGCGCAGCCGGACCCCCACGGACGGCTCGCCCGCCGAGGCCACGAACTCGCGGGCGACGTCGGCGATCCGGTCGTGCGAGGCCTGGTTGACGAGGTCGGCGGCCAGCTCCAGCACGGACAGCGTCGACCGGTCGGCCAGCGTGTCGAGCTGGCGGGCGGCTTCGGCGGGGGAGACGCCCAGCCGCTCCACCAGGATGCCCTTGGCGAGTTCGACCAGGGCCCGCCCGTCGGCCTGCGCCTGCGCCCGGGTCAGCTCGGTGCGCAGCCGGTCGACGGTGGACGTCAGCCGGCCCACCGCGCCGCCGCCGGTGTAGGAGGGTGCTGCGGCGGCGGGCCGCTCCGCCGGGCCGCGCTGGGTGACGACCGAGGGAGGCGTCCGGACCGCCGGGAGCTGGTCCCCTGCGGTGTCCCGAGGCTGCTGGGAGTCGTGCATCGGTGTCTCCTCGGTTGGCACGGTCGGCGGTGGTCGGTCGGCGGGTGGTGGCGGTCGGCGACTGGCGGTCGGCGGTGGTCGGTCGGCGGGCATTGGTCGGGCGGCGGGCGGCGGTCGGTGCGGAGCACCCGCCCCGGCGGTGGGGAACAGCCCTCCCGGGGCTGGTCGGAGCAGCCCTAGGGGCGCAGCCACTGCTCGATGCGGGCGATCAGGTCGCGGGCGTCGACCGGCTTGGTGACGTAGTCGGTGGCCCCCGAGGCGAGGCTCTTCTCCCGGTCGCCGATCATGGCCTTGGCGGTGACGGCGATGATCGGCAGGTCCGCGTGCTGGGGCATCGCCCGGATGGCCGTGGTGGCCGCGTAGCCGTCCATCTCCGGCATCATCACGTCCATCAGGATCAGGTCGACGCCGGTGTTCCGGGTGAGGGTGTCGATCGCGGCGCGTCCGTTCTCGGCCTGGAGGACGAGGATGCCGTGCAGTTCGAGGATCCCGGTGAGGGCGTAGAGGTTGCGGTCGTCGTCGTCGACGACGAGCACGGTGCGGCCCGCGAGCGAGCCGTCGACGTCCTGGGCGACCGGGGCGGAGGTGTCCTCGGCGCGCACCAGCGGCAGCACGTCACCGGGCTGGTCGGCGCTCAGGTGGAGGGCGATGCGCTCGCGCAACTCGTCGAGGCTGGAGAGCAGTTCCAGCGGCTGCGCGGTGGCGCGCTGTTGCAGGAGCCGCTCCTGCTCGGCGCCCAGCCGCCGGTTGTTGTGGGCGAGGACGGGCACGCTGTGCAGCGCGGCGTCCCGGGCCATCTCCTCCAGGAAGTCCAGGGCGGCGCCGTTCGGCAGGTCCAGTTCGAGGACGACGCAGTGGCACGGCGTCGCGGCGAGCGTCTCCGCCGCCTCCCGGGCACCGACCGTGGTGATCACCTCCACCGCCGCGCGGGGGCTGCCGAAGCCGGAGTGCCCGGTCAGATCGGCGACGGCGCTCTCCGCGACGAGCGACAGCAGTCCGCGCCGGCGCTCCTCGATGACCAGCAGCCGCTTGGGCTGGCTGACCTCCGGCGGGCCGGCCGGCCCGGCCTGGTCCTCCTGGCCGGGCGCGGCGGCCTCCACCGGTCCGGACTCCAGGGCCTCCCGCGGGTGCTGGGCGCTCAGTTCGACGAACTCCGCGCGGGAGGCGGGGAGGTAGAGCGAGAAGGTGCTGCCCTGGCCCGGGGTGCTGCGCGCCGTGATGGCGCCGCCGAGGAGGAAGGCGATCTCCCTGCTGATGGAGAGGCCCAGCCCGGTGCCGCCGTACTTGCGGCTGGTCGTCCCGTCCGCCTGCTGGAACGCCCCGAACACGGTCTCCAGGTGCGCCGGCTCGATTCCGATGCCGGTGTCCACGACGTGGAAGGCGATCACCGGGCCGTCGTCCCGGCGGGTGGCCTCCGGCACCTGAGCGTCGTGCGCGATCTCGATCCGCAGCTCCACGCTGCCCTTCTCGGTGAACTTCACCGCGTTGGACAGGAGGTTGCGCAGGACCTGCCGCAGCCGGTAGTCGTCGGTGAGCAGCTCGGGCGGCACGCCGGTGGCGGTGGTGACCTGGAAGGTCAGGCTCTTCTGGCTGGTCAGCGGCCGGAACGTCGCCTCGACGTAGTCGAGCAGCTTGCGCAGCGGGATCCGCTCCGGGGTGACGTCCATCTTCCCGGCCTCGACCTTGGACAGGTCGAGGATGTCGTTGATCAGCTGCAGCAGGTCGGAGCCGGCGGAGTGGATGATGCCGGCGTACTCGACCTGCTTGGCCGTCAGGTTGCGGGTGGGGTTCTGGGCGAGGAGCTGGGCGAGGATGAGCAGGCTGTTGAGCGGGGTGCGCAGTTCGTGGCTCATGTTGGCCAGGAACTCCGACTTGTAGGTGGAGGCCAGGGAGAGCTGGTGTGCGCGGTCCTCCAGCTCCTGGCGGGCCTGCTCGATCTCCAGGTTCTTGGTCTCGATGTCCCGGTTCTGGGCGGCCAGCAGCGCGGCCTTGTCCTCCAGTTCCGCGTTGGAGGACTGCAACTCCTCCTGGCGGGACTGCAGTTCGGCGGAGCGGGCCTGCAACTCGGAGGTGAGGCGCTGGGATTCGCCGAGCAGCTCGTCGGTGCGGGCGTTGGCGACGATGGTGTTCACGTTGACGCCGATGGTCTCCATCAGCTGTTCGAGGAAGGCCCGGTGCACGGGGGTGAAGTCCTGGACGGCGGCGAGTTCGATGACGCCCAGCACCTGGCCCTCGACGACGATCGGCAGCACGATCAGCGAGGTCGGTTCGGCCCGGCCCAGGCCCGAGGAGACGCTCACGTAGCCGGCGGGCAGCCGGTCGACGGCGATCGTACGCCGGCTGCGGGCCGCCTGGCCGACGAAGGACTCGCCGAGCCTGAACCGGGGCGGGGTCTCGCCGGCCGGGAAGGCGTAGGAGCCGATCAGGTTGAGGTAGGTCGCGCCGCCGGCCTCCTCGGCGAGGTAGAAGGCCCCGTACTGCGCGGAGACCAGCGGGGTGATCTCGTCCATGATCAGTTCGGCGACGACGGGCAGGTCGCGCCGGCCCTGCATCAGGGCGGAGATCCGGGCGAGGTTGGACTTGAGCCAGTCCTGGTCCTCGTTGGCCCGGGTGGTCTCGCGCAGCGACTCCACCATGAAGTTGATGTTGTCCTTGAGGTCGGCGACCTCGCCCGAGGCGTCCACCGTGATGGAGCGGGTCAGGTCGCCCTCGGCGACGGCGCTGGTGACCTCCGCGATCGCGCGGACCTGACGGGTCAGGTTGCCGGCCAGCTCGTTGACGTTGTCGGTGAGCCGCTTCCACGTACCGGAGGCGCCCTCGACCTGGGCCTGGCCGCCGAGCCGGCCCTCACTGCCGACCTCGCGGGCCACCCGGGTGACCTCCGCGGCGAAGGCACTCAGCTGGTCGACCATCGTGTTGATGGTGGTCTTGAGCTCCAGGATCTCGCCGCGCGCGTCCACGTCGATCTTGCGGGTGAGGTCGCCCTTGGCGACGGCGGTGGTGACCTGGGCGATGTTGCGGACCTGGCTGGTGAGGTTGTGCGCCATGAAGTTGACGTTGTCGGTGAGGTCCTTCCAGGTGCCGGCCACGTTCGGGACGCGGGCCTGGCCGCCGAGCGTGCCCTCGGTGCCGACCTCGCGGGCCACCCGGGTCACCTCGTCCGCGAAGGCGGAGAGCGTGTCGACCATGGTGTTGATGACCCCGGCCAGGGCGGCCACCTCGCCCTTGGCCTCCACGTTGATCTTCTGCGAGAGGTCGCCCTTGGCGACGGCGGTGGCGACCTGCGCGATGGAGCGGACCTGCCCGGTGAGGTTGGAGGCCATCACGTTGACGTTGTCGGTGAGGTCCTTCCAGGTGCCGGAGGCGCCGCGGACGGTCGCCTGGCCGCCGAGGTTGCCCTCGGTGCCGACCTCGCGGGCGACGCGGGTCACCTCGTCCGCGAACGCGGACAGCTGGTCGACCATCGTGTTGATGGTCTCCTTCAGCTCCAGGATCTCGCCGCGGGCGTCGACCCGGATCTTCTGCGAGAGGTCACCCTGTGCCACCGCGGTGGTCACCTCGGCGATCGAGCGGACCTGTGCGGTCAGGTTGTCGGCCATCACGTTGACCGACTCGGTCAAGTCCCGCCAGGTGCCCGCGACTCCCGGCACCTGGGCCTGGCCGCCGAGCCGGCCCTCGCTGCCGACCTCGCGGGCCACCCGGGTCACCTCGTCGGCGAAGGAGCCGAGCTGGTCGACCATCGTGTTGACGGTGTTCTTCAGCTCCAGGATCTCGCCGCGCGCGGCCACGTCGATCTTCTGCGAGAGGTCGCCCTTGGCGACGGCGGTGGCGACCTGCGCGATGTCGCGGACCTGGCTGGTGAGGTTGCCGGCCATCGCGTTGACGGAGTCGGTGAGGTCCTTCCACGTCCCCGAGACGCCGGGCACCTCCGCCTGCCCGCCGAGCCGGCCTTCGGTGCCGACCTCCCGGGCGACCCGCGTCACCTCGGAGGTGAACAGCGAGAGCTGGTCGACCATGCCGTTGAAGACGGTGGCGATCTCGCCGAGCAGGCCGTCGGCGTCGTCGGGCAGCCGGGTGCCGAAGTCGCCGTCGCGCACGGCGGTCAGCCCGGCCAGCAGGCGCCGCAGGTCCGGTTCACCGACCTGCGCGGTGCCGCCGCTCGTCGTGCGCTGTGCCTGGGGCTTCGTCGTGCCGGCCATCGGGACGTCGCTTCCTCGTAGAGCGCCGAGCCCGGGAAGCCGCCCTCGGACCCCGTCTGCCGGGTGGCCGAGGACCGACCCGGGGGCCCGCCACAGTCAACGCCCGATCCGGCTCCGCCCCGCTCGGGGCCGTGCCGAAGCCGTGCCGGGCACATGTCCGTACCGTCCGGGACGCTACCGCACCCGCTCGGTCGAGGGCGAACCCCGTAGCACGCACGGAAAGTGACGCAAGCCACCCCGGACGGGACGGCCCGGACAAGCCACCCCGGACGGGACACCCACGGGGAGGGCCGTCCCGTGCCGTCCCCGGCGCGGTCCGACCCGTCGCACGTTGCCGGTGTCCCTGGCGAAGCGGTGGGCACACGAGGGGTACCGGCCGGCCGTCACCCGGCCACGGTCGGCACATCAGCAGGTCGGCACATCAGCACATCAGCACATCAGCAGGTCAGCAGGCCAGCACATCAGTAGGTCAGTAGGTCAGTAGGCCGGTCGTCGGAGTGAGGACAGATGAGCGTCAGTGAGCACCGGAGCGCGATCCCGTCGGCGATGCCGGGGGTGCCCGCCGCGGGCCGCACCCGCCGGCTGGACCTGCGCGGCATCGCGGGGGCCGTCGGACGCTGCCGCGACCACACCCGGGCCGCCCTGGAGGACTGGGGCTGGCTGCCCACCGCGGATCCCACCCGGCAGGCCAGGGCCGACGACGTGCTGCTCCTCGTCTCCGAACTCGCCACCAACGCCTGCCGGTACGGCGGCGGACCGGACCAGCTGGTGCTGTCCACGACCGCCCGGGTCCTGCGGATCGAGGTGCTGGACGGCTCCGACGCCCTGCCCGGCCCGCGGCTGCCGCATTCGCCCACCCGCGCGGGCGGCCACGGCCTCCACGCCGTCGCCCTGCTCGCCAGCCGGTGGGGGCACCTGCCGCGCGTCGGGCGCCCGGGCAAGGCGGTCTGGATCGAGATCGACCTCGTGCAGGGCTGAGGTGGCGTCGGCCGAGGGGCCGGTCAGGGTGCGGGCGGCGCGGGCCGGCGGCGTGGACCTTCGCCGCCGGACCACCTGGCGAAGATCACAAACCGTCACGGGACGTCACCGAGAGGGCCCATCGTCGGTCAGGATGGCGAAGAGCGGGTCCGGGGCTTCGTTGTACACGGCATGACCGACTGCCAGGTCGTGGACCTCCCAGTCGGGGTCGGTGCGCAGCCGCTTGAACTGGTCCTGGAACGGTGTAGCTGCCCACGCGGACGCGTAGATGAAGGTTCGTCGTGCGACGCGGTCCATGCCGTCCCCGAGGCGAAGCCGTTGGAGGAGCGAGGCGAGCGGATGCGGTCGCCTCCTCGGGTCCGTCCCGGCCGGGGGAGCCACCGTGCGGCCGTCCGCCCGCGCCCCGGCGATGACCCGGTTCCGGTAGTGGTCGTTGGCCAGGCCCCACCAGGAGTCGCCGTCGGCCGGCACGAAGGCGTCGCAGAACACCAGCCGATCGACGGGGCGGGTGGACCGGTCCGCGGCACCGGCAACGACCAGGCCCGCATAGCTGTGGGCACACAAGGTGATCGGTCCCGGGCCACAGGCGTCCAGCACGGTGAGCACCCGGTCGATGTGGGTGTCCAGGTTCGCCGCGGGGCCGCCCGGCGACGGGTCCGGCTCCAGGCCGTCCAGTGTGACGGCGACGGCCCGATGGCCGGCTTCTCGAAGCCTGGCCACGATGCCGTCCCACGCCCACGCCCCGTGCCAGGCTCCAGGCACCAGGACAAAAGTTCTCGGCTGTGCTTGTGCGCTCATAGGACAAAGGCTCCGCCTGCCCACCGGTGGCCGTCCACCGTTAGACTGCCAATCCATGCCTCTTCCCCGCCAACCGCTCACGCGCCAACACAGCGGTGCCGCGTCGATCCTGTGGCCCACGGGCGGTAGGCACCAGTGGTCCGCGGGCCAGGCGAGCGACCTGCAAACCCACTCGTCGGGGCACCTCGTCCACGCCGCCCGCGGTGTTCTCTCCATGCACACCCACCGGGGCATTTCAGTCGTTCCGACCAACCGAGTCGCTTGGATACCGGCCGGGGTCGCTCACCACCACCGCGCCCACAGCGCCACCGACATGCGCATCCTGTTCCTCCCGCGCTCCTACGACCGCCTCATGCCGGACCGCCCCATCGTGCTCCTGGCCAACGACCTCGCCCGGGAACTCCTGCTCACACTCACCGGGCCGCGCAGCTACGACGCCCCCGATCCGAAGGATCGCGGCCCGCTGGCCCGGTTGCGGCGCGTGCTCGTCGACGAACTGCACGAGGCCCGGGAGCAGCCACTGCACATCCCCGAACCCGTCGACGACCGACTCCACGCCATCGCCAGGCGGCTGCAGGACAACCCCGCCGACAACACACCGCTGGCCGACCTCGGCCGCAGCTGCGGCGCCAGCTCCCGCACCCTGAGCCGGCTGCTCCGGCGCGAGCTCGGAATGACGTTCTACCAATGGCGCACCCAGATTCGCCTCTACCACGCACTGGTGCTGCTCGCCGACGGCCACGACATCACCCATGTCGCGCACTCGTGCGGCTGGGCCAATCCCAGCGGCTTCATCGCCGCCTTCACCGACCTCGTCGGCACCACACCCGGCCGCTACCAACAGCAGTGAACCGTCGTGGCTGAGGGGACGGCAGCGGCCCGTTGGCGGGCGAGCCCGGCGTCCAGCTCCAGGCCCAGCAGGACCGCCAGATTGGTCAGCCAGAGCCAGACCAGGAACACCATCACCCCGGCCAGGGCGCCGTACATCCGGCCGTAGGTGTCCACGTACGCGGCGTAGAGCGCGAACCCGCCCGAGGCGGCCAGCCAGAGGACGACCGCCAGCGCACTGCCCGGGGAGATCCGGTGCGGGCCGCGGGCGGGGAGGTCGGGGGCCGTCCGGTAGAGCACCGTCACCGTGACGGTGACGAGCAGCACCAGCCCCGGCCACTTGGTGAACGACCAGACGGTGAGGCCGAAGTCGCCCACGCCGAGGGCCCGGCCGGCCTGTTCGGCGATCGGGCCGGTGAGGACCACGATGGCCACCCCCGCCGCCAGCAGGACCAGCAGCACACCGGTCAGCGCCAGCCGTACCGGTGCCAGCCGCCACAACGGGCGGTGTTCGCGGACCCCGTGGGCGGCGTTGGCCGAGCGGATGAACGCGCCGACGTAGCCGGAGGCCGACCAGAGCGCCCCGACGGCGCCCAGGAAGGCGAACACGCCGCCGGCGCCGGTGTGCTGCTGCACCTGCCCGACGCCGTCCCGCAGCACCTGGCCGGCCGGGCCCGGGGCCAGCCGGCCCAGGCCGTCCATCACCTGACCGCCGGGCGCGGGCCCGGCGAGGCCGAGCAGCCCGGTGAGCAGCAGCAGACCGGGGAAGAGCGCCAGCACCCCGTAGTAGGTGAGAGCGGCCGCCCGGTCGAAGAGCTCGTCGCCGAGCAGCAGCCGCCCGAGGTGCCGGAGCAGCGGGCGGCCGGGAAGCAGCGAGCGGCCGGGAAGCACCGGACGGCCGGGAAGCAGGGGGTGCCCGGGGGACCGGTGCCGGGGCCGGCCCGGCCGGCGGGGCGGCCACCAGGGCGTGCGCCGGGTGCCGCGGTGTCGGTGGGTCGAGGCCGGCATGGATCCTCCTCGTACGGTGGCGGTCGTCGGTCCTGTCCACGGCCGGCCCCGGCCGCCGTTCAGGCGGCCCGGGCCTCTTCCTCGACGTGCTGCTTGAAGTCCTGGAGGCAACGGTGCACCTGGTGGGCGACGAAGCCCAGCCGGTCGCCGATCAGGTCGACCACACCGTGCGGGGTGTGGTCGAGCTGGAGCATGATCCGGGTGCGGCCCTCGTCCAGGGCGTGGAAGGTGGCCACCCCCGAGTGGTCCGCGCCGCCCACCGTGCGCCAGGCGATCCGCTCGCCGGGTATCCGCTCGGTGATCTCGGTGTCGAACGCGCGGTGCACCCCGTCCACCCGCGCCACCCAGTGCACCGTGCCCGCGGGCCCCGGCGCCACCTCCTCGACCCCGCTCATGAACCGGGGGAACGCCGACACCCGGCTCCACTGCTCGTACGCGGCCGCCACCGGCACCGCCACCTCGACCGACTCCTGTGTGCGTGACATGGATCCTCCTCCACTGGATGCGTCCTGGGCCGACGCGTCCCCGCTCGTCTGCCCGCCCCGGAGCACTCCACACAGGCTCCCGTCGAATCACTGGCTGTTCGTCAACTCAGTCCGAAGTCTGGAGAGTTGAGTTTCCGGTCGCCCGATTCCGAGTGGCGTGACCCGGCTGTCGCGGGGTACCCGCCGGACATCGGCGCCCCGTCCGCCGGTCCGGTCGCCGAGGCGGCCCGGCCGGCGCACCCGAGGCCCGACCCACCCCACGCGAGAAAGCGGAGGCACAGCTGATGGCACTCCTCGGACGCGGCCGGAAGGCCGCCACCGGCACCACCGGCACCACCGGCACGCACCGGGACGCGGACGACACGGACCTCGACCCGAAACCCGCCGCCGACCCGAACCCCGTCGCGCCCGAACCCGCGGCCCGGCGACCCGCCCGCCGACGCACCCCCTGGTACATCGGCCTGCCGGTGACCCTGGCCGCGATCCTCGCGGTGTTCCTCGCCGGCGCGCACCTGGGCCTGTTCCCCTCGATCCCGAACCCCCTGGAACGCCGCACCGTGGACCGCAGTCAGCCCGTCCTGCTGCGCTCCATCCAGGACATGAAGCAGTTCACCGGTGCCCAGGGCAGCTTCCAGATCGTCGTCGACCTCGACCACGAAGCAGCCTTCCTGCCGTCCGCGCTGCTCGGCAACCGCACCCTGTACGTGGCGGCCGGCACCGTGGACGCGACCGTCGACCTCAGCACCCTCGACAAGGGCGCGGTGACCGTCTCGGCCGACCGCACCACCGCCACCGTGGTCGTCCCGCACGCCCGGCTCGCCCCCGCCGCCCTGGACGTCCGCCGCTCGTACGTCTACCTCCAGCAGCGCGGGTTCTTCGACCGGATCGGCGACTTCTTCAGCGGCAACCCGGGCAATCAGCAACAGGTCGAGCTGCTGGCCACCCAGAAGATCGAGCAGGCCGCCAAGGACACCGAACTCACCCGGCGCGCCGAGCAGAGCGCCCGCGCGATGCTGGAGGGGCTGCTGCGCTCCGCCGGGTTCACCACCGTGACCGTCACCACGGCGGCCTGACCCGCGGGCCTGCCGACCGGGCGCCCCGGCCTACGCCCGGTCGAGCACGCCGAGGAGCCAGCGGTCCAACGCCTCACCGCACTGCTCCGCCCCCTGCGGCACCCGCGCGTACGTTCTGCGCAGGAACGCGCGCAGATCGCCCGACCGCGTGCGGAACACCGCGGCGCCGTCCGTACCCCGCAGCAGCATCCGCACGTGCGCCGCGTCCGCGTCGGGGTGGAACAGCACGTCGCCCTCACCGGCCGGAGCGTCCAGGCCCTCGGCGAGCAGCGTCCGGGCGAACGACCACCGCTGCCGCCGCCCGAAGGGCAGCAGGAAGTCGATGTGGACGGCCAAAGGGTCCTTGGCGTCGTGCACCCAGGAGGACTGCACGGCGATGCCGTCCCCGTCCCCGTCCTCGCCGACCGTCAGCAGCTCGACCCGGATCTGCGCAGTCACCGCCGTGTTGCTCCCGCTCATCGGGCGCCCCTCCCCACCTGGCTGTTGACGGCGACCGGCCGCCGGCACGCGTCTGCCCGGGAAGGAACCTCCCAAACCGAGGGGTGGGACGGGCCGGAGCGGGCAGGCGACCGGGAGGCCGATCAGGGCCTGCCGGCCTCGCCGAAGCGTTTCCGCGGCCGGCCCCCAGGGGCGGTCCGCCCGCCCTCCCGTCCCCGTCCAGCCGAGGTGAGAATCCCTGTGACCGACATATCGCGCCTGCCCGGCGCCTTCGACCACCGCTGGAACTGGCAGCTCGCCGCGGCCTGCCGCGACGTCGACACCAGCCTCTTCTTCCACCCGTCCGGCGAGCGCGGCAAGGCCCACGACGAGCGGGAGGAGGAGGCGAAGCGCGTCTGCGGCGGCTGCCCCGTCCGCCGGGAGTGCCTGCGCCACGCGCTGGAGGTGCACGAGTCCTACGGCGTGTGGGGCGGGCTGTCGGAGACCGAACGCGCCGCCCTCGTCGGGCGGTCCGCCCGTCCCTCGCACGCCGCCTGACGGCACCCGTGCCGCCCCGGGCGGTCCGGATTGGACGCCCGCGGACGGGGCAGACGCGCGGGAGGGCCGGAAGGTCCGGCCCGTCGCCCGGAAGGAGACCGCGGTGAGCCAGGTGATGCAGTCCATCGACGTGGACGTCCCGCTGCACAGCGCCTACGACCAGTGGACGCAGTTCGAGGACTTCCCGCGGTTCATGGCGGGGGTGGAGGAGGTCCGCCGGACGGACGACCGGCACTGCCACTGGCGGACGAATGTCTCCGGTGCGCGCCGCGAGTTCGACACCGAGATCATCGACCAGCTCCCCGACCGGCGGATCTCCTGGCGCACGGTGGGCGGTGACGTCCGGCAGCTGGGGGTCGTGGCCTTCCAGCGCCTCGACGACTCGCACACCCGGGTGAGCCTGGCGATGTCCTTCGAGCCGCACGGCCTGGTCGAGCGGGCCGGTGCCGCGCTCGGCGTCCTGGACCGCCAGGTCAAGGGCGACCTGAAGCGCTTCAAGGGCTTCGTCGAGGAGCAGGCCCGGGAGAACGGCGGCCGGCGCGGCCGACCGGCCCCGGCCGCCGACGGCCCGCCCGCCCCCGCCCCCGGCGACGCACCGCCGCGCGAACGCCCCCGGGCCCGGATGACCGACGAGGGCGCGCCGCCCCCACCCGAGGACTAGGCCGCGGGGCCCTTGCCGGCGACGGTGTCGAGCAGCAGTTCGGCGGCCGCCGTGGCGCCGTCGGTGCGGATGGTGGGGGCCAGGGCCCCGGCGCGGGCCCGGGTGCCGGTGGTCAGGGCGGTGCTGAGCGCGGTCGCGAGGGAGTCGACGGTCGGGGTCGGACCGTCGTGCGCCACGCCGATGCCCAGCTCGGCCACCCGGGCGGCCCAGCGCGGCTGGTCGGCGATCCGGGGCAGCACGATCTGGGGTGCCCCGGCCCGGGCGGCGGCGGTGGTCGTGCCGGCGCCGCCGTGATGGACGACGGCGGCCACCCGGCCGAACAGCGCCTGCTGGTTGACCTCGCCGACGGCGAAGCAGTCGTCCCGGTCGTCGACGGGGCCCAGGCCGGCCCAGCCGCGGGCGAGGACCACCCGCCGGCCGTGGGCCCGGCAGGCCTCCACGGCGATCCGGGCGATGTCCTTCGGAGCGTGTGCGGCCATGCTGCCGAACCCCACGTACACCGGCGGTGCGCCCGCGTCGAGGAAGGCCGCCAGGTCGGCCGGGAGCGGGCGGTCGTCGGGGAGGGTCCACGCCCCGGTCTGCACCAGGTCGAGGTCCGTGGTGCCCTGCGCGGGCCACAGGGTGGGGTCCGCCGCCAGCCAGGGCCGGTCGGTGAGGACGTGGCCGCGGACGTCGGCCACCGGCGGCAGGCCGATCGCGGCCCGGTGGACGTTCAGGGCCTCGCCGTACAGTGCGTTCACCCGCTGGGCGTCCTGCTCCCAGAGCGTCCGGTTGTCGGTCTCGTCCGGCGCGGACTGCCGGCCCGGCCGGGCCCCCGGGGGGAACAGCCGCGACGGCAGGCCGAGCGTGTGGAAGCAGGCGAACACGTAGGGGATGCCCAGATGCTCGGCCACGTCCCGCGCTCCGGCCGGCATCAGGCCGGTGGCCAGCAGCGCGTCACTTCCCGCGGCCGCCTCGGTGAGCGTCCTGAACCGGGCGGCGACCAGTTCGGGGGCGAGCCGGAAGGCGTCCTGTGCCGAGGGCGGCTTCGGGCCGGAGACCACCGAGCGCACCGAGGGCCCGAGCGGCACCAGCGGCACGCCGGCCCGCGCCAGCACCGCCGCGAACTCCTCGTCGGGCGGCGCGCACACCAGGGCCTCCGCGCCGAGCTCCCGCAGCCGCACCGCCAGCCCCGCCAGGGGTTCGACATCCCCGCGCGATCCCCAGGTCGACAACACCACACGCATTTCGAGCCTCATTTCCACGGATTCCGGGCTTCGGCCGACCATGGTGCGGCACGACCCGGGGCTGGCGGCAAGCCCCCTGGTGCGCTATAACCTGATAGTGGCAAGGAGAAGGATTTCCTTGCCTTTTCCGTTGGTCGTCCGCCGCGGACGGCCGCGCCTCCCGGCGAATCGGCGGCCGACCGCCGAGCGCGCTGCGGTACCAGCTCCCAGCTGCGGATACGCCCGCGCAGCGGCGCACAGGGCGGTGCGGCCCGATACGGCTGGTCCGATATTCTGGCGGGTATGAGTGACAATCTGCCCGCGTGTCCGAAGTGCTCCGGCGAGTACACCTACGAGATGGACGCGCTGATGGTCTGTCCCGAATGCGGCCATGAATGGGCGCCCGCCGAGGGATCCGACGGTGCCGGCGGTGCGGCCGCGTCCGGCGAGCGGGTGATCAAGGACGCCGTCGGCAACGTGCTCGCCGACGGCGACTCCGTGACCGTCGTCAAGGCGCTCAAGGTCAAGGGCAGCACCTCCGGCATCAAGGCCGGCACGAAGGTCCGCAACATCCGCCTGGTCGACGGCGTGGACGGTCACGACATCGACTGCAAGGTCGACGGCTTCGGGCCCATGCAGCTCAAGTCGAGCGTGGTCAGGAAGGCCTGACCTGCGGCCTGCCCTGCGGCCCGGCCCGCGGCCCGGCCCGCGGCCCGGTCCGTGGACGGGCCGCCCGGTCGGCAGGGCCTCGCCGGTCGGTCAGGCGCTGAGGAAACCGGCGTCCGAGAGCACCTTCTGCCCCTCGGCGGACTCCACCTGGGCCACGAAGGCCTGGGCTCCGGCGCTGTTGGGGGCGTGCGTGAGGGTGGCGATCGGGTAGTCGTTGATGGCGGAGGCGGCCTCGGCGAAGTTGACGCCGTCCACCTTGCCCGCGGCGGACTTGACGTCGGTCTGGTAGACGAGCGAGGCGTCCGCCTCCTGGAGTTCGACCTCGGTCAGGGCGTCCTTGACGTCCTGTTCGTAACTGACGGGTGTGACCTGCACGTTCCCGGCCGCGAGGGCCTTCTGGGCGGCGGCCCCGCAGGGGACTTCCTTCGCGCACAGGACGACCTTCAGACCCGGCTCGGCGAGGTCCTGGAGCGTGGCGATGTGCTGGGGCTTGCCCGGCACGGTGGCGATCGCCAGCTGGTTGCGGACGAAGGTCTGCGGGGTGCCGACGGCGTCGCCCTTGTCCGTGACGGTCTTCATGGTGGCCGGGCTGGCGGCCGCGAAGACGTCCGCCGGGGCACCGTTGACGATGCTGGCGGCGAGGGCGTCGCTGCCGGCGAAGTTGAAGACCACCTTGGTGCCGGGGTGCGCCGCCTCGAACTGCGTGCCGATCGTCGTGAACGCCTCCTTCAGCGACGCGGCGGCGAAGACGGTGACCGTGCCGGTGACGTTCGCCGCCGTCCCCGAAGCTCCGGCGGACGCGCTCGCGGCGGATGAGGCACCGCCGGACGCGCTCGCGGCGGCCGAGCCCGCCGAGCTGCCGGAGTCGCTCGACGAGCAGGCGCTGAGCGCCAGGAGGACCGCAGTACAGCCGCCCGCCAGCTTCAGCGTCCGGTGGCGGATCGTAGGGGTCGGCACTGGACCCTCCCTGTCTGCCGCCCGCTCGGCGGCGGCGTGGTGGTGGTGAGGCGCGCCGGGCGGGTGGTCCGCCGAGCCGGGTGGTCCCGGGCCCGGCCCGCAGAGGGCCGGAGGGGCCGTCAGGGCTCGCCCGGGCGACCGGGGTTCGGGGCCGGCCGACTGCCGGGAGCCGGGCGTTCCCGTGCCGGAGGCACGCGGACGGGGCGGCGGCCGGAGCGCGCTGCGCCGAGCATAGAGCCGCAGGTGCGAGGGGGATCGGAACATTTCCCTGGCATTCGCCCGATGGTGTGAGTGATGCCCGCCGACCGCCGTGCGCCGTGGATTCGATAGGTTGGGGTGACCAGGAAATGTGACGGGTGATCCGCGGAGGGGCTTTCACGATGACCGATCAGACGACCCACCAGTTGTTCTCCTACGGGACGCTGCAGCTGCCCGAGGTCCAGCTCGCCCGGTTCGGCCGGCTCCTGGAGGGGCGTTCCGACGCACTTCCCGGCTTTCGCCTGACGTACATCGAGATCACCGACCCGGAGGTGATCGCGGCCAGCGGTACCGACCGCCACCCCCTGGTCCTCGCCTCCACCGAGGACGGCGACGCGGTGGAGGGCAGTGTCTTCGCCATCACCGACGCCGAACTCGCCGCCGCGGACGACTACGAGGTCGACGACTACGCGAGGACGGCGGTCGTCCTGCGCTCGGGTGCCGAGGCCTGGGCCTACCTCGCCGCGCATCCGGCCGACGCCGTGGCGGACACCGCCGACGCGGCCGCGGGCCCGGGGCAGCAGAGCAACTGATCGCCCCCGGCTGCGCGGCCGCTCCCGCCGGGAGCCACCGGCCGCCGCGGTCGTGCCCTGCGCGCTGCGCCGCGCGCCGCCGCCCCTGGACCGCACGGCCGGTCCCGGGGCGGCCGTGCGTCCGGCCCCCGCCGACCCGCCGACCCGCCGACTCGCCGGCCCGGCCCGGCCCGGCCCGGTTCGGTCGGCCGGGCCGCGGGGAGGCCGGGTCAGACCGTGGCGTCGATCCAGCGGGTGAGGCGGGCGCCCTCGCGGGTCATGATCTCGGGATCGCGCAGGGCGTTGGTGAGCAGCGACATGCCCTGGTAGGCGCCGACGAGCGCCACCGCGAGGCCTTCCGGGTCCTCCGTGCCGATCTGCCGGTACTGCTCCTCCACCCAGCGCAGCAGTTGCCGGACGACCACCCCCGCCGCGATGTCGAGGCCGCCGTCGGCGCGCTTGTCGACCTCGGCGGCGAGCGTGCCCGTGGGGCAGCCGTAGCGGGCGGCGGTGTCGCGTTGGCCCACCCAGGCGGCCACGAGGGCCTTCAGGCGCTCCCGCGGGTCGGGGAGCCGGTCGAGTGCGGCGGTCAGCGTCTCCAGGTAGCCGGTGTGCTCGGCGAGCGCGGCTCTGACCAGGTCGTCCTTGGTCTTGAAGTAGTAGTACACGTTGCCGGTCGGTACGTCGGCGGCGCGGGCGATGTCGGCGATGGTGGTCCGCTCGACGCCCTGCTCGTGCAGTACCTGCGCCGCGGCGGCGGTGAGCCGTCGGCGCTTGTCGCCGGCCTTTGCGGCGGGGCGCCGGGAATCCGATGAGTCAGTCACCCGACTAACTGTAGACCGGCGCCGCCCGGGGCTGCTACGGTTTCGTCTCGACGGAGTTAGTCAGCCGACTGACTCATAAATCGAGCGGGGAGATCGACATGATCGTGGTGACGGGTGCGACCGGGAACGTCGGGCGGGCGCTGGTGCGGATGCTGGCCGGGGCCGAGGCCGGGAGCGAGGCCGGCGCGGGGGCTGGGCGTGCCGTGGAGGTGACGGCCGTCGCCCGGCACATCACCGACGCCGACGTGCCGCCGGGTGTCCGGGCGGTCGCCGGGGACCTGGCCGACCCGGCCGGGCTGCACACCGCCTTCGAGGGCGCGCAGGCCCTGTTCCTGCTGGTCGCGGGGGAGGACCCGGACGGCATTCTGGACGCGGCGAAGCGGGCCGGGGTACGCCGGGTGGTGCTGCTCTCCTCCCAGGGGGCGGGGACGCGGCCCGAGGTCTACGGGCACCCCGTCCGGTTCGAGGAGGCCGTGCGGGGCTCCGGGCTCGACTGGACCGTCCTGCGCTCGGGCGGCATGGCCACCAACGCGCTCGCCTGGTCCGAGTCCGTCCGCACCCGGCGCGCGGCCGAGGCGCCGTTCGGTGACGTCGGCCTGCCGTTCGTCGACCCCGAGGACGTGGCCGCCGTGGCGGCGGCCGCCCTGCTCGAAGGCGCCCACCTGGGCGCCACCTACACCCTGACCGGCCCCGCGCCGACCACGCCGCGCGAGCGGGCCGAGGCCATCGCGGCCGCCCTCGGCGAACCGGTGCACTTCACCGAGCAGACCCGCGAGCAGGCGCACGAGCTGATGGCGCGGTTCATGCCGCTGCCGGTGGTCGCCGGGACGCTGGCCATCCTGGGCGAGCCGACCGAGGAGGAGCAGCGGGTCAGCCCCGACGTCGAGCACGTCCTGGGCCGGGCGCCCGGCAGCTTCGCCGCCTGGGCCGCACGCAACGCCGCAGCCTTCCGCTGACCGACCGGCAGGCGGATCCACCGGCCGGATCCGCCTGCCGATTCACTCGCCCGCTCCACCGCTCGCCGCCTCACCGCTCGCCCGCACGACCGATCCCAGCGACCGACCGACGTGAAAGGCAGTTCCCACCATGCCCGTTCAGCACCTTCTCGGCACGACCATGCACCACCGCGAGTCCGGCACGGGCACGCCGGTCGTCCTCCTGCACGGCAACCCGACCTCGTCCCACCTCTGGCGGGACGTCATGCCCGCGGTGGGCGGCGGCCGGCTGCTGGCCCCCGACCTCATCGGCATGGGGGAGTCCGGTAAGCCCGACATCGACTACACCTTCGCCGACCAAGCCCGCCACCTGGACGCCTGGTTCGACGCGCTCGGCCTGCGGGACGTGATCCTGGTCGGCCACGACTGGGGCGGCGCGCTGGCGTTCGACTGGGCCGCCCGCCACCCCGACCTGGTCCGCGGGATCGCCTTCACCGAGACCATCGTCAAGCCGATGAGCTGGGAGGAGTTCCCCGAGGGCGGCCGGGAGCTGTTCCGGGCGATCAAGACCGAGGGCGTCGGCGAGGCGATGATCCTGGACGAGAACGCCTTCATCGAGCAGGCCCTGCCCGGCACCGTGGCCACCGCGCTCGACCCCCGCGACCTTGAGGTCTACCGCCGGCCCTACCCGACCAGGGAGAGCCGCCGCCCGCTGCTGCAGTGGCCGCGCTCGATGCCGCTCGGCGGCGAGCCCGCCGAGGTCGTCGCCCGGATCGAGGCGTACGACCGGTGGCTCGCGGCCACCCCGGAGGTGCCCAAGCTCCTGGTGACCTTCGCACCCGGGCCGGGCACGATGATGCACGAGGACACCGTCGCGTGGTGCGAGGCGAACATCGCGGGCCTGGAGATCGCGCGCCACGACGCCGTCGCCGGGCACCACACTCCGGAGGACCAGCCCGAACTGCTGGCCGCGTCCATCGCCACCTGGGCCGACCGGCACTCCCTGCGCCGCTTCTAGGCGGCGATACACGGCCGCGAGCGGGCACCGCCGCTCCCGCGGGGGAGGGGTGCCGGTCACTGCTCCGGGATGCGGCCGCACATCACGTTGCCGGGCTCGGACGGGTCGCCGCTGATCCAGAACTGCTCCCAGAGGAGCGCGAACTCGGGCCGGCTGAGATACCCGTCGCCGTCCAGGTCGAGCAGGTCGAAGACATCGCCGGTCGCCACGCTCCGGCCGTGCCAGACGTCGACGAGGCGACCGTGCTCGGCACGCGAGATGCGGCCGTCGCCGTTCTCGTCCACGGCGTCGAAGACCGTGTCGGCAGTCGCCGTGACGACCACGCGAAGGGCGGGGAGCCGGTCGACGAGGGTCAGGAACTCGGCCATGTCCACCTTGCCGTCGTGGTTGGCGTCGGCGACCGTGAGCAGGTGGTCCCACCAGCCCGTCATGAGCGCCTCGACCCTGGCCCCCAGCTCCGGGTCGCGCCGGACGGCCGGCAGGCGGCTCCAACGCTCCGCCAGGGCCGCGAAGTCGCTCTGCCGCAGACAGCCGTCCCCGTCCGTGTCGAAGGCGGCGAAGACATTGCGGAGCTTGCGCTGCTGGAACTCGCTGGCCATGAACGGGCCTCCCCGGTACCGGACCACTCGCCACCACGTGTGGCGACCGGCTGGTGACTATAGGTGCGCGGCGCGGGGCCCCGCCGGGGGTTCGGGGGAAGACCGGGGAATCCCGGCACCGGTGCCCCGGAGTGTGCTATCAGGAGTCCCGCTCCTGCGGGGGAGGGCGGCCGGGCCCGGCGACGGGGTCATTCGGCCGGGTAGGTGCGGCCGATCTTGCCCTTCGGATCGGCCCAGAAGTAGCCGGAGTGGCCGTGGTCGCCCGAGAGGTAGACCCGGATGGACGGGGAGCTGTCGAACATGTCGGGGCCGATGACCAGGTAGCGGTTGGTCGGGTCGGGGACGTTGAGGATGTTGTTGGCCGCCTTCAGCAGGTCGGGCACGACGTTCCAGTCGTACTGGGCGAGATCGACCGGCTTGTCCTTGCCCATGCTGCCGCCGGTGCGGCGGGTGACCTTGCCGTCCCGGTAGTCGTACCAGTCGTAGCTGCGCCCGTCGGCCGTCGGGACCTGGGCCATGGCGTAGCCGGGGTAGACGGTGAGGTCCTTGACCTTCGTCCCGCCCGTCTGGGCGGTCAGCGCGGCCACGACGGTGCGGACGCCGTCGGGGGTGACGAGATCCTTGGCCGCCGGGGTGGCGGTCCGGTCCGCCGTGCCGGTCGGGGCGGCGGCCGGCGGGGTCGACGGGACGGCCGAGCCGGCCGGCGCGGGCAGGGCGGCCGGGTCGGCCGAGCCGGTGCCGGCCGAACTCGTGCCGGCCGGGGTCGCGTTGTGGCTGTCGGTGTTGTCGGGGGGCAGGGCCCAGATGAGGGATCCGGCGAGCACCACGGCGGCGACCGAGAGGGTCACGGCCAGGCCGGCCCGGCTACGGGTGGGTGCCGGGGGCTGCGGCAGCGCCGCGCCGGTGGGCGGGGCGTCGAACGGGCTGCCGGGTACGGCGTCGAACGGGCCGCTCGGCCCCGGGTGGCCCGGGCCGCCGGGGCCGGTGAGCCGGTGCGTGAACGGATCCGGGTGCGCCGCGCCGTCCGCGGGGGTGCCCGGACGCGGCGTGTCGAGGAAGGTCGGTGCCCAGGCCGGTGCCGGAGCTGCCGGTGTGCCGCTCTGCTCGGCGGCGGCGAGCGCGCGGTCCAGTTGGTCGGCGTCGGGCCGCAGCCCGGGGTCGCGGCCCAGGAGGGCCGCCAGGACCGGCCCGAGCGGGCCCGAGCGGGTGGGCGGCGGAAGCGGCTCGTCCAGGACGGCGGCGAGGGTGGCCAGGGTGGTGCCGCGCCGCAGCGGGTGGTGGCCCTCGACCGCGACGTACAGCAGCATGCCGAGCGACCAGAGGTCGGAGGAGGGGTTCCCCTCCTGGCCGCGGATCCGCTCCGGGGCGATGTACTCGGGCGAGCCGATCAGCGCACCGGTCGCGGTGAGCGCGGTCGCGTCCTGCATGGCGGCGATGCCGAAGTCGGTGAGGACGGGGGTGCCGTCGGCGCGGAGCAGGACGTTGCCCGGCTTGACGTCGCGGTGCAGGATGCCGGCCGCGTGGGCGGCCCGCAGGGCGGCGAGCACGCCGCGGCCGATCCTGGCCGCCTCCGGCACGCCGAGCGGGCCCTGACCGATCCGGTCGGCGAGGCTGCCGCCGGTGACGAGTTCCATCACCAGCCAGGGGTGCGGGTGCTCGGGCGTGTCGATGATGTGGTGGATCACCGCCACGTTGGGGTGCTGGAGGCGGGCGAGTGCCCGGGCCTCCCGCAGGACGCGTTCGCGCAGCTCGTGGGCGGCCTCGGGGTCGGCGGCGGCCATCGCCGGGTCGGGCGGGCGGACCTCCTTGAGCGCGACCTCGCGGTGCAGCGCGTTGTCCCGCGCGCGCCAGACCAGGCCCATGCCCCCGCCGCCGAGGCGTGCGAGCAGTTCGAAGCGGCCGTCAATGAGTCGCGCCGGCGACCCCCCAGTGTTCATGGCGCACATCGTAGAGGTCCCCACCGACCCTCTCCCCGCGCGACCTGGGCGGACGGTGCCGGCCGGTCCGTTCCGCCCGATCACCGGGCCGGCCAGGGCCGGCCGCCGGGCAGGGCCCGCCGGTCGGCCGCGGCATCCGTCGGGGGAGGGGCGGGGCGGAGCGCCGGTCAGAACTCCAGCACCTCGCGGTCGAGCGGGTACTGCGCGCGGTGCGGGCCCTCGTACGGCGAGGGTGTGATGGGCAGGACGCCGGTCGGCTGGAGGCCCAGGTTGTCGTCCCAGATCCGGGGTTCGACCTGGCCGAGGACGCGGAACCGCTGGAAGGTGAACGGCGGGCTGTCGGTCGGGAAGAACTCGGCCGTCGTCATCACCTGGAAGTGCAGGTGCGGCGTGGTGGAGTTGCCGCTGTTGCCGATCAGCCCGAGGACCTGCCCGGGGTCGACGCAGTCGCCCTCCCGGACGTTGAGCGAGCCGGCGTGCAGGTGGGCGTAGAGCAGGTACCGGCCCGGCGCGACCTCCAGGGTGATGTGGTTGCCGACGGTGTCCTCGATCGGTGGGACGGTCGGCGGTACGGGCGGCGGGTTGTCCGGGAGTCCGTCCTGGACCTCCACCACCTTGCCGCCGGCCGCGGCCACGACCGGCTGGCGGTAGCTCAGGTAGCTGGTGAGCTGTCCGGGGTCGCCCTCCCAGGCCTGCCCCTGCTCGCCGACCCGGTACCAGTCGATCGCGAAGCGCTGCGGTACGTAGAAGCGGCCGTTGATCGGGCCGAGGCCGCGCCGGTGGTGGGTGTTGCCGCAGCACGACTCGCTGGCGTACCAGGTGCCGGGCATGACCGGCGGCCTCAGGTCCAACGGCGCGGTCCGCCCGGTCGGGGTGGTCTGCACCGTCTCCTCGAACGCGGAGGGGCCGGAGTCGGTCAGCACGGCACCCGAGAGATGGTGTTCGAGCACCTCGGGCGCCGGCTGACCGCGGTCGAGGGTCAGGTCGAGCCAGATGATCCACTGCTGGGAGCCCTGGAGGACGGTCGGCGTCGGAGCCGGGGGCGGCGGGGTGTACCCGTTCGCACCCGGCAGGGGGTCGCCCACCGGGTTGGCGGCCTCGGCCAGCGCCTGCCCGCTCATCGAGCCGACGACCCGATGGGTGCGGGCGTCCCGGACATCGACCCGGTCGAGCCGCACCGGCGTGCTGCTGGACAGCGCGTTCGTGGTGAGCAGTTCGTACGAGAGGTGCGTCCTGCCGTCCGTGGCCTCGAACGGCGTCGGCTCGGTCAGCACCGCCGCCGTCAGCGGCGTGAACTGGGTACCGGGCGCCAGTCGGGCCGCGTCCGTCCCGTACCCCGGGCTCGCCGAGGCCCCCAGCATGGCGGCGGCGAGCGCGGCGGCGGCGAGCCCGCGGAGCAGCGGGCTACGGCATGTGGGGTTGCGAGGGTCGCGCTCTGGCATGGGTGCTCTTCCCGTCGTCGGATCCGGAGCCGCGGAGGACACCGGCACGCCCCGCGCCGAGGCGCAGGCCCCATGTAAACCCGGCGGCGCTCCGCTTCGGCCGCAGACCGCCGCTGTCGGGCGCCGAACTGCACCCGTCCAGCCGCATCGGCCCACCGGTCTCCTGCCCGCGCGGCCGGCGGCACCGATGAGCCGTGCGGGGGGTGCGGCCCGTGGAGTGGAGGGAGAGGCCGGAGTGCGGCTCCGGCAGCCGCGGACAGCAAGGAGGAACGACCATGGCCTGGTACCAGGGACCGTGCCGGATCACGGTGACCGACGTCGGGGACAGGTGGCCGCAGCGGGCGGTCGTGACCGTCCAGGGCCGCACGGTCGCCGTGATCCCCGGGACGATCGGGGCCAGTGAGCACATCGACGCCGCCTCCTTCGACCTCGCGGTGGAGCACCGCTTCGAGGGTGACTGGCAGCCCAACGTCCGGGCCCTCACCGGCAGGTGGCAGGAGACCGGCGGCACCCGGAGCCAACTCGTCACCAGTGTGGACCGGGACGGACGGGACGGCAGCGGGCGGAGCCTGGGGCTGCGCATCGAGCGGGTCGGCGAGGACCGGCCGGCTCCGGCCGCCCGGGCCGCCGCTGCCGTGCCGGCCGCCGGGCGGACCACGACCCACTCCGCGGACCGGGGCCGGACCTCCGACGCGACCGCCGGCCGGCCCACGACCTCCGGCGGAGGATCGTCGAGCACGGGATCGTCCAGCAGCGGCGCCCCGGGCACGGGATCGTCGGGCACGGGATCGTCGGGCACGGTGATCCCGCGGGCGACGACCAGTGGCGGCGGGGGCGGCTTCCTGGGCCCGACCCGGTAGGGCCGACGCGGCTCCCACCAGTACGGCGCGTCCCCGGCGTACTCCCGGCCCGCTCCCGGCCCGCTCCCGTCGCGTTCCCGACGCGGCCGGGGGCGGGCCGCCGTGGTTCATCGGTGGCCGTCGACCAGTTCCGCCGCGGCTTCGGCAAAGGCGAGGGTGCCTCCTGGACGGTGGCCGCTGCCGGGGCAGGCGCCGGCGGCCGGCCGGCCGGCGGGTGCGGCGGCCGCGGCGGCTGCGGCGGCTGCCCGGTCCGCCGGTGGCGCCGGCAGGGCAGGGTGGTCCGCCACGTGCAGGACCGGCCCCCCGGCGAGGTCCGCCGGCGAGGCGCCGCCCGGACGGTCGAAACGGTGCCCGGCCGGGACGGCGAGAATCCGTGACTCGCTCACCAGGGCCGGTCCGCAGGCGAGGTCGGGCTCGTGGACCGGGAGAGGGCCGAGGCAGAGGTCGACGTCGCCGTCCCGCAGCCAGCGCACCGCCTCCGTCATCCGCGCCTCCCGGATGTGCACCTCGCAGTCGGGGGCCCGCCCGCGGAACGCCTCGGTCGCCCCGATGACGAACTGGCCGGCGGCAGCGCCGACATAGGCGACCCGCAGGCTGCCGGACAGCCCCCGCCCGGCCTCGACCGCTGCTTGCAGCGCCGCCCCGACGGCCGCCCGGGCCGGCCCCAGCTCCTCCGCCAACGCGCGTCCGAGCGGGGTGAGTTCGACGCGGCGGCTGGAGCGGTGGAACAGCGCCGCCCCGACCCGCCGCTCCAGTTTGCGGATGGTCTGGCTCACGTGGGCCGCCGACACCCGCAGCCGCTCGGCGGTGCGCCCGAAGTGCAACTCCTCCGCGAGCGTCAGGAACGACTCCACCTCGTACCGCTCGATCACGTGCCGCCCCATCGTCAAGTCAGAGTTAACGATCATTGCGGAGAAGGCCGTTGTTCGCCACCCGCCGCTGCCGCAGAGTGGATGTTGTCAGGCCGAACACGACCGACCGTCACGTCCGAGGGGGACACCATGACCACCCACGCCCACCAGGCCCTGGCCGCAGAGCCCGGCGACACCGCCGCCGTCGTCGCCGAGCTGCGCGACCGTGCCGAGATCGCCGACGCCCTCCACCGGTTCGCCCTCGGCCAGGACCTGAAGGACCGCGAGCTGTTCGCCTCGGCCTTCGCCGTGGACGCGGAGCTGGACTTCCGCCCGGCGGCCGCACGCTGGGGCGGCCGGCCGCCGGTGATGACCGGCCGCGACGCCATCGTCGACACCATCCTCAAGATGTTCGACGGTCGGGTGGACACCACCCACCAGGTCACCAACACGCGGATCACCGTGGCCGGTGACACGGCCCGGATGACCGCCCTGGTCGAGGCGCAGCACCTGCTCACCGCCGACCCGGGCACGCACGCCCTGCTGAAGAACCCCTACGAGGTCGAGCTGGTGCGCGACGGCGGCCGCTGGCTCGTCCGCCGGATGCGGATCGAGAACAGCTGGCTCACCGGTGACCCCACCGCCGTCTTCGGCGCCTGACGGCCGGTGGTAGCTCGTCGGCCACCGGTAGCCGCTCGCCGGTGGCCGGCAGCAGTTCGGTGCCGTGGCCGCCGCGGGCCGGGGCGGGATCAGTTCCCGTCCCGGCCCGCGGCGGCCAGCGCCTCGACGACGGCCTCGGCGACCCGCCGCGGCTCCTCGTTGGGGAGGAAGAAGCTGGTGCCGGGGACGGTGACCACCCGCGCGTGCGGGCAGGCCTCCAGCGTGCGGCGCTCCTCGGTGGTCAGCCCGCCGTCGCCCTTCTCGGCGTGCACCACCCAGACCGGCACACCGGTCGCGCACAGGCGCGCGGCCGGCCGCTCCTGGGCGCGCAGGTGGTCGAGGTAGCCGCGGAGGATGCGCCGCACCGCACGGGGGTCGTTGCGGCGCAGGTCCGCCAGGAGCTCGGCCCGGCGCTCGGGCGGCACCCGCATGCCCCGGGAGCCCGGTCCCATGAGCTTCAGCAGCGCGGCGGCGGGGAGCGGTCCGAGGACGTCGCCCAGCCGGCAGACGGCGCGGAAGAATGCGGGCTCGTCCGCGGGGGAGAGGCTGATGCCCAGCAGCACCGCCGGCCCGGTGAAGGCTCCGGTCACCAGCATCTCGACCGCGACGCTGGCGCCCAGGCTGAACCCCACGACCACGTCGCAGTGCTGCTCCTCGGCCAGCTGTGCGGCGAGCCTGGCCAGCGTGCCGGGCGAGAAGTCATCCGGCGGCGGCGTGCCGGCGTGGCCCGGCAGGGTGGCCGCGACGAGGCGGGTCCGGGCGAGTGCGGGCTCGTTCATCAGCTCGGCGTACGACCCGGCGGCGTTCAGCCCGCCGGGGAGCAGCAGGACGGACTGCGCGGCGGCGGGCGGCCCCGACACGAGAAGGTCCCAGGCGGTGTCCATCGGGCGTCCTCTCGGCGGGCCCGGCCGGTGCCGGCGCCATCGGAACGGGGTTGCCCCCTCATCCTGAGGGCCGGCGCGCCGCCGAGCCACCTGGTCACTCCGGCGGTGCGGGCCTTCCGGGTCTCCGGTCCTCCGGCGGAGGGGTCACCCCGGGGGCGGGTCGCCGCGGTCGAGTGGGTCCGGTACCGCGTCGAGCAGGGCGGCACCGTTGTTGCGGACGCTGTTGACGGTGGTGGCCACCGGTCGGACGGCGAGCTCGTCGCCGGCCGGGGTGTGCAGCAGCTGCCGCAGCCCGGCCGGGTCGGTGTGCTCGGGGTCGAGCCAGGCGTCCAGGTCGCCCGCGGCGATGGTGAGCGGCATCCGGTCGTGGACCCGCCCCGCGGCGTCGGTCGCGTCGGTGGTGATGACGGTGGCGGTGGCGAGCCAGGCGGCCGGGTCGTCCTCCGGGACGGACCGGTCGCGCCAGAACTCGTAGAGCCCGGCCATCAGCAGGGGCCCACTCGCGCGGGGGTGGAGGTAGTACGGCTGCTTGTACGCCTTGCGGCCGCCCTCGGCGGGCACCTGGACCCACTCGTAGTAGCCGTCCGCGGGCAGCACGCAGCGGCGTTTGGCGAAGGCGGAGCGGAAGGAGGGCTTCTCGTGGACGGTCTCGGCCCGCGCGTTGATCAGGCGGGCCCCGCCGCCCGGGTCCTTCGCCCAGGAGGGGACGAGGCCCCAGCGCAACGGGCGGAGCCGGCGGGTGAGTTCGCCGGTGTCACGGTCCACGCGTTCGAGGACCGACCAGACCGGGTCGGTGGGTGCCACGTTCCAGCTCGGGGCGAGGGTCTCGACCGGGGTCCAGCTGGTCACACCGAGCAGCCCGACCAGGTCCTGGGGGGTGGTGGTGGAGACGAATCGGCCGCACATGGGGGTCACTCTGCCACCGTTCGGGACGCGAGGGGCGGGAAGGGCGCGAAAGCCGCGGAACGAGCCCCGGACGAGGGCGGCGGCGGTCAGACGCCGACCAGGGCGTCCGGGTCGACGTCCGGGTCCCAGCCGTGGGTGGAGAAGCCGCGGCCGCCGGTGAGGTAGGAGGTGAGCGCCTTGTGCACGCTGGGGAACATCGGCGTCGGCAGCGCCGCGGCGTCCGACCACACCACGGCCAGGTGCTTGTCCGGTTCGGTGTTGGTCGGCGTGCCCCGCCAGACGGTGGCGGCGAACACGCTGAGCAGGAAGGGGCCCTGGCCGTCCCACCCCTGCCGGACCTGGACCAGGTGGACGAGCCGCAGATCCCCGGGGGCGACGATCAGGCCGGTCTCCTCCCGCAGCTCGCGCGCCGCGGCGGCGTCGAGCCGCTCGCCCTCGTCGACCTTGCCGCCGGGGACGGTCCAGGCCGCCGTCCGGCTCCAACTCCGCTCCGCGTAGTGAAGGGTGACGATCCGGTGGTTCTCCCGGTCGTGGACGATCACGCTCACGCACTGGCGAAGGTTCTGCACGGCGGCACACTCCAGGACGGCTCGGGCGAAGGGGATTCCGGCAGGTGGGCGGCGGGTTCTCGGGGCCGGTTCCGATGATGGAGCTGTTCGAATTCTCCGTTCAACGGGTTTTCCCGACAGGCCTGGACGGACTCCCCACCCGGTCACCCGTGGGAGCCGGCGGAGCGGCAAAGGGTCTCCGCCACCGGGGCGGGCGGTCGACCTGCCGGCGAACCAACGTGCCCTCGATGACGGGCGGTTCACCGCCGTGGAAGAACGAGCTCAGGAGCCGGCGGGCCCGATCGGTGGTGGTGACGGCTCCAGGGGCGGCGACAGAGGCGAGTAGCGGGCCCGGTTGGCGTTGAAGTGGGCCAGGTGATACGTCGCGCCCTCGAACTCCAGCTCCATGGGCGGAGGATCGGTGACCGGCGGGGCCCAGCGGGTGTGGTCCGCGCCCTCGACCTCGACCTGCGTCTCCAGCCTCGGCGTGCCCCAGTACCGCGCGTAGCTCTCCGCGCGCTCTTCCGTCCAGAGCGGGCCGCCACCGAGCGCGCTGAGTAGTGCTGGGCTGTAGACGGCGCGGACCCGGAAGTTCTCCAGGTACCGGCGCGGGACCACCATCGCGCTGTAGCGGCGGCTGTTGCCCCGGCGCCGGCCGACGACGGGCACGCTCGGGCTGCCTCCGTCCCACCGCAGCGGTGCGATCCAGAGCTTGGCCCCCGGAGCGAAATGCCGCAGTCCGGCACGGATCTCCAGTCCGCCGTCACCGTGGCCGGTCTCCAGTGCCACGTTGGCCACCACGCAGAGGCCCAGCGATTCGGGGCTTGTCTCGTCCGTCATGGCCACCATCATGATCGAGAAGTACCCGCGCCCGGTACCGGGTTTCCGGGCGGGGGGCTCGGCATCGCCGACCACGCCGGGCTCAGTGGTCGCCCGGGTCGGATACCGGATCGGATGAAGGTCGTGTCCACGTCCCGCGAACTCCCGGACGAGCGGTCCCGTTCGACGCCGGACCGTGAAGAAGAAGATTGGAACTTTCTCGTATACCGGGCAAACCGGGCGGATGGCCGTCCCGAATCAGGTGCAGGAAGACGGCACGGCCCACGGCTCCGGTTCCGGAGCCCCCGGAACCGAACCGGTCCCGACGGGCCGATCCGGACGGGCTGCTCCCGCGCCGGGCCCGGTGCGCACACCGCACCGCACCGCACCGCGGCACGGACCGGTCCCGCCGCTTCCCGACCCTGATCGCACGATCCTGGAAGGAGGTGTACAGCCATGCGCGCTACCCGAACGAGGCGTTCACTGGCGCTCGCCGCCGCCGGCATGATGCTGGCCGGTGGGGCTGCCCTGACCACCGCCACCTCGGCCTCGGCCACCGCTCCGACGACCGCCACCGCCAACGTCCAGTACCAGCAGCAGCATCAAGGCCGGTACACCTGGCACTCCGGTTGGTGGGAGAACAAGCTGGTCTCCGGCAGCTGGCACAAGGTCTGGCACGCCGGCTGGTGGGAGAACCAGTGGCACCCCGGCTGGTGGGACGGCCACCACCACTGGCACCACGGCTACTGGCACAAGGTGTGGCACCCGGGCTGGTCGGAGAACCGCTGGCAGCCCGCCCACTGGGAGAAGGTCTGGCACGTCGGTTACTGGTACTGACGCCACGCCACGCCACACCACCGCCCGTCGCACGGCTCCCGTACCCGGGGGGCCGTGCGCCCCGTCGACCGGCCCGGCCGGTCGTGACAACAGAACGCCATGACGGGCCCGCGGCACGGCGGGCCGAAGCGGAGAGGCCGTGACGGCCATGACCACCGCAACCACCCCGACCCGCTCACCTCGCTCACCGCACGCGCCCCGGCCGGCCCGGTCGGCCGGGCCGGTGCACCCGGCGGAGTCCACCACGCTGCTGTTCTCGCACGACCCGGACCAGCTGCCGCATCTGCGCTCGGTGGCACGGGCGTTCCTGGGGCAGGCCCGGCCGTGCAGCCGCGGCCACCTCGCCGACGTCCTGCTGGTGGTCACCGAACTGGCCACCAACGTGATCCGCCACACCGACGGACCGGGCCGGATCAGCCTGACCGTCCGCCCGGAGGGCACCGAGGTCGCGGTCAGCGACGCCAGCCGTGCGCTGCCGGTGCCCCGGCCGCTGATGCCCGGTGCCACCGGCGGCATGGGCCTGGTCCTGGTCGCCGCGGTCAGCGCGACCCTGCACGTCACCCTCGACCCGGGCAGCGGCAAGACCGTGCACGCCCGCCTGGTCGACCGGGCCGCGGAGCACCGCCCCGGGCCCGGTCCCGGCCCGGACGGCCGGGAGCGCGGCTGGTGAGCGGCCGGAGCCCGGTCCGCGGGCTCCGGCAGGGCACCGCCGCAGGCCGGTACGGTCACGGCCCTTGCCATCGCCGGCCCCTACCATCGCGGTCCCTCGCGATCACGGGTCCGAACGATCGCGGCCCCGTGCCGACCGGTTCTGACGTGGTGTCTTACCGAACGCTGACGCCGTCCCGCTCATGCGGCCCGGCGCCCGGCCCGGCCGGTAGCGTCGGCGGAATGAGGATTCTGGTCACCGGCGGCGCCGGGTTCATCGGATCGGCCGTGGTGCGCGCCCTCGCCACCGCCGGCCACCACGTACGGGTGCTGGACGCGCTGCTGCCCGCCGTCCATCCGGGCGGCCGCGCCCCGGAGCTGCCGCCGGGGGTGGAGTTCCTGCACCGGGACGTCCGCGATGCGGCCGCGGTCGAGCAGGCGCTCGCCGGGGTGGACGCGGTCTGCCACCAGGCGGCGATGGTCGGGCTGGGGCTGGACCTCGCCGACGCGCCCGAGTACGTCGGCTGCAACGACCTCGGCACGGCGGTGCTGCTCGCCGCGATGGCGCGCACGGGCGTGCGGCGGCTGGTGCTGGCCGGGTCGATGGTCGTCTACGGGGAGGGCCGGTACCGCTGCACCGACCACGGCGATGTCGCCCCGGGCCCGCGCCGCCCGGCCGAACTGGACGCCGGGCGCTTCGAGCCGCCCTGCCCGACGTGCGGCGCACCGCTGCAGCCGGGCCTGGTCACCGAGGACGCCCCCGGGGACCCGCGCAACGTCTACGCGGCCACCAAGCTCGCCCAGGAACACCTGGCCGCCGCTTGGGCGCGGGCCGGGGGAGGTACCGTCCTGACGCTGCGCTACCACAACGTGTACGGCCCGGGGATGCCCCGCGACACCCCGTACGCCGGGGTGGCCTCGCTCTTCAAGTCGGCACTCGCCCGGGGTGAGGCGCCGCGGGTGTTCGAGGACGGCGGCCAGCGTCGCGACTTCGTCCACGTCGAGGACGTCGCCGCCGCGAACCTCGCGGCCCTGGCGGCCGTGGGCGACCGGCCGCCGGGCAGCGCCCGCGCCTACAACGTGGGCAGCGGCGACGTCCGGACGGTGGGGGAGATGGCCGAGGCGCTGGCCTCGGCCCACGGCGGGCCGGCGCCGGTCGTGACGGGCGAGTACCGCCTCGGCGACGTCCGGCACGTCACGGCCGACTCGGCCAGGCTCCGCGCCGAGCTGGGGTGGCGCGCCCGGGTGCCGTTCCGCGCGGGCATGGCCGAGTTCGCCGCCGCGCCGCTGCGGGTGTGAGACGGCCGTGCCGCGCGGGTCCGGTGCGGATCCGCCCGGCACGGCCGGTGTTGCCGGTGCGGTCGGCGTGGCTGGTGCGGTCGGTGCGGTGTCAGGCCCGGGGGGCGGGCAGCGCGATCTCGAAGCAGCAGCCGCCGGAGACGTTGTGCACCCGGGCCCGGCCGGCGTGCGCCTCGACGATGCCGCGGACGATGGCGAGGCCGAGGCCCGCGCCGCTGCCGCCCGCGCCACCTGCTCCTGTGCCACCTGCTCCTGCGCCACCTGCTCCTGCGCCACCGGCCCCGGCGCGGTCGGTCCGGACGTCGGCCTCGGCCGTCCGCGGCGTCCGCGCCGCCGTACCGCGCCAGCCGGTCTCGAAGACCCGGGGAAGGTCCGGTTCGGGGATGCCGCCGCAGCCGTCGGTGACCGAGAGCACCACCTCGTCCGCCTCCCGCCGGGCGGAGACCGCCACCACACCCTCCTGCGGGGTCGAGCGGATCGCGTTGACCAGCAGGTTCCCCAGGACGCGGGTGATCTCCCGGCTGTCCACCTCGACCGGCTCCGCCGCGACCTCGCCTCCCTCCAGCCGTACCCCGCGCTGTTGGGCGAGCGGGTAGGCGCCGGCCAGCGCGTCGTCGACCAGGTCGTAGACGGACACCCGGGAGAGGGTGAGGGAGAGCGTGCCGGCCTGGATCCGGGAGAGCTCGAACAGGTCGTCCACCATCCCGGTGAGCCGCTCGACCTCGGTCCGGATCCGGACCAGGTAGCGCCCCGGATCCTCGGCGACGCCGTCCTCCAGCGCCTCCGCCATGGCCCGCAGCCCCGCCAGCGGGGTGCGCAGATCGTGCGAGATCCAGGCGACCAGCTCGCGCCGCGAGTGTTCGAGCGCCTGCTCGCGCGCCCGGGACTCCGCGAGCCGGGCGCTGGTGGCGGCGAGCTCGGCACTGAGCTGCGCCAGCTCCCGGCCCAGCGGGTGGTCGGGTGCGGTGAACCCGCCGTCGCTGCCGACGGTCCGGGCGGCCACCGTCAGCGCGCGGCTGCCGGCGACGGCGTGCCGGCCGAGCAGCGCGGCCGTGATCAGCGAGACGACCGACGCCATGGCCAGCACCGTTATCACCACCCCCAGGTCGTGGTGGGAGAGGAACATGGCCTGCGCGACGGTGAAGGTGCCGGAGGTGACGGCGAGCACCGTGACGGCGGCGACGCAGAACAGTGAGAGCGCCATCGAGCGCCGCCGCACCAGCCGGATCACGGGCCAGCCGAGCAGGCCGGCGCCGCCCGCGCCCAGGGCGGCGAACAGGGCGATCAGCAGAAGGTCCTTCACTTCTGCTCCTCCCCGGCGCCGGCCACGGGGTCGTAGCGGTAGCCGACGCCCCAGACGGTGGAGATCAGCGCGGGCGCGGCCGGATCGTGCTCGATCTTCTCGCGCAGCCGGCGGACGTGGACGGTGACGGTGGAGAGATCGCCGAACTCCCAGCCCCACACCCGCTGCATCAGCTCCTGCCGGGAGAACACCGTGCCGGGGTGCCGCAGGAGGAACGACAGGAGGTCGAACTCCCGCGTGGTCAGGGCGAGTTCCTGGTCGGCCCGATGGGCGCGGCGGGCCCGCGGATCGAGCGTGACGTCCCCCGAGACGAGTGGCCCGGCCGGGGCGGCCGGCGCGGCACCGGCCCGGGAGCGGCGCAGTACCGACTGCACGCGGAGCACCAGCTCGCGCGGGCTGAACGGCTTGGTGACGTAGTCGTCCGCCCCCAGTTCGAGGCCGAGGATGCGGTCCGCCTCGTCCCCGCGCGCGGTGAGCATCACCACCGGCAGGTCCGCCGCGTCGCCGGAGGCCCGCAGCCGGCCCAGCACCTCCAGACCGTCGATGCCGGGCAGCATGAGGTCCAGCACCAGGAGGTCGGGGCGGTGGGCGCGGGCCAGGGCGAGGCCCTGGTGCCCGTCGGCGGCGTGGTCGACGTGGTGCCCGGCACGGGTGAGGTAGCCGGCGACCACCTCGGCCACCGTCCGGTCGTCGTCGATCACCAGGATGCGGCCGGTCGGCGGCTGTCCGGTACTGGCGGAGGGCTCGTTCACCTCGCCGAGGATAGGGGCCGGAGCGCGCCGGTGTCGGCGTGGAGGCGTCGCCGTCCGCGTTCCGTAAGATCCACCGCGGCGCGTCCGGCCAGTCCGGTCCGCCCGGCCGGTTCGGCGCGCCCGGTCCGCGCGCTCGGCCCGGCCGGTCCCGCCGGTCCGGTCCGCCCGGCCCCCGGTGCGGGCCCGGCGCCACGTTCGACTTCCGTAAGGTGCCGGTACGGCGGCCGGGCCCCGTTCCGCGGCTAGCGTGGCCGCCGTGACCTCACCTTCCTCACTCTCCGTCGACGTGGTGTTGCCCTGCCTGGACGAGGCCGCGGCACTGCCGTGGGTGCTCGGGCGGATCCCGCCGGGCTGGCGGGCGATCGTCGTGGACAACGGATCGCGCGACGGCTCCGCCGGGCTGGCCCGCTCGCTCGGCGCGACGGTCGTCGAGGAGCCCCGGCGGGGCTTCGGGGCCGCCTGCCACGCCGGGCTGCTCGCCGCCGACGCCGACCTGGTCTGCTTCCTCGACTGCGACGGCTCGCTGGACCCGGCCCAGCTTCCGCTGGTCACCACCCCCGTCGCGGCGGGCACGGCGGACCTCGTGCTCGGCCGCCGCCGCCCGGTGACCGCCGGCGCCTGGCCGCTGCACGCGCGCCTCGCCAACGCCGTCCTCGCCGACCGGCTGCGGGCTCGCACCGGAGCCCCGCTGCACGACCTGGGCCCGATGCGGGCGGCCCGCCGTGAGCGGCTGCTCGCGCTGGGCCTCGGCGACCGGCGCTCCGGCTACCCGCTGGAGATGGTGCTCGCCGCGTCGGCGGCCGGCATGCGGATCGCCGAGACCGCGGTCGACTACCTGCCGCGCTCCGGGCGGTCCAAGGTCACCGGGACCCTGCGCGGCACCCGGCAGGCCGTCCGTGACATGCGGGCCGTGCTCGCCGCACCGCCGCCGACCCTGCTGGTCATCGCCAAGGCGCCGGTGCCGGGCCGGGTGAAGACCCGGCTCACCCCGCCGTGCACGCCCGAGCAGGCCGCCGGCCTGGCCCGGGCGGCCCTCGTCGACACCCTGGAGACGCTCGGCACCGTCCCCGCCGGGCGGCGGCTGCTCGTCCTCGACGGCGAACCGGGCGACTGGCTGCCACCCGGCTGGCAGGTGCTCCCGCAGGGCGGCGGCGGGCTGGACGAGCGGCTGGCCGAGGCGTTCGCCCACGCGGCCCGGCTGGCCCCGGGCGCGCCGGCGCTGCTCGTCGGGATGGACACCCCGCAGGTGGGCGCCGCGGTGCTGGCCGAACCGCTGGCCCCGGCCCACCGGGCCGGCGTGGACGCCTGGTACGGGCCGGCGGCCGACGGCGGCTTCTGGGCCCTCGGTCTGGCCCGGCCCACGGCCGAGCTGGCCCGGCGGCTGCTGGTGGGCGTGCCGATGTCGACCCCCGGGACGGGAGCGGCCCTGCTCGGCCGGCTGGCGGCCGCCGGCCTCGCCGTGCACCGGCTGCCGGAGGTGACCGACGTGGACACCGTCGAGGACGCCCGGCTGGTCGCCGCACAGGCCCCGCGGAGCCGGTTCGCCGCCTGCCTGCGGTCGGTCGACCACCGGACGGAGAAGGCGAGTTGACTCTCACCGCCGCCTGGGTCGACGACCCGTTCGCGGAGGCCGTGCGGACCGGCCGCGGCCCGCTCTGGCTGCGCCGCGAGGACGGCGGCCGGATCCCGCTCGACATCGAGCGCTGGTGCGCCCCGGCGGCGGGCGCCGACCACAGCCTGCTGCTGCGCTGCCTGCGGCTCGCCGCGCCCGTGCTGGACCTCGGCTGCGGCCCCGGCCGGCTGGTCGCCGAACTGCTCGCCCTCGGGGTGCCCGCACTCGGGGTCGACGTCACCGGCGCGGCCGTCGACCGCACCGTCGGCCTCGGCGGCGCGGCCCTCTGTCGCTCGGTGTTCGACCGGCTCCCCGCCGAGGGCCGCTGGGGCGCCGCCCTGCTCGCCGACGGCAACCTCGGCATCGGCGGCGACCCGGCCGCCCTGCTCCGGCGCTGCGCCGAACTCCTCGCCCCGGGCGGGTCGTTGCTGGTGGAGGTGGAGCCGCGGGAGATCGACGAGCGCTGGACGGTACAGGTCGAGGGCCCCGACGGCCGGACCGGCCCGTCCTTCTCCTGGGCCCGCCTCGGCGCCGCGGCCACCGTCCGGTACGCCCGTCGTGCCGGTCTGCTGCCCGCCGAGCGCTGGGTCTCCCACGGCCGGCACTTCCTCGCCCTGCGCAAGCATGCGGCGGGCAGCCGGCGGAGCTGACCCGGGGCGTGCCCGACGCCGGGCTGAGGCGTGCCTGACGCGGGGCGTGCACGCGTCCGTCGGCGCCGACGTACCGGGCGAGTTCGGGGGAGGCCTCGGGAAGGCCCGCGGAACGGCCGATGCCGGCCACGACCGGAACGGCGTGGCCGGCATCAGTGGGCCGGACATCGGAAGAACCGACACGAACGAATGCGCACGAATATTCGATCCGTCAGAAAATGCGCGCGAATCCCGGAAGTGATGGTCAGTGGGAAAAGGCCGGCCGGGGCATCGCGGGCGTCAGAGGATTTCGATGTCCTTGATCTTCGGCGGACGGTTCGGGAAGGTGATGTCGGTCCACCGGTTGATCCGCACCGAATCGCCGTTGTCGTCGTAGTAGATGAGGTCGTTGTTCCCCGTGGAGATGCGGTCGGCCCACCAGCTGCCGAAGGACGTCCGCCCCCGGTTCGCGTAGCAGTCGACGCTCTGCCGGCCGCCGTCGTGCGACCAGATCTTGAGGAAGTTCTCCCCGCCACGGCACTCGACGTGGTCGATGGCGAACGCGGTGCCGGTGGGCACGGTCATGGCGAACGCGGCGGCCGCCGCGAACGTCACGGCCACGGAACGGACCCTCTTCTTCGTTTTCGAGATCACAGACTCTCCTCGGTCGAATCGGGAACGCACGTCACCACCCCCGATGGCGGTGCGTGCACGTCAAGCATCGCCACGGCTTCCGACGGCGTCCACCGTGCACTAACTGAGGGGCACCGATTCTCGGACAGATCCGGCCGGAATTCCTGTGATGCTACGGTGGCAATCTTTCTGATGTGACGCCAGTGGTTGTGTGACGAACCATCGTTCCCGCCGAGTCGGTTGCCGCCGCCCAGGGGTCGTGGTCGTCCGGTGCCGCCCTGGATTCCATGGCCTCCGCCCGGCCTCCGCCGGGTCCTCGGACGGTCTCCGGTGCGGGCGGGCCGGGCGTGCCGGGCCCGCGCCACGCCCTGTCCGGGCTTCCCCTGGGGCGGCGGGGACAGGGGTGACGAACTTGGCGGATATCAGGGGCTGACGCCGAGCCCGTGCCCGGCCATGCTGTAGGGCTCGCTCGCGCCGCACCTGCCGGCGCCCGCGCACGGGCGACCCGAGCCCGTTCCGACCTACGTCTACGTCACCTACATCCGCGCGGCCGCGGAGCAGGTCTGGACGGCCCTGACGGACGCGAACGTGACCGCGCGCTACTGGGGCTACGCCAACGTCTCCGACTGGCAGCCCGGCTCGGCCTGGGAACACCGGCGCATCGACGGGTCGGACGCCGTCGACGCCGTCGGCCGGGTGATCGCGGCCGAGCCCCCCGTGCGCCTGGTCGTCACCTTCGACGACGCCCCCGGGGCCGAGCCGCCGCGCGAGGCCTCGGTGGTGACCTTCCTGGTCGAACCGCACCACGACATCGTCCGCCTCACCGTGACCCACGAGCGGCTCCCCAACATCGAGATGCTCAACGGGATCTCGCGGGGCTGGCCGGCCGTGCTGGCCAACCTCAAGTCCCTGCTCGAAACCGGCGACGTCCTCCCGCAGGCTCCGTGGGAGATGACCGGCGCCCACCGCCGAACCGCCGAACCGCCGAACCGCTGACCGCGACCGCCGCCGCGGCCCCTCCCGGGCCGCCCCGGACCCCACGGAGACGCCATGGACACCGCCCCGCTCCGGGACGCCTACCGCAAGCTGCTCGACGCCGCCGCCACCGTCGCCGACCGAGCGGCGGAAGGCGCCGGCCCGCCGGCCGGCGAGTGGAGCGCCGACCAGATCCTGGCCCACGTCGCCATCGTCACCGCCACGACCGTCGCCGCCGTCTCGACCGTGGCCTCCGGAGCGCACCCGGCATACGACAACCGCCTGGCACTCGACCCCTGGACGATCGAGGGCGTGATCGCGAGGGCCGGCGGCAACGCCGGGCTGCGGGAGCGCATCCGCCGCCAGGGCGACGCCCTCTGCTCGCTCGGCGGGGCGGCGCTGAGCGAGGCCGAACTCGACACGCCGGTACCCACGTTGCTGCTGTCCAACGGCACGGTCATGGTCGACGGGCCGGTGCCGTTGCGCGACCTCGTCCAGGGGCTCGCGGACGTGGAGCTGCCGACCCACGCGAAGCAGCTCCTGTCGCTCCTGCCGGAACCCGCCAACGTCACCGCGGCAGGCTGACCCGACCCGCCCGCGCAGCCGTGCCCCGACCGGCGCGTTGCCGGTCGGGGCCGGCGCGCGCGGGTGGCTCAGACGGTGCCGAACTCGCCGGTGCGGACGGCGGTGACGAAGGCCTGCCAGGTACTGGCGGGGAAGACCAGCGCCGGGCCGGAGGGATCCTTCGAGTCCCGGACGGGGACGATTCCGGGGAAGTCGGCCGTCACCTCCACGCAAGTCCCTCCGTTGTTGCTGTGGGAGGCCTTGAACCACTGGGCGTTGGACAGGTCTACGAGGCCGTTCATGACGTTCCTTTCACGCCTGGCGAATCATCTCCAGTGACGCGGCCTTCGGCAGCGCCTCCACGGTTAACTGATCGTAGTCCCTATCCAGTGCCCGGGCTGTGTCGCTCTGTCGAGCCAGGAACCCGCGCAGCTGGCATTCGGAGTAAGCGAGCAGCGAGCGGTCTGCCATGGTCAGCAAGGTCACGACCATCGTGAACGGCAGTTCTTCGGCGAGGCTGTAGGGCGCGATCTGGACGGTGAGGTTGGGCCGGGCTGCCAGGTCCTCCAAGTGGCGAAGCTGCCGTCGCATCACCTGTGCGCCGCCCACGGGCCGTCGGATGCACCCTTCGTCCAGAACGAAGTGAAGCCATGGGTGCGGGTGTCGATCCATCAACTTCTGTCGGGCCAGCAGGAAGTTGATCCTGTCGTCCGCCTGTGCTTGCGTGATCTTTCCCCGTCGCACAGCAGCGCCCGCAAACGCCGCTGCATACTCCTGGGTCTGCAAGAGCCCCGGAACGATGCCGAGTTCGAAGTGTCGGATCTCGGCGGCCTTCGCCTCCTGAGCTGCGTACTCCGGGAAACCTTCGAGAAGCGAGGTATGGCTGAGGTTCCAGTACATCAGCTCCAGGGTCCCGCCGGTCCCCAGCACATTGTCTGCCCGGATCGCGAAGGGCTGTGTGGGACTGCGTGTAGCTCTTTCGATGCTGGACACGAGCGTGTCGCTGTATCCGACGAGGTCGGCCAGTGCCACCTGGGTCAGCCCCTTGGCTTCGCGTGACCTGCGGAGTTGGACGCCAAACGCTGCCGCGGGCGATGACGTGGGATCAAGGTCCGTTCGCCGCATGTTCGATCGCCTTTCGCGGCCCGAGTCCCACAGGCCCGAAGTGTCCAGTGCGAAGCCTTCCGATCGTAGCCCCCGACACCCCACCATGAATACACGTCGTCACGATCCCACTGCACAGAGCAACCAAGGAGCCGTCATGTCCAGCTGCCCCCGTATGCCCGCCTACCGGCCCGTCGTGGGGGAGGTCGTCCGCGACCTCGCCCGGCGGGGGGTCGACGGCCACCCGGTCGAGGGTGTCTACATGGACACCATGAACGGGCTCGCCCACCTGCGTCCGGAGGCCGGTGGCTGCGAGTGGACCACCAGGCCGGACCGCGTCCAGCGCCTCGACGAGCCGCGGCACTTGACGGTCCAGCACCCGAGCCGGCCGCGCGCGAGCGGCTCGGTGGCGTGAGCCCGGCCGGCGAGCTGCTCGCGCTCGTGACCGCCGTACCCGCGCTGAGCGCCTGTGCCGCCGCACTCGCCTGCTGGCCGCTCCGCGACGGGCCCCTTGCCCCGCGCCTGCTCGTCTTCGCGCTGATCATCGCTGCCGGCGTCGTCGCCGGACTCCCGGCCTGCTTCGGCCGGCTGTCGGCGCCCGGGTCCGACTGACCCTGGTCCTCAATCGGCTCAACCGTCCTCCAAGGAGACCCAGTTGCTCTACCCGCTGCCCGAGATCCTCACCAGCCCGCCGCGCCGGCGGCTCGGTCACCACGCGCTCGTGCTCAACCGCGAGGGCGCCGTCCTGCTCGTCGGTACGACGTTCACGGACGGCTACGTCCTCCCCGGCGGCAGCGCCGAGCGCAACGAGCTGCCGCACCTCGCCGCCCGCCGCCACACCGAGACGGCCACCGGCCTCGTGCTGCCGCTCCATGCCGTCCTCGCCGCCGACCACACCGATGCCCGACTCCTGCCCGAGGCGATCGACTTCGTCCACTGGGGCGGGCGGCTGACCAGTGCGCAGGAGGCGGTTGTCGCCCGGTACCGGCCGCCGGACCAGGTGGTCGGCCTGTACTGGGTGCGGCAGGACCGCCTCGCCGACGTCATGGCCGCCGATCAGCACCGCCGGCTCACCCAGGCCCTGGACGCCCTGTCCCGCGGCGCGCACCTGCCGTTCCTGCTGCGGGGGATTCCCGCCGAGTAGCGGACGCGGCCGGCGTCCGGGCGGACCGGCCACGCAGCACGGCGCCGCTGAGCACGCAGAGCAACGCCGCTCCGTAGGCGCCCTGTTGTGCCTCGGTTCCGCCGGTCAGGTACAGGTACTGGCCGGCCGCCGGGACGGCGAGCCATTCCCACCGGCCGTCGAGTGCGGCCAGGGCCACCACCAGCAGCCCGTACCAGGGGTAGTTCGGGGCGACGAGCAGCAGTGCCGTCCCGGTGACGAGGAGGGCGCCGCTCCACGGCCGGTCCGGATCGCCGTGCCGGAGGACCCGCAGCACGACCAGGGCCAGCACCAGCCCCGCCGCCCAGGGCGCGAGGTCGTCGGGAACGACCAGCCGCAGCAGCCCGAACCGCTCGATGTGGGCCTGGTCGTACCCCTCCTCCCTCAGGTAGCCGGGCAGGTAGCCGAGCACCCCGGTACCCGAGGCCAGCACGTACGGCAGGTACGCCAGCCCGAAGGCGGCGAGCGCCGAGCCGGCCACCAGCAGCGCCCGGCGCCGGGCACTCGCCGGGCCCGACAGCACCCCGGACAGTGCCCCCGGCAGGGCGAGGGCCGGCAGCAGCTTGACCGCGACGGCCCCGCCCAGCAGCGCGCCGCCCGTCACGGCCCGCCGCCGCGCGGCGCAGCCGAGCCCGGCCACCATCAGCAGCGCGCCGAGCGTGTCCACGTGCGCGTCGTTCACCGACCAGATCGCGACCCCCGGGCACCACCCCCAGAGCGCGGCCCGGTGGGGGCGGCGGCCGGCCAGCAGCAGGGCGCCGGTGGTGGCCACCGCCAGCAGTGCGCCGCCGGCCTGTACACCGCGCACGCCGCCGCCGAACGGGTGCACGGCCAGGAACCACGCCTCGGCGACCGGCGGGTAGACGGTGTGCACGGCGGGCCGGTTGATCCGGGTGCAGTCGCCGGCGCCGGTGCGCCGTTCGTCCCAGCCGGTGCAGGCGCCGCCGGCCGGAAAGAGCTCCCGGTCGCGCAGCCGGGTGAGGGCCGGGTCGTCGGGCGTGTGCAGGTAGGGGGAGATGCCGGCCGCCTGGACGCGGCCGTCCCAGACGTACCGGTAGGCGTCGTCGCTGGTGCGCGGCGGGGCGAGCAGGCCGGTGGCGGCGACGGCGATGCTCCCGGCCAGCACGAGGGGGGCGACGTGCCGGGCGGGGACGCGCCGCAGCAGCAGCACGGCAGTCGCGAACAGCGCGACGTCGAGCAGGTA
This sequence comes from Kitasatospora sp. NBC_01560, assembly GCF_045208415.1. Lineage (NCBI taxonomy): Bacteria > Bacillati > Actinomycetota > Actinomycetes > Kitasatosporales > Streptomycetaceae > Kitasatospora > Kitasatospora sp. NBC_01560. The sequence goes on along the minus strand of NZ_CP109364.1, from coordinate 690,068 downwards.
CCAGGCGGGCAGCAGGGCGCGGTCACCGAGGGTGCCGCCGCCGGTGACGGTCGCCGCGAGGGCAGTGACCAGGGCGGCGAGGGCGGCGAGGCAGGGCAGGACGGTTCGCAGGAGCACCCGCCCACCCTGTCACCGGACGGCGTGCCCGGGCCGCTGCGGCGGCGCGCCGTTCGGATTCCGTAAGCACGTCGGAGCGCTCCCGGGGCGGTCGGAGACGCTTCGATGGTGCTGTGGAATCCGACCCCTCCGGCGCCCGTCGCCGCTACGACCCGCCGTTGCCCGCCCCGCCGGACGCCCTGCGGCGCGGCCCGTTCCGTGCGGGCACGTTCACCTCGCCGCTGCACGAGCCGCGGACGGCGGTGGTGCTCGGCCGCTGGCTCGGTGCCGCGCTGCTCGTCTGCTTCCTGACCGGGCTGACCAGCCATCTGCTCCAGGACCCGCCGGGCTGGTTGGCCGGGCACCTGCCGGCCAGGCCGGTGAACGGCTACCGGTTCACCCAGGGCCTGCACGTGATCAGCGGAACCGCCGCCGTCCCGCTGCTCGGGGCGAAGCTGTGGACGGTGTATCCGCGGCTCTTCGAGTGGCCACCGGCCCGCAGCGTGCTGCACGGCCTCGAACGGCTCGGCATCGCCGTCCTGGTGGCGGCGACGCTGTTGGAGCTGTTCACCGGTCTGCTCAACACACTGCAGTGGTACCCGTGGCCGTTCCCGTTCCGGCAGACCCACTTCTGGCTGGGCTGGCTGGCCACCGGCGGGCTGCTCGTCCACCTGGGCGTCAAGGCCCCGCTGATCGCCACGCACTGGTGGCGGCGGGCGGCGCCGGCCCTGGCCGGCCGCCGGGCCTTCCTCACCGCGACCACTGCCGCGGTCGGCACCGTCACCCTGGTCACGGCCGGGCAGACGGTGCCCTGGCTGCGGGCCCTCGACCTGCTCGCCCCGCGCCGCCCGGACGTCGGCGTGCAGGGGATCCCGGTGAACCGCACGGCCGCCCAGGCCGGGACGCTCACCGTGCCCGCCGACTGGGGACTTCAGGTCGACGGCCCGCAGCCCTACCGGCTCACCCTTGCGGAGCTCGCCGAACTCCCTCAGTACGAGGCGGAGTTGCCGATCGCGTGCGTCGAGGGCTGGAGCGCCTCCGCGCGCTGGACGGGGGTGCGGGTGGTGGACCTCGTGCGACTGGCCGGCGCACCGGCCGGCTCCGCCCTGCGGGTCACCTCGCTGGAGGCCGACGGCCCGTACCGGGTGATGGAGATGCCCGCGCCGTACGCGGACGATCCGCTCAGCCTGCTCGCGCTGCGGATCAACGGCCAGGAGCTGACGGCGGACCACGGGTACCCGGCGCGGATCATCGTGCCGAACCGGCCCGGCGTGCTCCAGACCAAGTGGGTCTCCCGGATCGAGGTGCTCGCACGATGACGAAGGTCCGGGCAATCCTGCTGGCGGGCGGTCTCGCCCTGATCGGTTACGGCGTGTACGGGATGCTGGGCGATCCCTACATCACCGATCCGGGCGACGTCCTGCTCTGGGGGATCGGAGCGCCGGTGGTCCACGACGGGCTCTGGGTGCCGCTGGTCTGCCTGATCGGTGCCTTCGCCGTTCGCGGGCGGCCGGTGCTGCGCGGCTGGCTGATCGTCGCGGCGGCCGTGACCGCCGTCGGTCTTCCGGCGGTGCTGCGGGCCGACGACGACCACGGCAATCCGTCGGTGCTGCCGCTGCCGTACCTGCGGAACTGGCTGCTGGTGCTGGCCGCCACCGCCGTGGTCGCGGTGCTGCTCGCGCTCGTCGGGCGGTGGCGGCGCCGCGGGAGGCCGGCCGGCCGGTGACGGGCGGTCGGTGAGGGGCGATGGGTGAGGGGTGGCCGGGCCGAGAGGGTCCGGCCACCCCTCACCGGCCGGGTACGGTCCGGCCGGTGGCGATGGGCCCCGTCAGCGGCCGGGCACGCCGGGCACGCCGGGCAGACCGGTCGTGAGGCCGTCCAGCGCGTGCGAGCAGACGCAGTCCCGGGTGGCGGGCAGCTTCTCCAGGGCCTTGAAGAGCACGGTGCGCAGCCGGTCGACGTTGCGGGCGAACACCTCCAGCACCTCGGCGTGGGTGACGCCCTCGCCGCTCTCGACGCCCGCGTCCAGGTCGGTGACGAGGGCCAGCGAGGTGTAGCAGAGGCCGAGTTCGCGGGCCAGGACGGCCTCCGGGTGGCCGGTCATGCCGACCACGGACCAGCCGTTGGCGGTGAACCAGCGGGACTCCGCGCGGGTGGAGAAGCGCGGCCCCTCGATCACCACCAGGGTGCCGCCGTCCACCGGCTCCCAGGCCGCGTCCCGCGCCGCGGCCAGGGCCGACCGCCGCCCGGCCGGGCAGTACGGGTCGGCCATCGAGACGTGCACGACGTCGGGCCTCGAACCGTCGGGCAGCGGCAGGCCGTCGTAGTACGTCTGCACCCGCCCCGACGTGCGGTCGACGAACTGGTCCGGCACCAGCAACGTGCCCGGGCCGTACTCGGGGCGGAGTCCGCCCACGGCGCACGGCGCCAGGACCTGCCGCACCCCGAGCCGCTGCAGCGCCCACAGGTTCGCCCGGTAGTTGATGCGGTGCGGCGGCAGGCCGTGCCCGCGGCCGTGCCGGGGCACGAACGCCACCCGGCGGCCCGCGACCTCCCCGAGGAACAGCGAGTCGCTCGGTTCCCCGTACGGCGTGTCGAGCCGTACCTCCGTCACGTCGTCCAGCAGTGCGTACAGCCCGGACCCGCCGATCACGCCGAGTTCCGCGCGCGGACCGTCCTGGTCGACCGTCATCGTGTCTCTCCCTCTCCTCGGACAACCTCCCGGCCACTCTAGGAAGGGCCGTGCCCGAGGCCCACGATCCGGGCCTTACGAATCCCGAACGGGCGCCGCGGCAGCCGCCCGCGGCCGGGTCAGTGCGCGGCGGGTCGGCACGCGGCGGGTCAGCGCGCTGCGGCGCGCGGACCGGGTGCGGGCCGGCCGGGGAGCAGCGGGCCGGGGTGCAGCGGAGCGGTCACCCGCTCGGCCGGGTTGTCGTCGTTGTCGTCGTCGGTGAAGGAGGAGGTGACGGACCCGGCCACCGACGACAGCAGCCCGAGGATCAGGAAGGCGATCAGCAGGCCCCGGCCGCCGCCGCCCAGCACCAGCGGGCGGGTCGCCGAGACCGGGCCGCCCGGCACCGAACCCGGCTCGTCGCCGAACAGCCGCTTCGGGTAGGCGGCGGTGAGCATCAGGAAGTAGGCCATGTACCGCATCCGGTAGCGCAGGATCGCCGCCGTCGCCTCGAACAGCGGCTGCGGCATCCGGCCCAGGACCAGCACCACCAGCCAGCTGATGAGAGCGACCGTCCACCAGCCCGCGTACAGCAGGCTCTGGACGATCATCGCCGGGATGGCCAGCACCAGTCGGAAGAACACCGCGAGCCGGTTCAGTTCACCACCGGGCCGCAGCTCGACCCGGACGGGGTACTCGGGCGTCCGGAACGCGAACGGCGGGTACCGGTCGTGGGTCAGCAGCAGGTAGGTGTTGACCCGGGTCTCGTACGGGACGTAGCTGGACAGGTAGTCGGCGGCGAAGACGGGCAGCCGGCCCAGGACGAGGGCACCGAACCAGCCGAGCACGGCGACGAAGAACGCCACCACCGACAGCACCCAGACCACCACGAACTGCGGGATCAGCAGGATCACGCGGAACAGTACGGTCAGCCGGTTCTGCGGTCCGGGCGCGGGCATGTCCAGCACCGGCAGCCACTCGGTCTCGAACGCTGCGGGTGCGGGGGGTGCCTGCCACATCCGGGCCTCCAGGGGTCGACGCCAGGCGGCCGGTGGTGGACGGCCGTGTGTTCCGAAGATCGCAGCCGTCCGGGGCGGGCGCGCGCTGCGCTGCGCCGGCCGGGGGAGCGCAGCGGATCGGTGCGGTGCCGGGGGAGGGCGTGCGGGCGGGTGGTCCGGCCACCTCCGGCCGGCCCGCCGGCCGCCGCGGTTTCCCCCGGCGCGAGCGTGTCGGGCCGGGCGGGAGGGGCAGACGCGCGGCATGAGGCTGCTGAGAGCGCCCGGCGTGTACCGGGCACAGGACGACAGTGAGCTGCTGGTCCGGAGTCTGGGGCACGAGCGGCTGCGCGAGGGGGACGAGGTGCTCGACCTCGGTACCGGTACGGGGGTCGTGGCGCTCGCGGCGGCCGGTACCGGCGCCCGGGTCACCGCGATCGACGTCTCGCGGCGCGCTCTGGCCACCGCGTGGATCAACGGTGCCCTGAACCGGCGGCACATCCACGTCCGGCAGGGCGACCTGCTGGAGCCGGTCCGCGGGCGGCGGTTCGACCTGATCGCCTCCAACCCGCCCTACGTGCCGGCCGCCGACAGCGCCCTGCCCACCCACGGCCCCGCGCGGGCCTGGGACGCCGGGCCGGACGGCCGGGTCCTCCTGGACCGGATCTGCCGCACCGCGCCCGACTTCCTGATGCCGGGCGGGGTCCTGCTGCTCGTCCACTCCTCCCTGTGCGGGATCGGGGAGAGCCGCCGGGCGCTCCGGCGGGCGGGACTGCGCACGGAGGTGGTGGCCCGCCGGCGGATCCCGTTCGGCCCCGTCATGGCGGCGCGGGCCGACTGGTTCGAGGAGCGCGGGCTCGTCGAACCCGGGGTCCGGCACGAGGAGCTGGTGGTGATCCGCAGTGTCCGCCCCGTCTAGCCGGCCTGGGTCCGCCCCGCCCGGCCGGGCGGGCGGGGCCGCGCGGGTGGTCATGCCCGCCGAGGCGGGCCCCGTCCTGGTGAGCGGTCCGGTCGAGATCACGCTCCCGGACGGCACCGTCGTGGTCGGCGACCGGCCGGTGGTGGCGCTCTGCGTCTGCCGGCGCAGCCGGTGCTACCCGTTCTGCGACACCAGCCACCGCCGCCACTCGCTCCCGCCGGCGCAGCAGCGGGAGCGGGCCGCGGCGGAGGCGGCACCCGACGGGGCTTCGTAGCCCGACGCACGGAGGGCGCGCCCCGGGCCTCCGGGGCGCGCCCTCCGTGCGTTCAGGCCGCCGCCGCGTCCAACGGGCGGAGCAGGGCGCTGCGTCCCTCCCGCCAGCACGAGAGGGCGTGCCCGGCGAGGCGGTCGTCGACCAGCGCGCCGGCGGCGAGCCCGAACGCGACGTCGTCCCGCAGCTCGGGTTCGTCGGCCAGCAGGGCGTCGATGACGCCGTGGCGCATGAGCTGCTCGTGGACGGCGTCGGCCTCGACGTGCTCCCGGTAGAAACGGGTGCCCGCGGGCCCGGCGCCGAGCCGCTCCAGCGCGTCGGCCAACCGGGCCGACCCGGGCGAGGAGGTGATCTCGACGCCGGCGAACTGGCCGACGAGCGCGCCGCGGTGCATGCGGTGCAGGGCGAACAGCGACATCAGGTTGACGACGGCGAGGGCGGGCGCGGGCGCGTGGTCCAGGTAGTGGCCGTACCCGTCGTCCAGACCGAGGTCGGCCATCATCTCCGCGAACAGCCGGGAGTGGGTGCGTTCGGGCCGGCCCGCGCCGTACTCGTCGAACTGCACCGCGACCAGCGCGGCCTGGGCGGCGCCGTGCAGCCGCGGTACCACCCAGCTCTGCGGATCGGCCTCCTTCAGGTGGTAGAGGGACCGCAGGGCCAGGTACTCGCGCGCCTGCCAGCGCTCGCCGCGGCGCAGCAGGAAGTACGAGAGGCCGTCCCCGTCCACCGGCTCGACCAGGAGCTCGCGCAGTTGGTCCTCCAGCGGTGCCACCGTGCCGGCCGCCGCCCGCAGGGCCGCCAGGAAGGACCGCTCCAGCCGCCCCCGCAGCGCCAGCACCCGCGCGTCCCACTCCCACCGGGCGTCCACACCGGCGAAGGACCGGTAGTGCAGTTCGTAGCAGAGGTACAGCGCGAGCTGGTGGTCCTCGCCCCAGGCGTCGGCCGCCTCCGGGCGCCCGGGTTCGTCGGCGGCCGCGGATTCGGGGCTGCCGGTCAGCAGGGCCAGGAGGTCCCGGCTCAGCGGTCCGCGTGCTCGCGGCAGCCGCGGGCCGGGACGGACAGCGGTGACACCCATGGTGAAGACCTTCCGGGAGGGGGCTCGGCCTGGATTTCGAGGACGGGCCCCAGGCCGCCCACACCGGTGCGGGTGCCCGATCCCCCGGCGGAGATGCCGGTTTCCTCCGACGGATCCTCCCCGCGGCGAGCTGCGGGACGTCCGGCCGGCCCCGGCCGGACCGTGCGCCACCAGCAGACCGCCGGGCGGCACCAGCAGGTCCACGCTCTCGAACACCGCACCCCGCGGGCCGCGCACACTCGCGCCACGGGCACTCACCTCAACGCCGAAGGTCTTCACCTACCCTCCAGTTACCCCGAATGCCGTGAGCATGCTCCGGCCCCGGCAGTTCGTCCGGGAGACGCCCGGGCCGCCCGGCCGCGGGTGGCCCCGCCGATCGGGGAGCGCCGGGTTTCACCCCGGCCGGGCGGGTCAGACGCGGGTCGGGCGCGGACGCGCCCGGGGCCCACGGCCCGGCCACCCCCCGAACGGAGCCCACCCTGATGAAGGTCTCGGACTACATCCTGGAACGTCTGCGCCAGTGGGAGGTGGAGCGGGTCTTCGCCTACCCGGGCGACGGGATCAACGGCCTGCTGGCCGCCTGGGGCCGCGCCGGCGACAAGCCGCAGTTCGTCCAGGCCCGGCACGAGGAGATGGCGGCGTTCGAGGCCGTCGGCTACGCGAAGTTCTCCGGCCGCACCGGCGTGTGCGCGGCGACATCCGGTCCGGGGGCGATCCACCTGCTGAACGGGCTCTACGACGCGAAGCTCGACCACGTCCCGGTGGTCGCGATCGTCGGGCAGACCGACCGCAGCGCGATGGGCGGCTCCTACCAGCAGGAGGTCGACCTGCTCTCGCTGTTCAAGGACGTCGCCTCCGCGTACTGCGAGACGGTCACCGTCCCCGAGCAGCTTCCCAACGTCCTGGACCGGGCGATGCGGATCGCCACCACCCGCCGGACGGTCACCACCGTGATCGTGCCGGCCGACGTCCAGGAGCTCGACTACCGGCCGCCGGCGCACGCCTTCAAGCAGGTGCCCTCCAGCCTGGGCGTCGGCCGGTTCACGCCCGTCCCGGCCGACGAGGAGCTCGCCCGCTGCGCGGAGATCCTCAACGCGGGGGAGAAGGTCGCGGTGCTGGTCGGCCAGGGCGCCCGGCACGCCCGCCCGGAGGTCGAGCGCCTCGCCGACGTCCTGGGCGCGGGCGTCGCCAAGGCCCTGCTCGGCAAGGACGTGCTGCCGGACACCCTGGCGTACGTCACCGGGTCGATCGGCCTGCTGGGCACCCGCCCGTCCTACGAGATGATGCGCGACTGCGACACCCTGCTGGTGATCGGCTCCAGCTTCCCCTACAGCAACTTCCTGCCGGCCTTCGACCAGGCCCGGGCGGTGCAGATCGACGTCGACCCGGCCATGGTCGGGCTGCGCTACCCCTTCGAGGTCAACCTGGTCGGCGACGCCGCCGAGACGCTGAAACGGCTGCTGCCGCTGCTCGCCCGCAAGGAGGACCGCGGCTGGCGCAACACGATCGAGGAGAACACCGCCCGCTGGTGGGAGGTGATGGAGCGGCGCGCGGCCGTCCCCGCCGAACCCCTCAACCCGGAGCACGTCGTCCACGCGCTCGACGCCCTGCTGCCCGACGACGTCATGCTGGCGGCCGACTCCGGCTCAGCCGCCAACTGGTACGCGCGGCACCTGCGGATGCGCGGCTCCATGCGCGGCTCGCTCTCCGGCACCCTGGCGACGATGGGCCCGGGCGTGCCGTACGTCATCGGCGCGAAGTTCGCCCACCCGGACCGCCCGGCCATCGCGATCGTCGGCGACGGCGCGATGCAGATGAACGGCCTCGCGGAGCTGATCACCGTCGCCAAGTACTACCAGCAGTGGTCCGACCCGCGGCTGATCGTCGCCGTCCTCAACAACCAGGACCTCAACCAGGTCACCTGGGAGATGCGCGCCATGCAGGGCGCCCCGCAGTTCGAACCCTCGCAGCACCTGCCGGACGTCCGCTACGCCGACTTCGCCGTCCAACTCGGGCTCTACGGGCGCCGGGTGGAGGACCCGGCCGACGTCGAGGTGACGTGGAAGCAGGCCCTGGCGTCCGAGCGGCCCTACGTGATCGACTTCCGGACCGACCCGGCCGTGCCGCCGATCCCGCCGCACGCCACGCTCGACCAGATCAAGGCGGCCGCCTCGGCCGTCCTGCACGGCGACAGCGACCGCGCCTCGATGATCCGCCAGGGCGTCAAGGCGAAGATCCAGGAGTTCCTGCCGGGGAACGGCGGCGGCAGGCGCGAGGGGGGAGCGCGGTGACCCGCACCCTGCCGGGGACGGCACGCCGGGCCCCGCGGCCGGTGCCGGCCGGCCGGTCGGCGCCGGACGATCGGAGGAGGAAGGCCCACCTGGCGGAAGGAGCCCGGACCATGTCCGGCGAACCGGCCGGTCCGCGGGCGGCGGACGGCCCCAGCGGATCGTCCCTGCGGACGGTGACGAGCGAACGCGCGGTGCGGACGGTGGTCTGCCGCATCGAGGGGGAGGCGGACCACGAGACCCGGGAGGCGCCGGAGGCGACGCCGGCCGCGTGCGTGGCCGCCGAACCGGCCCTGCTGGTGGTGGACCTCGCCCCGCTCGCCTTCGCCGACTCGGCCTGTCTCAACGCACTGCTCCGGGCGCACCGCGACGCGGAGGCGGCGGGCGTCTGGTTCGTCGTCGCCGGTCCCGGGCCGCAGCTCCAGAGGTTGCTGGAGATCACCGGCGCGGCGGAGGTCTTCACGATCCGGCCCAGCCTGCACGCGGTGCTCGGCACCTTCCCGGGGTAGGTCGCGGGACCTTCCCGCGGCACGGCGGAGGGGGCGCGCACCGGTGTGCGCGCCCCCTCCGCCGTGGATAGGGCAGTCCACTGCCGCTCGTCACCAGCGGTACCAGCGACCGCGGGTGCCCGAGGCGCCGGTGCTGCGGGCCACGAACCCGAGCAGCCAGAGCACCAGGACGACGATCGCCACCCACCAGAGGATCTTGAGTGCGAAGCCGGCCCCGAACAGCAGCAGGGCCAGCAGCAGGACGAGAAGAAGCGGAACCATGGGGACCTCCAGAGTCGGTGTCGGCAGACCGTCTGCCCCCACCCGGGCCACCTAGTCGTGCAGTCGTGGCAATCCTCCCGCCGGTCGTGGGGTCGTCCGGGGCGGTCCGGAGCCGCTCCGTGCGGTACGCCCGGCCCGCGAGCGAGTCGTCGATGTCCAGGACGTCGCGGTCCTGCGGCACGGGCAGCCCGGCCGTGCCCGGGCGGAGCGGCACGGCGACGAGGTGCTTCTGCTGCTTCTGCTGCACATCCGCGAGGTAGAGCCGGGTGCGGGACAGGCCGAGGCGGGATCCCGCCTGCCCGAGGAGGCCCGGGAGGTCCTGCGGGGCGGCGCGGTGCGAGGCCTCCAGCAGCTCGGCGAGCACCCGGCCGAATCCGGCGTCCCGGTCGTTACCCGGTTCTTCGCCCCGGTCCTCGTCGCGCCGGTCCCCGCCCGGCTCTCCGTCCGGTCTTCCGCCCCGGCCGCCGGCCTGTGCACTGGGCATGCGCATCCGTCCGTCTGGGCGGGGCGGCGGGCCGCGCCCGGTGCGGCACGGCGCCGGCCTGCCGGCGAACGGCCCCGGGGACGTCCGTCGGGGTCACCACCCCTCATCCCCCGCCCCCGGTGCCGGGCGACGGCCGGAGACCGTCCAGCGGTGTCCGGCGGTGGTCCGGTGGTGTCCGGAGGTGTCAGGCGGTGCTCGCCGGCGGGTCGCCCTCGGACGGGTGCGGATCGGGTCGGTCCGGCGCGTGGAAGCACGCGGTGATGGTCTTGCCGCCGGCCTGTGGGTGGGACCGCCAGCTGTCGGCGAGGGAGTCGACGATGGCGAGCCCGCGCCCGCCGGTCCGGACGTCGCTCTGCGGCCGGGGCAGGGGGACTTCGGTCGAGGCGTCGTGGACGCTGACGTGGAGGCAGCGCCGGTCCCAGAGCAGGACGACCTGGGCGTTGCTGTGCGCGTGGACGTGGGCGTTGGTGATCAGCTCCGACACCGTGAGGAGGACGTCGTCCGCCGTGTCCGGTGCGCGGGACGTCCACCCCAGTGCTTCCAGGTGCTCGCGGGCCCACTGCCGGCCGGCCCGTACCCCGCCACTGATCGGGAACGTCCGCGCCCATCCGGTGGCCCTCATCGACATCTCTCCCATGGCATGCCTTCCTGCCTGCCGTTCACGACGCCCGTGGAACGCGGCCGCCGGGGTCGTACACCCGACCCGGGCGCACACCCCACCGCGGACCGGGTGTCTGCCCGGGCCGGTCCTCGGCAGGCGCGAAGCATCAGGGCCCGGGCACGTTCCACACCTCGTTCACTCCGTAGCGGCAGCCCCGCTCGTCCCGGTGCCGCCCGTCGTCCCGCTGGTCAGGGTGCTCTCCTCGACGGCCTGCACGGCCGCGACGCCCCGGGCGGATACCGCGGCCACCGCCTCGTCCGGGTGCGGCGGCTCGTCCGGCCCGCCGAGCGCGGTCGGGAACCACGCCTCGTCGCCGTCGCTGCTGCCGGGCCGCCGTCGCCAGGCCACCACGGCCACCAGCCCGAGCAGGCCCGCGCAGCCGCACAGCACGGGGCGGAGCCGGCGGGCCCGCGAGGGCGCGGGCTTCCCGGGCAGCGGCAGCTGCCGGTACCCGCGCTGCGCCTGGTCCGCCACGCGTCCGGCGGCGGCCTTCACGTCGGCCGCGGCCGCCTCGACGTGCGGTGCCAGGCGGCGCAGTGCCTGCTCGCCGGACCGGGCGGTGGCCCGTCCGGCGCGGCCCGCGTCCACGGCCAGGGACCGTCCCGCCCTGACCGCGGTGTCCTGCAACGAGGGCCGCTTCCCGTGGCGCCGGTTCGTCATCGGATGCCTCCTTCGCCCCTCCGGGCGTCGCCGATTCGGTTCGCTGTACCGGTCGGCTGCCCCGGCCCCGGCGTTTCACACCGCCGGGGCCGGGGCGGGGGTGACCCCGTAGGACGCTCAGGAGGCCCGACCGATGTTCACACCGATTTCTGATGGCGCCACCGGACCCACCGCGAGCTGCGCGGGGCCGGGAGCGCACCACCGCCGGGCGGCCGGTACGCCCGGCCGGGAGCCCTCCCCGGGATTGATCCGCCCGGCCCGGGGCACACGCCGGGACGCCACCCGGGACCCGTGCAGGTCCGACCCATCCACCACGGGCACCCGTCTGCTGGGGACGCCAGCAGGCCCACCCGCCACCGAGGACGAGGCAACCACCGTGATGACCACGCACACCCCGACCGCCACTCCGCTCGCCATCCGGCCCGCAGCCCTCGCCGCGGCCCCGTCGGGCACCGGCGTACTTGCGGTCGGGATCCACCAGCAGCACGGCCTGCACCGCCTGCTCCTGCGGCTGGACCGCGACCGCCGGGTGATCAGCCTGCCCCTGACCCCGCGCGACCTCGCCCAGTTGCTCCCGCTGGCCGCCCACCCGGGCAGCAGCGTCGTCCGCTGGCTCACCCGGCCCCTGCCCGTCCGGGTCCGCGAGGTGGGGAGCGGCCTCGCCTTCAGCGGCATCACTGCCGGCAGGACCGCCCTCGGTGACGCCTGACCCGACCGGGCCCGGCACCCGGCCGGCGCCGTCCGCTCCCGCGCTGCCGGTACCGGTGCCGCGCGGGTGGGCGGCTGCCGGCTTCCGGGGCCCGTCAGTCGCCCGGGGCGGGGGCGCAGTCCCGGCAGACCGGTCGGCCGTCCTCCTCGTGGGCGAAGCGGCTGCGGTGGTGCACCATGAAGCACCGGGAGCAGGTGAACTCGTCCCCCTGCATCGGCACCACCTGGACGGTGAGTTCCTCGCCGGAGAGGTCGGCGCCGGGCAGTTCCACGGACTCGGCCTCCTCCGCCACGTCGACGTCGGGCGTGCCGCCCGAACGACGGGCCGCCCGTTGCTGCTTCAGTTCCTCGACGCTCTCGACCCCCTCGTCGTCGCTGTTGGTCCGCGGGGCGTCGTAGTCGGTTGCCACTGCTGAGCCTTCCCTCGGATCGGGACCCGGCGTACGGGGGCACACCGGAGCCGGGGCGCGCCTGCGCCGTCACCCCACTCTCTCCCGAGCGGGCTGCCCGCGCCTGCGCCCGGACCGCACGGCGGGGTCGCCGGCCCGGACGGTCCGCACCGGTTGCCGGTCGGACTGCTTCGGGTGGTCGTGCTGGTCGTGCCGGTCGTGCTGGTCGTGGTGGTCGGGCCGGCCGTTCCGGGCGGTGCTGTCGGGGGGCGGTGATCGTCGGTGTCGTCCTGGTGGTGGCCGGGCACTCCGCCGGAGCCGCCCTGGGGGATGTCGTCCATGGCTCCTCCTCGGTCTTTTCCGGCCGTGGCGCCCGCCTGGGCGCCCCTGCCCCAAACGGCCGCCGTGGCGGCCGCCGGGACCCCGGGCCCGGCGGTCCGCGTTTGCGGTGGCCGATTCCGGTAAGACGGCGGGGCGACAACCCTCTCGGCAGGGAGTGCACCGCCATGACAGGTGCCGGCTGGTGGCCTCGGGCACGGCGGTGCTGCCCAGCAGCCACCCCCTGCCGCGGTCTCGCGCAGGTTGCTCACCGCGCACCGTCGTGGCGCGGAACCCCCGCGGATGACGCCGGCGGCCCTCCGGGCCGCCCACCGGCGGGCGGCCCACGGGGGCCTGGCCGCCATCGGCACGGACCCGCTCACCGGGGCGCGCCGGCCCGTCGTGCTGCTGGTCGCCGATCTGCTCGGCCTGGCCGCGCCGACCCTGAGGCGGTCCGGGGACCTCGACCTCGCCCGCCACCTCGTCCAGCGCCGGTTGAGCGGCGGTACGGGGGCCGACCGACAGCGCGCCGTCTTCGCGCGCCGCCGGTCGCTGACGGACGTGGTCGATCACCTGGCCCGGCTCACGGCCGCCCCGGGAGGCGGGTAGCGTCGCCGGGCCCCCGGGCCTGCGGGGCCGGGGGCACAGCAGGGTGGTGACTCCTCGTGTCGGCGTCCACTCATGGGGCGAAAGGTAATCAATCGGGCGAAACGGTATTCCCTTGCCGCGGGGTGGGTAGGACAACCCTGTGACGACCGCGGACAGGTCCGCCGGTCGCCACTGCACCCACCGGGTGCACCGGGACCCTTGCTTGAAGAAGCCGGGCACAGGTCCTGGGGGAAGAGCCCGCGGCACGCGTGCGAGCCCGCTCGCCGTGCCGGGCGTTGCTCAGCTGCCCAGGAGAGAACCGTGTCCGTGCGCGTGTCCGTCACCCCTGAAACCGTTCCCCGTGCTGCCCCGCCGAGGGGCGTGCCGGGCGCCCCGCCCCTCGGCGCCCTGGCCCTCGCCGCGATGTCCGGCCCGCCGCGCGATCCGGAGGACCCGGAAGCCGGGCCCGAGGCCGACACCGCGTCCCACGTCGGGCCGCACCCGTGTGCCGGGTCCGACGCCGGGTGGGGTCTGCCCCCCGGAGTGCCGCGCCGGCCGACCGAGGCCGAGCTGCGGGTCATGGGCAAGGCGGAGGCGCGCGAACTCAGTGACGCCCTGTTCGAGCGCCTGGCCGCGCTGCCCCGGGAGAGCCACGCCTACAGCTACGTGCGCGGCACCGTCATCGAACTCAACATGCCGCTGGTGCGGTTCATCGCCGGCCGCTTCCGGCACCGCGCCGAGGACATGGACGACATCCTCCAGGTCGGCACGATCGGTCTGATCAAGGCCGTCGACGGCTACGACCCCACGCGCGGCGTCGAGTTCCTCACCTACGCCATCCCCACCATCGCCGGGGAGGTCAAGCGGTTCTTCCGCGACACCTCCTGGCCCGTCCGGGTGCCGCGCAGCATGCAGGAGCTGTACCTGAGGGTCGCCCGCGGCTCCGACCGGCTGGAGCAGAGCCTCGGACGGCTGCCGCACCCCGACGAGCTCGCCCGCGAACTCGACCTGAGCGAGGAGCAGGTGCTCCAGGGGTTGATCGCAGGCCGGGTGTACCGGCCGAACTCGCTGGACGCGCTGCGCGACCAGGACAGCAACGAGGTGGGCAGCGCCCTGCTCGACCGACTCGGCACGTGCGACCCGGGCGTCGAACTCGCGGAGTTCCGCACCGCCGTGCGGCCGTTGCTCGCGGAGCTGCCGCGACGCGAGCAGGTCGTCCTCAAGCTGCGGTTCTGGGACGGCCTGACCCAGTCCGAGATCGCCACGCGGATCGGTGTCTCGCAGATGCACGTCTCCCGCCTGCTCGCCGCCACACTGGCCGGGCTGCACGAGCAGTTGGACGACCGGACGGCCCCGGGCTGGGGGAGCGAGGCCCCCGACCCGGCCTGAGCCCCGACCCGGCCCGAGCCCTGACCGACCGGGTTCCTCGCGCTGTTTCGGCGGGGGCCGGCCGGGCGACTGAACGTCACCGGTCCGGGTAGGCGCGCCGCGCGGGGGGTGAACCCGAACGGAAGGCCATTCCCATGTTGCTCCTGGGACTTCTCCTGATCGCGGCGGCCGGCACCTTCACCGGACTGCTGATCGCGGACAACCTCTCGGGCGGGCCCGAGTACCAGGCGACCGTCCTGGGCCACGACCTGGTGACGCTGAACAGCCTCGGCGTCTTCCTGGCGGGCGCGGCCCTCGCCCTGCTCTTCTGCCTGGGCCTCGCCCTGGTCGTGGCGACCCGTAGGCGCCGGCGCGTCACCCCGCGGGCCGCGCACCGGGCCGCCCGCCGTCCGGGGCGGTCCGCCGCCCGGGACGCGGAACTCGTCGATCCGGCCGAGGAGCCGGCGGCCGTCCTGCCGCCGGAGCGCGCCGCCCAACAGGGCGGGGCGGACACCGACGGCCCCGTCGAGGTGCCGGCCGGTGGCAGGCGGCGGCACCTGTTCGGCCACTGAGCGCGGTCGGCCGTTGTGCGGAGGCGGGGGCACGTGGGTCCACGCGTGGTCCGACGCGACCGGTCGCACCATGGCCGCGAACCTGCACCACGTCGCCTCTGCCCTCGTCGGGCGCCCCTGGCCCGTCCCCGCGCAGGACCGGCCCCGTGCGGGAGGGCCTGCCGGGCGCGGCAGGAAAACGAACCGCCTGCGCAGGAATCACCCCGGGCGCGCTGGGCAGGCGCCCGGGTGGACCGATCACCGACACCCTTGGAGGTTCGGCAATGAGCATGGTGCAGGAATCCGTCGACGTGGACGTCCCGCTGCACACCGCCTACGACCAGTGGACGCAGTTCGCGGACTTCCCCCGCTTCATGGAGGGCGTCCAGGAGGTCACGCAGCTCGACGAGCGCCACAACCACTGGAAGACCAGCATCGCCGGCGTGACCCGTGAGTTCGACACCGAGATCGTCGACCA
Source organism: Kitasatospora sp. NBC_01560 (assembly GCF_045208415.1). NCBI lineage: Bacteria > Bacillati > Actinomycetota > Actinomycetes > Kitasatosporales > Streptomycetaceae > Kitasatospora > Kitasatospora sp. NBC_01560. Next base: position 674,778 of record NZ_CP109364.1, on the reverse strand, counting down.
GCTGCCGGACGAGAAGATCGCCTGGCGCACCGTGGGCGGCGACGTCCAGCAGATGGGAGTGGTCACCTTCAGGCGCCTGGACGACGGGCGCACCACCGTGCGGCTGGCCATGGACTTCAAGCCCGACGGCATGGCCGAGAAGGCGGCCGACGCCATGGGCATGGTCGACCGCAGGGTGAAGGGAGACCTGAAGCGCTTCAAGTCCTTCATCGAGGAGCGCGGCGTCGAGAACGGCGGCTGGCGCGGCCGGATCACCCCCGGCTGACGGCCCCCGCTCCCGTTCCCCGTCCCCCCGGATCACCAGGAGGATCCGTGATGAAGCCCCCTCAGCCACTGGTCGAACCCCTGCACGTCTACCTGAACGACCACCTCACCGGCGCCTTCGGCGGCGCCGCGCTCGCCGACCGGATCGCCCGCACCCACCCCGACAGCCGTCGCGCGGCCGAGATGCGCCGACTGGCCCGCGACGTCGAGGAGGACCGCGACGCCCTCGTGCGGATCATGCACCGGCTCGGCGTGCCGGTGCGCCACTACCGCACCTGGCTCGGCCTCGCCGCAGAGCGCCTCGGGCGGCTCAAGCCGAACGGCACCCTCGTCCGCCGCTCCCCGCTCAGCGACCTGGTCGAACTGGAGGCGATGCGCGCCGGCGTCGAGGGCAAGGCCGCCCTGTGGCGCGCGCTGCGGGCCATCGCCGACACGGACCGGCGGCTCGACCCGGGCGACCTGGACCGCCTCGCGCAGCGCGCCGCCGACCAGGCCGGCGTCCTCAACGGCTGGCACCGGACGGTCAGTGCCGCCGTCTTCGCACCCACCGCGGCGGAAGGCCGCTGACCGGACTGCGCGAGCCCCGGCCAGCCGGCCCGCCCCGGCCGCCCGGCTACGGGGCCACGGTGTCCGCCGCAGGCGGTTCGGGCTCCTCGGCGTCCCCCTCGTCGTCCTCGTCGTCCCTCCCGTCGTCCTCCGTGTCGTCGTCGGCCTTGGCACGAACGTCCGCCGGGGTGGGCGCCACGATGGACCGCTCCTCCGCGGACCGCTCCCGCACCTGCTCGTCCCGCGTGCTGTCGTCGTCGGGGGTGCTCACGGTGTCGTCCTCTCGTCGCACCGCCCTCCGCCGGGACCGGTGGAGGGCGGGGGCAGGAGATGCCCCTCCCCCCCTTGCTCCCACACCCGGCACCTCCGCGCAGCCGGACGCCCCGCCGGCCCGACCCCGGCGACCGCCGCCCCCCCCACTGCTGCCGCCCCCACCCGGCGTTCCGTCACTCCGCCCCCACGACGGGACGCCCCGACGACACTGGCCCGATCGGGCGACGCCGGCGTCCCCGCCCTCCGGGGCGGCCACCGCTGCCGGGCGGTTTGCGCCTGCACGGATCGTCGGCGCGCCGGCCCGTCACACCGGTGGCTTCGGGCTCCCGCTCTCCCCGCCCGCCTCCGTGACTGCCCGGTGCCGCCGTTGCAGCTCCTCGCGTTCGACGTCCGGGATCGTCATCGACTCGGCGAGTACGGCGGCGAGCGCGTCCACCGGTGCGGTGTCGATGTCGGCGTGGACGAGCCACCGGATGTTCTCGTCCCGCGTGATGAGGTCGATCGCCGAGCGTCCGCCGCCGTCCCGCGCGGTTGCGGCGCGGACGTAGCGCACGCGGCCGATCGGGATGTCCTGACTGACCTCGCCCTGCCCGAGGAAGGTGTTCGTCCTGGCGGTGAGGATGCGGCGATCTGTCACGGCGACCAGGGTGGTCGCCGCGTTCTTGTCCATCGCGGCCGCCAACTTCTCCTTGGCTCCGCCGAGGAACGCGGAGACCGGGCCGAGCGAATCGAACTGGTCGGGGAAGGGCAAGGGCCCGCAGGGTCTCACCGTCGTCGAGGAACCATCGCAGGATGCGCAGGTACGGTTCGAGATCCAGCGACCCGGGTGCGCAGACGATGCCCGGCGTTCCCGGCGGCGGGGCCGGCGGGCGGAGGGCATCGGCCAGGGGGACGATCGCCTCCAGCAGACGGGCCGAAATCTCACGGGCGGCCTTCGAGTCCTTCCGCTTGCCCATCAGTGACTGTGAGAATGTGTCGCGTCCGGGGAGTTCGGCCATGATCCGCAGCTCGCACCTCAGCGAGTGGACGAGGTTCGTCGTCTCGGCGAGAGCGGAGTCGAGCTCCGAGCGGGTGTCCCGCGCGATGACGTCGACGTACCGTGCCTCGACAGCGTCCTCGCGTCCCGTGGCACTCGCCCTGCCGGCGCGGAGCGCCTGATAGCCGGTCCATGCCTTGACGGACGACAGGAGGGCGTGGGCGTCGAAGACGATTGCCTCGGCGTTCGCCTGGAGGTACTCACGGCGGTGAGACGTGTCGGCCCGGTCGATCCGGCCGACGTGGCCGCGGACGTTGCGTCGGTACAGGTCGAGCTGCTTCTCCAGCGCTGCTCCACTGCCCGCGACGTCGTCCCACAACGAGGTCGGGACCGATTCGAGCTCTTTCGCCTGGTCGACCGCGCGATCGACGATGGCGACGAGTCCGGTCAGCTCGGCCCACTGCTCGTTGCGGACGGTGGTGAGGACCTGGCTCGTCAGCGCGACGTTGGTCCTGACCAGCCCCGTGATCTCACCCGACCTGTTGTTGCGCCACGGATGGACTGCTGAGCCCGGGCCGATCCGTACTGCGCCGCAGGACCGTGCGGCAGTGTCCCGAGGCAGATCGCCGGGAGCCCGATCCGCGCATGACCCTTGCTCCGAAGCGCGCCCCGGCACCTGGCGGCCGGCTCACCCAGCCGCAGTGCGCCACGTGGGCGCAGCGCTCCACGTGGGCGCAGCGGAGCTGCGCGAGCGGCGGGAGGCGGACGGCCGTGACACCTGGGCTGCCGGTGATCGTCCATCACATGACCGCCCGTCGGGGGGCACTGGCCATGTGACAGTGCTCTCGGCGTAGTCGAACGTTGCCGGATGCAGAGGGCAGGGCCACGCCGGGACGGGGTGGTGGCGGACTGCGTGCCGTCGGGCGGGTCTGCGGGCGGCCGGTGATAGGGAGGGGGCATGACCCTCTCACACCCCGCCACTCGGAGGGACGGTGGCCGCGGGCGGTTCGAGCGGCTCGCCGAGGCTGCCTCCAACCTCACCAGCTCCCCGGCGTTCTCCGCGTTCTGCGTCCTGCTGGTGGCCGCCTTCGTCGTGGTGCACGCGGCCGGCCTGTCGACGGAGTGGCAGATCCTCGTGGGCGACACCATGACCGCGATCACCCTGCTCCTGCTCGCGCTGCTCAAGAACGCCGAGCGTCGCGCCGAGCACGCCGTGCAGCGCAAGCTCGACGCGATCGCCGCGGCCCTCCTCGAAGAGCACGAGGGCCACGAGGGCGAGGCACACCGGGCGCTCCGCAAGGCCATCCGCATGGAGGAGCGGCTCTGATCCCGCGTCTCCCCGTGTACCGGGCCGGGGATGCGGTGCGGGCCGCCACCGGGGTCGGTGGCGGCCCGCACCGGGCATCACGTCTGTGGGGTCAGAGGACGGGGCCGCCGTAGAACGGGCCGTAGTAGCCCGCGTAGCGCTCCTGGTAGTCGGTGTCCGTCCGGTGCCGGTCGTGGTCGAACTCGGGGCTGCCCTTGATCTCGTCCTTGGTGCGGTCGAGGTAGACCTTCTTCTCCTCCTGTTCGACCCGCACGACGGTGCCGGCGGGGAGCAGGACGTGCTTGCCGAAGATCCACGGGCCGGTGTCCACGACCAGGTACTGGGCGCCGACCTCTTCGGAGAGCTTGTCGACCTTGCCGATGGGGCCGTCCGTGGCTTCGACGTGGAAGCCGACCAGATCGTTGCCGGAGACGTGGCCGGAGGTGCTGCGGAAGTCCCAGATCTCGATGCTGCTCATCGCGTCTCCTTCGCCTTGTGGCGTCCGCCGGGTCGGTCCCGACGTGACGCGTTGTCGGCCCCCGTCTGCCCCGGGCCCACCGGGCCACACCTCCGGGATCTCCCGGGCTCCCGGACCGACTGGGTTTCTGGGGCCTCCTGGGGGCGGGGCGGGGCGGGGCGCGGTCAGTGGGCCGGTCCCGGCATGGTCGGCCGCGGCGGGGGCAGGCGACCGGCACGTTCTGGTCGACTACCGGAGGTGTTCATGTCCACCACCATGGTGTTGCTGCTGGCGCCGCTCGTGCTCGCGGCCGTCCTGACCGTCACCGCCCCCCGTCCCGGGCACCGCCACCGCGGACCGCGCGCCGCGCTGAGCCGCGGTGACAGGAACGGGCGTCCCCGTCACGCCCGCCCGGCTGCCTGACCCGTCGCCCGAGCCGTCGTCCGTGTACCGCCGCCCGACCCGGGCGGCGGTACACGGGGGTTGCGTGCGGACCGGGGGCGGGCGAGGACGAGTGGGACAAGTCGTGTGCCGTGCCCGGCGGGGCTGCCGCACCGCCGGGCACGGGGCGTCGGACCCGTCCGCCCGGTGTGTCGCGGCGGTCGGCGTCACGCCGGTCTCACGCTCTGCCCTGCCAACACCGGGCATCAAGAAGGCACTTGAGGCGATGGGTGCACCTGGGAGCGGTGCACCGGTGCGGCCCCGAGCCGCCGTCGCACGCGCCGGTGGTGGGCGCAGCCCACTGCGGCGACCGGAACCGCCGCCCACCACGGCGGGATCCGCATGCCCGGGGAGCCCGCGTCAGGCGGTGTTCTCGGCGGGATGGTCGAGCCAGGCGTTGCGCGAGCCCCGGGCCCGCGCGGGTGCTTCCTTCTCGTACGCGGCGAGCGCCAGGCCGAGCCCGAAGAAGGTGGGTGCCCACTCACCCACGAAGATGCCCCACCGGTCGGCCCGCTCGACGCCAGCGTGTTCGGCCTTCATCGACGCGAGCCAGCTGAGCAGGGAGAGGCCGATCGATCCGAACGCCGCCGTGTAGGCGTGTTCGCTGGTGATTCCGGCTTCGTGGAGCCGACGGACGATGTTCATGACCGCTCCAAGGGTCTGTGCCGAGCTGGTTGCTTTTTCCAGACTGGGCCGGGTGCCCGGATCGCGGCAGTCGCAGCGTTGCTGCATCGGCAGGGCGGAACAGGACGGGCAGGGCAGGGAGAGGCCGTGGCGGCGGGTGGACGTGCCGCCCGCGTGCGCCGCCGACGGAGCCCGGCGCCGCCGGCCGCGTGCTGCGCCTGGACCTGCACCGGATCTTCGTCGCCGACCGACCGGTGGCCCGCGCTGTCCAACCGTCATGTGCGCCTGCTGGAGCGGGCGTTGGCGCAGGGCCGGCCGGGCGCCGCGGTGTACGTGTGCCCCAGCGCGAAGGAGGAGTTCGGCCTGACGGTGCTGGAGGCCAGGGAAGCGGGCCCTCCCGCGGCGGCCCGCGGCGCGGCGGAGCCTCCCACTGCCTCGGCGACGGCGTCAACGGCAGGCTGCTGGCCACCGAGTCGGTGCAGGGCCCGGCTACGGGCCTGCACTCCGGTGCTCGCCACGCCGGCGCCGGAGCTGGCCGCGATGGCGGCGGCCGGCAGGGAGACGGTCCGGGAGCGGTTCGGGATCGACGCCATGGCCGCGGCCCTGGCGGACGCCTACCGCGCCACCTGCGGACAGCACGGCCGGGGGCTGCGGGCAGCCGCCGAGGTGCCCGGCGACCGGGCGGACGGGGCTGCGCCGGCCGGACGATGACGGCTCGGCGCAGCGCACGCGGGAGGAGTTCGCCGGCAGCAGCCGCCGCTCCCGGGGCTGACCCGCCCGGGGCTGACCCGCCCGGCGGCGGAAGCCGGCGAAGGGGACGGGGAAACCGCGCGGCGGGAGCACGGTCACGCGGGGCGGCTCCCGGACCAGGGCGAGGGCGGCGCGGAGCAGGCCGTGCCGGTGATCCTGGTCCGGCCCGCGCCGTGCGTGGATGCGGCTCAGGCAGCTCAGGCAGCTCAGGCGGCTCAGGCGGCTCAGGCGGCTCAGGCGGTCGGGCCCGGGGCGAGGGGTGGTGTCTGTGTGGTCACGCCAGCCGCGTCGGTCACGTCGGTCACGTCGGTCGCCTCGGCCGCGACGGTGCAGGCGGCACGGACGAAGGCGGCGACGGCCGGTGCGCGCGCGTCCTGGGGCCAGGCGACGGCGAGCGTGGCGTCCGGGAGGTCGCTCACCGGCCGGTAGGCGATGCCGGCTCGCGGGTAGCGCCGGGCCACGGAGGCCGGCGTGAGGAACACGATGCCGCCCGTCTCGACGAGGCTGAAGATCTCCGACAGGTTCGAAGCCGGCCGTGCACCCGCCGGCGCTGCTTCCGCCGGCCGAGTACCCGCCGGCCGTGCGTCCCCGGGTCGGGGCTCGTCGGGCCGGCCGTGACCGGACGGGGGTCCGCCGACGATCCTGCGGCCGGCCAGATCGGCCAGGCAGAGCCCTGGCCGGGCGGCCAGCGGGTCGTCGGCGGCCACGGCGGCCAGCACCGGTTCGGTCAGCAGCGGCTCGCTGTCCAGACCGCGGCGGTCGAAGGGGTGGAGCACGAGTGCCACGTCGGCGAGACCGTCGCGCAGTGCCTGCGGCTGCTCGCCGAACGCCCCGAGCACCAGCTCCGGCGGTAGGGCCGCACCGTCGGCGCCGTAAGCCTCCAGGATCCGCGGCAGCAGGCCGCCGTCGATGTCGGCCTTGAGCGCGACCCGCAGCCGCGGCGACGGGCTGCCCGCCTCGCGGGCCCGGTGGGCGGCAGCGGCGACCGCCTCCAGGGCGGTCCGGGCGTCCCGCAGCAGGACGTCCCCGGCCGCGGTGAGCGCCACCTGCCGGGTGGTCCGCTCGAAGAGCGCCACGCCGAGCTGCCGTTCCAGGGCCCGGATCGCACGGGAGAGCGGGGGCTGTGCCATGTCCAGCCGGTCGGCGGCCCGCCCGAAGTGCAGTTCCTCCGCGACCGCGACGAAGTACCGGAGCTGCCGCACCTCAAGGTCATTCATACCCTCAGGGTATCAATGGCGACCCGATCGGTCCTTCACCCCCGCGGTCGCGCCGAGTTGACTCGGAACCGTCCGGCAACGCCTCCCCGAGGGGCGTCGACCGTCTCCCACGGAGGTACTCGTGATCGTCCTCACCACGCCGACCGGCGACATCGGCCGACAGGTCCTGGACCGGCTCCTGGATCACGGCGAGGCGGTCCGCGTGATCGCCCGCGACCCCGCCCGGCTGCCCGCACACGTGCGCACCCGCGCCGAGGTGGTCGACGGCTCCCACCGGGACGCGGCCACGATCACGGCGGCGCTGAACGGTGCCGACCGCATGTTCTGGCTGGTGCCCCCGGCCGCGTTCGACCACCCCGGCAGCGCGAAGCGTCACTACCTCGACTTCACCCGGGCTGCCTGCCGGGCGGCCGCCGGCCTGGGCGTGCGGGTGGTGGGCGTGACGTCCCTCGGTCACGGGTACCGGGGCGAGGCCGGACTCCTGTCGGCCGCCCTGGCGATGGACGACCTGTTCGAGTGCGAGGGCGTGCACTACCGGGCGCTGGCCCTGCCGTTCTTCATGGAGAACCTGCTCCGGCAGGCCCGGACGATGCGGGAGGACGGGACGTTCGCCCTGGCGAACGCCGCGGACCGGCCGCTGCCGACCGTCGCCACCCGGGACGTCGCCGCCGTCGCGGCTGCGCTGCTCCTCGACCCCTCCTGGACCGGCGCGGCCCGCGTCCCCCTGGTCGCCCCCGAGACCCTGACGCCGGAGGCGATGGCCGCGGTCGTCTCCGACGCGCTCGGCCGTCCGGTCCGCTACCGCCGGATCCCGCTCCCGGACTACGAGGCCGCGCTGCTGCGGTCCGGCGCGAGCCGGGCGACGGCACAGGAGTTCGTCGGCATGGTCGCGGCGCAGAACGACGGGATCTACGACGCCGAGCCCCGCGAGCCCGGCAGTGCCACGGCTACCGGCTTCCGCCAGTGGTGCCGGGAGATTCTCGGGCCCGCCGCGCAGTCCTGACGGCCCACCTCTGGTTCCTGTCCGGTCGCTGGGCCACGACGACGTCGGAGCCGCGGTGCGGGCACTGTACCTTGACGGCGACCAGAGCCCGGAGGCCACCGCCCGCCGGCTGGGCATCGGGAGCACCCGGATGCGCCGGCTCCTGGACACCGCGGGGATCGCGGTCCGCGGGTCCGGCACGAACTCGGCCGCCGGCCGCCGGGCCAGGGTCGCGCTCAACGACCTGGCCGCGGCGGAACGCGTCGGTGCCCAGGACATCACTGCCTGGCTGAAGGCCCGTCGTGCCGCCGGGGCGAAGCTGGCGGAGCTGGCGGCGAGCACCGGCCGCAGCGGTCCGTGGGTGACGGCACGACTGCGCCGGTGAAGCCCGCCAACGCGGCCCGGTCAGGACCGCCGGGCGACTCGGCCCTGGTCGGGACTGCCGATCGTCGTCCCGTCCCGCACCCCCGATCGTGGCGCGGCCCGTGCGTCAACCGGGCTCGGCGGAGTAACCCTGGCGGGTGAACTCTGTGGCTGTTCGGGTGTGATGACCAAGCCGACTGGAGGAGGGCGCCGAAGGCCGGGAGAAGGCGGTCCGGCATCCGGCCGGGCCGATGGCCGAGACGGGACATGATGGGCAGCGAGCACATCGACACCCGGCTGCTGGAAGAACTCACCGAGCAGTCACAGGATTTGAACAGCGACGCGATGCGGATCACCCGCGGCGCCCTGACCGGCTTCGGGGAGGAGGCCGGGCCGGCCCGCCGGTGGTGGCAGCGCGGCACCGTACTCGCCGGCCTCACGGGGGCGGTGGGCCTGGCCGCCACGGCACGGGCGCTGGCCGCTTCCCCGTCCAGCTCCCCGTCCGGCTCCCCGTCCGCGACGGCGTCCGCGGACGACGTCAAGGCGTTGCAGACCGCCGCGTCGATCGAGAACCTGGCCGTGAGCGTCTACCAGACCGCCGCCGGGCTGCCGATCATCAAGGACGGCAACAAGACGGTCGCCGCGTTCATCGCCAAGACCACCACACAGCACCAGGCCCACGCCAAGGCGTTCAACGCCGCCGCGACGGCTGCCGGCGGGCAGGCGCAGAACAACCCCGACCCGAAGTACAAGGCCGTCGTCGACCAGGCGCTGCCCACCATCAAGACCCCGGCCGACGTGGTGAAGCTCGCCATCACGCTGGAGGACGTCGCCGCCCAGACCTACACCAAGAACGTCAGCCAGGTGAGCAACGCCGACCTGCGCAAGCTCTTCGCCTCCGTCGCCCCCGTCGAGGCCCAGCACCGCGCGGTGCTGCTGGCGGTGCAGGCGCTGCTGGCGGGCAACGCCGCCGACCTCATCACCATCCCGGTCGACCCCGCGAAGCTGCCTGCCGCGGCCGGGAGCGTCGGCTTCCCCGACGCCTTCTACAAGACCGACAACGCCTCCCCGATCACCGAAGGTGCCGTCCAGTGACCGTCGACCGCACGTGGGAGCCCGCCATCGGCGAGGCCGAACTCACCCGCCTCACCAGGGACATGGACGAGGCGCACCGTGCCACCCTGCCGCTGATGCACGCCGCCGGGGCCGGGCTGACGGAGGAGCTCCGCGCCTCCGGGCAGGCGGACGCGGGGCGGCGCCGCTTCCTCCTCGGCGCGGGCGGGGTCGCGGCCGCCCTCGTCCTGGCCGCCTGCTCCAGCAGCAAGGGCAGCACCAGCCCGGCGCCCGCCAGCCCCGCGTCCACCGCGCCCGGCTCACCCTCGGCCTCCGGGAAGTACACCGGTGACCTGAAGGTGGTGGCGCTGGCCACCGCGCTGGAGAACCAGGCCGTCGTCGCCTACCAGACCGCCCTGGACGCGGCCAAGGCCGGCAAACTCGGCACCGTCCCCCCGGCGGTGGCGAACTTCATCACCACCGCGATGGGCCAGCACGCCGACCACGCGAAGGCCTGGAACGCCGTCCTCACCGGCGCCGGCCTGCCCGCCATCACGGGCGTGCCGCTGACCAACCAGCCGGACACCCTCGCCGCCCTCGGCAAGGCCGCGTCCACCGCCGACGTCGCCAAGCTCGCCCTCCAACTGGAGGACCAGGCCGCCCAGACGTACCTCTTCGCGACCTACAACGTCACCAGCCCCGCCGGTATCGCCACCGCCGCCAGCATCGCCCCGGTGGAGGCCATGCACGCCGCGATCCTGAACTACGTGCTGGGGCAGTACCCCGTCCCCGACGACTTCCTGCCCACCGACAAGGCCGCCAGCCCCACGCTGCTCACCGTCTGACCCCCACCGGAGCAGGCGCGCGTCCGGTCCTGCCGGTACCGACACCCCACCAGCCGCACCGGACGCGCGCCCCACCGCCACGAACGGACCGACCGTCATGCCGACGCCCCGGCGCCCGCTCGCCTGCGCCACGCTCCTGCTGGCCTGCGCCCTCACCGCCTGCTCCAGCACACCGCCCGGCCCGGGGCACGCGGCCGCCTCGTCCTCGCGCAGCGACGTCAACGCCAGCAGCGCCCTCACCATCAGGAACTTCGCCTTCGAACCGGCCGCCGTCAGCCGCCGCCCCGGCGACACCGTGACGGCCACCAACCAGGACACGACCGCCCACACCCTCACCGTCACCTGACCCCCCACCCGGAACGGATCCCCGCGCCCACCCGCCCCACCCCGCACACCACACCGGTGGTCCGACCGTGCGGGACGGCCGGTGGGCTGCGTCCGGCAGGGCCGGGGTGGCGGCCGCGACGGCGTGGGGAGGCTTCACGGCGGGCGGGCGGGCGGGCGGGCGGGCGGCGCGGTGCCATGAATCCGGATGAAGGGGAGCGCAGTGGCCGGCGGGGACGGGGATGCGGAGAGGCGGGGCGGCGAGGGGGCTGGGACCGGGCGGGTCGTCCGCGGGCGCGTTGCCGGCCCGGGTGCGGGAACGGTTTCCGGGCCCACGTGCCAGGGCTGGAACAGTGACCGGCACTGACCGGCGGCTCCCGGGGGCGACGGCGCTCAGCCGCTCTGCCGGTGGGAATGATGGGTGCCCGGCGTGTGTCCGAACGCGCGGCGGAAGACGTCGATGAACGCACTGGCGGACGACCAGCCGCACCGGTGGGCCACGGTGGTCACCGGGACGTCCTCGGCCAGCAGCACCAGCGCCTGGTACAGGCGCAGTTGGGTGCGCCACTGGGGGAAGGTCATGCCGAGATCGGCCCTGAAGAGTCGGGAGAGGGTGCGTTCGCCGGCCCCGACCTCCCGGCCCAGTGCGCCCAGGGTCCGGTCGTCGGCGGGGTTCGCGAGCAGGATCCCGCAGACGGCCTTCAGCGGGGGAGCGGTCGGGGTGGGCAGGCGCAGGGGCTGCTGGGGCGAGGCCCGCACCTGGTCGAGCAGGACGGCCCGCAGCCGCTCCCGTTCGGGACTGCCGTCGTACGGGGTGCGGGTGTGGGCGAGGATCAGCTCCCGCAGGAGGGGACCGACCGCCAGCACGGTCGGTTCGGTCAGCTCCAGCGGGTTGTCACGGGCGGGCAGGCCGACCAGATGGAGTTCGACCTCGCCGTGGGCCTGGTGGGCGTGCACGGTGCCGGCCGGTACCCAGATGGCGCGCGTGGCCGGTGCGATCCAGGAACCGGCGTCGGTCGTCACGGCGACCACTCCGCGGCTCGCGTGGACGATCTGGTGACCGTCGTGCCGGTGGGCGTCGATGGCTGCTCCGGGTGCCATCCACTGGGTGCGGGTCGGGGCCACGGGTTCGTGGCGGATTTCTGTCATTGATCGGCAGATTATCGGAAGTACGCCAGGGTGGACAGGAACCACCATGGCGGGGTGCCAAGGAACCGAGCCATCATCATGCTGTCCGCCGGCCATGCCTGTGTGGACGTCTACCAGGGCGCTGTCGCGTCACTCGTCCCCTTCTTCCTCGCCGAGCGCGCCTACGGCTACGCCGCGGTCTCGGGCATCGTGCTCGCCGCCTCCCTGCTGTCCTCGGTGGCGCAGCCGCTGTTCGGCGTGCTCACCGACCGCCGGGCGGTGCCCTGGCTCCTGCCGCTCAGCACCGTCCTCGGCGGGTTGGGAATCGCCCTGAGCGGTCTGAGCGGCTCCTACGCCCTGACGCTGGCGTTCGTGGCGCTCTCCGGCATCGGGGTCGCCGCCTACCACCCCGAGTCGGCCCGCGTGGCGCGGCTGGTGAGCGGGGGCAGTCACACGGCGATGGGCTGGTTCTCCCTCGGCGGCAACCTCGGTTTTGCCGCCGCGCCGCTCATGGTCACCACCGTGGTGGCCTCCGGCGGTCTGCGCCTGACGCCGCTGCTGGCGGTGCCGGCCCTCGCCGGCAGCGTGCTGTGCCTGCCCGTCCTGCGTGAGGTGGGGAGGACGGTACGCGTCGGTACCGGCACCGGAGCCGCCGCCGGTGCCGACGACGTGGCGTCGTTCGTGCGGCTGTCGCTGGCGGTGGTCTGCCGGTCCGTCGTCTTCATCGGCCTGAGCACCTTCATCTCCTCCTACGCCCGGCAGCGCGGGGGAGGCGGTGGGGGCGGCAGCACGGGAGGCGGTGCGGCGGCGGGCACCACGGCGCTCTTCGTGCTCTACCTCGGTGGCGCGGTGGGATCCGTGCTGGGCGGCAGGCTGGCCGACCGCTGGGGCCGGGTCGCGGTCGCCGGTTGGTCGTACCTGCTCACGGTCGGTGCCGTGGCGGGGATCGTGCTGGTACCCGGTCCGGCGTTCTACGTGTGCGTGGCGCTGGCCTCCGTCGGCCTGTACGTCCCCTTCTCGCTGCAGGTCACCCTCGGCCAGGACTACCTGCCCACCCGCGTCGGCACCGCCGGCGGGATCACCCTCGGGCTGACCGTCAGCATCGGCGGCCTGGCCGCGCCTCTCATCGGCGCAATCGCGGACGCGACCTCCCTGCGGACGGCCCTGGCCCCGCTGATCCTGATGCCCCTCCTGAGCTGGCTGCTGGTCCGTACCCTGCCCGAACCCGTCGGACCGCAGCCCTCGGCGGCGCCCCCGAGGGCCGGCGGCACGGTCGGCGAACGGCCGAGTACCGCATCGCACCGTGCTGACGACGGGGTACGCGGCTGAACGCCGGGCCCGTGACCGACGGAACGACCCGGGCGGGGGTGTGCGGCCCGCCGCCCGGGTCGTCCGGGATCAGTTGGTGCCGGCCGTCGGCTCCAGCACGAAGACCGGGATCACCCGGTCCGTCTTCTTCTGGTACTCGGCGTAGTCCGGCCAGACCTCGACCGCGCGGGCCCACCACGTCTCCCGCTCCTCGCCCTCGACCTCGCGCGCCGTCATGTCCTGCCGGACGGTGCCGTCCTGGAGTTCGACCTGCGGGTGCGCGGCCAGGTTGAAGTACCAGGTCGGGTGCTTCGGCGCACCGCCCTGCGAGGCCACCACGGCGTACGTCCCGTGGTGCTCCACCCGCATCAGCGGGTTCTTGCGGATCTTGCCGCTCTTGGCCCCGAGGCTGGTGAGGACGACGACGGGCACGCCCCGCAGCGTCGTTCCCTCGGTGCCCCCGGAACCCTCGTACAACGCGACCTGGTCGCGCACCCACTGTTCGGGGCTCGGCTGGTACTCGCCGCTAAGAGGCATGCTGTTCTCGTCCCATGAGTGGAGGACCCGGGCGAACTGACTTGCTGTCAGTCCTCCGGGGCCCTCGGTCCGATCTTCCAACTCCATGATTTACCAGACGGCCGCGGCCCGGTGGGAGATTACGCACGCCGGTGGCCCGGATACCCCTCGCCGTGGTGCCGCCCCGGTCGGGGGTAATCAGGTGGGCGGGTAGGGGTTCTGTCGGTACGGTGGCTCCCCGTGACCACGACCGACGAGAACGCCACCACGGATGCCGCGAGCCGGAACCCCGCCGACGGCACCGGGATCGAGGCCCTGGCCCACCTGCACGACGGTGGGGACTACCGGCGACTCGCCGAGCGGACCGCCGAGCCTGTGGTGCTCCGTGAACTCGCCCGCTGCGAGTACCCCTTCGTCTGGCATGCGATTGCGAAGAACCCGGCCACACCGGTGGACACGCTCGCCGGGCTGGCCGACCGGTACCACTCCGACTACAACGACAACCTGCTGCTCCTGCTGCTGGTCGGACACCCCTCCGTGACGGGTGCGTGCCTGGACCGGGTGGTCGAGGCGGTGGCCCGGAAGCTGGCGGCCGGCGAACGGCCCTACCGGGCGGCCATGGAGCTGGCCGCCCGCACCGACCTGCCGGCGGAGCGCGTCCTGCAGCTCGGGGCGGAGCCGGGCGCCTCGGCCCGGCTCCGGCGCGGCCTCAGTCGGGTGCTGGCCGCACGCCCGGCGGACTGAGCTGGTCCGCGCCGGGCGTACCGGGCGCGCCGGTGCCGGGGGCGTCCGGGGCCCGGGCCCAGCGGCCCGCCAGGAACGTTCCGGCGACCAGCTGGAGCTGGTGGTAGGCCATCAGCGGGAGCACCAGCAGCCCGGCCTCGGGCCCGAACAGGACGGTGGCCATCGGCAGACCGTTGGCCAGGCTCTTCTGCGAGCCGCAGAGCATCGCCGCGATCCGGGACTCCCGGTCCAGGCCCAGGAGCCGGGCCGTGGTCGCGGCGAAGGCCAGCGCAGCGGCGAGCAGGGCGAGCAGGACGGCCAGCAGGCCGAGCAGGGCGACGGGTGTCGTCCGGCCCCAGATGCCCTGGGCCACCGCCGCGCTGAAGGCGGTGTAGACGACGAGCAGGATCGATCCGCGGTCCACCGGCGTCAGCAGCCGCTTGTGCCGGGCCAGGAACGTGCCCAGGCGCGGGCGGAGCAGCTGGCCGAGCAGGAACGGCGCCAGCAGTTGCAGGGCGATCCGGCCCAGGCCGTCGGGGGAGAGGGCGGCCCGGGCGCCGAGCAGCCAGGCGGCGAGCATCGGCGTCAGGAGCAGCCCGGCCAGGCTGGAGTACGTGCCCGCGCAGATCGCCGCCGGCACATTGCCCCGGGCGGCGCCCGTCAGCGCGACCGAGGACTGGACGGTCGACGGGACCAGGCAGAGGAACAGCACACCGGTCCGCAGCTGCTCGGTGAGCGGAACGGGCGTCAGCGCGGCGGTGGCGAGCCCGAGCAGGGGGAAGAGCACGAAGGTGCAGGCGAGCACCGACCCGTGCAGCCGGAGGTGCCGGAGCCCGGCCAGCGTCTCGCGGGTGGAGAGCCGGGCGCCGTAGAGGAAGAACAACAGCGCCACGGCGAGGTCGCAGGCGTGCTCCGCCGCCCCGGCTGCCCGGCCGGTGGCGGGCAGCAACGCGGCGAGCAGGACAGTGCCCAGCAGGGCAGCCATGTAGGGGTCGATCGCGCGGGGCCACGCGACCCGGGGCCAGGCGACCTGGGGCCACGCCCGGTGGACGGCCGCGACCGGCCCGGCCGGCGACGCCTGCCCGACCGCCGCCTGGCCGACCCCCGCCTGGACGGCTGGCACGGCCCGAGCACCGGCAGTGCTCACCGCCTCCGTCGACGCCGGTGCCGACGCCGGTGCCGACGCCGGTGCCGACGGCGGTGCCGACGCTGGCGCCGGCGCCCGGTGGCGCAGCCCCTCGCTCATCCGCCGCTCCCTGTGGTCGGGCGGGGCGGGGTGACGCCCAGCAGGCCGCCGACCAGCACACCCGTCCCGTCGTGGTCGCTGCCCGCGCTGCCCCAGCCGCTCTGGAGGTTGGCCGTCCGGTCGATCTCCAGCAGAGAGTCGGCCTGGATCAGAGCCCCGGAGTGCGAGTTGTCGATCACCGTGATCAGGCTGCCCTCCGCCGCGGCGGGCGGGACGGTGCCACCGAACAGCGCCCAGGCTGCGGCCAACCCGAGCGCAGCCACCCACTGCCCGGTTCCCCACCACCGGGAGGCCGTCCGCCCGGCCGGCGCCGGGAATGCGACGGGCCCGCGTACGACGGGCCTGCCCCTTTCGGCACCGCCCGGCGCCGGACCGCGGGCCACCCACGGCTGCGGCAGGGCGCGCAGCACGGAGATCATGCCCGCACCGCCTCGCGCAGGAGCGGCTGGGGGATGTTCCGCTCCAGCAGTTCGGTCGACTCGCGCACGCCGACCGGGCGGCTCTCCCCGACCGGGGCGGGCAGCCGGCCGTCGGCCACCTTGAGCCCTGCCAGGGCCTCGTCCATCGCCCGGTGCGCGGCGAACAGGCACGGCGTGCTGTAGATCGCGACGTCCACCCCGAGACCGGCGAGCTCCGAGAGCGACAACCGGGGGGACTTGCCGCCGGCGATCTGGTTGAACAGCAGCGGCTTGTCGCCCACGACCTTGCGGATCCGCCGGATCCACTCCTCGCTGCGCACCCCGTCGACCAGGACGACGTCCGCGTCCGTCTCGGCGAGCGCCTCGGCACGCCGCAGGATGTCGTCCTCCTCGGTGGCGTCCGTCCGCGCCACGACCACGAGGTCGGTGCGATTGGCGAGCACCTGCTCCAGCTTCTCCAGGTACTCCCCGAGCGGCAGCACCTGCTTGCCCTCGGCGTGACCGCAGCGGCGCGGACGCTTCTGGTCCTCCAGGATGACGCCGGAGGCGCCGCTCCGCTCCAGCCTGCGCACCACGTGGCAGGCCACCTCGGGATCGACGTAGCCGTCGTCGATGTCGACCAGCAGATGGTGCTGCGGGAAGGCGCCGCGCAGCCGCTCCACGAAGGCCACCATGTCGGGCCAGGCGATGAAGCCGATGTCGGGCAGGCCGTAGTAAGAGGCCGCGAAGCCGAAGCCGGAGACGAACATGCCGTGGTAGTGCTCGGCGGCGATGGACGCCGAGTACATGTCGTAGACACCGATGAGCGGGGTGGTGCCGGGGGCCGCGATCTCCTCGCGAAGCCGCTGCCCGTAGCCCGGCGCGGGGTTCTCCTGGAACAAGGCCTTCTCCTCACGCGAAAGGATATGACTTTGCCTCGACTTGGACATTCCTATGGCCAACTGAGGCGTTGTCACTATGCAACCTTTAATGTTCCGTGGGCAAATCTTTAAAGGAAGTTCCCTCGTGCGAGTGATGGGCGGAATGACAAATCTGAAGGACCGACAAAAGGCCGGTGGGGTCCGCGGCGGGCCGGGTGCGGGCGCCCGGTCGCGCTCCGAAGTCGCCGGTCGGGGTCACCCGACGCGGACGACGCTCTTGCCCCGGGTGGCGCCGGTCGCCAGGTTCGCGATAGCACCCGCCACGTCGGCGAGTTCGTGCTCGGCGGTGATGTCGATGCGCACCGAGCCGTCGGCGATCAGGGCCAGGGCGCGGGTGGCACTGGCGGCCAGCCGGGCCGGGTGGGTGCGGCTCAGGAGATTGCTGTTGTAGGTCAGCAGGGACTGCCCGTTCATCAGCAGGTCGTTCGCCGGGACGTCGACCGGTGCGAAGGTGGCGAGGTTGCCGTAGACCGCGAGCCGGCCGTGCGGCGCGAGGCGGGCCAGGTTCGCGATCCGGGTCGTGCCCCCGACGGGGTCGAGGATGACGTCGAAGGTCTCGTCGCCGAGCGCGTCGGGGAATTCCTCGCGGGTCAGCATCCGGTGGTAGCCGAACCGGCGGGCGTACTCGGCCCGGTCGGCGTCGCCCGCCACGCCCACGATCCGGCGGGCTCCGGCCAGGGCGGCGAACTGGGCCGCCAGCGTGCCCACGCCGCCGGATGCCGCGTGGATCAGCACGCTGTCCCCGGGGCCCGTTCGGGTGACGGTGTTGATCAGGTCGTAGGCGGTCGGGGCGACCCAGCCGGCCGCGGCTGCGGTGCGCGCGTCGACGCCCTCGGCGTTGACGGCCAGTACGGACGGTGCGAGCGCGATCTCGGCGTAGCCGCCTCCGCCGATCAGGGCGGTGACCTGCTCGCCGATCCGGCCCGCGTCCACCCCCTCGCCGACGGCGACGATCCGGCCGGCCGCCTCGAAGCCGGGGGCGAACGGTCGCGGGGTGGGGAAGTGCCCGTCGCGCACCAGTACGTCACCCCACTGGACGCCCGCGTGGGTGACCCGGAGGGCCACCTCGCCGGGGCCGGGTACCGGTTCGGCGGCGTCGGTCAGGCGGAAATGGTCGTCGGTGTCCAGGACAACAGCCTTCATGCGAGTTTCAACTTTCTGTGCTGACTCAGTAACCTGATACTGCTGAACCTAGAGAGTCTCAGGTAGTTGAGTCAAGTGAGGAAGTTGAGACATGGCTGAGGTGCCCGTCGAGGAGTACCTGTGCACCCGGATCCGCCGTGCGGAGCAGGCGTTGATGGCCCACCACGAGGCGGTGCTGCGCGCCTACGGGCTGACCATGACCCAGTACGCGGCGCTGCTGGCCCTGTCCCGCGCGGACGGCCTGTCCGGCGCCCAGCTCGCCCGCGCCTGCGGCGTCTCCCAGCAGAGCATGGCGACCGTACTGAACGGCATGCAGGCCAAGGGGCTCATCGCGCGCAACGCCTCGGCGGCCCATGCGAAGGTCATGATCGCCACCCTCACCGACGCCGGGCAGGGCCGGCTCGACCGGGCCTACCAGGAGGTCATCGTGCTGGAGCGCGCTCTGACCGGACGTTTCGGCGAGGAGGAGCACCGTCGGTTCTGCGAGTTCCTCGACCGGGCCACCGCCACCCTCGTCGAGCAGACCCCCACGGCTCCGGCACGCTGACGACCACCCCGGGCCGGGTCGGTCCGGGGTGGTCGTCGGGTGGGGTGGCGGGTGGGGTGGCGGGTCGGACGGTTCGACGGGATCAGGCGAGGATCTTGGCCTTGGCCTGGGCGAACTCCTCGTCCGTGATGTGGCCCGAGGTGCGCAGTTCGCTGAGCTTGGCCAGTTGATCGGCGGTGGAGGTCTGGTCCGGGGCGGTCGCGGTCTCGCGCACGTAGGCGCGGAACTCCTCCTGGCTCCTCTGCGCCTTCTTCATCTCGCGTTCCCCCATGCCGCGTCCGCGGGCGATGAGGTAGACGAAGACGCCGAGGAAGGGCAGGAAGACGAGGAAGATGGACCAGCCGGCCTTGGCCCAGCCGCTCAGCGAGTCGTCGTGGAAGACGTCGATCAGGATCCGGAAGAGCAGCATGAACCAGAGGATCCACAGGAAGATCCAGCAGATGGTCCAGAAGACGTTCAGCAACGGGTAGTCGGCCGCGAGGTTCATGGCACTGATCTCCTGCTCTCGTTGTCCGCGATGCCCGCACCCGGGAGGCCCCGCCGGGGCTCCCGGGCCGCGTCCGGAGCCCTGCCGCCGGTGGTACCCGGCGAGGCGGTCGCGGTGGCCACCGCGTCGGGCGCCGGTGCCGAGGGCAGCACGGGTGCGCGCTCGCTCATGCCTTCATGCTGCGCGCGGCAGCGGGTTCACGCATCCGATCGGGCCGCGGCGGAGCCTCCGGCCGCGGTCGGCGCCGGCCGGTGACGGCCGAAGGCCCCGGTGCGCAGAGGTCTGCGACGCCGGGGCCGAGGCGGAAACGGAGACGGAAACGGGAGTGGGGTCGGAGACGGAAACGGGAGTGGAAACGGAAACGGAAACGGGAGCAGCGGCGGGAACGCCCCGGCTCAGCCCGCCGTGCGGACCGGGGGGACGGTACGGCGGTCGCGCAGCGCCTGCAGGGCCCGGCGGGCCGCCCGGGTGGCGACCGGCGGCAGCAGGTCCAGCGCGAGCCGTCGCGGGGCCGAGCGGTGCGGCTGCCCGGAGGCGGGCTTGGCGGCGTAGTTCAGCCGTACCACCTGGCCGCCCGCGATGACGTCCTCGTCCACCGTGTAGCCCTCGGCCCGCCAGTCCCGGGCGAGCAGCACCCGCTGGGCGGCCGCGGCGTCCCCCCACGTCCCGTAGAACTTCATCGGGGTGAGCAGGACGGGCCGCAGTCCGCCGGTGAAGACGGCCTGCCAGACGGCCGCGGAGACGCCCGGGGTGTGTTCCGAGCGGTAGTCGTCGAGCGCGACCAGGCCGTCCTCGGCGAGTGCCGCGCGGGCCACCGCGATGTCGCCGGCCACGTGCTCGTACAGGTGGGAGGCGTCGATGTGGACGAACCGGCAACTGCCGTCGGGGATCCGTCCGTCGGCGAGCACCGAGGTGGGGGCCTGCACGATCACCGGCAACTGCTGGTGGAAGGCCAGGTAGTTGGCCTCGAAGGCGGCCCTGGTGAGGGTCTTGCGGTAGGACATCGCCATCTCGGCGGCGTTCTCGGCGTCGCCCGCCTCGGAGTCGAACAGGTCGCAGACGGTGAGCTGTTCGTCCGGCTGCAGGTGGTCGCCGAGCAGGACGGCGCTGCGGCCGAGGTAGGTGCCCAGTTCGAGGATGTCGCCGGTGCGGCCCGCCTCGCTCTGGTTGGTGAGGAAGTGCCCGAAGGCCTCCTGGTCGACCTTGAAGAACCAGCCGGGGATGCCGTCCCGGGTCGGGCGTGGCAGGCGGGCGGTTTCGGTGTCGGCAATGGGCACGATGGCCTCCAGGGGTGCGGGCAGGGCCCGGCGCGTACGGTCCACCCCGCGGGGTGTGCCGTGGTGTGAGGCGGATCATCATAGCCACGGTGCGGGGCTGTTGTGCCAGGCCCGGAGAGGGTCGATTCGCCCGGATGTTCGGCCGGTTGTTCGCCCGGTGTTCACGGGGGTGTCCGCCCGTGGTCCACGGGGATGTCCGCCGGAGTCCGCCGGGGTGTCCGGCTGCTCCGTCGCCGCCCGGGGCGGCCGTGCTCAGGAGGCCGGCCCGGTCTCCAGCTCCGCGATGGTGTCGGTGAGCCAGGCCCGCTCGGCGGCCGTGGAGGCGCGCGCGACCAGCAGCATCCCGCGTCGGAACGGGTTGGGCTCCTGCTCGGCGCGGACGGGGCGGCCCCCGCTGTCGTGGAAGAAGCTGCTCGGCGTGTCCAGGAACGCCAGCCGGCGCCGCAGGACGGCGGCCTGCCGGGCCGGATCGGGGAGGCGGTCGAGGAAGGCCGCCACGGTGAAGAAGCGGATCTGGTCGGAGATCTCGGTCTCGGCCGGGTGGGCCAGCCGACGGGTCAGCTCGGCGCGGCCCCCGTCGGTGAGTTCCAGGACCTGCCGGGGGACGGCGCCGCTGCCGGGGGCGCGGTGCCGCACCAGCTGCCCGGCCTTCTCCAGGCGGGTGATCGCGGGGTACAGCGCACCGTCGCTGACCGGCCGGACGTGACCGTTCAGCCCGGTGATCCGGGCCTTCAACTCGTAGCCGTGCAGGGGCTCGTCGTGCAGGAATCCGAGGATCGAGAGAGTCAGCACAGTCGAAGCCTTTCCGTCGGCGCGCGCTCCGTCCGTGCGCCATGCTACCTCTTGCCGATGTGCCTCGATGAGATGTATATCTTTTCGAGGTAACGAACGGACGGGTGGTCGACCCGTCCGACAGGAGGGGGAGACGGCGTGCGAGGACACCGGGGGAGACTGGTCGCACTGGCGGCACCGGTCTACGGCGAACTGCTGTCGGGGGTGATCGCCACCGTCATCGGCACCTTCTGGGTGGCCGGGCTCGGCGGGGCCGCCGTCGCCGCCGTCACGCTCGCCGGCACGGTGGAGAACCTGCTGCTCGGCCTCGTCCTGGTGGTCTCCTCCGGCACCACCGTCCGGCTCGCGCACGCCCTCGGCGCGGGCGACGTCGCCGCCGCCGGCCGCACCGCGCGGGCCGCCTGGCGGCTCTGCGCCGTCGGCAGCGTGGCCCTCGCCCTCCCCGGATTCCTGCTCCGCGAGCAGATCGCGGGCGCCTTCCTGGACGGCCGGGCGGCCGCACTCGCCGCCGGCTACTTCGCGGTGGCCTTCCCCGCCTTCGGGCTCTTCTTCGCCCAGCGGGTCGCCGACGAGCTCTTCAAGGGCGCCGGCGACACCCGCACCCCGATGCGGATCGCCCTGCTCTCCAACGCCCTGCTGCTCGCCCTCGACCCGCTGCTCGTGCTCGGCCCCGGCCCGCTCCCGGCACTCGGCGTGCCGGGCG
This sequence comes from Kitasatospora sp. NBC_01560, assembly GCF_045208415.1. Lineage (NCBI taxonomy): Bacteria > Bacillati > Actinomycetota > Actinomycetes > Kitasatosporales > Streptomycetaceae > Kitasatospora > Kitasatospora sp. NBC_01560. Next base: position 653,148 of record NZ_CP109364.1, on the reverse strand, counting down.
CGGCGCTCGCACTCACCCTCGCGCGCGCCCTCGCCCTCGCCGTGACCGTGCTGCTGCGCCGGCGCCGCCGGCTGCCCGCCCCGGCCGGCGGCACCGCAGCGGACGCCCGCCGGATCCTGGCGACCGGAGCGCCGTTCGGGCTCGACTTCACCGCCCGGATGGGTGTCGGTACGGCGCAGCTCGGCCTGGTCGCGGCCTTCGGCGTCCCGGCGGTCGCGGGGTACGGGGTCGGCTACCGCGTGCTGCTGATCGTCACCATGTCCTTCTACGCGCTCCGCCAGGCCGCCGCCATCGAGGCCGCCCGCCTCACCGGCGCCGGAGACACCGGGTCGGTGCGCGCCCTCGGCCGGGACACCGCCCGGCTGGCGGCCGCCCTCGGTGCGGGGGCCGCGGTGCTCTGCGTGGCTCTCGCGGTGCCCGTCACCGCGCTCTTCACCGACGACCGGGCGGTGGCCGCGCACTCGGTGGGTTTTCTCCGGTGGGCCGGCCTCTACCTGCTCCCGTACGCGTTGGTGGTCGCCCTCGGTGGCGTCCACCAGGGCTCCGGCGCCGGCCGCCCCCTGGTCGCGGCGGTGCTCCTCGGTCTCACCGTCCAACTGGCCGCCGGCGCCGCCCTCTCCGGCCCGCTGGGAGTGGACGGCCTCTGGGTCGGCATGGCGGTGGGGGCGGCGGTGCAGCTCGGGCTGATCCGGCTGTTCGTCGGGCGGCGGAGGCCGCGGACCGGGGCCTCCGCGGACCGGGGGCGGATGCTGGAAGGGGTGCGCTGACGGCGCCCGCGGCGGCTGCCGGCGACGCGGCCCGACGCGACCCGGCCCGACGCGGCCCGGTGCGGCCGTCCGCCGCCCGTGCTACGTCGTGACCGTGCCGGCCGTGTCGGCCGGTGCGGCGTCGCGGGGGTGCCCCGGGAGTCGTCGGGTGGCGAGGGTGCCGGCCGCTGCGACGGCGGCGAGGACGAGCAGGGCCGGGCCCAGTGCCCCGGCCAGCGGCCGTCCGGCCGTCAGGGTGGTGGCCACGGCCACGCCGAGGGCCGGGCCGACGTTCATCGCGGTCTGCTGCAGGCCCCCCGCCACGCCGGCGTCCCGCACCGAGGCGTCGCGGACGAGGACGGTCGTGGTGGTGACCATCACCGCCCCGAAGCCGGTGCCCAGCAGGACGAAGGCGCTGCCGATCGCGAGCGGGCCCGAGGAGTGGTCGAAGCGGGAGACGAGCAGGGTGCCGGCCGTGATCAGTGCCATGCCCGCGCCGACCGTGCGGCGCGCGCCGTGGCGGCGGAGCAGGACGGCGGAGGCCGGCGCGGCGAGCACCATCGTCACGGCCAGCGGCAGGGCCCGGACGGCGCTGCCCAGCGGGTCCAGGCCGAGCACGTCCTGGAGGAAGTAGGTGCTCAGGAACAGGGTGCCGAAGAGCGTCGCGGACGCCGCCAGCAGCACGGCGAGCCCGGACGCGACGGTGCGTGAGCCGAGCACGTCCGGCGGGAGCAGCGGGCGGGCCGTGCGCCGCTCGTGCCGGACGAAGGCCGTGGCGAGGAGGCCGGCGGCGAGCAGGCCGAGTACGGTGGTGGCCCGCGGGCCGTGCGCGGGCAGGCCGACGAGGGTGTGCACCAGGCAGACCAGCGCCGCCGCGAGCAGCCCGGCGCCCGGCAGGTCGAGGCCGGCGGAGCGGTCGCGGGGCGGCTGCGGGAGGCGGACGACCAGGGCTGCCAGGCCGGCCGCGGCGGCGGGGGCGACGGTGAGCAGGAAGACGGCCCGCCAGCCGAGGTGGGTGGTCAGCGCGCCGCCGACCACCGGCCCGGCCGCGGCGGCCAGCCCGATCGCGCTGGTCCGCAGTGCGATCGGCATCGCCAGCCGGTCGGCGGGGTAGGCGGCGCGCAGCATGCCCAGGGTGGCCGGTTGCAGCAGCGCGCCCGCCACGCCCTGGAGGGCGCGCAGGGCGATGACCCAGCCGACGCCGGGTGCCACGGCGATGGCGGCCGAGCTCGCGGCGAAGCCCAGCACCCCGGCGGCGAAGACGCGTGGGTGGCCGTAGCGGTCGCCGAGCCGGCCGGCGAAGACGAGCAGACTTGCCACCGCGATCAGGTAGGCGGTGCTGGTCCACTGCACGGCGGCGAAGGAGGCGTGCAGATCGCGCTGCATGCTGGGCTGGGCGACGGTGAGGACGGTGCCGTCCAGGGCGACGACGGCGGCGCCGGTGATGCTCCCCGCCAGGGTGAGGCGCCGGCCGCCGGTGGAGGTCACCGGGGTTCCGGGCCGAGGTGCGCGGTGAGGGCGGTGTCCAGGAGCGGGCCCGGGTCGTCGCTGCCGGTGACGAGCCGCAGGCTGCCCCAGGCGCGCAGCTGGGCGAGTCCGTGCAGGTTGGCCCAGAACGCGCCGGCGACGACGGCCGGGTCGGTGCCACTCGGCGGGCGGACCGCGGCGACCAGCCGGACGAAGGTCTCGAACAGCGGCAGGGTGGTCCGTCGGAGGTCGGTACCGCTGCCCTCCAGGAGGTCGTGGCGGAACATCAGCTCGAACATGCCGGGGTGGGCGGCCGCGTAGTCGAGGTAGCCGCGGGACTGCGCGGCGAGCCGTGCGCGAGGGTCCTCGCCCGCCGTGCGGTCGGCGGCGGCGAGCGCGGCGGCGAGTTCGTCGAAGCCGTGCCGGGCGATGGCCGCCAGCAGTTCGACGTGGGTGGCGAAGTGGCGGCGGGGAGCGCCGTGCGAGACGCCGGCCTGGCGGGCGATCTCGCGCAGGGTGAGCGCGTGGACGCCCTCCCGCGTCACCAGCTCGACGCCGGCGGTCACCAGACGGGCGCGCAGGCCCGTGTCCTGAGTGGTCATGGACACTGTCTACCAGGCGGTGTAGACAGTGTCTACTCGGCGCTGCGGGACCCCGGCCGGCACGGCGGACGGACGATGGGCCGCGGCGCGGCAGAATCGGGGCATGGACGAGGGTGGCGACGCGGCGTGCTGGCTGGACCAGGTCTGCGAGGAGTGCGGGCGGCTTCGCGAACGGTCCGGGCCGGGGCGGTGCGAGCACTGCGGGGCGGTCACCGAGCCCGGAGCGGGAGCCGGCCCGGCGGCGGCCGCCTGCACGGCGGCAGCGGCGGAGCTGCGCTCCGGCGCGGGTGACGGCGGCGACAGCAGCACCGAGGCGGGTACGGGTGACGGCGGCGACAGCAGTACCGAGACGGGTACGGGTGAGGGCACCGGCGCCGGCGCCGGTCGTGCGACGGGGGCGGGCCGCACGAGTTGACCCGTCCGACCCGCCCCCGGCCGACGTCAGCGGGGAAGCCCGTTGACCGGCTCGTCGTGCCCCGCGCCGGCCGCCGGCACGGTCTCCACGGCGGGCAGGCCGTCCGGCCCGCCCCGGTCCGCCGGCCCGCCCGGGCCCGCCGTCGGCGGCTCGCCCGCCGGTGGCCACGGCGCGCCGTCGCGCTCGCGTCGGCGCCCGCGCAGCGCGCCGAGCCGCTCCACGGCCGGCTGCGTCCAGCGCGCGGCGAGCGGCCCGGTGACCACCAGGATCAGCACGTACGCGGTGGCGAACGGGCCGAGCTCCGGCTCGATGCCGGCCGTGACCGCCAGCCCGGCGATGACGATCGAGAACTCCCCGCGCGAGACCAGTGCTCCGCCGGCCCGCCAGCGGCCGCGGGTGGCGATCCCGGCGCGGCGGGCGGCCCAGTAACCGGTGCCGATCTTGGTGAAGGCGGTGACCGCGGCCAGCAGCAGTGCGGGGAGCAGCACCGGCGGGATGCTGGTCGGGTCGGTGCTCAGGCCGAAGAAGACGAAGAAGACCGCGGCGAAGAGGTCCCGCAGCGGGCTGAGCAGAGTGTGCGCGCCCTCGGCGGCCTCGCCGGAGAGGGCGATGCCGACCAGGAACGCGCCGACCGCCGCCGAGACCTGGAGCTGCTGCGCGATGCCCGCGACCAGCAGCGTCAGCCCGAGCACGACCAGCAGGAGCTTCTCGGGGTCGTCGTGCGAGACGAACCGTGAGATCACCCGCCCGTAGCGCAGGGCGACGAAGAGCACGGCCCCGGCGGTGGCCAGCGCGATGGCCAGGGTGACGGAGCCGGCCAGCAGGCCGGCGCCGGCCAGGACGGCGGTGAGGATGGGCAGGTAGACCGCCATCGCGAGGTCCTCCAGCACCAGGATGCTGAGGATCACCGGCGTCTCCCGGTTGCCGAGGCGGCCGAGGTCGCCGAGCACCTTGGCGATGACGCCGGAGGAGGAGATCCAGGTGACGCCCGCCAGGACGACGGCGGCCACCGGGCCCCAGCCCAGCAGCAGCGCCGCCGCCGCGCCGGGCAGCGCGTTGAGCAGGAAGTCGACGGCGCCGGCCGGGTACTGCGCCTTCAGGTTGGTCACCAGGTCGGCGGCGGTGTACTCCAGACCGAGCATCAGCAGCAGCAGGACGACGCCGATCTCGGCGCCGGTGGCGACGAACTCCTCGCTGGCGCTGAGCGGGAGAAGTCCGCCCCGGCCGAACGCCAGGCCGCCGAGCAGGTAGAGCGGGATCGGGGAGAAGCCGTACCGGCCGGCTATTCGGCCGAGCAGTCCGAGGACGAGGATGACCGAGCCGAGTTCGATGAAGACGCTCGCCGTGTGCATCCGGTTACCCCCGGTCCAGGATCGCGGCCGCGGCGTCCACGCCCTCGCGGGTGCCGATGACGATGAGGGTGTCCCCGCCGGCGAGTCGGAAGTCCGGTGCGGGGGAGGGGACGGCGCCGGTGCGGCGCAGGACGGCGACGATCGAGGCGCCGGTCTCGGTGCGCATCCTGGTCTCGCCGAGCAGCCGGCCGTTCCAGTGCGAGGCGCCGTCGACGGGCAGCCGCTCGGCGACCAGGCCGAGGTCGGTGGTGTGCAGCAGGCCCGGGTGCGGCTGACCGGCCGTCGGGTGGGCGGCGGCCGCGGGCTGACCAGCGGCAGGGTGACCGGGCATCAGGGCGTCCACCAGGGCGGCGGACTCCTCGGCCGTCAGCCGGAACGCCTGGGAGCAGGCGTCCGGGTCGTCCGAGCGGTAGACGTTGAGGCTGCGTGAGCCGTCCCGGTGCGCGATGACCGACAGGTGCTGCCGTTCTCGGGTGGTGAGGTCGTACTGGACGCCGACACCGGGCAGGGGAGTGGTCCGGACACGGGGGATCGACACGGCGGCTGTCCTCTCGTCAGGGCTTTCCGCGGGCGTGTCAATGGTAATGAATGCGTAAAGTCCCCCTGCTCGGGGGGTGCCGGAGGGGGTGTCCGGGGGTGTCCTGGCGGTGCTCGACCTGCTGTCGTCGACCGCTGCGGGGCCGGCCGGAAGGTGCCCCGCACGCGCGGTGCCCCGGTCCCGGCACGTGCGCTCGCACGTGCGGGGCCGGGGCACCGGGCTGTCCGGGATCGGCCGCCGGGGCGGCCGGGGCCGCGCCGGCGGGGCTACTGGGGCGGCTGGTCGCGGAACTGGTCCTTGATCTTCTCCTGGGCGGTGTCGACCTGGCCGCTGTACTTGCCCTGAGTCCGTTCGTCGGCCATGTCGCCCGCCTTGTCGACGGCCTTGTCGGACTGGCTCTCGTGGCCCTTCAGCATCTGCTTGATCTTCTCCATCATGGACATGCGGTCACACTCCTGGATGAGACGGCCCCACCCCTCCAGCATCGCCGCGGGGCCCGATGTCCGCATCCGGTCAGCTCGCGCGCCAGGGTTGGCAAGCTGGCGCCGGGCATGTCAAATCGAGGTCCCATGATCTGTCGGAAGGACTCGCCTTGAACGCTCGGAGCCGTCGCCCGGCCGCCTCGCCCCGTTCCTCGGCCGCCTCGTTACGGCGTGTCGGGGGTGCCGCGCTGGCAGTCGCCGGCCTGGTCACCCCACTGCTGCTGGTCGGGGCGGGGAGTGCGGCGGCCGACCAGGACCCGGCCCGCAAGGGCGCGAAGCTGGCCGCGAAGCTCGTCGAGGAGAGCAGCGCCCGCGACGCCCGCGACACCCTGCGGGCGCTCCAGCGGATCGCCGACCGCAACGGCGGCAACCGGGTGGCCGGATCCCGCGGCCACGAGGAGTCGGCCCGCTACGTCTACGACGAGGCCCGCCGGGCCGGGCTGAAGGTGTCGAAGCAGGAGTTCGAGTACACCTTCTTCCAGGCGCTCTCGGAGCGGCTGAGCGTGGTGTCCCCGCAGGCCGAGGACGTGCCGGTGATCGCCATGACGTACTCGGTCGGCGGCCCGGCCGCCGGGCTGACGGCCGCGCTGGCGGTCGTCCCGGTGGACGACACCACCGGCTGCGAGGCGGGCGACTACGCGGGCGGCGCGTTCACCGGCAAGGTCGCGCTGATCCGGCGCGGCGGGTGCAGCTTCGCGGTGAAGCAGGCCGCCGCGGCGGACGCGGGCGCGGCCGGCGCGATCGTCTACAACAACGTCGAGGGCGACCTCAACGGCACCCTCGGCGACCCGGCCGCCGGGCGGATCCCGACCGGCGGCATCGCGAAGGCCGCGGGCGAGGCGCTGGCCGCGAAGGCCGCCGCCGGCCCGGTCACCGTCGGCCTGGACATCCGCACGGTCATGGAGAAGCGGAAGACCTGGAACGTGATCGCCGAGACCCGCGGCGGCGATCCGGAGAACACCGTGGTCGTCGGCGCCCACCTCGACTCCGTGGTGGCCGGCCCGGGCATCAACGACAACGGCTCCGGCTCGGCGGGCATCCTGGAGGTCGCCCGGAACGTCGCCGAGCGGCCGGTGAAGAACAAGATCCGGTTCGCCTGGTGGTCCGCCGAGGAGTTCGGCCTCAAGGGCTCCGAGGCGTACGTGAACGCGCTCTCCGAGGCCGACAAGAAGAAGATCAAGCTCTACCTGAACTTCGACATGATCGCCTCGCCGAACTCCGCCCAGTTCGTCTACGACGGCGACGACTCCGACCACGTCGGCTCCGGCCCCGGCCCGGACGGCTCGGCGCAGCTGGAGCGGCACATCACCGACTACCTCGACCGGCGCGGACTCCCGCACGAGGGCACCGACTTCACCGGCCGCTCGGACTACGGCCCGTTCATCGACGCGGGCATCCCGGCCGGCGGCACCGACACGGGCGCGGAGGTCATCAAGTCCGCCGCGCAGGCGGCCCGGTACGGCGGCACGGCCGGCGTGGCGTTCGACAAGTGCTACCACAAGGCCTGCGACAACCTGGGCAACCTCGACATGAAGGCCTTCGACACCAACATCGACGTCATCGCCGACTCCGTGGGCACCTACGCCTGGGACCTCTCCGGCCTGCACGCGCCGGTGCCGCCGCAGCACACCGACGGCCAGGCGGGCAGTGGCGGCGGCCTGCACGAGGGCCACGCGCACGAGGTCGACGCCTGATCCTCCGGAGTCGATCCCGTGCGGGCCGCCGGGCCCGGGGCGCCCACCGCCCCGGGCCCGGCGGCCGCGCGTCGGCGGGCGGCCATGCGTGGGCGGCCGCGCGTCGGGCGGCCCTGCGTGGGCGGCCGTGCGTCGGCGGGCGGCGCGCCGGGCCGGGCGTGCCTGCTCCACCGTCCGGCCGGGGCCCGGTGGGTGGGTCGCCCGACCGCCTGACACCATGGCACCGAGATCACGTCACCGTGACACCCTCGGAGGAGTCAGCACCATGAGCAGCACGCACTACGACGTCGTCGTCCTGGGAGCGGGCCCCGGCGGCTACACCGCGGCCGTCCGCGCCTCGCAGCTGGGCCTGCGCACGGCCGTCATCGAGGCGAAGTACTGGGGCGGCGTCTGTCTGAACGTCGGCTGCATCCCCTCCAAGGCGCTGCTGCGCAACGCGGAGCTGGCGCACATCTTCACCAAGGAGGCCAAGACCTTCGGCATCAAGGTCGAGGGCACGGTCAGCTTCGACTTCGGCGAGGCCTTCCGGCGCAGCCGCACCGTCGCCGACGGCCGGGTCAAGGGCGTCCACTACCTGATGAAGAAGAACGGCATCACGGAGTACGACGGCCGCGGCACCTTCGTGGACGACCGCACCCTCCAGGTGGCGCTGACCGCCGGCGGCTTCGAGATGGTCACCTTCGACCACTGCGTCATCGCCGCCGGTGCCACCACCCGGCTGCTGCCCGGCACCAGCCTCAGCGACCGCGTGGTCACCTACGAGGAGCAGATCCTCACCGAGGAGCTGCCCGGCAGCATCATCATCGCGGGCGCCGGCGCGATCGGCGTCGAGTTCGCCTACGTGCTGCACAACTACGGCGTGAAGGTCACCATCGTCGAGTTCCTCGACCGCATGGTGCCGCTGGAGGACGCCGAGGTCTCGGCCGAGCTGGCCAAGCAGTACCGCAAGCTCGGCATCGAGGTGCTCACCTCCACCCGGGTCGACTCGATCGACGACAAGGACCCGGCGGCGAAGGTCCGCGTCACCGTCACCACCAAGGACGGGCAGCAGCAGGTGCTGGAGGCCGACAAGGTGCTCCAGGCGATCGGCTTCGCGCCGCGGGTGAACGGCTACGGCCTGGAGAACACCGGGGTGAAGCTCACCGAGCGCGGTGCCATCGCCGTCGACGGCCGCGGCCGCACCAACGTCGGGCACATCTTCGCGATCGGCGACGTCACCGCCAAGCTGATGCTCGCCCACGCGGCCGAGTCGATGGGCGTCATCGCCGCGGAGACCATCGCCGGGGCCGAGACGATGGAGCTCGACTTCGTGATGATCCCGCGCGCCACGTACTGCCAGCCGCAGATCGCCAGCTTCGGCCACACCGAGGCGCAGGCCCGCGAGCTCGGCTACGACGTCAAGGTCGCCAAGTTCCCCTTCACGGCGAACGGCAAGGCGCACGGCCTCGGCCACCCGATCGGCTTCGTCAAGGTGATCAGCGACGGCAAGCACGGCGAACTGCTCGGCGCCCACCTGATCGGCCCCGAGGTCACCGAGCTGCTGCCCGAGCTGACCCTGGCCCAGCAGTGGGACCTCACCGTGCACGAGGTCGCCCGCAACGTCCACGCCCACCCGACGCTGGGCGAGGCGGTCAAGGAGGCCGTCCACGGCCTGGCCGGTCACATGATCAACATGTGACCGGGACGCTCCCGCGCCCGGCTCCCGGGCCCGCCCGCCCACCGCGACGGCGGCGGGCGGGCTCGTGGGTCGGTCAGTACACGTGGAGCCCGTGGGCGTCCAGCGCCTCGGCGACGGGCTGGTAGAAGGTGGTGCCGCCCGCCGTGCCGTTGCCGCTGCCGCCCGAGGTGATGCCGAGCGCGAGGGTGCCGGTGTACAGGGGGCCGCCGCTGTCGCCGAGGTCGGCGCAGACGTCGGTGCGGATCAGGCCGCGGACGACGCCCTCCTCGCCGTAGTTGACGGTGGCGTCGAGCCCGGTGATCCGCCGGTGGTGGGTGCCCGTGGTGGGTGCCGGTGGTGGAGCCGGTCCTCGTCACCGGCAGCTCCAGCAGCGGGACGGCCACCCCGGTGATGTCGACGTCCCCGGCCGTGCCCGGTGCGGGCACGGCCGGGTTGTCGTGGCGGAAGAGCCCGTAGTCGTCACCGGGGAACGCGGAGACCTCGGTGGGCCCGGTCTCGACCGTGCGGCCGCCCGTCAGGGGGCGGGCAGCGGCAAAAGGATGCTCATCGGGCGGCGGCCGCCCCGGCCACGGCCGCGTGCCGGGCGCGGGCGAACGCCGGGTAGCGGGCGGTGAACACGAGCGGCAGGGCGAACGTGGCGACGGTGAGCAGGGTACGGGCGGCACCCGCCTCCGGCCGGTAGTGGCGCAGCAGCACGCCGCCGACGCCGGAGAGGGTGAACGCGGCCGCCCACACCGTGGTGATGACGCGGTTGATCCGCAGGAACAGCGGGCTCTGCCAGAGGTGTTCGGGCGCCTGGGTGCGGGCGATGCCGAGGGTGAACGGCCGGCCGAGCACGAGCGAGCCCCAGGCGGTGGCCGCGAGCCAGAGCGAGGACAGCGGCGGCCCGTAGTGGGCGAGGAAGGCGGAATGCGGCGCGGCGAACGCGGCGCAGGTGTAGGCGGCGAGGAACAGCACGGCGCCGGCCTCGATCACCTGTGCGTCCCACCCGCGGCCCGCGCGGCGCTGGGCCACGACGAGGACGACGGCCAGGACGAGGCCGGTGAGCGCGGCCCAGCGGAGGTCGACCGTGCCGGTGAGCACGGCGACGGCGATCCACGGGACGAAGCTGCGGAGGTGACCCATGACGGTGTTTCCCCTTGTGGTCGTGCGGGTCGGTGATGGTGCGCGCCGGCTGCGCATCCCTGCGCCCGGCGCGCTCCCTCAGCCTGCCCGTCACCGGTCGGTGGCGGAACGGGGAGAGGGTGCAAGACTTCGTGCAGGAAACTGCACGGACGGGGGCGGCGATGAGTCTTCAGGGCCTGGGCCTGACACATGACCAGGAGCGCGTCTACCGCTACCTGCTGCGTACCCGGCAGACCGACCCCGACACGGCCGGCGCGGACCTCTCCATGCCCGGCCTGCGTCCCGTCGTGGCGGAGCTGCAGGCCCTGGGGGTGGTCGACGCGAGGCTGGTGCCGCTCCCGCCCGCGGCCGCCGTCGACCTGCTGGTGCGCCGGCGGGTCGAGCGCACCTCGCGCGAACTGGCCCGGCTGGACGAGGCGTTCGACGTGGTGCGGGAGCTGGCGGAGGAGGCGCGCCGCGGACACCCGGTCGAACTCGTCGAGCGGATCCAGGACAACGCGGAGGTGACCCGCCGGATCGCCGCGATCCCCGGCCGCTTCGAGACGATGAACGCCAAGCGCCTGCCGTGCGGCCGGTCGGCCTACCTCGACGAGGCGGCACGCCGGCGCTTCCGGCGCAAGCTGGCCGACGGGCTGGTCTCCCGGACCATCTTCGGCACGGCCGCCCTGGACCAGCCCGAGCAGATGGCCTACGCCCGGTACTGGCACGGGCAGGGGGACCTGCACCGCGTGACGGCCGAGCCGTTCGGTCAGCTGTTCGTCGTCGACCGGCGGGTCGCCTTCGTGCGCCTCGACCCGGAGCGGCCGGAGTCCGACACCCTGCAGATCTGCCAGCCCGGGATCGTGGCAGCGCTGGTCGACCTCTTCGAGCGGCTGTGGGCGCGCGCCACCGACCTCGACCGGCTCGACCTCAGCGCCACCGAGGCCGCCGTCCTGCGCACGCTGAGCGAGCACGGCAAGGACGAGACCGCGGCCCGCGAGCTGAACATCTCGCTGCGCAAGTACCGGGCCCACGTGGCGGACCTGATGGCGCGGCTCGGCGCCGTGACGCGCTTCCAGGCGGCCCTGCGCGCGAAGGAACGCGGCTGGCTCTGACCGGCGCCGGCCAGGTGGTCGGGCGGGCGGGTGGGCGGGCGGTCGGGTTCGCGGGCAGCCGCCGGCCGGGCCGCGGCTACGGGCGCAGGCCGTCGAGGAGCACGGTGAGGTAGGCGTCGGCCAGCTCCGGGGACGGCGGGCTGGTCCGGGCGACGGCCAGCGCGGTGCGGCCGATCAGCGTCGTGGTGAGGGCCGGGTCGAGGTCGGTGCGGACGGCGCCGTCGCGCTGCGCGCCGCCGATCATCGTCTCCACGGCGTCCATCAGCCGGGCGCGCAGGGCTGTGGTGGCGGGCAGCTCCAGGCCGTCCAGCTGCTCGCTGATGGCGTGGTGCGCGGTCTGGAAGGCGATCAGCTCCCGGAGGAAGGTGCGCAGCGCCTGCGCGGGGGTGCTGGTGGCGAGCAGGTCGTCGGCGCGTCGGACGACCGGCTCCAGCAGGCGGGAGACGGCGCTGTCGAGCAGGGCGTCCTTGCCGCCGAAGGTGCGGACGACGGTCGCGGCCCCGAGGCCGGCGCGCCTGGCGATGGCGTCGACGGTGAGGGAGGCGCCCGGCTCGGCCAGCAGGGCCGTCGCGGCGTCCAGGGCGCGGTCGCGGTTGCGGACGGCATCGGCACGGCGTCGGGTCCCGGCGGGTGTTGACAACTGGAACGCCCCTTCCACATACTCAAACTGGAACGTGCATTTCACTTAGTCTAGCGCGACGTGGAGAGCCCTGTGAACGACCGGATCCTGATCTGCGGAGCAAGTATCGCCGGACTGACGCTGGCCCACTGGCTGGCCCGGCACGGCTTCCGGCCCACCGTCGTCGAACGGTCGCCCGGCCTGCGTACCGGTGGCAACGGCGTGGACGTGCGCGCGGACGCGCTCGCGGTGGCCGGGCGGGCCGGTCTCCTCCCGGAGGTCCGCGCGCTGGCCACCGACGTGCGGGGCATCAAGTTCGTCGACACCGCCGACCGGGCGCTCGCCCGGGTCGACCTGCACGACCCGGACTCCGTCGAGATCATGCGGGGCGACCTGGTCGCGCTGCTGCACGCGGCCACCGACGCCGAGATCCTCTTCGGCGACCCGGTCCGCCGGCTGGCCCAGGACGACGACGGCGTGACCGTCACCTTCGACCGGGCCGCCGCCCGCCGCTTCGACCTGGTCGTCGGAGCCGACGGCCTGCACTCCACCGTACGGCGCCTCGCCTTCGGGCCGGACGCGGAGTCCGTCCGGCACAAGGGTCACTACTTCGCGTTCGCCGACGCCGACCCGGCGCTCGGCGAGGACCGCTGGGTGACCATGTTCAACACGCCGGGCCGGATGGCCGGGATCTACCGCTCGGGCAACCACGCCCGGGCCAAGGCGTACTTCATCTTCCGCTCCCCGGCACTCGGCCACGACCACCGGGACCGCGCCGCGCACAAGCGGCTGCTCGCCGCGGAGTTCGCCGGTGAGACCGCGTGGCGCACCGGGGACCTGCTCGAATCGGCCCTGGCCGACCCGGAGTTCTACTTCGACGCGCTCGCCCAGGTGCACCTGCCGGCCTGGTCCGCCGGCCGGGTCGCGCTCGTCGGCGACGCGGCCTGGTGCGCCTCCCCGGCCTCGGGGGCGGGCGCGGAACTGGCCATGGTCGGCGCCTACCGCCTGGCCGGGGAGCTCGCCGCCGCCGGCGGCGACCACCACCGCGCCTTCGCCCGCTACGAGGCCGCCCACCGGCCGCTCGTCCGGCGGAAGCAGCAGATCGGGCCGAACGTCCGCCTCATGGTGCCCAGGACCGCCGGCGGCCGCCGCGTTCGCGACGCCCTGGCCCGCCTGCCGCTGATGCGGGTGGCCGGCACCGTGGAGCGCCGGCTGGCGGCCGGGAACGCCCGCCCGCTGCGCGACTACCGGCCGGGCGGCTGAAGGAGGTGCCGGGTGGGGCCTCCGCCGCCCACCCGTCCGGTGGCCCGGCGAGCACAATGACCGGATGACCGACGTGACCCTCAACCTCTGGCGGCAGCGGGCCGACGGGGTGCCCGACCTCCTCCGGGACGGTGCCGACCTCACCGTGCTGATCCTCGCGGAGACCGGCCTGACCGAACTGCCGCCCGGGATCGGCCGCCTGAGCCGGCTGCGCACCCTCGACCTCGGGCACAACGCGCTCACCGCCGTCCCGGAGGAGCTCGGCGAGCTGACCGGCCTCTCCGACTTCCTCTACCTGCACGACAACGCCCTCACCCGGCTGCCGGACAGCCTCGGCCGGCTCACCGCGCTGCGCTACCTCAACGTCGGCGAGAACGGCCTGACCGAACTCCCCGACACCCTCGGCGCGATGGCCGGCCTGGTCGAACTGCGGGCCCAGCGGAACCGGCTCACCGCGCTGCCCGAATCGCTCGGCCGGCTCGGCGCCCTGCGGGAACTCTGGTTGCGCGGCAACGCGTTGACCGCACTGCCGGCCTCCACCGCCCGCCTCAGCGGGCTGCGCGAGCTCGAACTGCGGGAGAACGCCTTCACCGAGGTGCCGCCGCAGCTCGCCGGGCTTCCCCTGCTGCGCCGCCTCGACCTGCGGAGCAACCGGCTCACCGCGCTGCCCGGATGGCTGGCCGACCCGGCCGCGCTGCCTGCCCTGGAGAAGCTCGACCTGCGGTGGAACGACGTGACACCGCCGCCCCGGCTGCTCGCGGCCCTCGCCGGGCGGGGGTGCGAGGTGCTGCGCTGAGCGCGTGCGGGCGTGCGGGCGCGCCGGGCGGCGGCTGCTCGCGGGCGCCGGAAAACCGGTCGCGGGGTGCGCCGGTGTCCGGTTAGCGTGGCAGGCATGAAGCGCGCTGCAGTCGTTCGGACGACGACGCCGGAGAGAGTCCCGGCGCGCTGACTGCTGATTTGGTCCGAAGCCCCGGGGCGAGTGCCCCGGGGCTTTGTCGTACCGGTCCACTCGCCCGCACACATTCGAGTGGAGCCCCGAGATGAACCGCAACCCCGCCGCCGCGGGCCCCGCCGCCGCACAACCCGCCGCCGCAGACCCCGGCACCGACCGACCCGCCGCCGCGCACGCTGCCGCCGACCACCGCCGGCTCGGGCGGGAGCTGGACCTGTTCGACACCGACCCGCTGATGGGCGCCGGTCTGCCGTACTGGCTGCCCGACGGCGCTGCCGTCCGGCACGCCCTGGAGGAGTTCGTCCGCGGGTGCGAGCGCCGGGCCGGCTACCGGCACGTCTACTCCCCGGTGCTCGGCAAACGCGAGCTGTACGAGATCTCCGGGCACTGGGCGCACTACCGCGACGACATGTTCCCGCCGATGGACCTCGGCTCCGAGCAGGTCGTGCTGCGCCCCAGCCTCTGCCCGCACCACGCCCTGATCTACCGCTCCCGTGCCCGCAGTTACCGCGAACTGCCACTGCGGATGGCCGAGTTGGGCGGCATGTACCGCGCCGAGCTGTCGGGCGTGCTCGGCGGTCTCACCCGGGTGCGGGCGATCCAGCTGAACGACGCGCACGTCTTCTGCACCCCCGAACAGGCCGCCGACGAGGCGGTGGCCGCGCTGGAGCTGATCGGCGAGGCGCACCGCGCGCTCGGCATCCGCCCCGTCCGCCACCGCCTCTCGTTGCCCGGCCCGGGTGGCAAGTACGTGGCCGACCCGGCGCTCTGGGAGCGGGCCACCGCGCTGCTGACCGACGTCCTGGAGCGGTCCGGGGTGCCGTTCGAGGCGGCGGAGGGCGAGGCGGCGTTCTACGGCCCGAAGATCGACGTCCAGATCGCCGACGCGGCCGGGCGCGAGTCCACCCTCTCCACCGTGCAGATCGACTTCCACCAGCCGGAGCGGTTCGGTCTGCACTACATCGGCGCGGACGGCGCCAAGCACCGGCCGGTGATGGTCCACCGCAGCGTCATCGGCAGCGTCGAGCGGGTGGTCGCGCACCTGATCGAGCTGTACGGCGGCGCGTTCCCGGCCTGGCTCGCCCCCACCCAGCTCGTCCTGCTGCCGGTCTCCGAGGCGGAGCTGCCGCAGGCCGAACGGCTCCGGCAACGCTGCCTCGACCAGGGGTTGCGCGCCGAGATCGCCGGGCCCGGGCACGGCAGCCTCGGCGCCCGGATCCGGCAGGCCCGGCTGGTGCCGTACCAGGCGGTGATCGGCCCGAAGGAGGCCGCCGCCGGGCAGGTGGCCCTGCGGCTGCGGGACGGGCGCCGGCTCGACCCGGCACCGGCCGAGGAGGTGCTGGCCCGGATCGGGGCCCTGGTGGCGGCGTGCAGTGCCGAGCTGTGGGAGGCGGCCGGCGCCCGCGGTTGAGCGCAGGACCGGCCCGGCCGGGTCCGACCCCGGCCGGGCCGGTCCGGACCGCGCCGGATCCACGGCCGAGTACGAGCGCCTCGGTGGCGCGGTCCTAGCTGCGCGCCGCCACGTCGGCCAGTGCGCGGATCTCGCCGGCGATGGTGGGCCAGACCGGTTCGGGCAGTTCGTGGCCGACCTCCGGCAGCAGCAGCTTGCGGGCGTTCGGGATCCGGGACGCGATCGCCGTCGCGGCGGCGGGCTTGATCAGGGGGTCGTCCGCGCCGTGCAGGACCAGTGTCGGCCGCCGGATGCCGCTGATCGGCCCGCTGTGCCACTGGGCGCCGATCTGGCGGCTCTGCGCCTGCTGGTCCTGCACGCCCGCGTCGGCGGTGCGCTCGGCGGCTTCCCGTGCGGCGCGCTCGTCGAAGGGGCGGGCCGGCGAGGCGAGCAGCCGGGAGACTTCGACACCGGCGGCGATCGCGCCCTCCCGGGTGTCGGGGAACTTCAGCTTGGCGAACTTCGCGAGGGTCCCCATCCGGATGAACCGCATGGTCCTCAGGCCCGCGACGTCGCCGGGAACCGCGGACATGGTCGTCACGGTCCGCACCCGGTCGGGGTGCCGCAGGGCCACGCGCTGGGCGATGGCGCCGCCGAGCGAGACGCCCAGCAGATGCGCGGATTCCCAGCCCAGCGCGTCCATGACGGCGATCGCGTCGTCCGCCATGTCCTCGGCCGTATAGGCCTCGCCGCGCCTGCGGAACAGCGCGGAGACGGGGTTCCTGGCAGCAACGGGCGGAAGGTGGGTCGACTCGCCGCCGTCGCGCTGGTCGTAGCGGGCGACGGCGAACCCCGTCTCGGCGAGCAGGTGGCACAGGCCGTCCGGGATCCAGAGCCGGTTGACGCCGAGACCGGTCATCAGCAGCAGCGGCTCCCCGTCGGTCCCCTCGGTGAGCCGGTCGTACGCGAGCTCGACCGGCCCGTTCTCGGCGAAGCGGACCGGGGTCCACGGGTGGGCGGCGGACTCGGACATGGCGACCTCCCAAAAAACTGCGATTGATGTTCGCAGTTTTAGCATAGGGGACGATCACAGGCAGCGGCACGACAGCGGATGAGAGCAGGTGCACGAGTGGCCCAGGAGCCCGTCATCGTCTGGACCCGGCCGGAGCGCGGCGCACGCGGGCCCGCCGCCGTGCACACCCGCGCGGAGTTGGCCGAGGTCGCCGTCCGGCTGGCGGACCGGGGCGGCCTCGCGGCCGTGTCCATGCGCCAGGTCGGCGCGGAGCTCGGCACCGGCCAGGCGTCGCTGTACCGCTACCTCGGCTCCCGCGACGACCTCCTCGACCTGATGACGGACGCGGTCGCGGGCGAGATCGACCTGGACGTCCCGCTCACCGGTGACCCGGTCGAGGACCTGGCCGCCCTCGCGGTCCGGGCGAAGGACGCGCGGCTGCGGCACCCCTGGCTCGTCGACGTACCTCCGGAGCCACTCCGGATCGGCCCGAACGGGATGGACTTCCTGGAGTACGCGCTCCGGGCGCTCGCCCCGGCCGGGCTGCCCGGCCGGACCGGCATGGAGATCGTCGCCCTGCTGAACGCCCTGACCGAGCAGTTCTCCCGCGCCGAGTTGCAGACCGACCGCGGACTCACCGGCCGCCAGGGGGCGCAGGCCGCGTACCTCGGCGAGACGGCGGCCCGGGGCGGGCACCCGCACGTCGCAGCGGCCATGGCCGAGCAGTCGGAAGCGGACCCGGCGGAGGACGGGCAGCTGCGGTTCGCCCGGATCGTGCGGCGGGCACTCACCGGCCTCATCGCGCAGGGGGCCGGCTCCTGAGTTCCGAACGGCTCCACCGCCACGCCACGGAGGGCAGGGTCCTGACGCAGGTGCTCAGGAGGACTGCAACTCGATGAGCCGGCCGTCCGGGTCGCGGAGATGGGCGGTGCGCAGGTTCGGCCCCCACGCGGGGCGGTCGGTGGCGACGGCGGCGAGGACGCCGCCGTTGCGCAGGCAGAGCGCGAGCGCCTCGTCCACGTCGGCCACCCGGAACACCAGCATGGTGCTGTCCTGCACGGCCGGGGGCTCGGCGGGGAACTCCACGGTGCCCACGGTCAGGGCCATCAGCGCGCGGTCGCAGAGGGCGAGCACGGCCCGGTCGGCGACCTCCCAGTCGGCGTACGGGCCCCCGGCCGACCCCTTGGCCAGGGTGGCGCCGGTCAGCGGCGGAAGGACCGCGTCGTAGAACTCGAAGCACTCGGCGAAACGGGCGACGAGCAGGCGGTTGTACGGGGCGTCCACGACGGGCTCCTGAGGGGTCGGCGGCGCGCCGCGGTCGGGCGCGAGCGGGGCGGGGGCGTGCCCCGGTCAGGCCCGGGTGCCGAGGGGGACCGGACGGCGGGCGCCGGCGAACTCGGGGGCCCAGCGGGGGTGCTCGAACACCCCGGGGAGGCGGGCGACGAGGGTGCCGGTGTGCTCCGCGTGGATCATCGCGCCGCCGCCCACGTGGATGCCGACGTGGTGGAGCGGGGCGTCCGGGCGGGAGAAGAAGAGCAGGTCGCCGGGGAGCAGGTCGGCGCGGTCCACCGGGGCGGACCGGTTGAACTGGGCGACGGTGTAGTGCGCGAGCTCCACGGCGCCGCCGCTGGCCAGGTACCAGCAGTACAGGGTGAGCCCGCTGCAGTCGAAGCCGACGGTGCTCTCACCGAGGCAGCCGCCGTCGAGGTAGCCGTTCTCCTCGTCGCAGAAACCGAGGCCCGGGCCCAGCCGGTCACCGCCGCCCCAGGCGTACGGCACCCCGAGCTGGGCGGCGGCCACCCGGACGGCCTCCGCGCCCCGGGCGGCGGGTCCGTCGGCCGCGTCCGGCGCGGGCCCGCGGGTGGTGGCCGGGGCGGGCCCGGGTGCGGCCTGCGCCGGACCGGTGGCCTGTGCGTGACCGGTGGCCTGCGCCGGACCGGAGGCCAGGGCCGGGGCGAAGCCGGCGCCGAGGGCCAGCCCCAGCATCCGGCGCCGGTCGATGCCCCGTTGCGGGCGCGGATCTGCCATGGCGAACCCCTCGGTCGGTGGTGGGGGTACCAGGATCCCGGTCCGACGGCCCGGCCCGCCATCACCCGCAACGGTGAACCTCGTCCGTGGCGGCCCGGGCGCCGCAAGGAGGCTGCGGGTAAATGCTTTGACGGGTGCTCGGGTACCGCCAACGATGAGGCGCAAACGCCCGTTCGACCCCCGGAGTGCCTCATGACCAGCGCCGTCCGGTTGATCCGGAACCCTCTGCTCACCCAGGCCGTGGACTACGCGTACGCTGCGGCCGTCGACGCCCCGGTCCGCTCGCTCTGGCTGGCCGGCGCCTGCCCGCTCGACGCCGAGGGGCGGACGGTCGCGGTCGGCGACTACGAGGCCCAGGCCCACCAGGTGATGCGGAACCTGATAACCGTGCTGGAGGGCGAGGGCGCCGCGCTCACCGACCTCGTCCGCACCACGGTGTACGTCGCCTCCGCGGACCGGCGTGACCTGGTGAAGGTGTGGGAGGTCTACCGCTCCTACCTGGGGAGTCATGACGTCCCCAGTACGCTGCTGGGCGTCTCGGTGCTGGGGTACGACGGCCAGCTGGTCGAGGTGGAGGCGGTCGCCGTGCTGTCCTGACCGGAGGTCGGCCGTGGGTGCGTTCCGGTGGGCGCGTTCCCGACGGCGGGCGGGCGCTGCCGCGCCGAACGGTCGCGCTCCCGACGGCGGGCGGAGCCTGTCGGGCCCTTGGCCGGGGAAGATCGATCCGAATCCTTGACCCCATAGATGGTCTATGCCAATCTCTCAGCCAGGTCTGGACCAATACCCCATGGAGAGGTGTTCGGGGCTGACCTGAAGGGTAACGGGGAACGTGTCAAGTGCCATGTACAGAACTGTCGTTGGCGAAAATGGAACCGCCGGGGAGCCGTCGGCCGTGCCGGCCCGGCCACGGTCGCGTGCGATGCGCGACCGTGCGGACCGCGGAGACCGCGGAGACCGTGGAGACCGTGGAGACCGTGGACTCACCGTTCACGGGCTGCTGGAGCTCCGGGCGCAGGCGCAGCCGGACCGGACGGCGATCAGCACCGACGGCGGCCGGGAGCTGACCTTCGCCCAGTGGCAGGAACGCTCGACCGCGGCGGCCGTCGCCCTGGTCCGACGCGGCGTCCGGCCCGGCGACCGGGTCGGCCTGCTCTTCGGGCTGCGCGACTGGCCGGACTTCGCCGTCCACTACTGCGCGGTGACCAGGGCGGGAGCCGTCGCGGTACCCGTCTCGGACCGGCAGCCGCCCGAGGCGGCCGGGTACCTGCTGGGCCACTGCGAAGCCGCCGGCCTGATCGCCGGACCGACCGCCGCCGCCCCCGCCGGGCCGTGGTGGACCACCACCCCGGAGGAACTCGCCGCGGAGGCCGAGGGAGTGCTGCCGAGCCTGCCCGCGGACCGGGCCGAGGACGTGACCGCGGCCGGACGGCTGCCCCGGGTGGGCCCGGAGATGCTCGCCCAGGTGCTCTACACCTCCGGCACCACCAGCCGGCCCAAGGGCGTACTGGCCACCCACGGCAACATGGTCCACGGCACCCGGCCGGGCGCGCGGCACCGCCCGCTCACCCACTCCGAGGAGTTCCTGCACTCCTTCGCGGTCGGCACCAACGCCGGGCAGACCATGCTGATCAACGCCCTGGACGCGCACCCGGCCGCCCTGGTCGCCGCCCACTTCACCCCGGGCCGGTTCGCCCGCCTGATCGCACAGCGGAAGGTCGGCAGCGTCTTCGTCGTACCGGCGATGGCCGCCGAGCTGCTGAACGCGGGGGTGCACACCCGCTTCGACCTCTCCTCCGTCCGGTTGCTCGGCTCGACCGCGGCCGCGCTGCCGCCCACCGTGGCCACCGCGCTCACCAGAGCGTTCCCGAACGCCACGGTCGTCAATTACTACACCTCCACCGAGGCGGCGCCGGCCCAGACCGCGATGGTCCACGACCCGGACCGCCCCACGGCGCTCGGGCTCGCCGCCCGCGGCAGCGTCATGGTGGCGGGGCCCGACGGCCGCCCGCTGCCGGCGGGGGAGACCGGTGACGTCCACCTGCGGTCCCCGGGGGCCCAGCGCGCCTACTACCGGGACGCCGAGGCGGGCGCGAGCGTGTTCCGGACGGGCTGGGTGCGGATGGGTGACGTCGGCTTCCTGGACGAGGACGGCTACCTGCACCTGGTGGACCGTGAGTCGGACGTCATCAAGTCCGGGGCGTACAAGGTCTCCACGCTCCAGGTCGAGGCGGCCGCGCTGGAGCACCCGGCGGTCGCCGAGGTGGCCGTCGTCGGCCTCCCGCACCCGGTCCTCGGGATGAGCGTCGGAGCG
This sequence comes from Kitasatospora sp. NBC_01560, assembly GCF_045208415.1. Lineage (NCBI taxonomy): Bacteria > Bacillati > Actinomycetota > Actinomycetes > Kitasatosporales > Streptomycetaceae > Kitasatospora > Kitasatospora sp. NBC_01560. The sequence goes on along the minus strand of NZ_CP109364.1, from coordinate 632,380 downwards.
GCCGTCGTCCCGCTCGCCGGCGCGGACTTCGACCCGGCGCAACTGCGCACCTTCCTGGCCGGCCGGCTGGCCGCCCACGAGATCCCCGCCCGGATCACCACGCTCGACGCACTGCCGCGCAACGAAGGCGGCAAGCCGCTCAAGCGCGCCGTGCGCGACCTGCTCGCAGCCCCGGCCTGACCGGGCTCCGGTACGGCCCGCAGGCCCGTTCAATCCTCGCCCCCGGCTACCGCCCTCACCGTTCCGGCGTACCCGCCGTCGCCCGTGCCCGCCGACTCCGCCGCACCCGCCGTCCGCGGCGGCACACCGGCCGGCCGGTGCACCCCGCCCTCCACGGCGTACCCCGCCGTCCGCGGCACATCTGTCGCCCGCGCTCGCCTGCCGTCCACGGCGTACCCGTCGTCGCCCGGGGCCGCCGGGCGCCGCCCCGCGTGCTTCCCCGTCCGTGGTACCTCCCGACCCCTGAAGCGAGTTGTCGATGCCCGACCGCACTCCTGAAACGGAGCCGACCGCACAGCCGGCCGCCGCCGTGAACCCCGGCCCCACTCCGGCGCCGCACGCTCCGGCGCCGCACGCTCCGGCACCGCCCGCGGCCGTGCCCGCGTCCCCCGCCCAGCAGGGCATCTGGCTCACCGAACGCCTCGGCGCCGCCCGCACCGGCTTCCACCTGCCGCTGCGGATCACCTTCGACCGGGTGGAGACCGCCGCCCTGACCGCCGCCTGCGCCGCCGTCGCCGACCGGCACCCGGCCCTGCGCGCGGTGCTGGCCGAGCACGAGGGCGGGCTGGAGCTCCGTCCTGGCGCAGCCGGGTTCGCCGTCACCGAGGTCGACGCGGCCGCCGACGGGCCGGAGGGGTTGGCCGAGCTGCTCGCCGAGGAGACCGCCCGGCCGTTCGACCTGGCGGCCGGTCCGCTCGCCCGCTTCACCCTCTTCCACGGTGCCGACGGGTGCGCCGACCTGCTGATCGTCGCTCACCACGCCGTGTTCGACGGCAGTTCCAAGGACATCCTGCTCGCCGACCTGGCCAGCGCCTACAACGCCCTGGTCGCCGGCGCCCCGGCCCCTGCCGGGCCCGGCGAGTACCGCTTCGCGCGCCCGCCCGTAGCGGACGCGGCCCTGGTCCGGGAGGCGGCCGACTGGTTCGCCCCGCGCTGGTCCGACTCCGCCGCCGTGCTGCTGCCGGGCGTTCGCCGCACCGCGCACGGCGCCGGCCCCGGCGAGGCCGTCACCCGCAGGCTGGACCCCGCCGTGCTCGGCGCGGCCGCGCGCAGCTGCGGGGTGAGCACCTTCGAGTTCCTGCTCACCGCCGTGCACGTCCTGCTCCGCCGGTACGGCAACACCGACACCCCGGTCTCCCTCCCGCTCTCCACCCGCACGCCCGACCTGGCCGGCGAGGTCGGCCCGTTCGTCAACGAGCTGCCGCACCACGCGCCGCCACCGCCCGCGGGTGAGGCGGCCGGCGGGTTCGCCGGGTACGCCGCCGCCGTCCGGGCCGGGCTGCGCGAGCTGTACCGGTTCCGGACGGTGCCGTTCGGCACCGCCGTCGCCGGGCTCACCCCGCGGGTCGGGCTCACCCCGGTCTCCTTCGGTTACCGGCGCACCACCGGGACGACGGGCGCCGCCACCGCACCAAGCGGCCCGCCGGCCGGCCCCGGCGAGGCGGAGTTCACCGGCAGCCGCGTCCGCGTCGACCGGATGCTGTTCAACGGCACCGCGCGCAACACCCTGCACATCCAGGCCGTCGACGCCCCCGACGGGCTCCTGCTCAGCCTCCAGTACGACCCGTCGGTGGTCGCCCCCGAGGCGGCCGAGCGGATCGCCGGGCACCTCGACACCCTGCTCGGCGCCGCCGTCGCCGACCCGGCCACCCCGCTCGACGCGCTGCCGCTGCTCGGCGCCGCCGAGCTCCACCTGGTCACCGAGGCCTGGAACGACACCGCGCGCCCCTACCCGGCGGACCGCACCGTCGTCGACCTGTTCGACGCCAGGGCCGAGGCCGCCCCGCACGCCGTCGCCGTCACCGCCGCCGACGCCACCCTCGACTACCGCGAACTGCGCGAGCGGTCCGTCGAACTCGCCGGCCGGCTGGCCGCCCTCGGGATCGGCCCCGGCTCCCTGGTCGCCCTCCACCTCGACCGCACCGCCCGGCTCCCCGTCGCCCTGCTCGCCGTGCTCCGCGCCGGCGCCGGCTACCTGCCGCTGGACCCCGGCTACCCCGCCGACCGGCTGGCCTTCGTCCTCGCCGACTCCGGCGCCGCCCTGCTGCTCACCGACGGCGAACTCGCCGCCGAGGTCGCGGCCGCCGCCCCCGTGGTGCTGCGCCTCGACGAGCCGGTGGGCCCCGGCGCCGCGACCGAGCCGACCGTCCCGCCCCGGCCCGAGGACCGCGCGTACGTCCTCTACACCTCCGGCTCGACCGGCCTGCCCAAGGGCGTCGAGGTCGGGCACCGTGCCCTGGTCAACCTGCTCTCCGCCTTCGCCGACCTGCTCGGCTCCGGGGCGGACGACGTCTGGCTCGGCCTCACCTCGCTCTCCTTCGACATCTCCGGCCTGGAGCTCTACCTGCCGCTCGTCACCGGGGGGCGGCTGGTGCTCGCACCCGACGGGCTCGCCCTGGACGGCCCGGGCCTGAACGCCCTGATCCGCCGGGAGAACGTCACCCACGCGCAGGCCACGCCGTCCGGCTGGCGGGTGATCCTGAGCGGGGCCGACGACGCAGGCCCGGGGTCCGGCTTCGCAGGCCCTGGGTCCGGTCTCGCAGCCCCGGGGTCCGGCCTCGCCGCCGTCACCGGCCTGGTCGGCGGCGAGGCCCTGCCACTGCCGCTGGCCCGCGAGCTACGGGCCCGCACCGCCCGGCTGTTCAACGTCTACGGGCCCACCGAGACCACCATCTGGTCCACCTGCGCCGAGATCCCGCCCGGGCCGGAGGCGGTCGGCATCGGACGCCCGATCGCCAACACCCGCGCCCACGTGCTCGATCCGGCCCGCCGCCCACTGCCCGTCGGCGTGGCCGGTGAGCTCTACCTCGGCGGCCACGGCGTGGCGCACGGCTACCTGGGCCGGCCCGAACTCACCGCCGAGCGCTTCGTCGAGGATCCGTTCGGCGGGCCCGGTGACCGGCTCTACCGGACCGGCGACCTGGCGGCGTGGACGGCGGAGGGCGAACTCGACTTCCTCGGCCGGATCGACCACCAGGTGAAGATCCGCGGCCACCGGATCGAGCTCGGCGAGATCGAGGCCCGGTTGCTGGAACACCCGGCCGTCGCGGAGGCCGCCGTCACTGTGGACCAGGACGCGGCGGGCGAGGCCCGGCTGGTCGGCCACCTGGTCGCCGACCCGTCCGCCGGGGAGCTGCCGACGCCCGCCGACCTGCGTGAGCACCTGCGGCGGACGCTGCCCGGCTCCATGGTGCCGCAACTGTTCGTGCCACTGGCCGCGATGCCGCTGACGCCCAACGGCAAGCTCGACCGGCGGGCCCTGCCGGCGGCCGCCGCTGTGGCTCCCGGTCCGGTCGCGGCTCCGGGCCCGGTCGCGGCTCCGGGCCCGGCCGCCGCCCTCGATCCGGTCGCGGGCCTCGATCCGGTCGCGGCCGAGCTCAGCGCGATCTGCTCGGAGGTGCTCGGCATCCCGGACATCGACGGGGACGAGGACCTGTTCGACCTCGGCGCGCACTCGCTGATGTTCATCCAGATCGCGGCCCGGGCCCGCAAGTCCTTCGGCGTGGAGCTCGACCTCGACGTCTTCTTCGACACCCCGACCGTGGCCGAGATCGCCGAGGCCGTGAAGGAGCTCCAGTGACAGACCTGTTGACCACCGGGCAGTCGGGCACCGGGCAGGTGGCCGAGCGGCGGACGGGCCTGACGGCCGTACTCGCCGGCATCGTCTCCGAGGCCAACGACGGAGAACCGACGCCGGCCGCGCTGCTGGCCGCCGCCGACACGCCGTTCGTCGCCCTCGGCGTCGGCTCGCTCGCACAACTCCGCCTGGTGGAGGCGGTGGAGACGCGCTACGAGGTGTTCCTCGACCTCGACGGGGACGGTGACTTCCTGCGCAGCCTCACCGCGCTCGCCGACCACCTCGTGACCGACCACGGCGTGACCTGAAACGGCGTGACCCGACACGGCGGTGCGGAGCGGGGGACGGTGCGGGCCCAGAGATCGTCTTCGACGATCGGATCCGGCGCAGGCCGGGGCGATGGCGGCGGCTGCCTGGTAGGCCCGGCGGCTCCCGTCGTCGGGCCCGGCCGGGCCCGCCCGGCGTCCGGTCCGCCCCCGGTCCGCCGCCGTGGCGGGCCGGGGGCTTCGGCGCGCCCTCGGCGGGCGGCGGTGGTCCTCAGTCTTCCGCGGCGGCTGTCACCCGGTCCTCCACCGCACGGAGGAACGGTTCCACCTCGGCCGCCGGGAAGTGCCGGGTGTCCACGAGCAGGGAGGCGACCGCCTCGCCGTCGCGGTGGGCCAGGCCGAAGAAGAACTTGCTGTCCTGCCGCGCCCACCGCGAACGCCACTCGAACCGCCCGGCCGGCAGCGCGCCCGGCGCCACCGGCTCCGGCGCCGGGCCGCCGCCGGCCGGCCGCTCCGGCTCCCGGTGGTCGTTGAAGAGCGCGTTGAGGTCCATCGCGGTGCCACGCCGCTTCTCCTCCGCGAGTACGGCCGCGGCCAGCGCCCCCGGGTCGTAGTGGCCGTGCCGGGAGGTCTGCAGCTGCGAGCGCCAGGCCTGCCGGGCGGCCTCCTCGAAGTCACCCGTGGCGGCGAGCACCACCAGGCCGTTCTGGGCGAAGGCGCCGACCGCCGTCCGCTGCTCCTCGCTCACCCGGTTGCCGAGAATCACCTTCAGCGGCACCGCGGTGGCCCCCGTCCGCGCGCCCAGCTCCAGCCCGACGGCGGCCAGCACCACGGCGCCGGCGGAGGTACCGGTGCGGACGGCGGCCACCCGGCTCGCCCGGTCCAGCCGCGGGCAGACGAGCAGCCCCTCCCACCACCGTTCGACCTCTTCGGTGCCGCCTCCCGGCCCACCGGTGCGGTCGGTCACGATGCGGTCGGTGGTGGCATGGTCGGTGACGGTGCGGTCGGTGGCGACGGGCTCGGTGGCGACGGGCTCGGTGACGGCCACCTCCGGCCAGAGCGAGGCCGGGATTCCGGCCAGTTGGCGACCCCAGAGGGCCACCGCCGCCGCGCTCCGGGCGGTGGCCTGCGCGCCCGCCTCGTACGCGGCCTGCTCCATGGGCCGGCGACCGGGCACCGGGGGCGGCAGCGTGCCGGGGCGGCGGTGCTGCTGGGCCAGGAGACGGCGGAGGTCGTCCCGGATCACCTGGGCACCGGTGCCGTCGGCGGCGATGTGGGCGACGGTCACGACGGCCCCCGCGACCAGCCCGTCCACCAGGACGGCGCTGACCCGCACCGGGAGCCCCTCCCGATCGGTTGCGGCGGCGCCGGCCCGGGAGGGGCAGCTGGCGTCCGGGCAGGCGGTGTCGCCGCACGCGGGATCCGGGCACGCGGGATCCGGGCACACCGCCCGCGGGCACCCGCAGGCCGGTGCCGCGAGCAGGTGGAACCGGACGGCCCGGTCCTCGGCGGCGACCCGCTCCAGCGCGGTGGCCAACGGCTCGTCGGCGACCGGCTCCACCGGCCGGACGCGCAGGGTGCCGGCTCCGCGCAGGACCTGCTCCAGCCCGCCGTCGGCGGTGGTGCGGTACACCGTGCGGAGCGAGTCGTGCCGTTCCAGCAGCGCCCGCACGGCCGAGCCGAAGGCAGCCGGCCCGACCGGACGGCGCAGCTCCACGGGCAGGGCGATGTTGAAGTAGTGGTCGTCCGGCGCGTACCAGGAGATCGGCGCCCAGATGGTCCGTTGGCCCCAGGTCGCCGGGCCGGCGCTGTGGGTGAGCCCGTCGAACCGGATCTCCAGCCACCTGTGCTCCGGTCGCCCGTCGCCTGTTCTGTCGCCTGTTCTGTCGGCTCTTCCGTCGTCGTCCATCGAGGAGTCCCCCGTTCGCGGCCACCGAAGGTGGTTCAGACCAATGTGTGGCACCGGATCCTAGTGCCGCATCAGACAACGTTCGCCCCGCCGGTACGGTCGGGGCATGAGTGCCATTTCGCAGCCGACCCTCGATGAGATCGAAGACCGTTTTGTTGCTCTTGTCGAGGGTCGGCTGACGCGGGACGAGGTCGACCGCTGGGCCGCAGGGTGGGTGACACAGGACGAGTTGGACTGGGACGACCTGTCCTGGTGGGCGTTGAGCCTCCTTCATGGCATCGATCTCTTCGAGGGGCCGGGCGGCGGCTACCTGCATGACGACGAGCAGGTTCGGCTGTGGCTCGCTGAGCTGAGGAAGCGTCGGATGGCGTGAACTGATCCCGGAGCTGGAATGGATGGTGCCGGTCACGGCAAGCTCTCTGCGTGGCTGAGCGTGTGAGGGTGCGCGAGATCGATGACGACGAGGGGCAGCGACTGCTGCGGATCATCCGCCGGGGAACGGGGTCGGTGGTGACTTGGCGGCGGGCCCAGATGGTGCTGTTATCGGCCCAGGGCATGGACGTGGCCAAGATCGCTGAGGTGACGTTCACCAGCCCCGACCGGGTCCGTGACGTGATCCACAACTTCAATGGCGACGGCTTCGCCTCGCTCTACCCGAAGTACCAGGGCGGCCGGCCCAGGACGTTCACCCTGCCCGAGCGACGTGAGATCAAGAAGATCGCCAAGTCCAGGCCGGTCGAGCACGGCCTGCCGTTCTCGACCTGGAGCCTGGTCAAGCTGGCCGACTTCCTGGTCGCCGAGGGGGTGGTCGACGACATCAGCCACGAGGGCCTGCGCATCCTGCTCCGCGAGGAAGGCGTCTCCTTTCAACGCCTGAAGACCTGGAAGACCTCGAAGGATCCCGACTACGCGGTCAAGAAGGCTCGTGTCGAGCACCTCTACGCCATCGCCGACGGCGAGGTCCTGCCCGAGCCAGGCGAGCCCGAGGTCGTGTTCTGCCTGGACGAGTTCGGGCCGCTCAACCTCCAGCCCCACCCCGGCCGGCAATGGGCTGAACGCGGCGGCAGACACAAGGAGCCCGACCGTGAACCCCGACGGCGCCGCCGGGCGACCTACACCCGCCCGCACGGGGTGCGGCACCTGTTCGCTGCCTACGACCTGGGCAAGGACCAGCTCTACGGCCACATCAAGCCGAGGAAGCACCGCACCAGGTTCCTGGAGTTCTGCCGATACCTGCGCAGCCTCCACCCGCCCCGGACCCGCATCGCCATCGTGCTCGACAACTACTCGCCCCACCTGAGCACGAAGAAGGACACCAGAGTCGGCGACTGGGCCGCGGCCAACAACGTCGAGTTCGCCTACACGCCCACGAACAGCTCATGGCTGAACCGCATCGAGGCCCAGTTCACCGCCCTGCGCTACTTCGCTCTCGACGGTACCGACCACCCCAGCCACAAGGCCCAGGGCAGCATGATCCGCCGCTACATCATCTGGCGAAACAAGCACGCCGCCGACAAGCGCCTCCGCACGGTGATCAACAGGGCGAACGTTGCCTGATGCGGCACTAGTGCGGTCCGCCGCGCGATCTGAATCCCCGAGTCCTGCTCGCGACAGGTGGATCGGCCCCTCGGGGAGGCCGAGCCGCAGGTCGCTTCCGGCTGACGCCGGCCGCCGCCCTCGCCGTCCGGGAGGACTCGCCGGGTGCCTCCCCGCTCGACATATTCCCATATGGGTATACGATGGCTGCCATGGCACGAGCAGCGACGACCTCGGACGTCTTCAACGCGATAGCCGAACCGCAGCGCCGCGACATCCTGGCGCTGCTGCAGGCGGGTGAGCGGCCGGTGACCGAGCTGGCCCAGGAGCTGGGGATGACCCAGCCGGGGGCGTCCAAGCACCTGCGGGTGCTCCGGGAGGTCGGGCTGGTCCGGGACCGCAAGGTGGGCAAGCAGCGCCTCTACGGCCTGGACGCCCGCGGGCTGCGACCGGTCCACGACTGGGTCGGCGGGTTCGAGCGGTTCTGGAACGAGAGCTTCGACCGGCTGGATGCCTACGTCCAGGAGCTCAAGCGGACACAGCAGGAGGAATGACCGATGGCAGGCGCAAGGCAGGAAACGTACGGGGAGCCGGCGACGGCAGGCCGGGAGATCGTGATCTCCCGGGTCATCGACGCCCCGCGGGAGCTGGTGTTCGAGGCGTTCACCGAAGTCCGCCACCTGTCGCAGTGGTGGGGGCCGGAGGGGTTCACCACCACCACGCGGTCCTTCGAGTTCCGTGAGGGCGGGGAGTGGGTCTTCGTGCTGCACGGGCCGGACGGGACGGACTACTCCGAGTGGATCCGCTGGCAGCGGATCGCCCCGCCGGAGCGGATTGCGCTGCTGCACGGTGAGTCCCGCGACGACCCGAACGCCTTCGAGTCGGTCCTGACCTTCGCGGCGGACGGCGCGGCGACCCGGATCGAGATGCGCACGGTGTTCCCCACCGAGGAGCTGCGCGACGAGGCGGTCGAGAAGTACCACGCGGTCGAGGGCGGCCGCCAGACGCTGAACAACCTGGCCGCCTACGTCACCACCACCGTGCGGAAGGGGGCCGAGGGCTGATGGCCGGCAAGGTGTTCTTCAGCGTGTCGATGTCGCTGGACGGGTTCGTCGCGCCCGAGTCCGTGCCCGGTGGGGACGTCTTCGGGCCGGGGAGGCAGGACGATCCGCAAGTCCGGCGCTGGTTGGCCCAGTGGACGGAACTGCAGCAGTGGGTCTTCCCGCAGCGGTTCTTCCGGGAGAACGTGGGCTTCGGCGCGGGCGGCGAGGAAGGGCGCGACAACGACATCCTGCGGGAGACGTTCGAGCGCACCGGCGCGAGCGTCATGGGCAAGCGCATGTTCGACCTCGGTGAGCAGTCCTGGCCGGAGGATGCGCCGTTCCACACCCCGGTGTTCGTCGTGACGCACACCGGGCGTGACCCCTGGGAGCGGCTCGGCGGCACCACGTTCCACTTCGTCAACGACGGCATCGAGCGCGCCCTCGACCGGGCTCGCGAGGCCGCCGGTGACCGCGACGTCCGGATCGCCGGCGGCGGGACGACGATCCTGGAGTACCTGAACGCCGGCCTGGTCGACGAGTTCTCGATCGCGGTGTCGCCCGTGCTCTTCGGCTCCGGCACCCGCCTGTTCGACGGCGTGGACGCGTCCCGGATCGCGCTGGAGCCCATCCGTTCGGAGCCGTCGTCGCGGGTGACACACCTGACGTACGCGGTGCACCGGCGGTAGCCGCGGCACCGCCCCACTCCAGCGGGACCGTTCACGCGTCCGGCTCGTGAACGGTCGGGGCGCCCTGACCGGTCGGAGGGCCGGCGAGGCCCGAACGCCGAAGCCCGGCCGGCGGGCCTGCGCGGCGACGGTCTCGAAGCCCGCGGCCCGCTGGGGCCCGCCAGGCCCGCTGACCTGCGGCTCCGCGGCCGGTGCCGCTCCGCCCGTCGGCCGTTCACCCCGGGCCGATTGTCAGTGGTGGGCGCGATGATGGGCAGTATGAAGGACGCAGCCACCATGGCCTCTCCCGCTGCCCTGGCGTCTCCGGACGCCTACGCCGACGCCGTCGCCACCGCTGTGCGGGCCGCCGCGGCGTACTACGCCGACGGCTCCACGCCGCTCGGCGACGACGAGTACGACGCCCTGGTGCGCACCATCGAGGCCTACGAGGCCGGGCATCCGGCGGAGGTGCTCCCGGACTCGCCGACCGGCAAGGTGGCCGGCGGCGCGGCGGTCGGCGACGTCCCGCACTCGGTGCCGATGCTCTCGCTCGACAACGTCTTCTCGGCGGAGGAGCTGGAGGCCTGGGCGGCCGGTCTGGAGCGGCGGTTGGGCCGCCCGGTGGCGGCCTGGTGCGTGGAGCCGAAGCTGGACGGCCTCGCGGTCGCCGCCCGCTACCGGGCCGGCCGGCTGACCACGCTGCTGACCCGCGGCGACGGCCTCGCCGGCGAGGACATCACGCACGCCGCCGACGCCGTCCTCGGCCTGCCGCAGCGGCTCGCCGAGCCGGTCGACGTCGAGCTTCGCGGGGAGGTCCTGCTCACCCAGGAGCAGTTCGAGCACGCCAATGCCGTCCGGACGGAGCACGGGGCCACCCCGTTCGCCCACCCGCGCAGTGGCGCGGCCGGCACGCTGCGCGCCAAGGACCGTCCGTACCGGGTCGAGCTGACCTTCTTCGCGTACGGGGCGGTCGGCCTGCCGGGCCTCGGCCACAGCGCGCTGCTGGCGCGGCTGGCCGAGCTCGGCGCCGGCACCGCGGCCGCCACCGCCGCCGAGCCGCGGCGCTGCACCACGCTGGACGAGGTGCGGCAGCGGATCGACGGGATCGCCGCGCTGCGCGCCGCGCTGCCGTTCGGGATCGACGGCGTGGTGGTGAAGGCCGACGCGGTCGCCGACCAGGAGGAGGCCGGCTCCGGCTCCCGGGCCCCGCGGTGGGCGGTCGCCCGCAAGCTGAAGGCCCAGCACAAGGTGACCAGGCTGCTCGCCGTCGAGTGGAACGTCGGCCGGACGGGCATCATCGCGCCCCGCGCCGTCCTGGAGCCGGTGGTCGTCGACGGCGTCACCGTCACCTACGCCACCCTGCACAACCCGGCCGACATCGAACGCCGTGGCCTGATGCTCGGCGACCAGGTGTTCGTCTACCGGGCGGGCGACGTCATCCCGCGGGTCGAGGCGCCGCTCGTCGACGAGCGGACCGGCGCCGAGCAGCCGATCGAGTTCCCGCAGGCCTGCCCGCGGTGCGGCGACGCCATCGACACCTCCGAGCAGCGCTGGCGCTGCGTGCGCGGCCGAGGCTGCCAGGCCGTCGCCTCGATCATCTACGCCGCCGGGCGCGACCAGCTGGACATCGAGGGGCTCGGCCGCACCCGGGCCGTCCAGCTGGTCGAGGCCGGGCTGGTCGCCGACCTGGCCGACCTCTTCACCCTCACCCGCGAGCAGCTGCTCACCCTGGACCGGATGGGTGACACCAGCGCCGACAACCTGATCGCCGCCCTCGGTGCCGCCCGCTCCCAGCCGCTGAACCGGGTCTTCTGCGCGCTCGGCATCCGGGGCACCGGCCGGACGATGTCGCGCCGGATGGCGGCGCACTTCGGGAGCATGGCCGCGATCCGGGCCGCCGACGCCGAGGCGCTGGCCGGGGTGGCCGGTATCGGGGTGGAGAAGGCGGCCGTCATCGTGGCCGAACTCGCCGATGTGGCAGGGCTGCTGGACCGGCTCGCCGCGCAGGGCGTGGGCACCGCCGTGACCGCGCCCGTGGTCGCCGCGCCCGCCACGGCCCCCGGTGCGGACACCGGTGCGGAGGCGGACACCGGTACGGAGGCGGACACGGGTGCGGCGGGAGCGTCGGCGCCGCTGGCCGGCCAGAGCGTCGTGGCCACCGGCACGATGACCGGACCGCTGGCGAAGCTGTCGCGCAACGAGGTGAACGAGCTGATCGAGCGGGCCGGTGGCAAGGCCTCCTCGTCCGTGTCCAAGCGCACCACGCTGCTGGTCGCGGGGGAGAAGGCCGGCTCCAAGCGGGCCAAGGCCGAGGAGCTGGGCGTCCGGATCGTCAGCCCGGAGGAGTTCGCCGAGCTGGTCGCCGAGCAGCTGGTCTGAGCGCGCGCGGGCGCCGGGTGCCCGGGCCGACGGGACGCCCTGGTGAGCGCGTCGGCCGCCCCGGCGCCGCGGGGCGCCGCAACGGCGCCGGCCGTCGGGCCTGATGACCACCGGAGGCCGGCGCTGTGGCAGGGGGAGGGCGTGCGATAGGGTGGCGGAGCCGAAAGTGACTGCGGACTCGGGGAGGTGAGACCCATTACCGGTGTGTCGGAGCGGGTGCTCCCGGGGAATCGTCGCGGTGGCGTGCTGCCGCACCTCTAGAGGTGCGGGCCGGTTCGGTGACGGTCCCTCGGGGATCCCTGGCGGATGATTCTCTCCGCCAGTTGTTCGAGGGGTTCTTCTTTTGTCTGTTTTCTCTTCTTCTCGGTTGCGTTCGTCGGTGGTTTCGCGTCTGCGTGCGGCCGGATGCGTGTTCGCCGAGGATGAGGCGCGCATACTGCTCGATGCCGCGGCCACCCCGGCCGAGCTGGCCGTGATGGTCCGCGCCCGCGCCGAGGGACGCCCGCTGGAGCACGTGGTCGGCTGGGCGGAGTTCGGCGGCCTGCGGATCGCCGTGGACGCGGGCGTCTTCGTGCCCCGGCGCCGCAGCGAGTTCCTGGTCGAGACCGCGGCCGGGGTGACGCCCGGCGGAGCGCTCGTGGTCGACCTCTGCTGCGGCAGCGGAGCACTGGCCGCAGCCCTGGCCGCCCGGGTCCGCGGGCCGGTCGAGGTCTATGCGGCGGACGTCGACGCGGCCGCCGTCGCCTGCGCGCGCCGGAACCTGGCCGGTACCGGGGGCCGGGTGTTCCACGGCGACCTCTTCGACCCGCTGCCGGCCGCCCTCCGCGGCCGGATCGACGTCCTGCTGGCGAACGTCCCCTACGTGCCGACCGGTGACATCGCGCTGCTGCCGGCCGAGGCCCGCGTGCACGAGGCGCGGCCGGCACTGGACGGCGGCGCGGACGGGCTGGACGTGCTGCGCCGGGTCGCGGCGGAGACACCGCAGTGGCTGGCGCCGGGTGGGTCACTGCTGTTCGAGACCAGCGAGCGGCAGGCCCCGGCGGCGCTGGCCGTGGCCGGGGCCGCGGGCCTGGAGGCGGTTCTCGGTTGGTGCGAGGACCGCGACGCGACCGTGGTGACCGCCACCCTCCGGTGACGTGCGCCGTGACGTGCGCCGCTACCGCCCGTCGGCGGTAGCGGTCGGCGGCACCCGTCGGCGGCACCCGTCGGCGGTAGCGGCGGGCCGGCAGGCTGCCGGTGGCACGGCCGGCCCGGCTGTCCTTCGGGGCCCGGGCCGGGCCGGCCGACCACCGGCAGCTTGCCGGGACACCCGGCGGGAGCGCCCCGAATTCTGGTTGCCGCGCAGGTCCGCGAGGTGATGGAGTGCCCGCATGAACACTGATCATGACAAGTTGCTGGCCCTCCTCGACGCCCGGATGCGCCGTGGCGCCAGGGCGGCGACGCCCGCCGCCCTGGTCGAGCGGACACCGGCGGTGGTCCGTCAGAGCGGGCCCGAGAGCGTCTGGAACGGCATCCTCTGGTCGGACCTCGACGCCGGGACGGCCGACGCGGAGATCGCCGAGCAGGTCCGCCACTACACCGGCCTCGGCCAGGACTTCGAGTGGACGCTCTACGCCCACGACCGCCCGGCCGACCTGGCCGACCGCCTGACCGCCGCGGGCTTCACCCCGGAGGATTCCGAGACCCTGGTCGTCGCCGGGATCGCGGACCTCGTCCGCCGGACGGAGGGGACGGCCGCGCCGGCCGGCATCGAGCTGCGCGAGGTCACCGACGAGGCGGGCGTGGCGCAGGTGGTGGCCGTCCACGAGGCGGCGTTCGGCACCGACGGCACCCGGCTGGGCCGCCGCATCCTGGCCCAGCTCGCCGAGACCCCGGAGACCTTCCGCGTCCACCTGGCCATCGCCCACCAGGACGGCCGGGAGATCCCGGTCTGCGCGGCCCGGACGGAGCTGTACTCCGGCACGGGCTTCGCGGGCCTCTGGGGTGGCGGCACCCTCGCCGAGTGGCGCGGGCGCGGCGTCTACCGCGCGCTGGTCGCCCACCGGGCCCGGATCGCCGCCGACCTCGGGTACGAGTACCTCCGGGTCGACGCCTCCGACCAGAGCCGGCCGATCCTGGAGCGCCTGGGCTTCGCCGTGCTGACCACCATGACCCCGTACCAGTACCGCCTGAAGGGCTGATCCGGCAGCCGGGCCGCCGTTCCCGCCCGGCGGCGCCGTCCCACCGTTGATCCCGGCCTGCCTCCGGGCTTGTCCATGCCGCTGTCGCTGACCTTGCCGCTGACCCTGCCGTTGCGCCTGACCCTGCCGTTGCCGCTGCGCCGGACGCGCCGCCGCCGCGTCCCCCGTGGTCGGCTCGTCCGGGCCGCGTAGACGCGTGCATATGGAGCTGAGTCTGGCGGCTATGGCTCGTCGGGCCGGACCGGAATTGACTGGTTGCCATGACGGATGACACGCAGAACACGCAGAACACGCAGCAGCACCCCGCCGCCCCGCTCGTCCTGGTGACCGGAGGGACGGGCAAGACCGGGCGGCGCGTCGCCGAGCGCCTGGCCGCCCGCGGTCGGGCGGTCCGGACCGGCTCGCGCAGCGCCCCGGTCCCGTTCCACTGGAACGACCGGAGCACCTGGGCGCCCGCGCTGGAGGGGGTCGGCGCGGTGTACCTGTCCTACTACCCGGACCTCGCCTTCCCGGGGGCGGTCGAGACGGTCGGCGCCTTCTCCCGGCTGGCGGCGAAGGCCGGTGTGGAGCGGCTGGTGCTGCTCTCGGGCCGCGGGGAGGAAGCCGCCCTGGCCGCCGAGCGGGAGGTGCGGGAGGCCGGCACGGCCTGGACCGTGGTGCGCTGCGCGTGGTTCGACCAGAACTTCGACGAGAGCTTCTTCCTCGATCCCGTTCTCGCAGGCGAGTTGGCCCTGCCTACCGGGGAGGCGAGGGAGCCGTTCGTGGACGCGGGCGACATCGCCGACGTCGCGGTGGCGGCGCTGACCGAGGACGGTCACCACGGCGAGGTGTACGAGCTGACCGGGCCGCGCCTGCTCTCCTTCGCCGACGTCGCGGCCGAGCTGTCCGCGGCCACCGGGCGCGAGATCCGCTTCTCGGCGGTGAGCGTCGAGGAGTACCGGGCGGTGCTGGCCGTGGCGGGGCTCCCCGGTGAGTTCGCCGACCTCTTCACACTGATCCTCGACGGCCGCAACGCCCGCCTGGCGGACGGCGTCCGACGGGCGCTGGGCCGCGAGCCCCGGGACTTCACCGACTTCGCCCGGGCGGCAGCCGCCACCGGGGTCTGGAACGTCTGAGCCGCACCGCGGCGCGCCCCGTCCCGCTGCGTCCCGCCCGCATTCCCGCCGCACCCCTGCCCTCCCGAACCGCCGCTGCCCGCTGCCCGCTTCCGGTCCCCGCCGGCCGCTCGCCGGGGGCCGGACGACCGAAGGAATCCCGATGCGCCACGACCGGAACGCCACCATTGCCCCCACCACACCTGCCGCCACCACCGCTGCCGCACCCCTGGGCGCCACCGGGCCGGCGGTGGCCGGGCGCAGCCGGGCGGCCGGGCCGGTGCTGGCCACCGCGACGGTGGCGATGGGCCTGATGGCAGGCCTCTTCTTCGCCTTCGACGTGTCCGTGATGCCGGGCCTGGCCGCCGGCGACGACCGCACCTACGTCACCGCGATGCAGAACATCAACAAGGCCATCGGGAACGGTCTCTTCGGGCTGGTCTTCGTCGGGGCGTTCGCCCTCACGGCAGTCGCGGCCTGGCTCCAGTACCGCGCCGGCCGCCGGAGTGCGGCGCTCTGGGCCGGTCTCGCGACCCTGCTCTACGTGGCCGCGCTGATCGTCACCATGGGCGTGGACATCCCGCTCAACAACGAACTGGCCGGGGCCGGTGACCCCGCGGGGATCCAGGACTTCGCCGCGGTGCGCACTCGTTTCGAGTCCACCTGGGTGGCGACCAACATGCTGCGGACGGCGTTCTGCACGGCGGCGCTGGCCGCGTTGACCCGCGCCCTGCTGCTGCACGCCCGCCCCGCCCGCTGACCCGCACACCTGCACACCTGCACACCTGCACACCGGCCGAGCCGCCCGCGGGCCCGCCCGCGGACCGCCCGCCGACCCGGCTCGGGTCGGCGGGCCCGGCTCGTCGGGTCGCGTTCCCCGAGCGGTGCCGTGCGCCTCTGCGCCCCCTTCGTGCTGTCGGCCAAGTCGCCTGTGGTGCCGGTGACTTGGCCCACCGGGGTGGGTTCTAGAATCATTGCGGCCCACAGCGACCACCGGGGAAGGGGGCGGCAGCCACCGTGAGTCCCGCACTGCGACCGTTCCGCGTCGAAGGAAAGGCGATCCAACTCGCCAAGTACCTCGCGGAAGAGAAGATCGGCGATCTCGTCGGCTGTTCCTGCATCGGCAACGAGGTGACCATCGACCTGTCCGACACGCACTACCTGATCAGCCTGGTCGACCTGGACGGGGCGTTGCGTCTGAACTTCCACATGACGCACGACGGCCCGGCGCACGCCCGCTCGTGGAGCCGCAGACTGCCGGCCGGCGCAGGGCCGCGCGAGATCGCCCGCCGGATCGCCATGGACGTCGCGACCCTCGGCCGCGAGCTCGCTCCCCTGCGCGACAACCCCCCGACGCCCAGGACACCCCCGACGCCCAGGACGCCCCCGGCCCCGCGGACACCCCCGACCCCCAGGAAGCCCCCGACGCCCAGGAGTTCAGCCGCACCGCGGACACCACCGGCGTCGGGCCCCGAGGCGCCTCCCCCGGCCCCGGGCGCACCCCGGCCGCCCCGGGTGTCCCCGTCCTAGCGCTGTGATCGGCAGCGTCCACCGGGTCGGCGGTGCCGGCAGCCGAGGCGGTGGGACGGGTCGAAGGTGGTGAGAGACGGGCGAAACCGGTTGCGGGTGCGGCCCGCTGCCTGAGACCGTGCGGGTTCCCGCAACTGCGACGAGGCTTCCATGACGATCTACTTCTACGGCGCGGACGAAGCCCCCTACGGTTGCTTCTCCAACTTCTCCGCGCATGACCTGGAACTCGACGGGCAGGTCTGGCCGACCTTGGAGCACTACTTCCAGGCCCAGAAGTTCATCGGCACCCGCCATGCCGATCTCGTCCGTCGAGCTCGCACGCCGCTGCGCGCCGCCGAACTGGCATGCTCGGCCGGATCCTGATGCGCACTCGCCATCGGCTCCGCACCGAAGGCCACGGTCGGCTCGGGTAGCCACCGGCCCGCCACCTCGGTCGTTCAGTTCCGGATGAGTTCGCAGAAGCGGTCCAGGGCGCGGTCGGTGCGGTGGCGGTCGCCGGTGGTCGTGAGATCGAAGAGGAGACCCCGGATGACGGCCATGACCAGCGTGGGAGTCACGGTGTCGTCGGGGCCGGTGGCGATCTCGCGGAACGCGGCGCCGAGGGTGGGGAACCAGCCGGTGATCGCCTCTGCCTGCTGCGGGTAGTTCTCGGGGTGGGCGAGGCCGTCGGCGTGCACCTCGAAGAAGAGGCGGACGAAGGCGGCGCGCTCCGGTGCGCTGATCCAGGCCCAGATGCCGCGCAGGCGTTCCTCCGGTGAGCCTGCCTCCGCGGGGAGGTGATCGGCCAGTCGCGTCGCACCGCGGCGGCGGGCCTCGGCGAGGACGGCGGCCACCAACTCCTGCTTGCTGCCGAAGTCGTAGAGCAGCATCCGCGGGCTGGTGTCGAGAGCCGCGGCGAGCGGCCGCAGGCTCAACCCGGCCAGGCCGTGACCCAGCACGTAGTCGGTCGCTCGTGCCAGCGTGCGCTCCCGCCGGGCGGGATCTGGGGGTCGCCCCATGGTGGATCGTCCTTTCCGGGCTGCGGATGTGAGCCTGCGTCAGTATATGGTACGACTGTTTCAACAACGGGAGGAGACAGTCGTGCACACACTCGACAGGGCACTTGCGCTGGGAGCCGGAGGCCCCGTCGGCGCCGCCTGGATGGCCGGACTGGCCTGCGGACTGCGCCGCGGCGGGGTGGATCTCGGCGAGGCCGACCTGATCGTCGGCACGTCGACCGGAGCGATCGTCGGCGCGGTGCTGGCCACGGGGCAGGACCCCGGCCGGCTCGCCACCCCGGTGACGCCCGCCGACGGCAGGCCGCCCCAGGTGGACGGGCGCCGGCTGGGCGAGGCGTTCGCGGTGCTCGGCGATGCCGCCGCGGACCCGGCCGAGGCGTGGCGTCGGGTCGGCCGGATCGCGCTCGCCGCCGACACCGGCCCCGAGCAGGCGCACGTCGCCCGGATGAGGGCCCTGGCCGGCGCGGACCACTGGCCGGACCGGCAGCTGCTCATCACGGTGATGGACGCCGAGACCGGCGAGCCGGGGGTGTTCGACCGCGCCGGCGGCGCGCCGCTGCCGTCCGCCGTGGCGGCCGGCACGGCCTTCCCCGGCATCTACCCACCGATCACCCTCAACGGCCGCCGGTACATGGACGGCTCCCTGCGGTCGGCGACCAACGCCCGCCTCGCGGCCGGGGCGCGCACGCTCGTCGTGATCGACCCGCAGGCCCACCTGTTTCCCCGCGAGCTGCTCCACCAGGAGCTGGCGGTCGCCGCGGCGCACACCGTGGTGACGGTCGAGCCCGATCCGGCATCGATCCGCGCCTTCGGCCCGAACCTGAACGACCGGACGGCCTGGGAGCCGGCCTACGGGGCGGGTCTTCGCCAGGCCGCCGACGAGGCGGGGCGCCTCCGCGTCGCGTGGGAGACCGGAACCGGTACGGACTGATCGCCGCCCGGTCCCCGGTCCCTGCTCCCCGGTACGGCGCCGGCTCGGGGTGGGTACCCCGCCGTCGACCCGCGCCGTGCTGTCGGTGCAGGTCACTGCGGGCGGGGCGAGGGCCCGGGGCCGAGTGGGTGGTTCACGCGGACGGCCCGGTTCGCCGGGTGGGGGCCGGGTATGGGTCGGCCCGTCCTTCCCCAGCGTCACCGATGGAGGCATCCGTGCCCGACAAGAACGGCCCCTACCAGCCAGGCACCCCGTGCTGGATCGACCTGATGGTGCCCGACCAGCAGGCGGCCCTCGACTTCTACAAGGACCTCCTCGGCTGGCAGGGCGAGGTCGGCCCCCCGGAGCAGGGCGGCTACGCCGTCTGCACCCTCAAGGGCAAGCCGGTCGCCGGGATCATGAAGGCCATGAACCCGGACGGCAGCATCCCCGACCCGCTTCCGCCCGCGGCGTGGACCACCTACCTGTCCACCGACAACATCGACGGCGCGCTCAAGGCCGTCACCGATGCGGGCGGCACGGCCCTGATGGGCCCGGCGGACGTCATGGACCTCGGGCGGATGGCGGTGATCGCCGATCCGGCGGGCGCCGTCTTCGGCCTCTGGCAGGCAGGCACCTTCGACGGCGCGGGCATCGTCAACGAGCACGGCGCGCTCATCTGGAACGAGCTGGTCACCGCCGACCTGCCGGCCGCCTCGGCGTTCTACTCCGGGGTCCTGCCCGTCACCACGGCCCGTTCCGAGATGCCCGGTGCCGAGGGGTACCTGGAGTTCAAGGTCGGCGACCGCGCGGTCGGCGGGATCATGGACCTGTCCACGCTCCCGCCCGGCGTCCCGCCGCACTGGCAGCCGTACTTCGCCGTGGACAGCGTCGACGAAGTCCAGGACGCCGCCGTCCGCGCGGGCGGCAGCGTCCTCGCCCCGGCCTTCGACATGGCGGCCGGGCGGATGGCCGTCCTCGCCGACCCGCAGGGCGGGGCCTTCTCGGTGATCACCGCCTCGATGCCGGAGCAGCCCGCCTAGCCTCTGCGGCACCCGCACCGGCACCCGCACCCGCACCCGCACCGGTCGCCGCCGGTCGCCGCCGTTCGCGGACGGCGGCGGTCGGGGCGGCCGGTGCGGTCGGCGCGCGGCGGCTGCGCCGTCGTGCCGGACCGACCCGTGGCGGACCAGGACCGGACCAGGACCGGACCCGAACCGGAACCGAACCGCGAAGGACCCACCCGGGAAGGCCGGAACCGGGAAGGCCGGAACCGGAACCGGAGCCGCGGCTCAGCCGGCCAGGTCGCAGTGCAGCACCAGGGCCCAGCACAGGCAGCCGAGCGCCGCCGTGCAGAGCAGCGCCCGCGCCACGTTCCACCGCACCCAGCGCGCCTCGAAGCGGCCGCGCACCGCGGCCGGGTCGGCGAGCCCGCAGGGCTCCCCGGCGGCGGCCAGGGCGTCGTTCAGCGGGATGTTGATCACCCGAGTCACCACCAGTGACGCCACGTAGAAGACCAGGGCCGCCGCGGCGGCCGGCAGCACCCGGTGACCGTCGGCGGGCAGGTGCAGTGCGACCGCCACCGCCGTGGTGGCCAGCGCGCCGACGAAACCCAGCAGGAACCACCCGTTCAGGATGGCCACGTTGATGCGCTGCATCACCTCGATGAACATCCGGTCCTCCGTCCCGCGCAGGCCCGGCATCACCGAGCACGCGTACGCGTAGAACAGCCCCGCGCTCAGTCCGGTGGTGATGGTGGCGGCGACCAGCGTGATCACGCGTAACAGTTCCATCGGACGCATCCCTCTTTCCGATCAACGGCACGTCCGTGGCGTCCCGGCCACGGCCCTGCTGCGGTGATCATCCCCCGTGGTGCCGGACGAAGTCCGCCCGGACGCTCAAGACTCTCTCAAATGACGTGACGTCAGACCATGTCCAGGCGTCTACGCTTGCCCCATGGACACGCTCACCGGCCTGCTCGACGGACCCAAGGCCCGGGGCGCCTTTCTGCTCCGTTCGATCCTCAGCGCGCCGTGGTCGCTGCGGATCGAGGACGGGGCGCCGCTGTCGGTGGTCACCATGGTGCGCGGGGAGGCCTGGATCACGCCCGAGGGCGGCGCCGGGCTCCTGCTGCGCCCCGGGGACGTGGCGATCCTGCGCGGACCCGATCCGTACACCGTGGCCGACACCCCGGACACCCCCGTGCAGGTCGTGATCGGGCCGGGGCAGATCTGCTCGCGCGACGGCGTCGACGTCTCGGCCTCGATGGCTCTCGGCATCCGCACCTGGGGCGGGGCGCGGCCCGGCGACGAGCACCCGGCCGTCCTGCTCTCGGGCACCTACCGGGCCGAACACGAGATCGGCCGACGGTTGTTGGACCACCTGCCGGCTCTGCTGGTCCGCCCGGCCGGTCCGGATCCGGCCGCCACGGAGGACGCCCTGGTCCGGCTGCTGACCAGCGAGACGGTGCGTGACGAGCCGGGCCAGGAGCTGGTGCTGGACCGCCTGTTGGACCTCCTCGTCGTCGGCGTGCTGCGCAGCTGGCTGGCGGCCCCGGACAGCGGCGCCCCCGCCTGGTACCGCGCCCAGCACGACTCCGTGGTCGGCCCCGTCCTGCGCCTGATGCACGACGACCCGGCCCGCCCGTGGACGGTGGCGTCGTTGGCGGCCGAGGTCGGCGTCTCCCGCGCCGGGCTGGCCCGCCGCTTCACCGCGCTGGTCGGCGAGCCGCCGATGGCCTACCTGGCCACCTGGCGGCTGGCGTTGGCCGCCGACCTGCTCCGTGACCCCGGGCACACCGTCGCCTCGGCGGCCCGCCGGGTCGGCTACAGCAACGCCTTCGCGCTGAGCGCCGCCTTCAAGCGGGTCCGCGGACTCACCCCGCAGGAGCACCGCCGGCTCGCCGGCAGCACCGTGTCCGTTCCCGCGGGCGGGCCGGCCGGTGCCTCGGCGGCCGCCACGACGGTGGTCCTGGCCGGCTGACCGGGAGTACGCCGGTGGGTGGGCGGGGCCCGTGCCGCCGGAATGCGCCGAGGATGCCCGCTGCGGTGCGGAAGTGGTCACGCTGAACCGCGACTTCGACGTGGTGCGCGAGCCGTTCGCACCCCGTAACAGCCCGGCCCGGCCTGCCCGGCCTGCCCCGGCTCCGCCGATCCCGGACCGATTCGGCGGTCGTACCGGTCATTCCGTTCGTGCTCTCCCATTCCCGCCCGGTGCGGTCGGAGGTGCATTTTCGGACAATCCCCGGCGGGTGGGGGAAACGCGGGAGGATCGGCGGTGGCTGCACGTTGAATTCCCCGGCCGACGGGTGAGCAGGGTCCGCCGGCCGGGTCCGTTACCTCGGTGGTTGATGGCGGAAATGAGAAGCCATGGACGATTTCGACGGTGCACTCCCCAAACGCAACCCGGTGTTCTGCGCGCGGATCGGAGCAGTTCTCGACCTCGACCGCGACGATCTCGGACACCCCGGCCTTCCCGGCCTCTGGCAGCAACTCCTGGCCGATCGCAGGCCCGTGGAACAGCGCGGGCTGTACTGCCCCGATTGCCGGGCCGCCCGGCCCGACCGGCCCGAGTGGATGTACGTCTACGAACGCGGCGGCCTCCGGATCGCCGCCCACCACAACCCGGACCACCACCGCCACCACCGGTCGGGGAGCGACGCGCACCGGGCGTACGAGGAGCGGTACGTACGGGCCGCGGAGAGCGACGGGCACCCGGTCGAGGTCGGGGTGGTCGGCGCCGACGGCCGGCGGCGGGCCGATGTCCTGGTCACCGGAGCGGGCGGGCGCCGCTACGGGTTCCGGCCCCAACTCTCCTACCTCGCCGCGGGAACGGCCCGTGAGCGGGACGCCGCAGCCCGGGCGGACGGCGTCACTCCCGTCTGGCACACCGTCGACGCGCGGGCCCCGCTGATCGACGCCGTCCACTGGACCCGGGCCGACGACCTGCCGGCCGCCGCGATCCGGGACAGCCGGGACCTCCTCGTCCGCGGCGGCGTGCGCGCCCTGACACTGGAGCGGTGCGACCGCGGCCCGGCGCCCTGCCCGCACCGGCGGAGCGGCAACTGTGCTCGCCGGCACCCGCGTTGGGAGGCCCGGGGCCGACAGTTCGACGGTCTCGTCCGGGACATCGCCCGCGGCGCGTACGTGCCGCTCACGCTCAGGACCGGTCGTGGACTGCGCCGCTTCTGGGCCTCCGCCGCCGACCGGGAGGCCTTCCTCGCCAACGGCGGCGTCCTCACCGGCCCAGGGCACGGCCCCGGGCACGACTCCGGGTACGACGCCGGGCGCGATCCCGGGTACGACTCCGACCACGGCCCCGGGCGTGAACCCGAGGCCGGCCCCGAGCGCGATCGCGAGCACGGCCGCAGTGCCGGGCACGCGACGGTGCCGCACCCGCGGTACGGCGGCCCGCGCCGGCGCCGGGAGGCGCAGTGCGTCCTGGACCGGGTCGAGTACGGCCACCGCCGCTTCGGCCCCGGGCCGCTCCGGGACGGCGGCGAGCCCTTCGGCCCGTCGTCCGCCGTCGCGCCGCCCTCCGTCGTCCTGCTCGCGCCCGCCACCGTGCCGCCCGCCACCGTGCCGCCCGCGGCCGCACCGCCCGGCGCTGTGCCCGCCCGGCCGGAGCGGCCGGCGATCCGGCCGCTCCGGCCGGCGGTCTGCTCCGCCGGGGCGACGCCGTGCGAGGCGGAGGCCCGCCTCTACGCCGGGGGGTGGTTCTGCGAGGACCACCGCCCGGGCCCCGGCTTCGGCCGACCGGCCGCAGCGTCGTTCGGCGCGCCGTCCGCACTGCCGTCCGCCGAGCCCCTCCGTGACGGGGGAGGACGGGAGGCGGGCGCCCGGGAATGAGATCCGGGCCGGTGATCGTTGCCCGGAGGTGACCACTGCTGCGCCCACGATCCGCCTGTCCGTCCTCGACCGTTCCCGGACACGGCAGGGGGAGGAGCCTGCGCAGGCGCTGCGGCACACGGTGGACTTCGCCCGGCAGGCCGAGCGGCTCGGGTACCACCGTTTCTGGGTGTCCGAGCACCACGGGGTGCCCGGCGTGGCGGGCTCGGCGCCCACCGTGCTCGCCGCGGCGGTGGCGGCCGCCACCACGCGGATCCGGGTCGGGACGGGCGGGGTGATGCTCCCCAACCACCAGCCCCTGGTGGTGGCGGAGCAGTTCGGCGTGCTCGCAGCGCTCTTCCCGGGGCGGATCGACATGGGTCTCGGCCGCTCGGTCGCCTTCACCGACGGCGTCCGGCGCGCGCTCGGCCGGGAGAAGGACGCGGCCGACGAGTTCCCGGCACAACTGGCCGAGCTGCTGGGTTACTTCGATGCCAGTGGGCGCACCCGTCGGGACGTCCGGGCGAGGCCCGCGGAGGGTTTGCAGGTGCCGGCGTTCGTGCTGGCCACCGGTGCCGGTGCGGACATCGCCGCCGACGCCGGGCTCCCGCTGGTCATCGCCGCAGCCCGCGGGGAGGAGCGGATGCTGGCCGCCATCGACCGCTACCGGGCCCGGTTCCGCCCGTCCCGGCAGGCCGCGGAGCCGTACGTGGTGGTCTCGGGGACGGTGGCGGTGGCCGCGACCACGGAGCAGGCCCGGGAGCTGCTGGTCTCCGAGGCCTGGTCGGGCGCGTACTCCCGTACCCACGGTGAGTTCCCGCCGCTCGCCCCGAGCGCGGAGATCCTGGCCCACGCCTTCACCCCGCGCGAACGCGCCGCCTACGAGCAGTCGCTCGCCGGGCACATCGCGGGCACTCCGCCGGAGGCCGCGGCCGAGCTCGCCGCCCTGGTGGCGCGCGCCGGGGCCGACGAGTTCCTGGTGGCCACCAGCACCTACGACCGCACGGCGCTGCTCGACTCGTTCCGGCTGCTCGCCGAGGCCGTCGGTCTCCGTGGCCCCGGCGACGCGGCGGCCTGACGCCCCGTCGACGGCCGAGGGAGGCCGCTGCGCCCGCCTTCCCGGCCCCCGTTCCGGGGCGGCGCCGCGCGCCTGCACAGGGTTTGACCATGAAGTTCTTCCGTTCGAAGGCCCAGCCCCGGTTCGACCCGCACCTGCCCGCCCTGACGACCGTCCAGGCCGATCACCTGCGCAGTCTGGTCGGCCAGTACCACGCCGGACGTCCGCAGGTCACCATCGGCGGCGACGCCGTGCACGCTCCGCAGGGGGTCAGCCCGCTCCACAACCTGGCCGAACTCTGCCGGCGGGCCGACCCGCGCGAGTGGCCCCGGCTGGTGGAGCATCACTTCCGGGCGGTCGAGGGGGCCGAGGCGGCCACGCCGCAGGGGTCGGAGCAGGTGCTCCGGGTGGCCTACCTGCGGCTGCTGGCCGACGACGCCTTCCCGGCGGAGGTCGCGGACGGGTTCCGCTACGTGCGGCCGGTGGCGCCCGGGCTGCAGGAGGCGCTCGCCCTGGACCTGCCCGAGGCCGTCCGGTTGCTGGACGACCGCGCCGTCGGCGAGACCGGGCTGGAGGCGCTGCGGGCCGCCGGGCGGGCCAATCTGGTGCGGGAGCCGGTCGAGTACGACGTCGCGCACGGGCAGGGCGGCGCCACGCTGCACATCGCCTCCGGCGCGTCGATGTTCGTGGCGAGCAAGGCCCTCGTCCTGGACGAGCTGGCCCGTGCCGTGACCGGGCGTGAGTTGCCGGCGGACGGCGCGCTGTTCACGGCGCCGAGCCGGCACTACCTGGCCTTCCACCCGCTGGCCGGCCGGGAGGCGGTGGACGCGCTGAACGACCTCGCGGCCTTCGGTCTCGGCGCGTACCAGGACAACCCGGGGCCGGTCTCGCCGCGGGTCTACTGGTGGCACCGGGGCACGGTGACCTCGCTGACGCGCATCGACGAGGAGACGCGCTCGTTCTCGATCGCCCCGCCCGAGGAGCTGATGGTGATCCTGCGCCGGCTGCACGCCGGAGCCTGACCGCCCCGGCCGGCGCAGCGTCGCCCCGGCCGTGCGGCGCCTCCCGTCGGCGTCGATGGCGGTCCGCGTCGATGGCCCTCCGCCTCAAGGGCCGTCCGCGTCAAGGGCCGGCTCCCGGCGCCACTCGTTCGTGTGCAGTGTGATCCGAGTGGAACTTACCCGCTCCCCGTTGCGTGTTGATCGTTGAAGCGATCCGACGGCGTGAGGAGACGGGATGAGGATCGGCAGGGTGGGAACGAGGGCGGTAACGAGTGCGGGCGCGGGGACGGGCCCGGCGGCGGGGCTGTCCCGGCGCTCGGTGCTGGCCGCCGGCGCGGGGGCGGTGCTGGCCGGCGGTCTGCTCGGCGAGGGCCGGGCCCGCGCAGCCGAGCCCGGCGGCGCGGAGGTGGCCGACCGGCTGGCCGAGCTGGAGCGCGAGCACGCCGCCCGGCTGGGGGTGTTCGGCCGCAACACGGCCACGGGCCGCACGGTGCTGTACCGCGCGGACGAGCGGTTCGCGCTCTGCTCGGTGTTCAAGCCGCTCGCAGCGGCGGCCCTCCTGCGGGACTTCGACCGGGACGGCGAGTTCCTGGCCAAGCGGATCCACTACACCGCGAAGGACGTGGCGGACGCCGAGTACGCCCCGGACACCGGCCTGCCGGAGAACCTCGCCAACGGCATGACGGTGGAGGAGCTGTGCGCGGCCGCCGTCAGCCACAGCGACAACGCCGCGGCCAACCTCCTGCTGCGCGAGCTCGGTGGCCCGACGGCCGTCACCCGGTTCTGCCGCTCGATCGGCGACGGCCGGACGAGGCTCGACCGCTGGGAGCCTGAACTCAACTCGGCGGAGCCCTGGCGGACGACCGACAGCACCAGCCCTCGCGCCATCGCCGCGACGTACGCGCGGCTGCTCCTCGGCGACGTGCTCCCGCCGGCCGACCGGGAGCGGCTGACCGGTTGGATGCTCGCCAACACCACCAACACCGCACGCTTCCGCGCCGGGCTCCCGAAGGACTGGATCCTCGCGGACAAGACGGGCGGCGGCAGCTCGTACGGGGTGGCGAACGACGTCGGGGTGGTCCGGGCGCCGGACGGGCCGCCGATCGTGCTGGCCGTCCTGACGACCACCCACGCGTCCACCGGCCCCAGCGACAGCCTGCTGGTCGCCCAGGTCGCCGAGGTCGCCGCAGGGGTGCTCGGCTGACAGCTCCCGGCCGGGGGGCTCCCGATCGGCGGTGTCCGGTCGGCGGTGTCCGGTCGCCGGGCCCCTCGGCCGGGCGGCTTTCGCCCTGCTCGGCCCGGGTGGACCACAATGGCGGCGTGAACGATGTGGACTACCAGCAGTTGTTGCAGGACGCGATGGAGGCGGCCCGGCGCGAGCCGGGCCGCGGCCGGGTCGCCGACTACATCCCGGCGCTCGCGAAAGCGGACCCGACGGCCTTCGGGATGGCGATCGCCACCGTGGACGGCGAGGTGTTCGGGGCGGGGGACTGGCAGCACCCGTTCTCGATCCAGTCGGTGTCCAAACTGTTCACCCTGGCCCTGGCGCTGGCCGAGGGCGGGGACGCGCTCTGGTCCGGCGTAGGCCGCGAGCCGTCCGGCAACCCGTTCAACTCGCTGGTGCAGCTGGAGTCCGAGCACGGGATCCCGCGCAATCCGTTCATCAACGCGGGCGCGCTGGTCGTCACCGACCGGCTGCTGAAGCTGACCGGCGACGCGGTCGGCGCCGTCCGCGACTTCCTCCGCACGGAGTCCGGCAACGACGCTGTCGCGGTGGACGACTCGGTGGCGTCCTCCGAGGCGCAGCACGGGCACCGGAACGCGGCGATGGCGCACTTCATGGCCAGCTACGGCAACCTGCGGAACCCGGTCGACAGCGTGCTCGCGCACTACTACGCGCACTGCGCCGTCGAGGCGAGCTGCCGCGACCTCGCCCTCGCCGGGCTGTTCCTCGCCCGGCACGGCATAAGGGCCGACGGCTCGCGGCTGCTCTCGCGCAGCGAGGCCAAGCGGGTCAACGCGGTGCTGCTCACCTGCGGGACGTACGACGCGGCCGGCGAGTTCGCCTACCGGGTCGGGCTGCCGGGCAAGAGCGGGGTCGGCGGGGGCGTGCTGGCCGTGCTGCCGGGGCGGGGCACGGTCTGCGTCTGGGGCCCGGGCCTGGACGCCGCGGGGAACTCGGTGCTCGGGGTGGCGGCCCTCGACGCACTGACGACGGCGACGGGCTGGTCGGTGTTCTGACAGCACCTCGGAGGCCCTGCTGTTAACAACAAGTGCATGTTTTCCACTCGTATAGTGACCGGCATGCAATTGGATTTGAACCTGCTCACGGCCCTGGACGCGCTGCTGGAAGAGGGCAGCGTGGCCGGGGCCGCGGACCGGCTCCACGTCACCGCGCCGGCGATGAGCCGATCGCTGGGCCGTATCCGCAGAGCCACCGGTGACCAGATCCTGGTTCGCACCGGACGCCACATGACGCCCACCCCTCGCGCACTGGCCATGCGCACGGAGGTCCACGTCCTCGTACAGCAGGCTCACCAGTTGCTGTCCTCCCGTACGGACCTCGATCTGGCGGGGCTGGAGCGGGTGTTCACCGTTCGCTTGCACGACGCCCTCACCACCGCCTGCGGGACCGCCCTCGTCTCCGCGGTGCACCGCCAGGCCCCGAAGGTGAGGATGCGTCTCACGGTCGAGTCGGGCCACGACAGCCCTGAGCTGCGTCGCGGTGAGGTCGATGTGGCCTCCAGTGCCGGACCGCCGCCTCAGCCCGACATACGTCACCGCCTCATCGGCCAGGACAGGATCATCCTTGCTCTCCGGGCGGGGCATCCGCTCACCGAAGGGCCGATGACCGTCGAGAGGTACGCGGCCGCTGAGCACGTGACCGTTTCCCGGCGTGGAGAGCTGCGTGACCGGGTCGACGACGTCGTCGCCGCCCTCGGCCACGAGCGCCGTGTCATCGTCGCCGCCCCCGCGACGGACACCGCCCTGCAACTCGCCCGTGACACCGACGTCG
Organism: Kitasatospora sp. NBC_01560; assembly: GCF_045208415.1. NCBI lineage: Bacteria > Bacillati > Actinomycetota > Actinomycetes > Kitasatosporales > Streptomycetaceae > Kitasatospora > Kitasatospora sp. NBC_01560. The sequence continues at coordinate 604,174 of NZ_CP109364.1, read as the reverse complement.
TGGTCACCCTCCCCGAAGCGGTCACCCGCTCCGCCCGCGACCAACTGGGCCTGACCATGCTGCCGTTGCCGTTCGAGCTGCCGCCCGTACCGCTCTGTCTGCTCTGGCACCAGCGTTACGACGACGACCCCGCCCACACCTGGCTGCTCAACCTGGCGACCCAGACCCTCCAGGACCTGTTCGCCACTCCGGACACTTCTGACCATTAGCGTTCCATCAGGGCGTCGGCGCGGGGCACATGTCCGACGGTCCGTCAGGCACTCACCGCCCGGCGCCCGATCGGAGCAGCACGTCAACAGTGCGGCAGTCCACCGGGCACACCACAACCACGCACCGGTGCGAGAGGTGCCGCGCGGGAGCGATTGATTGACACGCGCTCGGGGCCTGACCATCATGACGATTAAAGGTTAGGAATCCTTACCAATAGGAGTGCCGATCCGGTGAGCACAGCACCCAGCGTTCTCCCCCCGCGGCAGCCCCGGCTGGTCGCCACCGACCTCGACGGCACGGTCGTCCGTGGCGACCGGACGGTCTCGGCCCGGACGCTCGCCGCGTTCGCCCGGGTCGAGCGGGCCGGCGGGCGCTTCGTCCTGGTCACCGGCCGGCCGCCGCGCCTGATGGACGACATCGCGGAGGTCTTCGGCCGCCGGGGCACGGCCATCTGCTCCAACGGGGCCTTCGGCTACGACCTGCGGACGCGGGAGGTGGTCGCCGAGCGGGCGATCCCGGTCGACGTGCTCCGCGAGACGGCCCGGCGGCTGCGCGCCGCCGTCCCCGGCATCAGCCTGGCGGTCGAGTACGCGCACGAGCTGGCCGGGGACGCGCACTACGAGGCGGGCGACTGGGATGCCGACACCACCGTCCGCCGCCTCGACGACGCGAGTCTGTTCGGCCGCCCCGCGCCCAAGCTGATCGGTCGCCACCCCGAGCTGTCGGCGGACGAACTGCTCGCCCTGGCCCGGCCGGTCGTCGGCGATCTGGTGACGGTGTACCACTCCAACGGCGAGCGCCTGGTGGAGTCCGTCGCCCAGGGGGTGAGCAAGGCCTCGGCGCTCGGCGAGTTCGCCACCGGCCTCGGTGTCACCGCCGAGCTGACGGTCGCGTTCGGGGACATGCCCAACGACCTGCCGATGATGGCCTGGGCGGGCACGGCCTATGCCGTCGCCAACGCGCACCCGGAGGTGCTGGCCGCGGTCGACCACGTCGTCGGCAGCAACGAGGAGGACGGGGTGGCGGCCGTCCTGGAGGCGCTCTTCCCCGAGCGCCCGAACGGGGCGGCCGGCCCGCGCCCGTTCACCGGGCCCGCCCACTGACCGACCACCCCGCCGAAGACCTCGCCGACCACCCCGTCGGCCGCCTCACCGGCCGGACCGAAGCGGCCCGGCGGCCGTTCAGCCCCGGAACGTGCGCCGGTACGCACCCGGCGGGACGCCGATCGCGGAGTGCAGGTGTTGCCGGAGGGAGGCCCCGGTACCGAAGCCGACCCGCTCGGCGACCCGGTTGACCGTCAGGTCGCTGCTCTCCAGCAGGTGCCGGGCGAGGTCGACGCGCTGCTGGGTGAGCCACTGGCCCGGGCTGATCCCGACCTCGGCCCGGAACCGGCGGGTGAAGGTCCGCCGGCTCATCCCGGCGTGCTCGGCGAGGTCGCCCAGCTGGAGCGGCTCGTGCAGCCGGTCCAGCGCCCAGGCCCGGGTCCCGGACGTCCCGCTGTCGGTGCTGACGGGCACCGGCCGCTCCACGTACTGGGCCTGGCCGCCCTCGCGCTGCGGCGGGACGACGCAGCTCCGGGCGACCTGGTTGGCGACGGCACTGCCGTGGTCGGAGCGGATCAGGTGCAGGACGAGGTCGATGCCGGACGCCGCTCCGGCCGAGGTCAGGACGTGCCCGGTGTCGACGAAGAGGACGTCGGGGGTCAGGTCGATCTGCGGGTAGAGCCGCCGGAACCGCTCGGCGTGCCGCCAGTGGGTGGCGGCGGGCCGGCCGTCCAGCAGGCCGGCCGCGGCGAACACGAAGGTGGCGACGCAGATCCCCGCGATCCGGGCGTCCGGCCGCAGCAGCGCCAGGGCCTCGGTGATCCCGCGCGGCAGCTCCTCGGGGCCGCTGATCGCGGCGAACTCCTCGGCCGCCGGCACGATCAGGGTGTCGGCCTCGGCGACGGCGGAGCGGTCCCGTTCGACGGTGATCGAGAAGTCGGCGGCGGTGCGGACGGGCCGGCCGTCCGGCGAGCAGGTCACCACGTCGTACAGCGGCCGGCCCTCGGGGTCCGTGGCGGCGCCGAAGAGCCGGGAGGCGAGGCTCAGCTCGAAGGGGATGACCCCGTCGAGGGCCAGAACGACAACACGATGCATGGCCCAATCCTTGCACATGATGACCTCCGGGCCACTATCTCCGCAGGTCGGGCCCGATGATCCTGGAGGCATGACAACGATGAAGGCCATTTCCCAGGACACCCACGGCGGCCCCGAGGTACTGCGCGAGGTCGAGCTCGACCGCCCGGTGCCGGGCCCCTCCGAGGTACTCGTCCGCGTGCACGCGGCGGGCATGAACCCGACCGACTGGAAGCACCGCAGCTCCGCCGGCTTCCTCGACCGCCTCCCGCTGGTGCTCGGCTGGGACGTCTCCGGTGTGGTCGAGGCCGTCGGCACCGGCGTCACGATCCACCGCCCCGGCGACGAGGTGTTCGGGATGCTGCCCTACCCGCACGGCGTCGGCTCCTTCGCCGAGTACGTGGTGACGCCGGCCCGTGCGCTCGTCCGCAAGCCGGCGGGGCTGGACCACGTCCGGGCGGCCGCGATCCCGCTGGCGGCCCTCACCGCCTGGCAGGTGCTGGTGGACGCCGCCGACGTCCGGCCGGGTCAGCGCGTGCTGGTCCACGCGGCGGCGGGCGGTGTCGGCCACTTCGCCGTGCAGATCGCCAAGGCGCGCGGCGCGTACGTGATCGGCACCGCCAGTGCGCCCAAGCACGCGCTGCTGCGCGAGCTGGGCGCGGACGAGGTGGTCGACTACCGGACGGAGGACTTCACCGCGATCGAGCCGGTCGACGTCGTCCTCGACACCCTCGGGGGTGACACCGCCGTCCGTTCCCTCGCCACCCTGAAGCCCGGCGGGCAGCTGATCACCATCGCGCTGGGCTCCGTGCCCGCCGACCTCGCCGAGCAGGGCGCCGCCCGCGGCGTGCGGGCGTACCCGCTGCTCGTGGAGGCCGACCAGGCGGGAATGCTGGCCGTCGCCGGGCTGGTCGACGCGGGGGAGCTGCGGCCGGTGATCGAGGCGGCGTTCCCGCTCGCCCAGGCCGCCGCGGGCCATGCCCTGGGCGACACCGGGCGGGTGACCGGCAAGGTCGTGCTCACCGTCGCCGAGTAGGCCGCCCGCCCGGTGGCACGGGTGGCGGGCTCCCGGTGGCCGTCCACCGCCAGCCCGCCACCCGGAGCCCGCCGCGGCGAGCCCGCCCACGCGGAGCCCGCGGCTACCGGACGACGATGGCGAAGCGGGCGCTGTTGTCGGCCGGGGTCGGATCGGCGGGCTGGTCCGCCTCGACGGTCCCGTCGAGTGTGCCCGGGTCCATGCCGGACGCGACGCCGAGCCGGACGTCGGCGGCCACCGAGTCGCCGGCGGCCAGCCCCGCCGGGAACGTGCAGGTCACGGTGTGCCCGAACGGCCCGGTGGAGCAGACGGCCGGTGCCAGCCCGGTGCCGACGACCCCGGGCGGCAGGTGCACCACCAGCGTGAACGGCCCGAGGGTGGTGGTGTCCCCGGTGTTGGTGACCACGGCGTGCACGGTGGTGGTGCCGCCCGCCGAAGCCGGTGGCGGATCCGCCACCGCCACCCGTAGATCCGGGCCGCAGGGCCCGGGGACCGCCGCCGTCGCGGCCCCGAGTGCCACCAGGACACCTGCCACCTGCACGGCCCTGCGGGCCGGTCCCCGGGGGCCCACGTATCGGGACAAGCTGTATCGGGACAAGCTGCTCACCCACCTCGTCGTTGCGGGCGCCGACCGGCCGGCCGGCGCTGACGCGCCCAGGATCACGGCTCCCGGGCCCCCGGTGGCCCGGGCGCGACGGAGAAGCACCCGGACGGGCGAGGTGCTGGCGGCGCGCGCGGCTCGACACCGCCGGCCTTCCGAAGGCCGTGCGGCGGTCGGGCCTCAGGACTCGGCGGCGTAGGGGCCGGCCTGCTCCCTGGTGAAGTGCGGCGGCGCACGGCGTGGCCGTGGCGTCCCGTTCCCGCACCCTTCCGGCACCATGGCCAAAACGGAACCTCGTTCCGCCAATGCCATGGAACCCTGTTCCGCTTTGCGGTCCCCTGACGGAAGGAGCGTCACGTGAACGCCGGTGACCAGGGCGCGGAGAGCGCGGCCGGGGCCAAGCGCAAGGACGTCCGCCGCGTCCAGCAGGCCCTGCTGGACGCGGCCGCCGAGCTCTTCGTCACCTCGGGCGTCGAGGCGCCGGTGCGCGACATCGCCGCCAGGGCCGGCGTCGGGACGGGCACGGTCTACCGGCACTTCCCCACCCGGGCCGACCTCGTCGTCGCCGTCTACCGCCACCAGGTCGACGCCTGTGCCGACGCCGGGCCGGCACTGCTGGCCGACGGCCCGACGCCCGCTGCCGCGCTCGGGCGGTGGGTCGACCTGTTCGTCGACTTCCTCGTCACCAAGCACGGCCTGGCCGCCGCGATGCAGGCCGACAACGCCGGGTTCGAGAGCCTGCACGCCTACTTCCTCGACCGCCTCCTGCCGGTCTGCACCCGGCTCCTCGACGAGGCCGCCGCCTCCGGCGAGATCCGCGCGGACGTCACGGCGTATCCGTTCCTGCACGGCATCGGGAACCTCTGCATCGGTGCCGAGAGCGATCCGCAGTACGACGCGCGCCGGATGGTCGCGCTCCTCGTCGCCGGCCTGCGGCAGCCGCGCTGACCCTCCCCGGGAACGTGCGGGGCGGGCGTCCGGGTTTGGGCCGCGCGGTCGCGGACCAGGATTCCCGTACCGGTCCGTCCCGTGCATGACGAGTGGTGGGGGTCCTCCCGTGCGCCGTGCCGTCGCGTTCCTCTGCCCGCTGCTCCTCGGCCCGCTGCTCCTCGCCCTCCTGGTGCCGTCACCCGCGAGCGCCCTGCCGGGCACGGCGGTACCGCGCCCGGCCGCGGCGGCCACGGGTGCGGCCGCCACGATGCCGGAGGCCGCCACGACACCGCGGGCCGCCACTGCACCGCGGTTGGCCACGACGCCGAACCCGGTGATCTTCGTGCACGGCCGCAACGCCGACCCCGGGGTGTGGTCGGCGATGATCGACTCGTTCGAGGCTGCCGGCCACCCCGCCGACCGGCTCTTCGCCTGGAGCTACGACAGCACGCAGTCCACCAACGAGGTGCTCGCCGCCCGCCTCGCCGACTACGTCGACGGCGTGCTCCGGAGCACCGGCGCCGCACAGGTGGACTTCGTCGCCCACTCCCTCGGCAGCCTCCCGGCCCGCTGGTACGTCCGGTTCGGCGGCGGCGCGGCGAAGGTCGCGCACCTGGTCTCGCTGGCCGGCCCGAACCACGGCACCACGGTGGGCTGGCTCTGCGCCCTCTGGGACCAGGGCTGCCGGGACATGACGCCCGGCTCGTACGTCCTGAGCCACCTCAACAGCGGCACCGAGGCCCCGCCGCCGGTGCGGTACACCACTTTCTGGTCGTCCTGCGACGAGCAGATCGCCCCGCCGGCGAGCACGACCCTGGCCGGCGCCGTCAACATCCGGACGGCCTGCCTGAAGCACAACGACCTCCTCACCGATCCCGCCGTCGCCTCCGGAGTCCGCGCCGCCCTGGCGGCCTGACGTTCACCGGGCCGCTCCGGTGGCCTCCCCCGGAACCGGACGGGTGAAGCCCGGCCGGTACAAGGCATCCGCCGGGCAGAGGAGTTGACGTCGCCGACGCCGAACGCGAAGGTTCCGCCGGTCCGGACCGACCGCCCCTGCTCAGACCGGTACGACGACGACCGGGCACTCGGCATGCTGCACGACGGCCTGGCTGGTGGAGCCGAGCCGACCGATCGGCCCGCGCGGCCGGCCGTGGCGGCCGACGACGAGCAGCCGGCGCCCGGCCGAGGCGGCCACCAGTTCGCGCGCCGCGTGCGAGCGGGTCACCGAAGTGGTGACGGACACCTCGGGGAAGCGCTCGCGCCAGCCCGCCAGCACCTCGGCGACCGCGCGCCGGTGCTCCTCCTCGACGTGCGCCCCCTCGTACACCACCGGGACTTCGTGGCCCGGGCCCATGAACAGGGGATACGTCCAGGCGTGCACGACGAACAGCGGAATCCCGTGGCGCCGGGCCGCCTGGAAGGCGTGGGCGAGCACCGGTTCCTCGTGCTCCGCGCCCTGGATGCCGACCACCACCGCGGGGTCGTCCGCAGCCGCCGCGGTCGGGCGCACCACGGCCACCGGGGAGGGCGCGTGGGCCGCCGCGTGAAGGGCGGTCGAGCCGAGCAGCAACGCGGGAAAGCCCCCGGAGCCCCGGGCGCCGAGCACCAGCAGCGTCGCGTCCGCCGCGGCGCCGGCCAGCACCTCGCGCGCCTTGCCGTCCACCAGATCGGCGGTGACGGGCAGCTCCGGGTGCTCCTGGGTGACCCGGGCGCGCTCGACCGCGAGCAGCGCCGCGTCCTCCTCGCGGCCGGAGGGCAGCTCGGGGGCGCGTACCAGCCGCAGCGGAAGCCCTCGGAGTGCGGCCTCGTCGGCGGCCCAGTCGACGGCGGCCCGGCCGGGCTCCGCGACGTCGATTCCCACCACGACGGGTCCGTTCATCGCGGACACCTCCCAGTCGGCGGCCGGTCGGCATCGTCCGGCCGATGCTCTCAGGCTATGCCCGCCACCGCGCCCTCGCCGTCCAGCGGACCAGCACCCGCGTGGGCCGGGCCGACCCGGCTCCGCCGCCACGGCCGGCAGGTCCGTGGCTCAGGCCCCGGCGAGCTGCCGCAGCAGCGTGGCGGTGGTCCAGTGCCCGGCTGCGCCCGGGCGGGCGGCGAGATAGGCGGCCGCCCGGCGTGGACTCCATCCGTGGGCCTCGGCCAGACCGGCGGCGACGAGGCGCAGGTAGGCGGCACCCGGGGCATTGAGCGGGGCGCGGCCAGGCGGCCACGCGGCAGTGAGCGTCAGCACCGGGAGGCCGTCGAGCGAGCCGGGGCAGACCAGCGTCCCGTACGGGCCGCGGCCCAGCTGTTGGCGGCCGGTCCGGACGGCCTCGTCCAGCGCGAGGTCGGCGCCGGGGGAGCGGTGCCTCTCCTGCGCCGCGATGTCGCTGAACTGTCCGACGCCGATCAGGTGGGCGCGGGCCGGGAGTTCGCCCGTACCGGCGGGGTCGTAGAAGGCCACACCGCCGCCCCAGACCGCCGACTCCAGGGCGAAGTAGAGCGCCCCGGGCAGCAGGACGGGCACGCTCCGGGCGGGCGGAGTGCCGTCCCGGCAGCCCGGGTACGTCCGGGCCGCGCCCGGCGGGCGGCCCCCGCGGAGGTAGCAGGCCAACCGGTCGGCCTGCATGTTCGAGCCGTACGCCGCGTACCAGACCCGCTCGGGCACGCCGGCGGCCGGCTCCGCCCGCAGGGGCTCCGGTCGCCGGGGGTGTCCGTGCGCGGCTGCGCCCGGCCCGGGCGGACGGGCGGGCTCGCTGACGGGCCGTCGGGTCTCCTCCACGAGCAGCGACGGTACCCAAGGCGGTGACGGCGGCCGGGAGCGCCGCGCCCGAGGGCCCGCCCGGAGGCCGTCGGCCGGAGCTCCGGGCAGGCGGCGCCCGAGCCTGGGAGACGCCGTTGACGGGCATCCCCGCAAGGCCGGCGGGTGGCCGCCGAGGTCGCCGACCACGCCGGCGGCGGTGCGGTCGGCATCCACCGTCCGGTGCAGGATGGCACCGGCCGAGGCAGGACGGTACGCTCCGGGACGCGTTCGGTCGGCCGCTGCGGGCACGTCCGGCCATCGGCGGAACGCTGTTCGTGGTGGCCGGTTCGTTGAGCGTCGGAGGTGGGCCGATGTCCTGGGCGGATGTCACGGTGGTTGATGCGTGCGTGCGGCGCGACGGCCGGGGCGGCAGCCCCACGGCCGTCACCGACGACGACCCGGCGGCGACGGACGCGGACCGGCGTGCGGTCGCCGCTGCGGCCGGCACCTCGCACGCGGCGTTCCTCGGCCCGGAGCGGACGCCGGACGGTGGCCGGCCGGTCCGGTTCTTCACCGCCACCGCCGAACTGTCCGGCTGCGGCCACGGCACCGTGGCCGCGCAGGCCGTCCGGCTGGCCCGCACCGCGCTGGGCGAGCTGAACGACCGCCAGTACACCGGCGGGCGCACGTTCGACACCGTCGCGATCCGCCGCCCCGCCGGCATCGAGGTCTGGTTCGACCAGGGCCTCGTCGCGCTGCGTCACCCGGCACCGGACGAGCGCACCGCGATCGTCGCCGCGCTCGCGCTCACCGCGGACGACCTGCATCCGACCGACGCGCCGCGGATCGCCTCGCCCGGCGCACCGCGCATGCTGGTACCGGTCCACGACCGGTCGGCGCTGCTCCGAGTCCACCCGCACCTCGGCAGGCTGGCAGCGGCCTGCCGCCGGTACGGGCTCCTCGGTTGTTTCGTGTACGTGCCGCCGGTGGGCGACCGGCCGGGCGCGGCGCGGATGTTCGCGCCGGCGATCGGTGTCGACGAGGACGTCGCCAATGCCAACAGCACCGGCTGCCTGGCCGCCCACCTGCTCGACACGACGGGGGCGGAGACGGTCGCGATCGAGGTGGAGCAGGGGGACACCCTCGGCCGGCCGGCCAGCGTGCTCGCCTCGGCCCGACGCGGACCGGCCGGCATCACGACCAGGGTCGGCGGGTTGGCGGTGGTCCGCGCCGGACACCGAGGCGACAGCTAGGCCCTCTGCTGCGATCCCTCACGGGGCTGGGGCTGTCCGCTGCGGTCAAGCGCGGGCGCTCGGTGACCGCCGGGCGTGCTCAGCGTCGGAACAGCCCGGTGAGCGTGTGCCACCAGCCGCGGCGCTGCCGGGGCACGGGTGCGGCGAAGGCCGGGCCCGCGGGCGGCCCGGCCGGTGGGACGGGCGCGGCGGCCGGCGGCGGGGTGGACGGCGTGGCGGGCACGACCGGGGTGGTGCCGGGTGCGGGCTCGGCCGGTGCGGTGCGCGGGGTGAACTCCACCGGCAGGCCGACCAGGTGCCGGGAGATCCAGGCCGACGTCCAGGTCAGCTCCTCCTCCGGGACGGCGAGCCGGAGGTCGGGCAGGCGGGTCAGCAGGATGTCGATGCCGGTCTCCGCGATGGCCCGGCCGATGTCCTGGCCGGGGCACTCGTGCGGGCCGCCGCCGAAGGCGAGGTGCGAGCGGTTGCCGTGGAGCGGCTTGCGGAGGTCGGGGCGGACGACGGGATCGACGTTGCCCGCCGCGAGGCCGAGCAGCAGCATGTCGCCGGTCCTGATCTGCTGGCCGCCGAGTTCGGTGTCGCCGGTGGCCCAGCGCCCCGCCACCAGCGACATCGGTGCGGAGTCCCAGAGGACCTGGTCCAGGGCTTCGGGCAGGGTCATGTGACCGCCGGACAGGTGGGCGCGGAAGCGGTGGTCGGTGAGGACCAGCTTCAGCGTGTCCGCGATCAGGTTGACCGTCGTCTCGTTGGCGGCGAGCAGCACGACCCGCAGGTGCTCCAGGACCTCGTCGTCGCTGAGCCCGGCGTGGTGCTGCATCAGCCAGGAGACGAGGTCGCCGCCGGGGGACACCCGCTTGCGTTCCATCATGCGGCGCAGCGTGGCCACGACGTAGTCGTTGCTGGCGACGGCCGTCTCGGTGCCCTTCATCAGGTCGCGGGCGGCCTCGACCAGCCGGGGGCCGTACTCCTCGGGCATGCCGACCAGTTGGGTCATCACCAGCATGGGCAGGTGCTCGGCGAACTGGGAGACCAGTTCGGCCCGCCCGCTCGGGCCGAACTCCGCGACGAGCTGGTCGGTGAAGCGGGTGACGTAGCGGCGGACCCCGCGCCGGTCGAAGCGGTTGAGGCTGTCGGTGACGGCGCCGCGCAGGCGCTTGTGCTCCGCGCCGTCGGCGAAGACGCAGAGCGGCTGCCAGGCGATCACCGGCATCAGTGGCGAGTCGGCGCCGACCAGGCCGTTCTGGAACGCCGTCCAGCGGCGGGAGTCCCGGGAGAAGCGGGAGGGCGTGCGCATGGCGGTGAGGTTCGCCGAGTGGCCGAGGATCAGCCAGGCGGGGAGGTCGCCGTGCAGGAGGACGGGCGCCACCTCGCCGTGTTCGGCGCGGAGCTTCTCGTAGAGGCCGGCCGGGTCGGCCTCGGCCTCCGGCCCGTAGAGCCGCCGGAGGCCAGGGGCCCCGAGACCGTGCGAGCCGTGGCCGAACGCCCCGAGGCCCTGCGGGCCGGGGCCGTCGGCGCCGGGCAGGTGGGCGGGGCAGCCGGGCGGTGGGGTGGAAGAGGCGTCGTCGGTGAACGGGGTGGTCACGGTGGCTCCGGGGTCGGCGCGGCGCGGTGGGCGCGGGGCGGGGCGGGGCGGGGCAGGTCGGGTCGGGTCGGGTCGGGGAGGAGTGGCGGAGTGGCGGGGGGCGGGAGTCACCCGCCGGGCGGGGCCGACAGGCTGTACAGGTGGTGCATCAGCGCCAGCAGGGTGTCCCGGCTGGACCCCCGCGTCCGGGCGTCGCAGGCGACGATCGGCACGTCGGCGGGCAGGTCGAGGGCGGCGCGCAGCTCCTCGGTGGGGTAGGCCGGCGCCTCGGGGAACGTGTTGACGGCCACCACGAAGGGCACGCCGCGGTCCTCCAGCCGTCCGATGACCTCGAAACTGACCTCCAGCCGGCGGGTGTCGACCAGCACGACCGCACCCAGCGCACCTTCGAACAGGCCGTTCCAGAGGAACCAGAACCGCTCCTGCCCGGGGGTGCCGAACAGGTAGAGCACCAGCTCCTCGTTGATGCTGATCCGGCCGAAGTCCATCGCGACGGTGGTCGAGGTCTTGCGCTCGATCCCGGCCAGGTCGTCGACGCCCGCGCCGGCCTGGGTCATCGTCTCCTCGGTGGTCAGCGGGCGGATCTCGCTGACCGAGCCGACCATGGTGGTCTTGCCGACGCCGAAGCCGCCGACGATCACCACCTTGACCGCCATGGTGGCGGTCGCCGGCAGCAGGTCCGCGACGGGCGGGCCCGTCAACGTGTCACAGTCTCTGGAGTCCATGCATCACCGCCTCCAACAGGGCGCGATCGGGGAGGATGGCCTGCGGGATGCAGGCGCGGGCTTCGATCCGCTGCTCGTCGAGGAGATCGGCGAGCAGGACGGTCACGGCGCTCACCGGCAGCCGCAGGTAGGCGGAGATCTCGGCGACGGAGAGCGGCGAACCGCAGATCCGCAGGATCGCCGCGTGCTCGGGCTGCATGGCGGGGTTCGGTTCCGAGCGGGCGACGATGAGCGCGACCAGGTCGAACGTGGTCTGCTCGGAGTGGCCGCTGCGGCCTCGGGTGATCACGTAGAGCCGCTCGGGGTTGCCGTCGTCCCAGTCCCGGTCGGTAGCGCTCATGCGGCCTGCCCGCCGTTGCGCGGGGGCGTGGTGAGGTGCTCGCCGATCCGGGCGACCAGATCGCGCATCCGCTGGCCCATCAGCCCGGCGTCCACTCCCTCGTCGGCGAGCACGGCGAGGTAGGCCCGGGCGCCGGCGGCCATCAGGTAGAAGAAGCCGCCGCCGATCTCGATGACGACCAGTCTCATCCGCCCGTCGCCGTGCGGGAACTCCTGGCCGACGGCGGCGGCCAGGCTCTGCAGGCCGGCACAGGCGGCGGCCAGCCGGTCGGCGGCGTCCGGCTCGGTGCCGTGCTGCGCGATCCGCAGGCCGTCGGCGGAGAGCACGATGACGTGACGGGTGTACGGGACGCTCTCCGCGAGGTCCTTGAGCATCCAGTCCATGTTGGTGCGCTGCTGAATCACTGCTCGCCCTTTTCTGCCGACTCTTCGGTGGTGTGGCCGGCCGCGCCGGTGGACGGGGTCTGGCCGTTCACTCCCTCGGTGAACGCGGCCAGCCACAGGCCGGGCTCGACCGGCTCCTTGGCCGGTTCGGGGGCCCTCGCGGCCCGGGCCCGGGAGGGCGCGGCGTGCCGACGGCGCTGCGGCAGGCCGTTGGTGGTCCACTCGGTGACGATCGGGATGTCGTCCTCGGCCGGTCCCGGCCGCGCGCCGGCCGCCGCGGAGCGCCCGGCGGAGGCGGACGGGGATCCGGCGGACGACCCGGTCGACGAGGAGCCGTAGGACGAGCCGTACGACGAGCCGTAGGACGAGGATCCGGCCGGTCCGGACCCGGTCGACGCGGAGTCGTACGAGGAGGACCCGTAGGACGGGGAGCCGTACGACGACGCGGAGGGCGAACCGGCGGAGGAGCCGGAGGCGGAGCCGAACGACGTCCCGACGGAGGACCCGAACGACGACCCGGCGGCGGGTACCGTCCGCGAGCCCCACGGCTGCGGGCCGCCGGCCGCACGGCCGTTGCCCGCCGGCGGGAGCCCGCCGGCCGGTCGGGAGTCGGACTCCGGACGGGGCCCGGCGGTGATGCCGATGCCGTGGGCCCGGCCGGTCGCCGGGGCGGTGGTGATGGACTCCTGCGGAACGATCAGCACGGCGCGCACACCGCCGTAGGCGGAGTGCCGCAGCGACACCTGGAAGCCGTAGGCCTGGGCCAGGCGGCCGACCACCGCCAGGCCGAGCCGCGGGGTCTCGCCGAGGTCGTTGAGGTCGATGCCGGCCTGCGCCTCGCGGAGCATCCGCTCGGCGCGGGCCCGGCCCTCCTCGCTCAGGCTGAGGCCGCCGTCCTCGATCTCGATCGCGATCCCCGTCTGCACCTCGACGGCGGTCACGTGCACGTTGGTCTGCGGCGGGGAGTAGCGGGTGGCGTTGTCGAGCAGTTCGGCGACGGCGTGGATGAGCGGCTCGACGGTGGGGCCGACCACGGCGACCTCGGACACCGGGTGCAGCTCGATCCGCCGGTACTCCTGGATGCGCGACATCCCGCCGCGCAGCACGCTGTACAGCGGCACGGCCCGGCTCCACTGGCGGCCGGGGCGGGCGCCGCCGAGGACGGCGATGCTGTCGGCGAGCCGGCCGATCAGGGCGTTGCCGTGGTCGAGGGTCAGCAGGTCCTCGAAGACGGCCGGGTCGGTGCCGTGCCGGTCCTCCATGTCGCGCAGGTCCTGGGCCTGCCGGTGGACGATCGCCTGCACCCGGCGGGCGATGTTCACGAACGCCCGCTGGGCGGACTCGCGCATGCCCTCCTCGTTGTCGACCGCTTCCAGCACGGTGCGCAGCACGGCCTGCCGGGCGGCCTCGAACTGCGGCCCCACGACGGCGTCCTGGGACTCGTACCGGCGCAGCACCTCGCCGACGGGCTCGCCGCGCTGGAGACGGGCCACCGCCTCGGGAAGCTGCTCGCGGGCGAGTCGGGCCGTCTCGGACTCCTGCCGGGCCAGCCGGGCGTGCAGTTCGCTCTCCCGGCGGGTGTACCGGTCACGCAGGGCCATCAGCGCACGCCCCCGGCGCGCGGCCTCTGCGGCCACCACGGCCACCGCCGCGGTTCCCACCACCCCGCACCAGACAACTCCCGCCCGGGCACCGGCGGAAGAGACCGCCGCGGCGACCACGGCGGTCGCCGCCGTCATCACCGTGGGCAGCAGCCACACCAGGACGGGAGCGGAGCGCCGGCCTCTGGGTGACGATCCAGCACGAAGCATCAGCATCCTCAAACGAATCGGAACGTTCTCGACGACAGGGGTGGGCACCCTCGCCGGCGGGGGGCCTGCGCTTCACCGGCCGGGGTGGTACCGGCACCAGGTCTACCGCGCCCCGGGCTCGCCGTACCCTCGCCCGCGCCCGTTTCGCCCATGCGAGGGGTCTCCGCGCGAAAGCGCCGCACACCGCCGCCCGTTCGTGCTAAGGCCCGGCGCGTGCCGGGCCGTTGTCGTGAGAGGATCAATGCCGGTGTGGTGTCGATGATCTGACGAACAGTCAATTTCGTTCAGGCCCGACCGGCGGAGCCCTTCGACAGGGGCGACCGGTGCGCGGGGCCGGGCCGGCCGGTGCAGTGGCCCTTCGGGCTCAGTGGCCGCCCCTGGGCTCGGTGCAGCCGCCCTCCTGGTAGGGGCCGTGGGCCGCCACCTTGACGGCGGTGTCGATCTGCCCGCTGACGCAGGGGCCGGTGCCGGGGACGACCAGGTCGAAGAAGACCGTGCCGCCGACGGTGCGCACCGTGGTGCCGGTGCGCGGGTAGCCGAGCGACTCCAGCAGGCCGGCCAGCTCCTGCTCGCCCAGCGCTGCTCCGGCGGTGCCGGCCTTGAGGGCGGTCGTGATGAGGGCGCTGTGCGCCTCGCCGCGGCAGCCGGCCTCGGCGCTCATCGTGATCTGCTGCTTGAACCCGGAGTTCTCGGCGTGCTTGGCCGCCTCCGGGTCGAGCGGTGCGCCGGTCGTGCTGCTCCCGGACGGGCTCGGGCGGGCGGAGCTGCACCCGAGCGCCGCCACCTGGGGGAAGAGCCGGTCGTGCTCGGCGACGGCCTTGCGGGCCTGCTCCGCGTAGTCGTACGTGCTGCTCGCGGTCGCGCCGGCGGTGGTGGCCGCGACCGCGGTGGGTGCGGCGGTGGTGGCCGTGCCGCCTGCCGCGGCCGTGCCGTCGGCGCGTACGCTCCCGCAGCCGGCCAGTGCCGCCGTCGCGGCCAGCACACCGATTGCCGCCACCATGGCCGGACGCCTCATCCGCTTCTCGTTTCCCCGTTCGGCGGGTGCCCGTGCGGCTCCCGCCCGCCGGACATTCTGCCGTACGGGTGGCGGCAGCCGGGCGACGGGGGCCTTGTACGGGGCGGATCGTGCGTATGCCGCACGCAGGATCCGCCCCGCGCGACGCCGGGCCGCAGGTGGCCGCGCCGGTCAGACCGGCGTGCCTGTCGACCGGGCGGCGGCCGACCGGCGGGGAGTGGTCACCCGGTCGTCCAGAGCTGGAGCGCCGATCCGCTGTCGGCCTGTTGGGTGACCTTGGCGCCGTCGGCGGTGGACGCGGTGGTCAGCAGCAGGCCGCTCTTCGCCGAGGCGATCCGGTACCCCCCGCCGACCGGGGTGACCAGCCAGCGCTGATTGCTGCCGCCGGTGCAGGCCCACTGGATCACCTGGGCGCCGGCGGTGGTGGAGCCGCCGCTGACGTCCATGCAGAGGCCGGACTCGGCGTTGGCGATCCGGTAGCCGCCGTCGGACTGCCGGGTGAAGGTCCAGGACTGGTTGGTGCCGCCGTTGGGCGTCCAGGTGACCAGCTGGGTGCCCTGGCCGGTGGAGTGACCCGGGTTGTCGAGGGCCTTGCCGGCGGCGGCCAGGCTGTGGGTGCCGTCGAGGGGCGGGTCGGTGACGGGGCCGGTGGGGGTCAGGGTGAGGGTCTGCTCGGCGGCGCTGCGGGCACCGCCGACCTGGCTGCCGGTGATGTCGGTCCAGCTCCGGGCCGGGGTGGTCTCGGCCGGCCGGCCGCCGGCCGCGGAGAGGCCGAGCACCAGGCCGCTGTAGCGGTTGACCAGGCGGACGGTGCCGGTGGCCGAGCCGGTGGCGGAGCTGCCCCGGATGACGAACCACTGCTGGCCGACGCCGGGCCCGTCGGTGCCGGCGGCGGTCACGGTGGGGCGGGCGCCCCAGGCCCGGCCGGCGGCGGCCGAGGAGTCGACGCCCAGCAGCCGGCCGGTGGCGGTGTTGGCGATCCGGTACGAGCCGTCGCCGTTCGCCGCGAAGCTCCAGGACTCCAGGGCCGAGCCGGTGGCCGCCGCCAGCGAGGTGGTGGCGGAGCCGGCGGTGGCCTGGGCAAGCACCCGGCCGTCGGCGTTGCCGATCCGGTAGGCCCGGCCGAGGTCGACCGGGGGAGCGGCGGGGGCGGAGCTGCCGATCGTCACGTTCACGTACTCGCCGGACGCGCCGCCCGAGCAGCCGAACGCGCAGTAGGAGCGGAAGGTCCTGCCGACGATCGCGGAGCTGGTCCGGTTCGCGCCGTCGAGGTACCAGCGGTACCAGGAGGCCGTGCGGTAGCTCCCGGTGTCACCGATCGGGTACCACTTCTGGGTGGCCAGGTCGTCGGTGGCGTAGTACTGCTGGGGGGCGTTCCCGCTCTGGTCGACGGCCTGCGGCTCGCCGATGTACAGCCCCAGGTAGGCGTTGTAGGTGATGTCCATGACGAAGAGCGGCGAGGTGGGGGGCATCTTCCCGGCCGCGACCTGCTGGGCCACGGTGCCGGCGTTGGCCGGGTCGTACTCGCCGGCCGCCGGGGTGTAGCCGGTCGGGTGGGCGGTGTCGGTGGGCACCATGTTGCTCTCCCGGCCGCCGACCCCGGGCTGGGACCACGCGCCGTCGTACCACTTCTGCCAGGAGCCGGGCGCCATCTTGGCGGAGATCGGCGCGCGGGCGACGTGCTCGTGGAAGGCCTTCCAGCCGCCGTTCTTCTCGACGATCCGCGAGCCGTAGAAGACGTAGAAGTAGCCCGAGGCGGTGTCGACGAACAGCCGCTGGTCGCCGTCGCCGTAGTCGTAGGTCTGCTGGGGGAAGGCCGCGGTGTCGCCGCGCACCGTGCTGTACGGCGAGGTGAGGACGTGGTCCTTGATGGCCCACGTGCGGCCCTGGTCGGTGGAGACCGCGTAGTCGACGGCGTCGAAGTGGAGGCCGTCGCCGAAGGGCTGCGGGGTGAACTCGTTGTGGACCAGCCCGTACCAGTCACCGGTGTCGGGGTCGACCCAGACCCCGGAGAGGTCGCAGAAGTTCTTCTGCGCGTACGAGGAGCCGGCGGGGGCGGCGCTCGCGGTGCGGCCGGTGGGGCTGTTGTTGCAGCGCCAGGTGGTGTCGTTGTTCCGGTCGGCGGGGTTGGCGGGGTCGGCCGCGTTGCTGACCGCACTCGACCGGGTGGCGGTGTCGAAGTCGGTCCCGGTGAAGAAGTCCCAGTACCGCGGGTCGGTCGCGCCGTACAGCGCGGCGGACTGCTGGAACCAGAACGAGCCGTCCTTGTCGACGTACGGGACGGCGGGGGTGTCGGTGGGGTGGGCGTAGCGGACGGGGGTGCCGACGCCGACCGTGTACGTGGCGGCGGCAGGGGAGGACGCGGCGGCGGTGCCCGGGGCGGCGGTGCCCGGGGCGGCGGTGCCGACGGCGGATGGCGCGGCCGGCCGTGGGGCGGCGGAGGCGGCGGGCGGGGCGACGGCGCCGAGCGCGAGGAACGCCGGGGCGAGGAGGGTGGGGGCGAGGAGGGCGGCGAGCGCTCTGCGAGGTGGGGCGGACACGAGGTCTCCTTCGCTGTGCGGGTGACCGGAGCCGGAGGGCTCTGCAGTGTGATGCAGTATCCGGCCCCTAAACGCACAAATGTCAACAGGCACGCGCAACAAATGAGCAAACAGGGTTCCCCGTGGTGTTCGAAACTGCTTGAATCAAGCCGGAACAGAGCACGTCCGGCCACCCACTCGGCCATGCATCCGGCCGTGCACGCGGCCGTGCATCCCACCGTGCACGCGGCCACGAGGCCGGCCGCACGGCCGCACCGATCACGACGGAGGCGTCGACCGTCCATGCTGGAGATCTCCCCGACCGGCTTCACCCTTGATGGGCGCCCGCTGCGCCTGCTGTCCGGAGCCCTGCACTACTTCCGCAGCCGGCCCGAGCAGTGGCCCGGCCACCTGCGCAGGCTCCGCGCGATGGGCCTGAACACCGTCGAGACGTACGTCCCCTGGAACCTGCACCAACCGCTCCCCGACCGCCACGACTTCGCCGGAGCCGCCGACCTCGGCGCCTTCCTGCGCGCCGCCGCGGACGCCGGGCTGTACGCGATCGTCCGCCCGAGCCCCTACATCTGCGCCGAGTGGGAGAACGGCGGCCTGCCCTGGTGGCTGCCGGCCGGCCGCGATGTCGCGCTGCGCACCGCCGACCCGCGCTTCCTCGCCCACGTCGACCGCTGGTACGACACGCTCGTCCCCCTGCTGGCCGCCCACCAGACCACCCGCGGCGGAAACGTCCTGCTCGTCCAGATCGAGAACGAGTACGGCTCCTACGGCACCGACCGGGCCTACCTCGCCCACCTCGCGGACGGCCTGCGGGCCCGCGGGATCGACGTCCCGCTCTGCACCTCCGACGGGCCCGAGGACTTCTTCCTCACCGGCGGCACGCTCCCCGGCCACCTGGCCACCGTCAACTTCGGCAGCCGGGCCGGCGAGGCCTTCGCCGAGCTGCGCCGCCACCGCCCGCAGGACCCGCCGATGTGCATGGAGTTCTGGAACGGCTGGTTCGACCACTGGGGGGAGCGGCACACCACCCGCCCGGCGCAGGACGCCGCGGCCGCCCTGCGGGAGATCCTGGAGGCCGGGGCGTCCGTCAACCTCTACATGGCCCACGGCGGCACCAACTTCGGCACCTGGGCCGGGGCCAACACCGCCGACCCGGTCACCGGCCGGGGCTACCAGCCGACCGTCACCTCCTACGACTACGACGCCCCGCTGGACGAGCGCGGCGCCCCCACCGCGAAGTACTGGGCGTTCCGGGAGGTGCTGGCCGAGTACGCCGATGGCGCGCTGCCCGAGCCCGAGGAGCTCCCGGCCCCGCTGGCCCGGCGCCGGATCGAGCTCGACCGCTCGCTGCCGCTGGACGACGTCCTCGACGGCCTGTCCACCGGGCCGGTGCACTCCCCGGTGCCGCTCTCCTTCGAGGAGCTCGGCCTGGCGCACGGCCTGGTGCGTTACCGGACCGGCGTCCCCGGCCCGCGCACCGACCACCCGCTGACCGTCGAGGGGCTCGCCGACCGGGCGCACGTCCGGGTCGACGGCGTCCACCGCGCCACCCTGGAGCGCGACGCCGGGCACGAGCCGTTGCCGGTCGCGGTGCCCGGGCCGACGGCCGTGCTGGAGCTCCTGGTCGAGTCGATGGGCCGGGTCAACTACGGGGCGGGGCTGGGCGACCGCAAGGGCATCACCGGCGTCCTGCACAACCGGCAGTACCTGCACGGCTGGACGGCAGACCCGGTGCCGCTGGACGACGGAACGCCCGGCCGGCTGCCCTGGGGCGCGGCGGCGCCTGCGGTGGCGGACGCCGCGGCGGTGCCGGCGGGCGGGCCCGTTCCGGCCTTCCATCGCGGCACCTTCGAGATCGCGGAGCCGGCCGACGGCCACCTCGCCCTGCCGGGCTGGACCAAGGGCTACGTCTGGGTCAACGGCTTCCTGCTCGGCCGCTACTGGGACCGCGGCCCCCAGCGCACCCTCTACCTGCCGTGGCCGCTCCTGCGCAGCGGGACGAACGAACTCACCGTCCTCGAACTCGACCACTGCGCCGCCCCCGTCGTGCACCTGGGGCCCGAGCCCGACCTCGGCTGACACCGCTCGTGGCCGGCATCGGCCGAGGTCCGTGTCGAAAACGAGACCGCTTCGTGCTCCCTTCCCCCTAGGCAGATGCTCGATTCTGAACAATAATCATCAGAAATGAACAGCTAAGAGCAACCAGCGGCCACGAGCAGGAGGCGGGCCGACGGACCTGACCGCCGCCCCGGGCGCCGGACCGCCGTACCGGGCGCCCGGCCCGGCCGCCCGCCCCGACCCCGCCGGCTCCCACCCTCCGGAGCCGAGCACCCCACCCCCTCGCCCCCACCGCCCGGACCCACCCGCGCAGCCGCCACCCACCCGCGCTGCGCCGCGCCGGCCGAGGCCCCCGCACACGCAAAGGACCAGATCGATGGCGAAGACACGAATCCGCACCCGCCTGCTGGCCGCCGCCACGGCCCTGCCCCTGCTCGCCGCCCTCGCGGCCTGCGGTTCGGGCGGCTCCGGCGGCTCCGGTGACGGAGGGTCGGGCGCCGGCGGCCCCGCCGAGGTCACCTTCTGGGGCTGGGCGCCCGGCTACGAGGAGGCGGTGGCCCAGTTCAACGCGGCGCACCCGGACGTCCACGTCACGTTCGAGAAGACGGTGCCCGGCAGCAAGGGCGGCTACGCCAAGATCTTCGCGGCCGTCAAGGCCGGCAACGCGCCCTGCCTCGCCCAGGTCGGTTACGAGTCGCTGCCCAGCTTCGTGGTCGAGGGTGCCGTCCAGGAGGTCGGCAAGGAGGCCGACCAGTACCGGTCGCAGTACGGCGACGGCGCCTGGAACGCCGTCAAGGTCGGCGGCCAGGTGTACGGCATCCCGGTCGACGTGGGCCCGATGGCCCTCTACTACCGCACCGACCTCTACGAGCGCTACGGGCTCAAGCCGCAGGCCACCTGGGAGGAGTTCGCCGCCGACGCCGCCAAGGTGCACGCCGCCGACCCGAACGGCTACCTGAGCGTCTTCAGCCCGGACGACCCGTGGTGGTTCGCCGGCATGTCCGCCCAGGCCGGGGGCAGCTGGTTCGGCACCGACAGCAAGGGCTGGAAGGTCTCGCTCGCGAGCGACCCGGGCACCGCCAAGGTCGCCGGGTACTGGCACGACCTGGTGGACAAGGGCCTGGTCAAGTCCGAGCAGAGCTTCACCCCGGACCTCTACAAGGACCTTCAGGACGGCACCCTCGCCGCCTACCCGGGCCCGGTCTGGTTCTCCTCGATCCTCGAACAGAACGCGGCGCAGGCCGCCGGCAAGTGGGCCGTCGCCCCGATGCCGCAGTGGCAGAACGGCACCAGGGCGGTCGGCAACGACGGCGGTTCGGCCACCGCGGTCGTCAAGGGCTGCAAGAACGCCGCGGCGGCGCTGCGCTTCGCCAACTGGATGAGCACGGACCCCGCCGCCGTCGGCACGCTCGTGGAGAAGGCCGGCATCTACCCCGCCTCCACCGCCGGCGCCGCCGTCCCGGCCCTGGCCCGGCCGAGCGCGTACTTCGGCAACCAGCCGGTCTTCGACGTCTTCAAGCAGGCCGCGGTGCAGGCCCCCGGCTGGAACTGGGGCCCCACCATGACCCAGACCGCCAGCGACCTCACCGACGCCTTCGGCGCGGCCGTCGGCTCGCACAGCAGCCTGACCGGGGCCCTGGGCACGGTGCAGAGCAAGACGGTGGATGCGATGAAGTCCAAGGGCCTGACCGTCACCACCGGCTGACCCGGGGGCCGGACGGGCCGGCGAGCAGGCCCGCTCCGCCCGCCCGTCCGTCGCCCCTCCCGCCACCCCGTTCCCCCGGCCCACCGCCCGCCGACGGCCCGCCCCGCCGGCGGGCGCACCGTCCGACACCGGTACGAAAGAGAACCCTGATGAGCGCAGCAACCCCGGTGGTGAGGGGCCGCAGCGGCCCGACGGCCACCCCCGCCCGACGGGGGCCGGCCCGCAACCGCGCCGCCCTCGGCTTCCTGCTCCCCTTCGGCCTGCTCTTCACCGCCCTGTTCCTGCTGCCGATCGGCTACGCGGTCTGGCAGAGCCTGTTCCGGATCGAGCGCTCGGGCCTGGGCTTCGGCCCGGCCCGGACGGTCTTCGCGGGGCTCGACAACTACACCGCGGCGCTCGGTGACGGCTCCTTCCTGGCCGGCATCGGGCGGGTGCTGCTGTTCGGTGCGGTGCAGGTCCCGCTGATGCTCGGTCTGGCGCTCGGCCTGGCCCTGCTGATCGACGCCAAGGGCACCCGGCTGCGCCGGTTCTTCCGGCTCGCCTACTTCCTGCCCTACGCGATCCCCGGCGTGGTGGCCACCATCCTCTGGGCCTTCCTCTACCTGCCCGGCAGCAGCCCGCTGGTGGCCGGACTGAAGGACATCGGCATCGAGGCCGACTTCCTCTCCTCGGACACCGTGCTCTGGTCGATGGCCAACATCGTCACCTGGACGTGGACCGGCTACAACATGCTGGTCATCCTCTCCGCCCTGCAGGCCATCCCCGGCGAGCTCTACGAGGCCGCCGACCTCGACGGCGCCGGCCCCTGGCGGACGGCCTGGCACATCAAGATCCCCCTGGTCGCGCCGGCCCTGGTGCTGACCGGGATCTTCTCCATCATCGGCACCCTCCAGCTCTTCACCGAGCCGATGGTGCTGCACTCGCTGGCCTCGACCGTCTCCGCCGACTACACCCCCAACATGGCGGCGTACAACGCGGCCTTCGGCAACAACGACTACGGCAAGGCCGCCGCCATCGCCGTCCTGCTGGCCCTCGCCACCTGCGCCCTGTCCTTCGCCTTCCTGCGCCTCTCGGTGCGCGTCACCGGAAACCGGGTGACCGCATGAGCACCATCGACCTCCGCCGCCGCCCCGCCGGCGGCCCGGCCGCCACCCGGCCCGCCGGACCGCCCCGACCGGCGCCCGTCCGGCGCCCGCGCCCCAACGTCCTCGGCACCGCCGTGCTGTTCGTGCTCTCCGCCTACTTCCTGCTACCCGCCTGGTGGCTGCTGGTGGCCTCCACCAAGAGCAGCAGCGACCTCTTCGGCAGCGGGGGCTTCTGGTTCGCCACCCCCCACCTCGGGGACAACCTCCACGAACTCGCCACCGCCAACGGCGGGCTCTACTTCCGCTGGCTGGTCAACACCGTGCTGTACGCCGGGGTCGGCGCCCTCGGGGCTACCCTGCTCGCCGCGATGGCCGGCTACGCCCTCTCCAAGTACCGCTTCCGGGGCCGCGAGGCGGTGTTCAACACCATCCTTGCGGCGGTCCTGGTGCCGGCGCCGCTGCTGGCCCTGCCGGTCTACCTGCTGCTCTCGAAGGCCCACCTGGTCAACACCGTCTGGGCGGTCCTGCTCCCCAGCATGATCAGCCCGTTCGGTGTCTACCTGAGCCGGATCTACGCCACCGCGTCCGTCCCGGACGAGATCCTGGAGGCCGCCCGGCTGGACGGCGCGGGGGAGTTCCGGATCTTCTTCACCGTGGTGCTGAGGATCTTCTCGCCGGCGCTGGTGACCGTCTTCCTGTTCCAGTTCACCACCATCTGGAACAACTTCTTCCTGCCGCTGGTCACGCTCTCCGACCAGAAGCTCTGGCCGGTCAACCTCGGCCTGTTCTACTGGAACGGCCTCAAGGACCACACCCCGTACAACCTGGTGGTCACCGGCTCGCTGGTCTCCGTCCTCCCGCTGGTGGTGGCCTTCCTGCTGCTGCAGCGGTTCTGGCGGACCGACCTCACGGCGGGCGGTGTGAAGGCCTGACGGCCCCGCGACCGGCGGCGCAGTCGCCGTCGGTCGAAGAGCCGTGAGCCGTGAGCCGTGAGCTGGGACCGGGGGGGCGGGGCCGGAGGGCCGGGGGGCGGGGCACGCCCGCCGCGGTCAGGCCCGGCGGACCTTGACCCCGCAGTTGGTGAAGGACTTCTGCTGGGCGTCCGTCAGGCCGGTGTCCGTCACCAGGTCGTGGACGTCGGAGAGCGGGCAGATCCGGGCGAAGGTGACCCGGCCGGCCTTGCTGCTGTCGGCGAGCACGACCGACCGGGCGCTGCTGCGCAGGAACGCGCGGTCGGTCTGGGCCTCCATCTCGTCGTGGGTGGTGCAACCCTCCTCGGCCGTCAGGCCGTCCACCCCGATGAAGGCGATGTCCAGGTGGTACTGCGACAGCATCCGGTCGGCGGCCGGGCCGACCAGTTCGTAGCTGGCCGTGCGGGCGATGCCGCCGATCACCACGAGGCGCACCTCGGGGCGGACGATCAGGTCGGCCGCGATGTTGACGGCGTTGGTGACGACGGTGAGGCCGCTGCGCTCGGCGAGCACCCGGGCGAGCTCGCTGGTGGTGGTGCCGCCGCTCAGGCCGACCACCGCGCCGTCCGGGACGAGCTCGGCCGCGGCCTGGGCGATCCGGCGCTTCTCCTCGCGCTGCTTCTCGCTGCGGTGGCGCAGCGGCAGTTCGAGGTTGACCGATCCGGTGACGGCGCCGCCCCGGGTGCGGTGCAGCAGGCCCTGTTCGTGGAGCTCCTGGAGATCGCGCCGGACGGTCGCGGTCGAGACGCCCAGCAATTCCGCGAGCGCGTGCACATCGGCACTCCCCGCTTCGGTGACGTGCGTGAGGATGCGGGCGGCGCGATCAGCTTTGAGCATGTGCCGAGTCTAGCCGGGTCGGCGGCCGACTCAGCTGGGTACCAGTTGGGTCGGGCAGCCGGACGGTCCGGTTGCCGCGGAAGGATGGTGCTCGGAGATGACTAAGATGGTCATGCATCGATCAATTTCACTCACGCTTCTGCGGCTGCGCAGAGCGGTTCCGGAGGTGACCGCGTGACTGCCGCGCGTATCGAATCAGCGGCGCTGCCGCGGGGCACTGTCCTGGCCGGGGCCCGGCTCGTGCTGCCGGGCGGGGTGGTGGAGAACGGCCGGCTGGTGGTCGACGGCACCCGGATCGCCGCCGTCACGGGCGTCACCGACGCCGCGGCCGGTGCGGCCGGTGCGGATGGTGGTGGTGCGGCCGGTGCGGGTGATCTCGACCTGGCCGGGTACACCGTGCTGCCCGGTTTCGTGGACCTGCACGTGCACGGCGGCGGCGGTGCCTCGTACGCGTCCGGGATCGCCGAGGAGGCGCTGCGCGCCGCCCGGACCCACCTGGAGCACGGCACCACCACCACCGTCGCCTCGACGGTGACCGGTGAGATCGACGAGGTGGCCCGGCAGGCCCACGTGCTGTCCGAGCTGGTCGAGGACGGCGTGCTGGCCGGCATCCACTTCGAGGGCCCGTTCATCTCCCACAACCGGTGCGGCGCGCACCGGCCGGACCTGCTGCGCGACCCGGACCCGGCGCTGGTGCGCAAGCTGGTCGACGCGGCGCGCGGCCACGCGAAGATGGTCACCCTCGCGCCGGAGCTGCCCGGCGGCCTGGAGTCGGTGCGGATGCTCGCCGAGCTCGGGGTGATCGCCGCGGTCGGTCACACCGACTCCGACTACGCGAAGACGCTGGAGGCGATCGAGGCGGGGGCGAGCGTCGCGACCCACCTGTTCAACGCGATGCCCGGCATCGCCCACCGCGCGCCGGGCCCGATCGTGGCGCTGCTGGAGGACGAGCGGGTCACCGTCGAGCTGATCAACGACGGCGTGCACCTGCACCCCTCGGTGCTGGACCTCGCCTACGGCACCGCGGGCGCCTCGCGGGTCGCCCTGATCACCGACGCGATGGGTGCGGCCGGCATGGGCGACGGCCTCTACCCGCTCGGCCCGCTCCAGGTCGAGGTCAGGAACGGCGTGGCCATGCTCACCGACGGCTCCTCGATCGCGGGCTCGACGCTCACCCTGGACGTGGCGTTCAAGCGCTCGGTCACCGTCAGCGGTCTGTCCCTGACGCAGGCCGTCGAGTCGCTCTGCGCGGTGCCGGCCCGGCTGCTCGGCCTCGATGGCACGGTCGGCTCGCTGGAGGCCGGAAAGCTCGCCGACCTCGTCGTCGTCGACTCCGCGACCCACGACCTGGTGGCCGTGATGCGCCGCGGCGAGTGGATCACCGGCGGCGAGCGCTTCGCCACCGTCCCGGCGCCCTGACGGACCGCCCGGCCAGGAACGCCGACCGGCCGCCGGGCTTCGGTCGGTCGTCCGGGCGGGTAGTCCTGGCCGGGCGTCCGGGCCGGACGACCTGGGGCCGGTAGCCGCCGCGCCGGCTACCGGCCTCGTCCGGGGTCTCGGGGTGTCCGCCGGGCGGCTGCGATGACAGGCGCGCATGACCCGGTGCCGCGACGCTCGTGGCGTCCCCCGGCACACCGCCGGACGCCCCGTGAGCGTCGTGGGCCCGCATGTTGAGGTGTCGTGCATTCAGTCGTGTATTCAAGGGCAGCCCGGCAAGTGGTCATGAAGAGTGACCGCCCGGGGCCGACCTCGGCCGAAGGCGACTACCAGAGCCAGCGGTCGAGGAACTCGGCCCAGATGAAGCCGGTGCAGCCGTCGAAGGCGGGTGGATCGATCTTCTTGAGCTCCTCCGCGAGCAGGCTCAGTTCGGCGCGGGCCTCGTCCTCGTGGCCGTCCGGATCACTGAGGATGCGTGCGGACGCTACCAAATGGAGCTGACACATCAGCGGCTCCGGTGGCGGATCGCTGAGGCTCGGCCGCGCTGAGCGGGAACCCCGGCGGCTCGCAGTTGGCCGAGCAGGCTGGTGGGGCCCATCGGATTCCCGGGCAGCAGCGCAGCACCGTCGAGCGCCGCATCAACTGCCTCAAGAACCGGCGCGGCCCGGCCACTCGCCGTGAGAAGACCGCCACCGCCTTCCAGGCGGGATTGTACGTCGCGGGCATCCTCATCCGGTCCGCTCGCTGATCCGGGAGGAGCCGTTCGAGGAGCGTCAGTTCCACGGTTCCCGGTGGGGGTTTTCGCCCAGCAGCTTCGCTGCGGCGACGCAGAGGTCTTCGCCGAAGAGCTGGTTGCTGCCACATTCGGAGCCCCACAGGTCGGTCGCGGCCCGGGCCACGGCGCGCCAGGAGTAGTCCTCATCGCATCGCCACGTGCGGATCCGGGCAGCCATCTCCGGCGTGATCGTCGCCGGGTCAACAGTGCTATGTGTCACCCCAGCGACCCTAGACGAGAGATCCGAAGTTCCGCCCCGTCAAAGGGGGCGAGGGTGTCCAGGATCGGTTTGTGACGACTGACCTGAACACCCTCTGAACACCCCCTTGACCGCACTGCGCGTGAAGAGCGACAGCTGCTGCGGCCCTCCCTCAAGCGCGAGAGGAAGCGCTACGGCGAGCCGATGCTCAAGAAGGTCCGCCGGCTGATCGAGTCGGTCGACGACACCCTCAAGGGGCAGCTGGGCCTGGAACGACACGGCGGGCGAACCAACAACAAGATCGGCGCACCGGTCACGCGCTCGCTGATCGCCCATGACCATCGACCGCAGTCCTGCTCATCGAGTCGGCGGACCTCCACCGGGGATGCCGACGACCAAGGGCATGGATCCCTCGACGAGGTACGGATGCCCGGGAAAGTGGTCGATGTGGCGGTGGCCGCCGCCGTCCTCGGCAGCCATGGCGGTGGTCATGGCATCGAGATTGTCCGCGAAGAGAGCCCTGGCGACGGAGTCGCCGCTGATCACAAGGGTCTGACGCTGGAGGTCGAGATGAATCAACACCCCGGGGCCCGGAGCCTCCCTGACTTCGACCCCCGCCAAGATCTCGCCGTCCGGCGCAGTCGCGGGCGCTGAGCTGATGAAGCCCTCGCCCTCGGCCACCGCTCCTGCCAAGCGGGCCAGTTCTGTGGCCGACCCAGTGAGTTCCACTTCGTCGAAGACGGGGGCGGACACGAGAATCACGGGCGTCGCTCCTGCAAGGTCGGGACGGGGCTGCGAAGGTCACCCACCCTACGCAGTGGCGAGCGCAGCTGTGAGGCGTGGTCACACACGTCGGATCCACTCGTCCAGGGACGTTGCGAAGAAGGTGGCCGCCGGAGTTACGCCTCCAACCGCCCAGCGGGCAGGCCCAGGACTTGGCCCGCAGGGACGCGAGTCCGGCGGTGCGACTTGTCCAGGCGGTCCGTCACCCGGTGCCGGTGCCGGTGCCGGTGCCGGTTCCTGGCCGTGGCCGAGGACGCGGAGCGGGCCGCCACCCGGTAGCAGCCGGCCGGACGGCCGCGTCGGACCTTGCCGGACCCTGCCGATCGGCAGGTGTGTTGGACCTGCCGATCGGCACATGTGCCGGGGCGCGCGGCGCGGCAGCCTTGGTCCCACGACGAAGAGGCCGCTTCGAGCGGTGGACCGGAGGAAGTCCGTGATGCCGAACACAACTACCGACACCCGTGTCGGGGAGACGTTCCCGGATGTTGTGCCCCGCCGGCGCTGGTGGTCCGGCTGGCCGGACTGGGCCGGATACCTGGCGGTCGTGTGGTCGGCGCTCTACGGGGCGGCGGCGCTGTACTGGGCCCTGGGCGGGGAAGGTTACCCCTTCGCGCAGGTCGACGAGGACCGCTCGTCGGGATCGATCCTGGAGCCGAGCCGGGCCGAGGTGGTTGCGCCTGCGCTGGCCGTGTTCTGCGCCCTCGGTGTGGTCGTCGGTCTTCTGATGCTGAAGAACCTCGGGACCGGCCGGATCCGCAGGGCCCTGCTCGCCTACGGGTGGGTGGCCGGTGTTGCCATGACCCTCCTGATCCCCGACTACTCGCTGCTCGGCCTGCTGGCGTTCTCACCGGCCCTGCTGGTGTTCGCCTTCACGGGGGTGCCGGGCCCACAGGACATGGGCGACATCCTGTACTGGCACCGGGGGAACCTGGTGATCGTCTTCATCGGCGGCCTGTTGTGGGTCGCCGCGACGCTCGCCCACCAGCGGCGCACCAACCGGCAGTGCGTGCACTGCGGCCGGGCCCCGCACGGCCCCGGTGCCTGGACCGACCCCGTCAAACTGCGCACCTGGGGGCACCGGGCGGTCTGCCTGGCCGTGCTCTCGACGCTCCCGTACGACGTGACCCGCATCGCCTGGTACTTCGGCTGGCCGCTCGGCATCACCGACGGGTTCCTGAAGGAGATGCAGGACACGCCCAACATGCTGGAGATGGGGCTCGGGCTGGGTGTGCTGTCGACCCTGGGCAGTCTGATGATGCACGGGCTGGTCGCCAGGTGGGGCGAGGTGTGGCCGCGCTGGGTGTGGTTCAGGAAGGGCCGGGCGATCCACCCGGCGACCGCCATCGTCCCGGCCGGGTTCGTCGCGGTCGTGCTCGTTCCGGCCGGCCTGATGGCGGTGCGCGGCTTCGACTCCGCCTCCTGGGGGATCACGGGTCCCGCGGCCCTCTGGGTGGTCTGGGGCGCCGCCCTGGGCGCAGCCACCTACCTGTACCAACTGCGCCGCCGTGGCGTCTGCCGGAACTGCGGGCAGGGATGACGCCCACAGTTCGGGCATCCCCCGGGATGCGGATCAGGTTCTCGTCCGCAGGTCCCGGGCCCCGTGGGTCGGGGCCCGGGTGCAATGGGCGCTCGGCGTCAGTTGAGGGGGCCGCTCAGGGCGGGGGGCGGTGGATGATCCTGCTACTCGTCCTGCGGGGGCTGCGAGGGTTCGTGTTCGGCCGGCGGAAGGACTTGGAGAATCTCGCCGGACGACGTCATGAGGTAGCGAATCTCGGTGTCGCCATCGACTCCGGGCGGGGAGACCTGGGCGCGGAAACGCTCCTGCCGCTCCGCCACCGACTTGTCGGAGTCGCGCCAACGGCGGCCCTTGAGCTCGACCTGGGTGAGGCGATCGGTGAGTTCGGCCGCGGCCGCATCGGCGTCCTCCAACTGATGAACCTGGGACTTCACGAACCTCCGCAGTGCGGCGTAAGGATTGGTGGGATCCGCGAGCGCCAGCGACGCCGCGTAGGTCACCAGCGCCTTGCGTCGCATCGCCAGCGCGGCTCGCGCCAGGTGGAGTTCCCGGATGAACCGGTCGACCTCCTTCTCCTTGCCGCCGAGGGCCTCCTCCAGGCGCCGGAAATCGACCTTGCCGTCGTCGTCCACCAGCTCGTCGACGACGCCGCGATGCTTCTCCAGAAACTGCTGAGAGCGGTAGAACTCGTCGTCCGCACTCTTCAGGGCGAGTTCGAGATTCGGTTTTCCGCCGTCGAGTATCAGGCTGATCGCGCGGGACAACTGAGCATCGGCCGACCGTTGATCCGCGATCCGTTCGACGTAGGCCCGTTCCTCCTGGCGGCTCAGGACGGCTACGACACGGCGTTGATGCGCCCTCTGTTCGCGTTGAGCCAGCATGTCCACGGCCAGGACGGTTCCGGCGACGGCCAGCACCGGCCAACCTGCCACGAGCGCTCCACCGGCGGCGACAGGCTTCAGAACAGCATGTGCCGTCTCGCCGCCGCTGCGAGAGAACCCTCTGAACCCGGACGTTCCGGCGGCTTTGACGAGCTCTGCACCCTTTGGCAGCACCACCCGGAACAACGTCGGGCTCTTCGGGTTGAGGGCCTCCACGATCCCGACCATGGCCTGTTGAGCCGTCGCGTTCACCGGCCCGGTCCGGAACTTCGCGATCTCCGCCTCGCTGACCGGGTGGTACTCGACAGCAAGTGGCGCCGCTGCCGCCTCAAGCGCATCCCAGATCGCGCCGGACGTCGAGCCGACGGACCGGAGAACGTCCTCGGGGACCAGAAGCCCTTCGGGCGGGAACGCGGTCCGAACTTCGGCCCGAACTTCAGCCTCCGCCGCGGTGCTCGGTTCGGAGTGCCCGCCCGAGGCGGTGGTGGTGCCTCGCGAGAATCCCCGGAGCAGCCACGCGGTGACAAGCACGGCGACAGCGACGACGGCGACCAGCTCAACAGGCGCTGATATCAAGCCAAGCCACGTCCTTCGACAGACTGCGGTGGTTCGTTCGAACGGCCCGAGCATAGCGAGGGCCGCCGCGGTACCCGGATCGTGCGCACGTTGAACGGGTACGGGAACGTCAGCCTCCCACCCAGGACTGCAGCAGCGCGTTGGGGCGCTGGTCCGGGTGCTCACCGATGATGTTCCGAACGCGCGGGAGTTGTGGAGGTTTCGGATCGGTCGACGTGCGGGCGGGAGGACCGGGCAGTCGGGCCTCACAGTCGTCGGGCAGCCCATGAGCGGGCCTGCCGTCGTCGGAGGAGGTCTGAATGCAGAGTTCTGCCGTCCGGCAGGTGCTCGTCACGTTTCGCGACAGCCTGCCGTCCGAAGCGCCGGTCGCCGCGGAGCTCCGCTTCGACGCCGCCCTTCCCTATGCCGCGCGCCTCGCGTTCCCGCTGACCTCGTGCAGCTGCACCGGCGCCGCGGCCGTGTGCTGGTACTTCAGCCGCGACCTGTTGGACGAGGGTCGTCGTGGTCCGGCCGGCGACGGAGATGTGGCGGTGAGGCCCGGATCGCCCGGTGAGGTGCTCATCACGCTGCGCGGCCCCGACGGCGAGGCGGTCCTCAGCGTTCCGGAGGATGCCGTGACGGGATTCCTCCTGGACACCTTCGCCCTTGTGCCGGCCGGGTCGGAGCCCGACTTCCTGGACATCGACGCGGGCCTTGCGAGGCTGCGTGCTGCCGGTTGACGCCGGTCCGGTGCGGACGGCTGGGGGAGCGCTGACGGTCGGCAGTCTCCCGCCCCGGGTGGCGATGGCGCCCGGAACCGGCGGAAGCGGAGTGCCCAGGTGGCGGCCGGCAGGCCGTGAACGGCCCGTTCGTACAAGGGTATTGGAGGCTGATGGCCAGGCGTGGACGGAATGACGCCCTGTTCGACGGACCGAAGGTCACGATCAACTGATCGAATTCGGACAGAACTGGGAGTTCCCTGGGATTAGGATGAGATGACTTGACGTCAGACCAAGCGGGAGAACTCATGCGGGACGAGGCGGCGACCGGCGGGCCCGGGCAGGGCGCACGCGGGGCGGCGGAGGAGTGGCGGCCGCCGGTCGAGCTGAACACCGGCATTCCGCACCCGGCCCGGATGTACGACTACTACCTCGGGGGCAAGGACAACTTCCCGGCCGACCGCGAGGCGGCCGAGAAGGTCATCGCGGCCATGCCCGACGCCCGGCTCGGGGCGCGGAGCAACCGCGAGTTCCTCGGCCGGGGCGTGCAGTTCGCCGTCGAGCAGGGCGTCCGCCAGTTCCTGGACATCGGTACCGGCATACCCGCCGTCGGGAGCACCGGGGAGGTCGCCCACCGGGTGGCCCCGGACGCCCGGGTGGTCTACGTCGACAACGACCCGATCGTCCTCACCCACTCCCGCGCGCTGCTGGCCCACCACCCCGTCGGCCACACCACCGTCCTCCACGCGGACCTGCGCGACCCGGAGGCGATCCTCGGCGACCCCGGGCTGAAGGAGGCGCTCGACCTCTCCAAACCGGTGGCCCTGATGCTGGTCGCCGTGCTGCACTTCGTCCGTGACGAGGAGGACGCCGCCGGCATCGTCGCCCGGCTGCGGGACGCGCTGGCCCCCGGCAGCATGGTGATCCTCTCGCACGGCACCCAGGACTTCATGACGCCCGCGGCCGTCGCGGAGACGACGCGGATCTACAGCCGCGCGAGCTCGCCGCTCGTCCTGCGCCCCAAGGAGCAGGTGGAGGCGTTCTTCGGCGACTTCGAGCTCGCCGACCCCGGTCTGGTACAACTCCCGCTGTGGCGCCCGCAGGCCGACCTGCCGGAGGGCTGGCAGCAGGCCGCTCCCGCCTACGCCGGAGTCGCCGTCAAGCGTTAGACCAGGCGCTGAGCCGACCAACTGCCCGTGGGTCGGCCCGAATACGGAGTGGGCCCGGTACCGTACGGCGGTGCCGGGCCCACTCCGTCGTCCGGGAGGCTGCGGCCCCTCCGGTGCGGTGCCGGACGGCCGGTGACCGGCGCTCGGCCGGGCCGAGCGAGCCTCCGCGCACCCCGGCACGCCGGTTTCCCGGCCGCCGCATCATTCGTCCGGGTGAATACGAACGATTTCCCCTGTCGGCCGTGCCGCTGCGCTGGGACGCTGCTGTGCGAACCCAGCCGGACCGGTGCCCCGCCTCCCGCACCCGGGAGTCGGCGGCTCGACCGGTCATGCACCAGGGAGGCAGCGGCATGCCCGTGATCGTGATCAGGCTGCATCCGGACAAACCCACCAGCGGCGCCGGCTTCACCGCCTTCCTCACCGGCCTGCGGATCGAGCTGCGCGAGCGCTCCTTCGGGGATCCCGAGGGCCGGGCCGCCGGTTCGCTGCTCGGCTCGGCGCACTACGACCCGGCCGATCCCGACGCGACGATCGTGCAGCACCGTGACACGGTGCCGTTCTTCGGTCCGGCCCCGGTGGCGACGGCCGCGATCGATGTCCCGCACCCGCCGGTCGTGCCCGAGTACCTGGGCCCCAACCTCGCCCTGACCGTGACCCGCACCGTCGCCGGCGCGACCACCCCGATCGTGGTGAAGGACCTGCACTACGACGTCGACCTGGACGCCGCTCCGCTGCCACCGGTGACGAGCCCGGTGCTCTACGCCGCGCTGAACCCGACCGCCCTCTACCTCGCCCTGCCGCCGTCCCCCGCCGGCCTGCCCGCGGGAACCGCCGTGGTGGAGCTGCCCACGGACGGTTCGGCGCCGCCCTTCGCCGCCGTGCGCAAGGCCGTCGAGGCCGTCCTGGCCCGCGATCCGGGGCCCGGCACCCCGCCCGACATCGCCGCCCTGACACCGGTCCAGTGCCGGCACATCGCCCGCGAGATCGTCTTCAACCGCACCCTCGACCCGCTGCCCCGGCCACCGGCGCCGCTGGAACAGCTCTACCGGGACATCGGTGCCGACGACACCGCCCGCCGCCAGTTCGAGGGAGACCTCGTCACCTACTACGCCGTCCACGGCACCCGGGCCGACACCCTCGCGACCTACGTCCACGGCATGTCCGCGGCCCTGGCCTGCGCGGCCGTGAGCAGCGCCGCGCCCGCGGCCGGGCTGACCGTGCCCGTCTTCCCCGGCCTGCCCGCCGCCCCGGGCCGGACGGCGACCGTCCCCGTGGTGGTGACCGGATGATCCCCTCCTTCGACGTCCCCGCGCCGTACTTCTACGCGCTCGCGGCGAGCCTGCCGACCGGCGTCTCGGCGGCCGTCCGCTACCGGCTCGCCACCCAGACCGACGAGGCCACCGTCATCGACGTGCTGCGCCGGGCGGTCGACGCCGGCGTGATCACGGAGGACCCGGCCGTCACGATCGAGACGGCGGCGCGCCGGCTGCGCGCCCTCGGCAGCGCCGCCGATGGCAGCACGCCGTGCGCACCCGGCGTCGGCACGGCGCTCACCGCCGGATACGCCGGGTACGCCGCCCCCGCCCCCGACCCCGATCCGGTGGCGGACATCAGGCCGTTCTGGGCCTCCGTGCCGGGCACGCCGGCCCTGGCCGCCGCGCACCTCGAACTGGTGCTCAGCGCGATCACCGGGGAGGCCGACCCGCGGCCGCTGATCGCCGCGGTGACCGGCCGGGGGCTCGCCCTGGACAGCGTGCGGAACCTCGACGCGGGCCCGTGGCCGCCGCCGCACCCGCCCGAACTGACCTACGCCGACTGGGCCGCGGTGTTCACCGCGCACCCCGAGGTGCTGCCCGCCGCGACCGGCCCGGGCACGCTCCAGGAACGCACCGCCGCCTTCGTCCGGATGCTGCAGACCTTCTTCGACGTCACCACCGGACCGCTCGGCCCCGGCCCGGCGACGGCCGGGACGGTGCCCGTCCTGCCGCGCCCGGCCCGGGATCTCGTCCGCGCCTTCTTCGACACCCACCGCGCGGCCGGCCACCCGGGCTGGGAGTGGGGGGACGGCCTCGCCGAGGACGACCGGGACGCCGTGCTCGCCGGTCTCGGTCTGGACGGGCCCGCCGAGCGGTGGCTCGGGACGGCCGTCACCACGCTGGACGCCCTCTACGGCCTGACGGCGCCCACCGGCCTGGGCGACCGGCTGCGCTTCTCGCTCACCGAGGCGCTGTACGCGCGGGGCTTCACCGGCCCGGCGTCGGTCGCGGCGCTCGGCCCGGCCGAGTTCGCGCACGCCCTGACCGGGACCCCGGCCCACCCGTGGGCGGCCGCCCTCCACCGCGCGGCGGGGGACGGCCCGGCGGGGGACGGCCCGGCCGGTGGTGGTCCGGAGACCGGGAGTGGCGGGTTCGCCCCCGTCAACCCCGGCGACCTCGTCGACTGCACCCCGCCGTGTGCCCTCTCGGAGACCGGCGACATCGCCTACCTGCAGGCCCTGCTGGACGTCCCGGCCGGTGCGCAGACCCTCGGCGAGCGCCTCGCCGGGCGCGCCGCACCGCCGGGCGGCCTCGCCGCGACGGAGGCCAACGCGACCGTCGCCGTCCCGCTGATCGACCTGGTCAACGAGTCGCTGGAGGCGCTGGCCGCGACCGGCGCACCGCCGGCCACGGCGCACGACACCCGCCCCACCGACGCCGGCGGCCACGAGCCGGCCGCCTGGTTCGCGGCCGTCCCCGCGTACTCCTCACCGGCGGTGCCCGTCGCCGCGCCAGCCGCGTACGACGCCCTCGCCCAGGACTTCGCCGCCCCCGGGCTGCCCTACGACCAGCGGCTCGACGTCAACCGCCGTCACCTGGAGGCGATCGGCACCGACCGGTACGAAGTCCTGCGCGCCTTCCGCCACGACATCACCGAGTTCGTGCTGGACCGCGCCGGCGAGCCGGTCGGCTTCGCCCGGCACCTCCGGCGCTACCCGGTCCGCCTCGACCTGGCCCTCGAACACCTGGGCCTGAGCCCGGCCGAGTACGGGGAGCTGTACGAGCGGACGCCCGAGGGCGCGGCACTCGCCCTGCTCTACGGGTTCGGCCCGGACGCCGGGGACTGGCGGTGCACCGCGGCCCGGCTGTCCGAACTGCTGCCCCGGCTCGGGCTCGCCTACTGCGACCTGGCCGAACTGCTTGCCACGGGTTACCTCCCGGCGAGCGTCCGCCACCACCGCCGGGCCGGCCGGGGCGTCCATGGCGTCCATGGCGTCCAAGGAGGACAGGGAGGACAGGGAGGACAGGGAGGACAGGGAGGACAGGGAGGACAGGGAGGACAGGGAGGACCGTGCGAGCACGGCGACAGCGGTGCGGCGGTGGCCCGGGAGACAGCGCCGCCGGACTGCGAACCCTGCTGTCCGGCCGACTACGTCCTGGAGTTCCACGACGTCACCGACGGAGCCGCTGCCGGCGACGGAGCTGACACAGCTGACGGAGCCGACGCCACCGATGCGGACGACGCCACCGACGTGACCGGCCCGGCCGACGGGGAGGGCCTCGCCGGTGCCGGAGACCCGTGGGCGCACCTCGCCGTCCTCGTCCGCCTCTGGCGCACCCTGCGCCGCACCGACCCGATGTCCTTCGCCGACCTCACCGAGGTCTGCCGGGTGCTCGGGCTCTTCGACGCCACCGGCCGGGTGAATCCCGACTTCGTCCCGCAGCTCGTCGCCCTGCGGATCCTGCGGGACGAGTTCCGGCTGCGGCACCTGCCGGTCGCCACCCTGCTCGGACTCTGGCGCCACCCGGCCGCCGCCCCGCCCGACGACCTGGTCGAGCACCTGGCCGACGCCGTCGCCGAGCGCGCCCGCCACCACCACCACGGCCGGCGCCGCCCACCGGAGTTCCGCAAACTGCTGCGGCGCAACCTCGACGCGCTCTCCACGCTCGGCGGCTTCGACCCCGCCGACCCCGCGCTGACCTGGCACGCCCGGCCCACCCACACGCTGCGCTTCGCCGAGCAGCTCGCCAAGATCCACGCCTCCGCCTTCGGCATCGGCGAGCTGCTCCACCTCTGCACCGCCGACGAGCACCTGGCCGGCGACGACCCGTACCCGCTGGAGCCCGCCACCGAGGCCGAGACCGACCCGCTGGACCACCCCGACGAGCGGCCGGAGCACTCGCTCTGGACGCTGCGCCGGGCGCTCCTGGACGTGGCACCCGATGAAACCACCGTCGCCTCCTACACCTGGGCCCGGATCGGCGACGTCCTCCGGGACGAACTCGGCCGGGACGGGGCCGACGACGGGCTCACCGCGCTCGGCGCGCACCTGTTCCCCGGCGTCCTCGCCGCGGCCGGCGTCCCGGTCGCACCGGCGCAGCACCGCTACCGCGTCGAGCTGGCCGGCAGCTCCGCGCCGATGTGGAACACCCCCGGCTCGCCGTTCCGGTACGACGACCCCGAGCTCACCGCCGCCGTGCCGCTGACGGAGCAGGCCGTCCTCACCAAGCTCGCCCGGATCCGGCCGCTGCGGGACGACGAACGGCAGGCCGTCCGCGACCTCTACGCCGCGCCGCGCCGGGAGCTGGTGGACTTCGGGTACCTCTTCCCCGATCTCGACGCCGCCTGGGACCACCTGGTCGCCGAGCCGGACGAGGACGCCCGGTGGTGCTGGTTCCGGGAGCGGTTCGCGCTGTTCCACGCCCGCTGCGGGGTGATCGCCCGGCACCTCGCCCGCCACGTGCTCTCGCTCGACGGCGGCGACCCCGACGACGAGCCCGACGGCACACCGGACCAGCTCCCGGCCACCGAGGAGACGGCCCGCCGGCTGCTGCGGATCCTGCTCGCCGACGAGAACGCCGCCGCCCCGGGCCCCTGGGAGCGGGACGACGGCCACCGCCCCGCCGTGACCTGGGGGCCGGCGCCGGTGGGCGGCGCCTACGCCGCGATCACCGGACTGGTCGGCACCGGCCTGCTCGCCGAGCACCGCCAGGCCGGGGCAGCAGCGCCGATCTGGCGCGAACTGCAGCCCACCACCGCGCTGTTCGGCCCCGTCCGGGACGCCTGGAATGCGCCCGCCCCCACCCTCCTCCCGGCGCTGGACGCCGACCTGCCCGCGGCCCAGCAGCGCTGGGCCGGCGTCCGCAACGGCATCGTGGTGGCCGGCCGCACCGCCCACCTACTGGGCGGCGCCGAGGCGTTCGCCGGCCACTGGTCCGGTCTGCTGCTGGTGGAGCAGGGCGGCGGCTACACGTTCTGGGGGAGCGGCGCGCCCCCCGGAGGCGCCCGGGAGGGCGCCCTGGAGGACGGCACACCCGGCCGCGGGAGCCCCGGCGACGGAGAACCAGGCCACGGCGAACCCGGCCACGGCGAACCCGAGGGCCGGCACTGGCGGGTGCGGCTCGGCCGCGGCCAGAAGCAGTGGACGCTGCTCAGCCACGACTGGCACGGGGAACCGGACTGCGCCCGCACCTCCGCCCTCGCGCTGCGCCGCGGCGTCTACGAACTCACCGTCGACTTCGTCCGCGACGCACCCGGCGACGACGAACTCGACGACGCCCGCCCGCTGACCAGCGGGCTGCGGCTCGACTACCGCGGGCCGGACACCGGCGGCGAGCGCACCGTGGTGCCCACCGAACGGCTGTACCAGGCAACCAAGGACGCCACCCTCGACCGGGGCACCGACGCGGAGGCCCTCGACGGCGCGCCGCGCGACCTGCTCCGCCACCGCTACGTCAGCACCCTGCGCGACGTCCGCCGCACCTACCAGCGGGCGTTCAAGGCCCTGCTGCTCGCCTACCGGTTCGGTCTCTCCGCC
Source organism: Kitasatospora sp. NBC_01560 (assembly GCF_045208415.1). Lineage (NCBI taxonomy): Bacteria > Bacillati > Actinomycetota > Actinomycetes > Kitasatosporales > Streptomycetaceae > Kitasatospora > Kitasatospora sp. NBC_01560. Next base: position 566,428 of record NZ_CP109364.1, on the reverse strand, counting down.
GAGCCCTTCTCCGACTACGCGCAGTCCGAACTCGGCCACCTCCTCGACCACGGTGCCGCGATGGCGGGCACCGCCCACTACCGCGACGGCGGCGCCTGGCACCCGCACCGGGTGGACTTCGACCCCAACCTGCTGCCCCTCGCCGACACCTACCGGCCCCCGGCCGGCGAGGACCGCAGCACCCCGTCGGTGCGCCGCCGGCAGGCCTGGTTCGACGTCTGGGAGCGGCTGTTCGACCACACCGACCTGCGGCGCCTCGCGCGCCGGGCACCGGAGGCCCCGGTCTGGCTGCTCTACGACGAGGCTGCCGAGAACCAGCCGGACAACCCCGCCCACCTGCTGCGCCACCTCGGCATCGAGCTCTCCCACGCCCCGCTGGTGCTCCGCTACGACGCGGGCTTCACCGTCACCGCTGCCGACCTGACGGACGAGCGGTGGCCGGTCCGGGTCTGGCACGCGGGCCGGCTGGTGCGGCGGATCACGCACCGGTTCCTCTTCGCCGACCCGGCCGCCACCCGGCCCGACCTGTGGGCCGCCGCCGACCCGCTCGGCTCGGGCGGGAACGCCGACCTCACCTTCGCTGTCCGGGCCGGGTACCTGGACAGCGGCGCACCCGCCCGCTTCACGGACCTGCGGCTCCTCGACGACCACCTGCGCGGCCGCGCCCGGGACGCGCTCGTCGCCCACCTGACCCGGCTGGACCGGGTCGCCCTGCCCGGCGGCGGACACGCGACCACCGCGGACCAGCTCGGCGAGCTGCTGCTCACCGACGTGTCCACCGGGCCGCCCACGCGGACGACCCGGATCGCCGCCGGCATCGCCGCGGTGCAGACCTTCGTGGGGCGGGCCCGGCTCGGCCTCGAACCGCAGTGGCGGCCGACGGCGGAGTTCCTCGCCGAGTGGGACCGCCGCTTCGACACCTGCGAGCGGTGGGCGCGGGACCGGCGCGGCGAGCTCTACCGGGAGAACCGGGCCGGGCGGACCGAACAGGACCGCGCCAGGCGCACCGAGGCGTTCCGGTTCCTGGAGGAGGAGCTACGCCGGGACATGCTGACCGCGCCGGTGCCCGGCGGCCTCGAACACTGGTCGGCGTTCCCGCCGCCGGCCCATCCGGGCCTGGAGCTGTTGCAGCGGCGCGACGCCTCGGCCCTGTCCCTGCTCTCGCCGCCCCGGCAGGGGCTGGACCTGCTGGGGACGCCGGAGCAGGCCGGTGCGCGGTCGTGGCTGTCGGCGCTCCGGCTCCCGTCGGGCGGCGACCGGGGGGCGCAGCCCGACAACGGTGCGTCCGGCAACGGTGCGTCCGACAAGGGAGCGTCCGGCACCGATGCCTCTGACGCCGACCGGTCTGGTACCGGCACGTTCGGCGTGGGCGACTCCCGTCCTGGGGCGTCCGGTGCGGATGTGCCTGCCGTCGTTCTCCCGCGTCGGCGCGCCGGCGCGGTGCCGCTCTGGATCGAGGCGGCCGTCAGGCTGGGCGCGCGCTTCCTGCGGGTGCCGGCCGCGGCCGTGCCACCGGCGAGCCGGCCGTTCGCCGAGCGGCCCGGCGAAGCACACCACGACCGGCCCGGCGGGCCGTACGGGGAGATCGACGAGTACTACTTCTGGCTGGTGGACTCGGCCTGGTTCGACCGGATCGAGCAGGTCGCGGACTGGCCCGGCTGGCACGAGGACGCGACCGCCGCACCGCTGCTCGCCTGGCCGGCCGAGCCGTCCGTGCACCTGATGTGGTGCCAGCTCCGGGCGGGCGAACTGCGGTTGCCCCGGCGTTCGTTCACCGGCCTCGCCGTCCCGGACGGCGCGACCGCGGCGACCACCTCGCTCACTCTGGTCGGCCGCGAGCGCGACTCGCTGCTGCTGGCGGTCGGCGGCGGCCGGCCGGTGCCGGGCGCGACCCCGCCGCCGGACCCGGGGTTCCGCTACGACCTCGCCGCCGACGAGGCCGTCGTGGTGCCCGCCGTCACCCCGCCTGTGCCCGTCCCGCCGCAGACGGACCCGGGGCTCGGTGCCCTCACGGCGTACCCGTACTTCGTCCACTTCGCCCCCGGTGCACCGCTGTTCCCGGCGGATCCGTTCGCCGAGACGGTCACTGTCGCCTGCGCTTTGCGCGGCCGGGGCGCGCACGAGGCGGCCACCCACTGGTATGCGGTGACGCACGACCCGGTCACCGGCGACAACGGGTGGTGCCGGTGCCGGCACGACAGCCCGGGGGAGGACGGCGGGGAGGACGGCGGGGAGGGCCCGGCGGTGATGGCCGGTGCCGGGCGGCGCGCGAGCAGGTGTTGCGACGGCACGCGTCCCGACGAGCCGACCGCGCGCCGGCGCCACATCACCCTGGAGTACCTGGAGACCTTGCTGGAGTGGGCGCACTGCGCCGTGCAGGAGCGGACCGTCGCCGGCCGCACCCGGGCGCGGCTGATCCTCGACACCGCCGCCCGGATCCTCGGCCCCACCCCCGTCACGGTGCGCGGCTGCACCTGCGGGAGCCACCCGACGGCAGCGCCGTCGGTCGGGGCAGCGGCGGACGGGGCAGCGGCGGTCGGGGCAGCGCGCGCCGAGGGAGGCCCCGGTGAGGAGGAGATGGGCACCGTCGCCTGCTTCGTCCCGTGCGGGGCGTCGTTGAACCCCTGGCTGACGTCGCTCTACCGGCGGGTCGCCGACCGGCGGGCGGTGCTGCGGGCCGAGCCCGGGCCCGACGCGCCGTGCTGCCCGGACTGCGGCAACGACCTGCGCGGTACGGACGACGGAGCCTGCGGGGGCGACCTCGGCGACGGCGGCGACACCGGCGACGGTGGTGACGGCCGCGCCGCCGGGTGCTGCTGCCCGCCCGGTCCGTACCGCTTCGCCTACGTCCTCGCCCGGGCCACCGAACTCGCCGCCCAGGTGACGGCCTTCGGCGCGGAACTCCAGGCGGCGCTTGAGAAGGGCGACGCCGAACTCCTCACCGCCGTCCGGGCCCGGCACGAACAGCAGGTGATCACGCTCAACCGGACCGTCCGGCAGGAGCAGTGGCGCGACGCGGACTGGCAGCTCCAGGGGCTGCGGGTGGCCAAACAGACCGCCCAGACGCACTTCGCCTACTACGACGGCCTGATCAACCGGGGCCTGGTCGCCGGCGAGGCCGACTACCGGGCGCTGACCGACTCCTCGGTCGCCGCCACGAACGCCGCCACGGTGTCCGAGGCGATCGGCACCGTGATGGGCATCGTCCCGGACGTCTTCGTCGGCACCATGAGCTTCACCCAACTGCCGCTGGGCACCAAGCTGGCCCACGTCTTCGCGGGCGTGGCCCGGATCTCCGGCCAGGTCGCGACGATCCTCTCGGGCACCGCCGGGCTGCGCAACACCGAGGGCGGGTGGGCCCGCCGACTGGCCGAGTGGCAGTACCAGCGGGAGCTCGCCGGGCTGGAGATCGCCCAGGCGGAGCGGCAGATCCTTGCCGCCGAGCGCCGCCGGGCCGCCGCGCTCGGCGAACTCGACACCGTCCAGCGCCAGATCGAGAACGCCCGCGAGATCGTCGAGCTGCTCCGCGACAAGGCCGGCTCGCACGCGCACTTCCTCTGGCTGCACAAGGAACTCGCGGCACTCCACCGACAGTTGTACGACCTCGCCGACTGCACCGCCCGGCAGGCCGAGCGCGCCTTCAACGTGGAGCGCGGCTTCACCGGCCGGCGGTTCGTCCCCGGCCGGGCCCGGCCCGACCTGCCCGGCGGCCTCACCTCCGGGCAGCACCTGACCCTCGCCGTCCGCCGGATGGACGCCGCCTACACCACGGAGAACGTCCGCGAGTACGAGCTGACCAAGCACATCTCGCTGCGCAAGTACTTCGGCGCGGCGTTCCTCGACCTGAAGGTCAACGGTGAGTGCACCGTCGAACTGCCCGAGTGGCTCTTCGACCTGGACTACCCGGGCCACTACCTGCGCCGGCTCCGGAGCGTCTCGCTCAGCGTCCCGGCGGTGGTCGGGCCGTTCACCGGCGTGCACGCCAGGCTCACCCTGCTGGCCAACACCGTCCGGGTGGTACCGGCCCTGCTCGGCCCGGAGGCCGGATGCTGCTCCGACGTGCATGCCTCCGACGGGCGCGGCTCCGACCGGCACGGTGACGCGAACAACGGCGGTCACCACGGTGGTCACGGCGGCGGTCGCGGCGGGTGTGCCCGCTGCGGCGACGGGCCGGGCGGCGCGGCCGGGTACGCGCTGCGCCCCGGGGACCGCCGGGCGGTGCGGGACTACGGCAACCGACAGGCCATCGCCACCTCCAGCGGCCAGAACGACGCCGGGCTCTTCGAGCTGCTGTTCCGGGACGAGCGCTACCTGCCCTTCGAGTACTCCGGTGCGATCAGCACCTGGCGGCTGGAGATCCCGCCGGACAACAACGACTTCGACCTGGACACCCTCGGCGACGCCGTCCTGCACGTGAACTACACGGCCCGCGAGGGCGGGCCGGTGCTGCGCCGGGCCGCCGAGGCGTACGCCCGCGACCAGTTGCCGGACGCCGGCGAGCGCCTGATCGACGTCGCGCGGGAGATGCCGGAGGAGTGGGCGGCCTTCACCGGTGAACGGCGCGGCCGCCGGCTGGACCTGCGGCTCTCGCGGGACTGGTTCGCCGGTGTCACCGGCGGCCGGGGCGTGCGGGTGCGGAGGCTTGAGCTGTTCATGGAGCACCGCCGGGCCCGGCCGGGCACCCATCTGGCGGCCGAGTTCGCTGTCGCGCCGCGGGCCGGCCGCACGCCGGACGCCGAGTATCTGTTCACCCTGGCCGGCGGCGCCGACCGGTGCGGCTTCCACCACGGCGCGGTGGAGGTGGACACCGTGCCGGTCACCGGTCACGAGCCGGAGCTGCTCGGCAGCTTCGAGTTCGAGGAGTCGATGCCGGAGCCGAGCAGGGTCTTCCTTCTCGTCCACTACGAGCTGACCGCCCGGGGCCCACGCCGGCTGCACGGCTCGCACCACCCGCACGGCCACCCCCGGTACGGCGACCACGACGGCGACCACGACGGCGGCTCTGCCGACGGCCGTAGCGTCGGGCACGAGGACCGTGACGACCGCGAGGCACACCGGGGGTGGCGGCCGTGACCGGACTCGACCCGGGCGCCGCCACGGCCGCGTTCGACGGGCGCCCCGGCCTCGGCGGCACGGCGCCGGCCCCGCCCGGTGCGTCCGCGGGCGGACCGGAGACGCCCGGGCCGGGCGCACCGCCGGCCGGCCCGGCGTCCGCACTGCCCACCGTCTCCCTGCCGACCGGCGGCGGCGCGGTCCGCGGGATCGGCGAGAAGTTCGCCACCGACGCCGTCACCGGCACCGGCAGCTTCGCGGTGCCGCTCGACCTCACCGCGGGCCGCGGCGGCTTCGGCCCCTCGCTCACCCTGGCCTACGACTCCGGGGCGGGCAACGGCCCGTTCGGCCTCGGCTGGAGCCTCTCCCTCCCCGGCGTCACCCGCCGCACGGACAAGGGCCTGCCCCGCTACGACGACGCGAACGACTCGGACGTCTTCGTCCTGTCCGCCGCGGAGGACCTCGTCCCGTGCGGCCCGCCGCGCCGGACGGGCACCCACGAGGTGCGCCGCTACCGGCCCCGGATCGAGGCGGCCTTCGCCCGGATCGAACGGTGGACCCGCACCGACGACCCGGCCGACGTGCACTGGCGCTCGCTCTCCGCCGACAACGTCCTCACCCTCTACGGTGCCGCGCCGCACGCCCGGATCACCGACCCGGGCGACCCGCGCCGCATCTTCGGCTGGCTGATCAGCCAGACCCGCGACGACCGCGGCAACGCCGTCCACTACGACTACCTGCCCGACGACGATCCGCGGGGCGCGGCCCAGCGCTACCTGAAGCGCATCCGCTACGGCAACGCCACCCCGCTGCTGACCGCGGACGGCGCGCGCCCGCGCTTCGTCACCCCGGAGGCCGTGCGCGACACGCACTGGCTCTTCGAGGCCGTCCTCGACTACGGCGACCACGACGGGCCCGCCCCGGCGCCCCGGCCCGACCGCCCGTGGCTCAGCCGCGACGACCCGTTCTCCACCCGCCGCCCCGGCTTCGAGCTGCGCACCACCCGGCTCTGCCGCCGGATCCTGATGTTCCACTCGTTCCCGGACGAGCCCGGGGTCGGCCGGGACTGCCTGGTCGCCGCGACCGAGCTGACCCACTCGCCGCCCACCGACCCGTCCGCCGTCGCCCGCCCGGTCTACTCGACGCTGCGCGCCGTCACCCGGGCCCGGTTCCGCCGCACCCCGGCCGGGTACCTGCGCCGCACGCTGCCGCCGGTCGAGCTGGAGTACTCCGAGGCGGTCGTCGCCGAGGAGGTCCGTACGCCGGACGCGGCGCAGGCGGCCCTGCTCCCGGCCGGCCTGGACGGCCGCACCTACCGCTGGGTGGACCTGCACGGTGACGGTATCCCCGGCGTCCTTTCCGAGCAGGGCGGCGCCTGGTCCTACCTGCCGAACCTCTCCGGCGCGCCCGCCGCCGGGCCGCCGCGGGTGCGGTTCGGGCCGCGCGAAACCGTCGAGGTCCGGCCGAACCAAACCCTCGCGGGCGGCGCCCGGCTGATGGACCTCAGCGGTGACGGCCGGCTGGACGTGGTCACCCTGGACGGGCCGGTCGCCGGGCTGTACGAGCACGACGAACAGGACGGCTGGCACCCGTTCCGGGCCTTCCCCGCCCGCCTGAACCGCGACACGCGCAACCCCGACCTGCGCCTGGCCGACCTGGACGGCGACGGCCTGCCCGAGGTGCTCGTCGCCGAGGGCGACGCGCTGGTCTGGTACCCCGGGCTCGGCCGCGACGGCTTCGGCCCGGCACGGCGGATCCCCGTGCCGGGCGACGAACGGCACGGGCCGCGGGTGGTGTTCACCGACGTGACCCAGAGCGTGCTGCTCGCCGACATGACCGGTGACGGCCTGCCCGATCTGGTGCGCGCCCGCAACGGGGACGTCTGCTACTGGCCGAACCTCGGCCGCGGCCGGTTCGGCCCCCGGGTGACCATGCGCAACGTCCCCCGCTTCGACAGCGACGCGGGCTTCGACCCCGAGCGGTTGCGCCTCGCGGACATCGACGGCAGCGGCACCGGCGACGTGATCTACCTGCACGCCGAAGGCCCCCGGCTGTACTTCAACCAGAGCGGCAACGGCCTGAGCCGCCCGCACCGGGTGGCCGGCTTCCCGGTCACCGACGACCTCGCCGCCGTGGACGTGCTCGACCTGTTCGGCAACGGCACCGCCTGCCTGGTCTGGTCGACGCCGCTGCCCGCCCCGCAGGGCCGCCGGCTCTGCTACCTCGACCTGATGGGGAGCAAGCCGCACCTGCTCGTCCGGAGCGTGAACAACCTGGGCGGCGAGACCAGGGTGCACTACCGCTCCTCGACCTGGTTCCAGCTCGCCGACCGGCTCGCCGGCCGCCCCTGGATCACCCGCTCGGCGTTCCCCGTGCACGTCGTCGAACGCGTCGAGTCGGTCGACCACCTGAGCCGGCGCCGCTTCACCACCCGCTACGCCTACCACCACCAGTACTTCGACGCCGTCGAGCGCGAACCGCGCGGCTTCGCCCTGGTCGAGCAGTGGGACACCGACGAGCCGGACACCGACGAGCCGGACCGCGCCGGCCGGGACGGCCGGGACGACCGCGCCGACTGCGATGACCATGCCGACCACGCCGACCACGCCGACCCGGCGGTCGGCGCCCACGCCCCACCGCTGCACACCAAGACCTGGTTCCACACCGGCGCCCACCGGCAGCGCGCCCGTATCAGCGACCACTTCGCCCACACCGGCGGCCCCGACGGGTACTACGGGCAACCCGCGCCGGGCTCCGCCGGCCCCTCCCCGTTCCTGCCGGACACCGTGCTGCCGCCCGGCCTGACCCCCGCCGAGGAGCGCGAGGCCTGCCGCGCACTCAAGGGCCTGATGCTGCGCCAGGAGACCTACGGTGCGGACGGCACCGACCGCGCCCGCCACCCCTACACCGTGGTCGAGCAGAACTTCACCGTCCGGATGCTCCGGCCGCGCGGCACCGGCCGCCACGCGGTCTTCCTCACCCACCCCCGCGAGCGACTGGCCCACACCCTCGAACGCGACCCGGCCGACCCGCGGACCGAACACACCCTCACCGTCTCCGTCGACGACTACGGCCACGTGCTGGAGGAGGTGGCCGTCGCCTACGGCCGCCGCACCCCGGACGGCACCCTGCCGCTGGCCGCCGACCGGGCCGAGCAGGCCCGTACCCTCGTCACCGCCACCCACCACGTCCTGACCAACGCGGTGGACACCCCGGACGCCCACCGCGTTCCCCAGCCCGCCGAGGTCTCGTCCTACGAGGTCACCGGCGCCGCCCCCGCCGACGCGGTCCGCTTCACCTTCGAGGAGTGGTCCGGCCCGCACCGTCCCTCGGCGGGCCCGGCCGGGGTGGCCGGCCCGCGCGGCGCGGGCGCGACGGGCGGCCCCACCGGGCGGCGGCGCCGACTCCTCGCCCGCGCCCGCACCCTCTACCGCCCGGACGATCTCGGCGCCGCCGCCGCCGACCCGCTGCGGCTCCTGCCGCTGGGCACCGTGCAGCCCGGGGCGTTCGCCGGACCGAGCCTGCAACTGGCCTTCGACACCGCGCTGCTCGTTGACGCCCTGCGCCGCGACGGCACCGCCCTGCTGGCCGACCCGGCACCGGTGCTGCGGGAGGGCGGCTACGCCTGCGGGGCCGACCTGGCGGCCGCCGGGGCCTTCCCCGCCGCCGACCCGCCCGGCCAGTGGTGGATCCCCACCGGACGCTCCTTCCTCGCCCCCGGCACCGGCACCACCGCCGCGCACGAACTCGCCCACGCCCGCCGCCACTTCTTCCGCCCGGTGCGCCACCGGGACCCGTTCCAGGACGGCGTGTCCAGCCCCGACAGCGAGGTCGGCTACGACCGCTACGACCTGCTGGTGGTCGAGAGCACCGACCCGCTCGGCAACCGCACCACCGTCGGCGAACGGCGGCCCGACGGCAGCCGGGACGCCGAGGTGCCGGGCACCGACTACCGGCTGCTCACCCCGGTGCTGATCACCGACCCCAACGGCAACCGGGCCGCCGCCGCCCTGGACACCCTCGGCCTGCTCGCCGCCACCGCGGCGATGGGCAAGCGCGGCGAACCGCTCGGCGACCGGCTCACCGGCCTGGACGCCGCCGCGCTGGACGCGCCGCCGCCCGACGGCGACCCTGCCGACACCGCACCCGGCCTGCTGCTCGACGCCACCCGGCGGCTCTGCTACGACCTGACCGCCTACGCCCGCACCCGCCACCTGCCCCACCCGCTGGCACCGTCGGTGCGCACCATCGTCCGCGAGACCCACACCGCGGACCTGGACCCGGGCGAACGCTCCGTGCTGCTGAACACCTTCGTCTACTCCGACGGGTCCGGCCGCGAGATCCAGCGCAAGACGGAGGCCGATCCCGCCCCTGGCCACGCCGGCCCGGACGCCCCCGCCCCCGCCCGGCCGCGCTGGACCGGCAGCGGCTGGACGGTGACCGACAACAAGGGCGACCCCGTCCGGGTCTTCGAACCGTTCTTCACCGACACCCACGCCTTCGAGCCCGGCGCCGCCCGCGGCACCGCCACGACGCGCCTCCACGACGCCGCCGGCCGCGTCGTCGCGACCCTGTTCGCGGACGACAGCTACGCCAAGACGGTGCTCACCCCCTGGCGGCGCACCACCTGGGACCGCAACGACACCGCCCTCGCCGATCCCCGCACCGACCCGGACACTGCCGCGCTCACGGCTGCGCACTTCCGGACCGCCCCACCGGGGTGGCGGACGTGGTACGCCCAGCGGATCGACGGTGGCCTCGGCGCCGCCGAGCAGGCCGCCGCCGCCAAGACGGCCGCCCATGCGGGCACCCCCGACACCGTCCACAGCGACCCGCTCGGCCGGGTCTTCCTGAGCCGCCGCCACAACGGCTTCACCGGTGGCGACCACGCGGTACCGGTCCTCCACGACACCCGGACCGAGCGCGACATCCTCGGCAACGTCCTGGCCGTCCGCGACCCGGTGCCGGCCGACGACCGCGGCGGCCGCGTCGTCGCCCACGCCGTCTTCGACCTGGCCGGGCGCATCCTGCGGCGCGACGCCATGGACGCCGGGGCCCGGTGGACCCTCGCCGACGTCTCCGGCGCGCCGCTGCGCGGCTGGGACAGCCGCGGTCACACCACCCGCACCGTCCGCGACCCGCTGCGCCGCACCACCCGGGTGCTGGTCACCGGCAGCGACCGGGCCGATCCGCACCGCGAGGTCGTGGTGATCCGGACGGTGTACGGCGAGACCTTGCCGGACGCCGCCCGGCACAACCTGCGCGGGCGCGTCCACTACCGGCTCGACCAGTCCGGCTCCGCGCGCTGCGACGCGTACGACTTCAAGGGCAACCCGCTGCGCTCGACCCGCCGGATCGCCGCGCAGTACCGGGGGACGGTCGACTGGTCGTTGCCCGGCAGCGCCGAGCCCGACCTGCCGGCGGCGGCCGAACCGGCGCTGGAACCGGCGGAGTTCACCGCCGGGAGCCGCTTCGACGCGCTGAACCGCCCGCTGCTGCTGGTCACCCCGGCCGAGGCCGGCGCCGCGCCGAGCACCACCCGCTACGGCTACGGCCGGTCCGGCCTGCTCGACCGCGTGGACGTGCGCATCGAGGACGACAGCGACGAGCACGGCGGCGCGCGGTGGACCTCGATCGTCCGCGCGCTGCACTACAACGCCCGGGGGCAGCAGACCCGTGCGGTACGCGGCAACGGCACCGTGGCGGAGAACAGTTACGACCCGCTGACCTTCCGGCTGCAACGCACCGTCTCCCGCTCGCCCGTCGGCGGCCGCGTCCAGGACCTCGGCTACACCTACGACGCGGCCGGGAACATCACCGACATCCAGGACGCCGCGCACCGGCCGGTGTTCTTCCGCAACCGCCGCGTCCCCGCCGGCTCGTCCTACACCTACGACCCGGCCTACCGGCTGATCGAGGCGACCGGCCGGGAACACCTGGGCGGGCCGGGTACCGCCCGTCCGTGGTCGGCCCACGACCGGGCCCGCCGGGCCCACCCGGGCGACGGGGGAGCGCTGGCCCGCTACACCGAGCACTACCGGTACGACGCCGCCGGCGCCCTGCTGCGGATGACCCACCGGGGCCAGGACCGGGCGCACCCCGGCTGGACGCGCACCTACCGGTACAGCCCGACGCCGCCCGCACCCGCCGGATCACCGGTGTGGCGCACCGGCAACCGCCTGACCGGCACCGAACTCGGCCCCGCCGCGCACGCGGAGGCCGGTCCCGGTGACGCCGGTCCCGGTGACGCCGGTCCCGGTGACGGCGGTCCCGGTGACGGCGGCACCGGGCGGCGCCGCTCCGACGGGCGGTACGCCTACGACGCCCACGGCAACACCACCCGCCTCCCGCACCTGGCCGAGCTCTCCTGGAACCACCTCGACCAGCTGTCCTCCTCGCGCCGCCAGGCCGTCACCACCACCCACGCACCCGGGCTCCCCGACGGCGACGGCCCCGACGGCCGCCCCGACGAGTACGGCGACGCGCACGGCGACGCGCACGACGACGGCGAGGCCCCCGGAGGGTGCGCACCGCCCGGAGCCGAGCGCACCTGGTACGTCCACGACGCCGATGGGCGCCGCACCCGCAAGACCACCGAGCCGGCCGGCGGCGGCGTCCGGGACGACCACCTCTACCTGGCCGGCGTGGAGTTCACCCGGCTGCGCAGCGGGGCCCACCGCGGCCTCGTCCGCACCGCCCTGGACGTCTCGGACGGCCGGCGGACGCTGGCGCGGATCGTCACCCGCAACGAGGTCGACGACGGCTCCTCCGCCCGGCTGGTCCGCCACCAGCTGGCCGACCACGTCAAGTCGGTCACCGTGGAGCTGGACGGTGACGGCCGGCTGCTCGGCTACGAGGAGTACTCGCCCTACGGCAGCACGGCCCACCAGGCGGTGCAGGCCGAGACGGAGGCGCCCAAGCGCGACCGGTTCATCGGCCGGGAGCGCGACGACGAGACCGGCCTCTACTGCGCCGGCGCCCGCTGCTACGCGCCCTGGCTGGGCCGCTGGACCTCCTGCGACCCGTCCGGGCTCCGCGACTCGACCGACCTCTACGTGTACGCGGGCGACGACCCGGTCAACTCACTGGACGAGAACGGCGCCTGGCGGATCAGCTGGAAGGACGTCGCGATCGGTGCCGGCATCGCGGCGCTCACGGTGGCCGCCGTGGTCGTGGTGGTGGCCAGCGCGGGCACCGCGGCGCCGGGCCTGGCCGCGGCCGCCGCCGCGACCCTTGGGGTCAGCGAGGCGACCCTGGTCACGGGCGTCGTGGCGGCGAGCACGGCCGTCGGCGTGGTGGGCACGGTCAACACGGCGAACGAGGTGGCGACCGGCCGCACCTCCACCGGCCGGGTGCTCAGCGACCAGGAGCGCTCCCGGCGGCTCGGCGCCCTGCCGATCGAGGCCGCGGCGACGATCCTGGGCGTCCGTGGCCTCTCGGCCGGCGGCGGGGGCGGCGCGTCCGGCGGCGCGGCGGAGTTCGTCCCGGCGGGCAACGGGACGGCGGCGCTGCGCAGCCCGGCACTGGAGTCGTCGTTCGCCCTGCCGGACATCGTGGCCAACGCGGAGGCCGTCGCGCCCGCCCTGGCGTCCGTCGTCGGGCCGGTGGTCACGGCGATCACCGGTGGCGGCGGAGCCGGGGGAGGCGGTGGCGGTGGCGGGGAGCCGCCGGAGCAGGGCCCGCCGGAGCAGGGCCCGGCCGCGCCGCCGGAGCCCGGCGGCCCCGCGCAGTCCTCCGCGGCGGAGCCCGGCCCGGCCGGTGGCCCGCCGGGGCCGGACGTCCTGGCGAGCACGGCGCCGCCGTCGGCCACGACCGGTCCGCGGGCGGGCCTGGGCAGCTCCACGACCACGAACTACAAGAAGACCTTCTTCGCCGCGAACCCCGAGGCGGAGGGCAAGGTGGTGGTGCACCACGCCGTCGAGCAGCAGGCGGCGAACACGCTCTACCCGGGCGAGGTGTCCCAGTCCCAGCTGCACTCGTTGGAGAACCTGCGCGGCATCCCCAAGGGCGAGGTGAACAACACCGTCCACCTCAGCCGGATCCGGAAGATCTGGAACCAGTTCTACCGGACGCACCCGAACGCGACGCAGGAGGAACTGTTGGAGCAGGCCACTAGGATCGACGAGGAGTTCGGGGCGAGCTTCGTCCCGCCCGTCCGCCCGCCCACGTCGTCCGGAGGTCAGTGATGCGGTACTACGTGGTGCGGCCGGAGGTGCCCGGTCAGTTGGGCGAGCGGACGGTGCTGGACCGCACCGCCGACCGGCTGCGGGTCGAGCACCTGCACTACGCGTTCGACGGCTGGCTCGGGGACGAACTCATCACCGCGCACCCGGCGTTCGCGGCGACGCGGACGCTGGCGGACCGGTTCGCCGAGGCGGGCCTGACCGGGGTGCGGCCGCGTGCCATGGAGGTCTCGCGCAGCGAGGAGTTCGAGGAGCTGCACCCCGGCCGGGCCCTGCCGGAGTTCGTCGAACTCGTCGTCACCGGCGAGGCCGGCGTGCAGGACTTCGGCATCGACGCGGAGAGCGACCTGGTGCTCTCCCAGCGCGCCGTCGACCTGCTCGCCGCCACCGGACCGCTCGACACCGAGATCCTCCCGCGCGCCGAGTAGCGCCGTCCGGCGGGCGCCGCGCCGCCCGCCGCCCACCGGGCCACCGGGCGACACCGGGCGGCGGGTCAGCCCCGGGGGACGGCGAGCTCGATCTCCAGGCGCCCGGCGTCGCCCGGCACGGGGACGGTGAACCCGGTGGTGGCGAAGCCGGCCTTCAGGTAGAGCGCGTGCGCCCGGGGGTTGTCCTCGTGGACGAACAGCCGGACGCGCTCGATCCGCGGCTCGGCCAGCTGCCACGACCACTCCAGCGCGGCCGCGAACAGTTCCTGCGCGAGCCCGCTCCCGCGTGCCTCCGGCCGGACGAAGACGCCGACGATGTGGGTCTGCGCCGCGTCCGGGACGGTGCCGAAGACCCCTTCGACCCCGGCGCGCTCGACCAGCACGGAGACGGTGCCGAGCCAGGCCCCCGCCGCGTCCTCCGCCACGAACTGCCGTACGAGGACGCCCTCGGCCGCCCCGGCCGTCCGCTCCTGCCAGAACGTGTCCGACTTGGCCGCCGCGTCCTCGTACGTCTCCAGGAAGGCCACCGGTGCGAGCGGGTCCCGCAGCGCCGAGAGGCGGATCTCCTTGACCTTCGCCCAGTCCTCGGCCTGTACCGCTCTGATGATCTGCTTCATGCGCATGATCGTCTCACTTGCCGCGGCACCGTCCGAGGTCAGGTCGTCCGCCCTACGGGAGGGAGTGGTGGTCCGCGGCGCCGGGTGCGGGCCTGGCCGGCGCGGTGAGGACCTTCAGCGCGACGGACGGGTGGAACAGCAGGGCGGGGGAGGAGACCATGTTGACGACCCGGACGAACCGGGCCCAGACCGCCGGGTCCTTCACCGCCACCCGGAAGAGCCGGGCGTTGTACCAGTGCGCGATCCGCGCGCCGAGCGGCTGCCGGTCGGGGTTCCACATCAGGTCCGAGCTGGTGGACAGCGTCCAGGCCGGCAGGACGAGCCGCCCCAGCCGCTTCTGGAAGGCCCGGGCGAGCCCGTCCAGCCCGTTCCCGGGCCGTCGGTGTGCGAGCATCCGGCGCAGCAGGTCCGCCTCCAGCGCGGCCACCGTCAGGCCCTGTCCGTAGACGGGGTTGAAGACGCAGACGGCGTCCCCGACGGCGACCAGCCGCTCGGGCCAGTCCGGGGCGGCGTGGTACCGGCGCCACTGGTTGTCGAGGTTGGTGTAGCGGTAGGTGGGCTCCTGGACGGTGCGCTGCTCGATCTGCTCGGCCAGCCGCGGGTTGCGCAGGCCCTTGGCGAAGCCGAGGTAGCCGTCGTCGTCGGTGGGCGGTTCGTCCTCGAAGGCGAACAGCGAGCACGTCCAGCGGTTCCGCTCGACCGCCATGAGGACGCCGGCCTCCCGCACGCGGGGCGCGGACAGCATCTGGTAGGCCACCCGGAAGCCGGCCGGCCGGTCCTCGGGCCGGTCGAAGGTCATCGAGGTGTAGGTGACCTTCGCACGGACCACCTGCTTCGGCGGCACCGCGATCCCGGCCGAGCGGAGCCACTGCTCCAGTTTGCTCGTCCGGCCCGAGGCGTCGACCACCAGGTCGGCGGTGACGTCCTCGGGTTCGGCGCCCTGCCGGCCGATCCGGACGCCGGTCACCCGGCCGGTCGGGTCGTGCAGCAGCCCGTCGCACCGGGTGGAGGGCAGCAGGGTGATCCCGGGCAGGGCGAGCACCCGGCCGCGGATCCGCCGCTCCAGCTCGTCGCGGGTGAAGGCCTGGATCATGACGCCCGTCCGCCGCCGCGGGGCGAACCCGGTCGGCAACAGGAAGTCGATGCCCTCCCCGTAGTCGAACACCGGGGCCCCGAGGGCGGCGAGTTCGTCACGCAGTCCGGGGAACAGCCTTTCCAGGACCTCGCCGCCCTTGGCGAGCATCGCGTGCGCGTGGAAGCCCTGCGGGGCGCTCGGATGCGCTCCGGTCCCCTTGTCGACGGCGTCCCGTTCGACGATCACGACCTCGCCGAAGAACTCGGCCAGGACGCGCGCGGTCACCAGCCCCGCGTAGCTGCCGCCGACCACGACGGCCTTGCCCGATGCGTACTTCTTGCCCATGCGGCCTCCGTCAACAGATTCCGGTCCGGGCCGACGATGGTGGCAACTGCCCTCGTTCCGCCCGGCGTTGAGGCGAAGTTCACGCGAACGAGGGACGTACTGCCGTTCGGTTCCCCGGTGGCCCGCCCCCGTCGGGCACCGGCTGTCCGGACGGACCCGGCGCTGCCCCCTCTGCCTACCCCGGACCGGGCGGCCCGACCCGTCCCGCGCGGCGGCCGTCGTCAGTCCGGGATCACCAGGCCGAACTCGCGCAGCCGCGGAAGACAGGCCTCCAGGCACGCCTCCACGGACTTGGCGTCCGTCCGCACCAGGAGGCCGTCCCGGAACGGAGCGCCGTTCGCCACGAAGGTCCAGGGCTTCCTCCCGTCGCGCATCCGCTCCGCGTCGGCCTTGAACAGAACCGTGACGCCCTGCTCCGCCAGCGCCTCCATCACGCGTGTCACCTCGGCCACCGGTCCACCTTTCGTCGGGAATCGAACCGGCCGAAGGCTACCCCGGCCCCGGGAGGCCCGGTGCGGCCGGTGTGCGGCGCCAGGCGGCCGGTGCACGCGCCCGCCGCGTCGGCGAGGCGGACCAAGGCATTTCCGTGCAGCCGGAAATTCGGTTGCGTCGATCTTCGGAAGGGCTAGGCTGTCCACGTTCCCGGCCTGCGGCATTGCTGCGGCAGGGTTGTTGTGGCTTTCCGTGCGGGTCCGGCAGTTGCCGGGCTTCGGTTCTGTGGTGAAGTCGCACTCCGGTGCGAGTGCTGACGTCGAGATGTGAGGAGGCGAGTTCTGATGGTTGCCGCCGTGACGCGGCGCGCCTTCGTGTGCGCGCCATACGCCTCTTTCCTCCGTCATTCGCCCACCGGCTGACGACGCGTCGTATCCGACGCCCCGGTGGGCCGTTCCTCAGGAGCCACCGCAGTGCGCGAGCGCTTTTCCGACAGCGAATCCTTCTCCCGCATCCGTCCCAAGGGTGCATCCCGTCGCGGCCGCCGGGCCGAGCGGTTCGACGACTTCGAGCCCGAACTCTCCCACGGAGCCTTCGCACCCGACCGGTCCGGCTCCGGCACCCCTGACCACCCCGAGGTCGGCGAGTACGGCGAGTACGCCGAGTACGGCGAGTACGCCGAGTACGCCGAGTACGCGGACCACCCCGGCGCCGTCCCGGCACCGGCCACCGACGGCCCGGCCGAGGGCGACCGCTGGTCCACCTGGGACCGGTCCACCCCCACCGAGAAGGGCCCCGAGCCGCGCCCTGCCTGGGTGGTGACCGAGCTCGCGGCCGTCGACACCGAGCTCGGGATCGTCAAGACCGGCAAGGAAGCCGACGTCTTCCTGCTGGAGCGCGGCGTCCCCGGTACCGGCCGGCGCACGCTGATGGCGGCCAAGCGCTACCGCGACGCCCAGCACCGGATGTTCCACCGCGACTCCGGTTACCTGGAGGGCCGTCAGCACAAGGAGTCCCGGATCAGCCGGGCGATGGCGAAGCGCACCGCGTTCGGCAAGGAGGCCATCGCCGGGCAGTGGGCCGCCGCCGAGTTCACGGCGTTGTGCCGGCTCTGGTCCGTCGGGGTCGCCGTCCCGTACCCGGTGCAGATCACCGGCACCGAGATCCTCATGGAGTTCGTCGGCGACGCGAGCGGGACGGCCGCACCCCGGCTCGCCCAGCTGCGCGCCGAGGAGGCGGACGTGGACGACCTCTGGGACCAGCTCGGCCGCAGCCTGTCGCTGCTCGCCCGGGGCGGCTACGCCCACGGGGACCTCTCGGCGTACAACATCCTGGTCCACGAAGGGCGGTTGGTGATCATCGACGTCCCGCAGATCGTGGATGTCGTCGCCAACCCGCGCGGCCGCTCGTTCCTGGAGCGGGACGTGCGCAACGTCGGCGCCTGGTTCGTCGGCCGGGGCCTGCCCGAGCGGCAGGTGGGCGAGCTGGTCGAGACGCTGGAGTTCGAGGCGCGGCTGGCGTGAGCCGCGCCCCGGCCGGGCGCGCCCGCGGGGCAGCCGGCCACGGTTGCCGTCCTGGAGGTCGCCGGTCGCCGGTCACCAGTCCCGGCCCTGCACACCGGCCCGGGTCACCGGCCCCGGACACCCCCGGGACGGCCCCGTCGCCCGCGTGTGAGAGGGTCGGCAGCCCGGATGCGAGGAGGCGCCGATGAGCGGGAACGGGCCCGGTGGCCGGGTGCTGGTGGTGGACGACGACGCGGCGATCCGCCGGACCCTGGAGCGCGGTCTGCGGCTGAGCGGATTCTCGGTGGCCCTCGCCGAGGACGGCGAGGCCGTGCTCGCCGGGCTGTCCGCCGCCGCGCCGGACGTCCTGGTGCTCGACGTGTCGATGCCGGGCCTCAGCGGCACGGAGGTCTGCCGCATCCTCCGGACGGGCGGCGACGACATCCCCGTCCTGATGCTCTCGGCGCTGGACGAATCCGCCGACCGGGTCGCCGGGCTGCAGGCGGGCGCCGACGACTACCTGGTGAAACCGTTCGCCCTGGAGGAACTGGTGCTGCGGCTGCGGGCGTTGCTGCGCCGCCGCCCACCGCAGCCGGACGACCGGGTGGTGGCGGGCCCGCTGGTGATCGATCCGGCCACCCGGCGGGCTCGCCTCCACGGTGAGGAACTCGCCCTGACCAGGCGGGAGTTCGAGCTGCTCACCCAGCTCGCGCGCAACGCCGGCCTGGTGCTCTCCCGGGAGGTGCTGCTGGAACGCGTCTGGGGCTACGACTTCGACGTCCGCAGCGACGCCGTCGACACCTTCGTCAGCTACCTGCGGCGCAAGCTGGAGGCGGGCGGCCGAGCCCGACTGCTCCACACCGTGCGGGGCGTCGGCTTCGTCCTGCGGGTGCCCGCCGGCGACGGGCCGGGCCCACGATGAGGCTCTCCACCCGGATCGCCCTGTGGGCCGCCTGCGTGGTGCCGATCCTCGTCCTGCTGGCCGGGCTGCTGCTCCTGCCCCTGGTCGGCCGGGACGCCCGCCGGCAGCAGGACACCCGGCTCGACGACCGGGCGGCCGCCGTCCTCCCGGCGGTCCGGGCCCTCGTCGCCGCGGACGGCAAGGGCCGCCCCAAGGCCGAGCAGAACCAGCAGCGCAAGGTGTTGGACGCGGCCCTGGACTCGGGCCTGCGGGTGGCCGGCGAGGACGGCACCGTCCTGCTGTCGGTGGGCCCGCAGCCCGACGACTCCGCCGTCCTCCCCGCCACGCCCGGCGGTCCGGTCACCGTGCGCGACCACGGGACGCCCTGGCGGGTGCTGACCGTCCGGGTCGGAGCGGCGGCGGCGGGCGGCGGCGGCACGCTCTGGGTGGTGGCGCCGGCCGGGCAGCCCGACAGCCGGACCGCCGCCGTGCGGCGCCGGGTGCTGCTCGTCGCGCTGGCGGCGGCGCCGCTCTCGGCACTGATCGGGTTCGTCGTCGCCGAACGGGCGACCGTACCGCTGCGCAGGCTCGGCCGTCGTGCGGCCGCACTCGACCCGGCCGCACTCGACCCGGCCGGCCACGGCCGACCGCCCGGGGCCGCCGGCCCGCCCGGCGGTGGGCCGGCGGCCCCTCATGGCTTCGTCGCCGAGCGGACGGGGACGACGGAGGTGGACGAGCTCTCCGCCGCCCTCGCCCTGCTGCTCGCCCGCTACGACGAGCAGGCCGCACGCACCGCCCAGGCCCTGGAGACGGCCCGGGCCTTCTCCTCCACGGCCTCGCACGAGCTGCGGACCCCGCTGATGAGCCTGCGCACCAACCTGGACGTGCTGGCCGCCCACCCGGAGCTGCCCGCCACCGACCGGGCCGAGATCGTCGCCGAACTGCGGGACGACCACGCCCGGCTGCTCGACCTGCTCACCGCGCTCGGCACCCTGGCCCGGGGCGATCTCGTCCAGCTGGACGCCTTCCAGCCCGTCGACCTCGTCGAGCTGGTGGACGCGGCGGCCGCCGAGACCGGTCGACGCCACCCGGAGGCCGCCGTCACCGTGGACGCCCCGGAGGAGCTGCGGGTGTTCGGCTGGGAACCGGGGCTGCGGATCGTGCTCGCCAACCTGGTCGGCAACGCCGCCGTGCACGGCCGCACCGGAGCGGACCGGGCCCGGGTGGCCGTCCGACTCGCGGCCGAGGACGGGACCGCGCTGCTCACCGTGGACGACGCCGGCCCGGGCGTCGCACCGGCCGAGCGCGAGACGGTCTTCCGGCGCTTCCACCGCCGCCGGGACAGCCCCGGATCGGGGCTCGGCCTCACCCTGGTCGCCCAGCAGGTCGCGCTGCACCGCGGAACGGTCCGGATCACCACCCCGCCCGGCGGATCCGGCTGCCGGCTGGAGGTCCGGCTCCCGCTGCCGCGCCCCGAGGCGCCGACGATCGAACTGCCCGCCCGGCGCGACTGGATCGCCGGTTCCGGGCACTGAGCACCCCCGCGGGCCGCCGGCGGATCGCCGGGTTCCACAGGGAATCCACAAAGAGCCGCCCTACCCTCCTGGCAACCACCCCGGCACCGGCCGGTCGTGCGCCCGGCCGGTGCCGGGATCCGCAACGGAGGAAGGACGCCCCATGTCTGCCAACCGTCTGTCCGTCAGCCGCAGGGCCGCCGCGCTCGGCGCCCTCGCCCTCGCCGGCTCGCTGTTCGCCGCCGCACCGGCGCAGGCCGACGGCTCGCCCACCGGCGCCCCGAGCGCCGCGTCGACGCCGAAGAACGACGGCGCGAAGGGCATCTGCAAGCGGCTGCCCAGGACGGAGGACCGGATCACCAAGGCGCTGAACCGCCTCAACGGCGACGCGACCGTGGTCGGTTCGACCGCCCGCCTCCAGCAGCGCGTCACGGACGCCAAAGCCGCCGGCCACACCGAGATCGAGACCTACCTCACCAACCGGCTGACCGCCCGCAAGGCGCTCGTCACCACCCTCCAGGCCCGCCAGGGCGACCTCAAGTCCGTCACGACCTGGTGCGCCGCCCACAACGACGGGGCCACCAAGTGAGCCGCCGCCCGGCCGCCGCGCTCGCGGCCCTCGCCCTGGCGGCGGTCGCGCTCCTGACCGCCTGTGGCCCGGACCAGGGCCACAGCGGCGCCGGAAAGGCGGACGGCGGTGCGGCCGACAGCGCCCAGGTGCAGGACATGCAGCACACCCTGGACGCCGCCGACAGCGCCGCCGCCCAGGCGGACGCCGACGCGGCAGCCGACAACGGCTGACGCCGGGCCACCGGCCCGGGCCCGCACTCCCGCGGGCCCGGGCGCGGCTGTGCAGGCTGCGCGAGGCGAGGCGCCCCCGGCCGCCGCCGGGCCGACCGGTCCGCGGCGGCCGGGGGTGTACCGGTGTCCGGGTCACGGGCCCTGGGCGGCGATCCAGGCCAGGGCCTCGTGGTACGCGCGGTCCAGCGGGGCGAGGAGCGGGCCCTCGGCGGGGATGACGGCGTCGGCGCCGAGGTGGGCGGCGACGCCGGTGCGGTCGAGGAGGGCGACGAGGGCGGGCTGCGCGCCGGCGAGGACGAGGCGGCCGCCTTCGGCGTGGAGGGCGTCGCTGTAGCGGCGCAGCGCCTTGAGGATGGCGGAGGACGGGATGTCGGGCGTGCTGCGGAGGGCGAGCACGAGGACGGCGCGGCGGGCACCGACGACGGTGGGCAGATGGGTGCGCAGGGTGGGGAGCTCGGCGAAGAAGCTGGTGCCCTCGTAGTCGAGCACGGTGATCTCGCCGGCGGTGAGCCGCTCGGGTACCGGCGCGGTGGACCACCGGCCGTCGGCGTCGCGGACCAGTGCCAGGAAGTGGGCCCGCCGGGCGGCCTGGACGCAGTAGAGCAGCAGGGAGAGCACCGCGCCGAGGACGATGGCCTGCTGCAGCGGGAGCTGGGTGGTGGCGACGAAGGTGACCACCATGGCCGCGGTGGAGAGCGCCGAAGTCCGCAGGACGAGCAGGATGTCCGGCCGCCTGGCCCAGATGAGTTCGGCGCCGATGACCAGGATCAGGCCGCCGATCACCGGCAGCGGGATCCGTTCGGCCAGCGAGCCGGCCAGCAGCACCGCCAGGGCGAGGAAGACGCCGGAGACGACGCCGGCCCAGCGGGTGCGGGCGCCGGCCGCGGCGGCGACGCCGGTGCGGGAGAGCGAGCCGCCGGCGGGGAGAGCCTGGAAGAGGCCGCCGCCGAGGTTGGCGACGCCCTGGGAGAGGAAGTCGCCGTTGACGCCGGAGCGGCTGCCGTCGGGGTTGGGCACCGAGGGGGAGACGCCGGCTGCCTGGGCGAGCGCGACGAGGGCGACGGAGAACGCGCCGCCGAGCAGGTGCGGCAGGGCGTCGGCGGAGGGGGCGGTGAAGACGGGCAGGGAGGCGGGGATCGCCGCGATGTCCGCGACCAGCTCGACGTCGGTGCCGAGCACCGCCACCGCCACGCTGACGGTCACCATCGCGACGAGCAGCGCCACCGGCTCCAGCCGGTGGACCGTCCGGGCGAGCGCCCACACCGCGATCGTCGCGGCCGCGACCAGGGTCGGGGCGGGCTGCCAGTTCCCCATGTGCAGCAGCCAGTCGGTGATCCGGGTGAGTTTGTTGTGGCCGAGCGGCTGGTAGGCGGTGGCGTCGTTGAGCACGCCGGTGATGATCTGCAGGGCGATGCCGGTGGAGAAGCCGACCATGACGGCGTTGGAGACGAAGCTGAGCACCACGCCGAGCCGCAGCAGGCCCAGGAGGAGCATGATCACACCGACCAGGACGGTCAGGGCGGCGACGTTGCCCGGGTCGTGCGGGTCGAGCCCGGCGTCGGAGAGCACGCTCTGCCCGGTGAGGGCGATGGCGCTGGTGAGTGTGGTGATCATGAGGACGGTGGGGGCGGTGAGGGAGCCGAGGATCGGCGGGACGACGCCCGAGTAGAGGCCGGCGATCGGGTTGAAGCCGCCGATCGCGGCGTAGGCCATGCCCTCGGGGATGGAGAAGAGCCCGGTCACCACGCCCGCCGTCAGGTCCGCGGGCTTCGGCCGGCCGAGCCGGGCCGGCAGGCTGCGGACCCGCCCGGCGATCGTCGCGGTGACCGACGCGGTGACCGACGCGGCGGCCGACCGGAGGCGGGCGCGGCGCGGCTCCGGCTCGGGGTCGGGGTCGGGGGAGCTCATGACAGGCCGGTGAGGGCGTCACCGAGGTACTTGGCTCCCAGGACGGCGAGCACCGTCGCCATGATCGCGGCGTTGTGCGTGGCCATCCAGGCCTTCCACCCGCCCAGCACCCGGCTCGCGCGGTCGCCGCCGAGGAGGTGGACGCCGAGCGGCAGCAGGGTGCAGAGCGAGCCGATCAGCACCATCAGGGCGGCGGCGACGGCCTTGCCGCCGGGGCCGGCCGGGCCGGCCGCGATCGAGACGGCTCCGCCGATCGCGAGGGCGAGGTTCTTCGGGTTGGCGACCACGAGGAGGACGGCGAGGGACGCCGACTTCGCGGGGGTGAACCGGTCGACGGCCTGCATCCACTTCGGCGGGGCGCTCACGTGGCCCTCGCGCGGGCGGTCCCGCCACTGCTCGACGGCCAGGACGACGAAGAGCAGGCCCAGGGCGAGCTTGAGCCAGTACGACCAGGTCGGCTTCGCGGTGTCGCCGTCCACGCCACTGCCGATCACCACGACGACCGTGACGACGACGGCCAGCGCCCCCACCCAGCCGGCCGCGAAGGCGATGCCGTTGGCCCGGCCCCGCGGGGTGGAGAGCATCAGGATCACCGCGACCAGCGGCAGCGGGCTGATGGCGATGCCCACCGCGGAGGTGAGCATCGCCCCGATCGCCTCGCCCATCTCGCACTCCCTCTCCCCGGCCGTGGCCGGCCGCTGCGCAGGGCCGCTGTGCACGGCTCCTGCGCACGGCCGCGGCATCCGCTCAGTGCGGTCGGGGTGCCGCGCCCTGCCGCCGGTCGGGCCGCCGGTCCGCGCAGTCACCCTCCCCGGGGCGGCCGGGGCGCGCGACCGCGGTCCGTCGAACGGGTGAGCGGGCCCGGCGTGTCGGACCGGTCCGGGCCGGGGCGAGGAGGGAGCGGGGACGGGCGGGCGAGGAGCTGCCGAGGCGAGGAGGTGCCGTGGAGGTGCCCCGGCCACCCGGCGGGGGGCGGCGCTTGCGAAGATCGTCGGTATGAGCCAGCCGCCCGCCGACCATGACAGCTCCGAGGACCGGTTCGCCGGGATCGGTGACCCGACGGTGGCCGCCGTCGACGAGCGGCGCGGACTGCTGGCCGTGGCCGGCGTGCACGAGGACGAGCACGAGGGCGACGAGGTGTGGACGATCGGCGTCTTCGACGTCAGAGGCCACGCCCGCCTCCGCCGTCTCGTGCACTCCGGGTTCCCGGTGCACGCGCTGGCGTTCCACCCGACGCGTCTCCTGCTCGCCGTGGGGGCCGGCGCGTACGACGGCGGGTATTCCTTCGAGGGCGAGCTCCTGCTCGTCGACCTGGCGGACGGCACCGTGCGGTCGCTGATCGCGCACGACTTCGGCCGGCACGTGCTCGGGCTGGAGTGGCTGGACGACCGGCGGCTCCGCGTCCTGATGGCGCCTCCGGACGATTGGAAGGACCGCAAGGCCCACGTCGAGGGCCACGTGGCCGTGCTGAGCCGCGACGACTGGTCGGTGGTCGGCGCCCGGTCGGTCACCGGTCACGAGCTGGCGGGCCCCCGGGTGCCGGTGCCGCGCCCCGACGGTCGCGAGGCCGCCCGGACGCTCGTGGCCCGGACGGCGGCGCGGAGCACGCGGCGGCACCACAGGACCGGAACGCACGGCTGACGTCGCGGCGGACGCGGCGGACGCGGCGGACCTGGGGCGGTCACGCCGGTCACGCCGGTCAGGACCTGGCAGGACCTGGCAGGACCCGTCAGGACTCAGTCAGGGCCCGGAGCAGCGCGGGGAGGGTACCCGGCCCCGGGCCCGCGCGCCGGACGAGGTAGGCGGTCGAGGGCGGGCCGTCCCACGGGCGGAGGGCGATCCGCCGGGTCTGCGGCAGCGGGTCGGGGGCATCGAACACCGTCCAGGACGGGGCGCCGGCCGCCGCGTCCGCGGCCAGTGCGGTCAGCGTCCCCTGCAGCGAGGTGAACGGCGGCCCGGCGGGCGGTTCGGCGCCGGCCCGACGCAGCGCGCCGAGCACGAGATCGTGGAACGCCGGGTTGTGCTCGCGGGGCGCGAGCCGCACCGGCAGGCCGGCCAGGTCGGCGGGGCCCAGGCGTTCCAGCTCCGCCAGCGGATGGGTGGCGGGGACGGCGACCAGCAGCGGATCGTCCCAGAGCGGCGCGAACTCCAGCCCGGGGGAGGGCTCCTCACCACGGATCAGGGCCGCGTCCAGGGCTGCCGAACGCACCCCTTCCAGCCGGGCCCGCCGCGTCTCCTGCCGCACCTCGACCCTGACCTGCGGGGCCTGGTCGGCCAGCCGGTCGAGGGCCCGGTGCACGCGGCCGGTGAACGCCCGGCTGCTCCCCAGGCGCAGCGTTCCGCCCGACCCGGCTGCGAGGGCCGCGGCGGTCTCGGTGACCACGGCGACGGCGGCCAGCGCGGCGCGCGCCTTCGGCAGGAGCTGCTCGCCGGCCGGGGTCGGCCGGGCCGCCCGGCCACCGCGGTGGAACAGCGCCACCCCGAGCTCGCGTTCCAGCCGGGCCACCTGCTGGCTGACGGCGGACTGCACGACGTGCAGCCGCTGGGCCGCGCGTCCGAAGCCGCCCTCCTCGGCGATCGCGACCAGGTACTCAAGCTGTCTGAGCTCCATCACGGCCCTCCTTCCGGGCCCATCGGTTCCGGTGATGGGCGTCATCGACAACTGCTCCTTGGCCGCCGGCTGTTCCCGGGGTGGACTGGTGGCACCGGATCCGCACCGCGCACGTACTGCGCACGTACTGCGCACGAACCGGGCAGGAACCGGCTCCGTGCCGAATACCGAAGACCGAAGACCGAAGACCGAAGACCGAACGCATGCGAAGGAGTTGCCCATGGCCACCGAGGTGACCGCGACGGCCCGGCCCCTGGTCGTCCACGAGCAGGACGTCGAAGCGGTGCCCCTGCCCGGCGGGGGCCGCTTCGTCCTGCTGGAGGACAGCCTGCGGACCGCCGGACTGCTGGGCGCCAACCGCCTCGTCCTCCCGGCGGGGGCCGACGGGACCCGCCCGCACTGCCACCACCTGTCGACCGAGGTGTTCTACGTCCTGGGCGGCACCATGGAGTTCCTGCTCCACGGCGAGCTCACGGCGGTCGGCCGGGGCGGCCTGGTCGTCGTCCCGCCGGGCTCCGTCCACGCCTTCGGTGCCGCCGCGGACGGGCCCGCCGAGTTCTTCGCCCTGCTCACCCCGGGGGTGGTGCGCTTCGACTACTTCCGCCAGTTGGGCCGGATCGCGCGCGGGGAGGCCGGCTGGGACAGCATGGACGATCTGCACGGCGCGCACGACGTGCACTTCCAGGGCGGACCGGCCTGGCGCTGAGGTCGGTACGGCGACCTCCCGCAGGGCGCCGGGAGGGGCGTCACCGGCCCTGCTCCGGTCGGTCGGCGGAACCGGTCCGGGGGCGCGGCGGTGACGTCCCGTGCCCGGACCGGAACGGGCTGCTCCGGGCCGCCCTTGCGGAAAACGGACGTACGGCGCCCTCCGGTCCGCCATGATCGGTGGGTGCCGACCGAAAACCCACCGCCGCCACCGCCGCGGCCCAGTCTGCCGACGGCCTTCACCGTCCGCTGGGCCGGGCGCTGCGACCACCACAGCCTGGCCGTCGAACGCGAACTGCAGTGGTGGGGGCACTGCTTCCCCGACGGCCCGCCGGACGCCGAGGACGCGCTGATCCTCCTGCGCCGCACCATCGGCGAGGTCCGGGCCTCCGGGCTGGACCTCCGCGCCCACACCGCTGACCTCCTGGAGCACGCCGTCGGTCCACTGGACGCGGCAGGCAAGTTCACCCGGCACACCATCACCCCGGCGATCCTGCCGCTGGTGGCCCATCACCTGCGCTCCGCCGCCACCGCCCTGGCCGACACCCGTGCCCACCTCACCGACAACGCCCCGGCCACCGGCCCCTTCCGGCCCCCGCCCCGCCCCGACGGCGAACCCCGGCCCGCCACAGGAACGCCGTAGCGGCGGCGCCGGGCCGGCCCACCCGCGCTGCGCGCGGCGCTCGGGCAGCGGCGGCCGGATGTCGGGTGCCGCCCGCCGTTACCGTGGTGGGTCGGCCGGGGTGTCCTCCTCGGGCGGCCGGGACGACCGGAAGGTCTCGCGCAGGCTGGGGCGCTGCGGACGGTCCGCGCCGGCGGCCGGACTGCGGTCGAGGGCGCCGAAGGCGTAGTGGGCGCGCATCACCGCCTGGGGCAGAGCCTCGTCGAAGGCCTCCAGCGTGCTCAGCTGACCACTCTCGGGCCCCGCCGCCCGCCGGGTCGACCGGCCGGTGTACCTGATGGTCTCGCCGGCCAGTCGGTGCAGCTCGGCTTCGCCGTCCGCGGCCTCGGGGTCGTCGCTGCTCCACGGTTCGAGCACGCTGACCCAGCTCGGGTCGGTCCGGTCGAGGGCCCGGACCAGCTCCCTGCGCCGGGGGTCGAGCAGCGCCCAGCGGTCGAGGAGCACCACGACCGGCCCGGGCGGCAGCGCCGCCCCGGTGAGGTCACCGATCGTCTCGTCGAGCTCGTGGACGGTCGGCTGGAACCCCAACTGCCTCGCCATGACGGCTGCGTGGTCGGCGAGCGAGCGGCCGACCAGGCCCCGGTAGGGCTGCCAGTCGATCCGGCGCGGACCGTACCAGCGGCTGCTGCGGCCGGCGGGCACCTCGCCCTGGTGGTAGGAGAAGACCGCGATCTGCAGTTGTCGTGGGGGCTTGCTCGCCTGGAACGCGCTCGGCTGGGTCAGGAAGTCCGACAGCCGGCCGACGGGGATCACCGTCTCCTCGGCCACCTCGACGATCCGGCGGGCGAGCCGGTGCACGGCCAGTTCGTAGGCCGGTCGGAAGTAACTCAGTTTCATCAGCGCGTACATGCCCTCGGCGCTGTAGTCCGGGCCGAACCCGGCGTGGCTGAACTGGAGTTCGTTCGCCACGTCGGGCAGCCGGTAGTGGCCCGTCGGAGCCCAGAGCACCGGCACGATGCCGCTGCTGGGCTCCGCGTCGACCGTCGTGGCGTACACCGGGCGCCGGGTGAAGGTGTGCCACTCCTGGCCGCAGATCTGGGACTGGAAGTACCGGGGCGAGTACAGCGGGACGAACACCCGGCAGGTGGCGAGCTGTTGGGAGATCTGCTGGGACCACGGCTGGCCCTGCTCCACGCTGTCGTCCATGAAGCCGACGGGAGTGCCGGCCGGCACCGTGGTGAGCTGCAGGATCGACTCGCAGAGGTCCCGGAAGAGCTGGCGGACCCACTGGTTCGGGTCGCTCGCTCCGCGGGTGCCCGATCTCGGGGTGTGGGCGTAGCTGAGGAAGAAGTACGGCTGGAGCACGTCCTCGTCCGCCGGCCGCTCGGCCGGGCGCCGGTGGCCGGATGCGGCAGGTGCGGCAGGTACGGCGGGCGGGGCGGTGGCGGTGGGGGTGACGGATGCGGTGGCGCGGCCCGCCGGTCCGGTCGTCCGGTCCGGCTCCGCGCCGTGGCCCCCCGCCCGGTCCTGGCTCCCCGGCTCCGCGGGGGCGGCGGCAGCTGTCCCGCCACCGTCCCGCCCCACCCCGTTCGCGCCCGGTCCGCCCGCTTCGCCCGCTCGCGCGCCGCCGAGCTGGTCCAGCAGCGGGACGCCCGCCCAGGCGAAGGGTGCGCCGTCGACGCCCGGTGCGGCGGGGGCTCCGCCGCCGAGCCAGGCAGGGAAGTCCGGTGAGCGGCCGGCGAGCTGTTCCAGGCGGCCGGTCACCCGGCGGCGGACGTCGAGCAGTTCGGCGGTCGGGACGCTCTCCAGCAGCGCGTCCTTGACCTCCGCGGGGAAGTCGAAGCGCCGGTGGTGGACCGGCTCCGCCGGAGCGTCCGGCGCGCTGCCCAGCGGGGTGACGGGGCGCATCAGCCCGCCGAGGAACACCTCGGCCAGCGCGGCCGGGTCGCCCGCCTCGCCGTCCGGCACGGCGCTCTGGACCAGCCGCATCACGGGCACGCTGAGCGGGGCCACCGCGGCGAGGTGCGCAGCCAGCCGGTGCGCGCCGGGCGAGGCGGCCCGGCGGAAGCGCTCCAGGGCCGGCGCGCCGTCGGCGGGGGCCGGCCGCCGGCGGCGCGCGGTGCGGGCCGGGCGCGGCGGTTCGTCCTCCCACAGGGCGAGGGTCACCTCGTCGCCGTGCACGGCGACCAGCCGGGCCCAGTCGGTGAGGGAGGCCGGGGAGAGTTCGAGGACCGGGATCGGTGCCGGGCGGGGGCCGGGCGGTGCGGAGGTCAGGATCCAGGCGGTGTTGGGGCTGCCGGGGCCGGGCGAGCGGACGGTGCGGGGGGCGGCGTTGACGCCGGAGCCGGCCCACATCCGGCGGGGCAGCGTGTGCAGGATCGCGGCGGGGCCGCAGCGCGCCCAGCGGTCCAGGACGGCCCGCATCCGGCCGTCCCGCCAGGCGCTGCCCGCGCCGTCGGTGACCACCAGCAGCAGTGTCCCGCCGGTCGGGTCGGACACGGTGTCGGGCATCCGCAGCGGCCCGCTGTCGGTGAACGGCTTGGCGCGCAGGCGGACGTCGCCGGGCCCGCGGCTGCGCAGCCCGAGCACCCGCAGTTGGCGGAACCCGCCGATCCTGGCGAGGAGTTGGTTGAGTTCCACGACGAGGCGCCGCCAGAGCAGCATCGACACGCCGTCGTCGACCACCACGGTGCAGCGCAGCCAGGGCTCCCTGGTCGGCTGGAGCACCAGGGTCGGCAGCCCGGTGTCGGCCCAGGCGGAGGCGGTGGCCGCCTCGTCGAGCTCGCGCGCGTCCGGGCCGTCGCGGCGGCGCTTGAGCGGGCGCAGCGCGCGGCCGAGCAGCAGGTCGTCACGGAGCGCCTTGCCCTCGGGCACCCGGACGGCGGTGCCGCCCGGCCGCCAGTCGTCGCCGCCGGCGTCCGCGCCGTCCGCCCGGACCCCCGAGTGGAGCGGGAGGGCGGGCCGCTGTTCCAGTGCGTCGTCCTGGTCCTCCGCCCGGTCGTCCGCCTCGGTGTACGGGCGGGAGCCGTGGCGGCGCCAGGCCGCGCCGTGGCCGATGCCGCGGGCGGCCTCGGCGTCGAGCGCGGCGAGCAGCGGGGAGCCCGGGCCGCCCGGGAGCCGCAGGGCGAGGTGCAGGATGTCCAGCAGCTCGTCGGCGGTGAGGTCGATCCCGGCGGCCCGGGCCACCTCCAGGGCCCGGTGCAGTGGCGAGGTCACCCCGCCGCTCCGTTCGCCGGGGCCGCCCCCGGCCACCCGGTCAGAACGCACCGCCGAGGCTGTGCAGGACGGCGTCGATCAGGTCGTGGGCGCGCAGGTCGACGCCGCCCAGCCGCAGGAAGACGGCGTTGAGCAGCTGGTCGGTGGCCAGTTCGCGGTGGGCCCGCTGGCCGAGGAACTCCTCCAGGACGTCCTCGGCGGCGACGAGGGCCTCGGCGCCCAGGTGGGCCTCGACGATCTCGCGCAGGCGGCTCTCGTCCGGGTCCGGCAGGTCGAGCCGCAGGCAGCGGCGGAGGAAGGCGGGCGGGAAGTCCCGTTCGCCGTTGCTGGTGATCACGACCACGGGGAACTCGACGCAGCGCAGCTGTCCGCGTCTGACGAGCGTGCGCGGGCCGCCCGGGTCGGCCGTGCGCACCTCGACCTCGGCCTCCTCCTCGGGGAGCCGTGCCAGCTCGGGGATCTCGAACGCGCCCTCCTCGAAGACCGTCAGCAGGTCGTTGGGGAGGTCGACGTCGCCCTTGTCGAGTTCGTCGACCAGGAGGACCCGCGGGCGGTCGGCGGGCACCAGGGCGGTGCCGACCGGCCCGAGCCGGACGAAGCTCCCGATGTCCGGGTCGCCGCCGCCGGACTCGCGGGCGAGGTTGGTCTCCCGGAGCCGGCCGATCGCGTCGTACCGGTAGAGCGCGTCCTGGAGGCTGGAGCGGCTGTTCACCGACCACTGGAGGACGGGGCCCAGGGTCAGCTCGTGCGCGATCGCGTGGGCGAGGGAGGTCTTGCCGGTCCCGGGGTGGCCGGTGACCAGGAGCGGCCGCCGCAGGTGCAGCGCCGCGTTGACCACGGCGGTGTGGGCCGGGCCGATCAGGTAGGGCTGCGGGCGCTGCGGCGCCGAGCCGGGCGGGCGGCCGAACCGCCGCCAGCCCGGTGCGGCCGGCAGGGCCGGCGCGCGGGGCGTGCCGTCGCCGTGGAACAGCTGCCAGCCGTCGGCGGGCTCCGTGGTCTCGACCCGGGTTTCGTTCACTCCACACCGTCCTTGTCGGTACTGCTCTGCCAGGCCTCGTCGAACTCCTCGTCCGGGTCCGCCAGGTGCAGCAGCGGCGGGGCCGGGCGGGTCGGGTCGTCCCAGGCGAGCGCCGGGCGCAGCGGGTACTGCTCGGCGTAGCCGTAGGCGTTGGCCCGGTAGCGCCGGACGCGCTCGGGCAGTTCGTCGGCGGGTCCGTCGAGGTCGAGGGCGTCGAAGTGCTCGGCGGGGACGCTGTCGCGGGCGGCGCGGTCCCAGAGCACCACGGGGACGCCGAGGGCGAGGCATTTGGCGGCGAAGCCCGGCCGCCGGGCCGGATCGGCGCCCCGGAGCACGATCCACGCGACGTTGCGGTGGTACTGGACGGCGCTGACGATGTGCCTGGTCTCGTGGTACCGCTCGTCCAGGTGCAGCGGTTTGACCCAGCCGCGGCGCTGCCAGCGGCGGTGCAGGGCCCGGCCGCGTTCCCTGGCCCGCAGGGCGCTGAGGGCGGCGGCGGGCCGGACGACGACGGCGGTGGCCACGCCGAGCGGCATCAGGCCCTCCTCGCCGTCCAGTTCGTCGGGGTAGGAGCTGTCCCACTCCTCGACCGGCAGGTTGAGTTCGTCGTCGTCGAGGAAGAACTCGACGACGGGCTGGGTGTCCTGGCCGTCCGGCGGTGTCCCGTCGTCGTCCCAGCCGGCCACGGCCTCCCGGATCTGCCGGGCGATCTCCTCCGGGGTGTGCGGGCGCTGGTCCGCGGCTGCGGCCGGCCTCAGTTCGCCGTCCCCGACGTCGGTCCACAGCGCACTGCGGAACCGCCCCGCCGAGCCGCGCCCGCCGTGCTGGTAGCGGGTCAGCCGGACGGCGACCCGGGACGCCGCGGCGGCGGCCGGGCCGGTGCGGGCGGCGGCCCACTCCTCGGCGGCGACGCGGCGTTCGCGCAGCGCCGCGTCGTCCACCCCGAGGTACGCGGAGGTGCTCTCGCACCAGAGCCGCAGGCGCTCGGCGTGGGCGGCCGGCGCGCCCGGGTCCTGCCCGGGCGCGCCAGGACCGGCAGCGGTAGGCCCGGCAGCGGCGGGCCCGGCGGCCGGTCCGGCGACGGTGGGCCCGGCGGCGAGTGCCGCGGCGAGGTACTCCACGAAGCGCAGCAGCAGCGGCACCCGGCGCGCCCGGGGCCGGGAGTGCAGCGGGCCGGCCGGGTAGCCCTCCAGATGGCAGACCAGGGCGGCGTGCCGGGAGGTGAAGCCCTCGGGGGGCCGGCCGCCGCCCAGCAGGTGGGCGGGCACCAGTACGCCCGGCAGCGCGGCCCGGACGAGCTCCTCGGTGGAGGGAAGAGCCGGCCCTCCGTCGGCGAGGGCGGCGTCCAGCATCTCCAGGAGCCACCGGTGGCGGTCCGGCGCCAGCAGCCCGGGTGCGGCCAGCGCTCCTCCGAGGTCGAGCAGCCGGTGGGCGTCCGCCGGCCGCTGCTTGACCAGGTGCTCGGCCAGCGCCGCCAGCGTCCTCGGCCGCTGCAGCAGCAGCGCGGCCAGCTGCTCCGGGTCGGGGGCCGTCCCCCGCGGGCCGGTGGCGAGCCCGAACTGCCTCGCCAACTGCAGGGCGGCGTGCTCCCGTTCGTCCTCGGTCGGCAGCAGCACCCGGACCAGGTCGGAGAGCTGGGGCAGGCCGGCGATCGGTCGCCGCGCCGGGGCGGTGCGCGGCGGGGGCAGCAGCCGGGTGCTCCGCTCGGTGCCGAGCGCGCGGGCGAGTTCGGCCCGGATGGTCTGCCAGGAGAAGGCGAAGGTGCGGTCGTCGTACCCGGGCGCGGCGGTGCCGTCGGAGAAGAGCCGGCCGACGGCGAGCCCGACCACGGCCTGGTCGGCGTGGGACCACAGCGGGCTCCCGCTGTAGCCGGCGATGATGCCGGGGCCGGTGGGGGAGGCGTCCAGGTAGGCGAGTTCGGGTTCGCAGACCCGGACGGTGGTGTCGGCGGCGGACACCGCGTGCCCCGCGCCGTACCAGGCCCGGACCCGCTGGTCGCGGGCCATCTCCCGCCAGCGCTGCGGGTGGACGGACTCCGGCGGGTCGGCGGCGAGTTCGAGCACCGCCAAGTCCCCGTACCAGGCGGCGTCGTCCTGGAGCGCGGGGTTGCCGTCGCGCCGCCGGGGCGGGATCCAGGCGGTGAGCCGGGCCGGCAGCAGGACCGGCCGGGGCACGCCGGAGGTGAACGCGACGGCGAGCCGCACCGCGCCGGGATCGCGGACGCTGAACATGGCCCGGTCGAGTGCGGCGTTCACGACGTGCGCGCAGGTGAGCAGGTAGCGGTCGTGCAGGAAGACCCCACCGCCCACGGCGCTGCGGCCGGTCGCCGTGAGCACGGAGACGTACGCGGCCCGCAGGGCCAGCTCCGCGTCGGCCGCGCCACCGTCGAACCAGCCCGGCAACTCAGCCGCCGGCCCCGACCCCGGGCGCGGCCCCGGCCCCTGCCGCCGGTCCGGCCGCCGCGCCGGCCGCGCCTTCCGGTGCGCCGGACGCGGCCCGGGGGGCTGGTTCGGACACGGCCTCGGACACGGCCTCGGCGGCGATCGACGTCGACACGGCGGCGGGACCGGGGCGGGTGAGCTTCCAGGTCGCCGAGACGGTCAGGCTCGACTGCCCGCCGGCGCCGACGATGCCCAGCTTGAGGTCGGAGCCGAACTGCACGCCGAAGTCGACCGTGACCTCGTCGGGGCGGTCGGGCACGGACGCGACCGTGTGGTGGACCTCCTGGAGCAGCGGCACCAGCGGCCGCAGTGCCAGTCGCAGCGCGTTGTGCGTGAGCGCGGAGACGCGCGCGGCGGCCCGCTCCCGCCGGCCGCCCACCGGCTGCGCCCCGCCCAGGCCGGGCGGCAGCCGGTCGCCACCGAGCGCGCTCCCGCCCGCGTCCCCCTCGTTCTCCGCCTTCTGCTCGGCGTGAACGGGGAACGTTCTGAGCAGAACTGACGATCCGTCGTCGAAGCTGAACTCAATGAAGTCCGACACGCCGTCGATTCTGACCGACCACCGGATGCTCCGCAGGCGATCCCGTAAATCGGCACCGTCACGCGGCCGAACACCCGGCGGCGGGCTGTCCGCGGAGCCGGAAGGCCGGAAGGCCGGAAGAGCCGGAAGCTTCGGGGGCGCCCGCGGGCGCCCCCGAAGGAGCCGAGGCCGGGGCCCCGGCGGGTGGCCGGCCCCGCTGCATCGGGGCACGGCCGCGGTCCCTGGGTGTCGAATCGGTTGCGACCGGGACGGTGCGCACCAATCTGCCGGGCGCACGGTGGCGAACGACCAGTTGCGCCGTCGCCCGGCCGGACAGCCGCGTGCGCCACGGCCGCCGTCCGGCCCGGCCCACCGCCGCCGGCCTGCGGTGCTGCGGGGGAGGGGCTTGCGGGGTTGTTGCACCGGAAGGCCGGACAGGGGCAACCCGCCGGCCGCGGTGCTCAAGACCGGACGCAGGTGCCGGTGCAGGGGCTGCAATCCCCGCCCGTGGCCATGCGCCTGGCTGCCGGCCTGCTCCGGTTGGGCGGCCACCCCGTCGACGCCCCCAGCTGGTACCTGAAGGCCGCCGGCGCCGGCGACCACGCGTCCCTGCTGCACGTCGCCGCGCTGCACCGGGAGGCCGGCGAGTTCGACACGGCCCTCGCCCGGTACACCCGGGCCGCCGACCGCCACGAACGCGACGCCTGCCGGGAGGCCGCCCGGATGCTCCGGGACGTCGGCGGTCCGGAGGACGCCCTGGACCGGCTGCGCCGGCGCGCCGTGCGGGAGACGGCGGACCTGCTCGGGAGGCAGGGCGACTCGCCGAGGCACTGGCGTGGTACCGGCGCTCCGCCGAGGACGGCAGCGCCCACTCCGCCCAGCACGCGGCCTGTCTCGCAGTCCTCCTGGACGCCGGGGCGGACCGCGAGGCGCGGCCCTGACGCCCCGACGGTGCCGACGGCGGACCGCCCGCGTCCGGGCGTGTTCCCGGCCGGAGCGCCGGCCCCGGGCGGGCCCCCGGACCGCCGTTCAGCCCTCCGTATCGGTCGTACGCCGCCGTACGTCCGTCATCAGTTTGTCCAACAGCGCGATCAGATGCGCGCGTTCGTCCGCCGTGAGCCCGCTGACGAGATCGGCCTCGCGGCCGAGCACGACGTCGACGGACTGCTCGACGAGCGCGTGGCCCGCGGCGGTCAGTGACACCAGGACGGTCCGGCGACCCGTCGCCCCCGCGCTGCGTCGGACGAGGCCGTCCCGTTCGGCCCGGGCGACGCGCTGCGAGATCGCGCCCGCCGTCACCAGCGTGCGCTGTGCGATGTCACGTGTGCTGAGGGTGTAGGGCGGGCCGGAGCGGCGGACGACGGAGAGCAGGTCGAGAGTGGCCGAGTCGATCCCCGCGGCGCGCAGGGCCCGGTTGCGGTCCCCGGTGAAGAGCTTCGCCAGCCACCAGACGGGCGTGACGATCTCGATCGACCCGGTGGGTGTGCCCGGGCGCTCGCGCTGCCAGGCCGCGGTGATCTCGGCGGCGGGGTAGGGCGGCACAGGAACCGGCGTTCCGTCAACAGTGTCCACCACGGGGCGATCTCCTTGCGGACTCGGCTATGTTTAGGTCTAAATATAGCCGGAGCAGGAGGCGTCCCATGACCCGAATTGTGCTCGTGACCGGAGGAACCAGCGGCCTCGGCCGCGCCGTCGCCGAGCGGTTCGCCGCCGACGGGGCGACGGTCCTCGTCACCGGGCGGCACGCCGGCACCGTCGATCGGACGGCCAAGGAGCTCGGGGTGCACGGCCTCGTCTGCGACGCCACCGACCCCGCGCAGGTCGCGGCGCTCGGCACCCGCCTCGACGCGTTCGCGGCGCCCGGCGGCCGGGGCCGGCTCGACGTCCTCGTCAATGCGGCGGGAGGCCTGCCCGAGCCGGCCTCCGGCGGGGGGTCACCGCTGGAGACGCTGCTCGCGCAGTGGCTGTCGAGCCTCGCCCAGAACCTGCTCGGCGCCGTCCTCACCACCGCCGCCGTGCAGGACCGGCTGACCCCGGGCAGCTCGGTCATCGGCATCGGCTCGATCGGCGCCGAACGCCGCGGCGGTTCCTACGGAGCGGCCAAGGCCGCGCTCGGCTCCTGGAACGCCTCGCTCTCCGCCGAGCTCGCCCCGCGCGGTGTCACCTGCAACCTCATCTCCGCGGGCTTCGTCGCCGGCACCAACTTCTTCCGCGGCGGGCTGACCGACGAACGCCGCGCCGCCCTCGTCGAGGAGACCCAGAACAAGCGCCCGGGCACACCGGACGACATCGCGCAGACGGCCCATTTCCTCGCCTCCCCGGGTGCCCGCCACATCACCGGCCAGACCATCCACGTCAACGGCGGCGCCCACACCACCCGGTAACCCCCGCCGCGGCCCGTACCCGCCGCCGGCCGCGCGCCGGTCGTGCCGCGGCCATGGCGGCGGGTACGGCGGCGGCCCGGCGGCGGGGGAGGCTCTGCACCGGCCGGAACCGGCAGGTCAGGCCATGATCACGACTGCGTGAACCTTGGCGGAACAACGATAGGGGGAAGCGGAAGAACTGTCAGGTTTTGATGATCCTTTGCCTTCATTTGATGCATCTATGACATTTTGGATCACTCCTATGCTCCGGACGTCGCCGTCGCCCGACGGTAAGTCAAGGAGTGGTAATGAACAGGTACATACCTGTGCGGCGCAGGCGGAATTCGCCCGCGGGAATGCGCGTGTTGAGCGGGTCCGTGGCGCTCGCGGTGGCGGTGTCCCTGCTGGCGGGGTCCGAGGCGGCGTTCGCCGCGCCGGCGGGCGGTCCGGCGGCGGGCAAGGGGGCGGGCAAGGGGGCGAAGCAGTGGGCCACGTCCGCCGCCGACGTGCCCGCGGCGCGAATCGCGGCCCGCCTCTCGGGGCAGCGGGTGGAGGCGCTCTCCGAGCGCACCGAGACGTCGACGACGTGGGTGAACAAGGACGGTTCGCTCACCTCGGAGCTGTTCGCGGGCCCGGTCCGCTACCGGCGCGACGGCCAGTGGGTGGACGTCGACCTCGGCCTGCAGCAGGCCGCGGACGGCTCGGTGACGCCGAAGGCCCACCCGCACGGTCTGCGGCTCGCCGGCGCCGGCGGCACCCGGGCCAAATCGCTCGTCCAGGCGCAGGCGGCCCCGGAGGAGGCGCGCACGCTGGTGACCCTCGGGGAGGGCGACCAGCAGGTCGCGCTCCAGTGGAAGGGCGGTCTGCCCAAGCCCGTGCTGGACGGGACGAGGGCCACCTACCGGGACGCCATCGCGGACGGTGCGGCCGACCTCGTGGTGGAGGCCACCCGGACCGGCTTCGAGCAGTACACGGTGCTCAAGCAGCGGCCGGCCGCCGCGGGCTTCTCGTACACGATGCCGTTGAAGGCCGAGGGGCTGAACGCCGAGGCCCAGCCGGACGGCAGCGTGCTGTTCACCGACCGGAAGTCCGGTGAGAAGAAGGCGGTGCTGCCCGCGCCGGTGATGTGGGACGCGACCACCGTCCCCGGCTCCGGCGAGCACGCACGGCAGGCGAAGGTCGGGCTGAAGGTCGTCCAGC
Organism: Kitasatospora sp. NBC_01560; assembly: GCF_045208415.1. NCBI lineage: Bacteria > Bacillati > Actinomycetota > Actinomycetes > Kitasatosporales > Streptomycetaceae > Kitasatospora > Kitasatospora sp. NBC_01560. The sequence continues at coordinate 528,977 of NZ_CP109364.1, read as the reverse complement.
ACGGTGACGGCGTCGACCTCGTCTTCACCCCGGACGCCGCCTTCCTCGCGGACCCGAAGACGCAGTACCCGGTCACCGTCGACCCGTCCACCACCGCCCTGGGCAACGTGTTCGACACCCGCGTGCAGCAGGGTGAGACGGTCGACTGGTCCGCCGACACCGAGATCTACTGGGGCAACTCCGGTACCAAGAACGCGGACGGCTCCTCCCGGCAGGCCCGGTCGTTCATCAACTGGAACACCGCCCCGATCGCCGACGCGCTGATCACCAGTGCCAACCTGTCGCTGTACAACTTCCACTCCGGCAACAGCGACTGCCAGCCCTACGCGTGGGACATCTGGGACACCGGTCTCGCCTCGACCTCCTCGCGGTGGACGGCCCAGCCCTCCTGGAACTCCAAGAAGGCCACCGGCACCGAGACCAGGGGCCGCGACGCCTGCGGCGGCGACGGCTGGATCAACGCCGACGTCACCACCCTGGTGCAGACGTGGACTTCGGCGAAGAACAGCACCTCCGGGATGGGCCTGCGCGCCCCGGACGAGACCAACACCAAGTACTGGAAGGAGGTGAACTCCGCCAACGCGGCCACCAACGTGCCGAAGCTGACGGTGACGTACAACTACCGTCCGCGCACCGGTACCGACCAGCAGGCCGGCTCCCCGTTCTCCAAGGACGCCGCCGGCACCTGGTGGGTCGACTCGACCACCCCCACCCTGCGGGACACCTTCGTCGACCCGAACAACGACAAGGTCGACGGCACCTTCCAGATCTTCGACGCCGCCACCGACACCCAGGTCGGCAACGTCCTGGTCTCCCCGTTCGTGCCGAGCGGCCGGCCGGCCTCCGTCAAGGTCCCGGCCGGGGTGCTGGCCAACGGCAGGACGTACAAGTTCCGCACCTCCCCGTACGACGGGCTGCACTACAACACGGGCTGGTCGGCCTGGTCCACGTTCACGGTCGACACCTCCGCCCCCTCCGCGCCCGCTGCGGTCTCCTCCACCGACTACCCGGCGGGCCAGTGGGTGAAGGGCCCCGGTCAGGCCGGCTCCTTCACCGCCACCCCGCCCGCCGGTGACCAGAACGCCCTGGAGTGGACGCTCGACGGCACGGCCTGGACGAGGGTCGCGACGAACGGGTCCACGGCGCCGGTGACCATCACCGCGACCCCGGCCAAGGGCGGCACCAACACCCTCCAGGTACGGGCGGTCGACCGGGCGGAGAACCGCTCGGAGGCCCGGTCCTACACCTTCCAGGTGGGCGCGGGCGGCGTGACCTCGCCGAACGACGGCACCCGGACGGCGGCCCGCGTCCCGCTCCTCGCCGAGGCGGACGCGGCCCGGTACACCCAGGTGGCCTACTCCTGGCGGCGCTCCGACGCCGACGCCTGGACGCCGCTCCCCGCGGGTGACGTGACCGACGGCAGCGCCGCCCTGACGGCCTGGCCGGTCGCCCTCACCGCGGGCCGGAGCCCGGCGCTGACCTGGAACGCCACCTCCACCGTGAACCCGGACGGCACCGTCCAGCTCCGCGCGGACTTCACCGGGCCCGGTGCGGCCGCCGTCTCCTCCGAGCCGGTCAAGGTCGTCGTCGACCGCAAGGCCGACGGCGCGGCAACGGAGAACATCGGACCGGGCGCGCTGAACCTGCTCACGGGCGACCTCAAGGTCCCCGCCACCGACGTGTCGCTGTTCGGCATGACGGTCGGCCGCACGCACTCCTCCCGCGACCCGAGGGCCGCCGCCGGCCAGGAGGGCCAGGCCGCGATCTTCGGCCCCAACTGGGTGTCGAGCGTGTCGTCGAGCCTCTCCGCCGCGGAGTACACGGAGATCCGCCGGACGTCCGCCACCTCGCTCGGCGTGCTGGCGGCGGACGGCTCCACCGTCGCGTTCACCTCCAACGCGGCCGGCAACGGCTGGGTGCCCGAGCCGGGCAGCGAGGGCCTCACCCTGAGCGGCGCCTTCGGCGGTGACTTCACCCTCTCCGGGACGGAAGGCACCGTCACCACCTTCGCCAAGGCCGACCCGGCCGCCGCCACCTGGACCGTCACCTCCACCCTGCTGGGCGGCCTCGCCAACACCACCACCAGCGTCGTGCCGGAGACGACCATCGTCGGCGGCCGGACGCTGGCCCGGCCGAAGCTGATCATCGCGCCCACCTCCGCGGCCACCCCGGCGGCGTGCGCCGCCGACCCGGCCGCCAAGGGCTGCCGCGTCCTGCAGTTCGTCTACGCCACCGCCACCACCGCCACCGGTGTCGACACCGACGCCGAGTTCGGTGACGTCACCGGGCAGGTCAGCGCCGTCCGGCTGTGGAGCACCGCTCCCGGGGCCGCCGCGGCCACGGCCACCGACGTCGCCGCCTACCGCTACGACTCCGCCGGGCGGCTGCGGCAGACCTGGGACCCGCGGCTCGGCCGGAGCAGCCAGAACCAGTACACCTACTACACCCAGGGCGCCGACGACGGCCTGCTCTCCTCCGTCCAGCTGAGCGGCACCCGTGCCACCTCGCTGGCGTACGGCACCGTCGGCTCCAACCCGGCCGCCGGGCCGGGCATGCTGACCAAGGTCTGGCACGACACTCTCGCCCCCGGCACCACCGGCACGGTCAACGGCACCGCCACCAGCACCGTCGTCTACGGCGTCCCGCTCTCCGGGGCGAAGGCGCCCGAGGACCTCTCGCCGCCGGCGGCCGCGGCCTGGGGCCAGACCGACCTGCCGACCGACGCCACCGCGGTCTTCCCGCCGGACCGGATCCCCGCCTCGAACAACGCCGCCGACCTCACCGCCGGCGACTACACCCGCGCCACCGTCGGCTACCTCAACGCCTCGGGCCGCCAGGTCAACCAGGCCACCCCGGGCCACCACCTCACCACCACGGAGTACGACAACCGCGGCCACCAGGTCCGCAGCCTCACCGCGGCCAACCGCGAACTCGCCCTCGGCAGCACCGACCCGGCCCGGGCCCAGCTCGCCGACCTCGGCATCGACACCCTGCCCTCCGCCGACCGCGCCCGGCTCCTGTCGAGCAGCAGCGTCTACAGCGCGGACGGCCAGCAGGAGACCGACGTCTACGACCCGCTGCACCGGGTGACGCTCGCCGCCGACGCGACCGCCGGCGCCACCGTCCTGGCCAGGGCCGGCAGTCAGCTGCCCGCCCGTCAGCACACCGTGAAGACGTACGACGAGGGCCGGCCGACCGACGGCACCGCCAAGATCAAGAACCAGATCACCCTCACCACCACCGGCGCCCGGCTCCGCGCCTGGCCCGACCAGCTGGTGGACACCCGGCAGGACCGCACCGCCTTCGACTGGGCGATCGGCGTGCCCACCGCGCAGATCAAGGACAGCGGCGGCCTCGCCCTGACCACCACCACCGGCTACGACGGCCAGGGCCGGGTCGTCTCGACCCGACTGCCGGGGTCCACCGGCACCGACGCGGCGGCCACCTGGACGTCCTACTACACCGCGGGCGGTACCGGCACCTGCGCCAACCGCCCCGAATGGGCCGACCTCGTCTGCCAGAGCGGCCCCGCCGGCGCCATCACCGGCGGCGGCTCCAACCCGGCCCAACTGCCGACCAGGACCACCGAGTACGGCCGCTTCGGCGAGGCCGCCCGGACCACCGAGACGGCCAACGGCGTCACCCGCACCACCACGACCGCCACCGACGCCGCGGGCCGCCCCACCACCGTCACCGTCACCGGCGGCCTCGGCGCCCCGGCCCCGGCCGCCACCACCACCTACCACCCGGGCACCGGCGCCGTCACCCAGCAGACCTCCGCCACCGGCGGCACGATCAGCAAGGGCTACGACGAGCTCGGCCGCCTGGTCTCCTACACCGACGCCGACGGCGCCGTCACCACCACCGAGTACGACGCGCTCAACCGGCCCACCAAGGTCACCGACACCTCCCCGTCCACCACCACGTACACCTACGACACCGCCGTCGACCCGCGCGGCCCGGCGACCTCGGTGACGGACTCCGTCGCCGGTACCTTCACCGCCCGCTACGACGCCGACGGCTCGCCGCTCACCCAGGGCCTGCCCGGCGGCTACACCCTGACCGACGTCAAGGACCCCGCCGGCACCACCACCGGCCGCACCTACACCCGCGACAGCGACGGCGTCGTGCTGGTCTCCGACGGCATCTCCGAGACCGTCCACGGCCAGCGGGCCACCCACACCGGGACCCCGGGCATCACCGCCGCCCAGACCTACAGCTACGACCGGGCGGGCCGGCTCGTCCAGGTCCAGGACACCTCGACCGACGCGGTCTGCACCACCCGCACCTACACCTTCGACAACCACTCCGACCGCACCGCACTGGCCACCGCCGGCGCCGCCCGCGGCCAGGCCTGCGCCACCGGCGGCGGCACCGCCCGGACCAGCAGCTACGACAGCGCCGACCGCCTGGTGAACCCCGGCCACACCTACGACGCGTTCGGCCGCACCACCGCCCTGCCCGGCAGCACCGTCGCCTACTACACCACCGACATGGTGCAGCAGCAGACCACCGGCGCGGCGCGGCAGAGCTGGACCCTCGACTCGGTCCAGCGCCTGCGCGGCTGGACCACCGAGACCGACAACGCCGGCACCTGGACGCAGACCGGGAGCCGGACCAACCACTACGGATCCGACACCGACAGCCCCCGCTGGACCACCGAGGACACCGCGGGCACCATCACCCGCAACGTCACCGGCCCCGCCGGCAGCCTCGCCGCCACCACCACGAAGACCGGCGGTGCCGTCCTGCAACTCGCCAACCTGCACGGCGACATCACCCTGCAGCTGCCGCTCGACACGGCCGTCGCGCCGACCGTCCTCGACTACGACGAGTACGGCCAGCCCCGGGCCGGCCAGAGCAGCACCCGCTACGCCTGGCTCGGCGACAAGCAGCGCTCGGACGAGACCCCGAGCGCCCTCACCCTGATGGGGGTTCGCCTCTACAACCCGGCCGCCGGCCGCTTCCTCTCCACGGACCCGGTGGCCGGGGCCAGCGCCAACGCCTACGACTACTGCAACGCCGACCCGGTCAACTGCACCGACCTCAGCGGCCGCATCCCCGGCTGGCTGAAGGCGGCGGCCAAGGCCGCAGTGGCCCGCGGCGTCCAACTGGCCGTCACCGCGGCCGTGGCCGCCTGGATCCCCTTCCTGGCACCGTGGGCCCTGCACATCGGCAACTGCGCCGGCGGAGCCTGCGCCGGCGTCCTCTTCGGCAGCGGCAACTGGAAGCAGCGCATCGTCTGGGCCGTGGCAGGATGCCTCGCGGGCTTCGTCTTCGACCGCGGGGTCTCCCAGCGGATCATCGACAAGGTGATCGGCGTCGTCAGGAGGTTCATATGACCGAGCCGGAGGAACCGGCACCGCGCCGCGGCAGCCCGCTGCGCCTCGCCGCGACGAAGGGGGCGTGGCTCGCCCCGTCCTTCCTCCTCGCCTTCCTGCTCGCCGACCGCCTCACCGGCGACGCCACCACCCGCACCTGGTGCACCCTGCTCCTCGCACCGGTGATCGGCGTCGCCCTGGGCGGCGCAGCGGCAGCCGTGCGCCGCCGCCGGCAGGCCCGGACGGCCCGCCGCTGACCCCGCACGCACCCGTCCGACCCGGGCCGACCCACCGCACCACCGGTGGGTCGGCCCGTTCGTCGTCCCCCCGCCCGGCGGAGCCCCGTATCCGAGCCCCGCACCCGAGGCCCGCACCGCCGCCGCCGCCCGAATGCGACGACTGTGCTGTGAAGCACGTCACCTGAAGCTCCGTCACATTCCCGGATGCTGCGCCGTCCCCCTTGGACGCGGACACCGCTCCGCGCCACTGCCGGCCAGGAGAGGGACGATGATGGAGACCTTGACCGTTCGACGGGTCGTCGCGGCACCGATCGCCGACGTGTTCGACTGGTGCGCCACGACCACCAACTACACCCGCTCCGCGCTCATCCTGCGGGCCCGGCTGGCCCGGCCGGGCGCGCAGGCGCCGTACGGGGTGGGCGCGGTGCGGCTGCACACCTGGGCGATCGGCTGGTTCCGCGAGCGCGTCACCGCCTACTGCCCGCCGTACGGCTTCGACTACACCGTCGAACGCAGCTTCCCGCCGGCCCGGCACGAACTCGGCCGGATGACGTTCACCGAAGTGCCCGGCGGCACCGAGGTTTGCTGGACGACCACCTTCCAGGTCCGCCTCCCGTTCGGCGCGGCCGTCACCCGCCGCATCGCCGCACCCGTCATCGCCCACACCTTCGGCAGGATCCTCGACGCCGCCGACGACGCACTCGCGGGCCGCCCGTGAGGAGCCGCCGCCCGTGAGGAGCCGCCGCCCGTGAGGAGCCGCCGGTGACGGCGGGCCGGTCCGCCGCGGACCGCCGGGAAATTGCCTTGGCCCGGCTCCCGGCCGCCGCGTAGGGTCGGCGACCAGCGGCATGTAGCTCAGCGAGACAGAGCACCGGGCTCGGGCCCCGGAGGGGGCGGGGGCAGGACCCGCCGTGCCGGCCATGGACAAGAACGCTGAGCAGCAGCACCCGACGACGACCGTCTCCACCGACCACGCCCACGCCCAACTGGCCCGCGCCTTCGCCACCGCGCTCTCCCACCCGGACGCCGCGACGCGCACCCGCGCCGGCGAGCGGGCCGGGCGCTGGCGCGACGTCCTGGCCGGGATGCGTGACGGCCGCCTGGCCATCGGCTCGCGCACCCCGGTGGCGGGCCTGCCGGCCTGGGTGACGCCCGAGGTCCTGCGCGGCGGCTTCGCCACCGGCCGGGCCTGCGCCGAAGGACCGCTCGAAGGCTACGAGACGGACGCCTGCCGGCAGGCGGGGATCCCGGCGGGCCGGGCCGCGCTGTTCGCCCACTCGCTCACCGAGACCGGGCTGACCGGTCTCTGGGAGCTGCTGGACACCGGGCGCTACCGGGTGACGGTGCCGGAGGAGGCCGCGCTGCTCACGGTGGCCTGGCTGGTGCGCGCGGGCGAGCAGGCGGCCGCCCTCGACCTGGTCGGCGTCCTGGCGCCGTTCGCCGACCGGCTGCGCTTCACCCCGCCGCCCGGCGACGACGCACCGGTGGACGCGGACGCCGTCCACCGCCGCACCGTCGGTGACGCCGTCACCGCCCTCACCGGGCGCCGGCCGAACCGGGCCGTCGAGACGCAGCGCGAAGCCCTGACGGTCTGGCTGCCGTTCTCCGACGAGCTGCTCGCCCACTGGCTGGAGACCACCGGCACCGGCCGGGTGCTCGACGCCCCGCCGGGCGAGGAGTGGCACCGCCGCGGCGCCGACCTGCTGCTCCGCTACCGCCTGCTGGCCGCCGGCCATCCGCTCTGCGGCAAGCACCGCAGCCCGCGGGAGAACCTCGGCGTGCTGCGCGCCGCCCTGGAGGTCACCGTCGCCGGCGAGCAGCCGGACAGGAGGCTGCTCGGCCTGCTGCGGCAGGCCGTCGAGTCGATGGTCCGCCGCCGCGGCCTGCCCGGCTCCCCGCAGCACGCCGCACTGCGCCGGGCGCAGGCGCGCCAGGCCGCGCTGCCCTCCCACCACGCGCTGGCCCAGGTGCTGCTGGGACGCCTCGCCGCGCTCCCGCAGGACGGCGGACTGGCCGACCCGGCGGCGGTGCTCGTCCCGGTCGGCGCGGCCGAGGCCGCCGGGATACCCGCCGGCACCGCCCTCCCGCCGGTGCTGCACAAGCCCGTGCTCGCCGCCACCAGCGCCCCGGTCGAGACGCTCATCGAGCGCGGCCTGGTGCCCTCCGCCGAGGTGCTGGCCGACCTCGCCCCGCAACTCGCCGCGGTGGCCGAGGCCGACGCCCACCCGGACCTCGCGCTGCGGACCCTGGCGGCGGCCGGCCACCGGGCGTTCGCCGGCCGGCGGTCCCTGCTGCTGCTCGACTACGCCCACCAGGTGCGCGCCGAGGAGCTGCCGTGGGTGCAGGCCGTCCGGCCGTACCGCAGCACCGACCCGGGCACCCGGCAGGGCGGGCTCGGGGCGCTGCGCCGGCTCGGTGAGCTGGCGGTGGGCACCTTCCCCGGCACGATCCTGCCCAACCCGCTGGTGAGCGAGCTGGCCGGGCTCGCGCGCCGCTCCGGCGCGGAGCTGCCGTTCGTGGAGGAGCTGGCCGCCGACATCTTCATGGGCGGTTTCACCCCGAAGTACCTGGCGGCGGCCGGGATCGCCGCGGACGTGCTCGAAGGGACGCTCTACGAGCGCTACTTCGGCATCGACTACGCCGCCGTCCGGGCCCTGGGCGACACCGAGCGGCGGGGCCGGCGGCGTTCGGCCTCCTCGCGGGGCTTCTCCGGCCTGTGCGCCGAGCGGGCGGCCCGCACCGGTTCGTCCTGGTCGGTGGCGGGCAACGGCACGGTGATCGAACAGGCCCAGATCCTCACCAGCCACAACCTGGCCACCCTGGTCGGGCCGGTCGGCATCACCCCGGCCGACGACTGGGGCACGCTCGCACGGCGCTCCTTCGCCACCGTCTGCCGGCTGACCGTGCTGGCCGAGCGCCTGCCCCGGCCGCTGCCGGTCGTGAAGAACGCCGCCTTCGCCTGGCGCCAGCTGCTGTTCCACCTCTCGCTCTGCCCGCCCCGGGCCCAGCGGGCCGTGCTCCGCGAGCTCGCGGGGGACCACCCGGCCCGGCTCGCCCCGGCCCTGGCGGGCCTGCGACTGGTCGCCTCCGGAGGGGAGTTCGGCCCCGACGGCACCGCCGACGGCGGAACGGCCCGCCGCCTGCTCGGCTGGACCACCGGCCTGCACTGGCTGCTGAAGCGCTGACCCGCACCGGGTGGCCGGGCTCTTCGTCCTGCTCGGCGTCCGCGCGCTGTCCTCCGGCGACGACGGTGACCCTGCGGACACGGCCTACCGGGCCGGCTACAGCCTCGGCCCGTTCCTCCTCGCCGTGCTGCTGCTGGCCGCCGCGGGAGCGGCGCAGTTCCTCGCCCGGCGCCGCCGGCGTCTGACGGCCGAGCGGCAGCTGCCGGCGCAGCGGGAGCTGTGGCAGCGGCGCCGGCAGGTCTGGCAGGCGGCGTGGCTCTGCCGCCGGTGCCGGGTCGCCTTCCTCCCCGCGGCCTCCGTCGGCCCGGACGTCCCCGCTTCGTCGCCCGTCGCGCCGGAGGAGTTCCCGCTGCTGGTGACGGCCACGGCCGATCGGGCCTTCGGCCCGGGGGCCGCGGCCGGCTGATCCCGCGCCCCGGCGCCGGGTGTGCGTCCGGCCACCCTCCGCTCGTACGGCCGTGCGGGGGACGTGCGGCGTGTGGTGCGGCGGTCGTGGCGGGGCGGGCCCGGATAGTGGGTTGGTCCGTCCGGCACGGGGCCGGGCGTGGGGAGGGAGCCCGCACATGGCCCGATCGTCCGGGGCGCCGACCGATCAGTACTCCCCGCAGCGGTGGACCGCCATGACCGGCATGTGCGTCGCGGCCGGCATGGTCTGGCTGTCGTTCGCGGACTTCGGGGTCGCCGTTCCGACCATCTCCGACGAACTGTCGGTCTCGCTGCCCGCGTTGCAGTGGGCGAACAACGCCTTCAGCCTCTCCACCGGCGCCCTGGTGCTCGCGGCGGGGAAGCTGGGCGACGTGTTCGGCCGTCGGCGCCTGCTGGAGATCGGCCTGGTGGTGATGGGCGCCGTGTCGCTGCTGGCGGCGTTCACCCCCGGGGTGACCGGCATGATCGTGGGCCGGGCGGTGATGGGCGTCGGCGCCGCGCTGATCCTGCCCGCCACGCTGGCGCTCATCCCGCCGATGTTCCCCCTGAGCGAGCAGGCACGGGCGTTCGGGGCCTGGATGGCGGTCGCGTGGGTGGGCCAGGCCGCCGGGCCCGCGGTGGGCGGGGTGCTGACGGGGCTGCTCGGCTGGCGTTCGATCTTCTGGATCAACGCGCCGGTGGCGGTGGTCGGCCTGTGGCTGGTGCACCGGGCGGCGGTCGAGTCGACCGACCCGAACGCCACCCGGCGGATCGACCTGCTGGGTCTGGTCATCAGCGCCGCCGCCGCGTTCTGCCTGCTCTACGGCTGCACGGCGGGGCAGGAGGACGGCTTCGACGACCCGGTGATCATCGGCCTGCTGGTCGGCTCGCTCGTCCTGGCCGGGCTCTTCGTCCTGGTGGAGCGGAGGGTCCGGGAGCCGCTGCTCGACCTGCGGCTGTTCGCCTCCCGGCCGTTCTGCGGGGCTCTGGTGGCCAACTCCGTGATGAACATCGTCTTCGCCGGGGTCAGCTTCCTGCTCACGCTCTACCTCCAGGAGGTCCGCGGCTACGGCCCGGTGGCCGCCGGGCTGCTGCTGCTGCCCTCCACGGTGACGATCCTGCTGTTCAACCCGTACGGCGGGCGGGTGGCGGCCCGGGTCGGCCCCCGGTTGCCGGTGGTGCTCGGCCTGTACCTGCTGGGGGCCGGCACCCTGGTGGCGGCGGTGCTCGGCGAGTCGTACCACTACGTGGTGCTGGCCGTCGGGCTGCTGGTGCTGGGCGCGGGCCTCGGGCTGATGTCGGTGCCGCTCTCCGACACGGCGGTGGCCGGGCCGCCGGAGGAGCTGGCCGGGACGGCCTCGGGGATGTTCAAGGTCACCAGCATGCTGGGCGGTGCCTTCGGCGTCGCCGCGACGGTGGCCGTCCAGCAGGCGGTGGAGACCAACCAGGCGGTCAGCCGGGCGCGCGCGGCCGGACTCTCCGAGGCCGACGCGCAGCAACTGGGGAACGCCGTCACGGACTCCAAGCTCGCCAACCAGATCCTGGCCTCGGTCGACCAGGCCACCGCGGACGCGATCACCGCCGCCTTCCGGGACGTCCAGGCGGTCGGCACCGGCCGGGCGATCGGCCTGGCCGGCCTGCTCGCGATCGTGGCGGCGCTGGCCCTGCCCTGGGTGTGGCGGCAGGCGAAGCGGCAGCGGGAGGAGTAGCGGCGGTCCGGACGGCCCCGCGGCGTCCCGCCGCGTCGTGCCTCCCCTCCGGTCATCGCAACAGGCCCTCCTCCCGCCCCCTCCCGTACACGACCGCCGTGATCCGGACGGTGCCGAGGAGCCCCACCAGGGCGAGCACGATCCAGAACGGGATCGCCAGCAGGCTCGGCCGGCCCGTGATCATCCGCCCGCCGTCCAGCAGCACCGTGGTCCTGTGTCCGTCGGCGAAGAGCTTGTCGGTCGGCCGTTCCTCGCTGAACGTACGGTCGTCCGCCGTCCATCGGTACGTGCAGCCGTAGATGTCGTGGCCCTTGTTCTCGTCGTCCAGCGCCCGGCCCGTCACCCGGCAGGCCGTCAGGGTGGCCGGCACGCTCCGGGGTTCGTCCAGCCGCAGCCGGACGTCGTGGACGGTCTGGGCCGTCGCGAACACGGTGCCCAGCGCCAGCGTCAGGAGCACCGCGACGACCACGCAGGAGGCGAGGTAGCCGGCCGAGGACACCTCCCGGAACAGCGGCAGCGAGGCCCCGACGGCCGCCAGCAGGGCGGCCCCGGCGGCCAGCAGCCACCAGCGGTGGTCGCCCGGTGCGTCCTGCGACGCCGCCCAGACCACCGGCGTGACCGCGACCGCCGCGACCCCGCAGGCCACCACGCAGACCACGGCGCACCGCCGGTGGAATGCGGTCCAGTGTGTGGAAGGCCCCCGTGCCATGCCGTCCCCTCTCCCCGGTGCTCCGACCGTTCGATTCTTGTCCGGCCCGCCCCTGCGGGACACTCCTGTCCCCGACCTCGGCCGAACCGGTGACGGAGCCCGGACATCGTCACGGCCGCGGCCCCCGCTCCCCGGTGCCGGAGCCGCCGGCTGCCGGCATCCCGGTCTGTCGGTCGGGGCCGTCTATCGTCGGCGCATGACATCCGTCGATCTTGTGACGTTCGATCAGGCGTGGAGCAAGCTGGAGGCGTGGCTCGCCGTTCATTCACCCACGGACCACGCCGCGCTCCGGCCACCGGCCGGCGCCGCCGAGATCGCCGAGCTGGAGCAGCAGCTCGGCCTCGCCCTCCACCCCGAGCTCAGGGCGCTGCTGGAGCGGCGGAACGGCGTTGCCGAGCCGGAGTACGGCGGGCCCGAGTCGGGCGTCTTCCCGGCGGGCGGCATCCTGCCGCTCGGTCACCGGCTCGCCGCGACCGCGGAGATCGCGTCGATGCACGAGATCCTCGTCGAGGTCGGCGAGGAGAACGCCGAGGCCGAGCTCTGGGAGGAGGACGAGCTCGCCGGTCATCTCCACCAGTGCGTGCCCTTCGCCCTCCCGAACGACGGAGGGGTCGCGTTCGTCGACCACCGCCCCGGGCCCACGTACGGGCACGTGTACGAGATGGGCATCGGCTCCGGCGATCTGGACGGCACCCACTGGGGGGCGAGCCTGACCGAGTTCGTGGACGCCGTGACGGCCGCCCTCGCGACGGGCACTCCGTTCCGGCACCACTGGCCCGTGGCCTTCGAGCACCCCTCCGGCCGGACGTGTGTCGAGTGGGAGGTCCGTCCGTAGCCGGCCGCTCGACACCCCGCCCGCCCCTGCTCCCGCCCGCGATCCGGGTCCGCCCCGCGCCGGTACGCGCCTGCCCGCGACGGCCCCGCTCCGGGGCGGCCGCCCCCCGTCACCGGCCGGATCGGGGACGGAGTAAGCGGTTCGGGCCACGCCTGGGCTCTTGGAGGGTGAGGAGGTGCTCATGGGAGAACCGAAGAGCGATCGGGACGGCGAGTTCCAGGCCTTCATCGTCGGGGCCTGGCCACGGCTGATGCGGACGGCCTACCTGCTGTCCGGCGAGCAGTACGCGGCGGAGGACTTGGTGCAGTCCGCGGCGGAGAAGGCCTGCGCGGCCTGGACGAAGGTGCGGCGGGCCGACGAACCGTACGCCTACGTGCGGCGGATCCTGGTCAACCAGCACGCCCGCCGCAGCCGGCGGCGTCCGCCGGAGCTGCTGGTCGACGCCGTGCCGGACACACCCGGTGCGGAGGACGGCTTCGCGCGGTCCGACCAGCGCGCGGCCCTGATGGCCGCGCTGGCCACCCTGCCGCCGCGTCAGCGCGAGGCGGTGGTGCTGCGTCACTGGGAGGACCTGAGCGACAGCCAGGCCGCGGTGGCGATGGGCTGTTCGGCGGGAGCCGTGCGCAGCCATGCGGCCAAGGGGATAGCGAGGCTGCGGGAGACCGCGGTGCTGATGGAACTCAAGGGCATGACACGCATCGGAGGTGCGGTATGAACGCGGGCGGGGACGGCGGGGACGGCGGGGCGGTCGGCACGGGCGCGGTGGACGAGGACGCCTCCGTGTGGGTCGGGCTCGGTCTGGCGGAGGCGGCGGCCGGAGCACGGGTCGGGCCGGTGCCGGTGCCGGAGATCATGGCGGGCGGCCGGCGGTTGCGCCGCCGGCGCCGAACGCTGGTCGGCGCGGTCGCGCTGGCCTCGGCGGTGGTACTGGCCGGCGGGGTGACGGCTGGGCTCCGCGCGCTGCCCGGGGGCGACGGCTCCGTCCAGGTGGTCGCCGCGGCCGGTCCCGGTAGCGGTCCAGCGTCCGGTGCGACGTCCGGTGCGAGTGCGTCCGCCGCGGCGTCACCGGCGGTGCGTGACCCCTTCACCCCGGTCCGGACGGTGCTCGCCCGGGGCACCGTCGACGGGAAGGAGTGGAAGGTCTGGGCGGCGCTCTGGCCGCTCGCGCCGAAGGAGCGGGCGTTCGAGCAGGCCCGGGCGGTCTGGCAGGAGCGGAGCGCCGTCGACCCGGAGCTCGCCGAGCCGACGGCGGAGTACGTCCAGCGGTACTGGCAGCCCGACGAGGACATCGTGAACGTCTACTTCACGGTGGACGGCGTGCGCCTGGGCCACGACAGCGAGGCCGCCGCCCCGGCGCCGGACCGGCTCCCGCCGGGCTCCGACGGGCAGACCACGTTCGGTGGCGGCCTGCTCGGCCACCGGGGCAAGGACGACACCGTGGCCCCGTTCGACGTCGCGGTGCTGGCCCTCGGGCCGAACGTCGCCAAGGTGGTGGTGACGTGGACGGACGGGACGACGACCGAGCCGACGCCCGTCACCGTGGGGGACTCCCCGATCCGCCGGCTCGCGCTGGCCCGGCCGGACGGCAAGCACGCCAAGTCGTGGCAGTTCTTCGACGCCAACGGAGGCAAGCTCCCGGACGACGGCACCAAGATCCTGGAGTGACGGCCGCCGGGGTGGGCCGACCGGCCTGCCGCGCCCGTGGGGGCGGCCCGACGGGGGCGGCCCGCCCCCCGGCGGGCCGGCCCCGTGGCGCTTGCTCCCCTCGGGAACCGCGGCGGATCCGGTGGCTTCCCCTGCGAGCCACCGGCCGGTCCGCCGCCAGGAGAAGATCGTGCGGCCGCCCCCGGCCCGCTGTCTTGTAAGAATGCGCACCGCAGCGCGGGCCGCGTCGACCCGCCGGAGCCGGCCTGACGGCGTCGCCTCCGCGGGGTCGGCGCGGCGGCGTCCACGCGGTGGCCTCAACTCGCCTGTGGGAGAACGGCGCTGGTGACGCGGTCCGGCACCCGGTCGCTCGGCTCGGCGGCGGGTTCGGCGGCGGCGCGGTGGTCGAAGAACTGGGCGGGCGAGCAACCCATCGTGGCCCGGAAGGTGTTGGTCAGGTGGGCCTGGTCGTAGAAGCCGCAGACCGCGGCGGTCTCGGCCCAGCTCCGGGTGGTGCCGTCCTGGTGACAGCGCAACGCCCGCTGGAGCCGGATCACCTGCCCGGCCTGTTTCGGTGCGAGGCCGACCGCTTCGCGGAACCGCGTCTCCAGCCGCCGCCGGCTCCAGCCGGTGCCCTGCACGAGATCGCGGACCGGCACGGTGCCGCCGGTGCGGCGCAGTTCGGCCCAGGCCCAGGAGACCTCGTCGGCCCACTGCGGTCCCTGGTCGAGGCGCGGGGCGAGGAAGGCGTCGAGCAGGCGGAACCGCTCGGCCCAGTCGCTCTGCTCCGCCGTCCGTTCGATCAGTTGCCGGGCCGGGCGGCCGAGGAGGTCGGGAAGGTCCGCCCAGTTGTGTTCCAGCTCGCCGAGGACGGGGCCGAAGAGCCGGTGCGCGTCGGCGGGCCGGAGCGAGAGCGACACGCCCTCCAGCCGGCCCTGGTGCTCCGCGACGGTGGCCGTCCGCCGCAGCCCGCCGACGGGGGAGGCGGCCCGGAGCGCGGCCCGGTGGTCGATGGCGTCGGTCAGCCGTAGGGGTTCGGAGAGTCCGACGACCAGGGTGACCACGTCGGTCGGCACCTCCAGCCGGCGCCGCCCCCGGCGCAGGTCGAGCCGGTACCCGCGGTACCGGAGCGCACGGGCCGTCTGCCAGGATCCGCCGTCGGGCAGGGTGCCGGACGAAATTGTCAGGTGTCCGTCAATCTGACTCATGCATCCATACTGTCAGCGCGGCGCGGAGCCCGGGAGTGCGGCCCGGAGCGCGGCCCGGCCCGCGGTGGCGGCGCTCCCGGCCGCGAGGAGCAGCCGTACGCCGGCCCGGACGGTGTCCCAGTCGGTGCCCGGCTCGCGGTCGAGGGCGCGGGGCAGCCGGGCGGCCCGGTCCCGCTGCTCCCGGCGCAGTTGAACCACGTCCACGTCGACTCCGGGCCGTGGGCCGAGCGGTCCGAAGCGGAACCGGATCCCCGGGTCGGTGCGGGTCGTCGGCCCGGGGATCCGGTCCGGGCTCACGGGTGCTGGGCGTGGTCCAGGGCGATGACGCCGAGGCCGGCCACGGCGAGCCCCACGAAGCCCGCCGCGATCAGACGGATCGTCCTCGGGGTGGCTGCGCCGACCCCACCGAAGGCCCAGCGCTCCATCAGCCGGAGGACGCTCCCGGCGGATCCCCGGACGTCCAGCGCAACGAGTCCGCCACCGCCGATGACGAGGACGAACCACAGGACGACGAGTGTGTTCCTGATCATCAAGGCCCTTCGGCTCCGGGGGTAGTGGCCCGCACGGCCACCGTCGGCCGGGCTGGCCGTTCGTCAAGACGCCCGACCGCCGGGGCGCTCGGGCGCTCGGGCGATCAAGGCCGACGGGGGCGTCAGTGTGCCACGGGGGCCGGAGCCCGGGCAACGGTTATCCGGCGGCTGTACCGGGCGAGGCCGGGACGGGCGGGTTGGCCCAGCCGGCCGGCGGCGTGCTAGCGTCGCGGCCGCTGGCTGGAATGCGCGAAAAACTCGCTCCTGAATGGTGTTTCTGAGCGGCGCCCGTGCGGTGTTCGTTCCTCGTCGAGGAACCCGGTGCTTCCTTCGTGATCGTGAACGAAGGCAGAGGACTGTGCTTTTTCCGTACCGTGTGATCATCGTCGGCGCCGGACCGGGCGGGCTCGCGCTCGCCCACGGCCTGCGCGGACTGGGGGCGGACGTCACCGTCCATGAACGTGACGCCCACCCCGATGCGCGCCCGCAGGGCTACCGCGTCCAGCTCGACGAGCCCGGCCTGACCGGTCTGGAGCGCTGCCTGCCCGCCCCGCTGTTCCGGCTCTGCCTGGCGACCGCGGGCGCGCCGCCCGCGCGGGTCTCGGTCCGCAACCGCCGGCTGGACACCCTCGCGGACCGGTCCGCAGCCCGGCCTGGCTCCGCCGCCGGCTCCGCCGCCGGCCCGGGCTCCGCGCCGGGCCCGTACGCGGTCGACCGGCCGACCCTGCGCCGGATCCTGCTCAGCGGGCTCGCCCACCGCGTGCACCACGGTGCCCGGCTGGTGGACTGGGCGTACAGGGCGGACGGCAGGGTCACCGCGCGCTTCGCGGACGGCCGGAGCGCGACCGCGGACCTGCTGGTCGGCGCGGACGGCGTCAACTCCGTCGTGCGCCGCATCCTGCTGCCCGGCGCCCGGGTCGAGGACGCCGGCCTCCGGTTGGTCTACGGCCGGATCCCGCTCGGTGCGGCGGGTCGGGCGGGCATCCCCGACTGGGTGTTCGACAGCGTTTTCACCGTGGTCACCGGCGGCCCCGGCCACCCGCACCTGGGGCTCGGACCGGTGGAGTTCGCCACCAGGCCGGATGCGGCCGGCGCCGCCCTGACCCCGCCGGTGGCGCTGTCGCCGGCCGGCGACTACATCGCCTGCATGGTCGGCGCCCCGGCCGGCCACCCGGCGATGCCGCCCTTCGAGGAGCTGCGCCGGCTCACGCCGAGCGCGTTGCACGGCCTCGCCCTGCGGATGATGGGCGCGGACTGGCACCCGGACGTCCACGGCCTGCTGGCCCGCTGGGACACCAACTCGCTGTTCCCGCTGCGGATCTCCACCGCCGGGCCGGTGCCGGCCTGGGAGCCGGGGCCGGTCACGCTGATCGGCGACGCGATCCACGCGATGAGCCCGGTACTGGCGATGGGCGCCAACACCGCTCTCCGTGACGCCGGCGAACTCACCCGCGCCCTCGCCGACGCCTCCGGGGCCTCCGACGTCTCCGGGTCGTCGGGGTCGTCCGCGGCCGGCCCCGGTGGGGCCCTGGTGGCCGCCGTCCGGGTGTACGAGGAGCGGATGAGGGAGTACGCCTCCGCCGCCGTGGCCGACTCCCGCCGGACGGGGCAGCAGCGGGTCGGGCAGCGGTAGCCGGGAGTGGAAGGGGCGCCGGCCGCGCGGCAGCGCCCCGACCGCCGGCCCGTCGGACAGCACCTCCGGCGGGCCGGCGAGGTCGGGCGGCTCTGCGCGGTCAGGCCTCGCGCGGTCAGGCCTCGCGCGGCCGCAGGCGCGCGAGTCTCCTCAATGCCTCCTCACGGACGCCCTCGTCGCTGTCCGTCGCCAGCTCCCGCAGCTGCCGGGCCATCCGGTTCGCGCCCCTGGCCGTCGTCCAGCCCGGGGCCCCGTCGAGCGCGGCCTGGATCTCGTCCGCGGTCCACTGCTCGGCGGCACGGCTCCTGGCGAGCAGGACGTGACGCAGACCGACGGTGTCCCCGCGGGCGAGGAGCGCCTCGGCGGTCTCGGCGGTCACCGCCGAGTCCTGGGGATCCAGCAGGAGGCGGTGGAGGACGTCCGCCACCTCGTCGATCCGGTCCGGGGCCGAGGCCGCGAGCCGCCGCCCGGCCGCGGCGCGCACCGACCAGAGCTCGGAGCCCGCATTCTCGATCGCCGTGCGCCGTTCCCGGCCGCCGCAGTCCACCATGCCGCCAGTGTGCCAGGGCCGGCGTCCCCGGCGTGCCGGGGTGTCGGGTTGACGGTGCTGCGGCTCCCACCGGGGGCGGGCCCCGGGGTCAGCGCGCCTGCCGGCGGGCCTCCTTCGCCTCGCGCTGGACGGCCCAGGCGTCGGCGACGGGGCCGAGGTGGGCGAGCTTGTCGGGGTTGACCACCGTGCGGACGGCCTGGATCCGCCCGTCGAGCACGTCGAGGCTCATCGCGTGCAGGATCCCGCCGTCCCGGTCGCGGAGGATCGCGCCGGGCCGGCCGTTGACCTCGCACGGTTCGAGCGTCGCGTCGATCCTGAACAGCGCGAGGAAGCCCGCACCCAGGACGCGCGCCACGTTCCGCGCGCCCACGACGGTGTTGGCGAGCTGCGGGGCCTTGCCGCCGCCGTCCCCGACCAGTTGCACGTCGGCGGCCAGCAGGCTCTGCAACCCGCCGACGTCACCGTCCTTCAGGGCGTCGAAGAACCGCGTGGCGAGTTCCTGGCGTTCCTGACGGTCCGCCGAGAAGCGGGGGCGCCCGTCCTCCATGTGCCGCCGCGCGCGCACCAGCAGCTGCCGGCACGCACTCTCCGAACGCCCCACTGCCTCGGCGACCTCGTCGAACCCGAAGGCGAACACCTCCCGCAGCAGGAAGACGGCCCGCTCCAGCGGGCTGAGCCGCTCCAGCAGCAGCAACGCCGCCATCGACACCGAGTCGGCCAGCTCCACCGAACGCTGCGGATCCTGGTACGGGTCGCTCAGCAGCGGCTCGGGGAACCACGGCCCGACGTACCGCTCCCGCCGGACGCGCGCCGAGCGCAGGACGTCGATCGAGATCCGGGTGACCGTGGTCGACAGGAAGGCCTTGGGGGACGTGGGCGTGGTCGCCGAGCCGTCGAACCGCAGCCACGTCTCCTGCACCGCGTCCTCGGCCTCGCTCACGCTCCCGAGGATCCGGTAGGCGATCGAGAACAGCAGCGGCCGCAGCTCCTCGAACTCCTCGACCTTGCTCATGCCGACGTCCCTTCCCGTTGAACCGTCCCGTTGAACCGCCTTGTCGAACGTCCCGTTGAACCGCCCGGCCGGCGCAGTGCCCGTGGGCCCCGGGGCCCGTCCCCGTCCCTGCGCTCGGGGCCCCGGGAGCCCCGGGAGCCCGCGGTGCTCGGCTCAGTGGAACTGCCCGGGCCGGTAGTCGCCGGCCGGCTGCCGGGTGATGACGTTCAGCCGGTTCACCGTGTTCATGAACGAGACCAGGATCACGAGGGCGGTGAGCTGCTCCTCGTCGTAGTGCGCGGCGGCACGCGCCCACACCTCGTCGGTGACCCCGCCGGCCGCGTCCGCGATCCTGGTCCCCTGCTCCGCCAGCTCCAGCGCGGCCCGCTCGGCCTCGGTGAAGACGGTGGCCTCCCGCCAGACCGCCACCAGGTGCAGCCGCACCGGGGCCTCACCGGCGGCGTCGGCGTCCTTGGTGTGCATGTCGACGCAGACCGCGCAGCCGTTGATCTGGCTCACCCGAAGGGCGACCAGCTCCTGCGTGGCCGCCGGCAGCGGCGAGTCCTTGACCGCCCTGCCGGTGGCCATCAGGTGCTTGAGGGCCCTCCCGGCGGTCCGGTCGGCTGCCGGGTCGGCGAAGTAGTCCAGTCGGGCGTCCATGGTCCGTTCCTCCGTGCTCGTCGGTGCCTGTGCCCCCTGAGACGGGATGGCCCGGCCCCCTGTGACACGGACGGGTGTGACCTGCGTCTCCTCGCCGGTCGCCGGTCGCCGGTCGCCGGTCGCCGGTCGCCGGGCGGTCGGGCGATGCGGGGCGGACGGCCGGGCCGGTCCCTCGCGGCGGTCACTCCTGGTGGCCCTCGTCCGGGCCGGACGGCGGCCGCGGCGGTATGGTCGGCCTGTGGTTCGACCCGACGAGCGCGCCGAAGGCGCCGGACCGTTCACGACCCGGCTGACCTGGCGGTTGGCCGAGGGCGGCTCGGCGGTCTGGGAGTCGCGCCTGGCCCGCAAGCGCGGCCTGCTCCGGGTGCGCGCCGAGGCGGGGACGGAGGGCCCGCCGCGCAGCGCGGGCGGCGCGGCACTGCACCGGCTGCGCCTTCTCAACACCGTCGCCGCCGTCGCGTTCACGATCGGCGGTGCCCTGTTCGCGCTGGGGGCCGCCGTCGCCGAGACCGGGTCCGCCGGTGCGACCGCGATCGCCACGATCTACTTCGTCGGCGGTCTGTTCTTCAACACCGGTGGCTACACCTCGCTGCTCCAGGCGGTCAACGCCCCGCGCCGCTCCCGTGCGACGGACTCGCTGGTGACGCGGGGCTGGCGCTGGTGGAGCTACGAGCCCGGGCGGATCGACTGGCTGAGCGCCCTCGTCCTGTTCGTCGGCACGCTGGTGTTCGGCGTCAACCTCTTCGACTCCTTCCTCCAGGGGCTCTCCGTCCAGCAGCAGGACCGGCTGATCTGGGCCCCCGACCTGGTCGGGTGCGTGCTGTTCCTGGTCTCCGGGCACCTCGCGCTGGTCGAGGTCTGCCACGGCCGCCCGGGCCTGCGCCTGCACGACCTCGGCTGGTGGATCGTCGTCGTCAACCAGCTGGGCTCCGTGCTCTTCATGGCCTCCGCGATCGCCGCCTTCACCCGGCCGGAGACCGGCAGCCTGGTCAGCGTCTCCATCGCCAACTGGGGCACCTTCGCGGGCGCGTTGTGCTTCTCCGCGGGCGGCGTTCTGCAGCTCTTCGAACGACCCTAGGACCGGAGGGCGCCGCACCGTGCGCCCCGGGACCGGGACCGTTACGGCGAGGGTGCGACGCCGGGGGCCGGCGGGCCGATCCGGGTGGCCCGGGACTCCAGGTAGCGCTGCTCGGCGAGGCTGGCGGTGGCCTTCGCGGCGCGCCGGAAGTGCGCGTACGCCGCGGCCGGGTCGCCGCCGCGCTCCAGCAGGTGCGCCCGGACGGAGAGCAGCCGGTGGTGGCCGGCCATCCGTGCGTCGTCGTCCAGCCCGGCCAGCAGGGCGAGTCCGGCCGCCGGGCCCTCGGTCTCGGCGAGGGCGATCGCCCGGTTGAGGGTGACCATCGGGTTGGGCGCGATCCGCTCCAGGATCAGGTAGAGGGCGTGCACCTGCGGCCAGTCGGTCTCCTCGGCGGTCGCCGCGTCGGCGTGCGTCGCGGCGATGGCGGCCTGCAACTGGTAGGGCCCGAGGGTCGGGCCGGCCAGCGAGGCCTTGGCCAGCTCGGTGCCCTCGTCGATCAGCCCGCGGTCCCACTTCTTGCGGTCCTGCTCCTCCAGCGGCACGAGGTCCCCGGCCACGGTGGTCCGGGTCTCCCGGCGGGCGTGGGTCAGCAGCATCAGCGCGAGCAGCCCGGCCACCTCGCCGTCCCCGGGCAGCTGCGCGTGCACCGCCCTGGTCAGCCGGATGGCCTCGCGGGCGAGGTCGGGGCGGTGCAGTTCGCTGCCCGAGGAGGCGGTGTAGCCCTCGTTGAAGATCAGGTAGAGCACGTGCAGGACGACCCGCAGCCGCTCCTCCCGCTCCGCGCCCACCGGCAGGGCGAACGAGCCGCCGGAGGCCTTGATGCGCTGCTTGGCCCGGCTGATCCGGACCGCCAGCGTGCCCTCCGGGACGAGGAACGCGCGGGCGATCTCCGCCGTGGTCAGGCCGCCGACGGCCCGCAGCGTCAGGGCGGTCCGGGAGGCCGGCGTCAGCGCCGGATGGCAGCAGAGGAACAGCAGGACGAGGGTGTCGTCGGTGTCCGGCACGTCCTCGGGCAGCGGTTCGGCGGCCGTGGCCGCCTCCCGTTCGCGGCGCGCGTGGTCGCTGCGCAGCTGGTCGATGAGCCGGCGGCTCGCGACGGTGACCAGCCAGCCGCGCGGGTTGGCCGGCACACCCTCGGCCGGCCACTGGAGGGTGGCGGCGAGGACGGCCTCCTGGACGGCGTCCTCGCACCCCTCGAACTGCCCGTGCCGGCGTACCAACGTGCCGAGGACCTGCGGCGCGAGCTCGCGCAGCAGGTCCTCGAAGTCAGGTGCTGTCATGCCTCCAATTGTCCGTCGGCGAACATCACCTGCCGCACCTCGACGCCCAGGCCGTCGATCGCGCTGTCCGGGATCCGTGCCGCCAGTTCGATCGCCCGGTCCTTGTTCTCGCAGTCGATCAGGTAGAAGCCGCCCAGCCACTCCTTGGCCTCCAGGAAGGGGCCGTCGGTCACCACCGGCTGCCCGTTGCGCACCGTCACCACGGCGGCCTGCGACGGGTCGACCAGCGCCTGCGTGGTGAGCAGCTCGCCGGAGTCCTTGAGGGCCTGGATGAACCTGCCGTGGCCCTCGCCGATCGCCGCCTTCTCCTGGTCGGTCAGGGCGTCCAGGACGGCCGGATTGACGTGCAGGCTGATCAGGAACTTCATCGCGTACTCCTCGTGAGGGGCGGGCCCCGGTCGGGCCCTTCGACCGGTGGTCGGAGACACCGCCGCGTTCTTGACATCCTCCGCGGAAATCTCGCACGAACGGATGTCAAGAATCCCGGATCCGCTCCGACCGGCGGGTGAAACGTCGGGCGAACAGGGAGTTTCCGAAGATGCGAGTCGACCGGGCATGGCTGGGGCTGGCGGTCCTCATGCTGCCGACACTGATCGTCGCCATGGATGTGACGGCGCTGCTCCTCGCGCTTCCGCAGCTGAGCGCCGGCCTGGGGGCCGGCAACGTCGAGCAGCTGTGGATCAGCGACAGCTACGGGCTCGTGGTGGCCGGTCTGGTGATCACGATGGGGACGCTCGGGGACCGGATCGGCCGCCGACGGCTGCTGACGACCGGCGCCGCGGCGTTCGCGGTGCTGTCGGTGGTCGCCGCCTTCGCGGTCGACCCGCTGATGCTGATCGTCGCGCGGGCGCTGCTGGGCGTCGCCGGGGCCACGCTGGCACCCTCCGCACTGGCCCTGATCACCACCATGTTCCGCGACGGGCGGGAGCGCGGGCGGGCCATCGCGATCTGGGCGGCCTGCCAGTTCACCGGCGGTGCGCTCGGGCCCGTGCTCGCCGGGTTCCTGCTCCAGCACTTCTGGTGGGGATCGGTGTTCCTGGCCGCCGTGCCGGCGATGCTGGTGGTGCTGATCGCCGGCCCGGTCGTGCTGCCGGAGTACCGCGGTGAGCGGGTGGGCCGGCCGGACCTGCCCGGGGTCGGGCTCTCCCTCGTCTCGGTGCTCCTGATGGTCTACGGCGTCAAGCAGCTCGCCGTCGGGAGCGTGTCCGCCGTACCGGCGGCGGCGCTCGTCGCCGGGGCCGGCGTCGGCCTCCTGTTCGTCCGCCGGCAGCTGCGGGTGGACGCGCCGATGCTGGACCTGCGGCTGTTCCGCAGCCGTCCGTTCACGGCCGTCCTCGTCGCCCTGGTCCTCGCCGGCGTCGCGATGGCCGGCACGGGCCTGCTGGTCACGCAGTACCTGCAGGGCGTGCTGGGCTACTCGCCGGTTGCCTCGGCGGTGCTGTTCGCCCCGATGGGCCTGGGCGTGGCGGCCGGCACCCTGGCCGCACCCGCGCTGGCCCGGCGGGTGGCCGGGCCGACCGCGATCGCGCTCGGACTGGCGGTGTCGGCACTGGGCAGCCTGCTGCTGGTGGGCGTCGGCGGCGGGCACGCGCTGCCGCTGGTGATGACCGGCATCGCGCTCCTGGCGCTGGGCACCGGCCCGCTGTTCGCGCTGGGCACCGGACTGGTCATCGGATCCGTCCCCCCGGAGCGGGCCGGTTCGGCGGCGTCGATGTCGGAGACGGGCAACTACCTCGGGGGCTCGCTCGGCTTCGGTCTGCTCGGCGCGGTGGCCGCGGTGGTCTACCACGACCGGGTGGACGGCACGTCGGACTCGCTGGCCGGCGCGATCGCCGCCGCCCGGCACCTCCCGGCCGGCCGCGGCGCGGACGTGCTGCACACCGCGCGGGAGGCCTTCATCGCGGCCCTGCACGTCATCGGCCTGGTCGCCGCCGTCCTCTTCGCCGCTCTGGCCGTGCTGGTCCTGCTCATGCGCCCGGTCACCGGGCCCGGCCCGGCCGAGCTCCCCGCGCCCGAGGGGACGACGGCGCCCGAGGGGACGGCGCCCGAGGAGACCGGCGAGCTCGCCACCCCGACGGCCGGCAGCGCGCGCCCGGCCTGAACGACGGCGCGTGCGGGCGGCCCCCGCCACTCGCGCGGCAGGGGCGCCCGAGCGGCCGCCGGGGGCCCGCCCGGCCGCTCCGCCGGGCGGCGCGGGCGCCGATGTCGGTGGTGGTTGGGATGCTGGCGGGCATGAACGACGACGCACTGATGCGGGGCAGGGTGTACGGGGCGGACCACGACGACCCGGATCCGGGCCGTCGGCCGGGCCGCGTCTACCGCGAGCTGGTGGCCGGCCCGCTCGACGGGCTGCTCCTCGACGTCACGGGCTGGAGCGAGCAGGACTTGGCGGACGGCGCGGCGCTGCCCACCGAGATCGGCGCCCACGGGGCGGGCGGCCGTGCCCACTACGGGCCCCGCCCCGGGGATCCGCGGCACTGGGACTGGGCGGGGGACAGCGCCTGATCCCGGGCCCGGCCCGCTTCCTGACGGACCGGCGGCGCCGCTCCGGCGATCGGCAACGGGCGGCCGGAGGTCCGTAGAGTGGCGCCATGATGCGCCCGAACCCTGTGACCGCCGCCGACGAGCGGACGCTGCGCCGCCTGATCGGCGAAGCCGGACTCGCCCCCTGGGAGGACGAGTTGGTCGCGGTGGCCGAGCACGGGATCGCGCTCGGCCCGCGGCCCGCCGGCTTCGACGGGCCGGAGCCGTTCTCCCGGTGCGGCGGAGTGCCGGACGTCCCGCCCGGCTTCGTGTGGCCGCGGACCGGCTCCGGCCCCGAGGCGGTGCCGGACTGCTTCGTCGCCCAGCTCGACCTCGCCGAGATCGGCGGCGAGGACGCCAACGGGCTGCTCCCGGCGCGCGGCCTGCTCTACTTCTTCTTCCTCGGCCACGAGGGCTTCGGCGGCCGCGACCCGGTCACCGTCCTCCACTTCCCGGACGGGACGGCCGCCGGCACCGCGCCCCACGACGTCGCAGCGGATCCGCTGTTCGCCGACCCCACCGCCGGCTGGGGCGCCCCACCGTGGGAGTTCACCGGCCCGCCGGCCCCGTTGTACGCCGCCGGCAAGGCCGTCCCGGCCCGGATCGGGCGGTTCCACGACGACCCGCTCGTCGAGCTCCCGGACGAGGCCGCGGACCGTCTGGCCGCACTGGACGCCACCGCACTCGACGTCGCGCCGCAGCACGGCGCGTACCTGGTGCTGCTCGGCCCCGACCCGGATCCGGACCAGTACGTGGTGCCGCCACGCGGTCGTGGCCCGGAGCGGATCCTGCTCGACGCGGGCCGCCCGGACTTCACCGGGTGCCCGCTCTACTACGTGATTCGCGACGAGGACCTCGCCGCCGCCGACTTCAGCCGGGTCGAGGCGGTCACCGTCCAGCGCTGACCGCCCGGCATCCTCCTGGCCGCCCTGGCCGCCCTGGCCGCCCTGGCCGTCATCGCCGCTCCGGTCGTGAGCGCCGGTCGCCGTCGAGGGCGGCGACCTCGCGGACGGCGGCGTTCGGTCAGAGGCTGCTGGCGCTGATGTCGCCGTGGTCGGTGGTCGCGTGGATGGCGAGGCCGGCCGCGGCGCCCTCGGTGTTCCGCAGCGCGTTGTGGATCCGGCCGTAACCGGTGCCCGCGTCGAGGGAGGCGGAAACGCCCGGGGCGGCGCCGACCGTCACGGAGCCCATCCGGGTGCGCAGCACGACGGTGCCGGAGGTGGCCTCGGCGATGCGGATGTCGCCCTGCTGGGTGCTGAGCTCCGCGGGGCCGGTGAGGCGGCCGACGGTGATGTCCCCGGCGTGGGCGGTGACGCGTGCGCTCGCGGCCTCGTCGATCTTGACCGTGCCGTGCGCGCCCTCGAAGGCGACGTCGCCGAGCCGCCCGACGCCCCGGAACTCCGCGGCGGCCGCCGTCGCCTCGACGCGCGAGCCGGTGGGGAGCTGGACGGTCACCTCGACGGATCCGGAGGGGCCGAGGAACTGGTGCTTCTCCGCCGGGGCCTTGACCCGCAGGACGCCGTCGCCGTACTCCACGGTGGTCTGCTCGGCCGCCTTCACGTCGCGGCTCCTGGTGGCGTTGGCGGGCCGGATCTCGACGGTGGCGTCGCCCCGGTCGGCGGCGATGACCTGGATGCGTCCGGAGGGGATCTCCAGGACGGCGGCGATCGCGGCGGAGGTGTCGAACTTCAGCATGGTGTGCTCCTTGCGCAGCTTGTTTCTGACACCAGAAACGCTACGTTGCGTTCGCGAAGTGCGCAACGACATCGTTGCGCTGAAGTCATATCTCGGCAGCTCAAGAGCTGTTTTTCGTTGCAACGAATACAGATCTAACGCAATGGAAGCAAGGTCGCTCGTTGCATTGGACTGTGATCGAACGCTACGCTGACGGGCATCGGGAACGTATGGAGGGAGATCGTGGTGCCGGGAGGCAGGCTCAGTCAGCAGGAGCGTCAGCAGATCGCGTCGGGGGTGGCCGACGGACTCGCGTACGCGGAGATCGCCCGGGGCCTCGACCGGCCGACCTCGACGGTCACCCGGGAGGTGATGCGCAACGGCGGCCCGACGGCGTACCGTGCCGACCTGGCCCACCGTGCCACCGAACGCCGCGCCCACCGGCGCAAGCCCGCCCCGCCGCGCGGACAGGGGGCGCCGGTCCAGGGCTACGGGCGCGACGACGAGGCGGTGCGCGAGTACGAGGAGGAGTTCACCACCCTCTTCATGCACCAGGGTCTCCCCAGGATGGTGGCCCGGGTGCTGACCTGCCTGTTCATCACGGACGCGGGCAGTCTCACCGCCGCCGAGCTCGTCCAGCGCCTCCAGGTCAGCCCGGCGTCCGTCTCCAAGGCGGTCGCGTTCCTGGAGGAGCAGGGCCTGATCCTGCGCGAGCGCGACGAGCGCCGCCGTGAGCGCTATGTCGTCGACGACAACGTCTGGTACCAGTCGACGATTGCCAGTGCCCGTGGCGTCGCCCGGGTCGCCGACACCGCGCGGCGGGGCGTCGGCGTCCTGGGCCGCGGCACGCCGGCCGCCGCCCGGCTGGAGAACATCGCCCGCTTCAGCGAGTTCATCAGCGAGAGCATTCTGCGCGCCGCGGAGCAGGTCCGCGAAGTCCTCCACACGAAGCCCGAGCTGACCGCGGGCGACGACGGCGACGACGGCGACGATGGCGACGATGGCGACGATGGCGATGACGGCGATGACGGCGACGGTGGCGGCGCCGACGACGCTGCCGGGCCGGACGCGGATCGCGGACAGGCGGTCGGCGGCGGTCCTGCGGTGCCGCCGGTGCCGCCGGTGTCGCTTTCGTGATCGTGTCCGCTTTAGGTCAAGATTGCCAGTTCATCAGATCTCCACCTGTCCTGCACATGATCTCCGCATAAGGTGAGGCCGTTCCGCCCCGGTTTCCCCCGTCAACGGGCCGCCATACGCGTGCCCGTCGCCCGAAGTGGAGTGAATCGACCATGTCTGTCCGTCACTTGTGGAAGCACCTGACAACGTCCGTCGTCCGCAGGGGAGTCGGTGCCACACTCGGCGCCCTCGCGCTCATCGCGGCCTTCGTCCTCGCGGGCACCGCCGCCGGGACGTCGAGCGCGGAGGCCAAGCCGGCGGGCTGGGGCGGCCCCGGGAAGTGGGCCTGCTCCGGCGCACCCGTGCAGTCCGGATGGGTCATCACCCTCTACGACCGGACGGGTTGCAGCGGCTCCGGCTCCTGGTACCAGGAGCCGGTGAAGGACGGGATCTGGACCTGTTCGGGCTCGCCGATCGTTCCCGGGTACGTCATCTCGGACCACATCCAGACCGGCTGCAACGGCATCGGCTCCTGGCGGCACAGCCTCCCCAAGGACGGGATCTGGACCTGCGGCGGCTCTCCGGTCATCAGCGGGTACGTCATCACCGACTACATCCGCAACGGCTGCAACGGCGTCGGGTCCTGGCGGCACAACCTCGCGCGCGTCGGGCTGTGGACCTGCCCGGGCTCGCCCGTTCCGGCCGGCTTCCGGGCCAGCACCTACAGCGCCGGCATGTGCAGCGGCCTCGGCGCCTGGGTCCTGGTCCGCGCCTGACCCCACCGCGCACCCCGGAAACACCGCGCACCCCGGAGGCACCGCACACCCCTGTGCGGTGCCTCCGGCACGTCTGCGCAGCGGCCCGGCCCCCCGGCGGCCCGTCGCGTACGCCCGTCGTGCCGGTCATGCCCGTCATGCCCACCGCTCACGCCCGTCCGTCGGTCCGTCGAGCCCGGTCCGGCCGGCGCCCGGCAGGGTGGCGACGACCAGGGCCGCCAGGCTCGCCGCCGCTCCGACGCCGGCCACGGCGGGCCAGCCGCCGTGCGCCCAGGCGAGCGAGCCGGCCAGGGACCCGAGGGCGATGCCGAGGAACCGGAGGGTGAAGTAGCAGGTGTTGAGGCGGCTGTGGACGGCCGGGTCGAGGGCGAAGAGGGCGCTGTGACAGATGACCTGGTTGCCCCAGGTGCCGACGTCGAGGGCGACGACGCCGGTGGTCAGCCAGCCGATCCCGGACCGGCCGGTGCCGCCGCCGGGGAGCAGCAGCGCCCACGCGGCGAGGGTGACGGCGATGGAGGCGGCGAGGGCGCGGTGCCGGCCGAAGCGTTCCGTCAGTCTCCCGGCGGCGGTGGAGGCGAGGGCCCCGGCGAGGGCCACCAGGCCGAACAGGCCGACCACGGTGGGGCCGTAGTGGTAATGGTGTTCGAGCAGGAAGGTCAGGGCGGTCCAGAACGCGCCGAAGGAGACGCCGACCAGGCCGCCCGCGACGGTGACCCGCCGGACCAGCGGGTGCGAGGCGAACAGGCGCGGCACCGAGGCCAGCACGTCCCGGTACAGCACGGCCGCGGCGCGCGCAGGTTCCGGCCGCGACCGGGACGACCCTCGCCCACTGGGTCCAGCAGGCGCGGCTGATCCACGCCGTGACGTTGCTGACCAGGGACACCCCGGTCACGACCGTCGCCTCCGTCCTCGGCTACGCCACGCCGAGCGCCTTCACCGCGATGTTCCACCGCACCCTGGGTGTGCCCCCGAGCAGTTACTTCGGCGCCCGCACCGCGGCGGCAGCGGCGGCAGGGCCGGCCCCCGTCGCCACCGGTGGGTGACCGGGAGCGCCGCACCGGGAGCGCCGCACCGGGGATGCCGTACCGGGGGCCCGTCCGCCGTTCCCGTCGGCCGTTCCCCGCCCGCCGCCCGGCAGGTGCATATCCGCTTGGCTGCGACACCCCGCCTGTGCAGGATGGGCGAGGGGCGACGGAGCCACCTCCCGTGGTCCGTACGCCGCCCGGCGCGGGCCGGCACGCGCAGGACCGCACCACGACGAGCGGAAGAGGTAGTGGGACATGACAGCTGAGAACCCCGACGTGCTCGAACTCCGGCGCGCCGAAGGCCTGGTGGCCGCGCAGGAGAAGGCGGTCGCGCTGTTCGCCGAGGTCGAGGCACGCGGGCTGGTGGCACCCGGCGCGGGGGAGCGGGAGGTGAGCGACCGGATCCGCGACCTGGCCAACGAGATGTTCGGCACCACCAAGCACTGGCACAAGCGCATCATCCGCTCCGGACCCAACACCCTCTCCCCGTACCAGGAGAACCCGCCGGACCGCATCATCGGCGCCGACGACATCGCCTTCGCCGACTTCGGCCCGATCTTCGAGGAGTACGAGGCGGACTTCGGCCGCACCTACGTCTTCGGCCACGACCCCGACAAGCACCGCCTCGTGCGGGACCTCCCGCTGATCTTCGACGCCGGACGCGCCGCCTTCGAGGCCGACCCGGGCATCACCGGCAAGGAACTGCACGCCGAGGTCGAGCGCCTGGCGGCCGAAGCGGGCTGGGCCGTCGGCATCTGGCACGCCGGCCACATGGTCGGCGAGTTCCCGCACGAGACCAACGAGGGCGCCAAGGCCGCCTCCTACATCACCCCGGAGAACGGCAACCCGCTGCGCGGCACCGACCGTTCGGGCCGGGTCCGCCACTGGATCCTGGAACTGCATCTCGTCGACCGGGAGCGCGGCTTCGGCGGCTTCTACGAGCAACTGCTCGATCTGGCCTGACCGTTGCGGCCGGGCCGGGCCGGGCCGGCGCTCGGTCGCGCGGGCGGGGCACGCCCGGCCGTACGTGCATGGGGGAGAGCCGCGGCGACGGCGCGGTACCGTCGCCGCGGGCTCAGGCACCGGTCCCGCCGCCCGGGCCGGCGTGGCGGAGCAGGTAGGCCCCGGAGGCGACGGCGAGCACGGCCATGCAGGCGGCGAAGACCAGCCCGGCGTCGGCCAGGCCGAGCGGCTCGCTGAGCAGGCCCACCCCGATGACCGGGATCGAGATGCCGCAGTAGGCGACCACGAAGAGCGCCGAGAGGGCGCCGCCGCGGTGCTCGGCCGTCGCGGCGGCGGCGATCTCGCCCACCGCCCCGCGCAGGCCCATGCCCTGGCCGACGCCGCCGACCAGGGCGCTGAGCACCAGCGGCCACAGGGTGGTCCGGGCGAGTGAGGCGGCCAGCAGCGCCAGCCCGGCGACGAGCACCAGGCAGCCGAGCGGGATCGCCCGTTCGGTGCCGAGCCGGGGCACCAGGAGCTGGCCGAGGGTGGAGGCGGAGAAGGCCGCGAACACGATGAGACCGACGACCGCGTGGTTGTGGACGTCCAGGCTCTCGGCAAGGAAGGCCGGGGTGACGGAGGTGAACAGGCCCAGCAGGGCGAAGCCCGCGAAGGCGGCGATCCCCGCGGGGAGGAACACCCCCCTGATCTCCGGGGGCAGGAAGGGCCGCTGCGGCCGGGCGGTGCGCAGTGGGCGGGCCCCGGCGACGGTCTCCGGGAGGAACCAGCTGACGGCGAACGACGCGGCGAGCAGGACGAGGTGCACGACGAACGGCAGCACCAGCGGAGCGGGCGCGTACTCGGCCAGCAGCCCGGACAGCAGCGGCCCGCAGCCCAGGCCGCCCATGTTGGCCGCCGTCGCGACGAAGCCGGCGCGCGCCCGGCGGTCGGGCGGGGCGAGCTCCAGGACGTACGCGGTGGCGGTACCGGTGAACAGGCCCGCCGACAGGCCGGACAGCAGACGGCCCAGGCAGAGCAGCGGCAGGCCTCCCTCGGCGAGGAAGGCGACGGCGCTGCAGGCCGCGAGTGCCAGCCCGCAGAGCAGCACGGGCCGGCGCCCGACCGAGTCGGAGACGTTGCCGACGAACAGCAGGACACCGATCACGCCGAACGCGTAGACGGCGAACACGACCGTCACCATCAGTTCGGAGAAGCCGATCTCCTCCTGGTACAGCCCGTACAGCGGGGTGGGCAGGGTGGTGCCCGCCATGCAGACGGCGAAGGCGGCGGCGGCCCCGAGGTAGGCGGTGCGGCCGACGGCAGGCCGCCCGGTCCGACGATCACTCATCCGCCCACGGTAGGCGTTCGGGCCCGCCGGCCCCGGGCCCGGCGGGGTCGCGCTGCGCCGAATGGCCGCCGTCCGATCCCCGGGGAGGAGGCACCGGTGCGGGCGCGGCGCCGGCCGGGTCCGGCCCGACAGGAAATCCTTCGGCGTAGGGCCCCTGAAGTGGCGTCATCTCACCGTCCGGCGCCGAAGAATTTACGGTGTCTTGCCGGCTCCCAGCTCGGCACCCCTGGCCCGGCTACCCCGGCGCGGCTACCCCCGGCGCCGCCGGACGCGCCGCACCTGCTCCTGCACACGCGGGGGAGCCTCGTCGCCGGGCCCGGTCCGTCGTTCCAGCCGGTGGGTGACCACCTCGCCGAGTGGCCGGTCGGCGGACTTGCGCCACTGACCCGTTCCGCGCCGCCCGAACCGTACCTGCGAGTCGTCCAGTGCCCCGCCGAAGGCCCGCAACCGTTCCAGCGCCAGCTGTTCGCCGCGACGCAGCGCGTGGTGCCGGGCCCGCCGGGCCCGGGGGATGTTCTTCCGTGAGCTCTTCTGGTTCTCGCCGTAGACGTTCCGACGGTCCTTCAGGTAGCTCAGCCGCTTCTTCTCCTGGGGTGACCTCCGTCGCATGCGCGTCATCGTCCCCCGGCCGGGGGCGGCCCCGCACCCGGTTTTCGGCGACGGACCGGGTCTTCGGCGACGGGCCGGGCCGCGAAGAGTGCCGGGGCCTGCGGACGCCCTGGACGCCCTGGGCGCCGAGGCGGCCGAGGGTGTGGTGCCGTCCCGCCCGAGCAGGGCCCTGGCAGGATGGCGGCATGGAACGAGTGCTTGGAATCGGTGGATATTTCCTGCGGGCCGCCGACCCGGCGGCCCTGGGCGCCTGGTACCGCGAGTGTCTGGGCCTGGACGCTGACGAGAACGGCCTGTGGCATCAGGAGGCCGGGCCGACGGTGTTCGCGACGTTCGAGTCCGGGACGGAGTACTTCGGGTCCCGCACCCAGCAGGTGATGCTCAACTTCCGCGTCCGCGACCTGGAGGCGATGCTCGCGCAACTGCGTGCCAAGGGCGCGGACGTGGCCGCGGAGACGCAGGAGATGGAGGGGGTCGGCCGGTTCGGCTGGGTCACCGACCCGGAGGGCAATCGCGTCGAGCTCTGGCAGCCCGCCTGACAGTTGCCCCCGCAGGCGCTGGGACCGGCGGGCGCGCTACCCCGTTCGAGGGGTGTTCCGGACGTCTGCGGATGGATCCGAACAGGGCTGGGTAGGCCCCGGGCCGCTCTGAGCCGGCCCGACTCCTGGGGCGGCATCAAGGGCAATCAGCAGTTCCGGGGCCGGTACCTCCAGGAGCCCGACGCGCACCAGCGGCTCTTCGACGAGCAGCTCGCGCGGACGAACCCGAACAAGGAGATCAGGGTCCCGGTGCGGATCACCCAGGCGGCCGACGACGAGCGCGGCCAGGCCGCCGTTCCCGCTCCTGGGCACCGACGCCCTCGTCGACGAGCTCAACGAGACCGACAAGGACCACGGGATCGAGGTCGAGTACGAGCGGTTCGCCAAGGGCGTCGTCCCCTCGACCGGGCCGCTGGGCGGGCACTTCGCCACCATCAACCACGATGCCGCCGACCTGGCGGACTGGGTGCACGACCGCTTCACCGGCGCCTGACACCCGCACCGGGGTGCGTGGGAACCGGGGTGCACGGGGCCCGCCCCGGCCGGGTCACCCCGGGTCCCTGCCGCGGCACCCCGCCCCGGCCCGTGAAGGAACGGGACGGACCGGGCCGGGGCCGTCCGCCCCCGGGGAGCGGCGGGGGCCCGCCGGTGTCAGCCGCCGAGCTGGGCGAGGACCCAGGCGGGGTCGGGGTTGACGTGCGGGCGGCCGGCGAGCACGACGGTCGGGACGGTCTCGTTGCCGTCGTTGACCTCCCGCACCGCCGCCGCACCGGCGGGGTCCTGCCAGATGTCGACCCAGTGCAGCCGGCGGGCGCTGCGGCCCAGGCGGAACCGCAGGCGCAGGCAGTACTTGCAGCCCGGCCGCCAGTAGACGACCGGGCGGCCGTCGGCGGCGCTGCGGCGCTGCGCCTCCTCCGCGCCGACCGAGCGGGGGAAGACCAGCGGCGAGTGCAGTACGGCGAGCAGGAGGAACAGCAACAGCAGTGGCACGGCCGTGCCCGGCTTGCCGCTGACGGTCACTGAGGCGGCGACGAGCGCGCCGCAGCCCGCGAACAACAGCGACAGGATCCAGGGGCGCATCATGACGCCGAAGGCTACCGGTGGCGTCGTCCCGGTGGTGGGGCCGGGGCGCCCGGGCGCCTCCCGTGCCGGTCGGAGCCGTGCGCGCCTGCACCAGGCGCCGGCCGACAGCGGGGTGGCCCCGCTTCGTCGGCCGGGCGGTCTCCTCGGCGGTCACCCTGGCTGCGGCGGGGCTGCTGCGCCGCCGGCTGGGCCCGGAGCGGCCCGCGTACGCGATCTCGGCCGCGGCGGGCGTGCTGGACTCGGTGGCGAACCTGCTCTTCCTGCTCGCCGCCCGCAGCGGTGACCTCACCGTCGTCGCGGTGATCACCGCCCTCTACCCGGCCGGCACCGTCGTGCTGGCGCGCGGCGTCCTCGGCGAGCGCATCCACCGCAGCCAGTTCGTCGGCCTCGGCGTGGCCGCCGCCGCGGTCGGTCTGCTGGCCCTGGCCTGAGCCCGGGCGGCGCGGGTCCGACCGGCCTGAGCCCGCGCCACCCGGGCTCAGGCTTGTCCGGGGGCCTGCCCGCCGGGGCCTACTTGCTGTGCACGAGCTGGATCAGGTTGCCGCAGGTGTCGTCGAGGACGGCGGTGGTGACCGGGCCCATCTCCAGCGGCTCCTGGGTGAAGCGCACCCCCAGGGCGCTCAGCCGGGCGAACTCCGCGCGCACGTCGTCCACGGCGAACGAGGCGAGTGGGATGCCGTCGGCGGCCAGCGCCGTCCGGTACGGCCCCACCGCGGGGTGGCCGGCGGGCTCCAGCAGCAGCTCGGTCCCGCCCGGGGCCTCGGGGGAGACGACGGTCAGCCAGCGGTGCTCGCCCAGTGGGACGTCGTGCTTCCGCACGAAGCCCAGCACGTCCGTGTAGAAGCGCAGGGCCTTCTCCTGGTCGTCGACGAAGACGCTGGTCAGATGGATCCTCATGGGGTGCTCTCCGGTGCGGCGGGCCTGAGCCATCGCGTCGCGATGCGCTCCAGGGGTGCGGTGTTCAGGTGGTGGAGCTTGTAGTGGCCCTCCCGCCGCGGGGCGACGAGGCCGGCGGATCCCGGCACGGCCAGGTGTTGGCCGACCGCCTGCCGGGACAGCCCCGGGCGGTGCCGGACCGCCAGCCGGGTGCAGATCCCGAACGGCGTCCGGCTGTCCCGTTCCACCGGTTCGTCGAGGATGCCCGGCGGGTGGGGCCGGCCGGTGCCTCGAAGAGATCCTCCGCCATGCCCCCACCGCAGGCAAGCAATGACTTGCCCGTCGAGGCAGCCGTTTCCAGGACGCGCGCTCCGGCGATGCCCGGTCGACGATGGCGGCGGGCCGAGTCGGCACGGCACGGCGGGGCGGGAACGGCGGGGCCGGAAGGGCCGGGCGGGAACGGCGGGGTGGGCTCCGACAAGTTTTCCTGTCTTGACAATTTTATTCGTCGGTACGATCCTGGAACGGTGCTGGACGTCGCCGTGATCGAAGAACCCGCCGCGGCCGAGGCCTCCCTGGACCCGATCCGGTCCCGGATCCTCGCCGCTCTGGCCGAGCCCGGCTCGGCCACCATGCTGGCCGCGCGCCTGGGCCTGCCCCGACAGAAGGTCAACTACCACCTCAAGGAGCTGGAGCGGCACGGGCTGGTCGAGCTCGCCGAGGAGCGGCGCAGGGGCAACGTCACCGAACGGGTGTACCGCGCCATCGCCGCCTCCTACGTGATCTCCCCGAGCGCCCTGGCCGCCGTCAGCCCGGATCCGACCCGGTCCCCCGACCAGCTCTCCGCCCGCTGGCTGCTGGCGCTGGGGGCCCGGCTGGTGCAGGAGGTCGGGACGCTGCTGACCGGCGCCGCCCGGGCCCGGCAGCGGGTTGCCACCTTCGGCATCGACGCCGAGGTGCGGTTCGCCTCGGCGGCCGACCGGGCGGCCTTCGCCGACGAGCTGGCCAGGGCGGTGTCCGCCCTGGTCGGCCGCTACCACGACGAGTTCGCCGAGGAGGGCCGGAGCCACCGGGTGGTCGTCGGCCTCCACCAGATCCCCGCGGTGCCGCCCGGCGCAGTCACCCGGGCCGGCGCGGCCGGCCCGCCGCCGGCGGCCGCTGACGCGCACCGGACCGGGACGGCGACCGGGACCGAATCCGAAGCAGGACAGGAGAGCCGACCATGACACACCCGTTCGAGATCGAGCTGGAGGCGATCCTGCCGGCGACCCCGGAACAGGTCTGGGAGGCGATCGCCACCGGACCGGGGATCGACTCCTGGTTCATGGGGCGCAATGAGGTGGAGCCGCGCGAGGGCGGGATCGCCGCCATGGCCACGGGCGGCCACCGGGAGGAGGCGGTCGTCACCGCCCACGAGCCCGGGAAGCGCTTCGCCACCCGGACGGCCGCCGCCGCGGACGGCCGGTTCATGGCCTTCGAGTACCTGATCGAGGGGCGGGACGGTGGCAGCACCGTGCTGCGCGTCGTCCACAGCGGCCTGCTCGGCGACGACTGGCAGGACGAGTACGACGCCCTGCGCCGCGGGTGGCCCTTCCACCTCCACACCCTCCGCGAGTACCTGGCGCACTTCCCGGGCCGGGTCGGGGTGCCCGTCTTCGCCGTGGCACAGCCGGCCGGCCGGTCGGCGCCGGAGGTGCGGGCGGCGCTCACCGCCGCGCTGTCGCCGGCGGCCCCGGTGGTGCTCGGTGCGCGGGTGACCGCCGCGCCGACGGGCCTCCCGCCGCTGGACGGCGAGGTGGTCTGGGCGGACGACGAGCGCTTCGAGCTCCGCACCACCGACGGGCTCTACACCTTCCATCACGGTTCGGGCGTGGCGCTGATGTTCCACCACCTCTTCGGCCCGGCCACGGAGGGGGCCGAGGCCGCCTGGCAGCAGTGGCTGACCGGCGTGCTCGCCTGAGCCCTTCAGCTGTACCGCGCCGCCCTCCCCGGGCGGTGCACCCAACCCGGGAGCCCGCGGCGGACGCACCGCCACCTCACCGCCACTGCGGCGGCGGGCCGACCGGAACCGCACACCAGAAACCTGAGGAAATCACCATGCGCACCCTGATCAGCACCGCCTTCATCTCGCTCGACGGCGTCGTGGAGGGCCCGGGCGGCGAGCCCGGCTACCGCAACTCCGGCTGGACGTTCAAGGACGTCGACTTCCTCCCCGAGGCGTTCGACATCAAGGGGCGGGAGCAGGGCGAGGCCACCGCGCTCCTGCTGGGCCGGGTCAGCTACGAGGCGTTCAGCCCCGTCTGGCCGGACATGGCCGAGTTCGGCCAGTACCGCACCATGCCCAAGTACGTCGTCTCCACCACGCTCGCCGAGGACGCGCTCGTCACCAACTGGGGCGAGACCACGATCCTGCGCTCCCTCGACGAGGTCGCCGCCCTGAAGGAGACCGAAGGCGGCCCGATCATCGTCCACGGCAGCGCCGAGCTGAACCACGGCCTCGCCGACGCCGGTCTGATCGACCGTTACCACCTGCTCGTCTTCCCGCTCCTGCTCGGCGCCGGCAAGCGCCTCTTCCCGGCCACCGACAAGGACGCCCAGAAG
Organism: Kitasatospora sp. NBC_01560; assembly: GCF_045208415.1. NCBI lineage: Bacteria > Bacillati > Actinomycetota > Actinomycetes > Kitasatosporales > Streptomycetaceae > Kitasatospora > Kitasatospora sp. NBC_01560. Next base: position 491,888 of record NZ_CP109364.1, on the reverse strand, counting down.
CTGGAGCTCGTCGAGCACGCCGTGTACGCCAACGGGCTGCAGCTGAACGTCCTCGACGTCGTCCGCTGACCGGTCCGCCTGTCCCCGCCCCGGCCCCGTCCTTCCCGGCGCCGGGCAGGACGGGGCCGGGCCGTCCACCCCGTCCACCCCGCTGCCCCCGCCCTCCGGGTCGGAAAACCCCGGCGCCGGCGGTCCGGGCCGTGCCAGGATGCTCGGCATGTCTGCTCGTGCACTGGGTTTCGGCGTGATCGCGAAGGCCTACGAACGGTTCCGTCCGGGGTATCCCGACGAACTCTTCGAGGTGGTGGCGGCGTACGCGGGCCGGCCCGTCCGGACGGCCCTGGAGATCGGTGCGGGGACGGGCAAGGCCACCCGCCTGTTCGCCGGGCGCGGGGTCGCGGTCACCGCGACGGAGCCCGACGAGGCGATGCTCGCCGAGCTGCGCAGGGCGGTGCCCGCCGGCGTGCGGGCCGTCCGGGCCGCGTTCGAGGACGTGCAGCCGGGCGACACGTACGACCTGGTCTACGCGGCGGCGGCGCTGCACTGGACGCGTCCGCAGGGGCGGTGGCCGAGGGTGGCCGCGCTGCTGGAGCCCGACGGTGTGTTCGCCTCGTTCGCCGGCCCGTTCCAGCCGGCCGACCCGGCCGTCGAGGAGGCCGTCCGGGCTGCCCGGGCGCCGTTCCTGGCGAGCGACGACGTCCCCCCGCCCGACGGGACGGCGCCGGACGCGCAGCTGCGCTGGCCGGGGACGGAGCTGCAGCAGTCCCGGTACTTCACCGACGTGCAGCAGCACGTCATCGGGCGTCGGACGACCATGAGCGCCGCCGACTACGTCGGCCACCTGTCGACCGTCTCGGCGTACCTCCAACTCCCGGAGCCGGCCCGGCAGCAGGCCTACGAGGCGATCGGCAGGGCCCTCCCCGCGACGGTCGAGATCGTCGCCGACCTCACCGTCCACCTCGCGCGCCGGCGGCCCGAGGGGTGACGCCCCCGTCCACCGGCCGACGTCGACGGCCGGCCAACCGCCGTCACCCGTAAGACATCTGACGGTTCGCCAATGCAGTCCCCCCTCCTGCGGCGACGGACCGGCTGCTACGGTCCTGGGCATGGCGGCGCGCACTTTCTCCGTGGACGAGGTGATCGTTCGTCGGGAGATCCTCGACGGACGCGAGTGGATGGTCTGCCCGGTGCGGGTGGTGGCGGACACCGGTGACCTCCTCGCGGTGTACCTGGCCCGGGGCACACCCCTCACCTTCGGCGGCGGGGAGTTCCGCTGGGGGCTGCACCCCTGGACGGCGTTCGCACCGTACTGGCAGTCCGAGGGCGTGCTGCAACTCCAGCGGCCCGGCGACGGGTACGCGGTGTGGGCGCGGCGCAGCGGCGGCGAGTTCACCGACTGGTACGTCAACTTCCAGGAGCCGATGCGCCGCACCGACCGGGGCTTCGACACGCTCGACCAGGAGTTGGACCTGCTGCTGCCGGCGGACGGCTCGCCCCCGCGCTGGAAGGACGTCGACCACTTCGAGGAGCGCCGTCGCAGCGGCGGCTTCACCGAGGCCGAGGCCGACTCGGTCGGGGTCGCCGCCGCGGCGGTCATGGATCTCGTCGAACGCGGTGCCGGGTGGTGGGAGGTGTGGCGTGACTGGCGGGCGCCGCAGGGGTGGGAGGTGCCGGCGGCGGTGCCGCTGTCGGACGGGGCACGGCCGGCCCGGGCGTGAGGGGCACCGGGACGGCTACAGGGCCTCCGCGTAGAGGGCCCGCAGGTAGGCGGCGTCCGCGGTGGCCCCGGCGGGGTCGTTGTCCAGGTTGCCGCTGACCCCGGCCACCAGCGTGTCGAGGTCCGCCGAGGTGACGCCCCAGTCGCGAAGCCGCGCGGTGAGCCCTGTGGCTGCCAGCAGTCGTCCGGCTCCCTCGTGCACCGAGGCGGCGCCGAGGACGTCGGCCAGCTCGCCGAAGGCCTCGGGGGCGCGGACTTCGGTCCGGCGCAGCCAGCCGGGGTAGAGGACGGCCAGCCCCCTGCCGTGCGAGATGTCCAGGCCCGGCAGCGATCCCATGGCCTGCTGGAGGCGGTGCGGCAGGCAGGTGCTGGCGGTGGCGACGTTGACGCCGCCGAGCAGCGCGGCGAGTGCGAGCGCCGTCCGGTGGGCCGGGTCCGGGTCACCGCGGAGCAGCGGGGGCAGATGGGTGGTGATCAGCCTGATCGCCCGGTGTGCGCGGGCCCGGCCGGCCGGTGTGGCCAGGGCGGCGACGGAGCCCTCCACCGCGTGGGCGAAGGCGTCGAAGGCCGTCTCGGCGAGGACGGCGGGCGGGACGGTGGCGATCAGGTCGGGGTCGACGACCGCGGTCCGCGGGAACAGCGCGTCACCGCGGATGCCGGAGCGGAAGCGCCGGACGGTGTCGGTGATGATGGCGCCCTTGGTGACCTCGGATCCGCTGCCGGCGGTGGTGGGGACGGCGACCAGTGGCAGGACGGGGGCACCGGGGGCGAGCGTGGTGCCGATGACGTCGCGCACGGTGCCTTCCCGTCCGGCCGCCACGGCCACCGCCTTGGCGGCGTCGAGCGCGCTGCCGCCGCCGAGGCCGACGACGACGTCGCTGCCGGCCGAGCGGGCGAGGACGGCGGCCTCGTCCACCTCGTCGGAGCGCGGGTTGGCCGAGATCCGGTCGTGGACCGTCGCCTTCACCCCAGCGCCGGCCAGGGAGGCGAGGACGCGGTCGAGATGGCCGTGTCGGCGGGCGGCGGTGCGCCCGGTGACGACGAGGGCCCGGACGCCGTGCCGGCGCACCAGTTCGCCGACGCGGTCCGTGGTGCCGGCGCCGAACACGACGCGGGTGGGTACGGGGAGGTCGCGGGTCAGGTCGCGGGCCTCGTCGGGCGTGGTCATGCGTCATTCCTCCGGGGCCGGGGGGAGCGGGAGCCCGTCCGGCTCCCGGCGGTGCTGGAACGCAGCGCCTCCAGCACCGAGGAGGTGCCTTCGACGAGGAACTGGAGGGCGGAGCCGCCGCCGGTGGAGGCCGGACCCGTCCAGGTGAGCTCGGCCGTGGTGTCGCCGCCGAGGAGCAGGGCGCTGCCGGGCGGCACGGCGGACAGCGAGCGCAGGACGGCGTCGGAGGCGGTCGTGTGGCCGGCGAGGTAGCGCGACGGCGTCCCGGCGAGCAGGGCCCGGGGGGCGCGGGCCAGGAGCCGCAGTGCCCAGGGCTCGACGACGAAGTCGACGATGGCGTGGCCCGGGGGTACTCCGCGCGCGATCTCCACCGCGGTGGCGGGCACGGTGGCGATCCGGTCGGCCGGCGCGGTGAGCACGGTGGTGGGCAGGTGGATCCTGGTCCTGCCGGGGGCGGCGAGGACGGCCCGGGCCGCCTCGGCGCATTCCCGCGGCCGCTCCCCGAGGTCGGAGGCCCCGACGTCGTTCCCGCGTGCCCGCAGCACCGTGTTCAGGACGACGCCGGCGGGGACGAGGAGGTCGTGGCGGCCCGCCAGGCCGGCGAGCCCCACCAGGGTCTTCTCGGGTTTGCGTCCGCCGAGGACGGCCGCCCCGCCCGGCGGGGCGGCCGGTCCGGCCGCCCACGGCGCGAGGAACCGCACCTCGGCGGCGAGCGACCCGGCCGCCCAGCCCGGCAGGTGGTCGAGCAGCCCGGTGTTGGAGGCGTGTGCCCGGTGCGCCTTGGAGAAGCCGCCGACCGCCACCAGATCGCCCAGCAGCGAGAACCGCCCGGCAAGCTCCGCACTGCCCGCCTCCTCCCCGGCGTGCAGGCGGGTGTTGCCGAAGAGGACGATCTCCCCGTCCCGCATGCGTGCGGCCGTGCGGGTGGCGTCGTCGGACGCGTTCTGCGGGTGGTAGCGCACCGGCCGTGCCAGTACCCGGCTCAGGTACGCGGCGATGTGCGGAAGGTGCTCGGCCGTGCCGTCCCGGTGGCTGCCCTGGTGGGACAGGACGCAGACCCGGGCGCCGGCGTCGGAGAGCCGGGCGAGGTCGGCCACCTCGCTGTCGATGCGCGCCGTGCCCGACAGCGAGCGGGGCACGTTGAACCCGGCCGAGAAGATCCAGCGCTCGCCGCGGGCCACCGGCCGGTCGGCGAGCAGCGGGATCCCGGCGAGCGGGTCAGAGGCCATAGCTGCGCAGCCCCTCCGCCTCGGGCAGGCCGAGCGCCAGGTTGAGGTTCTGCACGGCCGACCCGGCCGCGCCCTTCACGAGGTTGTCGCTGACCGCCACCACCCGGGCGATGCCGAGCCGGGCGTCGTAGTCGAGGCCGATGTGGACGAAGTTCGAGCCGGCCACCGCCGCCAGGTGCGGGAAGCGGCCGTAGTCCTTGTCGGTCGGCCCGCCGAGGGACGGCTGGTGGTTGACCCGCACGAAGTACTCGCCCCGGTCGCCCTCGCCGTAGAAGTCCAGGTAGCGGGCGAGCAGCGACTCGCGGGTCAGGCCGTCGCGCAGCTCCGGCCGGACGAGCACGCTCGCCTGGATGTGGATGCCGCGGGCGAAGTCGCCGTGTGCGGTGCTGAGGTCGACCGTCACCGGCGCGCCGGCCAGGCGGGCGAACTGGTCCTCCAGTTCGGGTGCGTGGCGGTGGCCGCGCAGGCTGTACGGCAGCAGCGAGCCGATCACCTCGGCGTGCAGGACGTCGGTGCGCGGTGTCGTCCCCGCGCCCGTGGTCCCGTTGACGGCGGCGATGTGCAAGGGGATGCCGGGGCTCGCGAGACCGGCCCGGACGAGCGGGGCGAGGCCGATCAGCGCGGTGATGGCGTAGCACCCGGGGTTGGCGATCAGACGGGCCTCGCGGATGCGGTCGCGGTGGAACTCGGTGGCGCCGTAGACCGCCTCGCCGAGCAGTTCGGGGGCGGTGTGCTCGCGGCCGTGCGCCGCCCGGTAGCGCTCCGGGTCGGCGAAGCGGAAGTCGGCGCTCAGGTCCACCACCCGGGTGCCGGCGTCGAGGAGCGCGGGGGCCAGTCGCATCGCCTCCCCGGAGGGCGTGCAGAGCAGCACGGCGTCGAACTCCGCCGCGGCCGCCACCACGTCCTCCACCGGGACGAAGTCGAGGCCGCTGCCCAGCAGGTTGGGGTGGAGCCGTTCGAACGGCTCCGCGGAACGGGAGGTCGGGACGATCCGGGCCACGCCGGGGTGGTTCAGCAGCAGCCGGCACGCCTCCCCGCCGGTGTGCCCGGACCCCCCGACCACCGCCACGTGTATGCCTGCCCGGCCGGTCACGCCGACCACCCGCTCTCGAACTCGGAGGGATCCGTCGTCACATGGAGCATGATCTTCCCTGTCGGTGTGTCGGCCCGGTCCATCAGCCGCAGTGCCTCGGCCGCCCGCTCCAGCGGAAAGTGATGGGTGACCAGCGGCAGCGGATCCAGGCCGCCGTCCGCGAGCCAGCCGATGACCTCGGCGAAGTCCCGGGGAGTGGAGAGGGCGGAGGACCGTACGGTGATCTCCCGCCCGACCAGCGTGTTGAGGTCGACCCGCGGCCGGTCCTCGAAGTAGCTCACGACCACCACCTCGCCGCCCGGCCGCACCGCGCGCACCGCCTGGTCCAGGACGCCCGGGTAGCCCGCCGCGACCACCACGGTGCCGGCGGGGCGCCCGCCGAGGGCGGCCAGCGCCTCCGGCACAGGGTCCCCGGCAGCGGCGTCGACGTACCCGTCGGCCCCGGCCGCGCGCGCCAGCTCCCCCTTGCGGGAGCCGAGGTCGACGCAGACCACCGGCGTGCGGCCCAGCCGGCGCGCCGCCACCGCGCAGCCCAGGCCGACCGTCCCGGACCCCAGGACGAGCACGCCGCCGTCCCGGCGGGCGGTGCGGACGGCGTGCAGGCCGATCGAGAGGGGCTCCACCAGCGCCCCGGCCACCGGGTGCAGACCGGGCGGCAGCCGGTGCGTCATGTTGGGCCGCAGCAGGACGTGGCGGGCGAACGAGCCGTCCCAGCCGAGGTGGCTGAGGTTCAGCTTCCGCCCGCACAGGTTGACGGCACCGCTGCGGCACGCCTCGCAGTCCTCGCAGTGCGAGAAGGCGGCGGAACAGACGAGGTCGCCGACGGTGAAGCCGGTGACGCCGGTGCCGACGTGCTCGACCGTCCCGGAGAACTCGTGCCCGAGCACCGCCGGGGCGGTCTTGTAGGGGTGGGTGCCCCGGTAGGCGGACAGGTCGGAGCCGCAGATGCCGGTCGCGGCGACGCGGACCAGCAGCTCACCGGGGCCGGGTTCGGGCGGGCGGGCGTCGCGGCGCTCCAGCTCCCGGATCCCGGTGAGGACGACGGCGCTCACACCACCCTCCCCGCCGCCGACCCGCCGGCCAGGGCTCTGCGCAGTTCGGTCACCAGGATCCGGCCCACCCGGAGCTGGGCGTCGGTCGTCGTGGCGCCGATGTGCGGGGTGAGGACGACGTTGTCCAGGGCGGCCAGCGCGGGCACCCCGCGTTCGACCGCGTGGACGTCCAGCGCGGCGCCGGCGAGCCTGCCGCGGAGCAGCGCGTCGTGGAGCGCCCCCTCGTCGACCACACCGCCCCGGGAGACGTTCACCAGATAGGCGTCCGGGCGCATCAGGGCCAGCTCGGCGGGGCCCAGCAGGCCCCTGGTGCCCTCGGTGAGGGGCACCGCCAGGCAGACCACGTCGGCGGTGGACAGCAGTTCGGCGAGCGGCAGTCTGGTGACGCCGCGCCCGCGCAGCTGCGCGTCGCGCTGCGGGGAGGGCTGGGCCACCGATGCGACGACGTGCATCCCGACGGCCCGGCCGAGATCGGCGAGCCGGGAACCGATGCGACCCAGCCCGACCACACCGAGCGTACGACCGGCCAGCTCGGGGCCCGCGGAGCCGGTCTTGTCCCAGGTGCCCCCGCGGATCCGGCGGTCCGCGCGGACGATCCTGCGGGTCACCGCGAGGATCAGGCCGAGTGCCAGCTCCGCCACCGCGCCCGCCGAGGCCCCGGGGATGTTGAACACCTGCACCCCGGCGCTGCGGCAGGCCGCGAGGTCGATGTTGTCGGTGCCCGTGCCGGCCCGGGCCACCACGCGGAGCCGCTTGGCCTGTTCCACCTCCCGGGCAGTGATCCGCACTCCGCTGCGCACGACGAGGGCGTCGGCGTCCGCCACCAGCACGGCCAGCTCGTCCTCGCCCGGCCGCAGCCGGACCACGACGTCGTGCTCGCGGCTCAACTCGGTGACCGCGTCGGGATGCAGGGGATCGAGCACGACGACACGGGTTCGCCCTTCGGGCATGGTTCTCCTCCTCGATGGCGCGTCGGTGGGAAATCGGTGGCGCGTCTGCGGGGGTGCGTTGGTGGGGGGCTTCGGAGGGATGCGCCGGCGGGGTGCGTCAGGGCTGGAGCCGCCGGTGGCTCCAGGCGGCCGTGCCGGGCGCCGCACGCTCGTACTGCAGCCGCCGGTGCAGGCGGTCCGGGCTGCCGTACCAGAACTCGACGCGCTCGGGGAGCAGCCGGTAGCCCGTCCACTCCGCGGGGCGTTCCAACGGGGCCTCGCCGTCCGCCAGCCGGCGTGCCCGTTCGCGCAGCTCCGCCTCGTCGTCCAGAGTGCGGCTCTGCCGGGACACCGCGGTGGTGGCCCGGGCGGCCCGTGGCCGCTCCGCGAACAGTCGGTCCGACTCCTCGGCGCGGAGCAGTTCCACGCCCCCGGCGACGGTGAGCTGCTGGAGCGTCTCGCGCCAGTAGAACGTCACCGATGCCCACGGCCGCTCCGTCAGCTCCCGGCCCTTGCGGCTGCCGCGGAAGCTGGTGAAGACCAGCCCTCTCCCGTCGGCCTCCTTGATCGAGACGACCCGGGTGGAGGGCCGCCCGGAGGCGTCGGCGGTGGCGATGACGGCCGCGTTCGGCTCGCGCACCCCCCGCTCCCGCGCCCCCTCCAGCCAGGCCCGCACCAGCCCCAGGGGCTCCTCGGGGGGTGCGTCGAACTCGGGCAGGTGGAGGCCGGTGTCCCCGGTGAGGGTGTCGGCGGCCGGCGTGCGGGGTGTCGTACTGGATGTCACGGTGCCTCGTCTCGACGTCTGGGAGCGGTGCTGCGGTGCTGCGGTGCTTCGGCGCTGCTTCGGTGCGGCCGGGTGGCCGTGCGGCTGCGCGGCGCGGCGGGGCGGGTGCCCTGATCAGACCGCCGCCGGCGCCGCGGCCGCCCGCGGCCAGAACTCCCTGAGCCAGCAGAGGATGTCCTGCATGACGTGGTGGTTCTGGTTCGGGCGGAGTGCGCCCAGCTGAAAGAACATCACGCCTTCGCTCGGCGGCCCGAGCAGCGTGAGCCGCCGGTCGGTGCTGCCGTCGGCGCGGACGGGGTGGAAGTCGTCGGTGAGGTCGAGGCCGCCGGGGACGAAGTCGGGCTCCCCGATGCCGGGGTTGCGCCAGATGCGGACGAGCCCGCGGCGCAGCAGGTTCGGGTAGAGCGGCAGGACGTCGTGCTCGGCGTCGAACGGGTGGACCCGCGAGTCGACCAGGACGTGAAGGGGGATGTCGGCGCCGGTGATTGGACCGCGGACGCGGAAGCGGCCGGTGCCCTCGTCGCCGTGCACCTCGGCGTCGGGGCCCGCGGAGACGTCCACCAGGCCCTGCCGGACGAGGGCGCGGATCTTCTCCATGACCTCCAGCGCCGCCCCGTTGCAGAGCCGGTTGTGGTGGCGCATGAAGACGTCGAGGAAGTCCCGGTGCGAGGAGGCGTGCAGCCCGCCGAAGTCCAGGGCGGCGGCGAGCACGTCCCGGAGGTCCCGCCAGACACCGTCGGCCGCGGCCTTGGCCGGGTTCCACAGGTTGTCCTGCGCGGCCCAGCGGTGGTCCAGGTCGAAGAAGTCCAGGACCGCCTCCCGGTACGCCTGCGGCGTGGTGTGCGCCCCGCGGGGGAGGGGCTCGACGGTGTCCCGCCAGGAGAAGCGGTTCTCCGCGGCGGTACGGCCGTGCCGGTACGGCGACTCGGACGCGGCCACCGCGGCCGCGAACTCCGCCCGGCCCCCGTCCAGCAGGTCCGCCAGCTCCGCGCCGCGCTCCGGCCCGAACACCACCCGCAGGTAGCGGGGCAGCACCGCCCGCGCGGACGCCGCCGCCTCTCCGTCGGTGGCCCCGGGGCCGGCCCCGCCCGCGAGGACGGCATCCACTGCGGCTGCCGTGCGGTCCACCTGTTCCTCCAGCGGGGCGAGCAGGCGGGCCACCGAGGCCTCGGTGCCGGCGCCGGCACCGCCGTCGGCGAGGAAGGACTCGTACTGCGGCCGCGCCGCGTGCTCCAGGTGGCGGCCGTACTCCTGCCCGAAGAACGTCGTGTAGTAGAGGTGCGCCATCTCCAGGATCACCAGCGGCAGCAGGTGCCTGCGGAAGTCGAGCTGGGAGCGGACGCGCCCGCTCACCCGGGCCGGCCGGCCGGCGGAGGCGCGCAGCCGCTCGACGGCCCGCTCGGTGAGGAACACGCCCCGGTGTTCGAGCCGTTCGGGATCGCGCTCCTTGCCGTTGTAGGGGCGGGCGAAGGTGAAGAGGCCGGACCGGCTGAACACGGCCACCGAGGCCGGCTCCGCACCGGAGGGCAGGTACTCCAGCGAGCCGTCGGGGCGCGGTGCGAAGCGTCCGCCGCGACCCTCGGTGAGGTGCAGGACGACGTCGATCGCGGTCAGGCCCATCCCCAGGCAGCCGACCGTCGTCCCGGGGCCGGCGATGTCCGGGCCGAAGGCGTTCTCCAGCGGGTAGGCCGAGGGGACGAAGGCGGCGCTGTGGCGTGCGGCGAAGCGGATCCATCCGCGGCGGGCGGCGGAGGCCAGCGGGTCGTTGGAGGAGTGCCCGGTGAGCATCAGGACGTGGTCGGCGAGGACCGGTCCGTCCTCGCCGGCCGGTCCGCCCTCGCCGGCGCCGGCCGTCACGACCTCCAGGCGGCCGTCCCCGCGCTCCACCAGGTCCACCACCTCGGACCGGTGGAGGTGGACGCGCACGCCCCGGCGCTCGCGCAGCAGGGCCACGTAACGCTCGAAGCGGTCGCGCAGTGCCTCGCCGTGGACGTACCGTTTCGGCCAGTCCTCGGCGGACAGGTCGTAGACCGGGTCGCCGGTCTCCAGGAACCGGGCCCGGCACCACTCCAGCAGGGTGGGCCGGTCGGCCGGGTCGAGCAGGGGGCCGGCGTCCGCGACGGACTCGTCGGCCGCGAACGCGACCTGGCCCACGATCCGGTTGAGGAAGCTGGTGACCGGCTGGTCCGGGCTGTGCACCTGCCCGGCCCCGAACTGCCCCGAGCGGTCGAAGACGTGGACGTCGAGCGCCAGCGGCCCGTCGGCCGCGTGCGCGGTGGCGGCGAGCCGGTCCAGCACGTAGGTGCTGCTCGGCCCGCCCCCGACCAGGGCGAGGCTCACCCGCGGGCCGGCCGTGGCGGTGTCGGCCGTGGCGGTGCCTGCCGTGGCGGTGTCGGCCGCGGCGGCGCCTGCCGTGGTGGTGTCGGCCGTGGTGGTCATGCGGCCGCCTCCACGTGCTTGGCGATCACGCGGTCGTAGGCGGCGAGGAACCCGTCGATGTCGCCCTCCGTCAGCTGCCCCATGTTGGCGACCCGGAAGACTCCCGCCAGCTGCTCCTGGGTGGAGTAGACCACGTAGCCCTCGGCCTTGAGCCCGTCGTGCAGCTCGTCGTAGCCGATGCCCTCCGGGAGGTGGACGTTGGTCACCGAGTTGGCCCGGTGGCCGGGCGGGAGGAGGAACCGGGCGCCGCGTTCGGCGAGGCCGGTGCGGATGCGTCCGGCCAGGGCGGCGTAGCGCTCGCCGCGGGCCGCCGTGCCCTCGGCGAGCGCGAGGTCCAGCGCCTTCTCGAAGGAGTTGAGCACCTGGAGGGCAGGGGTGAACAGCGGTGCGTTCCTGCGGTCCTGGGAGATGTAGTGGCCGTAGAGGTCCAGGTAGAAGGTGCGGGCCGGGACGGTCTCCAGGGCGTCCAGACGGTGCCGGGGCGCGGTGACGAAGCTGACACCCGGCAGGCCCTCCAGGCACTTGTTCGCGGTGCCGACGAGCCAGTCGACGTGGTCCGCACGGATGTCGACCGGCTCCGAGCCCAGACTGCTGATGGCGTCCACCGCCAGCTGCCGGCCGTGCCGGGCGACGACCTCGCCGATCTCGCGCAGCGGGTTGAGCTGGCCGGTACTGGTCTCGTGGTGGACCAGCCCGACGTGGGTCAGGGACGGGTCCGCGGCCAGCACGCGGTCGACCTCGGCGGGATCGATCGGGTTCGTCCAGCCGAACTCCAGGTGCCGGCGCGGCACGTCGTGGACGCTGACGATGCGGTGCAGACGGTCGCCGTAGTGGCCGTTGTCCAGGATCAGGATGCGTCCGTCCGCCGGGACGACGGAGGAGAACACCGCCTCCAGCGCGGCGGTGCCGGATCCGGCCAGCAGCACGGACGTGTGGGTCTCGTCCCCGCCGCCGATCCTGGCCGCCTTCACCCGGACCCGGTTGATCAGTGCCGCGGCCTCCGGCTCGCGGTGGCAGCTGTCGGGTGCGGCGATAGCGGTCCTGACCTCGTCGTGGACGTTCACCGGGCCGGGGTTGAGCAGGACGAGGCGGTCGACCGGGGCCGAGGGTGCAGGAAGGGACATCGGGTACCTCCTGGGAGAAGGATGGGCGGGACGGACCCGGCGGGACGCGCCGGGCAGGAGTGGGAACGGTGGATCGTGGGCGCGGGCCGCTCAGCGGCCGCCCGGGCCGGCCGCCCTGCGCAGGGACGGGTTGGCCGCCGCCGTCAGGAGCAGCGCCGCGCCGCAGCCCGCGACGACCAGGCCCAGAGCGTGGACGACGCCGGACGCACCGGCCCCCGCGGGCAGGAGCTGAAGGAGGACGGCCGCCAGCGCCGCGGCCACGTACTGACACGTCCGGTAGAGGCCCGAGGCGACGCCGACCCGGTCCGCCTCGGCCGCCGCGAGCATCGCGGACTGGTTGCCGATGCTGTTGAAGCCGTTGGGCAGCCCGAGCAGGGCGCTGACGAGGAGCAGCGCCCACACCGCGGTACCGGTGTCCACGGACGTCCACAGCAGCAGGCCGACGCCCGCCAGCGCGGTGTTGCCGATCAGCAGCGGGACGAGTACGCCGTGCCGCTGCTGGACCCTCGCCCCCAGGCCGGTGCTGACGAAGCCCAGCGCCGCGACCGGGAACACCACCAGGCCGGTGACCGCGGGGGAGAGGTGCCGACTCTCCTGGAGCCACTGGGGGAATCCGTAGAAGACCAGGTAGAACGCGGTGTACGTGACCAGCGTCCGGGCGTAGGTGAAGCTGAGCGCCCGGTTGCGCGCCAGCAGCCGTACGTCGATGAACGGGGTCGGCGCCCGCAGCTCCCACAGCACGTGGGCGGCGAGGAGGACGGCGGCCACCGCGAGGAGCCACCCGGCGGGCCGGGACTCGAACGAGAGCAGGAAGACCATCAGGGCGACGACCACGCCCACGAAGGTCAGCAGGCCCGGCAGGTCGAGGGCCCGCAGCAGTCCGGCCCGGCCGACCGCCGGCACGGCATCCGCGGGGACGGTGCGCCGCACCCACCAGCAGGCCAGCAGCGCCAGCGGCACGTTCACCAGGAAGATCGCCTGCCAGCCGAACCCGCTCACCAGAAGCCCGCCGATCGGCGGTCCCAGTGACACGGCCGTCTGGCCCGCCATGGACAGCGTCGCCAGCGCCTTCGTCGGGGTGCCCCCGCTCGCCGCGGTGGAGCCGCGGATGATCGCCACGGCGGCGGGGTACTGCGCCGAGCCTCCCAGCCCGATGACGATGCGGCTCACCGTCAGGGCGCCGAGCCCCGGCGCCAGGGTGCCCGCCACCGAGCCGAGGACCACCAGCAGCAGGCCGCCGAGGTAGACCCGCCGGGGACCGTACAGGTCGGTCAGCCGCCCGGCGGTCGGGGCACCGACCGCCGTGGCCACGTACAGACCGGAGACCAGCCAGGACAGCCCGGTGCCGGTGCCGAACTCGTCACCCAGGGCGGGCAGCGCCACGGCGATCATCGACGAGTTGAGCGCGAGCAGGAAGACCCCGGTGCCGACCGCGTGGCGCAGCCCGGCCGGTACCCCGGGCACCGCCTCGCCGGTACCGCTGCCACCGGCCTTCGTGTCCGGCCGGCTCACGTGCGCCCCGCCCTTCCGCTCGGCACGGGGATCCGGGCCAGCCGTTCCAGGTGGCCGGTCACCGCGTCCCACAGGGCGGCGACATCCGTCCCGGTGTACCAGTCCGTCTTGTAGTTGACCGCCATCCCCAGGCCCTGCGGCCCGCGTTCCTGCCACTGCGTGGCGAGCGCGGCGTCCTGCCAGCCCAGCCGGAGCGGCACGGGATCGGCCCGTGCCCCCGCGAAGAGGTCGCCGTGGCCCTCGCGCATGCGTTCGGGCTGCGCGTTGAAGGAGAGGAAGGGCGTGGCGGCCTGCGTGCCGAACAGCTCCGGGCGGTGGTCGTGGATCTGTGCGGGCCAGGGGACCCGGCTCGCGTCCAGGCCCGCCGCCACGGCCGCCCGCAGGGCGTCGAGGTGACGCAGCGGATCGCTCCAGCCGCCCGGCTCGCTCGCCACGACCACCTTGCTCGCGAACCAGCCGACGCTGTGCCGCAGCGACGGGTGCGCGCGGTTGGCGACCGTCATGGTGGTGGCCACCTCCCGCCGTCCGGAGAGGTCGGCCAGCGCGGCGTGGACGGCTGCCAGGACGAGGGTGAACCGGGTGGTGCGGGTGGCCCGGGCGAGCGGCAGCAGCCGGTCGTAGTCGGCCGCGTCGAGGGTGCGGTCGAGCCAGCGGTTGCGCTCGTGCCGGACCGGGAGGCGGCCGGTGAAGCCCTTGAGGGGAGTGTCCGGTACGGGGCTGCCGCCGGCCGGCCGCCCGGCGAGCAGGCCGCGCAGCCGTTGCCCGGCGGGGGAGTCCAGGTAGGCGTGCTGACGTGCGGTGAACTCCGCGAAGTCCTGCTCGACCACCGGAAGGGGGCCGTCGGGGGCGCCGACCTCGGCGGCGTACAGCGCCCGCAGGTCGCGCAGGAGGACGCCTGCGGACCAGCCGTCGGTGACGAGGTGTTCCACGACGAGGGCCACCAGGCTTTCCGGTGTCGGGGCCGCGGGCTCGCCACTCCTCTCACCCTCGCCACCCTCGACGCGCACGGTGATCAGGCGGGCCAGCGGGCCGTTCGCGACGTCGAACGGCTCGGCGGCCGCGCGGCGCAGTGCTGGTCCGGCCTCGCCGCCCGGGGCGGACAGCCTGGTCAGGCCGGCCGGTTCGGCGCCGGTGAGCCGCCACAGGCCGTCGCCCCCGTCCCGGCCGTGGTGCGGGCCGAAGGAGGTGAGCAGGACGGGGTGGCGCCGCTGGAGCCCCCGCCACGCGCGGTCCAGCGCGGTCAGGTCGAGAGGGCCGGTGATCCGGAACGCCCGGACCGAGTGGTGGGGATTGAACACTCCGCGCGCGGCCTCGGCGGCGCTCTGCCGCAGCCGGTGACGGTGGTTCCAGTGCGCCCGCACGATGCCTTCGTGGACGGTCACGGCGCCCCCGCGGACCGGGCGGGCGAGGGAACCGCCAGCCGCTCGGTGATCTCGGCGATGGTGGGCGCCTCGAAGAGCAGCCCCGGTGGGACGGGACTCCCGAGCACGTCCTCCAGCCGGGCGGCGATCTCCAGCGCGAGGAGCGAGTCGGCCCCGCGTTCGAAGAGGTCGTCGTCGGGGGCGAGCGGGGAGAACCCGAGCACGTGCTCGCACACCTCCGTGACGCGGTCGGTCGATCCGCCGGCCCGGGCCCGCGACGCGGCGCAGGACGGCACACCGGTCAGTGCGCGCAACCGGACGCGGTCGAGCTTTCCGCTCGGCAGCAGCGGCAGGCCGTCGGTCACCAGGTTGAGCACGGCCGGGACGGCCGCGGCGGGCAGCCGCCCGCCGACCGCCCGGCGCAACGCGTCGCGGGTGACGGGCGCGGCCGGGCCCCCGTCCGCCCCGTCCCCGGGCGCACCCACCTGTACGTGGCCGACGAGCAGCAGGCCGCCGCGATCGTCCCGGACACCCACCACGCCCGCCTGGAGCACGCCCGGCACGGATTCGAGGACGCGTTCCACCTCGCGCAGCGCGATCCGCACCCCGCGGACCTTGACCTGGTCGTCGATCCGGCCGAGCAGGTGCAGCGTGCCGTCCTCGTCGAAGCGGCCCAGATCACCGGTCGGGTGGAGCAGGTCGTCCGGGTCTCCGGGCCGGCGGGGGCGGAAGGCCTCCGTCCCGTCGAGGTAGCCGTACGACCGGTAGGGCGTGCGGATCACGACCTCGCCGCCGGGGGAGAGCGCGGCCCGGGTACCGGGCAGGGCCCGGCCCACGGGCTGCGGCCCGGGGGCCGGTTCGGCCGGCACCTCGTACCAGAACTTGGCCAGGGTCGTCTCGCTCGGCCCGTACAGGTTGACGACGCGGCCGCGCGGGGCGAGCTGCGCCCGCCACTCGCGCACGAGTTCGCCGTGGAGCTGCTCACCGGCGAAGAAGGTCAGCCGCAGACCGGTCGGTGCCGGGCCGGCGGCGCCCCGGTCGGTCGGTTTAGGGCCGTCGGCGTTACGGCCGGCGGCGTTCGGGGCGGCGAGCCAGCGGCGGGCGAGCGAGGGCACGGTGTGCAGGACGGTGACCGCGCGCCGGGACAGGAACTCCCGCACGCGGTCGGGGTCCAGCGAGCGGGACTCGGGCAGGCAGAGCGCCGCGCCGCTGACCAGCGGCGTCAGGATGTCGCGCAGGGCCACGTCGAACGCCCAGCTGGTCAGTTGTCCGACCCGGTCGCCCGGCCCTATGCCGAACGTGTCCCGCTGCCACTGCACGAAGTGCGCCAACCCGGCGCCCCGGCCCAGGATCCCCCTGGGCGTGCCGGTGCTGCCGGAGGTGAAGGTCACGTAGGCCGCGTCGCCCCGACCGGTGGCGTCCGCGGTCTCCCCCGGCGGAGCGGCGTACGGGAGCGGCTGCGTCACCCCCTCCGCCGTGACGAGCCCGGCGGCGCGGCCGGCCTCCAGGACCGCGGCCCTTCGTGCGTCGGGCAGCAGCGGATCCAGCGGGAGGACGACACCGCCCGTGCGCAGGACGGCGAGGAGCGCGGCGACCGAGTCCGGGTGCGGGGACTGCTCCACCGCGACCACGTCGCCGGTGCGGACAGGGCCTGCGGACAGCGCGTCCGCGAGGGCGGAGACCCTGTCGTCGAGGCCGCGGTAGGAGAGGTCGCCGTAGGGGGAGAGGAGCGCCGGCCGTGCACCGTGCGCCTCGACGGCGGCGCTGAACAACCGGCTGACGGAAGGCACCGGAACGAGGGGGAGGTCGTCGTCGAAAGAGGCCCCGGGATTCCCGGCCGGGTGCCTCCCCGGATTGTCGGCGGAGAATTTCGCCGCCTGCTCATCGAATTCTGTTTCAGGCATGATGACTCTCCGGACCCCGTTTCGGCAGGCGTCTTCTGTTTCCGGTGGACCGGATTCCCGAGGTCCGGTCCGGGCGGTGGTACGACCGGCTTTCCGGTCGGTGGCGGTCCCGGCTTTCCGGCCGGTCGTCCGGCCGGTCGTACCGCGGGTTATGCGTCGAGCTTCTGCCAGTCGGCGAGCTGCTGGAGTGCGAAGATGTCGCCGACGGAGGCGATGCTGTCCTCCAGCGCGGTCGTGCCGCCGTTCTGGTAGATCGAGCGGAAGATCGTCCGCAGTGAGGAGACCGTCGCCCGCAGGCCCTGGTTGGCGTAGATCACGACGGAGACGCCGGCCGCGGTCGCCGCGTCGATGTGCCAGTCCGGGTAGGTGGTGGGGACGACCACGACCGGGAGCCGGTCCTGCCACGCGTCGAGGAAGGCGAGGACCTGCCCGTTGGTCTTCTGCTTGGAGTGCACGAGGACGGCGTCCGCCCCGGCGTCGGCGTAGGCGGCGCAGCGGGCCAGGGCCTCGTCCACGCCGAGCCCGGCGATCAGGGCCTCGGTGCGGGCGATGACGAAGAAGTCGTCGGTGGACTGCGCGTTCTTCGCCGTTGCCACCTTCCGGGCGAACGACTCGGTGTCCAGGAGGTCCTGGCCCTCGCCGACGAAGCTGTTCATCTTCGGGAACAGCTTGTCCTCGATGCAGATCGCGGTGATCCCGGCGTCCTCGAACTCGTGCACCGTGTGCGCGACGTTCATGTTGCCGCCGTAGCCCGTGTCGCAGTCCGCCACGACCGGGATCCGCAGGGCCTTCTGCATGTGGACGGCGGCTTCCAGGTACTCCGTCGCCGTGAGGATGCTGGCGTCCGGCAGGCAGCGTGCCGCGGACACCTCGAAGCTCGACGACCAGACCGCCTGGAAGCCCGCCTCCTGGGCGAGGACGGCCCCCAGGGCATCGTGCGCCCCGGCCACCCGCGCAATTCTCTCGGCGGCCAGCACGGATCGGAAAGAAGGGTAGCTCTTCCTGCTCACGCATATCCCCCTCGTGTGCGATTTGTTGACCAGGAGTCAATCACACGTCCACCTGTCGACGGGTGGCGATCAAGCGAAAGAGGAAGCGGCTCATACGAATGCAATGCTGCCGCAACGACCGGCGGCCGGTATTCATTCGTCCGCAATGTGAACCGTGACTTCTGCGGTCCAATTCGCCGATAAACGGCACTGGTTCACTCAATTCCCGTCCGTCCCGGTGGTCACCGGCGGCCCGAATGCGCGGGGAGGCCGGTGAAGGCGGCGCGGTCGTCGGTGCGGGCCCCGGGCGGCCGTCCGCCCCGGCGCCTGGAGGCGGCGCCGGGGCGGACGACGGAGCGGTGGCCGGGTCAGCAGGCGCCGGCCGGGCGGTTGCGGACCACGAGATCTCCGCGGCCCGGGGTGGCGTCCAGCCAGACCACCCGGGTGCCCTGGTCGGCGGCGGGGTGGGACTGCGTGCCCCGGTTGCAGGAGACCCGCGCAGGGGTGCCGCCGGTGACGGGCAGCTGGTACAGCTTCGGCAGCGCCGCGTTCGTCCAGCCGGTGCTCGGCCTGGCACCGCGGTGCTGGAAGGTCACGGCCCGGTCGGTGGCGGTGATCTCCATGTCGTCCGGGGTGCGGGGTGCGTCGCCGGGGACGAGGTCGACGGCGCCGGAGCCGTCCAGGGCGCCGGACCGGACGGTGACGCCGCCGGTGCGGTCGGCGGCGGCCGCCGTCCAGAGCAGCCGGCCGCCCGCGAGCACGGGGGAGGAGAGGAACGGCGCCGCGGTGCCCTGCGGGGTGCTCGTCGGGTACTGGGCGACGACCTTGCCGGTGGCGATCGAGTGGACCGTCGGCGCCTGGACGGTGGCGCCTCCGGCCGTCCAGGTCTCGATCCAGCCGAGCAGGCCGTCCTTGAGCGCGAGGTACGAGACGGCGTCCGGCGCGATGGTGTGGCCCTCGGGCAGCGGGAGTTCGACCGGCGGGGCGCCGTTGTGGGAGAGCTGGACGCGGTTGCGGCCGGTTGCGCCGTCGAGCACCACGAAGGCGATGTCCCCGCCGGATATCCGGACGCTGACGGGCGACACGCTGGAGGACTTGAAGAGGCTGCGGACCTCCCCGCCGGCGAGCGGGCGGGTCAGCACCTCCGTCCCCCAGGCGCCGGTGGCGTCGGGCCCGATCGCCAGCCAGACGGCGGCCCGGCCGTCGGTGGCGGACCAGCCGTGCATCCGGCCGTCCGCGGGGCTGAGCCGGGTGGGGGCGCCGGAGCCTGTGGTGGAGCCGGTGTACAGGGCGATGCCGCCCTGGCCGTTCGCGTCCTCGTTGCTGCCCATCACCCAGTGGCCTCCGCCGGCGGCCGGTCCGGTCGGGGCGGAGGCGCCGCGCAGCAGCGTGCGGCTGTCCGTGTCGATCCGGTTCTGCCAGCCGGCGCGGATGCCGTGGGCGTCGAACGCGCCGGCGACGGAGCGGAGTTCGGCCCGGCCGAGGTTCATCGAGCGGCCGGCGGCGAGGACGGCGTTGCGGCCGTCGACGAAGTCGTCCAGCGGGGTGAGGTACTCGGTGAGTGCGCGGTAGACCAGCCGGTCGGCGGTGAGCGGGTCGAGGGTGCGCCGGAGGTCCCAGAGCGCGCCGGAGAAGATGGTGGAGTTGAGGTGCACGCCGCCGCCGTCGAGCTCCAGCCCGGCGCCGAGGTAGTCGTCGACGGTGGTGCGGCGGTCGTCCAGCCGGCGGTTCGCGCACTCCTCGGGGGTGCCGGTGCGGCACAGTGTCTCGCCGAGCAGCGCGGCCTTCGGGTCGGTCATCGCGACGCCGTGGGCGGTGACGTCGATGGCGTTGCCGAAGTAGTCGGCGAGTGCCTCGTTCATCGCACCGGACTGCCCGGCGTACTCCAGGTTCGCGGTGTGCTGGATGACGCCGTGGGTCATCTCGTGACCGGCGACGTCGAGGGCCACGGCGAACTGGCGGTGCTCGGCATCGCCGTTGCCGTAGATCATCTTCTGCCCGTCCCAGGTGGCATTGGGGAAGGGGGCGCCGCCGTTGCTCACGTTCACCACGGAGGTGATCGGGCTGCCCTTGCCGTCCAGGCCGTCCCGGCCGAGCCGGTTGCGGTAGAAGTCGTACACGGTACCGGCGTTGACGTGGGCGTCGGTGGCACCGCTGGTGCCGGTCGAGGCCGGGAAGTCCGGCCCCGGGGAGCCGGCCGGGAGGGCGTCGGCGGGCAGTCGGCCGTACTCCCGGTAGTCCCGCCCGGCCCCGTCGTAGGTGGAGACGGTGACGGGCCGGCTGAGGTCGACGAGCCGGTAACTCCCGTCCGGCTGACGGGCGATGTTCACCGGGACGGTCCGGCCGAGGTAGTCGGGGGCGGTCCCGGTGGCCGGTTCGCCGGCGGTCGCGGCGGTGGATCCGGCGGTCGCGGCGGCGGTCGCGGCGTGCGCTGCGCCGGCCCCCGCCGCGGCAGCGCCGGGAGCGCCCGCAGTGCCTACCGAGGCACCCTCGGCCCCGACGCCCTCGGCCTGGAAGAGGCCCTGGGCGTCGTGGGCGAGGGCGACCGCGCCCCGCGTGGCGTCCACGTAGACCTCGCGGACCAGCGGGCCGCCCGCCGCGGGCCCGTCGGCGCGCACGGTGAAGTGCTGGGCGAGCCGCCCGGCGCCGCCCGGCAGGATCACCGGGCCGCGGTCCTCGGCGGTGGCCCCGGCGCGGGCGCGCGGGTCCGTGAGGGAGTCGAGTGCCAGCCTGCGCAGGGTCGCGGCCGGTACGGCGGGCGTGGTCGGAGCGGTCAGTCCGGTGAAGTACTTGCCGCCGACCGACTCGACCCGCTGGCCCGCGCCCTCGCCGGTGAGGCGGACGAGGTACTGGCCGCCGAGCACCGGCACACCGCCGTGGTACTGCTGGAACCTGACGGTGTGCCGGCCCTCGGCCGTGCGCTCGACCGCGAGCTCGGTCAGCTGCCCCGGGTCGATCCGGTACCGGTCGGGGTCGGCCGCGAGGTGGGCCCGGGCCGCGTCGCCCGGCGTGCCGGGGGCCGCCGCCGACAGCCCGGTCACCAACTGCGGGGCGGCGGTGCCCTCACCGGCCACCAGGCCGGGGACGGGATCGGGGTCGGCGGTCGGGCCCGGCGGCCCCGGTGGCGCGGCCAGGGCGGGGGACGAGGCCAGGGTGAGTGCCAGCGCCAGGCTCAGGGCGGCACCCGCGCCGAGCACCTTGGCCGTCGGACGGGAACGATGGTGCACTGCGGTCCTCCACGGGAAATCGGCAGTGGTGACAGCGCCGCGGGGGCGGCGATGTGACGATCAGTCACCCGATGCTCGATCGTGGACGCCCGGCCCGTCCAGGCTCGCGCGGGAATGTGCCGAGGGGGACGGCGACCCCTGCACACCGGCACGGCGGCCCGGCGTCCGAACGGGCACGAACCGCCCGCGGCGGCAGAAACCGCCCCCACCGGTGAACCGTCGCCGGCCGCGCCCCGTTGCCGCCCGCGGAGGTGGGGCCGTGGGGCGGCGGTAACGGCGGGCGCTCAGCGCGGCCCGGTGCGGGTGCGGGCCTCGGCGGCGGCCTTCAGCTCGCGCAGCCAGGATTCGAGGCCCGCCCGCAGGATCGCGGTCGCGGTGGGCACGTCGGCCTCGACCTGGGCGCCGGTGTGGGTCTCCTCGGTGCTCACGCGGACGCCGCCCGGGACGGCGGTGAAGTTCCACACGTGGACGCCGTCGATACGCAGTCCTTCGCCGATCGCCGGGCCGGTCCAGCGGATGCACGCGTTCGGCTCGATCTGCCGGACGGTGGAGGTGATCTCCAGGCCGGTGGCCGGGGTCGACGGGTTGGGCGGGATCGGGGTGGTCCAGCGGAACGCCGAACCCTTGCGGAAGCGGCCGTGGTCGAGCCGTTCCACGGTCTCGACGGCCGTCTGCCAGGTCGGCCACCGCTCCACATCGGTCTGCTCGGGGATGTAGCAGATGACTGCGGAAGGCGGCGGACCATGGCGACGAGCGACGCGCACACCCCGCGGGAGCGCTACCGCGCCCAGGTGCGGGCGGAGATCACCGGGCGGGCCTGGGAGCAGATCGCGACGGCAGGCGCGTCCGCGCTCTCCCTCAACGCGATCGCCAAGCAGATGGGCATGAGCGGCCCCGCGCTCTACCGCTACTTCGCCAGCCGCGACGACCTGATGACCGAGCTCGTCCGGGAGGCCTACCGCAGCCTCGCCGAGACCCTGCGCGCGGCCGCCGCCAACGGCGCCGGCCTGGCCGCGCTGGCCCACGTCCTGCGCGACTGGGCGCTGGCGGACCCGCAGCGGTACTTCCTCGTCTACGGCACCCCCGTCCCCGGCTACCAGGCACCCGCGGACATCACCGCCATCACCGCCATCTCCGCCATCTCCGCCGAGATCATGACCACCCTGCTCGACGCGTGCACGGCGCACGCTTCGGGCGATGCCGCGACACCCTTCGACGCCTACCTGGAGGGCCACCGCGGCTGGGCCGCCGGCCACCCCGCGCCGCCCGCGGCGCTGCACCGGTTCCTGGCGCTCTGGACCCGCCTGCACGGGGTGCTGTCGCTGGAGCTCGCCGGCCATTTCGCCGGCATGGACCTCGACCCGGCGCGGCTCTTCGCGGCCGAACTCGACGACCTCCTGACGCCCCGGGCCTGAAGACCCCCCGACCGGACGCACCGGCAGGTTTTGCGCAGGTGATGCGGGTCAGACTGGGGGCATGGGCGACTACGTGATCACTGTTCCCGGGACCGTCGGACGGCCGATGGACGAGCAGGCGCGCCGCGCGCTGCTCGCCGTCGTGCACGGTGCGGATCCCGAGGTGGTCGGCACCGAGGTGCCCGACCTGGATGTGCTGACCCTCGACGAACCCGAGGGGACGTTCGTGCTTCGGCTGGAGGTGGAGGCCGCCGACCGTGCGGGGGCCCGGGCGGCGGCACTGGAGCTGGCCCGGCGGGCCTTCGCGGCCGCCGGCTACGAGGCGGACGCCGTGAACGTCGGCCCGCCGGTGGTCACCGGCATCGACGTGGGCTGACCGCGCGACGGTGCCGGTGACCCCAGGCCGGCCCCACGGCGGCCGCTCCCGCCGTCCACCCCACCCGCCCCACCTACCCCACCTGCCCCGTCCGTCCTGTCCCGTCCTGTCCCGATAGGCCCGCGGCCTGCGTTTTCCCCGGTTCGGTGAATGCGCCCGCCTGATGCTTCAATCGGGTCGATCAGTGGCACGGACGGCCGCCGCTCGCTGTGACCGGGACGGCCGGGGAGCCGGACCGCCCCGCCGCACCACCCCTACCGGCGCCCGGCGCCGTGGGGCCCGGGGGAGGGGAGTCCGGTCGGAGCGGGCGGGGCCGGGACGCGGGGAGAGGAACTGACGTGGCGTCAGTGGGTGAGCGGCTCAACAGAGCGCGGGAGCGGGCCTTCATCGGGCGGGAGGAGGACGTGCAGCGCTTCCGGGCGGCCCTGTCCGGCGATCCGCTGGCACCGTTCGCCTTCTACCTGCACGGCCCGGGCGGCATCGGGAAGTCGACGCTGCTGCGCTCCCTGGCGGACCAGGCCCGCGCGGAGGGCCGGCTGCTCGTCGAACTGGACGGACGTTTCGTCGGCCGGGACCCAGCCGACTTCGAGCGCGCGGCCGCCGCCTTCCTGGACACCCCCGGCACGGTGCTGGTCGTCGACTCCTTCGAGCACTGCCAGTGGCTGGAGAGCTGGCTCTGGCAGCGCTTCCTGCCCCGCGCCGCCGACGACGCGCTGGTCGTGCTGGCGGGCCGCCTCGCGCCCCAGCCGCAGTGGACGGCCGACCCCGCCTGGGCCGCCGTCCTGCACGTGCGCGAGCTGGAGCCGTTCTCCGAGGAGCAGGCCCGCAGCCTGCTGACCACCGCTCGGCTGCCGCCCGAACTGCGTGAGCGGGTGCTCCGCTTCGCCGGCGGCAACCCGCTGGCCCTGTCCCTCGCGGCCGCCGCCGGCGAGGCGGGCTGGAGCCGGGAGGAGATCTGGGCGCCCTCGGCCGACATCCTGCGCACCCTGCTCACGGGGCTGGTCGGGGAGGTGCCGACCTCGGCCCACCGCCGAGCCCTGGAGGTCGCGGCGCAGGCGCACTCGACCTCCGAGGAACTCCTCGCCGCCGTGCTGCCCGAGGAGGACGTCCACCGGCTGTTCGCCTGGCTGCGGGAGCTGCCCTTCATGGAGTCCACCCCCCAGGGGCTCTACCCGCACGACGCCGCCCGCGAGACGCTCGCCGCCGACCTGCGCTGGCGGGCGCCCAACGCCTTCGAGACGATGCGCCAGCGCCTGGCGGACGAGTACCTGCGGCTCCTGCGCGAAGCGCCCGAGCAGCGCGGCTGGACCGTCACCGACGAGCTCTTCTACCTCTTCCGGGAGGGGAAGACCCTGGCCCGGCTGCGCACCTGGTCCCGAGAGGACGAGGTGCACGAGCGCCCGCTGACCCCGGACGACCTCGATGTCGTGCTGCGGATGACCGAGGAGACCGAGGGCCCGGCCTCCGCGGAGCTGGTGCGCTACTGGGCGCAGCGCCAGCCGCAGGCGTTCAGCGTCTACCGCCTCGTCAGCACGGGCCGGGTCGTGGCGTTCACCGCCCGCCTGGCGCTGCCCGCCCCGCCCGACGCCGAGGACGTGGCCACCGACCCCGTCGTCGCTGCCGCCTGGGCGTACACCGAGGCCGACCGGCCGGTGAGCCCCGGCGACCACATCGGCGTGAGCCGCTTCTCGGTCTACCCCGGGCGCTACCAGGTGCCCTCGCGGGTCATCGACCTGAGCAGCTCCCGCGCCCAGGCGGAGGCCGCCCGCGCCCGCGGCCGGGCCTACGGCTTCGCCGTCTACCAGGACGCCGAGACCTGGGCCGAGCGCGTCCGGGGCACCCTCACCGACACCGGGGCGCGGCCGCGGGTCGGCGCGTACACCTACGGGGTGTTCGCCGTCGACTGGCGCCGCATACCGGTGGAGACCTGGCTCGGCCACTTCATCTCGCCCCCCGACACCCCGGCCCCGTCCGGGCCCTCCGGCTTCTCGCGCTCCGCGTTCGACCAGGCCGTGCGCGAGGCCCTGCCGCACTGGCGCGACCCGGGCGCGTTCGCCGCCTGCGCCCTGCTGCGCACCCGCCTGGCCGCCGACTTCGCCGACCCCGCCGAGGAGTTGCGCGCCCTGCTGCGCCGGGCCGTCGACGACCTCGCCCGGGACCCGCGCGGAGTGCGCGCCCGCGAGGCGCTGACCGCCGGCTACTTCTCCGGTGCGCCGACCCAGGAGGCCGCCGCCCGCCGCCTGGGCCTTCCGTACGGCACCTACCGGCGCCACCTGCGCCAGGGGCTGGACCTGCTCTGCGAGGCCCTGTGGGCCCAGGAGTTGCACGGCACCCGGTAGGAGACCCGGCCCGCGCGGGCCCGGACCGGCGGGGGTGGACAGCTGCGGACAGGAGTGGACAGCACCCGCCCCCGCCGGGCCTGGAAAGTGGACACCGCCCGACACGAGTCTGTGCGTCATGAACGTTGCACGCACGCAGATCCAGCAGGAGGCACGGCCGGCCCACCGCCCGGGCGCCGCGCTCGCGGCACTCGCCGCGGCCCAGTTCACCGTCATGCTCGCCACGTCGATCGTCAACGTGGCACTGCCGCAGATCCGCGCCGGCGTCGGCCTCTCGGACGCCGGCACCACCTGGGTGGTCAACGCCTACGGCCTGGCCTTCGGGGCGCTGCTGCTGGCGGGCGGGAGGGCGGCCGACCTCCTCGGCCGCCGCCGGGTGCTGATCGCCGGTCTCGCCCTGTTCGCCGCGGCCTCGCTCGCTGCGGGAGCGGCCACCGCCCCGGGCGTGCTGATCGCCGCCCGCGCCGCCCAGGGCCTCGCCGCCGCGGCCGTCGCCCCGGCCGCGCTCGCCCTGGCGATGGACCAGTTCCCCTCCGGGCCGGGGCGCGGCCGGGCCCTGGGGGTCTGGGGCGCGGTCTCCGGAGCGGGAGGAGCGGGCGGCGTCCTGCTGGGCGGGGTGCTCACCCAGGCCTGGGGCTGGCCCTGGATCTTCCACTCGGTCGCACTCGGGACGGTGCTGGTGCTGGCCGCGGTGGCGGCGCTCGTGCCGGCGGCGCCCGGACGGCGGGAGGGGCGGTTCGACCTGCTCGGCACCACGGCCGTCACCCTCGCCCTGACCTGCCTGGTCTGGGGCCTCACCACCGCACGCGGCGCCGGCTGGACGGACGGCCGGGTGCTGGGCGCCCTCGGCTCGGCCGCCGCCCTGCTCGTGGCCTTCGCCGTGATCGAGCGCCGCCGGCCGAACGCCCTGGTACCGCCACGGCTGCTGACCACCGGCCGGGTGGCCGCGGGCAACCTGCTGATGGCGCTGCTCGGATCCGTCTGGATCGGTCTCTTCTTCTTCCTGCCGCTCTACCAGCAACAGGTCCTCGGGTCCGGGCCGCTGGCCACCGGGGCGGGACAACTCCCGCTCGCCGGTGCCAATATGCTCGGGGCGTCGCTGGCACCGCGGATCTCCCGGCGGATCGGCGCACCGGCGACCGTGATCACCGCCCTGCTCACCGAGGCCCTCGGACTCCTCTGGCTCTCCCGGATCGGCGCCCACGGGAGCTACCTCGCCGACATCCTCGGCCCGAGCATCCTGATCGGCCTGGGCCTGAGCGTCGCCTTCGTCCAGCTCACCGCACTCGCGGTGGAGGGCGTCCCGCGGGAGGACGCGGGCCTGGCCGGCGGGCTGGTGAACACCACCCGGCAGGTCGGTGGCGCGATCGGCCTCGCCGCCCTGGCCACCCTGGCCGGCTCCGTCACCGCCCGCGCGGCCACCCACCAGCCGCACCTGGAGGCGCTCACCGCCGGGTACCGGGCGGCCTTCGCGGTCTCGGCCGCCCTCCTGGCCGCCACCGCACTGCTCGCACCGGTCCTCACCCGCAGCACCGGTGCGCGACCCGCCGGCACCCCCGCCCGCCGGAGCACCGACCCGCGCACCGTGTGAACCGCCGGCCCGGCCGGGCCTCGCGCGGACCGGCGAAACCCTCTACCACCACGCACATCCACCTTCTCCCGAACACAACTGACGATCAGTCACCCCTATTGAAAGGCCCCGTCATGACCGGCTCGAAGCCCTACCTCACCGGCCACTACACCCCCGTCGTCGAGGAGGTCACCGCTACCGACCTCACCATCGAGGGCACCCTGCCCCCCGAGCTGACCGGCCGGATGCTCCGCAACGGCCACAACCCGAAGCCCGGCGTCACCCCCACGCACTGGTTCAAGGGCAGCGGCATGGTGCACGGCATCCGGCTGCGCGAGGGCCGCGCCGAGTGGTACCGCAACCGCTGGGTCCGCACCCCCGCCCTGGACGGCGCCCCGTACATGACCGAGCGCGGGCCGGACCTGACCGCCAGCCCCGCCGGCACCCACGTCATCGAGCACGGCGGCCGCCTGCTGGCCCTGTGCGAGGCGAACCTGCCCTTCGAGCTGACCCGCGAGCTGGAGACGGTCGGCGCCTACGACTTCGACGGCAAGCTGCGCGGCGTGATGACCGCGCACCCCAAGGAGGACCCGGTGACGGGGGAGCTGCACTTCTTCGGCTCCTCGCCCTTCCCGCCGTTCCTGACGTACCACGTCGCCGACGCCGAGGGCGAGCTCGTCCACAGCGCCGACGTCCCCGGCGCGACCGCCTCGCTCAAGCACGACTTCGCCATCACCCGCCGCCACGTGGTCTTCATCGAGGGCAACGTCACCTTCGACCCGTCCGAGGCCTCCGGCATCCCGTACAGCTGGAGCGAGCAGCAGCCCGCCCGCATCGGCGTGATGCCGCGCGGCACCGACGGCGCCCGGCAGGTCCGCTGGTTCTCCGTCGAGCCGGGCAACATGCTGCACGTCTCCAACGCGTACGAGGACGGCCGGGGTCGCATCGTCCTGGAGGGCCCCACCGTGGACCGCGAGGGTTTCCGGCTCTCCTGGAACTGGTGGGTCGGCGCTCCCGGTCGCGGCACCGAGCCCGCCGCCCGCTCCTACACCCGGCGCTGGGTGATCGACCTGGCCGACGGCACCGTCGACGAGCAGATCATCGACGACCTCGCGGTGGAGTTCCCCACCCTCAACGAGGCGTACCTGGGCGCCGAGAACCGCTACCAGTACGCCATCTCCTTCCCCGACGAGAAGGGCTTCGGCGGCTACGGCGTCGTCAAGTACGACCGGACCACCGGCGCCCGCCGGATCCACCGGGTCGGCGACGCCCGGCTGCCCGGCGAGGCCGTCTTCGTCCCCGCCGCCGGGGCGACCCGCGAGGACGACGGCTACCTGCTGACGGTGGTCTCCGACCTCAAGCAGGACGCCTCGCAGCTGCTGGTCATCGACGCCTCCGGCCTCGACCGGATCGCCACCGTCCACCTGCCCCACCGGGTGCCCGCCGGGATCCACGGCTCGTGGATCCCGGACAGCGCCTTCGGGGCCGACGCGGGCTGATCCCCCCACCGGCGGGGCCGGGAACGCCGGCCCCGCCCCGGCCCCGCCGCCCCGCACCCCGCTCCCCACCTTGCCCGCCCCGGCCCCGCCGGACGCGTACTCCGAACCGTGCCCCGGCCCCCGCCGGACGCGCGCCCCCGAAAGACCGAGGACCCCCATGCCGAACAACCGGAAGACCCGCCGCTGGCTCGCCGCCGGCCTCACCGTGCTGGCGGCCGCGGTCGCCGCGCCGGCGACCGCGCAGACCGAGGACGCCGACCACCGGGCCCCTGCCGCCGCCGTCGACTGGCACGCCTGCGCCGACACCGACTTCGCCCACATGCAGTGCGGATCGCTCCGGGTCCCGGTCGACTACGCGCGCCCCGGC
Organism: Kitasatospora sp. NBC_01560; assembly: GCF_045208415.1. Classification (NCBI taxonomy): domain Bacteria; kingdom Bacillati; phylum Actinomycetota; class Actinomycetes; order Kitasatosporales; family Streptomycetaceae; genus Kitasatospora; species Kitasatospora sp. NBC_01560. The sequence continues at coordinate 463,794 of NZ_CP109364.1, read as the reverse complement.
GCCGGCAGCCTCACCCTCGCCCTGGTCCGCCGGCCGGCCGACGACCAGGCGCACCGCCGGGGCACCCTGCTCCTCAACGACGGCGCCGGCGGCTCCTCGATCGAGCAGTTGCGCCTGGCGATGCACATCCACCTGCCGCAGTTCGCCGACGACATGACCCAGAAGTTCGACCTGGTCGCGGTGGACCCGCGCGGAGTGGGGCACAGTACGCCGATCGTCTGCGGCGAACCCGCCAAGCCCGCCGGCGTGACCCACTTCCCCCAGGACCAGGCGGCGTTCGACGCCCTCGTCACCCAGAGCCGGGTCTTCGCCGACGACTGCCTGCGCCGCAACGGCCCGCTCGCCGCCCACGTCGACCTGACCAGCACCGCACGGGACTTCGAGGCGGTGCGGATCGGACTGGGCGAGCAGCAGGTGAACTGGTACGGCATCCACTACAGCACGCTCCTCGGGCGTACCTACGCCGGTCTCTACCCCGACCGGCTGCGCACCATGGTCCTCGACACCGCGCTGGACGACACCGGATCGCCGCTCTCGCGGATCACCCAGGAGGCGGCGACCGCCGAGGATGCCTTCAACCGCTTCGCCACCTGGTGCACGGCATCGACGGACTGCGCCCTGCACGGCAAGGACGTCGCGGCCGAGTACGACGCCCTCGTGGCCCGGGCCGACCGCGCTCCGATCCCGACCGGGGGGACGGCCCACCGGCCGCTGACCGGCGAGGACATCCGCGAGGCCACCCAGGACTACCTGACCCTGTCCGGCCACTCCTGGCCGGACCTGGCGAAGGCCGTCGTCAAGGCCCAGGGCGGCGAGGCGACGGACTTCACCGTCGACCCGGACAACACCCTCGACCCCGTCCAGGTCCAGGTGCCCGCCTGCCTGGACGCCGCACCCGCGGTCAGCACCTTCGCCGAGCTCGCCCGGCTGCAGAAGCAGCTCGCCGCCGTCTCCCCGCACCTGGGCGGCGCCGTCCGCTCCTACAAGGCCGTCACCGGCTGCCTCGGCTGGCCCGTCCAGGCCCGGCCCGTGAAGGCGGGCGCCCCGGTCCACGGCGCGCCGCCGGCCCTGGTCCTGCAGTCCACCCACCAGGCCCTCGCCCCCTACAGCGCGGGTGCGGCCCTGGCGGCCCAGCTGCCGGGCAGCGTCGTCCTCGGCCGGGAGGGCGACGACTACAGCATGTTCCTGGTCTCCGGGTGCGTCCGGGAGGTCACCAACCGCTACCTGACCACCCGTGCGCTGCCCGCCCCCGGCACCACCTGCACGGACTGACCACACGCCCCCCTGCTCCGGGGGCACCCTGAGCGGCTCCACGGGCCGGCCCTCCGCGCCGGCCCGTGGAGCCTCCTGCGTGACGCCCTGCCGACCTCCGCGGTCTCCGACGGCGCTCCGACGGCGCTCCGACGGGCCGGCCGCGCGTGCGTCAGGACGGACCGTCGTCGGCGCCGGCGAGGTCGAGGATCCGGCCGACCTCCTCGAAGATCTGGCCCTGGGTGTAGGCGTTGACGCTGATCAGCGAGGTCATCATGGTGGCCGTCAGCTCGGCGAGGTCGACGAGCAGGTCGAAGAACCTCGTCCGGCTCTCGGCCCAGACGCGCGCCATGATCCCGGGCGCCTCGGCGATGGCGGCCGGATCGAAGAAGGCCCGCAGCAGCGCGGGCACCTCCTCCTGCCAGGGGCCGTCCGCGCCGTCTGCGGTCCGCCGCTCCTCGGCGGCCCGGGCCAGCAGGCCCGCCATCAGCCGGTCCGGCTCGGCGCCGTGGTGCTCGGTGAACAGGCCGCTGACGGCGGCGCCGGCGAAGGCGACACCGACGGCCAGGAACGAGATGTTCTCCATGCCCCCGGCCGCGACGTCCTTGCGGGCGGTGGCGGACACGACCCGGCACACCGGGTGCTCCGAGCGTGCCGAGGCGGTGCGGCACGCGGGATCCAACGAGGCACGGAGGAGCGCGAGGACCGGGTCATCAACAGCAGGCATGGCACCATCCTGGCCCGCCCGCGTACCCGTGTCCGGCGAACCGGTAACCGGATGCTGACTTCCCGTTACGCCGCGGCTGCGGTGCGGTGCGGCCGTGGAGGTGGGGGCGGGGGGCGGTGCGGCCGTGGCTCAGCCGAAGTCGGGGATCGGGTGGTCCGGGGCGAGGGCGGCGGCGATCCGCTGGGCGATGGTGTGGGCGCTGTGGCCGCCGGGGGCGGTGGGGCTGTTGGTGGTGGAGACGGCGATGGCCAGGTGTTCGCACGGGAGGTAGTCCTGCGAGGCCGAGTAGCCGAAGAACAAGGGGTGTTGGGAGATCCAGTCGTTCAGGACGAGCACGCCCGTCCCGTAGTGGGTGGCCTCGGTCTGTGCGATGCAGACCGTCGCGGGGCACTTCCCGGTCGGCGTGCCCAGGCCCACCGTCCCCGGGTTCAGGAACTGTTGGTACGAGGACGGGGAGAGCAGCTCGCCCGAGCCGATGCCGACGGCCGAGCGGGCCAGGTCGCAGATGTCGGTGGTCTCCACCGCGCCGGGGGCGGTGGTCCACGACGGGTTCCAGAAGGTGGACTCCTCGTAGGTGCCGCGTTCGGCGGTGAACGCGTGCAGGACGGGCGTCGGGATGTCGGGGGTGAAGCTGTTGCCGGTCTCGTGCAGTCCGAGCGGGCCGGTGACCAGCTGCCGGAGCAGGACGTCCAGCCGGGTGCCGGTGATCTTCTCCAGGGCGGCGCCGAGCAGGACGAAGTTGGCGTGCGAGTAGCTCCAGTTGGTCCCCGGCTCGTACCGGAGGTCCTGACGGGTGGAGATGCCCACCAGTTCCTCGGGCGTCCACTGGCGGAACGGGTCCGCGTAGACGCTCTCGCCGAACCCGGGGCTGGTGACGTAGTCGACGAGCCCGGTGGTGGAGGCGCCGAGCATGCGCAGGGTCATCCGGTCGCCGTAGTCGTGCGGGAGGTCGGGCAGCCGGCGGCCGATGGGGTCGTCGAGGCCGGCCCTGCCCTCGTCGACCAGTCGCAGGAGCGCCGTGCCCAGGTAGCTGATCGCGATGTTGCCGTTGCGGAAGTGCATCGCGGGCTCCGCCGGGACCCCGGTCATCGACTCGCCGAGGGCGGTGGTGACGAGTTCGCGGCCGTCGACGGTGACGCGCAGGATCACGGACTTGAGGTCCAGCTCCGTCCTGGCCTGCTCGGCGATCCGCAGGACGTCCCGCGCGGGGCCGCTTTCGGGCAGGGGGGAGCTGACGCACGGCCGGTGGTTGCCGCCGGCGTCCGTCGCGCCGCCGCCGGCGTCCGTCGCGCCGCCGCCGGCGGCCGTGGCCGGAGCGCCGAGGGCGATGAGCGCCGTGACCGAGGCGAGGCACAGCAGGGAGGAGGGTCGGGTGGGTCTCATGCCCGCACTATCGGCCGCAGGCGGCCGGCGAGCGGCCCAGCCGTGGCCGACCCGCTCGGAGATTCCCCCATGGGGACTCGGACGCCCGGGGCCCGGCGCCCACGCGGTCCGGGGGCGCCCGAGACGCTCCGTGCGCCGGTGCGTCCGCCGCCCCGTCCGGGGGCGGGCCGGCCCGGCCGGGCAGCTCCCTCCGGGCCGAGGGGTCGTCCGCGCGGCGCCTCAACCGGCGTGGGCGGCGGTGGGTGTGGTGTTCCGGCAGGTGCTGCACGTGTGCCAGCGTGGTCGGGACGCCGACTCCTCGGCGTCACCGAACCGGTGCGGGGCGACGGTCATCCCGACGGTGTCCAGGCCGCACAGGGTGTGGGGAGCGCAGGCTCCCGACGCCTCCGTGACGGCGACGTGCGCGCGGCGTACCGGGTGCTCCGGGTCGGCCGGCGTGTGGTCCGGGTCAAGGAGCCGAACGTTGGTGGGGATGTCCGGATCCAGTACGACGACGATGTCCATCCCCCCAACGTGGCCGCCGGGCCGTTCCGCCGCACCCGCACGGCGGCATCCGGACCAGTCGGACCACCCGCCCGGGCCCCGCGGTCTCCCGAATGCTCCGCCGGGCAGATGAGCGTGCGCGACGCACGCATTCGATGCTAAGGTTCACGAGAAGCGTGCTCAAGGCACGCATTTCACCGGATCTCCCGTTCCGAAAGGAAGCGCCATGACCCGCACCGGCATAGCCGCCGCCCTCAACGACCTGCTGTTCGACCGCAGCCTGACCGTCGACGAGGCGGCCGACCGTCACTTCACCCCCGACTACCGGCAGCGTACCGACGGCGAGTGGGCCGACCGCGCCGGGTTCGTGGAGCACATCGCCCACCTGCGCACCATCGTCGCCGGCGGCTCCGTCGAGGTGCACGAAGAGCTCTACGACGGCGACAAGTACGCCGACCGGCACACCGCCAGCGTCACGAAGACCGACGGCTCCACAGTGCGGATGGAGGTGTACGTGTTCGGCGAGTTCGGCCCCGACGGCCGGTTCAGCCGGATCGAGGAGACCACCCTGCTGCTCCAGGGCGCCGACGCCGACCGCGGCATGGGCAGCGCACGCTGAAACCGGCGCCCCCCGCACGGAGCCGGCAGGCCCGGTGCGCGGGGGCGGCACTCTCGCGCCGGGCGCGGAACCGGCCGTGTGCCCGCGCTGTCGAAGCCCGTGCCGCCGCGTGCCCGTGCCGTCGAAGCCCGTGCCGCCGCGGCCGGTCACACCGCCCTCCGTCCGGGCCTCGTCCTCCAGGGCGCCGGCACCCCCACCGCCTGCGCGGAGCAGCCGGTGGCCGCCCGCCGCTGGTCGTTCCGGTGGGACCGACCCGGGGGAGGCCCGGTGCACCCCGACCGGCCCGCAGTCGTCAGTCGGCGGTCAGGATCTCCACGCCGAGCGCCGTGAGCTGCTCGACGACGGCGTTGTGCGGGTCGGCGTCGGTGATCAGTCCGCTGATCTTCTGCCAGGGCAGGACGCGGAACCGCGAAGCGGTGCCGATCTTCTCGGACGAGGCGAGGACGTACGTCTCCGCGGCCCGCGCGGCCAGGGCGCGCTTCATCGCGGCCTCCTCCGCGTCGCCGGTGGTGAGGCCCGCCTCGGGGTGCACGCCGGTGACGCCGATGAGGCAGAGGTCGGCGGAGACGTTCTGCGCGGCCTCGACCGCGGCCGCGCCGCAGGCGACCGCGGAGTGCTTGAAGACGCGGCCACCGAGCAGGAAGAGCTCGGCCTGCGGGTGGTCGAGCAGGGCGACGGCGACCGTCGGGCTGTGGGTGATCACGGTGCAGGCCAGATCCTGCGGGAGCGCGCGGGCGACGGCCAGGGCCGTGGTGCCGCCGTCGAGGATCACTGTGCCGCCCGGCCGCACCAGCGCGGCGGCCGCCGAGGCGACCTTCTGCTTGCCGTCGGGGGCGACGGCCTGCCGGGCGGCGTAGTCCGCCACGGCGGGGGAGGCGGGCAGTGCCCCGCCGTAGACCCGCTGGCACAGTCCCTCGGCCGCCAGGTCGCGCAGGTCGCGCCGCACGCTGTCCTCGGAGATCCCCAGTCCGGTGGCGACATCCTTGGCGACGATCTTGCCCTCGCGGGCGAGCAGATTCAGCAGGTGGTCGCGACGTTCAGCAGCCAGCATCCGTATTCTCTCCTGTTCTTGCACGTTTCTGCATGTATCGTAGCGCCCCATGACCGACAAGCCCATGCTCATCCTGATCGCCGGGCCCTACCGCTCCGGCACCGACGGCGACCCCCGGGCCATGGCCGCCAACCTCGCCCGTCTGGAAGCCGCGGCCTGGCCCGTCTTCGCCGCCGGCCACCTCCCCGTGATCGGGGAGTGGATCGCCCTGCCCGTCCTCCGGTCGGCCGGCGCGGGCCCCACCGACCCGCTCGCCGACCAGGTGCTCTACCCGACCGCCGACCGCCTCCTCGCCCACTGCGACGCCGTGTTGCGACTGCCCGGCGACTCCGCCGGAGCCGACCAGGACGTCGCGACCGCCCGCAGCCGCGGCCTGCCCGTCTACCACGACCCGGCAGAGGTCCCCCGCCGCACCCCGCAGGCGAGCGCGTGACGAACCGCCCCGGCATCGACACGCCCGACCATCGTGGCCGCACCGCCCTCGACCGGGCCGGACGCGACCTGGACCGCAACCCCGCCGTAGTGGTCCGCGACGTCGAACTCACCTCCCAGGGCTGGCACGTCCTGCGCCGCACCACCTTCGACTACCGCCGCCGCGACGGCCGCTGGGAGTCCCAGCAGCGCGAGACGTACGACCGCGGCAACGGCGCCGTCGTCCTGCCCTACGACACCGGACGCGGCACTGTCCTGCTCACCCGTCAGTTCCGCTACCCGGCCTACGTCAACGACCACCCCGACGGCATGCTCGTCGAAGCGGCCGCCGGACTGCTCGACGCGGACGACCCGCCGACCGCCGTCCGGCGCGAGAGCGCCGAGGAGCTCGGCGTCACCCTCGGTCCGCTCATCCACGTCCTCGACGCCTACATGAGCCCCGGCTCCGTCACCGAGCGCCTCCACTTCTTCGCCGCCCCGTACACCGCGGCCGACCGGACCGGGGCGGGCGGCGGACTGGAGGAGGACGGCGAGGACATCGAGGTCCTCGAACTGCCCTTCGCGGACGCCCTCGCCATGACCCGCGACGGGCGCATCGCCGACGGCAAGACCGTCCTGCTCCTCCAATGGGCAGCCCTGGACGGGCCCTTCGCCCGGGCAAGGGACGGCCGCTGACGGGCCTTCGTGGTTCGCCGCCCGGTCCGTGACCGGGTGGCTGCCGGTGCCGGCCGCGGTCTCCCGCGGGGCGGCCGGGGGCGGCCCGGCGTGCGGGGGGAGCAGCCCGCCGGGCGGTCCGGCACGCTCCCCCGTGGCGTGCCGGACCGCCCGGCCCGTCGCGACCCTCCGCGCCCGGCCGACCGGGTCGGCGCAAGGTGGGGGAGGCGTGGCGTTCGCGGCGGCGGCTCCCTGCCGAGAATGCCAGGACGACGTCCGGCCGTGTTGGCCCGGAGTCCACGGTTGCCCGGCTTTGCGTCCACTCGCCTGCTCGCCTGCTCGCCCGCGCGTCCACTCGCCTGCTCGCCTGCTCGCCCGCGCGTCCACTCGCCTGCTCGCCTGCTCGGCGGTTCGTCTACTCGCCCGTGCGTCCGGCCAGCGCCCGGTGCCGGTGCTCGACGGGGGAGAGGCCGTACGCCGTCCGGAAGGCGCGGCTGAAGCCGTCGGCGCGGGGGATGCCGCAGCGGGCCGCGACGGTGTGGATCGGCAGGGTGCGCAGCCGGGGGTCGGCCAGGTCACGGCGGGCCTTCGCCAGCCGGCGGCCGCGGATCGAGGCGGCGACCGTCTCGCCCTGCATCTGCTGGGTGTAGACGCGGTGCAGGTAGCTGACGGAGATGTGGTGCGCGGCGGCGACCACGGACGGCGAGAGCTCCGGATCGTGGAGGTTCCGGTCGATGAACGTCCGGATGCTCTCCACCAGGGCCCGCTGCCGGGCGTCCTCCGGCAGGGCGGCCTCGGCATCGAGCTCCCGGGCCAGCCAGGCGGCCACCAGGTCGACCACGATCGCACCCAGCCGGGGTGCCTCGGCGGGCCCCAGGGCTCCGGCCTGCCGGTCCAGGCCGAGGAGGAACTCCGCGAGCAGGGCGCACGAGCCCTCCCGCCCGGGGAAGCCCCGGCCCAGCAGAGTGCGCACCCGGTGGGGCGGGAGCGGCAGCAAGGACGTCGGGAAGTCCACGCCCACGGCCTGGACCTGACCCTCCTGCGGGCCCTCGGTGCGGGCGCCGAAGGCCCGCAGGTCGAACACGCGCGAGCTGTCGACCACATGCAGGTCGCCCGGTACGAACGTCCGCGTCGGGTCGGTGTCGTGCGTCAGCGCCAGGCCGCCGTCGAGGAGCAGCGTCAGGTGGTACACCCCCGGGTCCGAGCGCCGCACCATGTCCGCGGTCCGCCGGAACCGCGCGGACGGGAACGACGTCCGGAGGAAGGTTACCGGGCCCAGTTCCATCCGCCGCATCTCCGCCGTGAAGTCACCGGTCCGGGCGCAGGTCACCTCGCTGGCCCGCGACAGGGCGACCAACTCCCGCCAGTGGTCGAATCGTTCCTCCACCGGCAGGTCCTCGCTCCGGAACACACTTCCCGGTCCCGTGTCCACTCTCGTCGTCCCTTCTTCGCGTCCCGCGGGATCCCCCTCGACGGTCGGCCGAGGCGAGGCCGGCGGGGCCTGTCCCGTCCGACATCATCGGCCCTCGGGCAAACGACGGAAGCGGCGCCCCGGGGCGGCCGGCGCCGGGCGCCGTCGTCCGGATCCGCGCCTGATTCTCCCGGGCGGGGGAAGAAGGAGCGGGTCAGCTGTCGCTCCGGTCGGACGTTCCGGTGGGTCGTGTCCGGTCCGGTCCGGGAGCTGCGGCAGAGCGGTGGGATGAACGCGGAGGTGGCGACGATGGTCGGTCTGGTGCTGGTCGGCGTCCTGGTGCTGGTCGTCGCCGGGGGTGCGTGCGTGGTGTGGGCCGACCGCGGCGGGCCCCGTTGGGTCCGCGGTGTGGCGGCCGTGACGCTCGCCGCCGGTGAGCTGGTGCGCGGCTCGGAGAAGCGCCGCCGCCGGCGCCTGGACCGGAACCGGAACAGCGGCGACAGCGACTGACGTCCTGTGCCGTGGCCCGGGGAGGTGGAAGGGTGCGGAAGAAGGCGGGCTGGTTCGTCCCCGGCGGAGCCGTCTACGAGCGGACCGTCCCGCGCGTGCTCGGGTGACGGCACGGCCCTCCGCGCAGGTGACCTCCGCACGGGATACGTCTGTTGACGTATCTTCCGCCGGGATCACCCACGATGGTTGACCGTGGCGCGTCAGGGCGATTGGCTCTCCTGAGGCCCGTCGCCGGGAGGGAGCCCGGCCGGGCGATCTCTGGGGAGGACGGATTCCATGGCACGCACCACCCGTACCACCGGCGGCCGGTGGCCGGCCGGCGCCGGCAGCATTCTCGCGGTGGCCGCCGTGCTCGCGGCGACCGCGGGCCCCGCCCACGCGGGGCCCGCCCAGGCCGGCCCCGCACCGCGCGGCACCGTCCAGATCAGTGTCGGAGTGAACGGCGCGGTGCCGGACAGCCAGTCGTGGAGCAAGGGGATCAGCGCCGACGGACGCTACGCCCTGTTCACCTCCTGGGCCACGAACCTGGTGTCCCAGCCCGCGAAGAGCGCGCGCGACGCCTACGTCCGCGACCTGAGGAGCGGCCGCACCGAGCGGGTCAACCTGGCCGACGACGGCAGCGCGCTGGACGGCTTCACCGACTACGTCGCGATCAACGCCGACGGCCGTTACGTCGCCTTCGACAGCAACGCCGTGGGCGTGGTGCCCGGCGTGCAGGTCCAGGGGCGTGACGAGGTGTACGTCCGCGACCGGCGGACCGGCCGCACCGAGCTGGTCAGCGGCGCGGCGGCCAGTACCGACGCCGACCGGTTCCATTCCTCGTACGCCCCCTCGATCAGTGCGAACGGCCGCTACGTGGCCTTCGTGTCCAGCCGGACCGACCTCGTCCCGGGCCCCGAGGGTGATGAGCCCTCGCTGGCCAGGCCGTACACCTGGGACTACAACATCTACGTCACCGACCGGTGGACGGGGAAGACCCGCCTGGTGACCCGCGGGGTGGACGGCAAGCCGGGCGACAGCATGTCCCTCAATCCGACGATCAGTGCCGACGGCCGCACCGTCGGCTTCACCTCCTTCGCCGGCAACCTGCTGCCGGCCGAGCAGACCCCCGCGCCTGCCGCCAAGACTGCCGCGGGCGCCGATGTGGAGCCGGCCCCGGGTGCCGCCGCCGCCCTGCCGCGCAGCGCGCGGGAGAGTCTGTCCAGGCCGACGACCGGCGCGTACTACACGTACGACGTGGAGTCCGGCCGGATCTCCGCGGCGAGCCTGGACCTCGCCGGCAGTCTCGGCTACGCGAGCTTCGACGCGACGATCAGTCCGGACGGGCGGCGCGCGATCTACGCCCTGCCCGAGCCCGGCGGGTCGACGAACGGCCACCGCTACCACACCGTGCTGTACGTCCGGGACCTCAGGAAGGGCACCGTGACGAAGGTCAGCGGGGGCCTGCCCGGCACCGAATCGGTCGGCTCCTCCGACCACGGCCGGATCACCGCCGACAACCGCTGGGTCTACTTCTCCTCCGAGGCCGACAACCTGGTGGCGGGGCCGCAGCACCCGGGCTGGGACGTCTACCGCCACGACCTGCGCACCGGCCGCACGGAGCGGGTCGCCACCGCGCCGGACGGCTCGCTCGGCAACGGGTCCTCGATCGAGCCGGTCGTGGACGCCGACGGTGACACGGTGGTGTTCGGCTCGACCAGCGGCAACCTGGTCACCGGCGCCGGGACGGGCGGCCCGGCGGGCACCGACTACCAGGTCTTCGCCCGGACGGCCGGGCACCACGGTGACGGCAACGGCCGGGGCCACCACGACGACTGACGGGTGATGGGCCCGCCGGCCCCGGCCCCCTCCCGACCTCGGCCCCCTCCCGACCTCGGCCCCCTCCCGCCCCGGCCCTGCTGCCGCGCGGGCGGGGTGCGGGGCGGGGTCGGGCACGGGGCCGGTGTTCAGCGGGCGCTGCCGAGGTTGCGGTCGGCGGGGGTGCCTTCGAGCATGAGGGTGGTCTCCTCGATGCGGCGGAAGCGGCCGTCGGGGGCGTACTCGGCGAAGACGTAGACCTCGATGCGGACGGTGGAGCCGTCGGTCTTGACGATCTCCATGGTGTGGCGGTCGGCGTAGCGGTCGCCGTCGGTGAGTTCGTCGTGGACGTCGACGGAGCCGGTGGCGACGACGGTGCGCAGGTGGGCGATGTGGGCGAGGAACTCTGTGCGGTCGGCCCACTCGCCGTCGGTGCGCTGGCGGTAGTCGGGGGCGAAGTGCCGGTCGGCGGCCTCGGTGAGGTCGAGCCCGGGGGTGAGGAGCAGGTCGGTCAGGGCGGTGCGGATGTCGCTGCGAACGGCGTTGCGGTTCATGGGATGTCCTCCGGTTGCGTGCGGGAGTGACCCGCTGCGGACCCTGCTGTAGATGCGTGCCTTGAGCACGCTTCTGACGATAGCAGAGGAAGCGTGCGCCGCGCACGCTAATCTGGAGGGGTGAACGACTCGACAGGACACGACATCGCCTACGCCCTCGGACTGCTCCTGCGTCGGAGCACCCGCGAACGCCTCTACACCCGGCTGACCGAGGGGCTGGGCGAGGCGGTCGACGACCTCACCTACCCCGTCCTCAGCGGCCTGGCCCGGACCGGCCCGTGCAGCGCCGCCGACCTGGGGCGGGAGATCGGACTCGACCGCACCACCGTCACCCGCCGCGCCGACCGCCTGGAGACGGCGGGCCTCCTGCGGCGCCAGCCCGACCCGGCCGACGGCCGCGCCACCCTGCTCGCCCTCACCGGCGACGGCCAGGACATGGTGGCCCTCTCCCGGGAGCGGCTCGCCGCCGGCATCGAGGACTCGCTCAGCGGCTGGCCGCAGGCCGACGCCCAGGCCTTCGCGCGCCTGCTGCGCCGCTTCGTCGAGGAGGGCCCCTTCGGCGCCGACCGGGACTGACCCGGTCGGCGCCGGACCGCGCGGCCGCCGGGTGGCCCGGCCGGGCGGCGCTTTCCCGCGCGCCCGGCCGGCTCGGCGTGCCCGTCAGCCGTTGCCGCAGGGCGGGCACGGTGCGCAGGCCTGGATCCGGACGTCGTCGACGACCGGACCGTACGCGCTGTTGGGCGTCGTGCTGGTGAAGCCGATGGTGGTGGCCGTACCGGTGGCCCGGAAGGTGAACTGCCGGCCGACGTATCCCATGTTCGTGAACGTCTTGCCGGTGGTGTTGAAGGAGAAGTCCTGGAAGTCCTGACCGTCGATGAGGGCGCTGCCGGTCTTCAGGGCCGGGCCGCCGGGGTTTCCGGCCAGGGCGTAGCTGACGGTGTACGTCGTGCCGGGGACGGTGGTGAAGGTCTGGGCCACCGCGCCGGCGTTGGAGCCGTTGAGATCGACGGACTGGTCCCCCTCGGCCGCCTGCCAGAATCCGGCGCCGATCAGGTCGACGCTCCCCGCCGTCACCCGCCACGGCCCGATGGTCTGACCTGCGGGCAGGTCGATGAAGCTGTTGACCGTCGCCCTCGGGTTCTCGAAGCTCCCGTCGTCGAAGCGGCTGACGGTCTGCGCCGAGGCCGTGGCACCGGCGCCGATTCCGGTGAGCAGGGCAGAGGTGGCGGCGATGACACAGATGCGCTTGGCAAACATGGTTTCCCCTCCGGATTGGTGGCGTCGCACCGGAATGGTGCGGCCACGAATAAGATAGGGGGATTCGAGAGTCGGAAAAAGGCCTCGAAAGAAAGACATCTCATCGCATCTATTGCACTGCTCGTGCTCGCCCGGAATTCCCAACCTCCGTGCGGGCCACGGCCGAACGAGCTGCACGCGCCGACCGTTCCGGCCGGAGTCCCGGCCCGAGCTCCGAGACCGGTCCGACCGTCGCGCGAGGCGCCGGGCCCGTGAAGTCCGGGCCCGTGAAGTCCGGGCCTGTGAAGTCCGGGCCTGTGAAGTCGGGGCCGACGGTGCCGGCCCGCGACCGGGCTCAGTGGCCGCCCTTGGGTTCGGCGCAGCCGCCGTCCAGGTAGTAGCCGTGCGCCGCCACCGACAGCTGCCCGTTGCCGGGCCGGCCCTCGATGCACGGGCCGGCGCCGGGGACCTCCAGCACGAAACCGGCCGCCGGGCTGCCGTTCGCGGTCACCCGGAACGCCTCCTTCGCATAGCCGAGGGACTCCAGGGTCGTCTGCAGGTCGGTCGCAGCCCCGGCCTTCCGGGCGCCCAGGGCGGCGCGGATCCGGGCGGCGTGGGCGTCACCCCGGCACCGGGCGGGCGCGGTCAGCGGTACGGTCTGCTTGTAGGCGTGATTCTCGGCGTACTTGCCGGAGTCCGGGTCCGGCGGGACGGAGGCGGACGCGGACGGGCTCGGCGTCCCGGTGGCGGTGGCGCACCCCTTCCCGACCTCCGGGTAGCGCCGGTCGTGCTCCGCGAGGGCCTGCCGTGCCGACTCCTCGGCGGCCTGCCGGGCCTGATCCGCCTGCGAGGACCGGCTCGCCTCCGTGCTCGGGCCGGGGTCGGCGGTGTGCACGCTGCCGCAGCCGGCCGCGGTGGCCAGCAGGAGGGTGGCGGTAGCCGTAAGAAGGCCGCGCTTCATGGGGGGCTCCAGTGCTGTCGATGACTGATCGTCAGCAATCATCGCCCGCCGGATCCGGCCCTGTCCCGACGATCCGTACTCGCATACGAATTACCGGGCGGTGGTACCCGGCCGGACCGGCCCCCGGCCCCTGCGCGTGGCCACCGGACGACTCACGGGGAGACCGGGCGGACCGGTCACCCGGTCCGCCGTGGGCACTGCCCGGAGCCGGGCGGTGGGCCGAGTGGTCACTCGAAACGCGACGGGTCACCGGCCCCGCGTCGGACGATCTCCGCCGTGCCGCTGGAGAAGTCGACGACCGTCGTCGGCTCCGTCCCGCAGTCGCCGGAATCCACCACGGCGTCCAGCACGTGGTCGAGCCGCTCCTTGATCTCCCACCCCTGGGTCATCGGTTCGTCCTCGCCGGGGAGGAGCAGGGTGCTGGAGACGAGGGGCTCGCCGAGTTCGGCGAGCAGGGCCTGCGTCACGACGTGGTCGGGGATCCTGACCCCCACCGTCTTCTTCTTCGGGTGCATCAGACGCCGCGGCACCTCCTTGGTGGCGGGGAGGATGAAGGTGTAGTTGCCCGGCGTCGCCGCCTTGACGGCGCGGAAGACGGCGTTGTCGATGTGGACGAACTGCCCCAACTGGGAGAAGTTCTCGCACATCAGGGTGAAGTGGTGGCGGTCGTCGAGCCGCCGGATCGACCGGATCCGTTCGAGGCCCTCGTGGTTGCCGATCTGGCAGCCGAGGGCGAAACAGGAGTCGGTCGGGTACGCGATGAGGGCCCCGGAACGGAGGCTGTCCGCCACGGTGCCGATGGTGCGGGCCTGGGGGGTCTGCGGGTGCACGTCGAAGTACTTCGCCATTGGCCGACCCTACGGGATCCGCCCGGCCGACCGGGACCCGACCTGCGGGGGAGTCCGGCCTCCCCCGGAGGGGCCGGTCGGCCCGCCATGTGGACGAAGGCGCGCGCGTCGCGGGTGGCTGACTAGGGTGCCGTCCGGCTTCGAGGCCGAGGGAAGGCGCTCGACCGCCACGATCGGCCTGCCGGAAACGGCGGCCGTCACCGGCCGGCCTTCCCGCACTCGGGACCGGCCCGCGACCGGCGGGCCGCCCGTCCCTGCTCATCTCCCGGGAGGACGCCCATGTTCAAGGTCAACGAGTACTTCGACGGCACGGTCAAGTCGATTGCCTTCACCGCGGAGGACGGACCGGCGACGGTCGGCGTCATGGCACCGGGCGAGTACGAGTTCGGCACCGCCGAGCGGGAGATCATGCACGTGGTCTCCGGCGCCCTGACGGTCAGGCTGCCCGGCGCCGAGCAGTGGGAGACCTTCCGGGCCGGCGAGCGGTTCGACGTCCCCGCCGAGAGCAAGTTCCAGGTCAGGGCCACGGTCGAGACCGCCTACCTCTGCGAGTACCGGGGCTGATCCGGGGCGCCGGTCGTCGTCGGTGAGCCCGCACACGTCCTGACCTTGCCGCCTCGATTCTCCCGCGCGCGGTGTCGGTCGGCCGCGCCCGGCCCGGTGGGCGGGGAGAGGTCCTACTGTGCAAGGGCAAGGGGCGGTCGAGGGCGACGCGGAGGTGGCGATGAGGGTCGTGTTCGTGCATGGCGCGTGCGTGCGGGACGGGGCGTGGTGGTGGCACCGCACCGCCGGGTTGCTGAGCGGGCACGGGGTGCCGAGCGTGGCTCCGGCGCTGCCGAGCTGCGGCGAGGCGGGCCGGCCCGGCGGCGCCGGCGGGCCTGGGCTGCCCGAGGATGTCGCCGCCGTCCGGCAGGTGCTGCAGGCGGGCGACGAGCCGACCGTCGTGGTCGCCCACAGCTACGGCGGGATCGTCACCGCGGAGGCTGCTGCGGGGGTCGCGTCGGTGCGCCACCTGCTGCTGGTCTCCAGCTACCTGCCGGAGGTCGGGCAGAGCCTGTCGGAGTTCGGGAGCGGCAGCCCCGCCCCGTTCCTCGACGTCGATCCCGATGCCGGCACGTTCGGCGTCCGGCCGGAGCTGCTCGTGGACACGTTCCTGCAGGACTGCGACGCCGAGGTGCAGGCAGCGGCAGCGGACCACCTCGCCCGGCAGAGCGTGCAGGTGACCGGTCAGCCGGTCGGGGCGGCTGCATGGCAGCAGGTGCCCACGACGTACCTGGTCTGCGCCCGGGACCGGGGCACCCCGCCGCCTCTGCAGCGCGAATTCGCCCGCCGGGCCGGCCACGTCGTCGAGCTCGACGCCGGCCACCACCCCTTCCTGTCCCAACCCGCAGCGGTCCGGGACGTGTTGCTGAGCCTGTGACGGCTGCGGCAGCCCGAACCCGCCCGCGACGGCCGGCCGGGCCCCTGGCCCCCGGGTGCCCCGACGCCCGGACCCGACAGCGAATCCGCAGGCCCGGCACGCAGCT
The DNA here is from genome assembly GCF_045208415.1 of Kitasatospora sp. NBC_01560. Lineage (NCBI taxonomy): Bacteria > Bacillati > Actinomycetota > Actinomycetes > Kitasatosporales > Streptomycetaceae > Kitasatospora > Kitasatospora sp. NBC_01560. The sequence continues at coordinate 448,351 of NZ_CP109364.1, read as the reverse complement.
GTTCGGCGCGCGAAGGCGTCGATGTGATGCGCGTCACCGAACCGGGTGCGGCAGGGTGGGCATACGCGATCATGATCGGATGGACGCTCGATTCCTCAGTATCACTGATCTGGTCGACACCCCGTCCGTGGCGGTCGTGGTCGACGTCATGCGTGCTTACACGGTGGCTGCCTGGGCCTTCGGCCGGGGGGCGGAGAAGATCGTTCTCGCAGAGTCGCTGGACGAGGTCCTGGCGCTCAAGGCCCGCCATCCGGAGTGGGTGGCGCTCAAGGACGGTCCGCCCGCGCCGGGCTTCGACGCCGTCAACTCGCCGGCCCTGCTGCGGTCCGTCGACCTCGCCGGCCGGACCGTCGTGCAGAAGACCACGGCGGGGACGGTCGGCGCCCTTGCCGTCAAGGACGCGTCGCTGGTGCTGTGCGCCGGATTCGTGGTGGCGGAGGCGACGGCCGCGCTGCTGCGGGCCCGCGGGTGCGACAGCGTCACGTTCGTGGTCACCGGCGAGGACGGGCAGGCCGACGAGGATCTGGCGTGCGCCCAGTACATCGCCCGGCGGGCCACCGGGGCCGCGACGGATCCGGCCGGGTTCCTCCGTCGCGCCGGCGAGTCGCGCGCCGCCTCCGAGCTGGCGGAGGGGGTGCGGCAGGGGGCCCATCCCGATGACGTCGCCCTCTGCCTCGAACTCGACCGGTTCCCCTTCGCCATGGTGGCGACCTCGGAGGACTCGCTCATGGTCCTGCGTCCGTGTGAGGTGCCTCCGCGGGCCGGTGCGGCTTCGCTGTGAACGCCGCCGCAGTCCGGCCGTCGCCGGGCGGGCGGCCTTCTGCCGGGGCCCGCGTGTCTCGGCCGGCCGGGCCCGGGCCGGTTCCGCGCCGGTGCCCGGCACGGACACCCCGGGGCCGGACGGCGTAATCGGGCGTGCACCGGTTGCGCGTGGTGATGACGATGAGTCATGGCGTACTCGGAGCGGGTCGCCTTCACCGAGGAGGTGCCCGATGAGCGCTGGGGATGTGCCGGCGGACGATGCCGGCCGGCCGGCCAGGGCAGAACCGGCAGGCACGGCCCGGGTGGCCGCCGGGGCGCAGAAGATCACCTGGCTGACTCTGGCGCTGATGACGACCAGCTCCGTCGCCAGCCTCCGCGCCTCGCCCACCATGGCGGTGTACGGCCTCGCCTGCGTCTTCCTCTACCTGCTGCCGGCCGTCGTGTTCCTGCTGCCCACCGCTCTGGTGTCGGCGGAGCTGGCGTCGGGCTGGAGCGGCGGGGTCTACAACTGGGTCGCCCAGGGCCTGTCGAAGCCGCTGGCCTTCCTGGCCGTCTGGTGCCAGTTCGCCATGACGATCTTCTACTACCCCAGCCTGCTCGCCTTCGTGGCGAGCACGATCTCGTACGTGATCAACCCCGAGCTGGCCAGCAACGGCGTCTACACCGCGATCGTCATCGTGGTCCTGTACTGGTCCGGCGTGTGGGTGTCCTCTCGCGGGACGAACGCCGTCGCGGGCCTGGCCTCCGGCGGCCTGATCATCGGGACGCTGATCCCCGGCACGCTGCTGGTGCTCCTGGGATTCGTCTTCCTCGGGCAGGGCAACCCCTCCGCCGCCCCGATGGACGGCTCGCACCTCTTCCCCGAGTGGACCGGCATCGCCAGCCTGGTGCTGATCGTCAACAACTTCCTCAGCTACTCCGGCATGGAGATGAACGCCGTCCACGTCAACAAGCTGCGCAACCCGGCCAAGGAGTTCCCGAAGTCGATGTTCCTGGCCATGGGCATGGTGCTGCTGATCTTCATCCTGCCCGCCCTGGCCATCAGCTGGGTCATCCCGGCGGACCAGCTCAGCCTCACCGCCGGCGTCATGCAGGCCTTCGACGCCTTCTTCCAGTACTTCCACGTCGGCTGGCTGGTGCCGATCGTCGCGATCGCCCTGTGCGCGGCCTCCCTCGGCGGCATGCTCACCTGGCTGGCCGGCCCGTCCAAGGGGCTGCTGCTGATCTCCCGCCAGGAGGGCTACCTGCCCCCGTTCCTGCAGCGGCTCAACAAGCACGGCATCCAGCAGAACATCCTGGTCACCCAGGGCCTGTTCACCACCCTCATCGCCCTGCTGTACGCGCTGATCCCGAACGTGTCCAGCGTGTACTGGATCTTCTCGGTCATCACCACGCAGGTGTACCTGATCATGTACCTGTTGATGTTCGTGGCCGCCATCCAGCTCCGCCGCAAGCAGCCCGATCACGCGCGCGGCTACCGCGCCCCGCTGCTCACCGCGCTCTGCGTGGTCGGCTTCGTCGCCTCCGCCCTGGCCATGATCATCGGGTTCATCCCGTCGTCCCAGTTCGGTGGCGGCAGCTCCTGGGCCTACATCGGCATCGTCGGCGGCGGGCTCCTGCTGCTCGGCGTGGTCATCCCGTTCGCGTTCCTGAAGGCCCGCAAACCCAGCTGGCGGCAGGCCGATGCGGGTAACGCCCAGGTGGACGGAGGGGTGGCATGAGCCCCACCCGCATGTGGTCCCAGCACCGGTGGATCTACGTCGGCGCGATCGTGGTGCTGGTCGGCATGATGATCGCCGGACTGTTCACGTACACCCAGCAGAAGGCCACCAACGAGGCCCACCGGAAGGCGAACCGGCTGAACGACGCGCTCGTCGCGAACGGCTTCGCCTCGCGCAACACGAACAACATCGCCGACACCCTGGGAACGGACGGCGGCGCGGTCTGCACCGACCCCAACTCGGCGCTCAGGCGGAGCCTGTGGCTCGTCCAGCTCGCCAACGGCGCGGGCGGCCCCGGCATGCGTCCGGTCATCGTCGACCAGCGGATCCTGGAGGCCGGCGCCGAGGTGGTCAAGGTCTACTGCCCGGAGAAGCTGGACGCCTACCAGCAGAAGATCAGCGACCTCAAGACGGGGGACACCGTCACCGACTGAGCCGGCCGACGCACGCTCCGGCGGACCGCCAAGACCTGCGCTCCGGCGGTGGCTCCGGAGCCCGTGCGGCGGACTCGGGCTGCGTGGAGCGGCGGGTCGAGGCGCCGCTGGTGGACCTGCGGCTGCTGAAGAACCGGGTCCTGATCGGGGCGACGGTCGGGATCCTGCTGAGCGCGGGCGTGATCAACGGTCTGATGTACCTGGTCGGCCTCTACTTCCAGAACCCCGCCACGCTCGCACTGAGCGCCTGGCAGGCGGGCCTGGCCACGCTGCCCGCGACGGTCGGCCTGATCGCGGCCACACCGCTCGTACCCCGGATGGTCCAGCGGGTGGGCACCGGGGCCGCCATCGGCCCCGGCTTCGCCGCGGCGACCGCCGGGTGCGCGCTGCTGGTGTTCGTCCAGGGGGGTTGGACGTACTCGGCGTTCGTTCTGCCGCTGGTGCTGATGGCCGCCGGTCTGGGGCTCGTCAACGGTCCGGCGAGCTCGGCGTCCACCTCCACGGTGTCGGCCGACGACGTCGGAGCGGCGTCCGGAGCGGGCCTGCTGCTGTCCGTCCTGGTGGTAAGCGCCCGCCGCCGCCGTCCCGCACCCGGGGCGTACGGGGCCGCTGAGGCCTCGCACGCACACACCGTTCCCGTCGGAGACCGGTGACGCGCCGGTGGCGTCCGACCCGGCCGCTCCGTGGCGGGCCCCGGGGCAGTGCTGCTCTTCTCCGGTGAGCCGGCCCGGCCGCAGTCCGGGCCAGCTACGATGCGTGGCGTCGACGGGGCAGGGCAGGGTACGGCAGCGGGGGTGCGTGGCGTGAGCGGGTACGGCCAGGACGGGAGCGGGTACGGGGATCCGGCGGGCGGTGCGGGCGGTCGGCCGCCGGCGGGGTGGCCCGGTCAGAGCTCCCCGTATCCGTCGCAGGGCTACCCGCCACAGGGCTACCCGCCTCCGGCGGAGGGGTATCCGTACGCGGGGCACGTCCCGCCGCAGGGGTATCCGTACGGGCCGCCCGGCCCGCCGGGATCGCTACCTCCGGTCGAACCGTCGCGGGGCCGGAAGATCCTCCGCGGGGTGCGCAATCCGTTCTACGCCGCCCAGCGGGCCTTCCGTCCTTCGCGCCCCGGCGTCGTGGACGATCCGGCGGTCCGCAGGCTCCAGCTCTGGCGGACCGCACTCGGCCTCGTGGCCTGGGTGGGCCTGATGGTCACCTACAACTCCGTCGTCAGCGCCGAGGACGTCAAGTCCGTGGCCGACGAACGCCTCAACCAGAGCTGGTCCAGCGTCCTGGTGCTGGTCTGCACCTTCCCCGTCGTGGTCGGCGCCTTCATCGCTGCCGCGCGGGGCGGACTGCGGCGGGTCTACCTGCGACGGGCCCTGCGCCCGCTCGGCGCGGTGGTGGCGATCATGGCGTCGATGGGCACCGCGGCGCTCGCGATGGCGCCGGAGCTGGCGGGGCTCCGGGACGCCGTCGGGCTGCCGGGAACGATCGCCATCGGGGTACTCTGCGCGTGGTCGATCGGCTTCGCCCTCTACGGCATCGGCCTGTCACTCGTGCACGTCTTCCGTACTGCGGACATCCATGAGGTGATGCCGCCGGTCCTCGCCGGCGTCCTGGTGTGGGAGATGGCGCTCCTGGACGTGATCACGGGCGCCTACCCCCAAGTCCCGGCCGGTGCCCGGGCGGTCTTCATCCTCGGTGCCCCCGTGACCGTCACGGCCCTCTCCTGGTGGGAGATGCGCCGGCTCCGCCGCCACCACGGACTGAGTGTCCGTCACGCGCTGGGACGCTGATCGCTCGACCGGCGGACGAGGGACGGTTGAACTCGACCGGCTGCTGCTCCCGTTGCTACCGGTGAGGGCCTGTCGCGTGGGCGCCGGGTGGCTGCGGTCCGGGTGCCCCGGGTGTCCGGGCGGCTGAACGAAGCCCGTCCCGACCAGTCAGGAGCAGAGATGAACAAGATCAAGGCCGCCGTCGCGGCCGCCGGTGTCCTCGCCGGAATCGGGCTGAGCGCGGCCCCCGCGTCGGCGGGTGACATCGGCGGGACCCCCGCGCACTGCAGCAGCAAGCAGTTCGGCGGCACCTTTCTGTGCGGTGGCGAGTACGACGGGGGTGTGACCTCCTTCGCGTTCCGGGACGGCACCAGCGAGATCTTCGTGATCGGCACCGACCACGCCGTGTGGACGCGCTGGACGACCAACAGCTCCGGCAAGTTGAGCGCCTGGACCTCCATGGGCGGCTCCTTCACGACCAAGGTCGACATCACCCGCCAGACCCTCGGGGGCGCCTTCACCATCACGTCGCGCGGCAGCGACAACCGCATGTGGTCCCGCGACCGCGCCCAGAACGGAAACTGGAACTCCTGGTACACCTACGGGCCGCCGATCGCCGGTACCGGCAGGTCCTGATCGTGCCGGAGGGGTCCCGGAGGGTCGGTCGGCGACCCTCCGGGACCCCTCCTCGTCCGGCGTCGTCCGGCGTGCGATGTGGTGATGCCGCTGAGGGCGTCAACACCGCGTGGGCGGGCAGCCGCGACGGCGGCAGGGGCTCTCACCTTCGGCAGGAGCAACGTCTCGATGTCCAAGGGCAACGGGATGCTGGTCAGGAACAGCAACCTCCAAGTCCAGCAGGGGACGCTCTCCGTCTCCACCGGCAACCCGCCCAACGTCCGGGAGCTGTGAGGGACACGCGTCGACGCAGGACGGGCGCCGGCCGCCCGCCTCCGCGGCGACAGCGGCGGAGGCGGGCGGTGCACCGTTGGAGCGATCACCGGCCGGCCGGACACAGCGGATCAGCCGGTCGGCACCTCAAGGAGCGGGGAGAGACGCCTCAGAGCTCCTGGTGCTGGCGGTGGATCTCCTTGTCGGCCGCCTTGAACACCTCGGCCTCCTTCTCCTTGCCCTTGGCCTTGTCGGTCCGCGCGTTGTCCTGGCAGTCGCGGTCCGTCTGCCGCCACTGGTCGGTGGTCAGGTGGTGCGAGTTCCCGAAGTTCAGGACCGAGAGGTGCACCTGACGGTTTCGTACTTGTGCATTCTGGTTGGCGAGCCAGACCACCGAGTACGCGCCGGAGCCGAGCAGCGAGGTGCAGTAGTACCTCGCCGGCGTCTGGGGCGTGGGGGGCCGGCCCGGCTCGTCGCCGCCCGGACCGACGGCGGCGAACGCACTCCCGGCGGTCCCGAGCAACCCGGCGCCGGTGACGACCGCCGCCACCATCAGACGGGAGGCCTTCGTGCGAAGAGTCATGGAAAACCTTTCAGTGGATCGACAGAACCGGTCGACGGAGTCGGGACGCGGGCCCGCCCTCGTCGACGTGTCCGACGGTAGGCGCGGGCCCGGCCGTGCGGCTTGGGTCGAATGACTGCATCACGGCTGCACCGTCTTCCCCTGCGTCGTCCCCGCCCCGTCGTCCCCGCCCCATCGTCCCCGGCCCTGCGCGCCCGCCTCGGCGGGGACGGCCGGCCGCGGTCGGTGCTGCGGTCGTCAGGCCCGGCCGAGCGCGAGTGCGAGCTGGCTGCGGGAGCGGATGCCGAGCTTCGGGAACATCCGGTACAGGTGGGAGCCGACGGTGCGGTGCGAGAGGAACAGCCGCTCGCCGATCTCGCGGTTGGACAGCCCCTGCCCGGCGAGCCGGGCGATCTCCAGCTCCTGCGGCGACAACCGGGCCCAGGCGTCCGGCCGGTGGCGCTGGACGGTTTGTCCGGCGGCGCGCAGTTCGTCCGCGGTGCGGGCGCCCCAGGCGGGCGCGTCGAGGGCGTCGAAGACGCTCTGCGCGGACTGCAGGTGCTCGCGGGCGCGGGTGGTGCGGTGCCGGCGGCGCAGCCAGGAGCCGTGGGCGAGGTCGAGCCGGGCGCGGTACCAGGGCGAGGCGTCGGCGGTGTGCCGGTGTGCGGCAGCGAAGGCCTGCTCGGCCCGTTGGTCGTCGGCCAGCAGGGCGTCGGCGAGGGCCAGTGCCCGGCGCACTCCCGGGGCCGGGGTGCCTGCGGTGAGGTCCTCGATCCGCGCGAGTACCTCGCGGGCCTGCTGGTGGCGGCCGGTCAGGGCGGCGGCCTCGGCATAGTAGTCGAGGGCCCAGGTGCACTGCGGGCTCTGGTAGGCGCGGTCCGCGGGGTCGACCATCCGGGAGAGTTCGGCGAAGGCGGTGGCCGGGTCGCCCTGGCCGAGCGCGGCCAGGCCCCGGTTGAGCTGGATGCCGTTGACGACGGCGACGTTGCCGGTCGCCGCGGCGGCTTCGCGGACGTCCGCGATCAGCCGGGCGGCCAGGCGCTGGCGGCCGCGGACCGCGGCGAGGTTGGCCTTGCCGAGCTGTGCGCAGGCGGCCCAGGTCCGCTGGCCGGTCTCGGTGGCGTAGCGGTGGGCCTCGTCGGCGGCGGTGTAGCAGATCTGCCACTGGCCGAGGTAGAGGGCGGCGTAGCTGCGCAGCACCTGCACCTGGGCGAGGGCTGCCAGGCTGCCCTGCTCGCGCAGGGCGTCGGCGGCGAGGGCGGTGAGGCGGACGGTGTGGTCGAACGCGCCGGCCACGAAGGCGGCTTGGGCGAGCAGGCCGATGTCGACGGGGTCGCGTGGTTCGGGGCGGTCCAGCTCGGCGATGATGGCCGGCGCCCGGGTGAAGGGATCGACGAACGCGTCGATCAGCAGCATGCGGGCGTCTCCGGCGGGCAGGCCGGTGCGGTCCGCGGCGGTGCGCAGCGCGGGCGCGAGGTCCGGATCCCGGTAGGCGCCCCAGTAGGTGGCGCGGGCGGCCCGGATCAGCAGGTGCGAGGCGAGGGCCGGGTCGCCGCCCGCGGTGGCGTCGTCGGCGGCCCGGGTGAGCTCGCGGACCAGGGGTTGGCCGTCGGGGACGCCGTCGTCGAAGGCGCTCTCCAGGGCGGCCAGCCGGCCGGTGTCGACGCTGCCCGCGGGCAGGGCACGCAGCCGGCCGGTGAGCTGTCGGACCGTCCCGGGGTGCCCGAGTTCGAAGGCGTACTCGGCGGCGCGCAGCAGGCGGTGGGCGGCGGCGGCCGGTTCGGGTGACAGTCCGGCCGCGCGGTGCAGGCAGGCCAGGGCGAGCGCGGTGGCGCCGCGGGCGGCGGCGTGTGCGGCGGCGGTGTCCAGGTCGTCGGCGATGGCCCCGTCGGGTTCGGTCCGGGCGGCGGCGCGGTGCCAGACGGCCCGGTCGGGGTCGTCCAGGTGCGCGGCGAGGGCCAGGTGGGCGGCGGCCAGTTCTGCGGGTGCGGCGGCCCGGATGACGGCGGAGCGGACCAGCGGGTGCCGCAGCCGCAGCTGCCCGGCGGGTCCGTCGGTGCGGTCGGGTTCGGCGAGTGCGGTGTCGCGGGCCTGGGCCAGGGCGCGGCCGGCGGCCTCGGCGCCGAGCAGCCGGACGACCAGGGCGTGGGCCGGTGCGAGGTCGTCGGTGTCCTGGAGCGCGGCGAGCAGCAGCAGGGTGCGGGTGGGCGGGGCGCAGTCGTCGAGGCGGGCGGCGAAGGTCTGCTGGAGGCGGTCGGTGAGCGGCACCGGGGTGGTTGCCGTGGTGGTGGCGGTGCTCGGCTGGAGCAGGGCGCCGGCCTCGGCCGCGGCGGGCAGTGCGGTGGGCAGTTCGATCAGCGCCAGCGGGTTGCCCTGGGCGAGGTCGAGCACCAACCGGCGCTGGGGCCGTCCGAGGTGGGCGGCGTGGGTGGCGAGCAGGGTGGCGGCGTCGGCCTCGGCCAGCGGGCCGAGCGGCAGGGAGCGGGCGCGCTCACCCAGGACGCCGGGCCCGGGCCGGTCGGCCGCGGCGGTGGTGTCGTCGGTGCTGCGGGTGGCGGCGAGCAGCACCAGCGGCTCGGAGGCCAGCCGCCGCGCGACGAAGGCGATCACGTCCAGACTCGCCGCGTCCACCCACTGGAGGTCGTCGACGGCCACGAGCACCGGGGCGACGGCCGCGCTCTCGGCGAGCAGTTCGAGCGCGGCGAGCCCGACCCGGTAGCGGTCCGGCGGGTGCACGGCCCGGCCGGCGCCGAGGGCCTCCAGGAGAGCGTCGCGCTGGGCGGCCGGCAGCCGGTCGGCGTACGGGAGTACCGGGCGCAGCAGTTCGTGCAGGGCGGAGAAGGCGAGGCCGCGCACGGCCTCCACGCCGCGGGCCTCGACCACCGTCAGCCCGCGTCGCCGGGCCCTGGCCCGGGCGTCGGCGAGGACGGCGCTCTTGCCGATTCCGGCCGGCCCCGACAGGTGCAGGCACGCTCCGGCGCCCGGCAGTGCGGCCAGCGCCGCATCGATCACCGCGGTCTGCGCGGCGCGCCCCACCAGGTCCGCGACACCCTCCGACATGCCCACTGCCCCCGCCGATCCGTTCCCCGTCGGCTGCCGCAGCCGACCGCAAACCGGCGGCAGTCCGTCCCTGCATTCGAAGATCACATGGTAGGACAAGCTGTTGCCCGCAGGGATTCCCTCCGGCGTGCACCGACCGAGGCCGTCGGCACCACCCGGGCCGAACCGATGGGCAGGAGCCGGGCCCGCCCGCCGCAGCGGCCCGGTGGCCCGGAGCCCCTGGCGGGTCGTCCTGCGTCGACCCGGTCGGCGAGGCCCCACGAGGGCTTGTGAGGCCTTCCGGGTCCGTGCCGAGGGACGTTCGGACGTCCGGACGTCCGGATGTTCGGACACTCGGGCCGGGTGTCACCACGGCTGCCGGAGGTTCACGGGCTGAGCTTGGTGATCAGGTGGTCGAGGGTCTTCCCGGGGAGGTGCCGGCGGTGCGAGAGGCGGTTCCTCGCGTCGTGGAGGGTGACCAGGGTGGCGTTCTGAGCCATCGTGAAGGTGAGGTGCCTGTTGGTCTTCGCCTTGAGCAGCGGGCCGAGTTCGATGGCCTGCAGCCTGTCGTCGGTGCTGGTGTTCCCGGTCTCGGCGCGGTCGGAGCAGTACCAGTCGACCAGTTGCCGCGGTGGCTCGGTGGCCGTGGGCAGGACCTGGGCGACCAGGGCGTCGCGGGCGTCGTCGATGAGCGGGAGCAGGGTGCGACTCTGTGCGACCCAGAGGAGTTTGTCCAGTTCCGTGCCGCTGTCGGTGCTGCACAGCGCTGCCGGGTGGACGCGCAGGTGGCCGTCCCAGGCGTCGATCGTGCCGTTGTTCCAGCGTGCGCGGAGGGCGTCCGGGGGCTGGTGGGCGAGTGCGCCGGTGCGGTGCGCAGGGTTGCGCGGGGCAGGAACGCGGACGGGGTCGGTGCCGCAGACGGCGCTGAGGGCGGCGCGCAGGGTCTCGGGCTGTCCCTGCCAGCCGGCGGCGAGGGCGGCGGCGAACTCCAGGTAGGGGCCGCAGACCTCGACGATGGTGGCCTGGGTGACGGCTTCGCCGATGCGGGTGCGCCCGGTGTTGTCGTGGGTGGTGGTGCGGGCGGGCAGGGGTCGGTTGACGGCGGTGACGGAGGCGGTGTCGAGCCGGCCGAGCGCGCCCCACCACCAGTGGACGGCGATGTCCTCACGGGCCAGCTTGTCCAGTGCGTTGGCGGGAAGCCGGTCGGTGGTGGTGGTGACGAGGAGTCTGGGACGGCGCTCGGGGGGCAGACCGGCCGCCTTGGCGGTGGCGGGCAGGCGAAGGAGCAGACGGGCGAGCGCGACGGGGTCGTCGTCGCCGGTGGCGTCGAGGACGTAGGTGCAGCCGTCGGCGTGGTCGGTGGTCAGGCGCCGGTAGACGTCATCGGCCGGATCGCTGTCCGTGCCGCGTCGGGGCAGGAGGCTTTCGAGCCTGGCTTCGACGCCCTTGACGCGGTCGGGCGCGGCGCGGGGCCGGGGCAGCGGCAGCGCAGGGGATAACGCCGCGCCGGCGCCGAAGGCGGCGGTCATCGCATCGGCGAGGAAGGTGTCGTCGAGGTCGTCGAGGATCGGGGGCTGACCGGACCACAGCGGCTCGGGCACCTCCTCCTCGGGCTCCGTCGGCTGCGGCGCGTCGGGCTCGCCGGGCGGTGGGATGCGCTGCCACGGCGTGCGCTCGCCGAGCACGGCGCGCAGCAGGTGGTCGCCGTGGCCCGTCGCGTCGGTGGGCAGCACCAGGAGGCAGGTGTGGCCGGCGGCGAGGTCCTCGGCGATGCGCCGTGTCCAGTGGCGGACGCCGGGCAGGGCGGTCAGGTCGTGGGTGGCGGCGGATGCCGCCCGGGGGCCGGTGCTGGTCATGCACCGGCCGTGCGAGCGGCGAGGGCGCGGAAGGTGACGGGGTCGAGGGCGATGCCGTGATCGCTCTCGTCGATGACGCCGAGGTCGGTCAGCCGTACGACCAGGTCGAGGATCTGGTCCTCGGGGACGCCGATGATGTCGGCGATCCGTGCGGGGGTGTCGGGCTCGGGCTCGTCGAGGAGTTCGGTCCAGCCGGTGAGGAGCCGGGCGAGCTCGGGGTCGAGCCCGACGCGCTGCAGGTGGGTGCGGCCGAACTCCGGGGCCTCGGTCAGGGACCGGACCTTCGCCAGGGCGGCCTCCATGGTGATGCCGGTGCGGGTCACCTGGTGGACGGTCATCTCGACGAGGAAGGGCCACCCGCCGGTGGCCTCGACGAGCTGCCGGCGCCGGTGCGGGGTGTCGTAGGGACACTCCGGCCACGCGCGCAGGCTGTCCGCCGTCCAGCGTTCCGGCCTGATCGCGTTGCCGATCGCGTCGGCCCGGCCGCGCACGCCCGCGGGGTCGACCAGGAGCGCCGCCCGGAGGGCGGCCTCGGGCGGGCTGTCCGCACCGCCGGCGGTGCCCGCACCGAGGAGGGCGAGCGCGTTGCTCAGCTCGGCCTGGCTGCACCCGCGCAGGTCGACGACGGTGAGGTGGTCGGCCGGCTGCGGGGCGGTGAGGTGCTTCTTCAGACCGGGCCGGGTCGTGCGGGTCACGGTGATGCCCCGGGCCGCCGCGTAGGCCTGGACGGCGTTGACCAGGAGCGGGGGCTGGAAGGCCTCGTTCACGCACACGGCGGTGACGCCCTGCCCGGTGACGGTGAACAGCTGTTCCTCGGTGAGGGGGCTGTAGACCTGGACGCCCGACTTGGTCTGGCCGACCATCCGGCGCGAGAAGCGCGGGTTGTACTCGTAGGGCAGGTGGAACTCGGTCTCGGTGAGTTCGAGTTCGAGGGCCTCCGGGGTGCCGAGCATGCTGACCACGTTGGGGCTGCGCACCGCGTAGGCGGGGTCGGCGCCGGGCTGCCGGACGAGCAGGCCCAGGCCGACCATCTCCTCCAGGTAGATCTGCACCTGGGCGGCGGTCAGCTCGCGGAAACCCTCGGCCCAGCGCTCCCGCGCTTCCTGGAGCAGGTCGCTCGGGCCGTAGCTGCTGCGGTAGCCGTCCTCCAGGCTGCGCAGGGCGATCACGAGGGTGAGGACGCGGTAGCGGTCCTCCAGGTTGATCGTGATCCGCATCCGGTCCGCGATCTGCGCCCGGACGCGGGCGGAGGCGCTGACACTGCGCATGTCGGCCTCCGTCACCACGATGGGCCAGGCGGCGTCGGCGACGGGCGCGGTGCGCAGTGCGGAGACGAGTTGGTCGCAGAAGATCTGCACCAGGGACGCGTGGAAGTTCGTCGCCGCCAGGACCCGCCACACCAGTTCGGGGCGTTCGAAGACGAAGCCGAGGGCGGCCATCGGCTCGACCACCAGGCGCTGCGCCTCGGAGGGGCTGAGCGGGCCGACGAGGACGTCGGGGCCGCCGTGGGTGAGCGGCACGTTGGACAGGTGGCTGAACCGCTGGACCTGGTGGAGCCCGGCGAAGACGATCTTGAAGCGGCGGTCCTTGGCCTCCATCAGCCGCTTGAGGCGCAGGACGTTGGGGAACGTGACCTCCCCGCCGCGGCTGTGGACGGATCGCGAGTCGGCGGTGAGGAAGGCGTCGGATTCGTCGAGGAGGACGAGCAGTCGTCGTTCGCCGTCGGCGGCCAGCCAGTCCTCGATGCGGCCGACCACCGTGTCCGGCGAGTCGTCGTGGCTCCTGGTCCTGCCCAGGACGCCGATCCGGCGGAGTTCCGCGGCGAGCACGGACCAGATCTGCCCGGCGGGTTCGGCGTCGCCGATGCCGTGGGCCTTGAGATCCAGGTAGACGACCCGGTGGTGCTCGGTGGGGTAGGTCGTCTGGACGCGGCGCAGCAGCGCCGACTTGCCCAACTGGCGCCCGCCGTAGAGGAACAGGCCGCCGAGCGGGTCCACGACCTGGCTCATCTCGTCGCGGCGGCCGTAGAAGACCTCGGGCGGGACGAGGCCGGCCACGAACGGCGTGTAGGTGTTGAACGCCGTCCAGGGCAGCGTGACGCGCTGGGTGGCGCGGAAGCTGCGGGGGTACCGGGCGGCGATCCAGCCGATGACGGCCGGGTCGACGACCAGGGCCTGGCGCATGCCGGTGCGGGCGCGGGCGACCAGGGCGCGGCGCGCGGCCAGGCCCATGGGGTGGAGGTAGAGGATGACGGTGGCGGTGTTGTCGGTCTCGTCGAGCAGGTCGAGGACGCTGCGGCCGACCTGGCGGTCCGCGACGATGACGACGTTGTAGCGGCCCTGGGCACCCGAACCCAGCGAGGAGACGTAGCCCGGACGGGACTCGGTGACCCGGGCCCGCAAGGTGGAGAGGATCTGCCCGATCGCGCCGCCGGAGCGGGCGAGGGTGGCCGGCTCGACCTCCAGACCGAGAAGGCGCAGGACGCGCGGCAGGTGGCGCTGCCACTCCTGGTTGCGGATCGAGGAGTCGCACAGCGCATCCCACGCCTCCAGCGCGGGCTCGACGCCTTCGGGCAGGTCGTCGTGGCCGGCGTAGTGCCGTGCCCAGGGGCGGGCGCTGTAACCCTGCTGGAGGCGCCCGTCGTCGGCGGGCAGGTCCAGCCCGGTGGCGAAGGCGTCCAGATCGGCGCCCCAGTCCACCGTGCCCCAGTCCGGCAGCGGCTCGCCGTGCTTGATCAGCGCCAGGTACTCCTCGGCGGTGGCCGTGTCGTGCATCTCCAGCAGCTTCTCGACCTCGGCGCGGGTCGGCTCGTCGAGGTCGAGCGCGGCGAACTCCTCGCGGAGCTTGACCGCGTAGGCCCGCACCGCGGTGTGCATCCGCTCGGTGAGGGCGCGGATCTCCCCGATGGCCTGGCGGTAGGAGCCGGCCGGGCGGGGGTGCTCCAGGCGCTCCAGCTCACCGGTGAGCCCGCGCTCGGCCGCAGGGTCCAGGGTGCGCTGGATGCGCAGTTCGGCCAGCAGCCCGGACGCGGTGGCGTGGTCCGTACGCAGGCGGGCGCTCCAGTCGGCGTGGGCGGCGTCGATGGCCGCGGCCAACTCGGCCGCGGGCTCCCCGGCGCGCACGGCCGGTACGGCCGGTACGGCGTCGTGCGCCAGGGCCGCGGTCAGGGCCTCCGCGAGGTGGACGTCGCCGCGCGTGCAGTGGGCCAGGCCGGCGCGATGGGCGTCGGCCTCCGTGAGGAGGGGGAGCAGGGCGGCGGCGAAGCCGTCCGCGTCCGGGTCGGGGCTGCCGTCCGGGTGGCGCGGCATGTCGGTGAGGGCCAGCAGGGGCCGGCTGTCGGGCCGGTAGTCGCCGAGGTCCTCGGGGAAGTCGTCGGCCTGGCTGCCGGCCTGGTGCGCGCGCACGGGGGCGTCGCCGCGCAGCCAGCGGCACAGCAGGTCCAGCAGTGCGCCCTCCACGCCCGGCAGCGGCTGGGCGGCGGCGGCGCTGGCGAGCGCCGTGCGCAGGGTCGCCGCCACGTCGGGCCGGGTGTTGGCCTGGGACGCCGCGATGTTGCGCGCCTGGTCGAGGAGGTCGCTCACGCTGGTGATCGCCCGCAGCAGTGACCGGCGCGCCTTCGCCTCGATGGGCTCGCGGGTCTGCTTGGGGCCGCGTACGAGGGAGTCGGCGTCGGTGATGAGCCGGTCGGGGTCCTGCCAGGAAACGGACTCGGCGTCGGCGTCGAGGGCCTCGGGGGTGGCCGTGCCGTCCGCCCAGTCCGCGATCACCTGCAGCGTCTTGCCCAGCGGCTGGTCCGCCGCGGCCAGGCGGGCGAGCACCTGGGTGGCCCGCTCGTAGCTGGTCCGGCGCCGGGGCAGGTCGGCGATCAGCTCACGGGCCTGGACGCCGATCTGCTCCCGCGTCACCCCCGGGGTCGTGCGGACGAGCCAGCCGCGGGTGGGGTTGACCCGCTGGCAGTGCCGCACGGTGTGCACGGCGGCGTCGACGAACGCGGTCCAGTCCTCGGGGAGCCCGGCGGTGGGGTCGGGCTGGTTGAGGAGGTCGTTGGGCCAGCCCGCGACGAGTCCGGCCCGCAGCGAGGCCACCATGGCGGCGACCTGTGCGCCCCGGTCGTCGCGGAAGTCGCCCGCGGCGCGGTTGAACGCGGAGAGGACCGCGGTACCTGACGGTTCGTTGTGGCACGCGAAGGCCGCCTCGACGAACGCCAGGGTCTCGGCCCGCAGGCCCGTCTCGTCGGAGCCCCGGGTCAGCCAGTACGCCTCCGCGAGGCGCCCCTGCCGGATCAGGCTGGGCACCGGGCCGGGCCCGTCGTCGGTGCCCGACCACGGCAGGACGGCGGGCCGGCCCGAGGCGAGCGCGAAGTCCACCGGCTCGGGGACGGTCACGTCCTGCCCCGGGTGCGTGCCGGCCTGGACCGGCTCCGCGCCGGGGGCGGTGTCGAGGGCTTCCGGGGCGGCGGGGTCGGTGTCGGTGTCGGTGGCGGTGGGGCCGGCGTCGGTGCTCGGCGGCGAGTCCGGCTCGGCGGTGTCGGGCGCGGGGGCGGTGGCTGCTGCCGCAGGGGCGGACCCTGCGGGCGGGAGTTCGGGCTCCCGGCCCTGAACGGCCGGTGCGGGGGCGGTCGCCGAGCCCGTCCGCTCCCCGGGCGGTTCCGCGTCACCGGGTGCGTCGGCGGCCGCCTCCGCGGGGCCCGGTTCGGGCGCCTGACGGGGCAGCAGGTCCGGGCCCGGAACGGCCTCGGACGCCGTCTGCGGCGTGATCTGCTCCGGCAGGGATCCGATCGCGGCCAGTTGTGCGAGGTAGCTGTCGCGGACCATCGAGAGGGCGGCCCGGGCCTCCTCGTCGTCCTCCCCGGCCAGCAGCGAGTCGTACTTCGCGATGCGCCCGCGCAGGTCGTCGGCCCGCTTCCGGCGGCTCCGGGCTTCCTCCTCGGCCACCGCGACGGCGCCCCGCGCCCGGTCGAGATCGTCGAACGTCCACTCCTCGGACTCCGCGGCCGGACGCCGGGCGGCTGCGGCGAGCCGGTCCCCGAGCAGGCCCCGGGACGCGTTGTACGCCGTGATGGAGTCGCTCGGGTCGACCGTGACAGGCCTGCCGGAGTCCACCCGCTCCGCGGCGGCGCGCAGGGTGTCCGCGAGGCCGACGGCCGTCTGCCGGAGCGCTTCCAGGTCGGTGGCGAGGTCGTCGGCGGTTCGCACAGTCACTCTTCCGTTGCTCCCAGGAGTTGACGTCACATCAGTGGCTCGATCGAGAGGTGGCGGCCTCGGTCGGTTTCCCCGAGCCGCGTCCCCCGTGGGCGGGCGCGTCAGGCCGGTGCGCGCACGCTAGCAGGTCCCCGATGTCGACGTGCAGACCTTTCGGCAACGCGGGCAACGAGGGGCGTTCGGGGGCGCGTTGCAGCTGGGGCGGGTCGTCCCGGCATCAGCCGGGAGCCCGCACGCGGGCTCCGCACCGGCTCTGCCGGTGCAGCGCGCCGAGCAGCCGTGGCAGCGGAAACCCGCTCGACGCCGCCCCCGCTGCGAGAGATCCTGGGGCATGGAGTTTCTCAGTTTTCACCGTGACCGACCGGGCTCCCTGCCCCTGCGCGACGAGCTCCTGGAGGAGCACTGGTCCTACATGGACGGCTTCGCCGAGGAGATGATCGCCCGGGGCCCGACCCTTGCCGGCGACGTACCCACCGGAAGCGTGCACATCGTCGACCTGCCCGATGCCGCCGCGGCCCGCGCGTTCGCGTTCGACGAGCCGAACTATCAGGCCGGCGTCTACCGGGACGTGCTGCTGCGCCGGTGGCGCAACACCCTGGGCCGTACCATGTGGGACTTCCCCGGCGGCCGGACCGGTGGCAACCGGTACCTGGTGCTCGGCCTCGGCGCGGGGCCGGCCGCCGACCTCGCGCTGCCGCCCGACCAGGACGAGCTGATCGCCTACGGGCCGCTGCTCTCCGACGACGGCGCCGCCTGGCTGGGCACGGCGGCCCTGCTCCGGGCCCCGGACCGGGACACGGCACGCGCCGTCCTGACCCCGGACCAGTACGCCGACATCGAGGTGCACGACTGGCAGTTCGGCGGGCGGCCGTCATGACGTGAGGAAGCCGACGGCCGGGGGGCGTACCGGGGGCGAGGATCCCCACGAGGGCTTGCAGCACGCGACGCCCACCCGGCGGCCCTCTCAATTCCTGACGGTTCGTCAGTGCGCCGGTCCGTGCGGCCGCTGTGCGGACGTGGCGGATCAGCACGGTCCGGACGAACGGGTCGTCCTCGGCCACCAGGACGGTGGGCGCGTTCGGGCGGGTGGGGGTGCGGGCCGGTTCCGGGTGGGTGGCGTCGGCGGTCGTCGCGGCGGGGTGCTAGAAATCCCTGGTGAACGATCACTGCGAGCCTTCGACCCTGCGTGTCTTCGTGGCGCTGGCCCCGCCCGACGATGCCAAGGACGAGCTGGCCCGGGCCCTGCAGCCCGCCTACGCCGGGTACCCGCTGCTGCGGTGGAACCGGATCGAGGACTGGCACATCACCCTGGCCTTTCTCGGCGAAATTCCCTCCACGGCGGTGCCGTTGCTGCGCTCCGTGCTGGCCGGCCGGGCCGCGTCGCAGCCCGCCCTGCAACTGGGCCTGCGCGGGGGCGGCCACTTCGACGGGCGGCTGCTCTGGAGCGGCATCGACGGTGACCTGGAGGGGCTGCACCTGCTCGCCGCCGACGTCCGGGAACTGGTCAAGTCCTGCGGGACCGACTTCGTCGACCGCCCGCTGCGTCCTCATCTGACGCTGGCCCGGGCCCGTCGCGGCGACGCCGCCAGTGTGCCGCAGGCCGCGGCCGGGCTCACCGGGTTCGTGGGCCGGCGGTGGCAGGCCGGGCATCTCCACCTGGTGGGCAGCAACATCGGCCGCGGCCCCGGTCCGATCCACTACCGCGACATCGAGGCGTGGCGACTGGGGGCCGCGGCCGGGGCTCAGCCCGGTCGGGAGCGCAGCCGGGGCGGTGGCTGCGCCGAGTAGCGGGCGTGTCCGGCGTCGGAGCCGGACAGGTGGTGGACCGTGCCCTCGTACTCCGTCGCCGCGGCCGGCGCCCCGGTGCCCTCGACGACAGCGAGGTGCAGGAGCAGGTGCAGGTACCGGCGGTCAGGGCGCCCAGGGCAGTCGTACCGTCTCGATCTCCGGGTCGTTGAGCAGCGCTTCGACGAGGGCCGGCGGCCCGGCGACCTTGGTGGCCCAGAGGTCGTAGTCGGTGAACAGGACCCATGAGCGGTCGTGCGCCCAGAGGTTGGAGGGGCTGAAATCGGCCGCGGGGTTGTCGTAGAGGATCCCGGCGTCACCGAGGCGACCGGCCTGCACGTGGAGGTTGTCGAAGTCGGTGCCCCTGAGCATCAGGGGGTTGTAGTAGGCGAGACAGGCGGTGTCCGGGCCTGCGGGGCTGTGCTCGGTGAGGACGGTGATCAGCCGGTTCCAGGTCTCACGGTCCAGGCTCCCTTCGGTGGGCGGGACCATGCCGAGCGGCCAGCTGCCGTCCTTCGTGGCCGAGGGAAAGCAGTGACGGGAAGGCAGCAGCCCGTCCGGGACGACCGGGTCTCCCGTCCGCCGGGCGAGTTCTGCCCAGCGCAGCCGCCGCCAGCCGCGGCCGGGGTGCTCGGCACGGCCCAGGCCGCCTCCGGTGGCGACACCCACCTCAAGGTCGATGCCCGCGAAGGAGTGGGGCTGGATGCTTCCGTCCGCCAGACGCGCCCGGCGGTACTCGTGGTACGTCACCTCGGCCGGTCCTCGCTCGTGCTCGTACATGGCGTTGAGCACCCAGACGGCATCGGGCATCGGCGGTGGCATGAACCCGGTCACGCCGTCGCCGCACAGCTCCAGCAACCAGTCGGTCGTACTGGTCGGCGCGAGCGGCCACAGGCGGGTTGACAGGTGCGATTCCTCGGGCATGCGTGCATGATCCCAGCCGAACGGCCGCCCCTACGGCACGGGGCTATCCCGCGCCGGGCGGCGGCAGCCGTCGGGTGATCCGGTCGAAGAGGTCCTCCAGCGGCTCGCCGAGGTCCCGGCCGAACTCGGTCAGCCCGTAGGTGACCTGGGGCGGCGTCGTCGGCTCGACCTTCCGCCAGACCAGGCCGTCCTGGACGAGTGCGCGCAGGCTCTGGGCGAGCATCTTCTCGCTGATGCCCCGGATGCTCTCGCGCAGCTCGAAGAACCGGAGGTCGTTGCCCCGCAAGGCGATCAGCACCCAGATGCCCCACCTGCTGGTCACGTGGTCGACCACGTCGCGTGCGGCGCAGTCGGTGTGAAACACCTCATACCGCGGCCCGGCCTCGGCCTGCCTGTCCTGCGCACCTACCACCATGACCTGAGCTTACGTCAAGGTACGTCCTTACCAGGAGAAAGCCTCGGCTCCTAGCGTGACGGCCACAGAGACCTCGAACAAGGAGCAGATCATGATCGTGGTGACCGGGGCCACCGGGAACGTGGGCCGACCGCTGACGCAGGCGCTGGCCGAGGCGGGCCGGCCCGTGACGGCGGTGTCGCGGCACGCGGCGGCAGTGCCGGACGGTGTCCACCACGTGGTGGCCGACCTGACCGATCCGGCCGGCCTCGAACCCGTGCTGGCCGGCGCGGAGGCGCTCTTCCTGCTGCTGTCCGGCGACATGCACGCCGCCGGCGCCGGCCCAGCCGGCATCATCGGCCGAGCCGTGGCCAGCGGGGTGCGCCGGGTCGTCCTGATGTCGTCGCAGGGCGTGGCGACCAGGCCCTTCGGCCCGACGCGGATCGCCGTGCGCGCGGTGGAGGACGTGCTGCGCGGCTCCGGCCTCGACTGGAGCATCCTGCGGCCGGGCGGCTTCGCCTCCAACGCCCTGTGGTGGGCCGAGTCCGTCCGCGAACAGCGCGTCGTCGCCGCCCCGTTCGGCGACGTCGGGGTGCCGGTCGTCGACCCGGCGGACATCGCCGAGGTGGCGGCGGCCTGCCTGTCGGACGACCGGCACAGCGGCGCTGTGTACGAGCTGACCGGCCCGGCGGTGATCACGCCGCGCCGGCAGGCGGAGGCCATCGGCGCCGCACTGGGCGCACCGGTGCGGTTCCACGACCTCACCCGCGAGGAGGCCGGGGCCGCCATGGCCCGGAGCATGCCGGTGGAGCTCGCCGAGGACACCCTGGACATCCTCGGCTCCCCGAACCCGGCCGAGCTGCGCGTCAGCCCGGACGTCCAGCAGGTCCTGGGCCGCGCCGCGCGGCCCTTCGCCGACTGGGCCGCCCGCAACGTCGCCGCCTTCCGCTGACATCGGCCGGCGGTCCCTGACCGGTCCACGCGCGTGCTCCCGTGCTCCTGCTGCGGGAGGAGGGCGGCTCCTCCTACCGGCCGCGAGATCCGGCCGGAGGACGGAGCCGTGCGCCCGGGACGGGCTGCGAGTGTGCTCGTCATGAAGACGAATGCGGAGACGAACACGAGCAGCCACACGAACGCGAACCCCGCGGTCACGGGGCGGCGGGCCCTCCTCGGGGGTGCTGCCGCCCTGGGCCTGGCGGGCGCGGCGTTCGGCGGCACTGCCCACGCACTGGGCGGTGCCGAGTCCAAGTCCCGGAGCAGGGCCGGCCGCTTCCAGGGGAAGTCGGTGCTCGTCACCGGTGCCACCTCGGGGATCGGCAGGGCCGCGGCGAAGGCGTTCGCCGCGGAGGGTGCCCACGTCGGATTCTGCGGCAGGCGGGCCGACCTGGGGCGCCAGGTGGAACGGGAGATCCGGGACGCGGGCGGCGAGGCCACGTACATCCAGGCCGACGTCCGGGTGGCCGCCCAGGTGCAGAGCTTCGTGGACCGGGTCGCGAGTCGTTACGGCGGCATCGACGTGGCCTTCAACAACGCCGGCATCGGCGGCGGGAAGCTGCCCCACGAGATGAGCGTCGAGGAGTGGGACGACGTCCAGGCCACCAACGCCCGGGGCGTGTTCCTCGCGATCAAGTACGAGATCCCGTACATGCTCGGGGCGCAGCGCGGCGTCATCATCTGTACCTCGTCGTCGGCTGCCGAGCAGGCGCGGCCGAACAGTGCCGCCTACACCGCGAGCAAGCGGGCGGTGCAGGGCATCGTGAAGGCTGCGGCGCTCGCGTACGGCCCCCAGGGGATCCGGCTGAACGCCCTGCTGCCGGGCACCACCGACACCGCCTTCGTCCGCCCGCCGGGCATCCCGGACGCGGACTGGGCCACGTACAAGCAGGCCTGGGGGCCGCTCAACGTCGACGGCCTCGAACGGATGGCCGACGCCGAGGAGATCGCGCGTGCCGTGCTCGGGCTGGCGTCCGACGACTTCCCGTACATGACGGGTGCGTCGGTCGCCGTCGACGGCGGCAGCACCGCGGGCCGCAAGATGGTCCAGCCGCGCGGTAACTGAGCCTGGGCTCCCGACCGTTCCCTCCTTGTCGGAGGTTCAGCTCGTCGACCGGAGCGACCGGCGACGGAGTGGTCGCGCGTCCCGGTCCCCGCACCCGGGGGTTCCGGAACCGGTCGAGTGATCTGTGATCACGGTTCGGCGACCTTCTGCTGGTCGAGGCCCAAATCAATCGTCCTGACGTTCGAGCGGCGATAGATTGCGCAGGCACAGACTCTTGATCGTCACGGGGGATCCACCATTTCCACTCAGTCCACCGAGCTGCCCCACGGCGCCGGACCCACCGCGTCCACCGCGTCCACCGAGCCCGCCGCTGTCGCGGCTCCGGACCGGCCGGTCTACGGCGAGGGGCGGCTCGGCTGCCAGTACTGCGGCTCCGTCCCGGCCGTGGACGCGACCTTCCGCGGGCATCTCGGCCTCATCGTGATCCTGAAGTACCTGAAGCGCCGGGGCCCGTACTGCCGCAGCTGTGGCATCGCCACGCACCGCGAGATGACGTCCGACAGCCTCTGGCAGGGCTGGTGGGGCATCCCCTCGATGATCGTCAACCCCATCGTCATGCTGATCAACGTCCCGCAGCGCCTGAAGATCAACAAGCTGCCGGAGCCGCTGCCCGGAGCGCCCCGCGCGCCGATGAACCCCGGCAGGCCGGTGTACCTGCGGCCCACGATCCTCGGTGTGCTCATCCCGGTGGTCCTGGTCTCGCTGATCGTCCTGGTGGAGAAGGGCGACCCCGAGTTCGCCAAGGCCGGCGACTGCATCCACAACAGCAACCCGATCGTCGTGTCCGGCGCCATCGACAGCAACCCCGACGTCACAGTGGTCCCGTGTTCCGACCCGAGGGCCGAGGCCCGCGTCGTGGGCCGCAAGGAGAACACCGACGA
This sequence comes from Kitasatospora sp. NBC_01560, assembly GCF_045208415.1. Classification (NCBI taxonomy): domain Bacteria; kingdom Bacillati; phylum Actinomycetota; class Actinomycetes; order Kitasatosporales; family Streptomycetaceae; genus Kitasatospora; species Kitasatospora sp. NBC_01560. The sequence continues at coordinate 426,085 of NZ_CP109364.1, read as the reverse complement.
CGGCGAGACCGTGTGCCGCAACTCCTTCCCCGACGCCGACGGCTACTTCACCTACAGGCGGGGCAGCGACAAGTACACCCTCTGCCTGCACAGCCTGAAGCAGAAGCCGAGTACGGTCTTCCTCCCGTAGCGAGGCGGGCGGACGTTCGCGCTTGTTCTGGTCGCCCTTCCGCATCTCGGCGACCACGGCGGCGGCGCCCGTCCTGCCCCGGTCGTGGAGAGCCTGGCGCCCTGAGTCATGGACATCCCAACCCTCTGGGACGGAAGCGTTCCGGATCGTCCGAGCCGCCCTGCGGGCGCCCTCCCATCGAGGGCGCCCGCAGGTTCGGAGCGGGGGCCTCGGGCCTCCTGGGGAACGGTGATGCGCGCCGGTCACCCCGTCAGCGGTCGCGTGTGGTCACCGGGGCCGAGGGTCGGGTGGGGAGTGGGGTGGGGTGCTCGGCAGGTCGGTGGCGACGAGGTCGGCGGCGCGTGCGGGGTTGCCGTCCGCGCGGGCGAGCAGTGCCTCGATGTCGTAGCCCGATGACCCGAAGGCGGCGTGGACGCCGAGGGTGCGGCCCCAGCCGAAGCGATCCATCGAGACGGCGGCGTCCAGGTCGGGGCGGAGCCGGTGGAGGGTGGAGACGAGTTCCCAGGCCCAGGCGTCCAGGCGGGCCCGCCGTGTCGGGTTGCAGGCGTTGGCGGCGTCGGTGACCCAGTCCTCGCCGGGCTCGTACTCCAGGAGGGCAGGCAGCGGTTCAGGGGAACTCGTGATCTGCGCCGCGCTGAACGTGAGGAGGTGGGAGCCCTCGGGGTTGCCGAGGAGTTCGGCCAGGAGCGGGACGGCGCGGGGGTCGTGCCGGCAGGCCAGTCCGCGGATCGCCTCCGTACGGGTCTCGGTGTGCTCGTCGGCCGTCCGTTCCCAGAGCGCGGCACGGATCGCGGGGCTGTCCACCTCGGCCTGGACGCCGAGGGTGAACGTCGCCCAGTCGCGGACGTGCGGGTCCTGGTCCCGGCTCAGCGTGATGAGGGCGCGGATGTCCGGTCCGTCCGGCCGACCGGTGATGACCTCCGCGAACGAGCGGGCCACCTGCTCGCGGACCTCGGCGTCGGGATGCCCGGCGAGGGTGACGAGGACGGGGACGGCGCGCGGGTCGTACGTCTTCTCGATCGCGCGCGCCAGGGACCGCGGCACGCGGTCCTCGGTCTCCCGCTGTGCGAGGGCGACCAGGGCGGTGGCCGTCCCGGCGCGGGCTGCCTCGTGCCGAGTGCTGAGGTCGCACAGCAGGTCACAGCCTGCCCTGCGCTCGATCGGATCGGGCGAACCGATCAGCTCCAGACCGAGCGGCAGCGCCGCCGTCCCGTCGGCGGCCGCCTGCCACAGCAGTGGTGCGTACACGCTCCAGGCTTCGTGGTCGTCCGCGTCGTCCGCGCTGTCCGGGGCGGTGGCGGCGCGCAGGGCCGCCAGCGCCTTCGTGATCACTTCCGCCGCGCTGTCCGCCCTCATGCGGGCATTCTGGTGGACGAACCGCACGTGCGCGCGGGAATTTCCGGCCGACGGTGCTTCAAGTCCCCGGCCGTGGCGGTGCCGCCGGCCGTGATCGGCGCCGCGTTCGTTCCGTCGGGCTTCCAGGCCGCACCGGGGTCCTGATCGGTATTTGGCCTGTGGCACGGCAATTGACGCAGCATCAGTCAGAGCGGGGCCCTTCCTGCGCTGGCGGAGAGCGGTCCGGCCGAAGGCTCCTCCTCGGGCCCACCGGGGATCGATCACCGAGGGAACCGGTGGAGCCCTACCGGCTACCGGCGGACCGCCGAGATCAGTCCGCCGGGCCGCTCCTCGCGTTGCGGCGGGCTGCCGATCGGGCGGCCGTAGGCGGCAGCGCACTCGCGCAGGGTGTGGCTGTCGGCGTCCCAGCCGTGCCCGGCCAGCCAGCCCACCGGGTCGTCGGGCATCTCCGAGACCCACATGGACGCCGCCGATCCCGGCGCGGCGTCCGCGCCGAAGCGCTGGATCACGCCGCGCGAGCCCGAGGTCAGCCCCAACCGACTGCCTGCCGCCGACTGCGCGCCGATCCGCGCCAGCAGGTGCTCCACCGCGTCCTCGGGCAGATAGATCAGCAGCCCTTCGGCGATCCACGCGGTCGGTGCGGCCGGGTCGTGCCCTGCGGCAGCCAGCGCGCCCGGCCAGTCCTCCCGCAGATCCACCGCGACGGTGATCCGCTCGCAGCGAGCGACGGCCCGTTCCCGGCGCAGCACCGAAGCCTTGAAGTCCAGTGGTGCGGCGGTGTCGACCTCGAACAGCCGGGTGCCCTCGGGCCAGTCCGTCCGGAAGGCCCGGCTGTCCATGCCGGCGCCGAGCAGCACGACCTGCCGGACCCCGGACGCGGTGGCCTGCTGCAACAGGTCGTCGAGGAATTTCGTCCGGATGACGATGGAGAACGACACGGCCGTCCGACGGCGTCGCGCGGCCTCGTCGTCGGGCAGCGGCGGCGAGGACGGCCACAGGCCGCCGGCGGTGGCGAAGGCCTGTGCCAGCGGGTCGCGGAACAGCGCGTTCTCCCGCTCGGTCTCCAGCGCTCGTACCCTGGCCACCCCCACCGCCGTGGCCCACACTCCCGACGGCTGCGCCCACTCCTGCTCATCAGTCACCGCGTCAGCCTAGGCGGCCGGAGGGCGCGGATCGGCCCGAGGCGGTCGATGATCCGATCCCGCCGCCGACTTCGACACCCCGGAACGGCGGAGAATCCTGCCGTCGCTGCCGTCGCTGCCGTCGCTGCCGTCGCGCAGCGGGCAGGGTTCACGCGCGCGAGCGGGCGTGCGAGCGGGCGGGCGAGCGGGCGGGCGAGCGGGCGGGAAACCCCAGCTTTTTGGGGTACCCGGGGCCCGGGCGGTGTCGAAGACTGTGGCCATGGACGTCATCGAGAAGACCCGAATCGCAGAAAACCGGGAGATCGTGCGTGCCTTCATCGACGCGCTGTTCACCGAGGGTGACCTCGCAGCGGTCGACGAGTACCTCGCCGAGGACTTCCTCGACCACGACCCGCCCGTCGGCTCCGACAGCGGCCGGGAGGGCATGCGCGCGGCCGCCGCCCTGTTCCGCGGTGCTTTCCCCGACTGGCATTCCACGTGCGACTTCCTCGTCGCCGAGGACGACATGGTCGTGGAGCACTTCAGTGCCACCGGTACCCAATTCGGCGAGATCTTCGGCGCGCCGGCCACCGGCCGCACCGTCACGCTCCGCGGGATCAACATCTTCCGGATCAGGGAGGGCCGCATCGTCGAGCGCTGGGGCCGGCTCGACGAGCTGGGCCTGCTGCGCCGGCTCGGGCTCGTCCAGGGCCCCGGGTAGTGGGGGAGCGTAGGCTCGGGTACGTGGCAGGTGCGGCCGTGGAACGCCGGCTCGCCGACATCGAACGACGGTGCCGCAGCGGGCTGGACACCACCACGCTGGGCACGGAGATCGTGAGCCGTCTGCGCCGGGTGGTACCGGCGGAGGCGGCCTTCTCCGCGACCGTCGATCCGGTGACCCTGCTGTTCACCTCGGCGACCGCCGAGGACCCCCTCGGCCCCGCGACGGCGCAGTTCCTCGACAACGAGTTCGGGCGGGCGGACGTCAACAAGTTCGCCGGTCTCGCCCGGGCCGCCGATCCGGTCGGCTCGCTGGACCGGGCCACCGAGGGCAACCGGACGGACAGCGCCCGCCACCGGGAGATCATGGCCCCGCTCGGGCTCGGCGACGAACTGCGCGCCGCACTGGTCACCGGACACCGCTGCTGGGGAGTGCTCTGCCTGCACCGGGAGGCCTCCTCCCTGGGCTTCACCGACGAGGAAATCGCGCTGGTCCGGCGCATCGCTCCGGTGCTGGCGGCCGGTCTGCGCACGGCGGTGACCGCGGCACCGCGCCCGGGGGCCGCGGCCGGCCCGGAGGGGGTGGGTCTCATCCTGCTCGACTCCGGGCTCAGGACCGTGTCCATGAGCCCCGAGGCCGAGCAGTGGCTGACCGACTTCCCTGACGGCGACCGGCAGGATGCGGGCCGTCTCCCGGTCAGCGTGCTCGCGGCCGCCGCCGGCCCGGTGCCCTCGACCGTCCGCGTCCGAGGGCGCTCGGGCCGGTGGCTCGCCCTGCACACCAGCCGCCTGGGCCCGCAGATCGGCGTGGTGGTGGAGCCGGCCCGGCCGGCGGAGCTCGGAGCGGTCCTGCTCAGCGCCCACGGACTCACCGATGCCCAGACCCGGGTCGCGGCCCTGGTCATCCGGGGTCGGTCGACCCGCCAGCTGGTCGACGAGCTCCACATCTCCGCCAACACCGTGCAGGAGCACCTGACTGCCGTCTTCGACAAATTCGGTGTCCGAAGCCGCCGCGAGCTCGTCGCGGTGGTGCTGGCGGACCTTTCGGGGCTCGCCTAGGGAGCGGTTGCCCCGACCTGCGCGGACGGTCCGGCGCGTTCCTGTCCGGCGCCGCCGCATTCCGGTCCGGCTCCGGCCCGGGACAGGCCCGGCGCCGGGCCCGGCCGGCTACGTCGCCCGGCCGGTTCGGCCCGTGGCGGTGGCCGCTTCCATCGTCTCGGCGAGGGCGGGCAGCTCGCGCTCGGGGTCGCTCAGGACCGAGCCGGGCATCGCGGCGGCCACTGCGCACACCGCGGCCAGCGCGACCCGCTCGCAGGCGCTCAGCATCGGGAGTTCCACGCCGTGCGGGCTGCCGGTGACGACGCCGGCGGCCAGGGCGCGGCGCAGCTCCGCGTCCAGCTGCCCCGCCCCACCCGGGACGATCCCCGGGCCGCTCGCCTGTTCGATGGCGGCGGCGGCCCGCTCCAGCACCGCGCGGTGCCCGTCCTCCGCCTGCCGGGCGGCGAGCTCCCGCACCCAGCGGGCGGCCCGCCGCCCGGCGTCGGCCGCCACGGCGAGTTCCTCGTTCATCAGGCGCGGCTGGTCCCGCCGGCTCTGCTCGTGCTCCTGTGCCTCGGCGCTGCGTCCGCGCGCCGACCGGATCGTCATGTTCGTCATGACCGGTGAACCTCGCCACCACCGCCCGGGTCACGGCCTCCGTGGTGAAGCCGGTCCGTCCCGCCGGAATCCCCGAGGCGTGCCGCGTGCGCCGTGCCGCCCGCGAAGCCCTCGGTACGGGGCCGGGCGCGGACCCGTGGTTCGCCGGCCGTGGATGCGAAGCTTGAGTCTGTCCGGAGGTGTGCACGGTCTCCCGAGAACGGGGCAGACTCCCGGGGAAGCACCGGTTCGAGCGGGAGGTGGTCAGGTGGACGGCAGCGTGTTCTGGTGGGTGGCCGCGGGAGTCGTCGCGGCCAGTCTGGTGGTGGCGGCCGTTCTGGTGGTCAAGCTGGTCCGGGCGAGGAAGCTGCTGGTGGCCTCCGGCATCCCGATGTCGAACAAGGTGCTGTTCTGGGCGTCGATCGTCTACCTGGTCAGTCCCGTGGACCTTCTGCCCGACCCGATCCTGTTGGACGACATCGCGTTCCTCCTCGTGGCCCTGCGCTCGCTGACCAAGGCCGGCGCCAGGCTGGGCATCGGGCCCGCCGGGCACCGGGTGGGCGGGCCCGACACCCCGTAGCGGCAGGAGCACGTGTGCGGTACGGCCCGTCGTCCATGACGGGCCGTACCGCTTTCCCGGACCGTACGAGGTGGGCTTCCCCCGGTCCGCTCGCGCGGCGGGCCCGCTCACCCGGCCGGTCCGACGAACGGCCGGCCCGATGAGCGGACGGGCGGGCCGGCTGAGCGGACGCAGCCTGTGGCCCCGGTCACCTGTGCCGCACCTCACAACGGCGCTCGATCGCCGTCCCGGCACCTGGGCTGACCTGCTGGTTTGTCTGCGTACGGACCGCCGGCCGACCGGCGGTGGGGGCGCGGGCTGACGGTGTGCAGGTTGCGAACGGCATGCCGGTTCGCGCAGGCTCCCCCCTCGACGGCCTCTCCTCCGCCCTGCCGCGGACGGAGTCCGTCGGTCTTGAGGGGGGTAGGAAAGGTGCTCCCACGGCATGACAACCCTGCGCAACAACGCTCGACACCGCCGTACCAAGCCGGCGACCTGGAAGCTGCTCGCCGTCGCCGGACTCACGGCCACGGCCGTGACCGCCGGCACCGCGACCTGGGCGGTGCAGTCCGAGGCGGCCACCAGTCCGGTCACCGTCGACTCGCTCACCATCACGCCCGCCTCGCCCGCACCGAACTCGGCCGTCACCGCGACCGCCAAGGTGCACGCGAGCAAGCGGCTGAAGCTTCAGAGCCTCACCGTCGCCGTACGTTCGGCGAGTGGCGCGAACTTCGACTTCCCCGGCGCCGTCGCCACCACGCTGGGCACCCGGGCGACCACCTTCACGCCCCAGAGCCGGACCTTCCCGGCAGGCTCGTACACGTACTTCGTGGCCTACCAGGCCTCCGACGGCTGGCACAACCTGACGCCGGTCCGCGCGTTCACGTCGAGCGGCGGCACGGTGGCCCCGTCGCCCACCGCGACCCCGTCGCCGACGACCACCCCCAAGCCCACCGCGACCCCGTCGCCCACGGCCACCGCGACGCCGACCGCCACCCCGTCGCCCACGGCAACGGCAACGGCCACGCCCAAGCCGACGGCCACGCCCACCGCCACGCCCACCACGCCCGCCGGCAGCGGCACCGGCCCGCAGGGCATCGCGGGCAGCTGGCGCCCGGTCTTCGCGGACGAGTTCAACGGCAGCGGCGTCGACAGCGCCAAGTGGACACCCAACTGGTTCGGCTGCCAGACCTGCACCACCCAGCCGGTCAACCCGGACATCGAGCTGGCGGCCTACGCCCCGTCGCAGTCCACCGTCAGCGGCGGCTCGCTGCACCTGAACATCGCCCAGCAGCCGACCACCGTCAACGGCAAGACCTACCCGTACCGCTCGGGCATGCTCTCCTCCAACGGCAAGGCGGAGTTCACCTACGGCGCCTTCGAGGCGCGGATCTACCTGCCCGCCGACGGCTCCCAGGTCGCCAACTGGCCGGCGTTCTGGGCGGACGGCCACAACTGGCCGGCCGACGGTGAGATGGACATCATGGAGGGTCTGGGCGGCCAGGCCTGCTACCACTACCACTCGCCCTCGGGCGGTCCGGGCGGCTGCGCCACCGGCAACTACACCGGCTGGCACACCTACGGCGCCGAGTGGAAGGCGGGCTCGGTGACGTACTACTACGACGGCAAGCAGGTCGGCCAGATCACCGCGGGCGTGAGCTCCTCGCCGCAGTACCTGATCCTGAACAACGCCGTCTGGTCCGGCGGCGGCCCGTCGGCGACCCCGGCCGACATGCAGGTCGACTACGTGCGGGTCTGGCAGCACTGACCTTCACGGCGGAGGCGGTCGCCCGTCACGGCGCCGCGTCCGCCGGATGGCAGCGCACTCTCCTCGGCCGCCGGCCCGCACATCGGGCCGGCGGCCGCTCCGATTTCGACGGAGTGGCGCCGGGGCGGGCCGGAGGGCGACGCCCGGGGCCGGGGTGAGGGGCCGGCGGAGTACCGGCGAGCCGCCCCGTGCCCGCGAACCTGTCCGTCGCCCGCCGCGAAGGCTGTGGCGGTCGGGCCCGGCGGCCGGGGGGAGTCACCACGGCCTTCGGTGGTCCTGCGCCCGTGCTACGACTACCGGGCGGCGGACGCCTTGCGTTGATGCATCATCAGGCCGACGAAGCCCGACATGAATCCGCTGACCAGGCCCGAAACGGCGTGGTTGACGGCGTTGGCGGCCTCGCCGTCAGGAGTGCCGACTATCAGGTAGTTGGCGGCCGCGCTCATCACCGCGCCGATCACGCCGCCGGTGACACCACTGGTCACCGCGATGCGCACGGCGCCGGGCGCGCCGGGTGTGCCGGTCTTGTCGGCGTCGCCGGTGTCGGGGGTGGTGCCGGTGGTGGTACGGGGCGCGGTCATGTCGGCCTCCTGGCATGGTCGCTGAGCACGGGGCCCGTGGTGTTGGGCACATGTGAGGCACAGTCTGGCAGGAACCTCCGCGAGCGGAACCCCCTGTTCCATCCGGTGGGCACAGTCACGCCCGGCCGGACAGGCGGCCTTCGCTCCCACGTCCGGCACGGCAGCCTCCGGCCACCGCGGCGAGCGCCGCCCCGGCCGCTGCCGCCGGAGCACGGACGGCGGTGGTCACCGCCACGTGGGCGCCGGACACCCACCGGGCCGCCGAACTCGCCGAGGCCCTGCGGATCCTGGGCGCGGGCGAGCCGAGGATGCTCGGTCACGCCGACCACCGCCTCCCGCAGTCCGCGCCCGGTCGCCCGCGGCTGTGCGACGTGCCCCTCGACCAGGTCGTCGGGGGCATCGTCGGGCACATCCGCGCGGTGCGGCCCGACATCGTCCTGACTCACGACCCGTACGGCCAGCTCACCGGCCATCCGGACCACCGGCAGACCCACCGCGCCACTCTGCTGGCCGTCGCCGCCGCCGGGCTCGAACACCTCTACCCGGACGCCGGGGATCCCTGGCAGCCCGACGCCGTCCACCTGGCCACCCACCCGCACTCGGCGCTCGCCGACCTCGGACCGCTCCTGCGGCGCGTCGGGAAGACCACACTCAGCGTCCCGGACCACCTGGTCGACCTCACCTGCGACGTGCGCCCGTGGCTGGAGCAGAAGTGGGCCGCCATCGCGGCGCACCGCAGCGAAGCCGAGCGCGAGCGCCCCCTCCCCGGCATCCTGGCCCGTCTGCCCGAGGACGTCCGCCGCCGGATCCTCGGAACCGAGCACTACATGGTCTCCGCGTCGCACCCCCACCCGCGGGCGGCTCCACCGGCCTGACGGTGCAGGGCCTGACGGTACAGGGCCTGACGGTGCAGGGCGTGACGTCGCGAAGGTGACGGTGTCGCCGCTCGCGCCGGCAACTGGAAGAAGGAGTGACGGCCGGTCGGCCCGACGGTGTCGGGCGTGGCTCCTATCCTCGGGCGCATGACGATTCAGCGCATGGACAACGTCGGCATCGTCGTCGACGACCTCGACGCCGCCATCGCCTTCTTCACGGAACTGGGCATGGAGCTGGAAGGCAGGATGCCGATCGAAGGAAGCTGGGCGGGGAAGGTCGTCGGGCTGGAGGCGATGCGGAGCGAGATCGCGATGATGCGGATCCCGGACGCCCCGGGCCGGCTCGAACTGGCGAAGTACCACACCCCGCAGGCGATCACCCCCGAGCCCGAGACCGCCCCGGCGAACACACTGGGTCTGCACCGCGTCATGTTCGCCGTCGACGACCTCGCGGACACCCTCGCCCGCCTCCGGCCGCACGGCGCCGAACTCGTCGGCGAAGTGACGCGCTTCGAGGACAGCTACCTGCTCTGCTACCTCCGCGGGCCGAGCGGCATCATCCTCGCGCTGGCCGAGCAACTGGGCTGAGAAGGAACGGAGTCCGCTTGACGAACCGGCGGCTTCGGGTGAACGCCCTGGCCCCGCATCCCAGTCGGCCCCGCACGTAATTCCCCTCCTGCATACCGTCCTCGACGCCCTCGATGCTCGCCTTCTGCGGTCCCGCCGAGGTTCCGGCAGTAGGCCTCGCGTGCGGCCGTCGTCCCTCCACCGCTCAGTTGCCCTCCCGAGCTCCTGAACCGTGCTGCGGGCGCGGGCTCGCTCCGCCGAGGAGCCGGTCGGCCTCCTGCTGGTCGACGCCCTCGATGTCGACGGTGCCGTTCACGGTCAGGGCGAGATGGACGAACCGTGGTGCCAGCCGGGCCAGTTCGGCCAGCGGTTCGCCGTCCGCGCAGTCGGACCGCCCGATCCGCAGGCCGGGGACGGCGAGGGTTTCGAGCTGGGGGAGGACGGGGCTGTCCGCCAGTGCCGCGAGCAGCTGGAGCGAGGTCGCGTCGAACTCGGAGCCACCGAGATCGAGGTGCCGGAGCGCGGGGTACCCGGTGGCGGTGAGTTCGTCGAGCTGCTCCACGGGGCAGCAGGCGCCGAAGACGTCTCACTCCATCACCACGGCGAGTGACACGACGCCCGGGGTCCGTCCGAGGTCGAAGACGGCGCCGTCGGAGGTCGCGGGGCCACGGACCCGGAGGCGGGTCAGCCCCTGGTGGTCGACGGAGTCGAAGAGGAAGGCGCCTTCGAGGTCCAGGGTGCGCAGGCCCGGCAGCGCGTCCCACGGGGAGGTCCGGACCAGCGCGTGGCCGTGGTACTCCATGGGGTCGATCCGGCCTCCCGTCGACGTCGCGCTGTCCTCGTAGAGGTGCTCGAACCGGTAGCCGAAGCGCAGGTGCTCCAGCCGGGGGCGCGGCCGGGCGGCGAGCGAGCGGGCGGCGAGCTCGACCGAGTGTGCCCCCTCCCACTGTTCGGGGTCGGCGGCCGAGGCGTGCGGGTGCTCGGCCAGGAGCCTCTCGACCAGCGCCCGGCGGCCGGGCCGGGAGTCCGCGGCCGGTGCGAACCGGGCTTCGTCGAGGAACCCGTGGCGCCAGGTGAACGTCCAGGAGCCGTCCTGCCGGAGACCGTCGAGGAGGGGATCCTGCGGACCGGCCTGACCGTCCGTGACGGCGAACTGCTGCATACCCGTCTCCAAGTGCTGGTGGCGTTGCGGCGGCCGCGGGCAGGAGGAGCCACCCGAACTGGCGGCCGGTACCGGCACTCCAGAGGCAGCCGCCGACAGGTGACGCCCGCACCGGCGCCGGTCGGCCCGGCCAGCCGGGGAAGCGCGCGACGGCTCTCCCGGCCCGCGTCCAGTGGCCCGTCCGGCGGTGCCCGGCCCTACCGGTGGTTCCCGGCCCTACCGGCTGCGGCGCCGTCCCCACGCCCGGCGTACCCGGGTGGGGCGCCAATGACGGGGGCCCAGCAGGCACACGGTGAGCACGCCGACCGCGGTCTCCACCAGCCGTGCTCCGGGGTAGCCGGCGACGGGGACGGCGAAGACCATCAGGGCGGAGACGACGACCTGGTTGTTGGGCGCACCGTCGTGGCGGATCAGGAGGCTCCCGGCCCAGCCGAGTGCCAGGACGAGTGGCAGTGCGTAGGGCGTCTGGGGGACGATCCGCAGGACGGCCACACTCAGCCCCACGCCCGCCAGGACGCCGGCCATGCGCTGGACGGCGAGCCGGGGAGCGGCGTCGAGGCCGCTGGGCAGGATCAGGACGGCGGGCAGCGCGGCGGGTACGGGGTCGTCGCTGGTTCCCCAGAGGATGCAGAGGTACCAGGGGACGGTCGCGCACACCAGGATGCGGGCAGCCGTGGCCAGCTCCGTCCGGCTGGGTCGGCGGAGCTCGCGTGCCACGGCTGTGGTGAGCCGAGACCTGGGGGGCGGGGCTTCGGGCATCCCGCCCAGAATCCGACGCCGGAGCCGCGCGGGCAACTGGAAGGTGACGGTCGTCGGACCCGCACCTTCGGGGGCGGGCCGGACCGGAAGCGGCTGCGCGCCCGCCCCGCCGCCCCGCCCCCGGGCGTAGCGCCGGCGTAGCGCTTCCTGCGCCGGACGCGACCGCCCCGGCGGTTGCTCAGGCCGGGGCGGCGGCCAGCCGGGTCCACTGTTCGGGGCGGGCCAGGGCGAGCCGGGGCTTGCGGGCGGCCCAGTGGCGGACGGCGTCGGCCATCACCGGGGCGGGGTCCCGGACGGTCCAGGTGGGTTCGAAGGGTTCGGTCATGCTGGTGTAGCTCTGGAACATCGCGAGCAGCTTGACGGCCTGGGCCTGGAACGGGGAGAGGTGGCGGTCGGCGAGGGGCAGGAAGAAGCGGTCCCAGGAGTCACCGGAGACGATCCGCGGCCGGTCGATCGGGGGCACCCCGGCGGCCCGGCGGCACTCGTTGAGAGTCCCGCAGATGACGTCGAGCATCCTCTCCAGGGTCAGGCTGTCCCGGCCTGCGGCGATCACCTCGGTGCGCGGAGCGGCGGGTGGGGTGCCGAACACGGCGGCGGCGACGGCGCGCCCGACCTCGTCGACGGGGCTGATCTCGGCGTAGCCGCCGGGGTCGCCGACCACCACGGCGGCCAGCCCCGACACGAGGGCCTGCAGGAGTGTGTAGGGGCCGGAGAAGCGTGCGATCTCGCCGGAGCCACGGCGCCCGACGACCAGCGGGGGCCGCACCACGGTCAGGGCGCCGGGGTGCTCCTGCCGCGCGACCTCCTCGCAGACCGCCTTGGACCATTCGTAGCCGTTGCGGTAGCCCTCGAACTCCGCGCCGCGCAGGTCGGCGGGGTTGCGTTGCCCGCCGACGTAGGCGGTGGACAGGTGGACCAGGTGGGTGTCCCGGTCGGCCAGGGCGAGGACGGCCCGCAGCGGGGCGATGTTGGCCTCGTTCGCCTCGGCGCGTCCCAAGGTCCAGCGGGTGGTGGCCGCGGCGTGCACGATCACGTCCCAGTGCCGGGTGAGGGTGGCCGGGGGCGGTTCGGCGCCGATCCGCCAGCAGACCAGCCGGTCGTCGGTGGGGCGCCGTGCGACCCGGGTGAGGCGGGGGCCGTCCACCGGGCCGAGGGGCTGCAGTCGCTGCGCGAGCTCGCTGCCGACCACACCGGTCGCGCCGGTGAGCAGGATGTGCACGAGGTCCTCCGGGGGCGGGAACGAAAAGGAGCTTAAGAGAGACAGGAGCTGACGGTACGTCAGTCGACTGGGGCGAGCACCAGGCAGGCGTTCTGGCCGCCGAAGCCGAAGGAGTTGGAGAGCACCGGGGCCGGCGCCACGGTCCGCGGTGCCGTGACCACCAGGTCCACGAGGTCCGCCTCGGGGCTCGTCCGCAGGTTCGCGATCGGCGGCACCACGCCGCGCGCGGCGCAGAGCAGGGCCACTGCGGCCTCCAGGGCGCCGGAGCCGCCGATGAGATGGCCGGTGACACCCTTGACCGCCGTCACCGGCGGCCGCAGTCCCGCGAAGCAGCGTGCGATCGCCCGGGCCTCCGCCCGGTCGTTGAGCACCGTGGACGTCCCGTGGGCGCTGACGTGGCCGATGTCCGCAGGCGCGATCCCGGCATCGGAGATCGCCCGCCGCATGCAGCGGGCAGCCGCCGCGCCGTCCTCCAGCGGGGCCACGATGTGGGCGGCGTCGCAGGTTTCGGCGTAGCCGGCGACCTCGCCGTGGATGTGGGCACCGCGGGCCTGCGCGAGGTCCCAGCGTTCCAGGACCAGGACGGCCGCACCCTCCGCCATGACGAAGCCGTCGCGGTCGGCGTCGAAGGGGCGGCTGGCCAGCTCGGGGGCGGTGTTGCGGGTGGACAGCGCCCGCATGCGGGCAAAGGACCCCATCACGACCGTGGAGACCGCCGAGTCGACGCCGCCGGCCACCGCGACGTCCAGCTCGCCGTGGCGGATCCTGCGGGCGGCCTCGCCAAGCGCGGTGGCGCCGCTCGCGCACGCGCTGGAGTACGTGCTGCACGCGCCCTGGAAGCCGTAGCGGAGGGCCAGCCGGGTGGCGGGGGAGTTCGCCATCGTCCGGGGCACGGTGTGGACCGGCAACTGCGCGGGGCGCCCGGCGAATTCGAGGGTGACCTGCTCCATGCTCGGCAGGCCGCCGATCCCGGTGCCGATCTGCACGCCCACCCGGTCGGCGCTCACCCGGTCGGCGCTCACCCGGTCGGTGTCGGCGCTGCCGGGGCGGACGGCCGGCAGCCGGGCGTCGTCCAGCGCGTCGACCGCCGCGCACAGCAGCAGCCGGGCGGCGCGGTCGATCTGGCGGGACTCGCGGCGGCTGACGTACGCGTCCATGTCGAACGGCGGGACCAGGCATGCGAGGTGGACGGGAAGACCGTCGTCGATCAGCCGTTGGACGGTCACGGCCGTGGACCGGGCCTTGAGGACGGAGCTGAACACCTCCTCGATGTCGTTGCCCGCCGGGGACTTCACCCCGATCCCGGTGACGGCCACCCGCCACCCGCCCGAAGGGTGCCGGGCCGTCATGCCCGGCCCGCCGTACGGGCCGCGAGCAGGTCGATGGCGTGCCCCACGGTCTGTGCGGCGGTGAGGTCCTGCACCTCCAGGGGCAGAGCCAGCGCGCGTTCGAGACGGGCCCCGATCTCCATCAGCTCCAGGCTGTCGATGCCGTAGTCGGCCAGCAGGCTGGTCTGCTCGCGGATCTCGTCCGCGTCGGTGCCGAGCACCTCGGAGATCGTCGTCCTGACCGTCAGGGCCAGTTCCTCACGATGGGACATGTCCGTCCTTCCTTTCGTGCCCCCGGGAGCGTCCGGCGGGCCCGAGGGTGCTGCGTGTCCCGGGGCTCCTGGGATTCCGGAGGGTTCCGCACCGTCGGTGCGCGTGGTCGTCATGGGGCACCGGTGGCGTGCCGGGGGGCGGTACCCGCGCGTGCGGCACCCGCACCGGCGGTGTCCGTGCCGAGGGCGACCGCCGCGAGGGCGCCGTCGAGGAGCTCGACCCCGTGGGCGAGGTCCTCCTCGGTGCAGACGAGCGGCGGCAGCAGCCGTACGGTGGTCGGCCGGCTGAGACAAGGGGAGACCAGCAGGCCGGCCGCCGCGAGTTCGACCAGCACGGTGCCGGCGGCCCGGGCGGACACGAGGTCCACGCCGCGCAGCAGGCCCGTGCCGCGCACCGCACGCACCACTTGGGGGAAGCGCGCCGCGGACCGCTCCAGTGCCGCGTCCAGCAGGGCCGACAGCCGCCGTCCGTGCGGGGCGAGCTCCTCGATCGCCTCCAGTGCCGCAGGAAGCGCGGCGCAGCTGAGCGGGTGGCCGCCGAAGGTCGCCGAGTGGAGGAACGGGTCTGCCGCCAGCGGGGCGTAGAACCGCTCGGAGCAGACCAGCGCCGACAGCGGCACCACACCCCCGCCCAGCGGCTTGCCGAGCAGCACCGCGTCCACCGGCAGCCCGGCGGCGAGTGCGAGCGAGCGTTCTCCGCACCGGCGCAGTCCGCACTGGATCTCGTCCGCTACCACGAGAGCGCCGGCCGCCGCCGCGTCCGCGCACCAGGTGCGCAGCACGTCCGGGGGCAGCACCAGCGCGCCGTTCTCGCCCTGGACGGGCTCGAACACCAGGGCAGCCACGGGTGCGGCAGCGGTCTCGCGGCGGACGGCGTCGCCGTCCTGCGGGTCGAGGTGGACGACGTCGACGGTGCAGCCGCGCAGGCCCGCCCGGTAGAGCGGACTGTGGGTCAGGGCGAGGGCGCCCAGCGACTTGCCGTGGAAGGCGCCGTTCACCGCGAGCACCCGGTCGCGGCCGGTGGCGAGGCGGGCGAGCTTGACGGCGACCTCGACGACGTCGGCGCCGTTGAGCCCGAAGTAGACCTTCGGGAGCCGGTCGCCCAGGTAGCCGGCCAGGCAGGCCGCCGCCTGCGCGGCGACCGGATTGGCCAGCGAGCGGGTTGCGGCGGGCATGGTCTCCAACTGCTGCCGGACGGCCGCCACCACGGCGGGATGGCGGTGGCCGAGGAGGGTGACGGCGTAGGAGCCGAAGTCCAGGGCCGTACGGCCGTCCGAGAGCGTCACGCGGGGGCCCAGGGCGGCCGTCTCGACCGCGCCGCGCCCGGCGAAGCTGCCCGTCAGCGCCAGCTTCGGCGACAGGTGGCGGCGCAGCCGGTCGAAGACCTCCGCGGCGTCGGCCCCGGCGTGGGCGACCTCGGCGCGGGCGGGCGCGAACGGGGTGGGCAGCGCGTTCACCGTACGGCCTCCGCCGTGGCCGTGTTCGTGGCCGTGACTGCGTTCGTGACCGTTGCTCCGGCCGCGGCGCGTCGGTCGGGGGCGCCGGCCACCACGGGCGGGTCGGTCAGCTCGGGCGCCCCGGGTGCCAGTCGCCGCTCCAGCGCCGCCAGCATCTGCGCCGCGTTCTCCCGCAGGGCGTCCGCGGCGATCGGGTTGAGCATGTCGGCGAGCAGCGGAATGCCGATGTCGAAGTCGACGTGCAGGCTCACGGTGCTGTGCCCGCCGGGGGCCGGCCGCACCGACCAGCGCCCGGTGAACTCCTCCAGGTCCCCGCTGATCTGGTGGAAGTCGAAGCTGCGGTCCACGGGGTCGATCACCTCCTGTTGGGTCCAGCGCAGGACCGATTCCTCCAGGTGGACGGACCACCGCGTGGTGCGGTGCAGCGGGTCGGGGCGGTCGAGCGTCACGACCGATTCGACGCTGTCCATGCACGTCGGGTACAGCTCGACGTCCACCACCGCCGGCCAGGCGCGCTCCGGCGGGACGGCGATACACAGATCCACTTCGACGCGTGGCACGGGCGGGCCTCTCAGGGGGTGGTCGGGGTGGGCGGGTTCAGCCGGGCCGGTCCCGGCCGCGGGGTGGCGTGCGGGCCGAGCGCGGCGTCGCGGGCGGCGGTCAGCGCCGGTGGGAGCAGCCGCCGCAGGACGGCGCGCGGCAACGGGCGTACATGGGTCATCGCGTACCACTGCTCGACCAGTTCGCAGCCCATTTCGAGCTTCGGCCGGTAGGCGGTCTGGGCGAACCGGATGGTCCGGCAGCCGGAGGCGATGGCCAGCCTGATGGCCGCGTGGTGCACGGCGTGGTAGAGCCGGGCGTCGTGGGCGATGCGGTAGTCGAGGCCGATCCGGGCGCCGGTGGCGCCTCGGCCGGCGAAGAAGCAGAGTAGGAAGGCCACCAGCCGCTCGCCCTCGAAGCAGGCGACCAGGCGGCGGCGCGACCGGCCGTCGCCCGCCGGGGTGCCGCCGGGCGGCCGCTCCGGATTGCCGAGTCGCTGCCTCCCGGCGGGTGGCCGCGCCGGACCGCCGGGGTGCGGCGCCGGGTCGGCGTGGACGGCGGCCAGGAAGGCGGAGTCCAGGACGTCCAGCGTCTGGTCGGCCCGCAGCATGACCTGCCGGTACAGCGCGAGGACCTCCGGCAGCAGGTGGGCGAAGTCGTCCAGCACCTCGATCCGCAGGTCGGTGCGGGCCGCGAACGCACGGATCTTGCTGCGGGCGTTGCGCCGGGGCTTGGCCGGGAGCGCGGCCAGGTACTCCTCGAACGTCGGCTGGTCCAGGCGTAGTTCGGTGTCGGGCAGGCTGGGGACGAGGAAGAAGCCGGCGCGTCGGAGGGCGGGCCGCAGCGGCTGCAGACCGGCGGCGGTGAAGTCCTTGAAGACCACCGTGCCGAGCCGCTCGCGGCGTGCCAGGTCGAGGACGGCGTCCACCAGTACGTCGCCGAGCCCGGCCTCGGCCGGACCGTCGAGCAGGACGTGCCCCTGTCCGAGCAGGTGGCCGCAGAACAGCATCGGCACCCGCATCAGCCGGGGGAACAGTCGCGGGAGCAGGCGCTGCAGCGGTGCCAGCAGCCGCCGCTCGCGGGCCCCGACGACCTGGTCCAGCCGCAGGTCCCGGAAGAGGCAGACCGGGAGCACCGCCGCCACGGCGTCGTTCGCGCCGAGGTGGCGGACCACCAGGTAGGCGTAGCCGGCCGGCCCGAGTCGGGAGCGCTCCATCGCCGCGAACAGCGCGCGCGACCACATCGGGTCGTCGCCGGGCGCCAGCCGGTCCCAGAGCCCGGCGGGCAGCTCCTCGATGCCGGAGACGACCTCCACCCGGTACGGGGCGGGGGAGGCAGTGGGTGGTGGCTGCACGGGGTTCATCCGCTCACAGGGGAGGGTCGGCACAGGGTCGGCACATGGTGGAGTACCGCGGAGGGAAGGGGGACTGCGGGTGGTGCCGGGTGGGCGGACCGTCAGCCGATCCGCAGCGGGCGCCCGGCGAGGAAGTCGCGCAGCGGGCCGCCCATCCGCGCCCGGGACGGCGGGTGGAAGGTGAGCGCGGTGGCGGCCGAGGCCAGGTAGGTGCCGTCGGGCGAGCCGATGAAGGCCATGCCGCCGAGCACCGTCAGGCAGGTCCGGGTGGTGCGTGCGATGGCATCCTGGGCCGCGTACCGGGCGGTCAGTGCGCGGACCAGCAGTGTGTCGTCCCAGGGCTCGTCCTCCATGGCCCGGGCGACGCCCTCGACGGCGAGCACGGCGGCCTCGACGTCCACCAGGTAGGGCGCAGGGTCCTCGTCCCGGGCGGCGGGCCGCTCCAGGACCCGTTCGACCAGGGCGCTCGCCACCCCCAGGTAGCCGGCCGTCAGCAGGAGTTCGAACCAGAGGAACCCGGCCACGTTCAGCGCGTCGGGCACGGCGTCCGCGGTGACGTCGGTCAGCACCACCATCTGCGGGTCCAGCTCCACCTCGGTGAGCACGACCTGCTCGCTCTCGGCGCCGGCCAGGACGGGCGTGCGCCAGAACGGGCGCACCTCCAGGCCCGGGCTGTCGGCCGGGACGAGGGCGACGGCGAGCCGCTCCGTGCCGTCCTCGTCCCGCAGCGCCACCGAGGCGGTGAGCAGGTCCATGGAGCGCGCCAGGCTGCACGGCATCTTGCTGCCGTTCAGCACGATCCGTCCACCGCGGCGCTCGGCGGTGATGTGCGGGCGCAGGATGTTCTGGCCGGTGTTGCCCTCGGCGAAGCCGGAGGCGACCAGCAGGCGGTCGGCCGCCACCGACTCCAGCAGCGTGCCCTCAAGGCCGCTGCCGTACTTGGCCGCCTCGGCGAGGCCGGCGATGGAGAAGTGGTGCATGGTGGTGGCCACCGCCAGCGAGGGGCAGCGCGCGCCGACGGCCCGTTGCACCCGCACCGCCTGGAGCGGGGTGGCGCCCGCGCCGGTGTGCTGGGCGGGGACCAGCAGCCCGGGGCCGCCCGCGTCCCGGAACGCCTGGATCGCCGGGCTGGGCGCCCGCTCCAGTTCCGCGAGCGGATGGCGTGCGAGCGCGGCGTCCAGGCCGGGCATGAAGGCGTCGAGCGCGTCGCGTTCGCGGCGGAGGAAGTTCACGGGCGGGTCCTTTCGAGCGGCGGGGGAGTGGGCGGGTCCGCCCGCAGGTGCGGCTGCCGGTGGCGCCGGTGGGCCGTTGCCTCGTGCGCCGTGGCCAGGGGTGTCGCGGCCGGGGGGTCGCGGTGACCGCAGCGGTCGCCGCCGGCGTGGTCACCCGGTCGTGGCCAGCGGCAGCTCGTCGAACGTGCGCAGCGCGATCGCGTTCCGTCGTACCGGATCGCCGGCCGGCACCAGCCCGGGGAAGCGGCGGACGACCTGGCCGATCAGCTCCGCGCTCTCCAGCCGGGCCAGGGCGGCGCCCAGGCAGTAGTGCGGGCCCGCGCTGAAGCTGAGGACCGTCGAGTCGGTGCGTCGTACGTCGAACACGTGCGGGTTCGGGTGCCGGTCGGGGTCGCGGTTGGCCGCGCCGATCACCGTGGTCACGGAGCCGCCCGCTGGGACGGCGACCCCGCCGAGGTTGACGGGGCGTGCGGCGATCCGCTCCGTCATCAGCACCGGGCTGTCCCAGCGCAGCGCCTCCTGCACGGCGGCGGGCACGAGGTCCGGTTCGTTCCTGACCAGGGCCAGCTGGTCAGGGTGGGTGAGCAGCGCGAACACGGTCAGGCCGAGCAGTCCGGTGGTGGTTTCGAAGCCGGCCACGAACACCAGGAGCAGCAGGTCGACGAGTTCGTGCTCGGTCAGTGGAGGGTCGACCGCCGAGCGACTGGCGGACAGCTCCGACGCCAGGTCGCCGGCGGGTCGGGCGCGGCGCTCGCGCAGCAGCTCCCGGAAGTAGTCGCGCAGGGTCGTGACGGCGTGGTCGGCGCGCGCCCAGTCCTGCGGGGTGCGGTGCGGTTCCAGGACCCGGCTCGCCCCCCGGCCGAGTTCCAGGCAGACCGCCTGGTCCTCGCGCGGCACCCCGATCAGCTCGCCGACCACGGCGATCGGCAGCGGCGCGCTCACCATGGACTGGAAGTCGGCCGCACCCCCGGCCGCGGTCGCGTCGGCGAAACCGTCCAGCAGTTCCGTGGTGATCTTCTCCACCGTCGTGTGCAGGCCGGCCACCTGTCCGGCACCGAACGGTGCCACGACGGACCGCCGGAGCCGCTGGTGCGTGGCACCGTTGGTGCCCAGCAGTGAGGAGTAGAGGAAATCCGCCGCCGAGTGGTCGCGTCCACCGGGAATCTCCCGCGCGCACCATTCCGCGTCGGGGACCAGGAAATCCTGCCCCCCGAGCACCGTCCGGCAGTCGGCGAACCGGGTGGCGAAGGTTGTCCCGAACTCCTCGCTGTAGCAGATGGGTTGGTCCTTCTGCAGCTCGGCCAGTCGGGGATAGGGATCGTGCAGGCCTAACGGGGTGAAAATCGAGAGAATGATCGAATCCGTGTTCATCGATCCCCAGTCCCGTCGAGATGGAAGGGTGATTGCTCGCGCGGGGTCGAATATACACGAACTATTCGCCCGGTTCTGCTGCAATGGAAATGAGAATTCATATGGTGATATCGGATTCATGGCGGAGGAGTGGTGCCTGCGCGGTTGCCGTCCGGGGTTCGCGTTCCGACGCTCCGCCCCCTCGGGCCGGCCGCCGTCCGGCACCGCGGCCGTGCCCCTCGCCGCTGTCCCGTGTCGCTGTCCCTCGCGCGGCCGTGCCCCGCGCCGGCGTCCCTTGCGCCGTCGCGCCCGCGTCGGCGGCCCGGCGCGAGTCCTCCCCGTGGTGCGGGCAGCGTGCCGAAGGGGGCGGACCGCCTTGGAGGAAACCATGGATTCGGTCCGGCACTGCGTGGGTCGAGTCGGAGCTATTGACCGCCCCACCCATATTCTCTACATTCTGTTGAACCTCGTTGTGGAATCCGAGTTCCGCATGATGGATCCATTCATGGGTCGGACCTGTTCGCCGCGGGTTCCGGCAGGTGGGCAGCGGCATCGCCGTCCGCCAGGGTCGTCCCAACGCCACCGCGTCCCGCCACCGGTCGTCGTTCCCGGACCCGAAACCACCCTTGGATGTGGAGGACAGCAATGGGACGTCGGACGCCGCTCATGGAGCCCGCAACGCCGCCGCACCCCGTGGACGAACTGCTGCCGCCCGGCCGAATGGCCGTGGTCGCGCTCCAGCACGTCGCCAGCATGTACGCCGGCGTGGCCGCGCCGCCACTGATCATCGGTGCTGCGGTCGGCCTCACCGCCGCCCAGCTCACCACCCTGTTGGCCGCCAGCCTCTTCATCGCCGGGATCGCGACCCTGCTCCAGACGCTGGGCTTCTGGAGGATCGGCTCGCGGCTGCCGTTCGTCAACGGCGTCTCGTTCGCGACGGTCTCGCCCGTCCTGGCGGTGGTGGCGGCAAAGAAGGACGCCGCCCTGCCGCTGATCTTCGGCTCCACCATCGTGGCCGGGCTGTTCTGCTTCCTGATGGCGCCCGTCTTCTGCCGCCTGGTCAGATTCTTCCCACCGGTGGTCAGCGGCACGGTGATCACTCTGATCGGCATCTCTCTGCTGCCGGTGGCCGGGAACTGGGCCCAGGGCGGCAACGCCCGGGCGGCGGAGTACGGTTCGCCCGCCAGTCTCGGGCTGGCGGGGCTGACCCTGCTCGCGGTGCTGCTCTTCAACCGGTTCCTGCGCGGGTTCCTGCAGCGGATCTCGATCCTGCTCGGACTGCTGGTCGGCACCCTGGCGGCGGTCCCGCTCGGCAAGGTCGACCTGCACGCGCTCGCCAGCCTCCCCCTGTTCGAGCTGCCGCGGCCGTTCGCCTTCGGCGCGCCGCAGTTCGAGGTGGCCGCGATCATCTCGATGCTGGTCGTGATGGTGGTCTCGATGACCGAGTCCACCGCCGACATGATCGCGCTCGGTGAGGTGGCCGAGCGGCCGGCCGACGACCGCACGATCGCGGGCGGCCTGCGGGCGGACGGGCTGGCCACGGCCTTCGGCGGAGTGTTCAACGGCTTCATCTGCTCGGCCTTCGCGCAGAACATCGGGCTGGTGGCGCTGACCCGGATCCGCAGCCGGTTCGTGGTCGCCCTCGCGGGAGTCTTCCTCATCGTGATGGGCCTGGTGCCGGTGGTCGGCGCGCTGGTCTCGCTGGTGCCCCAACCCGTCCTCGGTGGGGCGGGCGTGGTGCTCTTCGGGTCGGTGGCGGTGGCCGGTATCCGCACGCTCGGCAAGGCCGATCTGGGCACCGGATCGAACGCGATCATCGTGGCGGTCAGCCTCGCGTTCGGGCTCTTCCCGATCGCGTTCCCGGACTTCTACCACGCCTTCCCGGAGCAGGTCGCGACCGTGCTGCAGTCGGGCATCTCGGTCGGCTGCCTCCTGGCGATCACGCTGAACCTGCTCTTCAACCACCTCGGGCGCGGCGCGGCCGTCCCGTCCGGATCCGCAGCGCCGGCGCAGCTCGCCGCCACCGCCCGGGTGGACGAGCCGGCGTGACCCCGCCCGATGGGCCCGGCCGGGCTGCTGCCGGCCGGGCCCACCGGCCGGGCCGGCAGCGACTCATTGCTTCGGCACCTGCTCCTCGGTCCGGTCGGCCGTTGCCTCCCCCGGCTCCCCGGATGCCGGTGCCGGTGCCGGTACCGCTCGCCCGGGAGACCGGGTCCGTCCGGCACCTGCCGCTCGCCCTCCGAGCGCGAGCATCGCCCCGGTGACCTCGTCGACCGCCGCGCCGGGGATCGCGGTGGCGGCTTCGTCGAGGACGAGCAGCCGTGCGCCGGGGATCTCGCGCGCGATCGCCTCGCCGTTGCCGACCGGGAAGAACAGGTTGCGGCGGCCGTGCACGACGAGTGCGGGGATCCCGAGCCCGGGCAGGCGCTCGCGCCAGCGGGGTGTGCAGTCCAGCACGGCGAACACGGTGCCCAGTTGGTTGGCCGTCTGGACCGGGGGTGCGGTGCCGGGGGTGCGGTCCCAGATGCGTTCGGCGGTGCTGCGTGCGGCGGCGGGGTCGTCGCCGAGGATCTCCGCGCCGGCGGCGGCGAACTCCGCGACCGCCGCGCGGTCGGTCCAGTCGGGCGCCGGACGGGCGAACAGCCGGGCCATCGTCGCCCGGTCGTGGTCGGGGAGGTCGCCGTCGGGCGGGCCGGGGGCGACCGGGCGGGTGCCGACCAGGGTGAGCGCGCAGAACGCGCCCGGATGGTCGAGTGCGGCCACCTGGGCGACCATCCCGCCGACCCCGATCCCGCCCAGGTGCGCGGGAGTCCCGCCGAGGGCGTCGGCGAGGGCCGCGGCGTCGGCGGCGAGGTCGCGCAGGGTGTAGGCGGGTGCCTGCGGATTCGTCGTCGTGGACGCGCCGCTGTCGCGCAGGTCGTAGCGCACCACCCGGCGCCCGCCGGCGGCGAGGCGCACGCAGAGCGCGTCGGGCCAGGAGAGCAGGGTGGGCCCGCCGGCGAGCAGGACGAGCGGTGCGTCCTGGTCACCGAACGACTCGATGCCCAGGGTGACTCCGTTGGCGTGGACGGTGGTCATCGGATCACCGGGAGCCGTCGCGCCCGAGACCGCGGTCGGGCGCGCTCATGTCGCCCGTCGCGGGCGTGCCGTCGGCGAGCCCGTAGCGCAGGTGGACGGTGCCCTCCGGACCGGCCACCGGCGGGTCGAGGAGCGTGAGGTTCGTGGGCACCGCGCCGCCGTCGAACACCTTCTTCCCGACGCCGAGCACGATCGGGTGGACCCAGAGGTCGAGGCGGTCGAAGAGCTTCTCGCGCAGCAGCGTCTGCACGAGGTCCAGGCTCCCGACGACCTTCACGTGCTCGTGCCGGTCACGGATCTCGCGCACCGCGGCGGCGAGGTCCGGACCGAGCCGGGTGGATCCGGCCCACGGGAGGTCGGGCGTGCCGCGGGAGGCCACGTACTTCGGGACGCGGTTGAAGAGCTCGGCGATCGTGTCGTCGTCCTTCTGGTGCGGCCAGTACGCGGCGAAGATGTCGTACGTCCGCCGGCCGAGCAGGAGGGCGTCCGTGCCCTCGTACGCGGCGAGGATCTGCGCCCTGGTGGCCTCGCTCAGCAGGGGCGCCTGCCAGCCGCCGTACGGGAACCCCACCGGGTCCTCGTCGGGGCCGCCGGGCGCCTGCCCGACGAGGTCGAGGGTCGCGAACAGTTCGATGTGGATGAGGCCCATGTCGTCACTCCCGATGAGATTGGTCGTTCCGGTCGAGATGTAGACCTTCCGGAGTCGGAAAACTCATCGGCGCGCCGGTGCCCGGTTTCGTTACCCGCCGAACGCCTCGCCCGGCACACCGCCGCCCGCACAGGTGCGGGGGAGCGGGGACGGTCACGGCCCGGCCGGCGGACGGGGAGCCTTCGCGGGTCGGATACATCGCCGCCATCCGAAATTCACAGGCCGGGGTCTACTCGCATAGACATCGTCGGGCCATCCTGGTGCCGCACCGTTCTTCCTCGTCGGCCCCCCGAATCCACCCCGCCACACCTGCCCGCCCGGCAGGAACCACCCCCGCCCCGGACCGGTCTGCCCCTGCTCCTGCTCCTGCTCCTGCCCCTGCTCCTGCCCGTGCCCTCTGCGCATGCGATCAGGGCCCGGGGGATCGGCGGTTGCCGCTTGCGGGGCCCGCGCGTCCGAGGGCCGCCGTACCACCGCACTGCCGTACCACCGCACTGCCGCACGGTACTTCGCACGACCCCCCGTCCGTTCGGCCCTGCCGCCGCGGTGCTCGACCGCCTCACCCGGCGGGTCGGGGCCGGGCGCGTCCGGCCGGTACGGACGGGGGCGCCCCAGTCCGAGGTCCACCGCCCTCACCGGGAGAGCAGATGAAGCCCCGCACCGCAGTCACCGTCGTCGCCCTGGCCATGGCCGGGCTCGCCGTCTCGGCGCCCACGGCCGACGCCAGTGGTACCAAGCTGTCGCAGTCGACGGCCGCCGCCCGGTTCTCGGGCGCCGGCATCACCTGGAGTTCCAGCGGCGGCTGCACCACCCGCTCCAACTCCACCTGCACGTCGTTCGAGCAGATCAACTCCGGCACGGTGAGTACGATCATCACCCTCAAGCAGTCCAGCGGCTGCGCCGTCAACATCACGGGCGGTACCGAGGTGGGCCACGCCTCGGGGACGTACAGCCACTACAACGGCTACAAGGTCGACATCTCCCGCAGCTCCTGCATCGACGGCTACATCCAGAACAGCTTCACCTACATCGGCTACCGGGGCGACGGCTACCCGCAGTGGAAGGCCGCCTCGGGCAACCTGTACTGCAACGAGGGCAGCCACTGGGACATCCTGGTCTACTGACACCGGCCTCCGGGCGTCGTCGCTCGACCGGGCCGGAAGGTCGGCCCCCCGGCCGGTGGGCACCCGGTTCAGGGGGCCCGGCGGCCGAGGGCCCACAGCGACAGCCCGGTCGAGACGGCCAGCAGGACGAGTGCGAAGCCGCCGTGCGTGGCGAACCAGACCGACCAGTAGTCGACGCCCACCCCCGTCAGCAGCGGCCGGACCCACCACAGCAGCACCGTGGACACGGCGGCGACGACGGTCTGGGCCACCGGATGCCGGGCGAGCTCGTGCAGGGCCCGTGGACCGGCCAGGGCGCCGAACAGGGCCGGGAAGCCGGGGAGGAAGCCGAAGAACCCGAGCAGGGTGACGTGCACGCCGCCCCCTGTCCAGGCGGAGCTCCCGTAGGCGGAGAGGTCCACCTGGTAGCGGACCAGGGCGCCCAGCTCGGGCGCCCGGGGCGGCCAGAGGGCCTGCAGCCGGTCTCCCTCCTGCGGCTCGTCACGGGTGGTCGCCCCGGTGGCGGTGGCCCGGCCGTCGGGGAGGTTCAGTACGAGGTCGGCCTCGTAGTGCGTGACGGTGCCGTCGGCACTCCCGGGGGTCGACGTGCGTCACCTGGGCGACCGTCACGACGGCCACCACGGCGCCGGCCGCCTTCAGTTCACGGATCGCCTCACCCCCGTCCACCTCCCGCAGCGCCCCCGGAAGCGCGGCCGCGAGCGGAAGCAGGCACCAGACGGCCGCTTGCCGGACGTACACCGCGGACGCCGCCACCACGCCCGTGGGCGTAGCCGGTCGTGCCGGCGAGGGAGCGGTGCCCTTGGCCAACCGCACCCCGGTGGTCCGGGCCCGGACCCGCCGGCGTGCGGCCCGGCCCGCCCAGAGGGTGGCTGCCCGCACCCGGAGCAGCCCCACCCCGGTCCACCCGAGCGCGAGCAGGTCGTCGGGCGGCTGCACGGCGCCGCCGCCCAGCCGGAACGCCCGCACCAGCGCGACGGTCAGCACCGCCCACGCGCCGACCGCGCAGGCACGGACCACCCAGGTCACCGCACGCCCCACCGGAACCCCCGAGATCGACCGAGCCGGCGAAGTCCGCCACGCCGCACCCTGACACCGGCCACGAGGGCGCCACCGGCCGGGGGCGCGTCCGCCCGGTCCCGCCGGCGCACCGCGGGGGTTCCGGTACCGCCGCACGGTGCCGAGCGGCACACGGGACGTGCGGCGCGGGGAAGGCCCGGAACCCGGAACTGCCTCCGCCCACGCCGTCGCCGCGTGGCGCGGGCAGCGGCCGTACCCGCCCGGCTACAGCGGGGCGAGCCGGGCCACGGGGCGGTGGGCAGCCTCGTAGGCCCCGCCGGCGCGGACGAGCAGGGCCTCGCTCAGCGGCCGTCCGATCAGCTGCATGCCGATCGGCAGTCCGTCCCCGTCGAAGCCGACGGGGATCGACAACGCGGGCAACCCGGTCAGGTTCGCGGGGGCCGACAGCCGCACGTAGGTGTCGGAGACCGACTCCTCCGTGCCGTCGGGCCAGTGCAGCACCGTCTGGCCGGCCCGCGCGGCCGTGGAGGTGACGGTCGGACCGGCGACGAGATCGACGCCGCGGAAGAGCTCCAGCCAGGCGCCGCGCATCAGCGTCCTGGTGCGCTGGGCCCTGATGTACGCCGTCGCGGGGACGAACTCGCCGGCCTCCAGCAGGAGCCGGACGTCCGGCGTGTACAGCTCGGGCGTGCTGCGCAGCGTCTCCTCGTGGTACGCGGTGGCCTCCGGGGCCACCAGGCCCCACAGGGCCGGCAGGACGTACGGCGCCATCGGGATCTCGACCGGGACGGCGGTCGCCCCCAGTGCGGTCAACGCGTCGACGGCGGTCCGGACGGCCTGCTCGACCTCGGGGCGGACCTGGTCGAAGTAGTGGTTGACCGGGACGCCGACCCGCAGTCCGTCGAGGTCGCGGCCGAGGTCCCGGGTGTAGTCCTCGCGGGGCCGGTCGAGGCTGGCGGTGTCGCGTGGGTCGTACCCGGCGAGTGCCCCGAGGACGAGGGCCGCGTCGTGCACGGTGCGGGTGATCGGTCCTACGTGGTCGAGCGACCAGGACAGCGGGGTGACGCCGTGCCGGGGCACCAGGCCGTAGGTGGGTTTGAGGCCGACGACCCCCGTCAGGGAGGCGGGGATCCGGATGGAGCCCCCGGTGTCGGTGCCCAGGGCGAAGGTGGCGGCGCCGGCGGCGACGGCGGCCGCCGATCCGCCGCTGGAGCCGCCGGGGGTCCGTGCGGTGTCCCAGGGGTTGCGGGTCTGCGGGGTGGTGGTGCCGTAGGCGAACTCGTGGGTGTGCGTCTTGCCGACGAGAACGGCCCCGGCGGCCCGCAGCCGGACGGTGACGGCGGCGTCGTGCTCGGGGACGTGGCCGGAGCGTTGCCGGGATCCGGCGCCGGTGGGGATGCCGGCGGTGTCGACGAGGTCCTTGAGCGCCATCGGGATGCCGTGCAGCGGCCCCCGGTACCGGCCGGCCGCGATCTCCCGTTCGGCCTCGGCGGCGGCGGCCGTCGCGTGCTCGGCGGTGACCGTCGCATAGGCGGTGATCGCCGGTTCGACGGCCGCGATGCGTTCCAGTACGGAGGCGGTGAGCTCGACGGGGGAGAGCGAGCGGCTCCCGACAGCGCACGCGGCCTCGGCGAGGGTCAGTTCGTAGGGGTGGGTCACGGTGGGCTCCTAGCCCTGACTGGCGTCGAACGCCGGCGCGGGCGTGGTCTCGCCGAACCGGATGCCCCGGAGGGTGTTGACGACCTGGTGGATCGCGTTCACGGTCGCGGTGACGTCCGGGAGGCGGGAGTCGGCGAGCGGGAGCCCGGAACGGGCGGCCAGCCGGGCGACGTCGTCGGTGGTCAGGCAGGTGGACAGGTCGGTGGTCGGGTTGACGGGCGGTTCGGTGGGGGGATCGGTGGGCAGGCCGGTTCTGGTCACGTGGAACTCCTTGCTGACGCTCGATCCAGACTTTAGGGACGCCCGGCGCCTGTGACGTGACGGCGCGCGCTGCGGGCGCCTACCGGCCGACGGCTCCCGGGACGGCTCCGGGGCGTCCCCGGGCTCCTCGCGTCCCCGGGCTCCTTCCCGGGTGAGTACCCCCTCGCGAGCGCGGAGCCGGGGTCGTTGACAGTGCGACGGCGGGTGCCTAGCGTGGCGCACCCGATTACCCGCGAGTAGGGACTGTTGATGGCCGCAGCGCGCCCGTACGACCTCGTCCTGTTCGGAGCCACCGGGTTCACCGGCAGGCTCACGGCGGAGTACCTGGCCAGGGCCGCTCCCGAGGGCTGCCGCTGGGCGCTCGCCGGGAGGGACGAGGCGCGGCTCACCGCCGTCCGCGCGGGGCTGGCGGCGATCGACCCGGGCTGCGCCGACCTCCCGCTGCTGGTCGTGGACGCCGCGGACCGCGAGAGGCTGCGCGACGTGGCCGCCTCGGCGCGGGTGGTGGTGTCCACGGTCGGCCCGTACCTGCGCCACGGCGAGCCGCTGGTGGCGGCCTGCGCGCAGAGCGGCACCGACTACGTGGACCTCACCGGCGAGCCGGAGTTCGTCGACCGGATGTACCTGCGGCACCACGAACGGGCGGTGGCCACCGGCGCGCGGCTGGTGCACGCCTGCGGCTTCGATTCGGTGCCGCACGACCTGGGCGTGCTGTTCACCGTCGAGGAGTTGCTGCGCCGCGGCGGCCCGCCGGCCCGGATCTCGGTGGAGGGGTTCGTCCGCGTCGCGGGCACCGTCTCGGGCGGCACCTTCGCCTCGGCGATGACGGCCTTCTCCCGGCCGCGGGCGATGGCGCGGGCCGCCCGGGCGCGCGGCGAGGCCGAGCCCGGGCCGAAGGGGCGGACGGTCCGGACTCCGGTCGGCCGCCCGCACCGGTCGCGGGTGGCCCGGGCCTGGGCGGTGCCGATGCCCGCGATCGACCCCCAGGTGGTGTCCCGCTCGGCCGCCGCACTGGACGAGTACGGCCCGGACTTCGGGTACACGCATTACGCGGCGGTACGCCGGCTGCCGATCGCCCTCGGTGGTGTCGCCGCCGTCGCGGTGCTCGCTCTCGCTGCTCAACTGCCGCTGCTGCGCGAGGCGCTGGGGCGGCTGCGCAAGCCCGGCCACGGGCCGGGCGCGGAGCAGCGGGCGCGGTCCTGGTTCGTCGTGCGGTTCGTGGCGCGGGCGCAGGGCGGGCCGACGGTGTTCACCGAGGTGTCCGGTGGTGATCCCGGCTACGAGGAGACCGCGAAGATGCTGGCGGAGTCGGCGCTCTGCCTGGCGTACGACGACCTGCCGCCGCTGGCCGGGCAGTTGACCACCGCGGTGGCGATGGGCCGGCCGCTGATCGACCGGTTGGTCGCGGCGGGCATCTCCTTCAGGGTGCTGGACGCCCCGCCGAGGACCGCCCCCGGCCGGTAGGGGCCCACGCCTCCGCGACACACGCCCGCCGACCGGCGGCGCCGTCCCGCGGCCCGGCCGGGACGGCCGGCCGGCGTTGCACCCCTCCCGGCCGGGTGCGCCCCGCCGGTTCGGCAGTCACGGGTGGGCCGTGGGCGTGGCCGGTCGTGAGGGCGAGGGCGCCGGCACGGGCGTGGAGAGGCTGGATGCGGCGGGCCGCGCTGCCCTGCCTGGCCGGTACGGGGTCGGGTCGCGGTGTGACGGAGGTGCTCCCTGCCGGTCGGGTGGTCCGGTCGGCCGTCACGGCGTGCGCGCGGTGACAGCCAAGGGTTGGCTGGTCAGGGCGGCTGCCTGGACGCCGAACAAGGAGGAGTGATCATGGCTGTGGTGATGTCGATGCTCTGGGCCGAGGCGACGCCGGAGCAGTACGACGCCGTGCGGGACGCCGTGGACTGGGAGCAGGTCCCCGGGGCCGGGGGACAGCTGCACGTGGCCTGGTTCGACGCCGGCGGCCTGCACGTGACCGATGTGTGGGAGAGCCAGGCGGCGTTCGAGGCGTTCATGGCCGAGCGTCTCGCCCCCGCGATCGCGAGGGCCGGGATCACCGGTACCCCGAAGGTGTCCTTCGCCCCGCTCCACCGCCGGTTCGTCGCGCCCGGGACGACCGGTGCCGCATAGCCGTGCCTGACCCGGCGGCCGGGCCGCCCTCGGGTGGCGCGGCTCGGATCCGGGGCAGTACCTCGGTGGCGATCCGCCGGGCGGGCGCCGGCCGGACCGGCAGCGGGAGCGGAAGCCTGGAGTTCCCTGCACGGGCCGATGTCCTCGCCCTCTCGTGGGGCGAGGCCGTCGGCGGTGGCGAGGGTCAGTTGCAAGCGCACCCGGCTGCTGAGGTGGCGGCTTCGGAGACCGGCGCGTCGTTGGTGCAGCAGGGGTGGCCTCCGTCGATGGCGTTCCTGCCGAGCCGGTCCGCGTCGGCCTTGACGACATAGACCTCCCAGGGCTCCTTGCCGGGGCCGTGGACCCAGACCTTGTCCTGGAGTGCGTAGCAGCAGGAGGTGTCGTTGTCCTCGAAGGTGGCCAGCCCGGCGTC
This sequence comes from Kitasatospora sp. NBC_01560, assembly GCF_045208415.1. Lineage (NCBI taxonomy): Bacteria > Bacillati > Actinomycetota > Actinomycetes > Kitasatosporales > Streptomycetaceae > Kitasatospora > Kitasatospora sp. NBC_01560. The sequence goes on along the minus strand of NZ_CP109364.1, from coordinate 395,779 downwards.
CTTGAGGCGGGTGGTGGCAGCGGTGACCTGTTCGGTGCTCCCGACCTCGACGCCGAGGTGGTCGAGGCGGGTGCTCTCGCCGGCCGCGCCCTCGATGAGGACGAGCTTGAGCGGGGTCGGTGAGGGCGAAGTTCGCGTAGCCGGGCCGGCGCTTGGCGGGCTCGGTGTCGAAGAGCTTGGTGTAGAAGGCGATGGAGCCTTCGAGGTCGGCGACGCGCAGGGCGAGCTGAACGCGGGACATGGCGGTTTCTCCGGTCCGAGGTCCTGTTTCGACAGTTGTCGATATGGGCGACGTTGCCACTTGAATAGATGACTGTCAACATAGACGTATGTCGAATCCGGAACTGCAGATGCTCGACCAGGACGACGCGGCCGCGTGCTGCTCGCCAATGGTCCGCGAGCCCTTGGGCGAAGAGGCCGCCGTCGACCTGGCGAAGATGTTCAAGGCCCTGTCCGACCCGGTCCGGCTGCGGCTGCTGTCGCTGATCGCCTCGTACGAGGGCGGCGAGGCCTGTGTCTGCGATCTGACCGGCCCGTTCGACGTGTCCCAGCCGACGATCTCCCACCACCTCAAGGTGCTGCGCGAGGCCGGGCTGGTCGGGTCCGAGCGCCGGGGCACCTGGGTCTACTACTGGGTGCTGCCCGCCGCGCTGGACAAGCTCTCCGCCCTGCTCCGGGCCCCCGTCGGGGAGTCCGGATGACCGGGACGGCGCCGCTCGGCCGGAGGGCGGCCGTCGAGTTCGTCGGGACCGGCGCGCTGGTCGCCGTCGTGGTCGGCTCCGGCATCCAGGCCACCGAACTCTCCCCGGACGTCGGAGTCCAGCTGCTGGCCAACTCGCTCGCGACCGTGTTCGGTCTCGGCGTGCTGATCCTGCTGCTCGGTCCGGTCTCCGGCGCCCACTTCAACCCGGCCGTGACCCTCGCCGCCTGGTGGAGTGGCCGCCACGGGGACGGGCCGGGACTGCGGGAGGTCGCGGCCTATGTCCCGGCCCAGGTCGGCGGGGCGATCGGCGGGGCGGTGCTGGCGGACGCGATGTTCGCCGAGCCGCTCGTGGCCTGGTCGACGCATGACCGCTGGGCCCCGCATCTGTGGCTCGGTGAGGTCGTCGCGACCGTCGGCCTGATCCTGCTGATCTTCGGTCTGGCCCGGGTCGGACGCGCGCACTTCGCCCCGGTCGCGGTCGCCTCCTACATCGGCGCCGCGTACTGGTTCACGTCCTCGACGAGCTTCGCCAACCCCGCGGTGACGATCGGCCGCGCGTTCACCGACACCTTCGCCGGCATCGCCCCTGCCTCGGTGTTGCCGTTCATTGCCGCCCAGCTCGTCGGCCTGGTCGTCGGCATCGCGCTGGTCGTGGTGCTGTTCGGCCGCCCGACGCCCGCCGCCGAGGACGTCGTCGTCCTGCACGGCGACCACCACCCGGCCGCGGCCGCCCGCTGACTCCTGCTCCCTCCTGTCCGCCCCGAAGATCAAGGACCCGCCCTCGTGAGCACTCCCGCTGTCCCGTCCGTGCTGTTCGTCTGTGTGCACAACGCGGGCCGGTCCCAGATGGCCGCCGCTTTCCTCACCCGCCTCGGCGGCGACCAGGTGCAGGTCCGTTCCGCCGGCTCGGCCCCGGCCGGGGCCGTGAACCCGGCGGTGGTCGAAGCCCTGCGCGAGGTCGGGATCGACATCTCCGCCGAGATCCCGAAGGTCCTGACCGTCGAGGCGGTCCAGGCCTCCGACGTGGTGATCACCATGGGCTGCGGCGACGCCTGCCCGTTCTTCCCCGGCAAGCAGTACTTGGACTGGACGCTGGAGGACCCGGCCGGTCAGGGCGTCGAGGACGTGCGCCCGATCCGTGACCGGATCGAGCAGCGGATCCGCGGCCTGCTCGCCGACCTCGGCATCCCGGCCCGGGCATGACCGCGGGTGAGCGGGGGTTGTGCCGACCGTGCGCCATCCCTTGCGTGAGCAGGTCCTCGCGTACTTCTTGGGCTGTGCGCCCGTCGCTGTGGCCGGTCCTGCCGCTCCCCGCCGGGCCACCTGGACCGTCGGGAAGCGCAACGCCGAGCTACTCAGGCCGCCGCCCCCGCGGGGGAGTCGCCCGGTGATTCGTGCGCCGGGTCGAACCGGTTGTCCGCGCTCAGGACGTCGCCGGTCAGGGGTGATCCGGCTGCGCGTCGGAGCGCGCCGACCGCGGGGTCGGAGATGGAGACGGTGAGCCGGTAGGGCGGGTCGCCGATGATGGTGTTCGACGAGTCGCTCGGTGCCACGAGCATCCGTTGGAGGGCGAAGCCGTCGTATCCCGGGCACAGCGCCTGTGCGGGGAGCGCGACCACTGCCGACCCGCCGCCGTCCGGTGTGACGCGGATCCTGCCTTCCGGGGACCGGTCGCCGTCGTCGGAGAGCGTGACCGGCAGGCCGTACGCGCCGCCGACGATCCCTTCCGGCCCCTCGATCTCCACGGCCACGCCCTCCGGGCCGAGCGGGTCCGACAGTTCGAGTACTCGCGGCGTGCCGGGGCCCAGCAGCAGGCCGATGGTGAACTCTCCCTGGTCGTGAGCCCCGTTTCGCCCGAAGCCGTAGGAGCCGAGGACCAGCTGCGGGCCCGGTGTGCGGCGACCGTGCTGTCCGCCCCGGCCGCTGGGCTCGGGGGCGGGTGTGGCGGGCGGTGTGAAGCGGTGGAAGTTCTTGGCGCCGCACCGGCTTCCGATGAACGTGCCGCCGCCCGGCAGTGCCGCGTCCGCCGTCGGCCTCGGCGGGGTCGTGGGCAGGGCCGGGGCCGGAGGCCAGGCCGGGCGGGCGGGCCTGGCCGCAGCCGTCGGCCCGGGGGGCTCGGACCGGCTCGGGTCGAGCCACGGATTCCGGTAGGTGGCCAAGCCGCCGACCGCGGCCACGAGCACTACCCACGGGATGAGATTCCGCGTCTTTTCGTTCATGTACGCCCTCCCAGACAGCGGGTCACATGATCGGATTCCCGCGGTCCGATCAGTCGCCCGAAGCCGTTGGACCCTGCTCCGCACGACCGCCCGAGCCACTGCCCTCGTCTCCCTCTCGTCGTGATCGACAGCATCGTCGGGCAGGCCCGCGGCCACCTCCCCCGACGGGGGGAGGGTGATCTCCCTGTCGTCCGGGATGCGCGGGCGAACGCGCGGTGGCGATCATCGTCACCAGGCCGGCCCGGCGGGAGAGCGCCGGAGGCCGGCAGGTCGGGGCCAGGCCCCGTCACGCACCGGTCCAGCGACAGGAGACGCTCCGTGAACTCGTCCGCCCAGCACCGCCCCCGCTCGCCGCGCCGCCGGTCCGAGGCCGTCGCCGTGGCCCTCGTACTGGCCGGCAGCGTCCTCGCCGGCGCGCTCGCCTCGCCGGCCGCCGCCGCCCCGGCGACGCGCACCGCCCCGGCGACGCGCACCGGGCCGGATCTCCTGCAGCAGCGCCTCGACGAACTCGTGGGCTCGGCCGGTGTGCCCGGTGCGCTGGCCGCCGAACGGGACCGGTACGGACGCACCCGGACCTACACTGCCGGAGTCGGTGACCTGGCCACCGGCTCGAAGGTGCCCGACGACGGTCGGGTGCGCATCGGCAGCAACACCAAGGCCTTCACCGCCGTGGTCGTGCTGCAACTGGTCGGCGAGCACCGGCTCGCCCTCGACGACACGATCGGCGAGTACCTGCACGGCCTCGCCTTCAGCGACGGGACGGACGCGGGTGCCATCACGGTCGGCCAGCTCCTGCAGCAGACCAGCGGGCTGCCCAACTACTCGAACTACCTCGGCGACGACGTCCGCACCTACCGGCCCCGTGAACTCGTCGACCTGGCCCTCCAGCACAAGGAGGACTTCCGTCCCGGAGGGTGGGGGTACAGCAACACCAACTACGTGCTGGCCGGCCTGATCGTGGAGGAAGTCACCGGCCGTTCCATCGCCGCCGAGATCGACCGGCGCATCATCAAGCCCCTCGGGCTGCGCCACACCTACTTCCCGGCGCCCGGCGATGCGACCATCCGCGGGCCCCACCCGCACGGCTACATCCAGGAGTCGCCGGCCGCGCCGCTGACCGACGTCACCGAGACCGACCCCTCCTGGGCCTGGGCAGCAGGCCAGTTGGTCTCCACCAACTCCGACCTCAACACGTTCTACACCGCCCTGCTGAAGGGCGGGCTGCTCAGGAAGGCCCAGCTGGACGAGATGCGCACCACTGTCGCCACCACCGGCGACACCTTCCCGGCCGGAGCCCGTTACGGACTGGGCCTGGTGAGCACCCCGCTCTCGTGCGGCGGTGTCCGCTGGGGCCACGGCGGCAGCTACCCGGGCTACGAGACCCGCGGGGGAGTCACCGAGGACGGCCGGGCCGTCGACATCGCGGTGACCGTTCAGCCGAACGACGGGGCGGCGATGAAGAAGGTCGAGGCCGCCGTGGACGCGGCCTTGTGCCGGTAGGCCCCCGCCCGCAGCAGGTCGCGCGACCGCCTGGTGGTCCAGCAGCGTCGCCTCTGCTCCACTTTCCCCTGGTCATGATCGCCGGTGTCACCGCACCTGCGCCCGGGCAGCCCACCGCCGGCCTCCCCCGATCGGGGGAGCGATTTCTCCCGCCTTCGCGCGATGCGGTCACAGGGCCCCGGAAACCATGATCGTGCCCAGACCGAACTATTCCCCAGGAGTTGACTCATGAGTGCTCGGACTCGGCAGTGCCTTCGTTCCTCGACCCGCCGGCAGGGCGGTGGGCGGCGGCGAGCCGTGCCGGCCGCGCTGGCCATCGGCGTCATGACGCTGGGCGCCCTCGTCCCGACCGCCGCCTCCGGCTCCGCTGCCGCCGCCGCCAGGCCCGACCGCGTCCAGCAGGCCCTGAACACACTGGTGCGCGACGACGGGATGCCCGCCGCTCTGGCGAGCGTCCGGGACCGGAACGGCCGCACCCGCACCTACACCGCCGGCGTCGGAGACCTGACCACCGGTTCGAAGGTGCCCAGGGACGGGCAGGTGAGGATCGGCAGCAACACCAAGGCGTTCACGGCGGTCGTGGTCCTGCAACTGGTCGCGGAAGGGAAGATCGGCCTCGACACCTTCGTCGACACCTACCTGCCCGGCCTCGTGCGCGGGGAGGGGATCGACGGGAACCTCATCACCGTCCGCGAACTCCTCCAGCACACCAGTGGACTCCCCGACTACGGCATCCACCTCGACGACGACGAGATCAGGACCAGGCACTACGAGCCCCGCGAGCTGCTCGACATCGCCCTCCGCCACAAGGCCGACGCGGCTCCGGGGGAGACGTGGGGGTACAGCAACACCAACTACATCCTGGCCGGCCTGATCATCGAGAAGATCACCGGCCGCCCCCTCGCCGAGGAAATCGACCGGCGCATCATCAAGCCCCTCGGGCTGCGCCACACCTACTTCCCTTCGCCGGGCGACAGGACCGTCCGGGAGCCGCACCCCCAGGGCTACCACCGCAACCCGGCGGACGGGCCGCTGCGCGACTTCACGGAGATCGACCCGTCCGCCGGTTGGGCCGCAGGCCAGTTGATCTCCACCAACTCCGACCTCAACCGCTTCTTCGGCGCGCTCCTCGCCGGTCGGCTCCTCCCGGCGGCCCAGCTCGCCGAGATGCGCACCACCGTCCCCGCCGGGACCTCGGGCATGCGCTACGGGTTGGGGCTCACGAGCAGGCCGCTGTCGTGCGGCGGCGTCTACTGGGGCCACGGCGGAGACATGGCCGGCCCGGCAGTCCTGATCGTCCGGAAGGTCACCGACCACCACCCGGGCGAGCAGGCCCGCCCGGTCGGGCCGGCCCGGCTGCGCGCGCCGAAGCCGACGACCGATCGGTGACCTCATGGGTTCGCGCTGTCGGGCACAGCCTCAACCGAACAGGGTGACCGGCGACCGCACACCGAACCACTGCTCGGCGCCCCATGCCTCGAACCGCTCCAGCTCGGTGAACCCCAGCTTCGCCGCGAGGCGCATCGAGCCGGCGTTGGCGGTCTGGGTGTAGAGCACCACCGGCTCACCGGGCAACGCGCCGGCAAACCAGTCGAGTGCCCCTGTGCACGCCTCGGTGGCGTACCCGCGGCCCCACGCCTCCGGTAGGAACAAGTAGCCGAGCTCCGTCTCCCCGGCCTCCAGACGGTGGTTGCTCGGGGCGTGCGGTTTGAGCTGGATCGTGCCGATCATTGCTCCGTCGAGCTCGACCACGAACCAGCCACGGTGCTGCCCGGGCACCTCGGGCACCGTGCGTTCGAGCTCGGCGCGCGGCCGAGGGCCACCGAGGTAGGCGTTCACCTCCGGCGAGGCGTTCAGCTCGACGACTGCCGCGCGGTCCCGGGCCTCGGACGCACGGAGTACGAGCCGCTCGGTCCGTATCGGGGCAGGTGGCCAGACGACGAGTCCAAGATCAGTCATGTCCGGCAAGCTATCGCAAGCTCGCTGGGCAGGGGGCTCCAACGACCGTCGACCGGTGTAGTTCTGACGCATCGTGCCAATCTGGACGTCGGTGCCCACGGGCTGGGCGCATGGAGAAAGACCGTCCCTTCAACTCAACCGGACCCACCTGCCCGGTACATCCGCCCCCGTGGCTTCACGCTCACCAACCTGGCCCCGAGATTCGGGGAACGGCCGTCAGCGCCCTGGACGTTCCCCGAACATGCTGAGTCTGCTGCCCATCATGGGAAGCCTGCTGTTTCCCGCCGCCTTGGTCGTGCTGTTCTTCGCCGCGTCCGCCACGCGACAGGTCGTCCTGCGAACACTGAGGCTGCGGACGTTGGCCGACCGCCTGCAGCGGCGCCACCACGTCGGTGAACGGGGGACCGGCGCGATCGCAACGGAAGAGCTCCACGCCCTCCTCTACCCGAGCAAGCGAATCCAGCTGGAACAGCGCCGGATCGAACTCGTACTCCGGGACGACGAGAACGAGGGCGCGCCACCCAAGACCGGGATCGACCTCACCGCCGGCACCGCGACCATCCGCCGCCCGTCGGGTGGCGGCCGTTGAGGCCATGCCAGGCCACGGCACGACGGCACTGGCGTCCGCGAGGACGTTCGCGCCGATCACCGGGGTGACCGGCGCCTGCAGGGAATCCGGCCCGGTAATCTCGGATCATGACTGAGGCATCAGTGGCGCACTTCTATGACGAACTGGCCGACGACTACCACCTGATCTACTCGGACTGGGACGCGAGCATCCGTCGGCAGGGGGACGCCCTGGACGCGCTGATCGGCCAGGATCGTGCGGCGGTGCTCGACTGTTCCTGCGGCATCGGCACCCAGGCCATCGGCCTGGCGCTGCGCGGGCACCTGGTCACCGGGACCGACATCAGTCCCCGTGCCGCCGCCCGCGCTGCCCGGGAGGCCGCCCGCCGGAGCCTGAGCCTGCGTACGGCCGCCGCCGACATGCGGCGCCTCCCGTTCGCCGACGGCCAGTTCGACACCGTCGTCTGCGCCGACAACTCGCTGCCCCACCTGCTGACGGAGCAGGATGTGAACGCCGCCCTGGCAGAGATGCGCCGAGTCCTGCGCCCCGGCGGCCGGCTGCTGATCAGCACACGGCCCTACGACGACCTGCTGCGCGATCGCCCGTCCTCGACGCCTCCGCAGGTCCATGGGGTCGCCGAAGCCGAGGGCGGAGAACGAACCGTCACCTTCCAGCTCTGGCACTGGCACGACGACGGCGAGCGCTACGACTTGGAGCACTTCCAACTCCTCCCGGCGGGCGGAGAATGGCGCGTCCGGGTCCGCCGGACCACCTACTGGGCGCTCGGCGCGGACCGGCTGGCCGGCCTTGCTGCCGAGGCCGGGTTCGTCGACCCTCAGTGGCGGATGCCACGGGAGACTGGTTTCTTCCAGCCGCTGCTGGTGGCCCGCGCCGGCGAGTAGGTGATTCCCTTGCTCGGCGCGGGACGGCTGATGCCGGCCGGCCTCGGCTGCCGGCTCGGCCCGGGCTCGGGTGCACGCGATGGTGTTCCGGCCGGCCGCTTCAGGTGGTGCTTCAGGCCGTCGGGCGTTCGGCGCGGGCGGTGAGGCGTTCCCAGTTGCGGTGGCCGACGTCGGCCTTCTGCTCGTCGGTGAAGGGCGAGTTCTCGAGGAAGGCGCGGGCTGCACCTCTGCTGGTGTCGACGTAGGGGAAGCCGCCGGGGCGGAAGCCGTAGGTGAAGGGGTAGTCGGTGGAGTAGAGCATCCGGTCGGTTCCCATCACCTCGGCGGTCCAGCGCAGGTAGCGGCGGCTGTTGGTGCCACTGCCGGCAACCCAGAAGTTCTGCTCGAAGTAGTCCGCCAGGGGCTGCCGCAGACCGCCTGCCTCGGCGAAGAAGCCGGTGTGGTCGAGGTAGAACATCACGACCTCGCCCCAGTGTCCGGCGATCACCTGCAGGTCGGGGAACCGGTCGAAGACCCCCGAGAAGATCATGCGCAGGTACTGGACGCCGAGGAACCGGCTGTGGAGGAACCAGGGCCGGGCGGTGCTGCCCGCGCCCTCCACGCAGCACTGCCCGGCCAGAAGGTCCTCAGCCGGGCCGAGCAGCAACTTCTGGAGGAATGGCTCCAGCGACTGTCCGCACAACCGGCCCCGCACCCGCCGTCAAGTCCATCCACACCCTCGGCTCCGCCATGCTGAGCCGGGTCACGAGCCGGCTGGAGCGCACCCGAGCCGCGGCCCTCGCACTCCGTGGCACCGAGCCCGCCCGGCCCGTCGTGCGCCGTCGGTTCCGATCTTGATCCTCAACCTCGCACGGCGAGTGGGCCTGGAACGCGGGTTCGCGTTCGATGGTCCTGCCGATGCCGATGCCGATGCCGATGCCGATGCCGATGCCGTGGTGGGGTGGGGTGGGGTGCCGGGTTGCGGTTCTTCGGACCTGGTGGCCGTCCGGGGGCAGGCCCGGCGTCCGGCGGACGGGAGTCCGGCGATCACGAGGCCACCGTCAGCACGATCTTGCCCTGGAGGTGGCCCTGCGCGGCTCGGGTGTGTGCGTTGCCCGCCTCGGGCAGCGGGTAGGTGCTGTCCACCCCGACCTGGAGCTTGCCCTCGTCGAACAGGCGCCCGATCTCGGCGAGCTGGGGGCCGTTGGAACGCACCTGAAGGGTCGAGACCGTGATGCCCAGACTCGCCGTCTGCTCCGGGTCGTACTGGGCGAAGAACACCGGGAGCAGGGTGCCGCCGCGCTTGAGCACGGTCAGGAAGCGCGAGCTGTCCGGGCCGCCGACGGTGTCGATCACCAGGTCGACACCGCTGACCACGTCCGCGGCCTGCGTCCTGGTGTAGTCGATGAACTCATCGGCGCCGAGCTTGCGCAGGAACGCCTCGTGCCGGCCCGAGGCCACCGCCATGACGTGTGCCCCCTTCCATTTCGCCAGCTGCACCGCGAAGTGGCCCACTCCACCGGCGGCCCCGTTGACCAGCACGGTCATCCCTGGCGTGATCGGCACCGGCCGGTGCACCTGGCCGGTGAAAACGGACGGTACGTCATGGCCGAGATCAACCAGGTACTGCCAGGCCGTCAGCACGGCCATCGGCGCCCCGGCCGCCTGCACGTGGTCGATACCGGCCGGCTTGTGAGCCAGGTCCGAAGCCGGCGCGGCCACGTACTCGGCGTATGTCCGGCCGTCGAATCCGGGGAACCGCAGCATCCCGAAGACCTCGTCACCGACGGCGAACCCCAGCACGTCCGGAGCGACCGCCTGGACCACACCCGACATGTCCGTTCCGGGAGTCAGGGGGAACTCCAGTGCCGGCCTCATTTCGGCCGGCATGACCTTCATCCCCTCACGCAGGTACCAGTCCGGCGGGTTGACGCCCGCCGCGTGCACCCGGACGAGCACCTCGCCCGGGCCGATGTCGGGAACCGGCACCTCGTCGTACTGCAGAACCTCCGGGCCGCCCGCTTGGTGGAACTGGATCGCCTTCATCGCGCCTGTCGCTTTCTCGGGGAAACGTTGCTCCATCAGTCAAGGCCCGGGGCGGCATCGCCGTCCAAGACCGGTTCGGCAACCCGGCCATTCCGAAACGGCATGACGCGTACGCTGGAAGGGTGAACGATCCCGGACAGGACCTGGACCTGCGGCTGGTGCGCTACTTCACCGTGGTGGCGGCGCATCAGCACTTCGGCCGGGCCGCCGCCGACCTGCACGTGGCCCAGCCGGCGCTGAGCCGCCAGATCCAACGGCTCGAAAAGTATCTCGACACACGACTGCTGGACCGCACACCCCAGGGCGCCCTGCTCACTCCGGCCGGCCGGACGTTCCTCCCCCGGGCCCGGGCCCTGCTGCAGGCCGCCCGCCAGGCCGAGCTGGCCGTGCGTGAACAGGCCCGGACCGAGCGAATCGCCATCGGTTACGTCGAAGACCTGGTGATCACTGCCGTCGTGCGGGAACTGCGCCACCGTCACCCGGAGGCCGAGATCACCACCCGGCATCTGAGCTGCCGCGATGTCGGGGCGCTGGCCGACAAGCGCGTCGACGTCCTGATCGCGCGGGCCCCGCTGCCGCTCGCCGCCGACGACGTGTCCACCACCCCGCTGTACGAGGAGCCCCGGATGCTCGTGGTTCCGAGCGGCCATCCCTTGGCCGACCGCGCCTCGGTGACCGCGGAGGAGCTGGCCGGCGAGGAGGCGGCGCCGTGCGCATTCGAGACCGCGGTCTGGACCTCCTACCGGATCCTCGGGGCCGGCGTGCCGCCGATCGAGAGCTACGAGGACAAGCTCGAACTCGTCGCCAGTGGCAGGGCGATCGCCGTGCTACCGGTCGGCGATCGGCGTAGCTCGCTGCGGCCCGGCCTCGTCACCGTTCCGGTCGAGGGCGCTCCCCCCAGCCAGGTCGTCCTGGCCAGCCGCAAGGGCGACCCGAATCCGATGATCAGGAATCTCCGGCTGGCGGCCGAGGCCGTCCTGACCGCCCCGGCGGCCTGACCGGGACCAGCCGACCCGCTCGGCGCCGAACGCGCCGATCTTTGATCAGGCCTCGCGGGCCTGGGGCCCTCCAGGCATCGGCCCGGCGCCCGCGAGGCCACCGCGGAACCCACCACCGTGACAGCGCCGCTCTGCGAGAAGGCCCGACCGGCCCGACCGGCCCCCGGGGGCGTCGGGCCGGCGGCGGGCGTCGGTCAGGGCCGGGCGTCGGTCAGGGCCGGGAGAGGCCGGAGCGGCGGGAGAGCCGGTCGGTGAGCCGGACGACGCCGAAGGCGGTCACGAAGCCGACCGCGTACAGGACGGTCACCCGCTGGAGCAGCGGTGTCTGGAACGCGCCGGGGATCAGCAGGAAGGCGAGAAGCAGCGGTGCCGACAGGAAGGCGGTGGCCATTGCCGCCCGGCCCGCGGTGCGAGCGGTGCACGCGATGGCGACGCCGGTGGCGACCGGTGCGAGGAGGTCGAACCCGGTGAGGGAGTTCTCCGGCCCGAGGGGCGCAGTGAGAATCATGAGCGCGGTGGCGGCGACGACGGAGCCGGCGACCAGCCAGGGGGCGATGGATCGCGGGTGCGTGCGGTCCGGCGGCGCCGCCAGGAGCAGGACGGCGTTCAGGGCGATCAGGGCGAGGCTGCTGCGGTGCAGGGCGAAGGCGGCTTCGGGGCTGACCGACGTGCCGAGCAGATCGGGCCGGCCGAGGACGTGGACCAGCACGGTCGTCAGCACAGTGGCTGCCGCGAGGATCCTCGCGGCAGCCCAGCGGCCGAGGAGCGCCGCCGCCGCCATCAGTACCGGCGCCGCGACGAGCAGGGCCATCGCCACGATGGGGCCGGTCCAGTGGACGCCGGGGTCGGAGAGGGGGTCGGCGGCGAGCCGGACGGCCTGGTTGCCGAGGACCAGCGCGTGGGTCGCCGCCAGCACCGCGGCTAACGGGGCCGCGGTGGCGAGCGCCCGGCCCAGGGGGCGGTGGGACGTCAGGCCGAACCTGACGCGGGCCCCGTGACCCGCTACATCGGCCACCTCCCGCAGTCCGGCGAGCCGGCCCACGCGGGCGAGGTGGCGTTCGGCGTGCTCGGCGACCTCCGCCCGCGCCCCGGCCCCGTACGAGGCGGGGTAGAGGGCGAGGGCCCACCGCAGCGGGCGGCTGTTCGGCGAGTGATGGCCCGTGGTCATGCCGTACCTCCTGCGGGAATGGTCCAGGTGGTCGCCAGGCGCCGGTCCGCCTCGCGCAGGGTGGTGCGCATGCGCTCGCTCTCGGCCCTGAGCGCGTCGACACCGTGGGGAGTGAGGGCGAACACCCGCCGGGGGCGGCCGTTCACCGTCTCCTCCCGGTCGACCTGGATCAGCCCCTCGGCCAGGAGGCGGTCGAGTGTGCCGTACAGGGAGCCGGCGCCGAGCCGCACCCGGCCGCCGGAGATCGCGAAGACCTCGTCCCCGAGCATGTAGCCGTGCCGGGGTCGGTCGGCAAGTGCGGTGAGGAGGAGGAAGGTTGGCTCCTGCATGGAGCGTTTGTTCGTCACGCTCCTCACCATAGTACGGTCACCGTAGTGTCCGGCAAGAGATTGCTGAATATTCGTCAGTCCGCCTGGAAAACCGCTCGGTTGCCATGAAGTTTTCAAAGATTTCCAACAGGAAGGCATCACTCGTCGGACGACGCGGGGACGACTGCGCCCCCGCGCCGGCTACCCCCGGCGGTCCGTCAGCACCTCGGGCGCCGTGTGCCACTGGTGCGGCACCGGGAGGGACGGGGGTACGCCCGCCCCGTCCTGCTGGAGCGAGACGGTGCGCGTGGGCGCGGGGATCGAGATGCCCTCCGTCCGGTACCGCTGGTGCAGGCGCTTGATGAACTCGTGCTTGATCCGGTACTGGTCGCTGAACTCGCCGACGCCCAGGATCACGGTGAAGTTGATCCTGGAGTCCGCGAAGGTGTGGAAGCGGACGGCGGCCTCGTGGTCGGGCACGCCGCCGCTGATGTCGGCCATCACGCTGTCGACGACATCGAGGGTGACCCGCTCCACGTGCTCCAGGTCGCTGTCGTAGCCGACCCCGACCTGGACCAGGATCGACAGCTTCTGTTCGGGCTGGGAGTAGTTCGTCATGTTCGTCCGCGCCAGGCGGCCGTTGGGGATGATCACCAGGTTGTTCGACAGGTTGCGCACCACGCTGTTGCGCCAGTTGATGTCGACGACGTACCCCTCCTCCCCGCTGGTGAGCCGGATGTAGTCACCCGGCTGGACGGTCTTCGACGCGAGGATGTGCACACCCGCGAAGAGGTTGGCGAGGGTGTCCTGCAACGCCAGCGCCACCGCGAGACCGCCGACGCCGAGGGCGGTGACCAGCGGGGCGATGGACACCCCGAGGGTCTCCAGGGCCACGAGGACGCCCATCGACAGCACCACGATCCGGGTGATGTTGACGAAGATGGTCGCGGACGCCGCGACGCCCGTCCGGGACGCGGCCACCGACTGCACCAGCCCGGCCACCACCCGGGCCGCGCTGAGTGTCGCGATGACGATGAGTACGGCGGTCAGTGACTGATCGACCAGCCCCCCGACCCGCGCGGTGAGCGGCAGGGCCGAAGCGGCCACCGCAGCCCCGCCGATCACGGCCGCCCAGGGGACGATGGTGCGCAGTGCGTCGACGATGATGTCGTCCCCGCTCCACTTGGTCCTGCCCGCGTGCTTGCCCAGCCACTTCATCAGTGCCCGGAGCACCAGACCGGCCGCACAACCGGAGGCCAGCGCGATGCCGGCCACCACCCAGTCGTGCAGGAGCATGTCCCGGGTCACCGCCCCGCCCCCGCAGTGTGGAGCGCGGGGGAGCCGGCCGCCGCGGGCCGCCGTATGTGCTGTGTTGTCACTTTGTCGCCTGCCAGGTCGTTTTGTGCGCAGTCACGTCGGAGCGGATGTACGCATTCCGAACGGATGGCCATCCTGCCCCATGGCCCGGGCGCCACCACAGCGGGACCCGGCTCTCCGGCCCCTCGGCAACCGACGACGACCGCCGGGATCACCGGCGGGGTCGAGCCCGGATCGGCCGGCGGGCCTGCCGGCGGTCGCGGTGGCGTTCGGGGCCGCTCGGGTGCTCAATGGATTTCTCCTTCCTCGCCCTGATGGCGTACAGTCGGGTTCACCGACGCGGGGTGGAGCAGCTCGGTAGCTCGCTGGGCTCATAACCCAGAGGTCGCAGGTTCAAATCCTGTCCCCGCTACTTCGAAGGCCGGGCCGGCGCACTGTGTGCGCCGGCCCGGCCTTTTCTGTAGGGGCGGTCGGGAGCGGTCGGGGCCGGCCGGGTGGCTCCGGCTCCATGAGGCCGACAGCCGGTGGTCATACCGTGCAGGATCCGGGAACCCCGGCAGAATCGAAGGTGGACCGCGTCGTCCGCGCCTCCGTCGCCCGGTTCCACCGGTCCGCCTGCTCGCACCCGTACCGCCCAGTTCAGAGGAGCACCCCATGCCCGACTTCCACCCGGAGCACGATCGCCTGGTCGTCAGGCCGATCGGGGAACCCGCCGCGGACGCCGACACCCGTACGGGCGAGGTGGTGGCGGTGGGACCAGGCCGGCCCCTGGAGAGCGGCAAGCCGCACCCGGTGGACGTCAAGGTCGGCGACCGGATCGTCTTCGCCGCGTTCTCCGGCTCGGCCATCGAGGTCGAGGGGGAGACGTACCTGGAGGTCCCCGAGGACGAGGTCCTCTCGCTGTCCGCCGAGTAGGAGAGCCTCATGACCGAGCAGCCGAAGGCCCGGATCGGCGTCACCGGACTGGCCGTGATGGGCCGCAACCTGGCCAGGAACTTCGCCCGCCACGGCTACCGCGTCGCCGTGCACAACCGCACGCGGGCCAGGACCGACGCCCTGCTGGAGGAGTTCGGCCACGAGGGCGAGTTCGTTCCGGCCGCGTCGCCGGAGGCGTTCGTCGCGGCGATCGAACGCCCACGCATGATCGTCATCATGGTCAAGGCGGGTGAGCCGACCGACGCGGTCGTCGACGAGCTCGTCCCGCTGCTCGACGAGGGCGATGTGCTGGTCGACGGCGGGAACGCCCATTTCCTCGACACCCGACGGCGGGAGTCCGCCCTGCGCGAGCGCGGGCTGCACTTCGTCGGCAGCGGCATCTCCGGCGGTGAGCAGGGCGCGCTGGAGGGGCCCAGCATCATGCCGGGCGGCACGGCGGAGGCGTACCGGTTGCTGGGGCCGCTGCTGGAGGACATCGCGGCCCAGGTCGACGGCAGGCCCTGCTGCACGCACGTCGGACCGGACGGTGCCGGCCACTTCGTCAAGATGGTCCACAACGGCATCGAGTACGCGGACATGCAGCTGATCGCCGAGGCGTACGACCTGCTGCGCCACGCCGGGGGCATGCAGCCGGCGCAGATCGCCGAGGTGTTCCGGGCCTGGAACGGAGGGCGGCTGGAGTCCTACCTGATCGAGATCACCGCGGACATCCTCGCCCGTACCGACCCGGAGACCGGTCGGCCCTTCGTCGACGTCGTGCTGGACCGGGCCGAGCAGAAGGGCACCGGACGCTGGACGGTGCAGACCGCGCTGGAGCTCGGTGTCCCCGTCGGCGGCATCGCGGAGGCGGTCTTCGCCCGCTCGCTGTCCGGTGGCGTGCCGCTGCGCGAGGCGGGCCGCGGCCTGCCGGGTCCGACCGAGACCTGGCTCGACAGCGCCGCCTCCGACCGGTTCGCCGAGGACGTCGAGCAGGCCCTGTACGCCTCCAAGATGGTCGCGTACGCCCAGGGCTTCCACCAGATCCAGGCGGGCAGCGCCGAGTACTCCTGGCAGATCGACCCCGGCGCGATGGCCGCCATCTGGCGCGGCGGGTGCATCATCAGGGCCCGGTTCCTCGACCGGATCAAGGCCGCGTACGACGAGGACCGGGCGCTTCCCACCCTGCTGACCGACGCCCACTTCAGGGAGGCGCTCGGATCCGCGCAGGCGGCCTGGCGGCGGGTGGTCTCGACGGCGGCGCAGCTGGGCGTGCCGGCACCCGGCTTCGCCACCGCGCTCGCGTACTACGACAGCCTGCGGGCGGAGCGGCTGCCGGCCGCCCTGATCCAGGGGCAGCGGGACTTCTTCGGCGCGCACACCTACCGGCGGGTCGACCGCGACGGGGTCTTCCACACCCGCTGGGAGGAGGCGGACCGCCCGGAGGAACAGCGCTGACCGCCCGGGCCGCCCGACGCGTGCCACGGCCCCACCGGGGGGACCCGGTGGGGCCGTGGCACGCGGGCGCGCCGGTCAGCCGGTGGTGACGACCATCCGGAAGCGGGCGGCGCCGGCGAGCATCCGGTCGTAGGCCGCGGTGATCCCGTCGAGCGGTACCGTCTCCACCATCGGGCGGATGCCGTGCAGCAGGCTGAACTCCATGGTGTCCTGCACGTCCTGCGCGGTGCCCGAGGGGTGGCCGCGGATGATCCTGCCGCTCATGAGCAGCTGGTTCGGGCTGATCCCCAGCGGCGCGGCGTCCGCGCCGATCACCACCAGCTCGCCCCGGGGGGCCAGACCGTCCACGGTCGCCGTGATGGCGGCGGAGTTCGCGGCCGTCCCCAGGACCACCCGCGCTCCGCCGAGCGACTGCAGCGCCTCCCCGACGCCGGCGCCCGCCGTGCTGTCGACGTAGTGGTGCGCGCCGAGCTCCTTGGCGAAGTCCGCCTTGGCGGCCCCGCGGGCGATGGCCACGGTCTCGAAGCCCATGGCGACGGCGTACTGCACCGCCAGATGGCCGAGGCCGCCGATGCCCAGCACCGCGACCAGGTCGCCCGGCTCGGCGGAGCTGCGCCGCAGTCCGTTGAACGTCGTGACGCCCGCGCAGCCCAGCGGGGCCGCCTCGGCCGCCGACAGTCCGTCGGGAATCCGGGCCAGGGCGTCCACCGGCGCGATCACCGCGTCGGCGTACCCCCCGTCGTACGCCCAGCCGGGCACCTTCAGGGTCTCGCAGACGATGAAGTCGCCCTGTCGACAGCGCCGGCAGTGGCCGCAACTGCCGCCGAACCAGCCGACCGCGACCCGGTCGCCCACCTGCCAGCCGGAGTGGACGCTCTCGCCCACGGCCTCGATGCGCCCCGCGATCTCGTGGCCCGGCACCAGCGGGAACCGGACGCCCGGCAGGAGGGCATCCACGAAGGCGGTGTCGCTGTGGCAGATCCCGCACGCCTCCACCGCCACCCGCACGTGGCCCGGGCCCGGCCGGGGTACGTCACGCTCGACGATTTCGAAGCGACCGCCGGCGGCCGGTACTTGTGCGACGCGATAGGTACTCATCCGGATCTCTCCCAAGCACTCACTGGTACGACCGGGCACTGCTGCGGCATAGCCCGCAGAAGGCATTCCCGCGCCCAGGACATCAGTTCCGGCTCGATCGCGCGCGGCGGGCACTCCGTCCTCCGGCCGACGACCGGCGCCGTCGGCCGGTGCAATGACGGGGCGCGATGACCGTTGACGAAGCGGAACCTTGTTCCGTATCGCAAGTGGAACAAGGTTCCGCTTTCGGTCCGGCCGAAGCGGGCCACTCCTGCCCTGCTCGCCCGCCACCGACCGAACGGGCCGGTGGCAGAGGCCATCGAACGGAGACACGCATCATGAGTGAACCGACTCCCTCCGACCACGCCTTCCCCACTCCCGCTGCCGTCCTCCCGGTCAGTCCGGTGGTGCTGCCGGCCCGCGACCGGGCCGTGGACCTGGAGGTGCGGGTCTCCGCCCCCGTGACCGGGACGGACCTGCCGGTCGTCCTGCTCTCACGCGGTCAGGGCCACTCCCACCACCCACCACCTCTCCTCGCTGAACGGTTACGCCCCCCTCGCCCACTACTGGGCGGCGCACGGTTTCGTCGTGATCCAGCCGACCCACCTGAGCTCGGCCACGCTGAGCCTGGATCCCGACACCCCCGGGGCACCTATGTACTGGCGGTCGCGGGCCGAGGGCATGCGGCGCATCCTCGACCGACTCGAAGCCCTCGTCCGCAACCGGCTTGAGCGCCTGCGGTACCGGCCCGACACCCTCGGCGGCTTCATCGCCGGCACCGGCCTCACCCTCGCGGCCCCAACGTCACCCTGACGAGCCGAAGCCAGTAACACATTGACAACGGCGGGGGACGGGAAGGCGGTACGGCCCTCTGTTACTGGCAACCGGTTCCTGCCGAACCGGAGCTTGCCCGGCCGGTGTGTGCACGGGCTCCAGCGTTGGTTCCCAGCGCTGGTTCCGGGCCACCACGCCGCAGGGCCCCGTCATTCCTCAGCCTCAAGGATGGTTCATGTTCCACCGTCACAGCCGCAGTCGTCGGGCCGGTGCACTTCTGGGGGCGGTGTTGGTGGTGGGAGGCCTGTCCGTCGGCTCCCTCGCATCGGCGGACTCCACCACCATCCCTTTCAGCGACGGTTTCGAGTCCGGCGGTACCACCGTGTGGCCCCGCCAGGGCATCGACGGCGCGGGCACGGTGGACGTCGTGGCGGCACCCGGTGGACGCGCCGGCAAGGCCGCCAGGTTCACGATGCCCGACGAAGCGAATTCCTACCGCAGTGAGATAGCCACCAGCCGCCTGCCGTACGGCAGCTACCGCTACGCATTCTCCAACTACCTGCCGCAGAGCTGGATCTCCTACGAGGCACAGACGATCGTGTCCCAGTGGCACGGTGGGGAGGGCACCGATCCCGCCGTCCTCCTCGTCGTGAAGGCGGACCGGTGGATGATGATCGTCCACTGGATCGTGGGCTCGGAGCCGCTGAACGAGGTCAAGTACGACCTCGGTCCCGTACAGCTCGGGCGCTGGAACCAGTGGTCCTTCGACATCACCTGGTCCACCGCCACCACCCCCGGTACCGTCGCCGCCCGGCTCGACGGCACCCTGGTGGGCTCCCACCAGGGCCCGAACAGCTACAGCCAGACCACGAACGCGCCCCACCGCGACACCGTTCCGTATCACAAGATCGGCCTCTACCGGCCGAACTGGAAGACCTCGAAGGGACATGTGAACGCCGGAACTCCGTCCGTGGTCATCTACTACGACGACATCTCCATCAAGCCTGTCTCCCCCGCCCCCGCAGACCAGACGGCCGCGCCGTCCCCCGTAGGGCCGACCCCTGTAGTCCCGACCTCCGCACCATCCCCGAGGTCCGCGACGTCGTCCCCGTCAGCCCGGCCCTCCGCGTCGGAGACGCCGCACGAGTCGGCCTCGGCGAAGACCTCCGCCCCGGCCACCGCGACGGGGCCGGCGGCGCCCGGGTCCACGTCCGGACCCGTGGACGACACCCCGGTGGACAGGGACACGGACACGGACACGGACACCAACGGCCACCCCCTGACCGAGACCGGCACCGCCGGTCGCACACCGATCATGGTGGCCGTCAGTGGCGCACTGCTCACCGGCGGACTTCTCCTCCTCCACCTCCGCAGTCGCGCGAGGGCCGTCGCCCGCCGGGCTCACCGGAAGGCACCCTGAGCGGATCGTCCCGTCCGAGGCAGCGTCCGGAGCGTGATCGTGGGGGCTTGCGGGCGCCGATCCGGAGGAACCCAGCCGTTCGGGAGTGTTCGGGCGACTGCGGCGCACCGCGTCGACAATGGCACCGGCACCGCCTCGTGCCACAGAACGGCGGGGCCGGCCGGTTACGGTCGGGTGCCGCAGTCGGTGGCGGTGATCGCCGTCAGAAGCCGTCGATAACGCTTCGATAAAGCCCCGGGACGGTGGCGGGCTTCGGGGCTCCCTCACTGGTGGCCGGTGCATGCGGATCGTCGCATGCCGAGCCGCATTCGAGGGAGAACAGTGAGAGAGCATGCAGCGTCCTGGAGGACCTTCGTGCCCCGCAGCGGGGTACCGGGGCAGGGCGGTCGAGGAGCGGGCCCCGGTCCGGACCACGGTGGCGGCCCCGGTTCCACCGAGGACGTGCGTGCCACCGCTCGTGTCAGTGCGTGGGACCGGGGAGGTTCCGAGTCGCCACCCGCGAGGCGGTCGTCCGCAACTGCCGATGCGCACGCCAACGTCGTGCTGCCCGCGTGCCCGGTGGTTGCGGGGGAGGAGGCCGAGCCGTCGGCGGTGTACGACGTCATGGGCCGGCGGGCCGGGGAAGGAATGATGTCGCTGCCCGAGGCGTGTCGGCGGGAGATCCTGCGGGCCGTGGTGCGGGCTTCGGGACAGCGGGAGGTCCCGACCGCGGCCACCGGTCAGGACGACGCCCAGGATGTCCGGCGCGCCCGCGCCGCCGACGTCGCCGTCCGCACGTGCCGGTCGATGGCGGCACTGCGGGACTCCCGGGAGGGCGCTGCGGACGGTTCCGCGGACGGGCGGTCCCCGGCGGCCTGGCCGCCCGCGTCGTTCTGCACCTCCTGTTCCTCGGTGGCGCCGCCGGCGGAGCGTGGGACGTACCGGCCCGACGAGGAACCCACAGTGGTGATCCACCCCGTGGCCGAGGTCGTGCACGCCGCGCGGCCGCAATCATCGGCCCGGTCGGAGCGGGCCGGCCGGCAGTGGCGCTCCCGCCGCGTGCTGTGGTGGGGCCTGGCGGTGTCGGCCTCCGCGCTGGTGGGCGGCACCGCCGCCGCGCAGCACGGCGGCTGGGAGGGCGGCACGCCCCGGCCGGGATCCACCTCCGCCCCCGACGTCGTTCCCGCCTCCGATGCCACGCCCGGTCCGACGGCGCGTTCGGCCGCACCTGCGGTGGGCAGCACCGCGGGCACGGGCAAGAGGCCCGCCGGCGTCGCTCCGACCGCACCGTCGCGGGCGACGCCGGGGGCGTCGGGATCGGCCAGGCCGACCACCGCGGGCTCAGCGAGACCATCCTCCTCCGGGCAGGTACCGGGCACCCCGGGGCCGTCCACGGCCGCAGGGCCGCCGCCGTCCAGGCCCGGGGCGTCCGGCAGTTCGGTGCAAACCCGGGTGGGTGACGGGACACCGCCCCCGTCCGGTCCGGCCGAGACGCGCCGGCCGTCTCCGGAGCCGCAGCCCGAACGGCCGAGCGACTCCCCGACGGGCGGCTCGGTCGAACCGTCGTTCTCGCCGAGCCCCGACGGGCCCGGTCCGTCGGCTCCGGCGTCCCCGAGGGACACCCCGACGACGACGGACGGCTGATGGCCGGACGGGAGGTCCGGGGAGGAGGGAACGGGCGGACGGGTCGTCGGCACCCGGTCGTCCGGACACGATCGCCGCAGCGTCCGGCGCGTCGGCCGGGGCCGTGCCGAGGCCGGTCCTGCCGTGCTCGGGGAGCGTCAGGGACGCCCTTCCGCCCGATGGTCCGGTTACCACCGACGGTTCGGCCGGGACTTCGGGCGGCCCTCGGGCCTCCCGGTCGGGGGACCACTCCGGTCCTCCGTCCTGCCGGCTCCCGTGAGGCAGGCGCGTGCGCGCTTGCGAACCCGACGGCGCGGACGCGCGCCCGGGAACCGGATCAGACTCAGCGAACACTCTCTCCCGTCGCGGTGACCGCAGCCTTGGCAAGCGGCCGGGAGCGACAGATCCGGGGGCCACGTCCCCCGGCGTGAGGAACCACCATGCTCAATTCGAAGGAGCCCTTCATGCCGCGCGACCCGCGCCCGCTCTCCGGATCCGCCGACTCGCCCCCGACGCCCGAGGCCGACGGTTCGGCCCTGTGCGACGGTTCGGCCGTGCCCGGGGAGGAGGGGGCCGGCACGGAGGGCCCGGCCCCCGAGAGCGATGCGCGTCTGACCGCACGGCTGCGGAGCGGGGACGACCGGGTGGTCGCGGAGCTCTACGAGCGCCACCACAAGGCGGCCCTGAGCTACGCGCGGATCGTGACCGGCCGCGCCGACAGCGCGGAGGACCTGGCGAGCGAAGCCTTCGCCCGGACCCTGGCGGCGGTGCGGACAGGGTCGGGGCCCGACGAGAACTGGCGCCCGTACCTGCTGGCTGTCGTCCGCAACACGGCCATGGCCTGGTCGACGGCCGAGCGGCGCACCCTGCTCACCTCCGACTTCGGTGACTGGGCCGACCGGCAGGAGCGGGTCCTTGCGCCTGACGAGCTCTTCGCCGCCACGGCCGAACGGCACCTGGTCGCCGAGGCCTACCAGTCCTTGCCGGAGCGCTGGCGCACGGTGCTCTGGCACGCCGTCATCGAGCAGCGGGCGGCCGAGGAGATCGCTCCTCTGCTCGGTCTCACCCCGAGTGGTGTCTCCTCGTTGGCCTCCCGTGCTCGCGAGGGGTTGCGGGAGGCCTACCTCGTCGCCCACGTCCGTCGGGCGGCGTCCGCCGAGTGCGAGGCGTACGCCCCCGAGATCGCGGCGTCGGTCCACCGCCCGTCGAAGCGGATGACCAAGCGGCTGGCACGGCATCTCGACGAGTGCCGGGACTGCCGTTCGTGCCTGGAGGAGATGCGTGACGTCAACCGGCGCCTGCGGGCGGCCGGACTCGGCGCCCTCGTCCTGTGGGACGGCGGTCACTCGCCGGGGGCCGGCGCGGGCGGCGGCAGCCCGGTCGGCGCGGCGCACCGGTTCGGAGCGGGCCACGGTGCGAAGGCGGCGATCGGAGCCGCCGTGGCAGGGGTGGCCGCGACCGCGGTGCTGGTCACCCTCGCGACCGGTTCCGGTCCGGCCGGTCCCCGGTCGGACGGTCCGGACCCGGCCGCGCCCTCGGCACCCCAGGTGCGGATCGAGGCCGCCGCCGCGCCGACCAGGGCCACCGCTGCCACCACGGCCACCCTGTCGGCGCCGTCGACGGCCTCCGGCTCGCCCGGCCGTACCGCCCCGTCGGTCGGCCCCGCGCCCACCGCGTCGACGGCGGCCCCGGGCACGGCGAGTCCCAGTGCGGCCCGAACCTCCGCGGCGTCCGCCAAGTCGACGGCGGCGACGGGCAAGGGTGGGGCCGGGGGCCTCTCCGCCGGGGTCTACTCGGCTCCCGGCGGCCGGACCCCGGACCCGGGGGACCGGGTGGTGAGGCTCCGACTGGCGGCTCCGGGCACCTGTGTCGAGGCCGAGGACGTCGATACGGTCGACGAGGTCGCCCCGTACCTGAACGGTTGCAGCGGCGCGACCTTCCAGAGCTGGTACCTGCGGCCCGAAGCGTCGGGCACCGGCTACGCGGTGACCAGCGCCGGGAACGGCGGCTGCCTCGATTCGACCGGTGCTGCCTCCGCGGCGGTCGTGCAGCACCCCTGTCGCGGCAGCGCCGGTCAGGTCTGGCAGACCGTGAGCCTGCCGGGTGGCGGGACGGGCCTCCAGCACCGGCAGTCCGGTCAGCTTCTGGGCGCCCAAGGCACCGGGGCCGTCGACGAGACGCTGCGCCTCTTCCCCCAGGCGTGCGGTGGGGACGTCGGGTGCAGGGGGAAGGTCTCCTTCCAACTGTGAGCCCCGCCGTCGCTTCC
Organism: Kitasatospora sp. NBC_01560; assembly: GCF_045208415.1. Lineage (NCBI taxonomy): Bacteria > Bacillati > Actinomycetota > Actinomycetes > Kitasatosporales > Streptomycetaceae > Kitasatospora > Kitasatospora sp. NBC_01560. Next base: position 372,603 of record NZ_CP109364.1, on the reverse strand, counting down.
CGGCAGGGCGGAAACCCGACGAGGGCCCGGTCGCGCCCGACCGGGCTCGACCGGGCCCTCGTCGGGCACGGTGGGTCAGCGCAGGAGCGACCGGGGCGTCGGCACGACGCGGGTGACCACGGACTCGTCGACGAACAGCAGGTCGTCCACGGCCGGGCCGAGTTCGTCGATCCAGCGCTCGCTCTCGTAGACCGCGGCGTACGCCGCGACCCGATGGGCCTCGTCCTCGAACCGCCGGATCCAGACGTAGCCGTCCGGATCCTCCTCGTCGACGAAGGAGGCGGTGATCACCATGCCCTTCGAGCTCTGGAAGGGGATGACGGTCCGGTCCATGAAGCGGAGCCATTCGTCCCGGCGACCGGGCTTGGTGAGGTAGTGGCGGATCTCGTAGAACATCGCAGGTCTCCGTGTGTGGGTGAAGTCGTCGACATCGAGGGGGAGGGCCGGTTACCGCGGGGAAGGGCCCGGGCTCAGGAGCTGAGGTCAAGGACGAGCTTGCCGCGGGTGCGGCCGGTCTCGCCGTGTGCGTGGGCCCGGCCGGCCTCCGCCAGGCCGAAGACCTCCTCGACCTCGACGGCCACCGCGCCGGAGTCGATGAGTTCGGCGAGCCGGGTCAGGGCGGCGCCGTCGGGCTCGACCAGGAAGGCACTGGCCCGCACGCCGAGCTTCTCCGCGGCGGTGAGGACCTCGGAGGAGACTCCGGAGGGGACGGCGACGAGCAGGCCGCCGGGGCGTAGCGTCTCCAGCGAGCGGGTGCTGGTGCGGTCGTGCTCGTCGCCGATCAGGTCGAGGACCACGTCGACGTCGGTGACGACGTCCTCGAACCGGGTGGTGGTGTAGTCGACGAGCCGGTCCGCCCCGAGCCCGGTCAGCCAGTCGTGCCGGCGGCTGCTGGCGGTGCCGATCACCTCGGCGCCCAGGTGCTTGGCGATCTGTACCGCGAAATGGCCGACCCCGCCGGCGGCGGCGTGGATCAGCACGCGCCGGCCGGCGCGGAGCCCGGCGGTGTCCACCAGGGCTTGCCACGCGGTGAGGGCCGCCAGTGGTACGGCCGCCGCCTGGACGTGGCTCAGGCTGGCGGGCTTGCGGGCGAACTGGCGGGCCGGCGCGGTGACGAACTCGGCGTAGCCGCCGGCTGCCCGGGGGAACCACGGCATTCCGAAGACCTCGTCACCGGGCCGCAGCGTGCTCACCCCGAAGCCGACCTCCTCCACCACCCCGGACACGTCCCAGCCGAGGACGAACGGTGGCTCGCCCAGCACGCCGGCCATCCCGCCGCCGGCGCGCGTCTTCCAGTCCACCGGGTTGATGCCGGCGGCCCGTACCCGGACGAGCACCTCCGTCGGCAGCGGGGCGGGGCGCGGCACCTGCGCGAGCTTCAGCACCTCAGGACCGCCGAAGCGGTCCTGAACCACCGCGCGCATCGAGTTCACAGACATGTCGACTCCCAAGGCAGAGAACGGCGGGAGGCTCTCGGTGGGCCTCCCCGCTGATGTCGTCGACCGTACCCAGGGGCATATAGTTACCCGCAAGGTCTACTACTTTCCCAAGGGAAGTAACCTGGTGAGGAGTGGTTCAACGTGTGGGAATGCGCAACCGGTCAGCACGACGAGCACAACGTCTATGCAGCCCAGTGCCCCTGCCGGGCCATGCTCGACCTGCTGGCCAACAAGTGGTCGGCGCTGGCGATCGGAGCGCTCGAAGCGGGGCCGCAGCGCTTCGGTGAGCTCCAGCGGCATCTGCAGGGGGTCAGCCCCAAGGTACTCACCCAGACCCTGCGCCGTCTGGAGGGTGCCGCGCTGCTGACCCGCACCGTCTATCCCGCGGTGCCCCTGCACGTGGAGTACGCCCTCACCGCGCTGGGGCGCAGTGCCGCCGTCCCGCTCGCCCGGCTGCGCGACTGGGTCGAGGAGAACATCGACGGGACGGACGTCGACCCGGGCCGGCTGTCGAACGCCTGATCACCGGGGGAGGGCGAGGGCTGCACGGGCCGGGAGATAACGAACCCGCATACCTGCGGGACGAGGGGGCCGCTCCTCGTCTCCCTCACGGCAGACACCGATGCGGTGTCGGGACTTCCTCCTCTGAAGGTGATCACGTGTCCACCCGCCGCAACCTGATTCTCGCCGGCACCACCACACTCGTCCTGTCCACGCTCACGGTGGGCGCGGCAGGCGCATCCTCACCCGGTGCGTCTCCGGCGAGCACGTCCCCGGCCGGTCCCTCGGCCTCCGCCCCCCGCCTGGACACCTCCCTGCAGCGGGGCCTGGAGCCGTCGTTGTCGGGTGTCCCGCGGGACTTCGAAGTGGGTGGTGCGGCCAAGGAGTTCAGCTACACCGTGGAGAATCCGTCAGAGCATGACTTTGTCGCCTTCCCCCTGTTGAAGTTCAAGAACACGACCGGCGACCTCCGTGTCGCCGACCTCAAGGTCGAGTACCAGCTGCCCGGGCGGACCGACTGGCTCAAGGGCTCCCTCGCGCCCGGCAGCGAGAGCGCGAACGACGGCGTCCTGATCGTGCTCGGCGGCACGGACGGTGGCAACGTCGCGGACGAGGCACTCGTGGCGGTGCGGAAGGGGAAGACCCTCGCTCTCAAGGTCCGCACCTCGTTCTCCGCCCAGGCGCCGGTCGGCAAGGGCGGAGTGGCCCCCGTGCTCTTCGCCGCGCGACTCGACGACCGGACCGGGTTGCCGGTGGACCAGGGCAGCTTCGGCTGCGCGTGCGGTGTGGGCTGCGCGGGCTTCAGGATCAAGGCCCCGACGCCCGTGGTGACGGCGACGCCCACCCGTGCGCCGGCCCCCGTGGTGACGACGACCGCCCCGGCCCCGGTCGTGAAGCCCACCACTCCGACGCCGGTGGTGACGACGACCGCCCCCGCGCCCGTGGTGACGACGACCGCCCCGGCCCCGGTGGTGAAGCCGACCGCTCCGGCGCCCACCGCGACGCCGGCCGCCCCGGCTCCCCTGCCGACGGCAACGCCCACGAGCGCGGGAAGCAGCCCGACGGGTTCGCCGAGCTCGCCGACGCGCGCAGCCTCGGCCGCGCCGGCCACCGCTCCTGCGACGGCCCACCCGGCCCCGTCGGCGCCGCCGTCGACCTCCGCCGATCCCGAAGGCGTCGACCAGCTGCCGCTGCCGATCCCGATCGACAACCCGACCATCGCACCGTTGAAGATCCAGCCGGCGGCGGTCGTCCAGGCGAAGACCACGGCGGATGCCAGGGAGCAGAGCCTGGCGCACACGGGGGGCGGCGGGCACGACGCGGCGATCGCCGGTGCCGGGGCCGCCGTGTTCGCGGTCGGCGCCGGCATGCTCGTGGTCGCGCGTCGCCGCCGGACGGCGCGCCACGGGTAGCACCCGAAGCCGTCGACGTCCGTGAGCATCCCCTCCGCAGGGGCGGGCCCGGTGTCCCGCACCGGGTCCGCCCGGCTCCCGGGACCTCGGCGCCGTCACGCGCGGGGTCGCGCGGGCCGGCGACGCCCAACCGGTCAGAGCTCGACGTCGTCCCACTGGTCGAGCAGGGCGTCCGCCGACGGCTCGTCCCCCGGCGTCGTGCCACTGCTGAGCGACTGGGAGGTCCAGATGGTCTTGCCGCGCGACGAGTACCTGGTGCCCCACCGCTGCGCGTACTGCGCGACCAGGAAGAGACCCCGGCCGCCCTCGTCGGTGTCCTTGGCACGGCGGATGTGCGGGGCGGTGCTGTTCCCGTCGGAGACCTCGCAGACCAGGGTGTCGGTGAGGAGCAGCCGGACGCGGATAGGCTGCGCGCCGTACCGGACGGCATTGGTGATCAGTTCGCTGAGGATGAGCTCGGTCCCGAAGCCGATCTGCTCCAGACCCCACTCCTCCAGCCGGCGGGCGCACGCCCTGCGCACCGGCCCGACCGCTGCCGGGTCGGAGGACACCTCCCACTCGGCGACCCGCTCCGGGGCGAGGAGCCCGGTCCGCGCCACCAGCAGGGCGACGTCGTCGTCGGGCCGGCAGGTCAGCAGCGACTCGACCACGGCGTCGCAGGTGGACTCCGGCGGGCGGACCGGTCCGGCGAGGGCCGCACCGAGCGATGCCAGCGCCACGTCCACGTCGCGGTCGCGGTCGCGGCAGGCGAGCAGGCCGTCGGTGTAGAGGACCAGCCGCGAGCCCTCGGGCACGATCAGCTCGGCGGTCTCCACGGGCAGGCCGGCGCCCAGGCCCAGCGGAGGGGAGACCGGGGGACGCAGGAACGTCACCGTCCCGTCGGGGTGGGCGACGGCCAGCGGAAGGTGTCCCGCGGTGGCCGCGGTGACCCGTCCGGACACGGCGTCGTAGATGGCGTAGAGGCAGGTGGCCCCGGTGATCGCCGGGGTGTGGTCCCCGGTGGTCCCGGAGTCCTCGCCCTCGTCCTGGTCGTCGATGCGTGCCACCAGGTCGTCCAGATGGCTCAGCAACTCGTCGGGCGGCAGGTCCAGGGTCGAGAAGTTGTGGATGGCGATGCGCAGCCGGCCCATGGTGGCAGCCGCGTGCAGGCCGTGGCCGACGACGTCGCCGACCACCAGGGCGACCCGTGCGCCGGGGAGCGGGATCACGTCGAACCAGTCGCCGCCGACCCCCGTCTGTGCGGGCAGGTAGCGGTGGGCCACCTCCAGGGCCTCCTGCTCCGGGAGCCCGCGCGGCATCAGGCTGCGCTGCAGGGCCACCGCCGTCCCGTGCTCGCGGGTGAAGCGCCGGGCGTTGTCGATGCACACCGCGGCCCTGCGCGCGAGCTCCTCGGCGAAGGCGAGGTCCTCGTCGTCGAAGGGCGGGGAGGCTTCCGTGCGCCAGAAGTTCACCAGGCCCAGCACCACGCCACGCGCCCGGAGCGGGACGACCATCAGGGAGCGGATCCCGTAGTCCAGGATCTGCCGGGCGCGCGCCGGGTCCTGGGAGCGCCAGCCGGTGGACTCGGTCAGGTGGGGCTCCACCACGGACCGGCCGTCGTTGACGCCGGCCGCCATCGGTGTGTCGGGCGCGAAGTCGATCAGCCTGCCGACGGGGTACAGCGGGTGGTCCTCCGCGAGTCCGGTGAGGGCGGTCCGGCGCAGCTCGGTGCTGCTGCCGCCCGGCTCGTCACCGCGCAGCACCGGGTCCTGGAGTTCGACGCTCACGATGTCGGCGAACCGGGGGACCACCGCCTCGGCCAGCTCCGCGGCGGTGTGCGCCACGTCCAGGGTGGAGCCGATCTGCGCACTGGCGTCGTAGAGCAGTCGCAGCCGCTCCCGGGCCACCTCCGCCCGGCCCGACAGCGCTCGCAGTTCGGTGGTGTCCCGCAGGGTGACCACGCTCGTGGGGTGCCCGCCGAAGGGGCGGGTGGACCTCTTGTTGAGGGACAGCAGCCGGTCGGCCGCCAGGTGGACCTCGTCGTCGGCGAGCCGGTCCGAGGCCAGCAGGCGGACGGTGCCGGGGTCGAGGCCCAGCGTGTCGATCGGGCGGCCCTCCGCGTCGGCCGGAAGGTCCAGCAGCCGCCGGGCCTCGTCGTTGGCCAGCAGCAGGCGGCCGTCGTCCTCCGTGATGAGCACGCCCTCCCGCACCGCGTGCAGGACGGCGTCGTGGTGCTCGTACATCCGGGTCATCTCGGCCGGGCCCAGACCGTGGGTCTGGCGCCTCAGCCGACGGCTCACCAGGGCCGCCGCACCTGCGGAGAGGGCGACGGCCGCGGCCGCGCTCGCCAGGATGACGGGGAATTGCCGGTCCACCGAGTTCTGTACGGCCTGGACGGTGACCGGGGCGGAGACGATGGCGACCACGTTGCCCGAGGCGTCCTTGACGGGGACGGCCGAGATCACGGAGGGGCCCAGCGCGCCCTTGAAGGTCTTGGTGAACGCCTTGCCCTCGGCGGCCTCGGCATAGGGACCGACGACGTGCTTGCCGAGCTGCGAGACGTCGCTGTGCGTGAGGGTGATGCCGTCGAGGTTGTACACGATGAGGGCGTCGATGCCGGACGCGATCCGGGCCTCCTCGGCCAGTGGCTGGAGCGTCGCGGTGGGGTCGGGGCCGTTCAGTGCCGCGAGGAGTCCGGGGGCGTGGGCGAAGGACTGGGCCGCCGCGACGGTGCGGTGCCGGGCATCGGCCATGGTGTCGCGCTGCGTCTGCAGCAGGAGCGCCACCACGGCGGCGGCGACGAGGAGGAGCACGATGACGAGTTGGAGGAGGAAGACCTCCCGGGCGAAACTGCGGGGCGCCGGCCGGCGTGCGCGCGGCGCTGCCCCGTCGGGTGGTGGGCCGTCCGGAGTCTCCGAGCGGGAGCCCCCCGGCTGCGGAGTGTCACCGTCGGACGGGGGCGGGCCAGCTCCGCCGGAGGCACGACCACCGGCCGTCCGGCTCTGCTGAACGCCCGGATTCAGGCTCATGTCCCCCATTTAGCCCGGTTTGACGCGGTGCTGGCAACCATCTGTCCGGCGGAGCACCCGGAATGGACGGAAAAGCTGCAGGGGGCAGAGTGATGGCCACTCTCCGTGACGTCGGCCGGGGTCCGGCGAGCGCGGGCCCACCGGCGTTGCCCCGGTGCCCCCGCTCCGGTGGGTCCGGCAGGTCACAGGTTGGTGGCTCGTATGTCACGGATGTTGCGAAGTGTTGACACGTGGGTTTCGGTCAGCGAGCCTATGGGCTCCCACCTGTTGATTCCCGCGTAAAAATGTTTGGTCCTGTTCGATGTGTTGGGATGGCGCTCTCGAGGCTGGTCCTCGACGGCCGGGACCGCGCGGATGGCATCAAGGAACCTGTATGCGAAGAATGGGATCCGTATTCGCCGGCCTGGTCGGCCTGCTCCTGGCCGTGCCGGCCGTGGCACCGACGGCCCAGGCCGCACCGGTCACCGCCGCCGCGGGCACCCAGTTCCCGGATACGGCCGGAGCCGGGGTGCAGGCGCACGGCGGCGGCGTGATCAAGGTCGACGACTACTACTACTGGTTCGGTGAGGACCGGGGCGAGGACAACAAGTTCCGCTACGTCTCGGCCTACCGTTCCAAGGACCTCAAGAGCTGGGAGCCGCGGGGGCACGTCCTCACCCAGGAGTCCGCTCCGGAGCTGAGCACCGCGTTGATCGAGCGGCCGAAGGTCCTCTACAACAGCAGGACCAAGCAGTTCGTGATGTGGATGCACAAGGAGGCCGACGACTCCTACGGAGAGGCCCGGGCGGCCGTGGCGGTCTCCTCCACGGTGGACGGCTCCTACCAGTGGAAGGGCTCGTTCCGTCCGAAGGACGCCTCCGGGGCCGAGTACATGTCGCGAGACATCACAGTGTTCGAGGACAAGGCCGCGGGCAAGGCCTACATGATCTCCTCGGCGAACAACAACGCCGATCTGATGATCTACGAACTCAGTGACGACTACACGCAGGTGAAGGACGTCGCGGCGAATCCCTGGCCGGGGCAGCACCGGGAGTCGCCCGCGCTGTTCAAGCGCGGGGACGTGTACTTCATGCTCACCTCCGGCACCAGCTACTGGGACCCGAACCAGCAGAAGTACGCCACCGCCCCGAGCCCCACCGGGCCGTGGACGGAGATGAAGGACGTCGGGAACCACGACGGCCACGACTCGCAGACGGCCTTCGTGCTGCCGGTCGAGGGCAGTGACACCACCTCCTACCTCTACATGGGCGACCGCTGGGCGGGCGTGGGGGCCGATCCGAAGCGGGTCAACGACTCCACCTACGTCTGGCTCCCGCTGCAGTTCCCGACCGCCACCACCATGACCCTGCCGTGGTACCCCGAGATCTCGATCGACACCGCGACGGGCCGGATCGCCGGTGCCGGTGGGGACCCCCTCAACACCATGGCCGCCAAGAGCAGCGGCCTGTGCGCGAGGGTCACCGACAGCCTCTCCGACAACAACGTGCCGGTGGTCCAGGGGGCCTGCGACGGTGGACTGAACACCGAGTGGCGGTTCACCGACAACAGTGGCGGCTACGTCCGGGTGCTGGCCCAGCACAGCGGCAAGTGCCTCGACGTGGCGGACAGGTCGACCGCGAACGGGGCCGAGGTCAAGCAGTACGACTGCGGCTCCGGCGACAACCAGCGCTGGCGCTTCGAGAACCTCGCGGACGGCAGCGTCCGCATCGTCGCCAAGCACAGCAACAAGTGCCTGGACGTCCAGAACGGGTCCACGGCGGCGGGCGCCGAGCTGGTCCAGTGGGACTGCAACGACAGTGCCGGCCAGGCGTGGAAGGTCGGGGCCGGCGCCGGTCCGACGGACCCGACCGACCCGACCGGCCCGACCGGCCCCGGTACTCCGGGGACGGTGGAGCAGCACATCGCCACCTCGGTCAACGCCGGCGTGCTCGCCATGACCTCCGACGCCGACGCCGTACAGCTCCCGCCGGTCGCCTTCGGGGCGGGCGGGACCTCGACCGGATCCCTGAACACCGTGACGGTGAAGGATTTCCGCGGCGGGACGGCCGGCTGGTCGCTCACCGGCAAGGTCACGGACTTCACCGGACCGCGCGGGACGATCGACGCGGACCGGTTGAGCTGGACGCCCACCTGCACCACCAAGGCCGACAGCCCGAGCGCCTGCCAGGCGGGCAGCCCCGGACCGATCGGCAAGGGCGGCGCGACCCTCGCGTCCGCCGGTGACGGCACCCTGACCGGCGGCGAGTTCGCCGCAGGGGCCGCCGTGTCGCTCGACATCGCGAAGTTCACCCCCGTCGGCAACTACTCCGGAACGCTCACCCTCACCCTCCTGTGACCGTGCTCGCGTGCCGGACGCACCTCGCGTCCGGCACGCGGCACACCGAAAGCCGGCCCATCATGCGCAGAGCACCCGTCGTCACCGCCCTCCTTCTCGGCCTGCTGGCCCTGTTCCCCACCCAGGCCCGTGCCGCCGACAACGGCGAGTGGTCGGTCAAGCCGGCGGACTCCGCGATCACGCCGCGCGCGGCCTTCCAGCTCTCGACGCTCCCCGGCGCGGCCCTCTCCGACCGCGCCGTCGTCACGAACACCACGGACGGGCCGCTCACCTTCCACCTGTACGTCGCGGACGCCTACAACACGGAGCGCGACGGCGGCCTGACGGTGCGCGGCCGCGACGAGGCCCAGCACGACGTCGGTGCCTGGGGCCGGCCGGAGCGGGAGGTCGTCACGGTGGCCGCCCACTCGTCGCTGACGGTCGGCCTCACCCTGACGATCCCCGCGGACGCCCCGCCCGGGGACCACGTGGGCGCGCTGGTGGCCGTCGACGACCGCGTGTCGACCGGGACCGGCTCCTACGTCGGCGTCCAGCGCGGTGTCGGAGCCCGGATCTACCTGCGCGTCGTCGGAGCGCAACGGCCGGCGCTCGCCGTCGAGGACGTGCGGTTCACGCCGCACAACCCGCGCATACCGTGGACCGGCAGCAGCGGCTCCACGCTGTCCTACACCCTGCACAACACGGGGAACGTCAAGCTCGACCCCCGCGCCTCCGTCCGACTCGACGGTGTGTTCGTGGGGGGCTCCGCAACCCGGCAACTGGCGAACGTGCCGGCCGAGTTGCTCCCGGGGCAGAAGGTGGACGTCACCGAGCACTGGTCCGGTGCGCCCACGGGTTGGGGCGACGTCACCGTCACGGTGGACGCGAACGGGATCCGGGCGACCGGCGCCGACGACTTCGCCTCGGTGCCGTGGGTCCTGGCCGGCGCCCTGGCCGTGTCCGCCGCCGCGCTCGCCGTCCTGCTCGTCGGGCGCCGCAGGCGTGCGGCCGCGCGCGCGGCGATCGGTGGCACCGGCGGCGCCGCTCCGTCCGCGGCGGAGCCGGGGCACTGACCTCCCCATTCGCGCCCGCCGTCCGTCGGACGGCGGCCGGGCGGGGCGGACGGCTCGGTCACGGCGGCCGGCCACTACCCATGACTACGCGGGGAAGTACCCACGGTTCGGCGCACTCGCAGGTTTCAGGGTGGCCGCGGTGCTGGGCCGTACCCCGTTCCCGATCTTCCTGGAAGCAGGAACACCATCCGCACGACGTGGGGGCGCCGTCTTGGGAGAAGAGATCATGAACAGACGCATTCGGTCGGTCGCGAGCCGCTCCACCGCCATCTACCTCCGCTGCTACCCGTACGACACGGGGTACCTGCTCGACTACTGGCGGGTCCTCGCCCACTACGCGATCGAGTCCGGGCTGGGCGAGGCGACGGTCTTCATGGACAACGGCCGGCGGTCGACCGAACCGCTGGCGGCACTGGAGGACCTGCTGCACGCCGTCGTGACCGGGATCTGCGACACCGTGCTGATCCCCGGTCCCTTCGTGTTCTCCCTGGACGACGCGGCGGCAGCGGCCGTCATCCGGAGGATGGAGGAGGCGGGGTGCCGGGTCGTCGAGATGCCGCGGCCCACCAGCGGGAGGTCCGCCGGGGACCTGATGGCCGTCCGTTGAGGGGCGAGCCGCGCCGCCCGCCCGGCACCCGCGTGCGGTCGTCCCTCCACCACCCCTGTCAGCGGGAGCCGGACGTGCAGTTCGACAGCCTCACGTTCCTGTCGCAGGCGCAATGGCTGGGAACGACGCCGGTGCACACCCTGAAGGACGGCACGCTGTCGGTCTTCGCGGAGGCGGACACCGACGTGCTCACCGACCCGCTCACCGGCGCCGTCCGGAACAACGCCGCCGTCGCCCTGGTGGATCCGCCGAGCGGTGACTGGCAGTTCTCCGCCCGTCTCCGCGTGGGGTTCCGGGCCCCGTGGGACGCCGGTGCGCTCTTCGTCCGCTCGGACCGGGACCACTGGGCGAAGGTCAACTTCGAGCAGGCGCCCGACGGTGCGCCGAGCGTCTACTCGGTGGTCACCCGAGGCCGCTCCGACGACGCCGTCGGCCGGCCGGTCGACGGCGGGGCGCTGTGGTTGCGGATCAGCCGGGTGGACGGAGCGTTCGCCTTCCACGCATCCTCCGACGGCACGACGTGGCGGCTGGTCCGGCAGTTCGACCTCGGTCCGGACCGTGAGGTCCGCGTGGGCATCGCGGCCCAGTCGCCCGTGGGGAAGGGGTGCCGCGTGGACTTCGACTCCATCCGCCTCACTCGGACGCGGCTGGCCCACCTGTTCGACGGGCGGTGAGCGCGCCGCTGCCGGGCCCGGGTGTGCCCCGGCTCCGGTCACCGGCGGTTGTGCGGTGGTGCGGGTTTCCGGCCGATGACGGTGGCCGCGACGGTCGGCGTCGAGCCTGGTCGCGTCACCGACCGGTGCCCGACCGCCGGCGGCGAGGTCGCCCAGCGGCGGATTCGCCGGAGAGCACCACCCACGGCAGGTGACTGAAATCCATCCGCAGAAAGACTCAGAAACGAGCACAGTCGAACACGTTCTCACGCTGCGAGGCTAAGCTCCCTTCACCGCCTTCCCGATGCGTTCAACGGCCAGGCGCGTTGCACCGGTCCGGCGGTCGCCCCGCCTCGCTCGACGATGACGACGATGCGCGCGGTGATGATTGTCAGGTCCCTGTCATATATCTCGGTGTGCCACCTCCCGCACCTCCCGCATTGCCCGGAGCCGCGGCGGCCCGGCCCCGGCGTCCTCGACGCCGCCCGCCGGACCGCTCACCTGCGCCGCACCTCGCGGCGCAGGTCCCGCACCCGGCCGTACCCACGGCCGACAGGCAGAGGAGTGCCCGTGTCCCGTCCCGCTCCCGTACGCAGTCTCGTCCTGCTCGCCGTCACCACCGCGCTGCTGGTGACCGGCGCGCAGGCCGCACCCGCCGTCCCGGCCGTGCCGGCTGCGCCCGCCGTCCCGGCGGTACCCGCCCCCGACCGGGCCGCTGCCCTGGCCGCCGCCGACCGGCAGGGCCCCGACCTCGCCCGGCGCCTGGGGCTCGCCGGCCAGGAGAGGATGGTCGCCAAGGACGTCGTCCGCGATGCGGACGGCACCCGGCACCTGCGCTACGAACGGACCTACGCCGGACTGCCCGTCCTCGGTGGCGACCTGGTGGTGCACCAGGGCCCCGACGGCACCCTGAAGGGCGTCGACCGGGCGTCCACCGTCCCGCTGGCCGGGCTCGCCACCTCGCCCGCGCTCGGTGCCGCAACGGCGCAGGCGGAGGCGCTCGACACCCGGCCGGGCGCCTCGGCCGACCGCCCGCCGCGGCTGGTGGTCTGGGCGGCGGAGGGCGTGCCTCGCCTCGCCTGGGAGACCGTCGTCGCCGGTACCGGCGCCGACGGCGGTCCGAGCAAGCTGCACGTGATCACCGACGCCGCCGAGGGTACGGTGATCCGCACCTTCGAGGGCGTGCAGACCGGTGGCGGCCACGGCGTCCACGTCGGTGAGGTGACGGTCGGCACCACCCCGACCGCGTCGGGGTACGAACTGCGGGACGGCGCCCGCGGCGGCACCTTCACCACGGACATGGGCAACCAACGCTCCGGCAACGGCTCCGTGTTCACCCGGTCCACCGACAGCTGGGGCGACGGTCTGCCGTCCAACCGCGAGTCGGCGGCGGTCGACGCCCACTTCGGCGTTGCGGCGACCTGGGACTACTACCACGACGCCTTCGGCCGCGCGGGCATCCGCGGTGACGGGGTCGGCGCCGTCAGCCGCGTGCACTACGGCAGCGGGTACGTCAACGCGTTCTGGGACGACTCCTGCTTCTGCATGACGTTCGGCGACGGCGAGGGCGACACCCACCCGTTGACCAGCATCGACGTCGCCGGCCACGAGATGACCCACGGCGTCACCGCGGCCACGGCGGGCCTCGTGTACGCCGGTGAGTCCGGCGGGCTGAACGAGGCCACCAGCGACATCCTCGGCACCATGGTGGAGTTCCACGCCGATCTGCCCGCCGACACCCCGGACTACCTGATCGGCGAGAAGCTCGACCTGAACGGCGACGGAACCCCCCTGCGGTCCATGGACAGGCCCTCCAAGGACGGCGCCTCGGCCGACTACTGGTACCGGGGCCTCGGCCGGTTGGACGTCCACTACTCCTCCGGTGTCGCCAACCACTTCTTCTACCTGCTCTCCGAGGGGAGCGGCGCGAAGGTGGTCAACGGTGTCGCCTACGACTCGCCGACCCGGGGCGGCATCACCGTCACCGGCATCGGCCGCGACAAGGCGGCCGCGATCTGGTACCGCGCGCTCACCGTCTACATGACCTCCACCACCGACTACGCCGGAGCCCGGGCCGCCACCCTCCGTGCGGCCGAGGACCTCTACGGCGGCGCGGACGGCGGCGAGTACGCCGCGGTCGGGGCCGCCTGGGCCGCCGTCAACGTGGGAACCCTCCCGCCCGCCATGCCCACCGTCACCCACCCGGGCGACCAGGTCACCGCTGTCGGGGCGTCGGCCGAGCTCCGGATCACGACCGCCGGCGGTGCCGGTGCGCCGACCTACTCGGCCGTCGGCCTGCCCGCCGGGCTGGCCATCGACGCCGCCACCGGCAGGATCACCGGCACGCCCACCGAGGCCGGATCCGCGGCCGTGACCGTGACCGCCACGTTCCCCTCGGGTACGACCGGCAGTACCGGGTTCGTCTGGGCCGTCACCGAGGGCACCGGCCCGTGCCCCTCCGTCCGGCTGCTCGGGAACGCCGGCTTCGAGAGCGGCGCGGCGGCGCCCTGGGCTGCCACCTCCGCGGTGGTCGACGCCGACCCGACCCAGCCCGCCCACGGCGGCGCGTGGAAGGCCTGGCTCAACGGGTACGGGTCCGCCCACACGGACACCCTCGTGCAGACGGTCACCGTCCCGGCGGCCTGCGGGGCCCGCCTCGTGTACTGGCTGCACATCGACTCGGACGAGACCACCGACTCCGTCAAGTACGACCGGCTCACCGTCACCGTCAACGACACCGAGCTGGCCGCCTACTCGAACCTCGACCGGGCCGACGGCTACACCCGGCGGACGGTCGACCTCTCGCCCTACGCCGGGAAGACCGTCACCCTGAAGTTCCGGGGCACCGAGGACAGCACCCTCAGGACCAGCTTCGTCCTCGACGACCTCGGCATCGAGATCGGCGGCTGAACCGCCGAACCGCCGAACCGCCGAACCGCCGAACCGCCGAGGCCGACGCGGCCGGCCGAACGCGCCGGGTGGGCCTGCCTCCGTGGTGGCGTCGCGGGTGTTCCGGACGGTGGGAAACGTCCGGAACACCCGCGCACCGGGCCGAGCGCGCGGGGGTCGACGGCGAGTTGGTGGGCGGGCGTCGACTGTCGGCCCCGGCAACCCCCGGTGGCCCCTCAACCGCCGGTGCCCGGGCGCGACCGGCCGTTCGACCCGGACCGGGCGATGCCGTTCGAGGCTGTCGTCCCCGCGTCGGCCGGGAAGGGTCCGGGTGTCGGACCGGTTGTGGCGGGCCCGGGAGCAGGTGCCGGGCCCGCCGTCGTGCTGTCCGGGGTTGCGGGTGTCGGTCCCAGGGTTGGTGTCCCTGCGAGCCGGAGGCTTCGATTGGTGTCGCGCATCTCCTCGTAGCGGTGCCGGCACGGTGCGCAGTCGTCGAGGTGACGGGTCAGCAGCCTGGACCTCCTTCGCGCGGGGTGGCGGGCGAGTGCCTTGAGCTGGTCGGTGTGGGCGAGGCACTCGGGGGAGTCCGGCCCTTGCAGGTGGGCCGCCAGATAGGCCCGGCGCAGTCCCTCGTGGGCGCGCGCGAGCAGTGAGGAGGCTCCACTGCCGGTGAGGCCGAGGAGTTCGGCGACCTCCTCCGTCGGTCGTTGTTCGACCACGGAGTGCCGCAGCGCCGTGCGCCAGCGCCCGGGCAGGGTGCGGTAGGCGGTGCGGACCAGATCGTGTTCGAGGGCCGACGCGAGGATCTGATCGGGGGACGGGGCGGAGGTGTGCCGGTCCGCCAACGGTTCGACGTCGGCGGTGAGAACGGTGCGACGGTCGGTGTTCGCCCATGCCATGGCGGTGTTGCGGACCACTGCCAGGAGGTAGGGGCGCCAGCTTCCGGCAGGACCACGGCCCGTCCGGACGGCTGCGAGGGTGCGGGTGAACGCCTCGCTGGCGAGATCCTCGGCGGTACCCGAGGTAGGGCCCAGCGAGCGGGCGTACGCGAGGACGGTCGGGTGGTGGCGGGCATACAGCACTGACGCGACACCGTCCTCCCCCGACCGTAGGCGCTCCGTCAGCTCGGCGTCGTCCGCCGGCTCCGCCCCTGGCCGAGGGGTGTCGCGCTCCTGTGCCGCCCGCTCGTCGCCGGTGCGTGGCGTGGGCAGGCGAACGGACCGGTCGGAGCTCCGGGGTGAACGATGGTGCATGGGTGGTCCTTTGACCGTGCGCGGTGATCCGACGAGTCGCGGTCCTTCGGCGAGGCGGCCGGCGCCGGAACCGGCTGCCGCCGAAACCGCTCTCGCCCCGTCGCATCCGCACATTGAACAACATCAACCAGAAAACAACATAGTAGAACATTGGCAGATCTCCTGGTCGATGCAGCTGAGGTAGCCGGCCGTGTGGCACCGGGAGCCGGCCCGGACGGCGAGGGACGGGGCCCCGCCGACGGCCCGGAGCCGGCCCGGACGGCGATCGGGTCAAGGCTGCCGAAGCCCGGACGCCGCCGCTGTCGGCCTCGGTTCAGCGGGCGAGGAAGTCTGCGCGGGGCCCGGGGAGGGCGAGGGCGGGACAGGTTCGGACGACGGGCCCGTCGTGGAGGCGCTCGGACGGCCGCTCGGTGCGTCCGGCGACGGCCGGCGCGTCTCGGAGGGGGTCGGTGCGGGCGATGGCCTGACCGTCACGGGGGGCTTGGCCGACCTGTTCGACAGGGGATCGAGCGAAGGTGTGTTGCGGGAAGGCTGCGGCCCGGTGGTCCCGGGCTGTGTCGGTGTCGGGCGCTGCTGGGCGGGTGAGGGCTCCGGCGTGTCGGGGACAGCCGGCAGCGCGGTGACCCGCGCCCCCTTCGTCCCTGGTGGTGGTGCGGTCGAAGTGGCGGCCGCGGTGGCGGGTCTGCCGCCCGTCTCCGCGTTGCCGGCTGCCGCGGGCGCGGGTGATCCGCCGGTCGGTCCGGGGGTGGCACCGGGGGCGGAGCTGACTCCCCCGGAGGGCGCCCCGTCCGCCGGACCCGCGTGGTGCAGGGCTGCGGTGGCGCCGACGAGCGTGGTCGCGGAGACCGCCAGGGCCCACCAGGTGACCCGGCGGTGACGCCGCCGCCGACCGGCGGGCTCCGGCAGGCCCGGCAGGGCCTGCGGCTCGGCGCGAACACCCAGGGACACGCGGTGGAGTGCGACCGGGGGTTCGTGGTCCGCCGGGTAGGGCGGGAGCTCGATCGTCGGGGCCTCGGAGGAGCACGAGGCGCAGAACGGTGCGAACGGGCCGGCCACGAAGGGCCCCCGGCCTGCTCGGTTGGAGTCGTACAGGGCGGCGACGTAGCGGCAGGTGCGGCGGGCGATGCCCTCGGCGCGGGCGCGCCAGGCATCGTCGGACTCCCCACGGTCGGTGGCTGCGGCGGACGCCGCCGAGGGCGGCGTCTCCTGCCGCCCGGCGGCCTGCGCCACGGCTCGCAGGATCTCCCGCCGGCACGCCTCGGGCAGGGACGGCAGGGCGTCGCCGGCGGCTCCGGCCGTGCTCCCGCGGGCCGCTGACGGCTCGACCGCACCCACCGCACCGGTCCGGCGCTCGGGCAGCCCGGTGCGGTCGTGCGCATCCGGCAGGGCGGGGTGGCACCCGGTGGGCGACTGCGGCGCGGGGGTCTCGCGGCCTTCTGCGCCGACGGCCCGGTGGCGGGTACCGGCCGCCGGTACGGTCCCGGAGGGGCGGGGGCGGCCGTCCCCGGTGCTCCGGCCGGGCCCGGCCGGCCGGTCGCGCTGCTGCGGCATCTCACTGCGGCGCGCGAACGAATGCCAGGACACCGACGGCTCTCTCATGGTTCCCCTTTGCGTGTGGTCGTGGGTGAGGGCCGCGGGGCGGTCTCGTGGAAGGGGAGGGCGGTGACCCGTCGCCGTCCCGAGGCGCCGTCGAAGAGTTACCGAAGCGTTGCCGGCGGCCGCCCGGGCCCGTCGCCCGCTCCGGCGCCCCCACCTCTCGGCCGGCCGGGGCCGGCCGAAGGGAGGACGACGAGGGGGCCGGTCCACGACCGCATCGCGTGCGGACGCCCCTCGGGACGGACGCCGCCGCCCCGGACGGACTGGCCCGTCCGGGGCGGCGGCGGGTGGTGACCCGTGGCGGGAGGGTCAGTCGATCGTCCACTGCTGCAGGGCGGAGCCGGTGTCGGGCTGCTGGGTTGCCGCGGCGCCGTTGGTGGTCGAGGCGGCCGTGGCGGCCGCCTCGTCGATGTAGCGCTTGACCTGGCCCACGGGGAAGAAGCGGCGGGCGACGTCCAGCATCACACCGCGGTACTCGTACCGGGGGGAGTCGGAGATCTTCGCGGGTGGGACGGTCCACGAACCGGACCGCTCGGTACGGGACTCGACCGCGGCGGGGAGTAGCTGGCGCAGGGTCTGCACGCCTCGGAAGAGGCCTTCGGCCCCGTGCGCCTTGACGACGACGCCGCCCTTGCCGGACGTCAGGGTGTATCCCTCGGCTCCCAGGCTCTTGGGGCCGTCGGGGTCCAGGACGATGGCGTTCCCGGGCGCGTTCCTGTCCTTGACGACGCGCAGGTCGTAGCCGGTCGCGGGAGCGAGCAGCCCGGAGAGGTACGTGCCGACGCCGATCGCCCGCGAGTCGTCGGAGAGGACGGATATCCGGGTCCGGGGGGTGAGGGTGAACCCCGGACCGTTGACCGCCTGCTGCGAGACCGGCAGCGGCACGAGGGCGTAGGGCGACGGGGCCGGAGCGCGAACGGGGGGAGCGGCCACGGCCTGGGTGACGGTGGCCGTGAGCGGGAGGGTGAGGGCGACGGCGGCGAGGCGTCGGCCTCGTCGGTGCAACCGGCTCATGGTTGACTCCTTCGGACGGAAGGGCACGGGACCGCACACCGGGGTGCACGGCCGGGAGGGTGCGCGATTCGCCCCGGCGGCTACGGTGACGCGCGGGGACCGGACCGCCGCGGAATCCGCTGTGCTGCGTGATCATCGGCCGGGTCGGGAAGGCCGCTCCGACGCAGCCGGACCCAGGTGCCCGCGGCTCCCCGGAGGGTATGACGACGGCGCCGCATTGTTTGTTTCTGTTTATTTACGTTCTGATTGGTAACTGGCAGGATGCCGGCATGAGCTACCTCGCCGCGGACGACCGCTACGCCTCGATGACCTACCGTCGCGCCGGAAGCAGCGGTGTGCAGTTGCCCGCCGTCTCGCTGGGCCTGTGGCACAACTTCGGTGACACCCAGCCGCTGGAGGTCCAGCGGGCCGTGCTGCGCCGGGCCTTCGACCGGGGTGTCACCCACTTCGACCTCGCGAACAACTACGGCCCGCCGTACGGCAGTGCGGAGCGCAACTTCGGTCACCTGTTCGCCCAGGACTTCCGCCCGTACCGGGACGAGCTGTTCATCGCCACCAAGGCGGGCTACGACATGTGGCCGGGCCCGTACGGGGACGGCGGCAGCCGCAAGTACCTGCTGGCCAGCCTCGACCAGTCGCTGGACCGGATGGGCCTGGACCACGTGGACGTCTTCTACTCGCACCGCCACGACCCGGACACTCCGCTGGAGGAGACGATGGGCGCGCTGGACTCGGCGGTGCGCTCGGGCAGGGCCCTGTACGCGGGCATCTCCAACTACCCGGCCCCGCAGCACCGGGAGGCGGCGGCGATCCTGCGCGAGCTGGGCACGCCGGTGCTGCTGAACCAGGCGCGCTACTCGATCCTCAACCGCGGCCCTGAGGGGGGCCTGCTGGACGCGGTGGGCGACACCCGGACCAGTCTGATCGCCTTCTCGCCGCTCGCCCAGGGCCTGCTGACGGATCGCTATCTCTCGGGCGGGGTGCCGGAGGGTTCGCGGATGTCGGTCGGCCACTTCCTCAAGGAGGAGGCGCTGACCGGTGCGAAGCTGGAGCAGCTGCGCGCGCTGGGCAAGGTGGCCGAGCGGCGCGGGCAGAGCCTGGCACAGCTGGCGCTCTCCTGGGTGCTGCGCGACGAGCGGGTGGTGTCGGTGATCATCGGCGCCAGCAGCGTGGCCCAGCTCGACCAGAACCTCGACGCGTTGGCCGGCGCCCCCCTGTCGGCGGAGGAACTGGCGGAGATCGACCTGCTCGGTCGCTGACGTCCGGGACACGGTCGTCCTCCGAGAACGCGCCGGCGGCCTCCTGGTGGTTCGGGGGCCGTCCATGCCGACGAGCCTTCGCCGAACGGCTTTCCGGATGCTCCGCCTGTTTCCCCGTGGGGTCGGTGGTGCTCGACGGCGACCGGGGGCCGTCCGGGAGCGTCGGCGGTTACCGGTCGGATCCTCGACCGTGGACGCTCCGCCGCGTGAACGCCGCTGTGGTCGTCGTCGGGGGCGATCGGGGGAGGTGGAACGGCCGAGGGCGTCGCGACGGCGGTGTCTCGACCGGGGGCAGGCCCGGTGCGGTGGTGGCCGGTTTCGGCTGTTCGATCCGCCCGCGGCGGAGATTGTCAAAGTTTTCCTGTTCGGATGCGTTGTTTTATGTCTAGTCTTGTGATGAACGGGCGTCAGATCGTTGGCCATCCGCCGCAGCGCCGCGGCGTGAATTCACTTCCCGCGCAGGTTCTCTGACTGCTGATCAGGGAGAGTGGGCATCCCGAGCCAGGTCGGCCCGCCGCCATTCGAGAGCTGATTCACACACATTCGAACAAAGGGGAGGCGCATGCCTGCCATCGAAGTTCTCCCACGCACGGCGACCACGGCGCTCGTGACGGTCGTCCTGCCCTGCTTCAACGAGGAGTCGGTCCTGCGGGAGACGCACTCCCGGTTGACCCGTGCCCTGCGGCCGGGGCGTCGGGTGGCCTACGAGATCCTCTACGTGGACGACGGCAGCACCGACGGGACGTGGTCCCTGATCGAGGAGTTCGCGAGCACCTCGGAGTCCGTCCGCGCGCTCAGGCTCAGTCGCAACTTCGGTCACCAGGCCGGCTGTCTGGCCGGCCTGAAGGAGGCCGCCGGGGACGCGACCGTGGTCATCGACGCCGATCTCCAGGATCCGCCCGAGCTCATTCCGGAGATGGTCGCCCGGTGGTGGGACGGCTGGTCCGTCGTCTCGGCCCGCCGCACGGGTCGACTGGGGGAGGGGGTCCTCAAGCGGGCCTCGGCCTTCGCCTACTACCGCGTGCTGAACGGGATCTCGGACCACCCGGTGGCGCTGGACACGGGCGACTTCCGGCTGCTCGACCGGTCGGTGGTCGACCTGCTCGCCGACATGGGCGACCACGAGCTCTTCCTGCGCGGGGCGATCAGCTGGGCGGGGCTGCCGGAGACCGTGGTGGAGTACCAGCGGGATCCGCGTGCCTCCGGCGAGTCGAAGTACACCGTGCGCAAGATGCTCGAACTCTCCCGCCGGGGGGTCATCTCCGGATCGGCCCTCCCGGTCAGGGCGACGACCGCCGTCGGACTGGCCTCGATGGCGAGCGCCGCCGGTCTCGGACTCGTCCGGCGTGACCCCGAGGCCGCCCGGACGGCCTGTGCGCTGGGCGTCCTGGCCGTCGCGATCGGGGTCCTCGGCGAGTACGTGAACGCCACCCTGCGGCACGTGCAGGGCCGCCCGCCGTTCGTGGTGAGGGAGCGCATCCACCCCCGGCAGCCGGCCGCCGCGCCGCGGGCGGTCCTCGCGGGGGCCGCCCGATGACCGCCGCACCCCGGCCGGCCACGCTGTCACCGGTCCTCCAGGCCGAGGCCCCGGTCGACGTCGTGATCGTCGGTGCCGGGTTCACCGGCCTCGCGGCCGCGCTCGAACTCGCCTCACGGGGCGTCGGCGTACGCGTTCTGGAGGCGGCGGGCGACGTCGGCGGCCTCGCGGCGTCGTTCGAGGTCGCCGGCCGTGACCTGGAGCGCTTCTACCACCACTGGTTCGACTCCGACACGGAGATCCTGCGCCTGTGCCAGGAGCTGGGGATCGCGGACGCGGTGGAGGCGCACCTCACCTGCACCGGCATGTACTACGCCAACACGATCTTCAAGTTGTCCAAGCCCCTCGACGTCCTGCGCTTCGCCCCGCTGGCGTTCACCGACCGGATCCGCCTCGGTCTGCTGGCGTTGCGCGCGGGGCGGGTGCGGAACTGGCGGGAGCTGGAGAACAGCACCGCCGAGGAATGGCTGGTCGCGCTGGGCGGCCGCCGGGTCTACGAGGTCGTGTGGCGGCCACTGCTGGAAGGCAAGTTCGGCTCGTACGCCGGGCAGGTCGGTGCCACCTGGATGTGGACCAAACTGCACCTGCGGGGTGGCAGCCGCACCAAGTCCGGCAGCGAGACGCTGTACTACCTGCGGGGCGGCAGCAAGGCGCTGGTGACGGCACTCGTCGAGCGGCTGACCGAACTCGGCGTGGACCTGCGGACGGGCTCGGCCGTACAGTCCTTGCGCGCCGACGAGCGCGGCCTGACCGCCGTGGTGGCGGGCGGGCGGCTCCATCCGGCGCGCCAGGTGCTGGTCACCACCGCCCCCGAGCAGGCCGCGCGGCTGCTGGACGGCCCCGGAGCGGCGCACCCCGCCGTGCCGGCGCTCGGCCGGCAGCTGCGGCAGGTGCGGTACCTGGCCAACGTGTGCCTGGTCCTGGAGAACAACCGCAGGCTCTCCGACACCTACTGGCTGAACGTCAACGATCCCTCGTTCCCCTACGTCGGTGTCATCGAGCACACCAACATGGACGACCCGGCGCGCTACGGCGGACGCCACATCGTCTACCTCTCCAAGTACCTGCCGGCCGACGCGGACCTCTACCGCATGACCGACCGGGAGGTCTTCGAGTACAGCCTCCCGCACCTGCGGCGCATGTTCCCCGGCTTCGACCGGAGCTGGGTGGACGGGTACCACGTCTGGCGCGCCGAGTACGCCCAGCCGGTCGTCACCCCGGGCTACACCCGCGCCATGCCGCCGCTGCACACCAAGGTCCCCGGGCTGTACCTCGCCGGCATGGCACAGGTCTTCCCCGAGGACCGGGGCACCAACTACGCGGTGCGGGGCGGCCGCCAGGCCGCCCGGATGATGGCCGAGCACCTGGGCCGGCCGCACCGGAACCACACGGAGCACGCCCGGACCGGGCCCGGTCGCCCGGTCGCCGGCGCGGAGAGGCGGGGAGGAGAGCATGTCTGACCTGATCACGTTCGACGACTGCCAGCACCTGGAGATCGGTCGGATCCACGAGCTGTACGGCAAGCACGTCAGCCGCAGCCAGGTCGCGCTGATCGGATCCTTCGGATTCGGACGCGACCTGGTGGACCACGCCGAGGGGGCCTGGATCCACCTGCGTGACGGCCGGAGGATCCTGGACTTCACCGGCGGCGTCGGGGTCCTGAACCACGGGCACAACCACCCGCGCATCCTCGCGGTCCGCGAGCGGTTCCAGCGCGAGCGCCGGATGGAGGTGCACAAGAACTACTTCTCCCCGTACGTGGCCGCGCTCGGCCACAACCTCGCCACCCTGCTCCCGGGCGACCTGAACGTGAGCTACTTCCCCAACTCCGGTGCGGAGGCCGTCGAAGGGGCCGTCAAACTCGCGTACAAGTACCACGGCGGCCGGCGCGGGACGATCCTGCACACGGACATCGCCTTCCACGGGAAGCTCCTGGGCGCGGGCAGCCTCACCGCCTCACCGGAGATCCACTTCCCCTTCCCCGGGATCCCCGGCACCGACTCCTTCGGCTACGGCGACCTCGACTCCTTCGCGGCGGCCCTCGACCGCCACCGGGGATCCGACGGCGGCTGCGACGTCTACGCCGTCGTCCTCGAACCCTTCAGCGCGTCCAGCCTGCGCGAGTGCTCCGGGCAGTTCCTGCGCGAGGTGCGCCGGATCTGCACGGAACAGGACATCGTGCTGGTCTTCGACGAGGTCTACACCGGCTGGGGCCGGACCGGCGAGCTGTTCGACTTCATGCGTCACCCGGGCCTGGTCCCCGACGTTCTGGCGATGTCGAAGTCCTTCGGCGGCGGCAAGGCCTCGATCTCCGGCTACGTGGCCCGGGAGCCGGTCTTCCGCAAGGCGTACGACAACCTCGCCGACGCCACCCTCCACAGCACCACCTACTACGGCTTCGGGGAGGAGACCGCCACCGCGCTGGAGGCCGTCGCCGTCGCGGTGGACGAGGACTTCCCGGGCCGGGCCACGGCCATCGGGAGCCGGCTGGGGGCGGGCCTGGCCGACCTGGCCGCCCGCCACCCCCGCCTGGTGGCCGAGGCCCGCGGCCGGGGCGCGCTGCACGGACTGTTCCTGCACGGCGGCCCGCAGCTCCCCGAGCGGATCCGGTCGGTGCTGCCCGGATCCTTCGCCAAGGACCCCCGGGCGGTGCCCAAACTGCTCACCGCGGCGGTGGTCGCCGCCCTCTACCGGGACCACGGCGTGCTGACGTACTTCGGCTCCAACCGCGAGATCGCCCTGATCGCCGCACCTCCTCTGGTGGCCGGCCCGGAGGAGGTCGACACCTTCCTGAGCGCCCTGGACCAGGTCCTCGGCCGGGGCGCGGCCCGCCTGCTGGCGGGCTTCGTCAAGGAGAAGGTGAGTTCCTGATGCGCCCCACCCCGGTGACACCGACGACACCCGCGATGCGGACGCCAGGGGCGGCGCCGGCGACACCCACCCGGCCCGGCGCCCGGCCCGACGCCCTGGACGCGAGCGGCCTGCCCGCCTACTGGGCACGTCGGTACGCCTGCCTGCGGGATCCCGTCGGGGCCGCGGCGGCCCGTGACCACGTCAGGCACACCGTCGCCCTCCTCCCACTGCCCTACCGGCTGGGCTACGCCGCCGTACTGCGGGCCGTTCCCGCCCTGTTCCGGTGCGCCAGCGGTCACGACCTGCGCCGGGCGCCCACGGCCGCCGACCGCACCGGGATGGCCCGCCTCGGCCGACTCCCCGGTGTGGCCGAGGTCATCCGCGCCAGCACCGGGCTCGCGCTCTACGGCGCCCTGGACGGACGGACCGAGCGGGCGGTGACCCGATGAGGGCGTGGTACCCGCACGTCGGCCGGGTCCCGACCGTCCGCGAGTGCGACGTCCTGGTGATCGGCTCGGGCGCGGGCGGCAGCACCGTCGCCCTGGACCTCGCCACGGCGGGGCGCCGGGTCACCGTGATCGAGGAGGGCCCCCGGGTCACCACGGCCGACCTGGCCGCCGCCACAGCGGCCGAGAACATGCGCCTGCTCTACCGGCAGGGCGGTCTCACCCCGGTCTTCGGCCGGCCGACCATCGCCTACGGCGAGGGCCGCTGCGTCGGCGGCACGACCGTGGTCAACGGCGGGCTCCTGTGGGATCCCCCGGAGGCGCTGTTGAACCGGTGGGCCGCGGTCAGCGGGATCGGCGGTTACCGTGCCGCGGACCTCGCCCCGCACCTGCGGCTCATCGCCGAGCGCCTCCGAGCCGGGCGGCAGCGACCGGAGGGCGGGAACCGCGACTCGGTCCTGCTCTCCGCCGGTGCCGACCGGCTCGGGTGGCGCTGGGAGTCCGCGAACCGGGCCGTTCGGGGATGTCTCCACCGCAACCGGTGCACCACCGGCTGCACCACGGGGGCGAAGCAGAGCATGGCCCTCACCTACCTGCCGCGGGCGGAGGCACTCGGGGCCGAGATCGTCCCCGACACCCGGGCCCTGCGGATCCGTCATGACGGGCGGGACGTTCACGAGGTCCTCACCGTCGACGGCGGCGGTCGCCGTACCAGCCTCCGTCCCCGGGCGGTGTTCCTCGCAGCAGGGCCGATCGGCACACCGGCCCTGCTGCAGCGCAGCGGGATCCACCCCGCCCTCGCCGGGCGCGCACTGGCCCTGCACGTCAACCTCCGGACCGTCGCCCGCTTCGACGAGCCCGTCGACGCCACCGACGGCACCATCTTCACCACCCAGGTCCAGGAGTTCACCGACCGCGGCACCCTCGTGATGCCGTCCAACCTGACCCCGGGGAGCCTCGCCGCGGCCCTCGCCGGGCACGCCCCCGACCTGGTCGAGCGGATTCTCGGCCGGATCGATCGGGCTGCCGTGTACACCACCCAGGTGCGGCTGCGAGGCACGGCACGGGTCCGCTCCACCCCGCTCGGCGGCGTTCTCCTGAGGCACGCCATGACAGCCGAGGACCACCACGCGCTGCGCCGGGCGTTCGGCGACACCGCGCGGCTGCTGCTGGCCGCCGGAGCCGTGGAACTCGTGGCGCCGGTCGCCGCCGCCCCACCCCTGTACACCGCGGCCGACGTCGAGGACTTCTGCGCCCGCGTCCGGCCGGACGACTGGCAGCTGGTCTCCGTCCACGGAATGGCCTCCTGCCGGATGGGCCTGCCGGACCGGGGCGGGGTCTGCGACGAGCTCGGCCGCCCGCACGGCTACCGCAACCTGTACGTCAGCGACGCCGGCGTCCTTCCGGGGGTGACCGGCATCAGCCCGCAGGGCACGATCATGGCCTTCGCCCACGAGATCGCCGCGCGCTTCGTCGGCACCTGAGGCACCCCCATGAGGTGACGCACCAGGACCACGTGACGCCACGACAACCCGAGCGGGGCCCGGACACCCCCGCGGCATCCGGGCCCCGCTCCCACCCCTCATCGGATCATCGGAGAATCCTCGTGCGCACCCTCATCGCCCGGCCGGGAAAGGCCGTTCGGTCCGACCGGTCGTTCAGCACCCCGGCGATCGTCGCCTCCTGCGTCGGTTTCGTCCTCATCGGAGCCCTGCAGTCGCTCTACGGGCCGGCCCTGCCCGCCCTGCGGCAGGACTTCGGGCTGTCCCCCTCCGGCGCGGGCCTCGCCCTGAGTGCCCACTTCGTCGGTGGCGTCACCGGAGTGCTCGCCTTCGACCGGGCCTTCGGGCGGATCGGCAACCGCGCCCTGCTCGGCACCTCCTACGCCCTGATGGCCCTCGGGAGCGTCGCGTTCGCCCTGTCGCCGAGCTGGCCCCCCGCCCTGCTGGGAGCCCTGGTCACCGGGTTCGGCTTCGGCGGCATCGACTACGGCCTGAACCAGCTGTTCGCCACCGGCTTCGGACGGCGCAGCCCGGCCATGCTCAACGTCCTCAACGCGCACTTCGGCATCGGGGCGATCGCCGGTCCCGCCCTGATCGGCCTGTTCGGCGCCGACCGCTACCCCTCGGTCTTCACCGCCTTCGCCGTCCTGGCCGCCCTGCTGTTGATCCCGCTCAGGGGCGTCCGGGACCGGACGCCCACCGCCACCGGCGGGGCTCCGGACGACTCCGACCCCGCGGTCCGGACCACCGGAGCCGCGCGCCGGACGGCCCCGCTGCTCGCGGTGTTCGTGGTGCTCTACGTGCTGCACGTGGCGGTGGAGGCAGGCGTCGGCGGCTGGGAGCCGACCCACCTGGAGGCCGTCGGGTACAGCACGACGCTCGCCGCCTCGGCGACGTCGGTCTACTGGTTGATGATGACGGTGGGGCGCTTCCTGGTGGCGCCGCTGACCCTGCGCCGGTCGGAGCCGGTCATCATCGCCGTCAGCTGCGCGGGCATGGCGGTGTGCCTGATCGCCGCCGCACTGCCGGGCGTCGCCCCGTACGCCTACGCGGGCGTCGGGCTGTTCATCGCGCCGATCTTCCCGACGGGGCTGCCGTGGCTCAAGCGCGCGGTGCCCGCGGCGCAGCGGGCCGGCGCACTGGTGATCGCCGCTTCCATGGTGGGCGGGGTGGCGGCCGGGCCCGTGTTGGGCAGGACCATCGAGCTCTTCGAGGTGCGCGCGGTGCCCGTCGTGCTGTTCGTGCTGGCCGCCGTCTGCCTGGCGGCCACCGGCTGGCTCGCACACGCCACCCGGGAACCGCAGGGCGGGTCACCCCGGACACCATGAGTGTCCCCGGCACCGGGCGCGCACCCGCCGCGGAGCGGTACGGGCGACGCCGCGCCCGGCGTCCCAGGGATCGCGCCCGTCGAGGGTCGGACGTGGTCGGCGGGGTCGAAGCCGTTCTCCTTCGTCCGCCGTACGGGGTGCTCCACGGTGGACCGGTCGCCTGCGGAGCCTCCGCGCCCGGCCCGGGGCTCAGCCGGCCGCGACCGGCAGGAGGCCGCGCCCGGCGAAGACCTTCTTGGCGACGAAGGTGGCGTTGAGGGCCTTGGGAAAGCCGCAGTAGGCCGCGGCGTGCAGCAGTGTTTCGACGATCTCCCCGGGGGTGAGGCCGACGTTGAGGGCGGCGTTGATGTGGACGTCCAGCTGGGGCTCGCAGCCGCCGAGCGCGGTGAGCATGCCCAGCGTCACCAACTGCCTGTCCCGCGGTGAGATTTCGGGTCGCCGGTAGATCTCGCCGAAGCCCCAGGCGACGATCTGGTGACCGAGTTCGGGGCTGACGTCGGCCAGGGAGTCGACCACCCGCTGTCCGGCCTCGCCGTCGATGCGGGTGAGCAGCTCGATGCCGCGGTCGTAGCGGTCCTGGCGGGTCTCGGCGGTGTCCGGGGTGCTGCTCATGGAGTCGCTCCGTTTCCGGTGGCGCACAGGCGCCCCCGCGTGCAGTCGGTTCTGGCACGACCGTAGAACGTGCGGTGCGCTCGAACCCGGCCCCGACACGCCGGCCGCCCGTCGATCGCCTTCGCGTCGCGCCGCGCCTCGGCCGGCCCTCGTCCACGACCGGGTTCCGCCGAGCCAGGTGGGAGCGAGCCGTCCCGGGCCGGCGCCGCCCGGCCGCGCGGTGACTGCTCAGCCGTGCGTGGCGCACGGGAGGCTATCCGGGCACGGCCGCGGGCCAGTTGGTTCTGACGACCGTCAGGGCGGTGCTCAGCTGGCTCTGGGTGGGGAAGAAGGGCGTGCCCTCGACGGTCGGCAGTTTCGAGGCCAGCGCGGTGTCCAGGGTGCCGTCGTGGGCCATGGCGTCCATCAGGACCGGTCGCGCGTAGTCCACGAGCCGCAGGTTCTGGCCTTCCGGTGAGGCGAGGTACTCCTCCCAGAGGCGGGCCGCGGCCGGATGCGGGGCGTCCTTGTTGATGGCCTGCGCGTAGTACTGGGCGAAGCTGCCGTCGAAGGGGATGGCCACCTTCCAGTCCACGCCCGCTCCCCTGAGCCCGTCGACGTGCTGCAGGTTGAGGTAGTCCCACTCGATGCTGATCGGGGTCTGGCCGGCGGCGATCGCGGCCACGCTAGCGTTGGTGTGGTTGAAGTTGCCGATCCGGTTCAGGTGGGCGAAGAAGTCGATTCCCGGCTGGATGTTGTCGAACGAGCCCCCGTTGGCGAGGGCGACCGCGTACACGGCGGCGAAGGCCGACCCTGCTGTGGTCGGCTCACCGGTGAGCGCGACCATGCCCTGGTACTCCGGTTTGAGCAGATCGGCGAACGACGCCGGGCAGGTCTTGACGCGCGCGGCGTCGCAGCCGATCGCGACGTAGCCGCCGTAGCTGTTGTACCAGCGGGCCTGGTGGTCCTTCTGGGAGGCCGGGATCCGGTGGTAGGTGGCGCTCCGGTACGGGGCCAGCAAGCCCTGGTCCGCTGCGGACTGGGCGAAGGAGTCGCCGAGGTCGAGCACGTCGGGGGCGTTCTGCTGCCCGTGGTAGCGCCTCATGTCGTCGATCTCCTGCTGGCTGGAGCCGTCCGGGTTGTCGTTGACGACCTTGATCCCGTACTTCTTCGAGAACCCGTCCATCAGGCCGCCGTAGTTCGCCCAGTGGGGCAGCAGGGTGGTGGTGTTGAGCTGGCCCTCGGCCTGCGCCTGCTTGATCAGCTCGTCCATGCCGCCCACCGCCTGGGCGGAGACTGCCTGGGACGGGGGCACCGTTCGGTCGGCGTTCTGCGCGTCGCAGGCGCCGAATCCGGCCGCCACGAAGCAGAGGCAGACGGAGAGCACGACTGCGCGGCCTCGGCGATGACTGGTCACGACGCCTCCACGGGCAGTGAGAGGACGGCACAGGCGGGTCGCCGTCGCGGGGCAGCGGCACGGCGTCGTCGGTGACCGCGGTGCCGGTGCGTGACCTGAGCCGCGCGGCCGGGACACCGCGGGACCGTCTCCCGCCGGACACGGTCCGAGCCTGCCGGGAGCGACATCGCCCGGACGGACCGCCGGACCGTCCCTGCGAGGTCACTGCGGGTTTCCATTCCCCCGCCGTGGTGACGGAGAGTTCCACCCTACCCGGCTGGCCTGCGAACTCGTCGGAAATGTCCCCTTCCTGCACGCAGGGACTGCACGGCCTCACCGTGGGTGCCGTTCCCGCCGGCACGACGTGGTCCACCGCCTGCGGGACCCGCCCGGCCGCCACGGACGTGGGTGCACCGGGTCCGAGGCCCGCGCGAAGGTCCCGGGCGCCGTCGGCGCAGCCCGCCGGTCGGCCGCCGGGGCAGCCGGCGATGACCGGCGGGGGCCGCTCTCGCAACAGATCCCGGGGGCTGGGCCGGTGCCCCTTGGGAGTGCCGGGTGTCAGTGGGGCCACAGCCGCAGCAGCCAGTGCTCGGCCCGGTGGGGGAGGGGGGCCCGGGTGGGACGGGAGGCGCTGCGGTGGACGGAGAGGGTGTAGCGGCCGGGCGGGAGACGCAGGGCCGCGTCGGCCGGGAGGTGCGAGACGCCGGAGGTGAGGGTGAGGCGGCCGCCTTCGAGGTCGACGGTGAGCCGGGTGTGGCGGGGCCAGCGGCCGGACGGGGGCGGGGGCGGCGGCGCGGACCAGTGCTGGACGGTGACGTGGGGGTAGTGGTCGGACAGCGCGCTGTTCAGGGTGACGGTGCCGGTGGCGGGCGCGGTGGTGGCGAGCTGGTCGTGCCGCGGGGTGGGCGGTCGGTCGTCGGGGTCGCCGCTGGGCGGGGTGGCGGTGTCGACGAGGTGGAAGAGGTGGTGCTCGGCCCGCACTTCGGTGGTCAGTTCGGCGACCGGTGCGGCGAGGGGGTGGCCGGTCATGGGATCCACCGGCGGGTCAGGGGTCGATCTGGACGTGGAAGGGGTCGTGGGTGAGGTCGCTGCCGAGGATGCGCCGGTTCTGGTAGAAGCCGCTGAGTTTGCCCCCGGCGCCGCGGTTGTCCCAGTCGTGGATCGGTTCGACGCTGTAGTTCTTGAGGTTGTCGTCGGCGCCTTCGAGGGTGGACGCGAACGGGTACTCGTCGCAGTCCAGGCCCTCGCGGGCGTAGTCGGGGAAGTACGTCAGGCAGGCGGCGACGGCGACGGCGCGGTGGGCGTCGATGGCGGCCTGGTCGGCGACGCGGTGCAGCGGCGCGGCCCCGGGGGCACCGGGGATCTGCTTGTTCGGGGCGTCGGGGGCGGTCTGGTCGGGGTGGTACTGGGCGGTGATGATGTGGTCGGCGGACTCGGGGTGGTCGGCGCGGTTGATGTGCAGGGTCTCGGTGACCCAGGGGAACACGCAGCCCTCGCCGGCCGCGGTGGTGACGAGGTAGGGGGCGGAGTCGCAGCGGATCCCGCTGTCGGGTCCGTCGTAGGGGTTGGCCGCGCCCTCGCCGATGACCGAGACGTGTGCGGCGAGGTCGGCGTAGCTGATGAGGGCGGTGCCGAGGCCGCCGGCGGCCTCCTGACGGAAGGAGTAGTAGCGGCTGGTGACGGAGCCTTCCGCGGCCCACAGCCCGATGGGCTGGACGTAGGGGCCGCCGAAGCCGCTGTCGACGACACAGGGCCCGAAGCCGGGCCGGGCGGTGCAGGTGACGTCGAGGCTGAGCGGTACTTCGGCGATGTCGCCTTCGAGGTGCCAGTCGTCGAGCACCTGGACGACGTCGACCTCGCGGCGGGCGTTGTGACCGTACTGGATGTCGGTCATCCCGGCGTCCGCACTGCCGGTGACGGAGCAGAAGATCCACCAGCAGGTGACGTGGGTGGGGTGGAGGTGGAAGGCCTGGCAGGTGACGAACCGCGATTTGCCGTATCCCTGGTCGTGGAAGGCGGAGTCCTGCTCGCGGCACTCGTAGGCGGGCAGTTCGTCCTGGCCCGAGCGCTTGGCGGTGCGGGAGGCGTGGTTCTCGTGGGGCCCGGGCTCCATGGCGCGAATGCCGTCGAGGAGCTGGTCGAGGGGCTGCGCGTGGCCGGGTTCGGTCAGCGGGACGTGGGTCGGGGCCAGCAGGACGTAGTCCCGGCGTGCGGGGACGTCGTCGGCGCCGGCCGCGCGTGCGGGGGCGGCGGCCGTGGCGGTGGCCAGCGTCAGCAGCGCCGTGACGAGGGCGGTCACGGCGGTCGCGGTGCCGCGGGGCCTGGGCCGGTGGCGGGGGGTGTGGCGGCCTGGACGCATCGTTGCCTCAGTTCCTGGTGCTGGGAGTCGGGGGCTCAGGAGCGGGGGTCGATGCGCCAGCCGCGGGCGTCGCCGATCACTTCGGTGGAGCTGTCGGTGATGACCTGCCGGGTGTAGTCGTCGCGGAAGAGCCGGTGCTTCACGTCGAACGCGGCGAGGTCGTTCGCGCACTTGCCGTTGGCGTAGCAGTGGTCGACGCGGATCCTGAGGACGACGGTGCGGTAGTCGGGCGTCTGGTCCTGGTTCTGGAACCAGGCGCGGATCTTCCAGCCGGCGAGGCCGTAGCCGCGGTTCGGAGCGGCCTGGACGACGTCGAACGTCCACTTGTCGGCGGGGGTGAAGGCGCACGCGTTGATCGAGGCGTCGACCTCGGCGGCGCGCTCCCAGTCGCCGTAGATGTTCTGCGACTGCAGGTGGTAGGTGGGCGAGGGGGCGCACGCCGTGGCGGCCCGGCCGGTCCGCGCGGAGGCGGCGGGCGCGGAGGTGGCCACGGCGGTGACCGTCAGGGCGGCGGCCGCGAGGCGGAGCCCCGTGCGGCGCGGGGTCGTGCTGTTCATCCGGTTTCTCCTCACGATTGACTGTTCGTGGGCTACCCATCGAGCGTGACACGTAGTCATCGGGCGCGCACACATTGTCGTCCGAGTGGATCCCGCCGGCCTGGGCCGTCCGGTGGAGGGCCGCACCGACCCCGCTCGACCTGCCCGACCGCTTCGATGCTGCGCGAGGAGTCCTGGCCGGAGGTCAGGAACGCCCGGTCGTCCGGCGGTCGCGCCGTCCCCCGGTGTCCCCGCTCGGGCTGCCCTTCCCGTTCCGGCGACGGGGTGGGTGTCCGGGGCTCACCGGAACCGCGCCCTTCGCGGCCGGCCGCCGGCCAGGGGCGCCGGAGCGGGGGAGCGGCCGGGGTCACAAGGCGGTCTCGGCCGTTCCGTTCCCTTGACGGTGCTGCCGTGACCGGGATCTTATATGCCCCATCGCGTTCAAGCGTGTTCGTTCCTGAGTGATTTCGTTGAAGTGATCCAGCGTGTCCACCGGTCCTCATCATCCCCTCGGGCCTTCGGCGACGCCCGGTCGCTGCGGCTGAGGCCCGGCCACCGCTTCCCGGGGCTTCCGCCTCGTCGAGTCTCCCGTGCCGGTTCCTCGACCGGATCCCTCGGCATCCGCGCCGCCGCACCCATGGCTGTTCGTGGAGTCGTCCGGGTCACCTCACCCCGGCTCCGGCCGGACCCGCCGGTGGATGCCACGCCCCCACCCCCGCTGTTCCCCCCTTCGCTCCCGTGCAGAGTCGCGCGTCCCAATGGAGTCGTCATGTCCGTCACCCCGCAGCGCCGTATCGCGGCTGCCACCGGTCTCCTGCTCACGGTCGCCGTGAGTACCGCGTGTTCCACCGGTCAGGAGCCCACGTCGTCCTCCGGCGCTTCGGTGGCGCCGGTGAGCGGCAGGATCTCGATGACCTACCTGCAGAAGCAGGGGGACCAGGAGTACTTCATCGGGGAGGCGGCCGGCGCCAAGGCCAAGGCCGCGGAGCTGGGCGTCGACCTGAAGGTGGTGAACCTCGGCAATGACGCGAACAGGACCGTCAGCGAGGTCCAGTCCGCGATCGCGCAGAAGTCCAACGGCCTGATCATCGTCGTTCCCGACCCCGCGGTGGGTCCGCAGGTCGTCCAGGCGGCCGAGCACGCCAAGGTCGCCCTGCTCACCTCCGACGACCAGATCTGTGCGACCGGCCCCGACCCGTCCGTCTGCGCCAAGGCGGACCTGGTGCCCCGGATCGGATTCTCCGGCGCCCAGATGGGCGGAGAGGTCGGCAAGCGCGCCGCCGAGGAGTTCAAGAAGGCCGGCTGGAACCCGGCCGAGACCCGGACCATCTCGGCGTGGAAGCAGGACGTCACCGTCTGCACGGACCGTGTGAACGCGGCCAAGGCGGCGTTCGCCGCGGGTGCGAGCGCGGGCGTGCCGAACATCGACGTCGCCACCGACAACACGCCCACCGGAGCGCAGGACAAGATCGCCGCGACGGTGACCGCCAACCCGGGCGTGAAGAACTGGGTCGTGTGGGGCTGCAACGACGAGAACGTGCAGGGCGGCGTCACCGCGCTGGAGAACGCCGGCTTCAAGGCCGACCACGTCATCGGCGTCGGCCTCGGCGCCTACCTCGCCTGCAAGAACTGGACCGGTGGCAAGCCCACCGGCATGCGGGCCGCCCTGTTCATCAACGGCAAGGACGTCGGGGCGCTGGCGGTCCAGACCCTCTACGACCACCTCAAGAACGGCAAGGCCATGCCCGCCGAGGCGTTCGCCCCCACCACCATGGTCGACGCCACCACCTTCAGGACCAGCGGCGCCGCCTGCAACTGAGCCCGGCCCCGCACGAAGCGGGACCACCCGGTGGCAGCGGGCAGTGCCGGGGCTCGTCCGTCATGTCCTCGGACCGGTGGCAGACGGTCCGAGGATGCGTCTCAGCGGAACGAGTGCGCGTCGGGCCGTACGAGTGACGGGCCGCCCATGCCGGGCAGGCCGCCCTCCCGGTAGAGGGAGAGGATCCGCCGGAGTCGGCGATGGACGCCGGAGAGCTGAAAGGTCACACCGGATTCGGCGGCGATCCGGCCGGAACGCTCCAGCGCCATGAGTCCATGGGAGTCACAGAACGTCACGGCGGCGAGGTCGACGGTCACTCGGCGCACTCCGTCGCGGAGGCAGGCACCGACGGCCCGGTCCACCAGCGGAGCCGAGTCGAGATCCAACTCGCCTGCCAGTCCCACCAGGACGGATTCGGTCGATGCGACCACGCGGACGTACAGCGGCTCTGAGCTGTTCATCGGCTGGACCCTCCCGAGCGGGCTGGGGCAGCGCGCGCCGTCCCGGAGAGGAAGCGGCGGACGCGTGAGGCCAAAGGCCGCACGCCGCCAGAATGCCCTAATCAACCCATTTGGGGTAGTCCTGGGCCGAAGTGCCTCCTACGGTCACCGTGTGTGTGCAGCCCGCCCCCGGGTGCCCTCGGCGGCGTTCTGGCCGAGGTGGCGGCCGGAGCAGTCGCCGGCGCCGAGCCTGGTGCAGAACGTGACGGCGGCATTGCCGTCCGGGGGCGTTCCCCCGGGACGGATCACCCGGTTCCCGGGCCGGCGGGAACCCCGGTCGTCGCTGTTGAGGATCTCGCATCGGGGACGTACTGCTGGACGGCGAGGAGTTGCCTGTCGCGTCTGTCGTCCGGGCGGTTTCGCGAAGGGCGTGCAGCCGGGCGATCCACGTCCCTGCCGCCTGCGTCGGGACGGCGCAGGCGTCGCCGAGCAGGAGTGGCGAGGCCGGACAGTGCCGAGCAGGAGCCCGGTGTGCAGGCGCACACGCGTGGCCTGATGGACCAGGGCCAGGTGGAGGGCAACGCCGGACGGGCGGAGCGGCCTTGCGGCAGCCCCGCCCGTCCGCGGCGGCGCAATTCCGTGCGGTCCCGGTTGCGTCCCGGCCGTTTGTGCCGGCGCCGGGGGTCTACCCCGGGTTCGGGGCCGTGGTGGCCCCTGTCGTGGTGGGCGTGCGGGTGGCGGCGGCGAGGTCGGCGCGCAGGGCGGTGACGTCCTGGGCGGCGCGGGCGGCGGGGAGGCCGGTGCCGTTCTCCTCGCAGACGCGGATCAGGTGCAGTTGTGCGCGCTGGAGCCGGTGGAGGGTGCGGGCGGCCTTGCGTCCGCGGGTCCTGCGCAGGTGGGTGCGCAGGTGGCGGCGCCGGTGCAGGGAGCCGAGGGCGGCGCGCTCCTCGGGGGTCATGAGGTCGTCGTCGAGGTAGTGGTCGGCGACGGCACGGATCTGGGTGCCTTCCTCGTGGCCGGCGAGCTTCCACAGCAGGTAGCCGGCGGCGAGGATCGGCAGGCCCTTGACCAGGGAGAGGACGACCATGCCGCCCACGCCGCCGCCTCCGACGTTCTGCAGCCAGGGGGAGTTCCAGAGGAAGTGCATGGACCAGGCCAGGGCGAACGCGCCGACGGCGACGGCGGTGCGCCGGATCAGGGGTTCGTGGCGGCGGGTGACGAAGTATCCGATGCCGAAGGCGGCGACCGAGGTGTAGAGGGCGTGGCTCCAGATGCCGGTGATCACTCCGCGCACCAGGAACATCAGCCCGACCGGGGCGATCTGGTTGGCGTAGGGGAACTGGATCGCGGTGTTGACCGAGTAGAGGAGGTCCTCCACGATCTGGAAACCGAGGCCGATCATCGCGCCGACGACCACGACGGACAGGATCGTCCGGAACTGGGTCCGGGCGATCATGATCAGCACGACAACGCCGAGCAGCTTGAGGATCTCCTCGTTGATCGGCCCGGCCAGCGCCGGGCCCCAGTCCGCGGTGAACTGCGGGCCGAAGAGTTTGGCGGACAACGACTCGACGGCGGAGTTGACGGGGAGCGCCAGGTAGCAGGCCGCGAAGCCGCCCCAGGCGAAGGCCATCGCGAAGCCCAGCGGCGGGTGCTGCTCGAACAGGTCGAGCGAGCGGAAGAACAGCAGGAACGGCACCGCGTACAGCGTCCAGAGCAGGGTGGCGAACACCACGGCCGCCGGCACGATGCGGAATCCGAGGGTGAAGTTCGACACCATCGAGAAGACGCCGTTGGCGAGGAGGAACACGTAGAGCCAGAACGCGGCGCGGCGGGGCTGGAAGAACCCGTCCACGCCGAGCGGCGCGCGCTCGTCGACCAGGGCGCCTGCGCTCAGTCGGCGGTGCGGGGTGAGCGGCTCGTGGAGTGTGCTCATGCCCGGGCCCCTGTCGTGACGCTGTCGACCATCTGCTGGAACTCGCCCGTCGCGGAGGGCTGTGCACCGGATGCGCTCTGCCCGTTGAGGGTGACCACGGTCTTCGCCCCGGGGTCGTAGGCGATCCACATGGTGCCCTCGATGCCGGAGGTGAAGTAGGAGAACTTCACGCCGGTCAGGCCGTTGCCGGTGTGGAAGGACTGGTCGTTGCCGTACAGGTGGACGGTGCCGTCGGCGCGGAGGATCTTCTTCTCCCTGGCGGTCTGCTCCTCCAGGGTGCCCATCCACTCCGCCGTCGAGACGACGAACGCACTGGACTTGCCGGTCACCACCGAACGCTGCCCCGGGGTGGTCCCGGCGCGCTCCAGCGACCAGCCGCTCGCCGGGACGAAGGAGACGCGGTCGGAGACGGCGATCACCGTGCCGGGCCGGACCTCCTCCTTGCCGGAGGTGTGCTCGTCCCAGAGCGTCCAGAACCCCACGTAGGCGAACACGAACGCCAGTACCAGGAGCGATCCCCTCAACGTCCCGTACCGCTCCCGTCGGGGTATCGCCGGCAACACCGCCGGCACCGGCGGTTGACCGCTGTGCATAAAGAATCCTCCTGCAAACCCTCAAATAAGCGTAAAGAGTGCACAGGATAGTCGAATTGCCGAAAACGGTCATAACGCTTCGATCCCGTGCCCGCAGGTGGATCCCGCCGGGATGCGGTGAAGTGTGCTCGGCGGTGGTCCGACAGACACCCGCAGTGCGTACGGAGAGCCGCTGGCGGGTCGACCGGGCTCCGGCGGGTGGGAGGTTCCTCCGAGTCCGATCCATGCCGACGGCCGGGCGGCGGCGGTCCACCGTCCGGTCGTCGGGGAGCAGCGCTCCGTCCGCGTCGCGCTGTCCGTGCTCCGCCCGGGCCGGGACGCCGTGACCACGGCCCGGGCGGCGGGTGCTGACCGAGCCCGTCAGGCGATGCGGCGGGCGCCGTCGGCGGGGGTGGCCGCGAACACGCGTGGCGGGGCGTGGCCGGCGGCCGCGAAGGCGGCGGTGACAGCGGCGGTGACGGGGTCGGCGCGGTCGGCGCGGACGAGCGCGATGACGGAGCCACCGAAGCCGCCGCCGGTCATCCGGGCACCGAGGGCGCCGGCGTCCTCGGCGGTGGCGGCGGCGAGGTCGGTCTCCGGGCAGGAGACCCGGTAGTCGTCGCGCAGGGAGGCGTGCCCGGCGGTGAGGACCGGACCGAGGCCGGCCGGCTCGCCGGCGTCGAGCAGGGCGGTGGCGTGCCGGACCCGGTCGTCCTCCGTGACCACGTGCCGGACCAGTGGTCGCAGCTCCTCCGGCAGTCGCTGGAGGGCCCCGGGCAGGGCAGCGGCCGTGAGGTCGCGCAGCGCGGGGAGACCGAGCAGCTCGGCGGCCCGCTCGCAGCCGGCCCGCAGCTTCGCGTACGCGCCGTCGGCGAGGTCGTGCTTGACCCGGGTGTCGATCACGAGCAGCCGCAGCCCGGCGCCCCGGAGGTCGAGCGGGACCTGCCGGGTGGTCAGGTCGCGGGTGTCCAGGAGCAGGGCGTGGCCCTCTCGGCAGCTCATCGAGGCGGTCTGGTCCATGATCCCGCAGGGGACGCCGACGTAGGCGTTCTCGGCGTGCTGGGCGAGCCGGGCGAGCCGCACACCGTCCAGGCCGAGGTGGTAGAGGTCGTTGTAGGCGGTGACGACGGCGCATTCCAGGGCGGCCGAGGAGGAGAGGCCGGCGCCCTCGGGTACGTCACTGTCGATGAGCAGATCCGCCCCGGCGACGACGTGGCCCGCGTTGCGCAGGGCCCAGACGGCGGCCGCGGGGTAGGCGGCCCAGCCTTTCGTGCCGCCGGGGGTGAGCCCGTCGAGGTCGAGAGTGGTGATCCCCTCGCCGCCCCGGGTGCTGTGCAGGCGCAGCAGGCCGTCCTCGCGGCGGCGGGCCTGGAGCCGCGTGGTGTGCGGGAGGGCGACGGGCAGCACGAGGCCGTCGTTGTAGTCGGTGTGCTCGCCGATCAGGTTGACCCGCCCGGGGGCTGCCCAGGTGCCTTCGGGCGCGGCGGAGTAGAGGGTCCGGAAGGCGGTCATGCGGGGTGCTCCAGGGTGAACTTCCAGGCGTCGGCCACGATGTCGTCCAGGTTCGGGCGGCGCGGCGTCCAGCCCAGGGCCTCGTGGGCGCGCTCGGCGGAGGCCACCAGCACGGCCGGGTCGCCCGCACGGCGGCCGGTGGTCCGCACCGGGATCTCCCGGCCGGTGACGCGCTTCACGGACTCGATGACCTCGCGCACCGAGAAGCCGCTGCCGTTGCCCAGGTTGCAGATCAGGTGCTCGCCCGGCTCGGCCGCGTCCAGCGCCAGCAGGTGCGCGTCGGCGAGGTCCGCGACGTGGATGTAGTCGCGGATGCAGGTGCCGTCCGGGGTCGGGTAGTCGTCGCCGTACACCGCGATGTGCGGGCGCTGTCCCAGCGCGGCCTGGAAGACCAGCGGGATCAGGTGCGACTCGGGGTCGTGGCGCTCGCCGTAGGCGCCGTACGCGCCCGCGACGTTGAAGTAGCGCAGCGAGACGGCGGCCAGGCCGTGGGCGACGGCCTCGCTGGTGATCAGGTGGTCGACGGCCAGCTTGGTGGCGCCGTAGGTGTTGGTCGGCGCGGTGCGGGCGGTCTCGGCGATCGGCACGACCTCGGGCTCGCCGTAGGTGGCGGCGGTGGAGGAGAAGACGAGCTTGCGCACGCCCGCCGCGCGCATCGCGGCGATCAGCTCCAGCGAACCGGCCACGTTGTTGCGCCAGTACTTCTCCGGGTCCTCGACGGACTCGCCGACCTGCGAGGAGGCGGCGAAGTGCAGCACCCCGTCGAAGGAGGCGTCCAGGACCTTCCCGGCCTCCTGGATCCGGCCCTCGACGAACTCGGCACCGGCCGGCACACCCTCCCGGAAGCCGGTGGAGAGGTCGTCCAGGACGGTCACCCGGTGTCCCGCCTCCAGCAGGCGCGCGGCGACCACGCTTCCGACATAGCCGGCACCACCCGTGACCAGGTACTTACTCATGATGCGACCTCCCGGAGGCGCTCGGCCGCCTGTTCCGGCGCGATGTCGTTGACGAAGGCGTCCATGCCGGATTCGACCCCGGCCAGGTACTTGAGCTTGCCGGCCGCGCGGCGGACGGTGAACAGCTCCAGATGCAGGGCGAGTTCCTCGCCGCCCGTGGCGGGGGCCTGGTGCCAGGCGGCGATGTACGGGGTCGGCGTGGCGGTTCCGCCGGCGCCGGCCGCGGGGAACAGGCGGTCGAAGCGCCGCAGCAGTTCCAGGTAGAGGCCGGGGAACTCGGCGCGTTCGGCCTCGGTGAGCCGGGTGAGGTCGGGGACGCGGCGGTGGGGGAAGAGGTGCACCTCGTAGGGCCAGCGGGCGGCGAAGGGCACGAAGGCGGTCCAGTGGCGCCCGGTGAGGACGGTGCGCCGGGGGTCGGTGTGTTCGGCGGCGAGGAGGTCCTCGAAGAGGTTGCGGCCGGTGGCGGCGCGGTGGCGGGCGGCCTGTTCGGTCATCCGGGCGGTGCGGGGCGTGGTGAAGGGGAAGGCGTAGATCTGGCCGTGCGGGTGGGCGAGGGTGACGCCGATCTCGGCGCCGCGGTTCTCGAAGCAGTAGACCTGCTCGACGCCGGGCAGGGCGGAGAGTTCGGCGGTGCGGTCGGTCCAGGCGTCCAGGACGAGCCGGGCCCGGGCCTCGTCGAGGTCGGCGAAGGAGGCGTGGTGGTCGGCGGTGAAGCAGACCACCTCGCAGCGGCCGGTGCCGGCGAGTGCGCCGCGCAGCGGGTCACCGGCGACGTAGCCGGGGTCGCGGCTGTCCGCGGCGAGTGACGGGAAGCGGTTCTCGAAGACGGCCACCTGGTAGTCGGAGGCGGGGATCTCGCTGAACCGGCCGTCCGCGGAGGGGCAGAGCGGACACTCGTCCGCGGGCGGCCGGTACGTCCGGGCCTGGCGGTGGGCGGCGATGGTCACCCACGCGCCGGTCATCGGGTCGCGGCGGATCTCCGAGCCGTTGGCCGGGGCGTCCAGCGGGCGGCGGTCGACGGTGTTGCGGGGGACGCGCCCATCGGTGTCGAAGTAGATCAGCTCGCGCCCGTCGGCGAGCTTGCTGGTCGTCCTGATCACGGCTTCCTCTCGGCGGGGCTCCGGGCGGCGAGTGCCTCGCTCTGCCGGAGGACTACGATGCAACATAATCAAACATTAATAAGCAAAAAGCAACAGAAGGTGGATGGAGTCTTCTGCGAACTCCCGTGCTCCGGAGGGCCCGTCGCGAAGAGCACGGGCGGGCATCGGCACGGGTCGGCCTCCGCGCGGGAACGAGCAGGGTGCTGTGCCGATCGAAGCCGTTTCCCCTGCGATAGGTGGACGGCAGCGTCGGCCGGCGTGGGGACGCGTCACGTTACGGGCGGCCGTGGGCGGGATGGAGACCGATCAGGAGCGTTGTGGCAGATCAGGGCTTGTTGGCGCACCAGCGCCGGGCGCTCATCCTGGAGCACGTGCGCAGGGACGGCGCGGTGCGGGTCGCCGACCTCGTCGAGGAGTCCGGCGTCTCGGACATGACCATCCGGCGGGACCTCGACGCGCTGGCCAGGGCCGGCGGTGTGGAGAAGGTCCACGGCGGGGCCGTCGTCGCGACCGGAGCCGCCACGGAGGAGCCCGGCTTCGAGGCCAAGTCCACCCGTGAGTCCGCGGCCAAGGCCGCCCCCGCCGGCCGTGCCACTGCCCCGGGGGACCTCACAGGGGCCGTGGCACGCGGAGGGCCGGGCCCGGCCTTCCGGCGGGGGTGTCCGCGGAGGCGTCGGGGGCGCCGGTGACGACCAGTTCGCCGACCCTCTCCGCGATGACCGCACGGGCCTCCGGCGGCATCCCGTCGTCGGTGATGAACCAGCCGACCTGGTCCAGGTCGGCGAAGGTGCTGAGCCCGGTGATGCCCCACTTCGTGTGGTCCGCGACCACCGCAACGCGGCGGGCGCGTGAGAGGAACACCCGATTGGTCTGCGCCTCCGCGAGGTTGGGGCTGGTCAGTCCCTCGCGCTCGGTGACTCCGTGGACGCCGAGGATCAGCAGGTCCACGTGCAGAGAGCTGATGGCGTGGTCGGCGATGGGCCCGACGAGAGCTTCGGTGGGCGTCGCACTTCCGCCCGTCAGGAGGACGACGGGCGGGCGGTGGGTGGTGTCCGCCGCGCCGCGGACGAGCCGCTCGATCGGGAGCGAGTTCGTGAGGATGGTGAGGTCCGGAACGTTCAGCAGGTGCGGCGCCACGGCGTGCGTGGTGGATCCGCCGCTGACGGCCACCACGGTGCCGGGCTTGACCAGGGCAGCGGTCGCCTCGGCGATGCGGGCCTTGGCCGCGGACTCGCGGGTGGACTTCACCGCGAAGCCGATTTCCTCACTGGTGCCGGCGGTGACCGCGCCGCCGTGCACCTTCTCCACCGCTCCGGAGCGGGCCAGGGCCTCGAGGTCGCGGCGGATCGTCATGTCCGAGACCCCGAACCTGGTCACGAGGTCGGACGCGCGCACGGCGCCGTCGCGTCGGACCAGCTCCACGATGAGGGCGCGGCGTTGCTCGGCGAGCAGTCCCTGGTCGGACATCAGCATGCTGTCGTCAACTCCCTCACGGATCGGACGGAAGGCCGGAGTTCGTGCGGCGGACCGCGGGCGCGGGGCCCGGCGCCGCCGGCTGCCGTGCGCGTGGCTCGCGGCCGGTCACGAACGTGCCGGTGGCGTCCGCTGGGGTGGACGCCACCGGCGTGGTTGGCGAGCAGGCCGACCCTCAGCGGCCGTCGCCGGTCCGCCGGGTGGCGTCCTGTCCGGCCGTCGCCCCTTCGCGACGGCTGTGTTCGACAGAGCTCCCGGCGGAGTTCGGGGTGGTGGTCAGGCGGGGAGGCCGATGGCGCGTTCGCCGTTGCGGCGTTGCTGGATGACGACGGCGATGACGAGGAGGGCGCCCTGGGCGACGTTCTGCCAGAAGGAGTTGATGCCCTGGACGGTGAGGCCGTTCTCCAGGCAGCCGAGGAGGGCGACGGCGAGGAGGGTGCCGCCGATGCCGCCCTTGCCGCCCTTGAGGGCGCAGCCGCCGAGGGCGGCGGCGGTGATGGCCTTGAGTTCGAGGCCTTCGCTGCCGGAGACGGGCTGTCCGGAGCCGGTGCGGGCGGTGAGGAGGATGCCGGCGACGGCGGCGACGGTGCCGATGAGGGCGTAGACGGCGATCAGGTACTTGTTGATGTTGATGCCGGCGAGGCGGGCGGCGGTGTCGTTGCCGCCGATGGCGTAGATGTTGCGGCCGATGTCGGTGTACTTGAGGAGGAGGTGGACGGCGACGGCGGTGAGGATGAGGATCCAGACCATGACGGGGAGTCCGGCGATCTTGCCGCGGCCGAGGAAGATGAAGATGTCGTCGTTGAGGACGTAGCCCTGGGCGCGGCCGTCGGAGAGGAGTTGGGCGAGGCCCTTGTAGGCGGCGAGTCCGGCGAGGGTGGCGATGGTGGGGTTGACCCGGCCGTAGACGATGACGATGCCGTTGAGGATGCCGACGAGGAGGCCGACGCCGATGGCTGCGGCGATGCCGGCGAGGGCGTTGGAGCCTGCGGAGGTGAAGGCCATGGCGGAGACGACGGAGGCGACGCCGGCCTGGGAGCCGACGGAGATGTCGAGGCCGCCGCAGATGATGACGACGGTCTGGACGACGGCGAGCAGGCCGGTGATGGTGGCTGCCTCGGCGATGACCTGCATGTTGGAGATCGACAGGTAGTTGTCGTTGAGGGTGCCGAAGAGGGTGAGGACGACGGCGAGGGCGCCGATGAGGCTGAGGTTCTGCCCACCGACCGAGGCCAGCAGCGTGCCGCCGGTCTCCTTGCGTCGGTGCGGGACGCCGTTCTTGGTGGTCGGCGGGGTACCGGCGGTGGTGCTCATGCGGAAGCTCCAGGAATGAGGGTGGTGGCGATGTCGTCGGCCATGGCGAGGTTGAGGATCGCTTCCTCGCTCGCGTCGGCGCGGTCGAGTTCGCCGGTGATGCGGCCGTTCTGCATGACGACGATGCGGTCGGCGAGGCCGAGGACTTCGGGGAGTTCGGAGGAGATGACGAGGACGGCGACGCCCTCCTTGGCGAGGTCGGCGATGATCTGGTAGATCTCGGCCTTGGCGCCGACGTCGATGCCGCGGGTGGGTTCGTCGAGGATGAGGACCTTGGGCTTGCGGGCCAGCCAGCGGGCGAGGACGACCTTCTGCTGGTTGCCGCCGGAGAGCTTGCGGACCTCGTGCTCGATGGACGGCGTGCGCACCCGCAGCCGGTCGGTGTAGTGCTGGGCGAGCTCGCGTTCGGCGCTGCGCCGGACGAAACGCAGGCGGCGCAGCCGTTCCAGGACGACGGTGGAGGTGTTGTCGCGGATCGAGCGCTGGAGGAAGAGGGCCTGGGCCTTGCGTTCCTCGGGGGCCAGGCCCAGGCCCGCACGGATGACGCCACCGGGGTTGCCGGAGGGCAGGCGCTTGCCGTCCAGGGTGACCGTGCCGGAGTGGATGGGCAGGTCCCCGGCCAGGGCGAGGGCGAGTTCGGAGCGTCCGGCGCCGATGAGGCCGGCGAGGCCGACGACCTCGCCGGCGTGGATCTGCAGGTCGATGTCGTGGACGACGTCGGTGGTGACGTTGC
This sequence comes from Kitasatospora sp. NBC_01560, assembly GCF_045208415.1. NCBI lineage: Bacteria > Bacillati > Actinomycetota > Actinomycetes > Kitasatosporales > Streptomycetaceae > Kitasatospora > Kitasatospora sp. NBC_01560. The sequence goes on along the minus strand of NZ_CP109364.1, from coordinate 329,182 downwards.
GCACGTCCAGGACCAGGCGGTCGGTGGCGACGTGCTCGCGGGAGAACATGGTGGACAGGTCGCGGCCGACCATGAGGCGGACGAGCTCGCCTTCGGTGGTGGTCGCGGCGTCCTGGACGCCGGCGAGGGTGCCGTCGCGCAGCACGGCGATGCGGTCGGCGAGCTGGAAGATCTCCTGCATCCGGTGGGAGACGTAGATGACGGCCACACCCTGGTCGCGCAGGCGGCGGATGAGGGCGAAGAGTGCGTCGACCTCGTGCTCGGACAGCGAGGAGGTCGGTTCGTCGAAGGCGATGACCTTGGCGTCGCCCGTGAGGGCTCGCATGATTTCGACGAGCTGGCGTTGGGCGGGGGTGAGCCGGGAGCCGAGGAGGTCGGGGTCGAGGACCTTGTCGAAGCCCAGGCGTTCGAGGTCGGCGGTGATGCGCCGGCGCAGCTCGGCGCGGTCCAGGCGGCGGCCGTTGCTGCGGGGCAGGGAACCGGCGTAGACGTTCTCGGCGACGGAGACGTGCGGGATGATCTCGGGTTCCTGCGGGATGATGCGGATGCCGGCGCGGCGGGCGTCGGTGGGTGAGGCCAGGGTGAGGGGCTGTCCGTCGAGGAGGACGTGGCCCTCGGTGGGCTGGTGGTCGCCGGTGAGGATCTTGAGCAGGGTGGACTTGCCGGCGCCGTTCTCCCCCATCAGCGCGGTGACCTGCCCGGCCGGGAAGTCGAGGGTGACACCGCCGAGCGCCTGGACCGCCCCGAAGCGCTTGGTCACCTGGTGCACACCGGCACTCCCGGTGGTCGGCGGACGGGGATCTGGGTTCGCGGCGGAAGCTGGACTCATCGGGTCACCTCGGCGTCGTGCGGGAGGGTTGGGTAGGGCGTGCGGCCGGTGCGCCGCGTTCGTCCGCGCACCGGGGTCGGGAGCGGGCCGGGTGCGGCCCGGCGCTCCGGTCTCGCTGGGTGTCGAAGAAAGGGGCTCTCCCGGGCCCGGCGGGGCAGCTGTCGGGCCCGGGAGAGCCCCGAGGCCGGCTGTGGGGGGAGCCGGCCCGACCGACGGGCGTCAGTTGCAGGTGACGCCGGCGCTCTGCCAGGTGGTGGCGTCGACCATGGTGGTCGGCGCGAAGGCCTCCTTGGGGAAGTCCTTGCCGTTCTTGAGCTTGTCGTACATGGTCTGGACGGCCAGCGCGCCGACGTCCTTGCCGTTGATGAACAGCGCGGCCTTCATGCCGGTGGGCTTGTTGCCGGTCCAGTTCTTGCAGGCGAGGTAGGCGCCCAGGCCGACGCCGATGACGTTGTCGGCGCCGATGCCGGCGTTCTGCAGGGCGGTGACGCCGCCCTGGACGTTCTCGTCGTTGCAGCCCCAGACGACCCAGTGCTTGACGCCGGCGTTGGCGGTGACGGTCGCGGCGATCTTGTCCTGGGCGCCGGTGGGGGTGTTGTCGGTGGCGACGTCGATGCCCTGCACGCCGGGGACGGCCGCGTTGAAGGCCTCCTTCGCGCCCTTGACGCGGTCGCCGCAGACGGTGACGTCCTGCTTCCAGGCGGAGATGACGCGGGTGTCGGCGGGGTTCCAGCCGGCCTTCTTGAACTCCTCACCGGCGCGCTTGCCGACCTCGGTGCCCATCTGCTGCCCCGAGAACCCGATCCGGGCCACCAGGTCGTCCTTCGCGCACGCGGCCGGGTCCGGGCCGGTGGAACAGATCTGGTCGTCCGAGGTCAGCAGCGCCACCTTGGCGTCACGCGCGGTCTGCACGACCTGCGGGCCCACCGCCGGGTCGGGTACCACGATGATCACGCCGTTGGACTTCTGCGCGACCGCGGACTGCACCTCGCTGATGGTCTTGTTGGCGTCGCTGCCGAGGTTCACCACCTTCAGGTCGACCCCCAGCTCCGCCGCCTTCGCCTTCGCACCGGCCGCCTCACCGACGAAGTACTCCTGGTCGCCCTGCTTCTGCAGGTAGGTGATCGAGATCTTCCCGCTGACCGGTGCGACCGAGGCATCGCCTCCGGCGACGGACTCCTGGCCGGTGGAACACGCGGTCATCAGGCCCAGCGAGAGCAGCAGGCCGGCCGCGGCGGCGGCACGGGTGGTGGGACGCAACATGGGAGCTCCTTCGAGGCCGCACCCGTCTTGGGGGACGGGACGGGTGCGAGGGGTGGGGCACGGGGTGCACACACTGGTGGATTGCGAGCGGTGAAGTGCGCTGCGGAGCGGGCCAGATGGTGGTTTGTGGCCCGAACCTCTCCGCCTGCGCTGGCTAATCCAACGTAAACAGCCAGTAACGAACACTTCCGAACGCGATGGAGATATGACACCCCTGTTTCGGAAGCCCGTCAAGCCACCTGCTGGGTCGAGATCACCTTGTGACGTCCCGCCGCCGCCTGCGCCGACCGGGCGGGCCGTGCGCGGGCCGCCCGGGTGTTCCGGCGCCGGAACGCATCGGTAACGCTTCTGTAAAGCCCCGGGACGGCGGTGGGTCACGGCGCTCCCACCAGTGACCGCCGCACCCGGACCGTCGTGTTCCGAGCCGCACGTGCAAGGAGAACAGTGAGAGAGCCCTCAGCCTCCCGGAGTGCCTTCGAGTCCCGTGGCCCGATGGTGCGGCAGGGCGACGGTGCCGCCAAGCCGTGTCCGAGGGGTGGGCGTGGCCCCCGGCCCGCCGGCGTCGCGCGGGCCGGTACGGCGGTGGCCGGCCCCGCGCTCGCGCGGGGCCGGCCGGGGTTGCGCCGGGTCGTTCAGTTGCCGAGGGTGACGGCGGTGTCGTCGATCAGGTACGTGGTCCGGGCCGCGAGGTCCTCCCGGCCCACGAAGGTCACGGTGACGTACTGCCCGGCGTACGCGGACAGGTCGACGCTCCTGCGCACGTAGCCGGTGGTGGCGTCCAGGTTGGACCAGGTGGCCAGGGCGGTGCCGTCGGCCTGGACGGTCAGCGTGTCGTACGGGACGGTCCTGGTCTCCTCGTCGGTCGTGATGTCCACCCAGAAGCTGAGGGTGGCCCGGCAGCCGTAGGGGATGTGGACGGGCTGGGACAGCGTGTCGGTGCGGGTGCTGCCGTAGCCGTTCAGCCAGGCCTTCCAGGAGCCGCTGCGCGGCGACGTGTAGGGGTTGGTGGAGTCGATGGTCCGGCTGTTCGACGCCGTCCACCCGATGGGGCCGGACTCGAAGCCTGGGTTGGCGAACAGCTGGGCGGTGGCGCACTGGCCGACGGTGTAGGTCGTCCAGGTGAAGGTCAGGCGGTCGAGGGCGCCGGTGGGGTCCGTGGCCGTGAGGGTGACGGTGCTCGTGGCCGGGGTGGTGGGGGCGCCGGAGATCAGGCCGGTCGAGGCGTCGATCGTCAGGCCGGCCGGCAGGCCGGTGGCGCCGTAGGTGAGCGGGCCGGGGTTGCTGCTGGTGGCCGTCGGCCGGAGGTGCACGGCGGTGCCGGTCTCGGTGACCTGGTCGCCGGGGTTGACCAGGGTCACGCCTGCGGTGAGGCGGGGGCCGACGTTGACGGCGGCCCAGGCGTTGGCGGTGTTCCGGTAGGCGGGGCTGTCGGTGCCGTACAGGTCGGCGGCGGCCCGGAGGGTGGCGGTGCGGGCGCCCGCGTAGTCGGTGGCGGACGTCATGTAGGTGCTGAGCGCCCGGTACCAGACGGTCGCGGCGGCGTCCCGGCCGATCGGGTTCACCGGCAGGCCGTCGGAGGTCGGCGAGTCGTAGGCGACGCCGTTGACGCGCTTGGCGCCGCTGCCCTCGGAGGCCAGGTAGAACCAGTGGTTGGCCGGGCCGGAGGACCGGTGGACGTCGGTGGAGCCGATGCCGGAGTACCAGTAGTCCCGGGAGTCGCCGTCCTTGGAGGGTTTGTCCATGGAGCGCAGCGGCGTGCCGTCGCCGTTGATGTCGATCTTCTCGCCGATCAGGTAGTCACCCGGGTCGGAGGCGTTGTCGGCCCAGAACTCCACGGCGGTGGCCATGATGTCGGAGGTGGCCTCGTTCAGGCCGCCGGACTCCCCGCTGTAGACCAGGCCGGCGGTGGCGGAGGTGACACCGTGCGTCATCTCGTGGGCGGCCACGTCGATGGAGGTGAGCGGGTGGGCGTTGTCGTTGCCGTCGCCGTAGGTCATGCAGAAGCAGGTGTCCCACCAGTACGCGTTGGCGTAGCCGTTGCCGTGGTGCACGCGGCTGGTGGCGGCCACGCCGTCGTTCCGGATGCCGTTGCGGCCCTGGACGTCCTTGTAGTAGTCCCAGGTCAGCTGGGCGCCGTAGGCCGCGTCGACGCCGGCGGTCTGCGGCTGGTCGGGGCGGCCGTTGCCCCACACGTCGTCGTCGTCGGTGAACAGGCTCCCGGTGTTCCCGTCGTCCTCGCTGTGCCGCTGATCGTACGTCCGGTGCCCGCCACGGGTGTCGTCGGTCAGGACGTGGCCGCCGTCGGCCGCCGTGGTCCCGATGGTGACCTGGCCGGAGTACTGGCTGTTGCCGGTGCCGTTCCTGACGTCCTGGTACTCGAACAGCTCGGCGCCGGTGCCCGCGTCGGTGACGACGTGCAGCTCCGACGGCGTCCCGTCGTGCTGCACGCCGCCGACGACGCTCTCCCAGGCGAGCACCGGAGTGCCGGAGGCGGCCCACACCACCTGGCGGACGGACTCCGCCGCCGCGTCCGACCCGCCCGCGGCCCGGGCGCGCTCCAGGGCACGGGCCTCGGCGGCCGCGGCGGGGACGGCGGCGATGCCGGAGGTGATCCCGAGGGTCGCGGCCGTGGCCTTGTCGACGCCCTCGACCGCGCCGTTCACGGTCGTGTGGACGACCAGATCGCCGCCGAGGACGGGCAGCCCGGCGAAGGTGCGGTCGTAGCGGGTGTGCCGCGTGCCGTCCGCGTCCTGCGTGACGGACTTCGGGACCAACTCCTCCTGGGCGCCCAGGCCCAGGGCTGCGGCGGTGTCGTAGCGGCGGGCCCGGGCGTCGGCCAGCAGTGCCGTCCGCCGGTCCGGGTCCAGTGCTGCCGCCAGCGCACCCGGGCGGGGAGCGGCGCCGCCGGAGGCGGCCCGACCGGCCCCGTCGTGCCCGGGGACGCTCGCGGAGGTGGCACCCGCGCCGACCGGGGTGGCGCCGGCCGGATGGACGGGAGCGACCAGGACGGCACCGAGCACCAGCGCGCTCGTGACGCCGGCCTTGTGGCGGAATCGTTTCAACGGAGCTCCTCAGGGGTGCGGTGAGCTCGACCGGTTCGGTCCGGTCGGGCCGGGGGAGGGCGTCCAGCGGGTGGTCAGGACCGCGCCGTGCACTCAACAAGCCCGTCCTGCACAGGCGATGAGGGTGCGTCAGGCAGGCAGCAGCGTGCCATGTTTGCGCAGCCATGTCATGGCCGCCCTCAGGGGAACGGCCGAAAGGCGAGCACCGGCGGCGGGGCGTCCGGCCCGCCGCCGGGCGCCCGGCGCCGGCCCCCGTGCGCGGGCGGCCGTGGCTCCGTCGGCCTGCTCGGGGCGCGTGCGGCGGTGGCGGAGGCGGTGCGTCGCCGGGGTGTGTCCGGGCGCGGCCGGGCCGGTAGGGCCGCGGCGGTGGTGATGGCCGAATGCGATCCGTCGGCGTGCCGGCGGGATCCGGGCCGTCCGCCGCCGATACCGACGCCGGCGGCTGGGCGGCGTCGGCAGTGTCGACGCCGCGGGGGAGGCGGTCGCGGGCCGCGGCGTCGGCGGCCCGGACGGCCTCCGGTGGACGGCCGGCCGCCCGCGTCCGGCCCGTCACCTCCGGGGCGGCGGCCCCCCGCACCGGTCTCCCGCCGGCGACTGTTCGAGGGCCGCCCGGCTCCGAGCACCGTAGAGGGCGAGATCGCGCTCCTCGCCGCGGATGCCGGCAGCCTGCTGGAACCCGGCCAGGGCGCGCTCGGTCACGGCGTCGAAGCGCCCTCGCACGAAGGCCGACTCCGGCGGGACGCACCCGGCCCGCACCAGCAGCCTCTGCAGGGCCACCACCTCGGGCCCGCTGTCGCCCCGCCGGAGTCCGGGAGTGGCGGGCGACGCGGTGGCGGACGGCGAAGCGGTCGGGGTCGGAACGACCGGTGGTGCCGGTGCGACCGGGACGCCCGATGCGCCCGATGCGCCCGGCGGGCCCGGTACGGCTGCGGTCGGGCCTTCGGCGGACGGCGCGGGCGGCAGGGCCGAGCGGGTGGGGGTCGGAGCGGGAGTCGTGGCCCTGACCCTGCTCGGAGCGGGTGTCGGCCGGGCCGGCGGTGATTCGCGCGCCGGTGTCGGCTGCGTCGTGCTCGGGGGCGCCGGGGCCGGGGCGACGACGTCCGCGGTGGTGGCCGAGGCCCCGCCCGACGACGCCGAGCCGGTGACGTCGCCCGGGGGGGTTTCGGCCATCGCCAGCCCGAGGGCCAGCGCGACCGTGCCGACGCCGGCGGCGCCGATGGCGAGACGCCGACGTGCCGTGCCGTGCTTCGGCCTGGTCCGGCGGTGGGTCCCGCCCAGGACGATCCCGTCGGACGGCTCCTCAGGTGGTGGCGGCCCCCCGGGGCGGGCCGGCTGCGAGCGGCCGGGCTGCGGGGGGACGGGCTCGGAGGCGGGCGGGGACGTCGGCCGGGCAACGGTCGCCGGCCGGAAGCGCACCAGCAGGGCGTCCCGCAGGTGGCCGGCCTCCCAGCGGTGCACGGCCCGCAGGTCGGCCAGCGCCCGGCGGCAGCGGTCGCACCGGGAGAGGTGGGAGGCGAGTTCGACGGGAGCGGGCGTGCGGGCGGTGGCCGACTCCGCGAGCAGGGCGGCCAGATGCCGGCACCGGCGCTCCGGCGCCCCGACGGCGTGGACCCGGACGTACGCGTCCGCCAGCGCCGTGCGGGCCTCCGCCGGGACGGCCGGAGCGGTGGCGGACGACGTCGGCGCGGCCCCGGTGTCCGGTGCGAGCGCCCGCCACAGCTCCGACGCCGGGTCGTCCGGCAGCTGCCCCAGCGCACCGAGCAGCGGGCTGTTCTCCTCGGCCACGGCGACGACCTCGCGGAAGCCCTGGTGGGGTGCCCTGCGGACGGACAACCAGATCCGGAAGTCCGGTGACAGGTCACCGCCCCGGCCGGCGGCGGCCCACCCGGCGGCGAGCAGGCGCGCCTCGCCCAGCAGGAGGCAGACCCAGGGCGGGCCCGGGAGCTGCCCACGGCGCGAGGCATCGAGCGACCTGTCGAAGACGGCGGCCGCCAGGGTCTGTGCCTCCTTCGCCGTCGCGCAGAGGGTGCCGGCGTAGGCCAGCACCAGGTCGCCGTAGCGGCGCGTCAGCTCCCGGGTCGCGGCGTGCCGCGCGGAGTCCGAGAGCAGGAGCTCGTCGAGCTCCGCGTCGCTGAAGGAGTGGGGGGAGGGTGGCATCGAGGGTCCTCGGTGGCATCGGCCTTGGGGCGGACGGGTACGAACCCCATGCCTGCCGCAGGCGGCGTTGCGCTTGCGGGCGTCCGGTCCCGGCGCGGCACGGCGGCCACGGCCGGTGGGACACCGGGCGATCGGTGGTGCGGGAGCTCGCGGCGCCACGGACGTCGACGACACGGTTGGACGGCACAGCACACTCCTCGGGGCCAGGGGGCTCGCAGAGAGGGAGCCGGGAGGGCCGCCGGCGTCCTGCCGCGTGACGTGATCGTTATCCGGACCGGCGGGGTGCCGCGGCCGATCGAGCAAGTCACCAGAAGTGCACAGGCCCGGACGTGATCGCCCGGGGACGAGCCACCGGGCCGAGAATCCGGGCGGGCCTCACGCACCACCGCTCCGTCGTGGCTCTGTGTTCCCAGGTTCTGACGGTCTGCTGACGCGTCCGGGGCGATGGTGCCGGAATGTGTCGAAGTTTGATGGATCTCTTGACATGCCGGGCATGCGCTTCGAAACTCTCGGTCGACCCCACTTGTTTGCGCCAACACAGCGGGACGGCTGTGTCCGGCGCAGGCAAGTGGGGCGGACGCCCCGGGACGTTCCCGCCCCGAGGGGCGGCAGCTCGCCGAGGCCGCCGGTAGCCGGGCCCGAGTCCGATCGGTCCGGTCCGCGCACCACCCCCACCAGGGCATTCGCTCTCCCCGGCACGGTGCCGGAAGGCACTCCGCACCCCCGGTTCGAGCAACGGGCCCCACCCCCACCCCCACCCACGATGCATGCGCGGACCGCACGCACCCCTTCCCGGCACGGGACGCCGGGGAACGGGCAGTACCCGCCGAGACGGTTCGGCGGATCCGTCGGCCGTGTCCTGTTCGCGTTGCCACGGCTCGCGGTCGTTCGGCGCATGCACCGGAGAACGAAGGTATGTGACCATGCCGAGACTTCGAACGATCCTGTTCGGCGCCGTACTGGCGCTGCTCCTCCCGCTCCTCCAGGGAGTCGCCACCGCCGAGGCCGCCACGGTGACGATCACCAACGGCACCCGCTTCACGGACACCGCCGGCAACCCCGTGCAGGCCCACGGCGGCGGTGTCATCAAGGTCGGTAAGTACTACTACTGGTTCGGCGAGGACCGGAACGCCGACAACACCTTCCACTACGTCTCGGTCTACCGCTCCACCGACCTGAAGAGCTGGGAGTTCCGCAACCACGCCCTGACCCAGGCGGCCGACCCGGAGCTCGGTTACGCCGTCATCGAGCGGCCCAAGGTCATGTACAACGCGGCGACCGGCCGGTTCGTCATGTGGATGCACAAGGAGAACGGCTCCGACTACGGCGAGGCCCGCGCGGCGGTCGCCGTCTCCAGCACGGTCGACGGCACCTACACCTACCGGGGCAGTTTCCGGCCGCTGGGCGAGATGTCCCGTGACATCACGACCTTCGTGGACGACGACGGCACCGGCTACATGATCTCCGCCGCCAACGAGAACCGTGACCTGCACGTCTACCGGCTGACGGCGGACTACACGGGCATCGACGCCCAGGTCCAGAACCTCTGGGCCGGCCAGTCCCGCGAGGCGCCGGCGATGTTCAAGCGCAACGGCGTGTACTTCCTGCTCAGCTCCACCACGAGCGGCTGGAACCCCAACCAGCAGCGGTACGGCACCGCCACCAGCATCACCGGCGCCTGGAGCGGTCTCTCGGACATCGGCGACGGCGTCACCTACGGCAGCCAGACCGCGTTCGTGCTGCCCGTGCAGGGCACCGGCGGCACCGGCTACCTCTACATGGGCGACCGCTGGGGCAACTCCTTCGGCGGGACGGTCAACGACTCCCAGTACGTCTGGCTGCCGCTGGCCTTCCCCACCGACACCACCATGACCATGGGGGCGTCGCCCCAGATCCAGGTGAACGCCGCGACCGGCGCCATCACCCCGATGAAGGCCACCTGGGAGAGCCTGACCGGCCGCGGGAGCGGCCGGTGCGCCGACGTGGGGAACTACTCCTTCGCCCCGAACGCCCAGCTCCTCCAGTGGAGTTGCGGCAACGGCGCCAACCAGAACTTCTGGCTCAAGAACCTCGGCACCGGCTACGTGCAGATCATGGCCAGGCACAGCGGTCTGTGCCTGGACGTGAGCGGCGCGTCCACCGACGACGGCGCGCCCGCCGTGCAGAACACCTGCGACGGCCGGACCTCCCAGCAGTGGCAGGTCCAGAAGGTCACCGGCGTCGGCTACGTCCGCCTCGTCGCCCGCCACAGCGGCAAGTGCCTGGACGTCATCAACCAGTCCACCGCGGACGGCACCGCGCTGGAGCAGTGGACCTGCGGCACCGGTACCAACCAGCAGTGGCTGCGCACCACCACCCCCTGACCGTCCCCACCCGATCCGCGCTCGACGACGCCCCTCCACTCCCCGTACGGCGGAGGGGCGTCGTCGTGGGCGCCCGCACCCAGTCCAGGAGTCTTCGTGTTCCCACCCAAGCAGCCGCCCGCCCGCTCCGGCCGGGCCCGGTTCGGCGCCGCCGCCGCCGCGGTCGCGGCCCTCACCGCGAGCACCCTGGGTGCCGCGCCCGCCACGGCCGCCGAAGCGACCGCTCACGTCACCGTCCGCCTCGATCCCGGCTACCAGCAGCAGCCGTTCCAGGGCTGGGGCACGGCGCTGGCCTGGTTCGCCAATGTCACGGGGGGCTGGCCGGACGCCCGGCGCAACCAGCTCGCCGACTACCTCTACGGCGCCGACGGTCTGGGCTTCACCGTCGCCCGTTACAACATCGGCGGCGGCGACAGCCCCGAGACCGCGCCGTACCTGCGTCCGGGCGCCGCGGTCCCGGGGTACTGGAACCGCCCCGCCGCCGACGGCCCGCCGGCGGGCGGCGCGGACGGCTGGACGGAGCCCGTCGACTGGTGGAACGCGGCCGACCCGACCCACTGGAGCGCCGACCCCGACCCGAACCAGCTCTGGTGGCTGAAGGCCGCGAAGAGCCGTGGCGCGGACACCTTCGAGGCCTTCTCCAACTCCGCGCCGTACTTCATGACCAACAGCGGCCTGGTGTCCGGTGCGACCGACAGCGGGCGGGACAACCTCCGCGCCGACCAGTACGACCGGTTCGCCGCGTACCTGACCGGGGCCGTGCAGCGGGCGCAGTCCGCCACCGGCGTCACCTTCGGCTCCGTCTCCCCGGTGAACGAGCCGGGGACGTCCTACTGGGGTGCGGGCGGGCGGCAGGAGGGCTCGCACTGGGACCAGGCCTCCCAGGCCCGCATCATCGCCGGCCTGCGCAGCGCGCTGACCGGAGCCGGCCTCGGCACGCCGGTGGCGGCGATGGACGAGACCAACGCGGACATGTTCCGGGACGCCTGGGACTCCTACGACGCGACGACCCGCGCTGCCGTGGGCAAGCTGAACAGCCACACCTACGGCCAGGGCGGCCGGACCGGCGCGCGCGACATCGCCAAGGGCTCCGCCAAGCCGCTCTGGATGTCCGAGGTCGATCTGGGCGGCAGCGTGCCGCAGAGCTTCACCGACATGTCCCCGGCCCTCGACTTCGCGCGGCACATCAACGACGACATCAGGGAGCTGGAGCCCAGCGCCTGGGTGATGTGGCAGGCCGTCGACGACTACGTCAACATGACCCCCGGCCACGAGGACTCCAACTGGGGCCTGATCCAGACGGACCTCGCGTCCACCCACCCGGCGACCGAACCGCTGCGGCTGAACAAGAAGTACTGGGCGATGGCCAACTACAGCCGGTTCATCCGTCCCGGGGCCCGGGTCGTCGGGAGCGACGACCCGGACGCACTCGCGGCCCTGCGGCCCGGCGGCACGGGTGCGGTGGTCGTCTACACGAACCCCACCGGCGCGGACCGGACGGTCACCTTCGACCTCGGGGGCTTCCAGAACGTCGACACCGCCGTCCCCGTCGAGCGCTACACCACGGACGCCGGCAAGAACGTGCAGCGTGAGGGCGACCTCTCGGCCACCGCCGCCAAGACCCTCACCGCGACGGTCGGCCCGGGCTCGGTGACCACCTTCGTCGTTCCCGGCGCCACGGGCGTCGACAGCTCGGTGTCGACGGATCCGACCGGCCAGGTGCGGCAACTGCTGGCGGAGAACAGCGGCATGGCGCTGTCGACCGGCGCGACTGCCGGCAGCGGCCCCGTCCAGCGCCGTTCCGACCCCGCGGACACCGCGCAGCAGTGGAAGTTCACCAAGGTCTCCGGCGCCTGGGAGAACACCACCGCGTACCGGATCACCAGTGCCAGAACCGGCAAGGCCCTCAGCGTCAACGCGGGGGTGCTCGGCTTCGCCGCGCCGGGCTCGTCCACGCAGCAGCGGTGGATGCTCTCCACGACCGGCGACGGCCGCAGCACGCTGGTCAACGCAGCCGGCGGGAACCTCCTGGATGTGACGGGCGCGTCCGGGGCCGACGGTGCCCCGGTCGGCGTGTACAGGCCGACGACCGGGAGCAACCAGTCCTGGAGCGTGCGCAGTGCCGCTGCCGACGTCTGGAAGGCACTGCGCGTGGCCGGCAGCAACAAGTGCGTCGACATCCAGGGTTCCTCCACCGCGGACGGCGCGCCCGCCCTGCAGTACACCTGTGTCGGCGCCTCGAACCAGAAGTGGTCCCTGAGGCCCGCCGGCCCCGGCTACGTCAACCTGGTGGGCCTGCAGAGCGGCAAGTGCCTGGACGTCTCGGGCGCCTCCACCGCCGACGGCGCGGCCCTCCTGCTCTACGGCTGCAACGGCGGCCGGAACCAGCAGTGGTCGGTGCGCACCACCGTCCCCGGCCACGTGACCCTGATGGCCCGGCACAGCGGCAAGTGCCTGGACGTCTCCGGCGGCTCCCCGAACAACAGCGCCCCGCTGGTGCAGTACCCGTGCAGCGGGAGCGCCGACCAGCAGATCAAGGTCGGCTGACAGCTGACGCCGGGCCGTTGGGCCGCGGACGGTGCCGCCGTCCGCGGCCCAACGGCCCAACGGCCCAACGGCCCAACGGCCCGGCGTCGCGCGTCCGCGCCGGGGGAGGGCGGGCCCTACCTGCGTGCGCCGGCCGGCGGGCGGGCGGAGCTGGAGCGGACGACCAGCTCCGGGGTGACGGAGATCGTCCGGGTCGAGGGGGGCTCGCCGGGGTTGCGGTCGATCTGGTCCAGGAGGAGCGCGACGCACTGGCGGCCGACCTCCTCGAAGTCCTGCCGGACGGTGCTGAGCGGCGGGGCGAAGTACGCGGCTTCGGGCACGTCGTCGAAGCCCACGACGCTGACGTCCTCCGGCACCCGGCGGCCGGCGTCGCGCAGTGCCAGCATCAGGCCGAGCGCCATGTGGTCGTTGGCGGCGAAGACCGCGGTGACCTCCGGGCGGGCGGCGAGCTCCTTGCCGACCCGGTAGCCGGACTCGGCGGTCCAGTCGCCCAGAGCGAGCGGCGGGACGGGCGCGCCGTCGCCCTTCAGGGTGGCGTGCCAGGCGGCGGCCCGGCGGTGGGCGGCGTAGGAGTCCTGCGGGCCGCCGATGTGCCAGACGGTCCGGTGGCCGAGGCCGAGGAGGTGCTCGACCGCCGCCGTCGCACCGGCCGCCTGGTCGGTGTCCACCGCGTGGAAGCGGCGCTCCGGGTCGCCGTCGGCGACGACGACCGGGACTCCGCCGGAGACGGTGAACCCCTTCCGGTCGAGGATCTGCGCCTCGATGACGACGAGGCCGTCCACCGCCTGCTCGGTCAGCTGTCGGACCGCCTGCTGGACGGCGTCCTCGGTCTGCGCCTCCGCGCAGACCACGTTCACCGAGTACCCGGCGGCCTGGGCGGCGTGCGAGATGGCGGCGAGCGTGCGGGCGTTCCCCTGCGCGGCGAGGTCGAAGGTGACCACGCCGAGCACGTGGAAGCGGCCGAGGGTGAGTGCGCGGGCGGCGCTGTTGCGCTGGTAGCCGAGCATCCGCATCGCCGACAGGACCCGTTCCCGGGTCTCCGGCTCCACGTTGGAGCGGTGGTTGGCGACCCGCGAGACCGTCTGCGAGGAGACGCCGGCGAGGGCGGCGACGTCGGCCTGCGACGGCGGGCGCTGCCGGCCCCGGGTGCCCGTCCCGGGCGTCGTCGCTCTTCGTTCCATGCCGGTCCTTCCTCGCGTGTCTGCGTGAACATCGTAACGGTCGGACGCGGAGGGGAACGATGCGGGTCGGCGGCCACGAGGGAAGGCCGCCGGCCCCTGCCCGGAGCGGGCAGGGGCCGGCGGCCCGTGGCGGTACGGCCGACCCTCGGCGGCCTACCGCCGGCTTCGACGGACAACGCGGAACAGGGGTCGCTCCTGGTGCGCACACCCCGATCGACTGCGTACGCACGTGCGTAGGCCAGGAGGCGCGGCGGGGACGGGCGGTCGTGGAATCCGGGGGAGGAGAAGGTTTGAGGGCGGGAGCCCGGACAGGCGGGACCAGGCCGGCCAGGTGAACGGCCGAACAGGATTCGACGCATTCCACCGTGTTCCAACGCATTCCCGTGTGCTGGAACGATGACACGCGGTCGTGGGCCCGCGCGTCAAGTGGGTGGGCGGACCGATATCCGCCCGTAACCTTCGGTTCGCCCGCACCGGCTGCGCGTGGGGTCATGCCGGCAGGGTCGGCCCAACCGGCCGGCCCTCGACGGGCGTTGCCGATGCCGGCGACAGGCTGTCTGCCGAAGCCGCTTCCACCGCGCCGACCAGGGGAAACCCGTTGGGATCAGTGCGGACCGCCTGTTGTCCGGGGGGTCGGCCGCAGGGCGTGTGCTTGGCCGGGAGGTCGCATCACGAAGGTGCATCGCGCTGTTACGGGCACTTGACGGCCCCGCTACCGGCGGTCAAGACTCGTCGCCAGCTTCATGTTGGCGTAAACATCAGCCGTGAAGGGCACCTCCGTGAGCACGACGCACCCTCCCGCCCAGTCCACCCCGGTTCGGACGACGAGCCGGTCCCGGCCGGCCACCCGCTCCGCCCGCCGCGGTCACGGCGCCTTCGGCTACGTGTTCTTCGCCCCGTTCCTGATCGTCTTCGTGATCGGCATCGCGGCACCGCTCGGCTACGCCGCCTACCTGAGCCTCTTCCAGGACCGGCTGGTCGGCGGGACCGTCTTCGTCGGGCTCGACAACTACACCCGTGCACTGGGCGACGAGCTCTTCCGGGCCGGGCTCTGGCGGGTCACGCTCTTCCTGCTCGTCCAGGTGCCCGTGATGCTGTCCCTCGCACTGCTGGCCGCGCTGGCCGTCGACAGCGGGCGGCTCCGGTGGCCGGGCCTGTTCCGCATCGGCATCTTCGTCCCGTACGCCGTCCCGGCCGTCGTGGCGTCCCTGATGTGGGGCTACCTGTACGGCGACCGCTTCGGGCTGATCCGTCAGGTCGGTGACGCCCTGCACGTCGGCGTCCCCCGGCTGCTCGGCGACTCCTGGATGCTCGCCTCGATCGGCAACGTCGTGACGTGGGAGTACGCGGGCTACAACATGCTGATCCTGTACGCGGCGCTGCGCACCGTCCCGCAGGAGCTGTACGAGGCCGCGGAGGTCGACGGCGCCGGCGAGCTGCGCAAGGCCTGGAGCATCAAACTCCCCGCCCTCAGGCCTGCGTTGGCACTGGCCACGGTGTTCTCGATCATCGGCACGTTCCAGCTGTTCAACGAGCCGAACGTGATGCAGTCGCTGGCCCCGGACGTGATCTCCACGAGCTACACGCCCAACATGTACGCCTTCAACCTGGCCTTCAACGGCCAGCAGTTCAACTATTCGGCAGCCGTCGCCGTCGTCCTCGGCGGGGTGACCGCAGTGGTCGCCTACGCCGTCCAGGCCCGGTCGATGCGGAAGGAACAGAGCCAGTGAGTGTCAAGACCCCCGCGACCGGCGGACGGCCACGCCGATCCAGCCCCGCGCTCACCGCCGCGATGGGGCTCATGCTCCTCTACGCGCTGCTTCCGCTGGCCTGGCTGCTGCTCTCCAGCACGAAGGACTCCAACTCCCTGAGCACCAGCTTCGGGCTGTGGTTCGGGCACGGGTTCCACTTCTTCGACAACGTGTGGAACGTCGTGACCTACGACGACGGCATCTACCTCCGCTGGTTCGCCAACACGCTGCTCTACGCGGTGGTGGGCGCCGGCGGGGCCGCGTTCATCTCCACCGCGGCCGGATACGCGCTGGCGAAGTACCGGTTCCGGGGCCGCACCGCCCTCGCCGCGGTGGTCCTCGGAGCCGTCGCGATCCCCGGCACCGCCCTGGCCGTACCGACCTACCTGCTGTTCAGCAAGATCGGCGTCATCGACACTCCGTGGGCCGTCCTGCTGCCCTCCCTGGTCAGCCCGTTCGGCGTCTACCTGATGCGCGTCTACGCCCTCTCCGCCGTCCCGGACTCCATGCTCGAAGCGGCCCGCATCGACGGCTCCGGCGAGATCAGGACGTTCTTCACCATCTCGCTGCGCCTGCTCGCCCCCGGCTTCGTGACGGTGCTGCTGTTCTCGCTGGTCGCCACCTGGAACAACTACTTCCTGCCGCTGATCGTGCTGAGCGACCCGCAGTGGTTCCCCCTCACGGTGGGCCTCAACCAGTGGAACGCCCTGGCCACCGGTGCGGCCGGCAGCGGAGCCACGACCACCGGCTTCTATCCCCTCGTGATCACCGGCAGCGTGCTCGCGATCGTCCCGCTCGTCGTCGCGTTCCTCTTCCTCCAGCGGTTCTGGCAGTCCGGTCTGGCCGCCGGGAGCGTCAAGGAGTAGCCCGCTCCCCTCCCTCCGCTCCCCTCCCTCCGCTCCACTCCCCTTCCTCCCCTCCCCTTCTTCCGTTTCCCTTCCTCCGGTTCCCTCTCTCGGTTTCCCTTCCTCCGGGCCCCTTTGCTCCGGCCTCCCTCCGGCCCGCCCCCGTGTCCGGGCCTGCCGCACGGGCCGCCCCGGCGGCCCTCCCCACCCGACCCAGCAAGGAATCCACGCCATGACCCGTGCAAGCCTCCCGTCGCGCCGCAGACTCCTGGCACTCGTGCCGGCAGCCGCGCTCGCCTTCACCCTGACCGCCTGCGGCTCGGACGCCGCTCCCGCCGTCTCCGCCGATCCGAGCGCCGCCCTGGACACCGAGACCACGCTGACCTTCTGGACCTGGGCCCCGAACATCGACAAGACGGTCGCCCTGTTCGAGAAGAAGTACCCGAAGATCAAGGTGAACGTCGTCAACGCCGGCCAGTCGGCTGCCGAGTACACCAAGCTCCAGACCGCGGTGAAGGCCGGCAGCGGGGGCCCCGACGTCGCCCAGGTCGAGTACTTCGCCCTGCCCGAGCTCGCGCTCTCCAAGCGCCTGGTCAACCTCAAGGACTACGGCGCGGCGGCCCTGGAGCCCAAGTTCGCGGCCTCCGCCTGGTCGCAGGTGTCGATGGCCGACGGTGTCTACGCCGTCCCGCAGGATTCCGGACCGCTGGCCATGTTCTACAACAAGAAGGTCCTCGACGAGCTGAAGATCGAGCCGCCCAGGACCTGGGCGGAGTTCGAGGCCGCGGCCGTCAGGATCAAGGAGTCCGACCCGAAGCGGTTCATCACCTCCATCGACCCGGGCGACGCCGGTGGGGTGGACAGCCTGATCTGGCAGGCCGGCGGCCGGCCCTTCCAGCGGAAGGACGCCTCCTCCGTCTCGGTGAACCTCCAGGACACCGGCACCAGGAAGACCGCCGACTTCTGGACGTCCCTGATCAACCGCAAGCTCGTCGACACCGCCCCGGGCTGGACCAACGAGTGGTGGCAGTCCATGGGCAGCGGCCAGTACGCCATGTGGATCATCGGGGCCTGGGCCCCCGGCAACCTCGCCTCCACCATCCCGGACACCGCGGGCGACTGGCGTGCCGCGCCCGTTCCGCAGTGGAACGCGGGCGACAACGTCTCCTCCGAGAACGGTGGCTCCGCCGTCGCGGTGCCCGCCACCAGCAAGAACAAGGCAGCCGCGGCCGCCTTCGCGATCTGGCTGAACTCCGACCCCGAGGCGGTCCGCTCGCTCTCCGCCAACGGCCTGTTCCCCGCCACCGCCGAACTGCTCAACGACCCGGCGTTCCTGGACCAGCCTGTGGCCGGTCTCGGCGGTCAGAAGGCCAACCGGCTCTTCGCCGACTCCTCCGCCGCCGTCGGCAAGGGCTGGCAGTACCTGCCGTACCAGCTCTACTCCAACTCGGTCTTCAAGGACACCGTCGGCCAGAACATCTCGACCGACATGAGTGCGGGCCTGAGCGCCTGGCAGAAGCGCATCGTCGACTACGGCAACCAGCAGGGCTTCAAGGTCACCTCCCCCTGATCCGCGGTGGCGCCGGCCGGCCGCCGACCCGGCCGGCCGGCGCCACCGCGACCGGTCCTGCGCCGCACCCACTCTCCCCCAGGAGCTCCAGCACCATGCCCGTCCTGCAGATCACCGACGAGGGATTCCGCCTCGACGACCAGCCCTTCCGGATCATCTCCGGCGGCCTGCACTACTTCCGCGTCCACCCCGGGCTCTGGGCCGACCGGCTGCGCAAGGCCCGGCTCATGGGCCTCAACACGGTCGAGACGTACGTCCCCTGGAACCTCCACCAGCCGAACCCGGGCGACTTCCGCCTCGACGGCGAGCTGGACCTGCCGGCCTTCCTCGACCTGGCCGCCGCCGAAGGGCTCCACGTCCTGCTGCGACCGGGCCCCTACATCTGCGCGGAGTGGGAGGGCGGAGGGCTGCCCTCGTGGCTGCTCGCCGACCCCGGCATCCTCCTCCGCAGCCAGGACCCCCGCTACCTGGCCGCGGTGGACGACTACTTCGAGCGCCTGCTGCCGGCGGTGCGCCGCCACCTGTCGACCAACGGCGGCCCCGTCCTGGCGGTCCAGATCGAGAACGAGTACGGCGCCTACGGGGACGACACCGCGCACCTGGCCCACCTCGCCCGGCTCCTGCGCCGGGGCGGCGTCGACGTCCCGCTCTTCACCTGCGACCAGCCCGGCGACCTGGCGCGCGGATCCCTCCCCGGGTTCCTCGCCACGGCCAACTTCGGCAGCCGCTCCGAGCAGGGGCTCGCCGCCCTGCGCGCGCACCAGCCGACCGGCCCGCTGATGTGCACCGAGTTCTGGATCGGCTGGTTCGACCGCTGGGGCGGCCACCACGTCGTCCGCGACCCCGCGCAGGCCGCCCGGGAACTCGACACCGTGCTCGCCACCGGCGCCTCGGTCAACCTCTACATGTTCCACGGCGGCACCAGCTTCGGCTTCACCAACGGCGCCAACGACAAGCACACCTACCGGCCGACCGTCGGCTCCTACGACTACGACTCCCCGCTGGACGAGGCCGGCGACCCGACC
The DNA here is from genome assembly GCF_045208415.1 of Kitasatospora sp. NBC_01560. NCBI lineage: Bacteria > Bacillati > Actinomycetota > Actinomycetes > Kitasatosporales > Streptomycetaceae > Kitasatospora > Kitasatospora sp. NBC_01560. Next base: position 310,589 of record NZ_CP109364.1, on the reverse strand, counting down.
GACAAGTACGAGGCCTTCCGCGAGGTGATCGCCAAGTACGCCCCCGTCCCGGCCGAACCGGTGCCCGCCCCCGGTCCGAAGATCGCCGCCACGGGCATCCGGCTCGGCGCCCGCGCGCCGCTGTTCGACGACCTGGACGTACTCGGCGCCGCCGTCGTCTCCGAGCGGCCGCTCACCATGGAGCAGCTGGGCCAGGACTTCGGATTCGTCCTCTACGAGACCACCCTGCCGGCGGCCGGCCCCGTCCTGCTGGAGCTCGGCGCCGTCCACGACCGTGCCCAGGTCTTCGTGGACGGGCAGCCCGTCGGGGTGCTGGAACGCGAGAACCACGAGCAGGCCGTGGCCTTCACCGTGCCGCGCGAGGGCAGTCGGCTCGGCATTCTGGTCGAGAACCAGGGCCGGGTGAACTACGGCAGCGGGATCCACGACCGCAAGGGGGTGCTGGGAAGGGTCCTGCTGGACGGTACGGAGCCGGCCGGCTGGACCAGCCGGCCCCTGCCGCTCGGCTCCCTCGACGGGCTCCGCTTCACCGAGAACACCCCGACGGCGGTCGGCCCGACGTTCCACCGGGGCACGGTGCAGCTCGACGAAGTCGCCGACACCTTCCTCCACCTGCCCGGATGGACCAAGGGCAACGTCTGGGTCAACGGCTTCCACCTCGGCCGTCACTGGTCCCGGGGGCCGCAGCGCTCGCTCTACGTGCCCGGCCCCGTCCTGCGTCAGGGGTCGAACGAGATCATCGTGCTGGAACTCCACGCCGCACCCCGCGCGCTGACCGTCGAACTGTGTGAGACGCCCGACCTCGGACCGACCGAGGAGTAGGAACCGGACCGGCTCCCGGCCTCCCGGCGCGCCGGCGTATCCGCAACCCGCACCCCGGATCGCGCGTGCGGGCGGCCGCTCGCTGGGCGCGGGCCGGCCTGCCGCGGCACCCCCGTACCCCGGGGGCTGTCGCCGGGCTCCTGGACGGCTGGGACCGGGAGGAGCTCGGGGGCGGAGCCGTGCCGTGCCGGGCCGTGGCGGGTGTGTACGCGGTGGCGGCGGTCGGCGGCGACGGCGCAAGGTGACGGCGAAGGTCTCCGGCACCGGGCACCGGCCCGTCACGCCGGATGTCTGCGCCGAGCGCTCGGGTGAGGGGAAGCACTGCCCAGTGGACGGCGCTGCCGTGATCGCGGACGGCGCCGTGGGCGATGGCGAGGGCGGCGACGATGCCGCGCCCGCGCCCGCTCTCCGCCGGACCGCCGCGCTGCTCGGGAGCGGTCCCGGCGTACGAAGGACCGCCGTCCGAGACCTCGATGCGCACGCTGTCGTCCGAGGTGCGACGGAGGGTCATCACGACCGGGGGCATGGCGTGCACGACCGCGTTGGTCACGAGTTCGGACACCACCAGCAGCGCGTCGCCCGCCGCGCCGGTCGCCCGCCCCACGTCTCCCACGTCAGCCGGGCCCGCTTCCGCGCCTGCGCGCGGGGGTGGCCCCTCCCGGCCGTCGAGGAGCGGAAGTCCCTGCTGCTGCTCCCTGCGGCCCCGCGGCCGCCGCCCGAGCCCGCGCGGGCCGGTCTGCTCCCCGGGCCCGCACGGATGGTCCCCATCCACCGGTCACCGGGCGGTCGCGGGGTCGTGACGCGCCGTCGTCGGATGGGATAGCTTCTCCCTCGGTCAAGATCTATAACTCGGGGGAGTCAGTGAACCGTAGATCGTTGCTGAAGGGCGCCGCTGCCGCAGTCGTCGGCGCGCCGCTCGCATCCCTGGCGCTGCCGACCGGCGCACACGCTGTCGGCGGCACGTACGACGTGGCCGTCTGCGAGCAGGCCAAGAACCAGATCCTCATCCATCCGGCCAACGCGGACTGGACGCCGCAGAACCGCAGGTGGGCCTGGACGCCACCGTCCGCGGTCGTGAACGGCTTCAACACCTGGACCAACCTGTCCGACGTCAGGTTCCGGGACACCACCGCGCACGGCTGGGTGGCTCTGGTCGCCGCGTCCTACGGCAAGGTCGGCATGGTCGACATCGGGGACGGTGACGCGCTGCTCTGGTCCGCCAGGCCCTACGGCAACCCGCACGCGATCGAACGCATACCCGGCGTCGGGGCCGTCGTGGTGGCGTCCTCGGAGCAGGACACAGGGTTCGGCGGCCCTGGCAACCACCCCGCGGTGACCACCATCGAGGGTGGGAAGCCGGTGACCCGGCAGGGTTTCCTCACCGTCTACGCTCCCCGGCCCGGGCAGTCCGACAACCCCGCGAGCCTCACCAAGGTCGACGAGTTCGAGTTCAACGGCGCGCACGGTCTCTGGTACGACGGCACCTACCTGTGGGTGCTCGGTACCGATCTGCTCGTCAGGTACGCATGCACTGGCACCGCCCTGGGCTTCAGGCTCGCGGACAGTGGCGTGCGGATCCCCGTCTCCAACGGCCACGGCCTCGACGCGGACTACGGCGACTCCCGATACCTGCTCCTCACCGAGGGCGGCACGGTGAGGAGATTGGACAAGTCGGGCACAACCCCGCAGCTGTGGACCCCGACCGGGGCCGGCGTGAAGTCCTACTCCCGAACTGCCTCCGGCGAGTCATTCTGGCTGCAGGCGATCAACGTCACGGATCCCGTGAACTTTCCGGACCCGGACAAGGGCTACTGGAATACGTACGTGCAGTTCTTCGACGGCGCCGGAAGCAAGTACTTCACGCGCCCCCTGACGGGCTACGGGTACGACGCCAAGTTCTACAAGGCCCGAGTGTCCGGCGTCGCCTTCAGCTGACCCGGGCCGGCCCTCTGCAGACCAGGGGCAACCGCCCAGGGCCTACAGAGGGCTCAAGACGCGGCGCCGAGCACAACCGAAAGCACAAGCAGCCTGCCCGATACCGCTCCGGCGACCGGGGGAGTGGTCCCCGCCCGGGTGCTGCGGTGCCGTCAGGTGAGCGCGTGCACCGCCGCCCGGACGACATCGGGCCGGGCGAGGAGGTCGGTGCTGTCGGCCCACTGGTCGACGCTTCCGGTCAGGGGCAGGTCGCGCAGTTGCGGATCGGTGAGTGTGCGTGCGAGGGCGCTGCTGAACCGCTCCGCGTGGAGAACCAGGAATGGGCGGCTGTGGTAGGGGCGGCGGGTCGGTTCCACGGGAGCGGTGAGGCCGGCGGCGTTGTGCATCCGGGCGACGGTCTCGTACGCGTCGCACAGGTGCCGCTCCCGGTCCGCGTAGTCGGTGGCGGCCAGCGTGCCCCGCAGGGACGGCATCAGCCGCTCCGCCGCTTCCAGTTGCGCGAAGGCGCTGCCGAGCCACTTCGTGTAGGGCGCGTAACGGCGCTCCAGCAGTAGGCACAGTCGCATCAGGTCGCGCACCAGGCGCCCAGCCGTGACCGCGGAGCCGAGCTCGTCGCCGGCCTCCGCGCAGCGGCCGACGAACGCCTCCTCCTGCGAGAGGCGCTGCCACTGGCAGGCCAGCAGATACCGCCAGACCTGATCCGGGTACCACGCCAGCCGCTGCCGGGCCTCGGTGAGAGTGCCCGGGCCGTCGTGGAAGACCTCCCCGCCGGTCACCTCGGCCAGCTTCTGCTGCGGCATCGCCAGCCAGTCACGTGCGGTCAGCTTCCCGTCCGTCCCGGCCGCAGCAGATCCCAGCTGCGTGGCCAACCAGGTGTTCACCTCCCGCACCACCACCCGGTGGGCGACCGGCCCCGCTGTCACCTCCAGGTGGGCAACCGGATCACTCGGGTCACCGCTGGGCCGGAAGTGGGTGGGCCAGCCGTGCACCTGCTTCGGCAGCCGGTGTGCCAGCAGCTCGTTGAGGTCCGCGGCGTGCCGGGCAACGTCCTCGGCGGCGAGGAACAGGTCCAGACGCGGACCCCAGTCGTGGTCGGCCGACCTCGGGGTGTCGAAACCGAGCACCTCCGAACCCGGCCCGACCCGCGCGGCCGCGTACCGCAGGCCCGGGTAGGCGCCATCGAGGAGCGGTTGTACGGCTTCCTCGTACAGGATCCTGGAGAGTTCAAGGCCGGGGACGAAAGCGGCCGTAGGTGTGACCATGAGGCCACTGTGGCCAACGGCGGGCGCCGGGGTCCACTCGATATCAGGCACCTCGCAGGTGCAGCATCCCGGCGGTCTCGGCCGTGGGCCCGCTGCCCTCGTACTTGACCGGTCCGGGCGACACTCCGAGGCGCCGGACCTGGGTGGCGGCCGTCCGTGCGGCCCGCCCACCCTGGCGATGGTCGACGGCGTAGCGGCCGACGACGTTGGCCGCCAAGCGCTGGACGTCGGTGGCGCCGGTCCGTTGCCCCGGCCGGCGCGGGCAGCACCGCGGTGCCGACCGCACGGGACGGCGGGCGGGTGCGCGCACGGTGAGGTGATGGGCCGCTTCTTGCAGAGTGCAGATGGGTCGTCACCGCCGCAGCGGTGACGACCCATCGCGGGTGATGCTCATACGGTCGGGCCGACCAGGCCCGCCAGGGCCAGGTGTGCCCGTCGGGCGGTGCGCTCGGCGCGGCTCTTGAGTCGGAGCGCGCGCGCGAGGCGGTGCTTCTCGGCCTCGCGCAGACGCTCGTCGATCGTCGCCCGCGCCACCTCGATGTGGTAGGTCATGATGCTCCCCCTGTTCGCGGCTGATCCGTCGACATCACCGCGATGCCGACCCTTCGGACCACCCTCTGCGCTTCAGAGCCTACACCCAAATACGAGGTGCAGGCTTGCATTTAACGCTCCGTTCAGAGAATCGCCTGCTGATCGAAGGTATTGGTAACGACTGACTCCCAGGTTCTGCGTGGCGGTGATTCGGCGGCCGTGAGGTCCTGCCGGAACGGAGTGCCCCGGGGACCGTCCGGGGCGATGAAGCGGGCACCCGGGTTGCCGTTCGGGACCGCTCGAAGGCCGACAGGGATCCGGCGGACCGGCTGCCGGTCCGCCGGCCGGTCCGTGAGCAGGCCGCCTTCGACAGCCGCCGCGCACGGTGTGAGCACGGGCGATCCGGGTACACGACCGCTCCAGCGTAAGGGAGTTGGAGGGGTGGAGATGGTGGGGCGGATCGTTGGTGCGGGCAGGGCGTGGGGCCGGCGTCGTCGGGATCGCATGGACGCCGGCGAGTACGGCGAGTACGGCAAACGGCCTCGTGACGAGGGGGTGGGGGAGGGCCTGACGGGAGGGGAGCCGGTCGGTGCGGCAGTGGGCGGAGGAGCCGGAGCGGCGCAGGCCTCCGTCGCCCGCCGCGAGGCCTGGATGGCGATCGCCGTCCGCTGGCTCGTCCTGATCGCGGCCTTCCTGGCCGCGGTCGTCTTCGCTGCGGCGCTGGCCCGCGTCACCCTGGTGGCCGTCCCCGGAGCGGTCGGCCAGGTGCACAGCAACGTGCGGCCCGGCGACTCGCTGCGCCACTACCTGCTGCATGCCACCACGTTCGATGCCGGCCGGCAGGTGGGCGGCAACGTGCTGCTCGGCGTCCCGTTCGGGCTGCTGCTCCCGGTGCTCTGGCCGAAAGCCCGCGGGTTGTTCCGGGTGCTGTTGCGGACAGCAGCGGTGATGGTGCTGGTCGAGCTGGTTCAGGGCGCCCTGATCACCGGTCGCGCCTTCGACATCGACGACGTGCTGCTCAACACCACCGGCGCGCTGGTCGGCTACCTGCTGCTGGGGCGCCGACTGGCCGGGACGGTCCAGCGGCGCCCCGGTCGGCGCGGTGCCGACGGCCCGGGGCGGTGAGGCGCCGAGCCTTCGAGGTGTCGACTGCTCGGTCGGCTGCACGTAGGTCGCGGCCTCGCCGGTTGCCGCCTCGTACTGCCGGGTTCCGGCCCGGTTGCCGCTGCGTGCCGCCACGCTGCCGGGCTGTCGGGTTCACGCCGGGCGCGGGCCCAGCCCCGCGGCGTGGACGACCACGGCGTCCGGTGTGCGGTCGGGGAGGGTGTGGGTCCGCGCCGGGGCCGATGCGTGGTTCAGGACGCGTCGGGGCTGTCCGGGCGGTCCACAGGGCGTTTGTAGTAGCCCCAGGGGAAGGATCCGGAGCCCACCTGTGTCCACCCGTCCGCGTTCATGCGGCGGCGCTGGCCGACGAAGACGCGTCGGTGCTCCCAGGCCCGGTCGGAGGCCTCCACGACGAGGAACAGCGTTCCGTAGTCGACAAGATGCCAGCCGTCGTGCCCGGCCGCGTCGAGTTCGGCCATCTCGTTGAAGGCGGTGACGGGCGTAATGACCCGGCGCACCGGTCCGCCGTCCGGGGCAGCGGTCCCGTCCGCCCCGCCCTCGGCGGAGCCCGGTTTCACGGCCGACGCCTTGACGGCGAACCGTTGCTGGGCGGCCTGCCGGCTCACGCCGAGGACACTGCCGACGCTGTCCCAGCTGTGGCCCGCGGCCCGGGCTCCCTGAATGGCCTCGCGCAGGAGCCGACTGGACTCCTCGGCGCCGATCCGGGCCGCGGCCACCAGGCGCAGGAAGCTCTCCGGGTCGCGTTCCAGGGATTCGGCGAGCCCCTCGGGGGTGCGGAGCACAGCGCCCGCGATCTCCTCCCGGATGGCGGCGATCTCCTGCCGGCTGAGAAGTTCGGAGTCGCTCATCGCTGGTGGCCCCGAGCGTCGTCGGCAGGGCCCAAGGGCTCCAGGGCGTCGAGCAGTTCGTCGTCCCGCAGTCGCCGGACAGCACGCTCCGGAGCATCCGGATCATCCGGAGCGCCCCGGCCGTTCGAGGTGGCGGCGGGGGCGGACTGCGGCCGTTGCGTGGCGAGCAGGGCCCCCATCGCGGCGACGAGGGCGACGTCCGCCGCGATGAGCGCGGTGGTGGCGCCCGCCCCGAGGTCGTCGGCGAGCGACAGGACGACGGCGATCAGGCTGGTCGCGACAGCGAGGGGCCCCAGCGCGGGGGCGAAGGCGGAAGAGGCGGCGCTGGAGGGGGCGGCCCCGGTCGGAATGTCCTGGGAAGCGTTCACAACGTCAAGGATTCCTTGACGCGGCCTCCGTGTCAAGGAATCCTTGACGCCGAAGATTCGCTCACGGAGGTACCCGGCGAGCCGGCTCGAACGGTCGCCGACCCCGATCGGGAAAAGGGATGGTGCAGCGGTGCCCGGCCCGGGTCAGTCCGACGGCCCGATGGCGAGTGCCGTGCCTGTCCGGGTGCGCAGGTGTACGGCCGTGCGGCCCGTGCGGCGAGTCGTCACGAGCCCCGCACCGCGCAGGGCGCCGAGGTGTTGGGAGACGGCGCCGGCGGTGACACCCAGCCGGGCGGCGAGGTCGGGGGTGCTCAGCGGTTCGCCGAGCTCGGCGAGCAGCGCGGCACGGGTGCGACCGAGGACGGCGGCGAGGCCGTCGGGCGTCGGGCGCGGCTGTTCCCAGAGCAGCCCGACACCGGACGCCGGGTAGCGGATGGAGGCAGCGACGCGCGGGGCGTAGTCGACGATCACGTCCGGCCAGCCGAAGACGGACGGCATCAGCACCAGTCCGTGGCCACCCGCCGAGACCGTCCACGCGGTACCCGGGCGGCGGCGCCCGTGCACCACCAACTCGCCCTCCCGCCACACCACATCGCGGTGCAACTGCGCGAAGAGTCCTTCCAGTCCGCTGTCCGCCAGCGCCACCGCACGCCGGCCCAGGTCCGCCTCCAGCACTGTCCGCATCCGCCCCCAGTGCGGGTCCACCAGCCTGGCGTGGCAGCGCGCCAGCGCGCCGGCGACCCGTTCCAGCAGCAGCGTCGGCCCCGGCAGTTCTCCGGCCCGGGGCCCCAGCGCGGCGGCGCATTCCGCCGCGACGTATGCCGGGTCCGTTGTCCGCAGCCCCGCCAACTCGGCGTCGAACGTCGGCAGACGCTCCTGCGGCACCGGGAACAGGAACGACGGCAGGCAGCCTTCGAGCAGCATCCGCAGCAACGGCGACTCCGGCTCCGCTGCCAGTACCGGTTCCGCGTCGCGCACCCACCGCCGGTGCACCTCGTGCCCGCCGACACCGAGGGCCGCTCGTACCCCGAGCACCGTCTCGGCCAGCGGCGACACCGCGAGCCGCACGCGCGCCACCTCGGCTGCCGAGAGCCGGATCTCCACCGCCATGTCTGCCCGCCCCCTGATCGTTTAGCTGTGGCTGAACGATAGCCGGGCCCGGCCGGCACCCCACAGGCTGTCCGGCATGGAGTTCTTCACCTCGTACGACGGAACCGTGCTCGCCTTCCGCACGATCGGCGACGGCCCGCCGTTGCTCTGCCTCCCCGGCGGCCCCGGCCGCGCCGCCGAGTACCTGGGCGACCTGGGCGGCCTGTCCGCCCGTCGCACCCTGATCCTGCCCGACACGCGCGGCACCGGCGCCTCCGCGATGCCCGCCGACCTGGCCACCTGCCGTGTGGACCGCCTGGTGGCCGACATCGAGGCGTTGCGCCGCCACCTCGGTCTGGACCATCTCGACCTGCTCGGCCATTCCGCCGGCGGCAGCCTGGCCATGCTCTACGCCGCCGCACACCCCGACCGGCTCGACAGCCTGACCCTGGTCGCCCCCTCGCTCGCCGGTGTCGGACTGCCCTCCGACACCGGAGCGGACGAGGTGATCGCCGCCCGTGCGGGCGAACCCTGGCACGCCGAAGCCGTGACGGCGCACCGGCACGTGAAGGCCGCGAACACCTTCGCCGAGGCGGCGCCGCATCGCCTCGCTTTCGAGCCGCTGATGTACGGCCGGTGGGACGACGCCGCCCGCGCCCACGCCGCCGCCGACCCCGCCCAGCGTGCGCTCCCCGTCAGCGAGCACTACTACAAGGACTACACGCCCGACACCGAGGAACTCCGGCGCAGTCTGGGCGCCCTGCCCTGCCCCGTGCTGCTCGTCGCGGGCGAGGTGGACCTGTGGCCCACCTCCCGGGCCGCCGCCGACGCCGCCCCACTCTTTCCCGAGGTGACGCTCGCCATCCAGCCGGGCGCCGGCCACTATCCGTGGCTGGACGACCAGCGGGCGTTCACGGCCACGGTGGAGGGCTTCCTCTCCACCGTCCGCTGACAGTGCGCCCCGGGCGGGCTGCCGCGCTCCGAGGGCCGTCGGGGGTGTCGCGTTCGTGCTCGGGTTCTCCTCGGCCGGGGCCGGCCGCAGGGCCGGTACTGGGCCGGCGGGCCCCCGGGGTGTTAACTTAGGCAAACCTAACTACATCCTTATGATCATGTCGAGGGGGCCTCATGGCAGATCGACCTACCCGCCGGACACCGCAGGTCCGTGAAGCGCAGGTGCTGCGTACCGAGCGGATCACGCCGCACATGGTGCGTCTGGTCCTCGGTGGTGCGGGGCTGGAGGGCTTCGAAGCCGGCGAGTTCACCGACCACTACATCAAGGTGCTCTTCGCACCCGAGGGCGTGCGCTACCCGGAGCCGTTCGACCTGGCGCGCATCCGCGAGGAGTTCGCGCCCGAGCAGTGGCCGGCGACCCGGACGTACACCGTACGGGCCTGGGATCCGGCGCTGCGGGAGCTGAGCGTCGACTTCGTGGTGCACGGTGACGACGGCCTGGCCGGGCCGTGGGCGGCCCGCGCACAACCCGGCGAGACGGTACGTTTCCAGGGTCCCGGCGGCGGCTATGCCCCCGACCCGGGCGCCGACTGGCACCTGCTGGCGGGCGACGAGAGCGCGCTGCCCGCGATCGCCGCGGCACTGGAGCGGATGCCGGCCGGTGCCGCGGTGCACGCCTTCGTCGAGGTCGCGGACGCCGCGGAGGAGCAGAAGATCGTCTCGCCCGCCGGGGTCGAGGTCAACTGGCTGCACCGCGGCGCGCGTCCGGTGGGCGAGATGCTGGTCGAGGCGGTGAGGGCGCTGGAATTCCCCGCGGGCACGGCATCCGTGTTCGTCCACGGCGAGGCGGGCTTCGTCAAGGAGCTGCGGCGCCTGCTGCGTCTGGAGCGCGGGATCGCGCGCGAGGGGCTGTCGGTCTCGGGCTACTGGCGGTTCGGCCAGAGCGACGAGGCCTGGCGGGCGGCCAAGCGCGAGTGGAACGCGCGGGTGGAGGCCGAGCAGGAGAGCACCGGCTGATCCGGGCCGCGCGCGTCGTGGGGCAGCGGCCCCCGCCGCCGGACGCCGCCGGACGCCGCCGGACGCCGGCCCGCGTCCGGCGGCGGGTGTACCGGGCGGCGACGGTGCCCCGCAGGGTGGTGATCCGGCCGCCGCCCGCTCGCACGCCGCGGCCGGCCCCGCCCTGCTGTGGGGGAGGAGTTGGCGCAGGGGAGGGCGGGACAGCTCCTGGTCCCTCCCCGCCGCGCTGCGGAGGGGCGGCCGTTCGGGCGCGTCCGGACGCGTGTCCCGAGGAGATGCCGGCCGACATGCTGTCTGTTGCGCCGCCGACCGACGCCGTACGGTGATGTTCGGCATCTGGGGGCAGAGTTGGAGACGACGCAACGGATCGTTCGGCGGAACTGGATCTTCTGGCAGCTTCTGATCTGCCTGGCGGGGGTGGCCGGCCTGCTCCTCGTGTACACGATCGTCCAGCAGAATCTCGCGGCGACGAACCCCGGCGCCGCGCCGATCCAGCTCCTCGACATCCAGAGCGCGACTGCGGCGGTGTTGGCGACCAGCGGCGGTCTGCTCGCCCGGGCGCAGTACGCCACCGCGATACGCCCGATGATCGGGTTCGACGGACGAGTGGTCCGGCTGTCACCGGACGCGGACGTACTGGTCTGGGGCTGCCAGATCCGCAACGGCGCGCAGGACGCAGCGACCGTCCGGGAGGTCAGGTACTCCGTGCGGTTCCTGGGGCACGAGCAGCCGGCTGTCGAGTCATGGCTCGATCTCGACGGGCTGACGGACGAGTTGAAGCGCGTCGGACTGCGCGCGGACGTCGACTACATGGTCAAGATGTGGGCACGCGGGGCGCCACTGGCTGGGCAGGAACGTGCCGTGCTCGGTTGGTTCACCCCGCACGCGATGGGCGTGATCGACACGCTCCGCGTCCGCGTCCAGGTGGTCGATCGCGTCGGCGATCTGCACGAACGCTCGAACAACCTGCTCACCGGGGCGCGGCGGACGCCGCAGCAGGTCAATCCGGACTGGTGACACCAGTGCGGTCGGACGGCCGGGCAGATCCGGTGGTAACGGCGCCGAGCCGGCCCAGTCCGTGAGCGGGCCCGTGCGGGTCCGTGGTTCGTCACCTGTCGGGTCGGCTGAACAGATGTGCCCGCCGCACCCCGGCCTTGCGGAGTTCGTCGGTCACGATGCGCAGCGCGGTGCGGGCCATGTGCGGATAGATCCCGTCCTTGCAGTCCATCCAGATGCGGGGCACCGTGGCGTCGACGGCGGCGTAGTTGGGACTGTAGGGAGGGCAGGCGTCGTCCCAGAGTTCCTCGGCCGCCTCCGGGGAGAGTTCGCGGCCGTCCTCGAACACGCGCATCAGGCGGGGTTCAGCGGCGGTGAGTGCGGCGACCACGCCGGCCGGTTCATCCGACTCGACGACGATCTCCCAGTTCTGGACCAGCGGACGGCCACCGCCCCCGAGGATCCCGAAGGCCTCGGGGTCGACCGTGATTCCGCCCGGTTCGCTCTCCGTGACCACGGCCCGCCGCATCCACGATGCTGCCTCGTCGCTGTCCAGGCAGGACTCTGTCACGCGCCAGAGCATGTGCGGGTCCGAGTCCGCACTGCTGACCGCCTTCTCGAACAGCTCCCGGGCGTGCTCCCACTGCCCTGCCTCATGGGCCAGGCACCCACGCCTGAACAAGGCTTCGGCCGAGTGATCGACGGACGGCGGCAGAGCTTCGGAATCCATGGACCTTCTCTATCACCGGAGACTGACATCCCGTCACCGGATCCTGAGCGGAACGGGCACGGGTTGACCGGTGAGGCTCTCCCGGAAACCTGACGAGATCGCCTGCGAGGGTGCCCTGGTTCCTGCTGCCCGGGTGGGGGCGGAAGGTGCTCGGACAGCGCATGGAAGGGTCTGGGGATCGGGGGTGGCCGAGGTCGGGCGATCCACCCTGGCCTCGGCCCGGGCATCGTCGCGCTGATTCGCCGCGAGGGCCGGGTCGGTGGCGGAGGTCAGTGTGGCATCGCGTGCCGCAACCCGGCTTCCAATGCCGCGTCCGGCGAGGCAGCCAGATGGGTGGAGCGCGCCCCGGTGCTGGAGACCTGCAAGGGTGCCGCCGGTCTGCACGGCCCGGCCGCCGACGCGTGAGCGGCGCAGGGCCGGCCGGTGCGGGTACGGCCCCGACCCGGTCCGACCAGGCTCGGATCGCTTCGTCCGGTGGATCTCCGCACAGACCACTGCCTGCCGCCGTGTGTGGTGCTCGCTACTCTCTTCGGCCATGGGACTTTCCATCACCGTGGGGCTGCTGGACGACCAGGCCCGCCACGACGCCGAGGGACTCGCGTACCACCGTCGCGCGTTCGCGCGCCTCACCACGGCACTCGCAGCCGTCGGCATCGACTGGCAGGAACCGGAGATCGGCGATCCTCCGGTCGTCCCCGCCGTCATGGCGGGCTTCCCGTACGGCCATCTGACCCACCTGCGCCGCGCCTTCGTGCTGGCCGAGCACGGTGAGCCGATCACCTCCGCCCTGGAGACCGACGCCGCGCAGTACGAGCGCGACTGCCGGAAGATCGATGACGAGACGGCCATGTTCGCCTCCCATCTCCTCTGCCACGCGGACGACTCGGGCTACTTACATACCGGTCGACTTCGGCGATCCGCTCCTCCTCGGACCGGAGGCGGGCGTCGACGGTCACGCCATCGTCTTCCACTGACACCCGACCGCAGGGCCGGTACCCGCCGACCGGCTGCCCGGAGCCGACCATCCCGACGCCGAAACCACCCGGTAGTCGCTGGTCATCGAGCTCACCACTACGCACCGTCGGCACCGCTTGACGTAGGCTCACACCTCGTGTGCGGGAAGCACGTTCACCGGCTGTGCGCAGTTCGTGCCGTCGGCCGGGTGATGGGAGGTAATGTGCGTAAGTGACTAACGTGATCATCCTTCACGGAGCCTGGCACCAGCCCGCTCACTACGCCGGACTTGCCGCTCTGCTGCGCGCCCGGGATCTGTCCGTGGAGGTGCCCGACCTCTACGGGCTGTCGCTCGCCGAGAGCACCGCGAAGGTCGAGGCCATCGTCTCGGGCTCGTCGGAGCCGTCGGTGGTGGTGGGACATTCGTTCGGGGGTGTCACTGCGGGGACGGTGCGTGGTGCTGCCGCGTTGGTCTTCCTCAACAGCTGGATTCTCGACATCGGTGAATCCCCGGCCAGAGTGCTCGCGGAGACCCCTGGCGAGCCCGGCGAGGGGTTGCTCGTGCTGCCGGACGTGGACGGGCGGCTCTACGTGGACCCGGACGATGCCCGGGCGAAGCTCTACGGCGACGTCGACGAACCGGCGGCCACGCGTGCGGTGGAGTTGCTCCGTCCGGAACCTCCGTCGATCTTCGACGCCACACCTACGCGCGTGAGTTGGCGGGACACCCCGTCGATCTACCTCCGCGGACTGCGGGACCGGACCATCGCGACTCCCCTTCCGGACCGCTTCGCCGGGCGTTGCTCGCGCACGGAAGTGTGGGACACCGGCCACTCGCCCTACCTGGCCCGCCCGGTCGCCGTGGCCGACCTGATTGAGCGTCAGCAGGTGGGCGCCGCCGATTGAAGTCGGCGCCGATCACTCGGCCGGAGAACGAGGAGAGGGCACCGAGTCCCACCTGCTCACCGTTCCTGAGGAGCAATCCAGGAGCCTGCGCCGGGGCAGAGCCGGGGCCATCACCGGTGTTGACCGCGCCGATCACACACCACGGAAGCACTCTCGATCGTCCCAGCCCACGTTCGGTGAGGCCGCTGGAATCGATCCTCACTCCCATGACACAGCTGCGGAACACAATCCAGAAGCCACCCGCGCCGATGACGGAGTAGATCACTGCGCCAGCAGGATCCTCGGCAAGCTCCCCACTGATCAGCATCCCGGCAGCCAACAGGGAAAACACGCCCCCACGATGAACAGGGCTACCTGCTGCCCTGGCCTGCGGAGGGTCTGGGCAGGTAGTGGTCTCGGTGAAGTCGGCTCCATGGGCCACGATCGTAAGCCGCAGCCGTGCACCGTGTACGGGCTTTCGCGATCGCAAGATCGGCGACGGAGCTCATCGATGGGTACGCCGACAGTCATTCGGGTTGTCCCGTAACCCCGAGGAGTTGCGCCACGGCCCTCTGGTGAGGAGGGGCAGCAGGAGGAGTCGGGGCCGCGGTGTCGTGCACGCCGGGTGCGGCCAGGTCGGGCGTCTCGGCAATGTGCGCGATGTCGCGCCAGGACAGGCCCGGTCCGTTCCAGTCGCCGTCGTGGCCGGCCAGCTTCTCTGCCCGGGGCCAATCCGGTTGGGCCAGCAGGTGGTCGATCCCGGAGTCACCGATGAGGTTCCGGTGGACGACGATCTTGCCCAGGCGCACCGGTCGTCCGTAGTGGTGGCCCCGGTCCTCGCCGACCGGGCCGTCCAGCACGTGGCCGGCGGTGCGGGCGGGTTCTTCCAGGGCCGGGCTCAGGTCACCCGGTGGATGCCGGGCCGTGTTTCGCGGCTTCCTGGAAGTCGGTTTCCTGGAAGTCGACGACGGCCTCCCCGTGCGACCGGGCCCAGTCGGTCAGCGCAGCGATCGGTTCGACGAGCGTCAGGCCGAGTTCGGTCAGGCTGTACTCGACGCGTGGGGGCGCTTCGGCGTACGCGCGGCGTTCGACCAGGCCGTAGCCCTGCAGTCTGCGCAGGGTCTGGGTGAGCACCTTGCGCGAGACGCCGCCGATGAGGTCGGCGAGTTCGCCGTGCCGGCGCGGCTCGCGGCTGAGGGCGAACAGGATGACGACCGCCCACTTGCTGGTGATGATCTCGATCGCCAGCCGGGCCGGGCAGTCGGCGAGGAAGACCTGTCCCGCTGAGTCGCGCATGGGTCGGAGGGTACCAAGAGGTAACTGTCGGGTCCGTAGCGTCCTGTGCCATGAGTACACCGCGAACGGAAACATACGTCCTCATCCACGGCGCTTGGCACAACGGCCGTGTCTGGGACCGGGTTGCGCCCCTGTTGACCCGGGCCGGGCACCGGGTGCTCGCCCCCTCGCTCACCGGGCACGGTGAACGGGCGCACCTGCTCGGCCCGGAGGTGGGGCTCGACACGCACGTCGCCGACGTCGTGGGCCTGTTCCTCGGCGAGGACCTCACGGACGTGGTTCTGGTCGGGCACAGTTATGCCGGGATGGTCGTGTCCGCCGTGGCCGAGCTGGTCCCGGACCGGATCGCCGCCCTGGTCTACCTCGACGCGATGGTCCCGGCCGACGGCGAGAGCGTGCTCGACGTCATGCCCGCGACGAGGTACCTGCTGGACCGCGCCGCCGGCTCCGACGCCCCTTGGCGCATCCCGCCCATGCCGCAAGGAGCTGCTCCCGCAGGCCTGTTCGGGGTCACCGAACCGGCGGACGTGGCCTGGCTGCGCACGTTGCTCTCGGACGAGTCGGCGCGCTGCTTCCAGCAGCCCGTCCGCCTGGGCAACCCGGCCGCGGCGGCCGTCCCCCGGACGCACATCCACTGCGTCGGCAGCATGCCGGAGGGCGTCGCCCGCCGTCCCGTCCCCGCGACGCAGCCCAACGGCGCCCCGTCGCGGGTGCGGCAGTTGCGGAGCGGCCACGACTGCATGGTGACCGTGCCGGACCGGCTGGCCGAGCTCCTGCTGGACGTATCGTCGCGGGTCTGCACTTCGCCTGGAACACCGCGGAGCAGCTGCTCGGCATCCCGGTCTCCGGGCACGCCCCCGAGGGCCTGTTCACCGTGGGCGTCCACGGTTCGGCGCTCCTGACCGGCGGCGGCTTCGGTCTGGAGGCATCGGTGGCGCCGGTCCTGATGGCCCTGGCCCTCGCCGCCCCGATGCTCGTGCTCGCCCACCGCGAGGGCGGCATCAGGACCCGCCGACACGCGGGCCACTGAGCCGGACCCACTGGAGGAAGAGGAAATGACACTCCGTCGGGCGCCACGGAGCCTCGCATCGCTGCGGCCGCCGTTCGACCGGTGGCGGGAGCGGGACGCCCTCCTCAAGGACGGCGTCCTCGCCCTCGCGCTCGCCCTGGCGGCCTTCGTGCCGACGCTGTCCGGCATCGGTGCGCAGATCGGCGACCTGCCCGAGCACCCGGCGAACCTGCCGGGCACCGGGCTGGCCCTCGCCCAGGCCCTGCCTCTGGTGGTCCGCCGCAGGTGGCCCGCGGCCTGTCTGGCCGTCATCGCGGGAGCGTTCGCCGTGCACCAGGCGCTGGGCTTCGGGACGACGTTCGCGAGCGTGGGGCTGTACGTGGCCCTGTACTCCGCCGGGGCCCACCAGGTCCGCTTCCGCCACGGCCTGGCCCTCGCGACGGGCGCGGGCGGCGCGGTGCTGGCCGTCGTCCTGCACCGTCTCGGTTCGCCGCAGTCGGTGCCGGACTACCTCGCGTTCTTCCTGATCCTGGCCACGGTCTGGCTGGCGGGGAGCAGGGTGCGCGCGTGGCGGGCGGAGGAGGCGCGGCGGCGGCTGCTGGCCGCCGAGGCGGCCACCGTCACCGAGCGGGCGCGGGTCGCCCGCGAGCTGCATGACGTGGTCACCCACCACGTGACGGCGATGGTGATCCAGGCCGACGCGGCGCAGTTCCTGATCACGTCCGCGCCGGAACGCGCCGTGGAGGGGCTGGCTGCCGTCAGCGACGCCGGCCGGCGGGCCCTGACCGAACTGCGCTACCTGTTCGGTGTTCTGGAGGCGACGGGCGACTCGGCGGCCGTGGACCGGGAACCCGTGGATCGCGCACCCGTCGACCGGGCACCTGCGGACCGGGCACCCGCCCTGGGCCGGGTGGGGGACCTGGTCGAGCGGGCCCGCAGTGCGGGTCAGCCGGTCGAGTTCAGCCGGCGGGGCGAGCGGCGCCCGCAGGCCGTGGGCGTGGAACTGGCCGCGTACCGGGTGGTGCAGGAGGCGCTCACCAACGCCCTCAAGCACGCGCCCGGGGCACCGACCCGGGTCCTGCTCCGGTACGGCGACGAACACCTCCGGATCGAGGTCGCCACGGACGGACCCGCCACCGCACCGGCCGCGCGCGGAACCGCCGTGCACCCAAAGGTCCCCGGGGGCGGACGGGGACGGGCCGGGCTGCGTGCCCGGGTGCGGATGCTCGACGGTATCCGGGCGACGCGGCAGCTGGCCGGCCCCGGCGCCGAGGACGCGCCGAAGGTCCTGGTCGTCACCACGTTCAACGTCGATGCCCACGTCTACGACGCGCTGCGTGCCGGAGCGAGCGGCTTCCTTCTCAAGGACGCGCCTCCGGCGGAGCTGCTCAACGGCATCCGCACCGTCGCCCGGGGCGAGGCCCTGCTGGCCCCCGCCGTCACCCGCCACCTCATCGGCCACTTCGCCCGGCACCTGCGCCCGGCCGACGACTCCCGGACGGCCGGGCGCGACGTCGTACGCGTGCTGACCCCCGCGAGCTGGAAGTGTTCCGGTTCATCGCCGAGGGGCTGTCGAACGCGGAGATCGCCGCGGAGATGTTCATCACGCCCGAGACCGTCAAGACCTACGTGTCACGCATCCTGGCGAAACTCGGCCTGCGGGACCGCGTCCAGGCGGTCGTCCTCGCCCACCGGGCCGGACTGGCGCCCGATCCGCTGTGAACCGGCGGGTCGGGCGCGGTCGACACCGGAATGCTGGAGGTCGCCGGCCAGGGAGGTCGCCGGCCACGAATGGGGGGGTGCTCATTCAGGGGGCTGACATCTGGGGCACAGCTCGTGGCGGCCCTCGGGTGTGATCACGGTGCCCCAGCTGCGGCATTCTTCGCAGCCGCGGGCCCGGTCGATGTTGGCGCGGATGGTAGGAGCGTGGGGGTGGGCTCCATGAGTCATGGGTGATTTTCCTCTGTAGAGCACTATCACTTACGCCCAGCTTGCCATAGTTCGTATAGGTATACGGCATGGGCCGCCGGCGCTCGTGATCTGCTCGGGCGGCAGGACGCAGGTCCACGGCGAGCGCAAGGTGCGCCGGGCCGGGGCGCCGGCGCTCGTGATCTGCTCGGGCGGTGTCACGCAGGAGGGGGTGGCAGGGCGTGGAGCCCGATCGCCTCGGCTGCGACGGTCATGGCGGCGTCGAAGTACGCGGGGCGGTCCGTGATCACCTCGGTCAGATGGCCGAACAGCTCGAAGCTGATCGTGCCGATCAGGGAGATCCACAGGGTGAGCGACCGTTCCACCAGGTCCGCGTACGGTTCGGCCGGCGCCCCGCCCGCGCCGTCGAGCACCTGCTGGGTGACGAGTCTCGGCCCGGGGAGCGGGTGCGTGGGGGGTCGCAGGAGGCCCGA
This sequence comes from Kitasatospora sp. NBC_01560, assembly GCF_045208415.1. Taxonomy (NCBI): domain Bacteria; kingdom Bacillati; phylum Actinomycetota; class Actinomycetes; order Kitasatosporales; family Streptomycetaceae; genus Kitasatospora; species Kitasatospora sp. NBC_01560. Next base: position 292,369 of record NZ_CP109364.1, on the reverse strand, counting down.
GGCGTGTGCCTCGACGACGAGGCCGGCCATCAGGCGGGTGATCCGGGTGGCGGGGTCGACCGTGTCGGTCGGGGCCTGGTAGCCGGGGACGGGCGAGCCGTAGACCAGGGCGAACTCGTGCGGGTGGGCCAGGGCCCACTGGCGGACCGCCCGGCATGCGGCAAGCCACCGGGTGCCCGGATCGGCGGGAGCGGCGGACTCCGCCCCTGACTCCGCGGCCGCTCCGACCGCGTTGAACGCGTCGATGATCAGCGCCGTGAGCAGTGCGTCCCGGCTGGGGAAGTAGCGGTACAGCGCCGAGGAGGCCAGGCCCAGGTCGCGCGCCACCGCGCGGAGCGACAACGCGGCCGCCCCGGTCTCGGCGAGCTGGCGGGTGGCGGCTTCCTTGATCGCGCGAGTGAGCTCGGCGCGGGCCAGCTGCCGCGCGGTCTGCGATGCCGTCATGCCGTCCATTCTGTCATTCGAGAGCAGTGCACACAACAGAGAGCACTGCTCTTGACTTCTCCCCGCCACTGCGAGAACACTCCTCGACGAAGAGAGAGCACTGCTCTCTCAATTTTCCAGGAGGACCTGCATGGCACGGCACATCGTCATCGGCAAGGGGCCCGTCGGCGCCACCACGGCGCGACTGCTCGACGAACAGGGGCACGAGGTCGTCCTCGTGAGTCGCTCCGGCGGCGACGGGAGTACGGCGCTCGACGTCACCGACACGGCGTCGCTCCGGCAAGCCACCAAGGGCGCCGACGTGATCTACAACTGCGCGAGCCCGCTGTACCACCGGTGGCCCACCGACTGGCCACCGATCGCGAACGCCCTCCTCGACGCGGCGGAGTCCGCCGGCTCGGTGCTGGTGACGATGGGCAACCTGTACGGCTACGGCCCCGTCGACGGCCCCATCACGGAGGACCTGCCGCTCGCAGGCACCGGCGCCAAGGCCCGGGTCCGCATCGGCATGTGGCGTGACGCGTCGGCCCGGCACCGGGCCGGCCGGATCCGCGCCGCGGAGGCGCGGGCCTCGGACTTCTTCGGGCCCGGCGTCACCGAGACCGGCCACCTCGCCCAACGGATGATGCCCGCCCTCCTGGCCGGCCGGGCAGTCAGGCTGATCGGCGACCCGGACGCACCGCACAGCTTCACCTACGTCCCCGACATCGCCCGTGCGCTCGTACGGCTCGGTACCGACGAGCGGGCATGGGGACGCGCCTGGCACGTTCCCACCGCCCCGCCGCTCTCGACCCGGGAGGCGGTCCGGCACCTGTGCCGGCTGGCGGGTCTGCCGCCGGCCCGGGTCGGCCGGATTCCTTGGTGGCCACTCCACCTGGTCGGCCTGGTCAACCCCATGCTCGGGGAACTGCGGGAGGTGCAGTACCAGTTCGACCGGCCGTTCGTCCTCGACTCCCGGGCGTACACCGCGACCTTCGGCGAGGTGTCGACCCCGATCGACGAGGCACTGGGGGCGACCGTCGAGTGGTGGCGGGCGCGGCTCGGCCGGTAGCGCCACGTGCGCGGCACCGGCTGTCGGGCTGTCGGGCTGTGCGTGCCCTGCGGCGAAGCCGGGAGCGGGCCGAAGCCGCGTTCAGCGAAATCAACGCCGAGCACAGCGTGGCGTGGAGCGACGCGGTGCCGTCCACTCTCCGAGGAAATGATGACGATCCGCCTCTGGCACCGCCCGCTGATACTGCTCGCCACTGCCATGGCGGCCCTCGCCCTGGTGTCCGCCGTCGGCCTCGCGGTCGACGACCGGATCCTGGTGGGGGCCGCCGGTCGGCGGCTCTGCGTGGACGGCGAAGGAGCGTGCGGCCTACGCCGACGACCTGGCCGACCCGCGCACGCCGATCGCGGTCACCGCCCGGTCGACACCCAGGACCGGGTCGCGGTGGAGACCCGGTGGGGCCTGGTTGTTGACCCGACGGAACCGGACGCCCTGCACCGGAGCGCACCCGGCTGCCAGGACGTGCCGATCACCGTCGCCCTCGACCTCGTCGTTGCCCAGACCGCGCGGCACCGCGTGCGCCCGATCCGGCCGGACGCGAAACCGGTTTTCACCTGTCACTGACAGCGGGCGCCCAGGAGGGCGCCTCGCCCTTCGCGGAGGACCGAGCCGGGCGGGGCGGGCGCTCCGTCAGGCGGGAACGTTCTTGATGACGGCGTCGGTCAGCGGCGAGAGGTGATCGGACAGCTTGTCGAGGTCTGCGGTCCGGCCGTCGGACCACTGGGCCGAACCGACGACCACGCCGTGCCCGTAGGACGCGAAGTTCTGCACGCGGCCGCTGTTGGCCGGCAACGGGCGTAGGCCCGAATCCGTGGGCGGGACATGGATGGCGACCTGGAAGGAGTCGGCGTGGGAGGCGAGAAAGTTCACCAGGTGCACGCCGTCGCCCTGGTCCGCCATGGTGAACAGCGCCACGTTGTACTGGTTACCCTCGGCGTCCTTGTACAGGGCCAGGTCGACTCCGAGACAGCCGTGGCCCTGCGTGATCAACCCGGCGAGGGTCGGTGCCACGGTGTCGGGGCCGGTGCAGTTCGGCCGCGCCAGGCCCGCCACCAGCGTGTACCCCTGGACCTGCGCCGGAAGGACGGACAGCGGCATCGCCGAGGCCGGAGCGCCGGGTTCTGCCGACGAAGCACCGATCGACGGCGTCGCCACGTGCGGTGCGCGATCGGACGATGCCGGCGCGGCCGGCGCGGCCGGCGCGGCCGGTATACGGCTCGACGGCCGGAGCAGGTACGCCCCCGCGCCCGCTGTCACCAGCAGCGCAGCGGCCACCGGAAAGAGCAGCCGGCGTCGCGCGTTTCGTCTCACGGGCCGGCTCGCCTGTTCGGGGGCACTCGGCTCCCGTGCCGCGTTGTTCTTCTCGAACTCCTTGACGAAGTCTTCCCACAGGTCGTCACCGGATCCATGCATGCTCACAGCTTCCACACCTTAATGATCACCGGCACCTCTGGGAAGCCGCGCCCCGTGCCGTCGCCGGTGCCGGTCCTGCCGAACCGGATGAGGCAGCCGTGCCGCCGGCCGGCACAGGATGCGAATCGGGAGTGATACCTCCATCGAGCCGTTGATGCTCAGCAAGCGCGACCGAGGGGAGGGCCGGCGGAACGCCCGTCCCTCGCGTCCGGTCGACAAGCCCTAAACCCGCTCCGGCCGCGGCCCGGTGTACACGCCGCGTGCCCGCATCCGCAGCGGCTCCGCCCGGTACTCCTCCATCGCGTGGGCCAGCCACCCCGCGGTCCGGGCCACCGAGAAGATCACCTCGCCGGCCTCCGCCGACATCCCGGTGAGTTGCGCGAAGGCGGCCAGCGCCAGGTCCACGTTGGCGGTCTCGGCGGCCGGCGCCCGGTGCCCGCCGGCTGCCCGGACCAGCTCCTCGACCGCGGCCAGCACCGGCCCGGCGCCGGGCAGCCGGCCGACCGCGGCGAGCAGCGCGACGGCGCGGGGGTCGCCCTGCGGGTAGAGCCGGTGCCCCAGGCCGGGGATCGGGCGGCCGGTGCGCAGGTACTCGGAGACCACCGGCACCGCACTCCCGGCGGCCAGCACCTCGTCGAGCAGCCGGTGGGCCGGCGCACTGGCGGCGCCGTGCAGCGGCCCGTCACTCGCCCCCAGGCCGGCCGAGACCACCGCGTACGGGTGCGCCCGCGCCGAGGCGGCGACCCGGGCGGCGACCGTGGAGACCGCCAGCTCGTGGTCGGCGAGCAGCACCAGGGCCCGGTCGAGGCAGTCGACGGCCCCGGCCGGCGGCGGTCCGGCGGTCAACCGGGTCCACAGCCGGGCCGCGAGCGAGCCCCCGGGAGCGTCCGCCCCGACGAGCTCTCCCGCCGGGTCGGGCTCCCCCGGCAGCGCTTCCACAAGGGCGGCGATCAGCGTCGCACCGGTGGCCCGCACGTTCTCGGTGCGCAGGTCGAAGCGGAGCGGGTCCAGCGAGGCCGCGACCGCGGCCGTGACCAGCAGTCGGTCGGGCAGCCGGGTGCCGGCCGGCAGCGTGTCGCCGGCCCGGCGCAGCGCGGCGACCAGGTCGGGGGCCGCCGCCAGCTGCACGCCGGGTTCGGCGCCGACGCCCCAGAGCAGCCCGACCGCCGCCTCGAACCGGTGCCGCTCGGCGAACCGCACGACGTCCACTCCGCGGTAGTAGAGCCGGCCGTCCTCGATCAGGGTGAGCTCGGTGTGCACGGTGACCGGCTCGGTCGACGGCCACTCGGCCCCGGCCCCGCCGGCCGTGCCAGCAGCGCCGGAACCACCCGCGCCGCCGCCGGGCCGGGGCAGCTGCCGGCGCTGCCCCGTCGCCAGCGCCGCCACCTCCGCGGCGTCGAAGGTGCTGCCCTTGCCGCCGGGCACCCGCTCGCTGCTCAGCAGTCCGCGGCTGGCGTAGGCGTACACCGTCTGCACTTTGACTCCGAGCAGCTCGGCGACCTGCTGCGTGGTCAACCTGCCGGTGCTCATCCATGGCCTCCCATCAGGCCCGCCGGCCTCCCGGCGACCTGTCCGCAGTATCTCACATTGACTCCAATCAACGTTGACAACATGTATCAATGCTTGCAGAGTACTGGCTGTCAAGCCGTTCCGAGGAGGTACTCATGTCGACCGCGATAACCCCGTCCCGGACGAACGTCGCCGCCCCCGGCAGCGAGGGCATCGAAGTGCCCCGCGGCCTCAAGGGCGTCGTGGTCACCGAGACCGCGCTCAGCGACGTCCGCGGGCTGGAGGGCTTCTACCACTACCGGCAGTACTCGGCGATCGAGCTGGCCGAGCAGCGCACCCTGGAGGACGTCTGGCACCTGATGCTGCTCGGCGAACTGCCGGACGCCGCCGCCCGGGCCGCCTTCGACGCCCGCACCGCCCCGCTGCGCCGGCTGCCCGAACCGCTGCGCGCCGTACTTCCCGCGCTCGCCGCGGCGACGGCCCCGGCCGGCCCGCTGGCCGCGCTCGGCCCCGCGCTCTCCCTCGCGGCCGCCGACCGCGGCCTGCGCCCGCTCTACGACACCGCCCCCGAGCAGCGGCTGGCGGACGCGCTCTTCGCCACCGCCCTGGTGCCCACCGTCCTCACCGCGGTGCACCGGCTGCAGCACGGCGAGCAGCCCGTCGAGCCGCGCGCGGACCTGTCGTACGCCGCCAACTACCTGTATATGCTGACCGGCCGCGAGCCGGGCCCGGCCGAGGCCCGGGCGATCGAGCAGTACCTGATCGCCACCGTCGACCACGGCTTCAACGCCTCGACCTTCACCTCGCGGGTGATCGCCTCCACCGGCGCCGACCTGGCCGCCTGCCTGGTCGGCGGGCTGGGCGCGCTCTCCGGTCCGCTGCACGGCGGCGCCCCCAGCCGGGCCCTGGACACGCTGGACGCGATCGGCACCCCGGACCGGATCGACCCGTGGATCCGCGCCCGGGTGTTGGCCGGCGACCGGATCATGGGCTTCGGACACCCGGTCTACCGCACCGAGGACCCGCGCTCGCGGATGCTGCGCGGAGTCGCCGAGGGCTTCGGCGGCGGGCTGGTGGAGTTCGCCGTGGCGGTGGAGCGGCAGGTGCTGGCGATCCTGGCGGAGCTGAAGCCGGGCCGCGAGCTGCACACCAACGTCGAGTTCTACGCGGGTGTGGTGATGCACCTGTGCGGTCTGCCGCGCGAGATGTTCACCCCCACCTTCGCGGCCGCCCGCGCGATCGGCTGGAGCGCCAACATCCTGGAGCAGGCCCGCGACAGCAAGATCATCCGCCCGGCCGCCCGCTACGTCGGCCCGGCCGTGCCCCAGCCGGTCCCGCCGGCGTAGGGCGTGTCCTTCGGGTCACGTCGGATCGGCGGGCGTCGTCGAGGTGCGCGCCCCGGGAGGCCAGGTCGCCGTCTCTGCCACCGCCCGACCGCCGCCCGCGGACACACTGTGACCTTCACTGGGTTCAGCGGCAGCATGCACACCCGGGGCCGGCGGCCGGCGCGCTGGTCAGAGCTTCGACGGCGGGCTGCCGTGGCCAGACTCGGCCGACACCAGCCGCCCGTGCGAGACCGAGACGAGACACCACCCCGGATGAAGGAGGATCAGGCCCGCACGGTGGCGGCGCTGTCCGCAGCCGAACACGCGGATGTCGCCGCGCTCCGGCACGGGATCGACCTGCGGGTCGCGGTCGGCGACTTCGACTGGGTCGTCGACCTCGCCGGGGACATCGCCGGGCAGGCCGCAGCGGAAGGGATTCCCTCCGGCAACCACCTCGCGGTGCTGGGCCACCTCCTCCGACGTCTGGCCGGCTGCGCGGCACCGGAGAGCCTGCGCGCTCTGCTCCGGACGCCGCTTTCGCTCGCACCGGACGGCCGGCAACGGCAGCGGGAGGAGCGCGCGCTGGCGGCGCTCGTCGCCCACGGTCAAGGTGCCGAGGACATCGAGCGGGTGGTGTACGGGGAGCAGGCGGATGCGGTGCACCCCCGGGAGGCCCAGCACCGGTGTGGCCCACCACTGTGCCTGCTGTTGCCCGGCTGTTCGGTCCCGGCCCGGTTCGGCCGTGGTGGGCTGCTGCGCGGCGGGTCTTCCGGGGTGGAGTGAGATGACGTTGCCCGGTGGCGCTGGTCAGTGGTTGTTCCACTCCCGGGCGGGAATCGGTCCTTCCGAGGTGTCACCCAGGCGCTCGATCCAGGCCGGGGCGGCGAAGACCGGCCGGGTGAGCAGGATGTCGCCGGCGCGCTGGACGCGCAGCAGGAGGCCGATTTCCCCGTAACTGTAGGTGCCTTCCTGGGAGAAGCGGATCTGCTTGTCCAGGCCGCGGTCCTGGAGCTCGGCGTGTACCGCGTCTTCGGTCGCCGACGGCACGCGTCCGGTCAGGGCCAGACCCTCCCAGCGGACCTGCGGACCGAACCGGGCGTCGACGGCGAGTGCAGCGAGCACGCCACCGCACCTGTGCCCGGGCATGTACTCGTAGCCGTCGTCGATCTCCTCCGTGGGGGAGTGGCCTGGCAAGTCCGGCGGAACGTCGTCCGCTCCGGCGGGGCGGAAGTAGGCCGTGAGCATGGTCCCCCATACCCGTGGGTCGGGCGGGGAGTAGACCGCGCAGTCGCCGCTGCTCATCCCGGGCCCGCGTCCCAACGCGGCGCTGACCTGCCCGCGCGTCATACCGAACCGCAGCGGACCCACCCCCACCAGCGGCATGGCCTCCCACCGCTCACGCTCGCTCTCCGCCAGCACCGACCACATCGAATCCGACACCCGACTTCTCCCGCTGTCCGCCCCTGGAACCGGCCACGCGGCCGAGCACGGCCGGATGCCACTCGGCAGCAACGACACCCCTGTTGGGAGGTGTCGGCCTCATTGGGCCGTGCGCTCCAGGACCGTGCGGTGGCCATCCTTGCACCCCGGCCCGGGCGGGGGTGGTGGGTGCACGGTGCCGGCCTGGAGCTGGAGGCTTGCGGGACCTGCCCGGCCTCCGACAGTGCGACAGCGGCCGTCCGGATACACGGCTGATACACGACTGCGCGATGGCGGAAGCCGCGCCACCACCGGGCCGAAGTGCCGGTCGCGGAGCCTGTAGGCACACCCGGTGGCCACCGCCCCGGGACGTTGTCCCTCTGGCTCCGGGAGGCCGCCGTCGTGTCAGTCCCCACGCAATCCGAAGACCGAGACCGGCGTACCGCGCCCGGTCGGCCCGGTCGGCTTCCCCCGGTCCGCCGCAGGGCGCTGTGGGCCTTGGCCGTTGTCCTGCTCGCCGGAGCCGGTGCCGGTGCCGGGGCCGGCGGTGGCATCCCGGCCATCCGGCAGGGCGGCGACGCGGCCACTGGCAACGACACCCGGGCCGGCGGGGCGCTGGTGCTGCCGGCACCCGACGCGATCGCCGCCCTCGGTCTCCCGTGGCCGGAGGAAGGACAGTCGGCGGTCGCGGCGGCGAAGGTCGGCGTGCTCGGCGTCAAAGGACCGCAGCAGCCGGTGCCGATCGCGAGCGTCACCAAGGTGATGACGGCGTACGTCGTTCTCAGGGACCACCCGCTCAAGGACGGCGAGCACGGGCCGACGATCACGGTCGACGCGCAGGCCGCCGCGGAGGCGGGTTCGGCGGACGAGTCCACCGCCCCCGTCACCGCCGGGCAGCGCCTGACCCAGCGCAAGCTGCTGGAGGTGATGCTGCTGCCCTCCGCCAACAACGTGGCCCGGCTGCTGGCCCGGTGGGACGCGGGCAGCGAGGAGGCGTTCGTGTCCCGGATGAACGCGCAGGCCGCCCGGCTGGGGATGGCCGGCACCACCTACACCGGGGCCAGCGGCCTTGAGGCCACGACCGTGTCCACCGCCGCCGACCAGCTCAAACTGGCCCGTGAGGCGATGAAGGACCCGGCGCTGCGGGCCACTGTGGCCCTGCGCGACACCACGCTCCCGGGCCGCGCCGCACCGCTGCGCAACACCAATGGGCTGCTCGACCTGCCCGGGGTGGTGGGCCTGAAGACCGGTTCGAGCACCCCGGCCGGCGGGAACCTGATGTGGGCGCTGGAGGTGGCCGACGGCAGGACCGGCTCGGGGCGCCGGCTCGTCTACGGTGTGGTGCTCGGCCAGCGTGCCGGCACCACCCCCGCCGACGGCCTGCGGGCCGCCCTGGAGCGCAGCAGCCGGCTCGTCGACGCCCTGCGGCAGAAGCTGCCCGACGTCCTGCCGGCACTCGACGGCGGCCGGCAGGAGTGGGCATGAACGCGCTCACCGGCACGGATCCGACGACACCCCCGACCGTGGACACCGCCACGCCGGCCCACCGACCCGGCAACGACGACGGGCGCAGACCCCGCCGCCGGACGGTTCGCCACCGCGTCCTTCGCCACCGCGTCCTTCACCACCGGGTCCTTCGTCGTCGTGCCGTGGGGCGGCGCGGGCGGCTGATCGCGGGGGCCGCCGCTGTGCTCGCCGCCCTGATGGCCCTGAGCCCCTGGCTGCCGAACGGCCCGTTCAACCTCGTCAGCCTCTGGCAGACCGTGCTGCCCTGGACGGGCCTGGGCATCACGCTGCTGCTCCTCCTCGCGGCACTACGGCGCTCCGCCCCGGCAGCGGTGGCCGTCCTGCTGCCCGCCCTTGTCTGGACCGTTCTGTTCGCACCCGCCCTGGTCGACAAGCGCACGGACGGCGGGGACTTCACCGTCGTCAGCCACAACGTGAACGAGGACAACCCCGACCCACGCCGGACGGCACGCGCCCTCGCCGGCTCCGGAGCCGACGTCGTGGCGGTGGAGGAACTGGCCGGCCGGGCGCAGGAGACCTACCGGCGCGAGCTGGCCGCCACCTACCCCTACTCCCAGGTGCACGGTGGTATCGGCCTGTGGAGCAAGTACCCGCTCCAGGGGGTGGAGCCGGTGGAGATCATGCCCTGGACCCGCGCCCTGCGCGCCACCGTCCTCACTCCCAAGGGCCCCGTCGCCCTCTACACGGCGCACCTCGCCTCGGTCCGGGTGCGCCCGGACGCGGGATTCACCACCGCCGGCCGCAACGAAGCGGCGGCCAAGCTCGCCGCGGCCGTCCAGAACGAGCCGCTCGCGAGGATCGTCGTCCTGGGCGACCTCAACGGCTCCTTCGACGACTCCGCACTGCACAGGCTCACCGGGCCGCTGCGCTCGGCCCAGCAGGAAGCCGGCGACGGCTTCGGCTTCACCTGGCCCGCGCCGTTCCCGGTGGTGCGCATCGACCAGATCCTGGTGAAGGGCATCACCCCGCGCTCCGCGTGGACCCTGCCGGACACCGGCAGCGACCACCTCCCGGTCGCGGCGTCCCTGCGGCTGTGACAGTCCCGCCTGCCCGCCACACCTCCGGCGGCGGGCTCCGCGCGGCAGCCCCGGCGACGGAGACCGCCCCGGACGTGCTGGAATGATGCCCCAACCCCACGGCAATGACAACGGAGAGCTCTTGTCCGCCACCCGAGTACCCGAAGCGGTCAACGTGCTCCTCGTCGAGGACGACGCGGTCATCCGCCGCTCGGTCCAACTGGCACTGGAACGCTACGGCTACCAGGTCGACGTCACCGGCGACGGGCTCGACGGCCTGGACGCCGTCCGGGCCGGCGCACACGACGTCCTGATCCTGGACGTGATGCTGCCCGGCCTCGACGGCATCAGCCTGTGCCGGCGGGTCCGCGAGGAAACCCTCACCCCCATCCTGATGATGTCCGCCCGCGGCGACGCCCTCGACGTCGTGGCCGGCCTGGAGGCCGGTGCCGACGACTACGTGGTCAAGCCCGTCGACATCCCCGTCCTCGTCGCCCGCATCCGCTCCCTGCTGCGCCGCGCCACCTTCCGCGACCGCCCGGCTGCGGAGCCCGTGCGGGAGGAGCCGATCGCGGCGGGCGAGCCGAACGGTCGCCACCGGTACGTACCTGCCGGGGAAGCACCGGACCTGCTCACCTTCGGTGGCCTGACCATCGACCCGCGCGGCCTGGACGTCTGTACGGACGGCCGTGCCGTTGCCCTCACGCCCACCGAACTGCGCCTGCTGCTCGTTTTCGCGGAGAACCCCGGCACGGTCCTGGACCGCCGCCGCCTGCTGCGCGAGGTGTGGGACTACGGCTGGGAGGGCGACACCAGGGTGGTCGACCTGTGCGTGGTACGGCTGCGCAAGAAGATCGGCGCCGACCGCATCGAAACCGTCCGCGGCTTCGGCTACAAGCTTCTGCGGAGCTGACGCGATGACCGCACGACACATCGGCCCGCACCTCCTGGACCCGCGCTCCCTGCGCTGGAAGATCACTGCCCTGGTCGCGCTCGCCTGCGGTGCGGTTGCCGTGGTGATCGGCGTGCTCGTCCACCAGGCGACCGCGGAGCGCGGCGACCGGACCGGGCGCGACCAGGCGGTTGCGCAACTGGCGGCCGCCGAGAAGGAGTTCTCCCGTACCGGCCGCCGCCCCGACAACGCCTCCCTCGAACCCCTCGACGGCCTGCCCCGGCCGCTGGCCCGGGCCGTCGAAGGCTCGAAGGCGCCGGGGGACTACGCCCTGTGGTACGACGTCAAAGCACCGAACTGGTACTGGATGTGGGCAGCCGTCCCGGTCGGTGACGGCCAGGTGCTTGCCGTCCGGACCGACATGAGTGCCACCGTGCGCAGCCTCCAACTGCTGGACCGCAGCATCGTCAAGGCCGCCCTTGTCGCCCTGGCCGTTGCCGTCCCCGTCACCGTGCTGGCGGCGGAGCGGATGAACCGACGCCTGCGCCACGGCTCCCGGACCGCTCGCCGGATCGCGGACGGCGACCTCGATGCCCGGATCGGCCGCCGGGGCCGCGCCCGGGACGAGATCACCGAGATGTCCACGGCCGTGGACGAGATGGCCGCGACGCTGCAGGGCCGGCTCGCCGCGGAGAAGCGCTTCACCGCCGACGTCGCCCACGAACTTCGCACCCCGCTGATGGGCCTGGTCACGGCCGCCGGACTGCTGCCCGAGGACGACGAGGCCACCGATCTGGTCCGCACACAGGTCCGCGCCCTGCGCGCCCTGGTGGAGGACCTGCTGGAGGTCTCCCGCCTCGACGCCGGCGCCGAGAGCGCCCGACTCGACGAGGTCCCCCTGGGCGATCTCGTCGACGAGGTGAGCAGGAAGGGCGACGGCGACGTCCGGCTCCGGCTGACGACGCCCGCCACCGTCCGCACCGACCCGCGCCGCGTGGAGCGGATCCTCAGCAATCTCGTCGCCAACGCCCACCGGCACGGCACCGCCCCCGTCGAGGTCACCGTCACCGGCAGCCGGATCACCGTGCGAGACCACGGACCGGGCTTCCCGGACGCCCTCCTCGCCGACGGGCCGCAGCGCTTCCGCACCGGCGCCGCCGAACGGGGCCAGGGACATGGCCTCGGCCTCACCATCGCCACCGGGCAGGCGGTGGTCCTCAACGCCCGGCTGACCTTCGCGAACGCTCCCGACGGCGGAGCCCTCGCCACCCTCGACCTCCCCGACCCCTGAACCCCGAACCCCGAACGCACCCGGCAACCCCTGCGCCGGCGCCGACCTCGGCTGTGGTACCGGCGCAGCCGTTGTCGCTGAGAAGGATCATGGTTCGAGGCCGTGGCACGGGCGGCGACAACCACCTCTGTGCGGACACGCTCGTCACACGGTTCGCGGTCGGGAGCGAAGGTGTTCAGGGCCTGGCGGAGGTCATCCTCGAAGGCCGCCCGGTCGGGGCCGAGTGCGGCCGGGCTGGTGAAGCCGTAGGAGAGCTGAAGACCGATGATCTCCTCCGCGCTGCGGCTGACCGTCCGGTCCCAGTGGACCTCCTCGATCCGGGAGAACGGCGAGCGGAGCAGGACCTCCTGGTGACGCACGTCGGGGTACCCGGCCGGCCCGGATCCCCGCAGGCGTTCCGGGGCCGGATGGCAACGGCGGACCTCCTCGACCACGCGCAGCCGGGGCGGCGGTTCGAGGTCGTCGTGCTGGGCGCCGCAGGTCGCCAGCACCACCGCACCCCCGGGCTCGATCAGGGTGTCCAGGTCGCGTAGCAGCCGTTCCCGGTCGGTCCAGTGGAACGAGGCTCCCATCACCGCCAGCAGCACCGGTCCCACGTCCATCGCGAGCAGTGTGTCGGAGCTTCCGAGGCGCCAGTCGATGCCGGTCACCCCTGCCCGGGCGGCGAGCCGGCGGCCCTCGGCGAGCATGGCAGGCTCCGGATCGACGGCGATCACCTCGCGCAGGAGGGGAGCCGGCGGCAGCGTGCGAGCCCCGCTGCCCGCCCCCAGGTCCAGCACGCGCTGGGACCCGTCCAGAGCGAAACGCCGGCCGAGCAGGGCGAACAAGTGGGGATCGTACGCGGGCCGGACGTCCGGGATGGTTCCGGCGGGTGGAGCTCCTGACCCTGCCCGCGTTGCCAGGCCTGCTGTCCCGCCCGTTGCTTCGGGGCCTGCTGCTCCTGGCCGCCGCGGCGTTACTGTCCCCGACCCCCCGCCCCTGCCGCTCCTACTCGGTTTTCAGGCGGGTAGCTTTCGTGTCATGACGGTTGGGGGCGGTGCGGGCCGGCGGTGGGCGGTCGGGCTGTGGGCAGTGCTGACGGGGATGTGCGTGTGTGCGGCGGGCATCGCCCTCGTGCTCGGGCTGTCCCTGGTCGCGCCGCAGGAGTCGCTGGAGCGTGTGACGGTGTCGGAGTGTGAGACCAGACATGCCGGCCGCAACGACTACGTGCAGTGCGACGGCCTTCTCGCCGACGGCACCCATGTCTCGCTACGCCACGACGGTCACCCCGGCGAGCATGTGGACGCGGTGAAGACGCCATGGGGCTCCTACGTCGTCCCCTGGAAGGGCTTCACGGCCTGGGCTGCCGCCTTGGCGGCTCCACTGGCTCTGCTCCTGGCCGCAGTCGCGTGCACCATTGCCCTGCGAAAAGCGCTCCGGCAGACGCGGTACCGGGCATCGTTCAGTCTTCGCTGGGACGAGTGTGCGCCACGAAGTACTGGACGATCGCGTGGAGCTGAAAGACCGTCTCGGCCGGGCCGTCGCAACGCTCTGGTGAAGCAGGGGACGGCCTGACCCGGGGAACGCCGGGGAGGGCGCCAAGCTGCCCCGAGAACGGTGGGACGTGCCGGGACCACCGGACGGCGCGGGTCGGTCCAGCGAGGTTGAAGCTCCGTAAGCAAGGAGCCGGCTCAAACCTGGTGGATGGATTCGGGGAGACGTCGTCCACACCAGGGGCAGAAGTCGATAGTGATGCTCGATGTGCCGCCGTCGTGGATGATCAGCCCGTACTCCTGGAACTTGGTGCTGAAGGTGATCAACGCGTCCGGACAGGCAAAGGGATCGTTGTGCTGGTCGCAGGGCACGTTCACCCGGCGGCTCATCGCCTCGCAGCAGTGACTGGTCATGACCTCGGCTTCTCGTTGATCGACACTACGCCCCGAAGTAGATCACGGTCTGTGATGATCGCTGGGTGGCACGTTCGTGCACGACAGTGACCGCATCCGCCCGGTGCCCGAACCCGACGAACCGCCTCCGAGTACCGGCCCCCACCTCGGCACCTGGCGGGACGCCGTCCGGGTTCCCGGCGAACTGGCCGGTCCGCCCGGCACCGTCCAGGCGGACCGCTGCTGGCGCCTGGTCCGGCTGCGCGCGGACGGCGTGTGGCGGGTGTCCGCCCCTGGGCGTACGCCGCAGGTCCCAGGGCTGGATGGTCTCGCGGGATGGATGCCATATCGACCACCGCGTCGCCCGCGGGCGACGCACCGCGCGGCCTTCCTCCGGAGAGGGCACACCGCCTGGAGAGGGCACACCTGCGATGACGAGAACGAAGGTCATGACCTGGGTGGGGGGTGTCCTCTGCGTCCTCGCGGTGGGTCTGCTCATCGGAGGTGCGCCGCGGGCTTCGGGCACGGTCCACGGCATCGGGCGCTGCTGGCGGCGAGCCTGCTCGTCGGCGTTCTGCGACGCGGGCCGATCCTGGCTCTGGCCATGGCACTCTTCGGATCCATCGCCGTGGTTGTGGGCCTCCGGAGCGCCGCCCCGGTGGACCTGTCGGCTTCGTACCAGAACCCGTTTCTGCCGTTCCTGGCGGTGGACCTTGTCCTCGGCTTCATCGTCGCCACCCGCGCCCAGCGGGCTTCGACCGTCGCCTCCTGGACGACACGGTAGGCCGACCGGTCGATGTCGGCCGGCAGCGGGCGCCTTTCCCCCGCTGCGGCGCACGTCGACCTGTACCCCGGTGTCTGCCGCAGGTCCTGCGCGCCCACCTCGCCCGCGCTCTGGCCGACCAGGGCAGTCGTAGCCGGCCTGGCTCCCGCCTCGGATACCGTGTTCCTCTACGGGGTGCCACAACGGATGTGACGCCCCCCACCGGAGGTAGTCAGCGTATGAGTTCAAAGCGCAGCAAGAATCCAGCCCTGCCCGTGCTCGACGACGCATTCCGACTCGCGTCGGTCAAGGACGCCGAAGAGTCCACCCGTGACTTGGCCGCGCGGCTGGCCACCACCGAGCTGCGCCGCGTTTCCCACCCGGGCCGGGTCACCTGGGATCCCACCGATCAGGCCGAGCCCGTGCCGGTCCCGCCGACTGTGGTCGACGGTGACGGGGACCTGTGGCTGCGGGACCGGGGCACTGGCACCTGGACCATGCCCGAGTTCGACCCGAAGGAGTTCCCGGCCCGCTGTGGCGAGGTTCTGACGTGGAACGAGCTTGCCTGCGAGTTCGGCCCGCTGACCGGACTGGCCGACGACCGCCGCATCGGCGGCGGCCGGCGCTGACCGCGCAGCCTTCCGGGACGACCGCGCCCCTGAAGCGCCCGTTGCGGGTAGCTGGGAGCTCCGGCTCACCGCCGGGCCCGACGATGGCGGCGAGCAGGTGAGCGTGGTGGTCGGTCACGATGTCTCCATGTTGCAGCCGGATACGTCGTCGCTGTCCGTGGGGGTCGGGGTGGAAGAAGCGGGTCTAGCGGAGTCCGGTCTCCGGAGTGATGTTGAACACCGCGCATAGGTGCTGCGGGTCAGCGCCGGTGACGGCGGCCTCTTCGAGGATTCGGTCCTCGCGAAGTTGCTGGGCGGTGACCGGGAGGCCGCGCAGCAGAGGCTGCATCCAGCCGGTTGTGACCGGGGCCCGGGTGTGCGCGGTCTGCGAGCTGATGAACTCGTCAGGGTTGCGGGTATGTGGCCAGCGCTGGTGCCGGCGGGGTGTTCACCCTGCTGGCTCCGGCTCGCCGAGCAGCGGGGCCTCACGGACACCGAGGTCGTCGCGGACAGCTGGTAACAGGGCGCGAATTCGATGCTCGCCGATTCGTCCGCTCCTACTCGGCCGGCAAGCGCGCCGCGCGCACGGGTGAGGCGATCGAGACCGCGGCGTCCCGGACGGTGAAGTTCACCGCGGGAAGGCTTTCAAGGACGCCGTCAACACCCGGGGTTGACCTGGCCGCCGGCTGCTGCTGCGTCTGCGCGGCAGGGTGCGGCGGTCCGCCCCGGACGGCGTGGTGTGCGGTGGATCCGGATCCGGATCCGTGGCCGGCTGCGCCGTTGGCGCCTGTCTCGTGCCGGGAACCGGCCGGGCCGGCCGCCCGCATCCGAGATGCGGGCGGTGGCCGTCGTGTGTCGATGGTGCCGGAACCGGTCGCGGGGGCGGGGCCGGTGAGTGGGCCGGGTGCTCATTGGCCATTGAGTGGCCGCCGCGAGGTCCGGCGGGCTGGCCTGTGTCCGTCCGGGCGTCGCCGTCGTCGCGAGTCGGTCACCCTCCGGACCGTGACCGGGACATCCGGCCGTGCGCGGCGTCGTGCGCGAGCGGTGTGCGGGGGTGTGGTGCGGTAGGCGATGTGGAGGGTGTCGCCGCTGCCCCCGGCCAGTGCGGGCCCTGACATCGTGGCCGCGTCGGGAACCTGCTGGTTCCAGCCGGTCCAGGTGCTGCCGTCCGCTGCTCGATGGACACGGCCCGGCCGTCCAACGTCTCCTTCAGGACAGCCGTTTCGGGGTTCAGGTGGACCACGCCGTCGACCAGCACCAAGCGGGCCGCACCCGGGTGGCGGGTGGCCGTACACCCGCTCGCCTGCTGACTACTGGGGCAGTGCGGTCCCGCCTTGGCGGGCGCGGGGTCGGAGTGCGTCGCGCAGGTCGGTGAGGTCGGTGAGGGTGGCCTGTTCGGCGAAGCGGGCCAGGAGCCGGCGCAGGGTGCGCTCGTCGCGGTCGCGGACGGCTTCGGCGAGGGCGGTCAGCAAAGACTCCCTCGTATGGGGGACGGGCGTGCACGCTGCCGACATGTCCCGGATTCCTTCCACCGGTCACCTTCCTGCTCGTCGTCCCTGGTCCCGCGCGGCGTGTTCCGGCCCGCGCGCGGGCCGAAGACTACCTTCCCTCCGAACACCGAAAAATCTGTGCTGGCTGAAGTAGACATTGATGGGGGGAGTGGCTAGTGTTTCTCTCGTAACCAGCAGTCAGCAGGGCCCGCCAGACACGAACTGGCGGGAGGCAGCGCAGAGAAGTTCGCAGGTCGGCACGGTTGTGGGGTTCTGAAGCCAGGTTGGTGCAGTACGGCGACGGGACCGGCGGCCGGGCCGGGCGGCCCGCAGTGATCAGGGGCCGCCGCCCAGCGGTACCGCAGTGAGTGGAGCAGCAGTACCGGCAGTACGCCGGGCGCGCCGTGCAGGCGGGCGTGAGGCAGTGATGCAGGAGAGCGGCACGGCAGCGGAGCTCCGAAGCCAGAGCAGAGAAGTACGGCGACGGGGTTGGCGGCCGGGCCAGGTGGCCCGCGCTGGTCAGGGGCCACCGAGAGCGGCGGTACCGCAGTAAGTGCAGGCGAAGTCGATTCGCAGTCACCAGTGGTTGCAGTACGCAGGGTCTCAGCAAAGGCGCCGGACTGCGGGCGCGCGTGCTGGGAAGTCCGGGCAGTGGGGTTCCGAGC
Organism: Kitasatospora sp. NBC_01560; assembly: GCF_045208415.1. NCBI lineage: Bacteria > Bacillati > Actinomycetota > Actinomycetes > Kitasatosporales > Streptomycetaceae > Kitasatospora > Kitasatospora sp. NBC_01560. The sequence goes on along the minus strand of NZ_CP109364.1, from coordinate 275,094 downwards.
CGAGCGGTGTGCAGGACGGGCGACGGGGCTGGCTGCTGGACAACCGGTGGGCCTGCATGGCCACCACAGCGGTACGCAGTATCGGGCAGTACCCGTGTTGACCAGGCAGTTCGCAGTACCAGCAGTTGGCAGTACCGAAGTTCCAGTAGTTCGCAGGATGTCAGTTGACGCAGAGGAAGAACGGAGGGCGCTAGCGCCATCAGGATCGCCCGGCCCGTGAGATGAGTGGTTCTTCGTCCGGGCGGACACCGCAGACCCCTCAGTTACGAAGGACGGTGGTTTCCGGTCACGCATACGCGATCCCCGCGATCATCCTCCCCGGAGGAGTTGCGGACACAAGGACCGGCCCAGGGCCGGTAGATGGTGAAGTTCCCCTTCGGGGCCCCGGAGCCGCAATGGCGCCGGGGCCCCTCGATGCGTTCCCGAACCCAGATATGAAGAGGTGCAGTGACCACGGCCACCAACCGACCGGACACCCCGGACGCCGTCAGCTCCTTCGACGACGATGACTACCCCGCCTACACCATGGGCCGCGCCGCCGCGATGACCGGCACCACCGCCGGCTTCCTACGCGCCCTCGGCGAACAGGGCCTCATCACCCCACTGCGGTCCGACGGCGGCCACCGCCGCTACTCCCGCTACCAACTGCGGATCGCGATGCGCGCCCGAGACCTCGTCGACCAGGGCACCGCGATCGACGCCGCCTGCCGCATCGTCATCCTCGAGGACCAGCTCGAAGAGGCCTTGCGTATCAACGAGGAACTCCGCCGCTCCGGCGCCGCCCCCCGGACCGCCGCCGACACCTGATCCGCCCGCCCCCGGTCTGCGGTGAGCGCACACTCACCGCCGGCCGCCCGGCACACCCCGCCCGTCCGCGATGCCGTGGTGCGTTCGGCTCCGCCGCCCCTCTGCGGAAACCGCCGGTTGGGCCGGCCGGTGCGCAGCGGACCGCCCGGCCCGGTTTCGGTGGCGGGGTCCACGATCCCCGGGTGCCCGACACGATCACCCCCACCGAGGCCCCCGCACCCGCCGAGACCACCGGCGGGCCGGCCGAGGTGCCACCGGCACTCCAGGTCTGGGATTCGGCGCCACAGGACTGGCGCCGCCGCCGGTGGCGTCGGTGGCCAAGATGGCGCTGGAGGTCACCTCGTGCCGCCGGCCGCACTCGGCACAGCGGACGTCGGTTGGCCCGCCGGTCCAGGTGTGGGCCTGGCTTGTGCTCACCGCGTCGACGTCCAGTACCGATTCCGGGACGAACCTCACCGCCCTCAGTGGCGCGGCTACGGGGCCTGTTCCGTCAGAGCCGAGAGGTCGACCACCTGGTCAGACGGTGGAGCGGTCACCAGAACGGGCAGGCCGTAGTTGCTGAAGTCGATCTGGAAGTCGTAGGCCTGGGACTCCACGCGCACGGGACGCGGTGAGCCCTCCGCCGCGATGTACCCCAGGTACGGCGGGTTGTCCGGGCTGGTGACCAGGAAGCTCGCTGCCTTCCTTCCTCCCACCGTGATCCCACCGCCCGAGCGCGCCTGTTCGGCCGGGTTCGGGGCGCCCACGACGGGGACCTTCGTCAGGTCGCAGAACCCTCCGACGTCCTCGAGTTCCTGACCCGGAGAGAGCCGGACCCATCGTTCGCCGTACCTGGTCGCAACCGCGGCGCCCCACTGTCGGACGAATGCCTGCGGGTCCAATCGGACGAAGGTCTCCTCCTTGATTCGAAGAAACCGGCTCGGGCCCTGTCCCTGCTCGGTCGAGGTGCCCGTGCATCTGCCGTCGCGATCGGCCGATATTGCGAAGACGGCGCGATGCCCGTCCTTCAGGGCGAAGCCCGTCATCGTCACCGAGGCGGCCTTGCGGAACTCGGTCTGCGCCGTTGTCTGCAGAACCGGCCCGGTCATGGACTCCAGCTCCGCACCGGGGCTCACCGTGGTCGTAGGGGCCGTGCGCCCGGCCCGCGCAACCGTCCTGCTGTGGCCGGCCAGCCCGACTGCAGTGACAACGACAAGGGGTAGTGCGAGGCCGGCTGCGACGGCTGCGCGCTTGATACGCGGGATCGGGATCACTCCGTGACTCGTTCTGCTGATCGTATGTTCGAACAGATCCGAAACGATGCCGGTCGCAGCTCCGATACGTCAACAAGAGTTTCACGACCGTGATCGCCGCCACCCGCACCTTCTCCTCGCCCGCCCCCCTGACCGCCGACCTACGACGCCCCTGGCAACGACCGCCGGCACCGAACAGGCTCACCCCGGCCCGGGTGCGCCGCGGGTTCCGGCACCTGCACGCGAAGGTGCCGCCGCCAGCCGCAGTTCCAAAGTCCTCCCGGCCCGGTCCCGGTCGGTAGGCGGTGGCGCGTATGCCGATCGGGGTGTTTACGGGGGCGTGGGCGCGATTTCGGCCGTACCGATGAGTTGTGGGCGGATCCGCAGTCCACACTCCGGATCGACTGACAGCGGTGGGCCCGTGCCGGGAACGTTCCGGTGCGGGAGGAAGCACATGGAGGCAGTGATGGGCATCAACGACTTCGAGCCGGGGCGTACGGTCCGGACGGGCGAGCGGGGGACGGGGACGCGCGGTCCCCGGGTGTTGGTGGCGGGGGCGAGCATCGCGGGACCGGCGCTGGCCCACTGGCTGCGCCGGCGGGGGGCCGAGGTGACCGTGGTGGAGCGGGCTGTCGGGCTGCGGCCCGGTGGGCAGGCGGTGGACGCACGCGGGGTCGCCAAGGAGGTCATCAGGCGCATGGGGCTGGACGCGGCGGTCCGCGCGGCGTGCACCGACACCGCCGGCGCGCACACCGTGGACGCGGACGGGCGGGTGTTGGAGACCTTCCGTGCGGATGACGACGGCGGCGACGGGTTCATCGCGGACATCGAGATCCTGCGCGGGGACCTGTCCCGAGTGCTCTACGACGACACCCGCGACGGCGTCGAGTACCTCTTCGGCGACCGGATCGCCGGGCTCGCCCAGGACGCGGACGGGGTCGACGTGGTCTTCGAGGGTGGCGACCGGCGGCGCTTCGACCTGGTGGTCGGGGCCGACGGGCTGCACTCGGAGCTGCGGGCGACGGTCTTCGGGCCGCATCGGCAGTTCCTGCACCACCTCGGGCACGTGCTGGCCTTCTACAGCGTGCCGAACGAGTTCGCTCTCGATCGCTGGCTGCTTGAGTACCAGGACGAGGAGTCCGGGCGCTCGGTCCTCCTGCGCCCCGTCCAGGACGCTGCCCGGGCGATGGCCATGTTCTACTCCGCCTCGGCCGACTTCGACGTCGACCACCGTGATGTCGCGGCCCAGAAGCGCCTGCTGCGCGAGCGGATGGCGGGCCTGGGCTGGCTGGCCCCGGACATCCTCGCGCACCTGGACGACACCCCGGACTTCTACCTCGACCAGGTCGCCCAGGTGGTGATGGACCGCTGGTCGAGCGGCCGGGTGGGGCTGCTCGGGGACGCGGCGTTCAGCTCGTCACCGATGTCCGGACAGGGCACCGGGCTGGCACTGGTCGGCGCCTACGTGCTGGCCGGAGAGCTGGCCGCCGCCGCGTGGGACCCCGGTACCGGGTTCGCCCGCTACGAGGCACGGATGCGCCCGTTCGTCGAGGCCAACCAGGAGATCGGCCGACTGAACGCCCGCAGCCGCGACGTTCCCGGGCCGGACGCCGGGCCGCTTCCCGATTTCGCCGGCGAATGGTTCACCGAGCTGGTGGGGCGCGCGATCAACGGCATCGAGCTGCCCGACTACGCGGGGGTGCCGGACTCCGCGGCTCCGGCCGGATCCCCGATCACGCGGTCGTCCACGCCGTAGGCAGGTCCCCGTGGCGGAGGCCGTGGCGGGGTGCCGCAGAAGTCGTGGACCGACGCCGGGCGCATCCACGGCCTCGGCATCACCGTGCCCGCGCGGTCGTACTCACCGCGACGTTCGACGTGCGGGTGCTCGGTGCTCGGTGCTCGGAGCCGTCCGGCTTCCGGCAGAAGTCGGACTTTCGCCCGCGTAGCCCGGTGCGGAGCCTCCACGGTGTCCCGACGGAGTGACCGTCGGAGTGACCGCCGGACAGGTGCAGGGGTGCACCCCCGTCGCACGGGCACGGGGCACCAGGGCGGCGGCCTGCCCGAGCCGGTTCGCGCGCCGAGGAGCAGGACGATCGAAGCGCTGGAGGCCGCCACCGGGCGCCGAGCCCCGGACCAGGTGCTCCCCGCGCTCCGGTGCGGTGGCGCGCCATGCAATTACCCTCTATAGGTTGTTGCATACTCTTCGCAATAAGGTGGAGTGGTGGGGCCGCCCGGGGCCGTCGACCGCCGTCCGCGGTCGGGAGGAAGGGCACGCTGATGGAGGAACGCGGAGGCGTGTTGTCGGGGGCGGCGCCGCGGCCGGTGCATCCGGACCACGGCCGGCTGGTCCGCGACGAGGATGTGGACCTGGTGTTCTGTCACCTGTGCGGGCGGGGCTTCCGGTCGCTGGGCGCCCACATCCGGTGCACGGCCTCAGCGCCGCCGAGTACCGTGCCCGCTTCGGCCTGCTCCGGCGCGGGGCGCTCAGCTCCCGCGCCCTGAGCCGGGATCGCTCGATGCGGCAGGCGGGCCTGTTCCGCGCGACACCCGGGATGCGCGAGGACTTCGCGGTCGGGCACGCGATGGCACGCGACGGCTCGCTCACCCGCGCGGCGCGGACGGCGGTCCGCGGCGACCTGCCGGCGGAGCTGATCCGGGTGCGGCGCGAGAAGCTCGACGCCGGGCGTCGCACTCGGGCGCTGCGCGCCGGGCGGCGCACGGACACCCGGGTCCGGTCGGCGGGCTTCCCCGACGTGGCCACCGCGCTCCATGCCCTGTACGTGGAGCGGGAGCTGAGCATCGAGGAGGTGGCTCGGCACCTGGCGGTCGGGCGGGGGAGGGTCCCGGCCCTGCTCGCGCAGCAGGGCATCCCGGTGCGGGCCACCGGCGTGAACTCCGGGGCGGGGAAGCGGGCCCGGGTGGGTCTCAACGACGCCCGGGCAGCGGAGCGGGTGGGTGCGGAGGACATCGTGCTGTGGCTGAGGGAAGGGCAGGCCGCCGGTGCGACGCTGCGTGGCCTGGCCGCGGCGGTGGGGCGCAGCGTGCCGTGGGTCGTGGCCCGCCTTCGCCGGTGAGCCGCGGCGCGCTCCGGTCCGGCGCTCGGGGTGGGTGTGGGTCCGGGCCGGGGCCGATGCGTGGTTCAGGGCGCGTCGGGGCTGTCCGGGCGGTTCGCAGGGCGTGTGCCCGGGCGGCGGGGGATCGGCGGTTCGGGCGTCTTCCCGGTTGGTTCCGCCGCGGCGGGCACAGCCACGTCCGCGGGGTGCGGTACGGGTGCCGATCGCCGGGCAGACGCCGGGCAGGGGATCGGCCCGTCCGGGACCATCCAGCGAAGGAGCCCGGCATGAATCCCGTCGAGCGCTTCCTGCGCGTCGTCGACCGCGCACAGCAGCACCACACTCCGCTCGCCGTTCCGGTCGGGGTGATGAAGAAGTACGGGGACGACCGCGGCGGACTGCTCGCCGCTCTGATCACGTACTACGGCTTCGTCGCACTCGTCCCGCTGCTGCTCCTGCTGAGCACCGCGCTCGGCTTCGTCCTGCACGGCCACCCCGACGCGCAGCAGGCCGTCGTCGACTCGGCGCTCTCCGACTTCCCGATCATCGGCGACCAACTGCGCCAGAACGTCCACAGTGTGCAGGGCAGCGGGCCGGCGCTGGTCGTCGGCGTACTCGGTCTGCTGTACGGGGCCCTGGGTATCGCGCAGGTCCTCCAGCACGCGATGGCCGAGGTCTGGAACGTCCGCGGAGTCGAACGGCCCGGCTACTGGCCGCGCCTGGTTCGCAGCCTTCTGCTGTTCGCCGCCCTCGCCGCCGGCCTGCTGCTGGCCACGGCGGCCGCCGCCCTGGTCGGCACCGCCCTGTCCGGCCTGTTCGCCCGCATCGGCGCCCTCGTGCTGTCCGCCGTGCTGAACGCCGCCCTGCTTCTGGTCTGCTTCCGCATCCTGACCCCCGCCGACGTCCCCACCCGCGCCCTGACTCCGGGCTGCGCCGTCGCCGGCCCGCTGTTCACCCTGCTGCAGGCCTTCGGCGCCGTGCTGGTCACCCACCAGCTTCGCCACGCCACCGCGGTGTACGGGTTCTTCGCCACCGTGATCGGGCTGCTGTCCTGGCTGTACCTCGCCGCCCAGATCACTGTCTGTGCGGCGGAGACGAATGTGGTGCTCCACCGCAGGCTGTGGCCGCGAAGCCTGTTGCAGCCCCCGCTGACCGGAGCGGACGAGGAGGTCCTGGAGGCGGTGGCCCGTCAGGAGGAGCGCCGGCCGGAACAGCGCGTCGATGTCGTCTTCACGGACGAGGTCGAGGACAAGGACGAGGACAAGGACGAGGACGACGCGGCCGGACCGGACCGAAGGGGCCGGACCCGGCACGGTGCTGGTGGGTCGGGCCCGTGACCGCGCCCTCGACGCGGGCGGGGAACGGTCGCCCGCACACCCGGGTCGTTCCCGCTTCATCGGTGACCGACACCACGGCCAGCTCACCCCGGCACGCACTGGTCACGTGCAGTTCGGTGATGTCGTCGAGCACCGGTGCGGCCATGGGAAAGCCTCCTGAGTGGTCGTGCGGACGGGCGCCGTGCACCCGGGTTGCCGAGGAGCGGTCCGTCCGCCTTGTGCCGTCGGCGGTTCGGCGCGATCCGGCTGCCGTCAGGTGTGAAGCGCGCTGGACCGGGCAGCCGGGCGGTACCGAAGTACCGCCGCGCCGGCCCGCCGGACCGGCCACGTCAGGAGGATGCACATGACGAATGATCTGACCGGCCGGCAGGACCCCGCCCGGCTGAACGGGCTGAACGGGCTGAACGAGCCGCGCGAGCTGAACGAGGACGGGCGGAACCGGGACGAGGTGGACGGGGCCGGGCGGGACGCGACCCCGAAGCACCGTGCCGAGGACCGGGGCGGCGAACAAGCCGCACACGGAGCCTCGGACACGCAGGACGGGGCCACCCCTCCGGCCGCGGACACGGTGGCCCCGTGAAAGCGCCGAACGCGGACATGGCCACCCGCTGACGAAAGGAGAGTTCAGTGAAGCGCACACGCACACGCGCAAGCACGCTCCGCGAGACCGCGACGAGGGCCGGGAAGGCCGTTCGCGCAGAGGCACTGCACGTCGAAAAGGCGGCTGCTCGGACGGGCAAGCAGGTGGCAGCCCGGCTGGGCCCGGTCAGCACGGAGGTGCACTCCGCGGTCGGCCATGCGAGCGACCGGGCCCGGGACGGCTACCTCCACCTGGCACGGAACCTGAATCCGCGGGTGACCCGCCGGCGCAGGCGCCGGCGCACCGCGACGGGCTTCGCCGCCGCCGCACTCCTCGGACTGGCGGGGGTGCTGGTGTGGCGCCGGTGGGCCGGAACCGCCGCTCAGGACGACCTCCCGGAACTGGTGGACCGCAAGGGCGAGGTGCCGGCGCCGGACGAGGCCGTGGCGGCGGTCTCGTCCGGCGGTACCGCTGCCGCGGACATGGTCGCGGAGGGAGCACCCACCTCCGGATCCGTCGGGCGTCGGTGACCGGCCTGCACGCGAATCGCAGTGGAGCGGGCTCCCGTTGCCCGCGTGCGGGCGCGGCGCGCATCCGGATCCTCCGCTAGCGGCGGCAGGCGGCGGCCGCCGCAAACGGTCGGGGCACCTCTGCAGACGGGTGCCCCGACCGTTCTCCGTTTCCCGGCTTCGGGGCGCGGCTCGTGCGCCTCACCCTGACCTCGAACCGTACGGGGGGATCGGTGCCTCACCTCCAGGGCGCGAGCACCTCCCTCATCGACTCCGCCATCGCGATCTGCAGCAGCGGGCCGAAGGTGACCCGGCGGACGCCCAGGCGGCGAAAGCGTTCGAGGTCGTGCTTGACGGGATGGGCCGTGGAGTTCACGGGAACGGCGAGGGCACCCGTCACCGTCGCCAGCAGGTCGTCGTTGTCCTGGATGCCGACCGGGTAGACGCTGTCGGCGCCGGCCTGCTCCAGGGCTCGCAGTCGTTCGATGGCCTCGTCGAGGACGGCGGAGGGATCCTCCACGGGCAGAAAGAGATCGGTGCGTCCGTTGACCCAGACCGGGACACCGGCGTTGTCGGCCGCCGCGCGCAGCTCGCCGATGTAGCTTGCGTGTTCCTGTGTGCTGCGCAGGCGTCCTCCGTCCGAGTGGACGGTGTCCTCGATGTTGAGGCCGACGCCGCCGATCCCGATGAGTCCGGCGACGAGATCCGCGGGCTGCTGTCCGTATCCGGCCTCCAGGTCCACGGAAACGGGGATGTCGACCGCGGCGACGATCGGCCTGACAGCGGCGAGTACCTCCTCGAAGGTCTGTCCCTCGTGGTCCTCCGCCCCCCGGGAGTCGGCGAGTGGATGACTGCCGACGGTCAGTGCGGGGAACCCGGCTGCTGCTGCTGTTCGTGCGGACCAGACGTCCCAGACGGTCGGCAGCACGAGCGGCGTGTACTCGGTGTGCAGCTGCCTGAGTCGTTGGGCCCGCTCAACGGTCGTATGAAAGTCCATGTCCTGGACGCTACCCCCGGATTGCCACGAGGAACGCGTTGGCGGGGCCGCGACCGGGCGACCGGCAGCCCCACGAGCTGCGCCCCGTCATGTGGCGCGCGTTCTTCGCCCACCCCGTGGCCATGGTCCTCGGCCACCCCGACTGGGGGCGGGTCGGCGAGCAGCACCTGGCCGTCCCGCAGATGGAGCCGAGCAAGGACTTCATCCTGCGGGCGGTCGCGCTGATCGGTGCTCCGGTCCCGCCGGCGTCGTCCGGGCAGCACTCCGTTCGATACCGCTTGCAGCAGCACCGGTATCGAACGTCCTGTCAGGACCTCGCTGTCCGTGCCTCCGGCCAGTGTGCCGGCGACCGTCGACCAGAGCAGGGAAAGGGTCCTCCGCCATGCCGTCACTCCTTCGCCCACGCGCGCTCTCGCCCGGCGATGTCGTCGGTAGCCGCGCCCTCCGGCCCACTGGACGGAGCGGACGCACCGCTCCTGGCCCGTGGTGTCGGGACACTTCGGCAGCTGGGTTTCGAGGTGCGCGACTCGGCGGTGCTCGCCGAGGGCCGCCCACGCTGGTGGGCGGCGGGCTCATCGGCCACGCCGGCCCCAATCTCCCGCTGCCGCTGGGCATCCACGCGGAGGTCGACGCCACCGCGCGGACCTTGACTCTCCTGGAGGCCGCCGTCACGGTCTGATCATCGGCACGCTCCGCAACGGTCCGAGCCCGGAACGACCGTCCACGTGACCGCCGGCGAGGCGAAGGAGAGCGACGGCACCTCTGTCGGAGGGCGTTCGCGCGCGCCGAACACCGGGTTCCAGGTCACCGCGACGCCGCTGGCACCGGTGTGCGCCACGCTCCCCGCCGCCGGGGAGATCGGCCGGTGCGGGATCGGTTCGGGGACGGCCGGCACCGACCGGCCGAGGCCGTGGCCCTCGTGCAGGGTGCGCTCGTAGGCGGCGCGATCCGGTACTCGCCCAGGGCGTTGGGGTGCGGGTTGTCGTGGCCGGCGGGCAGGTGTTGGTGTCGCAGGTGGAGGCGGCCCTCCCGGTCGACCAGCCTGATCGGGGGAGTGCAGGTGCTCCAGGGACGGCCGGCTCGTCGGGGCTAACCTCCCGAAGTCCCCGATCGGTGGGGCGCGACGGCCGTATCCGGTGGTGGCAGACCCGGCCCACGGGGTGCGCGCGGCTCTCCCGCTGGGCCGCGACCCGCCCGCTCCCCGTACCCGCACCGTGTCGCGGCCTGCGCTATCGGGACGCTATGCGCCTTGGGCAAGATCGACGTCGCAGTCCGGTGGCGGTACACGCCGGGCATGACGAAGGCGTCCCGGTCGGCGCGCGGCCCGTGGGAGCGGGCACCCGCCACGGTCCGGCGACTGATGGTCCTGATCGCGGTGAAGGAGTCCGAAGTCACGATGACGCACCCCGACGGTACGGAAGCACCGCTGCTGTGGACACTGGCCGGCAGCGGCAAGGAGTCGCTGGCGGCCGGCGCGCGCGGCCTGCACGCGTACCTGGCCGGTCGTGACGACTGGAGCCCCCAGGACATCGCGCTCACCCTCGCGCGCACCGCCTCCCGGGGGAGCCGGCGGGCGGCCGTGGTGGCGGACGATCGGGACGGATTCCTGCAGCGGCTGGACGCGCTCGCCGACGGCAGGAGCATGCCCGGCCTGCTGGAGGGCGCCGCAGGGGCAGGCGGGCGGGTCGCCTTCGTGTTTCCCGGGCAGGGCGCGCAATGGCCCCGGATGGCGGTGGACCTGTTGGACACCTCCACGGTGTTCCGCGACCGGATGGACGCGTGCGCGCAGGCCCTGGAACCGTTCGTCGACTGGTCGCCGATCGACGTGCTCCGCGACCCGGACGCGTCGGGCGCACCCGCCGGGGACCGGGCCGACGTGGTGCAGCCCCTGCTGTTCGCCGTGACGGTGTCGCTCGCCGCGCTGTGGCGCTCCCACGGCGTGGAACCGGCCGCAGTGCTCGGGCACAGCGTTGGCGAGGTCACCGCCGCCGCGGTCTGCGGCGCGCTGTCCCTGGACGACTCCGCGCGGGTGGTGGCCCTGTGGAGCCAGGCCCAGGCGACCCTGGCCGGGCAGGGCGACATGGTCTCCGTCATGGCCCCGGCCGGCGAGGTCGAGCCGCGCTTGCGCCGCTGGGACGGCCGCCTCGTCGTCGCCGCGCACAACGGCCCGCGGTCCGTGATCGTCTCCGGCGACCGCGACGCCGCGGCCGAACTCCTGGCCGACCTGGCCTCGGACGCGGTGCACGCGCGGCGGATCGCGGTGGGCCTGGCCGCCCATTCCCCCCACATCGACGCGATCGTCCCCCGGATGCGCGCCGACCTCGCACCGATCCGCCCCCGCACACCGCAGCTGCCCTACTACTCCGGACTGACCGGGGGACGACTGGACGTCCCGGTCCTGGACGCCGACTACTGGTGCCGCAACCTGCGCAACACGGTCAGGTTCCATCAGGCGGCCGGGGCCCTCCTGCGGGACGGGTACGGGGTGCTGCTGGAGGTCAGCCCGCACACCGTGCTGACCTCCGCCCTCGCGGACTGTGCGGAGGAACACGGCGCGCGGGCCGCCGTCCTCGGGACGCTGCGCCGTGACCAGGGCGGTCCGGGCCGGTTCCTGACCTCGCTCGGTGACCTGTACGTGCACGGGGTCACCCCGGAACGGGAAGCGCTGTTCGCCGGGCAGCACGCCCAGGTGCGGGAACTGCCGGCGGCTGCCCTGGCGGCGCTCGCGGAGCCCGGCCCGGCGGACGTGAACGGGCCGGACGGCGCGGGCGGTGACCGGGATGCCGGTACCGCGTTCCGCGAGGAGCTGGCCGGATTGGCCGTACCGGAGCGGCGTGCCGCGCTGGCACGGCTGGTGGGCGAGGAGATCGCCGCGCTGACCGGCCGGTCCGATCCGGTTTCCCCCGGACGGGCTTTCCTCGATCTGGGATTCGACTCCGTCACCGCCGTGGAGCTGCGCAACCGGTTGAGTGCGGCGACGGCGCTGCGCATTCCGGCGACGGTTGCGTTCGACTGCCCGACCCCGATGGCCCTGGCCGAGTATCTCTGCGCCGCGATCGGCGGCGACCGGGCCGGCAGGAACGCCGACAGGAACCCGGACGCGGACGAGCCGGTGCGGCGGGCCGAGGACGACGACCCCGTGGTGATCGTCGGCATGGGCTGCCGCTACCCCGGCGGGGTCGGTAGCCCCGACGAGCTCTGGGAGCTGGTCTCGGCAGGTGCCGACGCCGTCTCCGCGCTGCCCGACGACCGCGGTTGGGACACCGCCGGTCGGTACGACCCCGCACCGGGGACGCCCGGCCGGTACTACCAGCGAGAGGCGGGTTCGCTCGCCGGCGCGGCGGACTTCGACGCGGAGTTCTTCGGCATCTCGCCGCGCGAGGCCCTGGCCATGGACCCGCAGCAGCGGCTGCTGCTGGAGACGAGCTGGGAAGTGCTGGAGCGGGCCGGGATCGACCCGGCCACCCTGCGGCGGACCCCGACGGGCGTCTACGTCGGGGCGATGACCATGGACTACGGGCCCACGCTCGAACAGGGCGCCGACGAGGGCGGCCACCTGCTGACCGGCAACACCGGAAGCGTCGCGTCGGGCCGCCTGGCCTACGCCCTCGGTCTGGAGGGAGCGGCGGTCACCGTCGACACGGCGTGCTCGTCCTCGCTGGTGGCCCTGCACCTCGCGGTGCGGGCGCTGCGGTCGGGCGAGTGCTCGTTGGCGCTGGCGGGCGGCGCGACCGTGATGTCCACGGTCGGCATGTTCGTGGAGTTCAGCCGTCAGGGCGGTCTGGCCCCGGACGGTCGCTGCAAGGCTTTCGCGGCAGCCGCCGACGGCTTCGGCCTGGCCGAGGGCGTGGGCATGCTGCTGGTGGAGCGGTTGTCGGACGCCCGGCGCCACGGGCATCCGGTGCTGGCGGTGATCCGTGGTTCGGCGGTGAATCAGGACGGTGCGAGCAATGGTCTGACGGCGCCGAACGGTCCGTCGCAGCAGCGGGTGATCCGGGCGGCGCTGGCGGATGCGGGGTTGTCGGCGTCCGAGGTGGACGTGGTGGAGGCGCACGGTACGGGGACGCGGTTGGGCGACCCGATCGAGGCGCAGGCCCTGTTGGCGACGTACGGGCAGGACCGGCCGGCGGACCGTCCGGTGTGGATCGGCTCGCTGAAGTCCAACATCGGCCATGCCCAGGCCGCGGCAGGGGTGGGCGGTGTCATCAAGTCGGTGCTGGCGATGCGGCACGGCGTGATGCCCAGGACGCTGCACGTGGACGGCCCCACGCCCGAGGTGGACTGGTCGGCGGGAGCCGTGGAGATCCTCTCCGAGGCCCGCGCCTGGGACGACACGGGCCGTCCGCGCCGGGCGGGTGTGTCCTCCTTCGGTATCAGCGGGACCAATGCTCACGTCATCCTGGAGTCTGCGCCGGCCGAGGCTCCGGCCGGGGCGGTGGAGGGTGTCCGGCGTCCTGGGCCGGTGGCGTGGCCGGTGTCGGCGCGCAGTGCGGAGGCCCTGCGGGCGCAGGCCGGGGCGTTGGCGACGCGGGTGATGGCGGAGCCCGGGCTCGACACGGCGGACGTGGGTTATTCGCTGGGGGTGGGGCGTGCGTCCTTCGAGCACCGTGCCGTGGTGGTGGGCGGGGACCGGAGCGAGTTGCTCGACGGCGTGAAGGCGCTGGCGGACGGGCGGTTGGCACCGGGGTCGGTGTCCGGCGGCGGGTTGGTTTCCGGTCGTTCGGTGTTGGTGTTCCCGGGTCAGGGTTCGCAGTGGGTGGGGATGGCCGCGGAGTTGCTGGCCGGGTCGGTGGTGTTCGCGGAACGGATGGCGGAGTGCGAGCGGGCGCTGGCGCCCTACGTCGACTGGTCGTTGGCGGAGGCGCTGGGCTCGGAGGCGCTGCTGGCGCGGGTCGATGTGGTGCAGCCGGTGTTGTGGGCGGTGATGGTGTCGCTGGCGGAGGTGTGGCGTTCGTTCGGTGTCGTCCCGGACGCGGTGGTCGGTCACTCCCAGGGTGAGATCGCCGCGGCCGTGGTGGCGGGCGGGCTGAGTCTCGACGACGGTGCCCGGGTGGTCGCGCTGCGTTCCCGGGCGGTGGCGGTGCTGGCGGGGCGGGGCGGCATGGCGTCGGTTCCCCTGCCGGTGGAGGTGGTGCGGGAGCGGATCGCCTCGTGGGTGGGGCGGTTGTCGGTGGCGGCGGTGAACGGTCCGTCGTCGACGGTGGTGTCGGGTGACGCGGACGCGGTGGGGGAGCTGGTCGAGGCCCTGGTGGGGGAGGGGGTGCGGGCGCGTCCGATCGAGGTCGACTACGCGTCGCACTCCGCGCACGTGGAGGAGATCCGCGAGCGCCTGCTCTCCGACCTGAACGGCATCACCCCTGTCGCGGGTTCGGTGCCGTTCTTCTCGACGGTGACGGGTGGCCGGCTGGGCACGGAGGCTCTGGACGCGGAGTACTGGTACCGCAACCTCCGGCAGACCGTCGAGTTCGGGCGGGCGACGGTGGCGTTGTTGGGGGAGGGTTTCCGGTTCTTCGTCGAGTCGAGTCCGCATGCGGTGTTGTCGGTTGCGGTGGGGGAGTCGGTGGAGGCCGCGGGTGTGGAGGCGGTGGTGTTGGGGACGTTGCGTCGGGGGGAGGGCGGCCCGGCGCAGGTGTTGCGGTCGGTGGGTCGTGCGTGGGAGTGCGGGTTGGGGGTGGACTGGTCGGGTGCGTTCCCGGGGGCGCGGCGGGTCGAGCTGCCGACGTACGCCTTCCAACGCACCCGCTACTGGCTGACGGCCCCCGCCGCCGCCCCGGCCGCCCTCGCCGAGGACCACTGGGACGACCCGGAACTTCAGGACCCCGCCCAGCTCGCCGAAGCCCTCGGGGTCGGCCGGGAAGCCCTGGACGAAGTCCTGCCCGCGCTGGCGACCTGGCGCTCCGTCAGGAACCGTGAACGGAAGGCGGACTCCTGGCGCTACCACGTTGCCTGGGTGCCCCTGTCGGTCGCGCCGGCGGACGGCCTCCCCGGTCGCTGGCTCGCCGTGCGGCCCGAGGGCGACGACGCGGCGGCCGTCCTGGACACCCTCGGCGAGGCCGGAGCCGACCTCCTTCCGTGCGTCGTCGCCGATCCGGGCGCGACCCGCGGACAACTGGCCGCCCTGCTGACGAAGACCGCCGGGGAGCAGCCGATCGCCGGCGTGCTGTCCCTGCTGTCCTGGGAGGAGCGCGCCCATCCCGACCACCCCGACCTGCCCGGTGGTCCGGCGCTGACCCTCGCCCTGGCCCAGGCGCTGGAGGACGCGGGCCTCCACGCCCGGCTCTGGACGCTGACGAAGGGAACGGCGGTCCTGGGCGGCGCGGAGCGGCCCGGACACGTCGGTCAGGCCGCGTCTGCCGCCCTGGGCCGGACGCTGGCACTGGAGCACCCGCATCGCCGCGGCGGTCTGATCGACCTGCCCGAGGTGCTGGACGTACGGGCCGCCCGCCGCTTGTGCGCGGTGCTCGCGGGAGCCGTGGCCGACGAGGAACAGGTGGCGGTGCGCTCCACCGGGGTCCACGGACGCCGTCTCCGGCCCGCGTCGACCGCGGCGCCGAAAGCCCGTCGGGGTGGCGCGGCCGTGCGGAAGCGACCGCAATGGCAGGGCACGGTCCTCGTCACCGGCGGCACCGGTGGCGTCGGATCGCACACGGCGCGCTGGCTCGCGGGCCAGGGCGCGGAGCGGCTGCTGCTGGTCAGCCGTCGCGGTGCCGACGCACCCGGTACGGACGCGCTGCGGACGGAACTGACGGCGCTGGGCGCCGAAGTGACCTTTGCCGCCTGCGACGTCGCAGACCCGGCCGCACTGGCGGCGCTGATCGCCGACATCCCGGCGCGATGCCCGCTGTCCGCGGTCGTCCACGCGGCAGGCGTCCTCGACGACGGTGTGCTCGACGCGCTGGACCCCGCGCGGCTCGCCGTCGTGCTGCGCGCCAAGCTGACCGCCGCCCGGAACCTGCACGAGGCCACCGCGGGTCTCGACCTGTCGGCCTTCGTGGTGTTCTCGTCCGTGATGGGCGTCGTGGGCAACGCCGGGCAGGGCAACTACGCGGCCGCCAACGCGGCCGTCGACGCACTCGTCGCCGCCCGCCGGGCCGCCGGACTGCCCGGCACGTCCGTGGCCTGGGGAGCCTGGGCCGGGCCGGGCATGCTGGCGGACGAGGTCGCCGCACGGCTGCGGGACTTCGGCATGCCGGTGATGGAGCCCGAAACGGCCGTCACCGCGATCGGCCGGGCACTCGCGGAGGACGACGAGCTGGTCGTGGTCGCCGATGTCGACTGGAGGCGCTTCACCACGGGCAGGGGCCGGTGGACCGCCGCCCTCCTCCACGGGATCCCGGACCCGGCCGCCGAGAGGCCCGCCCCGGATGCCACCGCACCGTCGGCGGCCCGGGAGGGCGGCGACCCCGCCGACGCCCTGCGGCAGCGGATCGCCGTACTGCCGCGCCACGAGGACCGGGTCAGGACCCTCACCGAGCTGGTACGCACCCACGCGAGGACGGTCCTGCGCCACCCCGACGTCGACACCGTCCAGCCCGGAAAGGCGTTCTCCGCGCTCGGCTTCGACTCGCTGACGGCGGTGGAGCTGCGCAACCGCCTCGCCGCCGTCACCGGACTGGCCCTGCCCGCCACCGTCCTGTTCGACCACCCCACACCCTCGGCACTGGCCGGCCGGCTGCTCGCGGACCTGGACCTGCCGGACGCCGCGAGCGGCACCGCCGGGCCCGCCGGCTCCGTCGACGCCGGCGCAGCCAGCACCGCGGCACCCGGCGGCAACGAGCCGATCGCGATCGTCGGCATGGGCTGCCGCTTCCCCGGCGGGGTCGCAGGGCCCGAGGACTTCTGGCACCTGCTCTCGAAGGGCACCGACGCCGTCGGCGACTGGCCGTCGAACCGGGGCTGGGACACTGAGGGGCTGTACGACCCCGACCCCGACCACGCCGGCACCACGTACAGCAGGCAGGGCGGCTTCCTGCACGACGCCGCCGAGTTCGACGCGGAGTTCTTCGGCATCTCGCCGCGCGAGGCGCTGGCCATGGACCCGCAGCAGCGGCTGCTCCTGGAGACCGCCTGGGAGGCGGTCGAGGGCGCCGGGCAGGACCCGACCGCGCTGAAGGACCGGCAGGTCGGCGTCTACATCGGTACCAACGGCCAGGACTACTCCGCGCTGCTGCGGGGCGCCGAGGGCGTGTCCGAGGGCCATCTGCTGACCGGGAACACGGCCAGCGTGCTGTCCGGGCGGCTGTCCTACGTCCTCGGCCTCCAGGGACCCTCGCTCACCGTCGACACCGCGTGCTCCTCGTCGCTGGTGGCGCTCCACCTGGCCGTGCAGGCACTGCGGCGCGGCGACTGCGAGCAGGCCCTCGCGGGCGGGGTGACGGTGATGAGCACCCCGCAGCTCTTCGTGGAGTTCAGCCGTCAGCGCGGGCTCGCCGCCGACGGACGGTGCAAGGCGTTCTCGGCGGACGCGGACGGCACGGGCTGGGGCGAGGGCGCCGGAGTGCTGCTGCTGGAGCGCCACAGCGACGCCCTGCGCCACGGCCACCCCGTACTCGCGCTGATCAGCGGCACCGCCGTGAACCAGGACGGCGCCAGCAACGGGCTCACCGCCCCCAACGGTCCGTCCCAGCAACAGGTCATCCGCGCCGCGCTGGCCGACGCCGCGCTGCGCGCCGACCAGATCGACGCGATCGAGGCCCACGGCACCGGCACGAAGCTCGGCGACCCCATCGAAGCGCAGGCGCTCCAGGCCGTCCACGGTCCGGCGCGCCCGGTGGACCGGCCGCTGTGGCTCGGCTCCGTGAAGTCGAACATCGGGCACACCCAGGCGGCGGCCGGGGTGGCCGGAGTGATGAAGATGGTGCTGGCCGTCCGCCACGGCGAACTGCCGGGAACCCTGCACGCCGGGACGCCGAACCCGCACGTCGACTGGTCCGACGGTGCCGTCCGCCTGCTCACCGCGCAGACCCCGTGGCCGGAGACCGGGAACCCGCGCCGGGCAGGCGTGTCCTCGTTCGGCATCAGCGGCACCAACGCGCACGCGATCATCGAGCAGGCACCGGCCGTCGCGGTCGCGCCCGCCCCGGAGCGGACCGACACCTCGGCCGTACCCGCCCCGGACACCGCCACGACGGCCACCGCGCGCCGGGCCGCCCCGCCCGTGCCGCTGCTGCTCTCGGCCGGCACACCGGAGGCCCTGCGGGCACAGGCGGGCCGGCTGGTGAGCCGGCTCGATGCCGACCCGGACACCGAACTGGCGGACGTCGCCTACTCGCTCGCCACCGGACGGGCCCCGCTCGAACACCGGGCCGCCGTCCTGGGACGGGACCGGGCATCCGTCCGACGCGCACTCACCGCACTCGCGCGCGGCACGGCAGCGAGCCACCTGCTCACCGGAGGCACCGTACGCTCCGGCCGGACCGCCTTCCTCTTCCCGGGACAGGGCAGCCAGCGGGCCGGAGCCGGCGCGGAGCTCTACCGCGACGACCCGGTGTTCGCCGACGCCCTCGACGAGGTACTGACCGGCCTGGACCCGCACCTCGACCGGCCCCTGCGCGACATCCTGTTCGCCGAGCCCGGAACCCCCGGTGCGGCGCTGCTCGACCGCACCCGGTACACCCAGCCCGCGTTGTTCGCCCTGGAAACGGCGCTGTTCCGGCTCGTGCAGCACTGGGGTGTGCGGCCCGACCTGCTGATGGGGCACTCCGTCGGCGAACTCGCCGCCGCCCACGCGGCGGGCGTGCTGGACCTGCCCGATGCCTGCGCGCTGGTAACGGCCCGGGGCCGGCTGATGGACGAACTGCCCGAGGGCGGGGCGATGGTGGCGGTGGAGGCCACCGAGGAGGAAGTGCGGCAGGCCCTGCTGGACGACCGCACCGGGCACCCCCTTCCGGAGGCGGAAGCGGACCGCGACCCGGGCCGGGACGCGGTGGACATCGCCGCCGTCAACGGGCCCTCCTCCGTGGTCCTGTCCGGTGACGCGGACGCGGTGCTGCGCCTGGCCGGGGTGTTCCGCTCCCGCGGCCGGCGCACCCGCCGGCTGAGTGTGAGCCACGCGTTCCACTCCGCCCGGACGGACGGGATGCTCGACGCGTTCCGGGACGTGGCCGAGTCGCTGACCTACCACGCGCCCGCCATCGAGATCGTCTCCAACCTGACCGGGCGCACGGCCACGGCCGCGGAACTCCGTTCACCCGAACACTGGGTGCGCCACGTCCGGGGCACCGTGCGCTTCCTGGAAGGGGCCCGCCGGCTGCGGGCCGAGGGCGCGACGACGTACCTCGAACTCGGACCGGGCGGCGTGCTGTCCGGCATGCTCCACGCCTGCCTCCCCGACGCCACCCCCACCACCGGCGGCCTCGGGACGGTGCCGCTGCTGCGCGACGGCCGCGGCGAGCCGGACGCGGTCCGCACCGCACTCGCCTCGCTGCACCTGCGCGGTGTGGCCGTGGACTGGTCGGCGGGCTGGAGCTGCACCGACGTGCAGCGGGTCGACCTGCCCACCTACGCCTTCCAGCGCAGGCGCTTCTGGCCGGTGGCCGCGCCCGGCCCGGCCCCCGCCGCCCGGCGCTCCCGCCGGGAGACCGAGGCCCCTGCCGGCCCCCGCCGCTACCGCATCGCCTGGGAGCCGCTCACCGCGCCCGCGGAGCCCCGCCTCTCCGGCCGCTGGCTGCTCGTCACCCCGGACGGACCCGGTGCCGAGGACACCGCACTCGCCTGCGAACAGGCGCTCGCCGGACACGGCGCCGACGTGGCCGTGATCCGGGTCGGGGCCGCCGTCGAACGCGCCGAACTGGCCTCGCTGCTGCAGGAGTTCGGCTCCCTGGAGGGCGTCCTGTCGCTGCTGGCCCTGGCCCGGGGCCCCCGCCCGGACCTGCCGGTGCTCGACGCCTGCCTGACCGGGACCCTGCTGCTGGTCCAGGCCCTGGGCGACAGCGGCGTCGACGCACCCCTGTGGTGCGCCACCCGCGGCGCGGTGGCGGCCGACGGCACGGAGGAGGTCCGCCCCGAGCAGGCCCAGGTGTGGGGCCTGGGCCGGGTGGCGGCACTGGAGTACCCGCTGCGCTGGGGCGGCCTGGTCGACCTGCCGGCCCAGCTGGACGGGCCCGCGCTGGACGGGCTGTGCGCGGTGCTGGCCGGAAAGGACGGCGAGGACCAGGTGGCCGTACGCGCGCCGGGACCGTTGGGCCGTCGGCTCGTCCCCGCGCCGGAGCCCGCGACATCCGCGCCCGCACCGTGGACGCCGCGCGGCACGGTCCTCGTCACCGGCGGCACCGGAGGCCTCGGCGCCCAGGTGGCGCGCTGGCTCGCGGAGCGCGGTGCGGAACACCTCGTCCTCCTCGGCCGGCGGGGCCCCGAGGCCCCCGGAGCCGACGCGCTGGTCGACGCCCTGGCGGCGCTCGGCGCCCGGAGCACCCTGCTGGCCTGCGACGTCGCCGACCGCACCGCGCTGGAGCGGGTCCTGGGGCGGCTGCGCGACGAGGGCGACACCGTACGGGCCGTGGTGCACGCCGCCGGACTCACCTCGGACACCGCGCTGATGGACTGCACGCCGGAGGAACTGGCCCGGCGGACGGCGGCCAAGACGCGCGGCGCGGCCCACCTCGACGCCCTGTTCGAAGACCGCCCGCTGGACGCCTTCGTGCTGTTCTCCTCGATCTCGGGCACCTGGGGCAGCGGCGGCCAGGGCGCCTACGCGGCAGCCAACGCCTACCTGGACGGCCTCGCCGCGGCGAGGCGTGGCCGGGGCCTGACGGCGACCTCGGTGGCCTGGGGCCCCTGGGCCGGCGCGGGCATGGCCGAGGGCGCGGTCGGCGACGGCCTGCGCCGCCACGGGCTGGTGCCGATGGCCCCGGCAGCGGCGCTCACCGCGCTCGGCCTGGCGCTGACCCTGGACGAGGGCGAACCGGTCGTCGCCGAGCTGGACTGGAGCCGCTTCGCGCCGATCTTCGGCTCGGTCAGGGACAGTGCGCTGCTGCGCGGCCTGTCCGCCGCCCCGGAGCCCCGGGCGGCGGACGGCGACCCCGCGGAGGCGGACACCTCCGCCGGCCCCGGACCCGGCACGGGCGCCGGCCCGTCGTGGCTGCACCGGCTGGACCGGCTGTCCGAGTCCGAGGGCCGCAAACTGCTGACGGAACTGGTGCGGAGCGAAGCGGCCGCCGTGCTGGGCCACGAGTCGGCCACCGGCCTCACGGCCGACCGCCCGTTCCGCGAGCTGGGCTTCGACTCGCTCACCGCCGTCGAACTCCGCAACCGGCTGGTGGCGGCCACCGCTCTGCCGCTCGCGTTCACCACCGTTTTCGACCACCCGACGGCAGCCGCCCTCGCCGCCCACCTCTTCGCCGAGCTGTGCGGCACCGAACCGGCCGCCGACGGCACGACCGGCGCGACCGGCACGGCCGCGACGGACTCCGCAGCCGCCGGCGGCGCGGCCGGGCCCGCGGCGGCCGACGAACCCCTGGCGATCGTCTCGATGGCCTGCCGGTTCCCGGGCGGCGTCCGCTCGCCCGAGGACCTGTGGCAGCTGGTGGCCGACGGAGTGGACGCGGTCGCCGCGCTGCCCGCCGACCGCGGCTGGCCGCTGGACACGCTCTACGACCCGGACCCCCTGCACCCGGGCACCTTCTACACCACCGGCGGCGGATTCCTGGACGGCGCGGCCGAGTTCGACGCGGAGTTCTTCGGCATCTCCCCGCGCGAAGCACTGGCCATGGACCCGCAGCAGCGACTGCTCCTCGAAACCAGCTGGGAGGCACTGGAGCGGGCCGGACTCGACCCCGCGTCGGTCCGCGGCAGCGAGGGCGGCGTCTACGTCGGCGTCGCCGCCCAGGGCTACGGCACCGGCCCGCAGAACCCGTCCGACGGGATCGAGGGGCATCTCCTCAGCGGCACGGTCACCAGTGTCGCCTCCGGCCGCGTCGCCTACACCCTCGGACTCGGGGGCCCCGCCGTGACCGTGGAGACGGCCTGCTCGTCCTCGCTGGTGGCCCTGCACCTGGCCGGCCAGGCACTGCGCGCCGGCGACTGCTCGTTCGCCCTGGTCGGCGGCGCCGCGGTGATGGCGAGCCCGGACGTCTTCGTCGAGTTCAGCCGTCAGCAGGGCCTGTCGCCCGACGGCCGCTGCCGCTCCTTCGCCGAAGGGGCGAACGGCACGGGCTGGGGTGAAGGGGTGGGCGTCCTGCTCGTGGAACGCCTCTCCGACGCGCGCCGCCTCGGGCATCCGGTCCTCGCCCTCGTCCGGGGCACCGCGGTGAACCAGGACGGTGCCAGCAACGGCCTCACCGCTCCGAGCGGCCCCGCGCAGCAGCGGGTGATCAGGACCGCGCTGGCCGCGGCGGGACTGTCCGGCACCGATGTCGACCTGGTCGAGGGGCACGGCACCGGCACCGTGCTCGGCGACCCCATCGAGGCGCAGGCCCTGCTGGCCACCTACGGCCAGGACCGGCCCGCCGACCGCCCGCTGTGGCTGGGGTCGCTGAAGTCCAACATCGGGCACACCCAGGCCGCCGCCGGGGTCGCCGGGGTCATCAAGACGGTGCTCGCACTGCGCAACGGCGTGCTCCCCGGCACGCTGCACGCACAGGAGGCGTCCAGCCGGGTGGACTGGTCGGCCGGCGCCGTCCGGCTGCTCGCGGACGCCCGCCCCTGGGACGCCCCGGACGGGGACCGGCCGCGCCGGGCCGGCGTCTCCGCGTTCGGCATGAGCGGCACCAACGCCCACGCCGTCCTGGAGGAAGCACCCGCCGCCGACGCCGGCCCGCTGCCCGACGGCACGGACGCCACGGACGGCACGGACGGCGAAGCCTCCGAGGACACCGGGACCACCGTTCCGTGGCTGCTCTCCGCCATGACGCCCGCGGCCCTGCGCCGACAGGCGCGCCGACTGGGCGAGCACCTGCGGGCCCGCCCCGACGGGGGCGCCGCCGCCGCGGCCCGTGCGCTCGTCACCACCCGCCCCGCCCTGCCCGTCCGGGCCGCAGCCGTCGGCCGCGACCGCGACGCGCTCCTCGGCCGGCTGGACGCCCTCGCGGCGGGCGAACCCGCGCCCGACACCGTGCAGGACCGGGCGCGCGGCGGTCGTACGGCCTTCGTCTTCCCCGGCCAGGGCTCGCAGTGGGCCGGCATGGCCGCCGCGGCGCTCGACGCCTCCGCGCCGTTCGCCACCGCCGTCGCCGCCTGCGAACAGGCGCTCGCCCCGCACACCGACTGGTCCCTGACCGAGGTGCTGCGCGGCGCGCCCGGCGCGCCGACGCTCGACCGCGTGGACGTCGTCCAGCCGGTGCTGTTCGCCGTGATGGTCGCGCTGGCCGCTCACTGGCGCGACACCGGGGTCACCCCGGACGCGGTCGTCGGACACAGCCAGGGCGAGATCGCCGCCGCCCACGTCGCCGGAGCGCTGTCGCTCGACGACGCGGCCCTCGTGGTGGCCCGGCGCAGCAGGGCGCTGCTGAGGCTGGCGGGACGCGGCGGCATGGTGTCGGTCGCCGCCTCCGCCGAGCGGACCACGAGCCTGCTGCCCGCCGGTGGACGCCTCTGCGTGGCCGCGGTGAACGGCCCCGACGCCGTGGTCGTCGCCGGGGAGCCCGAGGAGCTGGCCGCCCTGCTCGCGGCCTGCGACCGGGACGGTGTACGGGCCAGGGCGATCCCGGTCGACTACGCGGCCCACTCGGCACAGGTGGCCGAGATCGAGGACGAACTGCGCGAAGCCCTCACCGGGATACGCCCCCGCGCCTCGGCCGTCCCGCTCTACTCGACGGTGACCGGCGGCCCCGTCGCCGGGGAATCGCTCGACGCCGCCTACTGGTACCGCAACCTGCGCGAGCCGGTCGACTTCGTCGGAGCGACCGGCGCCCTGCTCGACGCGGGCCACACCCTGCTCGTCGAGGTCAGCCCGCATCCGGTGCTGCTCGCCGGGATCGAGGCGGTGGCCGCGGAGGCCGGGCGGGAGGTGTCGGCGGTCGGCACGCTGCGGCGCGGCGACGGCGGCCGGGAGCGGCTGCTGGCCTCACTGACCGAGGCGTGGGCGGCCGGCGGCGGCCCGGTGGACTGGTCGCCCTGGACGGGGACCCCCGGGCCGGGCGGCCCGGCACCCGTCCTACTGCCGACGTACCCCTTCCAGCGCGACCGGTACTGGCTGCCCACACCGGGCCGGACGGCCGCCGCGGCCGCCACCGCGGAGCCGGCCGGGGACACTCCGCGGACCGCGGGCGACGAGGACGGCACCCCCGCCGCACGACTGGCCGCCAGGCTGGCCCCGCTGGACCGGCGGGCACGCCGCCAAGCGGTGCTCGACCTGGTCGTCCGGCACGCGGCCGCGGTCCTCGGCCATTCCGGGACCGGTCCGGTGCGCCCGGAACGCGCCTTCTCCGAGATCGGCTTCGACTCGATGCTCGCGGTGCGGTACCGGAACGCGCTGTGCGAGGCCACCGGGCTGGCCGTCCCGCCGACGGTCGTCTTCGACCACCCGACGCCCGAAGCGCTCGCCGCCCACCTGGACGCGGAGCTGTCCGCCGCGCCCGGACCGCCCTCGCCGCTGCTGGCCGAGCTGGACCGGCTGGCCGCGCTCCTCGCGGCCGTCCCGCCCGGAACGGCCGGCACCGACGGGGTCGGCGAACGCCTGGACGAACTGCTCCGCGGCTGGGGCCGGCGCGCCGGCGCACCGGGCGGCGAGGCGCCACCGCCCGGACCGGTGCACGAGACCGCCGCGGCGATGGAAACGGCGACAGCGGACGAGCTGTTCGCCCTGATCGACAACGACTTCGGCAACGCCTGAGAGAGAGCTGGCACTGATGTCCGACGACAAGAAGCTGCTCGAATACCTCAGGCGCGCCACCGCGGACCTCGGTGACGCCCGGAGGCAGCTGCGCGAGGCCGAGCAGGCCCGCCACGAACCGATCGCCATCGTCTCCATGGCCTGCCGCTATCCCGGCGGCGTCGACACGCCGGAACTGCTGTGGGACCTGGTCTCCCGGGGCACCGACGCGGTCTCCGCCTGGCCGGTCAACCGCGGCTGGGACCTGGAGGGCCTCTACGACCCGGACCCCGAGCGGCCCGGTACCTCCTACACCCGGCACGGCGGCTTCCTGCACGACGCCGCCGAGTTCGACGCGGAGTTCTTCGGCATCTCGCCGCGCGAGGCCCTGGCCATGGACCCCCAGCAGCGGCTGGCACTGGAGACCGCCTGGGAGGCGGTCGAGCGGGCCGCGATCGACCCCCGCACGCTGCGGCGCACCGGCACGGGTGTCTTCCTCGGGGCGATCGGCAACGGCTACGGCGCGGGTTCGCGCCACCTCCCCGAGGTCCAGGGCCTGCTGGACACCGGGACCGCGAGCAGCGTGGTCTCCGGCCGGATCTCCTACACCCTGGGCCTCGAAGGGCCCGCGGTGACCGTGGACACGGCCTGCTCCTCCTCCCTGGTCGCCCTGCATCTGGCGATCCGGGCGCTGCGGGCCGGCGACTGCACGCTGGCCCTGGCCGGCGGGGTGTCGGTGATGGCGACCCCCGACGCGTTCGTGGCGTTCAGCCGCCAGCGCGCGCTGTCGGCCGACGGCCGCTGCAAGGCGTTCGGGGCCGACGCGGACGGAACCGGCTGGTCCGAGGGCGCCGGCGTCCTGCTGCTGGAGCGCTTGTCGGACGCGCGGCGCAACGGGCACCCGGTGCTGGCGGTCGTCCGGGGTTCGGCCACGAACCAGGACGGTGCGAGCAATGGTCTGACGGCGCCGAGCGGTCCGTCGCAGCAGCGGGTGATCCGGGCGGCGCTCGCGGACGCGGGGTTGTCGGCGTCCGAGGTGGACGTGGTGGAGGCGCACGGCACCGGCACCACCCTCGGCGACCCGATCGAGGCGCAGGCCCTGCTGGCCACCTACGGCCAGGGGCGGCCCGCCGGACGGCCCTTGTGGCTGGGCTCGTTGAAGTCGAACGTCGGCCACACCTCGGCGGCGGCCGGAGTGGGCGGCGTCATCAAGATGGTGCTGGCGTTCGAGCACGGCGAACTGCCCAGGACCCTGCACGCGGACCGGCCGACGCCCATGGTGGACTGGTCGTCGGGAGCCGTGGAAGTCCTCTCCGAGGCCCGCGCCTGGGACGACACGGGACGCCCGCGCCGGGCGGGCGTGTCCGCCTTCGGCGTCAGCGGCACCAACGCCCACCTGATCCTGGAACAGGCCCCGCCGGAGGAAGCCGAACCGGTGGCCGACACCGCGGCCGGCGGCGACGCGTACCCGCTGCCCTGGGCGCTGTCGGGGCGCACCGACGCGGCGCTGCGCGACCAGGCGGCCCGGCTGCTGGCACACCTGAGCGCCGACCCCGCACCCTTGCGGGCCGCCGACACCGGCCGGGCCCTCGCTCTCACGCGGACCGCCTTCGAACGGCGCGCCGTGGTGGTGGGCGCCGACCCGGACGGGCTGCTCGACGGCGTGAAGGCGCTGGCGGAGGGCCGCTCGGTGCCGGGGCTGGTCCAGGGCGACGGTGTGTCCTCGGGTCGTTCGGTGTTGGTGTTCCCGGGTCAGGGTTCGCAGTGGGTGGGGATGGCCGCGGAGTTGCTGGCCGGGTCGGTGGTGTTCGCGGAGCGGATGGGCGAGTGCGAGCGTGCGCTGGCGCCCTATGTCGACTGGTCGTTGGCGGAGGCGCTGGGTTCGGAGCGGTTGTTGGCGCGGGTCGATGTGGTGCAGCCGGTGCTGTGGGCGGTGATGGTGTCGCTGGCGGAGGTGTGGCGTTCGTTCGGCGTCGTTCCGGACGCGGTGGTCGGTCACTCCCAGGGTGAGATCGCCGCGGCTGTGGTGGCGGGCGGGCTGAGTCTCGACGACGGTGCCCGGGTGGTCGCGTTGCGTTCGCGTGCGGTGGCGGTGCTGGCGGGCCGTGGCGGCATGGCGTCGGTTCCTCTGCCGGTGGAGGTGGTGCGGGAGCGGATCGCTTCGTGGGTGGGGCGGTTGTCGGTGGCGGCGGTGAACGGTCCGTCGTCGACGGTGGTGTCGGGTGACGCGGACGCGGTGGGGGAGCTGGTCGAGGCCCTGGTGGGGGAGGGGGTGCGGGCGCGTCCGATCGAGGTCGACTACGCGTCGCACTCCGCGCACGTGGAGGAGATCCGCGAGCGCCTGCTCTCCGACCTGAACGGCATCACCCCTGTCGCGGGTTCGGTGCCGTTCTTCTCGACGGTGACGGGTGGCTGGCTGGACACGGAGGCTCTGGACGCGGAGTACTGGTACCGCAACCTCCGGCAGACCGTCGAGTTCGAGCAGGCGACGGTGGCGTTGCTGGCGGAGGGTTTCCGGTTCTTCGTCGAGTCCAGCGCGCACCCCGTGCTCACCTTCGGCGTCCAGCAGACCGCCGACGCGGCCGACACCGCCGGCTCCGCGCAGGGCCCCGCCGTGGTCGTGGGCACGCTGCGGCGCGGCGAGGGCGGCCTCGACCGCTTCCTGACGTCCCTGGGAGAGGCCCACGCGGGCGGCCTGTCGCCCGACTGGGACCAGGTGTTCGCCGGACACCGTCCGGACGGCATCTCGCTGCCCACCTACCCCTTCCAGCGTCGCCCGTACTGGCTGGCGGACACCGGCCCCGCGGCGGGCGGTCCGTCCGGAACGTCCTCGGACGGCGACGACTTCTGGGAGGCCCTGGGCGGCGGCGACCTGGACCGGTTCACCACGACGCTGGGGGTGACGCCCGACGACCCGCTGAACGTGGTGCTCCCCGCGCTCGCCACCTGGCGCACCGAGCGTACCGAGCGTTCGGTGGTCGACTCCTGGCGCTACCGCGTGACCTGGCGAGCCCTGCCCGACGGCCCGCCGGTCGCACTGGACGGCAACTGGCTCGTGCTGTCGTCGGACGGCCGGCCCGAGGACGGGGTGAGCCGACCGGAGACGACCGTCCGGGTCATGGAGCAGGCCGGGGCTTCGGTGGTCCACCTACGGATCGCCGAGGCGGAGGCCGACCGTGCCGTGCTGGCAGACCGGGTTCGCGCGTCCCTCGACGCGCTCCCCGGCCCGGTGACGGGAGTGCTGTCGCTGCTGGGCCTCGACGAGCGCCCGCACTCGGCGCACCCCTCCGTCCCGCTGGGCGCCGCGCTCAACCTGGCCCTGGTGCAGGCCCTCGGGGACGCCGGGACCGACGCGCCCCTGTGGTGGGCGACCCGGGGTGCGGTGTCGGTGGGGGGCACGGACACCGGGAGCGCGGTCAGCGCCGCGCAGAACCTGCTCTGGGGTCTGGGCCGGGTCGCCGCGCTGGAGTTCCCGCAGCGCTGGGGCGGTCTGATCGACCTCCCGGAGGTCCTGGACGCGGACACCGCCCCGCAGCTGTGCCGGGTGCTGGCCGGCGGCGCCGGGCACGAGGACCAGGTCGCCGTACGGGCCACCGGCTGCCACGGCCGGCGGCTGGTCCGGTCGGCCCTGGGCGACACCGCGCCGCTGCGCAGCTGGCGGCCCGGGGGCACCGTGTTGATCACCGGCGGCACCGGTGGGATCGGCGCGCAGATCGCGCGCTGGCTGGCCCGGCGGGGAGCCGGGCACCTGGTGCTGGTCAGCCGGCGCGGCGCGGATGCGCCGGGTGCGCCGGAGCTCTCCGAGGAACTGGCCGCCCTCGGCACCCGGGTCACCCTGACCGCGTGCGACGTCGCCGACCTGGAGGCCCTGCGCGAGCTCAAGGACGGCCTCGAACAGGACGGCCACCGGATCAGCACCGTCTTCCACGCCGCAGGGGCCGGGCTGCTGGTGCCACTGCCCGAGACCGACGCGGACGAGTTCGCCGACACCCTCCACGCCAAGGTCGGCGGGGCCAGGAACCTGGACCTGCTCTTCGACCGGGACACGCTCGACGCGTTCGTGCTGTTCTCCTCCATCTCCGGGGTGTGGGGCAGCGCCGTCCACGGCGCCTACGCCGCCGCCAACGCCTACCTCGACGGTCTCGCCGAGGACCGCAGGAGCCGCGGCCTCGCCGCGACCTCCGTGGTGTGGGGCATCTGGAGCCCCGAGGGCGGGGCCGGCGGGATGGCGGCCGACCTGGCGGAGGAGACCCTGCGCGGCCACGGCGTGCTCTTCATGCCGCCCGCGGTCGCGATCACCGGGCTCCAGCAGGTCCTGGACCACGACGAGACGGTGGTCGTGGTCGCCGACATCGACTGGGAGCGCTTCGCGACGGTCTTCACCTCGGCCCGCCCCAGCCCGCTGATCGGGGAACTCCCCGAGGTGTGCGCCGCGCTGGCCGCCGAGGCGGAGCCCGGCGGGACCGCGGCCCGGGGAACGCCCTCGGCGCTGCGCGACCGGCTGGAGCCGCTCCCGGCGGCCGAGCGGACCAGGGTGCTGGTCGACCTGGTCCGGACCCACGCGGCCGCCGTCCTCGGCCACGACTCGCCGGACGCGGTCGCCCCCGGCCGCGCCTTCCGCGACCTGGGCTTCGACTCCCTGACCGCCGTGGACATGCGCAACCGGCTCAACACCGCCACCGGCCTGCGGCTCCCGGTCACCGTCGTCTTCGACTACTCGTCGGCGACCGCCCTCGCCCGGCGCGTGGAGACCGGGCTGCTGGGCGTCGCCGAGGAGCCCGCCACGGTCCGGCCGCTCCCGGTGGCGGAACCCGCCGCGGACGACGACCCCGTCGTGATCGTCTCCATGAGCTGCCGCTACCCCGGCGGCGTACGCACCCCCGAGGACCTGTGGCACCTGGTCGCCGACGGGCGCGACGCCGTCTCCGGGCTGCCGTCCGACCGGGGCTGGGACCTCGACGCGCTGTACGACCCGGACCCCGACCGGCCCGGCCGGAGCTACGCCGCCGCGGGCGGATTCGTCACGGACGCGGACCGGTTCGACCCCGGGTTCTTCGGGATCTCGCCGCGCGAGGCCCTGGCCATGGACCCGCAGCAGCGACTGCTGCTCGAAACCTCCTGGGAGGCGATCGAGCGCGCCGGCATCGACCCGGCGTCCCTGCACGGCACCCCGACCGGCGTCTTCGCCGGCGCCTCCTACCAGGGCTACGGCGGCGCCCTGAACGACGTCCCCGAGGAACTGGAGGGCCTGATCGTCGCGGGCATCTCCACCAGCGTCCTGTCCGGGCGGGTCGCCTACCAACTCGGCCTCCAGGGGCCCGCGGTGACCGTGGACACGGCCTGCTCCTCGTCCCTGGTGGCGGTCCACCTCGCCGCGCAGTCGCTGCGTTCGGGCGAATGCGCGCTGGCCCTGGCGGGCGGTGTCACGGTGATGGGCACCCCGCTGTCGTTCACCGGCTTCAGCCGGCAGCGCGGGCTCGCCGAGGACGGGCGCTGCAAATCCTTCGCCGCCTCGGCGGACGGCTTCGGCATGGCCGAGGGCGTGGGCCTGCTGCTCCTGGAACGGCTCTCGGACGCCCGCCGCAACGGCCACCCGGTGCTCGCGGTGCTGCGCGGCTCGGCGATCAACCAGGACGGCGCGAGCAACGGGCTGACCGCGCCCAGCGGCCTGGCCCAGCAGCGGGTGATCCGCGACGCGCTGGCGAACGCCCGGCTGACGGCCGCCGACGTGGACGCCGTCGAGGCGCACGGCACCGGCACCCGGCTGGGCGACCCGATCGAGGCCGACGCGCTGCTGGCCACCTACGGCCAGGACCGGCCGGCCGACCGGCCGGTGCGGCTCGGGTCGCTGAAGTCGAACATCGGGCACACCCAGGCCGCTGCCGGAGTCGGCGGCATCATCAAGATGGTGCTGGCGATGGGGCACGGCGAGCTGCCGCGGACCCTGCACGTCGACCGGCCGACCCCGAACGTGGACTGGACGGCGGGCGCCGTCGCCCTGCTGACCGAGGCCGCCCCCTGGCCGGAGACGGGCCGGCCGCGCCGGGCCGGCGTCTCCTCGTTCGGCCTGAGCGGCACCAACGCCCACGTCGTCATCGAGCAGCCGCCCGCCGGGACCGAGCCCGCACCCGTACCCGCACCCGAGCCCGTACCCGGGGCGTCCGCCGTCCCGTGGGTCCTGTCCGGGCGGACCGCCGAGGCGGTGAAGGCCCAGGCGGAGCGGCTGCACGCGTACCTGACGGAGCACCCGGAGCTGTCGTCCGTCGACGTCGGCCACTCCCTGGCCACCACCAGGACCGCCTTCGAGCACCGCGCGGCCGTCGTCGGTGACGACCGCGCGGCCCTGCTGGGCGGCCTGGCCGCGCTGGCCGCGGGAGACCGCGCACCCGGCCTGGTCGAAGGCGCCGTCGCCCGGTCGGCCCGGACCGTCTTCGTCTTCCCCGGCCAGGGATCCCAGTGGGCCGGCATGGCCCGGGAACTGCTCGACCACGCCCCGGCCTTCGCCGACCGGATCGCGGCCTGCGCACGCGCCCTCGCCCCGCACCTGGACTGGTCGCTGCTCGCC
This sequence comes from Kitasatospora sp. NBC_01560, assembly GCF_045208415.1. Classification (NCBI taxonomy): domain Bacteria; kingdom Bacillati; phylum Actinomycetota; class Actinomycetes; order Kitasatosporales; family Streptomycetaceae; genus Kitasatospora; species Kitasatospora sp. NBC_01560. Next base: position 244,266 of record NZ_CP109364.1, on the reverse strand, counting down.
GTCCTGCGGGACGAGCCCGACGCGCCCCCGCTGGACCGGGTGGACGTGGTGCAGCCGGTGCTGTGGGCGGTGATGGTGTCGCTGGCCGAGCTGTGGCGGGCGCACGGGATCGTCCCGGACGCCGTGGTCGGGCACTCCCAGGGGGAGATCGCCGCCGCCTGCGTGGCCGGCGCGCTCTCGCTGGACGATGCGGCCCGGATCGTCGCCCTGCGCAGCCGGGCCCTGCTGGCCCTGACCGGACGCGGCGGCATGCTGTTCGTGCCGCAGCCGGTCGAGGCCGTCCGTGAAGCGCTGTCCGCCCACGACGGGCTGCTCGACGTCGCCGCGGTCAACGGGCCGACGTCGGTGACGGTCTCCGGCGACCCGGCGGCACTGGAACGACTGCGCGAGCAGTACTCCGAGGCGGGCGTCCTGACCTGGCCGGTCCCTGGCGTGGACTTCGCCGGACACTCGCCCCAGGTGGAGGAGCTCCGGGAGGAACTGCTCACCCTCCTCGGCGGCACCGCGCCGCGGACGTCCGACATCCCGTTCTACTCCACGGTCAGCGGCGGCCCCGTGGACACCCTGGGCCTGGACGCCGCGTACTGGTACGAGAACCTGCGCCGGCCGGTCGAGTTCGGACGGGCGGTCGACGCGCTCATCGCCGACGGACACCACACCTTCGTCGAGTGCAGCACCCACCCCGCGTTGACCGTCTGGCTCCAGCAGGCCGTCGAAGCGGCCGGAGCCGGCGCCGGAGCCGTCGTCGGCACCCTGCGGCGCACCGAGGGCGGCCCCGGCCGCTTCCTCGCCGCGCTCACCGAACTCCACGTCCGCGGACTGCCGGTGGACTGGGGCACGGTGTTCGCCGGCACCGGCGCGCGCAAGCAGCCCCTGCCCACCTACGCCTTCCAGCAGCAGCGCTACTGGCTGGACACCACCCCCGGCCGGCCCGCCGACGCCCTGACCGGCACTGGCGCTCTGACCGGCACTGGCGCCACGACCGGCGCCGGCCCGGCCGACTCCGGCTTCTGGGAGGCGGTCGACCACGGAGACCCGGACACCCTCGCCACCCTCCTGCGGGTCGAGGACGGGGAGCTGAGGGCCTCCCTCGCCTCCCTGGCACCCACGCTCGCCGCGTGGGCGCGCGGCCGGGCCGACGACCGGACCGCCGACAGCTGGCGCTACCGGGTCACCTGGAAGCCCCTGCCGGCATCGGAGCGGCCCCGGCTCGCCGGCAGCTGGCTCGTCGTCGCCCCGGCCGGCGCCGCCGAGGACCCGGCCGTCGCGTTCGCCGTGGACTCCCTGCGCGGACACGGCGCCACACCCGTCCTGGTCGAGGCGGGCCCCGACGCGACCGACCGGGCCCGGTTCGCCGCACTGCTCCGCGACGCCCACGACAACCCCGACGGGCCGCCCGCCGGAATCCTGTCGCTGCTCGCCCTGGCCGAGGAACCGCACGGCGACGGCTCGGCGCTTCCCCGCGGCCTCACCCTGACGGTCGCGCTCCTCCAGGCCCTGGGCGACCTCGGCACCGACGCCCCGCTCTGGTGCGCCACCCGGGGCGCGGTGTCGGTCGGCCGCTCCGACCGGATCGACAGCGCCCTCCAGGCCCTGGTCTGGGGCCTCGGCGGGGTCGCCGGTGTCGAGTACCCGCAGCGCTGGGCCGGCCTGGTCGACCTGCCGCGACAGCTCGACGACCGGGCCGCGACCCGGCTCGCCGAAGCACTGACCGGCCCCGACGGCGAGGACCAGGTGGCGGTGCGCGCCACCGGCCGCTACGGCCGCAGGGTCGTCCACGCCGCACTCGGCGACACCGCGCCCGTACGCGACTGGACGCCCGAGGGCACGGTCCTGATCACCGGCGGCACCGGCGGCCTCGGCGCCCAGATCGCCCGCTGGCTCGCCCGCACCGGCACCGCGCACCTGCTGCTCACCAGCCGGCGCGGCGTACACGCGCCGGGGGCCGACGCCCTGCTGGCCGAACTGCGCGGACTCGGCGCCGCCGCCACCGCGGTGGCCTGCGACGTCGCCGACCGCGACGCACTGGCGGACCTGCTCGCCGGCATTCCGGCCGAGCGCCCGCTGCGCGCCGTCCTGCACACCGCGGGCGTCCTCGACGACGGGGTGATCGACTCGATCACCCCGGAACGCGCGGCCGGCGTCCTGCGCCCCAAGCTCGACGGCGCACGCAACCTCGACGAACTCACCCGTGAACTCGACCTGACCGCCTTCGTGCTGTTCTCCTCGCTCGCCGGCACGCTCGGCGGCACCGGCCAGGGCAGCTACGCCGCCGCCAACGCCTACCTCGACGCCCTGGCCCGGCAGCGCCGCGACCGCGGACTGCCCGGCACCTCGGTCGCCTGGGGCCTGTGGGGCGGCGACAGCCTCGCCGCCGGAGCGGTCGCCGAACGGCTGATCCGCGACGGCCTGCCCGCCATGGATCCCGCCACGGCCACGACCGCGCTGCGCCAGGTCCTCGGCCACGACGACACGGCGGTCCTCGTCGCCGACTTCGCCTGGGACCGCTTCACCCGGGCGTTCACCGCGCTCCGGCCCAGCGCCGCCCTCGGGGACCTGCCCGAGGTACGGGACGTGCTCGCCGCCGCGGACGCGTCCCGGGGCACGGCCGACGGCGCCGGGCCGCCGGCCCTGCGGCTGGCCGCACTGCCCCCGGCGGAACGGGACCGGGCCCTGCTGGACCTGGTCCGCTCCGAGGTCGCCGCCGTGCTCGGTCACCCCGGGCCCGAGGCGGTGGGACCGGACCAGGCGTTCAAGGAAATCGGCTTCGACTCGCTGACCGCCGTCGAACTGCGCAACCGGCTCGCCGCGGCCACCGGCCTGCGCCTGTCGGTGACCCTGGCCTTCGACTACCCCACGGCCACGGCCCTGACCGGACACCTGCGCGCCGAACTGCCCGGGGCGCCCGCCACCGGGACGTCCGACGCCCCCGGGCAGTCGACCGCGGCCGCCGCGGTGCCCGAGGACGAGGCGATCGCCGTGGTCGCCATGAGCTGCCGCTACCCCGGCGGCGTCAGCACCCCCGAGGAGTTGTGGGAGCTCGTCGCCGGCGGACAGGACGCGATCACCGGCTTCCCCACCGGACGCGGCTGGGACCTCGACGGCCTCTACGACCCGGACCCGGACCGGGTGGGCAGCACCTACGCGCGGGAGGGCGGCTTCCTCCACGACGCCGACCGCTTCGACCCGGCCTTCTTCGGGATCTCGCCGCGTGAGGCGCTGACCATCGACCCGCAGCAGCGGCTGCTGCTCGAACTCTCCTGGGAGGCGTTCGAGCGGGCCGGCATCGACCCGCTGTCGCTCAAGGGCAGCGCGAGCGGCGTCTTCGTCGGTTGCAGCCACCACGACTACGGGTCGCGCGTCACCGAACCCTCCGAGGAGTTCGAGGGCTACCTCGGCATCGGCAGCGCGGGCAGCGTGGCGTCCGGGCGGATCTCCTACAGCCTCGGCCTCGAAGGGCCCGCGGTGACCATCGACACGGCCTGCTCCTCGTCGCTGGTCGCGGTCCACCTCGCGGCCCGGTCGCTGCGGGCCGGCGAATGCTCGCTGGCGCTCGCCGGCGGGGTGACCGTGATGTCGACACCGGGCGCGTTCGTGGAGTTCAGCCGGCAGCGCGTGCTGGCCGAGGACGGCCGCTGCAAACCGTTCGCCGCCGCCGCCGACGGCACCTCCTGGGCCGAGGGCGCCGGACTGCTCGTCCTGGAACGCCTCTCGGACGCCCGGCGCAACGGCCACCCGGTGCTCGCCCTGGTACGCGGCTCCGCCGTCAACCAGGACGGCGCCAGCAACGGCCTGACCGCCCCCAACGGCCCCTCCCAGCAGCGCGTCATCCGGGCGGCCCTCGCCGACGCCGGGCTGACCGCCGGCGAGGTCGACGCGGTGGAGGCGCACGGCACCGGTACCCGGCTCGGCGACCCGATCGAGGCCCAGGCACTCCTGGCCACGTACGGCCGGGAACGCGGCGCGCAGCAGCCGCTGTTGCTGGGGTCGCTGAAGTCGAACATCGGACACAGCCAGGCCGCCGCCGGAGTCGCCGGCATCATCAAGATGGTGCAGGCCATGCAGCACGGGACGCTGCCGCGCACCCTGCACGTCGACACGCCGACACCCCACGTCGACTGGTCGGCCGGCGCGGTCCGGCTGCTCACCGACGACACCCCGTGGCCGGAGACCGGCCGCCCCCGGCGGGCCGCGGTGTCCTCGTTCGGAGTCAGCGGCACCAACGCCCACACCATCCTCGAACAGCCCACCGAACCGGCTCCGGCCGCCGTCCCCGCGCCGACCGCGGCGACCACCCCGGACACGCCCGCCCTGCCCTGGCTGCTCTCCGCCCGTGGCGCGGACGCGCTGCGGGAGCAGGCCGCCCGGCTGCTCCGGCACGTGGAGCGGGCCCCGGCCCTCGCCGTCGCCGACCTGGGCCGCTCCCTGGCGCTGAACCGCAGCGCCTTCGAGCACCGGGCCGCCCTCACCGGCACGGACCGGCAGGCCCTGCTCGGGGGGCTCGCCGCCCTCGCCGCGGGCGAGCCGTCGGCGGACCTGGTGAGCGGTGTCACCGGCCCGGCCGCGAAGACCGCCTTCCTGTTCGCCGGCCAGGGCAGTCAGCGCACCGGCATGGGCGCCGGACTGTACGCGCGGTTCCCGGTCTTCGCCGACGCCTTCGACGCGGTCTGCGCGGAACTCGACCCGCTGCTCGACCGCCCGCTGCGGGAGGTGATCGACGCGGCCCCCGGCGACCCCGGCCACGGCCTGCTGGACCGCACCGAGTACACCCAGCCCGCGCTGTTCGCCCTCGGCGTCGCACTGTTCCGCCTCGTCGAGCACTGGGGCGTGCGTCCCGACCGGCTGCTCGGCCACTCCGTGGGCGAGCTGGCCGCCGCCCACGTCGCCGGGGTGTTCACGCTGCCCGACGCCGCGGCGCTGGTGGTCGCGCGGGGACGGCTCATGCAGGCCCTCCCGGCGGGCGGCGCGATGGTCGCCCTGGCCGCAGGGGAGGAGGAGGTGCTGCCGCTGCTCGCGGGCCGCGGGAGCGACGTCGGCCTCGCCGCGGTCAACGGCCCGGCCTCGACCGTGATCTCCGGCGACGCGGCGGTGGTGGACGAGATCGCCGCCGTGCTCGCCGCGCGCGGCCGCAAGACCCGACGGCTGCCGGTCTCCCACGCCTTCCACTCGCCCCTCATGGAGCCCATGCTCGCCGAGTTCCGCGAGGTCGCGGCCCGGATCGTCCCGGGGGAGGCCGTCATCCCCGTCATCTCCGACCTGACGGGCGAGCCGGCCACCGCCGAGCAGCTCGGCTCACCGGACTACTGGGTGGAGCACGTGCGCGGCACCGTCCGCTTCCAGGACGGCGTACGCCACCTGGAGCGCGACGGCGTCACCGCGTTCCTCGAACTCGGACCGGACGGCGCGCTCACCGCCATGGGCCAGGACTGCCTGACCGGCGCCGCCGGCAGCCCCGTGCTGGTGCCCCTGCTGCGCAAGGACCGGCCCGAAGCCCCCGCGGCGACGGCCGCCCTGGCCCGGCTGCACGTCACGGGCCTCCCCGTGGACTGGAACGCCGTCCACTCCGGCGGCCCGTCCCGCTCCACCGTCGACCTGCCGACCTACGCCTTCCAGCGCGGCAGCTACTGGCTGCCGGCCGGCCCGGCCACGGCCGACCTGCCCGCGGCCGGACTGCTGACGGTCGACCACCCGCTGCTCGGCGCCGGAACGGAACTCGCGGACTCCGACGGCTTCCTGTTCACCAGCAGGTTCTCGGTCCGCAGCCACCCCTGGCTGGCCGACCACGGCGTCTACGAGGGCGTGCTGTTCCCCGCCACCGCCTTCCTGGAACTCGCGGTCCACGCGGGCGACCAGGTCGGCTGCGACCAGGTCGAGGAACTGACCCTGGAGGCGCCGCTGGTGCTCCCGGCGGGCGGAGCCGTCACCCTCCAGCTCACCGTCGGAAGCCCGGACGCCTCCGGCACCCGCCCGCTGAGCGTCCACGCCCGGGCCGCCGACGACGGCCCCGACGCCCCCTGGACCCGGCACGCGAGCGGCCTGCTCGGCTCCGCCCCAGCCCCCGAACCGGCGGACCCGGCGGACCCCGGGGCCTGGCCGCCGCCCGGAGCCGTCCCCCTCGACACGGAAGGCCTGTACGACCGGTTCGCGGGAGGCGGATTCGCCTACGGCCCCGCGTTCCAGGGCCTGCGCGCCGCCTGGCGGCTCGGCGACGAGGTGTACGCCGTCGCGAGCCTGCCGGAGGAGCAGCAGCCGGACGCCGCCGCGTTCGGCCTGCACCCGGCCCTGCTCGACGCCGCCCTGCACGCGCTGGTGTTCGACGTACTGGAGGGACCCGCGCAGGGCTGGCTGCCGTTCTCCTGGAACGGGGTGCGCCTGCACGCCTCCGGCGCCACCGAACTCCGGCTGCGGCTGACCCCCACCGGCCGCGACGCCGTCGCCGTACGGGCGACCGACGCCACCGGGCGGCCGGTGGTCTCGGCCCGCTCCCTCGTCCTGCGGCCCGTCTCGGCCGACCGCTTCAAGGCCACCCGCGCCGGACACCACGAGGAACTGTTCCGCCCCGAGTGGCAGGCCCTGCCGGAGCGCGCCGCGACCGCGGTGGACACCGTCCCCGACCCGGAGTCCTGGACCGTGCTCGGCACCGGGACGCACCTGCCCTCCGGCGCCGCGCCGCTCCCCGGCCGTACGGTCACCGACCTCGCCGCGCTGTCCGCACTGCTCGACGCGGGCGCCCCGCCGCCCCGGCTGGTCCTGGCCCCCTGCCCGCCCGTCCCGACCCCGCCCGGCACCCTGCGCGACGCCGTCCACGACGGCCTCGGCACGGTCCTCGCCCTGCTGCGCGCCTGGCTGGCCGACGAGCGCCTGACCGGCTCCAAGCTGGTCCTGGTCACCGCGGGCGCGGTCCCGGTGACCGGCGACGACGTCCCGGCCCCGGCCCTGGCCGCGCTCTGGGGCATGGTCCGCTCGGCGCAGACCGAGAACCCCGACCGCTTCGTCCTGCTGGACCTGGACACCCACGAGACCAAGCCCGCCGTACTCGCCGAGGCCCTCGCGTCCGGGGAACCCCAGCTCGCGATCCGGGCCGGAGCCGTCCACGTCGCCCGGCTGGCCCGTGTCCCGCTGGCCGCCACCGGGCGCACACCCGGCTGGGGCGGCGACGGAACCGTCCTGATCACCGGCGGCACCGGCGCCATCGGCGCCCACGTCGCCCGCCACCTGGCCGCCGAACACGGCGTCCGGCACCTGCTGCTGACCAGCCGCAGCGGCCCCGCCGCCGACGGCGCGGCGGAACTCCTCGCCGAACTCGCCGCCCTGGGCGCGCAAGCCGAGATCACCGCCTGCGACGCCGCCGACCGCGACGCCCTCGCGGCACTGCTGGCCGCCGTGCCTCCCGCACACCCCCTGACCGGGGTGGTGCACGCCGCGGGCGTCCTGGCCGACGGCGTCGTCGCCACCATGACGCCCGAGCAACTCGACCTCGTCCTGCGCCCCAAGGTGGACGCGGCGATCAACCTGCACGAACTCACCGCCGGCCCGGACCTGTCCGAGTTCGTCCTGTTCTCGTCCATCGCCGGCGTCTTCGGCGGCATGGGCCAGGGCAACTACGCCGCCGCCAACGCCTTCCTGGACGCACTGGCCCACCGGCGCCGCGCCGACGGGCTGCCCGGCCGCTCCCTCGCCTGGGGCCTGTGGGCCAACAGCACCGGGATGACCGGCGGGCTCACCGAGGCCGACCTGCGCCGGATCGCCCGGGGCGGGATCGTCGCCTTCGACCCGGCCCAGGGCCTGACGCTCTTCGACACGGCCGGCACCCTCGACGAGCCGGTCCTCCTCCCGCTGCGGCTCGACACCAAGGCCGTCCGCGCCCAGGCCGCCACCGGCGGCGTCCCCGCCCTGCTGCGCGGCCTGGTGCGCCCCGGCGCCCGGCGCGGCGCCGCGGGCCCCGCCGCCGGCACCGGCCCCGACGGGCCCGAAGCCCTGAAGCAGCGCCTCGGCTCCCTCAACGAGACCCAGCGCGGCCGGGTCCTCCTCGACCTGGTCCGCTCCCACGCCGCCCTGGTGCTCGGCCACAGCGGCCCGGCCGCGGTCGAGCCCGGACGCGGCCTGCTGGAGGTCGGCTTCGACTCGCTGACCGCGGTGGAACTGCGCAACCGGCTGCGCGCCGCCACCGGCCACCCCCTGCCGGCCACCCTGCTCTTCGACCACCCCACCCCGGCCGCGATCGCCCTGCACCTCGCCGCCGAACTGGTCCCCGACGCCGGGCCCGGACCGCTCCCCGACCTCGCCGAACTGGACCGCCTGGAAGGCTCCCTCGACGACCCGGCGAGCCGCGAACGGCTCGCCGACCGGCTCCGGGAACTCCTGGGCCGCCTCGACCCGGCGGCCACCGCGGCCGGCGGGGACGGCGCGGCGGCCGACTCCATCGAGGACCGCATGGACGGCGCCAGCGACGACGAACTCTTCGACCTCATCGACAACGAGCTCGGCCTGTCATGACACCGACCCGACACGCTAACCAGGACGGCGGCCCCCGATGGTGAACGACGACAGGCTGAGGGACTACCTCAAGCGCGTGACGGCGGATCTGCACCACACCCGCCGGCGCCTGACCGAGGCCGAGGAAGCGGGCCGCGAACCGATCGCGGTCGTCGCGATGAGCTGCCGCTACCCCGGCGGCGTACGGTCCCCCGAGGACCTGTGGCGCCTGGTCACCGACGGCACCGACGCCATCACCGGCTTCCCCCGCGACCGGGGCTGGGACCTCGACCACCTGGACGACCCGGAACAACTGCGCGAGGGCACCAGCCACACCGCCCTGGGCGGCTTCCTCGACGACGTCGGGCACTTCGACCCCGGATTCTTCGGGATCTCCCCGCGCGAGGCGCTCGCGATGGACCCGCAGCAGCGGCTCCTCCTGGAGACCACCTGGGAGGCGTTCGAACGGGCCGGTATCGACCCCGCGACGCTGCGGGGCAGCAGGACCGGCGTCTTCGCCGGAGTGATGTACCAGGACTACGCGGTGCGGCTGCGCCACGTCCCCGACGACGTGGCCGGCTACGTCGGCAGCGGCAGCTCCGACAGCGTCGCCTCGGGCCGCGTCGCCTACACCTTCGGCCTGGAGGGCCCGGCGGTCAGCATCGACACCGCCTGCTCCTCCTCGCTGGTCGCCATCCACCTCGCCGCCCAGGCCCTGCGGACCGGTGACTGCACCCTGGCCCTGGCCGGCGGCGCGATGGTCATGTCGACACCCGTCCCGTTCGTGGAGATGAGCCGCCAGGGCGGCCTGGCCCGGGACGGCCGCTGCAAGTCCTTCGCCGCCGGGGCCGACGGCACCGGCTGGGGCGAGGGCGTCGGCATGCTCCTGCTGGAACGCCTCTCCGACGCCCGGCGCAACGGTCACCCGGTCCTCGCCGTGATCCGCGGCACCGCCGTCAACCAGGACGGCGCCAGCAGCAGGCTCACCGCGCCCAACGGCCCCGCCCAGCAGCGCGTCATCCGCGACGCCCTGGCCAACGCCGGACTCACCCCCGCCGACGTGGACGTGGTCGAGGCGCACGGCACCGGCACCCCGCTCGGCGACCCGATCGAGGCCCAGGCCCTGCTGGCCACCTACGGGCAGGACCGCGCGGACGGGCAGCCGCTGCTGCTCGGCTCGCTGAAGTCCAACATCGGGCACACCCAGGCGGCGGCCGGCGTCGGCGGCGTCATCAAGACCGTCCTCGCCATGCGGCACGGCACCGTCCCGCCCACCCTGCACGCGCAGGACCCGTCCCCGCAGATCGACTGGACCGCGGGCGCGGTGCGCCTGGTCACCGCCAACACCCCCTGGCCCGAGACCGGGCGGCCGCGCCGGGCCGCGGTGTCCTCGTTCGGCGTCAGCGGCACCAACGGACACGTCGTCCTGGAACAGGCGGACGGACCCGGGGACCTCCTGGACCCCGCAGACCCCGCCGGCCGGGGCGCCGCCCGGCACACCACGGACCCCGACGGCCCACCGCCACCCGTCCTCCCCTGGGTGCTCTCCGGACGCACCGCCGAAGCGCTGCGCGCCCAGGCCGCACGGCTCCGCGACCACCTCGGCGCCCACCCCGGAGCCGGCCCGGCCGAGATCGGCCACGCCCTCGCGACGACCCGCGCCGCGCACGAGCACCGGGCGGTCCTGGTCGGCGCCCACCCCGACGGGTTCCGGGCCGGCCTCGACGCCCTGGCGGCCGGCCGCACCGCCCCCGGCCTGATCCTCGGCACCGCCGGAACCGGCGGTTCCGTCGCGCTGGTGTTCCCCGGACAGGGATCCCAATGGGCCGGCATGGCCGTCGAACTCCTCGACTCCGCCCCCGCCTTCGCCGCCCGCATCGCGGACTGCGAGCGCGCCCTGGCGCCCTTCGTCGACTGGTCCCTGGAAGCCGTCCTGCGCGGCGCCCCCGGCACCCCGCCGGCCGAACGCGTCGACGTCGTGCAGCCGGCCCTGTGGGCCGTCATGGTCTCCCTGGCCGAACTGTGGCGCTCCTACGGCATCACCCCCGGCGCCGTCATCGGCCACTCCCAGGGCGAGATCGCGGCGGCCTGCGTCGCCGGCGCCCTCTCCCTGGACGACGCCGCACGGGTCGTCGCCCTGCGCAGCCGGGCGATCCGCGCCCTGTCCGGTCGCGGCGGCATGGCCTCGGTGGCGCTGCCCGCCGAACAGGTCGCCGAACACCTCGCCCCCTGGGACGGCCGGCTCTCCGTCGCCGCCGTCAACGGACCCGCCTCCACCGTGGTGTCCGGCGACACCGACGCGCTCGACGCGTTCCTCGACCGGACGGCGGCCCTGGACATCCGCAGCCGGCGCATCCCCGTCGACTACGCCTCGCACAGCGCCCACGTCGAGGACATCCGCACCGAACTGCTCGCCCGGCTCGACGGACTGACCCCCCGCCCGTCCGCCGTCCCCTTCTACTCCACCCTCACCGGCGGCCTGCTGGAGGACACCACCGCCCTGGACGCCGACTACTGGTACCGCAACCTCCGCGGGACCGTCCGCTTCGAACAGGCGACCCGCGCCCTGCTCGCCGACGGCTACCAGGTCCTCCTGGAAAGCAGCCCGCACCCCGTCCTCACCGTCGGGATCCTGGAGACCGCCGAGGACGCGGGCGCCGACGCCGCCGCCGTGGGCACCCTGCGCCGCGACGACGGCGGACTGCGCCGGTTCACCGAGTCCCTGGCCGAACTCCACCTTCGCGGAGTCTCCCCGGACTGGGACGCCGTCTTCGCCGACCGCCGCCCGGGACGGGTGGAACTGCCCACCTACGCCTTCCAGCGCGACCCGTACTGGCTGGAGGACGGCGCCGGGCCCGTCGCCGACGTCACCTCCGCCGGACTCACCCCCGCGGACCATCCGCTGCTGGGCGCCGTCGTGGTCCTCGCCGACAGCGACGGCCTGCTCCTCACCGGCCGCCTGTCGGCCCGCACCCACCCGTGGCTCGCCGACCACGCCGTCGGCGGCCGGGCACTGCTCCCGGGCACCGCCTTCCTGGAACTCGCACTCCAGGCCGGAGCCCGCGTCGGCTGCCCCCGGGTCGAGGAGTTCACCCTCGAAGCCCCCCTGGTGCTGCCCGAACACGGCGGCACCGTGCTGCGCCTCACCGTGGGCGCCCCCGACTCCCTGGGCCACCGCCCGCTCAGCCTGCACTCCCGGCCGGACACACCCGCCGACGGCGACCCCGACGACGAGTGGACCAGGCACGCCGAAGGTGTCCTGGCCCAGGGCGACGCGGAAGGCACGGAGGCCGACGGGCCGATGCCCTGGCCGCCGCCCGGCGCCGAACCCCTCGCCCTCGACGGACTGTACGACCGCTTCGCGGCGGGCGGATTCGCCTACGGTCCCGCCTTCCAGGGCCTGCGCGCGGCCTGGCGGCGCGGCGACGAGCTGTTCGCGGAGGCCGTCGTGCCCGCCGGGCCCGCACCCGACGCCGCCCGCTTCGGACTGCACCCGGCCCTGCTGGACGCGGCCCTGCACGCCACCGGCGTGCCCGGCACCCCCGGCGCGGACTCCCGTCCCGAGGGACGGCTGCCGTTCTCCTGGAACGGCGTGACCCTGCACGCCACCGGAGCCGGCGCGATCCGCGTCCGGCTCACCCCGGCCGGACCCGACGCGCTGACGCTCGCCGTCGCCGACGTGACCGGCGCCCCCGTGGCGACCGTGGACAGGCTGGTCCTGCGGCCCGCGGGCAGGGTCGGCCTCGGCGCCGACCGCGCCCCCCACGGGCGTCGCCATCAGGACCTCTACGCGACGGAGTGGGTCACCGCGCCCCCGCGCGGCAGCGGCGCGCCCGTCCACCGCACCGCGGACCTGGCCACGCTGCTGGCCGCCGTCGACGCCGGAGCCCCGGTGCCCGAAACGGTCCTGCTCGCCCGCGCGGAGCCCGCGGCCCCGGTCGGACCGGCCGCGGCCGTCCGCGCGGCCGTCCAGCAGGCCCTCTCCGACGTCCGGACCTGGCTCGCCGACGACCGCTTCGCCGGCTCCCGCCTGGTGTTCGCCACCCGGGGCGCGGTCGGCGCCGGGGAGGGGGAGGACGTACCCAACCCCGCGCACAGCGCGCTCTGGGGCCTGGTCCGTTCGGCCCAGTCCGAACACCCCGGGCGCTTCGCCCTGCTCGACCTCGACGCCGACGACGAGCACGGCACCTCCGCGGGCGTCGCCGCGGCCCTCGCCTCGGGAGAACCGCAGTCCGCGGTCCGCGGCGACGACGTCCGCGTACCCCGGCTGGCCCGGGTGCTCAGGAACGACCCGGACCTCCCGGACGATGCGGCAGGGCCCCTCCGGGCCTTCGACCCGGACGGCACGGTCCTCATCACCGGCGGCACCGGCCTGCTCGGCTCCCACATCGCCCGCCGCCTCGTCACCGGGCACGGCGTCCGGCACCTGCTACTGCTGTCCCGCGGCGGCCCGGCCGCCGCCGGAGCCGAAGAGCTGCGGGCCGAACTCGCCGCGCTGGGAGCCGAGACCGCCGTCGTCGCCTGCGACGCCGCCGACCGGGGCGCACTGGCCGCCGTACTCGCGGATCTGCCGCCCGCGCACCCGCTGACCGCCGTGGTCCACACCGCAGGCACCCTCGACGACGGCGTCGTCACCGCACTCACCCCCGAACGGGTGGACGCCGTGCTGCGCCCCAAGGTCGACGCCGCCCTCCACCTGCACGAACTGACCCGCGATCTCGACCTCACGCACTTCGTGCTCTTCTCCTCGGCGGCGGGGACCTTCGGCGGCCCCGGACAGGCCAACTACGCCGCCGCCAACGCCTTCCTCGACGCGCTGGCCGTCCGGCGCCGGGCGGCGGGGCTGGCCGGCCAGTCCCTGGCCTGGACCCTGTGGGAGCAGCCCAGCGCCCTCACCGCACACCTGGACGAGGACGACGTACGACGCCTCGCCCGGTCCGGGATGCCGCCGCTCCCCACCGAGCGAGGACTCGCGCTCTTCGACACCGCCCTCACCGTGGACCGGGCCGCCCTGGTCCCGATGCGCCTCGACACCGCGGCCCTGCGGTCCGCGGCGGCGGACGGCACCCTGCCGCCGATGCTGCGCGGCCTGGTGCGCACACCGCCGCGCCGGGCGGCCACGGCCGCGGGGGCGGCGGCCGACGACAACGCGCTGCGCCTGCGCCTCGCGGCCCTCGACGGCACCGGACGGACCCGGCTGCTCGTCGAACTCGTCCGTAGCCACGCGGCAGCGGTTCTCGGCCACGCCTCCCCGGACGCCCTCGACCCCGGACGGGCCTTCCGCGACCTGGGATTCGACTCGCTGGCCTCGGTGGAACTGCGCAACCGCCTGAACGCCGCCACCGGCCTGAGGCTTCCCGCCAGCCTGGTGTTCGACCACCCGACCCCGGCGGTGCTCGCAGGCTTCCTGGGCGCCGGACTCACGGGCACGGAAGCGGCCACGGCAACGGCCGTCGTGCCCGCCGGGCAGGTCGGACGGAGCCGGGACGCGGACGACGACCGGATCGCGATCGTCTCCGCGGCCTGCCGCTTCCCCGGCGGTGTCCGCTCACCCGAGGACCTGTGGCGGATGCTGGCCGAGGGCCGCGACGGCATGTCCGGCTTCCCCACCGACCGGGGCTGGAACCCGGACACCCTCTACGACCCCGATCCCGACCGCGTCGGGACGTCCGTCACCCGCGACGGTGGATTCCTGCACGACGCGGCCGAGTTCGACGCGGAGTTCTTCGGCATCTCGCCGCGCGAGGCCCTGGCCATGGACCCGCAGCAGCGGCTGTTGCTGGAGACCACCTGGGAACTCTTCGAGCGCGCGGCCATCGACCCGGCCACCCTGCGCGGCGCCCCGGTCGGCACGTACGTCGGCCTGATGCAGCAGGACTACGCCGCCCGGCTGCTGCCCTACATCCCCGAGGACGTCGAGGGATTCCTCGGCACCGGCAACTCGGGAAGCGTCGTCTCCGGCCGCCTGGCCTACTTCTTCGGCCTGGAAGGCCCCGCGGTCACCGTGGACACGGCCTGCTCGTCCTCGCTGGTGGCCCTGCACCTCGCGGTGCGGGCGCTGCGGTCGGGCGAGTGCTCGATGGCCCTGGCCGGCGGCGTCAACGTGATGTGCAGCCCCGAACTGTTCGTCGAGTTCAGCCGACAGGGCGGACTCGCCCCGGACGGCCGCTGCAAGTCCTTCGCCGCGGCGGCCGACGGGACCGCCTTCGGTGAAGGCACGGGCATGCTGCTGGTGGAGCGGTTGTCGGACGCCCGGCGCCACGGGCATCCGGTGCTGGCGGTGATCCGTGGTTCGGCGGTGAATCAGGACGGTGCGAGCAATGGTCTGACGGCGCCGAACGGTCCGTCGCAGCAGCGGGTGATCCGGGCGGCGCTGGCGGATGCGGGGTTGTCGGCGTCCGAGGTGGACGTGGTGGAGGCGCACGGTACGGGGACGCGGTTGGGCGACCCGATCGAGGCGCAGGCCCTGTTGGCGACGTACGGGCAGGAGCGGCCGGCGGACCGTCCGGTGTGGATCGGCTCGCTGAAGTCCAACATCGGCCACACCTCGGCGGCCGCGGGTGTGGCGGGGGTCATCAAGTCGGTGCTCGCCCTGCGGCACGGCGTGATGCCGAGGACGCTGCACGTGGACGGCCCCACGCCCATGGTGGACTGGTCGGCGGGAGCCGTGGAGATCCTCTCCCAGGCCCGCGCCTGGGACGACACGGGCCGTCCGCGCCGGGCCGGTGTGTCCGCCTTCGGCGTCAGCGGCACCAACGCCCACGTCATTCTCGAACAGGCCCCGGCCGACCCGACAACTTCCGCGGACACGCACGTCGACGGGTCCGGGACACCGGAGACCGTCCCCGCCGCCGTCCCCCTGCTCCTCTCGGCGCGCAGTCCGGAGGCGCTGCGCGCCCAGGCCGCGGCGCTGTCGGCCCGGATCCAGGACGGGTCGGGCGTCCGCGCCGTGGACGTGGCCTACTCCCTGGCCACCGGCCGCAGCGCGCTGGGACACCGCGCGGTGCTGGTAGGGACGGAGGAGAACCTTGCCGAGCACCTGACCGCGCTGTCACAGGGTGCTGCGGTGTCTGGCGGCGGGTTGGTTTCCGGTCGTTCGGTGTTGGTGTTCCCGGGTCAGGGTTCGCAGTGGGTGGGGATGGCCGCGGAGCTGCTGGCCGGGTCGGTGGTGTTCGCGGAGCGGATGGCGGAGTGCGAGCGGGCGCTGGCGCCCTATGTCGACTGGTCGTTGGCGGAGGCGCTGGGTTCGGAGGCCCTGTTGGCGCGGGTCGATGTGGTGCAGCCGGTGTTGTGGGCGGTGATGGTGTCGCTGGCGGAGGTGTGGCGTTCGTTCGGTGTTGTTCCGGACGCGGTGGTCGGCCATTCGCAGGGTGAGATCGCCGCGGCTGTGGTGGCGGGTGGTCTGAGTCTCGACGACGGGGCGCGGGTGGTCGCGTTGCGTTCGCGTGCGGTGGCGGTGCTGGCGGGGCGGGGTGGGATGGCGTCGGTTCCTCTGCCGGTGGAGGTGGTGCGGGAGCGGATCGCTTCGTGGGTGGGGCGGTTGTCGGTGGCGGCGGTGAACGGTCCGTCGTCGACGGTGGTGTCGGGTGATGCGGACGCGGTGGCGGCACTGGTGGAGGAACTCCAGGGGGAGGGGGTGCGGGCGCGTCTGATCGAGGTCGACTACGCGTCGCACTCCGGGCACGTGGAGGGGATTCGCGAGCGTCTGCTTTCCGAGCTGGACGGCATCGCCCCTCTGGCGGGTTCGGTGCCGTTCTTCTCGACGGTGACGGGTGGCCGGCTGGACACGGAGGCTCTGGACGCGGAGTACTGGTACCGCAACCTGCGGCAGACCGTCGAGTTCGGGCGGGCGACGGCGTCGTTGTTGGGGGAGGGTTTCCGGTTCTTCGTCGAGTCGAGTCCCCATGCGGTGCTGGGTGTTGCGGTGGGGGAGTCGGTGGAGGCCGCGGGTGTGGAGGCGGTGGTGTTGGGGACGTTGCGTCGGGGGGAAGGCGGCCCGGCGCAGGTGTTGCGGTCGGTGGGGCGTGGGTGGGAGTGCGGGTTGGGGGTGGACTGGTCGGGTGCGTTCCCGGGGGCGCGGCGGGTCGACCTGCCGACGTACGCCTTCCAGCGCACCCGCTACTGGCTCGACGTTCCGACCACCAGCTGGGACATCGCCTCGGCGGGTCTCGCCACGACCGGGCACCCGCTGCTCGGTGCGGCGATGCAGGTCGCGGACTCCGATGAACTGCTGCTCAGCGGCCGGATCTCGTTGGACACCCACCCCTGGCTCGCCGACCACGCGGTGTCGGGCGTCGTCCTCCTCCCCGGCACGGCCTTTCTCGAACTCGCGCTGCGCGCCGGGGCCGAGGCGGACTGCCCGGTGGTCGAGGAACTCACCCTCGGATCGGCGTGCGTGCTCCCGGGCGAGGGAGCCGTCCACCTTCAGCTCCGGGTCGGTGCGCCCGACGGCGACGGTCGGCGCAGGCTCGGCGTGTTCGCCCGTACGACACGGGACGCCGACGCGCCCTGGACCGAGCACGCCACCGGCACCCTGGCACCGCGGCCCGCCGGGGACGACCCCGCCGGAGCCGCGGCCGGTCTGCTGAGCTGGCCGCCGTCCGGTGCCGAACCCGTGGACACCGGCGACCTCTACGAGCGCTTCGCCGAGGCCGGCTACCACTACGGCCCCGCCTTCCGCGGCATCCGTGCCGCGTGGCTCCGCGGCGGTGAGGTGTTCGCCGAGGTGGTGCTGCCGGAGCCGCAGCACGCCGACGCCGCCGGATGCGTGCTGCACCCCGCGTTGCTGGACGCGGCCCTCCAGACCGCCGCACTGCTGCCCGACCAGGACGGCCGGGCCCGGCTGCCCTTCAGCTGGAACGGTGTGACCGG
Source organism: Kitasatospora sp. NBC_01560 (assembly GCF_045208415.1). Taxonomy (NCBI): domain Bacteria; kingdom Bacillati; phylum Actinomycetota; class Actinomycetes; order Kitasatosporales; family Streptomycetaceae; genus Kitasatospora; species Kitasatospora sp. NBC_01560. The sequence continues at coordinate 226,920 of NZ_CP109364.1, read as the reverse complement.
CGGGATCACCGGGGCCACCACGCTGCGCGTGCGGCTCGCCGCCGACGCGCCGGACGCCGTGACCCTGCACGCCCACGACCTGTCCGGACGGCAGGTGCTCGGTGTGGAGGCCCTGCTGCTGCGGCCTCCGGCCGCGGGCGGGCCGCTCTCCGCGAGCGCCCCCGCCGGCCTGCTGTACCGCCTCGACTGGACCCCGGCCACCGACCCGGCCGTCGGCGCTGTGCCCACCTGGGCCGCCCTCGGCGGCGCCGTCCCCGGAGCGGTGTCATGGCAGGACATCGACGCCCTGGGGGCCGCCCTCGGAGCGGGGGCCGCCCTCCCCGAGGTGGTCGTGGCGACCATCGCCACGGCGGACCTGCCCGACCCCGCCGACCGGGTCCGCGCCACCGCGCACCAGGGCCTCGCCCTCGTACAGCAGTGGCTGGCCGACGAGCGGTTCGCCGCGGCCAGGCTGGCCCTGCTCACCAGGGACGCGGTCCGCACCGGACCGGTCGACCGTCCCGTCGATCCCGCCCAGGCCGCCCTGTGGGGCCTGGTGCGCAGCGCGCGGGCCGAGCACCCCGGGCGCTTCGTCCTCATCGACGCGGCCGGGACGGGTGAGCCGGCGGACGCCCTGGCCGCGGCGCTCGCCGCAGGGGAACCCGAGCTCGCGCTGCGGACCGGCCCGCCGCTGCTGCCGAGGATGGTCCGCGGCGGCCGGCCGGACGGCACGCTGTCCCTGCCGGACGGCCGCGCCTGGCGGCTCACCACCGACGGCCGGGGCTCGCCGGAGGACATCGTGGCGGAGCCCGCTCCCGCGGCCTTCGCCCCGCTGGGCAAGGGCGAGGTACGGATCGCGGTGCGCGCCGCCGGGCTGAACTTCCACGACGTCATCGCCGCGCTCGGCCTGGACCCCGACCCCGAACAGCAGGGCCTGGGCAGCGAGGGCGCCGGCACCGTCGTCGAGGTGGGCCCGGGTGTGGACGACCTGGTGCCCGGGGACCGGGTGATGGGTGTCTTCGGGGGCGCCTTCGGCCCGACCGCCGTCGCCGACCGCCGCACCGTCGCCCGGATACCGGCGGGCTGGTCGTTCGCCCGCGCCGCATCCGTGCCGGTGGTGTTCCTCACCGCCTACTACGGTCTGTTCGATCTCGGCGGACTGCGGCGCGGGGAATCGGTACTGGTCCACTCCGCGGCCGGCGGTGTCGGCATGGCGGCGGTGCAGCTCGCCCGGCACGCCGGTGCGCGGGTGTTCGCGACCGCCTCCCCGGCCAAGTGGGACGTCCTGCGGGCCGGCGGGCTGGACGACGCGCACATCGCCTCGACCCGTACCACCGACTTCGCCGAGAAGTTCCTGACGGCCACCGGCGGGCAGGGCGTCGACGTCGTACTCGACAGCCTGGCGCGGGAGTTCGTCGACGCCGGTCTGCGGCTGCTGCCGAACGGCGGCCGGTTCGTGGAGATGGGCAAGACCGACGTCCGCGACCCCGGGACGGTCGCCCGGCAGCACCCCGGGGTGCGCTACCGCGCGTTCGACCTGATGGAGGCCGGTCCGGAGCGCATCGGCGAGATGCTCGCCGACGTCCTGGACCTGTTCGAGCAGGGAGTGCTGCGTCCCCTGCCCGTCACCGGCTGGGACGTCCGGCAGGCCCCGGCCGCCCTGCGCTCGCTCGGCCAGGCCCGGGGCGTCGGCAAGAACGTCCTGCTGCTGCCCGCTCCGCCGGACCCCGAAGGGACCGTCCTGGTCACCGGGGCCACCGGTACCCTGGGACGGCTCCTGGCCCGGCACCTGGTCGTCGCGCACGGCACCCGGCACCTGCTGCTGGCGGGCCGCCGGGGCGGCTCCGCCGACGGAATGCCGGAGCTGGTGCGGGAGCTGACCGGGCTCGGGGCGTCGGTCACCGTCGCCGCCTGCGACGTTGCCGACCGCGCCGCGCTCGCCGCCCTGCTCGGGTCGGTGCCCGCCGCGCACCCGCTGACCGCCGTCGTCCACGCGGCCGGTGTCCTGGACGACGCCACGATCGCCGGGCTGACCCCGGACCGGCTCGACCGCGTCCTGCGGCCCAAGGCGGACGCGGCGCTGGCCCTGCACGAACTCACCCGGGACCTCGACCTCGCGGCGCTGGTCCTGTTCTCCTCGGGCGCCGCCCAGTTCGGCGCGGCCGGGCAGGCGAACTACGCCGCCGCCAACGCGGTCCTCGACGCCGTCGCCGCCGAACGCCGGGCCGAGGGGCTGCCCGGCCTGTCCATCGGCTGGGGCCTGTGGGAGGAGCGCAGCGGGATGACCGCCGCGGTCACCGCGGGCCGGGGCGCCGGGGCGGGCGCGCTGACCTCGGCGGAGGGCCTCGCCCTGTTCGATGCGGCGCTGGACTCCCCGTACGCCTACCGGCTCGCGGCCAGGATCGCCCCGTCCGTGCTGCGGGCGGACGACCGGCTGCCCGCCGTGCTGCGAGGCCTGGTCCGCCCCGCCCGTGCCGGCGCCGCCTCCGCCGCGGCACCGGCCCGTTCGATGGCGCGCCGGCTCGCCGAGCTGCCCGAGGCCGAGCTGCACCGGACCCTGCTCGACCTGGTGCGCGGCACCGCCGCGGCGGTGCTCGGCCACAGCTCGCCGAACCTGGTCCGCCCGTCCCGTCCGTTCAAGGACGTCGGCTTCGACTCCCTCACCGGGGTCGAACTGCGCAATCGGCTGGCGTCCTCGACCGGGCTGCGGCTGCCGGCCGCGCTCGTGTTCGACCACCCCACCCCGGAGGCACTGGCACGCCACCTCGCCGAGCGGGCCACCGCCGCCCGCCCGACGGGCGACGCGGCGGTCCGGGCCGGGCTCGACACCCTGGAGACCCTGCTCGACGCCCTGCCGCCGGCCGGTGTCGGCGACGAACTCGCCGCGCGGATACGGGAGGTGCTGTCCCGCCTGCTGCCCGGCGGGACACCGGCCACCACCGCCGGCCCCGCGGGCGACGTGGACGACCTGGCCCCCGACCTGATCGAGGCGGCCAGCGACGACGAGGTGTTCGACTACATCGACCGGCAGTTGGGATCCGCATGACCGGGGCAGCGGTCCGCGCCGTCCGCGCCGTCCGCGCCGTCCGCGCCGTCCACGGCGTCCGCGCCGTCCACGGCGTGCACGCACCCCGCGCACCCCGCGCATCCCGAGACGAGACCCGAGCAGCCCGAGACGAAAGCAGCGGTGTCCAGTGAGCGACCAGAGGATGCGCGACTACCTCAACCGGGTGACCATCGACCTGCGGGACACCCGGCAGCGGCTCCGGGAGGCCGAGGCCCGCGCGAGCGAGCCGATCGCGATCGTGGCGATGAGCTGCCGCTTCCCCGGCGGTGTCCGCACCCCGGAGGACCTGTGGGAACTGGTCGCCGAAGGCCGCGACACCATCGCGCCCGTGCCCGGCGACCGGGGCTGGGAGAACGCCTGGCCGTCCGGCGGCACCGTCCCCGGGCGGGGGGCGTTCCTGGACGGCGCGGCCGACTTCGACCCGGAGTTCTTCGGCATCTCGCCCCGTGAGGCGGTCGCGATGGACCCGCAGCAGCGGCTGCTGCTGATGACGTCCTGGGAGGCCGTCGAGCAGGCCGGCATCGACCCGCTCACCCTGCGGGGCAGCCGTACCGGGGTGTACGCCGCGGCCATCGACCAGGGGTACGCGACGCTCGGCTCCGGCGCCGCCCAAGCCGTCCAGGGGTTCCTGATGACGGGGAACTCGATGAGCGTGATGTCCGGGCGGGTGGCCTACGCGCTCGGCCTCGAAGGCCCCGCCGTCACCGTGGACACCGCCTGTTCGGCCTCGTTGGTGGCGCTGCACCTCGCGGCGCGAGCCCTGCGGGCCGGCGAGTGCTCGCTCGCCCTCGCCGGCGGGGTCACCGTGATGGCGCTGCCCGCGGTGTTCGTCGAGTTCAGCCGGCAGGGCGCGATGTCCTCCGACGGCCGCTGCAAGTCGTTCGCGGCGGCCGCGGACGGCACCGGCTGGGGCGAGGGCGTGGGGATGCTGCTGCTGGAGCGGCTGTCGGACGCGCGCCGCAACGGCCGTACGGTGCTGGCCGTGCTGCGCGGTTCGGCGATCAACCAGGACGGCGCCAGCAACGGCCTGACCGCCCCCAACGGTCCCTCCCAGCAGCGCGTGATCCGGGCGGCCCTCGCCGACGCGGGCCTGACCGCCGGTGAGGTGGACGCGGTGGAGGCGCACGGCACCGGCACCACCCTCGGCGACCCGATCGAGGCCGACGCGCTGCTGGCCACGTACGGGCAGGACCGGCCCGCCGGGCGTCCGCTGTGGCTGGGGTCGCTGAAGTCGAACATCGGGCACACCCAGGCCGCGGCCGGGGTCGCCGGGGTCATCAAGACGGTCCTCGCACTGCGGCACGGTGTGCTCCCGCGCACCCTGCACGTGGACGCGCCCACCCCGCACGCCGAGTGGTCCTCGGGCGCCGTCGAACTCCTCACCGAGGCCCGCGACTGGCCCGCCGTCGACCGGCCGCGCCGGGCCGGGGTGTCCTCGTTCGGCATGAGCGGCACCAACGCGCACGTCGTCCTCGAACAGGCACCGGAGCCGGAACCGGCCGACGGACCGGAAGCAGTGACCGGACCGGAATCAGTGACCGGACCGGACACCGTGGCCGGGCCGGGCGCGCCCGGGGCCGTGCTGCCCTGGGTGCTGTCCGGCCGCACCGCGTCCGCGCTCGGGGACCAGGCGGCCCGGCTGCGCGCCCGGCTCGGCACGGAGGCACCCGCACGGCCGGCCGACATCGGGTTCTCGCTGGCGACGACCCGGTCCGCCTTCGAACACCGGGCCGTGGTGATCGGCGACGGGTACCCCGCACTGCTGAACGGGCTCGCCGCCCTGTCCGGACCGGGCACGGACCTGCCCACCGCCCCGGCTCCCGGCCCGGCTCCGGCTCCGGCCGCGGCCGCTGACCTCGTCGCGGGCACCGGCCGGGTCGTCGAGGGCCGGACGGCACTGGTGTTCCCCGGCCAGGGCTCCCAGTGGGCCGGCATGGCGCGGGACCTGCTCGCCACCAGCCCCGTCTTCCGGGACCGCCTCGCCGCCTGCGACGCCGCCCTCCGCGCCCATGTCGACTGGCGGCTCCCCGCCGTCCTGGAAGGCGCGCCCGGGGCACCGTCCCTGGAACGGGTGGACGTGGTGCAGCCGGTGCTCTGGGCGGTGATGGTGTCACTGGCCGCGCACTGGGAGTCCTGGGGCGTCCGGCCCGACGCCGTGGTCGGGCACAGCCAGGGAGAGATCGCCGCCGCCGTGGTGGCGGGAGCGCTGAGCCTGGAGGACGGGGCGAAGGTCGTCGCCCTGCGCAGCCGGGCCATCCGGGCGCTGGCCGGACTCGGCGGCATGGTCGCGGTCTCCCTGCCCGAGGACCGGGTCCGCGCCGCGATCGCCCCCTGGGCCGAGAAGCTGTCGCTGGCCGCCGTCAACGGGCCCGCCGCCGTGGTGGTCTCGGGGGAGACCGGGGCCCTGGCCGAATTCCTCGCCCACTGTGCCGCCCAGGGCGTACGGGCCCGGTCCGTGCCCGTGGACTACGCCTCGCACTCGGCCCAGGTCGAACGGATCCGGGCCGAGGTGCTCGCCGCGCTGGCCGGCGTGCGCCCGCTTCCGGCCCGGATCCCGCTGTACTCCACCGTCACCGGTGACCGGCTCGACACCACGGCCATGGACGCCGACTACTGGTACCGCAACCTCCGCGGGACCGTCCGCTTCGACGCGGCCGTACGCGCCCTGGTCGAGCAGGGCCACGAGGTCTTCGTCGAGGTGTCGCCGCACCCGGTGCTGACCATGGCCCTCCAGGACACCGCCGAGGCCACCGGCGCAGCGGAGCCGCCCGTGGTCGTCGGCACCCTGCGCCGCGACGACGGCGGACTGCGCCGGGCCCTGTGCTCGGCCGCCGAACTGTGGGTGGCGGGCGCGGCCGTCGACTGGTCCGCGGTGTACGCCGGTACCGGTGCCCGCCCGACCGCCCTGCCCGGATACCCCTTCCAGCTGCGGCGCTACTGGCTGGAGCCGGAGGCGGTGCCCGACGCCGGACCGGCCGCCGCCGACCCGCACGACACGGCCTTCTGGCACATGGTCGACCACGAGGCCCCGGCCGAGATCGCCGCGCACCTCGCCGTCGACGAGGACGCCCTCGCTCCCGTCCTGCCGGCCCTGCGCGGCTGGCGCAAACAGCGGCGCGACGAGAGCGTCATCGACTCCTGGCGCTACCGCATCGGCTGGCAGACCCTGCCCGACCGCCCGGCCGCCACCGCCGCCGCCGGCACCTGGCTCGTCGTCCTGCCCGCCGGCCACGACGACGACGCACGGGTACGCGGTTCGCTGCTCGCCCTCACCGAAGCGGGCGCCACCGTCGTCACGGCCGGACTCACGGCCGACGCCGTCCGCCGCACGGACCTCGCGGACACGCTCGCCACCGCCCTCGGCGACCGCGTCCCGACGGGCGTGCTGTCGCTGCTGGCCGCCGCCGACCAGCCCCACCCCGACCACCCGGCCCTGCCCACCGGGACGGCACTCACCGTCGCCCTGGTGCAGGCGCTGGGCGACCTCGCCCTCACGGCACCCCTCTGGTGTGCCACCGCCGGGGCCGTGTCCACGGGCCCGGACGACCCGGTCACCCACCCCCGCCAGGCACTGGTCTGGGGCACCGGACTGGTGGCCGCGCTGGAACTGTCCGCCCGCTGGGGCGGACTCATCGACCTGCCGCCGGACCTCGACGCCCGCGCCAGGACCCGGCTCGCCGCCGTACTGACGGCCTCCGGACCCGGCGCCGGCACGGACGGCGCCGGCCGCGAGGACCAGCTCGCCCTGCGCCCCACCGGCGTGCTGGCCCGCCGCCTCCGGCGCGCCCCCCGGAACGACGCCCGGAACGACGTCCGGAACGACGCCCGGAACGACGTCCGGAACGACGCCCGTACGGGGCACTGGAAGCCCCGCGGCACCGTCCTGCTGACCGGCGGGACCGGGGCCGTCGGCCCGCACCTCGCCCGCTGGCTGGCCCGCAGCGGTGCCGAGCACCTCGTCCTGCCCGGCCGCCGTGGCCACCGGGCCCCCGGCGCGGCCGAACTAGCCGCGGAACTGGCCGCCCTCGGCGTACGACTGACCCTGCCCGTCTGCGACCTGGCGGACCGTCAGGCCGTATCGGCGCTGCTCACCGGTCTGGAGACGGCGGGTGACCCGGTCACCGCGGTCGTCCACGCGGCCGCCTTCGTCGCGCTCGCCCCCCTGGACGGCACACCGATGTCCGCGTTCGAACAGATCGTCGCCGCCAAGGCCGCCGGCGCCGAGCACCTCGACGCCCTGCTCGACCGCGAACTCGACGCCTTCGTCCTGTTCTCCTCGATCGCCGGGGTCTGGGGCAGCGGCGACCACGGCGCCTACGCCGCGGCCAACGCCTACCTCGACGCCCTGGCCCAGCACCGCCGGGCGCGCGGCCTCACCGCCACCACCGTCGACTGGGGCATCTGGCAGGCCGAGAACCCCTGGCAGGACCGCATCGCCGGCGAGGACGCCGACCTGTTCAAACTGGAGCAGCACGGCCTGCCCCGGATCGCCCCGGACCTCGCGGTCCACGCCCTGCAACAGGCACTGGACGACGACGAGACCGTACTCGCCGTCGCCGACGTCGACTGGGAGCGGTTCGCCGCCGTCTTCACCTCCACCCGCCCCAGCCCGCTGCTCACCGGCATCCCCGAAGCCCGCCGCGCCCTGGAGGCCACGACCGGCGACACGGTGGCACCCGCCGCCGACCTGCTGCGCCAACGGCTCGCCGCCCTGGGCGCATCCGAACAGCACCGCCTGCTGCTCGACCTGGTCCGCACCCACGCGGCAGCCGTCCTCGGCCATCCCACGGCGGACGCGATCCGGCCCGGCAGGGCCTTCCAGGAGATGGGCTTCGCCTCCCTCACCGCGGTCGAACTCCGCAACCGGCTCAACACCGCCACCGGACTGCGGCTGCCGTCCACCCTGATCTTCGACCACCCCTCGGCCACCGCGCTCGCCCAGGAGATCCGCGCCGAACTGCTCGGCCGGCAGGCTACCGAGCCGCGCCCCTCCGACCCGGACCCCTCGGGCTCGGACGCCGCCGCGCGCCCGCCCGCGCCCGACGACGAGCCGATCGCGATCGTCTCCATGGCCTGCCGCCTCCCCGGCGGCATCGGCACCCCGGAAGACCTGTGGCGCCTGCTCGCCGACGGCGGCGATGCCGTCTCGGACTTCCCCACCGACCGCGGCTGGGACGTCGAAGCCCTCTACGACCCCGACCCCGACCGCCCCGGCACATCGACCACCCGGCGGGGCGGCTTCCTCCACGACGCCGCCGACTTCGACGCGGAGTTCTTCGGCATCTCGCCGCGCGAGGCCCTGGCCATGGACCCGCAGCAGCGGCTGCTCCTGGAAACCACCTGGGAGGCGATCGAACGCGCCGCCATCGACCCGGCCGCCCTGCGCGGCAGCCGCACCGGTGTGTTCACCGGCGTCAACTACGCCGACTACGCGGCCGTCGTCGCCCGGTCGGAGGAAGGCGAAGGCCACCTGCTCACCGGCAGCGCACCCAGCGTCGTATCCGGCCGGGTCGCCTACACCCTGGGCCTCGAAGGCCCCGCGGTCACCATCGACACGGCCTGCTCCTCCTCACTCGTCGCCATGCACCTCGCAGGCCGGGCGCTGCGTGGCGGCGACTGCTCGCTCGCCCTGGTCGGCGGCGTCGCCGTGATGGCGACCCCCGGCGCCCTCATCAGCTTCTCCCGTCAGCGGGGACTCGCCGAGGACGGCCGCTGCAAGGCCTTCTCGGACGACGCGGACGGCATGGGCATGGGCGAAGGGGTCGGCGTTCTGCTGCTGGAGCGGCTGTCGGACGCCCGCCGCAACGGACACCCGGTCCTGGCGGTGGTACGCGGCTCCGCCGTCAACCAGGACGGGGCCAGTAACGGACTCTCCGCCCCCAACGGCCCCTCCCAGCAGCGGGTGATCCGGGCGGCGCTGGCGGACGCGGGGCTGACGGCGTCCGAGGTGGACGTGGTGGAGGCGCACGGCACCGGCACCACCCTCGGCGACCCCATCGAGGCGCAGGCCCTGCTGGCCACCTATGGCCAGGACCGGCCCGCCGAACGGCCCCTGCTGGTCGGCTCCCTCAAGTCCAACCTCGGCCACTCCCAGGCGGCATCGGGTGTGGCCGGGGTCATCAAGACGGTGCTGTCCATGCACCACGGGCAGGTGCCCCGCACCCTGCACGTCGGCAGGCCCTCCGGGCACGTCGACTGGACGCGCGGAGCGCTGGCCCTCGCGACCGAGCAGCAGCCCTGGCCGCTCCACGGTCGCCCCTTGCGGGCCGGGGTGTCCTCCTTCGGCCTGAGCGGCACCAACGTCCACACCATCCTCGAACACACCCCGCTGGAGGACGACGGCCCGCCGGCCGACCGCACCCCCCTGCCGGCGGTGCCCTGGCTGTTGTCGGCGAAGAGCCCGCAGGCACTGCGCTTCCAGGCCGACCGGCTACGCCGCCACCTGGACGGCGGCCCCGTACCCGACCCGCGCGACATCGGGTCCGCTCTGCACGCGCGCTCCGCCTTCGAGTACCGGAAGGCACTGATCGGGAACCGGGAGCAACTCCACACCCTGCTGGGCCGGATGGCCGACGACGACTCGGGAGCGGGGGACGGCGGTCGCACGGTCGACGGTCGTTCGGTGTTGGTGTTCCCGGGTCAGGGTTCGCAGTGGGTGGGGATGGCCGCGGAGCTGCTGGCCGGATCGGCGGTGTTCGCGGAGCGGATGGCGGAGTGCGAGCGGGCGCTGGCGCCCTATGTCGACTGGTCGTTGGCGGAGGCGCTGGGCTCGGAGGCGCTGCTGGCGCGGGTCGATGTGGTGCAGCCGGTGCTGTGGGCGGTGATGGTGTCGCTGGCGGAGGTGTGGCGTTCGTTCGGTGTCGTCCCGGACGCGGTGGTCGGTCACTCCCAGGGTGAGATCGCCGCGGCTGTGGTGGCGGGTGGTCTGAGTCTCGACGACGGGGCGCGGGTGGTCGCGTTGCGTTCGCGTGCGGTGGCGGTGCTGGCGGGGCGGGGTGGGATGGCGTCGGTGCCGTTGCCGGTGGAGGTGGTGCGGGAGCGGATCGCTTCGTGGGTGGGGCGGTTGTCGGTGGCGGCGGTGAACGGTCCGTCGTCGACGGTGGTGTCGGGTGATGCGGACGCGGTCACGGCACTGGTCGAGGAACTCCAGGGGGAGGGGGTGCGGGCGCGTCTGATCGAGGTCGACTACGCGTCGCACTCCGGGCACGTGGAGGAGATCCGCGAGCGCCTGCTGTCCGAGCTGGACGGCATCGCCCCTGTCGCGGGTTCGGTGCCGTTCTTCTCGACGGTGACGGGTGGCCGGCTGGGCATGGAGGCTCTGGACGCGGAGTACTGGTACCGGAATCTGCGGGAGACCGTCGAGTTCGGGCGGGCGACGGCGGCGTTGTTGGGGGAGGGTTTCCGGTTCTTCGTCGAGTCGAGTCCGCATGCGGTGTTGTCGGTTGCGGTGGGGGAGTCGGTGGAGGCCGCGGGTGTGGAGGCGGTGGTGTTGGGGACGTTGCGTCGGGGGGAGGGCGGCCCGGCGCAGGTGTTGCGGTCGGTGGGTCGTGGGTGGGAGTGCGGGTTGGGGGTGGACTGGTCGGGTGCGTTCCCGGGGGCGCGGCGGGTCGAGCTGCCGACGTACGCCTTCCAACGCACCCGCTACTGGCCCGAGCCGGCGCCCACCACGGCGGCCGATGTGGGCTCGGCCGGGCTCGACCCGGCCGACCACCCCATCCTCGGAGCGGCCGTCGAGCTGGCCGACACGGGTGAACTGCTGCTCAGCGGCCGGTTGTCGCTCCGTACCCACCCCTGGCTCGCCGACCACGCCGTGGCCGGTACGGTCCTGCTGCCCGGCGCGGCCTTCGCGGAACTGGCCGTACGCGCCGCGGACGAGGCCGGTTGCCACACGGTGGAAGAACTGACGCTCCAGTCACCGCTGTTGATACCCGCCGACGCCGCCGTTCGGCTGCAAGTGCGGGTCGGCGCCGCGGACGCGCACGGCAACCGCTCCCTGGACGTGTTCTCCTGCCGCGAGGACGCGGCGACCCCGCACTGGACCGCGCACGCGACCGGCGGACTCACCGGCGCCGCCACGACCGGCAACCCGCCGCCCGCACCCGTACCGGACGGCGCCGGCTCCTGGCCCCCGCCCGGTGCCGTCCCGATCGCCGTCGACGACCTGTACGAGCGGTTCCACGCCTCCGGCTACGGCTACGGACCCGCCTTCCGCGGGCTCACCACTGCCTGGCGCCGGGGTGACGAGATCTTCACCGAGGTACGCCTGCCCGAGGACCAGCACCGGTCCGCCCCGGCCTTCGGCGTGCACCCCGCCCTCCTGGACGCCGCCCTCCAGGGACTGTTCCTGCGCGCTCGGCCGGAAACCGGACCGGGCCCGGACCGGCCGTCCGCCGGACTGCCGTTCTCCTGGAGCGGAGTCAGGCTGCACGCCTCCGGAGCCACCGCGCTCAGGGTACGGCTCGGCTTCCGGGCGGACGGATCGGTGTCGATCGACGCGACCGACCCGAACGGCCTCCCGGTCGCGTCGGTCGAGGCGCTCGCCGTCCGCCCGGTCGACCTCGACACCCTCCGCCCGGGCGGAGGCCCGGAATCCCTCTACCGGCTGCAGTGGTCGGCGGCGCCCGCCACCGCACCCGCCGCGCCCCGCGGGCCCTGGGCCGTCCTCGGCGGCGGGGAACTCTTCCCGGACAGCCATCCGGACCTGGCCGCGCTCGGTGCCGCGCTGGACGGGGGAGCGCCGCCGCCCGCCGCGGTGCTGGCCTGGTGCGACCACACCCCGCCCCTCCCGTCCCCGCCCGACGCCGCATCCGTGCACACCGCACTGGACGACGCCCTGCGGCTCGTCCAGGACTGGCTGGCCGACCCGCGGTGGGACGACGGAACCCGGCTCGTCCTCGTCACCCGGGGGGCCGTCTCCACGGCGGCCGGTGAGGAGGTCACCGACCTCACCGGCGCCGCGGTCCGCGGCCTCGTCCGCTCCGCCCAGTCCGAGCACCCGGACCGCTTCCTGCTGATCGACACCGACGACCCGGCCGCCGTGGCCGGCCTGCTGCCCCGGGCACTGGCCGGAACCGAACCCCAACTGGCGATCCGCGGCGGACAACTCCTCGCCGCCCGCCTCACCAGGGCCACCACCGCCACGGACCCGGCCCCGGGAACGGACGCGCTCCCGGGCCCGGACCCGGACACACCGTCCGGTATCGCCGCCGCCGGGGGAACCGTCCTCGTCACCGGGGCCGGCGGCGCGCTCGGCGGCCTGGTGGCACAGCACCTCGTGACCGCGCGCGGCGTACGGAACCTGCTGCTCGTCGGCAGGCGCGGCGCGGACGCCCCGGGCCTGGCCGACCTCGCCGCCGAACTGCGCGGACTCGGCGCCCGGGTGGACGTGGAGGCCTGTGACGTCGCCGACCGGGACGCGCTCGCCGCCCTGCTCGCCGGCATCCCCGCCGGCCGTCCGCTGAGCGCGGTCGTCCACGCGGCCGGCGTCCTGGACGACGGGACGGTCGAGTCGCTGACTCCCGAACGGATGCGCCACGTCCTGCGGCCCAAGGTCGACGCGGCCCTCAACCTGCACGCCCTCACCCGTGATCTGCCGCTGTCGGCCTTCGTCCTGTTCTCCTCCGCGTCCGCCACGGTCGGCAACGCCGGGCAGGGCAACTACGCGGCCGCCAACGCCTTCCTCGACGCGCTCGCCCAGCACCGCCGGGCGCTGAACCTGCCCGCCCAGTCACTGGCCTGGGGCCTGTGGGCGCGCCGCAGCACCATGACCGGAACGCTCACCGCCGCCGACCTGCGGCGGATGTCCCGGGGAGGCACCGCGGCCATCGGCAGCGAAGAAGGCCTGGCACTGTTCGACGCGGCGCTCGCCCTGGACGAACCGCTGCTCGTCCCGGTCAAGATCGACCTCGGCCGGCTCCGGACGGCGGCCCGGACCGCACCGGTCCCGGCCCTGCTCTCCGCCCTCGTCCCCGGCGCCGCACGCCGCCCCGCCTCCGGGGCGGACGCCGCCGAAGCGGACTCGCTGCGCCGCCGGCTGACCGGCCTCACCCCGGAGGAGCGCGTCGCCACCCTGCTCGACCTGGTACGGAGCCGGAGCGCCGACGTCCTCGGCCACGGCGCAGGCGGGACCATCGACCCGGACCAGGCGTTCAAGGACCTCGGCTTCGACTCGCTCACCTCCGTCGAACTCCGCAACCGGCTCAGCGCCGCCACCGGCCGTCGGCTGCCCGCGACCCTGGTCTTCGACCACCCCACCCCGGCCGCCGTCGCCGCCCACCTCGCCGGGCGCCTGGTACCCGACGGGCCGGGCGGCCCCACCGCCACCGGGAAGGCCGCCGGGACGACGGGCCGGGCGGACCGCGCGGACCACGAGATCAGCTCCCTGCTCGCCGCGATCCCACCCGCCGCACTGCGTCGGGCCGGTCTCCTCGACGCGCTCCTGGACCTCGCCGACCGACCGGGTACACCGGCTCCCGCCGCCGACATCCACGGCATGGCCGTCGACGAACTCGTCCGCATGGCCCTGGACGGCGAACGTGACTGACCGACAGCCGCAGAAGGAGAGGCCCAACCCCATGCCCACCGACACGGACCAGGTGGTCGCCGCCCTGCGCGCCTCGCTGCTGGACAACCAGCGCCTGCGGCAGGAGAACCGACGGCTCCGCGACGACTCCGCCGAGCCCATCGCCATCGTGGCGATGAGTTGCCGCTACCCCGGCGGCGTGCGCACCCCGGAAGACCTGTGGGAACTGCTGGTCAAGGAACGCGACGCGGTCTCGCCGTTCCCCGCCGACCGCGGCTGGGACGTCGAGGGCGGCTTCGACGCCGACCCCGACGCCCCCGGCACCTTCTACGTCCGTGAAGGCGGCTTCCTCCACGATGCGACCGGCTTCGACCCCGGCTTCTTCGGCATCTCCCCGCGCGAGGCCCTGGCCATGGACCCGCAGCAGCGGCTGCTGCTGGAGGCGTCCTGGGAAGCGGTGGAACGCGCGGGCATCGACCCGACGACCCTGCGCGGCAGCCGCACCGGCGTCTACACCGGAGTGATCTACAGCGAATACGGGTCCCGGCTCGGCCGGGTGCCCGAGGAAGTCGAAGGCTTCCTCGGCACCGGCACCATCCCCAGCGTCGCCTCCGGCCGGGTCGCCTACACCCTGGGCCTGGAAGGCCCGGCGGTCACCCTGGACACCGCCTGCTCGTCCTCCCTGGTCGCCGTCCACCTCGCCTGCCAGGGGCTGCGCTCCGGCGACACCACCCTTGCCCTGGCCGGCGGGGTGACCGTGATGTCCACCCCCGGCCTGTACGTCGGCTTCAGCCGCCAGCGCGGCCTGGCACCCGACGGGCGCAGCAAGTCCTTCTCGTCCGCGGCGGACGGAGCCGGGTTCGGGGAGGGCCTGGGCCTGCTCCTGCTGGAACGGCTCTCGGACGCCCAGCGCGCGGGGCACCCCGTCCTGGCCGTCATCCGTGGCTCGGCCGTCAACCAGGACGGCGCCAGCAACGGGCTGACCGCCCCGAACGGGCCCGCGCAGCAGCGCGTCATCAGCGGGGCGCTCGCCCGTGCCGGACTCGCCCCGGCCGAGGTGGACATGGTGGAGGCGCACGGCACCGGCACCACCCTCGGTGACCCCATCGAGGCCCAGGCGCTGCTGGCCACGTACGGGCAGGACCGGCCCGCCGGGCGGCCGCTGCGGCTGGGATCGCTGAAGTCCAACCTGTCCCACACCCAGGCCGCCGCGGGCGTCGGCGGGGTGATCAAGTCGGTGCTCGCGATGCGGCACGGCGTGATGCCGCGCACCCTGCACGTCGACCGCCCCTCGCCCCGCGTCGACTGGACGGAGGGAGCCGTCTCCCTGCTCACCGAGGCCACCCCCTGGCCGGAAACGGGACGGCCGCGCCGGGCCGGGGTGTCCTCCTTCGGCGCCAGCGGGACCAACGCCCACGTCATCCTCGAACAGGCCCCCACCGGCCCTGTGCACGCCACCGCCCCGGCCGACGCAACGGCCGTCACCGACGAGCCGGTCGACCGGCCCGGCACGCCGGAAACGGTGCCCGCCGCCGTCGCCTGGATCCTGTCGGCGCGTACGCCGGAGGCACTGCGCGCCCAGGCGGCGGCGCTGCACGAGCGGGTGGTGGCGGAACCGGGCCTGAGCGTGGTGGACGTCGGTCATTCGCTGGCCGTGGGGCGTTCGCGGTTCGCGGAGCGTGCGGTGGTGGTGGGGGCGGACCGGGGCGAGCTGCTGGCCGGTGTCGCCGCCCTGTCGCGGGGCGCGGGCTCGGCGGGCGTGCCGGCCGGCGGTGGGCTGCTCCCGGGCCGTTCGGTGCTGGTGTTCCCGGGCCAGGGTTCGCAGTGGGTGGGGATGGCCGCGGAACTGCTGGCCGAATCGGCGGTGTTCGCGGAACGGATGGCGGAGTGCGAGCGGGCGCTGGCGCCCTACGTCGACTGGTCGTTGGCGGAGGCGCTGGGCTCGGAGGCCCTGCTCGCGCGGGTCGATGTGGTGCAGCCGGTGCTGTGGGCGGTGATGGTGTCGCTGGCGGAGGTGTGGCGCGCGTTCGGCGTCGTCCCGGACGCGGTGGTCGGTCACTCCCAGGGTGAGATCGCCGCGGCCGTGGTGGCGGGCGGCCTGAGCCTCGACGACGGTGCCCGGGTGGTCGCGCTGCGCTCCCGCGCGGTGGCGGTGCTGGCGGGCCGTGGCGGCATGGCATCGGTTCCCCTGCCGGTCGACGTGGTGGCCGAGCGCCTTGCCGGGTGGGCGGGCCGGTTGTCGGTGGCGGCGGTGAACGGCCCGTCGTCGACGGTGGTCTCGGGCGACGCGGACGCGGTCACGGCACTGGTGGAGGAACTCCTGGAGGAAGGGGTGTGGGCGCGTCCGATCGAGGTCGACTACGCGTCGCACTCCTCACAGGTGGAGGAGATCCGCGAGCGCCTGCTGTCCGACCTGGACGGCATCACCCCCCTCCCGGGTGCCGTGCCGTACTACTCCAGCGTGACCGGCGGCCTGCTGGACACGAAGGCCCTGGACGCCGAGTACTGGTACCGCAACCTCCGCCGGACCGTCGAGTTCGAGCGGGCGACCCGCGCGCTCCTCGCGGACGGGCACCGCGTCTTCATCGAGTCCAGCCCCCAGCCCGCCCTGATGTACTGGATCGAGGACACGGCCGCCGACGCGGGCGCCCCGGAGACGCTGGTGCTCGACACCCTGCGGCGCGGGGCCGGAGGGCTCCGCCGGCTCCAGCTCGCCCTCGCCGAGGCACACGTCCGGGGCCTGCGCGTCGACTGGGAGCGGCTGTTCGAGGGAACCGGCGCCCAGCGCGTGGACCTGCCCACCTACGCCTTCCAGCGTCGCCGCTACTGGCTCGACGCCCGGTCGGCCGGCCCGGACCAGGCGGCCGTCGGTCAGTCCGCCGTGGACCACCCGCTGCTCGGCGCCGCGGTCGAACTGCCCGACGACGCGGGCACCCTCTTCACCGGCCGGCTCTCCCCGGCCACACACCCCTGGCTCGTCGACCACGCCGTGGCCGGAGCCGTGATCCTGCCCGGCGCGGCCCTCGTGGAGCTCGCCGCGTACGTGGGCCGCCGCCTCGGCTGCGCCCTCGTGGAGGAACTGACCCTCGCCGCCCCGCTGCTGCTGCCCGGTGACGCCGCCGACGACCACGCCGTACAACTGCGCGTACGGGTGGGTGCCGAGGACGGTACGGGGCGGCGCCCGGTGGAGTTCCACTCCCGGCCCGAGGCCGCCTCCGGCGCCGCCGACCGGCCCTGGACCCGGCACGCCACCGGCACGGTCGGCCCCCGGGACCTCTCGGCCGACCGGGACGACACGACCGAACCGGCCGGCGCGTGGCCCCCACCCGACGCGGTCCCCCTGGACGTGGAGGAACTGTACGGGCTGCTGGAGGCCCGGGGCGTCGCCTACGGCCCGGCGTTCCGGGGCCTGCGCGCCGCCTGGCGCACCACGGACGCGATCCACGCCGAAGTGGCCCTGCCCGACGGCCTCCCCGGCACCGGACCGGACGGTTTCGCCGTGCACCCGGCGCTCCTGGACGCCGCCCTCCAGACGACCGGACTGCGCGAAGGCGCCGCGACCGCGGAGGCCGCCGACGGCGTCCCCCTGCCGTTCTCCTGGCAGCGCGTCGCGATCGAAACCTCCGACGCGCCGGTCCTGCGCGTCCGGCTGCGCCCCGACGGCCCCGACGCCGTCGCCGCGCGGATCACCGACCCCTCGGGGCGTACCGTGGCGACGGTCGGCTCGCTCACCCTGCGCACGGCGTCCACCGCCGCACTGCGGGCGTCCTCCGGCTCCGTCTTCCACGTCGGGTGGACGCCGGTCACCGCCGGGCCCGGCCCGCGCCCGGTCACCCGCTGGGGCCTCCTCGGCCCGCGGGACGAGCGGCTGCTGCCGGCGGGCTTCCCCGTCGAACCCCCGTCCGGGACACCCGACGTGATGCTGCTGACCTGCCCCCCGTCCGCCGACACCGTGACCGCGGACACCGTGACCACGGACGCCCCCGCTGCGGCGGTGCACGCGATCGCGTCCGGCGTCCTGGACCGGCTCCAGGCCCACCTGGCCGACGACACCGCCGCCCGGACGCCCCTGGTGGTGCTCACCCGGGGTGCGACCGGCCCGCTCGGCGCGCACCCGCAGCCGGTGGACCACGCAGCGGCGGCCGTCTGGGGCATGCTCAGGGCCGCTCAGCTCGAACACCCCGACCGATTCGTGCTGCTGGACACCGAAGGGCCGGAGCCGGACGGTCTCGGCGACGCGCTCGCCGACCTCCTCGCCACGGGCGAGCCGCAGGCGGCCCTGCGCGGCGGCGTCCTGTACGCGCCCCGACTGATACGGCCGCCGGTCATCACGGCCACCACGGCCACCGCCCCCGTGTCCCCGACAGCGACCCGGTCGGCCCACCCGTTCGGGCCGTCCGAGGGGACGGTACTGGTGAGCGGCGGCGGCGCGCTCGCGGCCGTCCTGGCGCGCCATCTGGTCGCCGCGCACGGCGTACGCCACCTCCTCGTGCTGAGCCGCCGCGGCGCCGACGCCCCCGGCATGCCGGAGCTGACGGCGGAGCTGGCCGAGGCCGGAGCCGAACTGGTCGCCGTCGGCTGTGACGTGTCCGACCGTCCGGCCCTGGCCGCCGCCCTGGCGGCCGTCCCCGAACGCCATCCGCTGTGCGCCGTGGTCCACACCGCCGGAGTGCTCGACGACGGTCTGCTGGACGGGCTGACGAGGGAGCGGATGACCGCCGTCCTGCGGCCCAAGGTCGACGCCGCCCGCCACCTCGACCAGCTGACGCGCGGAGCGGACCTCTCCGCGTTCGTCGTCTTCTCCTCCGCCGCGGGCGTGCTGGGCAGCCCCGGCCAGGCGTCCTACTCGGCCGCCAACGCCGCGCTCGACGCCCTCGTCGCGGAACGCCGGCGGCTCGGGCTCCCCGGCCTGTCCCTGGCCTGGGGGCCCTGGGAGCGGGTGAGCGGGATGACGGCCGAGCTCGGCGGCCCCGACCGGCGGCGCATCGACCGCCGCGGCGCTCGCGGCCTCTCCGACGAGGAGGCCATGGCCCTGCTGGACGCCGTGTGCGCCGCGGACGCCGCCCCGCCGGGGGACGGGAGCCCCGTCGTCCTGGCCCACCTCGACCTCACCGTGCGCGGCAACGGCCCGGTGCACCCGATGCTGCGCACCCTGGTCCGGCGCAGCCCGACCGCGACGACCGGAGCGAAGGGGACGCCGACCGCCGCCGCAGCGCTGCGGCACCGGCTCGACACCGCCGCCGACGCGCAGGAACGCGAGCTGGTCCTGCGCGAACTCGTCCTCGCCCAGGCCGCCGAAGTCCTCGGCCACACCGACGCCGGGGCACTGTCCGCGACGGCACCCTTCCTCTCCGTCGGATTCGACTCGCTGACCGCGGTCGAGCTCCGCAACCGGCTGGCCGCCGCCACCGGACTGCGGCTACGGCCCTCCGCCGTCTTCGACAGCGGCACCCCCGCCGCGCTCGCGGCGCGCCTCGCCACCGAGGCCCGGACGGAGGACACCCCCCGGCCCGGAACGGCACCCGCAACCGCAACCGGAATCGGAGCCGGTGCCGGAGCCGCCGGGTCCGGCACCGACGCCACCGACACCGACCCGGTGAGCGTGCTGTTCCGCCGGGCCTGCGCACTCGGCCGGATCGACGAGGGCATCGCCCTGCTCAAGAACGCCTCCGCCCTGCGCCCGGCCTTCCACAGCGGTGGCGACCTCGCGGCCGCCGGCACCGGCCCGCGGCTGCTGCGCCTGAACGAGCGCGCCGACGCCCCCGTGCTCGTCTGCTTCGGCTCGATCGTCGCCCTCGGCGGCGCCCACCAGTACGCCCGCTTCGCCTCCCGCTTCCGGGACCGCTACGCCGTCGCCGCCCTGGACGCCCCCGGATTCACCCCCGAGGAGGAACTGCCCGCCGACATGCCGGCCCTGCTGGACTTCCACGCGACGACACTGCTCCGGGAACTGCCCGGCCGGACGCTCGTCCTGGCCGGCTCCTCCTCCGGCGGCACGCTCGCCCACGCGGTGGCCGCCTCGCTGGAGCAGCGCGGCGAGGGCCCGGCGGCCGTGGTGCTGCTGGACACCTACCTCTCCGACAACCAGGGCATCACCCAGTTCAACGACGTCCTGCTGGGTGGCATGTTCGCCCGCGAGGACCGGGCGGCCCCGATGGACGGGACCAGGCTGACCGCGATGGGCGGCTACTTCCGTCTGCTCGACGACTGGACGCCCCCGGCGGTCCGCGCCCCGCTGCTGCTGGTCCGCGCCTCCACTCCGCTCGGCCGCCCGTCCGCCGAAGCCGGTGACTGGCGCTCGTCCTGGGCCGGTGCGGACACCGTCGTCGACGTTCCCGGAGACCACTTCTCGATCATGGAACAGCATGTCGCGACCACCGGCGACGCCGTCGCCGACTGGCTCGGCACCACCCTCCGCACCACCGACGACCTGTGAAGACGAAGGAGAACCCGTTGACCACGGCCCCGTACGACGATCCCCCCGCGCGACACGCCCTCACCGTGCTGGGAGCCGGGGTGATGGGTGTCGGCATCACCGTCCTCGCCCTCGGACACGGCCTGCCGGTCCACCTGGTCGACATCGACCGGGAACGGCTCGACCGGGCCGCGGACCTGATCGACGGCGAACTCCGGCTGGCCGAGCTGATGGGCGCCCTGCCCGCCGGGACGCCCCTCGGCACCCTGGCCACCGGCACCTCGCTCAAGGCCGCCGCCGGAGCCACCGCCGTCGTCGAGGCGGTCACCGAGAACGCCGCGATCAAGGCCGCCGTCCTGTCCGAGGTCTCCGGACTCGTCCGGCCCGGAACCCTGCTGATCACCAACACCTCCTCCATCCCCGTCGACGAACTGGCCGGCGCCCTGGAGCGGCCGGAGGAACTGGTCGGCACGCACTTCATGAACCCGCCCTACCTGATCGGAACCGCCGAAGTGGTCCGCGGCGCAAGGACCGGGGACCCCGCGATGGCCGACGTGGCGGCCCTGCTCACGGCACTGCGGCGGCGGGCGGTGGTCGTCCGGGACGCACCCGGCTTCGTGACCAGCCGCATCCTGCACCCGATGATCAACGACGCGGCCCGGGTCGTGGAGCAGGGCACGGCGGCCGCCGAGGACGTCGACGCCCTGATGCAGGGCTGTCTGGGACACCCCACCGGCCCGCTGCGCACCGCGGACCTGATCGGCATCGACAACCTCGTCGACTCCCTCACCGTGCTCCACGAGCGCACCGGCGACGACGGCTGCCGCCCCACCGAACTGCTGCTCCGGCTGGTCCGCGAGGGCCGGCTGGGCCGCAAGTCCGGGCGCGGCTTCTACGACTACACCTGATCACCTGATCACCCCCGAGGAGACAGCCATGACCACGGCGAACACGCCCAACACCCACGACCTGGAGAAGGAACTGCTGGGATTCCTGGAAGGACACACCGGAACCGCCTGGGACGCCGACACCGACCTGTTCGACGCCGGCGGCCTGTCGTCCCTGTTCGCCATGCAGGTGGTGATGCACGTGGAGAAGACCTACGCCATCACCGTCCGCGGCGCGGACCTGCGGCTGGACAACTTCCGCACCGTACGGCGGATGGCGGAGCTGGTGGACCGGCTCCGGGTGCCCGCCGCCGGAGGCCGGCATGGGTGAGGACCTGAGCGGCGCCATGACCTCCGTCACCCTGCGGGTCGGCGACCTCGCGGGGGAGTGGGACCGCAGCGGCCTCATCCCGCCGGACCTGCTCCGCGAACTGGGCGCCGAGGGCCGGTTGTGCGCCGAAGTCCCGGAGCAGTACGGCGGCTGGGGGCTCAGCAGCATGCACAGCGGCGCGTACACCGCCCACGTGGGAGGCCTGTGCAGCTCGCTGCGCAGCGTGATGACCTCCCAGGGCATGGCCGCATGGACCATCCAGCGCCTGGGCACCGCCGAGCAGGCGGCCACCCACCTTCCCCGGCTGACCGGTGGCGGACTGGCGGCGGTCGGCTTCAGCGAGCCCGGCGCCGGCAGCGACCTCGCGGCGATGACGACGACCGTCCGCCGCGACGGCGACTCGGTCGTCGTCGACGGACACAAGAAGTGGGTGACCGCCGCCCACTACGCCGACCTGCTGGTCGTCGTCGGCCGCTACGAGGACGGCGCGGTGGCCGTCGTGGTGCCCGCCGACACGCCCGGCGTCCGGATCGAGCGGATCGCCGACCCGCTCGGCTGCCGCGCGGCCGGGCACGCGGACGTACACCTCGACGGGGTCCGGCTGCCGGCCGACAGCGTCCTGGGCGGTCACGGCCTGCCGCCCGCCCTGCTGGTGACGACCGCGCTGGCCTACGGCCGGATGTCCGTCGCCTGGGGGTGTGTGGGCATCCTGCGGGCCTGTCTGGCGGCGGCCACCACGCACGCCGCCGGACGGGAGCAGTTCGGCAGACCGCTCGCGGAGCACCAGCTCGTCGCCGGGCACCTCGCCGACCTCTACACGGCCGAGCAGGTGGCCGCGCGGGTCTGCGAGCACGCCAGCCGCTGCTGGGACGAAGGGTCGCCGGACCAGGTGGTGGCCACCGTACTGGCCAAGCACGTCAGCGCGAACCAGGCCGCCCGGGGCGCGGCGACGGCCGTCCAGGTACTGGCCTCGGCCGGATCCCGGGACGGGCACGCGGTGGCCCGGGCGTACCGGGACGCGAAGCTGATGGAGATCATCGAGGGCAGCAACGAGCTGTGCCGGCTGATGCTGGCACAGCACGCCCTCTCCGCTCCGGGGGCACGGTGAACGGGCCCGCGGCCGACGGGACGAGGAAGGACGACATGGCTGAGACCGTCAAGTGCCTGGTCTGGGACCTGGACGACACCCTCTGGCAGGGCACCCTGCTGGAGGACGGCGAGGTGCACCTGCCGGACGAGGTGCGCAAGGTGGTGATCGAGCTCGACTCCCGCGGCATCCTCCAGTCCGTCGCCAGCCGCAACGACCACGAGCACGCCTGGGCCCGGCTGGAGGCATTCGGCGTGGCCGAGTACTTCGTCCTGCCGGAGATCGGGTGGGGCGCCAAGTCCGAGTCGGTGCGCCGGATCGCCGACCGGCTGAACTTCGCGCTCACGACCGTCGCCTTCGTCGACGACCGGCCCGCCGAACGCGCCGAAGTGGCCTTCCACCTGCCCGACGTGCGGTGCTACCCGGCCGAGCAGGTCCTCACCCTCCCCGAACTCGCCGAGTTCACCCCCGCGACCAGCACCGTCGACTCCCGGCGGCGCCGCCGGATGTACCAGGCGGGCTTCCGCCGCGAGGCCGAGCGGGCGGCCGCCACCGGCCCCGACGAGGAGTTCCTGCGCTCCCTGGACCTGCGGATGCGCATCGGCCGGGCCACCGGTGAGGAGCTGTCCCGGGTCGAGGAACTCACCCTTCGCACCAGCCAGATGAACGCGACCGGGGTCCACTACCCGGACGCGGTGCTGCGCGGCCTGATCACCGACCCGCGGCACGAGGTCCTGGTGGTCACCCTCACCGACCGGTTCGGCCCGCACGGCGCGGTCGGCGTCCTGCTGCTGGAGCGGCACCCGGGCCTGTGGCACCTCAAGCTGCTCGCCACCTCCTGCCGGGTCGTCGCCTACGGCGCCGGCGCGACCCTGCTGAACTGGCTGGCCGACGCCGCCGCCCGGTCCGGAGTCCACCTGGTCGCGGACTTCCGGGCGACCGAACGCAACCGGATGATGGAGATCGCCTACCGGTTCGCGGGCTTCGAGGGCCTGGACGAAGCCCCGTGCCCCTGCGCCGCCGTCCTCGCACCGGCTCCGGAGGACACCGGACTCCAGCGCCTGCACCTCGTCCCCGGCCCGCGCGTGGTGTCCACCGTCATGAGCGTGGACGCACCCGGGCTGGACGTGCCGGAAGGGAGCCCGGGAACGTCGTGACCGCCGCGGCGGCCGGCGCTCCCGGGCTCCGGCCGCCGCGGTCAGCGCTTGCGGACGAGTGTGATCCCGTCGGCCATCACCAGCAGCGACAGCTCCACCCGGGGGTCCTCGTGCAGCAGCCGGTTCAGAGCCCGGACCCCGGCGGTCTCCGGGTCCACGGCGGCCGGATCGGCGACCCGGCCGAAGAAGAGCGTGTTGTCGACCACGATCAGACCGCCGGCGCGCAGCAGCTCCAGCGAAGTCTCGTAGTAGCGGACGTAGTTGGTCTTGTCGGCGTCGATGAACACCAGGTCGAAGCTCTCCGGCCCGCGCTCCGCCAGCAGCGCGTCCAGGGTCGCGGCGGCATCGCCGATCCGCAGGTCGATCCGCGAGTCGACCCCGTCCCGCTTCCAGAAGTCGGCGCCGACGGCCGGCCACCGCTCGTCGATGTCGCAGGACACCAGCACCCCGTCGGCCGGGAGTGCGCGGGCCATGCACAGGGTGCTGTAGCCGGTGAAGGTGCCGATCTCCAGCACCGCCCGTGCCCCCGTCAACCCGACGAGCAGGGCGAGCAGTTGGCCCTCCTCTGCCATCACCTGCATGGCGGTCCCGCCCGGCAGGTCCGCGGTGGTCTCCCGCAGCTCCCTGAGGAGATCGTCGTCACGGAGGGAGACCTCCCGGACGTAGGCGAGCAGGTCGTGGGTGGCTGCTGTCTGACCGGCCATGGCGAGGGGGTCCTCTCGAAGGAGATCGGGTCGAAGGAGATCGGGTCGAAAAGGAGCGGGTCGAAAAGGAGCGGGTCGAAGGGGGACCGGGCCGCCGGGACGGTCAGGACGGTCACCCGGCGCGCATGTACGGGTGACCGTGCTGCTCCACGGCCGCCGCCTGCGCCCGCTCGCGGGCGTACGCCCGCAGCAGCGGGTCCAGCCGGTAGCTGTCCTCCGCCGGCGCACCCAGCAGATTCGCCTCGACCAGGGCGTCCAGGGCCTCCTCGGCCTGCGCCGCGGAGCAGCCGAACATCACCGCGACCCGACTGCTGGAGACCGAGCACGCACCGGCAGCCCCCAGCGCGGTGAACACCTCGGCCGGGTCGACCCCGGCCGGAGTCGTCCGGCGGAGCCCGGCGTGGTCGGCGTCGAGGCAGGGCCGGACACCGAGGTCGCCCGCGCACAGTTCGTCCAGCAGCCGCGGGGCCTCCGTGAGCCGCCGGGCGAAGTGCCCGATGCTCCAGTGCGGGCGCTCCAGCAGCCGGGTCCCCGCGATCCGGATCGCCAGCGGCAGGCCGGCGCAGACCGTCAGCACCGAACGGGCCGCCCGCGGTTCGGCACCGATCCTGGCCGGGCCGACGATGCTGCCCAGCAGCTCCAGCGACCCGGCCTCGTCCAGCGGGCCGATCCGGAGGGTGTGCGCCCCCTCCAGATCGGCCAGCCGCCGTCGGCTGGTCACCAGTAGTCTGCTGCCCCCGCTGCCCGGTATCAGCGGCCGCACCTGTGCGGTGCTGGAGGCGTTGTCGAGCACCACCAGCAGACGGCGGCCCGCGGTGAGCGAGCGGTAGAGGCTCTCCCGCTCCGACTCCCCCTCGGGGATCTTGTCCCGGGGCACACCGAGGTCCGCCAGGAACCGTGGCAGCACCGCCCGGGCGGTCAGCGGCCGGGCGGCTCCGCCGAGATCCGCATACAGCTGGCCGTGCGCCGAGGAGCCGCGTACGGCGTGTGCCGCGTGCAGGGCCAGCGCGCTCTTGCCGACACCGCCCCGGCCCGTCACCACCGCTGTCGCCACCATGCCCGCGGGCATCGTGCCGGTCGTGAGGAAGTGCTGGAGCCGCGCCAGCGCACCGGAGCGGGCCGACAGGGGCAGCGGCACCGAGGGAAGCTGCGCCGGACTCGGCCAGCAGGACCTCTCCCAGGCAGCGGTCGGCGCCGGCGCGACGGCCACCACCGGGGATGTCGCGGGCTGCTCCAGCGGGTCGGGCGTACGGGGCCGGTCGTGGGGCCGGTCGTGGGGCCGGTCGTGGGCCGAGAGGATGTGCCCGTGGACCTCGCGCAGCTCGGCGCTCGGCTCGGCGCCGAGCTGCTCGACGAGCAGCACCCGGGTACGCCGGTAGAGGTCCAGGGCCTCCGACTGCCGTCCCGAGCGGAACAGCGCCAGCATCAACTTGCCCACCAGGGCCTCCCGCAGGGGGTGCTTCCGCACCAGCCGCACCAGTTCCGGCACGACCTCGGCGTGCCGCAGCAGTGCCAGCTCCGTGTCGAACCGCAACTCCATGGTCTGCAGGCGAAGCTCCTGGAGGTAGCGGCCCTCCACATCGCGCAGCGTCTGCGACGGGATGTCCGCCAGCGGCTCCTCGCGCCACAGGGCGAGCGCCCCGGCCAGCTCGGCGGAGGAGCCCTCCAGGTCTCCGCGCTCGGCGAGCTCCGCCGCGCGCCGGCGGTGGGCCGTGAACTGGCCGAGATCGCTCTCGTGCTCGCCGAGTTCGAGGAGGTAGCCGGGCGCCCGGGTGAGGATCCGGGCGGAGGCGCACTTGCCCAGCGACTGCCGCAGGCGCATCACATAGGTGCGGACGGTCGCGGCGGCACTCGGCGGCGGCGCGCCGTCCCAGACGTACTCGGCGATCCGGTCGACCGAGATCACCCGGTTGGCGTTGAGGAGGAGCGCTGCCATGACCACGCGCTGCCTCGGCGCCGACACGTGCACTTCACACGCGTTCAGCCGGACGGAAAGCGGGCCCAGCAACAGGAAGTTCAAGGGGGGAGTCCTCTTCATCGTACGACCGGTGGGCAAGACTGCCTCCAGCCTCTTGGGTGACCATGTACGGGTCAACGCGGTCCTGTCGTATCTAGGTGTATTCCTAGAGCGCAGGTCTTATGCTCATGCCGGGTTTACGCTGCGCGGTACCGTCACGGCGGTCACGACCGGGCCGCCCGTCACGGCCCGCCGGCCGGTGAAGCCGCCCGCCACTGCACCGCCGCCGACCCCGTGACCCGCCATGGGGTGCCGTCGCCTCCTCGGCCGGATCCGCGGTGCACGTCCTGCCGGACCGTCGCTGTCGGGCCGGAGCCGAGTAAATCCCACAGGATTGCCCCGCGCCGCAACGCTCTCACCATTCACCGAAGCGACGGCCGGAATTGAACCCGGACGTGAGTGGCCGGATTCGTACCGATGCGCACTTGCTGACATTCCGAGTGGCATGGCAGGCTGTCATATGCGCTGTCCGTGACTCGCCGATCGCCGCCGGTCACCGTCGATCGGAGCTCCCCGTATTACCGCGTACAGGCGGCCCGCCGGTGCGGAGGATGTCCCACGTGGTCACCACACCCTGCCCGCCGGCACCGCGCGGATTCGAGAAAGGAATGAAAGGCCGACATGACCTCCCTCTCCTTGGACAGCGACCTGTGGTGCCGTCGCTTCCATCCCTCGCCGACGGCCGCACGCCGACTGGTCTGCTTTCCGCACGCCGGCGGCTCGGCGAGTTACTACTTCCCCGTGTCCGCCGCACTGTGCGGCCCGGTCGACGTCCTGGCCGTGCAGTACCCCGGCAGGCAGGACCGCCGGGAGGAACCCGGCGTCCAGGACCTGCACCGCATGGCCGACGAGGTGTCCGAAGCGCTGCGCCGCTGGGACGACCTCCCCCTGACCCTCTTCGGGCACAGCATGGGCGCGCTCGTCGCCTTCGAGGTGGCCCGGCGGATCGAGCGCGCGGGAGGCCGGATCGACCACCTCTTCGTCTCCGGCCGCAAGGGGCCTTCCGCGGACGGGCCCGGGCCCTCCCACCCACTCGACGACGAGGGCATCCTGGCCGAGGTCAGGGCCATGAGCGGCACCGACGCCCGGCTCCTGGAGGACCAGGAACTGCTGGGGATGGTGCTGCCCGCGCTGCGCGGCGACTACCGGGCCCTGGGGACCTACCGGGCCGACCACGACGCCGCGGTCACCTGCCCGGTCACCGCCGTGGTCGGGGACCAGGACCCCTGGACACCGGTTGCCGAGGCCGGGCACTGGCGCGACCGCACGACGGCCGCGTTCGACCTCAAGGTCTTTCCCGGCGGGCACTTCTACCTCAGCAGCCGGGCGGACGAGGTGACCGGCATGCTCCGCGACCACCTTGCCGGCACACTGCGCACCTGAGAGCACCGACGACAGGGAAGGGGGGCCAGGAGTGACACCGTCAGCGACCTCGGAGGAGATCACGTCCACGCGGCGGCCGCCGCGGACCGGGCCCGCCGGCTACGCCCGTCCGGCAGGCGGGGGCCCGGCCGTCGGCGCGGGCGTCCGGCGGCTGACCGCCGTGGACGCCCGCATCCTGGAAGGTGTCGCGGTCGGCACCTCGACCGTCCAACTGGCGGCATTGCTCTACCTGAGCCGGCAGGGCATCGAGTACCGCATCGGGCTGCTGATGCGCCGTTTCCAGGCCGCGAACCGGCCCGCTCTGGTCTCCCGGGCGCACTCCCTCGGAGTGCTGAGCGTCGGGGCATGGCCACCCCGCGTCCTCCCGGAATTCCTCGAGTCCTAGAAGCGGGCGGGGCGCGCTGTTCCCTCGCCCTCGTAGGCCCCTCCCGGAGGGCGGGCCGAAAAGAAATCATTTCCGACGGTGGGGAACCGACGCAGACGATATGCTGCCGGATATTTTCCCAGGCCTGGATATCGTATCGATATCGCGCCACGAGACGGGTTCCCGCGCGTCCGGTCGAACGCCGGATTCTGCGGCATTGTGTTGTCGGGCCCACTTCTGCCGCACTGCGTCCGGGCCGCACCACCAACCCCTCCTTTCACACCGATGCCCGTCCTCCCGACTCCCTCGTGGAAAGGCTCACGCATGACTGCCCTCACCGGACAGCACGAGAACGGACAGCACGAGAACGGCCGGCACGTGAACAGCCCGTCGGACCACGACCCGGACCCGCACGAGGCCGACCTGCGCCGGATCCGCGCCCTGATCCTGGCGGCGGACGGGCCCGAGGAGCAGCTCGCGGTGGTGATCAGGTCGGCGGGCGCCGAGCAGACGGCCGCCGACCTGGTGGACGAACTGCTCAGCCGGGCCGACCTGAGCGAGCAACCCGCCGCCGCGGCCGTGGTGGTGCAGTTCGAGCTCGCCTTCGACGGCCAGGTGCTCCGGCACCACCTGCTGACCGGCCCCAAGGCCGAGCACCGCACCGGGCCGGCCGACGAGCCCAACGCCACCGTCGAGCTGGACCTGCTCGACCTGGCCCGCGCCGTCTTCGGCGCCCGGCACACCGCAGGCCACCGCACGCCCGTGATCACCTGGCACGGCATCGAGGACCCGGCTCGGCTGATGCCCGCGCTGGCGGCCTTCCCGGTCGTCCAGCAGGTGCTCCGCGGCTTGGCGGAACAGCCGCTCGACCTGGCCGAGTTGTCGCTGCGCCACGGTTCGGACAAGTGGGGGCTGCACTACTACACCGATCACTACGCCCGGCACTTCGCCCCGCTGCGGGACCGGCCGCTCACCGTCCTGGAGCTGGGGATCGGCGGCTACGCCGACCCGGCGGCCGGCGGCGGCTCGCTGCGGATGTGGAAGCGCTTCTTCCGGCGGGGCCTCGTCTACGGGGTCGACGTCTACGACAAGACGGCGCTGCGCGAGCAGCGGATCCACACCGTCCGGGGCGACCAGGCGGACCCGGCCTTCCTCACCGCGCTGGCCGAGCGGATCGGGCCGATCGACATCGTCATCGACGACGGCAGCCACTACTGCCCGGACGTCATCGCCGCCTTCGGTGCGCTCTTCCCGCACGTGGTCCCGGGCGGGCTCTATGTGATCGAAGACCTGCAGACCTCCTACTGGCCGGGCTACGGCGGCAGTTCGGAGCGGCTCGGCGACCCGACCACCAGCATGGGCTTCCTCAAGCAGCTGCTCGACGGCCTCAACCACGAGGAGCACGAGCCGCCGTCCGCACACCGCCCGAGCGGGACCGACCGGACGCTGGCCGGCGCGCACTTCTACCACAACCTGGCGATCCTCGACAAAGGCCGCAACGAGGAGGGCACCGTCCCCCCCTGGATCCCGCGCCGGCAGCTGAGCGCCGAGGAGATCGCGGCCGCCCGGCGGGCCGCCGAGCAGCAGTTCGAGCAGCAGTCCGCGGCCGGTCCGGACCAGGACCCCAGCTGAGCCGCGCCGCCCGCCGCGCCCCTTCTCCCTCCCCCCGGCGCGCTGCTTGCCTCCCTCCTCCCTCGTTCCACTTCCTCGTTCCCCGCTCTCGTTCCACTCCCTCATTCCTCTTCCCGATACCGACGGAGTAGCAGTGAGCCACATCCTGATGGTCAACATCCCGACCCACGGCCATGTCTTCCCCACGCTGGCGGTCGTCGGTGAACTGGTACGCCGAGGGCACCGGGTCACCTACGCGGCCGTCGACGACTTCGCCCAGGCCCTGGCCGAGGTCGGCGCCGAACACCTGCGCTACGACTCCACCCAGCCGCTGGAGAGCGTGGGCGGTCCCGAGAACGGGCGCACCCCGCTGATCTTCCTGGACGAGAACATCGCCATCCTGCGCGCGGTCCAGGAGCGGTTCGGCGACGCCAGGCCCGACGCGGTGGTCTACGACGCCGTGGCCTTCCAGGCCGGCCGGGTACTGGCCCACACCTGGGGGATCCCGGCCGTCCAGTCGACGCCGTTCTTCGCCTCCAACGACACCTACTCCTTCGTGCAGCAGATGATGGAGGCGGACGGCGCGGTCCCGCTCACCGAGGAGGTGGTGGTCGAATTCGGGGGCCGGATGGTCGAGTTGCTGGCCTCGCACGGCGTCGAAGAGCCGGTGCAGGAGTTCATGCTGCGCACCGAGGGCCTCAACCTCGTCTACGTGCCGCGGTTCTTCCAGCCGCACGGCGAGAGCTTCGACGAGCGCTTCGCCTTCGTCGGGCCGTGCCTCGCGGACCGCTCCTTCCTGGGGGAGTGGCAGCCCCCGGCGAGCGGCCTGCCGGTGGCGCTGGTCTCGATGGGGACGGTGCACAACAGGCATCCGGAGTTCTTCCGGCTGTGCGTGGACGCCTTCGCCGAGCTGCCCTGGCACGCCGTCATCTCGGTCGGCGGGGGGATGGACCCGGCCGACCTCGGCCCGCTGCCGGACAACGTCGAGGTCCACCGCTGGGTCTCGCACCTGGCGGTGCTCCGGCACGCTCGGCTGGTGATCACCCACGGCGGCGTGGGCGGTGTGATGGAGGCCCTGGACACCGGCTGCCCGATCCTCGGAATACCGTCCTGGCCGGACGTCGCAGCCAACACCGCGCGGGTGGCCGAGCTCGGCCTCGGCCGGACACT
This sequence comes from Kitasatospora sp. NBC_01560, assembly GCF_045208415.1. Taxonomy (NCBI): domain Bacteria; kingdom Bacillati; phylum Actinomycetota; class Actinomycetes; order Kitasatosporales; family Streptomycetaceae; genus Kitasatospora; species Kitasatospora sp. NBC_01560. The sequence goes on along the minus strand of NZ_CP109364.1, from coordinate 196,226 downwards.
GCTGCCGGCGGAGGCCGACGTGAGCCTGCTGCGGGCCGCGATCACCGAGGTGGCCGCCGACGCGGCCGTGCGGGAGCGGGGCATCGAGGCGCAGCGGCTCACCCGGGAAGCCGGCGGTGCCACCCGCGCCGCCGACGAGATCGAGGCCTACCTGAAGCGCACGACCTGATCCCACCACAGGGCCGGCGTCCCCGACGAGAAGCGGAACGATCAACGGCCGCCCAGTACTCCAGCAGGACTTCTCCACTCCCGCTGCCAACGGCCCGGGAGTGGAGAGTGCGGCGGGCGGACGATCTGTCAGGGGCGGTCTCCATGGGGACCGCCCCTCGATCGTGTGCAGGCGGCGTTGACAGTGGCAACGACGGGTGACTGCCAGGAGCCGCCGGATCTCCGCCACGGTGAGATCGACCACGGTGCGGGAATCGTTTCCCCGACCGGCAGCCCGGGTACGGGCACCGGCTGCTGCGCCGCCCACGAGCCGGCCCCGCCTCCGTCCTGGGGCGGGGCGGCTGGGATACTCGGCCCGATCGTTGATCGTTCGGGGGGACACCGTGCTGACCTGGTCTGTTCGTGCATCCGCAGCGCTCGCGTACGCCGCGATGGCGGTGGTGGTCCTGTGGACGGCCGGGCTGCCCGGCGGTGCCGCCCCGTACGGGGGCGGGCCGGTCACCGCCGTCTGGGTGGCGGGCGGTCTGCTCTGGCTCCGGGTCGTCGCGCTCTGGGTCTGGTGGTCGGACGAGGAGTACTCCTGGGTGTCGGGCCTGGCGGCCCGCCGCAGGACCGTCTCGCTGCTCAAGGCCGTGCGGCCCGGCCGGCTCCGGGCCCGTGACCGGAGCCGCAGGAAGTACCGGAGCCGCAGTCCGTTCGACTTCGGGAGCCGCTGGTGGGTGTACGTCCGTCAGTCGGCGGTCTGGCTGCTGCTCCCGTTCGCCTGCGCGGCCCTGGCGGGGTTCGCGCAGGCGAACGAGTCCGAGACGGTCCGCTCGGTGGTCCGCGCCGGGGCCGCGGTCTCCGTCGCCACGGTGGTGGAGGCGCACGACGTCGTCGAGAACACCAGCGAAGGGTCGACCATCGGCTACTTCTCGAAGCTGACACTGGCCCTCCCCGGCGGCGGCACCGTCCGGGCCGAGGGCGCGTACACGCCGCGGGAGCCGGAGCCGGACGACAAGGTCGAGGTGCTCTGGGCGCCCTCCGCACCGGAGTTGGGCGGCAGGGTGCACTACGAGATCAAGATGTCGCGCTACCTCGACCGGGAGTGGGGACTGACCCGCGCCGACCTGCCCGCGCTGGCGATCGGCATGGTCCTGGTCCTCGCGTTCGTGGTCACGCTGGGCTGTGCCGCGGAGGAGGACGGGCTCGACGACGTCGCCTGGCGACCGGTGGCCCAGACGGTGCACGCGGTGGTGGTGAGCGGCGTCCTGCTCGCCGCGCTGCCCTACCTGGCCGGCACGGCAACGGGCCGCGAGGGTGCGACAGCGCTGCTCTACCTCGGCTCCCTCGCCCTGCTCTTCCTCTACATCGGGATGTACCTGCGAACCCTGCTGGACTGACGCCCGGCCGTGCCCGGCGCGGCACGCCCGCCGCGGTCACGCGTCCGCCTCGGCCGCCAGGAAGGCGAGCCCGACGAGATCGCCTACCACGGACGTAGTCGCGCATCCGACGGCGCGGCTCCACGCGGCCGAGGTGAACGCCAACGCGGAGGAAGAGATCATCGAGCTCACGGTCCCACCGCTGGGCTTCCAACTCATTGATCACGGCCGGAGGCTGCCCCGGCGTTGCCACTACCAACACCGCTTGCAGACGATCGAGGGGCGGTCTCATGAAGACCGCCCCTGACAGATCATCCGCCCGCTACACTCCCACTCCCACTCCCACCCCTAGGCCGTTGACCAGCGGAAATGGAGAAGTTCGGCTGGAGTACCAGGAGGCCATGTCTCTCCGGTCATCGGATCGTTGGCTTGGCATGTCCCCTGCTCATCTTCGCTGCCCTGGCCTGGGCCCAGCGCAGCAGTAGGACCGCAACCACCACCGCCATCAGGGCGGCTTTGCCGACCGGTACGCTCGCTCCGCCGCGCAGTGCGGAGGAGAACATCGGCGTCAGCGCGGCCACGCCAACGGCGGGCCCGGCTGCGTACCAGGCGGCGAACAGCACTGGGCCTGTCCCGCCGCCCGCGCCCTGGGCCGGGGAGAACATCAGGTCCTTGCGCAGGACCCCACGGCAGGCGTTCACCAGCCCGGCCGCGACCAGTGCCGGTGCGGCGGCCGGTGCGAGCCAGGCTGCCGGGCCCGTACCCGTTGCCAGCAACGCCCCGGTACAGGCCAGCCCGAGCAGAACCCCGGCCAGCGTCGGAACGATGGCATGGCGCAGCATCAGAGCGGCGAACGGATAGGGCGACCAGGAGGCCCGTCGGACGTCGTCCGTCTCGATCCGGGCCGGTTCCAGGAACTGTGCGACGGCCAGGTAGCCGAACACCAGGGCGACGGCGGTGGCCAGCCAGGACAACCCGCCCGTGGCGCTGTGCGCGAGTACGGCGCAGAGCAGGGCCGGCACCGCCAGCACCACCGCGCGACCCAGCCGGGCGGGGGAGCGCAGCAGGGCGAGGGTGTCGCGCCACGGGACCACCAGCCAGGCGCGCCGCGGCGCCGGCAGCCGGACCCGGCGTTGCCGGGCGCTGCGGTTGGCGCTGTTCACTGCCAGTCGTGCGCTGCGCAGCTCGACCGTCCGGAGCGCGGCCAGCACCCCGGCGGCCGTCCTGGCCCGTTCCCGCAGTCGGGCCAGTGGCACCGTTGGTGCGGCCCGGTCGGCGAGTACCAGGGCGCCACCGGTGGACACCAGCAGGAGCGCGGCGGCCACCCAGTTGCCCGCCACGGCGGCCGGGGTCGGCGCCAGTGCGGCGATCGCGGCCCAGCCCCACGGTCCCGACCACATTTCGACCAGTTCCAGCCAGTGCACCGGGTGTCCGGCGACGGCCAGTGCGCTCTGCCCGGCCAGCGCGATGATCAGCAGTGTCAGACACGGAGTGAGGCGGCGCACCCAGTGGGCTGCGCGGTCGCTGCGCTCCACCACCAGCGCGGCGCTGGTGGCCAGCAGCGGCAGGCAGAGCCCGCCGAGCAGGCACCAGCCGAGCGCGGCCGGGAGGCCGACCCGAACGGTCAGCCCGAGCGCGATCATGCCGCCGACCGCCGCCACCAGGCCGGGGAAGGCGGCCACGGCGCAGGACAGCCAGAACCACGGGCGGAGAACCGGTCGGGGCCGGACGGGGTGGACAAGCAGCCAGTCGGTCGCCGCCCGGGGTGGCACCACCGGGCCGCGCCACAGGCCGTCCCTGACCAGCAGGAGGAAGGTGAGCAGCCCGATCGCGGTGATGCCGGCGGGCATGGCGGCGAGCAGATCGCCGCCGTGGCCGGTGTAGTCGGCGCCCATGGATGCCTGGAGGAACAGGCCGAGGCTTGGCACGCCGCCCCAGATGATCAGGATGAGTACCACGCAGTAGACGGCGAAGCCGACCGACTTGGCGCGGTTGCGTCGGTGGGGCGCGCGCAGGGCGCGGAGCAGGGCGAGTGTCTCGTCGGTCCAGTCGTCGTCGTCCGTCCAGGCTTCGACGGCGGGGCCGGGGTCGGTTTCCGGGAGGGTGGTGGTCACCGGGCACTCGCCGAGCCTGCAGCGGTGCGGGCTGCGAGATCCGCCGCCAGCACCTTGCGGGTCGCGCCCTGCTTCAGGATCTTGCCGTCCTCCAGCACCACCACCCGGTCGGCCACGTCCAGGGCGAGGTCGGTGTGGTGGGTGACGAGCAGTACCGCGACACCGTCGGCCAGTTCTGCCTTGAGCAGATCGGCGAGGTGTCGGCGGGCGTCGGGGTCCAGCCGCTGCTCGGGCTCGTCCAGCAGCAGCAGATCGCGCGGGCGCACCAGCGCGCAGGCCAGCAACAGGGCCTGCATCTGTCCCGAGGAGAGGGCCGAGGGCAGTGCTTCGGCCCGTGCGGTGAGCATCCGGTCGGTCAGTACCTGGGAGACCCAGTCGGGCGCATCGGCGACCCCGTGCGCGACCGCGACCAGGAGCAGGTGTTCGCGGACGGTCAGGTCGGGGTAGCAGGCGACGGTGTCGCCGACCACCGCCACCCGGGCCCGGACCCGGGGGTCGTTCTCGTCCATCGTGATGCCGTCGAAGACCACGGTGCCCTTGCTGGGCGCGTCGCGTCCGGCCGCGACCCTGAGCAGGGTCGACTTGCCCGATCCGTTGTGTCCGAGCAGAGCCACGCACTCTCCGGCGGCCAGCGACAGGCTCATCGGGTGCAGCACCTCCCGCTCGTCGTACGAGCGGCTGACGCCGGTCAGCTGCAGCAGGGGCTTGCGGGCTGCGGCACGTGGTTCGGCGGCGTTCTTGGCCATGGGGGAGGGCGCCTCTCAACGGGGTGTCCGGCCACACTACCGATCCGTCGGCGGTTACCCGGGTGAGGGTGGCAGGCAGCTTCTTCGGGCGAAGTTGCGTGAACCCGCGGTCCGCCTGATCAGGTCACGGACTCATCCGGCAGCCGCCGGCGAACGCGGACTCGTCCAGGCCCCGGCGCTGCTCGTCGGTGAGCTTGCCCCACTCCACCGCGCACAGCACGTCGGTGACCTCCTGGGCGCGGCTCCGGATGAGAATGCCGTGCACCCGGCCGAGGTCGGCGGACCGCTTCACCTTCGCGTCGTACGCCTGAATCCACTCGGGGCTGCCCTCGGTCGGTCCGGCCGGCGGCTTCGGGTCTCCGGCGAACGTGACGACCGCGCCGACAATCGCACCCAGCACCACCAGCGCACCGCCGGCCTCTACGGCAATCCGCCGCCGCCCCGTGATCTTCATGAACGGGACGCTAGCAGGGCACCTGTGGAGTCGGCGGACCGCCTGCGGAGTCCTCCCAGGTCGATGCGTCCGTACGGCTGGGCGATGTCGGCTACTTCTCGGCGGGGGATCGCGCGGCCGGTACCGGCCGGAACCCGGCGACCGGGGAGACCAGGCAGATCGCGGGGCACACGGTGGTGATGTTCCGCGCCGGTAAGGCGCTCAAGGACTTCGTCAGCCACTGCTGTGCTGCACGGCCCCGGCCCGGCGGGGCGGGGCCGCGCAGCAAGCGGGGGCGCCCTCGCAACTCACGCAGCACAGGTCCGCCGGGCCGCCGAGCTCCTGTGTCCGGTGTCGCGGTGGTCGGCCGGTCGCCGCGTTGTGGCGAGCCGGTCCGGTCGGGGCCGTGCTGTCAGCGGGCGGACCAGATCGGGCAGTCGGGCGTGTGGAGGGTCAGGAAGACCACGGTCCCGCCGTCGGTGACGTGCCGGTCGCGGGAGACGGTGCAGCACATCACCGGTGCCGGAGGCAGTGCCCGGAACGCGGCAGGGGCTTCGTCCCGGTCGGGCAGGGCGGTTTGCGGCCACGCGGGCTCCGCGGTCGGCGGCGCGGGCCGGCGGAGGGAGGTCCGGCGTCGGGCCTGCTCGACAGGTACGCCGAGAGCGCGGGCACGGGCGTGGAGACGGCGGCGGTCGCGGCGTTCGGACATAGGTGACACCCTGCACCCTCCCACCCCTTTCACGCCAATGGTCCGGCGGGCGCTGCCGGATCGGTCTACCCGCAGGCGCTGTGTCCCGGGGCCGGCGTCGAAGCGGTTCCCTTTCCGGTCAGGACCCCGGCCGGGCCCCTGACCGGGGCCAGGGGCGGGGCCGGGGCCCGGGCCGGGGTCAGTAGGTGTCGTTGTCGATGAACGAGCTGGCGTAGATGCTGAAGCAGGGGAAGGGGTAGGCCTCCTCCGCCTGCTCGGTCTGGAGTTCCAGCTGCTGGAGGGCGAGGATCTCGGTCATGGACGGTTGCCTTCGCTTTCCTGGGGGTGGGCGGGATCCAGGGTGAACCAGTCGTCACCCGGGCCGTGGAGGGCGCGGTGCAGCGCCAGCAGGATCCCGGCGCTGCCGCTGGCCACGTCGGCGCTGAACCGGAGCGAGCCCGTGCCGAGCCAGCGGACGCCGTCACCGTGCGGGACGGCGTACTTGAGAAGCCCGGTCGCGAGCCGGAGCGCATCCTGGCGGTCGGCGTCGTCCCGGGTGAAGTCGGCGTGTTCGGCGAGCAGGTAGACCAGTCCGGCGAAGCCGTCGTGCAGGCCGGCCTGCATCGCGCTGACCTTGCGGGCGTCGGCGATGACGCGGGGCAGGGCCGTGGTGAGGCGTTCGTCCGCCGAGGTGGTGCCGGCGTAGTGCAGCAGGACGGTGCCGATTCCGGCGGATCCGGTGGCCAGGTAGGGCATGACGCGTCGGTTCACGGCGTTGTCCGCGAAGGAGAGGGAGCCGTCGGGCAGCGTCACCGCGCGGTCCAGCTCCTCGTGGAGCAGTGCGCATCCCGCCGCCAGGTAGCGCTGTTCGCCCGTCTCGCGGCTGAGGTGGTGGAGGAAGAGTGCCAGTCCGGAGCGGCCGTGGAACAGGCCGCGGGCGTCGTGGGCGCCGAGGGTCGGCCCCAGGTCGTCCGCGGCGTACCGCAGGAGCGCGTCGCCGGCGGCGGCCGCCCGCTCCAGGTGGTGGGGGTCGCGGGTGCGCCGGTGCAGGGCGAGCCAGGCCAGGCCGACCCCGGCCCGCCCGCCGGCCAGCGTGGTCGTGGTGGTCGTGAGCGGGTGGCCGTCGGCTGCGCGCAGCAGGTCGAGCGCCTCGTCGAGGTGCCCGGTCCGGGCCAGGGCCCGTCCGACGCCGGCCGAGCCGACGGCCAGTCCGGGGGGCAGCGCGTCCCCTGTCGCGAGCGCGTCCTTGCGCAGCCGCTTGCGGACCTCGTCCGGGACGGCGATACCGGCCCGGTGCAGGGCGTGCACCACGCCCGCCGTTCCGTACGCCACGCACACCGTGTTGGTGCGGAACGCTTGGGGCGACGGCGGGAAGGCCCAGTCGGGCCGGTCGGTGTCCGCCAGGGCGAGGAGCCCCGACGCGGTTCTCTCGGCGAGCCGGGCCAGGCACCCCAGCGGATCGGCGTCCACCTCCCCGGGGTCGGGCAGCGACGACATGCGGTCCGCGCCGGACCCGCCGGACGGTTGGAAGGCGGTGGCCCGTTGCCACAGGTCGTCCGGCACCGGCGTCCGCGCCGCCAGGTCGCGCCGCAGCAGGGCGAAGTTGGCAGGCGTCAGCTGGGGCGCGTTGTGGAAGGGCGCCAGCAGGGTGAGCACGAGGGCCGACAGGCCGTAGCGGTCGGAGAGGAGCGGGTCGGCGCGGTGTTCGGCAGCCAGGCCCGGGGGCGGTGCGAACCCCGGGGTGCCCATCCGGGCGGGGCGGGCGTCCAGCGCGGTCACGGACTCGAAGTCGACGAGCCTGGCCTCCCCGGCGGGGGTGACGATGACGTTTCCGGGGCTGACGTCGCCGAACCGCAGCCCCAGTGCGTGGAGCCGGCCCAGGGCCACGTCCAGGGAGGCGAGGAGGCGGCGGCAGTCGCCGTGGTACCGGTCGAAGTCCGCGGCGGGCCGGTTGGCCAGCAGGACGGGCGACGAGCGGTTGATCCACTGCACCAGCGGGATTCCCTCGACGTGCTCCATGACCAGGAAGTCGTGCTCCCACTCGGTGAATCGCTCCAGCGGTTCGGGGCACACGCCCGCGGCTGCCGCGTGGACGGCGGCCAGGGTGTCGTACTCCCGGTGCAGCCGTTCCCGGGCGCTGACGCCGTCCCAGGTGTAGCCGTTGTGCGGGCGTGCCTCCTTGATGAGGACGAGGCGCCCGGTGCGGGTGTCGCGGGCCCGGTAGGCGCCGCCGGCGTTGCTGGGCTGCAGCACCTTGACGATCTCGTAGTCGCGGATGCGGATCTTGCCCCGGTGCGCGGCCGGCTCCCGGTCCACGAAGGGGTCGCTGACGCCGTCGGGCAGGACGAAGTACGGCAGTCGCACGTCCGGCACGTCGTGCCCGTGGCCGTCGGCGAGCAGCGGCTCCGCGGTGCCGTCGGGCAGCAGCCGGCTGCGGTGGCCGAACGCGCCGTAGCGGTAGTGGACCGTCCGGGAGTCCCGGTAGCGTCGGTCGCTGAGGACGTAGGCGCCCTCCTCGCCGTCCAGGGCCTCGGCGAGGAGGGCGAGGAGCCGTTCGGCGGCCGGGGTGTCCGGCGGGTACACGGCGCAGAACTTGCCCGACTGGGACCGGGCGCCGTGCTTGTGGTGGAGGGCGAGGAAGAAGAAGTGCGCCGACACGTGCTTGAACGGCACTCTCTCGGCGAAGCAGGTGTCCGCCACCGTGTCGAGGACGTGCTGGGCCCGCTCCGGGCGCGCCGACACGTGGATCTTCCAGCCCTGCGCGGCACGGCGGGCCCCGGGCCCGCTCCACCCTGTCCAGATGCCCCGGTCGCTTCCGTGCCAGCCGGACGCGACCCGCACGGGCGCGAAGCGCCGGCCGGGGTCGGCCACCGTGCCGAGCGGCGCGTAGAACTGCTCGTCGGCGAGGGCGTCGGACAGTGCGTCGAACAAGAGGGTCCCCTTCTCGTGGTCGTTCGTCCGCCAGGGGCCGCGGTCGGGTTGCCGTACGACCGTGGGCGGGCGGCGGTCCGGAGTCCGTGGTCCCGCCGGGTGGTCCGCCGTCGCGCGAGGAGCCGTCCGACGCGCCTCCCCGGTCCGTCCGCGTTCGCCGGAACGGCCGTCGCCCCGATGGAGGGGACGCTAGGTACGGCGGGTTCGACAACGGTTCGGCAGCGGTATGGGAACGCTTGTCCGGTCCGGCGCCGCCGCTCGGTGCCGCCGCTAGGCACCGCTGTACCGCGAGCACCCTGCCGCCCGCGCCCGGCGGGCGGCGTCGGCCCGCCACGAACCCACCGGGCCGCAGCCGAGCGTGGTCGGGCCGACGCCTGCCCGACCATGATGGTGGCGGCGATCGGCTGACATGAACCGGAGTAAACGCGCACAGGTGTGTAGACGGTGGTCGGCGGAATGATCAACCGGGGACGGAGCATCGGGCCGACGACCCACCGTGCGTGCTAGAACCTTCGACGGCGGCGAACGCTCACCCGCGACCACCGCCGTCGGCACCGTGCATCCATCGGCAACTCCTCCACCACCGAGGGAGTCTCATGTCCATCGCACGAACCGCACGAACCGCACGAACCACACGAACCGCGCGAGCGACTCGAGCTGCGCGTACCGTTAGGTCCGCCCTGCTCGCGGCCCTCGCCGCGCTGGCGCTGTTGCTCTCCGGCGCGGCCGCCACCACGCCCGCCTCCGCCGCCACGACCGGGCTGGACGGCGTGTGGGCCTGTGACGTCCCGGCCGGCTACGTCTACGACCAGGTGTCCATGAACCGCAGCTGTAGCGGCGGCGGCACCTGGAACTCGCCGCAGTTCCACCTGCGCACGCCCGTCGACGGCCTGACCGCGTGCATCAGCACCCCGGCCTTCGTCTACGACTCCATCTCCTGGGGCTACGCGTGCAGCCAGCAGTCCGGCGTGGTCTCCAACGCCTACCACCTGCGGACCCCGTACGACGGCCTCACCGCCTGCGTGGGGACCCCCGCCTTCACCTATGACTTCGTCGGCCGCAGCACTTCCTGCAGCCTGCTGTACGGAAGCGGGGTCCCCTCCACCACCTTCCACCTCCGTACGCCGGTCAACGGAATGTGGGCGTGCGACGTCCCCCGGGGCTGGACCTACAGCGCCACCACCTCGAACCTGGACTGCGCCGGCATCCAGGGTGTGCCGACCACCAAGTTCCGCCTGGTCGGCTGAGTGCGAGTTGTCGGTCCGTCCCCGTCTGGACTCGACGTTCCGGTGTTGACGGCGCAGGAACTACCAGCCCGGCCCGGACAGTCCGCTACGCCTACTCCGCGCCGTGTTCGGCGCGCTGTGCGAGCTGGCCCGGGGTCAGCTTCGCCCGGCGGGCCTTCTGGTTGTTGAGCCAGGTGCCCAGCGCGAAATGAGGTACGGCCGCCTGCTCCTCACTGCCCGGCCCGGCCTCCACGGCCTCTACCGGCTCCTTGTGCGGGCGGGGCACCCCGGGTGGTGCCGGCGCATGCTGCGGGCAGGCCGGAGGCGCACCAGACATGGGCGTCGGCCTTGTTGCCCGGGGCCGGACGCGCGGTGGCGACCACGAGTCGGGTGTCGGCGTCGATGACGACCTGCACGTTCGCCGAGAAACGGTAGTTGCGGCTCGACGCACCGACCGTGCTGTCCCGCACCGGGATCAGGGTGCCGTCCACGATCCACAGCCGCTCCACGCCCGCGACCGAGCGTGGAGCGGCTTCCAGAGCCAAGAACAAGCCCAGGCGCTGGACGATGCGGCACCGTTGCCGTCGAGATCCCGAACAACGGCGCCGGCTGCCGCATCGTGAGATTCGTGCGGTAGTACACGGCCACCAGCAGGATCCGGTCCGCCAGTGGCAGGCACCACGGCCTGCCACCGCCCGGCCCGTTCCCACCGCGCTCACGCACGACGCGGACCAGGCCCTCGAACTGCCGCACCCGCAGACCTTGGTTCTTTAGGGCGAGCTGGTTGACGGCCCGGACGAGGGCGGCGCGGTCGGAGCGGAGTTGGGCGATCTCCTGGTCGGCCCCTCGCCCGGTGAGGGCGAGGGGCGCGGCTCCGGTGGGTCGTCTCGCGGCTTCGTGGGGGAGGAGCCGCGAAATGCCGGCCGCTGGCGGTCAGGCGGAGGTCGTCCACCGTTGCTCGGCGCCGCCGTAGCAGGACCATTGGACGACCGGGGCACCCGGCGTCGTGCTCGAGGCGCCGACCGCGGCGCACAGGCCGCTCGCCCGGTTCCGCATCTGGGCGAAGCCGGTGTCGGGGTTCCGGTCGAAGTACCAGGTCTGCTCCGCCCCCTTGTCGCAGCCGTACTGGATCAGCTGGACGCCGGCGTTCGGCGAACTCGCCGGATCGGCGAGGCACTTGCCGCTGTTCTTGTTCACGATCTCGTAGCCGCCGCCGGAGTTCGGCATGGGGTAGAGGCCCCAGTACTGCTCGGCGCCGCCGTAGCAGGACCACTGGATGATCCCGGCTCCGCCCGCCGTGCTCCCGGCGCCGACCGACAGGCAGTGCTGGCTGTTGTAGTTCCAGAGCTCCACGATCTCCCCGTTCCTGAGCGAGGGGGACGCGTTCGCGGTCGGTGCCGCCGCCGAGGCCGGCGTCACCCCAACCGCGAACGCGATCGCGGCGGCGAATCCCACGGCCCCCACGCCGATCTTCCTCCGGGTGCGTTCCACTGCATTCATGCGTGTTCCCTCCTTGTCGAGACGTGCTGTTCACCGGGCACCGGCGCCGACGGCGTCGAAGACGTCACGCGGTCCGGATGTCCCACCACTGCTGGGACTGGAAGTTCTTGCCCCACAGCTGGGCCTGGGCGCCGTTGCCGGGGACGTCGGTGTCGCGGTCCAACACGGTGTTCTTGCCGTTGCTGAAGCGGACGTTGTAGATGGCCTGGTCCCCGGAGGGGTGGTACCACTGCTGCTGGGTGGTGCCGTTGCACTGCCACAGCTGCACCCGGGTGCCGTTGCCGCCGGCGCCGTTGGTGTCGGCGTCCAGGCACATGCCCGGGAACCGGACGCTCCGCAGGCTGCCGTCGCCGGACAGCAGCCACTCCTGCTGGGAGGTGCCGTTGCACCCCCACACCTGGACCTTGGTGCCGTTGCCGCCGGCGGTGGCGTCGGCGTCCAGGCACTGGCCCGGGGTCGCCCGGTACAGGCTGTAGATCCGGACGTGGATGCCCGAGGTGAGGGAGCCCGCCCGGGCGCCCGGCGCCCGGCCCTGCTCCCAGGCCACGTGGTGGGCGGCAGGCTCGGCGGCCCGGGCGGATTCCGCGCTGGTGGAAGCGACGGTGAGGGCTGCCACAACGGTCGCGACGGCGGCCAGCTTTTTGTGAACGATCACGGGTCCTGGATTCCTCTCGGGGCCGGTCTGTGCGGTGAATCCAGGAAACTCCATGCCGATTGACGGGTCGAATGATTCGATTTCTTTCGAAGGAAATGACGATGGGGGCATGCGTGTGATCCGGATCCGCCTGGGCGCCCGGGGGCTGGGGGCCGTGAGGTTCGCAGTCTCACCAGTGGGCTCGGCCAAGGACCTGCTCCGCCTCGTCGGCTCAGGCCCGGGCACCCTGACCCCGCCCTGGCGGACCAGGGCCACGGACGCACTGACCCGGCACCGGCTGGGTCTGCTGGCCGTAGTCGGCGCGGGAGGCCCCCTCGGTTACGCCCCGGACTTCCTGCGGCCGGAACCCCCGGCCTTCCTGACCGACATCGACTCCGCGCTGCACCAGATCGCGACGACCCCGCAGGAACGGATCCGCTACGAGCTGGCGGAGGCCCTCAACGGCCACTCCTGGGAGCCCGGTTCCGGCCACTCGGCGCCGCGGCGGCTCCTGCGGGCCCTCGACCGGGGGGAGGACCGCTTCGCGCACCGACTCGCCGACGAGATGGCGCGGTTCTGGCACGCTGCACTGAACCCCTTGTGGCCGGCCATCCGCGCCCGACTGGAAGCCGACGTCACCGCCCGGGCCTCCGAGATCGCCCAGTACGGGCTCGCCGAGGCCCTCAACCAGCTGGCCCCGAACCTGGAATGGCGCGACGGCGAACTGCTCGTCCACCTCCTCACGGACAGCATCCACCGGCTGACGCTGGACGCGGAAGCGGTGGTTCTCACGCCGAGCGTCTTCGTCGATCGGGCCCTCTTCTGCGCCGGGGAACCGCCCGGGACGCCGGCGCCGCGCACTCCGCTCATCGTCTATCCCGCCGCGCGGGTCGACTGTCTCCCGCCCGTCCAGGACCATCCGCTGATCGGGGCGATGCGGCGCAAGCTCCTGGCCGAGCTCGGCCAACCGCTTTCCACGACGGAAATCGCCCAGCGGCTCTACCTGAGTCCGGCCACCGTCTCCTACCACCTGCAGATCCTCCACCGGGCCGGGCTCGTTACCCGTGTCCGCCGGTCCCGGCACGTGCTCTACCAGCGACTCGGGGGAGCGGTGTAGGTCTACCGGCCGCGCCCGCCCGGCTCTCATCGTCCGTGCCCGGCGGCCGTCGATGACATCCGCCGCTTTCCGGCAGGCGTAACAGGCGTTCTCCCGTTCCGGCCGCCATCCATGGTCGGACGGCGACATACCGGCTTCCCGAACTTTGCCGAGCGTCCTGTCGAGGATGCCTGCCGCCTGCCTGCTGGCGCTCGGTCGTCGGCCCGCGGGCCCGACCCTGCCGGCCGACCGCCTCGTCGTCTGCTGCCGGCCTCACACTCCCGGCTCCGCACCGGTCGGGCCGCCGTTCGCTGTCCCGGCTCCGGCGTCTCCTCGGGCGCCATGGCCGGTCCCGAGGCGGGCGACGGTGGGTGTGGCGACAGACGGGCGGCCGGCAGGCGGACAAGGAGGTTGTAGGGAGGGTGGTGTGTGCCGCAGTGGGCTACAGGGGTCAGCCGATGCTGATTGTCGTGTACGTCTCTCCGGGGCCAGGCGGGCGGCTCCAGGAGAGCGACTCGAAGGTGTGCAGCCGGCCTTCGGCGAGAGCGAGGCGGGGCACGGTGACACCGTGGAGGTGGGCGATGGCGTCCAGGGCGCGGGCTGCGGCCTCGGCCTGGCCTTCCGTGTCGGGGCCGTCGAACCCGAGGGCGGGCGGGGCCAGTTCGGCGGGAACGGCGCCGGAGGTGGCTTCGAGCGTTCCGCCGCGTACGGTGATCGCGTAACGCTGCGTGCCGCCCTCGGCGGCCGACACGTGGAACACCGAGGTGCCTCGGCGTCGCTCGTGCCAGATCACGATCGCCCGGCCGCCGCCGGCCGAGGCTGCCGGCGCGGGAGAGACGAAGCGTGCGGTGTCGAAGCCGGCGGACGGGTCCTGTTCGAAGGCGAAACTCCAGCCCTGCCCGGCCCGTCCGACGCTGAGCAGCGCTTTGTCGTCGTAGCCGGAGATGACCAGCCGGCCGGGGGGTCGGTAGTGTCGGCCGACATCCCACTGCCGCAGGGGCGCAGAGAGCACCGCTGCGGGCGATGAGCCGAGCAGGGCAGGCAGCTCGTCCGGGGCGACGCCTTCGACGAGGATCATCCGGTAGTCGCCGATCGATGTCTGCCAGGGGCGCAGCCCGCCGGGCCGGACGAGCCAGGACAGGCCGTCGGGGTTCCGGTCGCCGGCGGGGGCCGGGGCCGGGCCGCTCTCGCCGCCGCGCGGGGTCCGCAGGAGTTCGAGGCTCCGTTCGGCGGTCAGCACCGGGGCGAGCAGGGGGTCTGCGAGCAGGCCCACCGGTGCGATGTGGCCGGGGCCGAGCGGTTCCCACGACGGGATCGCGGCACGCAGAACCTGCCAGGCGGCATCGGTGTCGCCCCACCGGGCCTGCTCGCGGGCCTCGTGGACGGCCTCGCCGAACGCTCCGCCGGGCCGGTAGCGGTGTGTCCCCTCGCGTACGGCCCGCAGGATGTCGGCCGCGGCCTGCGCGGTATCGGGGAAGGTCCCGGGGTCGGAGTAGTGCCAGTTCTCTGCGGGCCGGCCGCTCGTGAGCAGATCGGCGGCCTTCAGGGGGAGCTGCTCGCTGATGAAGCGGGGGTTGTCGGGGTGCGGCGGCTGGACCCCGACCCCGCGCAGCCCGTCCAGCTGTGTGATCTGTTCGAGGAGTTCGAGTGCGTACGGCCGACCGTACTTCTGTGCTTCCGCCAGCAGGGTGGCCGCCTCTTGGTGCCGCCCGCGCAGTGCCGCGGTCCGGGCCCGGGCCACGGCGTCGTCCTGGGCCCGGGTCGTGCTGTTGACGAATGCGGGGCCGTCCTCCTGCTTCCGGGCGGGGGCGTGCGTGTGGAACTCCTGATGCATGGCGATCATGAACGCCGCGAACGACGGATACCGCTCGGGGTCCGCGGCCCGCCAGGAGGCCCACACCCGCACTGCCCATTCGCCGTCCGGCCCCACGTCCTGAGGGTCGAGCAGCACGAACGTGATGTCCGACTCGACGTCCAGTTGGAGCGCCCGGGACCACAGGCCCACCTGAGCCCGCACTTCCCCGGGGTTGTCCTCCTCGCCCCAGGCTTCGTCGAATTCCTCACCGAGGCTCATCGCGTCGTTGTGCCAGTGCGCCTCTCGGGTACCAGCCAGTTTCCAGACGAACGCGCCGGCGTGCCGCCAGCCGTTGCTGACCCGCAGGAACTCCCGGTAGGAGGGCGGCAGTGCGCGGCCGAGCCGGTCCTCCATCGCGGCGATGTCCGCCTCGGTGGCGGGGTCGGCGCCGAGCCATCCGCGCCGCCGCGCCGCGGCATCGTCGGGACTCAGCGCCTCGGCGTGCCTGTGCGAGTCCGCCCACTCCTCGCTCCACCGGGTCAGGAAGGTTCGCCAGTCGACATGTCCGATGTCCATGCCGGTGATCCTCGCAGCGGGCACCGACAACGGGGTGCCGCGACGTCACCTGCCTCCGTAGGCTCCACAAGCCGTCGATCTGCACGCGCGGGGCCTCGGCCCGGCGCCGCTCCCATGCCCGGGCCGGTGGTTGTCCTGCCTCCTGCTGGCCGGTCCCGACTATTGCTGGGCCGGGCTGGTCCGTCGCCGCCTGTGCCGGCCGGCGCTGGGTCGGCCTGTCCTGGCGGCGTCGGCCGTCATCGTTCCGTGGGCGCCGTTCGGCCGCTGTCCGGGCCGTTGTCCGGTCGTCGGTGCGGGCTTTCGTCGGGTCGGGGGCCGAGCCTTACTCTCCTGCTGGCCGGTGCCCGGCCTGGCCTGACGCCGGCTTCGGCTTCGGGCTCGGTGCCGCGCCGGCCCGGTCCCGCCGCCGGCTCGGCCGTTGTTCAGTCCTGCCTGTGGACGGGGCGTTGTTGTGTGCCGATTCTGGAGGAACGCGACCGCAGGTGCGGTCGGATTCTCACGGATCGGGGGGCGTCATGACGGGCCATGGCCATGGCCATGGCCATGGCCATGGGCACGGTGGCACCGGCTCAGGTCCGGCAACTGGCAGCAGGCGGCGGAGGACCGCCGCCGTCGGGAGGAGCTGGCCCGCCGTCACCGCGAGGCGGAGGAGTACCGACGTCGCGGACTGTGGGAGGAGGAGCAGCGCCGCCAGCAGGAAGCGGAAGCCCGGGAGCGTCGGGCGAGGGAAGAGGAAGCCGAAGCAGGCGCTGTCGGGGACGGCGTCGAGGAGGAGTAGCGGCGGTTCTGTCAGCCTTGAGCTGCTGCCGTCTGCTGTGCCTGGCTGTGGTCCTGGTGGTCGTGCTGCTGTCTGGGGGTGGCTGTGGGGGTTCCGGCCGTCGTGGGGTGATTACGAGGCAATCACTCCGGTCCCGGTTGCGGCGGGGGGCGTCTCCCTCGGGGCCGCAGGGCGGCCGCCTCCGCCCGCGGTTCGTGCCGGGCCGGGGATGCAGGCCCGGCCCCGCCCGGCGGCCCCTGTTCGCCGGCCCCGGTCCTTGGTGGGCTGCGTCCGCCGGTCCCGACCCCCGGGGGGGCTGCGCCCGGTGGTGGTCGGGGTGGTGGGTGTTCTCTGCTCCCGGACGCCGCCCGCCTCCCCGGTCAGGCCCTTCGTCGGGCGGCGTCGAACACCGTGGCCCGGCGGGCGCTGTGCGATCTCGCCCTGCACGGCCTGGTTGCCTCCGACGGCAACACCAAGGCCGGGCACAAGACCTGGCGGCTGGAGGGCACGGCCGGGCTGGATGCGGCCGGGCAGGTGCTCGGCCTGCCCCGCGCCCCATGGTTCCATCGCCCGGGGCGCCGGGCGCTCGGGTGCGCAGCACGCGATGGCCGTCAACGAGACCGTGCTCGCCTTCGTCCTGGGCGGCACCGCCGACGCCATGGCCGTCGGCTGGACGGAAGGAGTACTCGGCCGCGCACAGCAGAGCTCTTCAACAACTTCTACCCCGCCAGGCCGATTATCTGGCCCAGCCAGCTTTTTTCGGAGTCGATGCCGGCCTCAACATCGCCTCGGCCCAAGAACTCATCGAGGCACTGTCGGCTGAAGAGAACGCCATGATCCGGCGCGAGCGTCACCGCCGCCGAGAATCGAGAGCCCGACGGGGAGCGCAGGTGGGAGAGCACCTGCGCGGCGAAGTCCGAGACCTCGTCCCTGGTGAGGTGGGCGGTGTCATCGGCTGACAGCGATGAGCACCAGTCGGCGGTGACCCGCCAGCTGTCCTCACCGGCCTGAACCAGCTCCAACCAGGCTCCACCGCTGCCGGGGCGTATCTGCGGCGTTTCCATCGCCATGCCCTCCAGCCCTCGCACCCTGGGCCCGCGATCTTACAGAGGCGGCTCCTGCAGGCCGCCGGCCCCGCCACCGCGGACGACCACGCCTGGACCGCCGCCGTGGGCCTCCCCGGCCTCGGCCTTGCCGCGGCCGCCGGCTACGGCCTCGACCTGTGCCGCCTCGTGGTCGCCGACCACCCCGGTGACCACCACCTCGAAGTCATCACCTCGAAGTCATCGCCGCCCTCGCCACCGCCTGCCCCGTCGTCCTCACCTCCACCCCCGCCAACCCGGCACCGCGCGCCCTGGACCGCCTCGCCGCCCACCTGCGCCGCACCGGCACGGTCCTCCTCACTCCCGGCCCCTGGCCCGGCGCCCGGCTGCGCTTTCAGGTGAGCGCCGGGCGGTGGTTCGGGCTGGGGGACGGGCACGGGCAGCTGGGCCGGCAGGCGGGTGCAGGTGAGTGTGTCCGGGCGGCGCTCGGTGCCGCGGCCGCGTACGGCGGAACTGTGGCTGCCGGACGCTTCCGTCGCTGTCGCCTTGCCGGAGGACCGCGCTGTCGTCGAGAGGCCATGGACGGGCATGGCCCTCGCCGTCCCGGCCGAGGGCTCCCCGGGCACGCCCCTTCGCGGCTCTCGTGCCTCAATCGATGCGGATCGAGGTCACTATGTAGGTGCGCACCTCGTTGCGGGTGCGCTCGGCGAGCGTCGAGTCCGTCGAGTAGGCGCTCACCGTCATCCAGGTGTTTCCGCCCTGCGGGACGCAGACGATGTTGGCGATCACGTCGTTGTTCCCGCCGATCACCTGGTAGTCGCCGTCGCCGGCGAGGTCCCAGATCTGGAAGCCCCGCTCCCTCAGCGCGCTCTGCGCCAGGCCGAGGCAGTAGCCGAGGGTGTCGTTCTTCGTGAAGGTTCCCCAGTGCACGTACATCCGTGTGTCCCTTTCGTCCGCGGGTCGCGGGCCGTTGCTCCGGCCCGTACACCGAGGATCGGGCGGCCGACGTCCCGAGGGCACGGGGCCGGAGTCCCGTTCCGGCCCCGCGTCGTGTCCCGGTCCGGTCCGGTCCGGTCCGTCCTGGCGGGGCGCCGCGCAGTGCCGCATCAGGCAACGTTTGCCCTGGTGCGGGTCCTGCCGCTGCTGCGAGGTTGAGCGGCCTCCGACCGGCACTTCTCGTGAGCCCGGCAGGAATTGTGGGGTTCGTCCTCCGAGGCGTCGAGCCCCCACGCCGGCAACGCCCGCCCCAGTACGTCCGCGCCCACCCCGCACAAGCCGGCCCACCCCGCACAAGCCGGCCAGTACCCGCCGCCCGGCCACATCCACCAGCACCTCGGCATCCGCCCGCCACACACCGCCCTCATGCCGCGGGCGGTGACCGTGCCACTGCCAGGCCGGCAGCAGGGCGGCATCGTCCAAGCCGTAGCGGCCGGCGACTGGCCGGGCAGGGCCGGCCGTCGGCTCGCCGCCCGTCCCGGCCTGCCTGGTTCTGCTGGTGCGGCCGGCCGCGGTGCTGCCTGTCGTCGGTTCGGCCGGTGCTCGGCTGCTCCGTCGCATGGTTGGGTCGCGCTGCCTGCCTGCCTGCCTGCCTGCCTGCCTGCCTGCCTGCCTGCCTGCCCGCCCGCCCGTTCCGGGCCGGGCTGTTCCGGCGCACGGCCGCGGGCCGGATGGTGCCCGCTTGGTGCTCGCCGGTGCCCGGCCGCTGTGGACAGGGCTCCAGAAACGACTTGTCTTCCCGACTCGCGGGCGATGTCCGGCGATCTGACCGACTGTTGGGCATCAGTTCGGACGTGTCATGGGGCCCAGGATCCGGGCAGTTCCAGCGAAGGGTTGCCGACGATCGTCGGCGGCCGGCGGGAGTGCCACTTTGCACCGTCCTTCTGGCCGTGCAGCGGCACGGTAGCCGGCTCGTAGCGGGCGTCCAACGCGTCGAGTTCTGCCTGTCGCTCCACCCGGATCCTGTCGGTGAACTCGGGCCATGCCTCCGCCGGCCAGGCACGGCAGCGAAGCATTTGCTCGTACTCCCGGACGAGCTCGGCCTCGAACCCCTCCTCAATACCGGCCGATCTGGCCCTTGACGCCACATGGGCGCCGCCGGTGCCGGGCTGTCCGGCTTGTCCTTCCGCCCGTGTCCGGTCGGTGGTCGGCTTGTCCCGTTCTGGTGTGGGGTCGCGGCGCTGCGCGCTCGGCTGCTTTGCCGCCCGGCCCGCCTGTCGCCGGGGGGCGTCGCCGCTCGCCTGCCGCTCGCTCAGCCGGTTGTCGTCCCGTTGCTGCCTGTGCCGGCTGTTGCTGGGTCGGGTTGCTTTGTTGGCGGCGTGGTCCGGGGGCTGGTGGTAGTACCGTTCCGGGGACGGCCTGTAGTACCGGAAGGATCCCGTGAACGCGACCGAACTGACAGCGAAGGTACCCTCGATCGCGGCTGTCATGGCCACTGCCGGCGTGTCTCCCGGAATCCAGCCGGCGCAGACCCGTTACCGGGCCGCACTCGTCTCCGGGTGGGACATTCCGGCGGGAGCGTCGGTTCTGGAGGTCGGTTGCGGACAGGGTGACACCACGGCTGTCCTTGCCGAGGCCGTCGGTCCGCGGGGCCGGGTGGTTGCCGTCGACATCGCCGATCCCTCGTACGGTGCCCCGGTCACCCTGGGTGAGTCGGCGGAACACCTCGAGGCGACGCCGCTGGGCTCCCGCATCGACTTCCGCTTCGGCCTGGACGTCCTCGACGAGGCGGTCACCTTCCCCGAGGGCGGGTTCGACCACGTGGTCCTGGCGCACTGCTCCTGGTACTTCGGCTCCCTGGACCAGCTCGCGGCCACCCTCGTCCGGGTCCGCCGCTGGGCGCGGAACCTGTGTTTCGCCGAGTGGGACATCGAACCCTGCTCGGCCGGACAACTGCCCCACCTGCTCGCCGTCCTGATCCAGGGCCAGATCGAGGCGGGCGGCTCGCGGGGCGAGGGCAACGTGCGTACGCCGTTCTCGCGCGAGAGCCTGCTGCGGATCCTCCCGGCGACAGGCTGGAACCCCGCCTCGGCGCAGCCGGTCGACACGACCGCCCTCCAGGACGGCGACTGGGAGGTGGACGCCTGCACGGCGCTGCTCGACGACGCGCACCGGATGGCCCAACTTCCGAAGGCTGTAAGGGAGTTGGTGCTGAGCCAGGGGGACGTGCTCCGGTCCCTGGCGAAGCGCCACGGCAACACGCCGCTGCCGGCCTACTCATTGACCGCCCGCTGACCGCCCGGGCGAGCGGGTCCGAACCGGCATTGTCTGTCGGCTGTCCCCGGGTCGTCCTCGGGGGCCGGGCCGTTGGAGGGTCGGAGTGCGCCGTCCGCGACCTCCGGATCGAGCGCACCGTCGACCTGTCGCTCAACCCCGCCGGGGCACCGTTCGCTCGGCACATGGTCCACGGGCCTTCGATGCCGGTGATCGTGCGCGACGGTTCGCGCAGCTGGGCGATACGCCGGCCCGGCTCGGCCGTCGGCGGCCGCGGTGGTGCTCGCAGCCGGCCTCCGGCAACCGCTCGCGAGCTTGGTCGACGTCGTTCACGCCCCCGTACACGACCGGGCTGCCGTCCCGGGGGTTGCGCTCGTCGTCGACGGGGTGGAAGCCGACCTCGATCCCGGCCGGTCTCCACCCGGGCGTAGACCGCCCCGGTGTCGCTGACGTCTTATCTTCACGGGGGTCTTCAGGAGTTCACCCCACCACCGGCCGACGCCTCGGGGTTCACGGCGAAAGTCATCACGGTACGGACGCTGTTGAACACGATCCCACCTCCGGGGATGGATTGGTCTTGCTCTGTCGGGGTCTGCACGGACCGGTCGGCAGCGCGGGTAGCCGACCGGATCGTCGGGGCCGTCCTCGCGGGCTCAGGGGCCCTGGCCGGCCCCGGGTTGGCCGGGTTCGGCCCCGAGTGCCAGCCCTCCGCCCTTCGTCCTGTGCCGGTACGGGATCATGCGGCCTCGTTGGCGGCTGACGGTACGACAACGGCCCTCCAGGGGCGCGGGAGGTTGCCGGCAATCGCCGTGGTGAAGTCTGGGTGAGCCGCCTGGACGGCCTCCGGGTACACGGTACGCGCCGCCTTCTACCTCAGGAGCGCACTCCCGCAGTCCCGCGACCAGCTCCCGTCCGGCCTGCTCGCGCCCGCCCCGGTTGTCCCTGCTCGTCGAGCGCTGCTGGTTCGACGCCGAGCCGGTCACCGGGAATCCCGCTGGGGTCGAGGCCGGGCGCTGCCTGCGCCTGTACCCGGGTAATCGCGCGCTTGCGTTGCTGGCCCGCGGCACCTGGCTGCCCTACGGGGACCTGTTCCACTACGCGCATTCGGCGCACTCCGCTGTCCGGTGGGACTCCCTGCCGGCGCTGGACCGCGCCATTGGAGTGCCGCACTACTCCCCGGCCGGGCTGCTGGTGGGCGAACCTGCGGTGATCGGCCACCACTGGAGCTCCCTGCACACCGGTGTCCCCGCGGGGCTGGGGCGGGATCGGTGTCTGGGTGGGCGGCCTGTTTGAGCTTCATGGGCGCGGTCCTGGCGGACTGTCGCAGAGGTTGCGGTTGGGCGTCTTCCGGCGTACGCGGCGGGCGGCGTTGGAATCATGGGCGTGACCGTTGTCGTCCAGGGGGGCTTCTTCGATGAACGCGTTAGACGATCTGGCATCTTCCGTGGTCCAGCTGCTGGCCAGCGCCGGTACGGCGGCCGCGACCGGCGCGGGTACTTCCGCCGCGGAGCTGGTGGGGGATCTGGTCCGCGGCCGCCTCGCGAGTGCGGGGCAGAGCTAGGCGGTGACCGCGTTCGAGTCGGCCCCGCAGGGGCCGGCCGTCCAGGCCGGACTGCACAGTGCCCTGGTGGCCGTGCTTGCCGCCGACCAGCCTCTTGCCGCCTACCTCAGCAGCGTCGTGCCCGTCCCGGAACCGGCCACCGGGCCGAGCGCGGTGACACCCGTGAACGCCGCCTCCGGAGGCGGCGTCACCATCCAGGGCAGCGGGAACAAGGTCCGGGGCAACTTCGCCGGCCGCGACCAGATCATCAACAACATCCGCCACGGTGATGTCCGAACCATCGCCGTCGTCGTCCTGGTCGTCGTGGTCCTGCTGGCCGCCGCCGTCTACGGGACCGGCTGCCTGCTCGAAGACTCCCAGGACACGGTCAGGGCGCTGAACGACGTCCGCACGGTCGAAGCGGTCCTGCCCGACCCGCCGAGCCTGCTCCCCGACTGGGACACCAACCCCAACCCGGGCTACCAGCCAAGCACGACGCCGGGAAAGGACTGCAAGGACCAGGTGGCCGAGTTCTGCCGCGGCATGCTCAGCACC
Source organism: Kitasatospora sp. NBC_01560 (assembly GCF_045208415.1). Taxonomy (NCBI): domain Bacteria; kingdom Bacillati; phylum Actinomycetota; class Actinomycetes; order Kitasatosporales; family Streptomycetaceae; genus Kitasatospora; species Kitasatospora sp. NBC_01560. The sequence goes on along the minus strand of NZ_CP109364.1, from coordinate 173,853 downwards.
TCGACCGCGAACTTCATCAAGGACCACGACGCGCACAGCAGGCTGTCCTTCACGGTGTCGGCCTACTCGTCCGTGAGTCAGGTCGCAGCTGTGTACGCCCTGACCATCAAGGGCGACGTGGGCACCGGCGATGTGTCGATGTCCGCCGACCAGATCCGCAACCGCAAGAAGCTGGGCGCCCGCGGTGGCCGTCCGCCGAAGTTCGACAAGGCCGACTACCGCGAGCGCCACGCGGTCGAGTGCGGGATCAATCGCCTCAAGCGCCACCGGGCGGTGGCCACGAGATACGACAAGCTCGCCGTCCGCTACGAGGCCACCGTAACGATCGCCGTCATCAACGAGTGGCTCTGACCTTGCTCGCCAAGCGCGGTCAGCGAGAAACGCGGTACCGCTGCAGCTAGCCAGGCATTTAGCCTGTGGCGCATGCATCAGCCCCGAAGGCGCGACCGGCGCCTGGCTCGCCGTGTGCCGTCGGAGCCGGCCCAGCGCCAGGCGTTCCGATTCACGGCCGTGGGCGCCGATGTTGTCCTGGTTGGCTACTTCTCTGCGAAGCAGAAGGACTTCGAAACGCTCATGGCGTCGGCGTCCACAGAACTGGCAGCGCGCGGCGCCCGGGTCGTCGTGCAGATGGTGCAACGACGGGGCGTCTCGGACGGCGGGGTCCAGAAGATGGGTCTGCCCTACTCCTCGCGGACTCTGCTGAGCTACGGAAAGGTCCGCGAGGTGGCTCAGGCCTGTGACCAGGCCAACGCTGACGCAGTGATCTTCGTTGCCTCCTTGACCGAGCGCCAACAGCGCGCGCTGACAGACATGCTTGGCCGCCCCGCCGTGAGTCTTTCCGACATCCTCGCTGCCGACTGACCGCTCACTCGAAGCGGGCTTTTGAAACACGCCCTAGCCTGCGCGTTTCATTCGGGGTCGCGTCCGGATCATGATCGGAAAAGCGAAAGTGCCTTCTGAGCTGCAACGATGAGGCTTGTCTAAGGTCCCAGCCGTACCAGCAGGAAGGCACTTTCTGCGTGCACCCTACCCGGTCCCGACCCAAGCTCGTCGTCAGCGCCGACGGGCACGGGGTGGTCAGCCACGCCGGCTCGCGTCTGCTGGCGGATCTGGCCGACGCCACCACGCTGACCAACGCCTTCAGCGACGCCCTGCGCCGACTGCGGCCGCGCGGGACCGGGCACGATCCCGGCCGCGTCGCGGTGGACCTGGCGGTGATGCTCGCCGACGGCGGCGAGGCGATCCGGGACCTGGCCGTGCTACGAGACCAGGGCGACGTGTTCGGTCCGGTCGCCGCCACCTCCACCGCATGGCGGGTGCTGGCAGGTATCAGCCCGGCTGCCTCGGCCGCGCTGCGAACAGCCCGGGCCCAAGCGCGCGAGGTCGCCTGGCCGCAAGCGGACGAGACCGGACGCGCCCTGCCTCCAGCGCACGCCGGAGGGCGTCAACTGCCGGGCCTGGTCCTGGACATCGACGCCACACTGGTCACCTGCCACTCCGAGAAGGAAGAGGCCGCCGCGACCTACAAGCGCGGCTTCGGCTACCACCCGATGCTCCGCACAGTCTCGGCCGTCCACTGCACCGCCCACGACTACCGGGATCCGGGCAAGCCCCGCATCGCCTGGAACGACGAACAGGCCCGGGCCGATCTCGTGGACGCCTTGGTCGGCGACGCACTGCTGCTGCTCGCGCATCTGCCCGAGCAGCAGCTCGGGGAGAAGGCCGCCAACGCGGTCGGTCTGCTGGATCGTCGGAGGGGAAGAAATGAACAGGGGTACTTCTCGAATTGCTGGCGCGGTCGTCGGTGTGGGAACTCTGCTGGCGCTGGCGGCGCCGCAGGCGACGGCGGCCACCGCGCCCGCCACCGGACCGGTCCCGGCGTCGGCGACGACGGTGCAGCTTCCGGCCGGCGCGGTGCCGGAACACTGGACGATCGACCGCAAGGCGCCGGGGTGAAGCTCTCGCCCGGCGGCGCGGCGGCCGGCTCCCAGGGGGTGCAGGAGTCGACCACGGACAACGCGTGGCTGCAGACCCGCAACTCGAGGTACCAGGGGCAGACCTGCGGAACGAACCGGGTGGACATCGTCACCGGCCAGGGCCCGATGACCCTGTCGCTGTCCCAGAGCCGGGCCGTGGCCAGCCAGTGGTCGGCGAGTGTGTCGGTCGCCGCGTGGAAGGTCACCGGTACCGTCGGGTTCAGCGTCACGGACACCGCCACCAACACCGAGACCGGCACGTATGCCGTCCCGGACGGCAAGTTCGGCACCCTGGAGGCCTACCCGCTGTTCGACCACTTCACCTTCGAGATCTACGACACCTCGGTCGGCGGCCGCTACGTCGGCGGCGGCGACGCCTACCACCCGGTAGGCTTCTGCTACAACCACTGGGCCAACTAGGAGAGTTCAGCACATGCGGCAATCGAGTCGGCTCGCGAGCACGGTACTCCTCACGGCCGGACTCGCGACCGCATGCACCAGCGGCGGTACCCCGACTCAAGGTGGAGACGGGCCATGGACGTTGGACGGCCTCGTCGCCACCTCCGTCGACGCGCCGATCCAGCGCAGCATCGATGCCCCACCGTCCACGGGGGTCGCGAAGATCCTGGGCACAGCCGGGATCGCAGGCACCGACGTGATCCTCTCGCTGAGGGACGGAACCTGCCAGGTGGCGCTCCTACCGACCTCGCTCTCGGAGCCGACCGCCGCAGCTCCGGCATCCGTCGGGTCGCCGCGGCCTGCCGGCCACGCCTTCTCGGACACCCATCAGGAATTCCCCGGAAAAATTCTCGACGGGAAATATACTGCGGCGTCCACCCGGTTGGATCCCTTCCAATTTGCAACCGTCGGATGCTCGGAAAAGGCAATGGCGGTCAAAATAGAAGGGACCGGAGGATCTGTACCGGTAAAGAAGTCGGGTGATTCGCTGCACCTGTGGCGAGAAGGTCAGGGTACTGTGTTTATCGTCGGCCTCCCTGAAGCCATCCACTGGCCGGCCCCGGAACAGAGCTCCTCCTGACTGCACGTGAGGGTGCCCGCTGGTAGCGGGCACCCTCACGGAGTCCGGGAACCCAGCCCGTCGTCCGCTCGCTCCCGGCGGCCTCACCTTGTCCGACCCGGACCGCCAGACCTGAGTAGCTACCACCACCGGTAACGCGACCGTCCTGCGGCGGGTACAACAGCGGCGTGGAGAAGTTCGGCAGCAAGGTCATGAAGAACCAGCGGACCGTGAAACAGATGGCGGAGCGGATCGCCGACCTGGAGGTCAAAGTCATCGAGTTGAGCGTCCGCCCGCCCGCCGCAAGTGCCTGGAATGCGGCCGCGGGTGCCCGGTCACCGCTCACACATACGGCGACATCGCCCACCCCGTTCGAACACCCCGGGACGCCCCGCCCCGGCCAATCGCTCATCCTCCCGGCACTACGGGCCGCCCGCCAGGGCTGACGAACACCGGGTGCGCGTCCCACCGGCTGGCCTGGCGTGGCGGCCACCGTGCACCCGGCCAGGCCTGGCTGCATGGCGGACCAAGGCGTCCTCCCCGCCCGGGAAGGCCCAGGCTGACGCCTGGGCCTTCCGCTTGGCCGGGCCGAGGGACCAGGCGTCGGGACCGCCAGCTCCACACGGCGCATGCCTCTTCGCGGACTCGCAGGCCGAACGGGGTCTTCGACCCGTCGAGGTGGCCGCCGCGGGCCAGGACGAGGAGCGCGATCCGGCGGATGTTCGCCGGCGCCTCCTCCGGCAGTTGTCCGTCCGGTAACCGGCCCCTGGGGCCCAGTGGCCGCCTCGACGGACTGGGGGCGGGGCGGTGGTGCCGGGACCGCTTCCGCGGCGTCAGGGCGGGGCGACGCGCCGGTGAAGCGCCATTTGAGTGTTCGAGCGGATGCGCAGCGTATGGTGGTGTCGGATTTTCGGTGCGGTTGGGTACCGCATCGGGTTTTGACTCTGGGGGAGTTTGCGTTGGCTGACGTCAACGTCGTTCTGCAGGAGCTGCATGCGTCGGCGCAGGTGGTGAGGGGGCTCGCGGAGGACCTGGGCACTCCTGTTCAGGCCGCGCTGGCCTCGGCCACGACGACGGGTGGGCAGCTCGCGGGCTGGTCGGTCTCGGCGGGGCTCGGGCAGTTGGGGTGCGCCACTCGCGGCGCTCCAGGAGCGGATCACGGCCACGGGCAACAACCTCGACGCGAACGCCGATGCCCACCGCCACACCGAGCAGGCTGTGGCCGGTGCCTGGAGCCAGCAGGGGGCCAAGCAGTGAGCAACCTCTACGAGCTGCTGCTGAAGTTCGACCCGCAAGGGCTGCGTGACGTCGCGAAGAACTGGAAGGCGCTGGCGCACACGGCGGAGATGGTGGGCTCGCGTCATCGCAACCAGGTGAACGGGCCCCTTCACCAGCACTGGGAGGGCGCCGATGCGCAGGCGGCGTTTCCGTTCATGGCGCGTACCGAGCAGCAGCTGGACGTGGTCCGGGTGGAGGCGGAGACGGTCGCGCTGACGCTGAACACGGTCGCCGACCGGATGTACCAGGCGCAGACGAACCTGACGAACGCGGTGCACCGTGCGCAGGACTGCGGCCTGACGGTCTCCGCGGACGGGAGGGTCGACCTTGCGCCGGAGCGCCCGGAGGACCGCAACGACCCGGACGCCCAGAGCGCCCGGCGCAACCTCATGGGTCTCAAGGCCGGATACCAGACGCGGTCGACCAGGCGCTGAAGGACGCCCAGACGGCGAGCGACCAGGGCAACACCGCCCTCGGCGCCTGAGCGGGGACATCCTGAACGGTCAGCGGGTGAACGGGGCCGTCGCCGAGACGCGCACCGACGCCGCGGACGTGATGAAGGACCTGGGCCTGGCCGACTCCTACATTCCGGACGGCAAGGACCCGAAGAAGAACGCCGAGTGGTGGAACAGTCTCGCGCCCGGTCAGCAGGAGACCTACCTTGCCCTGGACGCGGCCAGGATCGGGAATCTGGACGGCCTGCCGGCCACCGTCCGGGACGAGGCCAACCGGCTCGTGCTCGACCAGAAACTCGATGCCCTGCAGGCCGGCACCGCGGCCTCGTTCGGCCTCGACCAGGCGGCGTACGACAAGCGCAAGGCGGCACTGGCCGAGATCAAGAAGAAGCTGGAGGACACGGCCGATGCGAAGGACGAGCAGCACCAGATGTTCCTCCTGGGCATCGACCCCGAGGCCTACGGCGGGGACGGGCGCGCCATCGTCGCCACCGGCAACCCGGACAAGGCCACCCACACCTCCGTCTTCGTGCCCGGGACCAACACCGAGCTGCCAGGTGTCCCCGGCCAGATCGACCACATCCGCAAGCTTCAGAGGTATGCCGGCTCGTCCACGAAGGAAGGCGAGACCGTCGCGGTGATCTCCTACCTGGGCTACGACGCGCCGGAGAGCATCCCGAAGGCGGCGAACCCCATGCGCGGCCTCGATGCCGCCGACGACATGCGCCGCTTCTCCGACGGTCTCAGGATGGCGCACGGCGAACCGAAGACCCACCTCAGCTACATCGCCCACAGCTACGGCAGCTTCGCCGTCGGCGTCGCGGACAGCGAGAAGGGCGGCCTTCAGGCCGACGACATCGTGACTCTCGGCAGCCCGGGCATGGGAGTGCTGACCGCGGACCAGCTGACCGTCAGCCCGGACCACCTCTGGATCGGGGAAGCCACCGACGACGCCACCCGAATTGTTGGTGGGAGGTCCCTGGGACCCAGCCCGCACATCGTGGGATTCGGAGGCCACAACATCAACATCGACACCTCCGGGCACGGCGGCTACTGGGACGACGGCTCGCAGAGCGTGATCAACCAGGGCAAGATCATCGCCGGCCGGAAACCCACCACGACCCCCAAGGAAGACCCGATCTGGGGCTCGATCCCCCACTGAGCCCCCGCCGGGAGAACCCATGACCCGCCCGTCCGCCATGGCACTGAAGTACCTCGTGGCAGTGACCCTGACAGCCTCAAGTCTTGGAGCCTGTATGGCGAATCCCAACTCCGGCAAGGACGACCCCTTGCCGGTCAAGTCCCGCGACGACGCACTCACCTGGGCGCGACAGATCACCGAGCACCTGGCCCAGACCGCGGGCATCCAGATCAACGCCGAACCGGTCGACCCGTTTTACAGCCCCTGCGTTGGACGAAACGGAGAATCCGCACCCGACGACCGCTACACCCTGTTCTACGCAGTCCACAGCTACGTCCCGAACGGCCGGCACAATGACGTGGTGCGTAAGGCCAGGGACCTCCTCACGACCGAAGGTCTCAAGATCTCCGCCTACGAGGAGACGTCCACCGCCGCGCCGAGCTCGACCGTCACCGCGCGCCATCCCGAGAGCCGGTACGTCGTCGACGTCTCCAGCACCGCCGGCGACAACCGCATGGTCCTGGGCGTCACCACCCCCTGCCTGAAACCCCCCACCGGACCGAGCGCACCCGCCCCATGAACCCGGTCCCCCTCCACACCGCGGCCGGCCACGGCGCCGGTCTCCTGCCGCCGTCGGGGCCAAGTGGCTGCCGGGGGAGCCGTTCAGCCCGCTTGCTCACGTCCGGACGTTCCCGCAGCATCCTTTTGTTCAGACGGTCATTCGTATTCGGACATTGCCAAAGGTGATCCGGTCAGTCAGAGGATCCGTGGCACCTGAAGGCCGTTCGTTCGATAGTCATGTCTCTGACAGCCGGGGGGCTGTCAGATTGAAAGGGGAGGGACATGACGTACCGCAAGATCGCCACCGCGGTGGCGACTGCAGCACTGGCGATGTCGGGGGCACTGACGACGGCGCCCGTCGCATCGGCTGCCCCGGTGGACCAGGACGGGCCGACAGCGACCTCGGTCGAGGTGGGCCTGGTCTTCAAGGGCTACGACAAGGCGGTGGCCGAGGCCCACGGCTACACGATCAAGACCAGCCCGGCCGGCTTCGAGTACTCCGTGGTCAAGGACGCCACCCCCGAACAGGACACCGCCGCACAGGCGAAGGCCGCCCTCCGATGGGGCAAGACGGTGAAGAACACCGGCCAGAGCGTCCAGCCCATCCAGGAGGACTACTCGGACTTCATCTCGCCTTCCTGCGGAAAGGCCTGGTTGTCCGGCATCGCGGTGGGCAACCTCTCCGTCGACATCTCCACCGGCTTCGACTCAACGCCGGCGACGCCGCGATCTTCTACTACTGGAACATCTACCTCTCCGACGCGGGCGGCACCAGCCACCAGGACTTCGGGCCCTCCGGGCTTCTCGAGCGCCGAAGCTGGAGCGGCCACCGCACCGTCGGCGGCCTCAGCCCCAGCAACGGAAGGGCCTGGATCGACAGCTCCACCAGCTACGCCGCCCTGATCGACGGCGCCTACTGCTACCCCGGGCCGGTCACCGTCCACTACGGCATCAACTGACACACCACCATCGGGTCGGGGCGGGGCGCCTCGCGCACCCGGCCCGACCACCGGAAGGAACCCGATGATCCGCGTTCCCGGCCCGCTCGGGCCCCACCACCCCGACGGCCCCAATTGGGAGCGCACGCTGCGCGAGTTCGGCCGGCGCGTGGCCGTCCTCGCCCACCCCCACCCGGGCTGGAAGGCCCTGCACGGCCGCCAGGCCTCCGACGGCTTCCTCACCGACATCGACGTCCAGTACCACCAGGACGGCCGGCACCGCCTGCTGGTGCGCACCACCCGCCCCGTGCCGGCCGACGCCCGCGTCAGGCCCGCCTTCGCCCTCGACGGCTTCCTGCAGACCTACATCGCCAACCAGGCCGACGACGGCTCGCCGCCGCTCATCCTTCCCGATTTCGATGGGCCCGCGGTCCTCCACCTCGACGGCACCCCGGCCACCGCCACCGCAATCGCCCACGACGGCTACTTCGCCCTGAGCGCCACCCTCGGCACCGAGACCTTCGCCGTCGCCGGCACCGACGACCTGCGCACCATGGCCCACCACCTGGCCTTCCAACTCGCCGCAACACCTCGCTGACCGGGCCAAGCACCGGCCCGGCGTCCGCACGCCGCCGGCGACCTGAACTTCCTCGACCCGGACCGGCCGAGCTGAGCGGCTCCGGCAGCGTCACGCACGTCTGACAGCGAGCAGCTCGGCCTGGTCCTCGTCGTCGACGGCCGGGCTGCATCCAGCGGCTACCGGGTGGGTTCGGCGTCCTCGATGGCGGTGAGCAGGTGGGCGTGGACGGCTTCGGCGGCTTCGCGGGTGGCCGGGTCCGGGTCCTCCAGCTGCCCGGCGATCAGTGCGGCGGCCGCGGCGAGGACCGGCACCGGGACGGTTGCCGTCCGCAGGTGGAGAAGCTGGGCGGCGGCTTTCTCGCCGGGCGTCGTCTGAGTGCGGACGGTGGGGATCAGGGAGCCGATGCCGCGCGGCTGAGTGCTGGTCACCCAAGCCATTCTCCCGGTTGCGGGCCCTGCTGATCACCACGGCCAGGCGTCCTCGGTGCGTCCGGCGTCGGTGGCCCAGTCGGGCAGGAGCCGGCCCCGCACGGCCGCGGTGAGCTCCCGGCCGAGGTCGGAGACGGCCCGCCGCAGGGCGGTGCGGCTCACCCGGTGGCCGGTCCTGCCGGGCGGTCGTCGGTGGTGCCGTCGCCGTTCGCGCCGCCCAGGTCCTCAACCACGCGCAGGCTCAGCTCGGCGGCGATGCGGTGCAGGTGCTCCCACTGGCCGGTGTCCAGGCCGAGCGCCGGATCATCGGCCACCCGCAGCAGGGCGGCGGCCGCGATGCCCGGCCCGGCCGCGGCGAGCGCGTTGTGAAGGGCCTACGCGCACGCTTCCTCATCGCGGCCGCCCTGGTAGTGCAGGGCGGCCGCGAAAGCTGCGGCCGCGCTCTCGGCGACGCGCCGGTAGGCGAGGCAGTCGAGCGGATCGCCGTGCTCCTGGCCCAGGGTGCGTTGCCGGGGGACCGGCAGTGCGCGGGCGTCGCCGGCGGCGGTGGCGAGGCGGCCGGCCTCGGCGGCGCAGGCCACCTCGGCGAGCACCGTCAGCTCGCGCTCCAGGTCGCCGAGCACACAGGACGGAAGCGCCGCAGCGAGCGCGCACGCCGTCACCAGCGCGGCCCGCTCGCCGGCGTGGAGCTCGGGCAGGGTGCCGGTGGTGTGCGAGGCGCCGAGGACCACGTCCGCCGCCAGGGTGTAGCGCAGCTCTTCGGCCAGCAGGCCCTCGCTGCCGGGGATGATCTCGCGGCTGCTCGCCCAGGTGATCGCCTCGGCCACACGCCCCAACGCCCGGGCGTGCTCCTCCTCGCACTGACGGCCGGCCAGCTCCCGCACCCACGCGGCCGCAGCCTCTCCAGCGTCGCTGCCCCGGTGGAGCGCGGCCGGCAGGACGGGGTCGAGCGCCTGGTCGTCGGACCCGGACGCGAGCTCGTCCTCGGCCCGGTCGGGCGAGCAGGGCAGCGGCAGCCAGGACAGCGGAGAAGGCGTCACGCCGGTCCAACCTCCCGCCGGGTCGGACGGTCACGGGTGCGACAAGGCCGGCCTTGTCGCACCCGTGACCGTGCCGCACCTGGTGCGGTGCGGCACGCCCGCCATCGCCTGGCTGTTTCACCCCCGGGGGGAAACAGCGCTGGTCACAGGGCTCGACATCCCCGGTTCCTCGACGGACGACTGGGTCACCCCGACCACCTGGACGAACACCGGAAACCGTAACCAGGTTTTCGACCTGACAGCCACCCTGGGCGGCTGGAACCTTCGTGCTCAGCACAGTGGCAAATGCCTGGACGTGCCTGGTTCGAGCATGCAGACCGCCAGCCTCATCCAGTACTCGTGCACCGCGAACACGGCCAACCCGGCCATGGTGGGGGACATGGTCCGGCTCAACGAGGCCTTCCGTATCTGGGGTGATCACGGAAGGGGGTTCAGTATCACCCTGGCCCACTCCGGGATGGCCCTGACCGCTTCCGGCGGGGCCGGCTCGGCGGTGGTCCAGGCACCGAACACGGGTGCCGCCAACCAGGTGTGGGACCTCGTGCGGGCCTGAGCCGCGACCATCGGGGCGGACGGCGCCCCGGGCGCACCGCCGATGCGGGTCGCCATCGAGAGTGACCGGGTCCTCGTCATCACGTCCCTCGGTCGGACCAAGGGGCGGAACCTGCGCCACGACCCCCGGCCGATGCCGTCGACCGGATCCAGATCCACGGCCGGGCCGTCGAGTTCGTGACCCGGTCGCGGCCGTTCCTCTGCTGGGCGCTCACCCCGTCGTCGATCCGCTTCGGACACAGGTCGGGCACCGGGGAGTGGCCGAAGGCGGGGACGAGGCCCCACCGGCCGCGAAGTCACGGACCTCGTGGCCGGTGCCGGGGTAGCCGGCGAGCCGGGTGCCGACCTCGTGCCGGGTGACGTCGGAGAGCGCAACATCCACCACGCCCCGGCAGTGAACACGCGACACCTGCACGTGCGAGCCACTGGTGCGCCGTCTCCTCTGTCTCACCGGATCGGGCCCCGTCAGCTCTTGAACTCCCGTTCATCCGGGCGTTGCCCGCCACCGTGCGGGCCGGGTCGATACTGCTTCCCGAAATCGGGCGACCCATCGGGAGACAGCATGTTCAGCAGGTTCTACGCGGCCGCGGGTCTCGCCCTCGCGATGACCGTGGTGCCGGCCACCGCGGCGACGGCGGACGACGGCCGCGCCGCGCGCGGTGCCCGCGCACCGTTCACCCTGGCCGTGTACGGCGACGCCCCGTACGGCACCTCGCCCACCGACACCTCCGAGTTCCGGGCGACCCCGGCGTTCATCGCCTCCGTCAACGCCGACCCGGACGTCAGCACCTTGATCCACGTGGGCGACATCCACTCCGGCAAGCAGTACTGCACCGAGGCGTACGACCGGTCGATCGCCGCGCTCTGGAAGACCTTCGCCGACCCGCTGGTCTACACGCCCGGCGACAACGAGTGGTCCGACTGCCACAAGGCCGCCGAGGGCGGCGGCAAGTACAACGCCGCCACGGGCCGGATCGACCCGGTCCTCGACCCGGCCACCGGCCAGCCCGTCGACCACGCCGCCGGCAACCCCGTTCAGAACCTGGACCTGGTCCGCCGGACGTTCTTCGCCCGGCCCGGCCACACCCTCGGCGGCGACACCCTGCGTGTCCTGTCGCAGGCCCAACTGCCGAACTGGAAGCACCCGGAGGACTCCGCGTACGTGGAGAACGTGTTGTGGGTCAAGAACGGCACGCTGTTCGTGACGGTCAACCTGCCCGGCGGCTCCAACAACGACGCCGACCCCTGGTACGGTGCGCCGACCGCCTCCCAGGAGCAGCTCGACGAGGTCGCCCACCGCACCGCCGCCGACCTGCGCTGGCTGGACACCGCCTTCGTCCTCGCCCGGGCCGGCGGTGTCTCCAGCGTGGTGGTCACCGCCCAGGCCGACATGTGGGACCTGGACGGCAAGCCGGCCTCGCATGTGGCGAACTACGAGCCGTTCGTCGCCGACCTGGCTTCGCGCACCACCGCCTTCGGCAAGCCGGTCCTGCTGCTGATGGGCGACTCGCACGTCTACCGCTCGGACAACCCGCTCACCCAGGGCTCGGCCTGCACCGGCGACGAGGGCGTCTGCTCCTACGACGCCTGGAACAGCCACCCGAGCTACCAGGTGCCGAACTTCCACCGCATCGTCGTCCACGGCAGCACCGTCCCGCTGGAGTGGCTGAAGCTGACCGTGACCCCGGGCGCCCACAACCCGACCACCGCGACCTCCTTCGGCCCGTTCACCTGGACCCGCATCACCAAGGGCTGACCGCATACCAGCACGCACACACGTGCGAGTGGGCCCGGCCCGGTGCCGGCCGTCTTGCGGGGGTGGCGTTCGGCCTGGTCGCCGGCCCGCTGCCGTTGTCCCTGCTGTCGTCGTCGCGGCCGTCGGGGCGTCCCGTCCCGGCCGTCCGTCTCCCGCCTCTGCCGGTCCCGGCCGCTGCCCGGACCACTTGCAGCGTTCCGAGCGCCCTGACCGCGAGTCTGCCGACCACTGCGTCCTGACCTTTCACCGGACTGCGGGCCGGCCCGGTCCCCCTGCACCAGGGGGACCGGGCCGGCCCGTCTCGTCATTCACACCCCCGCGGCCCGGAATGCCGGTGCCTTGCACCGTGCACCGGCGTGCCGGGCGCTGCCCACCCCCGTGCCACCCGAAGAACCGCCCGGGCGGCCCGCCCCCCCGGCGGTCGCCTTGGTAGCGGCCGCGCGAAAGCCCCCCGTTCGCCGACCGGTCGACCGGGATGACGCGGCACCGTCCTGTCCGGTGGTCACTTCCGGCCGCCGGGAGAGGTCCTGCCGATCCCGAGGCGGCAGCATGGGCACCGGACAGGGACGAGCAGGGGGCCTGGAGACCGGCCCGGAGCCTCGGTGAGCCCCGTCACGGCCGGCGGTGGCACCGCGGGAGCTGTCCGTCGCGGATCCGGGATCGAACCTTGCCAGGAACAGTGGGAGTTCGTCGACCGGTGCGGCCCTGACCGCATACGTTCGGCGGGTCGGGGGAGTGGGCCGGGCTTGATGCAGCAGGGGGAAGCCGCCTCTGTAGGCTCATGGGCCCAGGGCGCGAAGGTCGGAGTGTGTGACGATGGAAATGCCGCAGATACGCCTCGGTGGCGATGGTTCGTGGCTGGAGCTGGTTCAGACCGGTGAGGACAGCTGGCGGGTGACTGCCGACTGGTGCTCATCACTGTCGGCCGACTTCACCGCCCACCTCACCGGGGAGGAGGTTGCGGACTTCGCTGCACGGATGCTCTCCCATGTGCGCGCCCCGTCGGGCTCCCGATTCTCGGCGGCGGTGACTCCCGGCCGCAACAACCCGCTGAGGCTGAGCGCCGAACCCGTCGGTGACAGGTTCGCCTTCTTCGTGCAGCTGACTCCCAACGGTGACGACGACGTGTGTCACCTGCAGATGGAGATCAATCCCATCGACGCCACCGAACTCCGCGGCATGTTCGCCGAGTTGCTCGCATCATTGGGGTTCTGACCGCCCGGACTTCCTACCGGGCCCGGCTGTGGTGCGGAGCAATCGGCCGCCCCGACGAATGCCCTTGGACCGTGTGTTCCCGGCCCACCGCCGGATCTTCCTGCCGTTGTGGGCGGAGAGGTTGGCCGGGATCGCGGAGACCGGGGCGCCGGCTGGACGGGCGGCCCGGATCGACCTGAGCGCGGCCAGAGTGTTCGTTGCCGTTGCGGCGGTGGTTGACGCCCCACAGGGTTTCGTCGCCGATCGAGTAACCACCGGGGGAGTACATGACGCCGTGGGCCCGCTTGCAGGTCACCGGGAGCCGGTTGCAGTGGTCCTGTTCGGCCCAGCAGGAGCCGACCGTGAGGCGGATTCCGGGCAGCCCGAACTCGTCGAACGCGAACGTGAGGTCCGGGAAGCGTCTCCAGGTCGTGTTCGATCAGGTCGAGCTCGGCGCCCGGGCGGTCGTCCTTCCCCGGGCCCGAGCAGACCCAGGCGACAACGGGTCCGGCCGCCCGGCACAGGTGTGCCGGGCAGCCCGAGGGCTGGCGTGACAGCTGATGGTCGGGCGGTGGCGGTGGGCAGCTCGGGGTAGCCCGGATGCTGCACTCCGCACTACCGGGCCCGGCGGTGGGGGATTGGGGTGCGCGATCGAAGGCGCTCCCCCTGCGGTCCGAACATGATCAGGTATTCGACCGGTCCGCCCGGTCCGGCGTTCGCGACTCCGTGGGCGGTGCGGGTGTCGAACTCGACCACATCCCCGGCGCACAGCACGAGGTCCTGCTCGCCGAGTGCCAGCCACAGCCGCCCGTACAGGACGCACAGCCATTCGTACCCGTCGTGGGAGACCTGCTGCGGCCGCGCCGACGGCGTGTCGATGGCGGGCAGGACGTGCTTGTGGGCGTGCAGGCCCCCGACGTACCGGGTCAGCGGTAGCACCGCCTTCTCACTGCCGGAACGCTGCGGCACCGGGGAGCGCGGCACGGCTGCCGCTGCCGCTGCCGCTGTGGGTGCCGGTGCAGTGTCGGCCAGCGTGTCCAGGGAGACGTCGTACGCCTTCGCGAGCTGCAGCAGCACCTCCAGGGTCGGCCTTCGCCGGCCGGTCTCGATCCGCGACAGCGTGCTCAGCGAGATGCCGGTCGCGCGGCTGACGTCGCTGAGTGTGGCGTCCTGCTGCTTGCGCGCGGTCCGCAGCCGGGAACCCATGGCCGCCAGCGTGTCGGCCGTGCCGTCGTCCGTCACCGTCGCCCCGCTCCCTCCGGCCGTGCCGTCTCCACGGCCCTGTCCTGCCAGTTTGCCAGGATGACAAGGGTGCTCGCGCTGCGCTGCCGCCGCGCCGCATGATCGGTGGGTAACCGCAGCCGCCCCGAACCGAGGAGAAGCGATGCACCAGCCCGCGCCGTCCGCCCACCTGCGCCACCGCACCATCGAGGCACCCGCCGGGCGCCTGCACCTGGTCGAGCAGGGCACGGGACCGCTGGTCCTGCTCGTCCACGGCTTCCCCGAGTCCTGGTACTCCTGGCGCCGCCAACTCCCGGCTCTCGCGGCGGCGGGGTACCGGGCTGTGGCGCTCGATGTGCGCGGCTACGGCCGCTCCTCCAGGCCGGCCGCGGCGGACGCGTACCGGATGCTCGACCTGGTGGCGGACAACGTCGCTCTGGTACGCGCCCTGGGTGAGGAGAGTGCGGTGATCGTCGGGCACGACTGGGGCTCCAACATCGCGGCGGCCTCCGCGCTGCTCCACCCCGAGGTCTTCCGCGCCGTCGGACTGCTGAGCGTCCCCTACGCGCCGCCAGGCGGCCCCCGGCCCACCGACGTCTTCGCGCAGATCGGCGGCGACCAGGAGTTCTACGTCTCGTACTTCCAGGAACCCGGCCGGGCCGAAGCAGAGATGGAGCCCGACCTGCGGGGATGGCTCGCGGGCTTCTACGCGGCGATGTCCGCCGACACCAGGCCCGGCCCGGGCGAGCCCGACCCGCACTTCGTGGCCCGCACCGGCGGCCGGCTGCGCGACCGCTTCCCCGGCGGCAGGCTACCCGCCTGGCTGACCGAGGACGACCTCGACGTGTACGCCGGAGAGTTCGAGCGCACGGGCATGACCGGGGCCCTCAATCGCTACCGCAACATGGACCGCGACTGGGAGGACCTCGCCCAGTACAGCGGGGCCCCGATCAAGCAGCCGTCCTTGTTCATCGGGGGCGCCCTGGACGCTTCGACAACCTGGATGGCCGACGCGATCGATGCCTACCCGTCCAGCCTCCCCGGCTTGGGCGCCGCGCACATCCTGGATGGCTGTGGGCACTGGATCCAGCAGGAGCGGCCCGAGGAGGTCAATCGCCTGCTGACCGCCTGGCTCGCCTCCCTTCGGAGCTGAATCGACAGGGTGGTGAGGTGCCGACGGCCTCCTCGGGGAGACCGGCGGAACGTGGAGTCGGCCCGCCGCACGCGACCACCTACGGTCACCATCCGGCTGGGGTCCCAATGAGTCACCGACGGTTGAAGCTCAGATCTCGTCCCGGGCCGGCTGCGGGTAGCCGATCTCGGCGAGGTCCTCGGCCAGCTCTGCGAGGGTGACCTCCGCGTTCAGGGACGACACGAGCTTCTGGCTCAGCGGTCGCAAGGCATACACGTCGCGCACCGCCTCCAGGTCCACGGGAACCTCGTAGTAGTCCTCGGCGAAGCGCTGGAACGCCTCCGGCGAGCGGTCGACCAGGAGCCCGAACAGGCCCGTTGCCCCGTCGGGGTCGGAACTCCCGGCGGGGAAGTCGATCACGCCGTGCCGCCACCGATCATCCGTCGCCTCCCGCCACAGGCAGGCCGTCACGACGGGGACGTCGTCCTCGTCGGTGAAAGCCGGCTCCTCCACGAAGGGCTTGAAGGCCTCCGGAACTTCGTCGATCACGCCCGGCCAGGGCTCGCCGTCGTTGTCATATGGGCTCATCGGTGCCTCGTGGTCGAATCCACGAACGTAGGCCCCGGCCGCCGAGAACACGATGGAGTACTCGGCCCCCGACCCGTTGCGCATCGACGCCATCTCCTCGCCGTCGGCCCAGCCGGCATTGAAGGAGTAATACCGGTCTTCCCGGTCCGGGCTCAGGATCGCATCGAGCATCGCCAGGGAACGGCACAGGTTCCGCAGGTCAGCGATGGAAGGGAACTGGCGAGCTACGTCATGGACAGTCACGTGCTCATCCAACCGGATGCCCCTGACACCCAGAATCTCCCCCCACGGCTGTCACTGTCAGTAGCGGTGCCGGAGTGAGGTGGTTCGACTCGCGACGGTTGAATACGCGAGCCCACCGGTCCGCCGGGCTGTTGCTCGGCTCAGCCCGCGGGCCCGTCCTGCCCGGTCCCGGCCCGGCCCGCCTGCTCGCTTGTCGGCGGCCGGTGCCCGCAGTCCCGTTCCGGCCGCTCCGGCGCCGCGCTTCCCGGTCGCCGGCCCGTGTGTCCGGCCGGCTGTTCTGGCTGGCGCGGTCCCGTTGCTCGTTGCTGGGCTGGTTCTGCCGGCCCCGGCTCGGTCCGTCCCGTCGTCCCGTTGCTGTACCGCCCGGCCGGTGCCGGACGGGCGCCGTGCTGCCCGTCCGGCCCGGCCCGCCGGGCCGTCGTTGTCCCGCTCGCCGGTGCCTGTCCGTGCCGGCTGCTCGCTGTGCTGCTGCCGGCTCGGCCTCGGCTGTGCTCTGCTCTTGTTCCGGTTGCTCCGGCCGGCGACTCCGCGGTCGCGGCGTCCGGCCCCCGTCCGGTTTCAGGGCAGTCCGCCCGGGCCTGCCGGGGTGGGCTTCCGCGGGGCGTCGGGCCCGGGCTTTCCTCGCACACCGGTCCGTGCCGGCTTGCTGCCGTCCCGCCTGGTCCGTCGCGCGGGACCCCCGGCTGCCCGCTGGTGGCCGGTGCCGGGCCGGTGCCCGCCGGCCTGCCCCTGCCTCAGCCGGAGGCCTGGCAGAGGGCGTAGCTCTTCTCGGCGTGGAGCAGCGACTCCAGCTCGGGGTATCCCTGAGTGCGGTAGCTGTAGTAGGCGACTGTGTACTCGACGTCGCACCGGTGGGCGGCCGCCTGCTGGGTGTAGGGCTGGTCCACCACGAGCGGGACCTGGGTCGAGGGGTCGACGGCGGTGGCATGGGCGGCCCCGGCCCCGCCGGCCAGAACGGCGGTGACGGCGAGTGCGGCGACTGCGAGCGGGCGGGTCAGGCGGTTCATCAACTGGGATTCCTTCCAAAGGAGTTGGTGTGTCTCCATTCTGCTGCGCCGGGTGTTCGCGGTCCTATCCCAGAACGGTGGGGGAGTGCGGGGCGCGGCCGCCGCACTGCTTCCCCACCGCTCCCGGCGGCGGGCCGGGGCCCGTCGGCCCGTCGGCCCGTCGGTTCGCTCGCGTGCGTCCGGTCCCCGGCGCGGCCGGCTCGTCCGGGAGGCGATCGGCTGTTGCGCGGCGTGGGGCTGTTGCCGTTCGGGCACCGGCTTGCCGGTGCCGCGTCTTCCGCGTCCTGTCCCGGCCGTCCGGCCGCTGCCGTTCCGCCGCGGCTCGTCCTCCTGCCCGGCTGGCCCGCCCGCCGCCACCGGGCTGGTGCCCGCCGACTTGTCGGGGTCCCCGGCTGCTCCTGCCGTCCGCGGCCCAGTCGTCGAGCTGCTCGGCCTGGGCGGGCGCCGGTTTTGGCCGGCGAGGCGGACATTTCGGTCCGGGCGGCATCCGGCCCGCGCACCGCCATGTCGCCGAATGCGCGTACCTGTATGTCGATCACCCGTCGACGCCACCGTGCCGTTCCGTACCCGCCGGTGCCGCCGGCCGCCCGGCCCGCGCGGCGCCCGCCGTCGGCGGCAGGATCCGCGGCGACAGCGTGTCACTGGGCCTCTCCCGGCGGTTGCCACCGGCGCGACGATGCCCTGGGGGCCGACAGGGTGTTGCCGCGCCCCCGACGGAGAACCGGCCGGTGCGCCGGTGGGTCACTCGGTTCTGAACCCGGGGCACGGGCACGAACGCTCGCGCCAGGTGCCGATCCAGTTGCCGCCGCCGTCGTAGCGGTCCGGGCCGTCGTACTCGGTCTCGCTGCAACTGCCGCCGGAGCCATGGCTGTACGCGCTGTGCCGGCACGCGACGCAGCCCGGCGGTCCCGGCCTCGTCGGCGGAAACGGCGTCCCGCTCCGCCACACGGCCACAATGGCAGCCACGCACACGAGCAGGACCACGATCCCGACCGTACCGATGATGCTGTCCGTGCTCATCCCGGGCCCCCCGTCGTGTTGCCGTACGGTCCACGCACAGGCGGGCAGTGGTGGTTCCGTCCAGGACACGCGGGACTGCGGCCCGGGGCCTCCAGGACAGTTCGCAGCCGCCCGGGCTCGTCCCGGCGGCGGGTGCGCGCCGGGCGCAGCGCGGGGGATCCCTGGCGGGGCGCTGCGCAGTGGCGCCGGCGGGATGGCGCCTTGCTGCGGAGGATCGGGGGTGATCCTGTCGTTGAGGTAGGTCTTGCCGACGACCCGGGGCCGAGGGGCCCGGAGGCCACGGCCCTGACGGCCGAGATCCCTCGCTGCCTGCACTGGCCCGATGCCCCGCTTCTTGATCAGCATGCGCACCATGCCCAGGGCCGTGACACTGGCCGCTGCGGGTGTGCTCCTCGGTATGGCCGCGGCATGCGGCGCTGGTACGTCGCCCGCGGCCGCGCCGCCTCCGTCCTCCGCGCCGGCCGCATCATCCGTACTCCCCTTGTCCGCCACCCAATCGCTGTCGCCCGTGCCGACGACGGCTTCCACCCCGCCGGCCCCGTCCCGGACCGTGTCGCCCACCGCGCCCGTGGCCGGTGGCGCCGCAGCACCCTCCAGGAGCGGCGGGACCGGGAAGCCCGCGGGGAGTGCAGGCCCGGACGTCGATTCCCCCGGGCGGCACGACGGGAGCAACTACGACAACCTGTCCGCCGAGGGCAAGGAAGCGCACGACACCGAGAACTGCGCCGAGATACCGGGCAAGAAGAAGGGGAGTTGCAACGAACCCCACCGCAAGTGCGGCGAGGCCGGCGCCACTGCCACCTCCTCGAAGGGTCTGGCCCTCACCTGCCGGACCTCTCCCAGGGACGGGCGCCTGCGCTGGCTCACCGCGGGGGTGTGACCGTGAAGCGGTCGTGACACGCCATGACGCCCTGTCGCGGCCGACTCGTGTTCACCCGAGCACCGGAGAACGCCCAACCATGAAGCTCGCGCCTTCCACCGCCGTATCGCCGCCCGCCGCCGGGTACGGGCCACGGGCGAGATCCGGTGCGGGAGTGACGACGCCGACGACAGCTCCGAGGCACTGCCTGCACCCACCTCACCTGGTCCCTGCCGGGCCGGACGCGATCTGGCAGGCCGTCACCGGCCGCCGGGTGGGTGAGCTGGTGGTGGAGAACCACGACCGGACCATCGTCGAGGCCACCGACGGTCACCTGACCCCGGCCCCCGCCGGCGTTCGGCCCACAGGAACCCGCGAGATCCGTGAGGGCACCGTCGACGAGGATGCCGAACGCTCCGTGCAGGCCGGTTGCACCGTCACCTCCCTGCCGGACGGCACGGCGACCGTCAGTCCGCCGCGGCGGTGCTGCGCGACCGAGGCCGGGCCGGGCCCGCACCCGGTGCCCTCCGTCGGCCTGCCGGTGACGTGATGTGACGGGCCGCCTGACCGTAGGTGACACGACGGGTCACCACGCCCGCCGCGTTCACCGCGGCCAGGGTGAGTCCGAGCCCCGCACCGAAGAGCAGCACCGCCAGTGCCAGGACCGCCACTATCGCCATCATGACTGTCACCCTCGTGTCGTCCGGCCTCCGACGGCCGGTTCCCGTGAGTCGCCGTGCGGGCTCCGCCTGCCCCGTCGTCGCCGGACCACACGTCGATCGTGGTGAGCCGTGGCAGCAAGTCTTGCGGTCGATCGCCGCTCACACGGGTATATCGCTTCGGGGTGGCCCCGAAGATCTTCCTGTTCGGGACC
The DNA here is from genome assembly GCF_045208415.1 of Kitasatospora sp. NBC_01560. Lineage (NCBI taxonomy): Bacteria > Bacillati > Actinomycetota > Actinomycetes > Kitasatosporales > Streptomycetaceae > Kitasatospora > Kitasatospora sp. NBC_01560. Next base: position 153,992 of record NZ_CP109364.1, on the reverse strand, counting down.
GTGGTGTTCTCGCGTCCAGCTGGGCGGTGCGGCGCCTGGGGCCCGCTTCGCTGCGGGTCGACCGTCCCGGGAAAGGCGCTCCGGTGTCCACGTCCCCGGGCCCCGGTAGGCTCGGCACCGCCCGGGCAGCGCCAGCTCTTTCCGCCCGACGGCTCGAGCACCGGGAACGGATCGCGGGGCCGGCGGGGATTCGCCGGACCGGGGTGGAGGCGGAGCATCCTTCGAAGTGCCGGCCACGACACCCGCGAGCCGCTCGTGATCGTGGCAGGGACGGTGGCCCGGATGCTCCCGGCGCCCGCCCTGCGCGACCGTCCGGCCACCCACCAGGGCCCGACCGTCCGGGCAGAGGTCTGCGCCGCCCTCGGCCGCGCCCTGCTCCTTCTGCACTGGCCGAGCGACCGCCGGCTCCAGAAATCCGACCGTGACCTCGTCGTCCCCACGCTCGAACAGGGGAGTCCGCTGCCGCTGGAGCCCAACTCCACCGGCACGGCGATCGGCACCCCACCGGCGTTCCCTCCGGCGCCGCCACCGTGCCGGCCGCGCCCACCACCCCTGCCCAGGGTTTCGCCGACCTCCTGCACACCGTCCTCACCGACCTGCCGACCCGCTCCCTGCTGCTGCTCGCCGCGTTCACCACCCTCGCTGCGCTGTTCGCCTGGTGGGCCGCACACCACTCCCTGCGCCGCCTGCACCGGGTCACCACTGCGGCCTGGCTAATCAGCACCGGCAGCGCCCTGGACAAACGGCTCGGCCTCACCGGCCGAGGAGGCAGCCAAAACGGCGGTCACCATCACCACCGACCGCAAACCCGTACCGGTCGCCGGCGACCCCGCCCTACTGCGCCGGATCGCTGAGCCTGCTGGCCGACGCCGCACGGCACAACCACCGCGGCGGAACGGCCACCTCCACGTTGAACTAACGCTGCGCGACGACCCGGAGCCTCGGAACGGCCGGGCCTGAGCACCGCACTTCCCCTGCTGACCATCCTTCGTCGAATCTTCTGGCAGATCGAAGAGCACTTCCGGACTGCCACGACGGCCGCATCGGGCAGACCCCGATCAGCCTGCCAGAACCCCTGCGCCTGCTGATGGCTGCTGATCCTCCCCGGCTCCGACACCGATATACGGCTGACAGCTCAGAATGCGTATTCCAGCCACCCGAAGAAGAGCACCAACGCCTTCTTGGCCGAGCATGTCGGTCGGTGACCGGAGGCCGCGAAGTAGCTGAATGCGGCGATCACGATGGCGAGCGCGAAGGCCAGCACACCGAGCCCGGGCGCCGGCCCGACGAAGGCGAACAGGACCACCGACAACACAGCCAGGCAGGCCATGGTGAGCCCGTCCAGCATTGCGGCTCCGGAGCGAGGACCGGCCTCGGCCTCTGACGGCAGCCAGGCGGGGCTGCAGCGGGCATGGCGAAAAGATCCACCACCGCTCAGGTGTCACCACGCCTCGTTCGGCCGTGTGCCGGAACCGGGCGTGCGCCCGGTTCGCGATCGGTGCAAAGCCCCCGGCCCCTGGCGAAACCCGACGGCGCAGCACCCGCGAACGCCTCTACACCCGGCTGACCGAAGGCCTGGGGGAGGCGGTCGACGACCTCACCTACCCCGTCCTCAGCGGCCTGGCCCGGACCGGCCCGTGCAGCGCCGCCGACCTGGGGCGGGAGATCGGACTCGACCGCACCACCGTCACCCGCCGCGCCGACCGCCTGGAGACGGCGGGCCTCCTGCGGTGCCAGCCCGACCCGGCCGACGGCCGCGCGACCCTGCTCGCCCTCACCGGCGACGGCCAGGACATGGTGGCCCTCTCCCGGGAGCGGCTCGCCGCCGGCATCGAGGACTCGCTCAGCGGCTGGCCGCAGGCCGACGCCCAGGCCTTCGCGCGCCTCCTGCGCCGCTTCGTCGACGAGCGCCCCTTCGCCGCCGACCACGACCGCCCCCTCGACGCACGAACCCGCCGCCCGGGCCCGGCTCCATCCCGGGGCTGAGATCGCCGGCCTGGGGGCGCGGACGTTGCTGTGCCCGGGGGTCATGCCCGGTCCCATGCGGCTGCGGGAGCGTGCGAGATGGCGCCTGCCCGTCTGCGGCCTCCTGTCCCGGTTCCGCCGGCCCGGGCTGTACCAAGTGGCCTGATCGCGGCTCGTGGCGCCGGCCGGGGCGGCAAATCGCTGCCGGAAGGGGAGGACTTGGCGGAGTGTCGGTTTGGCGGAGTGTCGTCGGGGCGGGCGTCGGATGTGGGACGGGCGGTGCGCGGGCTCGCGGGGTGTGGACTCGCGCACCGTTGTCCTGCGGCCGGCGGGTGTCGGGAACAACGAGCCGGCCCCGAACGGGTCACGTCGACCGGAGTGTCCCGCCGGAAGGGGCCGGCCGCGGCGGTGTAGGTATGGCATTCGGGTGGTTCTCGTCGTGTGCGCCGTGCGGTGGGACTGCCGGCCGCGAAGCCGGGGCGAGCAGCTCGAACCTACGCCTCACGCAGAAGAGCGACCGCGGCCGAGCCTTTCGTTGCCGCCCGGGTGCGGTTGGCACTCTCGGCCTTCCACGTGTCAGCCTTCGCAGTACTGGCCTCAACAGGTTGTGCGGGCAGATACCGCCGCCCGGGCGACTCGGCACTATGCAACCGTCCGATCGCGTGCTTCTCGATCCCCCGCGGTATCCAGCGGCCGCCCGCCCACCCCGTTCCCTGCCTGCGGACCAACTCCCTTCCCGCAGGTCTTCCGCCAGAACGATCCACCAGCTGGAGGGGTGGAGGTCGGGCGACCGGGCTCGCGGTCAGCCCACGGACGTCCAGCCCGAGGCGTCCGGGCGCGCCGGGAGGTCCGGGTGGCCCCGGGATCAGGGATGCCACTGATCGTCGAGGTCGGCGTGAGGTCGGCAGAGGGCTCCGCGCCGAGCCGGTGGCGCAGCTGTACGAGCAGCAGAGCGTTCACCACGTCGGCCACCGGCCGCAGTGGCGCCCGGCGAGCGCGGCGTCGTGCGCAGTGCCGTCCAGGTGACAGGCGGGCAGCCCCTGGCTTGAGCCTGCTCGGGACTTCAGGACTACGCATCGTCATGTGCTCCGGGCGTGATCGACCGTGCCCTGAGTGCATCCGGGTGCTGAGACCGCCCCGACCTGTGCGCCAGGGCGGGATCGTGGCCGGCGTGCCACGGTTGTGCACGCCGTCGCCGTCGCCGTCGCCGCCGCCGCCGTGCGTCCGTTCGGCACCGGGGCGGGCCCTCACGGGGCGCGGCGGTCATGGTCGGGCGGCGCCGCCGGCGACGGCGACGGCGATGGTGGTCAGCGGGATGCACAGGTACAGGGACTCCCACAGGCGCCGTACCGCAGCACCGAGAGGCTCCCCTTGCCAGCGCGGATTCTCACGGCGCAAGGTCTGCACGGCCTCGTGCACGAGGGCAGCGTCCACCTGCCGGGGGAGTCCCCGGCATTCCGCTCTCAGGAAGTGGTTGATCGTCACGGCGAGTTCGTCACGTTCCAGACGCCCCGGGGCGGGTTCGGCCGCGAGGATGTGGGGCGGGCGCGGGGGGCAGCCGGCGGCGCCGATCGCGTGCCGCAGCCGGTTCGCGAGACCGCTGCTCCACGGCGCCGTGATCGTGGCGGACGGCGCCGGAGTGCAGTGGTCGAGGACGCCGCAGGCCAGGGAGATCAGCGTGCTGTCGACGTACACCGGTTCACCGGCTCGTCCGTGGGGCGGCGTTGTTGTGGTCGGGGCGGGGCGGGCGTTGTTCGCTGCTGTCATGACGCAGAGCCTGTGGGGCGCGGATCGTCACCGCCATCAGGGGCCGTCCTGTGGAGTGACGTCACTTCCGCGGCGTCCGGCCGTGCGGTCGGCGTGGTGAACTAGTGCCGCATCAGACAACGTTCGCCCCGCCGGTACGGTCGGGGCATGAGTGCCATTTCGCAGCCGACCCTCGATGAGATCGAAGACCGTTTTGTTGCTCTTGTCGAGGGTCGGCTGACGCGGGACGAGGTCGACCGCTGGGCCGCAGGGTGGGTGACACAGGACGAGTTGGACTGGGACGACCTGTCCTGGTGGGCGTTGAGCCTCCTTCATGGCATCGATCTCTTCGAGGGGCCGGGCGGCGGCTACCTGCATGACGACGAGCAGGTTCGGCTGTGGCTCGCTGAGCTGAGGAAGCGTCGGATGGCGTGAACTGATCCCGGAGCTGGAATGGATGGTGCCGGTCACGGCAAGCTCTCTGCGTGGCTGAGCGTGTGAGGGTGCGCGAGATCGATGACGACGAGGGGCAGCGACTGCTGCGGATCATCCGCCGGGGAACGGGGTCGGTGGTGACTTGGCGGCGGGCCCAGATGGTGCTGTTATCGGCCCAGGGCATGGACGTGGCCAAGATCGCTGAGGTGACGTTCACCAGCCCCGACCGGGTCCGTGACGTGATCCACAACTTCAATGGCGACGGCTTCGCCTCGCTCTACCCGAAGTACCAGGGCGGCCGGCCCAGGACGTTCACCCTGCCCGAGCGACGTGAGATCAAGAAGATCGCCAAGTCCAGGCCGGTCGAGCACGGCCTGCCGTTCTCGACCTGGAGCCTGGTCAAGCTGGCCGACTTCCTGGTCGCCGAGGGGGTGGTCGACGACATCAGCCACGAGGGCCTGCGCATCCTGCTCCGCGAGGAAGGCGTCTCCTTTCAACGCCTGAAGACCTGGAAGACCTCGAAGGATCCCGACTACGCGGTCAAGAAGGCTCGTGTCGAGCACCTCTACGCCATCGCCGACGGCGAGGTCCTGCCCGAGCCAGGCGAGCCCGAGGTCGTGTTCTGCCTGGACGAGTTCGGGCCGCTCAACCTCCAGCCCCACCCCGGCCGGCAATGGGCTGAACGCGGCGGCAGACACAAGGAGCCCGACCGTGAACCCCGACGGCGCCGCCGGGCGACCTACACCCGCCCGCACGGGGTGCGGCACCTGTTCGCTGCCTACGACCTGGGCAAGGACCAGCTCTACGGCCACATCAAGCCGAGGAAGCACCGCACCAGGTTCCTGGAGTTCTGCCGATACCTGCGCAGCCTCCACCCGCCCCGGACCCGCATCGCCATCGTGCTCGACAACTACTCGCCCCACCTGAGCACGAAGAAGGACACCAGAGTCGGCGACTGGGCCGCGGCCAACAACGTCGAGTTCGCCTACACGCCCACGAACAGCTCATGGCTGAACCGCATCGAGGCCCAGTTCACCGCCCTGCGCTACTTCGCTCTCGACGGTACCGACCACCCCAGCCACAAGGCCCAGGGCAGCATGATCCGCCGCTACATCATCTGGCGAAACAAGCACGCCGCCGACAAGCGCCTCCGCACGGTGATCAACAGGGCGAACGTTGCCTGATGCGGCACTAGGTAAGGGTTGGGCCGATCGGGTGAACCAGGCTCGGCGGAGCCGTCCGCGCCGGAGCCGGACACGAAGCAAGGGTGTGCGCGCCGCGGAGACCTCGGACGAGGCGGCCGGCACGGGCGAGGTCCGGCGGTACAGGGCCGGGCCTCGCCCTTCCCGCGCATGCGGCACGGGAGGAACGGACCAGAGACCGGTCGGAGACCGAGCGCGCCAAGGCCAGCAGGCCGTAGCCGCCCTGCCCGAACCCGTTGCTGCCGCAGCCGCTCTGCCGGTGGCCGTCCTGCCCTCCTGCCCGTAGCCGTTGTTCCGGTAGCCGGAGCCGGTGCCTCAGAGGAACCGGGTGCGCTCGCTGTGGCTCACGCGGCGCGGCCCGGCTCAGGGGCTGCGGAGCAGGGTGGCGCTGGGCGGAACCTGGTAGGCGTCGCGGTAGCGGGCCGCGAAGTGGCCCGGGTGGGCGAAACCCCACTGCATCGCCACCTGCGTCACCGTCGTGGTCCCCGGGTCGGCGGCCAGCAGTTCACGGTGCGCGGCATCCAGTCGCACCCGCCGCAGGTAGGCCATCGGCGTCATGTCCAGGCCCCGGCGGAACGCGTACTGCAGTGCCCTCGGCGTGACCCGGGCGGCCGCGGCGATGTCCGTGAGACGGATGTCCAGCTGGGCGTTCGACTCGATGTACGCAATCGCCCGGCGCAGCGTCGCCGGGCCGGTGGACTCCTCGGGTGCGGGCGGCGGTGGGGCGGTGGGGAACGCGGCGACGGCGGCAGCACCCAGAAGCCGGGCCGCCTGGGAGACGACCAGCGGCGGAACGTGCTTCGCTCCGGCGAACTGCTCGGCGACCAGATCGACGCACGCCCGCCACACCCGCGCGGCGGCCGGACCCACCGGCCCGGCCGGGGCAGAGGTCAACGCCAGCGGCTCACCGGCAAGAGCACCGGCGGCATCGCGGACCACGTCGGTGTCCACGGTGACGCTGTCGATCGTGCTCCCGGCGCTGCGCGCCCCGTACGGGACCGCGACCGGGTTGAGGACCAGGTCGCCCTCGACCGCCTGCTCCTCACGGTCGCGGCTGCTGACCTCCAGCTTCCCGGCCCGCAGGTCATTGACCACGATCCGGTCGATCGGCTCGCACGCGAAGGACAGCGTCCCCGGAAGGGTGATCCGGTCGACCGTGAACAGCCCGGCATCGATGCGCTCGTAGCGCAGCAGCCCGCCCTCGGACAGGCCCGACAGACGCAGGCGCGAACCGTAGGCGGCGTCAAGGAACTGCCGCGCCGCGTCCTCCTCGTGGGTGACGAACAGCGCCCGCTCCACCTCGACCCCGTGTTCCGTGCCCGCATTTCCCATGGGCAACCACCGCCTCGACCGACCCTGTCCTGACCGCCGACGCTGCGCCCTCGGCAGGAGATTGCGAAAGCCCGCGACCGGGCCGTTCGGAGTATGCCACCGCGGGTGCGCCCGGTTCGTCGGGGGCCGCCCGGGGCGGGGTGGGGCTTCGCTTCCGTACCGACGTCGTCCGGCGGGTTTCGTTTTCATGGCTGCACACGGGTGCGCGATCGATCATGGTCGACCCAGGACTGCTGCACCCGGGGGACGGAGCGGGGCGTAGGCCGCTCACCCGACCCTTGCCCGCCCTTCGGAGAACACGACATGGCCCCTCACGCCGATCCCGCCGATTCGAGGGCGACCGCAGGCATGTGCACGCGGATCGCGGTCCTCGCCGACGAAGCGGCACGGCAGGTGCGCGACGGCCGGTGGGACCTCTCCGGCCAGGACGTCGCCGTGGCCCGCGCGACCGCGGACGGCCTCGCCGCCGGCCTCGGCGCGGGCGAACTGCCGTGCATCGAACGCCTGGAGCACCTGCGGGAGGCTCTGGCCCACCTGGCTGTCGGGACCGCCCGCACCCATGGTCGCCTCGCCTGGTTCCTCGCGCAGGCCAGTACGGTCCTCGCGCCGGTGCTCCAGTGGCGGGCCCTGGCCGTCGCCGACCCGAACCAGGCTTTCGGTACCCGTCTGCCCGACCCCGCGGAGCTCACCGACGCCGAGGACGCCGTTCGCCGCCTCCACACGACCATCACCCGCGCCGTGCTCGCCGGCACCCCCCTTCCCGCCGACCCCGGCGCCGAGCCCGGCATCTGACCCGGTCCGGCCGTGCCGGCGCACCTGCAGCACATGCTCCACCACCACTGCCGGCACTACCGTCGACACCGGACCGGCCCTCGGCGCCGACCAGCACTCCACGGTCCGCCCCGGGCGCGGTGCGGCTGCTGCGATGAGGCCCGGCCGCCGGTGCGACGACCCGCTCGACCGGCCCGTCCGTGTCGTGTTCCACCACCGCCGTCACGTGCGGGTCACCGCTGCTGCGACGACCCGCCGGGCCAGTGGACCCGGCCGCCGTCGGGCCGGCCGGAGGGCCAGGGCATGGTGCGGCGCGGCCCCTTCGGTGAGGGGTGGTCCGGCCCGGCCGGGCTTCTACAGACTCGTCCGGGAGAGGGTGACGGCGAACACGATGCCGCCCGTGCGTCCGGAGCCGTTGAGCCGGCGGACGGAGGTTCCGGTCAGGCAAGTCGGCGTGAGGACGAGCGAGTAGCTGAGGGGGGAAGGGACCGCCCGTCGCGACGGGGAGGGTCATCCTGACCGTCCCGGACCCTCCGACGGCCGGCGTGCTGGCCGCGACGGCGAACGCGCCGGTGCTGTTGTGGAAGGTCACGGTGCTGTCGCTGTTGACCGTCACGGATCCGCCCTCGGGTGGATTGGTGACGGGGGTGGTGGCGATGGTGAACGCGCTGCCGGTGCAGTCGGCGAGGTTGTTGCCGCAGTCGGCCGGTGCTGCGTGGGCGCCGGGAGCGAATGCGGCTCCGCAGGCGAGGAGGAGACTGCTCGTGGCGACGGCTGCCGCCCGATGCAGGATCCCGTACACGGCGGCTCCGGCATCGGCCGTCCTGGACGGCTACGACAGCCTCCGGCTACCACGCCTTCCTGGGCGACGTTGTCAGCGACGAGGTCAAGGACGGCATACGCGCAGAGTTCTACCGCCAGGGCCCCGACCCCGACCACCCCGAGTACCCGACGTGCCGTCCACGTCACCTCCTTCGCCACCGGCGCCGACCGGAGAGGGCAGGGAAACCTCGACCCGACCACCGGTGGCGCTGACGCTCCGCACGCATCGACCGATCATGCCCGGAGACCAGGGTCTGCCCCGGTGTCACGGCAGAGGCTCGACGGGAGGTTCCGTGTCGGCCCGGGGCACGCCGGCGGGTGCGCCCCGGCCGGTTGGCGGCCGACCCGGTGCCGGTGGGTGCGGCACCACGGTTCGCGAGGGCCTTGTGCGGTCGTGCTGCGGATGCCACGCTTCGCGCTGTGATCGACACCTCGATGCGGTCCGCCGTGCCGTCCGCCGCGGGCGGGTGGTGGGAGCGGGCGGTGCCCGGTGGCACGCCGGCCGGTGCGAACCCGCCGTCGTGGGCCGGGTTCGTGGACGCGGTGGTGGCCGCCGCGTCCGCGCCGACCGCGCTCCCGGCCGGTGAACTCCCGGGCGTCACCGGCTTCGTCCCCGTGACGGCGCCCTTCGCCGAGCGGGCCGCCGCGTACCTGCCGGAGGGCGCCGGGCGGTGCGCCGCGGTGGATCTGCCGGCGGTGCGTGCCGGGTTCGCCGAGCGGCTGGCCCACGCACTGGCGGGCCTCGCGGCCCGTGCCCTGGTCCAGGAGCTGCACCGGACCCGCGTGGACGGGCGGTTGAACGGGAGCACCCCGGGCGCGCGGTTCCGCGCCTTCGTCCGGTGGGCGGGCAGCAGCGAGGGGCTGGCCGCCCTGCGCGACGAGTACCCGGTGCTGGCACGGCTGCTCGGTCAGACCGCCCTGCACCGGGCGGCGGCGGCCGCCGAGCTGCTGGAGCGGTTCACGGCCGACCGTGCCCGGATCGTCGAGGCCCTCCTGGGCGGCGTCGACCCCGGCCCGCTCACCGCGGTGCACGAGGGGGCCGGCGACCGGCACCGGCAGGGGCGCGCCGTCGCGCTGCTCCGCTTCGCCGACGGTCGCCGGGTGGTCTACAAGCCCCGCCCGCTCGGCGCGCACCGGCACTTCAACGAACTGGTCGTCTGGTTCAACGCCCGGCCCGGCCTGCCGCGGCTGCCGGTGGTGGCGCTGGTGGACCGCGGTGGGTACGGCTGGGTCGAACACGTCGCGCCCCGACCCTGCGTGACGAAGGACGAGTTCGACCGCTTCTACCGGCGGCTGGGCGCGCTGCTCGCACTGGTGCACGCCCTGGACGGCACCGACCTGCACTTCGAGAACCTGATCGCCCGCGGTGACGAGCCGCTGCTGATCGATCTGGAGACGCTCTTCCATCCGCAGCCGCCCGCCGGGTCGCGCGACCCGGCCGGGCTCGCCCTGCGCTCCTCCCTCCACCGGACCGGGCTCCTGCCCCACCTGCTGGTCGGCGAGCGGACCGCGACGGACGTCTCGGGACTGGGCGGGGACCCGGGGGCGGTGCTGCCGACGACGGGGGTGGACTGGGCGGATCCGGGCACGGACCGGATGCGGCTGGTCCGCCGGGCCAGGACGGTCACCGGTGGCGCCAACCGGCCCGGCGTGGAGGGCGCGTGGGCGGAGCCCGCCCTGCACGTCGAGACGCTGCTCGCCGGCTTCCGCGCTGCCCACCGGGCCGTCGCTGCCGGCGCGGACGCCCTGCTCGCCCCGCACGGACCGGTGGCACGCTTCGCGCGCGACGAAGTCCGGGTGCTGCTGCGACCGACCCGGACGTACGGGACGCTGCTGGCCGGGACGACCCACCCCGAGGTGCTGAGCGACGCCGCGGGGAAGGACGCGCTGCTGGCCCTGCTGGGGACCGGCCCGTTTCCCGGGCCCGGTGGCCTCGGGGTGCTGGAGCAGGAGAAGGCACAGCTGTGGGAGGGTGACGTCCCGCTCTTCACCACCACCCCGGACTCGGTCGACCTGGGCGGCGGGGAGGGCACGCGGATACCCGGCGTCCTGGAGCGGACCGGCCTGGACCGGGTGGCCGCCCGGATCCGCGGCATGGACGAGGCGGACCGCACGGCGCAGGAGTGGATCGTCCGCGCGGCGATGACCGCCAGGTCCACCGCTCCCGCCCACGGCCCGCACCACGGCCCGCAGCTCTCGTGGTCCGCACCGGGGCCCGGTGTGGACCGGCGGGGGACGGCCCCGGTGACCGCCGTGGACCCGGCGGAGCTGCTCGCCGCGGCCCGCGGCCTCGGCGACCGCCTGATCGACTCGGCCCACACCGACGGCACGCGGCTGAACTGGCTCGGCCTCGAACTCCTCGCGGACCGCTACTGGCAACTCCGGCCCTGCGGCGCTGACCTGGGCGGGGGCTACCTGGGCGTGGCCCTGTTCCTCGCCGAACTCGCCCGGCTCACCGGCGCCGAGCGTTACGCGGAGGCGGCCCGCCGGGCGCTGCGCCCGCTGCCCGCACTGCTGGACCGGCTGGCGGACCGGCCGGAGGACCGCACGGGCGTCGGCCCCGGGGCCTTCGCCGGGCTGGGGGGCATCGCCTACGCCCTGACCCGGCTGGCTGGCCTCCTGGCGGACCAGGAGGTGGCCGTCCGGGCCGCCCAGGCGACGGCCCTGCTGACGGCGGTGGTCGGGACCGAGCAGACGCCGGGTGTGGCGGACGGCCTGGCCGGTGGGCTCGCGACGCTGCTCGCGCTGCACCGGGCCACCGGGTCGACCGAGGCGTGGAGCGGTGTGCAGGCCTGCGCCGCCCGGCTGCTGGAGCGTCCGTTGCCGGCCGACGCCGGGTTCGCCACCGGTGCGGCGGGGGTCGGCTGGGCGCTGCTCGGCATCGCGGCCGCGTCGGGAGCCGCGTCGGGAGCCGCATCGGGAGCCGCATCGGGGGTGACAGCGGGGGCCCCGCACCAGCAGGCCCACCACGAGCAGGCGCGCTACGAGCAGGCCCACCACGAGCAGGCGCGCTACGAGCAGGCCCACCACGAGCAGGCGCGCTACGAGCGGGCCGGTCTGGCCGCCCTGCGTGCGGCGGCCGCCCGGGCCTCCGGCGACTCCTGGTGCCGGGGCCGGCCCGGCCTCGCGCTGGCACTGGCCGACCACCAGGCCGCCCGGGCCGACCCGGAGCTGGCCGCAACGGTGCGGTCGGTGGTCTCGGACCTCGCCCGCAGCGGGCCGTCGGCGGACCAGAGCCTCTGCCACGGTGGCTGGGGCACCGCCGAACTGCTCGCCCGGGTGGACGATCCCCTCGCCCGCGCGGCCCGTGCGCGCCACACCCGTCGGCTGTTCGGTGCGCTGGGCGGGCGCGGGCCGCGCTGCGGGACCCCGGACGGGGTCGTCGTCCCCGGCCTGCTGACCGGACTGGCCGGTATCGGCCACGGGTTGCTGCGGGCGGGTTTCGCCGATTCGGTCCCCTCGGTGCTGCTGTTGCGGCTGCCGGACCCTGAGCTTGCGTCAGCGGCGTCAAGGCCGTGACGTTCGAGGAGAGAGAAGAGATCACGCATGAAGACGATCGATGCGGTCCGCCCGTGGCAGTCGACCGGGGAGCGGGAGGTCGCGGGGGGCGGACCGGTGGCCGGGCTCCTGACGGCCGTGGGCGAGAGCCCGTTGACCGAGGTCGGATCGGGCGCCGGCGGCGGCCTCGCGCACCGCGCGGACCTGCTCGCGGACCACGGGGACGTGCTGCTCTCCTTCGACACGTTCAACCCGTTCGAGACGCTGTCGCACCAGTAGCGGCCGGCCGGCACCCGGGAGACGACGGGCGGGCCCCTGGCAGGTACCGGGCGGGCGGCATCCTCCCTGGTGGAGGGGCCGCCGCCTCGAATAGCCTGCCGCCATGCGTACCACGTCACCTGTCACGGTCGGCCGAGCGTCCGAACTGGCGCTGCTCACGCTTGCCCTGAAGAATCTTCAGGACCGGTCCGGAAGTGCCGTGTTCCTGTCCGGCGAGGCCGGCATCGGCAAGTCCCGGCTGGCGGACGAGTGCGGGCGGTGGGCCGTTGCCGCGGGCCTGCCGCTGCTGCGCGGCCGCGCCAGCGCGAGCGGCGCCGGCACGCCGTTCCGACCGTTCGTCGAGGCGCTCAGCTCGCGCTTCCGCCAGACCGGCCCGCCGCACGACCGGGAACTCGTGCCCTACCGGCCGGCGCTGGCCCGGGTGGTCCCCGAGTGGCGGAGTGCAGTGGGCCGGCATCATCCGGAGAGCACGGTCGAGCTCGCCGAGGCGCTGCTGCGCCTGCTCGCTGTCCTCGGGCGGGGCGGCGGCTGCGTCCTGCTCCTGGAGGACCTCCACGACGTGGACGCGGAGTCCGTCGCCGTGCTGGAGTACCTGGTGGACAACGTCGCCGACCTGCCGGTGCTGCTGCTGGCCACGCTGCGGCCGGGGTCGGGCCCGGCCGCCGACCTGGCGCATGCGGCGCACCGGCGCCGGACGGCGTCCGTCCTCGCCCTCGGACCGCTCGGCGCACCGGAGGTTCGGCAGCTTGCCGGCGGCTGCCTCGGCGTACCGCCCGAGCAGGTGCCGCCCGCGGCGGCCGACCGGCTGGCCGAGAGCGGCGGCGGCAACCCGTACCTGGTGGAGGAACTGCTGGCGGCGCTGGTCGCCGAGGGATCCTTGCGCCGGGACGCTGCGGGTTGGCAGGTGGCGGGGGACCTCTCCGCCACCGTCCCGGCCGGCGTGGTGCGCGCCTACGGGCTGCGCGGCGAGCAACTCGGCCCCGGCGTGCGGGACCTCCTGGTGCTGGCCGCGCTGATCGGCCCCGAGTTCTCGCTCGCCACCCTCCGGCTCATCACCGGGAACGACGACCGGACCCTCTTCGCCGACCTGCGCGCGGCGGTGGCCGCGGAACTTGTGGTGCCCGACGCCGCCGTGCCGGGCCGGTACGCGTTCCGGCACGCCCTGATCGGAGACGCGCTGCTGGCCGGCGTCTCGCCGGCCGAACGGGCCGCCGTCGCCCGGCGGGCCGCCGCCGCGCTCCGGCCGGCCGGCTCCGCGCAGCACGAACCGCCGGACCCGGACCTGGCCGGCGACTGCGGCGCGGCAGGCGACCCGGACCGGACGACCGACCACGGCCTGACCGACGACCCGGACCGGCCGACCGTCCGGGACCGGCACGCGGACACCGGCCTACCGGCGGCCACCGATCCGGCCGACGGCCGATGTCACCTCGCCGCACGGCTCCTGGAGGCGGCGGGCGAGGACGAGGCCGCCGCCCGCCAGTACGCCGAAGCCGGCCGGCAGGCACTGGCCGGCGGCACCTCGGGCCTGGCCGTACGGCTGCTGGAGCGCGCCCACCGGCTGGCCGCCCGCACCGACCGGACCGAGATCACCGAGTCACTGCTGTACGCCCTGGCGGAGGTCGGGCGGCTGGACCGCGCGTGGGAGCTGCTGGACACCCTGCCGACCGTCGGCACCTCGGCGCTGGGCACCGACCGCCGGGTCGCCCTGCACACCCGGCTGGCCTGGGCCGCGGTGCTCGCCGAGCGGACGGCCGACTGCTGCCGCCAGCTCGCGGCGGCCCGGGCACTGCTCGGCGGCGCCGGCGAGCCGGCCCAGACCGCCGCCCTGGCGGTGGTCCGGGGGCACCTGGCCCTGCTGCCCGGGCAGGACGGTCAGCTGGCGGCCGCCGAGGAGCAGGCCCGGGAGGCCGCCGAGGTCGCCCAGCGGGCCGGCCTGCCGGTGCTGGAGTGCCAGGCCTGGCAACTGCTCGCCATGCTGGCGCGCGAGCGCGGCTTCGACGAGGCGGACGGCTGCCTGGAGCGGATGCTCGTGGTGGCCGAGACCCATGCGCTGCCCGGGTGGCGCTTCGAGGCGCTGATCCGGCTCGGTGCCAATGTCTTCCTGCGGACCGGTTCCGCCCGCACCCTCGAACAGGCCCTGCTGGCGGCGGACGAGTTGGGGTCGATCACCCGGTCGCACCGCGCCGAGGGGCTGCTCGCGATGAACGCCGTCCTCACCGGCGACACGGCCCGCGCCCGGGAGATCGTCGACCGCTGCCTGGACGCCACGGCCCGGATGCGCAACCTCGCCACCCACCGCTACCTGCTGCTGACCGCCGCGACCGCCGCGGCCCACGGGGGCCGGCGTCGGGAGATGGAGAGCGCGTTGCAGGCGTTCGACCGCGCCGGCGGCGGACGCTCGTTCCTGGTGCCGGTGATGCTCGGGCTCTGCCGGGCCGTCTGTGCCCTGCTGGAGGAGGACCGCGAACTGGCCGAGACCGAGCTGGCGGCGGCCGCGGACTGGGAACGCGACCACCCCAACGTCTTCTACCTGGCCGGCCGGTACGGTCTGCGCCCGCTGCTCGACGTGCTCGCGGGCCGCGCGGGCCGGGCCGAGTACGCCGTCGCGGCGGGCGCACCGGCTGCCGAACTCGCCTGGAACCGTCAGTTCCTGCTGCTGGCCGACGCGGTGCTGCTCGGCCGCGAGGGCCGGGCGGCGGAGGCCGCGCGGACCGTCGAGGAGTTCCGGACCGCCGAGGAGACCCCGTCCGGCACCGCACTCTTCCCGACGGGCCGCCAGCTCGGCCTGCGGCTGGTCGCGCAGGCGGCGGTGGAGGACGGCTGGGGCGAACCGGTGGCCTGGCTGCGCGAGGCGGAGGCGTACTTCCACGGCGTCGACGTGCCCGCGGTGGCGGCCGCCTGCCGCGCCCTGCTGCGCACCACCGGTGCCACCGTCGCGCAGCACCGCAGCGGCCGGGACCAGGTGCCCGCAGAACTGCTCGCGGTCGGGGTCACGGCCCGCGAGTACCAGATCTTCGCGTTGATCGCCGAGCGGCTCGGCAACCAGGACATCGCCCGCCGGCTCACCATCTCCCCGCGCACGGTGGAGAAGCACATGGCGAACCTGCTCCGCAAGACCGGGCGGCCCGACCGGGCGGGGCTGCACGCCCTGGCGGCCGAGCTGACTGAGGGCTGAACCGTCGGGGCCCGTCGCCGAACGGGCCTGCCCGGGGGACGACGGGGCCGAGCGCAGCCTCCGGGACCCCGGGACCCCGGGACGCGGGGCCCGGGCCCCGGCGATGCTGCTGGGGCCGCGGGCAGATGGGTGGGGCCGTCGCGGATGAACCTTCGTGCGCCGCACGGATGCCCGCAGTGCGCCGCCGCCACGAACATCGGTGCTGCGAGCGGGACGACGTCGAGTCCCGCTCCTCACAGGCACCGGAGGTGTGGCGATGGCAGCACAGGAACAGCAGGGCGGGACCGGCCCGGTGGTCGGCCTCCCGCTGCGCACCGTGGTGCGGGCGGTCCTCGCCGGGCTCGGCGCGGACGACTGGTCGGTCCAGGAGTCCGGTGTCTGGTGCCGGGTCGAGCCGGCCGGCCGGGCGGACCGGGTGCAGGGCTGGAAGCTGCACGTCTCGGCCACCCGGCTGAGCGCACCGGAGGTGCTGCTGCGCGCGGCCGAGGTGCTCGTCCGCGGGGGCTGCGCCTTCAAGTGCGCGCGGGACCTCGCGCTGGTCGAGGAGATGACCTCGCACCGCTACGACCGGGCGCAGTGCGGCAAGGTCATCACCGCCTACCCCCGGGACGACGAGCACTTCCGTCGGCTCGCCCGGGAGCTGGACGCCGCCACGGCGGGGCTGCCCGGCCCGGCGGTGCTCTCCGACCGCCCCTACCGGCCGGGCAGCCTGGTCCACTACCGCTACGGTGCCTTCCTCGGTGTGCCGACGCTCACCAACGACGGGACGCACGAGGTGCGGCTCCGGGCACCGGACGGGACCACCGTGACCGACCCCCGGAAGGCCTGGTTCTCGCCCCCGGCCTGGGCCGTCGACCCGCTGGCACCGGAACCCGCCGCCGACGCCACGTCCGGTGCCGACGCCGGCGCCACGCCCGACGCCACGGCCGGTGCCGCTGCTCCCGCCGTGCCGAGGCCGGTGCTCCTGAACGACCGCTACGTGGTCCGCGAGGCGATCGGCTTCTCCGCCCGCGGCGGTGTCTACCGGGCCCACGACCGGCGCACCGGCGCCGAGGTGGTGGTCAAGCAGGCCCGGGCGCACGTCGGGGTCGGCCTGCCCGCCCAGGACGCCCGCGCGGCGCTGAGCCGGGAGGCGGAGAACCTGTCCGCTCTCCAGGGCCTCGGCCCGGGGCTCGTCGAGTACTTCGAGGCGGACGGGCACGCCTTCCTGGTCCAGGCGTTCGTGGAGGGGCGCAGCCTCACCGCGCACGTCCACGAGCGGATCACCCGGGAGGGGACGGGCGCGCTCACCGTGCGGTACGCCGTGGACCTCGCCCGGCGGCTGACCGCCCTGCTCGCCGGGATCCACCGGCGCGGGCTGGTCTACCAGGACTTCACCAGCAACAACGTGATGGTCACCCCCGGCGGTGACCTGGTCCTGATCGACACCGAACACGCCGTCGTCCGCGGTGGGTTCGGGGTCCGCGCCTACACACTGGGCTACGGGGCGCCCGAGCAGGTCGGCGGCCGGCGGTACGGGCGGGTCGACGACGTCGCGGTGGACCTGCACGCCCTCGGCGCTGCCTTCTGCCACCTCGCCACCGGGATCGTGCCGGCCTTCCTGGCGGACGAACCTGCGCAGCGCACCGGACGCGACCGGACGGCGGCGCTGCTGGCGGGCGCCGGTGCGTCCTTCCCCGCCGCCGCCGTGCTCGCGCCCGCGATCCTGGGCCTGTTGGCGCAGGACCCGTCCGAGCGCTGGTCGCTGGAGCGGGTGACGGCGTTCCTCGCCGACCTGCCGGACGACGCCGGCCCCGCCACCGCTGCCACCGTGCCCACCGCTGCCACCGGGCCCACCGTCGTCGTTGAGGCCGCACCGGCCACCGCGACCGCCGGTCCGCCGCTCGCGCAGCCGCTGCGGCGGCGCCTGCTGGACGACGGGCTGGCGCACCTGCTGGCCACCATGGCCCCCGAAGGGAGCGACGAACGCCTCTGGGAGAGCTCCGCCTTCGCCGCCACCGCCGACGTCCTGGGCGTGCAGCACGGCGCGGCCGGCGTCCTCGCCGTTCTCACCCGCGCCGACGCCGCCCTGCACCACCCCGATCTCCGGACGGCGGTCGAGCGGACCGCCCGCTGGGTCGGCGCCCGCCTGGAGCGGGCCGATCCCCGGCTGCCCGGCCTGCACTTCGGCCGGTCCGGCACCGCCTGGGCGCTGCACGACGCGGCCCGCCACCTCGGTGACGGCGGACTCGCCGCGCACGCAGCCGACTTCGCGCTCACCCTGCCGGTGCGCTGGCCCAACCCCGATGTCTGCCACGGCGCGGCCGGGGCGGGCCTCGCCCAGCTCCACCTGTGGCGGGCCACCGGCCGGGAGGAGTTCCTCGCCCGGGCCGACGCCTGCGCGGACGGGCTGGTGTCCGCCGTCGAACGGAACGACGGACAGGTGTACTGGCCGGTCCCGGCCGACTTCGACTCCCAGCTGGCCGGGATCCGCCAGCTCGGCTTCGGTCACGGCGTGGCCGGGGTGGGGGCGTTCCTGCTCGCCGCCGGGCTCGCCACGGGCCGCCGGCGCTACGTGGACCTCGCCGGGGAGGCCGGTCGGACCCTCGCCACCGAGGCCGAGCACGGCCCCTGGGGAGCGCGCTGGCGCAGCGACCGCGACAGCCCACCCGGGCAGGGCATGCTCTACCACTGGTGCAACGGCTCCTCGGGCGTGGGCACGTTCCTGCTGCGGCTCTGGCAGACGACCGGCGACCCCGGCTTCCGGCAACTGGCCGAGCAGGCCGCGCTGGCGGTCCGGCACAGCGCCTGGCACAGCGGCACGGCGGCCTGTCACGGGCTGGCCGGCAACGGGCAGTTCCTGCTCGACCTGGCCTCGGCCGTCGGCGGCCCCTACCGTGGCTGGACCGAGGAGCTCGCCGGGGTGCTGTACGGCCGGCACGCCGTGCGCGAGGGGCGTCTGCTGCTGCCCGACGAGGGGGGTCGCGGCGTCAGGGCGGACTACCAGACCGGCCTCGCCGGCTCGCTCGACCTGCTGCTGCGGCTGGACCACGGCGGCGGGCGGCTCTGGATGGCCGACGCCGAGGCCGACGCCGGGCCGCTCCGCACGCCGGCCCCGCTGCTGGGCGCCGCACGGTGAGCGCGCCCCGGCAGAGCCCGCTGCCCCCGGCGGCCCCGCGGCCCCCGCGAGGTCGGCAGGCCCCGCAGGACCCGGCAGCCGCGCCCGTCCTGCTGCGCGGCGGGTTCGCGTTCGCCCCCGCCGGCGGGTACGCGGCCGCACTGGCCACCGACCCGGCCGGGCGGCGGTGGGTCGAGCAGTGGCGGCTGCCGACCACCGGCGCGCGCCTGCTGCGCCGCCACCCGCTGCGGGGGGACGCGAGCTACCTGAGCCTGCACCCGCGCGACGACGGCAGCGTGCTGGTCTCCTGGCACTCCGGCGCCGGCCAGCACCTGGCGCTGTACGGCGCGGGCGAGGGCCTCGACCTGCCGGTCCGCCGCGGGCGCGGGCTCACCCTGCTGCCCGTTCCCGCCGGCACCGGCCTGCTGGCGCTGGCCACCGACCGGGCCGAGGACGGTACCGGCACCCTGTACGGGCTGCGCACACCGGGCGACCCCTGGCGGCGGCTCGCCCGGCTGCCGGGGACGTTGCAGAGCGCCCGGCTGTCCGGGGGGCGGCTGGTGGCCACCCTGGTCACGGCCGGCCGCCCGCACGCCGTCCGGATCGACCTGCCGGGCGCCGGCCTCCCGGCCGCCGCCCCCGACCCGGACGGCCCGGACCCGGACGGCCCGGACCCGGACGCCCAGGCACCGGACGGCCCGGCGCCGGCGGTCACCGTGCCGCTCGCCGGGCGGCCGGCCCACGTACTGACCGCCGGCGGTGGCCAGGTCCTGCTGGCCCTGGCCGAACCGGGCGGGCACCGACTGGCCCTCGTCCCGGTCGGGACCGACCGGCCGCCGCGGCTCCTCGACCCGGAGTCGGCCCTGCACCGGGCCGGCGTGCCGCTCCACCCGGTGGCCGTCGACCCGTCCGGGCGCCACGTCCTGCACCTGGAGACCCGCGGCGCGCGGTCCGGCCTGCTGCGCCACACCTGGGCGACCGACGAGGTGCAGCCTGTCGACGTGCCGGAGGCGGAGCTGGCGGCCGACTGCGCCTGGACCGGTGCAGGGGCCTGGCTGTCCTGCGCCACCCCGTACGGCCCGGCCGTGCCGGCGCTGCTGCCCACCGGCGGAGCGGCGCTGCGGTTGCCGCCGACCGGCCGCGGTCGCGGGCGCCGGGCGCCGGGCGACCAGGTGCGGCTGGAGAGCCTGCCGGGCGCCGCCGGACCGGTGGAGGCCGTCGTGCACGGCCCCGACTGGCGCACGGCCGACCGGCTGCTGATCGCCCTGCACGGCGGCCCGAACAGCCACTGGACGCTGCGTCACGAGCCGTTCCTGCGCTCCTGCGCGGCCGCCGGGATCACCGTCGTGGCGCCCAACCAGCGCGGCAGCACCGGCTACGGGGCGGCCCACACCCTGGCCCTGGTCGACGCCTGGGGCGGCCCCGACCGCGACGACGTCGCCGCGATCGCCGCCCACCTGCGCCGCCACCGGGCCCGGCACCGCGCCGCCCCGGCCCTGTACGGGGCCAGTTACGGCGGCTACCTCGCACTGCTGACCGCGATGACCGACCCCGGGCCGTGGTCCGCCTGCGTGGCCTACGCACCCTTCCTCTCCGGGCCCCGGCTGCACGCCGACGCCGCAGAACCCGTCCGGGACATGGTGGTCCGCCTCGGCGGCCTGCGCCCGGCCGAGGACGCCATCGGTCCGCGCGACCTCGAACGGCTGGCCGCGGGCCTGCGCACCCGCACGCTCGTCCTGCACGGCGTTTACGACGAGTCGGTGCCCGTCGCGCACTCCCGCACCCTCGCCCGCCGTCTGGCGGCCGGCCACCCGAGCGGCGTGGACTTCCAGTACGAGGAGCTCGCCGACCGGGGCCACGCCGGCCCCGGTGCGGCCGGCACGGACCCGCTCGTCGCGCGCGTGTTGGCGTTCCTGACGACCCCGCCGGCCGCCCCCGCCGCCTGACGGCGCCGTTCCCCCCGTCTCCCGGGGCCGCCCGACCGGCCCCGGGCCCCGTCCGGTACCGATCCACGATTCCCGAGAGGAGGTGACCCCATGGAGCTGGACCTCGCCGTCCTGCAACAGCTGCCCGAACCGCGCCCACCCGTCGGCGCCCGCGACGCCGCGCACTTCTGCGACGAGACGCTGACCGACTACTGCAAGTTCACCTGCTTCGTCACCCGGTGACCCACCGCCGGTGAACTTCCGGCGACCCACGGCCGGTGACCCGGAACCACCGGGCGACCGGCACCGCACCACCGACCGAGAGGACCCACCCCGTGGAGCTCGACCTGAACGCCCTGCAGCAGCTCCCGCCCGTCGAGGCGCAGGCCTCCGACGGCGGCGGCCTGGACCCGTACTGCACCTACAGCTGCCAGGGCAGCTGCACCGTCACCTGCAACATCACCAACTGACCCTCCCCGCCCCGCCACCACCACCAGCGTCCCAGGAGGACTTCGTGGAGCTCGACCTGAACGCCCTGCAGCAGCTCCCGCCGGCCGAGGCGCAGGCCTCCGACGGCGGCGGCCTGGACCCGTACTGCACCTTCAGCTGCGCCATCACCTGCCAGGCCACCTGCGGCAGCAGCTGCGCCCTCACCTTCTAGGAGGACCCGATGGAGCTCGACCTGAATGCCCTGCAGCAGCTCCCGCCCGTCGAGGCGCAGGCCTCCGACGGCGGCGGCCTGGACCCGTACTGCACCTACACCTGCCAGGTCACCTGCCAGGCCACCTGCAACAACACCTGCGGCACCTCCAACATCTGAGGAGAACCTCGTGGAGCTCGACCTGAACGCCCTGCAGCAGCTCCCGCCCGTCGAGGCGCAGGCCTCCGACGGCGGCGATCTGGAGCCGTACTGCACCTACACCTGCCAGGTCACCTGCCGGGTCACCGGCAACACCACCTTCTAGGAGGACTTCGTGGAGCTCGACCTGAACGCCCTGCAGCAGCTCCCGCCGGCCGAGGCGCAGGCCTCCGACGGCGGTGGCCTCGAGCCCTATCCCGGCACCTGCACCCTCTCCTGCCAGCAGTCCTGCGCGGTCACCTGCACGGTGAGCAACTACTGAGTCCCCGCCCTCGACGGTAGGGCCCGGTAAGGGGCCGGGTGCCCGGGGACTCTCCCCGGGCACCCGGCCCCGCATCCATCACAGAGAGGAGCCAACGGTCTTGCGGAACCCCACGAGCACGAGGGTGCTGCTCGCCACGGCCGGGCACGTCCGCGGACGGCTGCTGGCGGCCGCGGCCGTCGTCCTGGTCTCCGCGGGCGTGTCGGTCGCCACACCCGGGCTGCTGGCCGCCGCGGTCGACGCGTTGCTGCACCGCTCGTCCGACCTGTCGGCCGCCGCGGCGCTCGCCGTGCTGCTCACGCTCGGTGCCCTCGGCGAGGCCGTCCTGGCCCCGTTGGGCACGTCCGCCGTCGCGCGCGGCACCGCCTGGCTGCGCACGGCCACCGTTCGCCACCTGCTGGGCCTCGGCCCCGCCCCGGGCGTGGCGGCCGGCGAGGCGGTCACCCAGCTCGTCCAGGCCGCCCCGCAGGCGGCCGGCCTGCCGTCGGCGCTGGTCCAGGTGTCGGCTTCGCTGGCCGCCTCGGGCGCGGCGTTCGTGCTCCTCTGGCTGGTCGACGCGGCCTCCGGCCTGGCGATGACGATCGGCATGCTCCTCCCGGTGCTGCTCGCGCGCAGGTTCGTCGGCGACGTCACCGCCGCGCAGGGCCGGTACCTCGCCGCGCAGGGCCGAATTGCCGGACGGCTGATCACCGCGCTGGCCGGTGCCCGGACCATCCGGGCCTCCGGCACGCTGCGGGCCGAGACCGAGCGGGTGCTGACTCCGCTGGCCGAGGTCTCGGCGGCCGGTCATGCCCTCTGGGGCCTGCAACGGAGCACCGTCTGGCGGCTCACCCTGACCGCCGCGCTCACCCGGACCGGTGTGCTGGCGGTGGCCGGGCTGGGGGTCAGCAGCGGCCGGATCAGCCCGGGGGAGCTGCTCGCCGTCGTCGGCTACCAGCAGCTCGCGGCCGGCGCGGTCCAGCAGATCGACGCCTTCCTCGCACTGGCGCAGGCCCGCGCCGGAGCCGGCCGGCTCGCCGCCACCCTCGCCCTGCCCGCGCCCGCCGACGGCCGGGGCGTCCTGCCCCCGGGCCCCGGGGCCCTCCGGCTGCGCGCGGTCACCGTGCGCCGCGCGGGCACCGCGGTCCTGGACGGAGCCGACCTGGACGTCGCGGCCGGTACCTCGGTTGCACTGGTCGGGCGCACCGGCGCCGGGAAGAGCGTGCTGGCCGGCCTGGCCGGGCGGCTCACCGACCCGGACGCCGGTGAGGTGCTGATCGACGGCGTGGCGGTGCACACGGTGGCCCGCGAGGAGTTGAGCCGAGCCGTCGTGCACGCCTTCGAGCGGCCCGTGCTGATCGGCGCCACCGTGCACGAGGCGATCGCCTACGGCCGCCCGGACGTCTCCCGCACGGACGTGGTGCGGGCCGCCCGAGCCGCCTGCGCCGATGCTTTCGTCCGCCGGTTGCCGGCCGGCTACGACACCGACCTGGGGGCCGTCGCACTCTCCGGCGGTGAGCGCCAGCGCCTGGGCCTGGCCCGCGCGCTGGCCCGCCGCGGCCGGGTGTACGTGCTGGACGACGCGACCTCCGGGCTGGACACCGTCACCGAGGCCGAGGTCAGCCGGGCGGTCACCGAACTCCTGGCCGGCCGGACCCGCCTGGTGGTCACCCACCGGGCCGCCACCGCCGCGCGCTGCGACCAGGTGGCCTGGGTCGAGGCCGGCCGGGTCCGCGCGCTGGCCCCGCACGCGCTGCTCTGGCAGGACCCGGCCTACCGGGCCGTCTTCTCGGCCGCCTGCCCGGTCCCGGATGCGACAACCGCGGCCCCGCCCCCGCCCCCGCCCCCGGTTCCGGGCCCGACGACCCCGGGCCCGACGACCCCGGCCACCCACTCGGCAGACCAGGAGGAGACATGCCGTACCGCGGTGTGAGCCGTCCCGCCCCCACCGTCGCCCGGGGCCGCCCCCGGGCCCGCAGTGTCGGTGGCGGGGCGCGGCTGCTGCGGGAGGGGCTGCGCGGCAGCCGACGGCCGTTCGGGCTGCTGGCCGCCTGGTCGGTGGTCGAGGCGCTCCCGGTGCTGGCCTCCGGGGCGGCCACCGCCGCCGCGCTGGACGACGGGTTCCTGGCCGGTCGGCCGGCCGTGGGGCTGGCCTGGCTCGGGCTGCTCGGGTTGCTCCAGCTCGGCGGCGCCGTCTCCGAGCGCGCCATGTTCGCCCTGCTGCCCCGGGTGGTGGAGCCGCTGCGCGACAGCCTGGTGCGGCGGGTCGTCCACGGCGCGCTGGACCAGGCGGTGTACGGCGGCCGGACAGCACCCGGCCTCGGCGCGGGCGACGCCGCCGGGGTCTCCCGGCTCAGCGCGCAGACCGACACGGTGCGCGCCCTGGTCGGGACCTTGCTGCGGACCGCCCGTCCACTGGCGGTCCGGCTGGTGGCCACCGTCGTCGGCCTGACCACGCTCAGCCCGGTGCTGGCCGGCGTGATCCTTCCGCCGCTGCTGCTGGCGCTGGCCGCCTTCCTGCTGTCGATGCGTACGCTCGCCGCGCGTCGCCGGGACGCGGTGCTCGCCGAGGAGGACGTGGCGGCCCGGGCGGGCACGGTGCTCGCCGCCGCTCGCGACCTCACCGCGCTCGGGGCGCAGGCGAGCGCCGCCGCCCTGGTCGCGGTGGCCTCCGACCGTTCCCGCCGGGCGCTCGTCGCGGTCGCGGTGGCCTCCGCCGCCCGGGTGCCGATCGTGCTGGTGGGCGGCTATCTGCCGCTGTTCGTCCTGCTCACGCTCGGCCCGCGCCTGATCGGGCACGGAGCCGTCGGCCCGGGCGGGCTGGTCGGGGCCGCCACCTACCTGGCCGGCCACCTGGTGCCCGCGCTCCAGCAGTTGACCGGCGCCGTCAGCGGTTACGGGACGCAGCTGAAGGTGGTCCTGGACCGTCTCGCCGAGACGGGCACGGTGGCGACCGGCCGCACCGACCCGGCCGCTCCCGCCGGCACGACCGTCGGCCAGGTGGTGGGGGCACCGCAGGGGTACGGCCTCGTGGCCGCCGACCTCACCTTCGCCTACGGCCCGGCAGCCGTCCCGGTGCTGGACGGCCTCGACCTGGCCGTCCCGGAGGGCGACCACCTGGCAGTGGTCGGCGCCAGCGGCATCGGCAAGTCCACGCTGGCCGGCCTGCTCGCGGGGATCGAGACCCCCGGCCGCGGCACCGTCCGGATCGGCGGGCATCCGGTCGGCGGCCTGGCGGAGCCGGTGCGCTGCGGGCTGGTCACGCTGCTCCCGCAGGAGGCCTACGTCTTCCCCGGCACCGTCCGGGAGAACCTCGACTACCTCGCTCACGGCCTCGGCCGGGACGAGCTGGACCGGGCGGTCGCCGCGGTCGGCCTGACCGAGGCCGTCGCCCGCTGGGGCGGCTACGACGCCCGGCTCCCCGACCCGGGCGCCGTCCTCTCCAGTGGTGAGCGTCAACTGATCGCCCTGGCAAGGGCGTTCGCCTCACCGGCCCGCCTGGTGATCCTCGACGAGGCGACCTGCCACCTCGACCCGGCCGCCGAGGCGCTGGCGGAATCGGCCTTCGCCGCCCGGCCGGGCACCCTGATCGTGATCGCCCACCGGATCACCTCCGCCGCCCGGGCCCGCCGCGTCCTGCTCCTGGACGGTGACCACGTGGCCCTCGGCGCCCACCGCGACCTGCTGGCCGACCCCCGCTACGCCGAGCTGGTCGGCCACTGGTCCCCGGATACCGCCCTCGTGACGCCCTGACGCCGGGGCCCTGACGTCGACGCCCCGGCCCTCGGCGGCCCCGGCGCCTGGCGCCCCCGACGGGTGGGCCGGGCGCGCGCCCCCTTGGGCTACGGGTCGACGGCGTCGTGGACGGCTCGCACGTGCGGGCTCTCAAAGGGGGGATCATGTCGGCCCATCGCCCATCGCCCGTCGACCGTGCCCGCCCCTGCCCCGTGGCGTCCCGGCGGGAACCGCAAAACCGGCGGCCGGACCGGACGGCGCTGCAATTCCCGGATTGGAAACCCGCGAACAGGAAAGACGCAGTAGCGCCGCTTTGTCGCGGAAAGCCGCGGCAGCGTGAGCCGGGTCCTTGTGGGCCCGTCCAGGTGGTGTGGCAGCATCCCCGTCGTGGACGACCGTACGACGGATGACGTGGACTGGTCCGGCTTGTTCCATGCCTCGGGCCCCGCCGGCGACACGCCGCGGCGTCCGGCGGCCCTCCTCGGCGACGATGCGAGGGCCTTCGTCGACGGATACTCGCACCTGTGGTCGGAGACGCTTCGCCGCGAGGGCAAGGCCTGGCCGGCGACGGCGCCCACCGCGATAGCTGAGGCCCGTGGGGGCCGGGCGACACGGTGATGGCGCGTATGCGCGGGGGCCGGGCGCGAGCATCACCGGGCACGGGGACGGGGGTTGAAGGCCGGCGGCTGCGGTGCGCAGCGGCGGTCGGCTGCGGGATGGCGTCGGCAGGGGAGATGGGCGTGGACAGTCTTCCCGGCGCCCGGGTCGAGGGTGACCTGGAGGATGCCGCAGAGTGCGGCGACGAGGTGCAGGCCGAGGCCCCCGGTACCGGCCTGGGGGTCCGGCAGGCGTGGCAGGGGCGGGGTGCGGCTGGTGTCGGAGACGGCGATGTCGAGTTCGTCGTCGAGGGCGGTGACGCTGATGGTGCCTGGCCCGTGGGTGTGGCGCACCGCGTTGGTGACGAGTTCGCTGACGACCAGCACCAGGTCGTCCTCCTCACCGGCGCGGCCGGGGCGGACCTGCTCGAAGAAGGCCCGCGCTGCGCAGCGGATGTCTGCGACGGCCTCGAGGGAGGCGTCGAACGCGGCCTCCCAGTGCTGCACGCCGACCTCCCGCGAGAAGCGGGTGCCGGGCGTGGTGCGCGGCTCCACGGGGGTGCGGGCCCTGGCACAGGCGGAGACGGGGGCGGGGGCTGTGGTGGACATGGTGGTGGCCTGCTTCCGTGCGGGCGCTGACGGGGCAGGGCGCGGGTGTCCCGAGAACATTCTCAACGGTGGGGATCGCGGTCGGGGGCTCCCGCTCCCCGGCGGGTGCGGGAGCCCCGGGACCTTTCCTGATCACTGGTGCTGCGGGGAGGTTCAGCGGTGCTCCCAGTAGCCGTTGTGCCAGGTCTTCATCCAGTGGCCGGTCACCCAGCGGTGGCTGTCGTAGGCCTTGTGCCAGGTCTTGTGCCAGTACCCGGGATGGGAGTGGTGCTTGCTGTCGGTCCAGCCCGCGTGCCACTGGTTCTCCCAGTACCCGGCGTGGTGGGTGTTCTCCCAGTGGCCCGGGATCCACTTGTTCTCCCAGTACCCGGCATGCCAGGTGTAGTGGCCGTTGTGCTGGTGGGCCTCGTACTGGCTGTTGTAGGAGGACACGGACCTGCTGTCCTGCGGGGTGGTCGCCGAGGCCGCGCCGGCCGTGGTGATCGCCGCGCCGCCGGCCAGCAGCGCTGCGGCTGCGGCCAGGGAGAGCGAACGCTTCGCGTTCATGGAGGTCATCGCCTTTCACAAGGGGTGCGGCACGCATGACCGCACCCCTTGTCCCGTCGGGCGGGACAAGGGGTGAAGCGGGTGGGAGGCGGAGGTCGTGGCCGGGGCGAGCGGCCCGGTGGGCCGTGCCGTCGGACCGGACCGTGCTCCCTGAGTACCGCGTTGGACGTTCATGCCCTGGGTTCGAAGACACCGGAGGCTGCGGATGGGTGACTTATGACGTATATGGTTTTTGATGCTTTTTCTGGTACCCAGTCGTGGTCGTCAGGGTCCAGCAGTGACCGGACGAGCCGGGGAACGGCTCAGCCGTACCCTCACGGTCGTCGAGTGCTGCCCGGGCACGTGCCGGACGGGTTCTCCCCGTCGGCCCGGCTCGTGTGACCCTGGGCCCCGCACCCTGGCAGGGAGCCGCCCCGACGCGAACGGTGCGAGCACGGCCACGCCCGCTGCTCCTTCGGGACCCCGGTCAGGGCCACCGCATCCTGGCCGGCCCCCGCGCCGGCACAGACGCACCGTGTGACCGCCCGAGGCGGTGCACAGGGGAACCGCGGCTCTGCTGGTTCGGCCACCTCCCGTCGCGCGGTCGGGGCCCTGGGGCGCCCGCCCGGCTTCATGGGCAGGCAGGCTGACATTCAGCGGTTGGCCCGGCCGTTCTTGCGGAAGCGCGCGCCACCGAGGGCCAGCGCGAGGAGGAGGACGAGGATGCCGATGAAGAGGAGGTACAGCAGGCCGTGCGTTGCCACGCCGATGATCCCCAGGACGATCGCGACGAGGACGAGGAAGAGTATCCAGGCCATGGTGGGGCCTCCTGCTTCTCTCATGGGCTGCGGCCGGCGGGCGATCCCTGGGACTGGCTTCCGGGGGACCGCGGTCGGCGTGACCGTACGTACCTAGCGTCTGATCGCTGGTTCGGCGGCCAAACCGGGGCGGCGGACCGAATCGGGCACGCTTCGGGACCAGCCGGGTCCAGGGACCGCGGATCTGCTGCCGGGCGGTCTGCTCGCCGGTGTCGGCCAGGGCGAACAGCAGCCGCGAGAAGACGACGCAGTGTGCTGCCGCCCTGGCAGAGCAGCCCCCGGCCGACGGGCGATTCACCGCGAAGCCGCCTACGACGTTGCGCACGTGGCCGGCGCGGTTCGTGCCGGCCCGCGCACCCAGGCGTGGAGGTGGTCGGTTTTGCTGTACTGATGCTACGACAGGTATACCGGTTCCCAAGGAAGTTGGAGCTCAATGGGACACGGCCGGGCCGAGTTCGGCGACGGCCGGTCGTGCGGTGACTTCGGGGATCCTGATCAGCCGATCGGAGCCACGCGCGAACTCCCATACGACCGGGTGTGCGGGATGCCGCGTCTGCGCAGGTGGGCGCGGATCCTGCGGGGCCGCGTCCTTCTCCGCCTGGATCGCCCGGAGCATCCGGGAGAACGTCCCGTCCAGCGCCCACCTGCGGAAACGCGTGTACAGAGTCTTCCACGAGCCGTAGCGCTCCGGCACGTCCCGCCAGGACGGGCCGGTCCACAGCTTCACACGATCCCGTTCAGCACCAGCCGGTCGTCCGACCGTGCACGACCGCCTACCCCCGAAGCCGGCAGGAACCGCGACAGCACAACCCACTCGGCCTCTGCTCACGACCGGCAGGCGGATCAGTGGGCTGTGGAACGTGGGGCGGTCGCGGTAGCTGCGTCCGGGTAGATGGTGAAGACCCGGTCCAGGCCGACGATGCCGAGGACGCGGGCAGTGTTGGCGGGGACCGCGGCCAGGGCGATGGTGGCGCCTTGTTCGGAGGCCAGGTTCCGGGCCGCCAGCAGGACGGTGATACCGCTGGAGTCGCAGAAGTCCAGGGCCGCCAGGTCCAGCACCAGCAGCTGACCCTCGGTCAGGGTGAGGCCGTCCACGGCCTTGCGAAGCTCGGGTGCCGTCTCGTGGTCGAGATCACCGGCGATCTGGAGGACAGGACCGGTGACCGCGTCGCGGGAGGTGATCGTCAGCGAAGTCATCTCAGGTTTCACTCACGGGGGCGGAAACAGCGGCCGGTGCCGGCACGCCGAGGGCGAGCAGTGCGGTGTCGTCGTCGAGGCCGTCGCCGAAGGAGGCGAGCAGTCCGGTCAGTGCGGTGATCAGGGCGCGTGGGCCGGCCGGCGGCTGGGCGGTGGTGAAGGCGCGCAGTGCCTTCTCGCCGTACAGCTCGCGCCGGGGACCCGTACGGGCTTCGGTGAGGCCGTCGGTGTACAGGAGCAGGTTGTCGCCGGGCAGCAGACGGGTGCGGGCGGCGGTGAACTGGGCCTGGGGCAGGACGCCGATGAGCATGCCGTCCGGGGTGGGCAGGTAATGGGCGGTGCCGTCTGCGCGCTGGATCAGCGCCGAGGGGTGGCCGCCGGAGGCGAGGTGCACGTCGACGTGGTCGCCGCCGGGTTCCAGGATGCCGAAGACGGCGGTGCAGTAGCGGGGGTCGCCGCTGGTGTACCGATCGTGCAGGACGGTGTTCAGGGTGGTCAGCACGGTGACCGGGTCGGCATCGTGCAGGGCGGCGGCCCGCAGGGTGTAGCGGGTCAGGGAGGTGACCGCGGCCGCCTGGGGGCCCTTCCCGCACACGTCGCCGAGGAAGAACGCCCACCGGCCGGTGTCCAGCGGGAACAGGTCGTAGAAGTCACCGCCCAGCTGGTCCGGGGAAGCGGTGTGGTAGTAGGAGGCGGCCTCCAGGCCCGGGACGGAAGGCAACTCGGCGGGCAGCAGGCTCTGCTGGAGCACGGCGAGTGCTTCCTGGAGCCGCTCACGGTCGGCCTCTGCCTGGCGGCGCGCCGCTTCGGCCTGGCGGCGGGCTTCCTCGGCGGCCTGGCGGCCGCGCAGCAGCTCGGCCTCGTAGGCGCGCCGGTCGCGGGCATCGAAGACGGTGGTGCGGACCAGCAACGGTTCGCCGTCCTCGCTGGTCTTCACCTTCGAGGTCACCAGCACCGGCATCCGGCCGGCAGCGGCCTTGATGTCCAGAGCGATTCCGCTGACCTCGCCGGCCATCTGCAGCAGCGGCGCGAAATGCGTCTCGTGGTAGAGCTTGCCGCCCACGGTGAGCAGATCGGTGAACCGCATCCGCCCCACCACCCGGGAGCGGTCCAGGCCCAGCCACTCCAGCAGCGTGACGTTGATCCTCGCGATGGTCCCGTCCATCAGTGTCGACAGGTACCCGCAGGGCGCCTGCTCGTACAGCTCCTCCGCGCTGTCCTCCAGCAGGGCGGTGAACATCGCGTCCGTGGTGTCCACGTACTCCTCGCCCGGCTCGTCCGCCTGGCCGGTGCGGCACATCACCGGCGTGTCCCGAGGAAGCCGGTGATTGCCGCGGCGGTGGCCTGCGGTGCGCTCAGCTGCGGGCAGTGCCCCGTCGCCTCCAACGTCACCAGGTGGCTCGCGGGGATCGCGTTGCGGACGTAGGCGCCCACCTCCTTGGGGGCGATCACGTCCTGCCGGCACTCCAGGATCAACGTCGGCACCGCGACCGACTTCAGGTCCTCACGGCTGTCGGACAGGAACGTCGTGCGGGCGAAGACCCGGGCCATGTCCGGGTCGGTCGCGCAGAACGAGGCGGTCAGCTCCTGGCCGAGCTCGGGACGGTCCTCGTTCCCCATGATCACCGGAGCCATCGCCGCCGACCAGCCCAGATAGTTCGACTCCAGCGACTCCAGCAGCTCGTCGATGTCCTCCTCGCTGAACCCGCCCCGGTAGCCGTCGTCGTCGATGTAGCGGGGCGACGGGGCGACCAGCACCAGACGCGAGATGCGCTCCGGGGCCTTCGCCGCCGCGAGCACCCCCACCATCGCACTGACCGAATGGCCCACGAACGTCACTTCTCGCAGGTCCAGCTCCTCGCAGACTTCCAGGGCATCGAGGGCGTAGCCCTCCAGCGAGCTGTAACGCTGCTCGCTCCAGGCCGCGGGATCGGACCGGCCCGACCCCACGTAGTCGAAGAGCACCACCCGGAAGTCCT
Source organism: Kitasatospora sp. NBC_01560 (assembly GCF_045208415.1). Classification (NCBI taxonomy): domain Bacteria; kingdom Bacillati; phylum Actinomycetota; class Actinomycetes; order Kitasatosporales; family Streptomycetaceae; genus Kitasatospora; species Kitasatospora sp. NBC_01560. The sequence goes on along the minus strand of NZ_CP109364.1, from coordinate 123,183 downwards.
CGGCCAGCGCGGGCAGGACCAGGCGCCACATGTTCTGGTCGCAGCCGAACCCGTGCACCAGCAGGAGCACCGGTCCGTCCGCACGGCCGGTGACGGTGACGTTGTTCCTGCGACGGATACCCATACCCGCCAGTTTCCCATCACGCTTCCCCGCTCCCGGCGCCCGGGCCCGTGATCACGCCAGGCCCGGCGTCGATCGCTGTTCCAGCAGCACGGCACCTGGACGGACGATCGCGAACACTGCCGGTCGGCGGGGATCGACGACGAGGTCGAGTTCGCCACCAAGGTCCAGCTCGCGAGGGCGATGGTCCGCCGCGCGATCGACGACGAGATCCCGTTCCGATGGGTGACCGCGAATGCGGGCTACGGCTACGGTTACAGCAAGAGCTGGCGCCACGTGTTGGAGCAGGCCGACGTCTCCCACGACCGTCGCCCGCTGCCCGGTCTCGTCCCGCCCGCCGGCCCTGCAGCGCCGTTCCGGGCCCGCCCGCCCGCTCGTCCGGCCGGCGCCCGCCGGTGCCCGCCGGTGCCTGGCCGCCAGCTTGGCCCGCTGGCTGCCCCCGCCGTCCCGGCCCGCCCGGGTCCGCCGCGGTGCTGCTCCGCCGCACCGTCGGGGATGGCGGCGAGGCTGCCGGCCTACCGTTGCCCCGCCCGGCGGCTTCGCCGGCACGCCGGCTGCCCGTCCGTTCCGGCCTGCGGCCATCGTGCCGGGTCCGCCGGGCCGTCGTCTCGTTCCGGCGTGCCGCCTGCTCCGCCGGGCCGGCCCGCCACCGCGCTCTTGTTCCGGCGGGGCTGTCCCGGCCGCCGTTCCGGCCCTGCACGGCCGCCCCGCTGCTGCGCCGCCGCCCGGCAGCCGCCCCTCCGCGGCGCTGTTGTTCCGGCTCGCCTGCCGTTCCGGTGCCGTGCTGCTGTTGCCCGTCCCGGTCGGCCCGTCGCCGGCCCGTCCGGCCGCCGCCGTGTGCCTCACCTGGTCGGCCGCCCCGTTGTCCCGCCGCGGTGCGGGTTCGGCGGTGGTGAGAGTGGCGTCGTTCGGTCGCGATGTCACCATCTCGTCTGCTTGGAGCCTGAGGTGACGGTACGTCTTGCCCTTGCCAGACACTACGGTGATCGTACTATGGTGGCGGGTATGACGAAGAAACGCTCCATGCAGGAGCCCACCTTCCTCCTGCTGACAGCCCTCGCGGACCAGCCCCGGCACGGCTACGCGCTCGGTGACGAGGTGGCCGCGATCTCCGGTGGCCGGGTACGGCTCGGCGCCGGTTCCCTCTACGGGACCCTGGACCGGCTGCTGGCCGAAGGGCTGATCCGGGTCGAGCGGGAGGAGACGGTCGACGGGCGCCCCCGCCGCGTCTTCGCCCTCACCCCGGCCGGCACCACGGCGCTCACGCAGGAGAGCGAGCGGATGCGCACCGCGCTGCGCGAGGCCGACCGGCGCCTGGCCGCCTCCCGGCCCCGGCTTGCTGGGGGTGCGGCGTGACTGCGGACCAGTTCTCGGTGAGGGCCCGGCTGCTGCGGTGGGCGCTCGCGGTCTACCCGGCCTCCTACGGACCCGGCGCACGGGCCGAGGTCGCCCACCACGCCGAACGCCACATCGCCGGAGCCGGCCGCCTCGCCGGGCTGCGCGAGGTCGCCGACGTGGCCGGACACGGCGCCCGGGTCCGGCTGGGCCTGGTCTCCCACCGGCCGCCGGGCCGGGCCCTGGCCACGGCCGCCCCGCTCGCCGCAATGCTCGCCGGCACCTTCGCGGCCTGGCACCTGTGGGCCTTCGTCCGGATCGTCCGCGGTGGAGGGCTCGATTCCTTCGGGCCCTCCGGTGCCCGCACCGTCGCCGTCACGGTGCTGATGCTCGCCCCGGCCGTCCTGATGATGCTGGCGGTACTGGCCGGGCAGCGGACGACGGCGAGGGTCCTGGCCCTGGTGGCCGCCACGGCCACGCCGCTGTTCGCGGCGCTGTTCCAGCCGGTCCTGTGCGACTACCAGGTCGTCCTGATCGCCTTCAACGCCCTCGTCCTGCTGGCCGCCCCGCCGGACCACACCTCCCACCAGGGCCGCGCCCTCCCATGGACGGTGGCCCTCTCGATCACGGCCGGGGACGTCATTGTGGCCTCGGCCGGAGGCCGGCTCGGGGACTGGGCGGCCGGTACGGCGTTCTACTTCGTCGCCCCGGTGGTCACCGGCGCGGCCGTCGCCAGCACCGCACGCACCGTCCGAAACGCGGCCTCGGCCACAGCCGTCCTGGCCGGACCGCCGCTGCTCGGCCCGCTGCTGCTGGACATGGGACCCAACCACCGCGCGCTCGTCCTGCTGCCGGTCGTCCTGTTCACCGCCGGATACGCGATCGCCTACGTCACGGTCGGGCTCACCACCCGCATCGCCCACCGTCCCGGCCCCCAGCATCCCTGACCACCCACCGACCACACGACCACCGCAGTGGCAGGGCGGGCCACGGCGCCCCGGCACGCCGGAGGGAAGGCAGGCCGGGGCGCCCCGGGTCCGCGGTGCGGGGTTCGTCGTGGGCGCGGCCGCCGGCGCCGTGGCGGGCGGTCCCGGTCAGGAGCGCGGCGCGGCCGGTGACGTCCAGGGGCAGTCCGTGGAGCGGGCCGACGACGAGCTCGCGGTGTGCGTGGCCCGGGCGGAGGCCGGGGTTCGGGGTTCGGGGTTCGGGTCAGCATCCCGGCCGGCACCGGCACCGGCACCGACACTGCCAACGGGCCCGGGGTGACGTGCGGGGTCGGCCGGTCGGGCGGGGCGCGCAGGCGCCCGGTGGGGCCTCGCCGTGGTCGTCCCATCGGCCGCAACTGCCGCAGCCGAGTAAGCGGATCGCACCGCCCCGTCAGCGAGGTTGGCTGCGCCGGCCCGCTGCTGCCGCCGCCCGCGGCCCGCCAGCCCGCCGCCGTTCCGGCTCGCCTGCCGCTGCCGCCCGCTGCTCGGTTGTCCGGCTCGGGGGTGGAGTCGAGGTCCTGTTCGTCCGGCGGCCGGTACGGCAGGGCCGCGACCGGCGGTGCGGTCGCGGCCCTGCCGTGTGTGCTGGCTCAGCAGCAGCCCCCTGCGGCCGGGGCCTGCTCCGGCGGGGTACCGATGGTGGTGGCGACCGGGCCGGGCGCGGCGACAGTAGCTGTGCAGCAGCCGCCGTCGGCGTCCTGGTCGGCGGCCGGTTCGTCGAACAGGCCGGCACCGCTGCACACCCCGGTCTCCGGGAGGGTGAGCTCGACGCGCCGGGCGGCCTCGCTTGGCGAGGTCGGCGAGGTCGGCGAGGGCGGTGTAGGCGGAGGCGCCGGAGCCGACGACGGCGGTCCGCTTGCCCGCGTGCCGAGCACGCGCGGCCGGGTCGTTCAGGGCGGGGACGCGGTAGGAGATGGTGGGCGGCGTGGGTCTTCTCGCCGATCGCGGGCAGGCCGTCGGCGCCGAGGGGGCTGGGGGTGGACCAGGTGCCGGAGGCGTCGATGACCGCGGCGGCGGTGATCCGCTCCTCGCGGCCGTCGGTGGTGGTGACGTGGACGGTGAAGGGCTGGCCCTCGCGGCCGGAGTGAACTTTTGGGCCTCGGGGGGCCGTTCGACTGAGTGGTTGGGCGGTGCGTCCGGCCCGTGCTGTGAGGCCGGGCCGGACCGGAGACATGCCGGCCGTCGGTGTGGAGTGGCGACGTGTCGGGTGATGAAGCCCCTCACCGGGTCCCGGTCCGCGCCGTCCGGAACGAGACGTCCAGAAAGGGAATCCATGAGGACAAGAACCCCCAAGGCTGTACCGGCCGTGCTGCTGGCTACCGGTGTGTTTGTCATGGTCGCCGCCGCTCCCTCGTCGGCAGCGGACTTCAAGGGCAGAGCGTCGTACTACAGCCCCGGTCTGGGGGCGTGCGGCTGGGTGTCCAACCCGAACCAGGACGTCGTCTCGTTGAACTCCGCGATGTTCGGCGCCGGGTTCCCGGGTCCCAATTGCGGACGGAAGATCAAAGTTACGTATGGCAAGAAATCGGTGACCGTGACCGTGGTCGACGAAGCCCCGGGCGAGCCGATGTACGGCATCAGCCTGACGGAAGGGGCGTTCCGGAAACTCGCTTCCCTCGACGCGGGGGTGATCCAGGTGAAGTGGCACTGGGTCGACTCCAAGCCCGATCCGCAGACCACGACCCCGAAGTGGAAGCCCAAGCCCGATCCGGGGCCTTCCACCCCGGTGCAGCCCGATCCGGGGCCTTCCACCCCCGTGCGGCCCGGGCCCCGGGCGCAGCTCGCTGCCGCACAGCCTGCCCCCCAGCCACAGCCCGACACCGCACGGACTTCACCCCACCCGCGTTGAGCTGCACACCAGGTCGACCGTGGTCACCTGGTCCGCCGTCCCCGGGGTGCACGGCCCCGGGGACGGCGGGCTGATGCGGCCCGGGATGCGGACGGGGTTCCACGGGGACCCTGAGGGCCTGTCGCCGTCCGGCAGGACAGCTCAACCTAGTCTTGCTTCGTTGTCCGGCTGACGGGTGCTCGTCCGGCCCGCGCTCCGGTGTGGCCCGTTCGTTGGGTCCGTTCCGGGGGTGGTGTCGAGGGCCTGTTCGTCCGGCCGGCCCGCCGCCGCGCCGTCGGGGCTGTGTTCTTCGATGTCAGCGAGGCTGCCTGCCCGCCCGCAGTCCTGCGTCTGCTGCTGCTGCCGCCGTTCCGGCCCGCGGCCCTGCCCGCGGCTGCCCTGCCCGCCGGCGGGCCTGCGTGACGTTCCGGCCCGCTGCCGCGCCGGCCGCCCGGGGCCGGCCCGCCTGGCCCGGCCGTGAGCTGCTGCCCGTTGCTGCCCACCTGCCGGCGCTGCGCTGCTGCGTCGCCTGCCGTTCCGGCCCGTTGTCGCCCGGACGTCGGACGCCTTCGCGGCGTCGGCCTGGGAAGCCCGGGTCTCCTCCTTCGCACGCTCCGCCGCCTGCTCCGGCAGGGCCTCGTCGTGCTCCTCGGTCTCGCTCACGCTCCATATCTACCCCGGCCGTGTCCTCTGTCCCTGTTCAGACGAGCGGAGCAGATCCGGACCGGGTACTGATCACAAACTCATCAGCTCCGTCAACGAGGCGATCACCCGGATATCGGCGTCCACGGCACCGGAACCTCCGGAAGCCGAGCGGTCCAGCCAGACGGCCTGCAACCCTGCGTCCCGCGCCCCGACCGCGTCCTTCTCGTAGTCATCACCCACGTACGCCACCTCGGCGGGCGTCAACCCCAGGGCCTCGCAGCCCGCCAGGAAGATGCTCGCCGCCGGCTTGGCGGAACCGTGTTCCTGGGAGCAGACCAACGGCTCCGTGAAGTAGCCGAGCAGCCCGATCGCATCCAGCTTCGCGCGCTGGTGCGCGGTCACCGAGTTCGACACGACGCCGAGCCGGAATCGACCCGCCAACGCGCCCAGCGCCAGCTGAGCATCGTCGAACGCCTGCCGGCTCGCGTCCCTCTGTACCGCGTAGCTCGCGAACCACGCCGTAGCCGCCTCGTCCGTCCACTCAAGTGCGCCGACCACCCCGGCATGGGCGAGAAATCGCCGTATTCGTGCGGCCTTCTGGGCAGCGAACGTCAACTCGCCGTTCAGAAACCGCGGGTACTCCTCCTCCCTGACTTCCCGCCACACACGCAGCGCCTCCGCTGGCGACTCGAACCGGGCGGAGAGCCCTTCGGCCACCAGGTGTTCGTGGAGACCGGCCTCCTCGGCCTTCTCGTAGTCGTACAGGGTTCCATCGACATCGAACAGCACTCCGCGGATCGTCATATCGATCATTCTGGCGGGCAACGCCGGTCCGGAACAGTTCCTTGATCAAAAGCGACATTCAAAAACAGGCTCATACCGGAAACGGCGCAGGAGGTACGGGACACGTACGGGGCCGCGGGCTCACCCGCACGACCGATGAGCGAGGACGCTGCGGGGCCCGGCGGCCGCCGGCCCGCTGTCGGCCCGGGCGGGCCGTCGTGGTGCCGCGCTGGCGGCTGGAGGTCGTGCCGGTTGCTCTGTCGTGCGGTCCCGGCCTCCGCTCGCTCTCTGGCCGGTGCCTGCCCGTCCGGCCCGCTGTCTCGTCGGCCGGCTGCTGGGGGTGGTGTTGAGGGGCTGTTCGTCCGGCGGGCAGGTGTCCGGCCTCCTGCCGGCTGTTCCGCCACTCCTTCGGGGCCGTGTTCTTCGATGTCAGCGAGGCTGGCTGCGCCGGCCGGCCGGCTGCCGGGCTGTTGCTGTGCCGCTGTTCCGGCCCGCCGTCCGTTCGTCGCTGCGCCGCCGTCCGGCCCGCCCGCGGCCAGCGGCTCCGTCGCTCGGTGGGGGGCCGTCGAGCGTCCTGGGGGGTGGACTACCTCAAGTACGACAACTGCGGCAACCAGGGGATCGATGCGGTCCAGCGCTACAAGGCGATGGGTGACGCTCTGAAGGCCACGGGCCGCCCGATCGTCTACTCCATCTGCGAGTGGGGCCAGAGCAAGCCGGCGACCTGGGCGCCGGCGGTGGGCAACCTGTGGCGAACCACCACGGACATCGGAGACTACTGGACGAAGGTCATCAACCGGGCCCACATCAACCAGAAGTTCGCGGCCTACGCCGGCCCGGGCGCCTGGAACGACCCGGACATGCTGCAGGTGGGCCGCGGCGGCCAGACGGACACCGAGTACCGCACGCAGTTCAGCCTCTGGTCCATGATGGCCGCCCCCCTGCTCGTCAGCACGAACCTGGCCAATGCCAGCGCGGCGACCCTGGCGATCCTGAAGAACACCGACGTGATCGCCGTTGACCAGGACCGCCTGGGCCGGCAGGGAACGGTGATCTCCAGCTCTGGTGGCCTGGTCGTCATGAGCAAGCTGCTGAGCGACGGCAGCCGGGCGGTGAGCCTCACCAACGAGACCGATACCGCCCAGACGATCTCCACCACGGCGGCGGCGGCCGGAATCGGGGGGCGCCCTCCTACACGGTCAAGGACCTCTGGTCCAAGACCACGGTCACCTCGACCGGAGCCATCAGTTCATCGGTCCCCCCGCACGGCACCGTGATGTACAGGGTCACCCGGAACGGGTAGCGGCTGGGGCCGGGTCGAACGGAACCACAGAGTCCGTGACCTGGCAGCCGGAAACGGCCCGTGCCCTCACCATCGAGGGCACGGCCTACCCCGGAGGTCCCGGAGTCCACCCCGCCTCCGACATCGCGTGGTGCTTCGGCGGCAGGCGCGCCGGCCTCGGCGTGGACGTCGGCGTCGAAGACTGCGTGAACTCCCAGTTCGGTGATCTTCCGGACATACCGGGATCAGGTCCTCGTCGCGGAATAGGTGCTGACAGTGCTGGTCGCGGCCACTCGTCGGCCACGACCAGAACCGTTGCTTCGTGGCGTACGGCCGGCCAGTCCTTCCTCACGAGGAATCCACCCCCATCAGGATGGTCGACACCACCAACTGGCGGGCCGCGGCTCTCACGTGCAGCGGACCCAGCCCCCGCGCCTGGTCGCAGTGCAGGGAGAGCAGCAGGACCTCGCGATCACTTGCACCATTTTAATGTTGACGCAAACATGTGATGGTGAGAGTGTCGGGGTAATCGGTGTTGTCAGGAGTTCCGGCTGATTCAGCCTGGCCTCCGAGGGTGTGCGGCACGGGGGCCAGGACGCGAGGCAGAACGTTGCAGGGCGTCCAACCGGTCGGGCTCCGCGTTCGGGTGCGGTCGTTCGGGAGGTGGCCGGTCCCTGTACCGGATGATCCGGGTGAGGTGGGAATCGGCCGGCCGTCCTGGGTGAGGGGCCCGGGTCAGGATGTCGACGATTCGGCGGGCGAGGCCGGCTGCTCCTGGTGGCAGGCCGTGGAACCGCCTGTCGGTGTCCTCGTCCCGGGCGAGTCGCAGCAGGTACAGCACGGCCTCGCCAACGCCGATGCGGACCCGAAGGTCTGCTGAGGTTCTACTGCAAATGTTTTCAAGATATCGACGGCAAGGATTGCACATGACGGACGCGCCCGTACGGATCGGACTGGTCGGCTACGGCTTCGGCGGCAGGTACTTCCATGCGCCGTTGCTCGCCTCCACCCCGGACTGTGAGTTTCTCGGGGTGGTCACCACATCCCCCGAGCGCCGCAAGCAGATCGCCGGGGAGCTGGGCCGGCCGGCGTACGACTCGTTGGAGGAACTGGCCCGGGCCGGAGCGGAGGCGGTTGCGATCTCCACTCCGGCGGCCACACACATCCCATTGGCCCAGGAGGCGCTGAAGCTGGGTCTGGCAGTGGTCTGCGACAAGCCGTTCGCGCTCGACGCCGCATCTGCGCGGGAGACGACGGAACTGGCGGAGCGGCTGCGGGTTCCGCTGACGGTCTATCAGAACCGTCGCTGGGACTCCGACTTCCTGACTCTGCGGCGGCTCGTGGCCGAGGGTGATCTCGGTACTCTGACCCGCTTCGAGTCGCGCTTCGAGCGGTTCCAGCCCGAGCCCGGCCCGCCGGCCGCGGGTGGCGGCACCCTGCTCGACTTCGGCAGCCACCTGGTCGACCAGGCGCTCGTCCTGTCCGGGCCGGTCGAGCGGGTGTATGCGGAGATGCGGAGCCGCGACGGCGGCGAAGGGCTCGACGAGGACGTCTTCGTCGCGCTGACCCACCGCAGCGGAGCCCGGTCACACCTGTCCGGCAGCTGGCGGCAGGGTGCACCCGGTCCGCGCTTCCGTGCCACCGGCACCACCGGGACGTACGTGGTCGACGGTGTGGACGGTCAGGAAGCCCTGCTGATCGCAGGTGCCTCCCCGGCCTCCGAGGGGGAGCGCTGGGGCATCGAGCCCGAGCGGCGTTGGGGCAAGGTGCTGCGCGGCGACCAGGTCGAGCCCGCGCCGTCCGCCCGCGGCGAGTGGGACACCTTCTACCCGGCCTTCGCCGCCGCAGTCCGTGGCACTCGTCCGCTGCCCGTGGACCCCTGGGATGCCGTGACCACCGCGACCGTACTGGACGCCGCGCGCACCAGCGCCGCCACCGGTGAGGTCGTACGCCTGTCCTGACCCCGCCGGCGGCCGGCAGCTGCGGCGCGGGCGCAAGGGAGGTCCCGGGTCGCCGCAGCCCGGGGAGTGGCTTGCGGCGACTGACCCGGTGCCCGCGGCCGCCCGGCAACTGCGCCGTCCTGTCGCCGCCCTGTCCCCGTCGTGCTGCCCTGTGGTCCGGCAGGCAGGCCCGTCCCTGGTGCTGCTCGTTGCTCGGGCGGGCCGTGATGCCGCGCTGCTGCGTTGCCCGGTGCCCCGTTCGGTCGGTGCTGGGCTGCTCTGTCGCGCCGTCCAGCCGCCGGTTCGTCACCGGTCCGGGCCGGCTGGGCCTGTCCCGGTCTGCCGCCGCGGCGCCGCGCCGGCCGGTTGCCCGGCCGGCCGGTGCCGTCCGGTCGAACTGCGCACCTGGCTCCTCCCCGGGCACAGGGCCGGACTGCCGCGCGACCCCTCGCTCCTCCGCGGGCATCCCCGCCCTGCACGGATGCACCGCCGCCAGGCGCCAACTCGTCTTCCGGGTCCCGCCTTCCATGGTCACAGGGATGCTCGGCCACCACTTCGTCCACGCCGAGGCGATCGCCGCGAAGCCGGAGGAACCTGGAAGTACGAGGCCCCGACGACCACAGTCGACAGCCACCGATGCCGTTGACGGCCTCAGCCCGTCAACGCCCGGAGGCAGCAGCCACCGAGTCGATGACACCGCGCCAGGTCCTGCGACAGCCCTTGCGAAGAGGCCCGCCGACCAAGTCGAGAATTCCCGACACCGTGCCGATCATGGGCCCCGGGTCGCCCGACCTGCACAGGTGCAGGTGCCCTTCGAGCAGGACGGCCCCACGATCTGCCTCTGCTTCCAGTAGGCGCCGCGGCAGCCACTTCCCACTGCCGATCCACGCGTGGTGATGGTCGCAGAGCAGATCGGCCGCAGCGTTGAGAACGAGGCCGGCCACCGCAAGGCGCCCGAACTGGTCTCCGGCGCCGGCGAGATCGTCCAGAGCGTCCGTCAGCCCGTACCTCCTCGTTTCGACCGTCTCCGGTTCCAGCGACGGCGGACCCTTGCGGAGGTCCGCCTCGGCCGAGGCGCGAGCGCGTCCGGCCTCACCATTCGTGTTCCTGCCGGTCGGCGGTCACGCCCAGCTCCGGCCGTCTGCGTCCAGGCTCAGGTGGTGGCCACTCGCCGAAGGTGAAGCCGGCGGTCGGCCCCTGGTGAACGGCGTCGGCCAGGGTGCCTCTGTCGCCCGCGTGGCCGTGGTCGGGTGCTGCCTCGTTGCGCCGGGCCGGGCAGGTGAAGAGCCGTCTGTCAGGACGACTTCGACTGCGGGATCGATCCGACGCCCACCGTTGCCCGCAACAGGGGGGCACAGTCCGTCAGGCGGTGGTGTGGTCGGGAAGCAGGCGGGCGCGCAGGAAGGCGAGGACTTCGTCGCGGGCTTGCACGGTGGGGTGGCCTTCCTCGTCGACGAGGTGTGCGGTGAGCACGCTGTGGGGGGTCTGGACCAGGTCGCGGAAGAACGGCGGTGGTTCGGGGTTCGCGTACTCGCCGGGGAGGACGCGGCCGTCGAAGCGGTCACCGAGAAGTTGTGCGTAGGCGGCGAAGCGTTGGCCGGTGCACCACTTGTCGGTGTCGAAGCGCAGGCCGAGTGCGGTGAGTCCGTCGCGCTCGAACCGCCCGCGGATGGCGGCCTCGTCCTCGGGCGACAGCTCCAGGGCGGCCGGATCGTCCAGCGGCAACGAGGGCTGGCCGAGGACCGGAGCGATGACGGCCGGTTCCAGCGTCATGCTCAGCGCGAAGTTGCCGGTGAAGCACATCCCCACCGCGCCGACGCCCGGTCCGCCGCACTCGTCGTGCGCGGTCCTGGCCAGCGCGCGCAGCCACACCGCCACCGGACTCGTGCCACCGCCCGCGAACGCCCTGAACTCCTCGCTGACGCACGCCCGTTTGAGGATCGGCCCGGCGATCTCGACGGTGGGATACGCCCCGTCCACACCAAAGAGCGAGGGCACGTAGACGGTGAACCCCGCATCGCGCACCCACCCGGCGAAGCGCACGACGTCGGGGCTGATACCCGGCATTTCAGGCATCACGACCACCGCAGGTCCGCTTCCGGCCACGTGGACGGTTTTCTCGCCCCCGGAGAGCGAGAGCACGCGTTTCGCAAAGCCGTCCAGTCCGGCATCGCCGTCGACACCCATGACCTGCGCCTCCACTATGCGATCGATCGGTCGTCATTGTCGCGGCACACTACACGACCGATCGGTCGCATATAATCGGCGCATGGCCCCGGACACCCCCGACTCCGCTGCGGATTCCGCCGCGCCGCGCGCCGACGGCCGCCGCGCCCGCGGCGACCGGACACGGCACGAAGTCGCCCGGCAGGCAGCCATGTCCGCGACCGTGCACGGGCTGGACGCGATCACTGTCGGCGCGCTCGCGGCCCGGACCGGGCACAGCAAGAGCGGCATCCTCACGGTGTTCGCCAACCGGGAAGCCATCCAGATCGCCGCGGTCGCCGAGGCCCGCGCCCTGTACCTGCAGCACGTCGTCGAGCCGTCGTGGCCCGCCGCCCCGGGTCGGCCCCGGCTCTGCGCCCTGCTCGACAACTGGGTCGCCCACCTGCGCGGCAACGTCTTCCCAGGCGGGTGTTTCATCACCACGACCTCGGTCGAATACGGCCGCCGCGAAGGCCCCGTCGCCGACGCGGTCCGCGACCTCGTCCGCGAGTGGCTGCACCTGCTGGAGGCCGAACTGTCCGTCGCCGGCAGCCGCTTCCCGGCCGACGACGCCTTCCGTATCGACGCCTACCTGCGTGCTGCCAACACCCGCTACCAACTCTTCGGCGACGATGCCGATGTGGACCGTGCCAAACGCCTGTCCCTGGACGTGCTCGGCGCCTGACGCCGCTGCTCGAAGGCGCCATCTCCGGCAACGAGCGGATCGTTGGACCGACGCAGGACCGCCGGCTCCCCGCGGTAGCCCGGCCGTTGGACTGGGCCCCAGTTGGAGCGTAGGCGAGTGAGGCCCGGTCGCCACATGCCGGCCGGGCGGGGGCGGGTCCGGCTCCTGGCCCTCCGCCGGCTCACGACTGACCGTCAGGCCCGTCAGGCCCGTCAGGGCAGCCGCATGGTTGGGTGGGGGTCGGAGCCCAAGTCAGGCCGGGGGCCGGGACGTGAGGATGGTCCGGGCGCTGCACGTGGCAGCGGTCTCGACGACAGTCATCAACTCGCCTCCCTCGTCAGGTGTCGCACGGGAGCGGTTTGTCACCGCGCCCCACCGACATCACACGGTCGCCATCGTTGTCCAGGCGATTGCACCCAGGGGTGGCAACGCCACCTGGAAGGCAGCGTGCGCGGCATGGCCCTACCGTCCGGCCGCGCAGCCGCAGCTGCCGCGCACTACGAGGTCGGCGCTCGGGGTGTACGGGCGCGTGGCCTCGCCGAGCAGGAGGGCGACGGCGCGTTCGGCCATGGCCTTGAGCGGCTGGCTGGTGACGGTGAGTGCCGGGGCGGTGTAGGCGCTCTCGGGAGCTCCGTCGAGGCTGATGACGGCGAGGTCCTCGGGTACACGCACGCCGGCGGCGAAGGTCGCGGCCAGGATGCCGATGGCTTGTTCGTCGGTCGCCGCGATGAGTGCGCGCGGCAGGCGTCCGTCCGCCGCCAGGGCGGCGATCAGTTCGGCGGCCGCGGCGCGGGTGTAGTCGCAGCGCAGCAGCAGCGGTTCGTCTTCGAGGTCGGCGGTGCTGCTGCGCCAGGCTTCCCGGCGCAGGCCGACCGGTCCGGAGTCCCGGGGGCCGGCGAGGAAGGCGATCTCGTGCAGGCCGTGGGTGTCGCGCAGGTGGGCGACGGCCGCGCGGACGGCGGTGTCGTTGTCGGCGGCCACGGCTGGGGTCCGTGCTCCGGCGGGGGCGTTGTGCACGTACACGGACGGGACGCCGGCGGCGGAGGCCTCGGCGGCGACGTCGTTGCCGCCGTCGCCGGAGACGATGATCAGGCCGTCGACCTGGGCGGCGAGGAAGCGTTCGACCAGGTGCTGCTGGCGGTCGGCCGCGTAGCCGGCGTTGCCGGTCAGGGTGAGCTTGTCGTGCTCCTCCAGCGCCTCTTCGAGGTGGCGGGCGAGGGCGGCGAAGTAGGGGTTGGAGGCGTCGGCGAGGACGAGGCCGACCACCCCGCTGGTGCGTGAGCGAAGTGCCCGGGCGATGCGGTTGGGCCGGTAGCCCAGTTCCGCCGCGGCCTTGAGGACCTTCTCGCGGGTGGCCGGGGCGACCGGCCGTGGGCCGTTGTTCATCACGTAGCTGACCACCGCCGTCGAGGTTCCGGACCTGCGGGCGACGTCCGCCAGTGTGACTGCCATGCCTGTGCTCCCTGGGTGTCGGCCGGGTTGCCGTCTTCGCGGGCCCGGGTCCCTTGCATTCTCTCATCTAAACGATTAGACATGTCGTATGAGCATGTTTCCCTCCCCCCGCGTACTGGTCATCGGGTCGGTGAACATCGACCGCGTCCTGCGCTGCCCCGTCCTCCCCGCTCCGGGGGAGACGGTGCTCGCCACCGCCGCGACCACCGGTTTCGGCGGCAAGGGCGCCAACCAGGCAGTCGCTGCGGCGACCATGGGTGCCGTCACCCACCTCGTCGCCAGGATCGGCGGTGACACCGAGGGCCTGCGGGCCCTGGTCGACCTGCGCAGCCACCGGGTGATGACCGACACCGCCATCACCGACCTGTCCGCCCCCACCGGACAGGCGGTCGTCCTGGTCGACACGGACGGCGAGAACAGCATCGTCGTGGCCCCGGGAGCCAACGCCCTGCTGTCCGCCGACGACGTCACCGACGCCCTCACCGTCATGCGCCCCCGCGCCGGCGACCTGATCCTCACCAGCGGTGAGGTCCCCCAGCCGGCCGTCACCGCCGCCGCGTCATTCCTGGCCGCCGGAGCCCGGTGGATCCACAACGTCGCACCCGCCACCACCCTGCCGCCCCACCCCGACGGCGCCCACCCACTGCTGGTCGCCAACGCCGTCGAGGCCCGCCAGATCACCGGACTGCGCCGGCTCACCGAAGCCGCCGCGGCCCTGGCCGCCCAGGGCTGCGCCGCCGTCGTCACCCTCGGCGCGGAAGGTGCCCTGATCGCCGACGACCACGGCGTCACCTGCCTGCCCGCACCCGCGGTCACCGCCGTGGACACCACCGGCGCCGGCGACGTGTTCTGCGGAACCCTCGCCGCCGAGATCGTCCGCGGCAGGCCCCTGCCGCAGGCCGTGGCCACCGCCGTCGCCGCCGGAGCGTTCGCCGTCACCGGCCACGGTGCCCGCGGCGCCCTGCCCCGCCCCGGCGACCTCAAGCGCCTCACCAGGCACTGACCCCGCCCCCCCACACCCGACGTCCCCGCGTTCCGAGAGGCCGGCCCCGCCATGACCCCGCTGCCCCTGATCATCGACACCGACACCGGCTCCGACGACGCCGTCGCCCTCCTCCTGGCCGCCGCCAGCGGCCTCGGCGACATCCGCGCCGTCACCACCGTCGCCGGCAACGTCCCGGTGGCGACCGCCACCCGCAACGCCCTCATCTCCCTCGAAGTCGCCGGCGCCACCCATGTCCCCGTCCACCCGGGCTGCGAGCGCCCGATGACGCGCGACCTGTCCAGCGCCCAGCACGTCCACGGCGAGGACGGCATGGGCGACACCGGCCTGCCCGACCCCGCGCGCGGCGCGGAACCCCGCCACGCCGTCGACGCGCTCATCCAGTGGCCCCTCCGCCACCCCGGCGAGCTCACCCTGGTCACCCTCGCCCCGCTCACCAACATCGCCGCCGCCCTCCTGCGCGACCGCGACCTGTTCACCCGCTACCGCCACGTCTACTGCATGGCCGGCGCCGCCGACACCCGCGGCAACATCTCCGCCACCGCCGAGTTCAACGTCTGGGCCGACCCCGAGGCCGCCCGCATCGTCCTGCAGGCCGCCACCCCCGACAAGGTCACCTGGATCGGCTGGGACGTCTCCCGACAGGACGCCGTCATGACCCCCGCCGACCAACAACACCTCGAACAACTCGGCACCCCCATGGCCCATTTCGCCCACACCATCAACCGCACCGTCTCCGACTGGGTCCGCGACGTCACCGGCCTGGCCGGCTACGACCTGCCCGACCCCATCGCGATGGCCGTCGCCCTCGACCCCGGCCTGATCACCGAACAGGAACGGGCCCACGTCGACATCGCCGTCGGCGACGAGGCGCGCGGCCAGATGCTCATCGACCGGCGCGTCAACGCCCCCGCCCCCAACGTCACCCTGGTCCGCCGCGCCAGCGAGGCCGGATTCAAGAAGCTCCTGTTCGACACCTGCGCCACCACCCCGCAGCGCGCCTGAGCCATCCCCACCCCAGTCGTCCGCCCCGGGCCACCCCCCGCTTCCGCCCGGGGCGGACACCCCCGACCCACAAGGACACACCGTGACCGCCCCCGCCACCCGCCCGCCCCGCTACGAACTCCACTGCCACCTCGACGGCTCCGTCCGCCCGGCCACCATCGCCGACCTCGCCCGCCGACAGGGACTCGTCCTCACCGCTCCTGTCGAACACCTGGCCGTCGCACCCCCCGACTGCGGCAGCCTCACCCGCTACCTCACCTACATCGACCTGCCCCTCCAGGTGCTCCAGCACCCCGACGCCCTCACCCGCGCCGCCCGCGAACTCGTCGAGGACTGGCACCGCGACGGCGTCGTCCACGGCGAGGTCCGCTTCGCCCCGCAACTGCACACCCGCCACGGCATGACCACCGACGACGCCGTGCGCGCCGTCGCCACCGGCCTCGCCCAAGGCCGCGCCGCCACCGCAGTGCGCACCGCCCTGCTGCTGTGCTGCCTGCGCCACCAGAACCCCGACGAGAGCCTCGCCGTCGCCGAAACCGCCCTGCGCCACCGCGACCTCGTCGCCGGACTCGACCTCGCCGGCGACGAACGCCTCCACCCCGGAACCCCCCACCGCCCCGCCTTCGACCTCGCCCACAGCGCCGACCTGCCCTGCACGGTCCACGCCGGCGAAGCCGCCGGACCCGACAGCATGTGGGAGGCCATCGACGTCCTCGGCGCCCGCCGCATCGGCCACGGCGTCCGCTGCACCACCGACCCGGCGCTCCTGCACCGCCTGCGACGGGACCGCATCGCCCTGGAGATGTGCCCCACCAGCAACGTCCAGACCGCCGCCGTCCCCACCCTCACCGACCACCCCGCCACGGGCCTGCTCACCGCCGGCCTGCCCGTCACCATCAGCACCGACACCCGCACCACCTCCGACACCACCCTCGAACGCGAATTCACCCGGCTCCGCCACAGTGCGGGCTGGACCGACGACATGGAGGCACAAGCCCAGCGCAACGCCGCCGACGCCGCCTTCCGCACACCCGCCTGACCCGCCCCGATCCGGGCACACCGGCGGACCCGTGCGTGCCACCGCGCACCCGGCACAAGGACACCCCCATGACATGGCTGCTCTGGCCGCTCGCCATCAGCGCCGCCGGCGCGATCACCACCCGACTGATCGGAGACAGGATCACCGCGATCCTGCCCGAACGCCTCGCCCCCGCCGCCCGACGACTGTTCCTGGCCGCAGCCGTCGGGCGCCGCCTCCTCCGGGACCCACGGGCGCCCCGCGACGCCCGCGCGGCGATCGCCCTCGCCCTCGCCTACTCCCTGTCCCCGATCCAGCTCGTCCCCGCAGTCATCCCCGTACTGGGCCAGGCCGACGACCTGCTCGTCCTGGCCCTGTGCACCCGCTACGCCGTCAAACGCATCCCGCCCCACGTCCTGAACGAACACCTCGCTGCACACCACGCCGGCAGCCGCCAGGAAGACGATGCCGCGGCTCCGTCCGACCCCGGCCACGTCCTCGAAGCCCGAGACGCACGGCCCACAGCTCCCCGCTGAGCTCGCGCTCCGAACCCGCCGACCACAGCTCTCGTACCTCTGAGCTTGATCCTCGCGATGCCGGGCCCCGCGGCGTCCTCGGGGGATATCCCCACCACGCGTGCGCCCGCTGCCCGGACCACGGCTCCACCGGCTACCACCGTGGCCCGGTGGATCTTCGACGAGCAGGCTGAACACGTACGCATTCCGAACAAAGGGATATTCTTCGTGTTCAGTCTGAAGTCCGCCCGTCGCCGTACGACCCGCACCGCCGTCGTCGGTGCTCTCGCCGCCGTCGCCTGTGCCACCCTGATGGCAGGCAGCGCCGGAGCGATCGTCAACGGTGGTGACTCCACCGAGAGCTACCCGTTCATGGCGACCATCCCGGAATCGGCCCCGGACTACGGCCTGGTCGACGGCACCTGCGGGGCGTCGCTGATCGACCCGCAGTGGATCGTGACCGCGGCCCACTGCCTGACGGGCGACGGGCTGAAGCTGGAAGGCGTCGTCCGGCTCGGCAGCGACCACCGGAAGGACGGCGGCACCGTGCGGCGGATCGACCGGACCTTCATCCACCCCGCCTACGTGAACGGCAACAACAAGGTCGCCAACAAGGACGACATCGCGCTCGTCCGCCTCGACCGGCCGGTCAGCCAACAGCCCGTCAGGATCGCGGAGAAGGTGGGGCAGCAGGGTACTGCCACCCGGCTCCTCGGCTTCGGCACCACCATGGACGGGGAGTTCGCGTTCCCGGACCGGCTCCAGGAGCTGGACGCCCGCCTGGGCACCGAGTCCGAGTGCGCGCCCGGTTACGCGGACCCGACCCGGCTCTGCACGATCAGCACCAAGCCCAAGGCCATGGCCTGCTTCGGCGACTCCGGCGGCCCGCAGCTCCAGAAGGGCCGGGACGGGCGGTGGGAGCTCATCGGGGTCACCTCGGGCCCGGGCGCCCCGAAGGTCCCGTGTTCGGCGGGGCCGGGCCTCTACACCAGCGCACCCGCGTACGCGAACTGGATCGGGGAGACCCTGGCGGCCAACGGCACCCAGGCGCCCGGCCGGGGCGGCACCGGCCTCGCCGAGACCGGCCCGGACGACAACACCGCGGCCCTCACAGGCGTCGCTGCCGCCCTGCTCCTCGCCGGCGGCGGCACCACCCTCGCGCTGCGCCGCAGGAACGCCCGCGCCCGACGGTCCGCCTGACGCAGCCGGCGTGGGAAGTCGACGGGGCAGACTTCCCACGCCGGGCGGCCGAGGGGCGCCGGCCCCGTTCCGGCGTGGCCGGCCCCACTGCGTGCAGGACAGCACCACGTCGGCTGTGCGCGAGCCGGGCGGAAGGCGGGCGTTCGGCACGATTCAGCACCAGCGGGCGATGATGCTGCCGGCCTCGGCCGGTGGCGGACCGGCCCGACGGCGCTCATCGACCTCCACAGCGCAGCGGCCGGCCCGGCACGGGTGCGGGGCCGGCCGCTGCCCGCCCGTCCTCCAGGGGTGGCGGGCAGCGCGGATCCGAGGGCGACGGGAGCCGTGGGCGGTGGGTCAGGCCAGGCGGCGCCGGACGGCGGCGGAGAGCTGGTCGACGGCGATGATCAGGACGAGGACCACCAGGATGTGGGTGAGCATCTCGTCGAAGCGGAACAGCTTGATGGACTGGTTGATCAGGAAGCCGATGCCGCCGGCCCCGACCAGGCCGAGGATGAGGGAGGCACGGACGTTGACGTCCAGGCGGTAGAGCAGCAGGCCCGCCAGCCGGGGGGTGACGGTGGGCAGCAGGGCGTGCAGGGCGACCTGGACGCGGGAGGCGCCGGCGGAGCGCAGGGCGCGGGAGGGGCCGGGGTCGGCGTCCTCCAGGGCCTCGGCCCACAGCTTGCCCATCACGCCGACGTTGTGGACGACCAGGGCGAGGACGCCGGGGAACGGGCCGAGGCCGACGGCGGTGACGAAGACCAGGGCGAAGACCACGTCGGGCACCGAGCGCAGGAAGGACAGCAGGGCGCGCGCGGCCTGCTGGACGGCGGCGGAGGGTGCGACACCGCGGGCGGCGAGCAGGGCCAGCAGCAGGGACGGCGGGATGGACAGGGTGGTGCCGAGCAGGCCGATCCACAGGGTGACCAGGGCGGCGTCGATGCTGGGCTTCAGGACGGACCGGTCGAGCCTGGGCGGGAACGCCTCGGCGAGGAAGGAGGCCATGCCGTGCCAGCCGTCGACCAGCGCGCCCAGCGAGATCTCGGTGGTGTTCCACGCGATCACGTGCACGACGGCCAGGGCCGCGGTGACGAGCGCCGCGGTGACGAGGGTGCGGGGTCGGCGGGGGCGGGCCGGTACGGGCAGGCGGCGAAGCGGGCGGGGGGCGGTCGTCATGACAGGCTCCCGGCGAGTGCGGGCTGGTAGAGGTGGTCGACGTCCTGGCCGGGGTCGCCGTCGAACAGCACCCGGCCTTCGCGCAGCCCGACGATCCGGTCGGCGTGGCGGGCGGCCAGCGAGGGCTGGTGGAGGACGGCGAGGACGGCGAGTCCTTCGTCGTGGGCGAGTTCGGCGAGCAGGGAGAGAACCTGTTCGGTCGCGGCGGGGTCGAGGGCGGAGACGGGTTCGTCGGCGAGGATCACTTCGGAGCGCTGGCACAGGGCACGGGCGACGGCGACGCGCTGCTGCTGGCCGCCGGAGAGGCGGTCGGCGCGGTCGTGGGCGCGGTCGGCGAGGCCGACCCGCTCCAGGCAGGCCATCGCCTCCTCGCGCAGCTCGCGGGGGAACAGCCGCGGGTGCAGGGAGTGGCGAAGCGGCAGGCGCCCGAGGGCGCCGGCGCACACGTTGTCCAGGACGGTGCGCCGGGCCACCAGGTGGATCTGCTGGAAGACGGTGGCCAGGGCGAGCGGGTCGGCCGCCTTGCCGTCGAGGGTGACGGTGCCCTCCGCCACCGGTTCGAGGCCTGCGGCGGCGCGCAGCAGGGTGGACTTGCCGCAGCCGTTGGCCCCGAGCACCGCGAGGAACTGGCCGCGCGGGACGGTGAGGTCGACGCCGCGCAGCACCTCGCGTTCGCCGTAGCGCACCGTGATGGCGGAGAGCGCCAGCATCACAGGTCCTTGTCAGTGAGGTGGAGGGTGGTGGCGAGGTCGAACAGCGGCTGGTAGGTGGTCTTGTCGACGGCGACCAGCGGGGCGGCGGGCTTGACGGCGAGCAGCGCGCCGATCTGGCCGACCTTGTCGGTGGGCAGGTGCAGCAGAGTGTCGGCGACGGCCTTCTTGAATGCGGGGTCGAGGTTGCCGCGGACGGTGATCGGGTCGTTGGGGATGGCTTCGGAGGACCAGATCCTGCGGAACTTGGCGGGGTCGAAGGTCTTGGACGCGGTGGCGCTGGCCTGCTGCTGGGAGTTGATCTCGGCGGCGTCGACGGTGCCCTTGGCGAGCGCGAGCAGCGATTCGGCGTGCCCGCCCGCGTAGTTGACCTTGACGTCCTCGGGCTTGAGGCCGGCGTCGACGATGGCCTTGCGGGGCAGTGCGTCGCCGGAGGTGGAGCCGACCGAGGACAGTGCGAGGGACTTCCCGGCGAGGTCCCTGACGCCCTGGACGGGGGAGTCGGCGGGCACCCAGATGCCGGCGGTGTAGCTGGATACCTTGCCGGTGCTGTCGCCGAAGGAGGCCACCGCCTCGGCGCCGGCCCGCTGCTGGGCGAAGACGTAGCCGAGCGGGCCGAACATGGCGATGTCGAGCTTGCCGTTCTGCAGGGCCAGCACCTCGGCGGAGTAGTCCTCGGTGATGGTGAGCTCGACGGGGCACTTGAGCTGCTCGCCCAGGGAGTCGGCGAGCACCTTGGCGGCGGGGGTGAGCTTGGCGGGGTCCTCGAAAGGTTCGACGCCGAAGCGGATCTTCCCGCCCGGGCAGGTCGCGGACCTCGCGTCCGAGGAGGAGCCGCCGCTGCCGCAGGCGGTCAGGGACAGCGCGGTGAGGGCACCGGTGAGCAGCAGGGCCAGGGGACGAAGACGCACGGTGGGCTCCGGGTGAGCAAGGAGGGCGAGCGGAAAGGGGTTCAGCGGGGAGGGGCCGGCGGGCGCGAGCCGACGGTGACCGCCCGGGGCGCCGCTGGAGGCCGGCACCCGGAACGCTGTCAGGCCCTGCCACCGCCGGTCAACCACTTGTTGTGACAAGTCATTTCCTGTTCACCCGCCCGTGACCTCCCTTCCGAGTGGGAGACGGTCGGCCGAAGGGGGAAGTGAACAGCTGGGCAACCTGAGAGTCGGCCGCCTGCGTGCACCGCGGGAAGGGGGTGCGGCTCGCGGTCGGGTGGCCGCTCATGGCGCCTGGCGGGTGAACAGTGAATGACTTGTCGTGACAGGTTATTGCCGGTGCGCGAGGTGCGCTGCGACGGTTGCCGCCGGAAAAGGAGGAACACCTGCCATGAGCCCTGACGGAATCCACCGACGGTCCTTCCTGGTCGGCGGCGCGGCCGCCCTGACCACCGCCGTCGCCACCACCGCCCTCGCCCCTTCCGCCCACGCGGACACCGCCACGCCGCCGCGCGCCGCGGTGCTGGAGTACCTGGACCAGTGGACCAAGGCCACCGGCCTGGCCGAACTGTTGCGCCGGGCCGGTTTCACCGTCGTCCCGCTGGACACCACCAAGGCCGCGACCGCGCAGGGCGTCGACCTGATCGCGTTCGGCAGCTTCACCAACAACGGCACCGCCTACCCCGCCTACGTGGCGGCGCAGGCCGCCGCGCTGCGCGACTTCGTGGCCGCCGGCGGCACGGTGCTGGACCTGGCCCAGTCCGACCAGTACGGCGCGCCGGTGTCCTACCTGCCCACCGCGCTGGCCGCAGTGCGCACCGACACCGACTACGACACCGTGCTGCCGGTGGCCGCCGGCCACCCGCTGGTCGCCGCGCTGCCGGTGACTGCCGGCAAGGTGCTCACCGGGCGCGCCGCCGGGATCCGGGTCAGCTGGGAGACCGTCGGCTCCTGGCGCGGGATGCGCGTGCTGCTGGCCTGCACCACCAGCGGCACCAGCCCGGCGCTGCTGGAGGGCGCGTACGGCGCGGGCCGGTTCCTGGTGACCAGCCTGACCGTCGACAAGTGCTTCAACAGCGCGGGAACGGCGATCCAGCCCGCCTCCGCGGTGCAGGACAGCGTCGCCTTCTTCACTGCGCTCGCCGGCTACGTCACCGCCGTCCGCGCGGGCGCCGCCCCCGCCGTCACGCCCACCCCGATGCCCGCGCAGGCCCCGGTCGGCCCGCTGGTCGGCCACGTCGACACCACCACCGCGCGCCTGTGGGCCCGCCCCGGCCTGGACCCGGTCGCGTACCCGACCTGGCGCTGCACGGTGCGCCGGGCCGACGGCTGGACCACCTCCGTGGAGGTCCCGGTCGCCACCGCCAACGACAATACGGTGCTGGCCGACGTCGCCGGCCTGCAGGCTGCCACCCGCTACACGTTCACGATCGCCCCCACGCTCCCCGCACCCGGCTTCACCCCGCCGGCCGGCTCCTTCACCACCTCCCCGGCCGCGGGTGCGGCCGCCGTGGTCACCATGGGCCTCGGCTCCTGCGCCCCCTCCGACCCGAACACCGTGTGGACCAGGATCGCCACCGAGGGCTGCGACAGCTTCGTCATGCTCGGCGACAACCCCTACATCGACTCCGGCGACCTCGCCGTCGCCCGCACCAAGCACCGCACCTTCCTCGCCCAGCCCGAACTCGCTGCCCTGATCGCCGCCACGCCGACCTGGTTCACCTGGGACGACCACGACTTCGGCACCAACGGCGTCAACGGCTCCTTCAGCGGCAAGGCCAACACCCGCACCGCCTTCGTCGACTACCGCGCCAACGCCTCCTTCGGCCATGCCGCCGACGGCACCCCCCTGACCACCAGGACCGCCGGCCAGGGTGTCTACACCTCCTTCCGCCGCGGCCCCATCGAGGTGTTCCTGCTCGACCCGCGCTGGTTCAGCACCACCGCCCCCAGCTTCGCCGACCCGGCCCGGACCACCTGCATCGGCCAGGTGCAGTGGGAGTGGCTGCGCACCGCGCTGCGCGCGAGCACTGCTCCGTTCAAGGCGATCGCCTCCGGCATGATCTGGGACGACAAGGGCAACGCGGAGACCGACGACTGGGCCACCTACCAGTACGAGAAGGACGCGATCCTCGACTTCCTGGCCGCCGAGAAGATCCCCGGCTGCTTCCTGGTCAGCGGCGACATCCACAGCTCCCAGGCCCTCAACTACGGCCCCCGGATCGGCTACGACCTGTGGCAGTTCGTGGTCAGCCCGCTGCACGGCAGCACCATCTCCGGCCTCAACGCCACCAACCCCGCCCTGGTCGCCAAGGCGGTGGAGCCCTACACCTTCCTCAAGCTGGTCGCGGACACCACCGCATCCCCGGCGACGCTGACCGCGACCTGGATCAACCGGGACGGCAAGCGCCTGTTCGAGGTCAGCCGCACCGCCACCGACCTCGGCCACCCCGCCTGACCCACGCTCCTTCCCGACCCCTGTTCGCGCCGCAGCCGGCGGCGCGAACAGGGGTTCACCCATTCTTCCCCATACTTATAATGACAAGTACTTGATCGTGGTCGAGTTTCATGACAAGTTCGGTGCATGAGCGTCACCTCCGACACAATCCCGGTCCGCCTCGCCCGCTGGGAGGGCATCCACGGGTCCTTCACCCTGCTGGAGACCGACACCGCCCGGACCCCCCGCCCCGGCGAACTACTGGTCCGCATCGACCTCGCCACCGTGTGCGGCAGCGACCTGCACACCGTCGAAGGGCGCCGCCCCTCCCCGGCCCCCTCGCTGCTCGGCCACGAACAGGTCGGCACCGTCATCGGTATCGGCGACGGCGGCGCGCGCTGCGTGGACGGCACCCCCGTCACCGAGGGCACGCGGGTGGTCTGGTCGGTGGCCGCCGCCTGCGGCACCTGTGAACGCTGCACCCGCAACCTGCCCAACAAGTGCCTGGAGCTGCGCAAGTACGGCCACGAGCCGTGGTCTCCCGACGCCCCGTTGAACGGTGGCTTCGCCACCCACTGCGTGGTAGTGCCCGGCACCGCCGTCGTCGCCGTCCCCGTCGACGTGCCCGACGCCGTCGCCAGCCCCGCCTCCTGCGCCACCGCCACCGTCGCCGCCGCCCTCGACGCCGCCGGCCCCCTCTCCGGACGCCGCGTCCTGGTCACCGGCACAGGCATGCTCGGCCTGACTGCCACCTCGATGGCAGCCACCGCCGGCGCCCGCGTCACCGCCGTCGACCCCGACCCCCAACGCCGCGCCCAGGCCGTTCACTTCGGCGCGAGCTTCGCCCTCGACACCGATCAGGAGAGCGGCCCGGCCGACATCGCCCTCGACTTCTCCGGCCACCCCGCAGCCGCCCAGCACTGCCTGGACTCCCTTACCATCGGCGGCCGCGCTGTCCTGGTCGGCTCCGTCTCACCCGGCCCCGCCCTCGCCCTCGACCCCGAACGCCTGGTGCGCGGCCTGCACACCGTCACCGGCGTCCACAACTACCGTCCCGAGCACCTGGACACCGCCGTGCGCTTCCTGGCCGCCCACCACCGCGACTTCCCGTTCGCGGACCTCGTCGCCGACGCCCACCCACTGGAGCGGATCGCCGACGCCATCGAGGCCGCCCGCACCGGCTCCGCCCCCCGCCAGGCCCTCGCCCCCAACCCTCGGTGAGAACGGCAGGAACGGCGAGTGCGGCGGACCGGCGGGCGCTAGAGCTGGGCAGAGCGCGCGGAACGGGTATTGGTGACCGTCACGTTCGCCACGTCCGGCCGGTAGCGGTCCTCCGACCACTCCACCGCCACCCCCCGCACATCCCGCGTCAACCGCCGCTCCCGCAGCAGCGGCGCGCCGACCTCCACCTCCAGCAACTCCGCGTCGACCTCGTCGGCGGCCACCGCGTCGAAGGTGTGCCGGGCCGCGGCCAGCTCCACCCCGTTCGCGGTCAGCAACGCGTAGATCGACCCCGCGTCCAGGTCCGCGTCCAGCAGCGGACGGCCCACCGCCTCGACGTACGTCATCCGCTCCAGCATCGCCGGACGCCCGTCGAGCAACCGCAGCCGCAGCAACTGCACCACCAGCGCCTCCGGATCCACCTCCAGCGCCGCCGCGACCGCGGCCTGCGGCCGCCGCAGGGCGATCTCCTGCAACCGCTGCCCGGGGGCGTACCCGGTCAGCCGGGCCCTGGTGGTGAACGACAACAGCGACTCGAACGGCTGGGACGGCACCGCGTCCAGCACCACAGAACGCCGCCCCTGCCCTCCACTGACCAACCCCTCCTCCCGGAGGGCCGCCAACGCCTGGCGCACCGGCGTGCGCGAGGCCCCGAACTCCTCGCACAACTCCGCCTCCGACGGCAGGAACTCGCCCACCCTCAACGAGCCGCCCCGGATCCTTCGGCGCAGTTCCGCGGCGACCACGCCGTGCAGTGATTCCTTCACGCAGCCGACCCTACAGGCCCCGCCACCCCGCCCGACACCACCTGTCACCACATGTTTCCCCCGCTGCCCCGACCCCCACCGCACCCGTATTCCCGGCAAATCCGCCACCCCGCTCCGGCAGCCACCGGATGAACAACCGGCCTCCTGTACGGACAAGATGCCACCGACCGTCCAAGCCGCACAGCCCCGCCCCACACGTCCACTCCTTCACGAACAGGACACCACCATGACCAGCACCCGCCCGCCCGTCCAGCTCGTCTGCCTCGACATGGCCGGCACCACCGTCCACGACGACGGCGCCGTCCTCGCCGCCTTCCACCAGGCCCTCGACACTATCGGCATCCCCGCCGGCACCCCCGAACACGACACCGCCGTCGCCCACGCCCTCGCCACCATGGGCCAGTCCAAGATCGAGGTCTTCCGCGCCCTGACCGCCGGCGACGAACACTTCGCCCAGCTCGGCAACCAGGCCTTCGAAAACGCCTATGACCGGTCCGTCGACACCGAAGGCGTCCGCGAGATCCCCGGCGCCGCCGACACCATCGAGCACCTGCGCAGTACCGGACACCACGTCGTCCTCACCACCGGCTTCTCCCCGACCACCCGCGAGCGCATCCTGCGCGCCCTCGGCTGGCACGACCTCGTCACCCTCGCCCTCTCACCCGCCGATGCCGGCCGTGGTCGTCCCCACCCCGACCTGCTCCTCACCGCCCTGCTGCGCACCGGCACCGAATCCGTCCACCACCTCGCCGCCGTCGGCGACACCACCAGCGACCTGCTCGCCGCCCACCGCGCCGGCGCACGCATCGCCGCCGCCGTCCGCACCGGCTCCCACACCGACGCCGACTTCGCCACCGTCCCCCACACCCACGTCCTCGACAGCGTCACCGACCTGGCCGCCCTCCTCGACACCGCCCCCACCCCGGCGGACGCCTCCTGACCGACCGAGAGCCAACGCACTGCCCAGGACGCGCGACAAGCCGGGTGGTGCCCGCACCACCCGACCCACAGAAGGCACCCGCCCGCCCCTGGTGCTGCGACCGGCAAGGCTCGCCGGGGTGGCGGCTCGTTCTGTGGCAACTGCGTAAACCGGTTGAAATCGGTGGTCACGGCGGCAGGGTGTCGTCCGTGATGGAGTTCGACCGGTTCGAAGAGGACGAGGAAGACGACCCCAGCAAGGCAGAGCGTGCCCTCCTGGCGCATCTGCGTATGCGGGCCAGCGGCTGTGCCCTGCAGGCCACGGACCACAGAGCTTGTGAAGCGTGTGGACGGCGACCCGTCGGTGACCCGTACTGGCGGGCCGCGCTGGACGTCAGCGTCGGGACGGAATCCGGGGCCTCTGCTTGCTCGCGGTCGGTGTGTGCTGCGACCGCACCAGCATCCGGTGCATCGGCGTTGCGGCAGCGCAGGTAGTGGTGCAGCGTGCCGGTCTGGACCGGATGGTTCGGGTGACTGGCGCGGGTGGGTGTGACCTCTCGCAGGGGTCCGCAGTGCGCCTCGATCGAGTTCGCCCAGGAGGCGTTGGCCGGAGTGAAACACGGGTGGACGTTGTTGTGCCGCCGTTCCACCGGTGGAGTGGCATCGGTCGATCGGCGTGTCCCGGCTCGGCAGGACCCGGAACCCCTAACCCGGCTATCGGCCTGTACCGGAGGAGGCGGGGTCGGGGTTCCGGGTCCTGGGTGAAGGCCGGGGTCAGGCGCCGGTGTTGCGCCTGCGGCGGAGGGCGAAGACACCGCCCGCGAGCGCCAGGGCGGCGCTCGAACCGCCGACGAGTGCGGGCGTCGAGGAGGAGGTGTTTTCCGTCGTCGCCACAGGGCCGTAGCCGCCGGACAGACCAGTGGTGTCGTACTCCGAGCCGGGCAGCTTGTCGGCGTAGCGGGCCTTCAGCAGCTTCTGGTAGTCGCTCAGTGACACCGACGACCGGCCGTCCAGGCCCTGCCGTGCCTGATCGTTGAGCGGTTCGACCGTGGTGAGCTTGAGCTGGTACCAGCCGCGGATCTGCGGCTCGTTGAAAACGAGGGTCCCCACCGTGGCCCTGCCCGCGTACGCGGCGTCGGTGTCGCCGTCGCGCACGGCTGCCAGGTGCCAGCCGCCGCCCTGGGTAAGGGCGAGCATGACGGTGGCGTTCCGCCCGTTGACCGGGGCGTTCAGTGCGGAGACCAGATAGCTCAGCCTGACTGCTTCGGCAGGAATCGGGAGGGACGTTCCGGCGGCGAAGCCGGGGGTGATCTCGTTGAGGGCCAGTGGGTCGTTGACCGTGAACCCAGCACGCCCTCGCACGGATCGGCCGTCTCGGGGATCGTCTGCGCAGTTCCGGGGCCGTCGCCCTGGGGCACCGGAACGCTCAGGAATCGGCAGACGGCGTTGCGGACATCGGCCGACTTCACCAGGTCGAGGGCGGCCCGGTAGTCCGGGATGTCCGCGGGGAGCGGGTCCATGAGGGCGACCGCCCGGGCGGGACCGGCGACGGACAGGAGTGCGGACGCACCCAGGACCAGGACGGCGCCCAGGCGGGGGATCCGGTAGGCCGGGGCCACCCTGCCGGACATTCTTGCTTTGTGCATGCCGCCCGCCTTGACGGGAGATGCCGATCCGGGAGTGGGTCCACTTGAACGAGCTGTTGCTGACGTAGTCGTTGTAGTCCCACCACGTGTAGGCGGCGGTGTCCGGCCACGGGTCGGCGACGCCGATGGTGTTGTTCGACGTGTCGAAGCCGTAGACGACGTTCATGTGGCCACCGCCGGACGTCCAGCCGATGCGGGCGGCGACCGGCCGGGCTGCCTTGACGTCGGTGTAGACCTGGTTGAACGTGGCCGCGTTGCTGAGGCCCGAGCCGGGACTGGCCATGCCGAGGCTGCTCCAGCCCTTGGCCATGTCGCCGAGTGTGGCGGGCTCGTTGGAACCGTTCGCCGCCTTGCGCGTGCCAGCCGCCTAC
Organism: Kitasatospora sp. NBC_01560; assembly: GCF_045208415.1. Lineage (NCBI taxonomy): Bacteria > Bacillati > Actinomycetota > Actinomycetes > Kitasatosporales > Streptomycetaceae > Kitasatospora > Kitasatospora sp. NBC_01560. The sequence continues at coordinate 95,023 of NZ_CP109364.1, read as the reverse complement.
CGGCGGGTCGTCTCCTGTCCGGTCAGTACGGCGACCGCGCGGGTCAGGGTCTCGTGGGTCGCCGTGTAGGGGAGCCGAAGGTAGTGGGTGAGGGTGCGGTCGGCGGAGAAGGTCGGCCCGGGTGACAGCTTCAGGCCCTGGCCGGCTGCGCGGGTGGCCAGGGCGGTGGCCGTTGTGCCGTGCAGCCGGAGCCACAGGCACAGACCGCCCGGCGGCAGTGTGAAGCTCCACTCGCCCGCGCCCTCCAGCAAGGCCGCGAGGTGGTCGCGCTGGGCGCGGAGCCGGTCCCGCCGGTCGCGCCGCAGGTCCTGCAGGTCGGCCAGGAGCTCGCAGGCGATGAGCTGCTCGAGCGGCGGTGGTGACAGTCGCGCTTGGAGTGGGTTGTGCAGGAGCTCGCGGATGCGGGCGGCATCGGTACGCAGCCAGCCGACGCGCAGGCCGCCCCAGACGAGTTTGCCCATCGAGCCGATGGCGACCACGGCCCTGCCGGCCAGGTGCGGGACGGGCTCCGGTGGAGTGCGCAGGTCCAGGTCGCGCAGGGTTTCGTCGGCGATGACCGTCATGTCGTTGCGGGACGCCAGTGCGGCCACGTGGTCGCGCTGGTCGGCGGGCATGAGGGCACCGGTGGGGTTGTGGAAGTCCGGTGTCAGGTAGGCCAATCCCGGCCGCACCGTCTTCACGGTGTGGGCGAAGCGGGCCGGATCCCATCCGTCGGAGGTGACGGGCGAGGCCGCCAGCCGGGCGCGTCGGCGCCGCAGGACGGCCAGTGCGCCGTGGTAGGTGGGGCTCTCCACCAGGACGGGGCGGGCACGGTCGTGCAGGTGCTCGGCCAGGAGGGTGAACGCGGCCCGGGCGCCCGAGGTGACCAGGATCTGGTCCGGGCGGGTCGGCAGGCCCTCGCGGGTGTAACGGTCGGCCAGCAGTTCCCGCAGTTGTGGTAGCCCCGCGTCGGGCTCGGCCGAGTCCATGAGCAGGGATGCCGATCGCTCCACCGCCCGCCGGGATGCCTCCAGGTAGGCGGCGTGGGGGGCGGCGGGCACCGCGCGGGTGAAGTCGAGGCCGTCCCCGTGGTCCACCGACCAGGGCGCGGTGCGCTCGGTGATCTCCGGTGGGAGCCGGACGTTGCTGCCGCTGCCGTGGTTGGTGCGCACCCAGCCGGTGTCGCGGAGCTCGGCCAGGGTGGTGACCACGGTGCCGCGGCTGACCCGGAGCGCTGCGGCGAGGGCGCGCTCGGAGGGCAGCCGGGTGCCGACCGGGATCCGTCCGTCGATGACGGCGTCCCGGACCGCCGCGGCGAGTGTCTGCGCGAGCGGTCCTGTCTCCTGGCGCCAGTTGCCCAGAACTGAGGCGATCCCGGGACTGCGGGTCTCGATCATTGGTCCAGTTTGCCAAATGTGGACCAGGACTCGGGCACCGGCGGCCCGTAGCGTCTCGGGCACCGACCCGTGAACGTGCACCGAGGAGCCGACCCTTGCATCCCCGACGAATGAGTGGCTGGCTGCGGCAGACGGCGGGCGGACTCCCGGCCGCGTTCTGGTACCTGTGGACAGCGTCGCTGGTCAACCGGACCGGCGCGGTGGCTCAGATCTACCTCGGCGTGTACCTGCTCTCGGTCCTGCACTTCGATGCCTCCTACACCGGGCTGGTCATCGGTCTGGGTGGCATCGGCACCGCCCTGGGCTCGCTGCCGGGCGGGATCATCGCCGACCGGTGGGGACGGCGCCCGGTGGTGCTCGGCGCGACCGTGCCGGCGGCGGTGACCATGCTGGCGCTGGGCTGCACGGACGACCGGGCGGCCGTTCCGGTGCTGGCGCTCCTGCTCGGGGTGTTCCTCGGTGTCGTCCGCCCGGCGTTCACCGCGTCGATCATCGACGTGGTCGCCGAGGTCGACCGGGTCCGTGCCCTGAACCTGAACTACTGGGCGTTCAACCTGGGTTCGGCAGCTGCCGCGCTGCTCGCCGGCCTGCTGGTCAGGATCGAGCCTGTGCTGCTGTTCGCGGCGAACGCCGCCGTACTGCTGTGTTCGACGCTGCTGCTGGCGCTGAAGGTCCCGGAGACCCGTCCCGCCGTGGCGGCGGCCAGGACCGGCCCGGTCGGGCTCGGCCCCGTCTTCAGAGACCGGACGTTCATGGTCTTCGTCGGGCTGACCCTGCTCGGCTGGACGATGATCGAGACCAACAAGATGCTGCCGGTCTCCATCGTCGCCGACGGGCTGGACGCGACGTCGTACGGGCAGGTCATCGTGGTCAACATGGTGCTGATCGTCGCCGGGCAGCTCATCCTGCCCGGGCTCGTGGCACGGTTCCGTCACGAGCACGTACTGGCCGCCGCGGCCGTGTTCGCCGGGGTCGGCTTCGGACTGGCCGCCCTCGCCGACACTCTGTGGGCGTACGCGCTGACGGTCGCCGTCTGGACTCTCGGTGAGATGCTGATGACGCTGGCGAGCTCCGCGGTGATCGTCCAGCTGTCGCCGCCCGACGCCCGGGGCCGGTACCAGGGCGTCTTTGGATTCGGCCCCCCGGGCGCGCTGTTCCTCGGCCCGGTCGCCGGCGGACTCGTCGCCGACCACCTCGGCACGGACACGCTGTGGGTCGGAGTGTTCTGCCTCGGTCTCGTCCTGGCGGCGGCGAACCTGGCGGCCGGGCCCGCCCGGTCCCGTCGGGTGGCGCTCCTGCAGACCGCCACCGAGGAGCGAACACGGGAACCGGCGGGCAAGGAGCTCCCCAGGGTGCCGTGATCACGGAGGAGCCCGGCCCACCGCTCCGCCCTACCCATGCTGCTGCCTGGGCTTTACCCCGGATTGTGGACACTTCTGAGAAGCTTCGCCGGTTGCGCAGGCAGGTCCGCGAGCTGGAGCTGGAGAAGGAGATCCTGCGCAAGGCGGCCGCCTGTTTTGCCAAGGAGATGGGCTGGCTTCCTGGATGCGAGGGCCGGGCGGATCGCGGAGCTGAGGGCTGGCCGCCGCGCACGCTCGGGTCCGTCCGCCGGGGCATACGCATCCTCTGCGCGATCCACGAGGTCGGCGAGCCGGTCCGGGCGTCCACCATTGCTCAGCTCACCCACACCGCGATCCCCTCCAACCACATGCTGGAGGTCTTCGAGGACCTGGACCTGCTGGTGGACGACCGGCCGGACTCCGTGCACCTCTGGTGCGACGAGCGCCTGAGCTTCCTTGCGGACGGGATCCGTGCGGAAGTCGATGCCTGGGTCTCGATCCTGCGCAACGGCAATCGGCGTCGGAGCCCCCGCGCCCGGTCCACGGTCATCACCCGGCTCGGACTGGTCCGGCCCTTCCTGCGCGAGCGAACGGCGGCCTACACCACACTGCGTCAGGTCACCCGCGACGACGTCACCACCTGGCTCTCCAATCGGCCGAACCGGGTGCAGGAAGCCAGCGCCCTGCGCAGCCTGTTCGGCGTCCTGAAGAAGGAAAAGCTGGTCTTCGCCAATCCGATGCGCGGGGTGACCGCGGGAAAGCCGCACACCTCGATTCCCGTCCCGCTCACCGACAGGAAGTCGCAGCCGTCGCCGGCGCGGCCCGCCAAGACCTCGTCCTGCGGACGGTCGTCGCGCTCGCGGGCATCCACGCGATCCGCCCGCACCTCATCCGCACCCTCCTGCGGGGCCAGGTCGATCTGGCAGGCCGCCGCCTGGACCCGGAAGGCTGGAACCGCCCGCTGGACGACTACACCGCCGAGGCGATCAGCGACTACCTCGCCTACCGGCACGAACGCTGGCCCAACAGCACCAACCCGCGCTGACCTCCGTCTGCGCGGGGAGGACCCCGAAGCTCCGCCGGTCTTGCTCCCGTGCGGCGGCTGACCCCCGCGCCGGCGGGGAGGACGTGCTGCCCGAGGCGTTCGCCTCCCGCAGCCACGACTGACCCCTGCATGCCAGGGAAGACCAGGCCGATCGGCAGGGGTACTGGCCGTACTCGCCGATCGGCAGGTACGGCCCGATGAACTCCCAATCGGCGTCAGTCAGTTGCACTCGCGTCACGCAACACGGTCTACCGGATCAGGCGCGACCACGAGGGCGAATCCCACAGATTGATCACGACCCGATACCCGTCCTAGCGGCGCACCTTGAATCTCAGGTGCAGCACCCGGTTGCCCTGGATGACCACGTGGGGATCCTCCAGCAGCTGCTGCCCGTCGAAGCTACCGAAGAAGCGCTTGCCCGACCCGAGCACCACCGGCGCCACGTCCATCGCGACCTCGTCCACAAGGCCGGTGGCGAGGATCTGGCCGCCTACTTCACCGGCGCTCACGGCGACTACCCGGTCGCCGGCGAGCTCCTGGGCCTTCTCGATCGCGGCCTTCACGCCATCGACGAAGTGGTACGGAGCCCTGGGGTGCCAGCCCTCGGGCTTGGGCCGGTGGGATACCACGACCACGTGGTCGCCCGCGGGCGGCTGGCCCTCCCAGCCGTTCACCAGGTCGAACTGGTGGCGGCCCATCACGATCACACCGATCGAGTCCCACATCGGCTGGACGTAGGCCGCCGAAACACGTGAGAGCTTGAAGCCGCCGCCACCCTGGGAGTGGTCGTAGCCCCCGTCCCCGGCGCCGGTTTCCGTGAGCTGGGTGTCCCCGCTGAAGTACCAGTCGTGGAGCGGCCCGACTTCGTCGTTCTCGTCGGCGATGAAGCCGTCTACCGACACTACGTTGTGCATGATCACTGAGCCCATGCTGGTCTCCCTAAATCTTCAGGAATGGTCACCTCCGATTGTGTGCGCCTCCAGAGGGGCTGCGCTTGTAGAAAATCAAAAAGCAGGCATCGGACCGTCGTCGGGCGGGAACTCCCGCTGGGGAGGGAACCGGCGTCTCAGCGCCAGGTACTCCGTCGGGGTGTGGCCTGTGAAGTCCTTGAACTCCTTGCCGAAGTGGGCCTGGTCGAAGTAGCCCGCGATGAGAGCGAGCTCCGACCAGTCGACCGGGCGCGTGGTGTCCACGGACCTGATCAGCTGTGCGAAGCGGTACATTCGAGCCACCTTCTTCGGGGTGACCCCGACGTTCGCCTTGAACTGCGTGGCCAGGGTGGTGCTGCTGACTCCGGCGGCGTCGCTCAGCGCACCGACGGGGACCGTGCCGTGGGAGGTCTCCAGCCATCCGCCGGTGTGCTGGACCAGGTCGAGCCCGCGCGACGGTGCCTCGATCAGGCGCGAGCGCAGCTCCTCCTCCAGGATCCGCAGCGTCTCGGCGGTGGACGTGGCCTCGCCGACCCGGTCGCGGATCCGATCCACAGACCGTTGCCACACGGCGTCGATGGGCACCCATCGGTCCCGCAGCTCGGTCGCCGGCATGTCGACGAACGCCGCCATCCCCCAAGGCTTGAAGTGCACCCCGACGAGCCTTACCCGTGTGGGGTACTCGTAAAGGAAACGCCGGGTCCATAGACCCACGAACCACCCGTCCGACACCACTTTTGGAGGCACCGAAGGGTCGGAATCCCACAGGCGGGCAGGTTCGCTCAGATTCATGACCAGGTGCGCCGACGGCATCGGCGGGACGACCATACGGCGGTGACCCGGCACCCCGCTCAGGCAGTAGATGTCGTCGATGAACCGGTCGAGCGGCGGGGCGGGCACCCGGCCGACGTACTCCATGGACCCAGTATCGCCGATCAGGTCGGCCAGCGCTAATGATCATCGAACCTCGGGCCGGCGGTGTGGGGTAGCTTGCTGTCTCGGGGCTGCCGACACGAAAGGCGCCGTGGTGAAAACCTGGTGTACCGCCGGTCCCTCCTGGCGCTGTTGGTGTCCGAGTGGGCTAGTGCCGGGGCGCGGAAGGCTCCGGCGGATCTGGTGATGCGGGCGCGGATCATCGCGCTGAGCTGGGACGGTCTGCGGGTCGCGGCGATCGCCGGGGAGCTGGGCTGCCATGCGAAGACGGTCCGCTGGTGGCTGCACCGGTTCAACGATCGGGCTCGAGGGGCTGGAGGACCGGCCGATCACGGGCCGGCCCAGGCGGCTCACCGAGCTCGAGCGGTCCCGGGGCATCGCCCTGGTCAAGCAGGTGCCGCCCGGACGGCCCGCCCGGCAGGCGAACGGGGAGTTGGTCCCTGCCGACGAGGCAGGCCCGCCGGAGTGGACGCTGGACGCTCTGGCCGAGGAGGCCCGGCGGCTGAGGATCGAGGTCGGCCGCTCACAGGTGCGGCGGATCCTCCTGACCGAGGGCGTGCGGTGGCGCCGCACCCGCTCGTGGACCCGCTCGAAGGACCGTGACTTCGAGGGAAAGAACGCGGATCATCGGCCTGTACACCCGCCCGCCCGACGACGCGACCGTGGTCTGCGCCGACGAGCTCGGGCCGGTGATCCCGCGTACCTTCCCGCCGGCACCGGGCTGGTCACCGGACGGGCACCGCATCAAGAACGAGATCGACTACTCCCGCGGGCCGGAGAAGACCTGGGTCTACGGCGGCCTGCGTGTGCGGGACGGGCAGCAGGTCACGATGTGCGCCCCGTCCCGTAACAGCGTCTTCTACCAGCAGTTCCTCCAGCTGATCGAGGATGCCAATCCCGCAGGCGACATCTACGTGGTGATCGACAACCTGTCCTCCCACAACAGTGTTGCGACCCGCGCGTGGCTGGAGGGCCATCCCCGCATCCGACATGTCTTCATCCCGGTCGGCGCCTGCTGGCTCAACCCGCAGGAGGCGTGGTGGCGTATCTTCCGCAAGGCCGCACTCGCCGGGCAGTCCTTCGCCGACCCCGACGAGATCACCCAGGCCACCAGAATCGCAACCGCCCAGCTCAACGCCCGCGCCCGACCGTGGAGATGGGGCCGGCCCGCTTCGCCAACCCGACAACTACGACGCCGCTATGTCTACCTGATTTGAGGAATCCAGCACTAGCCTGCGCGTTTCATCCGGGGTTGCGTCCGGATCATGATCGGAAAAGCGAAAGTGCCTTCTGAGCTGCAACGATGAGGCTTGTCTAAGTGGCTGTTGTCTTTCCGGGCTTGAGGGCTGCGTTTCCGCTGTTCAGGCATGGGGTCGGCGGTCTCGGGGAGTGGTGACGTGTCGTGTCGTCACTCTGGTGGAGGTCGGGGATGCCGTCGGTCGTGGGGCTGCTGGAACAGCGTGAGCGGACCGCTCGCCGTCGTGTGGACGCGCTGCGGGAGGAGGCGGACCGTATCCAGGCCGAGCTGGTCGTAGCCGAGCGGGACTGGAACGAGTGGGTCATCGCCCGTTCACGCGTCGGCGAGGTGCTGTCCCCGGGCGAAGACGACACCACCGGCCCGGACGCCGCCGAGGAGCTGCCGGATCGCGGTGAACCGCCCGTGCTGCCTGCGTCTTCGGAGGCGGCGAAGCCGAAATCGGTGGTCCCGATGTGGCGTGCGGGACTGGCCTGGTCGGCACTGTCGGCGGACTACCAGCGCATCCTGCAGATCCTCGCGGACCGTAACCGGCTCGGCCAGAGCCCGCTGACGTGTCAGGAGATGGCCGGCTGCTTCGGCCTGGACCCGGTGCCGGCGAAGATCGAGGCGTTGCGGTCGAAGGCGAAGCGGCTGACAGCGCGCGGGTGGCTGGCCGAGCCGGCGCCGGGCCGGTTCACGCTCGCGAAGGCCGTTGCCGGGCCAGGCGGCGGGTCATGAGCAGGGTCATCGACCAGTAGACCATCGCCTCCGCGCTGCCGGTGGACCGTTCGAAGTCCCGCACGAGGCGGCGGCTTCGCATCAGATGGGCGAAGAACCTCTCCACGATCCACCGCTTGGGAAGCACGACGAAGCCGCGCATGTCGTCACTGCGCTTGACGATCGCCAGGACCAGGGCGAGGACGGTGAGGCCGTACCCGACGAGGCTGCCCGTGCAGCCGCCGTCGGCCCAGACCAGCGCCAGCCGGTGGTGCGCGGTGGCGACCCGGGCGAGCAGGACCTGGGCGGCGGCGCGGTCGCCGATGTCCGCGGAGGTGACCATCACGGCGAGCAGCAGGCCGAGGGTGTCGACCACGGCGTGGCGCTTGCGGCCGTTGATGAGCTTGCCGCCGTCGAAGCCCCGGCTGTCGGCGCCGACGACGGCGTCCGCCTTGACCGACTGGGAGTCGATCACGCCCGCGCTCGGCTCCGGGTCCCGCCCGGCCTGCTCGCGGACCGTGCGGCGGAGCCGGTCGTGGAACTCTTTGACCAGGCCCAGGTCGCGCCAGCGGCGGAAGAAGGCGTAGACCCGGTCCCAGGGCGGGAAGTCGGCCGGGATGGCCCGCCACTTCGTTCCGTTGTCGACCAGGTAGCCGATCGCGTCCAGTATCGCGCGGTGGCAGTACGCCTCCGGCTGCCCGCCCCGCCCGCGCAGCCAGCCCGGCACCGGCAGCAGCGGCCGCACCACCACCCACTCCGCATCGGACATGTCCGTCGGGTAGCGGCGCGCACGGACCCCGTGGTCGGCGGCGTTCCCGAACCGGTGTGCCAGGCAGTCACACGCGAGAGTGACCGAACTGGACCCCGCTCCCGCGATGCCGTAGAACTGCGACAACAGGGCCTCCTGGACCGCTCTTTGGCGTAGACACCCTTCGAGCTACCAAGAGGCCCTGCTTTCATGCGCGACGACCGCCGCACTCACCCGATCGAGACTCCCGTTCGACCAGCACCCCTCAAGATCGGAACGACAGTAGCCACTTGGATCGGGACACCTCGCTCAGCGCAGTCGGTGGCTTCACCGCCCGGTGGGGAGTGCCTGCGCGGGGGAGGTGGGGTTCAGCGGGTGTCATAGGCGCTTCTCGACGATGGCGTGGTTGGGGAAGAGGTAGTTCTGGGCGCTGAGCCAGGTGAGGGAGGCATTGAGTGCCTCGCGCATGCCGTGGATCTGGGGGCTGTCCTCGGAGGGGGCGAAGCTTTCCCTCAGTGCTCGCCAGTTCCCCGCGTTCCCTGGGCGGCCTCCGTTGTTGTAGTGCCCCACCGTCAGTATCCCCGCCGTGGGGACCAGGATGGTGATCCCCACCTGCTGTTCCTGGAAGAACTCCTCACTGGAGGTATCCGTGCTCAGGCGGTCGTCGCGTCCACCGTGGGCGATGCTGGGTCCGTGACCGACCAACGACGAGGCACCCGCCAGCCGCTGAGGGCCGTTGTTGTTGCGGATGGTGGCGGCGAGGTTGCCGGAGAACACGGGTGCTGCGGGGATGCCGACGCTGAGCAGGTGCTCGCTGAACACGGTCCAGCCATGGTCGTCCATCCCGGTGGCCACCCCCATGATCTCCGTGCGGCCGTTGAGCGGGTTGTAACGGCTGGTCACGTCCGGGCGGGAACGGTAGACGCCGTGGGTGTCCTCGGTCCACCCGCCGAACCCCGGATATTCCGGGAGGTGAAGGTCCATCTGGGTTCCGGCGACGTGACCGTTGGTGCGGGTGACGAAGATCCCCAGGTTACTCCCGTCCGTGTCGATCACCGTCACGGAGGGCGCCATGGTGGTGTCGGCGAAACCGGGGATCGAACGCCACTCCGTCCAGCGGCCTTCGTAGGTCCCCTGCACCGTGCTGCTGTAGTAGACCTGGTGGTCGGTGCCGGTATGGAAGGCATACAGGTGTCCGCGTGCCACGATGATCTCCGGGGCCACGTAAGTGGTGCCGGCGGGACCCCTCCCGACGTTCATCCTGGAGGCCTGGCCGTTGTTGCGGGAGATCCACAACCCGTTGTCCTCACCGCGGATCAGCCGCCACTGCGTCGTGCCGTCGGTGGTGAACGCCGGGGTCGACGGGGTGCGCGCGCTCCCGCCCGAGTTCATCCAGTGTCCCTCACTCCAGGTCGCCGCTGCCGGCGGTGCGCCCGCTACCCACGTCAGGAGCAATGCCGCCAGCACCGCGACCCCCGCCCGAATTGACCCGGCCACGCCGAGCCTCCTTCCTGCCCTGCCCATGACATCCCGCCCTTGTCATTCGTCCTGAACCTCTGCACGGAGTTGCCGTACGGCCGGACATGCACCGCCCGACTCCGAACCCGACGGCCGCCATCCTCCCGGCTGCGGAAACCAGTCAGTATTCCGAGCGTGCCGGAAGGCCATGCAGGCAGCGCACAACACCTGAGTCGCCGACGTTCCCGAACCGGTGAGCCAGACAGTCACGCGCAAGAGTGGCCGAAGTGGACTCCACCCCAGTGATGCCGTACAAATGCGACAACAGGGCATCCTGGAAAGCTCGTTGGCTTCGACGCTATTCGAGCTGCCAAGAAGCCCTGCTCTCATGCACGGCTGTCGCCACAGTCACCCGATCGAGACTCCCGTTCGACCGGCACCCCTCAAGATCGGAACGACAACAGCCACTTAGAACGGGAAGGGTGCGTCACCTCGCCCGTGTCGATGGCGGGGGCGGCGTGGTGTCACCCCACCACCTATTATCGTCAGATGGACGATAATAGGTGGGGCTGACCAACCATCACCGAACCGGCCAGCCACCGCGATACACTGCCCATCGGCAGCGCGCCTGCCAGCGTCCGATCCGATGCGCCCACGCAGCATCGCGAACCTGACGACCAAGGGTCTACAACTCGCGCGACGCAGAACCGTGTCCACGGCGAACACCCGGCCGGATGCGTGGGACCCGGCTCGGAAGAGACCGTGATGACCGCTGACCGCGCCCGCAAGCAGGCCGCCCGAGAGCTCAAGGCCGTCACAGGCGAGCCCTACAACAGCGCCCGGCGCCGGACCCAGCACCCCAAGCTGACCGCCATCTGTGACACCTGCACCGCGCCCGTCGCCGACGGCATCCTCTGGATCCCCAAGGCCGAACCTTGCCCGGGCGGAACCCGCTCTCCAGGCGTTCAAGCAGCAGCAGACCCAGCGGTTCGTCGCCCTCAGTGACTACCCGGAACTCGCCCGCTGGCGCGTGGACCACCACACCTGCGCCGGTCCCGACGACGCGGCCTACGCCATCGAGCTCCACCGCGTCCGCAACTGGCCCAACCTCATCAACTGGACCGCCCACCTCATGGGCAAGGTCTGGCTGTCCAGCACCGACTGGCACCGGCTCCTCAAGGACGCCGTCAACGCCGCCGGCCACGTGACCGCCCTGCTGCGCCACACCGCGGAGACCTTCCGGCTGGCGCGGGTGCGGGGCGAGGTGCGACTGGACCTGCAGACCACCGCCCGACTGTACGACTGCCTGGTGCAGTACGCCGCCGACCTCGACGCCTCCTTCGCCCACGCCGATGCGCACGGGCAGCCCGGCCCGGGCTCGGTGACGGACCGCGCGCGGGCGGACGAACTCGCGCGGTACCTGGCCGAGGTGACCGGCGCCTACCTCGCTGCCGGCGAGTCCTCTCCGGCACCGGCCGCCTGCTGACCCTCGCACCCAACCCAACCGTCCTGGGTCCGTACCGGCAGGGACGGGCCCGCTTCCCGAAGGAGACGAGTGACCACCACCCACACCACCCAGCAGCCGCCGAAGATCTCCTGGTACGCACAGTGGGAATGCGGCTGCGGAGACGGCGGGGACGAGCTCTTCGAGGACGGCACCCTGGTCGACGCCGACCACGACTGCGACGAGGAAGGCGGCGGCGAGATCAGCTGGGAGGGCCGCGCCGAGTGCACCTGCCGCTGGTCCTTGGAGACCCAGTTCGACGACGGCGACTACGTCGAGGCGGACCACGACTGCGCCACCGACCAGTAGCACCCTCGTTCTCGTCTCCGCAGGCACCCCTTGGACCACACCACCGGAGGAACCAGTGTCATACCCGCAACTGCTCACCCCCGAGGAGAAGCTCGCCGACGCGGAGAAGCTGTTGAGCCTCCCGCGTATCGTCGTGATCTGTGGCTCCACCCGCTTCATGGCCGAGATGACCGAGGCCGATCTGCGGGGGACCACAGCCGGAAAAATCCGACCAGTTCGCTGAATCCCGGAGGGCTGAGACGACGAACCCGCTGGCCTTCGCGGCAGCAACTGCCAGTTACCAGCGGGTTCGCCCGGTACTCGAGGATCTGGCGTCCGCAGAAGACATTCGTAGGGGAGGTTACGAACCATTCCAGTTCGGCCCCGGTGTCCTATCCGTGACCCACGGTGCAAAGTAGCTGCCGCTGACCTCCGACCTCCCGTTGCTTCGGGCCCCGCCTGTTCGTTAGGCCGAACGAGTAGTCGGTGGAGGGTAGGGGTTCATACGCCGGGAGTGGTCGCCCGAGGACGTGGTGGCGTGTTGGACGCCGGTGGGGAGTGACTGGGACCTGGTCGCGAACAAGTCGGGCCCGACCCGGCTCGGCTTCGTGCTGATGCTGAAGTATTTCGAGCTGGAGGGCCGGTTCCCCCAGTTCCTGGAGGAGTTCCCCCCGGCCGCGGTCGACTACGTCGCCGACGTGGTCAAGGTGCCGGGAGGGGACCTGGCGAAGTACGACCTGTCGTCCCGCTGCGCCCCGAGCTGAAGGCGTGCCACGCCTTCCTCGACCCCGGCGACACCCTCGTGGTCCCCTCGCTTGACCGCTATGGCCGCAGCCTCCAGGACCTCATCAACATGGTCGCCGAGCTGCGCGAGCGCGGGATCGGCTTCACCTCGCTGCACGAGAACCTGGACACCACCACCCCCGGCGGCCGGCTCGTCTTCCACGTCTTCGCCGCCCTCGCGGAGTTCATCCGCGAACTCATCGTCATCGGCACCAACGAGGGCCTGGCCGCAGCCCGCGCCCGGGGCCGCGTCGGCGGACGCCCCACAGTCGCCACCGAGGAAGTCATCCGGGCCGCACGCGACCTGCTACCCGACCCCGGCCGCTCCATCACCTCGATCGCCAAGCTGCTCGACGTTTCCCCGGGTACCCTGTACAACCACATCCCCGACCTACGCGAACTGCGCGCGGGCGCCGGCCCCCGCCAGCTCGAAGCCCCCGCGAAGTAGCCCAGCACGAGCAAGATCAATCTCAGCGGCACTTTCTGTACGGCAACTACTCACACCCGGATCAGCGGGGCAGGATGCGCAGTACTGCCTCGTGTTCGCCGCTGAGCCGCAGGCCTTGCTGTACTGCGGCGCTCAGATCGAGGTCGCCGAGCAGGGTCGCGGCCAGCAGGTGCGGCGGTCCGGTCAGGGACGCGGTGGGGTGGTCGACCCGGCCGGCGTGGGTGTGCACCGAGCCGTCCTTGACTTCGATGACCAGGTCTTCGTTGCCGTCGGCGTGCAGTTGCAGGGCGATTGCCGGTTGGTCGGGGCGGTGGTCGGTCAGTGCCCGGGCGGGCATGTCCAGCCAGTGGGTGCGGAAGGTGTCGCTGCCGCCCGGCTCACGCAACAGCGGCACGCCCCACCGGCTCAGCTCCTGCAGCACCGGCTCCAGCGCGCGGCCACGCTCGGTGAGGGAGAACAGGGTGGTGGCCACCGGCGGCGGGGCGGCCTCGCGGTGGATCAGGCCGGCTTCCTCGAGTTCGCGGAGCCGGTCGACCAGCAGGTTGCTGGCGATCCCGGGCAGCCCGTTGCGCAGGTCGGTGTGCCGGCAAGGACCCAGGGCGAGCAGTTCACGGACGATCAGCAGGGTCCATCGGTCGCCGATGGTGTCCAGTGCTTTCGCGATGCCGCAGTACTGCCCGTAGGTGCGCATGCCAGCACTCTACCTCGGAGCGTTGAGATTCAAAACTCGCTTGTTGACTTTCTCAACAAGGTCGGTCTAGCGTCGCTGCCCATGACTCCCACCCTTTCCGTGCGGCGGTTGGCCTGGGCCGGCGTCGAGATCCGTCTCGGCGACACCCGCCTGCTGATCGACCCGCTCGAGAACGTCGCTCCGCTGGCGCCGGTGATGGGGCCGCCGCACCGGCCGGTCGACCCGGTCGACACCCCGCCCGGCACCCACGCCCTCATCACCCACCTGCACCCCGACCACTACGACCACGACCTGATCGCCCGGATCGCGGCCACCGGCACGATCGGCTGCCACACTCCCAGCGCGGCGGCGCTGCGCGAGGCGGGCATCACCCCCGTCGCCCAGGACCTGGGCCGCTCACGCCGCATCGGAGAGCTGACCGTCACCCCGGTGACCTCGCTGGACTGGCGCGGCAACGACTGCGACCAGGTCGCCTGGGTCGTCGAAGGCGCCGGCCGGCGGGTCATCCACTGCGGCGACACCCAGTGGCACGGCAGCTGGTGGCAGATCGCCCGCGATCACGGGCCGTTCGACGTCGCGTTCGTCCCGGTCAACGGCGTCATCGCCCACTTCGAGGGCTACGCGGCCAACGTCCCGGCGACCATGACCCCCGAGCAGGGCGTCGAGGCCGCCGTCGCACTCGGCGCCGGCACCGTCTGCGCCATGCACTACGGCCTGTTCCACAACCCGCCGTTCTACACCGAACAGCCCGACATCGAGCAGCGCTTCCAGCACGCCGCCGACGAGCGCGGCATCACCGCGGCCATCGTCGCCGACGGCCGGCCCGTCCTGTGACCATCGGAAACACGGAGCAACACATGAAGATCGTCCTGTTCGGTGCCAGCGGCAACATCGGCCGTCCCGCCACCGAGGAACTCCTGCGCCGCGGCCACACCGTCACCGCGGTCACCCGAGCCGGCCACCTCGACGGACTCGAGCACAAGGCCCTGACCGTGACCACCGGTGACGTCACCGACCCCGTCGCGGTCGCCGGCCTCGCGGCCTCCCACGACGCCGTGCTCTCGGCCGTCGGTCCCCGGATCGGCCAGGAGAACGACCGCGCCACGATCGTCGGTGCCGCCCGTGCGCTGATCGACGGACTGCGCCGAGCCGGCGTCACCCGCCTGGTCACCATCGGCGGTGCCGGCAGCCTGCGCACGCCGACCGGCGCCCGGGTCATGGACGACCCGGAGTTCCCCGCGCTGTGGAAGGCCAACGCCGAGGCCCAGTCCGAAGCGCTCGACCTCTACCGCGGCGTGCACGACCTCGACTGGACGTACGTGTCGCCCGCCGCGGTCATCGCAGCGGGCGAGCGGACCGGGGCCTACCGCAGCGCCGGCGACACCCTGCTCACCGACCACGACGGCAACAGCCGCATCTCGTACGCCGACTACGCGATCGCCTTGGCCGACACGATCGAGAGCGGCACCGCGATCCGCCGCCGCATCACCGTGGCCTACTGAGCCATGAGCAACGACGCCGCCGGCCGGCACACCCGATTCATCGTCCTGCTCGCAGCGCTCGTGGCCCTGGGACCACTGTCCATCGACGGCTACCTGCCCGGACTGCCGGACCTTGCCGGCGACCTGCGCGCCGGCGCCGCGGCCACCCAGCTCACCATCACCGCCTGTCTGGCCGGGCTGGCCGTCGGGCAGCTGATCGCCGGGCCGCTGAGCGACACCTACGGCCGGCGGCGTCCGTTGCTGGCGGGCCTCGCCCTCTACACGATCGCCAGCGCGCTTTGCGCGGTGGCGCCCGACGTCCGGACCTTCGTCGGCCTGCGTCTGGTCCAGGGCATCGGCGGGGCGTTCGGCATCGTCATCGCCAACGCCATGGTCCGCGACCGCACCTCCGGAACCAGCACCGCACGTCTCTTCTCCGCACTGACCTTGATCACCGGCCTGGCGCCGGTGTTCGCGCCGGTCCTCGGCGGCCAGCTGCTGCGTGTCACGGCCTGGCCTGGAATCTTCGTGGCCTTGGCCGTACTCGGCGCCGTGATGCTGGCGGCCTCCGCCGCAGGACTGCCGGAGACCCGGCCCTCCGCGTCACGCCAGCCGCTGCTGGCTGTCGTCGGGCAGCTGCTCAGCGACCGGGTCTTCACCGGGTACGTCCTGGCCAACGGCCTGGTCTTCGCGGCGATGTTCGCCTACATCTCCGGCTCGCCGTTCGTCCTGCAGGAAATCCACGGCCTGTCACCGCAGCAGTACAGCGCCGTGTTCGCCGTCAACGCCGCCGGACTCATTGCGGCCGCCCAGATCAGCGGCCGGCTGGTGGCCCGGGCCGGCGCCCGCGTGCTGCTGCTCGCCGGTCTGCTGGGCGCGACAGCCGGTGGCACCACGGTCCTGGGCGCGGTGCTGACACGGGCACCCCTGCCCGTGCTCCTGATCGGCCTGTTCGTCCTGGTCTCCAGCGTGGGCCTGGTCATGCCGAACGCCGCGGCCCAGGCCCTTGCCCACCACGGCGGACACGCCGGGTCGGCCGCCGCTCTGCTCGGCTTCAGCCAGTTCATGTTCGGCGGGGCACTTGCTCCGCTGGCCGGCGCGGGTGGCGCCACCGACGCCTTGCCGATGGGAATCATCGTCGCCGTGCTGCCGGCGCTCGCTCTGCTCACACTCGGCGTCCTCACCCGGTCGATGCCCGGTGAGCGCACTCGCAGGCCGGCTCGCCAAGGACCTGCCGGGCACCGGCGACCGCGCCGGCACCCACGCGGATCTTCTCCATGACCGGCTCGAACTGGGTGCAGTCCGCCCGCTGTCCGGGTGTGACCAGCAGCGACAGCGGGCGGCAACGGCCATCCGCGCTCAGGTGGACCTTGGTGGTGAAGCCGCCGCGCGAGCGGCCCAGGCCCTCACCTGGAGCACCACCTCCTCCAGATGGCCTGCCAGGCCTGTCCACGCCGGATCGATCTGATGTTCCGTCACGGTCGCCCCCTTTGAGGCGACCTGCGGCGGGGCAGCCTTGCGGGCGCCGGCGGCGTGCTGATGGGCGCGCATCACCGTGGAGTCGACCGAGACATCCCAGTCGATGGATCCCTCGGCGTCTGCGACGGCCTGGACCTGCTGCAAGGGTCGCTTCCCTGCTGGACCGGATCGCGGCCACGGCCGACGCCACGACCTGCCTGGTCGCCTGGGTATGCCTGGCCGCCAGCGAGACCTTCGGCGCCCTGCCCGAAGACCTGACCGACAACCCGTGGCTCCCGGCACCCTGGCGCGAGATCGCCACCGCCTACGAACGCACCCTGTCCCCGGAGACGGTCGCCGACCTGTGCGCGGCGATGACCGCCGAGCAGCGGCGAGAGGCAGGTTGACCCGTCTCATCGAAGTTTGACGAGGCTCACCGATTCCTAATGCCGTATGTCAAGCCGCGAGGGTTACCGGCGGGGCTGGCTGGTAGCACCGTTGGTCGCGCAGGAGTGCCCAGATGACGTTGACCCGGCGGTGGGCAGCTAGGGCGAGGACGGCTTGGGTGTGGCGCTTGCCCTCGGCGCGCTTGCGGTCGTAGAAGCGCCGTGATTCCTCGCAGTTGCGGATGCTGATCAGCGCGGAGGTGTAGAAGACCCGTTGGACGAGCCTGGTCTGCTGGTCTTGTACGGAACGTGGGAAGGCACGCTTCGACACTGTCGCCCGGGAGGGAGGCGAGAGGGAGCTCCCCAAGCGGCTGAACCGCAAGCGGTTCTGACGGTCCGTTCCCCGGTGGAAGGTGTTGACCTGGCTGTTGGGCCGGCCGAGACCACCTCCTGGTGGTCGACTCCCTGATGTGGCACGCCCCCTTATGACCAACGGTCAGTTGTCGAGCAGTCGGTTCACGAGGAGTTCGGGGTAGCCGGTGGCCGGTGGGTCGATGCCGAAGATCGCCCGTAGGTAGAACGGTGCGATGAGCTGGTCGAGGATCTGTTCCAGGGGTGGTGGGTTCTCGCCGCGGGCGGTGGCCCGTCGGCGGATCTGTTCGATGGAGTGCGTCCGGCGCTGGAAGTGCTGCGCACGCTCGTCCTGGGCGTGGGTGCTGTTGGGCATGGACAGGATGACGGCGCGGACGAGGGCGCGTCCTTCGGGTGTGCGGATGCTCGTGGCGCTGGCCTGGGCCCAGGCGAGGAGGTCGCCGCGCAGGGTGCCGGTGTCGTTCAGCGGTGAGTCGCGTTCCAGGCGGGTGGTGACCGTGTCGGCCAGGAGTGCGTCGAGGCTGCCCCAGCGCCGGTAGACGCTGGTGTGGTTGACGCCGGCGCGTTGCGCGATGGCGGGGATGCCGAGTTCGGCGCCCTGCGGGTCGCAGAGCAGGTCGATGACCGCTTGGTGGACGGCCGCGCGGACCTGTTCGGGGCTCTTGCGGATGCGTTCGGTCGGTTGTTTCGGAGTCACCCCCTCACCCTACGCCCCAAGCACAGATATTTGCTTAAAGGTGCCTCGAGGGTCTACAGTCCTCATCACAAGCACAGATCAGTGCTTAATGCCGAGGAGGTTGTCATGAAGAACCTGCTGTTCCCGAACAACACCCAGTTCTGGTACGAGACCCTGCGCTCGATGAGCCACATCGCCTACGGCGGCGCCGACTTCGGCGAGGTCGTCGCCACCGGCGAGCGCATCGTCGAGGGCGACTACGACAGCTGGCACGACGAGTGGCTGGCCACCGCGGACCGGGTGGCCGACGAGGCCGAGCGCGCGCTGAAGGCCGGTCACCGGGTCAGCGCCCGGGACGGGTTCCTGCGGGCCTCCAACTACTACCGCTCGGCGGAGTTCTTCCTGCACGGCCACCCCTGCGACCCCCGCCACGACCACGCCTACGACCGCAGCGTGGCCTGCTTCCGGGCGGCGGCGGCCTTGTTCACCCCGGTCATCGAGCCGGTCGCCATCCCGTACGAGGGCACCACGCTGCCTGGCTACCTCTACCGGGTGGACACCACCGGCACCCCGCGCCCGACCGTGATCATGCACTCCGGCTTCGACGGCACCGCCGAGGAGATGCACTTCGGCGGCGCGCTGGCCGCCGTCGAGCGCGGCTACACCGTCCTGACCTTCGACGGCCCCGGCCAGCCCGGACCGCGCCACCACCAGGGCATGGTCTTCCGGCCCGACTGGGAGAACGTCATCACCCCCGTGATCGACTTCGCCGAGACCCTCCCGGACGTCGACAACAGCCGGATCGCGCTGCTGGGCTCCAGCATGGGCGGCCTGCTCGCCCCCAGGGCCGCGGCCTTCGAGCACCGGCTGGCCGCCTGTATAGCCGTCGACGGCGTCTTCGACCTCGGCCAGGTCTCCGTCCGCTTCACCCCCCACGACCGCGAGGAGGCCGAACGCCTCCTGCGCGCCGAGCACGCCCCCGAACTCGACACCGCCCTTGACGCGGTCATCGCCGACAACGCCACCGCCCGCTGGGCGTTCAACCACGGCATGTACGTCATGGGCGTCGACACCCCCCGCGCCTTCGGTGCCGCCTACCTCGACTACACCCTCGCCGGCGGCATCGCCGAGCGCATCCAGTGCCCCACCCTGGTCTGCGACGCCGAAGAGGACGAGTTCTTCAAGGGCCAGCCCGCACAGCTCTACGACCACCTCACCTGCCCCAAGACCCTGATGCACTTCACCGTGGCGGAGGGCGCCGGCGCCCACTGCCACCCCGGCGCCATGCGCCCGGCCCTCGCCCGCATCTACGACTGGCTCGACGACACCCTCGCCACCACCAGTGCCTGACGCCCGCCAGGCACCGCCCCGCAAACCCCCACTCGAAACCGCACTCAGGGACCTGCCATGACCCGCACCGCCCTCCACACCGACATCCGCACCGCCCTCACCGACCTGCTCCTCACCCCGGGCCTGGACCTGGAGGAGGCCGCCGAGCGCCACTTCGCCCCCGACTACCGCCAGCGCGCCGACGGCAGCTGGGCCGACCGCACCGAGTTCCTCGCCCACATCGCCCACCTGCGCACCGTCCTGGCCGGCGGCTCGGTCCAGGTCCACGACGAACTCACCGACGGCACCCGCTACGCCGACCGCCACACCATGGAGGTCGACAAGACCGACGGATCCACGGTCCGGATGGAGGTCTACCTGTTCGCCGAGTTCGCCCCCGACGGCCGCTTCCGCCGCATCGAGGAGACCACCCTCCTGGTCGAAGGCGCCGACGGTGACCGCAACCTCGGCAGCGCCCGCTGAACCACGTCACGCCGATACCCGGTGCCGATCTGTCCAGGTCGCCGTGGTCCACGACCTGTGAGCGGCCGGGACGTCATCGGCGTGACGGTCCGGGGTGGACTACGGGGCGGCCTGTCGGCGCCAGGTAGTCCGCCCCGGCCCCGCTGCCGGTCCGCCCCGGGCCCGAGCATTCGGCAGCCGGTGCACACTGGACGTCCCCCGTCTCGGTGAAGCCGGCCCGGCGCCCGGCCGCCGGGGTCAGGGGCGGCGGCCACAACCTCGGATGGCGGCCGGGAGAATGAAGTAGTCCCCAGCTGCAGGGAGTTCGAGTTTGCGCGCACCCGCCTGCGGCCTGCCGGGGCCGGTCCGGGACCGGCGGCGGGAGCCGTCGAAGGCGCGTTCCTCAACGACCCTGCCGTGTTCTCCTTGCGCGAGGCGGCCGACGGGCCTGCCCCGACGAGTGTCTCTGCCTCGGGGTGGTCGCGGCGTCCGCAGTGGCGGCGCGCTGCTGCGGTGCGTGGGTGGACAGCGTCCAGTGGGCGTCGGTGACGGAGAGGTGTAGTTCACCGGCATCGGGTGGCCGTGGCGTAGGGAGGGTTCGCCGGTGGCGCGGCGTTTCCTGTCCGTGAAAACGGTCGGGAACCAGAAGAGCCGGTGAGTCGTCATCACATTGTGACGAGGTTGGGCTGGCTTTCCCTCGTGTCGTTGTTCATCGATCCGCGCTGATTATCGGTCGAATGGTCCCGGCTTTCCGCGGCGCCTGCATCGTTGGTCGGCCCAGGCACCCTGGCCTGGGGTGATCGCTGCCGTCCTGCCGCTTCGGATGCTGCCTCAGACGGTGCCCGGTAGCGCTTTCTCCAATGGGCGTCAGGACGTATCCGGATCTCTGACGGTTTGTCTCGTGATCTTGGCCACGAACCCGCCGGTAACCCTTTGTCCAGGCGACGCACGTCGGATAGATGTTCCGGGATTCTTCGGTGTCTGCCCGATGGGGTTTACTGGTGTTCGCGGCTCGTCGTTCCCTTGCTGTCACCCTGGCCATGGTCCTGGCTGTCCTCGGTACCGCTGATGGAGCGTCCGCGTTGGAGGCCCTCGCCGCCCGGCAGGCGGCCGAGGCACCGGCCGATCCCGGTCCGCTCCCCAAGCAGGGTCAGGACACCGCCGGCGGTCGAACTCATGACGTCACGTCCGGCGCCACCGCAGCCCGGGCGGAGGGCGGCAAGCCCGGCGCCGCACCGGCCCCGGGTGAACTTCCGGAGGACCAGCAGACCGGCGCGCAGCCGTCCGCGTCGGCGACTTCGCCGCAGGCCAAGCTTCCCAAGACCGAGGCGAAGGTCGTCGACACGCCGCCGCGCCCGCAGGCCACGGCCACCGGTCCGGCGAAGAACGTGGACCCGGCGAAGAGCTTCGACCCGGCAACGAGCAAGGAACTCCCGCAACAGCGCACCGCACAGCAACGCACCTTCCAGAACACGGACGGCACCTTCACCACCCGCAGCTACCCGCAGCCGGTCAACTTCCGTCGGTCGGACGGCTCCTGGGCAGCGGTTGACTCCACGCTGATTCCCGCCGGCAAGGCCTCGGCGGGGCGTGCTGCTCCCACCCAGGACGGTTGGACCACCACTTCGGGGGAGCGGGAGCTGAAGCTCGCCGTGACCGCGAACGCAGATCCTCTGGTCCGGCTCCAGCTGGGTGACGGTGTCTCGGTCGGCTACGCACTCCAGGGCGCGACGGCCGCCCAGGGCGCCGCCAAGGGGTCCACCATCACCTACCCCGACGCACGCCCGCAGGCGGACGTGAGTATGGTCGCGGGCAGTTCCTCGTTCAAGGAGATCCTGACTCTCAAGGCCGCCTCCGCGCCGACGGAGTGGGTGTTCCCGCTGCGCCTGCAGGGCGTGACCGCGTCGCTGAACGCGGACGGTGCGGTGGTGTTCACTGACGGCTCGGGCGCGGTGCGCGGCCGGATGCCGGCCGGCTGGATGGAGGACTCCGCGTCGGCGCCGAACAGCGGCGAGGGCGCGGTCTCCGGCGGTGTCTCCTACGAGCTGGTATCGCTCGACGGTGGCCAGGCACTGAAGGTGAGGCTGGACGAGGTCTGGCTGCACGCACCGGAGCGGGTGTACCCGGTCAAGGTCGACCCTTCCTTGTCTTCGGTGAAGGCCGTGGACGGCACCTACGCCGAGTCGCCGTACAACCTGGACTTCTCCGGTGACGGCATCCTCAAGGTCGGCACCTACGACGCCGGCAAGCACCAGGCGTCCTCGTTCATCCGCTTCAACGGCATCGAGAACTCCCTGTCCAACGCCACGGTGCTCGGTGCCCGCCTGTCGCTGTTCGACGCCTGGTCCGCGAGCTGCACGCCCCGGACGGTGAGCATCCACCCGATCACCCAGGACTGGCAGGAGGGCACGGCCGCGACCCGTCTCCTGCCGGGTCCCTCCACCGGCCCGGCGCTGGCGGCTCCGTCCTTCGCGCACGGTTGGCGTCCCAACAAGAACTCGGGCAACTGGGTGTGCGGACAGGCCTGGGAATCGATCGACCTGGGCGCCGACGGCCGCAACCTCGTGAACGCCTGGACGCACCACTGGACGCCCAACTACGGGCTGGCGATCAAGGCCGACCTGTGGGACTCCCTGGCGTGGAAGGAGTTCGGCAGCGACGACAACGACGGTGGCCAGCCGACCCTTGACGTCACCTGGTCCAAGTACGGCGCGGACTACGAGAACTGGGGCCTGATCCAGCCCGTCACCGCCACCCAGGAGGGCATCGTCAAGCTGCGGGTGTGGAACCGCGGCATGGAGACGTGGACGCCGACCAACAGCTACAAGATGTCGTACCAGCTGTTCGACCAGTGGCACAACGAGATCACCGACTACGGCAGCAACATCGCCTGGACTCCCATGCCGCACGACGTGGCGCCGGGCGAGTCCGCAGTCGTCGACGCGCACATCCGCACGCTGCCGCAGGGCGCGTACTTCGTCGCGTTCACGATGGACGACTTCATGCACAGCAACTTCTGGCTCGACGCCTACGTGCCACCGGTCACGATCGAGCTCTCCTCCATCAACGTCCCGCCCCACCTGACCGGCCTCGCACCGCCGTCGAACGCAGTCGTCTACCAGCTGCAGCCGACCCTGACCGCCGAGGGCCAGGACCCCGACCGTGCACCGAACCCCGAACTCGACTACAGGTTCGCGGTGTGCCGGGTGGTCGGCAGCGACCCGAGGGTCGACTGCCGCGACAGCGGAGGCCTGTACCGGCAGTCCCGCTTCGCCGTACCGACCGGCTGGCTGAGCTGGAACGAGCAGTACGCCTGGTACGCCAAGACCGGCGACGGCCTGGCCGAGAGCGACTGGTCGCAGCCCTCCTACATCCGCACCATCCTCCCTCAGCCCACCCAGTACACCACCGGCGCCGACGCCGGGCGCAGCATCAACACCGCCGCCGGCAACTACACCACCGCCGCGACCGACGCCTCCCTGCCCACCGTGGGGCCCGAGCTGTCGGTGACCCGCAGCTACAACTCGCTGGACCCGCGGACCGACGGCGCTTTCGGCGCCGGCTGGAGCACGCCCTGGGACATGCGCATCCAGGTCGAGTCGAGCAGCTGGCTCGCCCTGCCCGGCAACGTGCTGCTCACCGCGTCCAACGGCTCGCGTGCCCGGTTCGGCTGGGACCCGGGCAAGAACGCGTACGTCGCCGGTTCGGGAATGGCGGCGGACCTGGCCAAGGTGGACGGCGGCGGGTGGACGCTGACCGACCGCGGCGGCAAGGTCCACACCTTCGACGCCGACGGCCGTCTCAGCAGGATCACCGACAGCGCGGGGCACACCCAGGAGCTCGTCTACGCCGACGGCAGGCCGGCCCAGGTCAAGGACACCGCTTCGGGCCGTTACCTGAACCTCGCATGGACGGGCAACCACGTCACCTCCGTCACCGCGTCCGGCATCACCGGCAGCTGGTGGTACCAGTACACCGGCGACCAGCTGACCAAGGTCTGCCCGCCCGGTGTCGCGCTGACCGCGGACAAGGGCTGCACCGTCTACGAGTACGGCACCGGCTCCCGCTACCGCACCGCCGTCCGCGACGCCGGCGCGTCCGGATACTGGCGTCTGGGGGAGAGCACCGGCACCACCGCCGCCAACGATGCCCTGGTCAGCGACCGGGCACCCGGCGACGCCCAGGACATCGCCTGGGGTGCGCCGGGCGCGCTCGGTACCGGCGGCGACACCGCCGTCACCTTCAACGGCCGGTCCACCTCCTACGTCGAACTCCCCAACAAGAGCGTCAGTGCCTCCGTCAACCGCACGGTCGAGCTCTGGTTCCGCACTGCGGCGCCCGGGGTGATCCTCAGCTACCAGAACCGCGCCATGGGTGAGGACCCGTACAACGTCGTCCCCGCGCTCTACGTCGGCTCGGACGGCAAGCTGCGCGGCAAGTTCAACAGCCCCGGCGAACCCGTCACCACCCCCGGCGCGGTCACCGACAACACGTGGCACCACGCCGTGCTCTCCGCTGCCCGCGACAACACCGCCCTCTTCCTCGACGGCGTCAAGGTCGGTACCACCGCCGGTGACATCAACCATCTGAACATGGACCGCGCCTACCTCGGCGGCGGCTACACCGGCAGCTGGCCGGGTGGCAACGGCGGCTGGTCGTGGTTCAACGGCCAGATCGACGAGGCCGCGGTCTACGACTACCCGCTCACCGACCAGAGCGTCGCCGAGCACTACGCCCTGCGCGGCGGCAGCCCGCAGCTGACCAAGGCCGTCCTGCCCACCGGCCGCACCAGCGCCCAGGTGACGTACGACCAGGTGACCGAGCGGGTCACCAAGGTGAGCGACGCGTCCGGAGCCGACTGGAAGCTCTCCGACCCGACGTTCACCGGCGGTTCCTTCCTCTACACCAACGCCGTCAAGGCCTCCGGCCCGGCCGCCTACTGGCGGCTCGGCGAACGCGACGGGGCCCTGGCCGCCAGCGAGACCGGCACCGGTCTGACCGGCACCTTCGGCGACGGCATCACCAAGAAGGCCCCCGGCGTGTTCGCCCCCACCGACGACACCGCCGTCCACTTCGACGCCGGCCCCGCCTCACAGATCGAGATCCCGCAGGACGTCCTGCACGCCAGGACCGACCTCGCCGTCGAACTCTGGTTCAACACCGACCGCGCCGGCGTGATCCTGGGCGACCAGAGCCGCGCCCTCGACGACCCGGCCGGCGTCGGCGGCACCTGGACCCCGGTCCTCTACGTCGGTGACGACGGGCTGCTGCGCGGCCGCTTCTACGGCTCGACGACCAGCACCGTGTCGCAGAAGCAGGTGTCGGACAACGCCTGGCACCACGTGGTGCTGTCCGCGCAGGGCAGCAAGCAGACCCTGTACCTCGACGGCCAGGTCGTCGGCGTCCAGGACGGCGCCGTCAACCACCAGGCCAACACCCACACCTACCTCGGCGCCGGCTTCGCCGCGATGTGGCCTGCCGCCCCCGGCGACGTCAGCCACTTCATGGGCACCATGGACGAGGTCGCCGTCTACCAGCACCCGCTCAGCGACGCCGACGTCGTCGCCCACTACCGCGCCCGCAGCGCCCAGGTCGCCGGTCAGGGCATCGGCTACCGCGGCTCGGTCGTCGCCGACGCGCCCGCCGGCCTCTGGCGCCTGGACGAGACCGGCGGCACCACTGCCGCCAGCGAGGTCGCCGCGACCAAGGGCAACGGCACCTACGCACCGGCCGCCAAGCCCGGTAACACCGGGGTGTTCGGCCCCGGCGACGGCCACGCCGCCGAGTTCAACGGCACCGCCGCCTCCTACGTCGACCTGCCGACCCCGATCCTGCAGACCACGACCGACCTCGCCGCCGAACTCTGGTTCCGCACAGGCCAGGCAGGAGTCCTGCTGAACGTGCAGAGCGAACCGATGGGCGCCGCGCCGTACAACACGACCCCCGTGCTGTACGTCGGCTCCGACGGCAAGCTGCGCGGCGCGTTCAACGGCATCGACGGCGGCCCGATCGCCTCCGGCGGCCCGGTCACCGACGGTTCCTGGCACCACGCGGTGATCAGCGCGGGGCAGGGCGTCCAGTCCCTCTACCTGGACGGCACCCTGGTCGGCACCGCGACCGGCACGGTCGACCACCTGAACATGAACCGCACCTACCTCGGTGGTGGCTACGTCGGTTCCTGGCCGGGCGGCAACGGCGGTTGGTCCTGGCTGGACGGCCAGATCGACGAGGTCGCGCTCTACCAGCACCCGCTGACCGCGGAGCGGGTGGCCGCGCACTACCAGGCCCGCACCAGCTCGTCGTCGGCCGAACTCGCGTCCCGCGTCACCCTGACCGACCCGGCCGGCAACGTGTCCACCGAGATCCACGACCTCACCCGCGGCGGCCGCCTGATATCGCGCACCGACGAGGCGGGCGGGACCACCAGCTACTCCTACGACACCGGCGGGTTCGTCCACACCGTCACCGACCCGAACGGCCACTCCACCGTCAGCGGCCAGGACGAACGCGGCAACACCCTCTCGCTCACCACCTGCCGGGACGTCAACTCCTGCTGGACGTCGTACACCAGCTACTTCTCCAACAAGGACAACCCGCGCGACCCGCGCAACGACAAGCCGACCGAGACCCGCGACGCCCGCTCCGCCGGCCCCGCCGACAACACCTACCGCACCAGCGTCACCTACAACGCCCTCGGTCTGCCCGAGACCACGACCCGCCCCGACGGCCGCACCACCCGCGCCGCCTACACCACCGGCACCGAACCGGCGGTCGGCGGCGGCACCACCCCGCCGGGCCTGCTCGCCGCCGAGACCACCGCAGGCGGCGCCGTCACCACCTACACCTACCGGGCCTCCGGCGACCTCGCCACCACGACCCAGCCCAGCGGCCTCACTCTCACCTACGCGTACGACACCGCGGGCCGCAAGACCTCGGCGACCGAGACCTCCGACGCCCAGCCCGCCGGCGTGACCACCACCTACGCGTACGACGCCCTCGGGCACCTGACCACCCAGACCGGCCCGAAGGTCACCGACGCCGTCACCGGCGCCGAGCACCAGACCCGGACCACCGTCGCCCTGGACGCCGATGGGCGTCCCACCAGCACCACCACCGCCGACATCGTCGGCACCGACGGCTCCCGCACCGCCACCAGCACCTACGACAGCGCCGGCCGCCCGGAGACCGACACCGACCCGGCGGGCAACACCACCCGCTACGGCTACGACAACCTCGGCCGCCGCGCCACCGTGACCGATGCGCTCGGGCAGGTCACCCGCTACACCTACACGCCGCGAAGCCAGCCGGCGACCACCGTCGTCGAAGGCTGGAACGGCGACGGCAAGGGCACCCGCGACCTCACCGCCGAATCCCGCGCCTACGACCCGGCCGGCCGCCTCGCCTCCGTCACCGACGCCATGGGCGCCACCACTTCCTACACCTACTTCGACGACGGCCTCCCCGCGACCACCACAGCGGACAACGTCACCCAGGCCGACGGCACCACCCACGCCGTCGTCCTGGAAGCCGACGAGTACGACGGCGCCGGCTACCCGATCAAGCGCACCACCGGCGGCGGTCGCACCACCACCGTCAACACCGTCGACAGCGCCGGCCGCATCGTGCAGAGCGTCCTGGACCCCGACGGGCTCAAGCGCACCACCATCCTCGGCTACGACGCCGACGACCATGTCACCACCAGCACGCTCAAGGTCAGCGACACCGAGAACAGCGTCCAGGCCAAGACCTACGACATTGCCGGCCGCCTGACCCGCACCGAGCTCTCCTCCTCCACCGGCGGCCCCACCGCGGTCTCCACCTTCGGCTACGACCAGCGCGGCCTGCTCACCAGCAGCACCTCACCGAACGGCAACGCTGCCGGGGCCGACCCCGCGGCCTACCGCACCACCTACCAGTACGACGTGCTCGGCCGACGCACCACCGCCCTCGCCCCCCAGGTCCTGGCCGAAAGTGGCGGAGCGGCCGCGACCCCGGTCCGGCCCGCCGCCACCGTCGGCTACAACGCCTTTGGCGAGGCCGTCAACGGCAAGGACCCGCTCGGCCGGATCACCCGTACCACCGTCGACCAGCTCGGCCGCACCACCTCGGCCACCCAGCCCGACTACACCCCGCCCGGCTCCACCACCGCCCTCACCGCCACCAGCCGGGTCGAGTACGACAAGCTCTCCCGCATCAGCGCCAGCACCGATGCGGCCGGCCGGCGTACGACCTTCGGCTACGACCGCCTCGGCCACCAGATCCAGCGCGTCGAACCCAACTCCCTCGGCGGCCTCCAGCCCCCCGTCGACAACAACCCGCCCACCTCGACCGCCACCTTCACCCCCACCGGTCTCCAACTGTCCGCCACCGACCCGGTCGGCGCCCGCAGCGAAGCCACCTACGACCAGCTCGGCCGCACCCTCACCGCCACCGTGATCGAGCGCCAGCCCACCCCGCAGAACCTGACCACCAAGTTCACCTGGGACGACGCCGGAAACCAGACCGCCCTCACCACCCCGGCCGGCAGCACCAGCACCGCCACCTACAACACCGCCGGCCAGCCCGTCACCGCGACCGACCCCCTCGGCCGCGTCAGCAAGGCCGAGTACGACAACCTCGGCCGCACGGTGCGCGCCATCGCCCCGCTCGGCGAATCCACCCGCACCCGCTACGACGGCCTCGGCAACCCCGCCGCCACCGACAACCTCGACCCCACCGGCACCGTCCTGCGCACCACCACCGCCGGATTCGACCTCGAAGGGCGGGCCCTCACCTCCACCAGCCCGGCCACCGGCGCCGTCACCAGCACCCAGTACGACCCCCTCGGCCGCTCGGTGAAGCTCACTGAACCGGTCGCCGCCGGCCAGAGCATCGTGACGACCTTCGGCTACGACGCCGCGGGCAACCGCACCCGCCTCACCGACGGCAAGGGCAACACCACCGTCTACACCTTCAACTCGTGGGGCCTGCCCGAATCCACGGTCGAACCCGCCACCACCGCGCACCCCGCCGCGGCCGACCGCACCTGGACCACCGCCTACGACATCGCCGGCCAGGCGGTGCGCAGCACCGAACCGGGTGGCGTGGTGCGTACCAGCAGCTACGACCCCGCCGGCCGCCTGGTCCGCGAGAGCGGCACCGGCGCCGAGGCCGCCACCACCGACCGTGAGCTCGCCTACGACAAGGCAGGCCACCTCGTCCGGCACAACTCCTCGACGCTCAACGGCCAGAACTACGCCTACAACGACCGCGGCCAGCTCATCAAGGCCGGCACCGACCTGACGGTGCCCACCCAGACCTGGGAGTACGACGCCGACGGCCGCGTCACCAAGCACCAGGACAAGGACACCGACCTCACCGCCTTCGGCTACACGGCTGATGGCCGGCTCGACTGGGCCAACAACCCCAAGTTCAAGACCCAGAACCGGTACGGCTACGACGGCGACGGCCGCCTGACCCGGCAGTGGAGCGTCGCCCCGGACCCGGCCGACCCCGCCACCCTCAAGTCCACCTCCGAACGGCGCCTGAACTACGACGCCCTCGGCCGCCTGTCCGGCGACCAGGCACTGGCCGGCAACCCCGCCACCACCCCGCTCACCGGCACCGCCTACGAGTACGACCTCGACAACCATCTGACCCGAAAGACCGTCAGCGGGGGCGCCACCGACCCGGTCAAGGACAACCGCTACGGCTACGACCAGGCCGGCCGCCTCACCTCCTGGACCGCCGACGGAACCACCACCGCGTACGGGTGGGACGCGGCAGGCAACCGCACCACCAACGGCACCGCCACTGCCAGCTACGACGAACGCAACCGCCTGCTCACCGACGGCACCAGCACCTACCGCTACACCCCGCGCGGCACCCTCGCCGCCGTCACCACCGGCCTCAAGCAGGACACCCTCGCCAACGACGCCTTCGGCCGCCTGATCACCGAAGGCACCACCACCTACACCTACGACGGCCTCGACCGCGTCACCAGCCGCAACGCCGCCAAGTTCACCTACGACGGCGGATCCAACAACCTCACCGGCGACGGCACCTGGACCTACGCCCGCGACGCCGCCGGCAACCTGCTCGGCGCCGCCAACAGCACCACCACCGTCCGTATCCGCACAGACCAGCACACCGACGCCACCGCCACCCTCAACGCCGACGGCACCAGCGTCACCGGCACCACCACCTACGACCCCTTCGGCAAGCCCACCGCCACCACCGGCACCCGCTCCAGCCTCGGCTACCAGTCCGGCTGGACCGACCCCGACACCGGCGACGTCAACATGGCCGCCCGCTGGTACCGCCCCGGAACCGGAGGCTTCACCAGCCGCGACTCCTGGCAGCTCAACCCCAGCCCCTCCGTCCAGGCCAACCGCTACACCTACGGCAACGGCGACCCGTTGGGCGGCACCGACCCCAATGGTCACCAGAGGTTCGTCGGGGCTGAGGGCGGCGGTACTGGCACTCTGATTCTCCTTCCGATTCGTGGGGCTTCCAACGCTGCCGTCCGCGCGGCCACGACAGCTGCCGCAGCGACAACGGCCGGCGTCGCTACCCTCGGAACCGTCTACCACATCGTCGACGAGATCTACGAGGAGAAGCAAGAAGCCCGGAATCGCAGGCGTCCAGGCCCTCGACTGCCGGATGGGACTGACATCCCTGGCCCCAACCCTGGTCCTGGTCCTGGCCCCAACCCCAACCCCAACCCTGGTCCTGGTCCTGGTCCTGGCCCCAACCCCAACCCCAACCCCGGTCCTGGCCCTGGCCCCGGAAAATGCGTGGTTAACTGCGGGAACGTCAAGACGCCACCTCGTCCGCCGGCACCTAAGGCGGAACCGCCCAAGCGAGACTGGGATCCCAACAGGACCACTATCCTGCGGCCCACTCCCAAACCCGACTGGGAGCCTCCCAAGCCCGAGGACCCTATTAAATGGCTGACCGCCACCTACTCGACGGCTGACCTCCTAGCGATGCTGAGTGTCGATCAGAACGCGAATCCGATCGTTATCGACCTTCCGTGGCCGCTTTCCTCCCAAGGGTTCGGTAACCCTCTGGACCGGTCGAGCAACAATCGCGGAAACTGCTATCGCAACGGCAAGCCCTACATCGACTACGGCGAACTCGACGCGGCCAGGGGCAACCGGGCCACCGCCGCGGACGCCTGCATCGACGACACGCTCATCGGGACAGGCACCAGTGCGAGCAAGCATCCACCTGGCTACCAGGATGCTCGTGACCTGGCCGATGACGAAGGGCTCAGGCCAGAAACCGCGATCAATGCCTGCCACCTGATTGCGGACAAGCTCGGCGGATCCGGAACGACCCTCAAAAACCTCTCCACGTGTGCACGTCAGGCGAACTCCTATCGGAGCGTTAACAACGGCCGGCTCGAGGACAACATGCGCGCCTTTGAGAAGGAAGTCATCGAGCAGGTAGATAAGAAAAAGCAGATCGTGCGCTACAACGTGGAACCGATATACGCCGGTGACAGTAAGGTGGTCCCCGCGGCGTATTTCATGATGGCTTTTGGGACGGATGCGGCTGGGAATCCCGGATACCAGCGGGCCGAGGTCGTTCCGAACTCCCTCTACGGGCCAAAATCCAAGACCTGGTACAATCTCGGACTTCAGTGAGAGGGATCGATGGCACACAACTTCGACATCAACAGGCTCTTGGAACTCATGCCCCCGCAGCCGGGCGCCGGTGAGTCCGGTGACTGGGGGGCGGTTGAGTCCGCGTGGGGTTTTCGGTTCCCGCGTGACTACGTCGAGTTCATCAAGAGATACGGGGAGGGAAGCATCGAGGAATGTATCGCCGTGGGCGCCCCTGACGAGCTGATGCCACCGGATGCTCCGCAACCTGGCATGCGCGGTATGACGGAGGAGGCGCGCTGGCTCTTTGAGGAGGACGGCGAGACCACTGACGAGGTGCGTTCCGCCGAGCAGATCATCGCTTGGGGTGGCTCCTCCACTGCTGATACCCTCGCCTGGCTGACGGTCGGTAATGACCCTGATAGGTGGCCAGTTCTCGTCCTGGGCAGGAACGGCGGCGCCCCCCGGGTCTACAGCATGGGCATGGCAGAGTTTCTCCACAAGATGCTCACGGCTGAGATCAGCCCGTGTCCTGTTGGCATCACTCTCGCTTGGGGCTGTGAGTCTCCCCGGTTCGTCCATTGGCGGCTCAGGCAGCAGAGGTCGCGCGACAGGCTTGATCCGTTTACTGGTGGACCGCGGAGCTGACGCATCGTGCTGTCCGGCGGCCGGGCGGGAGGGATCACTGATTACCTGGCCCAGGTCGCCGGAACCCGTGCCCGCCGATGGGGCGCAGGCGACCCTCCCCGGTTGTACTGAGGAGATATCTCGTTTGGACAGTCGCCGGATGCATATGCATATGAGGGCCGCCGCGATGCTGCTGAACTTGAATTCGTGATGTCGGCCTGAGGGCGGTCAGCCGTCCATGATCAGGCCGGTCGCGGCGAGGCAGCCGTCGATGAGCCAGGGTCGGTACTGGATTTTCTTCAGGCTGCGCTTCACGGCCTGGGCGAGTTGATTGAGGTTGGCGGCGGCGAGGTTGCCGATGGTGCGCTTGACCAGCGACCAGATGCCTTCCTGCGGGTTGAGGTCCGGTGCGTACGAGGGGAGTTGGAAGACGGTCAGCCAGTCCTTGCTCGCCTCGATGAACTGCCGCATCGGCGGCGTCAGGTGGGCGCGCAGGTTGTCCCACACGAGCACGATCGGACCGCCGAGCTGGATGTGCGTGCGAATGAGCAGGTCCCGGAAGTCCTGCCAGGTCAGGCCCTTCTTCTCGCCCTTGCGGCCTCGGTAGACGTGGAAGCTGTAGAACATCCGCGAGCGCCGGCCGGATTTGAAGCAGCTCAGCTCGGCCATGGAGACCCGGCCGCCTCCCCGCCCGCGCACCCGCACCTCCGGTGTGCGGCCGACCTTGCCCCAGGTCCTGGCGCGCGGCGGCCTCATCGACTGCCCGGCTTCGTCCTCGAAGACAAGCCAGGCCCCACGGGCCGCCGCGGTGCTTTTACCCGGGGCCACACCTCCTTCTTCCACAACTCGACGGCGGCATCGTCCCGCTCGATCGCCCGGCGCGTCGGCTGCTGCCACGACCAGCCGTGCCGCTTGAGCAGCGCCCAGGTCCCCTCGACGGTGTAGCTGACGTGGAACATCCGCCCGATGAGCGTCTTGATCCGGGCGAGCGTCCAGCGCTGGTCCTCCCAGCCGTGCGAGAGCGGTCCACGCTCCAACTCGCGCTCCAGTCTGGCTACTTGCGCATCGCTCAGCTTCGACCTGCCCGGTGACCCCTTCGACTGGACACCGGCCTCGCCGCGCTCACGCCACTGCCGCCGCCAGCGTTCCACCGACCGCTCGGACACCCGCAACGCGGCAGCGATCTCTCTGGTCTTCTCCCCGCCCTCGAAACGGACGACCGCCTCCAGCCGGATCCGCTCCCGCCTGGCCCTCTCGGCGTCGGTCAAGCCGCCACCCTGCGCGTACCTCACGGTCCACAGGTACCGGCCCCCGACCCGCACCGTCAGAAGAACAGCCCGGCTTCACTCAATCAAGTTCAGTAGTAGTGGCGGCGGCATAGCTTGAGGGTCCTGTACTCCTTCGCCTCCCGAGGGCACCAGCCACCGACCGCGATGCAACGGATCGGCTCCCTGGGGGTCGGCCGTTGAAGCTCTCCGTTCTCTTGCGCCTTTGCGCCACCTGATCACCGTTGAGGCATGGAGGTTGTACCGCTTCAGAACGTCCTTCTTCGTGCCAGGCGGTGCGGCGTCGTAGGCGTCAAGAACTTCGATCTTGAACTCGTAAGGGTGGTCTCGATACGGCACGGTCTCAGCATGCCAGCACCCTCTGACGCCCTGTCCACTGCCGGGGGCCCTGACCAGTCAACAAGGCGGAGGCTGGCCCTGCTGCTGGGCGCGCGTCCCGGGGCCTCACCCGCAGCGGTCCAACTTCGCTGTCACGAAAGGCTGCCGGTCCAACTTCGGTGGCAATCGGTCCAGGTTCGTTGTCACAGGACATTTGACGGTCGCCCGGGATACCTTGACGGCCCATCAAGGTGCCCGGCATCGGCGCGGGCCGGGAGCTCACAGCTCCCACGCCCCGCACTGGGCCCGGTGCTGGTCGGCGAGCGGGGACCAGACGGCGGCGCCGGGGCCGTGCTGCTCCAGATCGGCCAGCAGGGCGGCGCCGGCCTTCACCCGCGTCAGCATCCGGGCGACCAGCGGGTGGCCGGCGGCGATGGCATGGAGGTCGCGGACGCGCTGGCGGGCGGCCCGCTCGCCGGTGTCCGCCAGGACGAACAGCCGCCGCGGGAAGACGACGTAGTGCTGCTGCCAGGCCGGGAGCACGTCCAGGGCGTGTGAGGTGCGCCGCAGGTGCGCCGGGACCGGGTGGTGGTCGTGGAAGCGGGCGTAGCCGATCAGCTTGGCGGCGAGCTTCTCGCTGCCCATGGTGCCGCGGTCGACCTCCACGAACGCCCGGTACAGCGTGCGGCCCGGACCGCCGGTCGCGTAGTGCAGCAGACCGTCGGGGATCACTGCCCCATCCCGGCCCTCGCCGAAGCGGTGGTACACCTCCGGCCGCAGGTCCAGCGGCGCGCACTCGTCCCCCGCCGCCCGGGCGCCGGACACGAACGCGGTGTGGGTGCGGACCACGGCCAGGATGTGCCCGAGCCGCAGCCGCGCCGCGCTCTTGTCCCCGGGCAGCGGCGGCGATGCCACGCCCTCCAGCTCGGGGAACGTCCCGGCGATCCTCGCGCCGTGCTCGGTCAGGAACCAGGCCCGCAGCCAGCCGGCCTGCGACAGCACCACGTCCTCGACCAGGCCCTCGTCCTTGAGCCGACGAAGACGACGGCGCATCTGCTCCGGCCCGGCCCCCGGCGTGTGCAGCACGCGCAGCTGCTCGGCGGTGGCCATCCGGAACTGGAACAGCGCGGCGACCACGGCGTGGTCGATCTCGGGCGGCATCGCCATCACGGACTCCTCAACGTCAGCACCTGCCGCCCCGGTGGCGGCGGACACCGGATGGAAGCCCACGGTTCTCACCGGATTTCTCACCACCGGCCGCCCCTGCGGTCACGATCCGACAACGGGTGTTCTAACCGGCCCGACAACCGGTGGTGAGAACCCGTGCGCCAACCGGTGGCCGCCTCTCCGGGCCGCTGCGCCCGTTTTCCGGGCAAGTTTGCAGGTCAGGTGGCATGGTGAGTGGCTATCAAGGGTGAACTCACCACCCCGACAACCCTAATCCGTAGTGAAGGTGGTTCCGGATCACCCGAGTTGGGCTTCCGGATCCGTCTGGTGTGACGGACGCCTTGGGTGGCTCCTGGCCTTTGAGGCCTTGCGCTGGAGCGGCGCCGTCGCGGCGGTGCTGGTGGGTTTCGTGGTGGTCGCGTGGGCGCCGGGCTGATGCCTACGACAACCCCGACCTGCGAGGTCCGTATAGAAGAGCGGCGCTGTCCGGCGTCTTCGGGCCGCCGCGAAACCCACCGAAGATCGTGTTTCCGTGGTCATGGCGCGAGCCCGTTCCAGGGAGGACCCCTTCTTGATCCGCGAGCCTTCGAGCTCTGGCACAGACGGGGGCCCGTGGGACGCGCTGGTGTCATGAACGGCTACTGAGATGGCGGACCAAGAGTCCTGGGATTAGGGCGCCGCATGACCCGCATGTGCTCGTGACCTGCGAAAACAGGCAACCTTGGGAGAGTCGGTTGAAGATCTTCTGCGGTATCGACTGGGCCGAATCGCACCACGACGTCGCCCTGGCCGACGACACCGGCGAGCTGCTGGCCAAGCGCCGGATCACCGACGACGCGGCCGGCTACCGGCTGCTGCTGGACCTGCTCGCCGAACACGGTGACACCGAAGGGGACCCGATCCCGGTGGCGATCGAGACCAGCCACGGCCTGCTGGTGGCCGTCCTGCGCACCGGCGCCCGGCAGGTGTTCGCGATCAACCCGCTGGCCGCCGCCCGCTACCGCGACCGCCACGGCGTCAGCCGCAAGAAGTCCGATCCGGGCGACGCCCTGGTCCTGGCGAACATCCTGCGCACCTACATGCCCATGCACCGGCCCCTGCCCGCAGACTCCGACCAAGGCCGGGCCGTCACCGTACTGGCCCGCGCCCAACAGGACGCCGTCTGGAACCGGCAGCAGCTGGGCAACCAGATCCGCTCGCTCCTACGCGAGTACTACCCCGCCGCCCTCGAAGCCTTCCAGAGCAAGGCCGGCGGCCTGGCCCGGCCAGATGCCCGCGCCGTCCTCACTTCGGCCCCGACCCCGGCCCGGGCGGCGAAGCTCTCCCCGGCCCAGCTGCGGGCCGCGCTCAAGCGTGCTGGCCGCAGCCGCGGCATCGACGCCGAGGCCGAGCGCCTCCGTGAGCTGTTCCGGGCCGAGCGTGCTCGCCACCCTGAAGCGGTCGAGGACGCCTTCGGCCACCAGTTGGCCGCTCTGCTGAAGCAGTTCGACGCGGCCTGCCAGGCTGGAGACGACCTCGCCGAGGCGGTCGAGGCCGCCTTCCGCGAGCATCCCGATGCTGAGATATATCTGAGCTTTCCCGGCCTCGGCGTCCAGCTCGCCGCCCGGGTCCTGGCGGAGATCGGCGACGACCGGACCCGCTTCGCCGACGCCCGCGGCCTCAAGGCCTACGCCGGCTCCGCGCCCATCACCCGGGCCTCCGGCAAGAAGAGCTACGTCGGCCGGCGCATGGTCAAGAACAACCGGCTCATGCACGCCGGATTCCTCTGGTCCTTCTCCGCCCTCACCGCCTCGCCCGGAGCCGGCGCCCACTACCGCCGCCGACGCGATCACGGAGACTGGCACGCAGGTGCCCAGCGCAACCTCTTCAACCGACTCCTCGGCCAGATTTTCCACTGCCTCCAGAACCGCCGAACGTTCGATGAACAGCTCGCCTTCGCTGTGCCACAGCGGCTTGCGTCAGCACCGGCGGCGTAGCCACCGGATGGTAGTGCGGAGCACCATCAGAACGGAGGTTCGCTGGACCAGTGGTGGCTCCATTGACCGGTCGGACGAGGGTCGTGCTGCTGGAGAAGTTCCACGGCGCAGTCGGTCATGTAGAGGCTGATGAAGTAGCCGGCCATGTCACTGCGGTTGGCCGGGGCTCGGACAGCATGCGAGCGGCGTCTTCGTCCAAGCCGGCAAGCTCGGCGACATCGACCAAGGCGGTGGCAAGGACCCAGTCCTCGATTCCGGCGCTCAACAGCTGATAGGCCTCCGCAGCATGCCCGTGCCCGGCCAGCAGGCGCGCGAAGAACTCCAGCGCCTGTCCCCCGGCCTCCGCGTACGGGCGAGCCAGCGTGAGCGCCTCCGACGCCCGGCCCCAGCTCTCCAACAGCTCCGCCTGGGCCCGGGCGGCCGGCCACCATCCGGTGGAGACGTACGGAGCCAGCACCGCCAGCGCATCGTCCCGCCGGCCGCGCTCGCCAAGGAGTTGGGCCCATGCCCGTGCGCAGAACCACTCGCCCTGGCCGGCTTGCAACGCCACCTCGTGTTCGTGGCCTCGTTCAAGGATCTGCACGACGAACTCGGGCGGGATACAGCCGGACAGAGTCCTGGCCTGACGATCAAGATCAGCAGCGTCCACGGCACCGCACCCTAGACCCCACCACCGACGAGCGGCCCAAAATCGGCATGCCGTTCGGCCAACATGGTGTCCCGCTTGACCCCTGACTCCCTGAGATGTCTTCCTTCCTTCTTCTTTGGTCCTTGTAGTTGCAGTTGTGGTGGCAGTTGTCGTTGGTCGGTAGGGTTCGGCGCCTGCGGCGGGCCTTTCTTCTTCGGCGTCCAGCCCGGGCCGGCCGCGTGAGGGCGGGGGCGACGGCGGCCGGGACGGTGGAGTGCGTGGCGTGAAGGCCGCCAGGAGCATCGGGTGTCCCTGCGCCGGGGCCGAGGCGCGGGAGACGGCCCGTGAGGGCCCATCACGCCCCAGCGGCAGCGGCCGGCTGGCAGGTTCGGTCCGGCGCTGTTGCCGTTCCAGGGAGGTTCGAGGTGGACACGTCCGGGTGACCGCTTCATCGTCCGGGGGTCTGAACCGCTGGACGTGTGCGGAGCGTTGTCAGGTACGGGGCCGCTGAACGGGGCTCCTGACCATCGGCGGGGCGGGGGACGGTACCGCGCCGCCACGAACCGCAGGCCCGGGAGCGGTCGGAAACGCTCCGGGGCGAGGAGGAACGCCATGACCATCCGCAGGACGTCCAATCGGCTCGTCGCGCTCGCAACTGCCGCGACCGCCCTGGCCGGCGTGATCGGCCTCAGCACCGCCACCAGCGCGTCGGCCGACGCCGTCGACCAGGAGTGGAAGTGCACGCGCAACCAGCGCGGCTGGGACCACATGGACTGGCGCAACTGCCTGTTCCCCGGCGACTCGCTGGTCTCCGGTAACGGCGATCAGCGGCTCGTCTACCAGAACGACGGCAACCTCGTGCAGTACGACGAGGGCGGCCACGCGGTCTGGAACACCGCGACCGCCAACACCGCGCCGGGCAGGGTCATCATGCAGTCCGACGGCAACCTCGTCGTCTACGACCGCTCCATGCGCGCCCTGTGGGCCTCCGGGACCGCCCTCGGCTGCAACCCGCCTGTCAACTGGCTGCGCCTGCAGAACGACGGGAACCTGGTCATCTATCGTCCCCACAACGACGGTCCGTGGACCGCGGTCTGGTCCCGGCTGAACGGCCGCGTCGGCACCTGCTGACCGGACCCTGGGTGCAGGCCGAGCGGGCCGGGGACACCACGGTCAGCGCAGCCCACTTCTGCATCGAGGGCTGGGAGTACCACGGCTGACACCGCATCCCGGAGCCGTCGGCCAGCCTGCCCGGCCACCTGTTCCGTTGCGCGCGATGTTCAGCAGGGCCGTTTCCAGCGGATCGTTGGATCCGATGATCTGAAAGAAACGCCCTGGCCGCCGGTGTCCCGTGCTGTTGCCCCGGCCGCTTGGCCGACTGCTCCTGGCTGTCCGGCACCGCCGTCCTGCCACCCATCGGTGCGGCCGTCAGTCCGGCCCCGCGCCGTGGCGGCTCTGCCAGATGTTGTCGGGGTAGAACGCGAAGTGCTTGGCGGCCACGAGGAGAACCTCCTCTGCCGATGACGGGGGTGCGGTGAGGTTCAAATGGAGGGCGGCGGGGCCAATCGCGGAGACGCGTGCGTGCCCCGGGAAGGGCCTGGACGGATCAGGGGGCTGGCGAGGGGGCGGCGGTGGTGGTGCCGAGCTTTCCGGTGGTCGGGCCGCAGTCCGGCCCGTCCTTGGCCACCGTCACCGTGTCGACCCGGTTCGTCGGGACGAGAGTCAGGTAAGTCCCGCGCCTTTTGGTCTCGTCATGGGGGTCGACGTAGTAGTTGCCGAGGTAGGCCCAGTCGCTGCCCGCCCCGATGTAGAGGGCGTCCATCTCGTAGCTCGGCGCGCAGACGCGAGCGGGGAGGAAGGGGAGGCTCGCCGCGCCGACCACCGCGCCCGGTACGGCGGCCAGCAGCATCGCGGAAGTGACGACGGCCGTCCAGATGCCGCGATGGGACTGGTAGCGTCGCAGCCGTTGGACTGTGGCGCCGATCATCATTGAGTATGCGACGAAGATCATCGCAGCCAGAGCGATCATCCAGCCTGGAGGCGCGGTGACTCCGTAGGGGTTGCCGCCGCTGTGCACGTACCACGAGAACGCGCCGGGCACCATGAGCACCGAGGCCAGCAGGAGGAACCCGGCGCGGGGATACCGCCAACGGGCTGTGAAACGATAGGTACCGGCCGGAGACTGACGCTCCGTCAGTCTCCGGTCCAGAAGTGTGTGCGGTAGCAGGTACCCCAGCGCGGCGAAGAGCGCAGCTGGCAGGAGGATCTCCGAGACGGCGATCTCCTGCAGCATCTGCCGGGGCATCTGGCCCAGCACCAGCCCCCACCAGAAGCCGTTCGCCACCATCCGGGCGGCGAGCGCGAGTCC
Source organism: Kitasatospora sp. NBC_01560 (assembly GCF_045208415.1). Lineage (NCBI taxonomy): Bacteria > Bacillati > Actinomycetota > Actinomycetes > Kitasatosporales > Streptomycetaceae > Kitasatospora > Kitasatospora sp. NBC_01560. The sequence goes on along the minus strand of NZ_CP109364.1, from coordinate 55,404 downwards.
GCCAGCGAAGTAGATTACCACGGTCATGAGCGTGAGCCCGGCGGCGGCCCCGCCCAGCACGCCCTGCCAGGTGACGGGGTAGTCCTTGGGGTGTTGCGGATGAGAAGCGGTCGTCTCGCCGTCGGGGGCTGTCACGTGGAGTGGCTTAACCAGGAGAGCCAGAATGTATGCGCACCAACATCCCATCTCACCCGGGTGGGGAAGTGCTCCGATGGGCTTTCAGCCGCCTTGCCCCGACCGGCTGATCAGCACCGCCCGCTGCGCGACCGGACAGCCACAGGAATCGAACGAGGGCGCTTCAATTGAAGCGCCCTCGTTCGATTCCTGTGGCGAGGGTGCCGGGCCGCTTCCGAGTGCCTGTCCCTGCTGGTGATGCTTTGTCTGCCCCGGCCGGCACTCCGTAGGACGCCACGCACGGCCTCGGTGTGGCCAGTGAGGTGACGAAGTGGCAGTCGACAGTCACCGAAGGGTTGAGCGGTACCTGGGCGAGCCGCTCGGTGCGCCCGTCGTCGCCCGTCTGGTCTGGCCCTTCCCAGCCGCCGTTCGGTGTCTGCTCGCCTGGCCGGTGCCGGCCTGCTCTGCCGGTCCGGCCGCCGTTGCCCGGCTCCCCGGGCGCGGTCCCGGGGCCGGCTTGTCCGGCCTGCCTGCGCACCCGCTGGCGCTGTGTCGCTGCCCGCTGCCCGTCCCGGGGCGTCCTCGGTTTGTCTGGGGGTTGCGTGACGGGCTGGTTGTGACGGAACCCGGCCCTGGCTCCGGCCCTGGCCCTGGCCCCGGCTCGGTTCTGGTTCTGGTGTGTGACCTGACCGGGTTTCGAGTGCCCGGATCGCCGTCTGGTAGACCAATCCGGGTGGGTTGCCGGCTCCTGTCCGGCGGTCTGGCGGTACTCCGGGGCGTGCCGGTTTCGGTGACGGTGGGTGGTCGGCTGCCCGGGCCCGGTCGGGGTTCGGCGGGCGGTCCGGGGGTCGGGGCCGTTGCGGGGTGTTCCGGCGAATTGACGGCCCGTCGGAATTTCGTCGGAAATGCCGCCGGTTTCCGTCCTGGTTTCCTCGTCGATTCGCCGGGATTACCGCTGTCCGGGGCCGTTTCGGTGGGTCGTGAATGTTGTGCGGGAGTTCGCCGGGGGAACCGGGCGGGGGAGCAGCGGCACCCGGCCCTCGGGCGCCGCTCCCGGCCGCCAGCCCCGGCCCCCGGTCCCCCGGTCCGCTGCGCCTGGTTGTCGTGCCGCTTCCCGGCCGCCAGCCCCGCCTGCCCGCCTGCCCGCCGGCCCCGCCCGCCGCCTGCCGGTCCTGGCTACTGCCCGCCGCTGGGAGCGGCCGGTGCCCCCGCCGGCCCCGGGTGGCTGTGCCTGGGGGTGGTGGTCGGGGTGGTGGGTGGCCTCTGCTCCTGGACGCTGTCGCCCCTGGGAGGCTCACTGTCGTGCTGCTTCCCAGGGGTCGGGCGTCCCGGCTGCGTCCCTTGGTCGGTGGGGGCCGCCTGTCCCGGTTCCGGGCTGTTCCGGCCGTTGCTTTCGGGAGGCCCGCTGTCGGGGCGGGGTGCTGGGGCCCGTGTTGGTGTGTCGGTGGTGGCAGGCAGGCTGTTGATCATGTTTACGGGATGGTGGGATGTTCGGCCGGACGAGGAGCGTGTGCAGTGGGTGTTGGAGCCCTTCGTGTCTGTGGGGCCGTTGCGTTTCGGGATGACTGCTGACGAGGTGACGGACGCCCTGCTCGGTGTCACCGGGGACAGCGAGCACCGCACGTGGACCGGCGGGCGGGGCAACAATGCGTGGACGCCCTCGGAGGGCCGGTGCCGGGAGTTCGGTGTGCACCTGTACTACCGGGACGGGCGGTTGTCCGGTGTCGCGGTCGACGCGCTGTGCGGGCCGCAGGTCACCGCAGACGGCATGGCGCTCGTCGGTCGGGTGCCTTCCGTGTTGGAACAGTGGATGGTCGAGCATGCCGAGACTCTGCCCGACGAGCTGGCCTACATGAGTGCCGGCGTGCCCTGCTCGGCGTCGCTGGGCGTGGTGGTCAACGTCCAACGGGAGGGCGACCGCCTCCTTACCCGGCCGGTGTTCTATCCCGTTGAGGCGCTTGACGACCTCCCCCACTGGCTGCCGCAGAGGGCTTGGGAGATCCACGACTGAGACCTGGTCGGCCGCCGCGGGGGCGGGTGACGTGCACACAAGGCCTGGATCCCCGTGTTCGGGCAGGCCGTGACGGCCTCCGTGACAGGGGGCCGCGGTGCTCCCGGGGCGGCCGTGTCGGCCCTTGGCCCGCTGTCCTGCGCCGCCGTCCTGCGGTCAGGCCGGAATTCCCTGCACCTCTTGCCTGCCCGCTCCCTACCCGGCCCTGGAGGGAGCAACCCACGGCCGGTGTTCCTGCGTTGGCCGGTCGTGCCGTCGGCGGGCCGTGCGCGGCGGCCGGTGTTGGTCCCGGCCTGCTGTTCCGGGGCCCGCCGACCGTCGGTGCCCGGGTCGATGCCCGGGAGAACCCTGGGCTGTCCTGGGAGACGCTGCGGCGGGATGTCCCAGGAGGTGTGGGGTGGCAGGAAGTGGTGCTGTCGGGGTGTCTGTCCGTGCTGGGCTGGCCAGCAGGGGTTCGCCGCCGTGGAGGACGACGCGGGGTGTTGGAGCTGTGGGATTCAGCGGGTGGTGAGCCAGTGGATGAGGAGGGTGAGGGGCAGGCCGCCGGCGCTCGTGGCGGCGCCGAGGAGGGCGCGGGTGGCGAGTGTGCGGGGACCGGGCCAGGTGGGGCGCTTGCGGTGGGGTCCGCGGTTGTTGGTGGGTGTCATCTCGGGTCTCCAAAGTGACGGGGTTGGGCAGTGCGGGTGCCGGCCTGGGTCGGGTGGTCGCTGGTCGTCCTGAAATTAGGGGACCTGCGGCCCGTTTCATGCGCCGCTCACCCAAACGGGGGATCCCAAGCCCGCTCCGAAAACCGGTATTGAGCTTTTGACCTGCCATTACTTGGGCATGGCAGCTATTCAGAAGCTCCTTGAGCTGGCCTCGGCGAATGCGTGGCTCGTGCTGCGGGCTGCGTTCCTTGGCTGTCCGGGCGAGGGCAGGACGGCTCCCGGCTGTCCGGTGCCTGCCTGTCGAGGACGTCCCCTGCTGGGCCGCTGCCGGGCCGCCAGGCCCCGGTCCCCGTCCCGCTCCTGGTCGGTTCCGGTCCGGGCGTCGCCGCACGCGTCCTTCGCCGTCCGGACCACCGCCGGCCGGGGGGCTGGGGGTGCCGGGCGTGCCTGTTCCCGTTCCCCGGAGGGTCCGGCTGGCTGCGCCCCGGTGAGCTGGGGGTTCTACCGCCCCATGGCACCTCCTTCCTCCAGGGACGGCCCGTCGATTCCCCGTTGCGCCTCCTGTCCCGGTGTTGTCGTCCGGGGGTGGGTGCGCGGCAATCACTTGGTCCTGGCGGTGTGGGGTGGTGTTCGGGTGTTTTCCTGCGCCTGGTGCCGGCGTGTTGCGAGGCTGTGGTGGTGAGGAGTGTGCGGGGTGCCGGCCCGGATCGTGGCTGTGTGCTTCCTGGTCGTCCGGGTTGGATTCGGGATGTTGCCTATCTCGGCGACGAGGTGTTGCGGATGTTGGCCGTGGCCGTGGCGGCGAACGCGTACCGGGACGACGACCGCTACCTGCTGACCGCCGACACCTACCGGACCGCGGCCCTGGTCGTCGAGACTCTGGCCGAGTCCGTTCCCGAGAACGGCGGTGCCGGCCAGGTGGTCCTGTACACGGTGCCGGCCTGGAAGCTGGAGGCCCTGTGGGACGTGCTGCTGGTGCTGCGCCGCACGGTGGCCGGTGACCCGGGCACGGACGTGGTGCGCGAGCTCCTGGAGCTCCTGTGCGCCGGCATGGTCACTCCGGCCCGCAGGGTGGAGCGGATCGCCGCCGACCTGGAGAAAGTGGTGGCGGTGCTGATGCTCCAACTGCCGGCGGTCGCGGTGGTGGCCACTGCCGCGGTCCTGGGTGAAGAGCGGGGCGAGGCCGTCCTCGACGCCTACCGCCGGATCACGGCCGCGTGGACGGAGGCCGGAGTACGGCACTGACCTGCCCCTGTGACCTGGTGGCGGGTGCGACAGCGTGCTGCACCTGGTGTCTGTCACGGGGCTGCGCGGTGCCGGTGTCGGGCAGCTGGTCCTGGTCGCCGTTCCCGGGCCCGCCGCCCGCCCGTCGGCCCTGCCCGCCGCCTGCCCGCCGCCCGCCCGTCGGTCCTGGCAGCTGGTCGTGGGTCCTGGTGCCGCTGCGCCTGGTGGTGGTGGTGGCCTGGGTGGTGGTGCCCGCTCCCGGCCCTCGGGCGGCCGTGCCCGTCGTCCTGGTCGTGGTGGTGCTTGCCGGGGTCGGGCGTGCCGGCCTGCCTGGAGGCGGTTGGCCCGCTGGGGCGCCGTGGGGCCGGTGGTTGGGGTGAGCGGCGTGGAGATGAAGACGGTCATCGAGGGCCTGGCTGAGGAGGCCGAGCGGCAGCGGCGGGGGAAGGTATGGGAGCCCACCGATGCCGACCGTGCTCTGGCCGGCCGGGTCGCGGCCGCCCTGGCCGCCGCCGTGGTTCGGGTGCATTACCTGAAGTGCGGTGTGGCGTTGGTCAGAACACGCGAACCGCTGCGGGTGCTCCGGTCCCACTGGATGATCATCCGCGTCGTACAGACCACAGTGGAGGAGAGTCCCATGGCAGGTTCCGTGAGCTATCCGGGCGTCTACGTCGAAGAGACGTACAGCCTCGGCATGTCCGTCCAGTCCAGGCCGACCGCGGTGACGGCGTTCGTCGGCGACTTCGCCGGCGTGCCCACGGGCGGCGTTCGGGTGAACGACTGGGCGGGCTTCACCAAGCTCGGCGACGCGGACGGCGGTGTGGGCGCCGACAAGGGGCTGGGGCCGGTCCTCAAGAGCTACTTCCAGAACGGCGGCGGGTACTGCTACCTGGTGAGCACGGCCGGGTCCTCCCTCGCCGAGGCCCTGGAGGCGCTGACCGCGCTGGGGGACGTGACGATCGTGGCCGCCCCCGGCCTGTGGGACCAGGGCGCGCAGACGGCCGGGGAGTGGGCCCGCGCGCTCACCGGCTGGGCTGCGGAGAACAAGGCGATGGCCATCCTGCACACCGACCGCGACCACACCGCCGACCAGGCCGCCACGGCGGTCGACGCCTGGAACCTGGACGAGCACGCGCGCGGCTGCGCGGCGGTGTACCTCCCCTGGCTCAAGCCGGGCGCCGACGCCGAGCCGATCGCGCCCAGCGGCGCCGTCGCGGGCGCCTGGACCACCCTCGACAACGCGCGCGGCGTGTGGAACGCCCCCGCCAACATCATCCTGCACGGTATCGACAGCCCCCTCCACCCGACCACCGACGCGGACCAGGGCGCCCACCGCAACCTCAACTTCATCCGCACCTTCCCCGACCGCGGCACCCTGATCTGGGGCGCCCGGACCCTCCTCGACGCCGACGAATGGCGCTACATCCCGATTTGCCGCCTCGCCAACACGGTCGAGCGTGACATCCAGCAGGGGCTGCGCCCCGTGGTGTTCGAGCCCAACTCCCAACCCACCTGGGAGGTGGTGCGCTCCGCCGTCGACAACTACCTGCACAGCCTGTGGCAGCAGGGCGCCCTGATGGGCAGCACGCCGCAGGAGGCGTACTTCGTCCAGGTCGGCCAAGGCGTCACGATGACGCAGGACGACATCGCAGCGGGCCGACTGATCGTCAAGGTCGGACTCGCCGCCTTGCGGCCCGCCGAGTTCATCATCCTGAAGTTCATCCAGGAGATGACCCAGGCCTGACCTCACGCGTGCCCCGGGGCCGCCACGGAAACCACGCCGGCGACCCCGGGGCACGTCCAGCAACGGTCCTGCTCATCCAACGAGCGCCTCGTCAAAGTTCGCTGAGACTGGTCAAACTTCAGTGAGACGGGGCAGCCGCCAGCCCGCCGCCGGCCTCCTGCCGGTCGGTCGGGCTGCCGTGCTGGTGGCGGGTAGCCGGCCACCGGGCGGCCGGGTTCGGCGGGGCCGGTCCGTCGGGTGGTGCTGGCCCCTGGGGGCCGTAGGCCACCACCACCGCCCCACCACCGCCCCACCACCGTCCTGCCAGGGCCCTGCCACCACGGTCCCGGTGCCGCAGCACCCGGGCCCGCCGCCGGCCTCCTTGCCGGGCCCTCGGCCCTTGGCCCCCGGCCGCCCCCGATTTCCGTCCTGGTTTTCCTCGTCGATTCGGCCGGGATTACTCCGGGGTTGGGGCTGCTTCGGCGGGTCGTGTGAATTTCGTGCGGGAGTTCGCCGGGGGAACCGGGCGGGGGAGCGGTGCGAGCCTCGGGTGCTCCGGGGCTGTGCGGGTGGCCGCCGCCCCCGGGCGGCGGCTGTGCCCGGCTCGCGGTCGTGTCCGGAGCCGACCGGGGCGGCGGTGGCCGGGCTGTTCCCCCCCCGGCCGGGAGCGGCCCGTCGATCGCCGGCCCCGGGCGGTTCCGGGGCCGTGCAATCGACCGCCGCTCCCCGCCCGGCCTGGTGCGGCTGCGCCTGGTCGTCGTGCTGTGTCCCGGGGCGGGTGCCTGGGCCTGCAGGGAGTAGCCGGCCCCGCGCCCGCCCGCCGGCCGCGGGCCGTTCTGGCCGCCGCTCCCGGCCCGGTGCGGCTGCGCCTGGTCGTCGTCCTGGCCGTGGCCGGGAGGGGGCTGGGTCGTTGTGCGGGTATGGACGACGACTTGTACGGCCCGCGCCGGATCGCTCCCGACTGGCACGCGCAGGAGCTGTTGGTGGCTCTGGTCCGCGCTGCGGGTGGTGAGCTGGGTTCGACGGCGAGCACATGCTCACCACCTCGACCCGGGCGGTCGACGGGGCGATCAGGGACGTCCTCTACGAGCCGCTGCCGGACGGGACGGTGCGGCTCTCGCTGGCCTGACCGAACCCGGCGCCGGCCGCCGTGCCGGGGCTGTTGACGCCCTGTCGCGGGGGTTGTCGCATTGGGGGTGCTGTCGCGGTGTGTGACGTGCGCGCCAGGTCCGGATCCCCGGTGTGTGGGCGGGCCGCGACAGCCATCGCGACAGGGGCGCGGCGGTGCTCCCCGGGGCCGTTCGGCTGCTCCCCGCCCGGGAGGGGCCGGCCCCACCCTCGCGCCCCGGTTCCTCGACTCCGGCCGGGGTGCTGCCGCAGGGCCCGCCGGGGCGGCGCCGGGTGCTGCTGCGCCGATGCGGTCGCCGTCCGGTCCGCACTGGCCTGGCCTGCCTGGGACGGCGTGGGTGAGGGCTGTCCCAGCTCTGTCCCACCGATGTCTCAGCCCGCCGGTTATGTCCGTTTCGCTAGGACAGTCTCAGGCCGTATCCCCAGGTGCGAGCGTTTTCGGTCCGGGCCTGAGACAGGGCTGGGACACGCCCTCGCGGGCTGACCCGTCTCACCGAAGTTTGACCGGCCTCAGCGAAGTTTGACTCTCGACCTGCTGCAAGAATGACCATTCCGTAGCAGCGCCGATACCCACAGTGAGGTTCGCATGCCCAAGGTCAAGCTGAGCACCAACCACGGCGACATCGTCCTGGAGCTCGACGCCGAGAAGGCTCCGCTGACGGTCGACAACTTCGTCCACTACGTCAAGGCGGGCCACTACAGCAACACGGTCTTCCACCGGGTCATCAAGGGCTTGCATGGTGCAGGGCGGAGGATTCGAGCCCGGCATGAACGAAAAGCGGGACAAGCGTGCCCCCATCCAGAACGAGGCGGACAACGGCCTCAAGAACGACAAGTACACCGTGGCGATGGCCAGGACCATGGAGCCCCACTCGGCGAGCGCCCAGTTCTTCATCAACACCGCCGACAACGACATGCTCAACCACAGCGGCAAGAACACGCAGGGCTGGGGCTACGCCGTCTTCGGCCGCGTGACCGAAGGCGCTGAGGTGGTCGACGCGATCGAGCGCGTCAGCACCCGCTCCAAGGCCGGGCACCAGGACGTCCCGAAGGACGACGTCATCATCGAGCGCGCCGAGGTCATTGGGTAGCCGACGCTCGTACAGCGCCTCGACCGCCCCGCACCGGACGAATCCATTGCCCGGCGCGGGGCGGTCGCCCAGCGCCGGCGAGATCGGCTCCGGGTGTCCCGTCTCATCGAGCACGTCATATAGATGCGACCTGACCTGCGAGGTGTCAGGTCTGCGTGAGACTCGGGTCGCGGGCGGGCAGCCTTGGGATCGGGGATCGGATCTGGAGGGATCGGGTGTCTCATCGATCACGGTGGGTGTGTGGGCTCTGAGCTGTGGTGCGTCAGCTCGGCTGAGACGCCTCCGGCGGGATTCTTACGGAGCATGGCAGTTTCGGCGTGCTGGTCAGCTGGCTGTGTAGGTGACCATCGCGAGCGGTTGGCGGCGCGTTGAGTGTTGGCGAGAAGCGAGAGCGCCTTCGGGAGTGTCGGTGCCGCCCGGAATGATGCCCTTGTTCGAGATCGAGTGAGAGGGCCGTGATGGACGACGTTCTGGACGATTTGATCCACCTTGCCGATCCGCCTGGGACGAGCGGTCATGTCGTCGCGCTGCGGGTGCTGAAGCGACCGGATCCGGGCAGCGAATTCCTGGACTGCGAGTTCACCGTGTCGACGGAGACCGCCACCGGCCGGGCCCCTCACTGCGCGTCGTGAGGGGCCCGGCCGTCACCAAGCAGGCCCGGCAGCTCAACCCGGAGCTGACCGTGATGGCCTCGCCCTGGACGGGGCCTGCCTGGATGAAGGACAACGGCAGCCTCGACGGCGGCTGGCTGAAGGCCCAGTACCACGGCACCTACGCCCAGTACTCGGTCAAGTACCTCCAGGCGTACCAGGCGCAGGGCGTCCCGGTGAACTACGTCACGGTGCAGAACGAGCCGACCTGCTGCGCGGGCTACCCGTCGATGAGCTGGAACGGCTCCGGACTGGCGTACTTCACCAAGAACGCCCTGCTGCCCGCCCTCGCCGGAGCCGGCCTGCCGACCAAGGTCCTCGCGCTGGACTGGAACCGGGACCAGTACGCCTCCTACGCGGCGCCGTCCGTCGACGACGCGGCGATCCGCACCCACCCCAACTTCGGCGGGCTGGCCTGGCACGGCTACGGCGGCGACGTCACCACGCAGAGCGCGGTGCACGACCGGTACCCCGCGACGGATGCCTTCGACACCGAGCACTCGGGCGGCACCTGGATCGCCGACCAGCAGCGCGAGGACATGCGCAACATCATCGACTACACCCGCAACTGGGGTAAGTCGGTGACCAAGTGGAGTCTGGGCGTCGACCAGAACATGGGCCCCCACTACGGCGGCTGCGGCACCTGCACCGGACTGGTCACCGTCCACAAGGGGGGCTTCCGCACCGGGCAGGTCGACTTCACCGTCGAGTACGACACGATGGGCCACCTGACCAAGTTCGTCCGTCCCGGGGCGTGCTTGGTGGTCCGCCTGCCGCGTCCTGCTCCACACATCGCCGGGACCGCCCAGCACGCCGGTCACGCCGACATCGTCCGCGAGGCCCTGGACGGCGCGAAGACCATGGGCTGACGCCCCTGCGCGAGTCCCCGGGCCCTCGTCGAACGAGGGCCCGGGGCCGGCGGCCGGTGCTCGGGTGGCGCGGGCTGTCGGCGTGCACGGTTTCCGTCGCGTAGCGTTCGGCGAAGTACTCGTCGAGGAGTCGGAACGCGTCCGTGTCGCTGATGCGCGTGGCCGGACCGTGTGCCGGCGGGCGACCGCCGGCGCCGTGGGGCCGGGGGCCGCACCGCCCGTCGCCCGGGCCAGCACCTGCGCTCCCGGCCGCGACACCCCCCGGGCTCACAGCCCCCCGTTGACCGCCGCGGCCTGGGCCGCGCCCGCGCTGACGTTCCACTTCGCGAGGATGAGGTCGTACTCGCCGCTGTGCATCAGCTGGTCCAGCCCCTTCACCAGTGCGTCGCGCAGCTCCGTGTCGCTCTTGTTCACCGCGATGCCGTACGGGCTGGACTGCGAGCGGGCGCCCGTGACCTCGAAGCGGTTGCCGTTGTCGGTGGTCCTGGCCGCGTACGCGGCCACCGGGAGGTCGTTGAAGTCGGCGACCGCATTGCCGGCCGCCACCTCGGCGAGGGCCTGGGCGTCGTCGTCGAAGCGGTGGACCTGCAGCGACTTGCCCTGCCGGGCACAGGCGGCGACCTGGCGGCCGACGATCTCGTCCTGGGTGGTGGCGCGCTGCACCGCGACCGTGTGGCCGCAGATGTCGTTCAGTGTCTGGATCCCCTTCGGGTTGCCCTTCTGTACGACGATCGAGGTGCCGGCGATGAAGTAGTCGACGAAGTCCACGCCCGGCGCACCGGTCGGTAGGCCGTCCTTGCCGAGTGCGTTGCGCCGCTCGGGCGTGTCGCTGATCGCCGACATCGCCACGTCGAACCGCCCGGCGTTGAGGTCCGGTATCAGCTTGTCGAACGGCGTGTCGACGATCTCGATCCGCAGGCCGAGGACCTTCCCCAGGGCGTTGGCCAGTTCCGGATCGATCCCGTCCGGCTTGCCGTCCGTACCGTGGAACTCCATCGGCGGGTAGTTCGGGTCGGTGCCGATCCGCAGCACCCCGGCGGCGCGCTGTGCCGTGGGGACGGCCGCCCTGGCCTTGTCGGCGGAGCTCGTCGGACCGTCCGAGCCGCCGCAGGCGGTGAGCAGTAGGGCCGAGGCGGTGGTGAGGGCGGCGGCGGCCGGCAGGGCCCGGCGGTGGGAGGGCATGCAGGAGAGCTGGCGCATGGTGGCGCTCCTCGGTGGGGCGGGGCGGGGCGGCGCGAACGGCATCCACGAACGGGAACGGGGGCGGACGCGACCGGGAACGGGATCGTCCCACCCGGCTCCGACAGCACGGGCTGCGGATGTGTCACGATCCGCTATCGGGTTGGCCCGCGTCCTGATCACCGACGTCATCCGCCACGGCATCCAGTCCGTCCGGGTCACGGAGGTGTCCAGGACGACGCCGAGGGTGCAGCGGGCCAGCTCCTCCTGGGGGTGGTGGCGTCCGGCCCGGGGGATGTCCGGACCGCCGCCTCGTCGCCCGGGCTCCGTCCGGGGCCGTTGCCTCCGGCCGGCGGGGCCGCTTTCATGGGGGGCATGATCACCATTCACCTGAAGTACGAGATCGACCCCGACAAGCTTGCGGACTTCGAGGAGTACGGCCGCCGCTGGGTGGGCCTCGTCAACCGCTTCGGCGGGACGCACCACGGCTACTTCCTGCCGAGCGAGGGCGACAGCGACATCGCCTACGCCCTCTTCTCCTTTCCCGGTTTCGCCGCGTACGAGCAGTACCGCGCGGACAGCATGACCGATCCGGAGTGCCAAGAGGCATTCGAGCTGGCTCGGACCACCCGCTGCATCAAGCGGTACGAGCGCCGCTTCCTGCGGCCGCTGGACGTCGAGTCCTCGTAGTACTCCGTGAAGCCCAGGGGGACTCGTCGTTCGCACGGTGGCCGTTCCCTGGGGCCCGTGACCGGCTCCCAGGGTGCCCGTGACCGGCTCCCAGGGTGCCCGTGACCGGCGGCCGACTCCGTGGCAGGGCGCTGTGCACGAGACGGCGTAACCGGGCCGCCGCCGTGCGGCATGACGAGTCAGCGGTCCGCTGCGAGGCGATCGTCCTTGGCGCGGTCATCAACGGATCGTTGTGACCGGCGCATTCGATCCACACGCTGGGTGGGGAGTGACGCGTCGGCGAGCCGGTTGCTGCGGTCGATCTGCGGCATGTGCGTCTCGGCCCAGACCCGCAGGGCGGAGAGCGGCCCTTCGAGGGACAGGCCGAGCTCGGTGAGCCGGCAGTGGACGGCGGGCGGCACGGTGGGTTCCACGCGGCGCGACCAGGCCGTCGCGGACCAGGCTGTGCGGGTACACCGAGCAGGGCACCCTCGACGGCGTCCTCGGGAACGCCCCCAAGGGCACGTCCGGTGCCCTCCGGCCGTTCCCGGACCCCTCGTTCCCGAGCGCCGGTGACGGCGGCGAGTACAGCTACTACCGCCCGTGCGAGGCCTGCGCCCTCAAGCGGCGCATCCAGCGCGAGGAACAGCAGCTCCAGAGCTTCTACGAATCGGTCTCGACTTTGAGTGGACCCGGCAGGCGGTGGAACTACGGGGGTGGCAATATCAGGTCTGGAGCTGCCGCCGGGCGCGGAGGGAGAAGGCACCGGCTATCCGCCCGGTTACCGGAGGGACTGGCCGTTCAGTGACGCCGCGGTGACGAGAAGGCGCGGAAGATCGACAGCAGCGATGAGGGAGACCGCCGTGTTCACTCACGCGACCGAACCGAGGACCTCAGCCGCAGCCCGGGAGCCGCTGGTCGCCCCGCCCATCGTGCACGAGGTGCTACGCGGCCCCGGTGAACCGCTGGACGCTGTGACCACGGCAACCATGAATGCCCGCTTCGGTCAGGACTTCAGCCAGGTCCGGGTGCACACCGGCCCGCGGGCCGCCCAGTCGGCGGCCGCTGTCATCGCCCGGGCCTACACCGTCGGCTCGCACGTGGTCTTCGACGCCAACGGATATCGCCCCGACACGGTGGACGGCCGGCGGGTGCTGGCACATGAGCTCACCCACGTGGTGCAACAACACGGGGTCGGGGACACTCCCACGTCCGGGCTGGCAGTCGGCGATGTGGATGATCCAGCCGAAACCGAGGCCAGCCACGCCGCCCACGGTCGGGCCGATGCGAGGTTGAGTACGTCCGCAGGGCCCGTGCTGCGTCGTCAGTCCGCTCCACGGCCTACAGCCCAACAGCGAGGGCCGACCCTGCTCGGCGAGCACCCCGGAGCAGGCGGACCGGGATTCACCAGTTCCGCCGCGACGAAGGCGGTGACCGGCTTCGCCACCGGCTCGGCCGAACTCACGTCCGAACATCGGGCCACGCTTGATCGTCTTGCCGCCGACATCAACGCCAAGCCCCTCGCCCTCGGCGGTTACGTTACACTGGTCGGTTTCGCGGACCGTCGAGGCGAAGTCGGCGAGAACCATGCACTCGGCCAACGCAGAGCCGACGCGGTGCGCGACTACCTGCGCCGGATGGTCACCGAGGAGGACACCAAACGGGAGATCCGCTCCCACTCGTTGGGCGCACCGACCGACGGCCCGGTCGTTGACGACCCCATGCTCCGCAAGGTCGAGATCACCATCACCCGTCGGGACTACCGCCTCGGACCGCCCGCGCCCGCACCGACACTCCCCCCGGTGGGCGGCTCGCGATCGGGCGGCGTGCCGGATGTTCTGAAGCCGCTGCCCGTCCCGATGCCACCGGCACCCGACCCGAGGCACCCGCGGCTGCCGGACTGGTTCTGGCACGACTTGCCGGCGCGACCGGCGAACCCGTCGCCGACCGAGCAAATCTCCCGCTGGCTCAACCGGAGCCTGCGCACGGAGGACCTGGTGCACGTCGCCACCGCCGTCGCCGGCGCGCTCGGCCTGGACCGGACCAAGGTGCGGAAGATGCTGGAGGACGCTTTCCAGAGCGGCGGTGAATCCGCGGTCAAGGGACTGCTCAAGGCTATGGTTCAGGCGGCCGCCGGTGAGCTGACCAGGCCGCAGCCAGGGCCAACCCCAGGTCCGCCGGATCCGCTGCCCACCCCGCCCGTTCAGCAGGCGCCGCCGGTTCCGTTCTGATTCTGACGGGTCGGAACCAGAGACAGAGCCGCCGGAGGACTTCCTCGCCCGTACCCCGGTTGACGGGAACGCCGCCCACCGCGAGCTGCTCGCCGCCGACCCGTGCACCGCCACGGTCACAGGGATCGCCATGCGCCGGGGCTTCGCCCACTCCGGTCACTTCGCCGCGCTCTACCGCGACGCTCACAAGACCCACCCGACACCGCCCACCCGACACCGCCGAAACGGTGAAGCAGGCCCCCCGAGCGGTGCCGGCCCGCGCCACGGGGCCGCCGGCCACCTCGCCGACCGCCTCCGGGCCCGCGGCCTCACCCCGATCGGCGCCGACCTCACCGGGCTGCTCCGCGCCGGCGGCAGCGTCAGGTCCCGCACCCCGGAGCTGCGGCACTGACGGCGAGGAGCCCCGGACAGGACCCCCGAGCGGGATCCCGGTAGGGAAGTTCGCGCAGGGTTCCGACTCCTGCGCCGCTGCGGAGCGGGCTGGAAGGCTCTGGGCCGTGATCGTTGACAGTGCGTTCGCAGCGGCGGAAGCGGCTCCCTCACCCGGGTGGTCGCCGAATCCCGGGCCGGGGGAGTCCGCGGACCCGGGGCACTCCGACGCGGCGGGGTTCGTCGCGACCGCGCTCGCCGCCGCGCCGGCCGAGCCCGTCCTGCCGGTCGGGCCGCTGTCCGGGACGGCCGGGTTCGCCGCCGTGCTGGCGCCGTTCGCCGAGCTGGCCGGACGGCGGCTGCTCGCGGCGCTGGACCCGGTGGTCGGGCGGTCGGTCCGACTGCCGGCGGTCGTCGCGGAGTTCACCACGGCCACGGCCGCTGCGCTGGGGGACGTGGCGGCCCGGGTGCTGGTGCTGGAGCTGCAGGTGGATCGGGTGGAGGGACAGCTGGCGGGGGCGACCCCCGAGGCCAGGTTCCGCGAATTCGTCGCCGCGGCCGGGACCAGGGACCGGCTGGTCCGGCTGTTCGCCTAGTACCCGCTGCTGGCCATGCTGGTGGGCCGCGGCTGCGTGAACGCCGTCGCGGCGACGGCCGAACTGCTCGACCGGTAGACCGCCGACCGGCCCGAGTTGGTCGCCCGGTTGCTGGGCGGGCGCGACCCCGGGCCGCTGGTCGCCGTGGACCGGGGCGCGGGCGACGCGCACCGCCGCGGTCGCCGGGTCGCCGTCCTGCGCTTCGCCGACGGCAGCCGGGTCGTCCACAAGCCCCGCTCGCTCGCTGCCGACCGGCACTTCGGCGAACTGGTCGACTGGTTCAACTCCCGCCCCGGCACCCCCGGGCTGCGCACACCGGCCCTGTTGACCCGCCCGCACCACGGCTGGTCGGAGTACGTCGAGGCCCGGCCCTGCGCCACCCCGGCCGAGCTGGACCGGTTCTACCGCCGCCAGGGCGCGCTGCTCGCCCTCGCCCACGTGCTCGACCTCACCGACCTGCACTACGAGAACCTGATCGCCTGCGGCGAACACCCGGTGCCGGTGGACCTGGAGACGCTCTTCCACCCGTCCGCGCCCGAGGACCCCGCCGCCGACGACCCGGCCGGCCGCGCCCTGGCGGCGTCCGTCCAGCGGATCGGCCTGCTGCCCCGGCTGGTGGTCGGGGACGAGGACGCGTTCGACCTCTCCGGCCTCGGCGGCGGCGCCGACCACCGTTCGCCGGTCGCCACGGACGGCTGGGAGGCTGCCGGCACCGACGGGATGCGGCTGGTCCGCCGGACCGGCACGGTCCGCCCCGGCACGGTCCGCCCCGGCGCGAACCGGCCCCGGCTGGCCGGCGCCGACGCCGAACCCGCCGCCCACACCGAGGCGCTGCTGGCCGGCTTCCGGGCCGGTTACCGCGCCGTGCTGACAGGCCGCCGGGAGCTGGCCGCGCTGCTGCGCCGCTTCGCCGACGACGAGGTCCGCGTGGTCACCCGGGCCACCCAGGTCTACGCGACCGTCCTCGCCGCGGCCACCCACCCCGACGTGCTGCGCGCGCCCGAGGACCGGGACGCGAGCGGCGGTGGACGGCATGAGCCTGACCTCCGGCCTCAGCTGCCCCCGTACCCCGCTGCGCCGCTTCCTGGACCGGGAGATGTCCGCCGGTCCCAAGCCGCTGCGGGAGAACTTCCGTGCCCGGTACGTTGCTGGGCCCGTGTTGATGCCGCCCGAAGGGGTGGGGTCCGTCCCGGTCGGGTCTCTGTGTGACGGTCGGGCTCTGGGTGTTGCCGGAGTCGACCTAGGTAGAAAGTTTGACGCTGCGCAATCGATCTAGGTAGATTCATGAGGTGACGATTCATCAGCCACGCATGACTGTGAACACGCAGAAGGTGCTCAAGGTGCTGCTCGGGCGTATGCCGGACGGCGAACGAATTCCTGATGCTCTGACCTGCGGTGTGTACGGCGGGAGGCTCACCAGCCTCACCGGCCTGCCGAGCGGCACGCTCTTCCCTCTGCTGGAGCGCCTGCTGAACGCCGGCTGGGTTGAGCGGTACTGGGAGGCGGACGAGAGCGCCGAGGCCGCGGGTCGTCCGCGGCGCCGCTTCTACAGGCTCACCGCCCGTGGTGCCGAACTCGTGCCCCAGGCCCTGGCCGAGGCCTCCGCGGGGCGGCCCCTCTACGGGCGCCGCCCCGCTGGTGCCCCCGGGCTCGCGGGCGGTGGCCGCTGATGGACACCGCGAACCCGGGCCGCCGCCGAAGGCCGGCGGTCCCACCCGCCGGAACTGCGCAGGACTCCGCCGGACCCGCGGATCAGTCCGCTCGTGGGAGGAGGCGCCCGGTGATTCGCCAGGTCGCTGAGGGCACTTCTACGACCGCCCCGGTGGGACAGCTGGTCGGTTCCCGGGAGACCGGCGGGGTCCGATTCCTGATGGATGATCCTTCCGCGGCGGAGCCCGAGATACAGCAGGTATTGCCGGCACAGGTGTCCGAGGCCGTGGAGGCGTGGATGCTGCAGACGGCGTCCGAGATCCGGGGAGGATGGGGGTCGGCCGCGGAGCCCGAATCCCGGGAGACGGAGACACTCGACTGGGACGAAGCCGAGCCGGGCAAGGAACTGTCCGGGACCGACCCAGAGGTTCACTTTCCCGCCCTCGGGCCCCAGGAGATGGCCACGGTGCACGCCAACGTGGCGCGATTCTTCTCGGAGCCAAACGTCGAAATGACATGCGGGCTTGAACCCGGTGACCGGGCGTCTGCCGCGGTTCCTCGGCGGGCGCGGATCGGGGGACCGCTCCTTGGCCTGGCGTCACGTACGCTGCCGGCCGATGTTCGGGAGGAGTGGCTGGAGGAGCACCACGGCTACCTGCTGGAGACCGAGGGTTGGTGGCGCCGTCTCGGGATGGTCCTCAGTGAACTGCGCGGGATACCGGCGATAGTCCACACAGTGCGGCGAGGACGCAGGGAGAGCGCGTGACGGCCGACCCGGACCGTCGGCCGCCCGGCCCGTCCGACGTGACGTTCAAGGCGCTCGTGCGCAAGTGGTCCGAGCCGACGTCCGCCGGCGGCGCCATTCTGATCATCGTTGTTGCGTCCGTGCTCGTCTGGCTCATCACCGTGGTGCTTCCCAGCCACCTCGTCATCGGCTGGAAATAGGCCGGGAACGCCGGTCCGGCTCGTGTCCTGCCCGCTCGGCCGGCGTGGTGCCGTGGGGGTGGTTCGTTGCCCGGCTGCCGGGTCGTCCTGCCGGGTCCTGCGCCTGCTCGGGTGCCCGGGCGCCGGGCCGTTGCTGTGCCGCTGTTCCGGCTCGCGCCCGTTCGCCGCTGCGCCGCCGTCCGGCCCGCCCGCGGCCCGCCGCTCCGTCGCCCCGTCGCCCGGTCGGGGCCGTCGAGGCCAGCCGGCCGCTCCGCCCGGGGTGGCCGGCCCGTTGCCCGGTCCGCCGCCCTGCCTGCCGGTCCGGCCCACTGCCCGCCGGCCGCCCGCCGCGGGCCCGCCGCGTTGCCCACCCCGTGCCCCCGCGGGCCCGCCGGGGCGGCCCGTTCCGCTGCCCGCCTGGCCGTCCCGTCCGCTGCCGGTTCCGGGGGTGTCCTGGGCTTGTCTGGGGGTTTCGTGACGGGTGGGTTGTGACGGAACCGCGTCGGGCCGCCCGCCCTGCTCCGGTTCCGGTTCCGGTTCCTGCTCCTGCTCGGTCCGGTGTGTGACCTGAGCGTGTTTCGGGCGCTCGGATTGCTCTCTGCTAGACCAATCTGGGTGGGTGGTCGGGCCTTGTCCGGCGGTCTGGCGGTGTTCCGGGGGCGTGCTGGTTTCGGTGACTGTGGGTGGTCGGCTGCCCGGGCCGGTCGGGGTTCGGCGGGCGGTCCGGGGGCCGGGGTCGTTGCGGGGTGTTCCGGTGAATTGACGGCCTGTCGGAATGCCGCCGTAAATGCCGCCGGTTTCCGTTCTGGTTTTCCTCGTTGATTTGCCGGGATTACCTCGGGTGGGGGCTGTTTCGGTGGGTCGTGAAATGTTGTGCGGGGGTTCGCCGGGGGAGCCGGGCGGGGGAGCAGCGGGTTCCGGGTGTTCGGGGCGGTGCCGGGTTGCTGCCCGCCGCCTGCCCGCTGCCCCGCCCGTCGGCCGCCCGCCCGTCGGTCCTGGCAGGGGTGCGCGCTCCGGGCGTTCGGGGTGCTCGGGGCGGTGCGGGTGGTCGCCGTGCCCGGGTGGCGGCTGTGCCCGGCTCGCCGTCTCCCGCTCGGCGTGGTCGGGGGTGGCGGTGGTCGGACTGTTGTCTGCTGCCAGGAGCAGCCGGCCCCCGGCATTGGGACGCGCTCATGCCGGGGAATCGGCACATCCTTTCTGCCGGCCACGTGGTTGGTCCGGACGTGAACGCTTCAACGGATCCGCGCCCCGGGCGGCCGGGGGCTGCAGGTGCCGGCACGGTCGTCGATCGGTGCCGCGCCGCAGGTGGCATGCTCAGGACCACCCTTGGCGAGCTGCGCGAGGAGCTCGGCTACAAGCGGCTCGGCAAATATGTCCTGGAGGAGATGGCCGAGACCCTGACCTTGGACGGGCTGGGCTGGCTCCCGGCCGGGCGGCTGTCACCGAACCAGAGCGGCCAGCCGCGCCAGGGTCAGGAGCTGTGGGTGTTCGTCCGGGACGGCGGCCTGCGCTGCCAGGTCATCAGAGCTGTTCAGGACCCCGACGACTGCGACGTCCCCGCCGTCCTGAACGGCCTGTTCGCTGCTCGCGCCGAGCAGCTCTCGCCCGAGCGCAAACTCGCCCTCATCGGCGAAATCGTGGGCTCCTGACCGATGTGCCGCGGGGGAGCGGTGCGCGTTCCGGGCGTTCAGGGGGTTGTGCGGGTGGCTGCCGTCCCCGGGTGGCGGCTGTGCCCGGCTCGCGGTCGTGTCCGGAGCTGACCGGGGTGGTGGTGGCCGGGCTGTTCCCCACTGCCGGGAGCGGCCCGTCGATCGCCGGCCCCGGGCGGTTCCGGGGCCGTGCGGGCGACCGCCGCTCCCCGCCCGGCCTGGTGCGGCTGCGCCTGGTCGTTGTGCTGTTTCCCGGGGCGGGCGGCCGGGCCCGCCTGGGGAGAGAGACGGCACCCGGGCCCGCCCGGGTATCCGATCGAAGCATTTAAATGATCTTGAGTGCTTCGTCCCACACGTCGCCTCCCTCTGCCCAGGTCCACAGCCATTGGCGCAGCGACGGTGCGGCGTAGCACAAGCCGTCGTGGGGGTCCTCGCCCCAGGTGGGTTCCCAGCCGTCGGCGTCCCAGAGCACGACGGGGTTGTCGATCGCTATCAACGAGACGTGCCACTGCATGCTGCAGCCGCCACCGGTCAGGAAGAGCCATGACGCCGGCGGCCCCCACTCCGGATGTCGGGTGCGCCGGGAGGTTGCGCACGGCCAGTCCGGCCGGTGCCGTTCCGGGATGCGACGTGGTGTCAATGAGGCGAGGCCGCCTTCCGGGCCGAACCCCCCGTCGCCGATCTCGGTGTAGATACGACGGAGCAGGGGCGGCAGCTCGTACCCGAGCTGCCTCTCCACCTGCTCGACCTCGATCCTCGTGATCGGAGGAAACGGTTGGCCCGGGAGCCAACCGCCGGTAACACCCGCGCTTTCCGCGTCCCACGCGAGAGCACGCAGGCGCTCCAGAAGCGCGTCGTCGTCTGCGGAGGTACGACGGGAGGCATCGGTCACGGGGCGGAAATGTAGCCCCGCGCCCACGGCCCTGTCACCACCGTCCGGGTGCGTGATGAGAACCGTTGATATTCCCCACCCTGTGCTCGGGGGTGGGACAGAACTGCTCTGCTCGATTCCCCGTCTACGGGCGGTTGACCTGGGGAGACGTCACATCCCCGGGGTTGTCCGTCAGTCAGACCGTTCCCAGGGCCTGCCTGGTCGGGCCTGTCGCTGGTGGCTGTTGACCTGGGTTGATCTCGGGACTACCTCAGGTCAGGGCCCTGCTCCGGGCCTGCGGCCGACGTCCCCTAGGCTGCCCAGATGATCACTGCTTTCTCCGACGCCTTCCTGGACGCCGCCGAGTACCACGCGGCGTGGGGCGCCCAGCAGCTCGAACTGATCGGCCAGGCCGTCCCGGGCGGCCCGTGGACCGCGGACCTCGACGAGTGCCGCTACGAGTCCGGCGGCCGCACCCTGCGGGTCGGACTGCTGGGCAGCTACGACACGGACGAGCAGACCTGGCTGTGGGGCTGGGCCAACCCTGGGCTGCGCGGCAGCGCGGTGGTCGCGGCCGGTGAGCGGATCGCCGAGTTCGGCCGCCGACACGGCGTCGCCGAGCTGGTGCAGGAGAGTGTGGACCTGGCCGGCTTCGTCGATCCGCGCCATGCCGCGGAGGCGCTGGCCTTCCTCGGCGCGGCGGTGCTCGGTGCACCCGGCTACCTCGGCCAGGAGGCCGGCCCCGGGAGCCGGGTCTACTTCGTGCCGCAGGACCCGCAGCTCCGGCCGGCAGGGTTCGACCCGGTCGCCATGCCGCGCCACCTGCTCACCGGTGCGCAGCTCTTCGCCCGCTCGCCGCGGCGGGTGGTCGAAGGCTGGTTCGCCCTGCACGGGGTCCAGGTACGGGAGGAAGCCGACCGGACTACCGCGCAGCTGCCCGGCGGCGGCACCGCGGTGGTCTCCTTCGACGAACTCGGCCGGATCTCGGGCGTCGACGTCGGACCGGTCTCAGCCTAGATCGCGGCATCGCCGATCACGACCGGCAGCAACGTCGTCGGGCCGCTGCGCGAAGCGACCCGGCGACGCCCAAGGCGCCCTTGACGGGGCGGGCCGAGCCGAGCCGAAAGCTCAACGGACGGGCGCCCCCGCGGCCCCGCCCACTGAACTTCCCCACTTGCTTCAAGTGGCAACAAGCTGGGGAACCGAGAGCAGGGGCGGGGAAATTCGCGGGTTCTCATCAGCCGCAGGCATCCGGGCCCGCCCCGGCCTGGCCGAGAAACCGGGGCCCGGCGCCCCGGCCACCCACCGCCGGGTGCGGCCGCCGGGCCGGCACCCCCTTCGCGGCCGTGGGCCGCCCGCGCTGGGGACCAGGAGGAGCTGGAGGGCCAGGAGGTGGTGGTGCCCGCCCGCCGCCGCGCCGCCGGGCCCCGCGCCACGTCCTGCTCGCCGGCCCCGGCTGTGCCCGGCCCGGTCGGCCCGGGCCCCCGGGCCCCGGTTTCTCGGCCAGGCCGGGGCGGGCCCGTCGAAGCCCACGGGGGTGGGGCCGGGTGCCGCTGCGCCGGTGGAGTCGGCGTCCGCCCTGCCCTGCCCTGCCCTACCCTGCCCCGCCCGGGCCGCCGCTTTCGGCCCGGTGCGGCTGTGCCTGGTCGTCGTCCTGGTCGTTGTGCTGTTTCCCGGGGCGGGCGGCCGGGCCCGCCTGGGGAGAGAGACGGCACCCCGGGCCCGCCCGGATCGTTGGGCAGGTGGCCGCCCAGTTCTGGCCGAGTCAGGAGGACACCTTGATCATTGATGAGGCTGTCCGAGCCGCACTGGAATCGGCCCGGACCCTGGGCGCCCCGCTGCTGGCCATCGCCCGCCCCTGGCCCGTACCCGGCGGAAGCTGGCACATCACCGCACTGGACACCACGACCAGCCGGTACCGCTGGACATTCCCCAGCGGGAGCTCCCACTGGGCTCCCGACTCGATCGAAGCCCGCATCCGCGAGCGCGGCTACACCTCCCTCGCCCAGGCGACCCGCGAAGAGTGGGCCGCGCCCCTTCCCGGCCTCCGCCGCAGCGCCCTGTTCCTGGATCCGGAAGACAGCCTCCGCTAGCAGCGACGGACCTGTCGCGCTCCTCCGAGAAGGGTGCGACAGCCCCACCGAGACGGCCCGCCTTCCGGACCCACCGACACCGCCACCGCCGCTGCGCCCCGGTCCGGCCCGCCCGTGCTGCGCCCCCGGCCCGGCCCGGTGCGACCGCGCCGGGCAGGCCCCGGGCCCCGTACCCGCCTCCCGGGTTGGCGCTGCGCGCCCCGGCTGCGCCTGGTCGTCGTCGGGGCCGTGGCCGGGAGGGGGCTGGGTCGCCTGGCGGGTACGGGGCGACGACGTGTACGGCCCGCGCCGGATCGCTCCCGACTGGCACGCGCAGGAGCTGCTGGTGGCTCTGAGCCGCGCTGCGGGTGGTGAGCTGGTCTTCGACGGCGAGCACATGCCCACCACCTCGACCCGGGCGGTCGACGGGGCGATCAGGGACGTCCTCTACGAGCCGCTGCCGGACGGGACGGTGCGGCTCTCGCCGGCCTGACCGCACCCGGCGCCGGCCGCCGTGCCGGGGCTGTTGACGCCGTGCCGGGGCTGTTGACGCCCTGTCGCGGGGGTTGTCGCGTTGGGGGTGCTGTCGCGGTGTGTGACGTGGGCGCCAGGCCCGGATCCCCCGTGTGTGGGCGGCCTGCGACAGCCATCGCGACAGGGGCGCGGCGGTGCCCCCCGTCCGGCTGCTCCCCGCCCGGGTGGGGCCGGCCCCACCCTCGCGCCCGGTTCCTCGACTCCGGCCGGGGTGCTGCCGCAGGTCCCGCCGGGGCGGCGCCGGGTGCCGCTGCGCCGGTGCGGTCGCCGCCCCACGCCGCCCTGGCCTGGCCTGCCTGGGACGGCGTGGGTGGGGGTTGTCCCAGGTCTGTCCCACCGGTGTCTCAGCACGCCGGGTATGTCCGTTTCGCTAGGACTGTCTCAGGCCGTATCCCCAGGTGGGAGCGTTTTCGGGCCGGGTCTGAGAAAGGGCTGGGACACGCCCTCGCGGCGGTCCGTGACCCGTCTCACCGAAGGTTGACCGCCGGTTTCAGATCTGAGGCCACGTCAGGCGCCGACGGCGCTGACCCAGACTGGGAACGGGATCGGCTCAGCTGGCCCATACGGCTCCTCCGTGTCGGTGATGGCGATCACGCCGGGGTTGTCGTCGGCCAGGAAGGGGACGATGACCGGACCGGGATCCGTGGTGGCTGCGTACGCGCCGCCGAAGGGGAGGTCGTCCGGGGCCACCGTCCCGGTCGAGCAGCGGAGTTGGCCTGCCACCTCGTCGTGCCAGACGTAGAAGGTGGCCGGGCCGGAGTAGCCGGTGGCGCGGATCCGGGCCCGGAGTGCGGCCGCCGTCCGTTCGAAGGCGGCGGCCACCTCAGCGACGGAGAGGGATTGACGGTCCTCCACCTCGGCGTTCAGGTACCAGGTGTTGGTCTCCCACTCCACCGGACGGTCGGCGGGCTCGAGGGCCAGGGGTTCGTCGGCCAGTTCGGCGATCCAGGTCAGCAGCACCGGCGAAGTCTCGCACGGAACTGCCTACCTGGCCGGAGGCCAATCGTCAGCGGGGGACGCCTGACGAACTTCGGTCGGGGCCGTCCGTCCGGCAAGCGGTCAAACTTCGGTGAGACTGGTCAACCTTCGGTGAGACGGGTCAGTCCGCTGCCCGCCGCCAGGAGCAGCCGGCCCGGCGCCCGCCCCCGGTCCCCGGTCCGCTGCGCCTGGCCGTGGTGGCCGGGATGGTGGGTGGTTCGGCGGGGGCGGTGTTGCCGGTCGGTCGGGTGGTACCGGTCCCGGGGGGCCGTAGGCCACCACCGCCTGCCACCGGCCCGCCCGCCACCGCCCCCGGTGCCGCAGGCGCCCGGGCCCGCCGCCGGCCTCCTTGCCGGGCCGTCAGGCCCCGGCGCCCCGGCCACCCCGGTCCGGCCCCTGGCCACCCACCGGGTGCGGCCGCCGGGCCGGCACCCCCTTCGCGGCCGCAGGCCGCCCGCGCGTGGAGGGCCAGGAGGAGCTGGAGGGCCAGGAGGTGGTGGTGCCCGGCTGCGCCCCGCCCCGCCCCGCGTTGCGCCCTGCCCCGCTGCCCGCCCCGCGCCGCTGCCCCGCCCGGCGCTGCCCGCCGTTCCCGGCTCCTGTCACCGTCACCGCGTCCGCCGGCCCCCTGGCCGCCGTTCCCGGCTCCCGGCTCCGGTCCGGCAGCGGGCTGTGTTGGCATCATGACCGGATGACCGCTGCGCTGACCTGGCTCGACCGTACCGACTTCGCGCGCTACGCCCTCCTCCCCGAACACCTGGTGCCCCGGTGGACCGGGGAGGAGGCGTACGACGCGTGCGGCGAGTACGCGACGGCCCTGCGCTTCGAGGGCCACGACGTGGTGATCCTCGGCGGCGAGCCGCTGCCGGTGACCTGGATCGCGTACGCCCTCGTCTTCGCCCGCTGGTCGTCCGCCGACGACGACCGCTCGCTGCTCTCCGGCGTCGATACGGCGCTGGCCTGCGGCGCCTGGGAGGACGTGGTCACGGTCGAGCTCGGCGGCCGATACGTGCTGACCGACGCCGGCTACGACGGCGAGCACATCCGCGGGCTCGACCACGCCGATCCGCCGGAGCTCCTCCGGGTCACGATCCCCGCCGGGCGCTATCTGCTCCAGTCGCTGCTCATCCAGCCCGACCCCGAGTCCGAGTACTACCTGGAACGCCTGCTCCCGCTCGGCTGATCAGCCGCCACCCGGTACCGCGAGCAGGGATGGCCGCCGCTGCCGGGCCCCGGCTCCCGGCCCGGCCCCGGTGCGCTGTGCCTGGCCGTCCTGCCGGGCCCGCCGCCTGCTGCGCCTGCCCGCCGCTGCCGGTCCGGGGTGCTCGGGGCGGTGGTGGCCGGGCTGCTGCCCGCCAGGAGTAGCCGGCCCCGCGCCCGCCCGCCGGCCCCGGCCCCGGTGTGCTGCGCCTGGCCTTGGTGGCCGCGATGGTGGGTGCCCGCTGTTCCCGGACTGCTGCGCCTGGCTCCCGGCGGCCGGGCCCGTTGGTGGACTGTCGTGTGCCCTGTCGCGCTGGGGGGTGCTGTCGCGCCGCTGACGTGCGGGGCAGGGCCCGTTCCCCCGTGTGTGGGCGGGCCGCGACAGTCCCCTGCGACAGGGGGCCGCGGTGCCCCGCGCCCGGCCCCGCCCGGGAGCCGCCGGCCCCGCCCGCCGGCCGCGGCCCCGGTCCGCTGCGCCTGGCCGTGGTGGTCGTGTCCGGTTCGCGGCCGTGTTGCCGCTGCGCCGTGCCGTCGGTGTCGGGCGGCCTCGGCCGCCGGCCCCGTCCGGGCCGCCGGCCATCCGCCCGGGCCGGTCCGCCGGCCCGCTGCTGCGCCGTGTCCGGTGTCGGGCAGCTGTGCCTGGCCGCCGTCCCGGGGCCCGCTCCCGCCCGCCGTCTGCCTGTCTGCCGCCAGGACGTCGCCGCCCCGCGCCCACGGGTCCTGCCACGGCCCTGCCACGGCCCTGCCACCACCGTCCCGGTGCCGCAGGCCCCGGCCCCCGCCACCCCCGGTCCGGCCGTCAGGCCCCGGCCCCCGTCGGCCCCCGGTCCGGCCGTCAGGCCGGCACCCCCTTCGCGGCCGCCCGCGCTGGGCCAGGAGGTGGTGGGGGCCGGCTGCGCCGCGCGCCGCGCCCCGCCGCTGCCCGGCTGCGCCCCGGCGGAGCCCGCTGCGGCAGTGGCCGGTGCCGCAGTGCCGGTGTGGTCGCCGTCCGGTCCGCCCGGCCCCGGCCCTGCCCGCTCGTTGTGGCCGGGCCGGGTTCTGGGGGCTGCCGGACTGCCGCGAGGGGCCGTAGGGTGCGGCGCATGCCTGATGGACGTCCCGCGATCCCTGCTGAACTCAAACGTCGTGTTCTGGTTGAAGCAGGTCACCGCTGCGCTATTCCGACCTGTCGCCAGCATCCGGTAGATATCGAGCACATCGACGATTGGGCTTCTGTGAGGGAGCACCAGTTTGAGAATCTGATAGCCCTTTGTCCAACCTGTCATCGCCGTAAGGGAAGCGGGCCGGATCAGATTGACCGTAAATCTCTGCGTCAGTATAAGGCTAACCTTGCCGTCATAAACGGTAGATACGGTGATCTTGAGCGGCGTCTCATAGCCTTGTGTGCTGAAACTCTCCAGAGGGAGGCCCCCGAACCAGAGCGTAAGATTAACGTCAGGCTCGGTGCGGGCTCTTTTATCCATCTGATGTATCTAATTCAAGACGGATATCTTGTCCAGATAAACCAAGGCGCGCAATTGGCCTTGGGTAACGTGGCATTGTTGGAAAGTTATCAGTTTACAGATCCCGGGATAGAATTCGTCCGGCGATGGGCGGATGCTCAACCCCTTGATGAAATACCTTCGAAAGAATAACCGCGCAGCTGTGTATCCCCATCAAGCGCTCTCGCCGCAGGACTCCCGTCGCCCCGGGGCCCGGCCGCTGCACCTCCTCGGGGCGCTTCATGGGCCGGCTTTGTGCGGGGCCTGCACCAGATGGGGTGTCGGCGGTCTGGGTTGTTGTCGGGAGGAAACGGCGGGCGGGGTGAGAGAGGCCGGCGGGCCGTGCTGCCGGTTCCGGCCCCGGTCCAGCCGCTGACGCTGCTCCCCGTCCTGCGGTTTTCTCCGCGTTGGCGACCCGGACCGGGCCTGGGCTTCGGCCGCTGGCTTGGCCCAGTCTCGGTCCGCGCCCACCCCGTTCCTGGAAGACCTGGTCGTCCGGCAGGCCGCTGCAGGGGGCGCATCAGTCGCTGCCCCGCCCGTCGCTTGACCCGTGCCCCGCTGCGCCGCGCTGCTCTGCTGCTCCGGGCCTGGTGCCAGCCGGCCGCCCCGGCACGCTGCTCCCGGCCCCCGGGGAGAGTACGTCCTGCCTGCCGCTGCTCCCCGGAGCACCAGCTCCAGCAGGCGGCGGCCGGGCACATCCCGGGAGGGCACCCCAGGGTGTGCCGTCGCCCCTGGGGGGCCGCAGGCCGCCCGGCCCGGCCAACCACCGCGCCCGACACCGCCCGGCCCGCCCCGCCGCGCCCCGACAACCACCAGGCCCCGGCCACACCTGCTGTGCCCCCGCCAGGGGGCCCGTAGGCCACCACCACGGACCCGCCCACACCCCGGCCGGTGCCGCAGGCCCGGCCCCGCACCCGCGCCTGCTGCCGGGCCGCCAGGCCCCGGCCCCCGGCCCCCGGCCCCCGGCCACCCACGGTCCGGCCGCCAGGCCGGCACCCCACCGCGGCCGCAGGCCGCCCGCGGAACAGGTGGCTGTTGGAGGGCCGGGTGGTGGTGCCGTGCTGCGCCCTGGTCCCGGGCCGGTATCCCGCCCGGATCGGGCTGGGTGTGGTGTGGTGCTGCGCCCCGGCCCCGCGTTCACCCCCTGCCACCGGCCTGGTGGTGCTGCTCCCCGTGCCGTCTCTCCGGGGCCGGGGGTGAAGTCCCTGACAGCTCTTGCATCTCGACCCCCGAGTCGGTGACACCTAATGGGGACCGAAGCCGGTGGATCGCTACACGTGTCCCGGTCCGACGAGGCCTCACTGTAGACCGCGGCCACCGGCCTCTCTTCGGTGGTGATCAGTCGGCACTCGGTAGAGCTACAAGGCGCGCCCTGGCGGCCCATGGCACGCCTACAGCAAGAGCTGGCCTCCGGGTGCCGGCCGATCACCACCGAAGAGAGCGGTTGTGGGGGCGCCCGGCGTCGGGGCCACTCCTGCAAGACACCTGAGGCCCTGACCTCCAGCAAGAGATCGGCGGGCCCTGGCGTCCGGCGCCTCCACAACCGCAACCGAGCAGGTGATCGAATGCTCGTGGTCCGAGCCCTTCGCAGGGTGCACCTCTCACTTCGCCGGGACGCCTTCGAGCTCCTGCACAGACCGAGGCCCCTGCGGTCAGCTGGGGTCACGAACGACCAATCGGATGACGGGCCCAGAGCCCTTCCATTAGGGAGTCGCGTGCCTCCGCGCAGGCTTTGACCAGCGGATATGCACATCGGACAGAAGAACGTGAGAGGCGCCCATGAAGGTGTTCTGCGGGATCGACTGGGCCAGCGACCACCACGACGTCGCCGTGGTCGACGGTGACGGCAAGCTCCTCGGCCGGGCCCGGATCGGTGATGACGCGGCCGGCGTGCAGCAGCTGCTCGACCTCTTGGCCGAGCACGGTGACGGCCCCGACGGCCGAATACCAGTGGCGATCGAGACTTCCCGCGGCCTGCTGGTGGCCTGCCTGCGGGCGACAGGCAGGCCCGTCTACGCCGTCAATCCGATGGCCGCCGCCCGCTACCGCGAGCGGCACAGTGTCTCGCGCAAGAAGTCCGACCACCTCGACGCGATGGTCTTGGCGAACATCCTGCGCACCGACGCCGACGCCCACCGGTCGCTGCCGGCCGACAGCGAGCTCGTCCAGGCCGTCGCGGTCCTGGCTCGCGCCCAGCAGGACGCGGTCTGGGACCGCAATCAGGCCGGCAACAAGCTCCGCTCCCACCTGCGGGAGTACTTCCCCGGCTACCTCGCCGCCATCGAAGCCCTCAAGGGCGGTATCGCCGAGCCGCTGGCCCGCACTCTGCTGGCCGCCGCTCCGACCCCTGAGCAGGCGGCCCGGCTCACCCGCACCCAGCTGAAGGCCGTCCTCAAGCGGGCCGGCCGCCAGCGCGGCATCGACGCCGAGGTCGAGCGTCTGCACGCCGCTCTGCGGCTTCCGCAGCTGCGCCAGCTCCCGCAGGTCGAGAAGGCGATGGGCCGCCAGGCTGCGATTTCTCGGTTTGGTGTCAGTGGTGGTGATAGTCGGTAGCGCTTCGAGGTCTGTGGCCTAGGTTTTTGCTGGTCGGGCTTGCTTCGGCGTGGGTGGCTGGCTGACAGGCTGACTGTCATGGGGCGAGAGGCCAGCGGTCTGTATCGCTGTCGTGGGGCCTTATCTCATCGTGGGTGGTGCTGTCTGGGGTTCGAGAGATTTGATGCCAGTGCTGGTGGTGCCAGGCTTTGATCGCCGGTATGGGAGAGCAGGGCGTTGGTGGGCGTGCGGCCAGGGGGTTGCCGCGTGAGCTGGTTGTGCGGCGTCTGGTGGAGCGGCAGGCGGCTGGTGAGCTGACGTCACGTCATATGCGGGCGGTGGCCGACACGGTGGGGGTGTCGGTACGCACAGTGTGGCGATGGTTGGCGACCGCGAAAGCGACCGGTGAGGTCGACAGGAAGCTTGCCCGCCAGGGCTACGCAATGCCGGACGAGACATGGTCGCTGCTGGCGGAAGCGGGCGGGAACGTCGCGGAACTGCGGCGCCGCATGCTCGCTGCCGCCGCCGGCTCGGCCACCGCCGTGCCGCCGCTGGGTACGTTGCACCGGGTGGTGCGCCGTGACCGCCTGGCGGGGCGGGTGCTGATCATCGGGCGGGAGCCGGGTCTTGCCGAGCCGCTGCGCCCGGACCCGCTGAGCGAGCTGGGCCTGGGTACGGTGAGCGGTGTGGGTCTGGGTGGCCAGGTGTTTTTGCGTGAGCAGACCCGCCTGGCCAAGGTCCCGGTTCTGGTGCCCGGGGCGCAGGTCGTCGTCACCCCCTCGGTCGCTTCGGTGGTGCAGCGCGTCGCGCACGCTGCGGCGGTGGGCGCGGTGGCGTGCCTGTACGGGGACGCCGGGCACGGCAAGACGGTGGCTTTGCAGTACGCCCTGTCCCAGCTGCCGGAACCGGTCCGGGTCCGTAGGGTCCATGTCGGGGTGCACCCGTCGGTGCCGGAGCTGCGCCGGGTGCTGGCCGACGCGTTGGAGTTGAAGCGGCTGCCGCACGCAACCGGTGCGGCGGACCTGATGCTCCTGGACGCGCTGCGCCGGCCCAGGGTCCTGGTCCTGGACGAGGCGCAGCGTCTGCCTGTTCCGGCGCTGGAGTTCCTGCGGCAGCTGTGGGACCACCCGGACACGGACGTCGCGCTGCTCTTCGCCGGCGCGGGGGCCGAGCGCGCCCTGCGCAGGGTGCCGGCGCTGGCATCACGGGTGCTGACCTGGGAGCTGGTGCCGCGTCTGGCCCAGGCGGAGGTGGGGCCGGTGATGGAGGCGTTCCACCCGCTATGGGGGCAGGTGGCATCTGTGGACATGGCGTGGGTGGACGAGCACATCGGGCACGGCAACTTCCGCGCCTGGGCGAAGGTCACCTCGCATCTGACTGCGGAGGTCTACGGCCAGGCCCGCGCGGTGGTCGACCGCCCGCTGCTTGAGAGAGTCTGCGCCCGCCTCACCGGACCGGTGTGACGGCCCCGCCCTCGCGATGAAACCGGCAGCGACAGCTGCCCGGCACCGGAACGCCGGATGGCCACCGCGCGGTGGTGCCAACGACTCGAGGAAGGCAGGAGAACGTGATCGATCCACCAGAGCCCGTACCCGTCCCCGATGACACCGTCGCTGTTGACCGGCCGGCCGATGCTGTCCTGCCCGAGGCATCCCTGGTCGCGTTGCGCGGTCCGGCACTGCGCCGCCTGCTGGCGCTGCGGGAGGAGGGCGCCCTGACGACGGGGCAGGTTCGGACGGTCGCGCAGTGCCTGGAGGTGACGGAGCGCACGGTGTGGCGGTGGCTGGCCGCCGCCGGACGGGATCCGGCTGCGGCCCGTGAACCCGGCTCCCGTGCCCAGAGCAGTACCCGGTTCACCGTCACGCCGGAGGTCCGCCACCTGCTGGCCCTTTGGAAAGGCAATGTCGCGGCGGTGCACCGCGAGCTCGCCGCCAGGGCCGCCCGACAGCAGCCACCCACCGCACCCCCGTCGCTGCCGACCCTGCACCGGGCGATCCAGCGGGACCTGAGCGCGGGGGAGCGGGCGGGGCTGACGGCGGGGGAGCGCGCGGCCCGCAAGCACGATGTGTTCCTGACCCGGCCTCGCGGGCACCGCAATCAGGTGTGGGAAACGGACCACGTTCAGGCGCCCGTTCTCGTGCTCGTGGACGGACAGGAGCGCAGGCCGTGGATCACCTGGTTCGTCGACTGCGCGACGGACGCGATCGCGGGCGTGGCGGTCACACCGGGCTATCCCTCCCGTGAGTCGGTCCTCGTGGCCCTGCGTTCGGCGGTGCTGCGCACCGGCCCTTACGGGCCGGTGGGTGGCCTGCCGGAGAAGGTGCGGATCGACCGCGGCAAGGATTTCCTCTCCCGTACGGTGACGGCGGCGTTCGGCGCGCTGGCCGTCACCGTCGAGCCCCTGCCCGCCTACACGCCCCACCTGAAGGGCACGGTGGAGGGGCTGAACCGCTCGGTGGAACGGATGTACCTGGCCGCGCTGCCCGGCTACGCCCACCAGCCCCGCCCGGGAGGCAGGCCCCGGCCGGTCGACCAAAGCGCTCTGCTGTCGTTCGAGGAGTTCACCGCGGGCCTGCTCACCTGGGTGGCGTGGTGGAACACCGAACACCGCCCGGCTCCGCTGCGCGGGAAGACCCCCGCCGGTGCGTGGCAGGAGGACCCCACGCCGGTACGGGACATCCCGCCAGCCGATCTGTGGTCCTTCACTCTCGAGGACGATCGGGCCGGGCCCCGCCCGGTCACCACCCGCGGGGTGAAGTTCAAGGGCCGTTTCTACGTCTCCCCGTGGATGACCGGCCGCGCCGGAACCCGGGTGGGCGTGCGCCATATGCCCCACCACCGGCACGAGATCGAACTCTTCGATCCCGCCACCGGCCGCCACCTGGCCACCGCCCACCTCGCCGACGAAGCCACCCGCGAGCAGATCGCGGCGGTGCGCCGCACCCGTGCCGCCCGTGTACGACGGCTCGCCAAGGACCTGGATCACGCCCAGCGCGCCCGCAACGAACGCCACGCCGCCGCCACCGCACCCGAGGCGCCCCGGGCGATCGGCGGGCTGACCGCCACGGAGGCCGGTCTCGAACTGGCCGCCTCCACTCACACCGACCTGACCGACCTCGCCCGGCCCGACCTGATCCCGCCGACCGCCCCACCCGGGCACTGGAACACCCCGCCCGGCCTACTCACCACCACCCGCCCCGCCACGGACCCGACCGGAAAGCAGACCCCATGACCGGACTCCTGCCACCCCAGGCGAGCGACCAGTACCTGAGCCTGCCCGGCGCCCAGGTCGTCACCACCCGCGCCCTGCTCGCTGCCCGCGACAACCTCGCCGACACGATCAACGCCCGCGCGATGATGTGTGTCCACGGCGGCGCCGGCTTCGGCAAGACCCTCGCCGTCAACACCTGCCTGCGCGACCTCGACCCCACCGAGGACATCCGCCGCATCACCTTTCGCGTACGCCCCACCCCCCGCGCCGTGCGCCACGAACTCTTCGCAGCCCTCGACCTGCCCGGCACCCCGCCCCGCGGCCCCAGCGAGTTCGACGCCCTGCTGCGCGAAGCCCTCGCCCTCAAACCCCGCACCCTCGTCGTCGACGAAGCCCAGTGGCTCAGCGGCGAGGCCTTCGAGTACTTCCGCTACCTCTGGGACGACCCCTACACCCGGCTCGCCATCGTCTTCGTCGGCGGCGAAGGCTGCCACCAGGTCCTGCGCCGCGAACCGATGCTCTCCTCGCGCATCTTTATCTGGCAGCACTTCTCCCGCCTCACGCCCGAGGAAGTCGGTTCGGTCATCCCGCTGTTCCACCCGGTGTGGGCCGACACCGACCCGGCCGACATCGCCTTCGCCGACCAGCACGCCACCCACGGCAACTTCCGCGCCTGGGCCCAGCTGACCGCCCACGTGCGCCTCGGTCTGGAGCGCACCGGCCGGCAGCGGGTGGACCGCGAGGTCCTCGGTTGGGCGTTCAGCCGACTGTGAACCACCGCCCTCCTCCCACGCGCGGTGCCGGCGACCTGGAGGAGCCCACGGCCGTGGACGACAACGCCCGTGCCCGCTCCGAGTCGCCTGCCGGACCGCTCGCCATGACGGCGCGCTTCCTGGCCGTCGACCTGCTGCTGAACCCTGTCACGGTTCTGCCGGAGGCGGAGCGGCGCGCCCTGCCGCCGGTGACGGTGGTCCTCGACCGTGGCGACGATGCCCGGTTCACCGCTGCCGCACTGGCCGCCCATCGGCCCCGGGTCGGCCGTATCACCGTCCATCCCACCGTGGGCACGGCCCGCACCGCGGTCCTTCTCCACGACCACCTCACCGCTCTTGGCCGCTCGGTGGTCGGCCTGCGGGCGCAGGGACTGGCCCAGGAGGCGCAGGCGGAGCACGCGGTACGGGCGTGGATGTGGGCGGAGGCTGTCCAGCACGTGATCGTGCTGCGTTCTCACCTGCGCATCAACCTGCACTACCTGCTGGATCTGCACGCCGCCACCGGTGCCGCCCTGACCCTGGTCCGGCACGCACCCGCCTTGGGACGCGACCTGGAAAACCTGTTGAGCAGCCTCGACAACCGGGTCGTCGACACCCTCGACGCCGCCCGCGACGCCTTCAAAGAACCCGGCGCCCGCACGTTGGGCGGCCAGACGCTGCCCCGCACCCAGGGCCGGGTCCTGATCCCGGGGTGGGACGTACCCGTCGCCGGGCTGCCTCCGGCAGTGGTGTTGGATCGGATCCGCCGCCATGCCGCACATCCGGTCCAGGCCGGGGCACTTGTCGCGGCCTGGATCACCGGCGCTTCAGCGCACCGTCTGCGCGGCGCGCAACTGAAGGACCTCACCCCCGGCGGCGACGAACTGGCCCTGCCGACGTCGGTCACGTGCGGCCCGGGACGCATCGGCCGCTCCGCCACGACGGAGGCCTTCCGCGTCCCCGCCCGGCTGCGGCCTCACCTGCTCGCCGCAGCGCAACACCGTCGTCTGGAAGGCGCCGCAGCGGACGCGCGGTTGTTCACCACACTCCGCGCGGACCGTCCGAGCGCCGTGGCCGCCGCGTGCGGGATCGGCATCGGTTTCTGACCCACCGGGGGTGCCCAGGGGAGGACGTACGCCGACGCCGAATCCCGCTGGACGTCGACTCGGAGCGGGGCCAGCACCTGCAGGGAGCGACCACCTTGCCGCGCGGTCTGCGACATCGGCCACGTCGTCTCGGGTATCGCGAACGGGGTCGGTGCCGTCCGCATGCGGCGCGCCCGCGAGGCGGTGGTGCGGCGGGTGGCCCGGTGCTGCTGCGGCGGGTGCCCGGCGCACTGCCCGGAGGCCGGCGCCGCGTAGGGGCCCAGGTCAGGCATTGCTCACCGCCAGCGCGATGCACGCGGTCAGTGCCGCGAGCTGCACGCTGGTGACGCCGGCCGAGCGGGCCTGGCGGCGGATCGCGCCACCGAGCAGCTGGTCGACGACGATCAGCGCGCCCAGCGCGAGCAGCGCCTTCTGGTTCTTCGTCATGTTCTTCACCTCCCCCGCCGGTAGCAGTGCTGGTAACTGATCACTGTCCCGCACGGCACCGACAAGGCCGGATCCGCCTTGCGCACGGCGCGCTCGTCCCCGTCCTGGTGAAGCGGTGGCGAGCCATGCACTCACGGTGATACTCTGGGGAAAACCTTTAATACCGACTTTGAAGTTAAACGGGGAGGTGCGGAAGATGGCGGACGGCGAAGACAGCGAACTCCTGAGCGAAGGGCCGAGCCACACGCGGTTTCTGCTCGGGCGGATCGCCGAGGAGGCGCAGCGCGCCCAAGCACTGGAGGACCCGCTGGAGCAGGCGAAGGCCCTCGCGCTGCTGATCCAGCCGTACGCGGGCTGGGCGCTGCGCGAAGCGGTCTGGGACTGCCGGGGCAAAGACATGAAGTGGTCGGTGATCGCGCCGGAGGTCGGCCTGTCGCAGGCCGTGCTGTCCCGGCAGGTCCGTGCGAACGGACCGGTAGTCACCATCACCCCGTACTACGGGCTGGACAGTCGCAACGCCGACGGGCGGACCCCGCTGCGCCTGGCCGCCTTCAGCCTGGAGAAGCGGGTGATCGCACTGGCGATGACCACCACCGACGAGCGGAGCCAACTGCTGGCCAGGCTCTACATCCCGGTGCTCGCCATGGGCCAGGCGATGGCGGCCAACCAGGCTGAACCGCTGCTGAAGACGGTGAAGGAGGTGCTCCGCCAGGCCGACGGCCTCGCCCCCTCCGTCGCTGGCACCGAGGAGGAGAAGGCCGTACTCGACGCGGTCGGCGAACTGGGGACCGCGTTGGAGCGATACCAGGGCACGATCCGCGTCGCCGAAGAGCTCAAGCAGGCCGCCGAGTCACAGAAGGGGGAGTGACCTGCTGATGGACCGTAAGACGTACACCGCCGAGCTCGCCGGTCTGCGCGAGCTGCGCATCGAGATCACGGCCGCCGAGAAGACGGTCGCGGCCGCGCAGAAGGAGCTGGACAAGCTGACCGACCGGCGTGCGCGCCGGGTTGCCGGCCTGGCGGGGTACGAGGGCGCCCAGGCGCCGGCCATCGCGAAGGCCTCGGGTCTGTCGGTGGGTGACGTCGTGCGGATCGCCCCGTTGCTGGACCCGACCCCGGCCGCCGTTCGCGCCGCCAAGGCCGACGACCAGGCCGCCGCCCCGACTCCGGCGCCCGAGGTGCCGGAGGCCGAGCCTGCCGTTGCGGTCGCCCCGGCGCTGACCCGCCCGGCCCCTGCCGTCGTGCAGTTGGCCCCGGCCGTCCTGGTGACCGAGGCGCCGACCGAGGTCGAGGACCAGGTCGGCGCCGAGCAGCTCGCCGTGCTGCAGACAGGGTCGGCCACATCGGCCCCCGGGGAGACAGAACCCGGCGTACAGGCCGCCTCCGACCGCACCACTACATCGATCCCCGGCGCCATTGGGCAGTATCCGGTCGCGCCGGTCGCTGCCGCGCCGCGTCCGGTGGTCGAGGCCGGTCCGCGTGAGCTGCCCACCCTTCCCGAGGGTCCGGCGGGTGCGCGGTTCGAGGCTGTCACCACGGGCCTGGTCTCCAAGCGCCCCAGCTTCACGCAGCAGGCCCGCTCCACGGTGTTCCTGGACGCGGCGAGCGGTGACCTGGCGGTGCGCGACCGCGTGGTGCGCCTGGACCTCGGCGCCCGCACCCCGGGGGAGATCCTGGACGCCGTCCTGGCCACTGCGCCCGGCACGGAGCGGGTCTACGTCACCGCCGGCGCCCCGTGGCACGACGGCGCCGAGCGGTACTCCACGCTCAAGGACGCGGTCGCCGCGTGGCTGAACACGCCGTCCGAGCGGTGGACCACCGCTGTCGGCTCCGGCCGGGACAAGCTGGCCGGGCACTTCGTGCACCAGCGCCAGCCGGTGGGCCGCTACGCCCCGGTTGCCGCGCCGGACAGCCGCAGCACCGAGATCCGTTCGATGGGGGAGTGGTTCGACCCGGACGGCGCCGACGTCGTGACCTGCCGCCAGGCGTTCACGCTGCTGTGGCAGGCGCTGCGCCGGCACTGGGACGACGCGGTCCTGATGGGCTCACCGTCGCAGACCGGCCGGGACCTGTGGTCGCGCACCGTCCCGACGACCGGCAAGTGGGCCGGCGGTTACCCGGTGCTGTCGGAGGAGCTGCGGGGTCTGCTGCACGCGACCGGTGGCCAGGGCCGCACCGAGCTGATCCTGCCCCCGCGCGTCCCGGAGCAGCTGCCCGCCCTGGTCGAGTACGACCGCACCTTCGCCTACGCGAAGCACCTGTGGAAGTCCCCGGTCGGCATCCCGCGCCGGATCACCGCGGCCGCGTTCGCCGCGATGACCGACCAGGAGCAGGTCAAGGCCTTGATGTCCTGCTCGCACTGGAACGTGCGCGTGACCGTCCCGGCCGGGTGGAACCACGTCGGCCTGCTCCCGGCCCCCGTGACCGGTGACCGCGCCTGGATCTACCCCTCCGAGCCCGGCACCACGTTCACCACGTGGGCGGGCGGCGCCGAGGTCCACCTGGCGCTGTCGAACCACCTCGCACCGTGGAAGGTCGAGATCCTGGGCGGCCTGCTGTTCGAGGACGGCAAGCCGCTGGATGAGTGGGGAAAGCGCCTCAAGGCCGCGTGGGCGGACCTGACCAACCTCTCGAAGATGCACGGCGACGAGCGGCAGCGACAGGCGGCCTACCTCGCCTCCCGCGCGGTCCGGTCGGTGCTGCTGTTCGGCCTGGGCGGCTTTGCGCAGCGCCCGCGCCTGGTGTCCGGCACCACCCCGGTCGGCGAGAGCCTCCCGGCCGGGGTGGAGATCCTGGGCCAGGACGGCGAGGTGGTTACGTGGCAGCGGCAGGCCGGCTTCTCCCGCGACCCCTACGCCCACCCGGAGTGGGCGGCGTACGTGTGGTCGGGGGCGCGGGCGGCGCTGCTGGACATGAAGTACCGGCAGGGCAAGGAGGTCATCGGCTACGCCGGGGCGCTTCACGCGAAGCCGGGCACGGTCGTGTACTTCGGCACGGACGGCATCGCCCTGACCGAGCGCCAGCCCTGGCCCTACCGCGGTGAGCCGGGTGACTACCTCCTCAAGGGCCACCTGACCGGCCCGGTGGAGCACCCGGTCAGCCAGGAGCAGTACCTCAAGCTGCGCGGCCTGGGCCGCGCCGAACTCGCCGCCGAGCAGGCGGCCGGAGGTGACCGGTGAGCCCGGCCGACCCGAACAACCCGAACGAGGCCGCGAGGCTGACCCAGGAGCTGATCGACCAGGGCTACACCAAGCGCCAGGTCGCCAAGATGCTCGGCCGCGACGCCAGCCTGGTCAGCCAGTTCTTCACCAAGGGCAAGGGCAAGGCGTTCGTCGGCGCGCTGCGCCAGGTCGTCCGCGCGGTGCGCGGCGGCGAGCGCGACACCGAGGCGCTGTCCGGGATCGCGGAGGCGAACACCAAGCGCCGCACCACCAAGACGGGCCAGAAGGCCCGGGTGCGGGGCAAGGACGTCGTCGGCAAGCCCGGTGAGTCGATGGCCGGCCGCGCGGGCAAGCAGGCCATCAAGTCCGGCGCTTCCCACCTCGCCCCGGTGGTGCACGAGACCGGCCAGGCTGGCGGCCGTCTCGCCTTCACCGTCCGGATGAAGGCCGACCAGTACGTCTACTCGGCCGGGTCGGAGAAGGACTCCGGCGGCATCCGCCGTGGCTTCATCCCGCGTTCCGACGGCACGGAGGAGCGCACCTACGGCTCCGCCTCCACGGGCGGGTTCGACGCCGCCGAGTGGTCCCAGCGCGTCGCCGACCATCACGGCGACGTCACCGAGGCGATGCGGGCCTGGCTGGTGGAGACCGGACGCGCGGTCGAGGACGCCGACATCGCCTACCTCGAGGTCCGCGGCTGGATCCCCGAGGACCAGCAGTAGTCCGGTCGGCCTCTCCCCATCCATGACCTGGCCCCGGGGAGAGGCCGCCCGCCCCGACCCTCCCACAGCACCGAGCGCCTCGCCGGGCCGTCTCAGCATCCGAAGGAGAAGCACCGCCGTGGAGACCACCACC
Source organism: Kitasatospora sp. NBC_01560 (assembly GCF_045208415.1). Classification (NCBI taxonomy): domain Bacteria; kingdom Bacillati; phylum Actinomycetota; class Actinomycetes; order Kitasatosporales; family Streptomycetaceae; genus Kitasatospora; species Kitasatospora sp. NBC_01560. The sequence continues at coordinate 17,504 of NZ_CP109364.1, read as the reverse complement.
GCCGCCACCGAGGCCGACGTGCCGGCCGCGTTCCGCGCCGCAGCCGCTCAGCCGGTCCCGGCGCAGCCGTCCGGCGCCGCCGCAGCGAATCCGTTGCCGCTGCACTGGTTCCAGAAGGACGCGGTGGCGGCCGCGGTGCGCGAGGTGAAGGACGGCGGCCGCGCCACGATCGTCGCGGCGACCGGATCCGGCAAGACCCTCATCGCGGCCGGCTGCGCCCGGCGCCTGGCCGCGCGGGGCCGGGTGCTGGTGCTGGTGCCGACGATCGAGCTGCTGGAGCAGACCGCCGAAGCGTGGTCGCTGCGGGGCGGGCGCCGGGGCCTGGCGGTGGCGGCGTGTTCTCGGGAGGAGGCGTTGGAGAGCGCGGAGGCCGGCGGCCGCGTCCACGTCCAGGTGACCACGCAGGCCGTCCGGATCACCGACCTCGTCAACGGCGCCCCCGACGACCAGCCGGTCACCGTGTACGCCACCTACGCCTCGCTGGAGCGCATCGTCCAGGCCCACCAGGGCTGGGGGCTGGCCCAGTGGGACCTCGTGATCATCGACGAGGCCCACCGGACGGCAGGTGCCGAGGGGAAGGCGTGGGCGGCCGTCCACGACGACGCCCAGGTCCCCGCCGCGCGCCGGCTGTACTTCACCGCCACGCCCAGGATCGCGGACGACCGGCGGGCGGAGGACGGCCTAGCCGACCTCGCCGACACCGAAGGCACCGAGAAGCTGCCCGTCCTCTGCTCCATGGACTCGGAGGAGATCTACGGCAAGACCGTGTTCACCTGGACCCTCGGCCAGGGCATCGAGCACGGCTACCTCGCCGACTACCGGGTACTCGTGCCGGTAGTGACGGACGAGGACCTGCGCGAGCTGCTCAACCTCCCCGCCGTCGCCGACCTGCGCTCCCAGCGCAGCAACGAGGAACTGCTGCGCCTCGCGTTGCAGATCGCGGTGCTGCGCGCGGTCGCCGACCTCGGCCTGCGCCGGGTCATCACGTTCCACTCGCGGGTGGCTGGGGCGCGGGAGTTCGCGAGCACTCTGCTGGAGGCCTCGGAGCTGCTGCCCGACGCGGAGCGTCCGGAGCGGATCTGGGCGAAGGCGGTGGCTGGAACCGACCGGCTCAAGGACCGCCGGGCCGCGTTCGCCGAGTTCAAGGCCCACACCGGCGAGGACGGCGAGGAGTGCGGCATCCTCTGCAACAGTCGGCTCCTGACGGAGGGCATCGACGTCGCCGCCGTGGACGCCATCTGCTTCGCGGACCCGAAGTCGAGCGTCATCGACATCGTCCAGGCCGTCGGCCGCGCGCTGCGCCAGTCCTACCGGCAGGGCAAGGTCAGCTGGGTCATCATCCCGGTCTACCTGCCGACGCCAGAGGTCGGCGACGACACCGCGACCACGCACCCGGCCGAGGTCCACGACGCCGGCGAGGCCGTGAAGGCCGAGGCCGACGCCGAGATCGAAGCCAGCTCCTTCCGCACGATCTGGCGAGTCCTGCGCGCCCTGGCCGCGCACGACGCCCGGGTGGTCGGCCGGATCACCGAACTGCGCGCCAGCCGCTCGCAGGGCACCGCGCACACCACCGCGACCACGGCGGCCTCCGAGGGTGAGGCCACCGAGGCCGGGGAGGGAGAGCAGCAGCCGGCCCCGGCCGAGTCGCCGATCGAGTGGCTGCGGATCAACGCGAAGCAGCACGCCGCCCGGATCCTCCAGACCGTCAAGCTGCGCGCGTTCAACCCGCGCGCCGTGGAGTGGCAGAGCATGCACGCCGTCGCGGCGGTCTTCCACCTCCAGCACGGCCACCTCGACCCCACCGACAAGACCAAGCACGCCGAGCTGATCTCCTGGCTCACCCGCCAGCGCCACCTCCACGGCCAGCACCTCCTCGACGCCGCCCGCATCAGCGAGCTGGACGCCCTCGGCATGATCTGGTCGAAGAACGCCAACGCCTGGGAACGCGGCTACGCCTACGCCGCTGCCTTCCACCACCAGCACGGCCACCTGGCGATCCCCGCCACCACAAAGCTCGACGACTACGCGGTGGGCGCGTGGATGCGCCGCCAGCGCAAGGCCGACAACCTCACCGCAGACCAGGTGGCCAAGCTCGACGCGCTGGACGAGCTGTGGCACCTGGAGCCGGACTGGAACCGCTCCTACCGCCGCCTGCTCGCCTACCTCGCCGCCGGCGGCACCCTGGACGGCCCGGCGAACCGCACTGGCGGCGACGCGGACCCGACGTTCCGCCCCGGCACATGGCTGCGAAAGCAGGACAAGGCCCGCGCCCAAGGGAAGCTGACCGAGCAGCAGATCGCGCTCCTGGACGCTCTCCACCGACACGCCGAGACCGTCACCGGCTGACCCGCCCCGCACCCCCGCCGTCCCGGCTCACCGAGGCCGGGACGGCCGCTCGTACCCGCTCCCGACTCCCGGAGGCACCCGCGATGACCGACACCACCCGCCCCGCCCCGGACCCCGCCGCCGCGCCCGGGTGACTGGAGCTGGGCCTGTGCAGCAGCCGGCCCGCGCCCGCCGACCGGGACCTGGGCCGGGCGGTCCTGGACTCGCCGCTGGTGCGCGGTTCGATGTGGCTGCGCTGGTCCGGCCACGACGGCATCCGCACCCTCCACCACGGCGCCGGCCTCGCCCGAGGCTGGACCGGGCGCGACGTCGACGGCCGCGGCCGGTACGACTACGCCTCCGAGATCTTCGCAGGCGACTGCGTGCTGCCGAGCCCGGCCGCCGTCGCCGGCTTCGTCCGGCCGTGGTTCAACGGCGGCGTCGTGTGGCCGACGCCGGGCGCCGACGACACCACGCCCTTGGACGGCCCGTTGCCCGGCCCGGTCGCCGAGGCCCTGGCGGCTGGCGACGTCGCCGCAGAACTCGCGAGTCGGCTCGCCGCCTACTGGCCAGCCGCCCGACCGCCCGTACCGCCGCCCGCCCCGAGGTGATCGCCGTCACGGACAAACCGAGAGGACAAGGCCCCCTGACCTGGGCGAACCGGGCGGGACAACACGCTGGTCAACGGGCGGGACAAGGGATGCCGTCAGACCGCGGACGAGGGGTCGGCGGGCAAGGTCTGTCCGCGCACAGGCCTAGCGGTGGAACTCCTGACGCAGCGCCTCGCGGTATACGCAGTAGGCGATGTGATAGTTCCCGGGCCCGAATCCGGAGAACCGCTCGAAACAGACCGAGCTGTTGACCTCCAAGATCCGGAAACCGCCGTCGACCAACAGGATGTCGACACTGGCAAACATCAGCCCGAGCGTGTCCATGGCGCGGCGGCCCAGAATCGTCAGCTGGCTTTTGAGGGCTGAGTTCCGTACCAGTTCGGGTCGTGCTCCGTGGCGTAGATTGTTTCGCCATTCGGCGACGCAATCGTCCGCAAGCGAACGCAGCTTCCGATAGATGGGAAACGCCGTGCCGTTCAGCATGACGACCCGGTATTCCTCGGCACCTTCCACGAACGGCGCTATCGCGATTGCGCGATAGCGGTCGAACATGTGGGCGAGGATCCGACGGAGGTCGGTCGGCGTGTCGGCGCGGTAGACATCGACGCCGCCGTCGCCGTCGTTCGGCTTGAGGACGAGCGGCAGCTCATGGGCCTGCGCGACCGCTGAGTACAACTCCTCGGCACCGTACGATCCGGCGCGGACGATCCGATGGGGAACGGCCGGGATGCCAGCGTTTTCGAGCACTGCGAAGCAGCCGACCTTGTCTGCCGCCAAATGGGCTGCCACGGCGGAGTTCGGCGGGAAGGCGTAGCCGATGACGTGCCTGACCACGGCATCGCGGCGCAGCCGGACCACCCAGCCGTCGGACAGCCAGGTCAGTTCCAGACCGAGGTCCGCCGCTATGTCTGTAATCTGCCGCGCCGACGTCGGCCGGAACCACGGCGCCGACGGCTCGGGTGGATCGGCGAACCAGGACGCCTCTGATATGACTTCGTGACAGTATGTGCACCGCACCGGCATTCTCGCATTCGGTCGATCGGTGATCACGTGAGTTTACCGGAGCGTCACCCTGGTCGCATCATACTTCCCCGCTATGGTCAGCCCTACGTGCCTTGTCGCGCCGCAGTCAGGGAGATGCTCAGAATTGGGGTTTCGCGCAGACCATCCCCGCTCCTCAACGTCTTTCCGATGGAGCGTGGCCCGCCTTCCCGCCGGGAAGCTCACGCTGTTCGCGATCGCCGCACTTGTCATGTTGGCGGCCTCGATTGCCGCGCTTCAGGATGTGACCACGGTGGCGGCGGACCCGCTGTCAAAGAGGTTCGCGCTAAACGCATTCTTTACGCGCACCAGCGCGATGCTCCGCGCCCTGATCAATACCGGGGCGTATCCCGCCTCTGCTGGCCACAACGACGCGGACGAGGCGATCTCGTTCGTCGTGGGTGTGCTGTCCCTGCTCATTCCTGCCCTCGTCGTCGCTACGTTCGTGATCCGCGTCTTCGCGGTCGACCCCTTCGTATGGCGTAAGACGACCAGCCTCTGCTTCCCCTGGGAGATGGACTACGAGCCCCAGCGCGCAGACTCGGACTCCAACGACATCATCGTGGCGATCCGGTGGTACAAGCGGCTGAGGCGGCTAACGATCAACGATCTGACGGCCAAAGTGTTCCTGCACTATGTGGCGCCGTCGCCAGTGGACGGCACGATAACCGCGCGAAGGGTGCAGCTCGACGTTCTTGACGGCGATGGCAATCGCGCGCAGCAGCGCACGTGGCCGATCGCCCGAACCGGCGCGCCGTTCACCCTATGGGTGCCCCTCGACGCGCCGTTGACGGACGGCGAGATCCGCCACGTCCAGGGCCGCGACATCACCGGACTAAACGGCAGGCTCGTGATCCAGCTTCGAGGCGAGGCCGTCGGGCTGGCGACTGCGATCTCCGGGCAACAGTGGTACCAGCTAGGGGAATCCGAAGGCACGCAAATCGGCCGATTCGCCGGGGTGGAGATCGGCAAGGACGTGGCCAAGGGCTCGCGCGGCTGGAAGCGTTTCGAGGATCCGCTGCGGTGGGCTGTCTTCGTCTACGGGAGTCTGGTCGACACCACGACCCTGGCCGAGTACCTGGGACGCCCCTTGGCCCCGGACTTGGACTATGTGCCTGCGAAGCTGTCCGGATATCGCCGGACCTGGAGCGTGGCGACCGACAACACCGACGATCGGGCCGCGGTCGTCTACCTCACCCCGGACCGCACCGCCGAACCGCCGGTCCAAGTCCTGTTCCTCGACGTCGAAGAAGATGCGTCTGCGGCTGTCGAAGGCGTGCTGGTGATGGTGACCAGCGAGGGCCTCGATCGGCTCCGCAGGCGCGAGCGGAACTATGAAGTCTTCGACGTGACCGCGCGGTGCGCACCTCACAGCACGCTGCTGGGCGGCGCGCCGGATCGCGTAGTCACCTTCCGTGGCAGACCTGCGGCCAAGGAGGCGGCTGCACGTGGGATCGCGACGGGCACGGCCTGCATTAGGGCCGAGTACCTCCAGTCCGTCGAACGCGGCATGGGGCTTCACGGTGACGTTGTAATAAGTGCCTTTGCAGCCGAGCCCCTACCAGCACCGATCCGCGAACTCCTCCGGGAGAAGCGGCCCGTCGCGTCGTAGAAGCCCGCCGGGCTATCGCAGGCCCGGCCCCGCACCTTGCCCCGCGCTGCGCCCTGCCCTGGTGGCGGTTAGTCCGTGCCGTCAGGGCGCCGGCCCCAGCCCGGCCGGGTGCCGGGTGCTGCCGGACGTGGTCCAACGAGCACATCTCCCCGGGCGGGATGGTCGTGAGGACCACCTGGCACGAGCCCGTTTGTCGGACCTGGAGCCGGCCGTGACCACCCCCGCCGGGCTGGGTGCCCGGTTCGAGTCCGGCGCCACGGTCGTGCGCCGCGACATCCACGTGGGCAAGGTGTGGTCCGCCCAGCCCTACCGGCACTCGCCGACACCGGCACCGTTCTCGAGCTCGCCTACTGGCCGGGCATTCGCTCCCTCGCACCCACCACCTTGGCCACGGCGCTGCGCACCGGCGACGACGAGGCGCGCAGCAACGGCCTGACCAACCTCGCCGCCGGCACCTGGACGCTCGGCCCCTGGGCCTGGCGCGACACCGTTCGCCGGTCCCGCTTCGAGACCGGCGAATGGTTCTCTGTGCACCACATTCAGACGCCGACCGGGAAGTCGCTGCGCCTGTACGTGAACTTCGAGCGCCCGGCGGTCCGTACCCGGATTGGGATCGACACCCTGGACCTGCTCGTCGACCTGGTGGTGGAGCCCGACCTTTCCTCGGTGAGGTGGAAGGACGAGGACGAGTATGCTCACGGCCGCCGGCTTGGCTTCATCACCGACCAGGACCACCGCTTGGTCGAGCAGGCCCGCGAGCGCGCCCTCGGCCTCCTTCAGGGCCGTGCCGGCCCGTTCGCCGGCCCGTGGCCCACCTGGACGCCGGACCCCACCTGGCCGACGCCCGAACTGCCTGACGGCGCAGCCCAGGTGGCCGTGTAAGGCCGTAACTCACCATTCCTCAGCACTTCACAGCCGCCCTATCCTTCGAGGATGATGAAGCTGCCGGTCTCCGCTGGGGACTACGCCTGTACCTGGTCCATCAATGGGGCGACCGTCGGCGGTCAGCTGATGCTCGTAGAGAGTGGAAGACCTCAAGGCACTGCCTTCGACGTGCCAGGAGTAGGGACCACCACCAGCGCGGCTGACGGATCGCAGTTCGTGAGGTTCTCGCCGTACGAGGAGAGCGTCGAACGCGTACGTGGCCAACTGCGGAGCGGCCACGACGTCGTCCTGATCGGTGCCTCGCTTGGGCACGTATTCCCTGGCACTGCACAGCTGACTGGAGAAATGGCGCTGTGCGGATTCGGGCTCCCGGCCGGTGACGAGATCCTCTTCGACACGGTCCAGTTCCAGGTAGGAGGTTTGACGGAACTGTCCGGGGTTGCGCCGATACCAAAGATCCAGTGGCCTAGTTCCGACACCCCCGAGCCCACCTTCTCCGCCAGTTGGAACAAGGAAGTCGACCAGGAGTGGTCGACCGACACAGGGGACCGCATCACGCTGAACTACACGGCCTACATGAGCTTCCAGCCGGGCTACCAGCTGGAGGTCTCCGCACAACCGATCGTTGAGGTCAGTGGGGTGCGGAGGAAGGCAGGTGAATGGATCGAGGCGTATGTCAAGCCGCTGGCTGAACTCACTACATTTGCTACAGCCAGGAAGCAGCCCGTCTGCTGGGTGCAGTTCATCTCGCGAAGCGCTGAACCGAACTACACCGCCCAGGCTTTCGCAGCGGAGATCACCCAAGAGCCCTACCGGTCCCTCGCGCCTGAGCCTCGGGTACTGGCTCCTCTCCTCAGGCTCGGTCCGGAAGGAGCGTCGCTACCCGATCTGCTAGACGGATGGAAGGCTCTGCAGGCGAAGTACGACACGTTCTCCGACTACCTGAGCTCGGCGCTTCGTGAGGAGATGACGCTCAAGTCGCGATTCCTCGCGCTTGTGCCGGCCATTGAGAGCTTCCACACGGAGAAGTACGGCGACGGACCACAGAGCCGGAAGGAGTACACCAAGCAGCGCAAGGAGGTGCTGCGTCGCGTGGCGGCTGTGGAGGGGGTTGCTGGTGATGACGTTGAATGGCTGAGGAAGTGGGTCAACGCGCTCGGGAGCTACCAGCTCCAGGAGCGACTCCACCAACTGCTCAACGATCTTCCCGAAGGACTGCAGCAGCGGCTCAGAGCCCTGACTGACCCGCTGCCTGAGTCGCTCGAGGACTGCAGAGCCGACCTCGGTGATGTCTGGAAGATCATGGGAAAGGTGCGGAACAACCTCGCCCATGGCGGTGACCAACCGACCGCGCAGGCTCTCAGGACGCTGACCTTGCTGGCACACACGATGGCCGTCGGACTGGCGCTCCAAGAACTCGGGGTGCCCGGTGAGCCACTTGCTCACGCAATTGACGGCGGCAAGTGGGTGGTCGTGTAGTCGTGCCGCTCGCCGCCTACAGCCCTCCCCGCCTGCACGCACGCCCGCCCTGGGTGCCGAGCGAGTGCCAGACCGGCCCGGACGGTCCGCGCTGCACCAGGTCTTCGATCCGGGCAGCCCCGGCCGGGACGTAGGCCAGCATCTCGGCGGCGACCGGATTCTCCTCGGCGGCCAGCCGCAGGTCCGCCACCGTGCCGCGTACCCCGGCGGCGGCCGTGCCGACCGGGACCACCAGCAGCCGCGGGAACGAGCGCCAGCGCCGTTCCCACGCCCGCCCTCGCCCGCCTGCTCCCACACCCGGGCGCAGGCCGCCAGCTGCGCTGCGCAGTGCTCGGTGCCCGCGCCGGGGCGGTGGAGTTCGACGAACGCCCGCAACCGCTGCCGCTGGCCGTCGGTGGTCGCGGTGTAGGCGAGCTCGGCGGCGGCCGGTATACGTTCCCGTCCGGCTCGTTCGGCCCGGCGGGGTGCTCGGGGGCGGGGAGGAGGTCGAGCGGGCCGCAGGCCTCGCCGCGCTCCCAGGCGTCGGTGACGAAGGCGGCGTGGATCCGGCCGACGTCGAGCAGGTGCTCGCGCCCGTGCCGCACCGCCGACTTCTCCGCCCCCGGCACCGGGGCACTCGGGTGCAGAGCCTCGGGGAAGGTGGCGGTCACGGCGGAGCCGGCCGCAGTGAGGTGCCAGGCCTTCGCCCGGCCGGCCTGCGGCAGGGTCACGAACTCCGCCAGGCCCTCGGCCTGGAGCCTGGCCATGCGCTTCTGGGTCTGCTTGATCCCGGCGGCGCCGCCGTGCAGCTGGTGGAGCTGCTCGGCGGTCGCCAGCGTGAAGCGGTGGAGCGTCACCAGGACGTCGTGGTCGCTCTCCAGATCCCCGTACACGTAGGTGCTCCCCTCATTCCGTGCGCGGGCCGCTCCCGCGCTCGGCCTGTACGGCCACCAACGCCCGCAGCGCCGCCGTCCGGGTCCTGCCCGCCAGCCGGATCGGCCTGGTGGTGCGTCACGGCATGGGCGTCCGGGCGCCGTTGCGCTCCCGTATCCGGGGTGGCGGCATCAGGTCGCAGCCGCAGGCTCGCCGCGCCTGAGGCGCGGGACTGCAGTCGATTCGGTCCCTGCTGATGGGCGGCGCGGCGAGGTGCCGAGCGGGCGGGAGTGGGGCCGCCTGCCTGGCGGCTGGCACAGCAGGACTTGGAATGTGATCTGCATCACATTTGCTGTTTCGTTGCCGTTGGGCACCCCCTGTCGGTCTCAAGGAGTGAAGGAACTCCGAGAGACGAAAGGGCACCCGCGATGACGCACAACAAGCAGACGACGAAGGCGCAGACGAGGCTGGCCGTGCTGGTCACTGTCCGGCACGCGGACACGCCCCCTGCGGAGAAGGCCGGTCCGGCCACCAGGATGTGGCGCTGGCTGCTGGGACGCCCCACGGAGCACCACCGGTCGGTGGCCTCACGGGCCGGCCTTGAGCCGGACAGTGTCGCGACGAGGCTGGTCGCGATCGCGGACAGCTCCGCGCTGCGCGAGCGCTTCGGCGCTGAGCGCATCCCGTTCATCATCGACGCCTCGATGCCGGCCGACGCCGTCGAGTTCACGCGCCACTACCAGAGCCTGACCCGCGCCGACCTGGTCAGATCCCTGCCGGCCCGGCGGCGCCTGACACTGCTGACGAGCCAGCACATCTACGGCAAGCTCGCGCCGCTTGCGAACCAGTGGCCGGTACCGGTGGGAACCTGCCGGGCCTACAAGGAGGCCCATGACGCGATGACCGCCTACGTCATGCACGGGGAAGAGGGCCCCGCGGTTGCCTTCGCGGCGAAGTGGCAGCTGACCATCCGCAGGCGCTCGGCGGTGCTGAACGGCCTCCTGGCGATCAGGTGGGACAACGTCGACCTGTTCGACGACAACCTGGTGATCGCTGCGTTCAACCGGCAGGTCAGGACCGAACGCGACAGCCTGCTTCCCCTGCACACGCGGAAGTTGGAGTACCGCCACATCGACGTGCTGGATGACCCGGACGAGCAGACGAAGGCCCGCAGCGGCCCGGGCACGAGCGGGCGGCGCACGTACACCAGGCGTAATCCCGTCGAGGACCAGGTCCTCTACGCCCAGCCGTTCGGGCATCATCCCTGTCTGGACGCCCTGCTGGTCGGCTTCTCCCCTGAGGAGGCCCGCACCGTTGCGGTGTACGTGTTCAGCAGCGCCAACGCGGACTGGTACGACGCCGCTCTGCTGATGCAGGCCCGGGACCCGAAGGCGTTCGGCGACCGGGTGCGGCGCAAGCTTCTGCGCGCGATGAAGAAGCACAGCTCGTCGGCGGCTCCGGGCGCGTGCCGGCACGCCGCTGCCGACCGGATGGAGGCCTGAGCCATGACGAAGGCTATGACGGACCTCCTGGCCACCGCGGGTCTTCCGATGTGGCTGATAGCAGTGATCCTCTTGGTGTCCATCCTGACGACGCTGGTTCTGGCTCTGGCCAGAGCCCGGGCGAGTGTCGTGCGGGCGCACGGAGCGTCGGAACGCACCGTCGCAGTGCTGGAGAGCCGACTTCGCCACAGGCGGTGGAAGATCGCGCAGCGCGACCGGAGACGGGCGCAGCCCAACAGGCTCACTCGCACCTGACCGCGGAGGCAGACACGAAGGGCCCGGGGCAGCGTCGCGCCCCGGGTCCTTCGGGGTGGCCAGACCGTGAACGGACAGCATCAGCCGAAGACGATGGTCGCATGGCGGGCCCTGACCAGGTCGACCGCGGAAGACCCCTGGCGCCTCGCCTGCATCCGCCTGCCCGGCGGTGCTGTTCCTGGAGCCCGGCGCGGTGGAACGCGAGCGGGTACTCGTACGGCTGCTCCGCAACCAGGGCCAGGTACCACACCCGACCCGCCCGCCCACACCGGCGCAGGAAGGGTCCGTGCCGCGTCGGCCGCCCCCGTTGCGCCCCGGCCCGGCTGCCCGTTCGTCCGCGGCGCCCTGTTGCGCGTGGTTCTGGTGGCTGGCGTCCCTGCTGCGCCCTGGGGTCGGGTTGTCACTGTTGCTGGTTGTGGAACCGCTGTGCCTGTTCGATGACCAGGGCCAGCTCGGCCGGTGTGGGGCGTGGTCCGAGGGTGAGGGGCAGGTACGAGGCGAGCGCGTCAAGCCGGTCGTGCAGTTCCCGCAGGGCCGCCTGGTAGGCCGTGCGCCGCCGGGACTCCTTGATCCACTCCTGAGGGTCCTGCGTGCGCTGGTCGTCGCGGGGTTTTTCGAGGTGGTCGAGGGGGGCCCAGCGTTTCGTGGCCAGCCGGGCCGCGCGGACGACCGCATCCGCCGGCGCCGCCGCCGAGCCCGGTGAGACTGCCGTGGTCGGCTGCCCGGGCTCCCACAGCAGCCCGCGCTGGCTCAGCGCGTTGACCAGGGCACGGTAGCGGGTGTCGAGGCGGCTGCGGATCTCGGCGAGGACCGGGAGGTTCGTCTCCCGGTCGGGGCAGTAGCGACCCAGGTCGATCCAGGGCCGCCCCGGGTCGGGGCCGAACATCCAGTCGCCTATGAACTGCTCCAGCTCCGCCATCACCCCGAGCAGCGCCGTGTGCGCTTCGTGCAGGGCGGGGTCGACGAAGTCGACGACGTCGCGCGGCACCCGCTCGCAGGCCAGCCGGAACGCCTCGAAGACGGTGACGTGGATCGGGAAGTACTCTGGGTCCCGCAGCAGGCCCAGCCAGTTCGCCCGGTGAGGGAGCGCGGCCAGGACGCGGCCGGCCTTGGCGGCGTCGCCCGGCGCCGCCGCTTCTGCGGGTGGGGGAGCCTGCTGGGCTGAGGGCTCGGCCGCGACCGGGGATGCTTCCGGGTGGGAGACCGCCGTACGGCGCGGACGCCGCTGCGCCTCCGCGTCGCGTCGGAGCTGTTCCAGCACGTCGAGGTCCGTCGGGGGGTATCCCGGCTTCTTCCTCGCCTGGGTGTCCATCAGCTCCACCAGGGTGCGGAACGTCCTCGGGTCGGACGGGACAGACGTGCCGTCGAACCAATTACTCAGCGACGCCTGGGTGAACTTCACCGTCCGGCGCTTCCCCCGGTGGATGATGTCGCCGTACGTGAGGCCGGAGGCGGCCCGCAGTTCGCGAAGTACCTCAGCCAGCTGTTCAGCTGCCCCATCCCCGGCCACGGACCCCTCCATCTGTTCGGACCGAACTCCGGCCGAACACTAGCCGATTCCCGCCCTGACCAGGGAAGTTCGCTCGTTCGGCGAGGTCAGCCGGTCGCCGAACAGCACCCCGAACATCTTGAGTCCCCTCAACAGCCCGGTGAGGCGCCGGGCACCAACCGAGGGACCGCACTCGTGAAGCGCTGCTACCTGTACATCGTGAACACCGCCCGCTCGCTGCGCCGGCGCGCTACCGCCGAGGCCGTCATGGGCCTGGTGCTCAGGGCGGTGGTGAACGAAGTCACCGCCGCCCTGCTGGACGTACTGCTGCACCAGTGACGAGCGCGGGCCTGCGCCAGCTCGCCACCGACGCCCGAGCCGTCCGCGACCTCACCGGCCGCCTCCATACGCCGCCGCCCCGGCGTCCGGCGTGCTGGGCCGGCCGTCTCGACCGAGATCGGCCCGAGCGCGATGGCCCCGGCGATCGACTCGCCCGTCAGCACTGGCCGAGCCGGGCTGCATGGGGCTGGTCGGCGGCTGGGGCTCCAGCCTGCTCTGGAGACCCGGTTGTGACCGATCAGAAGCCGCGGTGGTTCTGCTTCTTCCACTGCACGAGGTCGGCATAGGCCTTCGTCGCGCGGTCCGGATCGCCGCCGAAGGCGCCGGCCTGGAGGAGGGGCCAGGCCGGGGTGATCTCCTGCTGGACGGCGCCAGCGAGGCCCTGCTCGTAGCCCCAGTTGCCTCCGAGGAGGAACTCGCCGGCCCAGGGCTCACGCCGTCCTTCGGCGGCGGCGTCGATGGCGATCATTGAGGCGAGGAACTCGAACCTGTTGCACGCCGCCTCGTAGGCTGCATCGTCCGGTTCGACGCGCCGCAGAGGCTCCCGGACCTCCTGCCGCAGCAGGCGGCTCTGCGGGTAGAGGTAGCGCTGCTGAGGCGGTGGCGGGACCAGCTCGGCCAGGTCGCCGGGGATGACCCGGTACGGGTTGAGGTACACCGCGGGGGGCTGCTGCTCGGTCCGGCCCCAGAGGGTGGTCCAGGTGGGCCGGGTCATGGTGGTGGCCAGGAGTTCCTCGCGGCGGGCGAGGACGGCGGCCACGCCGATGGTCCAGGTCGCGAGCAACGACGGGTAGTGCCGCAGTCCCTCCAGCACATCGTTGAACGAGCCGGTGTAGCTGTTTCGGATCCGGGCCAGGCGATCGAGGGACCGTACCCACAGTTCGTCGTGGGTGCCGTCGTCGTGGAAGACGCCGTTGGCCAGCAGGTGCAGGAGGATGTCGCTGTCGGCCCGGTAGCGCTGCACGCTCTCGGCGAAGACCGGCCCGGTCAACGGGTGCCGCTCTCGCGTGGACGCGCTGACGACCGCGAACGCGGTCTGCATGACCAGGTCGTTCAGCTCGATCCGCTTGACCGGGTCGGGCAGTGCCTTCTTGAGCTGCGCGACGGCCATGTCCCGGCTGATCGGCGGGGCCGAGAGCCGGTCCAGCGCCTCCAGTCGGCGCTCCAGGTCGGTGAACAGCTCGTCCGCGCTCATGCCCTGCAGCACGGCGGCGCTGTGCTGTGCCGTGAGGCGCTTGGCCTCGGTGCCGAGGGCGCCGTAGGTGGACCAGAACAGAGGGTAGCGGCGGGAGCGGGTGCCTTCGACGGCCCGGACGAGCGCCTTGTCCCAGTCCGCCGACCAGCCGCACGCGACGAGCCCGTAGTTGTCCAGCACCCAGTTCAGCAGGTCCTGCTGGGCCTCGGGGTAGGTGTCGAGCTCGGTGACGGTGTTGCGCTGCTGGAGGTCGGCGTAGTCGCCGTGCAGCTTGATGATGGTGATCTGGCTGTGGGGGAGGGGTTTGATGGCGTCGATCTGCTCGGGGCGGCTGACGACCTGGGGCGAGAGGCCGACCCCCTCCAGGGCGCGCTCCATTAGCCGGTCGAAGTTCGTGGTGAGGATGACCCGGAAGCTCCCGCGCTTGACCATGCGGGCGATCGCCCGGTGCGCGGCGGTTGGGGCCTTGTCGGTGGCTTCCTCGCCGTCCTCGGGAACGAAGTACGGGTCGAGGATGGCTTGCCGGGCGGAGGGGGTCGGGGCGACCGCTTCGAGCAGAGAGGAGTAGCCGAGCGGGTCGGTGAAGTTCTTGGCCCACCAACCCTCGGGGTCGGCGGCGGCCTGCGCACCAGCCTCCGGGTTGTCCGGATCGTGCGCGGTGGCGACGCGGGCGACCAGGTCCTCGACGATGCCCCAGCCCGTCTTCACACCGGAGGCTATCGAGATACCGGAGCCGAGCAGCAGCGCGTACACGCCGGGGCTGGCGTGCACGTTAAGCGCGAGGGCGAGTTTCGGGTCCACAGAGGTGCCCGGCGGCACGGCTAGCCCGGTTACAGCCGGGGCCGAGGTTGCGTCAGTTCCCATGAGGGTTCTCCTATGACGGCAGGCACGCAGGAACGGTGAGCTCCATGCGAGTAGTGCCAGCATACCGCACTTGTCGTCTAATTGACGATAAGCCATCGGGTGTGACCTGTTGTGCCGCGTAGGCGTGAAATGGCTCCTCTCACCGTGTTGTCTGGACCTTTGGTTGGACCTGTTGGAGTGGGGTCAAGGGCTGGAATGGTGACGTTGCGTGGCGGTCTGGGGTAGTGGTTGGGCGGTATCGGGTGCCCGGTTCGGTTGGCGGGCCTTTCTTGCCCGGGATTCGGGTAAGTATTTCCTGGGGCAGCTTTTTTGCTAATTCTCTCTGTTCGGGGTTCTGGTATTCGCTGCCTTTCCGGCCGGGTAGGCGGGGTGGGGTGGCTGTTCGGTTTCGGGCTGGTCGGTCGCCCTGTCCTGCCGGCCCCGCGTGCCGGGCTGCTTGTGGGTGGTGCGCTCTCGGCAGCGTGAGGAGCTGCTGCTCCTCACGCTGCGTCTCTTCCGGGCGTGGTTGTTCGCGGCCGGAGCCGGGGGCTGCTGCTGGGTGGCCGTCAGACCACCCTGGAGACCACCCTGGAGACCGCCTTGGTGGTCGCGTCTGCTGTCGCGTTGCCTGTCGTGTGGTGTGACGTGGGTGGATACCCCCGGTTTCCCTGTGTGGGGTCGGGGTGCGACAGGTGGGCGTGACCGCGGGCAGGGTGAGGTCGTCGGGGGCGGCCGCCTCCGCGTCGACCAAGTTGGTGTTTCCTACGTCTGGCCGTGGACCGCAATTCGTGCGAGGACACCTCGGTCTGTCAGCTGGCGGCCAGGTTGACGAGGTATCCGGGTTGGACGCCGTTGATGGTGCGGATGGCGGTGCCGGAGGACACCCAGACGCTGGTCGGGGTGTCACTGGTGGGGATCTGGAAGACGCCGTGGACGGGGCCGGTGCTGTTGGGGTTGATGCCGAATGTGGGGCCGGTCTGGCCTTTGCTGTGCCAGTACTGCTCGTAGTCCCGGGCGTGCGTGGCGTCGTCCTGGGTCTGCTGGTAATGGACACCGCCGACGTTGAGGCTGACGGTGTTGTTGGCGTTCCAGGTTGCTGTCTCGGTGCCGACGTTGGTGGCGGTCATGGCGAGGACGCAGTACTTCTTGCCGGCCTCGGGCGCCGGTGTGGAGGTGGTGGAGGCACCGGTGGAGTTGGCGGCGTAGGCCAGGACCTGTGGGTCGAGACCGTTGCACGTGACGCTGTCGACAGTCACCCGTAGCAGGGTGGGCGGGGCGCCGTTGCTGTAGGTGATGGTCAGCGTGAACGGCTCGCCGACGCGAGGCTGCCCCAGCACCCGGGCCCCCGCTGGGGCGCCGGCCGTGCCGCCAGCAGCAGAACTGCTGGGCGCCCGACTCACCGGCGCAGATGACGTGCCGATGCTGGGGCTCGGCGTCGAGGTCGAGCCGGAGCAGGCCGCCGCAGATACCGCCAGCAGTGCTCCCATGGCAGCCGTCATGCGTTTCATGGCCGCACGCACCTCCTGGTGAAGGTTCTCTCTCGATAGTGCGGTACGGCTGTCTCCACTGCATGGCAGCCACCGGCAGGACGTGCAGCCACTGCTTGGCGGCCTCCAGGGCGGGGTTGGTGAAGGACATTCGCGAAGGTGTCTGGCCTCATCTTGGTCGGGCGCCAGGCTGTCCCTGCACTGGCCCCGGTCGGTCGGCCGGCCTTGGCTGCGCCCGCCGCCGCGCTGGCGCGCCGCTGGGCCCGGCACGTTGTCCTGGTCGGCCGCCAGGCCGTCCTGCTGCGCCGTCCCGGTGCCTGCTGCGGTCCTGCTGTGTCGGGATGCTGTCCTGGTGGGTTTGGCTGCGCGCGGTCCGGCTCGGCGGTCCCGTTGCGCCGGACCGTTGCCCGTCCGGGCCGTCTCCCCGCGGCCTCTGGCCTGGTCGGTGTGTTCGGTTTGGTGTTGTGGCCGGGCGGCCGTGATGGAGTACGGTTCGAGGCTTTCTGAGGGGCTCTCGGCGGCATTGTGTGCTGCGCCTGTCCGGGGCCGTAGGCCCTTTTCCGTGGCGCGTGAATGGCTTTTCTCGGCGTCGCGCCGTCAGGGTCTTTCTGTTTCGTCCAGCAAAGCGGCATGAATGTAATTCGGCAATTCCCTCCGGAGCGTCCTGGGAAGGACCTTTGATTGAGTCGCGGACTGCCGCCGCGCGGAGGGTTTTTCCTCTGCCGGTGTTTCTGTCTTGCGCCCGCTTGGAATGGGTAGGATGAGACCGTTGGAAGGCGCTGGGAACACTCTGGCTATTCGATGGTGATTCGGGTTCGCGTCCGGTCGGTTGTCCGGGGTTGAGGTTCCGTCAGGGAGCGGCCCGGGAGGTGCCCGCCCGCGCCTCGGGGGCCCGCTGGAGGGCTCCCGGGAGGGGCGGGGGGAGGCTCAGGCGCGGGGCGGGTGCGCACGGGCTCCGGTGAGGGCCGCAGGCCCGCCTCTGACGGGGTCGCCGGGCCGGTGCAGGAGTGGGCGTCAGCCCAGTGCCCACAAGCCCGGACCGGGCCATCTGGCAGGTTCCGGCCGGGCCGAAGGACACCCTCGACGGGGCCGCCGGGCACCCCTGCCGGGGTGGGGTTGTTGCTGATACCCGAACGGGACGTCACATCGTCAACGCCCGGGGCCGCAGGCCCGGGGCCGGCACCCCGCCCGCAGCCCTCCAGTCACCCCGCCCAGCACCCGCCGGAACACCCCCGGATTTCGGGGGATGGGGCTACTACCGGAAATTCACGTCACATCGTCAACGCCACCCCCGGGCGCAGCCCGGGAAGGCTGCCAGCAAACCGGCCCGGCAGGGCCGGTGAAAGGCCAGCAGAACTGGACGGGAAAGGCGACAGATTGACGGGCCGTAGGCCCGGGTCAGAAACCCCGGAAAGGCGGAGCGCAGCGACGCCCGACCCCCGCCCCCACGGCGCGTGCCGCGCCCCCGAATTCGCCACCGGCGAATTCCCCCAACCAACCATCCATCCGCCCCGGCGCAGCCGGGGCCACACCAACGCACGGTGACGGCGTAGCCGGCACCCCCGCACCTGGCGGTGCGTCAGCACCGC